>NZ_CP031062.1:0-7500 GCF_008274865.1 Bacillus sp. AR4-2
TTGGAAAATATCTCTGATTTATGGAATAGTGCCTTAAAAGAATTAGAAAAAAAGGTAAGCA
This sequence comes from Bacillus sp. AR4-2, assembly GCF_008274865.1. Classification (NCBI taxonomy): domain Bacteria; kingdom Bacillati; phylum Bacillota; class Bacilli; order Caryophanales; family Bacillaceae; genus Bacillus; species Bacillus sp. AR4-2. The sequence goes on from NZ_CP031062.1 coordinate 62, forward strand.
AGCCTAGTTATGAGACATGGTTAAAATCCACAACCGCTCATAACTTGAAGAAAGACGTATTAACGATTACAGCTCCGAATGAATTTGCTCGTGACTGGCTAGAATCTCATTACTCCGAACTAATTTCAGAAACACTATACGATTTAACAGGGGCAAAATTAGCAATTCGCTTTATTATTCCCCAAAGTCAAGCTGAAGAGGACATTGATCTGCCTCCAGTTAAGCCGAATCCAGCACAAGATGATTCAGCTCATTTACCACAGAGCATGTTAAATCCAAAATATACATTCGATACATTTGTTATTGGCTCTGGTAACCGTTTTGCCCATGCAGCTTCATTAGCTGTAGCTGAGGCGCCAGCTAAAGCGTATAATCCACTCTTTATTTACGGAGGAGTTGGACTTGGAAAGACACATTTAATGCATGCAATTGGTCATTATGTAATTGAACATAATCCAAATGCAAAAGTTGTATATTTATCATCAGAAAAATTTACAAATGAATTTATTAACTCTATTCGTGATAATAAAGCTGTTGATTTTCGTAATAAATATCGCAACGTAGATGTTTTATTGATAGATGATATTCAATTTCTTGCTGGAAAAGAACAGACTCAAGAAGAGTTTTTCCATACATTTAATGCATTACACGAAGAAAGTAAACAAATTGTAATTTCTAGTGACCGACCACCAAAAGAAATTCCAACTTTAGAAGATCGTCTTCGTTCCCGCTTTGAATGGGGACTTATTACAGACATTACGCCGCCAGATTTAGAGACACGAATTGCGATTTTACGCAAAAAAGCAAAAGCTGAAGGGCTTGATATACCAAATGAAGTTATGCTTTATATCGCAAATCAAATTGATTCAAATATTCGTGAATTAGAAGGTGCACTTATCCGAGTTGTAGCTTATTCATCTTTAATTAATAAAGATATTAATGCTGATTTAGCAGCTGAAGCACTTAAAGATATTATTCCAAATTCTAAGCCGAAAATTATCTCTATTTATGATATTCAAAAAGCTGTCGGGGACGTTTATCAAGTGAAATTAGAAGATTTTAAAGCGAAAAAACGTACAAAATCAGTTGCGTTTCCTCGCCAAATTGCAATGTATTTATCGCGCGAGCTTACAGATTCCTCTTTACCAAAAATAGGTGAAGAATTTGGTGGACGTGATCATACAACAGTTATCCATGCCCATGAAAAAATCTCTAAACTACTAAAAACCGATACGCAATTACAAAAGCAAGTTGAAGAAATTAATGGTATTTTAAAGTAGTAGCTGAATAGTGTGAATAACTTACCTTGTTTTACGCACAGTCTATCCACATGTAGATAGACTGTTTTTACATCCTTTAGCGGAGTTATCCACATATCCACAAGCCCTATTACTATTACTACTATTTTTTATCTTTATTAATTAAATAAAATCTTATACTTACCGGAGGTTTTTCTTTATGCGTTTTACAATACAAAAAGACTATCTTGTAAGAGGTGTACAAGATGTAATGAAGGCAGTTTCTTCTCGTACAACAATCCCAATTCTTACGGGAATTAAAGTTGTAGCGACTGAAGAAGGAGTTACATTAACAGGAAGCGATGCTGATATTTCTATTGAATCGTTTATTCCAGTCGAAGAAGCTGGAAAAGAAATCGTAGAAATAGCTCAATCAGGAAGCATTGTTTTACAGGCAAAATATTTTAGTGAGATTGTAAAAAAACTACCTAAAGACACTGTCGAAATTTCTGTAGAAAATCATTTTATGACAAAAATAAAATCTGGAAAATCAGAGTTTAACTTAAATGGTTTAGATTCTGCAGAATATCCGTTATTGCCACAGATTGAAGAACATCATGTATTTAAGATACCAACAGATTTACTTAAACATATGATCAGACAAACTGTATTTGCAGTTTCTACTTCTGAAACAAGACCAATCTTGACAGGTGTAAACTGGAAGGTATATAACAGCGAGTTAACTTGTATTGCAACAGATAGTCATAGGCTGGCACTTCGAAAAGCAAAAATTGAAGGACATAATATTGCAGATGAATTCCAAGCTAATGTTGTTATTCCAGGTAAGAGCTTAAATGAATTAAGTAAAATTTTAGATGAGTCTGAAGAAATGGTAGATATCGTTATTACGGAGTATCAAGTATTATTCCGTACAAAACATTTATTATTCTTCTCAAGATTGTTAGAAGGGAATTATCCTGATACGACACGTTTAATTCCGGCAGAGAGTAAAACGGATATTTTTGTGAATACAAAAGAATTCCTACAAGCAATTGATCGTGCTTCACTATTAGCAAGAGATGGCCGCAATAACGTTGTTAAATTATCAACTTTAGAGCAAGAAATGCTAGAGATTTCTTCGAATTCACCAGAAATCGGAAAAGTTGTCGAAGAAGTACAATGCGAAAAAGTAGATGGAGAAGAGTTAAAAATATCTTTTAGTGCAAAATATATGATGGATGCATTGAAAGCTTTGGATAGTACAGAGATTAAAGTTAGCTTTACTGGGGCGATGAGACCGTTCTTAATTCGTACAGTAAATGATGATTCAATTATTCAATTAATTTTACCGGTTCGTACTTACTAGGTAAGGAATAAGGGTTGCTAGTTTAAAGATGCTAGTGGCCCTTATTTGATTTTTGGGTATTACTTTCCTAATGCTAGTTTATTTAGTACAATGAAAGAATGAACACTTTCAGAAAGTGAGCGATTTTATGAAACGTATTAAAATTTCAACAGAGTATATTACACTAGGACAATTTTTAAAGTTAGCTGATGTAATTGATACAGGTGGCGCTGTAAAATGGTTTTTACAAGAATATGAAGTGTACGTGAACAACGAACTTGAAAATAGAAGAGGTCGCAAACTATATGCGAATGATGTTATTGAAATTCCAGGAAGCGGAACTTTCCAAGTTCAGGCATAAAGGGGGAGCCCTTTGTTTATTTCAGAAATACAATTAAAAAACTATCGCAATTATGAAAAATTAGAGCTTTCCTTTGAAGATAAGGTAAATGTAATTATCGGCGAAAATGCGCAAGGGAAAACAAATTTGATGGAAGCTATTTATGTTTTAGCGATGGCGAAATCTCATAGAACCTCTAATGATCGCGAACTTATCCGCTGGGATGAAGATTTTGGTCAAATAAAAGGGAAATTACAAAAAAGAAACAGTTCTTTGTCTTTGGAATTAAATATTTCGAAAAAAGGTAAAAAGGCAAAATTAAATCAACTTGAACAACAAAAGTTAAGTCAATATATTGGCGTGATGAACGTTGTCATGTTTGCCCCAGAAGATTTAAATCTTGTAAAAGGAAGCCCTCAAGTAAGAAGACGCTTTTTAGATATGGAATTAGGACAAATAGCTCCTGTATATTTGTATGAATTAAGTCAATATCAAAAGGTGCTCACGCAACGAAATCACTTGTTGAAAAAAATGCAAGGGAATAGTAAGAATGAGGAAACGATGTTGGATGTATTTACACTTCAACTAATTGAGCATGGTGCGAAAATACTGCAAAAACGTTTTGAATTTTTGCATTTGCTACAGGAATGGGCAGCTCCAATTCATCGAGGTATAAGCCGTGGATTAGAAGAGTTAGAAATTGTCTATAAACCAAGTGTAGATGTATCAGAATCAATGGATTTGTCGAAAATAAAAGAAGTATACTATGAAAGTTTTCAATCTGTGAAACAACGTGAAATTTTCCGTGGTACGACTTTGATTGGTCCTCATCGTGACGATTTACAATTCTTCGTTAATAGTAAAAATGTTCAAGTCTTTGGTTCGCAAGGACAACAACGAACGACCGCACTATCCCTAAAATTAGCTGAAATTGAATTGATTTATTCAGAGGTTAAAGAATATCCAATCCTTTTGTTGGATGATGTTTTATCAGAATTAGATGATTATCGTCAATCACATCTTTTAAATACAATTCAAGGAAAAGTGCAAACATTTGTTACAACGACGAGTGTCGACGGAATTGAACACGAAACATTAAAAGAAGCGAAAACAATTCATGTAACGAACGGCACTGTAGATTGTGAAATAGATAGGGAATAACCCCTGTTTAAATGGAAAAGTAGGTGATCTTTGTGTCAATGGAACAAAAGCAAATGCAAGAAAATGCATATGATGAAAGTCAGATACAGGTGCTTGAAGGACTAGAGGCAGTTCGGAAACGCCCTGGTATGTATATTGGATCTACAAGTGGAAAAGGGCTTCACCATCTTGTTTGGGAAATCGTAGATAATAGTATTGATGAAGCACTTGCAGGTTATTGTGATGAAATTAATGTTAGTATCGAAGAAGATAATAGTATTCGTGTAACGGATAATGGGCGTGGTATTCCGGTTGGTATACAAGAAAAAATGGGACGTCCAGCTGTAGAAGTTATTATGACTGTTCTCCACGCCGGTGGTAAATTTGGCGGTGGCGGTTATAAAGTTTCTGGTGGTTTACATGGTGTTGGGGCATCGGTTGTAAATGCTCTATCAACAGAATTAGAAGTATTTGTACATCGTGAAGGTAAAATCCATTACCAAAAATATGAAAGAGGTATTCCGGTTGCGGATTTAAAAGTCATTGGTGACACAGATCAAACAGGAACAATAACTCGATTTAAACCAGATCCGGAAATTTTCCAAGAAACAACAGTATACGATTTTGATACGCTAGCAACTCGTATGCGTGAATTAGCGTTTTTAAATCGTAATATTAAATTAACAATTGAAGATAAACGTGAACATAAGCAAAAGAAAGAATTCCATTACGAAGGTGGAATTAAATCATACGTTGAGCATTTAAATCGCTCAAAACAACCGATTCATGAAGAGCCTGTGTACGTAGAAGGTTCAAAAGATGGTATTCAGGTTGAGGTTTCTCTTCAATATAACGAAGGATACACAAATAATATTTACTCATTTACGAATAACATCCATACGTATGAAGGTGGTACACATGAGGTAGGTTTTAAAACAGCTTTAACTCGTGTAATCAACGACTATGGTCGTAAAAATAGCATTTTAAAAGATGCGGACAGTAATTTAACTGGTGAGGATGTTCGTGAAGGTTTAACAGCAATTGTATCAATCAAGCATCCAAATCCACAATTTGAAGGACAAACGAAGACAAAACTTGGGAATAGTGAAGCGAGAACAATTACAGAGTCTGTATTCTCAGAGGCATTTGAAAAGTTCTTACTAGAAAATCCTAATGTAGCGCGAAAAATTGTAGAAAAAGGTACGATGGCTGCACGTGCACGTGTAGCTGCGAAAAAAGCGCGTGAATTGACACGTCGAAAGAGTGCGTTAGAAGTTTCAAGTTTACCTGGTAAATTAGCTGATTGCTCTTCGAAAGATCCAGCAATTAGTGAAATTTACATCGTAGAGGGTGACTCTGCGGGTGGATCTGCAAAACAAGGACGCGATCGTCATTTCCAAGCAATTTTACCGCTGAAGGGTAAAATTATTAATGTGGAAAAGGCGCGCTTAGATAAGATTTTATCAAATGATGAAGTTCGTACAATTATTACGGCAATCGGTACAAATATTGGTGGAGACTTCGATATTGAAAAAGCACGCTATCATAAAGTTATTATTATGACCGATGCCGATGTTGATGGTGCACATATTCGTACCCTATTATTAACGTTCTTCTATCGTTATATGCGTCAAATAATTGAGTGTGGTTATATCTATATTGCACAGCCGCCATTGTTTAAAATACAACAAGGTAAAAAAATTCAATATGCTTACAACGATAAGGAACTTGAAAAAATCTTAGCTGAGCTACCAGCCCAGCCGAAACCAGGAATTCAACGTTATAAAGGTCTTGGGGAGATGAATCCAACTCAGCTATGGGAGACGACAATGGATCCAGAAGTACGTTCATTACTTCAAGTTTCCCTTCAAGATGCAATTGAAGCAGACGAAACATTTGAAATTTTAATGGGAGATAAAGTAGAGCCGCGTCGTAACTTTATCCAAGAGAATGCAAAATACGTGAAGAACCTTGATATTTAAATGAGTAATGACAGGAATCTAAGTATTCCTGTCTTCTACATATAAATCAATGTATGTGTAACGGAAATGTAAGAGGAGGTGCTCGTTGATGTCAGACAATCAACAACAAGCACGAATTCGAGAAATTAATATTAGTCATGAAATGCGTACCTCATTTTTAGATTACGCAATGAGTGTTATCGTATCTCGTGCATTACCAGATGTTCGTGATGGATTAAAACCTGTGCATCGTAGGGTTTTATATGCGATGAATGATTTAGGAATTACAGCTGATAAAGCGTATAAGAAATCAGCACGTATTGTCGGTGAAGTAATCGGTAAGTATCACCCTCATGGTGATTCAGCCGTTTATGAAACAATGGTACGTATGGCGCAAGATTTTAGTCAACGTTATATGCTTGTAGATGGGCATGGTAACTTCGGTTCTGTAGATGGAGATTCAGCAGCTGCAATGCGTTATACAGAGGCAAGAATGTCTAAGATTTCTATGGAATTAATACGTGATATTTCAAAAAATACAATTGATTATCAAGATAACTATGATGGTTCCGAAAGAGAACCGATAGTACTACCAGCGCGTTTCCCTAATTTATTAGTAAACGGTACAACAGGTATTGCTGTTGGTATGGCAACAAATATACCGCCGCATCAGCTTGGCGAAGTAATTGATGGTGTGCTGGCATTAAGTCATAATCCTGATATTACTATCGCGGAATTAATGGAATACATTCCAGGTCCAGACTTTCCGACGGCAGGTTTAATTTTAGGAAGAAGTGGAATTCGAAGAGCTTATGAAACAGGTCGCGGTTCCATTATGCTTCGTGCTAAGGTTGAAATTGAAGAGAAGTCAAACGGTAAACAATCTATTATCGTAACTGAACTACCTTATCAAGTTAATAAGGCACGATTAATTGAAAAAATCGCAGAATTAGTTCGCGATAAGAAAATTGAAGGTATTACAGATTTACGTGATGAATCAGATCGTAATGGTATGCGTATTGTCATGGAAGTACGTCGTGATGCTAATGCAAACGTACTATTAAACAATCTATATAAACATACAGCGCTTCAAACAAGTTTCGGTATTAATATGTTGTCTCTTGTAAATGGGGAGCCACAAGTACTAAATTTAAAACAAAATCTATATCATTATTTAGAGCATCAGAAGGTAGTAATTCGTAGACGTACTGCTTATGAATTAGAAAAAGCAGAAGCACGTGCTCATATTTTAGAAGGATTACGAATTGCTTTAGATCATCTTGATGAAGTTATTACGTTAATTCGTAGTTCAAAAACGGCAGATATTGCAAAGCAAGGCTTAATGGAACGTTTTGGTTTAAGTGAGAAACAAGCGCAAGCGATTTTAGATATGCGTCTGCAACGCTTAACTGGAT
>NZ_CP031062.1:12500-27500 GCF_008274865.1 Bacillus sp. AR4-2
TAGGCGAGGAGAGAATCCTAAGGTGTGCGAGAGAACTCTGGTTAAGGAACTCGGCAAAATGACCCCGTAACTTCGGGAGAAGGGGTGCTTTCTTAACGGAAAGCCGCAGTGAATAGGCCCAAGCGACTGTTTAGCAAAAACACAGCTCTCTGCGAAGCCGTAAGGCGAAGTATAGGGGGTGACACCTGCCCGGTGCTGGAAGGTTAAGGAGAGGGGTTAGCGTAAGCGAAGCTCTGAACTGAAGCCCCAGTAAACGGCGGCCGTAACTATAACGGTCCTAAGGTAGCGAAATTCCTTGTCGGGTAAGTTCCGACCCGCACGAAAGGTGTAACGATTTGGGCACTGTCTCAACCAGAGACTCGGTGAAATTATAGTACCTGTGAAGATGCAGGTTACCCGCGACAGGACGGAAAGACCCCGTGGAGCTTTACTGTAGCCTGATATTGAATTTTGGTACAGTTTGTACAGGATAGGCGGGAGCCATTGAAACCGGAGCGCTAGCTTCGGTGGAGGCGCTGGTGGGATACCGCCCTGACTGTATTGAAATTCTAACCTACGGGTCTTATCGACCCGGGAGACAGTGTCAGGTGGGCAGTTTGACTGGGGCGGTCGCCTCCTAAAGTGTAACGGAGGCGCCCAAAGGTTCCCTCAGAATGGTTGGAAATCATTCGTAGAGTGCAAAGGCATAAGGGAGCTTGACTGCGAGACCTACAAGTCGAGCAGGGACGAAAGTCGGGCTTAGTGATCCGGTGGTTCCGCATGGAAGGGCCATCGCTCAACGGATAAAAGCTACCCCGGGGATAACAGGCTTATCTCCCCCAAGAGTCCACATCGACGGGGAGGTTTGGCACCTCGATGTCGGCTCATCGCATCCTGGGGCTGTAGTCGGTCCCAAGGGTTGGGCTGTTCGCCCATTAAAGCGGTACGCGAGCTGGGTTCAGAACGTCGTGAGACAGTTCGGTCCCTATCCGTCGTGGGCGTAGGAAATTTGAGAGGAGCTGTCCTTAGTACGAGAGGACCGGGATGGACGCACCGCTGGTGTACCAGTTGTTCTGCCAAGGGCATAGCTGGGTAGCTATGTGCGGAAGGGATAAGTGCTGAAAGCATCTAAGCATGAAGCCCCCCTCAAGATGAGATTTCCCATAGCGTAAGCTAGTAAGATCCCTGAAAGATGATCAGGTTGATAGGTTCGAGGTGGAAGCATGGTGACATGTGGAGCTGACGAATACTAATAGATCGAGGACTTAACCATATAATATGTAGCAAATGTTATCTAGTTTTGAAGGAATATGCCTTCATAGTTTGGTGATGATGGCAGAGAGGTCACACCCGTTCCCATACCGAACACGGAAGTTAAGCTCTCTAGCGCCGATGGTAGTTGGGACCTTGTCCCTGTGAGAGTAGGACGTCGCCAAGCAACTAAAAACACAAGTCATTTGACTTGTGTTTTTTTATTTCCCATGAAATAGATTTGGTTCCATTAATAAAAAATTTGAAATATAGTAAGGGATTTTTTGAGCAGAAATACTTAGAAATTGATAAATAAATGGATAATCTTCAGAACCATAACTTCCAAGTAAGTCATACCACCAATCTGTTTCATATCTAGAAATCATGCTTAAATTATAGAGCAATAAATAATGAATGAGGAGTTCAGGTAATATTGGCTTAGGATTTCTAGGGTCAGTCGTAAGTGGCAAATAATAAGTATTAGTAAGATGTTCATAGTATAAAGGAGTACTGTACATAGGATTCCATGATTGAATGGGCGCTGTAAAAAGTAAATTCGATTCATTAGTCTTCTCAGGTACGTGTTGTATTGATAAATGCTTACAAGATGTTTCAATGTAACGAGAAAATCTCTCTTTAGTCATATGTAATCGATCTAGTAGGTTGACTGAAAAGGAGAGCTCATTTTTAATTGTTGAATCAATTTTATATAAAGTTGATCCTTTTTGACTATAACGAAATAAATTTTGTAATTCTGGAATATTTCCCATTAGTTCTAACATGTTAAATTTTTCTGCTTCTAAGTGTTTCATGTGAAACAGTTGTTCTGCAACATGAGTAAACAATCCGTTTTTTTGTACCTTCACCTCATCTTCTAAAAATTGATACCCTTGTTTTTTTCGTTTGCGAGTTGTAACACCATGAGCTAAAACGGTAGTGGATTCAGGATAGTTAGGGTCAATAGTTAGTAGGCATGCTTTAAACAGTTGGCTAATTCCATAAAATAACAACATTGGTTGAATGGAAAATGGAGCTGTCTTATATAATTCATAATAATTTTTCCCGTGTTCTAAGTAATAAATAAAGGGATAACAATTTTCAAAACTTTTTTTTTCTGCATCCTGAATAGAGGATTTTTCATAACAACGGGCAAGATAACGTTGTACATTTTGAGATGAAAAAAAGAAACTTAACTGCTGCCAAGTACAAGATGTTTGATGCATATATTACGCTCCTTTTATTGTCTAAAAATTCTAACATATATATACGTCCTTGACAGTATTTTAACCAATTGATAAGCTACTAATAATAATTTCTGGTATCATAGGGGGAACAATTATGTGGGAATCTAAATTTGTTAAAGAAGGTTTGACTTTTGATGATGTATTACTTGTACCAGCTAGGTCAGATATATTACCAAGAGAAGTAAGTGTTAAAACAGTTTTATCTGAAAGCTTACAGCTAAACATCCCGTTAATTAGTGCAGGAATGGATACAGTAACAGAAGCTGACATGGCTATTGCAATGGCTCGCCAAGGTGGTTTAGGAATTATTCATAAGAATATGTCTATTGAGCAACAAGCAGAGCAAGTTGATAAAGTAAAGCGCTCTGAAAGCGGCGTTATTTCAGATCCTTTCTTCTTAACTCCAGAACATCAAGTATATGATGCAGAACATCTTATGGGAAAATATCGTATCTCAGGTGTACCGGTTGTAAATAATTTAGATGAGCGAAAGTTAGTTGGTATTATTACAAACCGTGATATGCGCTTCATCCAAGACTACTCAATCAAAATTTCTGACGTAATGACAAAAGAACAATTAATTACAGCTCCAGTTGGTACTACACTGGAAGAAGCTGAAAAGATCCTACAAAAGTATAAAATTGAAAAACTCCCTCTTGTTGATAATAACGGTGTATTACAAGGGCTTATTACAATAAAAGACATTGAAAAAGTAATTGAATTCCCAAACTCTGCTAAGGATAAGCAAGGACGCTTATTAGTTGGAGCAGCAGTTGGTGTAACAGCGGATGCTATGCTTCGCATTGATGCATTAGTAAAAGCTAGTGTAGATGCAATTGTACTTGATACAGCACATGGGCATTCTAAAGGTGTTATTGATAAGGTAAAAGAAGTTCGTGCTAAATACCCATCACTAAATATTATCGCTGGAAATGTTGCTACTGCTGAAGCAACGAAAGCATTAATTGAAGCTGGTGCAAACGTAGTTAAAGTTGGTATTGGACCAGGTTCTATTTGTACAACACGCGTTGTAGCCGGTGTTGGTGTACCACAATTAACTGCAGTTTATGATTGTGCAACAGAAGCTCGCAAACACGGTATTCCAGTTATTGCTGATGGCGGTATTAAGTACTCTGGTGATATGGTGAAAGCATTAGCGGCAGGAGCACATGTTGTTATGCTAGGTAGCATGTTTGCAGGTGTTGCAGAAAGTCCTGGAGAAACTGAAATTTACCAAGGTCGTCAATTTAAAGTGTATCGTGGTATGGGTTCTGTCGGTGCGATGGAAAAAGGAAGTAAAGATCGTTACTTCCAAGAAGGCAATAAAAAACTTGTCCCAGAAGGTATTGAAGGACGAGTGCCATATAAAGGACCTTTAGCAGATACAGTTCACCAATTAGTTGGTGGCTTACGTGCAGGTATGGGATATTGCGGAGCACAGGATTTAGAATTCTTACGCGAAAATGCACAATTCATTCGTATGTCAGGTGCCGGCTTACGTGAAAGTCATCCTCATCACGTACAAATTACAAAAGAGGCTCCAAACTACTCGTTATAATGTCTTATATACAAATAGACAGAGATTTGATATCTCTGTCTATTTTTTTTTGATTATGTTAGAATAACGGTTATGTGAGTACATAGATATTGGGGGTAGCAAAAGTGAAAGGTATGTTTTGCAAAAGATTCATTGCTTTGGTAACAGTGCTTACACTAGCTTGTAGCATCTTTATGCCATATAGCAATGCATCAGCTGAAACAGGAGCCGCTTTAAACATTGAAGCAGGTGCGGCAATTTTAGTAGAAGCGAATTCTGGGAAAATTTTATATCAAAAGAATGCAGATGAATTATTATCCATTGCTAGTATGACAAAGATGATGAGTGAATATTTAGTTCACGAAGCAGTGGATAAAGGAAAACTTAAGTGGGACCAGAAAATTAAGGTTTCTGAATATGCATATAAGGTTTCACAAGATGCTTCATTATCAAATGTTGCATTAGAAAATGGTGGCTCTTATACAGTAAAAGAGTTATACGAGGCAATGGCAATCTTTTCTGCAAATGGTGCAACAATTGCATTAGCAGAAGCAATTGCAGGTAAAGAAGTAGACTTCGTAAAAATGATGAATGATAAATCGAAAGAACTAGGGTTGAAAAATTATAAATTTGTCAATTCTACAGGTTTAACGAATAAAGATTTAAAGGGAATGCATCCTGAAGGAACAACAGCGGATGAAGAAAATAAAATGTCTGCAAAGGATGTTGCAACTTTAGCACAACATTTAATTAAAGATTATCCAAAAGTGTTAGATACAGCAAAAATCCCTAAAAAAGAATTCCGTCCAGAAAAAGAGAAGTTTGGAATGTCGAACTGGAACTGGATGTTAAAGGGCTTAGTTAAAGAATATGATGGTGTAGATGGCTTAAAAACAGGCTCAACTCCAGAAGCAGGAGATTGCTTCACTGGTACGGTTGAAAGAAACGGAATGCGTTTTATTTCTGTAGTTATTAAAACAAGTTCTCATACAGCACGTTTTGATGAAACAAAGAAGCTATATGATTATGGATTTGCTAACTTTGAAGTGAAACAAATGTATAAAAAAGGTTCTTCAGTAAAAGGACAAGAAACAGTACGAGTAGAAAATGCGAAAGATAAAGATGTAGCAGTTCAAACGAAACAAGCTATTTCACTTCCAGTGCCAAAAGGAAGTAAAGATGTTTATAAAACAGAATTAAAAGAATCAAGTAAGGGACAAGAAGCACCTATTAAAAAGGGAGCTGCGCTTGGTCAAATGGTAATTACGCCAAAAGATACAAACGACCCTGGATTTTTAACTGGTAAGTCACTGCAAGTGGATCTTGTAACGACATCTGAAGTAGAAGAAGCAAACTGGTTTACTCGTGCTATGCGCGGAATTGGTTCATTCTTTAGTGGTATGTGGAATAGTGCTGTTGATACAGTAAAAGGTTGGTTTTAAAAGCTCCTCACGATAGGAGCTTTTTTTTATTCCTATTTTTCATACCGACTTTATGAAAAAGTAGTAGACAAGCATCTGATAGTTAGTGGTAGAATGTAAGAGTATTCTTAATTTTCGCCTTTAACGGGGGAAAGCAATTCACCTAGGGGGGTTTTTGTACATGACAAATGTAACAGGGACAGAACGTGTAAAACGTGGAATGGCAGAAATGCAAAAAGGCGGCGTTATTATGGACGTAGTTAACGCTGAACAAGCAAAAATTGCAGAAGAGGCAGGCGCAGTTGCCGTTATGGCATTAGAGCGTGTACCAGCAGATATTCGTGCAGCAGGTGGCGTTTCTCGTATGGCAGACCCAACAATTGTTGAAGAAGTTATGGGTGCGGTGTCAATTCCGGTTATGGCAAAATGCCGTATCGGTCACCTTGTAGAAGCACGTGTATTAGAATCATTAGGGGTAGACTATATCGATGAGAGTGAAGTATTAACTCCTGCTGATGAAGTATACCATTTAAATAAACGTGATTACACAGTTCCATTTGTATGTGGTTGCCGTGATATCGGAGAAGCTGCACGTCGTATTGCAGAAGGTGCATCTATGCTTCGTACAAAAGGTGAACCAGGAACAGGAAACATTGTAGAGGCAGTGCGTCATATGCGCCAAGTCAATGCAGAAATCCGTCAAGTTGCGAGTCTACGTGAAGATGAGTTAATGACATATGCAAAAAATACTGGCGCTCCTTACGAAGTATTACTTGAAATTAAACGTCTTGGTCGCTTACCAGTTGTAAACTTTGCGGCAGGTGGTGTAGCAACACCAGCAGATGCAGCATTAATGATGCAACTTGGTGCTGATGGGGTATTTGTTGGATCTGGTATCTTCAAATCAGAAAACCCAGAGAAATTTGCACGTGCAATCGTTGAAGCAACGACTCATTATGAAGATTACGAACTAATTGCAAGCCTTTCTAAAGGATTAGGTAATGCAATGAAGGGTGTCGAAATTTCAACGTTATTACCAGAACAACGCATGCAAGAGCGTGGATGGTAATTAAAGGAGAACTTTAAAATGGTGAAAATCGGTGTACTAGGTCTTCAAGGTGCAGTTCGTGAGCATGTAAAATCAGTTGAAGCAAGTGGTGCAGAAGCTGTTGTTGTAAAGCGTATAGAGCAACTTGAAGAGATTGATGGTCTTATTTTACCGGGCGGTGAAAGTACAACAATGCGCCGTCTTATTGATAAGTATGCTTTCATGGAACCACTTCGTACATTTGCAAAGTCTGGTAAACCAATGTTTGGTACATGTGCAGGGATGATTCTTCTTGCGAAAACACTTATTGGCTATGAAGAAGCACATATTGGTGCTATGGATATTACAGTTGAGCGCAATGCGTTCGGACGCCAAAAGGATAGTTTTGAAGCTGCGCTTTCAATTGAAGGTGTGGGTGAAGACTTCGTTGGTGTATTTATCCGTGCGCCGTATGTTGTAGAAGTAGCTGATAATGTTGAAGTGCTTTCTAAGCATGGTGACCGAATGGTAGCGGTAAGACAAGATCAGTTTTTAGCAGCTTCATTCCATCCGGAATTAACAGATGATCATCGTGTGACAGCATACTTTGTTGAAATGGTAAAAGAAGCGAAAATGAAAAAAGTTGTATAAGTAACTTGCAACTTGTATAAGATTATAGTAAATTGATGGTAACAATTTTATAAAATAAGCGTGTTGATAGGAAATAGTAACAAATGTCGTTTCTTATAGAGAGTCGATGGTTGGTGGAAATCGATAGAAACAGTTTGTGAATCCATCCTGGAATGGAATGTGGAATATCTTTTGGATTAGTAAGCATTCCCGGTGAAGAGCCGTTATTTCTACTTGAGAGGAAAGCGGTAATGCTTTCAACTAGGGTGGCAACGCGGGTTAACTCCCGTCCCTTTATATAGGGACGGGAGTTTTTTGTGTTTTATAAAATAAAAGGAGGAGTATATAATGCTTGATATTAAATTTTTACGTACAAACTTTGAAGAAGTAAAAGCGAAATTACAGCATAGAGGCGAAGATTTAACTGATTTCGGACGTTTTGAAGAACTTGATACGAGAAGAAGAGAACTACTTGTTCAGACAGAAGAATTAAAAAGTAAACGTAACGAAGTATCTCAACAAATTTCTGTATTAAAGCGCGAAAAGAAAGATGCAGAAGCTCTAATTTTAGAAATGCGTGAAGTTGGAGAAAAAGTAAAGGATCTTGATAACGAACTTCGTACAGTTGAAGAAGACTTAGAAAGATTAATGTTATCTATTCCAAATATCCCTCATGAATCTGCTCCAGTTGGTGAAACAGAGGATGATAATGTAGTAGCACGTACTTGGGGAGAAGTGAAAGAATTTACTTATGAGCCAAAACCACATTGGGATCTTGCTACTGATTTAGGAATTTTAGATTTTGAACGCGCTGGGAAAGTAACAGGAAGCCGCTTCGTATTTTACAAAGGTGCTGGTGCAAGATTAGAGCGTGCTTTAATTAGCTTTATGCTTGATCTTCATACTGATGAGCATGGATATGAAGAAGTATTACCTCCATATATGGTAAACCGTGCAAGTATGACAGGAACAGGACAACTTCCAAAGTTTGAAGAAGATGCATTCCGTATTGAAAGTGAAGATTACTTCTTAATTCCAACAGCTGAAGTACCTGTAACGAATATGCATCGTGATGAGATTTTAAATAAAGAGCAATTGCCTATAAGATATGCTGCATTTAGCTCTTGCTTCCGTTCTGAAGCAGGTTCAGCTGGGCGTGATACACGTGGTTTAATTCGCCAGCATCAGTTCAATAAAGTAGAGCTTGTGAAGTTCGTAAAACCAGAAGATTCTTATGAAGAGTTAGAAAAGTTAACAAATGATGCAGAACGCGTGTTACAATTATTAGAGTTGCCATATCGCGTTATGAGCATGTGCACAGGCGATTTAGGATTTACAGCAGCGAAGAAATACGATATTGAAGTATGGATTCCAAGCTATGGCACATATCGTGAAATTTCTTCTTGTAGTAATTTTGAAGCTTTCCAAGCGAGACGTGCAAATATCCGTTTCCGCCGTGAACCAAATGGAAAACCAGAACATGTTCATACATTAAATGGATCTGGTCTTGCAATTGGACGTACGGTTGCAGCTATTTTAGAGAACTACCAACAAGAAGATGGTACAATTATAATTCCAGAAGTTCTTCGCCCTTATATGGGAGGAAAAACAGTTATTAAGTAAATTTAAACATTCATCGGTATGAGTGATTGGTAATTATGAGCGTTGTCAGTACTGTAATGTAGGAAGGGGAAAGTAAAATTTTCCTTTCCTCATAATTTATTTTAGTAGGGTTGACTAACTGTTTTTCTTTTGATATTATATTTGATGTCAATATGGAGGTATACCCAAGTCTGGCTGAAGGGATCGGTCTTGAAAACCGACAGGCGGCGAGAGTCGCGCGGGGGTTCGAATCCCTCTACCTCCTCCAGATATAATTGACAACAGCGCATATAAGTGGAGATTGGAGAACTCGTTACCAACACGTAACGAGTTTTTATTTTAAAACCAATCATAAAGTATGGTGTAAGGTAATTTTGTCCTTATTACACACTCATATTCCGATGATTATCTTCATAGATATGAAAGGAGTCAACATGGATCTTATTATACAAACGTTTCCTTTAGATGGAAAAACTTTATATTATGTACAATGTCCTGTCTGTAAGAACAATAGAATTTTAAACAGTGGTGCAAACGTATCACGCATTATTAGTGATGATACATTCCGTAAACTTTGTGGTTGTACTTGTGATGTAAAACCAGCTACGAGTAAAGTAGAGGCGCCAAAACAAGTTAAAAAAGCAGCTGTAAAGAAAGAAGCAGCTCCAAAACGTACAGGTAAAGTATTAACGGCAGTAATTAACGGGAAAGAAATGACTGTTAAAGAGATTGCTGAAGCATACGATATTAGTACAAGTACTGTTCGTCAGCGCATTAACGCAGGAAAACCTGAGAGTGAAATTATTGCTCCAACAAAGAAGAAGTAATTTAATAGGAAAACCCGTGCATATGCACGGGTTTTTTATTTTACAAGTTTACGTGTTTGTTTTAAAAAATGGCCAATTTTTTTTATGATTGGTTCGATTGAATCACCATCTTTTAAAATATCGTACTCATTAATATTTAAGCGTAATACAGGGCATGAATTAAAGTTGTTAATCCAGTTTTCATAACGTCCATGCATTTCTTTCCAGTACTCAATTGGTGTTTGCTGTTCCATTGGGCGCCCGCGTTCTTGAATACGATCGACAATATCATCGAAAGAACCTTCTAAGTAAATTAATAAGTCTGGATGAGGGAAGTAAGGAGTCATGACCATAGCGTCAAATAAACCTTTGTATGTTTCATAATCAGTTTCTGTCATTGTTCCTTTTTCATGATGCATCTTTGCGAAAATTCCAGTGTCTTCGTAAATGGAACGATCTTGAACAAAACCGCCACCATATTCAAAAATTCTTTTTTGTTCCTTAAATCGTTCTGCTAAAAAGTACACTTGTAGGTGGAAGCTCCAGCGAGTGAAGTCCGCATAGAACTTGTCCAAATATGGATTGGAATCTACTTTTTCAAATGATGTGCGATAACCTAAAGCATTAGCTAATGCAGTTGTCATAGTTGATTTACCCACACCTACTGTTCCGGCGATAGTGATTACCGCGTCATTGGGTATATCATATTTTTGCCTTAAATTCATTATTATTTCGACTCCTTTAAGAGAGTATTTTGAAGGGCAGATAGGATAACGTTTAAATCATCAGGATTTTTTACAAAATCCATATCGTCGCCATTAAATTTCAATACTGGTATTTCCGGATGATCTTTTTTAAAAGCATCCATTGCTGTTTCATAATCTTTTGTGAGCTGTAGTAAGTAATTTGGATCCATGTTTTTTTCAAATTCTCTTCCGCGCATGGCGATTCGTTTTTGCAATGTTTCTAGGCTAGCTGTTAAATAAACAATGACATTTGGCACAGGCATATCTTGTGTAAGGATACGATAAATTTGCATGTATTTGTCATATTGAGAGTCTTTTAATGTGCGGGATGCAAAAATTAAATTTTTAAAGATATGGTAATCCGCTACTACTGGTTTCCTTTGATTCAAGTACTTTATGTTAATGTCTTCTAATTGTTTGTATCTATTACAAAGAAAGAACATCTCTGTTTGAAAACTCCATTCGTCGATGTCTTCATAGAACTTTCCTAAAAAGGGATTTTCATCAACAATCTCTTTTAGTAAGTGGAGTTGCATGTGAGTTGAAATTTCCTTCGCAAGTGAAGTTTTTCCAACACCAATTGGTCCTTCAACCGTGATAAATGGTACTCCGGTCACGCTGTTTCCTCCTTTCAATCAGTGATTTACCGTGACTACTAAAAACACAAAACAGAATTATTGTAGCACAAGAGGGAAGCGAGCGGGTTAATTTGATATAAAAAGTTAGAAAATAGATATATGTATTAATTAAATTTTATTTTGGTTGATGATGTTATATTTGCTTTCAATGTAGTTTCCATTATTTTTAAAGCATGTATATTATCTTGGTCGTTGTTAGAGGCGATACAATCCTGTGGTACATACAATTTATAATTTCTCATATGAGCATCATTAGCTGTAAATAGGATACATATATTTCCGGCAACCCCTGTTAATATTAGATTTTCTATTTTTAAATAACCTAGTAATGAATTTAAAGGTGTTTCATAAAAAGCGGAATAATGTGGTTTAATAAAAATGTACTCATCAAAACTTGGAGCAATCTTATGGATTATATTTTCGCTATATTTATTTGTGCAATGAGTAATAAGTTGGTCGATATCAGATCTCCAAAGTTGATAATGGTCATTAACGTAAATTATAGGATAGCCGAAGGATTTCATTTTTTTCTTTAATTGTAAAATAGGGTTTGTTATAGTTTCGCATTTTTTAGCTAGAATGGGTCCGTGGGAAAATTGAAAGTCATTAATCATATCGATAATGAGCAAGGCGGTATTTTTCATATGTAATCCCCTCTCTTTTTTCTTTTAGGGTGGATTGAATTTGTAAAAGTTATCCCCTGTGTAGTAAATGGAAATAAGTGTACTTTATTTGTAATGAAAGGACTATGTTATGGAACAAGATCAAGATATTTATTTTATGCAATTAGCGATAGAAGAAGCTAAAAAGGCAGAGGAAATACAGGAAGTACCAATTGGAGCAGTTATAGTGTTAGATGGTGAGGTAATTAGTGTTGCCCATAATTTAAGGGAAACTGAGCAAAGATCAATAGCTCATGCTGAGTTGCTAGCGATAGATGATGCATGTAAAAAATTAGGGACATGGCGTTTAGAAGATGCAACATTGTATGTAACATTAGAACCTTGTCCAATGTGTGCGGGTGGAATTGTTTTATCACGAGTGAAGCGAGTTGTATATGGTGCAAGTGATCCGAAGGGCGGATGTGCAGGGACATTGATGAATCTTTTAACGGATGAACGCTTCAATCATCAATGTGAAGTAGTATCTGGTGTACTAGAGGAAGAATGCGGTACGTTGTTAACAAACTTTTTTAGAGAGCTTCGTAAAAAAAGAAAAGCAATAAAAAAATTAGAGAAGAATACTGGGAACTAACGTATTTGCATTTTCTAAAGAAACAAGTTATACTGATAATGCCTTTAATGAAGGCAACCGAATATTGGTTTTAACTTTGCCGTGCTAAGCGGGGAGGTAGCGGTGCCCTATACTCGCAATCCGCTCTAGCGAGGCCGAATCCCCTCTCGAGGTTATGTTGCTGTAAGGTCTGCCTTAAGTAAGTGGTGTTGACGTTTGGGTCCTGCGCAACGGGACCCCGTGAACCTTGTCAGGTCCGGAAGGAAGCAGCAATAAGCGGGTCTTCTCGTGTGCCGCAGGAGTGCCTGAACCGAGCTAACTGCTTGAGTAACGCTTATGGTACGTAATCGACGGAGGGTGCACGGCAGTTATATATGTATACAAAACTCACCTTAATACAAAGGTGAGTTTTTTGTATAGAAAATAACTTTTGGAATCTATAAACAGAATGGGTTATAATAAATGAGATAATAACCTTTGAGGGAGGCCGTATTTTCGTGTCATACCAAGCGTTATACCGAACATGGAGACCGCAAAAGTTCGAAGATGTAGTCGGTCAAAAGCACGTGACAAAAACGTTGCAAAATGCCCTTCTTCAAGAGAAAGTTTCACATGCTTATTTATTTTCTGGCCCGAGGGGAACAGGAAAAACGACAATTGCAAAAGTATTTGCAAAAGCAATTAACTGTGAACATGCTCCGGTAGCTGAACCTTGTAATGAATGTCCTTCTTGTTTAGGAATCACACAAGGATCCATTTCAGATGTATTAGAAATTGATGCGGCTTCAAATAACGGTGTAGATGAAATTCGAGATATTAGAGATAAAGTAAAATACGCTCCAAGTGCTGTAGAATATAAAGTATACATTATTGATGAAGTTCACATGCTTTCTATGGGTGCATTCAATGCGCTTTTAAAAACCTTAGAAGAGCCGCCAGGACATGTTATCTTTATTTTGGCGACAACAGAACCTCATAAGATCCCACCTACAATCATTTCACGTTGTCAGCGCTTTGAATTCCGAAAAATATCAGTGAATGATATTGTTGAGAGATTATCAACGGTCGTGACAAATGAAGGTACGCAAGTGGAAGGTGAAGCATTACAAATTGTTGCGCGTGCTGCCGAAGGTGGTATGCGTGACGCGCTTAGTCTTATTGATCAGGCTATATCTTATAGTGATGAGATTGTTACGACAGAAGATGTATTGGCCGTAACAGGATCTGTTTCTCAGCAATACTTAGGCAATTTAGTAGAGTGCATACGTGAAAATGATGTATCAAGAGCATTGCAAATCATAGATGAAATGATGAGTAAAGGGAAGGATCCAGTTCGTTTTATGGAGGATTTCATTTACTATTATCGTGATATGCTTTTATATCAAACTTCACCACAACTAGAACATATGTTGGAACGAGTAATTGTAGATGATCAATTCCGTAAGTTGAGTGAAGAAATGCAACCGGAAGTGATCTACGAGATTATTCATACCCTTAGTAAGGGACAACAGGAAATGAAGTGGACAAATCATCCGCGTATTTTCTTAGAAGTTGTTATGGTGCAATTGTGTCAACAGTTTATGATGCAAGCAAATGGTACAGATCGTTTGCAAGCAATTATGAACAGGATGCAGCAACTGGAGAAAGAGTTAGAGCAAGTCAAAAAGAACGGTGTGCCAGCTGGTGTACAACAGGAAGTAAGAGAGACGCGTGCAACACCAAAACCGGTACGAACAGGAAGTATGAAAATTCCTGTCGGACGTGTAAATGAAGTATTAAAACAAGCGAAGCGTCAAGATTTAGAACAATTAAAAGCTGTATGGGGTGAGTTGTTAGGAAGACTCAAATCATATAACAAAGTAGCGTTTGCCGTTTTACTTGAAAATAGTGAACCAGTGGCAGCTTCAGATGACACTTACGTTTTAGCATTTCAATATGAGATTCACTGTAAGATGGCGAGCGAAAATCGAGAAGCTATGGATACAGTAGAACAAGCTTTATTTGAATTGCTAAGTAAAAGGTTAAATATGATTGCCATTCCAAAAAGTGAATGGGGTAAAATCCGTGAAGACTTTTTACAACGTGAAGGTGGAGAGTCTGAAGAAAGCCCGGAGAAAAAGGAAGACCCTCTTATAGAAGAGGCAGTGAAGTTAGTAGGGCAAGAACTCATTGAAATAAAAGAGTAATAATAATTAGGAGGAATTAATTATGATGCGTGGCGGAATGGGAAATATGAATAACATGATGAAACAAATGCAAAAGATGCAAAAGGACATGGCGAAAGCACAAGAAGAGCTTGGTGAAAAAACAGTTGAAGGTACAGCTGGCGGCGGAATGATTACAGTTATTGCAAATGGTCACAAGCAAATTCTTGAAGTGAAGATTAAAGAGGAAGTTGTAGATCCAGAAGATATCGAAATGTTACAAGACTTAGTATTAGCTGCAACAAATGATGCACTTAAAAAGGCTGATGAGCTTTCAAACTCTACAATGGGTAAATTTACAAAAGGCTTAAACTTACCAGGTGGAATGTTCTAGGAGGATATTGATACATGCATTATCCAGAACCAATATCAAAACTAATCGATAGTTTTATGAAGTTGCCAGGTATCGGACCGAAAACAGCGGTTCGATTGGCATTTTTCGTATTAGATATGAAAGAAGATGATGTGTTAGGTTTCGCGAAAGCACTTGTAAATGCGAAGCGAGATTTAGCGTACTGTTCTGTATGCGGACATATTACTGATCGTGATCCTTGTTATATTTGTAATGATTCACATCGAGATCAATCAGTTGTTTGTGTCGTGCAAGAACCGAAAGATGTAATCGCGATGGAAAAAATGAAAGAGTATCAAGGTGTATATCATGTGTTACGTGGTGCGATTT
>NZ_CP031062.1:32500-80000 GCF_008274865.1 Bacillus sp. AR4-2
GCCGTAACTATAACGGTCCTAAGGTAGCGAAATTCCTTGTCGGGTAAGTTCCGACCCGCACGAAAGGTGTAACGATTTGGGCACTGTCTCAACCAGAGACTCGGTGAAATTATAGTACCTGTGAAGATGCAGGTTACCCGCGACAGGACGGAAAGACCCCGTGGAGCTTTACTGTAGCCTGATATTGAATTTTGGTACAGTTTGTACAGGATAGGCGGGAGCCATTGAAACCGGAGCGCTAGCTTCGGTGGAGGCGCTGGTGGGATACCGCCCTGACTGTATTGAAATTCTAACCTACGGGTCTTATCGACCCGGGAGACAGTGTCAGGTGGGCAGTTTGACTGGGGCGGTCGCCTCCTAAAGTGTAACGGAGGCGCCCAAAGGTTCCCTCAGAATGGTTGGAAATCATTCGTAGAGTGCAAAGGCATAAGGGAGCTTGACTGCGAGACCTACAAGTCGAGCAGGGACGAAAGTCGGGCTTAGTGATCCGGTGGTTCCGCATGGAAGGGCCATCGCTCAACGGATAAAAGCTACCCCGGGGATAACAGGCTTATCTCCCCCAAGAGTCCACATCGACGGGGAGGTTTGGCACCTCGATGTCGGCTCATCGCATCCTGGGGCTGTAGTCGGTCCCAAGGGTTGGGCTGTTCGCCCATTAAAGCGGTACGCGAGCTGGGTTCAGAACGTCGTGAGACAGTTCGGTCCCTATCCGTCGTGGGCGTAGGAAATTTGAGAGGAGCTGTCCTTAGTACGAGAGGACCGGGATGGACGCACCGCTGGTGTACCAGTTGTTCTGCCAAGGGCATAGCTGGGTAGCTATGTGCGGAAGGGATAAGTGCTGAAAGCATCTAAGCATGAAGCCCCCCTCAAGATGAGATTTCCCATAGCGTAAGCTAGTAAGATCCCTGAAAGATGATCAGGTTGATAGGTTCGAGGTGGAAGCATGGTGACATGTGGAGCTGACGAATACTAATAGATCGAGGACTTAACCATATAATATGTAGCAAATGTTATCTAGTTTTGAAGGAATATGCCTTCATAGTTTGGTGATGATGGCAGAGAGGTCACACCCGTTCCCATACCGAACACGGAAGTTAAGCTCTCTAGCGCCGATGGTAGTTGGGACCTTGTCCCTGTGAGAGTAGGACGTCGCCAAGCAACTAAAAACACAAGTCATTTGACTTGTGTTTTTTTGTATTGTTAAAAAGAATGGGAAAGAAGTAATGGAAATACAAACACGTTGCCCAAGAGTTAATCATATTATATAAAAGATGGGTGTATATTTTTCTGTAAATTGTTAAGGATTAGAAGTATAAAATAGGTTCACTTAAATAGGGAGGGAAGATTATGACATTACAAAGTGAAGTTTGTATTGTTTGTGAGACAAAAAGAAAAGAAGGTATATATGTTTATAATAATTTAATATGCCATGAATGTGAAAAGGATATGGTGAATACAGAGACAGATGATCCGAAATATATATATTATTTAAAGCAGCTTCGAAAATTAGAAGTATCATATTTTTAAATAGGCATATGCCTATTATTTTTTTTGTTCTGTATAATAGATAGAGAATGAATAATAAGGAAGAGATGTAGATGAATCAAAATCGTATGCCTTTATATGAGGCGTTAATAGAGTTTAAAGAAAGAGGGCCGTTATCCTTTCATGTTCCTGGTCATAAGAATGGTTTAAACTTCCCTCAGGAGGCAATAAGAGAGTTTAAAGGTATTCTATCTATTGATGTAACTGAATTAGCAGGACTAGATGATTTGCATAGTCCGTTTGAATGTATAGATGAGGCACAACAATTATTGGCTGAAGTTTATAATACAAAGAGAAGTTATTTTTTAATTAATGGTTCAACAGTCGGGAACTTAGCAATGATTTTGTCTTGTTGCGGGGAACATGATATTGTTCTTGTACAAAGAAATTGTCATAAATCAATTATTAATGGTTTAAAACTTGCGGGAGCAAATCCCATTTTTTTAGATCCATGGATTGATGAAGCTTACAACGTACCAGTGGGAGTTCGTAATGAAATTATTAAGAACGCAATTAGAAAGTATCCAAATGCGAAAGCACTTATTTTAACGCATCCTAATTATTATGGTATGGGGATGGATTTAGAGGCAAGCATCGCTTTTGCACATGCACATAAAATCCCTGTTTTGGTAGATGAGGCACATGGGGCACATCTATGTTTGGGAGAACCATTTCCGAAGTCAGCATTAACATATGGTGCAGATATTGTAGTTCATTCTGCACATAAAACATTACCCGCAATGACAATGGGTTCCTATTTACATATAAATAGTCATTTAGTAGACGAAGATAAGGTTACTACTTATTTAAGTATGCTACAATCTAGTAGTCCATCGTATCCAATTATGGCTTCCTTGGATATAGCACGCTTTACAATGGCGCGTATAAAAGAAGAAGGTCACAGTGAAATTGTTGAGTTTTTACGAAGATTTAAGGAACAATTACGTTCTATTCCCCAAATCGCCATTTTAGAATATCCGTTGCAAGATGAGTTAAAGGTCACCGTACAAACTCGTTGTCAGTTATCAGGGTACGAATTACAGTCTGTATTTGAAAAGGTCGGTATATATACAGAGATGGCTGATCCGTACAATGTCCTATTTATTTTACCCTTACAAGTAAATGAGGGATATATGAAGGTTATAGAGATGATCCGAGTAGCATTGCAACATTATGAGGTGAAAGACAAGAGGGAATCTATTCGTTATACTTATAATGGTGAATTCTCTCTTTTACCGTATACGTATAAACAACTAGACGGATATGAAACAAAGATAGTATCTATAGAAGATGCTGTTGGAATGATAGCGGCGGAAATGGTGATTCCGTATCCACCTGGAATTCCATTAATTATGTATGGAGAGAGAATTACTTCAGAGCATAAAGAGCAAATTATGTATTTAGAAAGAGCAGGAGCTCGTTTTCAAGGTAATACGAAATATATGAAAGTGTATGATATAGAAAGTAGGTTTTAGGATGAAGGGATTATTTGTAACAATTGAGGGCCCAGAAGGTTCAGGTAAAACAACGTTAATTAAAAGCTTATTGCCATATTTTGAACAAAAAGCACAAAAGGTAATGGCGACAAGGGAACCAGGCGGTATTGCAATTTCTGAGGACATTAGGACGATTTTACATAAACAAGAATATACGATGATGGAAGCACGTACAGAAGCGCTTCTTTATGCTGCTGCGCGCAGACAACATTTAGTAGAAAAAGTTATGCCAGCACTTAATGAGAACTACCTCGTGTTATGTGATCGTTTTATAGATAGCTCTTTAGCATACCAAGGCTATGCAAGAGGATTGGGTATGGATAAGGTATTTGAAATAAATCGTTTCGCAACAGAGGACTGTATGCCTAGTTTAACAATTTATCTAGACATTGAGCCTGAGGTTGGTTTGGCTCGGATTGAAAAAGATGCAGGACGTGAAGTAAATCGACTAGATATGGAAGATATCTCTTTCCATAAACGTGTGCGCGAAGGGTATTTACAAGTTGTAGAACGTTTCTCGGATCGTATTGTATTGGTAAATGCTGATCAACCGATGGAAAAACTTATAGAAGAAGTTGTTCAGATTATAGAAGATAAATTGTTATAATAGAAGGAAAGAATGAAATAAGTGAGGTATGCATTATGACGAAGACGTGGGAGCAGCTTTCTGCTATACAACCCATCGGTGTAAAAATGTTGATGAATAGCATTGCAAAAGAGCGTATATCCCACGCTTACTTGTTAGAGGGAGGGAAAGGGACAGGAAAGTTTGCGACAGCAATTCAAATGGCAAAGAGTTTCCTCTGTTCTGAGCGGAATGGAGTAGAGCCCTGCCATGTATGTACAAACTGTAAGCGAATTGATTCAGGTAACCACCCTAACTTACATATTGTAAAACCAGACGGATTATCTATTAAGAAGCAGCAAATTCATGATTTACAAGAAGAGTTTTCCAAAACAGGATTAGAGGCAAATAAAAAAATATATATTATTGAGCACGCAGATCGTATGACAGCAAATGCGGCAAATACACTTTTGAAATTTTTAGAAGAACCAAGTAGTGATACAACTGCTATTTTACTTACTGAACAAAGTCATCAAATTTTAAATACGATTTTATCTCGCTGCCAAGTTGTTACGTTTAGACCGTTACCTACGGAATCTTTAATTAGAAGATTACAGGATGAAGGGATTACAGCATCTTTATCGACACTTGCTGCTCAACTTACAAATAGTTTTGATGAAGCTTTAGCTTTATGTAGTGATGAATGGTTTGCACAAGCACGAGCTTTAGTGATAAAATTATGTGAAGCGCTCGAAAAAGATAAAACCTCTATTTTTTTTGTACAAGAAAAATGGGGAAAACACTTTGGAGAGAAAGAACAATTACAGCAAGGTTTAGATATGTTACTCCTTATTTATAAGGATTTATTATATGTTCAACTTGGAGAAGAAGATCGTCTTGTTTTTCATGAGCAGAAAGAGATGTTTGAATCGTTTTCCTATGCTCAGAAGCGCATTGTATCAGCTCTCTTTAATATATTAGAGGCAAAAAATAGAATCAACGCTAATGTAAATGCGCAGCTTGTGTTCGAACAGTTAGTGTTGCGGTTGCAGGAGGGATGACCGTTTTGTATGATGTAGTAGGTGTTCGCTTTAAGAAGGCCGGAAAGGTATATTACTTTGATCCAAACCAGTTCGATATCTCTGAAAATGAGTTTGTCATTGTAGAAACGGTAAGAGGTATTGAATACGGAAAAGTAGTTATTACCAAAAAACAAGTTGATGAAAACGACGTTGTATTACCGCTAAAAAAGGTTATTCGTATTGCAAATGAAAATGATCGTACCATTGTTGAAGAGAACAAACATGCTGCCAAAGAAGCATATCAAGTTTGTCAACAAAAGGTAGTAGAGCATAATCTTGATATGAAACTTGTAGATGTAGAGTATACATTCGATCGTAATAAGATTATTTTCTATTTTACTGCGGATGGTCGGATCGATTTCCGCGAACTAGTGAAGGACTTAGCCGCAATTTTTAGAACAAGAATTGAACTAAGACAAATTGGTGTTCGTGATGAAGCGAAGATGCTAGGTGGTATTGGTCCATGTGGTCGTATGCTTTGTTGTTCTACTTTTTTAGGGGATTTTGAACCTGTATCCATTAAAATGGCAAAGGATCAAAATTTATCATTAAATCCTGCAAAAATCTCTGGTTTATGTGGTCGCTTAATGTGTTGCTTAAAATATGAGAATGATGAATATGAGGCAGCAAAGGAACAACTTCCTGATTTAGATCAACGTATACAAACCCCGCATGGTACTGGCCGTGTTATCGGATTAAATATTTTAGAAAGATTAATTCAAGTGGAACTAGTAGACAAGGAACGGATAGTAGAATATACGTTAGATGAGTTAGTGAATAAAGGGGTCGTTTCGAGTCAAACCACAGATTAATGAGGTGGGTGCTTGTGGAGAAAAAAGATATTTTTGAATCGGTTTCTAGTATGGAAGAGCAAATTGGACATTTATATAAACAGTTGGGAGAGTTAAAACAGCATCTTGCAGAGTTGTTGGAAGAAAACCAACATATAAAAATGGAAAATAACAATTTGCGACACCGTTTTGAAGAAGTGCAGAATAAAGAAAAACAAAAAACTCAAAAACGTAAAGAAGTGAAGCCGAAAACAGATATTGGTGAAGGCTATGACAATTTAGCGAGACTATATCAAGAAGGTTTTCATATTTGCAATCTACATTATGGAAGTGTACGTAAAGAGGGAGATTGTTTGTTCTGTCTTTCATTCTTAAATAAAAAGTGAAATTACCTTTCCAATTATAATTGGAAAGGTAATTTTTTATACATGAAATAGGGTAGGTTAAGGGTAAGAAAAGGAGCAGTATATGAATTTATATGAAGATGAACGTTTAGATTACTTATTAGCACAAGACATGAAGATTATACAAAGCCCATCAGTATTTAATTTTTCTTTAGATGCCGTTTTACTTGCAGATTTTGCATGGGTACCAATTCAAAAGGGGAATTTACTTGATTTGTGTACAGGTAACGCGGTTGTTCCCCTTCTATTAAGTACAAGAACAAAAGGAAATATTACTGGTGTGGAAATTCAAGAACGCTTATATGATATGGGAGTAAGAAGTGTTCAATACAATGGGTTGGAAGAAAGAATTCACCTCATACATGGAGATTTGAAAGATATGCCAGAGAAACTTGGGCGTCATCAATATGATGTTGTTACATGTAATCCACCATATTTTCAAACACCTCAAACTTCAGAGAAAAATATGAATGAACATTTAGCGATAGCTCGTCATGAAATTATGTGTACATTAGAAGATGTTGTATCTGCAAGTAGTCAGTTAGTAAAACAAGGTGGGAAAGTAGCGTTTGTACATCGTCCAGGGCGATTACTAGACATTGTCACATTAATGCGTAAATATAAAATTGAACCAAAGCGTGTGCAATTTGTTTATCCTAAGGTTGGAAAAGAAGCAAATACATTGTTAATTGAAGGAATTAAGGATGGAAATGCAGATTTGAAAATTTTACCGCCTCTCGTTGTATATGAGAACAATAACGAATATACAAAGGAGCTACGTTCAATTTTATATGGAGAAGAATAAGCACTTTTTTTATGTGGTAGAGTGCTCTGATGGAAGTTATTATGCTGGATATACAAACCATATAGAAAAGAGAATTCAGACTCATAATAGCGGCAAAGGGGCTAAGTATACACGCGTCAGGCTTCCTGTCGTTTTAAAATATGTAGAGACCCACGATGATAAGCGTACAGCTATGCAAGCGGAGTATTACTTTAAGCAATTAACGAGAAAACAAAAAGAGGCATATATGCAAAAAGGAGAACGCTATGTGGCAACAAAAAAGCTTTCAACAAAATGAAAAGGGAGTTTTATATTTAGTACCAACTCCTATTGGAAATCTAGAAGATATGACATTTCGTGCAATCCGAATTTTAAAAGAAGTTGATTTAATTGCTGCTGAAGATACGAGACAAACGAAAAAACTTTGTAATTATTTTGAAATTGAAACACCTGTCACGAGTTATCATGAGCACAATAAAGAAGTAAGTGGGAAGAAACTATTAGAGAAATTAGAGGATGGAAAGAATGTAGCACTTGTTAGTGACGCTGGTATGCCGTGTATTTCTGATCCAGGTTACGATATTGTCGTTGAGGCAGTAGCTGAGCAATATCATGTAATTCCGCTTCCTGGAGCAAATGCAGCCCTTACAGCATTAATTGCATCCGGTCTTGAAACAAAGCAGTTTTATTTCTATGGTTTCTTGCAGAGAAACAAAAAGGAACGGAAGATGGAGTTAGAAAAGCTTCGTTATGTACAAACTACAATGATGTTTTATGAAGCACCTCATCGTTTAGATGATACTTTAATTTCGATGCAGGAAGTGTTGGGAAATAGAGAGATTGTATTATGTCGAGAGTTAACGAAAAAATTTGAGGAATTTATTCGAGGAACAATCGAAGAAGCAATTGAGTGGACGAAGCAAAATGAAGTACGTGGTGAGTTTTGTATTTTAGTAGCTGGTTCAACAGAAGAACCTGCTCCAGAAGAACAATGGTGGGAATCTCTTTCGGTATATGATCATATTGAATATTATATAAATGAAAAAAGTATGAATTCAAAAGAAGCGATTAAAACAGTCGCTAAAGATCGAGATTTGTCGAAAAGAGATGTATATCAAATCTATCATGTCGATAAAAAATAAGCTTCTCATAATTGAGAAGCTTATTTTGCTGTTTCGATATAATCTTGAAGTTCGTTTAAGATTTGCTCAGCGCCTTCTTTGCTTAAGATGATTTTACCTTCAGCTAAAGAAAGGTTACCGTCAGATACTTCACCAGTTACTTGGCAAGTCATGTTTGGTTTATATTTCTTTAAGATGATTTTTTCGTCATCAACATAGATTTCAAGAGCATCCTTTTCTGCAATACCTAAAGTACGGCGTAATTCGATTGGAATTACTACACGACCTAATTCATCAACTTTACGAACAATACCAGTAGATTTCATAATTTTTTTCCTCCTAAATAAATAGTTTATAAGTTTCGAGTCTATTTTTAGATTCGTCATTTTTCGACAAAATACCCTATGGACATATGATACCAATCATTTACATTTCCGTCAATTCTTAAATTCTATATTTTTTAAAAAGATTTATAGATTTCTTATTTCTTATATATAATAGATTGAGAGGAAATTCCACAATTATTTACATTATTTTCTGAAAAAATAATAAATTCAAAGTGGATATTGTATATTTTTTTGAAATATGAGCAATAGATGATAAAGATATCGAGCATTAAGACCTAAATTGAAAATTAGGTTGGCGTAAAGAAGATAAGTTAGATTTGGGCTGCTCGTAAAAGCCCAATTAACGTGGGCTAATAATTAGTGGGGAGGAACAAAAACCCTACTGATTAAAGTTTCACTTTATATATGAGTTTTTGATATACTGTTTATAAATACATATGAGGTTATTCGGGAGGTCCAAAACAATGACAGAGGAAAATAAGTCCTTTTATATTACTACCCCAATTTATTATCCAAGTGGAAAATTACACATTGGACATGCTTATACGACAGTAGCAGGAGATGCGATGGCACGATATAAGCGTATGCAAGGTTATAATGTGCATTATTTAACAGGAACTGATGAGCATGGACAGAAGATCCAAAAGAAAGCAGAAGAGTTAAATATTACGCCACAGGCATATGTTGATAACATTGTTGCAGGAATTAAAGAGCTTTGGGAGAAGATGGATATTTCTTATGATGATTTTATTCGTACAACTGAAGATCGTCATAAAGATGTTGTCGAAAAAATCTTTAAACAATTAGTAGATCAAGGTGACATTTATCTTGATGAATATGAAGGTTGGTATTCTGTACAAGATGAGACGTTCTATACAGAGCATCAATTAGTAGATCCAATTATGGAAGGCGACAAAGTAGTTGGAGGAAAAAGCCCAGATAGTGGTCATGATGTAGAACTTGTTCGTGAAGAATCTTATTTCTTTAGAATGGGTAAATATGTCGACAGACTATTAAAGTTCTATGAAGATAATCCACATTTCATTCAGCCGGAGTCTCGTAAAAATGAAATGATTAATAATTTTATTAAACCAGGATTAGAAGATTTAGCAGTTTCTCGTACTTCATTTGACTGGGGAGTTCGTGTTCCTGGTAACCCAAAACACGTTATTTACGTATGGGTTGACGCATTATCTAACTATATTACGGCGTTAGGTTATGGAACAGCAAATGAAGAGAAATATAAAAAATTCTGGCCTGCAGATGTGCATTTAGTTGGGAAAGAAATTGTTCGTTTCCATACAATTTATTGGCCGATAATTTTAATGGCATTAGATTTACCTCTTCCGAAGAAAGTCTTTGCTCATGGCTGGATTTTAATGAAGGATGGAAAGATGAGTAAGTCAAAAGGAAACGTAGTAGATCCAGTTACATTAATCGATCGTTACGGATTAGATGCATTACGTTATTACTTACTTCGTGAAGTTCCATTTGGATCTGATGGCGTATTTACACCAGAAGGATTTGTGGAGCGTATTAATTTCGACTTAGCAAATGACTTAGGTAATTTATTAAATCGTACAGTAGCTATGATTGATAAGTACTTTAACGGAGAAATCCCTGCATTTAAAGCAAATGTGACGGAATTTGATGAAACGTTAGTAGCGTTTGCACAAGATACTTTGAAAAAAGTAGAAGAAGCAATGGAGAATATGGAGTTCTCTGTAGCGTTAGGATCTATTTGGCAACTAGTTAGTCGTACGAATAAATATATTGATGAAACACAACCATGGGTATTAGCAAAAGATGAGAATGATCGTGAAAAGTTAGCCTCTGTAATGGCTCATTTAGCAGAAGTACTTCGTCAAACAGGTATTATGCTTATGCCATTCTTAACAGTAGCACCAAGCAAGATGTTTGCTCAGCTTGGCCTTACTGATGAAGCTCATAAATCTTGGGAAAGTCTATCTACAATTGGCTGCATTCCAGCTGGAACAAAAGTAGAAAAAGGAAACCCAATTTTCCCTCGTTTAGAAATGGAAGTGGAAGTAGAGTACATTAAAGAACAAATGAAAAGCTCTGCTCCTAAAGTAGAAGAGAAAAAAGAAGAAGAACCGAAGGCAGAAGAAATTACAATTGATGATTTCTTTAAAGTAGAATTACGCGTAGCTGAAGTACTATCTGCTGAACCTGTGAAAAAAGCAGACAAGCTGTTAAAAATTCAACTAGACTTAGGTACAGAAAAGCGTCAAGTTGTTTCTGGAATTGCAAAATTCTATTCGCCGGAAGACTTAAAAGGTAAAAAGGTTATTTGTGTAACAAACTTAAAACCTGTAAAATTACGCGGTGAATTATCGCAAGGTATGATTTTAGCGGGTGAAGAGAATGGCGTATTGTCATTAGCATCAATTGACCAAAATCTACCAAATGGTACAAAAATCAAGTAATTAAGACAAGAAAAGAGATGTTTCACGTGTAACATGTGTGAAGCGTCTTTTTTCTTTTTACACTCTCTATTTTTGCATTAAGATTGTAGTATTGTTATCGTTAAGTTATTAAAGAACTTATTTTTGTAGAATAAACTGGATTTCAATATAAAAGGAGTTATGTATTATGTTGTTTGATACACATTCACATTTGAATGCAGAGCAATTCGAAGGAGATTTGCAAGAGGTTATTGCCCGAATGAAAGAAGCGGGAGTTACTTATACAGTTGTTGTTGGTTTTGATGAAGTAACGATAAAAAAGGCAATGGAATTAGCTGAAGCCTATGATTTTATTTACGCTGCGGTTGGGTGGCACCCAGTTGATGCAATCGACATGACAGAAGAACATTTAGCTTGGTTAGAAGAACTTGCTTCTCATCCTAAAGTCGTTGCACTTGGAGAAATGGGCTTAGATTATCACTGGGATAAGTCTCCAAAAGAAATACAGAAAGAAGTATTCCGTAAACAAATTGCATTAGCGAAAAAAGTAAAATTGCCGATTATTATACATAACCGCGATGCAACTCAAGATATTGTTGATATTCTAGAAGAAGAGAATGCAGCTGAAGTAGGAGGCATTATGCATTGCTTTAGCGGCAGCGTAGAGGTAGCAGAGCGATGTGTTGATATGAACTTTTTAATTTCGTTAGGTGGACCAGTTACATTTAAAAACGCTAAGAAGCCGAAAGAGGTTGCTACGGAGATTCCATTAGAGAAATTGTTAATAGAGACGGATTGTCCGTATTTAACACCGCATCCATTTCGAGGGAAACGAAATGAACCGAGTTATGTAAAACTCGTAGCAGAAGAAATTGCGAATTTAAAAGGAATTTCTTATGAGGAAGTAGCAGAAATGACAACTAAAAATGCAAAAGCTTTATTTGGTGTTGAATAAAAAAGAATGGGGAAACCTGTTCTTTTTTATTTTGAGAAAAACTAGTAGAAGTGATGAAGAAAATAAATGTGAATGATGAAGTGTTACAATAAGGACAGAGAACAAAGATTTTTCTATTCTATTTTTTAAAATATAAGAATGGGGAAAATAATAATGGAAAAGTCGTCATTTTTTTGTTTTACTAAGTAGAGACGAAATGAGTGTGGAGGCAAGCATGAAAATAAAAGAGATTATCGTTGTAGAAGGTAAAGATGATACAGTTGCGATTAAGCGTGCTGTTGATGCGGATACAATTGAAACGAACGGTTCAGCAATCGGTGATCATGTTATTGAGCAAGTTAAATTAGCGCAGCAAAAAAGGGGCGTTATTATTTTCACAGATCCGGATTATCCTGGAGAGCGTATTCGAAAAATTATTTCTGACAAGGTTCCTGGCTGTAAGCATGCCTTTTTACCGAAGGAAGAAGCGCTTGCTAAAAGGAAAAAGGGTGTTGGGATCGAACACGCTTCTAATGAGTCGATTCGCCGCGCTCTAGAGAATATACATGAAGAAATGGAAGCTTACACAAGTGAAATTAGTTGGAGTGATTTAGTCGATGCAGGCTTAGTGGGCGGAGAAATGGCAAAGAGCCGCAGAGAAAGAATGGGTAAGCTATTAAAGATTGGTTATACAAATGCAAAACAGTTACATAAACGATTACAGATGTTTCAAGTTTCAAAGGAATCATTTGCAGAAGCTTATAAGCAAGTAATACAGGAGGAAAAAAAATGAAGGATATCGCAACGCCAAATCGTACAAAAGACATTGTTGAAAAGTATGGATTTTCATTCAAAAAAAGTTTAGGACAAAACTTTTTAATTGATACAAATGTATTAAATCGTATTGTCGATCATGCAGAAATTGGTTCAGAAAGTGGTGCAATTGAAATTGGACCAGGTATTGGTGCATTAACAGAGCAATTAGCAAAGCGTGCTAAAAAAGTAGTGGCTTTTGAAATTGATCAAAGACTATTACCAATTTTAGATGAGACGTTAGCGCCATATGGCAACGTTACAGTTATTAATAAAGACGTACTAAAAGCAGATGTACATGAAGTATTTAATGAGCAATTTGAAGAAGGGCAAGATGTAATGGTAGTAGCTAACTTACCATACTATATTACAACGCCAATTTTATTTAAATTGCTTGAAGAAAAGTTACCAGTTCGTGGATTTGTTGTTATGATGCAAAAAGAAGTTGGAGATCGTTTAGCTGCTAAACCCGGAACGAAAGAGTATGGTTCTTTATCGATTGCCATTCAGTATTATACAGAGGTTGAAACAGTTATGACTGTACCGCGTACAGTGTTTGTACCACAGCCAAACGTTGATTCTGCAATTATCCGCCTTCTAAAGCGTCCTAAACCGGTTGTAGAGGTGACAGATGAAACGTTCTTCTTTGAAGTAGTACGAGCAAGTTTCGCACAGCGCCGTAAAACTTTAATGAATAATTTATCAAATAATTTAAATGGTTTCCCGAAAGATAAGGAGTTATTGGATCGAATTTTAACAGAAGTAGGAATTGATCCAAAGCGAAGAGGCGAAACGCTATCTATTGAAGAGTTTGCAACATTAAGTAATGCATTAGTTCTTCATAAATTATCATAAGAATATGAAAGGGACAGTTCAACTTGAACTGTCCCTTTTGTCACCTTTCTCTCTCTAAATTCATACTTTAAAAACAGGTAAGATGGCCTAATGAGTTTGGAGGTAGGAGAATGGTTTTACATGTTGGAGAATTAGTGGAACGATATTCTCATAAGAGGGATATTCTTTTTCGTATTATAGAAATAAAAGGTGAGATAGCTATATTGTTTGGAGAGGAAATTAGACTGGTGGCGGATGCGCCACTTGAAGATTTAATTAGTATAGATCAAAGAGAACATAAAAAAAGGGTGAAGCGTGAGAAAGAAACAATGGAGCGCACGTATCGTTTGTTTCAACAAGATTATGTACTGATGAAACAAAGGCATGAACATACTTCAACTGGTGGATACACAAGTGAGGTGAATTATTTTCAAATGCCGGGACGTGTATTGCATATAGATGGAGACCCTTTATATTTGCGCAAGTGCTTAGACTTATATAACAAAATTGGCGTTCCTGTTCAAGGTATTCATTGTAAAGAAACGGAGATGCATGAAAAAGTAGTAGACTTAATAGATCACTTTCGCCCAGACATTCTCGTTATTACAGGGCATGATGCATATACAAAATCAAAAGGAGTGAAGGGAGATTTAGCGGCATATAGGCATTCAAGGCATTTTGTACAGGCTGTTCGTGAAGTGCGAAAAAAATATCCATCACTGGATCAACTTGTTATTTTTGCTGGGGCATGTCAATCACATTTTGAGGCACTAATTCGTGCAGGGGCCAATTTCGCTAGTTCACCATCTAGAATTAATATTCATGCACTAGATCCTGTATATGTAGTTGGTAAAATTAGTTTTACTTCATTTATGGAGAGAGTCAATGTATGGGATGTCGTACGTAATACAATTACTGGTGAAAAGGGACTAGGTGGAATTGAAACGAGAGGGATTTTACGAACGGGATTACCTTTTCAACATTACGAAGAGTAAGCAGGATACATATGTATCTTGCTTTTTTGTATGGAAGGATTTAAATGAATTTGGATAAAAAGAGGTAAGAACGTACAGACTACGTAATGATACTTTTACAATATAGTATTTCTTCTATCTATTCAAACGCAGGATGATATTAGCTGTGAATCGCGGTTAATAATTAGGATAGATATATCGTGCTTTAAGTGTTCAATCTAAATTACAGCGAGGTGTAGCGAAGTATATGTCAAAACGTTTAGATGAAATTAAAAGCGAATTAGATCACCATCTTGGACAACGACTTATGTTAAAAGCAAATAGTGGAAGAAGAAAAACTGTGGAGCAATCAGGTGTACTAGCAGAAACATACCGTTCCGTTTTTGTTGTACAATTGGATCAACAAGAAGATGCGTTGCAACGTGTATCTTATAGTTATGCAGATGTTTTAACAGAGACAGTAGAGTTAACATTTTATGGAGACCCTCATAATGAGGTCATTTTATAATCCGTATATCATTACATATATTCCCATAAATGAAAAGCTATATTATTTTGCATACTAACTATACCGTAGCAAAATAAGGAGGGACTCTGCATTGAGTAGACGAAGAGGTGTCATGTCAAACCAATTTAAAGAAGAGCTAGCAAAAGAGCTTGGCTTTTATGATGTTGTTCAGAAAGAAGGATGGGGCGGAATTCGTGCGAAAGATGCTGGTAACATGGTGAAACGTGCTATAGAAATTGCAGAACAGCAATTAATGAAACGAAACCAGTAGTTGTAAGATACTTTCTATGCTACGGTAGCCGAGGAGACATTCCTCGGCTTTTTGTACTCTAAAAGGTGCCATCATTTTACATAAGTAGTTTCATTCTGAATGCTTTTCGTTATAATTAGGGAAGTGTCATCGTCTTACTATAAATTTATGGTAAAATAAACGATAAAAGATTGAGTACATAGAGTGGGTGAATAGATTGAAGCTACTAGTGAAAGCACCAGCAAAGATTAATCTGTCGTTAGATGTACTGGGAAAAAGACAAGACGGATATCATGAAGTGAAAATGATTATGACAACCATTGATTTAGCAGATCGTCTAGAACTAACGGAATTAGCAGAAGACCGTATTGAAATTTTATCCCATAATCGGTATGTCCCAGACGACCAACGAAATTTAGCTTATCAGGCAGCGAAATTATTAAAAGAGAAGTTTAATGTAAAAAAAGGTGTATCTATTACTATTGAAAAAACGATTCCAGTAGCAGCTGGATTAGCAGGTGGAAGTAGTGATGCAGCAGCGACATTACGTGGTCTTAATAAATTATGGAATTTAGGGCTTACAATTGATGAGTTAGCAGAGCTTGGCGCAGAAATTGGATCAGATGTATCGTTCTGTGTATACGGAGGCACAGCAATTGCCACTGGAAGAGGAGAGAAAATTGAGCATATAAAGACTCCGCCTTCTTGTTGGGTTATTTTAGCGAAACCACATATAGGTGTATCTACTGCTGATGTGTATGGAAATTTAAAGTTAAATCGAGTTACACATCCAAATGTAGATAAAATGGTTGATGTCATAAATTCTGGTGATTATAAAGGAATTTGTGATACTGTTGGTAACGTTTTAGAAGATGTAACATTTGGAATGCATCCTGAAGTTGCCCGTATTAAATCACAGATGAAGCGATTTGGAGCGGATGCTGTATTAATGAGTGGAAGTGGTCCAACTGTATTCGGACTTGTACACCATGATTCACGAATGCATCGTATTTATAACGGATTAAAAGGATTTTGTGAACAAGTCTATGCGGTACGTTTATTAGGAGAGCGAGAAACGCTTGAATAAAGGCGTATAATACGTTATGATTTGTTTAGAATATTCGTGATTTGAGGTGAGAGTATGAAAATTAGAAGAAGTACAAGGTTAGTCGATATGACTTATTACTTGCTACAAAACCCTCGTCAGCTAGTATCTCTCACTTTTTTTGCTGAAAGGTATCAATCGGCTAAGTCTTCCATTAGTGAAGATTTAGTTATTATTAAGCAAACGTTTGAACAACAAGGGGTCGGCACATTGCAAACGATACCAGGAGCAGCAGGAGGAGTGAAATATATACCGTATATAAGTGAAGAAGAGGCAGATCTAATTATTGATGAGCTTTGTGGCTTATTTGAAAACCCAGATCGTATTTTGCCTGGCGGTTACTTATACATGACAGATTTATTGAGTAATCCTCGCCATATTAATGGCGCAGGTCGTTTGTTTGCTTCTGTTTTTGCTAGGCAATCAATTGATGCAGTTATGACGGTGGCAACGAAAGGGATTCCACTTGCTTATGCAGTGGCAAATTACTTAGATGTACCAGTTGTAATTGCAAGGAAAGATAATAAGGTAACAGAAGGTCCGACTGTTAGTATTAACTATGTGTCGGGTTCTTCTAAACGAATTCAAACAATGACGTTAGCGAAACGCAGTCTTCCAGAAGGGTCGAATGTTTTAATTATTGATGACTTCATGAAAGCTGGCGGAACAATTCAAGGTATGATGAGTATGTTAGAAGAGTTCAAGGCTAATGTTGTTGGTATTGGTGTATTAGTAGAATCCACAGATATTGAAGAACGACTAATTAATAATTTTGTATCATTAATTCGTCTATCGGAAGTTGATGTGAAAGAAAAAACGATTCAAGTGGAAAAAGGGAATTATTCTCTTGCGCCATTTGATGAAGGGCTTGTAGAGGCGGAATAAAAGATAGAGCAGATAGCTCTATCTTTTTTTATTTTATTTATAGATTATAAAATAGGTGGACAAACTGCCTTTCGTACACTATTTTTAAAGAGTAAAATAAATAATAAAAGGGTGAAAAATAT
Organism: Bacillus sp. AR4-2; assembly: GCF_008274865.1. NCBI lineage: Bacteria > Bacillati > Bacillota > Bacilli > Caryophanales > Bacillaceae > Bacillus > Bacillus sp. AR4-2. Next base: position 49,487 of record NZ_CP031062.1, read on the forward strand.
GAAAGTTGTTCAAACAAGCAAGGCACCACAAGCAATTGGACCTTATTCACAGGGGATTATTGTAAATAACATGTTCTATAGCTCAGGACAAATTCCATTGACGGCAAATGGGGAGCTTGTAACAGGAGATGTAACAGTACAAACAGAACAAGTATTTCAAAATTTACAAGCGGTATTAGAGGAAGCAGGTGCTTCATTTGATACAGTCGTAAAAACAACAGTATTTTTAAAGGACATGGATGATTTTAATGCTGTGAATGAAGTGTATAGCTCTTATTTCTCTACTCATAAACCAGCTCGATCTTGTGTGCAAGTAGCAAAATTACCGAAAGATGTTTCCGTTGAAATTGAGGTAATTGCCCTAGTTAAGTAACCTTTTGTAAGCGATAACCTCCGCTAATCTCTATATTCAACTACATTAAAAATTTTTATCTTAAAAATTTTTAAAAAATTAAAGGGAAAATAGAAAATTTGTGGAATTTATACAAATATATCGCTTATTTAGAAAAGGGTGGTGAACACAAGATGGAAGTGACTGACGTAAGATTACGCCGCGTAAACACAGAAGGCCGCATGAGAGCAATTGCCTCTATTACTCTAGACCATGAATTTGTTGTTCATGATATTCGTGTAATTGATGGTAATAATGGATTATTTGTAGCAATGCCAAGTAAACGTACTCCAGATGGAGAGTTCCGTGACATTGCACATCCAATTAATTCTGGTACACGCTCTAAAATTCAAGATGCGGTTTTAACAGAGTATCATCGTTTAGGCGAGTTAGAAGAGGTTGAGTTTGAAGAAGCAGGTGCTTCGTAAAATTCGAATGAAAAGGGCTTTTGACAAAAAGCCTTATAATTTTGTAGCAAACTCCTGTAAGCATTTACAGGGGTTTGTTTTTTTTGCTTTATATTTGGAAACTGCATAATTTATTAACATAAAAAGAAGAAACTACTAATTTTTTCAAAATCATTTTAAATAGTATAGCTTATTTCTTAAAAAAGATACTAAAGAGTAAAACATCTTATAAGAATTATGGTAAAATTTAATAGTTAAAATGTGTTTCTTGAAATATATGATGATTTAGGATAATATCTTTAATGGATAAATAGGTTGCGATGGAGGGTCTATATGTCAAACAGATTTGCAGTGATTCTAGCTGCAGGTAAAGGCACACGTATGAAGTCTAAGCTATACAAAGTGCTGCATCCTGTATGTGGAAAACCTATGGTACAACACGTAGTCGATCAAGTATCTCAATTAGGATTGCAGAAACTTGTAACGGTTGTTGGACATGGTGCTGAAATGGTACAAGAACAGCTAGGGAACGTAAGTGAGTTTGCATTACAAGCAGAACAACTTGGTACAGCACATGCTGTAGATCAAGCTGCAAGTGTACTTGCAAATGAAGAAGGAACAACTTTAGTTATTTGTGGTGATACGCCTCTAATAACTGCTGAAACAATGGAAGCATTACTTCAGCAACATAAAGAAGCAGGAGCAATGGCGACGGTGCTAACAGCATACATAGAAGAGCCTGCTGGATATGGCCGTATTGTTCGTAATGAGAATGGTCATGTTGAAAAGATTGTTGAGCATAAAGATGCAAATGAGAAAGAATTAGCTATTAAAGAAATCAATACAGGTACGTATTGTTTTGATAATAAGGCTTTATTTGCTTCACTTTCTAAAGTTTCAAATGATAACGTGCAAGGTGAATATTACCTTCCAGATGTTATTGAGATTTTAAAAAATGAAGGTCATATCGTATCAGCTTATCAAACAGAGCAGTTCGACGAAACGTTAGGTGTTAACGACAGAGTCGCTCTATCGCAAGCGGAAATTATTATGAAAAACCGTATCAACCGAAAGAACATGGTAAACGGTGTTACAATTATTGATCCAAGTAACACTTATATTTCTGCTGATGCAGTTATCGGTAGTGATACAGTTCTTCATCCAGGAACAATTATTGAGGGGAACACTGTAATTGGCTCTGATTGTGAAATTGGACCGCATACAGTAATTCGCGATAGTGAAATTGGAGATCGTACGACAATTCGACAATCTACTGTACATGATAGTAAGCTTGGTACAGAAGTATCGGTTGGTCCATTTGCACATATTCGCCCAGATTCAGTTATTGGAGACGAAGTACGCGTTGGAAACTTCGTGGAAATCAAAAAAACTGTCTTTGGTAATAGAAGTAAAGCTTCACACTTGAGTTATATCGGGGATGCACAAGTTGGAGAAGACGTGAATCTTGGTTGTGGTTCAATTACGGTGAACTATGACGGTAAGAATAAATTCAAAACTGTGATTGGTAATGGGGTATTTATTGGATGTAATTCAAACCTTGTTGCTCCAGTAACAGTTGAAGATGGTGCTTATGTGGCAGCAGGCTCTACAATTACAGAGAATGTTCCATCAAAAGCATTATCGGTAGCACGTGCACGTCAAGTTAACAAAGAAGACTATGTTGATCAATTGCTGAATAAGAAAAAATCATAATGTGGAGGGTTAATCTAGATGTCGACTCAATATCTAAATTCTAATTTGAAAGTATTCTCTTTAAACTCTAATAAGGAACTTGCTGAGCAGATTGCAAAGCATATTGGAGTAGGGCTAGGAAAATGTTCTGTTGATCGTTTTAGTGATGGAGAAGTTCAAATTAACATTGAAGAAAGTATCCGTGGTTGCGATGTATTCATTATTCAATCTACAAGCTTCCCAGTAAACGAACATATCATGGAATTACTTATTATGATTGATGCATTAAAACGTGCATCTGCGAAAACAATTAATATTGTTATTCCTTACTATGGTTATGCGCGTCAAGACCGTAAAGCGCGTTCTCGTGAACCAATTACATCGAAACTTGTAGCAAACTTGCTTGAAACAGCAGGTGCAACTCGTGTAATCACTCTAGATTTACATGCTCCACAAATTCAAGGGTTCTTTGATATCCCAATCGACCACTTAATGGGTGTACCGATTCTTTCAGATTACTTTGAAACAAAAGGTCTTAAAGATATCGTAATCGTGTCTCCTGACCATGGTGGTGTAACTCGTGCAAGAAAAATGGCAGATCGTCTAAAAGCGCCAATCGCTATTATTGATAAGCGTCGTCCTCGCCCGAATGTATCAGAGGTAATGAACATTATCGGTAATATTGAAGGTAAAACAGCGATTTTAATTGATGACATCATTGATACAGCTGGTACAATTACATTAGCAGCAAACGCTCTTGTTGAGAACGGTGCTTCTGAAGTATATGCTTGCTGTACACACCCAGTATTATCTGGTCCAGCAATTGAGCGTATTCAAAATTCAAATATTAAAGAGTTAGTTGTAACGAACTCTATCGTATTACCAGAAGAGAAGAAAATCGACAAAGTACATGAACTTTCAGTTGCTCCATTAATCGGAGAAGCAATCATTCGTGTATACGAAGAAGAATCTGTGAGTGTATTATTCAATTAATTGGATAGAATGAGACGTAACCAAAATTGGTTACGTCTTTTCGTATCGAAAAAAGAAAGTAGTGGTACAAGAATGAAATTGATAGTAGGACTTGGGAACCCAGGTAGAGAATATGAATTAACAAGGCATAATATTGGATTTATGGCCATTGATGAACTTGCGAAGCGTTGGAACATTTCTTTGAATGAACAAAAATTTAAAGGTGTATTTGGTGCAGGGTTTGTTAATGGAGAAAAGGTAATCTTATTAAAGCCGCTAACATACATGAACTTATCTGGGGAAAGTATTCGTCCACTCATGGATTATTATAAAATTGATGTTGAGGACTTCGTTGTTATGTACGACGATTTGGACATTCCTGTAGGTAAATTGCGTCTTCGCATGAAAGGTAGTGCTGGTGGACATAATGGTGTAAAGTCAACGATTTCGCACCTAGGAACACAAGAATTTCAACGTATCCGTATGGGAATCGATCGCCCGAAAAATGGAATGAAGGTAGTCGATTATGTATTAGGACGCTTTACATCTGAAGAGATTCCGGATGTTAACCATTCTATTGAAAAAGCAGCGGATGCATGTGAAGAGTGGTTAAATAAGCCTTTTCTCCAAATCATGAATACTTTCAATAGTTAAAAATGAGATTGGGAATATTTCTCTTTTGTTTTACCCATACTAGTAGTAATTGAATTTTTAGGAGGCTAGTATGGAAGGATATTATTATTGCAGACACTGCGGAGGTAATGTAGGCTCCATTAACGCAGAAAAAGTATATAGCGACGTTTTATTTCAACTAACAGAGCAAGAAGTAGTAGAAATGATTCATTTTCATGAGAATGGAAATATATATATAAAAACGATTTGTGAATCGTGTCAAGAAACGCTCGCATCTTATCCTGAGTATTATGAGTATGAAAAATTTCTGCAATAAAATGTTGTCGCTTTGGCATGTCCAAAGCATTTTTCTGTTTTCCTTTTCCAAAATATTTGCATAAAATAGAATGACTTGCTCTTTATGTTGAGAGGGGTTTTAAAAATGATAGGTTTATTAGAGCAATTTTATAAAAATGAAGAGATACAATCGGTTATTAATGGATTAGAAGATGGGTTAAAAGAACAACTTATATCAGGGATGGCAACGTCTTCTCGTTCATTATTAATGGCGGCTTTATATAAAAAAACAAAAAAATCACAATTAATCGTGACGCATAACTTATACCAAGCACAAAAAGTACATGAAGATTTAGTGGCGTTACTTGGTGAAAAAGATGTGTGGTTATATCCAGTGAATGAACTGATAGCATCGGAAATTGGAGTTGCAAGTCCAGAATTGAAGGCGCAACGTATAGAAGTGTTAAATCGCTTGGCTGCGGGAGAGAATGGAATCATTGTAGCGCCAGTGGCAGGATTGCGTAGATTTTTACCAATAAAAGAATTGTGGAAGCAAAAGCAAGTTGAAATCAATCTAGGGCAAGAGATTGATTTAGATGCGCTCTTGCATACTTTACATCATATTGGCTATGAACGTAAGTCGATGGTAGAAGCTCCAGGGGAGTTCAGTTTGCGTGGGGGAATATTAGATATTTATCCTTTAACTGAAGAACTACCATTTCGTATTGAATTCTTTGATACAGAAGTCGATTCTATTCGATTATTTGATGTGGATGAACAGCGTTCTCAAGGTAAAAAAGAAAGCGTTAGGTTTGGTCCGGCAACAGAGTTTTTATTTTCGCAGGAAGAATTAAAATCAGGAATTCAGCATCTTGAAGAAGGGTTGACTAAGACGATGCAAAAACTTTCTGATGATAAACTAAAGACTACAGTGCTTGAGACGGTAAGTCATGAAATTGAGATGTTGAAAAACGGGCAAAGTATAGAACAGATGTTTAAATACTTATCTATTTTCTATAAAGAACCTGCTAGTCTGATAGATTATTTACCAGAAGACGGTGTTGTAATTTTAGACGAGATTTCCCGTATTCAAGAAACAGCATCGCATCTTGAAACAGAAGAGGCGGAATGGTATATATCACTTCTTGGTGAAGGAACGATTATTCAAGATTTATCTTTCTCTCACCCATTCGAGGGGTTTCTTCATCATAAAAAAAGAAGTTTTGTATATTTAACGTTATTCTTGCGTCATATCGCACACACACATCCGCAAAATATTGTTAATGTAACATGTAAAACAATGCAAGATTTCCATGGACAGATGAATTTGTTAAAAACAGAAATTGATAGATGGAATGAAGGGCATTTTACGACTGTTGTACTTGGAACAGATGATGAACGTGTGAAAAAATTACAACATATTTTAAGTGATTATGATATTGAGGCAGATATTGTAGAAGGTACAGATATTTTATTGCCTGGAAGGTTACAAATTGCTGTAGGTGATTTACATGCAGGTTTTGAAATGCCGATGCAAAAGCTTGTTGTCATTACTGAAAAGGAGCTTTTTCATAAGAAAGTTAAAAAATCACAACGTAAACAAAAGTTATCGAATGCTGAACGTATTAAAAGTTATTCGGAATTAAAAGTTGGAGATTATGTAGTTCATGTAAATCATGGTATAGGTAAATTTTTAGGTATTGAGACATTAGAGATTAATGGTGTTCATAAAGATTATTTAAATATTAAATATCAAGGTAATGATAAGCTATACGTTCCAATTGAACAAATTGATCAAGTTCAAAAATATGTAGGATCTGAAGGTAAGGATCCGAAAGTTTATAAATTAGGTGGTAATGATTGGAAGAAGGTTAAAACGAAAGTTGAAAAATCTGTACAAGACATTGCGGATGACCTAATTAAACTATATGCTGAGCGCGAAGCTTCAAAAGGCTATGCATATACGCCAGATACGGCAGAACAACAAGAGTTCGAATCATCTTTCCCGTATCAAGAGACAGAGGATCAGTTACGTTCTATTGACGAGATTAAAAAAGATATGGAACGCGGACGCCCAATGGATAGGCTCCTTTGTGGTGACGTAGGATATGGAAAGACTGAAGTGGCTATTCGTGCGGCATTTAAAGCAATTATGGATGAAAAACAAGTTGCAATTTTAGTACCGACAACGATTCTTGCGCAGCAACACTATGAAACAATTCGAGAGCGTTTTCAAGATTATCCGATCAATATAGGCTTATTAAGTAGATTCCGTACGAGAAAACAACAAAATGAAACAATTAAGGGCTTAAAGGATGGAACAGTAGATATTGTAATCGGAACACATCGTATTTTATCTAAAGATGTTACGTATAAAGATTTAGGGCTTCTTATTATTGATGAAGAACAAAGATTTGGTGTAACACATAAAGAAAAAATTAAACAATTGAAGGCGAATGTTGACGTATTAACATTAACGGCAACTCCGATTCCGCGGACGCTTCATATGTCTATGCTTGGTGTGCGCGACTTATCTGTTATTGAGACACCACCAGAAAATCGTTTCCCAGTCCAAACGTATGTAGTAGAGTATAATCCAGCATTAATACGAGAGGCGATAGAGCGAGAGCTTGCAAGAGGTGGTCAAGTTTACTTCCTATATAACCGTGTAGAGGATATTGAAAGAAAAGCGGATGAAATTTCGATGTTAGTTCCAGATGCCCGCGTAACGTACGCACATGGGAAAATGAACGAAAGCGAATTAGAGTCTGTTATGCTATCATTTTTAGAAGGACAGCATGATGTTCTTGTAAGTACAACAATTATTGAGACGGGTGTAGATATTCCGAATGTAAATACGTTAATTGTATTTGATGCAGATCGTATGGGATTATCACAGTTGTATCAGCTTCGTGGGCGTGTTGGACGTTCTAATCGTGTTGCATATGCATACTTTGCATATAAACGTGACAAAGTGCTGTCAGAGGTTGCAGAGAAGCGTCTACAAGCAATTAAAGAGTTCACGGAACTTGGATCTGGTTTCAAAATTGCGATGAGAGATTTATCTATTCGTGGAGCAGGTAATTTGTTAGGGGCAGAACAGCATGGATTTATTGATTCTGTCGGATTTGATTTATATTCTCAAATGTTAAAAGATGCAATTGAACAGCGTAGAGGAACAGATGGGGCTGAAAATATAGTTAATGTTGAAATTGACTTAGAGGTAGATGCATATCTACCAGATGCTTATATTTCAGATAGTAAGCAAAAAATTATGATGTATAAACAATTTAGAGGTGTTTCTGCAATTGAGGATATTGAAGAATTGCAGGAAGAAATGATCGATAGATTTGGCGATTATCCACAAGAAGTTGGTTATTTATTACAAATTGCAAATATTAAAGTGTTGGCAATGAAAGAACAAATTGAATTAATTAAGCAGAATAAATTTGAAGTAACATTCCTGTTTTCTGAACAAGCAAGCCAAAATATTGATGGTGGAAAATTATTCATGCTCGGAAATAGTTTTGGACGTATGATCGGTTTAGGAATGGAAGGATCACAATTGAAAATTGTTATGAAAACAAATGGCTTAGAGACATCGAAGTGGTTAACAATTGCTGAAAATTTATTAAAAGGCTTACCAGATGTAAAAAAAGAAGTAATAAATGCCTAAAATAAGATAAAAAAATACAATTCGACGTGCATAGAAGAACTAATGTGTAAAATACTATGTCTAACAGTTGGTGATTTTTACATGAACAGGTAAATTCACCACTTTGATCATCAGTAGAAAGTGAGGCAGCATTAGAATGAAAGCAACTGGAATCGTACGTCGAATTGATGATTTAGGCAGGGTAGTAATCCCGAAGGAAATTCGTAGAACCTTACGTATTCGAGAAGGAGACCCACTAGAAATATTTGTTGATCGCGATGGAGAGGTAATTTTAAAGAAGTATTCTCCAATTAGTGAGCTAGGTGATTTTGCAAAAGAATATGCTGATGCTTTATATGACAGCTTAGGACATAATGTGCTTGTGTGTGATCGAGATTCTATCATCGCAGTATCAGGCGTATCGAAAAAAGAATACTTAAATAAAAGTGTTGGCGATCTAATTGAAAAAACGATGGAAGAACGAAAGTCTGTTATTATGACGGATGAAAGTGATATTTCCATTATTGATGGTGTAACAGAAAAGGTTCATTCTTATACAGTTGGACCGATTGTTGCAAACGGAGATCCGATTGGAGCCGTCATTATTTTCTCAAAAGAAGCCATTATAAGCGAGATCGAGCATAAAGCGGTTAATACTGCTGCCAGTTTCTTAGCGAAACAAATGGAACAGTAAGGGTATATTGATTTTAGAAGTAGCAATCTTTCCTAATTATGATCTTTCTTTTCGAGAAATCAATTATTTGGAGATATATGTATATTGAATGAAGGTAGCACTTTGCTACCTTTTTTCGTTGAATATTTTTAACATGTAGGAACTCATTATTACCCGTGTTGGTAAGGGAGTTTGTTCTTTTCTTTATGATATAATACGAGAGGTGAGAATAGAAAAAGGAGTTTTCTTGTATGGAAGCGAAGAAGTATCAAGCCTTTTGGCGTGGGGCTATTATATTAACGATTGCAAGTTTTGTTACAAAAGTATTAAGCGCTTTTTACCGTATTCCATATCAAAATATAGCGGGGGATATTGGGTTTTATATTTACCAACAAATTTACCCGTTTTATGGATTTTGTTTAATTTTAGCTACTTATGGATTTCCTGTTATCATTTCGAAAATGGTTGCAGAACGACTAGAGCGGGGAAAACAAAAAGAAGCAGAAGAAATTATTTGTGTATCTTTTTGGTTCTTATTAGGAATTGGTTTTATAGGCTTCTTTACATTGTTTTTTGGGGCCGAAACAATTGCGGCAGCTATGGGCGATATACACTTAGATAAGTTACTACGTGTTATTTCATTTTCATTCTTATTGATGCCATTTTTGTCTGTAGCAAGAGGGTATTTTCAAGGATTTAATAATATGATGCCAACGGCTGTTTCGCAAGTAATAGAACAAACAATTCGAGTTTCTATTATTGTGTTTTTATCGCTATTCCTAATTGCTCACGGATTTGATTTATATACAGTTGGTGCAGGGGCTATGTTAGGCTCAATTGCGGGTGGACTTATTGGGATTATTGTACTTATATTGTATATGCGTCAAGATTTTCGTTCTATATTCTTCAAAAGTGCAGCGAGAATTAAGGGTAAAAGGAAGATAGTTAAAATCCTTTTTTGGCAGGGGTTAGCGATTTGTGTTAGTAATTTAGTGCTTATTTTTATACAGATGGCTGATTCAGTGTCCTTTTACAGCTTACTTATTGGTGCGGGAGAACAGGCTGAAAATGCAAAGGTATTAAAGGGTGTTTATGATAGAAGTATTCCGCTAATGCAATTAGGTACTGTTGTGACGACTTCTTTCTCGTTGTCACTTATTCCGATTATTACAGCGGCGAAGGAAAGAGGAGATCTTTCCTTTATTCAAGAAAAGGTAAAGTTAGCAATGAAAATAACATTTGTTATTGGACTTGCAGCAGCTATTGGACTAACTTGTATTATTCAACCTACCAATATTATGTTGTTTGAAAACAGTGATGGATCAGATGTTTTATCTATTTTATCGTTATCTATTTTATTTAGTTCATTGTCAATTACGACAGCTTCTATTTTACAAGGATTAGGGCAAACGTTTAAGCCAGCATTATTTGTTGTATTTGGAGGTTGCTTAAAGTTAGCGTTAAATTATATATTCATGCCTTATTTTGGTGTGAAAGGTGCAGCTTTTGCGACTTTATGTGCGTTAATTATAATCTCTGGATTAAATAGTTTGTTGCTTACGAGAGCTGTATCAGGGTCACTTATCAATAAGCGAAATATGTTAGGGATAGTAATTAGTGGTATTTGTATGGGATTTGTATTAATGGTGTTCACACGTGTGTTACAGATGTCTGGATTAGTAATTAATACGGAACATAGAGGAAGCGCGACGCTTGAAGCGTTGTTAGGTGTAGCCATCGGCGGATTGACATATATGTTTTTTATTTTGAAATTACGTGTATTTACAAAAAAAGAATTAGGAACCGTTATGAAACAAGAGAAAAAAGAAGGTTCATTGAAGAAGAGTGGATAGAGGTGACTGTTTGTGAGTGGAATCATTACTATTTTAGGTTTAGGAGCTGGTGAATTAGATCAGCTAACGATGGGTGTATATCGAAAAATAAAAGAAGCAGACCATCTGTTTGTTAGAACGAAAGAACATCCAGTTATAGAAGAATTGGAGAAAGAAGGCGTACAATATACGTCTTTTGATGCTGTATATGAAGCACATGATACGTTTGAAATTGTATATGAAACAATTGCGAATAAATTGCTAGAACAAGCTGAAGGTACAGAAATTATCTATGCTGTTCCCGGGCATCCACTTGTAGCAGAAAGAACAGTTCAGCTGCTGTTAGAAAAAGGAGAAGTTTCAAATGTTGAAGTGCGAATTGAGGGTGGACAAAGTTTCCTTGATCCTATGTTTGCAAGTCTAAAGATTGATCCGATTGAAGGATTCCAATTACTTGATGCTACATCATTTGAAAGAGGGCAATTAGAACTGCGTCAACATTTAATCTTTTGCCAAGTATATGATGCATTCGTTGCATCTGATGTGAAATTAACATTAATGGAGATGTTACCAGATGATTATGAAGTGTATATCGTAACAGCTGCAGGAACTTCATTTGAACAAGTAAAGAAGGTACCGTTGTACATGTTAGATCATGAAACGGAATTGAATAATTTAACGAGTGTGTACGTGCCGCCAGTTCAGGAGCGTGCGTCCTTGTATCAACAGTTTGATGTTCTTAGAGAAATTATTGCGGAACTTCGTGGTCCAAATGGTTGTCCGTGGGATAAAAAGCAAACACATCAATCATTAAAGAAATATTTAATTGAGGAAGCTTATGAAGTGTTGGAAGCAATCGATGAAGAGGATGATGATCACTTAGTAGAAGAATTAGGTGATATATTATTACAAGTTATGCTTCATGCTCAAATCGGAGAAGATGAAGGTTGGTTCTCTATAGATGATATCATTCGAACTCTATCTGAGAAAATGGTTCGTCGCCATCCGCATGTGTTTGGAAATACGGATGTAAACAGCGCTGATGAAGTGATTGCAAATTGGGAAGAAATTAAAAAACAAGAAAAAGGATTCGTGAAAGAATCTGTTTTAAATGGCGTTCCCAAAAGTTTGCCACAGTTACTACGCGCCTATGAAATTCAGAAGAAAGCTGGTAAGGTTGGATTTGATTGGGTTGATGTGCAACCGATGATAGAGAAAGCTTTGGAAGAATGGCAAGAGTTCCAACAAGAGGTTACAAATATGGATGAGGAAAAGATGCTGGGTGAGTTTGGTGATTTACTATTTGCATTTGTTAATATAGCTCGTCATTACAAAATAGATCCAGAAGAGGCGTTACGTTCAACTAATGAGAAATTTACTGGTCGTTTTTTATACATGGAGGCAAAAGTAGCTGAAATGAATAAAGAGATGAAAGATTTATCATTAGAACAGTTAGATGTTTTATGGGAAGAAGCGAAACAAACAGAGCGTTAATAGGGGGATTTGATATGCGTCTAGATAAGTTTTTAAAAGTATCACGTTTAATTAAAAGAAGAACATTAGCGAAAGAAGTAGCTGATCAAGGAAGAATATCTATTAATGGTCAAGTGGCAAAAGCGAGTTCTGATGTGAAAGTAGCTGATGAATTAACAATTCGTTTTGGTCAAAAAATAGTGACTGTGAAAATAAATGAATTAAAAGAAACAACTAAAAAAGAAGATGCAGCAAATATGTATAGCTTAGTTCGTGAAGAAAAAGTAAAAGCGGAAGAAGGCTTGTTCTAAAATCATTTATCCCCTCATACATTACTATTAGCTAGTAAAAACCTATGGGGGGATTTACGTGAATAATGGTTACTCACCTACGTCTTCTAATCAACAAAATGTTTCTGTAGAGCATGACATTATTATGCGTGGCAGGCGTATAATTGATATTACCGGTGTGAAGCAGGTAGAGAGTTTTGATAGCGAAGAGTTTTTACTAGAGACCGTAATGGGTTTTTTAACGATTCGTGGTCAAAATTTACAAATGAAAAATTTAGATGTGGAAAAAGGTATTGTGTCGATTAAAGGGAAAGTTAATGAGATGCTGTATATTGATGAAAATCAAGGGGAAAAAACTAAAGGTTTCTTTAGTAAGTTGTTTAAATGAGCTTAACAATTCAGTTGTATACAATGCTTTCAATGATTGGAATGGGTGCTTGGATTGGAGCGTCTTTAGATACATATCAACGTTTTTTAAAGCGCCAAGAACGTAAACGTTGGCTTGTATTTATACATGATATATTATTTTGGATTGTCCAAGCATTATTCGTCTTTTATGTATTGCTTCTCGTAAATGAAGCTGAGCTACGTATATATGTGTTTTTGGCATTATTATGTGGTTTTGCGGCATATCAAAGCTTATTGAAGGCACTATACATGAAGCTGTTAAATTTTCTCATCTATATTTTTATGCAAACAACATATTTTTTTGTTCGAATTATACAGCTACTCATGATAAAACCTGTTATTATTATAGCGCAGCTATTTATTGCATTTATATTATTCTTATTTCGTATACTGCTTTCAATTGGACATGTGTTATGGAAAATGGTGATTTGGATATTACTTTTCATATGGAAAGTTTTTTTCTGGCCTGTTCGATTTATTGCTTCGCTCATATGGAAACTTCTCCCTAATCGTGTTAAACTTTTTATAGTGAAACATATAGGGTTCCTGCAATATATAGCAAAATTGAAGGGACATATCTTCCAACTATGGGAGCATATAAAAAAGAAGTTAGGGGGACCTCGGAAATGAGGGAACTGAGACAAAGAACAATCGAAAAACAGAGTCCAAATCCTGTTAAAGAGCATATAATACAAACGGATGAGAACAGGAAGCGACTTTATCGCCGTTTAGCGGTTTTTCTTGTCTTTACTTTTACAATTATTGCGAGTATTAGTGTAACGTTTTATCAACAAAACAGTTCCATTAAAGCAAAAGAAGCAAAAGTTAAGGACATGAAAAAAGAACTGGATTCATTAACGAATAAAGAAAAAAGTCTAAAAGACGAAGTTCAAAAGTTAAATGATGAAGAGTACGTATTAAAGATTGCTAGAAGGGATTATTTCTTCTCTGGTAAAGGGGAGATAATTTTTCCTGTTTCTAAGTAGAGTATGTCTTATTGACACTATATTTTAGGATTATATATAATAAAGTAAAATTTGACTTTTTAACCACTAAGGAGGAGCATTTTTTTTATGTCAATCGAGGTAGGCAGCAAGTTACAGGGTAAAGTAACAGGTATTACAAATTTTGGGGCTTTTGTGGAGCTGCCAGAGGGCTTAACGGGTCTTGTTCATATTAGTGAAGTTGCTGATAACTATGTAAAAGATATTAACGATCACTTAAAAGTGGGCGACCAAGTAGAAGTAAAAGTTATTAATGTTGAAAAAGATGGAAAGATTGGTTTATCTATCAAAAAAGCGAAAGAACGTGAAAAAACAGAAGGAGATCGTCCACGTGGTGAATACCAACGCGGTGGTGATCAACAACGTTCTGGACGTCCACAACGTAATAATCGCTCTTTCAACAGAGATAATCGCGGTGGCGGTAACGACCGAGCTCCGAAAGAAACATTTGAGCAAAAGATGGCACGCTTCTTAAAAGATAGCGAAGATCGTTTAACTTCTTTAAAGCGTAACACAGAGTCTAAACGTGGTGGCCGTGGCGCGCGTCGCGGATAATAAGGACGTTTAGTTTTTAACATATAGAGAGGTACCCAGAGTGATGGCTCAGGGTGCTTTTTTATATGTAAAAAATATTTTCAAAAAAGTTTTTGAGATGTGTTGACTTTAATCAGTATCTGATGTAAGATACTAATTGTCCGTTAAATAAGACGACATGGCGGTGTAGCTCAGCTGGCTAGAGCGTACGGTTCATACCCGTGAGGTCGGGGGTTCGATCCCCTCCGCCGCTATATTTAATTTAACGGCCCGTTGGTCAAGTGGTTAAGACACCGCCCTTTCACGGCGGTAACACGGGTTCGAATCCCGTACGGGTCATCTAAAAAGATCATGCAAATTTGCATGATCTTTTTTTGTTAAATAAATTAAGATATACAACACTTCTACAAAATCACCCTATATTTTCTGAATATTTAATTAAAATACCGAAAATAACTTACATACCCTGTATATCTGTAGAGTTATTTCGAATAAAAAGTCGAACGATTATAAAAGTGAAAACTGTTGTTTTGACAAAAAAACCAACAATCATCTTTTATAATGACAGTAATTAAACTATGCAGGTGGTGTTAAAAATATGCCTAAAGCAGGAAGGAATACTATGAATACAAGTGCATTGGCAATGAATGAGAGTCAGCTTGGTGGAATAAAGTGGACGAGTAAGTTGCGAATGAAATTTGAGCAAGTTTTCTTTAGATGGGGATTTATTATTGTTGTTATTGGTTTTCTTTTGGGACGAGCATATATATTAACAAATATTTTACCGTTTGCACTGCCATTTTTTGCTGCTGTTTATGTTATGAAGCGGGATAAGATGCCGCTAGCATTTTTAGCTCTAATGGGAGGAGCTCTTTCAGTATCGATAGATAATTTGTTTTTTACCTTTGCATCTATCTTTACCTTCTTCATTTATAATATCTTCTTTAGTCGATTTACACGTAAAACTGTTGGACTTGTTCCATTTCAAGTATTTATCTCCGCATTAACCGCACACTTAGTTGTTGTATATTTTGCGCAACAAACTGTCACCATGTACGATTTACTCGTTAGTACCATTGAGGCTGGACTTAGTTTTGTATTAACTATGATATTTTTACAAAGTGTCCCGCTTTTAGTGGAAAGGAAAGGAAAACAACAGGCATTAGAGACGGAAGAAATTGTTTGTTTGATTATATTACTAGCATCTGTTTTAACGGGTACAACAGATTGGTTTGTATATGATGCTTCTATTCAACATATTTTTACAAGGTATTTAGTGCTAGTATTTGCATTTATTGCGGGTGCTGCCACAGGGTCTACAGTGGGGGTTGTAACAGGACTAATATTAAGTTTAGCAAATGTGTCTAGCTTGTCTCAGCTTAGCCTTCTTGCTTTTTCTGGATTGCTTGGTGGATTGTTAAAAGAAGGAAAGCGTTTAGGTGTTAGTTTAGGTTTATTAATTGGGACAAGCTTAATTACATTATATGTAGACAAACAGACAAATATTGTAACAACTTTAATTGAGTCAGGTGTAGCGATTGTTATCTTCTTATTAACACCGAAGCTTGTTTTGGATCGTATTGCTAAATTTATGCCAGGTACACAAGAGCATTCGCAAGATCAACAACAATATTTAAGAAGGATGCGTGATGTTACAGCAAATAAAATCAACCAATTTGCAAATGTATTTGCTGCTTTATCTAATAGCTTTTCTGTATATGGGTATGTAGAGGAAGAAGATAAAGAGACAGAAGCAGATTTGTTTTTGAGTACAATTACTGCGAAAACATGTCAAACATGCTTTAAAAAGGATCAATGCTGGGTAGTGAATTTTGATAAAACGTACGATTATATGAAACAAATAATGAATGAAACGGAAGAAGGAACCCTGCAACATAATCGTAAATTAGTTCGTGAGTGGGACAAGCATTGTGTGAGAGGGAAAAAAGTGACGGATTTAGTAGCCGGTGAATTAGATCACTTCTATGAGGGACAAAAATTACGAAAACAAATGAAGGAAAATCGTAGAATAGTAGCGGAGCAACTATTAGGTGTATCAAAGGTTATGGAGGATTTTGCTAAGGAGATACAACGAGAGCGTGAAAATCATCAAGTGCAGGAAGAACAGATTATGCAAGCGTTCCGAGATTTTGGTGTTGAAGTAGAGCATGTTGATATTTATTGTTTAGATAGAGGAAGTATTGATATTGAAATGTTAATTCCAGTTGCATCTAATGAACATGGTGAGTGTGAAAAGTTAGTTGCACCGATGCTTTCAGATATCCTTAAAGAAAATATTGTCGTTAAACATGAAGAAAAGTCGTCTTATCCAAATGGCCATAGTTTAATATCATTTGGTTCGGCGAAGACGTATTCTCTTGATACAGGATTGGCTACAGCTGCAAAAGGCGGTGGATTTGTTTCGGGTGACTCTTATGCGATGATGGATTTAAGTGTTGGTAAATATGCACTTGCGATTAGTGATGGTATGGGTAATGGGCAAAGAGCTCATATGGAAAGTAAGGAAACGGTGAAATTATTACAAAAAATACTCCAATCAGGCATTGATGAAGAAATAGCAATTAAGTCTATCAATTCAATTCTTTCTTTGAGAACGACAGAAGAAATGTTTACGACATTAGATTTAGCTATGGTAGATTTGCGGGATGCGAGTGCAAGGTTTTTAAAGATTGGATCGACGCCGAGTTTTGTTAAACGCGCAAATAATATTTTGAAAATTGAAGCAAGTAATTTGCCGATGGGAATCATCGAAGATGTTGAAGTTGATGTGGTGGGTGAACAATTAAAAACGGGCGATATTCTTATTATGATGAGCGATGGGATTTTTGAAGGAGCACAGCATGTGGAGAATCATGAATTGTGGATGAAACGAAAAATTAAAGAATTGCAAACCGAAGACCCGCAAGAAATTGCTGATATCATTATGGAAGAAGTGATTCGCTCTTGTGATGGTTATATAAATGATGATATGACTATTGTAGTGGCAAAAGTGAAGAAAAATATGCCGAAGTGGGCTACGATTCCGATTGTAGGAATGCAGGCGCAGTAAAATGTAAGTGGAATGTTTATCTATAATTTGA
Source organism: Bacillus sp. AR4-2 (assembly GCF_008274865.1). Lineage (NCBI taxonomy): Bacteria > Bacillati > Bacillota > Bacilli > Caryophanales > Bacillaceae > Bacillus > Bacillus sp. AR4-2. Next base: position 66,828 of record NZ_CP031062.1, read on the forward strand.
TTTTAAAAACCTAGGTGAATACCTAGGTTTTTTTGTGGGAAAAGGTAATGTTATTAATTTTGTGAATATACACGGAGGATGTAAGATAAAAATGTAATTTTTGTATATCTTTTTTTTGCACAATGTTTGTAAAAGTTGTACCATTGTAGACAAGGTGACTAAGGTTGCTGTTCTTGTTTAATGAAAGGTGATTGCGAAGTTGAAAGATACATTTGTTGAAAAAGTAGATGACTTTGTAAAGCAGCATGATGTATTAAAGAATGATTCAACAATTGTTGTGGGAGTTTCTGGTGGTCCTGACTCGTTAGCGCTTTTATATTATTTATTAGAAAAAAGAGCGGAAAAACAGTTGGAAATTGTAGTTGCTCATGTGGATCATATGTTTAGAGGTGATGAATCTTATGAGGATTTACAGTTTGTGCAGGGCCTTTGTGAAGAACTGGGAATTATTTGTGAAACGATAAGGATTAATGTATCACAATATCAACAGCAATACGGAATGAATGCACAGGTTGCTGCGAGAGAATGCAGATATGCATTTTTGGAAAGAATAATGAAGAAATATGATGCGAGATATGTTGCTCTTGGACATCATGGAGATGATCAAGTCGAGACAATTTTAATGCGTCTTGTAAGAGGGAGTACTCCGAAAGGATATGCAGGAATTGCAGTGAAGCGTCCTTTTCATAATGGATATTTAATTAGGCCGTTACTTGGCGTAACGAAGGAAGAAATTGTTGATTACTGTAATAAGCTAAATTTAATGCCACGTATAGATCCGAGTAATAAAAAGGAAGTATATACAAGGAATCGATTACGTAAATATGTCCTTCCTCATTTGAAAGAAGAAAATCCACAAATGCATGAGAAATTCCAAAAATTTAGCGTGCAGATGCAAGAGGATGAGGCTTATTTGCAGGAATTAGCTTTTGAGAAAATGAATAAAGTAATTACAAAAAAAAGTGATAAACAAATTAGCTTATCAATTCCTGCCTTTGAATCCATGTCTATGCCTTTACAAAGAAGAGGGATTCAACTAATATTAAACTATCTTTATGAATATAAGATTCCATCTTCTCTTTCTTCTATACATATTGACAAGTTGATTGAGTTTTTTAAGCGGACACAACCTTCAGGTTCACTTGATTTTCCGGGTGATTTGAAAATTGTTCGTTCATACGAGGAGTGTAGCTTTAGATTTAAACAAGAAATTGTCTCTCCTTTTTCACAAGATTTATTAGTACCCGGGACCATTACGCTATTGAACGGGGATGAATTTGTAACAGAGGTGAGCGAAGATATACCAAGTAACATGAATGAAACAGTATTTGTTGCTAAGTATAATGATATATCATATCCACTTCGTATTCGTTCTAGAGAAAATGGAGATCGCATGTCAATACAAGGTATGAATGGTACGAAAAAGATAAAAGCTATTTTTATCGAAGCGAAAGTACCGAAAGAAAAAAGAGAAGAATGGCCGGTCGTTTGTGATGCAAGTGGGACTATTATTTGGGTACCCTTGTTGAAACGATCTGCATTTGCAATTTCGAAAGAGATGGCAAAGAAGGATAAATATATGATTATTCACTACAAAAGCAAGGAGTCTTCCGGGAGGATAATGAAATGATGAATCAAGATATCGAAAAAGTATTAATTTCTGAAGAGCAAATACAAGAAAAGGTGCGCGAACTAGGTGCAATTATTGCAGAGGATTATAAAAACACAGTACCTCTTGCAATTGGTGTATTAAAAGGCGCAATGCCATTCATGGCAGATTTATTAAAGAGAACAGATACATATCTTGAAATGGATTTTATGGCTGTATCTAGTTACGGTCACTCTACAGTTTCAACAGGCGAAGTGAAAATTTTAAAAGATCTTGATACTTCTGTAGAAGGTCGCGATATTTTAATCGTCGAAGATATTATTGATAGTGGTCTTACACTAAGCTACTTAGTAGACTTATTCAAATATCGTAAAGCGAAGTCTGTAAAAATTGTTACATTATTAGATAAGCCAACAGGCCGTAAGGTTGATCTGAAAGCGGATTATGTTGGATTTACTGTTCCACATGAATTTGTAGTAGGATATGGATTAGATTATAAAGAGCAGTACCGTAATCTTCCTTATGTAGGCGTATTAAAACCAAGCGTTTACTCAAATTAATTAAATATAGGCTTCACAATTGTATAGGAAAGTTTTTCTATGTTACGATTTACTATAGTGTTTATGCCGTGAGAGGAGGTTAGGAATGAATCGTATCTTCCGTAATACCATCTTTTATTTACTGATATTCTTAGTAGTAATTGGAATCGTGAGCTATTTTAATGGTTCGACACAAAAAACGACATCAGTTAGCTACGACAAATTCATTACTAAACTAGAAAGCGGTGAAGTGCGTAATGTGCAACTTCAACCGAAAAATGGTGTATTTGAGGTAAAAGGACAATTTAATAACTCTAGCCAAGGAGAACAATTTGTTACTTATGCACCAAATACTGAGGAATTACAAAAGAAAATTAATGATAAAGCGAAAGGTGCCGAAGTTAAGTATCAACCAGCAGAAGAAACAAGTGCTTGGGTAACATTCTTTACTTCAATCATTCCATTTGTCATCATCTTCATTTTATTCTTCTTCTTATTAAACCAAGCTCAAGGCGGCGGTAGCCGTGTTATGAACTTCGGGAAAAGTAAGGCGAAGTTATATAATGATGAAAAGAAAAAAGTTCGTTTCAGAGATGTTGCTGGTGCGGATGAAGAGAAACAAGAACTTGTTGAGGTAGTTGAATTCTTGAAAGACCCTCGTAAGTTCTCTGAAGTTGGTGCTCGTATTCCAAAGGGTGTCCTATTAGTTGGACCTCCAGGTACAGGTAAAACTTTATTAGCACGTGCTGTTGCAGGTGAGGCTGGCGTTCCATTCTTCTCTATCAGTGGTTCTGACTTCGTAGAGATGTTTGTCGGTGTCGGTGCATCACGTGTACGTGATTTATTTGAAAATGCAAAGAAAAATGCTCCTTGTATCATTTTCATTGATGAAATTGATGCAGTAGGTCGTCAACGTGGCGCAGGTCTTGGTGGTGGTCATGATGAGCGTGAGCAAACATTGAACCAATTACTTGTTGAAATGGATGGATTCGGTGCAAACGAAGGTATTATTATCATTGCTGCGACAAACCGTCCAGACATTCTTGACCCAGCGTTATTACGTCCAGGTCGTTTTGACCGTCAAATTACAGTAGATCGTCCAGATGTAAATGGCCGTGAAGCTGTACTGAAAGTACATGCGCGTAATAAACCACTTGATGAGCATATTAATTTAAGAGCGATTGCGACTCGTACACCAGGATTCTCTGGTGCGGATCTTGAAAACTTATTAAACGAAGCTGCTTTAGTAGCTGCACGTCAAGATAAGAAGAAAATTGATATGAGTGATATCGATGAAGCGACGGATCGTGTTATTGCAGGTCCAGCTAAGAAAAGTCGTGTTATCTCTGAAAAAGAACGTAATATCGTTGCTTTCCATGAAGCAGGTCATACTGTAATTGGTGTTGTTCTCGATGAAGCAGATGTCGTTCATAAAGTAACAATTGTCCCTCGTGGTCAGGCTGGTGGATATGCGGTAATGCTTCCGAAAGAAGATCGTTACTTCATGACGAAACCAGAGTTACTTGATAAAATCACTGGTTTACTTGGTGGCCGAGTAGCTGAGGAGATTGTATTTGGTGAAGTGAGTACAGGTGCTCATAATGACTTCCAACGTGCGACTGGTATTGCAAGACGTATGGTTACGGAATTTGGTATGAGTGACAAACTTGGACCGATGCAATTTGGTAGCTCGCAAGGTGGTCAAGTGTTCTTAGGAAGAGACTTCCACTCAGAACAAAACTATAGTGATGCGATTGCACATGAAATCGATATGGAAATGCAATCAATTATGAAAGAATGTTATGCTCGTGCAAAACAAATTCTTACTGAAAACCGTGATAAACTAGATATTATCGCACAAACGTTACTTGAAGTAGAAACATTAGATGCAGAGCAAATCAATCATTTATGTGATTACGGCAGATTGCCAGAACGTCCAACATCTTCAGATGATGTGAAAGTAAACATCAACATGAAGAAAGACGATGAAGATAAAGAAGATAAGTAAGAAGTGAAGGAGTGACTATCGTCACTCCTTTTTTGTTTGTTAAAATCTTTGTTAATTACTATTGAGAACTTAGTGGATAAAGTAATTTAAGTAAAACTAGTATTAAAAATTGAAATAGAGAGCAATCTTTTTGTAAAATGATGAGGGTAGGAAAGCTGATTATATAAGTATGTGTGATATGATGTTTTTATAAGTTTTATACATACTGCACAAATATAGATTAAATAAGATAAGTGGTGAGAATATGATTTTTGTATTGGATGTAGGGAACACAAATGCTGTACTAGGTGTGTTTGAAGAGGGGGAACTTCGTCAGCATTGGCGCATGGAAACAGATCGTCATAAGACAGAAGATGAATATGGAATGCTTGTAAAGCAATTGCTTGAGCATGAGGGTCTTTCGTTTGAAGATGTGAAAGGTATTATTGTGTCTTCAGTCGTACCACCAATTATGTTTGCTTTAGAGCGCATGTGTGAAAAATATTTTAAAATTAAACCGCTTGTAGTAGGGCCTGGGATAAAAACAGGACTAAATATTAAATATGAAAATCCGCGTGAAGTAGGCGCAGACCGAATTGTAAATGCAGTAGCAGGAATCCACTTATATGGAAGTCCGCTCATTATTGTTGATTTTGGTACGGCTACTACATATTGTTATATTAATGAAGAAAAACATTATATGGGTGGAGTTATTACGCCAGGAATTATGATTTCAGCAGAGGCTTTATATAGCAGAGCAGCAAAACTTCCTCGTATCGAAATTACAAAACCAAGCAGTGTTGTTGGGAAAAATACAGTAAGTGCGATGCAATCTGGTATTCTTTATGGTTATGTTGGACAAGTGGAAGGTATTGTTAAGCGTATGAAAGAAGAAGCTAGACAAGAACCTAAAGTTATTGCAACAGGTGGATTGGCAAAATTAATTTCCGAAGAATCGAATGTAATTGATATTGTAGATCCGTTTTTAACGTTAAAAGGTTTGTATATGTTATATGAACGTAATGCAAATTTACAGCATGAGAAAGGTGAATAAATACGTATGAAAGATTATTTAGTAAAAGCGTTAGCATTTGATGGAGAAGTGCGTGCGTATAGTGTGCGTACAACAAATACAGTAAGTGAGGCGCAAAGACGTCATGATACATGGAGAACAGCTTCAGCGGCACTAGGGCGTTCTTTGACTGCGGGTACAATGATGGGCGCAATGTTAAAGGGCGAGCAAAAGTTAACGATTAAGGTAGAAGGTAACGGTCCAATTGGCCCTATCTTAGTAGATGCTCATGCAAATGGAGATGTACGTGGTTATGTAACGAATCCGCATGTTGATTTTGAAGGAACAGAACAAGGGAAGTTACGTGTATATCAAGCGGTAGGTACAGAGGGGTTTGTAACTGTAATTAAAGATATTGGAATGCGTGAGCCGTTTATTGGTCAATCTCCAATCGTTTCAGGAGAATTAGGAGAAGACTTTACGTATTATTTTGCAGTTTCTGAACAAACGCCTTCTTCTGTAGGTGTTGGTGTTCTTGTAAATGGAGATGATAGCATATTAGCGGCAGGTGGATTCATCCTTCAAATTATGCCGGGTGCGCAAGATGAAACGATTTCATTTATTGAAGACCGTTTACAAAAGATTCCACCTGTATCAACGTTGATTGAACAAGGTCTTTCTCCGGAAGAGCTACTATATGCAGTTCTTGGAGAAGATAAAGTAAAAGTATTAGAAACAATGGATGTTCAATTTAATTGCACATGCTCACGCGAGCGTATTGAGAGTGTATTAATTAGTTTAGGTAAAACAGAGTTAGAGCAAGTTCGTGAAGAAGAGGAAGAGACAGAAGTTCACTGTCATTTCTGTAATGAACGATACAAGTTCTCTAAAGAAGATATTACAAATTTAATCGAGAATTTGTAATAAGGGAATTAAGAGGAGCAACCCTCCAAATGAATTGACAAACAGGGAATTTTCTGACAAAATCTAAATATAGATAAAACCAATAAAAATACTCGGTGTTAGGAGTGACAGGAATGCGAGTGGCACAATCAGTTTCAGAATTAATCGGGAAAACGCCGATCGTTAAGTTGAACCGCATCGTAGAATCAGACAGCGCAGATATATACTTAAAATTAGAATTTATGAATCCGGGGAGTAGTGTTAAAGATCGTATCGCATTAGCTATGATTGAAGATGCTGAAAAAAAGGGATTATTAAAAGAGGGCGATACAATCATTGAGCCGACAAGTGGTAACACAGGAATTGGTTTAGCGATGGTAGCGGCTGCTAAAGGATATAATGCAATCTTAGTAATGCCAGAAACAATGAGTATTGAGCGTCGTAATTTATTACGTGCTTACGGTGCGGAATTAGTATTGACTCCAGGGCCTGAAGGAATGGGTGGAGCAATTCGTAAAGCGACTGAATTAGCAAAAGAACATGGCTACTTTATACCACAACAGTTCAAAAACCAATCGAATCCAGAAATTCACCGTTTAACAACAGGTCCAGAAATTATTGAACAAATGGGCGACCAATTAGATGCGTTTATTGCAGGTATTGGTACAGGTGGAACGATTACTGGTGCTGGTGAAGTACTGAAGGAAGCGTATAAAGATATTAAAATTTATGCAGTAGAACCTGCAGATTCACCAGTATTATCTGGTGGGAAGCCAGGTCCACATAAAATCCAAGGAATTGGGGCGGGATTTGTTCCGGAGACGTTGGATGTAGAAGTATATGATGAAATTATTCAAGTGAAAACAGAGCAAGCATTTGAATATGCGAGAAGAGTGGCTAAAGAGGAAGGTATTTTAGTTGGTATCTCTTCAGGCGCAGTTATTTATGCAGCAACAGAAGTTGCGAAAAAGTTAGGTAAAGGGAAAAAGGTACTTGTTATTATCCCAAGTAACGGTGAACGTTATTTAAGTACACCACTTTATCAATTTGAATCCTAATTAAACGCGATTGAAAAAGCATCCTTGAAAAAGGGTGCTTTTTCTTTTGGGATTGGAAATAGGAAAAGAGTGAATGACTAGAAAACTTCATGTAAAATAAGAGGTAGTATAATTAAATTATTTTCACTAGCCTTCGAGTATAATCAATCTCTATATAAATAACTTATGTAGTTTGAGCTGGTTTATCTAAGAGGGTGGGATAAAAGAAGACGGGGTGTTGATATGCAACGAAGAAAATCTTTAGCGCTTTCTATTCCATATCAGTTAGATTTCTTTAAGCAATATAAATTTCTTTCTCAGGGTAAATCGCAACATATTTTGTTAGAAAGCGGCCGTGGTGGTCGTTATAACATTGTAGGGCTGAACCCAGTAGCGGTAATTCGAGGGAAGGATGAAACGTTACATATAAGTGAAAGTGGTAAGGAAACAATAAAACGAGGGAATCCGTTAGATTTAATGCAAGAATATATGGAACAATGGAAGACGGACTATAACCCAGAGTATCCGCCTTTTCAAGGTGGTGCAATTGGCTATTTCAGTTATGACTGTATCCGTTATATTGAAAAGCTGCCTTCTCTTGCGGAAGATGATATTAATATACCTGACATCTTCTTTTTATTATTTGATGACGTATTTGTCTATGATCAAAAAGAACAAGTGTTATGGGTTATTACGCATTATGTAGATAAATATGAAGAGGCGAATGAACGGCTAAATGAGTGGAAGAGTCTTTGGATGACAGAAGCGCCTGAAGTGACCGTGCCTTTTGAAAGTCCTGAAAAGAAAAGTGAAGCAGTTGCTTTTACTGAAGCCAGCTTTATGAAGGCAGTTGAATGTATTCAAGAATATATTGGGGCGGGTGATGTGTTCCAAGTAAACTTGTCGACGAGACAAGAAAGAACGTTACAGACACACCCACTAGAAATTTATACAAGTCTTCGTGAGATTAATCCATCTCCATATATGGGTTACCTGGAGCTTGGGGATTTTCAAATTGTTAGTGGATCGCCAGAGTTGTTAATTAAGAAACAAGGAACTGAAGTAAGTACAAGACCGATTGCTGGAACGAGATCTAGAGGCGCGGATGAGCAAGAGGATGAAGAATTAGCAAGAGAATTAATTGAGAACGAAAAAGAAAGAGCAGAGCATGTAATGCTTGTGGATTTAGAAAGAAATGATTTAGGACGTGTTTGTAAATATGGAACTGTAGAAGTAGATGAATTTATGGTAATTGAGAAATACTCACATGTTATGCATATTGTTTCTAATGTGCGTGGTGAGGTGGAAGAAGATAAGGATGCTTTTGATTTAGTGAAGGCTGTATTCCCTGGGGGAACAATTACTGGTGCCCCAAAAATACGTACGATGGAAATTATTGAGGAATTAGAACCTGTTCGAAGAGGGATTTATACAGGTTCAATCGGTTGGATTGGTTATTCTGGAGATACAGAATTGAATATTGTAATTAGAACACTTCTTGCTAAAGATGGAAAAGCTCATGTACAAGCAGGGGCGGGAATTGTAATTGATTCAAATCCGGAAAATGAATATAAAGAGTCGTTAAAAAAGGCGATTGCTTTATGGCGTGCAAAAGAACGTAGCGAAGAAACGGTTAGGTGAGAGAAATGATATTAATGATTGATAATTATGATTCTTTTACATTTAATTTAGTGCAGTTTCTTGGAGAACTTGGACAAGAGCTCGTTGTTAAACGTAACGATGAAGTGACCATTTCAGATATTGAGAATATGAAACCAGATTTTCTAATGATTTCTCCAGGCCCATGTAGTCCTAATGAAGCTGGGATTAGTATGGAAGCTATTAAATACTTTGCTGGAAAGACTCCGATTTTTGGTGTTTGTCTAGGGCATCAATCTATTGCACAAGTGTTTGGGGGAGAGGTTGTCCGTGCAGAGCGATTAATGCATGGAAAAACCTCGCTTATGCATCATGATGGAAAGACGATTTTTTCGGATATTCCTAATCCGTTTACTGCGACGCGCTATCATTCCCTTATTGTTAAGAAAGAGACGTTACCCGATTGCTTAGAGGTAACATCTTGGACAGAGGAAGGGGAAATTATGGCACTTCGTCATAAGACATTGCCGATAGAGGGTGTGCAATTCCATCCAGAATCTATTATGACTTCTCATGGGAAAGAGCTGTTGCAGAATTTCATTCGTAAATACAGTCCAAGTGCGACATTATGTTAATTTACGTAAATGGTCAGTATGTAGAAGCAAGTGAAGCGAGAATTTCTCCTTATGATCATGGTTATTTATATGGTCTTGGAGTTTTTGAAACGTTTCGTATTTATAATGGTCATCCTTTCTTATTGGATGATCATTATAACCGTTTAATAGAGGCGCTGGATACATTGCAAATTAAATGGACAATGACAAAAAATGATGTGATGCTTATTTTGAAAGATTTACTCGCTAAGAATGAATTGAAGCATGCATATGTACGTTTTAATGTATCAGCGGGTATAGATGAAATAGGATTACAAACGGAAATGTATGAAGAGCCTTCTGTTATTGTTTTTATAAAACCTTTAACAGCTCCAGGGGATGTAGTGGAAAAAGAAGGTGTTATTCTAAAACAAGTGCGAAATACACCGGAAGGGACATTTCGCCTGAAGTCTCATCACTATTTAAATAATATTTTAGGGAAGCGTGAAATTGGAAATGTTGTGAGTAAGGAAGGTATTTTCTTCACTGAAGCAGGTTATGTTGCAGAGGGTATTGTTTCGAATCTATTTTTTGTGAAAGGTGATGTTTTATATACACCTTCGTTAGAGACAGGGATTTTAAATGGTATCACTCGTGCGTTTATTATAAAGAGTGCTGAAGAATTAAATATAGAAGTAAAGGAAGGTTTCTTTACAAAAGATGAGCTACTTTCAGCGGATGAAGTCTTCGTAACAAACTCCATTCAAGAAATTGTTCCGCTTTATCGTATAGAAGCGCAGGATTTCCCGGGTAAAGTAGGAGTGGTTACAAAAAGTTTAATGTACCTTTATGGAATGCAAAGAGAGAAATTATGGAGCAGAAATGAATTACGAAGAGGAGATGTGTAGTTTGAAGTGGGATTATGATTTGCGCTGCGGCGAATATACATTGAATTTAAATGAAAAAACATTAATTATGGGGATTTTAAATGTAACACCAGATTCGTTTTCTGATGGTGGGAGTTACAACGAGGTAGATGCTGCGGTACGTCACGCAAAAGAAATGCAAGGTCAAGGTGCTCATATTATTGATATTGGTGGCGAATCTACTCGCCCAGGTTTTGCTAAAGTATCAGTAGAAGAAGAAATAAAGCGAGTTGTCCCGATGATTCAAGCAGTTTCAAAAGAAGTAAAATTGCCTATATCTATCGATACATATAAAGCTGAAGTTGCAAAGCAAGCAATTGAGGCTGGTGCTCATATTATTAATGATATTTGGGGAGCGAAGGCGGAGCCAAAAATTGCTGAAGTCGCAGCTCATTATGATGTACCCATCATTTTAATGCATAACCGCGATAATATGAATTATCGTAATTTAATGGCGGATATGATTGCTGATTTGTATGACAGTATTAAAATTGCTAAAAATGCTGGTGTGCCAGATGAGAATATTATTTTAGATCCAGGTATCGGTTTTGCTAAAACACCTGAGCAGAACTTAGAGGCGATGCGTAATTTAGAACAGTTAAATGTGCTAGGTTATCCGGTTCTCTTAGGTACTTCGAGAAAGTCCTTTATTGGGCACGTATTAGATTTGCCAGTGGAGGAACGTCTTGAGGGAACAGGAGCTACCGTTTGTCTTGGTATTGAAAAGGGCTGTGAGTTTGTTCGTGTCCATGATGTGAAAGAAATGGCGCGTATGGCTAAAATGATGGATGCGATGATTGGTAAGGGGGTAAGGTAATTGGATAAAATTTATATCCATGATATGGAGTTTTATGGTTATCATGGTGTGTTCCCAGAGGAGAATAAATTAGGTCAGAGATTTAAAGTTGACTTAACGGTGGAGTTGGATTTAAAGCGTGCAGGGGAAAGTGATGACTTAGAGCATTCGGTCAATTATGGAGAGCTTTTCGAATTATGTAGAAAAGTTGTTGAGGATAGAAAGTATAAGCTTGTGGAGAGTATCGCTGAAAATATTGCTGCAGATATATTAAAACAATATGAAAGTATTTCACGCTGTACAATTAAGGTAATTAAGCCGGATCCACCGATACCGGGTCATTATCGTGCTGTAGCAGTAGAAATTACGAGAGAACGTCCATGAACAATATAGCTTACATTGCATTAGGGTCAAATATTGGAGAGCGTTATACGTATCTAACTGAAGCGATTCAGTTTTTAAATAAAAATCCTTATATTCAGGTTGATGATATTTCATCTGTATATGAAACTGAGCCAGTTGGCTATACTGACCAAAGTTGTTTTTTAAATTTAGTTATAAAAATTTCTACCAATTTATCACCACAAGAGTTATTGAAAGTAACACAAAAAGTAGAAAATGACCTAGGAAGAAAAAGGGAAATTAGGTGGGGGCCGAGGACTATCGACCTTGACATTTTACTTTATAATCAAGAGAATATTGAAGCAGAGAATCTTATTGTTCCGCATCCGCGGATGTTTGAAAGAGCTTTTGTTATCGTTCCGTTGTTAGAGATTAATCAAAACATAAAACAAAACATTTCACGTTCACAAGTAGAAGAAATGAAAAGGCGAGAGGGAGTAACGGTATGGAAGCAGAAAAATGGGGAAGACGCATTCGTGCTTTTCGAAAGCTAAAAGGCTATACACAAGAAGGTTTTGCTAAAGAACTAGGGGTATCTGTATCTGTTTTAGGTGAGGTTGAGAGAGGGAATAGATCGCCTTCTCAAGATTTTGTAGTAGAAGTTGCTAAGGCATTAAATGTTTCGATAGAGGAATTAATGCCAAAGTGATTGTACAGGAAGGAGTAGGTTGATTGTTAAAGATTGCAAATATCGAGATGAAAAATCCGGTTGTACTAGCACCGATGGCGGGAGTGTGTAACTCTGCATTCCGTTTAACAGTAAAAGAATTTGGTGCCGGCTTAGTTTGTGCTGAAATGGTAAGTGATAAGGCAATATTACTTAATAATAAAAGAACATTAGATATGTTATATATCGACGAGAGAGAAAAGCCATTAAGTTTACAAATTTTTGGTGGAGAGAAAGAAACTCTTGTAGATGCTGCGAAATATGTAGATAAATATACGACAGCAGACATAATTGATATTAATATGGGTTGTCCAGTGCCGAAAATCGTTAAATGTGATGCGGGGGCAAGGTGGCTTTTAGATCCGAATAAAATATATGAAATGGTAGCAGCGGTTGTAGATGCTGTTGAAAAGCCGGTTACAGTTAAAATGCGTATCGGTTGGGATGAAGAACATATTTTCGCAATAGAAAATGCTAGGGCTGTTGAGCGTGCTGGTGGCCAAGCTGTGGCGGTTCACGGACGTACACGAGTGCAAATGTATGAAGGAAAAGCGGATTGGGATATTATTAAACAAGTAAAACAATCTGTAAATATCCCGGTTATCGGAAATGGTGATGTCGCAACGCCGCAAGATGCAAAGCGTATGCTTGATGAAATTGGTGTAGATGGTGTTATGATTGGTCGTGCGGCTCTTGGAGATCCGTGGATGATTTATCGTACGGTAAAGTATTTGGAGACGGGTGAATTAATGCCGGAACCAACAGTGCGCGAGAAAATTGATGTATGTATGTTACATCTAGATCGTCTTATTGACTTAAAGAACGAAAGTGTCGCTGTAAGAGAGATGAGAAAACATGCAGCTTGGTATTTAAAAGGTGTTCGTGGTAATGCGAGTGTACGTAATGGTATTAATGCTTGTAACACACGGGAAGACCTTGCGAATGTGTTAGGTACATTTGTAGAAGAAGTGGAAGCGAAACAACAAACAATTTACGTTGGTTAATAATGGACATAGGAGATTGACATTCTTCTATACACTTCCTATAATTACGTGAAAGAAAGAAGAGCTGCCAGTTAGTTGCTGGCAGTTTTTCTAGTTGAG
>NZ_CP031062.1:85000-87500 GCF_008274865.1 Bacillus sp. AR4-2
CGTCCGCTCAGGGTTAGTCAGGACCTAAGCCGAGGCCGACAGGCGTAGGCGATGGACAACAGGTTGATATTCCTGTACCACCTCTTTATCGTTTGAGCAATGGAGGGACGCAGAAGGATAGAAGAAGCGTGCGATTGGTTGTGCACGTCCAAGCAGTTAGGCTGATAAGTAGGCAAATCCGCTTATCGTGAAGGCTGAGCTGTGATGGGGAAGCTCCTTATGGAGCGAAGTCTTTGATTCCCCGCTGCCAAGAAAAGCTTCTAGCGAGATAAAAGGTGCCTGTACCGCAAACCGACACAGGTAGGCGAGGAGAGAATCCTAAGGTGTGCGAGAGAACTCTGGTTAAGGAACTCGGCAAAATGACCCCGTAACTTCGGGAGAAGGGGTGCTTTCTTAACGGAAAGCCGCAGTGAATAGGCCCAAGCGACTGTTTAGCAAAAACACAGCTCTCTGCGAAGCCGTAAGGCGAAGTATAGGGGGTGACACCTGCCCGGTGCTGGAAGGTTAAGGAGAGGGGTTAGCGTAAGCGAAGCTCTGAACTGAAGCCCCAGTAAACGGCGGCCGTAACTATAACGGTCCTAAGGTAGCGAAATTCCTTGTCGGGTAAGTTCCGACCCGCACGAAAGGTGTAACGATTTGGGCACTGTCTCAACCAGAGACTCGGTGAAATTATAGTACCTGTGAAGATGCAGGTTACCCGCGACAGGACGGAAAGACCCCGTGGAGCTTTACTGTAGCCTGATATTGAATTTTGGTACAGTTTGTACAGGATAGGCGGGAGCCATTGAAACCGGAGCGCTAGCTTCGGTGGAGGCGCTGGTGGGATACCGCCCTGACTGTATTGAAATTCTAACCTACGGGTCTTATCGACCCGGGAGACAGTGTCAGGTGGGCAGTTTGACTGGGGCGGTCGCCTCCTAAAGTGTAACGGAGGCGCCCAAAGGTTCCCTCAGAATGGTTGGAAATCATTCGTAGAGTGCAAAGGCATAAGGGAGCTTGACTGCGAGACCTACAAGTCGAGCAGGGACGAAAGTCGGGCTTAGTGATCCGGTGGTTCCGCATGGAAGGGCCATCGCTCAACGGATAAAAGCTACCCCGGGGATAACAGGCTTATCTCCCCCAAGAGTCCACATCGACGGGGAGGTTTGGCACCTCGATGTCGGCTCATCGCATCCTGGGGCTGTAGTCGGTCCCAAGGGTTGGGCTGTTCGCCCATTAAAGCGGTACGCGAGCTGGGTTCAGAACGTCGTGAGACAGTTCGGTCCCTATCCGTCGTGGGCGTAGGAAATTTGAGAGGAGCTGTCCTTAGTACGAGAGGACCGGGATGGACGCACCGCTGGTGTACCAGTTGTTCTGCCAAGGGCATAGCTGGGTAGCTATGTGCGGAAGGGATAAGTGCTGAAAGCATCTAAGCATGAAGCCCCCCTCAAGATGAGATTTCCCATAGCGTAAGCTAGTAAGATCCCTGAAAGATGATCAGGTTGATAGGTTCGAGGTGGAAGCATGGTGACATGTGGAGCTGACGAATACTAATAGATCGAGGACTTAACCATATAATATGAAGCAATGTTATCTAGTTTTGAAAGAATATAAAAAACTTGTTGACTTTAAAAGTTAAATGAGTTACAATGATTCTTGTCTTAAATGAATACAGTCTGGTAATGATGGCAGAGAGGCCACACCCGTTCCCATACCGAACACGGAAGTTAAGCTCTCTAGCGCCGATGGTAGTTGGGACCTTGTCCCTGTGAGAGTAGGACGTTGCCAGGCAATCCGGAGGATTAGCTCAGCTGGGAGAGCACCTGCCTTACAAGCAGGGGGTCGGCGGTTCGATCCCGTCATCCTCCACCATTTAGCCGACTTAGCTCAATTGGTAGAGCAACTGACTTGTAATCAGTAGGTTGGGGGTTCAAGTCCTCTAGTCGGCACCAGAAATCATGGCGGTTGTGGCGAAGTGGTTAACGCACCGGATTGTGGCTCCGGCATTCGTGGGTTCGATTCCCATCAGTCGCCCCATTTTTCTTAAATAAATTAATATGCGGGTGTGGCGGAATTGGCAGACGCACTAGACTTAGGATCTAGCGCCTTTGGCGTGGGGGTTCGACTCCCTTCACCCGCACTTTTAATAAAATATCTCAAACATGTCTTGCGGAAGTAGTTCAGTGGTAGAATACAACCTTGCCAAGGTTGGGGTCGCGGGTTCGAATCCCGTCTTCCGCTCCAATTTTCAATATGACATGCCGGGGTGGCGGAACAGGCAGACGCACAGGACTTAAAATCCTGCGGTGGGTGACCACCGTGCGGGTTCGACCCCCGCCCTCGGCACCATATGCGCCCGTAGCTCAATTGGATAGAGCGTTTGACTACGGATCAAGAGGTTAGGGGTTCGACTCCTCTCGGGCGCGTTTTCTTTCGGGAAGTGGCTCAGCTTGGTAGAGCACCTGGTTTGGGACCAGGGGGTCGCAGGTTCAAATCCTGTCTTCCCGATACTTGTTTGGGG
>NZ_CP031062.1:90000-150000 GCF_008274865.1 Bacillus sp. AR4-2
TGAAGAGGCGGAGCCGCAGCGAAAGCGAGTCTGAATAGGGCGTTTAGTACGTGGTCGTAGACCCGAAACCAGGTGATCTACCCATGTCCAGGGTGAAGTTCAGGTAACACTGAATGGAGGCCCGAACCCACGCACGTTGAAAAGTGCGGGGATGAGGTGTGGGTAGCGGAGAAATTCCAATCGAACCTGGAGATAGCTGGTTCTCCCCGAAATAGCTTTAGGGCTAGCCTTAAGTGTAAGAGTCTTGGAGGTAGAGCACTGATTGGACTAGGGGTCCTCATCGGATTACCGAATTCAGTCAAACTCCGAATGCCAATGACTTATCCTTAGGAGTCAGACTGCGAGTGATAAGATCCGTAGTCAAAAGGGAAACAGCCCAGACCGCCAGCTAAGGTCCCAAAGTGTGTATTAAGTGGAAAAGGATGTGGAGTTGCTTAGACAACTAGGATGTTGGCTTAGAAGCAGCCACCATTTAAAGAGTGCGTAATAGCTCACTAGTCGAGTGACTCTGCGCCGAAAATGTACCGGGGCTAAATACACCACCGAAGCTGCGGATTGATACCAATGGTATCAGTGGTAGGGGAGCGTTCTAAGGACAGTGAAGTCAGACCGTAAGGACTGGTGGAGTGCTTAGAAGTGAGAATGCCGGTATGAGTAGCGAAAGACGGGTGAGAATCCCGTCCACCGAATGCCTAAGGTTTCCTGAGGAAGGCTCGTCCGCTCAGGGTTAGTCAGGACCTAAGCCGAGGCCGACAGGCGTAGGCGATGGACAACAGGTTGATATTCCTGTACCACCTCTTTATCGTTTGAGCAATGGAGGGACGCAGAAGGATAGAAGAAGCGTGCGATTGGTTGTGCACGTCCAAGCAGTTAGGCTGATAAGTAGGCAAATCCGCTTATCGTGAAGGCTGAGCTGTGATGGGGAAGCTCCTTATGGAGCGAAGTCTTTGATTCCCCGCTGCCAAGAAAAGCTTCTAGCGAGATAAAAGGTGCCTGTACCGCAAACCGACACAGGTAGGCGAGGAGAGAATCCTAAGGTGTGCGAGAGAACTCTGGTTAAGGAACTCGGCAAAATGACCCCGTAACTTCGGGAGAAGGGGTGCTTTCTTAACGGAAAGCCGCAGTGAATAGGCCCAAGCGACTGTTTAGCAAAAACACAGCTCTCTGCGAAGCCGTAAGGCGAAGTATAGGGGGTGACACCTGCCCGGTGCTGGAAGGTTAAGGAGAGGGGTTAGCGTAAGCGAAGCTCTGAACTGAAGCCCCAGTAAACGGCGGCCGTAACTATAACGGTCCTAAGGTAGCGAAATTCCTTGTCGGGTAAGTTCCGACCCGCACGAAAGGTGTAACGATTTGGGCACTGTCTCAACCAGAGACTCGGTGAAATTATAGTACCTGTGAAGATGCAGGTTACCCGCGACAGGACGGAAAGACCCCGTGGAGCTTTACTGTAGCCTGATATTGAATTTTGGTACAGTTTGTACAGGATAGGCGGGAGCCATTGAAACCGGAGCGCTAGCTTCGGTGGAGGCGCTGGTGGGATACCGCCCTGACTGTATTGAAATTCTAACCTACGGGTCTTATCGACCCGGGAGACAGTGTCAGGTGGGCAGTTTGACTGGGGCGGTCGCCTCCTAAAGTGTAACGGAGGCGCCCAAAGGTTCCCTCAGAATGGTTGGAAATCATTCGTAGAGTGCAAAGGCATAAGGGAGCTTGACTGCGAGACCTACAAGTCGAGCAGGGACGAAAGTCGGGCTTAGTGATCCGGTGGTTCCGCATGGAAGGGCCATCGCTCAACGGATAAAAGCTACCCCGGGGATAACAGGCTTATCTCCCCCAAGAGTCCACATCGACGGGGAGGTTTGGCACCTCGATGTCGGCTCATCGCATCCTGGGGCTGTAGTCGGTCCCAAGGGTTGGGCTGTTCGCCCATTAAAGCGGTACGCGAGCTGGGTTCAGAACGTCGTGAGACAGTTCGGTCCCTATCCGTCGTGGGCGTAGGAAATTTGAGAGGAGCTGTCCTTAGTACGAGAGGACCGGGATGGACGCACCGCTGGTGTACCAGTTGTTCTGCCAAGGGCATAGCTGGGTAGCTATGTGCGGAAGGGATAAGTGCTGAAAGCATCTAAGCATGAAGCCCCCCTCAAGATGAGATTTCCCATAGCGTAAGCTAGTAAGATCCCTGAAAGATGATCAGGTTGATAGGTTCGAGGTGGAAGCATGGTGACATGTGGAGCTGACGAATACTAATAGATCGAGGACTTAACCATATAATATGTAGCAAATGTTATCTAGTTTTGAAGGAATATGCCTTCATAGTTTGGTGATGATGGCAGAGAGGTCACACCCGTTCCCATACCGAACACGGAAGTTAAGCTCTCTAGCGCCGATGGTAGTTGGGACCTTGTCCCTGTGAGAGTAGGACGTCGCCAAGCAACTAAACACGAGTCAAATGACTCGTGTTTTTTCGTGTTTTCTTTTATAATCCATAGTAATTAAAAAAATGTGCTTAAATAATTACTATTTTGATTAAATGCAGGGGAATGTGGCTAGGATAGTGAATAAGCAAAAGAGTTGCAAATTTTATTAATACGTATATAATTAAAGTCAAAGATAGTCAAAGTCAATAAAGGTGGCGGATAAATGAGAAATATATCTGATATCATTGAGCAATATCTAAAGCAAGTTATTGACTTAAGTAATAATAATGTGATTGAAATTAAAAGAAATGAGATTGCGGATCGATTCGAGTGCGTACCATCTCAAATCAATTATGTAATCAATACCCGTTTTACATTAGAAAGAGGATTTATAGTAGAAAGTAAACGTGGTGGTGGAGGTTACATTCGCATTATAAAAGTCAAACTGCATGATGATATAGACATTATTGATCAAATGCTTCATATGATTGATCATAGCGTTGCACAAGGGAATGCAGAGAGTATGATTATACGTTTATTAGAAGAGGGAATTATAACAGGCCGTGAAGCAAAACTAATGTTAAGTGTACTAGATCGTTCTGTATTATCAATGGATATTCCTTCTCGAGATGAACTTAGGGCTCGAATATTATGCGCAATGTTAAGAACACTGAAATATAAATAAATAAAGCTTTTGTAAAAGAATGATAATTAAGATAGGGCAGTTAAATATTGTAGAAGTTTTGAAAAAGAGCATGTACTTTTATCTAAATGGATTAAGGAAAGAGGACAATCTAGTAATGTATGAAAAGTATCATGAGGTAGATCGTTCCTATTGTAAAGGTGGGGATATTGATGACTTGTCAAAACTGTAATATAAGACCAGCAACTTTACATTATACAAAAGTAATCAACGAGAAGAAGGCGGAAGTTCATCTTTGTGAGCAATGTGCGGAGCAAAGTGGCTATACGTCTTTCTTTCAATCATCACAGTCTAACTTTTCATTTCATGATGTATTTGCTGGTTTATTACACGGTGAATCAACAATGTTTGGAGAAGGAAAAAACGGGTTTTCAAATACAAATACAGTAAGATGTCCAGATTGTAAGATGACATATGAACATTTTACAAAAGTGGGACGCTTTGGTTGTGCTTCTTGTTACGATACATTTAAAGGACACTTAAACCCATTGTTAAAGCGACTTCATGGTGGACATACAGAACATTGTGGAAAAATTCCGGAACGAATGGAAGGAAATATCCACTTAAAGAAAGAATTAGATGAACTAAAACTTATTCTGAAACAATATGTACAGAATGAGGAGTTTGAGAAAGCTGCTGAGGTAAGAGATGAAATTCGAGGGCTTGAAACTCAGCTTAGTGAGCATAGAGAGGGGGAGTAGTTCTATGTCACTGGACAAAATTATGAATGAAGCGATTAGTCCATGGATGAAGGGGGATGGCCCTGATTCTGATATTGTTTTAAGTAGTCGAATTCGTTTGGCTCGTAATTTTAAGCAATATCAATTTTCTACTATGCAAAACGAAGAGGAAGCTCAACAGGTTCAAGAATTATTTAAAAAGAAATTTATAAATAAATCGGTAGAGCCCTTTGGGAAGTTTGGATTATTAAAAATGAATGAATTAACGCCTCTTCAAAGGAGAGTTTTAGTCGAAAAGCATTTAATTAGTCCAAATCTCGCAGGGACCGAATATGGAGCATGTCTGTTATCAGAAAGCGAACACATTAGTGTGATGCTTAATGAGGAAGACCACATTAGGATTCAGTGCCTATTTCCAGGGCTACAGTTATCAAAGGCGCTTCAAAGCGCTAATCAAATAGATAATTGGATTGAGAAAGAGGTTGAATATGCTTTTGATGAATCACTTGGATATATTACGAGTTGTCCTACTAACGTTGGTACAGGATTAAGAGCTTCTGTAATGATTCATTTACCAGGGCTGGTTTTAACAAAAAGAATTAGCCGTATTATACAAGTAATTCAAAAATTAGGGTTAGTAGTAAGAGGAATATACGGTGAAGGTAGCGAAGCGTTAGGTAATATATTTCAAGTATCAAATCAAATGACGCTAGGGAAATCCGAAGTAGATATTATTGCAGATTTAAAGAGTGTCATGCAGCAAATTATACAACAAGAAAAATTGGCCAGAGAATTAATTGTACAAAATTCGAGTATTGAGCTTGAAGATAAGGTTTATCGTTCTTACGGTATACTAGCAAACAGTCGTTTAATTCAATCTGCAGAAGCGGCAACTTGCTTATCGGATGTACGACTTGGTATTGATCTAGGATATATAAAAGGTATATCGAGAAATATTTTGACTGAGCTAATGGTTCTTACGCAACCAGGTATTTTACAACAATATGCAGGAGGACCTTTAGGACCAGAAGAAAGAGATTATCGAAGAGCAACCTTAATCCGTGAGCGATTACGTATTGAAAAAAACTAAGCGCAAGTAGGAGGCGATTTCTATGATGTTTGGAAGATTTACAGAAAGAGCACAGAAAGTATTAGCTTTATCTCAAGAGGAAGCAATTCGCATTGGGCATAATAATATTGGAACAGAACATATTTTACTTGGGCTTGTACGCGAAGGTGAAGGAATTGCAGCAAAAGCGTTAATTGCTCTTGGATTGAGCCCGGAAAAAGTGCAAAAAGAGGTAGAAGCGTTAATTGGACGTGGAACAGAAGCTTCTCAAACTGTACATTATACACCTCGTGCTAAAAAAGTTATTGAATTGTCTATGGATGAAGCGCGTAAGCTAGGACATTCTTACGTTGGAACAGAACATATTTTACTTGGCTTAATCCGTGAAGGTGAAGGTGTAGCGGCACGTGTTTTAAATAATTTAGGCGTAAGCCTCAACAAAGCAAGACAACAAGTATTACAACTTCTTGGAAGTAACGAAGCAAGTTCAGGTCACCAAGGTGGTTCATCGACAAATGCCAATACACCGACACTAGACAGTTTAGCACGCGACTTAACAGTTGTTGCACGTGAGAATCGTTTGGATCCTGTTATTGGACGTAGTAAAGAAATTCAACGTGTAATTGAAGTGTTAAGCCGTAGAACAAAAAACAATCCAGTGTTAATTGGAGAGCCTGGTGTAGGTAAAACAGCAATTGCTGAAGGGTTAGCACAGCAAATCGTAAATAATGAAGTTCCTGAAACGTTAAGAGATAAGCGTGTTATGACACTAGATATGGGAACAGTGGTAGCTGGGACGAAATATCGTGGTGAGTTTGAAGATCGTTTAAAGAAAGTAATGGATGAAATACGTCAAGCAGGGAATATTATTCTATTTATTGATGAACTTCATACATTAATCGGTGCAGGTGGAGCAGAAGGTGCAATCGATGCATCAAATATTTTAAAACCATCTTTAGCACGCGGAGAATTACAATGTATTGGTGCGACAACTTTAGATGAGTATCGTAAATATATTGAAAAGGATGCAGCTTTAGAGAGACGTTTCCAGCCAATTCATGTTGATGAGCCGAGTCTAGAAGAATCAACTCAAATCTTGAAAGGTTTACGCGATCGTTATGAGGCGCATCACCGTGTGTCTATTACAGATGATGCAATTGATGCAGCTGTAAAACTTTCTGATCGTTATATTACGGATCGTTTCTTACCGGATAAAGCAATTGATTTAATTGATGAAGCTGCTTCAAAGGTTCGCTTACGCTCTTATACAACACCACCAAACTTAAAAGAGCTTGAAGTGAAGCTTGAGGAAATTCGAAAAGAAAAAGATGCGGCTGTACAAAGTCAAGAGTTTGAAAAGGCTGCTTCCTTACGTGATATGGAACAACGCTTACGTGAGAAATTGGAAGATACAAAGCGTCAGTGGAAAGAGCAACAAGGAAAAGAAAATTCAGAGGTTACGGTAGAAGATATTGCAAATGTCGTTTCTACATGGACACGTATCCCTGTTTCTAAACTTGCACAAACAGAGACTGATAAATTATTAAACTTAGAATCCATTCTTCATGATCGTGTCATTGGCCAGGATGAAGCGGTAGTGGCTGTAGCGAAAGCTGTTCGTCGTGCAAGAGCAGGACTAAAAGATCCGAAACGTCCAATTGGTTCATTTATTTTCTTAGGGCCAACAGGTGTAGGTAAAACAGAATTAGCAAGAGCATTGGCAGAATCTATGTTCGGTGATGAGGATGCAATGATTCGCATTGATATGTCTGAGTATATGGAGAAACATTCAACTTCTCGCTTAGTTGGTTCTCCTCCAGGATATGTTGGGTATGAAGAAGGCGGACAATTAACAGAGAAGGTTCGTCGTAAGCCGTATTCAGTTGTCCTATTAGATGAAGTAGAGAAGGCGCATCCCGATGTATTTAATATTTTACTACAGGTATTGGAAGATGGTCGTTTAACTGATTCTAAAGGACGTACAGTTGACTTCCGTAATACGATTGTTATTATGACGTCTAACGTTGGTGCTGAGGCGTTAAAACGTAACAAACATCTTGGATTTAACGTACAAGATGAAAGCCGTGATTATTCGGATATGAAAGGTAAAGTAATGGATGAGCTGAAAAAGGCATTTCGTCCAGAATTCTTAAACCGTATTGATGAAATTATCGTATTCCATATGCTTGAGAAAAAACATATTCAAGAAATTGTGACTCTTATGGTAAATCAGTTAGTGAATCGCTTAAAAGAACAAGAAATTGAATTGCAATTAACAGAAGGGGCGATTGCAGCTATTGCTGATAAAGGGTTTGATCGTGAATATGGTGCTCGTCCACTACGTAGAGCAATTCAGAAGCATGTAGAAGATAGACTATCGGAAGAACTTTTAAAAGGTGCTATTGAGAAAGGGCAAAAAGTTATCTTTGATGTAGAAGGGGAAACATTTGTCATTCATAGTGCTGAAAAGGTAAAATAAGTATAGACAAACTAAGAGGGCTACGAGATAGCCCTCTTTCTTGTACGAGAAGGTCAAATGTTTATAGATGAAAGCGAAGTGAAATATAAAAAGATATGGCTAAAAAGAAAACAAAATTCACATGTCAAGAGTGTGGTTATCAATCACCAAAATATATGGGTAAATGTCCAGGGTGTGGTCAATGGAATTCGCTTGTTGAAGAGATGGAACCCGTTGTATCATCCAGACGCCTAAATTATGCAAATGCAATTCAAACAGAAGTAACAAAACCAAGACGTCTTACAGAAGTAGAAACAAAGTCTGAGGCACGTATTGAAACAAAATTTCAGGAGTTTAACCGTGTACTAGGTGGCGGAATTGTAGATGGATCTTTAGTACTTATTGGTGGGGACCCTGGGATTGGAAAATCAACGTTATTATTACAGATTTCCTCGCAATTAGCAGATGCTTCATATGATGTATTGTATATATCAGGTGAGGAGTCAGCAAAGCAGATTAAACTTCGTGCAGATCGTTTACATGTAAATGGTAGTAATCTATTTGTTGTATCAGAGACAGATTTACAGCGTATTGCAGCACATATTGAAGAGATGAATCCTGCTTTTGTTGTTATTGATTCTATTCAAACGATACATTTACCTGAAGTGACATCAGCTCCTGGTAGTGTGGCGCAAGTACGTGAATGTACAGCAGAATTAATGAAACTTGCAAAAACAAAGGGAATCCCAATTTTTATCGTAGGGCATGTGACAAAAGAAGGTGCAATTGCGGGACCGCGTATGCTAGAACATATGGTCGATGCAGTTCTTTACTTTGAAGGAGATCGACACCATACATATCGTATTTTACGAGCTGTAAAGAATCGTTTTGGTTCTACGAATGAAATGGGTATCTTTGAAATGAAAGAACTTGGCCTTGCAGAAGTCTTAAATCCTTCTGAAATTTTCCTTGAGGAAAGACCAGTTGGAGTTGCAGGTTCAACAGTAGTTGCCTCAATGGAAGGAACAAGACCAGTTTTAGTAGAAATACAGGCATTAATTTCCCCTACTAGTTTTGGAAATCCTCGAAGAATGGCGACAGGAATTGATCATAATCGTGTCTCGCTTATTATGGCGGTACTAGAGAAAAGAACAGGTTTACTATTACAAAATCAAGATGCGTATTTAAAAGTAGCTGGTGGTTTGAAATTAGATGAACCGGCAATTGATTTAGCTGTTGCCTTAAGTATAGCTTCAAGTTTTAGAGATAAATCTACGGCACCAACTGATGCGGTAATAGGAGAAGTTGGATTAACTGGAGAAATAAGAAGAGTATCAAGAATCGAACAACGTGTACAAGAAGCAGCTAAATTAGGATTTCAACGTGCTATCATTCCTAGAAAAAATTTAGGGGGGTGGACAATTCCAGAGGGGATTGAGGTTGTAGGTGTTTCTAATTTAGGAGAAGCGCTTCGTTTGACATTAGGAGGCTAGGCTATGGAAGAAAATAAGCAACGTGTCAAAAGTATAATTAATATTTTACAGCTCGTGGCCCCGGGAACACCACTGCGCGAAGGGATAGATAATGTACTTCGCGCACAAACAGGGGGACTAATTGTTCTTGGGTATAATGAGCAGATTAAAAGCATTGTTGATGGTGGTTTTCATATTAATTGCGCATTCTCTCCTGCTAGTTTATATGAATTAGCAAAAATGGATGGAGCACTTATTTTAAATGAAACTGGAAGTAAAATTTTAATTGCAAACGCACAGTTAGTTCCGGATTCATCTATTGATTCTATTGAAACAGGTATGCGTCACCGAACAGCAGAGCGTGTAGCAAAGCAGACGGGCAGCCTTGTTGTGGCCATTTCACAAAGACGTAATGTAATTACGCTATATCAAGGGAACTTACGTTATACATTAAAAGATATAGGTGTCATTTTAACGAAGGCAAATCAAGCAATTCAAACGCTAGAAAAATATAAGGCTGTATGGAATGACGGCATTACGAATTTGGGTATTCTAGAATTTGAAGAGGTCGTTACAATGTCCGAGGTGGTTCACGTTTTACATAGTGTTGAAATGGTGCTGCGTATTAAAAATGAAATATTGAGCTATATTCATGAGTTAGGAACAGAAGGTAGGTTAATTCGTTTACAGCTTACAGAATTACTAGCTGATTTAGAGGCAGAGGCAGCATTGTTAATTAAAGATTATCACCAGGAGAAAACACAAGACCATCATCAAATATTGAAAAAGTTACAAGATCTTGCAAATACACAACTTTTAGAGGATAGTGATTTAGTTAAATTGCTTGGCTATCCAGGACAAACAAGTTTAGAAGAAAGTGTGACACCTAGAGGGTACCGAATCACAAGCAAGATTTCTCGTGTTCCGCCACTTATTATCGAGAATTTAATTAATCGATTTAAAACATTGCAAGGTGTTTGCCGAGCAACTATTAATGAATTGGATGATGTGGAAGGAATTGGAGAAGTGAGAGCGAAGAAAATACGAGAAGGTCTAAAAAGAATTCAAGAGCATCTCTATATGAGTAGACACAATTAAGAATATTACATTGATTCTATAATATAACGACACTAGAACATTTTTGGTATATGATATGATATATTGGTAAATAAAACTATTTACAAAAAAACACGTCCGCTTTTGCATTCGGCGTTTTGATTAGCGAAACAATGGTTAATAATGAGTAGGAGGTGGTTGGATGTTAAAACGGATTGTACAGCTCTTCTTTTTAGTGATCGGGGGGGCGTTAGGGATTTACTTAATCCCAAAAATTATTAATGTATTAGATATCGGTGCGGTTCCTTTGTTGGAAGGATCGTATGTTCGTGCAATTATTGGTGCAATTATTTTATTTTTAACAACATTTTGGCTTGTAGATTATATTGTTCAACTTATTAAGCATATTGAAGAGGCTCTTGTAAAGGCGCCTGTAGCAGATGTTTTATTTGGTACATTAGGATTAATCTCTGGTCTTATTGTTGCATATTTAATTTTGATACCAATTCGTGAATTTACAATTCCAGTTATTAGTACGGTGTTGCAAGTGTTCTTCACCCTTTTACTTGGATATTTAGGATTCCAAGTAGGATTTAAAAAGAGGAATGAATTGCTAGGATTATTTACATTACCCCAACGCGGAGGTAAGAAGAAAAACAATAGTGAGAATGAAGAGGTAGAGGTCGAAGCAGAAAAATCTACGACTCATTGGAAAATTCTCGATACGAGTGTAATTATTGACGGACGTATTGCAGATATTTGCCAAACAAAGTTTTTAGAAGGAACAATTGTCATTCCGCAATTCGTATTAGAAGAGCTTCAGCATATTGCCGATTCTTCAGATGCTTTAAAGCGTAATCGTGGCCGCAGAGGGCTAGACATTTTAAATCGTATTCAAAAGGAGATGCCAATTCCGGTAGAAATTTATGAAGGCGATTTCGATGATATCCAAGAAGTAGATAGCAAGCTTGTAAAGTTGGCAAAAATCACTGGTGGAACTGTAGTAACAAACGATTTCAATTTAAACAAAGTTTCTGAATTACAAGGGGTTACGGTGTTAAACATTAATGATTTAGCTAATGCGATTAAACCAGTCGTACTCCCTGGTGAAGAATTAAGTGTTTATGTTGTGAAAGATGGTAAAGAACAAAATCAAGGTGTTGCATACTTAGATGATGGTACGATGATTGTAGTAGAAGATGGTAGAGAGTATGTGGGTTCACAACTTGACGTACTTGTTACTAGCGTATTACAAACATCGGCTGGTCGTATGATTTTCGCAAAACGTAAATTGCTAGAAAAAGCATTATAAGTAGAGGATTATTAATATGTATACATTAATTATTCCGGCAGCGGGCCAAGGAAAACGAATGGGTGCTGGTAAAAATAAGTTATTTTTACTTATAGATGAAGTACCAATTATTGTGCACACATTGCGTGCTTTTGAAAAAGATAAAGCGTGCAAAAGTATTATTATGGCAATTAACGAAGAAGAACGCCCGTATTTTGAAGAGTTAATGCAGAAGTACCAGATTGAAAAGCACGTACAATTCATTCAGGGTGGAGCCGAAAGACAAGATAGCGTCTATAACGCACTTCAGTATGCGAGTGGTGTCGAATATGTTCTTGTGCATGACGGGGCGCGCCCGTTCGTAACGAATAAAGTGATTCGCGATGTATTAACTGCAGCAGAAAAATATGGAGCTTCCATTTGTGCAGTGCCAGTAAAAGATACTGTTAAGAAAGTAGAGAAGGGTGTTGTTGTAGAAACGGTAGAGCGATCTCAACTTAACGCTGTACAAACACCACAAGGATTCTCTGTTTCTCTTTTGCTAGAAGCTCATAGAAGCGCAAAGCAAAGTTGTTTTCTTGGCACAGATGATGCAAGTCTCGTAGAACGTGTGGGGAAGCAAGTAGGTGTAGTAGAGGGGAGTTACTATAATATTAAAGTGACGACTCCGGAAGACCTATTAATTGCTGAAAGTTTCCTACGTGTTCAGAAGAAATAACATTGATGACGTGTTAATAAAGAAAAGCTCGGCAACAGCCGGGCTTTTCTTTATAAGGATAGCGATATAATATAGAGTCATAAAGCTCAGTAGTTTAGCTTAAGGAGGAAGTAAGGATGTTTCGAATTGGACAAGGTTTTGATGTACATGAATTTGCGGAAGGGCGCCCGTTGATTATCGGTGGAATTACAATTCCACACGAGAAAGGATTAATCGGTCATTCAGATGCAGATGTATTGTTACATACGATTGCTGATGCATGTTTAGGTGCGATTGCAGCAGGAGATATCGGAAAGCATTTTCCTGATACAGACCCAGCTTTTAAAGATGCAGATTCAGCTGTATTGTTACAAAAAGTTTGGGAATTTGTGCGTGAACAAGGTTACGAGTTAGGAAATTTAGATTGTACAATTATTGCTCAAAAACCAAAAATGGCACCACATATTGAGAGTATGCGTAAGCGCATTAGTGAACTGTTAGAAACGTCTATCGATAACATTAATGTAAAGGCAACAACAACAGAAAAATTAGGATTTACAGGTAGAGAAGAAGGGATTGCTTCTCAAGCGGTTGTTTTATTACAGAAAAAATAATGGTTTTTAATTCGTAAGATGGATAATCACATTTTTTTGGTGTACAATTATAGAATGTGTTGACATTAAGAATGGAAGGTGTACCAATTATGGAAAAGCAAGTGAGAGTGCGCTACGCGCCAAGTCCAACAGGACACTTACATATCGGAAATGCGCGTACGGCATTATTTAATTATTTATTTGCTCGTCATTTAGATGGCAAATTTATTATTCGTATTGAAGATACTGATGTAAAACGTAACGTGGCTGGTGGAGAAGAAAGCCAATTAAAATACTTGAAATGGCTCGGTATGGACTGGGATGAAGGTGTTGATGTTGGTGGTGAATTTGGACCATATCGCCAAACAGAGCGTTTAGATATTTATAAAAAATTATATGAAGATTTATTAGAGCGTGGTCTAGCTTATAAATGTTATATGACAGAAGAAGAGCTAGAAGCAGAGCGTGAAGGACAAATCGCTCGCGGTGAAACACCTCGTTACGCAGGTAACCACCGTGAATTAACTGAAGAACAAGTGAAAGAATTTGAAGCTGAGGGACGTATTCCAAGTATTCGTTTCCGTGTACCAGCTGATCGTGACTACACATTCAAAGATATTGTAAAAGATGAAGTTGCGTTCCATTCAAATGATTTCGGTGATTTTGTTATTGTGAAAAAGGATGGAATTCCAACTTATAACTTTGCAGTAGCAGTAGATGATCATCTAATGGAAATTACACATGTACTTCGTGGTGATGATCATATTTCAAATACACCGAAACAAATGATGATTTATGAAGCTTTCGGCTGGGATATTCCACAATTCGGTCATATGACTCTAATTGTTAATGAAAGTCGTAAAAAGTTAAGTAAGCGTGATGAATCTATTATTCAATTTATTGAGCAATATAAAGAGCTTGGGTATCTTCCAGAAGCAATCTTTAACTTTATTGCACTACTAGGTTGGTCTCCGGTAGGAGAAGAAGAAATCTTCTCTAAAGATGAGTTTATCAAAATGTTCGATGCAGCTCGTTTATCAAAATCACCTGCATTATTTGATTCTCAAAAACTAAAATGGATGAACAACCAGTATATGAAAAAGCAAGATTTAGATACGGTTGTAGAGTTAAGCTTACCGCATTTAGTGAAAGCTGGACGTGTGGGAGAAACTTTAAGCGAACAAGACCAAGCTTGGATTCGTGATGTAATTGCTTTATACCATGAACAAATGAGTTTTGGAGCTGAAATTGTAGAGCTTTCTGAAATGTTCTTTAAAGATCATGTTGATTATGAAGAAGAAGGACAAGAAGTACTAAATGGTGAACAAGTACCTGAAGTACTTCGTGCATTTGCTGGTCAAATAGAAGCTCTAGAAGCAATGGAGCCAGCAGCAATTAAGGCAGCGATTAAAGCAGTTCAAAAGGAAACAGGACATAAAGGTAAAAATTTATTTATGCCAATCCGTGTTGCAACTACAGGACAAACGCATGGTCCAGAGCTTCCGAATGCTATTGCACTTCTTGGAAAAGAAAAAGTTTTAAATCGTCTTCAAAAAGTAATTGGTTAACATTTTCTAGGTTTAGAAATATAATAAGTATACCTAAAACCTAATAAGGAAAAGCGACGAGAAGGAGAAGTAGAAAATCAGGCTTTTTACAGAGAGAACCACCTTTAGGCTGGGAGTGGTTTATAAGCGGATTTTTGAAATGCCCCTTCGAGTCTTCTGCTGAACAGCGAATTGCTTCGTGGGATGTCTTAGGCCGCAAAGTAAGCAGAAGCGGTGTACACCGTTATCATGGATGAGTTTGAGGCTTTTTTAAGCCTAAACAGAGTGGAACCGCGCTTAAAAGGCGTCTCTGTCAATATGACAGAGACGCCTTTTTTTTATACCGTGTAAATAGGTATGAATATAGAATTTATCTCCTTATATAAAGAATTAGGGGAGAAGTGATGAGTTAGGGGAGTTAGTTCGCTCGACAAAAAAGCAGCCCATAAAGGGGAGGGAACACCGATGTTTAAGAGGCTTCGGGAAGATATTGAAGTCGTTTTTGAACAGGATCCAGCGGCAAGAGGTTATTTCGAAGTCATTTTAACTTACTCTGGATTACATGCAGTTTGGGCCCATCGAATTGCACATGCTTTTTATAAAAGAAATTTTTTCTTTCTTGCACGTTTTGTTTCACAAGTGAGCCGCTTTTTTACTGGCATTGAGATCCATCCAGGAGCAACTATTGGTCGACGTTTTTTTATAGATCATGGAATGGGAGTTGTAATCGGAGAAACTTGTGAAATTGGTGATAATGTAACGATTTATCAAGGGGTTACATTAGGTGGTACAGGAAAAGAAAAAGGAAAGAGGCATCCAACAATTCAGGATAATGTATTAATTGCGACGGGTGCTAAAGTTCTTGGTTCTATTACTGTGGGAGAGAATTCTAAAATCGGAGCGGGGTCTGTCGTATTAAAAGAAGTTCCTGCACATTCTACAGTTGTAGGTATACCTGGCCGTGTCGTTATTCAAAATGGAGTAAAGATTGGTCAAGAATTAAATCACTCTGACCTTCCGGATCCGATTTTTGATAAATTAAAGGCTATGGAAGTAGAACTTGATAAATTGAAGAAACAATTGGAATTAAAGGTAGAAAGGAAGGATAAAAATGACTATTCACATTTATAATACGTTAACACGTCAAAAAGAAGAGTTTGTTCCATTAGAAGAAAATAAGGTAAAGATGTATGTATGCGGACCTACAGTTTATAACTACATTCATATTGGGAATGCAAGGCCTCCTATGGTATTCGATACAGTGCGTCGTTATTTAGAATACAAAGGATACGATGTGCAATATGTATCTAACTTTACGGATGTAGATGATAAATTAATTAAAGCGGCAAATGAATTAGGTGAAGATGTACCGACAATTGCTGATCGCTTTGTTGAAGCGTACTTTGAAGATGTAACAGCACTAGGTTGCAAACACGCAACAGTTCATCCTCGTGTAACAGAAAATATGGATATCATTATTGAATTTATTCAAGAACTTGTGAATAAAGGGTATGCATATGAATCAGAGGGTGATGTGTACTTTAAGACGAAGGAATTCGAAGGTTACGGTAAATTATCACATCAACCAATCGCAGATTTACGTCACGGTGCTCGTATTGAGGTAGGGGAAAAGAAACAAGACCCTCTTGATTTTGCTTTATGGAAAGCTGCGAAAGAAGGAGAAATCTTCTGGGAAAGCCCTTGGGGGCAAGGACGTCCAGGATGGCATATTGAATGCTCAGCAATGGCGCGTAAGTACTTAGGGGATACAATTGACATTCATGCTGGTGGTCAAGACTTGGCATTCCCGCATCATGAAAATGAAATTGCGCAGTCAGAAGCATTGACTGGAAAAACGTTTGCACGTTACTGGATGCATAATGGATATATTAATATTAACAATGAGAAGATGTCTAAATCGCTGGGTAACTTTATTTTAGTTCACGATATTATTAAGCAATACGACCCGCAGTTAATTAGATTCTTTATGTTATCAGTACACTATCGTCACCCGATTAACTTTAGTGAAGAGTTATTACAAAGTACGAATAATGGACTGGAAAGAATTAAAACAGCTTATGGAAACTTAAAGCATCGTATGGAGAGTAGTACGGATTTAACGGACCATAATGAGAAATGGTTAGCTGAAATAGAGAAATTCCAGACTGCATTTGAAGAGGCAATGAATGATGACTTTAACACTGCAAATGCAATTACCGAATTATACAACGTAGCAAATCATGCAAATCAATATTTACTTGAAGAGCATACATCTAAAGTTGTGATTGAAGCATACGTAAAACAACTGGAAACGTTATTTGATATTTTAGGATTAGAATTATCAAAAGAAGAATTACTGGATGAAGAAATTGAAGAGCTTATCCAAAAGCGCATTGAAGCTCGTAAAAATCGTGATTTTGCATTGTCTGATCAAATTCGTGACGATTTAAAAGAACGTAATATTATTTTAGAAGATACCGCTCAAGGTACAAGATGGAAAAGAGGATAAGGATGATCGATGCAAAGCAATTAAACAGCTTGGCGTTAGCGTATATGGGTGATGCGGTATATGAACAATATATCCGCTATCACCTCCTTCAAAAAGGAAAAGTTCGACCTAATCAATTACACCGCTTAGGGACGAGCTTTGTTTCAGCAAAAGCACAGGCGAAAGTTGTTTATCATTTATTAGAGACGGCATTTTTGACAGAGGAAGAAGAGGCGGTATTAAGAAGAGGGCGTAATGCAAATTCAGGTACAGTTCCGAAAAATACGGATGTACAAACATATCGACATAGTACAGCCTTTGAAGCGCTAATTGGTTACCATCATTTATTAAATAATCGTGAAAGATTAGACGAAATTGTATATAAGGCAATAGCAGTTTTAGAAGAAAAGGAAGGGGGCACATCATCATGACTAGTGAATATATTATCGGACGTAACCCTGTAATTGAAGCGTTAAGATCAGGGAGAGATATTAATAAAATTTGGATCGCAGAAGGTGCTGCCAAAGGACAAGTACAAATTGTACTAGCATTAGCGAAAGAAAATAAGATTATTTTACAACATGCACCAAAGAAAAAGTTAGATCAATTAGTTGAGGGTAATCATCAAGGTGTAATTGCTCAAGTAGCTGCATATCAGTATGCAGAGTTAGAAGATTTATTCAAAGTGGCAGAAAAACGTAATGAAGATCCATTCTTCTTGATTTTAGATGAGATTGAAGATCCGCATAACCTAGGTTCTATTATGCGTACTGCTGATGCAACAGGAGCTCATGGAATTATTATTCCGAAGAGAAGAGCTGTGGGACTTACCGCATCAGTTGCGAAAGCATCAACAGGAGCGATTGAATACATTCCTGTTGCGCGCGTAACAAACTTATCTCGTACAATTGATGAATTAAAAGAGCGTGGACTTTGGATTGCTGGTACAGATGCCAAAGGGAAAACGGATTACCGTAATTTAGATGGTACAATGCCGATTGGATTAGTAATTGGTAGTGAAGGAAAAGGTATGAGTCGTATTATTGGTGAAAAGTGTGATTTCTTAATCACTCTACCGATGGTTGGTAAAGTTACATCCTTAAATGCTTCAGTAGCCGCAAGTTTGTTAATGTATGAGGTATATCGTAAACGTCACGAAATTGGTAAATAAAAAATGAACGATATTTTAATCGTTGACGGCTACAACATTATCGGAGCTTGGGGAGATTTGAAGAAACTGCGGGATGTAGATTTACAATCATCAAGAGATGCGCTTATTGATAAGATGGCGGATTATCAAGGTTATACAGGCACAAAAGTGATGATAGTCTTTGATGCCTATACAGTCCATGGTATTGAAAAAAAGATGAAACAATCTCGTGTAGAAGTAATATTCACACGAAAGAATCAAACTGCAGACGAAAAGATAGAGCAACTTGCGATAGAGCTTAGAAATATAAATACACAAATATATGTTGCGACTTCTGATTATACAGAACAATGGGTTATATTTGCGCAAGGTGCCCTTCGAAAATCTGCGCGTGAATTAGAGTTGGAAGTACAAGCAATGGAACAACAAGTAAGAAGGCGTACAAAAGACGCGAAAGAACAGCAGCCCGCCATGCGAAAGATATTTAGTAAAGATATTACAGAAAAATTAGAAAAATTAAGAAGAGGAGAGCGTTGAAGCATTGACGCTCTTTATCTTTTTACTGTATAATATTGCTAAATAAATAGCGGTCGGAGGGATCAAGGTGGAAGCAGGCTTCGTAAGTATAGGCGACGTTACATTTCGTGATTTAGAGGATGAGGCAATCGTTGAGTTAGTTCGAAAAGGTAATACTGACGCTCTAGAATATTTAATTCACAAGTATAAGAACTTTGTTCGTGCGAAATCAAGATCTTACTTTTTAGTGGGTGCCGATCGAGAAGACATTGTTCAAGAAGGTATGATAGGGTTGTTTAAAGCAATTCGTGATTATAAAGAGGACAAGCTGTCTTCATTCAAAGCATTTGCTGAACTATGTATCACTCGACAAATTATTACCGCTATTAAAACGGCAACAAGACAAAAACATATTCCTTTAAATTCGTATGTGTCTTTAGATAAGCCGATTTACGATGAGGAATCTGATCGAACGTTATTGGATGTTATTTCTGAAGCGAAGGTGACTGATCCTGAAGAGATGATCATTAGCCAGGAAGAATATACAGACATAGAATCAAAAATATCTGAATTATTAAGCGATTTAGAAAGAAAAGTGCTTTCTTTATATTTAGATGGTCGTTCTTATCAAGAGATTTCAGAACAGTTAAACAGGCATGTGAAATCTATTGATAACGCTTTACAAAGAGTAAAGAGGAAATTGGAACGATATATGGAAATGAGAGAAAGTACAACTTTAAATTCATAAGAAGTAACAAGTGCTGCAGGTGTAAAATAAATCACCTGTTTTCTTTTGTAGAGAGTACAAAATGCATGTCATTGACATTGTCTTTTATTGTATGATACATTTTTAGGGACATAATGTTACAAGGTTGGTGTAACTAATGAGGAAAAAAGTTGTACTCTCATGTGAAGAGTGTAAAAATCGAAACTACTCTACTATGAAAGATACGAGCTCAATAGAGCGACTTGAAATAAAAAAGTTTTGTAAAACATGCAATCAGCATACAGTTCACAAGGAAACAAAATAAATAATTGAAATAATACACTGGAGGTCCCGCAGATGCGTTTAACGAACTTTTTCGGCGATGTAGGTCGCGAAATGAAAAAAGTAAGTTGGCCTAAAAAAGATGAATTACTCCGCTCAACAGCGACTGTTGTTGCTACAGTTGTGTTCTTTGCGATTTTCTTCGCAGTAGTTGATATGGGCATTTCTTCTTTAATTCGGTTAATTCTTGGTTAATTCTTGAATAAGAAGCACTTATCCATGATATAATGTTATTTATAAGAACTGTGTAAAAGCCCGGTGAACGGGTTTTTTCATTTGCGCAAAAAAATGTACGTCAGGGAGGGAAGGACGCTCGTCCTAAATGAATGGAAAAAAGTTGGTATGTTGTCCATACTTATTCTGGATATGAAAATAAAGTAAAAGCAAACCTAGAGAAACGTGTAGAATCAATGGGTATGCAAGATAAAATTTTCCGTGTTGTTGTCCCGGAAGAAGTAGAAGTAGAAATGAAAAACGGAAAAGAAAAATTAATGAAAAGAAAAGTGTTCCCAGGTTATGTATTAGTAGAATTAATCATGACTGATGACTCTTGGTATGTTGTACGTAACACGCCGGGTGTAACTGGGTTCGTTGGTTCTTCTGGTTCTGGATCTAAACCATCACCTCTATTAGAAGAGGAAGTTGTTACCATTATGAAACATATGGGAATGGACAACGAAGTGGTTGATTTCGACTTTGAACTTCATGAGACAGTACGTGTAAATGAGGGGCCATTCGCAGATTATACAGGTGCTATTGAAGAAATTGATGTGGAGAAGAAAAAGGTTAGCGTGCTTGTGGACATGTTTGGTCGCGAGACTCCAGTTGAACTTGACTTCCATCAAATTGAAAAATTATAAAATGAAACTTGAAATGAATTGTAAAAAGTGATAATATCTTTTAAGTCAGTACGTCTTCGTTATCGGAGACGTTTTTTGAAAGATTTTATCCTTACAGATAAAATATGACGTGGGAGGGCAAATCACTGTCCAATTGACCACATCACGGACTTAAGGAGGTGTGTCTCGTGGCTAAAAAGGTAATTAAAATGGTAAAGCTTCAAATTCCTGCAGGTAAAGCTAACCCAGCTCCACCAGTTGGTCCAGCATTAGGACAAGCAGGTGTTAACATCATGGGCTTCTGTAAAGAGTTTAACGCTCGTACAGCAGATCAAGCTGGTCTTATCATCCCTGTTGAAATTACGGTATTTGAGGACCGTTCATTCACTTTCATTACTAAAACTCCTCCTGCTGCTGTTCTTCTTAAGAAAGTAGCTGGTATTGAGTCTGGTTCTGGTGAACCAAACCGTAATAAAGTGGCAACTGTTAAGCGTGATAAAGTACGCGAAATCGCTGAAACTAAAATGCCTGACCTAAACGCTGCTAGCGTAGAAGCTGCAATGCGTATGGTTGAAGGTACTGCACGCAGTATGGGCATCGTTATCGAAGACTAATTCGATTTGTTTTTAAAAAAGGTTGCGGGTCTGGAATTCCAATTCGCAACCTTTATTATCGTAAATGATTATCGTTTTTAAATAAATGGATGGCGCTCATCCTCAGGTTATACCTGAAAACAGGCGTAAACGTGGGAGGTTATTCCGCTAAAACCACATTCGAGGAGGAAATAAAAATGGCTAAAAGAGGTAAAAAGTACGTAGAAGCTGCAAAGCTTGTTGATCGTGCAGCTGCTTACTCTGCAACAGAAGCAGTAGAATTAGTAAAGAAAACAAACACAGCTAAATTTGATGCAACTGTAGAAGCTGCATTCCGTTTAGGTGTTGACCCTAAGAAAGCTGACCAACAAATCCGTGGTGCAGTTGTTCTTCCACACGGTACTGGTAAAGTACAACGTGTATTAGTATTTGCTAAAGGTGAAAAAGCTAAAGAAGCTGAAGCTGCTGGAGCTGACTTCGTAGGCGATACTGATTACATCGGTAAAATCCAACAAGGTTGGTTCGATTTCGATGTAGTAGTAGCAACTCCTGACATGATGGGTGAAGTTGGTAAACTTGGTCGCGTATTAGGACCTAAAGGTTTAATGCCAAACCCTAAAACTGGAACAGTTACTTTCGATGTAACTAAAGCTGTTAACGAAATCAAAGCTGGTAAAGTTGAATACCGCGTTGATAAAGCTGGTAACATCCACGTTCCAATCGGTAAAGTATCTTTCGAAGATGCTAAATTAGTAGAAAACTTCAAAACAATTGCTGACACTTTACAAAAAGTTAAGCCAGCTGCTGCAAAAGGTACTTACATGAAGAACGTAACAGTTGCTTCTACAATGGGACCTGGCGTACGTGTAGACGTTTCTACATTAGCGTAAATTTTGGAAGTTGACTTCATAAAGAAGTTTTAATATAATCATTTATGTTGTGAATTTAATTAGTGTACCGTAGACAGTAGGTGTCAATAGACTTAATTTCCTACCTAGGTGTTAATATACGAAGCGGAATCTTTTTTCTGTGACTATATGCCTCCATGTCTACAAGTTGGGCATGGAGGTTTTTAGTGCACTTTCGGTACATCTTCTATATAATCTACAGGAGGTGTAATAACATGAGCAAAGTAATCGAAACTAAACAACAAGTTGTAACTGAAATCGCGGACAAACTTCGCGCTAGTAAATCTACAATCGTTGTTGACTACCGTGGTTTAACAGTTTCTGAAGCAACAGAATTACGTAAGCAATTACGTGAAGCTGGCGTTGAGTTCAAAGTTTACAAAAACTCTCTAACTCGTCGTGCTGCAGAATCTGCTGAAATGGCTGAGTTAAATGAATTCTTAACAGGACCAAACGCAATCGCGTTCAGTAACGAGGATGTAGTTGCTCCTGCGAAAGTATTAAACGACTTCGCTAAAGATCATGAAGCTTTAGAAATTAAAGCGGGCGTAATCGAAGGTAAACTTGTAACACTTGATGAGGTTAAAGCAATTGCTACTCTTCCATCACGTGAAGGCTTACTTTCTATGCTTCTTAGCGTTCTTCAAGCTCCAATCCGTAACCTTGCACTTGCTACTAAAGCAGTTGCAGACCAAAAGGAAGAGCAAGGCGCTTAATTTTTTAAAAGATAATTACGTATTATCGATAAAACAATACAAACCTATTTAAGGGAGGATATTTACAATGACTAAAGAACAAATCATTGAAGCAGTTAAATCTATGACTGTATTAGAACTTAACGACTTAGTAAAAGCTATCGAGGAAGAATTCGGCGTAACTGCTGCTGCTCCTGTAGCTGTTGCTGGTGGCGCTGGAGAAGCTGCTGCTGAGAAAACTGAATTTGATGTGGAACTAACTAGCGCTGGTGCACAAAAAATCAAAGTTATCAAAGTTGTTCGTGAAATCACTGGTCTTGGCTTAAAAGAAGCTAAAGAATTAGTTGACAACACTCCAAAAGTAATCAAAGAAGCTGCTGCTAAAGAAGAAGCTGAAGAAATCAAAGCTAAACTTGAAGAAGTTGGCGCTGCTGTAGAAGTTAAGTAATTAACTTTTGATGCTTTAAAAAAAGCTCGCTCTCATGCGAGCTTTTTTTTTAACTGTAAAGAAAAGAGGTGGCCATATGGCAGACCATTATTTTTCTAACGACCCTTCTAGTAAAAGTGATCGTAAGCGATGGGAGTTTGCCCTTCGTGGATCTCGATTTACTTTCTTATCTGATCATGGGGTGTTCTCGAAAAACGAAGTGGACTTTGGTTCCCGTCTTTTAATTGAAGCGTTTCAAATGCCAGATATTAAAGGTAATATATTAGACGTAGGTTGCGGATACGGTCCTATTGGTTTGTCGTTAGCGAAAGAGTTTCAAGGTCGTGAAGTTCACATGGTGGATGTGAACGAGAGGGCACTTGGGCTTGCGAGAGAAAACGCCGCTAATAACAAAATCGAGAATATACGTATTTTTCAAAGTAGCGTCTATGAAAATGTAGATGGTAAGTATGCTGCTATTCTATCTAACCCTCCGATTCGTGCGGGTAAAGATATCGTACATGAGATTTTAGAAAAAGCTGTGGAGTATTTAGTTCCAGATGGAGAGCTTTGGATTGTTATTCAAAAGAAACAAGGTGCACCGTCTGCGCTAAAAAAACTAGAAGAAGTATTTTCTGAAGTTGAGGTTGTAGAAAAGAAAAAAGGATATTATATCATAAAATCAAAAAAACGTTGACGGTTATTTTTGGCTATGTTAACATTATACAATGCCAATATATGATTTTCTGCGTTGAGAAAGATGTATATTTTTGTTTCTCTTGGAAAAGATAGTAAAATCAGCAGATTATGAAACAGAATGATGGTTTTCTTATAGAAGCCATTTTTCTTTTTTGAGCAGGTAGAAAGACTCAACGTATTTATCTTTAAGAGAAAGAGACTACGCTAATAGCAGTAGTTGTATTTATTTGTGATTTTGCACAAATTTTTTTGTGCATTTATAATACTCATGATTTGAGGGGTGAAGCAGTTGACAGGTCAACTAGTTCAATACGGACGCCACCGCCAACGAAGAAGTTATGCCCGTATTAGTGAAGTATTAGAGTTACCAAATCTTATCGAAATTCAAACCTCTTCTTATCAGTGGTTTCTTGATGAGGGTTTGCGAGAAATGTTCCAAGACATTTCTCCGATTGAAGACTTTACGGGAAATCTATCGCTTGAATTTATCGACTACAGCTTAGGTGAACCTAAATACTCTGTAGACGAATGCAAAGAGCGTGATGTGACGTATGCAGCACCACTTCGTGTAAAAGTGCGTCTAATCAACAAGGAAACTGGTGAAGTAAAAGAACAAGATGTGTTCATGGGAGATTTCCCACTCATGACAGAGACTGGAACATTCGTAATTAACGGTGCAGAACGTGTTATCGTTTCCCAGTTAGTTCGCTCTCCAAGCGTATACTATAGTGGCAAAGTGGATAAAAACGGAAAACGTGGTTTTACTGCTACTGTAATTCCAAACCGCGGAGCTTGGTTAGAGTATGAGACAGATGCTAAGGATGTTGTATATGTGCGTATTGACCGTACGCGTAAACTTCCTGTAACTGTTTTGTTACGCGCATTAGGGTTTGGCTCTGATCAAGAAATCACCGAGCTTTTAGGTGATAACGAATACTTAAGCAACACATTAGAAAAAGACAACACAGATAGCACAGAAAAAGCATTGCTTGAAATTTATGAGCGTCTACGTCCTGGTGAACCACCAACAGTAGAAAATGCTAAGAGCTTACTTGTGTCTCGTTTCTTTGATCCAAAGCGCTACGATTTAGCAAATGTAGGTCGCTATAAGATCAACAAGAAGTTACACATTAAAAACAGATTGTTTAATCAACGTTTAGCTGAAACATTAGTGGATCCAGAAACTGGTGAAATTTTAGCGGCAGAAGGAACAATCTTAGATCGTCGTACACTTGATCGCATTTTACCTTACTTAGAGAAAAACATTGGATTCAAAACAGCGAAACCAATGGGTGGAGTGGTAGAAGGCGATGTTGAGCTGCAATCTATTAAGATTTATGCTCCTGAGTCGGAAGGCGAACGCGTAATTAATGTAATTGGTAATGCAAACATTACTCGTGATGTGAAACACATCACACCAGGTGATATCCTTGCTTCTATCAGTTACTTCTTCAACCTACTATACAAGGTAGGGGATACAGATGATATTGACCATTTAGGAAACCGTCGTCTGCGTTCTGTTGGAGAACTGTTACAAAATCAATTCCGTATCGGTCTTTCTCGTATGGAACGTGTTGTTCGTGAGAGAATGTCGATCCAAGATACAAATGCAATTACACCACAGGCACTAATTAATATTCGTCCTGTTATTGCATCTATTAAAGAGTTCTTCGGAAGTTCTCAGTTATCTCAGTTTATGGACCAAACAAACCCATTAGCAGAGTTAACTCACAAACGAAGACTATCTGCATTAGGACCTGGTGGTTTAACGCGTGAGCGCGCAGGCTTTGAAGTGCGTGACGTTCATTACTCTCACTACGGTCGTATGTGTCCGATTGAAACACCAGAGGGACCAAACATCGGTTTGATTAACTCATTATCTTCGTTCGCGAAAGTAAATGAGTTTGGTTTCATTGAAACACCATACCGTCGTGTTGACCCAGAAACTGGTCTTGTAACAGGGCATGTTGATTACTTAACAGCAGATGAAGAAGATAACTATGTTGTAGCCCAAGCGAATATGAAATTATCTGACGAAGGTGAATTCCTAAGTGAAGATATCGTAGCTCGTTTCCGTGGTGAAAACATTGTCACAAATAGAGAACGCATCGACTACATGGATGTATCTCCAAAACAAGTAGTGTCGGCAGCGACAGCTTGTATTCCGTTCTTAGAAAACGATGACTCTAACCGCGCACTTATGGGAGCGAACATGCAACGTCAGGCGGTTCCGTTAATGAATCCGGAATCTCCGATTGTAGGTACAGGTATGGAGTACGTATCAGCAAAAGACTCAGGTGCTGCAGTAATCTGTAAACATCCTGGTGTTGTTGAGCGCGTAGAAGCACGTGAAGTTTGGGTACGTCGCTATGTAGAAGTTGACGGTCAAACAGTAAAAGGCGACTTAGATCGCTACAAAATGCAAAAATTCATTCGTTCTAACCAAGGAACTTGTTACAACCAACGTCCAATCGTAAGTGTTGGAAATGAAGTTGTAAAAGGTGAAATCCTTGCGGATGGTCCTTCTATGGAATTAGGTGAACTAGCACTTGGACGTAACGTGCTTGTTGGCTTCATGACTTGGGACGGTTATAACTACGAGGATGCGATCATCATGAGTGAGCGCCTTGTAAAAGATGATGTGTACACTTCTATTCATATTGAAGAATATGAATCAGAAGCTCGTGATACGAAGCTTGGACCAGAAGAAATTACACGTGACATTCCAAACGTTGGGGAAGACGCATTACGTAACCTTGACGAGCGCGGTATCATTCGCGTTGGTGCTGAAGTAAAAGATGGAGATTTACTTGTTGGTAAAGTAACACCTAAAGGTGTAACAGAATTAACAGCTGAAGAACGTCTATTACATGCTATCTTTGGAGAAAAAGCGCGTGAAGTACGTGATACATCACTACGTGTACCACACGGTGGTGGCGGTATTATCTTAGACGTAAAAGTATTCAACCGTGAAGATGGCGATGAATTGCCACCAGGCGTGAATCAACTTGTACGTGCATATATCGTTCAAAAACGTAAAATTTCTGAAGGTGACAAGATGGCCGGACGTCACGGTAACAAAGGTGTTATTTCTCGTATTTTACCAGAAGAAGATATGCCTTACCTACCAGACGGTACGCCAATCGATATCATGTTAAACCCATTAGGGGTACCATCTCGTATGAATATCGGTCAGGTATTAGAGCTTCATCTTGGTATGGCAGCAAGATACCTTGGCATTCACATTGCAACACCAGTATTCGATGGTGCTCGTGAGGAAGATGTTTGGGGCACAATTGAAGAAGCTGGTATGGCAAATGACGCGAAAACAATCCTGTATGACGGACGTACTGGTGAACCATTCGATAACCGCGTATCTGTTGGTGTCATGTATATGATCAAACTTGCGCACATGGTTGACGATAAACTTCATGCTCGTTCTACTGGACCATACTCACTTGTAACGCAGCAACCTCTTGGAGGTAAAGCTCAGTTCGGTGGACAGCGTTTCGGTGAGATGGAGGTTTGGGCACTTGAAGCTTACGGTGCTGCTT
The DNA here is from genome assembly GCF_008274865.1 of Bacillus sp. AR4-2. Lineage (NCBI taxonomy): Bacteria > Bacillati > Bacillota > Bacilli > Caryophanales > Bacillaceae > Bacillus > Bacillus sp. AR4-2. Next base: position 116,901 of record NZ_CP031062.1, read on the forward strand.
ATACTCTTCAAGAAATCTTAACAGTGAAGTCTGATGATGTTGTTGGACGTGTTAAGACTTATGAAGCAATTGTTAAAGGCGAAAATGTTCCAGAACCAGGCGTTCCTGAATCATTCAAAGTATTGATTAAAGAGCTGCAAAGTTTAGGTATGGACGTTAAAATGATGTCTAGCGACGATACAGAAATTGAAATGCGTGATACAGAAGATGACGATGATCATCAATCAGCAGATAAATTGAATGTCGAAGTTGAGACAACTAAGGAATAATTGGGATAACCTGTAGACTAAAAGGGAGGTAGGCCCCTTGATAGATGTAAATAACTTTGAATATATGAAGATTGGACTTGCTTCACCTGACAAGATTCGTTCTTGGTCATACGGTGAAGTTAAGAAACCAGAAACTATTAACTATCGTACGTTAAAGCCTGAAAAAGATGGCTTGTTCTGTGAGCGTATTTTCGGACCACAAAAGGACTGGGAATGTCATTGCGGAAAATACAAACGTGTACGTTATAAAGGTGTAGTTTGTGATCGATGTGGCGTTGAAGTAACGCGTGCAAAAGTACGTCGTGAACGTATGGGTCATATCGAATTAGCTGCTCCTGTATCTCATATTTGGTATTTCAAAGGTATCCCGAGCCGCATGGGACTTGTCTTAGACATGTCCCCTCGCGCGCTTGAAGAAGTAATTTATTTCGCTTCTTATGTTGTAACAGAAAGTGGAGATACACCACTTGATAAGAAGCAATTACTTTCTGAAAAAGAATACCGTGCATATCGTGATCGATATGGTAGCACATTCCAAGCTGCTATGGGTGCAGAAGCAATTAAAAAGCTACTACAAGACATCGATTTAGATAAAGAAGTAGACTTCTTAAAAGAAGAATTAAAAACAGCACAAGGACAACGCCGTACTCGTGCTATTAAACGTCTAGAAGTATTAGAAGCATTCCGTAACTCTGGAAATGAACCGTCTTGGATGATCTTAGATGTTCTACCAGTAATCCCACCAGAACTACGCCCAATGGTACAGTTAGACGGTGGACGTTTTGCTACTTCTGACTTAAACGACTTATACCGTCGTGTAATTAACCGTAACAACCGTTTAAAACGTCTATTGGACTTAGGTGCACCAAGCATCATCGTTCAAAACGAAAAACGTATGTTACAAGAAGCTGTAGACGCATTAATCGATAATGGTCGTCGTGGCCGTCCAGTTACTGGGCCAGGTAACCGTCCATTAAAATCACTATCTCACATGCTTAAAGGTAAACAAGGACGTTTCCGTCAAAACTTATTAGGTAAACGTGTTGACTACTCTGGTCGTTCTGTAATCGTTGTAGGACCGAACTTAAAGATGTATCAATGTGGATTACCAAAAGAAATGGCGCTTGAACTGTTCAAACCTTTCGTAATGAAAGAGTTAGTTGAAAAAGGATTAGCACATAACATTAAGAGTGCGAAACGTAAAATCGAGCGTGTACAACCTGAAGTTTGGGACGTTTTAGAGTCTGTGATTAAAGAACATCCAGTACTTCTAAACCGCGCACCAACACTTCACCGTCTTGGTATCCAGGCGTTTGAACCTACATTAGTAGAAGGTCGCGCAATCCGTCTTCACCCACTTGTATGTACTGCATACAACGCGGACTTTGACGGTGACCAAATGGCCGTTCACGTACCTTTATCATCAGAAGCTCAAGCTGAAGCTCGTCTTCTTATGTTAGCGGCACAAAACATCTTGAACCCGAAAGACGGTAAACCAGTTGTTACTCCATCTCAGGATATGGTATTAGGTAACTATTACTTAACACTTGAGCGTGAAGGTGCAATCGGTGAAGGTATGGTCTTCAAAGATGCAAATGAAGCATTGCTTGCATATCAAAATGGATATGTTCATCTTCATACACGTGTTGCAGTAGCTGCAAGTGCAGTAAACAACGCAACATTTACTGAAGAGCAAAAGAGTATGCTTCTATTAACAACAGTTGGTAAATTAATATTTAACGAAATCTTACCAGAGTCGTTCCCTTATATTAATGAACCAACAAATTCAAACCTTGAAAAAGAAACACCAGCGAAATATTTCGTTGAAAAAGGTGCGAACATTAAAGAAATTATTGCTAGTCGCGAAGAAGTGGCGCCATTTAGCAAGAAGATCCTTGGTAACATCATTGCGGAAGTGTTCAAACGTTTCCAAATTACAGAAACGTCTCGCATGCTTGACCGTATGAAAAACTTAGGATTCAAGTACTCTACAAAAGCTGGTATTACAGTTGGGGTATCTGACATTCTTGTATTAGGCGAAAAAGATGAAATTCTCCACGAAGCACAAGCAAAAGTAGATAATGTAATTAAACAATTCCGTCGCGGTTTAATCACGGAAGAAGAACGTTACGATCGCGTTATCTCTATTTGGAGTAATGCAAAAGATGTTATCCAAGGAAAACTGATGAAATCCTTGAATAAACGCAACCCAATCTTCATGATGAGTGACTCAGGTGCCCGTGGTAACGCATCTAACTTTACTCAGCTTGCTGGTATGCGTGGTCTTATGGCCAATCCATCTGGTCGTATCATCGAACTTCCAATCAAATCGAGTTTCCGTGAAGGTTTAACAGTACTTGAGTACTTCATCTCTACGCATGGTGCGCGTAAAGGTCTTGCCGATACAGCACTTAAAACTGCCGATTCTGGTTACTTAACACGTCGTCTTGTTGACGTTGCACAAGATGTAATCGTTCGTGAAGATGATTGTGGAACAGATCGCGGTTTATTAATTGGTGCGATTAAAGAGGGTAATGAAGTTATCGAGTCATTATATGATCGTCTTGTTGGACGTTTTGCAAGAAAAACTGTAAAACATCCTGAAACAGGTGAAGTATTAGTTGCTGAAAATCAATTAATTACTGAAGATATCGCTCATATCGTTGAAAATTCGGGTGTTGAAACTGTAAACATTCGTTCAGCGTTTACGTGTAATACTCGCCACGGTGTATGTAAGAAGTGTTACGGTCGTAACTTAGCAACTGGAACAGACGTAGAAGTAGGAGAAGCGGTAGGTATTATCGCAGCTCAATCTATCGGTGAGCCAGGTACACAGTTAACGATGCGTACATTCCATACAGGTGGGGTTGCCGGAGATGATATTACTCAAGGTTTACCTCGTATCCAAGAGATCTTCGAAGCTCGTAATCCGAAAGGTCAGGCAGTTATCAGTGAAATCGACGGTGTTATCGCAGCGATCAACGACGTTAAAGATCGCCAAGAAGTAGTTGTACAGGGTGAAGTTGAAGCTCGTACGTATGCTATTCCTTACGGTGCTCGTCTGAAAGTAACTCCAGGACAGCCAATTAGCCACGGTAAAGAGTTAACAGAAGGTTCTATTGATCCGAAAGAATTACTAAAAGTAACGGACATTACGGCGGTTCAAGAATACTTATTACGTGAAGTTCAAAAAGTATACCGTATGCAAGGGGTAGAAATTGGTGACAAACACGTAGAAGTAATGGTACGTCAAATGTTACGTAAAGTTCGTGTAAGTGATGCAGGTGAAACAGATGTATTACCAGGAACATTACTAGATATCCATCAGTTCACTGATGCGAATGCTAAGGTCTTACTGCAAGGTAAGCAACCAGCAACAGCTAGACCTGTTCTACTTGGTATTACAAAAGCTTCACTTGAAACAGATTCATTCTTATCTGCAGCATCCTTCCAAGAAACAACTCGTGTCTTAACTGATGCAGCAATTAAGGGTAAACGCGATGAACTTCTAGGATTAAAAGAAAATGTTATTATCGGTAAACTTGTTCCTGCTGGAACAGGTATGAATCGTTATCGCAAAGTGGATCTTGTAAAAACAACACAAGATGACATGAATGTAGAAAACGATGAGGTTTATGTGGAACAGTAAAATTTTCCGGCATAAATTTTGTATAAAAACAATTAATCTTAGTTGACATTGTATGAGTCAAAATGTTACTATAATCAAGGTTGCTCCTGAACGATGCTTTGGAGGATATTTATATGTCTTATCAAAAAGTATCAACTGCTGAAAATGTAGTCGTTGGTCATAAACGTACATTGGAGGCAATCAAAAATGGTACAGTTAAAGAAGTTGTCATCGCAGAGGATGCTGACATGCGGTTAACCCATGCTATCATTCGTGTTGCAATGCAATATAACGTGCCCATAACAAAAGTTGAATCAGTTCGTAAGCTTGGTAAAGCTTCGGGGATTCAAGTGGGAGCTTCAGCAATAGGAATAATAAGTTAAAACTGTTTTTGTGAGGAGAGAGCATTTGCTCTTCCTTGCAAAAACTTTGTTTTCAACTAATAATGAACCACCTGGATATGTGGTCATACAAACATGCGAAGGGAGGATAATCAAATGCCTACTATTAACCAATTAGTGAGAAATGGTCGTACTGATAAAGTATGGAAATCTAAATCACCTGCGTTAAACAAAGGTTTTAACTCTTTAAAGAAAAAATCAACTGATATCTCTGCACCTCAAAAACGTGGTGTATGTACTCGTGTTGGTACAATGACTCCAAAGAAACCTAACTCAGCGTTACGTAAATACGCTCGTGTACGTTTAACAAACGGTATCGAGGTTACAGCTTACATCCCAGGTATCGGTCATAACCTACAAGAGCATAGCGTAGTATTAATTCGCGGTGGTCGTGTAAAGGATTTACCGGGGGTACGTTACCACATCGTTCGTGGTGCGCTTGACACAGCTGGTGTTGACAAACGTATGCAAGGACGTTCTAAATATGGTACTAAGAGACCAAAACCTGCTAAAAAATAATAACTTTAAAATGAAAGGAGGAACTCAATATGCCTCGTAAAGGACCTGTTGCGAAACGTGACGTGTTACCAGATCCAATGTACAATTCGAAGCTAGTAACACGCCTTATCAACAAAATGATGGTTGACGGTAAAAAAGGTAAATCTCAAACAATTCTTTATAATGCGTTCGATATCGTAAACGAACGTACTGGTAAAGAGCCAATGGAAGTATTCGAGCAAGCTCTTAAGAACATCATGCCTGTTCTTGAAGTACGCGCTCGTCGTGTTGGTGGTGCTAACTACCAAGTTCCAGTTGAGGTTCGTCCAGAACGCCGTACAACTTTAGGTCTTCGTTGGTTAGTAAACTACGCTCGTCTTCGTGGTGAAAAAACTATGGAAGAGCGTCTTGCTAACGAAATCTTAGATGCAGCTAACAACGCTGGTGCATCTGTTAAGAAACGTGAAGACACTCATAAAATGGCAGAAGCTAACAAAGCATTTGCTCATTACCGTTGGTAGGATTCAACGTAAAATAAATGTAAGCATAAACCGCTTTATTTGTCGCTTATGGAAGTGTGGAGAGGGAGAATGCCTCTCCCTTTCATCGGGCGCTCGTTTTACATAATGAGAGTACTGGACATACTGACATGTGTAACAATATAAAGTGGCTTTTTTGCTACTTAAAATAAAAAAATCCAATCCATATATGGAAGGAGCAAGACACCAAATGGCAAGAGAGTTCTCTTTAGAAAACACTCGTAATATTGGTATCATGGCTCACATCGATGCTGGTAAAACAACAGCAACTGAGCGTATTCTGTACTACACAGGACGTATTCATAAAATCGGTGAAACTCACGAAGGTGCATCTCAGATGGACTGGATGGAGCAAGAGCAAGAGCGTGGTATCACAATTACTTCTGCTGCAACTACAGCACAATGGAAAGGTCATCGTGTAAACATCATTGATACTCCAGGACACGTAGATTTCACAGTAGAAGTAGAACGTTCTTTACGCGTACTTGATGGCGCTGTAGCGGTACTTGATGCGCAATCTGGTGTAGAACCACAAACAGAAACTGTTTGGCGTCAGGCTACTACTTACGGCGTACCTCGTATCGTATTCGTTAACAAAATGGATAAGATCGGTGCAGATTTCTTATACTCTGTAGGAACAATCCACGATCGTTTACAAGCAAACGCACATCCAATTCAGTTACCAATCGGTGCTGAAGATGAGTTCAATGGTATCATTGACCTTGTTGAAGAGTGTGCTTACATGTACGGTAACGATTTAGGAACAGACATTCAACGTGTTGAAATTCCTGAAGAGCACAAAGAATTAGCTGAAGAATACCGTGGAAAACTTATTGAAGCGGTAGCTGAGCTTGATGAAGAAATGATGATGAAGTACCTAGAAGGTGAAGAAATCACTGTAGAAGAGCTTAAAGCTGGTATCCGTAAGGCTACAACTTCTGTAGAATTCTTCCCAGTAATCTGTGGTTCTGCATTCAAAAACAAAGGTGTTCAAATTCTGTTAGACGCAGTTATCGACTACCTTCCATCACCACTAGATGTACCTGCTATTAAAGGTACTCTACCGGATACAGATGAAGAAGTAGAACGTAAGTCTAGCGATGAAGAACCATTCGCAGCTTTAGCATTCAAAATCATGACTGACCCTTATGTTGGTAAGTTAACGTTCTTCCGTGTGTACTCTGGTGTGTTAAACTCTGGATCATACGTGAAAAACTCAACTAAAGGTAAGCGTGAGCGTGTAGGTCGTATCCTACAAATGCACGCTAACAGCCGTGAAGAGATTTCAACAGTTTACGCTGGTGATATCGCTGCTGCTGTAGGTTTAAAAGATACTACTACTGGTGATACTCTTTGTGACGAGAAGAGCCTTGTTATCCTTGAGTCTATGGAATTCCCAGAGCCAGTTATCTCTGTAGCTATCGAACCAAAATCTAAAGCTGACCAAGATAAAATGGGTACAGCATTATCTAAGCTTTCTGAAGAAGATCCAACATTCCGTGCTCACACTGACCAAGAAACTGGCCAAACTATCATCGCTGGTATGGGTGAACTTCACCTTGATATCATCGTTGACCGTATGCGTCGTGAATTCAAAGTGGAAGCAAACGTTGGTGCTCCTCAGGTAGCATACCGTGAGACTTTCCGCGCTGCTGCGAAAGTTGAAGGTAAGTTCGCTCGTCAATCTGGTGGTCGTGGACAATTCGGTCACGTTTGGATTGAGTTTGAACCTAACGAAGAAGGTAAAGGATTCGAATTCGAAAACAAGATCGTCGGTGGTGTAGTTCCTCGTGAATACATCCCAGCTGTTGGAGCAGGTCTTGAAGATGCACTTAAAAATGGTGTACTAGCTGGTTATCCACTAGTTGACATTAAAGCTGCATTAGTTGACGGATCTTACCATGATGTCGATTCATCTGAGATGGCGTTCAAAATCGCTGCATCTATGGCACTTAAAGCTGCGGTTTCTAAATGTAGCCCAGTAATTCTTGAGCCAATGATGAAAGTTGAAGTTGTAATTCCTGAAGAGTACATGGGTGACATTATGGGTGACGTAACATCTCGTCGTGGACGTGTAGAAGGTATGGAAGCTCGCGGTAACGCACAAGTTGTTCGCGCTATGGTTCCACTTTCTGAAATGTTCGGTTATGCAACGTCATTACGTTCTAACACTCAAGGACGCGGAACATTCTCTATGGTGTTTGACCACTATGAAGAAGTACCAAAGTCTGTTTCTGAAGAAATTATCAAAAAAAATAAAGGTGAATAATTGATTTTTATCGATTGTTCAAGTATAACTACTTATGTAAGCTTAGAAAGTGGGACGTAAGTTTCACTTTCTAGTCTAAATATAAAATAACCTATATAAACTAAGGAGGAATTTAGAATGGCTAAAGCTAAATTCGAACGTTCTAAACCCCATGTTAACATCGGTACAATCGGCCACGTTGACCATGGTAAAACTACATTAACTGCTGCGATCACTACAGTTCTTGCAAAAGCTGGTGGTGCTGAAGCACGCGGATACGATCAAATCGATGCTGCTCCAGAAGAAAGAGAGCGCGGTATCACAATCTCAACTGCACACGTTGAGTACGAAACTGAAACTCGTCACTATGCACACGTTGACTGCCCAGGTCACGCTGACTATGTTAAAAACATGATCACTGGTGCTGCTCAAATGGACGGCGGTATCTTAGTAGTATCTGCTGCTGATGGCCCAATGCCTCAAACACGTGAGCACATCCTTCTTTCTCGTCAAGTAGGTGTTCCTTACATCGTTGTATTCTTAAACAAATGCGACATGGTAGATGACGAAGAATTATTAGAATTAGTAGAAATGGAAGTTCGCGACCTATTATCTGAATACGGATTCCCAGGCGACGACATTCCTGTAATCAAAGGTTCTGCTCTTAAAGCTCTTCAAGGAGAAGCTGATTGGGAAGCAAAAATCATTGAATTAATGGCTGAAGTTGATGCTTACATCCCAACTCCAGAACGTGAAACTGACAAACCATTCTTAATGCCTGTAGAGGACGTATTCTCTATCACAGGTCGTGGTACAGTTGCTACTGGTCGTGTTGAGCGCGGTATCGTTAAAGTTGGTGACGTAGTAGAAATCATCGGTCTTGCTGAAGAAAATGCTTCTACAACTGTAACTGGTGTAGAGATGTTCCGTAAACTTCTTGACCAAGCTCAAGCTGGAGACAACATCGGTGCTTTACTTCGTGGGGTTGCTCGTGAAGACATCCAACGTGGACAAGTACTTGCAAAAAGCGGTTCTGTAAAAGCTCACGCTAAATTCAAAGCTGAAGTTTTCGTATTATCTAAAGAAGAAGGTGGACGTCACACTCCATTCTTCGCTAACTACCGTCCTCAGTTCTACTTCCGTACAACTGACGTAACTGGTATCATCCAATTACCAGAAGGTACTGAAATGGTAATGCCTGGTGACAACATCGAAATGACTATCGAACTTATCGCTCCAATCGCTATCGAAGAGGGAACTAAATTCTCTATTCGTGAAGGTGGACGTACAGTAGGTTACGGTGTAGTTGCTACTATCGTTGAGTAATCTTAACTGATATAAAAAAACCTAAGGGATTTTCCCTTAGGTTTTTTGTTTGCGTTTATATAAGGAAGAAGAGGGTGTTTTTTGTTTTGACGAGTTTCTTCTATAGTAATATAAAAACGACAAAAGATAATCCAGAAACTGTAAAATGAATTCTGTTAGATGAAAACTTGAAATTCTTTAAAGTGCCATGTATAATAGCAAAAGTAGAGAAAAGCAGATGCAAACAAAAAGATGCTTGCATCTAGACGAATAACATTGTATAATAGACAATGTTGGTCTTTGACTGCGATGAAGTGGAAGGTTGCTGACACACCCGGCCGCTTTGCCATGGCATGGTGTGGGGAAATTTCCATGGAGAAGGTCTATTTTAGAAATAGGCGAACGAAGGAGGGAAAATAATGGCAAAAGAAAAAATTCGTATCCGTTTAAAAGCTTACGATCACCGTATTCTTGATCAGTCAGCTGAGAAAATTGTAGAAACAGCTAAGCGTTCTGGGGCAACAGTTTCTGGTCCGATCCCATTACCAACTGAAAAAACTGTTTACACAATTCTTCGTGCTGTTCATAAGTACAAAGATTCTCGTGAGCAATTCGAAATGCGCACGCACAAACGTCTAATCGACATCGTGAGTCCTACTCCACAAACAGTAGATTCATTAATGCGTTTAGACTTACCATCTGGTGTAGATATCGAAATCAAACTATAATTTATATAACTTAAAAATGTAGGAGGTGTAACTCATGACCAAAGGAATCTTAGGAAGAAAGATCGGTATGACTCAAGTATTTGCTGAGAACGGTGAGTTAATCCCAGTAACAGTTATCGCTGCTAATCCAAACGTTGTTCTTCAAAAGAAAACAACTGAAACTGATGGCTACAATGCAATCCAGTTAGGATTTGAAGATAAACGTGAAAAGTTAACTAACAAACCTGAACAAGGCCACACTGCTAAAGCATCTACAACTCCTAAGCGCTTCATTCGCGAAATCCGCGATGCAGACGTGGACGGATTAGAGGTTGGTCAAGAGGTAAAAGTTGACGTATTCGCTACAGGTGAAATCGTTGATGTAACAGGAATTTCTAAAGGTAAAGGTTTCCAAGGTGTTATCAAACGCCACGGACAATCTCGCGGACCTATGTCTCATGGTTCTCGCTATCACCGTCGTCCAGGTTCAATGGGCCCAGTTGCTCCGAACCGTGTATTCAAAGGCAAAAAACTTGCTGGACGTATGGGTGGAGACCAAGTTACTATCCAAAACTTAGAAATCGTTCAAGTTGACACTGAGCGCAACTTATTACTAGTAAAAGGTAACGTTCCAGGTGCTAAGAAATCTCTTGTAGTTGTTCAAGGCGCTGTGAAGGTTAGCAAATAATTCACAATAGGAAGGAGGAATTCCAATGCCAAAAGTTACTGTATATAACCAAACTGGTTCACAGGTTGGTGAAATCGAATTAGCTGAAGCTATTTTCGGTATCGAACCAAATGAAGCTGTACTTTTCGAAGCTGTAATGATGCAACGTGCATCTTTACGTCAAGGTACACACAAAGTAAAAACTCGCTCTGAAGTTCGCGGTGGTGGTCGTAAACCATGGCGTCAAAAAGGAACTGGACGTGCTCGTCAAGGGTCTATCCGCTCTCCTCAATGGCGTGGTGGTGGTACGGTATTCGGACCTACACCAAGAAGCTATGCGTACAAACTTCCTAAGAAAGTTCGTCGTTTAGCAATCAAATCTGCATTAGCTACTAAAGTAGTTGAGAACAACATTGTAGTTCTTGAAGACCTAGTGTTAAATGCACCAAAAACAAAAGATATGCTAGCAGTACTTAAAGGATTAACTGTTGAGAAGAAAGCTCTTATCGTAACTGCTGATGCAAACGAATCTGTAGAGTTATCTGCTCGCAATATCCCTGGAGTAACAGTAATCACTGCTGATGGCGTAAACGTTTTAGACGTGCTTCATCATGATAAGCTAATCATGACAAAAGCGGCAGTGGAAAAAGTAGAGGAGGTGCTTGCATAATGAGAGATCCTCGTGATATCATTAAGCGCCCAGTTATCACTGAACGTTCTATGGAAATGATGGCTGAAAAAAAATACACGTTCGATGTGGACGTTAAATCTAATAAAACAGAAGTTAAAGATGCTCTTGAAGCGATCTTTGGTGTTAAAGTAGAAAAAGTGAACATCATGAACTACAAGCCGAAAGCAAAACGCGTTGGTCGTCACGCTGGTTTTACTAGCCGTCGTCGTAAAGCAATCGTTAAGCTAACTGCTGACAGCAAAGAAATCGAAATCTTCCAAGGCGTTTAATTCTTACTAAAGAAGGAGGGAAATTGAGATGGGAATCAAAAAGTATAATCCAACTACTAACGGTCGTCGTAATATGACTACGAATGATTTCGCTGAAATCACGACTGATAGACCCGAAAAGTCATTACTTGCTCCTTTAAGCAAGAAGGCTGGTCGTAATAACCAAGGTAAAATCACTGTACGTCATCAAGGTGGCGGACATAAGCGTCAATACCGTATCATCGACTTTAAGCGTAACAAAGATGGAATTCCAGGACGCGTTGCTACGATCGAATACGATCCAAACCGCTCTGCGAATATCGCATTAATTAACTACGTTGACGGTGAAAAACGTTACATTCTTGCTCCTAAATCTTTAGAAGTAGGTATGGAAGTTATGTCTGGCCCAGAAGCTGACATTAAAATCGGTAACGCATTACCATTAATCAACATTCCAGTAGGTACTGTTGTTCATAACATCGAGCTTAAGCCTGGTCGTGGCGGACAATTAGTTCGTTCTGCTGGTACATCTGCTCAAGTACTTGGTAAAGAAGGTAAATACGTACTTGTACGTTTAACTTCTGGTGAAGTACGTCTTGTATTATCTGCTTGTCGCGCTTCAATCGGTCAAGTAGGTAACGAACAACACGAACTTATCAAAATCGGTAAAGCAGGTCGCTCTCGCTGGTTAGGTAAACGCCCAACAGTTCGTGGTTCTGTAATGAACCCTGTTGATCACCCACACGGTGGTGGTGAAGGACGTTCTCCAATCGGACGTAAGTCTCCAATGTCTCCATGGGGTAAACCAACTCTTGGATTCAAGACTCGTAAGAAAAACAAAGCGTCTGACAAATTTATCGTTCGTCGTCGTAAAAAATAATGGGATTGTAGTACGGTTCATTTCTAGAACCGTACGCCAATCACGAAGGGAGGCACCAAAATGGCTCGTAGCTTAAAAAAAGGACCATTTGTCGATGATCACTTAATGAGCAAAATGGAAAAATTAGTTGCATCTGAGCAAAAACAAGTTGTTAAAACTTGGTCTCGCCGTTCAACAATCTTCCCTCAGTTCATCGGACACACAATCGCTGTATATGATGGTCGTAAACACGTACCTGTGTACATCACTGAGGATATGGTTGGCCATAAGTTAGGTGAATTCGCACCAACTCGTACGTACAAAGGTCACCTTGCTGACGATAAGAAAACTAGAAGATAATGAGAGGAGGCACTTCAATGCAAGCTAAAGCAGTAGCGAGAACAGTTCGTATTGCTCCTCGTAAAGTTCGTTTAGTAGTAGACTTAATCCGAGGTAAGCAAGTGGGTGAAGCGATTGCTATCCTTAACCACACACCAAAAACTGCTTCTCCAGTTGTAGAAAAAGTTTTAAAATCTGCAATCGCAAATGCAGAGCACAATTATGAGATGGACATTAACAACCTAGTTGTAGAAAAAGTTTTCGTTGACGAAGGTCCAACGTTAAAACGTTTCCGTCCACGTGCAATGGGTCGTGCAAGCCAAATTAACAAACGCACAAGCCACATCACAGTTGTGGTATCAGAAAAGAAGGAGGGATAATCGATGGGTCAAAAGGTTAATCCAATTGGTCTTCGTGTCGGCGTTATCCGTGACTGGGAATCTCGTTGGTTCGCTGAGAAAGATTACGCTACATTATTACATGAAGACATCAAAATCCGTGAGTACATTAATGTACGCTTAAAAGATTCTGCTGTTGCTAAAGTAGAAATCGAACGTGCAGCAAATCGTGTAAATGTTACAATTCACACTGCAAAACCTGGTATGGTAATTGGTAAAGGTGGTACTGAAGTTGAAGCACTTCGTAAAGCTCTTAACCAATTAACAGGCAAGCGTGTACACATCAACATTTTAGAAGTTAAGAGAGCTGATCTTAACGCTAAATTAGTAGGCGAAAACATCGCTCGTCAATTAGAAAACCGTGTATCATTCCGTCGTGCACAAAAGCAAGTTATTCAACGTGCTATGCGTGCAGGTGCTAAAGGTATTAAAACACAGGTTTCTGGTCGTCTTGGCGGAGCTGATATCGCTCGTGCAGAATCTTACAGTGAAGGAACTGTTCCACTTCATACACTTCGCGCTGATATTGACTATGCAGCAGTTGAAGCTGATACAACATACGGTAAATTAGGCGTAAAAGTATGGATCTACCGTGGAGAAGTCCTTCCTACAAAAAAGAAAGCTTCTGAGGAAGGAGGAAAATAATATGTTAATGCCAAAACGCGTAAAATATCGTAGAGAGCATCGTGGTAAAATGCGTGGTCGTGCTAAAGGTGGAACTGAAATTGCTTTCGGTGAATTCGGTTTACAAGCACAAGCTGCTTCATGGATTACAAACCGTCAAATCGAAGCTGCTCGTCGTGCAATGACTCGTTACATGAAACGTGGCGGTAAAGTATGGATTAAAATTTTCCCTTCTAAACCTTACACTGCAAAACCTCTAGAAGTACGTATGGGTTCCGGTAAAGGGGCACCAGAAGGCTGGGTAGCAGTAGTAAAACCTGGGAAAATTATGTTCGAAATCGCGGGTGTATCTGAAGAGGTAGCACGCGAAGCATTACGTCTTGCAGCTCACAAGTTACCTGTGAAATGTAAATTCGTAAAACGTGAAGAAAATGGTGGTGAATCTAATGAAAACTAATGATATTCGTGAATTAACCACTGCCGAAATCGAAACAAAAGTTAAAGCTTTAAAGGAAGAGTTGTTTAATCTTCGCTTCCAACTTGCTACAGGACAATTAGAGAATCCAACTCGCATTCGTGAAGTGCGTAAAGCAATTGCTCGTATGAAAACTGTAGTTCGTGAAAGAGAGATCGGAATTAATCGATAAATTGAGGGGAGGTTTGCATAGTGAGCGAACGTAACCAACGCAAAGTTTATACTGGTCGTGTAGTGTCTGACAAAATGGACAAAACGATTACAGTTTTAGTTGAAACTTACAAAACTCATTCCTTGTACGGAAAACGTGTTAAGTATTCTAAGAAGTACAAAGCCCATGATGAGCAAAACCAAGCGAAACTTGGCGATATCGTTAAAATCATGGAAACTCGCCCGCTTTCTGCTACTAAGCGTTTCCGTTTAGTTGAAATCGTTGAAGAAGCGGTTATTATCTAAATAGACGAATCGGAATTTTTAGTCCGAAGGGAGGTTTCATAACATGATCCAACAAGAATCTCGTTTGAAAGTTGCTGACAACTCTGGTGCACGTGAACTTTTAACAATTAAAGTATTAGGCGGCTCTGGTCGTAAATATGCTAACATTGGTGACATTATCGTTGCTACGGTAAAACAAGCAACACCAGGTGGCGTTGTTAAAAAAGGTGACGTTGTTAAAGCAGTAGTAGTACGTACGAAGAGCGGAGCTCGTCGTCCGGACGGTTCTTACATCAAATTTGATGAAAACGCAGCGGTTATCATTAAAGACGATAAGAGCCCACGTGGTACTCGTATCTTCGGACCAGTAGCTCGTGAATTACGTGATAGCAACTTCATGAAGATCGTTTCTTTAGCTCCAGAAGTTCTATAATTTAAGGTATTGCCTTGCTAAGGAGGTGCAGAATTAAGATGCATGTAAAAAAAGGTGATAAAGTACAGGTAATCACTGGTAAAGACAAAGGAAAACAAGGCGTTATCCTTGTGGCTTTCCCAAAGCAAAACCGTGTTATCGTTGAGGGTGTCAATATCGTTAAGAAGCACTCTAAGCCATCTCAATTAAATCCACAAGGTGGAATTATTACTAAAGAAGCACCTATTCACGTTTCTAACGTTATGATTTTAGATCCGAAAACAGGTGAACCTACTCGCGTAGGCTTCAAAGTAGAAGATGGTAAAAAAGTTCGTATTGCAAAAAAATCTGGTGAATTATTAGATAAATAATTTTCTTAAGAAAGGAGGTCACTTCATTGAATCGCCTTAAAGAGAAGTTCCAAAAGGAAATTACTCCTGCTCTAGTGAGCAAGTTTAACTATAAATCTGTAATGCAGGTACCAAAAATCGAAAAGATCGTAATCAACACTGGTGTTGGTGACGCGGTATCTAACTCAAAAGCGTTAGACAACGCAGTAGAAGAATTAACACAAATCACAGGTCAAAAACCTGTTGTAACTCGTGCTAAAAAATCAATCGCTGGTTTCCGTCTTCGTGAAGGTATGCCAATCGGTGCGAAAGTAACTTTACGCGGCGAGCAAATGTATGAGTTCTTCGACAAATTAGTATCAGTTTCTTTACCACGTGTACGTGATTTCCGTGGTGTTTCTAAGAAATCATTCGATGGTCGTGGAAACTATACATTAGGTGTTAAAGAGCAACTTATTTTCCCTGAGATTGATTATGATAAAGTAAGCAAAGTCCGCGGTATGGACATCGTAATCGTTACTACAGCGAAAACTGATGAAGAAGCTCGTGAACTGTTAACACAATTCGGTATGCCATTCCAAAAATAATGGAAGCCAACGCTAAGTAGAGGAGGCGAAAACGTGGCTAAAAAATCTATGATAGCGAAACAAAAGCGTACTCCTAAGTTTAAAGTACAAGAGTATACACGTTGCGAACGCTGCGGTCGTCCGCATTCTGTATACCGCAAATTTAAACTTTGCCGTATTTGTTTCCGTGAACTTGCATATAAAGGTCAAATTCCTGGTGTTAAAAAAGCTAGTTGGTAAAACCCACAAATGGGAAGGAGGTAAAACACATGGTGATGACAGATCCAATTGCAGACATGCTTACTCGCATCCGTAATGCGAACATGGTACGTCATGAGAAATTAGAGGTTCCTGCTTCTAAAATCAAAAAAGAGATCGCTGAACTTTTAAAACGTGAAGGTTTCATTCGTGATGTAGAATACATCGAGGATAACAAACAAGGTATCCTTCGTATTTTCCTGAAATATGGTGCAAACAATGAACGTGTAATCACTGGATTAAAACGTATCAGTAAACCTGGCTTACGCGTTTACGCTAAAGCTGACGAAGTACCACGTGTACTTAACGGATTAGGTATCGCTCTTGTTTCTACATCTAAGGGAGTAATGACAGACAAAGACGCTCGTCAATTACAAACTGGTGGAGAAGTAGTAGCATACGTTTGGTAATATATATTTAAAACGAACGGAGGTGTGACCACATGTCTCGTATTGGTAAAAAGATTCTTGAAATCCCTGCAGGTGTTACTATTACAGTTGCAGAAGACAATACTGTAACAGTAAAAGGCCCTAAAGGTGAATTAACTCGTACTTTCAATGCTGATATGCTTATCAAAATTGAAGAGAATACATTAACAGTTGAGCGTCCATCTGAACAGAAGGAACACCGTGCATTACACGGTACAACTCGTGCTTTAATCGGAAACATGGTTGAAGGTGTAACTGAAGGTTTCGCACGCGGACTTGAATTAGTCGGTGTTGGTTACCGTGCTCAAAAACAAGGTGATAAACTTGTATTAAGCGTAGGTTATTCTCATCCAGTAGAAATGACTCCGGAAGCAGGTCTTGAAGTTGAAGTACCTGCACCAACTAAGATCGTAATTAAAGGTATCGACAAGCAACGTGTTGGCGAATTCGCTGCTAACATCCGTGCTGTACGTGCTCCTGAGCCTTACAAAGGTAAAGGTATTCGTTACGAAGGCGAAGTTGTTCGTCGTAAAGAAGGTAAAACTGCTAAGTAAACCCGTTAGGTGAGAGAAAGGAGTGACAAGAATGATCACTAAAGCTGATAAAAATGCGACTCGTAAGAAAAGACATGCACGTGTACGTGCTAAACTTACTGGTACTGCAGAGCGTCCACGTTTAAACGTGTTCCGTTCTAACCAACATATTTACGCTCAAGTTATTGATGATGTGAATGGTGTAACGTTAGTAAGTGCATCTACTCTTGATAAAGACCTTGCTCTTAACGGTACTAGCAATATTGAAGCTGCTACGAAAGTTGGAGAATCAGTTGCTAAGCGTGCTGTAGAGAAAGGCGTTAAAGAAGTAGTATTTGATCGCGGTGGTTACTTATACCATGGCCGTGTTAAAGCTCTAGCTGAAGCTGCTCGTGAGGCTGGATTACAATTTTAATGGTCAAAGGAGGGAAAATTGATGCATCGCATTGACCCAAGTAAATTAGAACTTGAAGAACGTGTAGTTACGATAAATCGTGTCGCGAAAGTTGTTAAGGGTGGTCGTCGTTTCCGCTTTGCTGCACTAGTTGTAGTTGGCGATAAAAACGGTCATGTTGGATTCGGTACTGGTAAAGCACAAGAGGTACCAGACGCAATCCGTAAAGCTATCGAAGACGCTAAGAAAAACTTAATCGCTGTACCATTAGTTGGTACAACAATTCCACACACAATCAACGGTCATTTTGGCGCTGGTGAAGTATTCTTAAAACCTGCTGCTGAGGGTACTGGTGTTATTGCTGGTGGACCTGTTCGTGCGGTCCTTGAATTAGCTGGTGTACAAGATATTCTTTCGAAATCTCTTGGTTCTAACACACCAATCAACATGATTCGCGCTACTGTGAACGGATTAAGCGAACTTAAGCGCGCTGAAGATGTTGCAAAATTACGCGGTAAATCTGTAGAAGAGCTACTAGGTTAAGGAGGGAAAACAAATGGCGAAAAAGTTAGAAATTACCCTCACTCGTAGTGTAATTGGTCGTCCACAAGATCAACGTGCGACGGTAGAAGCTTTAGGTCTTAAAAAGTTGAATTCAACTGTAGTTAAGGAAGAAACTCCTGCTATTCTTGGTATGATCAACAAAGTTTCTCACCTTGTAACTGTAAAAGAAGCTTAAGGATAACTCATTAATATAAGGAGGTGCCTGGGAATGAAACTTCATGAATTAAAACCTGCAGAAGGTTCTCGTAAAGTACGTAACCGTGTCGGTCGTGGTATCGGTTCTGGTAACGGTAAAACTGCTGGTAAAGGTCATAAAGGACAAAACGCACGTTCTGGCGGCGGTGTTCGTCTTGGCTTCGAAGGTGGTCAAACTCCATTATTCCGTCGTTTACCAAAACGCGGCTTCACAAACATTAACCGTAAAGAGTTTGCTATTGTAAACTTATCAACGTTAAATCGTTTTGAAGATGGTACAGAAGTAACACCTGAATTATTGCTGGAAACTGGCGTTATCAGCAAGTTAAACGACGGTGTTAAGGTTCTTGCAAGCGGAGCAGTAGAGA
Organism: Bacillus sp. AR4-2; assembly: GCF_008274865.1. NCBI lineage: Bacteria > Bacillati > Bacillota > Bacilli > Caryophanales > Bacillaceae > Bacillus > Bacillus sp. AR4-2. The sequence continues at coordinate 135,300 of NZ_CP031062.1, forward strand.
AAAAACTAACTGTTAAAGCGCACAAGTTCTCTTCAAGTGCTAAAGAAGCAATTGAAGCAGCTGGCGGATCAGTTGAGGTGATCTAATGTTTCGTACAATCTCCAACTTTATGCGCGTTGCTGAGATAAGACGTAAAATATTATTCACTTTAGCGATGTTAATCGTATTCAGGATTGGCACGTTTATCCCCGTGCCATTTACAAATGGAGACGTACTGAAGGCACAAGATCAATTAAATGCTTTAGGTATTCTAAATACATTTGGCGGTGGAGCCTTGAAAAACTTCTCCATCTTTGCGATGGGAATCATGCCGTATATTACAGCATCCATCATCGTGCAATTATTGCAGATGGATGTTGTTCCTAAATTTTCGGAATGGTCGAAGCAAGGTGAAATGGGCCGTCGTAAATTAACGCAATTCACGCGTTACTTTACAATTGTTCTTGCGTTTATTCAGGGGTTTGGTATGTCAATCGGTTTTAACGGTATGGTAGGTGGACAATTAATTTTGAATCCAGGTTGGAGCACTTATTTATACATTGCTACGGTACTGACTGCTGGTACTGCATTTTTAATGTGGTTAGGTGAACAGATTACAGCTAAAGGTGTAGGTAATGGTATTTCCATCCTTATCTTTGGCGGTATTGCCGCAGCGATCCCAAGTGTTATATCTCAAGTGTATCAGCAACAGTTTCAAAATATCGGAGATCAATTGTTCATGAGTATCGTTAAAGTTGCATTGATTTTACTAGCTGTGCTAGCAGTTATTGTGGGTGTTATTTTCATTCAACAGGCTGTTAGAAAGATCCCAATTCAATATGCGAAGCGTGTAACAGGAGGAAATGGTGGTTATGCTGGAGCACAAAACACACATTTACCGCTTAAGGTAAATAGTGCTGGTGTTATTCCAGTAATTTTTGCTGTTTCATTCTTAATTACGCCTCCGACTATTGCACAGTTCTTCCCGAAACATGATGTATCGCAGTGGATTATTGCAAACTTTAACTATTCTCACCCAGTGGGAATGATCATATATGTTGCGCTCATTGTAGCCTTCACATATTTCTATGCATTTGTTCAGGTTAATCCAGAGCAAATGTCAGAGAATCTAAACAAGCAAGGTGGATATGTTCCAGGTATTCGTCCGGGTAAGAATACGGAACAATATCTAACAAAAATCTTGTATCGTTTGACCTTTGTAGGATCAATTTTCCTAGCAGCGATTGCAATCTTACCAGTTATCTTTACGAAATTGGGAAATCTTCCTCCATCTGCACAGATCGGTGGAACGAGTATGTTAATCGTTGTCGGCGTTGCTTTAGAAACAATGAAGCAGCTAGAAAGCCAACTGGTAAAACGCCATTACAAAGGGTTTATCAAGCAGTGAGTAAGTGGGAAGAATTGTCTTCCCTACATGCTCATGTACTCTGAGGGGGAACAAGGATGAACTTAATTTTAATGGGGCTTCCTGGTGCTGGTAAAGGTACACAAGCCGAACAGATTGTTGCCAAGTATAACATCCCTCACATTTCAACAGGAGACATGTTCCGTGCAGCTATGAAGGCTGAAACTGAAATGGGTCTACAAGCAAAATCTTTTATTGATAAAGGTGCACTTGTTCCAGATGAAGTTACAATCGGAATCGTTCGTGAACGTTTAAGTCAAGACGACTGCGTAAGAGGTTTCTTACTAGACGGTTTCCCACGAACTGTTGCACAAGCATCAGCTCTTGAAGAAATTATGAAAGATCTTGGCAAAAAAATCGACTATGTTTTAAACATTAATGTGGATTCAGGGTTGTTATTAAAACGCCTTACAGGCCGTCGCATTTGTAAAGAGTGCGGTGCGACTTACCACTTAGAATTCAATCCACCAGCAAAAGCTGATGTGTGCGATAAATGTGGTGGCGAATTATATCAACGCTCTGATGACAATGAAGAAACTGTAGCAAATCGTTTAGATGTAAATATTAAGCAAACAAAACCTTTGCTTGATTTCTACGAAGAGCTTGGTTACTTACAAAGCATTAATGGTGAGCAAGATATCAATAAAGTATTTGCTGATATCGATGTTCTCATCGGAGGCTTAGCGTAATGATAATCTGCAAAACTCCTCGCGAGATAGAAATCATGCGAGAAGCTGGCAGGATCGTTGCTTTGACTCATCAAGAGTTGAAACAGCACATTACTCCAGGAATTACAACGAAAGAGCTCGATCAAATAGCGGAAAAGACGATTCAAAAATATGGTGCTACGCCATCTTTTAAAGGATACAACGGATTTCCGGGGAGCATATGTGCTTCTGTAAATGAAGAGCTTGTACACGGAATTCCAGGGAAGCGCAAGCTCAAAGAGGGCGATATCATCAGTATCGATATTGGTGCGAAATACAATGGGTACCATGGAGATTCTGCATGGACGTATCCAGTTGGAAACATTTCTGAATCTGTTCAAAAGCTACTTGATGTCACAGAAAAATCGTTGTATCTTGGTCTAGAACAAGTAAAACCAGGCGAGAGATTATCAAATATCTCACATGCGGTTCAAACCCATGCTGAAGAGAATGGATTCTCGATCGTTAGGGAGTATGTTGGTCACGGAATCGGGCAAGACTTACATGAGGACCCTCAAATCCCGCACTATGGTCCACCAAATAGAGGCCCTAGATTAAAGCCGGGAATGGTCATCTGTGTTGAGCCGATGGTGAATCAAGGAAGACGATATGTAAAAACACTATCTGATGACTGGACAGTGGTAACGGTAGATGGTAAATGGTGTGCCCATTTTGAGCACACGATTGCTCTTACAGAAGCAGGATACGAAATCCTTACCACTTTATAAGTAGCTGGCTCTCCGGGATTTCAGAGCAGTGTAAAATGTTACTGATTTGAAGAAGGGAGAACTATTGAATGGCTAAAGATGATGTAATTGAAGTCGAAGGTACCGTTCTTGAAACGTTGCCAAATGCTATGTTCAAAGTAGAATTAGAGAATGGGCATGTCGTATTGGCTCACGTTTCTGGTAAAATCCGTATGAACTTCATTCGTATTTTACCAGGAGACAAAGTTACGGTAGAATTATCTCCGTACGATTTAAATCGTGGTCGTATTACGTACCGTTTTAAATAATATAGCACTCCGTAATCTTTAAGGAGGTTCGAGACATGAAAGTAAGACCGTCAGTTAAACCAATCTGCGAAAAATGTAAAGTTATTCGTAGACGTGGAAAAGTAATGGTTATTTGTGAAAACCCTAAACATAAACAAAAACAAGGTTAATCAGAAGGAGGTGCATTCGTAATGGCACGTATCGCAGGTGTAGATATTCCTCGAGACAAACGCGTTGTTATTTCTTTAACTTACGTATTCGGCATTGGTCGCACAACTGCTGAAAAAATTCTTGCTGAAGCAGGTATTTCTGAAGAAACACGAGTTCGTGATTTAACGGAAGACGAATTAGGACGTATCCGTGATATCATCGATCGTATTAAAGTTGAGGGAGACCTTCGTCGTGAAGTATCTCTTAACATCAAACGTCTAATGGAGATCGGTTCTTACCGTGGTCTTCGTCACCGTCGTGGTTTACCAGTTCGTGGTCAAAACTCTAAAAACAATGCTCGTACACGTAAAGGTCCACGTCGTACAGTAGCAAATAAAAAGAAATAATAAGTAAAGGAGGTTGAACTAACAATGGCACGTAAAACAAACACTCGTAAAAAACGTGTGAAAAAGAATATTGAAGCTGGTATAGCTCATATTCGTTCTACTTTCAACAACACAATCGTAACACTTACAGATACTCACGGTAACGCACTTTCTTGGTCTAGTGCTGGTGCACTTGGTTTCCGTGGATCTCGTAAATCTACTCCATTCGCTGCGCAAATGGCTGCTGAAACTGCTGCTAAAGCTGCAATGGAACACGGTTTAAAAACTTTAGAGGTTACTGTTAAAGGTCCTGGTGCTGGTCGTGAAGCTGCAATTCGTGCTCTTCAAGCTGCAGGTCTAGAAGTAACAGCAATTAGAGATGTTACTCCAGTTCCTCATAATGGATGTCGTCCACCAAAACGTCGTCGTGTGTAATTTTTCTGTATAGAATTTTCCCTTTTGTCTATAATGGATATGATGCATTATCGAGAAATTTCGTACAGAAACATCGCTTGTTGTGCACAATCGGGAACTGCCTAAGGGGGACTTTCGGTTAGACAGGGGTTATACCTTTGTTTAACCGGGGTTTCGACGTTTTGAAGGAGGGTTTAGTTAATGATTGAAATCGAAAAGCCGAAAATCGAAACGGTTGAACTTAACGAAGATGCTAAATATGGTAAATTCGTAATTGAACCGCTTGAGCGTGGATATGGTACTACTTTGGGTAACTCCTTACGTCGTATTCTTTTATCCTCACTCCCTGGTGCCGCTGTTACTGCTATCCAAATCGATGGCGTATTACATGAATTTTCAACAGTTGAGGGCGTAGTAGAAGACGTTACGACGATCATCTTAAACTTGAAAAAGTTAGCTCTTAAAATCTACTCTGAAGAAGAGAAGACGTTGGAAATTGATGTACAGGGCGAAGGTATTGTCACAGCTGCTGATATTACTCACGATAGTGATGTAGAAATCTTAAATCCAGATTTACACATTGCAACGTTAGCAAAAGATGCGCATTTCCGCGTGCGTTTAACTGCAAAGCGTGGCCGTGGGTATACGCCAGCTGATGCAAATAAAAGCGAAGATCAACCAATAGGAGTAATTCCTATTGATTCTATTTATACTCCAGTATCACGTGTGACTTACCAAGTGGAAAAGACACGTGTCGGACAAGTGGCTAATTATGATAAGCTTACGCTTGATGTATGGACGGATGGAAGCATCGGGCCAAAAGAAGCTATCTCTTTAGGTGCCAAAATCTTAACTGAGCATTTAAATATCTTTGTTGGTTTAACTGATGAAGCACAAAATGCTGAGATTATGGTCGAGAAGGAAGAAGATCAAAAAGAGAAAGTTCTTGAGATGACTATCGAAGAACTAGACCTTTCTGTTCGTTCTTATAATTGCCTAAAACGTGCAGGAATTAATACTGTACAAGAGCTTGCGAACAAAACAGAAGAAGATATGATGAAAGTTCGTAACTTAGGACGTAAATCCTTAGAAGAAGTTAAACATAAACTTGAGGAATTAGGTTTAGGTTTACGTAAAGACGACTGAGGATTTAAACCCATCAACAAAGGAGGGAACTACGAATGGCATACAGAAAATTAGGCCGTACAAGTGCGCAACGTAAAGCTATGTTACGTGATTTAGCTACTGATTTAATTATCAACGAGCGCATCCAAACGACAGAAACTCGTGCAAAAGAACTTCGTTCTGTAGTGGAAAAAATGATCACTTTAGGTAAACGCGGAGATCTTCATGCTCGTCGTCAAGCAGCAGCTTTCATTCGCAATGAAGTAGCTAACGCTGAGACTGGTCAAGATGCACTTCAAAAACTATTCGCTGATGTAGCTCCACGCTATGCTGAGCGCCAAGGCGGATACACTCGTATTGCAAAAATTGGTCCACGTCGCGGAGACGCAGCACCAATGGTAATTATCGAGTTAGTATAATGATAATTAAAAGGGCAGGACAGTTCTTTTCAAGAAACTGGTCATGGCCCTTTTTTTTAAATATAAAAATAGGCTAACTTGGCGAAGGAAAGGGTGCCTTCTATTGAAAAAAGAGAAACTTCGGATAGAAAATATATCATTTCAATATCCTGGGGCAGCCACTTATGCATTAAAAGATGTTTCATTTTCCTTATATGAGGGAGAATGGGTATCTATTATTGGTCAAAACGGTTCAGGAAAGTCTACACTTGCAAAATTATTGAATGGTTTGTTTTTGCCAGAAGCAGGGACTATTACAGTAAATGATACAATGGTTTTATCAGAGGAAACGGTATGGGATGTTCGAAAACAAATTGGAATGGTATTTCAAAATCCAGATAATCAATTTGTTGGAACGACAGTGCAAGATGATGTTGTATTTGGCTTGGAGAATATCGGAATGCCAAGAGAACAAATGATTGAAAGATTAGAACAGGCCTTGCAACTTGTCCGTATGGAAGATTTTCTTAATGATGAGCCTCATTCCTTATCTGGTGGGCAAAAGCAGCGAGTGGCAATAGCAGGCGTTTTAGCACTTCAACCATCTATTTTAATATTAGATGAAGCAACGTCAATGTTAGACCCTCAAGGGAGACGTGAAGTAGTAGAAACGGTTAGACAACTTGTTACTCAAAAAGGTATTACCGTGTTATCAATTACGCACGATTTAGAAGAAGCGGCACAGTCAGATCGTGTCATTATTTTAAATAAGGGAGAAATATTAGAGGAAGGGACTCCAGAAAAAATTTTCAAATCCTCTCATATGCTCCAAGAAATTGGCTTAGATGTACCGTTTTCGGTGAAAATAGCAGAATTATTAAAAAGAAATGAAATTCTCTTGCAAAATACGCATCTTACAATGGAAAGCTTGGTGAACGAACTTTGGAGATTACATTCCAAAAAGTAGAACATCGTTATCAATATAAAACTCCATTTGAAAGACGCGCACTTTATGATGTAGACGTGTCGTTTCCAAGTGGGGGCTATTATGCCATTATCGGTCATACTGGTTCAGGAAAGTCGACGATGATTCAACATTTAAATGGTTTATTGCAGCCGACAAATGGTACAGTTCAAATTGGTGAACATTTGATTTCGGCAGGAAAGAAAGAAAAAAAGCTAAAGCCACTACGTAAGAAAGTAGGGGTTGTCTTTCAATTCCCAGAACATCAGTTGTTTGAAGAGACTGTGGAGAAAGATATTTGTTTCGGCCCTACTAATTTTGGAGTATCTGTAGACGAAGCAAGGCAAAAGGCTAGAAAGGCAATTGAACTTGTAGGGCTAGAACCAGAACTGTTAGCACGTTCTCCGTTCGAATTAAGTGGTGGACAAATGAGACGTGTTGCTATAGCGGGTGTACTGGCAATGGAACCTGAAGTGCTTGTATTAGATGAACCTACAGCAGGACTAGATCCAAAAGGGCAGAACGAACTTATGGAGATGTTTTATAAGCTGCACAAGGAGAAGGGTCTTACAGTCATCCTTGTAACGCATAATATGGAGGATGCTGCTCAGTATGCGGAGCAGATTGTAGTTATGCATAAAGGAACGGTCTTTTTGCAAGGAAGTGCAGAGGAAGTATTTTCACATGCTGATGAACTAGAGAAAATTGGTGTGGATCTTCCTATGTCATTAAAGTATAAACGTGCAATTGAAGAGAAGTTTGGTATTTCAATTCCAAAGGCTACCTTATCTTTAGAGGATCTTACTCATGAAGTTGTGCAGGTGTTACGAAAAGGTGGTCATGAATCATGCAGCAGTTGATTATTGGGAGATATATCCCGGGGAATTCACTTATTCATCAACTTGATCCACGTACGAAGCTGCTGATTGTCTTTTTATATGTATTTGTTGTTTTCTTAGCAAATAATGCGATTTCATATGGATTTTTATTTTTATATGCACTCATTGCTTTATTTTTTGCAAAAGTGCCGATTCGTTATGTACTTTCGGGCTTAAAACCAATTTTATGGATTTTTCTTTTTACATTTTTCCTGCATATTTTTACAAATAAAGAGGGGGATGTACTATTCCAGCTTGGTTGGTTTTCGATATATGAAAAAGGATTAGAGCAAGGGATATACATTTCTGTACGATTCTTCGTTATTATTTTAATGACGACATTATTAACGTTAACGACGACACCTATTGAAATTACAGATGGTTTGGAGACGTTATTAAAGCCGTTGAAGCGTATAAAGGTTCCTGTTCATGAAATCGCATTAATGATGTCAATTTCTCTTCGTTTTATCCCGACATTAATGGATGAAACGAGTAAAATAATGAAAGCACAAGCGTCACGTGGTATTGATTTTGCCGGGGGACCGATAAAAGATAGAATGAAAGCTATTATTTCACTGCTCGTTCCTCTGTTTATCAGTGCTTTTAAGCGTGCAGAGGACTTAGCCATTGCGATGGAAGCTCGTGGATATCAAAGTGGTGAAGGACGTACTAAATTTAGGCAACTACGCTGGAAAACAAGCGATACAGTAACGATTGTCAGCTTATTTTGTTTAGCTTGTATTTTGGCATGGGTGCGATCGTAATGGAGAATAGAGAAATGGATAGAATAAAATGTACGGTTGCATATGATGGCATGCATTTTTGTGGTTATCAAATTCAGCCGAACCATCGTACTGTTCAACAGGAGATAGAAAAAGCATTGCAGAAATTGCATAAGGGAGAACTTGTTCGTGTTCAGGCATCTGGTAGAACAGATTCTACAGTTCATGCAAAAGGACAAGTAATACACTTTGATACTCCTTTGTCTCTTGAAGAATGGCAATGGATTAATGCTTTAAACACAATGTTGCCAGATGATATTGTTATTAGGCAAGTAGAGAAAAAAACAGAAGAATTTCATGCACGTTACGGTGTTGAGAAAAAAGAATATCGTTATCGTGTATTATTATCAAAGACTGCGGATGTATTCCGTAGAAATTACGTATATCAATATCCATACCCGCTCGAAATCAACTCTATAAGAAAAGCAATTCCTTATTTTATTGGAACACATGATTTCACTTCTTTTTGTTCGGCAAAAACTGACAAAAAAGATAAAGTGCGAACAATTTATGAAATCGAGTTAATTGAACAAAATGATGAAATAATTTTTCGTTTTGTAGGTAATGGATTTTTATATAATATGGTCAGAATTATTGTTGGTACGTTACTTAGCGTAGGGCAAGGAAAGCTTGATCCTGATAGCATTCCAGAGATTTTAGCGAAACAAAATCGTCAGTTTGCTGGAAAGATGGCTCCAGGTCATGGGCTTTACTTATGGGAGGTAAACTATAACAACTAATCCTGGTGTAACATTTGCTTGACATTAGAAACTCAAAAGTATATCATAACATATGGTATTGTTTCTAAAACCACGATTAGCCCCGGAAGGAAATCGTGTTTAAGATAAACAATAGATTTTTTCTATGGAAAAGATAACGAGGAGGGAAACACATGCGTACGACTTTTATGGCAAAAGCTAACGAAGTTGAGCGTAAATGGTATGTGGTTGATGCTGAAGGTCAAACTTTAGGTCGCCTTGCTAGTGAAGTAGCATCCATTTTACGTGGTAAAAACAAACCTACATTTACACCACACGTTGACACGGGTGATCATGTAATTATTATTAACGCTGAGAAAATTCATTTAACAGGTAATAAATTAAACGATAAAATTTACTACCGTCACACTAACCACCCAGGTGGACTTAAGCAAAGAACAGCTCTTGAAATGCGTACAAACTACCCTGTACAAATGTTAGAGCTTGCAATTAAAGGCATGCTTCCAAAAGGACGCTTAGGCCGTCAAGTTTCTAAGAAACTTAACGTGTATGCTGGAGCAGAGCATCCACACCAAGCACAAAAACCAGAAGTTTACGAACTTCGCGGATAATTAATTAAAGGAGGGCTTACTTTGGCACAGGTTCAATACTATGGCACTGGACGTCGTAAGAGTTCAGTAGCGCGCGTACGCCTAGTTCCAGGCGAAGGACGCGTTATCATTAACGGTCGTGATTTTGAAAACTATATCCCATTTGCTGCATTACGTGAAGTAGTGAAACAACCTCTAGTTGCAACAGAAACTTTAGGTAACTACGATGTACTTGTAAACGTAAATGGTGGTGGATACACTGGTCAAGCTGGTGCTATTCGTCACGGTATTTCTCGCGCTTTATTAAAAGCTGATCCAGAATACCGTCTAACATTAAAACGTGCAGGTCTATTAACTCGTGACGCACGTATGAAAGAGCGTAAAAAATACGGTCTTAAAGGCGCACGTCGTGCACCTCAGTTCTCAAAACGTTAATTTTTGCGAACTACAAACCCCAACCATTTTGGTTGGGGTTTTTTATGTTTCATTCCTCTTTTGCAATTTTTATAGCTTGGAATATTTTAGTGCTCCCGCCACGCGTATGCTTCTTCTTTAGAAGTTTAGACTAATACGTATTAGGGAGGTTTATATGTACTATGAATGTCATTGTCAGCTTACAAGAAAAACAAAAAGAAAAGCAGTTAAAATACGAGCGGAAGATGTTGCGGGAATTATCATTAAAAACATTGCGTTCAAATATTCGTGATGCCTTTCAAATGCAAGAGCTTCATCGTCAGTATGAAGATTACTGTATTGAATTAGGGATAGAATCTTATTTATTAGGAGCGAGATACAGTAAATTTGGTTATTATGGTGAATCGTTTTTTGATGTGAAATATAGAGCTTTAGAAGAAGAACAACAATTAACTGAAACGCTATTTCAATTTTTAACGAGTATGACTATGCGAGAAATAAAGTTGAAAGATGAGGAGTTACTTTTTGAATCTTGTCAGCAGTTTATAGGATTGTGGTGGCAAGAAGGGTATGAAAAAGGTGAAAGAAGATATCGATTAAAGCTTCATTAAGACAAGCATAAACTTTCCTCTTGTCCCATATAAGTAATTAGAGGGACTAGCTGGAGGAGGAAAGGTATGAAGAGAATTCGAATTATCTCTTTTGCACTCGCTGCGGTTGTATTGTTTTTTTTAGTCAAGCAAGAATTTCAAATTACAAAATCGTGGCGAGCTTGGAATTTACCCTTATCAGGGAAAGTAATTGTGTTAGATGCTGGGCATGGTGGACCAGATGGAGGGGCTGTTGGTGGAAAGGATATTATAGAAAAGGATATTACGCTTGAAATTACAAAAAAGGTACAAGACTATTTACAAGAACAAGGTGCACTAGTTATTTTAACGCGTGAGGGAGATTATGATTTAGCTAACAAAGATACAAAGTCATATAGTAGACGTAAAGCAGAGGATTTAAAAAAACGTGTAGAAATCATCAATAAACCTGATGTAGACTTTTTTGCAAGTATTCATTTAAATGCTTTAACTAGTAGTGGATCGAAAGGCGCACAAACGTTCTATTACCGCTCTTCGATTGAAAATGAACGTGCTGCAAAATTTATACAGGCTGAATTGAGAACAAGTTTAGAGAACACGAATCGTTCTGCTAAGACAATTTCGCATGTATATTTATTAAAGTATTCTAAAACACCAGGTGCTTTAATTGAAGCTGGCTTTTTATCGAATGTGAACGAAAGGTATATGTTAAATTCGGAGAAATATCAGCAAAAGGTAGCAGCTGCAATATACCGTGGTATATTACGTTATTTCACGGAAAAAGGAAATCCTCCAGAATAAGGAGGATTTTTTTGAGCTTCTCTCGTTAACGAAGTTTTCGGAAAATATGTTATACTGGAAATGTAAACGCATTTATTTCAAGGATAAGCAGAGATAAATTCAATTAACATTACGTTATTTTTCATACAGGGGGCTGGGCTAATTATGGTAACGAAAGAGCAAGTGGTTGAAGCGTTAGAAGGGATTGTAGATCCGTTTTTACATAAAACATTAAAAGAAACAAGTGCAATTAAAGAGGTAACAGTCAAGCCAGAGAAGGAACATGTGAGTGTCAAAATTGCAATCGTAAAAACCGGTACAGCGGAACAAATGCAGTTGCAGTCTGGAATTGTAAAGTTAGTAAAAGAACTTGGGGCAGCAACAGTTGGACTTCGTTTTGCAGAATTTACAGAAGAGGAATTAGCTCAGTTTGCACCGGAACAAGAAGAAGAGCAAAGTGAATCTTTATTGTCACCTAATTCAAAAACAACATTCTTAGCAGTAGCGAGTGGAAAAGGTGGCGTGGGAAAATCAACTGTTTCCGTTAACCTTGCAGTTGCTTTAGCTCGTTTAGGAAAAAAAGTTGGTATTATTGATGCGGACATTTACGGTTTTAGTGTGCCAGACATGATGGGGATAGAAAAACGTCCTATCGTAAGAGGTGATAAGATAATTCCGGTGGAACGTTTAGGTGTAAAGGTAATCTCAATGGGCTTCTTTGTAGAGGATAATGCACCAGTTATTTGGAGAGGACCTATGCTTGGGAAAATGTTAAACCACTTCTTCACAGAAGTAGAATGGGGCGATTTAGATTATTTAGTACTAGATTTGCCACCAGGCACAGGTGATGTTGCGTTAGATGTGCACTCAATGTTGCCATCTTGCAAAGAGATTATTGTAACGACGCCTCATCCAACAGCTGCGTTTGTAGCAGCGCGTGCTGGAGCGATGGCATTGCGCACTGAACATAGTATTCTTGGTGTTGTTGAGAATATGGCATATTTTGAAAGTAAGGTAACTGGTGAGAAAGAATATGTATTTGGAAAAGGTGGGGGAGATAAGTTAGCTACCGAATTACAAACGAATGTTCTTGGTCGTATTCCACTGCAACAACCCGATTGGAATAAAGAAGACTTTGCTCCTTCAGTATATGAAGATACACATACAACGGGCATTATTTATAGTAAAATAGCTGAAACAGTAATTGATAAAACAGCTGTTACACAAAAATAAAGTGAAACTTTAATCAGTGGGGTTCACCTGTTACTGACAACAATAAGGCTTTTGTTGCTAGTAAACCTTTCGCTTAATTAGAGGGGTCCATTTTGTCTGTTAATAGCAAGATAAAGTAATAACGAGTGAACAATATATAAATTGTCCACTCGTTATTATAGTTATTATTTTTTACTGTTCTTCCTTCTTCTCGCCTTGAGAACCACCGTCACCGCCTGCTTCTTTCTTGCCAGATCCGCCTTTTTCAGCTTTTTGCACACCTTTACTAATGATATCAATCATCTTGGCTTGGAAGAGTGGACTTTCAGCAGTTTCTGTTAGTACTTGTTGTAGATATTGACGGTATTCTTTACTCTTCATTGTTTGTAACATCATTTTTTCTACTTCAGGATTTTTCATAATTTCTATAACGCCTGCTTGGTATTCAGGGTCTTTTAATAAGGTTTTCATTAATTGAGTTTGTTCTTTCCCCATACTTTTAGCAAATTTTGATGAGAACTCAGGATCTTTAAAGAGCTTTTCCCAGAATTGTTGCCCTTTATCGGATACCATGGCATCTTCAATCGTTTTCTTTACTACTGTTTCATCTAGTATGAGTGCTTGTTTCATTTTTTCATCAGTTAATACATCTTGAATAGCTTTCTTACCTTGATCTGTTTTTAAAATATCAACAATCATTTTCTTTGTTTGATCGTAATCTAGTTCGGATTTCGTTTCTTTTCCTTGTGCGCATGCTGCAAGTGCGATAAGTAGAAAAGAAGAAACGAAAATGAATAGCATCCGTTTCATAAGTTGGAACTCCTTTCAGCACAGTTCTCTCTTTTTAATATAAATATCTTTAAGGAATTTATACATGAACATGGCTAGCTTTTTGAAATTGTCATTGATACAATTTAATTAGAAATATAAGGATAATGGGGGATGTGTTGTGAATAGCCGCAAGTGGGTACGACTATTTTTAACGACGTTGTTTCTTGGTGGGATTAGCACAGTTATTATTGGTTTTGTTTTGGAGTGGGACAAGTACGATAAATTTTTTCAAAATTTCGACGGCAAGGAGATTTTAGCAGTATCTTTCTGGCTGATGGGTGTAGGATTTATTTTTAGTGTTATAAGTCAAATGGGATTCTTTGCATATTTAACAATCCATCGTTTTGGACTAGGGATGTTTCGCTCATCTTCTTTATGGAATGCAGTCCAGCTCTTCTTTATTGCATTCGTATTATTTGATTTTGTGTATTTAAGATCTGTACTTATTGCAAATGGGGAAGTCTCGTTAGGGAATAATATACTTGTTGCTGGAATGTTATTTGTGTTTGGAGCAATTGTTGCTTATGTAAAAAGTAAAGAAACAAATAAAAAAGCATTTGTGCCAGCTCTGTTCTTTATGGTTGTTGTAACGATCCTTGAATGGGTACCGGCGCTTCGGATTAATGATACAGATTGGTTATATTTAATGGTTATACCGCTATTGTTATGTAATGCATATCAATTACTTGTATTACATCGTTTAATCGGAAAAACAAGTAAATCAGCTTAATAGAGAGGTTTTATAAAACAGCAGTTATAATGTTGTAAATGGTATGATTAAAAAAGCTCTACCACCTTCTTGAAAGGTAGTAGAGCTTTTTATGCGTGAAGAGTAGTAGGGAAGAAGCTACTTCACATCCTCACTTTTCGTACTTGTGTTGGAAATAAGTTGTGAAACGGATATTTGCTCATATCCATCACTTTTTATTTTTTGCAGGAGCAGCGGTAAAGCTCTATTTGTTTGAAGGGCAGAATCGGATGCGTGTAATAAGACGATATCTCCACCTTTCAAATTATTAGAGACAGTGGAAACGATGTTATTTACACCTGGGTTTTTCCAATCGTTTGAATTATTACTCCAATGCACGACGGTGTATCCAAGTGATTCTGCGATTTTAAGGGTTGCTTTGTTAAATTCGCCACTAGGTGGACGTAACAGCTTGACTTGTTTTACACCAAGTTTCGTAAAAACATCTTGTGCTCGTAAAAGGTCTCGTCTTATTTCATTTGTCTCTAGAGAAGTATAGGATGTGTAATTGTACCCCATACTACCGATTTCGTGTCCATCTTTCATGATTCGCTCTACAATATCGGGGTGTCTTTCGGCCCATGCAGCAGAAAGGAAGAAGGTTGCATTCTTAA
>NZ_CP031062.1:155000-242500 GCF_008274865.1 Bacillus sp. AR4-2
ATCGCTCAACGGATAAAAGCTACCCCGGGGATAACAGGCTTATCTCCCCCAAGAGTCCACATCGACGGGGAGGTTTGGCACCTCGATGTCGGCTCATCGCATCCTGGGGCTGTAGTCGGTCCCAAGGGTTGGGCTGTTCGCCCATTAAAGCGGTACGCGAGCTGGGTTCAGAACGTCGTGAGACAGTTCGGTCCCTATCCGTCGTGGGCGTAGGAAATTTGAGAGGAGCTGTCCTTAGTACGAGAGGACCGGGATGGACGCACCGCTGGTGTACCAGTTGTTCTGCCAAGGGCATAGCTGGGTAGCTATGTGCGGAAGGGATAAGTGCTGAAAGCATCTAAGCATGAAGCCCCCCTCAAGATGAGATTTCCCATAGCGTAAGCTAGTAAGATCCCTGAAAGATGATCAGGTTGATAGGTTCGAGGTGGAAGCATGGTGACATGTGGAGCTGACGAATACTAATAGATCGAGGACTTAACCATATAATATGTAGCAAATGTTATCTAGTTTTGAAGGAATATATATTAAAATTTCTTCTTGACATTTCGAAAGAAATGTTTATAATGATAAAAGTCTGGTAATGATGGCAGAGAGGTCACACCCGTTCCCATACCGAACACGGAAGTTAAGCTCTCTAGCGCCGATGGTAGTTGGGACCTTGTCCCTGTGAGAGTAGGACGTTGCCAGGCTAATATTATTCCGCAGTAGCTCAGTGGTAGAGCTATCGGCTGTTAACCGATCGGTCGTAGGTTCGAGTCCTACCTGCGGAGCCATTATGCTTCCATAGCTCAGCTGGTAGAGCACTTCCATGGTAAGGAAGAGGTCACCGGTTCAAGCCCGGTTGGAAGCTTGGGAATAGGTTTAAAACTTTTTTGGCCCGTTGGTCAAGTGGTTAAGACACCGCCCTTTCACGGCGGTAACACGGGTTCGAATCCCGTACGGGTCACCACTTTTGGAGGATTAGCTCAGCTGGGAGAGCACCTGCCTTACAAGCAGGGGGTCGGCGGTTCGATCCCGTCATCCTCCACCATATATATTTAAAATGTCGGAGGGGTAGCGAAGTGGCTAAACGCGGCGGACTGTAAATCCGCTCCTTCGGGTTCGGCAGTTCGAATCTGCCCCCCTCCACCATTTTCTTTAAAATAACCTGAGAGGGTTTATTTTTTTGAAAAGATAACCATACTAGTAAATATTAATGGGCTATAGCCAAGCGGTAAGGCAACGGACTTTGACTCCGTCATGCGCTGGTTCGAATCCAGCTAGCCCAGCCATTTACGAGCCATTAGCTCAGTTGGTAGAGCATCTGACTTTTAATCAGAGGGTCGAAGGTTCGAGTCCTTCATGGCTCATCATTTTTGCGGAAGTAGTTCAGTGGTAGAATACAACCTTGCCAAGGTTGGGGTCGCGGGTTCGAATCCCGTCTTCCGCTTAATTAATAAGGGGCCTTAGCTCAGCTGGGAGAGCGCCTGCCTTGCACGCAGGAGGTCAGCGGTTCGATCCCGCTAGGCTCCATCTAAATAAAAAAGCTTACATCATACGATGTAAGCTTTTTTTGTGTTTAAAAAGACAACTTTTATACTTGTCGTTTAAAATGAAGAAAACGTAAAAATAAGGGATGGGGAGATAATTGTGAAAGTTGTTATTGCATCTGATTCATATAAAGAAAGCCTAAAAGCTATAGAAGTATGTGGAGCTATTGAAAGAGGTTTTAGAGCAATTTTTCCTAATGCAGAGTATGTGAAAATACCAATTGGAGATGGAGGAGAAGGGACGGTTGAATCACTTGTTGATGCTACAGGGGGGAGAATTATATCAATTAGTGTGACAGGACCGCTTAGAGAAGGTATACAAGCTTTTTATGGCATTTCTAAAGATAAAAAGACAGCGTTTATTGAAATGGCAGCAGCATCAGGATTACAGCACGTTCCAGTTGAAAAGCGCAACCCACTTATTACAACGACAAAAGGAACAGGAGAACTTATATTACATGCGCTAAATCAAGGAGTGGAGTACATAATTTTAGGACTTGGAGGAAGTGCTACAAATGATGGCGGGGCAGGTATGTTAGCGGCTTTAGGAGTAAGGTTTATAAATGGCAAGGGTGAAGTAATAGATCCATCTGGAGGCACATTACACTCGATTGTTACTATTGATTTTTCACGAATGGACCCACGCTTAAAGGGGGTAAAGATAGAAGCGGCATGTGATGTGGATAATCCATTAGTCGGAATGCAGGGAGCATCTTTCGTATTTGGGAGACAAAAGGGTGCAAATATAGAGATGATGAAAGAGCTAGATGAAAATTTACAACATTATGCGAATATGCTTAAACGATATGTATCTTTTGATGTATCTGAAATACCTGGTGCAGGGGCAGCGGGAGGAATGGGAGCGGCTGTTATTTCAGTGTTAAAGGGAGACTTGCGTAGGGGCATTGAAATTGTATTAGATTATACAAATTTCGATAAACATATAGAAGATGCAAATCTTATTATAACTGGTGAAGGTAGAATAGATAAACAAACTGCATATGGAAAGGCTCCTGTGGGTGTTGCGGGGCGTGCAAAACGTTTTTCTGTGCCTGTAATTGCTATTGGAGGGTCTGTATCATCTGATTATTCAGCTGTGTACGAGAAAGGAATAGATGCGGTATTTAGTATTACAACGAGACCGATGACACTAGAAGAAGCATATAAAGTAGCAGAAGAAAATATTGAAATGACAACGAAGAATATTGCAACAGTATGGAAAATAGCATCAGAAAAACACTTCTAAATATAGGAGTGTTTTATTATTATTATTTAATAATAGTGATTGCGATTGTTTCATTAAGTTAACTTTATACATAGAATGGTCTTAAAATTTGGTTTTCAACGTGAATATAAGTGAATAAATTGTATATCCATACAGAAAAATGTCGAGTTGAGTCAGACTATATAAAAGATTTAAAATATTTAGTGAAGGCATAAAAGGGGGATACTATCTATGAAAAAAGAAATCTCAGTTATTGGAGTTCCAATGGATTTAGGACAGATGCGTCGTGGAGTTGATATGGGACCGAGCGCGATCCGTTATGCAGGGGTAATTGAAAGAATTGAAGAAATTGGATATGACGTTAAAGATATGGGAGATATATGTATAGAGAGAGAAAAAGAGATAGATGAAAATACAAAATTAAGAAACCTTACACAAGTTGCAACTGTATGTAATGAATTAGCAAGTAAGGTGGATCATATTATAGAAGAAGGTCGTTTTCCACTTGTATTAGGTGGTGACCATAGTATTGCTATCGGTACATTAGCTGGTGTAGCAAAACATTATAAAAACTTAGGCGTTATTTGGTATGATGCACACGGTGATTTAAATACAGAGGAAACTTCACCATCTGGAAATATTCATGGTATGTCACTTGCAGCAAGTTTAGGTTATGGACATTCTTCACTTGTAGATTTATACGGAGCATATCCAAAGGTGAAAAAAGAGAATGTCGTAATTATCGGTGCGCGTGCATTGGATGAAGGAGAAAAAGATTTCATTCGCAATGAAGGTATTAAAGTGTTCTCAATGCATGAAATTGATCGTATGGGGATGACGGCTGTGATGGAAGAAACAATCGCATATTTATCTCATACCGATGGTGTACACTTATCATTAGATTTAGATGGTCTTGATCCTCATGATGCACCAGGTGTTGGAACACCTGTAATTGGCGGTCTATCTTATCGTGAAAGTCATTTGGCGATGGAAATGTTAGCAGAAGCTGATATTATCACATCTGCTGAATTTGTTGAGGTAAATACGATTTTAGATGAGAGAAATAGAACGGCAACAACAGCAGTTGCTTTAATGGGTTCTTTATTCGGTGAAAAACTAAAATAAATGTAAGAAAAGCAACTGAGAAGTTGCTTTTTTTATTTGAAAATAAGCGTATAATAATGATTTATATTATACTGTACAATAAAAATGTTTGACATCTTACCAATTTGAGCTAAAGGGGGTTGTTTGTAATTGTCGTTTGTTTCATGTATGGTATAATTAACTAGTTGTTGGAAATACATACAGATAGAGCATAAAACAATATTTCAATATATGGATAGAATTGCTCGTAAGTAGGAGGAAGGGATAGCATGCCTTTTGAAGATACGACCATTTTGAAATATCTTAGTACGGCATTAGATATTGCCATTGTATGGTTTATTATATATAAGCTAATTCTTATAATCCGAGGGACGAAAGCTGTTCAACTTTTAAAAGGGATTACAGTTATTATCGTCGTTAAGATGATCAGTATTTTCCTTGAATTGCGTACGCTATCTTGGCTAACTGAACAAGTATTAACGTGGGGATTTTTAGCCGTTATTATTATCTTTCAGCCAGAATTGCGAAGAGCACTTGAGCAGCTAGGGCGCGGGAGTTTATTTTCGCGTGTTGGAACGCATGAGGATGATGAACCTGAAATGGTTGCAACAGCGATAGCAAAAGCAACCGAATATATGGGGAAACGTAGAATTGGTGCATTAATTACTTTGTCAAAAGAGACCGGTATGGGTGATTATGTGGAAACGGGTATTCCGCTTAATGCAAACGTATCATCGGAATTACTTATTAATATTTTTATTCCAAATACACCTCTTCATGACGGAGCGGTAATTATGCAAGGAAGTACAATTAAAGCAGCAGCATGCTATCTTCCATTATCAGAAAGTCCGTTTATTTCTAAAGAATTAGGAACTAGACATCGTGCTGCAATGGGAGTTAGTGAAGTTACTGATAGTATTACAGTAGTTGTGTCTGAAGAAACTGGTCAAATTTCTTTAACGAAAAATGGTAAGTTGCATCGTGATTTGAAGACAGAACAGCTGAAAGATATGTTATTAGCTGAATTTAGTGGAAACGAAAAAACGACTTCTTCGTCTTTATGGAATTGGAGGAGAAAGCGTCATGGATAAGTTAATGGAGAATCATTGGTTTTTAAAAGGGATCTCATTACTATTGGCGTGTATGCTTTTTATGTCAGCGACGTTAACTGAAAAAAATACGACATCAGGTATATTACCTTTTGCAAATGATACGAAAGAAACATTAACTAATTATGCTATTAATCTTAAGTATGATGAGGAAAAATATATTGTAAGTGGTATTCCGGCAGAGGGCGTTAAAGTAAAATTAGAAGGCCCAAAAGCATCAGTTGCTACAGCAAAAGCAAAAAAACAATTTGACATACCGGTTGATTTGCGAGATAGTCCAAAAGGAACTTATGAGATTTCTTTAAAAACGAACGGGCTTCCAGATGATGTGAAAGGAACAGTTCAGCCATCAACAATTAAAGTTACTCTTCATGAAAAGGCGAGAAAATATGTTCATGTAGATCTGAAATTATCAAATGAGGATCAGATGCCAGCGGGGGCTACTCTAGAAAAATCAAGCCTTAAACCGGATACTGTTGAGGTAGTTGGGACGAAAGAAGAAATTGAAAGCATTTCATCTGCCAAAGCGTATGTTGATTTAAAAGGTGTTAATAAAACTGTTACAAAAACTCCCGAAGTTACATTATACAATAAAGAAGGAAAACGTTTAAATGTAAGAACAAGTCCATCTAAGATTAGTGTAACGTTGAATGTGGCAACGCAAACTACAGCCAATAATACTGAAAAAACTGTTCCTGTAACGTATACGAAGAAGGGGAGTTTAGCAGAAGGATTGGCGGTTACAAATATCAGTGTTGAACCGAGAGAAGTAACGATAGCTGGTCCAAAAGATATTTTGGATAATATACAATCTCTAGAGGGGGTCGAAGTAGATCTTAGTCAATTGACAGAGTCTACAACATTCGATGCCTCTGTTTTATTACCCAAGGGTGTAACAAGTGCAAAACCGAATCAAGTGAAGGTTTCGGTGGGAGTGCAAAAAACAAAACAAACGAAAACAAAAACGATTGATGGTATCCCAATCCAGAAAAATGGACTGTCTAAAGATGTTACTGCTCAGCTACTTTCGCCGCAAGATGGAAAGATAAGTGTTGATATTTCAGGAGAAGCAAGTATAGTAGATAAAATAACAGCTGCTCAAATAACAGCGGTAATTAATCTGCAAAATGTATCCTCAGGGACGAAAGATATTTCCATTCAAGTGAGCGGTCCTGGTAATATTTCAATAGAGCCAAAACAAAAAAGTGCTAAAGTTACTATTGTGAAGAAAGAAAAACCAGATAAAGAAGTACAGGGTAACGGTCAACAACCGGATTCAAATACGGATCAAGAAAATCAAAATGAGAAACCAAAAAATCCTGAACCTGATTCAGAAAAAGAACAGGAAAAGAATCAAAACCAAAATCAAAATCAAGATAAAGATAAAGAAACGAGTCAAGAACCAACAGTAGATAATCAAAAAGAGCAAGAAAAAGGAGCGAATCATAATGGGTAAATATTTTGGTACAGATGGAGTACGCGGAGTTGCAAATAAGGAGTTAACACCTGAATTAGCTTTCAAAATTGGACGTTTTGGTGGTTATGTATTAACAAAAGATACAGATCGTCCAAAAGTAATTATCGGTCGTGATACACGTGTATCTGGTCATATGTTAGAAGGAGCTTTAGTAGCAGGCCTATTATCAACTGGAGCAGAAGTAATGCGCCTTGGCGTTATTTCTACACCGGGCGTTGCTTATTTAACAAAAGCACTAGATGCACAAGCGGGTGTTATGATTTCTGCATCTCATAATCCAGTACAAGATAACGGTATTAAATTCTTTGGTTCAGACGGCTTTAAATTAACAGATGAGCAAGAAGCTGAGATTGAAGCTTTATTAGACAAAGAAGTTGATGAACTACCACGTCCGACAGGTACTAATCTTGGACAAGTGAGCGATTACTTTGAAGGTGGACAAAAATATTTACAGTACATTAAACAAACTGTTGAAGAAGATTTCTCTGGCCTACATATCGCTTTAGATTGTGCACATGGTGCAACTTCTTCTCTAGCTCCATACTTATTTGCAGACCTAGAAGCTGATATTTCAACAATGGGAACTTCTCCAAACGGTATGAATATTAATGAGGGTGTAGGATCTACACATCCAGAAGGCTTAGCTGAATTGGTAAAAGAAAAAGGTGCGGATATCGGACTTGCTTTTGATGGCGATGGCGACCGTTTAATTGCTGTAGACGAAAAAGGAAACATCGTTGACGGTGATCAAATTATGTTCATTTGTGCGAAATATATGAAAGAAACTGGTCAATTAAAACATAATACAGTTGTTTCAACTGTTATGAGTAACTTAGGTTTCTACAAGGCACTTGAAGCAAATAATATTACAAGTGATAAAACAGCAGTTGGTGACCGCTACGTAATGGAAGAAATGAAGCGTGGAGGTTACAACCTAGGTGGAGAACAATCAGGCCACATTATCTTACTTGATTACATTACAACTGGTGATGGAATGTTAAGTGCACTTCAACTTGTAAACATCATGAAAATGACGAAAAAGCCATTATCTGAGCTTGCAGGAGAAATGACGAAATTCCCACAATTGTTAGTAAACGTTCGTGTAACAGATAAAAAATTAGCATTAGAAAATGAAAAAATTAAAGAAATTATTCGTGTTGTAGAGGAAGAAATGAACGGTGATGGCCGTATTCTTGTTCGTCCATCTGGAACAGAGCCACTTATTCGTGTAATGGCAGAAGCACCAACACAAGAAGTTTGTGATGCATATGTACATCGCATTGTAGAAGTTGTGAAAGCCGAAGTTGGCGCTGAATAATTAGCTGAATTTATATGAAAAAGGAGCACAAAAAGTGCTCCTTTTTCATATGTTTTATAGACGATGAAAAAAATTTCATTGACGGTTTATCCATGTTTGTTATAAGATGGTCTTGTTCTTTTTCTCAAAGGAAATATTGTAAATTATAAAAGCGCCAGAACTACAAATAGTGTAGTTGACGAGGTGGGGTTTATCGAGATTTCGGCGGATGACTCCCGGTTGTTCATCACAACCGCAAACTTTTACTTAAATCATTAAGGTGACTTAGTGGACAAAGGTGAAAGTGTGATGAGAGAAGAGGAACGGATGAAAACTAGCTGTATAAGTATATACGGACTTAAACCCAATCGAGAGGAAGGTGAAAGCCGTTACAAGCTTACAGGGCTAGCAATATGTAATCCGTTTTTTAGTATAAATAAAAATGGTATCGGACTATGTCGTTACATGTTCGCAGAGCAGTGTAAGCATTTGTAACGGCGACTAAACATGTGTGGAATCGTAGGATTTATTGGAGAGCAAGATGCAAAGGAAATTTTATTAAAAGGTTTAGAAAAGCTAGAATATCGTGGATATGATTCAGCAGGTATTGCAGTACAAGCAGAGAACGGTGTTGTTGTATACAAAGAAAAAGGCCGTATCGCAAAACTTCGTGAAATCGTAGATGAGAACGTAGCAGCAAGCGTGGGTATCGGACACACACGCTGGGCTACACACGGTGTTCCAAGTAAGGTAAACGCGCATCCGCATCAAAGTACATCAAAACGCTTTACATTAGTTCATAACGGTGTAATTGAAAACTATGAATTAGTGAAAAAGGAATATTTACAAGATGTAACGTTCGTAAGTGAAACAGATACAGAGGTTATCGTACAGCTTATGGAACAACAAGTGAGCACAGGATTAAGTGTAGAAGAAGCGTTCCGTAATACGCTATCTCTTTTACATGGCTCTTATGCAATCGGATTACTTGATGCTGAAAATCCAAACATGATTTATGTTGCTAAAAACAAAAGCCCGCTATTAGTAGGTGTTGGTGACAACTTTAATGTTGTGGCAAGCGACGCTATGGCGATGTTACAAGTTACAGATCAATTTATTGAGCTAATGGATAAAGAAATCGTAATCGTAACGAAAGAAAGTATTACAATTAAAAACTTACAAGGTGAAACGATTGAACGTGCACCGTTTACAGCGGAATTAGACGCAAGTGATATTGAAAAGGGAACATATCCTCATTTCATGCTTAAAGAAATCGATGAGCAACCACTTGTAATCCGTAATATAATTCAAAAGTATCAAGATGAAAATGGCGAAATTGAATTAAATCAAGACATCCGCAATGCGATTTTAGATAGCGATCGTATTTACATCATTGCATGTGGAACGAGTTATCATGCAGGTCTTGTTGGAAAACAATTTATCGAGAAGTTTGCAAAAATGCCAGTTGAAGTACACGTGGCAAGTGAATTCTCTTACAACATGCCATTATTAACAGAAAGACCATTCTTCATTTACATTTCACAAAGTGGTGAAACAGCTGATAGCCGTGCAGTACTTGTGCAAACAAATGAAATGGGCCATAAAGCATTAACAATTACAAACGTGCCTGGTTCTACGCTTTCTCGTGAAGCTGATTATACACTTCCGTTATACGCTGGACCAGAAATTGCAGTTGCATCAACGAAAGCTTACACAGCACAGCTTGCAGTACTTTCAATTTTAGCGGCTGATATTGCTAAAGCAAAAGGTGAAGTTCTTGATTTCGATTTAACACACGAACTAGGACTTGTAGCAAATGCAATGATAGAACTTTGTGATCAAAAAGAAGAAATGGACGCATTAGCAAAACAATTTTTAGCGACAACGCGTAACTGTTTCTTCATCGGACGTAGCGTAGACTTCTACGTAGGATTAGAAGGTGCGTTAAAACTAAAAGAAATCTCTTACATCCAAGCAGAAGGATTCGCTGGAGGAGAGTTAAAACACGGTACAATCGCTTTAATCGAAAATGGTACACCAGTTATCGCACTTGCTACACAAGAGCACGTAAACCTTGGAATTCGTGGTAACGTGAAAGAAGTAGTAGCACGCGGGGCTAACCCATGTATCATTTCAATGAAAGGCTTAGAAATGGAAGGTGACAGCTTCGTATTACCAGCTGTACACGAAGCGCTAGCACCGCTAGTAGCAGTTATTCCATTACAACTTATCTCATACTACGCAGCACTTCACCGCGAGTGTGACGTTGATAAGCCACGTAACTTAGCTAAGTCTGTTACTGTTGAGTAGGAGATTGGTAGGTTAATAAGTATAGTTATACGTTTGAAATAAATTAAAACTAAGAAAAAACTCTGTAAAAATCATTTTACAGAGTTTTTTTAGTTATTTATTGTTTTACATAACAAATTGTTACTTGTTCGTCTATGTGGAAAATCTGTAACGCTTTACCATCTAAATTTTTAACCTCATATGATGAATAAATAGGTCTTTCTAATTTCACTTCTTGACCATTTTGAGTTCCTTTTTCCACCATTAGCGTTAACTGATGGGAAGAAACGTCTGCTTGGTATGTTCCTGTTAAGTAATTATCTTTATTTGGATAAGAACCATTTGCATATGTTTCAAATGTCTTATCTGCTTTTAGGACTAACGTAGTTTTGACTCCGTCTCCGTAATCAATACCCCAATTACCTACAAGCTCTGTACCGTCTTTATAGTTGTTCTGTACATTCTTAAACTTAGCGGAATCCTCGTCTGGTGTATCAATTTTTCCTTTGAATATACCAGTTTTATCTTGGGTACTGTATGTTTTAACTGTATTACCACTAGATAAACTCGGTGAGTTAGAAGAACTAGTACCACTTGTTGTAGAAGTAGTTGTTGAACCACCCTTAGCTTCCGCTTTTAACTTATTAAATACAGGTTTCCAAATGCGTTTTGCTTCATCTAATTTATTGTTTGCTTTATCTATGATTGCATCATCCGTATCTTTAAGTGTTTTAGAGTAATCAAATAACTTCGATACTTCTTTGAAAGATTCTTTTAACTTTTGAACAGCTTTTACAATTTCCTTATGATCTTCCTTGTATTTTCCTGGTGCATCTATACGCTCTATTTTATTAAATACTTTATCTAAGTCTTTAATACTATCTCGTACCTCTTCATTTGACTTACTTCCCTTTTTATTATCCCTCACAGAGGCATCATAGTAATCTAGACGTCTTAATAAGTCTTCTTCAATGTCTACCATAAGTTGTGGGTAATCCTCAGGTAAAACCATAATCATCTTAACATCTTTACTTTCTTCTTTTGAGTTAGTTGATTTTTCCTTTGTTTCAGATGATTTACCTTCTGACTTAGTTGAATTTGTTCCTTCTGTCTTAGTTTCTTTACTTTCTTGTTTACCAGATTCAGCATTTGTTTTTTCTTTTTCTCCAAATAAATTTGTTACACTACAAGCTGACATAGAAACTACTAATCCGGATGCTAGTAAAATTTTACCTGTACTCTTTTTGAAATTCTTCATATGATTTTTCAATTCTCCCTTTGAAAACATAAAATAGATGTGCTTTAGCCCCTTTAAAACTAAAAAACATACCCCTTCTATATTTATTTTATAATACCTTTCTACGTATAATATTTTACAATTAATTACAGATACGGTCAAAATTTATCTTAGTTTAACGATGTTCACAAAAAAGATGCGAAGCTTTATTCCTTCAAGTAAAGATTCTAAGTGAGTTTTGATTAAAATTTTTTTATAAAAATCTCATACTTAGTTAAAAAGAGTAATTCTATTTTGATCAATCGTTTTTTCAAAATGAATTTTTTTGTTGTTAAATAAAGATTTGTGACTTCATTTCTATCAAATTTTATTCCAAACCAACATATAGTTATAGCTTTAAAATAAATTTACAAATTTGTATCTAAAAGGGGTGTTTTTGTGTCGAAAAAGAACATCTAGAATTGGTAAGTGGATAGAACTCCATAAATTAAAGTTTTACTTTATCGACTTCACTTTTATTTATCTGAATTTTCCGTTATCATTTTAAGTATTCGTGAACAATTTCCTTTATTACGACAAAAAGAGACGAGAGATTTATGGACATTTCGAGGGGGTATATTGATGAAAGTGAATGAAAAAACATATTTAAGTATAGAAGAGGTTATTTCATTACCAACCGTATCAAGTACAAACATAAGTGATGATGGTAAAAACGTAGCATTTGTTAAGAAGACGGCTGATTGGAAAGACAATACATATAGGAATCATGTATGGATATATGAAAAAGATAAGAAGCGGAGTTACCCATTATCAAATAGTGATATAGATAGTATACACCCATTATGGTCTCCAGATGCTAGGTGTATCGCATATCTTAGTCCAGTTGGTGATGGGAAAAATCAGATATTTGTTAAGTCACTAGATGGTTATAGAGAGGTTCAAATTACCGATGAGAAAGAAGGAGTCAGTACATTCAAATGGGGTCCTACTGGCAAGGGTCTTTATTATGTTACGCAGTCAAAAGAATGTGAGGAGATAAAGAAACGTAAGGACCTATATGGAGATTTTCAACATATAGGTAAGGAACACCAGAATAATTGTTTATATTACATTGAAATAGAGAAGGTGATACAAAGTGATACAGATGAACACGAGAACAGAGTCGTTTATCAATTAACGGATGGTAAGGATTTTCATATCCATGAATTTGATATTTCAAATGATGGTAAAAAGGTTGTATTTATGGCGACACCAAGCTCAAATATGGCAGATTATATAAATGGAGATCTATACATACTCCATATTAAAGCTGGAGAGCTACAAAAGCTGAATGTGGATAAGTTGTTGGGAGGGAGTGTTTGCTTTTCTCCTGATGGCAGTGAAATATGTTACACAGCAAGCATAAGAGAGAAGGATTACTATAGAAACCATATACAAGATAGTACGTTAGAGATATATGATATAAATACCGGAAAGGTAATTCAACCTGTAACAAATTTTGATAGTACGGTTATGCCATTACAGTGGACAGCTAAAGGGGTTTTAATTAGGTGGCAGAATAAAACGAATTATCTTATTGGTTTGCTAGCCGAAGATGGCACTGTGGAAATATTAAGCGAAAAAGTAGATGGCTTTATAATGGATGCTTCTATAACAAAGGATGGCAAACATATATCCTACAATAAGGCAATAACAAATGAAACCTTTGAAATCTATTTAGACGATAAAAAAATAACGGATGAAAATAGCTTTTTCAAAGGGAAACTTAGAAGTAACAGGGAAATCATCTCATGGAAAAGTAGCGATGGTCTTGAAATAGAAGGTGTTTTATCAACGCCAGTAGAGTTTGACACTAATAAAAAATATCCTTTATTAGTAGTAATTCACGGCGGTCCGGCTTGGGCATCTTTTCCGATATTTTCAGACTGCTTCAATGAGAAATATCCGATTGAACAGTTTGTTGAAAAAGGCTTTATCGTTTTAGAGCCAAATTACAGAGGAAGTTCAGGTTATGGTAATGAATTTTTAAAAGCTAACTATAGAAAACAGGGGATTGCTGACTACGATGATGTTATATCTGGAGTGGATGAACTAGTAGAAAAAGGGATGGTAGACAAGGATAGAGTAGGAGTTATGGGATGGAGCAACGGTGGATATGTATCAGCTTTCTGTTCTACGTTTAGTAGTCGGTTTAAAGCTATTTCAGTTGGCGGTGGAATCACTAACTGGAGTACCCATTATGTAAATACAGATATACCTTACTTTATTAGAATGTATTTAGGAAATACTCCATGGAATGATCCAGAGATATATACGAAGACATCACCTATGACGTATATTAAATCAGCTTGTACGCCTACCTTAATTCAACATGGGGAAAAGGATGCAAGAATTCCAATTACAAATGCATATGATCTATATCAAGGATTAATGGATATGGAAGTTGATACAGAATTAATTATATTTAAAGGAATGGCATATAGTTCTGACCAACCAGGAGTTCATGTGGCTATTATGAAGCAGAACTTGATGTGGTTTTCGCACTATATTCTTGAGGAGAGTATGGAGGGCTTTAGGACTTTGTAATGGATGTTTGTACAAGACATAAGGTTGAAACGGTCTTCATATTGAGATGATTTATTATAAAATATATACTTAAACTACTATCAGTACATACATCAGGGAGGACTAATATGACAGGAAATAAAAATGACTTACTAGTAGAAAAACGTGAAGAGTTATTGAAAGTATTGCAAGCTCGTTTTGAGAAAAACATGAACCGCCATGAAGGTCTTGAATGGGCTAAAGTTGAAGCGAAGCTGACTACTAATAATGAAAAAATGTGGTCACTTAACGAAATGGAAGTAACTGGTGGTGAGCCGGATGTTGTTGGTTATGATGAAGAAAAGGACGAATATACTTTCTATGATTGTTCAAAGGAGAGTCCTAAAGGCCGCAGAAGTCTTTGTTATGATCTTGAAGCGTTAGAATCAAGAAAAAAACATAAACCAGAAAATAACGTTATTGATGTTGCCAATGCTATGGGCATTGAGTTATTAACGGAAGAACAATATCGAGAGTTACAACAACTTGGAGATTTTGATATGAAATCATCGAGTTGGGTACAAACACCTTCAGATATTAGAGAGCTTGGTGGTGCTCTATTTTGCGATTATCGCTTTGGACATGTTTTCGTGTACCACAATGGAGCAGACTCTTACTATGCTGCCAGAGGTTTTCGTGGTTCGTTAAAAGTTTAAATTAGGATAAATAAGAAAAAGAGCCTATATTCAGGCTCTTTTTCTTATTTATATTTTAAAAGTAAACTGTTACTACGCAGTTTTACTTAATTTATATGTTCTGTGGTTGTTTTTACGGAAAAGTTTAGGGAAAACATAGCCATCTAATCCAATACGTCCAGCGTTCTGCCCTGCAACTAAAATGAACATAGTCAAAATAAGCAGGTTTGG
Organism: Bacillus sp. AR4-2; assembly: GCF_008274865.1. Taxonomy (NCBI): domain Bacteria; kingdom Bacillati; phylum Bacillota; class Bacilli; order Caryophanales; family Bacillaceae; genus Bacillus; species Bacillus sp. AR4-2. Next base: position 169,738 of record NZ_CP031062.1, read on the forward strand.
GTTTACACTAACGGTTCCACTTAATAAAAATGAAAGATTCATTATGATTCCGAAAAATGCAGCTGTTTTTGTTAATCCGCCTAAAATCAAACCTAGACCTACTAAAATTTCTCCCCATTGAACTAAAAAGCTAAATAGGTCTGCGTTTGGAAGGACAAAATGTTGAAGAAAATCTGCCCACCAACTTTGTACTGCAGGATGGTCACCTGATGCTTGAGCAATAGCACCCTTTAGAAAACCGCTTGCGTCAAAAGATTGTCCGAAGACTTTGCCTATCCCAGCAGCGAGCCATGTATATCCTATGTAAAGCCGTAAAAGTAATAATATGAAAGTAGCACGTTTATCAGTTCTTAAAAAATTGATAACCATTGAAATCCCTCCAATATTGTATTTACATGTTTATTATATATCCATTGTGAATAAATTCACAATGGAGGAAATGTGAACGAATATATGTTTTGAGTAATTGTTTTATTTTTTGTAACATTTCATCTTTTTTGATAGACTAATAATAGAGATATATCAAAAGGAGGCAAAGACTAGATATGTGGATGAACTTGTAATGATTAGAAACTAGATAGATGAATTTTGCTCTCATAAGCGAGGGTTTATTTAGTTATCTGTAAATCATTCAAGGAATGCATATTTGGATTGTACATCCCTTTTATAAGGATAGGTGCCTATTTTATGTATCTGTCTTTTTTGTGGGAAAGTTTATATCTCTTATATAAAATATGCGTCCTTTAAACTTGGAGGAGTATATGATGAACCAATTGAAAAATAAAGTAGCAGTTATTACAGGGGTAAGTCGTCTAGATGGTATAGGCGCAGCGGTTTGTAAAGAATTAGCTGAATCAGGATACGATATATTTTTTACGTATTGGACAGCTTACGATAAAGAGATGCCTTGGGGCGTTGATAAAAATGAACAAATACAATTAAAAGAAGAGTTACTAAAAAACGGTGTTAAAGTCTCAAGTATGGAGTTAGATTTAACTCAGAATGATGCACCGAAAGATCTTATAAATAAAGTTACTGAACAATTAGGGTACCCTCATATATTAATTAATAATGCAGCATATTCTACGAATAATGATTTCTCTACGTTGACTGCTGAAGAATTAGATAAGCATTATATGGTAAATGTTCGTGCGACTACATTGCTCAGTAGTCAATTTTCCCGGGGATTTGATAAGAAATATGGTGGTAGAATTGTTAATATTACTTCGGGGCAATTTCAAGGTCCTATGGCAGGAGAACTAGCTTATGCGACAACGAAGGGAGCTATTGATGCTCTTACTAGTACGTTGTCAGCAGAGGTAGCTCATTTAGGAATAACAGTGAATGCAATTAATCCAGGACCAACCGATACAGGATGGATGACTGAAGAGATAAAACAAGGGTTAAAGCCGCTGTTTCCTTTTGGCAGAATTGGTGAGCCAAGGGATGCAGCTAGACTCATTAAATTTTTAGTAAGTGAAGAGGCCGAGTGGATTACTGGGCAAGTTATTCATTCAGAAGGTGGATTTAAAAGATAAAAAAGAAGGCATCTCACCTTGGTGAGATGCCTTCTTTTTTTAATCTTTCTTCAATCTTCGTGCAACACCATTCCCTAAAGACTGTAATCCTTGAACGAGGATAATTAAAATAAAGACGGTTGCATACATTACTTCAGGCTCGTAGCGTAAATGTCCGAACCGGTATGCTAAATCCCCTAGCCCGCCAGCACCTACAAGGCCAGCCATTGCTGTTGCGCCAATTAAGCCAATTGTTGCGATTGTTAATCCAAGTACAAGGGAGGGACGAGCTTCTTTAACCATGACGTGCCAAATGATTTTTATAGTAGAAACGCCCATCGCTTGGTAGGCTTCAATGACACCGCGATCGACTTCTAGTAAAGCTGTCTCCATTAAACGTGCGATATAAGGGGCTGTGAAGACGACAAGCGGTACGATAACACCTTGCACGCCAATGGACGTTCCCATTAGAAACTTTGTAAAAGGTAAAATAAAGAATAATAGAATGATAAATGGAAGAGAGCGAATGATATTAATAATTGTATTAAGAATAGGATAGATGATTTTATTTTCACGCTGCCCACCAGGTCTCGTTAAAACAAGTGTAACACCAAGTGGCAGTGCAATAAGGATCGAGATGAGTAATGAAATAGATGTCATTTGAAAGGTTTGGATCGTAGCTTCCCATATGACTTTACCCCATTCATCCAAAAAGGACTTGTTTCCCATAGTCTGTTCTACCTCCTTCTACGATGATTCCTTGCTCTTGTAAAAATGATAAAGCACGGTGGATTTCATTTTGTTCCCCTTGCATATGAACGACTAGTTTCCCATATGCTTCATGTTTTAACTGCGTAATATTACCGGATAAAATATTCGGATACACTTGGAAACGTTTTGTGGCAACGGCTAAGGCAGGTTCCCCTGAAGTAGTGCCAATAAATGAAAGTGTTACAATTTCTCCAGTACTTTGTAGTTCTTTCTGTACCTCTTCTGGAATTTTCGCTGCAAATGCGCTATTTACAAATTTCTTCGTTGTTACATGTTGTGGGTTTGTGAAAATATCTTTTACAGTCCCACTTTCGACTACAGATCCATGTTCCATAACAGCAACGCGGTCACATATACGCTGGATGACATTCATTTCATGTGTAATGAGTAAAATCGTAATTCCGATTTCTTCGTTAATCTTTAATAGCAAATCAAGGATAGAATCGGTTGTTTCGGGATCTAATGCGCTCGTTGCTTCATCACTTAATAACACTTCAGGTTCATGTGATAGCGCACGAGCAATTGCAACACGCTGTTTTTGACCACCAGAAAGTTCGCTTGGATACGCATCTTTTCGATTAAAAAGATCGACAATGCGTAAATACTTTTCTACTCTTTTTTCAATTTCTGCTTTTGGAATGCCAGCAAGCCGTAACGGTAATGCGATATTTTCATAAACGGTAACAGTTTTAAGTAAATTGAATCCTTGAAAGATCATTCCGATTCTTTGTCTCGCTTTTGCTAGTTCTTTTGTCGATAACGTTGTTAAGTCTTGTTCGTTTACAATGATATTTCCTGTCGTTGGTTTTTCTAATAAATTTACACATCGAATCAATGTACTTTTACCAGCGCCACTATACCCAATGATTCCAAATACCTCGCCTTTTTCTACTTTAAGGGAAGTAGACTTAAGAGCCTCAACATTCCCTTTTTTTGTTGTAAATACTTTGGATATGTTTTTTAATTCAATCATTATCGTCAGCTCCTACCAAGATGGTAAAACTGAACCATCAAATTTTTTCTCGATAAACTCTTTTACTTCTTTAGATTGATAAGCTTTCTTTAATTTATTTACAACGGCATCATCTTTATTTTCAGTACGAACAACAACCCAGTTCACATAGGGTGAATCTTTTCCTTCGCGGAAAATAGAATCTTTCGCTGGACTTAATTTTGCACCTAATGCAAAGTTTGTGTTAATTGCAGCTGCTTTCACTTCACTTAGTTGCGTTGGTAATTGAGATGCCTCTAATTCGACAATCTTTAATTTTTTTGGATTTTCAATTACATCTTTTGCAGTCGCTTTTTCTGTAGCCTTTGGATCAACTTTTAAAACCCCTGCTTTTTCAAATAATTTTAAAGCTCGAAGTTCATTCGTTGGGTCATTTGGTACAGCAATTGCATCGCCCTCTTTCAAGTCTTTTACATCTTTTATATCTTTAGAATATACGCCCATAGGGAATGTTACTGTTGAAAATACTTCAGCTAATTTCATATTGCGTTCAGCTTTAAATACATCTAAATACGATTTCGTTTGGTAACTATTTACATCAAGGCTTTTTTCATCTAATGATACGTTTGGCGCTACATAATCATTAAATACTTTTATATCAATTTCGAGACCATCTTTTGCTGCAACTTCTTTTACCTTTTCAAAAATTTGTTCATGTGGTCCACCTGTTACACCGACAGTAATCTTTTTCTCGTCTAATGCTTTTACCTCTTTATTTGAACTCACGCTACATGCGCCTAATAATAATACTGCTCCGCTTACAATGCTTAATAATACCTTTTTCATCTATAAATCCCCCTTCATATACGTTCCAAAATAAAAAGCACCTCCCAAAATAAGAGAGGTGCCGAATAGACGAAATAGATTCCTCTCTTATCTTTCAAAACGAAAACTCGTTTTGCAGGAATTAGCACCTTAGCTTATACGTCATAAGCTCGGTTGCCGGGCATCATCGGGCCAGTCCCTCCGCCACTCTTGATAAGAGTATGTGTATGTAGTTTTGAATATGGTACTAATAGTAAATCGTACAAAAAGAATTGTCAATGATATTTTCAGAATATATTTTATTTTAAGGTAATCGAAACGTTCCCCTTTTTATGTCCTTTTTCTACATATATATGAGCTTCAGCAATTTCTTCTAATCGGTAAGTTCTATCAATAACAGGCTTTAGCTTTTCTGTTTCAGCTAGTTGTTTTAGTAGGTTCATATCTTCTTTACTGACCTTTGCCATCATTCCGTTCACAGATACATATTTTCCATTAGGCATTAATGCATCTGTACAAAGAGACTTTTTATATTTTCCAACTGCATCAAATATAATATCATAGTGCTCGCCCCGCTTAGTAAAATCTTCTTTCATATAATCAATTACGTTGTCTGCCCCTAAAGCTATTACTAAATCGAAATTCGAACTACTACAAATGGCTGTGACAGTCGCCCCGAAGTATTTCGCAAGTTGTACGGCAGCTGTCCCTACTGACCCAGAGGCGCCGTATATAAGTACTCGTTGCCCTTTTTTTATCTGTCCTTTTCTAAGGAAGTGCAATGCTGAAGTTCCGCCAAAAGGAATAACGGCAGCTTCTTCATATGTCACATTGGTAGGTTTTAATGCTATTAATCCACTTTCATGCACGCATATGTATTCCGCATAACCACCAAGGTTTAGTTCTGTTAATGCAAAAACTGGATCTCCTTTTTTAAATTGTGTTACATCTGTTCCAATGTCTTCGATTTCACCGGATAATTCTACGCCAAGTATAGGTTTTCTCGGTTTTCTGAAACCTAATATGATCCGCATAGGAATCCAAAATAAGAGGGGGCTATTAAAGCCACGTATTCTACAATCTCCAGTTGATACACTTGTTGCGTGAATTTTAACTAATACTTCATTTTTTTTAGGTTTAGGCTTTTCTACATTTTGAAGCTGGAGAACATTAGGTGGTCCATACTTTGTGCAAATAATCGCTTTCATCCTGACCTCCTGAAATGAGTTGTTATTATTTACATCATATTTAAACTTTTTCTCAAACATGTTGTTATATAGGAAATAAATTTAAAGATAAATATTACGAATTATATAGATTTCATAGGAAAAGAGATGATATTATTTTTGGGAAGGAGGGGACGTTATGAAAAAATTTATTTTAATTTCAAGTTTAGTACTTGCAGTCGGTCTAGGAGTAGGGTGTAGTAATGAGAAAACAAAAAAGACTGATGAACCGAAAAAAGAAGCTGTGCAGAAAGAAAAGGAATTAACAGCGAAGGATGTTTTTAATAAAGCGAATGAAGCTTTTAAAAACGAAGAAAATGTAACGATGACATATGATGTGGGAATAAAGGCTGAAGGAACAGAGATGAATGTAATAAAGGCCAAAATGCAACTAGAGCCGAAGAAAAAAAATTCTCGTTCTGAAATGAATGTTTCTGGTACAGAGGTTGTTGTTTATGATGTGGGTGGCAAAATTGCTGGTCAGTTGAAAAATCCTAATACGGGTGAAGTTATGTCTGTACCAGAGGAACAATTAAATGCTAACGGAATGAACGCGACTCAAGGAATGGTAGATAATTTAGAGATTCCATCGGAAATTTTAAATAAAGTGAAGATGGAGAAAAGTGGAGATAATTATAAGCTGAAGTTTGCATTAAAAGGGCAAGAGACAGAGAGTATGTTAGCTAGTATGGATGAAAAGCAGAAACAAATGCTACAAGGCCAAAATGCAAAGATAGAAGAAATAGATGGGGAATATATTATTACAAAAGATTTTAAATATGAATCAGCAAAGATAGATATGGTTATGAGTAGCAATGGTGAGGATAAAGCGCACATTATTACGGATGCAAAGTTTACATCGTATGATAAATTTGATCCAATACAATTGCCAGCAGCAAAGTAATCACTGTCAAGAGAGGTACCTGAAAGAACGGGTATCTCTTTTTGTTGCTAATAAGGAGAGTGTCCTTTGAAAAAAAGAAAGATAGCAGTGGTCATTGTCGCATATATGGTTTTGCTTGCAACGTCTGTACATACGTATAAAAAACAAATTGATCATCCTATTATGAGTGATGTAGGTAAATTGCTTCCGACGAAAATAAAACGTGTTGAAAGTGCTACGGAAGAGCACTCGTTAATAAAATTAGTGCGAGATGCAAAAGTTTCAGGAGAGAAAATTTCCATTGCAGGCATGCAACATAGCCAAGGAGGACAGACATATTATCCGAATGGCACGATGCTCGATATGAAAGGATATAATAAAATATTAGAATTTGATCCAGAGAAGAAGCGGATTACAGTTCAAAGTGGTGTCACCTGGAATGATATTCAGAAGAAAATAAATCCTTATGGCCTTGCGGTACAGGTCATGCAGTCTCAAAATATTTTTACTGTTGGCGGTTCATTAAGTGTAAATGTACACGGGCGTGATATTCGTCATGAGGCACTGATTGATACAGTAGATTCATTTAGATTGTTAATGGCAGATGGCACGGTACGTAATGTAAGTAGAGAAGAAAATGCAGAGTTATTTCCATATGTCATTGGGGGTTACGGTTTATTTGGGGTTATTTTAGATGTGACGCTGAAGTTAACAGATGATGAATTATATGAAATGCACACGAGAATGATAGATTATAAAGAATACGCATCTTATTTCAAAGAGAAAGTGAAAAGAGATGAGAATGTTCGTATGCACTTAGCACGTATTTCTGTTGCTCCAAATTCATTTTTAAAAGAGATGTATGTGACGGATTATACTTTGGCACAAAATCAAAATATGAGAGAAGAGTACAGTGAATTAAAGGAAGAAAATATTATAGCTGCACCAAAATTTTTACTTGGGTTATCACGTTATAGTGATTGGGGAAAGAATACATTTTGGGATATACAAAGAGGTTATTTTGAACGTACAGATGGAAAGTATGAGACGCGTAATAATGTTATGAGATCAGATAGTGCTTTTATGGAATATGAAAATCCAAATAGGACCGAAGTGTTACAAGAATACTTTGTGCCTATAGATGCTTTCACAGAGTATATAGATGATTTACGTAACGTATTAAATGAAGAAGAGTTTAATTTACTCAACATTACGATTCGTTACGTGGAAAAGAATGAAAATGCAGTTTTGTCCTATGCGAAAGATGATATGTTTGCGCTGGTTCTTTTGATTAACCAGGGACGCTCAGAGAGTGAGATAAAGAGAACAGAGGATGTCATTCGGAAGATGATTGATGTTACTTTAAAGCATAACGGTAGTTACTATTTGCCGTACTATTCTTATCCAACGAAAGAGCAGTTAAAGAGGGCATATCCTCGTATTGAAGAATTTCTCAAGAAAAAGAAGGAAGTAGATTCAGAAGAGCGATTTGTTAATTTATTTTATAGGGAGTATACGAAATGACATATAGAAGATTTGTGGCTTCGCAAAGTATTATCATGATGGCAGGAAGTATGGTATTTCCTTTTTATATATTATTACTTCGAAACGTTGGAAATAGCTTCTCGCAATTTGGCTGGGCGTATGGCTTATTTGCTTTAACATCAGCGCTTGTATATCCACTAGTGGGAAAGGTATCTGATCAAGTAGGTGATAAAAAATTATTAATCATATACGCTTGGTCCATGGCAATCTTAATGCTTTGCTTTCCGATTGCCACGGAAGTATGGCATGTGTATATTCTTCAAATTGTAATGGGAGTTTTAGGTGCTGTGCAGCGTAATACTGAGAAGACTTCATTAGCACGAAAGGTTGCGCAGGAAAAGGCTGGTTATGAGATTGGAAAATACCATGTGTGGACATCCATTGGCGGAGCAGTAGCGGTTATTGCCACGGGATATTTAGTAGATTTCTTTACGATTGGTACAATTTTTTATATTGCATCTATTCTATATGTAGTGAGCGGGATTGTATTAAGTAGTAAAAAAATATAACTATTCCTATTTTCACCTTAATACCCTTTATTTGTTATACTAAAAGGGAATACAAAAGAAAAGGGGACAGTGCCTTTGATGAAATTTGTAGTTTTAGCTATTCTTACTTTGTTTTTGATTCCATGGACAAGAAGTAGTAGTAAGCTTCGAGCAGTGGATAAGAAGGGAGATAAGAAGGTTGTAAAGGGTAAGAAATCATCTATTTTAGTTATTCCTGTTTTATTTTGGATAGGTATTGCAATCTATGAATACTTTTGGCTAATTGATGATCGAGTAGACTCGATTCTTACTCATTATTCTGTTGCAGTAGCAATTTTAATTGGGCTTGTTTTATTTTCACAAGATCAAATAGGGAAATTAGAAGGTACATTAAAAGGACTTCTAATGTTTATTTTACTCGCAAGTTACGGCTACTTTGGTTATTTGCACGATATAGTAATCTCGCAAAAGAAATATGATTCTGTTGTTAAGGTAGAGAAAGATATTTCAGAGCCATTTACTGAAAATGACCAGCCGTTTACAGTGCCGCCAAAGACAGCGGAGAATAAGATGAAAAAAGTATTTGGTGATATTCCAAAAGTAGCTTATTTTGAGCTAGGAGAATTAACGCCACAAATGGTAAACGGCGAGGCTTTATATGTAGCGCCGATTGAAGTTTCAGGATTTTTTAAAGCGCGTAAAGCTGAGACAATTCCAGGGTATGTAACGATGTCAGGTACGAATCCTGATGCGGAAGCGAAACTGCACCTCGGTTATAAAATGAAATATGTGCCAAGCATGTTTTTTGGTAATAATTTAGAGCGTGTGGTAAGGCAAGCAGAACCAAATTTAATCTTTAAAGGAAAACCTAAATTTGAGGTTGATGATAAAGGAAAACCATATTATACAATGACGTATGGTGAATTTATTTCAGGAAGATCTGGATTTGAGGTAGAAGGTGTTGTCGTAGTAGATGCACAAACAGGTGAAGTGAAAAGATATGATAAAGGAAAGGCACCTAAATTTGTTGATGGTGTATTAAATCATGAGACTGCATCTACGTTAAATACGTACTTTGGTAAATATATTCACGGATTTTGGAATACGAAATTCTCGCAAACAGATATGAAAATTCCGACTGAGTGGGGAACGAAAGAAGGGGTGACCCCGATCTTTGGTAAAGATGGAACACTGTATTATTTTACAGACTTTACTTCTCCAAAAGAAGGAGTAGATTCAGCCCTAGGCTATTCATTAGTAGATGCACGTACAGGCAAGCTATATTACTATAATGGAAAAGAAGTAAAGGGGATTATGGATGGTTCAGCAGCTACAGAAGTAGTGGATAATTCCTTTAAGAGAGAGAAATGGCATGGGACAATGCCTGTCATTTATAACGTATACGGTAAACCAGCTTGGATTATTCCGGTTGTTGATGATGGAGGCCTAGTACGTGCACATACAGTTGTATATGCTGCTAATGCAAAAATATTTGCGACAGGTTCTTCGCAGAAAGAAGCGCTTGAGAATTATAAAAACGTAATGAGCGGTAATGGTGATACATTTAGACCAACCTCAACAGGAAAAGAAGCGCAAAAAGAAGGTATTGTACAACGTGTATATAAAGAAAAATCAGGTGAAAATACAATCGTGTACGTACTTTTAGAGAATGAACAAAAGGTATTTATGATACCGGTGAAGAAATTCCCATATGCTATGTTTACAGAAGTAGGAGACCCAATTCAAATTACATATTTAGATACGGGAGAGATGATGTCCTCAGTATCTAAATTTACGAATAGCAATGTGAAAAAGTAAAGCGATAGAATTTCTATCGCTTTTTTTACATTATGAAAGAGGAAAATGCGCTGTACTTGACGTATGTTTATGATGTAACTATAATTGTTACGATTCAGTTTGTATAGGAAAGGGTGAATTGAAAAAGTGAATGAAGTTAATCACGAAATATATAAACCTGTAAAGGCAAACAGGTTATGGATGATTCTTGTATTAGGAACACTTACGGCGATTGGGCCATTATCTATTGATATGTATTTGCCTTCATTACCGAAGTTAACGGATGACTTGCAAACAGGTGCATCCCTCGCGCAGCTTACATTAACAGCTTGTTTGCTTGGGCTGTCAGTAGGACAATTATTTGTTGGCTCAATTAGTGATATTTACGGAAGACGCAAACCTCTTATTATTGCTCTTATTATTTATGTTGCTTCTTCTTTACTTTGTGCTGTTGCGCCATCTATTTGGACATTAGTGTTATTGCGCTTCCTACAAGGAGCTTCAGGATCAGCCGGGATTGTTATATCACGTGCGATGGTACGTGATATGTATTCAGGTTCTGAAATGACGAAGTTTTTCTCACTGCTTATGTTAGTAAACGGAGCAGCACCTATTTTGGCACCGATTATTGGGGGGCAATTATTACAGTTTACAACGTGGCGCGGTGTTTTCATCGTTCTTGGAGCAATTAGCGTATTCATGTTAATCTCAGCTATTTTTGTATTACGTGAAACATTACCTCCTGAAGAAAGAGAAACAGGTGGTTTGTCAGGGACTTTGGCGACGTACGGAAAATTGTTAAAGGACCGTCTGTTTATGGGATATGCATTGTCACAAGGATTAGTAACAGCGGCAATGTTTGCATACATTTCGGGCTCACCATTTGTGTTGCAGAACATATACGGAGCATCACCACAGCAGTTTAGTTTATTCTTTGCGATTAACGGCATCGGTATTATTATTGCTAGTCAAGTAACGGGTCGTTTAGCGGGGAAAGTGAATGAGAAGACATTATTTGTCTCTGGTATCATTATTGCAGCTGTTGGTGGTTTATCTTTATTACTGACAATCTTACTAGGGATAGGGTTAATTGGTGTTTTATGCTCGTTATTCCTTGTCGTATCAAGTGTTGGGGTTGTCTCAACAACTGGGTTCTCATTAGCGATGAGAAATCAAAAACAAGCTGCAGGAACAGCATCAGCTTTATTAGGCTTATTACAGTTCATTTCAGGAGCGCTTGTTGCACCGCTAGTAGGTATCGGTGGAAGTAATACAGCATTACCGATGGGTGTTGTTATTGCGCTTTGTGAAGTAGGAGCAGTGTTATGTTATCTATTTATGGCCAGAAGAAGTGAGAAGCAGTTTGAACTGCAGCAAAAACAAAATTTAGAGGCTTAACAAAAAAGAACTGATTCAAAGGGAATGTTTGAATCAGTTCTTTTTTCATTTCTTTGAAATACCTCATACAGTTTTGTAAGGTGATGTAGTAAAGCAGTGCAAAAGTTATTTGTATAAAGTGACGATACTGTGACAAACATGTTGGTATATATATTACGATGTCGTCTTAAGTGTAAAAAGTAGGATGTTCTCGGTATAATAACAAGTGGAGATAAAAGAAACTATAATGAGTAGTAGCTGTAGATAAAAGGAGAAGAAGAGATGAAGAAGGTTTTGGGTATTGCTGTAATGGGAAGTATGATCCTTCTAGCAGGATGTAATGGAAATAAAGATACGAAAGAACCGAAAGAAAAGGTAGAGCAATCCACTGAGCAAACAGAAGAGATGAAAGAATACCGTGCAGTACATGAAAAATACGATATGAAAATGAATAAAGAAATTAATAACGCACTGCAGCTATTTGAAGTGGCAAAGGAAAAGGGCGGTAAGGAAATAACGAAGGATACATATAAAGAAAATGTGCAAAAGGTAACGACAAACATGTTAGAAGATATTGATAATATACGTAAAGAAATTCGTGTTCCGAAGTCGAAAGAGCAAGAACATGAGGTATATGTTGGTTTCTTGAATGAATCAGAACAAGCGATGAAAAAATTACAGAAGTTAGCGAAAGAAGAAGATTCATCGTTGATTCGTGATATAGAAATTAACTTTGCAACAGCATCGACATACTATAAACGTTTTCAAGCAGAAACGAAAAAATAACCTTGCCTGTGCAAGGTTATTTTTTCTTCTTACCATCTCCGTCTTCATCCTCGGATACTAATACCTTCTGTTCTTCGTGAAATTCGGAAATAGTTTGCCCGGTAATATTATCGAAACGAGTATAAAAAGAAGTAATACGTTTCTTTTTAATAAAGAGTTTATAGAAGCCGATGATGACAAGTATAACGATTGTTAAGGGCAATCCTATAGTAGCTAGAAGTAAGGGGTTCATCTTATAACTCCTTTCATATCTTTTTTTATTATAAGAATATAGATAAATAAATTTATTAAAAACTGATTTTTCTAAATATACCCAATTTGATTGACTTTTCGTTTTTTCAGAATTATAATTCGAAATATACAATTTGAACCAAATAATAATATAGCAATTTACTTATCCAGAGAGGTAGAGGGACTGGCCCTATGACACCTCAGCAGCGGGTTCTGTAGTAGGAACACCGTGCTAATTCCAGCAAGCAAGTCTTGAAAGATAAGTGATGGGCCTTTGTTTATTAAGCCTTGATCTTATTTTTTAAGATCAAGGCTTTTTGTATTCTAAAAAGAGAAAAGGGAGTAATGGAAAAAGTACATTCATAAAACAAAGTAAATTCATGTGTTTAGGGGGTTATTAAAGTGTATGTAATTAAAAAATTATCGGTTATGGTGTTCACACTATGGGTTATTACGACGGTGACATTTCTAATTATGCATATTATTCCGGGGGATCCATTTTCATCAGATGCAAAAATTTTTCCTGAAGAAGTGATCCAAAACATGAGAGCGAAGTATCACCTTGATGAACCGTTATGGAATCAATATGTTGCTTATTTAGACGGTGTAGTTCATTTTGATTTTGGCGAATCTGTTCAATCAACTGGGCAAGGTGTATCAGAAATTATAACAACTGGCTTTGGTCCATCAGCAATTATTGGTCTACAAGCACTTGTTATTTCATTGTTGGTAGGAATTGCGGCAGGGACATTTGCGGCTCTCTATCATGGGAAGGTAATTGATTACGGTGTAAGTTTACTTGCCATCCTCGGTATTTCTATTCCGAGCTTTATTTTAGCACCACTATTTATACAAGTATTCGCTATCCAATTTGAGCTTTTACCAGTAGCCTCTTGGGGAACATTCGAACATACAGTATTGCCATCCTTTGCATTAGCGTTAGGGCCAATCGCAGTTATTACAAGGTTTGTTCGTTCTAATATGATCGAAGTACTGCAGAGTGATTATATTAAGCTAGCAAGAGCAAAAGGCATACCAATTAAGAAGATTATTATAAGACATGCTCTTCGAAATGCGATTGTTCCAGTACTTACATTTGTGGGACCGTTAATGGCTGGACTTTTAACAGGGACTTTCGTTATTGAAAAAATCTTTTCAATTCCTGGCCTAGGAAAATATTTTGTAGATAGTATTTTTAACCGAGACTATCCGGTGATTATGGGAACAACGATTTTTTATAGTGCATTATTAATTGCTTGTATTTTCATTACAGATATTATTCATCGTATTGTTGATCCGCGTATTCGTTCTATTACATAAGGAGGGGGGATATTAAAATGGGAGCTTATGAAATTAATGAACAGTTATTAACGAAAGAAGAGAAAAAAGAATTAACGATAAATAAAAATCAGCAAACGATTAGCAGAAAGAAAGAAGTGTTTCATAAGTTTATATCGAATCCAATCGCAGTTTTAGGAACAGTGACGTTATTGCTAATTATTGTTTTCTCGCTTATTGGCGAAAGTTTAACTTCATTTACTGCGAGTGAACAAGTAAAAGAGGCAACAAATTTACCGCCTAGTAGTGAGCATTGGTTCGGAACAGATGATTTGGGAAGAGATATATGGGCACGTACTTGGGCTGGCGGGAAAATTTCATTAACAGTTGGATTAGTGGCAGCTGCTCTTGATATAGGACTTGGTGTGCTAATCGGAGGATTTAGTGGATATGTGAGAGGGCGCAATCGCCTTGGGACATTAATTGATGAGTGGATTATACGAGGAATCGAAGTGTTATACGGTATCCCGTATTTATTAATTGTTATTTTACTATTAATTGTTATGAAACCAGGTCTTTTTACCATTATCATCGCCCTTGCATTAACAGGATGGATTGGTATGGCACGTCTCGTTAGGGCGCAAGTCTTATCTTTAAAACAAAGAGAGTTTGTTATTGCAGCGGAGCGATTAGGTACATCCCATATGAAAATTATATACGGGCATTTAATTCCGAACTTAACGGGCATTATTATCGTAAATTTATCATTTACAATTCCCGCAGCTATTTTCTCAGAATCATTTTTAAGCTTTATCGGACTAGGAGTGCAATCACCGGCAGCAAGCTGGGGGACGATGACGAATGATGCACTTGGGACATTATTGAGTGGAGAATGGTGGCAGCTATTCTTCCCAGCAATCATGATTGCGCTCATTATGTTCGCATTTAATGCGATTGGTGATGGTTTACAAGATGCAATTGATCCAAAAATCGTAAAACGGAATCGAAAGGAGAAAAAACATGGGACAGCTCTTATCTTTAGAAAACGTAACGTTAGCCGTTGAAAAAGAGAATAGTAACCAAGCAATTGTGAAGCATGTTTCCTTTTCTATTAGCGAAGGTGAAATAGTTGCACTTGTAGGAGAAAGTGGTTCAGGGAAAAGTGTTACAGCACAATCTATTATCGGCTTAAATCAAGAATCAATTCATATTGATGATGGAAATATATCTTTTGAATCAAAGGAATTAACGAATCTACAAGAATCAGAATGGAATCAAATTCGAGGGAAAGATATTTCGTTTATCTTTCAAGACCCACTTTCATCTTTAAATCCGACGATGAAGGTAGGAAGGCAAATTACAGAGGTGATTTTGCAACACGAAAAGAAATCGAAAAAAGAAGCAAAAGAAATTGCGATTAACTTATTAAATGATTTAGGGATACATGAAGCAGAGAAACGCTTTGAACAGTACCCACATCAATTAAGCGGAGGCATGAGGCAACGTATTTGTTTAGCAATCGCATTTGCCTGCCACCCCAAACTCGTTATTGCGGATGAACCTACGACAGCATTAGATGTAACAATTCAAAAGCAAATTATGGAGTTATTAAAGGAAAGAAAGGAAAAGCAAAATACGAGTATTTTACTAATTACGCACGATTTAGCACTTGTACGTGAAGTAGCGGATCGAGTAGTTGTGATGTATGGAGGACGTGTTGTTGAAAAAGGAACGATAGAGGAAGTGATAGGTTCCCCTAAACATCCATACACAAAAAGCTTATTACAAGCAATTCCGAATATGGATGATTCCGAAAAGGTATTACGTGCAATAGAAGGAACGACACCTTCCATTGAAACATTAAATAGCTTTGGTTGTCCTTTTGTAAATCGTTGTCCAGTAGCGATAAAAGAATGTATTCATCGTTTCCCAGAGAGAACAACGTATTCTAAGGAGCATAGTTCACATTGCTGGCAGCATGTTCTGGAGCATAATAAAGCGAAATCAAAAGAGAAGGTGAATGCCTCATGACGACAGATTTAATTACTGTAAAGCAAGTAACAAAAACATATGGAAGTAGAAGTAAAGAAATCACAGCGTTAAAAGATATATCACTTTCTATCCCGAAAGGAACAACACTTGGCATTATTGGTGAAAGTGGTTCAGGAAAAACAACACTTGGAAAGCTTATAGCTGGGATTGAGAGCCCAACGTCTGGTGAAATTGATTATAACGGTCAAGTCGTTCACAAGCTGAAATCAGCTCATAGGCGAGATTTTTTACAGAAAGTACAGTTCATTTTTCAAGATTCCACAGCAGCATTAAATCCGCGCTGGAAAGTACGCGATAGCGTAACGGAAGGTTATATTTCATTCGGTTTAGGTGATAAAGGATTAAAGGATAAAGTAGCGGGTGATGCGCTAGAGCGTGTTGGATTAGATAGAAGATATATTGATCGATATCCGCATGAATTTAGCGGAGGACAACGTCAACGTATCGCTATTGCAAGAGCGTTATTGTGTGAGCCGGAAGTATTGATTCTTGATGAACCAATTTCAGCATTAGACGTTTCATTGCAAATTCAAATTGTACATCTGCTGCAAAAAATCCAAAAAGAACAAGGTTATACATATTTATTCATCGCTCACGATTTACCGATGGTTCACTATTTATGTGAAAAAGTAGCTGTCTTATACAAAGGAGAACTTGTTGAATTTGGAAATACGGACGAAGTATTCCGTAATCCACAACATTCTTATACAAAAACATTATTAGCATCAACACCAAAAATTTCAGGTTAAAGGAGAATGTAGGATGAAGAAGTTTTTACTGTTTGTCATTATGACTGTTTTAGCGATTACTTCTGTCGCTTGCGGTAAGAAAGAGACGCAAAAGGCGAGTGCTGGTAAGGGAGAAGGAGATCGATTAGTAACGAATATTAGTAGTGATCCATATACACTTGATTCTGCTATTGCAACAGATAGCACGTCAGGTTATATAATTGGACAGTTGTTTTCAAGTTTATATACGCAAGATAATAATGGGAAATATCAAAATGAATTAGCGGAGAAAGAAGAAGTAAATGCTGATGGAACTGAATATACAATCCATTTGAAGAAAGATATTAAATGGTCAGATGGTTCTCCTATTACAGCAAATGATTTTGAATTTGCATGGAAGCGATTATTAAATCCGAAAACGGGTTCTATGAATGCGACAGAAATGTATTTTATTAAAGGGGCAGAGGCGTATAATACTGGAAAAGGTGAAGAGGGACAAGTTGGTATTCAAGTTGTTGATCCTCAAACATTAAAGGTAACCCTTGAACACCCAGTTGCTTCTATTAAACAAAAACTAGCAAGCTCGCTATTTATTCCATTAGCTAAAAAGTCGATTGATGATAATAATAAATTAAAAACAGATCCAAAAGAGTTAATTACGAATGGGCCATTCACGTTAAAAGAGTGGAAGCATAACCAAGCTATTACAGTACAAAAAAATAAAGAATTCTATGATAAAAAGGTAACTCTAAAAGAAATTGAGTTTCGTATTATTCCAGACTCTAAAACAGCGTATCAATTATTTAAATCCAAAGAATTAGATTTACTAAGTGGTTTACCACAAGAGATGATCGAAAAAGAAAAAGGAAATAAAGAATATAAGCGTGTTGCAGGGTTCTCTTCTTATATTTATTCGTTTAACGTAGAAAAAGAGCCGTTTACAAATGCGAAGGTACGTAAAGCATTTTCATTAGCGGTTGATCGTAAATTTATCGTTGAAAAATTGTATAAAAATAATGCGCAAGAAGCATATGCATTCGTTCCAGAAGGAGCAAAAACACAAAGTGGCCGTGATTTCCGTAAAGAAAAAGGTGATTACGTTAAATTTGATCCAGCGGAAGCGAAAAAGTTATTAGAAGAAGGCATGAAAGAACAAGGCTGGTCTACATTACCTGAAGTAACATTAAAATTCACTACAGATACACAACATAAAAAAGTAGCAGAAGCAATGCAAGAAATGTTTAAGAAAAATCTTGGCGTAGATATTAAATTAGAAAATAAAGAGTGGAAGAGTTACATCGACACATACAAGCAAAGTGATTTCCAATTAGCTTATATGGGATGGGGCGGCTCTTTATTAGATCCAATTACTAAACTAGATTTATATGCGGGTGATGGTCCAAATAACTATGCAAAATGGCATAATAAAGAATTTGACGCTTTAATAAAAGAAGCAAAAGTTGAACAAAACGAGGATAAGCGTTTTGAATTATTGCATAAAGCGGAAGATATTATGTTTACAGATTCACCATTAATCCCAATTATTTTCCCAAGTGCTTCCTATTTACAAAAATCATCAGTATCCGGTGTCCAATTCATTATTGGTTCTAGTCCAGAATTAAGATACGCAAAAATTAAAAAATAAAGAAGTAGGCAACCGCCTACTTCTTTATTTTATTTCTCTTTTATATTCTTTTTTCGTTCCATCAGAGAAGACAACTTCTAAATCAAATTTTTGATAGTCTTTATCAAGTTTGAATACGTTCACTACTTGATCGATTACTTCTTGGTCAGCAGTATCTTTATCAAATTTTAATTCTTGTAGAAGTGGGCTTAATTTTGTGATAGCCTCGTCTCCTGTTAATTTTACATCTGCTTTATGATCTTCAATTTTTGCTTCCATTTTCTTGTCAGCTGCTACATTTTTATAGTCTGCTTCGTAGTCCTTCTTTGTATCTTGATAGTCTGCCTTTAAATCGAATTCATTGAAGTTTAGTTTTAAATCTGCAGGAGCCTCATTTTTTGCTTCTTCAGTCGTCTTTTTATTAGAAGTTGTGTCTTCTTTGGCAGGAGCTTTACATCCTGTTAATGCAGGTACTAGCATAAGAGCTAATAAAACTGATAGTAGAATTCTCATTATAAATTCCTCCTTATGTAAATTCGTTCTATACAAGTTTTTCCCAAAAACATGTAATTATGTATGTGTTGAAAATAAATTATTATCCTGCAGTCACGAGGGCTAATCCGCAATTTAAATCAAAAACGATTTGTATGTATATGGTAAATTGAAATTGTGAGGGAGGGGCTAAAATGCATGAAGAATATAAAGAGATAATAAAAAAATCAATTGAATATATAGAGAATCACTTACATGAGGAGCTTACAACAGAAAGAGTGGCATCTCACAGTGCCGTATCGATGTACCATTTTCATCGCATCTTTCAAAGATATGTTGGGATGAGTGTAACGGATTATATTCGAAAGAGAAGGTTAACTCATGCTGCGCAAGTTTTAGTGTCAACGGAGAGAGCTGTTATTGATATTGCACTGCAATACGGTTTTTCCTCACAAGAGGCATTTACGAGAGCTTTTAAAAGAATGTTTCAATTGCCACCAAAGAAATATCGAAAGTACTTTCAGTCATTTTATATAGAAAGAGAGGGTGTTTCAATGCAAAAAGGTATACCGAAAGGATGGATCTTAAGTGGGAGTCATCCTGCTGAATATGAGATGGGTTTAGATTATGAAGTTGTCCATCAAGGAAAAGTATCTGCATACATAAAAGCAAAAGAGAATGTTACGCACGGAGGATTTTCAACATTAATGCAAATGTTCAGAGCGGATAAATATGTAGGGAAGAGATTACGTTTTACAGCATTTGTTAAGAGTGAAAATGTAAGAGATTGGGCAGGATTGTGGATGCGAGTAGATGGAAAAGATACAGAACCGCTCGCTATGGATAATATGCAAAATCGCCCCATTAAAAATACGAATAACTGGCAATCGTACTCGGTTGTATTAGATATAAAAGAAGAAGCACTTGGTATTGCATTTGGTGTTTTATTATCAGGAGAAGGTTGTGTGTGGCTAGATAGTATTCGATTTGATGAAGTAGATGAAAAAATTCCTTCAACAGATTTGGCAGAGAACTTTTATGAAACACTTTTAGAAGAGCCGGTGAATCTGCAATTTGAAGAAGTAGAAAAATAAAAAACAAGGAGAAAAGATATGCTCAAATATGTAAAACTAATAAGTATTAGTTTAGTAATATCGTCTTGTATTATGGGAATTAATTATTTAGTTAGCTATCTTTGGTCAGGGCATATACCTTCTTTGACGTGGAGAACATATTTGAT
Source organism: Bacillus sp. AR4-2 (assembly GCF_008274865.1). NCBI lineage: Bacteria > Bacillati > Bacillota > Bacilli > Caryophanales > Bacillaceae > Bacillus > Bacillus sp. AR4-2. The sequence continues at coordinate 189,550 of NZ_CP031062.1, forward strand.
GTTTGTGTTTATATTTATGATGAGTTTTGGTTCAATGCAAAAAGAAGGAAAAGAGGATTATTGACAATAGTCTTTTTCGCATTTCTTTCATTAACACAAATGGTTGTAACTGTGCCACATGAAATGCTTTCTAAAACATATCAAACAATCAGTGAATTATTTCCTGCAACATATGCAGCGAATGGCTATTATACAATAATATTTGGAGGAGTTAGTTTAGAGAGAAATATTATTTCATTATTAGTTATTGTATTGGTTACACAATCAGTAGCAGTGATGACTTTAGCTATAAAAGGAATGGTAAAGGGAAGAAGAAGCTCTGTAGTTAAAGAAGTATAAAATAAAAAGGTATCCTCAATGGATACCTTTTTATTAGCACTTATTATTTTGTAACTTCTGTCCACTTGTAGTTAAACTCACCACCGAAGTCAGTTGTTACAAGTCCTTTAATGAAAGAGCGTTGTAAGTAAGAACGGCCTTGTTGGTATAAAGGAGCGACAGCGCCGTCTTGTAATAGAATTTTTTCAGCTTGCTTCATTGCTTCAAAGCGTGCTTTTTCATCGCCAGCTAAATCTGTTTTCACTTTATGAATTAGCTCATCGTACTCTTTGTTAGAGTATTTATCGAAGTTATAAGCACTATCTGTTGTAAATAAATCTAAGAATGTAATTGGATCAGCGAAGTCAGGGCCCCAGCCGTCAATACCAATTTCATAGTCACCACTTAATAGTAGTTTTAGCTGTTGTTTACGTGGTTGTGGTTTTAAATTCACTGTTAATCCATCTAGGTTCTTTTCTAATTCACCTTTTAAATATTCACCAGTCTTTTTAGCTAAAGCATTGTCACTTGTTAATAGTTCGATTGTTACTTTGTCAGTACCAAGTTCTTGTTTTGCTTTTTTCCAGTTTTCTTTCGCTGTTTTCACATCATCCTTGACTAGATTTCCATTTTCTTTACGGAAGTCATTGCCTTCTGGGCTCTTTGCAAATTTCGCAGGAACCATTCCTTCAGCTGGAACAGCGCCGTTATTTAAGATTGTTTCTACGTAAGCTTTTTTATTCATTGCGCCGTTAATAGCAAGGCGTGCATGTTGATTTTTTAATGTTTCATTTTTCTGATTTAATCGTAAGAATTGAATGCCGACTTCAGCGCGTTCTTTGAAGTTTGGATCGCTCTTATATTTATCAACAAACTCTGCAGTTAAAGCAACACGATCAATTTGTCCTGAATCATATAAGTTCACTTCTGTAGACTTATCTTTAACGACATTGAAGTTGATTTCTTCTAATTTTACAGTTTTAGCATCCCAATAGTTAGGATTTTTCTTCAATTGGAAGCTTTGTTCATGTTTCCAGTTATCTAATGTGAAAGCACCGTTATAAATTAAATGATTTGTTTCTAAACCATATTTATCGCCTTGAGACTTTAAGTACTCTTCATTAATTGGTAAGAATGTTGAGAATGTAGTTAAGCTTAAGAAGTAGGGAACAGGACGGTCTAGTTGTACTTCTAAAGTTTTGTCATCGACAGCTTTAATACCTAATTGATCAACCGGTAATTGTTTTTGGTTTATTTGTTTCGCATTCTTTATATCGAAGAATAAGAATGCATATTCAGCTGCTGTATCAGGATTTACGGCACGTTGCCAAGCGAAGACGAAGTCCTTTGCTGTAACAGGAGTACCGTTTGACCATTTTGAATCACGGAGATGGAATGTATATTTTGTTTTATCGGGACTAATGTCAACCGACTCAGCGACACCAGGAACCGGTTTATTATCTTCTCCCATTGCATATAGCCCTTCAAAAACATTACGCATTACGTTCATGGATTCCCCATCCGTTGCTTTTGCAACATCCATTGTTGGAATTTCTGAAGCGAATGATAAGTTAATTGCCTGTTTATCAGGTGCTTTATCGTTTGCTTTCGCTCCGCTTGCATTATCTTTATTTCCCCCGCAAGCAGTTAGTAATAGACTTGCCCCTAAAACAGATGCAACAACAGGTACAACTTTTTTCTTCATTGTTCGTTCCTCCCTAAATGTGTTGTTCGTAACGTCATAATGTCCGTGTCTTGAAGTAGCTATAGAAGGAGATAAAACCTATTATAAATATTTGTTTATAGGTAATCAGGTGTTCTATATGTATATACATGTTGAACTATAATCTATCGTTATATGTTTCAACGTAGTAGACATTATATTTTGATGGTTAAATATTTTGTTTCTTTGATTATTTAGAATATTAACACTGAAAAGAACTATATGTCAATAATAAAAATAGATTGTTAATTTCTTAGAATAATATATTAAAAAAGCAGATTCTCATGTGTGAGAGAACCTATTTTTAATATATTTTGCTAAAAAAACAATTAGTGTGGGCTAATAATAAGTGGGGATGAAGAAACCCCCACTTATTAAAGTTTCACTTTATTTTTCAATTTTTGCCCACTTGAAGTTTAATTGACCTGCAAAGTCTACTTGCACAATTCCTTTCACATAAGAACGTTCTAAATAAGATTCGCCTTTTTGGTAAAGAGGAGCGATAACAGAGTCTTTAAATAATATTTTCTCGGATGCTAGTAATGCTTCCCAGCGAGCTTTTTCATCACCAGCTAAAGTTGTTTTCACTTTTGCTATTGTTTCATCGAATTCCTTATTAGAGTAATGATCTAAGTTATAAGGGTTATTCGTTGTAAATAGCTCAAGGAATGTAATTGGATCCGCAAAGTCAGGGCTCCAGCCATCAATTCCGATTTCGTAGTCACCTTTTAATAAAAGCGAAACTTGTTGCTTACGCGGCTGAGGTTTTATATTTACTGTTAATCCATCTAGATTCTTTTCTAGTTGTCCTTTTAAGAATTCACCAGTTTTCTTATCAAGGTCAGCATCACTCGTTAATAATTCTAATGTTATCTTTTCAGAACCAAGCTCTTGTTTAGCTTTTTTCCATAACTCTTGTGCAGATTTTGTATCAACTTTTGTTAAATCACCGTTTGCAGTACGGAAGTCTTTTCCTTCAGGTCCTTTTGCAAAGTTTTTTGGAACGAGACCAAATGTTGGTGTAGAGCCATCATTTAATAACGTATTTACAAAGGATTTTCTATCAATTGTTTGATCAATTGCTTGGCGTGCAGAAACGTTTTGAAGTACTTTGTTTTGTTGATTCATACGTAAAAATTGTACGCCTACGTTTGGACGTTCTTTAAAGTTAGCATCCTTTTTATATTTATCGACGAAGTCAGATGTTAGTTTTATACGATCTAATTGTTTTGACTCGAATAAATTTACTTCTGTTGATTTTTCTTTTACGACATTAAAATTGATTTCTTCTAGTTTGACAGTATCTTTATCCCAATAGGTAGGGTTCTTCTTAAATTTAAAGCTTTGTTCGTGCTTCCAATCGCTTAGTGTAAAAGCTCCATTGTACAAGATTGTATTATCTTCTAAAGCGTACTTATCACCTTGTACTTTAAAGAATTCCTCATTAATTGGTAGAAATGTTGGGAACGCTGTTAAGCTAATAAAATAAGGAACAGGACGCTCTAATTCTACCTCAAACGTATGGTCATCAACTGCTTTTACACCAAGTTGGTCGGCTGGAAGTTCTTTGTTGTTAATTTTTGTTGCGTTTTTAATATCAAAGAATAAAAATGCATATTCAGAGGCTGTTGCTGGATCTACGGCACGTTGCCAAGCGAACACAAAATCTTTAGCTGTAACAGGAGTGCCGTTTGACCATTTTGAATCTCGCAAATGGAATGTGTATTTCGTTTTATCGCCACTTACTTCATGAGATTTTGCAACACCAGGAACAGGTTTGTTACCTTCACCAAGATTATACAAACCTTCAAATACGTTTCTCATTACTTGACCAGAATCAGTATCTGTAGCACGAGCCGTATCCATTGTTCGTATTTCAGTAGGTGAAGATAAATTTAAAACCTGTTTACTAGGTGCCTCGTCTTTTGCATTTGCTCCACTTGCTTCGTTTTTATAACTACCGCAACCAGTTAATAAAATACTTACTCCTACAACTGATGCAATACCGGGTACAAACTTCTTTTTCATTTGATTTTCCTCCTAAATAATTAAGTTTGGATGATGATGAGGGAAATGAAAAATAAAAAATCCCTCTTTTCATATTGAGAAAGAGGGATTTTTACGTACAAGTTATGCACCCGTATATAAACGAAGTCCCTCATTCTATCTTTCAAGCATAAAGCTTGCAGGAAGTGGCACAGTATTCAAAATGAACCTGTTGCCGAGGTTTCAAAGGGCCAGTCCCTCCACCTCTCTTGATACAATGAGTAAACGAATAAATTTTATTAATTTTTGTGTTTCTTTGATAATTCAAAATCTTACACCTTGAATAATGAAGTGTCAACTAAATGAAATATAGTTTAAATTTTCAGTTTTCTCAAATAGAAAAACCACTGCATATGGCAGTGGTTTTTCTACTAGAAGTTAAAGTTATCTGGATCTGGACCAACGCGACGATCTTCATTTAAAGCTTGAATTGCTTTCATATCATCAGCACTTAATTCAAAGTCGAAGATGTTTGCATTTTCAATAATGCGATGTTCTTTAATTGATTTGGGAATTGTTACAACTTCGTTTTGTAAATCCCAACGTAAAATAATTTGCGCAGTTGATTTATTATATTTTGTCGCAATTTCTTGTAACGTTGGATTATCTAGTAGTTGTCCTTGCATTAATGGTGACCAAGCTTCAAGCTGGATATTATGTTCTTTACAGAATGCATGTAACTCTTCTTGTGCTAAACGTGGGTGGTATTCCACTTGGTTGACCATTGGCTTAATTTCAGCAATTTCAAATACGTCTTGTAAGTGGTGAATGTGGAAATTACTCACACCGATAGCGCGAACACGGCCATCTTTATAAAGTGTTTCTAATGCTTTCCATGATTCAGTATATTTCCCTTTTACAGGCCAATGTACTAAATATAAATCTAAATATTCTAGACCTAATTTCTCTAATGTAGTTTCAAATGCTTGAAGTGTTGTTTCATATCCTTGATCGCTATTCCATACTTTTGAGGTAATAAATAATTCTTCACGTGAAACACCGGATTCACGAATCGCTTGCCCAACGCCTTCTTCATTTTGATAGATTGCTGCAGTATCGATGCTGCGGTAGCCATTTTTAATTGCTGCTTTTACAGAATCAATTACTGCTGAACCATCTTCTACTTTAAAAACACCTAAACCAAACCAAGGCATTTTTACACCGTTATGTAATGTTGTATAGTCTTTTAAACTTGTTAAAATCATATTATTTCCCCCTAGCTTTTTTGTTTGTTGCTTCTACTGCTTTTTGAATTGCCTCTGAAAAATTATATTCGTATAAAGTTTTGAGACCCTCAGCTGTGGAACCATCTGGCGTTGTTACTTGTTCGCGAAGGTTAGCTGGATTTTGCGTTTGTTCAAGCATAGAAGCAGAGCCAGAAATCATTTGAATCACAAGATGTTTTGCGGTTTCTTCATCAACTCCATAACTTTTTGTTGCTTCAATTAAGCTTTCAGCAAAGTAATAAAGGAAGGCTGGTGCACTTCCAGTAACTGCAGTAAGCTGATGAACTTCTTCCTCAGTACAAAGTTGCGAAGTACCAATACCTTTTAAAAGTAGTTGCAAGGTTTCTTGATGTATCTCGTTTACTGATTGTCCCATTGTATATAAGGAGATAGACTTGCCAATTTCAGCAGCTGTATTAGGCATAATCCAAGCAACAGGCGTGCCTTTTGGGAGTCTAGCTTCTAAATAAGATGGTCCAATGCCAGCTGCTACCGTTACGACTAGTTGATTTGATATTAACGGAGATAGCTCAGCTAATAACTCTTCATGAGCAGAAGGTGGCATTGCTAAAACAACCGTATCAACAGATGTAACATGCTGCTTCCAATCTGTTGCAGTAGACACATTATATCGTGCTTGTAATTGTTCTAGCTTTTTTACGTTACTTCGGTTAGAAACGATAATTTCTTCAATGTATTCTTTGCTTGTTTTAAGTAATCCGGAAAATATAGCTTCTGCCATACGACCAGCACCAATAAATAGAATTCGATGTTTAGTGAGCATATCCTTTATTCCTTTCCAGTAGAGATATGTTATAAAAAACGATAACATCTTTAAGAGAATTTTGTAAAAAGAAAAGACTTATCGTAAATGGAATGGATAATGAGAAGGCGGAAATTCATGCTAATATTAGCTGTTATTAATCTCTTTATATGTGTAGCTGGTTTGCTAGAGTGGAAGAGCAATTATAAGGGACAAGAACATACAAATAACTATATCTAGAAAATAATTAGAATTGAAAAACCCCTGAAGCACATATGCTCCAGGGGTTTACTAATAGAATATAAGATTATGCTTTTGTCATACCAAGTAATACAGCGCCGCCAATAATTAAAACACTACCTAGTGCAATAAAGATCAATTGACGTTTTGTTTTCTTTTCACCTAAGAATACAATCGCACCGAATGTTGAGATAACGATTCCAGTTTGAGATAATGGGAAGCTTGTTGCTACTCCGACACGTGGTAGTGAAAGAAGTAAGAATAAGTTTCCAGTTCCCCATAGTAAACCAGATAAAGCATTACGGATTGCATATTTGTTAAATGGTTTATGTTTAGATGTCAGTACAACCGCCCCAACAAACATACCAACTGCTTGTGGTAAAATAGCAGACCAACCATCGATATTATACCAACGAATAATAATTACATATACAAGATAGCCGAAAGTAGAAACAATTAAAGTAAGAAGTCCTTTTTTCAATTGTCCAGGTGGCTGAGCATTTTCTTTATCATCTAATGATGTGAATACAACACCAACTACGATTAATAGGATTGCAATCGTTCCCAGAATAATCGTTGTAGTAGTAGTCCACTCACGGAAAGCGATAACCCCAAAGATAGAAGTTGCAACAAGTTGCATACCAGTAGAAATCGTTACAGTAGTTGAAACACCTAGTTTTTCAACTGTTTTTAATTGGTTTACTTGTCCTAAAGCCCAGAATAAACCTGAAATAAAACCAACAATTAAGATTGTCATTGTTAAAGCTGGTTGAGTAAATACATACATAATTGTTGCGAAGAATAGAGCACCGATTGTCATACCTACCGTTTGGCTATATGCACCACCGCCCATTTTTACGCTTACTAATAAGATGTTTCCCCATGCAATTGCAGGAAGAAGCGCTAATAAAATGTCCATTACAAGACTCCCTTCGGTTTGCTATACCAATATAGTTACATATCGTTCTAACGATCGGTAATGCCCCACTAATAGAGTAGAAGATTACCGATCGCTAAAACAGGATGAAGAATTCACGATATAAATGCGTTTTCATTTCTTCATTTTTTGAAACACCTCCATATAATAACAGGAAATTGCCTATTTTAGAAAGTGAATTCAAATAAAATGTATATTTTAATAAGAGGTAAAATTCAGTTATTTACCGGTGGTATATTTTATTTCCTAAGAAATAAAGAAGCAGCTTTGAAAAAAGCTGCTTTAAGAGTTAGTAATTCTTTTATTAATAAGTTGAATACATAGTAGAAATACGAGTGACATACCGATAGTAATAACTACAAGTGTCCATGCGAGTTGCATATTACTTGCATCAATAGCCATGTAAATTGCAGTTGGGATTGTCTGTGTTTTACCAGGAATGTTCCCGGCAAACATAAGTGTAGCACCAAATTCACCGAGCGCGCGGACAAAGCTCAAAATCATCCCGCTTAGTAAGGCAGGAAATGCGAGCGGAAGTGTAACGTGCAGAAAAACTTGATATTCACTTGCGCCAAGGTCACGAGCACTTTCTTCAATTTGTACATTTGCGATAGAAAATCCCGTTTTCGCTGATTGGTACATAAGCGGAAATGCAACAACTGTAGAAGCAATGATCGCAGCAGTAGATGTGAACATAATAGACTGCTGAAATAATGATTCAACCCACTTTCCGATCGGGCTGTTGTTTCCAAAGATGATAATGAGAAAGAAGCCGATAACAGTTGGTGGAAGTACCATTGGTAATAAAAATATGGTTTCTAATAGTACTTTATATCGCCATGAGGAGCGAGCTAGTGCTCGCCCGACAATCGTCCCTAAAATTGTAACGAGAATAGTGGCGCATGCAGCTACTCTTAAAGATAGAAAGACAGGCGATAAAATAGCATCAATGCTCATAGTAATTACGACAGGACTGTAAATCCATATTTCTTAAAGATAGATTGTGCATCTTTTGACTGCAAATACTCATAAAATGAAGTCGCCTCTTTCTTATGTTTAGATTCCTTTATAACACCTAAAGGATAGTGGATTGGCTCATGAGAAATAGCTGCTGCTGTCTCACCAATCTTTACTTTATCCGAAATGAGAGCATCTGTTTTGTATACGATACCAGCATCGACATTCCCTGTTTCTACATATGTTAACACTTGGCGAACATCTTTTGTAAATACGACTTTATTTTGAACATCATTCCAAAGGTTTTCGTGTGTTAGAGAAGCCTTTGCATATTTGCCAGCAGGTACAGATTCAGGTGTACCAAGTGCGATTTTTTTGATTTTCTCATCTTTTAAATCTTGAAATTTTGTAAGAGAACTATCTTTAGGGATGACTAGAACTAGTTCATTTCCAAGAAGATTTTTCCCTTCTTTTTCATTAATGAATCCTTTTTTTACAAGGGTTTGGAATTTATCTTCTGCTGCTGAGAAGAATAAATCAGCAGGTGCACCTTGTTCAATTTGTTGTTGAAGTGCTCCAGAAGCACCGAAGTTAAAAGAAAGTTTGATATTTGGCTCTTTTTCTTTATATTGTTTTTCGATTTCTTTTAATGCATCTTGTAAGCTTGCAGCAGCTGAGATAGTCAGTTCAACTGTTTTATCCTCTTTAGCAGCTGACTTTGTATGCTTTTCCCCACTTGTACAAGCAGCGCTAAATATAAGAAGGAAAGAAAGTATAAGTGCCCCGATGAAACGTAATATAAATTTATTCATAAAAAAATCCCCTTTCATTTTGACACATCTAATTATAACTAAATATAACTAAATATAACTAGTTATAATTGAATATAATTTGAACATATGTCTATTTTTAAAAAATAGGAGAAATATTCTTTTCTTTGTTACAATGAAAGGAGAAAGTGAGGAATCGTCTATGGATCATCATTCCTACACAACGGAAGAAGTAGCAAAGCGATTAAAAGTATCAAAATTAACTGTATACGACTTAATTAAAAAAGGAGAACTTCCTTCTTATAGAGTTGGTAGACAGATGCGCATTGATGCAGCAGATTTAGATCAATATATAAAGCAAATGAAAACAGGGAAAGTACAAGTTAATCCTGTAAAAAACGATGGTAGTAGTATCTTGAACACGTGTATTATTAGTGGTCAAGAACTAACGTTAGATATGTTAGCTAAACGTATAGAAAATCGTTTGCCAAGTTCTAATGTTTTAAGAGCGTATCAAGGTAGCTTAACGAGTTTAGTGAAAATGTATCAAGGAGAAGGAAGTATCGCTAGTTTGCATTTGTTTGATGGTGAAACGGGTACATATAATATTCCTTACGTAAAACGTATTTTAGTAGGACAGCCATGTCTTATGATTAATTTATTGTCCAGAAATGTAGGGTTTTATGTTCAAAAAGGAAATCCGAAGAAAATAAAGACATGGGCTGACATATCCGGGTCCACTATAAAGTTTGTGAATCGAGAAAAGGGTTCTGGTATTAGAGTGTTAGTGGATGAACAATTACGAATCCAAAAATTAAATAAAGCTGATATTAGTGGATATGAATGGGAAGAATCGAATCATCTTGGTGTTGCCACGCAAGTTGCAAATGGAAAAGCTGATGTAGGAGTAGGTTCAGAAAAGTTTTCGCAAATTGTAAATGTGGACTTTATTCCAATCATGAAAGAACAGTATGATTTAGTAATTTTGAAGAATAAAGAAAATGAAGAGCTGATTGAAGTTGTGAAAGACATTCTGCAATCGGAAGAATTTCATAATGAATTAAATGCGATTGGCGGATATGATATTACGAAAACAGGTCAAATTGTATATGAAATAAAGTGAAACTTTAATCAGTGGGGGGGTTCTTCATCCCCCACTGATTATTAGCCTTCACCAATCGGACTTTTATGGGCAGCCCGACCCCCACCTAACTTCTTTGCTTTCGCTGAATTTTGAGGTGGGGGTCGGGCTGCCCATTAAAGCGGGACAAACTAAAAAGCTGCTTGTCTATAAGACGAGCAGCTTTTTCTATATATAAAGGGGTTTGGGGAAACAAAGTGTTAAATAAGACCTTGAGCAAGTGTATAAATGAAAGCCGTAAGAAGAGTAGCTCCACTTGCAAGTCCGATAAAGTCTGATTTGTTGAAAGTAATGTTGTTCATTATAATCTCTCCTTATTTGTTTAATGTAGTTGCAACAGCTTTTGCATCGACAAGTGCGGATAGCACCATGCCCATTGTATTTAAAAATTTATTTGATTTCATATTGTTCATCATGCGTATCCGCTCCTTTTCGAGTTGTTGTTGCCCTGCTTATGTCTTAATTATAGGGAATATGGATACTTGCAACTATCGAATTAGCTTACGAAAGACTTACACTTTTGTAAGAAAAAAAGACATTCATGTAAGAATGTCTTTCACAGCATATTGATATGATGATGGTCTTCAATTGTTTTTAAAAAACTACGCATTGAATTCGTCATATAGCTATCTTTACGGCGTATGAAAACCGTTGAAATACTGCCGTATTTTTCAGGGATTGCATGACAATGTACCTTACCTGCTTTAGAAAGATGATGGACAGCAGACTGTGGTACGAGTGTAATTCCGAGACCGAGTGCAACACTGTTTAATATTGTCTCTAATATATTGAATTCCATAATTCTTTTTGGTAGCAAACCTTCATCTTTAAGCCAACGTTCTAGTTTGGAGCGGTATCCACATCCTTGGTTAAAAACGAGTAGAGGCGTTGTTGTAAATTCTTCTATATGAAAGGCTTTATTTTGTGTTATAAGCATTAATTTCTCTGTACTAACATCGTATTGTTCGATTAGTGGATGTTTAATAGGACCTGATATAAAGGCGCCATCTAATTGATGATCAAGTACTTCTCTAATTAATTCTTCTGTTAGACCTGCTTGTAATGATAAATCGACATTCGGATAACTTTTATAGTAAGAAGATAAAATGGTAGGCAGTGTACTTACTGTTTCGACTGTACCGATTTTTAATATACCAGAAGGTGTTTCGCTATCTAAAAATACTTGTTTTAGTTCGTCGACATCTTGCAAAATTTTACTAACATAAACGAGCATTTTTCTTCCTTCAGCTGTTAAAGTCATTCCTCGTTTATGGCGGTAAAAGAGTGGGGTTTTTAATTCGTTTTCTAGTTGTTTAATACGTGCAGTTACATTTGATTGTACATAATTTAATTCCTTTGCTGCGCTACTTACACTACCCTGATCGGCAACGCTTTTAAAGATTTGTAAGTTTCGTAATTCCATTTTGTAATCCCCCTTGATGTTAACTATCATTATAAATGATAGTTAACATCATTTTGAATCATTTTACGTGATATATTTTTTCTTTTACAATTCTCTTTGTGCAAATAGAAAGAAACGGGGGATTGCGGTGAGAAGAGGTCAAATGATAATAGGGGCTTTGGCGTGTTTAATTGCGAGTATGTCATGGGGAGCGATGTTTCCAGTTGCTGATCATGCACTAGAATACATAGATCCATTTTATTTTTCGCTTATTCGCTATGGAGCAGTGGCGATAATGCTGATTGTATTGTTGTTAGTGAAAGAAGGAAAACAGGCATTTTGTTTAGAGGGAAGAGGAAAGTTACTCGTCTTTTTTGGAACGATGGCATTTACAGTATATAATGTCCTCATATTTTTAGGGCAAATGTTAATGGGTAAGTCGGGTGTAATGGTAGCTTCCATTATGGAAGCACTTATGCCGATGATTTCTATTTGTATTTTATGGGGATATAAGCATATAAAACCGAAGAAGTATATGATAACGAGTATGGTTATTGCTTTTGTAGGAGCTGTGTTTGTTATTACAAAAGGTGACATGAGTTTCTTTGTAACATTGAAAGAGAATATGTTCCCATTAGCGTTTATATTTATTGGTGTTGTAGGGTGGGTTATTTATACGATGGGTGGTCAAACTTGTAGTGATTGGTCAACATTACGTTATTCTACGTTGACGTGTGTATTCGGTACGACTGTTACAGCGATTATAACGGTAATTATTACGTCGCTTGGATATATTTCAGTTCCGAGTATGGGAACGATTTCTATTGTGAAATATGATTTGTTATTTATGATGACATTGCCAGGTATTGTAGCGCTACTTGCTTGGAACTATGGTGTGAAAATTTTATCATCCATTAATGGGATTTTATTTATTAATTTTGTACCAATTACGACTTTAGCTATTATGATGATGCAAGGGTATCAAATCACAATGTTTGATATTATAGGGACTGTACTTGTTATTGCAGCGCTTATTCGCAATAACGTTTGTCAGAGAAAAGAAGAAAATATAAATAAGAGAGTTTTACAAGAAGAACAATTACGTCAAGCTGTTTAATAGGCAAATGGAGGATTTCACATGTTAGAAAGTTTATTGTTTTTCTTCGCCGTCGGAGTTGCCTGTGAGCTTGCAGCAATTAATCGAAATGGTCGTAAAAAGATAAAACAACAAGCTGAGCTAATACAGCTTTTAAAAGAATTGAAAGAAAGAAAAAATTAAAAAGACGACCGGGCATAGACGGTCGTCTTTTTCTATATAAAGGGGAAAGGGGACACAAGGTTATACAAGCATAGCAGCGTAAATAAAAGCAGTAAGAAGAAGAGAGCCGCTAGCTAATCCTAAAAAGTCTAATTTGTTAAAAGTGATGTTATTCATAATGAGTTCTCCTTACTTGTTTAATGTAGAAGCAACAGCTTTTGCGTCGAAAAGAGCTGATAATATCATGCCCATTGTATGTAAGAAATTGTTCATTTTCATATTGTTCATCATATCAATCGACTCCTTTTCGAATAGTTGTTGCCCTGTTTCTGACTTAATTGTATGAAATATAGTGAGAAGTAACTATCGAATTAGCTTACAAGAAAATTACACTTTTGTAAGAATTGAAATTTAACAATTCATACTTAATTTTATTACCAACTCCTAAAACTTAGTGTTATAATCGTTATAAGAATATGATTATACTTCGGATGTTTAGAAAGGAACGAAACCAATGTATAAACCAATTACATTTTTGTTGAAATATATATTTAAAACAGCTGGGAAAGTAGAAGTGCAAGGAAGAGAAAAGTTACCGGAAGGTGGTCCGTATGTTGTTGCGTGTACACATACAAGTTTTATGGATGTATTAATGTTAGCTACAGGGATGTACCCAACTCAAATTCATTACATGGCAAAAAAAGAATTATTTGAAGGGAAATTCAAAAATTGGTTCTTTAAAAATGTAAATGCATTCCCTGTAGATCGCGCGAATCCGGGACCAAGTACACTTAAAATTCCATCACGTTTATTAAAAGAAGGAAAGGTAGTAGGGATTTTTCCGAGTGGAACGAGATCAGCGGAAGATGTTTCATTAAAAGCGGGTGCTGTGACAATTGCGATGCGTTCTAATGTACCTTTAGTGCCGGCAGCTTATGTTGGTCCATCAAGTGTAAAAGAATTAATAAAGGGGAAAAAGGCACAATTGATTTTTGGAGATCCGATTCAAATTGAGGCTGGAGAACAAATAGATCGAAAAACTGCTATGAAAATGATGACAGATCAATTAAATGAGAAGTTTGAGGAGTTAAAAGAAGCTTTGCAATCAAATCAAAAATAAGAAAAGACGACCGGGCATAGACGGTCGTCTTTTTCTATATAAAGGGGAAAGGGGACACAAAGTTATACAAGCGTAGCGGCGTAAATAAAAGCAGTAAGAAGAATCGAGCCACTAGCTAGTCCTAAAAAATCTAATTTGTTAAAAGTGATGTTATTCATAATACATTCTCCTTACTTGTTTAATGTAGAAGCAACAGCTTTTGCGTCGATAAGAGCGGAAAATACCATGCCCATTGTATGTAAGAAATTGTTCGTTTTTATTTTGTTCATCATATTAATCCGCTCCTTTTCGAATAGTTGTTACCTTGTTTCTGACTTAATTGTATGAAATGTTGCGGAAAGTCACTATCGAATTAGCTTACAGAAAAATTACACTTTTGTAAGAGAAACGAATGAAGGTGTAATGATAAGAAGATTTGACATATGTTCATGGGATTCATTAAGTTAAAGATAGAGGTGAGTGTATGACTAATATTAAAGATATCGCAAAGATGGCGGGAGTTTCAGTTACGACTGTTTCGAGAGTGTTGAATGATCACCCATATGTAAGTGAAGAAAAAAGAAAAGCGGTTATAGAGATAGTTGAGAAATTGAATTACTCGCAAAACGCAAATGCTGTTCATTTATCAAAAGGGAAGACGAATATTGTTGGTGTAATTCTACCTTACATTAATCACCCGAGCTTTGATGCAATGGTAGGGGGAATGATGGAGGGAGCGTTAACTCATAATTACAGGGTGCTACTTTGCCAAACGAATTATAATAAAAAAGAAGAAATGAAAAGTTTACATATGTTAAAAACAAAACAATTGGATGGTCTTATTATTTGTTCACGTGCAAATGATTGGGAAACGATAGAACCGTATGCTTCTTACGGCACAATAATTGCTTGTGAAGATAATAATGATATTTCAAACATCTCAAGTGTATATACGAATCATTCAGCGGCCTTTCAATTAGGAATGGATTATTTGATTGAGAAAGGTTATAAAAAAATTGGTTATTGTACGGGAAGAAAATTAGGGCCGAGTAGTCAAAAGCGTTTTGATGTTTATAAACAGCAATTGCAATCTATAGACGAAGAGGTTAATGAAGAATGGATTTTTACAGAATGTTTTACACTAGAAGATGGTGTGAAAGTGGCTCATAAGTTAAAAGAGATGCAGGATCTTCCTGAAGCATTAATAGTAGCAGGCGATGAAGTTGCGATTGGGGTTATGACAGAGGTTGAAAAATTAGGGATTCAAGTTCCTGAGGATTTAGCGATTATTGGCTTTGATAATCAACCTATCTCGCAAGTGTTACAATTGACAACTATTGATCAAAATTTAAAGGAGATAGGGAAAACTGCTTTTGAAATGTTGCATAGAAAAGTGAATGAAGAGAGTTCTGAACAAGAAAAGCTGGAAATTCCATACGAACTTGTGGAACGCTCTACAGTTTAATTTTAACCCGTTATGTGTATAATCGCATAACGGATTATTTTTTTGAAATACCTTTGACAGGAAACGCGTTTCATACTTTATAAAGGAGTTAAACCGGTTTGTAACAATCCATGGATTCTTTTCAAGAATAGTATTTGGAGGGATATGCATGAATGAACTTTTATTAAGTGTGAACAAGTATATAGAGGATAACGAAAAAATGTTAGCCTTTGTAGTAGGGATCTTTGAGAAGGATAATTTTATGTTATGTTACCAACATGGAATTTTTGTTGCCACTACTAGACGTCTCCTTTTTTACGGGAAATTTCCGTACTATCCTTCAACATTTAAAGAGTACCCATATTTGCATATAGATAGCATAGATTTTCATTCGTACTTTGAGTTTACTTATAATCATGAAACGGTTAGAGCTAAGCATATTCAGAAAGGGAATGTGGAGCGATTTGTCCATGTAGTTAGAGCAAATATGAATAATTAATCAACCCTCTGTTTAAACATAATATTTCAATTTTTAAGAGGGAAAATGCGGAATAAAAACCACTTCTAAACCTCTAGGAGATAGTGATACAATGTCAAATGGGGGGAGGGTATGAACTATGGTTAATCAACGTATAAAGGAAATAACACTAATTACAATTGGTTCATTATTATTCGCAATTGGTATTAATTACTTTGCAATTCCAAACCGTTTATCGGAAGGTGGAATTATTGGTTTAACGGTTGTTACGTACTACTTATTTGATTGGTCACCAGGGATTGTGAATTTTGCTATAAATGCAATTTTACTAGCTATTGGTTATAAATTTTTTGATAAGAAAACAATGATTTATACAATTTTAGGGATTGTAGAAACATCTTTGTTTTTATACGTTACAGAACATATTGAGTATCATGTAAATAGTGATACATTATTAGCAGCTTTATTTGCTGGTTTATTTGTGGGTATTGGATTAGGCTGTATGTTCAAAGCCGGAGGTACATCGGGAGGATCAGCAATCTTAGCTCAGTTAGCAAATCAATATTTAGGTTGGAGTGTAGGTAAAGGTGTACTAATTATTGATATTGTTGTAATTGCTGGTTCTGTATTTATAATAGGGCAAGAAAAGGCAATGTATACACTTGTAGCTGTGTTCATTGGAGCGAAGGTGATTGATTTCATTGTAGAAGGAATGGACACAAAAACGGCTGTTACGATTATTTCGAATCAACCAGACTTAATTCGTGAAGCTATTACGAAAAATATGACACGCGGTGTTACTGTATTAGAAGGGCGCGGCGGATATACTGGTAAAAATAAAGAAGTTTTATATGTTGTTATTAATAAACAAGAGCTTGTTAAGTTAAAACAAGTTATTAGTCGGGTAGATGAAGATTCTTTCGTTGTTATACATGATGTACGTGATGTACTTGGCGGTGGCTTTAAAGCAAGCTAAAAGGTGAACGAGCAAATTCGTTCACCTTTTTTAATTCTTACAAAAATGTAAGTGTAATGTAATGAGATTCAATAGTAGATTTTATTCCCCCTTTTTAAAATGGATGTATATATATCCTGCAGAGGAGGAATGTTTATTATGAAGAAAAAAATGATCACTACTATAATAGCGATGATAGTGATAGTAGTAATGTTACTGCCTACGAAACTTGGACCGGTTATCGATAAATATAATCCATTTTATAAGACGAAAGAATACTATACGGTTGTGAATACAATTGGTCAGCATATTGGTGATGAGTGGTATGAATATGAATTTATTGCATTCGATGAACGTGGTAGAGAGCAGAAAATAAAGAAAACGGTTAAGCATATGTTAAAGAGAGATGAAGCATTAAAGGTTTTTGCAAAAGGACGTTACGGTGAATCGATTGAAGAGATTGAGGTTGCAAATATTCCTATAAATGCGAAGAGCAAACTTTTAACGATGAGATAGTAAAATATACCCCCAGCTATTTTTTGTCGAAAATAAAAATACTGGGTAAGGGTATTTTTAAGATTAACAAAAAAGCCTTAGTCCATATAGACTAAGGCTTTTTTATTATATAAAGAGGAAGGGGGTACATTGTAGTAGCATGGGTGAAAGGTATAAGAAGAGTAGCTACTAGCAATGTAATTTGGTTATGTGAGTGTTCTTCTTATTTGGCTTACTTCCTAACTTTATTGTACGAAATATAAGTAAGGGGAACTATCGAATTACATTACACATAACTTACAAACATGTAAGCCTTCTGTAATGTAATTCGATAGTTAAAAGATAGTAATTTTCATATAGTGTAACTAGAAAGTCTCAATGTATTACTTTCTGTTTGTAATGAAGAATGAAAAACCAACTAATTTTTAATAATCCTCATCTGAATAAAGATGGGGATCCTTTTTTAAACCTTACAACATTGTAAGGTTTACGTAAGTTAATTCGATAGTAAATTTGTCATATTTTTTGCATAATAGATACAGATAGAAAAATAATTAGGGATCTAGTAAGAAGGGAGAAGAATGGGATGCGTAAAGAAGAAGTAGTGAAGTTACCAATTAAAGATTTCTGTAGCTACTTTACTGTTGCCGTAGTGTGTATTGGATTATTTGATATCATAACAAACTTAATTGTTAAATAATATAGATGCTAAAACAAGAAAGGAAGTCCTTTCTTGTTTTTTTTATGGGGGCATAAAGATGAAATGGATTGATAGTCATATACATGTTGATCAATATAAGGATGAAGAGAAGAGCAGATTACTGAAAGAGGTGGAAAATAGTAATGAAATAAAGGGGCTTATTGCAGTATCTATGAATTATCAATCTTGTAAGGAAACGTTATCTTTAGCGAAGAAGTATCCCTTTATATATCCAGCGATAGGGTTTCATCCAGAGCAACAGATTCATAAAGAAGAGTGTGAACAGATTTATCAACTTATTGAACAGAACGCAGAGGAAATTGTTGCGATTGGTGAAGTAGGTTTGCCCTATTATTTGAGAAAAGAAGATGAAAGAATTGCTGCAGATCCATACATAGCTGTATTGAAAAAATTTATAGAACTAGCTAGTAAGTATAATTTGCCGATTGTATTACACGCAGTTTATGAAGATGCTGACATTGTATGTGATTTGCTAGAGAAATATAAAGTTTCACGTGCACACTTCCATTGGTTTAAAGGAAGCGATGAAACAATGAAACGGATGATGAGAAATGGTTATTATATTTCGATTACACCGGATGTTTTACATAAGGAGAAGATTAGAAAAATCGTTTCGTATTATCCGCTTGAATATATGATGGTAGAAACAGATGGACCGTGGGAATTTCAAGAGGGTGTTATAACGCATCCAAGAATGATTCGAGAGGTATTAAAGGAAATTAGTTCTATAAAAAACATATCCATTGATAAGGTCGCAGAAACAATATATGAAAATACAAGTCGATTTTATTTGAAAGGATAGGAGAATTATAATTTTCATAATGTAACGGAAAAAGTAAAAGTTGAATTTATTTAATAAAATGCCACGGTTTGATATATGAAAAAAACCACCGAGCGTTCCGCTCGGTGGTTTTGTATTAGGATTCTAATTTTTTCGCACGTTTTAATAATAAAAGAAAGACAATGATAACGAACCCCAGTATAAGGAAGAAGCCATATTGCTTTATATAATCAATTATGTCATTCGCACTGGTTGGTTTTTCAACGTGAATGCCGTCTTTATTCGTCGTAATATGAATATCTTTCATTTTTACTTCATTCTTTTCCTTTTGTAAATCAATCCATTCTATATTTGGAATACTTTCTAGATCCTTTAATACTTCTTTTAATGGTTTCACACCTAAGTAAGGATGATAGAATGCACCAATAACTCCATCTGATAATTTAGAAACAGATAGAGCACGTTCTTTCATTTTAGCAATAGTTTGTGGCGTATCTTCTTCAATCAATCCGACTGTTTCAGGCAATAGTTTCATTCCATGTAAAAATGACGGAGTACTTGTATAATATGGTGAGTGCATGGATTTCCAAGTTGTATCATTTAACTGTAGTTGTCCTACATAAGTTGAAAAGTACCTTGATAATATTTCATATCCTTTTTGAGACATCGTGTAATGAGGTGCTTCAAAGGCAACAGGATATAGTTTAGCATCTACAAGTTCTTGAATTCCTTTTTCGATATGATCTTTCGTATATTTTTCCTCGAATTCTTCCCCTTTTTTTACATATTGGTTATATGCCTCTATATTTGGAAAGTCATCTTTTGTCTTCGGTTTTTCATGCTTCGGTTGGCGAATTGGTTGATCTGTTTTTACATCCCAAAATTCAAAGCCCTCACCTGTTTCACTGTCATAAAATTGGTGAGTATAACCATGCATAATAATTGCTGCACCATCATCTTGCATAGAGCGTAAAAGATCAACTAGTTCTGGTCTATCTTTTAAATGTATTATCTTTCCTGTATCTGGATCTTTATATACCGGAATAACAGTAATCATGTAAGGCATCTTTTTCTCTTTTAGTAATTCAGCAATTTCTTTCAATTGATTTATATCTGCTGCTGGGTGAACATCCTCAAGGCGTAAATAAGCTTCAACTTTATTTTTCGTTGGTTTTTGGCCGAAATAAGAAAATAACATTTCACCGACGTAATGAGACATCCAGTCAAAGAGGTTAGGTGTTGCAACATAATAAGATGTTTCATGCTGAACAATTAGTGGATTAGTGTTATTTGAGCTTAAGGCGTTAGCAAGCACAGTTCCATTCGTATCAAATAATTGAATTAATCGTTCCTCTTCTAAGGTATTTTTTAGCTTCTTGTCTGGATATTCAATTTTATTAACTCGTATATCATCACTCTTCAAAGTAATGAAAGAAAAACGCTTAGATAATTGTTCAACATTTTGTCCTAATACTAATATAGGGCCGGAGAAGTTTTCTAGAAATTGTTTCGTTTCATCAGAAAACGCTTCTTTTGTTTCACCGATATAAACAATATGTGTATAGGAGGATACGTTATTAATTGAAGTTGCTTCTTTTAATTTTTTTACGGTTATATCATTTGTAAAATGTCCTAATTGAGTATTAAGGATTTGGACATTATTTGAAACTTTATCGTCTTGTGTACTATACAAAACAAGTACTTTTGGTTTTGATGATGTTTGTGCAGAGGTGTAGGTAGGGATGAGTAGTAAAATGCTGAACAAGAGTGTTAGGCATTTTTTCATTTTGTACGCTCCTATTCTATATATAGAGTTCAGTTTACAATTATATACAATAAATGCGTTATAGTCTATGAAAGTTACATTTTTGCCCGTATTTACCAGCTGTTTTTTCACAAAATCGGTCTAAAGCATGATGATAATATGTATAGTTATTTGCTATGATAAAAGAGTAATAGAATGTAGGTAATTGTAAAGGGAAGGCTGAAAGGGGACAAATTTCAGCGGAGAAAGAGGTAGAGGTAGTGAAGAAATTCTTTGTAGGATTTTTAGTTGTTCTTGGAGTATATTTATATTTCCAAGGAAAGTCTGAAGGAATGGATAAGCTAGTGAATGGAACAAGCTATGTTGATTCAGAAGAAGCAAAACAGATGAAACACATCATTATAGAGGAAGCGAAGAAAGTAAATCTTCCAGAATGGATACCTCTTGCAATTGCCGAGCATGAAAGTCGATTAAATCCAAGAAGTGTTGGAGATAATGGAACTTCATTCGGATTGTTTCAACTACACCGCGGCGGCGGGCTTGCACCAGAACATTTAACTGATGATGAGCTGAAAGATCCACGTACAAATGCGCAAATTGCAATGCCGCATTTAATGAAAGGATATAAGCGTGGGGTGCAAAAAGGTTTGACTGATTTTGCATTACTGAAATATATAGCGAATACATCTGGATGGCCAGGGAATTTAGGGCCAGAGTGGACGGATAATAACATGAAGTATAACATCGGATTAGAAGATGTGTACTATCGAAATAAAGGTGTAATAAAAGAGTAGGTTTTCTATACCTACTCTGTTTTTTTATGAATAATTTCATCCTTTTCTTTCGTGAAATACTGCGTGAGTTGTATTTTCACCTCTTCTAGTTTTGTAGAAACTTGCGGTATTTTATATCCTACATACAATGGTGAAACGACAAATCTAGGTACAACTTTACAAATAATTTTTCCATTTAAGTAATAGAAGAATAAGTTATAACTACTGCATCCTTTATGGAAATCTGTCAGTATGTAACGTACAGTTTGCTGAATGTAATTTGCCATTGCATCTATATATGAAATATTATCAATGATTATATTGAATTCAGTGAAGCCAATAATGGGACGCTCTGAAATATTAAGCTCAATGCATTCATTTTTTTGAACAATTAACCCTTGGAAATTTTCTTCTTCAATATTTTCAAGATAATCTACATATTTCATTCCGATAATTTGCATGTGTGCATGATGCAAACTTCCACCTGAAAATGGACCGTGATTTTTATATAAAATCACAGATGCGAACTCTTCGTTCTTCTGTAAGTGTAACCAATGTTGAATAGAAAATTGCAGTAATTTTCTCATATGTTCTTTTGTATATGTTGCGATATGATCTTCGCAATTATCGGTTTCGATTAACACTGTTTGAAATGTATCTTGTAATGTAGGAAATTTATTTTTTAACCAAATAATAGAACCATCAGTTGCTAAAATATCCGTTAATTGTTCTTTATCGCAAAATGGACATGCAGCGCTTCTATTCCGAATACTTTCTGGTTTTTGTTTACCGATATCGTTTAAAAAATATAGTTGTTGTGTATCCATTTGTATATATGCCCCTTTAAAATATGTGTAAAAATCCCGCTTAATACATTCGGGAAAAGGAGAAGGAAATCCTCTAAAGGAATAGGGGAAAAATAAAAGACAAGATATCCTCATTACGATAGGGTACCTTGTCTTTTATTTTTTCTCTAATAGCGTGTATGGATAATATAGAACATTTTCATTATTTTTCTTTTTTCTCTTTTTTATTGTGTATAAGGTAATTGCTGTGCTTGCAATTATAATAATGGCTTTCTTCATATTCATATACCCCTTTTTATTGTTGGTTTAATTCTTGGCTAACTGCTTTTGCATCGACTAAAGCGTGTAAAATCATTTTCACCATGTTCATCATATTTCTTCACTCCTTTTTATAGTTCATTTAGTTCTTTTACAACTGCTTGTCCGTTCACTAATACCTCAAAGATTGCTTTTACGATTTCTTTTATCATGTTTGTTTCCTCCTTTTGTTTGTCTTGCTTGTTTACATCTTTATTGTATAGGGAGGCATCTTTTCGTACTATCGCTTTCCATTACGTGAACATAACAGTTTTGTAAGATTTGATGTCACTTATTGAAATGTTTAGTCTATCTTCATTATTTTCAGAAAAATGACTATTCAAACATGAAATTGGAAAGTATAATAAAGAAGTAAGTATTAAATTCCGTACGAAAGGGGTGAATGAGATGAAACGTTCTTTAGCTGCGCGTGCCAAATTTTTAGATTTTATCTATTTTTGTCGTGCGATTTTTCATGATGTAGTTGTTAACGGGATACGTATGCCCTTTTTTAACAATTGCATAGTGACTATTGAACGATAGAAATCTCTTCACCCATTTTTAATAAACGTGTGAAAAGGGAGCTATTTGGCTTCCTTTTTCTATGCCGAAAACCATGGGGAATGTTTCTTTCTCATGGTTTTTTATATTGAAAGGAGTACGGAAAATGACTATTTGTAGTGTAAATAATGTAACGAAATCTTTTGGTGGAAACATCATATTTGAAAATATATCGCTTGAAATAAAGAATGGTGAACGTGTTGGGTTAGTTGGTCGTAACGGTAGTGGGAAGACAACAATCTTTGGGCTTCTGACGGGAATGGAGAGTTTGGATGCAGGAGCCATCCATATGAAGAAAGGTACACGTATTGGTCATGTCGCACAAATTCCGAAGTTTGATGAGTTCATGACTGTATATGATGTATTGAGTTCCGCTTTTAAAGTAGAAAAGGAATTAGAAAAAGAAATGCATGCTCTAGAAAAAAATATGGCGGAGGAGCAGGAACAATCTTCTTTGCAAAAGCTAATGGAGAGGTACGGAATAATTCAAGAAAAATTTGCATTTCTCGGTGGTTATGAAATAGAGGCAAATATAATGAAGGTAGCAAATGGCTTACAAGTAACAGACTTATTTCCAAGAGTATTTACGGAATTAAGTGGAGGAGAACAGACGAAAGTAAGCCTTGCATATATGCTATTGCAGAAACCAGATTTACTTCTATTAGATGAACCAACAAATCATTTAGATTTGTTTGCAGTTGAATGGTTAGAGAAATTTTTAAAAGAATATAATGGAACAATTATGGTTATTTCACACGATCGCTATTTCCTTGATGAAGTTGTAACGAAAATTTTTGATCTGGAAGATGGAGAGATTCACGTGTACCATACGAATTATTCTCAGTTCGTTGAGGAGAAGGAAGAAAGATTACTTCAAGAGTTTCAAGCTTATCAAGAGCAGCAAAAGAAAATAAAGAAAATGAAAGAAGCAATTAAGCGCCTACGTGAATGGGCAAATCAAGCGAATCCTCCGAATGAAGGATTGCATAAAAGAGCAAGGAATATGGAACGTGCGTTAGAGCGTATAGAGAAATTAAAGAGGCCGATTTTAGAAAGAAAACAGATGGGTCTTCAGTTTGAAGGGCAAGAGAGAAGCGGAAAAGATGTTGTTGTAATGAAAGAAGTGAGTAAAGGTTTTGCTGGCCGATCTTTATTTGAACAAGCGAATTTACATGTTCGTTTTCAAGAGCGTGCTGCTATCGTTGGTCGTAATGGTACAGGAAAGACTACATTATTAAAACTACTATTAGAAGAAATAAATCCAGACGTTGGTGAAATTCGAATTGGTAGTAGTGTCAAAATTGGTTATTTATCACAACATGCATATGAAAATATGAAGAGTAATGTATTGGAAGCATTCAGGGAGAATGTGGCTGTAACAGAGGGAGAAGCAAGACATATATTAGCTAAGTTTTTGTTTTATGGCCCAGCAGTATTTAAGAAAGTAACGCAACTTAGTGGTGGAGAAAAAATGAGATTAAGACTTGCGCAACTTATGTATCAAGACATCAATTTTCTAATTTTAGATGAGCCGACAAACCATCTTGATATTGAATCAAGGGAAGTTTTAGAGGAAGCCCTTGAGCAATATAACGGGACGATTTTAGCTGTTTCACACGATCGATATTTTTTAAATAAGTTATTTGAAAAGACGTACTGGATTGATAGATGCAAATTATTTGAGTTTGCAGGAAACTATGCATGGGCTCGTCAAAAGTGGGAAGAAAAGCTTGAGGAGGAAGTAATAAAGCATAAGCACCATGGAAGAAAAAGTGTTGAAGCAATCTCTATAAAAAAGAAAGATTCTAGAAGTTTTGCGGAGATTGAAAACGAGTTAATGCATATAGAAGAAGATATATATGCATTAGAAAGTGAAATGGAATATGTAGCTGATGTTGAAAGACTTGAAAAATTATATGAGGAAAAAACGAAGAAAGAGTTGTTACGAGCAGATTTATATAATGAATTAGAGAATATGGTGGAGTAATGAGTAGAAAGCCACTTCCTTTCAGTTTTGCTGGAGGAAGTGGCTTTTTTCATAATGATATTTTGCTTTAAAGGTTAAATGAAGCGATGTGTTTCACGTGAAACAGTAACTTAGATAAATCCATTTTCCTCAATTTGCATAGTTTGTGAAACATATGAAAATGATAAGTTGAAAAATAAATGTCATTAGTGGTTTTTCGATAGGAGTAATTACAAAAACAAAGGCTAATTATTTCCCGAGAGATAAAGTGAAACTTTAATCAGTGGGGGTCTTACTGCCCGGCAAATAGCGGGATAAATATGTGTAACAGAGACTAGTGAATGAAAACAAAAAGAGAGCAAAGTTACAGCTTTACGCGCTGAACTCTGCTCTCTTTTTGCGTGGCATCTTCTTTCGTTGAAATTATAATAGCGATCCCGAGCATGATAAAAAAAGCTAAAAAGAGGACGAACTTTGGGAAGAACGGGAATAGTAATAGTGCTCCGACTATCATAATTGTTAATAATACGTAGTGCAGGACGTATTGGAATAGGTTGTCCATATTTTCGCCCCCTTTTTTGTAATTGGTTATTAGTATTCTATGTTTCATGCTGAAGGAATAGAAGTAGATTTTTAAGTTTTAATACGAATTATAGCTGAGTTTTCTTAAAGTATAAATGTAGAGTGATAATTTTGGAAAAATTCTCAAAATATTTATTTAGAAAGAATTGACAAAACATAATGAACGATATAAGCTAATAACCATAAAGTCTACCGGAAAGGTCGGAATAAGATTGTTACCCCTCAAAAACATCTATTTTTTTACGATTAAAACCGACTTTTCCGATTGGCTATAAATGTTGCTGTGGGAGGCATACATAAGGTAATTCGTTCAGAGGGTATAATCATAAAAAGTTAGGGTGGGGACAATGAAGAAAAAGACAAAAAAATGGGCTGGTGTATTTTCGGTATTAATGAGTAGTTCGCTTGTGTTGTCTGCTTGTGGGGGACAGGAGGACGCGGCTTCTACAGAGCCGGTTAAACAGCAGGATTTAAAAAATGTGAAAATTGAAAAGATCGCTGCGACAGATAAAACGAAAGTGCCAGACAAAGCGAAGAATAGAAAAGATACGTTAGTAGTTGGTATTAGTAAGCCAGGCGGCGTATTTTTGCCATACTTCCAACAAAATGGTTGGGATGGAAACGTAACTTCAGTTATTTTTGCATCTCTCGTATCAACCGATAAACAAGGGAAACCAATTCCAGAATTAGCTGAGAAGTGGGACGTTTCTTCTGATCAGTTAACATATACATTCCATTTACGTAAAGATTTGAAATTTAGTGATGGATCGCCATTAACGGCGGATGATGTAGCTTTCACATTGACGCTTTTACATGATAAGGCATATGAAGGTGAAGTAGATATCTCTCAATATGCGGTTAAAGGTGGTAAAGAATATAAAGAAGGGAAAGCAACTTCAATTGAAGGTATTCAAGTTGTTGATCCACAAACAATTAAAATTACAACTGAAAAAGTGAATTCACAAGCTATATTTGTTTTAGGAGGTACAGTACTATCAAAAGCTTATTATGGAAAAGATTATAAGCAAAATACAAGCTTAGATTACTTAAAAGATTTATATGGAAAGCCATTAGCTGCGGGTCCATATAAATTTGAAAAGTATATTCCAGGTCAAGAAGTTCGTTTTGTAGCAAACGAAAATTATTATGCGGGTAAACCAAAAATTCAAAACTTCATTTATAAAATTACTTCTGGTGATACGAAGCTTCAGTTATTCCAAACAGGAGAAGTTGACCATACTGGCTTAGGTACTGGTGATGAGGTTCTTGAACAGGCTAAGGCTTTAGAATTCGCAAATATCCAAATTGAAACAGCACCGTCATTTAGTTATATTTATATGAATAATAATAAGCCTTACTTAAAGGATAAAAAGGTTCGCCAAGCACTTATTTACGGATTAGACCGCAAAAAATATGTTGATACAGCGTTAAAAGGATACGGTACAGTAGCCAATGTACCAATTCATCCAACTTCTTGGGCTTATACGGAAGAAGGAGTTAATAAATACGAATACGATAAAGAAAAAGCGAAAAAATTATTAGATGAAGCAGGGTGGAAAGTTGGTTCGGATGGAATTCGTGAAAAAGATGGTCAAAAATTAAAACTTTCTTATTTCGGTCCAAGTTCGGCTAAAGATAGTGATTTATTAATTCCGATTGCGAAAGAGAATTATAAAGAAATAGGTGTAGAGTTTAATCCTGAATTTATGGACTTTAATACGATGCTTTCTAAGGTAAACAAAGGGGATTATGATTTAGCTTCTGTTTCGACACCGATTACAAGTGATCCGAGTGAAACAGCTGGTGAATATTTGTCTACTGCAAATGAAACTAGTCTTGGTTATAAGAATGCAAAAGTAGATGAGCTAATTCAAAAAGGTATTGAAACTGTAGATATCGAAAAGCGTAAACCTATTTATAAAGAATTGTATAAAGAATTAAGTGATGATCCACCAGTAATTCTATTAAACTACCGTAGAACAATTACTGGTTATAACGGGAATATAAAAGGAATTGATCCTGAAAAGTACAACAGTATTAGTGCAAACTTACCAGTATTATCATTTGAAAAATAACGATAAGAATGTATAAGTAGAAGACATTTTTTCATTCGGTTAGTAATGTGCCGCTTTGAAAAAATGTTCTTCTATTTTAAGCATAAGATTGGAGAGAAAAAGGGTGAAAACATATATTGTTCGTAGGTTGTTACAAATGATTCCTACACTGCTTGGTACATCAATTATTATCTTCGTCCTGTTCGCACTTCTTCCTGGGGATTATATTGATTCAAACCCGAAAATTACACCGGAAAGAGCAGCTGAACTGAGGGAGTTATATGGGTTGAACAAACCAATTGTTGAGCGTTATTTTCATTGGTTAGGTAATGCATTGCAAGGGGACTTTGGCTTTTCGCTTCAATATCAAGAGCCTGTAACGTCATTATTAAATAAATTTATTTGGAATTCTTTTAGTGTAGCAATTATTGCATTGTTTTTTATTTGGCTAATTGCACTTATTATCGGTGTATTCTCGGCGACGAAGCAACATTCTTTATTCGATAAACTTGTAACAATCGGTGTTTTTGCAGCAATGTCATTCCCTTCATTCTTTATCGGTTTGTTTTTAATTAAGGTGTTTGCGGTTGACTTTAAGTTATTACCGATAGGTGGAATGATTGATGTTGGCAGTAATTCAACAGGATTTGCTTACGTGATAGAAGTTGCAAAACATATGATTTTACCAGTATTTATTTTGACACTTCTTGGGGTCGGCTCGCTAACTCGTTATTTTAGAACAAGTATGTTAGAGGTTGTAAGACAAGATTACATACGAACAGCAAGAGCGAAAGGTTTGAAGGAGAAGACGGTTATTTATAAGCATGCATTAAAAAATGCAATTTTACCGGCAATTACGTTATTAGCATTTGAATTACCTGGATTGTTTTCTGGGGCAATTATTATTGAACAAATTTTTAACTGGCCAGGGATTGGTAATATTCAATTAGAAGCATTAAATTTCCGTGACTATACAGTATTGATGGCATTTACGATGTTTCTTTCTTGTTTAACAATCGTTTCAAACTTTTTAGCAGATATCGTATATGCAGTTGTTGATCCAAGAATTCGGTTGAAGTAAGGGGGGAAAGAAATGGAGACTGTTACAGTAATTACAGAAAAAAAAGAAAAAAAGAGAAGAAATGAATCATCACCATGGCGACAAGCTTTTAAAAAGATAAAGAAAAATAAGATGGCACTTGTAGGGTTTTATGCATTAATTTTTATGTTTTTATTTTGTTTTATCGGTCCGTTCTTTTCTCCATATGCATCAGGAAAAATACAAGTTGCGCTCATTAACAAACCACCTAGTTTTTCTCATTGGCTTGGTACAGATCAATTAGGAAGAGATATTTTAACAAGGCTTATGCAAGCGGGACGTATTTCATTAACCATTGGTTTAGCTTCAATGGTTTTATCGGTTATACTTGGAGCTTTATTAGGAGCGATTGCAGGTTTTTATCGTGGTATTGTGGACAATATTATTATGCGGCTTGCAGATATTTTAATGTCGATGCCAGGATTACCGTTACTTATTATAATGGGTGCGATTTTATCAGAGTGGAAAGTACCGTCTGATTATCGTTTGTATGTCATTATGATTATTTTAAGTTTAGTAGGTTGGCCAGGGCTTGCACGCCTTGTAAGAGGGCAAATTTTATCACTTAGGGAGCAAGCATTTATGCAAGCTGCGGATGTGTTAGGAATAAAAGATTACCGGAAAATTATATATCACTTAATACCTAATGTTTTACCCATTTTAATTGTCGTATCTACATTAGGTGTTGCAGGTTCTATTTTGGGAGAATCCGCACTAAGTTACTTAGGTCTCGGAGTCGTTCCACCTACACCATCATGGGGGAACATGATTAGCGCAGCTAACTCATTAATCGATTTCCAAAAGCGTCCATGGTTATGGATTCCGCCTGGTTTTGCAATCTTTATAACAGTTGTATCAATTAATTTACTTGGTGATGCACTTCGTGATGCATTAGATCCAAAGATGAGACGGTAGGTGAGGAGATATGAGTAAAGCGGTAGTAGAGCTGAAAGATTTACAAACACACTTTCAGACAGAAGAAGGGACAGTAAAAGCTGTGAATCATGTTAGTTTTTCTGTTCGAGAAGGTGAAACTGTTTGTGTTGTAGGTGAATCTGGTTGTGGAAAAAGTGTAACGGCGTTATCTATCATGGGACTTATTGCTGAATCAGGCAGTGTAGTAGGTGGAGATATTTTATATGAAGGAAAAAGTCTTTTAGGAATGAAAGAGAAAGAGCTTCGTAGTTTACGAGGGAATGATATTGCGATGATTTTCCAAGAACCGATGACATCGCTAAACCCCGTCTTCACTGTAGGAGAGCAAATTGTAGAAACGTTAAGGGAGCATGAATTACTTAGTAAAAATGAAGCATATAAGAAGGCAATTGAGTTAATTCATAAAGTTGGCATAGCCCGCGCTGATGAAATCGTCCATTCTTATCCGCATGAACTGAGCGGCGGGATGTTACAACGTATTATGATTGCTGTTGCACTTAGTTGTAATCCTAAGTTATTAATTGCGGATGAACCAACAACAGCTCTTGATGTTACTATTCAGGCTCAAATATTGGATCTACTAAGACAAGTGAAAGAAGAATTTAAAACGTCGATTTTATTAATTACACATGACTTAGGTGTCGTAGCGGAAATGGCTGATTATGTTGTCGTTATGTATGGCGGGAAAGTTATTGAAGAAGCCCCAGTACTAGAGATATTCCAAAATCCAAAACATCCTTATACGAAAGGATTATTGAAATCAAAACCAGTAATGGGAAAACGAATAGATAAACTATATTCTATTCCAGGGCAAGTTCCGAATTTAGTTGGTTTAGGTGAGTTTTGCTACTTTAGTGGGCGTTGTGAGCATTGTATGGAAATATGTGGAAAAGAAGCCCCGAATCTAAATGTAAATGATGAAAATCATAAAGTAGCTTGCTGGCTATATGAGGAGCGTGCGGAACAATGAGTGAACCATTATTAGAGGTGAAAAATCTAAAGACATATTTTCCAATTAAGGGTGGCGTATTTAGTAGAACAATTGGGCATGTAAAAGCGGTTGATGGAGTAAGTTTTACTATTAATAAAGGTGAAGTGTTTGGTCTCGTTGGCGAATCAGGGAGCGGAAAAACAACAATAGGAAAAACAATTTTACGCCTCGTTCAAAAAACGGAGGGAGAAGTGAAGTTTAAAGGGAAAGATGTTCATTCTTTATCCAAGGATGAATTAAGAAAACATCGCCCTAATATGCAGCTCGTTTTCCAAGATCCATTTAGCTCATTAAATCCGAGAATGAGAATTGGAGAAGCGCTTGGAGAGCCAATGTTGGCCCACGGATTAGCGACGAAAGAAAATGTTCGTGAAAAGGTAATTGAAGTATTGGAGTTATGTGGGTTAGCTCCTTATCATATTGACCGGTATCCCCATGAATTTTCTGGTGGACAACGTCAGCGTATCGTAATCGCAAGAGCTATGGTATTAAATCCGGAATTTATTGTAGCTGATGAACCTGTGGCGGCACTAGATGTATCTATCCAAGCACAAATTATTAATTTATTTAGTGAGTTACAAGAGAAAAAGGGATTATCTTATTTATTCATTTCGCATGATTTAAGTGTAGTAGAACATTTATGTACGAAAATCGGAATTATGTATTTAGGTACGATTGTGGAGACAGCACCGCGTGATGAGTTATTTACCAATCCGCTACATCCTTATACGAAAGCATTGTTATCAGCTGTTCCAATACCAGATCCAACAGTGAAGCGAGAGCGAATTATACTAGAAGGGGATATTCCAAGTCCAGCAAATCCACCTTCGGGCTGTCGTTTTCATACACGTTGCCCATTTGCGACGGATGTTTGTAAAAAAATAGTACCAGAATTCCGTAATGTTGGTGCAGAGCATTTTGTTGCTTGTCATCACGTATAAAAAAGGACTCTTTCAAATTGAAAGAGTCCTTTTTTATTTACTAGATGAAGTTTGTTTCAATACAAATTGCTCGATTGCGTGAGCAACACCATGTTCATTGTTTGTTAGTGTTACAACATCACATAGCTTTTTTACATCTTCTTCAGCGTTGCCCATTGCAACAGATAAGCCTGCTACTTCTAACATCGGTACATCATTAAAATTATCACCAATAGCAACTGTATCTTCAATAGGGATATTAAAATGAGCTGCCATCTGCTGTATCCCGTTTCCTTTATGTCCATTCTTATCCATAATTTCTAAGTTAGTAGGAGCTGATGCTGTAACCATAATATCAGCATCTTCTTGTAATATACTTAATAGTTGTGCGCGATGCGCTGCATTAAACGTTAAAATGAAGAATTTAGATATTTCTAGTTCTTGGTTATTTACAACATCTTCTATTTTTTTGAAATCAGTAATTAGGTTCGATTTCTTTTGCTTTTCTGTAATTCGTTCAAGTTCCTCTAATGTAACATCAAGCGTATGCTTATTTTCTTCGAATGCTTGCATCACTTGATCTTGCCATGTATATGGAGAATAAACTCCTTTATTCGTATATAGCTTATATGGGAAACCTTCAGATTCTAGTAATTTTGCAAGTTTGTACACTTTGTCGTTTTGTATACAACGCGAGTTAATTACTTTTCCATCCACATAAACAAT
This sequence comes from Bacillus sp. AR4-2, assembly GCF_008274865.1. Lineage (NCBI taxonomy): Bacteria > Bacillati > Bacillota > Bacilli > Caryophanales > Bacillaceae > Bacillus > Bacillus sp. AR4-2. The sequence continues at coordinate 221,780 of NZ_CP031062.1, forward strand.
AGCCCCATTGCTCGCTCCGACTGGAAGAGATAATTTATATTCTTCCAATAGCTTTAAAGCATCCTCTTTCGCACGACCAGAACAGATCATTACAATATGACCAGCTTCTTGTGCAGTTTGGATTGCTTGTAGGTTTTCTTTGGAGATTTCAAGATTAGATGATAGTAGTGTACCATCCATATCTAATGCGATTAATTTCAAAATGACCACCTCTTTGTTTTTATTATACATAGTTATATAGAGGAAACATATAAACTTATCTTGGAAAGACGGTATTTTATCTCATATTAAAAGTAAGTAAAGATTAGATAGGTTTAGTGTCACTAAATAAACGATTTGTAACAAAAATAGAGAGGAATATGAATACATTTCACTTTATGACTGTAATGTTACACGAATGTTACAAACGTGAACTTAGTGAAAAACGCATTAAATAAAGGTTTTTGAGGGTTATTATAAAAAAACGTAAAAAAAGTGTAATAAATTTTACGTAATTATATTGCAACGTAATAATAGTTATGTTACATTAATGTTACAAACGTTACGTTATCAAAATTAATGTAACGTTAACATAAAAACCATGAAATAAACATTTCTTAGAAATTACATATAGATAACTTATAAAAAGGGAGGATAAATGATATGAAAGAGCAAGTATTACAAGTAACAAAAGGTGATTTCGTAGGATCAGCAAGTGGAGCGGTAGTATTAACAGCATTAATCGTATTTCTATCAAGCGTATTAGTATAATAGAAGTTTTGTAACAAAAGAAAAAGAAGGGAGAATGAAAGATATGAAAGAGCAAGTATTACAAGTAACAAAAGGTGACTTCGTAGGATCAGCAAGTGGAGCGGTAGTATTAACAGCGTTAATCGTATTTCTATCAAGCGTATTAGTATAATAGAAGCTTTGTAACAAAAGAAAAAAGAAGGGAGAATGAAAGATATGAAAGAGCAAGTATTACAAGTAACAAAAGGTGACTTCGTAGGATCAGCAAGTGGAGCAGTAGTATTAACAGCGTTAATCGTATTTCTATCAAGCGTATTAGTATAATAGAAGCTTTGTAACAAAGGAAAAAGAAGGGAGAATGAAAGATATGAAAGAGCAAGTATTACAAGTAACAAAAGGTGACTTCGTAGGATCAGCAAGTGGAGCGGTAGTATTAACAGCATTAATCGTATTTTTATCAAGTGTATTAGTATAATAGAAGTTTTAAATCAAACAAAAAAGGAAGGAGAATGAGGGATATGAACAGTGAACAAGTGTTTCAAGTAACAAAAACAGATTTATTAGGATCCTTAGGTGGAGCAGTAATATTAACATCATTTATTCTATTCCTTGCAAATGTATTAGTATGAGATATATAAATACAATCATTCAAAAAAAATAAAGACTCTAACGTATTAGTAAGTAGTTAATATGTTGGAGTCTTTTTTATATTCTTCTTATATCCCCTCAAGTATTAAAGTTACCTCATTATCCAGCATTCATGGCTAATTAAACGCTGCGGTTGAAACTTGATTCAACGAATAATCAAAAATCCACTGAATAAAATCCCGCTTTATTTCAAAGAGAAAAAAGTCGAATTTTATATGTAAGAAAAAAAGAGGAATTTGACAGAAAAGATAGAAAATTTTAAAGGTCAGAATTTGTTAGCTTGCTAACTAATTTCTATTAATTAATGTTGGAAGCGTTTTCGGTTGGTTTTAAGTATGGACCATTTAATCTATTTACAGGGGGATGAAGATATTATGAAACAAAAATCTATGGATACGCTAGCTGCACAAATGGAGGACTTTTTTCCAGTACGTGATGTAGATCATTTGGAATTTTACGTAGGGAATGCAAAGCAATCGAGTTATTATCTTGCGAGAGCGTTCGGATTCAAAATTGTGGCTTACTCTGGATTAGAAACTGGAAACCGTGAAAAGGTCTCTTATGTTCTTGTGCAAAAAAATATGCGTTTCGTTGTGTCTGGAGCTTTAAGTAGTGAAAATCGTATTGCAGAGTTTGTAAAGACTCATGGTGATGGCGTGAAGGATGTGGCACTACTTGTTGATGATGTTGATAAAGCATACTCAGAAGCAGTGAAACGTGGTGCCGTCGCAATTGCTCCACCGCAGGAATTAACAGATGAGGACGGTACATTGAAAAAAGCAGTTATTGGTACGTATGGTGATACAATTCATACGCTTGTAGAGCGTAAAAATTATAAAGGGGCATTTATGCCAGGATTCCAAAAGGTAGAATTTAATATTCCATTTGAAGAGTCTGGTTTAATTGCTGTTGATCATGTAGTTGGTAATGTTGAAAAAATGGAAGAGTGGGTTAGTTATTACGAGAATGTTATGGGCTTTAAACAAATGATTCATTTTGATGATGACGATATTAGTACAGAGTATTCGGCGTTAATGTCGAAAGTTATGACGAATGGAAGTCGTATTAAGTTTCCTATTAACGAACCAGCAGATGGAAAGAGAAAGTCACAAATTCAAGAGTATCTAGAATTCTATAATGGAGCTGGTGTACAACATCTTGCTTTATTAACAAGTGATATTGTTAAAACAGTTGAAGCGCTTCGTGCAAATGGTGTGGAGTTTTTAGATACACCTGATACTTATTATGATGAGTTAACTGCACGAGTTGGAAAAATCGATGAAGAAATTGATAAGTTAAAAGAATTAAAGATTTTAGTAGATCGTGATGATGAAGGTTACTTACTACAAATCTTTACGAAACCAATTGTAGATCGCCCGACTTTATTTATTGAAATCATTCAACGTAAAGGTTCTCGTGGATTTGGTGAAGGAAACTTTAAAGCGTTATTCGAATCAATTGAAAGAGAACAAGAGCGTCGCGGAAACTTATAAGATTTGTATCCACCAGCAAAAGTCCCTTTGCTGGTGGAAATTTCATTTTTATAAGGAGGAATCAGGATGAAATTTGTTACATTTCGTCTTCCTTCAAAAGAACTACGGGCTGGATGGCTTGAAGGTGACAAAGTAATAGATATGAATCTTGCTAGTGAAGGGAAAATCCCTTCTTCTATGATTGCTTTTTTAGAGAAAGCGGATGAGTATGTAGAAGTAGTGCGGAATATTAAGAATCCAAATAAGGGTATATATGCTTTAGAAGAAGTACAATTGACAGCTGCTCTTCCTAATCCGAGTAGTATTCGAGATTTTTACGCATTTGAACAACATGTAAAAACAGCTCGCGGACGAAGAGGATTAGATGTTGTGCCTGAATGGTATGATATTCCGGTTTTTTATTTTACTAATCATCGTGCTGTAATTGGTTCCAGTGATTTTGTAATTGGTCCGAAAAAGTCTAAAAAGCTTGATTATGAGTTGGAGATTGCTTGCGTAATAGGAAGAGAAGGGCGAAATATTTCTCGTGAGCAAGCAGAGGAATATATTTTTGGTTATTGTATTATGAACGACTGGAGTGCGAGAGACTTACAAGCAACAGAAATGAAAGTAGGTCTCGGTCCAGCGAAAGGAAAAGACTTTGCAACTTCTTTAGGAGCACATCTTGTTACGAAAGAGGAATTAGACGTTTATCGTAATGGTGATCGATATAATTTAGAAATGACTGCTCATGTAAATGGAAAACTATTATCAAAAGGAAACTTCCAAGATATTTACTATACATTTGCTGAAATGATTGAACGTGCTTCAGAGGACGTTACGTTATATCCAGGAGATGTGATTGGTTCTGGGACAGTAGGAACAGGATGTATTTTAGAACTGGGTACAGAAGAGTGGCTACAAGATGGAGATGTTGTAGAACTGTCGATTACTGGTTTAGGTACACTACGTAATACAATCAAAAAAGAAAAGGAAGCGGGTGATGGGCATGTTTTATCGTCACATGGGAGAACTACCTCATAAACGACATGTACAATTTCGTAAAAAAGATGGATCGCTTTATCGTGAACAGGTAATGGGAACAAAAGGTTTTTCTGGTACGCAGTCTATTTTGTATCATCATTATATGCCGACAGAAGTAGGTCATTCTGCATTATCGCATTCTTGTCAGTTGCAGTATGAAGAGGATGTTGCTCTTTCTCATCGCCACTTTCGAACGAAAGAAAGTAAAAAAAGTGGTGATGCAATAAGTGGACGGAATTTCATACTTGGAAATGAAGATTTATTAATTGGAGTAGTGAGTCCAACAGAAAAAATGGATTATTTCTATCGTAATGGTGATGGCGACGAAATGTTATTTGTTCATTATGGAACAGGGAAAATTGAAACGATGTTTGGAACGATTCACTATAGAAAAGGCGACTATGTAACGATTCCAATTGGAACGATTTATCGTGTTATTCCAGATGAAGGAGAGACTAAGTTTCTTGTTGTAGAGGCGAATAGCCAAATTACAACGCCGCGTCGTTATCGAAATGAATACGGACAATTGTTAGAGCATAGTCCGTTTTGTGAAAGAGATCTTCGTGGTCCAGAAAAATTAGAGACATATGATGAAAAAGGCGAGTTTGTCGTAATGACAAAATCAAGAGGCTATATGCATAAACATGTTTTAGGACACCACCCGTTAGATGTTGTGGGATGGGATGGCTATTTATATCCGTGGGTATTTAATGTAGAGGATTTTGAACCAATTACAGGGCGCATTCATCAGCCACCGCCAGTACATCAAACATTTGAAGGACATAATTTTGTTATTTGTTCTTTCGTACCACGTTTATACGATTATCATCCAGAGTCAATTCCGGCACCATATTATCATAGTAATGTTAATAGTGATGAAGTTCTTTACTATGTAGAAGGAAACTTTATGAGTCGCAAAGGTGTGGAAGAAGGTTCTATTACACTTCATCCGAGCGGGATTCCCCATGGGCCGCATCCGGGGAAAACAGAGGCAAGTATAGGGAAGAAAGAGACGCTTGAATTAGCTGTTATGATAGACACATTCCGTCCGCTTCGTATTGTAAAACAAGCACATGAAACAGAAGATGAAAAGTATATGTATAGCTGGATTGAACAAGGTTCATATACTGTGAAATAAGTAAAAAAGGCATGCTCTCAATAAGGGGGCATGCCTTTTTCACGGAATCGACATGTATAATAATACCAAAAAAATAATGGAAAGATATATAGAAAGAATAATAAGGGGCGTGCATATTCAGAAGAATTTCTACTTGTTTCGACAAAAGTATTGACTAGGAAAAGCGTAATGAGTAAAATAAAAAAGCGAATTAAAAATTTTCAGAAAATTTAAAACTTGGAGGAGTGAAAGATGAAGCAAATTTTTCAAAAGAAGCCAATTGCAAAGTTAATGCAAGAAAGTAAGCAAAAAACGTTAGCAAGAACATTGGGCGCGCTAGATTTAACTATGCTTGGAATCGGAGCAATTGTTGGAACTGGTATTTTTGTTCTAACGGGTGTTGTGGCAGCGAAACATTCTGGGCCAGCTATTATATTATCATTTGCGATTGCCGCTCTAGCTTGTGCCTTTGCTGCATTTTGTTATGCTGAATTTGCTTCTTCAGTTCCTGTCTCGGGCAGTGTGTATACGTATACATACGCGACGATGGGGGAAGTATTCGCATTTTTAATTGGCTGGGACTTAATGCTGGAATATTTACTTGCTACATCTGCTGTAGCGAACGGTTGGTCTGCATATTTTCAATCTTTATTAAAGGGGTTTGGAATTCATATTCCGACTATTCTCTCCTCGGCTCCTGGTACAGGTAAGGGTGGAATAATTGATCTACCTGCAGTTCTAATTATTTTAGTGATGACAGTTCTTTTATCTAGGGGTGTTCGTGAAAGTGCACGAGTAAATAACATTATGGTATTTATTAAAATAGCAGTTGTTCTTATTTTTATCTTTGCTGGTTTTAATTATGTGAAACCTGAAAACTGGACGCCTTTTATGCCATTTGGTTTAGATGGTGTAATGGCTGGAGCGGCTACAGTATTCTTCGCATTTATAGGATTTGATGCAGTTTCAACAGCGGCAGAAGAAGTGAAACGTCCGCAACGTGATTTACCAATTGGTATTATTGCATCGTTATTAATTTGTACAGTTCTTTATATCGTTGTTTCGCTTATTTTGACAGGAATTGTTCCATACGGACAGCTAAATATATCAGATCCAGTTGCTTTTGCACTTCAATTTATTGGACAAGATGGTTTAGCGGGGGTAATTTCGGTAGGAGCAATTACAGGAATTACAACAGTAATGCTAGTTATGATGTATGGGCAAGTTCGTGTTTCTTATGCGATGAGCCGAGATGGTTTACTGCCGAAACGTCTTGCTAAAGTTCATCCGAAATTTAAAACGCCATTTTTAAATACATGGACAACGGGAATTATTGCGGCACTGATTTCAGGATTAATAGATTTAAATGTTTTAGCACATCTTGTAAATATGGGGACATTGTCAGCATTTGCACTCGTAGCTGTTGCGGTAATCGTAATGAGAAGAACACATCCAGACTTACCAAGGGCATTTAAGGCTCCGCTTGTACCATTTTTACCAGCATTAACAGTGATCTTCTGTTTATACTTAATGCTTCAATTATCGGGGACAGCATGGATTAGTTTTGGGATATGGATGGTTATTGGTATAGCGGTTTACTTCTTATATAGCCGAAAACATAGTGCTTTAAATAATAGTAAAAAAGAAGAAGATGTTGCAAATTTATAAGTGAAAAAATCCATTCTAATTCTGTTAGAATGGATTTTTTATTTGAAAATTTACATTTTTCTGAACTTATTATAAGATAATTGTTGGCTAACTAAAGGGGTGAAATGATGAAAAATACGTGGCGTGAGTTAAGGGAGATGGACCGTAACGTATGGATTCGATTTATTGGAGAGACGTTAAATGGAATTGCAATGATGATGTTAATGCCTTTTTTTGCATTATATTTAAAAGATAAGGTAGATTCGTTGTTGGAAGTTGGGGTTATTATGGCGCTTTCTCCAATTGCTGCAAGCTTTGGATCACTTATAGGAGGGAGAATTGCTGACATATATGGAAGAAAGCCTATTATGATATTTTCTATGGCAAGTAATGCATTATTAATGCTCGGTTTTCTATTTATAGAAGGATTTATTCCATATGCAATTTTATCTATTTTTTTAGGATTGAGTAATTCTTTATTTCATCCAGCTGCATCAGCTATGGTCGCAGATGTAACGGCACCAGAAAAAAGAACAGAGGCATATGGTTTATTACGAATGGGACACAATATAGGTGCTGCGATTGGTCCGATAATGGGAGCATCAGTAGTTGTGTTGTCAAAGAACCTTGTGTTTATTATTGCCTCTTCTACAATGCTATTTTATGCGTTACTTGTATTACTTCTTATTCAAGAGACGATGCCAAAGAGGACAGATAAGGAAGAAAATAAAGAAAAGGAATCTGGAGCAGTTTGGAAAATTGTAATGCGAGATAAGGCATTAATGATTTATTTATTAGCAGGTATTATCATTTCGATGGGTTTTTCTCAAACGGAAGGCATGTTGCCACTACATTTTGATAATGAAATGAAGCGTATTTTTGGAACGAATAATCCATATCCATATTTAATGGCGTTAAACGGACTATTAGTTGTTTTATTCCAATTTCAAATTTCAAAATGGGCTACGGATAAACCAGTCGGGAAGACGATGTTATATGGTGCATGTTTATTCGGGATTGGATTATTTTTTATAGGGTGGTTACCGAAGTGGTTTGGAGAATTTAATACAAATGCTACAATTATTTTAATAACACTACTGTTCGTTTATGTTATATATACGTTAGGTGAGATGATTATGTCGCCTGTACAGATGACATTTGTAGCAAATTTGGCCCCTGAGCATTTGAGAGGGACTTATATGGGAGCTGCAAGTTTGCAGTGGATTACAGGAAGTGCATTTGGCCCACTTTTGGGAGGTTTTTTATTAGATCGATTACTTGGTCACTTTCTATTTACAATTTTAGCTGTAGGATGTGTAGTTGCAGGTATTGTATATGTTTCTTTAGATCGCCTTGTTGAGCAAAGGCAAAAAGACACACTAACCAAACAATCTTCTTAGTGAATAGATGACATACACAAAAAAGGGGATTTCTACATATTTTAGGTACATAACTAGATTAGATTGCCATTTTATTTTGTGTAGCTATATAGAAAATGAAATGAAAAACCAATAAGTGATGTTATTTAATTATTTATGGAAGTTACATTTTATTTCAAATAGGAACTACCTATTTTTATAAAAAGTGCTAAAATAGAAAAATGAAAACAATTGGTTAGGGTGATTTCATTGACGAAAATTAAATTAGGTTTATTATATGGTGGAAAATCAGCTGAGCATCAAGTTTCGCTACAGACGGCTCTTGCTGCTATTAAAGCGTTAAATCAAGATAAATTCGAGATTCATCCAATTTATATTACAGAACAAGGTCAATGGGTACGTGGTGAGCGTATTGAAGGCGAAGTAACAGATGTTGAAGCTTTAAAAATGAGCGGTGCAGAAAATGCGATTTCTCCGTTATCATTAAGTACAGAAATTATCCCATCTGCAGCTTCTGAGGAGAACGCTATTGACGTTATTTTCCCATTACTACATGGACCAAACGGTGAAGATGGAACGGTTCAAGGACTATTAGAATTAATGAATATCCCTTATGTAGGAAATGGTGTTCTAGCATCATCTGCTGGTATGGATAAAGTTGTTATGAAAAACATCTTTGCAGAGGCTGGTTTAAAACAAGCAAAATATGCATCCTTCATTCGTAGTGCATGGGAAAAAAATCGTGAGGAAGCTTATTCTAAAGTAGAAGATAAGTTAGGATATCCTTGCTTCGTAAAACCAGCGAACCTTGGTTCAAGTGTTGGTATTAATAAGTGTAAAAATCGTGAAGAACTTGAGGATGCATTTGTAGAGGCATTCCAATTTGATCGCAAAATTATTGTAGAAGAAAATATTGTAGGTCGTGAAGTAGAAGTTGGGGTACTAGGTAATGATGAGCCGAAATGTTCAGTTGTAGGTGAAATCGTTCCGAAAAAGGACTTCTATGATTATAAGTCGAAATATATCGATGGTGATACGGCGCTAATTATTCCAGCTGAAATGACAGAAGAAGAATCTAATGTAATTAAGCGTGATGCGATTATTGCATTCCAATCATTAGACGGTGCAGGTTTAACGCGAGCTGATTTCTTCTTAACGAAAGATGGAGAAGTGTATATTAACGAAGTAAACACAATGCCAGGATTTACACCGTTCAGTATGTTCCCTCTATTATGGCAACATACTGGGTTACCGTATCCAGAATTAATCGAAGAGCTAATTCGTTTAGCGATTGAACGTCACGAAGAAAAACAAAAAATTAAATATACAATCTAACAAAAAAGGAGGAAGCACTATTCATAGGAATAGTGCTTCCTCTATGTAAGGAGCGTTTATATATGATAAAGCGAATGTTAAAGCAAGTGGAACAGATGGTAAATGGTACTGAATTAGCAGAGCAATATGAGGGAATTACTATTCAAGGCGTGTCTATTGATACGAGAAAAATTGAAAAAGGAAACTTGTATGTTCCGATTCAAGGGGAGCGCTTCGATGGGCATGCTTTTGTAGATAAAGCTGTTGAAAATGGAGCTGTGGCTACATTATGGATGAAAGATGTAGCGAATCCACCTGAGAATCTTCCGGTTATTTTTGTAGAAGACACGCTATCGGCATTGCAAATGTTAGCGAAAAACTATCGCGATCAATTGGATGTTAAAGTTGTAGGTGTAACGGGTAGTAACGGTAAAACATCTACGAAAGATATTGTAACAAGTCTTCTTGCGACTAAATTCAAAGTGCAAAAAACAGAAGGGAACTTCAATAACCATATCGGATTACCTCTTACCATTTTAAACTTAGAAGAAAATACAGAAGTAGCAGTATTAGAGATGGGTATGTCAAGCCGAGGCGAAATTGAATTCTTATCTAAGTTAGCTCGTCCTAATGCAGCTATCATTACAAATATTGGTGAGGCACATTTAATGGATTTAGGATCTCGTGAGGCAATTGCTGAAGCGAAATTAGAAATTGTTACAGGATTACAAGAAGGTGGCGTGTTCGTATATAACGGAGATGAGCCTTTATTAACGAATCGTGTTCCTGGAATGAATTTAGCAGCAGAAACGGTTACGTTTGGTGATGCAAGAGCAAACGATTATTATCCAACGACTGTAACATTACAAGCAACTGGGACACATTTCAAAATGAATAGAGATGAAAATATTTCATTCTACTTACCGGTGTTAGGAAAACATAATGTGTATAATACACTTGCTTCAATGGCAATTGCGAAACATTTTGGTGTAACGTGGGAAGAGATGAAAGAAGGTTTAGTAACACTTCAAATGACGGGCATGCGTATGGAAATTGTGAAAACAAATAGTGGTTTAACAATTATCAACGATGCTTATAATGCAAGCCCGACGGCTATGGAAGCAGCATTCCATTTAATGAATGGTTTAGATGGTTTTGCTAAAAAAATCGTTGTGCTCGGTGATATGTTAGAACTTGGAGATCAAGAAGTACAGTTCCATTATGAGGTAGGAAAATTAATTGATCCAGCAAAAATCTCACATGTATTCACATACGGTAGATTAGGGGCTCAAATTGCTGAAGGAGCGAAAATTAATTTCCCTAATGAACGTGTAAAGGCGTATGATAATAAAGAAGAGTTAGTAAAAGATTTACAAGCAGTAGTCGATGTGAAAGATGTTGTATTAATAAAAGCATCTCGCGGTATGAAATTAGAAGAAGTAATTACGATGTTGAAATAATTGGTGTATATAAATAGGGATGATAGTTACGAAAATAGAAGAAACTTATAATAAGCGCTTACAGTAAATATAAAAAAATAAAAGTGAAGAAAAAAACTCTGAATATGAAAATAAGGTAACAGTTGGGTTTGCTTTTTACACATACAAAACTTATAATTGATAAAGTGTAATAACGTTTAGAAGTATTTTCGTGAAGAATATACGCCCGTTTATATACGTGAGCATTCAGGAAAAGGGCTTTTCCGCAAATTCGGAAAACGCCTTTTTTTAAATGATAAGTATAGGATAGAAAAGGAGAAGTAACATTGACAACATTTCGAGAATTAGGATTAAGTGATTCTTTACTGCAATCTGTTGAAAGTATGGGCTTTGAAGAGGCTACACCAATTCAAGCTGAAACAATTCCACATGCATTGCAAGGTAAAGATATTATTGGGCAAGCGCAAACAGGTACAGGGAAAACAGCAGCATTCGGATTACCACTATTAGATAAAGTGGATACACATAAAGAATCGGTTCAAGGTATTGTTATCGCGCCAACGCGTGAATTAGCAATTCAAGTTGGAGAAGAATTATACAAAATTGGTAAGCATAAACGCGTTCGTATTTTACCAATTTATGGTGGTCAAGATATTAACCGCCAAATTCGTGCTCTAAAAAAACACCCACACATTATTGTTGGTACGCCGGGTCGTATTTTAGATCATATTAACCGTAAAACACTTCGTCTGCAAAACGTAGAGACAGTTGTTCTTGACGAAGCGGATGAAATGTTAAACATGGGCTTCATTGAAGACATTGAAGCAATTTTAACAGATGTGCCAGAAACACATCAAACATTACTATTCTCAGCGACAATGCCGGATCCAATCCGCCGTATTGCTGAGCGTTTCATGACTGAGCCTCAACACATTAAAGTAAAAGCAAAAGAAGTAACAATGCCAAACATTCAGCAGTTCTATTTAGAAGTGCAAGAAAAGAAAAAGTTTGACGTGTTAACACGCTTATTAGATATTCAATCTCCAGAGCTTGCAATCGTATTCGGTCGTACAAAGCGTCGTGTTGATGAATTATCAGAAGCATTAAACTTACGTGGTTATGCTGCAGAAGGTATTCACGGTGATTTAACTCAGGCGAAACGTATGTCTGTATTACGTAAATTTAAAGAAGGTTCTATTGAAGTTCTTGTTGCAACAGACGTTGCTGCACGTGGTCTTGATATTTCAGGCGTAACGCACGTATATAACTTCGATATTCCACAAGATCCAGAATCATACGTTCACCGTATCGGTCGTACTGGTCGTGCAGGTAAAAAAGGTATTGCAATGCTATTTGTAACACCACGTGAATCAGGACAATTAAAAAATATCGAGCGTACAACAAAACGTAAAATGGACCGTATGGATGCACCGACACTTGACGAGGCATTAGAAGGTCAACAACGTTTAATCGCTGAAAAGCTTCAAAGCACAATTGAAAATGAAAACTTAGCATACTACAAGCGTATTGCAGAAGAAATGTTAGAAGAAAATGACTCTGTAACAGTAGTAGCTGCTGCTTTAAAAATGATGACTAAAGAGCCGGATACAACTCCGATCGCTTTAACATCAGAACCACCTGTTGTTTCAAGAGGCGGCGGTTCTAAAAAACGCGGCGGTAACGGAGGCGGATACCGTGATGGTAACCGTAATCGTAGTCGTGATGCACGCGGCGGTGGCGATGGACGTAATCGTGACCGTAACCGTGATGGACGTAATCGTGACGGAAACCGTGATCGCAATCGTGATGGTAACCGCGATCGTAATCGTGATGGTGGTAGTCGTGGTCGTAGAGGTGAAGGCCAAGGTCGCCCTGGTTCTTCAAATGGACGCGGCGAAAGAAAACATCATAGCCGTCCACAAGCTTAATAAAAAAGAGAATGCCCTTTGCGGGCATTCTCTTTTTTTATTTCTATAATTGTGCATACTACATAATAGTTATGATAGAAAAGGGGCTGTTATATGCTTGTAAGGCTTGGTTACGTTGCGATGAGTGTACATTTGAAGAATGCATCTCCATCTCAAACGATGACGTATGCACAGTTTCAGAAATTAGATGATCGTGATGCTGCAATTCGTAAGCTTGAAAGAATTGCTAATTCCAATTTAGAAAATTGTTTACGTTTATTAAAGCATAATAAAGGACATGACATATCTTTCTTTCGGCTCAGTTCAAAGCTCATTCCTTTAGCGAATCATGAGGAATTGCTAGAGTGGAACTATATTCGTCCGTTAAAAGAAAATTTAAAAAAACTAGGTGAATATGCAGTTCATATGAATATGAGAATTGATTTCCATCCAGATCATTTTGTTGTACTAAATTCACCTGAGGAGAGTGTTTTTAAACAATCTGTAAAAACATTGCAGATGCACAAAAAATTATTAAAAGGCATGGGGATTGAACATAAGCAACGATGTGTACTGCATGTTGGAGGAGGATATAAAGATAAAGAACTTGCATTAGAGCGCTTTATAGAGAATTGGTCGAATGTCCCAAGGGGTATTCAAGAAATGATTATATTAGAAAATGATGATACAACCTTTACGTTAGAGGAAACATTATATTTAGGAGAAAAATTAGATATTCCCGTCGTATTTGACTTGCATCACCATATGATGAATAATGAGCAAGAAGATTGGTATGAAGATTGGGCACGTGTTGTTCATACGTGGGAAACGTCTTTGTTGCCGATTAAAATGCATATCTCTAGCCCTAGAGAGGGAAAAGATCCAAGAGCTCATGCAGATTATATTAATGTAGACGCATTTTTATCTTTTTTAAGAAGGATAAAGGGAAGTGTTCCGCAAATTGATTGTATGATTGAGGCGAAGATGAAGGATGAGTCTTTATTTCAATTAATGAGAGATTTAAGTGAACAAGTAGATGTAGAAATTATCGATGGTGCAAGCTTTTATATTAAATAAGCTTTGCACCATCGTTTTTTTTTGTTAAAAAAGGGGTTAAAATGCCACCGGTTATTAAACCTGTTAAATGACTGATCGGATTGGCAGAAGGGTTAAAGAAAGTAAATAGCAGTAATAGAAGTATCATAATTGAGAAAATGGCAATTTCTTTTGGTTTTGAAGAGCGGTATCGATTGTACAATAAAAATAACTGTGCACCTAATAGTCCGAAAATACCACCTGATGCACCTGCGTGAATATATTCAAGCGGCATAATAATATAAGAAGAAATATTTCCAGAAATTCCAGAGAGAAAAAATAGAATAAAAAAAGAAAAGTGTCCGAGTTGCTTTTCGATAGAAGAACCAAGAGCAAACAAAAAAATACTATTAGAAAGAAAATGTTGTAAGTCTACGTGTACGAGAAGAGAAGTTATGACACGCCACCATTCTCCTTTCGCGATATATTCATTAGAGGCTGCCAGTGGTAAGAGAAAAAAGTCGCCTAATATCATCATGACTAAATGAATAAGCAGTAAGGTAAGAATAGTCGGTTGTAAAGAAATATGAGTGGATCTTATTAGCATACGGTTACTATCACTCCTTTTGCATCAGAAAGATTCTCTGTTATTCTTATCAATATGAAAGAAGAAAGTTAAATAGAAGAAGGGGATTTTGAAATGATTATAGGGATTGGTATCGATATTATTGAATTAAATCGTATTGAAAAAATGCTAGATGGAAAGCTTAAATTTATGGAACGTATTTTAACGGAAAATGAACGTAATGTTGCTATGGAGCTGAAAGGAAGTCGCCTTACAGAGTTTGTAGCTGGAAGGTTTGCAGCGAAAGAGGCGTATTCAAAAGCTGTAGGTACTGGTATCGGAAAAGAAGTGAGTTTTTTAGATATTGAAGTGAAAAATGATGAAAGAGGTAAGCCAATTCTGATTACAAGTACAGAGCATATTGTTCATTTATCAATTAGTCATAGTAAGGAATTTGCTGTTGCTCAAGTTGTTTTAGAAAGCTCGTCACGCTAGTCTGCATATTTTATATCTTTGTCTCATATATTTGAGGTAGCGATAAGGAAGGTACATCTTCCATTCATTTATAGGGGCAAAGGGGCTGAATTGATGAAAAGGCGTCTGTTTTTAGTTCTTGTCGGTTTATTGACCGTTTTTGTGTTGGCGGGTTGTATGGAAAAGAAGCAAGATGATGTCGTGAGAGATTTAGAATCAAAAGTAAAAGGGATGAAAAGTTATCAAGCTGAGGCAAAATTATCTATTAAAACAGGCAATGAGCCTCAAGAGTATAACGTAGAGATTTGGCATAAGGAACCGTCTTTTTATCGTGTGAATTTAAAAAATGCAAAAAAAGATCAGAGCCAAATTATTTTGAGAAATGAAGAAGGTGTATTTGTATTAACGCCAGCACTTAATAAGAGCTTCCGTTTTCAAAGTGATTGGCCGCAAAATAGTAGCCAGGCTTATTTATATGAATCACTTGTAAGAGATATTTTGCAGGACAAGAAAAACCTTACTTTTGAGAAAACGGATAAGTATTATATTTTTAAAACAAAAACAAACTATCAACATCAAAATATGTTGCCGAGACAAGAGATTACATTGAATAAGAGCGACTTGACTCCAGTTTCAGTGAAGTTAATGGATAATGATCAAAATGTTCTTGTGAAAGTAGATTTCTCTAAAGTGAAATTCGATGCGAAATTTGATAAAGGTGCATTTGATACGAAACAAAATATGTCTAGAGCGCAGGTAGATGTTCAAACAACAGCGAAAGAAGACAAACCGTTTGCTATTTTGTATCCACTTGATACACCACAAGGTATGACTCTGCAAGATGAAAAAGAGTTGAAGACAGACAGTGGCAAGCGTGCGATACTCACATACACTGGAAATAAGAAATCCTTTACTTTAATACAAGAAAAGGCAAAAGTTGCAGAGGCATCATCAGCGGTAAGTGTAAGTGGAGAACCAGTTGATCTTGGGTTTACGATTGGTGCATTAACAAAAGACTCTGTAACGTGGTCGCATAACGGAGTAGAATATATGCTCGTGTCTAAAGGTTTAGAGCCGAAGGAGCTGTTAATGGTTGCTCGTTCAGTTACAGCGAAGCAGGTGAAGTAAACTTCTTAGACGTGGTGATATATGTGCACCACGTCTTTTCTTAGTTTGAAGGTGGATTTCATAAAAGAAGCATATAAAAGAATAAGCTTCGCATATCGTGTATAAGGAAGTGTATTTATGGAAGAAGCACCATTTTACCGTGACACTTGGGTGGAAGTGGATTTAGATGCCATTTATAACAACGTTACACATATTAAAGAGTTCATCCCAAGTAATGTAGAGATTTTTGCTGTAGTTAAAGCAAACGCATATGGGCACGATTATGTACCGGTGGCTAAAACGGCATTAGAAGCAGGTGCAACAAGGTTAGCTGTTGCTTTTTTAGATGAGGCTTTAGTGCTTCGGAGGGCTGGTATTACTGAGCCGATTTTAGTGTTAGGTCCCTCGCCGCCGCGTGATGTAAATGTAGCTGCTGAAAATGATGTAGCGCTAACTGTTTTTCAAAAAGAATGGGTGGACGAAGCAATTAAACTTTGGGATGGTTCATCTGTAATGAAATTCCATATTAACTTTGATAGTGGTATGGGGAGAATTGGAATACGTGAAAGAAAAGAGCTAAAAGAATTTTTAAAGAGTTTAGAGGGTGCACCGTTTTTAGAGTTAGAAGGAGTATACACGCATTTTGCAACGGCAGATGAGGTTGAGACTTCGTATTTTGATAAGCAATATAACACGTTCTTAGAGCAGTTAAGTTGGTTGGAAGAATTCGGAGTGGATCCTAAGTTTGTTCATACAGCTAATAGTGCTGCGACGTTACGTTTTCAAGGGATTACATTTAATGCAGTGCGAATTGGGATTGCAATGTATGGATTATCTCCTTCTGTAGAAATACGTCCTTTTTTACCATTTGAATTAGAACCGGCGCTATCACTTCATACGAAAGTCGCTCATATTAAACAGGTAATTAAAGGTGATGGAATTAGTTATAATGTCACCTACCGAACGAAAACTGAAGAATGGATTGCGACTGTAGCGATTGGCTATGCAGATGGGTGGCTTAGAAGGTTACAAGGATTTGAAGTGCTTATAAATGGTAAAAGGGTACCGATTGTAGGGCGAGTAACAATGGATCAGTTCATGATTCATCTTCCTTGTGAAGTGCCACTTGGTACGAAAGTTACGCTTATTGGAAGGCAAGGAGATGAGTATATTAGCGCTACAGAGGTTGCGGAATACTCAGGGACTATTAATTATGAAATTATTGCAACGATCAGTTTCCGTGTGCCAAGAATATTTATACGGAATGGTAAGGTTGTAGAGATAATTAATTACTTGAACAATATATAGAAGGTAGTATGATTGCTTCTTGTCATTGGGGTGACTGTTCATTGCTGGATAATAAGCTCTTTTTGATGAGAAGTTTTTTACTTATAATCATTTTTTATATAAGTTGCACGTAAGTTTTGAAGAGGAGTTCTATTGTTTTTAGTGAGTTATGAGATAAAAAATTTAAGAAGATGAATGTTTTGTTTGTGAATTGGAAAACATAAGCAAGGAATAAGGAAGTCTTTGCAACAGGCTCCATACAATGGTATTATTACAATAGGTGTCATATATATATTTGGGTGTGTAGTTGACGGTGGAGGTGTATTTTTGTGTCCGAATCAAGTGTAACTACTGAAATCGTGGTTCGGTTGCCAAAGCAAATGGTAACGGAATTGGACGGAATTGGAAAACAAGAGAATAAGAATCGCCATGAACTAATTTGCCAGGCAACACAATTGTTATTGCGTCAACATAAGACGAAGAAACGCTACCAACATGAATCAATGCGACGTGGGTACATTGAAATGGGAAAAATTAATCTTGGTATTGCATCTGAAGCTTTCTTAGCAGAGTATGAAGCAGCTCATACAGTAGAACGCTTAGTTAGCGGGGGGTAATATTTTGATTGTAAAACGCGGCGACGTGTATTTTGCAGACCTTTCCCCAGTTGTTGGTTCTGAGCAAGGAGGCGTTCGTCCGGTTCTTGTCATTCAAAATGACATCGGAAATCGTTTTAGTCCAACGGTGATTGTAGCGGCTATTACTGCACAGATTCAAAAAGCGAAATTACCCACTCATGTGGAAATTGATGCGAAAAAGTATGGTTTTGAGAGAGATTCTGTTATTTTACTTGAGCAGATTCGAACAATCGATAAGCAACGCTTAACGGACAAAATCACTCATTTGGATGAAGTGATGATGAGTCGTGTAGATGAAGCGTTACAAATTAGTTTAGGACTAATAGATTTTTAAATCGGCAGTTTAAGTTGCTCTCTTTGAAGGGCAACTTTTTTTATTATAGAGGAGGTTACGGTTGTATATGGAAATGGTAGGTAATCGACAAGCGTTAATGAAAATGTTAGTGAAAGAATTAGGCTTTACCGAAAAGCAAGTTCGTCATGTTATTCAATTAACAGAAGAAGGTAACACAGTTCCATTTATTGCTCGTTACCGAAAAGAATGGACAGGCTCTTTAGATGAGGTGCAAATTCGTACGATTTTAGAGAGATGGCAATATATGATGCAACTTGAAGATAGGAAGGAAGAAGTTCTTCGTCTTATTGATGAGAAGGGGAAACTGACAGAAGAGCTACGACAGCAAATTGTTAAAGCTACAAAGTTGCAAGAAGTAGAAGATCTATATCGTCCATATAAAGAGAAAAGAAGAACGAAAGCGACAATTGCTAAAGAAAAAGGATTAGAACCATTAGCTGAATGGTTATTGTTATATAAGAAAGAAGATCCGGCTAAAAAGGCAGTGGAATTTATTAATGTAGAGAAAGAAGTGCAATCTGCAGAAGAAGCTTTACAAGGTGCACAAGACATTATTGCAGAAATGGTTTCAGATGAAGCTGCGTATCGTAGTTGGATTCGAAATGTTACTTTTAGAAAAGGTGTTATGTCTTCGTCCGTGAAAGATGAAGAAAAAGATGAAAAGAATATATATGAAATGTATTACAGTTATGAAGAACCATTGCAAAAAGTAGTACCACATCGTGTATTAGCAATGAATCGTGGCGAGAAAGAAGATATATTGAGAGTTGCTGTTGTTCCGCCAGTAGATGAGATAGTAACTTTCTTAAATAAGAAAGTAATTCGTGATAACGATTCGAAAAGTGCACATTATGTACAATTAGCGATTGAAGATGGTTATAAACGATTAATTCAATCTTCAATCGAAAGAGAGATTCGTAAAGAATTAACAGAAACAGCTGAAGAACAAGCAATACATATTTTCTCTGAGAACTTACGTAACTTATTATTACAACCTCCGATGAAAGGGAAAGTCGTGCTAGCGGTAGATCCGGCATATAGAACTGGTTGTAAATTGTCTGTAGTAGATGATACGGGGAAAGTACTACATATCGATGTTATTTATCCGCATCCACCTGTTCGTAAATATGATGATGCAAAAACGAAAGTTCTTTCTATTATAGATAAATATCAAGTTGAAATGATTGCAATTGGTAATGGGACAGCATCTAGAGAAACAGAAGAGTTTATAGTAGATGTATTACAAAGTGTGAACCGAGATGTCTTTTATATTATTGTAAATGAAGCGGGTGCTAGTGTATATTCAGCTTCTGATTTAGCCCGTGAGGAATTCCCAAATTTACAAGTTGAAGAGAGAAGTGCCGTTTCTATTGGGAGACGTCTGCAAGATCCACTTGCTGAACTTGTGAAAATTGATCCTAAATCAGTTGGGGTTGGACAATACCAACATGATGTATCTCAAAAGAGACTGAATGAGTCATTAACATTTGTAGTAGAAACAGCTGTTAACCAAGTTGGGGTTAATGTAAATACGGCTTCGGTTGCATTGTTACAATATGTTTCAGGTTTATCGAAAACTGTTGCGAAAAATATTGTGGCAAAGAGAGAAGAAGATGGGAAATTCACGAAGCGCACGGAATTAAAGAAAATCCCACGTTTAGGTGCAAAGACGTATGAACAATGTATAGGTTTCTTACGTATACTAGAAGGAGCGAATCCATTAGATCGAACAGGTATTCATCCAGAGCAATATAAAAATGTTGAATTATTATTGAAGAGTCTAGGGTTATCGATAGATGACGTAGGACAACCGCAATTACAAAAGAGATTGGAAGAAGTAGAGATTTCTAAGTTATCTCAAGAAACAGGAGTTGGGGAGCCGACGTTAGTTGATATTATAGATGCGCTTATTAGTCCAGAACGCGATATGAGGGATGAGTTGCCTAAACCACTTCTGAAAAAAGGGATTTTGAAATTAGAAGATTTAAAACGTGGTATGGAATTAGAAGGAACAGTTCGTAACGTTGTTGATTTTGGTGCTTTTGTTGATGTTGGCGTAAAGCAAGATGGTTTAGTACATATTTCTAAACTTAGCAAACAGTTTGTAAAGCATCCGTTAGATGTTGTATCAGTAGGGCAAATTGTAAAAGTATGGGTAGATGATATTGATACAAAAAAAGGACGCGTTGCACTATCTATGTTGCCGATTGAATAGTAAGAGAAGAGAGCAGATGAAACTGCTCTTTTTTTATGGAATAAAAAGTGTAATGGATTATGAGCTTTGATGTATTTTGCTATAATAAAACCAGCATTCATTTAATAACTTAATTTGATACCGGTTTTTTTCGAAATATGCACGTTGCATTTGTTTTTTTAGCCACGTAGGCATAGGAATCCCTCCTTGTTTAATCCTGCTCTCAAAAATCTAAAATGCTATTGATGAGAGGTTGGTGAGTGGATTTCTATTCATGTTTTGTTTTTAGAAACCACGCTTCTTACATGAGGATGGGTATATGTACTATTTAATATATGTATAAGAAGGGAGAAAAGTGTAAAAATATTTT
>NZ_CP031062.1:247500-265000 GCF_008274865.1 Bacillus sp. AR4-2
ATCGTTTGAGCAATGGAGGGACGCAGAAGGATAGAAGAAGCGTGCGATTGGTTGTGCACGTCCAAGCAGTTAGGCTGATAAGTAGGCAAATCCGCTTATCGTGAAGGCTGAGCTGTGATGGGGAAGCTCCTTATGGAGCGAAGTCTTTGATTCCCCGCTGCCAAGAAAAGCTTCTAGCGAGATAAAAGGTGCCTGTACCGCAAACCGACACAGGTAGGCGAGGAGAGAATCCTAAGGTGTGCGAGAGAACTCTGGTTAAGGAACTCGGCAAAATGACCCCGTAACTTCGGGAGAAGGGGTGCTTTCTTAACGGAAAGCCGCAGTGAATAGGCCCAAGCGACTGTTTAGCAAAAACACAGCTCTCTGCGAAGCCGTAAGGCGAAGTATAGGGGGTGACACCTGCCCGGTGCTGGAAGGTTAAGGAGAGGGGTTAGCGTAAGCGAAGCTCTGAACTGAAGCCCCAGTAAACGGCGGCCGTAACTATAACGGTCCTAAGGTAGCGAAATTCCTTGTCGGGTAAGTTCCGACCCGCACGAAAGGTGTAACGATTTGGGCACTGTCTCAACCAGAGACTCGGTGAAATTATAGTACCTGTGAAGATGCAGGTTACCCGCGACAGGACGGAAAGACCCCGTGGAGCTTTACTGTAGCCTGATATTGAATTTTGGTACAGTTTGTACAGGATAGGCGGGAGCCATTGAAACCGGAGCGCTAGCTTCGGTGGAGGCGCTGGTGGGATACCGCCCTGACTGTATTGAAATTCTAACCTACGGGTCTTATCGACCCGGGAGACAGTGTCAGGTGGGCAGTTTGACTGGGGCGGTCGCCTCCTAAAGTGTAACGGAGGCGCCCAAAGGTTCCCTCAGAATGGTTGGAAATCATTCGTAGAGTGCAAAGGCATAAGGGAGCTTGACTGCGAGACCTACAAGTCGAGCAGGGACGAAAGTCGGGCTTAGTGATCCGGTGGTTCCGCATGGAAGGGCCATCGCTCAACGGATAAAAGCTACCCCGGGGATAACAGGCTTATCTCCCCCAAGAGTCCACATCGACGGGGAGGTTTGGCACCTCGATGTCGGCTCATCGCATCCTGGGGCTGTAGTCGGTCCCAAGGGTTGGGCTGTTCGCCCATTAAAGCGGTACGCGAGCTGGGTTCAGAACGTCGTGAGACAGTTCGGTCCCTATCCGTCGTGGGCGTAGGAAATTTGAGAGGAGCTGTCCTTAGTACGAGAGGACCGGGATGGACGCACCGCTGGTGTACCAGTTGTTCTGCCAAGGGCATAGCTGGGTAGCTATGTGCGGAAGGGATAAGTGCTGAAAGCATCTAAGCATGAAGCCCCCCTCAAGATGAGATTTCCCATAGCGTAAGCTAGTAAGATCCCTGAAAGATGATCAGGTTGATAGGTTCGAGGTGGAAGCATGGTGACATGTGGAGCTGACGAATACTAATAGATCGAGGACTTAACCATATAATATGTAGCAAATGTTATCTAGTTTTGAAGGAATATGCCTTCAATAGTTTGGTGATGATGGCAGAGAGGTCACACCCGTTCCCATACCGAACACGGAAGTTAAGCTCTCTAGCGCCGATGGTAGTTGGGACCTTGTCCCTGTGAGAGTAGGACGTCGCCAAGCTATTTATATTGTCGCGGGGTGGAGCAGCACGGTAGCTCGTCGGGCTCATAACCCGAAGGTCGCAGGTTCAAATCCTGTCCCCGCAACCAAATGGTCCCGTGGTGTAGTGGTTAACATGCCTGCCTGTCACGCAGGAGATCGCCGGTTCGACCCCGGTCGGGACCGCCATTTCATATAAAGAAAAGAACGAAACAAGTTGTTTCGTATTTTTTTATTTGTTTTAACAAAAAACTAATAAAGACAGTCAAACTATCCTTAGGACAACTCCTAAGGACTTTTTTATATATTCAAAACCTGTATAATAAAGAGCAGAGAACATTGTGAGTAAAGTAGGTGAAGTCTGTGAGTAAATATGAAGTAACAACAAAATCTTCTGAGGAAACACAAAGGTTATCAGAAAAATTAGGTGAGCTCGTAGAGGCACAAGACGTAATTATTTTAGAAGGAGATCTTGGAGCTGGTAAGACGACTTTTACAAAGGGACTAGCAAAAGGTCTTGGAGTGAAAAGAGTTGTAAATAGTCCTACCTTTAATATCATCAAAGAATATAATGGAAGATTACCGCTATATCATATGGACGTGTATCGCTTAGCAGAAAGTGAAGAGGACTTAGGCTTTGATGAATATTTCTACGGTGAAGGAATTACGGTAGTAGAATGGGCTCATTTAATAGAAGCATATTTACCGAATGAAAAGTTACAAATTAGTTTATTCCATGCTGGAGATGACACAAGAAAAATTATACTCGAGCCAATTGGAGATCGCTATATTAGATTATGTGAGGAGCTATTACAAGATGAAAGTACTAGCAATTGATACTTCAAATTACGTAATGGGTGTATCCCTTATTGAGGAAGAAAACGTAATTGGGGAAATCATTACAAATTTAACAAAAAACCATTCTGTACGTCTTATGCCAGCTGTAGAGAAACTGTTAAAAGAGTGTGGCGTAAAACCGAAGGAATTAACTAAAATCGTTGTAGCTGCTGGACCTGGATCCTATACAGGTGTTCGTATAGGCGTGACAGCGGCGAAAACATTAGCTTGGTCACTTCAAATACCAATTGTAGGTGTATCAAGTTTAGAGGTAGTAGCTGCAAACGGTGCTAACTTTAACGGGTTAATTTGTCCTTTATTTGATGGAAGACGTGGGCAAATTTATACTGGGTTATATACATATGAAGGAGAGCAGTTAACTTCAATAGAAGAAGACCGAATTATTCTTATTGTAGACTGGTTGCAAATGTTAAAAGATAAAGGACAGCCTGTTTTATTTATCGGTAACGATGTTAAATTGCATAAAGAAACAATTATAGAACATTTAGGTGATCAAGCTGTATTCGCTCCATTTACTAAAAATAACCCAAGACCAAGTGAGCTAGCATTCTTAGGATTACAAAAAGAAGAACAAGATGTGCATACGTTTGTTCCAAGCTATCTTCGTTTAGCTGAAGCTGAAACAAAGTGGTTAGAAAGTCAAAACAAGTAGGAGCTTGCAGAAGATGGATATGATATTTAGAAAGATGGAGCTTGATGATATTGCTCAAATTGTAGCTATTGAAGAAGCGTCTTTTTCAACTCCTTGGACTGCAGATGCCTTTCACCGTGAATTAACGATGAATGAACATGCACATTATATTGTGTTAGAAAAAGATGGTCGTGTAGTCGGGTATTGTGGATTGTGGATAATTATTGATGAATCTCATATAACAAATATAGCTATTTTGCCAGAATACCGAGGTCAAAAGTTAGGAGATGCCCTATTGAAAGCAGTTATTTCTGAAGCGAAAGAACTAGGGGTAAAAACAATGACACTGGAAGTACGTGTATCAAATGAAGTAGCAAAGCAGTTATACAGAAAATACGGATTTCAAAATGGTGGGATTCGTAAACGATACTATGCAGACAATCAGGAAGATGGTCTCGTAATGTGGGTGAATATATAATGGAAAAAAATACGATTATACTTGGTATTGAAACAAGTTGTGATGAAACAGCAGTAGCAGTTGTTAAAAATGGAACGGAAATTATTGCGAATGTCGTTGCATCACAAATTGAAAGTCATAAACGTTTTGGCGGCGTTGTACCAGAGATTGCATCACGTCATCATGTAGAAGAAATTACAGTTGTGTTAGAAGAAGCTTTAAAGGAAGCAAACATCACATTTGATGATATTGATGCAATTGCTGTAACAGAAGGTCCTGGTTTAGTAGGAGCACTTCTAATTGGAGTAAATGCAGCGAAGGCAGTAGCGTTTGCACATGATATTCCGTTAGTCGGTGTTCATCATATTGCTGGTCATATTTATGCGAACCGTTTAGTAAAAGAAGTTCAATTCCCGTTATTATCACTTGTTGTATCTGGTGGGCATACAGAACTTGTTTATATGAAAGAACATGGTTCATTCGAAGTAATTGGTGAAACACGAGACGATGCAGCTGGAGAAGCATATGATAAAGTAGCTCGTACGTTATCTATGCCATATCCAGGTGGTCCTCATATTGATCGCCTTGCACATGAAGGAGAACCGACAATTGATTTGCCTCGTGCATGGCTAGAACCGGATTCGTATGATTTTAGCTTTAGTGGATTGAAATCAGCAGTTATCAACACTGTGCATAACGCAAAACAGCGCGGTATAGAAATTGCACCAGAAGATTTAGCGGCAAGTTTCCAAGAAAGTGTAATAGATGTACTTGTAACGAAAGCAGCTCGTGCAGCAGAAGCTTATAATGTAAAGCAATTACTTCTTGCTGGTGGAGTAGCTGCTAATAAAGGACTTCGTGCGCGATTAGAAGAGGAATTTGCACAAAAAGAAAACATTGAATTAATTATTCCGCCGCTATCTTTATGCACAGATAATGCAGCGATGATTGCAGCGGCAGGGACAATTGCTTATGAACAAGGTAAGCGTGCAACATTAGCCTTAAATGCAAATCCAGGATTAGATATTGAAGCATAGTTATACACATAATTAACCACAGGTTGTGGATAAAACCCATATTATCTGTTGATAATGTGGGTTTTATTGTGTATATAAAATGTTGATAACTTTTTTGTTGGCTGTGGATAATGTGGAAAAGTTATTTTAATGTTTATTTTATAAAGGTGGATATGTGTATAAACTTGTGGATAAATAGGTTGATGTCAGACCTTTGAATTTGTTCTTTTTCGGGAAATAAAAAGCAAGAAGATATCCCCGAAAAATATTTTGAAACATCTCCCTATTATAGAAGATGCTAATATTGTCAATCTTTGTCGTTAAATCGATATTTCGTGTCGGATTGTTAATATATATAGGGTTACAATAGATATATTTAAAAAATCGTTAGTATATTCTAAGTTACGATAGATATATTCAAAAAATTGTTTAAGTACTAAAAAAAGATGTCACATAGTCAAAAATCCTGACTTATGAGACATCTTCCTTATTTAAATATGCTTATACATGCAGCTCTTCCCATTCTGCCATACAAGTTTCAAGTTGTTCTTGTAGCGTTTGCTTTTTAGTTGTAATTTCACTAGCTTTTTCATAATCTGCATATATTTCTGGTAAGCAAAGTTGATCTTCTAACGTAGCAATTTCTTCTTCTAATTCCACTATACTTTGTTCTAGCTCTTCAATTTTTCTAGTGCGTTGACGCTCTAGTTTTTTACGCTCTTTTTCTTCTAAATAATTTAATTTCTCTTGTGCAACCACCTTTTGAACAGGAACGTCACTTTCTTGCTGTTCAAGTTCTGCACGTTCAATCATTTCATTTTTCTTTTCAACGTAGTAATCGTAATCCCCTAAATATTCCTGTGCACCTTCTGTTGATAACTCAACCACAGTCGTTGTTACACGGTTAATAAAGTAGCGGTCATGTGAGACGAATAGAAGAGTCCCTGGGTAATCAATTAAAGCATTCTCCAAAATCTCTTTACTATTTAAATCAAGGTGGTTCGTAGGCTCATCTAGAATTAACAAATTTGACTTTTGCATCATAAGTTTTGCAAGAGCTAATCGAGCTTTTTGTCCGCCACTAAGGGAAGATACTGGTTTCAGTACATCATCTCCTGTGAATAAAAAATTCCCAAGTATAGTACGGATTTCTTTTTCCGGTTGCAGTGGATATTCATCCCATAGTTCATTTAAAACCCGTTTAGAAGATGTTAAGTTTGCTTGTTCTTGATCATAATAACCAACAGATACATTTGATCCGAAAGAAACATCACCATTTAATAGTGGTAACTTATTCACAATAGATTTTAACAATGTGGATTTCCCAATTCCGTTTGGACCAACTAAAGCAACACTATCTCCGCGAGTTAAGCGCATAGTTACATGTTCAATTATAGGGTTTTCATCATAGCCGATGGTTGCATCATTTACTTGTAAAACATCATTTCCACTTTGTTTTTCAATATCGAAGTGGAATGATGCTGACTTAGAATCCCCTAATGGTCTCGTTAATAATTCCATTCTGTCTAGTTGTTTACGGCGACTTTGAGCACGTTTCGTTGTAGAAGCGCGAGCTATATTCTTTTGAACGAAGTCCTCAAGTTTTGCGATTTCATCTTGTTGTTTTTCGTAACGTTTCATTTCTTGCTCATATAATGCTGATTTTAAGTCTAAATATTTACTGTAGTTACCAACAAATCGTCTGCTTTCTTTATTCGAAATTTCATATACTTGTGTAACGAGTTTGTCTAAGAAATAACGGTCATGTGAGACGATTAATATTGCGCCAGGATAACCTTGCAAATATTGCTCAAGCCATGTTAATGTTTCGATGTCTAAATGGTTTGTAGGCTCGTCCAAAATAAGTAAGTCTGGTTTTGTTAATAATAATTTCCCGAGAGCTAATCTTGTTTTTTGCCCGCCGCTTAAAGTAGAGATCGTCGTCTGGTGCGTTTCAACTGGGAAGC
Organism: Bacillus sp. AR4-2; assembly: GCF_008274865.1. NCBI lineage: Bacteria > Bacillati > Bacillota > Bacilli > Caryophanales > Bacillaceae > Bacillus > Bacillus sp. AR4-2. Next base: position 254,041 of record NZ_CP031062.1, read on the forward strand.
CAAGGCCGCTTAAAATGGAGCGAATATCCGCTTCATATTGATATCCACCTTGATCTTTATAATTGAGTTGTAATTGGTCATAATCAGCTAACAATCTTTCATATGTAGCTTCGTTTGAAAAGTTTTCTTCTTTTCCCATTTCTTGCTCAAGCCTTCGGAGTTTTGTCTCCATTTGCTGTAAATGGGTAAAGACGGTTAGCATTTCATCCCAAATTGTTAAAGACGTTTCTAGTCCAGTATTTTGAGCTAAATATCCGATTGAGACATCTTTCGGTTTTATAATTTCGCCACCATCATGAGATAATTCACCAGCGATAATTTTTAATAATGTAGATTTACCTGCTCCATTCCTTCCAACTAATGCGATACGATCTTTTGTTTGTACTTCCAATTTTATGTTTGCAAGAATTGTTTCTGCACCGTATAATTTCGAAAGCGCGTTTACTTGTAATAAAATCAATGTTTTCACCTCAAATAATTTCTTAACTTTGCCATGTTTATATTTCTCAATCATACTAAAAATAGTGTATAGTTTAAAATAAAGAGAGAATACTTCTTCTCTTTATTATACAAGGAATTTAATGAGTGCTAAACTTCTGTATTTGATTAAAGTATATGAATAAAGATAGGAAGAGAGGAGAGGTCATATGGATCAGCAAAAGATTCCACAAGCCACTGCTAAAAGATTGCCTCTATACTATCGATTTATCCAAAACTTATCTCTTTCTGGTAAGCAGCGTGTTTCATCGGCCGAATTGAGTGAGGCAGTAAAAGTAGATTCCGCAACAATACGAAGAGATTTTTCGTATTTTGGAGCGTTAGGGAAAAAGGGATATGGATATAACGTAAATTATTTATTATCATTTTTCCGCGAAACACTTGATCAAGATGATATAACACGTGTAGCACTTATTGGAGTAGGTAATTTAGGGACCGCTTTCTTACATTATAATTTCACGAAAAACAATAATACAAAAATTGAAATGGCATTTGATGTTAGTGAAGAGAAAGTTGGAACAGAAATCGGGGGCATTCCTGTATATCATTTAGATGAATTAGAAGAGAGATTATCAAATGATATACAAGTGGCAATATTAACAGTACCGGCTACAGTAGCGCAAGCTGTAGCAGATAGATTAGCTGAAACAAGCGTGCACGGTATTTTGAATTTCACACCAGCGCGATTAAACGTATCAGAGAATATTAGAATTCATCATATTGACTTAGCTGTAGAGTTACAAACATTAGTTTACTTTTTGAAAAACTATCCACAATAAAACGCAGAGGAAGCGACCTCTGCGTTTTATTATTGTTTCTTCTTTGTGAATTTAACTAATATAAGGCGAAGTGCCAAATTAAAATCAATTGTTGCCATAACTGCAAATAGTATTGTCCACATATTCCAGATTGTATCTGTCACGTTCGTAATGGCGAAGCGTGTAAAGATACATCCAAGAAGGAAGTATAGTGCAGCCATGAACAATGGTGAGTTTCTCATACAAAAAATCCTCCGATAAAGCCTTGCATTTTTTCAGCTTCTTTAATCATTTCTTGAATTTGTTCATTGCTCATAAAAATTTGCCCAATAGCGACTAATGTATTCATCGCAACATGAGCTGCAATCGGAACGATAATACGTTTCGTCTTCACATATAAGAAGGCGAATACGAGCCCCATAGCAGTGTATACCAATAAGTGAGTAAAATCAAAATGAATTGCTGCGAATACAAGCGAACTAATGATAGCTGCAATAAAGAAGTTAAACTTCTTATAAAGCGTGCCGAATAGAATTTTTCTAAATACGATTTCTTCTAAGATAGGTCCAATTATAGATACAACAATAAGGAACCAAGGTATCGTTCTTGCGATGTCCATCAGTCTGTCTGTATTCTCAGATCCACGTGGAACCCCAAATACATACATTTCAATCATACCTGCAATGGATTGTGAGATGATTGCTAAGAAGAACCCGATGAAAATCCATCCAATAGTAGCTGGAGCAGAAGAGCGCTTTGGATCTAAATGCCTGTTACGAATATCTGTTCTAAGTAACCAAAGTACGATACATAATGCAACAAAGAAGCTAATAATTGCCCAGTGTCCCGTTATGATTTGTCCTTTTTCCTCAATGGTAAATCCTCTATTATCATAGAGTCCTGTTTTTAGGAGAAGTGGCAATCCAACAACGCCAGATAACTGCATTAAAATGTATGTAACGATAATCCACCAGTATTGTTTCTTCAAATGGTTTAACCATCCTTTCTAACTATAGTGTATGAGATAAGTTAGGATAACATGTAAATATGCTACCTACGATATAAACCTCACTTGAATTATGTTTTTTTCGTAAATCCTTATTTGAAATTATAATAGAAGACAGGAGAAAGTTGTGTGTGTAGCGAAAACAACTTAGGGTGTCCTTTCATATTGTAACATACGAGCAGTGGAAACAACGATTCATATAGTAAAGGCAGTATTCTATATAGAAAGTTTATATAGTGATTTGCGAAAAAATTATGATTTTTTTACTTGCAAAAGAAATTGAGATTATTTATTATTATAAGTGTGTTAGCACTCGGATGACTTGAGTGCTAATAAAAGAAATTTACATAACAAAATGAGGAGGTTATTGTTCATGCTAAAGCCATTAGGTGATCGCGTTGTAATTGAGCTTGTTCAAGCAGAAGAAAAAACAGCAAGTGGTATCGTATTACCAGATACTGCAAAAGAAAAACCACAAGAGGGTAAAGTAGTTGCAGTAGGTACTGGTCGAGTGCTTGAGAATGGTGAGCGTGTTGCTTTAGAGGTAGCAGCAGGTGATCTTATCATCTTCTCAAAATATGCAGGTACTGAAGTGAAATATGAAGGTACAGACTACTTGATTTTACGTGAAAGTGACATTTTAGCAGTTATCGGTTAATTATATAAATCTTAAAAAATCCAAGGGGGTCAATTATTATGGCAAAAGATATTAAATTTAGTGAAGAAGCACGTCGTTCGATGCTTCGCGGTGTCGACACTCTTGCAAACGCAGTAAAAGTTACGCTTGGACCAAAAGGTCGTAACGTTGTACTTGAGAAAAAATTTGGTTCACCACTTATTACAAATGATGGTGTAACAATCGCAAAAGAAATCGAATTAGAAGATGCATTCGAAAACATGGGTGCGAAATTAGTAGCGGAAGTTGCTAGCAAAACAAATGACGTAGCTGGTGACGGAACAACAACTGCAACTGTATTAGCGCAAGCTATGATTCGTGAAGGTCTTAAAAACGTAACAGCTGGTGCTAACCCAATGGGTCTTCGTAAAGGTATCGAAAAAGCTGTTACTGCTGCAATTGAAGAATTAAAAACGATTTCTAAACCAATCGAAGGCAAATCTTCTATCGCACAAGTAGCTGCTATTTCTGCAGCTGACGAAGAAGTAGGTCAATTAATCGCTGAAGCAATGGAGCGCGTTGGTAACGACGGCGTTATTACTTTAGAAGAGTCTAAAGGATTCACAACAGAATTAGACGTAGTAGAAGGTATGCAATTTGATCGTGGATATGCATCTCCTTACATGATTACTGATTCTGACAAAATGGAAGCAGTTCTTGATAACCCATACATCTTAATCACTGACAAAAAGATTTCTAACATTCAAGAAATCTTACCAGTATTAGAGCAAGTGGTACAACAAGGTAAACCACTTCTTATCATTGCTGAAGATGTTGAAGGCGAAGCTTTAGCTACATTAGTAGTGAACAAACTTCGTGGTACATTCAACGTAGTAGCTGTTAAAGCTCCTGGATTTGGTGACCGTCGTAAAGCAATGCTAGAAGATATCGCAATCTTAACAGGTGGCGAAGTAATCACTGAAGAATTAGGTCGTGACTTAAAATCTGCTACAGTTGAATCTTTAGGACGCGCTGGTAAAGTTGTTGTTACAAAAGAAAACACAACTGTAGTTGAAGGTGTAGGAAGCACAGAACAAATCGAAGCTCGCATCGGTCAAATCCGTGCGCAATTAGAAGAAACAACTTCTGAATTCGATCGTGAAAAATTACAAGAGCGTCTTGCTAAACTAGCAGGTGGCGTAGCAGTAATTAAAGTAGGTGCAGCAACTGAAACTGAGTTAAAAGAGCGCAAACTTCGCATTGAAGATGCACTTAACTCAACTCGTGCAGCAGTAGAAGAAGGTATCGTTGCAGGTGGTGGTACTTCACTTATGAACGTATACACAAAAGTAGCTTCTATCGTAGCTGAAGGCGACGAAGCAACAGGTATCAACATCGTACTTCGCGCACTAGAAGAGCCAGTTCGTCAAATCGCAATCAACGCTGGTCTAGAAGGATCTGTAGTTGTAGAGCGTCTAAAAGGCGAAAAAGTAGGCGTTGGTTTCAACGCAGCTACTGGCGAATGGGTTAACATGCTTGAGTCTGGTATCGTAGATCCAGCTAAAGTAACTCGTTCTGCACTTCAAAACGCAGCATCTGTTGCAGCTATGTTCTTAACAACTGAAGCTGTAGTTGCTGACAAGCCAGAACCAAATGCACCAGCAATGCCTGACATGGGCGGCATGGGCATGGGCGGTATGGGCGGAATGATGTAATTCCGTTTGCCCTAAAAAAACATCCATTTCTATATAGAAATGGATGTTTTTTTATGTTTTTTAGAAAAGGAAATGAATTTCTGTAGAATTTTGTCGCTTTCTCTCTTGACCATATTGATACTTCATTGTTAGAATCTAGGAAGATAATATAAAACGATCCTTCATATATCCTCAATGATATGGTTTGAGAGTCTCTACCGGGTTACCGTAAACAACCTGACTATGAAGGCAGTGTGTCTTATATTTATAAAGAGCGGAGACTATCTTTCTTTATAAAGCCAGACCCCTGCCTTTTCTTTGTTATGAGACTAGAGGCGGAGGACTGGCTTTTTTTATTATATTGGTAATGCTTTTCGCCAAATTGGTGAAAATATTTATATACGAGAACTAACGTTGGGGTGATTATTTTGAAGAAACAACACGATACAATTATCGTTTTAGATTTTGGAAGTCAATACAATCAGTTAATAGCACGTCGAATTCGTGAGTTCGGTGTATACAGTGAACTTCATCCACATACAATTACTGCAGAAGAAATTAAAGCAATGAATCCAAAAGGGATTATTTTCTCTGGTGGACCAAATAGTGTATACGGTGAAGGTGCATTACATTGTGATGAAAAAATCTTTGAACTAGGTTTACCAATCTTCGGTATTTGTTACGGTATGCAGCTTATGACGCAACACTTCGGTGGTAAAGTAGAGCGTGCAAATCACCGTGAGTACGGAAAAGCTGTTCTTAAAGTAGAGAACGAATCAAAATTATATGCGAACCTTCCGGAAGAGCAAGTTGTATGGATGAGTCATGGTGACTTAGTAACTGGTTTACCTGAAGGATTCGTAGTAGACGCAACAAGTGAGTCTTGCCCAATTGCTGGTATGAGCAATGAAGCGAAAAACTTATACGGTGTACAATTCCACCCAGAAGTACGTCACTCTGAGCACGGTAACGATTTAATTAAAAACTTCGTATTCGGCGTATGTGGTTGTTCTGAAGGATGGAACATGGAGAACTTTATCGAAGTAGAATTAGAAAAGATCCGTGAAACTGTTGGAGACAAAAAAGTACTATGCGCACTTAGCGGTGGTGTAGACTCTTCTGTTGTAGCAGTATTAATCCATAAAGCAATCGGCGACCAATTAACATGTATTTTCGTTGATCACGGTTTACTTCGTAAAGGCGAAGCGGAAGGCGTTATGAAAACATTTAGTGAAGGCTTCCATATGAACGTTATTAAAGTGGATGCAAAAGACCGCTTCATGGACAAGTTAAAAGGTGTAGAAGATCCAGAACAAAAACGTAAAATTATCGGTAACGAATTCATTTACGTATTCGATGATGAAGCATCTAAATTACAAGGTATGGACTTCCTAGCACAAGGTACACTTTACACAGATATCGTTGAAAGTGGTACAGCAACTGCACAAACAATTAAATCTCACCATAACGTTGGTGGACTTCCAGAAGACATGCAGTTCAAATTAATTGAGCCTTTAAACACGTTATTTAAAGATGAAGTACGTGTATTAGGATCTGAACTAGGAATTCCTGATGAAATCGTATGGCGTCAACCATTCCCAGGTCCTGGTCTTGGTATTCGTGTATTAGGTGAAATCACAGAAGAGAAATTAGAAATCGTTCGTGAATCTGATGCGATTTTACGTGAGGAAATTATTAAAGCCGGCTTAGATCGCGAAATCTGGCAATACTTCACTGCGCTTCCTGGTATGCGTAGCGTAGGTGTTATGGGTGACGAGCGTACTTACGATTACACAGTAGGTATCCGTGCAGTAACATCTATCGACGGTATGACAGCTGACTGGGCACGTATCCCTTGGGACGTATTAGAGAAAATCTCTGTACGTATCGTAAACGAAGTAAAACACGTTAACCGTATCGTGTATGATGTAACGAGTAAGCCACCAGCAACTATTGAGTGGGAATAGTATTTATAAAAAGGTCCATCTATTGCTTATGCATAGATGGATCTTTTTTATTTTGGTATTAATACGAACAAAAATATAAATTTTTATAAAAATGTTCGTTTTTAAATTGACAAAACTACTTCGTCGAGTTAATATGATTATGTAATTCAAACGAAAAGTGAATATTATGCCGTCGTATAATATCGGGGATATGGCCCGAAAGTTTCTACCTAGCTACCGTAAATGGCTTGACTACGAGGCGTTTGTATAAAGATGAGGGGAAACTTGTCTTTGTTTATAGAACGCTTCCATGTATATATGCAATGGAAGCCTTTTTTATTTCTCGGGATAAAAGAGGGCTAGGGTGAAATACGGCGAGTAATCATATAACGGGGGAAACGTAGGATGAAACGCTATTTTCAGTTTGATGAGCTCGGTACGAATTATAAGACTGAGTTCATAGCAGGGTTAACGACATTTCTATCTATGGCTTACGTACTATTTGTCAATCCTGCTACGCTGTCGCTTGGAAATGTTAAAGGGTTACCAGCAGGTACAGGGATGGATCCAGGTGCAGTATTCGTTGCTACGGCATTAGCGGCAGCGATCGGTTCGTTAATTATGGGTATTTTCGCGAAGTATCCAATTGCTTTAGCGCCAGGTATGGGAATTAACGCGTTCTTTGCTTATACAGCAGTGTTAACGATGGGTATTCCATGGCAAACAGCAATTGCCGGAACATTAATGTCAGGTATTATCTTTATTATTCTTACTGCTTCAGGTATTCGTGAAAAAATCATCAATGCAATTCCATCAGAGTTAAAGTTTGCAGTAGCAGCAGGTATCGGATTGTTCATTGCATTCCTTGGATTCCAAAATGCAGGAATTATCGTGAAAAATGATGCGGTTCTTGTTGGGTTGGGGGACTTAACAAAGGGCACAACGTTACTAGCAATCTTCGGGGTTGTTACGACAATCATCTTCATGATTAAGAAAGTTAATGGTGCAGTATTTTACGGTATGATTCTTACAGCGATCTTAGGAGTGGCAACAGGATTAATTGATACTCCGAAAGCTGTAGTGGGAGCAATACCGAGTCTAGAACCAACGTTCGGCGTGGCGTTAACGCACTTCGGAGATATTTTTACAGTTCAAATGGGGATTGTTATTATAACGTTCTTCTTTATCGATTTCTTTGATACAGCAGGTACGCTTGTAGCGGTTGCGAATCAAGCTGGATTAATGAAGAACAATAAATTACCACGTGCAGGAAAAGCATTATTTGCAGATGCGATTGCGACTGTAATTGGTGCAATCTTGGGTACATCAACAACAACGTCTTACATTGAATCGTCTGCAGGGGTAGCAGCGGGAGGACGTTCTGGATTTACAGCAGTTGTAACAGCAGGATTCTTCTTACTGGCACTATTCTTCTCGCCATTACTAAGTGTTGTAACGCCAGCTGTAACGGCGCCGGCTTTAATTATTGTAGGAATCTTGATGGTTTCTTCCTTAGGGGAAATTGATTGGAAGAAATTCGAGATTGCAGTACCAGCATTCTTTACAATTATCTCTATGCCACTTACGTATAGTATCGCAACTGGGATTGCGATTGGATTTATCTTCTATCCAATTACAATGGTTGTGAGTGGTCGTCGTAAAGAGGTTCATCCGATTATGTATGTTATGGGAGTTTTATTCGTACTATATTTCATCTACGTTCGTAAATAAAAGGGGTTTTTTAAAGGTCTAGACTTAAGGGGAGTCTAGACCTTTTTTGCGTCTTCAGAAAATCTTAAGGATTTCCGAGCGTTTTTCTTCAGAAGTTTTCCTATAATAGAAGTTAGGGATTAAAAAAGTGATGGGGGAGATATTGTGGCACACGAAACAATACTTGTCGTAGATGATGAAAAAGAAATTCGGAATTTAATTACAATCTATTTAAAGAATGAAGGATATAAAGTATTACAAGCAGGAGACGGAGAAGAAGGATTACGTCTACTGGAAGAAAATGAAGTACATCTAGTCGTATTAGATATTATGATGCCGAAAGTGGATGGTATTCATATGTGTATGAAGGTAAGGGAAGCGAAAGAAATGCCTATTATTATGCTTTCTGCCAAAACGCAAGATATGGATAAGATTTTAGGATTAACAACAGGAGCAGATGATTATGTAACGAAGCCGTTTAATCCGTTAGAGTTAATTGCACGAATTAAATCTCAGTTACGCCGTTATATGAAAATGAATGGTTTCGCTATTCAAAATGAGGACGAGTTAGAAATTGGGGAGATGAAAATCAACATCTCGACCCATAAAGTTATTGTAGAGGGAGAAGAAGTGAAACTAACTCCGAGGGAATTTTCAATTTTAGAACTGCTAGCTAGAAATCCAGGTATGGTGTTTAGTGCGGAGCAAATTTATGAAAAGGTGTGGAACGAACGATCTTTCCAGTCTGATAATACTGTAATGGTGCATATTCGAAAAGTACGTGAAAAGATTGAGGAGAATCCAAGGAAACCTAGATATATAAAAACAGTATGGGGAGTGGGGTATAAGATTGAAAAAGATATTTAATCCGTTTACTTATATAAGGAAAATAAGAGAATTATTTGAGAAATTAGTAAAGAGCGTACGAAAGAGTATAAGGATTCAATTGATTACTACTTTTGCTGCTTGTGCGTTATTAGGAGTTTTGTCAGCGAAGGCAGCAGCGCCGTTTTTTGAGAATGCGAATCGTCAAGCAACTATCGATTATCGGGCTGGTATGGAACAAATTAATCACCAAGCTCAAGGAGCGGCAAATAGTTCGGTTCATGAAAACAAATTAGAAGCTATATCAAATATGATCGAAATGGAGAACCAAAATTTAGAGCAAGGGTCTAGAGCTTTGAAGATATTGGTTACTGATGAAAGTGGTAAAGTTTTATATAAAACAAAGCAAGCGCAAGAAGAGCAAATCGATTTGCATAATACGATTCGTAATGCAGCATCATTCGCGATTAATTATACAGATGGTAGAAATGTATTTGAAAGTACAAGAAAAGAGTTTATATCTTTTTCACCTATTACTATTGAAGGAAAGAATTTGTACATGTTTGTTAGCGGAATTCCAGAGGGAGAGGTAATATATGACACGCAAGAAGGACCATTCCCGTTTTTAATTGGTGTACTTGTATTCATTTTCTCTTTCTTCTATATAACAAAGAGAAAGATGAAGCAGATTGAAGCGATGGCACAAGGCGTAAAGGAAATAGAAAGAGGTAACTTAGCCTACCGCATTGAGAAAAAAGGTGAAGATGAGATTGCAGCTTTAACTGAGAATATTAATAATATGGCAGAAGAGCTTATGAATAATATAGAAAAGGAACGTAAATTAGAAAAGCAAAAGAATGAGCTTATCACAAATGTATCGCATGATTTGCGTACACCACTTACTTCTATTATGGGTTACTTACGATTACTTCGAGATTCTAAATATGAAAATAAAGAACAACACGATGAGTATACGAGAATTGCTTTTGCAAAGTCGGAGCAGTTAAAAAATTTAATAGAAGATTTATTTGAGTATACGAAGTTAACAAATGAACAAGTTGTATTAGAAAAACAAGAAGTATGTGTAAATGAGTTGCTTGAGCAATTAATAGAAGAGTTAGTACCGCAAGCGGAAGAGCATGGACTTACGTTTGTTAAGAAGTTTCCTGAGGAACGTGCTTATGCATCGATTGATTCGGAAAAGATGGTTCGTGTATTTGATAATTTACTAATGAATGCAATTAAGTATAGTAAAGATGATGGAGAGATAAAAGTTTCTCTTCAAAGGCAGCGTAGGGATATACAAATTGTAATTGCGAATCATAGTGAAGAGTTTACAAGAGAAGAGTTAGCGAATTTGTTTGAACGTTTCTATAAGAAGGATCAATCTCGAAGTAGAGTAACGGAAGGATCGGGACTCGGTTTAGCGATTGCGAAAAGTATTGTTGAGTTACAAGGTGGTAGTATTCGAGCGGAATATAGGGATGGCACTATTCAATTTATCGTCTCGTTACCAATTATAGAAAAATAATAAATGAATAGAATGATATGTGATAAAAAGGCTTATTTTAAAAGAAATAAGCCTTTTTATATTTTTTATAAAAACATATTGACGATTATACTTTAGAGGTGTAATATAGAACAAGTCGCCGATGACAATAACGTCGCAAGCGACAAACGAAATGAAAAACTTAGTTGACATTAACTAACGAAGATGTTAACATAAGGAAGTCGCAAACGAGCGACCAAGTAGTTCTTTGAAAACTGAACGAAACAAACAACGTGAAACGTCAATTTTTATTTTAGATGCTAGACAAACTAACTTTATTGGAGAGTTTGATCCTGGCTCAGGATGAACGCTGGCGGCGTGCCTAATACATGCAAGTCGAGCGAATGGATTAAGAGCT
>NZ_CP031062.1:267500-270000 GCF_008274865.1 Bacillus sp. AR4-2
TAAGTGTAAGAGTCTTGGAGGTAGAGCACTGATTGGACTAGGGGTCCTCATCGGATTACCGAATTCAGTCAAACTCCGAATGCCAATGACTTATCCTTAGGAGTCAGACTGCGAGTGATAAGATCCGTAGTCAAAAGGGAAACAGCCCAGACCGCCAGCTAAGGTCCCAAAGTGTGTATTAAGTGGAAAAGGATGTGGAGTTGCTTAGACAACTAGGATGTTGGCTTAGAAGCAGCCACCATTTAAAGAGTGCGTAATAGCTCACTAGTCGAGTGACTCTGCGCCGAAAATGTACCGGGGCTAAATACACCACCGAAGCTGCGGATTGATACCAATGGTATCAGTGGTAGGGGAGCGTTCTAAGGACAGTGAAGTCAGACCGTAAGGACTGGTGGAGTGCTTAGAAGTGAGAATGCCGGTATGAGTAGCGAAAGACGGGTGAGAATCCCGTCCACCGAATGCCTAAGGTTTCCTGAGGAAGGCTCGTCCGCTCAGGGTTAGTCAGGACCTAAGCCGAGGCCGACAGGCGTAGGCGATGGACAACAGGTTGATATTCCTGTACCACCTCTTTATCGTTTGAGCAATGGAGGGACGCAGAAGGATAGAAGAAGCGTGCGATTGGTTGTGCACGTCCAAGCAGTTAGGCTGATAAGTAGGCAAATCCGCTTATCGTGAAGGCTGAGCTGTGATGGGGAAGCTCCTTATGGAGCGAAGTCTTTGATTCCCCGCTGCCAAGAAAAGCTTCTAGCGAGATAAAAGGTGCCTGTACCGCAAACCGACACAGGTAGGCGAGGAGAGAATCCTAAGGTGTGCGAGAGAACTCTGGTTAAGGAACTCGGCAAAATGACCCCGTAACTTCGGGAGAAGGGGTGCTTTCTTAACGGAAAGCCGCAGTGAATAGGCCCAAGCGACTGTTTAGCAAAAACACAGCTCTCTGCGAAGCCGTAAGGCGAAGTATAGGGGGTGACACCTGCCCGGTGCTGGAAGGTTAAGGAGAGGGGTTAGCGTAAGCGAAGCTCTGAACTGAAGCCCCAGTAAACGGCGGCCGTAACTATAACGGTCCTAAGGTAGCGAAATTCCTTGTCGGGTAAGTTCCGACCCGCACGAAAGGTGTAACGATTTGGGCACTGTCTCAACCAGAGACTCGGTGAAATTATAGTACCTGTGAAGATGCAGGTTACCCGCGACAGGACGGAAAGACCCCGTGGAGCTTTACTGTAGCCTGATATTGAATTTTGGTACAGTTTGTACAGGATAGGCGGGAGCCATTGAAACCGGAGCGCTAGCTTCGGTGGAGGCGCTGGTGGGATACCGCCCTGACTGTATTGAAATTCTAACCTACGGGTCTTATCGACCCGGGAGACAGTGTCAGGTGGGCAGTTTGACTGGGGCGGTCGCCTCCTAAAGTGTAACGGAGGCGCCCAAAGGTTCCCTCAGAATGGTTGGAAATCATTCGTAGAGTGCAAAGGCATAAGGGAGCTTGACTGCGAGACCTACAAGTCGAGCAGGGACGAAAGTCGGGCTTAGTGATCCGGTGGTTCCGCATGGAAGGGCCATCGCTCAACGGATAAAAGCTACCCCGGGGATAACAGGCTTATCTCCCCCAAGAGTCCACATCGACGGGGAGGTTTGGCACCTCGATGTCGGCTCATCGCATCCTGGGGCTGTAGTCGGTCCCAAGGGTTGGGCTGTTCGCCCATTAAAGCGGTACGCGAGCTGGGTTCAGAACGTCGTGAGACAGTTCGGTCCCTATCCGTCGTGGGCGTAGGAAATTTGAGAGGAGCTGTCCTTAGTACGAGAGGACCGGGATGGACGCACCGCTGGTGTACCAGTTGTTCTGCCAAGGGCATAGCTGGGTAGCTATGTGCGGAAGGGATAAGTGCTGAAAGCATCTAAGCATGAAGCCCCCCTCAAGATGAGATTTCCCATAGCGTAAGCTAGTAAGATCCCTGAAAGATGATCAGGTTGATAGGTTCGAGGTGGAAGCATGGTGACATGTGGAGCTGACGAATACTAATAGATCGAGGACTTAACCATATAATATGTAGCAAATGTTATCTAGTTTTGAAGGAATATGCCTTCATAGTTTGGTGATGATGGCAGAGAGGTCACACCCGTTCCCATACCGAACACGGAAGTTAAGCTCTCTAGCGCCGATGGTAGTTGGGACCTTGTCCCTGTGAGAGTAGGACGTCGCCAAGCAACTTTAAGACGAGTCAGAATGACTCGTCTTTTTTGTGTTTTATAACTTCTTTTTAAAGCTAAATATTTTGAAGTGCTTCTCGCTTTTTAAAAAGGTTTTTGAGTACGTAGCTATATAAGTTTTATTCAATTTCTTTCGTGATTTTTTATATGTAATTTAAGATTTTCTATTTTATTTCTTAAAGATAGGATTCATCAGTGTGTTAAAATAGTACAGTTGTTTTTGATGTACTTTAATATAAGAAGATTTAAGTTAGAAAAGGAGATAATATGAAAAAGATAAGTATAATTACTATAG
>NZ_CP031062.1:275000-282500 GCF_008274865.1 Bacillus sp. AR4-2
AGAAGCAGCCACCATTTAAAGAGTGCGTAATAGCTCACTAGTCGAGTGACTCTGCGCCGAAAATGTACCGGGGCTAAATACACCACCGAAGCTGCGGATTGATACCAATGGTATCAGTGGTAGGGGAGCGTTCTAAGGACAGTGAAGTCAGACCGTAAGGACTGGTGGAGTGCTTAGAAGTGAGAATGCCGGTATGAGTAGCGAAAGACGGGTGAGAATCCCGTCCACCGAATGCCTAAGGTTTCCTGAGGAAGGCTCGTCCGCTCAGGGTTAGTCAGGACCTAAGCCGAGGCCGACAGGCGTAGGCGATGGACAACAGGTTGATATTCCTGTACCACCTCTTTATCGTTTGAGCAATGGAGGGACGCAGAAGGATAGAAGAAGCGTGCGATTGGTTGTGCACGTCCAAGCAGTTAGGCTGATAAGTAGGCAAATCCGCTTATCGTGAAGGCTGAGCTGTGATGGGGAAGCTCCTTATGGAGCGAAGTCTTTGATTCCCCGCTGCCAAGAAAAGCTTCTAGCGAGATAAAAGGTGCCTGTACCGCAAACCGACACAGGTAGGCGAGGAGAGAATCCTAAGGTGTGCGAGAGAACTCTGGTTAAGGAACTCGGCAAAATGACCCCGTAACTTCGGGAGAAGGGGTGCTTTCTTAACGGAAAGCCGCAGTGAATAGGCCCAAGCGACTGTTTAGCAAAAACACAGCTCTCTGCGAAGCCGTAAGGCGAAGTATAGGGGGTGACACCTGCCCGGTGCTGGAAGGTTAAGGAGAGGGGTTAGCGTAAGCGAAGCTCTGAACTGAAGCCCCAGTAAACGGCGGCCGTAACTATAACGGTCCTAAGGTAGCGAAATTCCTTGTCGGGTAAGTTCCGACCCGCACGAAAGGTGTAACGATTTGGGCACTGTCTCAACCAGAGACTCGGTGAAATTATAGTACCTGTGAAGATGCAGGTTACCCGCGACAGGACGGAAAGACCCCGTGGAGCTTTACTGTAGCCTGATATTGAATTTTGGTACAGTTTGTACAGGATAGGCGGGAGCCATTGAAACCGGAGCGCTAGCTTCGGTGGAGGCGCTGGTGGGATACCGCCCTGACTGTATTGAAATTCTAACCTACGGGTCTTATCGACCCGGGAGACAGTGTCAGGTGGGCAGTTTGACTGGGGCGGTCGCCTCCTAAAGTGTAACGGAGGCGCCCAAAGGTTCCCTCAGAATGGTTGGAAATCATTCGTAGAGTGCAAAGGCATAAGGGAGCTTGACTGCGAGACCTACAAGTCGAGCAGGGACGAAAGTCGGGCTTAGTGATCCGGTGGTTCCGCATGGAAGGGCCATCGCTCAACGGATAAAAGCTACCCCGGGGATAACAGGCTTATCTCCCCCAAGAGTCCACATCGACGGGGAGGTTTGGCACCTCGATGTCGGCTCATCGCATCCTGGGGCTGTAGTCGGTCCCAAGGGTTGGGCTGTTCGCCCATTAAAGCGGTACGCGAGCTGGGTTCAGAACGTCGTGAGACAGTTCGGTCCCTATCCGTCGTGGGCGTAGGAAATTTGAGAGGAGCTGTCCTTAGTACGAGAGGACCGGGATGGACGCACCGCTGGTGTACCAGTTGTTCTGCCAAGGGCATAGCTGGGTAGCTATGTGCGGAAGGGATAAGTGCTGAAAGCATCTAAGCATGAAGCCCCCCTCAAGATGAGATTTCCCATAGCGTAAGCTAGTAAGATCCCTGAAAGATGATCAGGTTGATAGGTTCGAGGTGGAAGCATGGTGACATGTGGAGCTGACGAATACTAATAGATCGAGGACTTAACCATATAATATGTAGCAAATGTTATCTAGTTTTGAAGGAATATGCCTTCATAGTTTGGTGATGATGGCAGAGAGGTCACACCCGTTCCCATACCGAACACGGAAGTTAAGCTCTCTAGCGCCGATGGTAGTTGGGACCTTGTCCCTGTGAGAGTAGGACGTCGCCAAGCAACTTTAAGACGAGTCAGAATGACTCGTCTTTTTTGTGTTTTATAAAAATAAGAATGGCTGGTAAATCTCAGTTTATTAAAATTTCACTTTATTGTTCACATCAACAAGTTCAAAACGCTCACAGACGAGTAACATATCTTCAGAGAAATTAAGACCAAGCTCATTTAGTTCCTTTGTAAAAAAACGAACATGGGTGTCTCTCCAGTAATTATAAGTACGATCTCCTTCGCCTTCAGCGATAGCGAATTCTTCGCTTACTTCATTCATTGGTGTTACAGTTACTTCTATTGTCTTAATAATAGCTACAGGTTCATCATTACTATTGAGTATAATACTATAATCATTAGTAGTCGGTAGCGATTCATGTTCTAATTCATAAAAAATGTGACCGGAGCATGTAGCTGTTTTAATACCGTCAATTACTAGTTGTGCAAGATAATTAGGGGCATCCCCAAATTGCCAAGCTGTAACAGATTCTGGTTTTTTGTTGTTTCTCCAATAAGTATCCCAATATGTCTGTGCTAATTGATTCATTTTTATCGTCACCTCACTCTAATTAATATTTAGTCTCTTTATAATTCCTAGGAAATTTACTTATTTGTTATGCCTTTGTACTCATTTTTAATTTGTATTAGTGTGTTGCAAATTAAAAAGATACTATGTGGAGTGAATATAATTTGTAAATATGTTCTGTACATATATGGGATCTTTAAATTTCTAATTGCATTTTATGATAAAGGATATAGTTACTTAAAGAACGTTCAGATTATGAATGGTAGTTTATTATCACTATGCCATATTGAAGTGAGTAATACTAGAGTTAAAATAGATAAAAAAACCGATATTCTAAATTGAATATCAGTTTAATAATATGTGACTTATATGAATCTATAGCAATACGAAAAGCGTAAATAAGATAGCCAACAAAATACGATAGTATGCAAAAGGTTTTAAACCTATCTTCTCTAAAAGTTTTAGAAAAGTTACTACCGCTAGCATCGCTACTATAAAAGAGGTAATGAATCCTACCGCAAACATAGGGATGTCATCGACACTTAAATACTTCCAACTTTTTAGTAAGTCTAAGCCTGTCGCCCCAATCATTACAGGAAGAGCTATTAGAAAAGAGAATTCAGATGCAGTCTTATAATTTACTTTTGCTAATAGACCTCCAGAGATAGTAGAGCCAGCTCTAGAGAAGCCAGGGTATACCGCTAAGCACTGAAATAATCCGATTGTTAAAGCTTGGCGGTATGTTAAATCGTCCAGTGAATAGGCTGCTGCCTCTTTCTTTTTTACTTCTGCAAAGATCATAAGAATTGCCCCTGCTACAAGTCCAATCACAACAGTGTATGGCTGGAATAAGTATGTTTTAATAATATCATGTAGTAGCAAACCAGCAACCACTGCCGGAAATACGCCAAGAAATACATGGAACGCGTTGAATTTTTTTTCTTTCTGTATAAGAGGTTTAATATTACATAAAGAAACGAGACGTTTATGATATAAAATTGCAATAGCTAAAATTGCGCCTAGCTGAATAACAATTTCAAACGTTTTTGCTCTTTCTCCCTCAAAGCCTAATAAATGCCCGACTAATATAAGGTGGCCAGTAGAAGATATAGGTAAAAATTCAGCTAATCCTTCTACAATACCGAGTATGAAGGCAATAATGATATCGCTCATAGTTTCACTCCTATACATTAATGAATGTCTACTTTTTTAAAATAGAATAGTGTTGCAATAAATCCGGAAATTGTCGTTACTGCAATGATGATATAAGAATACTCTGGTGGATATGTCGGTTGTAATTCGTTATTTGCGATATCTAGAGTAGCGGTCCACGGAAATAAATCTTTATGCTTGGAGTTTACGAGCATAAGATTAGTCATTGTAATAATGACTGTTAATATAATGGGTGGTACATAGCTCTTCATTACAAGAGTTAGTAGCACAATAGGTGAAGACAATAGAAAGAGAAGTCCACCACATATTAAAAATTCTAGGAAAGAACCTAAAAGTAAAGAAATGTTAAAACCAGGGAAGTTCCCCAATAGCCCTAATATTAAAGTAAGTGCCCAAGCGACTAAAGTTAGCATCATAATCCAAAGAAAGAGAATGATGAATTTACTTATAATAAAGCTAATGCGCGACACGGGGATAGTTAGTAAATTTTTCAGTGTATCTTCTGTATATTCGCGGGTAAGCAAATAAGCAACCACTACTCCATATAAGGGGAATCCTATAACTAAAGTAGTATATAAGTTAACGTCAGTGAATAATTGATGGAACCAAATAGTTGGAGTTGGCTGTTTTGTTTTTATATGTATATAAGAGGCTACTACAACTAAGAAAGGTGCGACACCAGCACCAATAATGCTAATTAAAAACATATTAGAGCGTTTTAGCTTTAAGAGTTCTGTATAGAGTAGATTAACCAATTGTTCCACCTCCAACTAGTTTGGTGAAATAATCTTCTAGTCTATCTTCGCTTATCATCATTTTTAATACTTCAATATCATTAAGAACAAACGTTCTGTTTATGTATCCTTGTTGTCCAAAATGAGAGTAAATACGAATATTTCCTTCATCATGTACTTCATAATCAAAAATTTGAAGATGATTTTCTAATAACATCACAGCTTTATCGTCATTATTCACTTGAAACTCTATGTACTTACGGTTTGCCTTGCGCAGCGTATCAAGAGAAACTTCTTCTAGTAACTTTCCTTCATGAATAATTCCGATACGATCGACTAACTGTTCTACCTCGGCTAATATGTGACTAGAAATGAGTATTGTTATATTTCTTTCTTGAGCTAAAGAATGAATAAGTTTTCGCATTTCTTTAATACCAATAGGGTCTAGTCCGTTAGTTGGTTCATCTAATATGAGTAGCTCAGGATAATGGAGAAGAGCACGTGCAATTCCTAAGCGTTGCTTCATTCCTAAAGAATACTTTCCTACTAACTTTTTTGTCTCATGCTGCAAGCCTACTATTTCTAATGCTTCTTCGATAGCATTCTTTTTGTGAACCCCAATTATCTTTGCATTAATTAATAGGTTTTCTTTTGCAGTTAAGTTTTCATAAAATCCTGGAACTTCAACTATAGAACCAATTCTGCTTAAAATATCTTTTTGATTTTGGAATAAGTTCTCTCCGAATATTTCAATCGTTCCACTTGTAGGCTTTATAAGACTAAGTAGCATACGAATGGTTGTTGTTTTACCAGCACCGTTGCGGCCTATGAAGCCATAAATCTCCCCTTGTTGAACATTAATATTTAAATTATCTACTGATTTTTGATTGCCATATACTTTAGTAAGGTTAGTCGTTTTTATAATTGTATTTATAGGAGACACCTGCTTTCTATAAGTTCTTACTTACATCATAAAAAGGAAGGCTTAACTGCATATTAATCATTTCTTAACTATTTCTTAAAAGTATTGTGCTTTGGAATAGAAAAGCCAAAAGTAGTTCGTTTCCATGGAGTACTTTCAACCCATATATGTCCACCGTTTTTCTCAACAAGCGCTTTGGAAATAGAAAGCCCGAGACCGCTACCACCAAATGAAGAGTTTCTTGATTGTTCGCTTCGGTACATTCGCTCAAATACGTTTTGTAAATCATGTTTTGGAATACCAGGGCCTTGATCCCAAATATGAAGTTCGTATTCTGCATCAGCTTCTAGCAATTCGACTCCTATTGTTTTCCCATCCTTTCCGTAATAAATTGCATTTTTCATTAAATTACCGATAATCCGCATAATGCTTAGATGATCTGCGATGATAGGACAAGTAGATTCTGGTATGAGAATTTGCAGTTCGATGTTATGTTTTGAGAGCTCAGGTAAAAATTCAATCAAAACTTCTCTAGTAACTTCAGAAAAGTCGAGTTCTTCTTCTTTTAGTGGAAATTCATTAGCGTCTAGCTTCGCCATATTGAATATTTCATCAACTAGGTGCTTTAAGTTATTTGATTTCATATAGAGTATTTTAAGATATTCTTGTTTTTCTATTTCAGAAGCAGCAACTCCGTCTTTCAAAGCATCTATATATCCGATAATGGAGGTGAGTGGTGTTCGTATATCGTGGGAGATACTAGACAAAAGTTGTTTTCTGGATTCCTCGGATCTTTTGGCTTCAATTTGAACCTGCTCTAATTTACCTATTAGCTCGTTTATTGAAAAAACGATATTATGTAATGAGTGGTCATTGCTTGTGAATAATCTCGTTTGTAAGTTTCCTTTTAGTACACGACTTAATTTAGTATCCATTGCTTTGCGATGTTGAATGAATTGTATTCTTGAAAAGAAGAGATAAATTGTAATTAAGATAAGGATAATAAATAAAGACATTTTTATTTTTGGATCCATTTGTATGTTTAAAATCCCGCAAATGATAAGTTGTAATGAAATCAGGAAGAGGGTTATATCAGTCTTCAAGCTTTTCACCTACAAACTTATAACCAATTCCCCATATAGTCTGAATGAATTTTGGATTGGAAGGGTCAATTTCTATTTTCTTTCTGAGTTTTCGAATATGTACCATAACGGTATTGTCATCTTCTATATAATTATCGTCCCACACATTTCGGAAGAGCTGTGTTTTTGTAAATACTTGCCCTGGGTTTGAAGTAAAGAATTTTAACAGTTCCAGTTCTTTTCCGGTTAAGCTAATTTCTTCTTTGTTTGTATGAACTGTGTATGTATTTAAATTGATAGTTAGTCCTTTAAAAGATAAAGTTGTTTTTTCTTGAGCAGTATTGTTACTTCCGAGAACTAAAAAACGCCGCATAAGAGCTTTTACTCGTGCAATTACTTCGTGAATGCTGAAAGGTTTCGTAATATAATCATCAGCACCAATGCTTAAACCTAAAATTTTATCAACTTCGTGATCTTTAGCGGTGAGCATTAATATAGGTATGTTAGTTTTATCTCTAAGTTTTTTACATACCTCGATTCCATCTATTTTGGGCATCATAAGATCTAATATAACGAGGTTATAGTTATTTTGATTAAATAAATGTAAGGCTTCTTCGCCGTTGATTGCAGTGTCTACCATGTATAATTCTCGTTCTAAATATATTTTTAATAAATTTCGGATTTCTTTATCGTCGTCTGCTATAAGGATACGTATATCTTTCATATCTTCACCTGCTTCTAATAGAGTTTTATTGATAGTACAACAACTCTCTAATTATATACTAGTATTTGTTAAAATAAGGTTGCTAGTTTTGTTGGAGGAAAACGTCCACACAAGTTAAGTCTAGAGTTCAAATTAACTCGAATATATTTGGAAAAACAAATTAAAGAGAAGCAGAAGGTGTACTCCGATAATGAAATCCTATAGAGACGTATTTAGTTAAAAGAGCATAAAAATATTAAATTGAAGTTCTTTATAAAAAGGTGTTGACGATTATACTTTAGAGGTGTAATATAGAACAAGTCGCCGATGACATTAACGTCGAAAGCGACAAACGAAATGAAAAACTTAGTTGACATTGAAAGATGAAAATGTTAAC
>NZ_CP031062.1:285000-295000 GCF_008274865.1 Bacillus sp. AR4-2
AGTACGTGGTCGTAGACCCGAAACCAGGTGATCTACCCATGTCCAGGGTGAAGTTCAGGTAACACTGAATGGAGGCCCGAACCCACGCACGTTGAAAAGTGCGGGGATGAGGTGTGGGTAGCGGAGAAATTCCAATCGAACCTGGAGATAGCTGGTTCTCCCCGAAATAGCTTTAGGGCTAGCCTTAAGTGTAAGAGTCTTGGAGGTAGAGCACTGATTGGACTAGGGGTCCTCATCGGATTACCGAATTCAGTCAAACTCCGAATGCCAATGACTTATCCTTAGGAGTCAGACTGCGAGTGATAAGATCCGTAGTCAAAAGGGAAACAGCCCAGACCGCCAGCTAAGGTCCCAAAGTGTGTATTAAGTGGAAAAGGATGTGGAGTTGCTTAGACAACTAGGATGTTGGCTTAGAAGCAGCCACCATTTAAAGAGTGCGTAATAGCTCACTAGTCGAGTGACTCTGCGCCGAAAATGTACCGGGGCTAAATACACCACCGAAGCTGCGGATTGATACCAATGGTATCAGTGGTAGGGGAGCGTTCTAAGGACAGTGAAGTCAGACCGTAAGGACTGGTGGAGTGCTTAGAAGTGAGAATGCCGGTATGAGTAGCGAAAGACGGGTGAGAATCCCGTCCACCGAATGCCTAAGGTTTCCTGAGGAAGGCTCGTCCGCTCAGGGTTAGTCAGGACCTAAGCCGAGGCCGACAGGCGTAGGCGATGGACAACAGGTTGATATTCCTGTACCACCTCTTTATCGTTTGAGCAATGGAGGGACGCAGAAGGATAGAAGAAGCGTGCGATTGGTTGTGCACGTCCAAGCAGTTAGGCTGATAAGTAGGCAAATCCGCTTATCGTGAAGGCTGAGCTGTGATGGGGAAGCTCCTTATGGAGCGAAGTCTTTGATTCCCCGCTGCCAAGAAAAGCTTCTAGCGAGATAAAAGGTGCCTGTACCGCAAACCGACACAGGTAGGCGAGGAGAGAATCCTAAGGTGTGCGAGAGAACTCTGGTTAAGGAACTCGGCAAAATGACCCCGTAACTTCGGGAGAAGGGGTGCTTTCTTAACGGAAAGCCGCAGTGAATAGGCCCAAGCGACTGTTTAGCAAAAACACAGCTCTCTGCGAAGCCGTAAGGCGAAGTATAGGGGGTGACACCTGCCCGGTGCTGGAAGGTTAAGGAGAGGGGTTAGCGTAAGCGAAGCTCTGAACTGAAGCCCCAGTAAACGGCGGCCGTAACTATAACGGTCCTAAGGTAGCGAAATTCCTTGTCGGGTAAGTTCCGACCCGCACGAAAGGTGTAACGATTTGGGCACTGTCTCAACCAGAGACTCGGTGAAATTATAGTACCTGTGAAGATGCAGGTTACCCGCGACAGGACGGAAAGACCCCGTGGAGCTTTACTGTAGCCTGATATTGAATTTTGGTACAGTTTGTACAGGATAGGCGGGAGCCATTGAAACCGGAGCGCTAGCTTCGGTGGAGGCGCTGGTGGGATACCGCCCTGACTGTATTGAAATTCTAACCTACGGGTCTTATCGACCCGGGAGACAGTGTCAGGTGGGCAGTTTGACTGGGGCGGTCGCCTCCTAAAGTGTAACGGAGGCGCCCAAAGGTTCCCTCAGAATGGTTGGAAATCATTCGTAGAGTGCAAAGGCATAAGGGAGCTTGACTGCGAGACCTACAAGTCGAGCAGGGACGAAAGTCGGGCTTAGTGATCCGGTGGTTCCGCATGGAAGGGCCATCGCTCAACGGATAAAAGCTACCCCGGGGATAACAGGCTTATCTCCCCCAAGAGTCCACATCGACGGGGAGGTTTGGCACCTCGATGTCGGCTCATCGCATCCTGGGGCTGTAGTCGGTCCCAAGGGTTGGGCTGTTCGCCCATTAAAGCGGTACGCGAGCTGGGTTCAGAACGTCGTGAGACAGTTCGGTCCCTATCCGTCGTGGGCGTAGGAAATTTGAGAGGAGCTGTCCTTAGTACGAGAGGACCGGGATGGACGCACCGCTGGTGTACCAGTTGTTCTGCCAAGGGCATAGCTGGGTAGCTATGTGCGGAAGGGATAAGTGCTGAAAGCATCTAAGCATGAAGCCCCCCTCAAGATGAGATTTCCCATAGCGTAAGCTAGTAAGATCCCTGAAAGATGATCAGGTTGATAGGTTCGAGGTGGAAGCATGGTGACATGTGGAGCTGACGAATACTAATAGATCGAGGACTTAACCATATAATATGTAGCAAATGTTATCTAGTTTTGAAGGAATATGCCTTCATAGTTTGGTGATGATGGCAGAGAGGTCACACCCGTTCCCATACCGAACACGGAAGTTAAGCTCTCTAGCGCCGATGGTAGTTGGGACCTTGTCCCTGTGAGAGTAGGACGTCGCCAAGCAAGCTTAAGACGAGTCAGAATAACTCGTCTTTTTTGTATGCTTTCATACCTCTATCAATTGCATTTTTAACCCCTTCTAAATAAGAAAATCCATATTTTTTATCTGGCTCTAAGTAAGTTCCTTCCGCCCACTCGTTCCATGCGTTAATAAATAAAAACTCGCTGTTATAAAAAGAGTAAGTACGATGAATTTGCTTGCTTAAATATATGGTGAACTTTTCAGGGGTAGAACCTACAAAGATGCTGCTATTTGCGTTTTTACGTCGTGCAGTATTATCCCAATCAACAAAAGCCCCGGGAAATGTTTTTTTCTTTGGGAGCGATCGTTGTAATATATACATCCATACTTTATCGTAGTCCCAAACATTTAATTGCATATCAGAATCATATATTACCTTATTTATGTCTGAAGAGCTATCATGGGCAATTGTATAGAAAGGTTCAAACTGAATGCTAGCATCGAATCCATTTATATTAGGTAGTGGAAAACTGTTTAATGTTTCAGCAAAGTATATACCTTTTAAACCATTTTCTCGCGCTAATGCATTCCAGTAATTAAGCATTTTTTCACAATCAGGAATATGTCCTGGACGATAAATAATGAATAGAGGTTTATCATCTATATAAATATATCTCTCATCCTGGAAAGCCTGTAATAAATAATCAAAGTGTTCCTTCCAATCAGATATATCTCCGTAGTCTTGAGGCATTAATATATGTTTATCGAGACCATCCCAAGATTTTGTCCATGGTTCATTTGCCCAAGAAAGACAAAAAGGGAAGTCAGGTTCCTTCATCTTTAGTACCTCATTAAAGGGTGTTTCTAATAGTCTTTTTCCCTTAAACCAGTAATGATAATAACAAAAACCATATATACCGTATGCTTTAGCGATTTCCGCTTGCCACTTTCTTACGGAGGGGGTAGTTAAGTCGTAATAAAAATCTTGATAAGGTTCCCTAGGTTGATAATGTCCTGAAAATAAAGGTCGTGCACTTTTAGTATTGGTCCATTCAGTAAATCCTTTCCCCCACCATCGATCATTTTCTTTAATTTGATGGAATTGTGGTAAGTAAAAAGCTATTATTTTCAAGTTATATCCCCCTCATGTTTTTCGTAGTTCAAGTGTTGGGAAGTTATTCTTGATTTGGTGAAGTAATTTTAAAACAAGAGATATGTTATCTGTTTACTGTTTTTTATGGTATGTATTGGATTTTTTTAAGCTTACTTAATAAGAGAGTATTAGGTAATTTGATATATAGCTGAAATAGAAAGTGCTTTTCGTCATGAAATTTATTACGTTGAATGAAAGGAATTAAATTTTTTGAAGGACAAAGAGGGCCTGTGGTAATCGATTTACATCATCAAAAAAGTCTTGTAGCTTTAAATATTTCTCATAATGATTTTCAATATAAGTCCTAGGTATAACAGTTTCTCCGTAAAAACTACTATTTCTAACATCCCCTGCACCAGTAGGACTGTGAACAAATTTGCCGTTTTCATAATCCGAGATGGCGCGATGTATATCTGGAAAAGCTTGAGATAAAGTTTTATGCCATCCTGTTTGAATTAATTCAGGATGTTCTTGGAATTGTTGACAAAAATCAAGAAAATAGCGCGCTTGTGTTGTTGCGATGAAGATTCCACCAGGGCGAAGAACTCTTGAAAATTCTTTTACCCAATTTTCAGCAGTCGCTTCGGATAAATGTGAGAATACAGAATAAGCGAATATGATATCTAATGAATTGTCACTAACAAATTCTACAGGGGGATGTGGACTTGCTGTTTTATATATCCCTCTTCCTAGTGTTTCATTACAAAGTGTGATCATCGCAGGATCGACATCAATGCCAAGTAAATTTTGATCAGAGGCATCTTTAAATAAGAAGCGTATAATTCTTCCCCATCCGCAGCCGAAGTCTAAAACTTTACTTTCTTTATTCAAGGGAACCCCTAAATTTTGGGCGTATTCTTTTATATGTCTATAAAACAAATATGCTTCGTAAAGAGCATGTTCATAGGAAGCACCTACAAATTGTTTTTGAATTTCTTCAGGAGGAAACCTAGGTACGGGAATCCCATTTACCGTTGTTTGCGAACAACTTTGTATAAATAAATTTAGAAGTTCGACATCAGATAGTGAATTAACAAGGTAATCAAAATCACTTCCTAACTTAAAGTTATTCATTTGTTAAACCTCCGAATTATATAGTGATTAAACTTTATTTTCTTGCTTTTTACTAATAAAAACATGTAAAAATTCAGCATCTAATCCTAGTGATCTATCCTTTTGTAAATAAACAATGGTATACATATTGGTGTGTGTATAAATATATTCAATCATATCCTGCCCCCAATCGAACGTTACTAAAGATCCATTTTCATCAATAGGGTTTCCATGATAAATGGGCTCTTCAATATATTCGATCACCTCTTGATTCATTCTTGCTCTTTGCACAGTTTTTGTGAGTGTATGATACCAAGGGATAGTAAATACATGAGCACCGCCAGGTTTTAATACTCGTTCTATTTCTTTAAAGGCTTTGTTTGGCGTCATTACATGCTCAAAAACGTCTTGAGTAATGAATAAATCAAAAGATTCATCTTCAAAAGTCATGTCTTCTAAGTTCTCACATCTAATACCTTGAAAGTATTGGCCAAGAGGATAATTTCTAAAGTATTGAGAATAAGTATAGTTTTCACAGTTTTTTAATAGTAGCTGAGTTGTAATTCCTCCAGGAGAGGATTCGTGGATACTATAGGAATCCCATTTTGGAAAAAATGTATGCAAAGCATGGATTAAAGCTCGCTGCCTGGGTATAGAGTTACATGTAGAACATAAATAATGATCTCTAAGCCAATCATTATGCTCTATAAATGTAGCTTTCTTTTCGCAAATAACGCAGTACCCATTATTGTGTTTCAAATTGATTTCCACACGACATCCCTCCTATGTTAAATGCAATCTATTTATGGAAAGTATGATACACGTCAACAATCAGCGAAATCAAAGGGGGAATGGGGGAAAGTTAGGTATTTTTTAAAATTGCGATTAGGAGAAGGGAATAATCAGTTGAAGAGAACCCCCAATCGAATTAAAGTTTCACTTTATGCTATGCGATGCATCAGCTTTTATTCATGGGAAAATGTATAGACTTAAAATATCCCTTTCGTGTATGGGTACATTTCAAAATCCTGTGCGTATATTTCTGTAACTAAATCCATAGTTTCTTTATCATAAAAGCTTTCGTATGTTGGAAATCGTGGGAAGTCTGTATCTGTAATGCTAAGTTCTGCATAGCTCCCTGCATAAATCATCTTGTGTGCGCGATGATGATCTGAATTTGTAAGAAGTGCTAAAGGGGATTTTATCAAATCGTACGTGTGTTCTAGTTCGGTGATTTGTGTATTAAAATCTTCTAAAGGAATATAACATTGGATGAAGTTTTCTTCACCAGGGACGTATTGTTGACTAAAATGTATATCTAACGCTAGAGAATTGGAGCTGAATGCCTGAACGTAATATAAAAATTGTTTAAATGATATTCCTTGATTACTATATTTGTCATTATAAAAATAATGACGGATACTTTCCCATTGAGGGCTAGCATATGGGTTGTCAGCAAGTAATAGAAATGAGCTGACAGCCCTTGTATAGGGATTTCGCACAAGTTTACAAACATCCTTTTTACCCTCTAGAAGACCATTTTGTAACTCTGGTATGTAATTTGTATTGTTCTTATACACCCAGAACTCATAGTAATGAATAAAGTCATTGTATTTCTTTGCTTCAGTAAATAATCCGATTTGAAAAAAGAACCAATTAGCTAACGCGGTGCATCCGCTTCTATGACTCCAAAATAGTATAATCGGAAAGTCTTTATGGTAATGTGGAATTCGATCTTTATGTAGAATTACATGATTTAAAAGTTCTTGATTTATATTTTTCATGAGTTTCGCACTCCTTTTTTGAAAACCTTGTGTATTTAGAAGTTTTTTTATGGGTTAAACAAGTGAGGATTGTTTATTAAATATATTCATGGGGATGAGTAAATATTATGAGTGTTTTTGCAGTCAACCAGAATAAGGAAGCTATTCTAAAATGAAAATAGAAAATAAAGATAATGAAAATTTATAACAAACATACAATGATAAGAAGATGAATAATCGAAATGATCCAGTTTATTTGTGTATATTTTTAGGTTTGAAGACGGGAAAAATTTACTACTAGAGAGATGATATTATGAGGAAGAATAATTATTTAATAGTAGGTGGAAATAGTTTCATTGGTATCAACCTCGCATTGGGTTTATTGAAACAGGGGCAAAATGTAAAAGTATTTTCCAGACATATAAATAATTTTCCTCAAAATATTGTAAGTGAAGTTGAATTTATTAAAGGTGATTTAAAAAATGTTGAGGATATATATAAGGCTTTAGTGAATATAGATATTATTATTTATTTAGCTGCGACGTCTAACGTAGCAACTTCAATTGAAGATGTTTTCGGTGATATTAATAGCAGTCTATTTTTTCTTAATTTCATGGAAAGTGTTAAAGATTTTCGTATTAAAAAAATTATATTAGCTTCTTCGGGAGGCACAGTTTATGGTGAACCTGAATATTTGCCTATTGATGAGAACCATCCATTAAGACCACTTTCCCCGTATGGAATAACAAAAGTTTCGCTGGAGAATTATTTGTATTTTTATAAGAGAAAATATGGAATAGATTATGTTGTATGTAGATATTCTAATCCGTATGGAAAATACCAAAACCCCTTAAAAAAAGTTGGGGCGATAAATTGTTTTTTGTACCAGCATCTCAGTAATGAAAGGATTCATATATATGGGAATCCAGAGGAGATTATTAGAGATTATATTTATATCGATGATTTAGTTGAAATTACTATACAACTAGCACAATTAAATCAATTGAAATCTTGCGTATACAACATAGGGAGTGGCAAAGGTCTTTCTTTAAAACGAATTATAGTGGAATTAGAGAAAATAACAGAAAGAAAAGTGGATTTTATCTGTTACAAACAAAAACAAGAGAACGTTCAAAAAATCATTTTAAATATTGATAAGATAAAACAAGAATTGAATTGGGAACCTAAAATAGATTTTAAACATGGGATTAGATTAAATAAGCTATGGATTGAAGAGTTCTTATATAGTAAAAAACAATAACCCACACTCTACTTGTATAAGCAGAGCGTGGGTTATTATTTTACTTCTTTTTCTATAACCCAAAGGTCTTGATGTTCCCACCAAAATCCTTCAGTATACTTTTTGATAATTGGGTTATGGGGTAATAATTTAATTTTGTCACACACGTAAGAGGGACTAACTATCGTTTGTCCGTATTGATTCACATCTAAATCGAATTGTTCACTAGAAGAGAGAAACCAATAGCCCTTTTCATTTAAATTTGGAAACCCGAAGTATTTTTTGCTTTGATAGCCATGGGTTGTGAAAATGAATAAACCACCAGGTGAAACAGCGTTATACAATGTTTGCAGCCAACGAAACCAAGTTGTATCAGGCATATGAGAGAAAAAGGATAGACAAAAAACGATATCGTACGTAGAGGAGTCCAATTTTAACTGTTCAGGCTCAGGATGAGATAATATAGAAGAATTATTTAATTTGTTTTCAATAAAGGAAATAGCCTCTTCGTGTATATCGCAAGCGGTTATACTCAAATTCGCTTGTAGATTTAATAAATGACGTGTTACGCAGCCGTATCCGGATGCAAATTCTAACAATTTAATTGGATTGCCTGTAGGAGGATAAAGGGAAGTAATTAAGTTTAAGAGTATTTGTGCTGAGTTTTGCCCATCTTTAAAGTAGTAATCTATCGCTTCTTTTTTTGATGGGAAGACGGGATTAGTGACAATGAACTGAAAGATATGATCCTCAGGATGGATACTTGCATTTACATTATAGCTGTGTGCGATTTGAGAAATTAAATCTTTATGTTCCTCTATAAAGTCTTTCAAAGAGTATTCCTCCCTTAAGTAATAGTAGCAACTTACAAGAGATATTGATGGCATAGAAAGCACAAGTTTAAATTTTTAAGTATGCTTTAAGATGCTTTCTATATGTATACATTTTCATTTTAGAAATGTCGTCGATAGTAAATCTTTCTTTAATGAAATTTTGCATTTGTACAACTTCATTGTAATGGGAGTATGAATCTTCTGTTCTCGTTACGCTATTTAAATGTCGTCTATGATAGTTTAAGGGGGATGGATTGAAGTAAATATCTCCCTCTGTAAGAAGAGAAACATAGAAAAACCAATCACCAGCTATTTTGAACTTCTCTAACTGTTTTTCTGTTTTCTTCATATCTATATTTTTAAAAACTACACTTGAAACATTAGGTATAGTGTTTTTGATAAGTAACGTATCTTGTATTTCTTCGACGCCTTTTCGAAAATAGGGGCCTTTCCATTTTTCTTTATCGATATCATTTGTGTAATTTAAATAATGATTAGCCAATACATTTCCTTGTTCATCAATTTGTTTTGATTGTGTGTAACTTAAGGTAATATTGTTATTTATATAAAACCCCTGTATCACCTCTTGTAAAAATGTCTTATCGCATAAGTCATCGGCCTCTGCGATCCAAATATAATCACCAGTTGCTGCAGAGACTCCTTTTATCCATTGTTTAAATACAGAACCAGAGTTTTTATCATTAATAATCTGTTGAACCTTCAGGTGGGGCTTATTTTCTTTTGAGAGCAGCTTTTTAAAAGTTGATACGCTAGGATCAGTGGAGGCATCGTCTAAGAAAATTAGTTCGTAAAGAGGGTAGGTTTGGTTTAAGATTGATTCGATTCGAGCAGGTAAGTATTTTTCATAATTATAGTTCGGTATGATTACACTTATCTTTTTGTAATTATGTTCGAGAAGATCTAGTAATTGATAAATGTAATTAAGAAAATTGAAGTTTTTTTCGATAAGTTCTTGGCCAAAGCTTCCCTTTTGTAATCGTAATCCCTCATCGTGAATAAATTCATATATTTTCTCTAGCATTTTGGGTAAATTTAAAAAATCTACTAAGGCACCAGTTTTTTCTGTAACAACATCCTCGAAACCTCCAGCATTTTTAAACCCTATAACAGGAAGTTTTGCATCTAATGCTTCTAAAACAACATTTGGAAAAGGATCTTCCCTTGAAGTTAATAAGTATAAGTCAGCCCCGGCGTTATATAATCCGATATCGGGAGTAGGATCGACTAATGTGAAATGTGCTTTATATTTAGGGGGCAGTGTATTCAGGAATTGAACGTCTGTTCTCCCTACCCAAATGAAATGAATATCCTTGTGAGTCTTTCGTACTGAGTAAGAGATAAGTGAGAATAAATCTATTCCTTTTCGATAATCTGCGAAGCCTACACCTAAGATGATTTTGCTATCTAGAGGCAGGTTAAGATTCTTACGTAACTCATTTCTAGCTTTTGCGATATTGTTTTTATAAGGATTGTGGTTAAACAAACCTTGAGGGAGAATGTGACATTTTTGAGGATCCAATTCAGTGATTGTACGAAATTTTTCATATACGTATTGTGAAGGGAAGACAACTTTGTAAGCAAATTCAGCGAT
>NZ_CP031062.1:300000-302500 GCF_008274865.1 Bacillus sp. AR4-2
GCTTAGTGATCCGGTGGTTCCGCATGGAAGGGCCATCGCTCAACGGATAAAAGCTACCCCGGGGATAACAGGCTTATCTCCCCCAAGAGTCCACATCGACGGGGAGGTTTGGCACCTCGATGTCGGCTCATCGCATCCTGGGGCTGTAGTCGGTCCCAAGGGTTGGGCTGTTCGCCCATTAAAGCGGTACGCGAGCTGGGTTCAGAACGTCGTGAGACAGTTCGGTCCCTATCCGTCGTGGGCGTAGGAAATTTGAGAGGAGCTGTCCTTAGTACGAGAGGACCGGGATGGACGCACCGCTGGTGTACCAGTTGTTCTGCCAAGGGCATAGCTGGGTAGCTATGTGCGGAAGGGATAAGTGCTGAAAGCATCTAAGCATGAAGCCCCCCTCAAGATGAGATTTCCCATAGCGTAAGCTAGTAAGATCCCTGAAAGATGATCAGGTTGATAGGTTCGAGGTGGAAGCATGGTGACATGTGGAGCTGACGAATACTAATAGATCGAGGACTTAACCATATAATATGTAGCAAATGTTATCTAGTTTTGAAGGAATATGCCTTCATAGTTTGGTGATGATGGCAGAGAGGTCACACCCGTTCCCATACCGAACACGGAAGTTAAGCTCTCTAGCGCCGATGGTAGTTGGGACCTTGTCCCTGTGAGAGTAGGACGTCGCCAAGCAAGAACCTAAGTCATTTTGACTTAGGTTTTTTGTGTTTATTTTTATTATTTTTAATTTAAAGGTAAGAATTACCTTTTCAAGAATATAGTCCAGATATAAAAAGAATGTTTGTGATCTTACATAACCTTTTGTGCTTTTAAAGGATTTTACATTAGAAAAAATCTATAATTAAGGTAGTTAACATATATTTTTGATGGGTGTGAGGAATTATGAAAGAAATATGCATGTTATTAGTGGCTGTTATATTATGGGGCACAGCCATTGCGCCAACAAAATGGGCGTTAGAATCTATTCAGCCGTTTACTTTGTTATTTATTCGTCTTTTCTTTGCAGGTGGAATTTGTATGCTATTCTCATTTAAGGAACTACAAAAATCAGTTGTACATAAAAAAGTTCCATGGAAAAGAATGAGTTTGTTAGCTTTTACCGGTGTAGCTGGTTATTTTATGTTTACATCCTACGGCATTTCTTTAACAAGTGGATTACATGTGAGTATTATAGATGCTGCATTACCATTAGTTACAATTCTTTTTTCAGCACTCTTTTTAAAAGAGGAAATTCGATTGAATTATTGGATAGGAATTATATTGGGTGCTATAGGAGTACTCTTTATTACGATTCCATCTAAAAGTGCTAATCAAGAAGTGTCCTTAATAGGAGATATACTAATATTATTAAGTACTTTTCTATTTGCTTTCTACACAGTTTTGCTAAAACGACCAAAACAAGAACAGTATTTATCAAACGAGGTTTTTACAACATTAACTTTAATTATTGGAGCTGTTATTCTCTTACCGTTTGCACTGGTAGAAATTTTTTATTACGGTCTCCCAAAGGTTGAAACCTGGAAAACGGGACTTAGTGTAATATACCTTGTTATTGGAGCAACAATTTTAGCGTATTGGTTTTGGAATAAAGCGCTAGAGAGAGTTTCAGCATCAGTAAGCGGATTATATTTAAATGCATTACCATTAATAAGTATTATTACTTCAATTATTCTATTAAATGAATCTCTGACATGGAGAGTAATAATGGGAGCGAGTTTAGTCTTAATTGGAGTAGGATGGGCGGATAAGCAAAAGTTATGTAATCTATTAAAAGGTAACAAGGTGGAGAATAGAGACTGTTAAACAGTATGATTTATATAATTGAAATGTTAAAAAGATACCTTATATATGAGGTATCTTTTTTATTTAGCAAAGATAATAGACTAAAGTTAGTATGGATATTCTTTGCTGTATTTATATGTGTCGAAATCATTTTGAAATATTGTTTGGACAAGTTGTATACATTCAGTATCATAAAAGCTTTCAAAAGTTGGATGACGTGGAAATAAAGGATCAGTAATATCGCCTTCGCTAAAATTCCCTTTATAAATCATGGCGGGAGTTTGATGATGCCATGATGTTGAGAACTCATTTATTGGTGCGGTTTTTAATTCGAAACGCTTTTCTAATTCTTTCATTTCCTGATCGAAGTTTTCTAAGTATATATAATTGGTCACATATTCTTCTTCACCAGCTATATATTGTTGTGTGAAATGTGGGTTAATATCACTTGCATGAGCCCCTTTTATAAATAGATAGTATAGAAATTGTTTAAATGAGATCCCTTTGGAGGAATTTTCATCTTGATATAAAAACTTTCGGATGGGTTTCCATTCGGGATTTTCCATATAAGGAGGTCCAATTAAGGATACGAAAGAACTGACTGCTCTCCTATAAGGGTTACGAACAAGTTTAAAAGTTTCTTTTTGTTTTTCTCGTAACGCTACTCCTAGTCGTACACTATAGGCAGGTGTACTTTTGTATATATCAT
>NZ_CP031062.1:307500-517500 GCF_008274865.1 Bacillus sp. AR4-2
AGATGAGATTTCCCATAGCGTAAGCTAGTAAGATCCCTGAAAGATGATCAGGTTGATAGGTTCGAGGTGGAAGCATGGTGACATGTGGAGCTGACGAATACTAATAGATCGAGGACTTAACCATATAATATGTAGCAATGTTATCTAGTTTTGAAGGAATATGCCTTCATAGTTTGGTGATGATGGCAGAGAGGTCACACCCGTTCCCATACCGAACACGGAAGTTAAGCTCTCTAGCGCCGATGGTAGTTGGGACCTTGTCCCTGTGAGAGTAGGACGTCGCCAAGCAAGAACCTAAGTTATTTTGACTTAGGTTTTTTTGTGTTTATTTTTATTTACCGAATGCTATAATCCGTAAATTTAATAAAGCTACAGACGAAAAAAGAATGAAGTAGAGACTCTTTAAAATAATAGTAATGATTTTTTGTGTTCCTGATTTTCCTAATGTCGCTAAAGTAATACTTAAAATAGGACACATTATTTCTATCATAAGTATATATTTTAAATAATGAGATGCTATAAATAAATATTTAATAATTACAGAAATTACTGCAATAGAGAAAAATAAATAGGATAATAGCATAGTTCTTTCTTTAACAGTTATCCTCCTTAGAAATTAAATCGTTATAATAATACAAGAGTGTATATATTTTGATTAAAAACATACTGAAGTGCTATTTAAACGATAAATACATAAAATAGATCTCTAGAAATATATATTCTAATTCCCTTTTCTTCTTGTATATAGTTGCAATTCTTCTTTTGAATATAACTAAAACACGAACGTTATTGACTGCTAATAAAAAAACATTCGATTATTTATTGACATTGTTTATGAAATATTGTTAATATAGCCATAGAAACAATAATATAAGACCTCATATAATCGCGGGGATATGGCCTGCAAGTCTCTACCTAACGACCGTTATTCGTTAGACTATGAGGGAAAGTCACTCGGTATTTTTCTATTCACAAGGGATACGTATGCCTGAGTAGAGCGCTTTCTCTCATAGTAAAAGAGAAACTGTTCTATTTCAGGCTTTTTTTATTTGAATCGGGGGGATTCTAATATGAAATCACTAGTTGGAGTCATAATGGGAAGTACGTCAGACTGGGAAACAATGAAATATGCTTGTGACATTTTAGATGAATTAAATATACCGTATGAGAAAAAAGTTGTATCCGCTCATCGGACTCCGGATTATATGTTTGAATATGCAGAGACGGCTCGTGAACGTGGATTGAAAGTTATTATTGCTGGAGCTGGTGGAGCAGCACATTTACCAGGAATGGTTGCAGCGAAGACAAATCTTCCTGTAATTGGAGTTCCAGTTCAATCAAAAGCATTAAACGGCTTAGATTCATTATTATCCATCGCCCAAATGCCAGGAGGTGTTCCAGTTGCAACTGTTGCAATTGGTAAAGCCGGTTCAACGAATGCTGGATTACTTGCCGCACAAATACTTGGATCATTTCATGATGATATACATGATGCATTAGAATTGAGACGAGAAGCGATTGAAAAAGATGTGCGTGAAGGTAGTGAGCTAGTATGACGAGAATCATTTTACCTGGAAAAACAATCGGTATTATTGGAGGCGGCCAGCTAGGAAGAATGATGGCATTGGCAGCTAAGGAGATGGGATATAAAATTGCTGTTTTAGATCCTACAAAGCATTCGCCATGTGCACAAGTTGCTGATATTGAAATTGTTGCACCATATGATGATTTAAAAGCAATTCAGCATTTAGCAGAGATAAGTGATGTTGTCACATATGAATTTGAGAATATTGATTATAGATGTTTACAATGGCTTGAAAAACATGCGTACTTACCACAAGGTAGTCAGTTGTTAAATACAACGCAAAATCGTTTTACAGAAAAGAATGCGATTGAGAAGGCTGGGTTACCAGTAGCAACGTATAGATTAGTTCAAAATCAAGATCAGCTTACAGAAGCAATTGCTGGGTTATCATTCCCTTCCGTCTTAAAAACGACGACAGGTGGATATGATGGGAAAGGGCAAGTTGTTTTAAGAAGTGAAGCTGATGTTGAGGCAGCAAGAAATCTTGTGGATAAAGCAGAATGTATTTTAGAGAAATGGGTGCCTTTTGAAAAAGAAGTATCAGTTATTGTGATTCGTAGTGTAAGTGGTGAAACAAAAGTGTTTCCAGTAGCAGAAAATATTCATGTAAATAACATTTTACATGAATCTATCGTTCCAGCTCGCATTACAGAAGAGCTTTCTCAAAAAGCAATTGCGTATGCAAAGGTACTTGCGGATGAATTAGAACTTGTGGGAACACTAGCTGTAGAGATGTTTGCTACAGATAATGGTGAGATTTATATTAATGAATTAGCGCCAAGACCTCACAATTCAGGACACTATACACAGGATGCATGTGAAACGAGTCAATTTGGTCAACATATTCGAGCAATCTGTAATTTACCTCTAGGAGAAACAAATTTGTTAAAACCAGTTGTCATGGTAAACATTTTAGGCGAACATATAGAAGGGGTCCTAAGACAAGTGAATAGATTAACCGGGTGCTATTTACACTTGTATGGAAAAGAAGAAGCAAAAGCACAGCGAAAAATGGGGCATGTTAATATTTTAAATGATAATATTGAAGTCGCTCTAGAAAAAGCGAAGAGTTTGCATATTTGGGACCATCAAGAACAACTGTTGGAGGGAAAAAGATGATTAGTCGTTATACACGCCCTGAAATGGGTGCGATTTGGACGGAAGAGAACAAATTTAAAGCGTGGTTAGAAGTTGAGATTTTAGCTTGTGAAGCATGGGCTGAGCTTGGCGATATTCCAAAAGAAGATGTTAAAAAAATTCGTGAACATGCATCATTTGATATTGATCGTATTTATGAAATTGAAAAAGAAACACGTCATGACGTAGTTGCATTCACTCGTGCTGTATCAGAAACGCCAGCATTAGGCGAAGAACGTAAATGGGTTCATTACGGTTTAACATCTACAGATGTAGTAGATACAGCATTATCTTACATCTTAAAACAAGCGAATGAAATTATATTAAAAGACTTAGAGAACTTTGTAAGCATTTTAGCTAACAAAGCGAAAGAGCATAAATACACAATCATGATGGGAAGAACACACGGTGTTCATGCAGAACCAACGACATTTGGTTTAAAACTTGGTCTTTGGTATGAAGAGATGAAACGTAACGTAGAGCGTTTCAAACAAGCTGCTGATACAGTTCGTGTTGGTAAACTATCTGGTGCGGTTGGTACATATGCAAATATCGATCCATTCGTAGAAAAATATGTTTGTGAAAATTTAGGATTAGAAGCAGCACCAATTTCAACACAAACATTGCAACGTGATCGTCACGCACACTACATGTCAACACTTGCACTAATTGCAACATCTATCGAAAAGATGGCAGTTGAGATTCGTGGTTTACAAAAGAGTGAAACACGTGAAGTTGAAGAAGCTTTCGCAAAAGGTCAAAAGGGTTCTTCTGCAATGCCACATAAACGTAATCCAATTGGTTCTGAAAATATGACTGGTTTAGCTCGTGTTATCCGCGGTTATATGATGACAGCTTACGAAAATGTTCCATTATGGCATGAGCGTGACATTTCTCACTCTTCGGCAGAACGCGTAATTTTACCAGATGCTACAATCGCATTAAATTACATGTTAAATCGCTTTGGTAATATCGTTAAAAACTTAACTGTATACCCAGAGAATATGAAACGTAATATGACAAGAACATACGGCTTAATTTATTCTCAGCGCGTAATGCTTACACTAATCGACAAAGGTATGGTACGTGAAGAAGCTTATGATATCGTACAGCCTAAAGCGATGGAAGCTTGGGAAACACAAGTACAATTTAAAGAGCTTGTAGAAGCTGATGAGCGTATTACAAGCAAGTTAACACAAGAAGAGATTAATGAATGCTTCAACTATGAGCATCATATGCAACACGTTGATACAATCTTTGAACGCCTTGGATTAAACGAAGCGTAAAATTTCATATGGCACAGAATAGAGTCATTCTGTGCCATTCTTTATAAAAATATTATTCACATTTTTCAAACTACAGGGGGCTTGCGAAATGCAAAAGCTAGAATTGCTGTATGAAGGTAAGGCAAAAAGAATTTATCGTACAGAATCAGCAGATATGGTTTGGGTAGAGTACAAAGATAGTGCGACTGCTTTCAATGGGGAGAAAAAAGAGACGATTACAGGAAAAGGTCGTTTGAACAATGAAATTACAACTTTATTGTTCAGAAAGTTACAAGAAGTGGGAATTAAAACACATTTTGTTGAGAAGTTATCTGAAACAGAACAACTTGTTAAAAAAGTGAGTATTATTCCTTTAGAAGTTGTCACAAGAAATGTAATTGCAGGAAGTCTTTCAAAACGATTAGGAATGGAAGAGGGAACTGTACTTGCAGAACCAATCGTAGAATTTTACTTCAAAGATGATGATTTAGGAGATCCGCTTGTAACGGAAGATCATATTCGTGTATTAAACGTTGCATCGCCAGAGCAAGTAAGTGTATTACGAGATATGGCTCTACAAATCAATCAAGTGTTGATTGATCATTTCGCAAGCTGTCGTGTAAGATTAGTAGATTTCAAATTAGAGTTTGGTGTAACGGAAGAAGGAGAAATCATTTTAGCGGATGAAATTTCACCAGATACTTGCCGTTTATGGGATGAAACGAGCAATGAAAAGTTTGATAAAGATGTATTCCGTCGTGATCTTGGAAATTTAACAGATGCTTATGAAGAGATTTTAAAACGTTTAGGGGGAATTTCACATGTATAAAGTTAAGGTATATGTAACATTAAGAGAAAGCGTATTAGATCCACAAGGAACAGCAGTAAAAGGAGCACTTCATAGTCTTTCATTCACAGAAGTACAAGACGTTCGAATCGGAAAGTACATGGAACTAACAATTGATAAATCTGTATCTGATTTAGATAGCAAGGTAAAAGAAATGTGTGAAAAACTATTAGCGAACGTTGTAATGGAAGACTTCCGTTATGAAGTTGAGG
The DNA here is from genome assembly GCF_008274865.1 of Bacillus sp. AR4-2. NCBI lineage: Bacteria > Bacillati > Bacillota > Bacilli > Caryophanales > Bacillaceae > Bacillus > Bacillus sp. AR4-2. The sequence continues at coordinate 312,547 of NZ_CP031062.1, forward strand.
AGGTTGTCGCACAGTGAAATTTGCCGTAATAGTATTTCCGGGTTCGAACTGTGATGTCGATATGTTCCATGCAATTAAAGATGAGCTTGGCGAAGAAGTAGATTACGTTTGGCACGATACAGAGAATTTAGATGAATATGACGCAATTCTACTACCAGGTGGATTTTCTTATGGTGACTACTTACGCTGCGGTGCTATCTCTCGCTTTGCTAATGCAATGAAAGCAGTGCAAAAAGCTGCTGAGCAAGGAAAGCCGATTTTAGGTGTATGTAATGGATTCCAGATTCTTGTTGAATCAGGATTACTACCAGGAGCGTTAATGAGAAACGAAAACTTAAAATTTATGTGTCGCACTGTTCAGTTACGTGTTGAAAATAATGAAACGATGTTTACATCACAATATGGAAAAGATGAAATAATTAATATTCCAATCGCGCATGGTGAGGGGAATTACTATTGTGATGAAGCGACTCTTAAACAATTAGAAGAGAACAATCAAATCGCATTCCGTTACGTAGAAAACCCTAACGGTAGCGTTTCAGATATTGCTGGTATTGTAAATGAAAAAGGAAATGTACTTGGTATGATGCCACACCCAGAGCGTGCTGTAGATGAATTACTTGGCGGTGCTGAAGGGTTAAAAGTCTTTCAATCTATCTTAAAACAGTGGAGGGAAACATATGTCGTTAATGCTTGAACCAAATCCAACACAAATTAAAGAAGAGCGTATATATGCGGAAATGGGGCTAACAGACGAAGAGTTTGCCATGGTTGAAAAGATTTTAGGTCGTCTGCCAAATTATACAGAAACAGGGTTATTCTCTGTAATGTGGTCTGAACATTGTAGTTATAAAAATTCAAAACCAGTTCTTCGTAAGTTTCCAACGACAGGTGAGCGCGTTCTGCAAGGACCTGGAGAAGGTGCTGGAATTGTAGATATCGGTGATAATCAAGCAGTTGTATTTAAAATGGAAAGTCATAACCATCCTTCAGCTATTGAACCATATCAAGGAGCTGCAACAGGTGTTGGTGGTATTATTCGTGACGTATTCTCTATGGGAGCACGTCCGGTAGCTCTATTAAACTCACTTCGTTTCGGTGAATTACAGTCACCACGTGTGAAATATTTATTCGAAGAAGTAGTAGCAGGAATTGCAGGATACGGTAACTGCATCGGTATTCCGACTGTTGGCGGCGAAGTACAATTTGATCCATGTTACGAAGGAAATCCACTTGTAAATGCAATGTGCGTAGGTTTGATTAACCACGAAGACATTAAAAAAGGACAAGCACATGGTGCTGGTAACACAGTAATGTACGTAGGAGCATCAACTGGTCGTGACGGTATTCACGGTGCAACATTCGCGTCGGAAGAACTATCTGAAAGCTCAGAAGCGAAACGTCCAGCGGTTCAAGTAGGGGATCCATTTATGGAAAAACTTCTTATTGAAGCGTGTTTAGAATTAATTCAATCTGATGCACTTGTTGGAATTCAAGATATGGGTGCGGCTGGTTTAACATCATCTTCTGCAGAAATGGCAAGTAAAGCAGGAATGGGTATTGAAATGTACTTAGATGATGTACCACAGCGTGAAACAGGAATGACACCATATGAAATGATGCTATCTGAATCACAAGAGCGTATGTTAATTGTCGTGAAAAAAGGTAGAGAACAAGAAATAGTAGATTTATTTGAGAAGTATGGTCTTGCAGCGGTTACGATGGGGAAAGTAACAGAAGATAAAATGCTTCGTTTATTCCATAAAGGTGAAAAGGTAGCTGAAGTTCCAGCAGATGCTTTAGCAGAAGAAGCACCAATTTATCATAAGCCATCAAAAGAAGCAGCATACTTTGCTGAATTCCAAGCAATGAAAATGGAAACGCCAAAAGTAGAAAATTATAAAGAAACGTTATTCGCTTTATTACAGCAACCAACAATTGCAAGTAAAGAGTGGGTATACGATCAATACGATTACCAAGTTCGCACAAGCACAGTTGTTACGCCAGGTTCAGATGCTGCAGTTGTACGTGTACGCGGTACAGAAAAAGGATTAGCAATGACGACAGATTGTAACTCTCGCTACATTTATCTAGACCCAGAGATGGGCGGTAAAATTGCAGTAGCAGAGGCAGCGCGTAATATCGTATGTTCTGGCGGAGAGCCACTTGCAATTACAGATTGCTTAAACTTCGGTAACCCAGAAAAACCAGAAATCTTCTGGCAGATTGAGAAATCAGTAGACGGTATGAGTGAAGCTTGTCGCACATTACAAACACCAGTTATCGGCGGAAACGTATCGATGTATAACGAGCGTAGTGGTGAAGCTGTATATCCAACACCAACTGTTGGGATGGTCGGACTTGTGCATGACTTAAAACATGTAACAACACAAGAGTTTAAGCAAGCTGGTGATTTAGTGTATGTAATTGGTGAGACGAAAGCTGAGTTTGGCGGAAGTGAATTACAGAAAATGATTCACGGCAAAATTTTCGGTCAATCACCAAGTATCGATTTAGATGTAGAATTAAAACGCCAAAAACAAGTATTAGAAGCAATTCAAGCTGGTCTTGTTCAATCTGCACATGATGTTGCTGAAGGTGGTTTAGCAGTTGCGATTTCAGAAAGTGCAATTGGTGCTAAAGGCTTAGGTGCTACTGTGAAATTAGATGGAGAAGCAACAGCAGCATTATTTGCTGAATCACAGTCTCGCTTCGTGATAACTGTAAAACGTGAAAATAAAGAGGCGTTTGAGAAAGTGGTAGAAGCAATCCAAGTTGGAGAAGTAACAAGTACAAATGAAGTAACAATTCATAATGAAGAAAATGAAGTATTACTTACAGCAAATGTAGATGAAATGAGAAAGGCTTGGAAAGGGGCAATCCCATGCTTGCTGAAATAAAGGGGTTAAACGAAGAATGTGGCGTTTTCGGAATTTGGGGGCATGAAAATGCAGCACAAGTTTCATACTACGGATTGCACAGTTTACAGCACCGTGGGCAAGAAGGCGCAGGCATTGTCGTAAATAATGGGGAAAAAATCGTCGGTCACAAGGGGTTAGGTTTAATATCAGAAGTGTTTTCAAGAGGTGAGCTAGAAGGATTAAATGGAAAATCAGCGATCGGACATGTACGATATGCAACAGCTGGTGGAAGTGAAGTTGCTAACGTTCAACCATTGTTGTTCCGTTTTTCCGATCATAGTATGGCGTTAGCTCATAATGGAAATTTAATTAACGCAAAAATGCTTCGTCGTGAATTAGAAGCAGAGGGCAGTATTTTTCAAACTAGTTCAGATACAGAAGTACTTTTACATCTTATTAAACGTAGTACGAAAGATTCTTTAATTGAAAGTGTAAAAGAAGCTTTAAACAAAGTGAAAGGTGCGTTTGCGTATCTTTTACTAACTGGAAATGAAATGATCGTTGCATTAGATCCGAATGGGTTCCGTCCGCTTTCAATTGGAAAGATGGGGGATGCTTACGTTGTAGCATCTGAAACATGTGCTTTTGATGTAGTAGGTGCAACATACATTCGTGATGTAGAACCGGGTGAATTACTTATCATTAATGATGAAGGAATTCACGTAGATCGTTTCACAAATGATGTAGAACATGCAATTTGTAGTATGGAATACATTTACTTTGCACGACCAGATTCTAATATTGCAGGCGTTAACGTTCATGCAGCACGTAAGAATATGGGGAAACGTTTAGCGGCAGAAGCTCCTATTGAAGCAGATGTTGTTACTGGTGTACCAGACTCTAGTATTTCAGCTGCGATTGGCTATGCGGAGGCGACAGGTATTCCATATGAGTTAGGATTAATTAAAAATCGTTACGTTGGACGTACGTTTATTCAACCTTCTCAGGAACTGCGAGAGCAAGGGGTTAAGATGAAGCTTTCCGCAGTAAGAGGTGTAGTTGAAGGGAAACGAGTTGTTATGATTGATGACTCTATCGTAAGAGGAACGACAAGTAAACGAATTGTTCGTATGCTTCGTGAGGCTGGAGCGACAGAAGTTCACGTAAGAATTGCTTCACCACCTCTGAAATATCCATGTTTCTATGGCATTGATATTCAAACGAGAAAAGAATTAATTGCAGCAAATCATACAGTAGAAGAAATCCGTGAAATGATCGGAGCAGATTCTTTAACATTTTTAAGTGAAGATGGATTAGTAGATGCAATTGGACGTCCATATGAAGGGAAATATGGCGGCCTATGCATGGCTTACTTTAATGGGGACTATCCAACAGCTCTTTATGATTATGAGCAAGAGCTTTTAGAAAGCATGAAATAAGAAAAGTGAGAAAAGCTTCTACTTCTTTTGATGTAGGAGCTAGATCCTTTCTTAAAATAGCCCGCCCTGGATGGGGAGAAATTAAAAGACGAGGTGTAAATAACGATGGCGAATGCATATAAGCAAGCAGGAGTAGATATTGAAGCTGGATATGAAGCGGTATCTCGCATGAAAAAACACGTACAAACAACTATGAGAAAAGAAGTACTAGGCGGTTTAGGCGGTTTTGGAGGTATGTTTGATCTATCAAAATTTGCATTAGAAGAACCTGTATTAGTATCTGGAACAGATGGCGTGGGAACGAAATTGATGCTCGCTTTTATGGCAGATAAACATGACACAATTGGTATTGATGCAGTAGCAATGTGTGTAAATGATATTGTTGTCCAAGGAGCAGAGCCGCTTTTCTTCCTTGATTATATTGCTTGTGGTAAAGCTGAACCTAGTAAAATTGAAAACATCGTCAAAGGTATATCAGAGGGCTGTCGCCAAGCTGGTTGTGCATTAATCGGTGGAGAAACAGCTGAAATGCCAGGAATGTATTCTACGGAAGAATATGATTTAGCTGGTTTTACAGTTGGGATTGTTGATAAAAAGAAAATTGTAACAGGTGAAAAGATTGAAGCTGGTCACGTGCTAATTGGCTTAGCATCTAGCGGTATTCATAGCAATGGTTACTCTTTAGTACGAAAAGTGTTACTAGAAGATGGGGAATTATCTTTAGAGCGTATTTATGGCCGCTTAGAACTACCTCTTGGTGAAGAATTATTAAAACCAACGAAAATTTATGTCAAACCTATTTTAGAACTATTGAAGAAACATGAAGTATACGGTATGGCGCATATTACAGGTGGTGGATTTATTGAAAATATTCCACGCATGTTGCCAGAAGGAATCGGTGCCGAGATTGAACTAGGATCTTGGGAAATTCAGCCGATCTTTAGTTTGCTTCAAGAAGTTGGAAAACTGGAAGAAAAAGAAATGTTCAATATTTTTAACATGGGTATTGGTATGGTAGTAGCAGTGAAGGAAGAAGATGCAAAAGATGTTGTTCGTCTTCTTGAAGAGCAAGGAGAAATGGCTCGTATTATTGGACGTACTATACAAGGAGCTGGCGTTACTTTTAATGGGGGCACAGCACTATGAGTAGATTAGCAGTTTTTGCTTCTGGAAGTGGATCTAACTTTCAATCTCTCGTTAATGCGGTAGAAGAAAAAAGATTGGATGCAGAAATTAGTTTATTAGTATGTGATAAACCAGAAGCACGAGCTGTTGGACGGGCAAATTATCATCATATTCCGTGTTTTGCTTTTTCAGCGAAAGCATATGAGTCAAAAGAAGCGTTTGAAAAAGAGATATTAAAGAAGCTAGAAGAATATGAAATTGATTATGTTATTTTAGCTGGATATATGCGTTTAATCGGGCCGACGTTACTAGAAGCATACGGCGGGAAGATTATTAATATTCATCCATCATTACTACCGAGCTTTCCGGGTAAAGATGCTGTCGGTCAAGCGTTAGAAGCAGGTGTGAAAGTAACTGGAGTAACAATTCATTATGTAGATGCAGGTATGGATACAGGGCCAATTATTGCACAAGAAGCAGTGGTTGTTTCTGAAGGGGATACGAGAGAAAGCTTACAAAAGAAAATTCAACAAGTTGAACATAAATTATACGTAAATACAGTGAATCAAATTGTTCAGTCTGTGAAAGAATCAACTGTTAACTAACATACAACCAGGGGTGAAGGATAAATGAAAAAGCGTGCATTAGTAAGTGTTTCAGATAAAACAGGAGTAGTAGAATTTGTTAAAGGGTTACTAGAACAAGGGATTGAAGTTATTTCAACAGGTGGTACGAAAAAGTTACTAGAAGAAAATGGCTTACAAGTAATCGGCATTTCTGAAGTAACTGGTTTCCCTGAAATTATGGATGGCCGTGTGAAAACATTACATCCAAATATTCATGGTGGTCTATTAGCAGTTCGTGATAATGAAACACATGTAACACAAATGAATGAGTTAGGTATAGAGCCAATTGACTTTGTTGTTGTTAACTTATACCCATTTAAAGAAACAATCGCTAAGCCTGATGTAACATTTGCTGATGCAATTGAAAATATTGATATCGGTGGCCCAACAATGATTCGCTCTGCTGCGAAAAATCATAAATTCGTATCGGTAATTGTAGATCCAGTAGATTATGATATTGTGTTAGCAGAACTGAAAGAGAACGGTGAAGTAGCAGAGGAAACAAAACGTAAACTAGCAGCGAAAGTATTCCGTCATACAGCAGCGTATGATGCGTTAATTTCTAACTACTTAACAGAGCAAATGGGTGAAGAAAGTCCAGAAACATTAACTGTGACATTTGAGAAAAAGCAAGACTTACGCTATGGCGAGAACCCACATCAAAAAGCAACTTTCTATAAAGCGCCATTCGCAGCAACGTCTTCTGTTGCATACGCAGAACAATTACACGGTAAGGAATTATCGTATAACAATATTAATGATGCAGACGCAGCGCTTAGCATCGTAAAAGAATTTACAGAACCAGCAGTAGTAGCAGTAAAGCATATGAATCCATGTGGTGTTGGAGTAGGAACTAATATTCACGAAGCATATACTCGTGCTTATGAAGCAGATCCAGTATCAATCTTCGGCGGTATTATTGCAGCAAATCGTGAAATTGATAAAGCTACAGCAGAAAAGTTACATGAAATTTTCTTAGAAATTGTTATCGCACCTTCGTTCTCGCAAGAAGCTTTAGAAGTGTTGCAAAGTAAGAAGAACTTACGTTTATTAACTATAAATATTGAAAAAGCGACAAGTGCAAGCAAAAAACTAACTTCTGTACAAGGTGGACTTCTCGTTCAAGAGGAAGATACGTTATCATTAGATGAAAGTACAATTTCAATTCCAACGAAACGTGAACCTTCAGAGCAAGAATGGAAAGATTTAAAACTAGCTTGGAAAGTTGTAAAACATGTGAAATCAAACGCAATTGTTTTAGCGAAAGATGACATGACAATTGGTGTCGGTGCGGGACAGATGAACCGTGTAGGTTCTGCAAAAATCGCAATTACACAAGCTGGTGAAAAAGCACAAGGTAGCGCGCTTGCATCTGATGCTTTCTTCCCAATGCCAGATACATTAGAAGAAGCAGCAAAAGCAGGAATTACAGCAATCATTCAACCGGGCGGATCAATCCGTGATGAAGATTCTATTAAAGTGGCAGATACTTATGGGATTGCTATGGTGTTCACTGGCGTACGTCATTTCAAACACTAATAGAGGATGTTTAAAAAGTCCGGTCGAGATAACCTTTTATTGATATGAAAAAGCAAACTAGGAGCATAGCTTCTAGTTTGTACTTATTTAATTATTGGGGGATGAAATATGAATGTTTTAGTAATTGGCCGCGGTGGGCGTGAGCATGCTTTAGCTTGGAAGTTTGCACAATCTGAAAAAGTAGAAAAGGTATATGTAGCACCAGGTAATGAAGGTATGAGAGATGTTGCAACACCAGTTGATATTGATGAAAATGATTTTGATGCATTAGTTTTATTTGCAAAAGAGAATAATGTTGAGTTAACTTTCGTTGGACCAGAAATTCCGCTTATGAATGGAATTGTTGATCGTTTTAAAGAAGAGGGACTTCGCGTATTTGGTCCGAATAAAGCGGCTGCTGTTATTGAAGGTAGTAAAGCTTTTACAAAAGAGCTTATGAAAAAGTATGATATTCCAACTGCGGCGTACGAAACTTTTACAGATTATGAAGAAGCAGTACAGTACATTCAAAAAGTTGGTGCACCAATCGTTATTAAAGCTGACGGCCTAGCTGCTGGTAAAGGTGTAACGGTAGCGATGACGCTTGAAGAGGCATTACAAGCTGTGAAAGAAATGCTGCAAGATGTGAAATTCGGCGCGGCAAGTAAGAAGGTTGTTATTGAAGAGTTTTTAGATGGACAAGAATTTTCATTAATGGCATTCGTGAATGGAACAACTGTACATCCAATGGTAATCGCCCAAGATCATAAAAGAGCTTTTGATGGTGATAAAGGTCCAAATACGGGTGGAATGGGTGCATATTCTCCAGTACCACAAATTCCAGAATCAGCAGTTCAAGAAGCGATTCAAACCGTATTGCATCCAACTGCTAAGGCGATGATTGAAGAAAACCGTTCGTTTACAGGTATTTTATACGCAGGTCTTATTTTAACAAATGATGGTCCGAAGGTAATTGAATTTAATGCACGCTTCGGTGATCCTGAAACAGAAGTTGTATTACCTCGATTAGAAAACGATTTAGTTGATGTATGTAACGCTGTATTAGATGAAAGTGAACTAACGTTACAATGGTCAGAAGAAGCGGTAATCGGTGTTGTACTTGCTTCTAAAGGATATCCAGAAGCATATAAAAAAGGTGATATTATTAGCGGACTAGATGCACTGCAAGATGTGATTGTTTTCCATGCAGGTACAGCAATGAAACATGGGGACTTTGTAACGAACGGTGGCCGTGTATTATTTGTTGCTTGTAAGGCAAATAGTTTACAAGAAGCAAAAGATAAAGTATATAAAGAAATCGGTAAAATTGAGAGTGATGGTCTATTTTATCGAAGTGATATAGGATATCGTGCAATTGGGCATGAGATGACGAAAAGTTAATATGTAAAAATCCCGCTGAGGAATCAGCGGGATTTTTTATGCATCTTTATCTTTTTTTAATTTCCCTTTTTGCTTTGCCATTTCTCGAAGTAAATACTCGATGTGTGCATTGACGCTACGAAATTCATCATTTGCCCATTTTTCGATGACTGCGTGTAATTCAGGATCAATACGTAATGGAAAGCTTTTCTTTTTAGCCATAATTACTTATAGCCCTTAGTATAGGCTTCCTGTATTAATAACTGGTTGCGCACCTTTATCTGAAACGATGGCAACTAATAAGTTGTTTACCATATTTGCTTTACGCTCGTCATCGAGTTCTAGTACGCCTTCTTCATCTAACATATGGATGGAATCTTTCGCCATCTTCACAGCACCTTCAACAATTTCTTTTCTAGCAGCTAATACTGCTTTTGCTTGCTGGCGTTGTAGCATTGCATGGGCAATTTCTGTTGCGTAAGCTAAGTGCGTTAAACGAGTTTCTAATACTTCTACACCAGCAATTTCAAGACGCGCCTCTAACTCACGTTTTAATTCTTCAGAGATTTCTTCAGTATTTCCGCGTAACGTAACGCAGGTTTCATCTTGGAAATTGTCATAAGGATATTTTGTTGCAACATGGCGGATTGCCGTTTCGCTTTGAATTTCTACAAATCGATCATAATGTTCAACACCAAACATTGCTTTTGCAGAATCAACAACTTTATATACGATAACAGCTGCAATTTCAATTGGATTTCCATCAACGTCATTTACTTTTAATTTTTTACTGTTAAAGTTTTCAACACGTAAAGATACAGTTTGACGGAATGCGAACGGAATCGTTAAAAATAAACCGTTTTGACGAATTGTTCCTAAATAATTACCGAAGAACGTAATAACCTTCGCTTGATTCGGTTGAACAATACCGATACCTGTAGCGAGAACTGCGGATAATATAATAGTTAGTGCCGCTCCTATGAAAATTTCTTGTGCAAGGAAAAATACACCGATAGCAGCTAAAATCAAAATTCCAATAATACCGAGAAAACCATTTACATAAAATACTTGTTTTTCTTTCATATGATCGCCTCCTGATATAAAAATGATATCACTTTTATATCGTTTTAAGCAAGAGGTATGCACCTAATTTTCTGAATTTTGTTGATTGATATCTTTTATATACATTTTAAGGTCAAAAAAGAGAATGTACGTTCTGTTTTATGGTAAAATAAAGAAGACTTAACCGCCCACTGCAGCAGCTAAGTCCCTTTGAGAGCATCTTGCATCGTGACAAATGATTCAAAGCGGTTTTGCCAGGATTATATTTTCAATCGCTGACTCAATCTCTTTGTCAGAAGCGTCATAACTTCCTTTTGACTTTGGCTTGTCATGAGTGGAAGTTTGATTCACTTCTTCTTTAGCATGTCCTTTTTCAGCAAAATTCATGCTAGGCATTTTAAATGCCCCCATATTCATGTATTTTCCGAATTTCCACATTTCAACAACAGGGCAGAAACGAACAATTCCTTCTGCAATTTTCATTGCACCAATCCATAGAAAAATGTTAGACCAAGTGCACCACGGCTTGCGTACAAGTTTAGTTGCACTACATCCGAAGAGGACAAGCCCAAGTGTAATTCGAATTAGAGCGTTTATTGTCCCGATATTTTGCTTCATTAGAAAAACACTCCTTTTTATGAAAGTTGAAATAGATAATACTATTTCTTTTATTAGTATCCCGTTTGATTTTTGGGATATGTAATCCAACATTTGACGTGGAAAAAGATGTTGGAATGTGCGTGTGTGTAAGTAACTTTTTTTGTTATAATGAAAGAATGCATAAAAGGAACTTCAAAATTAAATCCTCTAGTTTAAAAAATATGGAAGAGGTAATTCCAAACTTAATTCTCCGTTTTAAACAAATATTTAAGATGAAGTTAAAACAATAATGATGAAAATAAACTGTTATTTTGAACAGAAATATATATAACTAGAGAAAAGGAAGGGTGTTTTCATGTACGATATTTCCGGATGGAAACATGTATTTAAGCTTGATCCAAATAAGGAGTTAAGCGATGAACATTTAGAAATGATTTGTGAGTCTGGAACTGATGCGGTTATTGTAGGCGGAAGTGATGGAGTTACAATTGATAACGTATTACACATGCTAGTTAGCATTCGTAGATATGCAGTTCCTTGTGTATTAGAGGTTTCTGATGTAGAAGCAATTACACCAGGATTTGATTTTTATTACATCCCAAGTGTTTTAAATAGCCGAAAAGTAGAATGGGTAACAGGTGTTCATCATGAGGCATTGAAAGAATTTGGGGATATTATGGACTGGGACGAAATTTTTATGGAAGGGTATTGTGTTTTAAATCCAGAAGCGAAAGTAGCCCAGCTTACAGAAGCGAAATGTGATTTAACAGAAGATGACGTTATTGCATATGCTCGTTTAGCAGACAAGTTATTACATTTACCGATATTTTATTTAGAATATAGCGGTACGTATGGAGATGTTGAACTTGTTAAAAATGTAAAAGCAGAATTGAAACAAGCTAAGTTATACTATGGCGGTGGTATTTCTAATGCAGAACAGGCGAAAGACATGGCACAATATGCTGATACAGTAGTTGTTGGAAATATTATTTATGATGATATAAAATCGGCGTTAAAAACAGTTAAAGCAGTAAAAGGAGAGTAGGTGCAGGCGTATATGAGTATGACAGATAGATTATTAAACGGTTTAAATCCACAGCAACAAAAAGCAGTCCAAACAACGAATGGACCACTTCTATTAATGGCAGGTGCAGGTAGTGGTAAGACACGTGTGTTAACACATCGTATTGCGTTTTTACTTGGTGAAAAAGGTGTAGCACCATGGAATGTACTAGCTATTACCTTCACAAATAAAGCAGCTCGTGAAATGCGTGAGCGTATTGATACACTTGTGGGACCAGAAGCAGAAGATATTTGGATTTCGACGTTCCACTCTATGTGTGTACGTATTTTACGACGGGATATCGATCGTATTGGTATTAATCGTAACTTTACAATCTTAGATTCAGGCGATCAGCTAACTGTAGTCAAAAAAATTATGAAAGAGCGCAATATTGATCCGAAGAAATTTGAGCCGCGCTCTATTTTAGCGGGTATTAGTAATGCGAAAAATGAACTGTTATCTGCGGATAAATATGCAAAAAAAATTACAATGGCTGATCCATATGAAAAATTAACGAGCGATGTATACACAGAGTATCAAAAACGTCTTTTGAAAAATAATTCATTAGACTTTGATGATTTAATTATGACCACGATTCAGTTATTTGAACGTGTTCCAGAAGTATTAGAGTTTTATCAGCGTAAGTTCCAATATATTCACGTTGATGAGTATCAAGATACGAACAAAGCGCAATATCTTCTTGTTAAACATTTGGCAGCGCGTTTTAAAAATCTTTGCGTTGTAGGTGACTCTGACCAGTCTATTTATCGCTGGCGTGGTGCAGATATTTCTAACATTTTGTCGTTCGAAAAAGACTATGAGAATGCACAAGTAATTTTGTTAGAACAAAACTATCGTTCGTCACAAAATATTTTAAATGCAGCGAATGCTGTTATTGAAAAAAATACGAATCGTAAGCCGAAGAAATTATGGACAGACAATCAAGTTGGAAGTAAAATCTCGTATTATCGTGCTGCAACTGAAAAGGACGAAGCGTATTTTGTTGCGAAAAAAATTCGTGACGATATTCAAATGGGGAAACGAAAATATACTGATTTTGCAGTGTTATATCGTACGAATGCTCAGTCTCGTATGGTCGAGGAGATTTTCCTTAAATCTAACATTCCGTACAAAATTGTCGGGGGTACGAAGTTCTACGATCGTAAAGAGATTAAAGATATTTTGGCGTACTTACGTTTAATCGGTAATCCAGATGATGAAATTAGTTTTGCACGTATTATTAACATGCCAAAGCGTGGTATTGGTGCGACTTCTATCGATAAAATTATTAATTACGGTGTGCAAAACGGAATTTCATTAACTGCTGTATTTGATGAAATTGAGCATGTTGGAGTAAGTGCAAAAATTACAAAGGCAGTAAAAGAATTTGCGAATTTATTAAATAACTGGGTAAATATGCAAGAGTATTTATCTGTTACAGAATTAGTAGAAGAAGTTATTGAAAAAACAGGCTATCGCGATATGTTGAAAAATGAACGTTCTTTAGAAGCGGAAGGTCGTTTAGAAAACTTAGACGAGTTCTTATCTGTTACGCAAACATTTGAATCTCAAAGCGAAGATAAGAGCCTTGTTGCATTCTTAACAGATTTAGCACTTGTTGCTGATATTGATCGTGTAGATGAAGACCCAACTGCTGGTGAAGAAGTTATTTTAATGACGATGCACTCAGCGAAAGGATTAGAGTTCCCGGTTGTCTTTATTGTTGGCTTAGAGGAAGGGATATTCCCTCATACTCGTTCTCTTATGGAAGAGGATGAAATGCAAGAAGAACGTCGTCTTGCTTATGTAGGTATTACCCGTGCAGAAGAAGAGCTATATTTATCTAACGCGCAAATGCGTACTTTATTTGGTAGAACAAGTATGAACGCTGCGTCTCGATTCATTACAGAAATCCCGACAGAACTAGTGGAATCATTAAATGAAACAGCGCCAAAGCGTGAAACATCGTTTGGTGCAAAAGGCAGAACGGCAAGTAGCGGCAAAACGACAATCACAACGACAACACGCTCTCGTTCAGCTTTCGCGCGCCCTGCAGCTAAGACGACAGGCGGCGAACAAATTGGCTGGGCAGTAGGAGATAAAGCTTCCCACCAAAAATGGGGAGTCGGTACAGTTGTAAGTGTAAAAGGTGAAGGTGATGCAAAAGAATTAGATATTGCATTCCCAAGCCCAATTGGTGTTAAACGTTTGTTAGCAAAATTTGCACCTGTGACGAAACAATAGAAAGGAATGAGGATATGTCAAAAGAGATAGCAAAAAAACGTATAGAAGAACTGCGTGATTTATTAAATACATTTAACTATCAATATCACGTATTAGACAATCCTTCTGTTTCTGATGCGGAATATGACCGTAATATGCAGGAGCTTATAAAATTAGAAGCAGAGAACCCAGAGTTTATGAGTGAAGATTCTCCCTCCGTTCGCGTTGGGGGGACTGTTCTTGATATATTTGAAAAAGTAACACATAAGTCACCAATGTTAAGTTTAGGAAATGCATTTAACGAAGGAGATTTACGTGATTTCGACAGAAGAGTACGTCAAGGAATTGATGGTGCGAATGTAAGATATATATGTGAATTAAAAATTGACGGGCTTGCCGTTTCGCTTCATTATGAAAAAGGACGCTTCATTCAAGGGGCGACACGTGGTGATGGTGTAACGGGTGAAGATATTACTCAAAATTTAAAAACGATTAAAGCTATCCCACTTCGTTTAAATGAAGAAGTAACGTTAGAAGCACGAGGCGAAGCTTATATGCCGAAGCGTTCATTCGTTAAACTAAATGAAGAAAAAGAGCAAAATGGAGAAGATGTATTTGCGAATCCGCGTAATGCAGCAGCAGGTTCAATACGTCAACTTGATCCGAAAATTGCAGCGAAGCGTAACTTATCTATGTTTGTGTATGGTCTTGCGAATGTAGAAGAAAAAACAATTCCATCACATAGTGAATCGCTTGATTTCTTAGGTGAACTTGGATTTAAGACAAATCCAAATCGCCGTACATGTGAAACAATTGAAGAAGTTATAGCTTATGTAGAAGAATGGCAAGAAAAACGTCCGCATCTTGATTATGAGATTGATGGAATCGTTATAAAAGTAGATGATGTTGCCCTTCAAGAAAGTCTAGGAACTACAGCGAAGAGTCCAAGATGGGCGATTGCTTATAAATTCCCGGCTGAAGAAGTTGTAACGAGATTAACAGGCATTGAATTAAGTGTTGGCCGAACAGGAGTTGTAACACCGACTGCAGAACTAGAGCCAGTGAGAGTTGCTGGTACGATTGTTCGTCGTGCTTCTTTACATAACGAAGATTTAATTCGTGAAAAAGACATTCGAATTGGTGACTACGTTGTTGTGAAGAAGGCTGGAGATATTATTCCTGAAGTTGTGAACGTTATTTTTGATAAGCGTACTGGTGAGGAAGAAGAATACCGCATGCCAACTCATTGTCCAGCATGTGAGAGTGAACTTGTTCGTTTAGAAGAAGAAGTAGCACTTCGTTGTATAAATCCAACTTGTCCTGCTCAAATTCGAGAAGGGTTAATCCATTTCGTTTCAAGAAATGCAATGAATATTGATGGACTTGGAGAACGTGTCATTACACAACTGTTTGATGCAGATTATATTCGTACATTTGCTGACTTATATGCATTGACGAAAGAGCAATTATTACAGTTAGAACGTTTTGGTGAAAAATCAGCAACAAACTTAATACAAGCAATTGAAAAGTCTAAAGAAAACTCGTTAGAGCGATTATTATTTGGTCTTGGAATTCGCCACGTTGGAGCGAAAGCAGCACGTACATTTGCAGAGCAATTTGAAACGATGGATGAGCTTGTAAAAGCAACGGAAGAAGAACTAAAAGCAATTAATGAAATTGGCGAAAAAATGGCTCAATCTGTTGTGACATATTTTGATAATGAAGATGTATTAGAGTTATTACAGCAGTTTAAAGAGTATGGCGTGAATATGACATACAAAGGTATAAAAATTGCAGATTTACAAAATGTTGAATCTTACTTCGCAGGAAAAACGGTTGTTTTAACAGGTAAGCTAGAAGTTATGGGGCGAAGTGAAGCGAAGAAGAAGATTGAGGCATTAGGTGGAAAAGTAACGGGAAGTGTTAGTAAGAGTACGGATTTAGTTGTTGCAGGTGAAGCGGCTGGTTCGAAATTAGCACAAGCGGAGAAACATAATGTTGAGGTTTGGAATGAAGAGAGGTTCTTACAAGAGCTAAATAAGTAAGAGGTGCAAACTTACCATGAAAAAAATAGCATTAGCGGTATTAAGCCTTGGCCTACTTGTAAGTGGGTGTAGTGCAGGTGCCGACAAAGATGAAAAAGTGGCTGAGAAATCGGGGAAAGCAAAAGAACAATCAGTTGTTCCAAAATACGCTATTTCGGATGAATATTATAAGACGACTATTCCATTTGATGGTGGAAAGGCACGTGGTTTAGTCGTGCAAGGGTTAAATAGTCGTCTTGATATAGATGAATTTGAAACAGGGTTAATGCGAATTGCAAAAGAATCATTTAGTACGAAAGATAATTTTTTAAAAGGCGGAAAAGCTCTAGATACTCAAACTATACAGATGCTTGTTAAAAGAAAACGTACAGATGCTGAACAAAAGGAACTAGAGGACAAATTAAAAAAAGATGCAGTTAAATTTCCTAATATAGGATTAAACCCTGCATTAGGAACAGGATCCGAATCACTAGAAGTGAAAAATAAAAAAAATCCAATATATATTTCGAATATTTTAGAGCATGATTATTATGTGAAAAAAGGCGATAACGGCGAGGAACGCGTTGGTATGGTAGTTGGATTAGCGATGAATTCTGTTCAATATTTTAACGAAGAGCATGGTTATCCACGTGAAGCTGCAATCCCGGATGAAAAGATGTTAGCTGAAGGGAAAAAAATGGCGCAAGAAATTTTGAAAGTCATACATCAAAAAGAACCTGAAACCAAAAATATTCCAATAACATTTGCGATTTATCGCCAAGCTCCAAAGTCTTCGCTCGTGCCAGGTAATTTTGTTTCTTATGCAAATGCCGAAAAAGGTAGTGAAACGGTTGAAGATTGGAAACAAATTAATGAAAAATATTATTTGTTCCCATCAGAGCAAGCGAAAACAGATAATAAACGTGAAGACCTTGCAAGAGTATCCAACTTTAAGGCAAAACTAAGCGATTATTTCCAAGGCGATTATACAGCTGTTATTGGTACTGGTATGTATAGAGATGATGAATTAAGAGAAATGAAGCTTGATATTCCTGTCCAGTTTAATGGAAAAGCTGAAATAGTTGGTTTTACACAATATGTGGCAGGGCTTGTTATGGAATACTTCCCGAATTATATGAAAGTACAAGTAACGATTAAATCTGTAGAACGCCCAGAAGCTATTATTATACGTGAAGCAAAACAAGATGAACCACTTGTGAAGATTTTAGATTAAATATGAAGGCTGTTCCTCTATGGAACAGCTTTTTTTCTTATGTAATTTTGTTATAATTTAAAATGTTGTAAAAAATAGGGGTAAGGGGTAAAGCTCATGGAAGAATTAAGTTTTCAAGTCATTATTTTATTAATTGCATTCGGTTTTTTAGCAGCTTTTATTGATTCCGTTGTTGGAGGAGGAGGGTTAATTTCGCTTCCTGCACTTATGTTTGTTGGCTTATCGCCAGCTTCGGCAATTGCAACGAATAAATTAGCGGCAACAATGGGGACGTTTACGAGTGCGATGTATTTCATTCGATCAGGAAAAGTTGATTTTAAAATTGTAGGAAAGTTAATCCCGTTAACTATTGTTGGAGCTGTTGCAGGTGCTTTAGTAGTAAAATTTATTCCACCGGATATTTTACGCCCATTAGTACTTGTAATGTTGGTATTTATTGCTATTTATATTATTGCAAAAAAGAATTGGGGAAGTGTGTCTACCTATAAGAAGATGACGCAAAGAAAAACATTAATATTTTTCTTTGCTATTTTAATGATAGGATTTTATGATGGATTTTTTGGACCAGGGACAGGGTCGTTTTTAATTTTTGCATTTTTATTAATTGGCCTGGATTTTATTCAAGCGGCAGCATCTGGAAAACTTTTGAACTTTGTTAGTAATATTGTATCTTTAATTACTTTTTTATTTTTAGATATAATTCATTTTGAATACGGTATTATCATGGGATTATCAATGATCTTAGGTGCTTATTTTGGATCGAAGTTTGCGGTTCAAAAAGGTGTTGGATATGTAAGGACTTTATTTTTATTAGTTACTATATTATTGATCGGGAAAAATGTTTTGGAATATACTCATATTTTGTAGATTCATACGCATGTATGAATCTCTTTTTTTTATTATATTTTAAAAATTTATTAATTTTTAAAATATAAGTCTAGGAATATTTGAATAAATCTAAATTATCGTGTAGAATAATGTTGTAAAATGTAAACGTTTTTCTAAGGGGAGGCTAAAAAAAATGGTAGTAGCATACAAACATGAGCCATTTACAGATTTTTCAGTGGAGGCTAACAAATTAGCGTTTGAAGAAGGTTTAAAGAAAGTAGAATCTTATCTTGGACAAGACTATCCATTAATTATTGGGGGAGAAAAAATCACTACAGAAGACAAAATTGTTTCTGTAAACCCTGCAAATAAAGAGGAACTTGTTGGTCGTGTTTCAAAAGCAAGCCGTGAGTTAGCTGAAAAAGCAATGCAAGTAGCGGATGAAACATTCCAAACTTGGAGAAAATCAAAGCCAGAAATGCGTGCAGATATTTTATTCCGTGCTGCAGCAATCGTTCGTCGCAGAAAACATGAATTCTCTGCTATTCTTGTAAAAGAAGCAGGTAAGCCATGGAATGAGGCAGATGCTGATACAGCAGAAGCAATCGATTTTATGGAATATTATGGTCGTCAAATGTTAAAATTAAAAGACGGTATTCCAGTAGAAAGCCGTCCAATTGAATATAATCGTTTCTCTTACATTCCATTAGGAGTAGGTGTTATCATTTCTCCTTGGAACTTCCCATTCGCAATTATGGCAGGTATGACAACAGCTGCTTTAGTTTCTGGTAACACAGTATTACTAAAACCAGCTAGTACAACTCCTGTAGTAGCAGCGAAATTTATGGAAGTATTAGAAGAAGCTGGCTTACCAGCTGGCGTAGTAAACTTCGTTCCAGGTAACGGTTCTGAAGTTGGTGACTACTTAGTAGATCATCCTCGTACACGTTTCGTAAGCTTCACGGGATCTCGTGATGTAGGTATCCGCATCTATGAGCGTGCAGCGAAAGTAAACCCAGGACAAATTTGGTTAAAACGCGTTATCGCTGAAATGGGCGGTAAAGATACAATCGTTGTTGATAAAGAAGCAGATCTTGAATTAGCAGCTAAGTCTATCGTTGCATCAGCATTCGGATTCTCAGGACAAAAATGTTCTGCATGTTCTCGTGCAGTAATCCATGAAGATGTATATGATCATGTATTAAATCGTGCTGTTGAATTAACAAAAGAATTAACAGTTGCTAACCCAGCAGTATTAGGTACAAACATGGGTCCTGTTAATGACCAAGCTGCCTTCGATAAAGTAATGAGCTATGTTGCAATTGGTAAAGAAGAAGGTAGAATCTTAGCAGGTGGCGAAGGAGACGATTCTAAAGGCTGGTTCATCCAACCAACAATCGTTGCTGACGTTGCAGAAGATGCTCGCTTAATGAAAGAAGAAATCTTCGGACCAGTAGTAGCATTCTGTAAAGCGAAAGACTTCGATCATGCACTTGCAATTGCAAATAATACGGAATACGGTTTAACAGGTGCTGTTATTACTAACAACCGTGACCATATTGAAAAAGCACGCGAAGACTTCCACGTTGGTAACTTATACTTCAACCGTGGATGTACTGGTGCAATCGTAGGTTACCAACCATTCGGTGGCTTTAACATGTCTGGTACAGACTCTAAAGCTGGTGGACCTGATTACTTAGCACTTCACATGCAAGCAAAAACTACTTCTGAAACTTTATAAGAAATAGTAGAGGAGCTCTTCACAGAATGTGAAGAGCTCCTTTTAAAATTGAAATCCTATATATTACCATCGTTCGAAGGGAATGAGCTAAAACCTATTAATAGCGGGATAAACATGTGAACAGAAATAAAATGATGAGAAAAGTTGACTTATTAGTCATATTTTTTAGTATTCATTTTGAGAATTTCCTGTATAATACAATTTGAAAGAAAATCTATGGTTCGACAAGGAACACTCCTTTCGGTTTTGCTCACTGAAAGGAGTGTTTTTTTATGTAGCTAAAAATTCTTGCGTGCTTATTACATTTGCATATACGCCATTTAAACTAGCTAAAATTGTATTGTGAATGTAAACAGCTGGTATAGTAGCGTTCTTAAAAGACAGGTCTTTTGTAGCACAAGCATCATGTATAACGGTACATTGAAAGCCAAAATCGAATGCAGCCCTTACTGTAGCATCGATACACATATGAGTCATCATCCCACATACAACGACATGTTCAATATTTAAACGTTTTAATTGCTCTAGAAGATTAGTTTCTCGGAAGCTATTTGGATAATGTTTGACTATAACTGTTTCTTCTCTAAGTGGACGTACGCTTTCGTGAATATGTACACCTTCTGTATTAGGTAGGAAAAAAGTAGCGTCATCTTTTATAGCTACGTGTTGGATATGAAAAATAGGTTCGCTGTTTGTTCTAAAGTGTTGTAATAACTGATTAGCATATTCGCTTGCTTCTACTGGATTACGCAATTCCATCTTTCCATTTGGAAAATAATCGTTTTGAATATCGATGAGTAAAAGAGCTGTTTTCATATATTTATCTTCCTCCGAGTTTCATATTCAAATAAATTTATTCAATTCGTAGAGAAGATTCTCCTGTTTAAAAATATGAGGAAGAAGAATTTTAAATAACCTTGAAAGTTACTATTTTCTCATGAATTTTCATCTGAAAATTTTAATAAAGGAATAATTAATATTTTTCTAAAAAATGTATTGACTCTTATTATTCTGAGTTCTATAATGAGAATTAATTAAACGACAATTAAATCGATACATTCTTATCCAGAGAGGTGGAGGGACTGGCCCTACGATACCTCAGCAACGGGTTTTTTTAATACCGTGCTAACTCCAGCAAGCCATATAAAGGCTTGGAAGATGAGAAGATGTGAATGAGTACATATAAGTGCTCTCCTTCTTATCTTTATGGTTGATAAGAAGGAGAGCACTTTTTATTTTACCTCGAAAGCTCTGCTTCAAGTTTTTACAGCATATAGGAGGGGAAAAAATGATTTCTTTTAACAATGTAAGTAAAGTGTATGAATCAGCTGGGCAATCTGTTCATGCGGTAGAGGATGTAACATTATCAGTTGAGAAAGGCGAAATTTTTGGCATTATCGGTTTTAGTGGCGCTGGAAAGAGTACGTTATTACGCCTAGTAAATATGTTAGAGAGACCGACGGCAGGAACGATTTCAATAGATGATAAAGATATTACATCATTATCGACGAAAGAATTACGTAAACTAAGACAAAGAATCGGAATGATCTTTCAAAGTTTTAATTTATTTAATTCAAGAACAGTATTTGGAAATATTGCTTATCCATTAAAGTTAGCGAAAGTACCAAAGAATGAGATAAAAGAAAGAGTAAATGAACTGCTGAAGTTTGTAGGGTTAGAAGA
This sequence comes from Bacillus sp. AR4-2, assembly GCF_008274865.1. Classification (NCBI taxonomy): domain Bacteria; kingdom Bacillati; phylum Bacillota; class Bacilli; order Caryophanales; family Bacillaceae; genus Bacillus; species Bacillus sp. AR4-2. The sequence goes on from NZ_CP031062.1 coordinate 333,954, forward strand.
TAAAGCAAACTATTACCCAGAGCAGCTATCAGGTGGACAAAAGCAACGTGTGGGCATTGCTAGAGCACTTGCGACATCGCCAGATATTCTTATATGTGATGAGGCAACATCAGCCTTAGATCCAGAAACAACGACAGAAATTCTAAACTTATTAAAGAAAGTAAATAGAGAATACAATTTAACAATTCTTCTTATTACACATGAAATGCATGTTGTGAAAGAAATTTGTCACCGTGTAGCTGTAATGGAGAAGGGAAAAGTTATTGAAGAAGGAAAACTGTTTGATGTTTTCACGCAACCAAAAACAAAGACGACTCAAAACTTTGTACGTTCTGTCATTAATGATCATTTACCGGAAAGTGTTCTAGCGAAAATTCAAAATGGTGGTCAAATTTATCGTCTAACATTTACTGGTGAGGAGACAGGACAGCCGGTACTATCATATATCGCAAAAAACTATAACGTCGATGTAAATGTACTGTACGGAAATATTATTGAACTTCAAAATGTGCTATTTGGAAATCTTCTTGTAGAGTTGCAAGGGGAGCAGAGGGAAATTCAAAAAGCATTACAACATCTAAGACTGCAAGTGCAGCTGAAGGAGGTAGAAGCTCATGCGAGTTGATTGGAGTATATTTTGGCCGCGCATACTAGATGCGACGGGGGATACCCTCTTAATGGTAATTGTAACCCTTATATTTGCTACAATTCTTGGTATACCGCTAGGTTTACTTTTATATGTAACGAGAAAAGGAAACTTTTTAGAAAATAAATGGGTCTTTTCTATTCTTAACATCATAATTAATACAATTCGTCCGGTACCATTCATTATCTTTTTAGTAGCGTTAAGTCCACTAACGAGAAGTGTTATCGGAACGACGATTGGAACAGCAGCAGCAATTTTCCCGATGACCTTAGTCGCATCAATTGGTATTGCTAGAATGGTTGAAACAAACCTTGTTTCCGTTCCGAAAGGAGTAATTGAAGCAGCGCAAGCAATGGGCGCCTCGCCAATTAGAATTGTTTTTGAAATCCTTGTACCAGAAGCGTTAGCACCATTAATCTTAGGTGTCACATTTATGACAGTTGGTTTAATTGAATTTTCTGCAGTTGCTGGGCTTGTCGGTGGTGGCGGTCTTGGTGATTTAGCAATGACATATGGTTATCAACGTTTTGATACATCAGTTATGTTCGTAACGGTCGTGTTACTTATTATTCTCGTACAGATAGCTCAAAATTTAGGGAATTACTTTGCGAAAGTCTTGTTACGCAGATCATAAAAAGGAAGAGAGGAAAAGAAAATGAAGAAAATTTTAGCATTTGCATTATCAGCGATTGTAGGAGTCTCAGCATTAAGCGGCTGCTCAAGTGGAGACACGGGTGCAGGAGCGAAAGAAAAAGTAGTTCGCGTCGGTGTAACTGGAACGGATGGAGACGCTTGGGAAATTTTGAAGAAAAAAGCTGAAAAAGAAGGGATTAAGATTAAACTGGTGGAGTTCTCCGATTACACAACGCCAAATAAAGCGTTAGCTGATGGAGATATTGAACTAAACTCATTCCAGCATATTGCGTTCTTAGAGCAATTTAAAAAGGAACATAAGTTAGATATTACAGCTGTTGGTACAACACAAATTGCACCAATGGGTTTATACTCTGAAAAATATAAGAAATCAAATGAAATCCCAGATGGTTCAGAAATTGCAATTCCAAACGATCCAACGAACCAAGCACGTGCATTAAAACTTCTTGATGCAGCTGGATTATTAAAGCTGAAAAAGGATTTTGGTCTATTTGGAGATCCAAGTGGTATTGCTGAAAATCCGAAGAAATTAAAAATTACACCGGTTATCGCACAGCAAACACCTCGTGTGTTAAAAGATGTAGCGGCATCAGTTATTAATAACGGTGTTGCTGGTCAAGCTGGATTAGATCCAGCGAAGGATCCTATTTTCTTAGAAGATCCAAAGAATGAAAATGCGAAGCCTTATATTAATATTTTCGCAGCTCGTACGAAAGATAAAGATGATCCAACACTGAAAAAAGTAATTGAATTATACCATTCAAAAGAAGTAACAGATGCAATTAAGAAAGAAACAAATGATGGTTCAATTTCAGTAGATCTTTCACTTGAGGAGCTTGAAAAAATCGTAAAATAATTATTGGGTTTAATGGACTAACAGAAGGAACCCCTCCGCTGTTAGTTCGTTCAACATATAAACTTAACAAACAAACCCTAATTCTGTACCTTCCAATTTTGTATAACGTAGAATCCAATGTTTGTTAAGTAGAGTAATGGACCAGGAGTTTTCCTGGTCTTTTTTTATGAATGAAAATAGCTAGCGAACAGTAAGGTAATCCAAATTATAATGGGATAAGAAAATAAGCTGAAAAGGAGTGTAATTACGAATTGCTTTTGATGAATTAAGTGTTTTTTGGATAAAAAAAAGAAAATAGAAAAGAGAGTAATGAAAAATGCTGATATGACGCCGGGGTTATAGGAGCGATAAATGAAAAACAAAATAATATGTTGAACAGAGTTGAAGAAGATGGCCCCTTGTATAAAAATAATCCAGCATATAGAAGACAAGAAGTTAAGTTGATATAGAAAGACGATAAGTAATACAAAGATTGTTAATACGGAAATGGCAATGAAAAATTGTTGGCTAGTTATAAGACGGATTGAAAATTGATTAGCAAGGTATTGTGGCATTTGGAAAGCTTCTTCAAGGTTATGAATGAAAAATAATAAGGGAATGATCCAGAGTATAGTAGTCGAATGTTTTTTCATCAATTTACATCACTCCAATAAAGTATAGAAAGCCCAAAAAAAGGCCCTCTATACAGAGATGGTTATTCAATTATGATATTTTTTAAATTAACTTCATGATGCTCTCGTTCTTTCAGATAAGCAGCTAGTTCCTCTTGTAAAATATTTAATATTTGCTTAGCGGATTGCTGGATTGGATTAGGTAGCTCTTCTAATATATGCATCCCGACTTTTACTTTTGTACGAATTACCCTTCGTAGTAATTCCTCATGCATGGACTACACCTCCAAACCGAATATTTAGTACATCTTCATCAAATTTTGCTCCTTGAATAGAAAGGTGTGTTAATGTTTTTGGTAACGTGATGTTCCGTTTAACAGAACCCGCTCGAATAATAAGTTCATCACCTTTTTGATTTAAGGAAAGTTCACTTTTGTTTGAGAAGGGAATGGACAGAACGAAAATATACTCATCGCCATCCTTTTTTACATATTGAGTGCGCCCGTTAAATTTCACTTCTGTAGGGGAATGATCAGTTTTAAATAAAGAATCTCCTACACGTTCTAACATAGACAAACCAACAACTTCTTGTTCAAACATTGGAGCTTCGTAAATAGGAAGGGGTTGAAAACTATCTTGAATTAATGTTTTATATTTCTTCTGTGTATCTTTCCATGCCTGAAAATAAGGATCGGTGACAGTGTTAGGGATGACGCGGTTAATCATAATGGCATCTACGTTATAATCGTATAAATTCAAATAAGTAAAGCTGCGCTGGGCTTCCTTAATGACCATTTTTTCAGGATTTACAACGATGCGGATACTTGTTACTTCTCGATTTGATAAAATATCTCTCATTTCTCCGAGCTGTTCAAGTGTACTTGTTAATTCGTCCATAATATCGTCGGTTGGAAGAGGGACACCAAGGAGTGGTTGAGCTACAGGACGAACGACTTTTAAAACTTTTCTTTTAATAGGAAATAATTTTTCCATCCACCAGCCGAGCATGTCTGGAAAGCTTAGCATTGCTAATGTTTCTCCTGTTGGGGCACAATCAATAATGATAACATCATATGTGTTTTGTTTATAATAATCGAGTACGCGAAGTAGGCTAATTAAATCTTCCATACCAGGAAACATCGTTAATTCTTCTGTTGTAATATCATCGGCTACTTTGGAAGTGAAGAGTAGTGTAATATATTTCTGTAATTTTCCCCATCCTTTTTCCATCTCATAAATCGTATTAATTTCTTGTGCCCACAAATTTTTACGAACTTCTAATGGCTCAGAAGATAGCTTTATACCAAATGAATCTCCTAAACTATGAGCAGGATCTGTGCTCATTACTAATGTTTTTAATCCTTGTTTCGCACTTTGAATTGCTGTTGCTGCTGAAATGCTAGTTTTTCCTACGCCGCCTTTACCTGTATACAAGATAATTCTCATCATTCATATCCCCTTTGTTTCGAATGTCGAATATTACGAGTGTCGAAGTAAATAGTTGAATAAAAACCCAAATAGGGTTTTATTCAATCGGAATGTTTTTCATTTTAGGTGTAGAAACTTTTTCTTCTGTTTTCTGCTGTGATGTAGCAATGTGATTCATGATTTTTTGGAAGATTTGTAGTAAGAATGCTTTTTCTTCTTCTGATAATGCTTCTGTTACTAAGCTAAAGTAATGGGCCGCATTTTGTTTTACTTCTTGAACGAGCATTGCGCCGTTTTCTGTTAACCGAATTAATACAATACGTCGGTCATTTTCATCACGGTAGCGTTCAATATATCCCTTTTTTACAAGGCGATTTATAACCCCCGTCGTTGTACTCATCGGTATATCAAGAAGGTCAGCAATTTTCGTCATTGTAATATCTGTATTTCGTTCCATCCAAAGTAAACAAAATACTTCTGTTTTAGAAAGTGTTAAATCTAGGCTTACCCATTCTTCAGGATAGAAAAGTTTCTTGGCGTTATCTAGCAGTAAGTCTAAAAAATGTTCATATTGCAACAATTAATTCCACTCCCGTATATTTCGAGGTTCGTAATATTTATTTTTATTTTATGTAGAATAGAAATAATTGTCAATGATTTTAATTGTTTTTTCAGATTAGACAGAAAACTTTCTTTAAAATAGTATTCTTTTATGATAGATTTATAAATATAAAACTAGAATTTACATAAAAATCCATCATGGTAAATATACTTATCTATAATGGGTATACAGCTAACGAGGGGGAGAACGATGAGAAGACGTAATACGCAAGCGTTCACATTTTTAGCATGGACTTCATTTGTTTGTGCGCTTTCAGGTATGCTAATTGGGATTTATACGTTAGATGAAACGCTTAGTGTAAAAGGATACTATTTAATTGGAACATTATTTTTAACGATGTCTTGTTTTGTATTACAAAAAACAATTCGTGATAATGAAGAAGATAACGAGAGATTTCCAAAAAATAAACCGTTAGATAAAGAGTAAATTGTAAAGAAAGGCATTTGCCTTTCTTTTTTTATGTAAAAATGGCGTAAGTACTCTGTGTTGACTTGCTTGAAGTACTGAAAATTTGGTATCATCAATAGTATTGTAGATTGAACGATATATTATGGAGGTGGCCTAGCCGTGTCAAGAATTTCCGTTGAGAATGTAAAGCACGTAGCACATTTAGCACGTCTTGCAATTACTGATCAAGAAGCAGAAAAATTTCAAAAACAACTAGATGCAATTGTTACATTTGCAGAACAGTTAAATGAATTAGATACAACAGATGTAAAACCAACAACTCATGTATTAACTATGAAAAATGTTATGCGTGAAGATGTACCAGAAAAAGGTTTACCAGTTGAAGAAGTATTAAAAAATGCACCGGATCACAAAGATAATCAAATCCGTGTTCCAGCAGTATTAGAATAGAGGAGGGGAATTTCGATGTCATTATTTGATCATTCAGTATCAGAGTTACATAAGAAGTTAAACAACAAAGAAATTTCCGTTACGGATTTAGTAGAAGAATCTTACAAACGTATTGCGGATGTTGAAGATAACGTAAAAGCTTTTCTTACATTAGATGAAGAAAATGCACGCGCAAAAGCGAAAGAATTAGATGCAAAAATCGGCGCTGAAGATAATGGTTTATTATTCGGTATGCCAATTGGTGTAAAAGATAACATTGTAACTAACGGTCTTCGTACAACTTGTGCAAGCAAAATATTAGCAAACTTCGATCCAATTTATGATGCGACAGTTGTGCAAAAGCTAAAAGCTGCTGACACAATTACAATCGGTAAATTAAACATGGACGAGTTCGCAATGGGTTCTTCAAATGAAAACTCAGGATTCTACGCTACGAAAAACCCATGGAACTTAGATTACGTTCCAGGCGGATCTAGTGGTGGTTCTGCAGCAGCTGTAGCAGCAGGAGAAGTACTATTCTCTCTAGGTTCTGATACGGGTGGTTCTATCCGTCAGCCAGCTGCATATTGCGGTGTTGTAGGTTTAAAACCAACTTACGGACGCGTATCTCGTTACGGATTAGTAGCATTCGCATCTTCACTTGACCAAATCGGACCGATTACACGTACAGTAGAAGACAATGCATACTTATTACAAGCTATTTCAGGTATTGACCGCATGGATGCAACTTCTGCAAACGTTGAAGTTGGAAACTATTTAGCTGGTTTAACAGGCGATGTTAAAGGTTTACGCATTGCTGTACCGAAAGAATACTTAGGCGAAGGTGTTGGCGAAGAAGCTCGTGAGTCAGTACTAGCTGCTTTAAAAGTATTAGAAGGTATGGGCGCAACTTGGGAGGAAGTATCTCTTCCACACTCTAAATACGCTCTAGCAACGTATTACTTACTATCTTCTTCTGAAGCATCTGCTAACCTTTCACGCTTTGATGGCGTGCGTTACGGTGTTCGTTCTGATAATGTAAATAACTTATTAGATCTTTACAAAAACACACGTAGTGAAGGTTTCGGTGATGAAGTTAAACGTCGTATTATGCTTGGTACATTTGCTCTTAGCTCTGGTTACTATGATGCATATTACAAAAAAGCACAACAAGTACGTACATTAATTAAGAACGACTTTGAAAACGTATTTGCTAACTATGATGTTATTATTGGACCAACAACACCAACTCCGGCATTTAAAGTGGGAGAAAAAGTTGACGATCCAATGACAATGTATGCAAATGACATTTTAACAATCCCAGTAAACTTAGCGGGTGTTCCAGCGATTTCAGTTCCATGTGGATTCGGTGCTAACAACATGCCACTTGGTCTACAAATCATTGGTAAACACTTCGATGAAGCGACAATTTACCGCGTTGCACATGCGTTTGAGCAAGCAACAGACTATCATACAAAAAAAGCAAGTCTGTAAGGAGGCGAGCATAGATGAATTTAGAAACAATTATTGGTTTAGAGGTTCACGTTGAGTTAAAAACAAATTCGAAAATTTTCTCTGCGAGTCCAACAGAATTCGGAGCGGAGCCAAATACACAAACAAGTGTAATTGACTTAGGATACCCAGGGGTACTTCCTACTTTAAATAAAGAAGCAGTTAACTTTGCGATGAAAGCTGCAATGGCATTAAACTGTGAAATCGCAACGGAAACGAAGTTTGACCGTAAAAACTATTTCTATCCAGATAACCCGAAAGCTTACCAAATCTCTCAATTTGATAAGCCAATTGGTGAAAATGGTTGGATTGAAATCGAAGTAGACGGTAAAAAGAAACGTATCGGTATTACACGTCTTCATTTAGAAGAAGATGCTGGTAAATCAACGCATACAGCTGATGGTTCATTAGTAGACTACAACCGTCAAGGTATGCCTTTAATCGAGATCGTATCTGAGCCAGATATGCGTACGCCAGAAGAAGCATATGCATACTTAGAGAAGTTAAAATCAATCATTCAATACACTGGTGTATCTGATTGTAAGATGGAAGAAGGTTCCTTACGTTGTGATGCGAACATTTCTCTTCGTCCAGTTGGACAAGAGAAGTTCGGTACAAAAGCGGAACTGAAAAACTTAAACTCATTCACTTACGTACAAAAAGGTCTTGAGCACGAGCAAGTGCGCCAAGAAAAAGAACTGTTATCTGGTGGTATCATCCAACAAGAAACACGTCGTTATGATGAAGCAACGAAGAAAACAATCTTAATGCGTGTGAAAGAAGGATCTGACGATTACCGTTACTTCCCGGAGCCAGACTTAGTTGAACTTTACATTGATGATGAGTGGAAAGAAGCAGTTCGAGCTTCTATTCCAGAACTTCCAGATGCACGTAAAGCTCGCTACGTTGCAGAACTAGGCTTACCAGCTTATGATGCACACGTGTTAACATTAACGAAAGAGATGTCTGATTTCTTTGAAGCAACTGTTGCAGACGGTGCTGATGCGAAATTAACATCGAACTGGTTAATGGGTGAAGTACTTGCATACTTAAACAAACAACAAAAAGAATTAAAAGACGTTGCATTAACGCCTGCTGGTTTATCTAAAATGGTTCAATTAATTGAAAAAGGTACAATTTCTTCTAAAATCGCAAAGAAAGTATTTAATGAATTAATTGAAAAAGGTGGAGACCCAGAAGAAATCGTTAAAGCGAAAGGTCTTGTTCAAATTTCTGACGAGGGTACACTTCGTAAAGTTGTAACAGAAATTCTTGATAATAATGAGCAATCTATCGAAGACTTTAAAAACGGTAAAGACCGTGCAATTGGCTTCTTAGTTGGTCAAATTATGAAAGCTACAAAAGGACAAGCAAATCCACCGCTTGTTAACAAAATCTTACTTGAAGAGATTAATAAGCGATAATAGTAGTAACTTTTAAAGATTAAGCAGAAAAACACCCGTACATGGGTGTTTTTCTAGGTTAATCAAACGTTTGTTTAAATGAGACAAAATCGTTTAAACAAACGTTTGATTAACTGTCAAAAGTGGAAAAATGTTTGTATAGCAACTATGGTATGATAGTTGCAAAAAGGTGGGAATAATGATAAATCTAAACATAGAGGTTTTTTTCATCTCATGAAATAATAGATAGTTATTATTCGTTATATGTAAATTTTTATGGAAGAATGGATAGAAATAAAGTGAAACTTTAATCAGTGGGAGGTTCATCCAAAGCTGATTATTAGCCCTCACCAATCGGGCATTTACTGCCCGCAAATAGCGGGATAAATTTTGGAGTCAAATAAAAAACCATTGAAGTGAATATTTACTTTTGATGGACTACACGAATCGGGTTCTTACTGCCTGTTTGAGCGGGATAAAAGAAGGATAGCAAGATGAGAGGAGGTAGGCATGGGAATACTGAATAGAAGTTCAGTATGTTCTTTTTCGATACATAAAGAAATTTCCTGTGCTAATAAATGATGAAGCGAGCAAGAATTATTTATAATCCTACTTCTGGGCGTGAGCTATTTAAGAAGAGCTTACCAGAAGTATTACAAAAATTAGAACAAGCTGGCTATGAGACATCTTGTCATGCGACAACGGGTCCTGGAGACGCTACTGTGGCGGCGAGGCAAGCTGCGGATCGTAAGTTTGATGTTGTTATTGCGGCTGGTGGCGACGGTACATTAAATGAAGTAGTAAACGGTTTAGTTGGGCATGAATTCCGTCCGAAATTTGGAATTATTCCAGTTGGAACGACAAATGACTTTGCACGTGCAATTGGTGTACCTCGTTCTATTGAAGAGGCAGCAGATATTATTTGCGAAGGAAAAACAGTGCCATTAGACCTTGGTAGAGCGAACGATACATATTTTATTAACATCGCTGGTGGCGGTCGTATTACAGAATTAACATACGAAGTACCGAGTAAGCTAAAGACAGTATTAGGGCAGCTTGCTTATTACCTAAAAGGTATCGAGATGTTACCATCATTGCATCCGACATATGTTGAAATTGAGTATGATGGAAAGTTACTACAAGAAGAAATTACGATGTTTTTAATTACGAATACTCGTTCAGTAGGTGGATTTGAAAAGGTAGCACCGTATGCATCTATTAACGATGGGTTATTTGACCTATTAGTACTGAAAAAAGGTTCTATCGCTGATTTAATTAAAGCAGCAACACAAGCACAACGTGGTGAACATATTAATAATCCAAAAGTGTTATATACACAAGCGAACCGAATTAAAGTACATTCACCAGATAAACTAATGATTAATTTAGATGGTGAGTATGGTGGAGATGCACCGATGGAATTCGAAAATATATATCATTGTTTAGAACTATTTGTTCCTGAACATCAAGAGGATGCCCTGTAAAGGCATCCTTTTTTACTTTGTTAAAATGAATTGTAAATTGGGAGTTAGTTTGATTTTTATGGTATTTTTACAATTCTTTTATTTTACATCCATATTTTATTGATACACTGGAGGAGATAAGAAACGAGAGGTAGGATGCTATGGAGAAGGTAAAAGCAATATTATTTGATAAAGATGGGACATTAATGGATTTTCATTCAATATGGATAAAAGTAGCTGAAGAACTTGTAGCTGAATGTATAAGTTTATATCATTTACCAAGTACAATGCGGCAGACCTTATTAGAAGAGATTGGTGTAGAGGGAGCATTTGTTAATCCAAGGAGTGCAATAGCTGCTGGAACAAGCCTTGATGTAGCGAAGGGGCTTTGTAATTATATTGAGTCTGCTAGAGAAGAAGAGATGCATCAGTGGGTAAGTGAGAAGTTATTTTCCCTTATGTATGAGCATCGTTCGCATATGAAAATGACAGCAGACTTACCGAAAGTGTTACAGGCATTAAAAGATAAAGGATTTATATTAGGGGTTGTCACGGCGGATGATTTCGCACCAACAGAATTATTTTTAAAACAATATAAGTTGGAGAACTTTTTTGATTATATTATAGCCTCGGATACATTCCCTGCGCAAAAACCAGATAAAAAGATTATAGAAGTGTTTTGTGAGAAATTTAATTTAGAATCATGTGAGGTTGCGGTTGTTGGAGATACGCCAACTGATTTACATTTAGCTAAAAATGGCGATTGCTATGCAATTGGGGTGCTATCTGGTACAGGAGACCGTCCAACATTAGAACCACTTGCTGATTTAGTGTTAGATTCTGTTGGAGAGTTTATTTCTCAATCGGGTGAGTTTTTCTGGGAGAAAGAAGAGTCTAATGTGTAAGGAAAATAAGTCTATAAAGACTCTTAATGAGTCTTTATAGACTTATTTTTTATGCCTGGATACAAAGAATATAGGATAAATGCTAGAAAAGAAAGTTGGCATATATTTTGCAATAAAAAGAGAAAACAATGTAAAGAAAAGGATGGGGTACGCAATGAACACAAAAAAATTTGCTAAAGTAAATGAACAAATTCCAGGACCGAAAGCGGCATCTTTATTAGAACGCCGTCAAAATATAGTACCAAAAGGAGTAAGTAACGGCATCCCAACGTTTGTACAATCTGCCAATGGTGCTCTTGTAACAGATGTTGATGGCAATCAGTACATTGATTTTGCAGGAGCAATCGGGACAATTAACGTAGGGCATTGTCATCCAACGGTTAAAGAAGCGCTCCATAAACAAGTCGATCAATACATTCATACTGGATTTAACGTCATGATGTATGAGCCATATATTGAATTAGCAGAAAAGCTTGCGGCATTGGCACCAGGAAGTTTCGATAAGCAAGTCCTGTTTTTAAATAGTGGTGCAGAAGCAGTTGAGAACGCGGTGAAAATCGCTCGTAAATATACGAAGAGACCTGGTATTATCGCATTTTCTAAAGGTTTCCACGGGCGTACATTAATGACAATGACGATGACAAGTAAAGTGAAGCCATATAAATTCGGGTTTGGTCCCTTTGCTCCAGAAGTATATAAAGCGCCATTTCCATACGAATACCGTCGCCCAGAGGGATTAACGGAAGAGCAGTATGATGATTTTATTATTGAAGAGTTTAAGAACTTCTTCATATCGGAAGTAGCACCAGAAACAATTGCAGCTGTTGTAATGGAACCTGTTCAAGGGGAAGGTGGATTTATCGTCCCAAGTAAGAAATTTGTTCAAGAAGTACGCCGCATTTGTTCAGAGAACGGCATCTTATTTGTAGCGGATGAAATACAAACAGGCTTTAGTCGTACAGGAAAATATTTTGCAATTGATCACTATGATGTCGTTCCAGATTTAATTACAGTGTCTAAATCATTAGGTGCTGGTGTACCGATAAGTGGTGTCATTGGACGTAAAGAAATTATGAATGAGTCTGCACCAGGTGAACTTGGTGGAACGTATGCAGGAAGTCCATTAGGATGTGCGGCTGCATTAGCTGTTCTCGATGTAATAGAAAATGAGAAATTAAATGATAGAGCGATAGAATTAGGAAAAGTCGTAATGAACCGATTCGAAGAGATGAAAAATAAATATCATTGCATCGGTGATGTGCGTGGGTTAGGCGCAATGTGTGCATTTGAGGTCGTTCAAGATCGTAAGACGAAAGCACCTGACAAAACGTTAACGGCTAATCTATGTGCAGAAGCAAATAAGCGTGGGTTACTGTTATTATCAGCAGGGACATATGGAAATGTTATCCGTGTGTTAATGCCTTTAGTTATTACAGATGAGCAACTTGAAGAAGGTTTAACAATAATTGAAGAATCATTGCAAGCTTGTTATGAGCAAACAAACATCGCTCGCGTGTAAAAACTGAAGTATAAATAGCAAACATTCTAGCTGACTCTATATTAAATGCAGAAAATTCACTTTATAATAAAGGTAGTGAAGTGGATCGATGGATTTGAAGTTAGGAGTGGCTAGGATGGTTGCAGAAAAGGAACGAGTGTTAATGGATTTAAAAGATGTATTTGAATATGCGTTTGACGAAATTTTTGTTACAGATGAGCAAGGGATCGTTGTACGTGTAAATAGTACATGTGAAAGGCACTACCAACTAGCTGCAGAAGAGTTAGTTGGTAAGCATGTAAAAGAACTACAAAAGGATGGAATCTTTTATCCATCAGCGACATTAGAAGTGATTGAAAAAAAGAGGCCAATTGAACTCGTTCAAACTACAAAATCAGGAGAGTATTTACACGTTCGTACAAGGCCTGTTTTTGATGATGAGGGAAATTTAAGAAGAGTGATTAGTTATTCTCGCGACCTTACTGAACTCTATCAATTACGTCAAAAGGTAGAGGAAATGGATAATCAGCTAAAAACATATAAAAAAGAATTAAGAGAAACATATGAGCATGAAGGACTTATTTTTAAAAGTCTAGCTATGCAAAAAATAGTCGATACAATCAAAAAAGTATCTGTAGTGGATAGTACTGTTCTCGTTTTAGGCGAGACTGGAGTAGGAAAAAGTCGATTAGTACGCCATTTACATGAAGTGAGTCACCGTAAGCATGAAAGTTTCTATGAAATTAATTGTGCGGCATTACCAACTAATTTAATTGAATCGGAGCTTTTTGGATATTCAGGTGGATCTTTTACAGGTGCGAATCGTGAAGGGAAAAAGGGACTATTAGAATCCGCGCATAAAGGAACTCTTTTTTTAGATGAAATCGGTGAAATGCCGCTTGAAATTCAAGCGAAGCTTTTGCAAGTATTGCAAGAAAAAACATTTCGTCCTATAGGCGGAAGAGAATTAAAAAAAGTAGATGTTCGAATTGTGGCGGCAACAAATAGAGATTTAAGCGAGATGGTGAAACAAGGAACATTTCGGAAAGATTTATACTATCGTTTGAATGTCATTCCAATTGCAATTCCCCCGCTTAGGGAAAGAACAGAAGATATTTTGCCGCTTATTTATCATTACTTGCAGCACTTTAATAAAAAGTACGGACGTGATGTGAAACTAGCGCCGAGTACGTTACAAATGTTTGTTGGATATCCGTGGGAAGGGAACAATAGAGAAATAGAGAATGTAATTGAGAGAATTGTTATTACTGTTGATGATGTTGTAACGGTAGAGGATTTGCCACTCTCTATGCAAGAGGCTGCAGTTGAACAATCGGGGCAAAGCCTTTATAAAATGCTGGAAGAGGTAGAGAGAAATATAATTCTTAAAGCGTATAAAACGTATGGATCAAGTTATAAAGTGGCTGAGTTTTTGCAAATTAGTCAATCTGCTGCTACTAGAAAAATTAAGAAGTTCATAGAGGAGGAAGAAAACATTGGATAAAAAGGCGACTTTCGTAAGTATAGATAAAAAGGCGATGTATATAAATGGTGAGTGGATTACACTACAAGAACAAATTGAAGTAAATAATCCTGCGACGAAGGAAATATTTGCAACTGTACCAAAAGGCGGAGTAACAGAGGCAAAGCAAGCTGTTGATGCTGCACATGAAGCTTTTAAAACGTGGTCTAAGTTAACGGCAGCAGATCGTGCAACGAAGTTAAAAAAGTGGTTCATGCTTATTGATGAAAATAAAGAAGAGATCGCAGCGATTATGACGAAGGAACAAGGGAAGCCGTTTGCAGAAGCGCTTGGTGAAGTAAATTATGCAAACAGTTTTGTTGAATGGTATGCAGAAGAGGGGAAACGCGTATATGGTGAAATGATTCCTGCTGCTCATCCGAATAAGCGCATTTTAGTTATGAAGCAACCAGTTGGCGTTATGGCAGCTATTACACCTTGGAACTTCCCAGCTGCTATGATTACGAGAAAGGTAGCCCCAGCGCTTGCAGCAGGCTGTACAGCCGTTGTGAAACCGGCAAGTCAAACGCCATTAACTGCATTGAAATTAGCTGAATTAGCCCATGAAGCAGATATTCCAAAGGGCGTAATCAATATCGTAACAGGTAGTGCAAAAGCAATTGCTGATACATGGATGGAAGATGGTCGCGTTCGAAAAGTGTCCTTTACAGGGTCAACGGAAATCGGGAAAGAGTTAATGGCTAGTGCGGCGCAAACGATGAAAAAAGTTTCGCTTGAGTTAGGGGGACACGCTCCGTTTATCGTAATGAATGATGCAGATTTAGATAAAGCAGTAGAAGCGGTGATTGGTTCGAAATTCCGTAATGCAGGACAAACGTGTATATGTACAAACCGAGTATTCGTTCAAGAAGAAGTATACGAAGTATTTGTAGAGAAGTTCCAAAAGGCAGTAGGGCAGTTGAAAGTAGGAGACGGTTTCGATGACGGAACGACTGTCGGGCCACTTATTGATGAGAATGCAGTTTCAAAAGTACAAGAACATATTGAAGATGCTATTCAAAAAGGTGGAACAGTTTTATATGGTGGTCAAAAGGTCGCAGAGTTAGAGGGACATTTCATTCAACCGACTGTAATTGGGTTGGCAAATGATACGATGCTTTGTATGAATGAAGAAACATTTGGGCCAGTGGCACCAGTTGCGAAATTTAAAACAGTTGATGAAGTAATCGAACGTGCAAACAATACACCATACGGTTTAGCTGCGTATATTTTCACGAAAGACATTAGCCAAGCATTCCAAATTAGTGAAGCGTTAGAGTACGGTATTATCGGTCTAAACGATGGTCTTCCATCAGTTGCACAAGCACCATTTGGGGGATTTAAAGAAAGTGGTATCGGTCGTGAAGGAGGCCATTTCGGCATCGAGGAATATTTAGAAATTAAATATATTTCATTGGGATTATAAGTAGTATACTAGAATCTCTATAAGGTAACAGAGAAGGAGATTCTAGTATGGTATATTGGCTATTATTACTTGTTACAATTATTTTTGAAGTAGCTGGAACAATTGCGATGAAACTATCAAATGGTTTAACAAAGCTTGTTCCAAGTGTACTGATTTTCGTGTTTTATGGGATTTGTTTCAGCGTGTTTGCCATCGTTGTGAAAAAGATTCATTTAAGTATTGCTTATGCTATTTGGTCTGGCGTTGGAACATTACTTATTACAATCATTAGTGTGTACTTTTTTAAAGAGCATATTAGTTTATTTCAAGCATTTTGTATTCTTTTTATTGTTTTGGGTGTCATTGGGCTTAAGGTTTCATCGGCATCATGAAAGCTATCTTTTGTAGAAGATAGCTTTTTTCTATTTGTGCAGTTAGCAATTAATACGACAAAATATGACAAGAAAGAGTAAAGCGTTTTGTTATGATACATATGAAATATTGTCTTATGTGGAGGAAAGAGTATGTTAAAAAAGGTAAGTCAAATTGTTTTAATTTTTGGCATAGCTTTTAGTTTAAGTGCTTGCACTGAGACTAAAGATAGTAATGAAAGTAAACAAGAAGATGTTCAAGATAAAGTGTATAAAATAGGGGAGACAGTAGACGTAGATGGTTTGCAAGTAACTATCGATTCAGTTAAATTAGGATATCCGGATTATGATGAGAATAAAAAGAAAGAGGAGATTTTGGGGATTATTTTCAAAGTAGAAA
Source organism: Bacillus sp. AR4-2 (assembly GCF_008274865.1). NCBI lineage: Bacteria > Bacillati > Bacillota > Bacilli > Caryophanales > Bacillaceae > Bacillus > Bacillus sp. AR4-2. The sequence goes on from NZ_CP031062.1 coordinate 350,087, forward strand.
ATAATAGTAAAAAGGAAATACCTTTTGCATTTTATGAATTTGAGATTACCGATAAGAAAGGTACAAGATTTAAAGAATATAATAACCCTGATAGCTTTATTAGTAAAAAGTTAGCACCAGATGAAAAAATTCAAGATATCATGCTATTTGACGTAGCGAAAGAAAATACGTATATCGCTACGTATAGACCGGAGTTTACGCATGAAAATAGAACGATAAAATTTGAATTGAAACCAAATAAATAAAGAAACACATTGGATTATCCAATGTGTTTCTTTATGGTAATAAATTTAAAACGCCCAGTTACCTTTACGGAAGATAGGCTCATGTCTGCCATCAGCAGTAATACCGTCAATATCAAGCTCAGCTGATCCAATCATGAAGTCGTTGTGTGTGATACTAGCGTTTGCGCCGTTTTCAGCAAGTTCTTCTTTAGACATTGTTTTTCCGCCAACTAAGTTAAATGCATAAGCATTTCCGATTGCAAGGTGGCAAGATGCATTTTCGTCAAATAGTGTATTGTAGAATAAAACATTTGTGTTTGAAATTGGTGAGTCATGAGGTACTAAAGCTACTTCTCCTAAGAAGTGAGAACCTTCATCTGTTTCTACTAAATGTTTTAAAGCTTCTTCACCAGCTTCAGCTTTATAGTCTACGATACGCCCATTTTCAAATGTTAACGTGAAATTATCGATAATATTACCTGCAAATACTAACGGTTTTGTACTAGAAACTTGGCCGTTTACACCTGTTTTAAGTGGCATTGTAAATACTTCTTCAGTTGGAATATTAGCCATAAATGGTACGTTCTTTTCATTTAAGCTACCAGCACCAGCCCATACATGTTTTTCTGGAAGTTCGATTGTTAAATCTGTTCCAGGACCTGTATAGTGAAGAGCTTTATAATGCTTTTCGTTTAAGTAATCCACTTTTGTATGTAATGTTTCATCATGTTCTTTCCATGCTTCTACAGGATTTTCTAAATCAGCACGAGTAGCTTTGAAAATAGCATCCCATAACTTTGCTTCTTGTTCTTCTGGCGCTACGTCAGGGAATACTTTCGCAGCCCATTCTTTCGTAGGAACAGAAATGACACACCAGCTTACTTTATCTGCTTGTACGTAATCACGGTATACTTTCATTGCTTCTCCAGCTACTTTATGAGCTGTTGCAATACGCGATGCTTCTACACCTTTTAATAAATCAGGGTTTTCTGCATAGATAGACATAAATGCAGCGCCTTCTTTTGCTAATTCTTCACGAGCATGTGCTTTCCAAGATGGAAATTCAGCGAAAGCTTCTTCAGGAGCTAGATCGAACTTTAAGCGTGTTAACGTCTCATCATTCCAATCTACATATACGTGTTTTGCACCAGATTTATATGCTTTTTCTGTAACGAGGCGTACAAATTGTACAGCTTCAAGAGGTGCACTAATTGATAAAGTTTGTCCAGGTTGAATATTAACACCAACATTAACTGCAAGAGCAGCATATTTCTCTAACGTTTGTTCAAATGACATATGTATAATCTCCTTTAATTTGAAAGATTTCTTACTATATATAATACAAGAAAATTCTAAAAATATATATAAATATAAAGTAAAAAGAGAGCTCAAAATGTATTGAGCCCTTATATTTACTTAATTGAAGAAGCAAACTGCTCTACAGTCGTTGTATGGTGTATACGAACGCGCTTCATCTTTAACAATTCATCAGGTTCACCCTTCGTAATGAATTGCCCAGGCTTTGTCGTCGTCGCGAATTGATAATACTTCTTCGTTTCTGTAACAACCTTATCATCTACATGACCGAATGGATAAGCAATCGCGATAACAGGCTTACCTGTTATTTTTTCTAGTTTTTCTTTTGAACCTTTTAACTCTTCCTCATAGTTTGTAATTTTCGGTAAGTCTGCATGTGTTGCAGTATGAGATTGCACCGAGAAAATGCCGGAATCAACCATTTCTTTTATTTCAGAAGTAGACAATGCTCCTTCTACATCAACGTTATCAACAATCATATATTCTGTTGCTGCCGGTTTAAAAGTATCATCTTTTAGCTTTTGTAAAACGCGAAATGCATTCATATTATTTTTCATACCGTCATCAAATGTAACGAAAATCGGCTTATTTACTTTATTTATATCGCTCCAGCGTTCAAACGTTAAAAGCGTATAACCATTGTCTTTTAAATGTTTCATTTGTGCTTCAAAGTTAGCTGGTGATACGAATAAGTCTTTAATACCTTGACCATGATAATCATCGATTGCGTGATACATAAGAACAGGAACCTTTTGTTCGAAAGTAATAGTAGATTTCGTAAGCGGGATTGTTTTCCCATCTTCTTTCATTCCTGTTGCTTCAATTTGGAACTCACCGCGTTTTCCTTCAAATTCTTTTATGTCAAAAGGAATTGTAAATTGTTTCTCCTTTTCTTTAGAAGAAAAAGATTTAGCACGTTCCTTTCCATCAGCTGTGCGCCAAATTTTATATTGTACTTCATTTAAAGAATCTTTTAAGTCTGTAATATGAATACTTGTGTTTGTAGATTCGTGTGTGATGGGAGTATAAGAAATTTTACCTTGTTCTGGTAGAGTCTCTTTTTGTATAGCTACTTCTTGAACCTTTTTCTCTTTTTTAGGTTCTTGGCTTACATTGCTAGTATTGCAGCCTGCTAGAATGGCAGACGTACATAAAGCAATTGCTGCGTATTTTCTCATAAAAATCACCTTCTATTGTGTAGTATGTTGCATATTGACATTAAAATCCCCACCGCTATAAGAGTGGTGGGGATATACCCTTGTTCATCATATCATTTGAAGAAAATGAGGGGAATATGATTTTTAGGAGGCTATTAAGGTAATAGATTAGTGACTTTGAATAGATGTATTTTTTTGTTTCTTATTAGAATTAATAATAATATAACCGACTACAAAGATAAGAGGAATAATGAAGACATAGATAGGCATTCCCCATACATAATAGCTTTTCAGCGTTAAGACTAGTAAATGTAAGAAATCGAAAAGGGCGTGAATTTTCATAAGGTCCTCCAATGTTTTTTACAAATTATAACATTTAACGCTTATTATTCGCATAATTTGGAAAGTTATTTAAGCTAATTTTAAAGTAAGAAGAAGACATATTAATATGCAATTTTGCATAAGGATATGTATTTAATTAAAATATAAAGATTTTATACTATAATGAAAACCGCTATAAAACTAAGTAAGAATAATGTATGGAGTGGAGAATAGAAATGAAATATAAAAAAATAATATATATCTTTTTCATATCGCTATTTATAGTTGGTTGTCAAAGTGAAGTGAGTAAAGCGAATAGCGTGGAAGAGTATATTCCATCGCATCTTATGAATGCGGAAGTGACGGCGGATATTATGACACTAGAATTTCCTTATGAGATAAAAGAGAAATTAGAGAAAATAGGAAATAAAATGAGCGATAGTATTACAAATAATTTAGATTGGTATTTGAAGTATGCCGAAGAAGAAATTATACCGAAAAAAACGTTTCCTTATCATCAAAACTTAGGTATTACAAAAGAAGAATATGATTTTATGATAGATAAAATGAATAATGCAGAATATGTAAATACCAAAGACGGAAAACTCTTTTTTAAACAGAAAGATCATGAAATTCAAATTCTCTCTGATGAAAATTTGAAGCTAATTAAAAATATTCGAATTGATACAGAGAAGAATATAATTAAAACTCCTTTAGGAGAATGCGAATATGAAGGTGAAATAAAGGCGTCGGATGAACAAAAAGCTACTGGTCCATGGAGTGGGAAGATGTGGACTTTAAAAAGCGATGGATTACTTTATCATTTTTCATTAGGAAAGTTAAAAAACATAAACAAATCTATCATTTACATTTCAATAAAAGGTATATATAAAGATAGGATTATCAATACAGAAGAAGCAGTTGAATTTCACTCGGTTTCATAAAGAATCAAAAAAACACCTTACTTGTTAAAGTAAGGTGTTTTTTTATTAAATAAACAATCCAGCGATTGTCGCAGATAAAATAGAAGCAAGTGTTGATGCAAATAGCATTTTCCAACCAAATTTAGAAACAACGCTTCCTTGCTTTTCAGAAAGGGCACGGATTGTACCAACGATTGCACCAATTTGGCTAATACTTGCGAAGCTAATTAAGAATACTGTAACGATTCCAACTGTACGTGGAGCTAATGTTGTAGCTGTGTCTTTTAAATCAAGGATTGCTACAAACTCATTTAAAACAATCTTCGTACCCATAATACCACCAGCTGGGATAATATCTTGAGTTGGAATACCCATTAAGAATGCGAATGGAGAAAGTACGTAACCGAAGATTTGTTGTAAAGTAACAGCATGTCCCATTGCGCCTGAAGCTGCACTAATTACGTAGTTTACAACTTCCATCACACCGATAAAGGCGATCATTAATGCGGCAACGATACCAGCTACTTTTAAACCATCAAGCGCACCGTTAATCATTGCGCCGATAAAGCTGTCTCCGAATAGAGTTCTATCAAATTTCTGAATCACTTCATCTTCTTTCTTCGTATCAACTGGTGTTAATAACGAACAAACGATTAAGCTTGAGAATAAGTTTAGCGGAAGAGCTGCCAGTACGTATTTTGCATCTAACATCATTACGTATGATGCTGTAACAGAAGCAGAAACGGAGCTCATCGCAGAACAACAAATGATAAACATACGGTTTTTATTGAAATGCTGTAAATCGTTTTTAATAACGATTAACGCTTCACTTGAACCGAAGAATACAGAGTTTACTGCGTGGAATGACTCAACACGTGGTAAACCAGTAATTTTTGAAATAGCACCGCCGACAACGCGAACGATGAATGGTAAAACACCTAAATAACTAAAGATTGAAAGTAGTGCTGAGAAAAATACGATGATTAATAATACGTTTAAGAAAAAGACAAAATCTCTGTGAATTCCATTAAAGAGAAAATCGACACCTGTCGTACCAAGTTTAATTAGTTTGTTGAAAACTTTACTAATGAAAATAATGATTTGTTGACCAATCTTTGTAGCAAACATAAACCAACCGATTAAAATTTGGAAACCAATCATAATTGCAATTGCACGGAAGTTGATTTTACTTTTGTTGTTTGACAAAGCAAAACATAAACCTAACACGGCAATAATACCGATAATGCTCATTACATATTGCATGTAGTTGCCCCTTTCAGAAGTTCGTATAAAGTTTGTACATAAAACGCTCGTTATATTACTAAAAATAAAGGAATGAGGTTTTATGTCATACGTAAGATGTCTGACCTTTTAGAAAAATAAAAATAAAAAAAGACCCATATGGATTCACTTTCATCTATGAGAGAAAGCTAATCAATATGAGTCCTTTTTTGCGCATAGGCTAATATTCATTAGTTTTCCCCATAGTCCAGCAATTTAAGGTTGCCGGGTAGAAACTCTCGATCCATATTATCAAGTATATATGAGGTAACATCGTCCGTATTAAATTAGTAGTAGCGTAACATTAACAGAGAAGTATCGTCAATAGCTTTTTTTCTTCCAATAGAAAAAGACCATATAAGTATGATAAAATGTAACGCAGTGTTATGAAAAAGAGAGGTCGGAAAATGAGTACTAAAATGACGCCACCAGTTGAGAAAAACGAGTTTATAGATGTAGTATTTGAAGATTTAACACATGATGGTGCCGGTGTTGCGAAAGTAAAGGGCTATCCTATTTTCGTTAAAAACGGATTACCAGGTGAAGAAGCGCAAATTAAAATTATTAAAGTGAAGAAAAACTTTGCATTTGGTCGTTTAATGAAGCTTCATACAGAAAGTCCATATCGTAAAGATGCTGAATGCCCAGTATATAATCAGTGCGGCGGTTGTCAGCTTCAGCACTTAACTTATGAAGGACAATTACAAGCGAAAGAAAAACAAGTACGTGACGTTATGCAACGCATTGGAGGACTAGGTGATGTTCCTGTTCATCCTGTACTTGGCATGAAGAATCCGTGGGTATACCGTAATAAAGCACAAGTACCAATCGGAGAACGTGAAGGCGGACTTGTAGCTGGTTTTTATCGCCAAGGAACGCATGACATCATTAATATGGAATCATGCTTAATTCAGGCAGAAGAAAACGATACATTAATTCAAGAAGTAAAACGTATTTGTGAAAAGCACGGTATCACTGCGTACAACGAAGAGCGTAACAAAGGAACACTTCGTCACGTAATGGCTCGTTACGGACAAGTAACAGGGGAAATTATGCTTGTCTTCATTACGCGTACAGCAGAATTACCGAACAAAAAAGCAATTATTGAAGAAATTGCAGCGAAATTCCCAGAAGTAAAATCAATTGTTCAAAACGTAAATACGAAGCGTACGAATGTAATTTTCGGAGACAAAACGACAGTACTGTACGGATCAGAATACATTTATGACTTTATCGGTGACATTAAATTTGCGATTTCAGCACGTTCATTCTATCAAGTAAACCCAGAGCAAACGAAAGTGCTTTACGATAAAACGTTAGAATACGCAAAATTAAATGGTAACGAAACAGTAATCGATGCCTATTGCGGAATCGGATCAATCTCGTTATTCCTAGCGCAAAAAGCGAAAAAAGTGTACGGCGTTGAAATCGTCCCAGAAGCAATTGAAGACGCAAACCGAAATGCAGCACTAAACAACATGACAAACGCTGAATTTGGCGTAGGAGAGGCAGAAGTAGTCATTCCAAAATGGTACAAAGAAGGCGTAATTGCTGACACAATGGTCGTAGACCCACCGCGTAAAGGCTGTGACGAAGCATTACTAAACACAATCATCGACATGAAGCCAAACCGTGTCGTATACGTATCATGTAATCCAGCAACATTAGCACGTGATTTAAAAGTACTAGAAGAAGGCGGATATAAAACACAGGAAGTACAACCTGTTGATATGTTCCCGCATACGACTCATGTGGAGTGTGTGGCTTGGCTTAAGTTGGTATAATAGGAAAGCAGTTGATATAGGGGAAATCTATACCACCTGCTTTTTGGTTTACAAAAATACCATTCATAAGCGATTTTAGTTAAAATAAATATTGCTGATTTTCACAAATTATAAATTGAGATTTTGAAATTGTATTCATAGTGAGAGGATTTGAATTTGAAATGATAGATAATTTTTGGCGTGAATTACCACGACCATTTTTCGTACTTGCACCAATGGAAGATGTGACAGACGTTGTTTTCCGTCACGTAGTAAGTGAAGCAGGTCGTCCGGACGTATTCTTCACAGAGTTTACAAACTCGGATAGCTATTGTCATCCAGAAGGTATGAAAAGTGTACGTGGCCGTTTAATTTTTACAGAAGACGAACAGCCGATGGTGGCACATATTTGGGGAGACAATCCCGAATACTTCCGTCAAATGAGTATTGGTATGGCAGAACTAGGATTTAAAGGCATCGATATTAACATGGGTTGCCCAGTACCGAACGTTGCATCAAGAGGAAAAGGTAGTGGCCTTATTCTACGTCCAGACGTTGCGGCAGAACTTATCCAAGCAGCAAAAGCGGGCGGACTACCTGTCAGTGTAAAAACACGACTTGGCTTTAAAGAGTTAAGCGAGTGGGAAGATTGGTTAACGCACATTTTCAAACAAGATATTGCAAACCTTTCTATTCACTTACGTACAAGAGAAGAAATGAGCCAAGTAGATGCGCATTGGGAACTAATTCCGGAAATTAAAAAATTACGTGACCGTATCGCACCAAATACGTTAATAACAATCAATGGGGACATTCTTGATCGTAAAATGGGGCTGGAACTTGCTGAAAAATACGGCATTGATGGCGTAATGATCGGACGAGGCATCTTCAAAAATCCATTTGCTTTTGAAAAAGAGCCGAGAGAGCATAGCAGTAAAGAGCACCTAGATCTTTTAAGACTACAACTTGATCTTCAAGATCAATATGCAGAAGTACTGCCACGCTCAATCACAGGGCTTCACCGCTTCTTCAAAATTTATGTAAAAGGCTTCCCTGGAGCTGCTGAATTGAGAAATCAATTGATGAGTACGAAATCGACTGATGAGGTGCGTGCTTTGTTGGATAAGTTTGAGGATAGTGTTGGTGTGGCACAGAATGGTGAGACGGTTTAACTTTTAAGCAGTTAAATCATTTCATATGTAGTGCATGACATGAGTGAGTTGAAAATAAGTGCAGAGCTGGAAAAGAACAGTGTATTTGAGAAATCAAAACACTGTTTTTTTTCTTTTAGTTAATGTTAAGAGAGAAATCCTTTTATAGGCATATAAAAAACATGTAAGAGCGCTGTAGATACAATGATAGAGAAAAGTTCGGGTAAGACTATAAAACATATCTTTAAAATGTTAAAGTATTAATTTAGCGGACAATAATTAAAAGGTTAGATTAAACATGATAATTTAAAGTAGGTTATAGCATAAACTTTAACCGCTGAATAAATAATCAACATTTCAGGAGGGAAACCCAATGGCAATGAGCAACAACGATATATTAAAAAGAGTACGATACGCTTTAGATATAAAAGACATAGATATGGTAGAAATCTTTAAACTTGGCGGGATGGAAGTAACGAAAGAAGACGTAGTTGATATGCTTACAAAAATAAAGAGAGCTCCTCAGCATGAAGCTGAAAATGATGAGGTAGCTGAAGATGAGTACGTAAAAACATGCGATATGATGATGTTAGAGGCATTTTTAAATGGATTTATTACTTTAAAAAGAGGAAAGCAAGATCCGAAACCAGGGCAGCCTGCACCTGTACAGAGCAAGGAGAGTGCCAATAACCTTCTTCTAAAGAAAATGAAAATCGCACTATCTTTAACGAGTGAGGATGTACTTGATATATTAGATAGCGTAGGCGTTACGGTAACAAAAGGAGAGTTAGGCGCTCTATTAAGAAAGAAAGGCCATAAAAATTACAAAGAGTGCGGCGATAGATACGCAAGGAATTTCATTAAGGGATTAGGTGTAAAGTATAGAGGATAATAAGCTTGCTAAAGCAGTAAATGATATAATAGGTAGAGTAGGACGTTCGTATCCTACTCTTTTTTATTTGTAAAAATACTATGCTAGGTGATGAAATGGTACATACATATTTAGGTGAGACAATTAATTTTCATATAACTTATAAGAAGAAAAAGTCCGTGCGTCTTTTTGTGGATTCGTATGGAAATGTGGAAGTGCAAGCTCCGAAAGGAACACCTGTTGAATACTTAGTCCAGTTGCTAGAGGAGAAGTGGGATTGGATTCAGGCAACACGTAAGGAAATGCAGGAGAGAGCGCTTGGACCACAGGAAAAGGACTATGATCAAGGAGAGGGCTTTCTATATTTAGGAAGTACGTATCCGATACAGATTTCCCAAGATGCAAGCATTGAGCAAGACAATGCGATTTTTGAAGGGGATAAGTTACATATTTATGTGAAAGAGCTTAAGGATGAGAAAATACAACAAGCTTTAAAACGATTTTACTATAAGCAGTGTAAATCTTTAGTAGAGAAGAGTATTAAAGCGCATCAAAGTAATTTCAAAACAAAACCACGTTCTATTCGTATTACAGATAGTAGTCGTACTTGGGGTACTTGCGATTCAAATTTACAACTAACATTCAATTGGAAGCTAGCAATGGCACCACAGCGAGTAATTGACTATGTAGTCGTTCATGAAATGTGTCATATGGTTCATTTAAATCATGATCGCTCTTTTTGGCGTCTTGTCGGGAAGATAATGCCTGATTATAAAGAAATGGAGAATTGGTTAGCGTTATCTAGTTGGAAGATGACGGTTTAGGAAGGGATATCGATTTTTGTCTGTAAATCGATATTTCTTGTCGAATCGTTGATATATTGTGAGTTTTGATAGATATATTTTAAAAATCGTTGATATATTGTAAGTTATGATAGATATATTCGAAAAATCGTTGATATAATTTCATTTACCACAGGATTGTTCAACAAATCGAAAAGAGAAGAGGTCACAGCAGACATCTCCTCTTTTCGACCATATAGATTATCGCCCAAACTTCACAATGAAAGTATCTGCTGTTTTCTCCATCTCATACCCAAGATACCCCTCCGAAAGCAAAGCCTGCTGTCCACTAGCATCACTCATTAGAATACTTTGAATATCCGTCCAATCGCTTTCTTTATCTCCGCGCAATTTCTTCACAAAAACATACCGCAGACTACCACCATACTTCTCCTTTAGCGCAGCAATCGCCATCCCTTGCGCAAACTTATCCTTCAAACTCGGGATGTTAAAAGGAGCAACGGTGCAGCATACATAATCATATTTGCTATCTTCTTTTTGTAATTCGTCCATGATGACGTTTGCTAATATTTTTTGCATCCCATTTCCTCGGCAGTTCGGATGAACGTTTGAGATTTCTTGATAGATGACGCGGTGCAGTTCACTTTCTGATAGACCAATATCAAGCCCTAAATGTTCATCGTCGATAGGAGGGACGAGTAGAGCGCGAAATGCGATGAGTTCGTTTTCGATAAAAGCACCGATCATCATGCCGTTTCCTTCTAGAATGTATTGAAATTCTTCTTGTGAGAGTGGTTGTAAACGACTTTTATCTTCTAGTGTTTCAACTACGATGTTTTGTAGTGATAAAATTTGTTCGATGTGCTCTAGTGATAGTAATGTAACGTGAAATGATTCGTTATTTTGTTTTAATGTTCCTTTGTATAGAACTGTCATGCGTTAGTCCTCCTTTAGCGTACAATGTCCTGAAAGACGGTGAGTTCTTGTAATGTATCTTCGTTTATTTCAATGCCGAGTCCAGGCTTTTCGTTTAAGCGAATGAATGGTACGTCGTAATGTAAGTTTCCGATGTCTTTTGTGAATTTTAATGGCCCTGTTAGCTCTACGCTCGTAATGATTTTCTTTGAGAAAGCGACATGGAATCCTGCGGAAGAGGCAACAGATGATTCGACCATTGATCCCACTTGGCATTCAATGCCTGCCATTTCTGCTTGATGAGCGAGCTTTACAGCTGGATATATGCCGCCGCATTTCATTAGTTTTATATTTACTTTATCAGCAGCTTCTAATTTAATAATTTGGCGCATTTCACGAGAACTTTTTAATCCTTCATCAATCATAAGCGGGAGGTCTGTTTTAGAACGAATATGAGCCATGGCATCAATATCGTCCGCGATAACAGGTTGTTCAATCCAGTCAATGTTTAAATGTCCTAATGAACGTAGTGCTGTTAATGTGTTTGCGCTATTTTTCCAGCCTTGGTTTACATCAACGCGAATAGCGATGTCATTTCCTACACGTTCTCGTACAGCTTCAATACGTTTCACATCTTCTTTTACATTTGTACCAACTTTCATTTTGAAAGATTGGTAACCTTTTTGAATCATAGAAGCAGCTTCTTCAGCCATGTTTTCTGGATCGGCAATACTTAAAACATGAGTGACAGGGAATTCTTCATGATAGCGCCCGCCAATTAATTGATATACAGGTTGATTTAGTTTTTTGCCCATTATATCAAAACAAGCAATATCAATTGCGGCTTTCGCTGTTGGAACACCGTAAATTGTATTGTCCATCATGTCGTGTATTTTTTCGATATTCATTGGATTTTGCCCGATTAGAGCAGGGGTTAGCGTATGTTTTAAAGTATGGAAAGTACTTTCCCATGATTCACCTGTGACGTGATCATCAGCAACGCCTTCACCGTAACCGATAATACCTTCATCTGTTTCCATTTTGACGATAATAGAGGGCATATCAGAATAAGAGCCATAACTAATAACAAACGGATTGCGAAGCGGTAAACGAATTGCGTAAAGATGAATAGCTGTAATTTTCATTGAATAGAAACCCCTTCCTGTTTACAATAGTTTTATACATTTGATATAGTTGACGTTAAATAGTCGTTAATTAATGATAAGGAGTTAGAGAAAATGATGATAAAAATTGCAGTTGTCGGTTCAAAGGAGTTTATGGAGAACCTTTTTCCAATTGCTCAAAAATTAGAAGGAATAGAAATTGATCCATATATTTACCTTCATCCGGCGGAATCTTCTGAACTATTAAAGTGTTTAAAGCCTTGTGATGTCATCTTTTTCTCAGGTGCTTTACCTTATTATATGGCAAAAGAAATAAGAGAACAATTACGAATTCCAAGTACATACTTACAGCAAGACGAGACAACTGTCGCATCTTCAATTCTTTCTATCATGTATCATCAAAGTATTCAACCACATAACATTTCCATCGATTTAGTAGACCGCTCGTTTATTACAAATGTGTTCCATGATATCGGTATAAAAGAAAGTCCACAAGTGTTGGATTATGAAAATATGCTGTGGAGTAAAGATGAAATAAATAGAGTTATCGATTTTCATGTAGCTAAATATCAATATGGAGAGGCTCATTTAGCTTTAACTAGTATTCACGCTGTTTACGACGAGCTTCAAAAAATAGGTATTCCTTCAGAGCGTATGATTGATCCAACACAGTCCATTATACATGGGCTAAAAGATGCAAAAATAAAAGCTGAGTTAGCAAAAAGCTATTCAGCTACTGTTGGTGCTTGTATTATTTCTTCCTTAGAATTACGAGCGAGTTTGCTTGAAAAACTAGATGTCATTTCAAAAGAACTACGTGGTTCATTTAAACAAGTGGATGAAATGACATGCATTTTGTATACAACTCGTGGTGATATCGAATCGATTATTAAAACAAATGCGATAGATAACTTGTTTGCGAGCATAGAAGGAACGATAGCTATTGGATTTGGTTATGGGAAAACCGTGAAAGAAGCGGAGCAAAATGCAAAAATTGCTCAAAGTTTTGCAAAGAACAATCCAATAGATCGTTGTTTTTATATACTAACAAGTGATAAAGATTTGTTTGGTCCGTTCCCGAAAGAACAGAGAGTACAAAGTTTGAAAAATGATAATCCGGAACTAATGAAAATAGCGAAGGAAACGAAGCTTAGTCCGGCCAACTTGTCAAAAATCATTCAATTTAGTCAATCGCACCCGTCATTGAAGTTTACAGCAGCTGACCTTTCTGAGTATTTACAAGTGACTCGAAGATCGACAGAAAGGTTGTTAAAGAAATTAGTTGATTACGGGTATGCTCATATTTGCGGCGAGGAAATGCCCTATCAACAAGGGCGACCTCGCGCACTATATGAACTGAATTTACCGCTATTTTTAAGCTTCTAGTTGAGCTTTTTGTTTCTTTAGTAGTTCTGCTTTTTCAATGTCTGATAGTTTTACAATTGTGAAGCCTGTTATACCATAAATGATTGAGATAATAGGTACGATGAAATTCAAAATAGCATACGGGGCATATTCAAATGCACCTACGCCAAGTGTAGCGAGAATAAATACACCGCACGTATTCCAAGGAACGAAGACAGAAGTTAATGTTCCGCCATCTTCTAATGCTCTGGATAAGTTTTTTGAATGTAGTCCTTTTTCTGTGTATGCATTTGCGTACATTCTTGAAGGGACAACAATTGAAATATATTGTTCAGAGCAAGTAAGGTTTGTTGCAAAACAAGATGCGATAGTAGAAGCGATAAGCCCTTTTGCTGATTTCGCTAACTTTAAAATCTGATTTACAATTGAGCGAAGAATACCTGTATGTTCTAATACTCCTCCGAAAGTCATAGCGACAATTGTCATCGAGACTGTATTCATCATCGAATCTAAGCCACCGCGGTTAAATAGTTCGTCTACTAGCTTGTTTCCAGTGTCTATAACAAATCCAGCTTGGAGTGCACCGACAGATGCTGATACAGAACCACCTTGAATAAAGACTTGTGATAAAAATCCTAAAATAATACCGACGAGAATCGCTGGTATGGCAGGGACCTTTTTAGCGACCAATACCATAACGACTACGGGTATAATGAGTAGGAAAGGTGAGATAACAAAGTTTTGTTGCAATACTTGTAACGTTTGATCGATGCTCTTCGCATCAATATTGTTAGCGCCGAAGCTTCTTCCTAAGACCGCGTAGACGATAAGAGTAATAATTAAACCTGGAACTGTAGTAAATAACATATGACGAATGTGTGCGAATAAATCTGTATTTGTTAATCCTGCGGCTAAGTTAGTTGTGTCTGAAAGCGGTGACATTTTATCGCCAAAATAAGAGCCTGAAATAATGGCACCAGCAACCATTGGAGCTGGAATTCCCATACTTAGGCCAATTCCCATTCCAGCAACACCAATTGTGCCCATTGTAGACCAAGAGCTACCAATTGCTAATGCTACGATAGAACAAATGACGGTAATGGAAACTAAAAATAGTGATGGAGTTAAAAGTTTTAAACCGTAATAAATCATCGTTGCGACGATTCCACCGCCAATCCAAGCACCAATTGTTAAGCCAACAAGAATAATAATGACGATAGCGGGTAATGCAAGACGAATCCCTTTATACATTGCTTCTTCAAGATCATTCCATTTGTAACCGTAACGCCAAGCGACAATAGAAGCAACGGTTGTACCAATAATAAGTGGAACGTGAGGGGTTTGTTTTAATACAACAATTGTAACCATCATAACTGCAACGGTAATGATAATAGGGATAATCGCTATTCCAAAAGGTATTTCTTTTTTCATAAAGTTCCTCCTTGTTACGTATGTTTGTTTGTATTTTTAGAATTGTCGTAAAATAGACGTTTATTAGGTTATGATAACTAAAAGTTTATGTAAGCGTCAACATAAAAAACAGAAAATAAGGAATGTTCTAGTTGTTTGTTTAGTTTGTAATATAAGTGCAGAGTAAGCTTTTTAAGTATTTAAAAATAAATAATTGACTTTTTTCTTAAAATTCAATATGTTCATAAAAACATCTGTTTTTCATAAGTATAATTAACCCGAATCGTTTGTAATGTGGGAAGGAGACTGGAACGTTGAAAACATTAGAACTACAAGAGCGCTTAACGGAGATTTTTCAGCATTTACACGAAAACCCTGAAGTAAGTTGGAAAGAATATGAAACGACAGCGTATATTACTGACTTTTTAAAAGAAGAAGGAATTTCATATAGAACATTTGATGATTGTCCAGGTGTAATTGCTGAGATTGGAGGCGGGAATCCAGTTATTGCGATTCGTGCTGATATGGATGCACTTTGGCAAGAAGTAAATGGAGAATTTAAAGCGAACCATTCATGTGGCCATGATGCTCATATGACCATTGTAATGGGACTTATTTTACAATTGAAAAATATGAGATGGAAAAGTGGTACGGTTAGATTTATTTTTCAGCCAGCAGAAGAGAAGGGGAATGGTGCTTTGAAGATGGTGGAGAAAGGTGCTGTAGATGATGCTGATTTCTTATTTGGCGTCCATCTAAGACCAATTGAAGAACTATCTTTGAAACAAGCAGCCCCATCTATTCGTCATGGAGCAGCAGGATTTTTAGAGGGTATGATTCATGGGGAGGATGCACACGGGGCAAGACCACATCAAGGTGTGAATGCAATTGATGTCATTTCCATGATTAATATCGGTTTGAAAAATATCTGGCTGCCACCGCAAAGTTCTTATTCAGTAAAAATGACGAGATGCCAAGCTGGTGGTGATAATTTAAATATTATTCCGGGAAATGGTCATTTCAGTTTAGATGTAAGAGCAGAGAGTAATATACTATTAGAAGAATTAAAGAAAAAGATTGAGCATGTAATAGAATCAGCTGCATCGATGGGATCAAAAACTTCATACGAATGGATGGATCTTGCACCAGGAGCAGAGGTTTCCGAAGAAGCAGAGCGCTTTATGCGTAAAGGTATTCTCGAAGTGTATGGGGAAGAGAGATGCACAGGGCCTCTCTATACGACAGGAAGCGATGATTTCCATTACTATACAGTGAAAAGACCACATTTAAAAGCTGTCATGCTTGGACTAGGAGCAGACCTACAACCTGGATTACACCATCCGTATATGAGGTTTGATCATAGTTGTATTATGGATGGGGTAGAAATATTGAAACAAACTGTATTGAAAGTGTTAGAAGACAGGGGCTAGAGAGCTCCTGTTTTTTTGTCGTGAATTGTCGGCAAATCGATATATTTGAAAAACCGTTGATATATTTTGAGTTATGATAGATATATTGAGAAAATCGTTGATATATTTGAAGTTACGATAGATATATTGAGAAAATCGTTGATATAATTTCACGTACCTATTAATTTGATGAAAAATGAGCCTCCAGTACATGGTGTATAATAATAAGTATCATTTTTTAATAGGAGAAAACGAATGAACGAACAATATTACGATGCAGTTTTACATATAAAAACAGTCGGTGAGCAAAAAGGGTTTAACAAGTCTATGCATTATCATCGCTATGAACCGACACCGTATAGCGGGTTAGATGAGTTATTGAATCAATATGAAATACGAAGTAGCGACCGAATTGTAGACTTTGGGTGCGGAAAAGGGCGATTAAACTTTTATATGCATCATAAATGTGGTGCTTCAGCAGTTGGAATTGAAATGAATGAAGAGTTTTATAAAGAAGCGATGGATAATCGAGATCGTTATGCACGAAAGGCACGAAACAGTAAGGGGAAAATTCAATTCCAATGTTGTTTAGCGCAGGAATATGAGATTGATCCACATGATAATAGGTTTTATTTCTTTAATCCGTTTTCTGTGCAAGTGTTTATGAATGTAGTAAATAACATTTTGCTTTCAGTAGAAGAAACGGGGAGAGAAGTAGATATTATTTTATATTATCCTTCTGAGGACTATATTTTCTTCTTAGAAAATCAGACTGCGTTTGAGCTGAAGAAAGAAGTTAGATTGTCAGGTGCTTATGAGAAGAATGGGAATGAGAGGTTTTTAGTTTATACATTAGGGTAATAAAAAAACAGGTGCCAAGGCACCTGTTTTTTTATTAGTTACGGATTAAGTAATCAAATGCACCTAAAGCTGCGTTTGCACCTGAACCCATAGAGATGATGATTTGTTTGTACGGATTATTTGTACAGTCACCTGCAGCAAACACTCCTGGTACGTTTGTAGCGCCGTGCTTGTCTGTTACGATTTCACCGCGAACGCGTTCAACTGTTTCGCCTAACCAGTCTGTGTTTGGTACAAGACCGATTTGTACGAATACACCTTGTAATTCAACGTGATGAACTTCTTCAGTTTCACGATCGATGTAAGAAATACCGTTTACTTTATCAGTACCAGTGATTTCTTTCGTTTGAACGTTTTTCAGAACAGTTACGTTTGGTAAGCTGTTAAGACGCTCTTGTAATACAGCATCAGCTTTTAATTCTGGCATGAATTCAAGAACAGTTACGTGCTTAACGATACCTGCTAAGTCGATAGCTGCTTCAATACCAGAGTTACCTCCACCGATAACTGCTACGTCTTTTCCAGTGAATAATGGACCGTCACAGTGTGGGCAATATGCTACACCTTTATTTTTGAACTCAGCTTCACCTGGTACGCCAACATTACGCCAGCGAGCACCTGTAGAAACGATTACGCTCTTACTTTTCA
Organism: Bacillus sp. AR4-2; assembly: GCF_008274865.1. Taxonomy (NCBI): domain Bacteria; kingdom Bacillati; phylum Bacillota; class Bacilli; order Caryophanales; family Bacillaceae; genus Bacillus; species Bacillus sp. AR4-2. The sequence continues at coordinate 367,630 of NZ_CP031062.1, forward strand.
GAATAGCGCCGTTTTCAAGTTCCACTTCAATAAGTTCTTTTTTCTCTAAACGTTTCGCACGTTGTAGATTCATTACATCGATGTCGTATTCTTTTACGTGTTCTTCAAGGCTTGCTACTAGCTTAGGACCTTCAGTCTTTTTTACGCTGATGAAGTTCTCAATGCCCATAGTATCCATTACTTGACCACCGAAGCGCTCAGCAACGATACCAGTGCGGATGCCTTTACGTGCTGCGTAAATTGCTGCACTTGCACCAGCAGGGCCACCACCAACAACAAGAACATCGTATGGATCTTTATCAGAAAGCTCTGATGCATCTGGACCGTTACCCATTTTAGCTAAAATTTCTTCAAGTGTCATACGACCGCTTCCGAAAGATTCGCCGTTTAGGTAAACAGTTGGTACTGCCATGATGTCTTTGCTTTCTACTTCCTCTTTGAATGCAGCGCCATCAATCATAGTATGTGTAATACCAGGGTTAAGAACGCTCATTACGTTAAGAGCTTGTACAACATCAGGACAGTTATGACAACTTAGGCTGATATAAGATTCAAAATGATATTCGCCTTGAATGTTTTTAATTTGATCGATTAATTTTTGTTCAACTTTTGGAGCGCGTCCACTTACTTGTAGTAAAGCTAACACTAATGATGTAAATTCGTGTCCTAATGGAATACCAGCGAATACGACACCAGTGTCTTCACCAGGGCGGTTTACGCTAAAGCTTGGTGTTCTCTCTAATTCAACTTTTTCTACTGTAATCTTAGATGACATAGTAGCTAATTCGTCTACTAGAGCTAACATATCTTTAGATACGTTATCGTCTCCTGCGCTTACCTTAAGTAAAATATCGTTCTCCATTAATTGAAGGTATTGGGATAGTTGTGTTTTTATATCTGCATCTAGTATCATTTTGATCGAACTCCTTAGATTTTGCCTACAAGGTCAAGGCTTGGTTTAAGTGTTGCAGAACCCTCTTGCCATTTAGCTGGGCAAACTTCACCTGGGTTGTTACGTACGTATTGAGCAGCTTTAATTTTGTTAACAAGAATGCTTGCGTCACGGCCGATACCGTCAGCATTGATTTCCATAGATTGGATAACGCCGTCTGGATCGATGATGAATGTACCACGAGCAGCAAGACCTTCTTCTTCCATTAAAACGTTGAAGTTTGTAGTGATTGTGCGAGTTGGGTCACCAATCATGATGTACTCGATTTTGCCGATAGTTTCTGAGCTATCATGCCATGCTTTGTGAGTGAAGTGAGTGTCTGTAGATACAGAGTATACTTCAACGCCTAAGTCTTTTAGAGTTGCGTATTGGTTTTGTAAGTCTTCAAGTTCAGTTGGGCAAACGAATGTGAAGTCAGCTGGGTAGAAACAAACTACACTCCATTTTCCTTTTAAACTTTCGTCAGTAACTTGGATAAATTCTCCATTATGGTAAGCATTAGCTTTAAACGGTTTTACTTCTGTGCCGATTAATAACATATTAAAATTCCTCCTAAATGTTGGTTTTGAGCATCAAAAAATAGTGTGCTCATAAAATATATTTTTTAATTAACTATAATAATTCTAATTCGATATTAATTATCATATAGAAGTGGTTATTTTGTCAAGAGAATAAACCAACTTTATACCGATTTAATTAATATTTATTCTCAATTAAGGCTAACAGAGAATGGAAAGGTAACTTTAAGTTTATAAATTTTCAATGATTGTTTGAAAGAGTAGTGTGTATGTTAGAGATATGGTGTAAGTGTAAATTCTTAGGAAGGAAATATTTCTTAGAAGTTATGTATTTGAAAAGGAACTGCTTATTTCTATTTTACAAAGAATTGTGCGATAAATAAAATAAAATGAATCGAAATCTTTTTGAACAATTTTTGTCATCTCGAATATATAATTAGGAAGTATATTACGATGATAGTTAGAAATATTGACTCAAAGTGCTAACGAGATATAATAAAACCTAGATATACCTTTCAAAAAGAAGAATACATATTTATAGGATGAAAAAATTCAACCTATTATTTTTTATAGCTTTTAGAAAACGCTTACAATTGGTGTGGAGGGGAAACCATGTCTAAGTTCACAAAGTATTTTTTAATGGAAGCTAAAGATGTGATTGCATATGTGAAAGAGAAATTATCTAAGTTTGAACATGCAAAGGGGCTGAAGTGTAAAGAAATAGGTGATGGCAATTTAAATTATGTGTTCCGCGTTTGGGATGAAAAAGAGAACATGTCTGTCATCGTAAAGCAAGCTGGGGATACAGCTCGCATTTCAGATGAGTTTAAGTTGTCGACGAATCGTATTCGCATAGAATCAGATGTTTTGCAGTTAGAGGATGAGTTAGCACCTGGACTTGTTCCTAAGGTGTATTTATTTGATAGTGTGATGAACTGTTGCGTAATGGAAGATTTATCGAATCACACAATATTACGTACAGCACTTATAAATCATCAAATATTTCCGCGGCTTGCTGACGACTTAACTACTTTTATGGTAAATACACTTTTATTAACATCGGATGTTGTAATGAATCATAAAGAGAAGAAGGAACTTGTGAAGAATTATATAAATCCTGAATTATGTGAGATTACAGAGGACCTCGTATATTCAGAACCATTTACAAATCATAATAAGCGTAATGAGTTATTTCCTTTAAATGAGGGATGGATTAGGGAGCATATTTATAGTGATAAAGAGCTTCGTATGGAAGTAGCGAAACGTAAATTTTCTTTTATGACGAATGCACAGGCGCTTATTCATGGTGATTTACATACTGGTTCTGTTTTTGTAAGAGATGATTCTACAAAGGTTATTGATCCTGAGTTTGCTTTTTATGGACCTATGGGATATGACGTCGGGAATGTAATGGCGAATTTAATGTTTGCTTGGGTGAATGCAGATGCAACGATGCTACCTGGAGCTGAGAAAGATACGTATATGGATTGGTTACAAACTACGATGGTAGAGGTAATTGATTTATTTAAGAAGAAGTTTTTAGATGCTTGGGATATTCATGTGACCGAGATTATGGCGAAGGAAGAAGGCTTTAACGAAGCCTATTTACAATCTGTATTAGAGGATACAGCTGCAGTGACAGGTCTTGAATTAATCCGCCGTATTGTTGGATTAGCGAAAGTAAAAGATATTACTTGTATTGAGAATGAGGAAGCACGTGCTAGAGCGGAGCGAATTTGTCTTAAAGTAGCGAAGAGTTTTATTTTACGAGCGAATCAATATAGAACGGGTACAAGTTTTGTAGAAACGTTAAAAGAACAGTCAATGCACTACGCGGAGTAAGGGGAGAATATGATGGAAGAGCAATTAATACCAATTCAGTGGAAAGATGATGCTTTAGTTTTGTTAGATCAAACGTTATTACCGAATGAAATTGTTTATGAATCTTTTAAAACAGCTGAAAGTGTGTGGGATGCCATTCAAGTAATGAAAGTACGAGGTGCACCAGCGATTGGTGTTTCAGCAGCTTATGGAGTGTATTTAGGGATAAAGGAATTTGCTGAAGGTACGGAAGAAGGATTTATGGATGAAGTAAGAAAGGTATGTACATACTTGGCGACATCAAGACCGACTGCCGTAAATTTATTTTGGGCACTTGAAAGAATGGAAAGTGTAGCGACAGATAATATTCATTTATCAATCTCACAGCTGAAAAATAGATTACTAGAAGAGGCAAAAGAGATTCATAGAGAAGATGAAGAAATTAACCGTCAAATTGGAGAACATGCATTAACATTATTCCATGATGGAATGGGAGTATTAACACATTGTAATGCTGGTGCGTTAGCGACGACTAAGTATGGTACTGCGACGGCTCCAATGTACTTAGCGAAAGAAAAAGGATGGGACTTAAAAATCTTTTCGGATGAAACACGTCCAAGATTACAAGGGTCAACGTTAACGGCATTAGAACTACAGCGAGCGGGAATTGATGTTACTGTTATTACGGATAATATGGCAGCTATGGTCATGTCACAAGGGAAGATTGATGCAGTAATCGTTGGATGCGATCGTGTGGCAGCGAACGGTGATATAGCAAATAAAATTGGCACATTAGGCGTATCTATTTTAGCTAAGTACTACAACATTCCGTTTTATGTAGCAGCGCCAACACCGACAATCGACTTAAAAACACCGACAGGAAAAGAAATTCCCATCGAGGAAAGAGATGCTTCGGAAGTGATTAATCGCTTCGGACAATATTCTGCTCCGAAAGAAAGTAAAGTATATAATCCAGCATTTGATGTTACTCCACATGAAAATGTAACAGCGATTGTTACAGAAAAAGGGATTGTAAAGGCACCGTTTACGGAGAATTTAAAAAAGCTATTTCAATAAGTAGATAAATGTAAAAGTCAGTCATCATAAGCTTCATACTTAGGGGGATGTATATGTTATTACAAAAAGAAAGAGAAGAAATTGTAGCGTATGGAAAGAAAATGATTTCTAGTGGTTTAACAAAGGGGACGGGTGGTAATATTAGTATCTTTAATCGTGAACAAGGTCTTGTTGCGATTAGCCCAAGTGGTTTAGAGTATTATGAAACAAAGCCTGAAGATGTAGTTATATTAAACCTAGATGGTGAAGTAGTAGAAGGAGAGAGAAAACCATCAAGTGAATTAGATATGCACCTTATTTACTATAGGAAGCGTGAAGATATAAATGCGCTTGTGCATACACATTCTCCTTACGCGAAGACGATTGCGTCATTAGGATGGGAGCTTCCGGCTGTGTCATATTTAATTGCTTTTGCAGGCCCGAATGTCCGCTGTGCGCCGTATGAAACATTTGGTACGAAGCAATTAGCGGATGCTGCTTTTGAAGGCATGATTGATCGCCGAGCTGTGCTACTTGCAAATCACGGTTTAATTGCTGGTGCAAATAATATAAAAATGGCGTTTACTGTTGCAGAAGAGATTGAGTTTTGTGCTCAAATTTATTATCAAACGAAAAGCATTGGGGAACCAAAGCTATTGCCAGAAGATGAGATGGAGAATTTGGCGAAGAAGTTTGAAGGGTATGGGCAGCAGTAGAATGAAACAAAGACACCCTCAAGGAAAGATCTTGAGGGTGTCTTTTACGCTTTTTTAAGCAACAAATACATAAAGTAAGGAGCCCCAATTAAAGCAACGACAATACCTGCTGGAATGCCATTAGGATCAACGATATTTCGTCCGATTGTATCTGCTAATAATAATAGCCATCCGCCGATTAAAAGGGCGATAGGCATGAAAATTTGATGTCTTGGACCTACTAAAGATTTCGCAATATGAGGAGCCATTAATCCGATAAAGCTAATTCCTCCTGTTACGGAAACAGCTGCAGCTGCAAGTGCAACGGCTGCAACTAATAAGTACCTGCGTTCTTTTTCAATTTCAATTCCAACGCCAATTGCGACTGGTTCGTTTAATGCTAAAATGTTTAATCGATTTGCTTTATAGAAAATAAACGGAATGAATACGATTAACCATGGGAGCATTGCTAAAACGAAGATCCAGTCATCTCCCCAAATATTTCCGGCAATCCATTTTGAAATAAAGTCTACTTTCATACGATCCGCGGATGAAATAAGGACAATCATCGTTCCAGATAGTGCAAATGCAAAACCGATACCGGTTAATGTTAATCGGATTGGTTGAAGTCCAGTTGATTTACTATATGAAAATACGTAAATTAGAACAGCTGTCAGAAATGCTCCGATAAATCCAACTACAGGTAGTAAGTAAAGAAATGAACCTACATCTATTGGAAAGTATAAAAAGAAAATAGCAACAGCAACACCGGCCCCAGAGTTAATACCAAGAATACCAGGTTCAGCTAAATCATTTCGGGTAATTCCTTGCAGAATAGCCCCTGATAAGGCGAGAGCCATACCAGCTAATAATGTAATGACAATTCTAGGTAGTCTTAAAGAGTATAAAACAAACTCCTCTTTAAAAGTCCCTTGCCCCATTAATGTTGGGAGTAGTCGATCATAAGATAAAGACGCTGAACCAAGTCCCATTCCAACTACAATGGTTGTGATGATTACTATAAGTAAAGCGAGTATAATGAGACGCTGTTTTCTTAAAATAGATTGCATCATGAGAATGTTTTTCCTCCTTTACGTACAATGAATAGGAAGAATGGTAACCCTACAATCGCAACAATTGCCGCAACTGGTGTTTCGTATGGAGCGTTAATAGTACGTCCGATTGTATCTGCAAGTAGCATAAAGGAAGCTCCAGCAATTGCTGACATCGGTATAACAAATCGGTAATCTGGACCGACAATTGGGCGTACCATGTGAGGTACCATTAAGCCGATAAATGCCATATTTCCAACAAGCGCTACAGATGCACCTGCAAGTAAGATAATAATGATAAATAAAATAGTTTTAATAACAATAATTTTTTGACCTAGTCCAATAGCCACTTCCTCACTGAAACTAAGAACTGTCAATTTTTTTGCTAGTAAGATAGCGATAAAGATACTAATTGAAATGACTGGAATAATAATTTTTAATTGGCTCCAAGTTGTTCCAATTACGCCCCCAGCAGTCCAAAGTGATACATCTTGTGAAATTTTAAAGTAAATGCCGATTCCTTCTGAAATTGCGAGTAGAAATGCTGAAACTGCAGCGCCTGCTAATACAATTCGAAGAGGAGAAAGGCCGCCTTTTTTCACCATACCAATTCCAAATACCATAATTGCGCCAATTGCCGCACCGATAAAGCAAGCTAATGTTAAGTAAAGATAGCTGATGGAAGGGTTGAAAGCAAGTGTCAGTGCAAGCGCAGCATTTGCTCCACCAGATAGCCCTAATAATCCAGGATCCGCAAGTGGATTTCGTGTTAATCCTTGCATAATTGCCCCAGAAACGGCTAATCCAGCTCCTACAAAAATAGCAGCAACTTCACGTGGTAAACGTATTTCTCGAATAATAGATATTTTGTCTCCTTTAGCGGAGGAAGTGAGTGCTAACCATACATCTTTTATCGAAGTATCTGCAGCACCTAATACCATTGCAACCATAAAAATAAGAAAGAATGCAATTAAGCTTAAAATTAGTTTGTATGTAAAAGCTATAGAACGTGGATTGTCATGATCTTTTGTCATTCGTTTCACATCTTTTCTGTTCATAGAATAAAGGAAGAGGAATTCTTAAATTAAGAATTCCTCATGTTTGTATTATTTACCAAGAAAGCTCTTCTTGAAGAAGTCTAGTTGGAAATCTAATGTAAGTGGATCATTGAAATAGAATTCCATCATGTTTGCTTCATATACGCGATTATTTTTTACTGCTGGGATGTTTTTATATGATTCTGTCTCTTGGAATGAGTTATCAGTATCTTTGTTTTTACTTACGATTAAGTAATCACCAGCAAATTCAGGTAATACCTCAGTAGATAATGCGTAGTAACCTTCTTTTAATGCTTTTTCTTTTACTTTTTCAGGCATTTTTAATTTCATTTCTTGGTACAGGATTTCTGTTCCGCGGCCCCAGTTCTCGCCGTATACATAAAGCTGTTTGTTGAAGTTTTCTACAACAGAAACTGTTGCATCTTCACCGATTTTTGCTTTAATTTCTTTACCAGCTTCTTGTGCACGTTTCTTGAAGTCATCAACCCAAGTTTTTGCTTCTTTTTCTTTATTTAATAACTTACCGATTTCTAAATGCTGTGTTAAGTAATCAACTTTTCCGTAAGTGTATGTTACAGTAGGCGCGATTTTCTTTAACTTATCGACATTTTTAACATTTGATAAACCGATGATTAAATCTGGATTTAGTTCAGCGATTTTTTCAACATTTTCATCAGATACTTCAGCAACATCTTTAAGTTTGCTATCAAAACGTGGGTTTTGTTTAGACCATGAATCTACCCCAACAAGATTTACACCTAATGACATTACGTTACCAGCGAATGATGATAATACAACAACGCGTTTTGGATTTGCAGGAACTTCTACTTTTTTACCATCTTCAGATTGGTATGTAATTGTTTCTGATTTGCTACCTTTTGCATCGTTCTTTTTGTCTGTAGAGCTATTGCTACAAGCGCTCATAACAAGAACGAAAAGGACTGTTAGTGAAATAAATAACTTTTTCATCGTCTTTCTCCTTTAACATAGATGATATGTGTATACAATAATTTGTTTAACTGCAATCTTTTTGAAATAGTAGTGGTAATGCAAAATAATTTATTAAAAATCTTGAATATGAGATTTTATAATATAGTAATAACCATATTAATGAAAGAAGATGTAATCTCAAATTTGCTAATTATTAACAAAATGATAATGATTATCACTATTGATTCTTTAAATAATATAATTTTATATAGGTGTATTGTCAATAGTAATTTTGATTGTAAATTTTGCGGAAACAGGTTATATTTTATTGAGAATGATAATCAACGATTAATAGCTGAGGAGTGAGCACGAATGAATCGAGAAGAATTGTTTGATGTAACCGTGATAGGCGGAGGACCTGCAGGGCTTTATTCAGCTTTTTATAGTGGACTCAGAGAAATGAGAACGAAAATAATAGAATTTCAACCACATTTAGGTGGAAAAATACATGTGTATCCGGAAAAAATGATTTGGGATGTAGGAGGACTATTGCCAGTTACAGGTGATAAGTTAATTGAACAACTTGTACAGCAAGGGTTAACATTTAAGCCGGAAGTTGTATTAGATACAAAAGTAGAATCGATTATTCGTAATCAAGATGGTACTTTTACATTAAAAACAAGTACTGGCGAAGAACACTTTTCAAAAACAGTTATCGTCGCAACAGGAAGTGGTATATTGAAACCGCAAAAGTTATCTATTGAAGGTGCTGAGCGATTTGAAGTATCGAATTTAAATTATACAGTTAAATCTTTAAAGCGTTTTAAAGGTAAAACAGTTATTATTTCCGGTGGAGGCAATTCTGCTGTTGATTGGGCAAATGAATTGGAACCAATTGCGAAAAAAGTGTATGTAACTTATAGAAAAGAAGAATTATCTGGTCATGAAGCACAAGTAAAACAACTTATGAACAGCTCAGCGGAGTGTTTCTTTAATACATCGATTACAAAATTAATTGCCGGTGATAATCATGAAGCGATTGAATATGTAGAATTAACAAATCATGAAACAGGTGAGGTTTCTCATTTACCTATTGATGAAGTTATTATTAATCATGGATATGAACGCGACATTACATTATTAGAAAATAGTGAGTTAGACGTTGCAATTATAGATAATTATTATATTGCAGGTAATGCAAATAGTGAGTCTTCAGTAGATGGATTATATGCTGCTGGAGATATTTTAAAGCACGAAGGGAAACTACACTTAATTGCAGGTGCATTCCAAGATGCTGGAAATGCTGTGAATAAAGCAAAACAATTTATCCAACCAGATGCAAGTGAGTACGGAATGGTTTCTTCTCATAATGAAGTATTTAAGAAGAGAAATCGCGAACTGATTAAGCAGATGATGAAATAATAAGGAACAAGTATACCCCCACGTATTTCTCTATTCAAGTGAATGAGAGATGTACGTGGGGGTTTTCCTGTTTACTATATTTTCTATCATTATAATGACACCGGTTTCATCAGTTCATATGATATGAACATTTTATTGGTAAAGCATCCTAGAAAACAATTTAGCTATGTTTTGCTTACACAGAACATGGCTAAATTACGCTGTCCCTTTAGCGCGTTTATTAGGAAATGGCATATTTAGTATAGAAGCAATATACTGTTTTCCGTGTTTTCGAGCCAATGATTCTAATATTTGACGGACGCGTTTTGTAAGATGACCTTGTTTTTGGATGGCTTCACAATATGCGTCATAGAAGGCATATTTAGCCCAAAGGAAATCATCTTGTTGGAATAAGAAATGATTTTTGTACCATTCACCAATTGTATGATAACAATTGTTTTCATGTATTGCTGTGCTTTGAGAAAGAAAACGATCAGATAAAGATACATTCAAATGAGAAATTGTGTTTTCTGTTTCAACTTGTAGTGTTTTTTCTAACATTGTAATGATGTGACGAGTAGCCATATGTTAACTCTCCTTTGTGTAAATGGGTAATACCATTCTATATTTAAAAAATTCTTACTATATAATACTATACAATATATGGAATGCATCTACCTGCTTTTTGAACTGCATTTACAAAATCTTTTTTATTTGTTTACAAAAATAAAGTAAAGTAAGATACAGTATAGATGAAAAAATAATAAAGGAATGAACGCATTGTATATAACAATAGAAGAGACTGCGGAGTATTTGAATTTACCAAAATCGTATATTGAAGAGTTAATTCAGCAAAAGAAAATTCGTGCGCTATTCGATGGAGAGCAATATTTAGTAAATAAAGAACAATTCAATACGCATTTAGAACAAATGGAGAAATATAAGCAATTAGTGGAAGAAATATTGAACGAACCAATTCCAGAAGATATGGATGTTAAAGACGAAGATTAAACTATGGGAAATCCCTTATGAAGATATGCAGAAATGTATCTTCATAAGGGATTTTTTGTTTGAAGATATCAAAAACATAAGGAGTTCTTAGCCTTTCTTCAAATTTTGATAGGTAGTAGTCTACCATGTTAAAAGCATATTTTTTTCTAGCTAGGACAAACATAGAGAACGTAACCTGTACAGATACATATACTATCAGTGCAAAAGCTTATAAATTAATGGAAGGGGTTTTCTCGTGAGTTTATTTCATTGTGATTTTCTGAAAGACTTAATTGGATCTTTTGTGAGAGTAAACAGGGGTGGTCCAGAATCTCAAAAAGGAACAATAATATCAGTATGTCAGGACTACTTCGTATTGAAGAATGAAAAAGGTGAGCTTTATTACTATCAACTTAAACATCTAAAAAGTATTACAAAAAATGCGAAAGAATGTGGATCAAGTGATTGTGAGTGGGAAGATTGCGCCTGTGCAGAAGATTTTGAAGCACTACTTGAAAGTTTCAAATATTGCTGGGTGAAAATTAATCGCGGCGGTCCAGAGAAAGTGGAAGGCATTTTGCAAGATGTTTCTTGTGACTTCGTAACATTAATCGTAAAAGAAGAAATTATATTAATTGCAATAAAGCATATTAAAAGTGTTAACTATAATGCTTTAGCATGCGGAGAGAGCGATGAGAGCGACGATAGTAAGGAAAGTAGCGATAATTCAGGTCGTGCTCGTGCACAAAGACAATCAAGTAGAGGAAGATAATAAGAAAGGGGGATACGAAATTGGAGAATGTATTATGCTGTGACCAAATTAAATGTTTAGTTGGTGAGACTGTAAAAGTAAACCTTCGTGGACCAGAAAGTCGAGTTGGTGAGCTCGTATCGTTAGGAAAAGATTATCTAACGTTACAGTTACCTCATGGTGAATTAGTATATTATCAGTTGAAACATGTGAAGAGTCTAGTGAAGAAAGTGAAAGAAAGTAAATGTGGCGATTGCTATAGTTCATGTTTCTGCTCTGATGAGGATACTTTTTTAGATATATTAAAAGACTTGAAGTATAAGTGGGTAAAAATTAATCGTGGCGGTCCAGAGTGTGTGGAAGGTTTATTAAGTGAGGTACACCATGGCTGTATTACACTAGTAAACGGCGATGAAGTTATTTATGTAATTAAGTCTCATATTAAGAGTGTGAGTCAAGTAGTTAAATGTAAAAAGAATGAAGATGAATAATGTTTAATAAATAAGAGGGGCATTATGAGGGAAAGAGAAGAACAATTTCTTATTTCGATAGTATGAAAAGGAATTACTTACTATTAAAACAGAACTTTGCCCTGATTATTTTTTTAGAAATGGAAGACAGATAAGAAGAAATTCGTAGGAAGGAGGATATAGATGAATGAGTTAAACAAAAGTATTGGAGAAAATATATATGTTAAATTAATCGGTGAAAAAAGATTTAAAGGTGTATTAATTGATGTAGGAAATGATATCGTTGTTCTTTACAATGGACAAGACTACGTATATATATCTTTATATCATGTACAATATTATAAGTTTTTAAGATCAAATGATGAAGAAATCTCAAAACCAGATGTGGATTCTGTAATTAAGAGAGAGTCTCCTTCAATTTCTTTGAGGAAAGTATTAAGTACATCTAAAGGGATTTTTACGGAAATTTATGTAGCCGGAAATGCTCCAATACATGGTTATGTTACAAGTGTGATGAACGATTATATTGTTTTTTATAGTCCAGTTTATAAAACTGTATATATATCTTTAAAACACTTGAAATGGTTAATTCCGTATAAAGAAAATCAAGTGCCTTATGCCCTCAATAAAAATGAACTCCCCGTGAATCCGTTAAATATTACGTTAGCTCGAACGTTTGAAGAACAGCTTATTAAAATGGCTGGGAAAATTATGGTGTTCGATTTAGGTGAGGAGTCCAATAAAATTGGAAAAATGGCGAAAATTGATGAAGGTCATATTGAAATATCAAAAGCACGTGATGCGAAAATGTATGTAAATATTCAACATGTAAAATCTGTCCATTGTCCGTAAGCTAGTTGAAAGGGCTGGCTTTTTCTTTTATATGCAGAAGAAAAGGTCGAGCCTATTTGTTTTAGTTTAATTTGGAGATGAGGGGAAAATGAATTGAATATAAGCATAGTATAGTGTGATTTTTTAAAAGGTAACTTTGCACTAACTTATAAACATTGTGTACGAGCTATCTTATTATATATTCAATTTATTTTTTGAGGAGGAGCTGCTCAACTAATTTATTAAAGGGGTTTTGTTTGTGGAGCAGTTTCCGAATTCGTTATCAATTACATTGCTTGGTAGTGCTGGTGGAGCAGCAAAAGCAGTTTTAGCAATTTTAAATCAAGCGATAGCAAATGAAAAAGATCCAATTTATGAAGTATTAAAGAATGCTAAATTTCATTTGGTGGATATAAAACAAAAAGATAGGAATTATTACGATGAGTTGTTTTCGAATTTGAAAGATCAATTATATTTATATGAAATAAACCTTCAAAATGTAGTGGAATTTAAAAAGCATTTAAAAGAAAAAAGAACGAGTGTTGTGATTGATGTTTCAGGGGCAGATACAATTAGAGTATTAAGCTGCTGTAATGAACTAGGAATTTGTTATATTAATTCAGCCTTGGAAAATGAGGCAGTAGATCAGGACGATAGCTTAATCGGCTTTCAGCTTACGGAAAGATATACAAGGTTTGAGAAGGAGAAAGAGAAATTTACAAATACAAAAGCGATTATAGGTTCAGGTATGAATCCAGGTGTTGTTCAATGGATGGTTGTTGAGCTTATGAAGGAACGACCAAATGAAAGGCCAAGAGCATGTTATATTGTAGAACATGACACATCGTTTTTAAATGATACAGCACTTATAAAGCCACATACACTTTATGCTTCATGGGCAGTAGAGCGATTTTTAGATGAAGCAATCTGGAGTTATCCGATGTATATGAGTCATCATCGTCCTCTTTACTTTTATGAAGATGTATATGCTTCAGAGTATAAAGTGAAGTTAGGAGAAAAAGAATTCTATGGTTGTTTAATGCCACATGAGGAAGTATTAATTTTAGGGAAAAACTTTAATATGGAAGTTGGTTTTCTTTACCGAATTAATGAGTATACAACAAATATAATTAGACAGAACTTAGATCAAGTAGAAGATTTATGGAACTGGAATCGTAAAGTGTTTAATCCAGCGGAAGAAGAGGTTGCTGGAGAGGACTTGGTCGGTGTGTTACTCGTTTATGAAAATAGTGAGACATATATGTATAATGTGATGAATAGTAGCCAAGTTTTTCGTAAATATAAAACGAATGCAACGTATTTTCAAGTAGGGTGCGGGATTTATGCGGGCTTGTCCAGTTTACTTTTAGATCAATTTGAACAAGGTGCTTATTACGTTGAGGAGTTGTTATTAAATACAGAAAGTAAGTACGGTGAGTATTTAAATTTATATATGAAGGATTTTGTAATAGGGCATAATAATTTTACGGATGGATTGTTACATGACAGGGTAAGATGGATGTAAGTTGTTACCAAAAGGAAGGGGAGATCTCCTTCCTTTCATTATTATAAGGTTAAATATTGCCCTGAAAGCAATTTCATACTTATACTTTAAGGAGATAACAATGAAAGTTTTTTGTATCGATCAAGGGGAGTTTTTATATGAATAAATACAAGAGCTTGATTTATGAAGAAAGAAGAGCCTTAAAGGTATTTATATTATTATTTTATATTATATTCTTTTTATATGACGCTATATATTATTTTGTATATCCTGCTATGAATATTAGTGGAACAGCGGTAGGTTGGCCAGAAGGCAGTCTTGGGATAGGTGTGCCTATATTTGTAATAGCATTATTTCCTATTTCTATATATCTTCAAAAAAGAGGGTATGTATATTCTGTAAAATATTTATTTTTATTTGGGTACATGTTTATCAATCTTGTGAATAATTTAATGATTTATTTGCGAACGGATAGACCTTTTGAACATGGTAGTATGGTAGAAATGTTATTAATTTTATTTGCCCCAGTTTTCGTGAATAGAAAATACTTTTATTTAGTTTCCTTTAGTGTAATTGGAAAGTACGTATTTTTCACATTGCTATTACAAGATTTAAAAGTGGTAATTCCACTTGTTTTATGTATATTCTATTTCATTATTTCACATTCTTTATTAAAACGATTTCAATCTTATGTAAGAACAGTGGTTGAAATGATGAACAATATGAAAGAGACGGAAAATTTAGCTGTGATTGGGACTATGTCTACAACAATTGCCCATGAAATTCGAAATCCGCTAACAGCGTTAAAAGGGTTTACGCAAATGCAAAAAGAAAGAAATCCAACTGATACGATGAGCTACGACATTATGCTACAAGAAATTGAAAGAGTCAATGGATTTGTTAGTGAATTGATGTTGTTAGGAAAACCAAAGCCAACAAATTATGAAAGGTGTAATATACGAGACATCCTTCTATATGTTGTGCATCTAATGGAAAGTTATGCAACGCAATATAGAGTTAAATGTCATTTACAAGTAGATGGGAATTTACCGGCTATAAACGGTGATGATAAGCAATTAAAACAAGTGTTATTAAATATCATTAAAAATGGAATAGAATCAATGCCAGAGGGTGGAGAAATTCATATCCGTGCATATCAAAAAACGCAAGGACATTTGTGTATTTCTGTTGAAGACCAAGGATTTGGTATAGAGAATGAGAAGTTAGAAAAAATCGGCAAGGCGTTTTACACAACAAAGGAGACTGGTACAGGACTTGGATTAATGATTACATATAAAATTATTAAGGAACATCAAGGGAGTATCACGATCCAAAGTAGTGTAGGAGTAGGAACGAAAGTAGAAATTTTTTTGCCGACCTTTTAATGTATTGGGAGAAAAGATTTTTCAGAAAAGTGTTCTTGTTGTGTAAATATAAACATTTTATAAAATGTTTCAAGAAGGGTTTTTTTTATAAAATACTTCGTTTATAATGGAGGAAAATATCGACATGAGATTGATTGCTCATGTAGCGGTTCAGTAGTGTTATGAAAAGATAAGAAGGGGTGCACACGCATCCTTTTTTCTATGCAGATATTATGAAAGAGGTGGTATGATGGAATTAACATTAAATTCGACTGTATGTTTACACACGATTCAATTTCGAAAAGAGCAAAAGAATTATATTGTAAAAGATACAATTACAGGAGAAAAATATGAAATGCCGCCACTTTGGATTGATGCATTGGCAATGATGCGTGACGGTTTTTTATTGGGGGAAATTGAGGAGAAATTAAAAGAAGAGTATCCATCCGAAGAAGTGAATATGTTAGCATTCACGAGGCAACTGTTAGAACTAGAACTTGTTGAAATGGTAGATGGAGAAGAGATAGCTTGCACAAAGAAGAAAGAGATAGATTGTTTAGCTTGGGTGCGTCCTCGTGTGGAACAATTCTTTCTTAATTTAAATAGAAAATATAGAAGCAAAGACCAGTAGTGGCCTTTGCTTTTTTTATAGGCTGTGTTTAAAAAATAACAGCAAATGCTCTTGCGAAAGCACCGTCACTATTTTTAATTTTTAAAGGTGCTGCTGAGAAAAAGAAACGTTTTGCTTCGATAGCATCTAGATTTGTTAAGTTTTCAATTAAGTAAATATCATTCCCTAGTAATATGTGATGAATCGGTGATGTTTCTGTTGTGACTTCATCAGGAGAAATGAAATCTAAACCGATAGATTTTACTTTTAATCGCACTAGTTCTTTAGCTAATTCTTCAGAAAGATAAAATGCTTCCTTCTCATAAGCTTCTGTATTCCATTTTGTGGATAGATTAGAATGAAAAATAACAATATCACCTTCTTTTATGTCAGTATTATGCAATACTGTCTTAGGTAATTTTCGCTCTTGAATATGTGTTACATCTATAAGAACAGCTTCACCTACAAATTGATCCAGCGGTAATTGATCGATGGTCGTTGCGCCTGAAATAAAATGCGCAGGAGCATCACAATGCGTGCCAACATGAACGACAGAATGAAAATCTGTAACTTGATATCCTGATTCTTCAACACTTGTAACAGCTTCTAGTTGTATTTTAGGTGTTCCAGGAAATTGAGACATATTATTTTCAAATGTTTGTGATAAATCAATTACTTTCATTTTACATACCTCCAATATATGTTTTTCAAATAATAAAAAGCTCATCCTTCAGTATCAAGAAAGATGAGCTTTACATGCTAGTTGAGTTTTATCTTCCAAAATGCATTGCATTTTGCAGGAATTAGCACCTATTCAGTTCGTATAAACTGAGGTTGCTGGGCTTCAAAGGGCCGGTCCCTCTGCCTCTCTTGATAAAGAAGTATTCAGTTTTTAAAATTGGAACTTTCTGATAGTTAAATTGTAATTCATTTCCTTTTTGCGTGCAATACAAAATAGGTATTCACCCAAATAAAGCTGCTCGCATATTGTAGCTTATGTAAATAGAATGCTGCGAAGGAGTGAGTGCAGTGACAGGAAATGTATTAAATTATTATGCTGGTGGTAATACAGCTAGGGGATTTCACAATTTATACGAAGAGAATTTAAAAGGATTAGACAGATTATTTATCTTAAAGGGTGGCCCAGGAACGGGAAAATCTTCTTTAATAAAGGCAATAGGTCGTGAATGGATTGAAAAAGGATATGATATTGAATTTTTACATTGTTCTTCTGATAATAAATCGGTTGATGGTGTAATTATCCCACAATTAAAAGTAGGAATTGTTGATGGGACATCGCCGCATGTTATTGAGCCAAAAATGCCAGGAGTTGTTGAAGAGTATATAAATTTAGGAATTGCTTGGGACTCAGATAAACTAAGAAAGCAGAAGTTAGAAATTGAAAGATTTGTTTCAGAAGCAAGCAAAGCTTTTCAGTCTGCTTACGCACGTTTTAAAGAGGCATTGGTTATACATGATGAGTGGGAGAAGATATATATTGATAATATAGATTTTAATAAAGCAAATGAACTAACCAATCAGCTAATCCAGAAATTATTTGCAGATAAAAGCGGGAGACAATCGCTTGTAAAACATCGTTTTTTAGGAGCTGCTACACCGAAAGGAGCAGTTGATTTTGTTCCTAATTTAACAGAAGGGTTACCACATCGTTATTTTATAAAAGGGCGCCCAGGCTCTGGAAAATCGACGATGCTCAAAAAGTTAGCTAAGGCAGCTGAAGAAAAAGGGTTTGAAGTTGAAGTATATCATTGCGGATTTGACCCGAATAGTCTTGATATGGTTATCGTAAGAGAATTAGGTTTTGCAATTTTTGATAGCACCGCACCACATGAATATTTTCCAAGTCGCGAGGGTGATGAAATTATTGATATGTATGCCCTTATTGTTACGCCAGGGACGGATGAGAAATATGCGAAGGAAATTCGTGATGTTTCCATTCAATATAAAGCAAAAATGAATGAGGCGATGTCTTTCTTAGCGAAAGCAAAATCGATTCGTGATAAATTAGAACGAATTTATATTGCTGCTATGGATTTTTCAATAGTAGATGCATATAAAGAGGAGATTCAAAAAGAGTTTGAACGAATTGCTGCTACTGTAATTGAAAAGCAACAATAGACGTTTCATTAGGCTGTCAGTAATTTCTGACAGTTTTTTTAGTATGTAGTAAAATTAATAGTGTATTGTCGAATTTCCAGGGAAATAATCAAAAAATGGAGATGTTATGAAATGAGAGAGAAAATCGAGTTGGAGTTAGAAAGAATTGAAAAAGAGAATGATGTAAAAATTTTATTTGCGGTGGAATCAGGGAGTCGTGCTTGGGGGTTTCCATCGAAAGATAGCGATTATGATGTTAGGTTTGTTTATATACATCCGGTAGAATGGTATTTATCAATTCATGACAAACGAGATGTAATTGAATATCCAATTAGTGATGATTTAGATATAAGTGGTTGGGATATTAAAAAGGCGTTGCAACTATTCGCGAAGTCGAACCCAGCTTTACTTGAGTGGATTCGATCACCAATTTTTTATTCGAAAAACTCTAATTTTCCAGAACTACTTCAACAGATGAGTGAGAAGAATTTTGATCCAAAAGCAACGATATATCATTATTTACATATGGCGTCGAAAAATTATCGTGAATTTTTGCAAGGTGAGAATGTAAAGTTGAAAAAGTACTTTTATGTATTACGCCCTATTTTAGCTTGTAAGTGGCTAGAAGAGAAAGCAACTTTACCACCTGTAGAATTTGATCGATTGATTACAGAATTACCATTAGAACGTAGTGTATTAGATGAGATTGAAAAGTTGTTAATAAAGAAAAAAGCAGGTACTGAATTAGATGTTGGATTGAAAATTAAGGTGCTAAATCAATTTTTAGAAGAACAAATTCATTACTATGGGCAATATGTAAAAGGAATTGAAAAGGGATCAGGGATCGATATTGAGATTTTAAATACATTATTTCGAGACATGCTGTTTGAAGCATATGAAAAAGAGCACAAGTAAGTTTGTGCTCTTTTTATTTTGTAGGAATGAAGAAAACAGATATAGCTGCGATAAGACCTGCAAAGGAGAATAAGTAAAAATTCCATGCTAAGTCATATTGCATTGTCATAATAATACCGACGAGAATAGGGCCAGCAATTGCACCAACTCGGCCAAGCCCCAGTCCCCAGCCTAAGGAGGTAGCTCGGATATGTGATGGGAAGTATTGTGTTACATATGCATTTAATATTTGAGTAATACCGACTGATCCAATACCAGCAAGGCCAATTAAAAGATAAATGATTGTAACAGATGGTTTGATTGTTAATAGTCCGATACATATGGCTGCCATAAGATAAGAGATGCTAATAACAATTTTTGCTCCTATACGATCAGCAATTGCTCCAGCGAATAAAGCGCCGATAGCTGCGGTAATATTTAGCATAAGTAGAAATGACAGACTAGACCCAAGAGGATATCCTGCCTGGCGCATCATCTGTGGTAACCAAGTGTTTAAACCATATATTAAAAACATTCCCATTATATAAGTGATCCAAAAAAGTAGCGTTGCTTTTATGTATTCTTTTGAGAATAAAGTAAAAAATCCATTTTTCTTTCGTATAGTAGATGGGTCTTGATGAGTTTTATCTTTTACATGAAATTCAATTTGAAAACGATTAAGAATTTGGTTCACTTCTTCTTGGCGATTACGTGATAATAAAAATTGAATGGACTCGGGTAAATAGCGAATAATGAAAGGAATGAGGAGTAGTGGAATCATTCCGATACCAAACATAATTCTCCATCCGAAATCTGCTAACATAAGCATGGACAAAATAGCACTTAACACGATACCTAAAGGATAGCCAGTAAACATAAGAGCATAAATAAAAGATTGCCTTTTTTTGGGTGAATATTCAACAGTAAGTGCTGAAGCTGTTGGGATAACACCGCCTAATCCGATTCCTCCTACAAATCGAGATAATCCAAATAACTCAGGAGAAGGAGCGATAGCCGCTAAACCCATTGTGATAGAAAAAAGTGCTAAACAGCATATAAGCGTCCATTTACGCCCAATTAGATCTGTAATCGTTCCAACTAGAATAGCTCCAATAAACATCCCAAATAAAGCATAGCTTGCAATTGTACCAGCATGCGCTGGTGATAGCGCCCAGCTTTTGTCTTCTAGGAGCTTTGGTAGAACGGCACCGTAAATACCTAAATCATATCCATCAGCTAAAATGGCTAGCCAACAAATAAAAACAACAAGTTTTGTAATAGAGCTTGGAAAGATAGTTTCTGTAGATTCTAGATGAGGTGGAGCTGAAGGTTGCATAATATTCACCCCTTTTAATTTGTAGATGAATATATTATTTTATTTAATGTTAATATTTTCCTCCTTGTGTCGAATTTTATCTGAAAAGGGGTTATAACAAATAAAGAAGTTCAACAGTAATTTTGTTGAACTTCTTTATTTGTTTACTCATTATCAACTCGTTTTAACGGTTGATCTGCTGGGCCTTCAATAACGTCCCCCTCAATAGAAAAACGAGAACCGTGGCAAGGGCAATCCCAAGTACAATCACCATTATTCCATTCAACTTCACAGCCGAGATGTGTACAAGTTGTATCGACGATATGTAATTTTCCTTCTTTGTCTTTATAAGCACCTGCTCGTTTACCGTTAACATGTACGACAGATCCTTCACCAACTTCGAGATCTTCTGGCTTACGTAATGCGGTTTCAATCTTTCCTTCAATTAAATGTTTCGCAACATCAATGTTTTGGGAGAGGAACGTTTTTATATCTGGATTTGCATGGAAGCGTGATGGTGCATACAGTTCTTTATAGGGACTGTGAACTTTTAGGATGGAGTCCTTCAGTAGGTGAGCGGCAGCAGTTCCAGTTGTCATTCCCCATTTGCGATATCCAGTTGCAACAAATATATTTGGATTTCTTTCGTTAATATGTCCGATATAAGGAAGCTTATCTAGAGTGATTAAATCTTGTGCTGACCATCTATAAGGAACTTCGTCTATTCCAAAAGTTGCTTCAGCAAAAGAATAGAGTGCTTCATAATGAAGCATCGTATTTATTCCTTGTCCTGTTTTATGACTCTCTCCGCCAATCAAAATTAATTTTTCTCCATTGTTTGTTATATAGCGTAAGGAGCGCTTTGGATCATCAATACTTAAATACATGCCACCTGGATAATCTGTTTTTGCTTTTATTGCAAGAGCGTAGGAGCGTTCTGCGTACATTCGCGTAAAGAAAAAGCTATTCGCATCATAAAAAGGAAAATGTGAACAAGAGACGACATATTCACAAGTGATATGATGGCCCTCTTTTGTAATTATTTGTGGATAATCTCCCTTTTCCACATCCATAGCTGTTGTTTGTTCGTAGAGCTTTCCGCCCATCTCCACAAACTTTTCTAAAAGTGTTTTTAAATAAAGAAGGGGATGGAATTGTGCTTGATTTTTCATTACAAGTGCAGATTGTACTGGAATAGGAATCGATAGAGATTGAACATAGTCACAAGGTATATTTAATTTTTGATAAGCTTCATATTCTTTCGTTAAATTTCTTAATCCGTTATCGGTAGTTGTATATAAATATGAATCTTCATTTGAGAAATTACAGTCGATTTTATATGTTTGAACAGTTTCATTTATGAATTGTAGAGCCTGATTATTTGATTCATAGTAAAGCCCGGCCTTTTCTACACCGAAATGATTTATTAATTCATCATAAATAAGATCATGTTGTGCTGTTACTTTCGCTGTTGTATGCCCAGTTGTTCCATTTAAAATACGACCAGAATCAATTAAAACAACATCGATGCCTTCTTTTGCAAGTAAATAGGCGGTAGTAATACCTGTAATACCAGCACCGATAATAGCAACTTTCGTCTTTATATTTTCGGATAAACGAGGGAAAGTAGGAAACTGAGTAGATTCAATCCAATAAGATAGCGGCAGTTGTGGAAATGTATCACTTGTCATTGCGGAAACCTCCTGATTTTAGAACAATTTTCCTTTTAATATTTCCATATTATATGAAATTCATGTGTGTTGTTTTAGAAGTAGTCTATTTTTATTAAAAGAGGTTATAAATTATTTTAATATAATTAATTAGATGGGGCATTATGAAGTGGTAGGATTTATATAAAACTAAATTCAAGGGATTCTGTTTGTTGATTACATAGGGAGTTATTGAATGAGATAGAGTCTATGGCGTTTAAGAAAATGTCTATATATAGTGGGTAAATCCTTATGGAATCTATACATTTTCTTTAGTGAAATAAAGTATGATTATAAAAATATAACCACCTTTTATTACTAGGTCATAAAAGGTGTTGACAATATAGAAATTCTATTGTTATGATTCATCATGTGGAAAGGTTGATAGAGAGTAAAAAGAGAAATGTTTTTCATTGATAATAAAAGCGAAAAATAAGTGACGATAGAGTGAGTATATTTTCCTTATAATAGATGCTTTTTGGATCATCTAGTAAAATCAATCTGGAAGCAAGAATTGATATATGTAAGTTGCGCAAGGCGCGGCATAAGAAAGGAGCAAAAGGATGAAGGAGCTTCATACGTTTGGGTGGTATGCAGCACGTGTATCACCACATTTGCCGAAAAAAGCATTTAAACCAGTGCCTACTCGTTTATTTGGTGGACTGGCTTATTTGCTTGTGGCATTGGCGGGGTTAATATCGATTGGTGTATTTGAATTGAATGTGTGGGCGAATCTAGGAATTGCGATTGTTCTTGGATTATGTTTTGCTTCACTAGGATTTTTAGGGCATGAAATTTTACATGGAACTGTTGTAAGAAAGGCATGGCTTCGTGACTTCTTAGGCGCGATTGCATTTATGCCATTATCAACAGGGCCAAAGCTTTGGAGAAAGTGGCATAATGCAACGCATCATGTTCATACACAGCATGAAGAGAATGATCCAGATGCATGGCCGACACTTGAGAAACTTAAGAAGAGTAAGTTTTTGAGTTGGGTATATCGTATGCCTTTACATGTACGTTCATTCTTTAGTTTTCTGTCACTAACAATTCAATTTACATTGCATTCGACTCGAATGTTCTTTCATTTTATAAAAGAGTTCAAGTCATCCAATCAAAAATCTGTATGGCTTCAACTTCTTTTGCCTTGGACAGTTTGGATTAGTTTATTGTTTATTATGGGACCTGGAAAATGGTTATTTGCATATGTCATTCCGTTGTTAATTGCTAACTTTATTGTAATGGCATATATCGCAACAAATCACCGCTTAAATCCAATTGTTCCAGTAAATGATCCGTTAGCAAACTGTTTGTCAGTAACAGTGCCGCGTTGGGTAGACGTTTTACATTTCAATTTCTCATATCATACAGAACATCATCTGTTTCCTGCTATGAGTTCTAAATACTATCCGTTAGTAAAAGAGAAGATTAAAGAAATGTGGCCGGAACGCTATCATGAGATGCCGATGACAAAAGCTTTGGCAGCGCTATGGAATACACCACGTGTGTATTATCAAGGAAGTGAATTAGTGGATCCGCATAGAGAGCATTTCTATGGTTCTTTAGGAAATGGACTAGATCCTCATAATATTTCATATCGTGAGGAACATATAGAAGAAGAAAAGAGTATTAAAAAAGTAAATCAGTAAAAATTAATATATTTTTGCAATGAAAAAGCAAGCCATCTCAGGCTTGCTTTTTCTTATAAAGAAACTTCCTTTTTGTTCCTTTTATGGACTTGGACGGAGTTAGTTTCTTTTCGTTGTAATCGTTTTTCTAAAAGATTAACAAAATAAGTAAATAGAAGAACAAGTACGAGATAGTATGCACCAACGATTATGTAAGTATCTAATTGTTGGAAGTTACCTGCTGCAATTGATAAACCTGAACCCCATAATTCGGACATTCCTACATAAGCAACAAGTGAAGAATCTTTTAATCCGATAATAAATTGGTTTCCTAGAGGAGGAAGAGACAGACGAAATGCTTGTGGTAATATAATTCGTCGCATAGCTAAAGGATAAGGCATGCCTAAAGAGCGAGCTGCTTCTAATTGTCCCCGGTCAACGGATTGAATAGATCCACGGAAAATTTCCGTAATATATGCACCGTTATGAATTGCTAAAGCGATTGCACCTGCCCAAAAAGGGGTGAAAACAACAACGGATGTAATTCCAAAATATAGAATGGCAATTTGAACAATTAAAGGTGTACCACGAATAATAGCAATGTAGACATGAGCGATACTATTTAAAACTTTATTGTTAGAGATTCGAAAGAAAGCGAATAATAATCCAATTAATGAACCGAGTACTAGGGAAGTTAATGTTAATTGTAATGTGACAATAGTAGCCTTTAAGAGTGTGGGATAGGAAGAGATAAAAATTTCAAACATGCGTTTCACCTCATATTGTATAGATTTTAGTAGAGAATGAAATGCCCCACATAAAATGAACATTTAATCAGTGGGGCACTGTTTATGAATCTTTTGAATGGCTAACTTACTTCGTTTTTTCCTCTTCACCGAGAATATTACGCCCGAACCATTTTTTACTGATCTTTTCATACGTACCATCTTTAATGATTTCATCTAACGCTTTATTTACTTTCTCAACCATTTCTTTATCATCTTTGCGAATAGCAATTCCCATTTCATCAAGATTTAATGGTTTTCCGGCTTCTTTTATATTTGATTTTCCTTCTTTTATCATACGTAGACCAACCATTTGATCCGTAATTACTGCGTCAACACGCCCAGGCTCTAAATCCATAAGAGCAGTAATATCGCTGTCATATTCTGTGATTTGATCCGTATATTTTGCAACAAGATTTTTAAAGGTACTAGCTTTTACAACACCAATTTTCTTACCTTTTAAATCTTCTGGAGAAGAGATAGCGTTATTCTTTTTAGCTACAAAAATTTGGGCGCCGGAGCGATAGTACGGATTTGAGAAACTAACAGCTTTTAAGCGCTCCTCTGTAATTGCCATACTACCCAGTATTACATCATATTTCTTCGCTTGAAGACCTTGAATCAGCGTTTCCCATGGGTTTGTAACTGGCGTAGCCTTCATGTTCATCTTTTTAGCAAGAGCTTCACCGATTTCTACATCAAAACCGACAAGTTTGCCGTCATTTTCTTTATAGTTAAAAGGTTTGTATAATCCACTCATCGCATAGCGAAATTCTTTTTCACCATTTGTTGAAGTAGTAGAGCTTTCTTTGCTACAAGCTCCTAGTATGAAAGATGTACATAGTGTAATGCTAGCAACAATGGTTAATAGTTTTCTTTTCATAAAACCCCTCCTATATATTGATCATACGGATGGTTTTTTAGTATGTTATTGAAATATTTTATTTGGATGATTAGTTGTGCACCGTATGAATGTATTCTTTTTTGTTCGAAACAAAAGTTACATTATAAAACGTTGCGTAAAAATTGTTTTGCCCGTTCATGTGATGGAGCTGAAAAGAATTGTGCTGGCGGAGCATCTTCTACAATCTTTCCATCATCCATAAAGATGACGCGATCAGCTACATCTCTTGCGAAATTCATTTCATGAGTAACAATAACCATTGTCATCCCTTCTTCAGCAAGTTCTTTCATAACTTGCAATACTTCTCCAACAAGTTCAGGGTCTAAAGCTGAGGTAGGCTCATCAAATAGCATAATCTTAGGGCTCATTGCAAGAGCTCGTGCAATGGCAATGCGCTGTTTTTGACCACCTGAAAGAAGATGAGGAGTTACATCTGCTTTATCTTGAAGGCCGACTTTTTGGAGAAGTTGAGTTCCAATATCCTTTGCATTTGCTTTCTCTAATTTTTTTACGTGAATAGGTGCTTCTATGATGTTTTCTAGTGAGGTCATATGAGGAAAGAGGTTAAAGTGCTGAAAAACCATACCGACATTTTCACGGACTTTATTTAAATTTGAATGCTTTGGATCAATTAGCTCACCTTGTAAGTGAATTTCGCCTTCATCGTACATTTCTAAAAAGTTAAGACAGCGAAGTAATGTACTTTTACCAGAACCACTGGCACCAATTAAAACAACAACTTCTTTTTCTTTTACTTCTAAATCAATTCCTTTTAACACATCAAGTGTACCGAATGATTTTACTAGATTTCGAACTTGAATCATACAAAACCCCCAGTTAAAAATATATTTTACAAATGTTGCCCCTTATTTCTGTTATTAGTCATAAATTGTCAGAATCCTTTATTTTTTTCGTGCAATTTGATATTCAAAGAAATAATATTTTTTAAAATCTCTATATCCTTCTATAATGAAAATATGGATAATAATATATAGGTAGTATTTATATTGCTTATAAAAAGGGGGAAAGGGAAGATGGAAAAAGAAAGGAAAACATTTTCTTTTGGATTACGTACACAACTTATGCTATTCACTACAGTTTTAGCTTTCATTACATATTCAACAAGTATCTTTTTTATTTACGTGATATACGATTATTTTCAAAGTTATGTAAGTCAAACTGTATATAATATTATCGTTATGTTATTAGGGGTAGTATGGTCTGGAATTTTAGCATATGGAGCAGCCGTATTTTTAATTAAACCGCTTCGCAAGTTAGAGGAGGCGGCAAGAAAAGCAGCTGAGGGTGATATTCGTGAAGATGTTCCATTACCGAAGACAGATGATGAAATTAAATCTTTAAGTGTTGCATTTAATATGATGTTAGGAAACTTAAGGGGCATGGTAAAAAATATTGATACAACATTTTCGTATACAAATAATCAAGTACAGCAGATTAGAAAACAAACAGGCGAAGCAACGAGACAAGCGCAAGGTGTATCTGAGACACTTGCAGAAATTTCTTCAGGCGCTGAGCAATCAGCGGCATCAATTCAAGCAATTGTTTCTGCTGTTGATACAACGACTTCTATTGCAAGTGAAGTAGAAGAAAAAGCGAAGCAGTCTGATACATTGTCTTCAGAAATGGTTGAAGCTTTAGGGCATAGTACTCGTGTCTTTACGTCTTTAATTCAAGGTATTCAAACATTGGCAAAAGAAAATGAAGATTCAATGCAAAATGTACAGAAGTTAGAAGAACGAATGAAACAAGTAGAACATATTGTGTCTGTTGTGAGTGCGATTGCTAGCCAAACGAATTTATTAGCACTAAATGCTTCTATTGAGGCAGCTCGCGCAGGAGAGCATGGAAGAGGCTTTGCGGTTGTTGCGGAAGAAGTACGTAAACTTGCTGATGAAAGTGATCATTCTGCAAGAAACATATCGCAGTTATTACGGAATATGCAAGATGAAGTACAACAAGTTGCAATGAAAATGACAGAACAAGTGAAAATAGCTAAAGAAGAGGCGAAACGTGGGGAAGCTACGGAATTAATTTTAAAAGAAATGTCATCAAGTGTTATGGAAGTAGCCGATGCAACTCAGCAAATTAGTAGTTATATGAATGAACAAGTGAGCCACATTCATCAAACAGGAGCACAAACAAAAGCTGTAGCAGCAATTGCTGAAGAAACGTCAGCTGGTTCGCAAGAAGTGGCGCGTGTGACGCTACAACAGTCTAAAAATATGATAGTAATCGATCAATTATTAAAGGATTTAGAGAAGCAAGCAACTGATTTGAAACAAACAATTGAACGATTTTCAATGTAAAAGGAAGAACAGAGTGCTGTTCTTCTCTTTTTTATTTAGCTTGATTTAATATTTACAGTTAAACTATGAACGTTTCCGCAACATTGTTTTCTGTCCCTTTCGGATGAAAATTATAGCGAGCTATAATATTAAAAGGGGTGTCTTTTATGAAAAAAGAAAAAAGACAACGGTTAATTAAACAATTTGTAAAGGAGTATGAAATAGATAAGCAAGAAAGATTAGTAGAATTGTTAGCAAAAAAAGATGTATTAGTAACACAAGCTACGGTTTCTCGCGATATTCGTGAGTTAAACTTAACGAAGGTACCTTCTCAAGAAGGATTAATGATATATAAAGTTTTCTCAGAAGAGCATGTACAAACTGATATAAAGTTAAAGAAAAAATTACGAGAAGTGGTTGTAAAAATTGATTGTGTAGATCAATTAATGGTTATTAAAACATTACCTGGTAATGCACATGTTATTGGTGTTTTATTTGATGAGTTAGATTGGAAAGAAAAAATAGGATGTATATGTGGAAATGATACATGCCTTATAATTTCACAGTCGAAATCAGATAGGGAGATTATAGAAGAAAGATTAAATTTAATTATTTAGATGCAAAAATCCTGTTTTTAATAAAATTAAAAACAGGATTTTTGTTTAAATACGGAAGTTAAATATTCAACATATATGCGTAATATATGTATTTTTTATTGAGAAAGCGAGATAGTTTGTTATAAAAATACATATTCGTATGATTTTAAAAAAATAACTTGTTTAATATTTCACAATGATAATGTGGATACTTTCACAAAGATGAAAGTGCAGAGCATTTATTATGTACTTGTAAGACATCAAACATATTTAAAAGGAGGTACAACAAATGAAACATCCGATACATGTTACTTCAGAAATTGGGGAATTACAAACGGTTTTATTAAAACGGCCGGGTAAAGAAGTGGAAAACTTGACGCCAGATTATTTGCAGCAATTATTATTTGACGATATTCCATACTTACCAATTATTCAAAAAGAGCATGATTATTTTGCACAAACGTTACGCAATCGGGGTGTTGAAGTTCTTTATTTAGAAAAACTAGCCGCTGAGGCGTTAGTAGATAAAAAACTTCGAGAAGAATTTGTTGATCGTATTTTAAAAGAAGGACAGGCCGACGTAAATGTTGCACATCAAACTTTAAAAGAATATTTACTTTCCTTTTCAAATGAAGAATTAATTCAAAAAATTATGGGCGGTGTACGGAAAAACGAAATTGAAACAAGTAAGAAGACACATTTATATGAATTAATGGAAGATCACTATCCGTTTTACTTAGATCCAATGCCTAATTTATATTTTACTCGTGATCCAGCAGCTAGCGTGGGCGATGGCTTAACGATAAATAAGATGAGAGAACCAGCGCGTAGACGTGAATCATTATTCATGGAGTACATCATTAAATATCATCCAAGATTTGCAAAACATAATGTACCAATCTGGTTAGATCGTGATTATAAATTTCCAATTGAAGGTGGCGACGAGCTAATTTTAAATGAAGAAACAATTGCGATTGGAGTATCCGCTCGTACTTCAGCTAAAGCAATTGAACGTTTAGCTAAAAATCTCTTTAGCCGACAAAATAAAATTAAGAAAGTGTTAGCAATAGAAATTCCAAAATGTCGAGCATTTATGCATTTAGATACAGTATTTACAATGGTTGATTATGACAAGTTTACAATTCACCCAGCCATTCAAGGGCCAAAAGGGAATATGAATATTTATATTTTAGAAAAAGGATCAGATGAGGAAACTCTTAAAATTACACATCGTACTTCTTTAATGGAAGCATTAAAAGAGGTATTAGGCTTAAGTGAATTAGTTCTTATTCCATGTGGAGGAGGAGATGTAATTGCTTCTGCTCGTGAACAATGGAATGATGGCTCGAACACATTAGCAATTGCGCCAGGTGTAGTTGTTACATATGATCGCAACTATGTATCTAATACGTTATTACGTGAACACGGTATAGAAGTGATTGAGGTGCTAAGTTCGGAATTATCTCGTGGTCGTGGGGGTCCACGTTGCATGAGTATGCCAATTGTTCGTAAAGATATTTAGTATAAATAACAGAGAAAGTAGGGATGAATTATGTTAATGACTAGACCAAATTTAAAAGGAAGAAGCTTTCTAGCAGAAAAAGATTTTACACAAGAAGAATTGTTATATTTTCTAGATTTGGCAGCAGAATTAAAAGAGAAAAAGAAAAATGGTATCCCGCATCATTATTTAGAAGGTAAAAATGTAGCGCTCTTATTTGAAAAAACTTCTACTCGTACGCGTTGTGCATTTACAGTAGCATGTACAGATTTAGGGGCAAATCCTGAATATTTAGGGAAAGGTGATATTCAACTTGGGAAAAAAGAATCTGTAGAGGATACAGCAAAAGTGTTAGGGCGTATGTTTGACGGAATTGAGTTTCGTGGATTTAATCATGAAACTGTAGAATCTTTAGCACAAAATTCTGGTGTGCCAGTTTGGAATGGATTAACGGATATGTGGCATCCAACACAAACACTAGCAGATTTATTAACAATTAGAGAACATATAGGGAAATTGAAAAATGTGAAGCTCGTTTACGTTGGCGATGGGCGAAATAATGTTGCTAATAGCTTACTAGTTGGTGGAGCAATCGTTGGAATGGATGTACGTATTTGTACACCGGAATCTTTATGGCCTGCACAAGAAGTAATTGATTTAGCAAAAAAATATAATGAACAAGTAATGATAACAAGTAATGTGGAAGAAGCTGTTGCAAGTGCAGATGTAATTTATACAGATGTATGGGTGTCTATGGGGGAAGAAGAAAAATTTGCTGAACGTGTCGAGTTATTGAAACCTTATCAAGTAAATATGAAAATGATTAAAGCAACAGGGAATGAAAACGTAATTTTCTTACATTGTTTACCTGCATTTCATGATGTTGAAACGATGTATGGCGAAGAAGTTTATGAGAAATATGGGTTGAAAGAAATGGAGGTAACTGACGAAGTATTCCGCAGTAAACATTCAAAAGTATTTGATCAAGCTGAAAATAGAATGCATACAATTAAAGCGGTTATGGCAGCTACTTTAGGAAACATGGAGTAAAGAAGAAAGGGAGTCTTCCTTTCTTCTTTCTCCTCCTTTAGACACGATCATTCACTATTGCTTTTGTATTGTTATTGCAATTAAAGAGAGGTGAGTGGAATGGGTGAAGATAAGAAATTAGGGTTGTTTACACTAACGGCTCTTGTAGTTGGGTCTATGATTGGCGGTGGAGCCTTTAATTTAGCGAGTGATATGGCAAAAGGTGCTGGTGCTGGAGCCATTATTATTGGCTGGGTTATAACAGGAATTGGGATGATTGCACTCGGATTATCTTTTCAAAATCTAACTGTAAAACGGCCAGATTTAGATGGTGGTATTTTTAGCTATGCAAAAGCAGGGTTTGGTAATTTTATGGGGTTTAATAGTGCGTGGGGATACTGGCTATCTGCTTGGCTTGGGAATGTAGCTTACGGTACATTATTGTTTTCTTCATTAGGATATTTCTTCCCGATCTTTGAAGGCGGTCAAAATGTAGAATCCATTATTGGTGCAAGCGTATTATTATGGTGTGTTCACATGTTAATTTTACGTGGAGTTCAATCAGCAGCCCTTGTGAATTTAGTAACTACAATCGCGAAATTAGTACCTGTATTTGTATTTATTGTCATAGGAATCTTTGCGTTTCATATTGATACGTTCTTAGATGGATTTTGGGGGCAAACTGGTTCTTTTTCATGGGGAGCAGTTGGCAGCCAAGTTAAAAGTACAATGCTTGTAACTTTATGGGTATTTATTGGGGTAGAAGGGGCTGTTGTTTTATCCAGTCGAGCAAAAAATAGAAGTGATGTAGGGAAAGCAACCGTTATTGGCTTAATTGGTACACTCATCATTTACATTTTAATCACATTATTGTCTCTTGGACTTATGCAGCAAGCAGACATTGCAGGTTTGAAAAATCCGGCTATGGCTTATTTGTTTGAAAGTGTTGTTGGAAAATGGGGTGCTATCTTTATTAATTTAGGTTTAGTCATCTCTGTATTAGGTGCTTGGTTAGGTTGGACTTTGCTCGCTTCTGAAATTCCATATTTAGCGGCTAAAGATGGAGTATTTCCAAAATGGTTCGCAAAAGAAAATAAAAATAAGGCTCCAGTAAATTCATTATGGATAACAAATGGTTTAATACAAATATTCTTGTTAACATTCGTCGTTTCTGATCAGGCGTATAACTTTGCATTCTCTTTAGCATCTTCAGCTATTTTAATCCCATATGCTTTTTCAGCATTTTATCAACTGAAGCATAGCTTAAAGTCTGAAGAAGCAGATCGAAATAAAAATATAATAATTGGCTTGATCGCAAGTATTTATGGCGTGTGGTTAGTTTATGCAGCCGGTTTAGAGTATTTATTATTAACAATGACTTTATATGCGCCAGGTATTTTTATTTTTTACAATGTTCAAAAGCAAAAGAGTTCGAAGCAAATATTTACTCGAGTGGAATTAGCATCATCCGTAGCAATTGGTGCTTTAGCATTCTTTGCGATTTATGGATTAATTACAGGCAGTATTACTTTATAAAGCGCTGTGAAAGCGAAATCAACTGGAGGGCTGGAATATGGCACGAAGAAAAATTGTAGTT
Source organism: Bacillus sp. AR4-2 (assembly GCF_008274865.1). NCBI lineage: Bacteria > Bacillati > Bacillota > Bacilli > Caryophanales > Bacillaceae > Bacillus > Bacillus sp. AR4-2. The sequence goes on from NZ_CP031062.1 coordinate 400,015, forward strand.
GCACTAGGGGGAAATGCGATACAGTCTGGAGAAGCTACTGCGGGAGCGCAGCAAGAAGCGTTGGAAAAAACGGCGGAACAACTTGTGAAAATAATGGAAAATGATGTGGATATAGTAATTGCGCATGGAAATGGCCCACAAGTGGGGAATATTTTATTACAGCAAAAAGCTGCAGAAACGGAAAAGACACCTGCAATGCCATTAGATACTTGTGGGGCAATGAGCCAAGGGATGATTGGATATTGGATGGAAAATGCGATTGAAAAGGCATTGAAAAAACGGAATATAAACAAAGATGTAGCAACGGTTATAACACGCGTTGTTGTGGATAAAAAAGATGAGGCATTTAAAAATCCAACTAAACCAATTGGTCCTTTTTATACAGAAGAAGAGGCCAGAAGATTAATGGATGGAACAAAAGCAGTGTTTAAAGAAGATGCTGGTAGAGGATGGAGACGTGTTGTTCCATCACCGAAGCCTGTAAGTATTCATGAACATAAAGTGATTAATTCTTTGGTCGAAGATGGAAACATAGTGATAGCTGTTGGCGGAGGTGGAATTCCAGTAATTGATTCCGAAGAAGGGTTAAAAGGAACTGAAGCGGTTATCGATAAAGATTTCGCTGCGCAGAAATTAGCAGAATTAGTAGATGCCGATACGCTCGTTATTTTAACTGCAGTTGATCATGTGTATGTAAATTATAATCAACCGAATCAAAAAAAATTAGAGCATGTCACAGTGAATCAATTAGAAGAATATATTGAAGAACAACAATTTGCTGCGGGAAGCATGCTTCCAAAAATTGAAGCTGCTATTAATTTTGTTAATACAAATCCAAAAAGAAAAACAATTATTACGTCTTTAGAAAAAGTATATGAAGCACTAGAAGAAAAAGCTGGTACTATTATTTCAAAACAGAATGTATGCATGTGTGTTTAAAATTATTATGTACGCTACTTAGTAGTAAAAAAGAATGGAGTTAGTAACTTCATTCTTTTTATTTATTAATATTTTTTGTATTCATTGTTCATAAAGTTTTCATGATGAAATCTGAATATACAAGTTAATTATGATAAAATTCAAATTGAATACGCTTTCTTGATTTTTCGCTCCAACATACAGCAAGAGAGAGGGAATTTTATGAATAGACGGAACGTAGTGAAAGACTTAAAGCAGTTCGAATTATTTGCTCATTTAACAGAAAAAAAATTGAAAGGCTTAACAGAGTTTGTTTATTGGCGAACTTATAAAAAAGGTCAATTTTTATTTTTAGAAGGGGATTCAAGGGAAAGAATTTACTTCATGTTAGATGGTTTTGTAAAGTTAGAGCGGGTTAATCAAAATGGGAACTTATTATACGATGACTATGTAAAGCGGTATTCTATTTTTCCTTATGGAGGTATGTTTACAGACAGAGGATATAACTATACAGCAGAAGCAATGACGGATGTGGAGGTATATTATATTCCAACGGTAATCTTTGAAGATATGGTAAAGTCCAGCAGAACGCAATTGATGTACGTTGTTCAGCAATTATCATCTATATTAAAATTGAACGAAAATCGAGTGCAAAATATTACAATTCCTAATGCACAAGATCGTGTTATCCAAACGTTAAATTATTTAATGCAGGATTTAGGAGAACAGAGTGGGGAAAAGATTGTAATTTCATGTCCACTTACAACAATTGAAATATCCAAAATATCTGGAACATCTCGAGAGACAGTTAGCAGCGTATTAAAACAATTAAAAAATGATAGCATTGTTACAATTTTAGATAAAAAAATTACAATACATGATCCAACATATTTTGAAGAAATCTCTATGTGAAAATTGTATATTGACTTTTTAATTCATAGTGTATATTAATAAAGTTCTTTATATATTTATAAGGAACTTTTTACGTTATCCTCTATAAAAAGATTGTATAGTATGGTAATAATAGCTAAAATCGATAATAAAATACAAAGTGAAGGGGAGAAAGAATGATTCGTATTGAGTATGATCGATTAGTAGCTATTTGTTACAGTATAGGGGTTTTGTTATTATTAAAAATTCCAAATGATAATGAATTAATTGGGGAAAAACTATTCAATGTCTATAAGGTTCCGATACATACGTATGTTTATATGGATTATAAAGTCTCAAATATATTGATTATTTCTTTCATACTACATGTAATTGCATTTATATTATTTTTAAAATGGCTAGGAAAAAAGGAGTCTAGTACATTTAGAAAAATGAATAAGATAAAAGTAGTAGGTACTAGTATTTTGATTTTAATGATGCCGTTTATTTTAAATACAATCCTCCAGACATTGAATAAAACATGGTATTACGCAGGAAAAACAGGGGTAGAAGCAATAGAATATAAAAAAGAAGATAGCCAGTGTAGAATGGAGAAAAATGGAGAGAATATCCAACCGAAGTGCATTGTTACTTTAAAAAATTATCGTAATCATTCACAAGCATTAAAAGTTGTTTTATATGATAATGCAAACGAGAATTCAAAAAGCTATCCAGTATCGAAACCAGTCTATTTACAAAAACATGAGACAAAGCAATTCGAATTTCAAGTTCCTGTTTCTTATAATAGAGGTATTGAAAAAGATAAAGTACCAAATATTAAATTACATTCATTGCATGAAAATGATACGAAATACAATTAATCTGTAAGTAAAAGTTTATTAGTAGGAGCAAGGATTTGAAACGATATAGAAAATCAACTTGAATCATCCAACATACTGCGAGGTAACGGTATATTGGATGATTTTTTTATGTTATCCCCTTTTTTCACGTATGAAAAGGAGGAATACTTTGGTGGAAATGAAAAACATCACAAGGATCATACATGGTTTTTACTTTACGCAATCTTTGAAAATTAGAGCCATAATAACTAGTTTGCCAATTTTTAATGTCGATATCGGGCCAGTTCACATAGTCACCTAGTGTATAAGGATCTAAGCTTTCTCGTAAACCTTTAACCCAGCGTATATTTCGATTTTCTTCATCATCGCATTTCCAAGAGGTAATGTATTCTTGAGCAATAATTGCTTTACGATGAAAATAAGCCGTTTCATTCGGCGAAATATTTTCAACAGCACCTATGAGCGATTGATGCCAAATACTAGCATCTTTATTTGGGGTATGAGAAAGAAAGGATTGCATGATTTGAATGCCTTTAAGGGGAATAGGTTTATAGACATAGGAACCAGAGCGCTTGAAATTTTCAGGGATGTTACCGCCATTAAAAAATTCAACAGCCTTTATATAAGGAACTTCTTCTATAAAGAGAGAGGGGCTACCAGTTTCAAGAAGAGGTGATAATAGGGAATGGAGTTCAGAGGGAGAACCGACAAACTCACCTTGTGCTTCAATTTTATTTCGTTGCTTGGCGAATAATTCGATCGATGAAGTGAGACGTTCATCTATATAAGGTGCCCAGTTTTGCCACGCTTGAAATGCAGCAATAAAGTCTTCCCATTCCCATGTAATTGAGAAAATTGATACATTTTTTATCGGGTGGACTCGAAAAGTTAAGGAAGTGACAATTCCGAAGTTTCCACCACCGCCACCACGGCATGCCCAAAAAAGGTTAGAGTTCTCTTGTTCATTTGCACGAATGAGTTTTGCACCAAATTTTCCACATGCTTGTACCATTTCCACTGCCATTAATTGATCACATGTTAATCCATATAAGCGCGAAAGCATACCAATACCACCACCAAGTGCTAATCCAACAATTCCAACGCTTGCACTTGTACCAGCAGGAATTGTAACACCGTAATTCCAAAGTTCTTTATAAACAGTGCCAAGATTTGCACCAGCCTCAATTGTTGCTGTTAATTTCTCTGTATTAACAGTAATGCGATGCATTTCACTCACATCAATAATAAGTCCTCTATTTAAAAGAGAAAAATTTTCATAGCTATGACGTCCACTTCTTAACCGAAATGGTATATGACGTTCACGTGCCCATTTTAAGGCGTTACAGACATCCTTGTTATTTTGACAAAAAACAATAATACAAGGGAGTTTTGGAATACTTAAATTTAAATTCATTCGGGCTACGTCGTAGTCAGGATCTGTGGGAACAACGATACGACCTGTTAATTTTGTTTGCTTCAATTTATTACTCCTTTCTAAAATAATTAGAGTTTTTTATTAATATATGAAAAATGTCTGTAATACGCGTGGACAAGGAGAGGTGAAGAATGAGATTTACCTTTGTGAGAAATAAATAAAGCATAAGAATAAAGAATCTACATAGAGTTCAATGAAAACAGTTGCAAACTGTTCATATTTTGTTATGATAGTGTTACGAAAACGTTTGCATAAAATTTCCGATGGGATGCAAAAGGAGAGAATGACTATGAATAAGACATGGTGGAAAGAAGCGGTTGCTTATCAAATTTATCCACGAAGCTTTATGGATTCAAATGGTGATGGTATTGGAGATTTACAAGGTATTATTGCAAAACTGGATTATTTAAAAGATTTAGGTATAGATGTAATTTGGATTTGTCCAATGTATAAGTCGCCTAATGATGATAATGGTTATGATATTAGTGATTATCAAGATATTATGGATGAGTTTGGTACAATGGCAGACTTTGATGCTTTACTAGATGAAGTTCATAAGCGTGATATGAAGCTTATTATTGATTTAGTTATTAATCATACGAGTGATGAACATCCATGGTTTATTGAATCACGTTCATCTAAAGATAATCCGAAGCGTGATTGGTATATTTGGCATGATGGTAAAGATGGTGCGGAGCCAAACAACTGGGAAAGTATTTTTAATGGTTCGGCATGGGAATATGATGAAGAAACAGAACAATATTATTTACATTTATTCTCACGTAAACAACCAGATTTAAACTGGGAGAATAAAGAAGTTCGCGAAGTACTATACGATACGGTTAATTGGTGGCTTGATAAAGGTATTGATGGTTTCCGCGTTGATGCGATCAGTCATATTAAAAAAGAAGAAGGCCTCAAGGATATGCCAAATCCAAAAGGGTTAAAATATGTGCCATCTTTTGATAAACATATGAATGTGAAAGGTATTCAACCTTTATTAGAAGAGCTAAAAGAAAATACATTCTCTAAGTACGATATTATGACTGTTGGTGAAGCAAATGGTGTTAAGATTGAAGATGCTGAGCTTTGGGTTGGAGAAGAGCAAGGTAAGTTCAATATGGTATTCCAATTTGAACATTTAAGTTTATGGGATGCAGAGAAGAAGAAAGACCTTGATGTTGTAGGATTGAAAAAAGTATTAACGAAATGGCAAAAAGGATTAGAAAATAAAGGATGGAACGCTTTATATATTGAGAATCACGATAAACCACGTATCGTTTCAACATGGGGAGATGATAAACAATATTGGCGTGAAAGTGCAACAGCTCTAGGGGCGATGTATTTCTTTATGCACGGTACACCTTTTATTTATCAAGGCCAAGAAATTGGTATGACAAATGTTCAGTTACCAAATATTGAAGATTACGATGATGTAGCAATTAAAAATTTATATCGCGAGAAAATTGCAGAGGGCGTACCACATCAAGATATGATGGAGATTATATGGGCTTCTTGCCGCGATAATTCACGTACACCTATGCAGTGGAATGATGAGATGAATGCTGGTTTCACGACAAGTACACCTTGGTTTAGCATGAATCCAAATTACAAAGAAATTAATGTTGAAAAGCAAAAAAATGAAGAAAAGTCTATTTTCAATTTCTATAAGAAAATGATTGCCCTGAAAAAAGAGCACGATGTACTGAACTATGGTACGTATGATTTACTTTTAGAAGACGATCCACAAATTTATGCATATACACGTACGTTACAGGATGAAAAAGTCATTGTAATTAGTAATATCTCAAAAGAGGAAGCTGTGTATAATGAGGGTTCATTTGCACTAGAACGCAAACGTTTGCTTTTAAATAACTATGAAGTTGCGGAACATGAAGAAGTAACAACAATTGCTTTAAAGCCTTATGAAACAAGGGTTTATCGCATTTCATAATAAAAAAGGATGCTCTTTGAGCATCTTTTTTTATGAAAAAAAATAAATTTCTATTGCAAAGTGAAAACGCTTTTATTAAAATAGATTTATGAAAACGGTTGCGTAAAGATAAAAATAAAGTAACATAAGGAATCGTTTTCATAAAGGGAACAGAAATTATAATTTAAATCATTATGTTTTTATAAATAAAGGGGAGGAAGAACAGATGAAAATTACGTCTTTTGATTTTTGGCAAAAGTTCGGGAAAGCGTTATTAGTTGTTGTAGCCGTAATGCCAGCAGCTGGTTTAATGATTTCCATCGGTAAGTTAATTGGTATGTCTGCTGGGGATGTTAACGCAGTTCATACAATCGCTCGCGTAATGGAAGACATCGGTTGGGCAATCATTACAAATCTACACATCTTATTCGCAGTAGCAATTGGGGGATCTTGGGCGAAAGATCGCGCGGGTGGTGCATTTGCAGCGCTATTAGCATTCGTCTTAACAAACCGAATTACAGGAGCTATATTTGGGGTAAACGCTGAAATGTTAGCGGATTCAAAAGCGAAAGTTTCTTCAGTAATAGCGGGAGATTTAATTGTAAAAGATTACTTTACTTCTGTACTTGGTGCACCTGCATTAAACATGGGAGTGTTCGTAGGGATCATCACAGGTTTCTTAGGAGCTACTTTATATAACAAATATTATAACTATAATAAACTGCCACAGGCATTAGCATTCTTTAATGGAAAACGATTTGTACCATTCGTTGTAATTCTTTGGTCTACAGTTACTGCGATTGTATTATCACTTCTATGGCCATTCATCCAAAGTGGGTTAAATGAATTTGGTCGCTGGATTGCAGCTTCAAAAGATAGTGCACCAGTTGTTGCACCGTTTGTATATGGAACGTTAGAGCGTTTATTATTACCATTTGGTTTACACCATATGTTAACGATTCCGATGAACTATACAGAGCTAGGCGGAACATATACGATGCTAACTGGTTCAAAAGTTGGACAAGTTGTAGCAGGACAAGATCCATTATGGCTTGCATGGATTACAGATTTAAATAATTTATTAGCAAATGGAGATACGAAGGCATATAACGATTTATTAAATAACGTTGTACCAGCTCGTTTCAAAGCTGGACAAGTTATCGGCTCAACAGCAGCGTTAATGGGGATTGCATTTGCGATGTTCCGTAACGTTGATAAAGAAAAGCGTGCAAAATATAAACCAATGTTTTTATCAGCAGCATTAGCAGTATTCTTAACAGGTGTAACAGAACCAATTGAATTCATGTTCATGTTTATTGCTCCAGTATTATATGTTGTATATGCTATTACAACAGGACTTGCATTCGCGCTAGCTGATTTAATTAACTTACGTGTTCATGCATTTGGATTTATTGAGTTAATTACTCGTACGCCAATGATGGTTAACGCAGGTTTAACAAGAGACTTAATCAACTTTGTTATTGTTTCATTAGTGTTCTTCGGTCTTAACTTTACACTATTTAATTTCTTAATTAAAAAATTCAATTTACCAACACCAGGGCGTGCAGGTAACTATATTGATAATGAAGATGAGGCATCAGAAGGAACAGGAAATGTACAAGACGGTTCATTAGCAACAAAAGTTATCGATTTATTAGGTGGAAAAGAAAATATTGCTGACGTAGATGCTTGTATGACGCGCTTACGTGTAACAGTAAAAGATTTAGATGTTGTTGCACCAGAAGCACAGTGGAAACAAAATGGTGCTTTAGGACTTATTGTAAAAGATAAAGGTGTACAAGCGGTATATGGTCCGAAAGCTGACGTATTAAAGTCAGACATTCAAGATATGTTAGGTGCGTAATAATATGAAATTGCTAACTTTAAACTGTCATTCTTGGCAAGAAGAGAATCAAATAGAAAAGATACAATACCTTGCTAAAGTAATTCAAGAAGAAGAGTACGATGTCATCGCATTGCAAGAAGTAAGTCAGTCCATACAAGCTGAAAATGTATGCGGTAACAAGAAAAAAGATAATTTTGGACTTTTACTATTAGAAGAGTTAAAAGCGCTACATGTAAAAGATTACAATATTACTTGGGATTTCTCTCATATTGGTTATGACGTGTACGAAGAAGGATTAGCGATTATAACGAAGCATAATATTATAAAAGAAGATACGTTCTTCATTTCAGAAAACGAGGATACGACGTATTGGAAAACGCGTAAAATTGTAAGTACAACAATTGCTTATAATGGTAAGGATATAACGTTTTACTCTTGTCATCTCGGTTGGTGGAATGATGAAGAAGAGTCATTCAAAGGTCAAGTCGATCGCTTGATGGAGCGTGTAGATAGCAATAAGCTCGTCTTCTTAATGGGAGATTTTAATAACAATGCTCGATTGAAAGGCGAAGGTTATGAGTATATGATGCAAAAAGGGTTGTATGACACATATGAATTAGCAATAGAGAAGGATGAAGGAACGACTGTCCAAGGTGAGATTGCTGGTTGGGATGAAAATAAACATAATTTGCGAATCGATCTAATATTGTGTAACCAAAGTAAAAAAGTTCATTCTTCAAAAGTTATTTTTAATGGTACAAACAGAAATGTAATTTCAGATCATTTCGGTGTAGAGGTTCAATTGGATATATAATAGAAGAAATCCTCACAGAGAATAAAAGCTGTGAGGATTTTTTTAGGAATACAAGTATTTCCAAGAGAAAATACTTGTATTTTTTATGACATTTCATATATATTTGTTATTATTGAATGTAAAACCGATTTGGTCATTTTGTATTCATACTTTGACTCACTTCGTTATATAATGAAGTAAGTGAAAGTTAATGGGAAAAAATAGTGCGTTTTTGGTTAATACACGATGTAGAAAGTGATATAATTGCAAAATGTATGTATCATTTTCTAAAGAAGGAAAAATATATAATTAGGTGATAACTTCTATGAAACAGATTTGGCGTATTTATAAGACAGATTTACGGAATGTAGCCAAACATTGGGCTGCAATTGTTATTGTTTTAGGATTAATGATTTTACCATCGTTATATGCATGGTTTAACATTAAAGCTTCTTGGGATCCGTATGGAAATACAAAAGAGGTTCCCATTGCAGTTTCTAACCAAGATGCAGGTTCTAATTTAAGAGGGAAAGATATTAATATCGGGAAAGAGATTGTAGACTCCCTTAAGAAAAACAAAAATCTTGGCTGGAAATTTGTAGATGAAAAACAAGCAATTTACGGAGTTGAGCGTGGGGATTATTATGCAAGTATTACGATTCCAAAGGACTTCTCTGAAAAAATTGCAACTGTTCTGGATGAAAATCCTAAAAAACCAGAACTGGATTACTATGTGAATGAAAAAGTAAACGCGATTGCACCGAAGATTACAGCAAAAGGTGCATCAGGTATTACAGAAGAAATTAGTAAAAACTTTGTTAAAACAGCAAACGGTGAGATTTTTAAAATTTTCAATGATCTTGGAATCGATTTAGAAACAAACTTACCAAGTATCGAAAAAGTAAAAGATCTTGTATTTAAGTTAGAAGCGCAGTTCCCAGAAATGAATACACTTATGGATAAGGCGTTAGATGATGCAACTCGAGCAGAAGATGTTGTGAAAGTAGCGCAGAAAGAGTTGCCGGTTGTAGAGAGTGTTATTAATGATGGGCAAGAAGCGTTAGGGAATTTAGATAAGTTCTTTGCAAACAATGATCAAACATTGCAAAATGCACCTGCGACGATACGAAATCATTTAACAGCGGCTAAAAATGTAATGGATAAAGCTAATGCTTTTACGGATTTTTTAATGCATCCGGGAATAGATTTTTCTGGTATGAAAGGATTGCCTGAGTTTCCAGCGCGTCCGGATCTTTCAAAGTTGAACGATGAAGGTTATAAAAATATTGCAAGAAATATTAATCAAACAGTGAATAATGTTTTAAACTCGGCACGTGCAGGAACAACATATGGTAAAAGTGTTGTAAACGGATTGCAAAATGGTCAATTTGATCCAGAAAAGGCAAAACAAGATCTTAATGCGGTTTCTGAAAATCTTCAAGGTCGTACAGATAGTATTGCATATCTTATTAATGTATTTACTGAACTTCAAAAGTCAGCGACGACTGATTTTGGTCAAAGCTTTTTCCAAGGGCGAGTGGATCGCTTAACTAAGCTAAAAAGCGGTATGGAAAATGCAAACAAGGGTATTAAAGATATTGTAAATGTTATCGGTACAGGACAAGAAGTAAAGAAAGATGTAACAGATGTAGCGAATCAAAAGTTAGATGCAGCAAATGGATTAATTGATCAAGCTGAAAAAGATTATAATGAAACGTTTGTAGCAGATTATAAAAAAGCAGTTAGCACAGTCGATCAAGCTAAAGTTGATGCAAATGCAGCATATGATAGTGTGAAAAATGAATATGATAAGTTCAAAAATGGTGTTGAAGATGCTAAAGCAAACATATCAAATAAAGGTGTAACTGATTTAGAGTGGGCAAAAGTATCTTTAAACGATTTAAATGGTCAATTACAAGCTACTAATAATCTAATTGGTGATGCGATTCCGGTTTTAGAAAGCACAAATAAAGTATTAGCAGATGTAAATAGCGGAAAAAACCTTAATGGCGGAATTGCAAAATTGAACAAAATACAAAATTCTGTTCAAAAAGGTATAGATGCAACGAATAAGGCAACTACACTAATTAACAATGGACAGAAGCCTACAAAAGAAGTTGTAGAAAGTATTAATGAAGCAAGTCAAAATGCTTCAGCTCAATTAGGAGATTTCTTAGCAACATATGATTCAGAAATCGTTCCAAACTTTAACACAGCAATTGAACGTACGAAACGTATGTCTAAAAATACATCTCAAATTTTAAAAGAAGCAGACAAAAAGCTTCCGGATGTTAAAAAGTTACTAGAAGATTCATCAAAAGGCTTAGTAGACGGTAGAAAGAAATTAACAGACATTAAAGCTGAAATGCCGGAGACTGAGAAAAAGATTAAAGAATTGGCAGATAAAATTCGTGATTTTGAATCTGAAGAGGATTTAAAAGACATCATACGCTTATTGAAAAACGATGTTGAGAAGCAAAGTGATTACTTTGCGAATCCAGTAAATTTAAAAGAAAATAAATTATTTGCGATGCCGAACTACGGTTCAGCAATGTCACCATTCTATACAGTGCTTGCATTATGGGTAGGCGCATTATTAATGGTTTCATTATTAACAGTAGAAGTACACGAAGAAGGCGCGAATTATAAGAGCCATGAAATTTACTTCGGACGTTTATTAACATTCTTAACGATAGGTCTTTCACAAGCGTTTATCGTATCAATGGGAGATATATTCTTACTCGGTACGTACGTAGTCGATAAGTTCTGGTTTGTATTATTTAGTTTATTTATTGGTGGAGTCTTCGTTTGTATCGTATACTCACTCGTTTCTATTTTCGGAAACGTTGGGAAATCGATGGCGATTATTTTACTTGTACTGCAAGTAGCAGGATCGGGCGGAACATTCCCAATCCAAATGACACCAGCGTTCTTCCAAGCGATTTATCCGTTCTTACCATTCACATACGCAATTAGCGCAATTCGTGAAACAGTTGGCGGAATGCTTTGGGATATCGTAACGCGAGATTTACTTGTGTTAAGTGCTTTCGTAGTAGTTATGATTGTTGCTGCGTTATTACTGAAAACACCAATTAACAAATCAAGTGAAAAATTTGTTGAGAATGCAAAAGGAAGTAAAATCATTCACTAAAATAAAAGGTTCCTACCGATAGAGGTAGGAACCTTTTTGTTTAATCAAATTTTAATTTTTTTAATGCTTCTGCGAATGGGTTATTTAATGGTTCTTCTTCTTTTTTCTGTTGTTTCATATATTTTTGAACGTCGCGTTTATCGGCTTTGTTTCCAGATTCTTTTTTACGTCGTTCTTGGAATGTTGATAATTTCTCACGATAGCCACATTTACATGCGAAAATTTGGCCTGCACCCTCACCACGTAATTCTAGTTTCTTCTTACATTGCGGACAGCGAGCGTTTGTTGTACGAGATACATTTTTACGATGACCACATTCACGATCTTGGCATACGAGCATTTTTCCCTTTTTGCCGTTTACTTCTAGCATTGGTTTACCGCAATCTGGACAAGACTTCGTTGAAATGTTGTCATGTTTATATTTTTTATCACTCGATTTAATTTCAGAAACGATTTCTTTCGTATAGTTCTTCATTTCAGAAATGAATACTTCTTTTTTCAATTTACCTTTTGCGATAGCCTCAAGTTTTTGTTCCCATTCACCAGTTAGTGTAGGAGATTTTAATTCTTCTGGTACTAAATCAAGTAACTGGCGACCTTTTGAAGTAATGTGAATATCTTTACCACGTTTTTCAATTAAGAATGAATTGAATAGCTTGTCGATAATGTCTGCACGTGTCGCTACAGTACCTAATCCACCAGTCGATTTTAACGTATCAGCAAGTTGTTTATTTTGCGTATCCATATATTTTGTAGGATTTTCCATTGCTGAAAGTAAAGTCGCTTCGTTAAATCGTGCAGGTGCTTTTGTTTGACCTGATGTTTGCATAATTAACTTTACAGCTAATGTATCGCCTTTCTCAATGTGAGGTAGAAGTTGCTCTTTTACGTCATCAGTTACATCATCATCTTCAAAGCGATTTTCATATACTTCTTTCCAACCGGCATGTAGAATTGTTTTTCCGCGCGCAATGAACGTTTCATTGCCAACCTTTGTGCGTAACGTTAGTTGCTCATATTCGAATGCCGGGAATAACACAGCTAAGAAACGTTTTACAACTAAATCATAAATTTTGCGTTCTTTATCTGTGAATGCTGAGAAGTTAACGTATCCTTCTGTTGGAATAATCGCATGATGATCGCTTACTTTACTATCATCAACAAATGATTTGTTAGGTTTGATAGGCTTTTGTAATACTTTATGTGCGAAGGGACGGTATTCTCCAACACCACATGCTTTTAGACGTTCTGGAAGTGTTCCAACGATATCAGATGAAATGTAGCGTGAATCTGTACGAGGGTACGTTAGCACTTTATGCTGTTCATACAATTTTTGCATAATATTTAATGTTTCTTTCGCAGAGTAACCGAACTTTTTATTCGCATCACGTTGCAATTCAGTTAAATCGTAAAGACCAGGAGAGAATGACTTCTTCTGTTTCTTATCAATTTCCACAACAGTAGCATTTTGTTTATCTAAACTTTTTACAATACCATCGATTTTTTCTTTATTAAAACTACGGCTATTGCCATTTGCATCTTGCCAAGTAAGTTTGAGCTTCTCCATTGTTTGAGCTTCGATGCCGTAGTAAGTTTGTGCTTTGAAGTTCTTTATTTCATCCTCACGACTAGCAATCATAGCAACAGTAGGGGTTTGTACACGGCCGCAATTTAACTGGGCATTAAAGCGAGTCGTTAAAGCACGAGTTGCATTAAGACCGATATACCAGTCAGCTTCTGAACGCGCAACTGCTGAAGCGTATAAATTGTCATAGGCTTTACCTGGTTTTAAATTTGCAAAACCATCTTTAATTGCTTTATCGGTTACAGAAGAAATCCATAGACGTTTGATCGGTTTATTAATGCGAACCTTATCAATAATCCAGCGAGCGACCAATTCTCCTTCACGTCCAGCATCTGTCGCTACAATAATTTCATTTACATCCTTTCTAAGTAGCTGGCTTTTCACAGCATTGAATTGTTTCCCAGTTTGTTTAATAACCGTTAATTTCAAACGCTCCGGTAGCATCGGTAAATCTTCTAAATTCCACTTTTTATATTTCACATCATAGCTTTCTGGGTCTGCTAATGTAACGAGATGGCCTAAAGCCCAAGTTACAATATATTTACTACCCTCAAGATAGCCGTTTCCTTTTTTATCACACTTCAGTACACGAGCAATATCTCGTGCAACGGAAGGTTTTTCAGCGATTACAACGCTTTTTGACATATTAAAAACATCCTTTCAAATTTCCATAAGTTAAATATAGCATACATCTTCTTGAGATTCAGTTTCGCTCCATATTTCAGCTGTTTTTAATGGAGTTAACAAAATCCCAACTGATTAAAGTTTCACTTTATCAGTTGCCTCTATATTAAATAGAAAAAGTAAAGAACTTGTTATTTTACTAGAATAAGAGTAGACTTTGAAGTAGATGAATAAGAAACACATGGGAGTTTGTGGATACAAACTGAGAGTATGGCTACTAGTCCGTCATTGACCATTTGAACCTGTTGGATAATGCCAGCGTAGGGAGAGTGTAAAAGCACATATTCAGGCACTTTGCGTACGCGCAAAGTGTCTTTTTGTGTATCTCCCATCATTATAGTTAGGAGATGAAAAGGATGAATATGAAAGAAATTAGTAAAGTAGTGGATTTGGTGAGAGAATCTAATCCGCTCGTTCATAATATTACAAATGTTGTTGTAACAAATTTTACTGCTAACGGTTTGTTGGCACTTGGGGCATCGCCTGTAATGGCGTATGCAAAAGAAGAAGTAGCAGAAATGGCTAGCATTGCTGGAGCGTTAGTATTAAATATGGGAACACTTCGTCCTGAGGAAGTAGAAGCGATGTTACTTGCTGGTAAATCAGCAAATGTGAACAATGTGCCAGTACTATTTGATCCAGTTGGTGCAGGAGCAACTTCGTATCGAACAGAAGTTGCGAGACATATTCCAGCCGAAATAGATTTAGCAATTATCCGCGGCAATGCGGCTGAAATAGCAAACGTTATTAATGAGAAATGGGAAATTAAAGGGGTAGACGCTGGTACTGGAAATGGCAATGTTGTAAGTATTGCAAGGCAGGCAGCAGACGAATTAAATACAGTTGCGGTTATTACTGGAAAAGAAGATGTTGTTACAGATGGAGAGAGAACTATTGTTATTCGAAACGGTCACCCTATTTTAACGAAAGTTACAGGAACAGGTTGTTTACTAACGTCTGTAATAGGAGCATTTGTAGCAGTGGAAAAAGATTATGTAAAAGCAGCAGTAGCAGCATTAACGTTTTATGGTGTAGCTTCGGAACTGGCAGCTGCTAAGACCGTGGAAAAGGGACCTGGTAGTTTCCAAATTGAATTTTTAAATCAGTTAGCGAATACTACTGCTGGTGATATTGAGAAGTATGGAAAGATTGAGGAGTTAGAGTAAGGGGGATGAAACACATGATGCGCATTGAAACAAAGAAGATGTCTAAGTTATTACAAGTGTATTTTATTATGGGAAGTAATAACTGCACGAGGGATCCTTTAGCTGTATTGAAAGAAGCATTAGATGGTGGAGTGACACTTTTTCAGTTTCGCGAGAAGGGGGAAGGTTCTTTAATCGGAGGAGATAGAGTGCGCTTTGCAAAAGAATTGCAGACGCTTTGTAAGGAATATAGTGTTCCTTTCATTGTAAATGATGATGTAGAATTAGCCATTGAATTAGATGCAGATGGTGTTCATGTAGGGCAAGATGATGAAGGAATTACATCGGTTCGTGAAAAAATGGGAGATAAAATTATCGGTGTATCTGCTCATACAATTGAAGAAGCACGCTTTGCAATCGAAAACGGAGCAGATTATTTAGGCGTTGGACCTATTTTCCCAACGAGTACGAAAAAAGATACGAAAGCGGTTCAAGGAACGAAAGGATTAGCTTATTTTAGAGAACAAGGAATTACAGTGCCAATCGTTGGTATTGGTGGGATTACAATTGAAAATACAGCGGCAGTTATAGAAGCGGGTGCGGACGGTGTTTCAGTTATTTCAGCAATTAGTTTAGCTGAATCTACGTATGAAAGTACGAGAAAATTAGCTGAAGAAGTAAAGCGAAGTTTGTAGAAAAGGACATGTAGTATTTTAAGTGCTACATCGAGAAGTAGACTGCCCAAAAAATTTAAACAAAAGTTTGATTAAAAAAGCACAAACCTTTTTAAATAAAGGTTTGTGCTTTTTCTTTAAAACATAATTGAAATTAAGAGCATTCCAATTCCGATAGAAGTAAATGTTGCAATTAAGCCTGGAATCATAAAGCTATGATTTAATACGTATTTACCAATACCTGTTGTACCGGTACGGTCAAAGTTAATGGCAGCAACGATTGTTCCATAGTTCGGAATGAAGAAATATCCATTTACTGCAGGGAACATCGCAATCAGTAGCGCTGGTGGAATACCAAGGGATAGTCCAAGTGGCATTAAGGCACGTACTGTTGCTGCTTGGCTGTACAGTAAAATAGATAGAATGAATAGTGCGATGGCAAATAGCCAAGGCGCACTTGTTACTAAATGCTGAATAGATCCTTGAATCATATTTAAGTTTCCATTAAAGAAAGTATCTCCCATCCAAGCGATACCGAAAATTGCAACAACTGCTGTTGCTCCTGCTTTAAAGACGTTACCAGACACAATGCTTTCTACATTTGGTTTACAGAAAATAATAATAAGAGCCGCGATAGTTAACATAACCATCTCAATTGTGTTCGGCATGGAAAGACGGGCTAACTTCCCATCAACTATCCATCCTGGACGAAGTGCTTCAAATGAACCAAGAAGTACAACAAGGAAGGTTCCTACAAGGAAAAGGATAACTGATAATTTTGCGCCCTTTACACCTACAAATTCTTTTTTCTCTTCAAGCTTAGGAATCATTCCTTCTTTTAATCGTTTTAAGTATTCAGGGTCTTCATTTAATTCTTTTCCCATCTTACTAGCAACAAATGCTGCTAACATACAAGCAATGAAAGTAGAAGGAATACTCACTTTTAAAATATCTAATAAAGTGATTTTATAGTCAGCTAACATTGCTAAAAGAGCAACTGTGGCAGCTGAAATTGGACTAGCTGTAATTGCTTGCTGAGAAGCGATTACGGCAATCGACATTGGGCGTTCCGGTCTAATCCCTGATTCACGAGAGACTTCTGCAATAACAGGAAGTACAGAATAGGCAACGTGACCAGTACCTGCACATAGTGTGAATAAATAAGTAACAATTGGAGCAAAAAAAGTAATACGCTTTGGATTTTTTCGCAATGCTTTTTCAGCTAGATGAACAAGATAGTCCATTCCTCCAGCAGCTTGCAAAGCACCAGCAGCTGTAATTACTGCCAAAATCATAAGCATTACATCGATAGGAGGCGCGGTTGGTTGTAGGTGGAAGACAAAAACGAGTATTGCCATACCAACTCCACCCATTACTCCTAAACCAACTCCGCCTAGGCGTGCACCAATAAAAATACAGAGTAACAAGGTAAGAAATTGTAGCCAAAACATGATAAACTACCTCCGAAATTCATTAGTTAAGATATATTCGAATAGTTTAATTTGAATGAAAATTAAATAAATACCCGAAGAAATCCTTGTTATTTATACATTTTTTATTATATAACACAAAAAAAGTAACATTCACGTACTTTTTGAAATTATTTTGAAAAAGCAATGCATTAAAAATTTGTATTTATATCTCTAAATAAGTAGACATTTTGATTTATATGTTGTAATCTTTGAAAGAGAATAAATTAATTCTCATAGAACTCCCATATCGTTCAACTCGTTCAGCGAGAAAGGCAAACTGATGGAAACATGAGGACGCAAAACTACAGGAGCTAAGGTCGAAAGGCTACGCTAGCCAGTTACCGGACGGATAGGGTTGGTCTTGGCCAATGCTTTTACATTGGCTTTTTTTTATTCTCGAACATATTGAGAAACATTTTCAAACAAAATATTCATATATTTTGTTTTTTTGTTTATGTTGATTAAGGAAGGTGGATATTAATGAAAAAATATTGGCATAAGTTATCGTTCCTTCAAAAGAACGTCTTATTAACCGTATTAGTTATTTTGACACTTGTTGGAAGTATGGGTGCGTTAAGTTTCAACATGTTTCAAAATAGTATGATGTCTTTATTTGAAAGGCAGTCTATTGAAACAGGAGAAATAGTATTGAAAAAATTGGATGTAGAATTAGTTAGAGACATGGCGAAAGATCCTACAGCCGAAAAAGTGAAAAAAGAAAAGTTAACAGAGAAATTAGATGAAGTGTCAAAAGAATTGAAAAGCGTTGGACAAACGTATGTTACAGGAGCAAAGCCGAATGAAAAGCGAGAATTACAACTTGTTGGTTTGACTACAGAGTTAACAAATGCGTTTCCTATAAAGCCGGGAGATTATTATGAACAACCCGCTCATTGGATGAAGGCATACGATAAAGTGATTGATACGAAAAAGGCCCAAATAACAGAAGTATATGAAGATGAAATAGGTTCGTGGGTGACAATATTAGAACCAATTACAGATGGAGAAAACAATATTGTTGCAATTGTTGCGGCTGACTTAGATGCTTCCATTGTTCCTATTACAAAAGAGAAGTTTATGATACAGGGCTTACTCTTTATCATTATTTCATTAGCAATTGCGACTATTACTCAATTCTTTATCGTGCGTCACTCGTTAGCTCCATTAAAAGATTTACGAGAAGGGTTACGTAAAATTGGTGAAGGTGACTTGAGTATTAAATTAAAAGAAAGACCAGATGATATTGGAATTATTAATGTTTATTTCAATAACACGATTGAAAAATTTAAAGGGATTATAGATAAAGTAAGGCAAACTGCTGAGCAAGTTTCTTCTTCTTCACAAGAATTGTCGGCGAGTACAGAGGAAAACAGCATGGCAGTTCAAGAGATTGCAAGTTCTATTGAAGGTTTAAGAGTAGGGGCACAGTCTCAAAAAACTTCAGTACAACAATGTTTAGGAATTGTACATGGAATGGAAGATAAGGTAGAAGAAATAACTGGGGCTGCAAAACAAGTTGCGGTTGCTTCTGAAGGTATGGAACAACATTCAATTGAAGGTAATGAAGTGATTGGACAAATTATTAATCAAATGAGTTTAATCCAAAATGCAGTACAAGATTTATCTTCCATCATTTATTCGTTAGAAACAAGGTCAAAAGAAATTAGTGATATCGTAACTGTAATTACAGGTATTTCAAATCAAACAAATTTATTAGCTTTAAATGCTTCTATTGAGGCTTCACGTGCTGGAGCAGCTGGAAGAGGGTTTGCAGTTGTTGCTGATGAAGTACGAAAATTAGCAGAACAAACGGAAGCGTCTGCTAAAGATATAGCGAAATTAATTGGTGAAACACAAGCTGAGACAGAAGATGCTGTAGTTTCCATGCAAAAAGGTTCAAGAGAAGTAGAAACTGGAATTTCGCTTGTTCAAAGTAGCGGTGATTTCTTTGAAAAAATCTCAAAATCAGCGCAATCTGTTACAGATCAAGTAAAAGCTGTTTCTGGTAATTCGAGTGATATTTTACAAAATAGCCAGAATATCGTTCAAGTCGTAAATGAATTATCACATATTGCAAATACTTATGCCAACAGCAGTAGTAATGTTGAAGAAAGCATGAAAGAGCAAGAAATATCAGTACAAGATATTGCAGAATTAGCGACTTCTTTAAGTTGGCTTTCTCAGGAATTACAAGAGCTTATTGGTGAGTTTAAAAGCGAATAAGGAGAAAGTTCAATTCTAATCAAGGGGGTATCTCCGCTACTGATTATGAATTGAACGAATCTGCCCTTTAATAAGGGATGAAAAAGGTGTGAATTTTCACACCTTTATTATATTTAAGAGAGGAATTTACATAAATATGAAATTAGCAATTTCTTATAATGAGATGGTAAAAGAATTTTTAGGAAAAGTAGAAGGAAGTATTAAAATACCTAAAGATGTGCAAGGAACAGAACTTAGGATAAAAAGGAAAACGGAACTGTTTTCAAATTTGACTCACATTGTAGATTTAATAGGAGCGACTGCAACGTGGTTATATCATATTTCTAAAGAAAAACATATTGTCGTGCTTTATCATGTAAGAGGAAGTTTATTTCCGATTACTATTGAAGTTTCTAATTTTCTCTCCTATGAAAGTTTAAATTTACAAATTGAAGAGCAACTGGAGCAAATTAAAGAAATGAATGAGGAAGAAATAGAAGAGTTTCAAAACGGTAATACGTTATATGAAATGTCACCTATTATTATTGGTGAAACATATTATGAGCTACAAGACACGAATACATTACAATTTGTATTTAGTAAAAATATGCAAAGTGTAGAAATAATATTTAATAGTGTTAATTGGAAAGAGACAACGATTACTCGTTATGCACAACAAATACAAGGTGTTTTAATTAATAAATCACAAAATAAGAATAATCATATAAATGATTTTAATATTATTACAGAGGCCGAGATGGCACTTTATAGTCAAGTGAATGATACGACAGCAGTATATCCTGAGAAAAGTATCGTCGATATGTTCTATAATACTGTTACTCAATTTCCAAATCGTATAGCTTTATCTTCAAGGGAAGGTACTTTAACTTATGAGGAGCTAAATAAAAAAAGTAATCAAATAGCTCATATGTTAATTAAAAACGGCGTCCAATTAGGAGACTATGTTGGAATATTTATGAAACGTAGCATAGACACAGTAGTAAGTATGGTAGCTATATTAAAAGCTGGTGCAGCGTATGTTCCGATTGATCCAGATTATCCGGAAAGTAGAATACAGTACATTATTCAAGATAGCCAAGCGAAAGTTATATTGATGAAAGAGACGCCTATAACATGTGATGGGGTTCAAACAGTTTCAATGTATGATAGTGAAACTTATGAAGATACAGATGTAAAGTTGTCTATTCATTGTGATGATATAGCTTATATGATTTATACATCTGGTTCAACAGGGAATCCAAAGGGAACGATGTTAGCACATAGAGGCGTTGTTAATCTGTATACTTGGATGAAAAAGCAATATGAATTGACAGAAGAGGATGTATTTGCCCAATTTCCTTCCTTTAGTTTCGATGCTTCTGTATGGGAGTCATTTGCTTCTTTATTCTGTGGAGGAAACTTATATGTACTATTAGAGGAAGAGCGATTGTCTGTAGAAGCATTTGCAAATGCAATCTATAAAGTGAAAGCAACTTCAATCTTGGCATTAGCAACAATTTTTGTTCGACAAGTAGCAACTTATTTAGCAGAAGAAGATATATATAAGCTAGCTTCCCTAAAAAGAATTGCGATTGGCGGTGAAATGTTGCCTGTAGAGGTTATTAAATTGTGGAGAGAAAGAATAGGTACAAATGTTGAAATTCATAATGTATACGGACCGACAGAATGTACTGTAGTGACGACAACCTATAAAATACCTAGTCAGTTAAATGAGGATGTTGCGAGTATTCCCATTGGTAAACCATGTGCTAATTATCAAGTTATGATTTTGGATGAGAATATGAATCTTTGTCCAATTGGTGTACCTGGTGAATTATATATAGATTCAGTGGGATTAGCAAAAGGGTATTTTAATAAGCCTAATAAAACAATTGAAGCTTTTATTCCGAATCCTTTTAATCCTATAGTTAATATATATAAAACAGGTGATATCGTTAAGTTGCTAGAGGATGGAAATATAGAGTTTTTACATCGGAAAGATGATCAAGTAAAAATTAGAGGACATCGTATTGAACTAGGCGAAATCCAAAGTAAAATTTCTCAAAATCATAATATAAAAGAAAATGCTGTTTTTGCTAAGAAGAGTAAGGAAGGTAGCCAATATTTAATCGCGTTCTATACAACTTTAAATAAAAAAGAAATACCAGAATTAGTTTATCAGTTACAAGAGCAATTACCAGATTATATGGTGCCATCTAAACTAATTTATATTAATGAATTGCCACTTACACCTAATAAAAAGATTGATGTTAAGAAGTTAGCTCAGTTAGAAGAAAAGTATGAACCGGTTCGGCTACAAGAATATGTTGCACCTTCTAATAAAGCAGAAAAACAAATAGCGAACGCCTGGGCGGAAGTATTAGGAATTTCAAAAGTTGGAGTGCATGATGATTTCTTTACAATTGGTGGACATTCATTAAAAGTATTACGAGTCTTAACATTGTTAAAAGAAGATTTCTCACATTTAACAATTCAAGATTTCTTTAAAGAAAGAACGATATATGGATTAGCTCGAATTGAGCGAGAAGTAAAAGTAGAGAAAGAAGAAGTATTTCGTGAATATAAAGTGATTCACGAACCAGATACTATCACGTATGCAAACGTTTTGGAAGAAAACCAGATTTCAAATGTCTTTTTAACAGGAGCTACTGGTTATTTAGGATCACACATATTATATGAATTGTTGAGAGATACATCTGCTACTATTTATTGTTTAGTAAGACCAACTAAAGATGTGCAGCAAAGAATTATAGATACATTAACAGGCTACTTTAATGATGTATGTGAAGAATGGTTACAGCGTATACAGGCCGTAGCTGGTGATCTGGGAGAAGAGTATCTTGGGATGAGCGAAGAAGAATTTATGTTCATCAGTTCTAAGATGGATACGATAATTCATTGCGGTGCAGATGTAAGACATTTTGGAGATGTAAAACAATTTGAAAATATAAATGTTCAAGGAACTAGCCGTATGCTAGCATTAGCGGAGAAAGGTGCTACATTCCATTTTATTTCTACAATTGGTATCCCGTTAGAATTAGCGGTAGATCAATGGGATACATACATGAAAACTGGTGATTTTAATTACAGTGTAGACTTAGAGAATGTATATTCAAATAGTAAACTACAAGCGGAAAACATTGTTCGTGAAGCAATGAAAAATGGTTTGCGCGGAAATATTTATCGTGCAGGTAATTTAGCATGTCATTCAGAAACAGGTTCGTTCCAACAAAATATTGAAGGAAACGCATTTTATCGTCTTATTAAAACAATGCTATTAATTGGGAAAGCACCAAATGTGAAGTGGAAAGTTGATTTCACACCAATTGATTTTGCTAGTAAATCAATTGTATCGTATTTGCAAGATTCGAAAATTATAGGAGAGACGTTACATATTTGTCATCCACATCAAATTGAGTTTGAACAATTTATACAGCTAATTGGAGAGTGTGGATACAATCTTGAAATGGTTCCACTTTCAGAATATGTAAATACCGGACTTGCATTAGCGAAGGGAAATGAAGTAATAGCAGAGTTAATTGCTTCTCAAGTTGCAGGAGATGGAGCGCAGCAATCTGAAATTGTAATGGGTACGCGTAGAACGAATAAATGGATTAAGAAAAAAGAATTGATAGTACCAGCAATTAATAAAGAATTTATTCAGCAGTTATTAGCTCATGGTGAAAAAGTTGGTTATTTTCCAAAAATAATGAAATGATTATGCATGCTTTTGTTTGTTCAATAAAATAAATCATGCTACAATGAAAACGAATTAAGGACCGGGGAGCCAATTGGCTGAGAGGATGTAAGTAAACATCGACCCTCAACCTGATCTGGATAATGCCAGCGTAGGGAGTTACTTAAAGTGATGTAGCATATGTTATTCTGTAATAACTTGCATACAAGGCTTTCCTACGCAGTAGGAAAGCCTTTTCTTATTTTTGAAATTTAATTTTATAAGGGGGATTTTATTATGTCACAACAAGTTACAATGTCATTTTCAGTAGTACCACAAGCGAAAACGAAAGATGTATATTCTGTTGTCGATAAAGCAATTGAAGTTGTGCAACAATCGGGAGTTCGTTATGAAGTAGGGGCAATGGAAACAACTTTGGAAGGAGAATTAGATGTACTTCTTGATGTCGTTAAACGTGCGCAACAAGCTTGCGTCGATGCTGGAGCAGAAGAAGTGATTACTTCTATTAAAATCCATTATCGTCCAAGCACTGGTGTAACGATAGATGAAAAGGTTTGGAAGTACCGTGATGAATATGCAAAACCAGAAGCAATCTAAACTTATTACAACTATTTGGCTTATCCTTCTCATTGCGATATGGGAAGGATCTGTTTCATTATTTAAAATCGAACCGTGGATTTTACCAAAGCCTTCTGCCATTGTTCAAGAATTAATTGGGATGAAAGATTTACTATTACCAAATACGATGCAAACACTGCAGGAAGTTATAATTGGACTATTTTTTGCAATTTTATTGGGGACGAGCATCGCAATTATTATGGACGTTATACCGTTATTTCGTATTTTAATAAATCCATTGCTTGTTATTTCGCAAACAATTCCAATTGTTGTACTTGCACCGCTATTTATTATTTGGTTTGGATATGGGATGTTGCCGAAAGTAATGGTCGTAATACTCGTTTGTTTCTTCCCAATTGCGCTTAGTATTTTAGAAGGTTTTCAAACAGTAGATAAAAACATGCTGAAACTGTTACAAACAATGAAGGCGACAAAATGGCAAGTTTACCAGAAAGTAAAATTTCCAGCAGTGCTTCCATACTTTTTCTCAGGTTTAAAAATTGCAGTTACATATAGCGTAATGGGGGCAATTATCGGAGAATGGCTCGGTGCAAGTGAAGGATTAGGCGTTATGCTTACGAGGGCTACAAAATCCTTTTTGACTGCCCGAGTATTTGGGGTTGCAGCAATCATCGTTATGGTGACATTATGCCTGTATTTTATCGTAGAGTTTATGGCAAGAATAACAGCACCATGGATATATAGAAAGGACGGCAGAAAATGAAAAAAGGTTTGAAAGTTATGTTAGCTGCCTTAGTAGCGGTAGGTGTGGCTGGATGTAATCCGGCGAAGAAAGAAGAAAGTGCAAGTAAAGATCAAAAAGTAAAAGTAGTATTAGATTGGTTTCCAAATACGAATCATACTGGCTTGTATGTAGCGCAAACGAAAGATTATTACAAAAAGCAAGGATTAGATGTAGAAATTATTCAACCAGGTGACAATGTAACAGCAGAGCAAATGATAGCATCAGGAAAAGCAGACTTCGCAATAAGCGCACAAGAAAATGTAACGTTAGCTCGTGTAGAAGGAATTCCTGTTGTATCTGTAGGAGCGATTATTCAGCATAACACTTCAGCGTTTGCATCGCTTAAGAAAGATAATATGACGTCACCGAAAGATTTTGAAGGTAAACGTTACGGCGGCTGGGGAGGACCAGCGGAAGAAGCGACATTAAAGACGATTATGGATAAACATCAAGCTGATTTTAATAAAGTTGAAAAAATCATCTTAGGACAAACAGATTTCTTTAAATCAATTGGCCGTGATGCAGATTTTGAATGGATTTATTACGGTTGGGATGGGATTGAAGCGAAGCGTCAAGGAAAAGAGTTAAATACGATTATGGTGAAGGACTTAGATCCAGCGCTTGATTTCTATAGTCCTGTTATTATTACGAGTGAAAAACATACGAAGCAAGATAAAGACTTTGTGAAAAAGTTTATGAGTGCAACGACAGAAGGTTATAATTTTGCAATTAAGGAACCGAAAGAAGCTGCTGATATTTTAATTAAAGCTGTTCCAGATGTAAATAAAGATTTAGTTCAAGAAAGCCAAAAATGGTTAAGTACGAAGTATCAAGATGATGCTAAAGCATGGGGAGTACAGAAGGAAGAAATTTGGACGAATTACATGAATTTCTTATATGACAACAAAGTTATTAAAAAGAAAATCGATGTAAAAGATGCTTTTACAAATGAATTCCTTCCAAGTGAAAAATGAGCGGATTACAAATAAAAAATATAGTGAAATCTTTCGACGGAAAGAATGTATTAGAGAATATTAGTGCCTCTATACAAGAGGGAGAGTTTGTTTCCTTTGTAGGACCGAGTGGTTGCGGGAAAAGCACATTATTAAACATGATTGCAAATGTTGAAAAACCAACAAGCGGGAACGTAACGTATAACGATAAGCAAGTACAAGAGCAAGATGTTGTTAGTTATATGCCACAACAAGATTTATTACTACCGTGGCGATCAGCTTTGCAAAATATCGTTCTTCCGTTAGAAATTGAAGGAAAGCCGAAAAAACAAAGGCTGACAGAAGGAATGGAAGCATTAAAGCAGTTCGAACTAGATGAATATGCAGACCATTATCCAGATGAATTATCTGGTGGTATGCGTCAAAGAATTAGTTTTCTGCGCACATATTTATGTGAAAAGCCAATTATGCTGCTTGATGAGCCTTTTGGTAAATTAGATGCATTTACAAAAATGGAAGTACATAGCTGGCTTTTAAACTCTTGGCATCAAGAAAAGCAAACAATCGTTATGGTGACACATGACTTAGATGAGGCAATCTTGCTTTCAGATCGCGTATTTATTTTATCTCAAAGACCAGCGTCAATAGTTGGCGAGGTACAAGTGAAATTACCTAGGCCGAGAACGATGGATATGTTAACATCACTCGAATTAAAAAAGGATAAAGAAGAGATTTTAAGTGTGTTAGCTCCTTATATGAAAAAATAGAAAAAGCTGATGTTTTAATTTTAGACGAACCGACTAATCATTTGGATGTAGAAACTAAGATGGCTTTACAGGAAGCGTTACAACAATACAAAGGAACGGTTTTAATTGTCTCACATGAACCTTCTTTCTATGAATCGTGGATAACAAAAGTATGGAATATAGAAGATTGGAATGCTGAACAATATGAATAAAGAAAAGGCATTAGCTTTTATGAGCTAATGCCTTTTCTTTGTGATTAACATGATTTTCGAGAACTCTTACATGAGAATTGTATGAAGAAGCACTCTTATGGTGCGCTTATAAGCGTGCTTTTTCTTTTGTTATATTTATAATAATACGAAAGCCTTTCCCTAACAGGTGACTATCTTTCTTTATATATATAGATAGTTCAAAATGGAATAAAAATAATTCCTTTATGTAAAGGATAATATGGATATTATAGGAAGACAATAGAAATTAAAGGAAATTCATGTGAAATTCAAATGAACTTCATATAAACTTCATATTAAAAATTAAATATAATTATAATAGGTTATTGTGATATTTTTGATTTTTCATAAAATTAAAAGTTTGAATTTAGGAGGTATTGCTCAAACCTAAATTCAAACTTTATTGAAGTAATTAATGGATATTACGTCTAGTTTTCGCTAATGACGGCATTTAAAAGTTCGGCAGGATTACCTGTTCCTGCACCGCCAATTGTAATAGATCCACCAGAAGGAATTTCACCATTCCATCCTGCGTTCGTAATTACATAATGATTATTTGTTTTACTACTAATTTTAGAATCCCAAACTTGTGTTAAATTGCCGCTATAATCAAATTCTAATTTCCAATTTTTAATAGGAGTCGTTCCATTATTTTTGATTATAATCGAGAAGTTATAACCGCTGCCCCAATTCGAAGTGACTGAAAATGTAGCAGTACCATTTCCATCAGGAGGTGTCGTATTAGCTTCATCCGTTTTGACAGTAAGAGCGGTAGGTTGTGATTTATTTCCAGCAGCATCTTTGGCAATTACCGAAAATTTGTATTCCGTATTAGGTTTTAAGTTTTTAATTGTAATGCTATTTGTTGTTGTACTCCATTTCTCTTCTCCAGCAGTAATTTCATATTCCGTAACTCCTACGTTATCAGTAGATACAGTCCAGTTTAATTGAACTGAGTTTGAACTTTTATTCGTAACTACAATGTTTTTAACATTCGTTGGTGGCTCAGTATCTTTTTGACTAATAGGTCCACCAAGTAATTCTTTTACTAGCGTATCAAGTAATTTTGGACCACTGCAACTATATTTTGGACTTGTACGGCAATCTCCGCTTAGTTCCCAAAACATTGCTCCACTTAAACCTTTCGTCTTTATATAGTCTGTTTTGTATTTCATAGATTCATTGTCATCGTAGCTAATAAATGTGCCTGTAGTTGCATTATATAAGTAAGGTACTTTAGCTGTGTCATTCCAGTAGCGTACAAAACCATTTTTATTAACGTAATTGGCTGCTAAATCACCGTAATCATACACACCTGTGTCACCGGTAGAGTAATCATCCCAAGTACCTTTAGAAGCAAGTTTCCCATCACTACCTGGTTTGCAAGGTTGATATTGTCCGTTATTTTCTTTGCCACAACTTTTCCAGCCACGTCCGTAAAAGGGTACGCCTAATACTAGTTTATCGACTGGAACACCTTCATTTGTATAAACATTTATAGCACCATCTACGTAAAAATTCGTATTTGCTGCTGGGTCATTTGGATCCTTATATAGAGCTGCATTATGATTAGAAGTAGCTTCCCATCCGCCGTGGAAATCATATGTCATAATATTAATCCAATCGAGTATTTGAGAAATTTTCTTTAGTTCTGTATGATCAGCGTAGCGTTGACTTGCACCTGAAGCGATTGTTAGTAAATATTGTTTGCCATCTTCAGCACCTGCTTTATTCAAAGCATTTCGGACGTCTTGAAGAAGGAGAGTGAAATTTTGTTTATCTTCAGGACGATAACTACCACCAGGAATCGTTTCAACGCCCGGATATTCCCAGTCTAAATCTACGCCATCAAACCCATATGCGCGAAGAAAAGCTACTGTAGATTCAGCAAATACTTTTCTTGTTTTTTCATCAGCGGCCATATCAGAAAAGCGGTTAGACCAAGTCCAGCCACCAACGGAAATAATTGTTTTTAAGTGAGGATATTTAGCTTTTAATCGTTTTAGTTCCCCGAAATTTCCGCAACGGGCATATTTATCGCAATCTTCCCAAGTTGTCCCTGAGCCAGGATACGATTTGGTAACATCAGCCCATGGTTCACCGAGTACGAGAGTACCATTAGGAACCTCTTTATTTTGCAATGGTACACCAGATTCTTTACAGTTCCACGTTTGTTTATTTGGATTATCAGGATGAGTAGAAGGGTTTCCATGTTTTCCGTTCCAACAAATATCCGCGAAAGCATAGTTAAGGTGAGTAAGTTTTGATGCATCAATGTCAGCAACTTGATAATTACGTCCGTAAACGCCCCACGAAGGAAAGTATCCAACAATTTTTTGACTTTGCTTTGGTGAATCTGCTAATGCGAGATTTGGATTAATAAAATTTGTGAGAAAAAGAGGTAAGAAAAGTAGTAGAGATAGTAATAACAGTGTGAATTTTTGAGACCTCATAGCCATTTCTCCTTTCAAAATAAAAGATATATTTAAAGGCATACGCCAATAAATCAAAATGAATCTAGACGTATAAAACGTCTAGATAAAATGATCAGACATCACGAAGTCTATACAAGGGAGCTGGGGGTGATTAAATCGTAACAAATGTAAGATTTAGTGTAAACGCTTTATTAAATTGAAAAAGACTTTCTCAATACAAAAAGGCTTGAATACAAACTGTATATGAAAACGAAAGATCGGTATGGGAGGAAAAAGCTCATTATAAATAAATTTGAGAAAAAATTGTATGGAGCCAATTATTAAAGACGTAGAAAGATAAGGAAATATCATGTAAAATAATAGTAAAAATATGTAAAGGAGGGAATAGTGTGGATGTGTTTTTGAACATTGCTGAAGAAAAAATTCGACAAGCAATACGGAATGGTGATCTTGATTATCTTCCGGGAAAAGGAAAACCACTACAATTAGAAGATCTTTCAATGGTACCTCCAGAACTTAGAATGAGTTATAAAATTTTAAAAAATGCGGGAATGATTCCACCAGAAATGGAACTACAAAAAGATATATTAAAAATAGAGGATCTAATTGCTTGCTGTTATGATGAAGAAGAGAGAAAGAAATTACGAGAAGAGTTAACAGCAAAAACGCTTCGTTTTCAGCAGGTAATGGAAAAGAGAAAGATTAAAGATAGTTCAGCTTTTCGTATGTATCAAGACAAAGTATTTCGTAAATTACGCTAAGAGGGATAAGATGACTACATTTAAAACGATAGAAGAATTAGCGAACTATATCGAAGAACAACAATTGGTACTTCTGTTTATTAAAACGGAAAATTGTGGTGTTTGTGATGTTATGCTAAGAAAAGTAAATTGCGTATTAGAGAATTATGATTACGTAGAGAAAATAGAGATATTACTACAAGACATGCAAGAGATTGCGGGGCGATATGGAGTATTTACAGGGCCAACAATTTTATTATTTCATAATGGAAAAGAAATTCTTCGTGAATCACGCTTCATTTCACTTGAAAATCTAGAGAGAATCATTCAATTATTCGAGGAATAGGGGAGGCTTTTATATGGGATTTATTATTGTCATACTATTATTTGTTGTAGTTGGAATAATCGTAACAGCAGTTCGATCGAACAAAAAGAAGGTGAACTTGGCGAAACAAAATAACATACATAATTCATCTAACAGCTCATCACCATTATTTTTCTTTGCTGGATCGGATAATGATAGCTCGCATGATGGCGGTTCACATGATTGTGGAGGGTCTTTTGGGGGAGATAGCGGGGGAAGCTGCGGTGGCGGTGGTGATTGATGAAAATGCGCCTTATATAGGCGTATTTCTTTTTAAACAAACGTTTGATTAGTTGGCTTACATATGCATAAACACAGTTAAACAAACGTTTGATTAATATTTTTAACATACTAAGGGGAATGGAAATGAAAAGGGAACCGAAAGTGAAAAATAAGGGGAAAATAGTGTTATTTTTATTAGCTGCGGGAGGCGTGTTTTTTGTTAAATTAGCATTTAAGTTTGGAACCATACATATGATTCGAACTTGGTTTGAAAGTACGTTTTCTTAAATAAGGAATATAGCCTCTTGCGATAGAGGTTTTTGATTTGTTATTATTAAACTGAACGGTCGGTTTAAAGAGGTGTGAATATGAGAAGAAGCGCAGAAGAGATAAAGAAAGAAATTGCATATAAAGCAAAAAGTCTATTTTCACAGAAAGGCTACGCAGCTACATCTATGGAAGAGATTTGTGAAATTACAGAGCGAAGTAAAGGAAGCATTTATTATCACTTTAAAAGTAAAGAAGAATTATTTTTATTTGTAGTGAAACAGCATACGTATGATTGGGTTGAAAAATGGAATGAAAAAGAGAAGTTGTATAGCACTAGTACTGAAAAACTATATGGTCTCGCGGAATATCATGTAGAGGACATACAGCAACCAATTTCAAATGCAATAGAGGAATTCTCTATGAGTCAAGTTGTAAGTAAAGAGATTTTGGAGGAACTATTAGCTTTAACTAGAGAATCATATGTTATGTTTGAGAAATTAATTGAAGCAGGTATACAGTCTGGAGAGTTCCGTGAAGATAATACTCGTGATCTTATGTATATTGTGAATGGATTATTATCAGGGCTTGGAGTACTTTACTACGAGCTAGATTATAAAGAGTTGAAGCGTATTTATAAAAAGGCAATAGATGTATTGTTAAAAGGAATGGCAGCTGAATAATAGGTCAGTTGCTTTTCTTACAAAATAAAATAGACCGAACGGTCGGTTTGTAAAAGGGGGATGAAAATGAACGCTTTATTTAAAAACCGAGCATTTATGCTCGTTATGGCATCTGATATTTTACAACAATTTGCAATTTGGATCAGAAATATGGCTCTTTTATATTTCATAATGGAGCGAACGAATAATGATCCGGTTTCTGTTTCTTTGTTATCAGTTATGGAATATGCACCTATTTTTATTTTCTCGTTTATCGGTGGTGCGCTAGCTGATCGCTGGAATCCGAAAAGAACAATGGTCGCTGGAGATGTATTAAGTGTACTGTCTATTATAGGAATTGTCCTGTTGTTAAAGCTGGATTATTGGCAGGCTATATTTTTTGCAACACTCATTTCCGCGATTGTAGGCCAGTTTTCTCAGCCCTCATCTTCGCGCATATTTAAGCGCTATGTAAAAGAAGAAGAGGTAGCAAATGCAATTGCATTTAACCAAACATTACAGTCATTATTTCTGATTTTTGGACCAGTGGTAGGATCGCTTGTGTATACACAACTTGGTTTATTTACGTCACTATATAGCTTAATCATTTTATTTTTGTTATCTGCTATCGCCCTTTCATTTTTACCAAAATGGGTTGAAAAAGAGCAAGTGGCGAGAGATTCATTAAAAAATGATATAAAAGAAGGTTGGAAGTATGTTCTTCATACGAAAAATTTACGTATGATTACGATCACTTTCACCATTATAGGCTTAGCTGTTGGATTAACAACTCCATTAGAGGTGTTTCTTGTAATAGAACGCCTTGGAATGGAAAAGGAAGCAGTTCAATATTTAGCTGCAGCTGATGGAATAGGTATGTTAATTGGTGGTATTGTTGCTGCAATTTTCGCTTCAAAAGTGAATCCGAAAAAAATGTTTGTATTCGGTATGGGCATATTAGCAATGTCATTTTTAGTAGAAGGGCTATCTACATCATTTTGGATTACTAGTTTCATGAGGTTTGGAACAGGTATTTGTTTAGCTTGTGTTAATATTGTTGTCGGTACGCTTATGATTCAACTTGTACCAGAAAATATGGTTGGAAGAGTAAATGGGACGATTTTACCACTGTTTATGGGGGCAATGCTAATTGGAACTTCACTAGCTGGAGGATTAAAGGAACTAACTTCACTAGTTACTGTGTTTTGTATAGCAATGGCACTTATTTTATTAGCGATAGGGCCAGTTCTACGTATGCAAATAAAAAAAGAAGATGTTGCTAATAAAGAGGCACTAACAAATTCGTTAGCTTCGAAATAACTATTGTAAGGGAGCAATATTGCTCCCTTTTTCTTTGAGGAACTTTTGACAACTATATGAGCCAATTATATACTGATGTTGTAAAAACGATTTTACAGGTTAGGAGCAATGGTGTGAAAAATCAAATCTATGAATTACGTACTGAAAATAATATTTCACAAGGCGCATTAGCTGATAAATGTAAGGTTTCTAGACAAACGATAAATGCAATTGAGAATAATAAATATGATCCAAGTTTAGCGTTAGCGTTCCGTTTAGCTGAAGTATTAGGAACAACTGTTGATAAATTATTTTTGTACAAGCAGTAGAGTCGTTCATTATAAGTCGCACCTTTAAAAATAAAAAAGATCCTCTTCTTATGAGAAGAGGATCTTTTCTTATAGCGTTTTAGTCTTTGGACTAGGTGGTGTAACGGATGTATTATTTTCTGGAACTCTAGTTAGTAAGAATCCTCCGATAATAAACAGAACAATAATACTAAGAACACCAGCGTTTGTTTTTCCTGTTAATTGGGTTGTAACACCGACTAATACTGGACCCATAATCGCGGCAAACTTGCCAAATATATTATAAAATCCGAAGAATTCATTTGCAGATTCTTTAGGTACTAGTTTTGCAAAGTATGAACGACTTAGTGCTTGAATACCACCTTGAGATGTAGCAACTAACATTGCTAAAATCCAAAAATCAAGTGTCGTTTTTAAGAAATAAGCATATGTGCAAATAATGATATAAATAATGATACCGACATATAACATTTTTTTACCAGTAAATGTTTCAGATAGTTTTCCATATAGTAAAGCAAATGGACAAGCGACAATTTGTGTTACAAATAATATGATTAATAGATTCGTTGCACTAATACCGAGATCGGTTCCGTAAGCGGTAGACATAGTAATAATCGTATCGACTCCGTCAATATAGAAAAAGTAAGCGATTAGAAACATAAATACAGTTTTATATTCTTTAATATTTTTAAAAGTATCAGCAAGGCGTTTGAAGCTCATTCTAATAGGTCTTGGATGACGTTCAATATAGTGCGTTTGCTCTACGTTTTTTAGCATTGGAATTGTAAATAACCCCCACCAAAGAGCTGTTATCGCGAATGAAATTTGACTAGCAATGCCAACTGATAAAGGGATAGTTCCTTTTTGAGCAAGAATGATAAGAGTGATACAACCGATAAATGGAATAGTACTCCCAATATAGCCTAAAGCGAAACCTCTCGTAGAAATTCGATCCATTCTATCTTCAGAAGTGACATCTACTAAAAATGCATCATAAAAAATGTTTGCTCCAGCAAAGCCGATTAAGGCGAGCATATAGCACCCTAGCAATAAGTACCACTGAGAGGTTGGAATGACTGCTAACATACTTGTAAATACGATACCGAGTCCAAAGAAGAATGTGAAAAAACGTTTTTTAAATCCTTTATAATCAGCAACTGTGCCAAGAATAGGAGCAAGTATAGAAATTAAAAGTGTTGCGAATGAGTTTGCATATCCCCAATATGCTGTTGAAGTTGCCCCAGATAAACCCGCTTCTTTTGCAGCTGCTTTAAAGTAAATTGGAAATAATGCAGTTGTAATGACGAGCGAATATACGGAGTTCGCCCAATCGTATAATATCCAGCTTTTTTCTTGTCTGGACATTTTTTTCATATAATGTTCCCCCTCAAATTTGTTTTACTAACAGTGTACAAAAATAAAAATTATAAAAAGAGAAACAATGATGAATTTTACATAACTTTTACATATATACACAGTTCTTTACAATTGGAGTAAATCCTCTACAATTGATCCGTCTGTTTCACCTAAGTGTAAACCGAGTAGTCTAGCGATAGTTGGGCCCTCATCAATAAGTCTCATATACGGTATGGTAATGCCGCTTTTTATCCCTTTCCCAGCAGCGATAAAAATTGTTTCATAGTTAGGTTTTGTTGGAGAGTATCCATGCGTACCAAATGTATATTTTTTACTAGGCGTAACATCTTTTTCGGTAATTTCTTTTATAAAATCTCCTGTATAGTTTTCAGTGAAATAATACCCTTCTCGTGCTTCTAACATGAATAAACAATTACCGTCTGCACCGCAGTCTTTGGCAGCTTCATCATGAAGTATAAATTCAATTCCGTTTTGTTTATTTTGAAGTAGTTCTTCAAGGAGTAGTTGTACCTCCCGAATTGTATCCGTATCATTTTTGTCCTTTACATATACATAGGCAGAGCCGTCGCAACTTTGGCAATAGGCTTTCCAGTCTACTAATTTTCTTTTTTTATTAAGAGATATAAGTCCTCTTTGATGGAATAGCACATTTAATTGGATGGATTTGTTTTCACTTAAAGCGCTATGATCACCAAGGGCAATAATTGTACTTTCTTCGTATAAGTCACTTTCTTTTAGTGCTTGAATAATTTTCCCTAGACGTTCGTCGTGTCTCTGGATAGCAGCTATTGTTTCGTTAGATTCAAAGCCGTGATAGTGTCTTTGTGTGTCTAAATCGGTGAAATGTACGAACATGACATTAGGCTTTTTCGTCTGGATTGTATGCACAGCAGAGGCGAGGACGAAATCATCCAGCTCTGGTTGTGATAAACCATTTCTTATATGGCCGAAACGACGATTTAAATCTAATTGGTATAGTGGGCTACCGCTAAATAAGGAAACTAACACTTGATTTTGCCAAGGTCTATTTGGAAAAATTTCTGGTAAATTGTAATCGATGTTCGCTCTTCCAGTAACAGGCCATAGAAGGGCAGCTGTCGTTAAATTTGCTTTGCGCGCTTCATCATACAATGTTGTTCCTTTTATTGATTTTCGATACCAATGCCAATCAGGTGATTCACGCCCTGGTTGAAGTAACGTATTGCTAACAACACCGTGCTTGTTAGGGTAATTACCGGTTACGATTGTTGAGTGGCTTGGATATGTTACAGAAGGATAAATTGGTTCTACTTTTTCGACAACCGTGCCCTTTTTTATTAGAAATTGGAAATGAGGTAGTTTTTGTAGTATAGGAAAATCTAAAGCTGATAAACAGTCGAATGATAAAATAATGACATGGTTTGTTAATGCTTTATCCATAAAGTTCCCTCCTGATTATATAAAACCTATTCTTATATATTACTATTAATACCTAGTAATAAAAATATATTTTAAGGTGAAAATTTATTATTTATTTTCAGAAAAATTAAACATATAATTAAGTATAAGGGAATCTATGGAAGGAGGAAACACTATGGATTGGTTAGATGGATTTGGTATCTTTTACATCATTGGCGGAATCACGATTATCCTTGTATTTGCTATTTCATATTTACTAAAGAAACGGTTTCCAGACAAACAGTTCGATATTATATTTGCACTTAGTTTAATACTTCTTTGCTTAGCGTCCTTTCCCGTTACAATGATTGTTATTGGTGGGTGGGAAGGAATGGGATATGGATTTATTGGTTTCTTCGTCCTACTTGGTACACTTATCGGTATGATTGCGCATCAACTTGTGAAAATTACGCGGAAAAGCTACGTATAAAACTGCAAAAAATGAAAAGAATATATAAAAATAAGAAAATTAGCTATTGTTTTAAAAAAGAATTTGTATTATGATAATCAACAAATTTATTTCGTTATAACGATGAAAAAGGACTAGTACATGTTCAACCTTTTTAGCAGAGAGAGAATCCGTCAGGCTGAAAGATTCTTAAAAAGGCAATATGGAACCTGCCTTTGAGTTCTGCATATGCAGCGGGAATTTCCCGTTATCAAAAAGAGAGCATGCGTAATTTTTGTGCATGAATCAGGGTGGTAACGCCGACAAAGCTCGGTCCCTATTTAGGGACGCGGGCTTTTTTGTATTTTCTAGAAGGAGGAAGACTGACTATGGCAAAAGAACAAGTGCAAGCCATTACGAAGATGGAAGAGGACTTTGCGCAGTGGTATACCGATATTGTAAAAAAAGCCGAACTTGTTGATTATTCAAGTGTAAAAGGATGCATGATTTTACGTCCGTATGGTTATGCCTTATGGGAGAATATGCAGAAGGTGATGGATGAGAAGTTAAAAGAAACTGGCCATGAAAATGTATATATGCCAATGTTTATCCCAGAGAGTTTATTGCAAAAAGAGAAGGATCATGTTGAAGGATTTGCTCCTGAAGTAGCATGGGTTACGCATGGCGGAGATGAAAAGTTAGCGGAAAGACTTTGTGTACGTCCTACATCTGAAACTTTATTTTGTGAGCACTTTTCAAAAATTGTGCAATCCTATAATGATTTGCCAAAGTTATATAATCAGTGGTGTTCAGTAGTTCGTTGGGAGAAGACAACTAGGCCATTCCTTCGTACGACTGAATTTTTATGGCAAGAGGGTCATACAATCCATGAAACGGCAGAAGAATCGCAGACTGAAACATTAAATATTTTAAACTTATATGCTTCTTTCTGTGAGGATTATTTAGCGATACCGGTTATTAAAGGACAAAAAACAGAAAAAGAGAAGTTTGCTGGAGCAAAGGCAACTTATACAATTGAAAGTTTAATGCATGATGGAAAAGCACTTCAAACAGGAACCTCTCATAACTTTGGAACGAATTTCTCTAAAGCATTTGATATTAAGTTTTTAGATCGTAACGGTAAGTGGCAATATGTGCACCAAACATCTTGGGGTGTATCAACAAGAATGATAGGCGGGCTAATAATGGTTCATAGTGATAATAATGGACTTGTAATGCCACCAAAAGTCGCTCCAGTGCAAGTTGTTATTGTACCAATTGCTCAGCATAAAGAAGGAGTTTTAGCAAAAGCAACAGAGTTACAAGCACATATTCAAAAGGTTGCACGAGTAAAAATAGATGCTAGTAATAAAACACCAGGCTGGAAATTTAATGAGTATGAAATGAAGGGGATTCCAATTCGATTAGAAGTTGGCCCTAAAGATATTGAAAAGAATCAAGTTGTACTTGTAAGAAGAGATACGAAGGAAAAAGAGTTTGTACCAATGGATCAATTAGAAGAACGTATTCCAGCATTACTTGAAGAAATTCATATTGCTTTATTTAATAAAGCAAAAGCATTTCGCGATGAGAATACGTATGTTGCGACAAATTTCGAAGAGATGAAAAAAATAGCTGACGAAAAGCAAGGCTTTATTAAGGCAATGTGGTGCGGGGAATTAGCTTGTGAAGAAAAACTAAAAGAAGAAGTTGGCGTATCTTCACGGTGTATGCCTTTTGAGCAAGAGCATTTAGCTGAAGAATGCATTTGTTGTGGTAAAGAAGCTAAACAAATGGTGTATTGGGGAAAAGCGTATTAATACTTTTTCTGATAGGTGATAAAAAGGACTTTGGGCTGCATAATAAAATGTAATCCAAAGTCCTTTTTAGTTTTATACAGTATTTCATGTATTCTTTAGATGGAAGGATATTGCTCTTATTTTACGTTTTTACGACGAATAAACAGTAACATACCGATTAGGAATGTTGAAAGACCCATTAAAATAGATATAGGGTAATGCGTTGCAGTATTAGGTAATTTATCACCTTGTTTTTTCGTATTACCTTTTACATTACCCCCTTGAGAACCGTTGCCCTCCTGAGAATTGCTATCGCCTTTAACACGATTGCCACCTTGAGAGCCATTACCCCCTTGAGAACTGCTATCACCTTTAACACGATTGCCGCCTTGAGAGCCATTGCCGCCAGAACCGTTACCGCCAGAACCATTGCCACCAGAACCGTTACCGCCAGAACCATTGCCACCAGAACCGTTACCGCCGGAACCATTGCCACCAGAACCGTTACCGCCAGAACCATTGTCACCAGAACCAGTATCGTCCTGAGAACCGTTATTTCCTGGAGGTATATTATTATCCTTTGAGTTTCCTTCTGCAAAATGATCGCTATTTTGTACAATAGCGTTTGTTAATGGTTGGAAGTTTTCAGTTGCAGCATTACCGATATTTAAACCGCTAAAAAAAGATAAAGAGAGTGTTGATGCTAAAATGAAGATTTTCGTCATGGTTTTCCTCCTAAGAGATTAATGTTCCATCTAAAATACATCCCTTTGTAATATTTCTTAGGAAAAAGAGTTTTATGCAAAAAAAACTATATATAGAAAAAGGTGGTGTATTTGTCAAAGCAGAAAAGAGTTAATGTAGATTTCCTGCAAATAGTAGAGGGGGAGAATTTACATTTATAACGGTAGAGGAAGTGGCAGCAGATGAAAGAGTATATAGCGTTTGATATTGGCGGTACGCAAATTAAGTATGGTATTGTTTCAGAAATAGGGAGAGTATTAAAGCGTAAAACAGTTGCAACAGAAATTCATTTAGGCGGAGAACAAATTATTCAAAAACTTATATATGTATCCAAAAAAATAATGAATGAACATACTATTGCCGGAATCGGTATTAGCACTGCGGGAATTGTTGATATTAATAAAGGAATTGTGACGGGAGGTGCGGATCATATTCCGGGATATAGTACTATTCCTATTATTGATAGATTGCAAGAGATATTAAAAGTTCCAGTATCGATTGACAATGATGTGAATTGTGCAGCGTTTGGAGAAAAGTGGAATGGTAGTGGAAGAGAGAAAGATAACTTTATTATGCTCACCCTTGGAACAGGGATTGGGGGAGCAATTTTTATAGATGGAAAATTGTACCGAGGACATTCATTTAGTGCTAGTGAATGGGGGAATATGTTAATAGAAGGAAAAACGTTTGAAGAGGTTGCTTCGATTTCAGGATTAATTCGACTTGTAAGCAAATATAAAGGCAAAGGCAAGTGGAATGGGAAAAGAATTTTCGAGTTGTATGATAAAGGAGATCGGGAAGTTGCTCAAGCAGTTGGGATTTTCTTTAAACATTTGGCAATCGGAATTAGTAATCTTGCTTATATTTTTAATCCAGAAACGATTATTATTGGTGGAGGAATTACCGATAGAGGAAATGAGTTTTTAAAAGAAGTAAAAGAAGAGGTCAGTAAATACTTAAATCAAGAGATTTATAATAATTGTGAGATTGAACTTGCGCAAAACGGTAATTGTGCAGGAATGATTGGTGCTATTTACCACTTCTTACATCATCATAAGTAAATTATATGAATGTTTTCATATAACTGAGAATTTATCCTTTTTATCGCTAGGTAAATAATGCTACAATATAAGAGAAGAATACAATATTTTCCGATTTGGAAAATGCTTTGTAGAAAGGGAGAAACTTCATGCCTATTATTTTAGAAAAAGGTCAAAAGATCGATTTAACGAAAGGACAACCAAAAGTAGCAAAACTACAGGTTGGCTTAGGCTGGGATCCAATTGGGCAATCAGGTGGATTTCTGTCTTCATTATTTGGAAGTAAACCAAATGTAGATTGTGATGCATCTGTTGTTATGTTAGAAGGAGATCGTTTTTTAAACAAAAATGATTTAGTTTACTTCGGAAATAAACTTTCTACTTGTGGTAGTATTATTCATTCAGGAGATAATTTAACAGGTGAAGGCGCTGGTGATGACGAAACAATTTTCGTAGAATTACATAAAGTTCCAAGCCGTATTAATCGTTTAGTATTCGTTGTAAATATTTATGACTGTGTAAATCGTCGTCAAGATTTCGGGATGATTCGTAATGCATATATTCGTATTCAAAACCCGCAAACTGGTGAAGAATTAGCACGCTATAATTTATCGGATAATTATGCTGGCAAAACAACTCTAATTGCAGGTGAAATGTATCGTCACGGAAGTGAATGGAAGTTTTCAGCAGTTGGAGAAGGCACGCAAGATAAAAACTTAAGTGAGATTGTATCACGTTATCAATAAAATAACCGAGGAGGAATTGTATATGGCATCAATTTCATTGAAAAAGGGACAAAAGGTAGACTTAACAAAAACGAATCCAGGTCTTTCGAAAGTTCTTGTAGGACTTGGTTGGGACACGAATCGTTATGACGGACAAAACGATTTCGACTTAGATGTTAGTATTTTCTTAGTAGGCGCGAATGGTAAAGTTTCAGGAGCTGAAGATTTCGTTTTCTATAATAATCCAAAAGGTGCGAATGGTGCTGTAGAGCATTTAGGAGATAACCGCACTGGTGAAGGTGAAGGCGATGACGAAGCGATTAAAGTAGATTTGAAAAATGTTCCTGCTCACATCGAACGTATTTGTTTCACAATTACAATTTATGATGGAGAAGGCCGTAGCCAAAACTTCGGACAAGTTTCTAATTCTTTCGTACGTATTCTTGATGAAGAAAAGAATGCAGAATTAATTCGTTACGATTTAGGAGAAGATTTCTCTATTGAAACAGCCGTAGTAGTAGGTGAATTATATCGTCATGCAGGTGATTGGAAATTCAATGCAATCGGAAGTGGATTCCAAGGTGGATTAGCGTCTCTATGTAATAACTTTGGTTTAGATGTAGAGTAATAGATTTGATTTATATATCCATCGGTGAAATGTATGTTTACTGATGGATATATTTTTAAAGATAAAAATATAGAGGTGAATATAGATGGTTATTCAATTACAAAAAGGCCAGAAAATCGATTTAGGTAAGACAAGCCCTGGTTTAACAAAAGCAGTAATTGGTCTTGGATGGGATATTAAATCTTATGACGGCGGAGCCGATTTCGATTTAGATGCATCTGCCTTTTTATTAGATGCAAACGGAAAATGTACGAAGGAAACTGATTTTATCTTCTATAATAATTTACAGTCTCCTTGTGGATCTGTTTTACATACAGGAGATAACCGTACAGGTGAAGGTGAAGGTGACGATGAGCAACTTGTTGTGGACTTGAAGAAAGTTCCAGCAGATGTGCACAGAATTGCTATTACAGTTACGATTTATGATGCAGAAGGCCGTAGTCAAAACTTTGGGCAAGTAGGAAATGCGTTTGTTCGTTTAGCGAATGAAGAAACGAGTGAAGAAGTTCTTCGTTTTGATTTAGGGGAAGATTTCTCCATCGAAACAGCAGTTGTCTTTTGTGAATTATACCGTCATAATGGACAGTGGAAGTTTAATGCAGTAGGAAGTGGATTCCAAGGTGGTTTAGGTGCGCTTGTAAGAGCGTATGGCTTGGATGCATAGAAAGGAAACGATATTCGTTTCCTTTTTTTGACCTTTCTATAAATCTAGCAAAGAATAGGGGATAAAGGTAAGATGAGTATTTTGCAAGGAATCCTTGATACGTATGCTCAGTTTTTCGACTTGGACATGTGGATTAAAGTGTTGCAGGATCCAGTATCTTGGGGATTAATTGGTACACTTGTTGTACTTGAAGGATTATTATCTGCTGATAACGCACTTGTGTTAGCGGTAATGGTAAAACATCTTCCGGAAGAAAAACGTAAAAAAGCATTATTCTATGGACTTATTGGAGCTTATGTGTTCCGCTTTATTGCGATTGGAATCGGAATGTTCTTAATTAAATTATGGTGGGTAAAACTTCTTGGTGCACTTTACCTTGCTTGGTTATCAGTAAAATACTTTATTGATAAGCGTAAAGGTGCAAGTGAAGAAGACGAAGCTCACGGTATGAATCAAAATAGTATTCTCTTTAGAATGTTTGGTGTCTTCTGGGGAACAGTTGCGATGGTTGAATTAATGGATATCGCATTCTCTGTAGATAGCGTACTTGCTGCATTTGGTGTATCTAATGAAGTTTGGATTTTACTATTAGGCGGAATGCTAGGTATTTTAATGATGCGTGGTATTGCTGGTGTATTCTTAAAATTGTTAGAGCGTATTCCAGAGCTTGAAACGACAGCATACATTTTAATCTTAATTATTGCAGCAAAAATGTTACTGTCTTTAATCGAGATTGAGATTAGTCATACACTATTCTTTATTATTTTAGTTGTAGCATTTGGAGCAACATTTATACTTCACTACATGAAGAATTCTGGACAAGCTAGAGAAGAAGTTGCAGCTACTAAAGAAGACAATAAATAATTGAAATGGGTTTGCTCGTTTTGCGAGCGCCCATTTTTTATAACCAAAAATAGTTTATAATAGAAGAAGGACTTAGAAAAAACGTAAATGTTTTTGGAGGTGAACTGTTGTGTTTTCACGTTTTACACTTCAACCATATGTATTAAAAGATGAATCAGATTTAAAGCAATTTGAAACGCTTTTAGAAAAACGCCCACAATATGAGCTGACAGAGAATGAGATGAAATTTAGTTATATAGCATGTCGAATCCTTGGCGTTCCTAATGATGTAGATGAATATTTTAATGAACTGTTTGATTATAGTGAAGCGAAAGGAATCGAAGTTTTACACGAACAAAATTTAAACAAAGTGATTGATTCGGAAAAG
This sequence comes from Bacillus sp. AR4-2, assembly GCF_008274865.1. Classification (NCBI taxonomy): domain Bacteria; kingdom Bacillati; phylum Bacillota; class Bacilli; order Caryophanales; family Bacillaceae; genus Bacillus; species Bacillus sp. AR4-2. The sequence goes on from NZ_CP031062.1 coordinate 442,923, forward strand.
CTTCGTCATATTCAAGAAGTGTTCGGATTACATCAAGAAGCACCAAATGGTCTGACAGTAAATAGGCTAGTTGCACACTTATCTGGGAAACAACTTTTACCGAAAGTAGACAATCCTGATTTACAGCATTACATACATACGACGTTTATTTCACTATTGAAATTATATGAGAAGCAACATAATCAGTCGTTAAAGACAGAAGGCTTCCGTCGTTTCTTAATCGACATAATTAAACTAAGCGAAAATTACGTAGCGAAGTGGTTCTCTACGATTAACTATAAGAAACAAATGCCGCGTATCATTTGGTACGGTGATGCACAGGAAAGCCGTATATATTTCTTATACTTTCTTATTATGCTCGGTTGTGATGTGCTTTATTATCACCCAGAAGGAAAAGATGGATTTGAAAATATTGATGAAGAGGGAAGAACTTTTGTTGTATCTCATTCAAGTCGCATTTCGCTTGAACCATTCCCTGATCGTCGCCGTGAGCGTGTTGCAACAGTAGCGTATCAAGCTTCGAAAGAAATTGAACAAGTACTTCACCACGATAATTCACTGCTGTACAAGCCGTGGCAATTCCGTTCCTATACGCCTGTAGCTCGTACACTAAAAACAACATATGATGAACTCTTTTTAATTACGAAAGAAAAGGCGTTTGTACGCCCGACATTCTTTGTTGAAAATAAACACATTTATATCCCTTCTTTATTTGCGAAAATATCCGGCGTTTCAAAGAATGATAAAGAATATTTTCAACGATTAAAGGCTGTTACATCATTTGATAACAGTTTATTAATTAATACATTCCCATTTACGAAAGAGCAAAAAGCAAACTTCCAATATCATTATCGAGATGCATTGGACCGAGCTGGGAAATTGCATCCTGATCTAATTATGAATAGCCATTGGTGGCCGCATAAGCGTTTACCGGAAGGTTTACAGCATGGAATTGCAGAAGCGATTATCCATACGTGTGAAAGTGAAATGTGTAAACCAATTGCGAAAGAGACGAAACAAGATGTAGCGCTATATGTTTTCGCGCAACTTTCTCAAATACCACCGAATATTTTAGAACAGCTTGAGAAATTTGATTATTCACAAGATGTACCGAAAATTGTTATATTTAATAATGAGAAGAGTGGAGAGTTAACTCGTTCTGATGCTGTTTTATTACTATTTTTGAATCAAATTGGAGTAGATGTATTTCATTTCAATCCAACGGGAAGAAACGATATTGAACCGTATATTGAAGCGGGGGCATTTGATTCACATTGGCTTGAAGAGGTTAATTTCGATCTTGAGTTTCATGGTTCATCAGCCTATAAAAATTTATCACAAACAATAAAAGGACTATTTCGTCCATTTTTATAAGGAAAGGGAGAATACCATATGAATAACCCAGTCGTACTAGATCCGAAAACAGAATTAAATGAACAAACAGCACAAGATGTTCGCTTACAACTTAGACAAGATGCGGATGTACAACGTATTTATAATGCGGTAGATATTAAAGATCAATTAGAATTAATTGAACTTGGAAAAGAACCTTCTATGGAAATTTCACGTTTTGCTGATCAAATTTTACATACAATGTCATTATCAAAGATAGAAGATTCTGGTGAATTATTAAAACAGCTTGGTAAAATTATGGACCGATTCGATAGTAAAGACTTTGCGGAAGAGAAAAGCGGTTTCTTTTCACGTATGTTTAAAAAAGCGGATAAAATGATTGAACAAATTTTTAGCAAGTATCAAACGATGGGCCGTGAAATTGATAAAGTTTATGTGGAAATTACGAAGTACCAAGATGAGATGAAAAAATCAATTGGTACGTTAGATGGCTTGTATGAGCAAAACTTAAAATATTATCTAGACTTAGAGAAGTACGTAGTAGCAGGAGAAATGTTATTAGAGCGTTTAAATACAGAGTTAGTTCCGATGTATGAAGAGCGTGTACGTAATAATGATCAATTAGCAGGTATTGAATTAGAGTCGCTTAAAAACTCTGTTGAAATTTTAGAACAGCGTATTGACGATTTAGAAAAAGCACGTATGGTTGCGTTACTTACAGCACCACAAATTCGTATGATTCAACGTGGTAATAATAAATTAATTGGTAAAATCAATACAGCATTTATTACAACGATTCCTATCTTTAAAAATGGTATCATTCAAGCGGTAAATGCGAAGCGTCAAAAGCTTGTTGCAGATTCTATGGCTGAACTGGATCGCCGTACAAATGAATTACTTAAGAAAAATGCACAAAATATCGCAACGCAAAGTGTAGAAGTAGCGAGATTATCAGGTTCTTCTAGTATTAAGATGGAAACACTTGAGGAAACTTGGAACATTATTTCAAGAGGTATGCAAGAAACACAACAAATTGAAGAGCAAAACAAACGTGAGCGTGAAGAAAGCCGCAAACGTATGGCTACATTAACAGAGAACATCAAAAAAGAATTACAAGGATAAAGTGAAACTTTAATCAGTGGGGTTTTGTTCATCCCCACTGATTATTAGCCCACACCAATCGGATGTTTATGGGCAGTTAATCTCCCACCTAGTTTCTTTATTCTAGCTAAATTTTGAGGTGGGGGTTTTACTGCCCGTTAATATGGGGTAAATGAAAAGGCAATGAGGAATATTCCTCATTGCCTTTTTAGTTTCTCTTCACTAATTTAATAATCTCATTCACAACAAGTGGAATGATACTTAATAAGAGAACGAATCCCCAATCTCGCATCGTTAATGCATGTACACCGAATATATTTGCAAGGGGCGGGATGGAGATGATACAAACTTGCATAAGAACACCGATAAGAAGGGAGAAAACTAAATATTTATTTGTAAAGATCCCAATTGAAAAAATTGATTTCGTTCTTGAACGCAAGTTAAATGAATGAACGAGCTGAGAAAAACTAAGAACGACAAATGCCATCGTTTGAGCGTGTAATAGAGCATCGTCATCAATTCGCTCTGGGAAAAGAGGGAATAAATTTGTATCTCCAGTATAGAATTTTGCTCCGGCGATAAAAGCTATTAGCGTTAAAAGTCCAATGATAACTCCATTGAAAATCAGGAAAGGAACGCTGCCACTAAATAAGCTTTCTTTCGCATGTCGTGGTTTTTCCTTCATCACATCTGGATCTTCAGGATCAACCCCAAGTGATAATGCAGGCAGTGTATCTGTAATTAAATTCACCCATAAAATATGAATAGGTCGTAGTGGTGTTGCCCAGCCGAGTAAAATTGCTAAAAATAAAGCGATAATTTCTCCGAAGTTACAAGAGAGTAGGAAGAGAATTGATTTTTTTATGTTGCGATAAATGTTTCTACCTTCCTCAACAGCTTTCACGATAGATGAGAAATTATCATCTGTTAACACAACATCTGCTGCCCCTTTTGCAACGTCTGTTCCTGTAATGCCCATCGCTACGCCGACATCGGCTTGCTTTAAAGATGGTGCATCATTGACGCCATCACCAGTCATAGAAACGATATTTCCTTTCGCGCGTAATGCCTTTACAATTTTCACTTTATGCTCTGGAGAGACTCTAGCGAATACATTTAAATGATTAATTTTGCTAGCTAGTTCTGTATCAGAAATGTTATCTAATTCAGTTCCAATCATAATTTCCGATATTTCTTCAGCAATGCCAAGTTCTTTGGCAATTGCAAAGGCGGTATCTTTATGGTCACCAGTAATCATAACTGTGCGAATACCGGCTTTTTTACATTCTGTAATTGAATCTTTCACTTCAGTTCGTGGTGGATCAATCATACCGACAAGACCAATAAAGATAAGATTTTCTTCAAGATGATTTATATCCACATCGTTTGAATTGTATTGTTTAAATGCGAATGAAAGTACTCTTAAAGCTTCTTGAGACATTGCTCCGGCAGCTTCTAATATTTGATTTTTATCAGAATCAGTTAAAATCTCAATTTTGCCGTTTTTAAAAATATGGGTACATCGAGGTAAGAGCTTATCAATAGCGCCTTTCGTCATGCTATAGTAGCTTTCATCGTATGTATGTACGGTTGACATCATTTTACGATCTGAATCGAAAGGTACTTCGTTAACACGTTCATGTATTTTTTCTAAATGATCTTTTTGCATGTTAAAAGTGGTTCCAGCAACGAGAAGTGCAATTTCAGTCGGGTCTCCCGTTTGTGATTCGTTATTGTAAGAAGCATCATTACATAGCACCATATTTTCTAACAATAGACGTTGCGCATCATTATTTACATTTAAACTTTCTAAGCGATCGTATGTGTTATCACTATAAAAGTGAGTAACGGTCATTTTATTTTGCGTTAACGTACCTGTTTTATCTGAACAAATAATTGTGACAGAACCGAGGGCTTCAACAGCTGGTAGTTTCCGAATGATAACGTTTTGTTTAATCATACGTTGCACACCAATTGCAAGAACGATGGAAACGATAGCTGGCAAGCCTTCTGGAATAGCTGCAACGGCTAAACTAATAGCAGTCATAAACATTTCTAACGTATCCCGGCCTTGTAAAAAACCGATGAGGAACATAACGATACAAATAGCTACAGCGACAAAGCCTAAATATTTTCCGACTTGTGCTAAGCTTTTTTGAAGTGGTGTCATATCATCGTCTGCTTCATGTAAAAGGGTAGCAATCTTACCAATTTGTGAGTTCATTCCAGTTTCAACAGCAACACCGACGCCTCTTCCGTATGTTACAAGAGTGGACATAAATGCCATGTTTTTTTGATCGCCGAGTGGTACTTGCTCATCACTTTGCATGGAAGGGTGGTAGATTGCATCTTTATCAACAGGGACAGATTCACCAGTTAGAGCAGATTCTTCAACTTTTAAATTTGCGGTTTCAATAAGGCGTAAATCGCATGGGATATATCGTCCGGCGTCGAGCATAACGATATCACCTGGAACGACGTGCTCAGATGGAATTTCTTTTAGTTCACCATCTCGCTTGACGATAGCTTTAGGTGTCGCCATCTTTTTCAATGCCTCTAAGGCTTGTTCTGCTTTCGATTCTTGGACGACACCGATAACAGCATTTAAAACTACAACGAGCGCAATGATACTTGCATCTGCCCATTCACCTACAAAGGCAGAAATAAGGGCTGCAATAATAAGGACATATACGAGGACGTCATTAATTTGGGCGAAAATACGCTGCAATAAAGTGCGTTTTTGTTTTGTAGCTAATTCATTAGAACCGTATTGCTTTAAACGTTCACTTACAATTTCATCTGTTAAACCGTGTTGTTCGTTTGTTTCTAGGTCAATTAATGTTTGATCTTTCGTCTTACTGTACCAATTGCTCATAAGTAAGCACCTCCAGTAAAAACAGTTAGCAATGGTAGTGTTGCTATTATTTGTGAGTAGTATGTATGGAGAAAAAATCTAAGGTGAGGTTCTACTTCTATTGTACAATATTTTACAGTTGGTTGAGGGAAAGAGAAGAGTTGTCATGAATTTGTTGGAAATAAAAAAGAGCCTCATATAAGAGAGGCTTTTTTACTTTTTAATTAATGTACCTAATTCTTCTGTAATAGCTTGCATTTCACTAATGCTGAATGTTTCACGTTTCATAACATGATCATAAATGTCACGTAAATCTTCGTACATTTCTTCGTTAAAACTAGCAGCTCTCATCGCTCCAGCATTAACCATACGTAATTTTTCTTTAATAGCTTCGACCATGTATTCAACGTTTTCTTCTGACTTTACGGATAAATCCACCGAAGTGTCCCCCTTTAAAATAACATAAGGCTATCTTAACATTTTTTATCATTTTCGTTAATGAATCTTTTCAATCCCATTAAATTAGTAGGGATTTCCTTTATATTTAATAATTGGTTGTTTATACTATAAGTATATATTAAGAAATGCACCAAGAAGGGAAGAAACAAAAATATGGTTCAAGTATTGTTTGTTTGTCTTGGGAACATTTGCCGTTCTCCGATGGCAGAAGCGATTTTTCGAAATCTTGTCGTAAAAGAGGGACTTGAAGAGAAAATTGTCATTGATTCTGCAGGAACTGGAGATTGGCATGTTGGCCATCCGCCACATAAAGGAACACAAAAAATTTTAAAAGAAAATGCAGTCACTTTTGAAGGAATTAAAGCAAGGCAAGTAGAAAAAGAAGACTTAACAAAGTTTGATTATATTATTGCCATGGACAACAAGAATATAGCAGATTTAAAAAGTTTAGGTAAAACTGGAGGCTATATTGGTAGGCTGTCCGATTTTGTTCCAGACGGTGGCTGGACAGACGTTCCCGACCCTTACTATACAGGGAATTTCCAAGAAGTATATGACCTTGTAACAGAAGGGTGTGCAAAGCTATTAGCTTTCATTCGAAATGAACAAGGAATATGAGGAAGCTTAGAAAGAAATACTTTCTAACATAAGAAATGAAAGGGTGAAGGAATATGGCAAAGAAAAATAATATTGCTCGAAACATTGCGATTGGTGTAGCTGCAGGTGTAGCTGTATCTATGTTGAAGAAAGAAAATCGTGAAAAAGTAAAAAATACTGCAGAAAAAGCAAAAACAAAGATGATTGAAATTGGCGAAAATGCAAAGATCAAAGAAAAAGTGCAAACTGTTACAGATAAAGGACGCGAACTTGCTGATTTCAATGTGGTAAAAGCGAAAGTAGCAGAAATTAAAAAATTAACGCCATCTGTTGTAGAGACGTTAAAAGAAACGAAAGAAATTTTTAGTAAGAAAAAAGTTGAGCCAGAAGAAAAGCCAGAAACGATTGAAATTCAAGCTGTATCTCCAAAGGTAGATGAGTTGAAAGTAGAAGAAGAGCCAATAGTTGCTGAAGATGGTGGTATGAAAGAAGCGCGTGAATTATTTATGAAAGACTCAAATGCAGTGGAAAAAAAAACTGAAGCGTACATTGAGTTAAAGCAAGATAAAGAAGAGAAGAAAAGCGTTTAAACATATATGAGAAAAATTTTAGAAAAGGTGAGAAGAAATCGTACTTATTCGTTTGGTAAAGATTTATATGACCGGACGATGCGCGATGATGTAGCGGGCTTGGCAGCACAGCTCGCTTATTTCTTCTTGCTTGCAATTTTTCCTGGGCTCGTTTTCTTAATTACGCTTCTTGGATTTATTCCCATTCAAACAGAGGATGTGCTTAGTTTATTAGAGGTTTATGTACCAGATGATGCAATGAACTTAATTGAGGTAAATGTAGATAAAGTTGTAAACCAGCAAAATGGTGGTTTATTATCATTTGGTTTATTATCCATGTTATGGTTTGCCTCAAATGGTGTTAATGCGGTTATGAATGCTTTTAACCGCGCTTATGACGTGAAGGAAACACGTTCTTTTATTACAACAAGAGCGTTATCAATTGTGTTTACATTAGCTATTATTTTTATGATTGTCTTTGCGTTAATTGTTCCGGTATTCGGACAAGTTATTGGAGCAGCAGTGTTTAAAGCACTCGGTTTATCAGATAGCTTTTCTTTCGTATGGAGCATTACACGATTAGTAGCGAGTTTCTTCGTGCTATTTGCTTTGTTTAGTTTCTTATATACATTTGCACCAGATCGAAAGTTAAAAAGAAGAGAAGTTATTTCAGGGGCGTTATTTGCTACTGTAGGATGGATTGTGGTATCGTACTCATTTGCTTATTATGTAGATAAGTTTGCGAATTACGCCAATACATATGGTGGTCTCGGTGGTATCATTATTTTAATGTTATGGTTTTACTTAACTGGATGGGTAATTTTACTTGGCGGTGAAATTAATGGTTTACTCCACCATTATAGAACCGGTGACAATAATTCCCGTAATGAATAATGAGCTCTTGTTCCATAATAAAAAGGAACAGGGGGGATATTTCATGAGTAATAATAAAAAGAACCATAATAATAAAAGTAATAATAAACAAAAGAGCAGTTCGCATCCAAAGCATAAAACGAGTAGCAGTGCGAACGGTCATAATAGCTATCATTAAAAAAAACGGGTCCTCTATGAGGGACCCGTTTTATTTGCTTCCTTTTAATAATCGTAAGCCATTCAAAATGACAAGAATCGTACTTCCTTCATGGCCAATAACACCGAATGGAAGAGCTAAAAATTGCAAGAAGTTTGAACAAATTAGCATGGCAATAACGGCTAGCGAAAAGATTACGTTTTGCTTCACAATACGATTCATTCGTTTTGATAGACGGATTGCTTGAGAAAGACGAGATAGTTCGTTCTTCATCAGTACAACATCCGCAGTTTCTAAAGCTACATCTGTTCCTTCTCCCATTGCGACACCAATGCTAGCAGTAGCTAGTGCAGGTGCATCATTTATACCGTCTCCGACCATTGCTACTGTACCGTATTTTTCTTTTAACTTTTTAATCGTTTCAACTTTTGTTTCTGGTAAGCATGATGCGTAATATTCCTTTATATTACTTTCAGAGGCAATTGCTTTTGCCGTTTCTTCATTATCTCCAGTAATCATAATTGCTTCGACACCAATGCTTTGTAAATCACGAATAGCAGCTATTGTTTCTTGGCGAAGCGTATCTTTTAAAGCGATAAGTCCAAGAATGCCTCCCTCATCACTAATATAAACGACAGTTTTACCTTCCTTTTCAAGTGAGGCAGAAATACCATTATGAAATGTTTTTGTTTCTTCACCGATAAAATCAGCTTTACCTATTTTATAAGCGTTGTTTTCGAATATTCCTTTTAGCCCAAAACCAGTTACATCTTCAACCTTTTCTGGTTTTTTTAATGTAATGTCGTACGCATGTTGTGCATATTTAACAATAGATTCAGCCAAAGGATGTGTAGAGTGACTTTCAATTGATGCTGTAATAGAAAGTACTTCTTTTTCTGTCATATTTTCTCGAACATATATATCTGTTACGGTAGGTTTTCCTTCTGTTAATGTTCCTGTTTTATCAAAGGCGATTGCTTTTACTGAAGCGAGGCGTTCTAAATGTATGCCACCTTTAAAGAGAATTCCATTTCTTGCTCCGTTAGAAATTGCAGATAACGTTGCTGGTGTAATGGCAGCAACGAGTGCACAAGGAGATGCGACTACAAGTAAGATCATAGCGCGATAAAACGTTTCATTCCAGCTCCAGTCAAGTAAGAAATGAGGAACGAACATCATAAGCGCAACAACGAGTAGTACACCTTTTACGTATGTTCCTTCAAACTTTTCGATGAATAGTTGTGATGGTGATTTTTCACTTTGTGCACTTTGTACGAGACGGATAATCTTTTGGAATAATGTTTGATCGCTCGGCTTCGTAATTTTAACTTCGATAGCACCACGTAAATTTACAGTACCTGCAAATACTTCATCGCCATGTCTTTTCTCATTTGGAATAGGTTCTCCCGTGATTGCTGCTTCATCGATATTTGTTTCACCGTTATGAATCGTACCGTCAGCAGGAACACGTTCACCTGGTTTAATTAAAATAATGTCGTTAATTTGTAACTCTCCAACAGGAATACGTTCCTCTGTTCCGTTGGAAATGCGTAATGCTTCTTCGGGTTGTAAGTCAAGAAGAGCGGAAATTTCTTTTTGGCTCTTACTTAATGTATAAGATTCCATAGCACCGCTGAGCGCAAAGATGAAGATTAAAATAGCCCCTTCTGCCCAGTAGCCAATAATTGCAGCACCGATAGCTGCAAAGAGCATTAGCATTTCAACATTTAGCTCTTTTTCTTCAATCGTATCTTCAATTCCTTCTTTCGCTTTTGCATATCCACCAACTATATAAGCAAGGATATAGCAAGTAATACCTGCATTCATTGCATCGTTCTTTGTGAATAGCCAGCCAGCTAAAATAAAAATACCAGATGCCAATGCAAATACAAGTTCATAATGTTTTTTTAATGTGTCCCATAAAGAGGGATGAGAAATTGTTTCTTTTGCGTGTAACGTTTTTACTTCTGAGTTCATTACTACTCGCTCCTTCCGAATTCTTATTGAGAAAAATAATCAAAATCGAAACCCCTATAAAACGACGAAAGCTGCCATCCATAATGGATAGCAGCATTTCTGTTGAATCTGTTTTTAATAGTTATTATGTTGTAATTATTCTATAGTATATCATATGTTTTTATGAGATGGTACGGTTTTGTTTCAAGTATAAACGGAAAACTTGTGTTTTCGCAATTCCTTTGGTATATATGAATATTGTTCATAAAAAGGTCGGAAAGGAAGACAACAAGTGAAGACAGAGAAATTTTTTACCCATCCGATTGGCGTATTTATTGCTGCAATAGTAGCAACTTTTTTATGGGGAAGCGCATTTCCTTTTATTAAGTTAAGTTATGCTGAACTTGGAATTCAACCACAAGAAGTTGGAGAACAAATATTATTTGCCGGTTATCGTTTCTTGTTATCTGGAGTCATGCTCTTATTATTCTTTAAAGTGTTAGGAAAAGATATGAGCTTCAAAAAAGGAACGGGGAAACAGTTAATACAAATTGGTTTATTCCAAACGTTTCTTCAATATATCTGTTTTTACATTGGAATGAGTTATAGTTCAGGAATTGAAGGAGCTATCATTTCAGGGACATCATCATTCTTTCAAATTTTACTCGCCCATTTTTTATATAAAGATGATGCTCTCAATATAAGAAAAATAATTGGGGTATCGATTGGTTTTTGTGGCGTCGTTTTAGTAAATGTGCCGAGTGATGGTAGCTTATCATTTCATTTTGGAATCGGAAGCTTATTACTTCTTAGTGCAGCAATGCTGTATTCATATGGAAACATATTAGCAAAAGAAGGTAGTAAAACATTAGATGTTGGCTATATGACAGCATACCAAATGATGTTTGGTTCTATAGGATTATTATGTATAGGGGCTTTACAAGTTGGAGTCATGCCATTTACATTTAGTCTACATGCACTACTTATGCTGATTTATTTATCTTTCTTATCTGCAGCTGGTTTTTGCATTTGGAATACAATTATGAAGTACAATAAGGTTGGAAAAGTATCTATGTATATGTTCTTTATACCCGTATTTGGTGTGTTATTATCGAGCATGATTTTAGGTGAAGCAATTCATTCATTTGTGTTACTCGGTTTAGCATGTGTAGCCGCGGGAATTATTGTGGTAAATCGGACGCCAGCTAAGCAAAAAATAGAGAAAGAAAAACAAGTAGCATAGAAAGCAGAAAAGCGATTACAATGGAAGAACAGTACTGTTCTTCTTTTTTTATAGAAAAAGGATAATAGACTAAGTGTAACGAAAAAAGATACAAAAAGCATTTATTGAGGAGAACATATTATGAATCTACTTTACGTGGTGTTAATTGGGCAAATACTTCTTTTTTTAATTGGTGCAATTTATGCAATGCGGCAGACAAAAAGAACGAAAGATAATATGCCGTTACCTTTAGCAATCCGTCTTATTCTTAGTTTTTCTTTAACAGGTAGTGCAATTTGGATATGGTTACAAGATCCATCTGTAGAGTATAGTACGTGGGTTGCACTTGGTATGACTTTATCGACTGTGGGAGATTTGTTTATGGCTGGGCTGATTCCAATTGGTCACAGGTTAATTGGAGGGATGGTTACTTTCGCTCTTGCTCATTGTTTTTATGTAAAAGCATTTTTGCAAACAGGAATTTCGTGGAATGGTTTTTGGATTGGTTTACTCGTATATGGGCTCTTTCTAATTGTAGGATGGTTCTTCTTTATCCGAAATGATAAACAGGATAAATTGTTTACGATAGGAGCTCTAATTTACGGATTGTGGGTTGGAGGAATGGCTTGCTTTGCATTCGCCTTATATTATGAAAATACAGGAATATGGTGGATACCAGCGTTTGGTGGTTTACTGTTTGTGATTTCTGATTTTATTATTGGCGTGACAGATATCGGAGGGCGTAAATTAAAGTATGGGCCACTTTGGATTTGGTTTACATATGTAGCTGCTCAAATGTGTATTGTATATGTGGGATTATAAAAAGATACTCTCAAAATAGTGGATAGACTATTTTGAGAGTATCTTTTTTGCTTGTTTAATTTGATCAGTATTACCATTTTGAAATTTCTAATATTATAATTTTATAATTCAGAATTTTGTAGAAAAATATCGGTTGTATTATTTATAATAAAAGTAAAAAGATGATGAGATGGTGAAATGATGCAAAAGAAAAAACGTTGGCGTGAATTCTTTGGAACTATTGCAATTGCATGTTTATTGGTGTTTTTGGCGAAAATTTTTGTGTTTTTCCCTACGACTGTAAAAGGAGCATCTATGAGGCCAACGTTGCAAGATGGAGATAAGGTAATTGTTAATAAGTTAGCAAAACAATTTGAAAGCTATGGGAGAGAAGACATTATTGTTGTGAAAACAGATAATTTTTATGTCAAAAGAGTGATTGGATTATCTGGAGATATAATTGAGATGAGAAATGATCAATTATATGTAAATTCTGAAGTGAAAGATGAAGAGTATTTGGATAGTAATAAAAAACAAGCAGAAAAAAAACTTATGAATTTAACAGAGGACTTTGGACCGATTACAGTTCCTAAAAATAAGATTTTTGTTATGGGAGATAATCGCTTAATAAGTAAAGATAGTAGAAATGGTTTAGGTTTTATTGATAGAGAAGATGTGTTAGGAAAGTTAGCAGGCATTTATTATCCGTTTGAACATATGAAAATAATAAAGTAAAAAACCAAGCAAATTTTAGTTTGCTTGGTTTTTTTGTTAAACAGTAGGAGATTCGTTAGATACGAACATATTTTCATGTTTCTTTGTAGTACTTAAAACGAATTTATGTTGTAGCAATTGTAGTTTAAATAACGCCAAAGGATCATGATATGTTTCTGGATTGCTTCTTAGCGTTGCTAATGTTTGCTCGTCTTCCTTTATCTCAAGTTGAGCTGCATCTACATTTTGTTTCAATATATTAAGTGGATCTTTGAAGAACATCATGATATCACGTTCTAATGCACCTTCAAATACTTCAAATTGAAGGAAGAATTGTTTTGAAATTGTGTGAGCAATTTCTGTATAGTCTTCTGTTTCAATATATTGTTTATATTTGTTGGCGAGCATAGATTGGTTTTTTTGCATATTACCAAATAATTTTCCGGCACTTTTTAAGAAAAACTGTGTCGGTGTAAAGCGTAATAAAATATTGATGTTCGTTACTGTAATTCGATTTGTCATTCGTACAACATCTCGATTCCAATCATCTAATAATTTGAAATCGCAAGGAAGTTTCATACGTTCTTCTTTATATAATTTATTAAACGTTTCACTCATTTCATCTAAATAAGCTTGAGCTTGAATAAATTCATTATGTGCTGTTTCAATCCATTCTTGAATAGACCCAGTAAATTTAGGAAGAAGTACCTGTTGTACATGCTTTTGAACTCGTTCATTCATTGCAGCATTTAATTCTTCATGAACTAGTTTGAAATCACTATCTTCTTGAACAAGATCAGAGCAGCTCTGTAATAATTCAGGGATTTGAGAATGTATATCTCGTGTAATTTCTTCTTTCGTTAAAAGATAGGATTCGGTAATAGAGCGAATTTTATCTTTTTCAAGAGCAGTAAGGTTATTAATAAATCCAGTAAGTTTCACTGAGATGTGTTTATTCCAGCGTACGGATTTTACTAATGTATTTTCTAATTCCACACGTTCATTTATGAGATAAGCAATTGTCTTTTGCGTAAACCATATTAGCTTTTCTATACGTTCTTTTTCTACATCGCGTTTTGCAAGATTAGAAAGAATAGATTCTGTTACATCTCCAAGTTGCTGGCTACTCTCTTGCGAAGGAGAGTATGGGAAGAATTGTGCATCTGGAAAATGTACTTTAAGTTTACTAATTAGTTTTTCATTAGTAGTCGTATTATTTGTGTGTGATACGAAGTGAATTTGTAAGTTTGGTACTTGTTCACGTAAATAAATTAACGTATCAATTTCTTGACTATGCAATGGTGAAGAAGAATTTAATACGTATACAAGGCTATCTGCTGCTTGTAAGTATTCAAAGTATGCATTGTTTTTATCCAATTGTCCTTGAATGGATGGTGTAATAAGAAATGTAAACTTATTTTTTCTTAAAAACCTACTTGGTAGCTTAATTTCTATACATTTTTTCTCAAGTTCTGACTGAGCAGATGTAGCCGTTATTTGATGGAATTCATCAAGGTTAGGGATATTTCTTATATCTAAATCGGTAAATTCTGTTATTTCAGTTTGACTAGCGTCTTTAAATAGAATAGGAGTTGTTAAAGTTTCAGTTAAGATGTTCTCTCCTAATATTGAATTAACAAATGATGTTTTATCATGGTCACTAGTTCCAGCTATTAGTATTGGTGTGACATTTAAATCACATAGTTCATGGACGAGTAGCGTAAATTGATGACTTAAATCTACATCATTTTTCTCAGCCCATACAGCGATTGTTTCGAATAAATGAGAAACTGTTTCCATATTTACATCTGCTTCAGCTGATGTATTAGAAAGTAAGGATCCAGCACTTTTTACGAGTAATGATTCTAAAGTTGTAGGTGAGACTTCATTCCATGCTAACACTGCTGCAGAGACAACTAGAGAATCTTTTGCTTTCGTTAAACTGAACCAATTTGTTAATAGATTTGGTACAAGTCCGTTTAATTCATGCATAAAATGATTTCCGGTAATTAATGCAAAGTATGTTTCTTGGTAGCGAGTAGAAATTTCATTCCAATCGTCATTATTGTCTGTTTCAATATGCAAGAATAAATGATTAATACTTTGAATCCAAGGAAGGTATAAGGATTCATGTTGATAGCTATTCCAAAGAGCAATAACAAGTTCTTTAAATTGAGCTTGATCAACAGCATATAGAGCTTTTAAAGACTCATAGAAATATTCAGGCTTAATGTTTTTTGTAAATCCTTTGTTTATGTAAGTTATTAACGTATCAAACCAGTGTAAAGATTGTGTTCGGATACCTTCTTGAACAGCTAGTTCGATAGCGTTGTTCCAATCTTCTTGTTTTTCATAGAAAGAACGTGCAATTGCAGTAATATTTGGGTAATCCGGTTGGAATGCAACAGCTTCACTAATCGTCTTAAAAGCGAGTCCTAAACGATCTTGTTCGATATAAAGAGAAAGAAGTTGTAAGGAAACCTCCATCGTAAGAGTCGTATCTTCCGTTTGAATAGATTGATAAATTTCTTCTGCCTTTGGTAAGAATCCTAGTTCAAAATAAGCATCTGCAATATTTTTTGTCGCCCAAAGTGCAAGAGCATTATTTACTTTTTCCCATTTAAATATAGCTGCTTCAAAATCTTTATTTTGATAATAAAATTCACCTTGAGCAAATCGAATATTAGAAATGTTGGAGAATTCATTTTTAGATTCATTTATATATGCTTCACCGAGTATTTCCGATGCAGGAGTAGAAGTTTCTTCTGTTAAAAATGTTTTATAGTAAACTTTTTGAATAAATTGATTTTCAATGGTCATGTTCGTTCCCCCCTGTATAATTTAGAAAAATGATGTTGTATGTAAAAGGGTGTATGTTCTTTTAATAGGTAGAAGTTGCATTATATAGACCAAACTATGTTTTTGCTAGATATATCATTTTTCTTGAGAGTTAAACCGTTGCGAAAAGTAACTTTCCTTTATTGTAACAAAAAAACACGCATATGAATTTTTATTTTTTATCGGGTTATTTGCGGGCAATAAGAATCTAATCTCAAAATTGGTGAATGTAAGTGAGTTATGTGGAGTCGGGATGTCTGTAAAAGCAAGATTGGCATAGGTTAATAATTAGTAGAGGATGAACAAAACTCCCACTGAGTAAAGTTTTCCTTTATCTCTGTTAAAGGAAAGAATAGAAGTAGAGTTCATTATAAAAACAATGTATAGTGAATATGTATACCATGTTTGCCTTAAAGATAGAAAGGGTACAATGTGGAATAACGACCGTGCATAGGATGTGTCTTCCGAATGGAACAACATATTGGCGAGTTAATCGCGCATTATGGCTATTTTGGAATTGTTATAGCTTTAGCTGGTGGGATTGTCGGATTACCGATACCAGACGAGTTTTTATTGACCTTTGTTGGTTATAATGTTTCAAAAGGAGTTATGTCAGGAACTGCTGCTTTTTTAAGTGGGATGGCTGGTGCGATGTTAGGGATCACGTTAAGCTACATATTAGGTTTAAAACTTGGGCTCCCTGTTTTAAAGAAATATGGGCCGAAAATTAGAATTAAAGAACATCACATTGAAAAAACACATATTTTATTTGAAAAATATGGGCCATTTCTTTTAATGATTGGTTATTTTATACCGGGCGTACGTCATTTAACAGCATATTTTGCTGGGGTATCAAATTTGACACTTTGGCGTTTTTGTTTGTACGCTTACGGTGGTGCGCTCATTTGGATAAGTGTTTTTATTGGGCTTGGCTGGAAATTAGGCGAGAAGTGGCGCTTCGTTGAGTATAGTTTACATCATTATGGAATATGGATTTTATTAATTTCAGCAGTTGTTACATGTGTTGTATGGTTGTACATAAAGAAAAAGAAAAACCGCTAATAGCGGTTTTTTTAGCTGAAAGCAATAAATAATACACCAGCTGTAATAAAGACTACACCAACGCCGGTCATAAAGTTTAACTTTTCACCGAGGATAATCATAGCGAGAATGATAGAAAATACGACGCTTAATTTATCGACAGGAGCTACTTGTGAAACCTTTCCTGTTTTGAGGGCAAGAAAATAAAATAGCCATGAAGAAGCACCTGCAATCCCACTTAATGTGATAAATAGCAGTGCTTTTTTATTTAGCAGTACGTCGCCGATATTTTGAAATTTACCTTGTATGATAATAACGCCTATCATAAATAATGCCATAATAATAGATCGAATTGTTGTTGCAACGTTTGCATCGATGCCGTCTAAACCAAACTTTCCAAAAATCGATACAAGGGCAGCAGCAATTGCTGATAATAGTGCAAATAAGAGCCACGAACTCATAGTAAAATTCCTCCAATCTTACAGTATTATACATGAAAATGATTCTCATGTATAAAGTTGAAGCAATTGAGCTTTATAGGAAGCACGACTTCAACTTAACTTCTTGCTCCACCTGAATTTTAAGGTGGGAGTTTTACTGCCTGTAAATAGTGGGCTAAATAACGAAATAATCCCCACCTTATATTTTTAATAAGGTGGGGATTATTATACTACTCTGCAATTTCCTCATATAAAAAGTACGTTACATTATAAATATGTTCTACTTCATCGTCTGTCATAAACAATAATTCGTCACGCTCAATCCCTTTTTTCTTTTCAATAAACTCAATCATATTTTTGCGTTCTTCTCTCTTCATCAATTTTATTTCTCCTCTCAATCTGTTTTAATACAGTTTATTTAAGTTACTGCTATTATATAACAGAATCTTTGGAAAGTTCCACCTATTTTATTATTTTTTTTAAAAGAACTTTTCGACAAAACAAGCCCACCTAAGGGGGGGCTTGTTTTATTTTATAGTCGTAAAAACTCAGGCTCCGTCGTACCCGCACCATCAATGTAATAAATTGTGTCGGGATTGATTTTGATCAATACGTAATTAGGGTCTTCAGGACCGAGTAACCAACGTTTTAAGCTATTATTCCAAAACTTGTTTTTTAATGTTGAGTCTTCCTCGATTGAAGCTAACCCTTCAACTTCAATATAATCTTCATCTAATTTTTTTCCTTCTCGTCCGAGTAGTACATGGACATTAGGATTTTGTTCAATATCTGTTATCTTTTTTGATTGTCGATCTGTTGCAACATATAGTACAAAATCTTCATGGAAAAACATCATAAAGGCGCTATGAGGTTTCTCATTTCGTACTGTAGATAATACACCAGTACGTTGACCTTGAATAATAGTTGCGATTTTTTCTTTTAAGTGCATAATTTTAACCCCTTTTCACAATTTATAATTCTGTCTGTTTAAACAAGATAATTTAAATATCTTTCATACTGTTTTCTTCAATCCGATTTTTTAAACGTAATTGTGATGAAATCGGACAAGTTAGGAGAAGAATAATAATAATATTGAGGAGAAATACATACGATGGAAGGATGAAAAGCATGTTTAATAAAATATTTCTTATAGTAGCGCTTATAGGTGTACCACTATCTGTACTTGGAAAAACACTTCATTGGCCAGAAACAATTATGTTCGCTGTGTATTGTATTACGATTATCGCATTAGCTGGTTTTATGGGGAGAGCAACAGAGAGTCTAGCAATTGTTTCTGGTCCTAGAATAGGCGGATTATTAAATGCTACTTTCGGTAATGCTGTTGAACTTATCATTTCAATTTTTGCACTTCAAGCAGGGTTAATTGAAGTGGTGTTAGCTTCTTTAACCGGTTCTGTACTTGGAAATTTATTATTGGTAGGAGGGTTATCTTTCTTTGTTGGAGGTCTTAAATACAAAAGACAAAGTTTTAATGTATATGATGCAAGGCATAATTCAGCTTTATTAATATTTGCTGTTGTTGTGGCCTTTGTTATTCCAGAGATCTTTTCAATGAAGATGGACGCTGGCAAGACGTATCAATTAAGTATAGGTGTTTCTATTATTATGATTATCATGTACCTTGCTGCATTACTATTTAAGTTAGTTACGCACCGTGGTGTATATCAACATAAAAGTGACGAAGTAGCGCATGAAGAAGAGCCAGAGTGGTCAAAAGGGAAGGCGCTCCTTATTTTAGCAATAGCAACACTGGCAGTAGCTTATGTGTCAGAGGCACTCGTACATACTTTTGAAACTGTTGCAAAGTCATTTGGTTGGTCAGAGTTATTTATAGGGGTTATTATCGTTGCAATTGTTGGGAATGCAGCGGAACATGCGTCTGCAATTATTATGGCTTATAAAAATAAAGTAAATATTGCAGTCGAAATTGCAATAGGCTCTACATTACAAATCGCCATGTTTGTTGCTCCTGTATTAGTATTGCTATCTATGTTCTTCGCGCAAAGGATGCCTTTAGTATTTACCATACCAGAACTTGTGTCTATGATTACAGCCGTTTTCTTAACGATTGCGATTTCCAATGATGGAGATACAAACTGGTTTGAAGGTGGCACTTTACTAGCGGCGTATGTCATTATGGGAATTGGTTTTTATTTATTATGAAAAATAGGCATAACAATTGCACTCAGAGAAAACAATAAACGAAGTAGTATATATACCTACATAGGAAGGAGCCAGACAGGTGAAACGAGTATACAGCATATGTCTTTCAACTATGGTCTCGTTTATTTTATTATTTCCTAACATGAGTTTTGCAAAGACAACAGTAGGAACAAAAATGCCTTCATCTGTTTTAAATATTTCAAAAGACAATACATTTCCAAATGATGCGCAAGATTTGCCACGTTTACAACCAAGTAAATTTGCTCAAGAGCTATTGAAAACGGCTAATATTAAAATTGAAAATCCAGACTTAATTCGGATGTTTAATGAAACGACAATTTCAAATGCTCCGCTTGCAGTAGGGTATCGGGCAAAAATTTATTTAGGTCAATGGGCTTTACATTATGAATCAGTAGACACATCGATTAATTGGGAATATAAACAAGTGAATCGAAATGTGTATGATAATCGCGGAGGAGACCGTTTGTATCCACTTCGCTATAAGCAAGAAACACAAAAGACGGTTGAAGGCGATTTAACAGCAGATATGAAAGATGCTGCAGATGTGAAAAAAATGATGCTTCTCAAAGCGCTTGAAAAAGTACAATTGCCCCTTTCGTTTAAAACAACTATTGGTTATGGTACTGGACATGAGCGTGTGTATAATATTAGTCCGAGTCAACTCGGATATTTATACGCTTATACACCAGCAGTAAATGAAAAGGGAAAAGTAACATTTGGAGAAGTGTATCTTGTATTAAAGGGAAATCAAAAAAGACTTGTTGTGAAAAATATTACTTCTCAAGGAATTGGAGCGGCAATTCCAATTCATGATCATTTGTTTTTTAAATTTATTTCTTCTTCTCACTCGCAATAACAAAAAAAACGTCAGCTTATAAGCTGACGTTTTTTTTATAATGTAATGTTTGCTGTTTTTGATAAGAAATCTTCTGTCGGATAGTAGCTGTTTTTTACAAGAACATTTGGTCCAAGACATTTTACTGCAGGACAGTGACAGCTTAATGATTTTGCTGTTTTTGAAGCGCTCCATTTTTCATACGCTTCTTGTAATGTGTTTGTTTGTATGTTTCCTAGAAGTGGAACATCACCAAAATCAGTAACGATAATATTACCATCAAAAATATTTACATTTAAGCGTGAACGACCATCTGGATCGTTACGAACAGTTACATTTTTGCTCTCTTGCAATTTTTTAAATGTAGCTATGTCTTTTTCGTCATCGCTACAAGCATAGAAAGGTAAAGTTCCAAATAGCATCCATACATTTTCATCGCGAATTTCTAGTAAATGTTCAATCGCATCACGAATTTCAGCTTTTGTTAAAATCTCTAGATTACTCGCGAAGTCACTTGGATACATTGGATGAACTTCATGACGTTTACAGCCCATCTCTTCGACGATTTGGCGGTGAATATGTTCAATATGTGGTAGAGTTCTTTTGTTTAGCATTGTTTCGGCCGATACAAGTACACCTGCATCTGATAGAGCCTTACTATTTGTAATCATTCTTTCGAATAATTTTGCACGTTGTTCGTAAGTAGGCTTACGCTCCATCATTGCAAATCCGCCTTCAACGAAGTCATCAATTGTTCCCCAGTTATGAGAGATATGCAATACGTCTAAATAAGGAATAATCTGTTCGTAACGTGCTAAATCTATAGTTAAGTTAGAGTTGATTTGAGTGCGAACGCCTCGTTCATGGGCATATTTTAAGAGTGGTGTTACATAGTTGTCGACGGATTTTTTTGAAAGCATAGGTTCGCCGCCAGTAATACTTAAAGAACGTAAATGAGGAATCTCATCTAATCGTTTTAATAAAAGATCCATCGGAAGCGGATTTGGGTCTTTCGGCTGTAACGTGTAACCAACAGCGCAATGCTCACAGCGCATGTTGCATAACGTCGTCGTTGTAAATTCAACATTTGTTAATAGTAGTTTGCCGTACTCTTCAAGGTCCATATACGCTTCCCATGGATCGTAAGAAGGAGTAATCGGCTTCATTTTTTGTGATATCGTCATATGAAATACTCCTTTGACTATTGAAATAACAATTTGTCCATTCTCTATAATAGAAGAATATGTGCTTTTTATAAAGTGAAACTTTTTAGCATGGAAAGAGAGAGGGCTTACATTATAGTGGATGACTGTGACAAAATTGATGAAATTTCATGCCCATAGCAATCGTTTTTGCGGTATAATAAAAGCAACTCGAATTAAAAGGAGAGTGCCTTCATGGGAAAAGCAATTCAAGATAAAGATACACAATTAGTATATTTAAAAGAACGTTTAAATATGTTCATTGAAGTAATTGATACAATTGAACCTGAAGAAGTAGAATTAGAAGATGTAGATCGTCTTCTTGCAATGTTAGATGAATTAGAATTAAAATGTGAGCAATTTAAAAAAGACGAATAATATATTAAAAAGGCTACCAATTCCAATTTGGTAGCCTTTTTCTGTTCGGGTAATAGAAGGACGATAGAAAAAGAGGTATAATCAAGTTGTGAAAAATTTCATTTATGCTCTAATAGCGTGAAACAAATAAATAGCTAAAGAGCATAACAATTGAATTTTCAGCTCATAACGTTTTGGTAGCGTTCACAATTGAGGGGGAAGTAACAATGGAAAAGCTTCAAGAAAGCATGTATCAACTAATTGTTGAAACGTCAACGAACTTACCGAAAGATGTTCGTCGTGCGATTCAACAAGCGAAAGAGCGAGAAAATGCAGGGACTCGTTCTGCGATGGCACTTGGCACAATTACAAATAATATTAAAATGGCTGATGATAACATCTCGCCGATTTGCCAAGATACAGGGATGCCAACGTTTAAAATTTATACACCAGTTGGTGTGAATCAATTAAAGTTGAAGGAAGCTATCTATAATGCGCTTGAGCGGGCGACAAAAGATGGTAAACTTCGTCCCAATTCTGTTGATTCTCTTTTTGGAGATAATAGTGGAAATAATTTAGGACCAGGTACACCGGTGATTAAGTTTGAACAATGGGAAAAAGATTATATTGATGCACGTTTAATCCTAAAAGGTGGTGGCTGTGAGAATAAAAATATTCAATATAGCTTACCATGTGAACTAGAAGGACTTGGACGAGCTGGCCGTGATTTAGAAGGGATTCGTAAATGCCTTCTTCATGCAGTATATCAAGCACAAGGGCAAGGATGTAGCGCTGGTGTAATTGGTGTTGGTATCGGGGGAGACCGCACATCAGGTTATGAATTAGCAAAAAATCAATTATTCCGTACATTAGATGATGTCAATCCAGTACCAGAGTTACAACATCTTGAAGAGTACGTATTAGAAAATGCGAATAAGCTGGGCATTGGTACGATGGGATTTGGCGGAGAAACAACTTTACTTGGTTGTAAAATTGGCGTCTATAATCGTTTGCCAGCTAGTTTCTATGTATCTGTTGCGTATAATTGCTGGGCATATCGTCGCCTTGGTGTGAAAATCCATCCTGAAACAGGAGACATTATGGATTGGCTATATCAAGAAGGTGAAGATACACTTCAGCATGAAGTACAAGAAAAAACGGAGCAACGTGAGATTGTATTACAAGCACCAATTACAGAAGAGCAAATTCGTGAACTTCGCGTTGGTGATGTTGTAACAATTAATGGCATGATGTATACAGGTCGTGACGCAATCCATAAGCATTTAATGGATAATGATTGTCCAGTAGATTTAAATGGACAAATTATTTACCACTGTGGTCCAGTTGTTGTGAAAGATGAAAATGACAATTGGCAAATTAAAGCGGCAGGTCCAACGACAAGTATTCGTGAAGAACCGTACCAAGGCGATATTATGAAGAAATTCGGTATTCGCGCTGTCATTGGAAAAGGCGGTATGGGTGCGAAAACATTAGCGGCTTTAGAAGAACACGGCGGTGTATATTTAAACGCAATCGGTGGTGCAGCGCAATATTATGCTGAATGTATTAAAGAAGTGAAAGATGTTGATTTCTTACAATTTGGTATTCCAGAAGCAATGTGGCATTTACGTATCGACGGGTTTAAAGCAGTTGTAACGATGGACTCTCATGGTAATAGCTTACATGCAGATGTTGATAAAACATCACTTGAAAAATTAGCTAGCTTTAAAGAGCCAGTATTTAAGTAAATAAAAAATGCATCTCGAATGATTCGAGATGCATTTTTTTGGTATATATAGAAAAACATGTTCAGCATGAAAGAATGCGTAGCAACAGAAACTACAAGTACGATTATATATGGAAAGGAGACTATTTATGAAATATAAATGGTTATATATCGGTCTCATTTTTTCAATTATGATGGCACTTGTTCCAGTTTCAGCACTGGCTTATACAAATACTCCACATAACTGGGGAATCCCGCGTCCTAAAAATGAAACAGTACCAGATGCAGGAAAGTTATATACAGATTTATTACAAAAAAATGGCGGGTTTTATTTAGGAGATACGAAGAAAAAAGATATTTATTTAACATTTGATAATGGATATGAGAATGGATACACAGGGAAAATATTAGATGTATTAAAAGAGAAAAAAGTACCAGCAACTTTCTTTGTAACGGGGCATTACATTAAAACGCAAAAAGATTTATTGTTAAGAATGAAGGATGAAGGACATATTATTGGAAACCATTCTTGGAGTCATCCTGATTTTACAGCGGTAAATGATGAGAAACTTCGTGAAGAATTAACGAGTGTAACGGAAGAAATTAAAAAAGTAACTGGGCAAAAAGAAGTGAAATATGTACGTCCTCCGCGCGGTGTATTTAGTGAAAGAACGTTAGCTCTTACGAAAGAAATGGGCTATTATAATGTATTTTGGTCACTTGCATTTTTGGATTGGAAAGTGGATCAGCAAAGAGGATGGCAATATGCGCATAATAATGTAATGACGATGATTCATCCAGGATCTATTTTATTACTTCATGCAATATCAAAAGATAATGCAGAAGCACTTGCGAAAATCATTGATGATTTGCGCGAGAAAGGGTATCATTTTAAAAGTCTAGATGACTTAGTAAAAGGCAATCAACCGTAAGCATGTATGCTTACGGTTTTCTCATGCTATAATGATGTGTAAAAAGGATGGGGAAACGTATGTGGAGCGAACATGTTACGTTAGAGTATCCGTATCATTTTGAAGAAGTATTAAAACGTTTATCTTTTGATCCTCTTAACGTCATTCAATTAGATGAGAAAGTTATTTATATCCCGCTTTGTATAGACGAGGAACAGGTTGTTGTTCGCTTACAAGGGATTGGTACTGTTCAAAATCCACAGTTTTGGATTTCTAGTCAGACAGGAGATCCAGAGAAAGTCATGAAACGAATGAGGGCCATTTTTCATTGGAATGAACCGTTTCAAGATATACAAAATCATTTTTTAAACACATCATTACGTCCACTATTTGAAACATATGCTTATACTCCAATTATTTTAGAATTTGATTATTTTGCTTGTCTGCTTCGCTGTATCATTCACCAACAAATAAATTTGAAATTTGCTACTGTGTTAACAGAACAATTTGTGAAACGGTATGGAACAGAGAAGAACGGTGTATTCTTTTTCCCCACTCCGGAAATAGTAGCAAATATTTCAATAGAAGAATTGAGAGAGCAGAAGTTTAGTCAGCGAAAGGCTGAATATATAGTAGGATTAGGTCGAAGTATTGTCAGTGGTACATTAAATTTAGCGAGTATAGAAAATGGGACGGAAGAAGACATTTCAGCACAATTGTTGCCAATTAGGGGAATTGGTGCATGGACAGTGCAAAACTTTTTAATGTTTGGGCTTGGACGGAAAAATATGTTCCCGAAAGCGGACATTGGGATTCAGCGTGCAGTGCAAGGTATATTTCAATTAGATGATAAACCTGATGATGCATTTTTAGAAAAAGTGAAACAAGAGTGTGAACCATACTGCAGTTATGCAGCGTTATATTTATGGAAAAGTATAGAGTAGAGGTGTAATAATGATACAAAAGCAACATGAGAGTAAGTTGGAAGTTGGTCAAACGTTTCCTGTGACAATTAAACGTCTTGGGATTAACGGAGAAGGCGTTGGTTATTTTAAGAGACAAGTTGTTTTTATTCCAGGGGCATTACCAGGAGAAGAAGTTGTTGCAGAAACAACGAAAATTCAGCGTGGCTTCGCTGAAGCGAAAGTGAAAAAAGTTCGTAAAGCTTCACCGCATCGTGTGAAAGCACCGTGTCCAGTATATGAGGAGTGTGGTGGTTGTCAGCTGCAACATTTAGATTATAAAGAACAATTGAATCAAAAGCGTGATATCGTTGTACAAGCATTTGAGAAGTACATGAAAAATAGTATGGAAGAGAAAATTCGCCCAACGCTTGGCATGGAAAATCCATGGCATTATCGTAATAAGAGTCAATTACAAGTGGGGCGTAAAGACGAAAAGGTTATTACAGGGCTATATAAACAAAACTCACATCAGTTAATTGATATCGCTCACTGTATGATTCAACATAAAGCAACGAATGAAGCGACAAAAGTTGTAAGACGTATTTTAGAAAAATTAAATGTTTCTATTTACAATGAGAAAAAACAAAAAGGTTTAGTACGCACAATTGTAACACGTACTGCAGTTCAAACAGGGGAAGTACAAGTTACACTTATTACAACAAAAGAAGAATTACCAAATAAAGAACAATTTATTGCAGAAGTACAAAAACAGATGCCAGCGGTTAAATCAATTATGCAAAATGTAAACTGGCGTAAAACATCTGTTATTTTTGGCGACAAAACATTTAAATTAGCTGGAAAAGAAGTCATTCAAGAAACACTTGGCGATTTATCATTTGAATTATCAGCACGTGCATTCTTCCAGTTGAATCCAGAGCAAACAGTTGTTTTGTATAATGAAGCGAAAAAAGCAGCTGCGTTAACAGGAAACGAGAAGATTGTGGATGCGTACTGTGGTGTTGGTACAATCGGTCTTTGGCTTGCAAATGATGCAGCGGAAGTACGTGGTATGGATGTAATTCCAGAAGCAATTGCAGATGCAAGAAAAAATGCAAAGCGTCACGGATTTACAAATACGAAATATGAAGCAGGTAAAGCTGAACAATGGTTACCGAAATGGGTAAAAGAAGGATGGCGTCCAGATGTAATTGTTGTCGACCCACCACGTACAGGTTGCGATGATAAATTACTGGAAACAATTTTAAAAGTGAAGCCGAAACAAGTTGTGTACGTGTCTTGTAATCCTTCTTCATTAGCACGTGATGTACAAGCATTAATGAAGAGCTATGAAGTGGAGTATGTGCAACCAGTTGATATGTTCCCGCATACTGCGCATGTTGAGAATGTAGTGAAGCTTGTTAGAAAGTAAAGTTTATTAATATTCCCTCATGGTATGAGGGAATATTTTCTATGAAGGAGAATATTATGCATAATTATAAATTAACGATTCAGTACGACGGCGCACGTTTTAAAGGATGGCAACGTCTCGGTAATAACGATAATACAATTCAAGGAAAAATCGAAAGTGTCATATCTGAAATGGTCGGAAAAGAAATTGAAATTATCGGTTGTAGTAGAACAGACGCTGGTGTACATGCTTTGAATCAAGTTGCTAACTTTCAAAGTGATGAGAAGTTAGTGGAACATAAAGTGAAAAAATATTTAAATCAATATTTACCTAACGATATTAGCATTACGAATGTGGAAGAAGTACATGATCGTTTCCATGCTCGTTACAATTCTAAAGCAAAAACATATCTGTATAAAATTTGGAATGAAGAGCATACAAATCCATTTATGCGTAAATACAGCATGCATGTGAATAAAAAATTAAATGTGAAAAGCATGAAAGCAGCTGCAAAACATTTAGTTGGTTCACATGACTTTACTGCTTTTTCAAATGCGAAATCAAAGAAAAAATCCATGGTTCGAGAAGTATATACACTTGATGTGATGGAAGAGGCAGGGTTTGTACAAATTAGAGTAAGTGGTAACGGCTTCCTTCATAATATGGTAAGAAAAATTGTCGGGGCATTAATTGAAGTTGGATTAGGACAATTAGATGTTGAAGCAATTCCAAACATTTTAGAGGAAAAGCAGCGCAATCAAATTAATTGTCTTGCTGAGGCAAGTGGGTTGTATTTAGAGAATGTTGAGTTTTAATGGCAAATAAAAAAATCGGGCTAAGTAGCTCGATTTTTTTAGTATTAAGAAGATTTTTCGTTTTTTATACGTATCTTCAAATTCCAAAAAGCAGCAAGCATAATAGCTGCAAAGGAGCCAAAAATTGTTCCTAATAGCTTTGCATAAGGAGAGCTGCTTACATCGGCATTAATGAATAACATCATACAGAGCATGGCAGGGAAAAAGTATAAGTATTGTAATAACTTTAATTTTTTATCATTACTCATATATATAGCCCCTTTCTAGCATGTTATATGTTTATTTTAACATATTTTACCAATTTATTTTTACACTTGGAGACATGTTTATTTCATATGTGTAAATGCAGTTTTTTAATTCGATATTGTAAGTTTTGCCTACTTAATCCTAAAAATTTTGCAGCTTGTGAGATGTTGCCATGATTCTCTTTAAGAATTTGGTTAATGTAGTTCTTTTCCATTTTTTCTATTGTGTGTTTTAAAGTTTTAGGTGCATCAGTATTGTGAGTAGTTAGTGCATGTTGCATATTGAATTCTGTTTTTATTCGTTCGCGAAAGCGAGTAGGAAGATGAAACGCTGTAATGATGGTTTCATCTTCTATCAAGTTCATGGAACCTTCAATTATATGTTCCAACTCCCGTACGTTTCCAGGCCAATCGTATGCATAGAAAAATTCTCTTACATTTACATCTACATCGGTTACGTTGAGCCCGAATTGAGTATTATATTTTTCAATAAAGTGCTGAACAAGAGCTGGAATATCTTCTTTTCTTTCACGTAAAGGCGGAAGACATAAAGTAACGACGCTTAATCGGTAATATAAGTCTTCTCTTAATCGATTATGTGCGATGGCTTCAAAGGGATCTTCATTGATAGTTGCTATAATGCGAACATCAATTTCTTTTTCGTGTGTACCTCCGATTCTTCGTATTGTTTTTTCTTGTATAGCCCGCAGCAACTTAGCTTGAAGTATTGGGCTTAATGAATTGATTTCATCTAATAACAAAGTTCCTCCGTTTGCTTCTTCGAATAAGCCTGATTTATCTATTGCTCCTGTAAAGGCACCTCGATTTGTGCCAAATAGTAGGCTTTCCATTAAGGTATCAGGTATAGCGGCACAGTTTTGTGAAATAAAGGGTTTTGTTGAACGCTGACTTTCATTATGGATGCTTTGTGCAAATAGTTCTTTACCAGTGCCTGTTTCTCCTACTAGAAGTATGGAGGAAGATGTACGAATTACTCTTTTTCCTTCTGTAATGATTGATTGAATGGCTTCAGAATCACCAATTATGTGATCAAAGGTAAATTTAGTGCTTTGTTTTCGAGAAGGACCTATTTTTATCGTTTGCTTTAAGTTACTAATTTCTTTTGATATTTCAATAGCGCCTTTAATTTTTCCATTTTCTATTATAGGGAAAGTATCGTTAATCGTTGTAATTTCTTGTCCTTTATTGTTAAAATACGTTTGTTTTATATTTTTCTTTGTTTTTCCAAATTTTAATGCCTCTATAAGAGTACTATTTTTATTTTCCTCAAATGCGAATACTTCTAAAGGACTTTTATATAGCACATCTGAGCGCTCCATTGATTCAATTTCCATCATTTTGCGGTTATAGATAATCGTCTTACTTTCCTCATTAATAATATGAATTCCGATGTCGAGTTCATTGAGTAAAGTTTCATATAGCATATTCATTTCAATGATCTGTTTTAAATTAATTTCTTCTGTACGCATAGATTATCTTCTCCTCATTCCACCCTATGAAGACTGACTTTTTATAATTTTATTAAAATTCTTATAAAATCGCAAAAATTTTTTGCTATTTTCCTTTTAAAATCTCTGAAATGATAGAAAAATTTTGCGGTTATGAAGTTTTTTTTTTGAGAAACCTTCATTTTAAATAGGAATTGGAGATTGGTACGCATTTTGCATAAATAATAATTGATATATCTAAAGGAGGGATATGCAACGTTTCAGTACCAACTAATAAGAAGGAGGAGTGTATAAAGTGAAGACGGTTATAGAATGCGTGTATAGTCCTTGTTACGGGAAAGTAGAGAAGTTATTTGTTACGGAAAGTTCTTACGTATATGAGTGGGAGAAATTAGCATTAATTGAAACAATAGATAAACAGAAAGTAGAAATTAAGATAGGGATCAGTGGTTATATTGAATCATTAGAAGTAGTAGAAGGACAAGCTATTGCTGATCAAAAGTTATTAATAACAGTAAGGGATGACCTTTTAGTAACAGGCAGTGATTAATGTAAGTGACGTGTATTTTTGCTCTTTTAAATCATTATTTTTACGGTGAATAATTTTAAAAACGCTTACATTAAATGGGTTTACAAAGTGAAAAGGGGGGATTTATATGATGAATCAAAATCAAGGATTAAAAAGAGAATTGAAAAGCAGGCACATATTTATGATTGCACTTGGAGGCGTTATTGGTACCGGTCTTTTTTTAGGATCTGGGTATACAATTCATGAAGCTGGGCCTGGAGGAGCGATTGTAGCATATCTTGTTGGAGGATTTGTTATGTATTTAACGATGCTCTGTCTTGGAGAGTTAGCTGTTGCAATGCCTGACGCAGGATCTTATCAAACGTATGCTACGAAGCATATTTCCCCTGCAGCGGGTTATGTAGTTGGATGGATGTCATGGTTAAACTGGTCAGCTACGATAGGGATTGAACTAATTGCAGTTAGTATTTTAATGAAGCGATGGTTTCCAGATGTACCTTCATGGATTTGGTGCGTAGTGTTTGCGTTACTCCTCTTTGCTATTAATGCGTTATCTTCAAGAAGTTTTGCGGAAGTTGAATTTTGGTTTGCAAGTATTAAAGTAATTACGATCATTGCATTTATTATTTTGGGCGGGGCAGCAATGTTTGGTTTTCTAGATATGAAAGGAAATGAGCCAGCACCGATGTTCTCTAGTTTTACTGATTATGGTGGATTGTTCCCAAATGGATTATCAGCTATTTTAATTACGATGATTGCAGTTAATTTTTCTTTCCAAGGAACGGAACTAGTCGGTATTGCAGCAGGTGAGAGTGAAAATCCAGAGAAAACAATCCCGAAGGCAATTAACAATACAGTTTGGCGTATACTTGTTTTCTTTGTACTATCTATTTTTATTCTTGCTGGACTATTCCCTTGGCAACAAGCAGGAGTAATAGAAAGTCCATTTGTAGTTGTATTTGATAAAATTGGTATTCCTTATGCAGCAGATATTATAAATTTTGTTATCATTACAGCGGTTCTATCCGTTGCGAATTCAGGATTATATGCAACTTCTCGTATGCTATGGTCTATGTCTAATCAAGGAATGATTAGTCCGATTTTTGGTAAGTTATCTAAAAACGGTGTTCCTATTTATGCATTGATTGTAAGTACAATTGTAGGTTGCCTTTCATTACTATCAGGTATTTATGCGGAAGATACAGTTTATTTATGGCTACTTTCTATTGCTGGGTTCGGGGCGATATTAGTTTGGGCATCTATTGCTCTATCTAACTTATTAGCTAGGAGGTCATACATAAAGCAGGGCGGGGATGTGAAAGAATTGAAATTTAAAACACCTCTGTATCCATTCGTACCACTGCTTGCACTAGTATTAAATGTAACAGTAATTATTGGTATGGCCTTTATTCCAGAGCAAAGAATGGCATTGTATTGCGGAATTCCATTTATGATTGTTTGTTTACTGTTTTACCGTGCGACAAGAAATAAGGCACGTAAAGTAGAACATATTGAAAAGACAAATACGACGGAAGTAGAGAGCTTCTAATATGAATTAATTTGGAGACTGTAAGATTTGTAAACAGTCTCTTTTTTTGTGAAAATAAAGTTGGAAACATACTACGTATGTAAAGGGGAATTAGCGATGAATAAAAAAGTTTCACAGCTATTAGAGCAGATTGATTTACGAAAAGATGAGTTACTAGAGCTTACAAAGAATTTAATTCGTTTTGAAACACCAGCACCGCCGGCGAGAAATACAAATGAGGCACAACAATTTGTTGCAGAGTTTCTAAGAGAACAAAATTTTAGTGTTGATAAATGGGATGTATATCCTAATGATCCGAACGTTGTTGGTGTGAAAAAAGGGGCAAAAAGTGACTCATATAAAAGTCTTATTATTAATGGACATATGGATGTAGCTGAAGTATCGGCAGATGAGGCGTGGGAAACAAATCCGTTTGAGCCATTTATAAAAGATGGTTGGTTAGTTGGACGTGGTGCAGCTGATATGAAAGGGGGACTAGCTGGAGCGCTATTTGCTATTCAGCTATTACAAGAAGCTGGTATTGAATTACCTGGAGATTTAATCTTTCAATCCGTAATTGGAGAAGAAGTTGGAGAAGCTGGTACACTTCAATGCTGCAAAAGAGGTTATGATGCTGATTTTGCAGTCGTAGTGGATACGAGTAATTTACATATGCAAGGACAGGGCGGCGTAATTACTGGCTGGATTACTGTGAAAAGCCCTCAAACGTTTCATGATGCAACGCGTAGGCAAATGATTCATGCTGGAGGACGTTTATTTGGAGCGAGTGCAATTGAAAAAATGATGAAAATTGTGCAAAGTTTACAAG
This sequence comes from Bacillus sp. AR4-2, assembly GCF_008274865.1. Lineage (NCBI taxonomy): Bacteria > Bacillati > Bacillota > Bacilli > Caryophanales > Bacillaceae > Bacillus > Bacillus sp. AR4-2. The sequence goes on from NZ_CP031062.1 coordinate 474,862, forward strand.
AATTAGAGCGTCATTGGGCAGTTATGAAAACATATGAAGGCTATCCGTCTGGAACAACAACAATTAATCCAGCTGTTATTGAGGGTGGAAGACATGCAGCTTTTATTGCGGATGAGTGCCGGTTATGGATAACAGTGCACTTTTATCCGAATGAAACACATGAACAAATAATAAAAGAAATTGAAGAGTATATCGGTAAAGTAGCAGCTGCCGATCCATGGCTAAGTGAAAATCCACCACAATTTAAGTGGGGCGGAGAATCAATGATTGTGGATCGTGGCGAAATTTTCCCTTCTTTAGAAATAGATAGTGAACATACAGCTGTAAAAACGCTTAGCTCAGTACATGAATCAATTCTTTCTAAAAACGCAATTTTAGATATGTCTGCAACGGTAACGGATGGTGGTTGGTTTAGTGAATTTCATATTCCGGCTGTTATTTACGGACCAGGCACATTAGAGGAAGCTCATTCAATAAATGAGAAAGTAGAAGTAGAGCAGTTAATTGAATTTACAAAAGTAATAACAGCATTTATATATGAATGGTGTCATATGAAAAAATAGATTAGTATGTTGAAATCGTACAGGTATGTATACTTGTACGATTTTTTAGTGAACTATTTCAGAGTTAAATAGAAATAACTGAAATAGTTCTTTATTTTTCTATGTCTTTCGTTTTAGTGCCATTAATTTCTCTTTTGCTAATTCAACAGCAATCGCATCATCTAAATAGCCAATTGGAAAGAGATAGTCGGGAATAATATCTGTCGATAAAATGAAATACAGTAATGCGCCACCAAGAACTGCACGCTCTTCTTTTGGAATCGTTTCATTGCAAAATTGTTGATACATATCTGTTAATTGTTCAATGAAAGGGCCAGCACTATCAATTTGTTCTAACTTGCTCGCGAAACTTTCATGAATGCGCTTTTCACCTTCTGTTGTTTGAGCATATCGTTCATAGTTTTCAAGTTCTTGTTTTACGCGGGTTGTTGTGTAGTCGAAATCGAATAAGTTAGAGGATTGCAGAGTTTGCTGAATTGTATCAAGAGATGTGTACATATCCGTCTTTTCTTTATTAATGTGAGGAGAATCAGGATACATTTCATCAAATAACAATTGGGGTGGAACTTGCAGACATTCTGCGAATTTTTGTAGGTGTTTTTGTTTTGGCGGTTGTTTACCATTCATAATTCTTGAGATTGTTGCGGGATCAATATTTGTAAGCATTCCGAGTTGGCGCATAGATAAGGCACGTTCTTTTAAAAGTTTTTTTATTAATCTACTAAGCCGCTCATTTGGATTTTCTTTAGGCATAGCGAAGGCACTCCTTTTTATTGTTGAAAAAATGTTGAGCATTTATTACATGTATATGAAACAGACAGGCACAGTTGCTCAACATTTTCATAAGATGCATGGAAAAGTGAGGAAAAGGGGTGGCTATTTATGAGTACGGCAGGTCTATTTTCAATTTTTTTAATCGGGATTGCTTCTAATTTAGATAATGCAGGTGTTGGGATTGCATATGGCATTCGTAAAATTAGAATTTCGTGGTTCAACAATTTTATCATCGCATTTTTTGGGTTTTTATTTACTTTATTAGCTGGATTTTTTGGGAACTGGATCGCGTTATTTATTTCAGAGTTTACGGCAAACCTGATTGGAGCAATCGTTTTAGGGATAATCGGGGTGTTTATTTTGTGCCAGCCTTTCTTGGGGCAAAGAAATACCGTAGGCTCTAAAGATGGTAATGTACTTATGGGAATTTTACGTGATCCAGAAAAAGCAGATTTTGATGGTTCTAAAACAATTAGTTTTTCAGAAGCAATTGTATTAGGGATTGCGTTGTCTATTAATAATATTGCAGGTGGATTTGATGCTGGGATAACAAATTTGAACCTTTGGCTTACAGCAACTATTTCAGGGGTGTTTAGTTTTATTTGTATTAGTGGCTTTGCGTATGTAGGGAAACGATTTTTAGCAGAATACTTAGGAAAGTGGGCGACAGTTATCGCAGGAGTGTTATTAATTCTTATTGGGATTGATCAGTTGTTGTAAGGAGAGTAGAAAACAAGGTTCGAGTATTTCCTTGGAAATACAGCAAGGGATTGCATATATCGACGTACTTTTCTCCATACTAATACGGATTTCTTTTAAGAAAGGGGGATTTGTATGGGACGCGGGAAAGCATTTGATCATAAGAAAAAAGGGCATGATCATCAACCACCTAAAGGTGCGTTCATTCATAAAGATGTAAATGAACATACTTTGGAAGAGGAAGAGCTACCAGTAAATATTGAGGCGTATAAAAATAGTTTAAAAAAACATTAAAAGCACCTACATAGGTGCTTTTTTACCGTATATCTTCAATTAATTGTTCCGATTCTTCATGCATACTGTACTCACTTAATACTTGAATGCAAAGCCATTTTAATTCCTCAATCGTATGCTCAAGTTCTTCAGGAAGCACGTGATAAATGTCTTCAAGTCCCATCCCGAAATGAATAAGTTCAAGTACTTGATCATCGATGTTCCGATCCATTAATAATTCAAGTACTTCTAAATTGAATATGTATCGGTGAGCTTCGTCGAGCGAAACAACTTTTAACTTCAAGCTTTCTACAATACTCAATATAAAAAGAAGGATTGTTTTTTCAAGAACAGGTTGTTTTCCCATTTGAAATATTAGTTTCATCTTTCACACCTCCACATATAGCGCTAGGTTGTACTATATTATTCAGGAGGGGGGAACAAATATGCATGATATAGAGAAACTTTCAGCACTGTTTTTATAAGAAGATTGATAACTGACAAAATTGAGGTTTTGGCGAAATAAAAAATCCTGCTAGTATAGCAGGATAACTCGCGATTAAAAAATGCTCCAACCTTCTTGAGCAGAAAGAAGTTCAAGAATTTTAAAACCAGCAATACTATTTCCGTTTGCATCTAAAGCTGGTCCGAAAATACCGATTCCCATGTCTCCTTTTACGCAGCCAAAAATACCACCGGCTACACCGCTTTTTGCAGGAATACCAACACGAATTGCAAATTCACCAGATTCGTTATACATACCACATGTGACCATAAATGTTTTGCAAATTTTTGTAATATGTTTAGGGATGATTTGTTTCTTTTTATATGGATCATATCCATCCATTGCAAAAATTAAGCCGATACGTGCTAAATCGATGCAGTTTACTTCAACTGCGCATTGACGAGTATATAAATCCATAAGTTCTTCAATATCACAATCGATAATTCCGTTTTGTTTCATATAATAACAAAGTGAACGGTTTAGATAAGCTGTCTCTAGTTCTGAATCGGCAACTTTAGAGGAATAATTAATAGTAGGATTATCTGTTATTTCACGTACAAAGTGAAGAATACGTTCCATTTTTTCCTCGTTATCTTTTCCTGCTAACATGCTTGTAATAGCTAATGCTCCTGCATTTATCATTGGATTAAGGGGTTTGGACGGACTTGTCGTTTCTAACTTAATAATAGAATTAAATGGGTCACCCGTTGGTTCCATTCCAACTTTAGAAAATACATATTCTTCACCACGGTCTAAAAGGGCAAGGGCAAGTGTAATTACTTTGGAAATACTTTGAAGAGTAAATAGTGTTTGTGAGTTGCCTGCATGGATATATTCTGTTTCTTTATGGAAAATGGCAATCCCTAAATCGTCTGGATTTGCATTTCCTAGTTCGGGGATATAAGTAGCAAGTTTGCCTTTTTTCGTATATGGTTTTACTTGTTCTAACAACTGTTGTAAGTTGTTTGTTTCAATGCACTGCATAGTACCAACGCTCCTATTTTGAATTAACTAAGTTTACTTTTCCCGATATGCTCGGAAATAAATAATAACATGAAAAAGTGGAATGATAAAACGAAAGTTCAATGTGATATAATAGGTCTTTCGTTTCGAGTATTCTGTATTTTAAAAAGGAGAATTTTCCTTTTATATAACAGTTTGGAAATAGGAGATTTATCCATAAAAAGTTCAGAAATAAAAACTACACATCTATACAACTATATGTTATTATGGTTATGTAATAGAAAGCGTTTTCTAAAGCGTACTTATAATGATAACGATTTCATAAATTTAATTAGGGGGAATTAAAATGTTGCAGTTTTTACAACGTATTGGTAAAGCGTTAATGCTTCCGATCGCAGTACTACCAGCAGCAGGATTATTGCTTCGTTTAGGGCAACCAGATGTATTTGATATTCCTGTTATGGCACAGGCCGGCGCAGCAGTTTTTGATAACTTAGCACTTATTTTTGCAATTGGTATTGCAATCGGTCTTTCAGTGGATGGTAGTGGTGCAGCAGGTCTTGCAGGTGCAATTGGTTATCTTGTTATGAAAAATAGTATTGATGCACTTAGCAAAGGGTATTCAACTGCTGAATTACAAGGTAAATTAGGTAAAGTCCAAGATTTAATAGGTAATAGCGCAAATGTAGATCCATCTAAGCTTGCAGATACAATGACACAAGTATCTAAGGCTGCTGAATTATCGACTAAAGTAGATATGAAAGTTTTAGGTGGTATTATTGTTGGTGTTATAGCAGGACTTCTTTATAATAAATTCCATAAGATTAAACTTCCAGAATGGTTAGGTTTCTTTGCTGGAAAACGTTTCGTTCCAATTGTTACATCAGTTGTGATGCTGATATTAGGAATTCTATTTGCACAAATTTGGCCAACAATTCAAAATGGTATTGATGCATTAGCTCATGGAATTGTTAATTTAGGTGCAATTGGTTCAGGATTATTTGGTTTATTAAACCGTTTATTAATCCCAATTGGTTTACACCACGTAATGAACACATACTTCTGGTTTGTATTTGGGGACTTTACAAATGCAGCAGGTAATGTTGTTAATGGTGATATTGCTCGTTTCCTTGCAGGTGACAAAACAGCAGGTATGTTTATGACTGGTTTCTTCCCAGTTATGATGTTCGGTTTACCAGCAGCATGTTTCGCAATGATTGCAGCTGCTAAACCAGAAAAGCGTAAAGCAGTTACTGGTATGTTAGCTGGTCTAGCATTAACTTCATTCTTAACTGGTATTACAGAGCCTATTGAATTCTCATTCATGTTCTTATCACCAGTATTATATGGTATTCATGCTGTACTAACAGGTCTTTCTTTATTCATTACAACATCACTTGGCATTCATGATGGTTTCTCATTTAGTGCCGGTGCAATCGATTATGCTTTAAACTTCGGTATTGCAACAAAACCAGTCTTACTAGCAGGTATCGGTTTAATTTACGCAGCAATTTATTTCATAGTATTCTACTTCTTAATTAAGAAGTTCGATTTAAAAACTCCTGGTCGTGAAGATGACGATGAGTTAGTTGAAGATGGTGATGCACCAGTTGCAGGTTCAATTGGTGAAACTTACGTAGCAGCTTTAGGCGGAAAAGAAAACTTAACAGTTATTGATAACTGTGCAACACGTCTACGCTTACAAGTAAAAGATGCTGGTCAAGTAAATGAAGCAGCATTAAAACGTGCTGGTGCAAAAGGTGTTATGAAATTAAGTAATACAAGTGTACAAGTTATCGTAGGTACAAATGTTGAATCTGTTGCCGATGATATGAAAAAACACGTATAAATAATGAGATAAGAGGATGTCCAAAAAGATTGATAACATCAATTTTTTAGAGGATATCCTCTTTTTTTTTGTTAATAATTTAACGGGAATCTTACTTTTGTAAATTTTCTTTTTCTTTTTTGTACATATAGGTTGGTAATATGTGCAGTGCGTGATAAAGTAGGGATGATATAGAATGGATTATCCATAATCTACTAAAACGAATCTTTAGTAGAGGAATTAAATTATTGGTGAGTAAGGGGAAAAAAGCAATTATGGATCAGGAAAAAAATAATGCGAATGGGAAAGCACATCGGCCGATTGTATACATAAAAAGAACAATCATTCTCGTCTTACTATTATCACTTGTATATTTCATGTATACAAAAATTGTTGCGCATAATAAGAAAGAAGAAACTTTAAAAGCGGCAGCAGAAATGAAGAAACAAGAAGAGTTAAAAAAGAAAGAAGAAAAAAAGAAACAAGAAGTACAGAAGCAAAAACAAAAAGAGCAGGAAGAACAAATGAAGCAAGCGCAAGCAGCGGAGAAACCTGCTGAAGGGCCACCTCAAGAAATTAATGAAAACGCTCAATTGGACCAGTATTTACAAAACGCAGGATTTAGCGGGACAGCTGTTATTGTGAAGAACGGAAAAGTTCTTCTGAATAAAGGGTATGGTATGGCAAATAAAGAGCAGCAAGTACCGAATAATTCAGAGACGACTTTTTATATTGGTTCTATTTCAAAGGCGTTTGTAGCAACTGCTATTATGCAATTGAAAGATCAAAATAAATTACAAGTAGAAGATACTGTTGCGAAGTATATTCCAGATTTTCCACAAGGTAATAATATTCAGCTAAAACATCTATTAACACATACATCAGGGATTCCCGAATATGAGCAGGGAAAAGAAGATATTTCTCATGAAGAACTGATAAAGCGGATAGGAAATCAAAAGCGTATTGGTGGTCCAGGAGAGAAGTGGAAGTATTCTGATTCGAACTACTCTATACTTGCTTATATTGCAGAGAAGGTAAGTGGGCAGTCACTCGAAGAATATATTAAACAACATATTTTTGCCACTGCCGGTATGAAACATTCTGGCTTTGGCACAGCGTTAGAACAAACAAGATTCCCATCAACGGGTTATAAAATAGTAAATAATAATATGACAACACCTAATATTCCAAGCATGTCACAACTATATGGTTGTGGTGATATATACACAAGTGCGCATGATTTATATTTATTTAACGAAGCACTATTCTCTGGAAAATTAATTTCAAAAGAGAGTTACGATCAAATGTTTACGGGTGGAAAAAAGGATTACGGGTTTGGATGGTACGTAGACCCAGGAAGCTATTCGAATCATGGTGTAATGCCAGGTTGGAATTGCTTAAACGGATTTAGTAAAAATGGTAGTGTATATGTTGTTTTATTATCTAACATTCAAAATAATATTAAATCATTTGGTAAAGTGAATAATGACATTTATTCGATATTGCGGAATATTGAAGTGTAAGAAACTATCCTGTTGGATAGTTTTTTTTATGCTCTGAAACAAATATTTCTTTTAGAAAATGTATGTCTTACCTATCACAAAAATATCCATTTTGTATACATTAAGATGTATGGATGTAAAATTTTATAATCTAAAAATAATAGGAGGAGAAGTGTATGTGTCTGTTCAGAAAATATTGGCATAAATTATCAAGATTGTTTAATAGACAATTAGATTATTTTTTAGATAATAAGTTATTGCCTGCTGTGGAAAGACTTTTATTTTCACAAAACTTCGCGAGATTTATTCAAAGAAACTCTAAGCAAGCTACGGAAGAAGTTATTGAATCAAGTAGATTTCAATCTATTATTTGTAACATTTTAAAAGAATGCAATACATCACCTTTTAAAGAAATTGCAAAGCAGTATTTAGGTAAAAACGTAGAAATTACGGTGACAGTTGGACAATTAACAGGTGTTATTGTAGCAGTTGGTGATGACTTCTTAACATTGCAAGAAGGAATAGGAACTGAAGTTTTATTACCATTTACAAGTATTATATCAATTAAAGAAGCGTAAGAAAGGAGAGTTATATATGTTATTTACTGATGAATTACGTAACCATGTTGGAGAACTAGTGCAAGTTGTGACAGCTGTAGAAATCATTGTAGGCGTTCTTTTATCTGTGACGGATGGGGCAGTAATTGTTCGTACTTCTCCTTCTTATGGACCACCAGAAGATGTAGTTGTGCGTATTCCTATTATTGCTTATGTTCGCTTGGAAGGGTAAGAGTGATACAAGTATGAGAGTGTCAGTTGTTATTCCAGTGCATAATGAAGCAAGTACTTTATCAAAAGTTTTAGTAGAGGTAAGAAAGCTCGAACCATATGAAGTTATCATAGTAGATAATGGATCGACAGATGGGACGAAGGAAATAGCATTACAGCATAATTGCCGTGTGATTTATTATAGATATTCTCTTGGTAATGATGTGGGACGGGCAATTGGTGCTAGAGAAGCAAAAGGCGAGATTGTTTTGTTTTTAGATGGTGATATCGTCATGAAAAGTGAAGAATTATACAATTTTATTAAAGGAATACGACAAGGACATGAGATTGTTTTAAATAATTTAACATGGTCCGTTTACTTGAAGATGAGACCGCATTATACGACGGTTGGAAAATATATGTTAAATCGTTATTTGAACAAGAAAGAGTTTGTTGTAGGATCTTTAATTGCAATACCACATGCGATAAGTCGTAAAGTGATTGAAAAACTGGGGTGGTGGAATTTAGCAGATCCAGCATTATTTCAAGCGATGGCGATGTCTAGAGGAGTAGATATTTCTGATATGGCTTCAGTTGATGTCATCTACACAAATAAAGTTCGTCCTGTGCATACTGGTACATCACCTGGCTCTCCTTATCCGAAAGCGACTAGTCGTATTATGGGTGATCATTTGCGAGCTTTACAATACGTAATCGAAACATATGGTAAACGCGGTGGTTTTTCAGAGGACAATAGAGATAGAGAGTTTGTAGGAAAGTATAAACCAGTTTTATTACAAAAGAATAAAGCGAAATATAGTGCCATTATCCCAGTATCAGAAGAGAAAATGACCATAAGGTCTGTTATAAAAGAAGTGAAAGAAGCAGGTGTAGATGAAATTATAGTTGTCGCGAATGGAGCAGATGTTGAGACTGTTAAACAGGCAAAGCTAGAGAATGTTATTGTTGTTGAATTTACGAAGGCGCTTGGACATAATGTAGCACGAGCAATAGGTGCCATGCATGCTACGGCAGATATTTGTTTATTCGTTGATAGTGATCTTGTTATTCCAGCAAAAAAACTCACTCTATTTTTACATGCTGTTGAAGATGGAAATGACGTGGTGTTAAATGATTTACAATGCTTATTAGATATGTTTCATCCAGCAGATCCAATTAGTATGGGAAAATACTTTGTGAATTTGATAGCGAAACGACCAGATTTATGGAATAACTCACTAACTGCTGTACCACATGCCATTCATAAGAAGGTAATAGAGAAAATAGGATATGATTCCCTTATCATTCCGCCATTAGCACAAGTGAAAGCTATTTTAGAAGGATTCTCTATTACAACAGTAGAGTTAGTAGATGTTATAAAAACAAATCGAGTACGTCCAGAGCAACACGAATTTGTAAATGGGCGTATTTCAGCGTTTGATCGTATTTTCGGTGATCAACTTGAAGCGGTTGCGTATTTATTACAATGTACGGACGAACGTGGTGGTTTTACAGATGGAGATAGAGATAGAGATGTAATTCAACAATTGAGAAGGGAAGAAGAGAATACAAATGAATAGTAGTAAAGTAGCTATTATTGGGCTAGGGTATGTTGGCCTTCCTTTAGCGGTACATTTTGCGGAAAGAGGGCATACAGTACTTGGATTAGATAAAGATATTAGAAAAATAGACTCAATTATAAAAGGAGAAAGTTATATTCCGGATGTTTCTTCTAAAGAGTTACAAAGTTTATTGACGAAAAAAAAATTAACAGTAAATACACCGGATCAAGGCATTGCTGATTTTCAAAATAGTGATTATGTTATTGTCACTGTCCCGACTCCAATTAATGAACAAAGAGAACCAGACTTAAGTGCCCTCATTTCAGCTTCGCATTATATACAACAAAACCTTCAAAAAGGACAAACCTTCATTTTTGAAAGCTCCACATATCCAGGCACACTTGAAGAAGTCATCCTACCTATTATTTCTCAAAATGGTAAAAAGGTAGGGGAAGATTTCTATATCGGATATTCCCCTGAGAGAATTGATCCAGCAAATAGTCAATATTCAGTTCAAGCTATTCCAAAAGTTATTAGTGGACAAACAGAAAAGTGTAAACAAAAGGTACAGGATTTATATAGTACCATTTTTGACGAAGTTGTACCTGTTAGCTCTCCGAAAGTAGCAGAGATGTGCAAGCTATTTGAAAATATTCAGCGCTTAGTTAACATTTCTTTAGTAAATGAACTAAACACACTATGTGAAAGTTTAGGCATTGATTTTTATGAGGCCATTGAAGCGGCATCTACAAAACCATTTGGGTTTACTCCGTATTGGCCAGGGCCAGGGATAGGGGGACACTGTATTCCCGTAGACCCTTTATATTTTCAATGGAGAATAAAAAAGAATGGAGCAATTAGTCAATTAATTGAGGCTGCACATATAATTAATGAAGAAATGCCAGAGAAAATGGTCCGGAAAGTAAAAAGTGTGGTGCAATTACCTGCAACGGTGTTAATTGTAGGGATTGCGTATAAAAAAGATGTAAATGATTTGAGAGAATCACCAGCGTTACCGATTATTCAATTATTAAGAAATCAAGGATACGAGATAGAATATCATGATCCTTATATTTCTTCCGCGGAAATTGGAGATAAGGTGTACCAATCTGTTTCTTTAGATGAAGAAAAAGTTAAAAAAGCGGATTGTATTTTAATTTTAACGGATCATTCTAATATTGATTGGAAGCTTTTTAAAGGAATAGACCGAGTAATAGATACACGCGGGATTGTAAAGAAGGTGAGTAAATGAGTAAGAAATGTTTAATTACAGGTGGAGCCGGATTTATCGGGTCACATTTAGCTGAAGAGTTGATGAGAAGAGGTTATGAGGTCACTGTTGTGGATAACTTTTATAAAGGTAAAAATAAGTACCATAAAGAGTTAATGAAAGAAATCCGTGTTATTCCAATAAGTGTTTTAGATAAAAATTCTATTTATGAATTAGTAGATCAGCATGATGTCGTGTTTCATTTAGCAGCAATTTTAGGTGTGAAAACAACAATGGAAAAAAGTATAGAGCTCATAGAAACGAATTTTGATGGGACGAGAAATATTTTACAAGCAGCGCTAAAAGGAAAGAAGAAAGTAGTTTTTGCTTCTACTTCAGAAGTATATGGTAAGGCCAAGCCGCCTTTCTCTGAAGAGGGAGATCGATTGTACGGGGCAACTTCTAAAATTCGTTGGAGTTATGCGGTTTGTAAAACGTTAGAAGAAACATTATGTTTAGGATACGCATTAGAAGGCTTACCGGTAACGATTGTTCGATATTTTAATATTTATGGTCCAAGAGCGAAAGATGGTCCGTATGCAGGAGTAATTCCGCGATTTATCCGTGCGGCACTGCAAGGAGAAGACATTCTCGTATATGGAGATGGAAAGCAGACACGTTGTTTTACGTATGTGAGTGATGCGGTAGAAGCAACAATTCGGGCAATGGATGAGAAGGTAAATGGTGAGATTATTAATATAGGTTCTGAGAATGAACAGAGTATAAAAGAAGTAGCAGAAGTAATTAAAAAATTAACGAATTCTTCTTCGAAGATTGTACAAGTGCCTTTTGAAGAAGTATATCCTCATGGTTTTGAAGAAATTCCAAATAGAAGACCAGATGTAACAAAATTAAAAGAGCTTGTTCAATTTCAGGCGAAAGTAACGTGGGAAAACGGATTGAAGGAAACAATTAAGTGGTTTCGTGAACAAAACAATGGCTAAGTCATTATCTGTTATTATTCCTGCATGTAATGAGGTCGATACGATTTCAGACGTTATTCAATCGGTAAGACCATTAAATCCAGTAGAAATCATTGTAGTAGCAAACGGTTGTAATGATGGAACAGAAGATGTTGCAGATCGTTTAGGGTGTAAAGTAATCAAGCATACAGAGCTACTAGGGAACGATGTTGGACGTGCAGTCGGCGCAAAACATGCGATAGGTGATGTATTACTATTTATAGATGGTGATTTTGCTATTCCAACTTCAAAATTAAAATTATTCCTTAATCCGATTTTATACGATCAGGCAGATGTAGTTTTAAATAATTTGGATGCATTATTTTTAAAAAGGCAAAAAACCACTTCTATTACAGTATGGCGCCAAATATTAAATGCAATGTTAGAGCGTGAAGAATTAAAAATGAATTCTTTATTAGATGTACCTCATGCGCTGACGAAAGAAGTCGTTCAAAGCATCGGATATGAATGTTTTGTTAATCCTATTGTGGCTCATTTACACCTAGTTCAAAGTAAATGGAGAATTAGTCGTCATTGTGCCATTGACGTTATTACGCCGAATAAATTTCGTCCATTCCAGCATGCTGCATATGGGCCAAATCTTTCCCAATCTGAAAAAAGAATGATAGGTGATCATATAGAAGCAGTAGCAGAACGGATATTAAGCAGTGATGAGCGCGGAGGATATTATGATGGAAATAGGAAAAGGGATAGTGTCTATCATACTTTAAGTTTTGAAGAGTTTTATCAAGGGTGGGGTGTTACATCTGATTTGTATAAAGGAAAGCAACTATCGGTTGTTATTCCCGTACAAGATGAAGAGAAAACAATTGGAAACGTTATAGAAGAGCTTCGCAAAATTGAACCCTTCGAAATTATCGTTGTCGTAAATGGTTCGTCAGATAAAACGAAAAAAATTGCAAAAGACAAAGGGGCAACGACAATTGTATATAAAGAAGCACTCGGAAATGATGTGGGGCGCTCACTTGGAACGTATTTTGCAAAAGGAGAAATTGTGTTATTTATAGATGGCGATTTTGTTATTCCAGCGAGTGAGCTGTATCCTTTTGCGAAAGCTATTGCAGATGGAACAGATGTTGCATTAAATGATCTAAATCATTATTTAGATTTAAGAGTACCGCTTCATCTTGTAACTGCATTTAAATATGCATTAAATTTAGCTTGTGATAGAAAAGATCTAGGCGTAGGCTCTCTTATCGCTGTACCGAATGCGTTTAGCCGTAAGTGTTTGAAAGAAATTGGGTATAGATCTTTACTGGCGCCGTGTGTAGCCCAAGTGAAAGCTATTCTTTCAGGATTTGAAGTTGCATGTGTAAGTCGTGTTGAGGTCGATAAGATGAACCGTATTCGTCCCAGTGAACATTTTGCTAAAATAGGTCATCCACCAGCTGTACTTCGAATTATAGGTGATCATATAGAAGGACTAGATCAAATAATTGCATTAACAGACAATCGTGGCGGATTCTATGATGGCAATAGAAAAAGAGATGTTTTATAGAAGTAACAAAAAAAGTGTACAACATGTGTACACTTTTTTGTTCTGTTATAAAAACTATAACAGATTAGGAGATAAGAGTATTACAGCTCTACAATGGGTATTGTTCTTATATTACAAAATAGGACTCGTATATAAGGATACCAAAAAAATACAATTAAGGAAAGGGTTAATTTTAAAGACTTTTAAATGAAGTTAACACTATATATATAGTGGTTTGCTCAACATTTCACAAACATGTCACAACTATTTCGTTCACTTTCGTAAAAAAGTAGTATTCTAAGTGTGTAAGCTGTTATATAAAAAATCTTAGTCCTGTACTAATCAAAAATGGAGGAGATTAGGATGACTCAAGTATTAGAAAATGTTAAAAACGCATGGGAAAACTTTAAAGGTGAAAAATGGAAAGCAGAGATTGATGTTCGCGATTTCATTTTAAATAATGTAAACGTTTTCGAAGGGGACGAATCTTTCTTAGCAGAAGCAACTGAAGCAACGAAACAACTTTGGGATCAAGTAATGGATTTAACAACGAAAGAACGTGAAAACGGTGGCGTTCTTGATATGGATACAAAAATTGTTTCTTCTATTACATCACATGACCCAGGATACTTAAATAAAGATATTGAAAAAGTAGTCGGTTTCCAAACTGATAAACCATTTAAACGTTCTTTACAACCATATGGTGGTATTCGTATGGCAGAACAAGCTTGTGAATCTTATGGATACGAAATGGATAAAGAACTTAGTCGTATTTTTAGAGAGTGGAGAAAAACTCATAACCAAGGTGTATTTGATGCATACACACCAGAAATGAGAAATGCACGTAAATCAGGTGTTATTACTGGTCTTCCAGATGCATACGGACGTGGACGTATTATCGGTGACTATCGCCGAGTAGCGTTATATGGTATTGATCATTTAATTGAAGCGAAAAAAGCTGATTTGAATTTAACTGGTGGTGTAATGAGCGAAGATACAATGCGTTTACGCGAAGAGTTATCTGAGCAAATGCGTGCACTTCAAGAGTTAAAAGAAATGGCTGCTTCTCATGGCTTCGATATTTCTAAGCCAGCAACAAATGCACAAGAAGCATTCCAATGGTTATACTTCGCATACCTTGCAGCGATTAAAGAGCAAAACGGAGCTGCAATGAGTCTTGGACGTACTTCTACATTCTTAGATATTTACATTGAAAGAGATTTAGCAAATGGTACTTTAACAGAAGAAGAAGTACAAGAAATTGTAGATCACTTCATTATGAAATTACGTCTTGTGAAATTCGCAAGAACACCTGATTATAATGAATTATTCTCTGGTGACCCAACTTGGGTAACTGAATCTATCGGTGGTATGGCATTAGATGGTCGTCCATTAGTAACAAAGAACTCATTCCGTTTCTTGCATACATTAGATAATTTGGGACCAGCTCCAGAACCAAACTTAACTGTTCTTTGGTCTAAACAATTACCAGAGAACTTTAAAAACTACTGTGCGAAAATGTCTATTAAAACATCAGCAATTCAATATGAAAATGATGACATTATGCGTCCTGAATACGGCGATGATTACGGTATTGCATGTTGCGTATCTGCAATGAGAATCGGTAAACAAATGCAGTTCTTCGGAGCTCGTGCAAACTTAGCGAAAGCATTATTATATGCGATTAACGGTGGTAAAGATGAAAAGTCAAAAGCACAAGTTGGTCCTGAGTACGCACCAATTACTTCTGAAGTATTAAATTATGAAGAAGTTATGCATAAGTTTGATATGACAATGGAATGGTTAGCGGGTCTATATTTAAACACATTAAATGTTATCCATTACATGCATGATAAATATAGCTATGAACGTATTGAAATGGCACTTCATGATACAAACGTTCTTCGTACAATGGCAACAGGTATCGCTGGTCTATCTGTAGTAGCAGATTCATTAAGTGCAATTAAATACGCAAAAGTAAAACCAATTCGTGATGAAAATGGTATTGCAGTTGACTTCGAGATTGAAGGAGATTTCCCTAAATACGGTAACAATGATGATCGTGTAGATGAGATTGCTGTAAATCTTGTAAAAACATTTATGAATAAACTTCGTAAACATAAAACATACAGAAATTCTGTTCATACAATGTCAATCTTAACAATCACATCTAATGTTGTATACGGTAAGAAAACTGGTAATACTCCAGATGGCCGCCGTACTGGAGAACCATTTGCACCAGGTGCGAACCCAATGCATGGACGTGATACAAAAGGTGCATTAGCTTCATTATTATCTGTGGCTAAATTACCATATGAAGATGCACAAGATGGTATTTCTAATACGTTCTCTATTATTCCGAAAGCACTTGGTAAAGAAGATGATGTACAAGTACGTAACTTAGTATCAATGCTTGATGGTTATGCAGTAAAAGAAGGGCACCACTTAAATATTAACGTATTTAACCGTGAAACATTAATGGATGCAATGGAACATCCTGAGAAGTATCCACAATTAACAATTCGTGTATCTGGTTATGCTGTAAACTTTATTAAATTAACCCGTGAACAACAAATTGATGTAATTAACCGTACAATGCATGAAAGCATGTAAATGAAAAAAGTGTCCCTTCGCTCTTAATATATAGCGAAGGGAGGCTGTTTCAATAAAGGAGGAAGTAACATGGTAAAAGGAAGAATACATTCTGTAGAGTCTTGTGGTACTGTTGATGGCCCAGGGATTCGTTATGTCATATTTACACAAGGGTGTTTATTACGTTGTCAATATTGTCATAATGCTGATACGTGGGAAATTGGTAAAGGTAAAGAAATAACAGTTGAAGAAGTGATGCAGGATGTGACATGTTACCTTCCATTTATTGAAGCTTCCGGAGGCGGTATAACAGTTAGCGGTGGAGAGCCATTATTACAGCTAGACTTTTTAATTGAGTTGTTTAAAAAGTGTAAAGCGGCTGGTATCCATACAACAATCGACTCTTCTGGTGGTTGTTATTCTGAGGAACCAGAATTCCAAAATAAGCTAGATATTTTAATGGATTATACAGATTTAGTTTTATTGGATCTGAAACATATCGATTCCAAAAAGCATCGTAAATTAACAGGGAAACCAAATGAACATATTTTACAATTTGCTCGTTATTTATCGGATAAGAATAAACCAATTTGGGTACGACACGTATTAGTTCCTGGTGTTACGGATAATGAAGAGGATCTACAAAAACTATCTAGCTTTATTCAAAGTCTGTCTAATGTTCAAAAAGTTGAAGTGTTACCATATCATAAGCTTGGTGTATATAAATGGGAGGCGCTTGGACACAAGTATCCACTCGCAAATGTAGAACCACCTACTGAGAAAAATGTAGAACATGCTAAATATATTTTACAAGCGGTCTAATCCAAATATTGGATTAGGCTTTTTGCTTTCTTTACAATAAAATCTAGAGTATATATTGATAAAAGAGTATACTGAAAGTAGAATATCCATAATTTTGTACGGAATAAATGGAGAAATTTACATAATTGTAAAGGGAAATCAAAATAGTAAAAAGAATTAAGAAGTAAAAGAGTGAGTATCATGGAATAGAGAACATTTGTAAGTTATTGCGAAAGCTCTTATAGGAAAGTATAATGTAAAGATATGAGCACAGATAGGATTAAGGGGTCAATCTTATATGCTTTGCATATCCACGACAGGTACATAGCTGAAAGGGAATTATTAGAATCTGTTTATGTAATTTTTAAGGAAAATGTTTTTCCTATTGTCGTATATGCAATATGGAGAAACAAAAAGCTAGGAGTGGATTTGTTTGATAAAAAACCCCAAGGTTTTAATATTAACTGCACATTACGGTAATGGTCATGTGCAAGTAGCAAAAACATTAGAACAAACATTTCGCCAAAAAGGAATTGAAGATGTTATTGTATGCGACTTGTTTGGAGAATCACATCCATTTATAACTGACATTACAAAATATCTATATTTAAAAAGTTATACAATAGGAAAAGAATTATATCGTTTGTTTTATTACGGGGTAGAAAAAATTTATGATAAGAAAATAGCATCTTGGTATGCGAACTTTGGAAGAAAACGTTTGAAAACACTATTACAGGTGGAGAAACCAGATATTGTGATTAATACATTTCCAATTATCGCTGTACCAGAATTGAAGAAACAAACAGGTATTTCAATTCCTGTCTATAACGTATTAACGGATTTTTGCGTGCACAAAATATGGATTCATCGAGAAGTAGATCGTTATTTTGTTGCAACGGATCATGTGAAAGAATTGATGGTTGATATCGGTGTACCTGCGGAACAAATTGTTGAAACAGGAATTCCAATTCGGAGTAGTTTTGAGTTAAAGGTAAATCCGGAAATCATATATACTAAATATCAGTTATGTAAGAATAAAAAGATTTTACTAATTGTAGCAGGTGCTCATGGGGTATTAGGAAATGTAAAAGAACTATGCCAATCATTTATGTCAGTGCCTAATTTACAAATAGTTGTCGTTTGTGGGAAAAATGAAGCTTTAAAACAGGATTTATTAAGTTTACAGAAGCAAAATTCCGATGCATTAAAAGTGTTTGGGTATGTTGAAAATATTGATGAATTATTCCGTGTTACTTCTTGTATGATTACGAAGCCAGGCGGAATAACATTAAGTGAAGCAGCAGCGTTGCAAGTACCTGTCATTTTATATAAGCCTGTTCCAGGACAAGAAAATGAAAATGCGATGTACTTTGAAAGAAAGGGAGCAGCAGTTGTCATTCGCGATGATAGTGAGGTTTTTGCAAAAACAGAGGCATTATTACAAGATGATGTGAAGCTTCTTCAAATGAAAGAAGCAATGAAAAGCATCTATCTTCCAGAGCCAGCTGGTCATATTGTAGATGCAATTTTGGCAGAAAATCATGCAGAACCGCGTCATATACCTATTAAATCACCTGCTCTTGCACAATCTTTTACTTAATATGAAACCCTCTTTGTATATGTAAAGAGGGTTCTTTATTATTTTCAAAGAAAATTCAGCCAGTTATCCACAAAAGGATTACGCTTTCATTAAACAGTAAAGTCGGAATATTAACAACTATATCCACATTGTCCACAATTTTTAGAAAAATATCCACAATTAAAACAGCTGATATATGCTTTAATATAGAAAAATATTAAATGTTTTTGAAAATTACTAACAATTCTGTTGGTTTTGTGGATAAAGTTGTCCACAGCAAAAAAAGTCCCTTATGTATAAGGGGCTTTTTTGCTTACTTCTATCAGTCGAGAAAATTATGTAATGAAAATGAATAATTAGGGGGGAAACTTCTAATTATTCATTTTCACTTTAAATGCTTTTCGAGCGATATCCTGCTGCACGATCTGCTTTTTGAAATTCGCGTTGATAGAGAACTTCTTGTGTACTAGATAATGTGTTTTTTGCTTTATCACGTTTCTTTTTATCCATTACAAATCACCTCGTGTCTTAAAGTTACTATTTATCGTTTCCAAAGACATGAGGGGATATACGCATATGGAAAATGTTAACGATTGATTATCATTTCAGAAAATTTAGATTACGCTTCTTTTAATTGATGAGCATCTTGGAAGGATGTATCTCGCATTGTAGCAAGTGTGTATTGATCTTTTGGAATTTCATATAAGTTATACACTTCTTCGTTTGCGTTAATTTCATCATATACGGCTTTTCTTGTTTCGTTTGCTAGATTCACATATTGCAGTTTTTCTGCAGCTTTAATAGAACGAATATTTATTTTACGAATACGCATGAAAATTGTTTCAATATCTAATTCATAGAAAAGTTCACTAAAAAATGAATCTTTTGCTAATTTGTTATAGCCTTTTCCATGATATGGTTTGCCAAGCCATGTCCCGAGAAATCCAGCTTTTTCTTGCACATCAAATAAAGTAATTGTTCCGATAGGGTTACCCCATTCATCTAAAATTGTGCGTGAAATTAATTCACCACGTTCTTCAGCTTCAATCGTTTGTTTTGTTAAGAATAAATATTCTTCATAAGAATAAGCCTTTTGACGCACAAAAGGGAAGACAGCTGGATCCACCATTAACTCGTATAGAACGTGGCTGTCGTGTAAGTCGCGTTTTTTCAACATACTAACTCCTCCTCACACGAGGGTAGCATGACGAAAAAACACCCCACCCTCGAAATTTTTATATCAATCTTTAAAAAATTTCGGGGTGGGAATCGAACCCACTAGAACCAGTTTCTAACGCTGGTGGCGCACCATTTGCCTTCCCCATTCATCAATTTGAAAATGATAATCACGACACAAATTGATTATGGTTTCATTCAGTTTATAATCGTATAATACTTTATCTAGTCAAAAAAATAAACTAGTTTTTTTTATTTTTTTTGTAAATTATTTTTCCATCAATCATAGTTAGTACAGGCTTGGCTAAATAATGGAAAGGATGATGAGTCCATAACACGAGATCGGCGTCTTTTCCAACCTCAATGCTTCCAATTCTATCCTCTAAACGCAAATTTCGCGCTGGGAATATGGTGATTCCTTCTAGTGCTGTTTTCTCGTCTAACCCTTCTCTTACTGCAACAGCGGCACAAATATTTAAATATTGAATGGGTGTATAAGGATGATCTGTTGTTATAGAAACTTCCACACCATTTTTAGATAATATATGGTAAGTATCCCATGTCTTGTTTTTTAGTTCGATTTTAGAACGACGTGTCAGAGTGGGACCAACTGAAACCTTCAAATTGTGTTTCGAAAGCTCTTCAACAAGAAAGTGTCCTTCTGTACAATGTTCAATACGTAGATCGAGGTTGAATTCCGTTGCAAAGCGTAGCGCAGAACTAATATCATCTGCTCGGTGAGCGTGGATACGTACGGGTATTTCACGACGTAATGCTTTTAAAATAGGAAGCATTCTAAAATCAGCTTCGTGCCCGTAGTGTTGTGCTTCATAGAATGATTCCCGAAGTAACCCCATAATCCCCATACGTGTAATGGATTCTTTTGTTCCATTACTATGGACTTTTTTAGGATTTTCTCCAAAGGCAATCTTTAAACCAGCAGGTTCTTGAATAATCATATGATCAATACAAGTTCCAGCTGTTTTTATTACACAAGTAGTACCCCCGATAATATTTTGACTGCCAGGCATAACGTGAACGGTTGTAATTCCGTTTTGTACAGCGTCTTGAAAGGCAATATCGAAAGGATGGATTCCATCTAAAGAACGAATATGTGGTGTTGAAACTTCAGATGTTTCATTGGCATCATTTCCAGCCCAACCAGTACCTTCATCATAGAGACCAAGGTGAGTATGGACATCAATAAAGCCAGGTAAGAGATGGAGTGCTCGTGCATCTATAACGGTCATATCTTGAGTAGGTTGAATAAAAGGTTTGACCTCGGTAATTCGCTCTCCTGTAACGAGTACATCTCCTTGAAACTTTTGAGATGTAATAGGGTATACAATGGCTTGTTTGAGCAATATTTTCATAGGTACCTCATTTCTGTTACTTTATAATGCTAATGGAAGTTAAGGGAAAGTAACTGAAAGGTTATTTGTATGGTAATGCTTAGGATCCTAGAAAATGAAAGTTTTGAAAGAGCCCATGTAAAATTGTGTTTTAGAAGTACTACATTGTATGCGAAAGTATATTTTGTAATGCATGGTCTATTGCCGGAAATGTGTATTGGTATCCATGTTCAATTGCCTTAATGGGTAATACACGTTGCCCTTCTAGTACAAGTATGCTCATTTCACCCAGTAAAGTTTGAATGATAAATGAAGGTACAGGCAACCAATGAGGTTTTTTCATTATAGTTGCAATGTTTTCTCCAAATTCCTTCATTCTTATGGGTGTTGGTGCTGTCATATTAAGAGGACCATCAATTTCTTTTTTGTGTATGATGAAATCCATCATACGAACGACATCGTCTATATGAATCCATGATAACCATTGCTTCCCAGAACCAATGGTGCCGCCGATATAGAATTGATAGGGAAGTAGCATTTTGGGAAGAGCTCCTCCATTTGCACCTAATACAACTCCAAATCTTGCGTAGATTGTTCGTATTCCGAGAGAACGTGCTTTAGATGCTTCTTGTTCCCATGAATATACTGTATTTGCTAAAAAGTCATTTCCAGGAGTCTCATGCTGTTCTGTAAAAGACTCTATTTCAGACGTTCCATAGTATCCAATAGCACTTGCGTTAATAAATGTGTGTGGTTTTGTATGGAGTGTCTGCAATTGTTTAATGATTCCTTTTGTTGTTTGAATTCTACTGTTTAAAATGACTTTCTTTTGTTGCTTTGTCCATCTACTATTAATAGACTCTCCGGCTAGATTAATAACTATATCAATAGAAGAGAGGGGGAAGGTTTGTAAATCTGGTGTCCATTGAACATACTGAAGGTTAGGATCGGAAGTTTCAGTAGTTTTTTTTCGTGTGAGAATGTAAACAGTATATCCTTTTTGAATAAAAAAAGTAGAAAGGGATTTACCGATAAAGCCTGTACCACCAGAAATTGCGATTTTCAAAAGTATTTCCTCCTCATTATATATATTCTTGAAAAGAAAAAATGTTCCTCGACTATGTTAAAATAATAGAGAGGTGAGAGTATGGCTGTCATTACAAAAATAGAAGTACAAAAACGATCGAAAGAACGATTTAATATTTATATTGATAAAGGTCAAGGCGAAGAGTACGGATTTAGTGTGGATCAAGTAATCTTAATAAAACATGGATTACAAAAAGGCTTAGAAATTGATGAAATCGAGTTAGGAAATATTTTGTACAATGAAGAAGTACAAAAAGCATATTTACAAGCAATCTCCTATTTATCCTATCAAATGAGAACAAAACAAGAAATAGAAGATTTTTTACGAAAAAAAGAAGTGGGACAGGCCATCATCTCTGAAGTCGTTTCGAAATTATTACATGACCGATATATTAATGATAAAGAGTATGCTGTTTTATATACGCGAACGCAAAGTAATGTGAATCGAAAAGGTCCAACTGTTATTAAAAGAGAGTTATTAAATAAAGGTGTTCAGGATTTAATTATTACACATAGTTTACAAGAATATCCGAAGGAAAAGCAAATTGAGAATGCCTTGTTTCTCATAGAGAAGAAGAAAAAATCTTATCAAAAACATTCTTTTTTACAAATGAAACTAAAGTTAGATGAGATGCTTGTTCGAAAAGGATATTCTAGAGAAGTAATTCAAATTTGTTTGGAAGAATTGAAAGACGAAAAAGATGACGAAAAGCAACAAGAAGCGTTACACTATCATGGGAATAAATATTATGAGAAATATAAGAAGCATGATGGATGGACATTTGAAAACAAGATGAAACAAGCGTTATATCGAAAAGGATTCTCTATTGATGAAATCGAGATATTTTTGCAAATGAAACGCGAAGAGGAATGAGGAGAATAAGATGAATATGCCAAAACGCTACAGTGAAATGACACCGCATGAGCTAAGGGAAGAAATTGGCGCTTTGAAGGAGCAAGCAGTAAAAGCTGAGCAGCTTGGGATTGTCAATGAATTTGATGTATTAATGAGAAAAATGGCAATGGCTCGTGCTTATATGACGGATGTAAACAAATTCCGTATTGGTGAAACATATGAATTAGTAGAAGAACCTGGTGTATTATTTAAAATTACGTATTTCAATGGGGTATTTGCTTGGGGATATAAGCAAAATGATAATGAAGAGATTGGCATACCAATTTCCTTATTGCAAGAAAAATAAAAACCAGAGAGCATATATCTCTCTGGTTTTCATCTTTGGTAGGCGTTAAAGGAGATAGGAGATTCTAAAATTGGCGTTTTTTACATTCATTTGCCAATATAATGAGAGACTGGGTTTGTTGCGTCTGTCCGTTAACTTGTGCTTTCGCATGTTTTGGACGAGTCCACGTATGGTTAAATAATTCAGAACGACTATCTAAGCGATCACGGTAGCTCATCTTTATCACCTCGTGTAGGAAGTTAATTTAATTTGTACTATTCTTCCTGCTGATTTGCAGCACGCATACGTTCTTGTGGGTGCGTGTTAATTGTGCCGTTAGGTCGTTTCGAAGCGAAGCGTGATTTCGCTTTCGGTTGACCGTCGATTTTGCTGTTGTTTTTTGACTCAGACCAAAATTCGGCTTGTTTACCCATTGCGAACGCCCTCCTCATTATCGGTTGATACCTCTTTAAGAAGTATCAATTATAGAATGTGCAAAATTGAAGAAACTATCCTTTAGAAATGAAGGGATAAATAGGTAAAAGGAGATTATAATATGAATGATATTTATGAAACATTAACGAAAGAATTATTAGACAAGAATGACAAGCTTTCTTACGCACAAGCTCGTGCGTGGGTTGAGTTACTATGGGAAGATTTTCAAACAACTTATGCAAAATCAGGTCGTTATCAAGGCGATGAAATGACGGAACAAGTGGTACGATCATGGATTAATAATCATGGTGTACGCCTTCATGAAATGCGGACAAATAATCCGAAGTATAGTCATTTAATTAATCAAGAAGATCATTTGAAACATTAAAAAAAGCGACTTAAGTCGCTTTTTTTAATGTGGAAGTAATTCCAGTTTTTTTCGAAGCTTTTCTTCACTAAAGATCCATCCTGTATAGGAACTAATAATATTTAAATTGTGGTCGAGCTGAACGATTGCAACAAATGGATAATAATCTTTACTTCGATATCGTAAATCAATGAATCGTACTTCATAATAATGGTCATGATCAAAAATATCCCAGCGATATACAGGAGAGAAAGATAGGAAGGCTGAGATGTTTTCATCTTGTTTAGCTGCTCGCATAATATTATTGTCTGGGAACGGTATCCGATCGAACTTATCATATATCATAATGTTACCACGGTGCCATCTCGCAACGTAGTAATAATCAGCCGTAACGACTGCTAAATGGTAATGATAAAATCGGTAAGAAGGAGAAATGATAATCTTTTCGACATTTTTGAAACGTTTGTGTACAACGCTTCTTATATTTCTGTGCATCATAATCCGTCCGATATAGTAAACAATCATTAATATATATGCCGCTAAAGCTGTATATCCCTTATGAGAACCGACGAGCATGCAAGCAATTGCAAGTATATGGATAAAGAAAATTACGGTATCGAATGTATTAATTATGCCAAGTGCGACCCATTTTTTTGTGAAAGGTCGTAATGCTTGTGTACCATAGGCGTTGAAAATATCTACAAAGACGTGAAGAAAGACGGCAATAAATGACCAAAGTAGTAGATGAAGATATGGAGCTTCTGAAAAGAAGGCGAAAGAGATGCCACTTATAAGGAATGACCAAAGAATTACCGCAGGAATAGAATGAGTAATCCCACGATGATTTCTTATATATTTAGCGTTATTACGCAATTTTAAAACTGTGTCAATGTCAGGAATGTTGGAACCAGCAATTGTAGCAAGCATAACAGCTTGGGGGCCAATATCACTTTGTGCTATGGCTGGATCTAATGTTGCTAAGCTACCTAAAGTGATACCCATAACAAGGTGAGTGGCTGTGTCCATAGAAATCCACCTCCGTTTTTTATTAATGTAACTCTTTTTATTCGATACCTCAAGTCCTTTGCCTTCTATTTCCTATGTCATCTTACTTAAATTTTTTCCTAAAATCTTTATAATAGTACTTATATGCAAAAAAATGAGGGGGATCAAGTTTGACACTTGAAATACTAAACAATTTTAATATAGAGCAGTTTCAAAATGATTTAATTGGTTGGTTTGAAGAAGAACAGCGCGACTTACCGTGGAGAAAGAATAAAGATCCATACCGCGTTTGGGTTTCTGAAATTATGTTGCAGCAAACAAGAGTAGAAGCTGTAAAACCATATTACGCAAATTTTATGGGGAAGTTTCCTACACTTGAAGCGTTAGCGAACGCTGATGATGAAGAAGTATTAAAAGCATGGGAAGGTTTAGGATATTATTCTAGAGCACGTAATTTACATGCGGCAGTAAAAGAGGTAAAAGAAGTATACGGCGGGGTTGTACCAAGTGATGTAAAGAAAATTGAAAAGTTAAAAGGAGTAGGACCATATACAAAAGGTGCTATTTTAAGTATCGCATATGGTATACCAGAGCCGGCAGTTGATGGAAATGTTATGCGTGTATTATCTCGTATTTTATCAGTATGGGATGATATTGCAAAACCAAAGACTCGAAAAGTTTTTGAAGAGATTGTGCGTGAAATTATTTCAGTAGAAAACCCATCTTATTTTAATCAAGGATTGATGGAATTAGGTGCATTGATTTGTATTCCTAAAAATCCATCGTGCTTACTTTGTCCTGTGCGTGAGCATTGCAGAGGATATGCTGAAGGTGTTCAAAAAGAATTACCAGTAAAAAGTAAAGCGAAAGCTCCTAAAATGGTACCTATTGTTGCAGGCGTACTTCAAACTGAAGACGGTCGTTACGTTATTAATAAACGTCCAAGTACAGGTTTGTTAGCTAACATGTGGGAGTTTCCTAATGCTGAACTTGGAGAAGGTATTCGAAATCAGAAGGAACAGCTTATAGATTATATGAAAGAAAAATTTGAGCTCGAGGTTTCTATTGATGAATACGCAATGAATGTACAACATACGTTTACACATCGTACTTGGGATATATTTGTATTTTACGGAAAAGTAACCGGTAATATTGTTGATACAGATACATTAAAATTTGTATCGAAAGAGGTATTTGAGCAATTACCTTTCTCAAAATCACACCGTACTATTTATGAAAATTGTGTGGAGAAAATTACAATGCAATAAATAAAAAAGTGTTCCCAATCTAGGGAACACTTTTTTAATCGTAAGAAATTTTTGTCCCATGAGTCCAACTAGCTTTACCTTCTTGTAAGCCGCCTCTTGATTCGATTTCTACTACAATTTCTTTGTAAATACTTTGCCCTTCTACATTTAAATAAGGCAGAACCTGTTGTAGTGAGTGATGAAAATAAGCTAATTCATCTTCTTTCCATTCATTTTTTGAAATCATCGTTAGTTCAGTCATATCGCGTCCTATATACATATTTCCACCTCCATTTCTTATAGTTTGAATAAGTAACAAAAGATATATGCGGAAATTATTCAAAAGAAAATTACGGATAGCTTCTAAGTGAATTGGTTACATTATTGATTGTGGAGGTGAGAAAGATGAGTAAAAAACAACAAGGTTATAACAAAGCAACTTCTGGTGCTAGCATTCAAAGTACAAATGCTAGTTATGGTACAGAGTTTTCAACTGAAACAGATGTACAAGCTGTAAAACAAGCAAACGCACAATCAGAAGCAAAGAAAGCACAAGCTTCTGGTGCACAAAGTGCAAACGCTAGTTATGGTACAGAATTTGCAACTGAAACAGACGTGCATTCTGTGAAAAAACAAAATGCTAAGTCAGCTGCAAAACAATCACAATCTTCTAGCTCAAATCAGTAATGAAAGAAAAACACTTCTCTAATTCGGGAGAAGTGTTTTCTTTTTGCGTGGATCGTTGTAATGAAAAGAAAGCGAACGACATAACTTCTAATAAGTCAACAAATGTAGTCAAAGGAGAAGGAAGTTAACAATTAGAATTATGTAATTAGGAATAATAACTGATGAATAAGTCCAAAAGGGGGTAAGTAATGAACGATTTTGATAAGTTGGTAGGGGAGCAATTAGAAACGATGGATGAATTGTTAAAATTACAAGCACATCTAGAGAAGTATCAACAAATTGAAATGAATGAAAAAGATACGTGCGATAAAAAAGAACTGCATTTTATCCGCCAGGAAATATATAGAACAGAAGTAGCGTTGAAGATGTTACATGAGAAATTTGAAGAACAAACGAATAGTGTAATTCAATCTTTTGCAACTGAAAAAATGATTTCAAATTTAGGATAAGATATATTGTTATCTTTAGGTGAAAAGTCCTTCTTTGTATGGAAATAGAGAAGGGCTTTTTCTATTATATGTCCTCGCTTATAAATAATACAGTACAATCCTTTTATCTCCTAAGAAGCGGTGGGGCATAGTATTCAACGATAAACCTCCTGCATATTCAGTTTGAAAAATAGAGTCTTATCCCTTTAGTTTTAAAATTTCGACAAAAAAGTTATAATAGAAAAAAAGTGAATGCCGTTCAAAGGGCATTTGCAGTTGAAAGAAGGGAGCATATATGGGATTTCCCAAAGAAGGAGAAAAAGTACAAATACATAGTTATAAACATAATGGCTCCATTCATAGAATGTGGGAAGAAACAACAATTTTAAAAGGGACACAGAGTCTTGTAATCGGAGCGAATGATCGTACAGTAGTTACAGAATCGGATGGCCGAACATGGATTACTCGTGAACCAGCAATTTGTTATTTTCATGCCAACTATTGGTTTAATGTGATTGGGATGCTTAGGGAAGATGGCGTATATTATTATTGTAATTTAAGCTCACCTTTTGCGTATGATCCTGAAGCATTAAAGTATATTGATTATGATTTAGATATTAAAGTATATCCAGATATGACATATACGCTTCTAGATGAAGATGAGTATGAAAAACATAGTGAAATTATGCAGTATCCACCTGTTATTGATACAATTTTAAAACGAAATGTAGCACATTTAACACAGTGGATTCATCAAAGAAAAGGTCCATTTGCACCAGATTTCGTAGATATGTGGTATGAACGATATTTAATGTACAGAAATTAAAACAAACCTGCAGGGGGCTTCCCGGCAGGTTTGTCCTATTAGAGGGGGGATTATGTGCAAGGCATAAAAAGATATTTACAATTTGTTAAACCATATCGATGGCTTATTGCTATTACAATTATTATTGGACTAGTTAAGTTCGGTATCCCACTTATTATGCCGTGGTTATTAAAGTATATTATCGATGATGTAATTCAAGGCGCTGGCTCACTTCAAGATAAAACATCTCAATTAATAACAGCGATTGGAATTGCTTTCTTTATTTTTGCGGTATTAAGACCACCGATTGAATATTATCGTCAATATTTCGCCCAACGTATCGCAAATACAATACTGTATGATTTGCGGAAGCATATTTTCGGTCACTTACAAAAGTTAAGTTTACGTTATTACTCCAATACAAAAACAGGGGAGATTATTTCGCGTGTCATCCATGATGTAGAACAAACGAAAGATTTTGTAATTACTGGTTTGATGAACGTCTGGTTAGATACTGCAACAATTGCTATTGCTATCATTGTTATGTTTTCTATGAATATAAAATTAACATTTGTTGCGTTATTGATTTTACCTATTTATGTAATTGCAGTGAAATATTTTTTCGGACGTCTTCGGAAATTGACGAAAGAGCGTTCACAAGCGTTAGCGACGATGCAAGGGTATTTGCATGAACGTATTCAAGGAATGCAAGTGACACGTAGCTTTGCGTTAGAAGAGTATGAGGGGAAGCAGTTTGAAAAAAGAAATAATGAATTTTTAACGAAAGCATTAACCCATACAAGTTGGACGGCAAGAACATTTTCGGCAGTAAACACGTTAACCGATTTAGGTCCGTTACTTGTGATTGGTTTTGCAGCATATGAAGTAATTCAAGGGCAGTTAACGCTAGGAACGATGGTAGCTTTTGTTGGATATATGGATAGTTTATATAGTCCGCTTCGCCGCCTTGTTAATTCATCTACAACATTAACACAATCTTTTGCATCGATGGACCGTGTGTTTGAACTGTTAGATGAAAAATACGATATTGTTAATGTACCAAATGCGGTACAAACGAAAAAATTAAATGGAGAAATTGTATTTGACAATGTTTCTTTTCGTTATAATGCAGATGAAAAAGAGATATTACACAACTTGTCATTAACTATGCAACCTGGAGAGAAAGTAGCGCTTGTAGGAGCGAGTGGGGGAGGAAAGTCATCTCTTGCTAGTTTGATCCCGCGTTTCTATGATGTTTCTGAAGGCACGGTTTATGTAGATGGCATAGATGTAAGAAAGTATAATATGAGAAATTTGCGTAGTCATATTGGAATTGTACTGCAAGATAATTTATTGTTTAGCGATACAATTGGAGCTAATATTTTATATGGAAATCCGAAGGCTACAGAGAAAGAGGTGATTGCAGCTGCTAAAGCTGCGCAAATTCATGATTTTATTATAGACTTACCAGATGGTTATAATACTGTCGTTGGAGAACGTGGTGTGAAGCTATCGGGCGGGCAAAGACAACGCGTGGCAATTGCACGAGTGTTTCTAAAGAATCCTTCGGTACTTATATTAGATGAAGCAACTTCAGCATTAGATTTAGAAAATGAAAGGTATATTCAAGAGGCGCTTCAGACGTTAGCTGCTGACCGGACAACGATTATAATTGCACATCGATTAGCGACGATTACGCATGTTGATACGATTATTTACATTGAAGACGGTGAGATTAAAGAGACTGGTTCTCATGAAGAGTTAATGCGAAAAAGAGGATTTTATTACAATTTATATCAACTTCAACATATAACAGAAACAGCTCCTTTAGCATAAAAGGAGCTGTTTTTTATTCGTCTTCTTTTTTATCATCGATTTGGAGTTCTTTTTCTGGTTTATGGTATGTGTAGAAGCTATCTACAAGCAAATCTAAATGCTCTACTTCTTCACTATAGTTAATGATGGAAGAAATAAGAGGGAAGAGATGTAACCATGTTTTATATGCTTCTTCATCGTCTTTATTTTGATATTCCATAAAGATATCAATTAATTCTTGTTTACCTGTTTCAACTTCATCAAGCATTTCAACTGATTGTTGTTTTTTTGCTTTACCAATAAATTTTAATAAAACTTGTTCATGATAATGCGTTAATGAGTCAAGTTCGTTTTGGATAGATTCCTGAAATTCTTCCGGCATATAGCGCAGTTCATTTTCAGTACGGTGTAATGATTTTAACGTACTTAAAGCACGGCTTGTTGTCGCTAACATTTGTCTGAATAAAACGAGCTTACGAATTTTTGCGAACTTTACTTTTTTCGTGTAGCTTCTTTCTTCTTTATACAGCAAATAGTAATGGTTTAGTTTGATCATTTTTTCTTTCATACGATCAATATCAGTTTTTAGCGTTGTAAAATCAGAAGCCTGCCTGCTATTCATTCGAATCCATTTTACAATTTCTTCTGTATTATCAACGATACGATGATAAAGTTTTGTTTCATATTTTGGCGGCATAAATACTAAATTTACAAGTGAAGCCGCAATAATACCAATCATAATCGTCGCAAATCGAAGTAAGGCAAAACTAAAGAAATCTTCGCCTTGATACTCCATAATGGCGATAACTGTTACTAAAGCAATTGATATTGTGTTTTCTAATCGTAATTGTAATGTAAGAGCAATTACTAATATACATGTTAATCCAATAATAAAAGGATTATGTCCAAAAGCAGTAGCAAATGCGATAGCAAATATCGCACCAATTACATTTGCTTGAATTTGTTCAAGTGCTGTTAAATAAGAACGGTATACAGACGGTTGGACAGCAAAGATAGCTGAAATTCCCGCAAATACCGGACTCGGTAATTGAAGTAAAATACAAGCAAATAAAGCTAACGTGATGGCAATACCCGTTTTTAAAATGCGAGCACCAAGTTTCATACCCTTAATAAGATCCTTTCTCTTGTCATAATGAATGTACAACATGATACTATACATTCATTACAATATGTTAGCAAGTGATATTTTAGTGACGTTAAAAGAAATTAGTGTTCATTTTATCCCGCTAATTGTGAGTAGTAAGATTCACGCCTCAAAATTCAGAAGCTGGATGCCGGTAAACGTCCGATTGGTGTAGGCTAATTAAAGTTTCACTTTATAATTTTTCCTAATTTCTTTTAAACATCAGTTTTTAGTAAAAAAACCTGCTGAATTTCAGCAGGTCTCAAATTGTTACTATAGATTACTATGAGAAGCGTACTTCGTCAATTTTTTCTTAATAATGAAAATTACTCATTTTACTCTGTTGAGATAGATGGATCTGCCTGTTCTTTTTTCGGGATAATCTCAAAAAACTTGTTCTGTATATCATCTAATAATGGTGTTAACAAAGCAACTTCCTCATATTGCTCGTGCTCGTTTAGTACACGAATATAGTCTAGCAATAATTCAGTTACATCTTTCAAACCATTTTTACTAATTGGTTGTAATGTAACATTTGCGCCTTTTGCGATTCTTCTTTTTAAGGCCTGTTCTGTTAAGCCTAAGTTTGAATCACGGCGCAAATAAACAACACCGCCAGTCATGCCAGCGCAAATCCATGGACCAGGGTCACCTAAAACAAGCGCTCGCCCATTTGTCATATATTCAAAAGCAAAACCTTTAATATTGGAGTATGCACCTATATTTCCTTGCTCTTTTTCACGGAGTGGTTTTGTTATTCTACCTCCAATTATCATGTCTGCCCCAGAAAGGCGAATGCCAGCGCGAGCATCAGCGTTCCCTTGCACGTATAGTGCCCCTTTTTGTGCACCATATCCAAATCCTTTTCCGACAGAACCGTTATAATATACTCCGTCTTTTCCTTTTGATTTCGTTATATAAATCCCACCACCAAAGGAAGTTTTACCAATGCCATCTTGTGCGCCGCCATTTACGTGTATAAATAAATTTTCACTATTGTAAGCACCTAACCCATTTCCGGGAATAGAACCATTCGTATACTTTAATGTAAGTGGTTCAAGTTGAGTAGCTTCATATAGTTTACTGCGAACGCGATAACATGATTCTAGACCACCCATAACGCGTTGCTCTACACCAACGCCTACCAATTCTTTTGAGTCAGCGGAATGAACTGTCTTAAATTGTTTTTCCGGTACGCCTTCTGTTGTTGTAACAGATGGATGTTCTATTATTTGTAGTAAATTACGTAAGTTTAATAAATTTTCGCCTCGAACTTGCTCTAATAAATCAGAACGCCCAACAATTGCTTGTAAATTTGTATAACCAAGCTGTCCTGTTAATCGTTTTAGTTCTACACCGAAAGAGGTGAATAAATTTAGCAGGCCAGCAACTGCGCTTTCTAATTCGCGTGGGACAAAGCGGCGTAACCCATGTTCTTTTGCTTGTGCTTCAGACTCGATTTGTGTCGCAATTCCAACATGGCAAGTATCTAGATGGCACCCACGGCAAGTAGTACAGCCGATTGCAATCATTGATAGTGTGCCAAATCCAATACGGTTTGCTCCGAGGAGCATGATTTTTAAGGCATCATTTACACTTCGAATACCACCATCTGCCCAAATCTCTACTTTATGTCTCATGCTTGCTTCTAATAAAGCGTTGTGAGCGGCTTTAACACCAATTTCTACAGGGAGACCTACATGCTGCAATGCGTGAATACGTGCAGCGCCTGTTCCGCCATCGAATCCGCTAATGTTAATAAAATCAGCGCCAGCTTTGGCGATACCGACAGCAATTGTTCCGATATTAGGAACAACAGGGACTTTCACGGCTACTTTGGCAAGTTGATTAGCTGTTTTAATTTCTGTAATCATTTGAGCTAAATCTTCAATTGAATAAATATCATGGTTATTAGAAGGTGAAATTAAATCTGAGCCGATTGTCGCATTACGTGCTTCAGCGATTTTGGCTGTCACTTTTGAACCAGGTAAATGCCCACCTTCCCCAGGCTTTGCGCCTTGACCGATTTTGATTTCAATTAAGTTTGATGAGTTTAGTAGTTCGGCATTTACTCCAAATCGCCCAGATGCCACTTGTTGTCCACGTGTATGTGGATATTTTCCAATCATATCTTTAATTTCGCCGCCTTCACCGTTCAAGCTAATCATATTTAGCTGATCGGCTGCTTCTGCATATGCGCGAAAGGCAATTTCGTTTTGAGAACCAAATGACATAGAACTAATAATAAATGGTAAATTATGATTTTTGATGCCGATAGATACTTCTTCAGTTGGAACGACATGTTTTGTTTGTTTCGTTTGAACAAGGTGTCTGATTGCAATTGGATTATTCTCTTCTAGTTCACTTAACTTGTCACGGTAATCATCATAAGAATTTCCTTTTGCAACATCGCCGATTGCTTTCCAAATTCGCGGGAATATATGAAATGATTTTCGCATTCTAATTTTAGGATTGTTATAATCCTCTGCTCGTATTTTTGCATCTTCAACAAGTGATTCAAGTGAAAAGGCTAAATCATTTGAACCGAAGAAATTTGTAATCTGTAATATATTTGCGATTTCTTCATGTAACCCAATAGATGAATAGAGACGTCCGTAACCACGTAACTCATGAATTCCAATTGTTGAAATGACTTTTTCTAATCCTTTATTAAGTGCATTATATAGATTCGTAATTGGTGTTTTTGTTCCATCATTTACAGTCGCGAATAATAAATATGGATTAATACCATCTGCTCCTAATCCATATAGCGTGACAATGTCATGTAAGGAGCGAAGAGCACCAGAACGTATAACGAGAGAACAATTGCGGCGTAATTTATTTTCACTTAATGCTTGATGTACTTTAGCAGTAACTAAATGTGGATCAATCCACAATCGTTCATTTAGATGGGCTTTTGCGTCATCTAATACTAGTAGGGAAGCGCCATTGTTAACAGCAGCTATCGCTTCAGAACTAATGCGGCTTAATGCGCATTGCAGAGTTTCTGACGAGCTGAATGTAGCAGAGATTGTGGCGATAGAGTTATGAGTCTTAAATAGCTCTATGAGTTGTTCGTACGTAATTGTGTGTAATTCCTCTGCAATAGGTTGTGCCACGCTGCCTTCTAAAATAATTGGTGAAAGCATTTCAACTACAAATGGCCGTTTTGCGCCGCTTAATAAACTTGGACGCTCTCCAAGTACAGTACGTGTAGAGAAGTGTTCAATTTCACGGTCACGGTCAATTGCAGGGTTTGTAACAACAGCTACACTTTCTTTAATAAAGTCAGCGATATTTCGTCTATCAGTATCGAGTGCGGCAAGTGGTGAGTCATGCCCAAGTGAGCGTATTGGCTCAACGCCTTTTGTTGCCATCTGTTCAAGAAGTTGAATATGTTCTCGGTCCCATCCGAAAGCGACGTATTGTTTCGTTTCAACTTGAACAGAATCACATAGCCCTTGGATTTTTTTTGTTTCAGGGATAGATAAATTTAAATGGTAATTGGTAGTATCAATTCGCTTTTTAAAACGGTTATATACTTGGATTTGATATTTGTCATATTCATAAAGAACAAGTTCATCTTGTTCATTCCATTTTAATCCGACTTTTTCTCCAGGAGCGAGTGGTTTTGGTTCTGCTACATATTTAGTTGGTGATACAACTCCAGGTTCAGAAGAGAAAATATAAGAGCTCTCTGTCTCTACTTTCCATACTGGGCGTAATCCAAGGGAATCAACGCTGAAAACAGCTTCATCTTTAAAACGGGAAATGATGCCAGCTGGTCCTTGTGCAAAATGTCCCCATGCTTCACGTATATACGTATATAAATCTTGTAAAGGTGTTTCATAAAGTTTAATTTCATTAATAATTGGTGGGAATAGAATTTCCATTGCTTCAAATAAGCTGTAGCCGTATTGAACAAGTAGGGTTTCTAAGGTGCGGTTTAAATCTTGAGAGTCACTGCCTCCTGCAGTAAGTGGTACATCAATCATTTCAGCTTGATCGCGTAATTTCGCAATTGTGTTAATTTCACCATTATGTCCGAGAATGCTAAATGGTTGTACACGAAAAAAATTAGATAATGTATTAGTAGAGTAGCGGTTATGTCCTAATGTCATAGTTGAAGCGATAAGCGGATGTTGTAAATCATTATAGTAGGCAACAAGCGTATCACCAGCACCTAGAACTTTATATACAACATGATCATGACTTAATGAAGCAACATGAATTGCTTCGTTTTCCTCTATTTTTATTGTGACAGAAAATAATGTTTGCTCAATATTTGTAATTTCGTTTTCTGCGATAAGGGCAACTTGCCAAAATAAAGGTTCTTCTTGTTTACCAAGTGGACCGAGCGCATCTGAGTTTGTTGCATCATCACTTTCGAAAATGATTGCAAAGTTTTTGTTGTTTAATTGCGTACGAATATAATCTTTTAAGGCAGTAATGTTTTCTTTTTTATTTAGAAAAAAATGTCCAACGATAAAGTGGGGATGATCCACAATCGTTGGATTATATCCGCTACTTTTTAGTTTTTCATTCCAAAGCGTTTTTGGTATATCAATGTGAATGCCGATGCCATCGCCCTCGCCATTAATGAAACCAGCTCTATGATTCATTTTGACGAGTGATTGTATGCAAAGGTCAATGTTTTCTTTTGTAGCAATTTTTCGTTTCTCCATAACGGAAACGATTCCACACGCATCATGTTCTGCATTTCTATAATCTCGAAATAAAGACGGTGTCCATGTATTTTTTTTATTGAGCATCCGTCAATCCCCCCTCTTGTAAAAGTTAGAATAATCTTACTATTTAAGGTGCAAATCACCTTGTACACAGAGATAGTAATGCTGTAAAAGAATATAAAACAGATAATTATGAATAATTATACTATTAATGCGTGATTTATGAAATAGAAAAAAGGAAAAAAGAAAGGTGAGCTTTCTTTTTTCCTTTTAATGAAGGGATTATTTATTGTCTGCTAGGGCAGCAAATGCTCTGCCTACAGCTTCGATTGTATATTCAATATCTTCTTTTGTATGTTCTGTAGTTAAGAACCATGCCTCGTATTTAGAAGGTGCTAAGTTAACTCCTTCTTGAAGCATAAGCTTGAAGAATTTACCGAACATTTCACCGTCTGTATCTTGTGCGGCATCGTAATCTTCAATTGTATTAGTTGTGAAGTATACAGTTAAAGCCCCTTTTAGACGATTTAATGTAATGTCGATATTATGTTTCGCTGCTTGCTCTAAAATTCCTTTTTCAAGCATTGCACCAAGTTCATCTAATTTCTCATAAAGCCCTTCTTGTTGAAGTACTTCTAGACAAGCGATACCTGATGCCATAGAAGCAGGGTTTCCTGCCATTGTACCAGCTTGGTATGCAGGTCCAAGCGGAGCAACTTGTTCCATAATTTCTTTCTTACCACCGTAAGCACCGATTGGTAAGCCGCCGCCAATAACTTTACCAAGCGCTGTTAAGTCAGGTGTAACACCAAGTAAGTCTTGAGCACCGCCGTACATAAAGCGGAAAGCAGTAATAACTTCATCATAAATTACTAGTGCGCCAGCTTCGTGAACAAGTTCATTCACTTTTTCAAGGAATCCAGGTTTAGGCTCTACAATACCGAAGTTTCCAACGATCGGTTCTACAAGGATAGCTGCTACTTCATGACCCCATTTATCTAAAGCTTCTTTTAAAGTTTCTACATTGTTAAATGGAACGGTAATAACTTCTTGTGCGATACTTTGTGGTACGCCAGCTGAGTCAGGAGTTCCTAAAGTAGAAGGGCCAGATCCAGCTGCCACAAGTACTAAATCAGAATGACCGTGGTAACAACCAGCAAATTTCATGATTTTTGTGCGACCTGTATAAGCACGAGCAACACGAATCGTTGTCATCACTGCTTCTGTACCAGAGTTTACGAAACGGACTTTATCTAATGCAGGCATTGCTTCTTTTAACATTTTTGCGAATTTTACCTCTAGCGCTGTTGGTGTTCCATAAAGTACCCCATTTTCAGCAGCTGTTGTAATTGCTTTTGTTATATGCGGATGAGCATGTCCAGTAATAATAGGACCGTATGCTGCTAAATAATCGATATATTTATTTCCGTCTACATCCCAGAAATAAGCGCCTTTCCCACGTTCCATAGCAACAGGAGCGCCGCCGCCAACTGCTTTAAAAGAACGAGAAGGACTGTTAACACCGCCAACGATATGCTCTAAAGCTTCTTTATGTAATGCTTCTGACTTTGTGAAATTCACTACAATTCATCTCCTTACAAAAATCTATGTATTATTCTAACATGTTTTTCGAAAAGACGTATTGTTTGTGATAGCGAAGGCAGTTGGGTAAACTATTCGTTGTGACATTTAGGAGGGGGGTCCGATTATGAAATCGGTAATTGAGGTACAAGGGTTACGTAAAGAGTTTACAGCCTATTCAAGTCGTCCGGGCTTAAAGGGTGCATTTCGC
The DNA here is from genome assembly GCF_008274865.1 of Bacillus sp. AR4-2. NCBI lineage: Bacteria > Bacillati > Bacillota > Bacilli > Caryophanales > Bacillaceae > Bacillus > Bacillus sp. AR4-2. The sequence goes on from NZ_CP031062.1 coordinate 512,208, forward strand.
GATTTATTAAATCGTAATTATAAAATAGTACCAGCAGTAAATGATGTATCTTTTACTGTGAAGCAAGGTGAAATGGTTGGTTATATCGGTGAGAACGGTGCTGGTAAATCAACAACAATTAAAATGCTTACGGGGATTTTAACTCCGACATCAGGGCAAATCACAGTAAATGGAATGAACCCACATAAACAAAGAGAAGAATTTGTAAGAACAATTGGTGTTGTTTTTGGACAGCGTTCGCAACTTTGGTGGGATATTGCAGTACAAGAATCGTTTCGTTTATTAAAGAAAGTGTATGGTGTATCAGACGCTCAGTATAAGGAGCATATGGAACACGTAATTGAAACGTTAGATATAGGGCCCTTATTAGATAAACCAGTTCGAAAATTATCTCTTGGTCAAAGGATGCGTTGTGAATTAGCGGCAGCCTTAATTCATAATCCACCGTTATTATTTTTAGATGAGCCAACAATTGGGTTAGATGTACTTGTGAAATTGAAAATACGTGAATTTTTAAAAGAAATGAATGAACGTTATAAAACAACAATTTTATTAACAACACACGATATTACTGATATTGAAGCTTTATGTGAGCGCGTTATCATGCTGGATGAAGGAAATATTATGTATGACGGTTCTTTAAATAATCTTCGTACGCAGTGGGGAGCGGAGAAGGAAATTCACTTTCAGTTTGTTGCACCAGTTTCCTATCAGGCTTTATCAATGGTTATGCCAGATAATCATGTCGTTTGGTCGAAAGCAAAAGAGGAAAATGCATGGGTTGCAAAAATTCCGAATGAAGAAGTTATTATTTCAATGCTTATTTCTAAAGTAGTACAAGCCTTTCAAATTAAAGATTTAAAAATTAACGAAGTGTCTACAGAGGAAATTATTCGTAACATTTATGAAGAAGGTATTACGCATGGGTAAGTATATTGAAATGATTCGAATTCGCTTTTTAATGATGCTTGCGTATCGTACAAATTACTATAGCGGGATTTTAATTTATACGATTAATATCGGTGCTTACTATTTTTTATGGCAAGCAATTTATAGCGGAAAAGAGAATATTGAAAGTTTATCTATTTCGCAAATGACCATGTATATCGCAATCGCGTGGATGGCACGTGCCTTCTATTTTAATAATATAGATAGGGAAATTGCGATGGAGATTCAAGAAGGACGTGTGGCTGTAGAATTAATTCGTCCGTATAACTATTTGGGAATGAAAGTTATGCAAGGTCTTGGCGAGGGAATATTCCGCTTTGCCTTCTTTTCCATTCCAGGCATGGTTATCGTTACGTTATTATTTTCGTTGCAAATTACAACAAATTTTCAAACGTGGTTATATTTCTTCTTATCTTTAATATTTAGTTTTATTATTAATACACAAATTAATTTAATGACGGGAATGCTTACGTTTTTCCTATTTAATAATAGTGGGATTATGTATGCAAAACGCGTTGTTATTGATTTATTTTCAGGTCTATTATTACCAATTAGTTTTTATCCGCTATGGGCCCAAAAAGCAATGATGTTTTTACCGTTTCAGGCTATTAGTTATATTCCAAGTATGATTTTTTCTGAAGGTATACAGGGGAGTAAGTTGTATGAGGCTTTAGTATTTCAAGTGATTTGGGCGATTGTACTTATTATTCCAATTGTACTCATGTGGAGAACGGCGAGAAAACGTCTAATTGTACAAGGGGGATGATGAGATGCTATATATAAACTTATTTTTACAATATGCAAGTCAATATATAAAAACAAAATTGGAGTATCGAGGCGATTTTATCGTTGGTTTACTTTCTGATTTATCGCTTCAAGCAGTTAATTTAATATTTATTCTCGTTGTATTTGGGCATACACAAGCATTGAAGGGATGGAGTCGAGAAGAAGTAATCTTTATTTATGGTTTCTTTTTAGTACCATTTGCCATCTTTTCAGCTTTCTTTAATATATGGGATTTTAATGATCGATACATTATTAAAGGGGAGATGGATCGTGTATTAACGCGGCCGATCCATAGCCTATTTCAAATTATATTAGAAAGAATGGAACTTGAATCTTTAATTGGAGCTATTACAGGGATTGTTGTAATGGGATATGCAGCTGTGGAGTTACAATTATCTTTTTACTGGTATGATTTCTTCTTATTTATATTGATGGTAGGAGGAGGAGCACTTGTATATGGAGGTATATTTGTTACGCTGGCGAGCCTTGGTTTTTGGTCGGATGCGAAAAGTTCAATTATGCCTCTTATGTATAACATAGGTAATTACGGGCGCTATCCTGTTAATATTTATAATCGTGTAATTCGTTTCATTTTAACGTTTGTTTTACCGTTTGCGTTTGTTGGAGTATATCCAGCGGCATACTTTTTAAGAAAAACAGAATGGAATAGTTATGCATTTGCGACGCCAATTGTTGGTGTTATCTGTTTTACGATTGCAATCACCCTCTGGAACCAAGGGGTAAAAAGGTATCGTGGCGCGGGTAATTAATTATAGAAGCTTGTTCGTTTCTAAGGGATAAATCAGTTCTCCACCTCATACATATAAAATGAGGTGGAGGACATGTTATGGGGATTTATTCTATTAATTGCAGCAATCGCTATTTTGAAAAGTGTCCAATTATTATGGAGTTCCTATTCAGATTCAACGCGTTTTTTTTCGCTCTATAATTTGGCCACATTATTTTTAATCTATACAACAGTACTAATCGCATTTGGATTAAGTTACGTTGTATTAGAGGAAATGGGTTTCGCAGTTTTGAAAGAGGACGGAGAAAGTTTGAACGCTCATTCTTTTCAACTCGTCGAAGTTTGTTTATATTTTAGCGCAGTTACTTTATTGTCTGTTGGATATGGTGACATATCTCCGATTGGAATTGGGCGATGGATTGCAATCGCAGAAGCGCTAATTGGATATACACTCCCTTTTGCTTTTGTGATGAGGTCTGTAATAGACAATGAAAAATAAGGAAGCATTTGTTATAGTAAAGGAAAAGAGTAGGAGTGATAACTATGATTACAGTAGGAGAAATGGCACCAGAATTCACATTAGAGGGAAGTAACGGAGAAGAAGTTCGCCTAGCTGATTTCCGCGGTAAAAATGTAGTTCTCTATTTTTATCCGAAAGATATGACGCCAGGGTGTACAACTGAAGCATGTGATTTTCGTGATGCGTATGGAGTATTTCAAGAGAAGGATACGGTTATTCTTGGAGTAAGTCCTGATTCAGCGAATAGACATTTGAAATTCATTGAGAAACATGAATTGCCATTTACACTTTTAGTAGATGAAGATCATAAAGTAGCAGAGTTATACGATGTTTGGAAGTTAAAAAAGAACTTTGGGAAAGAGTATATGGGAATCGAGCGTTCTACATTCCTTATTAATAAAGACGGTGAACTTGTAAAAGAGTGGCGTAAAGTGAAAGTGAAAGGACATATTGAGGATGTTCTTTCTTATATAAAATAAATCTACATTGGAGATAAAATATGCAGAAACAAGGCAAGTGTCTATACATATTTTACTGCCTTACATAAAGTGGAAGTGTAGGGCATACCTCCTCAGATGATAGTATTCCAAGTGCGATTATGTCGCACTTTTTTCTATGGAATATATGAAGAAAAAAGGGAAAGATATATAAAAACAAGTCCTGAATATAAAAATAAACTACATACTTATAGTAGAAATATTGACGATTTATAAGAAAAGGAGTACACTCTTTATAAGAATTATAAAATAATAATCCGTATAGAATCGGGGTGCATGACGGTGGTCAAAGAAGAATTAAAAGAAGCGCTAGAAATGCTGAAAAATACGGGTGTACGCATTACTCCACAGCGTCATGCTATTTTAGAGTACCTTGTGGAATCAATGACGCACCCAACAGCGGATGATATTTATAAAGCATTAGAAGGTAAGTTTCCAAATATGAGTGTTGCAACTGTCTATAATAACTTACGTGTGTTTAAAGAGGTTGGACTTGTAAAGGAATTAACTTATGGAGACGCTTCAAGTAGATTTGATTATGTTACAAGTCAACATTATCATGTGATTTGCGAAAAATGTGGTAAGATTGTTGATTTTCCTTATGGAGGCTTGGAAAAGCTGGAAGAGGAAGCTGCGAAAACGACAGGCTTCGTTATCAATAGTCATCGCTTAGAAATTTATGGCGTTTGTCCAGAGTGTCATAAGGCGTAATATATAATAAAGAAAGAGGCTGACGGCTATACGTCAGCCTCTTTCTTTATTATATAAGGATTAGCGTGAGGTTAATCGGGATTTACAGTGCTAAGTTAGTAAGAAGGGTTAGATAAAAGTTTGTCGAATTTACTTTGTATTGGTGGAAATGAATTCTTGGAGGGGACATTTTGAAGAAATATGAGATTAAAAATAACATTCCAACATTGGAAGAATATAAATATTTATGTGATTCTGTGGGATGGACTAACTATATGAACTTTGAGGTGGCGGAAATATCACTTCAAAATTCGATTTACTGTATAACAGTCAAGGATAATAATCAAATCATCGGCATGGGGAGAATTGTTGGTGATGGGGCTATCTATTTCTATATTCAAGATATAGTGGTTCATCCAGAGTATCAAAAGAATGGTATTGGAAAGAAAATAATGAATACTTTAGTAGAATACTTAAATGGGAATGCTCCAGATAAAGCATTCATTGGTTTGTTTGCGTCGCAAGGTAAAACATCATTCTACGAAAAATATGATTTTAAAGATTATTCGCCTAATATGACAGGGATGTTTGCTGTTATTTCGAAAAAATAGGTGTAATAAATTTAATAAAATAATTAAAAAGTTGATTTTTTAAGAAATCAACTTTTTAATGAGTTGAAACGTTTGTAGTGTTGCAAATTCGTATTTCCCTTGATACTTATGATTTATAACTCTTCTTATTATACTTTTCATCAAATTCTTTTCCTTCTAGATCTCGATCTAGTGTTAAAGGTTGATTGCAGTGCATACATGCATCGACACGGCCCAGCATTTTGGTTGGCTTATCACAGCTTGGGCAAATAATTTGGATAGTCTTAGTAGATAACATACCAATCCAAAAGTAAACGACAGTGCTAGCGATAACAGCTAAAAAGCCAACCATCATAAACGTTGTCATAATAATAATGTTTTCGCGGAAAAAGACACCTAAGTATGCAATGAAGAGGCCGATAAATACTAAACTTAATGCAAAGGTCCGGATTTTATTGATTTTGTTTGAATACTTAATGCTCATTCTCACCACGCTCCTATACTAATAATATAA
>NZ_CP031062.1:520000-722500 GCF_008274865.1 Bacillus sp. AR4-2
GTGAAATTCCGTCGGAATCTGGGAGGACCATCTCCCAAGGCTAAATACTCCCTAGTGATCGATAGTGAACCAGTACCGTGAGGGAAAGGTGAAAAGCACCCCGGAAGGGGAGTGAAAGAGATCCTGAAACCGTGTGCCTACAAATAGTCAGAGCCCGTTAACGGGTGATGGCGTGCCTTTTGTAGAATGAACCGGCGAGTTACGATCCCGTGCGAGGTTAAGCTGAAGAGGCGGAGCCGCAGCGAAAGCGAGTCTGAATAGGGCGTTTAGTACGTGGTCGTAGACCCGAAACCAGGTGATCTACCCATGTCCAGGGTGAAGTTCAGGTAACACTGAATGGAGGCCCGAACCCACGCACGTTGAAAAGTGCGGGGATGAGGTGTGGGTAGCGGAGAAATTCCAATCGAACCTGGAGATAGCTGGTTCTCCCCGAAATAGCTTTAGGGCTAGCCTTAAGTGTAAGAGTCTTGGAGGTAGAGCACTGATTGGACTAGGGGTCCTCATCGGATTACCGAATTCAGTCAAACTCCGAATGCCAATGACTTATCCTTAGGAGTCAGACTGCGAGTGATAAGATCCGTAGTCAAAAGGGAAACAGCCCAGACCGCCAGCTAAGGTCCCAAAGTGTGTATTAAGTGGAAAAGGATGTGGAGTTGCTTAGACAACTAGGATGTTGGCTTAGAAGCAGCCACCATTTAAAGAGTGCGTAATAGCTCACTAGTCGAGTGACTCTGCGCCGAAAATGTACCGGGGCTAAATACACCACCGAAGCTGCGGATTGATACCAATGGTATCAGTGGTAGGGGAGCGTTCTAAGGACAGTGAAGTCAGACCGTAAGGACTGGTGGAGTGCTTAGAAGTGAGAATGCCGGTATGAGTAGCGAAAGACGGGTGAGAATCCCGTCCACCGAATGCCTAAGGTTTCCTGAGGAAGGCTCGTCCGCTCAGGGTTAGTCAGGACCTAAGCCGAGGCCGACAGGCGTAGGCGATGGACAACAGGTTGATATTCCTGTACCACCTCTTTATCGTTTGAGCAATGGAGGGACGCAGAAGGATAGAAGAAGCGTGCGATTGGTTGTGCACGTCCAAGCAGTTAGGCTGATAAGTAGGCAAATCCGCTTATCGTGAAGGCTGAGCTGTGATGGGGAAGCTCCTTATGGAGCGAAGTCTTTGATTCCCCGCTGCCAAGAAAAGCTTCTAGCGAGATAAAAGGTGCCTGTACCGCAAACCGACACAGGTAGGCGAGGAGAGAATCCTAAGGTGTGCGAGAGAACTCTGGTTAAGGAACTCGGCAAAATGACCCCGTAACTTCGGGAGAAGGGGTGCTTTCTTAACGGAAAGCCGCAGTGAATAGGCCCAAGCGACTGTTTAGCAAAAACACAGCTCTCTGCGAAGCCGTAAGGCGAAGTATAGGGGGTGACACCTGCCCGGTGCTGGAAGGTTAAGGAGAGGGGTTAGCGTAAGCGAAGCTCTGAACTGAAGCCCCAGTAAACGGCGGCCGTAACTATAACGGTCCTAAGGTAGCGAAATTCCTTGTCGGGTAAGTTCCGACCCGCACGAAAGGTGTAACGATTTGGGCACTGTCTCAACCAGAGACTCGGTGAAATTATAGTACCTGTGAAGATGCAGGTTACCCGCGACAGGACGGAAAGACCCCGTGGAGCTTTACTGTAGCCTGATATTGAATTTTGGTACAGTTTGTACAGGATAGGCGGGAGCCATTGAAACCGGAGCGCTAGCTTCGGTGGAGGCGCTGGTGGGATACCGCCCTGACTGTATTGAAATTCTAACCTACGGGTCTTATCGACCCGGGAGACAGTGTCAGGTGGGCAGTTTGACTGGGGCGGTCGCCTCCTAAAGTGTAACGGAGGCGCCCAAAGGTTCCCTCAGAATGGTTGGAAATCATTCGTAGAGTGCAAAGGCATAAGGGAGCTTGACTGCGAGACCTACAAGTCGAGCAGGGACGAAAGTCGGGCTTAGTGATCCGGTGGTTCCGCATGGAAGGGCCATCGCTCAACGGATAAAAGCTACCCCGGGGATAACAGGCTTATCTCCCCCAAGAGTCCACATCGACGGGGAGGTTTGGCACCTCGATGTCGGCTCATCGCATCCTGGGGCTGTAGTCGGTCCCAAGGGTTGGGCTGTTCGCCCATTAAAGCGGTACGCGAGCTGGGTTCAGAACGTCGTGAGACAGTTCGGTCCCTATCCGTCGTGGGCGTAGGAAATTTGAGAGGAGCTGTCCTTAGTACGAGAGGACCGGGATGGACGCACCGCTGGTGTACCAGTTGTTCTGCCAAGGGCATAGCTGGGTAGCTATGTGCGGAAGGGATAAGTGCTGAAAGCATCTAAGCATGAAGCCCCCCTCAAGATGAGATTTCCCATAGCGTAAGCTAGTAAGATCCCTGAAAGATGATCAGGTTGATAGGTTCGAGGTGGAAGCATGGTGACATGTGGAGCTGACGAATACTAATAGATCGAGGACTTAACCATATAATATGTAGCAATGTTATCTAGTTTTGAGAGAACATAAAAAACTTATTGACTTTTAAAGTAAATGAGTTATAATAATGATTGTCTCAAAAGAATAATGTCTGGTAATGATGGCAGAGAGGTCACACCCGTTCCCATACCGAACACGGAAGTTAAGCTCTCTAGCGCCGATGGTAGTTGGGACCTTGTCCCTGTGAGAGTAGGACGTTGCCAGGCAATATTATTCCGCAGTAGCTCAGCGGTAGAGCTATCGGCTGTTAACCGATCGGTCGTAGGTTCGATTCCTACCTGCGGAGCCATTGGAGAGCTGTCCGAGTTGGCCGAAGGAGCACGATTGGAAATCGTGTATACGTCACAAGCGTATCAAGGGTTCGAATCCCTTGCTCTCCGCCATAGGATTTATAATATTTGGCCCGTTGGTCAAGTGGTTAAGACACCGCCCTTTCACGGCGGTAACACGGGTTCGAATCCCGTACGGGTCACCACTTTGGAGGATTAGCTCAGCTGGGAGAGCACCTGCCTTACAAGCAGGGGGTCGGCGGTTCGATCCCGTCATCCTCCACCATATAAATTTTATATGAATAGTATTATCGCGGGGTGGAGCAGCACGGTAGCTCGTCGGGCTCATAACCCGAAGGTCGCAGGTTCAAATCCTGTCCCCGCAACCAAATGGTCCCGTGGTGTAGTGGTTAACATGCCTGCCTGTCACGCAGGAGATCGCCGGTTCGACCCCGGTCGGGACCGCCATTTTAATAAGGCTCGGTAGCTCAGTCGGTAGAGCAGAGGACTGAAAATCCTCGTGTCGGCGGTTCGATTCCGTCCCGAGCCACCATTTATTTTAATAAAATACGCCGGCTTAGCTCAATTGGTAGAGCAACTGACTTGTAATCAGTAGGTTGGGGGTTCAAGTCCTCTAGCCGGCACCATGTAAGTTTCGGAGGGGTAGCGAAGTGGCTAAACGCGGCGGACTGTAAATCCGCTCCTTCGGGTTCGGCAGTTCGAATCTGCCCCCCTCCACCATTTACATAGGGGCATAGTTTAAAGGTAGAACTGAGGTCTCCAAAACCTCCAGTGTGGGTTCGATTCCTACTGCCCCTGCCAAATATATTTACACAACATGGCGGTTGTGGCGAAGTGGTTAACGCACCGGATTGTGGCTCCGGCATTCGTGGGTTCGATTCCCATCAGTCGCCCCATTTTTATTTTAAAAATTACAAATAATCTAATGGATACTTACATATAATTAAGTAAGAATTCGATGGGCTATAGCCAAGCGGTAAGGCAACGGACTTTGACTCCGTCATGCGCTGGTTCGAATCCAGCTAGCCCAGCCATTTTTGCGGAAGTAGTTCAGTGGTAGAATACAACCTTGCCAAGGTTGGGGTCGCGGGTTCGAATCCCGTCTTCCGCTCCAATAAAATTTAATATGGCGGCATAGCCAAGTGGTAAGGCAGAGGTCTGCAAAACCTTTATCACCGGTTCAAATCCGGTTGCCGCCTTTTCTTTTGTGCCGATGTGGCGGAATTGGCAGACGCGCACGACTCAAAATCGTGTTCCTTCGGGAGTGTCGGTTCGACCCCGACCATCGGTATCATGAACGGCGTAATAAAAGACTCTACACCAAATGTGTAGAGTCTTTTTATGTTTTCATCACACTATAAAATAAGCAAAAATGGTGTGTTGGTGAAATGGTTATAAATGATTAAGGTAAACTTATTCATTTAGTACATGCGATACAGTTGGGGAAAACTACAAAACAATAAAGGGATAAATTTTTATCCCTTTATATAATTTCATTATTTTATAGAGAATTTCTCCAACCTGGTGACATGAAGTTAAATCCGACGCCACCAGTAGATATTAGTACATGATCAGCTGTTAATTTCGTAATTTCTAAGAACTTCTTTTCAAACTCTTCTCTGTTGTATTTGTACATAGTTGAGTGGCATGACCACATGTGCGTTGAAGTACTCAACCAGTCTCCTAATTCCTTTAATTCAGGAAACGACTCAAATCGAATTGGTTCATCTAATTTCATGAATCTCACTTGATAGATAGTTGGGTTTAATTTTTCTCCTATTCCTTTAAAAGCATGTGATTTTTTGTCTTTTGAATGTGTCATAATTCACCCTCCATCTTTTCTTCAAATTTTTTCCTATTTTTATTATACAACAATAGAAAACAATTATGGGAATAATATGGAAATCGGTATTAGCAATATAAAAAGACACTAACAGAAATGTTAGAGTCTTTTTGTTAAATTATACTATGTGCTTCTAAAATTCGTAATAAACGTAGGAATTCATGTATAATATAACTTGTCGAAAGAACAAAATGATAGTGATTTATATTATGTCTGTAATATGAATCAAAAATGAACTTTTTATATTTCTTTTAAAAATGTGTTGAACACACATTATATTTCATATTAATATTTTTATGTAGATTTAAAACGGGAAAGAGAGTGGAAAGTATGGGCCGTAAATGGAACAATATTAAAGACAAAAAAGCATCAAAAGATGCAAATACAAGCCGTATATACGCGAAATTTGGGCGTGAAATTTATGTGGCAGCAAAACAAGGCGAGCCAGATCCAGAATCAAACCAAGCACTAAGAGTTGTATTAGAGCGTGCGAAAACATACAATGTTCCAAGAACAATTATTGATCGTGCAGTTGAAAAAGCAAAAGGCGGTTCAGAAGAAAATTATGACGAGCTTCGTTATGAAGGATTCGGACCAAATGGAGCTATGGTTATTGTAGATACACTTACAAATAACGTAAACCGTACTGCAGCAGATGTACGAGCTGCATTTAGCAAAAACAGTGGTAATATGGGTGTGAACGGTTCTGTAGCTTACATGTTTGATGCGACAGCTGTTATCGGCCTTGAAGGTAAAACATCAGATGAAGTTCTTGAAATTTTAATGGAAGCAGATGTAGATGCACGTGACATTCTAGAAGAAGAAGATTCTGTTATCGTGTATGCTGAACCAGATCAATTTCATGCAGTACAATCTGCACTTAAAGGTGCTGGCGTTGAGGAGTTTACAGTTGCAGAATTAACAATGCTTGCACAAAGTGATGTAACACTTCCTGAAGATGCTCAAGCACAATTTGAGAAAATGGTTGATGCATTAGAAGATTTAGAAGATGTTCAACAAGTTTATCACAACGTAGACTTAGGAGAGTAATACGATAGATGACCCTTTTCGCTTAGCGGATAGGGTCTTTTTTATGAAGTTAATTAAGGTGATGAAGTATTAAAGGTATTTTGTTGTAGGTAGGGAATATGATTATAGGGATATATAAAATATTCATTATCTCTAGGAGGCTTAATATGGAACATAAGACACCAAAGCATATCGTTGCTGTAGCAGGTTATTTAACAAATGAAAAAAATGAAGTGTTATTAACAAAAGTGCACTGGCGAGCTGATACGTGGGAGTTGCCAGGAGGACAGGTAGAAGAAGGCGAAGCGCTCGATCAAGCTGTCTGTAGGGAAATAAAAGAGGAAACAGGGTTAACGGTGAAGCCTATCGGAATTACAGGCGTTTATTATAATACTTCTATGCATATTCTAGCTGTTGTTTTTAAAGTAGCATATATAAGTGGTGAAATAAAAATTCAACCTGAAGAAATACAAGAGGCTAAATTTGTTGATTTAAATGAAGAGAACATAGATGAGTATATAACGCGTCCTCATATGAAATCCAGAACGCTTGATGCAATGAGAGCAACACATTTTATTCCGTATGAAACGTGGGAAGTACAGCCGTATAATTTAATAGGAAGATTGTAAAGAAAAGAGTAGCCGATTTGAGATACATTCGAATCACTACTCTTTTTTTGTATACTGTTTAAGAAAAAGGTCAAAATAATAATAGCACTAGTATTGATTTGAGGAACATTTGTTCTGTATAATAAATCTATATGTTATATACATTTAGATTACTAGATAGTCAAAAGTATATATATTTGTAGATGATATAATTAAAGTGTAAAGTGAAAATATAATAGTCTTAAGGGTTTCTCTATTATTGGTTATTCGTACTTTAACATAACCTATATTCAATATTTCAGATGAATAGTAGATAAAAAAATACTGTGATACAATACTTTTTTATCCCACTATTTGCTGGGCAGTAAGCCTGATTGATGAGGGCTCATTAAAGTTTCACTTTATACCTTACAATGATGTAAGGTACGTGTAAGAGAAATCGATGGGATATTTTTTTACAACAATGTATTCTTAAAGTAAGAGTTATATGCTGTGTGGAAAAGAGGTGTTCAAGATGAAAGAACGAGTATTATCTAGGGTGAACTATCATCAAAAAGTTGCATTAAATCCAATGACTAAACTTTTTTATAAAGCCATCATATTATTATTATTGTTAAGTTGTACGTTATTATTCATTGGAAATGTAATGATTGAGAAAAGTGATATTAGTAAATTACATGTACCGGCTAAGTTAGAGGTGCCAGAATCATTAACATATGCATTTATTGCGACAGAAGATAAAAGATTTTATCATCATAACGGTTTAGATTATATAGCAATTATTAGGGCATCTGTTGAGAATATAAAGGCTGGTGGTGTCGTGCAAGGAGGAAGTACAATTACACAGCAGCTATCTAAAAATGCCTTTTTAACGAATGAACGTACATTTTCTCGGAAGTGGAAAGAGATTTTTTATACGAAAAAAATTGAACGCACATTTACGAAGGATGAAATTTTAAAATTATATGTAAGTAATATTTATTATGGAGAAGGAGCATGGGGAATTGAAAAAGCAGCAAACCTTTACTTCGGTAAAAAGGTGAACCAATTAACGTTGGCTGAAAGTGCAATGATGGCTGCTGTAGTAAAAGCACCTGCTTATTACTCACCTGCACAAAATTATGATAAAGCAGTAGAGAGACGTAATGTCGTTTTGAGACTAATGGAGAAAGAAGGCTATATAAGCCATGATGAGTATGTTCAAGCAGTTAGTGAGAAATTGGTAATTCGTCATGATATAAAAATAGAGCAGTCGATGTTAAATAGCGCACGTAAAAAAGCAGTAAGTTAAGAGAAGTTCCTACAGAGGAGCTTCTTTTTTTGAATAAATTGTGACAAATTGTGACACAATATCGTCACAATTATTGTGTTTTTGTAATTTATGTGAGCGTGTTCATTGCGTGACGTATATAAGTGTTGATATTATGTGTATTGTGTACAATGCTGTATACAGAATATGAATTTAAAGAGGAATGTATATGAAATCAAATAAACTCATGGCTCTTGGTATAGTTTTTTCTATCGCAGTATTAATTGTAATTGGAACAATTGCGTATAGCATCATAAATGACAAAAAAGATAAAGGGAATGAGATGTTTGCTTATTCTACGCAACAATCTTTAGGGAAAGATGATGCTCCAGTTAAGGTAGTTGAATTTGGAGACTTTAAATGTCCTGCTTGTCGTACTTGGGATGTAACAGTATTACCTCGATTAAAAGAAGAGTATATTGATAAAGGCAAAGTGCAGTTATACTTTATTAACTTCCCATTTATTGGAAAAGACTCAGATTTAGGTGCAGCAGCTGGTGAAGCAATTTATAAACAAGATAAAGATTCATTCTGGATCTTCTATGATGAGATCTATCAAAATCAAAAGAAAGATACAGAAGAATGGATTACAGAAGATTTGCTTCTTAGCATTGTGAAAGAGAAACTGCCGAAAGTTAATGTAGAGCAATTTAAGAAAGATTTACACAGTAAAGACATTAAAGAAAAAGTAAGTAAAGATTCAGATCGTGCTCAAAAATTAAAAGTTCAAGGTGCTCCTTCTGTATATGTAAACGGAAATCTTGCAAATCCTGATTTTGATAGTATGAAGAAGGCAATTGATAAAGAATTGAAAAAGTGATGAGGTCTCTCATCACTTTTTCGACTTTTTTCGATAAAATTCTTGCCTCTACTTTTTTTACATGCTATACTACTTTACATAAGTTATTCTAATATCTTATATGTAATTCATATTTGCGGGTGTAGTTTAGTGGTAAAACAAGAGCCTTCCAAGCTCTGGTCGAGAGTTCGATTCTCTTCACCCGCTCCAAATTTTATTAAATGTTTTTCTATAAATTGTGATCAACGCAGTGTTTCGTTTCCGAGATAAACGAGGCATTGCGTTTTTTAATGTTTGAAAAATATAATTACATGCGAAAATAGAAGTAAATAATAGTATTCCAAACGTGAATTACTAACCAATAGAGTGGTTACATAAGGGGTGGATTCATCTGAGGAGGCGATTAAGAGTGGATTTTGAACAATTAAAGCAAGATGTAATTGCGTATAGTAAAACAATTGGCATAGATAAAATAGGCTTTGCGAGCGCTTCTCCTTTTGAGGAATTAAAGCAGCGCTTAATCCAGCAACAACAATTAAATTATCAATCTGGATTTGAAGAGCCTGATATAGAGAAGAGAACGAATCCGCAACTGTTATTACCGGGTGCTAAATCAATTATTGCGATTGCTTTAGCATATCCTTCAAAATTAAAAAATGCACCATTAAGTAAGCGTGGAGAACGCCGTGGGATTTTTTGTCGTGCTTCTTGGGGACAAGATTATCATCTTGTTTTACGAGATCGTTTGCAAAAATTAGAGGCATATTTAATTGAAAAACTTCCCGATATAGAAGTGAAGTCCATGGTTGATACAGGTGAATTAAGTGATCGAGCTGTATCAGAGCGTGCTGGTATTGGATGGAGCGGTAAAAACTGCTCTATTATTACACCTGAATTTGGTTCGTACGTATACTTAGGGGAAATGATTACAAATGTTCCATTCCCGCCAGATAAGCCGATAGAAGATCAATGCGGGGGCTGTACGAAATGTATCGATATTTGTCCTACCGGTGCTTTAATACAGGGGGGACAGTTAGATTCGAAGAAGTGCATTGCGTTTTTAACACAAACGAAAGGATTCCTACCTGAAGAATATCGCGATAAAATAGGAAATCGCATATATGGATGTGATACGTGTCAGACTGTTTGTCCGAAAAACAAAGGAATGGATTTTCATAATCATCCTGAGATGGAGCCGGATCCTGAGCTAGTTAAACCATTATTAACGCCACTTTTAACAATTAGTAATCGTGATTTTAAAGAGAAATATGGGATTATGTCAGGGTCATGGAGAGGGAAAAAGCCACTGCAAAGAAATGCGATTTTAGCATTAGCACATTTTAAAGAAGCATCGGCAATTCCTGATTTAATTGGTGTTATGAAAGATGACCCAAGACCGGTACTACGCGGAACGGCAGCATGGGCACTTGGGAAAATTGGCGGAGATGGAGTAGGCGAAGCGATTGAGAAAGCGATGGAACGTGAGAAAGATAAAGAAGTGCTTCATGAAATGAATCGCGGGCTTGAATTGTTAGCACAGAAAAAAGAGTAGATAATATTTCCCTTTTTCATATTGTAATATGGGAGGGAGACAGAATGGTTGTAAAAACGAAGATTGAAAACCAAGTACAACAATTTTTAGCATATATAACGGAGAAAAGAACGAATGTGGATGGTATTGCTGAGGATTTATTACAAATGGCACTGAGAAAGAAACAATTGTTTCAAAGGCGTAGTGCACATATAGTGAAAGCAACTGCGGATGTTTCTTTCATTAGACAATTAAATAGTAATGACCATCAAGAAATTGATTATCAAATACATTTTAAATATTTAATTAAGCATAAAGAATTATTTTATATTGAAGAGGAACAATTAAAACGAAGAGTTTGTTTAAATAATAGTCGAATTATAGGCGATTCTGCTATTGAAGTGTCAGAAGAAATTAGAATGGGTGAGACATTAGAAAGGGATATTACGAAAGAGAAGTACGGTTCTTATCAGTATAATCGTTTAGAGGCAGTGAAATATGCAGAGCGTTGGTGGGATGACCGGAATCCTATGTATCGTAATTTCCCTGATAATTGTACGAATTTCATTTCTCAATGTCTTCATACTGGAGAAGTACCTATGAACGGGTATCCTAATATTCGTAAAGGATGGTGGCAAAGGGAGAATCAGTGGAGTTGGAGCTGGGCTGTTGCACATTCTTTTTATTGGTATTTGTCAGGTGCTACAACAGGACTTCGAGCAGAGGCGGTAGAGAGGCCAGAAGAACTTATTCTTGGAGATGTCATTGCTTATGATTTCGAGGATGACGGAAGATGGAATCATACGACGATTGTGGTAGCAAAAGATGCAGATGGTATGCCGCTTGTAAATGCACATTCAGCGAATAGCCGTCGACGTTATTGGAACTATGAAGACTCTAGTAAATATACACCACAAATGAAATATAAATTCTTTCATATTATTAATGGGTAGAGATTTTTCGCTCAAGTGGTATAATACGTAGTAGACAAAAAACAGAGGTGAATATCGCGTGGGAGTACATGTTGTTTTATATCAGCCAGAAATTCCAGCAAATACAGGGAATATTGCTCGTACTTGTGCAGCAACTGGAACAGAATTACATTTGATTAGACCGCTTGGATTTTCAACGGATGATAAAATGTTAAAGCGTGCAGGATTAGATTATTGGCAGCACGTAAAAATTACGTATTATGATTCAATTGAAGAATTTTATGAAAAAAATAAAGACGGTGAATTCTTCTATTTAACAAAGTATGGCGAGAAAGCTCATACAGCGTTTGACTATAGCAAGCGTGAGAAGGATTACTATTTTGTATTTGGAAGAGAAACAAACGGCTTACCAGCTAATGTAATCGAAGAAAACTTTGATCATTGTTTACGTATTCCAATGACAGATAAAGTACGTTCATTAAATTTATCTAATACAGCAGCAATTTTAATTTATGAAGCGTTCCGTCAACAAAATTACCCTGGATTAGATTTAGAAATCGTTTATTAAAAGTCGCCATATGGCGACTTTTTTTTATAAAATAAAAATAATATATAATCATACATTTAAAAGAGAGGACATAATCATATAGAATGGGATATATGATTAAAAATAGATAAGACGGGTTGAGATAAATATGAAGGAAGAATATAGTAATCAAAATACCTTTTTAAGTATGATAGATATGGATTTAATTAGACAAGGATTATTACATGCTATTCAAGATTTAGTATTCATATTGAAAGTTATTGATAATGAAACGTTTCAATATATGTATGTGAATAAAATAGGAATGGATTATGCTAGGTTAAGCGAAGAGTGCTATGGAAAAACTTTTGCAGAAGTATTACCAAAAGATATAGCGGGGATATTGCAAAGGCAATATGCAAAAGTAGTGAGAGAAGCGAAAGCACACACCTTTTGTGATGTAGTCAATTTACCAAAAGGTGAGATACATTATGAATCTTCACTTAATCCTGTCTGCGACGAAGAAGGAATATGTCAATTTGTTATTTGTATTACAAGAGATATTACAGCTCAAATTGAGGAGAAGACAAAGATAGAGGAAAAACAAATGTTATTTAAGTCGTTACTGGAATATAATAATGACTCAATTATATCTATAGATTCTATAGGGAGAGTTACATATGCAAATCCGGCAACGTATGAAATATTTGGATACCGGTATGAGGAATTAAATAATAAATTTATTTTTGAATTCATTAATAAAGAATATGAAAAAGATTTTCAAATTATATTTAAGGGATCGATGCAAGGAAAAGCAAAACAAATTGTTTCAAAGAAATATGTTCATAAAGAAGGGTACGAGCTATATATTTCTTTGAGAACTATCCCGATTATTGTGAACGGTGAAATTGTTGGGATTTATATTGTTACGAGAGATGTTACAAGGCAAGTATTAAACGAAATGCGAACAGAATATTTAGCTTACTATGACCAGTTAACGGGATTAATGAATAGAATTTCATGTACAAATAAGTTAAATACTTTTTTAAATGAGAGTGTAAATTTTGCACTTGTATTTATAGATTTAGATGAGTTTCATCGTATTAATGATACATTTGGTCATAAAGAGGGAGATAAAGTATTACAAAAAGTTACAGAATGTTTAAGCAATCTAAAAATAGAAGATATGCACTTATTTAGAGAACACGATGATCAATTTGTTATGTTGATAGAAAATATAACGAAAGAATATGTAGAGGAAGTTGCAAAAAGCATACTGAAAAATATTAGTGAATATTTTGTAATCGAAGAAGAAGATGTATATTTAAGTGCATCAATTGGAATTGTAATGGCTCCAGCAGATGGAGAAGATGAAAAAATACTATTTCAGAGGGTCGATGCTGCTTTAGAAAAAGCAAAAGAAAAAGGAAAAGGACATTATCATTTTTATTGTAGTGGATTAGACTGTGAGCGTGAACAAAGGTTTATAATAGAAAACCAGTTACATCGTGCTATAGAAAAAAATGAATTTTTCTTATATTATCAGCCACAAATTAATATTGAAACGAAAAAAATAGCTAGTATGGAAGCTTTAATAAGGTGGGAGAATAAGGAATTAGGATTTGTTTCTCCAAACCAATTTATTCCATTGGCAGAAAGAACAGGATTTATTATTAAGCTCGATGAATGGGTAGTAAATCAAGTGTGTCAGCAACTGCGCGAATGGTTAAATAAAGGATATGAAGTGGTCCCAATTGCGGTTAATATTTCAGCTAGACACTTTCGTTCTATTACATTAATAGAGATGATTACACGGGCTTTAAATAAGTACAATGTATCAGCTCATTTATTAGCGATAGAGGTTACAGAAGGAGCTCTTATACATAAAGATATATCAAAGAGAGTGTTACTACAATTAAAAGAACAAAATTTAAAGATTCATTTAGATGATTTTGGAACAGGCTATTCATCTTTAAGTTATTTAAAAACATATCCAATTGATACTTTAAAAATTGATCGTTCTTTTATGGAAGGTATACATATAGATGAACGTGATACGAATATTACAGCTGCAATTATTCATTTAGCTCATACTTTAGAATTGAATATAATTGCAGAAGGAGTAGAAAAAAAGGAGCAAATACAGTTTTTGAAAGAAAAGAATGTGAAGCTTGTACAAGGTTATTATTATAGCCGACCACTATCCAAATATGATATGGAAAATATGTATTATAAATAAAAAAATGATGTGCTAAAAGCACATCATTTTTTATGTGTACCTGGTTTGTCATTGTAACCGGATGTAAAAATAGCTGTAAGAAATGTGAGTGATACACCTAAAATTAATAATAATTTCATACTAATATCCTCCTTACTTTTTTCGGTTCATGAGTTTTATTTATTATCCAAAATGTATGTAAGGTTCTTAGAAGAAAAGAATTTATTTATAATGAATAGCAGTGTAAAAACGTTAATACCTATATTATACAGAATTTTCTTTGAATTTTGGAGAGAATTTTAGCGTGCTATTATATATTTCGTTTTGATTTAAAGAATGTTTAAGGACATCCTAGCATACCTTTTATAATAATCCGATTGAACAAGGAGATGGGGGAGGAGCTATAATGGATATTCTAAAAAAGATTGAACAGCATCGAGCAGCAGAAGAACGTTTACAATGGGAAGGTACGTTTGCGGAGTATTTGGAGCTTGTGAAAGAAAGACCATGGGTGGCTCAAACAGCACACTCTCGCATTTACAATATGATAAAAGACGCTGGAATTGAAGAAGTTGATGGTAGAAGAAAGTATAACTTCTTTAGTAATCAGCTCTTTGGATTAGAGGATGCTCTAGAACGTCTTGTAGAGGAATATTTTCATCCATCTGCAAAACGATTAGATGTTAGAAAAAGAATTTTATTATTAATGGGTCCTGTTAGTGGAGGGAAATCAACGTTAGTTACAATGTTGAAACGAGGATTAGAAACATATTCAAGAACAGATCGCGGAGCAATTTTTGCAATTAAAGGATGCCCAATGCACGAGGATCCACTGCATTTAATTCCACATCATTTACGAGATGATTTCTTTGATGAGTATGGGGTTAGAATTGAAGGGAATTTATCACCACTAAATGTCATGCGTTTAGAGCAAGAATACGGATCAAGAATTGAGGATGTAGTTGTAGAGCGTATTTTCTTCTCTGAAGATCGCCGTACAGGGATTGGTACATTTAGCCCGTCTGATCCAAAATCACAGGATATTGCAGATTTAACAGGTAGTCTGGACTTTTCTACGATTGCAGAATATGGTTCAGAATCAGATCCGCGTGCGTATCGATTTGATGGAGAATTAAATAAGGCAAACCGAGGAATGATGGAGTTCCAAGAGATGTTAAAATGCGATGAGAAGTTTTTATGGCACTTATTATCGCTTACGCAAGAAGGGAATTTCAAAGCGGGAAGATTTGCGCTTATTTCAGCAGATGAATTAATTGTAGCGCATACGAATGAAACAGAGTATCGCTCATTTATAGCAAATAAGAAAAATGAAGCATTGCACTCAAGAATTATTGTAATGCCAGTTCCTTATAATTTACGAGTAAGTGAAGAAGAACATATTTATGAAAAAATGATTCGTGAAAGTGATGTATCGAATGTTCACATTGCACCACACACACTTCGCGTTGCAGCAATGTTCACTATTTTAACTCGTTTAAAAGATCCGAAGCGTCCGGATATTGATTTAATTAAAAAGATGCGTTTGTATGATGGAGAAACGGTAGAAGGTTATAATGCGATTGATGTAGAAGAATTACAACGCGAATATCAAGATGAAGGTATGAAGGGTATTGATCCTCGTTATGTCATTAACCGAATTTCGTCTACAATCATTCGAAAAGAGGTACCATCTATTAACGCGTTAGATGTACTTAGATCTTTAAAAGATGGGCTAGATCAGCATCCATCCATTAGTAATGAAGACCGTGAACGTTACATGAACTTCATCTCATTAGCGAGAAAAGAATACGATGAAATCGCGAAGAAAGAAGTACAAAAAGCGTTTGTTTATTCATATGAAGAATCAGCTAAGACGCTTATGGATAATTACTTAGATAACGTTGAGGCGTACTGCAATAAATCGAAATTACGTGATCCGTTAACAGGAGAAGAAATGAGTCCAGATGAAAAATTAATGCGCTCAATTGAAGAGCAAATTGGAATTTCAGAAAATGCTAAGAAAGCGTTCCGTGAAGAGATTTTAATTCGCATTTCTGCTTATGCCCGTAAAGGAAAACGCTTTGATTATAATTCACATGAGCGTCTTCGTGAAGCGATTCAGAAAAAACTATTTGCTGATTTAAAAGATATAGTGAAAATTACAACATCAACGAAAACGCCGGACGAAAATCAGCTTAAGAAAATCAATGATGTTGTTGCGCGTTTAATTGATGAGCATGGCTATAATTCTTCTTCAGCAAATGAATTACTACGCTATGTAGGTAGCTTGTTAAACAGATAGTTTGATAACAAAACGCTGTCTCTTGTATTTTGCGGGACAGCGTTTTATTATCCGTTCATATGTGTATAAAGTGTCATACCTTGTCCAAATGTAATAAATTAAGATGCAATTTTATGAATTTATTGTCAATTATTTTTACAATATGCATATGATAGAGTAACCAACCATTCATACGAAAAAAGCCAACACAATACAATATGTTGCAAAGTAAAAATGTGTGCAACAATGCATTGTGTTTCTTTCTTATCAGTGGCTGAATATTTCTTTCTATTTATGTGAGTGGCAAAATTTTGTTTAGGATGCTCGGGGTATTGTATGAAAAACGTTATAAATGTTTATGGGATGATTTTCTGTGGGCAGTTACCTTTCAAATATTCTAGCTTGCATATTACAGAACAAAATTTATAGATTGCTGTTCATACAGGAAGACAATTACAGTAAGGAGGGAAAGGAATGGGCGAAGAAAATCAACCAAATTATACGATTTCACAGGAAAACTGGTCCCTCCATCGCAAAGGATATGACGACCAACAGCGCCATCAAGAAAAAGTACAAGAGGCAATTAAGAATAATTTACCCGATCTTGTAACAGAAGAAAGTATAGTTATGTCTAATGGCAAGGATGTTGTAAAAATACCAATTCGTTCTCTAGATGAATATAAGATTAGATACAATTATGATAAAAATAAACATGTTGGGCAAGGAAACGGTGACAGCAAAGTTGGTGATGTCGTTGCGAGAGATGGATCAGGTGGTCAAAAACAAAAAGGGCCAGGAAAAGGGCAAGGAGCAGGAGATGCAGCTGGGGAAGATTACTATGAAGCTGAAGTCTCTATTTTAGAATTAGAGCAAGCGTTTTTCAGAGAGTTAGAACTGCCTAATTTAAAGAGAAAAGAAATGGATGAAAACCGGATTGAACATGTTGAATTTAATGACATTAGAAAAACAGGATTATGGGGAAATATCGATAAGAAACGAACAATGATATCCGCATATAAACGAAATGCAATGAGTGGTAAGGCATCTTTTCATCCAATTCATCAAGAAGACTTAAAGTTCCGCACTTGGAATGAAGTATTAAAGCCAGATTCAAAAGCTGTTGTATTAGCGATGATGGATACGAGTGGATCGATGGGAATATGGGAGAAATATATGGCACGTAGCTTCTTTTTCTGGATGACAAGATTTTTACGCACAAAGTATGAAACAGTTGATATTGAATTTATTGCTCATCATACAGAAGCGAAAGTCGTTACAGAAGAAGAATTTTTCTCAAAAGGAGAAAGTGGCGGAACAATATGTTCCTCCGTATATAAAAAAGCATTAGAACTTATCGATAATAAATATTCACCAGACCGCTATAATATTTATCCATTCCATTTTTCAGATGGTGATAATTTAACATCAGATAATGCTAGATGTGTAAAGCTTGTTGAAGAGCTAATGAAGAAGTGTAATATGTTTGGGTATGGGGAAGTGAACCAGTATAACCGCCATAGTACACTCATGTCAGCCTATAAAAATATTAAAGATGATAATTTCAGATATTATATTTTAAAGCAAAAAGCAGACGTATTTCATGCGATGAAAAGCTTTTTTAGAGAAGAATCAGGTGAGAAAATGGCATAACCTCTTTTAAAGAGGTTCTTTTTTTGTAAACTTTTTATTTTTCTAGTTGACAATGATAATGAAAATCATTATCATTTATTCGAGAAATGATTACATTTCGAATTATATATTTCGGAGGAGATGTAAAGTTGAAACAAAATAAAAGAAAACGTATAAATGCAATGATTATAGCGGCGGCGTTATCACTTCCGTTTGCTGTTTATTCAACACCTGCTTTAGCGGCAGTAGCAATTGAGGCGAATAAAACTGGACAAGGTTTAGAAGATGGTACATATGACGCTGTTATTAAAGCGTATAAAGATAAAACGAATGAAGAGTCTATGGCAGCTGTTTATATAAAGGATCCGAAACTAACAATTGAGAATGGAAAGAAAATTGTAACAGCAAGGTTAAGTGATAGTGATTTCTTCAAATACTTGAAAACAGAAGATGTTCATACTCCTGGTGTGTTTCATGATGTAAAAGTAATATCAGAAGATAAAAAGAAAAACGGAACGAAAGTGATTCAGTTTGAAGTAGGAGAATTAGGAAAAAGATATAATATGCAAATGCATATTTATATTCCGACAATGGCCTATGATAATAAATATCAAGTGCAGTTTGAAGTAAATGCTTTAAATTTAGAAAATAATGTTCCAGAAAAGCAAAAGGAAAATAAAGAGGATCAACAGGATGAAGACGGAAATGTAATATTAGATAAGCAATTACAAAGGCATATTAATAAGTATAATTTAAATAGAGAGAATCTAAATACGCCAATAACTAAGGAAGATTTATTAAAAGTTAAATCTTTAATAGTCGTTGAAGCGAAAAGTAAAGGAATACAAGACGTAAGTGGTTTAGAATATATGACGAACTTAGAAAGCTTAACATTGGAAGAAGTTAAGTTAGAAAATATACAATTTATCTCAAGTTTGAGACAATTGAAATCATTAAGTATAACTTATGGTGAACTTAAAGATATTGGACCTTTGGCTGAGTTAGAACATATCGAAAGTTTAAGCTTGAGAAACAATAAAATCTCGGATTTAAGCCCATTGAGTCAAATGAAGAAGATCAAAATTCTAGATTTAAATAGTAATTATATAAAAGATATTAAACCATTATTTACAGTGAAATCTTTAAGGACTTTGATTGTGGCAAATAATCAAATTAGTAATGATAACCTTGCTGGAATTGAGCAATTGAAAAATGTAAAAAACTTATCTTTAAGTAACAATGGACTTACGAATATTGAACATATTACATCAATGAAAAAATTAGTAGAGTTAGATCTTGCTAAAAATGAATTAGAAAACATCGAACCTTTATCAAGATTATCTACTGTACAATCACTTAATTTAGAAGAAAACTATATTTCAGATATAACGCCACTTAGTCACTTAACAGACTTATATGATTTAAAGCTAGGTTCAAATGAAATTCGTGATGTTAGACCTGTTCAAGAGCTAGGAAAAAGAATATATATCGATATTCAAAGACAAAAAATCTTTTTAGATAATGTAGAAAAAGATAAGGAAGTTAAAATACCTATCTATAATTTACAAGGAGAGTCACTTGATACTATTCAATTGAAGAGTGAAGATGGGATAGTTAATAATGGTTCTGTTAAATGGGGGACTACTGGTGAAAAAACATACGAATTTACGTTGGATATAAAGCCAGAAGAGAATCGTATTAAGTTTAATGGAACAGTAATTCAAAATGTTGTTGAAAGATTAGACGAAATCAAGGAAACAATAAAAGAGGATAATGAACAAAAGGAAAATGTAATTCTCGATAAAACTTTACAACAACATATTAATAAAGAGAATTTAGGTAGAGAGAATGTAAACGCTCCTATCACAAAAGAAGATTTATTACAGATTAAAAAACTAGAGATACTTAAAGAAAAAGGAAATGAGATAAAAAATATAACAGGTTTAGAGTACATGACGAACTTAGAAAACCTCACTTTAGAAGGAGTAGGCCTGAAAAATATTGAGTTCATCTCAAACTTGAAACAATTGAATAATGTGAATGTATCTCATAATCAAATTGAAGATATAACACCACTATCTTCATTGGAAAATTTACAGTGGTTAAATCTTGCGGACAATCATATTAAAGATGTAACGGTTATTGGTTCCATGCTAAACTTATTTAGCTTAAATCTAGCTGGGAATGAGATTCGTGATGTAAGGCCGTTAATACAATTAGGTCAGTGGGGAACAATTGATGTTAGAAGGCAAAAAGTCATTTTGGATGATGCAGAAATAAATAAAGAAGTGATAATTCCTGTATATGATTTAGAAGGAGAGCCAATTGAAAAGATTACACTAAAGAGTGAAGGTGGAACACTTACTGATGAGGGAATTATTTGGAGTACTCTAGGGGAAAAAATATATGAATTTGATTTAGATGCAGATCATTATGAGACTGGCATATTATATAGTGGCATTGTCATGCAGAATATAGTAGAAAAATTAATACCGAAAGAAGAAGTAAAAGAGCCAACAAAAAAAGTTGAAGAAGAGAAAGAAGAAGTAAAAGAGCCAACAAAAGAAGTTGAAGAAGAGAAAGAAGAAGTAAAAGAGCCAACAAAAGAAGTTGAAGAAGAGAAAGAAGAAGTAAAAGAGCCAACAAAAGAAGTCGAAGAAGAGAAAGAAGAAGTAAAAGAGCCAACAAAAGAAGTTGAAGAAGAGAAAGAAGAAGTAAAAGAGCCAACAACAGGAGTTGAAGGATCGAAAGCGAAGGTAAAAGAAACAGGAAAAGAAATTGAAGGTTCAAAAGACGCGGTAAATCAATCAGCAGTAGTCCAAGAACAAAACGTGAATAATCAAGTTGTGAAAGAAAATAAACCAGCTGTTAATAAGCAAGAAGAAAATAAGAAAGCATTAGGAGCAACAGGTGGACAAGAGAATACATCAATATTACTTTCAGGCATAGCGTTAGTTCTTTCAGCGATGAGTATGCTTGTATTTAGAAAGAGATTATTTAAGAAATAAAAAACGTTTTATCTTATTATAACGTAAGATGATTATATGAGTTTTTGAGAAGACATTATCATGGCGATTTCATTTTGAAATATGCTTATGGTGATGTCTTTTTTAGAAGGAGATAAATGGAAAAGGTGTGAATATATTAGAGAAGGAGGAGAGATTATGTATGTTAGTTCAATTTCAAAAGTTGAAGACGCAGCATCATTTATTGCGAATATGAATAAAGATGCTATTCATCATGTTGGTTATTGCGGAGATGAGAAAAAGGAGGTGTTACATACGATTCTTCATGATTTTTCTGATATAGGCTGGGAGAAATCTTTCGTTGTTACTTATGAGGACAATAAAATAATTGGCGTATTAGGGTTTGATGTGGATGAAGTAAAGAGATGTGCAGAAATTTGGGGGCCGTTTATTAAAGCAGAGAATTGGGAAGAAGTTGCTTTACATATGTGGAAGGAACTTATAGAAAAGGGGCCTTTTCATATTGAAAAATTTTATGGTTTTTATCATGTAGAAAATAATAATTGTGCCCGTTTAATGAAGAATTTATATGCAAAAGAACAAGATCAACATAGTATTTTCAGTTTAAGTCATAATATTGTGGAAGAACGTAGTATATGCAATGTAGAAGAGGCTTTACCAAAAGTATTCGAGCAGTTTATCTCTTTACACAATCATACTTTTCCTAATGCATATTATCAAGGAAATGAAATTATCGAACATTTAAGTGATACGAATAAATTATTTGTAAGTATGAAGAATGGTAAATTAGAGGGTTACGTATATGTTGAAGTAAATCCGGAGTTTCAAGAAGCGAATATCGAATTTATTGCAACCGCTGAAAATAGTAGAAGAAAAGGTGTCGGAGAGCAGTTATTACAAGGGGCAATTCAGTATATTTTCTCCTTCCAAGAGATGAAAGAGATAGAACTATGTTTGAATACGAATAATGATCGTGCGATGGAGTTGTACAAGAAAGTAGGGTTTGAGGAGAAGGCATGTTTACAACACTATATAATAGAGTAAAAACCCATTCGTATGAAGATTATATTTCATACGAATGGGTTTTATTTCATTTACTTTGCCGCCCTCGGTAATAACAGATTCAGGACTAATTTGAGGGCCGAATTCTTCTTGTATAAGAGGTGATAATCGTTACATAACCTTTTTTATTTTTTTCGGAATTTCTTTCGTTTGCGAATTAACATCTTCTTTTTTTAGCTCTTTAAAAAGAGAAGTGACCATAAGAACGACTACAATAGAAAATGGTAGCGCAGCAATTATAGCTGCGATTTGTAGTGCATTTAATCCTCCAGCTTGTAATAAAATAGCGGCAATTATCGCGATTGTTAATCCCCATATAAGTTTTAAACTATTTTTCGGTGATAAGCTTCCGTTACTCGTTTGCATTGAAACAACAAATGTTGCTGAATCGGCAGAAGTAACGAAAAATGTGGCTACTAAAATTAACCCGATAATCGTTAAAAATGTAGAGAATGGTAGATGTGAAATAACAGCAAATAATCCAATCTCTGTACCATTTTTTGCAATTTCATCAGCTATTCCAAGCGATTGGAACATTTCCATATGAATTGCGGTACCACCAAATACTGCAAACCAAAATGTACAGATAAGAGTTGGGACTAATACAACTCCAAAAATAAATTCTTTTATTGTGCGTCCTTTAGAAATACGTGCGATAAATGTGCCGACGAATGGAGACCAAGAGATCCACCACCCCCAATAGAAAATAGTCCAGTTTTCAATCCAAGAAGAAGATTTTTCACTAAATGCTCCTAAATTTAATCCCATACTAGGTAAAGCGCCGATATAAGAACCGAGTGTAGATGTGAAATATTTCATAATAAATACAGTTGGTCCTAAAAGTAAGAAAGAGATGAGTAAAATGCCTGCAAGAGAGAAATTCAAGTTGCTCAAATATTTAATCCCACGATCTAAGCCAGTTTGTGCACTTGTTAAATATAAAACAGCGAATATAGCTATAAGTACGAGCTGAGTAAGTAAAGTGTTATGAATGGAAGGGAATAAATAGCTTAATCCTCCAGCAATTTGTTGAGCACCAATCCCAACAGATGGTACAATGCCAAATACTGTGGCTAAAACAGCTAGAATATCAACTGTTTTTCCAATACGAGAATTTTTCGATCGATTAAATAATGGAGTAACTGTAGCCCCGATAGTGCTACCTTTTTGTTTGCGGAATGTGAAATATGCAATTGTTAAAGCGACCATTGCGTATAGTGACCACGGAAAGAGTCCCCAGTGGAAAAATGAATATTGCATAGCGAGTTTGGCGCTTTCTTCTGTACCTGCTTTTCCTGTTAACGGATCTGTAAAATGTGAAATCGGTTCAGCGATTCCATAAAAGAGGAGTCCAATTCCCATTCCTGCCCCAAACAACATGGATAGCCAAGATGGATAATTATATTTTGGCTTTTCTCCATCTTTACCAAGACGAATAGAACCGTACTTGGAAAATGCTAAATAAGCAGCCAAAATAATCATTGTAGTCATAAGTAGAGAGTAAAACCATCCAAATTTATTGAGGATAAATGAGTTTAAAGAAGATGTAACACTTTGTAAATCGTAGCCTTGTATCCAACTTGCTGGGGTAATTCCCCATATAATGAATAATGTTGTTAGCAAGAAGGAGATATAAAATACACTGTTTTCTTTTTTTATCATAGAATCCCACCCTTATTTAATAAAGTTAACAATTATAATAATCATAACAATTAAGTTTTTAATTGTCAAAAAATTCCCTTTTTATAATGTGAAAGGATGCAATTTGTTTTAGAGAGGTAAAGAGCAATGCGTTCACGATATGTACAAATTATAGGAAGAAATAATATGAAATATTGCATTTTATATTGTTACATCCAGATTTTATGTTAAATTCTTGAATGGAATATTAAAATAGGGGGCAAGGATATGAACAAGAAATCAAAGATCAATAAAGTGATGCTTAGCATTAGTACAATGGCTTTATCGCTAGGCGCACTTCAAACTCATGCAGCAGCGGAAGAAAAAGTACCGTATAACGTGTTAAAAACGAAACCGGTTGGAATTGAAAAGTCGGTAGATGAAGTTGGACATATTTCAAAAGTTGATGAAACTTTATCATTTCAAGAACGTTTAAAAGTAGGAGATTTTTCACAGCGACCAGCATCTATTACGAAGAAAACTGCAGTAAAGCAGGTTAAAGAAAGCTATTCAATGGCTGATTTAAACAAAATGAATGACCAAGAATTAGTTGAAACGTTAGGCAGTATTAAATGGCACCAAATTACAGACTTATTCCAGTTTAATGAAGATGCAAAGGCTTTTTATAAAGATAAAGGAAAAATGCAAGTCATTATAGATGAATTAGCTCATAGAGGTAGTACATTTACGAAAGATGATTCAAAAGGAATTCAAACGTTTACTGAAGTGCTGCGTTCAGCTTTTTATCTTGCATTTTATAATAGTGAATTAAGCGACTTAAATGAAAGAAGCTTCCAGGATAAATGTTTACCTGCTTTAAAAGCAATCGCAAAAAATCCAAACTTTAAGCTTGGTACAGTTGAACAAGATACAGTCGTATCTGCGTACGGTAAATTAATTAGTAATGCTTCAAGCGATGTTGAAACGGTTCAATATGCATCGAATATTTTAAAGCAATACAATGATAATTATACTACTTATGTAAATGATCGAATGAAGGGACAAGCAATATACGATATTATGCAAGGTATTGACTATGATATGCAGTCGTACTTAACTGAGGCTCGTAAAGAAGCGAATGAAACGATGTGGTATGGAAAAGTAGATGGGTTTATTAATGAAATAAATCGTATTGCTCTTCTAAATGAAGTAACGCCAGAAAATAAATGGCTCGTTAATAATGGCATTTATTTTGCTAGCCGTTTAGGGAAGTTTCATAGCAATCCAAATAAAGGATTAGAGGTTGTTACACAAGCAATGCATATGTACCCGCGCTTAAGTGAACCGTATTTTGTTGCGGTAGAACAAATTACAACAAATTATAATGGTAAAGATTATAGCGGGAATACAGTAGATTTAGAGAAAATACGTAAAGAAGGAAAAGAGCAATACCTACCAAAAACGTATACATTCGACGATGGATCAATTGTGTTCAAAACAGGAGATAAAGTATCAGAAGAAAAAATTAAGAGACTATATTGGGCTGCGAAGGAAGTAAAGGCACAGTATCACCGTGTAATTGGAAATGACAAAGCGTTAGAGCCAGGAAATGCGGATGATGTATTAACGATCGTAATTTATAATAGTCCAGATGAATATCAGTTAAATAGACAATTGTATGGATATGAAACAAACAACGGTGGAATTTATATTGAAGAGACAGGTACATTCTTTACATATGAGCGTACACCAGAGCAAAGTATTTATAGTTTAGAAGAGTTATTCCGTCATGAATTTACTCATTATCTGCAAGGGAGATATGAAGTTCCTGGTTTATTTGGAAGAGGAGATATGTATCAAAATGAAAGGCTAACTTGGTTCCAAGAAGGAAATGCAGAGTTTTTCGCAGGATCTACTCGTACGAATAACGTTGTACCAAGAAAGAGTATAATTAGCGGATTATCATCTGATCCTGCAAGCCGTTATACAGCAGAGCGTACACTATTTGCTAAATACGGTTCTTGGGATTTCTATAATTACTCGTTCGCATTGCAGTCTTACTTATATACGCATCAGTTTGAAACATTTGATAAAATTCAAGATTTGATTCGTGCGAATGACGTGAAAAATTATGATGCATATCGTGAAAATCTAAGTAAAGATCCTAAGTTAAATAAAGAGTATCAAGAGTATATGCAGCAGTTAATTGATAATCAAGATAAATATAATGTACCGGAAGTAGCAGATGATTATTTAGCTGAACATGCACCGAAATCGTTAACTGAAGTGAAAAAAGAAATTAGTGATACGTTGCCTATGAAAGATACAAAAATGACAAAACATAATTCTCAATTCTTTAATACATTTACATTAGAAGGTACGTATACAGGTAGTGTCACAAAAGGTGAATCAGAAGATTGGAAAGCAATGAGTAAAAGAGTAAATGAATCTTTAGAACAATTGGCGCAAAAAGAATGGAGTGGCTACAAAACTGTTACAGCATACTTCGTCAATTATCGTGTGAATAGCTCAAATGAATTTGAATATGATGTAGTCTTCCATGGAATCGCAAAAGATGATGGAGAAAATAAAGCTCCAACGGTTAATATAAATGGCCCTTATAGCGGTCTTGTAAAAGAGGGAATTCAATTTAAAAGTGATGGCTCAAACGATGAAGATGGAAAAATTGTTTCTTATTTATGGGAATTTGGAGATGGAAGCACAAGTGTAGAAGTGAATCCAGTACATGTATATGAAAGAGAAGGTTCTTATAAAGTATCGTTAAGAGTAAAAGATGATAAAGGCAAAGAGAGTAGAAGCGAAACAACTGTTACGATTAAAGATGGAAGTTTAACAGAATCAGAACCAAATAATCGTCCAGAGGAAGCAAATCGTATCGGGCTAAATAGTACGATAAAAGGTAATCTTATTGGCGGGGACCACACTGATGTTTATACATTTAATGTAGCATCAGCGAAAGATATCGACATTTCTGTTTTAAATGAGTATGGAATTGGGATGACATGGGTACTTCACCATGAATCAGATATGCAAAATTATGCAGCTTACGGTCAAGCCAATGGGAATCATATAGAAGCGAAATTTAATGCAAAACCAGGCAAGTATTACTTGTATGTATATAAATATGATAATGGCGATGGAACGTACTCATTATCAGTAAAGTGAAACTTTAATCATTCATCCTCCAATGATTATTAGCCCACACCAATCGGGGGAAAATAAGCACTTTTCCAATGTATGTTTAACTTTACTTTTTGTGGAAAATAGTATATTATATAGATATATAATATATCGGTTATTTTCTAGGAGGAGCCTGTCACAATAGGTTTCTCCTGTTCTTTTTTAGGGGCCTGTTTTACAGGCTTTTCTTTAAAGAGTAAATAACTGAAAATTAAGAACTATAATCTTTGAAAGAGGTGGGGCATACACATAACAAAAAAGGGATTGTTTAAGAAAGGGGGATAAGAAATGGTCTTGTTTGGTTATCCACTTGAAACAATTTATTTATATGGATTTATTATTGCTACTATACTCACTGTTATTTATATCTTCTTTGGAGATATATTTGAATCGATATTTAGTTTTGGGGGCGGATCTGTATCCGTTGTTACTTTATTACTTAGTTTCTTCGCCATGTTATGTGGGCTTAGTTATATAGGAGAGTACTTATTTTCCTTTAATAGTATTACTATTTTCGGGGCTGCATTTGCTATATCTTTTATCGGTGTTTTCATCATGAAAATACTAATTTTAAAACCGATTGCAGAAGCAGAACAAAATACGATGCAACGTATGGATGAATTTATCGGTTGCAAAGGAGAAGTCATTACGACAATTCCTACAGAAGGATTTGGTGAAGTATTAATTTTATCCCAATTTGGAAGTAATGCAATCCCAGCTAAAACTGTTGGAAAAAAAGATATTTCGCAAGGAACAGAGGTTATTATCGAGGGAGTCCAAGATGGTGTTTTACTTGTACAAAACATCGCTTATTCTTTAAAAAAACCAAAATTATAAGGGGGAATTTACATGACGATTCCATTAATTATCGGTGGAGTTTTACTGGCAATTTTAATTCTACTCATTTTAGTATTCATTACGAAGTATCGTACGGTTGGTCCAGATGAAGCGTTAATTGTTACAGGGAACTGGCTTGGTGGAGGAAAGAATGTTGTTACCACTGATGATGGAAAGAAGATTAAGATTATCCGTGGGGGCGGTACTTTCGTAGTTCCAATTATGCAAAGAGCAGAGCCTTTAAGCCTATTAAACTACAAATTAGAAGTTGGTACACGTGATACGTATACGAAGCAAGGTGTTCCAGTTACAGTAAATGGTGTTTCTATTATTAAAGTAGGTTCTACAATTGAAGAAGTATCTACTGCAGCTGAGCAATATTTAGGAAAAGAAACAGAAGAGTTAAAAGTAGAAGCAAAAGAGGTTTTAGAAGGTCACTTACGTGCAATCTTATCTTCTATGACAGTAGAGGATGCGTATAGTAATAGAGAGCAATTTGCTCAAAAGGTACATGAAGTAGCTTCTACAGATTTAAAGAAGATGGGACTTCGCATTGTTTCTTTCACAATTAAAGAAATAATGGATAAAAACGGATACTTAGATGCGCTTGGTCAGCCGCAAATTGCGACAGTTAAGCGTGATGCAACAATTGCAAATGCAGAGCGTGAAAAAGAAGCACGTATTGAAAAAGCACGTGCTGAAAAAGAGGCAAAAGAAGCAGAATATCAACGTGATGCACAAATCGCTGAAGCTGAAAAACATAAAGAATTAAAAGTACAGTCCTATAAGAGAGAACAAGAGCAAGCACGTGCAGATGCGGATCTTTCTTACGAATTACAACAAGCGAAAGCACAACAAGGTGTTACAGAAGAGCAAATGCGCGTTAAAATCATTGAGCGTGAAAAGCAAATCGAGTTAGAAGAAAAAGAGATTGCGCGTCGTGAAAAGCAATACGATGCAGAAGTTAAGAAAAAAGCAGATGCAGATCGCTATGCTGTTGAGCAATCAGCAGAAGCAGAAAAAGTAAAACAAATTAAAAAGGCAGATGCGGATCAATATAAGATTGAGGCTGAAGCGAGAGCGCGTGCGGAAGAA
This sequence comes from Bacillus sp. AR4-2, assembly GCF_008274865.1. NCBI lineage: Bacteria > Bacillati > Bacillota > Bacilli > Caryophanales > Bacillaceae > Bacillus > Bacillus sp. AR4-2. The sequence goes on from NZ_CP031062.1 coordinate 548,298, forward strand.
GTACGTGTGGAAGGTTTAGCGAAGGCGGAAATCGAAAAAGCGCAAGGTCAAGCGAAAGCGGAAGTACAAAAAGCACAAGGTACGGCAGAAGCCGATGTTATTAGGTTAAAAGGTTTAGCAGAAGCAGAAGCGAAACAAAAAATTGCAGAGGCATTTGAGTTATATGGCCAAGCGGCAATTATGGATATGGTACTTAAAATGCTTCCAAGTTATGCGAAGGAAGTTGCAAGTCCGCTTAGTAATATTGATAAAATCACAGTTGTCGATACAGGCGGCGGTGGTAAAAATAGCGGGGCCGGAAAAGTTGCGGGCTATGCGACTGATTTAATGGCAACGATGCAAGAAACGTTAAAGGCTTCTTCTGGAATTGACTTAAAAGAGCTATTAGAAGGATTTGCAGGAAAAGGAGCAGTACAACAATTATCAAGTGATAAACCTGTTGTATCTGTAGTAGAAGATGAGAAAAAAGAAGTAGAAAAAGATAAAGAATAATAAGGTGGAAAGAACCTCTAGTAAGTGAAATACTAGAGGTTCTTCTGTGAATTATAATATTTCGAATAATATACATTTTTATATATTGTTTTAATTATTTAATTTATATAGAATGAAAAAGATATGTATCAATTCTTTATGATGTAGAAAAAGATAGAGAGTCTCATCGATACATTTAAATCGTATTATTTTTATAGAAAGATTAAATGTTAATTAATTACATTTAAAACGGTATGGAGGGGTAGAAGTATGTTTCAAGGGAAATTAAGGAGTAGTAGTTTAAAAACAAAGTTACTTGTATCATTTATTATCATTTTAGTTCTTCCAAGTATTGTAATTGGTTGGACGTCTTATCAACAGGCGAAGACGAATTTTAATGAAACGATTTTAAACTCGGCGAAAGATAATATAAAAATTTTGGATAATGTAATTAATAAAGAATTGGATAGTAAAAAAGTAGATGCAACTTATTTTACGAAATTATTTACACAATCAAGTTACCAAGCAGATCAAATTCAAAACATACAAAATAAACTAGAAGAATACAATAAACTGCATCCAGAAATGGAAGCAATCTATACAGGATCTAGTAATGGACAGTTCATTCAATCACCAGCTATTCAGATGCCAGATGGATATAATCCTACAGAAAGAGATTGGTATAAAGAGGCCGTGAAGAAAAGTGGAGAGGTAATTGTAACTGCTCCATATAAGTCAAAAACGACAGGGAATATTGTTATTACACTAGCAAAACAAAACGAGGATAAAAGTGGAGTTCTTGGGATTGACTTAATCATTAATAATATTGTTACTACTTCCAAGATGGTTAATATCGGTAAGGAAGGATATGTAGCGATATTTGATCAAGATAAAAATGTAGTAGCGCACCCGAAAATGAAGCCAGGAGAGAAATTAGAAGAGAAACTTAGTAAAGAATTGTATAAACAGGAAGCTGGGGATTTTCATTATTCATTAGATGGTGAAGATCGCAATATCACTTTTAAAACGAATAAGAAAACTGGGTGGAAAATAGCAGGAATTATGCCTTCCAAAGAAATTATTGAAGCGGCTGAACCTATTTTCTATAAAACAGTAACTGTTCTTGGAATTTCACTAATAATCGGTGGGATTGTAATTTACTTCATAATTGCGTCTATTATTAAACCGTTAAAACAACTTGTCATATCATCGAAGAAGATTAGTGAAGGTGATTTAACAGAATCAATTACAGTTCATTCTAAAGATGAAATTGGACGGCTAGGAGAAAGTTTTAACGAGATGGCTGCATCGTTACAAAGTGTCATTTCCAATATAAACACTTCAGCAAGTCATGTAGCGGCATCTTCAGAAGAATTAACAGCTAGTATGAAGCAGACAAGCGAAGCGACGGAACAAATTACACAGGCGATAGAGCAAGTATCAAGTGGTGCAGAAATACAAACGAAAGAAGTTGAAGAAGGAGCAACATTGTTAGAAGAAGTTACAGAAGGAATTCAGCGTGTTGCAGATAGTTCTTCATTAGTATCTACAGCCTCTATGTATACGAAGAAAAAAGCTGAAAATGGTGGGAAGTTAGTTGAACAAACTGTGAATCAAATGCAATTAATTCATGAGTCTGTTTCACAGTCAGACAAAATCATTGGTTTGTTAGACGATAAGTCGAAACAAATTGGAGCAATCCTTGAAGTGATTCAACATATTGCAGAACAGACAAATTTATTAGCGTTAAATGCGGCAATTGAGGCTGCGAGAGCTGGAGAGCAAGGAAGAGGATTTGCAATTGTAGCAGATGAAGTGCGAAAGCTAGCAGAACAATCAGGACAGTCTTCTACGGAAATTGGGAAACTAGTGAAAGAGATTCAATTTGATATAAAAGAAACAGTAAGCTCTATGAATCAAGTTGGAGCAGAAGTACAATCAGGACTTGTAGTTGCAAATGAAACGAAGCAAAGCTTTGCCGAAATATTGAAGTCTACAAATGATACAGTTGTACAAATTGATAGCATGGTAGATGTAGCAAAACAAATGACGGTAGATGCAAAACAAGTAAGTGCATCTATTAATGAAATTGCAGCCACAATTGAAGAAAATGCAGCAAGCGTTCAAAATATTGCTGGTTCTTCAGAAGAACAATTAGCTTCAGTAGATGAAATAAATGCAGCAGCAGTCCATTTATCACAAATGGCAGAAGAATTACAAGAGATGATTAGTAAGTTTAAAGTGTAATAACGAATATTAAGAAACGAGGTAATAATTTTACTTCGTTTCTTTTTTTATGAAGAGAAAAAGAAAGAAATATAGAGTAACCGTGTTATGATTAAGTATAATTAAAGAGACTGTATATTCTTTAAATTCTATCTTTAATCATGTTAGGGGAATGGTTTTGAAATTAAAAAAATTAAAACTCCAACCGAGAATTACATTAACTATTAGTACACTTATTTTAGTGGTACTTCTGCTAACGAGTTATTTATTTTATTACATATTATCTGAAACGGTAGAAGAGCAAATTGGGAAACGAGCTTTGCATGTTGCGAAAACAGTTGCCGCGATACCAGAAATTCAGGAAGCTTTTCAAAAAGAAAATCCAGCTTCTATTATTCAGCCAATCGCAGAAAAAATTCGAATGGATACAGAGGCTGACTTTATTGTAGTTGGAAACAAAGAGGGGATTCGTTATGCGCATCCTGAGCGAGATAAAATAGGAGAAAAAATGGTTGGCGGAGATAATAAAGGCGTTTTATTAGAAGGGAAATCTTATGTTTCTAAAGCTAATGGATCATTAGGCCCTTCATTGCGTGGGAAAGTCCCAGTCCGTAACCAGGAGAATGAAATTATTGGTGTGGTGTCTGTTGGGTTTTCAATGGCTGATATTCATGGAGCAGTAGAAGTGTATGGAAAGCGGGTATTTTGGATTACAATAATAGGGCTATTAATTGGAGTAATCGGCTCTATATATTTAGCGGCAAGTATAAAAAGAATGATGTTCGGGATGGAACCAGAAGAAATTTCATCTTTATATGAAGAGCATAGTACAGTGATTCAATCTGTACGTGAAGGGATTATTGTAATCGATAAAAATGGCATGATTAGTTTAGTCAATCAAGCAGCTTATGATATTCTTTCGCTAGATAAACAACAAAATATTATTGGGGAATTTATTTTAAATGTAATTCCTAATTCAACGATACTAGATGTACTTCAAACTGGTGAAGAACAGTTTGATCGCCAATTAAATATAAAAGGACAGGCTGTTATTGCGAACCGTCTACCTATTAAAGTAAAGAATAAAGTAACTGGCGTTGTATCGAGCTTACGTTTGAAATCTGAAATGGATCAGTTAACAGCAGAATTATCTCAGACGAAGCAATATACAGAGGCATTACGAGCGCAAGCGCACGAATATAACAATTTATTGTATACGCTTTCAGGTCTTATTCAATTAGAATCATACGAAGATGCTTTAGAGCTTATTCATAAGGAAACAGCGGTATATCAAGATTTTGTTCAATTTATTATGAAGCGGATTCAAAATCCATGGCTAGGTGGAATTTTAATTGGATTTTATAATAGAGCACGAGAGTTGAAGATTGATTTTATGCTAGATAGAGAAAGTGGTTTAGAAAAATTAAGTCCACATATTGAGAGTAATTATGTCGTTTCTATTTTAGGAAATTTAATTACGAATGCATTTGAAGCAATTGAAAAAAATGAAGAGAATGATAAGAAAGTAAGGATGTTTGTAACTGATATTGGAGAAGAAATATTAATTGAAGTGGAAGATTCAGGACAAGGGATTCATGATGAAATAATTACTAGCATATTCTATAAAGGCTTTTCGACGAAAGAAGGAGGAGAGCGAGGATATGGATTAGCAAAAGTGAAAGAGTTAGTAGAAGATTTAAATGGAAGTATTGCAATTGAAAAAGGGGATTTAGGTGGTGCGTTATTTATTATTGCACTACCGAAAGAGAGAGGCGAATAGTAATGGGTGAGGAGATTGAAGTATTAATTGTAGAAGATGATATTCGGATTGCTGACATTCATCGTCGTTTTACTGAGAAAATTGAGGGATTTAAAGTAATTGGAACGGCAACGACTGGAGAACAAGCGAAAGAATGGCTAGAGCTTGTGAAGCCACAGCTTGTTTTATTAGATGTGTACTTACCTGATATGCAAGGAACGGAACTTGTCACATATATTAGGCATCATTTGCACGATACAGATATTATTATGATTACAGCGGCATCGGAAACAGATGTAGTGAGGCACGCCCTGCGGGGCGGAGTAACAGATTATATCGTAAAGCCACTAATGTTTGACCGATTTAAAGCAAGTCTGGAAGGCTATCAAAAAAAGATTATACAGTTAAAGAAAAATAATCAATTATCTACGGAGCAAATTGAATATTTATGGTCTCAAAGAGGGGTGAAGGGAGATCAAATAGAATATGCCCCGAAAGGGATAGATCCTTTAACTTTAGCGAAAATAAAAAAGCATATGTTAACAGTTAATGAAGAAGGGATTACAGCAGAGGTGCTAAGTTCAATGGTAGGCGTAAGCCGATCAACTGCAAGGCGTTATTTAGAGTATTTGATATCTGGGAAGAAAGTCCACGCAGAGCTAATATATGGAAGTGTTGGGAGACCGGAGAGACGTTATTTTCTTGTTTCTTCATAATAAAAAACAGTAGAGGATTTTATTCCTTCTACTGTTTTTTTTGCATCTTATATTGGAATAATCCCAATTACAATGCCAGTAATCAACATCACCATTGTCGTTCCAACTGCCCACAATAAAGTAAAGCGTTGATGTTCACCAAAATCAACTTTTGCCATCCCAACTAATAAATAAGTGGATGCAACAAGGGGGCTTAATAAGTGAACAGGTTGTCCCAGTAAGGAAGCACGTCCCATTTCAGCTGCACTAATTCCGTAAGTAGCAGCAGCTTTCGTCAAAATAGGTAATACCCCGAAGTAAAATGCATCATTAGACATGAAAAATGTGAATGGCATACTGAGAAGTGCTGTAATAACTGGCAATTGTGGTCCAAGTGCATCTGGTATAAGAGTTACTACACTGTTAGCCATTGCATCTACCATTTTTGTTCCAGATAAAATACCAGTGAAAATACCGGCAGCAAATACGAGAGAAACAACTGCTAATACATTCCCAGCATGAGAAGCAATACGTTCTTTCTGTTGCTCTAAGTTTGGATAGTTAATCATAACAGCGATAGCAAAAGCGACTGTAAATAAAACAGGTAACGGCATAACTTCTAGTATGAGACAGACAAGTAATGTGGCGGTTAATAAAAAGTTAATCCATAGAAGTTTAGGGCGTTTATGCACTGCTGCTTCGACAGTTGCAGCTTGCTCATCCATTGATTGCATTTGTTTTAAATACTGTACATCCATAATTCCTAAACGTTTTCTTTCTTTTTTTCCAAGATAGTAGGCAACGAAAACAACCCAAATTGCACCAGCAATCATTCCTGGAATAAGAGGTGTAAATAATTCGGAAGCCTCAAGTCCAAGTGCGCTCATAACACGAGCTGTCGGTCCACCCCACGGTGTAAGATTTGTCACCCCTGCACCTAACATAACAACCCCAGCTAATATAAGTGGATTCATCCCAAGGCGTTTATATAGTGGGTACATTGCGGAAACAGTAATCATATACGTTGTCGTTCCATCCCCATCTAATGAAACGATAATAGTAAGAATTGCTGTGCCAACAACAATTTTTAAAGGATCTCCTTTTACAAACTTCAAAATCCTACTAATGACAGGATCAAATAACCCGCTATCAATCATAATTCCAAAATATAAAATAGCAAACATAAGCATAATACCAGTAGGTGCTAGTTTTTGAATTCCCTCTAACATCATAGGCCCCATATTTGCATAAAATCCTCCAATTAATGCGAAAGTAATTGGAATTAATATTAATGCTACTAGTGCTGACATACGTTTCGTCATAATTAAAAACATAAAGACAAATACCATCGCAAATCCAAGTAGTGCTAACATGTAATCTCCCCCTCAAAAATGATTACGCTTTCAAAATAAAATAAAAATTCAGAAAAAAGTTTTTTTGTTTATCATAAAAGCATCTATTTGAAAGGTAAATAATTTGAAAAATAACATCATTAGAAGCATAATTTTTATTTTGTTCATTTTGTTCACGGTAGTTAATTTGAATTTTTAAAAAGTAAGCTGCTTCTCGTAAGAATGGTAGAATAAGATGAAAATAGTGAAGTGTGAAATAGGGAGTAGATGTTATATGAAAACGAGAATTGAAGAGATTTATAGCTCTTATGAAGGAAAAGTAGAGGAGATTTTTATTAATGAATCTTCTTACGTATATGAATGGGAAAAATTACTGATGATCCGAAAAAATGACGGTGAGCTTAAAAAAATTGCAGTCGGGATTAGTGGAAATATAAGATTGGTAAATGTAGAAGTTGGACAGGAAATTAGTGCGGATACATTATTAGTTAAATTAGAAGATGATTTGTTAATTACAGGTTGCGAGTGATGAGAGATGTGTAGAAATAACTACACATCTTTTTTTGTTTCCTATATTACAAAAAGCACATTGTTTTTTCACAAATCTCACACAACCTTTTGGTATTCTTTTCGTGGAGTATACGGTTTCTAGGGAGGAATATTGATGAAAGTAAAATATGTCGTACTTGCTATATGTTTATGTTTCGTATTTACGGTAGTCGGGTGTGGGAAAAAGGAAACAGCAGCTGTTGCCATTGATGAGAAACATGATAAATGTGATATTTGCCAAATTGGGGTAACAGATAATCAATTTGCAACAGAAATTATTTTAGAAAATGGAAAAGCGTTAAAGTTTGATGATATCGGTTGTATGTATAAATGGATGGAGATCAACTCAGATGAAAAGACGAAAGAGAAATTTGTCCGAGATTATGATTCGAAAGATTGGATTTCGTTAGAAGACGCTACTTACGTATATGATAAAACAATAACGACACCGATGGCTTATAATGTCATCTCATTTAAAAATAAAAAAGATGCAGAGAGCTTTGTATCTAACTATAAGGGGAAAGTTCTTTCGTATAAAGAGCTAGCAGAGCATAAATGGGAAATGAATAAAGAGATGATGGGGAAACCGAAGGCAGGAAATCATGGTGGACATCATTAATAATAGAAAAAGACAACTATATAGTTGTCTTTTTCTATTATTACTCAGGTGCAAATATAGAAAAGGTGTAAAATTTTTAGAAGAACGGTTACAATGGAATATAGTAACCTAAAGCAATCATTTATCCCGCATTAACGGGCGGTAAGATCCCCACCTCAAAATTTAGTGAAAGCAAAGAAGTTAGGTGGAGTCGGGCTGCCCGTAAAAGCCCAACTGGTGTGGGCTAATAATTAGTGGTGGATGAACAAAACCCCCACTAATTAAAATTTCACTTTATGTACTTTTTAGAAATGTATACAAATGCGGTAAAAACGTGCTAAACTAATTGCTTCATAATGTTAATGATGGGGCCATCAGGCGTATCATTTCAATAGGTTGAGAAACATAGTATAAGCTTAAGATAATCCGATTAAAGAAGGAATCTAAAGGGCTTATGGATAAATGTACTCAAGAAGAGTTATTGTATGTGATGGAGGAATGGTTAAGAAAACATTATCTTTCATAGGAGCTGTAGTTGTGAGAAAACAAAAAATTTTATTATGTATTTTATTAGGACTTTTAATGACGGTAGTGGCTTGCGATAAGCAAGAAGAACCAGAATCGAAACCGGTTCATGTGAAAAATGAGAAGAAAAAAGAGAAGCATAAAGAACAGGAAGAATCTAAAGAAGAGAAAAGTATAAATTTAATGGACAAACAGTTGTTACTTTCAGCTACTCTTGGAGACACAGAGACAGCTATGAAGTTGATTCAGGATGGAGCGAATATAAACGTAGAAGGTGACAACGGAGAAACGCCTGTCCTTGCAGCGACGTACCAAAATCATGTAGAGACAGTTAAAGCATTAATTGGTGCAGGTGCTAATATTGAAATTAAAGATGAGAAAAAAAGTAATCCACTTCTTTATGCAAGTAGAGAAGGATATACGGATATTGTAAAAGTATTAATTAATGCAGGAGTTAATACGAAAGAAACGACTAGGTCAGGTGGGACAGCACTTATTTCTGCATCTGAGCGTGGCCATGTAGAGGTTGTTAAAGAATTATTAGAGCATACAGATATTGATGTGAATTATAAAAATGAACGTGGTGGAACAGCGTTATTAGAAGCAATTGTATTAGGAAATGGTAGTGAAAACCATAAGAAAGTAATTCAATTACTTATTGATCACGGTGCAGATGTAAACATGGCTAACAAGGAACATCTGACACCACTGCAATACGCTGAAAAAAGAGGTTTTAAAGATATTGTAAATATGTTGAGGGTAGCTGGAGCGAATGAAGTAGTACAGCCACAACAACCAGTAGAGTAAAAAACGAAAAATAATCCCATTTAGATAGACAGAATGAAGAAATCAGTTAGTATGATGGATTCAGTAATGTGTATTTGAATGGGATTTTTATTTTGAACATGAAAAATAGATTATGAATGGATGGTAAATGGAGTAAATAAGGAGGCAACCTTATTTGGCAATTGTAAAAAATGAAAAAGTAGTTTCTGTTTGTTGCATTGCCAGAAGTACGCCCGTAGCTGCTGAGGCAAGTGTGGAAACTTTAGCTGAGTTTCAAGGGAACGGATATGGTACTGATGTTGTTACAGCCTGGGCCATATCAATACAAGAGAAAAGGCGCATTCCACTTTATAGTACTGCTTGGGATAACTTTAGTTTGCAAACAAACTAAAAATCATTAACTATGGAATGAATTTACATATTGATTGGATTTTAAGTATTGTTTCGTTCTATTTATTTATATTTTAATATCTAGATTAATGTAAATAATGATATGGTGAATATTAACATTCGATTAACAACTAATTAACAATCTATCAAAACTGACTTAATAAATGCGTAATATAGTAAAGGTAACAAAATAACTAGGGTAGAGAACATTTGAGAACACCCACTTACATATAATGTGCCACTTTCTTAGGTGTGCTCTATTCCCTAGAGTTCAAATAAGGAGAAAGGCGTTCTATGTAAGTAGGTGTTTTTAGTTTGGATAAAAATAGAACAGTTAGGTGGAATAAATGTTTAAAGAACCTTATATTGCGATGATAAAGGATTGGAAAGGATACAAAGCATACAAAAAATTGCCGAAAACAGTTTTTCTTATGACTGGTTCAATGCTGGAATTACCAGAGCGTGTATATGAATTGCAGAAACATGGACATGATGTATTTCTTCATTGTGATTTTATACAAGGCTTAAATACGAATACAGAGGAAGCGCTTTTGTATATTCAAGATGTTATCGGGGCACAAGGTATTATTTCAACAAAGGGTTCAACAATTCGAAATGCTAATAAAATTGGATTGAAAACAATTCAACGTATTTTTATTGTAGATACTTTATCTCTTACTAAATCAATTGAAAATTGTAAAACGACTAAACCAAATGCAGTAGAGATTATGCCGGGGATTATGCCTTCTATTATTAAGCAGCTAGTAGAGGAAATAGAGTTTCCTATTATTGCAGGAGGGCTGATTCAAACGCGAGAAGATGCGGAAATTGCAATTCGTGCAGGGGCAAGTGCGATTTCAACAAGTCATTATGAAGTATGGATACAAGAAGAAAAAAGGAGTGCAACCTTGTGATTGAATTGAAAAATGTTTCAAAGGTATATAAAAATGCAGAAGAGACAGCGGTTAAAGGCGTATCGGTTCATATTAAGAAGAGTGAATTTTTTGTTTTAGTTGGACCTTCGGGATGCGGGAAAAGCACATTATTACGAATGATCGCTGGCTTAGAAGAGATTTCTTCAGGAGATTTAATTATTAATGAACGTGTTGCAAATGATCTAGAGCCGAAAGACCGTAATCTATCAATGGTATTTCAAAATTATGCATTATATCCACACTTATCTGTAGAAGAAAATATTTTATTTGGACTTAAGGTAAGAAAAGTACAAAAAGAAGAGCGACAAAAGCGATTAATGGAAGCTATTGAAATGGTAGGACTGAAAGAGTATGTGAAAATGAAACCAGGCCAATTATCAGGCGGACAAAGACAGCGTGTTGCACTTGCCAGGGCAATTGTGAGTCAAGCGCCAATCTGTTTAATGGATGAACCACTTTCGAATTTGGATGCGAAATTACGTGCGCAAATGAGAATTGAAATTAGAGAAATTCAGCAGCGATTAGGAATTACGATGATTTACGTTACCCACGATCAAATAGAAGCGATGACTATGGGTGATCGTATCATGGTTTTAAATAAAGGAAGTATACAGCAAGTTGGAACACCACTTAACATATATAACGAACCAGCAAACGAATTTGTTGCAAGCTTTATAGGTTCTCCTTCTATGAATATAAATGATGGGGAAGTAAATAAAGAAAAAGGTGTATTACATATAGGACAATTGCAAATTCCATTATCTATTAGACAGTTAAAGCAATTACCAGAAGGAACAATTCGCATAGGCATGCGCCCTGAGCATATTGCACTGTCTGAGGAGGGACAAGAAGTGACGTTGCAATCTGTAGAAGTATTAGGGAATGAATCTATATTGAACTTTGCGGTAAATGGAACAACTTGGAGTGCGAAAGTTATAGGACAGTTACTCCTGAACAAAGGTGACAAAGTAAAATTATTATTCTCGCAAGAAAAGTTATGCTTCTTTAACGAAAACACGAATGAACGCTTAAAAGTGGTAGCTGAAGAAGAGTTGAAAGTGGTGGCGAAATAATGATCGAAGTAAGTAAGTTACCAGTTCAAACAAAGGTGTCAAAAAAGAAAAAATTATGGGAGAGAACGAAAGATTTAAGAATAGGATTATTGTTTTTGGCGCCATCTATTTTGCTATTTTCGATTTTTCTGTTCTATCCATTGTTTAGGACGATTTATTATAGTTTTTATTTAACCGATATACATGGAGAAGCTAATCTTTTCGTTGGCTTAGAAAATTATCAATATTTATTCTCTGATCCAGCCTTCTACAAAAGTATAAAATCAACTTTATTATTTGTTTTATATACAGTTCCTACGAGTATTATATTTGCTTTGTTTCTTGCATTGATTGCAAATGGAAAGGTAAGAGGTATTGGGTTATTCCGAGTTCTGTTTTCTTCGACGATGGGAATATCAGTAGCTGCTAGTGCAGTGATTTGGCTATTTTTATTTCATCCAAGTGTAGGATTATTTAATAATATATTAGCCTCTATGAACCTTCCTGCAATCGCATGGTTAACGAGTCCGGACTGGGCACTATTCTCTGTATCAGTTACAACAGTTTGGGTGAATACAGGTTTTGCATTTTTAGTTATATTAGGTGGTTTACAAAATATTGATACGTCTTTATATGAGAGTGCATCTATAGATGGCGCTAGTTATTTATATAAGCTTCGCCGTGTTACATTACCGATGCTATCACCAACTTTATTCTTTATTGTAACAGTAACATTAATTAGTGCGTTCCAAAGCTTTGGACAAATTGATATTTTAACGCACGGTGGACCAAATGATGCAACGAATTTAATTGTGTACTCGATTTACAAAGAGGCGTTTGTGAATCATCAATTTGGAACAGCAAGTGCACAAGCGATGGTATTATTTGTTTTCATTTTCGTTGCTACATTACTTCAATTTAAGTTTGCTGAGAGAAAGGTGCATTATAAATGATTGTTAAACAGTGGAAACAAAATTTCCTATTATACATGCTACTCATTATTAGTGCAGTGATGGTATTTTTTCCTGTACTGTATGCATTTTTAATAAGCTTTATGACACCAGACGATATTCAAATGAGAAGGTTATTTCCGACTCAGTTTACTTTTGATAATTTCATTAATATTTTTCAAAAAGTACCGCTTTTTACATACTTATATAACAGTTTAATTGTATCGACAGTCGTTATGATTGGACAACTTATCGTATCAAGTTTAGCAGCTTATGCTTTTGTTTTTCTTCAGTTTAAAGGGAGAAACTTAATTTTCTTCCTGTTTATTTCAACGATGCTTATTCCGTGGGAAGCAACGATGGTGCCTAACTTTTTAACGATTCAAAACTTTGGCTGGATCAATAGTTTCGCCGGGATGACAGTGCCGTTTTTTGCAACAGCTTTCGGTATTTTCTTGTTACGTCAACATTTTATGACACTCCCGAATGAACTGAAAGAAGCTGCTTTTATTGAAGGGATTGGAAATATAAGATTTTTATTCAGCGTTGTAATACCGTATTGTAAAACGAGTTTTATTACGCTTGGAGTATATAGCTTTTTAACAACATGGAATATGTATTTATGGCCACTTTTAGTGACCACTGATGAAAAAGTAAGAACAGTGCAAATCGGTGTGAAGCAGCTTCAGTCTCAAGAAGTTGCAACTGATTGGGGAAGCGTAATGGCCGGTGTTACGGTTATCGTTATTCCAACATTGATTTTACTATTTTTAGGGCAAAAGCAATTACAACAAGGATTAACAAAAGGTGCAATTAAATAACTAAGAGAAGGTGAGATTTAAATGAGTCTAGTTAAAAAAGGTGCTGCTCTATTAATGGTAGCAACAATGGCATTATCTAGTGCAGCTTGTTCAAATAGTAAAACAGAGGGAAAACCTGAAGCACAGGCAAAAGTAGCACCAGTTGAAAAAAATGGTGATAAAACTGTAATTCGCTTCTGGCATGCGATGGGTGGAAAAACACAAGGAGTATTAGATGGTCTTGTTGCAGACTATAATAAGTCGCAAAATAAATATGAGATAAAGGCAGAGTTCCAAGGGACATATGAAGAGTCTTTAACGAAATTTAGAACGATGTCTGCAACGAAAGAAGCGCCAGCTCTTGTTCAATCGAGTGAAATTACAACGAAATATATGATTGATAGTAAAAAAATCACACCAATTGATAGCTGGATAAAAAAAGATAAGTACGATACGTCAAAATTAGAAAAAGCAATTACAAATTATTATTCAGTTGATGGAAAAATGTATTCTATGCCATTTAATTCATCTACACCAGTATTAATTTATAATAAAGATGCTTTCGCAAAGGCGGGCTTAGATCCAGAGAAAGCTCCAAAAACATATGCGGAATTACAAGAAGCAGCGAAAAAGTTAACGATTAAAGAAGGCGGAAATGTAAAACAATATGGATTCTCCATGCTTAACTACGGTTGGTTCTTTGAAGAATTGTTAGCGACACAAGGTGCTTTATATGTAGATAACGAAAACGGTCGTAAGGATGCTGCAAAGAAGGCGGTATTCAACGGTAAAGAAGGACAGAAAGTATTTGGAATGTTAGATGATTTAAATAAAGCTGGCGCCCTTGGAAAGTATGGAGCAAGTTGGGATGATATTCGTGCCGCGTTCCAATCTGGACAAGTTGCTATGTATTTAGATTCTTCAGCAGGTGTTCGTGATTTAATCGATGCATCTAAGTTTAATGTAGGTGTTTCATATATTCCGTATCCAGAGGATTCGAAACAAAATGGTGTTGTTATTGGTGGAGCATCATTATGGATGACGAATATGGTTTCAGAAGAAACGCAACAAGGTGCTTGGGACTTTATGAAATATTTAACGAAGCCAGACGTACAAGCAAAATGGCATACTGCAACAGGTTATTTCTCAATTAATCCAGATGCATATAATGAGCCATTAGTAAAAGAGCAATATGAAAAATATCCACAGTTGAAAGTAACAGTAGATCAATTGCAAGCGACGAAGCAATCTCCAGCAACACAAGGGGCTTTAATTAGTGTATTCCCAGAATCACGAGATGCAGTTGTAAAAGCATTAGAAGCGATGTATGACGGGAAGAATAGTAAAGAAGCGTTAGATGAAGCTGCCAAAGCAACAGATAGAGCAATTAGCATTTCAGCTCGTACGAGTCAAAAATAAGAGAAAGCCGTATCCTTAAAAGGGATACGGCTTTCTTTATAGGGAGATAAGGGATCAAAGAAATGATGAAGTCTTATCTCTTTTATATGAGTAAAGGGTCTAGAGTGAATGTTGTCCTTTTCATTATTTATTTAACTCCATTGCGACTTGTTTACCATTTACGAAAACCTCTACTACCGCTACTACAACTTCCATTACTTTTTTCATCTCTCATCTCTCCTTATTTTTTGTTTCATTTCTTACTCTCAGTATAAGGAAATACAGTAATTACAACTATCGAATTGGATGACAAGAGACTTACATTGTTGTAAGGATAATAGTTTAGTTTGTAATAAAGTGAAACTGTAATCAGTGGGGGGGCTTACTGCCCGTTAATGCGGGATTTCAATTCTGAACTTTCTGTTGTTTTGAACTATAATTAGAAAGAGGGGGGATAATATGAAAAGAATTCTTGTTATTAGTGATATTCATGGAGAGATAGAAAAGTTCGAACAGTTATTGGAAGAAGCTCAATATGATGCGAAACAGGATCAATTAATCTTACTGGGAGATTATGTAGATCGTGGTCCAAATGCGCGTGCTGTAATTGAAAAGGTAAGAGAATTGAAAAAAGAGGGAGCACTCATTTTAAAAGGAAATCATGAAGATATGATGATTAAGGCGTTAACGACAAATGAGGAACGTTCATGGAACCATTGGGTAAAAAGAAATGGTGGAGATAAGACATTATATAGCTATGGATTTGTAGAAGAAGATATTGCGGTTAATGAGAAAGACTTCCAAAAACCGATTTTACACTCTCGTGTATTAGAGGAAC
Source organism: Bacillus sp. AR4-2 (assembly GCF_008274865.1). Lineage (NCBI taxonomy): Bacteria > Bacillati > Bacillota > Bacilli > Caryophanales > Bacillaceae > Bacillus > Bacillus sp. AR4-2. The sequence continues at coordinate 563,622 of NZ_CP031062.1, forward strand.
ATATAAAGTTTATTCAAGAATTAGATCATTACATTGAAACAGAAGAGTATATATTTGTACATGCTGGGGTTGAACCGATGAAACGAGTTTCTGAATCTGAACCATATACATTAATGTGGATCCGTAATGAATTTCATAATGGATATAGCGGTGAAAAGGTTGTTGTATTTGGGCATACGGAAACAAAAACGCTTCATGGTAGTGAGGATTGCGGAGTGTATTTTGGTAGTAATCGTATTATTGGGATTGATGGCGGGGCTGTGTATGGCGGTCAGCTAAATTGTTTAGAGTTGCCGAGTAAAAAGGTATATGTAATAAAAAATTGAAAGAGATAAGAGGAATCTTATTTCTTTCAATTTTTTATTAAGCTAAATTTAAGACAAAGTTTTTATAATAAAACTTCAAAATTTTAGAAGGAAATAGTTAAAAATGAAATTACGTAATGTAACTACATTCTTTTGTTATAAAGAGAAGAAATGTAATAATAAATAGAATTGAACTATTTGATGGAAGGTGAGAGCATGCGTTTACTTGTAGTAGAAGATAATGCTTCGTTATTAGAGTCTATCGTACAAATTTTACGTGATGAATTTGAAGTAGATACGGCAATAAATGGAGAAGATGGATTGTTTTTAGCTTTTCAAAATATATATGATGCAATTTTGCTGGATGTGATGATGCCAGGGATGGACGGATTTGAAGTGATTCAAAAAATACGAGATGAAAAGATTGAAACACCAGTCCTGTTTTTGACAGCGAGAGATTCTTTAGAAGATCGGGTGAAGGGATTGGACTTTGGTGGAGATGACTATATTGTTAAGCCATTTCAGGCCCCTGAATTAAAAGCGAGAATTCGTGCTTTACTACGCAGAAGTGGTAGTTTAACAACGCAGCAAACAATTCGTTATAAAGGGATTGAATTGTTCGGAAAAGATAAAGACGTTCAAGTAGATGGACAAAGTATTAAGTTGACATTGAAACAATATGAGCTACTAGAGTATCTCATTCAAAATAGCGGGAAGATTTTAATGCGTGAACAAATTTTTGATCGTGTTTGGGGATTTGATTCAGATACTACAGTAGCGATTGTAGAAGTATATGTGCATCATTTGCGTAAAAAATTAGAACCATTCGGTTATCAGAAAGGTATTCAAACCGTTCGAGGTATTGGATATATATTAAAAGAACAATGAAAAAAGGAAGTATGTTTCAAAAAACACGCATTCGTTTGACTATAGTGAACTCATTAGTATTTATTCTATTAATAGGTATATTAGGTAGTATTATTTATTCATACACATATAAGCGTATTTATAATGAAGTGGATCAATCTATAAAAATGATGGCTCAGTATAGAGAAAAATTAGATGTTAAAATACCACCAAGAAAACGCATGGAGAATATCCAAATTGGAGATCCGCGAGTAACTAGAATAACTTGGAATGGAAAAATAGTGAAAATAGAGGGCGATAACCGTAAATTCCGTTCTATTTTTGAAGAGAATTTGGAAAGTTTTTCTCCCGAAAAATTAGAGGAGTTACAAGATATTGAAGTACAAGGACGATATTTTAGAGCATTTTCGCTTCAAAAAGATGGAGAAATAGTTCAAATCGTGCGAGATATAACAGCGGAAGAAGGAATGTTAAATACTTTATTTTTAATTCTCGTTATAGGTTGTAGCATAGGAAGCCTCTGTGCGATAGGTATTGGCTTTTTCCTAGCTGGTAGAGCACTTGTACCTATTCAAAGTTCATGGGAGAAACAGCAGCAATTCGTTTCTGATGCATCACATGAACTCAGGACACCACTTGCAGTTATTCAATCAAAAACGGATGTTTTATTCCAGTCACCATCCGCTACGATAGAAGAAAAAGCGATGGATATTTCTACAATTTCAAAAGAATGTAGGCGGTTATCGAAACTCGTTAGTAATTTATTATTGCTAGCACGTTCTGATTCTAATCAAATTGAGATGGATAAGAAAACATTTGAACTTGATAAATTGTTAGAAGAAATAGTAGCTCCATATAAAGAGATTGCTTCTTATCAAGAAAAAGAAATGATGCTAAAAGTAGAACGTGGTGTATCTTTTATGGCTGATAGAGAGCGGATTCATCAAATGATGGTCATACTGTTAGATAATGCGATGAAGTATACAAACGAAGGTGGGCATATTCAAATTGATTGCACGCAAACGAGTAGTTCAATTCGCATACAGGTGAAAGATGACGGGATAGGAGTGAAAGAAGAAGATATTCCGAAATTATTTGATCGTTTTTATCAAGGGGATAAAGCAAGAAGTACGTCAGAAGGAGCTGGATTAGGTCTTTCAATCGCAAATTGGATTGTAGAAAAGCATTACGGAAAAATATCAGTAGAGAGCAAATGGGGAGATGGCACTTGTTTTGAAGTGATTTTCCCTAAAAACCAAAAAATATAAGTAAGAAGACGACCTTGTTTTTACAGGGTCGTCTTTTTTAAGGTAAAGTTAAGAAACTATTTATATTATGTATGGCATCAAGAAAGTTCGTTATATGAAGAAGAGACTAGGTGTATGTGAGTGGGGGTTATCAATCATAATGTTATCTCAAGCAGCGATGAGATGTATGTATAGTATTAAAAAAACTAGGGGAATGATGGGAAAGAAAGTATAAGAGGGAGGAATTAATTTTGAAAAAGAAAATGATGACGGTATTCACTATTGGAGTAATAAGTTTAAGTATATTAGGGGGTGCCTCTCCTTCTGAAACACAAAAAGGAAAGACAGATTACACGCAGCGCAGTAAAGAACAATTGAACAATGGTAAGATACATGCAGTGCATACAGAAGAAAAAGCAGAGAAACTAGGTATTGAAACGGAAGGAAAAGAACAAATTACACTAGAAAAAGAAATTCATGAAACAGAAGTAGGAAGGGAAGCAGAGCAGTTAGGCATATCGATTGAAGGAAAAGATGTTGGGACGCTGTCAGAAGAAATCTATGAAACAAAAGTAAAGCAAGAAGCGTTAAAGCTAGGTATATCTATAGAGAATACATCAATTGTAGATTTAATTACTCAAATTAATGCGATTAAAATTAAAGATGAAGCAGATAAATTAGGTATTTCGACAGATGGAAAAGAAATCGAAGACATCGCGGAAGAAATCTACGGAAAGAAAGTAAGAGAAGAAGCAGAAAAGCTAGACATTTCTCAAAAAGGAAAAGAAATTGAAGAGTTAGCACAAGAAGTGTACGAACAAAAAGTACAAGAAGAAGCAAAAAAACATCATATTGATTTGTATGGTAAAGATATATATCAAATATTAAGAGAAATTAATGAACAAAAGGTGCTACAAATGGCAGATGAGCTTAATATGGATAAAATGAATATGAATATTCAAGAGTTAGCGGAAAAGATAAAAAAAGATCAGCCTGAAAAAGGAAAAGAACTAAATTTTGTACCGATGGTACGAACGGATGCTGACGCATTTTATTCTTATTTAACGAATTAATAAGGGTGTGAAAGCGATAAGAAAATTGAAGTGGTATATATGTACAGCTTTACTAGGTGCAGCAATATGGAGTGTATATACAAATGGAATTCCAAAGTATGTAGAGAAGTTAACATTCTCAAATATACAAAGAGGAAAAGAAACGGAGTTTAGTAATAACGATGAAAAAGTCATCTTATCAAATGTTCCCTTAATTCAGCAGTTACCAGAATTGGATAGAGGCTGTGAAGTGACGAGTTTAGCGATGATGTTACAATACGCTGGTGTTTCAGTGGATAAGATGACATTAGCAAATGAAATAAAAAAAGTTGATTTTATAGACGATGGTGTGCGCGGGAATCCAAATGAAGGATTTGTAGGTAATATTTATACATTTTCTGAATCGGGATATGGTGTATATCATGGGCCACTTTTTCAGTTAGCGGAAAAATATTTACCTAATAAAGCTGTAGACTTAACAGGGAAGAATATAGAAGAAATTTATAAGAGTATAAAAGCAGGGCAACCTGTAGTCATGATCACAAATGCAACATTTGCACCATTAGATGCAGATGAATTTACTACATGGGAAACAAATAGTGGAGATGTTTCTATTACGTATAATGAACATTGTATTGTACTTATCGGGTATGATCAGGAATCTGTATATATTCGAGATCCACTTGAGGGTAGCTTAGATGTAAAAGTACCGAGAGAAACCTTTGAACAGGCATGGGCGCAAATGGGAAGTCAGGCAATTAGTTATGTAAAGAGCGTCAAATAAATTAGGACGAAGAGTTTTAGTAATATGACTATAAGGCGAAGGATAAAGATTTGAGGATTATAAGAGAAGTTTTATAGAGTATAAGCTGTTAAGAAATAAGAGAACTTTAGCATATATAATGCTAAAGTTCTCTTATTTTTATGATTAAAATACGTATAAGGAGTGAATATGCAAAAATGCATAATTGACGAAAAAATTACATGTTATCATTATATATTGTTTTATATATGTTAATTGTATAAAATGACACAAGTATCCACATTACATAAAGGAGGCTTATTATGCAAAAAATATTTAACTGGGTTAAATGTATGAGTATCAATAAAAAATTAATCATTTCATTTTTTATTATTTTAACTATACCAGGAATTATTATCGGTGGTGTTTCATATCAAACTGCCAAAACAAATTTTGAACATCAAATGACAGCTAAAGCAAAGGAGAATATTTCGATTTTAAATACTGTTATTTCTCAAAATATAGAAGAGAAATTTGTTGATGCGACGTACTTTGCAGACATCTTAACAGAGGATACATATCCAAACGGACAAGAAGAAATAGTAAGAACGAAGTTAGCGCAATATATAAAGCTTCATCCAGAAGTAGAAGGTATTTATATTGGAACAGAGACGGGAAAGTTTATAAGAGAACCATTTATCCAGATGGCTGATGGGTATAATCCAACAGATAGATCTTGGTATAAAGAAGCACATGAAAATAAAGGAAAAGTAATTGTTACTGCACCATATCAGTCAGCATCTACAAAAAATATGGTAGTGACAATTGCAAAAGAAGTAAAAGATGGTAAAGGTGTTATAGGAATTAATTTAAACTTAGATAACATCTTAAAAATTTCCAAAATGATTAACATTGGTGAAAAAGGTTATACAGTTATTTTAGATCAAAATAAGCAAATTGTTAGTCATCCATCTAGAAAACCAGGTGCAAAAGTTACTGATCCTTGGATTAAACCAATTTATGAAGATAAACAAGGAAATGTGTCTTATACAGAACAAGATGATAAAAAGAATTTAATCTTTGCAACAAATGAGAAAACGGGCTGGAAAGTAGTTGGCGTTATGTTCGATGAAGAAATTACCCAAGCTGCCAGTCCAGTGTTTTATAAGACTTTGATTGTCATTGCTATCGCTATTGCATTTGGTAGTATATTAATTTATTTCATTACAAAGTCTATTACAAGGCCATTACGAAAAATAGCTGAATCGGCATATAAAATTAGTAAGGGAGATTTAACAGAGAAAATTACAATCCATTCCAAGGATGACATAGGGAAATTAGGGAATTCATTTAATGAAATGTCTACGTCTTTACAAGATGTTATTACCCAAATTAGCTTTTCAGCAGAACATGTTGCAGCATCGGCAGAAGAGTTAACAGCGAGCGTACAGCAAGCAAATGATGCGACAGATCAAATTACAATTGCAATGGAACAAGTATCAGGTGGGGCTGAATCACAAAGTCAAGGTGTTGAAGAAGGTGCAGCTACATTGCAACAAGTAAATACAGCAATTCAAGATGTAACTGGAAGCGCAGAGTCAATTTCTATTTCCTCATTACATGCGCGAGAAAGAGCTGAAGAGGGAGAAGATTTAGTTGAACAAACTGCAAAACAAATGCAGTCTATTTCTAGGTCGGTATCCGAGTCAGATGCTATTATTAAACTGCTTGATGAGAAATCAAAGCAAGTAGGAGCTATTTCTGAAGCAATTCAAAACATCGCAACTCAAACAAACTTATTAGCTTTAAATGCGGCTATTGAAGCAGCAAGAGCAGGTGAACAGGGACGAGGATTTGCTATTGTAGCAGATGAGGTTAGAAAATTAGCAGAGCAATCAGGAGAGTCATCTGGAGAGATTGCAAATTTAATTGCAGAAATTAAGGCGGATATTGAACATACTGTTAAGGCGATGGATAATGTGAATGGAGAAGTTCAACAGGGCCTTGATGTTGTAACAAAAACGAAAGTAAGTTTTACGGAAATTTTAAGTTCTACTACACATATTGTTTCTCAAGTTAATCAAATGGTAGAAACAACGAAGAGAATTGCTGGAGATGCAAATGAAGTGACAAATGCTATTGATGAAATTGCAGCTGCTGCAGAAGAAAATACAGCTAGTATGCAAAGTGTTGCAGCTTCAACAGAAGAACAGGTTAATTCCATGGAGGAAATTAGTTCAGCTTCGCAAAACTTAGCTGAGATGGCAGAAGAACTACAAGCGATGACTAGTAAATTTAAAGTATAATAACAGCAGATAAGTAAGGTGAAAATAATATCACCTTACTTATTTTTCTATTCAGCAATTAGGGGAGTCATTAACGGGATGAAAAAAAGAAGAAGACTATGGAATTTATGGAAAACGATTACATTGTTAGTTTGTACAGTTGTAATTTTTTCTTTACTTGTGACAGATATATTAATTAGTCATAATGTAGAACGGACGACGGAGGATAGCCAAGCAGAGAAGGCAAAAACAATTGCACACATTGTGGCGAATGATTCGATTGTAATCGATGGTTTGGTTGGGAAAGCAGATACCTCTGCAATCCAAACGTATACAAATAGAATATTACAAAACACAGGTGTTCAGTTTATTGTAGTTATGGACATGAATGGAATAAGAAAGTCACATCCAAATCCTCAAAAAATAGGGCATCATTTTATTGGGGGAGATGAAGGGCCTGCATTGAAAGGAAAAGAACATGTATCGTTAGCAGAAGGAACTTTAGGTATTTCCATGCGAGTGTTTGTACCAATATTTTCTGAAACAGGTGAACAACTTGGAGCTGTGGCTGTTGGTATTTCAGCAGATAATGTAAAAGAGAGAGTTAAGGAAAGTAGACATATCATTTATATTGGTGTCGGAGTTGGTGTATTAGTCGGAATTATAGGAGCAATATTGCTAGCTAGACATATAAAGAAAAGTTTATTCGGTCTTGAGCCGCACAGGATAGCAAAAATTCTTGAAGAAAGAAATACGATGCTACAATCTGTAAAGGAAGGTATTATTGCTGTAGATAAAGAGGCTAGAGTAACATTAATTAATAATGAAGCGAAACGTCTATTTAAAAAAAGCGGACTTGAAGAAGATTTTATCGGTAAAGATGTTGAGTTGTATATGCCAAATTCACGTATAAAAGAAGTATTGCAAACGGGAGAAGTACAATTAAACGAAGAACAAAATATTTATGGAATTACGATTGTGACGAATCGAGTTCCTTTATATGTAAAAGGAGAAATAGTTGGTGCAATTGCAACATTTCGTGATAAAACAGAGATTAGAAAACTAGCAGAGGAACTAACTGGTATTAGACTATATGCAGAAGCATTACGGGCACAATCTCATGAGTTTATGAATAAGATGCATGTCGTATTAGGGCTTACACATATGAAGCAGTATGAAGAATTACAGAAGTATATAAGCGGCATGGTATCAGAGCATCAATATGAAATTGGTGGAGTTATGAAAAGAATAAAAAGTCCAGTATTTGCTGGTTTTTTACTAGGTAAGCTCAGCTATGCTAGAGAGAAAAATATAAAATTAATTATAAGTGAAGATTCTTATATGCCGGAAATAGATGATGAAAGTATTACTCATGAACTTATTACGATTGTCGGAAATTTAATTGATAATGCATTAGAGGCAGTTACGAATTGTGAAAAGAAGCGAGTTGAAGTTAAGATACAACATGGGGATATACTAACTATTACAGTACAAGATACGGGAAAAGGTATACAAGAAAAAGAAATAGAGGAATTATTTACGAAAGGTTATTCCACAAAGGGAGATAACCGCGGTTATGGTTTGTATCTTGTAAAAGAAAGTATACAGCGAATAAATGGGGAAATTCATATGCATTCATTAGTAGGTAAGGGAACAACGATAACAATTGAAATACCTAAAGGTAGGGATGAGAGGCAAATATGATTAAAGTTTTAATTGTAGAAGATGACCCGATGGTAGCAATGCTAAATACGCATTATTTAGAGCAAGTAGGAGGATTTGAACTTGTTCAAGCAGTTAACTCAGTAAAGTCGGCGATCGAAATATTAGAGAAATCACGAGTAGATTTAGTATTACTTGATATTTTTATGCCTGAAGAGACTGGTTTTGAGCTTTTAATGTATATCCGGAACCAAGAAAAAGAAATCGATATTATAATGATTTCAGCTGTACATGATATGGGAAGTATTAAAAAAGCATTACAATATGGTGTAGTAGATTATTTAATTAAACCATTTACATTTGAACGATTTAAAGAGGCATTAACTATATATCGAGAAAAACTTACTTTCATGAAAGAACAACAAAAAATTAGTCAATCGGAATTAGATTCGTTAATTTTACAAAAAGAAAAAAGGGAGCCTACTGTCACGAAAGAGCTTCCGAAAGGGTTAACGAAGCAAACGTTGCAATTAATTTGGCAGAAGATCGAGTCGTTGAATGGAAGAGTGTTTACAACAGATGAAATGGCACAATTAGTTGGAATTTCAAGAGTTTCTATTCGAAAATATGTAATGTTTTTGACTGACATTGGGGTGTTAGAAAACGAAATGATGTACCAACATGTGGGCAGACCTGTAAGTAAATTAAGATGTGTTGATCAAAAGAAAATAGAGTTTTACGTATAAGCGACTTAATATAAGTCGCTTATACTTTTTTTAATTACAAAATCAATTACAAAACTTACAAAAACTATTTTTACTATTGAAAGCGTTTTAATATTGTTATTAAGAAAACGAGGGGGTGCCATATGGGAATTCAAAAGAATGTGGAAGCGGTATCATTTTCTGAAGGAAATGAAGTACAAAGAGAATCTTTCGCTTCTAAAATTATGAATGTAAAAATCGGTGTTATACCTTTACCGTTATATGTAGTATTGGCTGCTATTATTTATGGGGCATCTGTATATAATAAATTGCCAGCAGATATGATTGGTGGATTTGCAGTTATTATGATCATGGGGATTTTCTTAGGCGATATTGGGATGAGAATTCCAATTTTAAAAAATATCGGCGGTCCAGCAATACTTTCGTTATTTATTCCATCATTACTTGTATTTTTTAACTGGATGAATCCAGCTTCAATGGAAGCTGCGACTATGTTAATGAAAAAATCGAACTTTTTATATTTATATATTTCTTGTTTAGTAGTCGGAAGTATTTTAGGAATGAACCGTAAAGTGTTAGTACAAGGTTTCGTTCGCATGTTTATTCCTTTAGTAGTAGGGACATTAGCTTCTGTAGCAGTAGGGTTATTGGTCGGTTCATTATTTGGATTTGAAATGAAGCACACATTCTTCTTTATCATCGTACCAATTGTGAGTGGTGGTATCGGGGAAGGGATTTTACCATTGTCGCTAGCTTATAGTGATATTTTAAATGAATCATCAGCGACGTTTGTATCACAGCTTATTCCAGCAGCTATTATTGGAAATATGTTCGCAATTGTAAGTGCAGGGTATATGAAGCGTTTAGGTGAGAAGAAACCGGAGCTTAGTGGTAACGGTGTATTAGTGAAAACAGACAATCAAGCAGAATTATTAAAAGAACAAAATACAGAGAAGCCAATTGACTTCTCATTAATGGGAGCAGGTTTATTAATTGCGTGTACGTTCTTCATCTTCGGAGGATTTGCTTCTAAGTTCATCGGTATTCCTGGGGCAATCATTATGATTTTTTCAGCAGCACTTGTGAAATACTTTAAATTAATGCCAGCAAAAATGGAGCAAGGAGCATTCCATTTATATAAATTTATTTCGAAGAATTTAACTTGGCCTTTAATGGTTGGATTAGGATTGCTATATATTCCGTTAAAAGACGTAGCAGCAGTTCTTTCAGTAGGATATGTTGTTGTGTGCGCATCGGTTGTTCTTACAATGGTAGCATCAGGTTTTCTTGTAGGGAAAGTGATGAAGATGTATCCAGTTGAATCGGCGATTGTAACTGGATGTCATAGCGGTTTAGGCGGAACTGGAGATGTTGCTATTTTATCGGCTTCAAATCGTATGGAATTAATGCCGTTCGCGCAAATTTCAACTCGTTTAGGCGGGGCGGCAATGGTTGTAACGGCGACAATATTATTAAAAATGTTTTCATGATCAAACAAGCTAGCTATATTCGTATAGCTAGCTTGTCAAATTAAGGGGAGATTATAAGTATGTTAGCAAATCAAATTAATGAAAGATCATTGTTATTGCATAAAGAATTAGTAGGGAAAATTGAAATTACAAGTAAAGTGGAGGTAAATTCAGCGGATGATTTAAGCCTGACGTATACACCAGGTGTAGCGGAGTCGTGTAAAGCGATTGCGGCAGATGAAGAAACAGTGTATGACTATACAGCACGTGGCAATATGGTGGCAGTTGTTTCAGATGGAACAGCGGTACTCGGTTTAGGAAACATTGGACCGAAAGCCGCTATGCCTGTTATGGAAGGAAAAAGTATTTTGTTTAAGAAGTTTGCGAATGTAGATGCTTTCCCATTATGTTTAGGCACAACGGATGTAGATGAAATCGTTACCCTTGTAAAAAATTTAGAGCCTACATTTGCAGGGATTAATTTAGAAGATATTGCAGCACCGCGTTGTTTTGAAATTGAAAAACGATTAAAAGAAGAAACGAATATTCCTGTATTCCATGATGATCAACATGGAACAGCTATTGTCGTTTTAGCAGCTGTTATTAATGCATTAAAAGTTGTTAGCAAACAAATGGATAATGTGAAAATCGTTATTAACGGTGCGGGTTCGGCAGGAATTGCAATTGGAAAATTATTATTAAAGGCTGGTGCAAAGCACATTACGCTAGTTAGCCTAGAAGGTATTGTTTGTGAAGGTGAAACATGGATGAACGAAGCACAAATTGAAGTTTCAAAAAAGACAAATCGTGAACATGTGCGTGGAACGTTAAAAGAAGCAATTCACCAAGCTGATATTTTTATTGGCGTATCTGCTCCTAACGTATTAACGAAAGAACTTGTACAGACGATGAATGAGAAAGCAATTGTGTTTGCAATGGCTAATCCAATTCCAGAAATCTTCCCTGAGGATGCATTAGAGGCTGGGGCAGCTGTAGTAGGAACTGGACGCTCGGATTATGCGAATCAAGTAAATAATGTATTGGCGTTTCCCGGAATATTCCGCGGTGCGTTAGATGTGCGCGCAACTGATATTACAGAAGAGATGAAATTAGCGGCAGCATATGGGATCGCTAACATCATTACTGATGAAGAACGTAATGCGAATTATGTAATCCCCAATCCATTAGATAAAAGAGTTGTTCCAAGTGTTGCAGAAGCAGTAGCGAAAGCAGCTATTGATTCAGGCGTGGCACAAATTACGAAAATACCACGTTATTAATAGCGAAAAGCAGTGCCTAAAAGGCACTGCTTTTTTGAGATAAGAAATCAAAATAATGAAGAAGTGTAGAATTATTTATGTTTCTTCACTATTTATTTAATTCCATTGCAACTTGTTTACCATTCACTAAAACCTCAGTTACTGCTACGATCACTTCTATCATTTTTTTCATCTCTCATCTCTCCTCGTTTCATTTCTTACTTTAAGTATAAGAGAAGAGAGATAATTCAACTATCGAAGTACATGACGTAGAAATTACATTGTTGTAAGAAAGTGGCTTATTTTTGTCACTTTACTCAGCGGTGATTACAAACTGATTATAATATTTTTCATTCACATATATATTTAATAACCATAATCCAGATGAAGGTAGTGACATAGCGAGAGGGAGTTCGCTTGTAGTAGAATCGATTGTATTTGAAGTAGTCCAAGTTTGTTTGGAAGTTTCTTTTTGAAAGAGTACTGGTGTTGGAGTTACAGATCCTTGTTTTAGCGCAATAATAGACAATTTTCCAGTTGGTATTTCAGAATCTAGAAAGTACCACATTATTTCATTTTGTTCATTTGCGATAATAGGACTATCAGCCATTGCGACTTTACCTTCGATGCCTTTTAAAGGTATTTTTCCGTCTATGAATGAGGGTGCTTCTTCCCAATTTACATCTTTTAAAACACTAAGGTGAAAGAAGGAAGGTGCGTTCACTTGAGTGGATGACGTTGCTATTACGTCTTTTTTTTGTTCTTTTGAATCCGGTTGCGTTTGTGTACATCCAGTGATGAGGAAGGAGAGAAGTAGCATAGTTCCGATTTTTTTCATGGTGCCACACTCCTAGTTTTTATTGTTAGTGTAATTGTATTTGCTAGAAGGCGGGACAATTCCTTTAAAGTATAAAAAGAGGTCGTAAGTTTTGTACGACCTCTTTTGACATTTTTATCACGTAAAAGCCCGATTGGTGTAGGTTAATAATTAGTGGGAGATAGTCCCCACTAATTAAAGTTTCATTTTATATTTGTTCCGTTGTATAGGCTGGTTCGGTTTCTTTTTGAGGCATCGTCAAAAAAATAACGGACAGAACGATACATACGCCGCCTAATAATTGATATGTTCCAAAAGATTCATTTAGCCAAGTGATTGAAACGATGGCAGCTACAAGGGGTTCAATGCTAGATAAAATGCTTGTTTCTGTTGCTGCTAAATATTTAAGACTACCGATATATAGAAGGAAAGAAAGGGTACCACTAATAATGATAAGAATAAGCATAGAAAAAGTTTTTAGTGTAAGGGTTTGTGAAAATTGATTCCACCCGAATGAACGATTATAAATAAGTAGTGCAATTCCTCCGATTAACATCCCCCAACCAATTACTACAGTTGTCCCGCATTCTTTAATGAGAGAAGCCGGATGAAGGGTATAAAATGCAAATCCGATTGCTGTTAATAGTCCAAAAATAATAGCTTCTTTGGATAAAACAATATTTTCAATTGAGCCATTTGTAATAATAAAGTATGTTCCTATTAGCGCGGCTATAATTGCGAATAGTTGCATGGAAGCAGGGAATTTTCTTTGTTCAAATGCAACATACATGGTAATAAGAACAGGACCTAGAAATTGAAATAGCGTTGCTGTGACTGCATTACTAATATGAACCGTTTCGATAAAGGCGTATTGCGCACCGAGCATGCCGAGAATAGAAAAAATAATAAGTTGTATAGAATATCTAGGGTGTTTCCAAATTTGAAATATGTTTTGTTTCTTTATAAGTAAGAAAGACAAAATAAATATTCCTGCAAGCAACAATCGAATTGTTAAAAAATCAATTGAGGATACATTAGTATGCTGAAATAGCCACTGAATCATTGGACCAGATAATCCCCATAATGTAGCCCCTGTAATAATCATAATAAGTCCGATACGTCTACCATTATTCATTATCATGTTTCTCCTCTCCGGTATTTGATTTTTTATGTGTGACATGATAATAGGAATTATATATAACTTCTGGTACTGTAAAAAGTATCAGATTTTAGTTTTATTAAGGGGTCAGATACTATGTTAGAATTAACGCCTAATTTAAATATGAATAGTAAAAAGGCATTATATGTGCAATTGTATGAGTATATAAAAAAAGAGATTAAAGATGGATCGATTGTCCCTTTTACGAAATTACCGGCTAAGCGAAAGTTAGCGATACATTTACAAGTAAGTAAAAATACAGTAGAGGCAGCGTACGAACAATTACTTGCAGAAGGTTATATTGAGTCGATATCGAGAAAAGGTTATTTTGTATGCAAGATTGAGCAAATGGCTCATGTAGAGGATAGCGGAGAGAGAATAGAAGAAGTACCGTTTCAGGAGAAGAGTTATAAATTTGATTTTACACAAACAGGAATTGATACAAATGCTTTTCCATTCAATATGTATCGGAAAATTGTAAATGAAATATGGCAGCCGCATAATAACGAACTTCTCTTTCTAGGACACCCTCAAGGAGAAGCGAGCTTAAGAGAAGAGATTACGAATTATTTGTATGAATCTAGAGGTGTACGTTGTTCAGCTAGTCAAATTGTATTAGGAGCGGGAACACAAATATTAGTGAAACTATTGTTTCAATTGTTAAAGGGAAGCAATTATGCAGTTGAAAACCCAGGATATCATAGAAAGATGGTTGTTTTTGAACAGGGAGAAGCAAGAGTCCAAATGTTATCTTTAGATAGAGATGGAATTTGTATTGCAGATTTAGAAAATAGCAATGCGAATGTTGTATTTGTTACACCTTCCCATCAGTTTCCATATGGAATGATTATGCCTATTACGAGAAGGATGCAGCTTTTACAATGGGCAAAGAAAGAAGAGAGCAGGTATATTATTGAAGATGATTACGATAGTGAATTTCGCTATTCTGGAAAGCCTATACCGGCGCTGCAAGGGTTAGATACAGAGGGGAAAGTTATTTATATGGGGACGCTATCTAAAGCATTATTGCCATCGCTACGGATGAGCTATATGGTGTTGCCGAAGAAATTAATTAAAAAGTATCAACAGCAATATTTATTTTATACACAAAGTGTTTCAAGAATGGACCAAGAAGTGATTAGAAGATTTTTAAATGAAGGCTATTGGGAAAAACATATTCATAAAATGCGTGTCGTCTACCGAAAGAAGAGAGATCGACTTGTTTTTGAAATAGAGAAGTATTTCTCTAATCGTGTTGAAGTGATAGGAGAAGATTCGGGATTACACATTTTATTAAAAGTGCATAATGGAATGCGGGAAGAAGAATTAATTCAAGAAGCTGCGAAACATAGTATCAAAATATATCCTGTGTCTACGTACTATAAAGACGGTACGGCGCCTGAGAATGTAGTTTTACTTGGGTTTGCGATATTATCAGAGGGCGAGATTGCGAAAGCGATTCAATTATTACACACGGCATGGTTTACAAGAAAGTAAAAAACATCCTCCAAACATGAGGATGTTTTTTATTATTTATTTTCATCTAAGAATAAGACCATATGCTCTTCATCCCAATATTGTCCGTTATATTTTAATGAACGTTCTTGTACACCGAATGTTTTAAAACCTAATGATTCATAAAGTTTTTTCGCTCCATCGTTGCCAACAACAACATCAAGCATAACTTGTTCTACTTCTAAAGATTTAGCAAGCTCAAGACATTCTTTAATAAGTGCTTTTCCTGCTCCAAGTCCGCGTGCTTTTGGAGATACATATACAGAACCGATTTTAGCTTTATGTTCTTGTTTTACATATGGTTTCGTTTCCAGTGTTGCAACCCCGATTAATTTTCCATCTTTAAATGCACCTAGCGTATAGTTTTCGTCTTGTGCTAATTTTTGTGCTTTATATTCAATTGCACACTCTTTATTAATAATATCTTCATAAGAAGAGCTGAATGCTTCAGGGTTTTGCTTTAATCCTTCTACGCGAAGTTCTAAGTAAATTTCTGCTTCGTCTTTTGTTAATACATGGATATCCAATTATATCACCCTCCAAATCTTTGCAAATGTACCTTTATTTTATATTGAAATAAGAATAATTTCAAAAGCTTAGCTTATATGAGCTGTTGTTATGAACAAAATAACACCAGTAGTGTTTACTACTACTGGTGTTTTCACACGCATATTATTCAAAAGGTAGCTCGATTATAAAGTTTGTTCCCGCTCCTAATTGGCTTGTTACTAGAATAGAACCGTTATGCAATTCTACAATTTCTTTTGCAACAGCTAGCCCGATGCCTTTTCCGCCTGTAGCTCGTGTTCTGGATTTATCAACACGATAAAAACGGTCAAAAATATGCGGGATATCTTCTTCAGGAATACCTTCACCTTCATCTTGTACACTTATTGTAAAAGAATCTGTTTCCATGAGTACACGTATCGTAATGGATGTGTTTTCTGGCGAATGTTGATAAGCGTTGTGTAATAAATTTAACATAACTTGTTCCATACGTCTTTCGTCTATGCAAACTTCTAAATCATCTTTGCAATATACATGAAGTTGCATTTGCTTATTCGTTAATGTTGTTTTTGTTTTTTCAACCATTCGTTCTAAAAATGGCTGAAGAAGCACTTTTTGTTTTTTTATAACAAATTGGTGTTGTTCTAATTGTACAAGCATAAATAAATCTTGGACGAGATCGGTTACACTATCCGTTTCATCCTCAATAATTTGTAAGTATTCTTCTCGCTCCTCTTTTGTTAAAGAGTCTCTCTTTGCTACCTTCGCATAACCTTTCATATAGGTCAATGGAGTTAATAGTTCATGAGCGACACTAGCGAGAAATTCATTGCGCTCTTTTTTCATATACGTAAGTTCACTCGATAAATCTTCAATTGTTTTTGCTAAACTTCCGAGTTCATCATTTCGTTTAATACCTAATTGAATTGGCTTGTTTAATTTTGACATTTTTTCTGTCG
Organism: Bacillus sp. AR4-2; assembly: GCF_008274865.1. Classification (NCBI taxonomy): domain Bacteria; kingdom Bacillati; phylum Bacillota; class Bacilli; order Caryophanales; family Bacillaceae; genus Bacillus; species Bacillus sp. AR4-2. The sequence continues at coordinate 580,192 of NZ_CP031062.1, forward strand.
CTCTCTTCATTTTTACAAGTGGTTCTGTAATAACGCGTGAAAAAACAAAGACAGAAATTGTTGTTAAAATAATTGTTAAAACACTAATGATAAGAAATTGGTTCATGAGTTTAAGTAACATATTTTCTAGGAAAGATGTTTTTAATAACATATATAGCTTTCCTTGAAACTTTGTTGTGTTAAGTGGGCTTACTGTTGTGATGAACTTTGATTTTTTCCAGTTCCTTTCAACGACCAATCCGCCGTCTGGGACAGTTTCTGTTTTACAAGTAAGTTGTTTTTGCATATCTTTTGTTACGGGTTCTGAGGTGGAAATAATTTTGCCGTTATGGTCAGTAATAATGATAGCTATATCAGAGTTAGAAATTGATTCCGATTCAACTAAGTGTGCAGCCTCATTCGTAATATCGAACTCAGGGTACACAGGACGTTTAGGATTTTTATTATGTTCAGCGTGTTTCATTTCTTTATAATATTCATCCCGTCTCTCGCGGCTTTTAATTTTTTTACTATAGCGATTACCTTTCTCTAAAAGAGCATCTGTTTCCTCTACAATACGCATTTTTGAAAGGCTTTTATAAAAAGATACGAAGGCAATTGTTTCAATACATAAAGCTAATATTAAAAAGTATGTCCCAATTTTAAGGGAAAGTTTACTCATTTTTTCACCATACCTTATTCATAATAAAGAGTCAGTGGTATACGATTTCCCACTGACCGAAGTAATTATTCACTTTTCCATTTATATCCGACTTTATAGACCGTTTCTAGGTAATCTTCAATAGGAAATCCTTTTTTGCGTAGTTTATCACGGATATTACGAATGTGTGAATCAATTGTTCTATATTCGATATCTGTTTCATAGCCCCAAATTTTTTCGATTAAATCATCTCGGCTATAAGCACGGTTTGTATTTTGTAAAAATAGTCCGAGTAACGAAAATTCGATAGGAGTTAATGAGATTTTTTCATCATAAACTGTGACAGTATGTTTCGTTTTATCCCACTCAATACCATTGAAACTAACAAAGCCATCTTTTTTTGTACGGCGTAATATAGCCTCGATTCGTGCGACTAATACATGCTCATCAAATGGTTTTGTAATATAATCATCTGCGCCCATCGTGAGGCCTTTCACCATATCGTAGTTTTGGTTGCGAGCTGTTAACATAATGATAGGAACGTTGGAAATTTGACGAATTTGATAGCAAGTATCCCATCCATCCATACTTGGCATCATAACATCTAATAAAATAATATCGAATTCTTTTTGTTCGATTAATTTTAGTGCTTCAAGGCCAGAGGTAGCTTTCATACAAAAATAGCCGCGAGGGCTTAAGAACAGATCTAATAATCGTAACATACGTTCTTCATCGTCTACTAATAAAATTTTTACCATAATCTTGTGCACCCCAAACTGTTCATTCTACTTGTATAGTTTACATGAAAATAATAAAAAACTCTTTTTATGTGATTGAATGGAGGGCTGATTTTTTCGCTCAGAGTAATTGACATAAAAAATGCACTAGTTTTGCACAACTATTTTTTATAATAGAAAACGTAGCGACACAAAATACCCTATGTTGCGACATAACGTCATGTCATTTTATTTATAAAATGACAATTCCATTCTATTGTGTATGTGAGATAGAGAGGGTTTTCGTATTCACCTCGCATCGGATAAGAAAAATTTCCTATCTCACACTTTTTTTAAAAGGAGATCATACACATGAATTCAAAAGAAGAAATTTCAAAAAAAGAAAAGCAAGATCGTAATACGGTTGTCATGTGCGTTGCCGTATCTATGGTTATTATTATAAGTTGCGTAAATAAAATTTTGGGGATTTTATAATATAAAAAAAGCTGATTGCTTCTTAAGAAGCAATCAGCTTTTTTCATTGTTAGGGGGAGTGTTCATATAATAAACCAAGGTAAAATTGCTAATCCAGAAGTTACAATTGCTGTAGTAAATATTAAAAGCATAGCTCGTTTGTTTTGTTTCATGTCACATTCTCCTCTACATATCAAGTACATGCGATCAGCGTGGGATGTAGTTCCCCACTGAGTAAAGTTTCACTTTATATTTTTAGTATAATGAATGGAAAGGTTTGGTACGATCGATAAAGGTGACATGAAGATTACATTGTTGTAATGAAAAAAACATCTTTCTTATTAAGAAAGATGTTTTTGGAAAACTCCCCCACTGAGTAAAGTTTCACCTTATATTGAAGTATTAATCATTTAAGAACAGAACCATATGTTCCTCGTCCCAATATTGACCGTTATGCTTTAATGAACGCTCTTGTACGCCGTAAGTTTGGAAACCTAATGACTCATATAATTTTTTTGCTGCATCGTTACCAACTACAACATCGAGCATAAGTTGTTCTACATGTAATTTATCGGCATTTTCAATAATTGCTTTAATTAGAGCTCGTCCTGCTCCGAGGCCACGCGCTTTTGGGGAAACAAAAACGGAGCCAATTTTTGCTTTATGTTCTTGTTTAATGAAAGGCTTTGTTTCTAAAGTAGCGATACCAATTAAATCGTTATCTTTGAAGACCCCTAGAGTATACTTATCCGGATTGCTTAATCGTTTTGCCATAGCAGCTACAGGATCCTCATGTTTAAGAACATCTTCATAAGAAGAGCTAAAAGCTTCCGGGTTCTTCGTTAAACCTTCCATACAAACTTTTAAATATATTTCTGCGTCCTCTGTCGTTAATAAGCGAATTTCCATCGTTGTAACCTCCTTGGTCGATTTTAAATAAAATAAATCCATTGCTTTTATAAGAATGTGTATGCGTTTTGTTAGAAGTCTCTTTTAATTTGTAAAAGAATGAAAAGATATATGCTACAATATTTTGTTTTAATTATGTAATGAAATTATATATTAACTTTATTAACTATTCAAGTGTTTAATATGTTACATTTTTATAACTAAAATAACTCCTCGATTGAGGAGTTATTTTTTAAACATTGGATTGATAGCCATCAATTCGTGTTGGATGTGTGTAAATATTACAAGAGTCATTTCTAATAAACCCTACGACTGTAATGCCTAAATCATGGGCAAGTTGCAATGCTAGTTTTGTTGGGGCAGATTTAGATAGAACAATTTCACATCCGATTTTTGAAACTTTGAGTAAAATTTCAGATGAAATACGTCCGCTAAATGCGATAATTTTTCCTTTAACAGATATATCATTGCGTAAACAATGACCGTATATTTTGTCTAATGCATTATGTCTTCCGATATCCATTCTTGATAGAAGGATATTATTTCGATCACATAGCGCGGTATTGTGAACACCACCAGTTTGGCGAAAGGTAGTGGAAGATTGTTGTAAAGTATTCATTAAGTAAAAACATTCTTCAGGAGTAATTTTTACATGTATATCATGTAAGTCTTTTGCTTTTGCTGCGTCGTTTACGAAAATAAAACCTTGTCTACCTTTTCCGCAGCAAGAAGTGACGTATCGTTTATTATATAAAGTTTGATAGAGCGGATTCACTTTTGATGATTTTACATGGACAATTCCGTTATCTTTTTGAACCCATAGTTCTTCAACATCGTTATAGGAAGAAATAATCCCCTCAGAAATTAAAAAACCAATTACCATATCTTCAATATAATTTGGTGTGCATACGACTGTTACATATTCTTCACCATTCAATTTAATAGTAATAGGAGATTCTGTAACAATCTCATCCAGTTGTTTTGAAAATGTACCAGATTGATAACGTACAATTGTATAAGTCTCTTGCGTAGGCCCCATATTTAATTCCCCTTTTATATGTATTTCTCTCCCACATTTATCATAAAACAATGGGAAAAATAAAAACACCTATTAACAAGAAGATCACAGATTATTTTGGTTATTATTGTATATGTACGATATAATAGAACTGTAGAATAGTGATATTTTCAAGCTTTCGTAGTTATACCTTATAACATCTAGAATCGACTTCATAAGAAAGTATTTGGGTAGAGCGTTTCAAAAATATGTACAGTAATGCGATTTTGAAAACGGATTCATGATTGTGTTGTACAGTTGGTTGTAAGGAGAGGGGAAACTATGGCAGAACAGACAGTCCGTGTAACCGTCGATGGTAAAGAATTTTCTGCATCAGGTGAAAAGACGATACTACAATTATTTAACGAGAGTAATTTGGAACATCCTCAAATTTGTCATGTACCAGAAGTAGATCCAATTCAAACTTGTGATACGTGTATTGTAGAAGTAAATGGAAAGTTATTGCGTGCTTGTTCAACGAAATTAGAGAACGGTATGCATATCGAAAGACAGTCCCAGCGTGCAAAAGAGGCACAGACTGAGGCAATGGATCGAATATTAGAGAATCATCTACTGTATTGTACCGTTTGTGATAACAATAATGGTAACTGTAAAGTCCACAATACAGTACATATGATGGGAATTGAGGAACAGAAATATCCGTATGAGCCAAAAGTAAGTGCGTGTGAAGTGGATATGTCACATCCGTTTTATCGATATGATCCAAATCAATGTATTGCTTGTGGACAGTGTGTAGAAGTATGTCAAAACTTACAAGTGAATGAAACTATATCGATTGATTGGAGCTTAGACCGTCCACGTGTTATATGGGACAATGGTGTAAGTATAAATGACTCATCTTGTGTAAGTTGCGGGCAATGTGTAACAGTATGTCCATGTAATGCGTTGATGGAGAAATCAATGTTAGGTGAAGCTGGATTCATGACAGGATTGAAACCGGATGTGTTAGATCCGATGATTGATTTTGTAAAGGATGTAGAGCCGGGATATAGTAGTATTTTAGCAGTTTCAGAAGTAGAGGCTGCGATGCGTAAGACGAAAGTGAATAAAACAAAAACAGTTTGTACATTTTGTGGTGTAGGTTGTTCATTTGAAGTATGGACGAAAGACCGCCACATTTTGAAAGTGCAGCCTGTTTCAGATGCGCCGGTTAACGGTATTTCAACATGTGTAAAAGGCAAATTTGGATGGGATTTTGTAAACAGTGAAGATCGTATTACAAAGCCATTAATTCGCCAAGGAGATATGTTTGTTGAAGCTTCATGGGAAGAGGCTCTTGAAGTTGTTGCATCCAATATGCAGCATATTAAATCGGAATATGGAAGTGATGCATTTGGGTTTATTTCTTCTTCGAAAGTAACGAATGAAGAAAATTATCTTATGCAAAAACTAGCCCGTCAAATATATGGAACGAATAATGTAGACAACTGTTCCCGTTATTGTCAATCTCCAGCAACAGACGGTTTATTTAAAACTGTCGGTATGGGCGGGGACGCTGGAACAGTGAAAGATATTGCGGAAGCAGGCCTTGTCATTATCGTTGGAGCAAATCCGACAGAAGGACATCCTGTACTTGCAACGCGTGTAAAACGTGCTCATAAATTACATGACCAAAAATTAATTGTGGCGGATCTTCGTAAACATGAAATGGCAGAGCGTGCGGATTTATTCATTCATCCGCGCCAAGGAACTGATTACGTATGGCTCGCTGGTATTACGAAATATATTATTGATCAAGATTGGCACGATAAAAAGTTCATAGCTGAAAATGTGAAGAATTTTGATGAATATAGCAAAATGGTAGAAAAGTATACGCTTGATTATACAGAAGAAATTACGGGGATTTCGAAAGAAAATCTGAAAGAAATGGCACGTATGGTATATGAAGCAGATGGTACTTGTGTACTTTGGGGAATGGGTGTAACTCAAAATACTGGAGGAAGTACAACTTCAGCAGCAATTTCAAATCTATTGCTTGTTACGGGTAACTATCGTCGTCCTGGTGCAGGTGCATACCCATTACGCGGACATAATAACGTACAAGGCGCTTGTGATATGGCAACATTACCAAACTGGCTTCCAGGTTACCAAGCGGTTTCAGATGATGTGCTTCGTGCGAAATTTGAAAAAGCATACGGTACTACAATTCCGAAAGCACCAGGCTTAAATAATATTGCAATGTTACTGGCAGCAGATGAAGGAAAACTGCGTGGTATGTATGTTATGGGTGAAGAAATGGCTTTAGTAGATTCGAATGCCAACCATGTACAACATATTTTAGCGAATTTAGATTTCCTTGTTGTTCAAGATATGTTCTTATCGAAAACAGCTCGTTTTGCTGATGTTATTTTACCGGCAGCACCAAGCTTAGAAAAAGAGGGAACATTTACGAATACAGAGCGCCGTATTCAAAGATTATATGAAGTATTGAAGCCGCTTGGTGATTCAAAGCCAGACTGGTGGATTTTACAAAAAGTAGCTCGTGCGCTTGGCGGGGACTGGAATTATGAAAGTCCAAGTGAAATCATGGATGAAATTGCATCGCTTGCACCTTTATATTCTCAGGCAACATACGATCGTTTAGAAGGATGGAATAGTTTATGTTGGGGTAGCCATGATGGTAGCGATACACCGCTATTATATGTGGACGGATTTAACTTCCCGGATAAACTAGCTCGTCTATCATTAGATGAATGGGTACCACCAGTTGTAGCGCCAGATGAGTATGATTTACTTTTAAATAATGGTCGTATGTTAGAACATTTCCACGAAGGGAATATGACGAATAAATCGGCTGGTATTTTATCTAAAGTATCTGAAGTGTTCGTTGAAATCTCGCCTGAACTTGCCCTAGAGCGCAATGTGAAAGATGGTGGCCTTGTAGAATTAGCATCACCATTTGGGAAAATTAAAGTACAGGCACTTGTTACAGATCGTGTAACGGGGAAAGAGCTATATTTACCGATGCATGCAACGGTAAATGAAGAGGCAATCAATATTTTAACTGGAACGGCGACAGATCTTTATACGTGTACACCAGCGTACAAACAAACAATGGTAAAGATGCGTGTATTACGTGAAAAAGGGAATCGTCCGTTACCATCTTCAAACCCGAGAGATAAAAAGCGTAATCCGCAAAACGGTGTTGAAATCGAGCGAAAATGGCAAAGAAAACAATACGTATCACTTGTGGACTAGGGGGCGGAGATAGTGGCGAAAGAAATTACTGTAATTAAAAAGAAAGTTGTAACAGAGGAAGAACAGAAACAGCAAGTAGCAGATGAACTTCTAAATGAGCTATCTAATAATCGTGAAGCAGTAGAAGAAACAATGCAGCTTTTAGCACAGTTGCAGAAGGCTGGTATATTAGATGCGGCAATTAGTTTACTTGCTGCGAAGGAAGATGTTTCAAAAATCGCTGTGGAGCAACTAAATCGTGAACCAGTTAAAAATGCACTCAACAATATGATGGGGGCAGGAGAAGCGTTATCTTCAGTTGACCCAGAAATAACGAAGCAAATTACGTCAAGTTTAGTTACAGGATTGCAATTTGCAACAGATGAATTAAATAGTGGTAAAAAAACAAAAGTGATGGATTTCTTTAAAGTATTAAAAGATCCAGATATCAATAGAGCTATTACATTCGGTTTTAGCTTCTTGAAAGCATTTGGACAAGGGCTAGAGAAAAAATAGAATAAATGAAAAAGTGATGGGAAGTAGCCATCACTTTTTTCATTATATGTATAAGAGTGTTCATGTTAAGCGGAATATATTATTATTAAAAAGATGGATTAGGACTGGAAATATGGAATCCATCTCAAATACCGTTTTAGAATTTGGAGGAATATATGCAACACCGTAAAAAACTATCTATACCAGGAGTAATGAGACATTCCTTTCAAACAGTTAAATTTGCTTTTTGGAATGTATTAACTTTTCAACTTGCTTATAAATTATTAGCAGCGATTGTGTTCGTTCCACTATTTGGAATTATTTTTAATAAGTTATTGTATTTTGGTGGTTATGCAAATGCGACAAATGATGAATTATTAGCGTTTTTAAAGACGCCTTATGGCATCTTAGCAATCGTAATTTTATCATTGTTAGCACTGTTTCTTATCTTTACAGAATTTGCGGTGCTTATTATTATTTCGTATTTCGCTCATAAAAGACAGAAGGTGAAATTACGTCCGATTTTATATAAAACGGTAACGTATTTACCTACTCTTTTCACATATTGCTTACCAGGATTTATTTTATATGCTGTCGTATTGTTGCCTCTTTTAAATATGGGATATGAAACGGCATTAATCCCGCAAATTCAAATTCCTAACTTTATTACAGGAGAACTGTTTAAGACAACGATGGGACAAGTTGGTTATTACACGTTCTTTGCTGTAGTCGCGTATTTGAATCTTCGATGGATTTTCGTTCTACCTATTGTTGTTTTAGAGCAAAAACCATTTCGCGTGGCAGCACGTAAAAGTGCAACTTTAGTAAAGGAAAGCTTTTTTAAAGTACTATTCTTTTTAGTAGGATTTTTTATCTCAATTGGAATTGTATATGTCGTGTTTTTGGGAATGTATTTATTGTGCCTATGGGGTGTTTATGAATTTACAAACCCGAAAGGAACATTTGCATTATTAGCTGAATCAACGATTTCTGTATTTTTAACGAGTACATTGTATTTATTCAGCTTTATCGTGACGCCATTTTATATTATGGCGATTACGCGATTATACTTACAAAAGGTTCCAGTTGAGGATGTTTTATTAGAAGAAGGATTAGATTATTCGAAAACGAAAGCAGATAAATGTTTCTTCCAAAAACATCGTTGGAAATTCATTGGCGTATACATTGTAGGAATTATTACTGCGGGAATGGTCGTTGCCTTCATTGTAACGTTTATTTCAAATTCGTATAAAGAACCGATTATTATGGCGCACCGCGGGTATATATCAAAAGGCGTAGAAAATACGAAAGAAGCTGTGCAAGGTGCTATTGATGCAAAAGCAGACTACGCTGAAATAGATGTATTACAAACGAAAGACGGTGAACTAGCGGTTATACATGATTTGAAGCTGAAACGTCTCGCAAATGCCAATGTGCATGTGTCAGATTTAACGATGGCGGAGTTAAGGCAGCTTACCCTTAGTCAAGATGGACTTTCAGGACAAATAAGTACACTTGATGAAATCATTAAGCTAGCAAATGGCAAAATCAAACTTAATATAGAAGTGAAGCTTCATGGGGGCGAAAAAGATTTTGTAAACAAAGTCTTAAAAACGATTAAAGATAATGAATTTGAGAAGCAATGTGTAATTCAAACGTTACACTATCCACTTATTAAAGAGTTTAAGCGTGCAAATCCAGATATAAAAGTAGGGTATATACTGTATGCAAGTAGAGCTAACTTAAAGAATGTGAAGGCTGACTTTTACGTAGCAGAAGAATATATGTTAAATAAGAAATTAGTAAAAGAAGCAAGGAAGTTAAACAAACCAATTTACGTATGGACAGTAAATGATATGGAAAATTTAAAGGCATATTATAAGTTAAACGTAGATGGTATTATAACCGATTACCCTGAAGATGCACGTGAAACAATTAAGATGTTAAAAGAGCAAGAAGCGGAAGAAAGTGATCTGTTTGATAAAATTACTGAAACGACAGATGATTTATTTTCTAAGTTATTTATAAGTTACCCAGCTGCTAGCTAAATGCTCGCAGCTGTTTTTTTTGTGAAAAGAATATATCTCTAAAGTATTGAGTAAAGTAATAACTGTATATGTATACGTTATCGCTTAGGTTTCTTACATTGTTACATTATTGTCAAATAATAAATGATTGCTGTTTATTTTGAAGCAGTATAATAAAAATAGAGTGAAAGATAATGGAATGAAACGAAACCCCTAATAGAATCAATGTTTTATATATTTACACTATTCTAAATATAAAAACTTTAGGAAAATGATATGTTAGCGTTTTCATAACTTTTAAGTTATGCTAGAATAAGGACATAAGTTATTAATTATTACAAAAAGAAAAAAGAATCTCTTTTTTCTGTTAATTATAAGGGGGCATTTCATTATGCGTATTGGGGTACCAGCAGAAATTAAAAACAACGAAAACCGTGTGGCAATGACACCAGCAGGTGTTGTACATTTAATTCGTAACAATCACGAAGTATTCATTCAAAAGGGTGCAGGTTTAGGGTCTGGTTTCACAGATGCTCAGTATGTTGAAGCGGGAGCAAAAATTGTTGATACAGCTGAAGAAGCTTGGAATATGGAAATGGTTATGAAAGTTAAGGAACCAATTGAAAGCGAATACAAACACTTCAGTGAAGGCTTAATCTTGTTCACATACTTACACTTAGCTCCAGAGCCAGAATTAACAAAAGCTTTAATCGAGAAAAAAGTTGTTTCTATCGCATATGAAACAGTACAATTAGAAAACCGTTCATTACCATTACTTGCGCCTATGAGTGAAGTAGCTGGTCGTATGGCTGCACAAATTGGTGCACAATTCCTTGAGAAAAACAAAGGCGGTAAAGGTATCTTACTTGCAGGTGTTCCAGGGGTTAAACGTGGTAAAGTAACAATCATCGGTGGTGGACAAGCTGGTACAAATGCTGCTAAAATTGCAGTTGGACTAGGTGCGGATGTAACAATCATCGACTTAAGTGCAGAACGTCTTCGTCAATTAGATGACATTTTCGGAAACCAAGTAAAAACTTTAATGTCTAATCCTTACAATATTGCAGAAGCTGTTAAAGAGTCTGATCTTGTAATCGGTGCAGTATTAATCCCAGGTGCAAAAGCTCCAAAACTTGTAACAGAAGAAATGATTAAATCAATGGAACCAGGTTCTGTTGTTGTAGATATCGCGATTGACCAAGGTGGTATTTTCGAAACAACTGACCGTATTACAACTCATGATAACCCAACTTACGAAAAACACGGCGTTGTTCATTATGCAGTTGCAAACATGCCAGGTGCGGTTCCACGTACATCAACTCTTGCATTAACAAACGTAACAGTACCATATGCAGTACAAATTGCTAACAAAGGCTACAAAGAAGCTTGCCTAGGCAACTCTGCATTACTAAAAGGTATTAACACATTAGATGGCTATGTAACATTCGAAGCAGTTGCAGAAGCTCACGGTGTAGAGTACAAAGGTGCTAAAGAATTATTAGAAGCAGAAACAGTATCTTGCTAATAGAAGCATTATACAAAACAAAATCGAACAATATATAAAACAACATGATAAGAGCTAAGAGTGAAGATCTCTTAGCTCTTCTTGGCAAAAGGGGGCATACATCGTGGCCAACCTATTTAAAAAGAAATCCGTTACGCAATTGTTAGGGGAAAGTAAAAGTAAAACTTTGACGAAAACGCTAGGGGCATTTGACCTAACAATGCTAGGGATTGGTGCGATAATTGGTACAGGAGTTCTAGTATTAACTGGATTAGTAGCAGCAAGAGATGCTGGTCCAGCAGTTATTTTTTCATTCATGATTGCAGCCATCGTTTGTGGATTTGCAGCATTATGTTACGCAGAGGTTGCTTCTACACTTCCTGTTTCAGGTAGTGTGTACACATACTCATATGCAACAATTGGTGAGTTTGTAGCTCATTTAATGGGATGGACATTACTATCCGTATATGTTGTAACGACTGCCGCAGTAGCTGGCGGATGGACTGGTTACTTCCATAACTTAGTGAGTGGATTAGGACTTGAAATTCCAAAAGCACTGCTAACGATTCCGTCTCAAGGTGGTATAGTGAATTTACCAGCAGTTATCGTTACATTAGTTATAACTTGGTTATTATCAAGAGGTACGAAAGAAAGTAAACGAGTGAATAACATAATGGTATTAATTAAAATTGGTATCGTTGTTTTATTCATTGCAGTTGGTGTATTCTACGTGAAACCAGAAAACTGGATACCATTTGCACCGTACGGTTTAAGTGGAGTTTTCGCGGGGGGAGCAGCAGTATTCTTTGCTTTCTTAGGATTTGATGCATTAGCAACTTCTGCTGAAGAAGTAAAAAATCCGCAACGTGATCTACCGATTGGTATTATCGCTTCGTTAGTCATTTGTACAATCATTTATGTTGTAGTTTGTCTCGTTATGACGGGTATGGTTTCATATAAAGAGCTAGATGTACCGGAAGCGATGGCGTATGTGTTAGAAGTTGTAGGACAAGATAAAGTAGCTGGTATAATCGCAATTGGAGCTGTAATTGGTATTATGGCAGTAATTTTTGCTTACATTTATGCAACGACACGTGTATTCTTCGCTATGAGCCGTGACGGTTTATTGCCAGAATCTTTCGCGAAAATTAATAAAAAGACAGAAGCACCAACATTTACAGTTTGGTTAACAGGAATTGGTAGTGCTTTAATTGCTGGATTTATCGATTTGAAAGAATTGTCGAATTTAGCGAATATTGGAGCGTTGTTAACATTTGCGATGGTTGGTGTGTCAGTTATTATTCTTCGTAAAACACATCCAAAATTACAACGTGGATTTATGGTACCACTTGTACCGATCTTGCCGATTATTTCAATTGCATGTTGTCTATTCTTAATGGTAAACCTACCATTAAAAACATGGATGTACTTCGGTGCTTGGTTAGCAATCGGAGTAGTTGTATACTTTGTTTATTCGAAAAAACATAGTCATTTAAAAGACGATGGAAGTTCGCAGGATAATTTAGAACAAGCTAATTAAAAGCTTAATTAAAAGGGATATAAGTATAGTAAGCCTTGTGCGTCTAGGGAGCGCGCAAGGCTTTTTCTTTTGTTGAAATAAAGGGAATATATATTACTTTGTTGAATTTTTATGTCGGAATATGAAAAAAGGGTGGGAGCAAAATGGAAGAAACAAAAGTTGTTGTTGGAGCAGAGGGTTATAATAATAACTCTGGTTGGTTACATACGAATGAAGAAGAATTAAATTTATTACGGAGAGAAACTTGGCTTGATAAATTTCAACCTAATTCTTTATCAGTAATTTTGGCAGAACATGTATGGGAGCATTTATCATATGAAGAAGGAATTGAAGCTGCAAAAATTTGTTATGAGTTTTTAATGGAGAATGGATATATTCGTTGTGCAGTACCAGATGCATTTTTTCCAGATGAAGAATATCAGCAAGGGGTACAAGTAGGTGGACCTGGTCCATTAGATCATCCTGCAGCAAGCCATAAAATTGTTCATAACTATAAAACAATCACGTCCATGTTTGAATCAGCAGGTTTTCAAGTGAGGCTCTTAGAATACTGTGATGAGAATGGTAAGTTTCACTATAATGATTGGAATGAGAAAGATGGATTTATTTATCGATCGAAGCGCTTTGACCATAGAAATCGGGATAATCAGTTAGGATTTGTTTCTTTAATTGTGGATGCGGTGAAAATGAAAAGTAAGTAAAAAAGGGTGTGCGAATTGTACATCCTTTTTTGTATGAGAATATAGAGGGTGCGAAAAATATGTATATGACTTATTAAAATGTGAACGGAAAGTTCATAAAAAAAAATCAGATTTCATTGACACATATGAGTAGGCGCTCATATAATAAGAGTATAAGATATATGAATGATTGTTCATATGTTCAATTAAAGAGGTGAGCTATAATGGCTGGAAATAAAGTAGAAACACCACAAGAGACATGTTCTCAAACGATAATTCATGAAGAAGTTGTAGAGCAAGTAAAACAAACAATTCCAACTGATGAAAGTTTAAGTAAAGTAGCAGAACTATTTAAAGTGTTAGGTGACCGTACACGTACGAGAATATTACATGCGCTATTTGAAGCTGAAATGTGCGTTTGTGATTTAGCTTATTTATTAGGAATGACACAATCATCTATTTCGCATCAGCTTCGTGTGTTAAAGCAAGCGAAACTTGTGAAGAATCGTAAAGAAGGAAAGGTTGTTTATTATTCGTTAGCTGACCAGCACGTAATTCATATCTTCGAGCAAGCGTTTGAACACGTAAACGAAGAAGAATAAAAAGAACGCGAGGAGGGAGAACGATGGCTGAAGCATTAGTGAAAAAGAAACTGATGTTAGAAGGTTTAGATTGTGCGAACTGTGCAATGAAAATTGAAAAAGGTGTTGGGAATATAGAAGGAGTAAATTCTTGCTCTGTAAACTTCGCAACAAAGACAATGATCTTAGAAACAGCGCAAAATAAAGAAAACGAAGTTGTTACGGAAGCAAAACAACTTGTTACAAAATTAGAACCGCATATTAAAGTGCAAGAAGAACAAAAAAATAAAATTGCTAAAGAAGTACTTATATTAGAAGGTTTAGATTGCGCGAACTGTGCAATGAAAATTGAAAATAAAGTGAAGGAAATGCCAGCTGTCTCAGAAGCAACTGTTGATTTCGTATCGAAGAAACTACGAGTAGAAATTGCGAATAAAAGAGAACTAGAAGCGACTGTAGCAAATATAACAAATGTCGTTCAAAAGTTAGAACCAGATGTGAAAGTTGTTCGTGAAGAGAAGAACGGTCATGACCACGGACATAGTCACGATCATGGTGAAGCAAATGTGAAAAAGATGGTAGGGAGATTAGTGGTCGGCGGAATTTTGACAGCAATTGCTGCATTAGCGGGCTTACCACAAATGGTAACAATTCCGTTATTCGTCCTTGCTTATTTATTAATAGGTGGAGATATCGTTTGGAGAGCGGTAAGAAACATAACTCGTGGCCAAGTATTTGATGAAAACTTCTTAATGGCAATTGCAACTGTAGGAGCTTTTGCAATTCAACAATACTCAGAAGCTGTAGCAGTAATGCTATTTTATCAAGTAGGAGAACTATTCCAAAGCATTGCGGTAAACCGCTCTCGAAAATCAATTACTTCATTAATGGATATTCGTCCTGATTATGCGAATGTAAAGGTTGGAAATGAAACGAAACAAGTATCACCAGAAGATGTACAAATTGGCGATTATATTATCGTTAAGCCAGGTGAGAAAGTGCCGTTAGACGGAAAAGTAATTGAAGGAACATCAATGGTAGATACTTCAGCATTAACAGGTGAATCTGTACCACGTGAAGTTGAAGTTGGAAATGATGTATTAAGTGGCTTTGTGAACCAAAACGGTGTGTTGACAATTGAAGTTACAAAAGAATTCGGTGAATCCACTGTATCGAAAATTTTAGATTTAGTTCAAAATGCAAGCAGTAAAAAAGCACCAACGGAAAACTTTATTACGAAGTTTGCACGTTACTACACTCCAGTTGTAGTTATTACAGCGGCGATCATGGCGTTTATTCCACCACTTATTTTAGAAGGAGCTACATTCTCTGAGTGGATTTATAGAGCTTTAGTGTTCTTAGTAATCTCTTGTCCATGTGCGTTAGTTGTATCCATTCCTCTTGGATTCTTTGGAGGTATTGGTGGTGCATCTAAAAGTGGTGTGTTAGTAAAAGGTAGTAACTATTTAGAAGCTTTAAATGATGTAAAATATATTGTTTTTGACAAAACAGGAACATTAACAAAAGGTGTTTTCAAAGTTACAAAAATGGAACCGAGCGAAGGTACTACAAGTGAAGAGTTATTAGAGTATGCGGCATTTGCTGAAGTATATTCTAACCATCCAATTGCCCAATCTATTCGAAAGGCATATGGAAAATCAATTGATGAAAAAATAATCGATGATTATAACGAAATTTCTGGTCACGGTACAGTTGTAAAAGTACAAGGAAAAGAAATTTTTGCAGGTAATGCAAAATTAATGAGAAAAGAAAATATTGAATTTAAGCAACCAGAAACAGTAGGTACATTAGTTCATGTTGCTGTAGATGGAAGATATGCAGGTTATATTGTTATCTCTGATGAGGTAAAAGAGGATTCGAAACAAGCGATTCAAAAATTAAAAGAACTAGGTATTAAAAAGACAGTAATGTTAACTGGTGATGCAAAACCAGTTGGTGAAGCTGTCGGTAAAGAATTAGGCTTAGATGAAGTTCATGCGGAATTACTACCGCAACAAAAAGTAGAAGAGATTGAAAAAATTGATGCAGCGAAGCACGGAAAAGAAAAAATTGCCTTCGTTGGTGACGGTATTAACGATACACCAGTATTAGCCCGTGCAGACGTTGGTATTGCGATGGGTGGTTTAGGGTCAGATGCAGCAATTGAAGCGGCAGACATCGTTATTATGACTGATGAGCCTTCAAAAATTGCGACAGCTGTAAAAATTGCAAAACGCACAAGAAGTATAGTGTGGCAAAATATCATCTTTGCTCTAGGTGTAAAAGGGATCGTTTTATTACTTGGTGCCTTTGGTATTGCAACAATGTGGGAGGCTGTTTTCTCAGATGTTGGTGTAACACTACTTGCAGTGTTAAATGCAATGCGTGTATTACGAGTGAAAGATTTATAAAAAAGAGGACGCAACCTGCGTCCCCTTTTTTATTAGTGATTTTGTTGAAATTGATTCAATAAAATAATATCAAATATTATTTTACTTTTAAATAGTATTATATTAAAATTTACAAATTAAAAACATTCGTCGTATTATTTTAATATATTTTTTACAAATATCCATATAGTATTGAAAAAACCAGAGAAGGAGAAACTTCTCTGGTTACTTTTGTATGTTTTTTTCAACTTGTTCTCGAACAGTTTGAATGTAATTCATTTTATGATCCCAACACTCTTGGCTTAAATCGACAGGGTATTCTTCAGGATTTAAAGTTCGCATATATTCTTCCCAAAATAGAGAGAGACTCTGTTCATTATATTTTTGAATATCTAATATACTTGGTAGTTCATATGTTCTTTCACCGTTAACGAAAATATCTTTATGCAGTTCACGGGCTTCAAAGTTTGTTACGAATTTACTTATATATGTGTGAACTGGATGGAACATTTTTAAGCGCTCTTCTTTTCCAGGTTCTTCAGAATCTAACGCAATATAATCGCCTTCTGCATGATCGTTTACCCGATTGATAATACGATAAATTCGTTTCAGTCCTGGAGTGGTAATTTTTTCAGGGTTAGATGAAATTTTAATCGTATCATTTAATTTTCCGTCAGTATCTTCAATCGCAACTAGTTTGTAAACAGCCCCCAATGCAGGTTGCTCAAAGGACGTAATTAATTTTGTCCCAACGCCCCATACGTCAATTTTTGCTCCTTGAGATTTAAGGTGCATAATTGTGTATTCATCTAAATCGCTAGAAGCGATAATTTTTGTATTTGTAAACCCTGCTTCATCTAATAGTTTTCGTGCCTTTTTCGATAAATAAGCCATATCACCACTATCAAGACGTATGCCATAGAAATCAATACGATCCCCAAATTCTTTTGCAACACGAATCGCATTTGGAACACCAGATTTCAATGTGTCATATGTATCAACGAGAAAGACGCACTTTTTATGAGTTTCAGCGTATTTTTTAAACGCGACGTATTCATCGCGATATGCTTGAACGAAAGAGTGAGCGTGTGTGCCAGCTACAGGAATCCCAAAGCGTTTCCCAGCACGAACGTTGCTTGTAGAGGAGAAACCACCAATAAAGGCAGCACGCGTCCCCCAAAGGGCAGCATCGAACTCATGGGCACGTCTTGTGCCGAACTCTAAAAGCTCATCATTACTTGCAGCATGTTTCATACGTGCTGCTTTTGTGGCAATTAATGTTTGGTAATTCACAATATTTAAGAGGGCAGTCTCAATAATTTGTGCTTCACCAAGTGGTGCATCAACACGTAATAAAGGCTCGTTATTAAATACAACTTCACCTTCTTGCATACTGCGAATCGTCCCAGTGAATTTCATATTTTGTAAATAATGAAGGAATTCTTCTTCAAATTGTAATTCTGCTAAATAAGCGATATCGCTTTCAGTAAAACTGAAATTTTCTATGTACTCTACAATTTTCTCAAGGCCAGCAAAAACAGCGTAGCCGTTCTCAAATGGAAGCTTTCGAAAATATAAATCAAAAACAGAACGGCGATTATGAATACCATCTTTCCAATATGTATAAGCCATGTTGATTTGATATAGGTCTGTATGTAAGGCATAACTATCGTCTTTATAATGAGTCATCGCGAGAACACCTCCATAATTTGGTTATAGTATACCAATTTTTCACCATTCGTAGCAAAGAAGAGATATTGATGTGAAGTCAAGAGAGAAAAAAATGAAATTATGCATATTTTTTAGAAAATTTATATTTATCAATTTATATTTCTCCAGATTTTATGTATTATTAGAGTAATGGGGGTAATGAGAATGGAGGAGGACAATGCAACAAACATTAGAAAAAATAGGCAAACAAGTCTTTTATAAACGGCTCCAGCAAAAAATGACACAAGAAGAATTATGTCAGGGCATTTGTTCTGTCTCATACTTAAGTAAGATCGAAAATGGAAAGATCGAAGCATCAGAAGAAATTCTACAATTGCTCTGCGCAAGACTAGAAATTGCTGTGACGGATTTGAGAGATGTAGAAGAAGATGTGAAGGGGAAGTTGGATGAATGGTTAAATGCACTAGTTCATTTAGACAAGCAACAAGTAGAACGTATATATGAAGAGTTGCAAGGTGAAATGAAGCATGTGTTGGATTTTGAAATTATAAATTATTATAAACTGCTGTATACACGTTATTTAATTATGAAAAGGGATTTTCCTGCTGTCGAAAAAGCGTTAGAGAGCTTAAAGAAGATGTACAAAAAGTATTCACCATTCCAAAAATTATTATATACGTATAGCAAAGGGTTATATTATTTTTTACAACATAGATATAAGAAGGCATTGGAGTATTTGACTCGAACAGAAGTAATGGCAAAGGAACAAGGTTATCATGAGAATGGAATATATTTCAATTTGGCTCTTGTTTATAATGAATTAGAAGTTGAACATATGACTTTACATTTTGCTAATGTAGCAATGGAAGGATTTAAGAATGAATATAAATTCCGTTATGTGATAAATTGCCAGTTACTTATTGCGTTGAGTTATATACAAAAAAAGCAATATAATGAGGCACTATCTATTTATAATAATATTTTGAGGGAAGCAAATTCTTTTGCTGATAAAGAAAGTATAATAGCTATTGCTTTAAATAATTTAGGCTTCTTGTACTATAACTTAAAAGATTATGCAAAAGCAAAAGATTATTATTTACAATGCCTAAAGTACAAAAAGGAAGAGGATTTAAATTATATTGATGCAGTGTATGAGATCGCTTTGCAGTGTATTGAATTAAAAGAATTTGAAGAAGCGAAAGATTGGATTAATAAAGGAATAGATGTTGCCAAGAGGGATGAAAAGTATAAAAGTATGCTATATATACTTTCAATGCTTAAGAATAAATACTTTGAAACGAAAGATGTTTATAAAAGATTTTTAGAAGTTGAGGCAATCCCATTTTTTAGAGGCGAAGAAAATAAAAAGGAATTAAAAATGGTGTATTTAGAACTAGCAGGATATCACGAGGAATTACTAGAATTTAAGGAAAGTAATAACTACTATAAATTAGCAATTAATTTATTAGAAGAAAAGGGAGGAAAATAATATGAAAAAAATAATTATTGGTGCTTTGGCTTTGGTAGCTGTATTAGTGGTATTGGAACCGCAATATGCTTGGACATCGGATATTTATGGTCAAGGCGAAAAAGTAGTAGAATTAATAAATTCTTAACAAAAACCCCTTTCCAATCGGAAAGGGGTTTTTCAATATTTGTTCCTCAAAATTCTACAAAACTTGAGAAAATAATTATTTGAATTTTTAGTATATTAATAGTGGAAACATAATGCTAATATAAAACTACTCTTTTTCAAAAAAATTTTTTATTAGGGGGAAGGTTCATGAAAAAGAAAAGTTTAGCGTTAGTGTTAGCGACAGGAATGGCAGTTACAACATTTGGAGGGACAGGCTCTGCATTTGCGGATTCTAAAAATGTACTCTCTACGAAGAAGTACAATGAGACAGTACAGTCACCTGAGTTTATTTCTGGTGATCTAACTGGAGCGACTGGTAAGAAAGCGGAATCTGTTGTGTTTGATTACTTAAATGCAGCAAAAGGTGATTACAAGCTAGGGGAAAAGAGTGCGCAAGATTCTTTCAAAGTGAAACAAGTGAAGAAAGATGCTGTAACTGATTCAACAGTAGTACGTATGCAACAAGTTTACGAAGGAGTGCCTGTATGGGGTTCTACTCAAGTGGCTCACGTAAGTAAAGACGGTTCTTTAAAAGTATTGTCTGGAACAGTTGCACCTGATTTAGACAAAAAGGAAAAGTTGAAAAATAAAAATAAGATTGAAGGCGCAAAAGCAATTGAAATCGCGCAGCAAGATTTAGGGGTAACACCGAAATATGAAGTAGAACCAAAAGCGGACTTATATGTATATCAAAACGGTGAGGAAACAACATATGCATATGTTGTAAATCTAAACTTCTTAGATCCAAGCCCAGGAAACTACTACTATTTCATTGAGGCAGACAGCGGTAAAGTATTAAATAAGTTTAATACAATTGATCATGTGACGAATGATGATAAGTCACCAGTTAAGCAAGAGGCTCCTAAACAGGATGCGAAAGCTGTTGTAAAGCCTGTAACAGGAACGAATAAAGTAGGAACTGGTAAAGGTGTATTAGGAGATACGAAGTCGCTTAATACAACGTTATCTGGATCATCTTACTACTTACAAGATAATACACGCGGGGCAACGATTTTCACATATGATGCGAAAAACCGTTCAACATTACCAGGAACATTATGGGCAGATGCAGATAATGTTTTCAATGCAGCGTATGATGCAGCAGCAGTAGATGCTCATTACTATGCAGGTAAAACATATGATTACTATAAAGCTACGTTTAATAGAAATTCTATTAATGATGCAGGAGCACCGTTAAAATCGACAGTTCATTACGGAAGTAATTATAACAATGCATTCTGGAACGGATCACAGATGGTATACGGAGATGGTGATGGTGTAACGTTTACTTCATTATCTGGTGGAATTGATGTAATTGGTCACGAGTTAACGCATGCTGTTACGGAAAATAGTTCAAATCTAATTTATCAAAATGAATCTGGGGCTTTAAATGAAGCGATTTCTGATATCTTTGGTACTTTAGTAGAATTCTATGATAACCGTAACCCGGATTGGGAGATTGGTGAAGATATTTACACACCTGGTAAAGCAGGAGACGCACTTCGCTCTATGAGTGATCCTACGAAGTATGGTGATCCAGACCATTATTCTAAGCGTTACACTGGTTCAAGTGATAACGGTGGTGTTCATACAAACAGCGGCATTATTAATAAACAAGCTTATTTATTAGCAAATGGTGGTACGCATTATGGTGTAACTGTAACTGGTATCGGTAAAGATAAATTAGGTGCGATTTACTACCGTGCAAATACACAGTATTTCACGCAATCTACTACATTTAGTCAAGCTCGTGCTGGTGCAGTACAAGCTGCTGCAGACTTATATGGTGCAAATTCTGCTGAAGTAGCAGCAGTTAAGCAATCATTTAGTGCTGTTGGTATTAACTAAGGATTAAAAAGGATAGCTATTAATAAAATACCTCAAAAATAAAGAAGGAGCCTATGCTCCTTCTTTATTTTTTTTTCTCCATTTTTTCCACAAATAAAACAATCCAATAGCGCCTGCGATTGTTACAATCCACTTTGCTTCATTTGTTCCGTTCATGACATGATAGGCAGAATATACTTCGATTAACAATGCCGGTATTTTCCCTATTGTGCTGGCAATACTGAAGGAGAGTAATGACATCTTACCTAGAGCCGCAAATAAAGTCACGATACTTGATGGGATGAAAGGTATCAAGCGAAATGATAGAACGAGTAGAAAGGCCTCTCTACCTTCTACATAAAGAAGACGCTCTACCTTTGGGTATTTATTTACTTTATCGTGAGTGAACTTTTGAAGGCCCATGCGGTAAATATAAAACGAGATAATAGCCCCTAATGCTTCGCCTACGATCGAAATAACAGTACCATTTGTTACGCCAAAGAGCTGTATATTAATGGCGGTTAAAAAAATACTAGGGATAAAACCTAAAAGACTAATGATGATGTTAATTAAGATACTAAGTGGAATTGCGATTGAATAGTATTCTGTTAAGAAATTTTGAATCGTTTCAGCCATTGTTTAAAATCCTTTATCTTTTTTTGCATTACACCACATTTCGTTTGTATAGGCAAGGAGAAATTTACATAATGTAGAAAAACGTTGATAAGAAGGGTATTTTATACCTTATATGGGTATTGGGTATATGAAAATAGGGGTATTTTAAAATGTTTTTAAAAATACTATAAAAACCTTTGTATAAAAGAGTTTTATAGTTATGTTATCGGTGATTTCATCTGGGAAATAATCGAAAAATATAGGGGGTATATATTATAAAAGGCGAAAAATAGAGGGTTGATGAAATTGCTGGGGTAAATATGGAAAAATAGATAAAAAAAATGAAAACTGATAGATTTTTTCGTTGTGAAATTGACTTTTAGTGAAGTTGCGATAATAATCATGGAAGAGGTGATATGATGAAACGAATAAGTAGTCTTTTCTTCAGTAGTTTATTGGTATTAATGCTGATCTTAAGCGGATGTGCAGGAAAAGAACAAAAAACAGAGAAACAGACAGGGAATCAAGCTACATCGGTAGAAAAAATTAGTGATAATATTTTAGATGAAATGGAAGGACCACCTAAAAATGGTCATACGATTGAAAGACATGTAGGCAAGTCAGAAGAGGATTTGAAGAATCGCTTGAAGACAGATAAAGTGTCAGCCGCAAGTACATACTATGATAAAGAAACAGCGACGAAAGCTGTAAAAGATAGCTTGAAGCAACATGACAAGGAAATTCAAGATTGGTTAAAAAATTCTAAAGAGGCTCGTCTCGTATTAAATACAACTCATTCATTTCCTGTTGGAAAAACGGTAATAAAGAAAAATATGAGTGTAAAAGACAAGTTAGTAAAAACTGTTACTGTTTTAGCAAGAGATAAGTCAGGAGAATTAGGGTTTAAGATTATTACTTCTTATCCATCTGATAAATAAGAAGGGGGAGTACATTATGTATACGACATTACAATACTTTCTTAAATCGTACTGTACGTTAAGTATTCATGAGGATGAAATAGTAAGCGTGATGGAAGAGTTTATTGAACAAGAAGACGAAGAAATTGTTTTGAAATTACGTGATGAATTAATAAATATGAAGAAAAAGAACGCGTGGGAAGAGGCGTGTGTATTAGCTGCGAAGCAAGGAAATCGTATGTGGTCTTTAGAAGAAACGAAAGACCATCTTGAAACTTTTTTACTATTACTGCAAAAGAAAAAGGCGTGATTTAATCACGCCTTTTTCTTTATGCTATTCGGTTGGTATTATCTATTCTTTTGGAGCGCTTTTATATACGCTTTTTGAAATTTGTCCATTTGATATTACTTCCCCGTTTTGTGTTACTTTTTTATACGTAACCGCGGTGATTTTATCACTAGTTCTACTAATTACTTGAGAAGAAACTTCAACATTTTTACCAGTATTTGTACCGAAAATGCGTGTAGTAATACTACCTCCATTTGAAAATGCTTGAATATAAATATGATTGCCTGTATTATTTTTAAATTTTAAATCTGGACCATAATCTGCTACTGCTGCATCTTGCCCAAGTGGTAAATAATTTACTGGCATAGAATGATTGCTTCGAGAAACAATGCCTAAATCTGCCCTTAAAGCTGCACTGTATAATGTACTACTGACTTGGCAAACTCCTCCGCCTGCACTTTGTATTACTTTACCTTGGGAATATACTGCTGCAGATTTATAACCATGTGCAGCATCAGTTACGCCAACGCGACCGTTAAAACTAAATGTTTCATCAGGTGCGACAATAACCCCACTTAAAGTATTAGCTGACTTATTTACGTTAAATGATTGATTTCCGTTACGGCCAGCCATTGGAGTAGAATATTCAGCAATGACTTCTTTAATACCCATTTTCTGTATGTCTTCTGTAGAACGTTCTGGTTTTATGAATGTAACTGGTAATGTAACATCTGATTTACCAGTAGTAATAGCTTCATTTGTTAAACCGCTTAGTTTCCCTTTATCAATTTTTTCTCCGTTTTGGCTTTGACTAATATTTACTGTTGAGCCTTCAATACTTAATTCTGCGTTAACAGGATTTTTTAATGTTTCATTATATTTATCTTTTATAAAGGTTTCATAAGCTGTTGCATTTAATTGTGGTGTTAATTTATAGTCACGTTTTAATTCACCGTTTTCAGCTTGCTTACGCATTTTATAACGATTCATTACGTTTCCTTCTTGTTCTTTGAAGATTTTGTCAATAATATCTTTCTCTTTATAATTTATCCCTAAATCTTTCCATGTGTAAGTTTGTTTATCGTTTTGGAATATGTAGGTAAGGGATTTTTGATCTAACTCAGTTACCTTTTGATTAATAATTGCTTGAATATCCTTCTTATTTTTTCCGTCGAGAGAAATACCTTCAAATGTAGTATTTGGTAATGCAGTAGTATCTAATTGATTATTTAATTTGGATACATATTGATATCCCCCAACACCGCCTACACAAAGTAATATGCCCCCAGCAATTGCAGAACCAATCAGTATTTTACTTAGCTTCATTTATTTCCCCCCAGAAATTTATGTATAAATATATGTATTACATTTTTTGTATAAAAATGATGAAAATAACATTATGTACGTACTAGTATACTATTATTTTCACTGTGTGTGTAATGTTTTCATAAAAAATGTTACACCGCTGTAATAATTGTCACTTCTTGTCACAATGTGTATGAAAAATATGTTGAAAAATATAATAAAAAGGCTGTCTAGAAAGATCTAGCAGCCTTTTTATTATAATTTTTTATGTTCATTTTTATTCGTAACACCGAGATGTTTTTGAAGGGTAGTTGAAATAGTATCGACGCTTTTTTCATTTGGAACGTAATAATAAATACCACCTATATATTTATCTGTACCCTCTACTTGCATTTTTTCCATTTTTAAATTTGAATCCATTGAATTTTTTGTAATTGTCATCATATCATCAAAAGTTAAATTGGTTTTTAAATCTTTATCGACAGCGTCTAGTAGGCCACCGATTTTATTAATGGAATTAAGAGATAGTGCCTTTTCAGCAATGGCCTCTAATACAAGCTGTTGACGTTGACCACGCATATAATCACTATCGATATGACGAGTTCTAGCTAGTGCCAGTGCCTCTTCTCCATTTAAATGTTGACGTCCTTTTTTTAGATGAATGGCATCTGCTTCATCTTTACTATTTTGCTCTGTGAACTCAACTGGAACGTCTACAGTAATACCACCAAGAGAATCAACAATTTTAATAAAGGATTTAAAATTGAATTTTACATAGTAGTCAACTGGAACATCTAAAAAGTTCTCTACCGTATCAATTGTGCTGTCTACACCACCGAATACGTGCGCATGTGTGATTTTATCGTATTTATCACGTGATTTAATGTAGACGCGTGAGTCACGTGGAATGCTTACAAGTTTAACGGATTTATCGTTTTTATTAATTGTTGCAAGTAATAACGCATCTGTTCGAGTTGCTTTTCCATAACCTTTTTCCCTAATATCACTTTCATCAACACCCATAATTAGTACGGAAATATTGTCGGTCATAGGTTTAACAGCTTTTTCACGTTTACTGGACTTATCTCCTCGACCTAGTTCAGCATAAGCATTATTTAAGACGGACTTTGCTTTACTGTATATATGGAAGGAGTAGCCTCCTGCTCCAAGTGCTACAATTAGTAATGGAATAAGAAGGAACCAAAGTAGGCGTTTTTTCTTTGAGCGTCCTTTTTTGGCTCGCGTATTGTTGTTCGTGTCGGATTTCATCATTTTTTCTCCTTTAAAACTATCAAAGTGTATACATTTAGAAGTGTATTCAAACACATAAAAAATATTTTACGCTAAATAAAAGCGATTGTACATGTATAAAAAATAGATGTCTTGATTATTTATAAGACACCTATTCGTTATTGTATACAAAAGATAGGGATAAGAAAATGATAAAATTTTACCTAATTACAACATAATGCTTACGATAATTGCAGATAAAATACTAACGAGAGTAGCTCCATATAGTAATTTAAGGCCAAACCTCGCAACAACGTTTCCTTGTTCTTCGTTTAATCCTTTTACCGCACCTGAAATAATACCAATGGAAGAAAAATTGGCAAAAGATACAAGGAAAACAGAAATAATACCAACTGTACGGGGAGAAAGGCTATTAGAAATTTTACTAAGGTCCATCATTGCGACAAATTCATTCGTTACAAGCTTCGTTGCCATAATGCTGCCAGCCGCGACAATTTCAGAACTGGGTACACCGATAAGGAATGCGATAGGTGCAAATACATAGCCGATTAATTGTTGGAACGTAATACCGAATATAATGAGGAACAGGTCATTAATACAACTAATTAATGCGACGAATCCGATGAGCATAGCGCCGACAACAATGGCTACACGAAAACCATCAAGAATGTATTCTCCAAGCATTTCAAAAAAGCTTTGTTTTTCACCTTTGATTTCTAAAATATCTTCGTCATCTTTAACGTCGTAAGGGTTAATGATGAGTACGATAATAAAACCGCTAAATAAATTGAGAACGAGTGCAGTTACTACATATTTAGGTTCAATCATTGTCATATAGGCACCTACGATAGACATAGATACGGTTGACATAGCAGAGGCACAAAGTGTATAAAGACGGTGTTTTGGAATTTGAGCTAATTGTTTTTTCACTGTAATAAAAACTTCTGATTGGCCGACAATGGCAGAGGCGATAGCGTTGTAAGATTCTAATTTACCAAGACCATTTATTTTACTAAGAAAGTACCCGATCCAACGAATAAAAAATGGTAGTATTTTGAAATGTTGTAATATACCAATTAAAACAGAAATAAAGACGATTGGTAATAATACAGTAAGGAAAAATGGCATTTCACCTTTATTTGCAAGACCACCAAATACGAAATTTATTCCATCAGCAGCATACTCGAGTAGCTTGGTAAACAAACTGGAAATGATTCTAATAAGTATGAGGCCGATTTCTGTATTTAATAGTAAATAGGTTAAAATTAACTGTATAATAAGCATGATAAAAATTGGTTTAAATTTAATATGCTTCTTATTATTGCTAGCAATATAAGCGAGCAAGAAAACAACAATTAGTCCGACGAAAAAAGTAATGAATTTCATGGTAAGCCCCCTAAAAGAGATATTCTGCTATATATGTTTTTCATTTCAAGGGAGAATATGCATCTTTGGTAAAGAAAGGAATAGAGAGAGCATGAATATATGTAGAGTGCATCACGTTGCAATTATTTGTTCGAATTATGAGACGTCAAAGGATTTTTATACTAGGATATTAGGGTTTAAAGAGATAAATGAAGTATATAGAAAGGAACGAGATTCTTATAAATTAGATTTATGTGTAGGAGAAGAGTATCAAATCGAATTATTTTCATTTCCAAATCCGCCTGAGCGCAAAAGTTTTCCAGAAGCAGCCGGTCTTAGACATTTAGCATTTGCTGTTACAAATATAGAAGAAGCTGTGAAGCATTTAAACCAATGTGGTGTTGAGACGGAACCAATCCGTATTGATGAAATAACGGGGAAGAAATTCGTCTTTTTCCAAGATCCTGATGGTTTACCTTTAGAATTGTATGAGGTTTGAAAATTGGTGGATTTTATATAGAGTTGCTTTCCAATAATCGAAGAAACTAAAGTGAAACTTCTTTTTAAAAGGAGGTGTAACTTTAGCTAAGAAAGCTAAAGAGCATATGTGGATATTTTAAAATTATTGATGGTAGTCATTCTTATTGGGTTAACAGCATTTTTTGTGGCTGTTGAATTTGCAATTATTAAGGTACGTAGCAGTCGTATTGATCAACTCGTTAGCGAAAAAAGACGAGGTGCACTGGCAGCTAAAAAGGTAACTTCAAATTTAGATGAATATTTATCGGCCTGTCAGCTAGGTATTACAATTACTGCTTTAGGGCTTGGGTGGTTAGGGGAACCAACCATTAAACATTTACTCGAGCCGTTGTTTTTAAAATTAAAATTCTCACCTGCAATTTCCAGTACAGTTTCATTTATTATTGCCTTTGCAGTAATTACATTTTTACATGTTGTCATTGGGGAACTTGCTCCAAAGACATTTGCTATACAAAAAGCAGAACAAGTTAGCTTATTGTTATCGAAACCACTTATTTATTTTTACCGAGTTATGTATCCGTTTATTTGGGCTTTGAATGGTTCAGCGAGGGTTGTAACTGGTTTATTCGGATTACATCCAGCTTCTGAACATGAAGTAGCTCATTCAGAAGAAGAATTAAGGTTAATCTTATCTGAGAGCTATGAGAGCGGAGAGATTAACCAAAGGGAATTTAAATATGTAAATAATATTTTTGAATTTGATAATAGAGTAGCAAAAGAAATTATGGTACCTCGTACGGAAGTTGTAGGCTTATATGAGGATGAACCATTTGAAACACATATTAAAGTAATCGCGCAAGAAAAGTACACGAGATATCCTGTATTTGGTGAAGATAAAGATGAAATTATTGGGATGGTTAATGTAAAAGATTTATTTATTCGTTATATGGATGGTAATCGGGATGAGGAGTGCTCGATTATGCCATATACAAGGCCAGTTATTGAAGTGCTAGAAAATATTCCAATTCATGATTTACTATTACAAATGCAAAGAAAACACATTCCATTAGCTGTATTGTATGATGAATATGGTGGTACAGCTGGGATTGTTACACTAGAAGATATTTTAGAAGAAATTGTTGGAGAAATTCGAGATGAATACGATGAAGATGAGAATCCTCCTATAGAGCATGTAAGTGAAGGTTATAAAATCGTAGAGGGAAAAGTGCTTATTAGTGAAGTAAATGATTTGCTTGGCATACATTTAATTGCTGATGATGTAGATACAATTGGTGGCTGGATTATGGTACAAAAACAAATCGTTGCTGAAGGAGATATTATTGAGAAACACGGTTTTTATTTTAAAGTCCTTGAAAAGGATATGCATCAAATTAAACGAGTGGAAATAAGGAAAGTAGAAGAATGATTTTCTATAAACTTTAATAAAAAGGATATACAGAAAAATAAATGTTTGCGCTTTCAAAAAAGGTGCTATATAGTGAAGGTGGATACTGAAAAATTCTTCTGAATGATACTCGTGTTTTTAGAGGGCGGATTTTTTGGATAAGGATTTAGAATGAAAAAGTATAGGTGATAAAAATGATAGCAACGAAGGATATACGTATAGAAAAAGATTTTTTAGGTGAAAAAGAAGTACCAAGTGCAGCTTATTATGGTGTACAAACATTACGTGCCGTAGAAAACTTCCCAATTACAGGATATCGCATTCATCCATCACTCATTACAGCAATGGCAATTGTGAAAAAAGCGGCGGCGCTTGCGAATATAGATACTGGTTACTTAGCTAAAGACATTGGGCATGAAATTGCAGAAGCAGCGCAAGAAATTGTTGATGGAAAGTTTCATGATCAATTTATCGTGGATCCTATTCAAGGTGGAGCCGGAACTTCTATTAATATGAATACAAATGAAGTAATTGCGAATAGAGCGTTAGAACGTATGGGATATGAAAAAGGGGCGTATGCGAAAATTAGCCCAAACACTCATGTGAACATGGCCCAATCAACGAACGATGCGTTTCCAACAGGGATTCATATTGCAACTCTTATGATGTTAGAAAAGCTTCTTATTACAATGGAAGAACTTCATTCTGCTTTTCGTAAAAAAGCAAAAGAGTTTGATCATGTTATTAAAATGGGACGCACACATTTACAAGATGCAGTTCCAATTCGCCTTGGACAAGAATTTGAAGCGTATAGCCGAGTGCTTGCGCGTGATATAAAAAGAATTAAACAGTCTCGTCAACATTTATATGAAGTGAATATGGGCGCGACAGCTGTTGGTACAGGATTAAATGCAAATCCTACGTATATTGAACAAGTGGTAAAACATTTAAGAACGTTTAGTGGATTCCCACTTGTTGGTGCAGAGCATTTAGTTGATGCAACGCAAAATACAGATGCATACACAGAGGTATCTGCAGCACTTAAAGTATGTATGATGAACATGTCTAAAATTGCAAACGATCTTCGTATTATGGCGTCTGGTCCACGTGTTGGGTTAGCTGAAATTCAATTGCCAGCACGTCAGCCAGGTTCATCGATTATGCCAGGAAAAGTAAATCCAGTTATGGCAGAAGTGATTAACCAAGTCGCATTCCAAGTAATCGGAAACGATCATACAATTTGCTTAGCATCAGAAGCAGGACAATTAGAGTTAAACGTAATGGAGCCTGTGCTTGTATTTAATTTAATTCAATCTATTAGTATTATGAATAATGGATTCCGTGTATTCCGTGAATATTGTATTGAAGGAATTACGGCAAATGAAGAATTGCTGAAGCAATATGTTGAGAAAAGTGTTGGAATTATTACAGCAGTTAATCCTCATATTGGTTATGAAGTAGCATCTCGTATTGCACGTGAAGCAATTGAAACAGGGAAATCTGTTAGGGAGTTATGTTTAGAACATGGTGTACTGACAGAAGAGGAATTGGATATTATTTTAGATCCATTCGAAATGACTCACCCTGAAATTGCTGGAGCTTCTTTATTAAAAAATAAAAAAATGTAATGTGAAAAACACCGATCCACTTGGATCGGTGTTTTATTTTTAAAAGATATTAAATACAGCGTTTAATTGAAGTAAGCTAATAACAGCTAAGAAGATTAAACTGTATTTCATTGCTGTTTTAAATAGAGCAGATTCTTTACCAACTAGTCCAACTGCGGCACAAGCAACTGCTACAGATTGTGGTGAAACCATTTTTGCCATTGTACCACCTACTACGTTTAAGGCAACGAGTGTAGAAGGAACGATGTTTAACTGGTCTGCTGTTACTGCTTGAAGTGGTGCGAATAAAGAACCACTTGAAACTACTGAACCTGTAATGAATACGCCAATCCATCCTAAGATTGGAGAAAGAACTGGGAATGCATTACCAGTAGAAGAGAATGCAAGTCCAAGTGTAGATGACATACCAGAGTAGTTTTCTACGTAAGCTAAAGCGATAACGCTACAAATTGTATATACTGGAGCTTTTAATTCTTTCATTGTTTCAATCATTAATTCTTTAACCATTTTACCTTTTACGCGGTAAACGATAAGTGAAACGATAATTGCTAGTACAATCGCAGTAGTTGTAGAAGAGAATACATCAAATTTGAAAACAGCTGCGAAAGGTGTATCAGCTTTTGTAATTGGTGTAGTTTTCATAACAGCATTATGAAGACCAGGGAACTGAATGTTAAATACTAAGTTTGCTAACGCACCATCTGGAGCAAATAAAGCTTTAATCGGTTTTAAGTTAAAGATTGTTACAAATGCAGTTAAGAATACGAATGGAGACCAAGCATATAAAATTTGATTGAATGTGTGTGATACTTTAGTTTCTTGTTTTTCTTCTTTAGTAGAAGATTTTGGTTGCCAAACACGTAAGAATAATGCAAGAGAGATCATACTTACAACGGCTGCGAAAATATTAGTAAGTTCTGCGCCTAAGAAGTAAGTTACAGCGAATTGAGTAATAGCGAAAGAAACACCACTTACAAGAATACCTTGCCAAGTTTCTTTAATACCTTTAATTCCATCGACCATTGAAACAAGTAAGAAAGGTAAGATAACACTAATGAAAGGTAAAATAAGAACAGTTTGACGACCAATAGTTAATGCGTCAAGTTGAGTTAATTGTGCTGGTACTGTAACTGGAATACCCATAGCACCCATAGCACCACCAGCAATATTAGCTACTAAACAAATACCTGCTGCTTTTAATGGATTAAAGCCCATACCTACAAGTAGTGCAGCTGTAATAGCAACTGGAACTCCTAGACCAGCTGCGCCTTCTAAGAAAGCACCGAAAGAATAAGCGATTAATAATACTTGTAAACGTTGATCATTTGTAATGCTTGAAATACTATCGCGAATAATATTGAATTGCTCTGTTTTAACAGTTAATTTGTAAAGGAAAATTGCGGCGATAACGATAGTACAAATTGGATAAAATCCAGATAAAACACCGAATCCGGCAGATGCTACAGCTACTGTTGCTGGCATTTTATAAACAAATATTGCAAGGATAATAGCGACAATCACACTATAAAGACCAGCCATGTAACTTTTCATTTTGAATCCCATTAAACAAATGATGAAACAAAAGATTGGAAGTGCTGCGATTAGTGCAGATAACCAAATATTGTTTAATGGGTCATAAATTTGTGTCCAAGTACTCATAATAATGACAACTCCTATCTATTATATGTGAAGAAATTCACATTATTTGTGAAACTATTCACAATCAACTTACATGCTTAGTATATTCTCCTTCAACACTATTGTCAACGTAAAAAAGTATAATTATTCCATAATAGTGTTAAAAGAAAAGCTTTGTTCATAAAGTAGACAAAAAACACACTCAAATGAATTTAAGTGTGCTGTATAAACTATGTGCATATTATTTTGCTTATTCAGATGGCATGTTCCTTATAGGCGTATATTAGATGAAGTCTTTTATATTAAGTATAAAGTTTGATATATGCAATTATCTGTCCTGTTTGATCTAGTGGGGGGAACGGTGAGTGGATTTAATAGGAAGTTTTGCACAACAATCCAACCGCTTGCAATACGAATAAAAAATAAGAAACAAATTTTTAATATCACATCATCTCTTTTTACTGAAAATTCCTTTTAGCGTAACAAAGAGGTTAATTATAGTTCAACTACATTACGATAGGTTATCAATTATAGACGGTATTTTACAATACCGTTACTGTGCATTTCAATGAGGTGAAAATATAACAAAAAGCCTGATAAAACAACGTTTGCAAGCAAAGTATTCGTAGGCCATTATTTTGCTTTTTCGTTATATCATATAGTATAATATTCAAAATCAGCAAGGATTTTTTCCTGAATTTTTGCTGATGAAGATGGAAAAATTTTTCGGCTTTATAGGTTGATAAAGTTATGTCGTAACAGGAAATATAAGAACAGATATATAAATAAATAAAAAGAACATAAAAACGCAAATAAAAACGAAAATGAGGGGAACTTTATGAGCCAAAATCAATTCGAATGTCGTATTTCAGAAGAAGATGTACAAATGTTAAGAGCGTTAGCTCACCCACTTCGTCTACGTCTAGTAATGGAACTTATGCAAAGAGGAACATGTAATGTAACACAGCTACAGGAAGTATTAGAAATTCCACAATCAACTGTTTCACAACATTTAACGAAGTTAAAGCAAAATAAAGTAGTACGCTTTGAAAGACGAGGATTAGAAGTGTATTATCAAATCCATAATGATAAAGTAAGTGCGGTAGTAAAAACATTATTTTCTTAAAATTTGAATATTATGGAAAAAGACGTGTAGAATATACGTCTTTTTTTATTTGTCAGAAAGGTAGCGAGAGAGTAAATATTAGCATGTTAGGAAGAAATGACTATCAATCAACATGCTGCCTTACGGAATATATTCTAAAAGGAAAAGAAAAAATAAAAAGGAGTGTAGTAAGCAAAAGGAGGGATAGTAGTATGGATGTGAAACGTGTGAAACAAATCTTATCTTCTTCAAGTAGA
Organism: Bacillus sp. AR4-2; assembly: GCF_008274865.1. Taxonomy (NCBI): domain Bacteria; kingdom Bacillati; phylum Bacillota; class Bacilli; order Caryophanales; family Bacillaceae; genus Bacillus; species Bacillus sp. AR4-2. The sequence goes on from NZ_CP031062.1 coordinate 613,792, forward strand.
ATTGACGTTACATATGAGGGCGTACCAGTATGGATTGAGAGCTGTGATGAGCAGAAGGGGAGTGCTCAAGTGTATGATGTATCTAATCCTGGTGAGAGCGTTCATGTGGACGTGACAGCTTTAGAGGAGAAGTAATAAAAAAGACGCTTCTAATTTTAGAAGCGTCTTTTTGTTATTCCATCATATGTGCAATTTTCTTAGAGAACATAAGAAGTACTAATCCCAGTACAATTACGATAATACCGATGCTTGCGAATACTTCTAAATATCCTAAAGATTGAGTGAAAGCGGCTAATTGTCCTGCTAATAAGTTTGCGAAGCCAGTACCAGCTAACCATACACCCATTAATAATGATGCTAATTTAACAGGAGCGATTGCACTTACCATAGATAATCCGATTGGTGATAAGAATAACTCACCGATTGTGTGGAACATGTAAGTGAATACAATGAATAGTAAGTTTGCTTTCATTGTAATGTTACCTTCATCGCTACCCGTTTTTAAAACAGCTAAAGTTAGAACTAAATATCCAATCCCTAGTAAAATCATACCTAATGCCATTTTTGTTGGGATTTTCAAATCGCCATTTTTTGTTTTTGAAAGCTTAATCCATAACGCAGAAACAGGTAATGCTAGTAAGATAATGAATAGTGGGTTTACAGATTGGAACCAAGGTGTTGGAATTGTAAATCCACCAATTGTACGATCTACGAACTTATCTGTGTAAAGTGTTAAAGAACTACCAGCTTGCTCAAATCCTGCCCAGAAGAATACAACGAAACAAGTTAAAATTAAAATTGCAGCAGTACGTTTTTTCTCTTGTGTTGTTAAAGGTTTTTTCTCAATTGCTTTTGCATTTTTTTCTTTAGATTTTTTTCCTACAACAGTTGTTCCGATAGACCCTAAGTAACGAGGTGCTAAGAAATTAAAGGCAAGCTGCCCAATAATCATACCGATACAAGCTGTTAAGAAACCGTATCTATAATCTGCGAAGTAACCGCAAATGAATGGAGCGATAAGAGCTCCTAAGTTAATTCCCATGTAGAAGATAGTGAAGGCACTATCACGACGAGAATCGTTTTCGCTATATAATTGACCTAATAAAGTCGAAATATTTGGTTTGAAGAATCCGTTACCAATAACTAATAATCCTAATCCTAAGAAAAGTCCAGTTTTTGTGTTCATTGAGAATAATACAAAGTTACCAATTGCCATGATGATACCACCAATAGTAATGGCATGTCGCTTCGTAATGAAATGGTCAGTTAACCAACCACCAATAATAGGTGTGAAGTATACTAACATTGTGAAAATACCGTAAATTTGAACTGCAACTGCTTTATCAAATCCTAAACCGCCGCTTACTAAGCTCGTTGTTAAATAAAGAACTAATAAGCCACGCATTCCGTAATAACTAAATCTTTCCCACGCCTCTGTAAAGAACAACAAGTATAACCCTGGTGGATGTTTTTTTGGTGATTGTTGCTCTCCAGCTTTGTCTAATTTTAAAGCTGCATCCATTTTTGTTTCCCCCTAATCCTGTATAACGGATATTTATGTAATCATTTTAATTTACAAAATATTTAGAAGTCAATAGAATTATATGGAAATAGAAAGAAAATTTCTAAAAAAGTTCTATTTTTCTTCGACCGTTACTGTATTTTGCCCTGAAAACGAGATGATAAGCGTTTTCAAATGTAATAATTGAATTCTAAAAGAAAATAAAATAGTGATTAATCAGAAAATTTAGATTAAAATATTTATTCTGATATAAAGAAAATATATTCTATTTACTTTCTCAATATAACATATTGGGAATAAAAATACAAAACGAAATAATGTGACATTTAAGTGAATTGAAAAATAACCAGCTCCACAGAAGGGAGCTGGTTAAGGAAATATTATTTAACAAAGCGTTTTTCGATGTCATCTAATAGTAGGTTAGCGGCCATTACGCCACCAGCTGTATTCCAAATAACGTCATCAACTTTGTATGCTTTACCATTTTTTACTGCATTTAAATTTTTAAATAGAGGATCGTTTATATACTCTTTTTCTAGTTCAGATCCTTTTTTCTCATTTCCTTTATCGAATGTGAAGTAGAATAATACGTCACCATCCATAGCAGAAATACGCTCTTTAGATACGTTACGCTCTGCAAAATCATCTTTATTTTGATCTCCAGGACGTTTAAATCCAAGTTCTTTTAAAATAACACCAGAGAATGTATCGCCATGATAAATACGAACATCACCAGGCATGAAACGAACCATAGAGATTTCTTGGTTTACTTTATCGCCAAGTTTGCCTTTTAAATCTTTTATACGTGATTCGTAATCAGCTACAACTTTTTGACCTTCTTTTTCTTTATTTAATGCTTCTGCATAAAATTTGAAGTTATCTTTCCATTCACCACGTAATGTTTCTGAGAACACAGTAGGTGCAATTGCTTTTAGTTGTTCGTACACTTTTTCGTGGCGCATTTTATTACCGATAATTAAGTCTGGTTTTAAAGAAGCAATTGTTTCAACGTTAACTTGTCCTTCATCACCAACAACTTTTACATCTTTCATTTTATCCTTAATATGTGGATACCATGGGTCACCAGTCCAAGACTTTACAGCACCAACTGGTTTCACACCTAATTCAAGTAAAGCTTCAGTTCCTTCATTTGTTAAGATAACTACACGTTTTGGATTAGCAGGAACTTCTGTTTTACCCATTGCATGTTCTACAGTAACCACTTCTTTTTTATTATCTTCTTTTGTAGATTCTTCTTTGTTATTTGATTTTCCACAAGCGCTTAAAAGCATTGAAAATGCTAGTAAAAATACAAATACTGTAAACGATTTCTTCCGCATGAAATTCATTATGTACCCCCTACATGTTGAGAATATTTTTCAATAGCAAGCATGATATTAAGCCTTTATCTTTTGATTGTCAATACATATGGGTGAAAATAATTCTCATTTCCGTTGACAATGAGAATTAAGTTGAAATACACTAACAACGTATCATTATACATTGAAGGGGAAACGCTGCATGTTATTAAAAACAAATCGAGCAAAATGGATTGGATTATTTGTTGGAATCATTGCAGTCGTTATTTGTATTTGGGGAAGTATTATTTTTGGATATACAAATACGAGTTGGAAACTAGCATTGGATGCTTTTTTCCATTTTAACGGTTCCAATGAACATATTATTATTCAAAATGTACGTCTGCCTAGGGCGTTAATTGCAGCTAGTGTTGGTGCTAGTTTAGCCATTGCTGGTTGTCTTATGCAAACTTTAACTAAGAATCCACTTGCTTCTCCAGATTTTATTGGATTAAATTCAGGTGCTGCGTTCTTCATAGTTGTAGCAATTGTAATCTTTTCAGTAACATCATTATCAGCTTTCACATGGATTGCCTTTTTAGGAGCGGCGGTTGCAGCTGTACTTGTATTTGCTTCTAGTTCTTTAGGAAAAGAAGGAACTACTCCTCTTAAGTTAACGTTAGCAGGGGTCGCAATTAGTGCGTTATTTTCATCATTAACACAAGGATTACTTGTGTTAAATGAAAAAGCACTTGAAGAGGTATTATTTTGGCTTGCTGGATCTGTGCAAGGGAGAAAGTTAGAAATTTTACAATCTGTATTCCCATATTTATTAATAGGATGGATTGCATCTCTTATGATGGCAGGGAAAGTAAATACATTGATGATGGGAGAAGACGTCGCGAAAGGACTTGGACAACGAACAATTTTAATGAAATCATTAGTGTTACTTATTATTGTACTGTTGTCTGGTGGTTCGGTTGCGGTTGCTGGCCCAATTGGATTTATTGGAATTATTACTCCGCATTTTGCGAGATTTCTTGTTGGAGTTGACCACAGATGGAGAGTGCCTTATAGCGGATTGTTAGGTGCAATACTACTAATATTGGCTGATATAGCAGCAAGATATGTCATTATGCCACAAGAAGTACCAGTAGGAGTTATGACAGCATTTATTGGAGCTCCATTCTTTATTTATATTGCACGTAAGAGAGGGCTTAGCAAATGAAGAAATATATTCCGTTTCGTATAGGAAAAGGTGAGCTCTCGTTTTTAATGTATAAACGAGCTTGTCTCGTCTTGTTAAGTTTACTAGTTGTTTTAATAGGATTATTCTTTGCGAGCGCAGGTATGGGAGACATGAAAATTGCTCCTTATGATGTATGGCAAGCGATCACTGGAAATGGCGATGCGATGTCTAACATGGTTGTAAATAAGTTTCGTATGCCGCGTATTTTAATTGCCATCCTCGTAGGAATTGCGCTTGCTGTAGCAGGATGTATTTTACAAGGTCTCGTTCGAAATCCACTTGCTTCTCCGGATATCATCGGGATTACGGGCGGGGCAAGTGTTGCAGTTGTATTGTTTTTAGCTATATTTAGTGATAAAAATAATGCGCTAACTGTAAGCATTCATTATATGCCGTTAGCAGCCTTTGTTGGGGCAACGATTGTGGCGCTTTTTGTATATTTATTTGCATGGAGAAATGACGGGTTATCGCCGATTAGTCTTGTTTTAATTGGTGTGGGGTTTTGGGCATTAACGAAAGCGGCAACGACTTTGTTTATGTTGTTAGCACCAATTTATCAAGCGAGTCAAGCGAATGTATGGATTACAGGTACTGTTTATGGTTCTTCATGGCAAAACGTTATGGTGCTTGCACCGTGGGTTCTCATTTTAACGGTAATATCATTTATAGCTGCTAGACATTTAAATGCGCAAGAGCTAGGGGATGATATTGCGGTAGGACTTGGTGTTCCTTTAACGAAGTCACGCGTATTCATGTTATTACTTAGTACGGCTTTAATTGGGGGAGCAGTTGCCTTCGCCGGAGGAATTGGATTTGTCGGTTTAATGGCACCTCATATTTCACGAAGGCTAGTTGGTTCTTTATACGGTGCATTACTCCCAGTTGCAGCTATTGTTGGTGCAATTCTAGTACTTGCTGCAGATTTAATTGGGCGTACAGTTTTCACACCACTTGAAATTCCAGCAGGGGTATTTACATCAGCAATTGGTGCACCTTATTTTATTTATTTACTTTATAAAAGTCGGAATTCATAAAGGGAGATGAATATGCAAAAAGCATTGGAGACGAAACGTTTGACGTTGTCTTATGGTGAAACAATTATTATCGATGAGTTGAATTTAGAAATTCCAAAAGGTGAAATTACAATCTTTATCGGTTCCAACGGTTGCGGGAAATCAACTTTATTACGTTCACTAGCTAGATTATTAAAGCCAACAACTGGTGACATTTTGTTAGATAATCAAGCTATTCAAAGTATGCAAACGAAGCAAATTGCTCGTCAAATGGCAATTTTACCGCAAGGACCGCAAGCACCTGAAGGGCTTACAGTATTGCAACTTGTAAAACAAGGACGCTATCCATATCAAACATGGCTGAAACAGTGGTCAGAAAAAGATGAGGAAATGGTACAGAAGGCACTTGCAGCAACAGGTATGACAGAATTTGCTGAGCGTGATGTGCATGCTCTTTCAGGTGGACAACGACAACGTGCTTGGATTGCAATGACGCTTGCACAAGATACAGATATTATTTTACTGGATGAGCCTACTACATATTTAGATATGACTCACCAAATTGAAGTGCTAGATTTATTATTCGAATTAAATGAAACAGAACAAAGAACAATTGTTATGGTATTACACGATTTAAATTTAGCATGTCGCTATGCAGATAACATTGTAGCCATTCAAGATAAACAAATATATGCACAAGGTAAACCTGAAGAAGTGGTAGATGAGAGACTAGTACGTGATGTATTCCGAATGGAGTGTCAAATTAGTACGGATCCGTTGTTTGGAACACCGCTTTGTATACCTCACGGAAGAGGAAGACGTGTAGTTAAAGAAGTTGCTCAGGTAATGAGATAAAAAAACGATGAGTGATTCATCGTTTTTTTATTTGGTACAAGAAAATAAGAGGAAGAGAGGAATACGTAAGCGACGTTTATACTCTTCTTCATTTTGAAAATAGGTTGGATTTGGTGTAGCTTCTTTTAATGATGTAATGGTAAATCCGGCTTGCTGTAATAATGTGAAATAATCTTCCGTTGTACGATGATATTTAATAACTTCTTGGTCAATCCATGGTTCAACCCGTTTGCCTAGTTTAAAGTAATCATCGACGAGCCAACTCGTTCTTTTACCACTTGTTTGTAAGCTTTCAAACGAAGAAGTAATAACGGGATGTTGAACGCTAAAGGTAAAGGTGCCATTTGTTTTTAAAGTTTGAAACACATTTTGAAAAATGGTATCAAGATGTTCAATATAATGTAAGGCGAGTCTAGATGTTACTAAATCAAAAGTGGAAGAGGGGTAGGTATAATCTTTGAGGTTTAAAAAATGAACAGATCCATTTTTATTTTCTAGTTGTTTTTTAGCTTTTTCATACATAAGTTCAGAGCCTTCAATGCCGGTGTAAGAGTAGCATCCCTTTTCTAATAATTCCGCGCCAAACTTAGCATCACCACAGCCTAAATCGAGAATTTGTTTTCCTCGTACATGACCAATGAGCTGAAAGAATACTGGTTTTTCAATGGATTCATTTGGGCTATTTTCTCGGTATCTTCGTTTCATATATTGTTCGAAAAATGCTGTGTTATTGTATACATCAGATTCTGTAAATGCCATGTTTGAAACCTCCGGAAATATTTTTTTAATTCTATCAAATATGAAAAGTAAATAATAGATTTATTGTAATGAATCATATATAATCTAAAATTGTAAGCGGTTACTTTAAACTATTTTTCTATAATAAATTCTGAAAACGTGTTAAGCTAGTAGAGGGATTATTAGAACTATTAAGACAATAATCCGCTTACATGAACGATGGGAGGCTTCACGATGTCTAGTAAAACACTTGCGAAATTTTTAGAAGAAAATTTAGAGGATTTAAAATCAAAGGGGCTTTATAACGTAATTGATCCGCTTGAGAGTTCAAATGGACCGATCATTACAATTGGCGGAAAAGAATATATTAACTTATCTTCAAACAACTATCTTGGATTAGCAACAGATAGCCGTTTGCAAGAAGCAGCAATTGGTGCTATTCATAAGTACGGTGTTGGAGCAGGGGCTGTTCGTACAATTAACGGTACTTTAGATTTGCATATTAAGTTAGAAGAAACAATTGCAAAGTTTAAACATACAGAAGCAGCAATTGCTTATCAATCAGGATTTAACTGTAATATGGCAGCGATTTCAGCTGTTATGGATAAAAATGATGCAATTCTTTCAGACGAATTAAACCATGCTTCTATTATTGATGGTAGTCGTCTATCAAAAGCAAAAATTATTGTTTATAAACATTCGGATATGGAAGATTTACGCCAAAAAGCAATTGCGGCGAAAGAATCAGGTCTTTACAATAAATTAATGGTAATTACAGACGGTGTCTTTTCAATGGATGGAGATGTTGCAAAACTACCAGAAATTGTTGAGATTGCAGAAGAGTTAGATTTAATGACATACGTAGATGATGCACACGGTTCAGGTGTACTTGGAAAAGGTGCAGGAACTGTAAAGCACTTCGGTCTTTCTGATAAAGTTGATTTCCAAATTGGTACATTATCAAAAGCAATTGGGGTAATTGGTGGATATGTAGCAGGGAAACAAAATTTAATTGACTGGTTAAAAGTTCGTTCACGTCCATTCTTATTCTCTACAGCATTAACACCAGCTGATGCAGCAGCTTGCATGAGATCAATTGAAATCTTAATGGAAAGCACAGAGTTACACGATCGCTTATGGGAAAATGGTCGCTACTTAAAACAAGGATTAAAAGAACTTGGCTTTAACATTGGGGAAAGTGAAACGCCAATTACACCTTGTATCATTGGGGACGAAGTATTAACACAAGAATTTAGTAAACGTCTAAATGAAGAAGGTGTATACGCAAAATCTATCGTGTTCCCAACTGTAGCAAAAGGAACAGGGCGCGTTCGTAATATGCCTACAGCAGCTCATACGAAAGAAATGTTAGATGAAGCAATTCTTAAGTATGAAAAAGTAGGAAAAGAAATGGGCATCATTTAAGTAACGACATCTTTTGAATAGCTTGCAAATGAGGAGTGGGGAAAATGAAAAAAATTCTAGTAACCGGTTCTTTAGGGCAAATTGGTTCTGAACTAGTAATGAAACTTCGTGATGTATACGGCGCATCAAATGTTATTGCAACAGATATTCGTGAAACAGATAGTGAAGTAGTAACGTCTGGTCCATTTGAAACGTTAGATGTAACAGATGGACAAAAACTACATGATATCGCAAAGCGTAATGAAGTAGATACAATTATTCATTTAGCAGCTTTACTTTCAGCAACAGCAGAAAAAAATCCGTTATTTGCATGGAATTTAAATATGGGTGGACTTGTAAATGCTCTAGAAGCAGCTCGTGAATTAAACTGTAAGTTCTTCACGCCAAGTTCTATCGGTGCATTTGGTCCATCAACGCCAAAAGATAATACACCGCAAGATACAATTCAGCGTCCTACTACGATGTATGGGGTAAACAAAGTGGCAGGAGAATTACTGTGTGATTATTATCATCAAAAATTTGGCGTAGATACGCGCGGTGTCCGTTTCCCAGGTTTAATTTCTTACGTAGCGCCTCCAGGAGGCGGAACGACTGATTATGCAGTTGAAATTTATTATGAGGCGATTAAAAAAGGTGCATACACCTCATACATTGCTGAAGGAACATATATGGACATGATGTATATGCCTGATGCTTTACAAGCGATCATTTCATTAATGGAAGCTGATCCAAGTAAGCTAGTGCATAGAAATGCATTTAACATTACAGCAATGAGCTTCGAGCCAGAGCAAATTGCAGCGTCAATTCGTAAACACATTCCGACGTTTACAATGGATTATGCAGTAGATCCAGCTCGTCAAACAATTGCTGATAGCTGGCCGAACTCTATTGACGCAACAGCAGCAATGAAAGAGTGGGGCTTTAAAGCAGAATACGATTTAGACAAAATGACAACTGACATGCTGGCTAAGTTAAAAAAAAAGCTCACAGCTGAGTTAGTGATGAATTAATAGGAAGAGTCGATTCTTAGGAATCGGCTCTTCATTATTTTTGGGAGGAGAGAAGTCTTATGCAAAGAGTTGATGTCGTATACGCACTAATACATGACGAAGAAACAGATAAAATATTAATGGTACATAATGTAGAACAAAACGTTTGGTCATTGCCAGGTGGGGCTGTGGAAAAAGGTGAAATATTAGAGGAAGCACTAATAAGAGAAGTGAAAGAAGAGACAGGTTTAACCGCCTTGGCTGGGGGGCTTGTTGCGATCAATGAAAAATTCTTTGAAGAATCAGGGAATCATGCACTATTTTTTACATTCCGAGCGAATGTAGTAAAAGGGGAACTTATTGCGGAAGATGAAGGTGAAATTTCTGCAATAGAGTGGGTAGATCGAACAATTGCGAATGAGCGTTTCCCATACTATGACGGAGGATTTGAATCTTTATTAGAAGTAGCCATTCCATACAAGTTTCAACCAGAAACAAAGTAATTGAACGAAAAAACAGGAGCCACAAGGCTCCTATTTTCTATTCAATCGTCTTCAGTAATAGTTTTTTCAGCAATGGTTTAATCTTCAATCGTAAATCTTCAGCATGATTTGCAACTAAGAAGTGATGGTTATAAATGTTTTTCATCAATTGATAAGTTGCTTCTTTCGCTTCGCCTTCTTCGATGAAGATACCGATTACTTCCATACCACTTTTACGCGCGAGTTTAACAGCTTCATGCGTATCTAAAATTCCGTCTTGTTGATAGTCTAGCGCAGAAGGCTCACCGTCTGTGAAGACTAGTAAGAATTTATGTTTCTCAGGTCTTTTGGCAAGCTTTTCAGAAACGATACGAATAATATATCCGTCGCGGTTATCTTCTTCTTCACGAAGTTGCATAATTTCTGGACCAACGTTTGGTAACGTTGAGTTTTTATAATTTACAACTTCATGGATAACGTTCGGCTTATCTTCAGGTTTAGCGCTAGATGCATCTTCCCAAAATCCGCTAATAGCGTGCGGGATTTTTAAAGACTTTAAAGCTTCATGGAATAGTACAACACTCTTCTTCGTTTCTTCCATTTTGTTATACATAGAACCAGAACAGTCAACTAATAGTTGGAATGCAACATCGAGTTCTTGTGACTCTTGTCCTTTTTTATAAAACATACGCGGTTGTTTTTCGGTATAAATACGAAGGAATTTCTTACGAAGTCTTCCGTAATATTTATCACTATTCGCATTCGTTTTATTTTCAATTGTTTTTTCGATAATTTTCTTTAATTCTTTTACATCTTTATTGACGACTGATTTGATAGCTTGGTAATCTTTTTTCTCATCTGAGTTTGGTTTGCGAGCTTCTTTAAATGTATGAGAAGCACCTACATTATACTTACCGTATGCACCGTCGTGCTGGCTAGAAGCGTGTGAAGCCCTTGCTTCTTCTGTATCAGCGCCATCAAAGTTGGATTGTGTACTTTTTTGTGAAGTACCTTGTACAGAACCAAGTGCTTGGTCGCCATCTTCTGATTCACGGGCAGTATCACCCATCATATTAGTTTTTGTTCCGCTTTCTAATTCAAAGCGTAAAAAGTTCTCGTTTTCGTTATTTTTATTTTCACGATGCCATGTGGAGAAACTTTCATCCATTTTGTTTTTATTTTCATCGTCATCTATAAGCTGCGTATCATCATTTGCTAAATCTTCGACGCGACAGTTCTTTTCGTCTGCAAGGACAGATAAGTAAAGTGGGGCATGTCCGAAATAGTTGTTAAGCATATCACTTTCAAGAAGCGCCTCTAAGCGATAGCGAATTTTCTCAACGATATACATAATATCTTCTGTATTACGTGCTTGGAATGTTTCATGTAAAATCGCTTCAATTTGCTCAAAATATTCATTATTAAACATTTCATATTTATCACTCGTTAATGAAAGATAGCATAGGCAAAATAGACGATCGCCGTGATAATTACGAACGCGGTTTATTTCATTTTGAGAGCCGAAATAGTTGCGGTACATTTCTTTTCGACGTTTAAAAACATGCTTCGTGCCAGGACGTAAGTTCTTTACGATTTCCTCAACGCGTAAATCTTCTAATAGAACAAATAATTGTGTTAAAAACTTTTTTAGGGGCGATTCTTGCAATTCAATCGCATAAGAACGAATTAAAGTCATGTCCGAGTAATGTTTATTACCAAGTGCTTTTAAGAACACTTCGCTTTTTAATCCGATTACTGTATCTTCTTCTTTTCGATCATCCCAAAAGTGACTAATGACAACTTTCTTTTCAATTTCGTCGTAGTATGCTTTATAGCCATATTCAAGATAGGCATCGTCTTCTTTTAGAAGGGCATACATTAAGTTTTCCATTTGTAGAAACAGCGACGCATCAATTTTTTTGTCACTAAAAATTTGTCTCATAAATTATCCCTCAAAGAAATAACTTTCTGCTAATTCACGGACAGTCATTTGTTCTGTTTCATCATTAAGTTTTGCAATTATGCTTCGTTCAATCGCTCGCATAACAGGAATATATACACCTAAATCACATGCGTCGATAATGCCACGAATACTTGCCGCTTCTTCACTTACACGTCCATCGCGAGCTAAAGGCATAAGGTCGCTTGCAAAGGCAACGAACTTTTCAATTGTTGCAACATCTTTTAATTTTGATTCTGCTAATAATAATTCTTTTAATGTATCACCTTGAATGTAAGGAACTTCAATAATAACGAAACGGTTTTTTAACGCTTCGTTTAGTTCACTTGTTCCAACGTAACCTTCGTTAATCGCAGCAATTACACGGTATTCGTCATCACCGTATACAACCTCTTGTGTAAATGGGTTTGTGATCATTTTACGGTAATCTAATGCGCCGTGAAGAAGTGGTAACGTTTCAGGTTTTGCCATATTGATTTCGTCAATATATAGGAAGTGACCGTTCTTCATTGCTTTCATAAGAGGACCGTTAACGAATGAAACTTCAGATGCACCATCTTTCGTTTGTAGTGTGTTGTATCCTAAAATACCCTCTACATCTAAGTCGACAGAGCAGTTAATGCTATGCATTGGTTTTTGGAATAAAGAAGAAAGAGTTTCCGCTAGTACTGTTTTACCACTACCAGTCGGTCCTTTTAATAGAATGTTCTTGCCAAGAAGAAGTGCTGTAATTGCATCTTCAATAATGCTATTATCAGACGCTTTATATATTTTCGTTCCGATTAAATGTGCATTTTCACCAGCTTCTTGTTTATTCTTTTCATGAATCGTAGAAAGCTGTTGTTTTAAATCAGCATGTATATGAAATTGTTCTAACATGTATTTCCCACCTAACATTATTTTCATAAAGTAATACATCTTATGATAACTTGTTTTAATATGGTATGCAAAGAAAAGGAAGGAGGATAAAGGGAAAAGAAAAAGCAATCAAGATGAAGTTGATTGCCTACAGTAAAGGAGAAATGAGCCTCATGAAAGACTCCAATATGCGTTTTTTTATACTTCTTTTTTGGAAAGAGTTCCATTTAATTTCAGTCGAATGTTTAAAATCTTCTTCAAAATCACGTTTAATATCGTGAACTGTTTTTGATTCATAAAGTACGCTAATAATTTCGTAATTCAATTCAAAGCTACGTACATCCATGTTCGCTGTTCCAATAGTTGCAATTGTATCATCAACGAGTACAATTTTTGCATGCATAAAACCATCTTTATAACTGTAAATAGAAGCACCAGCTTTTAAAAGCGGAGTGAAATAGGATTGAGATGCTTGATCACTAATGATGCTATCACTTTTACCTGGATATAAAATCCGTACATCTATTCCGGCAATTGCACTTAAGCGTAATAATGTTAAAGTTTCTTGATCTGGAATAAAGTAGGGTGTAGCGATCCAAATGGATTTTTTTGCAGAGCCCATAACAGCTAATAATGTATTACGAATACTTTTATCATCGGAGCTTGGTCCGCTTGCTACAATTTGAACAGCACCTTCTGCATTTGAAATCTCTTTACCTGGGAAGTATTGTCTATTCATGAATTGATCCCAGGAATAAGTATTTAAACCACTAGAGGCATAGAGCCAGTCTTCTAGAAAGATTGCTTGTAATTTATATAATGCTTTTCCTTCTATTTTTAAATGACTATCACGCCAAACAGGAAATTTCTTTGAACGGCCAAGATATTCATCACCGACATTGAGTCCTCCGGTAAAACCAATTTCGCCATCTACAATAACAATTTTTCGATGGTTACGATAATTGACAGTTTCAAGTAACCAAGCTGAAAAAATAGGGTCAAATTCTACAATTTCAATCCCAGCTTCTTTCATAGGTTGTAAAAATCGTCTTCTTAACGTATTACTTCCAAGGCCATCATAAAGGAAGCGTACAATAACACCATCTTTTGCTTTTTGTATTAAAGCATCTCGAACTTTTGTACCAATTTCATCAGATTTATAAATGTAGTATTGAATATGTATATGATGTTTTGCTTGCTCTATAGCTCGCAAAATTTCTGAAAATGTTTGATCTCCGTTTGTTAAAAGTTTTGTAGTTGTTCTATCTGCGGCAGGACCGCCTCCAAATTTTTGTATGACTTCTGTTAAATGTATGGAACGTTCATTTAGTGGGACTGTGAGTAATAACTCTAGTCTTCTTCCTTCTAATATTTCACGGAATAATTTTCTTTGTTCTTCTGAACGATGGAGATGTTTTTTTCTTCTCCAGCGGCTGCGTCCGAAAATAGCGTATAAAAGCACACCTATAATAGGAAGAAGTGCTAATACTAAAAACCATGCTAATGTACTTTGTGGAGATCTATTTTCTATAAAAATAACGAATGAAATTCCTACGATTGTGATGGACCATAGAGCACCGACAAATGTATATAACGAGATATACGATGTATTTAATAGGAACAGAACGATAGATACAATTGTAAATATTAATAGTAATTGAACGATAGGCTTCTTCATTTCTATATAATTCCCCTAATCTTTTTTCAATATAGACTTCTTAAATAGAAGATGTAATATGACATCTTTATTATAAGGTGTTTTGCTTTTTTTACAAAATATAGACATTTCACCTATACTTTCCGCATTTGTCCTACATACAGTGTACTATCCCATTTTTTATCCCACTCTTAACGCATATGAAAATGAAAAAATCGAAAAGGAGCGGAGAAACATGAATTATATAGAAAATAATGGATTGTATTATCGAAATCATCATGGAGGACACAATCATGGTGGGCACAATCATAACGGTGGACATCATCACCATGGAGGACACAATCACTATGATCACCATCACCATCATCATCACGGAGGCGGATGGGGCTGGGGTGGTGGTAGTTCATGGGGAGGCGGATTTTTCCCTGGAAGCTTTGCAGGAGGAGTGTTAGGCGGACTGACAGCTGGTGCATTAACAGGTGCAACAAGTGGAGGGTATTATCCCGCTCCATATCCAGTAGCTTATCCATCACCATACCCTGTAACGTATCCAATGCCATACCCAGGTTATCAGCAAATACCATATTCGTATTAAACTAAAAAAGAGGCTATCCTCTTTTTTAGTTTAATACGGTATTTATTTATAAAATACTTCCAAAATTAAGGTGAAAATATGTTAATATTTTGTTATTGTAATTCAAAAACATATACATTGATGTAGAGTTTTATATTATTATTCGTGAATAGTTATGTAGTATGCTCTAATTTCTATTTCGTTATTAAAAACAAAGAGATCAGATGTGAGTGGTATTAGTTGGAAACAAGGCTTGCATAGAGACACTTAAAGGGATTGCAGTATAATAAGGCGCGAAATAATTAGGGAGATGAGAAGCTACTATTTATAATTAGAACGGTATAATATTGCTTTTTATTACAAATAATATTATGTTATTTTAATCGGTCTATTCAAAAAGATAATTTATGTAATGGGCTAGTATTAGAAAATGAAATATCTCTATTTCTATGAAGAGAAACAGGTTGTGTTTTAGTCAGATAGAAGCAAGGAGAGATGCGCATGCTAGAACAGAGAGGTCATGCATTATATGACTCTTCATTGCGAGATTTAAAGTTAGCATTAGATGAGTCTTCAATTGTTGCAATTACAGATCGAAAAGGTCTTATTACATATGTAAATGATAAATTTTGTGAAATCTCTAAATACAAAAGAGAAGAATTAATTGGGAAAGATCACCGTATTTTAAATTCAGGACATCATCCAAAAACCTTTTTTCAAGACTTATGGAAGCGTATTTTGAATGGGAAAGTATGGACAGGTGAGATTCGGAATCGAGCAAAAGATGGTACATATTATTGGGTCAAAACAACAATTGTTCCATTTTTAAATGAAAAAGGAGAGCCATACCAATTTATCGCAATTCGAAATGATATTAGTAGTAGAAAAGAAGCGGAACATAGATTGCGGCTAAGTGAAAGTCGTTATAGGGAACTTGCCTATCATGATGCTTTAACGAGTTTGCCTAACCGTTTACAATTAATAACGACCGTTAACGAATTGATTGCAGATAAAAAAGAATTTGGTATGATTTACTTTGATTTGGACCGTTTTAAATTAGTAAATGATACATTAGGTCATATGATAGGGGATTTACTTTTAAGTGAAGTTGCTTCAAGGTTGCATTATGTACTAGGAGAGAAAGATGTTCTGGCTAGGCTAGGTGGCGACGAATTTGTGCTGTTAACAAAAAATCATAGACAAGATGATATGAGTCAGTTAGCGACATCTGTGTTGTCATGTTTTCAGGCACCATTTATGCTGGAAGGCCATGAAGTATACATTTCAGCTAGTCTGGGACTTTGTTCTTATCCACAAGACGGACAAGATGTGGAAACGTTATTGAAAAACTCTGACTTAGCTATGTATAGTGCAAAAGAACAGGGGAGAAACGCTGCGTGTTTCTTTACAGATGAGCTACGCGCGAAAATAAATCGTAGAATGAAAGTTGAGTTTGCTTTGCAAAAGGCAATTCGTGATGAAGAGTTAGATGTAGCATTGCAGCCTATTATTGATTTGAAAACGAAGAGATATTCTGGTATAGAAGCTCTAGTACGTTGTATGACAGAAGACGGACCTATTTCACCAAGCGAATTTATCCCTGTAGCTGAAGAGTCTGGACTTATTATAAAACTAGGAGACTGGGTATTAGAAAAATCATGTCGCTTGTTTAAAACATTGCCGAATTATCAAGAAGGACTAAAGTTATCTGTGAATTTATCTATACAACAATTAATGCAGAAACGTTTTATTTTATCAGTACGTAGCATTTTAAAGAGAACTGGCTTTCCTCCGAACCGTTTAATATTAGAAATAACGGAAAGCATTGCAGTCCGTCATTTTGATTATATTATTGCTACATTACAAGAATTAAGAAATATGGGTGTTTTAATTGCTTTGGATGATTTCGGGACTGGCTATTCTTCCTTATATTATTTAAAACAACTACCACTGGATATTGTAAAAATTGATCGTAATTTTATTCGTGAATTTCATTATGATCACGCACAACCAGAACGAACGATTGTAAAATCCGTTATTGAAATTGCTCATAGTTTAAATTTAGCAGTAGTTGCTGAAGGAGTAGAAACAGTAGAGCAAGAGAGTTTGTTACAATCAATGAGCTGTGATTATGTACAGGGATTTTATTATGCGAAACCTTTATCTGTAGGAGAGCTAAAAGAAAAGTTAATTACAGATTTTTAATAAAAAAGAGAAGCCAGCAGCTTCTCTTTATTTAATCCGTTTTTTGTGAGTCTTTCATTAGTACTGGATAAAGAATAAGACCTAATACGAACAATCCAATTCCTAAGAAGAATGTTTTTAAATCAGCAGTTCCCGTTTTGATAACCCAAATGGAGTATATCAACGCTAATGTCGTAATGATTCCATCTTTTACTCGAGATCCTGGCAGTATATCATACGTTTCTCCTGTAATAACTAATTTTAATTGGTACAAGGTAGAAACAAGGTATGGAATTAAATAGGCTAATGTTGCTACGACGATAGCGAAACTATACGCTTCTGAAACAGTACCAGAAATCGTTGAAAATAAGAAAATTTGCGTCATTACATTTGTAATCAATAGTGATTTTGAAGGACTACCTTTTTTATTTGTTTTCCCGAAAAACTTAGGGAAAAGTCCATTTTTTGCTGCCTGGTAAGGTACTTCTGAACTAACAACAATCCAGCCAACTGTAGATCCAAATAAAGATATAAGAGCGAGTAAAGCCATTATATATGCACCTTTATTTCCAATTGCTAAATTTAATGCGTCTACTAATGGTTTTTGAGACTCTTTTAAAGCATCTTGCGGAAGAGCTCCCATTGTAAGTAAAGTAATTGACATGTAAATAAGAAGAGCGATAATTAATCCGAAAATCGTAGCTTTTTTTACATCGCGCTGTGATTTTGCACGATTAGAAAGCATAACTGCTGATTCAATACCGATAAATGCCCAGAGTGTTGCAATAGCAGCTGAATTGATTTGTCCACCTAATGAGATTGATTGTCCTGCTTCATTCATAAAGGTTTGACCGTCTCCGAAATTAGAGGCGTTGAAAATGAATAATGTAATTACAATAAACATTGTAAATCCGATAATTTTTGCAATGGTAGCAAGTAGATTCATGTTTCCAGCTCGATCAATATTTTGAGAAAGAATATATTGAATTCCCCACAGCATAAGGCTACATACGAGGAAAGTTAATCCTTTTCCGAGTTCCAGTGAAAATCCATTTATTGAAAAAAGAATTTGCTTACTTTGTAAAACTGGAAAGAATGTTGATAAATATCCAGCAAAGGAAATAATAACAGATGCTGTTGCAGCCCAGTTAGCAGCCCAATATCCCCATGCCATACTATATCCTGCAACTTTACCAGCTTTTTTTGAAGGAAACATCGCTTGAGCATAGCTTTGTGGTCCAGCTTTTAATTCTGGTTTCCGAATCGCTAAATTTCCAAATACAAGTGCAATCATAAATACGCCAAGGCCTGTAATACTCCATGCGAGTGTAGAACCCATTGGCCCTGATACTTGTGCTAAATTTGCTGGAAGCATAAATACGCCACCGCCAACCATATTCCCGATAACAAATGCTGTTAAAACCCATAATCCCCATTTTTTCGTTTCCATTTTTGTTAACTCCTTTGTAGTAAGTTTTGCTTAAACATCATTTTTTACTAGCTTTTTGACAATAAAAAAAGAGCCATGTAGATAAAAAAATACCTACATGGCTCTTTCGCCAAAGCGTAGGTACAACGGGAATAACCCTTGTACCTACGCGTAATTTTTCCGCTAGGTTTCAAGGGTTACGTATGATGATGATGTTTTTGTGCAAATGTAACTACAGTTGTTGTATAAGTAAGCATAGTTCTTTGCTCCCTTTCTCCTCTGATTTTGAAGTTAGTATACTACATGTTTTTTTGAATGAAAAGAAAAATATAAAAATTTTTATAAAAATACGTTTTAAAGATTAAATATTTACCTATATTTTTCTTGTACTGGAAAATAAGTGAGAGATTGGCAGAAGAGTGAAGCATGTTATAATACATATAGAATTAGAAGGTGACAAGGGGCTATTGTAGATGATGAGTAAGTATGAACAAATTTATACAGAAATCAGTAAATCTATTGATAATAAACAATTAAAAGAGGGATGCAAAATCCCATCAGAAACAGAATTAATGAAGCAGTATGAGGCAAGCCGAGGCACGGTAAGAAAAGCTGTAGATTTACTGCAAGAGCGTGGATATGTGCAAAAAATTCATGGGAAAGGTGTTTTTGTTTTAAAGCGAAAAAATATTGAATTTAATTTTGGCGGTATTGTAAGTTTCCAAGAAGAAAATGAACGTTTAGGACGTCATTGTATTACGGAAGTTGTGGAAATGGACAAAGAAAAAGCCACAAAAGACATTGCGAAATTATTAAATGTAAAAGAAAAAACAGAGATTGACCATATTAAACGTGTACGAAATATTGATGGAGAAAAAGTAATTTTAGATATAAATCATTTTGTATCTGAGTTTATTCCAGGATTAACGAAAGAAATTGCAACTGCATCGATTTATAAATACATCGAGAAAGAGCTTGGGCTACATATTAGTTATTCGCAGAGGGTAATAGAAGTACAGCCATGTACAGAGGATGACAGAAAGTATTTAGATTTAAATGGAACAGACTATGTTGTCGTTGTGAAAAACTTTACACATTTGTATGATGGAAGTCAGTTTGAATATACAGAATCACGCCACCGTTTAGATATTTTTCACTTTTCGGATGTGGCACGCAGGAAGTAAAGAGGTGGAACAAAATATTGTTTCATCTCTTTTTTTTATAAAAAAAACACAAACTCGTATATACGAGTGTTGACTAACTTATATATACGAGTTAATATGTAATTGTAAACGGTATCAAAAAAAGAAAAGAGGGACGGGAATATGGGGAAAGACTATCGTAAAACAGCAGAGGAAGTGTTGCAGTATATTGGTGGGAAAGACAATATTGAACAAGCTGCACATTGTGTGACGAGGCTCCGTATCGCTTTAAAAGATGAAAGTAAAATAGATAATGATAAATTACAGTCTGTTTCATTAGTGAAAGGAGCGTTTCATAACGCTGGTATATTTCAAATTGTAATTGGTCCAGGGGATGTAGATCGTGTTTACGCTGAATTGATAACGCTTGCAGGTATGAAAGAATCGACTGTAGCGGACGTAAAAGACTCTGGAAATCAGAAGTTAAATCCAGCTCAAAAGTTTGTGAAAATATTTTCGGATGTATTTATGCCGATATTACCAGCAATCGTAACAGCTGGTTTACTAATGGGTATTAACAATCTATTAGGCGCAAAGGACTTATTTTTTGATGGGAAAAATTTATTAGATGTTTATCCGAACTTAGGCGGGCTTTGGGATTTAATTAATATGATGGCCAATACAGCATTCGTATTCTTACCAGCACTTGTCGGTTGGTCAGCAACGAAGCGTTTTGGTGGTAGTCCAATACTAGGGATTGTTATGGGATTAATGCTTGTGCACCCGGTCTTATTAAACGCTTGGGACTATGGAAAAGCAGCGACTGGTTTAGAGGGTCAAAAGATTGAGTACTTCAATATTTTAGGACTATTCCAAATTGAGAAGGTAGGATATCAAGGACAAATTTTACCCGTTTTAGTAGCAGCATTTGTATTAAGTAAAGTGGAAATTTTCTTAAAGAAACATGTACCAAATGCAATTCAATTATTAGTTGTACCAATTACAACAATAGTTGTGACAGGTGTGTTAGCACTAGGAATTATCGGTCCGGTTACACGTCATATTGGAGATTTATTAACAGTAGGATTAGTAGGTGTATATGAAACAGTACCAGTAGTTGGAGCAGTATTATTTGGAGCGTTATATGCACCGCTTGTAATTACAGGTATGCATCATATGTTTATTGCAATTGATTTACAATTGATTGCACAACATGGCGGGACATTTATTTGGCCGATGATCGCTCTTTCTAACATTGCGCAAGGTAGTGCGGCACTTGCGATGTTCTGGATTTCTAAAAATCAAAATGATAAAAGTATGGCATCAACATCAGCCATTTCAGCATACTTCGGTATTACAGAACCAGCGATGTTTGGGGTGAATTTACGAAATAAGTTCCCGTTCTATGCAGCGATTATAGGATCTGCTGTGGCAGCGATATTCATTACATTAAATGGTGTATTAGCGCCTGCTATCGGAATTGGCGGATTGCCAGCATTTATTTCTATCATTCCGAAATCGATTCCAATGTTTATTGTAGGAATGATTATTGCAGTTGTAATCCCGTTTACTTTAACATGGTTATTTGCAAAAAGAGTCAAACAGAAGTAGGAGGAAGTTAAACATGAAGGATTGGCATAAAAGTGTAGTCTATCAAATTTATCCGAAGAGCTTTAATAGTTATTACAATAGAGAAACCGGGGATATAAAAGGTGTTACAGAGAAACTAGATTATTTAAAAGAACTCGGAGTGGATTATATATGGTTAACACCGATATACCAATCACCACAAAATGATAATGGATATGATGTAAGTGATTACTACAGCATTGATCCATCTTACGGAACGATGGAAGAGTTTGAAGAACTTTTAGCAGAAGCGAAAGTACGTAACATTGAGATTATGCTTGATATTGTTGTAAATCATAGTTCGACTGAACATAAGTGGTTTAAAGAAGCGAAGGAAGATAAAAATAGTCCATATCGTAATTACTATATTTGGCGTGATGAAAAAAATAATTGGCAGTCTAAGTTTGGTGGATCTGCTTGGAAATATGATGAGAAGACGGAGCAATATTATTTACATTTATTTGATGAAACACAAGCTGATTTAAATTGGGAAAATGAAAAACTTCGTGAAGAAGTATATGATATGATGCGTTTTTGGCTGGATAAAGGAGTAACAGGATTCCGATTAGATGTCATTAACTTAATTTCAAAAGACCAATGTTTCTTAAACGATGAAGGTAGTACTGCGACAAGTGATGGACGCAAGTATTATACAGATGGTCCGCGTGTTCATGAATATTTACAAGAGATGAACCGAAATGTTTTTGCAGGAAAAGATGTAATTACAGTTGGAGAAATGTCATCTACGACAATTGATAATTGTATTAAATATTCAAACCCTGAGCGTAATGAATTAAGTATGACGTTTAGTTTCCATCATTTAAAAGTAGATTATCCGAATGGTGATAAGTGGACGAAGGCTGATTTTGATTTTATTAAATTAAAAGAGATTATGTCTAGCTGGCAAATTGAAATGCAAAAGGGCGGAGGATGGAATGCGTTATTTTGGTGTAATCATGACCAGCCTCGCATCGTGTCACGCTTTGGTGATGATGGAAAGTACCGAAACGAATCTGCAAAAATGTTAGCGACAGCCATGCACATGCTGCAAGGAACGCCTTATATTTATCAAGGGGAAGAAATCGGTATGACGAATCCTAAATTTGAGTCCATCGAGCAATATCGTGATGTGGAATCGTTAAATATATACGATATAAAGCTAAAAGAAGGGCTATCAAAAGAAGAGATTATCGGGATTTTAAAGCAAAAATCTCGTGACAACTCTCGCACTCCGATGCAGTGGAATGAAGAGATGAACAGTGGTTTTACAACAAGTACACCTTGGATTTCAGCGGCTGAAAACTTTAAAGAAATAAACGTAGAGAAGGCATTAGAAGATAAAGAGTCCGTATTTTATCATTATAAAAAGTTAATAGAACTTAGAAAAACATATGATGTAATTACAGAAGGAGAATATGCTATTTTGGATAAAAATGACCCTAAAATTTGGGCATATACTCGTACTACAGAAAGTGAAGTACTACTTGTTATAAATAACTTCTATGGAGAAGAAATAACGTACTCTGTACCAGCGCATGTTCAATTAGATGGAATGAAACAAGAAGTACTACTGTCGAATTATAAAGATGCTAGCAAGGATATTGCAAAACTTAACTTAAGACCATATGAATCAATTGTGTATCGATATATGAAATAAAAAGGTTGTATGCCCATGCGGCATACAACCTTTTATTTTAGGACACCACTGTACAAAATGTTTACCTCTACCTCAGGTTTGAATTTTACTTTTGCATAATCTTTATTCCAATTTTTCTTCTTCCATAAGTCAGGGTGATAGGCGATAAGGTGTCTGCCGATACCGAAAGCATCACAGTTTGCTTTTTGTAACTTTTTCGTTATCTTTTTAGCTTCTTTCGTAAGTTGTGTAGACAATTCTTTATTTAGTTTTTTTCTTTCATCCATTTTGTAAAGATTATCTCTCGGAGCTTCAAGCGCTATAACTTTTAGTTGGAGCTTAATGTGAGCATAAACATTTCCTTTTTTATCTGTTGTTATTTTTAAGTCGCGTTTTAACTTTCGATTGCTAATTTCCATTGTTAAATAATCAGATGTTTTCTCTGATTCATCGCTAGTAAGCTTTTGGGTTATACGGGCACTTGTTCCCATTTTTCCAGTTAATAATACGAATAAAACAGATTGTTTCAAAGGTAAATGCCCAGTTAATTTATCATTATTAAATAAAGCTAGACCGTTTGTAATCACTTCTTTTCCTTTTATTTTTATAGAAGGGAGGGTAAAGTCTTTACCGGGATCTAACATTTTTGTAGAAGCTGTTTCTAAAGTTTCTTTTGGAAACACACTCATATCTTCTAAACTTTTCACTTTTTTCTTTAGAAAATCTCCAATTAGTAAATTTCCTACTTTCTTTTTTTCTAGTATCTCGGATGTTTCACCATCTACTGCAATAAGTTTTACTAAAGCAGTTGGGTTTGTTGGGTCCCGAAAGCTGACATCTAAATAAGGTAATATACCTTTTTTTAGAATTTTGGTTCCTAGTAATTGAACACCATATTTAAAATAACGAATATTCCCAGTCACATTTTTTTTTAGGGCATCGCTTGTATCCCTTATGTTATGCCCCGTTGCTGAATGTATTTCATTTTCGAATGAAGATTGCTCTCCGCTTGAACTTTTTACGAGCTCGATTGTTTGCTGGAGTTTATTCTCTTCCGTAATATCAGATCCAATACTATAAGCTAACCTTGCTTCCCTTAATGGTTCTTGATCCCAACAGCCAGAAAGGACGGAACTAGCACATAATATAGAAAGTAATTTAACTTTTCTTGTGAACATACTGTTCTCCTTTCTTATTTCGTATCACAGAATAAAGTAGAAATAAAAGAGGGAGGACAACAATAAAAATATACGTGAACTTATCAGTGAAAGTTGAGATTACTTTTAATTCTTCAGGTGTATCTATAAATAAGGCTACACTAAAAGCAATAATACCGACGATTGGAACAGCTTTTTTATGATTAGCAAGATTGAATATATGCCCAACTCCGATTGAAGCAGCGCAATAATAACTAGCAATAGAAGCCACAACTGTTATCATCCATATTGGTATAAATAGTAAATCCGTCCGGTCTATAATCCCAATATGTAAGGAACGTAATAAGTAAGCAACTGGTTCTGGAATAAGCTCAATTTGTTTTGGACTAAATACGATAAAGCAAATCCAAACAGTAAAAGTATAAAAAAGAGTTACAAATCCGTTAGCGATAGAAATGGCCTTCAGTTTTGCGACAGAACTCCCGTTTACTTTTGGGAAAGCGATAAGAATGATTTCAAAACCATACATAGCTGTAATTGTTTCTTTGGATGCTTGAATAATATTCCACCATCCAGCTTCTGTAATTGGAAAAATATAAGAAAAGTCAGCCCGTGAGAGCCCAAGTCCAATTAAAAGTGCCATTGGGAAAATAAGAATAGAAGCCATGACATAAAATCGTACAATTACTTTAAATGTATTATAGGCTACATAGCAACAAGCTATTGTAAATAGGATGAGAATGGCAGACCAAGGAGTGGCTTGTAATATCCAAACTTTAATGACATTACAAGCATTCAACATAACCGTCATACCAATAAGCGTAAAATAAAAAACATAAGCAAAACCTAATAGTTTTCCAAACTTATTACCAAATAGCATACAAACACTTTCATACATATCTGCATCAGGAAATCGTTTTAAAAAAAGCCACATAAGTAAAATAATAAGCTGAATTGCAAGCCCGGCGATGAGAGCAGAAATCCATCCGCCACCTTTTGCTATCGGGTGAAGACGGTTAGGTAGAGAAAGGATACCAACTCCGATTTGGCATTGAATAACGAAAAAGGTAAATTGAACGAGCGAAATTTTACTTTGCGTGTTTGTCACCGTCCTCATCCTCTCTCGTTACATGTTGTCGTTGCATTTTTTTCGGTTTTGGATCATGTGGTCGTTCCCAAAACGACCAAATTGGAAGTCTTACAAAAGAATCTTTCATATCTTTTATCCGCATCGGGGCAACAGGAGAAAGATATGGCGTATGAAATGAATGTAATTGACATAAATGAACGAAAGTTATAATGAGACCGAATGATATTCCGACGTATCCGAATATAGCAGCAAGAATCATTAATGGAAAACGAAGAATTCGAACTGCTGAACTCATATCGTTTGATGGAACGAGAAAAGATGAGATTGCAGTTAAAGCTACAACGATAATCATTGTGTAAGAAACGAGTCCGGCTTTTACAATCGCATCACCAATTACTAAACCACCTACAATACCGATTGTTTGTCCAACTCGGCTTGGTAAGCGAATACCAGCTTCCCGTAATAATTCAAAGATTAATTCCATTAAGAGAGCTTCAAAAATAGGAGGAAGTGGTACTTTCTCTAATGAAGCTTTAATTGTATACACAAGTTCGAGCGGCAATACATCAGGATGGAAGGCTACGGTTGCGATATATATAGCTGGTAAGAGAAAGGCAATCAAGAAGCTTACTAGGCGAATCATTCGGACGAAAGAACCAACAATCCAGCGGTTATTATAGTCATCTGGTGATTGGTAAAAAGCAAATAATGTAACAGGAACGATAAGAGCTGTTGGATCTCCATCAGATAAAATAGCAACTCGTCCTTCCATTAAATTTGCTGCGACTCTATCTGGACGCTCTGTATTTAATTGCTGCGGAAATGGTGAGAAAGACGTATCCTCTATAAATTCTTGTATATATCCTGGAGGCATAAGTGCATCTGTCTTAATCGTTTCTAACCTTCTTTTTACTTCTGTAACTAAATCGTCATTCGCTATGTTTTGCATATAAGCAATTGCCACTTTCGTATGCATTTCTTCACCAAGTGTGAAATATTTAATGACGACATGTGGACTTTTTATGAGTTTGCGAATGGAAGCTAAATTGGTTGCTAAGTCTTCTACAAAACCAGTATGCGGTCCACGGACAATTCCTTCATTATCAGGTTCTGCTATATCTCTCTTTAAGGATAGAGCTGTTTCGAAAATACAAAAACTGTCGACGTGTTCATGAAAATATAAGGATTTACCTTGTAATAAAAGCTGCACACCATAATTTAAATTCGTTTCTTTTTTCATATTTAATGTAGAAAAAGCTTTATCTATAGCTAAGTCTGACCGTGTCAATAAAGGCTCAAGAGCTAACTGATGAATTAGATTTGGATCTGCTAAAGATTCGATATATAAGATTATTCCTTTTCCGTTTTGAAAAGGGAGATCTAATTTTTTTATATCATCAGAATGAGAAAGTTTATTTTCAA
Source organism: Bacillus sp. AR4-2 (assembly GCF_008274865.1). Taxonomy (NCBI): domain Bacteria; kingdom Bacillati; phylum Bacillota; class Bacilli; order Caryophanales; family Bacillaceae; genus Bacillus; species Bacillus sp. AR4-2. Next base: position 640,101 of record NZ_CP031062.1, read on the forward strand.
TGTAACTAATGTTCTCCGGAAGTGATGGAAACATATGCTTTTGTTTTTTACTCTCTTGTTGTTCTTTTTTCTCTGTCATAATTTCCACCTCTTTTAAAGTGCAATTGTTTCTGTTAATTTTTGTCGTTTGTGAGAAATTTATGCTTGAATTATTTTTTAAAAAGAGGGTTGAAGGTTACGTTACATTGTCTTTTGTGCATTATTCAATTTCATAGCAGTACTTCTAACATTTGTGTCGAATTAAGAAGATATATAGGAGGGATATATATGGAAATAGCTGTAGAACGTGTTTTTACGAAAGAGATTTTAAAAAGAGCAGCGAATTTGTTTCATGTAACAGTAGAAGAAAAGCCACTTGGAGATTTTGAGAATTATATTTTTAAGGCGAAGGGTGATAATGATGAAGATTATGTATTACGTTTAACACATTCTTCTCATCGTTCTAAACAAGAGGTAGAGGCTGAACTAGATTTTTTACGATATGTTGCGGAGAATGGGGCAAAGGTAGCAGGACCTCTTTATTCAACGTCTCGAAATCTCGTAGAAGAAATCGTAGCAGAGGATGGGACTTTCTTTTTCGCTTCTTTATTTATATATGCAAAAGGTGAGCAAGTAAAAGGAGCAGAATCGCCTTATTGGGGAGATGCTTATTTTGAAGCGTGGGGAAAAGCGATTGGGCAACTGCATCGCCTTACAATGGATTATCCTAAAACAGACTACCGTGATACGTGGGAAGAAGACGAAAGTGGAATTGTTAATGAATTAGAAGATGGTCAAGTGAAAGAGATTGCAGCGGTATTAATGGATGAAATTAAGGCTCTTCCAGTTGAAAGAGAAACGTTCGGTCTTATGCACGGTGATATTCATCAAGGTAATTTTCATTATGATGGTAAAGAGCTAACAATCTTTGATTTTGATGATGCTGCTTATAATTACTTTATACATGATTTAGCGATGGTTTTATACTACTCTGTTCTATTTACACCGTGGACAGCAGAAGAGAAGACAGATTTTGCTCGTAAACAGTTACAAGTGTTACGAAAAGGATATGAGTATGAGCACAGGCTGGCGGATAGTTGGTATGAATCGTTACCACTATTTTTACGTTTACGTGATATAGGTTTATATGGAACGCTTCAAAAGAAGTTTAAAGGGAAAGATATGCCTGATAACTTCTTGAAATTATCAGAAGAGCTATACGAAAGAATTATTAAAAGAGAAGCAATTGTGAATATATAATACATTTAGTTCAAAACAAAGTATATAAAACAAATATATACTTTGTTTTTTTATACAAAAATATGTTTACTTTATTAAAATAATATTGTCCTAGATTCGGTATACACTTATAATTTTATATATATTCTGAATATTCTTTATAAAAGAGGAGGGGGAATGTTGGAAGCTTTCGTAAATTGGTTAAATAATATTGTTTGGAGTCCAGCACTTGTTTATTTATGTTTAGGAGTAGGTTTATATTTTTCTATTCGAACGAAGTTTTTACAAGTAAGACATGTAGGAGAAATGGTGAAGCTGACATTTCAAGGAGAAAAATCAGAAGCTGGTGTTTCTTCATTCCAAGCGTTAGCACTTTCGTTATCAGGACGTGTTGGAACAGGAAATATCGCTGGGGTAGCAACAGCCGTTGCATTCGGTGGACCAGGAGCTGTATTTTGGATGTGGGCAGTAGCCTTTTTAGGAGCAGGATCAGCTTATGTAGAATCAACACTCGCGCAAATATATAAGACGAAACATCAAGGACAGTTTCGTGGTGGACCTGCTTATTACATTGAAAAAGGTTTAGGTGTGAAATGGTATGCTTTAGTATTCGTTGCAGCGACAATTCTTGCAACGGGGCTTTTACTACCAGGTGTGCAAGCAAATAGTATTGCTGTAAGTTTAGAAACTGCTTTTGGTATTAATACTACCGCATCAGGGGCTATATTAGTTGTCGTATTAGCTCTTATCATTTTCGGTGGAGTAAAGCGAATTGTTAACGTAGCGCAAGTTGTCGTACCGTTTATGGCAATAGGCTATATTTTAGTAGCTTGCGTCATTGTTGCTATGAATATTGAAAAATTGCCAGAAGCATTTATGTTAATTATAAGAAGTGCATTTGCATTAGAAGCTGCTTTCGGTGGTATTATCGGTTTAGCAATCTCTTGGGGGGTAAAACGTGGTATTTATTCCAATGAAGCAGGACAAGGGACTGGACCACACGCAGCAGCTGCAGCCGAAGTATCACATCCAGCTAAGCAAGGTTTAGTACAAGCATTTTCCGTTTACATTGATACATTATTTGTTTGTTCAGCAACAGCATTTATGATGATTATTACAGGCATGTATAACGTATTTGATGCAAGCGGAAAAAACTTTATCGTTAATAAACTAAACGGCGCTCAGCCAGGACCAGGATATACACAGGCGGCGGTAGAATCTGTTTTCCCTGGATTTGGAAATGGCTTCGTTGCAATCTCGTTATTATTCTTCGCGTTTACAACAATTATGGCGTATTACTACATTGCAGAAACGAATATTGCGTACTTAAACCGCGATAAAGACCGTCCTTGGATGTCTATGGTACTAAAGTTTGTATTTTTAGGAGCTGTATTCTATGGATGTATAAAAACAGCAGCAACGGCTTGGGCTTTAGGCGACATTGGGGTAGGAATTATGGCATGGGTAAATATCATTGCGATTTTATTGTTACAAAAACCTGCATTAGTCGCATTAAAGGATTATGAAAAACAGAAAAAAGAAGGAAAAGATCCAGTATTCGATCCAGGGCCATTAGGAATTAAAAATGCTGATTTTTGGGAGCATGAATACGGGAAAGATAAGAAAGAAGAAGTATCTTAATCGAATAAAAATGAAGAAGCAAAGGGGAAACCCTTTGCTTTTTTTTATGGACAAATTGAAGCTAAAAGTTATTTTTGGGACTATTTTTGAATATAAAAAGAATGTACATGCATTGTTAGGGGAAGGGGGAGTATGTTGATAGAATTTCGTAATGTAAATAAATATTATGGTAACTTTCAAGTTTTGAAAAATATTAATGTGCAAGTGAAAAAAGGCGAAGTGGTAGTAGTTGTCGGGCCTTCAGGATCAGGAAAAAGTACATTGCTTCGATGTATAAATCAATTAGAGGCAATTACAGATGGAGAATTAATTGTACAAAATACAGAGGTACACAATAAAAAAACGGACATGAATGAATTGCGGCGAAATATTGGCATGGTCTTTCAACATTTTTATTTATACCCACATAAAACAGTTCTGCAAAATATTACATTGGCACCGATTAAAGTAAATAAAGTTTCCAAAGAAGAAGCAGAGAAAACAGCGATGTTTTATTTAGAGAAAGTAGGAATCCCGGAGAAGGCTAACGTATATCCGCATCAATTATCCGGAGGACAACAGCAACGGGTGGCAATTGCTAGAGGACTTGCAATGCAGCCGGAAATTATGCTATTCGATGAGCCTACGTCTGCTCTTGATCCAGAGATGATTGGAGAGGTACTTGATGTTATGAAAGCACTGGCTAAAGAAGGGATGACAATGGTCGTTGTCACGCATGAAATGGGATTTGCTAGAGAGGTAGCAGATAGGATCTTATTTATGGATGATGGTCAAATTATTGAAGATACAACACCGGCGAACTTTTTTGCAAACCCTGAACAAGAAAGAGCTCGTTTATTTTTAAGTCGGGTGCTAAATCATTAGAGGAGGAATTTCATGCTTAAAATGAAAAAGTTGTTCACCTTAATTGTATTTTCATGTTTATTCGTACTTGTCGTTGCTGGGTGCGGAAGTAAAAAAGATGAGGCGAAAGAAACGAATACGAAGCAAGGCGGGGCCGTTGAGCAAATTAAGAAGCGCGGGAAATTAGTAGTTGGGGTGAAGAATGATACGAATTTATTTGGATTAAAAAATCCTTCAACAGGGCAGGTAGAAGGATTCGATGTTGATGTCGCGAAGGCACTGGCGAAAAAGATTCTTGGAGATGAAAAGAAGCTAGAGCTGAAAGAAGTAACGTCTAAAACACGTATTCCAATGCTGAAAAATGGTGATATTGATGCAATTATTGCAACAATGACAATTACGGAAGAACGCAAAAAAGAAGTGGATTTTTCAGATGTATATTTTAAAGCAGGACAATCGTTACTTGTGAAAAAAGGAAGCAATATTAAGAGCGTCGATGATATAAAACAAGGCGTTAAAGTATTAGCTGTAAAAGGATCAACATCTACAAATAACATTCGTCAAAAGTCACCAGAAGCGACTGTATTAGAGTTTGAAAATTATAGTGAGGCATTTACAGCGTTAAAGGCAGGTAAAGGTGATGTGTTAACGACAGATAATGCGATCCTTTACGGAATGGCAAAACAAGATTCTAATTATGAAGTAGTAGGAAAAATTTTCACAGATGAACCGTATGGAATTGCAGTGCAAAAAGGGGCAGATGATTTAACGAAAGAGATTAATACTTTAATTAAAGACATGAAAGCAAGTGGGGAGTATGACAAATTATATGAGAAGTGGATTGGACAAAAACCAGAAAAGTAGATAGTAAAAGTGAGAGGATGAGAGTACTCATCCTCTTCTTGTAAAGAAAGAGGGGAGAATATGTGCCTGATTTTTCTATATTAACGAATAACATTGATATGTATTTAGAAGGGTTTAAATATACAGTTATGTCTAGTGTAATTGCATTGATAGGTAGTTTTATTTTAGGAGTAATTTTGGCAGTAATGCGTATTGCACCTATTCGCATTTTAAATTGGATAGGATCAGCTTTTGTGGAGTTTGTAAGAAATATTCCACTTGTATTAATTGCATTTATATTCTATTTTGCTTTACCTGTAATAGGAATTACTTTAAATGGTTTTGTAGCAGGAACAGTTACGCTTACGGTATATACGGCAGCTTTTATTGCAGAAGTAATTCGCGCTGGTATTTTATCAGTTGCGAAAGGGCAGCTGGAAGCTGCTCGCTCTTCAGGGCTAACGTATGTGCAGGCGATGTATTATGTTGTCTTACCCCAAGCAATGAAAATTGTAATTCCTCCTTTAGGAAACCAGTTTCTCAATTTAGTTAAAAACTCTTCAATACTTGGAATTATTGCTGGTGCTGATTTAATGTATCAAGGAGATTTAATTTCAACGAAGACGTTTGTTACGTTTGATGTTTATATATTTGTCGGGATGTTTTATTTAATATTAACAATTCCGCTCAGTATGCTAGTGCGTTATTTAGAAAAACGCTTAGCAAAGGAGGCGGTGTAAATGGATTTTAAGGGAGCAATTACAGGGGATCATATTCTATTTTTATTAAAAGGATTACTTATAACGTTAGAGGTAGCGCTCGTAGCAATTGTACTTAGCTTTATTATCGGTAGTGTAATAGGAATATTGCGCTACACGAAAATACCTGTCGTCTCACAAATATTAGGAATTATCGTTGAAGTGATTCGAAACTTACCACTACTGTTAATTATATTTTTCACGTATTTTGCACTTCCAGAAGCAGGCTTGAAATTAGAAATTATAACAGCTACAATTGTTGCTTTAACAATATTTGAAGCTGCAATGATATCTGAAATTGTTCGAAGTGGTCTATTATCTATCGAAAAAGGGCAAATCGAAGCAGCGAGGTCTTCCGGATTAACGTATGTTCAAGCGCTGTGGCATATTATTTTGCCACAAGCATTAAGAAGAATGGTCCCGCCACTTGTCAGTCAGTTTATTTCATTGCTGAAAGATACAGCGCTAGCAGTCGTTATATCACTACCAGAGCTTATTCATAATGCTCAAATTATTAGCGGGCAAAATGTGAATTACATGATTCCGACGTTTATAGTAGTAGCTTGTATGTACTTTATAGTAAATTATAGTTTATCAATTTTATCGAGAAGATTAGAACTCCGTTGACTCTTACAATATATGTAAGGGTTTTTTCCTTGTTTCTCCTTATTTTCCTCTAAATAGAATCTAAATCTTGCGATAATTCGATTTTTATATTGTTTTATCAGAAAAGTTTTAATTTTATATAGAAAATGTAATCGCTTTCGTGTATATTTTTATTATCAGAAAATTTTAACAGGATATAGGGGTATGGTAGGGGGAGGATTTAGATGCAGCAACCAACGAATGAGAAATTACATCGTACGATGAAGAGTAGACATTTATTTATGATCGCACTTGGTGGTGTAATCGGAACTGGTTTCTTCTTAGGTTCAGGTTACACCATTAATCAGGCTGGACCAGGGGGAGCCATCCTTTCATATTTAGTAGGCGGATTTATTATGTATTTAACAATGCTTTGTCTTGGAGAGTTAACGGTAGCGATGCCGGTTTCAGGTTCTTTCCAAAAGTATGCGACGAAGTTTATTGGACCAGGAACGGGCTTTATGATTGGCTGGTTATACTGGCTCGGCTGGGCAGTAACAGTGGGTCTAGAATTAACGTCAATCGGTTTAATGATGAAAAGATGGTTTCCAAATGTTGATGTTTGGGTATGGTGCCTTGTATTCGGCGTTATTTTATATGCTTCAAACGCAATTTCGGCGAAAAGTTATGCTGAATTAGAATTTTGGTTCTCTAGTATTAAAGTAATTACAATTCTTGCATTTGTTGTGCTTGGTGGTAGTGCATTATTAGGATTTATATCATATGACGGAAAAGAAGCAGCACCTCTTTTCTCTAACTTTGTAAGCGATGGTGGACTTTTCCCGAATGGACTAGCTGCCGTATTACTTACAATGATTACAGTTAACTTCTCGTTCCAAGGAACAGAGTTAATCGGAATTGCAGCGGGAGAAAGTGAAAATCCAGAAAAAACAATTCCACGTGCAATCCGTAATACGGTATGGCGCATTATGTTATTCTTCATTTTAACAATGACGATTTTAGTAGGATTAATTTCTTGGAAAGAAGCAGGCGTAATTGAAAGTCCATTCGTAGTCGTATTTGATAAAATTGGTATTCCATACGCAGCTGATATTATGAACTTCGTTATTATTACTGCGTTATTATCTGTAGCGAACTCTGGATTATATGCAGCGACGCGTATACTATGGTCACTTGCAAATGAGGGAATGGCACCAACTTCCTTCCAGAAAGTAAATAAGCGTGGTATTCCAATTACAGCGCTAGTCGTAACGATTGCGGTAGCTGGATTATCTCTATTCACAAGTTTCCTTGCAGAAGATACAGTATACATGTATTTATTATCGATAGCTGGTTTATCGGCTGTTTCAAGTTGGATCATTATTGCTCTATCGCAACTTCGCTTTAGAAGTCAGTATATAAAAGGCGGAGGAAAGTTAGAGGACTTAAAGTATAGAACACCACTATACCCAATTGTCCCAATTTTAGCCTTAATTACAAATAGCATCGTTGTTATTAGTTTAGCGTTTATTCCTGAACAAAGAATGGCGTTATACTGTGGTATTCCATTTATCATTTTCTGCTATATATATTATTATATTAGTAAGAAACGGCAGAAACCGATGAAAGTGGAGATGGAAAAAACAAATGAAACTAACAATCAAACACGATGATATAGAAGCAGATTTATCGTATGGTCAATTAGCGATTGGAAAAGAAAACGGGTATTCACCTTTACAATTACTCATTTCTTCTATCGCAGGATGTAGTGCAATTGTCTTTCGAACAATTTTAGAAAAGAAACGTATTCCATATGATACGTTTACAATCGAAACTGAAATTGGTAGAAGTGAAGCTTTATCGAAGCCAGTTGAAAGTGTTCATTTGCACTATAAAATTAAAGCGCAAAACATTACAGAAGAGCAGCTGGACAAGGCGCTGCAACTTGCAGTGAAAAATTGTACGATTGTTCAATCTGTAAAAGATAGTATAAAGGTTACGGAAACAATTGAATTAATAAAGTGAAACTGTAATCAGTGGGAGTGTTTATCCCCCACTGATTACTAGTTGAACCAATCGGGCTTTTACGGGCAGTTGATCTCCTATTTCACTTCTTTGCTTTACAGCAGAATTTTGAGATAGGGATCTTACTGCCCGTTAATGCGGGATAAAATGAAACATAAAAACGTGAGAATACGGCTCTCACGTTTTTATGTTTTTAATAAAGGGAGAAAGTATGATGGAATGTTTAGGTTGTAAATTAGCAAACGAAGAGGAAAAAATATATAAAATATATGAAGATGACTATGTAACATGTTTTTTAGATCATGAACCTTTCTATACAGGACATACTTTAATTGTGCCAAAGCAACATGTTGTAGAAGTAGACGAATTAGATGATGTTGTAGCAAAATCCATTATGGATGCTTCTAAGCTTATTGCAAAAGCGATTAAGATAGTATATAAACCTGACGGAATTACGATTTGTCAAAATGGTGGAATCTTTAATGAACTTACGCACTATCATATGCATGTTGTACCGAGATATAAAGAGCGTTCATTTGCTGAGTTTTATACGGTAAAGCCGGGAGAAAAGAAGAATCATAATTTGGAAGAAATAAAGACGTTGTTAAAAGAAGAGATAGAGAAAATACTGCACACTAAAAAGGCGTAAGAGAATTTCTCTTACGCCTTTTTAGTCTTCATACATACTTAAAACTTCTTTCGCACGCATACGTAAACCATCTATCAATTCTGTCGGTTCTAAAACTTTTGCATCTTTTCCGAGTCTATAAAATAAAGGGGTAATAAAATTGATTTCTCCTTTATCAATTGTTGAATTTATATATCCTGTCCCATCCTCGTTTATTATAACGAATTCCTCAAGATAAGGGACGCTTTTACATTGGCGTACGCCTTCTGTTGTCAGTAAAACATGTAACTGAGTAGGGATGTGTACTACGTTAGAGTTAGAGGCAAACCACTCTTCTAAATTCATGAATGTATCCTCATTTTCTTCCGTTGATAATATGGAAAGAATACGATCGATGCGATACAGTAATACTTTTTTTCTACTGAAGTCATAGGACGGTAAATACCATAGCCCGTCATGAGCATATACACCGATAGGATGAACGTGTTTTGTTTTTAACCCCGATTTAGATTCGTATTGAAAGTGTAAATTTTTATTTTCAATAGCCGCGGTTAACACTTCGTTTAAAAGAGGTGTATCAATTGTGCGCTTAGGATTCCAAAAAGCGATGTAAGAACGTATTTTATCAACTTTCGTTTTTGCATCATGTTGTAGGGAGCTATACAGTTTATGTGTAACGGAATTGATTTCTGTGTTAAAAGGTAAGTCGCGATAGTAACTTAAAGATTGAAAAGCAAAAAAGATAGAGACTGCTTCTTCTTCCGTAAATAAAATAGGCGGAATTACTCTATTCGTTAATACTTTATAGCCGCCGTTACGACCTTGTTCTGCGTAAATGGGCAACCCCATATCACTTAAATCTAAAATGTATCTATGGACAGTACGAACGGAGATATTAAATTCATCAGCTATTTCTTGCGCTGTAAATGTCTTTTTGGCAGAAGCAAATATAAGAATATCTAATAAGCGTTTAGCTTTTGACAAATGTATCACCTTTTTTCTTTTTAACATGACATAAATTGTCATGTTTTATTGTTAGTATATTGTTTACATCATATGTTATCAAGATGAGATGCAAGGAGGAAAAGATATGTCACGTGAAATAGTTTTATTTATTGCGGCGAGCTTAGATGGATATATTGCGAAAGAAAATGATGATTTAGAGTGGTTAATGGAAACAGAAGGAGAGGGAGATAACGGTTATACAGAAATGTATGAAACAATTGATACAATAATTATGGGAAAGAAAACGTACGACTATGTAGTAGAGCATACGGAAACATTCCCGTACTTAGATAAATCATGTTATGTTTTTTCTCGTTCAGAAAAAGGTTCAGACGGAAACGTAGAGTTTGTAAATGAAGATGTAGTGGAGTTTACAAAAAGGTTAAAAGCAAAAGAAGGATCTAAAATATGGATGGTTGGTGGAGGAGAGCTACTGAGAGAATTCTTTAAGAATAATCTAATTGATGAATATGTTGTCACGATTACCCCTCACATATTAGGTTCTGGAGTTCCGTTATTTCAAGACAAGAACCCAGAAATTAATTTAACTTTGACGGATACGAAACGTTTTGGGCAATTTGTAAATTTATATTATAAAGTAAAATGATAAAGAAACACGACTACTGATGGTAGTCGTGTTTCTTTACAGATGGTAATGAAATGATAAAACAAGATCCATGATCAACTTCACTCGTGACAGTAATCGTCCCGCCGTGTAGCTCTACAATTTCTTTCACGATAGATAGTCCTAAACCAGTTCCACCTGTAGCTCGTGATCTTGCTTTATCGACACGGTAAAAGCGGTCAAAAATGTGAGGGAGGTCTTCAGGTGGAATACCTTCGCCTTCATCTTCAATTGCAATGGAAATATGTTTATGTTCTTCTGTAACAGAAATGTTTATATGAGAATGCTCTTTTGAATGTCTATAAGCGTTATTTAAAATATTCACCACAACTTGTTCGAATCGTTGTTCATCTAAGTTTACTAGCAGTGTAGGAGGACAAGAGAAAGAAACTTTACTGTACCTTTCTTTATACATGGCGTTTACTTTTTCACATATACGCGTAAGGAAGGTGTGTAAATGCACTTCCTTTACTTGAATAGAAAAGTTATGTTGTTCCATTTGTGCAAGTGAAAATAAATCTTGAACTAAGTTTGTAATGTAATCAGACTCATCTTTTATAATTGATAAATATCGCAAACGTTGTTCAGAAGGGGTGCTTTCTTTTAAAGCAATGTCAGCATAACCTCTTACGTATGTTAACGGTGTTCGTAATTCGTGAGCAACACTTGCTAGAAATTCACTTCGCTCTGTTTTCATATAATGCAAATCATTTGCGAGCGTTTGAATAGATGATGCCAGTTCACCAATTTCATCATTACGAGTAGTCGTTAACGAAACGGACAAATCGCCTTTACTCATTTTTTCAGTTGCATGTTTCATGTGTAACAATGGTTTTGTTAATAAACGTGATAATAGGAAAATTGTGATGACTGTGAGTAGAAATGTGATGGCACCAGCAATAATGAATTGTTTCGTTAATCCATTAACTAACTTTTCAATTGATTCTGTTCCAAGAAACATGTACACATAGCCTTCATGTTTTCCATCTACTACAATGGGGCTAACTGTACATATATAATTAGATGTTTTCCAATGATTTTCTATAATCGCTCCATTATGGTCTGTTCGAGTTTGCATTTTACTAATATGATCGTTTATAGTCGTGTTTATTTCGTTAGATTTAGCTAGTATTTCTTTATTTGCATTTGTAATAACGACAGTTGTTTCAGCTTCAGATTCCATTAATGCTACGTGAGAGATGGTTTGCTCATCGTAATATTTTTCAAGTACATCTCGATGACTATTTCCTCGCTTTAATAAAGCTGTCATTTCTTCATTTACTCTAGTGTTTACAAGACTATAATAGAGCAAAATAAAGAGAACACTTTCAATTAAAAGTGTAACAATTAAAAAATAAAATCCGAATTGAATTGAAATTCGTTTCATCGTTTTGCCCCTTACTGTTCAGTATCAATCCATCGATAACCTATTCCATACACGGTTTTTAAATGATGATCAATAGGAAAATTTGCTTTTCGCAATTTATCACGTAAATTACGAATATGTGAATCGACTGTGCGATCTTCTGTATTTGTGTTTAATCCCCAAATTCGTTCGATGAGCTGATCACGGTTTAATACGTAGTTCACATGGCGTAAAAATAATCCGAGTAAAGAAAATTCAATTGGTGTGAGAAGGAGTTCTTCATTATGGACAGAAACGAAGTGTTTTGTTTCATCCCATACAATACCGTGATATTGGATTTGTTTATGTTCATTTGTACGTCTTAAAACGGCTTCAATTCTTGCGAAAAGTTCTTCTTCATGGAAAGGTTTCGTTACGTAATCATCGGCTCCAATTTTTAATCCTTGAACGACATCTACTGTTTGATCACGAGCTGTAACCATAATAATAGGAATGTTACTAAAAGATCGGATTTTTTTGCACGTTTCCCATCCGTCCATCTTTGGCATCATAATATCGAGTAAAACAAATTTAAAGTTTCGATTTTCTATATGTAAAATAGCTTCTTCTCCTGAAGTCGCACATACGCAGTTATATCCAATTGGTGTAAGATAAAGCGTTAATAATTCAAGCATTCTCGGTTCATCGTCTACGAGCAGTATATCAATCATAGAGAGCCCTCCATATTTATAATCGTTACTTAAAGTGTAATGCAAAATCATGAAGAAATGGTGCAGATTATGATGTGTCTGCATAATTTCTTCAGAATTGCTTGTTATTGTGGAGTTGAAATTACATTTTAGGTAATCATATTGGCTCAAAAATGATTAATACGGAGGCGGTATAGTGAAAAAAATGACCCGAATTTTTGGGATAATAATAATTACAGCAGTTGGTCTTGCTGCATGCGGACAAACGAATACAGACCATAAAAACCATGAATCTACAAAAGAGAAGAAAACAGAACAAAAGGAAATGAAAATGAATCAGGAGGTAACGGCGCCAAAAGAAATGAACCAAGGTGCATCTAATGATTTATTAACGACAAGTTTAAAAAATGTAACGAGATTAAACACAAATGATCCTTCGCAAATGGCAGTATTAACTTCGCAAACGATATGGCCAGCAACTCATAAGGAGAACCAGCCAGGTGCTGTTATTTTAGTACCAGCAAGCGAGTGGCAATTAGGTATTGCGAGTGCAGATCTTATTCATCATCCGAATAACGGGCCGATTTTATTTATAGAAAAAGAAAAGATACCGGAAATGACGTTAAAAGAAATAAAACGATTAAATCCAATCGGAACGAAAGATGGAACACAAATTATGGTGATGGGAGATGTAGGTACTAGCGCGCTTGAACAATTAAAAGGTTATAAAGTAAAACAAATAAAAGAAACGGACCCAGCTATATTTGCGAAGGATGTTGATAAGGAGTATGCCGATATAACAGGAAGCTACCCAAATAGTGTTATTATCGGTTCGTCTGCAGAAGAAGGACGTTTATATACAACCCCCGCTGTAAATTGGATTTCTCATATGCCGGAACCACTACTCTATACAGAAAAGAATAAAGTGCCAGAAGCGACAATAGAGGCACTAAAAATGAGAAAAGATAAAGCAAATATATATGTATTAGGGCCAGAAAAAATTGTTTCAAAAGAAGTAGAAAAAGAGCTAAGCAAATACGGGAAAGTAACGCGTATTAGTGGAGAGACCCCTACAGAAAACTCGATTGCGTTCGCTAAATTTAAAGATGAAAAAACAAAATTTGGCTGGGGATTCACAAAACCTGGTCACGGTTTATCATTTGTTTCAAGTAAAACACCAGATTTAGCAGTTGCTGGGGCACCTTTTTCACATATGGGTAAACATGCACCTGTTGTATTATTAGAAGAAGGTAAAGCTTCACAACCAGTGTATGACTTCCTTGCAAGCATTCAGCCGAAGTTTAAAGATGATCCAACACTTGGACCATATAATCACGGTTTCTTATTAGGAAGTACGAGTGATATTTCATTTGAAACACAAGGAATACTAGATGAGAGGTTAGAAATTGCTCAGGAAAGTGGTCAAGGACACGGTGGACATTAATGAAATGAGCAAAGACGCTACTGATATAGCGTCTTTTTTTATTTTCCTCGACAAAATATGACAAAAAAGTTGTAACTGTTTCTGTTATGATAGTTTCGGAAATCTTACATTTTACATAATCGGAGGAAAAGAAATGTATAAAAAATTGGGTACTATTGCTTTAACAGGTGCACTTGCTTTTAGTTTAGCTGCTTGTGGTGAAACTGAAGTTAAAGAAGTGAGTAAAAACGATGCTCCTAAACAGGCTGAAAAGAAAGATAAAAAGGAAAAAGCTGAAAGCAAGATTTATAAAATTGGAGATACTGTAGAAGTTAATGGTCTACAACTTACTTTCAGTTCAGCTAAATTCGTTGAGCCTAACGAATACGTAAAAGCTGAAAAAGGGAAAGTACTAGAAATCGCTTTTAACGCTAAAAATAATGGCAAAAAAGATATATATTTTGGAACTTCTGAATTAAAAATTGCTGATACTAACGGCAACCAATTCAAAGAGTACTTTGGTGGGGAAAATACGTTTATAAATGAAAATATTGCGTCAGGTAACCAAATTACAAACAAAATGTTATTTGATGTACCAGAAGGCGATAAGTTTGTTGGTACATTTAAACCTACATTTACATTTGACGAGAAATCAGTGAAATTTGAATTTGAAGTTGCTAAATAAGGAGAGATTGAAATGAAAAGAACAGCTGAATTTGTATTAGGTCTTATTGGAGGTATTTTTGGTATTATTTGTGCATTTGTTGCTTTATTGATCGGCGGTATGGGAGCTGCTTTTGAAGCTGATGGAGCGAATACTGTTATTGGTTTAGGTTGGGGAGCTGTGGCTCTATCAATCTTAGGAATTGTTGGATCTGTTATGGTAAGAAGTAAAGCGAAGGTTGGCGGTATTATGATGACTGTGGCTGCTATCGGTGGATTTATTTGTATTTCTATAATTTACTTATTACCAGGCGTATTACTATTAATCGGTGGGTTAATGGGTATATTCCGTAAGGATAAAGCAACTGTATCTGCATAAAATGAGCACTCGAAAGAGTGCTCTTACTATTTTCATTAAATTAGTATAAACTCCTCTAACCCTAAACTATCCAAACTAAACCTCATATATGAAGTGGAAATATCTATAGAACTTTAAATGAATTCCCTTGGTAGCTAATATCTTGATCCGTGGATTATTCAATTAAATGAACTAAATTACATGTGCATTTTTCATCCATCCAAACAAAGTTCTCTTCATTTGACATACTGTAGAATCCGAAATCATTGTACGTTAAATCAACAATAGGTGATAGTATATTTAAAGTTTCCTAAAAAAGAAGCTACGAAGGTGACATCATTTTTAGGAAACTTTTACATAGCAAAAAATCTTCTACTCGTTATATAATATCCTTCGTGCAGTCGGCTAGATTTTCTTATGGAGAAAATCAAATTATAAAGGAGTAGAGGAGTGGTATTTTGTTTCAAACGATAAAAAATGACTGGTTTTCTAATGTGAGAGGGGACGTGTTATCAGGAATTGTCGTTGCTTTAGCGTTAATCCCTGAAGCGATAGCCTTCTCTGTTATTGCAGGCGTGGATCCGACAGTTGGACTATACGCAGCCTTTTGTATTGCAGTTACCATTTCATTTGTTGGCGGGAGAACTGGAATGATTTCAGCTGCAACAGGTGCAATGGCATTATTAATGGTAACGCTTGTTAAAGATCATGGTTTGCAATATTTATTTGCTACAACAATATTAACAGGTATTGTCCAAATTATTTTTGGCGTGTTCAAACTGAGCTCATTTATGAAGTTTGTTCCGAAATCTGTTATGAGTGGTTTTTTAAATTCACTTGGAATTTTAGTTTTTACAGCGCAATTGCCACATTTTAAAAATGCAACTTGGCAAATGTATGCACTCGTTGTATTAGGACTTGCAATTATATATTTATTTCCACGTATTACAACGGTTGTACCTTCTACGCTTATTTCAATTATTATTGTGACGAGTATTGCACTTATGAGCGGATTACAGTTGAAAACAGTAGGAGATATGGGAAGCCTGCCGAAAGAATTACCGTTCTTTAGTATTCCTGACGTGCCTTTTACACTTGAGACATTAGGGATTATTTTACCGTATGCAGTTATGCTTGCAATTATCGGTTTACTAGAATCATTATTAACAGCTTCAGTTTTAGATGATATGACGCATACGGAAAGTAATAAGCATAAAGAGGCACGCGGACAAGGGATCGCAAACATTGTTGCTGGTTTCTTCGGAGGAATGGCAGGTTGTGCAATGATCGGTCAATCTGTTATTAATATTAAATCAGGTGGACGAGGTCGCCTATCAACATTTGTAGCGGGCGGATTTTTAATCGTATTACTATTCGTTTTAGGAGATTATGTCGTTCATATTCCGATGGCAGCTTTAGTTGCAGTTATGATTATGGTTTCAATCGGAACGTTTGATTGGAACTCTGTAACAACAATTCATAAAGTACCAAAAGGAAACTCATTTGTTATGATCGTAACAGTTGTGATTGTCCTAATTACACATAATTTAGCATTAGGTGTAATTATCGGAACAGTAATTAGTGCGGTTTTATTTGCATTCAATATGGCAAAGATTCACGTGAAACATTTATATATTGAAAATAAGAAAATATACGAAATTCACGGTCAACTTTTCTTTGCATCTACAGCCGATTTCATAACTAATTTTTCATTTAATGAAGATGTAAAAGAAATTGAAATGAATTTTACTCATGCGCACGTATGGGATGATTCAGCAGTGGCATCAATTGATAAAGTTATCATGAAGTATGAACAAAGTGGTGTGAAAGTAAGTATAACAGGATTAAATGAACGTAGCTCAAAACTTGTTGCAAATTTAGCTACTTATAATAAAAGAATTGCTAGTTAAAAGCCTCCTTTTTAGGGGGCTTTATTATATAATACGAGTAGGATAACGAAAAGGGGATTCAGCATATGTACAAACAAATTATATTAGCATGTGACGGTTCTGAACATGCACTTCGAGCAGCGGAACATGCAACATATATTGCAAAATGTAGCGAAGAAACAAATGTTGAAGTTGTGTACGTAGTAGATAATAGAACGGCAAAATCAGATATTATACAAGGTCAAACAGATTTAGAAACAATATCAGCTAGTCGAAAAGATAAATTAAAAGAGATTGAAGGTTTATTAAAGAAAGAGAACATTTCTTATACAATTACGATATTACATGGTGATCCTGGAGATACAATTGTTCAATATGTAAATACAGGAGATATAGATCTTGTCATTGCTGGAAGTAGAGGGCTCAATACACTGCAAGAAATGGTGCTGGGAAGTGTAAGTCATAAAATAGCAAAGCGTGTGAAATGTCCAGTGATGATTGTAAAATGAAATAGAATGTAACGAAGATCTTAGTATAACTGAGGTCTTTTTTTATGTATAAATGACTCTTATTTGTGGAAATACTAGATATATAAGTTGAAAAGATGTTAACTTACAAATTTGTAAGTTAGTTGTTAGAGAAATCGATGTTATGAAATTTTTCCCATTGGTAAAATAAAAGTATCAAAGGGGAGATAGGGAGGATGGAAGCAATGAAATCATTTCAAAATTTGTCATATAGCCAAGGTGTCAGTCTTATTTGTTTAGGGGGATTTGCTGCATCTGTTACGTTAGCTGTTTTAATAAAGGTGTTTCATCAAATCTTTTAATCTTATAGTAGGGAAGGAATTGGTTGTTATCATTAGTAGGAACAGCAATGAAAATAAAAAATAGCTCTTAGCATGTATGTAAATGCTAAGAGCTATTTTTATGGTTGTTATATATTATTTAAGCTTGTTTTGATTTTACTGACCCTGTATTTAAAGTAAGAGCAAGGAAGAACATTGCAAGTACGCAAGATGCAAGTAATAAGATGAATCCGCCATCCCATCCGAATGCATCTACGATAAAGCCCATAGCTGCACTAGCGAAAGCTGCTCCGCCTAAGTAACCGAAGAATCCAGTTAAGCCTGCTGCAGTTCCAGCAGCTTTCTTTGGTGCTAAATCTAGAGCGTGTAGACCAATTAACATAACCGGTCCGTAAATTAAAAATCCAATTGCGACAAGTGCGATACTATCAACCATTGGATTACCAGGAGGGTTTAACCAGTAAACAAGAACTGCGATAAATACACCAACCATAAATAAAATACCAGCAGGTGCACGACGTCCTTTAAATAGTTTATCACTCATCCATCCGCAAAGAAGTGTACCTGGAATACCAGCCCATTCATATAGAGCGTAAGCAGTACGTGAGCTACTATGAGTAAAGCTTTTTTCTTCTACTAAATAAGTAGGAGCCCAGTCTACAACGCCGTAACGTACGAAATATACGAAAACGTTCGCAATAGCGATGTACCATAAAAACTTATTGTTTAATACGTATTTAAATAAAATTTCCTTTACTGAAAGCTCGCGTTCGCGATCTTTTACTTTTTCATCTGGTGGATATTCCCCAGTATGTTCTTCAATAGAAGGTAGTCCGCAAGATTGAGGCGTATCTTTCATCGTAATTAATACATAAATACCAACTAAAATTGAAAGAATACCTGGGAAGTAAAAAATACTTTTCCAGTCATCTGCGAAGAAGTATAAGCCTAATGTTACAAGGGAAGGCATAAGCGCTCCGCCAACATTATGAGCGACGTTCCAAATGGACATTTTTGTACCACGTTCGCTAATAGAGAACCAGTGAACCATCGTACGACCACAAGGAGGCCATCCCATACCTTGTACCCATCCATTTAAAAACTGAAGTACAAACATAAGTATAATGCTCGTTGTAATGAAAGAAAATGAGCCGAAAATAATATTAATGATACCTGATAAAAATAGCCCAGCTGCTAAAAAGTAGCGAGGATTACAACGATCGGATACGATACCCATAAGAAATTTACTTAATCCGTAAGCAATAGAAACTGCTGAAAGGATAACCCCAAGTTCCCCTTTACTAAAGCCTTGCTCGATTAAGTATGGCATTGCTAGTGAAAAGTTTTTTCGAACAAAGTAGTAACCTGCATAACCGATGAAGATACCTAAGAATACTTGTAAACGTAATTTACGGTATTCGCTATCAACGCGATCAGCTGGTAAGCGTTCCGCGTGGGGCGCAGGTTTAAATAATTGTGTGAAAAACATAAAATGAAAATCCTCCCCTAATTAATTCGAAGCGTTTTAAGACAGAGAACATAAAAAGGCCATGAAATATAAAAAAGTTTCCTTTTTTATGATTCATAGCCGTGTACTCCGTTTCTCCGTGACTGTCAATATTAACTTCGTCGAAAATTATACAACTTTGTGACAAAAATGTAAACGTTTTTATGAATAAAAGTATTGACGGATTTTATTCGTGGGATTAATATTTAAATACATTAAATATTTTATTGTTTAAATAAGAGGTGGATAACATGCCAAATGATATGACGCATATCGATAAAATTCAAGCTCTTGCCTTTTCGATTGGAAAGAAAATGCAAACGGAGTTATTAGAACAAATGCAAGCGACAGGACTTACACCACCGCAGTTTTATATTTTAAAGATTCTAGATCATTATGGGGCTTCAAGAGCGACAACATTAGCGAAAAAGATGTATGTGAAGCCTAGCGCGATTACAGTGATGATTGATCGTCTAATCGATCAAGAACTTGTAGAACGCTATCACGACAAAGATGACCGTCGCGTTGTCATCATCGAGTTAACGAAAAAGGGGAAAGCTAGAGTAGAAGAGGCAATGACAGCTCGTAACGAGCATATTGCAAAATACTTTTCACATTTAGAGTTGCAAGAAAGAGAAGATTTATTACGTCTCTTTGAGAAGTTAGAAACCATTATTTGCGGGACACAAGAGAAAAAAGAGAATAACTAAGAGGAATTGAGGAGATTACATGGAGCAACAAGAAAATCAAAATAGAAAGTTGTTGTTAATCGGTTTAATTATCGCGATGCTATTTGCTGCATTAGATGGAACAATTGTCGGTACAGCAATGCCACGTATCGTCGGTGACCTAGGTGGATTAAGCTTAATGACATGGTTAACAACAGCTTATATGTTAACATCAACGACAGTTGTACCAATTGCAGGTAAATTAGCTGATTTACTTGGTCGTCGTAACGTATATATAACAGGGCTAGTTATTTTCATGATTGGTTCGGCGTTATGTGGTATGGCAAATGGTATGACAGAATTAATTATTTTCCGTGGTATTCAAGGTCTTGGTGGCGGTATTATGATGCCAATGGCTATGATTATTATTGGAGATATGTTCACGGGAAAAGAACGTGCGAAATGGCAAGGTATTTTTGGGGCGTTATACGGCCTTGCTTCTGTAATTGGACCACAAGTTGGTGGTTGGATTGTAGATGCAGTGAACTGGAGATGGGTATTCTACATTAACTTACCGGTTGGTATTTTAGCAACAATCTTTATTGCAATGGGATTAAAATCACATAAACAAACAGGACCAATTAAAATTGATATCGCTGGAATCTTTACGATGATTCTCGGTGTTGTAAGTTTATTACTTGCGCTAACGTTTGGCGGAAAAGATTATGCATGGGATTCTTGGCAAATTATCGGTTTATTTGCACTAGCTGTAATTGGTATCGTTAGCTTTGTTATCGTTGAAACGAAAGCTGAAGAGCCAATTTTACCAATGCACTTCTTTAAAAATCACACATTTACAATACTGAATGCGATTGGATTCTTTATGAGTATTGGAATGTTCGGTGCGATTATGTTCGTACCATTCTTCATGCAAGGGATTGTAGGAGTAAGTGCTGCTGAATCAGGAACAATTATGACTCCAATGATGATTACAATGATTGTGATGAGTATTATCGGTGGGCAACTTGTATTAAAAGTTGGTGTAAAACCACAAATTATCGCAGGTATGCTTATTATGGCCGGTGGTTTCTGGTTATTAACAACGATGGATATGCACACAACGAAGCTTACAGCTACTTCTTATATGATGGTTATCGGTTTAGGAATGGGTCTTGTAATGCCTACATTAACATTAGCGTTACAAGAAAGCTTCCCGAAAAAAGACCTTGGTGTCGTAACGTCATCAAGTCAATTCTTCCGACAAATCGGTGGTACATTTGGTATTACAATTTTAGGGTCAATTATGAATAACACTTCAGGTACGACATTAACAAAAAATTTAGTACCTGTATTAGATACATTCCCGAAAGAAGCGGGACAAATGGTAACGAAATTTAAAGATATGATTCACACAGATCCACAAGGTTTATATTCAATGCTATTTAGCCCAGAGGCATTAAAACAAATGCCAGAAGCGTTCGCTAACAGCATTGTACCTATTTTGAAAAACTCTTTAGTAGACTCGCTTCATACTGTATTCTTAACAGGATTAGTATTTATCGTAGTAGGTGCCATCTTTACGATTTTCTTACAAAAAATTAAATTATCAGATCGTAAAAAAGATGCTAAAGAGCCTGTTGTAGAAGAAAAAGAAAAAACTGTATCATACTCGTAATGAAGAAGCATCGCCTTATGGCGGTGCTTTTTTGAGTATAACCTTAAAAGCTTTTTAGTGAGAAATGATTGACGTATTTTTAGAAATACGTTATATTATTTTCTGTAAACGGTTACATGAAATGAGGAGAAAAGAGAATGAGTACGATCAAAGACGTTGCCAAATTAGCGGGAGTATCTGTTGCGACCGTTTCCAGAGTTCTAAATAAAAATGGATATGTTCACGAAGATACATTAAAAAAGGTAGAACGTGCAATTGAGATGTTAGATTATAAGCCTAGTACAGTAGCGCGTTCACTGTATAATAAAAAGTCTCGTTTAATTGGCTTAGTTGTTCCAAATATCGTGAATCCATTCTTTCCGGAAGTTGCACGTGCCGTAGAAGATGTAGCACATAAACAAGGTTACACAGTTGTCCTTTGTAACTCTGATGAAAGTTTAGAAAAAGAGAAACAATATATTGATGTACTTAGACAAAATAATGTAGATGGATTTATTGTAGCAACGAATCCACAAAATAGTGTTAATTACATGAATTTATCTGTTCCAGTTGTTGCGATTGATCGTATGTTTAATGAGCGTATTCCTACTGTATATGCAGATAACTATGCAGGAAGTCAGGCTGCGACAAAGTTGTTACTAGATAAAGGATGTAAACATATTGCACATATTCGCGGTCCACGTGATGTGAGTACTGCAAATGAACGTTTTGAAGGTTTTGTAGACGTTATTACGCAAAATAATCTTTCGTATATGATTGCAGAGAGTACGTTTGATCCAGCAAATAGTGAGCGTGTAGCGATGGAATTATTAGAAGAATACCCGCATATTGATGGTATTGTCGCTGGGAATGATTTAATTGCGATCGGTATTGTAAAGGCGGCACTTCAAAAGGGGATTGCCATTCCAGATGATTTACAAATTATCGGATTTGATGGCATTTCTTTAACGGAAATGATGTATCCATCTATTACGACAGTTGCACAACCGATATATGAAATGGGGAAAATTGCAACAGAGTTGTTGTTAGAGCAAATGGAAGGAAATACATTAGAAGAGAAACATTATCGTTTGCCGATTGAAATTATAGAACGAAATACAACGAAGTAAGGAGATGAAACAGATGCCAAATATTGCAGTAGTAGGAAGCATTTCAATGGACTTAGTGGCTGTTTCAAAAAAACGCCCGAAAGCAGGAGAAACAGTAATTGGTGAAGCGTTTCATACAATCCCAGGAGGGAAAGGGGCAAACCAAGCAGTTGCTGCAGCTAGGTTAGGAGCAAATGTAGCAATGGTTGGAGCGGTAGGAAATGATGATTATGGAACAGTAGTTAGAAAAAATCTAGAGAACGAACGCATTTTTATCGATTATGTGGTACCGGTTACAGATGGAACGACAGGAATTGCTCATATCGTTTTAGCAGAAGAAGATAACAGTATTGTTGTCGTACAAGGGGCAAATGCTCTTGTAAATAAGTCAGTTGTAGATCGCTCCAAAGACCTTCTTGTAAAAGCGGATATGGTTGTTCTTCAACTAGAAATTCCACTTGAAACAGTAAAATATGTATTGGCTATTTGTGAGGAACATAATATTCCTGTTATGTTAAATCCAGCGCCAGCACAAGTTTTATCAGAAGACATTTTAGAAAAGGCAACTTATATTACGCCAAATGAACATGAGTGCCGCATCGTATTAGATGATTTTACATCACCAATTGAAGATTTATTGGCGAAGTATCCCAATAAATTATTGATGACAGAAGGTTCTAACGGTGTTCGTTTCCATAATGGCACGGAGATTGTACATGTTCCTAGCATTGCTGTTGATGTAGTGGATACAACTGGAGCTGGTGATACATTTAATGGTGCGTTAGCAGTTGCACTTTCTGAAGGAGAGACACTTCAAAAAGCAATTCGTTTCGCGAATATTGCCGGTGGTCTTTCTGTAACGAAACTTGGAGCACAGGGCGGTATGCCAACGAGAGATCGAGTACGTGAAGTGCAGGTGATTGTTGGATGAAAAAGCATGGTGTATTAAATAGTGAAATCGCAGCAGTCCTTGCTTCACTTGGGCATACAGATACGATTGTAATTGCTGATTGCGGGTTACCGATTCCGGATGGAGTAAAACGAATTGATTTAGCTGTTGAGATTGGAAAACCTAGCTTTTTAGATGTATTGCAAGTGGTAGCTGATGATATGGCAATCGAAAAAGTGACGTTAGCAGAAGAAGTCATTATAAATAATGCGGAAGTAAATAAAGAGATCGAACAGAAATTAATAGAGCCAGCATTTGAGTATGTATCTCATGAACAATTTAAAGAGCATACAAAGAAAGCGAAGGCAATTATTCGTACAGGCGAGGCTACGCCTTATGCAAATGTAATTTTACATGCAGGCGTGATTTTTTAATAAAGGGAAGTGATGGGAATGCATATTGAAATGAAAAACATTTCAAAGGCGTTCAATGGCAATCCTGTTTTGAAGAATGCACAGTTTATGATTGAAACAGGAGAAGTCCATGCATTGATGGGGGAAAATGGAGCGGGTAAATCAACGCTCATGAAGATTTTAACAGGTGTATACAAAAAAGATGGTGGGACAATCACGATTGATGGGCAAGAGCGCACCTTTAAAAATGCGAAAGAAGCTGAAGAGTACGGCATCGCATTTATACATCAAGAACTAAACATATTGCCGAATTTAACAGTAGCTGAAAATATGTTTCTCGGTAAAGAGTTAATGTATGGGAAAACAGGTATTTTACGCACTCGACAAATGAACGCGATTGCGCAGCAGCAACTAGCAGAGCTAGGATTGCATGTAAGAGGTGCTATGTTAGCAGAGGAACTATCGGTTGGACAACAGCAAATTATCGAAATTGCGAAAGCATTAATGACAAACGCGAGCGTTATTATTATGGATGAACCTACTGCGGCACTGACGGATCGTGAAATCGAAACGCTCTTTACAGTAATCAATAAGTTACGTAAAGAAGGTGTTTCATTCGTGTACATTTCGCATCGTATGGAAGAGATTTTCTCAATATGTGATGCTATTACGATTTTGCGTGATGGAGAATACGTGGGAAAGAGATTAATTCCAGAAACATCATTTGATGAAGTAGTGAGTATGATGGTGGGGCGCAGCATTGGTGAACGTTACCCAGAGCGAAATAGTCAAATTGGTGATGTCATTTTTGAAATGCGTAACGGAACGAAGAAAGGGAAATTTGAAAATGTTTCGTTTCAAGTGAGGAAAGGTGAAATCCTTGGTGTAGCTGGTTTGATGGGGGCTGGTCGCACTGATATTATGAAAGCGATATTTGGTTATGAACCTTTAGACTCTGGACAAATTTTTATAAATGGACAAGAAGTAAAGATTGATAGTCCAATAGATGCAATTAGACAAAGAATTGCTTTCATTACAGAAGATAGAAAGTCTGAAGGATTAGTGTTAGATTTTTCAATTCGAGAAAATTTAGCTTTACCGAATTTAGAAAGTCTTTCAAAGGGAAGTGTTCTAAGCAACGAGCTAGAACAACAGTTTACAGAGGATATGATGAAGCTTCTTAATGTGAAAGCATCTAGCGGAGAGCAGGCAGTGAAATCTCTTTCTGGTGGAAATCAGCAAAAGATTGTAATCGCAAAATGGCTAGGCATTCATCCGCAATTACTCATTTTAGATGAGCCAACAAGGGGTGTTGATGTTGGAGCGAAAAAAGAAATTTACTCTATTATGAATAAGCTTACAGAGCAAGGCGATGCCGTTATTATGGTATCATCTGAGCTTCCGGAAGTTTTAGGGATGAGTGATCGAGTTCTTGTTATTCATGAAGGAAAAGTCGGCGGAGTTTTAGGGAAAGATGAGGCATCACAAGAGTCTATTATGGCACTAGCTACAGGGGGAGAGTAAGGATGGCTAAGAAGGGGAATGTATTACAACAACTTGGTTCTTTAATCGGTTTAGTATTAATTATCGTCGTAATTACAGCTTTAAATCCAGCGTTTATTGAAATTCCAAATTTATTTAATATACTGCGTCAAGTATCGATTAATGCGCTTATTGCATTCGGAATGACCTTCGTAATTTTAACAGGGGGTATTGACTTATCGGTAGGTTCTATTTTAGCATTATCAAGTGCACTTGTAGCTGGAATGATGGCAAGTGGCATGGATCCGTTCCTTGCAATGGCAGTTGGACTATTAGCAGGTCTTGTAATGGGAATTGTAAACGGTATCATCATTGCGAAAGGAAAAGTAGCTCCATTTATTGCAACTTTAGCAACAATGACTATTTTTCGTGGGTTGACGCTTGTTTATATGGACGGACGTCCGATCACTGGTCTTGGTGATCATTTAATGTTCCAAATGTTTGGCCGTGGTTATTTTCTTGGTATTCCGGTACCCGCTGTTACAATGATGATCGCTTTCGCAGTACTGTACTTCATTTTGAAGAAAACGACATTTGGTCGCCGTACATTTGCAATTGGTGGAAATGAAGAAGCAGCAGCACTATCAGGTATTAATGTTACGAGAATTAAAGTAATGATTTACGGTCTTTCCGGAATTTTGGCAGCGCTTGCAGGTATTGTCTTAACATCACGATTAGATTCTGCACAGCCGACTGCAGGTACTTCTTACGAATTAGATGCAATTGCAGCAGTTGTATTAGGTGGAACAAGTCTTTCTGGGGGAAGAGGATGGATTGTTGGTACATTCATCGGTGTACTTATTATTGGTGTACTAAATAACGGTTTAAATTTATTAGGTGTATCTTCTTTCTTCCAACAAGTTGTAAAAGGACTTGTAATCTTACTAGCTGTATTAATTGATCGCAGAAAAGAAGCGTAATGGAGGGACAGTTCATGAAGAAATGGTTACTTATACTCGTTGCATGTATTATGGTCGTTACTGCTGGTTGTTCAATGGAACCACCAGAATGGGCAAAGGATTCTAGCGATAAAGGTCGAAATAAAACTATTAAAGTTGGATTCTCTGTTTCAACTTTAAATAATCCCTTCTTTGTAACTTTGAAAAAGGGTGCAGAAAAGAAGGCGAAAGAAAGCGGCATTGAATTGATTGCTGTTGATGCACAAAATGATGCAGCAAAGCAAACGAACGATGTTGAAGATTTAATTCAAAAAGGTGTCGATGTAGTTGTTATTAACCCGACCGATTCAGATGCTGTTGCTTCAGCGGTAAGTGCTGCAAATGCAGCGAACGTTCCTGTTATTACAGTAGACCGCGTTGCAAATTCAGGTAAGGTTGTTTCTCACATTGCCTCTAATAATATTGAAGGTGGTCAAATGGCTAGTGATTACATTCGTGAATTAGTCGGCGAAGGAGCAAACGTTGCTGAGTTAGAAGGAATCCCTGGATCCTCTGCCGCTCGTGAACGTGGGAAAGGATTCCATAACGTAGCCGATAAGTCTTTAAAAGTAGTTGCAAAACAAGCGGCTGATTTTGATAGGGCGAAAGGATTATCTGTTATGGAAAACATTTTGCAAGCAAATAGCGATATTAAAGCCGTGTTTGCTCATAACGACGAGATGGCATTAGGTGCACTTGAAGCGTTGAAGTCTGCTGGAAAAACAGATGTAGTAGTTGTTGGATTTGATGCAACAGAAGATGCTGTGAAAGCGGTTAACGATGGGCGTATGGCTGCAACAGTCGCTCAAAAACCAGAATTAATCGGAGAGAAGGCGATGCAAACAGCAAAAGAGATAACACAAGGTAAAAAAGTGGACAAATCTATTCCGATTGAATTAGAGCTTATTAAGAAAAAAAAATAAATATAAAATGAAAATTAGGAAGGAAGAATAACAAATGAAATTCTTTATTGATACAGCAAACATTAACGAAATTAAAGAGGCAAATGCATTAGGCGTATTAGCTGGAGTAACGACAAATCCATCACTTGTAGCAAAAGAAGGCGTAGATTTTCACGAGCGCATTCGTGAAATTTGCAACGTTGTAGAAGGTCCTGTAAGTGCAGAAGTAATTAGCTTAGAAGCTGATAAAATGATCGAAGAAGGAAAAGAATTAGCGAAAATTGCTCCAAACGTTGTTGTAAAAGTTCCAATGACAACAGAAGGTTTAAAAGCAGTAAAAGCATTCTCTGACTTAGGAATTCGTACAAACGTTACATTAGTATTCTCAGCAGTTCAAGCGTTACTTGCAGCTCGTGCTGGTGCAACATACGTTTCACCATTCTTAGGTCGCTTAGACGATATCGGTCATAACGGTATGGACTTAATTCGTCAAATCGCAGAAATCTTTGCGATTCATGGCATCGAAACAGAAATCATTGCAGCATCTGTACGTCACAGTGTTCACGTAACTGACGCAGCATTAAACGGTGCACATATTGCAACAATCCCAGCAAACGTAATTGCTTCATTAGTGAAGCACCCATTAACAGATCAAGGAATTGAGAAATTCTTAGCTGATTGGGAAAAAACACAAGAGAAATAATAGAAAAGCAAGAATCCTAGTTTAATTGACTAGGATTCTTTTTTATTTAAAAGAATTTTCATGCAATTTTGCATATTGTCTTTTAAATTTGTTATATAAGATATTTAATATATATCACATAACTCTTTATTTTTCATATTTCGATATAAAGTGAAACTTTAATCAGTGGGGACTTTGTTCATCCCCACACTGATTATTAATTGAACCAAGGGATAAAAAGATAGAGGGTCTGACCAGAAAACTGGAGGGCATGATTCTATAACAGAAAGCTTAACGTTTATAGAATTATGCCTTTTTAT
This sequence comes from Bacillus sp. AR4-2, assembly GCF_008274865.1. Taxonomy (NCBI): domain Bacteria; kingdom Bacillati; phylum Bacillota; class Bacilli; order Caryophanales; family Bacillaceae; genus Bacillus; species Bacillus sp. AR4-2. The sequence goes on from NZ_CP031062.1 coordinate 668,092, forward strand.
ATAGGGAGGGTAGTAAACGGGGATTTCGACAAAAATGTACTTATTTATCTGAATTTTAAGTTTTATAAAAGGAGAGAAATGGAATGAGAAGAAAAGCGCCATTTAAAGTGTTATCGTCATTAGCAATTGCGGCAATTATCGGATGCACATCTGTAATGAGTGCTCCATTAACATACGCAGAAACGCCAGCAAAAGAGAAAGATAATGTATCTACAACACCAATTGATTACAATTTAATTCAAGAAGATCGTTTAGCGGAAGCACTGAAAGAAAGAGGAACAATTAATCCAGCATCTTCTAAAGAAGAGACGAAAAAAGCTGTCGAGCAATATATTGAAAAGAAACAAGGAGATCAGGCGAATAAAGAAATTCTTCCAGATGCTCACTCACAAGAAACGTCTGATTTCACAAAAAAAGTAAAAGAGAAAAAGATGGAAGAAAAGGAAAATGTAAAAAAGGCTGAAAAAAATGTTAGCCTTGAGCAAAAGCCAGAACCAAATAAAAAGCAATTGAATGGGCAAGTTCCAACTTCAAAAGCAAAGCAAGCTCCATATAAGGGATCTGTTCGATCGGATAAAGTATTAGTGTTACTCGTTGAATTTAGTGATTATAAACATAATAATATTGATCAAACACCAGGTTATATGTATTCGAAAGACTTTAGTAGAGAACATTATCAAAAGATGTTGTTCGGTAATGAGCCGTATACTTTATTTGATGGTTCAAAAGTAAAAACGTTTAAACAATACTATGAAGAGCAGTCTGGTGGTAGTTATACGACAGATGGATATGTAACGGAGTGGCTAACTGTTCCAGGAAAAGCATCTGATTATGGAGCTGATGGTAGCAGTGGTCACGATAATAAAGGTCCAAAGGGTGCACGTGATTTAGTGAAAGAAGCTTTGCATGCAGCTGCTGAGAAAGGACTAGATTTATCCCAGTTTGATCAATTTGATAGATATGATACAAACGGGGACGGGAATCAAAATGAACCTGACGGTGTAATTGATCATTTAATGGTAATCCATGCTGGTGTTGGTCAAGAAGCTGGTGGCGGTAAATTAGGTGATGATGCGATCTGGTCACATCGTTCAAAATTAGCAGTAGATCCAGTAGCGATTGAAGGTACGAAATCAAAGGTAGATTACTTTGGTGGTAAAGTAGCAGCACATGATTACACAATTGAACCAGAAGATGGAGCTGTAGGTGTGTTTGCACATGAATTTGGACATGATCTTGGATTACCAGATGAATATGACACGAAATATACTGGAAATGGTTCACCAGTCGAAGCTTGGTCATTAATGAGTGGAGGTAGTTGGACAGGGAAAATCGCAGGAACAGAGCCGACTAGTTTTTCACCACAAAATAAAGATTTCTTACAAAAGAATATGGGTGGCAACTGGGCAAAAATATTAGAAGTAGATTACGATAAAATTAAGAGTGGTGTGGGAGTTCCTACCTATATTGATCAAAGTGTTACGAAATCAAATCGTCCAGGCGTTGTACGTGTTAACTTACCAGGTAAAAGTGTTGAAACGATTAAACCGGAGTTTGGAAAGCATGCATATTATAGTACAAGAGGCGATGATATGCATACAACGTTAGAGACACCATTCTTTGATTTAACGAAAGGAACAAATGCAAAATTCGATTATAAAGCAAATTATGAGTTAGAAGCAGAGTGCGATTTCGTCGAAGTACATGCAGTAACAGAAGATGGAACGAAAACATTAATTGATAGACTTGGGGAAAAAGTAGTCCAAGGAGATAAAGATACAACAGATGGGAAATGGATTGATAAATCATATGATTTAAGTCAATTTAAAGGCAAAAAAGTGAAACTACAATTCGACTATATTACAGATCCGGCTGTAACATATAAAGGTTTTGCGATGGATAATGTAAATGTAACTGTTGATGGACAAGTTGTATTTTCTGATGATGTAGAAGGACAGTCTAAAATGAATTTAAATGGTTTTGTTGTTTCTGATGGGACAGAGAAGAAAGCTCATTATTACTACTTAGAGTGGAGAAACTATGCGGGATCAGATAATGGTTTAAAAGCAGGAAAAGGTCCAGTGTATAATACAGGCCTTGTCGTTTGGTATGCAGATGATAGTTTCAAAGATAACTGGGTTGGGATGCATCCAGGTGAAGGATTCCTGGGTGTTGTAGATTCTCATCCAGAAGCGCTAGTTGGTAATTTAAACGGAAAACCAGCATACGGTAATACGGGCATGCAAATTGCAGATGCTGCATTTTCATTTGATAAAACACCAGCATGGAGTGTAAATTCATTAACACGTGGTCAGTTTAACTATTCTGGATTACAAGGTGTTACAACTTTTGATGATTCAAAAGTATATAGTAACAAGCAAATTGCAGACGCAGGAAGAAAAGTTCCAAACCTTGGACTTAAATTCCAAGTTGTTGGACAGGCAGAAGATAAATCGGCAGGCGCTGTTTGGATTAAACGTTAATAACATAAAAGCACATTCTTCATATGAAGAGTGTGCTTTTTGATTTGTACAGTAAGTTATTACTTTAGTTTATCCCGCATTAACGGTCAGTAAGATCCCCACCTCAAAATTCAGTGGAAGTAAAGAAGTTAGTTGGGAGATCAACTGCCCGTAAAATCCCGATTGGTTCAACTAATAATCAGTGGGGAGGAACAAAACCCCCACTGATTAAATTTTCACTTTATGTAATACAAGTGTTTATTCATGTGTACTGTATCAAATTATGTGGGGAAAGGAAATATTTCCGAGGAAATTGTCGAAGTATCGTCAGTATTTATAAACTTTCTGTTTAAAAGAAGAGATGTATTATTGCCTCTACGGCTCAATTTATTTACATTGTTATTTGGTTATACACAAAAGTAATATATTGGGCAAAAAGAGTTCTATTCGATAGGGCTCTTTGGTTTTGTATTTGATATACAAATATTAACCTCAATTGTTTGGAAATGTATCTTCTTGTTTAGCGTCATTTGGACTTTAACTACAGTTTTTGTTTTTCGTTTATATGAAGAAGGAGATGAGCGGTTACCTTTTATATTTAAATTAATTGGCATTATTCCAACGCTTCCATTATATTACGAGTTATATCAATATGCATTTAAAAAAAGACAACGATGGATTATCCCATCATTGTCTTTTTTACTTTGCTTCTTACATAAATCATCCCAGCAAATGTTAATAAAAATGCTGTCCCGATAATGAAGCTGACGCTAGGTGATGCTCCGATTGCGCCGACTGTAAAGGAGCCAGCAACAACTCCTAATGAGAAGAAGGCATAAAATAATCCGAATGCCTTTCCGCGATTATCGTCTGTAGTATTTTCAACGAGTAAAGCGTTAATAGATGGAAAGAGGATTGCGAATCCAATTCCATAAATCATCATTACGATAAAGAGCATACCTTTTGTAGCAAATAATCCGAGTAAAGATAATGCGAATGCCATAACTGCAATTCCGATTAGCATTAGTTTCGAACGATTAAATCGGTCATAAATACGATTTGTTGGAAGTAAGAAGAAGAGGATAGCAGTTATACCAAATACACTTAACATCATGCCTGTTGTGGATGCTTTAAGCGCTAATGCCTCAACTTTTACTGGTAACATGTAAGTGACAATTCCTTGTGAAAACATTAATGTGAAAGCACCAATATATGCTTGTAATAACGGTTCTGATTTTAAAAGTTCAACCATATCTTCTTTGTTCATCATTTGTGTTCTTGATGTATCTTTTCTTGATACGTTATTTGGTAAGAAGAATAGAGATACGATCGTACCAAGAGCCATTAAAATAGAAATAGTAATGAAGACCCATTCTACGCCAGCTGTTGCTTTCATAATACCGCTGAAAGCAGGTCCTACGATTGCCGCTGTTCCAACAGCAGCACCAGATAGAGCCATTGCTTTTCCTTGTCTTTTTGCATTTGTTTGTTTTGATAAAAATGTAAAGGCAGCAGGAATTAAAAAGCCATCACTAAATCCATGCATAAAGCGAACAACTAATAGTTGTTCACCACTTTGAACAACGGTGTATAACAAGACTATGAAACTCGTAATTCCCATGCTTATATAAAGGATTTTTTTTGCACCAAATTTATCGACAGCGGCTCCAGCAATAATATTACCGATCATATTAGCGAATGAGTACATACCGACAACTAGCCCGATAATAAGAGGGGTTCCTCCAAGGCTTTGAGCGAAAGTACTCATAATAGGTAATTGTGAAAATGTATCTAAAAATGCCACGATAACGATAAAGTAAATAAAATATTTCAAGCGATATTCACCTCTCCTATGCTATTATGGCATAATGCTAATTTCACCTGCAATGAAATTGAATTAACAGATGTGGAAAAAAGTACAAAGTGACAAAATATTGAACGTTATTTGTAAAAAATTAGTAGTAATGTGATTGTTTTTTTGAAATATATGGATAGAAGTATTATAATAGAATTGTAAACTTCACCAGGTTAAGTATATACATAGAGAGGGATGTATAAAATGAAAGCACTACTTTGGCATAATCAACGTGATGTACGAGTAGAAGAAGTACCAGAACCAACAGTAAAACCAGGAACAGTGAAAATCAAAGTTAAATGGTGTGGTATTTGTGGGACAGACTTGCATGAATATTTAGCAGGGCCTATTTTTATTCCAACAGAAGAACATCCATTAACACATGTGAAAGCACCTGTTATTTTAGGTCATGAGTTTAGTGGTGAGGTAATAGAGATTGGTGAAGGAGTTACATCTCATAAAGTGGGAGACCGCGTTGTTGTAGAACCAATTTATTCTTGTGGTAAATGTGAAGCTTGTAAACATGGACATTACAATGTTTGTGAACAACTTGTTTTCCACGGTCTTGGCGGAGAAGGCGGCGGTTTCTCTGAATATACAGTAGTACCAGAAGATATGGTTCATCACATTCCAGATGAAATGACGTATGAACAAGGTGCGCTTGTAGAACCAGCAGCAGTAGCAGTTCATGCAGTACGTCAAAGTAAATTAAAAGAAGGGGAAGCTGTAGCAGTATTTGGTTGCGGTCCAATTGGACTTCTTGTTATCCAAGCAGCTAAAGCAGCAGGAGCAACTCCTGTTATTGCAGTTGAACTTTCTAAAGAACGTCAAGAGTTAGCGAAATTAGCAGGTGCGGATTATGTATTAAATCCAGCAACTCAAGATGTGTTAGCTGAAATTCGTAACTTAACAAATGGTTTAGGGGTAAATGTTAGCTTTGAAGTAACAGGTGTTGAAGTTGTACTACGTCAAGCGATTGAAAGTACAAGCTTTGAAGGACAAACTGTAATTGTTAGTGTATGGGAAAAAGACGCAACAATTACTCCAAATAATTTAGTATTAAAAGAAAAAGAAGTTATTGGTATTTTAGGATACCGTCACATCTTCCCAGCCGTTATTAAATTAATTAGCTCTGGTCAAATTCAAGCAGAGAAATTAATTACGAAAAAAATTACAGTCGATCAAGTTGTTGAAGAAGGATTTGAAGCACTTGTAAAAGATAAAACCCAAGTGAAAATTCTTGTTTCACCTAAATAAGATAGAATCGAATAAAGTAGCCCTTTTCTAGAAATAGAAGAGGGCTACTTTTTTTCTATACTGAAAGGTGATAGACTTTCCTTTGACTAAATGTATTTTTGTTTGGAAGGGAGAATCTAATGCTTTCATTTTTGTTAACTTTAAAGCGAATGTTAAGAGCCTGTTTACGAGCGTGGAAAGATAAAGAATTTCAAGTATTATTTGTATTAACAATTCTGACTTTAATATCGGGTACGATTTTTTATAGTACAGTTGAAGGATTACGTCCTATTGACGCTTTATATTTTAGTGTGGTCACGTTGACGACTGTCGGTGATGGGAATTTTAGTCCGCAAACTGATTTCGGAAAGATATTTACAATCTTATACATATTTATTGGGATTGGACTAGTGTTTGGATTTATTCATAAGTTAGCAGTTAATGTACAATTGCCAAGTATATTATCGAATAGAAAAAAAGAGTAAAGCATTCAGATGCTTTACTTTTTTTTTACATTAGTTTAGACAAGCCTTAATAATAGTTTATTAAAATGAAAGTGTATTCATTCATTATATTCACTGTGTATAAAGTTATAATGATATGAACATTTGCATATTTTAATTTAGTGATAGAAATTTCGTGAAAGGTGGGATATTCTAGTCATAGGTTAACCGGACGACATCATAGGATCCTAACAAAATGTTTACAATAATTCAATTATAAAATGGAGGATTTTATATGAAAAAGAAAGTACTTGCTTTAGCAGCAGCTATTACATTAGTTGCTCCATTACAAAGTGTTGCATTTGCTCATGAAAATGATGGGGCACAGAGATTTGGAGTTATTCCGCGCTGGTCTGCTGAAGATAAACATAAAGAAGGCGTGAATTCTCATTTATGGATTGTAAACCGTGCAATTGATATTATGTCTCGTAATACAACACTTGTAAAACAAGATCGAGTTGCACTATTAAATGAATGGCGTACGGAGTTAGAGAACGGTATTTATGCTGCTGACTATGAAAATCCTTATTATGATAATAGCACATTTGCTTCACATTTCTATGACCCTGACAATGGGAAAACTTATATTCCGTATGCAAAGCAAGCAAAGGAAACAGGAGCTAAATATTTTAAATTAGCTGGTGAGTCTTATAAAAATAAAGATATGAAACAAGCGTTCTTCTATTTAGGATTATCTCTTCATTATTTAGGGGATGTAAACCAACCGATGCATGCGGCAAACTTTACGAATCTATCGTATCCACAAGGATTCCATTCTAAATATGAAAACTTTGTAGATACGATAAAAGATAATTATAAAGTAACGGATGGAAATGGATATTGGAACTGGAAAGGTACGAATCCAGAAGATTGGATTCATGGAGCAGCAGTAGTTGCGAAACAAGATTACGCTGGCATTGTAAATGATAATACGAAAGATTGGTTCGTGAGAGCTGCTGTATCACAAGAATATGCAGATAAATGGCGCGCTGAAGTTACACCAATGACAGGTAAGCGTTTAATGGATGCACAACGTGTTACTGCTGGATATATTCAGCTTTGGTTTGATACGTACGGAAATCGTTAAGTATTTAAAAAAGGTCAAATCTCAGAATAGAGTATTTGGCCTTTTTATCACTATACAATACATGGGGGTATGAAACGTGAAATGTAAATTGCTAAAAGGTGTACTTAGCTTAGGTGTTGGTTTAGGAGCTTTATATAGCGGAACGTCAGCTCAAGCAGAAGTGTCTACAAATCAAAATGATACATTAAAAGTGATGACGCATAATGTATATATGCTATCAACAAACTTATATCCGAACTGGGGACAAACTGAGCGTGCTGATTTAATCGGGGCGGCAGATTATATAAAGAATCAAGATGTAGTTATATTAAATGAAGTGTTTGATAATAGCGCTTCAGATCGTTTATTAGGGAATTTGAAGAAAGAATATCCAAATCAAACAGCAGTATTAGGTCGTAGTAGTGGAAGTGAATGGGATAAAACGTTAGGAAACTATTCATCTTCAACTCCTGAAGATGGTGGCGTTGCGATTGTGAGCAAATGGCCAATCGCTGAAAAGATTCAATATGTATTTGCAAAAGGATGCGGGCCAGATAATTTATCGAATAAAGGATTTGTATACACGAAAATTAAGAAAAATGATCGTTTCATTCACGTGATTGGGACGCATTTGCAGGCTGAAGATAGTATGTGCGGAAAAACTTCACCAGCATCTGTACGTACAGACCAATTAAAAGAAATTCAAGACTTTATTAAAAATAAAAATATACCAAATAATGAGTATGTGTTAATTGGTGGTGATATGAACGTAAATAAAATTAATGCAGAGAACAAGAATGATTCAGAGTATGCATCTATGTTTAAAACATTGAACGCTTCTGTACCATCTTATACTGGACATACAGCGACTTGGGACGCAACGACAAACAGTATTGCAAAATATAATTTCCCTGATAGTCCTGCTGAGTATTTAGATTATATTATTGCAAGTAAAGACCATGCGAACCCATCATATATAGAGAATAAGGTGTTACAGCCGAAATCTCCACAATGGACTGTTACATCATGGTTCCAAAAATATACGTATAATGATTACTCTGATCATTATCCAGTAGAGGCGACTATTTCTATGAAGTAGTTTCAAAAAGTTTCTTCGTAAAGAAGAAACTTTTTTTATTTGCAAACAGGAAAATCACACTTTCTTTCCAATATGTATAAGACATATTGAAAAGAGGAGAGAAAAATGTGGATAGAGGAATTTTTAAAGAAGTTCCATTACCGTGTGCATTTTTGGATGAAATGGCTTTAGATAGAAATATTCAATCGATTATAGAGTTAAGTGGAAATAAAAAGATTCGTATAGCGAGTAAATCGTTACGCTCTGTTCCGATTATGCAAAAGATACTAGCTGCAAATGATCGATTTCAAGGTATTATGTGCTTTTCACCTAGAGAGATTTTATTTTTAATAGAACAAGGATTTAATGATTTATTGCTTGGATATCCTGCTTACGATGAAAGAGCTCTGTATGAAATTAGTTTGTTAACAAAGAAAGGTTTCATTATAACTTGTATGGTGGATTGTGAAGAGCATATTGTGTATTTAGAAAGCATTGCTGAGAAATCTAAAGGATGTTTTCGTGTTTGTTTGGATATTGATATGAGTAGTCGTTTCTTTCAATTTCATTTTGGTGTACAAAGGTCCCCAGTAAAAAATGTGCAGGATGCGTTGAAAGTAGTAGAAAAGGTGAGAAGGTCATCATATTTAATGTTAGATGGTGTAATGGGTTATGAAGCTCAAATTGCTGGGGTGGGAGATCATATACCGAATCAATGGTTGAAAAGTAAAATAATTTCATATTTAAAGCAGAAATCAGTGCTAGAAGTGAAAGAAAGAAGAGAACATATTGTAAAAGCAATACAAAACCTTGGTATTGAGCTAAGGTTTGTAAATGGAGGCGGAACAGGAAGTATAAAAACAACCGAGAAAGATAATTCAGTTTCAGAGATTACAATAGGTTCTGCTTTTTATTCTCCGAAGCTGTTTGATTATTATAAAGAGGTAAAATTTTATCCAGCGGTCGGATTTGCCTTACCAGTTGTGCGTAAACCAGCCCCGTTTATTTACACTTGCCTAGGTGGTGGATATATTGCTTCAGGAGCAGTTGGAAAAGATAAAGAGCCTGAAGTTTGGAGACCGAAGGGTGCAAAACTATTAGCTTTAGAAGGTGCTGGCGAGGTACAAACGCCAATTTTTTATAAAGGTGAGGAACGAGTGGATATAGGAGAGTCCATTTTGTTTCGCCATAGTAAAGCTGGTGAGTTATGTGAGCGTTTTCCCTTTTTGTATCGTGTTAAAAAAGGAGAGATTGTTGGGGAGTATTCAACATATCGGGGGGATGGCCAATGCTTTCTATAGAGGGACAAAAGTGGAGAAATTGGACAGGGAATGTAGAAGGAACGCCGCATTATACGATGTATCCAGAAAGTATACAAGATGTAGTAGAAGTTGTGGGACTTGCGCGAAAAAAGGGGAAGAAAATTCGTGTTGTCGGTTCAGGACATTCGTTTACACCCCTTGTGCAAACGGAAGAAGTTTTAGTTTCTTTAGATGAATTGAAGGGTATTGTGAATATTGATGCAGAGAAGATGGTTGCTGAAGTATGGGCAGGAACAAAGTTATATGATTTAGGGAAGTTACTTGAGGAAAAAGGTTATGCGCAAGAAAATTTAGGGGATATTGATTCGCAATCTATTGCAGGAGCGATTAGTACGGGGACTCATGGAACGGGTATTACCTTTGGGAGCTTATCAACACAAGTTATAGAGATTACGGCAGTTCTATCTAATGGTGAGAGTATAGTTTGTTCGGAAGCTGAGAACGTAGAATATTGGAGAGCGTTTCAGTTGTCACTTGGAATGTTAGGTATCATTGTAAAGATAAAATTGAAGGTTATTCCAGCGTATTCACTCGTTTATGAAAGTGAAAAACAGTCATTATCCACTGTAATGAACAAACTAGAAGAATATAAGAAGCATCGTCATTTTGAATTTTTCGTTTTTCCTTATTCTGATGAAGTACAAGTAAAACTTACGAACGAAACAACGAATCAAGGCAGTGATTTGAAATGGCATAAACTAAAGGTGGAGTTACTTGAAAATAGGATGTTCTCTTTACTATCTAAAGGGTGTAAATGGTTTCCTTCTATAAGTAAAGGAGTGAGTCGATTATCAGCTAAAGCTGTACCAAACACAAAAATAATTGGCCCGAGCTATGAAGTATTTGCTACATCACGTACGGTACCATTTTATGAAATGGAGTATAGCATTCCTTCAAAGTATATGAGGACGGTTGTAGAAGAAATCTCAAATCTTATTGAAAAGAAAAAGTATAAGGTGCACTTCCCGATCGAATGCCGCTATGTAAAAGGGGATGATATATGGCTTAGTCCAGCCTATGGAAGAGATTCAGCGTATATCGCTGTTCATATGTATAAAGGTATGAAATATGCTGCTTACTTTGGCGAAGTGGAAAAAATTTTTCTGAAGTATGAAGGGCGTCCGCATTGGGGGAAAATGCATACATTATCATATGAGCAATTACAAGATATATATCCAGAGTTTCATTCGTTTTTACAGGTGAGGAAATCTCTAGATGAACTTGGAATGTTTTTTAATCCTTATGCAGAAAAGTTATTTATCCCGCTATTTGTCGGGCAGTAAGACCCCCGCTGATTAAGGTTTCACATTATGTATATGAAAAAGCTGACAAATAATTATTTGTCAGCTTTTTTTAGTGTAATTGCATTTCTTGTATGACTAATATGTTCATAAAATAGTAGTTTATCACGGCTAAATACATGCAGTAAAACATGAATAATGAATAGGCCGTTAATGATAAATAGGAATAACAATGTAACGAGTAATACTAAAGGCTCTGTGTGATTTAAAATAGAGCTACTAGAAAGAATATAATTGATTCCGCCTAGCGCAAAATAAAATATACCGTAGCGAATAAATAGTTCTTTTAATGTAATACGATTTGATTTTCCTTTCACGTGAATGCGAAGCAATGCTTTCCCAATTGTTTTTCCATTCGTAAAGTATGGAATAATAATAAAGTAAATAAGGATTGAACACGTAATGAAAATGAGTTCATACATATTGGTGTAAGATTGCATATTAGAAACGAAGAAAGAATTTCCTTTGTTTTTAACGACAGGTACGACGATAGATAAGAAAATCCAATCAATTTGCATCGCGATAAGGCGACGAATGAATCCGACTGGTTTCGTTTCCAAATTAATATGACTATCTAACTCGTTTGTCTTCGGAAGGAAGTACGTAAATATTGGTGCAATGATAAAACCAATTACGCCACCTAATGTATTTAAAAACAAATCATCGATATCAAATAATCGGTATGCACAATTGTATATACCGTATAATCCAGTCACTTGTGTTAGCTCAAAAAATAGTGAAAGGAAAAAGGAAATGCAAATTGTTTGTAAGAAACTACGTCGGAAATAATAACGCAAGTAAATGCCGAATGGAACAGTTAATAGAACATTAAAGGCAACTTGTAAAAACGCAGACTCTTTTAATAAGTAGAAATAAGTAGTTGGTTTCGTTAAAACTGCCGATGTATGACTACTAATCTCTTGTATGAAATAAAATGGTGAGAGTTGCATGTGTTGTGTATTAGCCGGTTGTAGGCTACAAGTATCAAACGTTTGTGGCAACGGCAAAATAACAAGAAAATAGGCATTTAATAAGTAAAGTAATAATGAGTATAAAATAAATGAGCGCCATTTATTTAAATAACCGTATTTTCGATAATTAAATATTAAAAAAGGAATTAAAAGAAACATTGCTAAAAAGGGAAATAAAATAAATGCTGTTTTCACTGGAAATAAATATGCAGTCAAAGTAAAACTCCTTTCAATAAAAATTCGTTTATCATTATAGCGCTAAAAATATTTAAATACAAAGTTAAAATCTTTCGAAATAGAAATAATTACTAATTTTATAGGAATTAAGTTATAATAAATTTAATATGAGGATATTATGATTATATAAGTTGAGAGAGGGTACAAGAGATGCGATATGAACTTTTTTCTGTAAGTGGGGATCATATTACGACTTTTGAAAGTGCATGGCGTTTTCAGGAGGGAGAACAGATTTTTGTTCATGATGATCAAACAAAACGAAACTTTATTATTATTCGGCTGACGCATGATGTATTTCAACAAAATAAACATGTTATTCGTTTGTATTGTCAAGAGAAGAAAGTGTATGCATAAGAGAAGCCCTCTTACAGTATGAAAAGTAAGAGGGTCCTTACCTCGTTATTTGTGAACAGCCCAATTGATGAGGGCTGATTAAAGTTTCACTTTATCATTTTGTCCCTCGTAAGGAATAAAAAGAGAAGGGTTAATGCACATAGGTAGCATTTGATTTGGAAGAAAGGATATAGCCTTGTATTTTGTGCTTCAAAGTTTCATTGCCTTCTTTTTGAGAAAGCCATGTATGGTAATCTTGTTGTGTTTTCCATAACATACGAATCATATATTCTGCCTTATCATTTGTACGATGAACATGTGAAAACTCTATGTTAATACAACCGTTCGTTCCAGGGGAAGGATAATATTGTTTAAGCCCATAAAATAGCTCATTTTCATATCCGTACTTAATGTGAATGAGTTTAGTAACTATAAACATATAAACACCTCTTTTACGATAATAGTAGGAAAGATAGAATTACTGTAATAGTGAACTTAAATAATATTATACTATTCAGAAAATTCAAAGTAAATGATAGGTTTTAACTTAATAAAGGTATAAAAAAGCGAGTCATTCTATTACACTAGATGACTCGCTTTCAATTTGTAAGTTTTACTTTATAAGAAAATAAGAGTAAGTACACCTACGATAATACAATAGAAAGAGAAATATTTTAAATTTCCTTTTGCCATAATGTTCATAAACCATTTTAGTGAAATATACGTCATGATAAATGTTGCGATGAATGCAACGACATATGGTACGAATAATGTGTCTAGATTTGGATCATTTGCAATGTCTGTAATGCTTAACAACAAGCCACCTAAGCTAACAGGAATGTATAGTAAGAATGAGAAGCGAAGAGCTGTTTCTTGCTTCATACCAAGTAACATTGCTGCTACGATTGTGGCACCAGATCGGCTTATTCCGGGAATCAGTGCGCAAGCTTGTGCTAATCCGACGATGATTGCATCTTTCATAGAAAGGTCGCCATCATTTTTACGACCGCGTAAATTTCTAATAATCCAAAGGCCGACAGCAGTAATAAGAAGGGAAATCCCAACCATCTTCACACCTTTTAAGTACTGATCGATGTAATCTTTAAATAAAACACCAATAACACCTGCTGGAATGGTTGCAATAACAAGATAAATAATAAAGAAGAAATCTGATTTTGCGTCTTCTGCTCTTGTAAATATATAAGAGAGACCATTCTTCGTTAGACGAATTAAATCATTTCTATAAATAAGTAATACAGCTAATAATGAAGCTGAATTAACAAGTAGTTCGAAGCTAAACCCTTCTATTTTTAGTCCTAGCAAATGTTGTGCTAAAACGAGATGACCACTTGAAGAAATCGGAATTGGTTCTGTTAGTCCTTGGAACAGACCGAGAATTAAATATTTTAAAACGTAGTAAAATTGTTCCATAATAACCTCCTTGTTTATTAGTTGAAAGAAACAACTTTTCCATTATAACAAAGATATGGATGAATATTGAAAAGAAATAAATATTCAAAATAAAATAAAAATCCCTTATAGCAGTATAAGGGATTTTTATTTTTAATTAAGAAGTTACTGTTTCTTGAAGACTTTTAGACAATTGAACATCGACTTTTTCAGCATCATGAATATGATTCATAATAGTAGTATTTAATTTTTGGAACATTTGTTGTGTGTTAGCGAATTCTCGTAATATGTCATCATTACAAGACTTTTGGTTTTCGATAGCCTTAATAACATTTGTAGCACCATTTTGTAACGTTTGAATCATAACTAAAATATTTTCAATTCTAGCATTTGTATCGGCGCTCATTTCTACACCTTCATCGACTAAATGTAAATTATCTTTTGTGTTATCATATGCTTTTTCAATTTCTTCTTGAATTTTTTTCGTTAAGTTGCCGATGTTTTTTGTACTTTCTGCTGTACTTTCCGCTAGTTTTCTTACCTCATTGGCAACGACAGCGAATCCTTTACCGTGCTCCCCAGCACGTGCGGCTTCAATACTCGCATTTAATGCAAGTAAATTTGTTTGTGCTGCAATGTTTTGAATGACTTCTACAATTTGCTCGATTTCCTTTGAGCGTTCGCTTAGATGATTCATACTATTAGACGTGCGTTGAGATTGTTCACCTAATTTATTAATTACAATAAGTAAGCGGTGAACGGATTCTTTTCCTTCATTAGAGCAGTCAATAATTTCTGCAATAGACTGAATTAAGCTTTGTTCCTTTTGTAACATTTCATTATTTAACTCATTGGAATGTGTCGTACGTGTTGAAACATTTTCGAAACATGAACTTAATTGTTGAACTAAATTTTGAAGTGTATTGTGTTGGTTATTTACAAGTTGATGCTCTTGGACAACGCTTTGTACACGATCGTGGATAGTAGAAATAGTCTCTTGCTTTTCAATATCCTTTTGTTTTAATTCTAATTCTAATTCTTGTATACGCTCTTCTAATTGAGCAATTGTATGTTGGAGTGATTTTTTTTGAGTAAACATGTATTTATTTCAACCGCCTTCGAAAGTTATATTTTCTCTATATTTGGATTTTAGCATCTTTTGTATTTTTTAAATATAGGAATTGTTAAATATTTAAGAATCTATTACATTTTATTCATAATTCTCTTTTTTTCGTCACGAAAAATAAACTGTATTTAATCGTTTTGTAAACAAACTGTAAAATAAATCATGTATAACTGTATAAGAAGGGAGTCGGATTATGAACTATTTTAAGCGAATCAGCTGTCTAGTATTAGCAGGAATTATCGGTCTTTCTAGTACAGTCGCTGTTAAAGCAGAGTCAAACGACGAGAAACTTAACAACATGCAACAGCAATTGCAACAAAACGATGCAGAAATGCAAAAGAAAGAGCAAGAAAAGCAAGCTGTTAGTAAAGAAATTAAAGGTATCGAAAACGAACTACATAATTTAAATAATACAATTGCAAAAAATAAAGAGGATCAAGCTGCTATTCAACGTAAAATTGATGAAACACATAAGCAGATTGAACAAAAAAAGGAAGAAATTATCGTTTTAGAGGATAAAGTCCTTGCTCGTAAAGATATTATGAGAAAACGTATGGTTTCTGTTCAAAACAGTTCAAATACAAGTTTAGTAGTAGAAGTTGTAGTAGAGTCAAAAAACTTTGCAGACTTCTTACAACGTATGAACGCAGTTTCTACTATTCTAGAAGCTGATAAAGAAATTTTACGTCTACAAGAACAAGATCTTCGTCAAATTGAAGAGGACAAGAAAACAATTGACGAAAAAGAAGCATCTTTAGTAGTAGATAAACAAAAATTAGCAAAAGCACAAGCTGAACTGCAAGATAACTTGAAAAAACGTCAAGATAACTTGCAAACAGTTCAAGCTAAATATAATGAAGTGGCAAGCCAACTTAATTTAGCAGCGGAAGAGAAAGCTAAAATTGAATCAAATATGAAGGCAGTACAAGAAACAATTGCTCGTGAACAAGAAGCAGCAAGAATTGCGGCAGAAGAGCGTGCAAAAGCAGAAGCGGCTGCAAAAGCAGAGCAAGAAGCTTTAGCGAAAGCGCAAGCAGAAATTGCTGAAAAGCAAAAGCAAGAAAAAGCTAGTAAACCGGTTGAACCAGTAGCTAATAATAATTCGAAGGTAGAACCTGCACAACCTGAACCATCTTCTAAGCCAACTGCTGGTGGGAAAGAAATTTATGTAGAAGCTACAGCTTATACAGCTGATCCAGGTGAAAATGGTTATGCACCAGGTCAACAAGTATTTTCTGCATGGGGACACTATAACTTAACTGCAAACCCAGGAATGAAATTAATTGCTGTAGATCCAAAAGTTATTCCATTAGGCAAAACTGTAAATGTTGAAGGGTATGGAGTCGCAATTGCAGCAGATACTGGTGGAGCGATTAAAGGTAACAGAATTGATGTGTTAATGCCTGATAAAGGGTCTTCTAGTCAATGGGGAAGAAAAATCGTTAAAGTTACAATTTTAAACTAAAACGTAATCCAACTTTACAATACGTAGAGTTGGATTTTTTTATAATAATAATGTTAAGTTGAGTTTACATTTTGTTAAGGATAGCATACAATAATGGTGAGAGGTGGTAAATTTGACCATTTTAAACAGAGTAAAAGAATTAAGAGCTCGTTTTAACTTTACGCAAAGTGTATTAGCAGAAAAGGTTGGAGTAACGAGACAAACAATTGCTGCAATTGAAAAAGGGGATTACGTTCCTTCGTTGTTATTAGCACTTACGATTTGTGATGTGTTTCAGTTAAAGATGGAAGATGTGTTTGTTTTAAATAAGGAGGGGGAAGAGGATGAATAGAATTGTTTTTTCTTATATCATAAACGTGCTTTATACTGCTTTAGCATGCTGGACATTTGTTGAATTTTATAGTGTTATTACAGAGTTAGCAGATATAATTAAAAACGAGAAATTCCCATTTGAAGTATGGTTTAATGGAGTACCATTCATTTTATTATTTATTGGAGCAATTATAGTTACAATTTTTTATAGAATTCAAAAGAAAAAATATAAGAATTTATCTTTTTGGATGTATCCATTATTATTTCCGCTAGAAGATGAACGTGAAAAAGCGATTACGGATAAAGCTTGTCGAACAACATTTGTATCGTTATGGTTTGTGTTACCTTGTGCAGTTGGATTTTTAACTTTTTCGCCTATTATTAATGAATATCTTCCTGGATACCCATTATATATTCTATTTTCTATTTTCTTTATTCAAATGACAGTATTTCACGTATCACTATACAGAAATAAATTAGCTTAAAAAGAAACCTTCTTGCACTGGCAAGAAGGTTTCTTTTTAAGCTAATACTTGTACATATAGCGATATTATTTTATCATTTTATATAGAGTAAGATTTTGTAAGGGAAAGGAACTGTGTATGAATAAGCAAAGAATTTATAGTATAGTAGCAATTCTGCTATTTGTTGTAGGTGGCGTATTAATTGGAAAGCCATTTTATGATGGATATCAGGCTGAAAAGAAACAGACTGAAAATGTGCAGGCTGTTCAAAAGATGGATTATGAAAAGCATGAGACGGAATTTGTAGATGCTTCCAAAATTAATCAACCAGACTTGGCGGAAGTAGCGAATGCATCATTAGATAAGAAACAAGTAATTGGTCGTATTTCGATTCCAAGTGTTTCAGTAGAACTGCCTGTTTTAAAAGCTTCTACTGAAAAAAACTTATTATCAGGTGCAGCGACAGTAAAAGAGAATCAAGTTATGGGAAAAGGAAATTACGCATTAGCAGGACATAACATGTCTAAAAAAGGTGTTTTATTTAGTGATATAGCTTCTTTGAAAAAAGGCGATAAAATTTATTTGTATGACAATGAAAATGAATATGAGTATGCGGTTACTGGTGTATCTGAAGTGACTCCTGATAAGTGGGAAGTTGTAGAGGATCATGGGAAAGATGAGATAACGCTTATTACATGTGTATCTGTAAAGGATAATTCTAAGCGTTATGTTGTTGCTGGTGATTTAGTAGGAACGAAGGCGAAGAAGTAAAAAAAGAAGGTGAACTCTTTAAAGAGTTCACCTTCTTTTTTTACTAATGTTGAGAAATAATAGAATATTTTGGTTTGTATTTAAACATTCTTCTATTTATGTATAATAAAGTTAGAATTCTATTTTGGGGAGGAACAAGAGTGAGACAACAGGTGAAGAAACTTCTTTTCACAACGAGTATAGCGTTATTGGTAGCTCCAATTTCAGCTTATGCGCATCCAGGGCGTACAGATGCTAATGGAGGACATACGTGTCGTACAAATTGTGAGAAATGGGGATTACAGTACGGGGAATATCATTATCACAATAAACCAGCTTCTAGTAGTGGTGCAACGAGCCCAGCTCCTAGCCAGAATAATAATAGTGCTGTAGAAGCTGAGAGACAAGCAGAAGCACAGCGCAATACTGAGGCTGAAAAACAACGTGCTGCAGAAGCACAGCGTAAAGCTGAAGAAGAGAGACAACGTGTAGCCGAGGAACAAAGAAAAGCTGAAGAGGCACGTAAACAAGAGGAAGCGCAGCGCCAAGCTGATATGGAAAAAGGTCAACTTGAAGGTCAAAAGAATGGAGAAACTGATTTTAAAGCAGGAAAAAATGATGTAGAAGTGCATGTAGCTGGAAAATCTGATGCATATAAACAAGCGTTTAAAGCGACTTATGCAGCCGCATGGTCTTTAGAAGAGCAGAAGAAAACGCATTTTGAAAAAGGAAAAGAACAAGGTTTAGCACAAGAGACGATGGACGATAGTCAAGTTGCTTCAGAGTTTAAGGTAAACTTTGCAGACGGATTTAAAGTAGGGAATAAAGAAAGAACAGAAAAAATTGAAAAAGAGCAAGCTGAGTTAGGGGAAAAGACAGGGAAAGAATTAGCTGAAAAGAATCCTGGAAATAGAGAGAAAGAAGTATACGTGAAGGCATATGAAACAGCGTATGAAAAAGGCTATAAATCTACAAAAAAGGCAGTAGAAAAAGCTGGCTATAAGTATGCATTTGAAAACTATGATTTAAAAGTTCCTGCTAAGTATGAAAGAAATGAATTGTTAAAGAAATGGTTTACTGAAGGATTTAAATCGAATAAAAAAGCAGCGGAAATTCGAGAAGAAGGGTATAAAAAGGGAGACAGCTGGTTCTCATTCTTCTATAAGAGTTTCGTACCAAGTGAATATAAAGAACATAAAGAGCTGTACGAACAAGCAATAGAACAAGGTAAAACAGCATAAAAAAAGATGAGGAGAAATTCCTCATCTTTTTTTAATCCATCCATTTCACTAATTTCTTAGAAATTAATAATAAAACACAACCTAGTACAATTGCCACAGCGCCAATAACTGTGAATACTTCAGCGTATCCAAGTGAAGTTGTGAAGCTTGCAAGTTGTCCGCCTAAAATGTTGGCGATACCTGAACTTGCTAGCCATACACCCATTAGTAAAGATGCTAATTTTACCGGAGCAAGCGCACTAACCATTGATAGTCCGACAGGTGATAAGAATAGCTCACCTAACGTATGGAAAAGATACGTAAAGACGATAAATAGTAAGTTTGCTTTTTCTGTAATGTTATGTTCATCACTACCTGTTTTTAATGTAGCGATAACGAGAATGATATAACCGATACCGAGCAAGATCATACCAAGTCCCATTTTAGTTGGGATTTTTAAATCACCCTGCTTGCGAGTTGCAAGTTTTGCCCATAATGCAGAAATGACTGGAGCAAGCAAAATAATAAATAATGGATTGACCGATTGGAACCAAGATGTTGGAACTTCCCATCCGAACACAGAGCGGTCTACAAATTTGTTTGTATATAATGTTAATGAGCTACCAGCTTGTTCAAAGCCAGCCCAGAAGAAGACAACGAAGCATGTTAAAATGACGATAACTGCGGTACGTTGTTTTTCTTTTTTTGTTAATGGTGTATCTCCTACTGATGGTTGTCCAGCAGCTGTTTGTAAATCGCGAGTTGGTTTTTTACCGATATTACCAAGGAAGCGATTTGATAGTGTTGTAAATAAAATTTGTCCAATAATCATTCCGATTGAAGCGGCTAAGAAACCGTAACGGAATCCGTAATGTACAACGCCATCAACTGTTGTTTTGAATAAATTTTCTGATAAAAATCCGCAAACGAGTGGAGCTAAAAATGACCCGACGTTAATACCCATATAGAAAATGGTAAATGCACTATCACGTTTTGGATCGTTCTCTTCGTATAATTCTCCAACCAGTGTAGAGATGTTCGGTTTGAAGAATCCGTTACCGATAATAATAAGCGCTAATCCGAGGTATAGGCCTAATTGGTTTTGCAAGGCAAATAGTGTAAGGTTACCGATTGCCATTGTTATACCACCAATTGTGATTGCTTTTCGTCTACCTAGAAAACGGTCTGTTAAGTATCCACCAATCATTGGTGTGAAATAACAGGCTCCAGTATAAAATCCGTAAATAGAGAGTGCCCATGCGGGACTAAACCCAAGACCACCGCTTACTAAAGCTGTCGTTAAATATAATGTTAATAATCCTCGTAATCCATAGTAACTAAATCTTTCCCACATTTCTGTAAAGAAGAGTAAGTATAAACCTGGAGGATGTTTCTTTTTTCTTTGTTGTTCTCTTTCTAGTTGTATCGCTGATTCCATGTTATTTTCCTCCTGACACAAACAAAAACAAAGTTAATAATTTTGTACATTTAATATTTTACCTTATTAACTATTATAAGTCAATAAAGGTTGATTTTTCAGAAGAAATTGGAAAAGAGGAATAGCTATAGAATGGGTGTTTCTTTTGTGATAGACTATGGACTATGTTTTCTTTGCAAGGAAGCGGGTTATTGTACTTTTTTATATATGAAATTGATTTCATAAAAGATGAGATTAAAGAAGGAGAAAGAAATGAAATTGTTACAGAAAAAAGAAATTTTACTTATTAGCCTTATGTTATTCTCTATGTTCTTTGGAGCAGGGAATCTGATATTTCCACCTTTCCTTGGGTATGAAGCAGGAGAACATGTTTGGATTTCATTAGTAGGGTTTATTATATCAGCAACAGGTCTTCCTATATTAGGTGTTATCTCTATTGCAAAAGCAGGAAGTTTTCAAACGTTAGCGGGTAGGGTTCATTCTTCATTTGCAATTATTTTTCCATGTATCGTGTATGTATTTATTGGACCTGGGCTTGGTATACCACGTGCGGGAAGTTTAGCCTTTGAAATGGGGCCAGGTCAGTTATTCCCTGAAGCAGGAAACGGATTATTATTGTTTTACACAGTTATTTTCTTTAGTATTGTTTACTGGTTAAGTTTATCACCATCTAAACTAATGGGGTTGTTTGGAAAAGTCTTGACGCCATTATTATTATGTATGATTGCACTCATTTTTATAAAGAGTATGTTTACAACAGTAGGAGATATGAAAGAACCAATAGGGAACTATGGCCAAGCTCCTATGTTTCAAGGGTTTTTAGATGGATATTTAACAATGGATGCGTTAGCTGCTTTAATCTTTGGAATTGTTATTGCAAATGCATTACGTGCAAAGGGTATTGAAGATGATAAAGGTTTAGCGAAATATATGAGTATTGCTGGAATTGGGGCAGGACTATTATTATCGATTATTTATGTCATCCTTGGATATGTGGGGGCAATTAGTGGCTCATTAGGAACATTTGATAACGGTGCGAAAGTGTTAGCACAAGTTATGATTACATTATTTGGACAGGGCGGAGTCGTTTTATTAGGTCTTATTTTTACTATCGCGTGTTTATGTGTTTCAATTGGACTTGTTACGTCTTGTAGTCAATTTTTTGCGAGTGCATTTCCGAAAGTATCTTATAAATTGTGGGCATTTATAGTAAGCGTTGTTAGTATGATTTTAGCTAATTTAGGGTTAACGCAAATTTTAAAAGTATCAGTACCAATTCTTGGATTTATTTATCCAATTGCGTTAACGCTTATTATTCTAGGGTTATTCCATCAGTATATTGGAAAGTATGCATACGTATATGCAGTAACTGTTTTGGTTGTAGCGTTATTTAGTGCAATTGACATTTTAAATAAAAATGTAATGATGAATCAGTGGACGTCAGCATTAAAATACATCCCGTTTTATACAGAAGGTGTTGGCTGGATTGTTCCAGCTATTGTAGGCATGTGTCTTGGTTTTATCGTTAGCATTTTTCTAAATAAGAATAAATGAGTAAAAAGGTGTTTTCCTATTTTGGGAAGACACCTTTCTTTTTTTTGGAAAAATACTATTGAAAATGAATAGACTAAGAGTATGATAAAGATAATTGGTAATATATAGGTTTAATGAGAGTGACGAATAAGGGGGGAGCGTATGAAGAAGGATTTGGATAAGAAAATAGAAGCACTCGAAACGGCAATTGAAACAATTCAAGAAGCACTTGCTGAATTAAAAGTAAAGCAAAGGGAAATAGAAGTAGAAAACGCTCAGCAACATGTTAGTAAGAACAAGAAAGAATATATTGAAACGGTAATGGAGGAAAAGCCAAAAGAAGAAATAGTTAAGATAAAAGAGCCTTTGCAAGAACCTGAGTTAAAACAAGTAGATATATCGGCTTTTAAACCAGAGCCATTTAATATTATTAAGTTTTGTCAGACGTGGTTACCGCGTGTATTTGTCGGTATTATGTTGCTTGGAGTGATCTGGTTATTTAAAGCAGGGGTAGATGCTGGTTTATTAACACCAGCGATACGAATTGTGTTTGGTATCGCATTATCTATCGGGTTGTATTATATAGGAGATATTCAAATTAAAAGAGAGCGGCAAGCGTTAGGATTAGTATTAGCTGGAGGAAGTATTACCGGGATTGTTCTAACGACGTTTGCAGCACATTATTTATATGGATTTATTCCGGCAAGTGTCGCGTTTCTCTGTAATATTGCATGGGTTATTTTAGGTATTTATTTAGCGAAAAGATATCAATCGGAATATCTCACTATTTTCGTAGCGGTCGGTGCGTTCTTCGTACCATTCTTGTTAAATAGTACGACTCCTAATCCTTATATTTTCTTTGGATATGAGACAGTATTAACACTTAGTTTATTATGGTATGCGTTGAAAAATCGTTATAAATACTTATATATGATTTCTTACGCTGTTGCTGCCATTGTCCTTTTCGTTTTCTTTGCTGTTATGTCAATGTTAGTAGAGAACTTGCAAATACAGTTAACGATTGTATATGGTTTGATTCATTTACTATTATTTTGGCATATGTTTACGGAGAGAAGTTTTATACCAGAACCACGTTTGGCGATATTTAGTGCGAATGCAGTTTTCTTTATACTAGCTATTGCCAAAATACCTGATTTTACAACATGGGGATTGATTATTAGTGCAATTGTGCACGCTGCTATGTTTGTGCTTGAGTATAGGAAGAATAGACATTCTACATTTACAAATCTCTTATTTGGTTTCGCAATGGGAGCATTTAGTTTAGCGATTTTATACGAGTATAGTTTAGTGAATGCAGCGATTGTACTATTATTACAAGGTTTCCTTGGCATGGTCACTTCTATTAAAGTAAAACAACAGATAAAATTGTATGTTAGTGCGACGGTTTACGCAATTGGAATGATACAGACTATTTTTAGCCCGTTTGATCAATTTATTTCGGCAGGCTTTGTTGCTCATCTTATTTTAATAGGAACGTTCTATTATTGCATGAGAGAAGCGAAAGAAGTATTAGCGAGCTTCGGCAAATATATGTATTCTATAGTGCTCTATTGGTTTATGATAATTGTATTTATTACAATTACGAGAATCGGTGAAGTTTTATCTACAGATGGAAGCGTAATTAGTGTATCAGTATCGTTATTATGGATGGTATATGCATTATTTGCGGTTTGGTTTGGAAGAAATAGAAATATGAATGAAATATTATATGCTGGTTTAGTCGTTTTAGTCGTAACGGTAGGGAAGTTATTCTTACTTGACTTACCAGAGGTATCGATGATGATTAGGGCAGTGTTATTCCTAATCGTCGGTAGTATAGGTATCGTTATTTCAAGAATGTTTTTCTCGAAGGAAGAGAAGTGAGAAGAAGGCAATCCATGTATGGATTGCCTTTTTTATTATTTCTTATTAATCGTTACAGTTTCATTATATTTCGTTGTTGTATTTTGGCGTAGACGAAGCGTTGCTTGTCCAGTTGTATTTGAATCAATCTGTACATTTACAACTTTCTCAGCAGAGCCTAAGCTGTTTGTTGTGAAAGAAAATGCACTACTATATCCGAAAGTAGATGGCCAAGTGCCGTTTGCATTTTGTACTTTAGCCACTTGTGTTCCACCAGTAGTGAAGATACCTAAAGAATAGTTGTTATACGTTGTATTAGGTAGTAAGTTATTTACTTGAATCTTCATTTGGAAAATTTCATTGTTTGGTAGAATGCTAGGGTGTGTAACGACGTAGTCGCTTGTTGTTACCGCACCGTTATAACCGTATGAACCTGGTTTAAAAGTATTTGTATTAAACCATTGATAACCTGCATTTGGTGCACTCCAAGGTTCAGGTTGTGGTTCTGTTGATAAGTTTGGCTGTTCAAATGTTTGTAGAGCTGTAGGTGAATCAAGTTGTAAACCATTTACTTGATCTAAACTTGTAAATGTCTCTTTATTTGATAACCAATTTACGATGTTTTCTAATAAAATCGCATCGTTTTCTTCTTTATAACCATCGTAAGTTTTCTTTGTTTGACCAGAATCTTCACGAACGTATTTTGGCGTAGCATCTTCAACAGGAGAAGAGTCACCAATAAAGGCAGCTTTTCCAAGTCCTACTTTTGCGATAGCAGCATATGGGCCTTCTGCAATACCACCGCCATTATAAACGCCACTATCAACAGCGTTATTCCATTTTGATGGATTTTCTGGAAGGTAAACAAGTCCTTTTGCTAGTTTTGGGTTTGTAATTGCTAGAGTAGAACCAGCATGCATTGCTACAGACGAAACACCTTTTGTAATTCCGAAAGATTGTTCAGGCGATACAATTGTTTTCGCTGAAACATCACCAAGTGCATTGTAGCGGAAGCGAATACCGAAGTTGTCAGAGAGCCAATCAGAGCTTTCTACTCCTTGCATAGCTTGTGAATTTGCTTCTTCATTAGACATTCCTTTTGCTGGATTATCCCAAGCACCGCGTCTATATCCATTAAATACTTCAGAAGAGTCCCAGCGATTTTTATTACGATCTGCATTGTAATGATCAGCAATAAAGAAGATACTACCACCATTTTTTACATATTGTAACATAGCGTCCTGCTCAGATTTTTTGTAAGGAATATTAGCTTCTGGAACGATAAATACATTGTAATCTTTTAAGTCTTCGTACGTAATAGGTGTTGATTTACGAAGTTCCTTTACGTGATATCCGTTTTTTGCAATGCCGTTTCCGAAGTCAGAAAAGCCGCCGTCAATAACCCAGTCAGCTGTCCCAGCAGTTTGACCGTGTGTATTATCGAATAATACTTTCTTCCCATTGTTTTGATTTACAACTTTTGCAGCAATTTCAGGAGCTGGGTCTACAGAGCTTTCGGCATAAGTAGACGGTATGAACGAGGTCCCTATACTTAGTGTAATTGCTGTTGCTAAAGAAAATGTAATCCATTTTTTATTCTTCATAGAAGAATCCCCCTAATAATAAATATATGTGCTTTAATAATGTAATTTATTTTTCTGTAAAAATAAAGACGGAAAACATAAAAAATATTAAAAAATTGTAAAAATACCGTGAATTTTGTTGAGAAATATTTATATAGATATAAAAACATCCCTTCCAAGTAATAAGGAAGGGATGTTTTGCTTAACTAATTTTTGAGTTAGGTGTTTCATCAATCTTATGAAACCCTTTCATGTAATATACGATTGCTAAGCCGATAAGCCAAATTGGGCCGACAATCAATGCAATTCGTGTATCTTCTGAATACGCCATTATACCTAATACTAATACAAGGAAAACGAGTGAGAAATATGAGCTTAATGGGTATAAAGGCATTTTATACGATAACTTTTGTTTATTTTGAGTAGGCAAGCTTTTACGGAATTTAATTTGAGCGACTAATATAATTCCCCAAGTCCAAATTGCACCGAAAGTTGAAATGCTAGTAAGCCATGTAAATACCTTTGCAGGTACGAGATAGTTTAATATAACACCAATTAGTAAAACGATAGCAGTTGCTACAATTCCTTGGCTTGGAATGCCATTTTTATTTAAACGACCAAATCTTTCAGGAGCTTTTTTCTGCTGAGCTAATGTATATAGCATACGGCCTGTACTAAATAAACCACCGTTACAAGAAGAAAGAGCTGCTGTTAATACGACAAAGTTAATAATACCTGCTGCTTTTGCGATACCAATTTGTTGGAATGTTAATACGAATGGACTGCCTTTCTCACCAAGTTCGTTCCATGGATAAATTGCCATCATAACGAATAATGCCCCAACGTAAAAGAGTAGAATTCTCCAAAATACGTTATCGATTGCCTTTGCGAGTGTTTTCTTCGGATTTTGAGCCTCACCAGCTGTAACACCGATTAATTCAACGCCTAAATAAGCGAATAGTACCATCTGCATGGAGAGTAGTAACCCAGAAAATCCATTTGGGAACCAGCCACCATGTGACCAAAGATTTGAAATACCAGTAGCGATACCACCGTTTCCGAATCCGAATAAAATAATACCAGCTCCGACTACTATCATACAGATAATTGTGACAATTTTAATGAGAGCAAACCAAAACTCAAGTTCTCCAAATACTTTTACCGATAAGAAGTTAAAAGCGCTCATTAATAATAGAGCAAGTAATGCCCAAATCCAGCGCGGGATATCTGGGAACCAGTACTGCATGTAAATACCAGCTGCTGTAATTTCAGCCATACAAGTAACAACCCATAAGAACCAGTAATTCCAGCCAGTAATATAACCAGCGAGTGGTCCAATATAATCATATGCATATTTACTAAAAGAACCAGCAACAGGTTGTTCAATTGCCATTTCCCCAAGCGCTCGCATAATGAAAAAAATAACGAGACCGGCAATCATATAGCCTAGCAAAATAGAAGGACCTGCTAGTTTAATGGCGGAAGCGGATCCTAAAAATAGTCCAACGCCAATAGCTGAGCCCAGTGACATTAAAGTAATATGTCGTTCTTTTAAACCACGATTTAAAGTTCCAGATTTGTTTGTGTGCTGCATAAGAAGAATCCCCCTTGTAGAGTGAACGATATTTGAATGCGTTTACTAAATATTTAACTATTTCAAATTATAAAACATTTCTATCTGTTATGCTACAAAAATAATCATAATGAACTGTACTACATCTGTACTTGTCAGACTTAAACTTAAAATTCGAACTATTAGGGAATATATTGACTCTTCTTTTTATTGATTGTTAAGATTAAGTATTATATTTTCTCACATACTAGTAAGAAAAAGAATGTGTGATAATAATTCAGGTGTAGGAAGGGTACATAAGCATGTTTCAATTACAAAAATATAACACTTCTGTGAAGCAAGAGTTTTTAGCTGGCATCACAACTTTTTTTACATTTGCGTATATTCTTGTCATCAATCCAAAAATATTATCTGATGCAGGTGTACCATTTGACCAAGCGTTTACAGCAACAATTATTGCAACCGTTGTTGGAACAGTAGGTATGGCGATTTTCGCGAATTATCCGATTGTTATTGCTCCAGCTATGGGAATGAATGCATATTTTGCTTATTCTGTTGTACAGAAGGCAGAAGGGATTACATATGTAGTTGCCTTTTCAGCTGTATTTGTAACGGGGATTATTTTTCTTTTATTATCTTTTACTTCGTTTAGACAAAAGTTAATTTTAGCAATTCCTGATAGTTTAAAGCATGCAATTGCAGGTGGAATTGGACTATTTATTGCTTTTATTGGATTGCGCCTTTCTGGAATTATCGTGGATCATCCGTCTAATTTAGTTACGATTGGTGATTTTCATTCTCCAGCTGTTATTTTAACTTTAATTGGTTTAATATTAGCGGCGGTATTAATGACATTGCGTGTGAGCGGTGCATTATTTATTAGTATGATTGTGACAGGAATTATTGCCTTCTTTACAGGGCAATTGAAGTTTGCTGATAAAATTGTGGCGATGCCTCATTTACCAGAGGGTATCATCGTTTCAAACCCAATCAATGCCTTTTCAGATGTAATTGAATACGGATTATACGGCGTTGTATTTTCATTTTTACTTGTACTTTTATTCGATACAACAGGTGCATTACTTGGTTTAATTAAACAAGCAGGTTTAATTACAGACAATACAGAGAAGCGTTTTGGTAAAGCGTTTATTGCAGATGCAATTGGCGGGACTACAGGTTCTATCTTTGGAACAAGCCCAACAGCAGCGACGATTGAATCGTCAGCAGGTATTGCTGCAGGTGGTAAAACTGGATTAACAGGGATTGTAGTTGTTGGTCTAACAATTATAACGGCATTTTTTAGTCCTGTTATTGCTTCTTTATCAAGTGTAGCCGCTATTACAGCTCCTTCATTAATTATAGTAGGTAGTTTAATGGCACAAAGCATTCGAGATATTAATTGGAATGAATTTGAAGATGCGTTACCAGCATTTTTAATTTTTATAGGTATTCCGTTAACATCTAGTATTGCAAATGGAATCGCAATTGGATTTTTAGTATATCCAGTCTTGAAAATTGTGAAGGGTAAAGGGATGGAAGTACATCCATTACTATACTTATTTGCATTCTTATTTGGGTGTCATTTATTCTTATAATATAAATATAGGAGAGGGCCTTCTTATGGGAGGCTCCCTTTTTGTGTATAATAAAGTGAAACTATATGCAGTAGGGGATATCCTCACTGTGTATTAGCCAGCACCAATTGGGATAAGGTGAAAACTTAATTGATTTCGTAAAATATAAATTACTTAATGGAATATATATGTTACAATAGAGGTGGAGGAGGAACATGAATGGCTGTAAGTAAAATAAAAGTCGCGCGTGTTCAGTTAGATTTAACACAGCAACAATTAGCAGAAAAAGTAGGCGTTACAAGGCAAACGATTAGTTTAATTGAGAAGGGGAAATACAATCCATCTTTAGATTTATGTTTAAAAATTTGTTATGCAGTAGATAAAACGTTGAATGATTTGTTTTGGGAGGAAAAGGAGTGGTAGGATGAAAATCGTGAAAGATGAACGTTTAATGATTGAAGGGTTAAAACATATTAGATTAGCTTTCATCTTACAAAATATCGTCATACTAGCTATCGTCTTTTACCGCTATGTCTTGCAAGGGGCAGGATATGAAAGTGTTTCGGATTTATTAATGGTATTTATGGGCGGGATAATAATTATTAACTTTTTAAATCTGAAAAATTCAGTGGAAGTGTATGAGCATACGGGCGGGGTGTCGCGTCGTTATTTTATGAAGCTATTATTCATTCCGGTAGGTATTATTATTGGGATTTTAGCTATTTGTATCGTTGTAACACCAGATATTTCGATAAAGGAAATTAGTATGACAGGACTTATTATGTTTGCTTGTTTTTTAGTTCCAAGTTTGTTTATATACATATATATGAAAAAAATAAAAAGAGAAGATTGAAATATAAGAAAGGCTTTCCCATATTGAGGAAAGCTTTTCTCATATTCTTTTATATAGTACTTTATGAAGGCCAATCGGTTCAATTTCAAAGATTTCACCATATTCCTGGAAGCCTAAGTGCTTGTAATAGTCAGCTACAGTAATTCGGCCATTACACCATAATATATTTGCTTGGCGTTCTTGCAAGATTTGTTCCGCCTGCTGAATTAAGGAGCTTCCAGCACGGTTGTTTCGAAATGCAGGTAATGTTGCCATTCCTCGTAGACGATAATGAATACCCGTTGGTAAGTCGGGATATATTTCTTTTGAGAAGGAAGCGATACTAATTAGTTCATCGTTTATAAATGCGCCTAAGTGGAAGGTGTCTGTTTCATAATCGGAAGGGTATTTACAATCTGCTAATGTTTGATTGGGGCGTAAAATTTTTTGACGTAATACGTAAGTTTCAGATCCCTCAATATTTTTCACGGTAATCATATTAACATCCTTTCTTATAACGCTTTTTCTGTTAATTGTATAAAGAAATAGGCAGGTGCGGCGAGAAGTCCGAGTATGCTAGCAGTTCCGAGAAGGAGTGAAAGTAGAAGACAAGAATATTTTATTCCATTCGATTTTTTCCATCCGTAACTACAAATCTCAATACTAATACCGATGAGAATAATGGCAACGAGTATTTCGGCTAATAATAAGAGAGCTAAAGTTATAATAGACATAATGTAATCCATCCCCATAATATGTGATAGTAACATTTTACCATATGAAATGGAAAAAAATGCCCCTCAATTATGTGAGGGGCATTTTTTTATTCTAATATGTTTTTTAGTGTATCGATATGTTCTTTCGAGCCTGTTACAAGTAATGTATCACCGTGTTGTAGTCTTGTATCCCCATGTGGGATTAATGCTTTATTTCCACGATAAATTTGAATGACTAGTACATCACCTAAAAACGGAAGGCGACGAAGTGCAACGCCGTTATATTTATTGCTCCGTAGTTCAACTTCACGGACTGTTTCGTTTGCTGTTGTAATTAAGCGAACGAGACTAGGTTTATCAATAAGCGCACGTAATAAAATACGTGTAGAGTTAATTGTTGAGAATACAGCGATATGTTCTTGCGTTGCTTTTTCTTGTAGAAGTGGATCTTCTACACTTGCAATAACATGTTCAACACCTAGCTCTTTTGCATGTTCTGCCAATAATAAGTTTTGTTCATCATCACTTGTTGCAACAACGACGCGATCTGCATCAAATGCTGTTTGTTCAGTTAATGATGCGATTGTGATGTCATCCAATTTCACGATAGGGAAGTCGTGCGATTTCGCTTCTTCATCATTTATTTTGTTTTGACGCATCATATATAGCGTTACGTCATAATCTTCTCGTTTTAAATCTAGTGATAACGGAAGGGTAATTCTGCTCGCGCCAATAATAGCTACTTTTGGTTTTGGTGTTTCTACTTTTGGGAACATTTTTTTAAACAATATAGGTGCAAAAATACAAGTAATAACTGCGCTTAAAATAAGAGAGGCAGATAAACTTGGACTGATGATCTCCAGTTTTTCACCAATTTGTGCAGCCGCAATAACTAAAGAAAGTGTCGATGTTAATAAAATTGCACTTCCAAGTACGATATTACGTGGATACCATTTTCTTAAGACGAGTGATGGTAAGAGTTTTGAAATAAAGAGTCCTACAATTAAGATTGGGATCATTAGCATGCTAGAAGGTTCTTTGAAAATAGACCACACCTCTAGATTTACACCAACCATTACGAAGAAAATAGGGATGAAGAAACCGTAGCCGATAGAATCAAGTTTTTCCACCATATCTTCATTTGGTGATAATAACGATACAAGTACACCTGCTAAGAAGGCGCCTAAAATATTTTCTGCTCCAACAGATTCCGATAACCCAACTAAGATTAAAATGAGTGCAAAAACAGCTCGTGTATCGATTTGTACACTACCAGCTTTTAAACTATCTAAGTATGGAATGTTTTTAAAACGTTTTGCAACGAAGTAAATAACAATACCAGCGCCGAATAGAAGAAGAAGAAGCCACATGCTTTGGCCGCTTTCGGAATTTAATCCGACGAATACAGCGAGTAAAATCATTGTAACTAAATCCGCAATAACAGCGACTAATAAAATGATTTGCCCAATTGCTGTTTTTCCTAAGTTATTCTCTTTTAATGTTGGTACAACAACACCTAAAGAAATAGTTGAAATAATTAAAGTCATGAACATTGCATTATCTACGAATCCTAGCCATACGAATAGTAATGATAGGGCATAAGATAAGATGAAAATAAATAAGAAGATAATGCTTGCTGCCTGAAATGTATTTGGTTCGTTTGTCGTATTTTTTTTCCCTTTTTGTTTAAAGATAGAAAAATCAATTTCTAAACCGCTTAAGAACATGAGGAAGATAAATCCTAATGTTGATAAAACTTGAAGCCATATATCTGGCTCAATAATATTAAACCCACTTTTACCTACAAAGATTCCTGCAATAATTTCTGCAACGACCACAGGAAGTGCTTTTAATTTAAAGCGTTGTAACAAAAGGGGAACGAAAAACGCGATTGCAACGACAACCATAAGTGATAGAACAGAAGTATGATGTTCCATTGCGTTCTCTCCCTTCAAATAAATATAGTACCTATTTAGCCATATAATAGGTAGAAAAGCAACGCATATGGATTCGATTTCATAAAGAAAGATTTTTCTTAACATTTGTCATAATAAGTATATTTTTCATGATTATGCTGTTAATTCCGTAATGTGGATGTAATAGAGGGGATAAAAAAAGACTGCTGAGGAATCTCAGCAGTCTTTTTCATGTACATTACATTGAGAAGAAGATCCATACAGTTAAACCAACTGTTGCAGTTGCAACGAAGAAACTGTATATCATTGTAAGAATTTGAACTCTTCCTTCTCCTTCTTTTAAATGCATGAACATAATTAATTGTAACAATGCTTGCGCAACAGCCATTATGATAATAGTTGTTAAGACTGTTGAAAGTGGCAATGTTGTGTAAAGTGCCACGTATAACGCTAGAAACGTTAATGCAAGCGATAAAATAAATCCGAAAACGTGTGACCAAGGGAATCCGCTATGCGCATGCCCGTTTGCTTGATTGTTGTTTTGAGCCATTTACGCCACCATCCCGTTCAAGTAAACTAGTGTGTAAATAAAGACCCAAACAAGATCAAGGAAATGCCAGTATAAGCTGATAATGAATACTTTACGAGCTGTAACTGGTGTTAAACCTCGTTTTAAAATTTGGATAATAACACAAGTTGCCCAAATGATACCGCCTGTTACGTGAGCTCCGTGCGTTCCAAGAAGAACGAAGAATCCAGATAAGAAAGCACTTGTTTGAATTGTTGCGCCTTCACCAATGTACATAATGAACTCTTCGATCTCGAAGAATAGGAAACCTGCACCTAAAAGTAATGTAAGGACGAACCATCCAAGCATCGCTTTTTGGTTATGCTTACGCATTTCATGAATTACGATACCGCATGTAAAACTACTTGTTAAAAGTAGTAATGTTTGAATTAAAAGCGTTTTAAGTTCAAACAATTGCGCTGGTGTTGGGCCATCTGCCGTACGACCAGCAAGGACTAGATAAGAGGCGAAAAGTGTTGCGAACAGCATAATTTCAGCCCCAAGAAAAATCCAGAATCCTAGGATATTCAATCTGCTTTGTTCGGATTGATATTCCAAAGGTAAGCTTTTATCTAAAGCCGCCATGTCATTTCACCTCTCATGCTATATGTTCTGTTTTTTTAATTTCATCAACACTGATATAGTAGCCTTCATCATAATCGAATGAACGATAGATTAAGCAAGCTAAAATACCAATACCACCGATTGCTGCAAGCCAGAACCAGCTAAATACTAATGCGAAACCTGCAAGACCGAAGAATCCAGACGCAATAATAGGCACACCAGAGTTACTTGGCATGTGAATTGGTTTAATATCTTCTGCTGCTGGTGTAACTGTTTCTCCGCGTTTTTTCATGTACCAGAAAGCATCAGCTTCTTTAATTTCAGGAAGCTTCGCGAAGTTGTAATGTTGTACAGGAGAGTGAGTTGCCCATTCAAGTGTACGACCATCCCATGGATCTCCAGTTGTGTCACGTTCACCGTGACGTGCACTCCAAATTACGTTGTAGCAAAGAAGTAGGAAGCCGATACCCATCATTACCGCACCAACAGATGCGATTTGGTTTAGCCATCCCCATCCAAGACTTTCAGAGTAAGTGTACATACGACGAGTCATACCGTCTAAACCTAAGAAGTACATTGGGAAGAAACAGATGTTGAATCCGCTCATAAAGATCCAGAATGTCCATTTACCTAGGCGCTCATTTAACATATGACCAGTCATTTTTGGATACCAGAATGTGAATCCAGCAAGCATAGCGAATACTGTACCTGCGATTAATACGTAGTGGAAGTGAGCGATTAGGAAGTAGCTGTTATGGTATTGATAATCAGCTGCTGCCATTCCAAGCATAACCCCTGTAACCCCACCGACTACGAAGTTTGGAATAAATGCCAATGACCAAAGCATTGGAACCGTAAAACGAATACGTCCTTTATACAGTGTAAACAACCAGTTAAAGATCTTAACCCCGGTTGGAATCGAAATCGCCATTGTCGAAATCGAGAAGAATGAGTTAACCGCTGGACCTGCACCCATCGTGAAGAAGTGGTGAAGCCATACGACGAAACTTAGTAAAGAAATTGCAACCATTGAGTATACCATCGCACTGTAACCGAATAAACGTTTACGTGAGAATGTACTAATGATTTCAGAGAAAATACCGAATGCCGGTAAAATAACGATATATACTTCAGGGTGACCCCATACCCAGAACAGGTTGGCCCATAACATCGGCATACCGCCGCTCGCCATCGTAAAGAAGTGAGCATCGAATAGACGGTCAAATGTCATTAATGCAAGAGCAACTGTTAATACTGGGAAAGCAAAAATAATGATAATTGTTGTAATTAAGATTGACCAAGTAAACATTGGCATTCTCATTAAAGTCATACCAGGTGTACGCATTTTTAAGATAGTAACAAGGAAGTTAATACCGGTCATTAGCGTACCGAGACCTGAAATCTGTAATGCAATTGCGTAGTAGTTATTTCCTACGCCTGAAGTAAACTCTGTACCTGCCATTGGGAAGTAAGAAGTCCACCCAGCGTCTGGAGAACCACCGATTACGAAAGCGATGTTGAATAACATTGCTCCGACAAAGAATAACCAGAAACTTAAAGCATTTAAGAACGGATATGCAACGTCACGAGCACCAATTTGTAATGGTACTACAAGGTTCATTAATCCCATAACGAATGGCATTGCCATGAAAAGAATCATTACTGTACCATGCGTTGTAAAGATTCCGTTATAGTGTTCAGCGTTTAAATAAGTTGTTTCTGGGAATGTTAACTGTGCACGGATCATTAAACCATCCATACCACCACGGAATAACATGATAACCGCAGAAATAATATACATAGCTCCGATTTTTTTATGGTCAACAGTTGTTAACCATTCGTCCCAAAGCCATTTCCATTTTTTATACTTTGTTAGTACGAAAATGATTGCTAATGTCACAAGAACGATAGAAGCGTCTGCACCGTAAATAATCGGATCACCTGTGACAAAGAATTCATCAAGCTTCACTGTGTTCACTCCAATCTGTTGGAATAATAGCTATTATTTTTTGTTTTTGTAGTAGTTGTAATCACAATATTCAAGTGATTTTGGATCTACATAACTTAAGTGGTGACTAGAGAATGTCATACGACCAACTACACCAGGTTTAACAATTTCGTTGTACTTAGCTTCTGTTAGTTTAGGAGCAGTTTCTTGTACTTCTTTAACCCACTTGTCATATTTCTCTTTAGTTTTCGCTTCAACTTCGAACTCCATGTGAGTGAATCCTTCACCAGAGAAGTTCGCACTACGACCTAGGTAAGAACCTGGCTTATCAGCTTGTAAATAAAGATCCATAATCATGCCATCCATTGTGTACTTCATACCACCAAGTTCTGGTACCCAGAAAGCATTCATTGGGCCGACAGAAGTCAGTTTGAATTGAATTGGTACACCAGCTGGGATGTTTAAATAGTTAACGGTTTCAATTTTTTCCTCTGGGTAACTGAATAACCATTTCCAGTTTGCAGATGTAACATAAATTTCAACTGGTTTAATATGTTTGGACTCTTTCGGAACCTCTTCCGAAGCATAAGTTGCTTTTACTGTTGGAATCGATAATGCGATAACGATAATAACAGGAACAAGCGTCCAAATAATTTCTAGTAATGTGTTACCGTGTTGTTCAGGTGGCTCATAGTCCATATTCTCTGGTTTTTCACGATAACGAATCAAGATGACTGTAAACAGAATGAATACAATTGCGATAATTAATGACATAAGCAAGAATGACCAAACAATTAAATCATACTGTGCTTTTGCAACAGGTCCTTGCGGATTTAATACTGCGAGTTTTTTATCACAGCCACCGAGGAACAGAAGTAATGATAACGGAAGAAGTGAAGCCAACTTCCAAAACGCTTTCTTTAGTTGCACGATTGAAAATCTCCTTTCTCCTTGGATTGAAACTATGCCAATAAAACAATATAAACCTATTAATTTATAGAAGGCAATAGTTTTTGATATATTGTTAAAAAATAGACACAAATGCACACTTTTTAAGGTGAATATCATTTGTAACTTGATTACATTGTAAACTATTTTCCAGAGAAAAACGTGATTGTGAAAATTTTAAGATAAATAAAGTTATACCAGGATATCCAAGAAATAGAAAAAAGCTATCTTATTATAAGAAAGATAGCTGAATATTTTGTATATTTAGTTTATTTCTTGTGTGACAGTTCGTGGCTGTTCAAGTGTGACAAATTTTTTATATTTAACTTGGTATAAAATGTAACAAATAATCATAAATGGAATGCCGCAATAAAGAGCAATTCTTTGATCTGGAATGAAAGCCAAACTAACAAATGTAATGAAATTGAGCGAAAACGCTACGATTGGAACTAGTGGATAGAGCGGTGTACGATATTTTAAATCATTTATGTTGCCACCGTTTTTCACGAAATTTCTACGGAAGAAAAACTGTGAAGCGGCGATTGACATCCAAACGACAACGGCAGCCATTGCTGCAATAGATGTTAAAACTAGAAAGACAGTATCTGCCGCAAATACACTTGTTAGTAAGGACAGGCTAGCGAAAATTAGGCTGAAAATTAATGCGTTTAGCGGTACACCTTTTTTAGTTAATTTCGTAAATGCTGGACTTGCCATTCCTTGTTTTGCCATCGCCCACAGCATACGAGAATTTGCGTATAGACCAGAGTTAGCAACGGATAATACAGCTGTAATAATAACAAAGTTCATAATGTCTGCTGCATATGGGACGCCGGCTACATCAAATACAAGTACAAAGGGACTTTCGACTAGATTAGCCTCTTGCCATGGGAGTAAACCTACAACAACTGATATCGCTAAGACGAAGAAGAAGAGAGTTCGCCAAATTGTGTTTTTAATTGCTTTTGGAATTGTTTTTTCAGGATTTTCACTTTCGCCTGAAGCGATTCCGATTAATTCTGTTCCTTGGAAGGAGTAATTTACTGTAATCATCGTAAGAAGAACAGCTAATGCACCATTTGGAAATAGCCCGCCATTTTCAGTGAAATTATGAAGCATTGGAGCTGGCTTTCCATTAAAGTCTAGTAGACCGAACATAACAGCGCCGCCAAGTACGATGAAAATAACAATTGTTGCGACTTTTACACTTGCGAACCAAAACTCTGCTTCTGCATATGCTTTTGCTGATAAAGCGTTTACGAGGAAGAGTGCTGCTGCAAATGTAACGCACCAAATCCAGGAAGAAACGTCTGGAAACCAGCGTTTCATTAAAATACTTACAGTTGTTAACTCTACGCCAACTGTAACAGCCCAATTTAACCAATACATCCAACCGACAACAAATCCAAAACCAGGTGAAATGAATTTGCTTGCATAACTTTGGAATGAACCTGCTTCTGGCATAGCGACGGATAATTCACCAAGACATAACATCGTTAAATACATAACAAATCCACCGACTAAAAATGCAAGAATAGCACCACCAGGTCCGGCATTATGGACAATTTGACCAGATCCCATAAATAACCCGGTTCCGATAACACCGCCGAGTGCAATCATAAATAGGTGTCTACTTTTCATTGTTCGTTTTAAATCTGTTTGTTCAATTTGTTGATTCATATGCCCCTCACCCCGTATTTTCTTGAATGTGTGAACTTCGTTTTATTCTGAGTTTTTAATCATTAGTGGGGGATGCAACACACACTCGGTTTATTTGCTATGAAATGAATGGAGTATGTAAAAAAACGAACTATGACTAAATACTCTAAGAATGTTTGTTAACATGGTGATATCTTCACTATGTTAACAATTTTGATTTTAGCAAAATATTCTGTAAATGTATATTTATTTTTCTTTTTATTAAAAATAATTAGAATTTTTTATAATTAATTCTATGATCGATAATTCACATGATCTTTCTAGCAAACTAGTAAGAAGAAGGGTACAATGATAAGAGGTGTATCTGTAAAATAATAATTAATGGAGTTTTGTTTATAATGAAAAAGTTAAAATATCTTTTTGTTTTTGGGATTATACTTGCTGCTGCATTTTTTATAGGAAAAGATAAAATCATGCAAAAGGCGCAAGTTCTACGCTTAGAGTTTCTATCTGAAATGAAAGAAGCAGCTATGATTGAAGATGTTCCGTTTATTAAACAATTACCAGAATTACCTAGAGGGTGTGAAGTGACAAGTTTAGCTATGTTGCTGCAATATAAAGGTGTACAAGTAGATAAGATGCAACTTGCTAGCGAAATTCATCGTGTTCCATTTGAACAAAATGGTTTGCGTGGAAATCCTTACGAGGGATTTGTGGGAAATATTTATACAAAGGCAGAGCCTGGGTATGGTGTATACAATAAACCAATCTTTGATTTAGCAGAAAAATATGTTCCTGAAAAAGTAATTAATTTAACAGGTAGAGACATGCAAGATATATATAAAGTAATTAGTTCTGGCTCTCCGGTATGGGTCATTATTAATACGACGTTTAAGCCGCTAGCTGAAAGTAGTTTTGAAACATGGAATACGAGTTCAGGCGAAGTGAAAATTACATATTATGAGCATAGTGCAGTAGTAATTGGATATGATCAAAACTTTGTATATGTAAATGATCCTCTTAAAAATAATCCACGTTTGGCTGTTCCGCGAGCAGAATTTGAGAAAGCTTGGGAGCAAATGGGAAAACAAGCAATTACTATTTTATAATAATGAAAAAGTCATCTTTGGGATGGCTTTTTCTTTTTGGTTTATCAACACTGAAAATTCAGAAGATTCTTTTAAAAGTTAACGATTCACGTTATAATAACATTTAACTTGGTGAAGAAGGGGAGAAGAGAAATGGATGTTGCAAAGGAACTTGTTTTGTCAAAAAATCAGTTAGTTGAGTGGAGAAGGCATTTTCATAAGTATCCAGAGTTATCTTTTCAAGAAGAGAAAACATCGCAGTTTGTGTTCGATATACTTCGGAAATTCCCATATTTAGAAGTGTCACGGCCGACTAAATATAGTGTGATGGCAAAGTTAGTAGGTAAACATCCGGGCAAAACAGTTGCGATTCGAGCCGATATGGATGCTCTTCCTATTCATGAAGAAAATGAGTTTGATTTTATTTCTACATATAAAGGTGTAATGCATGCATGTGGTCATGATGGACATATAGCGATATTACTTGGGGTTGTACATAAGTTGGTAGAAGAAAGAGAGAAGATTAAAGGGGAGATTCGTTTTCTATTCCAACATGCTGAAGAGAATTTTCCTGGTGGTGCAGAGGAGATGGTTGCTGCAGGTGTAATGGAAGGTGTGGATTATATTATTGGTGCTCACCTTTGGGCGTCGTTAGAGGTTGGGAAAATAGGTGTTATTTATGGTCCTGCAATGGCTGCACCGGATGTTTTTAAAATTAAGATAGAGGGAAAAGGTGGACATGCTGGAATCCCTCATGAAACGGTGGATAGTATTGCAATCGGAACACAAGTCGTTTCGCAACTTCAGCAAATTGTATCTCGCCTCACGAATCCATTAGATTCTCTCGTAATATCTGTTACGCAATTTCATGCGGGGACAACTCATAATGTAATACCAGAGCAAGCCGAGATTGAAGGGACAGTAAGAAGTTTAAGACATGAATTACGAGTTGAAACAGAGAAGAAGATTGAGCGGATTGTGAAGCATATTACGGAATCTTACGGAGCGAAATATACATTTTCATATGAATATGGATATCGACCAGTTGTAAATGATTATGAAGCTACAGAGCTTATTGAACAAACGGCATTACAACTTTATGGAAGGGATAGAGTTGTTCGTTTACAGCCGACGATGGCTGGAGAAGATTTTTCAGCGTTTTTACAAAAGGCACCGGGGACATTCTTTTTTATCGGAGCGGGAAATAAAGAGAAAGGTATTATATATCCTCACCATCACCCTCGTTTTACGATTGACGAAGATGCATTACCGATTGGAGTGGAAGTCTTTGTATCAGCCATTATGAACTTTATAAGTAAAGGAGAATGAGATGAAGAAAATACACATTCTAGCGCTTATCCCAGTTCTTTGTTTAGTAGTTGGGCCAATATTTGCGAATTCAGTTACTCCTTACGTATTAGGGATGCCATTTTTATTATTTTGGGTATTATTATCAGTGTTTATTACATCTTTTTGTATGGGGCTTGTGTACGTGTTTGATCCTGCTAATAAGGAGGATGTAAAATGACTGCATTACTTATCATTATTTTATTTTTGTTTCTCGCACTATTTTTAGGGATTCGGGCACAACATGGAAAAGATATGAATTTAGAACAATGGTCAGTTGGAGGAAGAGGATTTGGCACTATTTTTGTTTTTCTCCTTATGGCAGGTGAAATTTATACGACGTTTACATTTTTAGGGGGAAGCGGCTGGGCGTATAGTAAAGGAGCACCTACCTTTTATATTTTGGGATATGGTGCTTTAGCTTATCTTTTATCGTATTTTTTATTGCCACCCATTTGGAAGTATGCGAAAGAGCATAACCTTGTTTCACAGTCGGATTTTTTTGCGAAGAAATATAGAAGTAAAGCGCTTGGACTTATTGTTTCGATTGTTGGTGTTGTTTCCATCATCCCATATCTTGTTTTACAGTTAAAAGGACTGGGAATTATCGTTTCAGAAGCTTCTTACGGAAGGGTGTCACCTGTTGTTGCAGTATGGATCGGTGCTATTGTTATAACTATATATGTAATGGTTTCAGGTATACATGGTTCGGCTTGGACGGCTGCTTTGAAGGATATTATGATACTGTTTATCGTTATGTTTTTAGGTATATATTTGCCGTATCATTATTATGGAGGATTTCAGCCGATGTTTGAGGCTGTAGAGGCAGCGAAACCGGGATTTTTATCTTTACCTGAAGAAGGAATGAGTATTTCTTGGTTTGTTTCTACTATTATATTAACGGCCCTCGGTTTTTATATGTGGCCTCATACATTTGCTTCTGCTTTTTCTGCAAAAAATGAAAAAGTATTTCGTAAAAATGCAGCAATTATGCCATTGTATTCTTTAGTTTTACTTTTCGTATTTTTTGCAGGATTTGCTGCTATATTGCAAGTTCCTGGGTTAAAGGGAGCGGATGTAGATCTTTCGTTATTCCGTCTTGCTTTACAAACTTTTGATCCTTGGTTTATTGGAATTATTGGTAGTGCGGGAGTATTAACGGCATTGGTTCCAGGGTCTATGCTTGTTATGGCGGCTTCTACACTGTTAGCAAAAAATATTTACCGAACGATAGTCCCGTCTGCTTCAGATAGACAAGTTGCTAAGATGGCAAAATTATTTGTGCCTGTAGTAACGCTCGTGGCAGTTTTATTTACATTTAAGGGAGGAGAAACAATAGGAGCACTTCTATTAATGGGATACAGTATCGTTACGCAACTTTTCCCTGCACTTGTATGTAGCTTGTTTCCACGTCAAATTATTACGAAGCAAGGGGCGATTGCAGGAATGGGAGTTGGGCTATTAGTGGTCGCATATATTACCTTATCTGGTTCAACTATAGCCACGATGTTTCCGAGTTTCCCGCAGTATATAAAAGATTTGAATGTAGGTATAGTCGCATTGTTAATTAATATAATTGTGATGTTTGTAGTTAGTGGATTTACAAAAGGTGTATTTATAAAGAAAAACACTATAATAGTAGAAAAGTAATTCGTTTATCCTGCATTAACGGGCAGTAAGACCCCCACCTCAAAATTCAGCGGAAGCAAAGAAGTTAGGTGGGGATTAAACTGTCCGTAAAAGCCCGATTGGTGAGGGTTGATTAAAGTTTTACTTTATTAGAGCTATCTTTGAAAAGAGATAGCTCTTTTTTTGTATATATTTCCTTCTATTAGCGGAATCTAACTAAAAACTTGTTGAAAAGGAAGCTAGGTGGGGAAATTGTTAGAGCTTGAAGGTAACTTATTTGAAGTTATGAAAGAAATTAGGGATGAGTTAGGTTCACCTAATGATTTAACAATTAGAGAAGTTGCTCTTGCTGGGAGTTTTACACGTTGTGCGGTTGTGTTTTTATGTGGATTGACAGATAAGGATAATGTTTATAAATATGTCATTCGCACACTGCAATACGAAGAAATTATAAATGAGGAAGCTGTTGTTCAAACGTTATTGGATCGTTTTATTTCTATCGCAGAAGTGGGTGTAAAGACGAAGTTTCCAGATATTATGAATGCGATATTAGCGGGAGATACAGTTATATTAATTGATAATATTCAAACCGCTATCGTTATTAATAGTAGGGCCTGGGAGAAGCGAAGTTTAGAACCACCAGTGACAGAAGATTTAATACGCGGACCGAGAGTTGGATTAAATGAAGATATTAATGTGAATAAAATGTTAATCCGACGCAGTTTACGCGATCCAAAGTTGAGGTTCCAATCTTATATTATGGGGAAGCGATCGCAGAAAGAAGTAACCCTAGTATATATAGAGGATATTATTAATCCTCACATTGTAAAAGAGTTAGATCGCCGTCTTCAATCAATAGTGACAGATGTCGTTTTGGAAACAGGTACGATTGAACAATTAATTCAGGATAATAATTTATCCCCATTTCCACAGTTTTTGAATACAGAGAGGCCTGATAATATTATAGCCTCATTAGCGAAAGGGAAGGCGGCCATTTTAGTAGACGGATCCCCGTTTGCTCTTATTGCACCACTTGTGTTTGTTGATATTTTTCAATCTGTAGAAGATCATTACGAGCGCTGGGTGATTGGAACGTTATTAAGATTTTTACGTATGGGTTCAGGCATAATTGCGGTTTTGTTACCAGCTATGTATGTAGCACTTGTATCTTATCATCAAGGACTTATTCCTTCTAAACTGGCTTATTCAATTGCAGGTGCGAGGGAAGGTGTTCCGTTTCCTGCATATATTGAAACGTTAATGATGGCCTTGACTATGGAATTAATACGAGAAGCTGGAATCCGATTGCCGAAACCGATGGGACAAACGATAGGGATTGTAGGAGGTCTTGTAATTGGAGAAGCTGCGGTAAATGCAGGGATTGTAAATCCGTTTTTAGTTATTATTATTGCAGTTACTGCGATTGCTACGTTTTCGCTTCCTGTATATAGTATTACGATTACGTTCCGAATTTTACTTTTCGTCTTTGTATTAGCTGCAACGGCTTTTGGGTTGTATGGGATCATTCTAGCTCTGATCGCACTTGCTATTCATATTACAAATTTAACAAGTGTTGGTATACCGTATACAACTCCAATTGCTCCTGCATTTTATAAAGATTGGAAAGAAGAATTTATTCGCATGCCAAAATCGATGTTGAAAGATAGACCAGAGTACTTACAAACAAAAGATTCTAC
This sequence comes from Bacillus sp. AR4-2, assembly GCF_008274865.1. NCBI lineage: Bacteria > Bacillati > Bacillota > Bacilli > Caryophanales > Bacillaceae > Bacillus > Bacillus sp. AR4-2. The sequence continues at coordinate 711,679 of NZ_CP031062.1, forward strand.
AATACGTCCAAAGGAGCGAAAATAAGTGAAACCATTTGAGTATGGCGATGAAGAGATTGGATCTCGTGAAATTGGGTTTGCGGTATCATCGACCATTATTGGTATAGGGGCATTGTCTATGCCAAGAGATATCGCTAATCAAACTTTATTTTCGGACGGTTGGATTATCTTGCTTTTGGGTGGATTGATCTGCGCAGTTTTAGGCTGGTTTGTGACGAGAGTGGCTATCTTATTTCCAAAACAAAATTTTGTTCAATATACGAGTGCGCATTTGACGAAGCCTGTTGCATACACAATTAGTAGTATTTTAGTATTAACGTTTGCTGCTTTGACAGCATATGAATCGCGAATGATTTCAGTTATTTCTCAAACGTATTTATTTAGTGATACACCAATACAACTACTGTCTTTCTTCTTCTTATTAGTTGTTATTTATGGAATAGCAGGATCAAGAGCAGCCTTATTAAGGTTAAATGTTTTATTCTTACCTATTGTTTTAATTGCGATAGTACTTCTTTCTTTATTGAATATAAATTTAATGGAAATAAATAATTTACTACCAGCTTTTCAAACGAAAGTAAGTCAATATGCTGTTGGAGTTAAAAATTCTATTTTTACGTTTATTGGATTTGAAGTAGCGTTATTTTATGCGGTTTTGCTGAATGATAAGACAGCGAAAAAAGCGCCAATGGCAGTCGCGAAAGCGGTGATGGTAAACGTGCTGTCATACATTTTAATTTATGTAACTTGTATTAGTGTTTTTACTTATATGACAACACGTGGATTGACATATCCAACAATTGAATTAGGGAAAGAAATTGAAATTGGTGGAGGATTTTTAGAAAGGTTTGATGCGATTTTTTTTACGACTTGGATTATTACTATTTATAACACTACAGCAATGTATTATGACGTCGCATCTTTATTGTTTTGTGCTATGTTTCCGAAAGTGAAGAAACAAATTTTTATTTTCGTAAGTGCCCCTATTATTTTTATGGTGAATATGATACCTAGTAGTTTGAATACTTTATCAAGTTATGGGACTTATTTAGCTTGGATAGATATGGGGTTTGTTTTGTTAGCTCCTTTGCTCGTTTTGATTGTATATAAAATAAAAAGAAGGAATGGTGGAAATGAAACACCTTCTTAAAATTATAATGGTTATGGCTTTAACTGGATTTATGAGTGGGTGTTCTGAGTTAGAAGAGATAGAAGAAAGAGGATTTGTAGTAGGAGCGGCTTACGATATTGTGAAGGAGAAGAAAGCGAATCCAATTATGAAAGGGACCTATCAGATGGTACTCCCCAGTAAATTGTCTCAACAGGGTGGACAAGGGGGTGGGGATAGCGAAAATTATATTAATGTTAGTGCAAAAGCAGATAGTGTATTTGAACAAATAAGAATAATCGCCAAAAAAATTAGTCGTACATTATTTTTCCCTCATATACAGGTGATTATTTTCTCTGAAGAATTACTTTCACATCCATACATTTTACAAAATACGTTAGATGTATATATTCGCGATCATGAGATGAGAAGAAATATTCGTTTGTTCGTTTCTAATAAAAATGCCGAAGCTATTTTAAAACAAAGTGCCAAGCCTGAAAATTTACCGGCGCAGTATATTGATATGTTAGCTGAACACCCTCCGAAAAATGCCCAAATGATTGAGGCTGCAAGAATTGGTGAGGTGCAGGAAAAGATGATCTCTAACCGAAGTTTTGTATTACCTATTCTGGAACTAACAAAACAAGGAGTACAAATGAACGGTGCAGCATTGTTTCGTGGAAAGGATAATAAGTGTGTAGGCAATTTGAGTGGGGAAGAAACAGTAGGGATGAATTATATAATAGGTAAAAAAATTGGAGGTTTTTTTACCATCCGTAAAAAGAATCAACTTATTACATATGAAATTCATAAGTTACGTCGAAAAATTAAAGTATCCACAACGAATGCTACAAAACCGAAATTTAATATTCATTTATTTCTGGAAGGTACAATAGCTGAGTTGCACTTTAGTGATCATAAAAAGGTTTTGAATGAAAAGCGTTTAGAGAAGGATATATCGGAAGAAATGGAGGAGCGTATTCAAAAATCGATTAAGCTTGTTCAAAAAAAATATAAGGTAGATGTATTAGAGTTAGGGGAAGTGTATAAGCGACATAATTATAAAGAATGGACAAAAATAAGTAAGAATTGGGATCAAGGCGAAAATTACTTTAGTAATGCTGAAATTACTGTTCATGTTCATCCAACAATTGAACATTCAGGTTCAGCTTTACCGAAAAGAGTGAAATAAGGTGATGAAAGTTGTTTACTGGATTAGGAATTAGTTGCACAATATTAATGGCGGTGCTTCCCGGAGCTATATATTTCATTCATAAAAAACTCACAACGTATGGAGCACAGCCGTGGAATACTGATGTACAAAAAAAGAAACCTGAATGATTTTCAGGTTTCTTTCGGGCAAAGCATATGTGAAGGGGGATGCCTTCTATGTATGCTTTGTTTTATACAAGCCCTAACCAATGTACCAATTGTGTAGAGAGGAATGTAACAACAATGGCAATAACGGTAGGGATTGCAAACGATAAGAATGTCCATTTTGCACTTTTTGTTTCTTTGTATATGTTAACTAGTGTTGTTCCGCACGGGAAATGAAGAAGTGAGAACAACATTGTGTTTAACGCTGTTAACCAAGTCCAACCATTTTCTAGGAATAGATTTTTAATTTGATTAAAATCATCTATTTCAGTTAAAGCCCCAGTTGATAAGTAAGACATTAATAAAATTGGGATTACAATTTCATTAGCAGGTAGTCCAAGAATGAATGCAGCTAGAATAAACCCGTCAAGTCCTAACATTTTAGCAAATGGATCTAGGAAATTTACAAAATACATAAGTAAGCTTGTGTCACCGATAAAAATGTTAGCAAGTAACCAAGTTAATGCAGCTGCAGGGGCAGCAACAACTATAGCTCGTTTTAAAACGTAGATTGATTTATCGAGTGTTGCGCGAACAATTGTATTCCAAACTTTTGGCTTGCGGTACGGAGGTAACTCAAGTGTGTAGTGAGTTGGAACCCCTTTTAAGGCTGTTTTTGATAGTACCCAAGAAACAGTTAATGTCATAATAACACCAATTACAACCATTCCAACTACAACGCCAGCAGTAATCAATGTTTGCATACTGCCTGTATAACCAGCAGCCATAAATAGTGAAGCCATTAAAATTAACATAGGCCAGCGACCGTTACAAGGAACGAAGTTATTCGTTAAAATTGCTAGCATACGTTCACGTGGTGATTCAATGATACGTGTTGACATAATGGCTGCTGCATTACAACCAAATCCCATTGCCATTGTTAAAGATTGTTTCCCGTGTGCGCCGGATCGTTTGAATAAGCGGTCCATATTAAACGCGACACGTGGTAAGTATCCGTAGTTTTCTAATAGCGCGAACATAGGGAAAAAGATTGCCATAGGTGGTAACATAACGCTAATAACAGCACCGATACCACGGAACAAACCAAGTATTAAAATGCCATGTAACCATTCAGGTGCATGCGCAGCTTGGAACCAAGATGTTAAATATCCTTCGGCCCATCCGAAGAATTCGGCAATCATATCAGATGGTACGTTAGCGCCTGCAATTGTAAGATAAAAAATAATAGATAAAATACCGAGCATAATTGGGAATCCCCAGATTGGAGATGTGAAAATTTTATCTAGTTTTTCGGAACGATATAATTTATCAGTATTTGTATATTGGACGGATTCTTTACATATGCTTGCAGATGTTCGGTAAATATCTCCGACTATATCATCTCGTATATCTTCTTTTGAAAGTGTTTGTGCATGTTGAATAATATAGTCTAATGGAAGAGCTTTACTGGCTGAGTGAGATTCCATTAATTACGACCTCCCTTACAAGTGGTTCATTATGGTGTTTTTGAAGTGTAGTTAAGAAATTTTTATCTCCATCTAATATACGTAACGCAATCCAACGTGCTGGATACGTATCACCGAACACTTTATAAATTTGTGGTTCTAATTCCTGAATCATATTTTCGATTTTTTCGCTGTAAGTAATTTTAATTGGTGCTGGAATTAGTTTTTTATTTGCTACTTTTGCAATAACATTTAGCAAATGACCAATACCTACTCGGTTACGTGCTGAAATTTTAACGACAGGCACACCAAGTGATTTTGCTAATTTCTTTTCATCAATAAGGATGCCTTTTTTCTGGGCTTCATCAATTAAGTTAATGCAAATGACTACATTATTTGTCATCTCCATCACCTGGAGTGCTAAATTTAAATTTCTTTCCATAGCAGTTGCGTCTATAACAACTACAGTTACTTCTGGTTTTTCAAATATAATATAATCCCTCGCTACTTCTTCGTCTGCGGAATTTGAGTATAGTGAGTAAGTTCCCGGTAAATCTATTAATGTATAATTACTTCCGTTATGTTCATATTCTCCTTCAGCTTTTAAAACAGTTTTTCCCGTCCAGTTTCCAGTATGTTGTTTTAAGCCTGTTAAAGTATTAAATAATGTACTTTTCCCTGTATTCGGGTTACCAGCTAAAGCGATACGATGTTTGCTCATCTGAAATCATCTCCTATTAATACCCCGAAAATAAGGGAGCTTTCTTCTTTGCGCAGTGCAATAGTTGTGTTGCTCACTTGATAAGCGACCGGATCTCCAAGTGGACTGCGTTGCAATACTTTAATCGTCGCCCCCGGGATAAATCCCAAATCTAATAAGCGTCGTTTCATAGTTCCTTCTAATTGTATCTTCTCAATTTGTACAAACTCTCCTATTTTAAATTCGGAAAGTGGTTTTATATTAGCCGATACCATAAAAGTTACCTCATCTCTATATTTTTAGTTTGAGTTTAAAAAGTTTCCTAAGGTAAACTTTTTGTTAGTAATATAGTAGACTACATTGGATTATGTTGTCAATTAGTACTTTAAAAATATTCATTTATTTTTAGAATTGTTCCAATTTATTTAGTTGTACTAAAAAATATTACTGAAATTATTTTTAATGTGCATAAATTAGGTGTGTAAAAATTACAAAATACAGCGGAATTGTAAATGTAACTTTAACGAAAAGGGAAAAAGAGAGAAAAACATTTACATTGAATTTACATTGTTAAGAATATATTTACATTGCAGCGTAGTTAGTGTGGTTTTTGTTGGGTTATTTAACTATAAATGTTGGGATTTCTAGCTTTTAAAGATTATTATCGTCATTTACTTAAAATTAAAAATTGCTTAACACTCACATAATATTGTTGTCCTACAATGAATTTGTGTTCGAAAGAAAATGAATTCGAAAAGTGATAATCCAAATGGGGGTACAAGACATGGTTATGAAAAAAGGTATTAAATTTTCTTTAGCAGCTTTAGTGGTAGCAGGAGCATTAGTTGGTTGTGGGAAAGCAGAAGATACAACTAGTAAAGACACTGCTAAAGGAAGCGATAATACAAAACAAGAATTATCAGGTACGATTGCAGCGGCTGGTTCTACAGCTCTTCTACCTCTTGCGGAGGAAGCTGGAAAGAAATTCATGGAGAAAAATTCAAAAGTTTCTATTCAAGTTCAAGGTGGCGGTAGTGGAACTGGGATTAACCAAGTAGCATCTGGTGCAGTACAAATTGGTAATTCAGATGTTCCATCCGGAGATAAAATAAAAGATGCTGAAAAGGCGAAAGAATTAGTAGATAACAAGGTAGCGGGTATTGCATTCGCTCTTGTCGTAAATAAAGATGTAAAAGTTGATAACTTAACAATGCAACAAGTACAAGATATCTTCACTGGAAAAGTAACAAATTGGAAAGAAGTTGGCGGAAAAGATGAAAAAATCAATGTGATTAATCGTCCAGCTTCATCTGGTACACGTGCTACATTTGAAAAAACGATTATGAAAGACGCGAAAATTAATGATGGAACTGGTACAACACAAGATTCTAACGGTGCAGTAGAGCAAGCGATTAACTCTACTCCTGGTTCGGTGAGCTATTTAGCAATGTCTTACATGGTGGGCGAGAAAAAAGGCGCACTACAAACAGTGAAAATTGATGGTGCTGAACCGAAAGTTGAAAACATCGCGTCTGGTAAATATCCATTCTGGTCTTACGAATATATGGTAACAAAAGGTGAAGCGAAGGAAGCGACGAAAGCTTACATCGATTATGTAAAAGGTAAAGATTTTGAAAAGCAAGTAGAAGATATGGGCTACATTCCAATGTCTAAATTAAATAAGTAATAAAATTTTATGGGGCTGGCTGCAAGGCCAGTCCTGTTCATTTCAATCTGTGAAGTGGGGTCTGTCCTGTGATGAAGGGGAAAAAACAAATTAATTACGTGAAAAGTGAATATATAGGAAGATCACTTGTTACGTTTTGTGGTATTTTTATAGTTTTAATTACATTAGCTATTATTGCGTTTATTTGTGGGAAAGGTATTCAATCTTTTACACAAAGTGGTATCTCATTTACTGAGATGTTAACATCGACAAAATGGAATCCAAATGCTGATCAAGGATCCTTCGGGGCTTTAATTTTCATTGTAGGTTCAACGGTGGTTTCGTTAGGTGCGGTTATTATTAGTGCACCAATTGCTATAGCTCTTGCTATATTCATGAATTTAATTTCGCCAAAGTTTGGAAATAAAGTATTGAAGCCTGTTCTAGAATTGTTAGTTGGTATTCCTTCGGTTGTATACGGATTATTAGGGGTTACGATTTTAGTACCGCTATTACGTGATTCGTTTGGGGGAGTAGGCTTTAGTTTAATTGCAGGTATTGTTGTATTAAGTATTATGATTTTACCTACTATTGCTAGTATCGCTTCTGATGCAATACGTTCTGTTCCATTTGATTATTTAGAAGCTTCTTATGGTCTAGGATCAACGAAATGGCAAGCGATTAGCCGAGTGATTGTTCCTGCTGCGAAAAAAGGGATTTTAACAGGTGTTGTTTTAGGCTTAGCGCGTGCTTTCGGTGAAGCGTTAGCGGTTCAAATGGTAATCGGGAATACGATTAAATTACCAGAAGGAATATATAGTCCGACAGCGACGTTAACTGGTATTTTAACAATGGACATGACGAATACATTGAACGGAACTGCTTGGAACAATGCGCTATGGACTTTAGCGATGATTTTACTTGTTATTTCATTCCTGTTTATTTTAGTAATTCGAGCGATTGGGCAAAGAGGTGAGCGATAATAATGAATGCAAGAACGGTAAATAAAGTTTGGACAGGTATCTTTTATGCGGTTGCGGCTTTAGTTGTAGCTTTGCTAGTGTTCTTAGTATTTGAGATTTTACAAAAGGGATGGGGATTTTGGGATCCTAATTTCTTGTTTGGAGAACCAAGCAATACAAGAGCTGGTGGTGGGATTGGTCCGCAGTTATTCAATTCATTCTACATGCTTGTTATAACGCTTATTATATCTATTCCTCTTGGATTAGGTGCTGGAATATATTTAGCAGAGTACGCAAAACAAGGACGTTTTTTAAATTTTGTTCGTCTATGTATAGAGACGATGGCGTCTTTACCTTCTATTGTTGTTGGTTTATTTGGTTTGTTAGTGTTCGTTACAATGACAGGTTGGGGATACACAGTAATGGGTGGTGCTCTTGCTTTAACTATTTTAAATTTACCAGGTTTAACGCGTGTTTGTGAAAATGCGATTTCAGAAGTTCCTCAGAATGTAAAAGAGGCAAGTCTTGGATTAGGTGCAACGAAGTGGCAAACAATCGCTCGTATTATTATCCCATCGTCATTACCACAAATTATTACAGGGATTATTTTAGCGGCGGGTCGTATATTTGGGGAAGCGGCAGCATTAATTTACACAGCGGGTTTAACATCCCCGATTTTAAATTCAGCAGCGGATTTCTCAAGTCCTGCGCATCCTTTAAATCCGTTTAGACCAGCTGAAACATTAGCGGTTCACATTTGGAAATTAAATTCTGAAGGAGTTATTCCAGATGCGAAGTTGATTGCGACAAAATCTGCAGCTGTATTAATTATTATGGTATTACTATTCAATGTTATTTCACGCTTGATAGCATCTATATTACACAAGCGCTTTACAGGAACGAAAAGAAAAAGTAAAACAACGAAAAAGGTAAAAGCGGCATAAATTATAAAGAAGAACTCTCTATTTATAAGTAGGGGGTTCTTTTGTATTTTAATATAGAAGGAATGGATGTAATGATTGTTGAATTTTTGATTAATTATAAAGAAGAACAGATATAATTTAGAGAGGAGTTTTAATTTGTTTTTTCTGCAAATGTCAGGTTTTCCTGGGTCAGGAAAATCGACAGTTTCTAAGTATATAGCGAAATTAACAGGTGCTGTAATTATAGATCATGATGTTTTGAAATCCGCGTTGTTAAAATCATTAAAAGTAAAAGGAATTGAATCAACGATTGTTGGTGGGCTTGCGTATGATGCCGAATGGGTATTGATTGATTCTTATTTAGAACAAGGGCATAGTGTTATATTGGATAGTCCGTGTTTATATGAGGGAATGGTTGAAAAAGGGGTTGAACTATCAAATAAACATGGTGTGAAATATAAATATATTGAGTGTTATCTTAATGATATGGAAGAGATTAATAGGAGACTGCAAACACGTAAGCGTATGATCAGTCAAATTGAAAAGGTGGAGTCGGAAGTAGGTTTTAAAAAGTGGTTAAATGGTAGTAAAAGACCTTCAAATAATGAATACCTTATTGTGGATTCTAGTAAACCTATAGAGCGATATGTGGAAAAAATGATGGATTATATGACTAAATAGAGAGAAGGCGTTATCTTCATTTGTGAAGATAACGCCTTTTGTTTTTAAATATCAGGTGTTTCTGTAGAAGTGCTTATTTTCCTACGAGAGCGTCTTTTTCTCCCGATTTTATCTAATAGTTCATACATAACTGGAACGACTACTAATGTAAGAGCAGTTGAGACTGCCAAACCGCCGATGACAACGACGGCTAAACTTTTTGATACCATACTTCCTGCTTGGGATTGGCCAAATAGGAGTGGGAGCATAGCAACGATTGTTGTAATAGCTGTCATAATAATTGGGCGTAGTCTAGTAGAACCTGCTTCAAGTAAGGCTTCTCTAGTTTCCATTCCATGTTCCCGATTTTGTTGGACTCTTTCTATTAATACAATAGCGTTTGTAACAACAATCCCGATTAACATTAATGCGCCGATCAAGGAATTTACATCAACAGGTGTTCGTGAAATGATTAATCCTAAAATACCACCGACAGCAGCTAATGGTAAGGAGAATAGGATTGCAAAAGGAGCACGTGCTTGCCCGAAGGTGATAACCATAATTAAATATACAATCCCGATTGCAATCCCCATAATTTTGAATAAATCTGTAAAATTCTCTTGCATAGATTCAGTAGCTCCTGCGATATTTACTTTTGCACCACCAGGTAAATCTAAGTCAGTCATCGCTTTATTTACTGCTGTGTTTACTTTACTCAAATCTTCATTTGAAGCTTCGGCTGTAATTTGGATTGTTTCTTTTCCGTCTTTATGGAAAATTTCTGTTTGTGTTTGTTTTTCTGAAATAGTTGCGATGTCTTTTAAAGGTATTGGTCCATTAATAGGTGATAGTATGTTTGTATTTAAAATATCTTCTTGTTTATTAATGTTTTCTTTTTTGTGTTCTATCATAATAGTAGCTTTTTCATTATTAATTGTAATTTCGCCAATAGGTGATTTCTTCATAAGGAATGCTACTTGTTGCGCAGCTATTTCTGGTGTTAAACCTAGTTGTTCAGCCTTTGTTTGATCAATATGAATTTGCCATTCTTTCTTAGAGTCTTCTAAATTTGTTTTTACTTTAGAAAGATCATTCATGCTTTTTAGTTTTGTTTCAACGATAGTAGCCGCCTCTTTTAAATCCGCTTCGTTAGTAGCTGTTACGTTAAATTGTAAGTTATTACCGCCGCCAGAGCTTGAATAACTTGTTTTTATATAATCAAGTTCAGCAGGCTCAAAAGTTTTATGTTCCTTTTTTAACTCTTTAATATATTGATCAATATCAGAACCTTTTTTAAAGACTACGAATATACTAGCGAGGTTATTTTTAGTTGTTTGCCCCCATTGTGCATCTTCTGCGCTAGATCCCATTCGTAAAATAACGTCTGTTATATCTGAATTAGAAAGTAATTTCTTTTCAAAATCAAATGCTTTTTGTTTTTGAGATTCAGCATTATAATCGGCTGGAAATGTCATGTTAATAGATAACATTGTGTCGTCTTCAGATTTTATGTTTGCTTTCGGTAGTAATATATAAGCTGCAATTGATCCTACAAATAATAAAAATGCAGTAAGTAGAATAATGAATTTATGAGAAAGAGCCCACTTTAATGTAGCGACATATCGTGATGAAGAACTTGGCTTTCGATGCTTTGTTTTTTTGAGTAGTAAAAAAGCCATAAGTGGAACAACTGTTAGTGCAACGATTAAGGATGATAATATAGAATATACAACTGCTAATACCATAGGTAACATTAATTTTCCGATTGCTCCTGATACGAGGCCGATAGGTAAAAAAACAGCGACCGTTGTTAAAGTAGAAGAAGTAATTGCGACTGCGACTTCTTTCGTTGCATCGAGAATGATATCTTTAGAGAAAGAATCTTTTTGTAAACGGCGGAAAATATTCTCGATGACAACGATACTATCATCGACGAGACGTCCAACCGCAACAGCTAAACCACCGAGGGTTAAAATGTTAAGCGTAATGTTAGATTGATGTAGTAAAAAGAGTGTTAATA
>NZ_CP031062.1:727500-4642500 GCF_008274865.1 Bacillus sp. AR4-2
TATCGTGAAGGCTGAGCTGTGATGGGGAAGCTCCTTATGGAGCGAAGTCTTTGATTCCCCGCTGCCAAGAAAAGCTTCTAGCGAGATAAAAGGTGCCTGTACCGCAAACCGACACAGGTAGGCGAGGAGAGAATCCTAAGGTGTGCGAGAGAACTCTGGTTAAGGAACTCGGCAAAATGACCCCGTAACTTCGGGAGAAGGGGTGCTTTCTTAACGGAAAGCCGCAGTGAATAGGCCCAAGCGACTGTTTAGCAAAAACACAGCTCTCTGCGAAGCCGTAAGGCGAAGTATAGGGGGTGACACCTGCCCGGTGCTGGAAGGTTAAGGAGAGGGGTTAGCGTAAGCGAAGCTCTGAACTGAAGCCCCAGTAAACGGCGGCCGTAACTATAACGGTCCTAAGGTAGCGAAATTCCTTGTCGGGTAAGTTCCGACCCGCACGAAAGGTGTAACGATTTGGGCACTGTCTCAACCAGAGACTCGGTGAAATTATAGTACCTGTGAAGATGCAGGTTACCCGCGACAGGACGGAAAGACCCCGTGGAGCTTTACTGTAGCCTGATATTGAATTTTGGTACAGTTTGTACAGGATAGGCGGGAGCCATTGAAACCGGAGCGCTAGCTTCGGTGGAGGCGCTGGTGGGATACCGCCCTGACTGTATTGAAATTCTAACCTACGGGTCTTATCGACCCGGGAGACAGTGTCAGGTGGGCAGTTTGACTGGGGCGGTCGCCTCCTAAAGTGTAACGGAGGCGCCCAAAGGTTCCCTCAGAATGGTTGGAAATCATTCGTAGAGTGCAAAGGCATAAGGGAGCTTGACTGCGAGACCTACAAGTCGAGCAGGGACGAAAGTCGGGCTTAGTGATCCGGTGGTTCCGCATGGAAGGGCCATCGCTCAACGGATAAAAGCTACCCCGGGGATAACAGGCTTATCTCCCCCAAGAGTCCACATCGACGGGGAGGTTTGGCACCTCGATGTCGGCTCATCGCATCCTGGGGCTGTAGTCGGTCCCAAGGGTTGGGCTGTTCGCCCATTAAAGCGGTACGCGAGCTGGGTTCAGAACGTCGTGAGACAGTTCGGTCCCTATCCGTCGTGGGCGTAGGAAATTTGAGAGGAGCTGTCCTTAGTACGAGAGGACCGGGATGGACGCACCGCTGGTGTACCAGTTGTTCTGCCAAGGGCATAGCTGGGTAGCTATGTGCGGAAGGGATAAGTGCTGAAAGCATCTAAGCATGAAGCCCCCCTCAAGATGAGATTTCCCATAGCGTAAGCTAGTAAGATCCCTGAAAGATGATCAGGTTGATAGGTTCGAGGTGGAAGCATGGTGACATGTGGAGCTGACGAATACTAATAGATCGAGGACTTAACCATATAATATGTAGCAAATGTTATCTAGTTTTGAAAGAATATAAAAAACTTATTGACTTTCGAGGTCAAATGAGTTAAAATGATTCTTGTCTTAAATGAATATAGTCTGGTAATGATGGCAGAGAGGTCACACCCGTTCCCATACCGAACACGGAAGTTAAGCTCTCTAGCGCCGATGGTAGTTGGGACCTTGTCCCTGTGAGAGTAGGACGTTGCCAGGCAAAATGGAGGATTAGCTCAGCTGGGAGAGCACCTGCCTTACAAGCAGGGGGTCGGCGGTTCGATCCCGTCATCCTCCACCATATATGTCGGAGGGGTAGCGAAGTGGCTAAACGCGGCGGACTGTAAATCCGCTCCTTCGGGTTCGGCAGTTCGAATCTGCCCCCCTCCACCATTCTTAATTAATGGGCTATAGCCAAGCGGTAAGGCAACGGACTTTGACTCCGTCATGCGCTGGTTCGAATCCAGCTAGCCCAGCCATTAAGAGCCATTAGCTCAGTTGGTAGAGCATCTGACTTTTAATCAGAGGGTCGAAGGTTCGAGTCCTTCATGGCTCACCATTTTAATGAAATATGCGGGTGTGGCGGAATTGGCAGACGCACTAGACTTAGGATCTAGCGCCTTTGGCGTGGGGGTTCGACTCCCTTCACCCGCACTTTTAATAAAATAACTCATACATGTCTTGCGGAAGTAGTTCAGTGGTAGAATACAACCTTGCCAAGGTTGGGGTCGCGGGTTCGAATCCCGTCTTCCGCTCCAATTTTCAATATGACATGCCGGGGTGGCGGAACAGGCAGACGCACAGGACTTAAAATCCTGCGGTGGGTGACCACCGTGCGGGTTCGACCCCCGCCCTCGGCACCATATGCGCCCGTAGCTCAATTGGATAGAGCGTTTGACTACGGATCAAGAGGTTAGGGGTTCGACTCCTCTCGGGCGCGCTTTTATTAACGGGAAGTGGCTCAGCTTGGTAGAGCACCTGGTTTGGGACCAGGGGGTCGCAGGTTCAAATCCTGTCTTCCCGATATTCCCAAAAAACATGGGGCCTTAGCTCAGCTGGGAGAGCGCCTGCCTTGCACGCAGGAGGTCAGCGGTTCGATCCCGCTAGGCTCCACTTTATTTAATATATGTCTCGGAGGTATACCCAAGTTCGGCTGAAGGGATCGGTCTTGAAAACCGACAGGCGGTGAGAATCGCGCGGGGGTTCGAATCCCTCTACCTCCTCCATTTTTTCTTTAATGGTTTAGACATATAATAATAAAATATTTATTTTTTTCCTTCATGGAGGTATACCCAAGTTCGGCTGAAGGGATCGGTCTTGAAAACCGACAGGCGGCGAGAGTCGCGCGGGGGTTCGAATCCCTCTACCTCCTCCATTTTTTAAAACTTTATATTGTCGCGGGGTGGAGCAGCACGGTAGCTCGTCGGGCTCATAACCCGAAGGTCGCAGGTTCAAATCCTGTCCCCGCAACCAAATGGTCCCGTGGTGTAGTGGTTAACATGCCTGCCTGTCACGCAGGAGATCGCCGGTTCGACCCCGGTCGGGACCGCCATTTATGTTGGCTCGGTAGCTCAGTCGGTAGAGCAGAGGACTGAAAATCCTCGTGTCGGCGGTTCGATTCCGTCCCGAGCCACCATTTTTTTATGCCGGCTTAGCTCAATTGGTAGAGCAACTGACTTGTAATCAGTAGGTTGGGGGTTCAAGTCCTCTAGCCGGCATCATTTAGGGGCATAGTTTAAAGGTAGAACTGAGGTCTCCAAAACCTCCAGTGTGGGTTCGATTCCTACTGCCCCTGTAAAGTATATGGGCCTATAGCTCAGCTGGTTAGAGCGCACGCCTGATAAGCGTGAGGTCGATGGTTCGAGTCCATTTAGGCCCACCATATATTATTCCGCAGTAGCTCAGTGGTAGAGCTATCGGCTGTTAACCGATCGGTCGTAGGTTCGAGTCCTACCTGCGGAGCCATGGCCCGTTGGTCAAGTGGTTAAGACACCGCCCTTTCACGGCGGTAACACGGGTTCGAATCCCGTACGGGTCATACAAAAAGAGTCAGCATTATGCTGGCTCTTTTTTATTTTGTTAATCCTTTTTATTACGTTACTTTCCAGAAATAAATAAAGGAATTTTGGAAAAGCTATGGTATGTATAAAAAGGAGGAAATCATAATGACACGAGTGAGAGACTTAATGAGTACCCATATTGTACATTGTACACCGCTAGACAATGTATATGAGGCAGCTGTAAAAATGAAGGAAGAATCGGTTGGATTAATTCCTGTTGTTGAAAATGAGCAAGTTGTTGGGCTTGTTACTGATCGTGATTTAGTCGTTCGAGGGATTGCTGAAAAACATCCTGGATCTAATAAGATTACAAATGTAATGACAACAAATATTATCTCAGTTTCTCCAAATGATTCTATTGAAAAAGCTACAGAGCTAATGGCACAGCATCAAATTAGACGATTACCAGTAGTTGATAGTGGTCAACTTATTGGCATGTTAGCACTAGGAGATTTAGCTATAAGGGAATCAGCAGATGATCAAGCTGGATTTGCCTTGAGCGAAATCTCAGAGCGTACAGAGTAAATTGAAACTTTCATTAACCGAGAGTTTAATGGTCACTCATAAAGAGCTAAATTATATATAAATTTCAGATACATTATTCTAGTATATATGGATTAAACTAATATGTTAGCGTGATGTATCTGAGACATTATATAATAAGTATGTGGTTAATAATTTCGACATTTTTTTAAAATTTGTTATTCTTAATTTTTAATAAGAGAAAAGATGATATACTGATAGATATAAGTATTATGAGAGATTTTGAATATAACAATATTAATTTTTAGTGGTGCGATAATAAATTAATATTTCCTACATAGATGAAAAGGGAAGGGGAATTATATGAAGGCTGTACAGGGCGATCCAAATTGGAATTTGGTTACAGATACATATATAGAACCAAATAATTTCGCTGAATTATTTTCTTTGCTTGTACCTTGTCACCCAAAAGGTGAGGGGAAAGAACGAACTATATTAGTATGGAAAGAGAAAGAATTTTATAAAGAAGAAAATTTAGCGGCATTTATCGTATATGGCATGAATAAAGCAAAGAAATTACCGCAGTTTCATAAAGATGAAATTCCAACTTTAGTGCGTATTCTTCGCTTATGCCAAGAGATTGGTTGGTATGAAGAGGCAAATGATTTTATGATAGCGCAAGGATTAGCTGAGTTTGTTCATACTTCATTGGAATATGAAACATGGGATCTTTTGACGCAATCAGTTGCTTTAAATTATTTAATTATTAAATATCGTATAGGTGAATTGACAGATAGGGATATTGAAATTTGGGATAGAGTTAAATTTAATGAGAAGTGTATAACCGATTGTAAACATTTATTATCTCATAAAGAAGTATTGGAATTTACATTCTTTTATATGTGCAAGAGAGCGAAATCATTATCAAAAGAGCAATTAAATAGTGATATGATGAGTTTAGCAATGTATTGTAATACTTTTGTATATGATTTGTATACACATGATTTATTACGGAAATATCGTAAGTGTACAGATTTCCTATCATATTATGGACCTAGTCAGGCAGTTTTAGCATGTCAAAGAGCTGTATTATCTCAAATTTCCGATCGCTTAGACCCATTAAAGACAACGCATGTAGATGATTATTTATATGTGATGAAAGAAATGATGGAGCATATGACGATAGGAGTAATGGATCGATATGGTCATTTTATTGGAAAGCTACTATCTTATGTGCCATTTTTCGAAATGATACAAGTTCCACAGCATGCATATTATTGTGAAGAATTACTGTATATTTGTAAGGGCATTGAATATAAAGAAGAAACACTACGCAATTATATATTTATACAATTACATGATTGTTTACCATCATTCTTTAGGCTATTTCTTAAAAATAAGCGTTACGCAACGATTCATGATATTCTTTTCTATTGGTGCGATGACGAACAACGAATGAGCTTAGAGAAAAAATATAATTTGAGCTTTATTTATGAAAAATATGCTTGTGGATAAACAATATTTTCGATATGAAAAATTAATATAAATTAAAAAGGATCTCCAGTTTATGTGAGATCCTTTTTGTTAGTAAAACAAGGAGAAAGTGATTAAGACAAGAAACAACATTCCATATAGGAGAAGTTGTGCAGTATAACTTCCTTGTATACCAAAAAAAGTATTGGCTTTCTTATACAAATTCAATATGTATTTTATTGGAGTATCTTTGAAAGATTGGTACACAGTGTCTCCTCTTTCTAAGCTTCTTGTTTTTGTTTTTGGTTATAAGGGACATTAATATATCTAGCTACAAATAATAAAACAGCCATAAAGAATACTGGAAATACAGTAGATAAATAAAAGCCATTACTAATTATATTTGTTATGAGAGCACTCAAAAGAAAAATAGCATTATAAATATGGGCAATTTTTTGTTTTAGTTGCACTTGAAATGATTCCATCATAATTTCTAATGCAACAAAAGCAATAATAATAGATAAAAATACAATATTTGTATTGTAAATGATTAAACAACAGATTAAACCTAAAAAGGCTACGTATTCAATTATAAGAGGTATATTGCGTGGCATACAATTTACCTAACTAAATATGGCAGTGGATTTACTGCATTTGTTTTTTCAAAATTCCATTCTCCATTATGTAATTCAAAATGAAGATGTTGCCCGTATGAATGACCTGTGTTTCCCATATGACCTATTAATTGTCCAGTTTGTACTTGATCACCAGCTTGTACAGTGCGATCCTTCATATGAGCATAAACAGTTGTATATAATTTCCCATTGATTTGATGCGCAATGAAAACAACATTGCCATAGCTAGCTGAATAATAAGATTTCACAACTTTACCTGCAGCAGCAGCTTGGATAGAGACGTTTCCTGGAGCGGCAATATCTATACCATAATGCATTTGTTCCCAGCGTATATCAAAGGTTGAGCTAATTCTTCCTTGAGCGGGGAATTTGAAAGCAGCTGGAATTGATGAAGGCTGATCTGTTTTAGCTTGTGGTTGATTTTGTACTACATAGTGTTTTGCTACATATCCGTATCCTGTGCCAAAACGAATTTTATACCAAGTACCTACAGTTTCTACTACTTGTACTTGTGTACCGTTTTGTAATGAACCGAGTAGAGCGCTACTTGTACTAGCGGTGCTACGTACATTTAGATTAGGTGTTGCAACAGTATATTTTGTATTATTTTGAACGGTGATTCCTTTTACTAAGGGTTGTGAACCATTAGATATGAATGCTTTTTGTACGTAACCTGTTTGGCCATTATGTGATATTTTATACCATTCGCCTTGATCTTCTTGAACGGTAATAAACTTACCATTTGGTAATACATCTAAAATGGAAGATTCTAAATTAGGTTCAGAGCGAACGTTTAATGCATTAGCATTAACGATGTATTGATCATTAGATTGAAGTTTGTTTTTTAGTAAAATAGCATCTTTTTGTACATAACCTACTTTATTATGAACAGATACTTTATACCAACCATTAGTTGTTTCAAGGATGTTCACTTTTGTATTAAAGCGAATTGTATCAATTGATGTGCTTTTTACGTTATCTTCTGTATGTAATGCTACTTGATCGACTTTGACATACCCAGTTTTAATATTAGATAATTGTTCAGCGTTTGCTTTTTGTACATTTGTTTCACCCATAGAAGGAAGTAAAGAAGCAATCGCTACAGTAGTTGCTGTTAAAGCAGTAGCTTTCATATTCATGGAATAGAGACCTCCTCTAGTTGTATAGTTGTAATTTTATTATAGTATAAAGATATAATATAGTGGGGGTATTCACATAAATGTAATATGAAATCAATATAAAAATAAATTTTTTGAAGATAATGATTCCTTTTTATACAATTAATCAGGGTTTTATTTTCTAAAATAGAATGTATGTATTGTATAATTTTGATATTATGTTGATAATTAAGAAAATTAAAAAAGTTGATGATGTCTTATTAGGGTGTTATACTGACAGTGATAATTTTATAGTTTGCTAGGAGAGCTGGTGTTGCCAGCTGAGAGTAGGCCGTAAGCCTTTGATCCTTTTTATTACCTGATCTAGATTATGCTAGCGTAGGGAAGCAATTCGGACACTAACAATGAGTCCCCGTTTCTTTGCGTATAGAAACGGGGCTTTTTTATTTGAAAATTTCATATTGAAACCACTAGGGGTGCTTGACTTGCTGAGAGAGGAATAATCCTTAACCCTTACAACACCTGATCTAGGTAATACTAGCGAAGGGAAGTGGAACATCGAATAAATGTATAACTTTATTTGCTGTAACCACTTCTTATATATAGAAGTGGTTTTTTATTTAGATACATATATTGAAAGGGGATAGAGAAATGAAATTTTGCAATAGATTATTAGAAACTGTGCAACCGGTATGGGAGATGAGTCATAATCATCCGTTTGTAGTGGGTATGGGAGATGGCACGTTAGAAAAAGATAAATTCCAGTATTATATTATTCAAGATTATTTATATCTGCTAGATTATGCAAAGTTATATGCGATTGGTGTTGTAAAAGCAACGAATCCACAAGTAATGGGAAAGTTCGCTGAACAAATTGATGGAATATTAAATGGCGAAATGACAATCCATAAACAATATGCAAAAAGACTTGGAATTTCTATAGAGGAGATAGAGTCTGCGAAACCATCTGCTAAAAATTTAGCTTATACAAATTACATGATGTCTGTATCTCAAAATGGCACACTTGCGGAATTAATAGCAGCGCTTCTTCCATGTATGTGGAGCTATTGGGAAATTGGGAAGCGTTTAAATGATATTCCTGGAGCAAGAGATCATGAGTTTTTTGGTGAGTGGATTCAAGGATATAGTTCGGAAGAATACGGTAATCTTTGTATTTGGTTAATAGATTTATTAAATGAAATGGCAGTTGGAAAGTCTGAGAAAGAACTAGAAAGATTAGAGGAGATTTTCTTAAATTCCAGTCGATTTGAATATTTATTCTGGGATATGTCCTATCGTAAGGAGATGTGGGGATTTGAGGAGCAAGAACATACTACAGTTTCATAATGTTTCTTTTCATTACGATGAGAAACCAATCACCCATGAATTAAATGCTTCTATACATGAGAAAGAGTTTGTCAGTATTATCGGACCGAGTGGATGTGGGAAAAGTACTTTATTTCGCCTTATTACAGGTCTAGAAAAGGTAAGTACTGGACAGATAGAACTGACAGAAACAAAGCACCATCCTGTAGGATATATGCCGCAAAAAGATATGCTTTTGCCGTGGAGAACAATTATTGAGAATGCTGCCCTGCCGCTAGAGTGCCAAGGTGTACAGAAGAAAGAAGCAGAAGTAAAGGCAAAGGAACTGTTACATAAATTTGGTTTGCAAGGGTATGAGAAAAAATATCCGAAAGATTTATCTGGTGGTATGAGACAACGTGTATCTTTTATTCGAACTTTATTAACAGGCGGGGAGATATTGCTGTTAGATGAACCATTTAGTGCGTTGGATGCTTTAACGAAGACCTCTTTGCAAGAATGGTTGTTTGAACAATGGCAAGAGTGGGAAAAAACAATTTTATTCATTACTCATGATGTTGAAGAAGCGTTATTTCTTTCAAACCGAGTTTTAGTAGTGGAACAGCAGCCGATAACGACTTTGACTGAACGGACTGTACCGCTTGATCATAACAGAACACGAAAAGATTTATATAAACCGGAAGTATTAGCGCTGAAAGATGAGCTTCTTAGTATGTTACAAAGGCAGGTACTTGTGTGATGAACCGATTGAAAGAATTAGTTCCTGCTATTACACTTTCTAGTATTTTACTAGCTGTGTGGGAAATAGGAGCAAGAATTGTAGATGAGATGTACATTTTACCGTCACCTTCTGCGATTTTAATGAAGATATGGAAACTAAAAGACATATTATTTACAGTTCATTTACCTGCAACGTTATACGTCGTTTTAATAGGTGTTGTTATCTCTATCGTATTAGGTGTAGGGCTAGCGATGTTAATGAATGCGAGTACATGGATGGAGAGAGCATTTTATCCATTATTAGTTGCTTCACAAACGATTCCGATTACTGCGCTTGCTCCGCTATTTGTTTTATGGTTTGGATATACAATTTGGAGTAAGGTTGTTGTCACAGTTTTAATTACGTTTTTCCCAATTGCGGTCAATACGTATGATGGACTGCGTAGTACGAAAAAAGAATGGGAGGAGCTCTTAGTTACATATGGAGCAACAAAAAGAGATATTTTTCTTAAATTAAAGTTGCCGTCTGCTCTTCCTTATTTTTTCTCAGCTTTAAAAATTGCAGTTCCGCTTAGTGTTATCGGAGCAGCAATTGGAGAATGGCTCGGTGCACAAGCTGGGCTTGGATATTTCAGTAAGAGAATGATGACGCAGTTAGATGGAGCTGGCGTATTTGCACCTATTGTATTGTTATCATTATTAGCTATTTTCTTCGTCGTAATTATTTCCATATTAGAAAAGAAATTCATTAGTTGGAGGAAGCATTCATGAAATTTTTAAAGCGCATCTTTGTGTTTACATTATTAATTGCAATAATTGCAGGATGTTCGAGTAATTCAGCATCAGACAAAAGTAAAAAAGAGAAAGAAATAACAGTCATGTTAGATTGGTATCCAAATGCGGTACATAGCTTTATCTATGCAGCAATTGAAAAAGGATACTTTAAAGAAGAAGGTGTAAAGGTAAATATTAAATTCCCTTCTAATCCGACTGATCCATTAACGCTGGCAGCAGCAGGGAAGGTGACAGTGGGCTTGTATTATCAGCCAGATGTTGTTATGGCGAGAGCGAATGAGCAAATTCCAGTGAAATCAATTGGGGCTGTCGTACGTTCACCATTAAATCATGTTGTATCACTGAAATCAGCGGGCATTCAATCACCGAAAGATTTAGAAGGAAAAACAGTAGGATACTCTGGAACACCATTAAGTGAGATGTATTTAAAAACGATGGTAAAAGAAGCTGGTGGTAATCCTGATACAGTGAAAGTAGTAGATGTTGGCTTTGATTTAGTACCAGCATTAATTACGAAGAAAGTAGATGCGGTAACAGGGGCATACATTAACCATGAAGTACCTGTTATGCGTCATGAAGGCCATGAACCAGCGTACTTTAATCCAGCTGATTACGGAGTACCAAACTATCATGAGCTTGTGTTTGTAACAGGTGATAAAACGTTGAAAAAAGATAAAGAGGCGTTGCAAGCTTTCTTACGTGGTACGAAAAAAGGCTATGATTTCATGAAGAAAAACCCAGATGAAGCATTGAATATTTTATTAAATCATCAAGAAAAAGAAAACTTCCCACTTGTGCCAGAAGTTGAAAAGGAAAGTATGAAAATTTTATTAGAGAAGATGGAAACGAAAGATGAGCCATTCTTATCAGATTCAAAAGAATCTTGGGAGAAACAAAATAAGTGGCTGAAGGACAAAGGAATGACGAAAGAAACCGTCCCAGCCGATGAATTATTCGAAAATATTTTAAAGTAGGCGAATGAATATGAAAAATGAGCTCCACGTAATCTCAAATGGCCATATGCCATTCGAAGAGTTAGTGAATGTAGCGATGCAAATTGAGAGTGAGATTGATTATTTGCATATTCGTGAGCGTGAGAAGAGTACGAAGGAATTATATGAAGGTGTGGAAAGTCTATTAATGGAGGGCTTTCCGGCTTCTAAAATTGTCATAAACGATCGAATTGATATTGCAATTTTATTAAATATTCCTCGTGTTCAACTAGGATATCGAAGTACAGATGTAAAGTCAGTGAAAGAAAAGTTTTCGTATTTGCATGTCGGTTATTCTGTGCATTCGCTAGATGAAGCAATAGTAGCTTTTAAAAATGGAGCGGATTCACTCGTTTATGGCCATGTATTTCCGACAGATTGTAAAAAAGGTGTGCCAGCGAGAGGGCTTGAAGAAATTTCAGACATTGCAAGGTGTTTATCTATACCGATTACAGCAATTGGAGGAATTACCCCAGAAAACACAGTGGATGTTCTTACTAACGGTGTAAGCGGTATAGCAGTTATGTCTGGAATTGTAAGTAGTAGTAACCCGTATAGCAAAGCGAAATCTTATAAGGAATCAATAAGAAAGTGGGCGGAAAAACATGTGTGAGAAGTATGATGTAGCGATTATTGGTGGTGGTGTAATTGGTAGTTCAATTGCACATTTTCTAGCAGAAAGAGGACATAAAGTAGCGATTGTGGAGAAGCAAAGTATTGCATCGGAAGCTTCAAAAGCAGCTGCTGGTTTACTTGGTGTTCAGGCAGAATGGGATGCGTATGATCCGCTATTTGAACTTGCTAGAGAAAGCCGAGCTATATTTCCACAACTTGCAGCAGTTTTACGTGAAAAGACGGGTGTTGATATTGGATATGAAGAAAAAGGAATTTATCGTATTGCTCAAAATGAAGATGAGAAGGAAAGAATTCTTCACATTATGGATTGGCAGCAGAAAACAGGTGAAGATTCTTATTTTCTAACGGGAGACCATGTGCGGGAAAAAGAGCCATATCTATCCGAATCTATTATAGGAGCAGTATATTATCCGAAAGACGGTCATGTTATTGCACCAGAGCTTACGAAAGCATTCGCACATTCTGCAGCGATTTCCGGTGCTGATATATATGAACAGACAGAAGTATTTGATATCCGTATTGAAAATAATAAAGTGACTGGAGTTATTACAAGTGAAGGTATTGTCACATGTGAGAAAGTCGTTATTGCAGGAGGTTCATGGAGCACGAAGTTACTCAGTTATTTTCACCGCGATTGGGGTACATATCCAGTTAAAGGAGAAGTGGTTGCGGTAAGAAGTAGAAAACAACTTTTAAAAGCACCTATTTTTCAAGAAAGATTTTACATTACTCCAAAGCGCGGTGGACGTTACGTAATTGGGGCAACAATGAAGCCACATACGTTCAATAAAACTGTGCAGCCAGAAAGTATAACTTCTATATTAGAGCGTGCTTATACAATATTGCCAGCTTTAAAAGAAGCAGAATGGGAAAGCACGTGGGCAGGATTAAGACCACAATCGAATCATGAAGCTCCTTATATGGGAGAGCATGAAGAAATAAAAGGTTTATATGCTTGCACGGGCCATTATCGAAACGGTATTTTATTAAGTCCTATTTCTGGCCAATATATGGCTGATTTAATAGAAGGAAAGCAAGAGAATCATTTGCTAGATTCATTGCTTTCTAGAAGAGTTTAGAAAGGGGATGGAAGTTTGAATTTAAAAATTAATGGTAACCAAATTGAAGTGCCAGCGAGTGTAAAAACAGTAGCTGAGCTACTTACACATTTAGAGCTAGATAACAGAATTGTTGTAGTAGAGCGTAATAAAGATATTTTACAAAAAGATGATCATACAGATACATCTGTTTTTGATGGAGACCAAATTGAGATTGTAACTTTCGTAGGAGGCGGTTGATTATGTTAAACATTGGACCATTTTCATTTCATTCTAGACTTTTATTAGGAACAGGTAAATTCCCTGATTTTGACGTACAGCAAAAGGCAATTGACGTTTCTGAAGCTGAAATTTTAACGTTTGCAGTACGTCGTATGGATATCTTTGATGCAAAGCAACCTAATTTATTAGAGAAACTTGATGTGAAAAAATATACGTTATTACCAAATACAGCAGGAGCAAAAAACGCTGAAGAGGCTGTTCGTATTGCAAAATTAGCAAAAGCTTCTGGGCTTTGTGACATGATAAAGGTAGAAGTTATTGGTGATGATAGAACGTTATTACCTGATCCGGTAGAAACATTAAAGGCATCTGAAATGTTACTGGAAGAAGGATTTATCGTACTTCCGTATACATCTGATGATGTTGTATTAGCACGTAAATTACAAGAGCTTGGCGTGCATGCGATTATGCCAGGAGCATCTCCAATCGGATCAGGACTTGGTATTGTAAATCCATTAAATTTGAGCTTCATTATTGAACAAGCGACAGTACCAGTTATCGTTGATGCCGGTATTGGTAGCCCAGCTGATGCGGCATTTGCAATGGAATTAGGAGCAGATGGCGTGTTATTAAATACAGCTGTATCAGGAGCAAAAGATCCTATTAAAATGGCACAAGCAATGAAATTAAGTATTGAAGCAGGCCGTTTAGGATTTGAAGCAGGTCGCATTGCACGTAAGCGTTGTGCAACTGCAAGTAGTCCTTTAGAAGGAATGAGCGTAGTTGAATAATCGATATTCTCGCCAAGAACTATTTTCTCCAATTGGAGAAGAAGGACAGCAAAAGATAAGAGAAAAGCATGTGCTTATTATCGGTGCAGGTGCATTAGGTAGTGCAAATGCAGAGATGTTTGTAAGAGCAGGTGTTGGCAAGATAACAATTGTTGACCGTGATTATGTAGATTGGAGTAATTTACAAAGACAACAATTGTATGCAGAGAGCGACGTAAAGAATAATCTTCCAAAAGCTATAGCGGCTAAAAAACGTTTAGAAGAGATTAATAGTGATGTAACAATAGAAGCTCTCGTTCAAGATGTAACAGCTGAAGAGCTAGAAGAACTTGTTATAAATGTTGATGTAATTATTGATGCGACTGATAATTTCGAAACGCGCTTTATTGTAAATGATATATCACAAAAATATTCTATTCCATGGATTTACGGTGCATGTGTAGGTAGTTACGGTCTTTCTTACACAATCCTTCCTAGTAAAACACCATGTTTATCATGTTTATTACAGTCGATTCCGCTTGGCGGGGCAACATGTGATACAGCGGGTATTATATCACCTGCTGTATCTCTTGTCGTTTCTCATCAAGTAACAGAAGCTCTTAAACTGTTAGTAGAAGATTACGAATCACTTCGAGATGGGCTTGTATCGTTTGATATGTGGAAGAATGAGTATTCATGTATGAATGTGCAAAAACTTCGCCAGCATAATTGTCCTTCATGCGGAGAGAATGCATTATATCCGTATTTAAATAAAGAAAACACATCAAAAACAGCAGTTTTATGCGGGCGAAATACAGTTCAAATTAGACCACCTCATAAAGATGAAATGAATTTTGAACAATATAAAGAGTTGTTGGAAGGTCGTGTAAATGATTTAAATATAAATCCATATTTACTATCATTTTCTGTTGAAGACAAGAGGTTAGTAGCCTTTAAAGATGGCCGTGTGCTCGTACATGGAACGAAAGATATAAGCGAAGCAAAAACGATTTATCATCGCTATTTTGGATAGAAAAGGATGAGTGGGATGAAAGTGAATAAAGCTTTAACAATTGCAGGGTCTGATAGCGGCGGCGGTGCTGGAATTCAGGCAGATTTAAAAACATTCCAAGAGCTTGGTGTATACGGAATGACGGCTATTACGGCAATTACTGCTCAAAACACGCTTGGCGTTCAAGGGGTATATCCTGTTCCATTAGAAGGTATTACAGAACAGCTGAATTCAATTGGTACGGATGTAACACCAGATGCAGTGAAACTAGGAATGTTATTTAGTAGTGAAATAATTCAAATTGTTGCAGAACAAATTAAAAAGTTTGGCTGGAATAATATTGTGCTAGATCCCGTTATGATTGCAAAAGGCGGTGCATCATTATTACAGCAAGAAGCAGTTCAAGCATTAAAAGAATATTTATTACCAGTAGCAACTGTTATAACACCGAATGTCCCAGAAGCAGAAGTGTTAACTGGGATGGAGATTCATAATGTTGAAGATAGTAAGGAAGCTGCAAAAATATTGCATGAATTAGGTGCTAAATATGTGCTTATGAAGGGCGGACATGCAGAATATCAAGGGAATGAAGTAATTGATTTCCTCTTTGATGGAGAAAAATTTATTGAGTTTAGAAGCGAGCGAATTCCTTCAAAGCAAACGCATGGAAGTGGGTGTACATTTGCTTCAGCGGTTACAGCAGGACTTGCGAAAGGATACTCAATTGAAGATGCTGTTCAAGAAGCAAAACGATTTATTAGTATAGCAATTGAAGAGCCATTGAATATTGGTAGTGGTCATGGACCGACGAATCATTTTGCGTATAAAGTGAATAGAACGCGTGTATAGATAAGTGAAAAGCCAGTTTTATAACTGGCTTTTTTTCTGTTTACTTTTTCAAAATACAGGAGTAATATATCAGCCAGAATACATTTTTTTGTAAACGCTGAGTCCAATTATATGGAGCGGAGGAACCAATTTGTGCAGTGTCACTAGGGGTGAATCTTTCAAGTTTGAAAGTAGGGCTACTCTCAAAGTCCGAATCCGACAGCTAACTTCGTAAGCGTCTTGAGAGAGGACGGTGCCATGATGGATACATCACTTCATCGATCTGATTAGTATAGGGGAATATCAATCTATGTTTGATTTCTTTTATACTAAGGAGGATGAGGTACATGGAACTAACACTTATTTGTGTTGGAGAAGAAAGTAAGGTAAATAGTTTAAGAGATTTAGTATCATTTCAACATGAGTTAATTATTTTTACAGCAAATGAAGAGATAGCGGCTGAAGTTAGGAATTGTGGGTTTGATTGGACTTATAGCTGCAGTAAGGAGCAGGACTTTACTAGTATTTGTGAGTGTATTAAGAAGGTGATTTTACTAGGGGATGAGCTTCCAATCGTTAGTTTTTTCACAGAACACATTCGCTTTTCTTTTCAAGCACCTATTACTGTTGTTACAAGGAATAAACGATATCCAGCGAGGCTCTATGAAACAATTGGAGCTAAGTTTGTCGTGTTTACAAATTGTGATAATATTTCTTTTTTATTTTTTGAATAGGGCGGGGGAAGAAATGATGAAGGTACTATTACTTGGAGATATAGCAAATCGTTGGGCAGTATCGGTAGAGCGAGTTCAAGAATTGGTTCAGATCGATCCCCTTTTTCCAGGGCCGTATATTATATTACCATCAAAAGATGCTTTGTATTTAGAGGTAGATATTACCGAGTATGAGCAGCTACATGCAGAATTGACACAAGTTTATATTCGCGGGAGAAATTTACGTGCATTTTTACGAGGAGAATAAAGGTTGAATAAAAAAGAGCGAATGCTGAGTGCAACAAGCTATGCACTTCATGTCATTCGCTCTTTTTATTTCATATTTAAAAGGTCATTTTTAAGAAAAGAGAAGAGAAATAAAGAAAATAGATGAAATAATAGTAATAATCTTCAATGTAAGCGTTTAAATGAATGTAAATATTATTATTTTCAGTAATTTACTCCTTTACAAGTGAAATATAGAGGAGTATATTTACTCTCATAAATCATTCATAAAATTTCCAAAAAAACCTAAAATCGCTGAGTTCCAGAAATGGAGCGGGGGAACCAATTTTGTGCATCGTCACTTGGGGTGAATCTTTCAGTTTTGAAAGTAGGGCTACTCTTTAGGCCCGAATCCGACAGCTAACCTCGTAAGCGTTTAGAGAGGAGGTTTACTTTTTGTTGTTCATTTTTTGAACACTGAGTAGAGCTCAGTGTTCTTTTTTAATATTTAAATGGTAAATTTTAACAAAAATCAAAGCGAGGGATAGCTATGTTAGATGTTGTAATGGTCGGGATTTTTATTTTATTAGTTGCATCAATGGCAAGTCTTGCAAGTTGGTCAGATAAAGTTGTGAAAGAAGGAAAGCAATCATGATGATTGTCTTATCGGTTATTGTCGCAGCAATTACAGTGTATTTAGTGTATGCATTATTAAATCCAGAGAAGTTTTAATTAGGGGGAATCATTCATTATGATTTGGGTTGCAGTCATTATTACAATGCTCTTGTTTATTTTAGTAGCAAAGCCAACGGGGGTTTATTTAGAAAAAGCTTTTCAAGGTAGCAAAACGCTAGATAAAGTATTTGGGCCTTTTGAAAAACTTATTTTTAAAATTACGGGTGTAAAAGAATACAATCAAACGTGGAAACAGTACGCATTATCATTAGTTTTACTCAACGGATTTATGATTGTTGTTGTATATTTCATTTTCAGATTACAAGGTGTGCTGCCGTTAAATCCAGCGCATATTGAAGGGATGGAGCCTACGCTCGCTTTTAATACAGCGATTAGTTTTATGGCTGATACAAATTTACAGCATTATAGCGGTGAAAATGGTTTATCCTATTTATCACAATTAATCGGGATTACATTTTTAATGTTTGCGGCACCAGCAACGACATTAGCGCTCGTTATGGCTTTTATAAGAGGACTTGCTGGAAAAGAACTTGGTAACTTTTTCGTTGATTTTACGAGAGCGTTAACGAGAGTGTTTCTTCCTATTGCATTTATTGCGGCACTAGTTTTTGTCGCACTTGGCGTACCGCAAACGTTAGATGGGGCGGTTACAGCACAAACGATTGATGGGGCAAAGCAAAGTATATTACGTGGACCTGTTGCATCATTCGTTTCCATAAAGGAACTTGGAAATAACGGCGGTGGATTTTTCGGAGCGAACTCTACGCATCCTTTTGAAAATCCAGGACAAATGAGTAATATTTTGCAAATGATGCTTATGATGTTATTACCAACAGCACTTCCATTTACGTACGGACGAATGGTAGGAAATAAAAAACAAGGTCGCATCCTTTTCGTATCACTTTTTATGGTGTTTTTACTAGGATTTATAACGATTACGACATCTGAACTAAATGGGAATCCGGCATTAAATGGAATGGGTATCGAACATGTACAAGGAAGTACAGAAGGGAAAGAAGTACGATTTGGAACAGTATTTTCTTCACTATACGCAACGGTAACGACAGCTGCTGAAACAGGCGCTGTTAATACGATGCATGATACGTTAACACCAATTGGCGGTTTAGTTCCGCTTGTAAATATGATGTTAAATACTGTGTATGGCGGCGTTGGAGCAGGTTTTGTAAACATTATTATGTATGCAATTATCGCGGTGTTTATATCTGGGTTAATGGTTGGACGGACACCAGAGTTTTTAGGTAAAAAGATTGAAGGTAAGGAAATGAAATTAATCGCGGTCACGATTTTATTTCATCCATTGCTCATTTTAGGATTTTCGGCATTAGCTCTTTCAACAAATTTAGGGACGGATGCTATTTCTCATTCCGGTTTCCACGGTTTGACGCAAGTGGTATATGAATATACATCGTCAGCTGCGAATAACGGATCTGGATTTGAAGGATTAGGAGATAATACACCGTTTTGGAATATTACGACTGGTTTAGTTATGTTTTTAGGACGTTACTTCAGTTTAATTACGATGCTAGCTGTGGCAGCTTCATTGAAAGAAAAAACGGTAGTGCCAGAAACAGTCGGAACGTTCCGTACAGATAATAGTTTATTTGGTGGCATCTTCATCGGAACAATTGTAATTGTCGGTGCATTAACATTCTTCCCAATGTTAGTACTCGGTCCAATTGCAGAATTTCTTACATTGAAGTAATGGAGGGTAAATGATGAGACCGGTAGTAGTAAAAGAAAAACAATTAAATGAGTCCCAAATACATGCTGTAGAAGATGAAGTTAGACAAGCGAAAACGATGGATCGTGATATCGTAACACATGCGATGAAGCAATCCGTTGCGAAATTGAATCCGAAGGTCATGATAAAGAATCCGATTATGTTCGTTGTGGAAATTGGATTTATCATTACGTTCATTTTATCTTTTCTTCCAAGCAGTTCTAGTAGTATACCAGGATGGTTTAATATAACAGTTTCTCTCATTCTATTATTTACAGTTTTATTTGCGAATTTTGCAGAAGCATTAGCAGAAGGTCGTGGTAAAGCGCAAGCCGATTCTTTAAAGCAGTCGAAGAAAGATGTGTTTGCAAATGTAGTAAAAGAAAATGGAGACATTGTCCAAGTTTCAGCAACTGATCTTAGAAAAGGTGACGTTGTTATCGTAAAACAAGGAGAAATGATTCCAAGTGATGGCGAAGTAATCAAAGGATTAGCATCTGTAGATGAATCTGCAATTACAGGTGAATCAGCTCCTGTTATAAAAGAAGCAGGCGGTGATTTTTGTTCCGTAACAGGTGGAACGATGGTCGTAAGTGATGAAATTACAATTGTCATTACGAGTAATCCTGGTGAATCATTTATCGATAAAATGATTTCTTTAGTAGAAGGAGCTGCTCGTCAAAAAACGCCGAATGAGATTGCTTTAAATACAGTATTAACGAGCTTAACTCTTATTTTCTTGATCGTCGTTGTGACGTTGCCGATTTTTACAAATTATTTAGGTTTTCAAATTGATACTGCTGTACTTGTAGCGTTGTTAGTATGTTTAATTCCAACGACAATTGGTGGTTTGCTATCAGCGATTGGTATTGCTGGGATGGACCGGGTAACAAAATTTAACGTGTTAGCGATGTCAGGGAAAGCAGTAGAAGCTGCTGGCGATATTAATACAATTATTTTAGATAAAACAGGTACAATTACTTTTGGGAACCGAATGGCTCATACATTATTACCTGTAGGAAATGAAACGATTGAGCAAGTTGGAAAGTGGGCCGCTATTAGTTCTGTTTTAGATGAAACACCAGAAGGTCGATCTGTTATCGAGTATGTGCAGGGAAAATCTATATCATATAATAGAGAACTTGCAGAACAAGGTGAGTTTGTTCCGTTTAAAGCAGAAACGAGAATGAGTGGTGTTGATTTACAAGACGGAACGAAAGTGAGAAAAGGTGCTGTAGGTGCCGTTATTGAATGGGTTGAGTCACAAGGCGGAACAATTCCGAAAGATGTAAATCAAAAAGCAGACTTAATTTCAAAAGAGGGCGGAACACCACTTGTAGTTGCAGTAGATAATCGTATTTATGGCTTAATTTATTTAAAGGATACAGTAAAACCGGGTATGCGTGATCGTTTTGAACAGTTGCGCCAAATGGGGATTAAAACGGTTATGTGTACAGGTGATAATCCGTTAACAGCAGCAACGATTGCAAAAGAAGCTGGAGTAGATGAATTCGTTGCCGAGTGTAAACCGGAAGATAAAATTGCTGTTATTAAAGCAGAGCAAGATAAAGGGAAACTTGTAGCGATGACAGGTGATGGTACAAATGATGCTCCAGCATTAGCACAGGCGGACGTTGGATTAGCGATGAACAGTGGTACGACAGCAGCGAAAGAAGCGGCGAACATGATTGATCTAGACTCAAATCCAACGAAAATTATTGAGGTTGTAGGAATCGGTAAGCAATTGTTAATGACGCGAGGTGCTTTAACGACGTTTAGTATTGCGAATGATATAGCGAAATATTTTGCAATCATTCCAGCAATGTTTACACTTGCGATTCCGCAAATGGAAGCATTAAACATTATGAAACTAACATCACCACTGTCAGCAATTTTATCAGCATTAATATTTAACGCTGTTATTATTCCATTACTCATTCCGTTAGCGATGAAAGGTATTGCATATAAACCGATGAGTTCTAATGCATTGCTTAGCCGAAACTTACTTATTTATGGGCTTGGCGGAATTATCGTTCCGTTCATTGGAATTAAGGTAATTGATATGATTGTCGGCTTGTTTATATAAGGAAGAGGGGAAAAAGATGGAGAAGAAACAAAGTATACTATCACCAATTATCCGTATTACTTTTACATTTCTAGTGTTGTGTGGACTTGTATACCCACTTATTGTTACTGGTATTGCACAAGCAGTAATGAAGGATAACGCGGATGGAAGTCTAATATATAATGATAAAAATGAAGTGATTGGTTCTAAATTAATTGGTCAAAACTTCACGGATCCACGTTATTTTCAAGGGCGTGTTTCTAGTATTGAATATAAGGCTGAAGCATCTGGTTCAAATAACTATGCACCATCTAATCCAGATTTAGCAAAGCGAGTAGAGAAAAGTATTGCGGACTGGAAGGAAAAAAATCCAGCTGTTCCGGTTACAGAAATACCAATAGATTTAGTGACAAATTCAGGTTCAGGGCTTGATCCTGATATTAGTCCAAAGGCGGCCTCGGTGCAGGTGGATCGCATCTCGAAATTAACAAATATTCCGAAAGAAAAACTTAATCAATTGATTAAAGATCAAACAGAAGGTGCTGCGCTTGGTTTATTTGGAGAGACCCGCGTAAACGTCTTAAAGCTAAATTTGGCATTACAGAAATTAATGAAATAGTAACAGTGCTACCTCAATCTAATGGATTGAGGTAGCGTTGTTTCGAATGAAAGGTAGTGTTTATTTTGTATGCAGATGATTATGAACCGAAGTTTCAAAGGCGAACGCCAGAGGAATATTTAGAATATATTCGTCAGCAAAATCGCGGAAAGTTAAAGCTATATGTAGGAGCAGCTCCAGGCGTAGGAAAAAGTTATAAAATGCTCTTTGATGCAAGGGAAATGAAAAAAGATGGAATTGATATTGTAATTGGTTTAATTGAAACGCATGGAAGAAAAGAGACGGAAGAAGCAATTGCTGATTTAGAAAAAGTTCCTTTGAAAGAAATACAGTATAAAGGAAAGGTATTTTATGAGCTTGATGTGGAAGGAATAAAAAAACGCGCGCCGCAAGTAGTTGTAGTGGATGAACTTGCGCATAGTAATGTTCCTGGTTCTAAACATAAGAAACGTTATATGGATGTGCAGGAATTGTTAGAGGCTGGTATATCGGTATTATCAGCTTTTAATATTCAACATTTAGAAAGTGTTCATGATATTGTAGCTCAAATTACGAATGTAAAAGTAAGAGAACGAATTCCAGATTTTATTTTACAAAAAGCAAATGAAATTCAGCTCGTTGATGCAACGCCCGAGGTATTAAGGAAGAGACTAATAGACGGAAAGATATATAAAGAAGAAAAAATTCAGCAAAGCTTACAAAACTTCTTTACACTTAATAATTTAGGAGCACTTAGGGAATTATCACTTCGAGAAGTTGCGGATGATATGGACGAGAAAATTAGCCAAA
Organism: Bacillus sp. AR4-2; assembly: GCF_008274865.1. NCBI lineage: Bacteria > Bacillati > Bacillota > Bacilli > Caryophanales > Bacillaceae > Bacillus > Bacillus sp. AR4-2. The sequence goes on from NZ_CP031062.1 coordinate 749,845, forward strand.
CAGTAATAGAACCGATTGGCGTAAAAGAAAAAATTCTCGTTTGTGTACAATACAGTTCAACAGCGGAGAAATTAATACGACGGGGATGGCGCATGGCTGATCGGTTAAATGCTGAATTGTACGTATTAAACGTTGAGAGGGAAAATATAGATTCTATTTCAGCTGGAAAAAAGCAGACGATCGAAGAGTGGAAGGCGCTCACGAATCAATTTGATGCAAGTTTTGTATTAGAAGAAGCAAAGGGAAGAAAGCCAGCGGATGTTATTATTGAAGTCGCGAAAAGATTGCAAGTAACACAAATTTTACTTGGACAATCGGCTAGAACAAGGTGGGAAGAAATACGAAAAGGCTCTATTGTAAATGAAATTATGAGACAAACAAAGTATATTGATATTCATATTGTTGCGGATCAAAGAGGATAAATAGAGCCGACCTTTTTGGGGGCTCTATTTTGCTTTTTGTACAGAATGAAAACTTAGCATTTTCATTGTATATAAGATTACAAGTAAAAACATAATTGCGCCTAGGAAGAAAATCCAAAAGTAATTTTGGTTAAATAAAAGAAATCCACCTATAAGTGGCCCTGTGCCCATACCAAGATAGCGGATGAAGTTGTACATACCAATAGCTGTTGCGCGTTCTTGTACGAATTCTTCTGTTAATAAAGTAGTGTGAGTTGGCATAGAAAGTCCCATACTAAAACCGTACAAAGATGTAACGATAATGATGAATGGGATATTGATGTTATATGTGAAAGAGAATAAAACGACACATATAATATTGAAGAAACTCGTAATAAATAAAGCTTGCTTTGTTGTGAGGCGTTTTTGCAAAAATTTGTAGCAAAAACTTCCTAGCATGATAGAAAGAGACATTGGTACAAACATAAGACCAATTTTATTTACAGTTAAATGAAATGAATTTGTTAAAATACTCGGTAAAAAAACGAGAAAGCAAAAGTAAATACAAAATTGAATGAAGCCAATAAGAGTAATAGAAAATCCAGTTTTATTTTTTAAGATAAGAGAGTAATTCTTTTGTGCTTTAGATTGTTTAATTATATTTGGCTTTGTTTCTGGGAGTAGTGAAATGTTTATAATTAATAAGATAATGCCAAGTGTAGATAAAAAGAGAAATACAGATAAGTGACCATTTATACTGCCAAGATAACCACCTATGAGAGGAGCCATTGCAGGTGCGAGGGCAAGTAACATTTGGTATAGGCTCATCGCTTCTCCGCGTTCTTTTCCTTCAAATAAATCGCCGATAATCGTTGCTGAAACTACAGGTATAGCCGCTATTCCTATAGCTTGAACAGCTCTAAAAAAGAGAAATAAATAAATGTTTGCCGAAAAGGCACATCCGATTGAACCAATTGTACTAATGACTAAACTAGGGATAAGGACAGATTTTCTCCCTTTTGTATCAATTAAAGGTCCATATACGAGCTGCATAATTGCAAGAACGAATGTGAAAAGTGAAACTGTTACATTTACAAGATAAAGAGAAGTGTGAAAAGAATTTTGAATCATCGGTAAGATAGGTGTGTAAATATTTTGAGTGAAGGAACCGAGTAAGGCACTAATACAGACAACATATAAAATAAAAGTTAGTTTAGAGTTTTTCATCATGTTAACCTCCTTGTGATTTAGTTTCCTCGGAAACTAAATTTATTTTAACATGATTTTCTTACTTGTAAAGATGAAAAAATGGTTTTAAAATGGTATATAGTTAAATTGTTTCTTTGGAAACTTAGGAGGCGAACGGATTGAAGCATGCAACGAAGCAAATGGAAATACTTTCGGACATTCGTACACTTTTGCATAAAAAAGAAGAACATTTAAAACGACAAAATGAGAAGTTTCTTCGTGAGACAGGCGTAAGTAGTATGTCTTTATCTGAGTTACATGTAATCGAATGTATCGGAAAAAATGGTTTGATGAATGTAACGGCAATTACGACAGAAATGGGCCTGACGAAGGGAGCAATCTCTAAAATTTGTACAAAGTTGTTTCAAAAGCAATTCGTTGAGAAGATGCAAATGTTAGATAATCAAAAAGAAATCTTCTTCAGCTTAACGGAGAGTGGGAATGAAATATATAAAGCTCATGAAAAATTGCATAAGCAAGCTGAAGAAAAGTGGTTGTTACTTTTAGATGGATATACGAAAGAAGAGCAAGACTTTATTCAAAGGTTTATAAAGGATGTCTCCGGTCATTTGGAAATATAATTGGAAGAAAAAACTCCTTTTTCTCAAGGCTTTTAAATATAATTTCTGAAAGAACTCATATATAATAGAAAAAGATACTTAACATGGTGAATAATTAAAGAGTCAATATATATAGAGGAGAGAGTAACATGCTTGAAAATACGGGGTTAGTATTAGAAGGCGGCGGTATGCGTGGTGTATACACGGGCGGGATATTAGAATACTTTATGGAACAAGATTTATATTTTCCATATGTAATCGGTGTATCAGCTGGTGCTTGTCATGCAGCGTCGTATCTTTCCAGACAAAGAAATAGAAATAAAACGGTCAATATTGATTATGCATCACATCCGAAATATTTATCGTATAAAAATTTATGGAGAAAACGTCAGCTATTTGATATGGATTTCATTTTTCATGAAATTCCAGAAAAGCATGTGCCGTTTGATTTTGAAACATACTTTAATAGTCCAGAACGTTTCCTTGTAGGAACGACGGATTGTGAAACAGGACAGTCTGTTTATTTTGAAAAAGAAGGAACGAATGATGATGCACTAAATTTATTACAAGCGTCTAGTTCATTGCCTTTCATTGCACCAGTCGTAAATTATCGTGGTAAGCAACTGTTAGATGGCGGGATTTCTGATCCAATTCCAGTTCGTAAAGCACAGGAAGATGGATTTAAAAAATCAGTCGTAATTTTAACGAGAAATCATGGTTACGCAAAGAAAAAATCAAGATTTGGGTGGATTGCTGCGAAAGCTTATAAAAAATATCCGAACCTTGTGAACACGATGCTAAATCGTTATGAAGTGTATAATGAAACACTTCACTATATTGAAAAAGAAGAACAAGCTGGGAATTTATTTGTTATTCGTCCAGAAGTACCGCTTCAAGTAGATCGTATGGAAAAAGATACAGCAAAACTACAAAATCTATACGAGCAAGGCTATGAAGATGCAAAGAGACAGTTTGCAGATTTGCAGGCGTTCTTGCAAAAATAAATATTAGGCTGCGGAGAAGAATTTCTCTGTAGCCTTTTTATATTGCTTTTAAAAAAGGAAAATAGAGCATCGAATTTCGATGCTCTACTTTTTATGTATAAAAAAATCCCTCTTTATGAGGGATTTTAATGTGGTAAGAATATCAATTGATAAGCAAACAAAATTCCAAATACATATACAAGTGGGTGAACAGCACGGAATTTACCTTTTGCCACTTTCATAAGTGGATATGAAATAAATCCAAGTGCGATACCTGTTGCGATACTTGATGTAAGTGGCATGCTTAAGATTACTAAAAATGCTGGGAATGCTTCATCAAATGCGTCCCAATCGATGTGGCGAACTGAACCCATCATAAGACTACCAACGATAATTAATGATGGAGCAGTAATAGCTGATACACCAGAAACAGCACTTACTAATGGTCCGAAGAATGCTGCTAATGCGAATAGAACAGCTACTGTAACAGTTGTTAAACCAGTACGACCACCAGCTGCAACACCAGCAGATGATTCAATGTAAGCTGTTGATGGTGTCGTTCCGAACATAGAACCAATAGTTGCTGAGAATGAGTCAGATAGAAGAGCTCGTCCTGCTTTTGGAAGCTTTCCGTCCTTCATAAATCCACCTTGTTGTGCAACGCCAAGTAATGTACCTGTTGTATCGAATAGTGTAACAAGGAAGAATGAGAATACAACGCCGTATAATCCGTAGTTAATTACGTCAGATACAGCAGTAATTGGATTTGAAACGATAATTCCTTCTGGTAATCCAGGCATTGATGTAACACCGTTTGAGAATGTTAATTGTCCTGTGAAGAAAGCGATAATACCAGTTAATAACATCCCGATAAATAGTGCGCCATTTACATTTAAAGACATAAGGACAATTGTAATTCCAAGTCCAGCTAATGCTAGTAGTACTGGAGCAGAGTGAAGATCACCAAGTCCAACTAAGTTTGCATCATTTTTTGTAACGATACCTGTTAAACGTAAACCGATAAAGGCGATAAATAGCCCGATACCAGCAGTAATTGCATGTTTTAAGTTTTCAGGAATTGCTTCCATTAATTTTGTACGGAAAGATGTAAATGATAGCAAAATTAAAATCATACCTGCTACGAATACAGCAGAGAATGCAATTGCGAAAGTCATGCCTTCATGCGCTTTTACAACAGAGTAAGAGAAGTAAGCATTTAATCCCATACCTGGCGCGATTGCGATTGGTAAGTTTGTAAAGATTGCCATAAATAATGTTCCGACAACAGCAGCAATAATTGTTGCTGTAAATGCTTGTTCAAATGGAACACCTGCATCTCCAAGGATAACAGGGTTTACGACAATGATATATGCCATTGTTAAGAAGGTAATAATACCTGCCATAATTTCAGTTTTAATAGAAGTTTTATGTTTTGAAAGGTTAAACATATAAACATCCTTTCTGTTTACGAATAATTTTCACAACAGTTATATATAATATTCGTTTTTTATCTATTTTGCAATAGTTTTGCATAAAAAGTTTATAACAATTCATATTTTGTGTCTTAAATTCGAATATTAATCGTAAAACGATGTGTGAATTTCAGCTTTTTATTGTGCACATGCTAAGGAAAAGGAGTTGAAAGAAGCTATGCCACAACAAAAAAACTTTATAACAATGCCTGCGCAACATCAAAATAAGCAGCCAGGTATTGAATCATTAATGAGCCCCCTTCCGCAGTTTGAAGATGCAAACTATAAAGGAAGTGAAAAGTTAAAAGGGAAGAATGTGTTAATTACGGGAGGGGATAGCGGAATTGGACGAGCAGTTTCCATCGCTTTTGCAAAAGAGGGAGCAAATGTTGCGATTGCTTATTTAGATGAGGAAGAAGATGCAAATGAGACGAAACAACGTGTTGAAAAAGAAGGTGTAAAGTGTGTATTGTTGCCGGGGGATTTGAGTAATGAACAGCATTGTAAAGATATTGTGGAAGAGACCGCCCGGCAGTTAGGTAGTTTAAATATTTTAGTTAATAACGTTGCACAGCAATATCCGCAGCAAGGGCTAGAGTATATTACAGCAGAACAGCTAGAAAAAACATTTCGTATTAATATTTTTTCTTATTTTCACGTTACGAAAGCAGCCCTTTCTCATTTGAAGAAAGGGGATGTCATTATAAATACGGCATCTATCGTTGCATATGAAGGAAATGAAACGTTAATTGATTATTCCGCAACGAAAGGAGCAATCGTAGCTTTTACAAGATCACTTTCTCAATCGTTAGTGCAAAAAGGGATTCGGGTAAATGGTGTTGCACCAGGCCCGATTTGGACACCGCTTATTCCATCGAGCTTTGATGAGAAGAAAGTCTCTCAGTTTGGGAGCAATGTTCCGATGCAAAGACCTGGTCAACCATATGAATTAGCGCCGGCATATGTATACTTGGCATCTGGTGATTCATCCTATGTTACTGGGCAAATGATACATGTAAATGGGGGCGTTATTGTAAATGGATAGTTTTCATTTATAAGAGCAAAGTAATGTTAATTCCACTTATTATAGGGAGCGCTAGGGGGGATATAGCTGAAAAAGTTATGTTTCATCATACTATTATTTTTCATCCTACCGGTTAGTGCTTTTGCTAATACAGATCATTTAATATTAGTAAATCTTACGACGAACCAGTTGTCTTTTTTTGAAAATGGAAATTACACAAAAACATTTCCAGTAACGACTGGAAGAGATCGTACACCTACGCCTGAAGGTAATTTTTGTATTATAACTAAATTTAAAAATAAAGAATACCATCGAAAAAAAATACCTGGGGGTGCACCGAATAACCCTCTTGGTACGAGGTGGCTTGGACTAGATAAGAATGAATATGCAATTCACGGGACGAACCGGGAATGGACGATTGGAAGTAGGGAATCAAATGGCTGCATTCGTATGCATGACAGGGATATACAATGGTTATATGACCGAGTACAATTACAAACAAAAGTAATCATTTCTCGTTTTCATACGAGCCCCGAATATGAAGCGAATAAGCTTGGTTATCGCGTTGTGAGCTGGAATGGTCGAAAAATAGAAGAAGAACAAATTGGAGTACTTACGCTAGTAGACCGCGCGGATATATATTGGCAAGAACCAAATGGACAGTTAACGAAAGTGAAAACGGTATTGCCAAATGAAAGATATCCAGTGTACTCAAAACGAAAAGATGGAATATATTATATAGGAAACAATTCGTATATTATAGATGAAACAGGAGAGAAAGTTCGTTACGAGCAAATTCCTTCTTCGATTTTAAGTAATATATATAAACGGAAATACAATGTTCCGTAATGGCTACCGTATTATAGACGGTAGCTTATTTATACTTGGAGTTTAACTGCAACTATTGTATTTTGCTGAATATAATACAGTACAGATAGGGGGCGGTTATATTATGAAAAGTGAATTTGCGTTTAAAGTTTTCTTAGTAACGACCTGTTTATTTATCGTGTATTTATATGCGTTTCTCGTCTTTTCTTTTTATGTTCCATATGTTGATTTAATATTGTTCTTCGGATTTATTTGGGCGTTTGTGAAAGCGAGGGAAGGAGAGAAGAGTATATATCGGCGCATTACCCTATGCGGGACGGCCGTTCTCGTTATTTTGTACTTTTTTATTATGCATGATTTTTGGAGAGGAATGTAAAAAAAGCATACGATTAATCGTATGCTTTTATATCTGTTAATGATGGAAGAGAGGCAATTGCACCGTAATTTGTACATGTGATAGCGCCTACTTTATTGGCAAAGGAGATAAATGCTGTTAAGTCTTTGAAATGATACGAAAGTGTATGTTCACTTTGGGCAATCTGATATAACATTGCTCCAACGAAAGCATCACCAGCACCAGTTGTATCGACTTGTTGAATGGAAATAGAAGAGACAATAGTTTGACCTTCATTTGTCGCAAGAAGGGTACCGTCTTTTCCAAGTGTAATAGCTACTACTTTTGCGCCATAATTTAATAATTTGAGTGCAGCTTGTTGTAAATCACTCTCTTTAGAGAGCATAGTAGCTTCCTCTTGACTTACTTTTACGAAGTGTGCATGTTTTATAAAGGTTAGACAATCTTGAGAGAATTGTTCTGTATTTGTAATGAGTGCACTTCGATAATTTGGATCAAAAGAAATAAAATGGCCTTTATCTTTCGCATATTGTAACAACTGAAAATACGTTTCTTTTAATGGGCTTGATAGTAAAGCTGTCGCTGAACCGAAATGTATTAAATCACTCGTTTGTATTTTTGATAAATCAATGCTATTGAATTGATATTCACCATCTGCACCACGCATAAAAGTAAAATCACGTTCGCCATCTTGATCGATGGATACGAATGCAAGTGTTGTTTGTTTATCTTTTATGAGCATGGATGTATCGACTTGCGCACGCTGTAAAGTTTGTTCAAGAAACTCACCAAATGGGTCGTTTCCTACTTGCCCCATAAATGTAGCGTGTCCACCTAATTTTGTAATCGCAGCAGCAACGTTAGCGGGTGCTCCACCAGCTTTTTTTTCGAAATCTGAACCGTTTACTAAAGAAACGTTAGTATTTCGGCACACAAAATCAATTAATAGTTCACCTATACAAAAGACATTTCTCATACAATCCCTCTTTTCAGCTTATATTGTGTGATGGTAAAGCTTAGTTTTGCATCTGAAAAGATTGCGATATGATGTTTCATGTCTTTTCGGGGAAAAACTCGGGACGTAAAGACTGTTGAACCATCGTATAAGAAAATTTCCACGATGCTTTTATCTACAAATATTTGTAGTTCTATCGTATCTTGAATATTGATTTTTTTACAGCGTTCAAATCCATATTCTCCGCCAAATTGATGGTAGAAGTTGCCCCTGTCTATAGAAATAGTACCTTGTTCCCGATTAAATGTAATGGGGAAACATTCCTCCTCATTGTGGAAGAGAGAAAGACCAAAACGCTTTGCATCTTCTGTTTTAAGTGTAACAATTAATTCATAGGAGTCTTCATCATCAAGCGTTGATAATACATTTAATCCAGCTGTTATATCTCCTGAAATGTCTTTTTTTGTTGTTCGTAGTTTTGTTAATTCTGAAACTGGTTTTTGTTTTAAGATGTTATCTTCTAATGTTAATTCACGTGGAAGTGTTAGGCAATGAGCCCACATATAATCATCAGAAGGATATGTGATTTCACTTGATCCTGCCCAAGCAAACAATAGGCGACGACTAGTAGAGTCTTCTAAAGTTTGAGGGGCATAAAAATCGAATCCTTTATCAGCTTCGTAATAGGAATCAACATGGAAATATAAATTTTTAATATCGAAATGGCCTATAGCATAAACGACATTGTATACATTGTGAAAGTTTTCTCCGTCTTTTTCAATTCCTTGCGGTGAAAAGAGAAGTACATCTTTCCCTGATAATTGGAAGTAATCGGGGCATTCCCACATAAATCCGAATTCTTTTAAGTTTGTTGTAATTTCGCCTTGGAAATGCCAATTGTATAGGTCTTGTGATTTGTATAGTAATAGAGTTCCTGTTTTATTTTCACGTTGGGCACCGAGTAACATATAGTACATATCATTATGTTTCCAGACTTTTGGATCACGTACATGTTTTGTATATCCGTCAGGAATTATATCAATAACAGGATTATTACTATATTTCGTCATCGTATATTGTGAATCCATTGTTGCCATACATTGTTTTGCATCACGGGAATCATCAGGCTTTTTTATATTCCCTGTATAAAGTAGATGAAGAAGGCCATCTTTTACGATAGCACTACCAGAATATGCACCGTGTGATTCATAGCTTTCAGTAGGGATGATGGCTACAGGCATACGCTCCCAGTTAATAAGGTCTTTTGACCTCACATGCCCCCAATGCTTCATTCCATGAATGGGACCAAATGGATACCACTGATAAAAAACGTGATATTCATCATTGTAGTATGATACACCGTTAGGATCATTCATTAATCCAAATGGTGGGTGGATATGATAAATTGGTTTCCATGAATCTTGGTTTGCAATTTCATATAAAGAATGTAATTCGTCTTTATTAGATTGCAGTATTGTTTTATATTTTGACATAGGTTTTCACCCCGTTATTATTTACTTTCTTTATATAAAATGAATGTGGCAACAAAAGCAGTGATAACTGCAATAGCGAAACCAATTATATAGTGAATCATGTTCATCATGCCAAGAGGTGCAACAATTGTAAGCATCGGAATACCTGTTAAACCGTATGCATTAGCCGCTACTTGCATCCAAACAACGTAAGCGCCTCCAATTGCGCCGCCAATAGCTGCTGCAATAAATGGTTTACCAAGTTTTAAATTGACACCAAAGATAGCTGGTTCTGTAATTCCTAAAAATGCTGAAGCTGCTGCTGGAATTGCAATTTCTTTCGTTTTTTTGTTTTTTGTTTTGAAATAGACAGCTAAAGTAGCACCGCCCTGTGCAACGTTCGCCATTGACCAAATAGGGAGTAAGAAATTGACACCGATATCTTTATTTGCGAGTAAGCCCGCTTCAATAGCGTGGAAGCTATGATGTAAGCCAGTAAGAACGATTGTTGAATACAATCCACCGAATATAAGTCCAGCTACTGGTCCTGCAAATTGATAAATTGTATTTAAAAGGTACGTAATGCCGTCACCGATTTTATATCCAATTGGTCCGATAATAATAAGTGATAAAAAGCCAGTTATAATAATTGTTAAGAATGGTGTAACTAATAAATCTAAAGAGTTCGGAACACGTTTTCGAAGTTCTTTTTCAATTGTACTCATAACATATACACATAATAAAATAGGTAAAACAGTACCTTGATAGCCAATCATATCAATATCCATACCAAGGAAATGTAAAACAGTGGGTTTTGCATTTGAAAGAGTCCAAGGATTTGTTAAGTTTGGGTGAGTTAATATACCACCAACAACTGCACCTAAGAAAATGTTTCCACCAAATTCTTTAGCGGCACTAACTCCAATTAAAATAGGTAAAATGATGAAAGCTGCACTTGAGAACATATCAAGTAATTGGATAAGTGAGTGATCTCCAGGAACTAATTTAAACGCTTTCAACATTCCGAGTAGACCCATAAGTAAACCGCTTGCGACGATAGCTGGAATAATTGGAACAAAAATATTAGATAGTGTCTTTGCTAGGCGGGCGATAGGATTCATTTTTTTCTTAGGTATATCGTTTGATGTTGTAGAATCTAGTTCGGCTATTCCAATTAGTTTTGAGAATTCACCATATACTTTGTTTACTATGCCAGTTCCAAAAATAATTTGATATTGCTCGGTCGTTGCAAAAGCACCTTTTACTCCATCGATGTTTTCGATTTCTGCAGCGTTTATTTTCGTATCATCCTTTAATATAAGACGAAGGCGAGTCGCGCAATGTGTGGCACGAACAATGTTTTCCTTTCCACCAATATTCTGTATTACTTGAGTTGCAATTTGTTTCATATCCATAAAAATTCCCCCTTACTATAAATTTCCTTTTGTGGAACCGGTTCCGCAAAAAGTTAAAATAAAAAACAGGGAAATGATGTTGAAAATCCTGTTTTTAAAATGTGGAACCGGTTTTAATTTTATTATAGAGCGCCTTTATATTTTGTCAACGCTTTCTTGGATTTTTAATGTATAACGAGAGTGTAATATTTTTGGTATAGTTTTGTTTTCAACAAGCTGTGAAAGAGAAGTGGCAGCAAGCTTTCCAGCATACTCATAGTCAAACGCAATTGTCGTTAAACTAGGGTGTACCATTTCTGAAATATCATATCCACCGAATCCTGTTACAGAAATATCACCTGGTACAGAAAGAGAGTGGGAGTGAATGACTTTCATTGCGCCAAGAGCGATGTTATCTGTAGCACATACGATAAGAGTTGGGCGATTATTATCTAAAATATGTTGTACTTGTTTCATGGCATCTTCTATGCGGAAAGTTGTTTCGTAATATGAAACGTTGCAAGTCGGTTCTAAATTTTCAATTGCTTTTTGAAAACCATTTTTTCGATTTATTCCAACAGAAATATCATCTTTTTCTATCCCTAAATAGGCAATATGTCGATGGCCTTGCGATAAAACGTATGCCCCTAACTCATAAGCTGCATCATAATCATCGTGAACGAGGCAATATTGATCTTTATATTCTTGCCCGACGAATAAAATAGGGATGTTTGAATTAGCCATAATTTTTTGATGTTCATTCGTTAATGTTTTTGTTAATAAAATAATGCCAGCTACCTTTTGTTTTATAAAGTTTTCAATTGCTTGTATTTCAGTTCCGGTTGTTTGATTTGCATTTGCTACAAGCATTTGATAGTTATTTTCCTGTAATGTTTTATCGATCCCGATAAGTGTTTTCATTGTAGCGAAGGAGTCTAATCGGGGGATGATGACACCAATTAAATTTGTTGTTTTTGCTTTTAAACTTTGAGCAAATGTATTGGGAGAGAAATTTGTTTCCTGAATAATACCTTCGATTTTAAGTTTTGTTTTATCACTTACATATCCGCCGTTTAAGTAACGAGAGACTGTGCTTTTTGCAACTCCAGCCAATTTGGCGATATCTGCAATTGTTTTAGCCATAGTATTCCACCTTCGTATTCATAAAAATGTTAACTTTATTATAGGGAGAATTAGAGATGACGTAAACCAGAAGAGAGAAAGAAAAAACCACCTCACGTATATGAGGTGGAATAATTGTTAATATCTAGGCTTAAATGTATGACAACAAGTCTCTACACTCGTTGCTACAGAACTTTCTAGCGTTTCGTTTGTTAAAACAGCAGCTGTATATGAATCATTTTCAGTTTGACCAGTTTCATCTGCATCAGGCTGAACGATGATCGCACTTGCTTGACAAAAGTTACCTTGTCCCCAAAAAGAACAGTTGGAAACAGAACATCTTACTTCTGGCATAAAACCCCCTCCTTATACATTAGTGTGGGATTTTACGCCCATTTCATGTGTAGAAGGAGTTTCCTTTTCTCGTTACTTTTTCGTTTGCTCAAGCCATTCTTTTAATTTGTCTTTCGGCTGTTCACCGCTAATACGGCTCACTTCTTTGCCATCTTTAAAATGAATGATTGTTGGTGTACCTTGAATTTTATATTCATCCCAAGGAGCATCTAATTTTTCAATATCCATAACTTTCATATCAACGTTTAAGTCTTTAGCCATTGGCACTAGGACAGGAGATAATTTTTGGCAATGAACGCAAGATGTTTGATAAAAGTATACTGTTTCTTCTTTTTTCTCTTTTAAGTTCTTTTGAAGATCTGAAAGAGAAATTTTATTTGTGTAGTAGTCAGGACCGTTTGTCTTACTTTCAGTAGGATTATCAATCTTTTGACTAGTAGCATTTTTTTCTTCCATTTGTGTTACAGCAAAAATTGCCACGAACAAGGCGATAATAATACCACCAAATATAAGCATTTTTTTCATTCTTTCATCTCCTTATTTGTTTTTGATGACAATAAAGCTACAAACAGCGATTGTAATAAAGCCGATAAGTGCTAAAAACGGGATTGTCACAAAGCCGAACCAGTTTATGTATTCTCCCGTACATGGTACACGTCCACAAGCTGCCCCAGCAGCTGAAAATGCTGCGACTTTTTGAATTGCATAGTGATATAAAGAAATACAAGCACCAATACTTGCAATTGGTAAAGAATAACTTGCAATGCGATAATCTTTCTTTGCTACAGCGATACCAAGCCATAAAACGAATGGATACATAAAAATACGTTGATACCAACAAAGAACACAAGGCTCAAATTTCATGATTTCGGAAAAGTACAGACTTCCTAGTGTAGCGATAAAAGAAGCTCCCCATGCGGTAAGTAAAGCATATTCTTGCTTTTTTTCTCGTCCCATATTTTATACCTCTCTTATAATAGTTACATACTAAATTATAGTATGAAGTGGTATGGAAAAGAAAGAAAAAATATGTTTATCAATAAAAGTTTTATAAGGAGAAACTTTTATTGATATAAACATTTTAAAAAAGCGCCATTCTCCGGAAGAGAATAGCGCTATATTTTACATTTGAATTTGTTCTACTTCTTCTACATGCGACTTTTGGGATGCATGGTCAATATATTGAAATAGGAGCTGCAATTGTTTATCAACTTCTGGTAGTTCCTTGCTGTATTGATAAGCGTGTAAAAAATGCTCAATACGCTTAGAAAATAATTGATCGTTCGTTTGAACCATGAGAACGAGTAATTTATCCCAATTACAGCAATACGTGTAATAGAGAGCTTTATCATAGTCGTTATATGTTTGCACTGTGTACCCTCCTTACCGAGAGTTATATATAGTGTGTGATAAGTAAGGAGAAATACACTTGAAAGAATTTGTTAAGAAAAAAAGTGAATGAAAAGAAAAAACGAGGAGTTTCCTCGTTTTTTAAGCTTTTGGCATTGGCGTAGGTGTTGGTTTGCCATAGCCTTCTTTATATTTATTATCGATATAGTTACGAATTTCTAGCGTTGATTTTCCTTTTTGTTTCATGGAAGTAGATTCAACTGCGATTTCTAGGCAATTGACGCAAGTCGTTGCGTGGGAATCCCAAACAACTTCACCATTCTTTTTAATTTCACGGATAAAGCAGTTTTTATTATTTTTATGTCCTACACTTTCGCCGCAACCACAATAGCATGGAATCCAATCTAATAGCTCTACATTTTGTCCAGCCACGGTGTAGATATCTTTCATTTGTGGATCAAGCTTATCTAGGAAGGTCGGAAGTGTGTCGACTCCTTTTGTTTTCTCTTGAATGTCAGCTTGCTGAGTGTGCGATGCGTGGTCATGTTCTTCTTTTTTTGATTCAGAAGATTTTTGGTCATTTGTACCAGTACTTCCGCATCCAGCAAGAATTAAGCTTAGTACTGCAAGTAAAGAAAATACATACTTTTTCATTCGCTTGTCCCCTTTACAAATGTATTAATCAAATTGTATCAGAGATTACGGTGTATCGGTTGAAGATTTTTTTGACTGATTTTTGAAGCGCCACCTTAGCGAATGAACTAGAAATAAAATTGGGATATAAGCGTATACAATATACAATCCCGCTTGAGATAGTACAGTATTTAATGCGTTGATACTTTCCCGATTTTTAAAAAATAAAGAAGCTGTAAAAACGATGAAAATAAAAAATGGTAGTGTAAATTTAAATGAAATATGAAAGGAACGCTTCATCGTTTGACATGATGACCAAATAGTTAAACAAAGATTCGGCAAAATTATTAAAAACCAAACAAAAATAATAATATATTCGAACCGTTGAATAAAAGGAACTTTAATTATTTTTAACATCGTTAAAGTAGGCCAAATAGTGTGATTCAATTGTCCTTCACTATAATACATAAATGATACAATAGCTAAAACTACATAAATTAGAGTGCTAAAAACAATCCCTGCGTGAGCCCATCTTTTTAAAGATTTTCCTTTTTCAATAAAGGGATAGAAGATAAGAATTGTTTCAAATCCGAGAAATTCTAATGCAGATTGTTTTGCTGACACAAGTATGTCGAAAGGGGAATGCGTAAAAATAGGTAAAATATTACGAAAATGTGCATACTTCATCGGATAGACTAAAAAGAATACAACGAACATAGGAAGAACAATACCCCAAAAACATATCCCTGTCACAGAACGGAAGCCACCTTTTATAATGTAGTAAGTGACTAATAAAAACATAAGCGTAAGTTTCCATAACTTAATGGTAGGAAAGATCCAAACTTGTATTACTTCCATATATGTACGAAGAACAGTAAGGCAAAATAATAAGCAATAGAGAGTGAAAATTACAGAAAATATAGAGCCAATCCATTTTCCAAAGGTTGTTGTATGAATGCTAATTAAATCTCCGTCTTTTTCAAGCATTTTTAACATACAAAACAGTACAATATGAGTTGCAATACCTGCAATAATAAGAGAAATCCAAGCATCATAACCTGCATTTTTCAAAATTACACGTTGATATCCGAGAATTCCTATTCCGATTTGGAGAGAATGCAATAAAATAAATGCAAAATATGGAGAGACAGTTTTTGTTTTATTCATTGTATTCATTGCTCATTTCACCTCACTATTCCCCGATTCCAGATTGTACAATATTAAGATCTAAATTTATATCCACCGCTACATTTTGATACATATTTCGAATTTGTTTTATATTCCATTTTCTCGTATGGCTTCTAATTTCATCTCGTATTCCTAAAGGATCAATTTTCTTTTCTTGAAATTGTTTTATTAAATCTTCACAGTCTTTTTCAACATTTCTTTCAATTTGTTTTTTTATATAGTTGATATTTGTTTTTTTTCTTAGATCAATCCAATTTGGAGAGTTTTTAATTAATCCATTTAATTTTAAATGGATTTTTACTTTTGGTATGTCGCCAGTTTGATCTATATCATACTTATTTTCCCCAGCTAAGTTTTGTATAACAACCATACCTTTATGTTTATCCTTTGTTATCGCTGCTTCGTAACGTCCATTTTTCGTAGGGTTAATAAGTAATTTTGCTAAAACAGAATGTCTTTTATCCGTATACATAACGACTTTATCGCCTTTTAAAAAAGCAAGTCCTTTGACAGCGACGGAATGATTATCGTCCATTTTAAGATAAGGGACATAGGCATCACATACAGAAGAGTAGTAATTATATAAAAAAATGTCTAATGCGGTTTGTGGAATGTTCTCATTTCGGATATTTTGTTCAAGTAAATCAGCAATGTATAAAGATCCATTTTTTTTTCCGTAATTTAAAAGTTCCTCAGCTGATCCATCTACAATTGCTAGTTGTACATCGCGCCCGATATTTGGGTCACGTTGTAAGTTAGTAATAATCTCTCCCATTCCGCGTTCTCCTAGAGCCTTTCCAAATAGGACGACACGCATTTGACCTACAACGACATTGTGAGGTGATTTTGCATTTAATCGTGAAGCGATTGTCTCAAGTGAACGGGCAGATGTTGATTGAGTTTCTGGTTTAGACTTTACACCATGTGTGTACTCTGGGAAGAGAATAGTTCCTTGGAATCTTTTGTTTTTAGTGATGTCAAATCCAGCGACATGAATAATACGCTGCGTATCCACTATATACGTTTGTGTACAGCCAGTTTGTAAAATGAAGAAGATAATGATAATAAGGTGCAATAAAATTTTCTTCATTCATTCTCACCATCACGTTTTTGCTTCGATTTGTTTGGATTGTAGCGCCATTTTGATTTTGGTCTAAGAAAAGAAGGTCTTTGTGCCGTTTGACTAAATGGTAATCGAAGAAAACCTTCTGCTGTACCTAAACCACGAAATGGATATAAAGGTAACAAATAAGGTGATCCAAGCGATTTTAATTTAATTAAATGAGCTAAAATAAATACAAATCCGACAGCGAGGCCTAATCCTCCGAATGCACCGGCTAAAAGAATAAGCGGAAAGCGTAACAACCGGATAGTAGAAGACATCTTTACTGTTGGTGTTGTGAAAGATGCAAGAGCGGATAAAGCAACTGCAATTAATAAAATTGTACTTGTCAAAGCTGCCTCCACGGATGCTTGGCCAATTACAATCCCCCCAACAATCCCGATCGTTTGTCCGACTTTTGTCGGTAAACGCGCTCCCGCTTCACGAAGCAATTCAATTGTAATTTCTAAAAAGAGTGCTTCTAGAATAGGAGGAAAAGGTACGTTAGCTCTCGAGAAAATAATAGGACCTAGTAAATCGGCAGGAATCATTTGATAATGATATGTTAAAGCCGCTGTATAAATAGCGGAGGAAAAAAGAGAAAATATAGCTCCGAAAAAACGAATAATACGAAAGAACGATCCAATCATCCACGGTAAATAATAATCTTCTGGTGAAATGAAAAAATCCAGTAACGTTGTTGGTCCTGATAAAGCATATGGAGAGCCATCTGTTAAAATTAAAACTTCCCCGTTAATTAATGCAAATACAGCTCGATCTAATCGTTCTGTAGGCAATAGAACAGGAAAAGGTGAATTGCTATTATCACTAATAAATTGCTCAATCATAGTTGAATCAAATGGGACATCAAAGTCAATGTCTTCTAGCCGTTGAATTGCGGTGTTGACAAATTGTTCATTTGTAATTCCTTCTATATAAGCAACTGCTACTTTCGTTTTTGATATAGATCCGACGGTAACTTCTTTAAAAATGAGTTGCTCCGTTACGATATTTCGGCGTAATAAGTGGATATTTGTATCAAGGTTTTCAACGAAACCGATTTTAGGCCCGATTACGCTATACTCATTTTCTGTATCGTTATATAATCGTTTTCCTAAAACAGTACTTTCGGCACGAATTAAAGCATATTGATCAGGATTCGAATTGTTTTTTAAGCGTATTAAAATATATCCACCTAATAATTTTTCACGAATATCATCAATAGAAGGGGAGGTAATGATGTCTTCAATAGAGATGATATTACATAAATCAGAGATGTTTTGAATTTGTTCCGATTCCTTTTTTATAGGAGTTAAAATGAATTGTTTAATAATAAGTGCTTCCACGACAGATTTATAATAAAACAAGCACAACGTTTCATCTTTAAGTATGTTATAAGAGACAAAATCGCTTGATTCTTTCATGGTTTGTATAAATTCTGGAATAGAACAAAGTGTTTTTGTACTAGTCTTTTTTGATTTCTTAGATGATAAACCGAACATTTTCTCACCCCTAACTTACATCATTTACTTGTGTTAGTTTTTGGGAAAGACGGGAATTTATACTTGAAAATTGAAAGTTCATAAAGAAAAGGAAGAGTATTGAAAATCTCTTCCTTTTTGGTATATTAATTTGTTTTCTTTTCTTTAATCGACTTCACTAATTTCATCATTTCCGCTCGTATATCTTCTCTTTTTACATTTAATTTTTCGGCAATTTGTTTAATGTCCATTCCATCTTTTTTCATCTTTAATACATCATCAAGAGGAGTATTGCTTTTTTGAGAGATGATTGTTAACACAGTAAGATGACGCAATTTGATGTTATATTCTTTCATTTTTTGCTTTAGCTGATCCGGTGTGGATTTTTGCATAGTTGCTAACTGTTGTAGCAGTGCTTGCTTTGTTTCTTTATTCATATGATGCTTTTTCAGCTTACTTGGATCTATACCGAAATGCTCGGCTGTTTTCTCCCAAGATTTATTTTGCTTATAGTAAGCTAAAACATCTTTTATTTCTTTATTACTAATTCTTGCAATATGAGCAGCTTTCCAAATTTCATGTTTGTTATAGCCGAGTTTTTCTAGCGATTGCATTTCTTCTTCTGAAATTGGGTTATGGTGATGCAGTGTTACTTCTTTTGGCGTGGCAGCGGATATAGGGAAGGTGGATATCCCGCATAATAATGCTGCCATAGTCATACAAACAGCGATTTTTTTGTACATGTAAACTCCTCCTAGATGGATAATGTAGAAAACTGTACACATATCATTTCCATAAAATGTGAAATACTTGTGAACAAGTTAAGTTTTTTTATTCACAGCATGGAATGACGTTTTTAGAAGTTTTCCAACATAAAACATTGATTAATAGTAAAAAACTAAGGTATAATCGAAATTGAAAATCAATATCAATACTAACGATAAACTTATACATATAGATAAAAATAAGGGAGAGATAAATATGACTACATATACTTCCATCGCAAATGTGATTAAAGAAAGACGTTCTGTACGTACATTTACAGATAAAGCAGTAGAAAAAGATTTATTAATTGAACTATTAAACGACGCAACATGGGCACCTAATCATAAGCACCGTGAACCATGGAATTGTAAACTATACATTGGAGAAGGCCGCAAGAAATTAGTAGACGCAGTATTAAACTCTTTCACAGAAGAAGAAAGAGCGAAACGCGGTAAAATTTTATCAGATCGTTTTTTAAGCACACCTGCACAAATCGTTGTATATATGAATGAAGATCCACGTCAAATTCAGCGTGACGAAGATTACGCTGCAACATGTGCATTTATGCAAAACTTCCAACTTCTTGCTTGGGAACGTGGATTAGGTTGTGTTTGGAAATCAGGCGGATTAAACTACAATCCATTATTTATAGAAGGAATCGGTTTAACAAGAGGCCAACGTATCGTTGGAATTCTTCATATCGGCTATTTCGATAAAGCACCAGAAGGAAAAGCTCGTACTCCGATTACGGAGAAGATGGAGATTATTGAAGGTTAATAGATGAGACATTCTCGTTTTTGCGGGGGTGTCTTTTTATTATGCAATCAATCCTCATGAAAGCTTGTTCTTCATCATACACTTTCTTAAGGGAAAGTGTAAGGAGGGAAAATAATGAGAGCAAGTGACGATAAAGCACTGCAATATGCGATTGCGGAAATTACGGAAATTGCGACTGGATTTGGGCTTGATTTTTATCCGATGCGTTATGAAATATGTCCAGCGGAAATTATTTATACATTTGGTGCATATGGGATGCCGACAAGGTTTTCACATTGGAGTTTTGGAAAACAATTTTTCAGAATGAAATTACAATACGATTTAGGACTTAGTAAAATATACGAACTCGTTATTAACTCTGATCCATGTTACGCCTTTTTATTAGATACGAACTCTTTAATTCAAAACAAATTAATTGTAGCGCACGTTTTAGCACACTGTGATTTCTTCAAAAATAATATTCGTTTTTCAAATACGAAGCGAGATATGGTAGAGAGTATGTCAGCGACAGCTGAACGGGTGAAAGCATATGAGCATAAGTACGGAAAAGAAGAAGTAGAAACATTTTTAGATGCCGTACTTGCCATTCAAGAGCACATTGACCCGTCGCTCATGCGTCCCAAACTTGCGTGGAGTATTGATGATTTAGAAGAAGTAGAAAAGAAAAAGGTATCACAATACGATGATCTATGGAATTTAGATGATCGAAACAAAAAGAGAGAACGATCCAATATACGCAAAAAGAAGAAGATCCCACCGCAACCAGAGAAAGACTTGCTCCTCTTTATTGAAGAATATAGCCGTGAGCTAGAAGATTGGCAGCGTGATATATTAACGATGATGCGTGAAGAAATGTTATATTTTTGGCCACAGCTTGAAACGAAAATCATGAACGAAGGCTGGGCATCCTACTGGCATCAACGCATACTTCGTGAAATGGACTTAACCTCTGATGAAGCTATTGAATTTGCGAAATTAAATGCAGGTGTTGTACAGCCATCAAAAACAAGTATTAATCCATACTACCTAGGTATTAAAATCTTTGAAGATATTGAAGAACGGTACAACAATCCAACAGAAGAAATGAAGCGACGAGGCGTAAAACCAGGATCTGGCCGTGACAAAATGTTTGAAGTACGCGAAATTGAATGGGACGTATCGTTCCTAAGAAACTACTTAAATAAAGATCTTGTTATGCGAGAAGATATGTACTTATTCCAGCGCCAAGGAAAAGAATATAAAGTAATAGATAAAGAATGGGAAAATGTGCGTGATCAACTCGTAAATATGCGGACAAATGGTGGGTTCCCGTACTTAGTAGTAGAAGATGGAGACTACTTAAAGAACGGAGAATTATACATTAAACATAGTTACGAAGGAATCGAGCTCGATTTAAAATACTTAGAAAAGGTATTACCATATCTTCATCAGCTATGGGGAAGAACGGTGCATATGGAGTCTATTGTGGAGAGTAAGGGCGTTGTGTTTTCTTATGATGGGAAGATGGTGCATCGGAAGTATGTGTGAGGGGAAGAACGGACATAGGATACTGTGTCCGTTCTTTTTATTTGGAACTAAGTTAAATATGTTATTCTTGAAAAAAGGGAGTTACATAGAGAAATGGAGAGGTTCAAATGGGCAAAGTAGGGGTAGGTAAGGTGGATATTACGCCGCCTATAGGTATTGATTTTGTCGGATACCATAGAGAGACAGGAATAAATAATATTGAAGAACGTATTTATGGAACGGTTTTTGTATTTGAAAAAGATGAAATGAAAACTGTGTTTATAAGCATTGATAATATTGGAATGTTAATAGAAGATACGAATATGATTCGTGAGCGAGTAGCAAGAGAACTTCATGTTCCATTTGAGCAAATAACAGTTGTTTATACACATACCCACTCTGGTCCAGAAACGGTCGGTGATAATCCGCTCGTACAGTCGTATAAAACGATTTTAGTAAATAATGTAGTACACGGTGCTGTTACTGCGAATAAAAACTTGAAGCGATGCGAAGTAGGCTGGGGTGTTACGACAGGTGATATTGGGGTCAACCGAAGAGAGCGAACATCTGATGGAAGAGCAAAGATGGGCACAAATATAGGTGGTGTTGTAGATAAACGAATTGGCATGTTAGCAATAAGAGATGCTGAAACGAAGGAGTTATCTGGGATTGTAGTATTTTGTACGGCGCATCCGAATGTTTTAAAAGGTGATAGTGATGTATTATCAGCAGACTATCCGGGGATGACAAGAGAGATTCTTGAGAAGACCGTAAATTGTCCTGTTATGATTGTTCAAGGTGCTGCTGGTAATGTGAATGCGAAGTATCGAGGTTCAAGGAAAGCATTAAAACAAATGGCTCACATACTTAGTGGACATATATTAACGATGCTTCCAACAGTTATTTATAGCCCGATTGTAAATGTAAGAACAGTTTCGAGTACGATGCAAATGAAGTTGAAGGATATTCCTGAAATTGATGAGATACGAAGCATGGCCCAGTTAGCTGAAGAGCAGTGGGGTGTGAATACGGATGAATGGCTTACTATCGTTTTAGAGAAATATAAGCAAGGTATTCGGCAGTTAAGTATCAATTTAGAAGTGCAACTGTTTCAAGTTAATGATGGTATGTTTTCAGGTGTACCGATGGAACCTTTTTCGGAAACGGCATTAGAAGTGAAAGAGAATCTTCAAAATGAATTAGCTTTCTTTGGTGGATATACGAATGGATATATTGGTTACTTACCAACGAAGGAAGAATTCTCATATGGTGGGTATGAAGTGGAATTAAACCCTGTTGTGTATGGACCGGTTACGAATTTATTGATGACACCGGAGGAGAATACTGCGGAGTTGGTTGTGGAGAAGGTTACGGGTTTATGTAATAAAGTGAACCTTTAATGAGACAGATTTTTGAACGCAGAGTAAAGAATATAATAATTGTGTGATTTTGTTAAGTCAATGTAATTAATAATGATTATCATTATTAATTACATTGACTTCTGAAAAAAGAAAACCTAGAATTTATAAAGGGATCTTCAATTGTTCGCTATCATTTGTATAGGAGGTAAGTTATGTTGGATAGCTTTATTTCTATAAGATGTAGGTTGGCTCTTTATAGTTTTGGTGTTCTTTTTATCTTTTTTTGTACAGTATTTTTGGTGAATCAGAAGGTGTATGCAGAAGATGTACCGTGGACATCAGTTTCAAATGAGGGAGAACGTGTACTTTTTCAAGAACAATCTTTGTATAGTAATAATCGAAGGGGAGAAGATCTTGTTTCACCTTCATTTGAAGGGCGTAAACATGGTGGGGAAGATTGGGGATACTTATTAAGAGACAGTAATTTTAATTATCCATCTAATATTCTTACACATTCTATAATAGGAAGAGATGATCGAATTAGAGTTACTGATACACCTTTGTATCCTTATAGGGCTATAGTACACTTAGTAATGCAATTTAATGGACAAGAAGTTTATGGATGTACAGGAGCGCTAATTAGTAAAGATACAGTATTTACAGCTGGGCACTGTGTTTATAATAAAAAGCTTGGTGGATGGGCAAAAAATGTTATTGTGACTCCTGGTAGAAATGGAAACCAAGCACCGTATTTGCCTTATAGTTGGACAAAGCTTTATTCAGTAAGTGGATGGACTGATGATGGAGATTCGGAATTTGATTATGGAGCCATTAAATTAAATGGATCTCCTGGAGATTATACAGGTTGGTTAGGATATAGAACTACTAACGTAGAGTCTCCAAAGGGGTTACTCGCAGTAGTTCCAGGGTATCCGTGTGATAAAGTAGGAAATGAAAAATATACTATGTGGACAGATTATGGACCAATTGAAGGCACTAGTCCTAGAATGTTAACATATAGGATGGACACTTATGGATGTCAAAGTGGAGCACCTGTATATCATGACTATTCTCGTACGGGTGTAACAATAATAGCTACCCATACAGTAGGAAGTAGTTCTTGGAATTCTGGAAACCGGGTGACAGACGATGTTTTTAATAATCTTAAAAAATGGTCTGAATAAATATAATAACCTTATATGGATTTTATGTTGTATATTGGTCATTATCATAATGTCTAGTTCTATAGCAAATAATGAAAAGAAGTTTAGTAAGGTTGTTAATTATGTAACTTTTCACGTGAAAAATAAAGAAAAACAGCCAATAAAAGGTTTTGAAATTATACTTATGAAAGACGAATCACCTGAGCCGAGTAAAGAAATTGGGATTTCAATAGGGAAAACGGATGAAGAAGGGAAAGTTATTTGGAAGAATGTGAGGAAGGGAAATTATATCATATTTTTACCAAATAGTGAGACGCAAATAGTTAGGGTTAATGATAGAGATGAAACGAGAGTAATAAATATATTATTGTAGAAAACGAATCCATTTTGAAAAAAAATAATCAAAATGGATTCGTTTTTATATGGAGTTTTTGTTTACCAGACAGGTCGTATATTTGATGATAATTTCTCTGTATTTTCTTTAGTAACGAATGTTGTTAAATCCTCTTTCAGTATTTGCATTCGTTCTATACCTATGTTTTCAATCCAGCGCTGTTCTATTTCAGCTACTATTTCTTCTTTTGCTTTCATTACTGACAAACCACGTTCGGTTAAAACGATGATTTTACCTCTTTTATCAGTAGGATGTGTTTTGCGTGTAACGTAGCCATTACTCTCAAGAGAATCCACCATTTTACTTATAGCTTGTTTGGAAATCCCTAAATACTCAGCTAGCTCTATACCAGTTGCCCCATTAGGAAGGATGCGTTTGAACATAAAACCATGTGCTGGCCTAATATCCTCAAATCCTAATTCACTTAATTTGTCATGTAGCTCAGTAATTAATGTGCTAAATGATAATGATAAAAGCGATGTAAGATCTAACTCGTTAAATGTTTGATCCATATATATAACCTCCGCACTTGTAGTCAATTAAGTTGACTATGTGTAATACCTATTGTACTATACATAATATAGTCAATCAAATTGACTATATTATGTCGGTAGAACAAATAATGATTTATATAATATAAAATCAATGGAGGTTTCACATGGTTAATATCGTGAAAATTAGAGGGAGTGTATTTGCACCGTATGCATCGCTGGAACCTATTAAGGACCCTGCAACAGGAAGAGTGTTTGAATATGCTGGAGATGCACGTGAGTTTACACCACAAGCTGTGAACACAAAGCGTTCAAGGTTAGAACAAGAAGTGAATATTGATTTTTATAAAAGAGAAATTTTCACATATGCAGATGCTTGTATCGTCACCGTGAAGATTACAAATTCAGATGGCTCAATTGAGTATCAAAAGGGAGAAACAAGTACAGAAAACATTGTATGTACAAATATTGTATGGAGTGAAGATGAAGTTTCATTTGAAATGAGAGCAAGTGCAAGTAATCCTTTAAACGCAGCAGCACCTGCAGCTGATTATTTTTTGACTATACGAGCTAATGAAAGTGGTACTGTGAATATTGAAGGTGTACATGATGGTTTCCCTTGCTATGAATTTTATAAACAAGTAGATTTTGGTTCGTTTGAATTGATATACACACATGATTTCAGAAAAACGGATGATACCCCAGCAGCACTAGCTGGAGAGATGGAATATAGCTTTAAAACGACAGTCTAAACATAAATATAGCGTTATTTTTTAGAAGGAAATAGAAAAGTAAAAGAGAAATCTAGTGGTTTTAGGATTGAAATTATGGTCTGTTTTATTTAATAAGCATTCAGCATCTAAAATAAAATTATAGAGGTGTTTCTTATGACTAATATCGTGAAAATTAGAGCCAGTGTATTTATTCCAATGTCTTGGACTGAGGCTAAGAAGAATATGGAAACAGGAAAAGTAATTCAATTCGAAGGTGATTCACGTGAATTCACACCGTATGCGGTAAATGCGATGCGCTCTAGAGTTGAGCAAGAGGTAGTAGTTGATTTCTATAAAGAAGAAGTGTTTTCATATGCGAACACGGGTATTACGACCGAGAAGATTACAAGTCCAGATGGTTCTGTGAGTAAAAGAACAGGGAAAGCAAGTACAGAAAATATTGTGTGCACTGATATCACATGGAATTCTGAAGGTGTGCAATTCAAAATGAGTGCGAGTGCAAGTAATCCATTAAATGTATATGCACCTCCTGTGGATTATGTATTAAATGTATGTGTGAAACAGGATGGTAGTATTGATATTCAAGGGGAGCATGATGGATTCCCTTGTTTTGAATTTTATAAGCAAGTAGATTTCGGTTCATTTGAAAAAATATATACACATGATTTTAGAGAAACTGGTGATACAGCGGCAGCCCTAGGCGGGAATATGGAGTATAGTTTTACAAAGAGATTATAGGAAGTATGACGATAGAACGATGGATTGCTTCATTCGTAAAGAACTTGGAAATATCTAAGTTCTTTTTTTGTTTCAAATTTGTGAAAGAAAGACATATTGATTGAAAATAAATTTTTTATACTCTATCATATACCCATACAGGTATATGTTTTTCTGTGTGATGCATGAGAAAATTAAATAATATGGAGGTTCGAAATATGTCTAGAAAAATTGTTGTAGTAGGCGGAGTTGCTGGCGGGGCATCAGTAGCTGCAAGGCTTCGTCGTTTAAGTGAGGAAGATGAAATTATTATGGTTGAACGCGGTGAATACATTTCGTTCGCAAACTGTGGATTGCCATATTATATTGGCGGTGTCATTACAGAAAGACAAAAGTTATTAGTACAAACTGTTGAAAGGATGTCAAAACGTTTTAATTTAGATATACGTGTATTGAGTGAAGTTGTAAAGATTAATAAAGAAGAGAAAACAATTACGATAAAGAATGTAACTACAGATGAAACATATAACGAGGAATATGATGTTTTGATTCTTTCACCAGGGGCGAAACCAATTGTTCCACCTATTCCGGGCATTGAAGAAGCGAAGGCGTTGTTTACGTTACGAAATGTACCTGATACAGATCGTATAAAAGCGTATATTGATGAGAAGAAACCACGTCATGCGACGGTTATTGGTGGAGGATTTATTGGAGTGGAAATGGTTGAGAATTTAAGAGAACGCGGGATTGAGGTTACTCTTGTAGAGATGGCAAATCAAGTGATGCCACCAATTGATTACGAAATGGCGGCATATGTACATGAGCATATGAAGGTGCACAATGTTGAGCTTGTTTTTGAAGATGGTGTAGATGCGTTAGAAGAGAATGGGACTGTTGTACGTTTAAAAAGTGGCTCAGTTATAAAAACAGATATGATTATTTTAGCAATTGGTGTACAACCAGAGAGTAGTTTAGCGAAAGATGCAGGATTATCATTAGGAGTTAAAGGAACGATAAAGGTAAATGAGAAATTTCAAACATCTGACCCATATGTATATGCAATTGGTGATGCGATTGAAGTGAAAGATTTTGTTACAGAAACAGAAACGATGATTCCTTTAGCGTGGCCCGCTAATCGTCAAGGTCGTATGTTAGCAGATATTATTCATGGCCATACGGAGTCTTTATATAAAGGTACGATGGGAACTTCTGTGGCTAAAGTTTTTGATTTAACAGTTGCTTCGACTGGAGTAAATGAGAAAATATTAAAACGATTAAATATACCCTATGAGGTAGTACATGTACAGGCAAATTCTCATGCAGGATACTATCCAAATGCTACGCCATTGCTAATAAAATTAATTTTTAATAAAGATAGCGGAAAAATTTACGGAGCACAGGCTTTAGGGCGTGATGGAGTAGATAAGCGTATCGATGTTATTGCAACGGCAATGAAGGCAAATTTAACTGTAATCGATTTACCAGATTTAGAATTATCATATGCCCCGCCGTATTCTTCTGCAAAAGATCCAGTAAACATGGTGGGGTATGTTGCAAGTAATATAGTAGATGGCTTTGTGGACACAGTGCAATGGCATGAAATAGATCACATTGTTGAAAATAGTGGGTACCTTATTGATGTTCGAGAGCCTAATGAACTAAAACAAGGAATGATTAAAGGCTCTATTAATATTCCGTTAGATGAATTACGTGATCGATTGGATGAAGTGCCAATGGACAAAGAAATATATATCACTTGTCAACTTGGTATGAGAGGGTATGTTGCAGCGCGTATGTTAATGGAAAAAGGATATAAGGTAAAGAATGTAGATGGTGGTTTTAAATTGTATGGGACAGTATTGCCAGAACGTGTTGTATATTGATATTTTTCATTTTCTATTTCAAAATTTAGTGGAAGATGAAAACTTATAGATTAAGGTTTTACTTTTTGTTTTGCGAACATATAAGGCGAAAAATAAAAATAGGGGTTTACAATATACCCTGCAGGGTATATTATGTTGTCATAGGTTATAAATAGTGACATAATGGTAATGAGGTGATTATAGGATGGAGTATAATCAAGATATGAAAAATAGATTGAAACGTATTGAAGGTCAAGTTCGTGGTGTGCTTCGTATGATGGAAGAAGGAAAGGATTGCCGAGAAGTTATTACACAGTTAACAGCATCTCGTTCTGCCCTTGATCGTACGATTGGACTCGTTGTTGGAACAAATTTAGAGCATTGTTTACGTGAACAGTTTGAAAGTGGCAATGGTTCAAATGAAGAGTTAATTAAAGAAGCTGTTCAATTACTTGTAAAAAGCCGATAATCTGTCAAACGTAAGTGTTGACAGATTTTCAAAAACATTTTAATATACCCCTACAGGTATATGTATATGAATTGTGGAGGAATCGATTATGAGTATAAAAGTGGATATGAGTTTAGATTGTAAAGGGTTGGCTTGTCCGATGCCGATTGTGAAAACGAAGAAGGCGATAGAAGGATTAGCACCAGGGCAAGTGATTGAAGTTAAGGCGACAGATAAAGGATCTACGGTAGATATAAAAAGTTGGGCGGGTAAAGTAGGACATCAATATATAGGGACGAAACACGAGGGTGATGTATTGGTGCATTATGTTAGGAAAGCAAACGAGCATGAAGTGAATGAAGTTGTGAAATATCCACATACAATTACGAATGCAGAATTACAGTCTATATTGTCTCATGGAGAAGAGAGCATTGTATTAGATGTTCGCGAAGCAGCGGAATTTGCTTTTGGTCATATTCCATCCGCCATTTCGGTACCATTAGGTGAATTAGACAGCGCAGTATTAGATAAGACGAAGCAAATTTATGTTATTTGCCGAACTGGTAATCGCAGTGATATAGCTTGCCAAATGTTGAAAGAAAAAGGTTATTCAAATGTGAAAAATGTCATTCCAGGTATGTTAGAGTGGCAAGGGAATATAGAGAAATAAATTTTTTTGAATAAAAATATACCTATGGGGGTAATAGAATGAGTGTTAAACCGTTACAAGCAAAAGATGTGGCAGAGAAAGTGTTATTCGGAGAGTTATTCATTTTAGATGTTCGTAATGAGGCGGATTATGAAGATTGGAAAATTGAAGGGAAACAAGTTTCTTCTATTAATAGACCTTACTTTGACTTGTTAGATGGTGTAGATCATATTGTAAGTGAATTACCTAAAGATAAAGATGTTTTAGTAGTATGTGCAAAAGAAGGGTCTTCTATATTTGTGGCAGAGCAATTAACAGAGGCTGGATTAGAAAATATTTATTATTTAGCTGGTGGCATGAAGGCTTGGAGTGAATATGTAAAGCCTATAAAAGTTGGAGATTTAAAAAATGGTGGAAGTATGTATCAGTTTAACCGCCTTGGAAAAGGCTGTTTATCTTATATGGTCGTTTCAAATGGTGAAGCAGCAGTTATTGATGCAGTAAGAACAGCCGAGGCATATGAAGAATTTGCGAAAGAGCATGGCGTTACGATTACGAATGTAATGGATACACATTTACATGCAGACCATATTTCCGGAGGACGTAAGTTAGCGGAAAAGGTAGGTGGTACGTATTGGTTACCACCAAAAGATGCAGAGGAAGTTGTTTTTTCATACGAACCGCTTGTTGAAGGATCTGTTATTACGGTGGGGGGGACTAAAATTGTAATTGACGCATTATACTCACCAGGACATACGATTGGAAGTACGTCATTCATTGTAGATGATTCTTATTTATTATCAGGCGATATTTTATTTGTAGATTCAATTGGGCGTCCTGATCTTGCTGGTAAGGCTGAAGATTGGGTGAGTGATTTACGTAATACTTTGTATAGCCGATATAAAGAGCTATCTCAAAATTTAGTTGTGTTACCGGCTCATTATTCAAAAATAAGTGAAATGAACGAAAGTGGTATTGTTAGCGCAAAATTAAAAGATTTGTTTGCGAATAATGCGGGGTTAAATATTGAGGATGAGGTAGAGTTCCGTAAAACTGTAACAGAAAACTTACCACCTCAGCCAAATGCATATGAAGAAATTCGTCAAACCAATATGGGTAAAATTCACCCAAGTGTGGATAAAGAGCGTGAAATGGAGATTGGTCCAAATCGTTGTGCAGTGCACGAATAATGAAATAAATAAAAAATGGAGGAATTGATGATGAATATAAAACAAGTGTTAGATGCGAAAGGTTTAGCATGTCCAATGCCGATTGTAAGAACAAAGAGAGCAATGGATGCTCTACAAACTGGAGAAGTGTTAGAAATACATGTAACGGATAAAGGGTCAGTTAAGGATATTCCAGCGTGGGCAAATAAATGTGGCCATGACATCGTAAAGCTTGAAGAAGAAGGCGATGTGCTGAAGTTTTGGATTAGGAAGGCGTAGTGAAGCAATAGTTTTGTAAATATAGAGAGGTTGGTTATATGAACACAATATTAAGTATGCTTTTTATTGTACTTGCTGCAGGGTTTGTTATTTCACGATTTTTACCAGTGAAAGGTGTGCAAAATATAAATGGCAAAGAATTGAAAAGTATAGTGGGGAAAAAGGGGAAGTATTTTATTGATGTCCGTACAGTAGGTGAGTATAGAGGGAATCATATGAAAGGCTTTCAAAATATCCCCCTAAATGATCTAGCAAGTAAGGCGAATCAATTAGATAAGAATAAGGAAGTAATCGTTATTTGCCAAAGTGGAATGAGAAGTAAGCAAGCAGCAAAGGTATTGAAAAAACTAGGGTTTCAGCAAGTAATAAACGTTTCAGGTGGTATGAATGGTTTGTGAGGAGGAAATTTAAAATGAAAGAAATGACTACAAAAGAATTAGAAGAAAAATTGTTGCGTAAAGAAGCGGTAAATATTGTGGATGTACGTGAAGTAGAAGAAGTAGCTGAAGGGAAAATTCCAGAAGCATGTAATATTCCACTAGGACTATTAGAGTTTCGTATGCATGAATTAAATAAAAATCAGGAATATATTATCGTTTGTCGTTCAGGCGGGAGAAGTGCAAGAGCTGTTCAATTTTTAGAAAGTTACGGTTTTCAAGTAATCAATGTGGTAGGTGGTATGTTAGCTTGGGAAGGAAAAGTAGAATAGGGAGAAACAATTTTTATAAATAAAAATACCCCTATAGGTAATTGGAGGGAGAACAATATGGAACAACAGAAGAAAACAACAATCGTTTTATTTAGCGGAGATTACGATAAAGCAATGGCTGCTTATATTATTGCAAATGGTGCAGCGGCGTATGATCAAGAGGTTACTATTTTTCATACTTTCTGGGGATTAAATGCTTTAAGGAAAGATGAACATGTGAATGTAAAGAAAACATTTATAGAAAAAGTATTTGGAAGAATGATGCCACGCGGTGCTGATAAGATGGGGTTATCCAAAATGAATTTTGCTGGTATGGGACCAAAGATGATTAAAGGCATTATGAAAAAACATAATGCAATGCCTTTGCCAGATTTAATTGATTTGGCAAAAGAACAGGGGATTAAACTTGTAGCTTGTCAAATGACAGTAGATTTATTAGGGTTAAAAGAGGAAGAGATTATGGAAGGCGTAGAGTTTGCAGGTGTAGGGGCATATTTAGCAGATGCTTCGGATGGGAATGTAAACTTATTCATTTAATCACCTTCTTTTTAGAAGGAGAGGGATGTAAGGTGAGTGGAGTATTATTACTTTTTATAATTGGGTTTATAGGATCGTTTATATCAGGAATGGTTGGAATTGGCGGTGCAATTATTAATTATCCGATGATCTTATATATTCCGGTATTGTTAGGATTTACTGGCTATACGTCACATGAAGTGAGCGGTATTACAGCAGTACAAGTATTCTTTGCAACTTTTGCAGGTGCCTGGGCATATCGGAAAAGTACTGATATGAATAAAATGTTAGTTGTGTATATGGGAGCTAGTATATTAATAGGAAGTTTTATAGGAAGTTTTAGTGCAAATCTATTAGATGAACACGCTGTAAATGTTGTTTATACAGTATTGGCGACCATTGCAGCTATGATGATGTTTGTACCGAAGAAAAATAATAGTGGAGCAGTTAAGTATAATAAATGGTTAGCAAGTGTGTTAGCGTTTATTGTAGGAGGTGTTTCGGGCATTATTGGAGCTGGAGGTGCGTTTCTTTTAGTTCCTATTATGCTAGTTATTTTAAAATTACCATTGCGCATGACGATAGCGACATCTATCGCTATTACGTTTATTTCCTCAGTAGGGATTACGACTGGAAAAGTGATTACTGGACAAGTAGTTATCATTCCAGCTCTAATTATTGCGGTTGCAAGTATATTTGCTGCGCCACTTGGAGCGCGAGTCGGGAAGAGGATCAATCAAAAAGTACTACAATATATGTTATCGATTTTAATTGTCGGCACTGCTGTTAAGATGTGGATTGATATGATATCGAAATAAAAGGATGGCGCTGCTTGCAGCCCATCCTTTTATTTATGCCCAAATAACTTTCATTAAGTTTTTATATTCGTCATTCGCTAATTTATATAGCATTCTCGTATGTTCAAAGACAAGTGCTGGATTAAAGTTTGGTTCTGAGAATGCAAGAGATGTTGAAATATCAATTGCATTTTGCTTATTTAATGTGAATTTTGCAAAGCGATAAGATGTATTTAATTCATTGATGACATGTAAAATATCATTTGTTGATGTTGCATCAGGTACGTGAGCAACATTGAAGCAGTATATATCCACCGTAGGATGTTCGTTTTGGAAAGCAGCGATAAGTTGAATCTTTGCGCCAGCTTCAGTCTCTAATCCTACTGAAAAATGAACAGAGCCATCATTTTCATCTATATTTTCTTCCATGTATATATCGTTGGATTTTAAGTAGTCTTTAAAATCTGAGATGTTATGTTTTACTGCAGCTTTCATATGTATGAGCCCCCTGATAATTGGAATAGATTGCTACTATTTATTATAATTTAAAAATATTAAAAAAGATAGTTAGAAAGTTCTGATTTTTAATCCTGAAGAAATAAAAAGAAGCCGTACTCTACCTCCATAGAGTGCGGCTTCTTTACTATTCATTGTCGTTAGACGATGTTTCTGTATCTTCACTGCTATTTTTTTTCTTATTTTTCACTTCATTGTTACTTGATTCGCGTTCACTTGAATTTTCAGACTTAGATTCTTTTGTCTTTTTCGAATCAGAGTCTGAGTCAAACTTTGTATATGCAGGTAGCCCAAGATGAGTACGAAGTTCATTTGTAACATTAGCTAATTCTTTTTTATCTGGATTGTAGTAGTAAGTTCGACCACCACCAGCAGATTTGCTACAAGTATCGTCACCTTTTGCCATATAGCAATCATCACCTTGGATTTGTAATTTCTCAATTTCCGAATCCGATCCATATTTATAGAATGAAAGCATATCATCAAATGTTAAGTTTGTAACGAATTGTCCGTTAATATCATCAATGATGTTGCCAACTTTTGTTACAGAACCAACACTTGTTAGCTTCTTTAAAATAGCCTCGATAACGAGTTGTTGACGTTGTCCACGCATTGCATCACTATCGATGTGTCTTGTTCTAGCAAGAGCAAGAGCTTCTTCGCCATTTAGCTTTTGAACACCTTTTTCTAGGTGAATAGCCTCAGCATTATCATTGCTATCTTGCTCAGTAAATTCAACTGGTACATCAACTTCAACACCGCCCAAGTCATCGACGATTTTTATAAATGATTTAAAGTTGAATTTTACAAAATAATCGACAGGAACATTCATTAATTTTTCAACTGCATCAATGCTTGCTTGTGGTCCACCATTTTTTCCGTTTTTAGCAGAACCGAATGCATGAGCGTGTGTAATTTTATCTTTTTTCTTTTCTATTGGAATATAAGTATATGTGTCACGTGGGATACTTAATAGTTTAACAGTTTTGCTATCTTTATTAAATGTTGCAAGTAAAAGCGCGTCTGTTCTTATAGCTTCACCATATTCTTTTCCACGGACATCGCTTTCATCAACACCCATTATTAAAACAGAGACATTGTTTGTAATAGGTTTTACAGCCTTATCACGTAAATCAGATTTATCACCGCGTGCTAAATCGTGTGCGGCATTTCGAACAGCAGAAGATGCTTTATTTACTAAAAACCAAGTATAACCGCCGCCTATTAATAAAACGAATAGTATAGCGCTTATAATAATTTTTATTTTTTTCTTATTTTTTTTCGGTTTATTGCGTGTATTTTCTTGCAAAGATGGGTTTTGCTCCATTTCCTGTACTCCTTCATTTGGATTGAAATACGACACTCATATCCACTTATTATAATGAAATTTAGCGAAAAAAAACATTACAAAACATTTACATTTCGTAAAAATTCAATATATTTATAAAAAGTCAGATTTTCTATATTATATTTTTGAGATGTAGAATAAGTATAAGTTGTTTTAGTAGAAATGAAAATATATATTGTGAGAAAGTGATAGAGAAGTAAGATTTGTTGAAATATAGCCAAGAAGAAACGAGTAGGTTTACTAAGTTTTTCTATATAATAAAGAAGAACTTTACGGATAAAGGAGAGAGCATAATGAATCATACATCATTCCGAGCAATCGTTGTGAACGAAAAGGAAAATCATCAGTTTGTAAGAAAAGTTGTTGAGAGAGAAGTAAGTAGTTTACCTGAAGGAGACGTGTTAATACAGGTTCATTATTCTTCATTAAATTATAAAGATGCTCTTTCAGCTACTGGTAATAAGGGTGTTACGAGAACATATCCTCATACGCCAGGAATTGATGCTGCAGGAGTGGTTGTGAGTAGTGAAGATGCTACCATTAAAGCAGGAGATCAAGTTATTGTAACGGGATATGACTTAGGTATGAATACCTCTGGTGGTTTCGGAGAATATATTCGCGTGCCATCATCTTGGGTCGTGCCTTTACCGGAAGGAATGTCATTAAAGGAAAGTATGATGTATGGGACAGCAGGTTTTACTGCGGCTTTGTCGGTATATAAGCTTATTGGAGCAGGAATCAAGCCTAGTATGGGAGATGTTTTAGTAACGGGTGCTACAGGCGGCGTAGGGAGTGTAGCTGTTAGTATATTAAGTAAGTTAGGGTTTAACGTAGTAGGAGCGACAGGAAAAATGGAAGAGGAAGATATGCTACTACGTCTAGGAGCGAAAAAAGTGATTCATCGCGCGGAATTGAATGATGAATCAGGAAGACCGATGTTAAAAGGGATATACGCGGGAGTTATCGATACTGTAGGTGGACATATGCTAGAAACAGCTTTAAAAACAGTAAAGTATGGTGGTTGTGTAACGACATGCGGTAATGTGGCAGGCCAGGAACTACAAACAACGGTATATCCGTTTATTTTACGAGGTATAAGCCTTTTAGGGATAGATTCCGTGCAATGCCCAGTAGATGTGAGAAGAGATGTTTGGACGCTTTTAGCGAAAGAATGGGGAAATAAAGAGTTACTATCTTATACAGAAGAATGTACATTAGAAGAATTAGAGAAGAAGTTTGCACTTATATTGCAAGGAAAGTTAAAAGGAAGAACAGTTGTTAAAATATAATGAAAAAAGAGACGCTTAAGTTAGCGTCTCTTTTTTATTATAATGATTGTTTTAGATTGATTTTTCCTTGTTCACCTAAAACACCGTCAGCGATATTTACAGCGTGATCGCCAATGCGCTCTAAGTTACTTACCATATCGACGAAGATGATACTTGCATCACCTGAACAGCTGCGTTCGTTTAGACGTAATACGTGACGTTTACGAAGAACACGTTCCATTTGGTCGATTTTGCGTTCTTTGGCAATAACAGTTTGAGCTAGTTCAGTATCGAAGTTTGTTAAAGCTTCAACTGAGTCTTGCAGTGTTGAAATTGTTAACTCAAGCATTTCGTTTAATTCAGCTAATGCTTCATCTGATAGTGAAACACGGTTTGAAATTTGGAAATCTACAAGTTCTACAAGGTTTTCTACATGGTCACCGACACGTTCAATATCTCCAACAACACCTGCTAAAACAGAATGTTTTTCAGAATCCGTAGGTGAAAGTGGCTTTTCTGATAGTAAAACTAAATACTCGGTAATTTTTTTATCTAAATTGTTAATAGCTCCTTCTAATTGAGTAGCCATGTTTGCGTGTTTTTTGTCTTGTGTATTTAAAAATTGATTTGCTTCTTTTAATCCATGTAATGAGAACTCAGCCATACGGATAATCTCTTTTTGAGCTTCAGTTAAAGCGATGGCTGGAGATTGTTCAATAAAGATTGGATTTAAATGTTGTGGTTTGAAGTCAATCGCTGCATCTTCACCACGAATAATTTTTGTTACGATCCATGCTAACACTGCAATGAACGGGAATTGAATGATTGTATTTGTTACGTTAAATGTTCCGTGTGCAAATGCAATAGTCATTTCTGGATTCAAGTTTAATGATGTTTGGAAATATTGAATTAAACTTGTAAATGGTATTAATAAAATTGTAAAGATAATTGTACCGATAATATTAAAGATAACGTGAACTAATGCTGCACGTCTTGCTGCAATTGAAGTACCGATTGCTGCTAATACAGCTGTAATTGTTGTACCGATGTTATCACCGAATAATACTGGAAGAGCTGCTTGTAAATCGATTGCCCCTTGACCGAATAGTTCTTGTAAAATACCGATAGTTGCACTTGAGCTTTGTACAATTAAAGTAAAGACTGTACCGACAACAATTCCTAAAATTGGATTATCACTCATGCTAACTGTTAATTCTTGGAATGATTCTAAAGAACGAAGAGGTTTCATACCTGCACTCATTAATTCTAAACCGAAGAATAACATACCAAAACCGAATACAACTTGACCTACAGAATGTACTTTTTTATTTTTAAAGAAGAATAGTAAGATTGCTCCAATTGCCATAACTGGGAGAGCATATTCTCCGATTTTAATTCCGATAATAAATGCAGTAACTGTCGTACCGATGTTTGCACCCATAATAACACCGATTGCTTGTCTTAATGTCATAAATCCGGCACTTACAAGTCCGACTGTTAAAGCGGTTGTTCCTGAACTGGATTGGATTAATACAGTAACTAACATACCTGCTAGTACACCCATAAGTGGGTTTGTTGTAAAACGATCTAGAATATCGCGAAGACGATCTCCAGCTGCTTGTTGCAGTCCATCGCCCATGTATTTAATCCCGAATAAGAAAATACCTAATCCACCAATGAACTGGAAGATCATATCTTGAACATTATATTCCACGCATTCCACTCCTTAAATTTCATGTACGATGTAATTATTAACTGAACCTTGAGTCACTGTAAACGGTTTGCTAGTAAAATTTACACTAAATTTACAAAGGAAAGAAAAGTTTACAATCCCTTAAAGAAACAACTGCATTTCATTGGTTTTTACCTTGTATAAATCTTAATCTTGTAAAGAAATCACACTTTTTAGAATAATATTGTTCAGTCGAATATCAAGGAAAGTATCTGCGAGTTCATCGTATATTTTTTGATGAAAGTTAAGAAAATATGTAGGGAAATGCATGTAGTTTTAGAACAGCAAAATGAGGAAAAACAATTCTTTTAACATGATAAAAAAGCCACTGAATTATCCAGCAGCTTTTTCCGTGTTTTTATCGCCATGCTTTTGTTTTCTTATGCTTGTAATGTAAATGAAGAGAAAAGCAATAAGTAATAGAGAGGAGTAACGATATACAGTTGCATAGTTTGTAAAGTGAGCAATAAATCCAAAGATAATCGCTCCAGCGCCGATTCCAAGGTCAAATGCGGAGAAGAATGTAGCAGTTGCTACGCCGCGTCGATGCGGTGCTACGCGGTCAATCATCCATGCTTGTAGTGCAGGTTGGATTGCTCCAAAACCACTTCCGTAACATGCTGCAGCAATAATTAAGCTCGGAATTGTCGTCGTATACGACAATAAAATAATACCTGTAAACGTTATAATAACTCCCGGAATGATGACGAATGTATGGCCTTTCGCATCATATAGCTTTCCAGAGAATGGACGAGTCACAGCGATTGCTAGTGCGTTACATAAAAAGAAGAGACTAATATCAGCTATGCCGACTTCTGTAGCAAATAGTGTGATAAAACTTCCGATTCCTCCGTACATTAATGTAATACATAATATTAATAATGAAGGAAGTAAAGCTTTACGCTCAATAAATCCATCGAGAAAAGTACTAGATGATTGTTGTGAAGGCTGTTTCGTTTTTTGGATTTGAAGTAGTTTCGTTAATATTAATGAAACAATTGTGCACGATAATGCACATAAAAAAAGAATTGTGAAGTTATATGTTTGCATAAGCCATAGTCCGATAAGTGGACCGAGGGCCATTGCAATTGTTCCAGAAAGGCCAAAATATCCCATGCCTTCTCCGCGGCGAGCTGAGGGAATTAAATCAGAAACGACAGTTCCATATGTAGTCGTTGTAATACCGAAACCAGCTCCGTGCAAAATACGAACAGCAAGCAAGAGAAAAATAGTTGAGGCGAAAAGGTAACTGCCCATAGCGAGTAAACAGATAGCAGTACCGATCATTAAAATGATTTTTTTATTGAATTTTTGCAAGGCGTTCCCAGTTAGCGGTCTAACAAAAAGTGCCGCAACGGTAAACATACCGACAACAAATCCGATATTTGAACTTGTGCCACCAATTTCTTTCACATAAACAGGTAAGGTTGGAATTAACATTTGAAACCCTAAAAACATACATAAGTTTGCAAAAATTAAAGCAACAAACTCTTTTGTCCATAACGGTTCTCGTTTTACGAGTATTGCTTCTCCCATATATTCATCCCCTATATAAAATTTTCTCTTTTCTTTCGAGTATATGTATTGGCCAATGCAACAGTCAAGGAAGGTGTCTTGAAAACGGATAACAATTTTTAAGGTGAAAAACTGACAAATTTGTGTAAAAGCTACACAACTATGAAAAAAAGATGTAAAGTATAGATGTATAGACTTGTAGGTGTTAAGAATGATAGAAATTGTTTTTTCTTTAAAGAAAGCGGATTCAAAAGAGTAGTGAACAAGAAGGGGGATATATACTTTTTCACTACATATATTTGAAAAGGTTTACAATATGATGAAGAAAGAGGCGTGTACATATGAGACGATTAGGTATTTCTATTTATCCAGAACATTCAACAGTAGAGAAAGATAAGGAGTATTTAACATTAGCAAGTAAATATGGATTTACACGTGTGTTCACATGTTTATTATCTGTGGATGGAGAAAAAGAGAAAATTATTGAAGAGTTTAAAGAAACGATTTCTCATGCGAATGCATTAGGGTTCCAAGTATTAGTGGATATTAGTCCATCTGTTTTTGAACAATTAGGTATTTCGTATAATGATTTATCATTTTTCCATGAATTAGGTGCGTACGGTATTCGTTTAGATGTTGGTTTCTCAGGATTAGAAGAATCAATTATGACTTATAATCCGTATGGTTTGAAAATTGAGATTAATATGAGCAATGGTACGAAGTATGTAGATAACATTATGAGTCATAGACCAAATCGTGAAAATTTAATTGGTTGTCATAATTTTTATCCGCATCGTTATTCAGGGTTATCATACGATCATTTCATTAAATGCTCGAAACAATTTAAAGATTACGGTATGAGAACGGCTGCTTTTATTTCATCATTTGATGCAACATACGGACCTTGGCCAGTAACAGAAGGGTTATGTACATTAGAGCAGCATCGTGAATTACCGATGACAACACAGGCGAAACATTTATTCGCGACGGAATTAATTGATGATGTTATTATTGCAAACGCATATGCGTCAGAAAAAGAATTACAAGCACTAGGTGCATTAAATAAAGAGAAACAAACATTTGATATAGAAATATATGATACAACGACAGAACTAGAAAGAATTATCGTATTAGACGAACCACATTTTTATCGCGGAGATGTATCTGAATATATGATTCGTTCTACACAAAGTCGTGTGAAATATAAAAAAGAAGAGTTTAAACCTCATAATACGCGTGAAATTAAGCGTGGAGATTTATTAATTGATAATGAACAATATGGTCAGTATAAAGGCGAATTACAAATTGCATTAAAAGATATGGTGAATACAGGAAAAACAAATGTAGTTGGTCGAATTGTAGAAGAAGAGATTTTCTTACTAGACTATTTACAAGCATGGGATAAATTCGGATTTACATTAAAGAAATAGAGAGAATATAAAGGGGAAAAACTACTGATTTCAGCAGCTTTTCCCCCTTTATATATAAAGAGCGAGAGGAAGAGCTATGACAAAGGTGCATCAGCGATTAATTTCTATTTTAGAGGAATTTTTAGAAGAGAAATCGATGTTAAATCGAGCTTTTTTAGCAGGCCGTTTACATGTATCAACGAAGACGATTCAAAAGGATATAAAATTATTAAATGATATATTGGAAGAAAACGGAGCGAAAATCGAATCGCAAAGAGGGAATGGGTACGAATTAGAAATTATAAAAAAGAAGAAATTTGAAGACTTTTGTGTGAGTCTATTTCAAAAACAGACGGAAAAGATCCCAACTTCTTATGAAGAAAGAATAGCGTACATTCTGCAGCGTGTTTTAATGACAGAGGGATATGTGAAGCTTTCAGAATTAGCGGAAGAGATGTATGTGAGCAAATCAACGGTCAATTTAATTATGAAAGATGTTACAGATATATGTGGTCGCTATGAATTACAAATTGAGAAGAGACCGTATTATGGTATACGTATTGTTGGAGAGGAATTTAATATTCGTTCTTGTTTATCACAATATGGTTTACCGCGTTATGATCATACTCCGTTTCATGAGCAATTTGAGCAGACGGAGACATATTTATCGCTACCGCATATATCACTCATTCGTTCAATTATATTAAAGTATATTGAAGGTGGAACAATATATTTATCTGATATAGAAATTGATAATTTAGTCATTCATATTGCAATCGCATTAAAGCGTTGTCAAAGTCAACATTATATGAAAGGACTGCATGTGGAGCAATCAGAACTTATAATAAAGAAAGAATATACAATTGCGAAGCAAATTTTAGGAGATTTAGAGAAAGAGTTAAAATTTTCATTTCCAGAAGAAGAAGTATTATATGTGACGATGCATTTATTAAGTACTGCTGTTACAACGAGAAATCGCTATGAAAATGTAGAAGAGCTATTAGGAAAAGATATATATGCATTTATGCAACATATTCTTTTTAAAGTAGCGGAAGAACGGAATCTTATTTTTTATTATGATGAGGAATTATTATTTGGATTTGGTATTCATTTAAAAACGTTATTAAATCGTTTGAAGTATAAGTTAAATACGAGAAATCCTCTTTTGGCAGAAGTGAAAAAGAATTATCCGTATGCTTTTGAAATTGCGGTTCTCGTTGGAGATATCATTGGTGAATATACGGGTGAATCGATCCCTGAAAGTGAAATTGGTTATATTGCAATTCACTTCGGCGGAGCTATGAGCCGTTTGCAGGAGCAAAATCAAAAGAAAAGATGCTTATTAGTTTGTGCGACTGGTCAAGGAAGTGCACAACTATTAAAATATAAAATTTTATCACAGTTCCGAGATAAATTAGAGATTGTAGGTATTACAGGCTATTATCAATTGAAAGTAGAAGATCTTTATAAAGAAAAAATAGATTGTATTATTAGTACGATTCATATACCGAGTGGCTTGCCTGTTCCAGTTATAAAAGTGAATTCAATATTTGATGATAAAGAGATTAAATCGATTGGTCAGCGGTTGTTTACGCATGTGAATACTAGTGTGCAGCCTTATATTAAGGAAGATTTAATCTTTTTAAATCATAGTGCTTCTACGAAAGAGGATGTTATTCAGTTTTTATGTGAGAAAGCTGCTGAGAAACGCTATGTACCAGAAAACTTTTATGCTTCTGTTATGGAAAGAGAAAATACGTCTCCGACAGCGGTTGGGAATTCAGTTGCAATCCCGCATCCGATGCAGTTATTAAGTGAGGAAACTTTTTTGATGTTTTGCACACTTGAAAAGGCTGTTGATTGGGGAGATAAAAAAGTACAAGTAATTATTTTATTTAGTGTAAAGCGCAATAATAATGAAGATTTGCAAAGGCTTTATGATTTTTTATATGATATTATGTCTAGTCAAACTACGATAGAGAAACTTACTCAGACCGAGGTAATTGAAGATTTTCAAGAGATTTTATTATCATTTTGAAAAAGTATATAAAAACTTCCGTTACATAACGGAAGTTTTTTATGTTTAATTGTATGCGTTTTCATAATAAGATGAAAATATAGAAAACATATAGCTTGGGGGAATTTAAAATGTCTGATATGCAAACTCCATTTGCGTTAATTTTACATGGTGGCAATGCGAGAAGTGCGGCGCTTGAAGCAATTGCTTTTGCAAGACAAGGAGATTTCGGGAATGCCGGTGAAAAGATGAAACTTGCTAGTGAGGAAATTTCAGCAGCGCATCGTATTCAAACGGATTTAATTCAAGAAGAGGCAAGAGGAAATCATGCAGAAATCAGTTTACTGTTAGTGCACGCACAAGATCATTTAATGAATGCAATTACAGTGAAAGAACTGGCTGAAGAATTTATTGCTCTTCATAA
Source organism: Bacillus sp. AR4-2 (assembly GCF_008274865.1). NCBI lineage: Bacteria > Bacillati > Bacillota > Bacilli > Caryophanales > Bacillaceae > Bacillus > Bacillus sp. AR4-2. The sequence goes on from NZ_CP031062.1 coordinate 792,333, forward strand.
ACGAGTAGAAGAGAAAGTGACCGTATAAGATGTACATTTTATTATGTTGTGCAGCAGGTATGTCAACGAGTATGGTCGTAAGAAAAATGCAAGAAGAGGCAAAAAAACAGGGGAAGAATTATAAAATTAAGGCGGTTGATTCAGAACTAGTGAAGCTTGAAATTAAGGAAGCCGATGTCGTTTTAATTGGCCCACAGGTGAAATACTTATTTCCAGCTGTAGAGTTTCTTGCAAATTCATACAATATACCAGTTGCGATTATAGACCAACGAGATTATGGCATGTGTGATGGTTTGAAGGTGCTTAAGCAAGCAGAACAATTAGTTTTAGCATAATTATATCTTTTTAAATATAAACATTATAATGTTATAAAGTTTATTTCATTCTTTTATAGTAGAGAGAAAGAGGAGGGCTATTGATGAATGGGTTTATGAGTTTTATGGAACAAAAGATTATGCCAACAACGCAAAAGATTGCAGGACAACGACATTTATTAGCAATTCGAAACGGGGTTATTTCTACATTGCCGTTAACGATCGTCGGATCATTTTTCGTTATCTTTTTAAATTTACCAATTGATGCATATATGGAATGGATTGCACCGTTTCGCCATATTTTAGATATTCCATTCCGATTTACAGTAGGACTAATGGCATTATACGCGGCGTTTGGTGTAGGGGCTTCGCTCGCGAACTTTTATCAGCTCAATCAGTTAAGTGCAGGGTTATTATCTGTACTCGCCTTTTTACTAGCATCAGTGGAACCAATTCAAATTACGAAAGCTGTACCAGGTGTTATTGATGCAGGTAGATATATTTCAGTAGGAACATTAAGTGCAACGTCTTTATTTGGCGCAATTGTTACAGCATTAATTGCAGTAGAAATTTATCATTTTATGATTAAGCATAATATCTCGATTAAATTACCAGATAGTGTACCACCCGCAGTTTCAAATTCGTTTGCAGCATTAATTCCAACGCTAGCAGTTATTCTTTTATTCTGGGGTATTCGCTACGGTTTGAAATTTGATGTGAATACAACGATCACATATTTAATCGCACCATTAAAATCAGTATTAGTAGGAAATAATTTATTCGGTGGTTTATTAACAGTATTCTTAATCGTGTTTTTCTGGTCATTCGGTATACATGGACCAGCGATTTTAGGACCAATTATTCGTCCGATGTGGGATTCAGCAATTCTTGAAAATATGGAAGTATTCACGGCTACAGGAAATGCACATCAGTTACCAAACTTATTTACAGAGCAATTCATTCAATGGTTCGTATGGATTGGCGGATCAGGTTCAACGTTAGCTTTAGTAATTATGTTTATGTTCTCTAAATCTAAGTTCCTAAAAGAGTTAGGTAGATTATCATTCGTACCAGGTTTATTCAATATTAACGAACCAATTATTTTCGGTGCACCAATTGTAATGAACCCAATCTTAATTATTCCGTTCGTTATTACACCGTTAGTGACAACGACAGTATCATATTTCGCAGTTGTTTCAGGTATGATTCCACTTATGATGGCGAAACTGCCATTTACGATGTTAGCACCAATTGCAGCGGTGATTAGTACGGACTGGACAATTATGGCTGGTGTACTTGTACTTGTTAACTTTGTTATCTCGTTCGTTATTTACTATCCATTCTTCAAAATGTATGAGAAACAACAATTAGCAGGAGAGGAGAAAACAGAATGCTCGGAGCAATTATCATCTTAATTACATTCGTGGTCGGACAGTGTATTGCCCATTATTCGAAATGGGTACAAAGTAAATCTTTATTAGTGTTACTACTAGTATCAGTTTTATTTATCGGTTGTTCAATGGGTGCATATGTAATGTTAGGATTGCAATCACCGTACGTAATTATTGTACCGACAATTTTATGTGCAACGTGTTTATCTGCAAAATATAGATTTACGAGCATGGCATTAATACAACGTGTGAAGGAGATGCAAAAGCATGGAGCGTAAATTAGGAATTTCACTTTATCCAGAACATTCAACGAAAGAAAAAGATATGGCTTATATTTCCGCAGCGGCACGACACGGTTTTTCAAGAATATTTACTTGTTTGTTATCTGTGAATCGTCCGAAAGAAGAAATTGTAGCTGAATTTAAAGAGATTATCAATCACGCAAAAGATAACAATATGGAAGTTATTTTAGATGTAGCTCCGGCTGTTTTTGATCAGCTTGGTATTAGTTATAGCGATTTATCATTCTTCGCGGAGTTAGGTGCAGACGGTATTCGTTTAGATGTAGGCTTCGACGGGTTAACTGAAGCGAAAATGACGAATAATCCGTACGGTTTAAAAATTGAGTTAAATGTAAGTAACGATATTGCGTACTTAGAAAATATTCTTTCGCATCAAGCGAATAAATCAGCTTTAATTGGTTGCCATAATTTTTATCCGCAAAAATTCACTGGTCTTCCGTACGATTATTTCATTCGCTGCAGTGAACGCTTTAAAAAGCATGGTATTCGCAGTGCAGCCTTTATTACATCACATGTCGCAAACATCGGTCCATGGGATATTAACGATGGATTATGTACATTAGAAGAGCATCGTAATTTACCAATTGAAGTACAAGCGAAGCATTTATGGGCAACAGGGTTAATTGATGATGTCATTATCGGAAATGCTTATGCGAGTGAGGAAGAGTTAGAGAAACTAGGAAACTTAAATCGCTACATGTTACAGCTAAAAGTGCACTTTGTAGACGAAGCGACTGAAGTAGAGAAGAGAGCTACGCTGCAAGAATTACACGTAAGGCGCGGCGACATAACAGAGTATATGGTACGTTCTACAGAAGTGCGTAAAAAATATAAAGATTATGACTTCCCAGTGCGTGAAAGCGTGCTACAGGAAAGAGGGCAAGTTGTAATTGGTAATAACTCATTCGGAAAGTATAAAGGTGAACTGCAAATCATCTTGAAAGAAATGCCGATAGATGAACGGAAAAATATCGTCGGTACAATTGCGGAAGAAGAGTTATTCTTACTAGATTATGTAGGAGCTTGGACGCAGTTTACTTGTGTGGAATAGGGAAGAGAAGGAGAGGATGCTGTGGCATCCTCTTTTTTCTGTTGAAATAGTAATCTATCGTATATAGAATGCAAAGAGATAGACTTAATTTGGACGGGAGAGAAGGAGATGGAAGAGTATATAGATGATTTATTAAGGCGGATGGATGATGAGGAAACAAAGATTTGGCATCGTGCGTATGATGAAGCAAAAGCGTTAAATGACTTATTAACTTTTCCTTATTTACAGCAGAAGGTAATCAAAGCAAAAAAGGTATCTATGAAGAAAGACATTTATTATTTAATGACGAAACTCGCTATTAATACGAAAGAGATCAGTATTGCTGATTATCTTATAGATTGTTTGGAATGTGAACAAAACCCGACTTTGTTAAGTGAACTGCTTAGTAATATTTATACATTGCCAGAAGTAAGTGATACAAATAAAATTATTCCGTATATTTACCATAAAAACGATAGTGTTCGTTTTTGGGCAGTTTCTTCCTTAAAGTTATGTAAATCATTAGAAGCGGAGAGTGCTTTACTAAAGTTGCTGGATACTCAAGAAAATAAAGATGAGATTACAAATATTTGTTATACATTGTTTGAGATTGGAACAAATCAATCGATTCTGCCGTTAACAAAGCTTTTATATAGTAATAGTGCCTATGTTCGTTCAACTGTTATTGAGGTGTTAGCAAAAATAGGGGGATCGGACTTACAAATAGTTTATATTGAAGCTTTACAGGATAGAAATGTGATGGTGAAATATGAAGCTGTTCGAGCTATTTATACGTATGGCGACGAAATGGCAATGAGAGCAATTTGCGAACGTGTGAATAAAATTGTTGCTAGAAGACGTAAAAATGAAGTAGAGCCTACGGATGAAGCAGAGATTATCATTGCTCTTCGTTTCTTACATAAGTTTGCTAATCATGAAGAAGTTTTAAAGATATTTGATAAAGTATATAAAAAACGAGGGAACTTATTTATATCGGAGAGGGAATGGCTTCGAGACAATATTGCTTACTTTCAAGAGAAAGAAAGAATGTAATAATTATAGAAAAGGAGTCAGTCTCAACGATAAGACTGACTCCTTTTTTTACTAACTAGTTTAATACTTTAACTGTAACTGTTTTACGTCCCCAGCTACTTGATGAACCTTTATCTGGCATTAAAACGTCGATTTTATTACCTTTAATAGCTCCACCAGTATCACCAGCGATTGCTACTCCGTAACCTTCAACCCATACTTTTGAACCTAATGGAATGACACTTGGATCAACTGCAATTAGTTTCATGTTTGGATTAGCTGTTAAGTTGTGGCCTAAAGCTGATTTTACTTGGTCGCCTGCTTTATAACCATTTTCAAGTGGATCTGCTGTGTAAGCTGTTGCTACAACACGTAACTCACGAGAAGATGATGGTGCACTTGTTTCAGTTTCTTTTGCAACAGGTTGTTGTGTAGCTGTTTTTTGAGCTTTAGCCGCTTCTTGAGCCTTAGCCGCTTCACGAGCTTCAGCTGCTTCTTGAGCCTTAGCTGCTTCACGAGCTTCAGCTGCCTCTTGAGCTTTAGCCGCTTCACGAGCTTTAGCTGCTTCTTGAGCCTTAGCCGCTGCTTGAGCTTCAGCATCTGCTTGAGCTTTAGCAGCTTCACGAGCTTTAGCAGCCTCTTGAGCTTTAACTTCTGCTTGAGCTTCAGCATCTGCCTGAGCTTTAGCCGCTTCTTGAGCCTTAGCCGCTTCACGAGCTTTAGCCGCTTCTTGAGCTTTAACTTCTGCTTGGGCTTCAGCTGCTTCGCGAGCTTTAGTTGCTTCCACTGCTTTAGCTTTTGCTTGAGTTTCAGCTACTTCCTGAGCTTTAGCAGCTTCACGAACTTTAGCTGTATCTTGAACTGTAGTCGTTTTTTCAACTTTAGCTACTGGTTGAACTTTAACTGGTGCTTTACCTGTTAAGTAAGGAACATGAACATAAGCTGTTTTTCCGTTATATTCAAATTGAATCCAATCATTTTGTACTTGGTGTGTTGTTTCAATTACATCATCTTTTTTCAACTTACCAAGAATCTCTGAGTCTGTGTTTGCCCCAGCACGTACGTTTAATACGTTTGCTGTTACGTAGTAAGTGTCTTTTGTGTAGTCAGCGCTTATGAAAGCTTCTTTACCGCTATTCAATTGAACTTTTGACCAACCATTTTCTGTATGTAAAACATTTACTTTATATCCATCTAATAATTTTCCTACAACTTTTGATTCAGTAGTTGGGTTTTCTCGTACGTTTAGTACGTCAGTCGTTACGATTGTTTCTGCTTTAGCAGATGTTGTGAAAATCCCAAGACCAAAAACCGCTGCTGTTGCTATACCCATAAATTTTTTCATAATAGCCTCCATTGCATTTGTTTTCGTTGACCTCATTATAGCAACCATTATTTTCTTATTTGCGAAAAACATAAAATTACAAAGCTTTCGTAACGGGGCATTAATATTCTGTAACAATTCCATAAATATCCTGATAGCGCTTCCTTGTTGTTTTTTGGCGTATTAGGGCATATGAAACACAAAATGAGTAGTATTTCAATTGCTGTAACGTTAATAATGTTACGGTAATATTTCTTGATGATATCTATAGTGTTACAAAAATAGCTTATTTTACTGTTTGAATGGGAATTTAGTTATGAAACGATAATCTTTTTAGGCGTGAAAATATATAAATGAGGTGAAATTTAATGGAATATCGATATAATTGTTACAAAATCAGTCGAAGTATGGAAAAAATTACGCCTTGATTTTCGTCTGTTACATAGTATTTTTGCAATAATAGAATTAGATAATAGCCTTAGTACCTATAAATAATGAAGAGTATTAGAATGATAGTTGTAACGTGAAACATATATAATAGAAGAAACTCAATTTAGTAGATAAATAAAAAACGCAGGAGTGTAAACTCCTACGTTTTTGTTTATTCATATCGTAAACATTCAATTGGATCCAGTTTGGCAGCTTTGTTAGCTGGCAGTAAACCGAATATAATACCGATTAACATTGAGATACCTACTGCAAGAAGTCCAAGTTCTTTTGAGACAACGAGTGGCCATCCAGCAAAGATTGAGACGATCCAAGCGAAGAAAATACCGAGCATGAATCCGATGAAACCACCAAGTCCTGTTAATATACAAGATTCGATTAAGAATTGTGTTAATACTTTACCACGTGTTGCACCAAGTGCTTTACGAATACCAATCTCACGTGTACGTTCTGTTACAGATACGAGCATGATGTTCATTACACCGATACCACCAACAAGTAAGGAGATAGCGGCAATACCACCGAATACCATTTTCATCATACCAATTGATTCGTCTAGTTGTTTCGTAAATTCACCTAAATCTTGTGCTTCGAATTTGTGCTCAAATTTAGGAGCTTTCATTTCGTTTAAGACAGAAACAGCTTGTTTTTCTACACTTTTACGTTCTGTCGGAGAGGTCATTGTTAATCTTACAGAGTCATACTCATTTACTCCTGAAATGACAGGCGCATTTTCAAGTGATGTATAACCTTCAGGCATAGGCATTCCAAAGTCATTTTTCGTTTCGTACACACCAACTATTTTATACGGCTTTCCTTTTATATCTGTGTATTGATTTGATTCCCAACCACTACTAAATAATTTGTTGAAAGCTTCTTCATTTAATATAACAGCAGGGATTGCTTGATTTAGTTCACTGTCATTTAATTCACGACCGTGAACTAATTTTATTTTCGAATCTGTCATAAAGGCGCCTGTTCCACCTTTTAAATCAAGATTTACATCTTTTGAACCAGCAGATGCTTTTACTTTCATACTTACGTCTGGATACACATCTTTAACGCCTGGTACAGTTTGCAGACGGTTTAGCATATCAGGTGTGATTTTGGCACTATCTGTTCCGTAATCAGGATTGTTGTAGTAAATCGTTACTTCGTTATCTTTTCCTTGGCCTAATTCTTTTTTAAACTTTGCGTTTGTACCATCACCCATTGAAATGATAGTAATAATGGCACTAATACCGATAATAATACCTAACATCGTTAAGATAGAACGCATTTTATGAGCAAAGATAGAGGAAAGGGCCATGCGTATATTTTCACTCGTATTCAAAATTAACCTCTCCAATCTTGGACGATATTTCCGTCACGAATTACAATTTGACGTGCTGCAGCTTCCCCGATTTCACGGTCATGGGTAATCATAATGATTGTTGAGCCTTGTTTATTTAATTCGTAAAAGAGGTCCATAATTTGTGTGCTTGTTTTCGTATCAAGTGCTCCCGTCGGTTCATCGGCTAAAATGAATTTTGGGTTATTTACGATTGCACGTGCAACGGCGACACGCTGCTTTTGTCCACCTGATAATTCGTTTGGTAAGTGAGTAGCGCGATCAGCTAAACCGACTTTTGTTAAAGCAGCTAATGAGCGCTCGCGTCTTTCTTTTTTATCGACTCCAGCGTAAATAAGAGGTAGTTCTACATTTTGAAGCGCTGTAAGTCTCGGTAATAACATGAAGTTTTGGAATACGAATCCAATCTCTTTATTACGTACGTGTGCAAGTTCTGTTTCAGACATGTTTGAAATATTTTGACCGGCTAGTTCGTACGTACCTGTCGTCGGTTTATCTAAGCAACCGATAATGTTCATTAATGTTGATTTACCAGAACCAGAAGGTCCCATAATTGAAGTGAATTCTCCTTGGTTCAATGTTACGTCAATTCCGTGTAATATTTGAACGGACTCTGCACCATTTTGGAAGGATTTCGTGATGCCTTTTAAGTTAATCACTGGGCGACAACCTCCATACCATCTTTTAAGTCTTTTTCAGGTTTAGAGATAATTTCCTCTCCTTTTTTCACTCCAGAAACTTTTGCTTCGCTATCAGTCTCGAATTCAACAGTAACTGCTTGTTCTTTCGCCTTACCGTCTTTTACAACGAAGACAACATTTTTGTCACCTTTTTTCACGATACTGCTTTTCGGAACAATTGTACCAGTTGCTTCGCCAGATTTACTTGTTACGTAAACGTGGAAGCCGTTTTGTAATTCGTCACTATTATCTAATGTGACAGTGAATTGATAGTTAGAAACAGTTTTATTTTCATCCATGCTCTTTAATGGTGTAGAACCGATTTCTGTTACTTTTCCTGTCCAAGTCTTACCAGCGACAGTTTTTGATGAAACAGTTACTTCTTGCCCAACTTTCATACTAGCAAGCTCATATTCAGAAAGTTGACCTTTTACCTTAAATTGACCAGCGTGACGAAGAGTAACGCCGCTCATACCTGTTTTTTCGTCAGCAGTTTTCACGATATCATCAATTACGCCATCAGCAGGACTTGTTACAGAAAGATTGTTTACTTTCTCTTTTGCTGTTTTAATCATTTCATCAAATTTTTCAACATCAAACTTTTTCATTTCAAGTTGTGATTCTAATTGCCCAACTTCAGCTTCTGATGCTTTTAATGCTTCAGCGGGAAGGCCTGCATTTTTATCTTTTTGTAACTTTTGTTTCGCTGCATCAAGTTGTTTTTGGAACAACGTTACTTCTTTTTGTGCGATTTTCTTTTGCATTTCTGCTTCTGTTACACCTTGTTTAGCAGTCGGGTCATTGTATTTAAATAGAAGCTGACCTTTTTTCACTTCATCGCCTTTTTTTACAGCTAATTCATATGTTCCTTTTGTTGGATCGAATGAAATAGTTTCAATTCCGTTTGGAATAACTTCGCCACCAAATTTTTGCGCGTTTTGGATTTGTTTTTCAGTTACTTTATATCCGCTATATGCCATTGCTACTTCTGAACCGCCTCCAGCAAATGCAAAGTATGATCCAGCTGCAATTCCGATTGCTACTACACTAGTAATTAACACTTTATTTTTCTTTTTCATCTATTTATCACCTTTTCGTTCGTTTTAGTATCTACATTAAGTATAGAAGAGGTGAAGAATCTGACAAATCGTTTTAGCTTACAATAACCTTACAGTTTTGTAAGGTATGAATATGTAAATGTAAGGTAGAGGTTGTCCTAGTGTAAGCAAATGAATTGACTCGTCGTTTCTTTCTTACAATAATATTGTATGGAGGAAAGGAGGAAGGAAGATGGAAGCTTATTTTAGCGCACACCCATTAAAACCATTTATTCCATACTCAAGGCAACATGCCCTTATATTATTTATTATGTTGGTGGGGATATTTTTTCTGTATCAATACCAAGATGTATTACGTCAAAATGAGTGGAATATAACGGTTCGATATGCAATTGCATTTTTATTTATAGGTAGTGAAATTGGGCTTCATATGTGGGAGTGGAAAGCGGGGATTTTTGAGCTAGCTACTTCATTACCGTTTGAATTATGTACGATTAGTTTATTATTAGCGTCGATTATGATCGTAACGAAAAGTTACCGCATATATGAGATTGTATTTTTCACGGGAATTATTGGTGCATCACAAGCTATTTTAACGCCAAACTTGCAGTATGCTTTTCCGCATTTTCGTTTCATTGAATATTTTATCGCGCATATATTGCTCATTTGGGCACCACTCTTTATGACTTGGGTGGAAGGCTATAGACCGACCTTGCAATCTATTAAGCGTACGATGATATTTTTAAACATATTGATTCCGCTTGTTTCGTTTGTGAATTATAAAACAGGCGGTAATTATATGTTTTTAGCTCATAAGCCAGAAACAGCTTCACTACTCGATATGTTAGGACCGCATCCTTACTATATTATTTCATTAGAACTCGCAGCACTTATTGGGTGTTTTATTTTGTATATGGCGTTTGCAAAAAGAGAAAGGCATGCGCATAAAGAATCACTAGGATCATAACCTAGTGATTTTTTATGTTTGAATATTTACAATTCAGAAAATTAAGAATAAAATTAGAGAGTAAAATATAAAGAGAGAGAAGGGAAAACGTGGTCAAAAAAGTTTTTCTGAATGGGATGGAAGTGACAATTCAATTTATTATTTCGATTTTGGGGATTATTATGTTAGGGGCTCTGCCGAAATTGTTCTATGGATTTAAGCTGGATGTATCAAAGTACATACAGAGTTTAAAAGAAGTGTTTGTGAACTTAATGGATATTTCCAATTTGCAATATGTAAAAGGTAAATTTTTATTTCCGCAGCTGTTCGTCCATTATAAAGAAACGATTATTATTTTTTTAGCTGCTTTTTTTATTTCATTATTTGTAGCATTTTGTATTGTTTATGTAATTATGAGTAGTTCACCGCGTATACAACATCGAATTAAATCATTTCTTATCTTCCTAGAATCTATTCCAGATATCCTTCTTATTTTAGTATCACAAATTTTAGTTATATGGTTTTTTAAACAAACAGGTTTTTTACCTTTTCAAATTGCTTCAATTGGAGGCGAGTCAATTAGAGGATTGCCGATACTTTGTTTGAGCATCCCGACTACGATTATGTTTGTAAAAATGGTCGTGCTTCGTTTTGAAAATGAACTAGAAAAAGATTATGTACTATTTGCTAAGGCGAAAGGGCTGGGGCGCTTTCATATTTTAAATCGTCATATTTTACGAAATGTGTTGCTTAGTACATTATTCTTTGCGAAAACGAATATCTTTTTTATGTTATCTAATTTATATATTATAGAATGGATTTTTAATACGGGTGGTATTTTTATGTTTTTGAAATCGTATTTTGGTATTAGAGTTGAGGTTTTCATCGTTAGTGTGCTTCTTATATATATTCCGATTTTTATTTTATTTAAATTATTTCATTATCTCATTCCGGCTGCGATGAAGGAGAGATTATAATATGTGGACGTATATAAAACGTGATAAAAGATTTTGGATAAGCATTGGGTTTCTTCTCCTATTAGTTCTTTTGAGCATCGGAAATACGTTATGGAATGATGGACATATTAGACAAGTTACATTGCAATATGATGCGGATGAAAATCCACAAGTGCCACCGTTTCCACCTTCATTACAATTTTTACTCGGGACAGACCGGAAAGGGTATGACCTGTTACATTTAGTCATTGAGGGCGCGAAGTGGACGATTGGTATATCTATTTTAATTGCGGCACTTAGAATGGTAATAGGTGTGTTTTTCGGTGTCGTACTCGGAACGTATATAAAAAGAGGATTTTCAAAAATTGAGGCTTTCTTTGATAGTTTTACAGTTATTCCGACAGTTATGATTGCGTATTTTTTTCTTCAATCTGCAAATGCATTTGGAAGCGGAGAGGAGACAACAACCTTTTTTGAAAGGGCTTCGTTTCAAGTTGTCTTACTTGTAATGCTTGTAATGCCAGTTATTGCACTGTATGTTGCGAAGGAAGTTCGTAAATTGCGAACGGAGGAATTTGTTGATGCCGCACGCATATTAGGTGGATCGAGAAGACATATTGTTATAAAGCATCTTTTCCCGCACCTTTATATGACGTTTATACTTGTATTTTTTCAGCAGTTTACGCAGACTCTTACTATTTTACTGCACTTAGGATTACTTGAAGTGTTCTTTGGTGGGACTGTAATGTTTGGTGGACCTATAAAAGAGGTGGAATCTTATACGCATGAATGGTCAGGTTTAATTGGAGTATACTTTAGGTCATTAACAGTGAATCCGTGGATCCCTCTCGTTCCGATTACATTTTTTGGACTTACTATTTTTTCAGGAAATATGATTGTAAAAAGTCTAGAAGAGGCGATGTTGAAAGTTCGATTAGGGGGAGAGATAAAGAAGGAAGTTGTAGAAGAGGAACAATCTGCTGTACAGTCAAAGGAAGAGTTGTTTACGTTTAAACATACGATGTGAAGAGAAAAAGAAGCAAGCATGGATTTCATGCTTGCTTCTTTTTACTTTGCAGAAACTTCACCTTCAGCTTCTGTTTGCGGAATAAAGTATCCGATTATACCACCAATTATTGCTGGAACGATCCAGCCGATTCCTAAGTTATAAAAAGGAATCGTGTGTACGATATTAGCGATAAAACTTGGTATCATTCCCACATTATCAAGTGCATGAATACAGCTAATAATGAATGCTGCGATCATTGCTCCGATGTAGACAGAAGGTTTACGTTTCGTATATTTATCGATAAATGATACGAAAATTAAAATGATTGTAATTGGGTACAAAATAATTAATACAGGTAGTGTGATTTTAATTAATAAGCTTAATCCTAAGTTTGAAATAACGAAACTAAAGATACAAACGTATAGTACGAGCTTTTTGTAAGAAACATTTGTTAATACTGTTGCGAAATAGTTGGCGAATGCACTTACAACACCAATTGCTGTTGTTAAACAAGCGAAGATAATGGCGATACTTAATAAAACATTACCGCTTGTCCCAAAGAATTGGTACATAACAGTTGCTAATAGTTGACCACCGTTCTCGAATTGTCCCAAGTTTCCGTTTGAAGCTCCGATATAACCGAGTAAGAAGTAAACAATTGTTAAGAATAGAGCAGCGATACTTCCGCAAATGATTGTATATTTCGCGATAGATTTCTTCTCTTGTATACCGTTTTGACGAATTGCATTTACAACAATTGTTGATAGTACGAGAGCGCCAATTGCATCTAACGTTAAAAATCCTTCAAGAAATCCTTTGAAAAACGGGATGTCTTTATAGTCACCGATAGGCTCTGCAAACGTTCCTGGTGAAAGAATCGCTTTTGTTGCCATAATTGCAATAATTACAAGTAAAATTGGCGTTAATATTTTACCGATATGATCTACTAGCTTGGATGGATTTAATGATAAGAAGTAAACGACTGTAAAGAAAATCGCACTAAAAACTAACATAGAATACCATTGATCTGGGAAAAGTGGTGCAATCCCAATTTCATAAGATACAGATCCAGTTCGTGGAATAACAAATAGTGGGCCGATTGAAAGATAAATAATGATAGCGAATACTGCTGCGAATTTTGGATGAACACGGCTCGCTAAAGTGTTAAAACTACCACCAGCAAGGGCAACAGCAACGATAGCAAGTAAAGATAAACCGACGTCTGTAATAATAAACCCTGTAATGGAAACCCACATATTTTCTCCGGAAGAAAGACCAAGAAGGGGCGGGAAAATCATATTACCAGCACCGAAGAAAACTGCGAATAGTAATAAACTAATCGAAAGTATTTGCGCTGGTTTCAAAGTTGTACGCATATAAAGAAAATCCTCCTAATGAGTATTTTTGTCGAAAATTCAAATAATTTGTCGAGTAACTGTTATTATTTTAAAGGTCTGATGACTAGAAAGCAATAGGGAATTTTGAAAAAATTAAAAAATAATGCATTAAATCGAATAAATATACTATTTGTATGTTTAATAGGGAAGATTTAACTTTTAACGCAAAAAAACACATATCGCTAGGATATGTGTATTAAAAATATATTTTTCTATCGCGTTCTTCTTTTAAAATTTCAACGGCTTCTCGGAAGCGTTGTGAATGGACAATTTCTCGTTCGCGTAAAAAGCGTAAGCTGTCATTTATGTCGGGATCGTCAGATTGGTTGATAAGCCATTGATATGTGGCACGCGCTTTTTCTTCAGCCGCAATATCTTCGTATAGGTCGGCAATTGGATCACCTTTAGCTTGTATATAGGTTGCAGTAAATGGAACACCAGCTGCGTTATGGTAATGAAGTGCGCTGTCATGATCGACGTAATGAGGGTCGAGACCAGCTGCCTTCATCTGTTCAGGAGTCGCATCTTTTGTCAGCTTATAAACCATCGTAGCAATCATTTCAAGATGCGCAAATTCTTCTGTACCAATATCGGTAAGGAGGCCAATGACTTTATCCGGGATTGTATAACGCTGATTTAAGTAACGTAGTGCAGCAGCTAATTCTCCATCTGCACCACCATATTGCTCAATTAATAATTTTGCAAGTGCTGGATTACAAGTTCCTACTTTAACAGGGTATTGTAATTTTTTTTCATAAATCCACATAGTTTCTCTCCTTTATATTTGCCATGGCCAAGGACCTTTACTCCATTCCCAAGGGGCATTAGAATAACTGTTCCCAAACTGTTGGAGTGGTCCGTATTTTTCTTCCATCTTTTGTTTTAATACTCTTCGTTTATAGGAGAAATCATTAAATTGATTAATAGCAGCGGTGTCATCTGGATGTGTATCTAAATAAAGAGTTAGTTCAACTAGTACAAAGTCTAGTTCTTGAAGCTCCAGTAACAGCTGATAATATTCTTCTGGTAGCGATTGAGTCACGTCAGTAGTCACCGCCCTTTTTTATAAGGATTTTCATAATAGTCATAAAAAACTGGCCATAAAGTCCCTTTTTGTAGCGCTTCTTTTGGTGTGAATTGTGGTAAGTTTGGCGGTTGAAAACCTAAAAATAAATTAGGAGGAGTAGAATAATATTTCTTTCCAATAGGAGGACAAGGATCGAGAGGACTATGATAGGGCACGAATGATCGCATATATTTATTCATGGATAAACCTCCTTAAATGTTCATTACTACGTATTGTATTCAGACATAATAGGCCTTTATGACACATATAAAAAAGTAATAGGTACGGGGGGAATGAATGTGGAGAATGTGAAACAATTCATTGTATTGGAAGTGAAAAACTTAAAGGAAACTTTGTATTTTTATGAAGGGATTTTAGGAATCAAGCCTAGTTTAGAAAGACCCCAATTAGATGTAACAGGGGTTTGGTATGATGCTGATTCAATGAGAGTTAGTTTTGTAATGAATCGTAGTTTGGGTGGGCGTGAGAAGAGTGTTACGGATTCGGTTGATGTACTAATGTTTTCAATTTCTAACATAGAGAACTTAAAGAAGAGGTTAGTGTTTTATAAAATTGCATATACAGAAAACAAAAGTGAGAAGAGTATTGTAGTACAAGACCCAGATGGATATAAAATTCAAGTGATAGAGAAGGACGAATAAACGGAGGGGATTTAGTGGAGAGGAATTATGAAGAAAGTGCATTGTTTGAGCATCAATTTTGGCTAAAGGTGCTTACTGATCATTCGCAATTTTTACTTGATGCATTAGCTCCAAAGGAAAAAGAGGATATAAAAAAGGCCACTTATTTTGTTGAAACATTTACGAATCTGTTAAATAAAGTTCGTAATGTGAATCTCATTGCGTTTTCAAAAGAGGCAGAACGAGCAGCAAAGGAAATACGAACGTTTAAATTAAGTATTATACAGAAACAACTCGAGGGAAAAATCACTATTCATTTTACACCAACTTTCATCAATCATATGGTAAACGAAGTAGAAGAGTATATAACAGTGTTAGAATTTTTAAAGAAAGGAGAAGTTCCGCCTGTTTTTCATGAATTACATTATCATCTCGTTTGGTTAACGGATGCGGCTGGCCATGCAGGGTCTATTTCTGGTGGATTAGATCTTGTTGAAAAAAGATTAAAAGAGAAAAGCGAAGAATTTACGAAGCACTTTGAACAATTTTACTTAAAGGCAGTTGAAATGACGGGGTATTTACGGACAGAGCTTCATCATTTTCCTGCATTAAAGAAGTTTACAAAAGATGTTTCACTTGAGTTAAACTTATTTTCGCATTTTCTCCATGAGGTTGAAGAGCTGGAGTTATCGAATGAAATATTAAGTGCATTATCTGCTAGAATGGCGGATCATATGGCAAGAGAAGAATGTTATTACTTATTAAAATTAGCACAATCGTCTGGACTTGAGATGCCAAAATGTAATCCGCTTTAAAGAAAAAAGAGGTCAATTTTATTTGGCCTCTTTTTCTGCTTTATTTTCTCTTTTTATTTTTGCTTGTTCAATACTTGCCTGTAATGTCTCCATAATATTGATGATGTTTGGAGTTGGAGAGATTGTTTCGGTTTTTTCCTGTTGTTCAATTTTGTTTTCGATTAGTTCGGTAAGGGCTTCTTTATACTCATCTGTATACATCTCTTGTTCAAAAGGATTTGTAAGATGGTGGATTAAATTGATTGCTGCTGTGAGTTCTTGTTTTTGAATCGGATAATTTTCGTTACTTGGTAAGTTAGGTGTATTTGTTATATCGCGAATTTCATTAGGGTAGTGAATAGTTTGTAATATAAGCCCATCTTTAAAGTTACGGATAATAGCTAAATGTTGTTTTTTTCTAATGGAAATATGGATAAGACCAAGTTTATTCGTACGTTCAAGTGCTTCTTTTAATAATAAATATGATTTTTCATGTCCTGAGGTAGGGCCTATAAAATAAGAACGATCGTAGAGAACAGAATCAATTTCGTTATTTTGGATAAAAGATATAATACGAATAGATCTTGGTTCGTGAGCTTTTTGCAACTCAGCTAATTCTTTTTCATCCATAATAATGTACTTATGAGGTGCGTATTCATAGGCTTTTACAATATCTTTATCATCAATTTCTTCATCCGTACAATCAGGAGCAAATTTTTTATATTTAATAGGTGTTAAGCATTCTTTATGAAGACTTAAAAATTTTATATCGTTTTCTTCTACGGCACTGTATAGTTTGATTCCTATATTTAATAGTCCAAGTGAAAGGGCACCTTTCCATACGGTATGCAAATGAAGCCTCTCCTTTCATTCAAAAATGATTATGTATATTATGAGATAGTAAGAAATTTCCTATACGTTTTTTGTTTTTACGGAATGTTAAGCAGGAGGATGTGGGATATAAAATATATTGACAAGCCCTCCAAAATATTTTAATGTGATTGTATAAAATTGTGTATATAAAGGGGAGTAACTTATTACAGTAAAGTCGTCATTACAGGGAGAAACCCTCGGCTTTATTGGCAACGTTTCGTTGTTAGTGAGACCTTTACCAGCAATGGTAAAGGCCCCTTATTGTCTTTTTTAGGACCCTTACCATGTTTGGTAGGGGCCTTTTTGTATACAAAGAGAGGAGATATAAAAATGAAAAAACTTATTAGTAGATTAAGAGTTGTATTTCATGTTCGCCGATTTGTTCCATTCCTATTTGACTTTTTCACTTCAAAAGAGGTTTCAATAAAGAAGAAAATTTTATCTATTGCGTTTTTAGTTGGTTATGTTGCGATGCCGCTCGATTTAATTCCAGACTTCTTACCGTTTATCGGTATTTTAGATGATATTGGAATTGTATTATTTATTTTGAACCGAATTGTAAAAATGGCGCCAGTTCAATTACAAGAAAAGCATAACGTAAACGTAGGATAGGAGTTGGGGTAGAAAATATGGAGCAAATTATTTTAGATATAATCGAGTTTTTAAAGCAATTTTCTTATTTTGGAGTTGTGTTAGCATTAACGTTTGAATTTATTCCAGCAGAAGTAGTTTTGCCCATGGTTGGTTATTGGGTGTACGAGGGAGATATGAATTTTTGGCTTGCTGTATTAGCCGGAACCCTCGGCGGAACGACAGGACCTTTAACGTTATATGCACTCGGTTATTACGGTGGTCGTCCTCTATTAATAAAATACGGGAAATACTTCTTCATTAAAGAAGAACAAATTCAAAAAGCAGATGATTTCTTTGAGAAATATGGACCGGTTGTAGCATTTGTTGGACGCTTTGTGCCAGGAGTTCGAACGCTTATTTCTGTTCCATGTGGTATGGCGAAAATGAACATATGGAAATTTAGCATATATACATTTGTAGCAATGTTCCCGTTAACGACTTTGTATGTTTATTTTGGAATGAAATTAGGTCCACATTGGGAAAAAGCAGCGGATATTGTTGGGCAATATATGCTACCAATATTAGGAGGCGTTATTCTTATCGTTGCTAGTATCTTTGTCTATAAATATATGAAGAAAAGAAATAAAACGGAATCTATTTAGTCATTTGAATATTTTTTGAAAATAGATGAATAGTACAGGCAAAAGACTCTAAAGGACATACACATATAGGGAATATAAAAGAGAGAGGGGAAACAACTATGTCTTGTGAGTGCTCAGGGTCAGCATTAACTTGTTGTCCAGATAAAAATTATGTGCAAGATAAAGTGTGTAGTCCGTGGTCTGCTACTGTAGTTGCAACAGCAATTGATAATGTTCTCTATACAAATAATATCAACCAAAACGTAGTTGGTACTGGTTTTGTTAAATATGATGTTGGACCGGGCCCAATTACTGTAGAAGCGCTTGATTCTGCTGGGGGTACAATTGATACACAAACATTAAACCCAGGAACGAGTATTGCTTTTACGTATCGTCGCTTTGATAGTATACAAGTTGTGTTACCTGCAACACCTGCTGGAACGTATCAGGGAGAATTTTGTATTACAACACGTTATCCACTTTCATAGCAGAATAGGAGAGGATCGAAATGGGAATGAGAAGTTCCAGTTTGTCTTGTTGTTCTAATAAAACACTTGTGCAAGACCAAGTATGTACAGACTGGTCTATTACAGGTGCTGGTACTCAAATTGTATATACAAATAATATCACGCAAGAAGTATATGGTTCAGGTTACGTGAAATATGATGTAGGTGCCAACCCGATTACAGTTGATTTTTTAGTAGGTGCAACAGTAGTTGATACAATTACTGTACAACCACAAAGTAGTGGTACTTTCACTGTCCGATATTTTACTACTGTCCGAATTACTACGACAGGAACGACTGTTAATCAAGGTGAGTTTTGTATTACAGTACGTTATCCAATCTCATAAAAAGCATACCGTAAACGGTATGCTTTTTATATTAAGGAAATAATGAAATTGGTATTCTATAAGCAACATGTAAATTCACAACAGTACTTGCCTTCTAAATATAGTGAAGGATTACTTGTTATATTGATAATATTGACCGACTGTAGGTCTTTTCCTGTGTACGATATTGTATTACCAGGAAACACAGTGAAAATATTGGTTACTGTTCCAACGATTTGAATTGTAATTGCTTCGGTGCTGCTAGTACTATTGTAAACCGAGACAGTACCTGATATAAGTAGTATCCCATCACTTTGCCATAGTATCATTGATTGTGATGCATCTTTGGCAGATGGGATGGTGTTATTAGTTATGAGGAAGTTCCCTGCAAATTCATTTGTTACTCGCTCGCAATTTGGATTTGGAGGAGGGGGCGGTGGACAAGGGTCTGGACAAATAATAGATAAAGGAGCGAAACAGCCGATATTTTTTTTATTCTTCAATATACCCCCTCCTTTTAAGTTGTCTTTTATTACTATTAAATGTAAAAGCATGGCCGATGTGTTAAAAAAAGAAGGAAATATTAAAAATTAAGATTGTCTAATAGGCTTAAACCTTAACTTATCATTAGTGTTATAGAAAAGATTATATGTGAATAGTCATAGGAAAAGAATGATCAGACTCTTTTAGAAAAAAGGTGGTTGTATACAATAGTACGAGGAATGTTGGACTTAATTTCTAATTAACTGTATATTTACAAAAATCTAATAAAGTTCATTTGTTATTTAAACGACATTAACATGTATTAGATAAAATAGCCCTTGTAATGAATCAATTATTATGAGGAGGATTCAAGTGGACAGAAATGCTTTAAGAAAAGTAAAAGGCCTTATTGGATTATTAATGGTTTTTGTATTAGCATTCGTATCATTTCCGTGGAGTACATCAGTCAAGGCGGAAGAGAAAAAGCAAGAAAGGGCATCAAGTGAGAAGAAGATAGTTTTTCCAGTTGTAAGTGATGTGCATATTAAAAACAGTGGAACAGATGATACATTTCGCTGGAAAAGAGCGATTGAACAATTTAATACACTAGCACCAAAGCAAGATGCATTTGTTATTGTAGGTGATTTCACGGATACAGGGTCAGTGCAGCAATATGATCGTTTCATGCAAGTGTATAATGAAAATGCAAATAAAGATGCCGTGAGAATGAATTCTCTTGGTAACCATGATTATTGGAACGGTTTATCTGTAGAGGGCGCACAGAAGCGTTTCTTAGAAAAAACAGGTATGGAATCAATTTATTATCATAAAGTGGTAAAAGGTTATCACTTCCTTGTTATGTCTCCCGAGAATGGAACAACTCATGGCTATTATTCGGACAAGCAAATTAATTGGTTAAAAGAAGAAATGGTAAAAGCACAAAAAGATGATCCAGAAAAACCGATTTTTGTATTTTTACATCAGCACATTAAAGATACAGTATACGGTAGCCAAGAATGGGGAACGCAAGATAGCGCAAAAATTAATGCAGTATTAAAAGAATATCCACAAGTTATTACGTTTTCAGGTCATTCACATTATCCGTTAGATGATCCGAGATCGATACATCAAAAAGACTTTACATCAGTTGGTACATCTTCAGTAAGTTATATGGAAGTTGAAGGTGGTAAAGTACAAGGGACGATCCCGCCAGGAGCTAGTACGTTAAGCCAAGGCTTATTAGTAGAAGTAGACGATAAAGAAGTAACGATCAATCGCCGTGATTTCCATACAAACTCTTGGACAGGCGAGCCTTGGAAAATTAAATTACCAGCAAAGAAAGACACATTTACACATGTAGAAGATCGTGATAAAGAAAAGCCATACTTTGCTAAGGATGCAAAGCTTGCTGTATCAAATGTAACAGAAAATGCAGCAACAGTAACATTCCCACAAGCGTTGGACAACCTTCTTGTTCATTCTTACCGTGTACAAGCTAGAGATAAGCAAACGGCAGAAATAAAGAATAAATTGTTAGCATTCTCAGAGTTTTATCGTGATCCAGTGCCGAAAGATCTTACGTTTACGCTTGCAGGGTTAGATGGCGGGAAAACATATACACTTGAAGTCGTTGCAATTGATTCGTTTGGTAATGAAAGTGCGCAACCGTTAACGGCAGAAATTACTACGAAAAAAGATGATATTGATCCGAATGTAAAAGTGCCAAAGGCTGATGTTTTTGATGTGAATTTTGCAGATGGTACATTTAAAGACAATTCACCATTTGGAACAAAAGGTGATGTGAAGGGCAATGTGACTATTGAATATGATAAAGCATTGAAAAAGAATGTTATGAAGTTAAACGGACAATCTAATACATTTGGATACCTTCCATTTTCAGCAGCACAAAAAGAGAAAGTAGCAAATACATTTACGTTAGAAACGGTATTTTCAATGAATCAAATCCGTGGACAAGGTATTTTGCAAAATACAGAGAGCGGTGGAATTGGATTTGAGTCTACAGGAAGCGGCTATGTTGAATTATGGGCTCACATTGGCGGCGGTTATAAACGTGTTGGAGTTCAATTAGAAGCAAACAAAACATATCACTTAACAGGAACGTATAACGGAAGTGAAGTAGCTATTTATGTCGATGGTAAAAAAGTAAATAGCCAACCAGCTACAGGAAAAGTGTATCATCCAAATGTACCATTTGCACTTGGAGCTGATCCTGGTAGTAACGGCAATGGTGGTATTCCGTTAAACGGTAAAATCGCGCTTGCGAAATTATATAGTAAAGCGTTAAGTTCTTCAGAAGTATTAGCAGCGTACAATGAGTTTTCTAACCGTACGAAGTTAGAGCAAGTAAATGCGTTATTTGAAGAACTTGGAAAAGTAAAAGAAGTGTTAGCTGGTACGTATGAATTTGGTGATAAGCCAGGTCAATATTCAAAGGAAGCATTTCAAGAACTAGAGAAAAGCTATAATAATGCAAAACAAGTGTTTGAAAATGTAGCAAGTAATGGAGAGCAAATTGTTCAAGCGTATAATGAATTAAAAACTGCAAATCAAACATTTATACAATCTAAAGTAGTAGAACAACCGAAAACATTGAAAGAAAAATTACAAATTCATATTGAATCTGCAAAAGTAGTAGTGAAAAAGGCGCAAGCTGCAAACGTAACGGACGGTTCAGTGAAAGCACTGAGTCAAAAAATTACAGTGGCAGAAGCTGTAGTGAAAGATGTAAAAGTAAAAGATACACAGGTAGAAACAATGAATCGTACAATGGAATATGCAATTTCACTCGTTGAAAAAAGCATAAACAAGTAAGAGAGAAGAAAAGAAGCTTATCATGATAGGCTTCTTTTTTGTTATACTAAAAACAGCATAGAAAAAAGGAGCGAATAATTTGGAACAGAAAAAGCTAAAAAGAATTCTTGAATATGTATGGATCGCGGTTGTGCTCCTTGTAGGATATTATCTCTTAAAAGAGAAAAGTATTTGGGTTTTATTTTTAATGACTTTCTTATTAGCAGGACTAGGAACGTTATTTATTAACTTTTTCTTTGATAGTTTGAATGCCTGGAAGAATAAAAAGAAGGGAACGAAGTAAAGGAGGGAATATATGCAAAAGTGGAAGCTCATATATCAGGTGATTATTTTTCTATTGCTTGTAGGTATTGGAATGGTTAAATACTCGACATCAATAGGAAATTGGGCATGGTTTACAGCTTGCATCGGCATATTTTTCATTTTACAATCGTTGACGAAAAAATATAATAGTACAGAAAGATAGCTCGCCGCTAAAATGGCGAGCTATTTTGTTATGCTTTTTTCTTTTCATCATTTGTTTTTTCAATAGCTAAATGACTATGTTTCCTAGAGTAGAAGAAATAGAAGCATAAGCCGACTATAAGCCAAACTGCAAAGCTAATCCATGTTGTTTTAGACAAATTGATCATTAAATATAAGCAGCAAAGAATCGCGACAACTGGTAGTACAGGTACGAAAGGTGTGCGGAATCCGCGTTTTAAGTTAGGGTGTGTTTTTCGTAAAATAAGTACTGCGCAGCAAACGAATGTAAAGGCTGTTAATGTACCGATGTTTACTAAATTCGCTAGCAAATGTAGATCTAAAAGTCCTGCTAATAAAGCAGCAACAACGCCAGTAATCCACGTATTTAATAAAGGGATTTTTACTCTTTTATTTACACGTGCTAACGCTTTTGGAAGTAGACCGTCACGGCTCATCGCATACGAAACGCGAACTTGTCCATACATAACGACTAAGAGAACGGTTGTCATTCCAGTCATCGCTCCGACAGCGAGTAGTCCTGCAATTGTATCCTCACCAACGAAATGCAATGCAAATGCAACTGGATCAGAGACGTCTAATTGCGTATAAGGAACCATACCTGTTAAAACGAAAGATACAATCATATATAAAACAGTACAAATAAGAAGAGAACCGATAATACCAATTGGTAAGTCACGCTGCGGTTTTTTCGTTTCTTCTGCAGCGGTTGCGATTGCATCAAAACCTAAAAAGGCGAAGAACACAGTGGCAGCCCCAGTAATAATACCGTCGTATCCGAATGGGATGAACGGTGTCCAATTTTCAGGTTTTACATATTTTGCACCTGCTACGATAAAGGCGATAATAACGGCTAACTTAATAAGAACCATAATATTATTAATGCGTGCGCTTTCGCGTATACCAAAACTTAAAAGGCCAGTAATAAGAAGTAAAATACAGACAGCAGGTAAATCGATGAGACCACCTTTTCCTACGCCGGGGGCCGAGGCGATTATGGCGGGCAGGTGTATATTGAACCCTTGTAGTAATGATTGCAAATAACCAGACCAACCGACAGCTACTGCTGCAACGGCAAGTAAATATTCGAGCATTAAACACCATCCGACGATGAAGGCGACGACTTCTCCGACTGTCATGTATGCGTAAGTATACACACTTCCTGAGACAGGAATAGAAGAAGCAAATTCAGCGTAACAAAAGGCTACACAAGCACAAGTAAATGCAGCAATAAGGAATGATAGCATAATACCAGGACCAGAATGTTTTGCTGCAACAATACCTGTTAATACAAAGATCCCTGTCCCAATTACGGCGCCGATTCCTAAAAATGTTAAATCGAGTGCGGTTAATGTTCTAGCTAGCTGCTTTGGTGATTCAGTACTAAGCGCTTTTTTTCGTAATAATGACTTCACTTTGGACTCTCCCCCCGTTTTTTCATTTCCATAACTGCGACTATAGTATGAGTCCATTAAAAAAGAGTAAGTAAGGAAGTGGAGGTGCAGTTATGGTATGGAGTTTTTTAAAATTGCTGGATTAATCTTAATATAATTCAGAATATTTTGTCAAATAAAAATATGACAAATAAAATGCGGATCAATAGGGGAAACTACTTGCAGAAATGGACGGGGGTTAACGACCCACTGATTAAAGTTAAAGTAGGAGCAGATGCTATGTTATTTTATTTTGAACTTGTCGTCATTTTACTTTGTACGAAATTAGCTGGTGACATTAGTGTAAGACTTGGTCAGCCTTCTGTACTTGGTAAGTTAATTGTCGGTATTATTATCGGTCCGGCTGTACTTGGTATTATTAATAGTTCTGAACTGATTGATGAATTGAGTGAGATTGGTGTTTTGTTACTTATGTTTATGGCGGGACTTGAAACAGATTTAGAAGAGTTAAATCGGAATTTGAAATCGTCGTTTGCAGTAGCGGCCGGTGGAATTATTTTTCCTTTCATCGGTGGTTATGTAACAGGATTGCTGTTTGGATTAATACAATCCCATGCCATTTTTTTAGGCTTATTACTTTGCGCAACATCGGTTAGTATTACGGTGCAGACGCTACGTGATCTAGGAAAAATGAATACGAGAGAAAGTACAACAATTTTAGGTGCTGCCGTATTTGATGATGTCATTGTCGTTATTTTATTAGCATTTGTAATGAGTTTTTTAGGAACACAAGATGTGAATATAACACTGGTCATTGTAAAGAAAATTATTTTCTTTGTAAGTATTGTTTTTATTGCTTGGAAAGTCGTTCCTTGGATTATGAAAATGCTTGTCCCGCTTCGTGTAACAGAAGCGTTAATTAGCGCGGCTCTTATTATTTGTTTCTCTTTTTCTTATTACAGTGAAATGATGGGAATTGCAGGCATTATTGGAGCATTTGCAGCAGGAATTGCTATTTCTCAAACAGAGTATAAGCATGAAGTGGAACATAAAATTGAACCGATTGCTTATGCAATATTTGTTCCAGTATTCTTCGTAAGTATCGGAATGGAAATTACATTTCAAGGCATTGGAAGTCAGCTTTGGTTCATTATTATTATGACTCTCGTTGCGATTTTCACAAAGTTAATCGGATCCGGCTTAGGCGCAAGACTGACAGGATTTAATCGCCAATCTTCTATCAGTATTGGTGCGGGGATGGTATCACGTGGTGAAGTAGCGCTTATCATCGCAGCAAATGGACTTACGGCGAATTTATTAGCGAAAGAAAATTTCACAGCGATTGTTATTGTTGTTATATTGACGACGATTATTACACCGCCACTTTTGAAGAAATATTTTGTATAAACAGGAAGGGCTTATCTGATGTAGGTAAGCTCTTTTTTTATTCCCAAAAGCAATGATCATATAGCATGAAGGGTTTGTAATTATGGTAAAATCTATGTATGTGATATGACAAGGAGAGGGAAGTGTGAAGATTACGAAGGACAAGGTTATCGGTGTAATCGTACTTATTGCAGTATGTATACCATTTACTGCATGGAAAGAATCTAAAGTGAAAGATTTTCCGGTTTCTATTTTTTCGGAAGAAGCAGATGGTGAGTACGGTCAGAAGCTGAAATATACTGCTTTTTTACCTGATGTTGCGATTTGGATGAACGGTTGGGAAAAGAAGTGGACAGAAGGGGAAAGAACTGTTTATCAAAAAGGGAATCGCATTGTAAATGTGTTTCATCCTCCTGGCGATGATGGTTATTACCTTCTTGAAGCAAGAGAAAATAAGTGAACGCAACCGTAAGAAGTGGAGGTTAAATAGTGAAAGCTTCAACATTACTATTTAAAATTGAAAGTAATATGGATCAATTTTCACCAGCTGAGAAGAAGGTTGCCATGTACATAATGGAGAATGCAGAGATTGTACCGAATTTAACGACGAAAGAAGTGTCAACGAATGCAGGCGCAAGTGAAGCGAGTGTCGTTCGCTTTTGTAAATCGATTGGAATCGGAAGTTTTAAAGCATTTAAGATAGCACTCGTTCGTGAATTAACGATTGCTGATTATAATATAAATGATTTTTCAGTGATGAATACGGAAGATGGACCGTATGATTTATTTAATAAAGTTACTTATGTGAATAAAGCTGCGATTGAGGCGAGTGTTACTGCGATAGATAAGAAGGAACTTGAGAAAGCTGCAGATCGTATTGTCAAAGCAGATAAAATTATATTTTACGGAGTAGGCGGATCAGCTACGCCAGCAATGGACGGGGCTTATAAATTTACGCGGCTTGGATTTACAGCGATGATGCTATCTGATTTTCATATGATGTTGCCGCTTGTGACAAATTTAAAAGAAGGCGATATATTTGTTGCGATTTCAACATCTGGTCGAACGAGAGATGTGCTTGAAATGGCGCAGTATGCAAAGAGACAAGGTGCAACTGTTATTGGAATTACGAAGCTAGATCAATCATCCCCCCTATATAAAGAAGCGGACATTCGTCTTTGTATGCCAGATGTAGAACAAGATCATCGTATTGCAAGTATTGCGTCGAGAATGACGCAACTGAATATGATTGATGCTTTATATGTGATTACTTTCAACCGAATTGGCAATAAAGTATTGGATCAATTTATGGAGACGCGAGAAGAAGCGTTGCGGTTACGGAAGTTAAAGTAGAAGAAAAGATGAGGAGACTCATCTTTTTTTTATCCCGTTAACGGGCAGTAAGCCCCCCACTTCAAAATTCAGCGGAAGCAAAGAAAGTTAGATGGGGGATCAACTGCCCGTAAAAGCCCGAGTGGTGCGGGCTAATAATCAGTGGGGATGAACAAAACCCCCACTGATTAAAGTTTCACTTTATTATCTTTGACAAAAATATGTCATGTCTTGAAATTTTATTTCATAAAATAAGAAAGAGTTATTGATTTTTAGTTTCTTAAAGTTATAATAAAAGTGTGAAATATAATTTCAAAGAGGGTGGCAATATGTTAGAAAATTTATCGACAGAACATCGTAATGAGAAAACAATGAATCTGGATGAAATGAGCATAAAAGAAGTGTTGCAAAGTATGAATGAAGAAGATCGAACTGTTGCGTTAGCAGTTGAAAAAGAGATAGAACAAATTGAAAAGGTTGTACAGACTGTTATTAAATCCTTTGAAGAAGAGGGACGCTTAATTTACATTGGTGCTGGTACGAGTGGTCGTTTAGGTATTCTAGATGCAGTGGAATGTCCGCCGACATTTGGCACGGATGATAAAATGGTGCAAGGGTTTATAGCAGGTGGATTGAAAGCGTTTACTAAAGCGGTGGAAGGTGCCGAAGATCGCGAAGAGTTAGCGGAAGAAGATTTAAAAAGTATTGGATTAAATGAGAAAGATACAGTGATTGGAATTGCTGCAAGTGGCAGAACTCCTTACGTAATCGGCGGCTTGAAATACGCACAGAGCGTAGGAGCGAGTACAGCGAGTATTTCTTGTAATAAAAATGCTGAAATAAGTAAATATGCAAAGTTAAATGTGGAAGTAGAGACAGGTGCAGAAATATTAACAGGATCAACGCGTTTAAAAGCTGGTACAGCACAAAAATTAGTGCTGAATATGATTTCAACAGCTTCGATGATTGGTGTAGGAAAAGTATATAAAAACTTAATGGTAGATGTTCAATCCACAAATGAAAAGTTAGTAGAACGGTCAAAACGAATTATTGTGGAAGCAACAGGCGCTAGTTATGAAGTAGCGACAGAGTATTATGAAAAGGCAGAACGTAACGTAAAAGCTGCAATTGTTATGGTGTTGTTGCAGTGTGAATATGGGGAAGCACTGGAGAAACTAAAATACGCTAAAGGGTTTGTGAAGAAAGCACTATAAAATAATAGGGAGGGGGATTCTATTATGAAGAAAGAAGAGAGAATGGCCAAGGAAATTTCGGAGCAACTTGGAGGAATAAAAAATATTCGTAGTATTGCTCATTGTATGACGAGACTGCGATTAACGCTTCATGATGAAAGTAAAGTAAACATGGACCTTTTGAAAAAAGTTGAAGGCGTTATGGGTGTTATAGAAGATGAGACGCTTCAAGTTGTCGTTGGTCCGGGAACAGTAAATAAAGTGGCAGCTGAAATGGAAGGTTTGACAGGACTACGAATTGGTGAGGTAGCAGATCATCACCTTGAAGATATTGGGCAAGAGATGAAGTCAGAGATTAAGAAGAAAAATAATACACCGGTGAAAAACTTTTTACGAAAAATAGGAAGTATTTTCATCCCATTAATTCCAGGTCTTGTTGCGTCAGGAATTATAAACGGGGTTGCTAACTTTGCGAAAAACGCTGGTGCTGATCCAAATGCAACGTGGTTACAAATGTTACTACTCATCGGCGGCGGTATCTTTACATTCTTAGGAATTTTAGTCGGCTGGAATACAGCGAAAGAGTTCGGCGGGACACCGGTTCTTGGGGCAATTGCTGGTATTCTAATTTTCAATCCGGCGATGGCAAACGTAAAATTGTTTGGTGAAGCATTAGTGCCTGGAAGAGGCGGATTGTTTGCAGTTATTTTTGCAGCATGGCTTATGGTTGTAGTGGAAAGACAAGTTCGAAAAGCAGTGCCGAATGCAGTTGATATAATCGTGACGCCACTCATTACTGTATTAGTTGTAAGTATCGTAACGATGTTAGCCATTCAGCCATTAGCAGGTTTCTTATCAGATGGTATTACGAGCGGAATTAATGCTATTTTAAATATTGGCGGAGCATTTGCTGGCGCAGTACTTGCGGGAACATTTTTACCTCTCGTTATGGTCGGATTGCATCACGGTTTAACACCAATTCATATGGAATTTATTAATCAAACACAGGTAACACCTTTATTACCAGTACTGGCAATGGCTGGTGCTGGCCAAGTGGGCGCAGCAATTGCGATTTATGTGAAAACAAAAAACAAGCGACTTCGAAATGTAATTAAAGGTGGATTGCCAGTTGGCTTTTTAGGAATTGGTGAGCCGTTATTATACGGGGTGACATTACCACTTGGGAAACCGTTTATTACTGCTTGTTTAGGAGCGGCTGTCGGTGGTGCATTCCAAGCAGTTATGCAAACAGCTTCTCTTGGAATTGGCGTATCAGGGCTATCTTTAATTCCATTAATTGCTGACAATAAATATTTACTATATTTCTTAGGTTTAGTAATTGCATATGCTTTCGGATTTATCTTTACGTACTTCTTCGGATTTAAAGAAGAAATGGCAGAAAACATATAGAGAAAGGGATTCCTTTCTCTTTTTCTATTAATAGAAAGGGAGATTTATATGATCGGAGTTTCCATTTATCTTTCAAAAGAACGAGTAGAGAAACAAGAAGAGTGGCTAAAAGTAGCGAAGGAAAATGGGTTTACATCTATTTTTACATCACTGCACATTCCAGAAGATGATCCAAATACGTATAAAGAGTTAATTCAAATATTGGGGAAACAAGCTCTTGCACATGAAATGGAGCTAATGGTTGATGTTTCTCCAAAATCGTTACACCATTTAGGGCTAACATATGAAAATGTGGAAGAGCTATTGGACTGGGGCATTACCGGTTTAAGAATGGATTACGGCATTGCGCCAAAAGAAATTGCAAGCGTATCTCATAAGATGAAAGTAGCTTTAAATGCGAGTACGATTACAAATTCATTTTGGAAAGAATTACTTGCAGAACATATAAGAGTAGAGAATGTAGAAGCATGGCATAATTTTTACCCACGTCCAGAGACAGGACTAGCAAAGTCCTTCTTACAAAAACAAAATCAATATTTACAGAAGTGCGGAATAAAGACGATGGCATTTATTCCAGGAGATGCGGAAAAACGAGGTCCGTTATATGAAGGGCTACCAACGTTAGAAAAACATCGCAATATGCGCCCGCTTGAAGCTTACTTAGAACTTGTTCAAGATTGTGGTGTTGATAAAGTATTGATTGGAGATATAAGCGCAAGTTTGGAAAGTATGCAAGAAGTAGCTAGTGCAAGTAGAGGGATTATTCCATTGCGTTACAAATCATTTATAACTGATAAAGAAGTATTAAAAGTGGTAGAGCAAGTGCATACAAATAGACTAGATCCAGCTCGTGATGTTATTCGATCTGTAGAATCAAGGGAAGGAAATAGAGTGGTGTTACAGCCGATGCATACAATTGTAAGAAAGAAAGGCAGTATTACAATTGATAATGAATTGTATGGTAGATATGCAGGGGGGATGCAAGTTGCTATAAATGATTTATCTGTAGATGAGAAAGTGAATGTTGTTGGAATGGTTGTGGAAGAGGACGTTTCTTTACTGCCTTATATTGGCGCTGGAAAAATGTTTCAACTTTTTCTATGCGATAGAATAAAAGCTTGAATTAGCGCTATTTTGTAAGAAAACATTATCCGTAAAACGGATAATGTTTTTTGTTTTCTTTAAAAAAGTATTTGACGAATGAAATAAAATACCGTATTGTTTTGACTTGTAAATAAAAGTTCACCATAACAAAACAAAAAGGAGAGTTCAAAATGAATCAATATATTGGGAATTTAATTATTCGTATCGTGTTAGGGGTTACGTTCTTTGCACACGGTTTAGCTAAGTTTCAATCAGGTATCGATAATGTAGCAGGATGGTTTACAAGCATCGGTTTACCAGGTGGTCTTGCATACGGCGTAGCAACAGTTGAATTAGTTGGTGGTATATTATTAATTATCGGTTTAGGTGTACGATATGTAGGATTGTTATTCGCTCTTATTTTAGCTGGAGCTATCGTAAAGGTAAATGGAGCAGCAGGTTTATTAGGAGATGGAAAGAATCCAGGATATGAATTAGATCTTGCATTATTATCAATGGGTGCGTATTTATTCGTAGTAAAAGCAGAAGGATATGTAGATCGTTTCTTAAAAGAGAAAGTAATGAAAACGAAGTAAATTTTATTTATAATTGTTGACTTGAAGAAGTATTGTAACTATAATGGTTACAACAAATAGATTAAGAGTAAAACAATTTAAATATTTTTTTACACAAGATGTAACTATGTCAGTTACGTCTTGTGTAAAAATAAATAAACGGGAGGAAGTAATATGCCTAAATCAAATTTAGAAATTATTCAAAGCACGTATGAAGGATCAGCGTCTTCGAATGCAAAGCATTTAGCAGAAGCCTTCTCTGAAAAAGTGGAATGGACAGAGGCAGAAGGTTTCCCGTACGGCGGAACATATAAAGGCGTAGAAGCTATAATGGAAAATGTATTTAGCCGTTTAGGATCAGACTGGGATGATTATAAAGCAAGTGTAAATACATATCATGAAGTAAACGGAAAAGATGTAATTATTGCTGAAGGTATGTATTCTGGAGTTTATAAAGAAACAGGAAAATCATTTGAAGCAGAATTTGTTCATGTATGGCAGCTTGAAAATGGAAAAATCGTGAAGTTTAAGCAATATGTAGATAGTCATATTGTTAGGGAAGCGATGAAGAGCTAATGCTTTTTAAATGGATTGTAGGTATATGTATTACCATTATGGTAATCATCTCTTCTATAGTTGGCGGAAAGAAATTGCTTGCATATGTGGAAAAAGAAAATAAAAATATTCAAACCGAGCGAGCGGCAAACGAAAAAGAGAAAAAAGCTGCAGAAGAAGCCCCGCAAATTAGTGAAGGTGAAATTATTTTTACTATGCATAAAATGGTGCACCAAAAGGTAAAATCCTCTGAAAAATGGGGATTTGTAGAAATGACAAAAAAGGAAATTTCTAATGTAAAAAGGGATATTGAAAATAGTACAGGTTTTCAATATAAAATGAAGTTACTTTCTATTATAAATAGATGGGAAAAAGGAGATTTTTCTCAAACTGTTGAGGAACATAACTTTTTATGGAGCCTTCAAGGTGGAGATACTGGTAAGGCGACGGAACGTTTATCGCCAGAAGAGGAAAAGCAGTATATAAAAGAAATGAAGAATAAATAAAAACATCGCCAACCCAGATGACGATGTTTTTTCATTAAGAATGTTTTCGTATTAAAGGTCTAGTTGGCTGAACGGCAACAGTTTTGAAATGAGAAAATAAATAACATCCTGTTACAACAACAATTGTCCCTAAAATTTGTATCCACGTTAATTCTTCTCCGAGAAATATGAATGCTAAAATGGCTGTGAAAATTGGATTGAAGTTTAGAAAAATACCTGATGTAGTTGCACCTAATTTTTGTACACCAATATTCCAAAATACCATACAAAGAACTGTCGAAATAAGCCCAGTATATAAAAGTGATGTGATGAAAGAAGTATTTATATTTGAAACAGTGAAGCTACCTATGTTAAACGGTAGTAATAAAATAACGCCGAAAATACCAGAGTACAACGTTGCCATAAGTGGTGTAGTTGTTTTTGTTGCCCATTTACTACAAACAGAATAGATTCCCCAAATACAGACTGCTGCAATCATCCATAAATCACCGCTATTAAAATGTAGTGAAAATAAAAGCGAGAAATCACCTTTTAATAGGACGAGGATAACCCCGAAGAATGAAAGAATCATGGATAGGATTTGAAGTGTATTTACTTTTTCTTTTAGAAATAATACTGAAAATAATGCGATTGAAATTGCATTCAAAGTAGAGATAAGACCTACATTCGTAGCGGATGTTTTTTCTAATGCTAAAAATTGAAAGATGTTAAAAAGAGCGACCCCTGAAATTCCCATCAATATTAAAGGAAGTATTGCGGTACGTGGTGGAAGGATTTTCTTTTCTTTAAACCATACCATCGGTAATAAACAAACAATCGCAATCATCCATCTTAAATTTGTCAGTGTCATCGGTGATGCATGATCGACGAGTGATTTTCCAACGACAAAATTTCCTCCCCATAATAAGCTCGTTAGTAATAGTAAAAAGACGTAAAAATAAGGCATGCTAAAATCCCCTTTTTTATAATTAATACGAATTGTAAATAATTTTAGCATTTTTCTTTATTGTGTAATATATTCTTTTGTATAATGGTAAAAACTCGATAAAATATTTATCTGTGAATGATATTTACAGAATGATATTCAGTTTTGGATAAATTATAAGGTGTTTTTTCGAATAATCATCGGTAAGAAAAAAGGGGGAATTGTAATGGAGTCGTCTGTTATTAAAGTGTTGGATGATTTGGATGTACAAATTTTAGATATATTGCAGAAGGAGTCACAAGTAAGTAATGCAGAGCTGGCACGTCGCGTTAATTTATCACCGGCTGCGATGCATGCAAGAATAAAAAGGTTAGATGGGGAAGGGTTCATCGATAAGCAAGTTGCGATTTTAAATCAAGAAAAGCTTGGGTTTGATTTATTATGCTTTATTTTTATGAGTACGAATATTCATCAATTTGACAAGTTGGAAGTGTTGGAGAAAGAATTAGAATCGATGCCGGAAGTGTTAGAATGTCACTGTTTAACAGGGGAGTACGATTATTTATTAAAGGTTGCAAATCGTGATCGTAAAGAACTAGAGCAGTTTATTAGAAAGCTGAATAAGCTTGGTATTACACGTATACAGACGAGTTTGGCACTTCGTGAAATTAAATATTCAACAGTATTGCCGATACGAGATGAGGAACCGAGCATCGATTAGATTGCTTGGTTTTTTGTTTGTATAAATTGATTGACGAGGAGAAAAGAGAGATGTATTATTATATAAAATTATGAATTAAAATTCATTTTAAGTTATAAATATTAATATTGAGGGGCAAGGGGATGTAATATGAAAATCTGTAATGCGGTGACGAGTGATGTGAAAGAAATTTATAGTCTTATTGAGGTTTATGCAAAAGAGGGAGTTGTTTTACCACGTTCTCTTTTGTCTCTTTATCAATATTTGCAATGTTTATATGTTATGAAAGAAGACGAGAGAATTGTTGGAGTTGCTGGATTGCATGTATTAGGAGAAGATCTTGCAGAAATACGATCGTTAGTAGTTTTGCATACATATGCAGGGAAAGGGATAGGGCGTATGCTCGTAAATCATGTAATGGAGGAAGCTACGAAAATAAATGTAAGAAGAGTAATTTCCTTAACATATGAAACAGTATTTTTTCAAAAGTGTGGATTTGATTTTATAAATAAAGAAGCGTTGCCAGAGAAAGTATGGATTGATTGTAGACATTGTCCAAAGGTGGATTATTGTGATGAAGTAGCGATGGTGCGGTATGTTGGATGAAAAATTTATAGAGAAAAAGTTCCCACTATTATTTACAGATATAGTGGGAACATGTATTTCCATAAGAAATGGAGATGTGATTAAGAATTTGAATTCGTTTGTCTTACGGCAAAATTATAAAGTGGATCTTTAAGTTCATAGTTATACGTTAAACCGTCAACAATTCCTACAACTTTATCATTATCATAAAGATCAAGCATAAATTGTGCCATTTGTTTTGCAGTGTGGAATTTTGGTACAACATTATCGTATTGGAATTCATCAATATCAAATGAACGCTTCGCAAATTCTGTTTCAGTTGCAGCAGGAGCTAAAACTTTTGCTTGCAGTTTTGCGCCTTGTTCTTTCAGTTCGTGAGACAGCCCTTCTGTAAATGCACTTACATAGAATTTCGTAGCGCAATACGTAACAGCATCAGCAACAATCGTGTATCCGCCGCCCGATGAAACGTTAATAAGCTGTGTTCCGTCAACCTTTGAATAATCTCGAACGAAAAGAGAAGAGAGTATTGTTAGTGCTTCTATATTGACATGCAACATCGTCTCGATTTTATTTAAATTTTGTTCAGCAATTGAGGCGAAATTACCAAAACCTGCGTTGTTAATCCACGTTTCAATTTGAAAAGATTGTAGGCTTTCATAAAGTTTATAAACATCTTCAGTAACAGATAAATCAGTTCTTCGAATGACAACATCCAATTCTGGATGCATTTCGTTAATTTTCAATTTTAATTCGTTTAATTCTTCTTGTCTTCGAGCTACAAGTACTAAATTTTTTCCGCGAGATGCAAATGCTAAAGCTGCTTCATAACCAATTCCGGAACTTGCGCCAGTAATAACAGTGTATTTCATATAAAATCCCCCTAAGTTCAAATGAATTTATTATGGTTAGATTGTATTTGTTAGAGTATACTCTAAGTCAAATGTTTTTTATAAATTTGATAAGGTCATAAAATATATGAGGGTAAGCATGTGGAGGGAGTTTTAGTATGTACACAATTAGCGAGGTAGCAAAATTATTAGGCGTGAGCACACATACACTACGTTATTATGAAAAGGAAAATATATTAATTGCAAATCGAGATACAAATGGAAATCGACTTTACGAAGAGTCACATATAAAGTGGTTGCAGTTTGTAATGAAATTAAAACAAACGCAAATGCCAATAGCGAAAATAAGAGAATACGCTAGATTATATACAGAAGGGGAGCATACAACAGAAGCTCGTTTACAGCTCCTAGAAGATCATAGGAAATCTATTCAGATTCAAAGAGAAAACTTAGAAGTTACAGAGAAGATGCTCGAGAATAAAATTCGTGCTTACAAAAGCTCATTGGAAAAATAAATAGAAAACAAAATTCGCTCCTTAGTTATAGGATAAACATGGATTTGATCTCATAGTGTGTTGGTAAATAAAGAAGAGCAGCTAGCAAAAGCTAACTGCTCCATTCAAGGGATCTCTCCAAGGGGGAGTGGAGAAAATATTATGTTACTAGCAGTATTGACAGATTATTGAGAAATATACAGTGGACGATAGAATTTTTTCTAACTACATGTGGAATCAGAAATAAATTGTCTGGTAGGACAGTTTATTCGACTATTTACAGACTGATTGAATCTTCATTTTATGTTTAATTTATCTGCTTATCGTTGATAATTAGCTATTTTTTTACTGAAAAATAATAGCTTTAACAATAAAGTTTATAAATAAAATAAACATAGTTATATATCGCATTATATTTATAATATAATGTTAATTATGAAGTAAATCTATTATGAATAATAACAAAGAATATGTAAGCAGACTAGGTTATTCTTATCCTGATATTACTTATAAATAAACTAACAATGATAGATGGTGATTTAACAATAGAACAGGGGATAAAAAATAAAAGATGCATTCAAGAATAAATTTGAAAATAAATAAGAGTTGAAAAAACTAATTATTATTTCATTCCACAATAACTAGTAGGGAGATTTCTAACTCAAAATTAGGCTGAAGCAAAGAAGTTAGTGGGCAGTCGTGCTGTCCGTTAATGTCCGATTGGTTCAATTAATAATCAGTGTATAATGAACAAAATTCCTACTGATTAAGTTTTACTTTATATATTATTTAAGGAGTTACGTTAAAATGGCGACATATTTTACAAGAACTTTTTCCGAGATGATTCAATTTAGTCCCCCGTATGTTTCACCTATTATTGGAACAATATTTTTAATAATAGCGATAATACTTATATGGAAATACAAAAAAAACGACCTCTCTTTAAAGTTTTTGATCTTACGATTATTGCTAGTAAGTGTATCTTTTATTTATACAATGGGAGTATTAATAATTACAAGAATCGAGGCGATACCGTGGTCTATTTATGAAAGAGTGCTTGAGAATAAATCTATTTTTAAATTTTCTACACCACAATTAATTCCTTTTGATTCTATAATTCACATATTAAATATATATGGAATCGGAACTATTATTTTAGGTAATATATTACTTTTATTACCACTAGGATTTTTTCTGCCGTTATGGTTTCGAAATCTATTCAATTCTTATGTAGTAATATTCTTAATCATATTAACGTCAACAACAATCGAATTTTTACAATATCTTTTTGGGGTGGGAATACCTAATGTTGATGATGTGTTATTAAATACGATAGGAGGAGGAATTGGATAGGGTTTACTAAAAGTAATCGTATGTTTTAAAAGTACATACAAATAAATAATCCACATGAATAATAAGGGGATGCTTGTATATCGATTCGTATCGTATTCCCTTATTCTATATTTCTGCGCATATTTATTATGAAAATCGATTCTTGACACAGTATGATTTATTCATATACAATGTGTATGAATGACATTCAGTCATTTTCTGTGGCAGGATGTAGTTAGTTTGAAAACGGAACAAATATAAATGGTAAATGAGGATGATAGTTGTTTATATATAGTAGTGATGAAAGAGCATATTTTTTTTAAAACAAAAATGACTGATAGTCAGTCATAAGAGGTGAGAGGTATGAAAAATAGAGCTTGGTTATATGTCATATTAACATGTATCTTTGAAATTTTTTGGGTGTTTGGTTTTAATACGGCTAATACTTGGTGGCATTGGATTATTATTTTAGGAGTTATCGCTGTTGATTTTCACTTCCTTTCTAAAGCGTGTGAACATCTTGCAACCGGGACTGTATATGCTGTTTTCGCCGGAGCTGGTACGGTAGGTACTTTCTTGATGGATGTATTTCTTTTCGGCGGAAGTTTCAGTGTAGGGAAGTTATTCTTTATCGTGATGGTTGTAGCTGGCGTTATCGGTTTAAAGCTAGCTGATAATAAAGAAGAAACTGTGGAAGGAGCTGCTTAAAGATGGGTTGGTTTTTCGTATTTTGTGCTGCAATTAGTGAAATAGTCGGTGTGATAGGACTTAAAATGTATAGTAAAGATAAAACATTAGCCAATGGTGCGATTTATATAGGCGGGTTTGCTACATCCTTCGCATTCTTGTATACATCTTTCTTATTTTTACAAGTCAGTGTCGCGTATGCGGTTTGGATCGGTATTGGAACAGCAGGTGCCGTTTTATTAAACATGTTCTTGTTTGGGGAGTCGAAAAGTAAAGCGCGTATTATTAGTGTGTTTCTTATTGTATGTGGAGTGACAGGATTAAAGGCACTTTCTTAAAGATATATTGTATTTCTATCTCCTAATTGTTTATTAGGAGATTTTATTATAAAAAAAATGATTTCCTCTTAGAGTTCACTATCATTGACAGTACAATCAATTATCTTATAAAATGAGTGACAGTCATTCAATATGCGTGTGAAAGGGTTTAGATGATGAATAAAAAAGAGAAAATTGTCTATGCAGCTATTGAAGTGTTTCAGGAAAAGGGCGTCGAAAAAACGAAGATTTCTGATATCGTGAAATTAGCTGGCATTGCGCAAGGAACTTTCTATTTATATTTTCCTTCTAAGCTATCTGTTATGCCTGCAATAGCAGAAGTGATGGTTGAAAAGATGATACTTGCAGTGAAAGAGAAAGTACAAAAAGATGTACCTTTTTCAAATAAAGTGGCACAAGTAATCGATGCGGTGTTTCAATTTATAGAGGAATATCGTGAAATACAAGCTTTAATGTATGCAGGTCTTGCATCTACAGAACATATAAAAGAGTGGGAAGCTGTGTATGAGCCTCTTTATATGTGGTTAAGCGAATTTTTAAGTGAGGCGAAAGAAGCTGGTGAAATTCGTGATTCGGTTCACGCAGAGCGAACAGCGAAGTTATTTATCGCTCTAGTTGAATCAGCAGCGGAACAAGTTTATTTATATGATCATAAAGATGATGAGCAAGTGGATTTGCAAAAGGCAGAAGTACTAGATTTTTTAACACATGCACTACATATAAAGAAGTAGTAAGATGAACCTGTCTGAAAAGGTAGGTTCATTTTTGAGGAAAACTGAATGATAGTCATTCACCTAATGCTTATGTATGTGTGGAAGGATAGAGTGAAATTCTAATGAGTGGAGGCATCCTCACTCATTACTAGCCCGCAAAGAGCAGGATAAAGAAAAAGCTTCTTGGGCATTATTTTTTGAGAGGAACTTACGGGAAGAGGTGTTAGAAAGTGAAGAAACCGATAAAAGAACAAAAGATGGTATTGGTCATTCTTTTGAGTAATATATTTATCGCTTTTTTAGGGATTGGATTAATCATTCCGGTTATGCCGTCCTTTATGAATGATATGCATTTAACAGGGAAGACGATGGGATATCTCGTTGCAGTGTTTGCAATGGCACAGCTCATTACTTCACCTATTACAGGCCGGTGGGTTGATCTTTACGGTAGAAAGAAAATGATAATCATTGGATTATTTATTTTTGGTGTTTCAGAGCTTCTTTTTGGATTAGGAAAAGATGTATGGATGCTTTATGTAGCAAGGGTATTAGGCGGAATTAGTGCTGCTTTTATTATGCCTGGTGTTACGGCATATGTTGCGGATATTACATCTATTCAGGAACGTCCAAAGGCGATGGGATACTTATCTGCGGCTATTAGTACTGGATTCATTATAGGGCCTGGAATCGGCGGATTTATTGCAGAATACGGTATACGTGTGCCATTTTTCGTTGCAGCAGCAATTGCTTTTATAGCATGTGTGATTTCAATCTTTATTTTAAAAGAACCGTTAACGAAAGAAGAACTTGCAGAGATTTCTTCTAATACGAAAGAATCAAGTTTTATTGGTGATTTAAAGAAATCATTACATCCAATGTATGCAATTGCATTTATTATCGTATTTGTACTCGCATTCGGATTATCGGCGTATGAAACTGTGTTTAGCTTATTCTCAGATCATAAATTTGGTTTCTCGCCGAAAGATATTGCAGCAATTATTACAATCAGTTCAATCTTTGGGGTAGTTGTGCAAGTATTTATGTTTGGCAAATTGGTAGACATGTTCGGTGAGAAAGTATTAATCCAAATATGTTTAATTGTAGGTGCAGTATTAGCATTCGTCTCAACTGTAGTCTTTAATTATTGGATTGTACTTCTCGTTACTTGCTTCATTTTCTTAGCATTTGATTTACTTCGTCCAGCTTTAACGACGTTTTTATCAAAAGCAGCTGGAAAAGAGCAAGGATTCGTTGCTGGGATGAACTCGACTTATACGAGTTTAGGAAATATCGCAGGACCAGCGATGGGCGGAATATTATTTGATATGAACATTCATTACCCATATGCATTTTCAGGAGTTGTTTTAATAGTTGGTCTCGCTATTACATTTATGTGGAGAGAGAAACAGTTGGTTGAAAGTTTTGCGAAGTAATGAAGCCCCTTACGACTGTAAGGGGTTTTTGTTTTATAAACTTAACCCAAACCGTTTTAATTCAATAAAAATCCCCTCTAATTGCTTTCCTTTATCCGTTAATGTGTACTCTACACGAGGCGGAACTTCTGGATATACTTTTCTCGTTATAATGCCTTGAGACTCTAATTCTTTTAGTCGAAGCGATAATGTTTTTGGACTAATCCCATTCATTGATTTTTGTAAATCACTAAAGCGTAATGTTCCTTCGATAAGAAGATCACGAATGATTAAAAACGTCCATTTTGTACTAATTACATCAAGCGTTTTAGCGATAGGACAAGGTATGCCAGGTAAACCTTTCGTTAATTCAACTGGATCTATATTGTTCATGGAACTAGCCTCCATAAAATTTTTTTTGATGAATTTGCTTTATAGTATCACAAAACTATACTTTTGGTAACTATATGAAAAAAATATCACTACTTCCATAAAGGAAGTTAGTGCATATACAATAGCAATACGGAACAAAAAGGATTTATATAAGGAGGTGGTGATTTCCATGGGGATAAAAAAGTTACTTGGATTTCTTAGTTTGTTTGTTATTTGTATTGTGCTTGTAGCATGCGGCGCGGAACAAAAAGGTGAAGTTCAGTTATTAAAAGAAATGCCAAGGCCAAAAGCAATGACAATTGATCCCTCACTAAGTAAAAAAGAAGCGACAGAAATGGTTCATGCGGCGCAGCGTTTTTATGCATTTTGGGATACAGGTAAGGAGGAACTTATTCCGCAGACTGTTACTGAAAATTTTTTCGATAATACATTGCCGAAAGGGCGACCACAAGGCATTGAAGGATTAAAGTTTGCAGCGCAAAATTTTCGTAAAGTTGTGCCTGATATACATTGTGAGATTGAAGACTTATTAGTTGTTGGTGATAAAGTAACAGCCCGTCTTTTTTTTACAGGAATGCATAATGGTAAGAAAATTAATTTTTTTGCAATTGATATTTTACATGTGAAAGACGGAAAGATAACGGAAGATTGGCATTTAGAAGATAATCTTACACTACAGCAGCAACTCGGCTTAATAGCCGAAGAGTAGATCATATAGGGGAGAGAAAAACGATGAAAAATATATTTATTATAAATGGACATGAAAAATACGGTACAAAGGAAGGACGATTAAATAGAACGTTAGTAGATTATATGGTTACTGTATTAGGCGAGAATCATCATGTGAAAACAACAACGATTCAAGATGGTTACAATATTAAAGAAGAACAAGATAAGTTTTTATGGGCCGATGTTGTTATTTATCAAACACCGATTTATTGGTTTAGTGTACCGGGCTTATTTAAAACGTATATGGATGAAGTATATGAATACGGTTTGTTCTTTAAAGGTGCAGATGAATATGGAACAGGTGGTTTATTAAAAGAGAAAGAGTATATGTTCTCTACAACTTGGAATGCACCTGAAAAAGCATTTGGAGATAAGACGAAGTTCTTTGAAGGAGAAAGTTTAGAATCAGCGCTTAGTCATTTACACCGCGTGCAAAAGTTTCTCGGTATGAGTCCGTTAAAGAGTTTTGCTTGTTATGATGTGGTGAAGAATCCGGATATAGAGAAGTTTTTAGTGAACTTGAAAGATCATTTAGATGGAGTAATTAAATAATAGTATGTGAAGAAGGTACTACTAAGGATGTAGTACCTTCTCCTTTTATAAAAACTCACACTTTAATACGTAGATGGCTGTATCCATAACTTCGCAAAATTTGCCCAACCAAATGAATCAATTGTTACGTTTTTTAAAGAAGAAGGGTATGTTTTTCTTTTTAAAACGTGATAGTTAAATAAAATGATGTGTTCTGCTTGTAAAAACTCTTCAATCTCATACATGAGTTCATAACGCTTTTCTTTATTTTCTTCTAGTAAAAATGTATCTAGTAAACAGTTAATTTGTTTTTCGTAGTGCGGGTCCATGAACCGATTTACGAAGCAACTTTTATTTTTAAATACATTTAAGAATGCAATTTCATGATTGGCAGCAAAGACTTCTCCCATGAAAATAATATCAGCATGTTTATCAATAGAGCGATCTATATAATCTGAAACGGGAAATGGGTGAAGCTCTACTTGTATACCTAAACTTTCACATCGTTCTTTTAAGAAATATGCATCATTTGCACTATCTTTAAATGCGAAGAAGTAAATATGTATCGTTTCTCCATTATATGTACTCTTTTTCAAATACTCTTTTGCTTTTTCTAAAGAGTAGGATCTTCTTATTGCAAGGCGGCTTCTATCAGGGAAGAAGCTTGATGCAGCAATTGTTCGTCTACCCTCTATGCTACGAAGTATCGTTTCAACATCATATAGTTCTCTCCAAGCCTTTCGAAAGTAAATATCGTGATGAGGACCAGGTTTTGTAAAGTTGAAGCTAGCATAAATACAACCTATTTCTTCTATTTGTATATCATGCCTTTCATTTTCCTCTTCGTTTGGTAGTTCATAATCAGCATCTATTTGCACATGGTCAGGAATACCCCAAAATTCAATACGGTCTAATAATGCGCGCTCTTTAAAATAATGAGTGAACGCTTCGAGTACGATATTATCTTCAGAGTAATGAGCAAGTTTGAAAGGTCCAGTACCTATATAATGATGATTTTGAATACTCGTATCACGCGGTAAAATTGCGAGCTGCATGGAACTTACATAGTGTAAGAAAAATAAATTTGGTTTTGCTAAATGAAATCGAATTTGCAGTGGTGATGGCGTTTCAATTTGAACAATTTCTTCTGTTAACCATTCGAAAGGAGAGTGAACCTCTTTTAGTCTTTCAAATGAAAATTGTACATCTTTAGAAGTTAAAACTGTTTCGTTATGAAAATATACATCCTTTCGTAAATAAAAAGTCCACGTAAGCCCATCTTCACTTAATTCCCACGTATGCGCAATGTGTGGTTCCATTTTTTCAGTAACATCGTTATAGACGACTAACGTATCAAAAATTTGACTCGTAAGATGGCTCTCTGTAGTTACAGCCACAAAAGCCGGATCTAATGGGAATATCTTTCTCGATATAGGAATCTTTAATATGTCGTACATACCATTTGAAGGTTCGTATCCAAAATGATGATGTAGTTTGTTTTCTATCTTTTTTTGAAGTGCAGGGGGGAGGGGTTCTTTTAAAAGAAGAAAAACATCCTTTAATTTTTCTTGCGCTAACAGGTCATCTGTATAGGACTCAATCGCTTCTACGAAATTATGTATAAATAGAATTTCCGTTTTATTTCCGCGGCCTCGCCCTGGAGTCCAGCTAATTAATTGCTCCTCGCTCATTTTCTTTAATAAAATCTTTACGTTTTTCGTACTGCAATATAAAACATCCGCTAATTCTTGTAAGCTATTTCGCATATGTTGTTGATCTTGTGCATGTAGTCTTAGTCTAATGTAATAGTCCATAATTTTCATATATACACTTCCTTCTATCATAAAAGGGGAAACTCTTTAGAATATTCTAACCTTTTTCTTCCTTTTTTTCAAAGTAAAATAAGTAAGCATAAGGAGGGGGAAACAATGGGATTTTGGAGTATGCATCGAAATATAAAAATTAGAATTATAACTTCGTTTTTAACACGTACTGTGTCCACGATGATTTTTCCATTTATGGCGATTTATTTTTCAATAAAGTTAGGTAGTGCGGTTGCTGGTGCGTTACTACTCATTAATGTCATAGCTTCATTAGTAATTGGTTTATACGGTGGATATGTTGGAGACCGGCTTGGGCGTAAAAAGGTTATGAT
Organism: Bacillus sp. AR4-2; assembly: GCF_008274865.1. Lineage (NCBI taxonomy): Bacteria > Bacillati > Bacillota > Bacilli > Caryophanales > Bacillaceae > Bacillus > Bacillus sp. AR4-2. The sequence goes on from NZ_CP031062.1 coordinate 836,067, forward strand.
TATCGGTCAAAGTATACAAGTCATTTCTATTGCTTGTATGGGAGTTGCGAATTCGGATTATGTAGATTCACCGTGGTTAACATTTATCTTTATGCTAGTGAATAGTTTAGGATCTGGACTTATGAATCCTGCGACAGAGGCGATGTTAATTGATGTGAGTACACCTGAAAATCGAAAAGTAATGTACAGCATTAATTATTGGGCTATTAATTTATCCATTGCGATTGGAGCAATATTTGGTGGGTTACTATTTGAAAACTATAGATTGCAATTGTTTATCGTATTAACGCTTGTTGCAATTATTACTTTATATGTGATGGCTGTGTATATGGAAGAAGTGTATGTAGCACGAAAAACGGTGGAGAAGAAAAATGTATTAAAAGATATGGCAGATAGTTATAAAGTCGTGATGAAAGATAAAGCATTTTTAATTTTTTGTGCAGCGAGTATATGTACATTGTCTTTAGAGTTTCAAATTAATAATTATTTAGGTGTTCGCTTGCAGAAGGAATTTGAAACGGTGCACTTTTTATTCGGGAATGGTGTTACGTTTGATTTAACAGGGATTCGCATGCTGAGCTGGATTTCTGCAGAGAATACAATTTTAGTTGTGTTATGTTCAGCACTTCTTATTAAAATGCTGAAAAGCTTCAACGATTTGAAAATCTTATATGTAGGTTTATTCATTTATACAATTGGATTTACAATACTCGGAACGAGCAATAGCTTATGGATTTTATTAATTGCAGGGCTTTTCCAAACGGTAGGTGAGATGATGTATGTGCCAGTGCGTCAATCTATTATGGCAGATATGGTGCCAAATGAGGCAAGAGGTTCTTATATGGCGATTAACGGAATGGTCTTTCAAGTGGCAAAAATGAACGGGGCATTAGGTGTTATGCTAGGTTCATTTATTGCATCTTGGGGCATGAGTGCTCTGTACTTTATCGTTGGTATGAGCAGTATTTTACTATTTATGAAAGCGATAGGGAAAGAGAAGTATGAGGATGAGAGAAATGTTTCTCAAATTGGATGAAACTATATAAAAGCGAACCAGTTATACTGGGATTCGCTTTTTATATAATTTTTAGAACGGATCAACTTCAGCTAAATTTGGAGTAGTACTAGGCTGTAGCAAAAGATTTTTTAATGTGCCTACTTCAGAAAGCGTTACTAATATGTAGCCACTAATCAGTACAATTAGCCCAATAACGCGTAACGTTTGTAAGCTCACTTCATTATTATTCGTTTCCGTTGGATTTGGGGGCGTTGAAGGTGGATTGTTATTCATAAATAAGGCTCCCATCTTTTGTATTTATATATGTGCGAAATCATTATTTAACTTATGGATAGGAATTATATAGTCATTTTCACTATATGAGAACTGCCTATGAAAAGTGATAAGGAATTTTTGGGCGAGAAAAGGGGGAATCCAAAAGATTATTAAAACTGAACTTTTGGATTCCCCTCTTTTTATTTATCTTGCTATTTGTGGTGGTCGGATTGCCTGTAAACGACCAGTTGGTGAGGGCTAATTAATCAGTAGGGGATGAATAAAACCCCAATGATTAACTATTTTCATGTAAATAAAAGGAGGGTAGTTATCCTAATATACGCAACGATTCTTCAATAAACGCTGGGATGTCCTCTGGCTGTCTACTTGTTACTAGCTGATTTTGACATACGACGACCTCTTTGTCATGAAAGTTCCCGCCGGCATTTTTCAAATCGACTTCAATAGATTTATATCCAGTGACATCACGTCCTTCAAGTGTTTGTGCAGTGATGAGTAGCTGAGGTCCGTGACAAATAGCGAAAACAGGTTTTTCCGCATCCATAAATGCTTTACTAAAGCGAACAAAACGTTCATCTGCACGAAGTATATCTGGAGAAAATCCACCCGGTATGAAGAGGGCATCAAAGTTCTCTGGAGAAACACCATCAATACTTTTATCAATCACGACTTCACTTTTTCCTTGCTTACCGTGTACTGTTTTCCCTTTTTCCATTTCAATAGTTGTTAATTCATATCCCTTTTGTTTAAAAGCTTCTACTGGCTCTGTGTATTCTGTATCCTCGAAATAATCCGTTATTACAATAGCAATTTTTTTACTCATTCTAATCCGCTCCTTATATTGTCGGTTCCAGAATCTTCCTTGGGCAATGCCTTCTATAAATGATTCAATTGAAGTGTTTGTTAAGTTATAAACTCCTGCTCCATCCAGTTTAATCTTACTATGGTCCAAAGCATGAGGATTACTAAGGACATGAGCTATCGGTTTAAAATGTTTAAAAGTAGTTTCTGCAAATTCTAAAACAGGGGGTTGAATGACAGACTCACTACTAAACACTAATACTGCATCAAAAAGGGAGGAGTCTGTTGTTGTATAAGTATCAGTTACTTTAATAGAATCATTGAACTGATAAATTTTATTATCTATGATGCTATAGTTAATTCGGTGTTGTACAAAAGCTTGAATCCATTCGGACAGAAGTGAGACGCTTGGGTCACCATTTAATAGAATTGCAACATTTTTGGAATCAGATTTAAAAATAGTATTGGACATACTTAGTGCAGGTGATTTTGCATCTGAATTTACTTCGTGATTTTCCTTAGGTAAAGGAGCTCCAATAATGTTAGCGACTTCTTGTGCTAATTGACGATCGACGTGGTTTAGGAGAGCAATTACATTTGCCTTCACCATGTCTGATTTACACTTCCCAACTTCAAAGCAAAAAGCTTCTTTTATGTGCTGCTTTTCAATAGGGCTCATACTATTGTAGAAAAGTTTAGCCTGAGAATAAAAGTTAAGAAAGCTTTTACTGCGACCTCTAATTTTATGCCCATCAATCTTTTCTTGATAATGTTCATATCCTCCTTGTTCGGCTTGGACGGTTGCAGGTTGATTGTTATTTAATCCATTAGGATGATAGCTTGTTTGACCGCGATGAATCTGCATTTGATGCATACCATCACGTTGATTATTATGAAAAGGACATACGGGCTGATTGATAGGGATTTGATGGAAATTAGGGCCCCCTAAACGAGATAATTGTGTATCTGTATAGGAGAATAATCTTCCTTGCAGAAGAGGGTCATTTGAAAAATCAATACCTGGTACGACATGACCAGGGTGAAAAGCTACCTGCTCTGTTTCAGCAAAGAAGTTATCAACATTTTTGTTCAATGTCATTTTACCAACTAATTTTACGGGAACTTCTTCTTCTGGCCATAATTTCGTTGGATCTAAAATATCAAAATCAAATTTATGTTCATCTTCTTCTGGAATTAATTGTAATCCAAGCTCCCATTCAGGATAATCCCCTTTTTCAATTGCTTCATATAAATCTTGACGATGAAAATCAGGATTTTTCCCAGCAATCCTTTGAGCTTCATCCCATACTAATGAATGAACCCCGAGGGTAGGTTTCCAGTGAAACTTTACGAAATGGGCTTTTCCTGCTGCGTTAATGAGTCGAAATGTGTGAACTCCAAAACCTTCCATCATTCGTAAACTACGCGGAATAGCTCGGTCGCTCATTTGCCACATGACCATATGAGTGGACTCAGGATTATGCGCAACAAAGTCCCAAAAGGTATCATGAGCGCTAGCTCCTTGAGGAATATCATTATGTGGTTCTGGTTTAACTGCATGGACAAAATCAGGAAATTTAATAGCATCTTGGATAAAGAATACTGGCATATTATTACCCACTAAATCATAGTTTCCTTCATCTGTATAAAATTTTGTGGCGAATCCGCGTACATCTCTTACTGTGTCGTTGGATCCTTTAGAACCTTGAACGGTTGAGAACCGTACAAATACAGGTGTTTTCTTTGAAGGATTAGTAAGAAAATCTGCTTTCGTATATGTTTCTAAAGATTTATAAAGCTGAAAATAACCATGAGCGCCAACCCCGCGTGCATGAACAATCCTTTCGGGAATTCGTTCGTGATCAAAATGGGTCATTTTCTCGCGAAAGTGGAAATCCTCCATTAAGGTTGGGCCTCTTAAGCCCATCTTTAAAGAAAATTCATCTTCAGCTATTTTTACCCCTTGATTTGTTGTTAAAGCATGTTTGCATTGATTGTCAGTAACGTGATGCTTCAATTGTTCCATTTTTTTATTCACAATATAGGCCCCTCCTTTACTCTGTTAATTTAATAGATACCCTTTTTATTAGTATGTAAACATGTATTATGATTTTTGTATGTAAAAATCATAATTAAACCCTAAAACATCAAGGGGAAGAAAGGGGGGTTGTATAGCACTCTATGCTTAAGAAAAACAGGAGTAACATACCTAAAGTTTTTAATTAAGTATGAACGATAGGTTTAACATTAAAAAATAAAAAAGCCAAGGAGAAAATTTATTTGCTCCTTGGCTTTTAAGATAATTCTTTTCGTTAAAATGCGGAAATTCTTTGCTTCGTTTTTGGTACAATAATAAATTTGATCCAGATTAATCCGATAATCATAATGATAAGACTATGTAAAAATTGTCCTGTAGCAATGAGTATAACAATTGAAAATACAATGAGTTGAATACTTAGCAATATAAAGATTAAGCTAAGAAATTGCTTCATCCTTTCTTCAGTATGGGTTGGATATAATGCTACAATAATATTTCCCGAAAAATATTTCCATAGTGAACGAAGCTGCATAGAGATCATATATAAAACGATGTAAGCGATAGCGCCTTTTACGTATATATTTGGTATGAAATATAAGGCGAAAGCACCGATCAATCCTAAGCGAATATATATACCGAAATAATCATTTCCACGTAAAAATGCTAGTGTATGTAAGTAGAAGAAAGTGGCTCGTTTTTTATGTAATAAAGGTTCAATCCAATTTGTAAGCCATTTTCTTTTATTTACTTGTTTATTCAGTTGCGGAACATCTGTGAAAATGCTAGCAAATTGATAAAAACGAACGTTCATTTTTTCTTCTTGCTCGATTATGTAATCCCACGGTATTCGTTTTGTAGGCTGTTTTTTCGTATATAGAAGTAGGAAAGCAAGTAGTAAGAGTAGTCCGCCCAATATGAGAACATTTGCGGAATAAAACAGCATGTAAATGATTAGGGCGTTACAAGTAATACAAATGATTAGCCATATATTTTTTTCGTGACTATCACGCCACATCCAATGTATGTACATGTTCCAGGCTTTCGTAATCATTAACACGATAAAGATTGTACATAAAAAAGGTACCGTTAATTGTAATGATTGCATAGCAAGTGGAACGAGAATAAGGAACGTAAATAACAATGGGAAAAGCTGAATGATGTAATTGTATAGAAGAGATTTTTTGAAATAAGATGTTAATTTCTCTTCTAGTGCTAGTAAATAGACAGCATCAGGTTTTTGAATAAATGTACGGATAGGGCATCTCGTTATAATGAATGTAAGTACAATCGTTATAATTATTAAAGATATTCCTTTAGAAGGAGATGCTTTTAGAAACTGAGCATAATAATATGCACCAACGCATGAAATAAAGATAAAGCTATATAGTAAACCGTTAATCATACGTGCAAAGTATGTAATGATATTTTGAATATGTTGTTGGAAGCGACTGCTCCATAGCGATTCGATTGACATGTTTTTCACCTCTTTGTTCTATTATATATGTTTTACAAAAGAAAAAACGAGCAAATTGCGTTATGCAACTTGCCCGTTTTTCTTTTCGTTATTTTTTTTCTGATCACGATTCATTAATGGATAGAAAGCAAATCCAATTACGAATAAACCAATTCCGAGAAGGAACGTTTTTATATCGGATGCGCCGGTTTTAATAACCCATAGTGCGTAGCAAAGTGCGATAACTGCGACTATGCCATCTGTAATTCTTGCCCGCATTTCATTTTTATATGTTTCACCAGTTGCGACTAGTTTTAACTGGAAGATTGGTGAAACGAGATATGGAATGAGGTAGGCCAGTGTTGATACGGTAATAACGAATGTATAAGCTTCCGCAATGGTTCCTGATAATGTTGAGAATAGGAATACTTGCGACATAATGTTTGTTAATCGTAATGAGTAAATTGGACTTCCTTTTTTATTTGTTTTCGTGAAGAAGGAAGGGAAGAAACCTTCTTTTGCTGCTTGGTATGGTACTTCTGAGCTTAATAAAATCCAGCCTAAGATGGAACCGAATAGGGAAGTAAGAGCAAGTAATGCCATTAGTTTCCCGCCGCCATGACCCATTGCAGCGTTTAGTGCATCTGCTAATGGACGTTCAGAAGCTTGTAATTTATCAACGTGAAGTACACCCATTGTTAAAATTGTAATTCCTAAGTAAATCGCAACTGTAATAAGTAATCCCGCAACTGTTGCACGTTTTACCGTTTTTGGAGAAACAGCACGGTTTGATAAAAGAACGGCTGATTCAATTCCGATAAACGCCCAAAGCGTTGTAAGAGCAGCTAAATTTACTTGTGAAAGAAGACCGTGTGATGCACCTGATTTATCAATCATCGGTGTGTACCATTGTCCAAACTTAGAAGCTTCGAATGCAAATAACGTAACGACGATGAATAAAAGGAATCCAGTTACTTTCGTTGTTGTTGCTAAGAAGTTTAGTTTTCCAGCTCCGCTTACACCGTTTGTTAATATAATATGAGTTCCCCAAAGTAAGATGGAACAAATCGTAAATGTAATTAGTTTTCCGACTTCTACGTTAAACGAGCCGATTGAAAATAGTAGTTGCGTATCTTTCATAATTGGGAAGAAGAGTGATAAATATCCCGCAAATGATGTAATGATGGCAACGTTACTTGCCCAGTTTGCAACCCAATATCCCCATACCATACTGAAGCCAGCCATTTTTTTCTTTTTTGGTGTTGAGAATAAAGCATATGCATGACTTTGTGGCCCTGTCGTTAAATCAGGACGACGAATTGCTAAATTACCGAAAACAAGAGCTAGCATTAAAACACCAAACCCTGTAGTTAACCAAGCTAAAGTGACACCGAGTGGGCTTGCTGTTTGTGCCAACGTACTTGGCACCATGAAAATACCAGCGCCAACCATGTTACCGACAACGAAAGCTGTTAGTACCCAAAAGCCCCATTTTTTTTGTTGCATAGAAAATACCTCCAAAGTTAGTATAACCAAGTCAAGCGAGGAGATATGTATGTCTTCCTGAGTCAGGAAGAGAAGTCCCAAACAAAACAAAAAAAGCACGTAATTTGCCGCTACATGCTTTCTATCTTATAAGAAACCCACGACATACCTCTCGATAGCTCTCCACAAACGAAACGTTTGTGACAGTTCTGCACTTATTAAATGCAGACCCAGCAAGCGTGCATGGTGGACACGACTTACTTCGGCAACCATTCCTTTCTCATTCCTTCATCAATGCCACTACATCTCCTGAAATGATACTCTTAATGATTGCAACCTCTACCTCACCGAGATACGAATGAGGATTTAAATATTAAATTAACGTCTTTAAGAGTAACAAATGAATTTTTATACGTCAATGGATATAGTAATAATCAGATTATAGAGAAGAGTTTGTGATTAAAAGTAAGAGGGATTGTTATGTGATATTTGAATTTTCGTAATATAATACATGTTATTAGCGCTAGATGATTGAAAAGGGGATGAAGTAAATGTCTGTATGTCATAAACATTCAGTAATAGGTGTGCTAGATTCGGGAGTTGGAGGATTAACAGTTGCGAGCGAAATTATAAGACAATTGCCTAAAGAAAGCATTTATTATATTGGTGATAATAAGCGTTGTCCGTATGGGCCAAGAAGTGTAGAGGAGGTGCAATCTTTCGTATTTGAAATGGTTGAGTTCCTCAAACAGTTTCCATTAAAAGCGCTAGTCGTAGCATGTAATACTGCTGCAGCTGCTGCATTGAATGCGCTGCAAGAAGCACTTTCCATTCCAGTTATTGGCGTTATACATCCAGGAGCAAGAGCGGCAATTAAAGTTACAAAGAAAGGGGAAATCGGGGTAATTGGAACTGTAGGTACGATAAAATCTAATATGTATGAAAAAGCATTACACGAGCTGGATACATATTTGGAAGTGCATAGCTATGCTTGCCCGACTTTAGCCACAGTTGTAGAAAATCAATTAGAAGATACAGCATATGTCACGCAGCAAGTGAAACAAGCTTTACTTCCATTAACGAAAGAAGATATAGATACGTTAATTCTTGGATGTACGCATTATCCACTTTTAGAGTCCTATATAAAAAAGGAACTAGGAGAAGACATAACGATTATTAGTTCTGCAGAAGAAACGGCGATAGCTAGGGTATCAAATTTCTGTAGAATGTGTACATTTACCCATGAAAAATGCGTGTATACATAATTAAGATTTAGTAAATTACTTTTTTAATAAATCAGGTTCGTTTCATAAGAAGGAAAGAATAAGCTTTTAATTGAAGTGTTTAAGGGCAGTTCAATTAAAGGGGAGATTGGATTATGGAATTATTAAGATCTCAATTATTTGCTTTAGAGTATATTTCAAAATATGCAGAGAACGAAAAACGTGAGGCTAAAGCAACGATTAATCATATACTTAAAATGTCTAATATTACAGATGAAATATTTGAAGAAGCTGTCGCTAATTTAAAATCTCATGCAAGGATTGCTTTACACTTTCATCCAGACAGACTTGATTCGAATATGAAAAGTGTTGCTGAAGCACTATTTGAGCAAGGAGTATATAAAAGTCAGTTTGAAACATTACTATCTAATGGAAGCGTATCTGCTTATCCTGGTGGTGAACGTGACCTTTGGGAAAAAAGAATATTTGGAGGGGCATATCAATTAGAAGGCGTAACGAATGAGCAACGGCCAAAATACGGAGCGCTAAATTTAATGTTACATCCAGATGGGCCGGCTCCGCGTTTTGGTTCCTGTTATTTTCTCTTATCTCCAAAAGTTTCTTCGCGCTCTACATATACGTATTTAGATTCGCATCAAGATCCGAAAGAAAAGGGGACTTATGAGGAGTTTGATATGATTTTAGCTGCTCTTTTGGAAGAGACATTCGTAAGAGATTTTGCAATTGGTGAAGGAAATTTGACGCCAACAATATTAATTAATCATTTACTGGCTAATCTGAAAAGGCCGTTTATAGATGTAGTAAGCAAAGAGCCAGCCCGTAATCTTAATCATTATATTGAAGCGCAGATTCATGGAGAGATTTCTCTAAAAGAAGACGTGGAAGCGCTTGTTGCAGATCCTTCATTTAAGGGTACGGATGTAGGAAACGTTTTAGAAGAAATTTGCCTGAAGTATGCTATTGATTTGTATTGGCACATCGGTTTTGTACTTGCGGTAGACGAAGTTCCGATGGATTTTAGAGGTTCAAAAATGCCATCTTTAGCAAGGCGTATTGCACGGAATCATTGTATTGATGCAAATATAATTGGCTCTGCTGTAGTGGATTTGAAGTGCAATCCATTATCTTGGAGTGATCGTGGAACTTATGAAGAAGTGCTTCAGGAATTAAAATTATTATGGCATGTTTTAGTTCGATTAGGAAAACCAAATCAGAAGTAGAATGAAATACTCCGTTTTTCGGAAGTATTTATATAGAAAAGAAGCTGATCTATAAATAGATCAGCTTCTTTTTATAAGATTAAACTAAGTTTAATACAGTTACTTTTTCACGTGTCATAGACTCAAGGCTCTTACGAATACCTTGTGCGCCCATACCTGAACCTTTTACACCGATGAATGGGAAGTGGTCAGGGCCGCGCTCTGTGCGTCCGTTAATTTGAACAGAACCAGTTTCGATTTTGTTAGCAATTGCAAATGCTTTGTTAATGTCTTTAGTGAAGACACTTGCTTGCAGACCGAATTCTGATTTGTTAGCAATTTCAATTGCTTGTTCATCTGAAGAAACACGGATGATTGGAAGGATTGGACCGAATGGCTCTTCCCAAGCAACTTTCATCTCTTCTGTTACGTGATCGATTAATGTTGGGTAAATTAAGTTACGCTCACGTTTGTTACCGATAACGATTGTAGCACCTTTTTCTACAGCGTCGTCAACTAAACCTTGAACGAAGTCAGCAGACTTGTCGTCGATTAATGGAACGATTGTGCTGTCTTGTTCTGGAGATCCAACTGATAGTTCAGCTACTTGTGCTTTTAATAAGCTAACAAGCTCGTCCGCTACGTTTTCGTGTACAAGTACACGTTTAATAGCTGTACAACGTTGACCAGAGTAAGAGAATGCACCGCTTACGATATGGTTTGCAGCATCTTGTAAGTCAGCATCTTCACGAACGATACCAGGATCTTTACCACCAAGTTCTAATACAAGTGGAATCATTGAAGCTTTTTTCGCTAAATGTTTACCTGTGTTTGTACCACCTGTGAACGATACCATATTGATGCCTTCGTGCTCTACTAAGTAGTCACCAATTACAGAACCGCGTCCTGTAGCTACGTTTACAAGACCTTTTGGAAGGCCAGCTTTATGAAGTGCTTCAACCATTTTAATACCACTAATTGCACCTTGAGTTGCTGGTTTGAAAATAACAGCGTTACCCATAATTAATGCTGGTGCAAGTTTTGCAGCAGATAAGTTTACTGGGTAGTTAAATGGTGCGATTGCTAATACAACACCAAGTGGTGCGCGTTGGATAATCGCAAGCTTAGATTTTGTACCGCCCGGGAAGCTATCGCCCATCATGCTTTCTCCGTGCATATGTAAAGCTTCTTCGATCGTGTAACGAATAAAGTCAGCTGTACGAACAACTTCTTTCTTCGCATCTTTATATCCTTTACCGACTTCTTTCATAATGATATCGGCAATTTCATCTTGCATATTTACGAGCTCATCAGCCCATTTATATAAGTATTTTGCGCGATCTTGTAGAGAAGCTTCTGCCCATGATTTTTGAGCTTCTTTTGCAGATGCAATTGCTTCATCTACTTCTCCGCGAGTAATTGCTTGTACTTGTCCAATTACTTCGTGTAAGTATGGAGATGGAATTTCGATTGTTTCTCCTGAAGAGCTTTCTCTCCATTCTCCGTTTAAATAAAATTTGTACGTATTGCTAGTTGTCATGATTAGTCCTCCTAAAATAGCAACTTGTAAGAGTGAGTATAAGGTGATTGTAGGGGGTTTGATAACATTTTTCAAATGAAATGTTTGTGAAAACGATTTCTTATTCTTTTTTTATTTTGTATGCCCTTTCTTATGGAATATTCCCTTATTTCAAAATGGTGTATCATATATTTTTATTTAAAGTGTGAAAAAATAATTGACAGAATACTCAATAAAGTTGTAAGATTATAAATGGAAAATAAATGAAAGGGGTGTGCGTAATGATTGTAATCGTAAATGTAATGGGCTTAGCTCTGTTAAATGGCAGAAAACATTCATATCATTACGCAACCCGTACGGATATATAGGGCATCTTTGTCTTATAAGAAGCGTACGTTGCGTATATCGTAACGTACGCTTTTTATGCATTCCTGTGCATATCGTCAAGCGGCGGTATGCTTTTTTTTGTTTATTTTCCCTTGTTTAGTTCCGAAAAAAAACTTTGGAAGGTGGAAAAATGTGATGAGATTGTATGGGTTACGAAATGTAAATGTGATAGGTCTGGATAGTGGATAAAGAAATGAGAGGTAAACGAGAACGAGAAGGGAGAGGTTACATTGTTATCAGTATTACTAAAGCTAAAATGGTTTTTTAGGGAGCACTGGAAGAGATATAGTATTGCCATTGGAGCTCTTTTAATTGTGAATATAGTTGAAGTGATTCCCCCGAAAGTGTTAGGGGTTACGATAGATAACATAAAAACAGGAACGTTATCGAACGAAGCTATTATACAGTCTATTCTTATTTTAATAGGGGTTACGATCGTTGGATATGGCCTCACTTTCGTATGGCAACATCAATTGTTTGGCGGTGCATTCGTGCTTGAGAAAACGATGCGCTCTAAATTTATGGGGCATTTACTTAAGATGACGCCGACTTTTTATCAAAAAAATCGTACTGGTGATTTAATGGCGAGAGCGACAAATGATTTGAAAGCAATCGCTATGACAGCTGGTTTTGGTATATTAACGCTTGTGGATTCTAGTTTATATATGCTTACGATTGTCTTTATGATGGGATTTACAATTAGTTGGGAGCTTACATTTGCAGCGCTTATTCCGCTTCCAATTATGGCGTATGCGATGAATATATATGGAAAGAAATTGCATGAAAGATTTACCGTTGCGCAAGATGCGTTTGGTGATATGAACGATAAAGTGCTTGAATCAATCGCTGGTGTGCGTGTTATTCGTGCATACGTACAAGAGAATGCAGACGAGGAAAGATTTCATCATTTAGGAGATGACGTCTACGAAAAAAATATGAAGGTAGCAAAGATTGATGCATTATTCCAACCAACTGTGAAAATGCTTGTCGGTCTTAGTTATTTAATCGGCTTAGTGTACGGTGCATACCTTGTGTTCCAGTCAAAGGTGACGCTTGGTGAACTCGTTTCTTTTAACGTGTATTTAGGGAGGATGATTTGGCCGATGTTTGCAATTGGTGAATTAATTAATGTTATGCAAAGAGGAAATGCTTCGCTTGACCGTGTGAATGAAACGTTAGCGTATGAGCCAGATGTAAAGAATCCGAAACATCCAAAGCTTGTGCAAGAGCCGGATTATATTCAGTTTGATGATGTGTCTTTCTCATATCCTTCATCAACTGAAGAAAATTTAAAAAAGGTTTCTTTCACATTAAAGCAAGGAGAAACGCTAGGGGTTGTCGGAAAAACAGGAAGCGGGAAAACGACGCTTGTACGTCAGCTTCTTCGCCAATATCCGCTTGGAGATGGAGATATTGCAGTTTCTGATGTGACATTAGATAAAATGACGAATGAAAATGTACTCGGCTGGATTGGTTATGTACCGCAGGAGCATATTTTGTTCTCAAAAACAGCGCGAGAAAATATTTTATTCGGAAATAGGGAAGCGACTGAAGAAGAATTAGAGAAAGCAATTGAAATTGCTGCGTTTAAAAAGGATTTAGAGTTTTTACCAGAAGGGTTAGAAACGCTCGTTGGAGAGAAAGGTGTTTCTTTATCAGGAGGGCAAAAACAAAGGATCTCGATTGCACGAGCTGTTATTCAAAATCCAGAAATTTTAATTTTGGATGATTCTTTATCAGCTGTAGATGCTCGTACGGAAGCAGCGATCATTGAAAATATAAGAACGGAAAGAAGTGGAAAGACGACGATTATTACGACGCATCGTTTATCTGCAGTGCAACATGCGGATTGGATTCTCGTTATGGATGAAGGCGCAGTTATAGAAGAAGGTACGCATGCTCAGCTTATCCAGAGCGGAGGCTGGTATGCTGAACAGTTTGAAAGACAACAAGGTGAAAGTGAAAGTGCGGATAGTGGGGTGAAAATATGAGCGTTTCAAAACGGTTGTTTCAATACGCGATGAAAGTGAAAGGGACGATTTTTGCTGCGATGTTAATGTTATTTATTTTCGTCATCGCAGAGCTTGCTGGTCCTTTCGTTGCTAAAACGATGATTGATGATCATATCGTCGGGATAGAGAAACCTTGGTATGAAACAGAAAAGAGTGAAGAAGCTGTTTCGTATAATGGCGCTTTTTATAAGCGAAGTGATCGCTTTGAACAAGGCGAGACAAAAGGTAAAGAAGTACGTGTGATGCAAGTCGGTTTTCAATATTATTTTGTACCGAATAAAGTAAATGCGGAAGGGGCACGGACTGTAAAAGGGGATATGATTACCGTTCAAAATGGTAAGGCGGTGCAAGTTTATAAAGCGAAAGCATTAACAAAGGAAGAAGTATTTGCATTTTATAAGCCAGAAATAAACCGTCTATTATTACTTGGTGGTGGCTATTTCGCTTTATTAGTAGTCGTGTCATTATTTGCATACGGAAAGCAGTTCTTCTTGCAGAAGGCAGCGAACAAAATTATTCAAATTATGAGGGAAGATGTTTTTTCTCATATTCAAACGTTGCCAATTCGGTACTTTGATCATTTACCGGCGGGGAAAATTGTTTCGCGTGTGACGAATGATACAGAGGCCATTCGTGATTTATATGTAACGGTGCTGGCAACATTCGTTTCTAGTATCATCTATATTATTGGGATATTCGCTGCGTTATTTTTATTAGATGTGAAGCTCGCTTCATTATGTTTATTAATTATCCCAATTTTAATTGTTTGGGCGATTCTTTATAGAAAATACGCGTCTGTATACAATCATAAAATGCGCTCTCGTTTATCTGATATTAACGGAACAGTGAATGAATCCATTCAAGGGATGCCAATTATTCAAGCGTTCCGTCAAGAGCGTGAAACGAAAAAAGAATTTGAAGAATTAAATGGCGATTATTTTAAGTATCAAAATAAAATTTTAAATTTAAATGCAGCAACTTCGCATAACTTAGTAGCCGTATTAAGAAATATCGCTTTCACAGGAGTAATTTGGTATTTCGGCGGTGCGTCATTAAGTGCTACAGGTATTATTTCACTTGGGGTACTGTATGCGTTCGTCGATTATTTAACACGATTATTCTCGCCAATTACGAATATGGTGAACCAGCTTGCAAACTTAGAGCAAGCGCGCGTTGCATCAGAACGTGTCTTTGAATTGTTAGAGGAAAAAGGGGAACCGGTAGAAGAAGAACGTATGCCTCGTTTAAAAGGAAATGTAAAATTTGATAATGTATCATTTTCTTATAATGGAAAAGATGAAGTGTTAAAAAATATTTCTTTTGAAGCGAAACAAGGCGAGACAGTGGCACTTGTCGGTCATACTGGATCAGGAAAAAGTTCTATCATGAATGTACTCTTTCAATTTTATGAGTTTGAAAAAGGAAAGCTTACGATTGATGGTCACGATGTAAAAGAGATGCCGAAACAAGCAACCCGTGAACATATGGGAATCGTACTGCAAGACCCGTTTCTTTTTAGTGGGACGGTCGCTTCCAATGTAAGCTTAGAAAATGAAAAAATTTCAAAAGAGCGCATTGTAAAGGCGTTACGTGATGTTGGTGCTGAAAGATTTGCGAACAATATAAATGAAGAAATTACAGAAAAGGGAAGTACGCTTTCCACTGGAGAACGTCAGCTTATTTCGTTTGCTAGGGCGCTCGCTTTTGATCCGGCTATTTTAATTTTAGATGAAGCAACGTCTAGTATTGATACAGAAACAGAGGCGATGATTCAACAAGCACTAGAAGTTGTAAAAAAAGGAAGAACGACATTTATTATCGCTCACCGCCTTTCAACGATTAAAAGCGCAGATCAAATTATTGTGCTCGATAGAGGAACCATTTTAGAAAAAGGCTCTCATGATGAACTCATGAAAAAGCGCGGGCGTTATTACGATATGTATAAAACGCAAATGGAAGGCAATCAGAGTGCTTAATATGCATGGAGGAGAACTTGTGATTTTCACAAGTTCTTTTTTATTGATGAACGTGTCGACTCTTTAGCGAATTACGACAGTTAAATAAGAAGTATTGTTTTACCTTTTTCTCCATAAATGCTATATTAAAAAATGTTACTTATTTTTTGTATGTAGCGTTATTTTTCCCTTTTGTTTGATTATGAAGAAAAAGGATAAACTAAATAAGAACATTTTCATTGAAAAATTGTTCAAGATTGCATACAATCAATATAGTTTTTAAATTCCTATCAGAATACTTGGAGGATTACTATCATGAAGAAATTATTTTCAGTGCTTGCAGTAACTACATTAGCGATCGGGATTGTAGCCGGCTGCGGTAAAGAAGAGAAAAAAGATACAGCTAGTCAAGACGCGTTACAAAAGATTAAACAAAGCGGTGAACTTGTAATTGGTACAGAAGGTACATATCCACCATTTACGTTCCACGATTCAAGCAATAAATTAACTGGATTCGATGTTGAATTAGCAGAAGAAGTTGCAAAACGTTTAGGTGTAAAACCTGTATTTAAAGAAACACAATGGGATAGCTTACTTGCTGGCCTAGATGCAAAACGTTTCGATATGGTTGCAAACGAAGTTGGTATTCGTGAAGATCGTCAAAAGAAATACGATTTCTCTAAACCATATATTTCATCTTCAGCGGCATTAGTTATCGCAAAAGATAAAGATAAGCCTGCTACATTTGCTGATGTAAAAGGGTTAAAAGGAGCACAATCTTTAACGAGTAACTATGCAGATATTGCTAAGAAAAACGGTGCGGAAATTATTGGTGTAGAAGGATTTAGCCAAGCGGCAGAATTATTAGCTTCAGGACGCGTTGATTTTACAATTAATGATAAGTTATCAGTATTAAATTATTTAGAAACGAAAAAAGATGCAAAAATTAAAATTGTAGATACAGAAAAAGAAGCTTCAGAAAGTGGATTCTTATTCCGTAAAGGTAGCGATAAGCTTGTACAAGAAGTAGATAAAGCGTTAGAAGATATGAAAAAAGACGGTACGTATGACAAAATAACGAAAAAATGGTTCGGTGAAAATGTATCTAAGTAGTGCATTAGTTTCAGATCGATTGTCTACTTGGATAGATATTATGCAGTCTTCCTTCATGCCTATGCTGAAGGAAGCTGTTTTTACAACAATTCCATTAACGCTTATTACATTTATTATCGGTCTTATACTTGCGACGTTAACAGCGCTCGCACGTATTTCAGGTAGTCGTATTTTACAATGGATTGCTCGTATCTATGTATCTATCATTCGCGGAACGCCACTTCTTGTACAGTTATTTATTATTTTCTATGGTCTTCCAACTCTTAATATTGAAGTTGAGCCATATACAGCAGCAGTTGTTGGATTTTCATTAAATGTCGGTGCATATGCATCTGAAATTATTCGTGCTTCTATCCTTTCCATTCCGAAAGGGCAGTGGGAAGCAGCTTATACAATTGGGATGACATATCCACAAGCATTAAAACGTGTTATTTTACCACAAGCAACGCGCGTATCAATCCCGCCGCTTTCGAATACATTTATTAGCTTAGTGAAGGATACTTCATTAGCATCGTTAATTTTAGTAACAGAAATGTTCCGAAAAGCGCAGGAAATTGCGGCGATGAACTACGAGTTTTTAATTGTTTATTTTGAAGCAGGTCTTATTTATTGGGTTATTTGTTTCTTGTTATCAATCGTACAACAGATGTTAGAAAAGCGTTCAGAACGCTACACATTAAAATAATCCTTTTACAAAAGGAGTTTTTGTTTTTATGATTTCAATTCAGCACTTACAAAAAAGTTTCGGAGATAATACCGTACTAAAGCATATAGATTTAACAGTTGAGAAGGGCGAGGTTGTTGTTATTATTGGGCCGTCTGGATCTGGTAAAACGACATTCTTACGTTGTCTCAATGTATTAGAAACGCCAAACGCTGGTAATATTCGTATCGGTAATAAAGAGCTTAACTTCTCTCAAAAAGTAACGAAGAAAGATATTGTTAATCTTCGTACGCAAACAGGTATGGTATTCCAGCACCATAATTTATTCCCGCATTTAACAGCACTTCAAAATGTAATGGAAGGGCTCGTTACAGTGAAAAAGATGGGGAAAGAAGAAGCGAAGAAAAAAGCAAACTATTTCCTTGAAAAAGTTGGTTTAGCAGATAAAGTGGATTTGTATCCGTTCCAATTATCAGGCGGACAACAACAGCGCGTTGGAATTGCGCGCGCGCTTGCGATGGAGCCGGAAGTGTTACTATTTGATGAGCCGACGTCAGCGCTTGATCCTGAACTCGTTCAAGAAGTTCTGAAAGTAATGAAAGAACTTGCTAAAGAGGGCATGACGATGGTTATTGTAACGCACGAAATGCGTTTTGCACATCAAATTGCGAACCGTGTTATTTTCATGGATGGTGGTGTCGTTGTCGAACAAGGTACACCAGAAGAAGTATTTACAAATCCAAAAGAAGAACGCACGAAGAAGTTTTTACAAATGTTGCAATAAATTAAGGAAGGTCTCAAGGCATATGCCTTGAGACCTTTTTGCCATATATATTTATTTGTGGAATCCGCCAAGGCTTTGCTCAGCCATTGCAACTAGACGTTTTGTGATTTCTCCACCAACTGAACCGTTAGCGCGAGCCGTAGAATCTGCTCCTAATTGTACACCAAATTCTTGAGCGATTTCGTACTTCATTTGATCGATTGCAGCTGTTGCACCTGGTACTACTAATTGATTTGAAGAATTTTGGTTTGCCATAGGAATATATCCTCCTTAGAGTTATAAAAGTTTTTTTGGTTGGACTAGCTGGAGTTGAACCAGATTATCGCCCCGGTTGGCGCTAATCCATCGGTAATTAAGTTTGTACTCATAGTATGGATGTTACCTAGAAAGATATACAAAATAATAATTTGTAAATTTTGTAAAAAAGTATTGATTTCGTAAATTATGAAATAAGAGTAATCGTTGTATTTTTAAGAAAACAGGCCAAACTAAGGAGGATATTAAATATAATTTTTTCATTGTGGCCTGCTACTTGTAGGCTAATTATTAGCTTCTTATTTATGATTTATTGAAATAAAAATGAAGTCGGTAGCAACTTCATAGTTCTATTTTTAAGTAGGGATGGAGTGGGCGCTCCTATGTCTGGATAGGTTGCTCTCTTCACTCTAAAAAAGAGAGGCTTTAAACGATAACGTATGGAGGAATCATGATGGGGATTTGCCCGCTTTGCAACGCATTAGAATCACAAACATATTCTTGTCAAAATTGCCAAAGTATACTCCAAGATTATGGGAAGTCTGTAGATTATATAGACGATTATAGTGCCTATATGGATCAAGAATTATTAAGTGCAGTAGATGGTTTAACGCATAATAATTCAAATGAATATTGCAATCATATTTTTTATTGCAGAGTATGTAACGTGGAAACTGAGGTTGTAGTAAAACTTGTGTAAATAGAAAACTTCCACCTTATTATCTAGGTGGAAGTTTTTGTTTTTGTATTTGTGAGTGAATCATAGGAGAAGGGATATGTTCGGTGTTTGATGAAGCCCCTGATTTTATTTGAGACATTTTTTCTTTTGTATCACGTAAAGAATGTTCAGTTAAGTAGACGGCATATTCGTAAAATAACTGGCGCGTCAGTTCACTTTGCTCTTTTAATTTTTTATCTTGGAATACAGTTCGCCCAGGTTTAGAGTTGGCTTCAAAGAGCCACGGATTTTCCTTTGTGTCTAAACCGATATCAAAACCAATTTCTCCAATATTTCCAGTTACTTGTTCATCGAGCGCGTAACTTATTTGTAAGGCAGTATGTTTTAATTTATTTTCAATTTGAACTTGTTTCGTTGAATCTGGAAAAAGCTCTTGTAATAATTTTGTATCACCGCCACTATTTACGTGCGTTGTTAAACTGCCTTTGCCGGCGATTTTGGCGACGATTGCACTAACTATCCAATTACCGAAATGGTTTTTATTTGTATGAATGCGGAAATCAACAGGTTGCCCATCGAAGCGAAGTAACGAAATACCTTGCTGTACGATAAACTTTTTTAAATCATGTCCTTTTAATACATGGTTTAGAAGCGTTTCTAATGATTGATACTTTCTCAGTTTATTTTCTTCATTTTCGCGATAACGACAGTAGTAGCAATTCTCTGTTTGAGAATAAAATATTTGATGAATATTTCTACCAAAGCTCCCGTGTATTGGTTTCATGTACACTGATTTATACGTGCCAAGAAACCGTTCTACTTGTTCAAAATGCTGAAATGCTTCTGTATTTGGTAATAAGGGTTTAATTGATTCGTCTTTCGTAAGAAGTTGATGAACTTCCCATTTATTGAAAAAACCTGGGTTAAACCATGGAATGCAGTAGTCTTGTTCTAATTTTCTTTTTGCCCTGACAATTGGTTTATAATTTTCCGCTTGCCGATTCGGTAAGCGATCGTAAATGACATTTGGTAAAGGGACTTTTTTCTTTATCCATTGTTTCTCTTGAAAGAAATATCCTTCAATCGTTTCTTCTTCCCAGTGTATATGTTGAACGCCAAAGACGAATACGAACGGTCGTAATGAGAATGGTGGTGTTAACAACTCACTCAGAGCAATTGAACGATTTCCTAAAGGGTTAGAAGAATCATCATTAAAGCCAGTTGTAAAAATGCCGATTAATGGTCCGAAAATAATTGTTTGGTTTTGTGTAAATGCATGAATAGTAGTTGATTGAGGCAGTAAAAGTTTTTCGGCAATATGCTTTCCGATAATAATTTCGCGAGTAAAGGAATAATGAATTTTCACCTCTTCACTTGCAATATGACGTATGCCGAAGGAGAGAGATGTAATAGGCGGTGTAATAGAAAAAACGTAAGGTAAAGTAATGCTATTTGGATGGTCATCTGAAATATTTAATGTATATATATGCTCTTTCAAAATAGGTTTACCTCCTTTCATTATGGTGTAAAGCGACTGAATTTAAGTGGTCCGTGAAATATCTTTTCAGCTAATGAATCACTATGACGAATGTATTGTTCGTAAGGAGGAATCGTGTTGACATACATAAGCCAAATCGCGCCTTTTTGATCCATAATTGTGGAAAGTTCTAGTTCGAATAATGAAGAATAAGACTGATCTAGTGTTTGGAATACTTCATTTATAATGTCGTGTAAAGCGTCTTGCAATAGTTGCACACCTGTACTAGATAGTACGTATTTAATTTTTGAAAATGAATGCAATGAATCATCGTCTGTTGCTGAAGGTAAAAGTTGATTAGGAAATGAACTTTTTTGTATAAATTGACCGATAATATTCCAAGTTTGTTCTTTGTTTTTTTGCAAAATGGTTCGAATGTGGAGTGGGTATGTTAATTGATTTGGTGGTTGTAGCATGGTATGCACTATGTAGCGTGATGAACGTATGTTAGATTTACACCAAGATATAAATTCATCTGTTCGCTTGATTGGAAGAGAAGTATGGTATTTTTCATTTACTGTATCGATATGAAACGTTTTATTTTTGTAAGCGACTCGATATAAGTTATCTTTAGAATGTATATTAGTGGGGCGTATAATAATATCTTTAGTTTTTAACAACAGTTTGAAAATGTTTTGTATCGTTGCCACTTCAAATTTGGGTATATAAGGAGACAGTTTTTTATTAGTGAGAAATAAATCATGTAGTTCACTTAAGTTAATAAGTGTGTTATTTAAAAAGGTAGTGGAAGGACGGTTGTGCAAAGAGTGAATAATTGATTTTGCTTTTTCAAAGTCTGTTTCCTCGTGAAAAGAATAACGATCATATATATAAGAAGGAATAGGGAATGTTTGCTCTTTCCATTTTCCTGTATCTGTATCGTAAATAAGACCAGAAACAAGGTCTGTTTTAGAATCAATACAAAATGGCGTAAACTGGGCAACGACATTATGATAAAGCCGAGCTCGTTTAGCGATTTCGGTGTAATACGTTTGCTCATAATGAAGTTTAGAAGTTAAAAGGCCGAGAACCAACGAAATCACTCCTTTACTACTATTTGCATAATAGGCGAAGCTATATATTGCAAATACGTTTTTATACCATTATACTTTTGTCCGTATGATGATATGCTATAGTTTTGGAGAAGTGAAAGGTTGATTGTAATGAATATATGGTTAAATATGTTAACGACGACAGGACTCGGAGCAATTATTGGGGGATACACGAATCATTTAGCGATAAAAATGTTATTTCGTCCTCATCGTCCTATTTATATCGGAAAGTTTCAAGTTCCATTTACACCAGGGTTAATTCCGAAGCGTCGTGATGAACTTGCTGTTCAATTAGGAAAAATGGTTGTAGAACATTTGTTAACACCAGAAGGAATCGGAAAAAAGCTAACAAATGAAGAGTTTCAAAAAGGTTTAATCCACTGGGCGCAAGTGGAAGTGGATAAAGTAATTACGAATGAACAATCACTGCGACATATGTTAGAAAAATGGAATGTAGCGCATGTAGAAGAAGCGACTCGAAAAATCGAACATGTGATTACAGAAAAAATTCATGCATTTTTAGCAGAGTATTATACATATACATGGGAACAGGCTTTACCTCATTCTGTACATGAAAAGATAGAGAATGCGATTCCGAATGCCTCGGCGTTTATTTTAGAGCGAGGAATTAGCTTTTTTGAAAGTGAAGAAGGGAAAGCGCGTCTTTCAAAAATGATTGATGATTTCTTTGCTTCTCGTGGAACGCTACTTAACTTAGTTGGGATGTTTTTAGGAAATGTAAGTGTTGTGGATCGTGTGCAGCCAGAAGTTATTAAGTTTTTAGGGCAAGATGCTACAAAGCAGCTTTTAACTGACGTACTACAAAAAGAGTGGGAAAAGTTAAAAGGAAGAGATGTAAAAGAATTAGAAGCATTTGTGGAGAAAGAAATGATTGTAAGCTCCGTGCTGTCAGCAGTTAAAGTAGAGGAAACAGTGAGTAAGTTTTTAAATCAATCTGTTCAGCAAGTATGTGAACCAGTTCGAGAAACAATTATTGAAAAAGTGGTTCCAAGTGCAGTAGCGAAAGGCTTAAAGTGGGGAACAGAAAATGTGGAGAGTATACTAAATAATCTACACCTTGCGGAAATTGTCCAGCAAGAAGTGTCTACATTCTCAACAGAAAGATTAGAAGACTTAGTTCTGTCTATTACGAAAAACGAATTGAAAATGATTACGTATTTAGGAGCGTTATTAGGCGGAATGATCGGGCTCGTACAAGGATTGTTACTATTGTTTCTTAGATAATAAGGTGAGTACATAGAAATAAAAGTGAAATTTCTTCACATCTCTTGCATAGTTTGATATGGTAAGAAGAGGTGCGTATGTAAATGCACGTAAAAGGCAGTGCGAGTGAAAAGCGCTAGCCTTCTAAAGGAGGAAAAATAAAATGACAAAGAACATTCATGATGTTGCATATGAATTACAAAAAGCAATCGCTGAAAACGAAGACTTCAAAACTTTAAAAGAGAGCTACGCAGCAGTTCAAGCTGACACAGCTTCAAAGAACTTATTCGATGAGTTCCGTACAATGCAACTTAGCCTACAACAGAAAATGATGCAAGGCCAAGAAATCACTGAAGAAGACAACCAACAAGCACAAGAAGTTGTAGCTCGCATTCAACAAGATGCTAAAATTACAAAACTAATGGAAACTGAGCAACGCCTAAACGTTGTAATCGGTGACGTTAACAAAATTATCATGAAGCCACTTGAAGAATTATATAGCGCGCAACAACAAGCGTAATAGTGGAAGACGCTCCTAGTTTAGGAGTGTCTTTTTTGTTTAGGGAATTTAATAGTTATACCACAAAAACTCCCTTTCAAAATAGCCATTTCTTATTGGTTATTTTGAAAGGGATATGTAACACATCTGTTAATTTTTTTTATTGCTGTTAATTGAAGTTTTAATATTTTTTTCGTTCAAAAACGTTTCAATCTCTTTTTGTTTCCTCCCATTTATTTTCTCAAGGCGTTTTGTAAAAGAAAAATCGGTTTTAAATAAGTTACCATCTTGGGCGAGTTTGTCTAATTCTTGATCTAGTTCTACGAAAATAGCCGTAGATGATGACATAAATTCATAGATTTCTTTTGAAGGTTTTTTATAATCATTAGGTAAATTATTATTACTAATAAACTCATGGAAATTCATATCGTTTTGTTTCGCTAAATCAATTAGTTTTTGTAAATTTTCTTGGTCAGATTCTGTGAAATTCTTATCAGAATTTGTTGAAGCGAGAGGGATAATATTTTCAGATAACTCCCAACTATAATCTATATAATTTTTTATATTTTGTTTCATTTCGTTTTCACTAATATTTTCGTTTTTCTTTGAGGAACTAAATATATTTTCTGGAACTTTAATAGCAACATCTTTAATAGATTGTACATCGTTTTCTTCCTTAGGTTGTGCACTGTTTGAACAAGCTGATAGAAATAAAATTGTAAGTAACGTGAGTAGGTATAAAATATACTTTTTCATATTAATCTCCTTTTACATTGATTAGTATCTTTGTAAAATAGCTAAATTCCATTTTAAATACTTAACTAAAAGTGAGTATATATGTTTTATCATTTGATAAGATATGACGGATATTAGTAAGCCGATGCAAAAAGCTATAAATACATTATAAACATCGGAATAACTGATTTGATGAAACCCTTTAAAGAATCCTAATCCTATTAATAAGATAGGTGAAATAATTAATAATGGTGTAGCAATTATAAGTGCTAGAAGAAGTGGTAATAGAAAGAGTAATACGAAAAAGGCGATAATGATACATATAAAGTTTAAAACACTTAAGCTCATAACAGAAAACAGTGCTGTCATAATATTTTTTAGGCTGCGCCTATTGTCAGCGTTACTTATTACATATGAAATATTAAGTTCTTTAGCGATAGTTTTAGGGTTTCCTAGCTTTTTAGAAATTTCCTCTTCAGATATTCCATCTTGTTTACCACTAATAAAATGAGTTTCGTACTCCGAGATAATATCCTCCTTTTCTAAATTAGGCATATTCCGTAGGGAAGAACTAAGTTGCTTTAAAAATTCACTTTTGTTCATAACAATCACTTTCCTTTATAAAATGATGAATTATGGCTGAAAATCCTATCTTTTTTCTAAACAGCACACACAATCTATATCTACTTTTTGAAAGGAGATATACTAATCGTGAATAACATTCCAAATAATGGGTATTTCATTGTTTACAAATATATCAATTACTATTGTTCTTTGCAAGGTACTATAAATTTGTTAATAATGTGAATAGGTGGAAGTATTTTTGTACATTTTTAGAAGAGATATAAAAATGTTATTTTAAGATAAACAAAAGGTTGTAAGCGCATTCTTTAAATATTGTCAAAATAATGTCGAATTCATATTGTTGGAAAAATAATGCATTTGTAATATAATGATAAATGATACTTCACCACATTAATTAACTAGGTGAAATTAAAATCTTTATTACACACATTATGAAATAAAGGGATGATTAGTTTTGAGTACAGGTGTAAAAGCAAACGACGTGAAGACAAAAACAAAGGGAGCAGATCTTGTTGTTGATTGTTTAATTAAACAAGGTGTTACACATGTTTTCGGTATTCCAGGAGCAAAGATTGACTCTGTATTTGATGTATTGCAAGAAAGAGGACCAGAGTTAATTGTTTGTCGTCATGAACAAAATGCAGCATTTATGGCAGCTGCTATTGGTAGATTAACAGGGAAACCGGGCGTATGTCTTGTAACTTCAGGACCAGGGACATCAAATTTAGCGACAGGTCTTGTTACTGCGAATGCGGAGAGTGATCCCGTTGTTGCTTTAGCTGGTGCAGTACCGCGTACGGATCGATTAAAACGTACGCATCAATCTATGGATAATGCTGCACTATTCGAACCAATCACAAAATATAGCGTAGAAGTAGAGCATCCTGATAATGTGCCAGAAGCATTATCAAATGCATTCCGAAGTGCGACTTCTACAAATCCAGGAGCAACTTTAGTAAGTTTGCCGCAAGACGTTATGACTGCGGAAACGACTGTAGAGTCTATCGGTGCGCTTTCTAAGCCACAGCTTGGAATCGCTCCCACACATGATATTACATACGTAGTAGAAAAAATAAAAGCAGCGAAATTACCAGTTATTTTACTCGGTATGAGAGCAAGTACAAATGAAGTGACGAAAGCTGTTCGTGCATTAATTGCGGATACAGAGCTTCCTGTTGTTGAAACATATCAAGCAGCTGGTGCGATTTCACGTGAGTTAGAAGATCATTTCTTCGGCCGCGTTGGATTATTCCGTAATCAACCAGGTGATATTTTACTAGAAGAAGCAGACCTTGTTATTTCTATCGGTTATGATCCAATTGAGTATGATCCAAAGTTCTGGAATAAACTTGGCGACAGAACGATTATTCATCTTGATGACCATCAAGCAGATATCGACCATGATTACCAACCAGAGCGTGAATTAATTGGTGATATCGCTTTAACGGTAAATAGCATCGCAGAGAAATTACCGAAACTTGTATTAAGTACGAAATCAGAAGCAGTGTTAGAACGATTACGCGCGAAATTATCAGAACAAGCAGAAGTTCCAAATCGTCCTTCAGAAGGTGTTACGCATCCACTTCAAGTGATTCGTACACTTCGTTCTTTAATTAGTGACGATACAACTGTTACATGTGACATCGGTTCCCATTCTATTTGGATGGCGAGATGTTTCCGTTCTTATGAACCACGTAGATTATTATTTAGTAACGGCATGCAAACGTTAGGTGTTGCACTTCCTTGGGCAATCGCAGCTACTTTAGTAGAACCAGGTAAAAAAGTAGTTTCCGTATCAGGTGACGGTGGTTTCTTATTCTCAGCGATGGAGTTAGAAACGGCGGTACGTTTAAATTCTCCAATCGTCCATCTTGTTTGGAGAGACGGCACATATGATATGGTTGCATTCCAACAAATGATGAAATACGGCAGAACATCAGCTACAGAATTTGGCGATGTTGATCTTGTGAAATATGCGGAAAGTTTCGGGGCGTTAGGTCTTCGTGTTAACACGCCTGATGAATTAGAAGGGGTATTAAAAGAAGCATTAGCAGCAGACGGCCCTGTCATTATTGATATTCCAATTGACTATCGTGACAACATTAAATTAAGCGAAAAATTATTACCAAACCAATTAAACTAATGGAGGCAGATTTGAGATGACTGTTGCGCAATTAATTGATATTGATGCGAAAAAAACGAAAACGAGTAATGAAGTATATCAAACATCTACAATGCTTGCGCTATTAGATGGTATATATGATGGTGTAATTAGCTTTGAAGATTTGAAAAAACATGGTGATTTCGGCATCGGCACATTTGATCAATTAGATGGTGAAATGATTGCATTTGATAATGAATTTTATCATTTACGTTCAGACGGTTCAGCAGAAAAAGTAGAGCCAGAAGAAACAACGCCATTTGCGACTGTAACGTTTTTTGAAAAAGAAATGAGTTATACGGTAGAGCGTCCGATGAATCGTGAAGAAGTTGAAGCGTTATTACATGAATTAATGCCAAGTAAAAACTTGTTTTACGGTATTCGAATGGACGGTACGTTCCGTGAAGTAAGGACGAGAACTGTTCCAAGACAAGAAAAACCGTATACACCGCTCGTTGAAGTGACGAAATCACAACCAATCTTTTCATTTGAAAATACAGAAGGTACGCTTGCTGGATTTTGGACACCAGATTACGCACAAGGTATTGGGGTAGCTGGATTCCACTTACATTACATTGATGATGAAAGAAGCGGGGGCGGACATGTTTTCGACTATGTTATAGAAAACTGTACGATCCAAATTTGTCAAAAAGCTCATATGCATTTAGCACTTCCAGAAACAGCTGATTTTATGGCGGCTGAATTATCAAGAGAAAATTTAGAGGATAATATTGCAACTGCGGAAGGTGCAGAGTAAGAGGGAAAGACTGTTCCATTTTGGAACAGTCTTCTTTTATTCGTAATGTTATTATTTGTCGATAAATCGATATTTCTTGTCGAACCGTTGATATATTGTAAGTTACGATAGATATATTCGAAAAATCGTTGATATATTGTAAGTTACGATAGATATATTCGAAAAATCGTTGATATATTGTAAGTTACGATAGATATATTTGAAAAATCGTTGATATCGCTTATTTCTTTGAAACAAACGGATGCCCCTCATAATAAAAACGCCACGGATAATGTACAGCTTCTTCTGCATAGTCGATATTAATACGAGGTCCTGCTGTTATTTTATATTGTGATGATATGTGTTCTTCTTTTGGAACTAATTCAATATGTAACGTATCATTTTGTAACGATACGCCGCGTTCTTTTAAAGTAATTCCGAGTGCACGGCATAGTTTGCCAGGACCGTTTGTTAAGTTTTTATATTGCGCTTTTGTAATTTCGGTCTTATTGTAGCGCGCTAGTTTTATTTCTGCTATTCCATCTACTGGCTCAAGGGCTCGAATGAGAACACCTTGCGGGGTGCCCACTGGCGCTGTAATAACGTTAAAGCAATGATACATACCGTAAATTAAATATACGTAAGCATGCCCTGGTGCACCAAACATAACTTCTGTGCGATCTGTCCGTCTGCCTCCGTAACTATGTGCGGCCTTATCATCTGGGCCTTTATATGCTTCTACTTCTACAATGATTCCGCTTCGCTTTATTCCGTCTACAATATGAACAAGTTTTTGCCCGAGTAATTTTTTTGCGACTTCTAACGTATCGCCTTCATAAAAAGAAGGAGGTGCCTGCATTGTACTATCTCCTTTGCTAAGTGTATATGTATATAGTAAACCAAATTTTCAGTAGTAATTCTAACTCGTTCTATTTGCTACATTTATTTCATAAATTATGGATAGAGTACAACAGCGAAGAGGGGGAGTGCGACATGATTTATCGCTTACTAGCTCTTAATATAGATGGGACACTACTATACAACAATGGAAAAATTGCAAAAGGATTAAGAGAAACAATTGAATTTGTGAAAAGAAAAGATGTATACGTTACGTTATTTACGAGTCGTAATTTTCAATCCGCTCATAAAGTAGCAAAGGCGTTAAAATTAGATTCTATATTAGTGACACATGGTGGTGCTTTCGTTTCAGCAACGTTAGATAAGCCGTACGTTCAAAGAAGATTATCTGAAGAGAAGACTTTTAACATTGTGCAAGTGTTAGAGCACTTTGATTGTAACGTACGCATTTCTCATGAACGGTTTTCGATAGGAAATCGTGAGAGAAATACACCAAACTTAATTGCGCGCACTGTATTATCAAGCGCAGATCCGTTATTTTATCCAGTTCAATTTGTAGATTCGTTAGGTGACGCGCTTCGTGACCATCCGGTAGCAGCGCCAAAAATTGATGTTATTTTCCAAAGTAAAGGTGAAAAAGAAAGAGGACTGAACACATTAAGAAAAGCGTTCCAAGATGTAGAGTATGTTGAATGTGATTCAAAACGAATAGAAATTTTACCGCAAAATGTATCAAAATTACGTGGACTACAATTGCTTGGAGAGCATTTAAATATTTCGCTAAATGAAATGGTTGCGATTGGAGATAGTATGGAAGATTTAGAGGTTATTGAAAACGTGGGACTTGGGGTAGCGATGGGGAACTCGCCTGTAGAATTAAAGCAAGCAGCAGATTGGATTACACGTTCAAATAGCGAAAACGGTGTAGAGTATATGATTAAAGAGCATTTCCGTAAGCAATTCCCGCTTCCGTTTTTGAAGAATCATAAAAATACACCGAAACGATGAAAGAAAAACGTAGCTTTTTGGCTACGTTTTTTTGTTGAGCTTATTAAAAGGAATGGAAACGTTTTAAATTGTGAATTGTGTATGGGATTCATACAATTCACTTGAATCCTTCAGAAAACTAATGTAAAGTGGATGATGTTGTCAAAATAGTTACACCACATGAAATATTCTTCAGATTAATTTTATTGGGCTCCCATACGTAAAAGTATTTCCGCATGACAGTTTAGTTCACGTATTATTTCAAAAATGAATTGTAGTAATTTTATTAAGTAGTTGTAGCGTTCCTTTGTTGTATTTAAATGGATTATTTTAAGTTAATGTGAGTAAGACCTGGTACATATGAAATGTACTTCTTTTTGTGGTTTTAGGAAGTTTAAAAGGGGGAATGAATTTCTTGAGGAAATCATTTAATCAAAAAATTAAAAAGTTAAGTAGTAGTTTAATAGTTGTATTACTAATATGTATGAATTTTTTAATCCATTTACCATTTAAAGCAGAGGCAGCTACAACAGAATTAAAAGGTTTAGGTGATGTATCTTATTACAACGCCATCATTTTTGGAGATCATAGTGCAACGAGTGCGGATATTGAAGGTGCGATGGCTGTTCAGAAAAATATGAACGCATCAAGTTATACAGTCGTAGCGGCTGCAACTGGAGCAAATAACTTAGCTGGAGCAACTTGGGTAGATGAAGGATATCCATCATTATTACTAGGCGGTCAATTTACGAAAGCTGGAGCAGGACAGGTAATTATTCAAGATGGAACAGTGGCGATGACAAAAGACGGTGACCCAGATGGCGCAATGAAAACATCGTATGACCGTATCTCTTATAAAGAGCAAGCGGAGATTGATGCTAAGTTTAAAGAATTTAGAAAAGACGTTGATGGTGTAATTGGGGATGCAAGTAAACTACACACTGATAAGCCAAAACCTAATATGAGCTTTGGAATCGGTGAAGATGCAAACAACCCTAATATTTATGTCTCTTCAGGTCAGACGGGAAAGAAAGCATTCGATGTAAAAGACGTTTTTCTTCCGAATGTAGAGAATAAAGATTTTATTGTTATTTATTCAGATGCAGAAGAAGTGAGTTTTGGTGGCGGTGCAATTTTGTATGATACAAGAAATACTGGGATGGCGACGGATTTAATTAATACATCTCAAGCATATGACCCTAATTCATCTTTTACTGAGTTAGCTAGTAAGGTAATTTGGGTATTTCCTAATGCTACAAAGATAACAACTAAAGGTTATGGTGTAGTAGGTAGTGTGTTTGCACCTAATGCAGTTGTAGAAACAAAAGGTGGTTCTATTAATGGACAAGCCTATGTTGGAGGATTACACCAAAGAGATGGTTTTGAGGTTCATAACTTTAAATTTAACTGGCCAAAATGGAATAAACCAGCAGCTGAAAAAGGACATTTACAAATTAAAAAAGTTGATGAAAACGATGAAAACATTGTTTTAAAAGACGCAAAATTTGATGTTATAGACAAAGATAATAACGTTGTGGCTACTGTTACAACAAACGAAAAGGGTATTGCGGAAGTTAATAAAGATTTACCACTTGGTGACTATTTTGTAAAAGAAATAAATGCACCAGAAGGATATATAAAAGTTGATACACCAGTCAAAGTAACAATTGATAATACAAACGTAATTGAACTTGTTATGAAGAATACGAAAAGAGTAGAGAATGGCCAATTTAAATTATTGAAAAAAGATAGTGAATCTGGTCAACTTCTGTCAGGTGCAAAATTTGATGTTATCGATAAAGATGGTAATGTTGTGGAAACAATTGTTACAGGTGATAAAGGCGAAGCCTTATCGAAACAACTTCCAGTTGGAAGCTATACATTAAAAGAAGTAGAAGCACCGAAAGGATATGAATTATCATCTAGTTCAGTTTCTGTTGATGTAAAGGCTAATAAAGTAGTGACTGTAGATGTGGTGAATAAAAAGATCCCCGAAAAAGTAACAGGTCAATTCGAAATTGTGAAAGTAGATGCGGAAGATAAAACGAAAGTATTATCAGACGCAGAATTCGAAGTGTATAAAGACAGCAAGAAAGTAGATACGTTACGAACAGATAAAACTGGTAAAGTAATTTCTCAGAAATTAGAACCAGGAACATACACATTAAAAGAAACGAAAGCACCACAAGGATATAAATTGCTAAAAGAAGAAATTGAAGTCGTTGTGGAAGCAAACAAAGTAGTAGAAGTACAAGTAGAAAACGCAAAAGAACTAGGAAGCCTACAAGTAATCAAAAAGGATTCGGAGAGTGGAAAAGTTCTAGCAGGTGCAGATTTTAAACTGAAAAATGAAGCTGGTCAAGTAGTTGGAGAAGCGAAAACAACAAATAAAGACGGTGTTGTGAAATTCGAAAGCTTAGTGCCAGGAAAGTACACGTTAGAGGAAACGAAAGCGCCGGAAGGTTATAAAGCGCTAGAAGTGACAGTAGAAGTGAACGTTGTAGCGAACGAAGTAGTAAAACAAGAAGTCATGAATGAAAAAGTAATGGGTCAATTCGAAATCGTGAAAGTAGATGCGAATGATAAAACGAAATTGTTATCAGGTGCAGAATTCGAAGTGTATAAAGATGGTAAAAAGGTAGCGGAACTGAAAACAGATGAGAGTGGAAAAGTGATGTCACCGAAATTACCGCTAGGTGAATACACAGTGAAAGAAACGAAAGCACCAGCGGGCTACAAACTTTCAAATAAAGAATGGAAAGTAACAATTCAAAATGAGAAAGAAGTAGTAAAAGTAGAGGCAGAAAACGAAAAAATCTTAGGTTCTCTACAAATTATTAAAATGGATGATAAAGATCAAACGAAACGCTTAGTAGGCGCAGAATTTACATTGAAAGATGCGAAAGGAAATGTTGTAAAAGAAGGAATTACAACAGATAAGTCTGGAACGGTTAAAGTAGACGGACTTGTGCCAGGTGAATATACGTTAGAAGAAACAAAAGCACCAGAAGGTTATGAGTTAACAAAACAAATAATTCATGTAACAGTTGACGGTGAAAAAGTTATTGATGTAAAAGTAACGAACGGTAAGAGCCTTGGTCAATTCGAAATTGTAAAAGTAGATGCGAATGATAAAACGAAATTGTTATCAGGTGCAGAATTCGAAGTGTATAAAGATGGTAAGAAAGTAGATACATTACGAACAGATAAAACTGGTAAAGTAATTTCTCAGAAATTAGAACCAGGAAAGTACACATTAAAAGAAATGAAAGCACCACAAGGATATAAACTACTAAAAGAAGAAATTGAAGTCGTTGTGGAAGCAAATAAAGTAGTAGAAGTACAAATAGAAAACGCAAAAGAACTAGGAAGCTTACAAGTAATCAAAAAGGATGCAGAGAGTGGAAAAGTTCTAGAAGGT
This sequence comes from Bacillus sp. AR4-2, assembly GCF_008274865.1. NCBI lineage: Bacteria > Bacillati > Bacillota > Bacilli > Caryophanales > Bacillaceae > Bacillus > Bacillus sp. AR4-2. The sequence goes on from NZ_CP031062.1 coordinate 868,744, forward strand.
GCGGAATTTAAATTAAAGAACGAAGCTGGTCAAGTAGTTGGAGAAGCGAAAACAACGAGTAAAGACGGTGTTGTGAAATTCGAAAGCTTAGTGCCAGGAAAGTATACGTTAGAAGAAACGAAAGCACCAGAAGGTTATAGAGCGTTAGAAGTAACAGTAGAAGTAAATGTTGTAGCAAATGAAGTAGTAAAACAAGAAGTTATGAATGAAAAAGTGAAAGAAGAAATTACAGGTCAATTAGAAATTACAAAGGTAGACGCTAATAATACAAATAAAATATTAGCAGGCGCAGTGTTTGAAATTTGGAAAGACGAAACAAAAATTGACACATTAACAACAAATAAGAGCGGTAAAGCAATTTCTCAGAAGTTAGAACCAGGAGATTATATTTTAAAAGAAATCCAAGCGCCAGAAGGATATACTTTATCCGATAAGGAAATGAAATTTACGATTTCTAATGAAAAAATTGAATTTGTAAAACTTCAAATTACAAATAAAAAAGATACAGAAAAAGGTCCGGAAAAACCAGGTGAAGGAACAGAAAAACCAGGTGAAGGAACAGAGAAGCCAGGTGAAGGAACAGAAAAACCAGGTGAAGGAACAGAAAAGCCAGGTGAGGGAGTAGAAAAACCTAATTTACCAGAAAAAGGACAAGGTTCTTCTAATAATCAACAACTTCCAGCTACAGGACACAATACGAATTACGTTTCATTCATCGGTTTTATGCTTCTGTTACTAGGAATACGTTTAAGATTCATGGCTAAAAATAGTTAACGGATGTATAAAAGGCATCAGAGATATATAATCTCTGATGCCTTTTAAGTGAATACAGATAAAATGAAAATATCTATATGGAATGATAAATATGTTAAGCTTCAATTACGCTAAGCATTCTGTTTATAAATGCAGCTGCGTGAGCACGTTGTGATGGTCCTTTTGGTACGAATTGATTAAATTCATTACCTTTTACAATTCCATATCCATACACTCTTTGTACTTCTTCTTTAGCGTAAATTAAGTTTTGGTCTACGAATGGTAGTTCAACTTGTTTTGCAAAAATACCAGCGTGTTTTAGAGAACGATCGATCATAATAACAGCTTCTTCGCGTGTAATTGTAGTATTTGGATCAAATGTATTATCACCACGTCCGCGGATTATGCCTGCGCTTGCTGCACGATTAATACCGTCTCTTAAAGATGGGTGTACTTGTTCTAAGTCTGTGAAATTAGCATTTCCACTTGGTAATTGTAAAGCACGAGTAATTAATGTAGCAAATTCAGCACGCGTTACAAGACGTTCTGGGAAGTACTTGCCGTTCCCTTCTCCTTGCATAATGCCTCTAGCTGCTAATTGACGAATGTCTTGTTCATACCATCCACCTGTAATGTCATCAGTTACGGGATTTTTTTGGTTTTCCTTATAGTATGTTTCAGTTCCTTTTAAGAAAGCATCCCATTGTCCGCGTTGAATCATAAACGCAGGGCAGTTTTTTCCTGACCAAAATTGGTGTTTTTGGACCTTATCTAGAGAAATATTTAAGTCGTTCATTAAATAAGCTGCCAATTTACGTGCATTTTCTACCGCTTTTTCATAGTTTCCATCTTGATTAACGGCAATTTCAATTCCGATAGATTCATAGTTTCCAGTTTTATTTCCAGCATGCCATCCAACTTCATTTACTGGAAGATGTTGATAAATTTCTTTATCATCTACTGTGAAATGCCAAGATGCAGCGCGATCAGCTGTTCCGCGTGCTTGATTATCTAAGAATTTTGCATGATTCAGAGCATTAGCACCTTTCGCTGTATTAGCCGTTTCGTGAATCGTAATATATTTAGGCACCATCGGGTAGCCAGGGCGAATATCGTCATTTCCTTTTGGGACAATCATTTCTTTAAATGTAACGCCATAAATATTGTTTGTTTGTAGAGCTTCTGGCGATCTCAATAAACTATTTTTAGCAGTACGACTGTTTTTTAATAATGAAGCTTTTGTACCTTCAAATGTAGCAGAAGGTGCATAAATCCATTTTGCTGTTTCATTTATTTGGACTTTAAACCAATTTCCAGCTTGTTCAGTAGGAGTTATGACTTGTGGCTCTAGTTTTCCTTCTTCTTTAAACGATTGGAACGGAAGTGCATGTATGGAAGCTTCTTCTTTTACGATTAATTTTTGGTTAGATAGTTTATGAATCTCTTGAACTTCTAAGCTATTATCATTGTTATCTATCCATCCAGCGCCAGTTGACGTCGTTATGTAATAAGCATTTCCTTTTTTCTTTGTCGCCGTTACGACTTGTTCTGTAATCTCGATATTCGATTTGTTTTTTAAATCATTCGCGGTATATAATGAATGTTTTTTTGAAGTGTATAGTAGGAATTGGCCAGTAACCTCGATATCTTCTTCATGAGTACTATGCTCATTAACATGTTCTTTAATACTTTTAAAAACTTGATCCTCCGTATATACTTCGGCGGATTTTTCAGCACTCTCTGCAAATGAATAAGTAGGTGCAAGAACAGTTTGTAATGCAAGAGAGAGAGTTAAAACACTATAAAATTTCTTTTTCATATTTGTTTTTAACACATTAGATTGTGGAATCTAGTGTTAACAGTCCTCCTTTTTATATTGTATTTTCACTATGTATCGATTTTAACACTAATAAATTTTAACAAGAGAAAATCATGATGTCTATATACATGAGCAATATTCATAAAAAGAATTATTTGAAAAAATGTAAGAGAAACAGGTAAAACCTTCTGTATTGACCTGTAAACGCCCTTCAAGTAAACTAAAGAGAGTTTGCAAATGAAAAGGTGATAATGTTGTTAATTTCAATTAAAACGTTACAAGATGATCGTTTTTTACGTCCGCTACAAAATATTGGCGGCTTATTTTTTGAAGATAGTACGATTGGATTTGAACAAGAGGAAGCAAATCTGATCGTTGATATACACATTGAGGATAATGTGAAAGCATCCGCTCAATTAACGGATGTTAGCACAGGAAATGTGTATGAAGAAACATTCTCGAAAGATTTATCTGCTTTCACAGATGAAAAAGAGCGTATGAAGCAAGTGAAACACGTTGTTTCTTATGTATATCTTTCTGTTCTTCAGCAGTTAACTGGTATTGAACAAAGCTGGGGTATTTTAACGGGAGTACGTCCGACGAAACTTCTTCACAAAATGCTTCAAAATGGTATGTCAAAAGAAGAAGCGCATCAAGAACTTCGTGAAAGTTATTTAATTCATGAAGAGAAAATTGAACTTCTTCAGCGCATTGTTGATTGCCAATTAGCAGTTGTTCCGGATTTATACCGTTTGAAAGAAGAAGTAAGTATTTATATCGGTATTCCGTTCTGTCCAACGAAATGTGCATACTGTACATTCCCGGCTTATGCGATTAATGGACGCCAAGGGTCTGTTGATTCGTTCTTAGGTGGTTTACATTATGAAGTTCGTGAAATTGGTAAGTTTTTAAAAGAAAAAGGTGTAAAAGTTACGACGATTTATTACGGCGGCGGTACACCTACAAGTATTACAGCAGAAGAGATGGATATGCTGTATGAAGAAATGTATGAAGCGTTCCCAGATGTGAAAAATGTGCGTGAAGTAACAGTTGAGGCAGGTCGCCCAGATACGATTACTCCAGCAAAGCTAGAAGTGTTAAATAAATGGAACATTGACCGTATTAGTATTAATCCACAGTCATACCATCAAGAGACACTAAAAGCAATTGGACGTCATCATACTGTAGAAGAAACAATTGAGAAATACCATTTAGCTCGTGAAATGGGAATGAACAATATTAATATGGACTTAATTATTGGTCTTCCTGGTGAAGGGTTAGATATCTTCAAGCATACGTTAGATGAAACAGAAAAGTTAATGCCAGAATCATTAACAGTTCATACGTTATCATTTAAACGTGCTTCTGAAATGACGCAAAACAAACGTAAATATAAAGTAGCAGGTCGCGAAGAAATTACAGCGATGATGCACGAAGCAGAAGAGTGGACGCAAAAGCATAATTACGTACCATATTACCTATATCGTCAAAAGAATATTTTAGGTAACTTAGAGAACGTTGGTTATGCAATGCCGACGCAAGAAAGTATTTACAACATTGTCATTATGGAAGAAGTACAATCAATTATCGGACTTGGTTGTGGTGCATCAAGTAAATTTGTTCATCCGAAGACGGGAGCAATTACTCACTTCGCAAATCCGAAAGATCCAAAATCATATAACGATGGCTTTGTGAAATATACAGAAGATAAACTGAAAATTTTAGAAGAGCTATTTGCATAAGAAGAAAGAGGTTGTTCCGAGTCGGAACAACCTCTTTTTTATCCTGCAGTAACGGGCGGTCCGATTATATCTTGTCAGTTTTTGTCGGTAAGTCGATATATTCGAAAAATCGCTGATATATTTTGAAAATCGCCGATATAATTTCATTTACCGTCTAACGGTACCGTATGTAAAACTATGTCGATAATAATCAGAAAAATTAGTCAAATCATTAGAGGACAATGTCTACTTATGGACGAAATGATAGATTTATGAAAGAGAAAAGGGGGAAATTGTTGGCATGTATATGACGATAGGGAGAATTTTTGATTTATCAGTTGGTAAGTATCCAAATAAAGAGGCGTTAGTGGAACCTGAAAAAAATATTCGCTGGACGTATAAACAGTGGGATGAACAAATAAATAAAACAGCGCACGCTCTATTAGAAGAAGGGGTAAGAAAGGGAGATACGGTATCTGTTTACTTATATAATTGCCATGAATTTGTAAACGTTTACTTAGCCTGTGCGAAAATTGGAGCGATCTTTAACCCGATTAATTTCCGCTTAAAAGCGAAAGAAGTATCTTATATTCTTCAGGACGCATCCTCGAAAGTCGTTGTCTTTGAAAAAGCAGTTGAGTCAACTGTTGCTATAATTGAAAGAGATTTTCCAAATACATCTTTTTGGTCTATAGAAAACGATAAACCTTCCTATGCAAGTTCCTACCATGAAAAAGTGAATGAAGCATCTTCTGAGAAAGTAAATATCGAAATTGATGAAATGGATTATTGTTCAATGCTTTATACGAGCGGTACGACTGGGCATCCGAAAGGCGTGTTACATCGCCATCGTGAAATGGCTGAGCATAGTATGATTTGTACGTATTTCCTTAAATATAATAGAGATAGTGTAGGGCTTGTTGTGGCGCCTTTATATCACTGTGGTGAATTAAACGCTGGAATCATACCACGCATTCAAGTTGGTGGAAAGAATGTTATTTTGCATCATTTTGATACAGAAACAGTATTACATACGATTCAAGAAGAAAAGATTACGACGTTCTTTGCAGCGCCGACGATGTGGAATATGTTGTTGCAAAAAGATTTAGCTCAGTATGATTTAACGTCAATGAAAATCGGTATATATGGCGGAGCAGCAATGGCACCGGCGTTAGTGAAGGAATGTAAAGAACGTCTTTATATTGATCTTGTTCAAATATACGGAATGACAGAAATGGGGCCAGTTGTTGCGTTTCTCGTAGAGGAGGATCAAATTACGAAAGCTGGTTCAGCAGGCACGCCATGTTTTAGCCATGAAGTTCGTATTGTGAAACCGAACGAGGATGCACCGGCAGAACCAGATGATGTATTACCTCCTTATGAAGTGGGAGAAATTATTTTACGCGGCCCAACTATGATGGCTGGCTATCATAATCGTGAAGAAGCGAATAAAAAATCGATGTATAAAGGATGGTATCATTCTGGTGATCTAGGCTATTTTGATAAAGACGGTTATTTATTCGTTGCTGATCGCGTTGATGATATGGTAATTAGCGGTGGCGTAAATATTTATCCTCGTGAAATTGAAGATTTCCTTCATAGTCATCCAGGTATATTAGATGTGGCGGTACTTGGTGAGCCAGATGAATTATGGGGAGAGCGTGTTGTGGCAGTTATTGTGAAGAAAGATGAAACAATAACAGAAGCTGATTTAGAAACGTATTGCAAAGAAAGTGATGAACTAGCAGATTATAAACGTCCGCGTCATTATTTATTTGTAGATGAACTCCCTCGTAATGCGAGCGGGAAGTTGCAGAAGTTTGTACTGAGGGAGTCGTTGAAAGGTGCGAAAAAATAGAAAATGCAGGATGCCCCATATCTATGGGGTATCCTGCATTTTTCTGTATTAAACAGAACAAACAATATCTTTGTTAATTCTCATTTTTTCTTGGTGAAGGTTAATTAGCGCATTTGAAATAAGGTGGAAACACAAAGTGGATGTAATACAAAAAGAAAAGACACCCTAAGGTGCCTTTCTCCGACTTGAACCATTTCATTTCATACGAATCGGAATCTATCCGTATTACCATTACCCCTTTGTTATGAGTGTAAACACACACTATAAAGCAGAATCGTCTATATACACTAGATTGTTAGTTCACAAAAGACAAGAGATTTGAGATCAATATCGAAGTGACGCCACATCCCCTATAATAATTGATATGTTACGCCTTTTAAAAGAATCTGCTTTATAGAACGTGCCCACAAGTTATATTTTACTATATGTAATATTCATTTAGTGTATTTTTTAATGAATATGTATAATTACATAAACTGTATGAAAAAAAGAGAGTATACTCTAATATTGTGTAATAAAGATGAAGCCCGCCTACGGAATAGGGGGCTTTTCTTACTTTTTATAAATATTTATTCCAATTATATTATCAGATGAGTCTAAACGAATATAAACGTCAGCTGATAAAAGGTGTGCATTATATATTCGTTGTTTATATGTTGATATCTCGAAGCGTTTTCCATTCAATTCACATTCTAGAATAATCATATCGCCATGTTCTTTCCAAGTTATTAATTTAGCAGTTGTATTCATATAAACCTCCTCTGAATCATTTTATGAAAATTAATAGAGATAGTGTGAGAAAGGAGTTTATATAACAAAAAAAGACACCTTAAGTGTCTTCTTTGATTACTATAAAAGTCGTTGAATGAAATAGGTTTCTATTTTTATTTGCGTGAAAAGCCTTCTTCATCAAGGTATTCCGCAGCTTCTGGATAAGAGTTGAATGTACCGTCTAAGTTTACACCAGCGTACACGTTCCACATGTCATCCTCTGAAATAAGAGTAAGAATATGACCATCTTCGTTCTGCCATTCTTCTTCTTTCGCAGGTTCTACAGGTGCTACTACTTCTTCTTGTGATAGAAGGTCAATTGATTTCTCAATTACTGAACGTAACTCCTCTGCTGAAAACTCACGGATGTTAACCATGCCTTTATCATCTGTTTTATAACCTTTAATACCGCTTGCATATACAAATCCATTTCCATTTGGGTGTAAATGAAATACAACGTTCTTTTTATCTAAACGACTTTCTTCAAAGTGGAAGTTTACACGTTTTAATGATACGTTCTTTCTTTCTAGTTCTGGGAAAGATTCAATAATCGATAATTTTTCTTCAAAAGTTAGCATAGTGCCTCCAAGTATATAGTAAAAGATTTAATTTGTTCATTATAGCATAGTTGCAATTGTTTCCAAAGATAAGGGGAAAACTTTTCGTTGAATACGTTTACGTCACGAGAATGTAAAAAGTGAGCTAACGAATGTATCTTTTTAGGTGTACAATGGAACATGGACTTTATACAAAGGTGGTTTTTTTATGTTTCAAAAAATAGCAAAGGAATGTTTAGCAGGATTTACTGTTGCGATTGTTGCGTTACCACTTGCGATTGCATTTGGTATTGCCGCGACAGGAACGTCTGAGGGAGCGCTTGTTGGATTGTATGGTGCGATTTTTGCAGGTTTATTCGCAGCGTTATTTGGCGGGACACCTGGGCAAGTAACAGGGCCAACTGGACCAATTACCGTTATTGCAACAGGAGTTATTGCGACGCACGGGTTAGAGGCAAGTTTTATTGCCTTTATGATGGCAGGGTTATTTCAAATTTTATTCGGTGTATGTAAGCTCGGTTCTTACGTTCGATATATTCCGTATCCTGTCGTTTCGGGATTTATGAATGGTATTGCATTAATCATTATTTTAGGCGAAATAAAGCACGTACAAAATAGTTTTTTACTTGTTGTGTTAACGATTATTGTAATGATTGTTTCTGGTAAATGGATTAAGGCGATTCCGTCTAGTTTAGTAGCACTAGTCGGTGTGACAGCTTTGCTTCCTTTATTTTCTTCCTTATTCGAAGGACTTACAGTAAAGTTACCGATTATCGGAAATCTTTCACTAAATAAAGTAATTGAAAAGATTGGAACCATTCCAGAAGCGATGCCTACGCTTCATATTCCATCTTTAAGTGGAACAGGAATAGCAGCACTTATTTTGCCAGCGCTTAGTATTGCTTTATTAGGATCGATTGACTCGTTGTTAACATCGGTCGTAATGGATAATGTGACAGGTACACGTCATAAAAGTAATAAAGAACTGGTCGGACAAGGTATCGGTAATATGATGAGCGGATTGTTTGGCGGATTAGCAGGTGCAGGTGCGACTGTAAGGTCTATCGTGAATATAAGAAGTGGCGGTAAAACGGCACTTTCGGCATGTATGCATAGTGTTATCTTATTTATTTTTATTATGGGTCTTGGTTCGGTCGTACAATATATTCCACTTGCTGTATTATCAGGTATTTTAATTTTAACTGGTATTGGAATGTTCGATTGGGGAAGCATGAAAAAGATGCATGTCGCTCCTAAAGGTGATGTCGTTGTTATGCTCGTAACGATGATTGTAACGGTGAAGTTCGATTTAATGATTGCTGTTGCATTCGGTATTATTCTTTCGTTCATCATATATATGGTGAAATGTAAAGAACGCAAAACTTCTATCGTAAAAGAAAAAGAAGAAACGTACACAATTCAAGGACCGCTCTCTTTCCTATCAGTAGATCGTATTTTCTCTACTTTACAAGATGTGAAGTCACCGGTTGTTTTACGTATGAAAGATGTGCGTTATATGGATGTATCAGGAGCTATGGCATTATTAAATTTTGTTGAGCAATCAAATAAAGTAGGAGCAAGTGTAAAGCTTGAGCAAGTACATCCGAGTATTGAAAAAACAATCGCAGTAATGGCAAGCGATGAACAGAAAGAGCAATTGAAAATTTTAAGTGTTTAGATGGTAATTAGAATATCTCACAATCTTACATAAATTATAATGTAGAGTTGTGGGATATTTTTATAATGTTTTTAGTAATATGTATCGCAGTGATAAAGAGGAAGGGCTCTTTTTGCGTAACAGAAACGGTTATAGTGTGTACACATATAATGGAAGGAATTAGAAAAAATATTGTGAAGAGACAGGCTTAAATGGGTTCTCTTTTCTATTTTGAAAAAAAAACCAAGTATTCAACCTATAATAAATTTGTTATGATAACCAATGGGATAAAGTGAATTCCTATCGTTTAAAACAATATGTTTGAGAGTATATGTATAAAAGAAAAGAGAAAAAATATGAATAAAACATTTGTAAAAGGAGCAGCAATTTTAACCATTACAACTTTTTTGTCGAAATTGCTGGGTAGTTTTTTTCAAATTCCATTACAAAATATTGCAGGAGATGAAGTGCTCGGTATTTTCCGCCTTGTTTTTCCTGTATATATGATTGCTCTTACATTATCGGTAGCCGGAGTTCCACTTGCAATTTCGAAACTAATTGCAGAGTTGAACGAAAAAAATAAGCAAAAGGAAATTGCGAAATTATTTAAATCAGCGTCAATTATTGGGATAGCATTTGGCGTTTTCGGCTGTTTAGTCATTGTATTATTTTCTATTGAAATTGCAAATATGCTTGGTGGACAAGAAACTAGAATGCCGTTGCTTATTACTTCATTAGCGTTACTCATTGCGCCATACATGGCGGTGTATAGAGGGTATTTTCAAGGTTTCGGTGATATGAAACCAACAGGGGTATCACAGGTCATTGAGCAATTTGTACGTGTGTTTTTTATGTTAATAATTGCTTACATACTAGTATCATGGGATAAGAGTAATACTATTATTACTAGTGGTGCGATGGTTGGCTCTTTTCTTGGAGTCATTAGTTCGCTTATATATTTGCGTATAAAATATAATAGAAGTCCATACTACAATAAAAGCAATTCCTATTCGCTCCGAGATTTAAGAGAAAACGGCAAAAAGATATTGCGGGTATCGATCCCAATCGCTATTGGAGCTTTATCAATGCCACTTTTAAATTTAGTAGACTCGCTTACAATACCGCATGTATTACAAGGATCATCAACAGAAATTCAAGAACAATTTGGAATATACAGTCGCGGTTTTGCATTCACGCAAATAATTGTTATTTTTGCAAGCGCAATTGTATTTCCGTTAATACCACTCTTAACTTCCGCATTGGCTAAAAGAGATATAAATTTGGCGAAAATAACAATTCAAAATACAAATCGACTAGCGCATGTTTTGACAGCACCGTTAACAATATGGTTGATGGCATTAACAGTACCGTTAAATGTCGGATTGTTCACAGATGTAAAAGGCAGTAGTATGTTAACAGTTATGATTGGCAGTTCGTATTTTACTGCGGTTATGGTATTATCAATAGGTGTTTTACAGGGCATTAACCGTTCTGCACAAGCTGCATGGATTGTTATTGGTGCGAGTTGTGTGAAAGTCGTGTTAAACATAATGTTCGTGCAGAAGTTTGGCATAGATGGAGCGGCGTTTAGTACATTAATTACTTACGTATTGATTTGTATTGTAAATCATTTGTATATTCGAAGCTATATTGCCTATTCTATTCATTTAAAAAGCTTTTTTGGTGTGCTAGCAATAGCATGTATTTTGGGACTAGGATTGTATGAATTATGTAATGTGATAAATATTACATCTTCAAGAATTATGACGTTATTATTCAGTGGTATAGCATTAAGTATTACAACCATTTTGTATGGTGTATGTGCTTTGAAATTAAAATGGATATCAATAAACAAAATACCATTTTTAAAAAGATAAATATAGAAATTTAATTTTTTATTATAATTCATATGAACTGATAAAGAGGAAACTATGTAGGGTATCAAGTGTTTAGGTAAGGAATGGGTACTAGTTTATGTTAGATGAAATAAACGGTTACCTAGTTTTGGAGGAGATTTAGGGTGCGTTTAGTCTTATCAGGATATTATGGTTTTTATAATGTTGGAGACGAGGCGATTCTACAATCAATTATTGAATCGTTAAGTAAAGAGAACCCGGATATAGAACTAGTAGTACTATCAAATGATTCTAAATATACAAAGGAAATGTATGGTGTAGAATCGGTAGATCGCTGGGATATAAAAGCTGTTTATCATGCAATCAAAAACAGTGATGGAGTTATTAGCGGTGGCGGGAGCCTTCTTCAAGATCAGACAAGTACGAAGAGTATTCTATATTATACGGGTATTATGGGACTCGCTCGATTATTAAAAAAGCCGTATTATATTTATTCACAAGGAATAGGTCCAATTACAAAAGGATATAATCGTCTATTAGTAAAATGGAACTTGGCAAAAGCTTCCTATGTATCAGTTCGAGATGAGGATTCGTTTTTATATTTAAAAGAACTTGGCATAAAAAACGATATTGAAATTGTTCCAGACCCTGTTTTAACATGGAAACGGACAAAACAATCGGATTGGTTGCAAAAGCATTCGATACATGGAAAAGTAATTGCGGTTAGTGTGCGTTATTGGAATGCAAAAGAAGATTATATAAAAAAATTAGCTGCGGCATTAAAAAAATTAAAGCAAGAAGGATACCAAATTCTATTTGTTCCAATGCATGAGCCATTTGATCAAAAAGCTTCGCGTGAAGTAGTAGACTTAATGGGAGAAGAGACGTATATGCTTCCATATAAAATGGATATCGACGAGAAAATATTCATTTTATCACAATGTTCATTACTAATTGGTATGCGTCTTCATGCACTAGTTTTTTCTGCTGTAGCCAAAACTCCAATGGTCGGGATTTCATACGATCCGAAAATTGATTCGTTTTTAAGTCAAGTGAATCAGCCAGTTATAGGAAGTGTGGATGGCGAATGGAGTGCTGAATATTTATATGAAATTGCGAAAAAGCAATTAATGCAACAAGGAACTGTGCAGCAAGAGTTACAATTGACAATAGATGAGCTTCGGTTGCAAGGCAAACAGGCAACAAAGAAACTCATTGATCATATGGAAAAAGGCACTTTATTAAAAAAGTAAAGTGTCTTTTCTTTTGTTTTGAATGTAATGAAAATTCAAATTAAAAAACGTTTTATTTTAATTCCTATTTATTATGCTAAAATGATTGTGATTATTATATAATCAAATTTGTGATAATAAATTCGTAGATTACGAGGAGGATAACCTTGAAGACTTTTTCAAAAGGTATAACAGCAGTGGCATTAACGGGATCATTACTTTTAACTCCTATTTCAAGTTATGCGGCAAATGATGATATTACAGGACATATGTTTGAGACGAATATGCGCTCACTTATTACTAAAGGAGTTTTAATGGGATATGGAGACAATGTATATGCGCCTGATAAATTAGTAACAAGAGCAGAGTTTGCTACATTCATAGCAAGGGCTTTAAATTTACCGAAAGCTGATTCGAATTTCGAGGATGTGCCGAAGACTTACGGTTTATATGATGGTGTAAGTAGAGCATATGGAGCGAAAATTATTAATGGTCGTACGAACGAGACATTCTCACCAAATGATGTGATTACACGTGAAGAAATGTCGATAATGGTAAAGCGAGCGTTAGACTATAAAAATATTAAAGTAGCTGTAAGTCCGCTTACCTTTACTGATAAAGATAGTATTAACTATAAAGAGCATGTACAAGTTATGGTGGCTACTCAAATTATTAAAGGGTATCCAGAAGATAATACATTTAGACCACATTTATCAGCTACAAGAGGGATGGCTTCAGCTATGTTGGATCGCATGCTTCAGACGATTGAAAAAAACGGAAATAGCAATCCTGTAGAAACTAAGAAATATGTTGTGACAAATGTAAGAGAAAACGGAACAGAGCAAGAAGTAGAGCGCTATAATACGTATAAAGAAGCGGTTACGGCTGCTCAAAATAAAGGTATGAATGCGGTAAAATATGAGAACGAATTTTTATGGATTAAAGATGGTTTTGCAAGTGCGAAAAGAATAACTGGGCAAAACATCATTAATATTTATGATGAGAATTTGTCAACAGTATATACGTATATTCAGTATGGAACAGAATTGAAAGTGTTAGAAGTTGGCGAAGATCGTGTGAAAGTTCAACTTTCTGGTTTGACAGGTTATGTGAAGAAGAATGAAATCACTTTAATCCCTACAAATGAAATGAAACAGTCGTCTTATTATGTGAAATCAGATGGATATTTATACCATAAATATTATACATATAATACAAGTTCACCTGGATATACAGAATTTAGATATGGTGTGGCACCTTCTTTCATGAAGCAAGGACAGCAAATGTATAGTGTAGATGGAAAGACATTTGGAGACGAAACTTTCTATCAATATTTCAATTATTTATCATTACGTTCGAAAACAGATTATACAGCTGAACAACTAGATAGTTATGTGAAATCGATTAAGCCAGACTCTCCATTAATTGGTTTAGGAAAGAAATTTAAAGAAGTAGAAAGCAAGTATAATGTAAATGCATTATTCTTATATTCATTAGCAATTCATGAAAGTTATTATGGAACAAGCGCTCTTGCAAAAGACAAAAATAATTTATTTGGTTTAAAAGCAACAGACGATAGTCCATATGGTAACGGAGAAGCATTCAATTCAAAAGAAGATTGTATTGAACATGCAGCAAAATTATACATGAATGAAGGATATTTAAATCCAGGACATTGGCGTTATACAGCAACATATACAGGTGATAAAGCTGCTGGTTTAAATGCGAAATATGCATCTGATGCGAACTGGGGTAAAAAAGTAGCGGGGCATATGAACCGTTTTGATTCTTATTTAGGTAAAAAAGAATACAACAAGTACAAACTTGCACGTGTGATGAATAACGTGGAAGTGAAAAAGAATCCTAGTATATCAAATGAGCGACTGTATCGTTTAAATACAAATGTAGTTGTCACAGTTACTGGTGAAGAGATAATAAATGGAAAAGCGTGGGTTAAAGTTATTTCAGATAATCCTACTGTAACAGAAGCGTATATTGCAAAAGAAAGCTTAGAATACGTAAAACATTAATTAAATAAAAAAGAAGGTGCTACTAATATTTCGTAGCACCTTCTTTTTATTCAATTTCAAAATCAACAATGATATAAGCGAGTATAACAACGAAGAAAATACTAACGGCTGGTGCTGTTAATACGTGGCCAGACATAAAGCCAATGCCAAGTGATAGAACGAGTGTGCTCGCTAATAGCATATACTTTACTTTCATGATTTTCTTAAAGTTTGTGATCATGCGGATAAATAATTTAATACCAAAGTATAGAAGAGGTATTAAGTAAATAAGGAAACCGACAATTCCAAAGGCGAAAAATAGGTCATGGAAGTCCATTTCAATTAATTTAATTTTATCTGTGTAGTTACCAGCGTAACCCATTCCGAATAGTTTTTGTGAAAGCGGTGCGTCTTTATAGTATTGCTTGTATGTTTTTAAGAATTTGTCGCGATCACTGTAAATTAAACTTTTTACTTCAGAATCTGTAAGTTCACCTTTTGCATGTTTTTTTGCATCTTCTGGATCTGCTTTAATTACTTTTCCTTCTTTTCGATCTTTCTCTTCTTGTACTGATTTTTTGTATTCGTATATTTGCATGTGAATGCCCATATTTTTTGCGATAGGAGTATGCGGTGTAAGAGCAATTAAACCTCCTAGTATAACTGCGACAACAACGGTATTTACAATATGTGTGAATCCTTTTTCTTCTTTTTTACGATTTATCATATATTCAATGAATGAGAAGAAAAGTGCTACGCCTAATGTAATAACAATTGCGCCATATCCGACTTTCGTTCCCACCATAATACTTGCATACATCGCAAGTATTGTTGGAATCCAGTAATATATTTTCGAGAAAGAAGTTGTTTTATGAATCGAATATAAGACAATGATTGGGAACATAATGGCGAAAAGAGAACTTAAATCATTTCCAGCGAAGAACCAACCTCTTGAACCGATTTTTGAGTGAGGATAGCTTGGAAAATCCGTTCCAGTTTGCATTGCGACAATCATTGTAATGCTTAAAATTAAAGTTGCATATAAGAAATATGTAATGATTTTATGGAATACATACTCTTTATTTTTTAGTTCTTTAAAGGCGATAATATATCCAAACAGTAGCACAATTGGATATACGCTCTTTAAGATGAATTTAACTTCTTCTCCAAATGAAACTGGAGATTTAACCATCATATTATTTACAAGACCGATTGCGAGTGCGATCCCGAGTAAGCACAAATAGAGGATGTACTTTTTCGCATCTTGTTGTTTGTGATGAAGAAGTAGGTACCCTAATGCAAGAAGCATAAAGGCGAAACGGACTACAACTCCAACTGTTGCGCTCATGTGTAGTATATAGATTGAAAAAGATGTTAATAAATCTAAAATTGGTTGAAACACAATGAATAGCAATAGGAAATGTGGGAAGTAGTTATCCGTTTGTTTCAACTTATTAACCATATGTTCCTCCAGTTCTTCATTCCTTTATTACAACACCCAAAAGATGGGTATAAAGCCTTTTTTACATAGTAAGGCGAATGAATTTCAATATTTGTTTTTTTATCCTGCTATTTGCCGGGCAGTAAGACCCCGCCTCAAAATACAATACAGCGGAAGCAAAGAAGTTAGGTGGGGGCGGGCTGCCCGTAAAAGCCCGATTGGTGAGGACTAATAATCAGTGGGGGATGAACACCCCCCATTGATTAAAGTCTCACTTTATCAAACTTAAGAATACACCATTTCATTGTAATGGTAAATAGATGAAAAGCATGGATAAACCGACTTTAATTTCTATATTTTTCAACGGAATTGTATGTTTTATACGGTATATGTACAAATTGTGAGATTGTTAGACAGAAAATTGAGAAAAAGAAGGATTTTTCAGTGGTTTTCTATAATTATATAAGTATAATCTTTATGGAGAAAAGAGGGGTATATATAATGGAAATAACAAGTAAAACAGAATCTGTCGTTGTGAAATATGAAGGGCACGTTGCAACGGTTATGGTCAACCGCCCAGAGGTGTTAAATGCGTTAGATGAGCCGACCTTAAAAGAGTTATTACAAAAGTTGAAAGAAGTAGCGGAAAGTTCTGCGCATATCGTTGTGTTATGCGGGAACGGTCGTGGTTTTTCTGCGGGTGGGGATATTAAATCGATGCTTTCAAGTAATGATGAAAGTAAGTTTGATGGTATTATGAATACCATTTCTGAAGTTGTCGTGACATTATATACGATGCCAAAGCTTGTTATTAGTGCAATTCATGGACCAACTGCAGGTCTTGGATTAAGTATTGCGTTAACAGCTGATTATGTAATGGCGGATATATCATCTGTTATTGCAATGAACTTTATTGGAATCGCTTTAATTCCAGATGGAGGCGGTCATTTCTTCCTTCAAAAGCGCGTCGGTGAAAATATGACGAAGCAAATTATTTGGGAAGGCAAGAAATTATCAGCGACAGAAGCGCTTGATATCGGCTTAATTGATGAAGTAATCGGCGAAGATTTCCAAACGGCTGTGAAGCAGAAGATTAATGAATGGTCACAAAAACCGATTAAAGCAATGATTCAAACGAAGCAAATTTTGTGTGAAGTAAATCGCTCTAATTTAGAGCAAACATTGCAATTAGAAAAGCGTGGTCAATATGCAATGAGACAAACAGCGGATCATAAAGAAGGTATTGCTGCGTTTTTAGAGAAACGTTTACCAGCATTTAAAGGGGAATAAAGTTTGTCCATTCCTCACTGATTATTAGCTCGTTAATTCGGGATAAAGGGGAGAAAGTGCTAACACATTTTAGTATAATTGTGTTAGCACTTTTTTTTAGGAGTAATACATGAAGAGAATGATTGGTGTTATCACTATTATTTTGCTTACATATTCTGCTTTGCATAGTACACCATCTTTGGCAGTTCGGACTGCGTTATTTTTTGAGGGACATCCAAGTGTTGCATTTTCTGACGGGGTGACGAAAGAAAAAGATGTGAAAAAAGAAGCGATTCCAGATGAGTATCAAACTCTATATGGTAAGGACGAAGACTTAGAGCACTATTTCTTTCCACATGTAAGAGCACATGGATCAGGAATTGATATGTTAAGTGCATGCGTGAAGAAAAAATGGTTTTTCTATAAAGCAGAGCTCGGATGTTATTAAATATAGGAGGATGAATGATGTCAGCATATAACAAGTTAGTCAGAGATCGTGTTCCAGAGAAGATTTTAATGTCTGGAAAAACATATACAGCACAAAAATTAACAGGTCAAGCCTACATACAAGCTTTAGCGAAAATTGGAACGGAAGAAATTCGTGAATTTGCTTCTATGAAAGAACGCGAACATGCACTAGATTCTCTTGCAGATGCGCTAGAGGTTATCATTTCATTAGCACGTGCAGAAGGTGCATCGATTGAAGATGTGGAACGCCTTCGTAAGCAAAAAGAGATAGAGCGCGGTGGATTTGAAAGAGGTATTTATTTATTAGATGTTTCAGAAGAATAGTTTTATAGGAAAAGCATAGCGTTACTGAGTAACGCTATGCTTTCTTGTTGTAATGAAGCTAATAATGAAGAAGATAGCTGTTAATATCCAGCCGATTGTAATAGAAGTAGTAGTATGAATGGCATAAGAGATTTGTAAACAAAATAATGATGCTAAAAACCAAATGAGTGCAATGTGTATATATTTTTTTGATATATTCATATTTCAGGACTCCTTTTGTATACTAAAAAGAATTTTACTACAATTTAGAAAATTTAGTTATATAAGTAGAGGTTTTCTGGCGAATTTTGTATACTGAATAGTAGAGAAAATGAGGAGGAAACGACAATGGCACACCATACGAAAGAAACGATGGAACTGATTAAGGAGCTTGTCTCTATTCCGAGTCCATCTGGAAATACAGCAAAAATTATTAATTTCATTGAAAACTATGTCAGTGAGTGGAACGTAGAAACGAAACGTAATAATAAGGGAGCTCTTATTTTAACGGTAAAAGGGAAGAATGATGCGCAGCACCGCTTATTAACGGCACACGTTGATACGTTAGGTGCGATGGTGAAAGAAATTAAGCCTGATGGTCGCCTGAGTCTTTCTATGATTGGTGGATTTCGCTGGAACTCTGTAGAAGGGGAATATTGCGAAATTGAAACATCAAGTGGCAAGACGTATACAGGAACGATTTTAATGCATCAAACATCTGTACATGTATATAAAGATGCAGGTGAAGCAAAACGCGATGAGAAAAATATTGAAGTTCGTATTGATGAGCGCGTATTTTCAGCTGATGAAGTACGCGAATTAGGAATTGAAGTAGGAGACTTCGTTTCATTTGATCCGCGCGTTCAAATTACAGAGAGTGGATACATAAAATCACGTCATTTAGATGACAAAGTAAGTGTTGCAATTTTATTAAAATTAATTAAAAGATTACAAGATGAAAACATAACATTACCATATACGACGCATTTCTTAATTTCTAATAATGAAGAGATTGGATACGGTGGTAACTCTAACATTCCAGAAGAAACTGTTGAATACTTAGCAGTTGATATGGGAGCGTTAGGTGATGGACAAGCATCTGATGAATATACAGTATCTATTTGTGCAAAAGACTCTAGCGGCCCGTATCATTATGCACTGCGCAAACATTTAGTAGAGCTTGCGAAAACGAATCATATTGAATATAAAGTAGATATTTATCCGTACTACGGATCTGATGCATCAGCTGCGATTCGCGCGGGATTTGATGTGAAACATGCGTTAATTGGAGCGGGTATTGATTCTTCCCACGCATTTGAACGTACGCATGAAAGTTCTATTGCGCATACAGAAGCATTAGTGTATGCATATGTAATGTCTAATTTAATTGAAGAATAATTTCATAGATAATAGAGAGCTGATTAAAGATATTATTCTTAATCAGCTTTTTATTTGGCAAAGCGATTGGGAGACATGTCCTAATCGCTTTTTTATCCCGCTATTTGCCGGGCAGTAAGACTCCTACCTCAAAATTCAGCGAAAGCAAAAAAGTTAGATTGGTGAGGGCTGATTAAAGTTTTTTATATACATTCATTATAAGTTATATATATGCGATTTTTGTTATACGGCCGGAAACGTATTTACTATAGATATATAATGTTATACACTATGAAAGGAATTAATTAATAGTTAATATTTTTTAGTTAGCTTGATTAAAAAAATGAATGAATATGAAGTTTTGAGAGGAGATTTATTTTTCATGAAGTACAAAGCAATAGCCGCAGGTTTATTAGCAGCAAATTTACTAGCACATCCAATTAGTAGTTTAGCAGAAACGAAGAAATTTCCTGATGTTTCAGATAGTGCGTGGTCAAAAGACGCAATTTATTATTTAGTAGAGAGAAATGTAATTAACGGTATGCCAGATGGTAACTTTATGCCATACGGAAATTTAACACGTGCTCAGGCAGCAAAGATTATCGCAACAGCAATTGGTGCTAAAGTAGATCCAAATGCAAAGCCGTCTTATAATGATGCAAAAAATAGTTGGGCAGCTTCATTTATTGCAGCCATGGAAAAAGAGAATATTATTAAAGGGCGAGAACCAGGAGTATTTGATCCTGAAGGAAAAGTAACTCGTGCTGAAATGGCAGCTATGCTTGTAAGAGCATATAATCTGAAAAGCAAAGTAACAGGACCAGTTCCTACAAAATTTGCTGATTTAGAGAATCATTGGGGTAAAGAAGAAGTTAATATTTTAGTAGAATTAAAACTTTCGTTAGGTACAGAGGATGGCTGGAAACCGAATGATTCTATTACGCGTGAACAAGCAGCTCAACTTACTGCGCAAACAGATAAATTTAGCAAGAATAGTGATCGTCCAGTAGAAACAAAGAAAATGTACATAGATAGAAAATTCATTACATATCACGCACCATCATTAAGTTCTGGGATTAGTGCAAATCAGCATAATCCACAAATGGTTGAAATTAAAGAAGAACGAGATGGATGGATCAAAATTGCAACAAGTAACGGTGATAAATGGACACCTTTAGTAGAGAAAACAGAAGTTATTAATGAAGGATTCACTACTTATGCAGAAGCTTCTTCTTCTTCAAAAGTAATGGGAACACATAACGCACAACAAGTAACTGTTATTGAAGAGAACGGCAGCTGGATTCGTATCCGCATGGGCGCTGGTTTCCAATGGGTTAATAAAAATCAATTAAATCCAGTGAAGCAAGGTAACTTCTTAGAAGGAAAAGCGATTATCATTGATCCAGGTCATGGTGGAGCGGATTCAGGTAATCCAGGTTATTATGAGAAAGAAAGTGAAACTGTATTAGATGTATCACTACGATTACAGAAAATATTTGAGAAAAAGACACCATTTACTGTGTTATTCACTCGTACAGATGATACACGTCCAGGAACAAGTGCTTCTGATTCTTTAAAGAAACGTGTAGAATTTGCTCAAAAAAATAATGGGGATATTTTTGTAAGTATTCATGGTAATGGCACGGAAGAGAAAAATGGACAAGGTACAGAAACGTTCTACTATGAATCAGCGACAGCAAGAGGAACAAATCCTAACGTATCAGAAAGTCGTTTACTAGCAGAAAAAATTCAAGAGCGTCTTGTAGATGCACTGGGAACAAAAGATCGTGGTGTGAAAAAAGGCGATTTATACGTAATTAGAGAAAATACAATGCCAGCTGTATTAGCAGAATTAGCATTTGTAGATAATAAAAGTGATGCAGATAAAATAGCTACACCAGCGCAGAGACAAAGTGCAGCGGAAGCTATTTATCAAGGTATTTTAGATTACTATGAAGAAATGGGTAACAACGTGTCTTCTTTCCGTTAATAAATAATAAGAGATTGCCATTGGCAGTCTCTTTTATTTATTAACGTTTCTCTTTATTTCCGGCATATGATATCATTTAATTTTATATACAAAAGAAAAGTATTTGAGTAATTGTAATCATAACAATTTTAAACGATAGAGGATGATAATAGATTGAATAATCATAGTAAAACACCTGCCTGTATATATACGTATGCATTTCGTGAGGAGGAGCGTGCTTTATGTTACTTGGAAATGCGCTCGTTCTTTGGAATGGAGTCCCACGTTAATATTTTAAAAAGTGATGTCAAAATTGACCCGAGTAGAAGTGCGTTTATTAAAGAGCGAATTGAAGTTATGTATGAAGGGGACGACTTAGAAAGCATTTTAAAACAAGTGGAACAAATTGATTTGGCGGGAGCGACGTTCAAAGTCATCTTCGTTAAAATTAATGACCTCGTTGGAGAGAATAAAATTGAATATGGAGAAAGACGTCTTATTGAAAGAGACCTCGGCATGCATATTGAAGGAGAAGCGGATGTTCGTAATCCAGAGCGTGTATTCGGGATTGTTCCTCTTGGAGGACGCTGGTACTTCGGGCACTATGTAGAAAGCGAACCAGTTTGGTATCATCACATAAAAAAACCGCATAGCTATTCGACATCACTTAGCACACGTGTTGCGAGATCAGTTGCAAATATCGCTGTACCAAATCCAGAGGGAGTACGAGCAATTGACCCGTGCTGCGGTATTGGAACAGTAGTAGTAGAAGCACTTTCTATGGGGATTAACATCGTTGGTAGAGATATAAATCCACTTGTAGTTCTTGGAACGAGAAAAAACATCGCACATTTCGGATTTGAAGGAACAGTAACAAAAGGACCAATCGAGGAAATTACTGAGAACTACGACGTTGCCATTATCGATATGCCGTACGACCTATTTACGCATGCCACACCAGAAGACCAGCTCTCCATTCTTTCAAGTGCGCGCCGCATCGCTAAAAAGGTAGTCGTTGTAACGATGGAGACAATGGACGACATGATCCATGAAGCAGGATTTGAAATTACAGATCGCTGTATTACAAGAAAAGGATCATTTACTAGACAAATTCTTGTTTGTGAATAGAAAGAGAAAGGTCACCCGTTTGGGTGACCTTTTTAGTGTAGTTTGATGTGTGATTGGTTGGCAGTTTGTAGGCGGCGATAAGTTGATATTGTGATAGGAGAATCTATTACTGTTCTTTTAATTTCTCTTGTTGTGCGATTAATAAATTGCGCAAGATGTGCCCGCGGTAACTTTCTAGTTTTCGTCCTTCATGATAGCGTACGCCTAATTTTTTTAGTTCAGCTACGTACCAGCCCTTTGTTCCATAATACATGGGATCACTTCCTTTTTGCTTTTGAACAGTATATGTTGGGGGGCGAAGTAACTTTACATTGAAAATAATAAGACTGGTTGTATCAAGGGGGCCCCATAACATAGCCTCTGGACAGTGTATAAAAAAATAGACAGTAATGTATGCTTTTTTAAACAATGTATACAAATTTATACCCTATGCGTTGGCATGATATTTGCAATGAAAAGAGTATCAACGTATAGGGGAGAGATCGAAATGAAGGTTAGTAAAATATATACAACGATTGATGCACACGTAGCTGGGGAACCACTTCGAATTATTACGGGCGGAGTGCCAGAAATAAAAGGGGAAACGCAGCTGGAAAGACGCGCGTACTGTATGGAACATTTGGACCATCTTCGTGAAGTTCTGATGTATGAACCGAGAGGGCATCACGGAATGTACGGTTGTATCATTACACCGCCAGCAAGTGCTCACGCTGATTTTGGCGTATTATTTATGCACAATGAAGGCTGGAGTACGATGTGTGGTCACGGTATTATCGCTGTTATTACAGTTGGAATTGAAACAGGCATGTTTGAAGTAAAGGGGGAAAAACAAAAGTTCATTATTGATAGCCCAGCTGGGGAAGTCATTGCGTATGCAACATATAACGGGAGTGAAGTAGAATCTGTATCATTTGAAAATGTTCCTTCATTTGTATACAAAAAAGACGTTCCTATTAAAATAGATAACTATGAATTTCAAGTAGATATCGCGTTTGGAGGAGCATTTTACGCTGTTGTAGACTGTAAAGAATTTGGTTTGAAAGTTGATTTTAAAGACTTGCCCGCTATTCAAACGTGGGGCGGTAAAATTAAACATTATATAGAGAGCAAAATGGAAGTGAAGCATCCACTTGAAAAAGGATTAAAAGGGATATACGGCGTTATTTTCTCAGATGAACCGAAAGGAGAAGACGCAACTTTACGAAATGTAACAATCTTTGCTGATGGGCAAGTAGATCGTTCTCCTTGCGGTACAGGAACTTCCGCAAGAATCGCAACTCTTTTTGGAAAAGATGCTTTACAAAAGGGAGAAATTTTCGTCCATGAATGCATTACTGACGGGAAATTCGAGGGGGAAGTATTGTCGGTAACCGCAGTAGATACATATGAAGCTGTCGTTCCGAAAGTAACGGGGCATGCATTTATTACAGGGTTTCATCAGTTCGTTGTAGATCCGAGAGATGATTTGAAACGGGGATTTTTGTTAGGATAGAAGGAGGAGGTGGAAAGATATGCTAGTTATAAGCGCGAACGAACAAAGAAACTTAGTAAATATGAATGAAGTTATTGAATACGCGGCGCTTGCTTTAAAAGAATTTTCCGCAGAAAGAACGATTACACCAATAAGGGGCTCATTACCATTTGCGAACGAGCAAAATACGGCATTAATTATGCCTTCAGTAGCGGAAGGACTTGAAGCACTTGGAGTAAAAATAGTAACGGTAGTCCCGCAAAATAAACAGGTAGGAAAGAAAACGATAAACGGGATTGTGATGCTATCAGACTTTCAAACGGGAGAACCGCTCGCACTTTTAGAAGGATCGTACTTAACGATGATCCGAACAGGCGCCTTATCAGGAGTAGCGACAAAATATTTAGCTCGTCATAACGCAAAAACTTTATGCATAATCGGGACAGGAGAACAGGCGAAGGGGATTGCTGAAGCTGTATTTGCGGTAAGAGCTATTGAAAAAGTCATTTTATACAATCGAACAGAAGAAAAAGCGTATGCATTTGCGCAATATATACAAGAGAAATTAGGCAAACCAGCTTACGTTTACAAGGATCCAAATGAAGCGATATGTGAAGCAGACATCATCGTCACAACTACGAATGCATCCACACCAGTCTTCTCAGAAAAACTACAAAAAGGCGTCCACATAAACGCCGTCGGCTCATTCAGACCGAGCATGCAAGAACTACCCTCACACGCCATCACAAGCGCAAACAAAGTAGTAGTCGAATCAAAAGAAGCAGCACTAGACGAAACAGGAGACCTTCAAGTTCCGATAAAAGAAGGTCTATTCAAAGCAAACGCCATTCACGCTGAACTTGGTCAAATTATAAGCGGAGAAAAAGCTGGTCGCGAAAATGATGAAGAGATTACTATTTTCAAATCAGTTGGTTTAGCGGTAGTAGATATTATCGTTGCGAAGTATTTGTATGAGAGAGCGGTGGAGCAAGGAGTAGGGAATAAGATTGAGTTTTGAGACTGCCTTTTGGTGGTCTTTTTTTCAATTCATCAAATGTCATGATAACCTCCTAAATGTGTTTTTTGTCTTTAATCCCATTCTACATTTTCGATCATATAAAACAATCATTTTAGAGGGATTTTCTGTAAGCTGCTAGTTTTTTAACTCATTTTATGAGGCTACTTATTCGTGGTCTTTTTATTTTCTCCTCCGCATAAATATAGTTTATCGCAAGAATGCATTAATAGATTACAAACTTTCTACCTTTGCGAAAAAGTTTGACAATACATACCGGTAGTGGTAATTTAAAACCTATAAGAAAACTCGGTATTAATTCCGAGTTTTCTTATAGGTGTAAATAGTCGAGAGGGGTCGAAATATGAAGAAGAAGTTGTTTGTATTACCATTTGTCCTACTATTATTTATTGCATTAGCTGCTTGTTCAGGGGAAAAAGATTCGAAGCAAGCGGGCACTAGTAAATCAGGGACTCCGAAAGATGGAGGGGCGTTAACGATTGGTGTTAGCGATAATCCAGATACGATGAATCCGCTTTATGCGAATGATCGTGTGTCATTAACTGTGCAGCAAGCTTTATATGCGCCGCTATATCATATGGAAGACGGTAAGAAAAAGTTTGTTCTTGCTGAGAGCTTTACGCCTTCAGAAGATCAATTAACGTGGACATTGAAACTAAAAGATAATTTGAAATGGCATGATGGTAAGAAAATTACATCAGACGATATTGCATTTACATTCCAATCTATTTTAGATGAGAAGCAAAATAGTTCAAGCCGTGAAAACTTTATTTTTAAAGGAAAGCCGCTTGAGGTGAAAAAGGTAGATGAGTTAACTACTCAATTCGTTTTACCACAAGTAAGCGCATCTTTCGAAGGTGTGATGAATGATTTCTTCCCAATTCCGAAACATGTATTTGAAGGGGAAGCAGATTTAGCGAAGAGTAAGAAAAACTTACAGCCTGTAGGTTCAGGACCGTTTAAGTTTAAAGAGTATAAATCAGATGAGTACGTTGCATTAGATCGATTTGATGATTATGTAGGTGGGAAAGCTAAATTAGACTCTATCGTATACCGCGTTGTAAAAGACCGTAATACAGCAAATGTTTCACTGCAAAATGGTCAAATCAACATGAAGATGATTGAGCCGCAAGACTTTAAGAAACTAGATAGTACTGGGAACTTCTCAATGGTGACATTCCCTGAAGGTAGATTATTCTACTTATCTTATAACATGAATACAGATTTGATGAAGAAAAAAGAAGTGCGCCAAGCAATTGCGCATGCGTTAGATAAAAAAGAAATGATTAACTCAGCATTCGTTTCAGGTGAATTTGCAGAACCAGCAAATTCAATCTTAACGCCAGACGCTATGTATTATGCGAAAGATATTAAAGACTATAAGTATGATAAAAAAGAAGCGAAAGATTTATTAGCAAAAGCTGGCGTGAAAGATAACGAAAAAGTACGTGTGATGTATGTAACGAATAATAAAATCATGGAAAGCTTAGCGTTATATACACAACAAAAATTAAAAGAAGTTGGCTTAGAAGTTGAACTAAATGCATTAGATGCTAGTGCGGCAAGTGAAAAAGGCTTAGATAAAGAAAATAAAGAATATGACATTACATTTGGTGGTTACATAATGGGACCTGAGCCAGATTCATATAAGAGCTTATTCTTAAGTAATGCTGAATACAATTATGCCCGATATAAAAACGCTGATTTCGATAAGTTATGGGAAGAAGCTGCAGTTGAAACAGATAAAACAAAACGTGCAGAGCTATACCATAAAATTCAAGAGACAGCTAGAGAAGACGTACCTTATCTACCAATTGCGTATCCGAAAGCAGTTATTGCAGTAGATAAAAAGTTTGATGGATTAAAAGAAGCGAAAGCAATTCCTGTCACAATGTTTGAAGATCTATCTAAGATTTATGAAGTGAAATAAGAAACAATAAAGAAGCTGGTGGAAATCAGCTTCTTTAGCTTGAGGGGGGAAGTTTGTGTATAAAGTAATTGCGAAGAGGCTTTTAAATGCAATTCCGCTTTTATTTGTTATTTCTATTATTTCTTTTTTATTAATAAAGCTAGCGCCGGGGGATCCCGTTCGAAACTTTGTAACGCCAAACATGAGTCCAATTGATGTGGAGCGTATTCGCAAAAGTTTAGGACTAGATCAACCAATTTACGTGCAGTATTTTTTATGGTTAAAAAACATTTTAACAGGAAACTTTGGATACTCACTTCAAAATCATCGTCCTGTTTTAGATCTTATCACAGAAAGATTACCTGCAACAATTGGGTTAATGGGATCATCTTTACTCGTCTCATTCGTAATTGCAATACCACTTGGACTATTTACAGGTGTGAAAAAGAATTCATTCTTTGACCGCATTGTAAACTTTATTTCATACGTTGGTATTTCTATGCCGGTTTTCTGGTTTGCACTACTATTAGTCTACTTATTCTCTTTAAAATTGAACCTACTTCCGAGTATGGGTATGCGCACCGTAGGTAAAGATTCTGTCTGGGATATTGTGCAACACGGCATTTTACCTTGTATGGTGTTAGCATTCCAAAACGTATCTGTTTATATGAGATATATTCGTTCAAGTACGATTCAGCAATTAGAAGAAGAATATGTACAAATTCAATATGCGTACGGCGCTTCAAAGAAAACGGTGTTATTTAATCACGTACTTCGAAATGTATTAATACCGATCATTACAATTTTCGGATTATCGATTCCAAGTTTAGTAGGCGGAGCGTTCATTACGGAAACAGTATTCTCATGGCCGGGGCTTGGTTCACTTGGGGTAAATGCTATTTTTAGATTTGATTATCCGATTATCATGGCAATTACATTACTATCATCATTCATGTTAATTCTCGGTAACTTAATTGCTGATATTTTATATGGCGTAGTAGATCCGCGCATTCGAATGAGGGGGTGATTTGGAATGAATAATAGGAGATTTCAAACGATAAAACATAGCTTTACAAAAAATAAGTTTGTTGCAATGGGAGTTATTATACTTGCGATTTTAACGGTCGCATCAATTTTCGCATTCGTGTCGCCGTACGATCCTAGCAAAATGTCGATTCCAGATCGCTTACAAGAACCGAGTATGAGTCATCCTTTCGGAACGGATGATTACGGAAGGGATTACTTAACGAGAGCGTTATATGGCGGACGAGTTTCACTTGCGGTCGGTTTCCTTGCGATGGTTGTTTCTATTACAATCGGTACTGCAGTTGGAACAATTAGCGGGTATTTTGGCGGAAAGTTAGACAACTTTTTAATGAGGGTTGTTGAAGTACTTATGTCAATTCCATCATTCTTTTTAATGCTACTATTAAATGCGTATTTAAAACCAGGAATTACGACGTTAGTTCTTATTATCGGATTACTAACATGGATGGACACCGCCCGTATTGTAAGGGCAGAAACGTTATCTGTAAAAGAGCGTGAGTACGTTTTATACGCAAAAGTATCAGGACAAAAATCACTTATGATTATTGTAAGACATATCATTCCTAACATTTTATCAACCATTATTATCGCCGCGACATTAACGATTGCGACATCGATTTTAATGGAATCATCACTTAGTTTCCTAGGTTTAGGTATTAGAGAACCAGATTCTTCTTGGGGCAGCATGCTAAACAATGCGCAAGGATATATTGGTGAAGCTTGGTATTTAACACTCTTCCCAGGATTCCTTATCCTTTTAACGGTACTGAGTTTTAACGTAATTGGTGAAGCATTGAAGAAAGCTTTCGCACCAAAAGGAGCCGGACATGAAAACTAAAGTGTTAAGTGAAGGGAGTGAGAAGTGTGTCTGAAAAACTACTAGAAGTGAAAAATTTAAAGACTTCTTTTTTCATAGAAAGTGGCGAAGTTGAAGCGGTTCGCGGCGTTACATTTCGCTTAAATAAAGGAGAAGTAGTCGGTATCGTTGGGGAATCTGGAAGCGGAAAGAGTGTAATGGCGAAGTCCGTTATGTCTCTCGTTACGTCACCAGGAAAAGTGAAAGAAGGAGAAATCCTTTTTCATAATGAAAACATACTTTCTAAATCTGAAAAAGAATTGCGTTCTATTAGAGGAAATCAAATTTCACTTATCTCTCAAGACCCAATGTCAGCGCTAAATCCAGTCGTGAAAATTGGGAAACAAATGACGGAAGTAATTATACGTCATCAAAAAGTGAAAAAGAAAGAAGCAGAGCAGATCGCGATTAACTTGTTAAAACAAGTCGGCCTTTCGTCACCAGAAGAAAGGGTAAAACAATATCCGCATGAACTAAGCGGTGGTATGAAGCAGCGGGTTATGATCGCAATGGCGATGTCTTGTAACCCAGACCTTCTTATTGCGGACGAACCGACGACTGCACTTGATGTAACGATACAGGCGCAAATACTAGATTTAATGAAAAACTTAAAGAACGAAACGAATATGGCGTTACTTCTTATTACGCACGACTTAGGAATCGTCGCGCAAAACTGTACGCGCGTTATCGTTATGTACGGCGGGCTTATTATGGAAGAAGGACCTGTACTTGATATTTTCCAATCGCCGAATCATCCATATACGAAAGGGCTATTAAACTCTCTGCCAAAAATAGCGAACGGCGTAAAAGAAAGGCTCGCTCCTATTCAAGGTGTAACGCCAAACTTATTAAACCCGCCACAAGGTTGCCCATTCGCAGAGCGTTGCCCGCATGCGATGGACATTTGTGAAAAAGAACGTCCGCCATATTTTGAAATCGGAAACGAAAGACGTTCCATGTGCTGGTTAAACGATAAGACAGTAGGTGATTCACATGCATGAAGAAAACTTAATTGAAGTTCGGAACTTAAAAAAGTATTTTCCTATTAAAAAAGGACTATTTGGCAGGAAAACAGAGCAATTAAAAGCAGTCGATGACTTAAGCTTTACAATTAAAAAAGGTGAAACATTCGGGTTAGTAGGAGAATCTGGCTGCGGAAAATCAACGACAGGAAGAAGCATCATTCGTTTACACGACGTCACTTCAGGTAACGTTTTATTCGACGGAAAAGATATCGCAAGTTTAAAGGAAAGTGAACTAAAAGAATATCGAAAAAGAATGCAAATCATTTTCCAAGATCCATACGCATCATTAAACCCGGCAATGAACGTATTCCAAATTATTAGTGAGCCAATGAACATTCATGGATCTTATGAAAAAGAAGAACAAAAAGAAATCATATTAGACCTGCTTAAAAAGGTAGGCTTAAAAGAAGAACATTTATATCGCTACCCGCACGAATTTAGCGGGGGCCAGCGCCAGCGCATTAGTATCGCGCGCGCACTATCTGTAAAACCAGACTTTATCCTATGTGACGAACCAATCTCAGCACTAGATGTCTCAGTCCAAGCGCAAGTCGTAAACATGCTGCAAGACATCCAAGAAGAAACAGGCGTCACATACTTATTCATCGCACATGACCTATCCATGGTAAGACACATATCAGACCGAATCGGAGTCATGTACTTAGGAAACATAGTAGAAATTGCCGATAGTGAAGACCTATACGCAAAACCGGCACATCCATACACACAAGCACTACTCTCATCCATGCCAGAACCAGATCCAACAAACACAGGCAAAGAACGGATCATCCTAGAGGGGGAAGTTCCAAGCCCACTCAACTCACCATCCGGCTGCAAATTCAGAACGCGCTGCAAATTCGCCACTGAAAAATGCGCACAGGAAGTACCGAAGATGGTTGAGATTGCGAAGGGGCATGAAGTGGCTTGTCATTTGTTTTAGGGGGAGAGCACTAGGGGGGACCTGGTGCTTTTTTGTTTTGTGTTGGGGTGTGGGATTGGTTGTTAGTTTAGGAGATAACGCGCTCGAAATTTGTCGGTAAATCGATATGTTGTGTCGAAACGTTGATATATTCGGAGTTACGATCGATATAATTGAATAATCGTTGATATATTTTTGTAAAGAGTGGGATTAGTTGTAGATTAATGTAGAAATTTAATGTTTTCGAAAAAAAGAATTGACTTCTATATTAGTTGTAACTAAAATAGTTACATAAAGGTGTAATCAATTTAGTTACAACTAATATCTGCTAAAAATATGATTTATATATTTAATTAAGGATGGTGGTCCATACGTTGCCACCCGGTGTAGAAAGTTACTAACACATTCAAATCAATGCATATTCCAAGCTTTAGTATTTTCTGTTACGGGGCAATAAGGTGCAATGTTATCTTTTGTTAAAAACCTTGGTGGATCTTTCTTTGGAAATATTAGTTTTGGGGAAATATAGTAAGGTATCTAAAAAAGAACAAGGTATAAAAATATGTACTTATATAAACCAAAAATTTAGTTGAGCTGGATAATAAAAAAAAGGTAGGAGATTTAAATGGAGACGAAACAGGATAACCTTATTTACGTATGGGATGCATATTGTGGATGGTGCTATGGTTTTTCAGAAAGTATTAAAGGATTTTACAAAAACCACACTGAAGTACCATTAACGGTTTTATGTGGAGGGCTATTTTTAGATAATTTACCAATGAAAAACTTCTCATATATAGAAGAAGGAAATAAAAGAATTAATCAACTTACAGGTGCTGAATTTGGTCCTTCCTATCAAAAATTGGTGGAGGAAGGGACTTTTAAAATGAATTCGAAAGATGCTGCAATTGGCTTTTCAGCTTTACGCTCATTAGCGCCAGACCGTTTATTAGAATTCACTTCGGCTATGCAAAAAGCGTTTTATTATGAGGGACAAAGTCTGAGTGATCCTGAAACATATCGCAAGATTGCAATCGAGCATGGTTTGGACCCTGAACAAGTATTAGAACGTTTAAACGCTCAAGAAACAATAATAGATGTCCAAAATGATTTTAATAAAGTTCGACAGCTTGGTGTTAATAGCTATCCTTCCTTACTTTTACAAAAGGATAATCAAATTATTCCTATTGGTGGTGGCGTAATGACGCCGGATAAAATTGAAGCACGTTTTAAAAATTTATATTAAGAAAATTTAGGATATAGTAGCAAACATGTTATCTTAGGCCACCTGACATTCATCTCCGGAATATTCGCCAGTACTATTACACTTTCAGATAAATGGGAGTGGGAGATTTTATCCCGCTTTAACGGGCAGTAAGACCCCCACCTCAAAATTCAGTGGAAGCAAAGAAGTTAGGTGGGGGATCAACTGTCCGTAAAAGTCCGATTGGTTCAACTAATAATCAGTGGGGGATGAACAAAACCCCCACTGATTAAAGTTTCACTTTATCGGAACAAGATAAAAATATGATAATTAGTTAATAACTTTAACAAAAGGAGAATAACATACTATGTTTAAAACAATCGATACAAATCAAAAAGATGTGAAATTAACGGTGTTTAGTTCGGACGAAAAAAGCTTTATGGTCACAGCAACATTAGTTGAGAAAGCAGGACATGCATTTTTAATAAACTCAAAATTTACTCAATCTGATTCGAAAGAAATTGTGGAGTATCTGAAAAAAAATAACTTATCTTTAGATAAAATCTTTATTATTCATGGGGATCCAGACTACTACTTTGGATTAGAGAGCATTAAAGCCGTTTACCCAGAAGCTATAGCGTATGCAACAGAGTCTACTGTTGAACATATCGTTCATTCTGTTTTAGGGAAATTAAAAGTTTGGAAAGACGCCCTTGGAGAAAATGCACCAAGTAACGTGGTATTACCTCAAGTGTTTAAAGAAAAAGCGATTGATTTTCAAGGGTTAACATTTGAACTAGTAGGCTTAGATCATTACAGAACTAGCCTATTTAATAAAGAACTAAAAGTATTAATTGGTGGTATTGATGTTTTTAACGAAATACATGTATTCTTAGCGGATACTAGCTCAAAAGCGGCTATGGAGGCGTGGATTGAGAACTTGAAAGTATTACAAGCATTACATGCTGACATAATTGTACCTAGCCATGGATCAATCGAAAAATCCCTAAATAATCAAGCACTTACTGCGACAATGGATTATCTAAGAACTGCGGTTCAAGCTTCTGAGGAAAGTGGAACTTCAAAAGATTTTGTGGCAAAACTTGAAGCAGCATATCCAGGCTATGCAAATAAAGGTGTATTAGAATTAAGTGCAAAAGTTGTAACAAAAGAAATGCCTTGGGGTTAATGATATGAATAAATATCAAAAGCTATTACATGAAACGTATGTGTTAACTGGCGAAGGGAAATTGGATGCGTTCAAAACGTATTTAAGTGAAAATGTATCTTGGACAGAAGCTGCTGGTTTTCCATATGCAGGTACTTATATAGGTCCAGATGAAGTAGTGAAAAACGTACATGAACGTCTTGGCACAGAATGGGATGACTATAGCGCTAAAGATGAAATCTATGCTTTTAATAACAATACTGTTATCGTGTATGGAAAATATAGTGGGACATATAAAGCTACAGGGAAATCGTTCATAGCAGATTTTTGTCACCTTTATAAGTTTGATGAGAACGATAAGGTTAAGAAGTTTATTCAAATTGTGGACAGTGCAACTGTTAATGAGGTATTAAGTTAGAATGGATCGTTTCTAATATGCCTTGTATAGGGGGAGGTTAGGATAAATGAAATTCCTAACATTACCCCTGACATTACATTTTGGGGAAGGTTTCTCCTTCTTCAAGCTTTTTATAGAAGAAAACTTATTTAAGTAGAAGAGGTAGGTATATATGAAATTAGAGAAAAGTTTAATCATAACAATTATTTCTGTATTTATTTTAGGAGTAGTTTCGACTTTGGTATATCAAGCTTTCACCGGTAATAACAAAGGGAACGCAATAAAGAGCGAGAATGTCGCTTCTGTATCAAAAGAAGTAAAAGAAAATGAAAAGAATAAAAAGATGGTAGTTGATTTCTATAATGAAGTTTTTAACAAACATAATATCGATATTATCCCTAAATATGTTAGCGAAGATTATAAGCAACATAATCCTTTTGTTGCTGATGGACGAAAAGCCTTCATGGATTTCTTTAAGGAGGATTTTGTTAAAAATCCTAATTCCTCTGCAGAGATTAAACGTGTAGTAGCTGAAGGGGATACAGTTGCTCTTCATGTACATTCTCGTACTAATTCTCAAGATAAGGGAGTTGCTATAGTGGATATATTTCGTATCAAGGATGGAAAGATTGTCGAACACTGGGATGTAATTCAAGAGATTCCAAGTGAAGCAGCTAATGATAATACGATGTTTTAGATAGAAGATATATTTAATAATTGTTTAAATGATAGTGCTGTATAGAGTTTAGAAATTTAGATAATTAGTCATCAAATCTGGAAATCATTTAAAAATAGCATATTAAATGATGGCACAAATCAATACGAAATAGCTCTTTAATAAAAAATCCTACTCATTTTTTAATGAGTAGGATTTTTTATTAAAGAATAGTGCTAATTTTGTGGTTCGGCACCATCTAAATTTGGAAACCATGAAAGTATAGGTACTCTATATCCACGTAAAGTAAAATCGTAATTTTTTCCTTCTTTTATGTTTGCTTGCAGATTCACTGAATGAAACTTCATCATAAGAAGGCTATCCTCATTAGAAATAACTTTTTCGGTTCCATTTTTTTGCTCAACCTAGTACAATCTTACCAATTTAAAAAAGACCACCATTACTGGCAGTCCTTTTTTGGTAGTTTTAGAAATTAAATTATAACATATTAATATACAAATTATAAATATACTTTTACAAAAGATACTATAAGTTTTTTATAATTCTTGATTTCTCAATTTCCATTGCATACTGAATTTTCCTGTAAGTATTAATAACTACCATTAAAATTATCAATCCACTAGATTATTAGAAAAAACTGGTTATCTATATAATCATTTGGTAAAATATAGATATAATTTAAGAGGGTAAAGTTAATATAGATCAACTAAGTAATGCTAAGAAAATATTTTATTGCATAAAAAAAAGGCTCCATTGCTGGAGCACTCAAAATAAACAAACGAATTAAAACAAGAAACAGACAATTTAACTATATAGATAAAACATAAATAAATCTATATATATGTAAAAATGCATATAAAAACTCTATTTATTGATGCTATAATAGGTTTACTCGATGATTGTTATATTTTTTTATGGTTTTTAAGCAATAAATACCTTCTTAACACCAAGTGTACAAGAAAAGAAGACATCTTAAGCGATGTCTTCTTTTCTTATATAATAACAACACAATAAAATTAAGATGGTTCAAGTCGGAGGAAGGCACCTTTGGGTGTCTTTTCTTTGTCGAATTTGCCTAATAGGGGCAGCACCACATTGCCATCAAGTTAAAAATTTTTTTCACCCAAAACAAAAAAACGAGCTGAATTTACATAAATAACTGTAGAGAGCTAACAATTTTATTTTGGGAGTACTTTAAAATATTAGCTTGATGGTGATGGGAGAGTACCCCTAAAATGTGAATTTACTATATTAATTTGTTTCTAGTCTTAAAAATGAATAAATTTAACATCAATAGGGATTTTGAGATAAGTCATACGAGATACTTGTAAGCCTTAGCTGAAGTGTAAAATTAATTAAATATCTATCAATAGAATAAATCATATTGATAGATATTTAATATTGTAAATCTGCAAGTTCTTGATGTTATTTTAGTTTTTTATTAATTTCAATATATTTTAGGTTCATGAGTACTTACTGGGGATATTATTAGAAATATGTATTGAATTAAATACAAAGTGTATCTAGTATATTGTCTTTTTCTACCTTGTTGATACCAATATATTTCAGTGTAATTTGTAGGGTGCTCTAATTGAGTATTTCTTGCAACATCGCCATATCTTTTGTTTATAGAACCAATATCCAAAGGTTTTTAAATTATATATGAATAAATTATGCCTTCTTAGATAAAGCAAATCGAGTTCAGATAAACGAAGATTATAGAATACATAATTTTAACTAGACTTATTATTAACTAATTTATCCCCACCACCAAGCTCCGCCTCAATCTGCGAAGTTTTCGATGACTCATCCATACGCCAATACGTAATAAAGCTGATCGCGATACATCCAGCTACGTAGAAGTAGAAGAGTGATTCCATTCCGAGACTTTTTAGCCATAATGCGATGAACTCAGCTGTTCCGCCGAATATCGCGACTGTTAGTGCATATGGTAAACCTACGCCGAGTGCGCGAATTTCAGTTGGGAAGAGTTCTGCTTTTACAATTGCATTAATTGATGTGTAACCAGTAACGATAATGAGACCGACCATCATGAGTAAAAATGCTACGATTGGTTCTGTCGTTTTTTCCATGAAGAAGAAGATCGGTGCTGTTAGTAACGTTCCGAGAATACCGAATGCCATTAATAATGGGCGGCGTCCAATTTTATCGGATAGTAGCCCCGCAATTGGTTGAAGAACTACAAATATAAGTAGTGCGACAAAGTTAATCCAGCTGACAACTTCTTTCGGAAGGCCGACTGTGTTTACCATGAACTTTTGTAAATATGTTGTGTACGTATAAAATGCAACAGTGCCTCCTAGTGTTAGGCCGACTACTGTTAATACTGCTTTTGGGTGTTTCATAAGAGCGCGAACGGTTCCTGCGCTTTCGCGTTTTTGTGATTTTATGTTTGAGAACTGCTCCGATTCATCCATCGTGCGGCGAAGCCATAATACAGCTACTGCGCCCATCGCTCCAATAATGAATGGAATACGCCATCCCCAAGCTTTCATATCTGGTTCGCTTAGTAATTGCTGAAGAACAATTTGAACGCCTAACGCAACCATCTGTCCCGCAACGAGCGTTACATATTGGAAGCTTGAATAAAAACCACGGCGACCACTACTAGCCATTTCAGATAAATACGTTGCGGAAGTTCCATACTCTCCGCCGAGTGATAATCCTTGCAGTAAACGAGCAAGAACTAAAATAATTGGTGCCATAATACCGATGCTTTCGTAACTCGGTGTACAGGCGATAATTAAAGAACCACCGGCCATAACCGTAATGGAAAGGGTTAATGCCGCCCGGCGTCCGTGCCGATCTGCATAGCGTCCCATTAATAAACTTCCGATAGGGCGCATTAAAAATCCAACTGCGAAAATAGCTGCTGTGTTCAGTAACTGACTCGTTGGATCGCCTTTAGGAAAGAACTCTGCTGAAAAATAAACAGCGAAAGCAGAGTAAACGTACCAGTCGTACCATTCAATTAAATTACCGACAGAACCTTTGAAAATATTGCCGGCGACTCGATTAGATTTTACTTGAGCCATACTAATTCCTCCTCTTGCTTATAAATAAAATGATAATTATGAAAGCGTGTTCATTGTAGTTGAATTGTACTGTCCTTTAAATGAAATCTCAATATTATGACAATTTTATTCTTTTTGTACTTTATGAACATGGAGAGTTTTTATAGTTGCTTCATTTTCAGTTTTGTCATAATAATAGAAAAAGGAGATTGATAGTTTTGAATATTTTATCAAAGGGTATGAAGCATGAAGAAATCACACAAAGTGTCATTGCAAACGAAAATAGTAAGCTTAATTATCGCGTTAATTTTATTTGTCGTTCTCCTATTAGCGGGAATATTTGTTTACATTCAGTCCGTTGATACGAAGCGCCAAGTGGAGCAGCTAGCACTGCAAACGGCTAAATCTCTTTCTTTCATGCCAGCTATAAAAGATGCTTTTCAATATAACGAGCATAAAAGTACCATTCAATCTATTGCAGAACAAGTTCGTGAGCAAGCTGGTGCAGATTATGTAATTGTAGAAGATCGCTATGGGGTTATGTATTCACATTCTAATTCTGAGTTGATTGGAACAAAGAGTAACAACCCGTATAACTATGAGGCACTCACTTTTGGAGGGTACTATACGCTTGAAGGAAATGGTACAAGTGGCCCGGCTTTAATGGCGAAGGCACCTATTATTGTTCATAACGGAGATTACGATCAAGTCGTAGGCGTTGTGACAGTAGAGTTTTTAATAAAAGGTATTCAATCTAACATATTGAGCAGAACGAAAGAAATTATACTCTTTTCTTTAGCTGTATTATTAGTCGGTATTGTTGGTGGAATTCTTTTAGCACGTAGCATTCGTAAAGATACACTCGGTTTAGAGCCGAATGAAATCGCAGCACTATACCGAGAACGAAGCGCGATACTACTATCTATAAAAGAAGGAATCATTGCCATTGATCAAAACGGTTTTATTACGATGATGAACACCTCAGCAGAAGAAATGCTTTATGTAAATGATGATTATATGCAGCAGCACATTTCAAAAGTTTTACCGGAATTTAATATGGAAAGAGTGCTAGAAACCGATCAAGAAATCGCGTTTCAAGATAAAGTGTTTATTTTAAACATGACGCCGATACTCGAAAATAACAGTACGGTAGGTGTTGTATGTAGTTTTAGAGATAAAACAGAACTGCAACACCTTGTTAATACGATATCTGAGGTAAGAAAGTATTCCGAGGACTTACGTGCTCAAACACATGAATTTACAAATAAGCTGTTCGTCTTATCGGGATTACTTCAGTTAGGACATTACAAAGAAGCGATTGAATTTATTCAGCAAGAATCTAATATTCATCAAAGTCAAAATCATATTTTATTCCATCAAATTCATGATGCAAAAGTACAAGCAATTTTATTAGGAAAAATCGGAACAGCATCTGAGAAGAAAATCGATTTTCATATTGAAGGAGATAGTGCGCTTCATCCGTTACCAGACCATATAAAAGTTTCGCACCTTATTACGATTCTTGGAAACATAATCGACAATGCATTTGATGCGGTGAGTGAACGAGAGGAGAAGAGAGTTTCTTTCTTCGTTACGGATATTGGACACGATATTGTATTTGAAGTGATAGATAGCGGGATAGGGATACCGGCAGAAAAAATAACGACCATTTTTCAAAAAGGATTTTCAACGAAAGGAACTGATCGTGGTTACGGGCTAGCAAACGTGAAAGAAATGGTAGATCTACTAGAGGGAACAATTGAAATTCAAAACGAGAAAAATGGGGGAGCTATTTTTACAATTTACCTTCCAAAAACATTGAAAGAAAGTACATGACAAACAGGGGGATGGACATATGTTGAAGGTTGCAATTGCAGAAGATGATTTCCGCGTCGCGCAAATTCAAGAGGAGTTTTTATTAAAAATAAAGGATGTAAAAGTAATCGGAAAATCATTGAACGCGAAAGAAACGATAGAACTACTACAAAAGGAAGAAATCGATTTACTTTTATTAGATAATTACTTACCAGATGGAATTGGTACAGATTTATTACCACAAATCCATGCTGACTTTCCAAATGTTGATGTCATTATGGTAACAGCGGCGAATGAAAACTATATGTTAGAAAAAGCAATTCGAAACGGCGTAAGTAACTACCTTATAAAACCGGTTACGTTAGAAAAATTTGTTCGCACAATTGAAGATTATAAAAGAAAGAAGCAACTATTACATAGTAACAATGAAATAAATCAAGCACTCATCGATAACTTCTTCGGTACTTCACAAACACAAGACATAAAAAACTTACCGACAGGTGTTGATCCGTTAACACTGCAAAAAGTGAAAGGCATTATAAAAGGATTCGAAGAGGGCATTACAATAGAAGAAATGGGAGAACAAATGGGGGCCTCCAGAACAACCGCAAGAAGATATTTAGAATACTTAGTAGCGACCGGCGAATGCACAGTAGAGTACACATACGGCATTATCGGACGACCAGAACGAAAATACCGAAGAGGGCGAGGACTATGAAAAAACGATTATTACTATGTATATGGATCATGACAGTAGTAATAGCTGGTTGTTCCTCGGAAAAATCCCATACGAATAAAGTGAACATCGACAAAGTAGAAATCGTTGCGCCGAACGTTCAAGGAGCAGGCTGGGACTTAACAGCGCGGGCGATGCAAAAAACGCTAATAGAAGAAAAAATCTTCACAAAACCAATCAAAGTCACAAACAAAGTAGGCGGCAGCGGTGACGTCGGATGGAAATATACGAAACAAAAAGGCGGTCACGTACTGGCGATTAACTCAAGCTTACTCATAACGAACAACCTACTAGGCCACAGTAAACTAACATATAAAGACTTCACACCGCTCGCAACACTTGCATCAGATTGGGAAGTTGTTGTCGTATCAAAAGACTCAAACATAGAAAACGCAAAACAACTCATGGAACAACTAAAACAAAACAAGAAAAACTTCAAACTAGGCGTTGCCCCAGGCCTAGGAAACGACGATCACCTATCATTCGTACAAGTAAGCAAAGCCTTCGGCATAAACCCAGCCGAACTACAATTCTTCGTCTACGAAAACAAAGAAAAAATCATAAACGCCCTAACGAACAAACAAATTAACGCCGCAACAATGACCCTATCCGAAGCCGAAAAACAATACAAAGCCGGCAAAATAAAAATACTAGCCGTATCCGCACCAAAACGCTTAGACCGACTATCCGAAATCCCAACATGGAAAGAACAAGGAATCAACGTCATCTTCCAGCACTGGAAAGGAATTATGGGCCCAAAAGATATGACGGAGGAAGAGGTTGCTTATTGGGATGGTGTTATTAAGCGGATGGTGGAGAGTAATAGTTGGAATGGGGTTTTGAGGGAGCGGGGTTGGGAGAGTTTTTATAAGGGGAGTGGGGAGACGAGGGGGTTTTTGGAGGAGAGTAGTGGGTGGTATGGGGGGATGGTTGGTGGAGTTAGAGCTGATAAGTAATTTTAGCCACCTGTACTCATGAAATATTGATATCATTCTTAGTATATTTATTTAGAATTTTAAATAGAGATTAGGTGATTCAATAAGTTTTTATATAGATTTTTCCTTTTATAATGATAATTCGTTATTATGGTTTCATATTTAAGATAGAAAGGGAAATCTAAAGAGGAGTATAATTGGACTGAATGATAAAACATTAAAGGTATAGGACGGGGGAATTATGATGATACATACTTTAGTAAGGGGACAAAAGATAGACGTCACTAATAATCATCCGGAGATTAGAGGATTACTGGTAGATTTAACTTGGGATGCCCCGATGAATATGGATGTAGATGCATCAGCTTTTTTAGTAGGGTTTAATGGGAAAATTACTAAAGAAGAGGATTTCGTTTTCTATGGACAACCTTATTCTAGTTGTCGATCTGTTCAATTGAATCAGAATGAAACAAATGGAAGTAAACAAAGATTTTCGATAGATTTTACTCATATAAAAGATGAGGTACAAAAGATTGTATTTTCGATTACAATTCATAATGCGGAAGAGAAGAAACAGGCGCTACGAGATGTTTCCCATATTCAATTGAAAATAAGCAACGCACAATCAGGATTAGAAATTATTCAGTTTCCTATTACACATCCATTTACAGATGAAAGTGCCATTATTGTTGGAGAGCTATATCGACATGGAGGAGGATGGAAGTTCAATCCTATTGGAGCTGGTTATTTTGGTGGATTAGCTGCATTGTGTACAAATTTTGGAATAGAAATCGCAGAGGATGAAAAACAAATTGCTCCTCCTGTAGAGAAGAAAATAGCTCCTACTCCGCCTCCAGTACAAAAAACTATTAATGTAGCGAAGGTTGAATTGAAGAAAAAACAATCTATAAATATACAAAAATCTAAAATGGTAACAGCTACTTTAGAGTGGGAAACAAATAAAGATTTAGACTTATATTGTTTTTACGTAACAACTAATGGAGAGATAGGAAAGGTTTATTATAAAAATCTAGGTTCGTCTAAAGTATCGCCGTATATTGTGCTGGACGGTGATTCGCAAGAACCAGGAAAAGAAACAATTCGTATTTATCGACCAGAAGCATTAAAATATGTTTTATTTGCTGCGTATAGTGCAGTTGGAAATGGAATAGGTAGTTTCTACTCTATGAGGGCTAAAGCTGTTGTTGATAATCATATGGGAAGCGTTGTAACAGCACCGTTATTAGAAATAAATGACCATGCTTATTGGGTGTGTATTGCTCATATTGATTTCACCAATTCAGATGAAATGAAAATTTCACACGTAGAAAGTTACTCGAAAGATCACTCAGAAGCTTCGCCACTATTGTACGAGAACGGGAAGTTTCGAATGGATGTTGGGCCAATCGAA
Organism: Bacillus sp. AR4-2; assembly: GCF_008274865.1. Taxonomy (NCBI): domain Bacteria; kingdom Bacillati; phylum Bacillota; class Bacilli; order Caryophanales; family Bacillaceae; genus Bacillus; species Bacillus sp. AR4-2. The sequence goes on from NZ_CP031062.1 coordinate 910,572, forward strand.
TTTAAAAATGAAGAGGATTACCAGAAGTATTTTAAATAATAAAGTAGAAAATCATACATCATATTGTATGATTTTTCTTTTATACATAGTTTGGTAAAATAGTAGTAATTGTAATTTATTGTAACGGTGGGGATGAAAATGTTAGAGCAACTCATAATTGAATTGGCTAAATCAATGAAGCAGGTTGAAGATATAAATGGTGATAAAACTTATTTAATTATAAATAAGGATGATGAAGGATTAGACGTTGAAATGAAAATTTCACGTGGACAATATGAAGAAGAAGCGTCTTATTTTAAAGTGAGCTTTGAACTTCTTAAAAACACTTTGGAAAAGTTTATGGCTATGCGTACGGTAAAAAGTGAGAATTTCGGACAAGCAGGTGAATGTAATGCTTTCTTGTTGGCCTTCTTTTCACAGCTGCCATTTGTGAATGTAATGGAATCAGGAGCTATTGCATTTAAAGAATTCCAAACTGATAACCTACCAAGTGAAAAATATGATAAAGTCATACTCTTTTTAGAAGAGATAATGAATGGTACATATAATCCAAGTACGTTACGTCAACAAACGGATGAGATTTTATATAGAGTAAAATCGAATGCGCGCCAAGATTTGAGATTGTTGGGCTTTTTGAATGAATCTCATGAAATGAATCAGCTTCTATTAAATGAATATGTTCAATCAGAAGATAAAAATATCTACATTGCCCAGTTAGTTTTAAAGCAGGAATACTTCCGGCATGCTTTATTTGTTCTTGGATTATTAGAGAAGTATTCAAAGGATGAAAAGAAAAAAGCTCTAGTCGACTTAGGGATGACGATTGTCCGAAATTCAGTAGGGAATAATTTAATGCTTGAATCGGTGGCGAGGAAGCGTACGAATAACTTACTGGATTGGTTTGAACGAGTAGGACTAATTAATGATGAATGGGTTCCTTTTGAACAATATATAAAAGATGATGGGGAAAAGGGCGGTAGTATGAACAGTAATTTACGTGAAAAGTTTTTAACGGTTATGAATGAGTATTTACAGGCGAGAACAGAAAGATTTGCAGGTCATAAAATGGGAGCGGTTGTTAGGCATGAAATGACAACGGAAATAACGAGGTTACCATTTATTAATCATAATCAATATGTTGTTACAGGTTCAATTGGACAAGGGAATTGGGCTGCTGTTCCGTGGCTTGCGATTATGAATAAAGAAATTACAACATCTACGCAGAGAGGTTATTATATCGTTTATTTATTTAGTGAAGATATGGAGCGATTATATTTAACGTTGGCGCAAGGTGTAACGGAAACGGCTAAAGAAGATATGCAAAAAATTAAAGAAGAGATTCGAGAGCAAATACATATGTCTCAGAAGGTGAAAAAAGATGATGAGATTTTCCTAGGGACAAGCCTAAAAGCGAAGGGATATGCGAATTCGACAGCGGCTTATATTGCGTATGATGCTAATAAAATGCCAAGTGAAAAAGAGTTAGTAGAGGATCTAGAAGAAATGCTTCGCTATTATGAGGGATTTATTGCTTATAAAGAGGAAGGAATAAAATATGAAGTGATTTATGGGAGGAAAGAAGTTCATTTAGATCAGCAATCAATTATTGATCATGTGTCTTCTTATATTCAAAGTAAAGGTTTCTATTATGAGAAAAAGGATATTATGAATTTCTTCCTTTCATTAAAGACGAAGCCATTTGTGATTTTATCGGGTATTTCGGGCACAGGAAAAACGAAAATTGTTCAGTGGTTTGCGGAGAGTTTAGGAGCAACGGAAGAGAATGGACAATTTACGCTTATTCCAGTTCGACCTGATTGGAGTGACAGTTCTGATTTGCTTGGGTATGTGAACCTCCAAGGGGAGTTTCAAGAAAGACCGTTAATTAAAGTTCTTGAAAATGCAGATGCAAACCCAAATAGACCGTATTTTGTAGTATTGGATGAGATGAATTTAGCTCGAGTGGAATACTATTTTAGTGATTTTTTAAGTGTAATTGAGAGCCGTAAATGGAAAGATGGAAAAATTGTTACGTCACTAGTACTTCCAGAATCAATTACGAATAAGCGCATTACGATCCCATCAAATGTATATATTATCGGAACGGTAAACATGGACGAAACGACATATCCGTTAAGTAAGAAAGTATTGGATCGTGCGAATACAATTGAATTTAATACCGTTAACTTAGATTATTTTAATTTCTTAATGGATGTAGAAGAGAAGGAAGCTGAAATTGCTTCAAATCGCTCTTTAGAAACTGAGTATCTTCATCTAAAAGAATGTTTTAAAGAAAACGAAGATCTTGTGAGAAATATATCGAACATTTTAATAGAAATAAATAAAACACTTGAATCAGTTGGAGCTCAAGTTGGATATCGTATACGAGATGAAATTTGTTTCTATATGGCATACAACGAACAAGGAAAGCTATTATCGTTTGAAGAAGCGCTTGATTATCAAATATATCAAAAGATTTTACCGCGTCTTGCAGGGAGCGATGGAAGAACAGAAGAGGTATTAAAGCAATTGTATGTATTATGTGCAAATGAAGAATATGATAGCGGCAATAATGATGCTTCATATGCTAAATATCCTCGTTCAGCTAACAAGCTGTCTCATATGTTAAGGAGGTTCGAGTATGATGGCTTCACCTCTTTCTGGATCTAATAATGAGATAGAGCTAGTTAAGATTGAAACAGAGGAGCTATCATTGACGATTAAGGGAAATCCTTATCATGAAAAATACGAGAGTTTAAAAGAATATCACGCTATGAACGCAGATGAAATGATGTATTTTCATGTGGATGGGAAGGTGGAATCCGTTTCTATATTTGATGCGAGATTGAAGAGACTGGATGAATGGAACGAACATCCACCAATCTTTTTTGAAAATAGAAGTTATCAGCTTGTTGTTGTTCCGAAAAATAACAAGCAGCTTTCCTTTTATCATGAACATCCGGGTTTTCGAAGACAAGTTAGCTCTATTCAAATGGGTTCACTTCATGTGTTAATGGGGAATCTTTCGTTTCCAAATGAAGTAGGAAATACAACGTTTGAAATTAAAAATGATCAAGATACTTTATTAACTGTTACATTTGAAGTTTTCCCGGCAAAACTTGATTATAAGGATGATTACAGAGCCTTATTAGATGAAGTAAATGATGAAATTTATAATTTAGCATTTCATTTATTAAAGAGAACTTATTTAGGAGCATCTGCAATTTATGCTACAAATCCATCGAAGAGTGAATTTTATCGTATTTTAAATGATTCCTTTGAGCGGTTTATGAAGTCGATCTCTCATATTAAAAGACAACCACATCATACGCTTATGACTAGACATCAACTTGTACGAGGAGAAAAAATTCGTAAATTGGATTCTGTCGGAATGAATTATTTGCGAAAGCGACCACACTTGCTGCAAGGAGAAAATAATATACCGACTAAAGGCATTACAGCTTATAAGGAAGTTTCATATGATACGCTGGAAAATCGATTTGTTAAATGGATGATTCAAAGAGTTGTACATAAAATAGATGATTTACTTAAGGCGTTAGAGCCAAATTCTAGATATACACGTGGTGTAACTGATGAAGATTTGCTGGAACGTGTAAAAAATATGAAGTATCGAATGAAAAATGAATTGAACGATCCATTTTGGAGAGGAGTAGGAAAATTAGATCGCTCCGTTTTCTCACTCGTTATCCAAATGGCTGCAGGCTATAGAGATGCGTATCAAATTTTTTTAATGCTATCGCGAGGTTTAACGTTACGAGGACAAATTTTCAAAATGTCGGTTAAAGATGTCGCAAGGTTATACGAATACTGGACGTATTTAAAACTTGGACAAATTCTATCTAAAAAATATATACCGCTCCATCAAGATGTTATTCAAGTTAAACAAGATGGTTTATACGTAACGCTTGATGAAAGTAAAACTGCAAAAAGAACGTTCAAGCATCCAGTCACTGATGAAGTAATAGAGCTTTATTTCCAGAAAAGAAACGGTAGACTACCAACAGTTACACAAAAACCAGATACGATGCTCGCTATTGAGAAAAAGGGAAAGAACTATCAATATCAATACATTTTTGATGCGAAATATCGAATTGATTTTGCTGAAAAAGCTCATTACAAAAGGAAGTATGGCACTCCTGGTCCAATGGAAGAAGACATTAATACAATGCATCGTTACAGAGACGCACTAGTAGTAGAACAAGAAGGACCATTTGAACGAACAGCTTACGGAGCGTACGTACTATTCCCGTGGAACCAAGAGGAGGCATACGAGAACCATCCATTTTATAAAAGTATCGAAAAAGTAAATATTGGTGGCTTTCCATTCTTACCTAACGCAACAAGACTAGTCGAACAATTTCTAGATCATCTCATTGAAAAAAGTCCGGAAGAAATTATAAAAGAAGGCATCCTTCCAAGAGGGACAAAAGAAGAATGGCACTCTTCACTAGAAGAAAAAGTATTAGTAGGCAGTGTAAAAACTGAAGGTGGCTATGAAACGTATAGAAAGAATGGCGTATATCAATTACCAATCAAACAGCTAAAATCAGGATGGCAAGAAGCAAAGTACATAGCATTATATACACCGAAAAAATGGCACGGAGAAAAAGGTGGAATTCAATACGTAGCCAAAATCAAACACATTCAAATGCAACAAACCGATGAGTATGTAAATTTCGAACTAGAGCCATGGAAAAAACTAGACCACCTCATCCGCCCAGTAGGATATGGCATTCAAACATACACAATAACAACTATGTCATTATTAAAAGAAGTACAAGAACTTCCAGAACTCTTCATGAAATCAAAAGAAGAACGAATTCTTTGGAAAACGCTGCGTCGCTTTACGAAACAAGTTAAGGTTGAGCTGGATCATAACAACTTAGATGAGGCTTCTTCTATTAAGAGTTATTATGTGCAGGATGTTCAGATTTGGGTTGATTATGAGAATGGGGTTGTTATGGTTGGGAGAGATGGGTTAGTTAAGAAGGTTCCTTTGGAGTTGGTTGTTGGGAGAGGTTCGGTGTTGTTTAGGGGAGTTTTAGAAGTGTTAAATGTTAGGGAATAGAGTTTAGATACAAAGGGGATTAAATAATGGATAAGAGACCGAATTTATTTTCATATGGAACAAGTGAGTTGTCGCAAGATGCTTTTATTTGTTGGCTAGCAGAGTGGGCGAACCCAATCTATAAAGAAACCGATGAATGCTTACATGCAGCTGGTATAGATTTTATTAGAAAAATATATGAATTACATAAAAAGAACTTCCCAGCCGCTATTAAAGAAATTAAGATTACGAAACAATTTAAAGGTTTAGATATACTTATTGAAATTAACGGTAATCAGGCTATTTTAATTGAAGATAAAACGTATACAAAAGAACATTCTAATCAATTGAAACGCTATTATGAAGATGTAATGAAATTTAAAAAATATGAAAAACATGACCTGTTGCCTATCTATTATAAAATAGGTAATCAAAGTGATTATTCAGCAGTTATTGATGCGAAGTATATGTTGTTTACAAGAAAACAAATGCTTGAATTTTTACAAGAAAATATAGATAGAGGAGTTCAAGATCAAATATTTTTAGATTACTATTTTTATTTAAGAGAAATAGATCAAAAATATAATTCATATAAGACACTTCCGCTAAGCGAGTGGAAAGATGAAGCTTGGGAAGGATTTTATGAGGAGCTAAAGCAACGTGGGATCAAAGGTCAATATGGGTATGTAGCTAATCCGAATGGTGGGTTCTATGCCTTATGGTGGAATGAAAAAGAAGGTAATAATTGTAAGCAGTATTTGCAGTTAGAAGAAGGACGTTTATGTTTTAAAATACATGTTGCCGATAAGGATAGAAGAAAAGAACTTAGGGATAAGTGGAGTAAAGCGCTAATCGAACGAAGTCATAATTATTCTTTCAATGTAGAGAAACCTAGATTTGGTAATGGACGATATATGACGGTTGCTGTGGTGAGGGATTATAGAGTGGGAGATGGAAAAGGGAGGATTGATATTCCTGGAACGATGAGAGTTTTAGGTGAAGTGGAGAAATTTTTAAAAATGATAAATGTAATTGTGAAATAGATTAGATAAATATTAGTCGGATAAATTGTATTATTAGCTATGGGAAGAAGAGCATATGAGATATATGCTCTTCTTTCTATTTGTAAATAACATGGATGTGAAATTTTAAATGATGACCTCCACCCTGTCAAGGTAAAGATCTTATTTTACCTGTATTGATGATATCAATTTTCTATATACATTCCCCTTGAACCTCCCCCAACGTCACCCCCTAATCTAAAGAAGACAAAATAAAAAAGGGGGGACCAAACCACTCATGAAAACCACCACAAAAGAAAAAAGAAACACCATCATTATGCTACTACTTTCAGCCGCAATTGGAATCTTTTCACCAATACTCATGTACATCACACTGGCACGTAAAAATGAAGTGTACAAATATCATTACCGAAAGGCGTTCAACTTTCACTTGTTAATTTTTCTTTTATTTAATATTAGTTCGCGTATTAGTGATGTTTTGTTTTGGATTGTATTTATCTTTGAGGTAATTCAAGTGCTCATTGTTGCGTGGAAAGTAATACGCGATGAACCATATTATTATTTCATTCGAATTCCGTTATTTAAAGAAGATAAGTATGTAGTGGAAGGAGAATAGGTGATGAAAAAAGAAGTGGAGATAAAGGAAAAGCAATTTTTTGTTATGGTTGCAGTGTTGTTTATTGCAATTTATATTGTTTTACGAAAAAGAATGTATGAGTACTTTTATAATGGTATTAGTGAGTATGAAAATCGTTATAGAAGGAATATTCCTTTTTTATTGCTTGTTATAGGTTTATTTCAATATTGTCGGCAGAATGAGATGAGTTCTTCTCATTTGCTTCAGTATGTGAAAGAGAAGTTAGTGGAGTAGGTGATGATATGGCGTGGATGATTAGTGAGTTTGCAAGTGTTGGAGATGTTACGGTGCGGACGCTTCGTTATTATGACAAGATTAATTTATTAAAGCCAAGCGATTATACTGAGGGCGGGCATCGGTTATATACGAAAGATGATTTGTATGTGCTGCAACAAATTCAATCGTTTAAGCATCTTGGTTTTTCGCTTGGAGAAATTCAAAATATTATATTGCAGCGTGATATAGAGACAGAAGTCTTTTTAAGACAGATGCATTTTCAAAGAGAAGTGCTTCTGGCAGAGCAAGAAAGAATTGCGAAGGTGCTTTCGCATATGGATGAGATGACGAAGAAGTTTCAAAAGGAAGAACGAGTGGATGTCGCTTTGTTTTCTTCGTTTTTGCAAACCTTCATATGGGAGAAAGAAAATAAAGAATGGTTAGAGGAACACTTTTCAACGGAGAGTATTCAAGCGTTTTATAATAATAAGGAATTAAAAGAAAAGTGTGATCGGCGTTTTATGGATGTGATAGGGAAGTTGAAAAAGTATAAGGAAGAAGAGAAGGATCCGAGTCATCATGACGTTCAAGTTACTTTGAAGGGATTTTTCAATTTAATAGAAGGAGTAACGAACTATCTTGATATACCTCAAAGTGATATAGGGGATATAATCCAAAAATCAGACCTTCCACTATCCGAATTCCCGGCTCTCTTCACAACCAAAGAAGAAAACTATATAAAAGAAGCAATCCAGCAGTTTAACAACTAGTTAAACTGCTTTTCCATTATAATAGAAGAAAAACCAAACGGAGGGAAAATCCCATGCCAACCTACAACAAACTAATCCGAAACAAAATCCCGCAAATAATAAAAACCAACGGAAAAACACCTACAACAAGAATCCTACCCGAAGAAGAATACATAAAAGAACTCTGCAAAAAACCAGAAGAAGAACTAACCGAATATCTAGAAGCAACAACAAAAGAACATAAACTCGAAGAACTATCCGACCTACTAGAACTAATAAACGCCTTAGCCGAACACGAAGGCTCAACACTAGAAGAAATCAACAACATCCGTAAAAAGAAAGCAGAAGAACGAGGCGGTTTCTCAGATCGAGTCTTCCTAATCGAAGTAACCGATAACTAGCCCCTCCTAAGCCCCTTACAAGCCCCTACCAAGTAATAAATCACTAAGAAAAAGCACAACAAAACAAAAACACCAACAAACACCGTAGTAGGAGTCGAAAAAAATTTTGAAATAACACGCCAAAAACCCAGCCCTCCTTCCTATATATAGTACAAAGAGGGAATTTTCATTTTTGAATTAGGACGGGAGGAATTAGGATGGCGGTGTATCGTACTGTGCAGGTGAATTTTTGGCAGGATGATTTTGTTTCGGATTTGACGCCGGAGGAGCGGTATTTTTATGTGTATTTGTTGACTTGTTCGAAGACGACGCAGTGTGGGATTTTTCCTTTTCCGAAGCGGTTAGCTGAGATGGAGACGGGTTATAATCGGGAGACTGTTGATAAGCTTGTGCAGCGCTTTATTGATTATGGGAAGATTCTTTATGATGCGGATACGCGGGAGTTATTCGTTTTGAATTGGCTTCGTTATAATCCTGTGACGAATACGAATGTGGAGAAGTGTGTGCTTCGTGAGCTGAAGGGTGTGAAGAATAAGGAGTTTGTACATATGTTTCTTCAGAAGTGCGTAGAGGAGGAGCTGAATGTTCCGATGCTTTTAGCGCATTTCGGTATGCCGAGTGATTTGGCTGTGGATGATGTTGAGCCAGTTTGTGAGGAGACAGAGGCAGAAGAAGAGGTTATAGAGGAAGAAACGGGGAGTCGTGTGTTTTCTTTTTATGAGCAACATTTCGGTAGTTTGTCTCCTTTTGCGGTGGAGGAACTGAGTGCATGGATGGATGATTTGTCGGAGGAGCTTGTGCTGAAGGCTCTTCAAATTGCGTTTGAGAATAATAAGCGGACGATTGCTTATGTGAAGGGGATTTTGCGTGGGTGGCACGGGAAAGGGTTTACGAAAGTATGTGAGGTTGAGGCGGATACGGCTAAGTTTCGGAAGAAGGAGTCGTCTGTTAGTACGGGGGAGACGGAGGAGTTTTTGGCGAGGTGTGAGGAGTGGGAGAAGAATGCGCCGTCTGAGGAAGAGTTGCAGCGCTTTTTAGCGGAGCGCGGGTGGCGGCCATGAGTATTCAAAATGTGGAGGCGGAGAAGACGGTGTTAGGTTCTCTATTAATTGATGGAGAGCTTATTAAGGAGTGCCGTTTGACGGAGCAGTATTTTTCTATACCAGTACATAAGTCTATATTTCAGTTAATGCGAAAAATGGAAGGAGAGGGGCAACCGATTGATCTTGTGACGTTCATTTCTCGGGTAGATCCGAAGTTTTTAGAGGGGATCGGGGGAATGGAGTATTTTATAGGGTTAATGGATGGTGTGCCTACTACTAGCAATTTTTCTTATTATGAGGGGCTTGTTCGAGGTGCGTGGAAAATGTATCAGGCTGGTGTTCTCGGGCACAAGATGGGAGAGCGTCTTATTGCGGAGAAGAGTGAGAAAGTTATCGGTGAGACGATTACGGCACTTTGTGAGTTAGAGGAGAAAGACTCTGTATGTGAGTTTGATTTGAAGGATGCGTTAGTTGATTTGTATGAGGAGCTTCATCAAGATGTGAAGGAGATTACTGGTATTGAGACTGGTTATACATCGTTAAATAAAATGACGTGCGGATTGCAGGAAGGTGATTTTGTCGTTCTTGGTGCGCGTCCTTCTATGGGGAAGACTGCGTTTGCGCTTAATGTTGGACTGCATGCGGCGAAGTCTGGAGCGGCGGTTGGATTGTTTTCGTTAGAGATGAGTAGTAAGCAATTGTTAAAAAGGATGGCTTCTTGTGTAGGTGAAGTGTCAGGAGGCAGGCTGAAAAATCCGAAGCATCGTTTTGCGATGGAAGATTGGGAGAAGGTAAGTAAGGCGTTTGCGGAGATTGGTGAGTTGCCATTTGAGATTTACGACAATGCAGGTGTTATGGTGCAAGATATTTGGATGCAAACTCGTAAGTTAAAGAGGAAGCACGGTGATAAAAAGATTTTAATTATTGTAGATTACTTGCAGCTTATTACGGGCGATCCGAAGCATAAGGGCAATCGATTTCAAGAGATTAGTGAGATTTCTCGTAAGCTTAAGTTATTAGCGCGTGAATTAAATGTTTGTGTAGTAGCACTGTCACAGTTATCTCGTTCTGTAGAGTCACGGCAAGATAAGCGTCCGCTTTTATCTGATTTAAGAGAAACAGGACAAATTGAGCAAGATGCGGATGTCATTATGCTTATGTATCGCGAAGATTATTACGATAAGGAAACGAAGCAGAAAGAGATGACGGAGATTCATGTAGCGAAGCATCGGAATGGACCTGTAGGTAGTTTTAAGCTGAGATTTTCGAAGGAGTTTGGACGGTTTGTGGAGGGAAAATAGTGAAAAGACTGGAGTATCACTTTGCAAATAAAATAAAGCATAAGTGTTCTATTTCATTCACTTATGCTTTATTTTTTGATTCTTTCAATATGCTACTTATTTCCCCATAAAGAAAGACTTTCTCTCTGCAGTAATCCACTGCTGCAAATCATCTTGGTTACGTCGGACAAGTCGATTTACTAACACATCATGCCATACATAATCCTCTAATAAGTATATATGGACGGGGTCATCTGTATAAAAAGCAATATTACGCTCTTCAAGTGATGGTCCATAAATCATTTCTTTAGAATCTATCGATACAATAAACCAATGTTCTGTAGACAAGGTTTCTGTATAAGGTGTTATGCGATGGGCTTCTAGATTTTTAATGGGATTTTCAACATGTAGGGTGATACCTTGTATTGTAACTTTATCAGCTACTTCAGATAGATCTTCTTTTAACGCTTCATACATCTCATCCCACATTGAAATGACAATACGTCGTTCTGCTTTTTTTATTAATGTCTGACAGTAGCTAATGATTGTTTGATTGTCTTTTAAAGTAATTACTCGATTATCCGTTTTTTCCTCGGAAGTTTCTAGTTTTTTTAATGAATCACTTATTCCTTCGTAAGTAGATTGCCATTCTGTTTGCGCTTTCTGTAAAAAGATTTCAACAGGTAGAGGTGAATAGCGGGTGGTGTCATTTATTTCTTCTTTCATGACAATTCCTTTTTCTACAAGGTTACCTAAAATCTCATAAATGCGCGCTCTTGGGACACCCGAATCTTTACTCACTTGGTAGGCTGTGACAGGCCCTTGTTTAACAAGAGATACATAAGATTTAGCTTCATATTCATTGAAACCAATTTTTTTAAGCTGTTGCACTATGTAGTCCACTTTTTTCGTCCTCCGATGTTTGCTTTTATCCCGCTTTAACGGGCAGTAAGACCCCCACCTCAAAATTCAGCGGAAGCAAAGAAGTTAGGTGGGGTCGGGCTGCCCGTAAAAGCCCGATTGGTGAAGGCTAATAATTAGTGGGGGTGAACAAACCCCCCATTGATTAAAGTTTCACTTTATATTTCAACGTTACAATAACTATTTACATTTAGCAAATTATTAGTTACTATTCGAATAGTGACTAAAGGGGAGGTTAATAGTATGGATTTTTATTTAGACCCATCTGTATTAATGATTTTGATCGCTTTTGGATTTTTAGCTGCATTTATTGATTCAGTTGTAGGTGGTGGTGGACTCATTGCTTTACCAGCTTTATTATTTACAGGACTGAATCCAGCAAGTGCAGTAGCTACGAATAAACTAGCATCGACAATGGGAAGTGCAACTAGTAATATTGTGTTTTATCGTTCTGGTAATCTTGATTTGAAATCGGCGTTTAAATTAGTTCCGCTCACTTTCATAGGTTCCATAATAGGGGCATGGACCGTTCATTTAATGAATCCAGAAGTACTGAAGCCATTGATGTTGATTATGCTTGGTGCGGTCGCTATTTATACGATATTCAAAAAGGATTGGGGTAGTATTTCCACTCATAAGAAATTGTCTGGTCGACACGTCATTATTTTTACTTTCTTTGTTTTTGCTATTGGTTTTTATGATGGATTTCTAGGTCCTGGAACAGGTTCATTTTTAATGTTTTCTCTTTTATTTATTGGGTATGATTTTTTAAAAGCAGCAGGTAATGCGAAGCTTCTTAATTTAGGAAGTAATGTTGGTGCATTGTTGATGTTTATGTATGTAGGGCAAGTCAACTATGCATATGGTTTTATAATGGGGATTGCTCAAATTGCTGGAGGGATTGTTGGCTCCAAATTTGCTATAAAAAAAGGGAGCGGGTATGTTCGTGCTCTTTTCATTACAGTAACTTGTTTATTGTTAGCGAAAAATCTGTATGACTATATTCAGTAAGTAATTCAAGAACGTAGAAAAGGTCAAAGATGCCTACATAGAATATAAGAAGATACCAGGAGAAAATTCCTTTTAACATTTTTTAGATGCTACCTTATTTGAAGATAGCATCTAAAAAGAAAATCTAAGTGAAGAGAATGAAAATAATATAAACTCATATTTTTCTGGGGTATGTTTATTGATCATAGTGAAATGTTTATTCTATATTCTTCTTATAATTAGGCCTCAACAAACTCTTAAAATCTAACTCAGCAATTAGCACACTCAGCAATATAAGCGTAGCCCCTAAGTATCCTTTTCCTGTTAGCGTTTCACCTGTGAAGACGAAAGCAAAGCCTGCGGAAAAGACAGGTTCTAATGAAAAAATAAGACCTGTATGGGTAGGTGTAGTGTATTGCTGGGCAATTACTTGCACGATGAATGCGACTGCGGTGCAAAATATGCTTAAAGCTAATATGATGAGCCATGAGTTGATTGTGCTAGGAAGCTTTGGCGTTTCTATCATGAATGAAAAAATAAGACTAAATAGACCGACGAAACCTAGTTGCACTACTCCAAGTGCAATGGAATTCACATGTTTCGTTACGCTTCCAGTAATGATGACGTGGATCGCATAAAATAGGGCAGACAGTATGCAAAATATATCGCCGTTACCGATTTTGAATTCGCTCGTTAATGTTAATAAGCCGATTCCTATTATCGTTAAAATGATTCCTACTATAACTTTCTTTTCCGGAATGTGTTTTAAAAATATAGCTGATAATATTGGAATGAAAATGACTGTGAGACATAGTAAGAAACCAGCATTAGAAACACTCGTATACTTTGTACCGAAAGTCGCGAAAATATAAACGATAAATAAGACAGAAGCAAGTATAAATGCATATTTTACAGTTTTAAAATCAACTTTGAATAAATGTTTGTAAAATATTAAACCTGATAAAAGAAAAGCGATAATAAATCGTAATGCAATTAAATTATATTCTTCTATGCCATCAAGTCCAAGCTTTGTAAGTAGGATGGATGCACCCCAAAAAAATGTAACTAGTAGTAACATTAAATCCGCTTTTAATTGTAGTTTCATTTCTATTCCCTCGTTATGTATAAATTTTATAAGCCCATACCCCTATCCCCATTTTCAATTTTAATATTAATTCTGAATATTTGTAACTTAAATTTATCGACGGTTTTTTCAGAACAATTGGGAAGTAATAGTATGTATAAAAAAAAGCCCAGTTTGGAGGGGATTTTTTCTATGTAAAATTTCATTTGTTTTGTTTACATAATATCTTTACAATCATTTGATAAAATAAAATCAACTGCATATTGTGAGGGTGGATGGTTATCCCTTCTTTCTATTCGGAAGGAAAGGAGGTGATAATATGGAGTTTTGTTTGACCTTGTAAAAGAGTTTGTCAAAGCGACTGTGCGCGAAGTTTCAGCGTATTTTTTGCGGAAGCAACTTCTGGGTAAGGACAACAAAAAAACCACTCCGCGCCGTAGGAAGCAAAAGGGTGGGTTTCGTAAAAAATAATAACGTATAATAACCACCACCCTATACGGTAGCAGTTAAGGAAGAGATGTTAGCGCATCTCTTCTTTTTATTATATGCCAATTTATTCGCTGTTACACTTATATAGTATTCTACGGAAAATATATCATATTCCTATTTTGTGGTCAATTTGATCCCGCTTTAACGGGCAGTAAGACCCCCCACCTCAAAATTCAGTGGAAGCCAAGAAGTTAGGTGGGGGATCAACTGTCCGTAAAAGTCCGATTGGTGAGGGCTGATAATCAGTGGGGGATGAACAAACCCCCCCACTGATTAAAGTTTCACTTTATTGCATGATTGAAAAGATGTAGTCTTATTCCTCTTCAAACTGAAAAATATCCCGATTAATGAGTTGGTGGAGGTACCTATCCATTTCAGCAGCAGAAACGCTTTTTTTATTTTTAAACCACCATGTGCTTAATGAGGTGATTGCCCCTGAATAAAACTCAATGATTAAATCATTTGGTATCGTATGGTTTTTGCAAAGTTGATTTAATGCTTCTATTTCTTGTTTTCTTGTTTCGTGACTTAAATAATGTGTACGGGTAATAAATTGTTCATCAGACATTTGCGTTTCTAATATTTTACCGAGTTCTTCATGATGTAGGAATTGTTCCATTACTTGAAATGGTTTACTTAATCGATCTGAAACCGGTATTTCAGCAATCATCTTGCCGTATCGTTTAAATCCAAATGTTAATAAAGCATCTTTATCTTCAAAGTGTTTATAAAAGGTTGTTCGGTGTACCATAGCGCGGTCACATATTTGGTTAATCGTAATCGTACTATATTTCTGTTTTGATTGCGTCATTAATTCAAATAAGGAATCCCACAGTAATTTATGTGTACGTCTAATACGTAAATCAAGTTGTTTTTCGTTATCATTCATCTACAATTCTCCTTTTTTGTAGATTAAATATACAGTGGTTGAAAATTGATTCTCCCTTTTTAATCTACATATGTATATTATATTACATGTGTTTAGGTATATTTAAAGTTTTTTAAGTAAGAAACAGGAGGAGAATCTGTAAATGAATATGACAACTAAGAGCCCTGCAAGTGGCAAAGTTGATACTTCTAATTTGAAACATACCCCCATTTTAATTGCGTTACTTTTAGGAGCAATGGTTGCATTATTAAATGAAACATTACTTGGTAATGCGTTAACAGTATTAATGAAAGAATTTGACGTAACAGCTTCAACGATTCAATGGCTTTCTACAGCTTACATGTTAGTAGTTGGGGTTTTAGTCCCAATTACAGCGTTGCTTCAGCAATGGCTCACAACGAGACAAATGTTTTTGATCGCTATGGTAACGTTTTTAGCTGGTACATTAATTGCGGGATTTGCACCAACATTTTCTGTTTTATTAATCGGCCGTATCGTCCAAGCTATAGCGACAGGGTTAATTTCACCGTTATTAATGAATACGATTTTAATTATTTGTCCGCCTGAAAAACGTGGTGCGACAATGGGATTAATCGCACTTGTGATGATGGCAGCTCCGGCAATTGGTCCTACATTATCTGGAGTAATTGTGGATTCATTAAATTGGCGCTGGTTATTCTATATTGTTATTCCTATCGTGATTATTTCCATTATGATTGGGATGAAGTACATTCAAAATGTTTCAGAGTTAACAAGGCCAAAAGTAGATTACCCATCAATCCTTTTATCGACATTAGGATTTGGCGGATTTGTGTATAGCTTTAGTGCATCAGGTGATTTAGGATGGTCCGATGCGAAAGTATATGGTGCTTTAATTGTTGGGCTTATCTCATTATGTATTTTTGTCGTTCGACAATTAAAAATTGAGAATCCAATTTTAGAATTACGCGCATTTAAAGTTCCGATGTTTACATTATCAGTTGGATTAATTGTCATTGTGATGATGTCGTTATTTTCAACGATGACTTTATTACCGATGTTCCTGCAAACCGTTTTACTCGTTACAGCTTTTAAATCAGGAATTATCATGCTTACGGGAAGTGTTATTAGCGCCATAATGGGACCAATCGCAGGTAAACTATTTGATAAATTTAGTCCGAAAGTTATTATCGTTCCCGGCATTGTCTTAGTAGGAATTGCAATGTTCTTATTTAAAGGCATTACTCCTGATATATCAATGGTACAAATTATTGTCATGCATAGCGTATTAATGGTTGGACTCATGTTTGTCATGACAGCACAAACATACGGTTTAAATCAATTAACACCAGATTTATATCCGCACGGAACAGCACTATTTAGTACGTTGCAACAAGTAGCTGGTGCAATTGGTACAGCTATCTTTATTTCGAAAATGTCTTCAGGAACAACTAAGTATATGGAAAGCTCCGCAAATCCACTGGATCCAGTAGAGAAGTTAAACGGTTTAACGTCAGGGTTCCAAGGTGCATTTGCACTTGGGTTAATCTTTATTATTGTTGCATTTATCGTATCGTTATTCTTAAAAGAAGAGAAAGAAGGAGTAAAGGCAGCGAGGGTTTTACAGAACGAACATTAAGGTTTATATAAAAAAGACATCTTTCCCTAGAAAAGATGTCTTTTTTATATTTTTTTCGTAACACTTGTTTTGGGTGTCTTCATACATAAGAATTGGTATGTACAATAATTATCCTTTTTGAGAATAAGGATGCAAAGCCGTACTAATAACTAATAGTTCACCAGATGATTTAGTGACATCGTATATAGATCCTGTTATGAGAATAGGCATAGTCATGATTGTAAAGTTGTTATATTTATATTAATAGATTTATATGTTTTTTATAGTGAAAATTAGAGACACTTCAATAAAAAGGAATTAAATATGGTACTCTTTAGTTAAGATATTTAAATGAAGACAGGGGAAATGAAGATGGACAAGAAGCTAACGTATTGGCTAGCATCTATTATAGGGGGAGTAGTACTTGCAACTGGTATGACTTATGGAATGTTACAGTTTGCTGAAGTCCCGCTTGAGAGTGAGGACCATGTTTTTGCAGAGGTTAATAAAGAAGACACACTATCGAATGAAGCAGAAGTGAAAGGCTCAAATGCACAACTTCACATTACAGTAACTGCTACTGAAGAAGAAGTGATTTCAGCTATGCATAGCATGACTCATCAAAAAGTAAAAGTGCGTGAAGGAAAGGGAGCAACCCCTATGTCCAAAAAGAATGCAGAGAAAGTAAGAAACATTCTAAACGGAAACAATTTCAAGAATAAAGAAGAGCTATTAGCAATTACTGAAAGATGGGCAAATAGAGATTTTAGTAAAATTTTAGAAGAACATAACTATTTTATTAAACTTCAAGGTGGCAAGATAGGTGAAGCTACAGTAATGGATAAGATAGACGAGAAAGTATTCTGTTTCAATACTTTCGGTGATGATGTAACGGCCGCATTAGTTAAATCAGGAGATCTTTAGCCACGTTAAAGTGTCTTTCTCAATTATAAGAAAAGCCTCAAGTATTCATATACTTGAGGCTTTTCCAATGGAAAGATAGGAATGATTCGAATTCCTTACATTAAGAACAAAGTGGAATTACTCCTAAACCAATTAATAAAGCTGCAGCAACTGCTGGAATTGGTACAGGAATTTGAATACCTTCTACAAACAAGAAATACTGACCACTTACTATTTTAAAACAAACTAATTGCATGGCTATTCCTCCCTTCTTTTAGAATTAATACATTATATTAATTTATCTATTTATTGTTATAGTTGAATTATTCATTTTAAAAAATATAGTTAATATGTGAATAGTTTTCGAAAGGACCTGCTCAATCAATACGAAAAAACATAAGATAAAACGAATCCATTAAAATACATGAGTGAACCTTAGTTTTCCCCTCTTATCTAAAGGAGGAACTATTATGGGTTATGGTGGTAGTTGTGGCGGTTGTGGCTTCTCGGGAGGCTTTGCTTTATTAGTTGTGTTATTCATTTTATTAATCATCGTTGGAGCTTCTTGCTTCTGCTAAAAACTATTGGAAAAGATACTCATATGGAGTGTCTTTTCTTTCGTGCAAAATGATTCCTGATAATATCCAACTGTATATAGTATACGGTATATTTTTTCCTCATTAGACATATAAAAATGTTGGAGGGATGTTATGAAACTAGTAGGGAAGCACATTTATATTCGGCTTTATAAAACTGCTGATGCTAACGAGTTAGCTAACTTACATATTAGAAATCGCGAATTTTTTCAACGAGTTTGCCCGTTGCTCCCAGAAGTTTTTTATACAGAAGAACATCAAAAAATACGTCTTGAACAAGCTCTAAAAAAGACAGCTGAAGGGCAAGTATACCCTTTCGGAATCTTTTTAAGAGAAAATGATAAACTGATTGGAGACATTTCATTAACTCAAATTGTTAGGGGAGACCTCCAAAGCTGTTATACGGGTTTTACTTTGGATAAGGAGCATAATACAAAGGGCTATACAACAGAGGCTCTTCAACTTGTTGTAGATTTTGCTTTTAGGGAATTAAAGCTACATAGAATTGAAGCAGGAGCGATGCTTGATAATATAGCATCTATTCGTGTATTAGAAAAAGTGGGATTTAAAAAAGAAGGTATAGCGAAAGAAAATATAAGGATTAATGGCAAATGGACAGATCATCAAATATTAGCTATTATCAACAGTTTGGATGTGTAAGCTTATTTTGATTCCAATAAAGATAATCATGTAACTCTTCAAACTCTACCAACAGTTTTATAGAGACCTTTACAATTTTCGGATCAGAAACTAACCTTACAAGTCTTGAAATTCCACCTAACTCTACAATTACTCTATTTGAAAATTTTACAACTAACCACACTAAGACTCTTATTCGTTTTAGTTTTAGCTTTGTATTTGCTGCGTTCGTCACATTGACTAGTAGAACATTTAAATCCACAACTCCACAAACAATTAGATTAACACGAGGGAGATACAAGGACTTTCTTATTTGAGGATGTTAAATGCCACTTTAGTTAACGCCTCATCAAGGCCATTATTTATCCAGCAAACAACATATATTTTTTGTGATAAATCAAATTCATATTACTGTGAGAATAGTGATTATGGTTATTAGTAGTTATTAAAGAGGGTCTTGGCTCTTTTTTTATTTCCTTTCTACATAATATTACAATATATGAATTGATAGTTTGGTATTATTATCTAGAAATCTTACATTTATCTACAAATTATTATTGTATTTTTAATTTTTTAAATGTAAAATATTTCAATGTAAATACATACCATTTAGGGGGATAAAGAAATTTATGAAAAAATTATTAGCTTCAGCAACAGCGGTAACACTATTAACAGTGGGGTACAGTTCTTCTGCATTTGCAGCTAAGAGTCCTAATGATACAAAAAACTGTGGCCATTTTAAAAGTCAACAAGATGCTCAAGCATTCTGGGATCAAAATGGATATGGTGTTGGAAATGATCCGCACCGTTTAGATAATGATAAAGACGGCATTCCATGTGAAGATTATAAATATCCAAAGAGCACAAATACTACAACAGAAAATAAAGAAACTACTAAACCTCAAGAACAACCTAAACAAGAAAATACTAAACAGGAAAACACTAAACAAGAACCTGTTAAACAAGAAAACACTAAGCAAGAGAATTCAAAACAAAACAACCAAACAACAAATAATAAACAAGAACAAACTAAGCCTCAAACAACTGCAAAAGAAACAAAGAAAAATACTAATACAGTTGTGAAAAAAGAAACGAAAAAACAAGGTGAAAAATTACCTAATACAGCATCAAACGGTGTTACAATGATGTTAGCAAGCTTAGGATTAGCATTAGCTGGATCTGTATTAATGTTCCGTCGTAAAAAGACAAACGCATAAAATAGTTCCTTAAAACGGCAGGAGAAATCCTGTCGTTTTCAAATGGAGTGATAAAAGTGAATAAAAAACAATGGATAGGCTTATGTTTAACTGTTATTGGACTTACTATCTTTTCCTATTATTTTCTAGAATGGTATAGTGCTAGACAATCAGCAGAGTCGTTGACAACTAACGAGGCTAAACAATATGAGACCTCCACACCTTCTAAAGAAAATGAAAAGCAAAACATCAATCAAACAGAGAGAGAGACAGAGATAAAGACTGACACTTCATTGCAAGAAGAACCTGTACAAATTCCCGCTTCAAAGGTAAACCATCAGTTAGGAGATAAAGTAGCATATTTAATTATCCCTAAAATACAAAAGAAATACTCTATATATTGGGGAGCCGATGATACAGTACTAAAAAAGGGTGTAGGTATGTTTGTTAGTGACTTAACTACTACACCATCTGGAAATGGCCATACAGTTTTAAGTGGACATAGAGATACTGTTTTTACCGAGCTTGGTCAATTAAAGGAAAATGACCAACTTATCGTGGAATATGAAAATAAAACATATACATATGAAATTAACAAGCATTGGATAACAGATTCAGAAGATCGAACAGTTATTGTAGAAAAAAGTGAGCCAACATTAACATTAACAACTTGTTATCCTTTTGACTATATAGGAGACGCTCCAGATCGGTACATAATTGAATCATCTCTACTTTCCATTCGTTGAGGATGGAAGTCCAATACACATTAGTAAAATTAAAGTGGTTATCCAGTCGGAGAAAGGCACCTTAGGGTGTCTTTTTTTATGTAATTTAGTTGCCCATATGGAAAGTTTGTTATAGTTTTTTGTTTAGCGTGATTTTTTTCGAAATGCTGGCGGCACCCCATCGCTATCAAGCTAACAGAATAGGTTGCTCCCAGAAGTTTTTATACAAAATAACATCAAAAAATACGTCTTGAACAAGCATTAAAAAAGAGAGCTAAAGGGCAAGTATATCCTTTTGGAATCTTTTTAAGAGAAAATGATACAATGAAGATAATATTAGGAAATTGTGGGGATGATTACGTTGCTTACTTTAATAAAATTTGTAGTTAGTTATGCTGCAAGTCTATTTGCTTTTATTTTTGGATGGTTCTTAATTTCATATATTTTTAATCCTAGCTTTATTCACCCGGACGTTTTACAGGGATTCATAAAAACTATCGTCACTTATGGTAGTATACCAGCTCTTATAGCTTGTCTACTTGGGGAAGTTTTATATAGGAAAATTAAACGATGTCGAGAGTTTCAATTTGGAATTCCTTTATTTATAGGACTAGCAGTTATCTATACACTTATACCATTTCTTTTTCTTTTTAATTTTTCTTTTTCACATTTCTTTGACTTCGTTGCACCTGTTATTATGGGTTCCTTAGCATTTTATTTAGTACGTAGAAAAATATAATTTTCGTTTTGATGCATTATAATAGCTATCTCTAAATCACTAGTTTCAAAAAGCCTTCACGCAATGATGATTGCATGAAGGCTTTTGATGTTTTCTTATTTTTTTGTCTCGTTAACCCATGTAATAATGTCCTGGATGACGTATTCGGGAACGTTAGCAGGGATTTCGTATTCACTAGGAAGACTTAATTCCCCGTCACCCTCCGTGAAGAAATGATTCAATTTCGGATATTTTTTGAACTGAACATTCCCGCGGTTTGAAAGTCCTTTCTGCCATTTTGTATATTCGTTTTTTACTGTTACTTGATAATCGCGTGCTCCTTGCAGAATGAGTAAAGGCTCTTTTCGTGATTTTGCCTCTTCAACTGGACGCCACCTAGAAACATCATACATAAAATGAGGTGACCCAAAATTGTAGCCAGCTGGAGGATGGTCAGGATTGAAAGTAGGATCCTGAATAAAAGCAGCTTGTCTTTTTAGTTCATCGATTTCTTCCTTTGACGCCCCAAGGTATTCATACTGATCAATGGCAATTTCAGTCAAAGGGCGTGCAGGTGGTGCGAGTAAGATGCTTCCTCGGACAAGTGAGGAAGGCGCTTTGCTCAGTATACGCGGCATTGTGCCAGCTCCTAGGCTATGTCCAAGAATGAAAATATTATTTGGATCAATGCCTTCCTGCTGCGCTGCTGATTTTGCTGCATATATGGCATCATCTGTAGTATCACGGTCTAACGTAATGGGTTCTGCACTCATCTTTAATGCATGTTCTAAGGTGCGTTTTTCATAGCGCAACACTGCAATTCCGTTGGATGAAAGGCCCACCGCAATGTCTCGTAAGATTTTTGTTCTCATATATGTGCTATCGCGATCATGGATGCCAGCACCATGAACAAGAACAACTACGGGCAGCTTTTCACCACGCTTATGTTTCGGAACTGTTAATGTTGCTGGTAACGGATAGGTAGAATTTCCAATGACGATTTCACGTTCTTGATAGGAGTTAGGTTGATCATAGCTAGGATGGGGGATGGTAAAAGATTCCTCGGGTGGCCTTTCTCCAATTTCATCTACTTTCCCGCCAGGTGTGAATTTAAGGAGTAGTGGTATGGTAGTTCCTTCGGTAGCTGCTGGAATTTCTACCGTCTGATGGACCAAGTTTCGTTCTTTTATCACGGGGGTTCCCATGCTTTTAATCCCGCTCCAGCCACTTTGTGTCCACCAGTTTTGTAATGTGGTTGCTGTAAACTTGGATTGAAAAGCAGTAGACGTCAACTGTAGTGCCTCTGCATATTTACCTTGCTGGAGATATTCAAAAAATAATGATGTAAGCTTCGTTAAAGAGACTAGTTTCTTTTCAGCAGATTGTTCTTCGTGTGTATCTGCGTGAATAGTTGTGGTAAGCGGGAAAGATGAAACGCCTAAAGAAAAGAGTAGGGGAAAGGTAAGTATTGATCTTTGTATTTTCTTTTTTTTATTCATGTTTTAACCCCCAATATGTGATGGTAAAAAACAGGTATGGTAATTAGAATTCTGGTGCGAAAACTTCAAAATATTTGCAAGCAATCTCCAAAACTTGGACATACTCATATTATTATTCTAAAAAAACGTAGCTTTCTTCTCTTGTCACATGCATATTAATCCCAGAAATAATCTTTCTTCCTTCACTTTATATTTTGATTATACGAAGCAAAGCTCTCGTTTTTCTTACTTGATACTTACAAATTCCTTAAGTAGGGGATATTTTAAAAATGGATTTGTGGCGGTACTCCTATGTTAAGAGATAGCTTAAGGACCGAGGATTATATTGTTTTTATAAAGAGTTGATGTTATGTTTGTTTTGTAACATATGGTGTTTTATGCATGTAGGAGGATTTATTGAAGAAATTATTAATATTGTTTTTATTAGCTACATTTTGTCTACAGATTACAGGATGTTCTAATAATATGGGTACACTAAGGGAGAAGTCTAAAACTTCAACAACTGTGAAGTCTAAACGCATCAATAAAGGGTGGTACAAACATATGTAATAGTTTGTATCACCCTTTGTTGATGTTAGAAGTCATAAAGAAAAGGTTGATAGTTAGATATTTTTCATAAAGAAAAGACACCCTAAGGTGCCTTCCTTCGACTTGAACCATCTTAATTTTAATAATATATTGGACTCCCATCCAACTATTATTTTACCATGTTAAGTTGTTTTATTCATTGAGAAATATAGTGTTAACCTATATTTAAAAGAATTATATCGATTTGAACCAACTATTAATTAGGGGGATGCTGACATGCTCAGTCAATATTATACTATCCCCAGAACGGAAATTATGAGCAATATGTATATGAGTCACATATCAAAAAAAAGACACTCTCAAGAGTGCCTCTCCTTAGCAGCCGAATCCGCCGCCCCAACAGCTAGCGCCAACGATGATTAATAAGATGAAGAGCACAACAAGTAAGGCAAATCCGCCGCCGAAACCACAGCCTCCACCACAACTACCTCCATAGCCCATATTAACTCCTCCTTCCATAAAGACCATTTATTAATGGATTTAATTTAATTTATGTTTTTAAGAGTGAATGGAGCAGGTCCTTAAAAAAATAAAAGGATTTTGGAAGTTAAAAAGAGTTGACAATCTTATTTTTGTCACCGGAATTTTGTCTTCTACATATTGTATTTTATTCTGTGTATTGGGGGAAGGAGGATCTTATGGCTAATTCTGAGATGATTTTACGTTTACTTACGGATTTAAAGATTGAACAACAATTGTTGAAAGAACAGTTAGAGAAAATGCAAACAACTGTGACTATTCTTGAAGAAAAATCAGTGACGCTTAAAGAAAAACCAGCGACTCTTAAAGAAAAAACAATGACTCCTGAAGAAAAAACATCTGTTACAAAGCAAAGAGCTTTTTCTGGACGCCCAACATCTTTTCGTGATTGGAGAGCAGCTAGTCAAAAAAATTAGGGAATGTTATGTGAAATGAAATGATAAAAAAAGTACAGTCTGCTGTAGAAAAGACTGTACTTTTTTATGTTAGTAGAGAATGTTAAGGGAGACGTATTTATTTTGCTTATTCCAATTCCACTTTTAATTGGAGATCTTTATCTAACTTATCATTATTAAATTTTAAAGTTAATCCTCGCGTGTTTTTCGGTACATCGAATACAATGTTTCCGTCCGAATGTTCATTAGGGTTAACAATACCAAATTTAAATGTAGAGGTATTTGCAGCTTTAAGTACGGATTGATGTTCATTGGAAATGTGATATTCTCTTCCAAATCCATCAATTAATTTAAAGTTGTTAATATCTAGTGTAATGGGTTCTTCTTTACGATTATAAACTGCGATGTCTAATACTTTAAAGACACCTTGTGCTTTAACTTCTCCAGTCCCTAGAACATCTAGTGACTCGGCAGATCCCATTGACATGTATACATCAGAGGAATCTACATTGGTAGGAAGTTCTTTTTGCGAATCCTTGTTGCTAAGTTTGTCATTCTCTGTTTTTTTAGAAGTCGCCTGCTCATTTTTCGCAGGCGCATCATGTGAACTGCACGCTGATACTCCAAACAAGAATGTGCTACATAATAATGATGCTAATAACTTTTTGTTCATCGTTTGTTTCTTCCTTCCAAAATAGAAGCACTTTTAATGAGTGCTATATATATTTGTATATGTATTACATTTTATATCTTATTATATTAATTTTGGAAGGAAAAGGGGAAAAATGCGCATTTCTCTGAGTCGAATTATTTATCTGTCTAAAATTTGAAATTAAAATGAGCCCCATAAATGATAAACCATTCCACTGACAAAAAATGCCAGTCCTACAAATAAAACAATTAAAGCAAGTATTCCATTTTTATTATGTTCCATAAAATTAGCTCCTTTTTCATTTACTTACATACAAAAAGCCTTTAGTCGTAATTATGGCTAAAGGCTTTGATCTTCATACTTTTTAGTTTATAAAAAAGTTGCACTGCTGTATTAATTTGGAATATGATTATTTAAAGAGAAGGTGATGAGTACATGCAGGACAAAAAACAATTCCCGCTTATATCTGGAAATCTCTCATTAGATTTAGTAAATACAGAGCTAGTTAGGCGTGGACAACGTTATGATTTATTAATAACAGATGAAGATGTATTAGAATGGTTACATGTAATAAAGGTTAATCTTCCTTTTTGGAATGAAAAAACACTTATAGGAATTCAGAAGCGAATGAATCAAGTTACATCTAGTATATTAGAAATAAGAGAAGTACTAAGAAAACAGTTTGAGGCAATTGCTGATCAGCAAAAAATTTCTAATGATTTTATTACGTATTTAGAAAAACAAATTGAGAAGGCACCATTTACATATAAAATCATTGAACAACAGCTAGTATCTATCCCGGTTGGAGAAATCGAGGATGTACTCGCATCGTTAATTGCATTTGATGCTTTAACCTTAATAGCAGAAAATAAGCTGATTTTCCTTAAAAGGTGTTCAAATCCTGAATGTGTTTTATTATTTATAGATAAGAGTGGGAAACGAAAATGGTGTTCTATGAAAATATGTGGGAACCGGAAAAAGGTAGCAAAATTTCAGGATCGAAAATTTGAGGAAGTTTAGAGAATCAACTTATAATAGTTGATTCTTTTTTTGTATTCTATAACTAACCTCTAAAATTAATATTTACAGGTTAGTTATTGCCGAGTTATAATGGTTGGTAAATAAAGGAGGAGAACGATGAATAATATAACAGCAACTAAGCAAAAAGACCCTCAACCAATAAGTGTACGATATTTTACAAAAATGAAAGGGAAAGGAAGAAGTCCATTACAAGTAAATGTAAAGGACTCTTTAACGGGACTACTAGGGGGATTTTTAACAATTCTTACCTTAACATATTTAACGAGCATAACCTCTACAGAATTATTAATGGCTCCATTTGGTGCGAGTTGTGTATTAGCGTTTGGAGTTTGGAATGCGCCATTATCTCAGCCGCGTAATATTATTGGAGGACATTTGATTTCAACTTTCATTGGTCTATCAATATATCATTTGTTTGGGAATGAATATTGGACAATTGCTTTAGCGGTGGGGATGGCAATAGCCGTTATGATGTTAACGAGAACGACGCACCCTCCGGCAGGCGCCGATCCGATTATCGTTATTTTAGGGGCAAATAGTTGGAGTTATTTAGTAACACCAGTTTTAATTGGCTCCGTTGTTATTGTAGTTATTGCTTTATTCATTAATAATATGAGTAGTAAAAGAAGTTATCCAACTTTTTGGATGTAGTTTGTGAAGTGAAAAATAATTTAAGTGAGTATTCTATTCTTACTATGTTTTATTTTTTATATAGTAAAAGCCTTAGTCGTAATTGCAGCTAATGGCTTGGGGCCTCATACTTTGTAGTTCATAAAGAAAAGACACTTTAAAGTGTCTTCTACAGATTTGAATTATTTAATTCATGTAATTAATATTCGTTAGCATAAAACTCTTTTATTAATTTTATTTCATTTGTATCTGGATTAAACTTAAATATTTTAATTTGATTCGATTCATCTTTGTATGCAAATGTATTCTCACCAACTTGGGTCATATTGCTGGTGTTTAAGATAGGATCGCTACCGTGATCAGTAATTTCCACAGTTTTCTCACGATCCCAGAATGCAATGACAATAATCAAAATGATAAGACATACCCGTATAAAACGTAATTCTCTTGCAACAGGATGTTCCATCTGTTAGTCTCCTTTACTGTTTGATAGAGTTTGTTTATAAAAGAGATAATTGCAATGAATATAAATAAAAAAGACACCGTAAAGTGTCTTTTTTATTTTAGTTATGCGCATTACTTAATAAGACGCTAGTTCCTCAGTCTGGCTATGAGTAACTATGTAGGGTGATTCCATTATAACATTTTAACCAGTAATGGGTCTATATGGAATTTAATTGATTTTCTTTTTGATTATTCAGAACGATTAATTGGGTATTTGGATGAAGGAAGCAGTGAGGAAGAAGGGACTTAACTTGTTTTAGAAGAGTGTCTTCTTTTTTGTATCACTGTGAGTAAAGTGTAGCGTTATATTTCCCTTTACACGAACATAACGGTATACTATAGTTAAGTTAAGTAAACTTAACTATTAAATGAAACGAAATAAAAGCATGGAGGAATAACGCTATGACTAGAACGTATAAAGAAGTAATTAATGAAATGAACCGAGCTTATAATGAATTCTACATTTTACTATTCCAGGAGTTAAAAGATGAGTTCGGTCTTACAGGACAGCAAGAGAGCATGCTATTTCATATTAATTTAAATGAAAACACGACAGCAAATCACATTGCGACTACCTTTAATGTATCCAAAAGTGCCGTTAGCCAAGTTTTATCTAAATTGGAGAAACAGAAGATGATTTCAAAACAAGTAAACCCTAATAATAAACGGGAGTATTTTCTTACACTTGGTCCAAACGGTAGTAAGTATATAGAGCGGTTGTCTGAGTTAGATGATGTATTAATTGAGAAATATTTTTCTAAAATCGATATAAATGCCCTTGAGCAAATGACCGAGACGTTAACGAAAATAAATAAAGTGATATTGGAAGAAAAACAGAAGGATCTTAATTGTAATGAGTAAGAACGTAGATGAAGCAATTAGTAGAAAGGAGGAGAAGCGTGTTATGAGTTACATACCAAATATGATTACGATAGCAAATTTTGTATGTGGACTTTTAGCTATTTACGCTGTTTTCGTTCACGATATTTATTTGGGAGCAGTTTTTATTATTACGGGTATGTTGTTTGACTTTTTAGATGGTATGGTCGCTCGGAAACTTGATTCTGTTTCGGAAATTGGTGGAGAGTTGGACTCATTTGCGGATTTAGTTACTTTTGGTGTGGCACCGTCTATTCTTGCATATAGTGTCGCGTTAAAAGATTTGCAGTCTATCGGGATGATATGTGCGCTTGCTTACAGTATTTGCGGAATGCTTCGGCTTGCGAGATTTAACACGCAGCAAAGCAAACTCCCGACATTTATCGGGATGCCGATTCCATTCGCGGCAATGTGTCTCCTCATTTTATGTTTTTTAAAGAATCCAGTTTCCGTGGCGTTTGGTACATGCGTACTCGCTTATTTAATGGTGAGCAAAATCAAATTCCCTCATTTTAAAAAAGATATAGCTGAAAGCTTGAAGCCTGGGAGATTGGATTGATGATACGGAATTACAATGAGAAAGATAAAGGAGAATAACATGATTCGTATGGCATTAAGATCGTTCAACATACAAATGTATTGTTTGCTAGGCGTAATGTTATTGGGATGGTTGCTGACACCTTTTTCAGCCCAGTTTGTAGGGATAAGCATTGGCCTTTTAGTAAGTATGTACTGCGCCTGGATTTTAGGAAGACGTATTGAAAAGTTCGGAGATAGCATTGTAAAAAAAGAAAAAGCACCGATGCTCGGAATGATGAACCGGTTCGCAGCCGCAATTCTCGGCGCAATTATTATGTATGAAATTGAACACCATGAATTCATGTGGACATTTGCTGCTGGAATTATGAGTGGGTATTTCTTGGTTATTATTAATTTGGGGTATTACAGTATGAGGGATGAGAAGGAGTAAAGTGAAAACTAAGTTTAAGCATACTGTTGCCTAACAACGAATAGCGGATTAGTAATTAGAGTAATAATAAAAACTAACATAAAATTTAAGAAAAATTTTATATTTACCCCACTTTTTATTTTAAAAGTTTTTCCTATCCTATAAACAAGTTACATCAAGGAGGAGACTGAAAATGAAGAAGTGGGGATTTTTTATTTTTAATATATTCCCTATATTCGAAGACAAAGTAGAAGATTAAATATATGAACAAAGTACCGATTCTTAAACTATGTTCTAAATAATAGATGAAAATGTAAAGTTAGGGGATTCCACATGCATACAGGAGTTTTGATTAGTTATTTGTATACGTATTTTTTTACGATTATTTTTTGTATTGTGTTTCAAATTGGGTTTTATTTTAAAGCGAAAAGAAATATATCTATTCGACATTTTCTATGGGTATATGTTTTTCTATTCTACCTTTCGCTAGTGTATAAGGTGACGCAAATCGCGACTGTATGGGATATAAGTAGATATGAAACGTGGATTCGTGTAAGTCAAATCAATTTGACTCTATTTGATACTGCAGGTAGTACTACGTATCTTTTGAACATTGTACTGTTTATGCCGTTAGGTTTTTTATTACCGATGATTTGGCCGCACTTTAGAAAAATGAAAAACACCGTATGTGCAGGATTTCTTTTTTCATTGGCAATTGAGTTAAATCAATTACTAAATAATAGAATTACAGATATTGATGATTTATTTACGAATACCCTCGGGGCGATTATTGGGTATTTATTATATAGAGCTTTTAAAATGATATTAAGAAGAGAGGGGAAAAAGCTTGATACCAACTCTTCTCTAGTTATAAAATACGAGGCTGTTTTTTGTTTAGTGTGTTCATTTGTAGGGGCGATGTTAATTTATCATCCAGCTTTATTTGGAAGACCTGTCATCATTCAGTGAGGTGATTACGAATTTCTTTTGAACGCTCGTGCGATAGTTCAATTTGTAAAAAGCCTTTAACTTGTTATAGTTAAAGGCTTTTATCATCATGATTTTTACTTACCAATTACCCACTCTAACATCCGCTTTCAACCACTTCACCCAATCCAAATCCTCTACCTTAAGCAAACTGAGCGAAACACCCTTCATATCTAAAGAAGTTAACAGCGTACCAACCTTTACGAATGTAACTTGTAAGCTTTCCAATTCACATAAACGGCGAATGTCATTTGCAAAAATGTATTGTTCCATTAATGGAGTTGCGCCGAGTCCATTAATGAGGATAGCGAAGTTATCTCCTTTTCTCCAGCGATAAATGCTTTTTAGTTTGTTCATCAGTTCAATCGCTAATATTTCAGAAGAGGATAGTGCTTCTTTACGGTAACCTTTTTCTCCGTGAATGCCGACGCCATAAAACACTTCATCATCGTTTAATGTGAATGAAGCTTTTCCTTTTACTGGATCGTTGGCAGGGGAAAGGGCAACTCCTAATGTGTGTAAGTTTTTGATGACAGCTTGCCCGATTGTTGTTAGTTCTTCTAAAGAATGTCCACTCTCAGCGGCCGCACCTAATATTTTTTGGACGAAAACAGTGCCAGCTACGCCGCGTCTTCTTTTATTAAAGGAAGCATCATCTTCAATTGAAACATCGTCATTTACGATGATATGGTCAACTTTTCTTCCTTCTTCTTGAGCAATTTGCTTTGCTGCTAGAAAGTTTTCTACGTCATCTTTAAAGTTTTTGATGATGAATAGTATACTTTTATTTTTTGGTATGAGGCGAGTTGCCGCCGCAATTTGTTCCACTGTAGGCGGAGTGAAAATACTGCCGTTTACTGCCGCTGTAAGCATACCTTTTCCTACATAACCAATATCAGCAGGTTCATGTCCGCTACCACCGCCGCTTACAATAGCGACGTCTTGCTTCATTTTTTCGATATCTTTTACATAAATGATGTTATTTGTTTCATCGTAATTTACTTTGTCGTTATGTTCAAAATAAAAGCCATGCAGCATATCTTGAACGATATTTTGTACATCATTCATAATCTTTTTCATTGCTTTTGCCACCCTTTAATTACTTTGCTGATTGCTCAAGTAATAGTAGTAATTGATTGTTTATCATATTTTTCATAAGAGAAGACATAACGGATGGATCTACTTCGCACTTGCTTTCAATCCAATCTTTTATCGTTCCAACGAAGCCGTGACTATAAAAGGAGGCAATCGTATTTTTGGTCTCATCAGAAAGGCTGAATCCACAGCTCACAGATAATTCATCAATAATCTTCATATATAAGTTTTTCGTATGCTCAAATAAATAGTGATTAAACGAGTTTTGCTCAATGACTTTAAAAGCATTTCGGTAAAATTTTTGATTTTCATAAAAGTAATCAAATAATAAATCGAAAATGTTTTCCCATTTTTCATAATCGAGAAAGTCTATAATATTTTCTTTCGTTTCTTCTCTATAAATCCAGCTTAATAGTTCAAATTTATCTTTAAAATGATAATAAAAAGTTTGCCTACGCATTTGACAGTGTAACATAATATCGCTCACTGATATTTTATGAAACGACTCTGTTTCCATTAAATACTTCAATGAGTTCGCGATTATCTTTTTAGAAATTATAGAAGAGGTCATCTAAATCATCCCTAGAATGTTATTAATATAAAAATCCTACCCATAAATGAGAGCGGTGTCTTTAGACAGATTGTCCATTTTGTCCGTTTACTATAAAACGCTTTCATTTTAACATGAGTAGTAAGAAGAAGATTTCAAATATATCACAATATATTAAAGGAATTGAGGGAGAACTACAATGAAAAAGATTATAAACAAACCAGAAACATTAGTAATGGAAATGTGTAACGGAATGGTTATGGCTCACCCAGAGCTTGAGCTTTTGAAAAAATATAAAGTAATTAAGAAGAAAGAAATGAACGAAAATAAAGTAACGTTAATTAGTGGAGGCGGTAGTGGTCACGAGCCGGCACATGCAGGATTAGTCGGAAAAGGAATGTTAGATGCGGCAGTGTGCGGAGATGTGTTTGCTTCTCCTTCGCAAATTCAAGTTTACCAAGCGATTAAAGAGACAGCTAGTAAAAAAGGTACGTTATTAATTATTAAAAATTATAGCGGCGATATTATGAATTTCAAAAACGGTGCGCATTTAGCGACGGAAGATGGAATTGAAGTCGACTACGTAAAAGTGGACGATGATATTGCGGTAGAAGATAGCCTATATACAGTAGGACGCCGCGGCGTTGCGGGAGTTATTTTAGTTCATAAAATTGCCGGCGCAGCAGCGGAAGCAGGTATGGATTTAGGAGCGGTGAAAGCTGTAGCAGAAAAAGCAGCGGCTAACGTGCGCACAATCGGTTTAGCGTTAACGTCTTGTACAGTTCCAGCGAGCGGATCACCTACTTTCACACTTGCGGAAGATGAAATGGAATACGGCGTAGGTATTCACGGCGAACCAGGAATTAAGCGTGAAAAAATGCTGTCGGCGGATGAATTAGCTAACCGTATGACAAATGATTTAATGAAAGATTTAGGAGTAAAAGATGGCGAGGAAATCGCACTTCTAGTTAACGGTTTTGGCGGAACACCACTGCAAGAACTTTACTTATTTAATAACGCCGTTACGAGAGAACTAGCTGCAAGAAACATTAAAATTAATAGAGTATTTGTCGGTAACTATATGACGAGTATTGATATGGCTGGTATGTCTTTAACGGTAATGAAGTTAGATGAAGAGCTAAAAACATTACTATCAAAAGAATGTAATACACCAGCGTTTAAAGTAGACGGTCCAGTTGAAAGTGTAGAGTACGTAAATGTACTTGAAGAAACAGGCGAGAAGGAAGTTTCATTTGAACTAGAAACGGCGGAAGAACACGCTGTGATAAAAAATAATGTTATCACATTAAACAACATGATTTATCTCGTTGATAAAATGAGCGATATTATTATTAAAAATGAAGTACCGTTCTGTGAGCTAGATACGCATGCTGGTGACGGCGACTTCGGAATGAGTGTAGCAAAAGGATTTAAGCAATTAAAACGTGAGTGGCATTCGATTGTAGATCAAGAGAACGTAACGATCGGATCATTCCTTGACGGTTGTTCTATGATTATTATGGAACATTGCGGCGGCGCTTCTGGTCCAATTTGGGGCGGAGCATTCCGCGCAGCTAGTAAAGCAGCAGGCGAGAAGCGTGAGTTAACAGTGAAAGAATTCGCTGAAATGCTGCAAGCAGCATTGCAAGGCATCCAATCGATCGGTGAAAGATCATTCGGCAGAGGAGCAGTAGTTGGTGACAAAACACTTGTTGACGCACTTGCTCCATGTGTAGATTCTTGGTTAGATAGCGCCTCAAACGAAGTAGACGTAAAAACTGCCTTTGAAAAAGGAGCAGAAGCAGCGGTCAAAGGAGCAGAGTACACGAAAGAAATCGTAGCTCGCATGGGCCGCGCTGGTACAGTTGGTGAAAGAAGCTTAGGATATCCAGATGCAGGTGCACATGCGCTTGGAGTTATCTTTACGGAGATTGCGGGTAGTTTGAAATAGGAATTGGAAAGTCCCTCTGCCTTAAGGTGGAGGGATTTTTATATAGTTGATATGTAGAAGACTTCTTTCGGTTCTTTCTCAGTAAAATATGAGTTTGTTACTATTTTT
This sequence comes from Bacillus sp. AR4-2, assembly GCF_008274865.1. Taxonomy (NCBI): domain Bacteria; kingdom Bacillati; phylum Bacillota; class Bacilli; order Caryophanales; family Bacillaceae; genus Bacillus; species Bacillus sp. AR4-2. The sequence continues at coordinate 944,043 of NZ_CP031062.1, forward strand.
GATAAAATCTTATTTCAAAAATACAACTAATATTTCTCAACATTAATATATTGAAAATAGTTAGAATATTTAAGATAATCATTTGTGAAGAAGTAAATTATAAAAAAAGGGGGAATTTATTTTGTTACGTCGTTTATCTATTTGTACAGTACTAACAGCTTTTATATTTACTTTATTTACATTTAACGGCTCTGCTTTCGCGGCTACGAATGCTACTGAAAATCAAAATGTAGTAGCAGCTTGTGCAAAGGGAGGTACGGTAGGTGTATATGGTGCAAAGATGCGCAGTGGTTATACTGTCGATTCACCTGTCTTACATACATTTAATGATGGTACGAAAATTACTGGAACATGGGTAACTGGTGAATATGTTCAAGGTCATTACAGTAATTCTAAACAGTGGTTAAAAGTTACATATAAAGGGATGACAGGTTATGTATCCCATACAACATTATATAACGTTTGCTCATAAAACTATGTACCATAATAGCTTTGGATATATTGAGCTAATCTCTTCTCGAGATTAGTTCTTTTTTATCTCTTAGTTTTTAATGGGGCATTTTTTGAAAAAGACCAACGATTCATTAAATCGATGGTCTTACGTTTATATAGTATTCATTTGTATCTATATTAAATTTTTCATTGTTTTTTGCTTATTTTAGACTTAGTTTGTTTGTGATTGCAGCTTATCAATTTTCCAGTATGTTTGTAGAGGGTCTAAAGAGCTTTCAATATAAAACATATATTCATCTGCGGTACGTGGTACTTCAAAAGCTATTTTCAATTCTACCGTTTCATTTGGTTTAACTTGTATATCAGAAGGGTTTTGATCAAGCACCTTTCCTTTATAGATCTTTCCGTCTTTTTCATCTTTTAAGTTATATTTTAATTCTGATAGTCCAATCGTTTGACCTCGTACATTTTTTACAGAGACATTAACAACTACGGAATCGTTGCTAGCATTTAAATAGGCACTTTGAACAGCGGTCAAGTAATAGCCTCCCTTAACACTCTCACCAACTAATAAAATACCTTGTTCCAAGCGGCTCATATCTTCTTTTTCTTCAAAATTTATTAATTCTTCATTTTCATTTTTTGCGGTTGGTTCTTCTATTGAACCATTTTCAACGGCACTATCTGTTTTATCTTGTGTGCAAGCAGCCGTAACACTGACTAATACTAGAATGAAAGTAAGTAATATAGATAATTTTCTCATAAAATTTATCTGTCTCCTTAAGTTTCTCAATTTTGTGCAACTATACATATAAGATTAACATAATGTCTCATTATTGGCTCAAAATAGGGGGTCTTTTAGACAACTTATTCTTTTTACTTTTAATATACATTCGATTGGTTCTCGCGATATTTGTTAATCTTTTAAAACATTGGCTTAGTAATACCGAGGGTTATTATAGATATATTAATCATGTAATTTGTCCATATCAAAATGAACGTTTTTTGCATTTAATATATTGTAAATATATTTTATTTTGGAAGGATGTGATTATATGGCTCATAAATCTACTGGAGTGTTTCGAGTTCCAGTTTCTGAAAATGGGATTATTCCAACTGCTCTCAACATTATGTTAAACAATGATTCACGCTGTCATACTAGTAATGTAACGGTAACTGTTAAGAGAAGTCGAAACACCTTTTTCCCAACTCAAAATGAATTAGTTGAAATCTCTCGTACTTTTGTTTCTTTAGAACCAAACAGAACAACTAAGATTGTGTTGTTTACTCCAGAATTCCAAGTAGAAGATTTCCTTGATGTCATCATTAGTGGAAATAGAGAGGATGTTAAGGATGTTCTTGTATATTCTTTCTTAGCAGATTCAGTAGGTCATAATCTGCCATCTACTGTTTTCAGAAATGCAGAATACACTTTTGCTTGCTGACACAGTGATGATGTATTCTTTACTGTCGTATATCTGAATTGAAATGTTGCAAACAGCACTTCAAGGCATATAATCTATCGTTGAAAGATCATTCGGCAGAGGAGCGGTAGTTGGTGAAAGAAGTTTAGGATATTCAGATGCAGGTGCACATGCGCTTGGGGTACCTTTACGGAGATTTCGGGTAGTTTGAAATAGAAATTAGAAGATCCCTTCTACCTTAAGGTGAAGGGTTTTTTTAATATGTTTTTTGATATATATTGCTAAATATGTTCCCATAATTCATTCTATTGTATTGAGAATAATGTCATCTACATCAAAAAACAGTTTATAAAAGGAACTAGTATTTGAAGAAGTTCCACCTCAAACATACTCCTATGCATATAAGTATGTTTGAGGTGGATTTATTAAAGAATTTTATATATAGCATGAATGAAAATGGGATAAATAAAACAATGCTTCTCAGTATGTTTTTAAGAATTAATTGAGCAGGTCCTTGTAAAAATAAAGAAAAGACACCAAAAGGTGCCTTCTGCCGACTTAAATTATTTTAATATTATCGTTCTAAGTTTAAAAGCTATAGGGATTTTTTCTGTGGGATTTGTAAGTAGTTTTTACGAAATTATGAGTGTTTTTTATTTTGTAATTCAATAAGTTCATCTGGTAGCATTTTTGTATAATATTCTTTTTCTGTTAGTTCAAATATAAATAATGCTTTTTTCCAGTTATAAATAACATCTTCTACATTATGTTGTTTCATTTTTAATAAACACTGACCTTTTAAATAGAATAGTTCACCTAGTAAGTATAAAGTATTTAGATTAATTGCTAATTTGATACCCTTATCAATATACTTTATTGCCTCTTCATGTTGATATGTGAAGTCGAAACATTTTGCTAAATTTAACATGAGTTTTAATTTAATTTCTTTATCTCTAGGAAAATCTAATTTATTAAAATTAGTTAAACATCTTTTGAATATATTAATACTTTTTTCATATTCTTTATTTTCTGCATAAAATATAGCCATTGTTTGCATAATATCTATTTCTCTTTCTGATAAAAAATCAGAATTAGTTAAAGTCAGTTTTAATGCATGATTTAAAAAATCTAAAGCAGTTTTTATTGATTTATCCACCATAAATATAGCAATTGCTTCATGCCACATTAGAAATTGTTTCTCATCTTTTGTTTGAAAATTATTTAAGTTTTTCTCTTTTTTTACTATTTCATAAAGTTCTTTATATTGTTTTTGCTTTAAGCAATCTTTTATTACGTATTTTACGTTTTCTACATATTTTAATCTTTTGTTTTGAGTTAGTGCAAATATGTTATTCGGATCAATACCAAGTCTTTCTGATAATTGATATAACAATATACTAGATGGATAAATCATACCTTTTTCAATCTTGCTAATTTGACTTTGTGAACATATTCCATGACATAATTCGGATTGTGATATATTTTTTTTAATTCTAAGTTCTTTAATGGTAATACCCAAATCGTTAAATTCCATTTTGCCACCTACTATTTAGCACTTTATTAATATAAGAACATTCTCTAACCTTAATGTAATGTAAAATTAATATAGTTGCAATTATTGTTTTAAAGAGTTTATCGTTTCTATAAGATGGTGAGATTTTTTTATGTATAAAAAAGACACCCTAAGGTGCCTTCCGCCGACTTGAACCATGTTCATTTAATATAAACCTATCTGTATTTTCACACGCTTCTCTAATCCCTCTATTTTCCATTTGATAAAATAAAATCCTAATATCACCAATAATTAAATAAATATTTCTACATATTCAAGATATTTACATAAATTACAAAAGTGATACATTTAATTTGTAATCTATAAAAACTATTAAAGGGGGATTTATTATGTTCAAGAAATTAGTAGTAGGAGCGTTAGCAACAGGTATTGCATTAACAGGAGGAATTGGTGCAGCTTCAGCTGATACACAAAAAGCTGTGAGCTCTCCGAAGCAAGCCACATGCTCCATTCCTTATGAGTATTCTAATGGTAAATTCAAAAGAACTCTTTATTACTCAAATGGAGTATATGCTAATAGTTTTAATGAAAATGTTTGTGGCGGGACGATTACGTGGTATTTAAAACATGTTCAACATGGAGTTGCTTTTTACGAAGGTAATTTAAAATAGTAGATTTTTTGAACCTCATTTATTGAGGTTCTTTTATTTTTAGTTTTTAAACTGATTCTCTATAAAAAAGACACCCTAAGGTGCCTTCTTGCGATTTGCTCCATTGTAATATGGTATTGGATGCCAGTCCAATTATTATTTTACCACGTTAAATAGTTTCGGTTATTGAGAAAAAAGACAACTCATTATTTGAATGCAAAAAGTCCTAGGGGGACTAGGACTTTTTGCTAGAATGAATATGATTTAAAAAAGGACTTATATAACGTAACATATGAATGTTTCGTAAATGTATCGAAAAAGTGAACAAAATAGTTATTTTAAATAAAAAAAGCTCCGCGATAAAAGCTGCGGAGCTTCATAAGGTCGAGTTATGTCGTACTCACAAGGGATTTTAACATGAATGTTGTGGTAAAAATACCGGTAAATTTATCCTATAAATCCCCCGCTGATTAGAGTTTCACTTCATTCGAAGGAATTTATGTTTTATAAATTAGATTATGATAGTTGATATTCTCCATATTGACCAGAAAAGAACTAAAAATTCTAGTGAAATTCCAAGTGTTCGTTTCCTAGTTTTTTGAAATTCTTTTATTAAATAGCCAACAGCACTAATTGCTATAAGAATGAAAAGAATAAGTTCGAGTGTAACTGGCATTTTATCTACTCCTAATACATTAATTTGTTATATAGAGATTATAAGATATTTTTGTGATTAGTAGTGAAAAATTCAATAGAATTATCTCTAAATGGAGTAAATGTTTCAACGGACCAATCAAAGGTCAATACAACAAGTGTTATACAATATACGCATGGAGAGCCGTGGGGCTGAAGAAATATTGAAGTATAAAGAGTTGTTAGATCGAAGGATGATTACCGAAGAAGAGTTCTAAGTGAAGAAAAAGTAACTAATAAGTATATAGATGAAACGCTCAGATGAGCGTTTTTTTATTTATATATTCGCAAGTGAAATAACATAATATCACTATGAATCCTTATAACAATATGAATTTTTGCATATTTTAAAATTCAATATATCCCTTAAAAACTTTTAATTGTATAATATATTTTGTCATATTTTTAGATTTTTCGACATAAACCAACAAAAATAGAGAACGTATTGGGAGAAGACATTATGTATACAAAACTATTAAAATCAATTACATCATTATCACTGATTGGTGGTGCGTTGTTATATACAAATGGCAGTGGTGTGAAGGCTGCTGAAGTGGGTGTTTTTTCTGATGTGCCGACATCACATTGGTCATATCCTGCGATTAAAGATTTAGCGAGTAAAAATATTATTTCCGGTTATGGGAATGGGATATTTGGTTTTGGAGATGTTGCGACAAGGGAGCAAGTTGCGGCTTTAATTTATCGAGTGTTAGTACCGAATAAACAAGGCGGTTCGTTTAGTAATGATGGAACTCGTTACGTATTAAAGGATGGGTCTACGTTTAAAAATCCTTACGGTGATATTAATCAAAGTTCTACAATGTTTCCAGAAGAGGTATTAACTTTAACGAATTTAGGAGTTTTTAAAGGTGATGAAAATGGCCAATTTAGACCGAAAGCTTCTGTGAGTCGTGCGGAAATGGCACAAATTCTTACAAATGCTTTCCATCTTGCGGCAAAACAAAAACATACCTTTAAGGATGTTCCAAATCCATTTTGGGCAGAAAACGCAATTAGTGCAGTGCAGTCAAATGGAATCGCAGATGGCACAGGGAACGGGAATTTTGAACCGTATGGCACAGTAACACGTGAACAGTATGCGCAGTTTTTATATAAAACTTTAAAATATAAAAATGCCGATGTGAAAGATACAGGAGATGCTGCATTATTAACAGCGTTTAAAGAGGAAGTACAAAAGCGTATTAATACATACGAGACAAATATTACACTTCCATATAAAACGAAAAACAATAATACAAACGAAGTGATGAATACACTTTTTAACGCATATAAAGAAGTTGCAAGTAAAAATGAGTATACAAATAATAATAGATCGAATGTTTCATATGGACTTTCTGGATCACCTGGAAATTATACGTTTACGCTTAAGATTACATATCGTGAAACGAAAGAACAGACGGAATATGTCATGAAACAAGCGAAAGCAATCGTTTCTTCTATTACTCAAGTTGGAATGGATGATCACGAAAAAGTGAAGGCGATTCATGATTACGTAGTAAAGCATGTTTCTTATGATACGTCTTATAAAGCTTACACAGCATATGAAGCACTTGTAAATCGTTCTGCGGTTTGCCAAGGTTACGCACTATTAACTTATCAATTATTAAAAGAAGCAGGAATTGAAAATCATTTTGTGACAGGAACTGGGGACGGACAACCTCATGCTTGGAATTTAGTGAAAATCGAAAACAAATGGTATCACCTTGATACAACATTCGATGATCCAGTGCCAGATGAGCAGGGCCGCGTCACGTATTCGTATTTCAATTTATCAGATGAACAAATCGCAAGAAATCATGAGTGGAACCGCGGAGACTACCCGCAAGCTACAACGAATTATTATAGTACACTGACAAACAAAATTGCAGCAGGTAGTACGAAAACGCCTGCATATCAACAAATATTAAAAGATACAAAGTTAAACTATTTAGGAAATGAATATATCGCAAATAACTATACCGAATTAAAAAATAAAATGCAGCAACGCTATAGTGCAAAACCAGAGAAAATTGAAGTGCTATACAAGCAATCAATGAATGATGCACTGCAAGATGTGAAAAAGGCAATTGGTGAAATCGATTATCCGCAAGGGGCAAATCGAGTTTCTTATAAAGCGGAGCCTTACAATGCGAAAGAAGGGTATTCTTTAGTGACGATTACGTTTACGTATTAAAAGCAACCTAGATCCTATGGGATCTAGGTTGTTTTTTTATTATTCTTCGACAAAACATGACAATATATAGATACATTCTTTGCTACTATGAGATGAGAAATCTTACATTAAAAAACTGTTTAAAATAACTAATGCAGATAGGCGGAAAAAAATGAACCGAAAGTTACTAATGGCTTTAACATGCGGTACATTGCTTATGGGAATGGCTGCTTGTAGCTCAAATGAGAAGACTACAACTGAATCAAAACCTAAACAAGAAGAAAAGGTTCAGGAAAAACCGAAAGTTCAAACCATTCAAAAGCAGCAAAAAGATAGTTATGTAGTAAGTGAAGATGAACTCTCTAAAGCGGCACAGTCGATTGGTGAAATCCAAAACGAGCAAACTATAAATGATATGATGATACATATGTCTTTACAAAAACTCACATTCAATGGGAATAATCTTCATGTTTCCGGTACCCGTGATGTAGGGCGATTTCAAATGACGAAAGAAAACATTCAATACTTAAAAAACAACTTAAATGTTATTAATAATGATGAAAGACCAAAATATGAATCTATTCTGAACAAATGGTATGATGGAGAGTTCGAATCTGTAGTTAAAGACTTTGAAGAAATTCATTATTTAAGTTCAGGAAAAAAGCAAAGTATGGAGGGATCTAAACTAGCTAAAAAAATTGATAGTGATGAAAAAGAATTTATTCTCCATTTCTTTGGTCAAGAAGGATTAGATATCCATAATAAAGAGTGGAAACAGGGCGAGTTATAGAAGTAAAACTGAATTTCTCTTCACTAGGAAGTACAATGTTTTATGGAACAAAAAAATAATGAAATTTCCTTAAATATAGTCCCATCGGGAGGTTGTCTATACTGAGATTCAATAGATACACAGTAATGCTTATTTTTCTAGCCATTGGCACAAATGCTGCATTATCTATGTGGATTAAGCAGGGACTTTTAGGTGTCATCAATGCTATTATTTTCTTGTTAACCGCTGCACGGACTACAAAATGAACTAATACAGAAGATTAGCATAAATAAAACATTGTATTTCTCAATAAACAAAACAACTTAACGTGGTAAAATAATAGTTGGACGGGAGTCCAATACATATTATTAAAATTAAGATGGTTCAAGTCGGAGGAAGGCACCTTAGGGTGTCTATTCTTTTTTATAAAAAGAAATTTGTACGTTTAGACGCATTTTAAATACAAAATAACCGATTCCTTATACGTTAAGAAACCGGTTATTTATTTTCCTACTTTTTTAGAGGGCTTTTTCTTATAATGGTCTTAAATCATAAATAAAAGATAGAGTAAAAACTATATACGAAATAAATGTAACGAAAACAAGAAAACATATAAACTGAGAATTAGATACATATTGTTCTATTCTTTTTTTCATGTTAATTCGTATTATTTTTCAAATGTGAAGTATCAATTGGAATTTGAGCTTTCCAAGATCCAATTACTTTTCCAATTCTAGTTATATTTACATCTAAAGTAAGGGGCTGTTTAAAATCGTCTTTTCCTCCAGGAACTATAACAAATGTAGCGACACCTTCGGGTTTATCATTATCACGAATGCCCACTTCATTTAATTTTTTACCTGCTGCCATAAGTTCAAAAGGAAGACGATCATCTGAATCATGGATAAATGATAGTCTCCCATCATGTTTAATCTCAGGGTTTTCCTCTTGTTGTCCATTAATTATACCATCACTTTGGAGATCTAATCCTGATGTATCAAATTCAAATGGTACTAAACTTCCGTCAGCTTTTTCCATTCTATAATGAACTGATATACGTGAATCTGCGATAAATAATTCTTTGAGATGTACAGTAATACCTTGATCTGTAATTTTTTCATCAATAGGAATATATTTACCATTCTTCATCATATCTTGTGTGATACCATTTTCATCTTTTATTCCTTCATTTACAACTTTATCATTTGTAATTGCATCAGAAAAATATGAAGCGACATTTGTAGCCGCCACTTGTACTTGTGGAATCATTGCTGTTGTGAAAAGTGCAGCTGCAGCTACTGCTGTATAAATGAAACATTTTGATTTTTTACTCATGTTTGTAAAGATGCCTTTCTTTTGTTGTTTTTTGTAATTTATATTAGAAACGTTGTCTAACTTGGAACGACTTTCAAATGTTTTCCATGCTTGTTCTATATCAATTTTGATTTCTTGTGGTGAATTTGCAGATTCTTCATCTAGCATTACGTTTTCCCATTGATTTAATTTACTAATTTCTACTAATAAATCTTGGCATGCTTCACATGTATCTAGGTGCTTTGTAAATTCCTTTCTTATATCATGAGAAAGTTCTCCATCAATATATGTTTGAATAAACCCGATATCATAACATTTCATTTGTTATGCCTCCTCTATTTGTTTATAAATCTTGCGGAATTTCATTTTGGCTCGGACTAATAATGTTCCTATAGAAGATATTTCAATTTGAAGTACTTCTGCAATTTCTTCTTTTCTTATCCAATCATCGTCTAATGATGATACATTTTGTACTTCATGGTATTGTATTTCCTTATCAATCTTCGCTTGCTGCCTTTTTTCAAATCGAAAATGGTTATAAGCTACATAAGTAGAAGATTTAATCAACCATCCAGGTATATTTTTAATTCCTTTCCAATCGCTACGATATAATTGTAAAAATACTTCTTGTGCTAACTCTTCAGCGATAGATTGATCTTTAACAATCCATATAATCTGTTTCATAGCATAAGCATAGTACTGCTTAAATAAATCTTCAAAGGTCATATTAGAAGCATGACTTTCTTCATTTTCTATGGTTAACATGTTCGTTTAAACCTCACTTTCAATTTGATACCTGTATTATAGAGAAACCAGAAAAACGGATTTTGTGACAGTTTTTCTGGATATTTTTTTATATTTTTTATCTCGCATTAACGGGTAGTAAGACCCCCACCTCAAAATTCAGCGGAAGCAAAGAAGTTAGGTGGGGGGCGGGCTGACCGTAAAAGCCCGATTGGTGTGAGCTAATAATCAGTGGTCGATGAACCCCCCACTGATTAAAGTTTCACTTTATTATGTACCAAAAAAGCATTCATCTGATTAAAAAGATAAATGAAAACATAAAAACTATAATTCTTGCAGTAGTTGTCTATTAATGTAAAAAAAACAGTTAGTTTGTTGCCAAATTGTATCTAAACGTACGATTTTCTTTTTTCTAAATGAGAGTCTTGCCTTAAAGAAGATAAAAATTCAATGGATAATTACCATGAATATATAGATAAAGTTCATCCATATATTTGTAGAAAGGAGGCATTCAAATGAAGAGACATGATAATAAGGTTGGTCACTTTACATCTGAAAAAGGAAAGGAAGACTTTCAAATTGCCTACGATGAATCAATGGCACTCCTTCCAAAACCTAACGATACGAAAAATATAAAAACGAAATATGGCACAATTCGTGCTTATTATTTTACTAAAGAGGAAAACAAACATAAGGAACCAATACTCTTACTCCCTGGACGTGGTGCATCTACTCCAATGTGGGTACCTAATTTAGAAGGTCTAAGAGAAAAAAGGCCTGTTTATACGATAGATTTACTAGGTGAACCTGGGATGAGTGTGCAAACGAAGGTGATTGAAAACCAAAAACAACAAGCAGAATGGTTAAATGAAGTAATTGAAGGATTAGGTTTAGAAAGAGTGCATATCGTAGGTGTCTCCATTGGAGGGTGGACAACAATGAACTTGGCCAGATATAATCCTGAGCATATTGCTACGGCTAGTTTATTAGATCCAGTCTTTGTATTTGCGCAAATATCCATAAAAATGATTCTGGCATCTATTCCAGCTTCCGTTCCTATTGTCCCTAAGTTTTTAAGAGAAAAGATGTTAAGCTATGTTTCTGGAGGAGCAGAAGCAAGTGACGATGAGCCTATCGCTAAGTTAATCGAGTCGGGTATGCGTAACTATAAACTGAAAACGCCAGCGCCTGATTTATTTAGTAAAGAAGACTTAAAAAATATTGATATTCCAGTGCTTGCACTTATAGCTGAAAAAAGTACAATGCACAATTCGGTAAAAGCAGTTGAAACTGGAAAAAAATACGTTAAAGATATTGATATAGTTAATTGGAAAAATGCATCTCACGCAATCAATGGTGAGTTCTCTAACGAAGTTAATGCTAGGATCCTTGATTTTGTAGAAAAACATTCTAATGATAACTAAGTTGAAAGTGGAAAATATGTTGTCATAACAACTTCATCTCTATATAGCTATTTAGGGGATTTAGCTCATTTTTTATTTTGGCATATTTTAATTCTGCTATTTTCATGAATATGTATAATTACATGAAATTTCAGTGGAAAAGAGAGTATACTTTCGTATTGTGTAATAAAGATAAAGCCCGCCTACGGAAATAGGCGGGCTTTTTTTACTTATAAAGAAAAGACAACCTTTAAGGTGTCTTCCTTCGATTTGAAACATTTTACTAGGTTAAGTTTTTGTGATAATAAACTTTTTTAATTGGAATGAACCTACGCAGTACATCACTTTATTCTTAAGCATCATTCTCAACAAAAGTGAAGATTTTCATTATCTTTTTAACTACAAAGGGTAATAATTTAGAAGCTAAAAATGCAAGTACGAAAGCAATTCCCCATGTTTTCATCCATGATTTGAGAAATAAAGCTGTATATCCAACATTCATTGAAACCATGACGAAAGAGATAATGCTAGATATGCCTAAAATCATAAAGATATTAAAAATTAATGGTTCAAATTTTTTATTGATTTTCAACATTAACACCTATTTTCTATATATGCTTTGCTGCCCGATTTCACCAACATCTAATCTTACAGTTTGAAATCTAGGTTGTCCAGTTTGTTTTACTTTGGTGCAATAGCAATTATTGAGATGTTTATTAGTTTGTCTGGAATAGGATCTCCTGTTATTGCTATCCAGCTAAGATTTTAAGTCCGTACCTAAATGAACACTTTATATTTTTTATAGTATCGAAGTTCATTTTGGGGGCGAATGTAATACTACATCATTAAAGTATTAGTTACAATTGAATCTCTGCGCACATAACCATCAAATTAAGCTTAAAAATAAAATAAACTTGCATTTACATAAACGAAGAAATTCTTAAAATATGTGTTTTCATTAAAAATAAGCATACGAAATAGACCCTAGCGGGTTTCATTTTTTTACTTATGCAGCTTTCTTTTGCTTTCTCAATCCACTATTTTCATAGATAACACCCATGATATCAAAGACAGTCTTCTTCTCATATCGATGAGATTTCCGCCCGTTGTTCTGTAGAAGGTATAACAAGCGAATCAGCAGATTTGTAATCTCTAGGAGTCCTTTTTGTATGACTTGATATAAGAGAAATGGATGATCTTGTATCATACCTATCGCTTTATATTCAATTAGTTTTTTTTTAGAATTTGGCGCATTTTAAACATTGTAGAGGAACATAGGTAAATAGTGATTATATTTCTATATAGTTGGCACTCTAATCGCTCCTGTTTTACATTACGATAATGGTCTGTTTCGAATTTGTAGTTTTCTGTTATTTTTTGGGAGACTGTATTGGATATATATGCTAATATAAGTTGGTGATTATACAGAAAACTGAAAAAATGGAGGTAATTATGAAAACTTTCATATATATGGTGAGACACGGGGATTCACCAAAGTTTGGAAAAGAAAAAACAAGAGGATTAACTGAAAAAGGAAAATTAGATGTTCAACGAATAACGGATGCATTACAAGGTGAGGGAATCGACGTTGTTATCTCAAGTCCATACAATCGTTCAATTCTAACTGTTCAGCAGTTAGCAAAGCAAATAGGACAAGAAGTTTTAGTATTTGAGGACTTAAAAGAGAGGATTTTTATTGCTGAAGAGGAACGAATTTCGGATAAAGAATTATTCCCTTTGATAAAAAAGTCATTCTTAGACCCCGACTTTGCTTTAATGGGGGGGAGAGTCTAATGTCGACTGTCAGAAACGTGCTATAAAAGTCTTAAAAGAATTATTAAACACCTATCGAGGACAGAAAGTAGTATTAGGCACTCATGGAGCTATAATGACTTTGATGATGGGGTATTATGACAGTAAGTATGACTTGAATTTTTTACTACAGACATCAAAACCAGATATATATAGGATGGAATTCAATGGACAGGAATTGGTGGAGGTTAAAAGATTGTGGGAAATTTCATAGATTGAATTTATTCATCCATTGCTTCTCCCAATGACGTGTATTATAAAAAATAGGGTTACTGCGGTAACTCTTTTTCTTATGGAACTAATGGGGGATTGAGTTCAACAATCTAAAAATTTCGGTTCCTTAGCGCACAAAATTCACGTTTTGTTCTTGCTATCCCGAGATGAAATGGGAGGGAATGTTTTTTGGGCAAGATACTTTTAAAGTTATTTTTTAAATCAATCCTATTTTTTTTCTTATGCAGTATTGTTGTTTATTCTATATTTCAGATTATTTTTGTCTTGAGTGTTTCGACAGGATTAGGGAGGGATGATATAGTCGGATTTTCTGATAATAAGTATGTAATTGGCCGTCCACCTGTTAGCTATAATTTATATAAAAAAGATAGTGGAAAAACTATATTAGATAATGTTATTGGTTATAAAAAGGGAAAACCAAAAGCTATGTTCGGAATGAAGTTGAATTTGTAGTGATAGATGAGATAAAGGGTAGCTATGAACTGTATAAAATACAAAATGCTTCAGAAAAGGATATAGAACGGCTGAAGGAAATGAAGAAATTAGAATAATAGAGACTATCTGAAAGGTAAAGAAGCACACTTGTTATTGTTAGATCTAAAAAATGGTTTAGACTGATAACTGAGTTTTGTTTCATGAAAAGAGTCATTATTAAAATAAAGTATTAGGGGTTCAGTCCCATTGTCATCAAGCTAAAATTTTATCGTACCTCCAGAACGAAATTTTGTGCTAACTTATAACAAAAAAGCTCATTTTCTCGTTTTGGGGTAATTCTGAATTCTTAAGTTGATAAGCATGGCCTCTGCACATTGCATGGGGCTTTTTCATGAAGAAAGGACACTCACGTGAGTGTCCTTTCGATAGTTTTTAGCAGAAGCAAGCAGCTCCAACGATGATTAATAAAATAAACAATACAACTAATAAAGCAAATCCTCCAGCAAAGCCACAGCCGCCACAACTACCACCAAAGCCCATAACAGTTCCTCCTTTTAATAGGAAGGGAAAACCAAGAGGTCACTCATGTGTTTTAACGGATTCCATTTACTTTATTCTTTTACGAATGAATGGAGCAGGTCCTTTTTAAAATAGATTTATGCCGCTATTTGTCGGGTAGTAAGACCCGGATTGGTGAGGGCTGATTAAAGTTTCACTTTATTATTTAAGAGCGAATAAATGAAAAATAAAATATCTAATAATATAGATAGAAATCCGCTTTTATACCTTTCAATAAAAGAATAATAGCATTATATATTATAAGGAATACTTGTCCTTAATTGTAAATGAAAGGGGGGAATTGGTATGAGTTATGGCTATGGTCACCCTCCAAAAAAATGCTTTGAACATCATAATGAAACTTTATCAACGGGTGTATTACGTAGACATTCCGCTACGTTATTTCTTACTGTTGAAGCTATGAATGTTGATCCAGATGATACTCGTAGAGTAACAGTTGAAATGTTTGATTGGTCATCAGGTTCTCCGGTATTATTACCATTAATAGACCCTTCAACACAAACATTGCCACCTAATCGATATGTTACTTTTCGTTCAGCAGCTCTTCCTCCAGCACTTTTTGCTTATGAAGTAAGAATCATTCGTCCGAAAGATAGAGATGTTGTTACGAATGTTTTTGGTCTTAGTGCAATCGTATTTAACCCACAAGAAGGAAATAATGTTTTACAACATGATTTAGCAAAATTAGACCTTAAATAGATTTTATAAAGGTCTATTTATTGAGCATGATTAAAAAAAGAGTAGGATGTAATCCTACTTTTTTTTAACGTTAATTAGAATTTTAAAAGAAATCCTTCATTATTTTAGCATCTTTAATATTCACTATCACACCTTCTACCTTATCTTTCTTCTCATCTTTAGCAATCGAAATTTGCTCCTTATTATCAGCCCACACAAGAAATTCTTCTTTTGAGTCATCTTTATATGTAACAGTAATAGTAGAATGTGCAGATTCTCTCTTTTTTTGATCTAGTGTGATTTGTTTAGGAGTGCCTTTTTGGACTGCTGAAACGATAGATTGTATCATTTTTTCGTTGTCTGTTTGAGATTTGGAAGTAGTATGATTTGTTGTTTTCAGTATTTCAATGTCTGTAATATTAGCAGAATTTAATTGAAAGGTATTTTGTTTATGTTCTTGCTTAACTTGTGAAGCTTTATCTGTAGCCGAGGTGCTTGTACAACCTATTAAATTGAAAGATAGAGCGGTTAGAGTGCATATAGATATGATTTTTTTCATAGTATCCCTCCTCAAGTTTAATTATAACAATTTTCTGTTAATTTAGGTAGTTATTGTAAGGAGAAGATGTTTTAAAGTGGTAAATGATGATGTTCATTCTCTATTAAAATCAAAATTCACATAACTTTTTTCATATTTTATGTTTAACATTTCGAAAATGGGTGTACTACATATAATATAACAAATAATTCATTTTAAAGGAGGAAGTTAAAGATGGAAACGAAGTATAGTAAACCTTTTGTATATGAATTTATTACGGAGAAAGAGGTCATGAATGCGGCGAATGATCTCGTGAAAAAAGGAATAGACCAAAAAGATATTTACGTATTAACGCATGAGAAAGATAGGACAGATAGAATTGCGGACAATGCAGACGTGAATACAATTGGGATAAAAGAGGAGGGACTTGGGACAAGCATTATTAACGTCTTTCAAAAAACAGGAGATCAGTTAAGAAATAAAATGCAAGAGTTAGGGCTTAATGAGGAAGAAGCGAACTTTTATGAAGAAAAACTGGATGAAGGGAAAATCTTGTTATTCGTTAAGGATTTAGAAAGAGTCGGTGAATGGTTACAAGAAAGAAGATGCATGTATTCTATTTAAATTTGTATCCTTTAAATCTATAAATCTATTACGAAAAGGAGATTGTAAATATGAGTGAGAACGGACTAAAAGAACAAGTTAAAGGTAAAGTTGAAAAGAAAAAAGGACAAGTAAAAGAAGGAATTGGTGAAGTTACAGAAGATAGAGAGTTGAAAAATGAAGGTAAGTGGGAAAAAACGAAGGGAACGATAAAAGAAAAAGTCGGAAAAGTGAAACAAAAGATAAGTGATGAATTGGATAATAAAGAATAATATATGTTCATCAAGCTTTAGTTACATACTAAAGCTTGATGAATTCAATATAAAACGAATATAGGAGGTTTAATTGTGGGACTTATTATTACGTGTATTGTAGGTGGACTTATTGGTGCGTTAGCTGGAATGATTACAGGAAAAGACTTTCCGTTAGGTATAGTTGGAAACGTGATTGCCGGATTAATCGGATCTTGGGTAGGTAGTGCGTTATTTGGTCATTGGGGTCCTGAATGGGGAGGCATTTTTGTTCTTCCAGCGTTATTAGGTGCAATCGTCTTTATTTTAATCGTTACATTCTTCTCTAGAATGCTGCGGAAAGCGTAAGTATGATAATAAATAGTAATCTTAAGTTTATTATATATAGTTATAAAGTTAATGAACTGATAAAAATACATAAAAAAGCATCCAATTAAACTAATTTGGATGCTTTTTTATGTATTTTACATAGGAATGAGTGGAGGATGAAGAACCCCCCACTCATTAACATTACACTTTCTATTATGTATTAAGCCATCGTTACCTTTTTACAATTATTTATTCTTACGACTTGCCTTGGTTCTATATGAGATAAGTCCTCGCTATTACTTATATCAACTACAATTGTATTCGTTAGTATATTAATAATGGAACCAACTAATTTTGTAGCATGATCGTGTCGATAAGAAAATTGAACAAAATCTCCCTTTTTAAAGTTGTGCTCTTCCATAGATAGATCCCCCTAAAAATAATGTTTATACATTATACATACACAAATTTATAAGTTTTAAACATTTGGTAGTATTTTTTACGTGTTAAGCCGAGAAAGGTGTAGAAAATTTATTTATAATGAAAATAAAAAAATATGTTTAAAACTAATTTTTATGGGTAATTAAATAGTAAAAGTTCGAGATAAGGGGGCGGAAATGATGAATTTAGGAATAAATATTTTGCAAAATGATGTAGGTTATACGGTACAACTTAATGGTGAAATTGATGCGTATACGGCATCAGATTTAAAAAATAAGATTATGCCTATTGCAAGCGAAAAAGAGGTTCAGATTGTAGTAGATTTTCATAACGTAGATTATATGGATAGTACTGGTTTAGGTGTTTTTATAGCTCTATTAAAAGCGGTTAAGAAAAATGATGGAAAACTAGAGTTTATCGGTGTATCTAAAAGATTAAAAAGATTATTCGATATTACAGGATTAACGGAAATATTAAATTTGAATTCTGATTTTGAAAAAGTAGAAAGAAGGTGACTAGGGATGATGGAGAGATTTGAAAAGATAGAAATGAAAATTCCTGCAAAGGCAGAATATGTGGCTATTATTCGTTTAACAATGGCTGGTGTTGCGAATCGAATAGGCTTTGCTTATGACGATATAGAAGATATGAAAATTGCTATTAGTGAGGCGTGTACAAACATTGTACAACATGCATACAAAGAAGACGTTGGAGAAATTACAATTGTCTTTGGGCTATATGAAGATCGATTAGAAATTATGGTTGCGGATAATGGGGTTAGCTTTGATTTTAATAACTTAAAAAGAAAAGTTGGTCCGTATGATATTAGTAAACCAGTAGAACATTTGCCGGAAAATGGTTTAGGTTTATATTTAATCAATACGTTAATGGATGATATACAAATCATGCATGATGAGGGCATGACGGTTTTAATGACAAAATATATACAAAGAGAGCAGGTGGAGAATGATGGAAATCCAATCTCAACCTACGAATCTTACTAAAGAAGACGTTATTAAACTAATTGCAGACTTCCAACAAAACCAATGTAATGAAGCGCAGGAAAGGTTAGTTGATCATTATAAAAATCTCGTATATTCCATTGCATATCGCTATTCAAAAGGCGGGCCGATGCATGAGGATATTATACAAGTAGGCATGTTAGGGCTCTTAGGTGCAATAAGAAGGTATGATTATTCGATAGGGAATGCTTTTGAGCCTTTTGCAATACCTACGATAGTAGGGGAAATAAAGAAGTATTTACGCGATAAAACTTGGGGCATTCACGTTCCAAGGCGAATTAAAGATTTAGGCGGAAAAATTAAACTTGCGATAGAGGAGTTAACAGATCACCTGCAACGTTCGCCGAAGATTATAGAAATCGCAAATCATTTAGGACTATCGGAAGAGGAAGTTCTAGAGATTATGGATGCTAAAAATAATTATCGAGTATCTTCCTTAGATGATGTAGTTGAAAATGCATCTGATGGTAGTTCGGTAGCGAGAATTGAATCTGTAGGTGAAGTAGAGCAAGGATATGAAGAGACAGAAAGGCGTCTCGTTTTAAAGGATATTTTTAACGTATTAAATGACACGGAAAAGAGTGTTATTCATTATATATTTGGAGAAAATTTAAATCAAAAAGATACAGGGGAACGGTTAGGTATTTCACAAATGCACGTTTCTCGTATTAAAAGACAAGCGATAAGTAAATTGAAGCAAGCCGCATTTTTAGATACATAAAAATTTAAAATAATGATGTTTAAAACATGAGAAAAGGGGTACTTATTAAGTATAGGAGGAGATATGAAAATGTCACACGATGTGAAAGAACTAATCGAAGGATTGAATGAAGATTTAGCAGGAGAATACGCAGCAATCATTATGTATAACCATAATGCAGCTACAGTTTCTGGTATATATAGACAAGTGTTAAAGCCTTTCTTTGAATCTGAAATTAGTGATGAACAAGGACATGCCCTATATTTAGCGGAGAAAATTAAGACGCTAGGTGGTACACCTACTACGATCCCTTTATCAGTGAAACAAGTAGAAGATGTTAGAGAAATGTTAGAATACGCTAGACAATCAGAATATGAAACAATTAAGCGTTATGAAACGAGAAAAGAACAGGCAGCGAAATTAAATATGACAGAGTTAGTTGTAAAGCTAGAAGATATGATTGCAGATGAAACTAATCATATGGAAGAATTAGATCGTCTTTTAAATGATAAAGCAATGGTGTTAAATTAAAAGTAGAAATTTATAGAGTGAAAGAACAAATTCCTATTTCTGGGAGTTTGTTCTTTTGTTGTATAAATATGTTTGAGTAAGAAATTTTCATTTTGTAACTGAGTATGTAATACTAGAAAAATAGAAAATAATAATAGATTTACATTTTAAATAAGAAAAGGGGAAATAACTTGTGTCCATTTTAATTGTTGATGATAATCCGGTTAACATATTTGTAATTGAGAAGATTTTAAAACAAGCCGGATATCATGATCTTGTATCGCTCAATTCTGCACAAGAGCTCTTCGAATACATACAGTTTGGAAAAGATTCTTCCAGGCATAATGAAATTGATTTAATATTATTAGATATTATGATGCCTGAAATTGATGGACTTGAAGTTTGTAGGCGATTACAAAAAGAGGAGAAGTTTAAAGATATCCCTATTATTTTTGTTACAGCTTTAGAGGATGCAAATAAATTGGCCGAAGCTCTTGATATGGGGGCAATGGATTATATTACGAAACCTATAAATAAAGTTGAACTATTAGCACGTATGCGTGTAGCGTTACGCTTGAAATCGGAATTAAATTGGCATAAAGAACAAGAAGAAAATCTTCGGAATGAACTAGATTTAGCTACGCAAGTACAAAGAAACTTATTAAGTAGCCCATTACGAGAAGATCATATAAAAATTGAAGCAAGTTACTTACCTTCATTTAAACTAGCTGGAGATATGTATTATTGGTATAAAATCGATGAAAATCGCTACGGTATTATATTATTAGATGTGATGGGACATGGTGTATCTGCTTCATTAGTTTGCATGTTTATTTCGTCTGTATTACGTGAAACGATTAAATGTTTAATTGATCCAGAACTTGTTATTAAAGAATTAAATAAATATATGACCCTTTTACATAATGAAAATGATAATATTCCCTATTATTTTACGGCCATATACTTAGTTGTTAATACAGAAGATAGAACAGTTGAATATGTAAATGCAGGGCATCCTTCTGGATATGTTTTAGTTGATGAAACAAATGTAGTTGAACTAGATCGCGGGAGTTGTGCGGTAGGATTTTTTGATGAAATAAAAGTTAAAAAGACAGTTATACCTTTTGAGAAGAACGCTCAAATACTATTGTTTACAGATGGTGTTCTTGAAGCAATTGCAAATGATGAATTTGAGGCTGAAGAGAAATTACGTACTTTTACAGAAAGAAAATGGGGGGATTTAGAAGGCGAGATAGAAGGGTTTTACAAGGAAGAACAAAAGAAAGCGCAATCAGATGATATGTGTCTCATTATGATACAAACGAATGCGAAATAAAAAGCGTATGAAATCCAAACAGAGGATTTCATACGCTTTTTATTGTATTTTTTGATAAATTTGTTCGCTAGGATTAAATTGAGTATAATGCGGCATTATATTTGAAAAACGAAGAGTTTCTTTATTCCCTAAACATAGAAAACCATTGTGACCTAAGCTTTCATAAAATAGTTGCTGCACTTGATTTTGAAGTTTACTTGTAAAGTAAATTAAAACGTTACGACAAAGTATAATATGAAACTCGTTAAAAGATTGATCGGTTACTAAATTATGCTGTGCAAAAATAATGTTTTGTAAAAGTGATGGATTAAAATAAGCAAAACGATTATCTGTTGAATAATAGTTAGAAAACGCTTGTGTACCGCCAGCTTGTAAATAGTTTTTCGTATAAGTTTGCATTTTATTTAACGGGAGGATACCTTGTTTTGCTTTTTCTAACACATTTGTATTCATATCTGTTGCGTAAATAACCGACTTTTCACTTAATCCTTCTTCGTGAAGTAAGATGGACATTGATAATACTTCTTCACCAGTTGCGCATCCAGCATGCCAAATTCTAATTTCGGGATGCTTTTTTAATTCAGGAATAACATGCTCTCTAAGCGCTTTAAAAAAGGCAGGGTTACGGAACATCTCAGTTACATTAATTGAGAAATCATTTAATAACTGTTCTAAAACCCCTTCCTCGTGAATTACTTTTTCAATTAATTTTGAAATGGTTGGGATATTAGAGAGCTGCATTCGATTACAAATCCTTCTATAAATAGATGTGCGAGCATATTGGCGAAAATCAAATCCTGATAGTTTAAATACCGCTTCCAATAGTAATTCAATTTCTAAGTTCGTGCGCTCATCCGTATCTACTGATGGATCAAAATTATAATACTTATTTTCCACTCCAACTAAACCTCACTTATTTTATTAACCATACACTCATTACCGAATAGAGTTGATGTAGATTTAATGGTTTACTTATATAATCTGAAGCGCCAGCAGATAAACATTTTTCCTTATCATTTGGCATTGCTTTAGCAGTTAATGCGATAATAGGTATTTCATTTAACCCTAAGTTCATTCGGATATTTTCCATCGTTTCATAACCGTCCATATTAGGCATCATAATATCCATTAAAATAAGGTCAATATTTGTATTACTTTTTAGTATTTCTAAACACTCTATGCCGTTTTGGGCAGTAATAATGTTGGCATTTTGTTTTTTTAATGCGTTTTGTAACGCAAATATATTTCGATGATCATCATCGACAATTAAAATGGTTTTCTCTTGGAAGACGTTATTTGTTTCGGGAGTAACGATAGTTTCTTCAACAACTTCAGCAGGAATAACATCTTCTATCGTTGCTGCGACTTCTAAATTGGATAACTGTATATCATGTAATCCATTTGGAAGGTTAGGAATATATACCGTGAAAGTACTACCTTCTCCTACATTACTCTCTAACGTAATCCAACCACCTAATAATCTCGCAAACTCTTTACAAATAGATAAACCTAATCCTGTACCACCATACTTTCGAATCGTTGCTCCATCTGCCTGTTGAAAGGCTTCGAAAATAAGTTGATGCTGTTCTTTAGCGATACCAATACCAGTATCTTTTACTGAAATTGTAATCCAATCTTTACTTATAGACTGCATATCATGACTCAAATTGGTTGTTTCTATCGAATCAAAATGTAAAGAAACGGATCCTTTTTCTGTGAATTTAAATGCATTGGATAATAAGTTTTTAATAATTTGCTCAATCCGTTTTGCATCTGTATAAAACAGATCAGGAATCGTATCACTGTCCTCAATAGTAAATTCGACATTTTTTTGTGCAGCTATATGTAAAAAGTTTTGATGCATATTGGCTGCCATGTCACTTATGTTCGTTGCCTCAAAAATGATGTCTAGTTTGCCTGCTTCTACTTTAGATAAATCTAGTATGTCATTAATTAAAGTAAGTAAGTCTTTCCCTGATGAATGAATGACAGTTGCTAATTCAATTTCATCGTCGGATAAATTGTTATCATGATTTTCTCTTAACATTTCAGATAATAGTAAAATACTATTTAACGGTGTGCGTAATTCATGTGACATATTTGCTAGGAACTCAGATTTGTATTTTGAGCTGCGTAACAACTCGCTTGCTTTTTCTTCTAATTCTGATTTGGTAATTTGTAAGTCAGCTGTCTTCTGCTCAGCCTCTTCAGTTCTAGACTCTAATTGTTCATTCGTTGTTCGTAATTCTTCTGCTTGCATTTGTAGTTCTTCCGCTTGCGTTTGCAATTCTTCTGATTGAACTTGTAACTCTTCTGTCATTGCTTGTGATTCATGTAAAAGAGTTTGAATTCGCATACGTCCCATAATGCTATGGATTGTTAAACCTAGATTATCAACGGTTTGTTGAATTAAATCTTGATGTAAATCTGAAATCTCAGTTACACTTACTAACTCCATTACTGCGATTACTTCATCCTCAAATAAGATAGGGATGATTAATAGATTTTTAGGACGTATTTCTAATACTCCGCTAGTGACATAACGAAACTCTTCGGGTATATCCCTGAGAATAAAACTTTTCTTTTCTAAGGCAGACTGTCCAATGAAACCTTCACCCATTTGAATGGATTGTTTCCCAATATCAGCACCTTGATCGGCGAAAGAAGCTTTTTTCACATAGTAGACAGTTTCTTCATATTCTTCACGTACATAAAATGCACCGCAAGAAGTTTGCGTTTTTTGTATAATTCCACTAAGAATTTTTTTACCTAACATCTCAATAGAAGATACACCTTGATACATTAAAATTAATTCTGCAAGCTCCGTTTGTAACCACTCTCTTTTCGATATTTCGTCTAGTAGGTGATTCGTTGTATGAGCAAGATCTTTTATTTCATCACGTGTGTTTACATGAATTCTTTCCGTGATTTTTTCTTTAGAAGAAATGGATTTAATAACTTGAATTACATTTTTAATCGTTTTTGTAATGGAATTCGAAATATAGAGTGAAATGATAATAGAAATACAAGAAAGTAAGAACAATAAACTGTATAACCAAATCTCTAATTTATTATTTTCAGTATCTAATTGTGCTGCTCTTTTTTTCGTTAATTGCTCCTCAGTGCTACGGAAGTTAGTTACCTGTGACTGTAATGACTGAATTTGAGTCGTGTCGATTGTTTGTACATTATTACTATTATTATTTGCAATGAGTGGGTGAATCTCTTTATTTATCCAACTAATAATATTTTCGTTAATCTGTTTTAATTTTTCTTGCTGAGATGGGTTATCCTCTAATAATGAGAAAAGATCTTGATAATGCTTTTCGTAATCCTTTTCCGCAGAATTAAGAGATTGTACGTAATTTGGATTATTAGAAATGATAAACCCTTTCGCTTTATTTTCAATTGTTAGTAAATCTTTCTCCACTTGATTTGTTAAATTGAGAACTTTAAAATCGTGATCAATAATAAAATTACGAGATTTTTGTAAATTAGAAATCTCATTGTTCAACATAATGAAAGAAACAAGTAAGAACAAAATGATAACTAAATAACCAGCCATAATTTTGTAGCGAATACTAAATTTTGCTTTCGAGTTCATTAAAAATTCCTACCTTCAAGGTTATTAAAACTTTTCTATTTTAAAGAATGAAAAACGTAATATATATTATATCAGTTTTCATAAGGCTAAACTAGAAATCCCCCTATTGTATTAGGGGGTTCTTTTTTAATAGAGGAAATCATTTTGAAATATAAAACTATATATGAAAAGTAACAATCGAGGGAATAGGGGATAACAAAACTTTTAAGAAGGGAAGAGTGTTCTTAAAGCTCTTTTTGCATCTATTCCTTCAAAAATAAATAATACAAGATCTCTCTTTTTTACAGTAAGGAAAAAGGATACTAGAGTGCTTAAGTTTTTAATAGAAGTAAGTGTTCCGTGTTTACTTATAAATACATTCGTTTGAAATGTTGTCATTAAAGCATAAAAATGATGAATTTGAGTTATTGTAGGTGTTTCATTATAAGAAATAGTAGTAGAGTGAATGGCGTTCATCGTAATATTCCTTTCCATATAGTAAGCATAACAATATAAACATACCCGTTTTAAAAAATGTTAAACATATAAATAAGAAAAAATATAATTATAGTTTTTTACGTTTAGAAAAGGTTAGGAAGGGTATACATATACTACAAAGAGATTGACTGAAGATGAATTGTAAGATGTCTATGTTTAGTAGATTAGTCTATCAAAATATACTTTTACTTTAAATAAAAAGGAGCCTGGTATACATGAATGAAATGATGATTAATATTACATTTGATTTAATTTACTTGTTAAGTAGTTCACTTGTAGTGCTTTTACTATTCGCTTTTTTCATAAATGGTTATGTTAATAAGAAAATTAGTGTATACAGAAATGAAGAAAAATAAAAATATATTATATAAAACTTTAGGAGGTTAATAGTTATGAATGTAGATAGAAAAATAGTAGGTGTTTTTAGAACAATTGATGATGCGGCACTCGTTATTAATGAATTAAATGATAAAGGATACTCAGCAGATAACATTTCAGCTATTGCAAAAGATCAGAAGGAAATTGAACACCTTGAAGAAAAATCGGGTGAAAAAGTAAATCATGAAACTGCACATAAAGCAGATATCTTTTCAGCAACAGGGCTTGTGGCAGGAGGAGTAGCAGGTGGACTCGGTGGTTTATTAACAGGTCTTGGTATACTTGCCGTTTCTGGAATGGGTCCAATCGTAGCAGCAGGACCGATCGCAGCAGCTATTGGAGGAGCCGGTATTGGCGGAGGAGCTGGAAGTTTAATAGGAGCATTTATAGGGTTAGGAATTCCAGAAGAACATGCTAAAAAGTATGAAGAATATATTTACGATGGCAATATATTAATTTTAGTAGATGCAAAATTAGATGATAAGTTAGAAATCTATAAAATATTTGATAAGCATAATGCCTATAACTCTGATTTCTTTAAATAAAATGTAAACAAAGTGAATATCATTTTTTGATCTTACAACTTTGGCGCGGCCGAGGAGTCGTATGACTATAAGAGAGGAAGGGCTTATAGTAAAAGATCAAGTTCTATTCTGTTATTTAAAAGGGAAGAGGTGCCTTTTCGTGATTGTAAAAATATTAAAGGATAGCAGTAATAGTTTCCTTTGTACAGTTCAAAATAAAAATGGAGACCAGTATGTGAAGAAATGGTTTCGTAAACATGAGAACAATGAAAAATTAGGACGACCAACTTTCAAAGAAGTAGAAAAGGACTGGAAAGAAAATAAAGAGTCGTTTATGTATCCCAATGTTAAAGCGCTCTATTAGAATGAAACATAATGCGCGTTTCATTCTTACAAAACTGTCACATTCCTGTAAGGTAATTCAATAGATTAGTTGTTTGTTCCGTGTCATAATAAAGACATAAGAAAGCTAATTAAAACTACAACTTATTAGGAGAGTGTCAGTCATGATTGTAACAACAACGTCTGGAATTCAAGGTAAAGAAATTATTGAGTATATCGATATTGTAAATGGTGAAGCTATTATGGGTGCAAATATTGTCCGCGATTTATTCGCTTCTGTTCGTGATGTTGTCGGTGGTCGTGCTGGTTCTTATGAAAGTAAGTTAAAAGAAGCTCGTGATATCGCAATGGACGAAATGAAAGAACTTGCAAAACAAAAAGGTGCGAACGCTATCGTTGGTGTTGACGTAGATTACGAAGTAGTTCGTGATGGAATGTTAATGGTTGCTGTAAGTGGTACAGCTGTACGTATATAAGTAAATAAAAAACAGGCTCACCCCTTGAAGTTTATGCTTTGAGGGGGTTTTTTATTTTTCTTTTGTTCATGACTAAAGTTAAAATAGAGAAGGGCCGATGTACTCGCTCGCTTATTTCAAATGTAGTATATTATTTCTTAAGAAAAAGCAAGTAAATGGAAGTTTTTGTATTTAAAGAAGGTGTTAATTTTATGACAAATAATAAAATTGCTATTTGAGGTACGAAGAGAATGAGTGGTATGAATAATTTTAGAAAGTGTATAGTTAATAGAAATAAACGATGGAGTATGTAAAGAGTTATATTACATAAAATTTATTATGAATGGAGGCGGTTACACTATGTTTTGGTTAGGATGTTTTTTAGGATACATTGTAGGTTCTATTATTACATGTGCGCTACTTTACTTTGGATATAGATCCAATGAAAATAAAAAAGCGGATATGCAAAAAGGGGAGGAGAGAAAAATCAATAAAAGAGGTGTATAGTAGGCGAAAGGTAAGGTGATAACATTGATGCAAAAATAAAGGACAGTTACATATTTCATATGATTACTATGTACTGTCCCGCTTATTCCTTTTGGATTAGGAAAAATTGTTTCCTGTCTTGCTGTAAAATTCATAGGCGAAATATCCAAATAAATAGCCTATTCCAGCTCCTAAACTAACTGAAAGCAGGGCGAAGTTCGGGAAAAATATACCGAAAATCAAACCGATCATACAGCCAACAAGCATTCCCATAGGTATTAAACTGTCTAATAAAATTTGAGCGTTTTTTGATTTTTTCTTACCTAAGTTACCGTTGTTATATTTATGTTTAAGGCTACCAATCACATATACTACAATTCCTCCGGCTATTACAACAGGCGCAATTGCTTTGAGTAACCACATGTTAGAATCTCCTTTCGCTTTTTTAATTAAATTACATAAGCTACTTAAAATTCTATGCTACTAAATGGATTGATAGTTGAATGTACTCAATTTAATAATTCGTTAAAAAAACTTTCCCTTTCGTTTTCTCAGCGGACTGTACAACATCAACTGCCGCTTTCACATCCGCTAATTCATACGTAGAATGGACTTTCATAAAACGTAATTGCTCATTTTCTACTAAGCGAATTAAATGACGAAACGTGTCTTGCCATTTATAAGGTGACACTTCTTTATTCCAATGTCGTAAATGAAATATGTTCGCGTGCACTTTTGCTTTCGTGACAATCTCTGCCCAGTTTACTTGTATTCCTGACAGAAGTCCTATAGTTAAAAAGTGCCCATTGGGACGTAAGGAGAAAGCTAATTCATTTCCATCCGGTCCCCCGATAGAATCAATTGCAGCATCCGCGCCGAGCCCGTTCGTTAATGTCATAACGGTTTCATAAAGCGGGGCAGTCGAAGTATCAATTACATGATGAGCGCCAAGCTGAAGTAATTCGTCTGTATGTTTACTATTTCTTGTCACGGCAATGAGTTGGAAATTTAAAATTTGCGATAACTGCGCAAAAAGATGCCCGATAGCGGATCCACAAGCATTCACTAACAAAACATCATTCCGTTGTAAGTTTAGCGTTTCCGTACATGTAACCCAAGCCGTAAGGGGATTAATATACATTTGTGCCGCGGTAAAATCATCAATAGAATCGGGAATAGGGACTACAAAATCAGCTGATGTCTTCACATATTCTTGCCAAGTACCTTCCCCGCGTAACGGTAACACACGTTTACCGATAAGGTCTCTAGAAACAAAAGCTCCTACATCTTCTACAATACCAACACCTTCATAACCAGGTATGTTAGGTAAAGGGATTCTATGTGCGTACGCTCCGGTTATTGGAATTAAGTCAGATGGATTAATCGGTCTAACTAGCATACGAACGAAAACTTCATTATCTTTCAGTGGTTCTATATTTTTATATTCAACTTGTAATACGTCTTTTGGATTGCCAAACTTATGAAATTGAATGCATGTTCCAAGCAAAGTAATTTGCCCCCTTAGTTTCATTGGGTTTATTATAGCATTTTTAGTTTGGGTGGTTATTTTGTTAATGATAAATAGGGTTTGTACAATGGTAAGTAAAATAGATTTTAATTTACGTATCTATCAGAATTTTATAAAATGTGTATATAAATATGAAATGGGGGGGATTTCTTCATGTGTACTAGTTTGACGTTACAAACAAAAAATTTCCAGCATCTTTTTGGGAGAACAATGGATTTCACATTAGATATGAATCAAGAAGTAATAATCATTCCTCGGCGTTATCAGTGGAACAATATAACTGGTGAAACGATCCGAGCGAAAAAGGCTGTTGTCGGAATGGGAATTAATTTTGGAGGAAGGGTCATGATGGCGGACGGAGTAAATGAAACTGGTATGACATGTGCAACTCTCTATTTCCCAGGATTCGCTACTTATAGTAATCATATAGATAGCAATAAAACGAATGTAGCGCCATTTGATTTTGTGACTTGGAGCCTCACGCAGTTCAATTCTGTTGAAGAGGTAAGAAAATCTATTGATAACATTGCCTTTATAGATGTGCCATTACCAGTTTTAGGAATTACGCCACCGCTACATTGGATTTTAGCAGATAAATCGGGAGCGTGTATTGTACTTGAGCCGACAGCTGATGGAATAAAAGTGTATGACAATCCAATAGGAGTGATGACTAATAGTCCCGAGTTTAATTGGCATTTACAAAATTTAAGACAATATATTGGTCTTAAATCGCAGCCATTTGCGCCAACGGAGTGGGGAGATGTACCATTAAGTGCTTTTGGCCAAGGTTCAGGAACGATGGGGCTTCCTGGAGATTTCACTCCGCCATCAAGATTTGTACGGGCAGCATATGGCAAACAAAACATTCAAAGTATAGAGAACGAAGAAGAGGGGATATCGGCTATTTTTCATATTTTATCAAACTGTGAGGTTCCTAAGGGGGCAGTAATAACAGAAGACGGTATATTAGATAATACGATCTATACAAGTGCAATGTGTATGGAGTCTGGAACATATTATTACCATACTTACGATTGTAGACAAATTATAGCTATTCATTTATTCCATGAAAATTTAGATGCAACTGAGATTAAAACTTATCCGTTTCAGCGGAAACAAAAAATATTTTATGAAAACTGAAGCGCCCCTGAAAAAGTGAGACTAATAAAAACACCTCCATTTAATTTGCATACTTAGTATGCGAATTTAGGAGGTGTTTTTTATCATTTACCAATATTCAGGTTTACTTCTTGCTATTCTATTAAGCCGAAGCTCTCTTCATTCTCTCAAGTAAACTAGATAACACATGCGTACGATAAGATTCTAGTTTTTTACCTTCATAAGTACGGATACCTAATTTTTTAAGTTCTTTTACATACCAACCTTTGCTTCCGAAATACATGTGATCGCTCCCCTTCAACTTTGTTTTCATTTATTCTGATTGCATATGGAGGTACAGGAATTATTAATGAAGGAAATGAATTTCGCGCGAAAATGGTTAACTTTGTTGCAAAAGACATATATACTAAAGATAGTATACAACGAGGTGGACAAGACGTGATTATAGAGAAGCACGAAATTCAAATTGACCAAATTACTAGCGGTAAAGTGAATATCTTTACTTTCTATCGAAATAGAAAGCAAATTGATGATCATTTTTTACGATTGCAAGAACCATCGCTTACAGCAAACTACTTCTTCCATTTTCATTTTGATGCAGAGAGCTTGCATCTACTGCAGAAAGAGTTTCCGAGCGTATATCCGTACGACGGTAGTGAAACGATTCACGACTGGACGGAAAAGATGAAAGCTGAATTGCAACATCAGATCCAAACAGGTAAATGGAATAAACGCGTACGTATCGGTAATCGCATTCTAGATGTGGTGTTTACGTGGTGTGACGAAGATATAGTAGAGTGAAAAAGAAGCGGATGACGCTTCTTTTTTTTAGCGCTGGAATAAAACGAGCTTACCTGCAGTAGATGTACAGCGATGTGTTTTTTCATACAATCCTTTTTCTTGTAAGATAGATTCACCTTTTGCTTTTGCTTCTTTTTCAGTTGCCGCCTCGAATGATTCGTCTAATGCTTTTGAACCATCTTTTTCAAAGACTGTTAGAACGTATACTCCCATGAAAATTCCCTCCAATAATTAAAATCAGAATCTTATAATTATTTTGACATAAAATGCTACAATATGCAAAGAAATATATGACATTGCGTGGTAAAATAGAATGAAACTTTAATCATCGAGAATATTTTTATTCTCGATGATTATTAGTTTTCAGCGATTTTAATTTTGATAAAATGAAACTTTTGAAAGATAGGAAGGATCGTTATTTGTGAAACAAGTAAAGTTTATACATGCGGCTGATTTGCATTTGGATAGTCCGTTTAAAGGGATGGAGATGAATGTTGCGCAGTCTGTTTGGGAGAGAATGAAGCAAAGTACGTTTGAATCATTTGAGCGTATTGTTGATAAAGCAATTCAAGAGCGCGTTGATTTCGTATTACTAGCTGGGGATTTGTATGATGCGGAGACGAGAAGTTTGAGGGCGCAAGTGTTTGTGCGTGAGCAAATGAAGAGACTTTCGCAGTACGATATCCCTGTTTTTATTATTCACGGTAACCATGATCATTTAGGAGGAAGCTGGGCAGCAATTGAGTTTCCGGAAAATGTTCATGTATTTACTGAGCCTTATGTAGAAGAGAAATCATTTTATAAAAATGGTGAGCTATTAGCTTCTATTTATGGTTTTAGTTATTTGCAGCAAGCGGTAACGGATAATATGACAGCGCAGTATACGAAAATGAGTGATGCGCCTTTTCATATTGGCATGCTTCACGGAAGTGTGGAAGGAGATGCAGAGCATAATCGCTATGCACCGTTTCAAATTCGTGAGTTGAAAGAAAAACAGTTTGATTATTGGGCTCTTGGCCATATACATAAACGTGAAATTTTATCAGAAGAACCATACATTATTTATTCAGGGAACATACAAGGTCGTCATCGTAAGGAAACAGGCGAGAAGGGTGCGTACCTTATTGAACTTACGAAACAAGGAACGCAGTGTTCATTTTTCCATACGGCAGATGTTGTATGGGATGAAATGGAAGTTTGTATTGATAGACTTGAAACTGTTGATGAACTTATGACGAGCCTATCTACTGCGATGAATGAATGCCGAAGAGAAGAGGAAGGTACGCTATTAACTGTCGTATTCACAGGACAAGGCCCACTTTCCCCTTATTTGCGTGACGAAAAGCGCGTGGAAGAGATTTTTCACATTTTAGCATCTAGCGAAGAGCGAAAAGATTTTGTATATGCGATGAAGTGGAAAAATGAGACAGTTTCTTTTGCGGAAATCGAACGTTTGAAAGCGGAAAATCATTTCGTAGGTAGTGTGCTAAAGGAGTTAGAAGCTTTCAGCAATATGGACGGAGTATTGCGCACTATTTGGACATCACCTGTAGCGCGTAATAGTATTGAATCTTTTACAGAAGAAGAGAAGAAAGAGATTCAAAAGGAAGCAGAAAATATTATTTTAGAGCAATTATTCCAGCAAGAGAGGGATAAAAAATGAGAATTGAAAAACTCCATATTTATGGGTACGGAAAATTAGAAAATGTGGAAATGGATCTTTCCTTGCTGACGGTGTTATACGGTGAAAATGAAGCGGGGAAATCGACAATTCGCTCATTTATAAAAAGTATTTTATTCGGTTTTCCGACGAGAGGACAGCGCCGTTATGAGCCGAAAGAAGGCGGGAAGTATGGCGGTGCGATGACTGTGCAAACAGAGCAGTACGGTCGTTTGAAAATTGAGCGATTGCCAAAGACGGCAGCTGGCGAGGTGACCGTTTATTTTGAAGACGGGAAAACGGGCGGAGAAGAAATTTTAAACGATATATTAAGCGGGATGAATGAAAGTTTATTTGAATCTGTCTTTTCATTTGATATGCATGGCCTTCAAAACATTCATCAGCTTGGCGAAGCGGATATTGGCAATTATTTATTTTCGGCAAGTGCAGTCGGAAGTGATGCGCTATTGCAGTTAGATAAAAAGCTAGAAAAAGAAATGGACCAGCGCTTCAAGCCGAGTGGTCGTAAACCAGAAATTAACGTGTCATTGCAAGAGATGAAGAAACTTGAAGAGAAGATGAAAGAGTGGCAAGGAAAAATTGGCACGTATGAAAAACAAGTAGAGCAGTTAAAAGAAAGTGAAGAGAAGCTTGCTTCTGTTCGCGGGGAAAAAGAGAGTGCAGAAAAGCGAAAGCAAGATTATGAAATATTAGCAGCGCTTGAGCCACTCGTTATTGAAAAACGTGCGCATGAGAAAGTGTTAGAGAACGAGAGCGGGCAGTTTCCTGTAAACGGAATGGCGCGTTATGAAGCAATTAAGGCGAAAATGGAGCCGCTTCAATTACAAGTTGATTCGCTCCACAAGAAAATTGAGACAGTGCAATCGGAAATTGCTTCGATTCAAATAGATGAAGAGTTTTTACAAAAAGAAAGTTATGTAGAAGAACTTCGTATGCAGCATATGTCTTACGAAAATGCACGCCAAGAAATGCGTGATATGAGCGGGAATATTACGAATATAAAAGAAGAAATCGCAGAACTAGAACAACAAATTGGTACTACTTTTGAAAAGGAAACAGTTCTTTCATTTGATATGAGTTTGGCAACGAAAGAGTTAATTACGCAAACAGTGCAAAAGGCGCGCGAATTAGAAACGCAAAAAGCACAGCTCGATGATCGTTTTAAAGTAGCGCAAGAGCAATTAGAAGAACAAGAAGAAAATATAAGACAGATTAAGAAACAAATGTTAGTGGATGAAGAGAGAAATGTGTTAGTTGAGAAAGAGAAATCGTTCCAAGATGCGGCGTTTATCGGTATGGGCGCAGAGAGAATGAAGCGCAAGTATGAGGAAAAAGCAGGAGCAGCTAAGCAAAAGAAAAAGCAGTGGCAAAGAGTTTGTCTTCTGTTAGTTTTTATTAACACAGGCGTTTTATTCACAAGCTTATTTATAGATAACCGAGCGCTCTTATTTATTAGTGTCATTGTTTTTGTAGGGATTGTTCTCGCCCTTGTTTTATATAAAGATCCATCAAATGGATTACAAGAAGAGCTCCTTACACTTCAGCAAAGTGCCGGCGGGAGACAAAGTGAAGAAGCGATGTCTGTTCGCTATCAGTTAGAAAAAGATGAAGAGATACGTAAATTATTTGAGCGTGAGTCTTATAAGTTACAGCAGTTGGAACGAGCGTATGATAAAGTCGTTTCATCGTATGAGGAATGGGAGAGAGAAACGTTCCAGGCGGGAGAACAAGTCGATGCATATAAAACGCGCTATATGTTTCCTGAATTTTATACGTATGCACACATATTGCCGGCGTTTGAGCGTATTGAAAAAATGCAGCAATTATATCGTGAATTAGAGAAACAAGGCACGCGAAAATCTTCATTATATGAAATGATTTCGCAATTTGAACATAAACTAGAAACTGTTATCGGTAGTGCGGAGTATAGTAAGCTACACGAGGCACAAAGCCGTATGCAAAATGAGAAAGAGAAGCGCCAAACTTGTAAGCAGTTAAAAGAAAAACTGGCGGAATGGCAAGAAGAATATGAGTTTATGCAAGAACAATTAAAGCAATTACTAATAGAACGAGATGGTTTATGGCATATTGCAGCGTCTACAGATGAAGAGATGTTTTTAGAAGCGGGTAAACTAGCGGAAAAACGTGAAGATGCAGAGAAACAAGTGGGGCGTTTATTACCGCAAATTGATCTGTTAGAACAGCGTTTAACGAGTTTATCATTAGCTGAACATTACGAAGCTGACGGTTATGACGGAAAATTAAAGCAAGAACTGACAGTCGTACAAAACTGTCTGGCGCAAGAGAAAGAACTGACAGAGCGTATTGCGAAACATCGTATGGAAATTGCGAATTTAGAAGAAGGTAGTACGTACGGTGATTTAATGCATGAATGGGAAATGAAAAAAGCGCAAGTGCGTGAACAAGTGAAGAAGTGGGCTGCTTATGCGGCCGCAAAAACGGTGTTAACGAAAACGAAGCAATATTATCATGAAGTACATCTTCCTCGTATTTTACAAAAGTCAGAAGAGTATTTCGTCTATTTAACAGGCGGACGATATAGTAAAATCTTTTCACCGTCAGAGTCAGAGCCGTTTATTGTAGAGCGTAACGATGGTATGCGTTTTTACAGTCATGAACTAAGCCAAGCGACAGCGGAGCAGTTATATTTATCGCTGAGATTTGCACTAGCAAAAACATTTGAGCATGATTATCCATTTATTATTGATGATAGTTTCGTGCACTTTGACGCGGTAAGGACGAATCGAACGATTGAACTTATAAAGGAAATTGCAAAGGATAGACAAGTCATATTCTTTACATGTCATGCGCATTTACTCGCGTATTTTACAGAAAAACAGATTATAAAATTAACACATATGCGTAAAGAAAATGAGTTGTAGTGTGCTATACTAAAAGTAACTGATTTGGTGGAGGAATTCGAATGAAAAAGAAAATTGCAGAGTATGAAGTTGGTGAACAAGTCGATATTTTCTTGTTAATTAAAACAGCGACAAAAGGTATCGCAAGCAATGGAAAGCCATTTTTAACAGTAATCTTACAAGATCCAAGTGGAGATATTGAAGCAAAATTATGGGACGTATCACCAGAAGTTGAGAAACAATATGTAGCGGAAACAATCGTGAAAGTAGCTGGAGATATTTTAAACTACAAAGGACGTATTCAATTACGTGTGAAACAAATCCGTGTTGCGAATGAAAATGAAGTAACAGACATCTCAGACTTCGTAGAAAAAGCACCAGTGAAAAAAGAAGATATGGTTGAGAAAATTACGCAATACATATTTGAAATGAGAAACCCGAACATTCAACGTCTAACAAGACATTTATTAAATAAGCATCAAAACGAATTTTTAGACTATCCAGCAGCGACAAAGAACCATCACGAGTTCGTATCTGGACTAGCTTATCACGTCGTATCAATGCTTGATTTAGCGAAAGCTATCTCAAATCTATACCCGTCGTTAGATAAAGACTTACTATATGCAGGCGTTATTTTACATGACCTTGGTAAAGTAATCGAACTATCTGGCCCAATTTCTACAACGTATACGTTAGAAGGAAATTTACTAGGCCACATTTCGATTATGGTGAACGAAATTGGTAAAGCGGCAGACGAATTGCAAATCGATGCAGAAGAAGTATTAATTCTTCAACACATCGTCCTTTCTCATCACGGAAAAGCAGAATGGGGTAGCCCAAAACCACCATTAGTAAAAGAAGCAGAAATTCTGCACTACATCGATAACTTAGATGCAAAAATGAACATGATGGACCGCGCATTAGGACGCACAAAACCAGGCGAATACACTGAGCGTGTCTTCGCACTTGATAATCGTTCGTTCTATAAGCCGTCGTTCCATAATTAAAAGTGTGAATAAAGTGGCCTCATTAAGTTTTAATATGCTTAGTGAGGCTGTTTTTATAGGAAGTAAATAATATGATACAAAAAATATCTCGAATTTGAGATAAATCACTTGCTTTTTAATCACTTGAGGTGTAAAGTGATAGTAACGAAAGCGATTGAGTCATATGAAAACATACACTCAGTTGTTTTTGATTAAAACAAAGTAACTTATACAGTAAAAACTAAGATGAATTTACAAAAATATAATTAAGAATAAATTGAAAAGCTAAAAACCATATTAGTTGTGGGAAATGTTATTTTTTTAGTTGTCACTTGACTAGTAAAACGAAACGGAGGAATAACCAATGTATGAAATTAAAGGGCATCATCACATTTCAATGGTTACGAAAAATGCAAATGAAAATAATCACTTTTATAAAAACGTGCTTGGCTTACGTCGTGTGAAAATGACAGTAAACCAAGATGATCCGTCAATGTACCACTTATTTTATGGAGATAAAACAGGAAGTCCAGGTACGGAATTATCATTTTTTGAAATTCCATTAGTAGGAAGAACATATCGCGGTACGAATGCGATTACTCGAATTGGATTACTTGTTCCTTCAGAGGATAGCTTGCATTACTGGAAAGAACGCTTTGAAAAATTTGATGTGAAACATAGTGAAATGACAACATATGCAAATCGTCCTGCTTTGCAATTTGAGGATGCTGAAGGTCTTCGCTTAGTACTACTCGTTTCAAACGGAGAAAAAGTAGAGCACTGGGAAACTTGGGAGAAATCAGAAGTTCCTGCAAAGCATCAAATTCAAGGAATGGGTTCTGTAGAAATGACAGTGCGTAGACTTGATAAAATGGCGAGTACACTTACAGAGATGTTCGGTTATACAGAGGTTAGCCGAAATAATCAAGAAGCAATTTTCCAGTCCATTAAAGGAGAGGCTTTTGGAGAAATCGTTGTGAAATATTTAGATGGTCCTACTGAAAAGCCGGGCCGAGGCAGCATTCACCATTTAGCAATTCGCGTGAAAAACGATGCAGAGCTTGCCTATTGGGAAGAACAGGTGAAACAAAGAGGCTTCCATTCTTCAGGAATCATCGACCGTTTCTATTTTAAAAGCTTATATTTCCGCGAATCAAACGGAATCCTATTTGAAATTGCGACAGATGGCCCAGGATTTACAGTTGATGGAGATGTGGAACATTTAGGAGAAAAACTTGATTTACCACCATTCTTAGAAGGTCAGCGTGCAGAAATTGAAGCGAAATTAGCACCTATTGAAGAGAAGTAATAGAAGAGAAAATAAAATTTAAAACCACTGGAGGAATATAAAATGAACCAATTAAAAGGAATTCACCACGTTACAGCAATTACAAGTAGTGCAGAAAAGAACTATGAGTTTTTCACTCACGTCTTAGGAATGCGTTTAGTTAAAAAAACAGTAAACCAAGATGATATTCAAACGTACCATTTATTCTTTGCAGATGATAAAGGTAGTGCCGGAACAGATATGACATTCTTTGACTTCCCAGGTATTCCAAAAGGAGTACACGGTACAAATGAAATTTCAAAAACTTCATTCCGTGTTCCGACTGATGCAGCGTTAGCATATTGGGTAAAACGTTTTGACCGTCTTGAAGTAGAACATACAGGAATTAAAGAGCAATTTGGTAAGAAAACTCTTTCTTTCGTTGACTTTGATGACCAATACTATCAATTAATATCGGATGAACTTGATAAAGGGATCGAATCAGGTACACCTTGGCAAAACGGACCAGTTCCATTAGAATATGCAATTACTGGTTTAGGGCCTGTATTTATCCGCATTGCAAACTTTAGTTTCTTCAAAGAAGTGTTAGAAAAAGTTTTATTATTTAAAGAGGTTGCGCAAGAAGGAGAATTCTATTTATTTGAAGTGAACAAAGGCGGAAACGGTGCTTCTGTCATTGTAGAACATAATACAGTTCTTCCTGAAGCACAACAAGGTTTTGGTACAGTGCACCATGCGGCATTCCGCGTAGAAGATCGCGCTGTATTAGAAGAATGGATTGAGAGAATCAGTAGCGTAGGGCTTCCTTCATCTGGTTATGTAGATCGTCATTTCTTTGAATCATTATATGCAAGAGTTGCACCACAAATTTTATTTGAATTTGCAACAGACGGCCCAGGATTTATGGGAGATGAGCCATACGAAACACTTGGTGAAAAATTATCTTTACCTCCATTCCTAGAGCCAAAACGTGAAGAAATTGAAAAATTAGTTCGTCCAATTGATACAGTGAGAAGTACGAAGGAATTTATTAAAGAGTAAAAATAGAGATAGTAAGTAGGAGAGCAAGTAGTTTTAGCGGAGTGCTGGAACTGCTTGCTC
Organism: Bacillus sp. AR4-2; assembly: GCF_008274865.1. Lineage (NCBI taxonomy): Bacteria > Bacillati > Bacillota > Bacilli > Caryophanales > Bacillaceae > Bacillus > Bacillus sp. AR4-2. The sequence goes on from NZ_CP031062.1 coordinate 982,279, forward strand.
TTTTATTTGTCCTGTTAAGTTTTCTGACAATTGTTTCTCAAGTTGTTAAAAAGGAAAAGTTTGGTATAATTAATTAAAATATTTAATTTTCTGATAATTATTTTTCAATGCATAGAAAAGGAGTGGTAATATACAATTTTAATAATTGTATAAAAATCCTAATTTTGTAATTTTGGAGAAAAGGAGATGCGAGTGTATGGGAGCAGATGTAGTAACGCGGGAGCAAATGAAACATTCTTTAGATGATTGGTATCGTGTAATGTTACAGCAAAATATAGAGAAAGCTACGGAAATGAAAGAGGAGATTGAAAGTAAGATTAGTGGGTTGGACGTGGATCAGGATGTATTGCTTTATCATGCGTTGTTGAATTTTAGATATGATGCATTGGTTGATTGGATTTCAGTTAGAGAAGATAGTTTTGATAAAGTGGAATCTTTCGAAATTCCAATAGAGGGCTTTTTAGCTTATTATTATCACTTCTTTAAAGGGTTTCATTGCACATTAATTTCAAATTATAACGAAGCGAAAGAACAGTATGAGCAAGCTGAGAAGTTATTGGAATATATTTCCAATCCGATAGAACATGCGGAGTTTCATTATCGGATGGGGAATTTCTATTATCATTCTTATCAACAAATCAATGCGATTGATTACTTGAAAAAGGCAAAAGAAGATTTTACGAAGCAACCAGGATATGAGATTAATTTGGCTTTATGTGAGAATATATTGGGGTTATGCTATGTTGATTTAAATCAATTTGAGTTAGCGGAGGAGATATTTAATCATTCACTAAATATTTTTCAACAAATTGACCATGAAAAATATATTTTAATGGTTAGAAATAACTTAGGGTTGCTATATGCAAATCAGAATTTATCAGAATTAGCAATTCGGCATTTATCCGAAGTAACAAAGAAAGCCCCTAATCATTTTAGAGCACTTTACTTGGAAGCTGATGAATATTTAAAAATAAATGAATTTGAAAAAGCGAGTGTCATAATAAGTAAAGGATTACATATTTGTAATCAGTTGAAGAATCAAGAATATCAATACCGATTCATGGTTTTAAATGTAATGAATACAAATGTTGATGCATTAGAGGAGGCTGTTATAGCGGGAGTTTCTTACTTTGAAAGAGAAGAATTGTTTGACTGTATTCAGGAATATACAGAACGCTTAGCAGATCAATTTTATAATATAAACAATCATGAAAAGGCTAGTAAATATTATCGCATGAGTAATGAATCAAGGAAAAAACAGGTGGCAAAAGGGGCGTTAAAATAATGAAAAAAATTGTATTAGCATTAATTGGATTTGCATTTACTTTTTCAGTTTTAGGTTCCCACGATTTTAATGCTATTGCTCTTAATAAGGGAGACACAGGCGGAGCACCAGCAAGACTAAACTATGTTAGCTTTAATAAGGGAGACACGGGCGGAGCACCAGCAAGACCAGACTACGTTAATATTGGTGACACAGGCGGAGCACCAGCAGATAATAGAGGCGATGGTGGAGCACCAGCCAACTTCAATAAAGGTGACGGTGGCGGTATTAGCAAACAAGACTCACACGCTGATCATTTTTAAATTAAATAATAACAAAGAAAGGGATCTCACAACGAGGTCCTTTTCTTTGTTATTAGGCCATGTAGAGAAAAGAATTGACTTACTTTAAATATGTAACTATAATAGTTACGGAATAACCATTAGTAATAGAAATGAGTTATATTTTTTTAGTATTATTGTAACTGAATCAGTTACAATTAAAAAAGAGAACATAAAATAACCAAAAAATGTAAAAACTTTAAATAGCAACAAGAGAAAGGAGACGGGAACTTTGAAAAGGTTTAAGTTTTATATGATTAGCGGTATTGTGCTCGTTTTGTTAATTGTTTGTAACTTCGTTGAGAAGCCGATTGCGAAGGTTGGCGAAGTGAAAGATACTGTTATGATGAAGCTGAATACGAAAGAGAGTATGGCGCAAATTGACGGGCAGACGATTTATTTTAAGCAAATTGGTGAGGGAAAACCCCCGTTACTCATGTTGCATGGGTTTGGTGGTTCTTCTGATGGGTTTAGTGATATTTATCCGGAACTAGTGCGAGACCATACGATTATTGCGGTTGATATTTTAGGGTTTGGGCGTTCTTCTAAGCCAGTTGATTTTCAGTATTCGTTTCCTGCGCAAGTGAATTTATATTATAAGTTAATGAAGAAGCTCGGATACGATCAGTTTGCGGTGCTCGGCCATTCAATGGGCGGAGAGATGTCCCTTAATTTAGCGTATTTATATCCGGATGCAGTGACGCATCTCATCTTGGCGGATTCTACAGGGATAGAGTCTTTCCAGCAAAAAGAAAGTTATGAAGTACCACCGCTATCGACGGACTTACAAACTGTAACTGAGATTGCGAAGTATAATAAAAATGAAGTGAAAAATAGTCGTGATGATAAAGAGCATTATGATCAGCTTACGAAAATGAGAGAGCGCCGCATTGCGATGGAAGCTGATAAAATTAAGGTGCCGACTTTAATTATATGGGGACGACATGATAAAAGTGTTTCTTGGAAAAATGGTGAACTGTATCATGGGCTATTTGCGAATAGTACGTTTCATATTATTGAAAAAGGATACCACGCACCGTTTCGTCAGGAACCAATTGAGTTTATGGAATATGTACAAGCATTTTTCGCGAAGCATCCACAATAAAAATTTTAAGCATAAATTCACTTCTTTCCTCATAAAGTGAAACTAATAAGGCTTGTCTAAGGAAAGGAATGAAGTGATTTGGAAACTTTACCATGGTGGGTTTATCTTGTAATTGTTGGGATTGTACTAAGTGGCTACATGGTTTTATATACTTCGAAAAAAGAGCAAGATATGGATAATGAGTTTATCGAAAAAGAAGGCGAAGTGTATATGAAGCGCTTAGAAGAAGAGCGCGAGAAACGTAATCAGGATAGTGATAAAGATTCGGTATTGCTTTAATAGATTACGTTTAAAGAAGAGAAATATATTGTATTTCTCTTCTTTTTTATTATGTTAAATATTTGTATAAGAGAAAAGTATATGTTTCATTTGTTAGCTGTCATTTTAAAATTGAAGACTTATTAAATGAAAAAATTGATATTTGCTTGAGGGTATTTTATATTTAAAATATTTAATATATGATTTTATTGTTTTTGAGGGAGATGAGAACTAACATGAATACAAAAAAATTTCAAACCTATGTGGCGTTGTCAACAAAAGACTGGAGTGCTGAAACATTTGTAAGAACCTTAGAAGAGATTGTATCTTCGGCAAAAGAATATGAAAATGATTATATTGAAGTCCATCAAGTACTAGAAATGGTAGTAACAGAAGTTGAAGTTGAGTATGTAATCATTCTAAATCATACGAGAAACTTAGATGATTTGGGGAAATACCTTAAATAATAATTTTTAAATACTGTTTATAAAAAGGAATGCTGTTCTATTTGGATAGAATGGTATTCCTTTTTGTCGCTGTTAATAATATAAGGGATTTTGATATGGAATTTTAAAAAGAGAGTGTTAATATTGGCCTCTAAAAAAGGGTGTAATCAGTATGACAAAGGAAAGACTTTTGGACACTTTACGTAAAAAAAAGAAAACGCCCTCTGTTAACCTTTCTGAAACAGAGGGTGTTTTTTGCATTTTACTTAAAGTTTTTGTTGTCCATCTTCTGTTTTAAATAGTAATGGGTAGTAGACTGTTAGAGCGAAAATTGCCGAATCTATAGTAAAAGTAACCATTCAAAGCCCAATTCATACACTATGATGGAGGCTTTTTACTTCATAACCGGATGAAAAAGGAGTGTAATCATGAAGAAACGTACTGTTAATGAAGCAGGAAGGAATGTGCCACAACCAATCCGCAGCGACGGAGCAGGTGCGATTGATTCTGGACCTCGTAATGTTATGCGGGATATTCAAAATCCGAATATGCTTGTTCCGCCTATAACGGATGCAGGGTTAGTTCCTAACTTGAAGTTTTCATTCTCGGACACTTCTATGATTTTGAAACAAGGCGGGTGGTCTCGGGAGATTACTGTTCGAGAACTACCGGTTTCGACGACGATTGCAGGAGTAAATATGAGTTTAACGGCCGGTGGAGTACGAGAACTACATTGGCATAAAGAAGCGGAATGGGCGTATATGCTTTTAGGACGGGCACGCATAACGGCTGTTGATCAAAATGGACGGAATTTTATTGCTGATGTTGGACCAGGTGATCTTTGGTATTTTCCGCCTGGTATTCCGCATTCCATTCAAGGATTGGAACATTGTGAATTTCTACTCGTTTTCGATGATGGACATTTTTCTGATTTATCTACTTTAGCTATTTCTGATTGGTTTGCGCATACGCCAAAAGAGGTGTTGTCGGCTAATTTTGGAGTACCTGAGAGTGCTTTTCGTTCTATCCCTTCAGATCAAGTTTATATTTATCAAGGAGAGGTGCCAGGTTCCCTTGAAAGTCAGGAAGTTCAATCACCGAAAGGAGAAGTTCCTTTAACATTTAAACATGAATTGTTAAAACAAAAGCCGATTAAGACGCCTGGTGGTAGCGTTCGAATTGTAGATTCCACAAATTTCCCTATTTCCAAAACAATCGCAGCAGCGCTCGTTGAGGTTGAGCCTGGCGGAATGAGAGAACTTCATTGGCACCCGAATAATGATGAATGGCAATATTATTTGACGGGGGAAGCGAGAATGACTGTGTTTCTTGGAAATGGTACCGCTCGTACATTTGATTATAGAGCTGGCGATGTCGGATATGTACCGTTTGCGACGGGGCATTATATTCAAAATACAGGTACCGAAACATTATGGTTTTTAGAGATGTTCAGAAGCAATCGTTTTGAAGATGTATCGTTAAATCAATGGATGGCACTGACTCCTAAAGAAATAGTGGAGAGTAATATACATGTTGGCCCGCAAGTAATGGATTCTCTGCGTAAGGAGAAGTGGCCTGTTGTGAAATATCCGGGGTTTTCATATAGTCCGAAAAGTGATGAGTAAAAATGAAAAATTGCGTTATTCTTTCTGGAGACTGATAAGAAGGGATGGCGTATTTTTTATGCCTAATCTAGTCTTTATCCCGCTATTTGCCGGGTAGTAAGACCCCCACCTCAAAATTCAGCTGAAGTAAAGAAGTTAGGTGGGGGGGGCGGGCTGTCCGTAAAAGTCCGATTGGTGAGGGCTGATTAAAGTTTCACTTTATTAGTATCCGTCCCTTGTATTATTGTTCGGGAAATTATTATTGGAGCATAGTATAGGGAAGATACATATAAAATAGCGCCATTATAAGCTGTAACGCATAAGTTGCGCAGGAAATGCAACGATAACTAGCTTTACTCTTCATCATTTATTTGAACATAATGGGCATAGAGAGGTGATAAACACAGTATGATTTTTAGTGAGCGTTTAAAAGAAGAAAGGGAAAAAAGAAATTGGTCGCAAAATGATTTGGCTGAAAAACTTCATGTGAGTAGGCAATCTGTTTCGAAATGGGAGACGGGAAAGAACTATCCGAGCATTGAAATTATTATTCATTTAAGTGATCTGTTCGGTATTACAATTGATGAACTGCTAAGGAGTGATGAAGAATTGACGCAGAAAGTAATTGAAGATAGTAAGCAATTGGCGTATCCAAAATGGAAGGTGTTTTTGGATAGTCTATTTATAATAGGAGTATTTTTATTTATTGCAAAAATCGTTGTATGGATGCTAAATAAGTTTGCTGGAGCAAGTATTACAATTGTAGCAGATGCGCCATATGTAATGAATCTTTTGCCCCTTGTATTCATGATTATAGGTGGTATAGGTTCTGATAAGTTGAAGAAAATATATAGATAAGAGAAAGATTTGAAAGAAATCCCCGACACTAGCTGTTCTTTTCACTTAAATTGTGTACTATAAAGGATAGGATGACATAAAGAAGGGGACGTATAGAATGGAATTTCATGAACAGAAAATTTTGCCGGCAGTGAGGCAAATTAAAGATTTGGAAAAGCTATTACATAGTTCGTATGAATATATCGTTATTTTAGATATTCATGTCGGCCAATTGAAGAGTGTTATATCGCTTGCGAAGCAATATTGTAAAAAGGTGTTTTTACATGTGGATCTAATTCATGGTTTGCAGAGTGATGGGCATGCGACGGAATATTTATGTCAGGAGTTTAGACCGTACGGGTTACTTTCAACAAAGGCGAGCGTTATTATGAAGGCGAAGCAAAAAGGTGTTGTGGCAATACAACGCATCTTTTTAATCGATTCGAGTGCGATGGAGAAGAGCTGCAATCTTTTAGATAAGACGAAACCGGATTATATTGAGGTACTTCCTGGAGCATTAACGGATGTTATCGCTGAAGTGAAAGAGCGTACTGGTGTACCGATTTTAGCAGGTGGTTTTATTCGTACTGTAGAAGATGTGGAAAGAGCTTTAAACGCTGGTGCGACAGCAATTACGACATCAAAACGCGAATTATGGAAACATTACCAAAAAAAGTGACGAAAATGTGAATTTTTTCGTTGACACCGCTTTCATTTACGGTTAACATTATAGACAAGTTAATAAACGTGACGGAGAAAAGTAGAGATCCACATTTCATTGTTTCTATATAAATTTATATAGAAGCGTGCAAGCTGTGGGTCTTTTTCTTTTGACAAAAACGAATGGCCATTCATTTTACCTCTATCACATTTGAAAGCGTTTAAATTGATTGTGGAGGGATACTATGTCAGCATTTTTAGGAGAGTTAATAGGGACTGCGTTGTTAATCGTACTTGGTGGCGGCGTTTGTGCTGGTGTAAGTTTAAAGAAATCGTTTGCGAAAGATTCAGGTTGGATTGTTATTACAATGGGCTGGGGCTTAGCAGTAGCGGTTGCAGCGTATGCGGTTGGATCAATTAGTGGGGCACATTTGAATCCAGCTTTAACGATAGGATTAGCATTTAAGGGAGCGTTCCCATGGAGTGACGTACCAGGTTATATCGTAGCACAAATGATTGGGGCAATTATCGGGGCAGTTATCGTATATTTACATTACTTACCACACTGGAAAGAAACAGAAGATCCAGGAACAAAGTTAGGTGTATTTGCAACAGGTCCAGCAATTCCGAACACATTTGCAAACCTTTTAAGTGAAATGATTGGAACATTCGTTTTAGTATTTGGTATATTAGCAATTGGTGCAAATAAATTTGCAGATGGATTAAATCCATTTATCGTAGGTTTCTTAATCGTAAGTATTGGTTTATCATTAGGTGGAACAACAGGATACGCAATTAACCCGGCTCGTGATTTAGGTCCGCGTATCGCACACTTCTTCCTTCCGATTGCAGGAAAAGGCAGTTCAAACTGGAAGTATGCATGGATTCCAGTAGTTGGTCCAATTTTAGGTGGATCACTTGCAGGTTTATTCCATCAAGTTGTATTTGAGGGAAAACAAAATTCAGCACTTATTTATGTGATTATCGCAACTGTGATTGTACTAGCAATCTCTTATATGACAAGTAAAAAAAGCGGAAGCAATACAAATAGTAGAAAAGTAGCATAAGGGGGAAACCGATATGAAAAAATATATTCTTTCATTAGACCAAGGAACAACAAGCTCACGCGCAATTCTTTTCAATAAAAAAGGTGAAATTGTTCATTCAGCTCAAAAAGAGTTTACACAACATTTTCCAAAGCCGGGCTGGGTAGAGCATAATGCACAAGAAATTTGGGGATCTATTTTAGCAGTTATCGCAACTTGCTTAAGCGAAGCGGATGTAAAACCAGAACAAATCGCTGGTATCGGTATTACGAACCAACGTGAAACAACGGTTGTATGGGATAAAACAACTAGTAAACCAATTTACAACGCAATCGTATGGCAATCTCGCCAAACAGCTGAAATTTGTGATGAGTTAAAAGAAAAAGGTTATAGCGAAATGGTTCGCGAAAAAACAGGTCTTTTAATTGATGCATACTTCTCTGGTACGAAAGTAAAATGGATTTTAGATAACGTTGAAGGTGCAAGAGAGAAAGCAGAAAACGGCGATCTATTATTCGGAACAATTGATTCGTGGCTTGTATGGAAACTATCTGGTGGTAAAGCACACGTAACAGATTACTCAAACGCATCACGTACGTTAATGTTTAACATTCACGACTTACAGTGGGATGATGAGCTTCTAGAAATGTTAACAGTACCAAAGAGCATGCTTCCAGAAGTGCGTCCATCATCTGAAATTTACGGAGAAACAATTGATTATCACTTCTTCGGCCAAAATGTACCGATTGCAGGTGTAGCTGGTGACCAACAAGCAGCATTATTTGGACAAGCTTGTTTCGGTGAAGGTATGGCGAAAAATACTTACGGAACTGGTTGTTTCATGTTAATGAACACTGGTGAAAAAGCAGTAGCTTCTGAGCACGGCCTATTAACAACAATTGCATGGGGAATAGATGGTAAAGTAAACTACGCATTAGAAGGAAGTATTTTCGTAGCAGGTTCTGCAATTCAATGGTTACGTGACGGAATGCGCATGTTTAAAGATGCAAGTGAGAGTGAAGTGTACGCAAATCGCGTTGAATCAACTGACGGTGTATACGTTGTACCAGCATTCGTTGGACTAGGAACACCTTATTGGGATAGTGAAGTACGCGGCGCTATGTTTGGTGTAACACGCGGTACGACGAAAGAGCACTTCATTCGTGCAACGCTAGAATCTTTAGCTTACCAAACGAAAGATGTATTATGCGCAATGGAAGCAGATTCAGGTATTGAACTGAAAACATTACGCGTTGATGGCGGAGCAGTTAAAAATAACTTCTTAATGAAGTTCCAAAGTGATATTTTAGATGTTCCTGTAGAGCGTCCGGTGATCAATGAAACAACAGCTTTAGGTGCAGCATACTTAGCTGGTCTTGCGGTTGGATATTGGAAAAACCAAGATGAAATTAAAGAACAGTGGCATATGGACAAACGCTTTGAGCCAACGATGGAAGCGAAAACAAGCGAAGAGCTATATGCTGGATGGAAAAAAGCAATTGAAGCAACAAAAGCTTTCAAATAATCATAAACAGTGTTATAATGGTGACAAGTTAATAATTCGGTAGGAGATTTGGAGAGACCACAACGCGCTATAGAGGCGAAATCTATAGCGGAGTTTGTGGTCTCTTTTTTCGTTATCAAAGGGAGGAATTACCATGAAATTTTCAAGTAAACAACGTAAAGACGTATTAAACGGAGTAAATAAACAAGAGTTAGATGTGATCGTAATTGGTGGAGGTATTACTGGTTCTGGTATTGCATTAGATGGAGCAACACGCGGGTTATCAACAATTGTGTTTGAAATGCAGGACTTTGCAGCAGGTACATCAAGTCGTTCAACGAAGCTTGTACACGGTGGTCTACGTTATTTAAAACAACTTGAAGTGAAAATGGTAGCAGAGGTGGGTAAAGAGCGTGCGATCGTATATGAGAACGGTCCCCATGTAACAACACCAGAGTGGATGTTACTTCCGTTCCATACAGGCGGTACGTTCGGATCATTTAGTACATCAATTGGTCTTCGTGTATACGACTTCTTAGCAGGTGTAAAACGAAGCGAGCGCAGAAAGATGTTTAACCGTGAAGAAACGCTAAACAAAGAGCCTCTTGTAAAAAAAGAAGGATTAAAAGGCGGCGGTTACTACGTAGAATATCGTACAGACGATGCGCGTCTTACAATTGAAGTAATGAAAGAAGCAATTGAGCACGGCGCAAAAGCTGTTAACTACGCAAAAGTAGACAGTTTCTTATATAAAGATGGAAAAGTATGCGGTGTACGTGTAATCGATTTACTAGACGGTGAAGTATACGAAGTTTACGGTAAGAAAATTGTAAACGCAGCTGGTCCTTGGGTAGATACACTTCGTGAAAAAGATAACTCGAAAAAAGGAAAAGTACTTCAGTTATCAAAAGGTGTTCACTTAGTAATTGATCAAAAACGTTTCCCGTTAGGTCAAGCGATTTACTTCGATACACCAGATAAACGTATGGTGTTCGCGATTCCTCGCGGCGGAAAAACATACGTAGGTACAACAGATACGTTCTATGATAAAGACGCAGCTGTACCACAAATGACAACAGAAGATCGCACATACATCATTAATGCGATTAACTATATGTTCCCAAGCGTAAAAATTACGGAAAAAGACATCGAATCAAGCTGGGCTGGTGTTCGTCCGTTAATTTATGAAGAAGGTAAGAGTGCATCTGAAATTTCTCGTAAAGATGAAATTTGGACTTCTGAATCTGGTTTAATTACAATCGCAGGTGGTAAATTAACTGGATACCGCAAAATGGCTGAAATGGTAGTAGACTACGTAACGAACTTACTACAAAAAGAAGGCCATAGTGCATATCCGAAGAGTACAACGAAACATATGCCAATCTCTGGTGGACATGTAGATGGTTCACACGGATTCCCAGCATTCGTTGCGAAAAAAGCTGGCGAAGGTACGAAATATGGTTTAACGACAGCACAAGCAGAAGAATTCGCAAAATTCTACGGCTCTAACGTTGATGTACTATTCGACTTAGCGAAAAAACATAAAGACGAAGCGAAAGAATATAACATGCCGCTAGACGTTCTAATCCCGCTTGTATACGCAATGGATTACGAAATGACAGTAAAACCAGTCGACTTCTTCGTACGCCGCAGAGGCGCTGTATTCTTCAACATCCACTGGGTATACGAGTGGAAAGAAGCAGTAATCAACTACATGGCTGCGAAACTAGGCTGGAGCAAAGAAGAACAAATGAAATACACAGCTGAACTAGAAAAAGCATTAACAGACGCTGTAATTCCTGTCGATCAACAAGAACAGGCGGCTGCTTTAGCGTAAAATAGAAAACCACCTGAAGGGGAGCCTTTAGGTGGTTTTTTTTATGGAATATTCTTCTAACTATATTGCATAACGACATATGTTGTTATACGATGTATATAAGGTGGTGGTATTGTTGGACAAAGAAATCTTAAAGGGAAGTATAGATATTTTATTACTTTCTATCATTGCAAAACGTGATACATACGGCTACGAAATAGCTCAAAGTTTAAAGGATGCAAGTGAAGATTTGTATAGTATGGGGCAGGGAACTTTGTACCCTGCTTTAAAGAGATTAGAGAAAAAGGAGTTTCTTGAATCTTATTGGAATGAATCTGAGAATGGGATGAAAAGGAAATTCTATACTATTACAGATAAAGGGAAAAAAGAATTGCAGAAGAAAGTGAACTCTTGGGAGAGTGTAACAGCATTAATTCAAGCTTGTCAGAAAGGAGTTATTTATGAGTGAATTTGACGAGTATATTAAGTCTATTTTAGCCTATTCAGAACTTAGTGATATTGAACAGGATGAGTTATTTCTAGAAATGTATGATCACTTGAACAGTTTGAAAGAAGAATATATGGAACAAGGTATGAATGAAAAAGAAGCAATTTATAAAGCGATTCAAAGTTTTGGAGAATCAAAAGTTATTGGCGTAGAGATTAATAAATCGGTATACGAAGTTCCTAGGCCATTAAAGGTATTATCAAAAATTTTATGTATTCCTTATATAATCATTTGTTTTATTGTCTTTTTAGGAACATTTATTTCAACTTCTACATTTGACTCTGTTCGCAGTTTGACAGGTGGGACTGTCTATCATCCCATTGAATTTTGGCAGCAATTTTTACATATATCTGATTTAGAAACGTTATTACAACTTTTTGGAATAACACTTTGGCAAGTTAAAGATTTTATTGCACATCCAGGTCCTTGGGGAAACTCAACTTATTGGTTAAGCGTTTTACAACATATAATATTAGTAGTTCCATTCGGATTTTTCGTTCCAGTGCTGATTAATAAAGTGACTAACTATAAGAAAGCTCGTAAGTGGTATGTTATGACCTTTCTTGTTTGGGAGATATTACATTTACTAACTTTGTCTGATGTTTTTGATGTGTGGCGGATTGCTATAAATATGCTCGGTGCGTCGGTAGGATATCTTTTATTTATAAGCATGATACAAATAGATAATAAATTTAGGATAATGCGCAAGAACATATTTGAAAATTAACTTGCTATTCTGTAGTTTAAATTATACAAATTTAGTTTGATGGTAATAGAGTATTGCTGAAAACATAGGTGCTATGTAGTGAGGGGATTTTTTATATTCGTAATAGGTGTTGTTCCTTGTTTATTCATCCTGTTATGAAGCGGGTACATAATCCGTCTTTATTGGTGCTATAAATGATGAGAGCGGCACAGCTGAACTAGAAAAAGTCTAGAACAACAAGAACAGGCAGCTGCGTTAGCGTAAGATAGAGAACCACCTGAAGGGGGAGCCTTTAGGTGGTTTTTTCTCTTGACTAAAAATAAATAAAATGTGTTACAATGATGATAGAGTATTTAGTGTGAATTTTGCATAAAATAAAAAAGACAGAAGCCTGAGAAACTTCTGCCTTGTGTAACCTAACTTGCTATTGTGGTGGTAGTAGGTGCGGTTATAAGACAATTACATTAACGTTTTAGCCGAGAACCGCCCTTACCTTTTCCACGAAGCAGGGTGGTTCTCGCTTTTTTGTATACAGAAATTAGCCACGGACCGACGTATCTTCTACCGATGACAACGCCAGCTCCGGTTAGGATACCATACACTAATTTAATTACAAACATCGCGATCATATTATCACCTCCCCCCTTTTTCAAAATGGAAGAGATGATTGCCACACCTACTAGTTATAGCTTATTAAGTTACATTTTAATTGTATTATGTTTTAAAATAGGGAACAAGATATATGGATGAAAATTCCTGTTTTTAAGCAGAGCATTAGTGTCAGGGGACAAGAAGTAAATAAATATTCATAAAAAAACGGTATGGACATTACCATCCGTATTTTTTTATGTATTTATAAAACTTTTCCATACAGTGCGTCGTCTAATATATGGGAAGGAGGAAATGATGTGGATGAATTAACGATAGAAGCGTTTGAAATAGAAGATAAGGAGGACCTTATCGACGAAATAATGAACAAGTATGGACAAGAAGTCCTACAGCTTGTGTATTCATATGTGAATAATAAAGAGGTTGCGGAGGATGTAACGCAAGATATATTTGTGAAATGTTATAAATCTCTTCATACATACAAAGGGAAATCGAATGTGAAAACGTGGTTATGGAGAATTGCGATTAATCAATGTAAGGACTATATAAAAAGTTGGTATAACAAAAAGGTAATCGTTACAGAGGATGAATTTGCGTATATTGGGATTCAAAATGATAGTGTCGAACAAACTGTCATTCAAAATGCTGAGGATAGTAGGTTAGCTTCTGCAGTAATGAATTTACCGATAAAATATCGAGAAGTCATTTATCTATTTTATTATGAGGAATTATCAATTAAAGAGATTGCTACAGTAATAGATGTGAAAGAAAACACGATAAAGACAAGACTAAAAAAAGCGAAGGAACTTTTGAAGGAAGGATTGGAGGAATAATCAAATGGAAGATCGATTAAAAGGCTTGCGAAAATCAATGGAGAACACAACGTTTAAACATTTGAGTTTTTCTGATCAGCACCAGAAGCAGGTGCGCGAAAAAATTAAGCAATCGTCCGAAAAGGAAGAAGATATCCTTTTAGCAGTGTTACAACTTCTTATGAATGAAAAAACAGGTTATGAATTGATGCAGTTACTAAGAGGAAGAGGGATTCAAAAATTCGAAGGTGATGAAGGGTCTCTATACACTTTATTACATCGTCTAGAACAGAATCGCTTTATCCAATCTAATTGGGATCACGCAGGAGCTAAATATTATCAATTAAATGATAAAGGAAACAAGATGCTGCGAAAGGCAGAAAAAAATGCTACGAAGGCACGATTTATATTAAAAGGCTTAGTACAGGAGTGAGAAAAAATTGAACAAAAAAGGGGAGCGTTTTTTAAAAGAAGTTACGAACCATATTAAATCAAAAGAAGCGAAGGACTTGGTAGCAACGGAACTAAATTTTCACTTAAAACAGACGAAGAATATGTGGATGGATAAAGGGTTAAGTGAGGAAGTTGCTGAAGATAAGGCTGTTGAACAAATGGGAAGTCCGATTAAACTTGGGCAAGAGCTTAACAAACTGCATAAGCCAAAGGTTGACTGGTTCTTAATTGGTTTATTAGTGGCTGCGATGGGGCTAGGGTTTTTGCCAATAATCGCTCTTGGGCATACGAACGATTTATTAATGAACAAAGTAATTTTTGTTATTCTTGGCATTGCAACAGCTATTGGGATCATGCTACTTGATTATCGGAAGTTAGAGAGGCTCGGGTGGCTGTTTTATACAATTGGTGTACTTATCTTGTTAATGATAAAATGTTTTCCGACTGGTTACGTGATTGGGGAAGCAATAATAAAAATTGGCCCCATCAAAATTGACTGTTTAATGACGATGCCATTCTTCTTTCTAGCTTGGGCTTCTTTTTTCAATAATAGTAGGTTAAAGTTTATGCATCTTCTCATGTTGTACGTATTTTCTTTATATCTATTTTCGACTATATCAATTCTTTTACCAATTTTCATCTATATTACGATGGTATTCGTTATGCTTTGGTGGAGTAAGCTAGGAAAGAACACGGCATGGCTCATTACGATTTTACCAATTTTACCCTTTATTATTAGGGATCTATTTTCCTGGTCTGCGGTAAAAGAATACCGGATAGCTAGAATTTTAGGATTTATAAATCCAGCGCATGATCAATGGGATTTACGTTTACAAGAGGCAATGTCTTCAGCAGGTTGGTTCGGTACATATGGAAATATAAAGTCTATCCGTGCTGCCCATACTGATTTTGTATTTGCAAGTTTGACTTACTATTATGGATATGTACTTGCGCTAGTTCTTGTCGTGATTCTTTCTCTTTTTGCAGTAAGAATAATGAACATAGCTTATAAAATAAATGATGGTTATGGTAAATTGCTTCTCGTTGGCGGAGTGACTCTTTTTGTAATCCATTTTATTTGTAACGTTGGCATGACCCTCGGGATATTACCACGTGTTTCTATATCATTACCTTTTATTAGCTACGGATTGATACCAACTCTGTTTCATGCATTTATAATGGGGATTGTGCTGAGTGTATATCGCCGTAAAGATGTGTCGTTTAGAATGAAGAAAACACCTTGATAATGATCAAGGTGTTTTTTGTAATATACAAAAAGAATTCACTATTATAACCAACTACGGCATACTAAAAGAACAACAAAAGTTATAGGGAGGACAAATAAATTGAGTAACCTTACGCGTTTACGTACACAAATTTTAATAACGAACACTTTCATAGAACTATTAAAAGAAAAACCATTCTCATCCATTACGATTAATCATATTTGCGAAAAAGCAATGATTCATAGAAGTACGTTTTACCGTTATTACGTTGATAAGTATGAGCTCTTTAGTGCCACGATAAATACTATTGCCATAGAGCTATTTGAACAAACGAAGCAAGGTTTGAATTTGGAACGTACATTTTTTGAAGAAGTAATTGACTACATAGATGTGAATCGTGCGTTGTTTTTTAATGTTACGAGTAAAAATAATAGCCGTGAATTATATGATAAGTTGATTCAACTTGGCGGGGAGTCCTTATATGAAAATGCAACGCAATATAACGACCCTCTTTCAAGACAAATCCAAAATTCAGATTATCCAAATGTGTTATGTGATTTTTATTGTAGTGGATTTTTTGAGATCGTAAAAAAATGGGTAAATAATGAATATCCGTATTCAAAAGAAGAACTCATCCATATCGTTAACAATTTTCTCATAAATGAACCAAAATAAGACATATGTCTCATTTTGAGACGTATATTCATTTTTATTCATCGTTTTCCTCTAAAGCCTATGATAAATTATTGAGCATAGCAAAGGAGGAAAGAAAAATATGAATAAGGTTTTTGATACAATTGGACGGTTTATCATCAAGTACGCAAAGATGAATATTGCACTTATATTATGTTTAACGATATTTTTCGTATTTGGTATAACGAAAATTGAGATGAAGATGGGGAATGATGTATTTCTAAGTAATACATCTGATGTTTATAAGGATACAGAAACGTACCAAAAACATTTTGGCGGGGATGGTATATACGTATTGCTTAGTGGAGAGAGTGATACATTGCTTTCACAAGAAACAAATAAAGCAATTGTAGAATTCACTAAAAAAGCAGAAGGTATTAAAGATATTACCGGATCAACACATTATGTTGGCTTATTAAATGAAATGTTATCCGCTCCTGCTCCTTCATTTTCAACATTTGATACAGGAGTAGCAAATGAGAAATTAGAAACAGCTTTGAAAAACTCTATTTCAAGCGAAAAAATGAATGAAATTAATAATAACGTCAAAAGCAGTTTAACGAATGAGCAACGTGAAAAAATGGGAGTGTTTATTCAGCAACAACTTGCAGCTGAACAAATGCAAGAAATACAAAAACAATTAGTCGCGCTCGGACATACTCCTACAGTTGATGAGCAAGAGAAAATAACGCAATCTGTTTTAACGGAAAAGCAAAATGATGAAGTTGCAAAGTATACGCAAAGCATTTTAACAGAGCAACAAAAAGATCATATGCAACGAGCTATTTTGAAAGCTCTACCGAATGTTCAAAATATGAATAATGATTTACTTCATGAAATCGTCTTTTCTAATAAAGGGAAAGTACCAGACCAATTGAAACAACTCATTCCTGGGAATGGAAAACACGTTGTGATTCAGCTTCACACATCAAATAATACAGAGATGACGACGTATGTACGTATGAATAAAGAGCTAAATGAACTTATTAAAGATACGAATTTCAGTCAAGGTGTAACAGTAAAGGTAGCTGGAATGCCTGCAATTTTAGGGGATATTCAAGAAGAGGTCATAACGACATTAGGAATCATGCTCGGTTTAGCGGTTCTATTAATGATTGTTGTACTATTCTTCGTATTCCCTGTAAGACGTCGTATTATTTCATTAGCCTTTGTGTTAATCGGATTAATATGGACATTTGGTTTCATGGGATGGGCCGGAATCCCGATTACGCTCGCAACAATGGCGACACTACCAATCATTATAGGGCTCGGCACTGACTTCGGTGTTCAATTCCATAATAGATATGAAGAGGAATATAAAACGAGTGGATGTAATGCGAAGCTTGCAACATTACATGCCGTTCGTCATATTGGACCTGGCGTGGGAATTGCAGTTGTGATTATGAGTTTAAGCTTCCTGACAATGTATTTATCGAAAGCGCCGATGATGCAACAATTTGGATTAACTTTAGCGATAGGTGTTATATTCTGTTACGTTGTTGAACTATTATTGATGTTCTCAACATTCTACTTATTAGATCGCAAAAAAGAAGTACCTACATTAAAAGGTGATGTAGATAAAAACACAATGTTATCACGTTTCTTAAATCAATACGCGAATCTAGCTATGAAACTCGCAATTCCTATTTTAATCGTTTCAGTTATTTTATCTGGTCTTGGATTTATAGCAGAAAAGTCTATACCAACTGAAACAGACCTAACAAAAATGATTCCGCAAAATATGGAGACATTAAAAAATACGAAACAATTACAAAAGATAGTTGGCTCTACAACATATATTACGTATTTAGTAGAAGCAGAGGACGTCACGGAACCGAAAGTAATGTCTTGGATGCATAATGAAAGTGAAAAGATTGAAAGCAAATATAAAGATGTGAGTGATGTCATATCACTGCCTAAAGCTATTTTGCAAATCAATGGGAAAAGTGCGTTGCCAGAATCTACTGCACAAGTAGCAAATGAGCTTGAAAACGTGCCAAATTCTCTGAAAGAAACCGTTATAAGTAAAAACAAAAAATACGCAACAGTTCAGTTCCAAGTGAATCCAGATCTGTCTTCGGCGGATCAATTGAAGTTGATGCATAACATATCAAAGGATATGAAGCCGATCGATGGTGTGAAAATGAAGCCAGCGGGCGCGCAAGTTATGATGCTGTATGGTATTGATAACATTGGTGCAAATAGTGAATTAATGATTGGCGCAGGGCTGCTCATTATTTTCTTATCTTTACTCCTTGTGTATCGCCGCGTAAAACATGCATTATATCCATTAATACCAATTGTTTTAGTATTAGGATTTTCGCCTGGTGCTTTAAAACTACTCGATATTTCATATAATCCGCTAACAACAGCGCTAAGCTGCCTTGTACTTGGAATTGGAACAGAGTTTACGATTCTCATTATGGAAAGATATCGTGAAGAAGAGGCGAAGGGACTGTCTCCCAAAGAAGCAATTCGCGTCTCTCTTTCAAAAGTGGGGCAAGCCATTACAGCTTCAGGATTAACAGTAATTGTTGGATTCTCAACGTTAATTTTTGTTAACTTCCCAGTCTTACGTGAATTTGGTATTACAACTGTTATTGATACAACACTTTCTTTATTCTGCGCTTTAACCATATTACCAGTCTTAATTGTGTTGTTTCAAAAACGTAAATAGATAGTTAGGAAAAATAACATTCTTATTGTAAAAAAACACCTTGATAATCATCAAGGTGTTTTAGTTATTAGTTCAAAACTATCCGAATCAGCCCCAAGTATAAAAGGACTAACTTCGCCAACGCTATAAAGTTGTAATTCGTGCATTGCGCGCGTACAAGCAGTGTAGAACAATCTACGAACGCTCTCATCGCTGTACACATCTTTAGAAGCATCGTAAATAATAACGGCATCAAATTCAATGCCTTTCGCTAAATAAGCAGGGATAATAACAACGCCTTGTTCGTATTCAGCAGAGGTGCTCTTCACAAGTTTAATATCTTCAATGCTACTAAGTTCCTCATAGGCAGCGGCGCTTTCAGCTGCGGATTTACAGATGATTGCGATCGTATTGTGCTGCTCTTTTTGTAGTTCAGCAACTTTGGCAGTAATATGTTCGTGCAGTTCGCTGTAATCAGCTACTTTCGTCACTGTAGGTTTCGCGCCGTCACGTTCAAAGGCGTGAATGTTCTTCCCTTCCGGTACGAGAGCACGTGTAAATTCAATAATCGGTTTTGTTGAGCGATAGCTACGAGTTAAGTTAATGCCGTTTGTTTCGTCTGGCCCGTATAAATTCGTAAGTGTATCGAAATTCACCGTTTCACTCGCATGGGCAAATATCGCTTGGTTAAAGTCTCCGAGTACCGTCATTCTTGCAGCAGGGAAGAGACGTTTTAAAAACTCGAACTGAAACGGCGAGTAATCCTGTGCTTCGTCTACGAGTACGTGTTTAATCGATCTGTTCGTTTGGAAGCCTTCAATTAATTCTTTTAAAAGTAAAAATGGAGTCGCATCCTCGTAATATAGCTTTCCTTCATCAAGCATATTTACTGTTAATGAGCAAATATCATCCCACTCTTTCGGTTTTTCTCCAGTAACCCATGATGCATCTGTGAAAAGCTGTTTATATATACCTGTAAAATTGATAAAGCGCAATGTTTGAACGCCTTTACGAAGAGGCTTCAATTTTTTACGGACAATCATACGTCCAAGTACTTTCGCCTCTTTCTCAAAATCGTTAAAGGAGTTGTCGTCAAACTCGCCTTTTTTCTGTAAATATTTATAAGCCTTTTGATATTCATCTTTACTAAGTAGTTCGATTTCTTCTTCTACCCAAGGCTTTTTCAGTTCTGCTTTTTCAAGTGCATCTATTTGCTTATTTAGCCAATCCGTTAACTTCTCAATTCGGCTATGGAAGCGGAGAGAGGAGTCAGTATTATAAAATTGCTCTGTGATTTCTTTAGCTGAGGCAATTAGTTTCCCTCTAAATTTCATTCCTCTAAATAGCATGCCTGAAGATTCAAGAGATTGTCTGTAAGCTCTAATCATCTCGAAAAATTGAGTAGATGCTTTAAATCGGATGCTAGCATTTCTCGTTTTATAGGTAGGGTTATTTGTTTCAGTTAGCATATATTCTAATTGCTCATAAGGGTCTTCAACGTCAAATGACTTGCTCAGTCTATGATTTAAATATTCTTGGAATGTCACTTGCTGCATATTTTCTTCACCGAGTTCAGGTAGTACGTTAGAAACGTAGCTATTGAACATAGAGTTAGGGGAGAAGAGAATAATTTGATCCGCTTTTAGCCATTCGCGATATTTATATAGTAAGTAGGCGATTCGCTGCAGGGCAGCTGACGTTTTACCACTACCAGCAGCTCCTTGCACGATAAGGAGTCGGCCTTCATCGTGACGAATAATTTCATTTTGTTCACGCTGAATTGTAGCGACGATACTTTGCATATGTTTGTTCGTACCTTTTCCGAGCGCTTGTTGCAAGATTTCATCGCCAATTGTAAGGCTCGTATCGAACATAGAATCAATCTCGCCATTTTGAATAATGTATTGTAATTTTTTCTCCACATTACCGTGGATTACGCCTCCTGGTGTACTGTACTCAGCTGGTCCTGGTGGATAATCGTAGTATACACTCGAAATAGGTGCGCGCCAGTCATATATAAGAAAGTTTTCTCCGCTAGCATCCGTAAGTGTAGCAACACCGATATAAATTTGATCCGCAGCAGATTCTCCTTCTTCTTTGAAATCAATTCGTCCAAAATAAGGTGCTTTATGCATGCGTCTTAATGCGGCAAGTCGATTAAAGGTATGCTTATGGGTAATTTGTGTGACAGCTAGTGACTGAGCTTGTTGTCTTAAGTTGATAACTGTTTCAAGATAATCATCAAAAGTATCCGTGTTCACTTTCACATCATCCCAAAAGTGTTTACGAATATTGATTACTTCTGCCCGGCGTCTGCCAGTTTCGTTTTCCAGTTTATCAATTTGCTCCGTAATTGTCTCGATTACGGTATCCAATCTTTTTTGCTCTAAATCAAGTTTTTTGTTCATACGGTAAGCACTCCTTTAAAAGTGAAAAATAGAGGTTGACTGAAGATGTGTTTTGGTGTACAATTAAAATACGGATAAATACGTTCCTTTTATTTTAGAAAACGTGTTTCTGTACTAATTTAACATAGTTTTTGAATTTAATCAATGATAATAAGATAAACCTTGGTTCTGCGTGGCGTGGATCAAGGTTTTTTTGTGTTTTTCTTTAAGGAAGAATCGCAATTTTATTGAGGAGAATGTAAGTAAAGCAAAGAAGAAAATCAGGAATAGGGGGATACTGATGCAAAAATATTTTGAGGAAGCACATCGTTTTTGTTCTCGTAATAGAAAGTACTTAGAAAAGGATGTTATATGTGGTTGTTTCTATTGTTTAGAAATTTTCCATCCAGAAAAAATTACAGAGTGGTGGGATGATGATAACACAGCAGTTTGTCCGCATTGCGGGATTGACTCTATTATAGGAGAAAATTCTGGATTTAAAATTACAGAAATGTTTTTAAGTGAAATGCATAAAAGATGGTTTTAGTTAAACGAATGAAAAAATAAACTTTCATTAACGAAGAGGATACATAAAAAAGCTCGGGCCGAAGCCCAAGCTTTTTTTACTTCATTATTTCTTTTCTTCTTTTTTATCGTCAGCTTTTTTCTCTTCGAAAAGATCTTTTAAATCTTTATCGTCAACTTTTACGTCAGCTTTTTTGATTTCTTTCATCATAAGATCGTTCATGAATGCAGCATCTTGTGCTTTCTTCTGAACTAGATCTTTTTTGATGTCGCCTTTTACTTCATCAAATGGTTTTTGTTCTTTAATGTCTGTTACTTTAATGATGTGGTAACCGAATTGTGATTTCACAGGTTCGCTTACTTCATCTTTTTTCAGCTTGTAAGCAGCATCTTCGAATTCTTTAACCATTTTACCAGCAGTAAAGTAGCCAAGGTCTCCGCCTTTTTCTTTTGAACCAGTATCTTCAGAGTATTGTTTCGCTAACTCTTCGAAAGATTTACCTTGTCCAAGTTCTTCTTTTACCTTTTTCGCAGTAGCTTCATCTTTTACAAGAATGTGGCTTGCTTTAATTTCAGGCTTGTAGTTTTCTTTTAGTTCTTTATCAGTGATTGTTTTCTCGATAGCTTTTTCTTGAGCTAATTGAGCACGCACACCAGTTTTTATAGTTTCTTCTTTAATACCTTGTTGTTTTAATAGTGTATCGAATTGATCACCGTATTGTTTTTTCATTTCATCGAACTTTTTGTCTACATCTTTGTCTTCAACTTTGTAGTTTTTAATAAGTACTTTTTCCATAACCATGTTGTTTAGTACTTGTTTACCAGCTTGTGTCTTCATTTGATCGTAGAATTCTTCTTTTGTAATGTCACCAGCTTTAGATGTAACAATTTTGTCTGATGATGATGTTCCACATGCTGATAATGCGATTACACTTGTTGCGGCTAAGGCAAGCATAGCTTTCTTCATTCGATAAACACTCCTACTATTATGTATTTTTAATTTATCCTACACCAATGAATTTTGATTCATAAGAGCCCGATTAAGTCTCACTGATACTTTTGCTTTTTTATATTGGTAAAGCGCGCTTAACAGGGCTTACCGAGGCTGAGGATAAAGTTTTGATGAATGTTTTGTTCTATAGTATAAGCAATATGTACAAAATTTAATATATCATATTTCGAACCGTTTTCATATTGATAAAGAAAAATTAACCAGCACGTGTCAGATTTTGAAAGTGTGCCATATTGGGCGTATGCCGCATATACAGAATAGAGGAGGGGATGGGGATGAATTCTCAACTTATTTTATTACTTGTACTGTTTATTTTATTGGTTATTGTAGGTATAATTTGCTTATAGAGGAAAAAAGTGAGGAAGGGGCTTTCCTTCCTCACTTTCCATGAAATATAATTTCTATATAACTAGAAATTAATAAAATTGTTATACATACATTAATAACCCGAAAGACACCGGGCTGGCGGCTCGCAGCTATTTGTTTTCGTTCACACAGTGTATGTGTCATGAAATTCGTGTAAAATATAACAAGAAGTGCGAATGCGACAAAAACAACTGTTATAAGTGTCATGAGGCGAGACCTCCTTTTGGCTAAAATACATATACATATATTGTATCACACGATATTTTGTTCGTGTTACAAAATTCAGAAATAGAAGACTTTGTGTTAGAAAGTGAGGGAGAAAATGGACGTTGTTAGAAGATTAGAACAAGCTGAATACTATGTAGACCTACTATTTAAAATGATTGATGAAGAGAAGTGTCCATTTTATTCTTTGATCATAAAGAAAAAAGCTCGTAAAAAAGATATTGAACGTATACTAAATCTTTGTGAAAAACTGAACGAGCAATATGTAGTGGAGAAAGCAGAAGGGCTTCTTTTGTTCGATGCGCTGTTAGATCAATTTGAAAAAGCGCTTCCACATCAGCTCGAAGTACACGAAACTGCGGAAGCGCTAGCAAAACAAGGTTTATTTAAGCCGCTTATGAATGAATTCTTAAGCATGATTGCGAAAAAATAAATAGATTATTTCTTAACTAACTTTTGATCGGATTCTGTAAAGTTCTCTTCAATATCTTCTAATGATTTCTCAAAAATATCGATAAAGTCTTGTCCGTAAATATTACGCAGGATTGCAATCAGTTCGATATTTTCTGGGAACTTCCCATAAAAATTACGAAGTGCAAGAGCCCCATTAAACACTGAATTATTTTCAGGATCATACTCCTCCATTAAGCGAAGTAGTAATTCTTCCCCTTTGTCTGTAATTTCAATGTACGTATTTCGTTTATCATCTTCCTTTTTTGAGAATACAAGATAGCCACGTTCTTCTAGCTTTTTAGAGAAGTTAAACGCCGTTGATACGTGCATAACTCCAAACTTAGCAATCTCAGAAATAGAAGCCCCTTTTAAATGATAAGCGATTGTTAAAATATGATGTTCATTAATATTTAAATCGTAAGGTTTAATCCACTGCTGCCAATCTTTCTCTACACATTTCCATAACGCTTTCGATAATTGAGCAATGCGTTGGCTGAAAATCATCGCTTCTTTTACCGAGTAATCTTTTTCTCCACTTTTCATTTACTCACCCACTTTAACATTCTTTTTTCATTACTATCTATTATGCCAGTAAAATAAAAATTAATAAAGTCTTTTTGTGAGAATTGTGAAAATTTTTCGGAAAAATGACATTCTATACAAATCATGCATAACTATGGAAGCGTTTTATGAGTCGTGAATACATACGTTGTCCTTACATGTTAAGTGATAACATATATTGTAAATGCATAAAAACACGGCATATCTATACGACATGCCGTGTCAAGGTCAATTTATATAAAAAATATTTGTTATATGCAAAAAACTAAGCAGGAATTTGTTTACGCTTTTTCTGGAACAGCTTCTTGTAGTTTCTCAATTGACTTTTGGATGTCCAAAATTTCTTTCTCAATATGGCGCTTGTTTTGAGAAATATCTTGCTTCCAGTTAGAAAGTGTATCGTGCATATCGTCTTTTAATTCTTGGAACACTTCTTTACCTTCTGAAGCAGTTTCAACGATTTGACGTTTTAATAATTTCGTATCAGCTGTAATATCAGCTAAAGTCTTTTTAATATCATTTCCTTTTTCTTTTAACTTGCCGCGCATGTCTTTACCAGAAGAAGGAGTTGAGAAAAGAACAGCTAGTCCAGCAACTGCTCCGCCGCAAATAACACCTGTAATAAAGGATTTAGCTTTTGACATAAAAGGAGACCTCCTTATTTTTTGTTCGTATTCATGATGGGAAAATATGCATATCTTTCTTATATGTGCTATGCACAAACAATCATCCCTGAGCATTTTAAGTAAAGAAACAAGCCATGCGGAATTTGATGACTTCAGGGAAGTGGCTTGTTATGTATTACGCCTTCTTATAGTGTCATTATTTCACACTATTTGCAATTGTACTTGCGATGTTTTGTAAATTTTCCATAGTGTATTCATTTTGGTGTGATTTCCAAACAGCACCGAAACCATCTTTTTCACCGTAGCGTGGAATTAAATGAAGGTGGAAGTGGAACACAGTTTGTCCAGCTTTTTCACCGTTATTGTTAAGTAGGTTAAAGCCAACTGGATTAAACTCTGCTTTAATCGCATTTGCGATTTTTGGAACGACAGAAAAAATGTGTGATGCGATTTCTGGCGTTAACGCAAAAATGTCTTGTTTGTGAACTTTCGGAATAACAAGAGTATGTCCTTTTGTTACTTGACTAATATCTAAAAATGCAAGCACATGTTCATCTTCGTATACTTTTGAGCAAGGGATTTGCCCGTCAATGATTTTACAAAAAATACAATTGTCTGCTGTATGATTCATTGATCTCATCCTTTCAAATATCCTTAGCCGTATTTTACCATAATTACATAAGAGAACAAACACGAAAAACAGGAAGCTGACTCAGCTTCCTGTTTTCTGAAGAGGGATTGAAAAAGCATTATCGTAATTTACGTTTCGCAGACACCTCATTTATTTAAGAAATGCACGGTAAATCGGCTAAAGTTTCTGCCGCAGACACCCCATTTTCAAGTGAAATGAATTGCAATCTTTTTTAAAATGAAATTGTTTATTTTTTAAAACAGTATATGCTCTTTCAGAGACACCCCGTTTCGAAAATGAAACAAATGATCTGGTTATGTGTAAATTTCATTGTCCAACTTGGACACCCCATTTCATGATGACTTCACTATGTTGTTGTACTCATCAATTGGTGGTTGCTTTTTCAATGTGTTCCTTCTTCAATAATTATGATGTCCGCTTTCGGGAAATTATATGCTAATAAATTTAAAAATTTTTTTTGAGTACATGGATACTATGTAGTACAGCATAATTTTTGGTAAGATGAATATAGAATGAATACTAATGAAGAAAGTGGTGTCGTATGAGCGAGTTATTGCGTGTGGAAAATGTTACAGGAGGATATACGAAACGACCTGTATTAAAAGACGTTTCGTTCTCTGTTAATAAAGGCGAACTTGTCGGCTTAATCGGTTTAAATGGAGCTGGTAAAAGTACGACGATTAAACATATTATCGGTTTAATGGAACCGAAAAAAGGAACTGTCACAATTAATGGGAAAACAATTCGTGATGATATGACAGCGTACCGTTCTAGCTTTTCATTTATTCCGGAAACGCCGGTATTATATGATGAATTAACGTTAGAAGAGCATTTGAAATTAACAGCTATGGCGTACGGCGTGGATGAAAAACAATATGAAGAACGTGTAGGACAACTACTACAAGAGTTTCGTATGAAAAATCGTTTAAAATGGTTTCCATCTCATTTCTCAAAAGGGATGAAACAAAAAGTAATGATTATGAGCGCATTTTTAGTGGAGCCATCTCTTTACATAGTAGATGAACCTTTCGTTGGATTAGATCCGTTAGCGATTCAATCCCTTCTTCAAATGATGGACCAAATGAAAAAGAGTGGTGCCGGTATTTTAATGAGCACACATATTTTAGCGACGGCAGAGCGTTATTGTGATTCGTTCATTATTTTGCATCAAGGTGAAGTAAGAGCGAAGGGAACGCTATCTGAACTGCAATCACAGTTTAATATGCCAGGTGCAACGTTAGATGATATTTACATCGCGCTAACAAAGGAAGAAGATTATGAATAGCACAGCGTTATGGAAAGAACGATTTCGTCACTTTCTAAAAGAAGTTCGTACATATAGTAAATACGTATTTAATGATCATTTGAAATTTATTTTCGTGTTCATCATCGGTGCGGGAGCGTATTATTACCAGCAATGGTTACAAACGTTAACAACTTCGTTTCCAACTGCGCTCGTAATGGCAGTATTAATTGGACTCGTGTTAACGGCTGGATCCATTCAAACATTATTAAAAGAAGCGGATCTCGTTTACTTACTGCCAGTTGAAGAAAAGTTAAAACCTTACTTCACAAAGGCATTTCTTTTTACATTTATGATTCAGTTATACATAATCGCAATCGTAGCAGCCGCGCTTGCTCCGTTATACTTCCAACAAATGAAGCAAACAGGAGCTGGCTACATATGGATCGTACTCGCATTTGTCATTGTAAAAGCGTGGAATTTATTTGTAGCGTGGGAAAAGTCATTTTTAACAGATCAAAATATACAAAGGGCTGATTGGTTTATTCGTTTTATCCTAAACGGTTTATTTGTATATTTCCTTGTAGAACGTACTTCAGTTCTTTTCATTGGTGGAATCGTCCTTCTCATGGTGTTATACCTTGCTATCATGCATCAAATGGTCAAAGGAAAGCCACTAAACTGGGAGTATTTAATTTCCGAAGAAGGTAAGAAGATGATGCTACTGTACCGCATTGCGAACATGTTCGTTGATGTACCAGCATTAAAAGAAAGAGTAGCCCGCAGAAAATGGCTAGATTTCATTCTGTCGATGATAGGCGAAAAGCGTACATATTTATACTTATATACGAGAACATTTTTAAGATCTGGTAATTATTTTGGATTATATGTGCGTCTGCTCGCTCTTGGCGGAGTAATTCTTTACTTCATTCCATTTTTATATGGACGATTTATCGTAAGCCTTATCTTCCTATACTTAATCGGTTATCAGCTATTAACTTTATGGAAACATCATCGCATGAAAATTTGGCTTGATTTGTATCCAGTAGGGGGAGAAGAGAAGAAGAAAGATTTTCTTGCTTTATTAAACGCGATTCTAATCATCGGAAGCGTAATCTTTACAGTTATATTTGCACTAGCAACGAAAGATTTCATGATGACAGGAATTTTACTTATCGTAAGCATATTATTTAGTATCGGTTTCGTTTACCAATACGGGGCGAAGCGCATTGAGCGTTTAAATTGAAAGGAATGAACCTATGATTACATACGAAGAGAAGGTTATAAAAGAATTGGAGCAGTGGAAAGCTACATTCATGAAAGATTCTTCTATGATGACACGGTTCTCCAAAAAAGTGCAGACGAAGGTGCAACAGCTCATTCCGGCGAAAGTACAAAAGGTACTAACAGAGACGATTCGTATGATGGTGCAAACGATTAGCGCCGGGTCAAACTTTATAAAGCCGAAACTAAAAGAGACGACATGGTCACTGCAAAGACGTGACGATGAAGTTCGTAAAAAAATGGATGAGTACAAAAAAATAGCAGCGGCAGAAGGAGCAGGGACTGGAGCTGGTGGTATTCTCCTCGGTCTTGCTGACTTTCCGCTTTTACTTACAATTAAAATTAAATTTTTATTCGATGCAGCGACATTGTACGGATTTGATACGAGTAAACAAGAAGAGCGTCTTTTTATCCTTCACGTTTTCCAACTTGCCTTTTCAAGTGACGATCACAGAAAAGAAATATGGAAAGCAATCGAAACGTGGGATACAGAAAAAGAAAATCATATGGACTGGGAAAAGTTCCAAACAGAGTACCGAGACTATATTGATTTAGCGAAAATGCTTCAGCTCGTACCAGTAATCGGTGCCCCAGTCGGCGCATATGCGAACTATCAATTACTGCAAAGGCTTGGAGAAGTGACGATGAATTGTTATCGTATGCGATTGCTGAATAGAGATTAAAAACAAGGCGTCCTACATATGTAATGTAGGACGCCTTTTCTTAGAAGCTAAGTCCGATATAGCTAATTCCAGCTATAATCAATACGATAAAAAGTACAATGATTAATGAAAATCCGCTCTTACCAGCTTGTCCCGCTTCACCGCCGCCATTACCACCACTACCGCCATTACCACCAAGTCCCATATGATATCCTCCTTATTCTTATATGTTGCTTTTACTTTATAACTTTCTGTATTTTCCAATAAATACCTTCTGTAGTGCTAACTAAATTGAAAATCATTTCGTTTTGTTTTATAATTTACTTACCGAACGGTAAGTAAAAATAAGTGAGGTACAGTATGACGAAGAATTTACAAACATCGCAGAACATTGTAGAGGCATCATTTAAACTTATGGCAGAACACGGCATTGAGAAGATGAGTCTTTCCATGATTGCGAAAGAGGTAGGTATTTCAAAACCGGCTATTTACTATCATTTTTCTTCTAAAGAAGCGTTAGTTGATTTTTTATTTGAAGAGATTTTTTCTGATTATCATTTTACAAAATACTTTAATGAAGAGCGGTATACGAAAGAAAACTTTGCAGAAAAGCTAATCGCAGATGGTTTACATATGCTCTCTGAGTATGAAGGGCAAGAAGGAATACTACGCGTTATCAATGAATTTATCGTAACTGCATCGCGAAATGAAAAGTATCAGAAACGTTTATTTGAAATACAAGAGGATTTTTTGCATGGTTTCCATGATTTATTGAAGAAAGGCGCGAGACTGGGCGTTGTGTCACAACATGAAACGGAAGAAAATGCTCATACGCTAGCGCTCGTGATCGATAATATGAGCAACTATATGCTCATGGGATTCCAGTTAAAGTATAAAGAAATTTGGATTCGAAATGTGAAAAACGTAATGAAGGAGGAGTAAAAATGAAAATGCAAAAAAACTGGTGGCTCGGTTTTCTTGGATTTATTGGGGTTTATAAAATACCAGGTATGATTGAAGCTTTTCAAGCGGATGGAAATTGGATGAAGTTAATCGGTTTCATTTGGCTACTTTGGTTCGGATATTTTATTCCTGAGAAGAAAGAAGATTAAATTCCAATTTTCTGTAAAGTTACGTAAAATATAGATTGAGAGTATTCATATATTAGATTACTAGATTTGGAGTGGTTACATGGATCCATTGAAAAATGAAATTCACCCTGACATGGTCAAGGTGTGGAAAGCGCGTTCTTTAATTGAGCTAGGAATCAGTATTATAGTCATTTTTGCATATCTTTTCTTTATGATTAAGTTTAATTGGTGGGCTTGGATTTTCTATGTGCTCATCGGATTAACAATCGTATATACACCGTTTGATTACTTTACGTTTCCGAAACTACGTCAACGTTATTACAGCTACCAACTAAATGAAGAAGAACTTGAAATTCAGCATGGCCTTTTCGTTGTTAAGCGCGTATTAGTGCCGATGATTCGTGTACAGCACGTAACGATTGAACAAGGGCCAATTATGAGAAAATACGGATTAGCAGAATTACACATTTCAACAGCAGCAACTTCTCATAGCATCCCAGGTTTAACGATGTATGAAGCTGAAATGTTGAAAACGAAAATCGCAGAATTAGCGAAAGTGAGTGATGAGGATGTATAAGAGGCAGCATCCTATCACGATGTTATTAGAATTAAAAATAACAGATTTTATACCACTCATTATTTTTCTTTTTAGCTTAAGGGGAAAGTTTCCATTTTGGTATTTAGTTCCTATTGGTTTTGCGTTGATCACAATTATTTCAGCTATCGTAGGCTGGTATTACAAAGTATACTGGGTCGAAAATAACGTATTACATGTGAAACAAGGTCTCTTTGTGAAAAAGGAGAGCTACTTAAATAAAGAACGTGTTCAAACAATTAATACAAGTTCTAACGTACTATACCAAATGCTCGGTTTGAAAAAAATTCAGATTGAAACAGCTGGCGGGGGCGATGAAGCAGAAGTTAGCTTAGCTGGAATTACGGTAGAAGAGGCGACGGAGCTTATTACTTTGTTAAATGAGCCAACTCCAGAAGTGAAAGCAGAAAAAACGTTAGACGAAGCAGCAGAAAATACAGTAGAAAAAGCAATTGTTACAGAGGAAAAACAAACGACAGAGTACAAGTTAACGTGGAAAGAGATTTTAATAGCGTCTGTTACATCTGGTCAATTTGGAGTATTGTTCTCTTTAATCTTTTTCGTTTATCACCAAGTAGATGAGTATATTCCGAAATGGATAAAAAATAGTGTGACGTCATATGTAATGGACCACGATATATATGGCTGGATTTACATGGTAGCTATTTTACTTGTCGTTTCTTGGATGATATCTACAATTGGCTACGCGTTAAAACACGGTAACTTCACAGTGAATCGAAAAAATGATGAAGTCCGTATTTCGCAAGGGTTACTGGAGAGAAAAGAACTCGTACTAAAATTGCACCGCATTCAAGGGATTACGATAAAAGAAGGCATTTTACGCCAACCGTTCGGTTATTGTGCTGTGCAAGTAGAAGTCATTCAAAGTGAAGGGAAAGAAGAAAAAGTTACACTGCATCCTATCATTCGAAAAGATCGAGTGCAACAATTACTCGCGCATTTACAATTACCATACGAACTGAATGCAAGTATTACTTCGTTACCAAAAGCAGCATTGCGCCGCTATCTCATTGATAGTTTTATCTTTTTCGCTATGCTCGCAATCCCGCTTACTGGAATAAGCATATACTTTGAAAAGTATTACATCATGTGGGCATTACTACCGCTCGCAATCCTTATCTTTACACTTGGATACGCAACATTTAAAACAAATGGCTACAGTGTTAACGGAGAACAAATTACACTTGTCTATCGTAGCGTCGGAAAATATACAGGACTTATTAGAAGAAGACATGTCCAATCAATGGAGAAGACACAATCATATTTCCAGCGCCGTGCGGATTTATGTACGTATAAGTTTTCGAGTGCATCATCTAGTTACAAAATAGAGCATACGAGAGTAGAAGATGCGGAGAGAATGCAGGATTGGTATAAGAATAAAATAAATGAGATGTAACTTGAGAAAGCTTGCCTATTATGAAAGGCAGGCTTTTTTGTTATAGGGAAAAGAGTCGTTTAATCCATATATTAGTACAACTACAGCACACATGTATCAATACGTATGAAAAAAGGTAATATGCTTCTGTTTTAGGAAAATATGTGGGATTTTTGATATAAATGGTATAATAAAATGGAAATAGTATTAGGAGGTTATATATGATAAGTCAGTTGAAAAGAGAAGCACTTGATGCATTAAAAGGAAGATGGGGACTAGCGGTAGGGGCAACCTTATTAATTGGAATCCTTATTGGAGCTGTTGAAATGCTAACAACAGGTATTTTCTCGATATTTTGGGGTTGGGAAGAAGCAAGTGATTCACTTACAGTAAGTATTATAGTAATGCTTGTTATTGGTCCATTAACAATAGGTGCCTATTATCTTGTTTTAAATGCAATTCGTGGGACTGATGCTCGCATTGGTCATATATTTAGATGGTTTAGCGATGGAAGTAAGTTGATGAAGTCGTTTTTAACATATTTACTAATGTATGTATACTTGACTCTATGGACATTACTTCTTATTATTCCAGGTATTATTAAATCATTTTCTTATTCTATGACATATTTTATTTTGAATGATCATCCAGAATATACAGCGAATCAAGCGATTACTGAGAGTCGTCATATGATGAATGGACATAAAATGGATTACTTTTTACTATGCTTAAGTTTCTTAGGTTGGTTCATTTTAAGTATTCTTACTGTAGGAATCGGTTTCTTATGGTTAGCACCTTATTTCTACGCGACATCAGCCGCATTTTATGAAGAGATTTCAAAAGAATATTATAGAAAAGAAGGCACTACTTTCTAATAAAACATATAAACTATCTACCCTAAAGAATGTAGGGAGCAGATAGCAGATGGTTTAGGTGTTTTGATATTTGTCCTATTTTCGGGATTCACTTCAGGATAAGGTATAGATTTTTATATAGAAATGCTACCCTCTATGTTTTATCATAGAGGGTTATTTTTTTATGTAAAAATGATAGGAAATAATGAATAATATATGTAAAGAAAAAAGCGAGGTGAATGAGAGTGAACAAATTTTTAATACCGTATTCATTTTCTATATTAAGTTTCTTTATTTCAGCAACAGCACTTGATTTATATGATAGGATGGGAAACAATAGTGAGCTGGTTTCGCCGAACATAATTGGAAAGATAATTCAATCTACTGCGCAAATGGGAGTCCTTACATTGTATTTCGGAGTACCTATTATTTTAGGTGGCTGTCTACTTGGTGAGCTATTGTTTAGAGGTATCATTTTACGATTTAAACTCAGCTATATTATATCTTTATTATTATATCTACTTTTAGTTTTTAGTATTGTTTTCGTAACGGTAGGCATTCCAACTACATATGAAGATTCTAATACATTTTTCATGGGGATAACTATGATTTGTGCTGTGACATTCTTTATGGGCCGGAATATATGGGAGAAAAAAGAAATGAATAATGGAGTAACAGAATGAAATATACATGTCCGTGCTGCGGGTATAGAACAATAGAAGAAGAACCACCAGGTACATATGAAATTTGTAATATATGTTACTGGGAAGATGATGAGGTACAGTTTAACAATCCTGACTTTGAAGGCGGTGCAAATGAAGTCTCGTTAAGACAAGCACAGAAAAATTTTATTGTATTTGGTGCTTGCGAGGAATGTTTTATTGGATTAGTTAGAAAACCGACTAGTGAAGATGTGAAGGATGCTAGTTGGCAGCGAATTTGTTAAGTAAAATGTTATTACTCAATTCAATGGGAGTAATAACATTTTTTATTTAGTGCTGAAAGAATTACTGCCATCTTAAAGTAATAGGAAGGACTAAATCGGTAAATTTTATTAATGGATATATTAGGAATGAATATGAAAGTATAGATGTATAGTCAATGTTGTGTATTTGATGTTATCATATTGAATGATATGGAAATTTTTAATAGAATAAGTAACTAAAAATTCAAAGGTAATGAAGCTTTTGTTGTATAAAGAAAATACTTAGTAGTAATCAACAATATTAAAAATAAGATTCGTATTTATATAAATTTAGTAGAAATGGGGTTTTAAAAAGGAATGAGTATAAGCATAACGCGGCAAAAGATTTTGGCGGCCGCTTCTCAAATTGTGCAATGTAAAGGGGTTGCTAAATTAACCTTAGAAGCAGTGGCAAAAGAGGCGGGTGTAAGTAAAGGTGGATTATTGTATCACTTTTCAAATAAAGAAGCTTTAATAGAAGGTATGATAGTCAGAGGGGTAGAGGATTATGAGGGAGCCATTTACAATAAAGTAGCGGAAGACGCAGAGAAGAAAGGGAGATGGGTTCGCTCTTTTGTAGAGGAAAGATTAAATAATGAGAGAAGAACAGAAGAGTTATCTAGTAGTATGATGGCAGCATTCATGTTAAAACCTGAATTACTTGAGCCATTACAACAATCATTTCAGCAACTGCAAAAGAATATAGAAAACGATGAGATAGATGCAGTTTGTGCAACAATTATTAGATTAGCAGCAGATGGATTATGGTATTCGGAATATTTAGGGGTTGGAAGACTAAGCCCTGAGTTAAGAGAAAAAGTGATTCAAGCTCTTATTAGGAATTCATATAAATAGAATATACGAACTATATAATGTAAAAATAATTCACCGTTGCTTCTTTAATGTAGTGGTGAATTATTTTTTTTATTAGAAAAATAGAACAATTTTATAGAGTATTGAATTATAACCGTCCAGACGGTATAGTAATATTTGGTTTAAGAGGAAAATGAAACAAAAAAAGAATAAAAGATATTTTTAGCACACTATTCGAAAGGATAGGCCGCAAAGCTTAGAGTCTACGGTAATACATATTGGTTACTAAGATCGTCTGGTTGCACATTTTTGATGCAACCGGACGGTCTTTTTTTGTTATATAAATATAAAAAATAGGAGGGAACTATGCAAATGAAAAGTACTAAAAGACATATTTCAATGGTTTCATTAGTTTTTCTAGTATTATTTTCAGTGCTGAATGTGTGGGCTCCAGTTATTCAAGCTGCTGTGATGAAAAGTCCAGTGGACGAAATTAATATTTCCCGTACTGATGGCACGACATCTGAACCGTATCAAGCCTCAGATGGTATGAAAGTAGAAGTGAAGTGGTCAGCTAAAGAAAAAATAAAAAGTGGAGATCAATTCACAATTGATATGCCAAAAGAGTTTCGAAAAGACCTTATGAATATGAGTTTTCCTTTAAAAGATGCTGAAGGAAAAATAGTTGGTACATGTGAGATGAAAAAGGGTCTATTAACGTGTACTATGGGGGATTACGTAGAAGGAAAGAATAACATTAAAGGTTCTTTATTCGTAGAATTCTACTTTGGTCTAGAAGCATATGATGGTGTTAAAGAAATTCCATTAGAATTTAACGTTGATGGTCAAATCGTCAATAAAGAAGTAAATGTAAGTAATACGACAGAGAGACCGAAGCCACAGCCCAATACAGATAATCTATTGAAATGGGGTTCTTATAATCAAGAAGATCCTTCGATTGCTGATTGGCTTGTATATGTAAATGCAACTGGAACAGAAATGCAAGATCTTAAATTAACAGATACATTAGGACCTGGGCATGAGTTAATTACAGACAGCGTAGTATTAGAAGAGGCTGTATTTGAAGATGGTTATGCACCAACAAATATTAAGCCAGCAGATTTATCTAACATTAAAATTAATGCAACAAAGGCTGGATTTACAATTGAGTTTCCAGACAGTTCAAAAGGTTATATTTTAAGATATAAAACAAAGATTACTAATCCTTCTGCAAAGCCTCATAAAAATACTGTGAAATTAGAAGGTAAAAATATTAAAACTGAAGAAAAAGTAGGACAAGTATTCGTAAGTGGTGGAGGGGGAACCGGTTCAGGTGACGATAATCCACCTAGTATTGAAAAAAATATAGTTGATGAGAATGGCAAGCTTGTAGAGAATGAGCAGCTAACACAAATGGATCAAGTGATTCAATACCAAGTTGGTACACATATACCAAACGATCCTCCTAAATACACATCAATGGTAATTCGTGATGATTTAGAAGATGTTTTAGAAGTATTAGAGGCAAAAGTGTATGATCAAAATGGCCAAGATATTACTTCTAAAGGGACGTTAAAGATAGATAAGCAAAGAAGTGAAGTAACATTTACGTTTGGTGAGAATTTTGACTATAAGTCATATGAAGACCAGATAATTAATCTTAGTATTAAGGCGAAAATTAAAAATGATGCAGACTTATCTTCTTACGTAGATAAGAAGATTCCTAATAAAGCGGAATTACATTTTGATGATAAAACATTAACATCAAAAGAAGTAACTATTACGCCGCCTGAAGCTCCAAAAGATGGTACAGTATCGCTTCATAAAATAGATTCTGAGAATCCGAACAAAGGGTTAAAAGGTGCCGAATTTGAAGTCCGAAATAGTGCAAATGAAGTTGTTGCAAAACTGAAAACGGACGAAAAAGGTTTTTCAGTACCTCAACCTTTAGCTCCTGGGACGTATAAAGTATATGAAACAGTAGCACCAGAAGGATATCAAAAATTAACAAGTCCAGTAGAGGTTACACTTCAAGCTGGAGAAACAAAAACAATTGAAATTAAAAATACTATGCAAAAGGGTCAAATTGAAGTAAAGAAAATTGATTCGGAAAATGGTGAAAAACCATTAGCAAATGCAGAGTTTGATATAGTAAAAGACGGTGTAGTAGTCGAACATATTGTTACAGATAAAGATGGTAAGGCAATCTCTAAACCGTTAGCACCAGGGAAATATATTTTAAAAGAAACGAAAGCGCCTGAAGGCTACCAATTAAAAGAAGCAGAGTTCGAAGTAAATGTAACAGGGGACGGCATATTCCCAATACAAGTGGAAAATGCAATGGTAGACAAAGGTAATATAGAAATCACAAAAGTGGACAAAGAGAACGGGGCAGTATTAGCGGGTGTCGAATTTGAAGTCCAAGATGAGAAAGATGGAGTAGTAAGAAAAGTAGTAACAGATAAAGATGGAAAAGCAAACGTTTCAGATCTATCAGTAGGAAAGTACAAATTAGTAGAGACGAAAAGCTTACCAGGTTATAAAAAGCTAACAGAACCAGTACCATTTGAAATAAAAAAAGGTATGACAAAATCTTTAGCAATAAAAGTAGAAAATGAGCAGTTAGACAAAGGCTCAGTAGAAATTATAAAAATAGATAAAGATAGCCAAAAAGTACTAGAAGGCGTAGTCTTCGAAGTGCAAGATGAGCAAGGCAAAGTAGTAACAGAAGTAAAAACAGATAAAGATGGTAAAGCAAAAATCTCTGATTTATCAGTAGGGAAGTACAAATTAGTAGAGACGAAAAGTTTACCAGGCTACAAAAAGCTAACAGATTCAGTATCATTCGAAATTACAAAAGGTATGACAACAGTCCTATCGTTGAAAGTAGAAAATGAACAGTTAGATAAAGGTTCAGTAGAAATTACAAAAATAGATAAAGACAGCAAAAAAGCATTAAAAGGCGTAGTCTTTGAAGTGCAAGATGAAGCTGGAACAGTAGTAAAGGAAGTAAAAACAGATAAAGATGGTAAAGCAAAAATCTCAGATCTATCAGTAGGAAAGTACAAATTAGTAGAGAAAGAAAGTTTACCAGGCTATAAGAAATTAACAGAGCCAGTATCGTTTGAAATTACAAAAGGTATGACCGAGATCTTATCATTAAAAATAGAAAATGAAATGGTAGATACGGGAAATATAGAGATAACAAAGATAGATAAAGATAATAAAGCACCGTTAGCGGGAGTAACATTCATCGTACAAGATGAAAAGGGTAAGGAAGTTACGAAAGTAACGACAGATAAAGAAGGAAAAGCAAATGTTTCAGATTTACCTGTAGGAAAGTATGAATTAGTAGAGGTAGAAAGTTTACCTGGTTATAAAAAGTTAGAAAAACCAGTATCATTTGAAATTAAAAAAGGCATGACCGAGGTCCTATCATTGAAAGTAGAAAATGAAATGGTGGATACAGGGAATATAGAGATAACAAAAATAGATAAAGATAGTAAAGCTCCATTAGAAAATGTTGTATTTGAAGTACGTGATTCAAAAGGAAAAGTAGTTGCGAAAGTAAAAACGGATAAAGAAGGAAAAGCAAACGTTTCAGATTTATCTATTGGAAAGTATGAGTTGGTAGAAGTAGAAACACCGGCAGGATACAAACCACTAGAAAAGCCAATTTCATTCGAAATTGAAAAGGGTAGAGTAACAGCATTACAATTGACTGTAGAAAATGAATTAGTGGATACAGGAAATGTAGAAATTACAAAAGTAGATAAAGAAAATAAAGATGCTTTAGCTGATGCAGTCTTTGAAATTCAAGATGAAGCAGGACAAGTAGTCGCTAAAATAACGACAGATAAAAAAGGGCAAGCACAAGTTACTAATTTATCAGTCGGCACATACAAGGTAGTAGAAGTAAAAGCACCAAAAGGATATAAACAATTAGTAGATCCGATTACTTTCCAAATTGAAAAAGGTATGACAAAATCTCTTGCTTTAACAGTAGAAAACGAAATGTTAGACAAGGGAAATGTGGAAGTAACAAAAGTAGATAAAGATAGTCAAAAAGTATTAGAAGGCGTAGTCTTCGAAGTTCAAGATGAGCAAGGCAAAGTAGTAACAGAAGTAACGACAGATAAAGATGGAAAAGCAAACGTTTCAGATCTATCAGTAGGAAAATACAAATTAGTAGAGACGAAGAGTTTACCAGGTTACAAAAAATTAACGGAACCAGTATCATTCGAAATCAAAAAAGGTATGACGAAAGTTTTATCATTGAAAGTAGAGAACGAACTGTTAGATAAAGGTTCAGTAGAAATTACAAAAGTAGACAAAGAAAGTGGCGCAGTATTAGCGGGCGTAACATTCGAAGTGCAAGATGAAAAAGGCAAAGTAGTAACAAAAGTAACGACAGATAAAGAAGGAAAAGCAACAATTTCAGATTTATCAGTAGGAAAATATAAGCTAGTAGAGGTAGAAAGCCTACCAGGATATAAAAAACTAGCAAAACCAGTATCGTTTGAAATTAAAAAAGGCATGACAGAAGTTTTATCACTAAAAGTAGAGAACGAATTAGTAGATAAAGGCTCAGTAGAAATTACAAAAGTGGACAAAGAAAGTGGCGCGTTATTAAAAGGCGTAACATTCGAAGTGCAAGATGAGCAAGGCAAAGTAGTAACAAAAGTAACAACAGATAAAGAAGGAAAAGCGAAAATTTCAGATCTATCTGTAGGAAATTACAAACTAGTAGAAGTAGAAAGCTTACCAGGCTACAAAAAGCTAACAGAGCCAGTATCATTCGAAATCAAAAAAGGTATGACAGAAGTCTTATCATTAAAAGTAGAGAATGAACTAGTAGATAAAGGTTCAGTAGAAATTACAAAAGTAGATAAAGATAGTCAAAAAGTATTAGAAGGCGTAGTCTTCGAAGTACAAGACGACAAAGGAAAAGTAGTAACAGAAGTAAAAACAGATAAAAATGGTAAAGCAAAAATCTCAGACTTATCTGTAGGAAAGTACAAATTAGTAGAGAAAGAAAGTTTACCAGGTTACAAACAATTAACAGAACCAGTATCATTTGAAATTACAAAAGGTATGACAGAAGTTCTATCATTAAAAATAGAAAATGAAATGGTAGATACGGGAAATGTAGAAATTACAAAAATAGATAAAGATAATAAGGCACCCTTAGCAGGTGTAGTCTTTGAAGTACAAGACGACAAAGGCAAGGTAGTAACGAAAGTAACGACAGATAAAGCTGGAAAAGCAACAGTTTCAGATTTATCAGTAGGAAAGTACAAGCTAGTAGAAGTAGAGAGTTTACCAGGCTACAAAAAATTAGAAAAGCCTGTACCATTTGAAATTACAAAAGGTATGACAAAATCTTTAGCGTTCACTGTAGAAAATGAAATGGTAGATACGGGGAATGTAGAAATCACAAAAATAGATAAAGACAGTAAAGCACCATTAGAAAATGTTGTATTTGAAGTACGTGACTCAAAAGGCAAAGTAGTTGCGAAAGTAACGACGGATAAAGAAGGAAAAGCAAACGTTTCAGATCTATCAGTAGGAAAATACAAATTAGTAGAGACGAAGAGCTTACCAGGTTACAAAAAGTTAACGGAACCAGTATCATTCGAAATTACAAAAGGTATGACAAAAGTCTTATCATTGAAAGTAGAGAACGAACAGTTAGACAAAGGTTCAGTGGAGATTACAAAAATGGCCGCTGAAAGCAAGGAAGTCTTATCAGGAGCTGTGTTTGAAGTTCATGATGAAAAGGGAAAAGTAGTAGTGAAAGTAACAACAGATAAAGATGGAAAGGCAAAAATCACAGATCTATCTGTAGGTAACTACACACTAGTAGAAGTAGAAGCACCAAAAGGATATGAAAAATTAACTAATCCAATTCCATTTGAAATTACAAATGGAATGATAAATGCAGTTCAATTAGAAGTATTAAACAAATTGAATCATTTAGCACCACCAGGTCCAGAAACACCAGATCCAGAAAAGCCTGGAACACCAGATCCGGAGAAACCTGGAACACCGAATCCAGAAAAACCTGGAACACCAGATCCAGAAAAACCTGGAACACCGGATCCGGAGAAGCCTGGAACACCGAATCCAGAAAAACCTGGAACACCAGATCCAGAAAAACCTGGAACACCGAATCCAGAAAAACCTGGAACACCAGATCCAGAAAAGCCAGGGACACCGAATCCAGAGAAACCTGAAAAAGAATTACCGAAGACAGGGCAGAAAATGCCTGTGGAACCATATATGGGAGCACTTCTTGTAATGATGAGTTTTGGGTTACTCGTATTAGGTAGAAAACAGCAGAGATAATAAAGGTGAAAAGGTATCCTCAAAGTATTTGAGGATACCTTTTTTAGCATAAAAAAAGCATCTAGCAAAAGTACTAGATGCAAATAAAAACACAAGGGAAGACAAAATTCTTCCCTTTTCCCGTATGTAATTATATCAAAAAAATTATAAAAAACTAGCTATATTTAAAATATAATTTTTAAAAAAGTTATATACATAAATAATTGCAATACGCGCAGTTTTATCTTTCTGAAAAATCCATTTCTTTAATTTCGAATATTAAGACTAATGTTGATAAATCTTCAGATAATTAGAAAAAATAACCAAAAGGATATATAATATTGCTTAATAAATAATTTTAATGAATTACATATATTTCATTTGGTGTATTAATTGAATATCATAATTTAAAATTTTATTAAGCAAGAATCTCGGTTACTTATTGCATTTCTAACATAGGGTGAGATAGAAAAATACAATAGTGTGGAGGTTTTTATAATGACGTTTGTTCTTAGTAAAATGAATGGGTTTAGCATAGAAGAAAAGGTACATGAATTTGAATCTAAAGGATTCCTTGAAATCTCAAATGAAATCTTTTTACAAGAGGAAGAGAATCATCGTTTATTAACACAAGCACAGTTAGATTATTATAATTTGGAAGATGATGCGTACGGTGAATGCCGTGCTAGATCTTATTCAAGGTATATAAAGTATGTTGATTCACCAGATTATATTTTAGATAATAGTAATGATTACTTCCAATCTAAAGAATATAACTATGACGATGGCGGGAAAGTTAGACAGTTCAATGGCATAAATGATAGCTTTTTATGCAATCCTTTAATTCAGAATATCGTGCGTTTCGATACTGAATTTGCATTTAAAACAAATATAATAGATACAAGTAAAGACTTAATTATAGGTTTACATCAAGTAAGATATAAAGCTACTAAAGAAAGACCATCTTTTAGTTCACCTATTTGGTTACATAAAGATGATGAACCAGTAGTGTTTTTACACCTTATGAATTTAAGTAATACAGCTATTGGTGGAGATAATTTAATAGCTAATTCTCCTCGAGAAATTAATCAGTTTATAAGTTTGAAGGAGCCTTTAGAAACTTTAGTATTTGGACAAAAGGTCTTCCATGCCGTAACGCCACTTGGAACAGAATGTAGTACGGAGGCTTTTCGTGATATTTTATTAGTAACATTTTCTTATAAGGAGACAAAATGAGAGAGAATAAAATAATTATGATTTCTGGAGCCAATAGCGGTATAGGTCATGCTTGTATAAAATACTTTTTAGAAAAATCATTTCATGTAATAGCGCTTGATATTCATAATAATAATTTAATAGATTATATGAAAACAGATATGCCTTTGAAAGTAGTGCAAATTGATTTAAGTAATAGCGAAGCGATTCATAATCTTTTTACTCAATTAGATTTAGAAAAGCTTTCTCCTGATATATTAATAAATGCAGCTGGTATTCGAGAGATAACACCTGTTTTACATTTATCCGATGATATGTTTAAAAAAGTAATTGATGTAAATTTAGTAGCCCCATTTATCCTTTCTAGGGAAGTAGCTAAGCGATGGTGTGAATCGAAAATAAAAGGTTGTATTGTGAATATAGCATCGGTTTCTGGATTAATGGCTGAACCAGAGCGAGCTGCTTATGTTGCATCAAAGCATGCTTTAATCGGATTGACTAAACAGATGGCTATGGAATTTGGTAAGCAAAATATAAGGGTAAATAGTATTTCTCCCGGTGTTATTAGAACTGAACTTACAGAAGAATACTTTAGTAATAAAGCCTTGATGTCTATGATAAAAAGTAATCAATCTTTAGATACTTGGGGGTTGCCGCAGGATATTGTTTCATGTATTGATTACTTGATTTCTGATCAGGCCCGCTTTATTACTGGTTCTAATTTTGTAATTGATGGTGGTTGGACTGCTGGAAAAAATTTATAATTGAGTGTTTTTGAGGAAAAGCACCTGTCCTTTTTTTAGGCTGGTGTTTTTCTCACTATAAACCGAGTTTTTATTGGAGGGGGATTAATTTGCTTCAAAAGAGTTTTAAGCAAGAGAAAACGGTACCGGCCTTAAAGATGATAGCATCAATGGTTATCTTTGGATCAGTTGGCTTTTTTTCGGTTCAAACAAACTTACCTTCGTTTGAATTAGTGTTTGTAAGGTGTATTTTTGCGACAATATTTTTAAGTGTATGCTGGTTGCTTACAGGGCAATATAAACAAGATAAATGGGAACGAAAAGAAGTTATTCAAGTTTTAATATGTGGCTTTTTCTTAGTATTTAATTGGGTTTTCTTATTTAAAGCCTTTGAAAATATGTCAGTTACAATTGCTATCTCAGTTTATCATCTTGCACCAGTAATTGTACTGTTAATTGGAAGTATCGTCTTTAAAGAAAAATTAACATTCATATCTATCATTTCAATAATTGTGTGTTTTGCAGGAGCTTTATTAATTGCTGGTATCGATGGAAGCTTCTCTTTCGGTTCATTAATGTCTTCAGGTATGATATGGGGATTTCTTGCAGCTCTCTTTTATGCATTTACAACTTTATTTGGTAAAGGGATTAACAAAATGAGTGCGTATGCAATGACATTTTTACAAACATTCTTGGGGATATTTCTTTTAATACCATTTATAGATTTAGATGCTTTTAGTGGCCTCACTCAAAGTAATTGGACATATATTATAGCTACTGGTTTTATTCACACAGGGATAGTATATTATCTGTTTTTTGATAGTTTACGCTATTTATCTACAAAAACAATCTCAATATTAGTTTTTTTAGATCCGGCAGTGGCAATATTATTAGATACTGTACTTACTGGATTCCGTCCAACTTTAATGCAAATAACAGGAATTCTTTTTATTTTTATTGGCATGACTTTAACATTAAAAAAATCTAAAGATAAAAAACTGAGCCAAAAAGAAAAGCGAATTGAAAGCGATGCTAGTATATCTCAACAATAATGAAATATATTGTGTATAAAACGATAAACCTTACATGAATCATGTAAGGTTTATTTTAGTTCAATATAATTCATATTTATAATACATAATTTTCAAAACTGAGGTGTGTGTTTCTTTAATATGCTTTTGATTCAACTATTTTTATTTGACTATAAATTTACAAAAATGTATATGAAATCTTATTTTTTGATAATATATAAGTAATAAATTCATAGAATTGGAGTGATGAGATGCAGCCGTTAGAAAGGGAGATTCATTCTAATATGCTGAAAGTGTGGCGAATTCACGCTTTAATTGGGACGGCAGTTATACTAACAGTCGTAATTGCGTATTTCTTTTTTATGATTAACTTTAACTGGTGGGGCTGGTTGTTTGGACTATTAGTAACAGGAGCTATTACATTTATTCCACTTGATTATTTTGTGTTTCCAAATTTACGTCAGCGCTATTATAGTTACAGATTAAATGAAGAAGAGATTGAGATTCAAAAGGGAATGTTCGTTGTAAAACGCGTACTTATTCCGATGATCCGTGTGCAGCACGTAACGATTGAGCAAGGGCCGATCATGAGAAAGTATAATTTAGCAGAATTACATATTTCAACAGCCGCAACTTCTCATAGTATTCCAGGTTTAACGAAAGAAGAAGCAGAACAGCTGAAAAGACAAATTGGAGAACTTGCGAAAGTGAGTGATAAGGATGTATAAGAGGCAACATCCGATTACGATATTGTTAGGTATTAGGATTGCGAGTTTGTTGCCACTTATTATTCTTGTTTTATTTAAACCTGATGAACAAGTGGAACCTTGGTATTTATTTTATCTTTTTCTTCTGGTTGTTTTATTCATCATGGCTATT
The DNA here is from genome assembly GCF_008274865.1 of Bacillus sp. AR4-2. Classification (NCBI taxonomy): domain Bacteria; kingdom Bacillati; phylum Bacillota; class Bacilli; order Caryophanales; family Bacillaceae; genus Bacillus; species Bacillus sp. AR4-2. Next base: position 1,026,727 of record NZ_CP031062.1, read on the forward strand.
TTTTCAGCAATTAAATGGTATTTTAAAGTGTACTGGATTGAGAATAATATTTTACATATAAAGCACGGTGTTTTTGTAAAGAAGGAAAGCTATTTAAATAAAGAACGTGTGCAAAATATTAGTACGTCTTCTAACATCATTTATCAAATGCTCGGACTTATGAAGTTAAATATAGAAGTAGCCGGTGGTGGTAATGAACCAGAAGTGATGTTGGCTGGTATTAAAGAAGACGAGGCAAAACATTTAATTTCTTTATTACATAAGAAAGAAACTACTGTAAAAGAAGAAATAGAAGAGGAAGAAAGCAAGACGGTTTATCAGTTAACAGCGAAAGAGGTTTTAGCCGCAGCGATTACATCTGGTCGGTTCGGACTAGTGTTCTCTGGACTAGTACTTCTTTACACAAAGTTTGATTTTGTTCTTCCTGAAGGATTCACAAGTAAAGTAGAAGCGTATGTGATGGGAAACGGTGTTTATAAACTAATTGTAATTGCATTAATTTTAATGGGAATTTCGTGGATTATTTCCACGGCTGGATATGTGTTGAAATATGCAAACTTTAAAATTGAGCGAAAAGGGGAAGAGATTCGTATCGTTCAAGGATTATTTGAAAAGAAAGAGTTTGTCTTAAAATTGCACCGCATTCAAGCGATTACTGTAAAAGAAGGTATGCTTCGCCAGCCGTTTGGCTATTGTGCTGTTGAAGTGGAAGCAATTCAAAGTATTGGAGCAGCAAGTAACGAAGTAATGTTGCATCCATTTATGAAGAAAAAAGATGTACAGCACCTGATCACATATTTAGAGTTACCATATGAAATCGAAGCGGAGATCGTTCACTTACCAAAAACAGCGTTGCGTCGTTATTTCATTATGGGCTGGTTAATAAGTATCATACTCACAGTTCTAATTGCCAGCGTGAGTATATATTTTAAACAATATATTGCGTTGTTTTTTATTTTACCGTTATTTATCGTGTTTTCGTTATTTGCGTATGCTAGATATAAAAGTGGCGGTTATGAATTAAGAGAAAATCAACTAACGGTTGTATATCGTAATTTTTCGAAATATACAGGAATAATGCGAAGAAGACATGTTCAAGCAGTAGGTTATAATCAATCGTATTTTCAAAGAAAAGATGAATTATGTACAACTCTTGTAGCGGTAGCTGGGCGGGGTTATGAAGTAAAGCATATGAGAAAAAAAGATTCACTTCGTATATATAATTGGTACAAAGAAAAAGGAAACACCGGTGTGTAATGGTGTTTCCTTTTTGTCATTAAATTGATATCTTTAGTCGAATCGTTGATATATTTCAAGATATGATAGATATATTCGGAAAATCGTTGATATATTTCAAGATGTGATAGATATATTCGGAAAATCGTTGATATATTCAAAGATATGATAGATATATTCGGAAAATCGTTGATATATTTCAAGATATGATAGATATATTCGGAAAATCGTTAATATAATTTCACGTACTGTTAGTGTTGTATTATGTTTTAATTAAACTAACACATCAAAAGTAGTCACAAAAGATGGACGAGAGAAAATACTCTTTTGCTGTTCCGCATGTGGATGCGCTGGAGCTTGTCCTTCTGCTTGCGTGGGACGTTTTTTATGAGCGTTTTCGAATGAACGTGATTCTGTCCAGTCTTTAAAGTTTTGCTCTGTTTCCCACATCGTTAAGATGACGTATGTATCGTTACTTAATGGGCGTAGAACACGGATCGCTTGGAATCCTGGTTCGTTTTCAATAAGGCCTGCGCGGTTTTTAAAGCGGTTTTCGAATACTGGGCGACCTTCGTCTGTGACAGAAATGTTGTTACAAACGATATAGCCAGGTTGTCCTTTAAATTCACCGACAGCATCTAGTACGTCATACTGAAGTGAGCCTTCTATAGATTCTTCTGTATTTTCTTTATAAAACATATTTTTTTCATCATTTTTTGCAGTGAAATGTGCTTGTTCTAGAGGTGTTTCGTATGAAATAATAGCCTTCATTTTAATGCCCCCTTAATAGTTTGTTTCTATTATATCAACTCTCTTAAAAAACTTCGAAGATTATATACATAAAGATACTTCTTTTTCAAATAATAAATGTACCATCATTTGGAAAGAAGGACGATGTATGAAGAAAGTAAAGTGGACTTTATTAGGCGGCGTCGCAACGTTCGTAGTAGCGATTGTAATCTATAAACTTATCGTGTTAGCTGGTGGCTATATGATGGATGAAAAGCAGCTCGTTTTCCACTCTTCATCACGTATCGTTGACCAGAAAGGGAAAGAAATTACGAAATTATACGTAGAAAATAGAGAGCTCGTACCAATCGAGCAAATTCCGAAGTATGTGCAGCAGGCGTTTGTTGCGGTGGAAGATTCTCGTTTTTATGAGCATCAAGGGATTGATTATCCGTCTATATTCCGTGCTCTTTATAAAGATACGTTAGCTAGAGAGAAGGTAGAGGGCGGTAGTACCATTACGCAGCAACTCGCTAAAAACGTCTTTTTAACTCGTGAAAAAACATTTACGCGCAAATTGAAGGAAGTCGCAATTTCTCTTCAATTAGAGCAAAAATATACGAAGCAACAAATTCTTGAAATGTATATGAATCATATTTATTTTGGTCATGGGGCTTACGGCATTCAAGCGGCAGCAAAGTTGTATTTTAATAAAAATGTTGAGGATTTAACAGTAGAGGAAGGGGCAATGCTTGCAGGCCTTCCGAAGTCACCAAACGGATATTCACCGTACTATTCTGCAGAGAAGAGTAAGGAACGCCGTGATCTAGTGTTGTCACTTATGCATAAACAAGGCTATTTGACTGCAGAAGAAAGCGTTCGTTATCAAGGGAAGACAATTGCTCTATATAAAAATTTAGATGAGAATGAGCTTGCATATATGCCGTATATTGATATGGTCATAGATGAAGCCGCTCGTTTATACGGATTGTCTCATCAAGAAGTACTTCGCGGAGGATATACGTTTGTCGTACCTATGGATGAAAAGATTCAAAAGGTAGCATATAACCAGTTTCAAGATGCAAGGAATTTCCCTGGGAAAGAAGAGGGGGCGCAAGGTGCTTTCTTATTAATGGATAATCGTACGGGAGGGATTAAAGCGGCGATTGGGGGAAGAAAGTACGTCCCGAGAGGATTTAATCGTGTTTTTGCCAAAAGGCAGCCTGGATCTGTTTTAAAACCACTTATCGTTTATGCACCAGCACTAGAAACGAAAAAGTATAATCCGTATTCTTTATTAACGAATGAAAGAAATTCTTTTGAAGGGTATGAACCTCGAAATTATAATCATGAGTATTCAAAAGAAATGACGATGTATGATGCGATTTTAGAGTCGGCAAATGTACCGGCAGTTTCTTTATTAAATGAGTTAGGGGTAGAAGAAGGAAAGCAATATTTAGAAAAAGGAAATGTTCATATTGCAGATGCTGGTTTAAGTACAGCGCTTGGCGGATTGAAAAATGGCGTTTCAACATTTGATCTTGTAAAAATGTATCGTTCATTTTTAGCAAATGGAAATATTATCGAGCCGCACGTTATTGATAAAGTATTAAATAGACACGGTGCAGTCATTGGGGAATCTCCAAAAGTAGAGACAAAAATCTTCTCGAAGCAGACAGCATGGTATATGACGAAAATGTTAGAAGGAGTTGTGAAGGAAGGAACAGCGAGAGTTGGTGTATATAACGGTGCGTTAGCTGGAAAAACGGGTACAACTTCATTGCCAAATGACGATAAGGGAGCAAGAGATATGTGGTTCGTTGGTTATACACCGAACTTAGTAGGCGCTGTTTGGATTGGTTATGACCGTACGGATAAGGAGCATCAGTTGCAAGGAGAAAGTGCATCTGCGACAAAATTGTTTAAGAAAATTTTAACGAAGGCTAATGTAGAACATAAAGAGAAGTTTATGAAGCCTGAAGGTGTGGAAACAATCGGCGCTCCGATTCGGCTGCGCAAAATTGAAGATGTAAAAATGAAATTATCATTTAGCCCTTTCGGTTTATTTAAAGCAAAATTAAGCTGGACACCACTTCCAGATAACAGAATTATGTACCGAATCTATAGAGTGGAGAATGGAATTCATACGCATGTTAGCACTGTAAATGGTGCTGGGGAATATGAGGAAAAGTTCATTAACATATTTTCAAAACCGAGCTTTTACGTTGTACCATATAATACACAAACGAATCGTGAAGGAGAAAAGTCAAAAGTAGCTAAACCATAGTTTTTCTCTGTGTTATAATAAGAATGTTGTGAAAATAGTAAGCGTTTTTACGAATGTTTGTGTCAATTTAATGAACAACGTACATAATATTATGCATTTTGTTTTTACAAGCTGTATAGTAAAAAAAGATAAATATCGAACGTATTCGAAGCATTGGTAAGGAAGGGAGCAAGGGTCTTGGTAAGAACTATAAATGAGACATTTTTAAAAGCATGTAGGGGGGAACGTACTGATTATGTACCAGCATGGTATATGCGTCAGGCAGGTCGTTCGCAGCCGGAATATAGAAAGATAAAAGAAAAGTATTCTTTATTTGAAATTACACACAATCCAGAGTTGTGTGCTTACGTGACAAAGTTGCCGGTTGATCAATATAACGTAGACGCAGCAATTCTTTATAAAGATATTATGTCACCACTACCTGCAATTGGTGTGGATGTAGAAATTAAATCAGGTATTGGCCCAGTTATCGATAACCCAATCCGTTCTTTACAAGATGTAGAAAAACTAGGGGAAATCAATCCAGAAGATGACGTACCGTACATACTAGATACAATTCGTTTATTAACGACAGAAATGTTAGACGTACCGTTAATCGGTTTTTCAGGAGCTCCATTTACATTAGCGAGCTATATGATTGAAGGCGGTCCATCTCGTAACTACCATAATACGAAAGCGTTCATGTATGCAGAGCCAAAAGCTTGGTTTGCTTTAATGGATAAACTAGCAGATATGGTTATTACATATTTAAAAGCGCAAATTAACGCAGGAGCAAAAGCAGTTCAAATTTTCGATTCTTGGGTTGGAACAGTAAATGTAGCGGATTATCGCGTATTTATTAAACCAGCAATGGAGCGTATTTTTGCAGAAGTTCGTAAGATGGGTGTTCCAATGATTATGCACGGCGTAGGAGCTGCACACTTAGTGAATGAGTGGCACGACTTACCGCTTGATGTAGTCGGCTTAGACTGGCGCTTACCGATTGAAGAAGCACGTGCACGGGGCGTTCATAAGGCGGTACAAGGTAATATGGACCCTTCATTCTTACTTGCACCATGGTCTGTTATTGAAGAACATGTAAAAGGTATTTTAGATCAAGGGATGAAACAGCCGGGTTATATCTTTAACCTAGGTCACGGTGTATTCCCAGAAGTAAATCCAGATACATTAAAACGTTTAACTACATTTATTCATGAATACTCTAAAGGGCAGTTAGCGAAGTAAAGGAGCATTGCTGTATGAAAAAGAAAATTGGTTTGCTTGTAATGGCATACGGAACGCCATATAAAGAAGAAGATATTGAACGTTACTATACACATATTCGCAGAGGAAGAAAGCCAAGTCCTGAAATGCTGGAAGATTTAACAGAGCGTTACCGTGCAATTGGTGGTATTTCTCCTTTAGCTACTATTACATTAGAGCAAGCTAAGAAGTTAGAGAAGCGTTTAAATGAAGTACAAGATGAAGTAGAGTACCATATGTATCTTGGCTTAAAACATATTGAACCGTTTATTGAAGATGCGGTGAAAGATATGCATAACGACGGAATACAAGATGCAATCGCACTTGTTCTTGCACCTCACTATTCTACGTTTAGCGTGAAATCGTACGTTGGACGAGCACAAGAAGAAGCTGAGAAACTTGGAAACTTAACAATTCACGGCATTGATAGCTGGTATAAAGAGCCGAAATTCATCCAGTACTGGGTTGATGCAGTGAAAGGTATATATAACGGTATGTCAGATGCAGAGCGTGAAAAAGCAGTATTAATCGTATCTGCACATAGCTTACCAGAGAAAATTATTGCAATGGGCGATCCATATCCAGATCAATTAAATGAAACAGCGGATTATATCGCGCGCGGAGCTGAAGTAGCAAACTATGCAGTAGGCTGGCAAAGTGCAGGAAACACACCAGATCCTTGGATTGGTCCAGATGTACAAGATTTAACGAGAGAACTAAATGAAAAGCACGGTTATACTTCATTCGTATATGCACCAGTTGGATTTGTTGCGGAACATTTAGAAGTTTTATATGACAACGACTTTGAGTGTAAAGTTGTAACGGATGAAATTGGTGCAAAATATTATCGTCCAGAAATGCCAAATGCATCGGAGGCATTTATTGATTGTTTAACAGATGTTGTATTAAAGAAAAAAGAATCTGTACTGTAAGAAGAAAGGAGGAGCCTGCTTGAGGAAAAAAGTTGTGATCGTCGGCGGAGGCATCACTGGATTAACAGCAATGTATAACTTACAAAAAAATATTCATGAAAAAAACTTGCCGATTGATACATTACTTATAGAAGCATCGGGTAAACTTGGCGGAAAAATTCAAACCGTTCGAAAAGATGGATTTACAATTGAGCGCGGACCAGATTCTTTCTTAGCACGAAAAGAAAGTGCAGCTAGATTAGTGAAAGAATTAGGTCTTGGCGATGAACTTGTAAATAATCAAGCCGGTCAATCATTTATCCTTGTAAACAATCGGTTACATAAAATGCCGAATGGATCAATGATGGGAATTCCAACGCAAATTACGCCGTTTCTATTTTCCGGGCTGTTCTCCCCAATTGGTAAACTAAGAGCTGGCTTTGATCTATTAATGCCGAGGTCAAAGCCAGTATCTGACCAATCACTCGGACAATTTTTCAGACATCGTCTTGGAAACGAAGTGGTTGAAAACTTAATAGAGCCGTTACTATCGGGTATTTATGCAGGGGATATTGATGAAATGAGCTTAATGTCAACATTCCCGCAAATGTATCAAATTGAGCAGAAACATCGCAGTATTTCACTCGGTATGCGTACGCTCGCTCCGAAAGAAGAGAAAGCTGAACCGAAAAAGGGAATGTTCCAAACAGTGAAAACAGGTTTAGAATCTATCGTAAAATCTCTCGAAGCAAAGATGCATGAAGGTACGATAATAAAGGGAACTCGCATTGAAAAAGTTGCGAAACAGGGTGATGGTTATACGATTACTCTTAGTAACGGAAAAGAAATAGAAGCGGACGCCATCGTAGTGGCAACTTCGCATAAAGTATTGCCGTCCATGTTTGCTCAGTACAAGCAGTTTCGTTTCTTCCGTAATATTCCATCCACATCCGTTGCGAATGTGGCACTTGCTTTCCAAAAGTCTGCAATCCAGCGCGATATTAATGGTACAGGATTTGTCGTATCACGAAATAGCGATTACACCATTACAGCATGTACGTGGACGCATAAAAAATGGCCACATACAACGCCAGAAGGAAAAACACTCCTTCGCTGTTACGTTGGACGTGCTGGTGATGAAGCGGTTGTAGAACAAACTGAAGAAGAACTCGTTCAGCTCGTACTAGAAGATTTAAGGAAGACGATGGATATTACAGAGGATCCAGAGTTTACAATCGTAAGTCGCTGGAAAGAAGCGATGCCTCAATATACAGTGGGCCATAACGAGCGAATGAAAAAGCTCACAACATTTATGGAGAAAGAGTTGCCAGGTATATACTTGGCAGGTAGCTCCTATGCTGGTGCTGGACTTCCAGACTGTATGAATCAAGGTGAGGAAGCTGCAAAGCGTGTATTATCTCATTTGGAGAAAGTAATAGATGCTGAATTAATCGCACAATAAATTATAAGAAACGCCTTCAATCATATTGAAGGCGTTTCGTTTATTATATAAAATACTTATTCGCCAATAAACATATATAAGTTATTTGGCTTTATAACAGCATCTCCTGCATAAATAACCCAATCTGTTAAGTTATCAAAATCTAAATGATAACTATTTCCTTCACTCATATCTTCTATAAAATATGGTTCATTGATGAGTATTCCTTGAATGAAATCTTCCGTAATGTTTTGCATTTCAAACCACATATGTTCGCTTTTACCCTCTTCATAGGAAACACCAAACTTAGCGAGAAAACGAAACTCTTCATTTGATTTTTCAATTTGAAAAATGTTGCTGAAATACCCGAAAGTATTTTTCGCATTATAAGCCATACGATCGGTTTCACTATTTGTTTTATAGAACATGAGCCCTGTAGCTTCCTCGTTTTCTTTGAAAAAACTTTCAATATATTCTTCTGAAGTATTAAATTTGAATAAGAGAACGGATGGAGATTGATGGTATTCATCTCGGGCATCCATTCCGCCTAAGAATGTATTTTGTGCATCTATTGGCTGTAATTTCACTTCTTCATCCTCGATTGAAGATAATTGGTCCATACTCGTTTTATGCCCTATATAAGATAATCCTTTCTCCCACGGAACAGCGACTGTATGTATAGAACCTTGCTGACTATGCGCGATAACGATAGGCTCATTCATAGGGACTTGTCCATTCTCAACGGCATTATTAGCAAATGTTTGAAAGAGATCGCCAATGCCGTAGTAGGAAGAAATGCGATTTGGAATAATTAACTCTATTTCAGTTACGCCCGCTCTTAAAAGGCCGTGTGTATGAAACCAATATTGCGTAGGCTCACCTTCTTTATCGTCTTCATAAACGGAATGAATAACGTATAAGTCAGGAATGTCAGGTAATAATTCATTTTCAACGTGATATTCAATATAGTTTCTAGATATCACTTTCATTGCTGCACTTGAATCGATTACAAATAACAAATCTGGGGCGAGGTTCCATAAAAATTGTATTTGCTGGAAAAAGCAGTCGAGTACATCGCCTACAAATAGCGTACGAGTGAAAATTTCAGTACCGAAAGCCGCATCTTCAAAATTACGATCTACAATTGTAGAATCTTGTCTATTGTACATTTTATATTCTTCTGGGTCATTCGCCTCATCAATATGCAGTTCATACGGTATGATTGTTTCATCCATATGTAACTCAACAATAAGGCTTGTCTCATCACTATAAACAATTTTTAACTCATCAACTTTAGTAGCGATATTTTCTAGCCGTTGTTTTAACTGCTCAATTGTAATTCTAGTTGGTATAACAGCAATCATATCTGAAAAATGACGTTCTAATGTTCCATTCATAGCTGCGCGGTATGTTTCTGTTTGCACTTCCATCCAATCACTCCTATTCAAATGAATCCATTTTACATGCCAATCAAATGTCGATATTTTCTGTTTTCTCTCTCTAACATTATAGAGTGCATTTGTAGAAGGTGTAAAATTATTATTTTGTATTATAGTTTGAAAGCTTGTAAATTAAATAAATCTTTTGTAAAATTTGTCGAAAAATAGTTCTATATAACGAATCATTTGTTATGATAGAAATGCTGAGAAAATATGAAATAGGGAGAGGAAAATGGCTGTGAAGAAATTGTTAAGTGTCTTTTTATCATTCTTGCTATTGCTTTCATTTACTGGAACTTTAGCGCAAGCAGAAGAAACTGCTTCTATGTCAGTAGAAAAAGCAATTCAAGTATTTAAGCAGCAAGGGAAAACGAAGGGGATTGTGGAAGGATATATTGTCGGATATACGCAAAGTTCTTCTAAATATACGAAGGATCCAGCTAAGTTTGATGATACAAACGTAGCAATTGCAGATTCGCCAAACGAAACGAATCCAGACAAAATCATGCCCGTTCAGTTGCCAAAAGGTGATGTGAGAACGGCAGTGAATGTAAAAGATCACCCTGAAAATATCGGGAAGAAAGTTAGTTTGACTGGGACTCTTGAATTATATTTTAGTAACCCAGGTTTAAAATCAGTAACAGCTTATAAGTTTCAAGGTGAAGGACAAAACCGTGTTAGCGATGTAGTAGCTTCACCGAACGGTGGAGAAGTTGCTAAAGGAACAGCGGTAACATTAACGACGAATACAGAAGGTGCAACGATTTACTATACGTTAGATGGCTCTAATCCTACTAATAAAAGTGTTCTTTATAATGGACAAATTATAGTGAATGAAAATAGTGTAGTGAAAGCAATCGCAGAAAAAGAAGGACTTACTTCTTCAGCAATTTCGACATTTTCATTTATTATCGTAAATAATGAACCAGTTCGTATTCATGACATTCAAGGAAAATCACATATGTCTCCTTACAACGGGAAGAAAGTAAACAATGTGGAAGGCGTTGTCACAGCGCTTGATAAAAACGGCTTTTATATAGAAGACAATCAGCCAGATAATGATCCAGCTACTTCAGAAGGTATGTACGTATATAAAAAAGATGCGAATGTAGCAGTAGGAGATCTTATTCAAGTTGATGGAGTAGTAGAAGAATATGTTGGACCAGGATATGCAGAGCGATTTGAAACAGACTTAACGACGACAGAAATTAAGGCGAGTCGCGTTGCTGTAATCGCAAAAGATCAATCTTTGCCAGCACCGATTGTACTTGGGGAAAACGGTGTGAAAATCCCGGACCAGATTATTGATAATGATGCATTCGGTTTATTTGATCCAAATGAAGATGCAATCGACTTTTATGAAAGTATAGAAGGCATGCGTGTTACGATGCCAACACCAAAAATTATTGCACCTCAGAAAAATGGAAATTTATATGTAACAGTAAAAAATGGTGGAGATAAAATAGTAACACAATATGGCACACCTCTATTAGATGAAAACCAGTTAAACCCAGAGCGTCTTTCTGTAAAAGTACCTCGCGATTATGTAGCAAAAGTAGGAGATACTTTCACTGGAGATATAACAGGGGTAGTAGGATATGATTACGGTTCTTTCCGTATTTCGCCAATAACAGAACTGCCAGCTGTAGTGGATGGTGGATTTAAGCAAGTAGGCGCAAATATTCAGCCACGTCTTGATAAGTTAACGGTTGCTACATATAACATTGAAAACTTCTCAGCGAATAAAAAAGAAACAACAGATGAAAAGGTAAAAGCGTTAGCGTATTCTATTAAATACAACTTAAAAATGCCAGATATTATCGGTGTAGAGGAAATGCAAGATAATAACGGATCAATTAATGACGGTACAACAGATGCGTCATTAAGCGCAAAACGTATCATTGATGCAGTGCTAGAAATTCGTGGACCGAAGTATGAGTATGTAGAAATCGCTCCAAACAATAATCAAGACGGAGGAGCACCAGGAGCGAATATTCGCGTCGGCTTCTTCTACAATCCATCACGCGTGAAATTAGCGACGGTACCAAAGTTACTTGATAAAAATGTTGTTCGTATTGGAGACGAAAATCCATTATTTGAAAGTACACGTAAACCGTTAGCGGCAGAATTTACGTTCCAAGGACAAAACATTGTTGTCGTTGCAAATCACTTAAACTCAAAACTAGGAGATGCAACGCCATTTGGAAAAGTGCAGCCGCTCGTATTAAAAAGTGAAGACAAACGAATTCAGTTAGCACAAGAAGTAAATCATTTCGTGCAAGGAATTCAGAAAAAGAATACGAATGCACCAGTTGTCGTGTTAGGTGATATGAACGATTTCGAATTCTCTAAACCACTAAAAACACTAGAGGGAACAATCTTAAAAGATATGTTAAACACAGTGCCAAAAGAGAATCGTTACACGTACATTCACGAAGGAAATGCACAAGTGTTAGATCATATTTTAGTAACAAATAATATCGCACCACACACAATTGTAGATCCAGTGCACTTAAACTCAAATATAATGAAAGAGCACGGACGTGTAAGCGACCATGACCCAGTACTTGCTCAAATTGATTTGAAGAAAGCTTCTTAAAGAAAGGAACGCTTAGGTGACTAAGCGTTCTTTTTTTGCATCGTTATAGAATAGTATAAAGAGATGATTCCTTTTTTTGTAATCTAATGATAAAATTGATTGAATATTTAGTTTTTGAAAAGGAGGACAACAATGCAGTTACAAATAAATGGAAAGGTAATGAATCAGTTTGCAATTTTTTTTAGTACGATCGTCATGCTTCAGTTTGTAGCTGATATAACAGGACTTATAAGCAATCTAGATATTACGTATAACTTAATACATACAGCAGCTTCTTATATAACATTTAGTTTGGCGGTTATTTTCACTTTAATAGGTGCAAGAAGAGAATTAAGTAAATATGCAATTGTTTCATTATGTTTAGTAGTAGCGATTAAAGCGATTTATTTTGTAGCGGTTGTTATTTTATGGGGATTGGCAGGTACACCGTAAGTGAATAGTAAATAAAACCCTAATTTCCAATATAGTAAGGAAATTAGGGTTTTATTATACTTGAAACGCCTTTCTACACCGCTCTCTTTTTTGCAACCTTCTTCTATATTTTTTTCTATCACGTTTTACTCCTTGTATATACATGATTAAGCCAACGAGGAGGAAGAAGGCACATTGTATTGTCAAAATATATGGTGACATGCCATGCAGCGGCTGCCTTGGATCATATAAATGAATAGGCGCTCCACCTATTGTAGGGAGTACCGTATTTAGCAGGACGTAAGGAATAGAGGTAGTTGCAAATGGAAATAGAAGCGCCATATAGTCCTTTTGGGACCATGCAGATGCAGCAAGTCCTAAAAGAGCCATCAGACCTGCAAATAAAAAATTAATTCCGATATATACAGCAATGTAAGTGATGGGAGAAGTTTCATATAAGTTTGCGAACATTCCGTTATCATTTATAATGCCTGAACCAGCCGTTGGTACTCCGTCTGGAATGGTTAATTTGCAAAATAATAACGATAAGATGAATGGAAATGTATAAAGAAGTCCGCCGCAAAAAAATGTAACGATATATTTCGTTACTGAATAAGAAAATAAAGAAATTTCTTTACTGACAAACGGTTTAAAACCATCGGACTTATCCGAGTTATAACTTGTACTAAAGGGAAGACTTGCAATAACTGGCATTAATAATAAATAAACATCCATTTCATTTCCACGAAATCCAATCCATTTAATATCCGTCGATATAGGTCCATTCGCAGCGTCTCCTAAATAACGAATTACATAATAATAATGATAAATACAAATAAGAACAAATCCACTAAACATAATAATTAAAGAAACACGATTACAAAAAGCTTGCTTTATATTTAAACGAAGTGCACGCATCATGACTGAAAAAGCCTCCACTGTTTTGATAAACTTGTCTATTTTCTATATTACTATTAATTGTAAAGATTTTCTTGTTTTTTTATTTGATTATTTGAAAAAGAGGAATTTTGTTGTTGTGAAGTAAGGTTTAGTTGTATATCTCTAGAACATCTTTTCCTTTTCTCTTTTCTTCTGATAAACTATGGAAAGTATGATATAACTTGACTGAAATTTTTTTATACTGGAAATAATAAAAAGAGAACTTGTATAGAATGTAAGCGTGTGGTAATATCAAAGATGTACTGATTGACTATATTATCCAATTGGTCATTTTTGGAGGTGACAATGTGGCGATAGATCGAAAACGTTCTATTATTGAAGCTGCAACAAAGTCTTTTTCAGCGTTCGGTTATAAAGCAACAACGATGGATCAAGTAGCGAAGTTAGCGAATGTAGGAAAAGGAACGATTTATACTTTTTTCAAAAATAAAGAAGAGCTATTTGGTGAAATTATTTCTAATTTAATTACAGAAATGAAGCAAGTTGCAGAAAGTGCAATTCGTTCAGATGTTTCATTTTTTGAAAATGTACATAGAGCATTATATAGCATCTTGGAATTTAGAAAAGAACATCAGCTCATGATTAAATTAATTCAAGAAGAGCGCGATATGGGAACGAAAGAAGTACAAGAAGTTATGCAGCAAGTTGATGTGGAAATCGTTTCTGTTATTCAATCGTATTTAAAGATTGCGATTGAAAAAGGTGAAATTAGCAAATGTGATCCAGAAATTACAGCATTTATTATGCTTCGTCTATATGTATCGCTTATTTTTGATTGGGAAAAAAATCATGAACCGCTAGAAAAAGAAAAAATTGCAGAGTTATTTGAACTTTATTTACTAAAAGGATTGTCAAACTAAGATAATCCTTTTAATTTTATAAAAAAATGACCGAATGGACAATGTGGTCATATATTTAAGTTAAGGGGGGATATAGAAAAAATATAATCATAATGAGAAAAAGTTGCATAGTAATAAATTCGGGAATAAGGCATATGTATGAACAAGTATAGCCTTTTTGTTTGGGTAAAAATGACTATATGAACATTTTGGTCATTTTATAAAAGGGGGAGAAATTATGAAAGGGAATCAGTTACTTCGGAAAGAGTTCACGGAAATTATAAAAAGTAAAAAAATATTAATTCCAATTATTGCGGTCTTATTCGTACCGATTTTATATGCAGGGATGTTTTTGTGGGCCTTTTGGGATCCGTATAAACAGTTAGATGACTTACCAGTTGCAGTAGTCAATTTAGATAAAGGCGCAGTATTTGATGGGAAACCAATTGAGGTCGGAAAAGGGCTCGTTGATAATTTAAAAGATAATAAAAGTTTTAAATGGGAGTTCGTAAGTGAAAAAGAAGCAAAGAAAGGAATGGAAGGTAGAAAGTATTACATGTTAGTGCGCATTCCAGATGACTTCTCAAGTAACGCTACAACGTTACTAAAAGACAATCCAAAGCCATTAAACTTAGAGTACATTCCAAACGAAAGTTTAAACTTCTTATCTTCACAAATTGGAGGAACAGCCATTGAAAAGATTAAAACTGAAGTATCAAGCACGTTAACGAAAACATATGCAGAGAAAATGTTTGATTCCATTCAAGACGTCTCAAAAGGATTAGCAGATGGGGCGGAAGGAGCAAGTAAACTACACGACGGATCAAGTGAGCTGCATGATGGTTCAAGTAAAGTGACGGATGGCCTTCATACACTTCAAGGGAAGTCTGGGGAGATGAAGGATGGAGTAGGGAAACTAGCAGATGGATCTAATAAGTTAGTAGATGGATCAGGCAAAGTAACAGATGGTTTAAATACGCTAAATAACAAAACCGGTGAAATGCAGATAGGTATTGGGAAATTAGTAGATGGATCAGGCAAAGTAACAGATGGTTTACATGTATTAAATAGCAATGCAGGTATTGGGAAACTAGTAGATGGATCAGGCAAAGTAACAGATGGTTTACATGCATTAAATAGTAATACAGGTATAGGGAAATTAGTAGACGGCTCGGGCAAAGTAACAGACGGTTTAAATACGTTAAATAGCAAAACAGGTGAATTACGTGATGGATCTGAGAAAGTGACCGGTGGTTTGAACCAATTAGTAAGTAAATCCGGTGAATTAAAAACAGGAACAACTGATCTATCAAATGGTATAGGAGAACTTGTTGAAGGACAAAATCAATTAGAAAAAGGGTCTCAAGAAATTCAAAAGGGATTACAAGATTTAAATAGTAACGTACAAAAGTCTGCTGCAGGCTTAGAGGAAATACAGTCGAAAATTCCTTCTATATTGAATACAGTAAATGAGAAAATAGATGCGGCTGGGGCGAATGTAAATCAGTTAAATGAACTTACGCAATCAACAGCAGGAGATGCAAAAAATGCAGCGCAAGAGGTAGTAAATTTACAAAAGCAAATTGAAAGTTTACCAAAAGAATATCAAGAGCAGTTACAACCATTCATAGCAAGTGCTGTAAAAAGTACAGGGACAGTTCAGCAAAAAGCTACCGGAGTAGCAGGTGGAACAAATAAATTAAATGAAGAAGTAAAACAAGTAAAAGGCGAAATACATCAAACAACAAATGGACTGCAAAACAAATTACCAAATCCAGAAGGGATGAAAATTCTAGCAGGTGGTATTCAGAAACTAACGAATGCACAAAATGAATTTGTTAGTAAGTTTCATGGATTTGGTGAGGGGTTAGATAATGCAAAAATAGGTGCCGATAAATTAAAAGATGGATCAGTTCAATTAATTGATGGCGTAACGCAATTACAAAGCGGCTCTGGAAAAGTGACAGCAGGATTAGGTCAATTATCTGCAGGAGTAAATCAATTAGCAGATGGGTCTGGTCAAGTAACAGGTGGTTTAGGAACATTATCTGTAGGAGTATCCAAATTAGCAGATGGATCTGGTCAAGTAACAGGCGGTTTAGGAACATTATCTGTAGGAGTATCCAAATTAGCAGATGGGTCTGGTCAAGTAACAGGTGGTTTAGGAACATTATCTGTAGGGGCAAACCAAATGGCAGGTGGCGTAAATCAATTAGCAGATGGCTCAAATCAAGTAACAACAGGTCTGGGCGATCTAAATGGTGGTCTAAATAAAATGTCAACAGGCTCAACCCAGCTAATCGATGGAGTAAATAAACTAGCAGACGGATCAGGCAAAGTAACAGATGGCCTCGTAAAAGTAAACGACGGTTCAGGTGAACTTGCTGAGAAGCTTGGCGAAGGGGCAGAGAAAACTGGTGAAGTAAAAGGAACTGATAAAACGTACGATATGTTTGCAAGTCCTGTAAAAGTGAAGACAGAGAAAATGGCGGAAGTTCCTAACTACGGAACTGGATTTACGCCGTATTTCTTATCACTCGGTTTATTCGTTGGGGCATTATTATTATCGATCGTATACCCATTACGCGATACAGTCGGCGTTCCAAAATCAGGGTTTAGTTGGTTTATTAGTAAGTTCGGCGTATTACTATCAGTCGGTATTATTCAAGCTGTAGTAGCAGATGTTATATTACTGTTCGGATTAGGTGTAGAAGTACAAAGTATTCCGTATTTCATACTCTTTAGCATCGTTACAAGCTTAGCGTTTATCGCATTAATTCAATGTTTAGTAACAGCATTTGGTGATGCAGGACGTTTCATCGCCATCATCACATTAATTATTCAGCTTACAACGAGTGCCGGAACATTCCCACTAGAATTGATTCCGAAGTTTTTACAACCATTCAATGCTTGGTTACCGATGACATACTCTGTATCTGGATTGAAGGCAGTCGTATCAAGCGGAGACTTTAACTTCATGTGGCAAAACATTGGAATGCTTATGATCTTCATCGTTGTATTATCACTTGGAACAATCGCTTCATTAACTTGGATGCATAAACGACAATTTAGAAATATTGCTGAAAATCAATCGGTTGAAGCGTAAATAAGGAACATAAAAAAGGTACCGAAATGGTGCCTTTTTTATTGGTCTTTTTTTATCACGCTATTTGTGGGCAGTAAGGCTCCCACCTCAAAATTTGGTTAGAGAAAAGAAGTTAGGTGGGAGATAGACTGCCAATAAACGCCTGATTAGTGTGGGCTAATAATCAGTGAGGCTGAACAAAACACCTACTGATTAAAGTTTCACTTTATAGGCTGAGAAATTTCATTTGTTTTTCTATTTTTACGGAAGAAGTATATAGCAATACTTATAAGGATAATTGTAGCTACAATCCAAACAAATGGACCATATTTTTCAGCAAAAGTATATAGTTTCATGTTGCTGGAAATGTCCTCTTTTGTTTTTCCTATTAGAATTTCAGAGCCACTATAACCTTCAAGTGTATCTCCTTTTTTTATGCCAAAAATAAGAACGTCTGATTTGTTTTCTATTCCGGTGTATCGGTATCCTTTACCTTTAATTGTTAATTGGGTATCATCCTTTTTTAGTGAATAGTCTTCGGCAGAAATATCTTTGCCTGACAGTGTAATTGGTTCCATTGAGAAGCGGATTTCTTTTAATGCAGGAAGAGTCTCATTGTTTAGTAAGAGTTGCTTTGCAATATGCTGCTCAGTATTAATGTTTATCCAATTTGCTTTTCGTCGTTTATATGTATTAATTTCAAGGAGTGCGAATTCTTTATTTTGAAGTTTTTCCTCTGTAATAGGTTGCGCGGTAGTTAATGTTCCTTTTAATAAAATCACACCGTCTTTTGCAGATTGAAAGGAAGTGGTTTCCTTTGTTTTCTTTAATGTATTGATAGTCCCTTTATAATCCTCTTTTCCTAAAAGAACAGCTCCTGTATGTACGGTTAAAATAAGATATAGGATGCTGAATACGATAATAGCTTTTTTCACTATTTCCCCTCCAAAGTATGTATAATTAAATTATAACATAATTTACCATAATGAATTTATTAATTTGAATAAAAAGTTACAGACGTAAAAGTAATAAATACATTAAGAGAAGTGTAGATGAGAGGAGTAAAAATGAAAAAGAAATACAGTTGTAAGAAAGTTGTACAACTGTACTTAAAGTGGATAAAATATTTTCTTCATAATGTAATGGTTGTTTTGTATCCCTTTTTCTCCTTAATTTCATCATATTTCATGTATAGCTAAATAAAAGGACAGGAATTACAACAATTTACAGAGAAACATAGAGTAGAGGGGCTGGTATGATGAAAGGAAATCTTACTTATTATTTTATCTTAAATCCGCTAATCATCTTTCTTGTTTACGCCCTTTCACCTATCTTGTTTCATAAAGAAAAATATATAAATATGAAAGATGCACTAGGAATACTTGTAGTTTACTATGTGCTAATTAGTGGGTATTACTTTATGGATGTTATTAGTAAAAGAATGAAGAAAAACGGTAAAGACAAATAAAGAGTTTTAGTACATAAAAATCGATGGAGGACAACAAAATGACTGAAAGTGAAATGAAATTTAGGGATACGACCATTCGTAACTTTTTTGATAAAGAGGACCGTCTAAAATCGATTCCAGGTCAAAAGAAGAAAAAAACTAGTATTGTTAGAGCATTTAATCAGCAAATTAAATCCAGAAAATCAGTATACGGAAAAAGAAATGAATACATTCATAAAACAATATTACGATGATTTTTGTACGATTAGACGTGAGTTTATTGTGCACGGGTTTATGGATAGAGAGGATAATATGTACCGTATAAACGGGAGAGAAGTTTGGACGAAGTGGGAGGAGTTAAAATAATGAATCAGCGAGGGGATCCCCGCTGATTATAAGCCTGTGCTAGTCTTGCTGTTTCTTTGTAGTAAGTCTATGAACGCTTCAACATTCGAACTTGTAATGTATCCAAGCGTTATATATTCATCTTCATAGTAAAATATTATTTTTTTGTCAAAGATTCTTCTCTTTGTTTCTATGGATAGAATTTTTTCATAATCAAATTCGGCAATGAATGTGTTTTTATATTGGCTAAAAAAGAGAAGTCTTCTATTAGTAGCAAGTAACATGCCAGGATACGGGACTTTATGCGTAATCATATAGCCAGTAAGTGAACATTTTAAAGTAGATAAAACCTTTTCTTCTTTATGTAATAGTTGTTTTGCAGCTGTTAAGATTGGATTCATTGCATACATTCCTTTTATTTTGATGTATGAATATTGTATCAAGAGTAAAAAGATTCTCAATATGTAATATTGCATATTGGCCGTTTTATAGTTTTAATATTATTTTTAAAAAGAAAAAGTACGAGGTGATTCAATGATACGGTTAGTAAAAGAGACTGATGCAGAAGCAATTATGAATATTAGAAAAGAAATTATATTATCGGAAACTACTACAAAATTTTTCATAGTATCCCCAAAGAAGTTACCGAATGATATGAATGCAGAAAGAGAAAAGATACGGAAAAGTAATGAGAAAGGTAATCTTTATATCGTGTATGAAGTAGATGGGAAGGTAGTTGGCTTTTTACTTTTCAACCGATATGAACTAGAACGGTTACAACACGCAGGCACAATGGGAATGGGGATTAAAGAGGCGTATTGTAATCAAGGCATAGGCACGAAATTAATTGAATTTCTTATTAGTTGGGCGAAAGGGCAGAAAGGTTTAGAAAAAATTTGTTTAGGTGTAGTTTCTGTTAATGATCGGGCAATTAAAGTGTACAAACGTATGGGCTTTGTAGAAGAAGGCAGACAACGAAAGTAAATTAAATATGAAGATGGATCATATGGAGATGACGTATTGATGGGGTTTTATATTGAATAAAGGATATATGGTATTAAGAAAAGGAATGTACATAACGTAAATTTCTAAAAGCAGTATATTGCCCCTGCATTAACAGACTTTTACCTATGTATAATATTAATATAGTAAAATCATAACAACCGATATTGCAGTTTCCAATAATATACTATATAATCAATTTAAGAAAACGTTTTCATGCAAAGGGGGAGAATTTCGTGTCGACTATAGAGGACGTGGCGAAATTAGCGGGGTTATCAAGGACAACGGTTTCTAGGGTGATTAATAATCATCCATATGTTTCAGATGAGAAGAAAAAAAGGGTTCAATTAGCAATGAAGCATTTAGGCTTCGTTCCTAATTCTGCGGCGAGAAGGCTTCGTAAACAAAAAACGGAAACAATTGCGGTGCTAGTTCCAAGGATTACAAATCCTTTCTTCAGTAGATTTATCGAAGCAATCGAGATTGCTGCTTCTGAACATAAATATAAACTGATTATTTGTCAAACAAGATATTTACCGGAAAAAGAGATGGAGTATTTACAATTATTATCTACGAAGCAAGTAGATGGGATTATTCTATGTTCACTAGAAAATCCGTGGGAAGATGTAGAGCCATACTTACAGCACGGTCCAATCGTGTTGTGTAATGAATATATTGAGGAAGCAAATATTCCAACAGTGAAGTTTGATCATGCGCAAGGAGCATACATAGCTGCGAAGCATGTGTTAGATCAAGGATATCGTAATCTTATTTTTTGCCGTGGTAACGAAACCAAAGTCGTTAGCCAGCAGCGAAAAATGGGCTTTTTACGTGCAATAACTGAGAAGAGCCGCCAAGTAGAAGCGATTGACTTTCTTGAAAACGCTTTCTCTTGGGAGGATGGAAAACGAATATTCCATGAAGTATTAAAGGACAAAAAAAATCCTACCGCGATTTTGGCAGGAGGCGATGAGGTAGCAGCTGGAATTATCTCAGAGGCGAAACGCCATAACTGGAGCATTCCAGATGATCTCGCTGTTATCGGTTTTGATAATCAAATATTATCGCAGATTACAGAACCAGGTATTACGACTATTGAACAGCCAATTGATGAAATGGCCCGAAAAGTTGTCGACCTGATGATGGATAAAATCCATACGAAAAATTATCGAAAAAAAGAATTGTATGAGTTTGAACTGGAGCTCTTGGTGAAAGGTTCAACGATGAAGGATAAGATGTTATTAGCCTAGTAGACTATGTCTGCTAGGTTTTTTTATGTTCACAAACTACTATTCTTCGTGAACGCAATCGTCACATTTGTTATGGTATGCTTCGTGTTGCTCATCAATTTCTTTCCCGCAGTGCGCACAAGTTTTCGTCGGTAAATTTCTGAAAAACTCCATTGGTTGATCGATCATGTCAATCCCTCCATTTCCATTTCTTACTATCATTGTATTAGTACAAAAAATAAAAGTCAACAACTGTTTTATAACAAAATTGAAAATTAATGAAAAAGTTTAGGAAATGGATTATAGTTAACAATGTAGGATGTAAGCAAAACATGCATTTCTACTCGGTTTTAGAAAGGATGGATACATATGAAAATGACTGTTGTCGGCTTTTGGGGCGGCTTTCCAGAAGCGGGAGAAGCAACGTCGGGGTATTTGTTTGAACACGATGGTTTTCGTTTACTTGTAGACTGTGGTAGTGGTGTACTAGCACAGCTTCAAAAATATATAACACCGTCTGATATAGATGCAGTTGTACTGTCGCACTATCATCACGATCATGTTGCAGACATTGGGGTATTGCAATATGCGAGATTAATTACGAGTGCGACAACAAGGCAACTACCAGAACTACCAATATACGGTCATACATTTGATGAGAATGGATTCCATTCTTTAACGCATGAACCGCATACGAAAGGAATCCCGTACAATCCAGAAGAAACACTTCAAATTGGACCGTTCTCGATTTCATTCTTAAAAACTGTTCATCCTGTTACATGCTTTGCGATGCGTATTACAGCTGGAGATGATGCTGTAGTATACAGCGCTGATTCAAGTTATATTCCTGAATTCATTCCATTCACAAAAGATGCTGATCTTTTCATTTGTGAGTGTAATATGTATGCACATCAAGAGGCTGCAAAAGCAGGGCATATGAATAGTACAGAAGTAGCAAGTATTGCAAAAGATGCGAATGTAAAAGAACTTTTATTAACGCACTTACCGCATACAGGCAACCCATCTGATTTAGTAACAGAAGCAAAACAAATTTTCAGTGGTCACATTACGCTAGCGCATAGTGGCTACGTATGGAACTCATGAGGTGATACGATGTTATTTATTGATAATAAAGGAATTACAGACCCTAGAATAAACTTAGCGATTGAAGAATATTGTGTGAAAAATTTAGATATTAACGAAACATATTTACTGTTTTACATTAATGAGCCTTCGATTATCATTGGTAAAAACCAAAACACAGTAGAAGAAATTAATGCAGATTACGTAAAAGAAAAAGGTATTCATGTCGTTCGTCGTCTATCAGGCGGAGGCGCAGTATATCATGATTTAGGAAACTTAAACTTCAGTTTTATTACGAAAGATGATGGAGACAGTTTCAGCAACTTCAAAAAATTCACAGAGCCTGTAACGAAAGCGCTTAGTAAATTAGGCGTAAATGCAGAACTAAGTGGTCGTAACGACATTTTAGCTGAAGGTAGAAAAATTTCAGGTAACGCACAGTTCGCAACGAAAGGTCGTATGTTCAGCCACGGTACGTTACTATTTGACTCTGAAATCGATCACGTCGTATCAGCGTTAAAAGTAAAAATGGATAAGATTCAATCAAAAGGAATTAAGTCAATCCGTAGCCGCGTTGCGAACATTACAGAGTTCCTAAACGAAGAAATGACGACAGAGGAGTTTAGACAACTTCTTCTAGAAACAATTTTCGAAGGAGAAACAGAAATCCCAACGTATGAATTAACAGAAAATGATTGGAAAGAGATCCACAAACTGTCTGAAGAACGTTACCAAAATTGGGATTGGAACTACGGAAAATCACCGAAGTTCAACTTACAACATTCACACCGCTTCCCAGTTGGACAAGTTGATGTTCGTCTTGAAGTGAAAAAAGGAACAGTAACAGAATGTAAAATTTACGGCGACTTCTTCGGTTCATTAGATGTTCATGATATCGAAGAGCGTCTAACAGGCGTTCAGTTCGATAAAGATGCATTCACTGCAGCTTTAGAAGGCGTAGATATTGCACGCTACTTCGGTAACATTACAACAGAAGATTTCTTACATTTATTCTTCTAAAAATGAGGGAGGCTTCCATAACGGGCAGCCTCTTTCTTTTTGCGTAGATTGTCAGGTTTTGTCGGTAAGTCGATATATTTGAAAAATCGCCGATATAAACCGAGTTGCGCTGATATATTTAGAAAATCGCCGATATAAATTGAGTTGCGCTGATATAACTGAAAAATCGCTCATATAATTTCATTTACCAAAAAACATAAAATCACAGGACATTTGCCCCTCGTAAAGGAATATATATATTCAAAAGGAGGCGAATCGAAATGAAAAGGGTAATGTACGTTGTATTATTACTCAGCTTCGTCGTCGGAATGACAGCGTGTAGCAGTGGATCGCCCTCAAGTCGTACAATTTTGTCTATCGGAAAACCAGCGGAGGATAATGTTATATATTTTACGCATACAGATAACAAACGAAAGATACATGATATACAAGACATGTTTCAAAATAAGAAGTGGAAAAGAAATGAAACATTCAGCACTGTTAATAAAACACCAGATGTCATCTTATCAATAGATGAAGACAATACAGGGTTACCGACATTATATGTTACCGTTTATTTTCATGAAGATGGAGCGGACGCTCTTAACTTGCACGGCGAGCATACGACGTTAAATAAAGAGGAACTTAATAAACTTAGAGAAAAGATGAATGCATATTATCCTAAAATGATTTCTGGTCTAGTTTCATAAATTACTTACAAATAAAATCCCCTTATTTTTCCAAAGTAAACTAAGAGAAGGTGGTCTGTCTATATGCAGTTAATAGAATATCACTTGCTACTTTAATTTTCTTTTAATATAATTAATTTAGAATTTTTAAATATTCTAAATTTTATAAAGGTGGGGTTTTTGTGAATCTCGTTCAATCTTTGGCTGAAACGGCAAAAAAGAAGGGGGATAAACCGGCTTATATATTTATGGATCAGTCGGTCTCGTATGACCAATTAAACAAAATGGTCACAAGGTTTTCTAGCAATTTAGCAGAAATGGGCATTGGAAAAGGGGACAATGTCGCATTAGTTGTTGGGAACTCACCACATTTTTTGGTCGGTTTATACGGAACAATGAAAGCCGGAGCAACTGTTATTCCAGTTAATCCAATTTATACAGCAGACGAAATGCATTATATTTTACAAAATGGAGATGTAAAAACAATCATCGTACTCGACGTCCTTCTACCTGTTATACAATCTCTTACAACAAGACTTCCTTCATTAGAAAACATCATCATATGCGAAACCTCATCAGATTTTAACCATACAGAAACCGAAAAAATGAAAACGTTTACTAGTTTTGTGGGGACTGGAGATACAACTTACGAAGGTCCTGAACTAGATGAAGAAGATGTAGCGGTTATCCTATACACTTCGGGCACAACTGGAAAACCGAAAGGCGCTATGCTTACACATAAAAATTTATATAGTAATGCGAGCGATGTGGCTTCGTATTTACAATACACGGCTGATGACCGTGTTGTTGCGGCACTGCCTATGTTCCATGTATTCTGTTTAACAGTTGCGGTAAATGCACCGATTGTGAACGGGGCAACGATTTTAATGTTACCGAAATTTAGTCCGAAAGAAGTATTCCGTATTTGTCGTACGTACGAACCAACGATCTTTGCTGGCGTACCGACGATGTACAATTATTTATATTTATTTGAAGAAGCAAGCGCAGAAGATGTGAAGACGCTTCGTCTTTGTATTTCCGGTGGCGCATCGATGCCTGTTGCTCTTCTACAAAACTTTGAAAAACGTTTTAACGTTATTGTTTCAGAAGGATACGGTTTATCAGAAGCATCACCAGTTACTTGTTTCAATCCGCTAGATCGTCCTCGTAAACCAGGGTCGATTGGCACAAATATTTGGCATGTAGAAAATAAAATTGTAAATGAACTTGGGGAAGAAGTACCTGTCGGCGCAGTCGGCGAATTAATCGTTCGCGGACCTAACGTTATGAAAGGATACTATAATGCACCAGAAGATACAGCTGCGACATTGAAAGACGGCTGGCTATATACAGGTGACTTGGCGAAAATGGATGAAGAAGGTTACTTCTATATCGTTGATCGTAAAAAAGATATCGTCTTAGTTGGCGGTTATAACGTATACCCTCGTGAAGTAGAAGAAGTATTATATACGCACGAATCAGTAGCGGAAGTTGTTGTAATCGGTGTTCCTGATGAAAACTTAGGAGAAGCAGTGCGAGCTTACGTCGTTCTGAAACAAACGAACGTAACAGAAGAAGAACTAATGCATTACTGTACGTTACATTTAGCGAAATATAAAGTGCCGAAAAGTATTGAGTTTTTAATAGAATTACCGAAGAATACGACTGGTAAGTTGTTAAGAAGAGCATTGAGAGAGAAAGCGATGCAAGTGTAAAAATGAGGCAACCATCTTTGAAGGTGGTTGCCTCATTTTTTGTGCATTGATTAAGCTGTGGTGCCATATATTTAAAGCTTCATATGACCAACAAGGAGGAGATATACATAGAACAGAAGGGATTAACGCTTATGGCGAGTGCAATATCTTATTTGTGAAATTATGGATGAACTCTGAAAGTGATAAGAACGGTAATTTTAATCCAAATGGAGTAATGAACCGTGAATCAATGGCTACGGTGTTAGTAAATGCATATAAATTAGAATGGAATGAAAATAGTAAGTTACCAAAAGAATTTGCTGATTTGAAAAATCATTGGGCTCGAAGTATGCCAATATTTTAGTTTAGCAAGAAAATTCAAAATCCAAGTTGACACATATGAATTACAGAATTAAAATGAAAAGAAATCGAATACAATACATTAGAAGCTAATCAGATAAACTGAAGGCGCACAATGTTCACATTTGTGAATATATTGTGTGCCTTTTTCTATTGTATAAACTAAGGGGGCTTAACGATGAAAAAGTGGGGTAAGACAGCGTTTATGAAAAGTACAGGTGTTTTATTATCAGCAGTTGTACTTTTATCAGGGTGTGGTTCGGCAACATCCACTAGTAATTCTGAAGGAAGTGGAGATAAAAAAACAGTTGAGCTTTTAAATGTTTCTTATGATCCAACTAGGGAGTTATATCAAGATTTTAATAAAGATTTTGCGAAGTATTGGAAAGAGAAGCATGGGCAAACAGTAAATGTAAAACAATCACATGGGGGATCTGGAAGTCAAGCGCGCTCTGTTATTGATGGCTTAGAAGCAGACGTTGTTACACTAGCACTTGCTTATGATATTGATGCCATTAGCAAGAAAAAACAACTAGCAGAAGATTGGCAGAAGCGACTTGCGAATAATTCCACTCCATACACGTCAACAATTGTATTTCTTGTTCGAAAAGGAAACCCGAAAGGAATTAAAGACTGGGATGATTTAACGAAAAAAGGTGTGTCTGTCATTACACCAAATCCAAAAACATCAGGCGGAGCACGTTGGAACTATTTAGCGGCGTGGGGATACGCATTGAAAAAATATAATAATAGTGAAGATAAGGCGAAAGAGTTTGTTAGCCAAATTTATAAAAACGTAGAAGTATTAGATTCAGGAGCGCGCGGAGCAACGACAACATTTGTTGAAAAAGGAATTGGAGACGTATTAATCGCGTGGGAAAATGAAGCGTTATTATCCCAAAAAGAGCTTGGAAAAGATAAATTTGAAATTGTAACCCCTTCTATTAGTATACTTGCAGAACCACCAGTAGCGGTTGTAGATAAAGTCGTTGATAAAAAAGGAACGAAAAAAGTAGCAGAAGGATACCTGGAATATTTGTACTCAGAAAAAGGGCAGGAAATTGCGGCGAAAAACTTTTATCGCCCGCGCAATGAAAAAGTAGCAGAAAAATATGCATCCCAATTTCCGAAAGTTCAATTATTTACAGTAGATGAACTATTTGGTGGCTGGAAAAAAGCACAAGAAAAACACTTTAATGACGGCGGCGTATTCGATAAAATTTATCAAAAATAATGCGTACTGCTAAAGGGGGATGAGGTGAAAGAGGATGAGGAAGAAGCGTGTTTTACCAGGGTTTGGATTATCGCTTGGATTTACAATGTTGTACATGAGCTTATTCGTACTTATACCACTTTCTATCGTATTTATTCAAACTTCACAGTTAGGTTGGAAGAAGTTCGCTGGGGTTATAACGAACGAGCGTGTGTTGCATTCCTATCAAGTTAGTTTTACAACTTCATTTGCAGCTGCTATTGTAAATGCCATTTTCGGTTTATTAATAGCTTGGGTGCTCGTACGCTACAAATTTCCAGGGAAACGACTATTAGATGGACTCATTGATTTACCGTTTGCACTTCCGACAGCTGTAGCTGGTATTACACTTACAACGCTTTATGCGGAAAATGGATGGATTGGGAAAATATTTAGTCTGTTTCATATAAAAGTAGCTTTTACACCACTCGGAATTATCGTTGCGCTTACTTTTATCGGTTTACCATTTGTCGTTCGAATGGTGCAACCAGTGCTGCAAAATATTGATAAAGAAGTAGAAGAGGCAGCTTCGAGTTTAGGTGCATCCCGCTTACAAATATTTGTGAAAATCATTTTACCAGAAATCTTTCCCGCTCTTCTTGCCGGTTTTTCACTCGCATTTGCAAGAGCATTAGGAGAATACGGATCTGTCGTTTTCATCGCAGGTAATATGCCGATGAAAACAGAAATTGCACCACTGATGATTATGACGAAACTAGAACAATATGA
This sequence comes from Bacillus sp. AR4-2, assembly GCF_008274865.1. Classification (NCBI taxonomy): domain Bacteria; kingdom Bacillati; phylum Bacillota; class Bacilli; order Caryophanales; family Bacillaceae; genus Bacillus; species Bacillus sp. AR4-2. The sequence goes on from NZ_CP031062.1 coordinate 1,054,735, forward strand.
TTATGCGGGGGCAACAGCTGTAGCGACCGTGATGCTTATTATTTCTCTCCTTTTCCTTCTTCTTATTAATATGATTCAAAGCTGGAGTAGAAGGCATGAACTAAAAAGTGAATAGGAGGAGAGAAAATGGAACCAACATTATTAGAAAAGAAAATAGTAAAAAGCGTATCAGCTAAAAAAGAATCTAAGCTTGTACCAGGCATATTAATTACGATTACAGTTTTATTTTTATCTCTCTTTCTATTACTGCCACTCATAACTATTTTTCTAAAAGCCTTTGAAAGAGGGATGGATGTATACATTGCCGCTATTACAGATCAAGAAGCATTTTCAGCAATTAGATTAACGCTTCTCGTTGCGTTAATCGTTGTGCCGCTTAATACGATATTTGGGGTAGCGGCCGCATGGCTTATTACAAAGTTTCAGTTTAAAGGAAAACAAGTATTACTCTCTCTTATTGAACTGCCGTTTGCTGTGTCACCAGTTATCGCAGGATTAGTATTCGTTTTACTTTTCACACCGAGGGGTGCTCTTGGCGAATGGTTACTTGAACATGGAGTGAAACTCATTTTCTCTGTACCAGGCATTATTATCGCAACAATCTTTGTAACCTTCCCGTTCGTTGCACGTGAATTAATTCCCATTATGCAGGCGCAAGGGAAAAGTGAAGAAGAGGCAGCTTTATCACTTGGCGCAAGTGGCTGGAAAATGTTTTGGCGCGTTACGCTTCCAAATATAAAATGGGGTCTTTTGTACGGCATGATTCTATGTAATGCCCGTGCTATCGGTGAGTTTGGAGCCGTTTCTGTCGTATCAGGTCACGTGCGCGGTATTACGAATACGATGCCGCTCCATATTGAAATTTTGTACAATGAATATCAATTTTCAGCAGCATTTGCAGTAGCGACGTTAATGTCATTAATTGCAGTGTTTACACTCGTTATAAAAAACTGGATTGAATGGCGAATGGAAAAACGACAATAAGAGGGGGATTACGGTGAGTATTCAAATTCAAGGTGTATCAAAGCAATATGGTACATTTCAAGCACTAACAGACATTCATTTGGATATTCCAAAAGGTGAACTTGTTGCCTTATTAGGCCCGTCAGGTTCTGGGAAAACGACGTTATTACGCATTATTGCAGGATTAGAAGAAGCGGATGGAGGCTCTGTTTCATTTGATGGGGAAGATCTAACAGACATTCACGTGAAAAACAGGCAAGTCGGTTTCGTCTTTCAGCACTATGCGCTCTTTAAACATATGAATGTATTTGAGAATGTCGCTTTCGGTTTAAAAGTAAGAAAGAAAAGCTTAAGACCGTCAGCAGAAGCGATAGAAGAAAAGGTAACAGAATTATTAAAGCTCGTAAAAATGGATGGCTTTGCTAAACGTTATCCAGCGCAATTATCTGGTGGACAACGTCAACGTATTGCACTAGCCCGGGCACTTGCAGTCGAACCGAAAATTTTATTACTTGATGAACCGTTCGGTGCACTCGATGCAAAGGTGAGAAAAGAATTACGAAGATGGCTCCGAAAATTACATGACGAATTTCAAATTACGAGCGTATTCGTAACGCATGATCAAGAAGAAGCGTTAGACGTTGCAGACCGCATCGTTGTAATGAATGAAGGTTGCATTGAACAAATGGGAACACCGGAAGAAGTATATGAAAACCCAGCAAGTCCGTTTGTATATGACTTTTTAGGAAATGTAAATTTATTTCACGGGCGCGTTCATAAAGGAAAGCTAAATGTAGGGTCGGTCGAACTAGAAGCACCAGAGCATAAGCACGTTTCCAACGTAGACGGAATAGCCTACGTAAGGCCGCATGACTTATCAATCTCTCGTACGAAACAAAGCATAGATGCAATCCCGGCAAAAGTATCTTATTCTCACGCAGTCGGAAATATCGTATATGTAGAATTAAAACGAGACGGAACAGATGAATATTTAGAAGCAGAAATTACGAAAGAACAGTTCAAGCAGCTGAACATTCAAGCGGGTGATTTCGTATACGTACAGCCGAAAGAAGTGAAAGTGTTTATTCCGGAGGATTTTGTAATTTAAGAGTGTTCACTCTTAAATTACAAAATCTATTAATAAGAAAAGGTCTCCTAAAAGATATTTTAGGAGACCTTTTCTTTGTTTATCGTAATAACTTTTTCTCATATGAAATGTAGTCGGAAGTTTGCATATATAATAGCGGAGCGTGTTCACACAACTATTTGGTACGAGTAGTAATGAAGATATTCTTCCTACGTTCTTACATAAAATTTTTAATTTTGGATATTTGTATCATATGTTTCTGCGACAAACACAAAGTCTACATGCTCTTTATCAATAAAAATACTTGTTTTAGATGGAAGACCTGTTATGGTAGAAACAATATCAACCTCAACAAGGTCAAATCCTACACGATAAGCATCTTCAATTTCAATTCCACCAGTTAGAAAATGCAATCCATCCCCAAATGACTTAAATACAAATACATTTTCTTTCAAACTTTTATTATCCATTTCAATCCATTCTTCGTTAATATAAATCTTAAATGTTGTGCACTTTGGAACACACTCGATGTGATGTATCCCTTTATAACTATTAAGTGAAAACATATAGGTATGAGTTTCTTTAAAGTTAATATCTATCCCGTATTTAAAAGCAAAAGTTTTATATACCATCTCATAAAACAATGGCATTACAATATCATCCCATGCGTCATAGGCAAAAGCATGAATTGGTATTAGATGAGGATATAAACTTACAATCGCTTTTTGAAAATTAAGTAAGATGGTTGTATCTGTAATTTCTTTTAAAGAATCATCTATTTCATGATCATAATCTTTCGAAATTCTGTTATCAATCATATGACAAACTCCTTACATAGTCTTCTATATACTACGTTTTTCCGCATCATCAGTTTGTTCCTTCTTCAACTAAATTGCAAGTTTAACCGATGATTCCAAAAAGGCCCTTGTCTTATTTTATCAATCGTTAAATCGGATTGGGATACTACAAGCATAAATGAGAAAAGAAATCGTCTTTTCTTTTTTATGATAGATGTATTTATTTTTAAACTGTATTTACTTTACTCTTTATTTTATTTAGATTTGGATATGTAACATTATTGTGTTAAAAAATATTTCAGCGAGGTGAGTTTATGAAAGAAAAGAAATGGTATAGGCAATTAGTCGTAATGGTGTAGGAGTATCATCTAAGGCCATTTTAAATGCCGTTAAAACTGGCGAAAAAGTTATACAAAGTGGTGGTAGAGCTAAATCTACTAGTAAACAGGCTGTAGTAGTTTTAAATAAAAAAGGTAAAGTAATTACAACTTTTGCTAAGGGTTCAAAATAAACTGGGAAAGGAGAAGATAAGGTTGTTTAAATTAAATAAAGAGATGCAGATTTTATTGAAACAGACATTAGAATCACAAAATAAACATTTACTATGGTTAAATGTTTATGAAGACTTAAGTATGATAGAAACTGAAAAAATAAATAAATTGAGAGATATTATAGTACATGAATTAATGGAGAAAGGTTTTGATGAACGAGACAATATAAACGATTTGGGAAGAGCATTAGAAGAGCTAATTGATATCTTAGGAAATTTAATACCTTAGAAAATGTTAAGCTGTATGGCAATGTTTTTAGCAGATGGAAAGTTCCGTTAATTACAGAATGAAAGATTATATAACTTTTAACAATGCGCTTAATACGAGCGTAGCTATGATTAGAGAGTTTTGTATGTGTAAAATAACTCCCAAAATATAAGGATATATTTTGAGGGCGTATGATTATATAGTATATTTATTGATTCGAATCTTTAAAAGGAGGGGAAACAGGGGGAAAATAATAGGAATTATTCTGATTATAGGTGGTATGATTCCATTAATTTATGCAATGATACAAATCTATCGGCAATGGAAAGAAAAAGGGCCTTCTTTTGCTCTTAAATCAATAATTTTTCTAGCCGTAAGCATTTTGCTAGATACTGCAACAACTATTATATTGTGTATAGTAGCAGTATTCATTGGTATTTGTTTAATCATCTACACATAATAAGTTCAAGAAGGCTAACTTATCGGTTGTGACTAATTGGAGGGATTGGATGAACTTCATTTTATATGGATCTAAACATACAGTTTTAGCTTCCGTTTTTGACTCATTTCAAGGTAGGGAAAAAGAGTTTAATTGGCTTATAACAGACATGGAGATTGTCGCACATCAGGAGGAGAAACTTATCCGAAATTATCCTAAAATGTCGCATCCAATAGTTTGGATAGCAGGTGAAGATCTTTCAAATCTCGTAAAAAAATATAATCCTCAATTTATTTGGGGCGTACTATCTGCGTTTGATAAGTCTATAAACATTGATATTCATAATTTGCTTGTAGAGCCCTATGCAAATGGAAACGAAGGGCTCTGGGTACCAAGTCCAAATATTCAGCACCCTCAAGCAAAACTTGAAATTGTTTGTTGGGATTCGTATGTAACGCTTTTTTTAAGTAAAGATGAGGACATCGATGATAAATTTCAAGACTATTTCAAGTCTGTTAAAAAATTGGATTTTTAAATAGGTCGTCCTTGAGTAATAAAATGAATGTATGAATAATAATCTCTTTGATGATTATTGGAATATTAGCTAGTATTTTTGAAAAAGTAGCTTGTAAAATTTCGGAGTGAATTGTTAACTTTTGATGCGATAGGAAATCGCAAATAAATTTATGAAGGAGAATTTAGAGTTGGTAGAGTTTTTTGAATATTTATTAATTTTGGTTTTAAATATGCTAGTAGCATCTATCGTATTTTTACAAGAGTACTGCATAGGTAGTATAAGACTGTCTCATTATAGGAGAATCTTTGCTACGGTCATGGCTATACGTTCATTGGTGAGTATATGGATCATTTACCCTATGACAGCTACTCTGTTAGGGACGCTAAATATTTTAGTGATTCAATCAATTATATTACTTTTCCTTTGGGGGCTTATGCAGTGTGTAAAGAAGTACAGAGGAAAGTGGTATATTACAATGATTGCACTTATTATTTATGGTCTTAGCTGTTATTTTCATATTATGTATGCGAAAACTGTATAGATAATGAGAGGGTATTTGTAGACCTAGTTACATGATAGTAAGAATCTTTAATGAAAATTATAATAAAATGATGTCAAAAGGGAGACTAAAAGTGCTTATAGAATTTTTAGAATTCATTTCTATCTTGGCTTTAGTAGTTGTATTAACATTAACTGTTATGTTGCAAGATATATTTTTTATAAATATAAATAAACAATATACTGAAACACGTATTGGGGCGATTATTTTTTGTATTCGGATGTTGTTCGGGACATGGGTAGTATTTGTTACAGAAACTACTATAATTGCTGTCTCAAAAGTGACTGCAATTCAATTAATTATTTTACTTCTTTTTTGGGCATGCTCGAAGTATGTACAAAAAAATCGTGAAAATTGGCTAATTACTATAGTTGCTTTTGTTATTTATGGTGTTGGTACATACATGTATATTCAGTTTGCTTTTAGAGGCTATTAATATATCATCAGAAAAGTTAGTGGTTAGAAAGATGCATTTATTAAATGTTTGTATGAAGGAATAGCGAATATAGGCTCTTTTTTCTTTATATATAGGATAGGACATGTATCTAATCCTCGTGGGATAAATCAAAATAGAGAACGGAAGGAATTATATGAACAAAAAAGAATTAAAATTAAAGCTACTGCAAGGTCTAGGTGAAGAGTTAAAAGAAGACGGTTATAAGATTAGGATTACACAACAAGACCTGGTGAAAAAATTTGATAAAGGAAAAATCGGTATACATTTAGCCTTTATCAATCACCCAGAAGATTTTCATGTGACGGTGGATGTGGGAATTCGGTTTGACGAATTAGAAAATATGAAAAATCAATGGGATGAAGGTTTAACAAGTAAAGAGAAAAAGGAAACCTATACGATTGGGGTTGAGTTAGGGAATTTAGTCCATAGGGAGCAAAAAAGATGGTGTGTTGAAAAGGAAACCGATATTTTGCCTGTTACCATAGATATATTAAAAGAGGTTAAACAGTATTTCATTCCATATATTGATAAGTATGTAGATATGGAAAATGTATTTGATTTATGTGTAAGAGATGACGATGAGGCTGGATTAATAGGGACAATATTTGATGGGACTCGAGCACAAAATGCTATTGGATTAGCTTTGTTATTAAATAAAGAAGAGATGTTAGAACAAATCATTGAGAAAAAGAAAGAGTATTTAAAGACGAGGGATAAATTTGAATTGGAGTTATTTGAAAACTTTCTTTTTAATATGGATCTAGGATAAACAAGGTTAGTTATTCATTTTCTTGATTATAGTAAGTTTAATCAGGGGAATAACTTGTATAAACATACAAATCCAAAACCTAAAAGATTTTAAATTGGGTACTCTGGAGGGATGATATGATTTTAAGAGATATTAAATTTGTATTAGAATTTAATCCGAATAAATACATTTCGGAAATTCGAAAGGTTATGAAAGAAAAAAAATTAAATGAAGAACAAGCTACACAGTTTTATTATAAAGAGGAATTTCAAGATAAGGCTGTACAAATTCGCGATGAATCCAGATGTATATCAGGTTTATATATTAGTTGTTTAGGGAAATATCATACATCTGAAACTAAAGAAATAATAATTCATTTAGTGGATGAATTATCTGAGGCTAGTTTGATAAATGTTGATGGCTTTATAGAAATTCAAATTATTTTCAACTTAGAACAATATATTTCTTTGACCAATCACCAAAAGAATCAAATGCTTCTCAATATAATACAGAGAGCTACTAAAAGTGTCGGAGATATCTTTGAGTGGGAATATCAACCATTCCAAGAAGCTTATAATAAAGTAATTGAAAAAAATTATGAAAATAATTATGTATGGAAAAAGAAAGTAAGTCCTGGAAGGAAATATATAGCGGAGGTATTTTGCATGCATGGGATTAATGAATATCTTATTTATATGATTGTAAAAGATTACCGTGATAAGAATGAGTTAAAGAGGGAACTACTGCACAGAGTTAGTCCACATGAGTTTATGTTCGCGCCATATTTAGGAGATTTAAAATGGCTCTCTAATGATAGTGTTGCATTAATTGGGGAGAATCCTCGTAGACAATGGGCTGTAAATGTATAAATAAAAAGAAGGTGTCCATATGATTAAACTGATTAAGCAAGAAAAGGATAAACTGTTGTACTGGGAAGTATGGGAAGAAGATAAGAAAACTTTAATTGTACATTGTGGCTGTGTTGGTGATACAGGTGAAATGTATGAAATAGAACTGTATCCATTTCAACGTGTTGAAAAAGAAATGAAAGAGTTAGCGGATGAACAGTTGGCGGATGGCTATAAGGTACTCGATGAGGAAGAGCTAATAGAATTTGTTTTGCAATATGATTACACAGAAAATCAGTTGGAAGAAGTATTGGAAAAACGAAACCAAGTTCAAGAGATAATGGATGAAGCGTTAGGGTGGTCTGGAAATGGCCATTGTGATGGTGGAGATATTGGTAGCGGGACGATTAACATATTTAACTTTGTAATTGACGTTGATAAAGCGTTGAAAACAATTCTAAATGAATTAGAAAATCAGCAGTTGTTAGATGGTGTGAAGATTGCTTATGTGAACGATGAGGAAGATTATGTGCAGGTTTATCCTAGTGAAGGTGAATTTAATTTACTATAAATCTACTGAGTAGAGGTGCCGAATGTATGTATCAGGAGTAGGTATTTTTGAAGATAATCTATCTGAAGATATAAAGTTTGATTTCCAAGATTTGATTAGTGAAGGCTATAGCTCAGAAGAAGCTAATGAGATGATGGTGAATACATATATTTCATCTTTACGAAAACATGAGGAAAATATTTTTTGGCTAGCGTTGGCTGCAATTCAATGGGAACTAGGAAGATTGAATCCTCAAGTTAAGGAAAAAGCCATTTGTATTATTGAAAGTAAATCAGATTTAAAACGATGGTGGAGAGAACCAGAATTAAAGAAGAAAAGAGAGCTTGTTTTGGAGAAATTAAAAAAAATTTAGTTTCACCTTTGCCAGAACCGAAAAAGGTAAAAAGAAGAGTGGTTCTAAAAACTGAGCTTGAAATTGGAGATGTCATTACGTATCGGTTATTAAGCGGGCAGTACATTATACTAAAAGTCGTGGGTGTGAATGAGTATGCTGGAAATGCATATCCAATATTGATGTTATGTGACTGGATTGGACGAGATATTCCTGATAAAGATGAAATTCTCACGATGGAAATGAAAGAAGGATTAAATCAATATTTTCAAAAAGGATTTCAGTACATAGAAGTGTTTCCATTAAAGAAAAAGAGTTATCCAAAAGAACGTATTCGCCTTGTATATAAAAATATAGAGGTACCGTCAAGGGATGCATATCCAATTATGTCTATGGCATGGGATGAGTTTGATGATGATATTGAAGAATATTATGAATTAAAATAAAAAAAGATAAAACATGAAATATAAAATGCACCCAAAGTATTGAGTGCATTTTTCTACAATCTTTATATATTTTGCTGCATTAATTCCAAAATGTGCATCACAATATAACATGTGAAATTTTAAAATACCAGTTAATACCCGATTGATTTAACTAATAAAATAATGAGTGGAGGATGAAGCCCCTCACTCATTAAAGTTTCACTTTATTTTTTCTCTACCAATTTCTTATTCTTCCAATCTAGTGTGAACAATTTATTAAATGTTTTTTGATCAACGTCTTTTACGTTGTTTCCAACCCAGTTTGCAGTTCCGAATGTGTAGCCTGGACGAAGTTGGTAATCGTCGGCGTGTTTTGTATAAGCGACTTGTAAGTTAGATTGATCTGTATTTTTTTCAGAGATAACAACAGCAATCATACCAGGAGAGAAACCGCTATTTGTTAATGCTGGAAGTTGATCCATCGGTATTAAATTACCTTTTGCATCAGATTCATATAGGTATGTGCGAGAGTACATGAAAAGTTGGTTTCCATATAAAGAATGATAGGAGTCACGTGTGTAAATACCCCAGTTTTGATTGTTATATCCGTTAAAGAATACGTTCCATTTTACGTTTTTGTTCGTTTGGTCAATTAAATTTGTTTTATAACTAGTTTGTTTATAGCTTACAGAGTCAGACCAAGTGACTTGACCAGTTGCACCAGCTTCACCGCTAGGGCCATTAGGCGTTACAGAAGCTTTAACAGAGCCACCAAGTTGATAAGATACGCTAGATGTTACAGTCGTTTCTTCTACAGCATTTGTAGGCGCTACGTTAAAGAAACGAGCGCTGTTATCTTGAAGGTTAAATGCAACATCATATTGTGAAGGATAACGTAATGTTGCACTAGCGCCAGGGATTGGGTAGTTATCAATAGGTGCATCACTTATAGTAGGATTTGCTTTTAGAAAACTACCAGTTGTATTAATAACGGCAATCTGTTTATCAGCGCTTGGATCATCGATAAAAGTTACCTTTAAAGACATTGTCATATTATCAGCTTGATCATTATTAAATGTATTATAGCTCGTATGTGTTTTTGCATTTTGCCCGATATCTGTTACAACTTGTGACGTCGTTTGAGCGTAAGTAGCAGGTGTTGAAAGAGTTACAGCACTACTAGCAAAAACAGCGGATAATGCTAAACATTTTAAGTAGGTTTTAGAACGTTTCATACAATCACTTCCTTTTATCTTTGTCGATATATGTCGTATTACATTTATATCGTAACATGAAAATAAAACGGAATGGATGGTTATGCATAATTGCATAGATGAGTTTTGAACGATAAAGATAATAGAATTTCATCCAACACTTAAGACTCGAAAATGTCCATTACAGCCGTTCTTAAAAATTTTAAGACAATATGTTTATCAATGTTCTTATTCTGAAGATTGAAGCGCTTAATATTTACGTTATAAGTGCATAACAAGTTATAATAAAAGAAATCAATAAGGAGGCTGGCTGTGAAGAATCTTCGTTATCTCAATATATTTACCATATTAATTATATACACACTACTTATGTTTTACATCGGCTGGAACGGATGGGTTTGGCTTCATGCGGTATTTGGCTGGGAATCTTGGGGATATTATGCTTTTATAGTCGCATTTATTTCATATGCGTACATTCTCGTGCAAGTGTTTAAGTTTTTGCCATTTCTACGAACGATCGGTTCAATTTGGTTCGCGGTCATACAATACGCGCTTATGTTGTTGCCATTAGCTAATATTATGGTCTTTCTTTTACAGTTTTCAGTAGAGAAAGAAGCGGCAATTATTTGGACAGGGGCGGCTGTGATAGCTGCATTTATCTTTATCTTTGCGTATGGAGTATTTAATGCGTATAGTCCGGTAGTAAGAAAGTACGAGGTGCACATACCGAAAAAGGTAGAGGGGCGTAAAAGTTTACGCATTGCGATGGCTTCTGATATGCATTTCGGTAAACTGTCTGGCGTTTCGCATTTAAAAAGACTTGTTCGTCATGTAAATGAGATGGAACCTGATATTATTTTACTGCCAGGTGATATTATCGATGATCATCCAGGTGTGTTCATTCAAAAGAATATGGGACCAATCATGAAACAAATGAAAGCACCATTAGGCGTATATGGCGTATTAGGAAACCATGAATACTACGGCAGAGCGGTTCCAGAGTTTTTACAAGAGATGGATAAGATTGATATTCGTATTCTTTTAGATGAAGTAATTACAATTGAAGATGACTTTTATCTCGTTGGAAGAAGAGATAAAACAGAGCGAGATCGTCAAAGCTTTGAACAATTAATGAGTACGGTAGATAAATCGATGCCTGTTATCGCAATGGATCACCAGCCATTTGAGTTGAAACAAGCAGCAGCGGCAGGTGTAGATTTATTATTATCCGGTCATACGCACCGCGGACAAATGGCGCCCAATCATATTGTAACGAGAAGAATGTACGAGCTAGACTGGGGATACGCACAAAAAGGCGCGTTCCACGCAATTGTTTCTTCTGGATTTGGATTTTGGGGACCACCGCTTAGACTTGGAAGTAGGTCGGAGATTGTGCAGGTAGAAGTTACATTTGAATAGGGGTTATGAAATAGAGAGCTGATGGCTCTCTATTTTTTCAATAAAAACAAATAACAATAAATATTTATGTTGGTGCTAATTTCATAAAAGAGATAAGATTATAAGACTCGATTAAAATAAAGGGGGATTGTAAGTGATCATATCAGATGTACTATACGGAGAATTTGAAGTGGATCAAGTAGTAGAAGAATTAATTTCAAGTAAGTCTATGCAAAGACTAAAGGGAATTCATCAAAATGGCGCAAGTTACTTAGTGAACGAGAAATGGAATGTAACGCGCTTTGATCATTCAGTTGGTGTTATGTTATTAGTTAAAAAACTAGGTGGTTCAGTAGAAGAACAGATCGCTAGTTTACTGCATGACGTATCGCATACTGCTTTTTCCCACGTGATTGATTACGTTTTTGATAATGAAGATGAAAGTTATCATGAAGAGATATTTAGTTCTGTTGTGAAAAACTCAGAAATTCCAGCGATCCTTGCGAAGCATGGTTATAACTATGAAGATATTTTATTAGATGATTCGAAGTGGACATTACTGGAAAGGTCAGCGCCCGAATTATGCGCAGATCGAGTAGATTATACGTTACGAGATATGTATACATACGGATATATTTCTTTAGAAGAGGTTCATAGATTTTTAGAGGATATTATCGCAGTAGAGGGGAAAATGGTTGTTCAAAGTGTCGAAATGGCAGAATGGTTTACAGAAACGTATTACAAAGAAGTAATTGATTTCTTTATGAAACCAATGAATATTTACGGAAACGATATGTTAGCGAAAACGTTAAAGTTATCTCTTCATAAAAAGGTTATTCATGCAGATGATTTTCTTCTTGAAGATGAGGAGCTTATTTCGAAATTGCAGCAATGTAATGACCCCGAAGTAGAAGCTTTATTAAGCAAAGTTCATCCAAATGTAAAGGTAAAAGAAGATAGAAACGATTATGATTTACATCAGAAAAATAAAGTGCGTCTTATTGATCCGCCGTTACTTCGTGAAGGGAAAATCGTTCAGTCATCTGTTGTGTCAGAAAACATAAGACAGATAAGTGATATTGCTTATGAAAAAGCGGTGAGAGGGATGTATGTGAAAGTGATTTCGAATTAAAAAAGAAGTAGCGCATCGTTTTTAGAGCGCTACTTCTTTTTTATTAATGATCAAACCAATTCCAAATCTCAATATCTCCAAGAGTCGCATAACGTACGTGCGGGGAGTTTTGTAATTTTACTAACTCTTTCGATGGGCCAGTAATAACAATTCCGTATACTTTTACACCGTTGTCCTTTACATATTGATAACGTTTATCTAAGTTTAGTTCTTTCTCAGAAAGCGCTGCTATTTTGCTTACCGTTTTTTTATGGATAGAAAGGATGCGCATCATTTCGGTTACTTTGTCTTCTTGCGTTTTCTGCCCGTCATTTTCATTAGCGAGGAATCTTACATGTTCTGGAAACCCTATAGCTTCTCCGCCATGTAGGATATAGTCATCTACATTTTTTCTTTCTTGTCCTGTATCTAAAGCATACCATAAAGGAGTTGGAGGGAGTTCTTGTGCCTCAAATATGCTATATAAAAGCGGTTCTAATTCTTTTAAAGTGTAAGCTTTATCAAAAGAAATTGCTACTTCTGCAACGGTTCCATCATGTACTTTTGCAAGTGTATCCCATACTTTTTTTGATGAATCCTTTAAATAATCACCCTGCTCTGTTTTTGGATGAACAAAGAAGAGTTTTGGTTGATAGAACGGATTCATCCAAGTTCGCTTCGTAACATCTACAGATGATAAGAAGCTTTTTGTTTCTATTGTACCGAGGGGCATTTCTTTTTTACCGACGGTTCGTACTAAATCAAATTGGCTATTCGTACGGAAAAAAGCTTCTACACTTGTTCCGCCTCCCATAACACGGCTATTTGGGATCGTTGCTTCAAGTGCAAGCGAAGGAACCTCTCTAATTTCTTCTAGCCTTTTATCATTATTAGCTTGAAAATAAAAGGCTGATAATACCCCGCCGATTATATATATAACGATGCAAATTGATAATATAAAACCAAACGTTTGTAAACGATGTTTCCACTTAATCCTCCAAAAAGGAACTTTAAAATCTTTTGGAGGTAACTTTTTCTTAATTGGTTCTGTTTTTGTTAACAGCTCATCTAAGTAAGCTTCACACGCTTCACATGACTCAATATGACTTTCTAACAGTTCTTGTTCATCATGCGTGAGCGTTCCATTTTCATACTTCTTCCATAGTTTTTTAAATTCTGTACAACCCATCCGTATCACTCCTTTATGCTTTTCATTTCTTTTCGTCCGCGGTGTAATTCAATTTTTACTTTCGCTAATGAGAGACCAGTCATTTCTGCTATTTCCTTATAGGAGAATCCATAGTAATCTCGTAGTAGCAGGACATTTCGTCTTTCGAGCGGAAGAGAAGATAAACTTTCTAACCAACTAGCAATCTCAAATTTTACGAAATATTCATGTTCTGTACTTGGAACGTTTGGTAAATGGAATTCTGCAACTTCTGTTGTTTTATATTTCTTTTCTTTACGATACCAATCGATAAAGGCATTGTAGGCAATTGTAAATAACCACGGCCTAATTTCTTCTCCTTTATAATAGTCAATATGGACGAGCATTCGGTAAAAGGTTTCCTGCATGAGATCTTCAGCAAAATGAGAATCTCCGGTTAGGGAGAGAAGATAGCGAAATAAATCATGCATATGATCTGAATAAATGTCTTCTAATGATTGTTTACGTTTCACTACATTTCCCTCCCTTCATACATAACAACGAAATACATATAAAAAAGTTACAATTTTTTATGGAATTATAGTAAAAAACGTCAAGAATTGGATTGCGTTCTCTTTTATCATAATACATATAAGGCGGGTGAACAGAGATGGAAAGCTATGAAACACAAATTCAAAGGTCAATTGATTATATTGAGGAAGATGTAATGGAAAAACAAACGCTGCGTAATTTAGCGCGGGTTGCAGGTTTTTCTGAGTCTCATTTTCATCGTGTATTTCAGGCGTTAGTAGGTGATACGGTAATGGAGTATGTTCGAAAGAGGAGGTTAGCCCGGGCAGCTTATCAACTTTCTCATACGGATGAAAAAGTTATTGATATCGCGTTTGAACATGGCTTTCAATCTCACGAAACGTTCACGAGAGCCTTTAAAAAATTATTTCAAATGACACCGAGTGAATATCGAAAACAAGAAATCGAAACACCGATGTATTACAGAGTAAATGTAAAGCAAAGAAAATTAAATCCGTATTTAGGAGGCATACAAATGGAATATCGTATTGTAAATAAACCAGAATTTTTAGTGGCGGGTTATGAACTGAAGACGACAAGTAAAGAAGGGAAAAACCATCAAGACATTCCAGCATTTTGGCAAGAATATTTACAAAAAGATCTTGGAACGACGATTCCGAATCGTAAAGATACGAGCCAATGGGTAGAGCTTGGATTATGTACTGATTTTAATTTAGAAACAGGAGACTTCACTTATATTATCGGAATGGAAGTTACAGACTTTGAAAATGTACCAAATGAAATTGCAAAGCGTACTTTCCCGGCAGCAACATATGCAGTATTTACAACGCCAAAAGTTCCTCATGAAGAAATGGTATCGTCTATCCACCAAACTTGGAATGCAGTATTCTCAGAATGGTTTCCGCATTCAGGCTATGAACATTGCGGCGTTACAGAGTTTGAATTATACGATGAGCGTTGCCACGAAGATAAGAGTGAGTTTGCACAAGTAGAGCTTTGGATACCGGTGAAGAAAAAATAATAGGGTAAGAGCGAATCATTGGGAGATGGTTCGCTTTTTTTATAAGTGGATTGTTAAATTTGTATTGTTTTATCTGTAATACATATGAAAATGGTAAAATAAAGTAGCAATTAAATATTGCGGGTGGAAGGTTATGCCCTTTCTTCATTTTGTGAAGAAAGGAGGTGTAGTCGTATGGAATTTCTTTTGCAAATTTTGTTGGAAATTACAAAAACTATAGCTAGAGAAGGTATAGTTTTTGGATTTAAGAAATTAACGGCAAAAAAGCGCAAAAAGAAGACCACCCGTCTGCCTGCGAAGCGTGGGAAGTCTTCTAAGCGCAAATAAGCTTTAGTTGCAACCTTCCACCTTGCGGTAATTAGTTGCAGTGACGGGGTGTTGGAAGCACCTCGTCTACTTCATTTTATGCAAAACTTAGTTAGTTTATACTTCTATTTATAGTATAACAGTTTAGAAATGTATTTGTTAATAGTTTTATTTTTACTTTGTATAGTAGGGAAGCAGGTTAGTATTGTCGGTTTTTGTCGGTAAGTCGATATATCTAGAAAATCGCTGATATAATTCGAGTTGCGCTGATATATTCAAAAAATCGCTGATATAATTCGAGTTGCGCCGATATATTCAAAAAATCGCCGATATAATTTCATATACCGCTAAAACACCCCAAAAAAACGATCTGCATAATTTCAATTACCGCAAAACTCTCCCAGAAAAGAAAAAAAGACGCCACATAGCGTCTTTCCTACGAACGAAACGGAAACACAAGAATAATCGTCGTTCCTTTTCCGAGTGCACTATCAACGGAAATTGTTCCGTTATGAGCATGAACGAGCTGTTTTGTAATGGCTAGGCCAAGTCCAGTTCCGATGTTGCTTTCTTCTGTGTTTGTTCCGCGGTAATATCGTTCAAATAGAAGTTCTTTCGTTTTTTCATCCATTCCTTTTCCGTCATCTGAAATGGAGAGTGTAAAGGAATTAGCGTTTTGTGATAACTTTACGATGACAGTAGTTGTTTCGTTATTATGTTTTACAGCATTTACTAGTAAGTTTTCGATAATACGCTGGAACCATTTTTCTTCAATGAAATATTGAATTTTATTTGAGCTCGGTACGAATTCAATATTTTGATTTTGAAGTGTTGGATTATTAATAAATTGCAATAATACTTTTTGGACGAACTGATTGATTTCAACGTTTACGTGTTGAGCAGGAAGGCTGTTATTTTTTAATTGATACGTTAAGCTTAAATCATCAATTAATGTCGTCATATATTGAGATTTCTCTTTCATAACACTACCAAATTGCTGAATATCACGATCAGTCCAGTTATATTGATTCGATTCGAGTAATAATGCGTAGCCATATATAGAGCTAAGTGGTGTTTTTAAGTCGTGTGTTAGACCGGTAATCCATTCTTCTCGTGTTTGCTGAAGTACTTGCCTCATCGCATCATTTTTTTTGAGTGTAATAGAAAGGTGTTCTAGTGAACTTGTTACATCTCTAAACAAACGAAATGACCATTTTTCTTTACCAGATCGCCGGAACCTGACAGGTTTTCCTTTTTTACTAATAGGTTCTTCATACTTTCCACCAGCGATATTTTTAAGCCAGCGCATCGCATGTAATAACGGTTTCCCGAATTTATTACCGTACCAAATAGAAAGAATGACTAAATAAACAAATACGATAAGAAGGATTAATCCGCATCCAATGAGAAACTTCTTAGTAAATACATCTTCAATTTCGTCATCTGGATAGTAGTGCTCATTTTTTGCAGTTACAACGAGAAGGTTGCCACTATTTGCATCGTAAAAGCTAGACGTGTTTTCTTTATGATTCCACGGTTCTTTTTCATTAAGGGCAATTTGTATTGCTGAAAATGTTTTTTTCTTTCCAGTTGGATAGGAAAAAACCTCTTCGCCATTTTGATTAAATATTTGAAGTGTTGCTTTTTCTTTAGACAGTAACTGTTTTTCATGATCTGTTAATGCGAACGAATCCATCGTTAAAGAGGAATGCTCCTTTTGAATTGCTGTCAGTAACGCATTGCTTTTTAACATACCACCATAAATAACAAGTGCTTTCTTTTCTTCTAATTCAATTTCCCAATATGTAAATTTATAATTGCTTTCGATATGATGTTGTATATATGCGACTAAAGATGTCTTCGTATAAGCATCCGGAACATCATTTGGTGTATTAAAGTGGTAGAGGATCTTTCCGTTTTCATCTACAACTTGGAGCCAATCATTTTTCTCCTTTATTAAATCTTGCACTTCAGATTGTAACGAAATATGCCCATCCTCTGAAGAGATGTATCTTGAAATTGTAAAACTATCAGAATCCGGAATGTTAGGTTCGTATAAAGTACTAGTAAGAAGAAAAATTAAATAAGTAAAAGCAGCAACTACAGCGATAAGTAATGTAACTAAAACAAAAACGTGTTGCATGATAAATTGAATAATAAGTCGTTTATTAAAATTCATATCGTCACCCTACTTTGTAACGAACTTATAACCAAGCCCGCGAACGGTTTTTATATATTCTGGTTTACTTGGATCATGTTCAATTTTTTCACGTAGTTTTCGAATGTGGACCATAACAGTGTTGTCATCGCCATTATAGGCAGGTGCTCCCCAAACTTTTTCATATATTTCCTCTTTCGAAAATACGTAGTTCGGATTCTCGCAAAAGAAGAGTAGTAGTTGAAAGAGTTGAGCAGAACATTCGACAATGTGCCCATCTACTGTTAGTTCTGCAGAGTGCTGATCAATTTCAAATCTTCCAAATGAAATTGAGTGTGGTTTTTGTTCGTGTGGTACGGTTTGTTTCATATGTCTCCGAAGCTGTGCTTTCATACGTGCTACTACTTCTAATGGATTAAATGGTTTCGTAATATAATCATCTGCACCGTATGAAAATCCGGATATTTTATCTAAATCAGATGCTTTTGCTGATAGGAAGAAAATTGGACAATCTGTTTGTTGGCGAATGATTGGACAAATATCAAAACCAGATTGTCCAGGAAGCATCACATCTAAAATAATTAAATCGTAATTGTTTTGCTTAGTTAGAGATAAAGCCATTTCAGCTGATGTTGCAGTTGTAATATGAGAAAAGCCTTCTTTTTCAAGAATGGTAGTTAGTAATTGTAAAATTGCTGTTTCATCATCAACGAGTAAAATATTTGCTTGGTACATAAACATCCCTCCTAATTTCCTCGAATATCATATCATCATTTTGTAACTTATGGAATTTTTAAGGAAATTTTAAGGTTTTCTTTCGCAAAAAATTAAGAATCAAATGATATGATAAAAGTAACATAGGGGAGGAGATGAGTGTGAACCCGTTTCAAGTGATGCGAGCTAGATATTTTTTAATTGTATTTGCACTATTAATTTTAATAGCGAGAAGTAGTGGCGATTTGCTAACAAGTATATTTCATATACAAAATTCTTCTTTTATAAATATTCTTATATTCTATATCCTTCCGATGGTATGGATTTCTTATGAGTATAGAAAGCACCACATTTCATTTTCATTATTTGTTAATAAAAATGAAACATTTAACTTGGTACAAGTTTTATACATTACGGTTATGTTATGCATGTTTAGTTACGGGTATCTTATTTTGTATATGTATAGTTTTGCATGGATTACACCGGACTTTATTATGAACGCCCTGCATGAACCAATTGTAGATAGTACTGGGGGATATGTATCTCAAGTCATTAGGGTCGTATTCATCGCACCAATTATCGGGGAATTTGTTTTTCGCGGATTTTTACTTCAACGTTTTGCAACAAAATGGGGAACGAGCATAGCGACCATCGTTGTAGCAATATTGTTTGCGTTGTTACATGTTGATTTCCTCGGTGCAGCCATATTCAGCATCGTATTGTCAATCGTATATATTCGTACGAAAAGTTTACTCATGCCAATTGCAATACATATGTTAAACAATGCATTTGTAATAGGTGCGTCTTTTCTAATAAGTAGAGAAAAAATTATGAGTTTTGCCGATTTCTCAAATTATACGACATTCTTTCCTGGACTTATTATTTTTATAACAGGATTAAACTTAGTACTTATCTTTTTATTTGTTAATCGCAAATATTGGAGTAAAGAAGTGCCGGTTATATATGCAGAGCAGGAAAAGAGCTTTTCAGATGTAGTCGGGAGTAAATAAGATGAAGAAGACGGTTGAAAAAATATTAAAAGACATTATAGATTCTACGTCTATTACAGATATGTGTGATAAAAGCGTTTGTCATTGGCTTCAACCTGTAGTAGATACGATTGTGTTTCCAGAGTATTACTTATTTTCTAGTACTCATTTAAAAGAAAATATTATTTCTCTTCTTATTGTGTTCGGGGTTTTACTAATATTTGGTCTAATTGTAGAAGAAATGATGAAGCGCATCTTCAGAAAGAATGAAGAGAAGTATATGTGGATTCATAAAGTATTCGAGAAAGTAATGGTGGCTTTCCTTTTGTTTTATGGTATAAAAACAATCATTTACTTTATAGCTTTGAAACATCATTAATTCGAAATTTGAAAGGGATGTATAAAATTATATGAATGAAACGATATCATCAAATAAGTTTTTTTATTTGATTTTACTTAGTCTAGTGTTAATAACGACAGTGAATGTTATTTTGCGCTGGGAGGAAGCTTATTTTTTCATGTATTTAGCGCTCCATTTGCTAGGGATTTTATGTATAAGTGGTGGAGTGGTTACTGAAAAAAAGAATGAAGAAAGCGTTAACTATATGTGTGTGATCGGTCTTGTTTTACTTTTAGCTGTACAAGGTATTATGAAATATAGTTCTTTCTCTTTACAAGATTTTAGTTTATTAATAGATGTACTTCCTTAAAGAGGCTTTTTATTTTATCTAAAAAGCAAGTAGGGTACGTGTTGGTTTGTAAGTGTGATCCTTATTACGGATTGTGAACCGAAGAAAGTGTTTAAAGATAGGTAAAACTCTTCTTATGTAGAAGAGTTTTTTTATGTAAATAAAAAGATCCAGAGCAATTCACATAATAAGCTTGTTCTAATTTAGCGTGTACGAACTTACAATAATAATAGACAGGCAGCATAGAGGAGGGAATAGCGTGAGGAAGGTTATCGGTTGGTCGCTTTTTTTGTACGTTGGATTTGCGTTACTTATATATTGGTATTTATTTGGATGGAATCATGAACTTATTCCGGACATGTATAAGGGAACGAGTGCAGATCCAGAAACGTTTATGAGTACGAGAGAGCTTACGCTAAGCCAAGATTATTCGCGCGTGAAAAATTTACTATACTTTTTAGCGACGCCTCTTGAATGGATTATTTTATTATTTGTACTTGTGCTAGGTATTTCAAGAAAGTTTGAGAAATGGTCGAAGGAAACGACTAAAATAAGTGTTTTGCAAGTTGCGATTTATTTCTTTTATTTATCATTACTGACAACAGTGCTTGCCTTACCGATGCAATGGATTGGCCGGAAAGTGTCCGTTGATTACGGCATTTCAACACAAAGTACACAAAGCTGGATAAAAGATCATGTTATCGGTTTTTGGGAAAGTTATGCGACTATGTTAATCGTAGTTACCGTTCTATTATGGCTTATCCGTAAATTTCCGAAGAGATGGTGGCTCGCAGGATGGGCGCTCTCTGTTCCATTTACAATCTTTTTAACATTCATACAGCCTGTCGTTATTGATCCACTGTATAACGACTTCTCGACGCTGAAAAATAAAGAATTAGAAACGAAAATTTTAGCGATAGCAGACAAAGCGGACATTCCTGCTAAACACGTATATGAAGTAAATATGTCAGAAAAAACGAATGCATTAAATGCTTACGTAACAGGAATTGGCCCTAACGCCCGTATTGTAATGTGGGATACAACACTTAAGCAGTTAAAAGATAAAGAGATTTTATTTATCATGGCCCATGAAATGGGGCATTATGTTATGAAACATATATATTTTGGCGTTGCAAGTTATGTATTGCTATCGTTTATAGGTATGTTTTTAATTAGTCGTATTATAAATATGTGTATTCGCAAATGGGGAGATACATTGCAAATTTCAAAAGTAGCATGTTTCTCCATTTTACCTTTATTTTTCTTAATTTCTTCTGTCCTCTCTTTTGCAGCACAACCAGCAACAAACTACGTTTCACGTATAGAAGAAAGAGCGGCAGATCAATATGCTTTAAATATGACGAAGGATGGGAAATCTGGTGTGAAAACTTTTCAATATTTATCAAAAACAAGTTTAAGCCAAGTAAATCCGCCTGCGTTAGTAAAATTTTTCTTATACACGCACCCACCAATTTTTGAAAGAATTCATACGTTTGAACAATATGAGAAACAAAGAAAAAAGGAGTAGCTATTATGCTACTTTTTTTTATAGAGATATAAGTTTCATATTGGGAATATTTATCATTGCTTTTTATTGCGATTTTGTAAATAATAAGCTATAAAATTCTAAAAATCTATATATAAAGGAATAAAGGTGAAAAAATGTATTTTTTACAAAATTTAAAAGTGAAATATAAATTATTAGCGCTTATTTCATTAGCAGTTTTAGGTATGGTAATTATAAGCAGTGTAGCAATTAGTTCTATTAATAAGATTAAGCATGATACAGAGGTTGTAGTAGATGATTATCAATATTCTGCAATTTTATTAGAAGGAATGCTTCGCACACAAAATTCACTAGAATATAACCTACTAGAATTAATTACGGTATCACAAAATGAAGTGGCAAATAAAGAGGGAATAATTGATAATATTGAAAAGGATCTTAAAAAATATGATTCTTTATTAAAAGAATATGATGATGGTTTTAATTTAAGTAAGCAAGAGGATGAACTGTTTCAGAAGATGAAGAAATCTTTGCCAAGTTATAAAGATACATATAAAAAATTATTTGAAAAGGCAAAGGCAACAAACGAGCCACAAATGGTAAATGAATTTCAGAAGGAATTAAAACCGAAGGGAATAGAGTTAGCCGGTTATGCAGTGGATCTAGAATCGTATGTTTCAAATTTAGCTGACCAAGTATTTAAAGATTCTCAAAAAATGATTGATCGTTCCGTTATTACCTTTATCATTCTTGTAGTAGTTACTACAATCGTTATATGTATAGTAAGTTATATTATTAGCAAGCTTATAGTTGCTCCTTTACAAACGGTTAGTCGTATGATGGAAAGAGCGAAAGAAGGAGATTTAACCGTACATGGTGATTATAATGCTAAAGATGAATTAGGTGTATTAGTAAGTAATTTTAACGAGATGATTGCAGGGCTAAGAACAAATATGCAAGAAGTAGAGAATAATATTCAGCTTTTATTTCAACATGCAGACGGAGTAGTATCTGCATCAGAAGTATCTAGTAGTGCAGCAAAGAAAATCACTATGGATATTGAAGAAGTTGCAAATGGTGCAGAGAGTCAAATGCAAGCAATGGAACAAACTGCGGGTGCGATGGAAGAGTTGACACAAGGAATGCAGAGTATAGTCAATACATCGTCCTCTGTAAATGAATTATCTGCTCAATCAGCATTAGATGCAGAGAATGGTAACAAATTAATGAAACAAATGATTCAACAGATGGATACAATCCAAAATTCGGTACATAGTGGTGTGAAACAAGTAGAGACTATGAAAGAACAATCAGAAGAAATTGTTAAAATCATTGATGTTATGCAAGGTATTACCTCCCAGATTAACTTATTAGCATTAAACGCCGCAATTGAGGCTGCACGTGCTGGTGAAAGTGGTAGAGGATTTGCAATTGTGGCAGATGAAGTGCGGAAATTAGCAGAACAATCTAGTGATTCTGCAAAACAAATTGAGAATCTTATTACTCAAGTTATGGGAACAACGAACCATACGGTACATATGATGGGGAAGGTAGATAATGAGGTACAGGCAGGTACACAAGTAGTAATGCATACAGAAAAAGTATTTGGAACAATTACAGAAAAAGTACAACAAGTATCTGAGCAAATTCAAACGGTATCTATGTCTACAGATGAAATTGCAGCGAGTAGTGAGGAAATCTCGGCTTCTGCAGAAGACATGGCTCAAATTTCCCAAAGATCATCTGACCGAACTGATAGGGTAAAAGAGTCTATTCAACAGCAAGAAAAATCTGTTCAAGAGATTTCGGTTTCAATTGAACATATGCATAACGCAGCAGGAAAACTAAAACAAATAGTTGCCCAATTTACTCTTCAAAAGTAGTAGCATATTTGAGTGTTAATAAAGATAAAAAAATCATCCTCTTTTAAGAAAAAAGGATGATTTTTTTATCCCGCTATTTGCTGGGCAGTAAGACCTCCACCTCAAAATTCAGCGAAAGCGAGTTATCAGTGAAGGGGAATGCTACCTCTGAAATATAAACCATGAATATAGTAGCCTCCACTAGGTATCTCCTTTAGGTGCCAATAAAGGGAAGTTATAAAGTGAAAAGGAGTTTATAAAGAGATTGTAGAATGTTTTAGTATATAACACCTTAGATGTGACAACTTCCTTTTTGAAAAAGAAAGAAGGGAGTATAAAGCAGAAAGGTAGTGGAAATATTTCTTCTAGAAGATTTACATTTTATCTTACATTCACCAAAAAATAATACTCCTGAAACAATGAAGTTCATTTTATTTGAATGAAATAGGGAGAGAGGACAATGAAGAAAAAAATATTGGGTGTAATGATGATTGCGACAATGGCAGGAGGTATATTTGCAGGGACGAATGTGACGCCTGTAAAAGCAGAAGAGTATCCACAAATGATTGTGTTTGAAGATGTTCCATACGGATTTTGGGCATATGATGCTATTATGGACTTAGCATATCATAAAATTATATTAGGGTATGGAAACGGGAAGTATGGTGTTGGCGATCTTATAACACGTGAACAAGTAGCTGGGACTATTTACAGAACACTTGAGATAAAAGAAGAAGGGCCAGTAGCGAATCCATATAAAGATGTTTCTGATAGTACAACCACTTTTAAAAAGGAAATTTTGGCGTTAACAAAACGTGGTGTTTTTTCAGGGGATGGCCAAGGGAATTTTAGGCCGAAAGCACCAATCTCTAGAGCGGAAATGGCTGTCATTTTAAAACGAGCATTTCATTTTGAAACGAAACAAAAACATACATTTAAAGATATTCCAAAAGGCCACTGGGCAGAAGATGCAATTAGTGCGTTACAATCTAATAATGTTGTGAGAGGAACTGGGAATGACATGTATGAATTAAATCGCCCTGTACCTAGAGAACAATATGCTCAGTTTATTAATAATGCGATTATTAATTATCATTTGAAAGAGGATTGGAAGTAGAGTGAAATATGAAAGCACAAATAGAAATATTTGTGCTTTTTTGTTTGTTTAAAAAAGAATTATTATTCTCATTTATGTATTTTTATGGTTATACACAAGCTTTATAATCAACCCGATGAAAAAGACATGATGTGTAATATGATTCACAAAACCGTCACGAAATGTGTCGAAAAATATATTGTCACTATACCATTTATTCTGTATATTTTTAAAAAAACATATACATATTGGGGAGATAATTTGATGAGCAAAAAATTATTAAAAACAGCTACAGCATTAACAATTATGGGTGGGGTGTTATTCTCAGCAGAGAGTAACAGTGTAAAAGCGGAAAGTGCACCGTTGCAAAAAACAAATACAATTGTATTTAAAGATGTACCAAAAGGACATTGGGCATATGAGGCAATTCATGAATTAGCGGAACAAGAAATTATTTTAGGATATGGCGATGGAATATTCGGTTTTGGGGATAATGTAACACGTGAGCAAGTTGCAGCTTTAATTTACCGTGTGTTTGATATGGAAGAACAAGATGAATATGAAAACCCATATGAAGATATTGATGAAAATTCAACAAGCTTTATCGAGGAGATATTGGCTTTAACGGAAATGGGAATTTTCCAGGGAGACGAGAATGGAAACTTTAGACCGAAGGCGACGTTAACGCGTGCAGAAATGGCACAAGTTCTTACGAATGCTTTTGACTTACAGGCAAAGGGATCTCATAACTTTAATGATGTTTCAGCAAATTCATGGGCAACGAATGCAATTAGTGCAGTACAAACAAATGGTATTACAATGGGAATCGGAGAAGGTAAATTCGGTCCGTCTATGAAGGTAACGAGAGAACAATACGCACAGTTTTTACATAGAGCAATATTGCATGATATGGAACAAGGGCAGTAATAAAGTTTAACTAGTCAAAGTGAAATTTAAAAATAATACAAAAAGGTCGTTGTTGTATAACAGCGGCCTTTTTTGTATGAAATAAAGCGCGAAAGAATGGCGTTTTGAAAAAAATGAAATGAATTTTCAAAAAAAAACTTCCTTTTCTGAAGATTTGTTATATAATATAAAACATGAAATCAAATCTGTTATAAAACAGTTTAAGAAGGGGATGCTAATATGTCGACGCAAACTTCACGGGTTACATTGCCCGGAGAAATGTTACCAGCGTACAACGAAATATTGACACCTGAGGTGCTTAGTTTTTTGAAGGAACTACATGAGAATTTTAATGAGCGCCGCATAGAACTTTTACAAAAACGTGTAGAAAAACAAAAGAGAATTGATGCAGGGGAGTTTCCGAAGTTTCTAGAAGAAACAAAACACATACGTGAAGCGGATTGGACAATTGCCAAGCTGCCAAAAGACTTAGAGGATCGCCGCGTAGAGATTACTGGACCGGTAGATAGAAAGATGGTCATTAACGCTTTAAATTCAGGAGCGCATCTTTTTATGGCGGATTTTGAAGATTCGAATTCACCAACTTGGGAAAACGCAGTTGAAGGGCAAATCAATTTACGAGATGCAG
This sequence comes from Bacillus sp. AR4-2, assembly GCF_008274865.1. Classification (NCBI taxonomy): domain Bacteria; kingdom Bacillati; phylum Bacillota; class Bacilli; order Caryophanales; family Bacillaceae; genus Bacillus; species Bacillus sp. AR4-2. The sequence goes on from NZ_CP031062.1 coordinate 1,080,554, forward strand.
TAAAGGGAACGATTTCACATAAAAATGATAAAGGGAAAGAATATAGATTAAATGAGAAAACAGCTGTACTCATTGTACGTCCAAGAGGATGGCATTTAGAGGAAAAGCATATGCAAGTTGATGGGAAAAATATGTCGGGTAGTTTAGTAGATTTCGGCTTGTATTTTTTCCATAATGCGAAAGCTCTTTTAGCAAAAGGGAGCGGCCCATACTTTTACTTACCGAAAATGGAAAGTTATTTAGAAGCGAGATTATGGAATGATGTATTCGTATTTGCTCAAAAATATATCGGCATTCCAAATGGAACGATTAAAGCAACTGTGTTACTAGAAACGATTCACGCTTCGTTTGAAATGGATGAAATTTTATATGAGCTAAAAGATCATTCTGCTGGCTTAAATTGCGGAAGATGGGATTATATTTTTAGCTTTTTAAAGAGTTTCCGTAATCATAATAAATTCTTACTACCAGATAGAGCACAAGTCACGATGACGGCGCCATTTATGCGTTCGTATTCTTTGAAAGTAATTCAAACATGTCACCGCCGTAATGCACCAGCAATTGGAGGAATGGCGGCACAAATTCCGATTAAAAATAATCCAGAAGCAAATGAAGCAGCTTTTGAAAAAGTGCGTGCTGATAAGGAACGCGAAGCTTTAGACGGTCATGACGGGACTTGGGTTGCCCACCCTGGACTTGTACCGGTTGCAATGGAAGTGTTTAATCACATTATGAAAACACCAAATCAAATTTTTAGAAGACGTGAAGAAATATGTGTAACAGAAAACGATTTACTAGAGGTACCGGTGGGAACGATTACAGAAGAGGGCCTTCGCATGAATATTAGCGTAGGTATTCAATATATTGCATCTTGGTTAAGCGGACGGGGAGCAGCACCCATTTATAACTTAATGGAAGATGCGGCAACAGCTGAAATTTCAAGAGCACAAGTATGGCAATGGATTCGTCATGAAGGTGGAAAACTAAATGATGGTCGTAATATTACGCTTGAATTAATGGAAGAGCTAAAAGAAGAAGAATTAGCAAAAATAGAAAGAGAGATTGGTAAGGAAGCCTTTAAGAAAGGGAGATTCCAAGAGGCGACAACGTTGTTTACAAATCTCGTTCGAAATGATGAATTCGTACCATTTTTAACATTACCGGGTTATGAAATTTTATAAAAAATGAAAAGGGGATGGAACAAATGAAAAACGAAAGAATCGAGAAGTTACAAGAAAGCTGGGAATTAGATGAGCGTTGGAAAGGGATCACACGTCCATATTCGGCAGAAGATGTAATTCGCCTGCGCGGGTCAATTGATATTGAACATACGTTAGCGCGTCGTGGTGCTGAGAAGCTTTGGACATCGCTTCATACAGAAGACTATATTAACGCACTTGGCGCATTAACAGGAAACCAAGCGATGCAACAAGTAAAAGCTGGGTTAAAAGCGATTTACTTAAGTGGTTGGCAAGTAGCAGCTGATGCAAACCTTTCTGGGCATATGTATCCAGACCAAAGTTTATATCCAGCGAACAGCGTACCTGCTGTAGTAAAACGAATTAATCAAACGCTTCAACGTGCGGATCAAATTCAGCATATGGAAGGAAGTGATGATACAGACTATTTCGTACCGATTGTAGCAGATGCAGAAGCTGGATTTGGTGGGCAATTAAATGTATTCGAACTGATGAAAGGTATGATTGAAGCAGGTGCATCAGGTGTGCATTTTGAAGATCAATTATCTTCAGAGAAAAAATGTGGCCATTTAGGCGGAAAAGTACTACTACCAACGCAAACAGCAGTACGCAATTTAATTTCTGCACGCCTTGCAGCAGATGTAATGGGAGTGCCGACAATTATCGTTGCAAGAACAGATGCGGATGCAGCTGATTTAATTACGAGCGATATCGATCCTGTTGATAAAGCATTTATTACAGGAGAAAGAACACCAGAAGGGTTTTACCGTACGAATGCAGGTCTTGATCAAGCAATTGCGCGCGGTTTAGCGTATGCACCGTACGCAGACCTCGTTTGGTGTGAAACGTCAGAACCAAATTTAGAAGATGCAAAACGATTTGCGGACGCAATTCATAAGGAGCATCCAGGGAAGCTACTTGCATATAACTGCTCACCTTCATTCAACTGGAAACAAAAACTAGATGAAAAAACAATTGCAAGCTTCCAAAAGGAAATCGCATCTTACGGTTACAAGTTCCAATTCGTAACACTTGCTGGATTCCATTCATTAAATTACGGTATGTTTGAACTAGCACGTGGCTATAAAGAGCGCGGCATGGCAGCATACTCTGAACTACAACAAGCAGAATTCGCAGCTGAAAAACATGGCTACTCTGCAACACGTCATCAACGCGAAGTAGGAACAGGTTACTTTGATGAAGTGGCACAAGTGATTACAGGTGGAACTTCATCAACGACAGCGTTAAAAGGATCTACAGAAGAAGCACAGTTTACGAAATAAAAGGAAAGGGCACCTTTTTGAAAGGTGCCCCTTGTTATTTTCTAAACGATTCGAAAAGAAATATCGATTTATCGGAAAAAAAACGATACTAACTTTTCTTTATTACTAAATCAACTCCACTCAGCTCTATGATCGCGAATAAACTTCATATCTTTCTTGTAATGCTCTAGATGTCCTTCATCAATCATTCTTTGGAAATTCAAGTCGCCTTCTTGTGCTTTTCGTTTCATATATGTACATAACCCTTCTAATCGAAGCAACACCATTCCTAAGTAATCTTCATCCATATTTTTACCATAGGACTGAACGAACAATTTGACTCTCTCTTTAATACGATCTGCATGTTGCGGTGAATCATAATGAACGGCTTCACCGGATTCTGTATAATATACTCTACTTAAAGGCACACAAGTATAAAGTGTATAAGCGATATCCCATAGTCTTGGGCCAGGAGCAGCAACATCGAAATCAATAATCCCTACTGGCTTCTCATTATTAAAAATAATGTTATATATGGCAAAATCATTATGGCATAAAACCTCAATGTTATTTGGCGTATGATCCATCGGTTTCCAATCATCTAATAAAGGAAAATCACTTACAGCATCATGGTAAAGGCGGAGCATCATTGCGATTTCTTTTAATACATCATTAGATCGCATATATTCTTTTAAAGGATAATTGCCAGCTTCTCCTTCAATAAAGGATAAAATCTCTCTATCCTTTTCATCTACACCTAAAAACTTTGGAGCATAATGAAATCCTTTGTTTTCTAAATGTTGCAATAGCTTATGAATCTTTTCACTGCCTGGCTTTAACTCTCGCCGAACAGTATTTTCAGAACGATATACGCTTGAGACGTTTCCCCCTGTTAGCCTTTCTTCTTTAGCGTAGTTTGACATGTGAAAATTCCCCCTGTAATTAAAAAATCCAATTCCAAATAGTGAATAGACCAACAATGGCAGAAAAGAGAAGGGAAGCAAGCAATGCTAGACAGCCAAAAGGGACTAGCTTATCTTGCCATGTTTCTTTATACTCATAAATTAACTCCTCTGCTACTTTCTTCTGCACTGAAGATAAAGGTTGCTCTTTATACAAACTTTTTATATGGTTAGAATCGCCTTTAAACTTTAAAGCACGTGCAATATGATGAGGACTATTTCCCATTGATTTTTCAAATAATAAACATGATTCATGCATAATGTCTGTTTTATGCTCCTCTAGATACCAGTAACGTCCAGCCATTTCTGGATATTGTAATGTATAATAAATATCTCCGAGTTGTTTTCGAAGATGTAATTCATTTGGGTATGTAAAGATGAGGCCATGCAATCTATCTCTTGCTTTTCCAAGATTATTATTTTCAATATCCTCTTCAATTCTTTTTAATGTTTTTCTAGAAATTTTATTGGTCATAAACTCCCCCTTATTTAGAATAGAGATAAGTATATTTTATAAGAAATACTAAAAATTAGAAATTCTATTTTCGAAAAAGATTGTACATTTTATTTTAATGTGCTATGATGATGTCAGTTGAATAGTTAAATTAAGCAATCCATATGTTATCAAGTGCTGGAAACGAACGAGAAAAAGTATGTGAGAACTAGTTTATGTTTCGTATTTGATAATGTGTGGATTCTTTTTTTAGACAGGAAGACTAAAAAATTTAAAATTTGTATTTTCTTAGGAGGAAATAATTATGGCAGTAACAGGACAAGTAAAATGGTTTAACAACGAAAAAGGTTTCGGTTTCATCGAAGTTCCAGGCGAAAACGACGTATTCGTACACTTCTCAGCAATCGAAACTGACGGTTTCAAATCTTTAGAAGAAGGTCAAAAAGTTAGCTTCGAAATCGAAGACGGTAACCGTGGACCTCAAGCTAAAAACGTAATCAAACTATAATTTTATAGTTGATGATGGAAAAAAGGATGGCTAATGCCATCCTTTTTTTGTTGTGGGGAAAGTTTTTTCAGAGCCTGTTTTTATATCTAAATCTCTTTTTCTATGTTACAACGGGTGAAAAATTATCTGGAATGCGTATTAGTTTCTGTAGAAGAATTAGTTCAGCAAGAGCATTTGCTGCGTATGATAGTAAATAACTATAAATTTGTATTCTCTATTGAAATAGGGGAATCTTTTCCAGATAGACCTTGAGTAACATCTTTTTTGTTAGCATTGTTGTTGGAATTTTGTACGTTTTGAGATGATGTTTCTAACAGTTGTTCTTGTTCCTTACTAGGGGTATTCAGAGCATCTGAGGGAATGCTATTAACCTGCTGATTTAATGGATTTTCTTTATCCATAGTATACAACTCCTTTTTAGAATTCGATAAAAAGCAATGTAATTATAAATAGCTACTTATATATATTGTGTTTTTGAATGACATTATATACAAAACTTATATTACAAAGTTAACTAATTAACGAATTGTTAGTGATGGATAAAGATGTACAAATTTGAAGTGTTTAATAAAAATTAAAAGCGGGTAACAAGTAATACTCTTTCTCATGTTTTATATAAGGATCATATTACAAATCAAAAAAGATGTAGAGAACCTTGGAAGAAAATATAGTCGTTTTTTAGGGGGAAGAATAAATAAAATGATACTACGAATGTAAAAAGGCATTCCATAAAGGAAGGCCTTTTATTGTTCTTGTCCTGATTTTTTCTTCTCACGTTTTTTACATTCTGGACATTTTGATTTACGAAACGGTTTGGCAAAGAATAGCAGAATGAAAAATAAACCGAATATAATACTAGCTGAGTTTTTCACGATAATGACGCTGCTATTTTTCATTTGAATCGATGGTTGGATCTCTTTTTCTTCCATAGTGGCCCTCCATATATTGGATTTACATTTTAATTATAGCAAAGTTAATTGTTTTCATGATGTGAAAATAGGAAGGGATAATAAATATTTATAGGTAGTATAAATGCTGTTTTTATAACTTTAAAATTAAATCATTACTATATCGTGATTTTTTTATTTAACAAATGTTTGATAAATGATAAAAAATTGTAAAAAAGCGGAACTTGTAAGCTATTTCCTTTTCATAGATGCTAAAATTATATATGCAGCTGCTAATATAAATGGAAAAAAGGAGATAATGGAGTATGGAAAGTAAAGTGGAACGCTATGTCGAAAATTATGTTGTAACGAAAAATACGATGGCCTTACTTCCTGTTATTCTAAGTGAAAAGAAAATTGTTACGCGAGTCGTTGAAATGAATGATTCTTTTTTCGTATTTCAAAAACCTCTAGATATTATAGAAAGAAGTTGCCGCAAGCATGGCTCTAGTTTCTTAGGCAGAAAAGAAGGAACGAAAGAGTTAACTCATATTACACATAAAGCACCGATTGCGATTAGTCCAGCAGATCAACTTTATTTTTTCCCTACCTATTCTTACTCTAGAAAAGAGTGCGCTTGGTTGTCTCATTTTTATATTGAAAGTAATAAAGAATTAGAAGATGGAAATCTTATTATTAGATTTATAAATGGCTTTGCTGTGAAATTAGAAATATCAAAAACTAGTTTTGAAAATCAACAAAATCGTACAGCGAAATTACGTACTGAATATGAAGATCGTAGGAAAAAACAAGGGAATCCTTGTTTTAAAGAGGTCGATAAAAAAGAGGAATCAACATTAAGACCCGCTTATGAGAAGGTGTATTTTGTGAAGGAAGGCGAAGTGTGAAAGGATGGGGGAATCCCCATTCTTTTTTTGTTTGTCAGTCAGTCTTTGTAGATAAGGCGATATATTAGAAAAAACGAGTTGTAATTGATATATTTAGAAAATCACCAGTATAATTTCATTTACCGATAAAAACCGAAAAACAATCTAAATAACAAAACGAACGACACGTCCTGTCGAATATTGATAGATTATCATAGCTAAATAATGAAGGAATTCTTATGAAAGATATGGAAACTTTAATAAATACATCTCCATATGTCGTATCTACCATTTCCTCTTTCATATAAGCAATGATACAGTAGGGATAGTATTTAGAGTAAAGGGGTAAAGTGTAGAATGGATTTTCAGACAATCAAAGAGTATTTTTCACCAGAAAATATGGATCATATTGTTGAGAGTTATAAAGCGTTCGGACCACTTCTTGGTATTGGTTTACCGATGATAGAGGCGTTGATTCCAGCATTACCGCTTATCGTATTTGTACTGGCGAATGCTGTTGCATTTGGCTTTTGGCTCGGTTTTCTTTATTCATGGCTTGGATCAGTAATGGGTGCATTACTTGTCTTTTTCATCATCCGCCATTTTGGTCGCAGTCGTTTCTTTTCGTTTGTAAATAAGCATGAGAGAGTACGAAAAGCAATGGGGTGGATTGAAAGGAAAGGATTCGCACCGATTTTTGTTATATTTTGTTTTCCGTTTACACCGTCAGCGCTCATAAATGTTGTCGCTGGTTTATCCCGAATTAGTGTAAAACAGTTTGGTCTAGCGTTAGCATTCGGAAAACTTGTGATGATTTTTATTTTAACGTATATCGGTCATGATTTAATGTCATTTATTCATAATCCGGTGAAATCAGTTATTGTAGCGATTGGTATTTTTATTTTATGGTATGTCGGTAAGAAAATCGAAGTAAAGTTAGAACTACATTAAGAATAGTCTTCTTTGTAAAGGAAAGCTTCAGTATTAAAGGATAAGGGGAGAAGCAGATGAAGAAAACTTTGAAAAAAGAAGGCATGGAGTGGATACGAACAATTTTAATTGGTGTATTATTAGCTGTATTTTTTCGAACGTTTTTCTTTTCGACGTATGTTGTAGAGGGGAAGTCAATGATGCCGACATTGCAAGATGGCAATATGCTAGTTGTAAATAAGGTGAGTTATCAAGTTGGGGACTTGAACAGATTTGACGTTGTGGTATTTCATGCGAATAAAAAAGAGGACTATGTAAAGCGGATTATCGGTTTACCTGGAGATCATATTGAATATAAGCAGGATAAGTTATATATAAACGGTCAATTTATTGATGAGCCGTATTTAGAGAAGTATAAGAAAGAGATAAACGGAAGGCAACTAACAGGTGACTTTACATTAGAAGAGTTAACGAAAGAAAAACTGGTGCCACCTGGGTTTATTTTTGTAGTAGGTGATAACCGGCTCGGGAGCTGGGATAGTAGACACTTTGGCTTTGTAAAAGCTGATACAGTCGTCGGTAAAGTTGATTTGCGATATTGGCCAATTCAAGAGGTGCAAACGAATTTTTCAAAAGGTTGATATAATAGATAAAAGTATAGAAAAAGGCAAACAACTCAGTTTGTCTTTTTTCGTGTCCTATAATACAATTATAGTAGCAAACTAACGTTCGTTATGTAAGTGAAAGGTGGGGTTACATGTCACTTCGATTTGTGATTGGTAGAGCGGGAAGTGGAAAAAGTACACTTTGTTTACGCGAAGTGCAAGAAGAGTTAAAACAATGCCCGAGAGGGAAAACAATATTATATCTTGTGCCAGAACAGATGACATTCCAGACGCAGCAGGCGTTAATTGGAAGTGAGGATGTAAGAGGTTCTATTCGGGCACAAGTTTTTAGTTTTTCACGATTAGCGTGGAAGGTACTGCAAGAAGTTGGCGGAGCGAGTCGTCTTCATATTGATGAAGCTGGTGTACATATGTTACTCCGTAAAATTGTAGAGTCTCGTAAAGATGGATTATCGGTGTTCCAAAAAGCAGCGGAGCAAAACGGTTTCTTTGAACATCTTGGCAGTATGATTGCAGAGTTTAAACGTTACAATGTAACGCCATCTAACGTATATGAAATGTGGCAACAATTAGATGCGCATAGTAGCAGTGCCGAACAAAAGTTACTAGCGAATAAAGTGTATGATTTACAGCTATTATACGATGATTTTGAACGTGCTTTAATTGGAAAATACTTAGATTCAGAAGACTACCTGCAATTGCTAGTGGAAAAGCTTCCGCAGTCTGAATATGTAAATGGTGCGGAAATTTATATAGATGGATTTCATTCATTCTCCCCGCAAGAGTTAGAGATTGTAAGACAGCTTATGATTTGCGGAGCGAGAGTTACAATCACGTTAACGATAGATGAAAAAACGTTAGCGCAGCCAGTAAATGAACTCGATTTATTTTATGAAACGACGTTAACGTATGAAAAAATAAAACAAGTAGCGCGTGAAGAGAAAATAGAAATTGAAAAAACAATTCCACTTATGGAACAGCCGCGTTTTCATTCTCCGGCATTAGCGCATTTAGAAGCTCATTATGAAGCGCGTCCGAATGAAAAATTTAACGGTGAAGCGAGTGTAACGATTAGTACAGCTGCGAATTTACGAGCGGAGGTAGAAGGTGTTGCGCGTGAAATTCGTAAACTTGTTGCGAATGAAAAATATCGTTACCGGGATATTGCAGTGCTTCTTCGTAATGGGGAAAGTTATTACGATGTGATGCGAACGTTATTTACAGATTATAATATCCCGCACTTCATCGATGAAAAGCGCCCGATGTCACACCACCCATTAGTAGAATGTATTCGTTCTGCACTCGAGATTATTAGTGGGAATTGGCGTTATGATGCGGTGTTCCGTTGCGTGAAAACAGAGCTTTTATATCCATTAGACGTAAGAAAAGAAACGATGCGTGAAGAAATGGATGAATTTGAAAATTACTGTTTAGCGTACGGTGTACAAGGAAAGAGATGGACTTCAGAGGATCCATGGATGTATCGCCGTTATCGTTCTCTTGATGATACGAACGGGATGATCACAGACAGTGAACGTGAAATGGAAGAGAAAATAAATAGGTTACGTGACGTTGTAAGAACACCTGTTATTCGCATGCAAAAAAGGTTAAAGCGTGCAGGAACAGTTATGCAAATGTGTGAAGCAGTTTACTTATTTTTAGAAGAACTGGATGTTCCGAAAAAACTAGAAGAATTACGTATACGTGCAGAAGAAAGTGGAGATTTCTTATTTGCGACAGATCATGAACAAGTATGGGAAGAAGTAATGAGCCTTCTTGATACGTTTGTAGAGATGCTTGGTGAAGAGAAAATGTCTCTTTCTATGTTTACGGACGTTATGTCGACTGGTCTTGAGGCGCTTCAATTTGCTAACATTCCGCCGTCATTAGACCAAGTGTTAATTGCTAATATTGATCACTCCAGGTTATCTGATGTGAAAGCAACGTTTATTATAGGTGTAAATGAGGGTGTTATTCCAGCAGCACCTATGGACGAAGGTATGCTTTCTGATGAAGAAAGAGAAGTTCTTGGTGCAGCAGGGATTGAATTAGCGCCAACGACGAGACAAAATTTGTTAGAAGAACAGTTCGTTATGTATCAAATGGTAACGAGAGCATCTGAGAAGCTATACATTTCATGCCCGCTTGCAGATGAAGAAGGAAAGACGTTACTTGCGTCTAGCTTTATTAAGAAAATAAAAAGAATGTTCCCTAATGTGAAAGATTCATTTATTACGAATGATGTAAACGATTTATCACGTTCAGAACAAATTTCATACGTAGCAACGCCAGAAGTAACGTTATCTTACGTTATGCAGCAACTACAAACGTGGAAGCGATACGGATTTGAAGGGAATTTAGACTTTTGGTGGGACGTATATAATTTCTACGTAACTTCAGATGAATGGAAACAAAAAAGCAGCCGCGTCTTATCAAGTTTATTCTATCGAAATCGTGCGAAGAAACTAAGTACAGCAGTAAGTAGAGATTTATACGGAGATATAATTAAAGGAAGTGTCTCTCGTATGGAACTATTTAACCGTTGTGCATACGCTCATTTTGCGCAGCACGGTTTATCGCTTAGAGAGCGTGATATTTTCAAGCTTGATGCGCCAGACATCGGCGAATTATTCCATGCGGCATTAAAGAAAATTGCGGACAAGTTATTGCGTGAAAACCGTACTTGGGCGGATTTATCCATAAAAGAGTGTGAGCATCTTTCTGTTTTAGTAATAGAAGAAATCGCACCGTTATTACAACGACAAATTTTATTAAGTTCAAACCGTCATTTCTATTTAAAACAAAAACTACAACAAATCATTTTCCGTACTTCAATCATTCTTCGTGAACATGCGAAGTCAAGCGGATTCGTACCAGTTGATTTAGAAGTGCCGTTCGGTATGGGTGGTACAGGATCACTTCCGCCGATGGAATTCTCATTACCAAATGGTGTGAAGATGGAAGTAGTCGGCCGTATTGACCGTGTTGATAAGGCAGAAGATGAAAACGGGACGTTCTTACGTATTATTGATTATAAATCAAGTTCAAAAGCGTTAGATTTAACGGAAGTGTATTACGGATTAGCACTTCAAATGTTAACGTATTTAGATGTCGTTACTTCGAATGCACAGACGTGGATGAAAAAAGGCCACGCAGCATCACCAGCTGGTGTATTGTATTTCCATATTCATAACCCAATCGTTGAGATGAAAGGTGACGCATCTGAAGCTGAAATTGAAAAAGAAATTTTAAAGAAATTTAAAATGAAAGGACTCGTATTAGGAGATGCTGACGTTGTTCGTTTAATGGATAACAAACTTTCAACAGGGAGCTCAGATATTATTTCTGCTGGCCTGAAAAAAGACGGTAGCTTTAGTGCGCGTTCAAGTATTGCAAGTGAGCAAGAGTTTAACGTACTGCAAAAATATGTACACCATACGTTTGAAAATATCGGAAAAGATATTACAGAAGGTGTTATCGATATTGCTCCTTATAAAATGGGAAATAAAGCAGCATGTACGTTCTGTAACTTCAAATCTGTTTGTCAATTTGATGAGTCACTTGAAGATAATCAGTTCCGATCGTTAAAAGATATGAAAGATAGCGAAGCAATGGAGAAAATAAGAGAGGAGGTTGGCGGAGAATGATAGAAAATTGGCCTGAAAAACCAGAAGGTAGTCAATGGACAGATGACCAGTGGAAAGCTGTTGTAGCGAATGGACGTGATATTTTAGTTGCGGCTGCAGCTGGGTCAGGGAAAACAGCAGTATTAGTTGAACGTATTATTAAAAAGATTATTAATGAAGAGAATCCAGTCGATGTCGACCGCCTGCTCGTTGTAACATTTACGAATGCAGCGGCGCAAGAGATGAAAAACCGAATCGGGGAAGCGTTAGAAAAGGTATTAATTGATGAACCAGGCTCTCAACACGTAAGAAAGCAGCTGAGCCTATTAAATAAAGCTTCCATTTCAACAATTCACTCATTCTGTTTACAAGTAATTAGAGGATATTACTACATGCTTGATGTTGATCCTCGTTTCCGTATTGCTAATCAAACAGAAAATGAATTGTTAAAAGAAGAAGTGCTAGATGATATATTAGAAGAAGAGTACGGAATCGAAGATAATACAATCTTCTTTGAACTTGTTGATCGTTATACGAGTGACCGTAGTGATGATGACTTACAACGTATGATTTTAGCGCTTCATACAGAGTCAAGAGCGCATCCAAATCCGGAAAAATGGCTTGATAAATTAGTAGAAGCATATGACGTAGAAGGAAAGACAATTGAAGATTTAGTATATGCTTCTTATTTATTAGAAGATGTGAAATTCCAGCTTGAAACAGCGGAACAGCATATTCGTAAGGCAACTGAACTCGCAATGCTTCCTGACGGTCCAGCGCCTCGCATTGAAACCCTGCAAGCAGATGTAGCTTTACTTGGAACGCTATCATCAGCTGCTCAGGAGTCGTGGACAAGTTTGTATGAAGCGATGCAAAACGTATCGTGGCAAACGTTAAAGCGTATTAAGAAAAGTGATTACAATGAAGATGTTGTAAAACAAGTAGACTCTCTTCGTAATAAAGCGAAAGATGAAGTGAAGAAATTACAAGAAGAGTTATTTAGCCGCAAACCTGAAAGTTTCTTACGAGATTTTCAAGATATGCACCCAGTATTAGAAAAGCTTGTTCAACTTGTAAAAGTATTTACAGAGCGTTTCCAAGCGATGAAGAGAGATAAAGGAATGGTCGATTTCACAGATTTAGAGCATTTTTGTTTACAAATTTTAAGTGAACAAAGTGAAAATGGTGAAATGAATCCGTCAGCAGTGGCGCTCCAATATCGTAATAAATTTGCTGAAGTATTAGTCGATGAATATCAAGACACGAACTTTGTACAGGAATCCATTATTAAATTCGTAACGAAAGATTCTGAGAGTGAAGGAAACTTGTTCATGGTTGGTGACGTAAAGCAGTCGATTTATCGTTTCCGACTAGCCGAGCCAGGACTATTCCTAGGAAAATATAAACGCTTCACACAAGAAGGATTGGGCGGCGGAATGAAGATTGACTTAGCGAAAAACTTCCGTAGTCGTCATGAAGTACTAGCAGGTACGAACTTTATCTTCAAACAAATTATGGGTGAAGAAGTCGGAGAAATCGACTACGATGCAGACGCTGAATTAAAGTTAGGTGCTACCTATCCAGAAGGTGAAGATGTAGCGGCAGAACTACTGTGCATTCAGCAAACGGAAGAAGAAGTAATAGACGGAGAAGAAGGTGCAGAAGTCGAAAAAGCACAGCTTGAAGCTCGTCTTATGGCGCAGCGCATTAAAGCGATGGTGGATTCCGGTTATGAAGTGTATGACCGTAAAAATGATAGTATGCGTCCGGTACAATACCGCGACTTCGTTATTTTACTTCGCTCCATGCCGTGGGCCCCGCAAATTATGGAAGAGTTAAAATTACAAGGAATTCCAGTATACGCTGACCTTGCGACTGGTTACTTTGAAGCGACGGAAGTAAATATTATGATGAACGTATTCCGCGTTATTGATAATCCGATGCAAGATATTCCGCTTGCAGCTGTACTTCGTTCTCCAATCGTTGGATTGAGCGATGAAGAACTTGCAACGCTTCGTGCTCATGGAAAGAAAGGCTCGTTTTATGAAGTAATGAGCTCATTCTTAAAAGGGGCACCACTTGAAGAGGAGCAAGAACTTCATGATAAATTAGAGTGGTTTTATAACTTACTGCAAGGATGGCGTGAATTTGCACGTCAACAATCACTTTCTGATTTAATTTGGAAAGTGTACGGTGAGACAGGTTATTACGACTTCGTTGGCGGTTTACCAGCTGGAAAGCAAAGGCAGGCAAACTTACGCGTACTATATGACCGCGCAAGACAATACGAAGCAACATCATTTAGAGGATTATTCCGCTTCTTACGTTTTATTGAACGTATTTTAGAACGCGGTGATGACATGGGTACGGCGAGGGCCCTCGGTGAACAAGAAGACGTTGTTCGCATTATGACGATTCATAAAAGTAAAGGGTTAGAGTTCCCGGTTGTATTTGTAGCTGGACTCGGTCGTCGTTTTAATACACAAGACTTAATGAAACGTTTCTTATTGCATAAAGATTTCGGTTTCGGTTCGCAATTTATCGATCCGCGTAAACGAATTAAATATACAACATTATCACAGCTTGCGATTAAGCGTAAAATGAAAATGGAATTAATTGCGGAAGAAATGCGCGTACTATACGTAGCGTTGACGCGCGCGAAAGAGAAGTTAATTTTAATCGGAACAGTTAAGGATGCAAATAAGGAAATGGAAAAATGGCTTGATGCGAGGGAACATAGTGAATGGTTATTACCAGATCACATACGTGCCGGGGCGTCTTGTTATTTAGACTGGATTGCACCTTCATTATATAGACACCGTGATAGTGAAATGCTTCTTGAATTAGGACAAGGAAGTATTCCAGATGAAATTTACGGGTATGACACTAGCTGGAAAGTAGAAGTTGTGGACGGTAATACGCTACTTGCACCAGAGCCAGTTCAAGAAGAGAAACAAGAATTGTTAGAAGCGCTTCGTGAGAAAAAGGCTGTGCCGTTAGAAAGTGAACGAAAAGATGAAGTGTACGATAGATTAATGTGGAAGTACGGATATGAGGAAGCAACATCTCACCGTGCGAAGCAATCTGTTACAGAAATAAAGAGAAATTATCAATCAGAAGATGGTAGTGATAACGCCTTTATTAAAAAACTACGTGCACCAATTAAAACACGTCCGCGCTTTATGGAGAAAAAAGGGTTAACGTACGCAGAGCGCGGAACAGCAGTCCATGCCGTTATGCAGCATGTTGATTTGAAGAAGCCGATTACGGTTGAAGTTCTTCAAGAGCAAATTGCTGGAATGGTAAATAAGGAATTATTAACATTCGAGCAGGCGGAAGAAATAGCGATTGAAAAAGTAATTTCATTCTTTGACAGTGACTTAGGTAAAAGGGTATTAGCGGCGAAAAGTGTTGAGCGTGAAGTTCCATTTACGATGATGCTTGCAGCAGAAGAAGCATATCAAGATTGGCAAGGGAATAGCGGGGAATCGATTCTTGTCCAAGGGGTTATCGACTGCATGATTGAAGAGGAAGATGGCATTACGTTAATCGACTTCAAAACAGATACGATTGAAGGGAAATTTCCAGGCGGATTCGAACAAGCGAAACCAATTTTAGAAGATCGATATAAAGTGCAGCTTTCGTTATATGCAAAAGCACTGGAGAAAAGCTTACAACATCCTGTAAAAGAGAAATGTTTATACTTCTTTGATGGGAATCACGTTGTAAATATTGAAGAATAGAGGGGCTTGAAAATGGTAACGGAAAAAACGTTAAGAACTTGTGAACAGGGACACGAGTACTATAAAAGTAGCGATTGTCCAACTTGCCCAGTCTGTGAGAAAGAGAGAAAACCAAAAGAAGGTTTTCTCTCTCTTCTTTCAGCGCCAGCAAGAAGGGCATTAGAACACCATGGAATTCAAACTGTAGAAGAACTCTCAAAATATAGTGAAAAAGAAATATTAAAACTGCATGGTATGGGACCTGCGTCTTTGCCGAAGCTTAGGAGGGCTTTGGAGGAGAGCGGGTTATCATTTAAATAAAATGAAATAGTGCCTCTTCACTACTTACTTGTTTATACCACTATTTGTGGACAGTAAAGTTCTTGCTTATTAAAATTTTATTTTAATAATTTTGAATTAGATAAAAGAAAAAAGTAGGAGAATATCTCCTACTTTTTTTACGCTGTTCCAATCTGATCTTGATCTGCCACATCAGAATCAAATGTATTCGTTGCACTAACACCGTTAAACGTATTCACGACAAACCCAACATTGGAAGCTCCAGATCCGTTATAGGCTTTCGTGTTTTCTTTCGGAGATACGTTATAAAAATCTCCTAAGTTGAAAGAGCCGTTACTGTTTTGCACGACGAGATTTCCTACAACCGAAGGCATACCATCCACCTACTTTACTAAGCTTTTTAATTACTATATGAATTATTGTGCGGAAGGTTCATCCGTAATATATTGGCGGATTTGTATAATACGAGAGTTATTAAAACCATAATCAACATTTCCAATTTGAAAGCAACCAGAGTTTAAAAGTGTGCGTAATTCAACGTTATTAACTTCAATAAAAGGGCATTCATTTACAATGTTTAATTTTACATCTGTCGTTCGTTTTGGAATTGTAATGTGTTCATCTGTAAAGATTTCAAAAGCATCAAAGCGACCTTCTCCCCGTATATAAAAAGGAATTTCACGGTGGACGGCAATAGCTCTACTTTTTAATTCCATTTGGTTTGCATCTCCAACTTGAAATACACCAGCAATCCCTAAAGAAATAATAGAAACATTTTGGACAATAGACACATGATGCAACATAATTTCTCAGTCTCCTTAACCTGGAGTAGGAGGGACATCTGTTACTAATGGTACAAATGGACCCTCTGTAACTGTTTCAAATGGTGTATCGAGAATAGAAGATAGAATGAGGAGATTTGCATCTCCAATTAAAAAGAGTGCGGACGACGATACACCGTTCATTTTAATCTGTCCGACTTTTAACTCACGGTTTACAACGTTAAGGTTCATACATACTTACTCCTTTCGGAAATTTCCCGGTATGTGCTGAATAAAGGAGAGAAAGGCTTTGTCAATATCTTGTTTCATTGCCTGAATAATGATATCTCGTAAATAATCTGGATCTGTTGAAATACCTTCATATGATTGCGCTTGTGATAAATAATAAGGGAGTCGATGCTCCATCTGTTTTTTTATGTCATCCACCATCATTTGTCGATACATTTCATCAAGCGGTGTTCGCTCTTCTTGTTCAAAATGGAGAATACGATTATATGCTTCTTCATCTAAGTATCGATGCATTTCTTGGAGGATACCTTGATAAAAGTCTGGGTTTGTTTCAGTTTCAGGGTTTACCTTCAATGTTTCTGTATCCACTTGAAAATCTTCAATTTGTTGTCCTTTTGCTGAAAATGGGTTTAAACCAATATTTAAAGTACCATTTAAATTTTCGACTTTTAATTGATCGAATTTGTATTCCACTTTTCCTACAGAAGAGGAGGGGCGATTTTTTAATTCGTTAAGCTCTTCTTGGAGTTGGCGCACTTGATCTTCTAAATTCAGGATGGCTGCTTGTTGTGTTTGAAGAGCTTGTTGAAGTTGGTGTAAGTAAGTATATATATCTTGATTCATTTGTGAAACCTCCTTTTCAATAGGGAGGGTAAAAATATTCCTGCTATATATTTATGACAAGGATGTCTTAAGAAGAACTAGTTGATGGTTTGATAGAAATAATTTGTCCTTTCGCCTGTAATGGGCGAAGCGGCTCCGTAAATCCGCCCGTATTTGAAAATTTAGATAGGGCTTTAATACTTCCGGCAGTACCAATTTGGAACACAGAAGAGGTTGTAATGCTATCAATTTTAATACTGTTGATGATGATACTTTGGTTTACATAAAAATTCAATGCAATTGCCTCCTTTAAGTTGAGCCAATTATCGCTTGATCGATTACATCTGAATCGTTGACAGTCGTTGCACTTTGATAATTGTAGACAGAAACATTGTCTCCAACGTTGAAAGAGCCGGCCCCGGCGAAAGCACGTGAGTAACTAATAGGCCTAATCGCAAATACATCTCCAATATGAAAAATACCACTTGATCCAATATTGACGATACGAATATGTCCGACCATAGCTGGCATACAAAACACCCTTCGTTTTTAAAATTTTCTTTTCTACTATTGTATGGGCGTTTTCAATAAAATGTGTGTTTTTTTGAAATAAAAGACACACACACGCTATTGCGTGTGTGTGTCGAGTGTTTGATTTGGGTGAAAATCCGTATGTACATGCCAAATTACATTTAAGAGCCTGTCCAGTTCTTGGCTACAATCCACTGTTTTTTGAGAAGTCATTCCATAGCGTTCAGCAAAATAAATCATTTTTTCACGTTTTTTTTCAATCGCTTGCTCAAACATTGAAATCGGCTCCATCTCTAAATGAAATTTTTAGTATATATGTAGTACATATTATACAAAAACTCCATAAAAAAGAAATACCTTCGCTAAAAAAAGTAAAATTTCTACATTTTATGCCAAATATAAAGGCGTAACGAATAGGGTATGAGAAGAATATTGTAAAAATTAGCGTGCATGAGAAGGTTTTTTTCTTGCGGATGCGAATACAATTAAAGGGTATGAGTTTTAGGATGGAGAGTGGAAATATTGCGTTTTGTAACGGCGAAGAAAGAAGAAAAGGTATTTGTAGGTATTGTAGATGAAGAAGAAGAAAAGGTATTACACTTAAGAGAAGCGCAAAGACAAAAAGGGGAAAAGGTTACAATCCCTATTACAATGTTAGAGTGTATTGAAAGAGGGACTGAATGCTTTGAGAAAGTATGTGAAATTGTAAATTGGGCAAAAGAGAACGGGGAAGCGGCGTATTATCCGTTAACAGAGGTGAAAATATTAGCGCCGATTCCAAGGCCAAGAAAGAATATTTTGTGCGTTGGAAAAAACTATCGTGAGCATGCGGTAGAAATGGGCGGAGTAGAGTCTATTCCAGAAAATATAATGATCTTTACGAAAGCACCAACAACAGTTATTGGCATAAATGAGCAAATTAATGGTCACCCTCATGCAACGGACGAACTAGATTACGAAGGAGAATTAGCTATCATTATTGGTAAGCGAGGGAAACAAATAAAAAAAGAAAAAGCGCTTGAGCATGTTTTTGGTTATACGATTATCAATGATGTAACAGCTCGAGACATTCAAAGAAAACATAAACAGTTTTTCCTTGGGAAAAGCTTCGATACATTTTGTCCGATGGGACCGTATTTAATTCATAAATCGGTGGTTAATGAGCCGAATGCATTACACATTGAAACGATAGTAAATGGAGAAGTAAGGCAAACTTCTAACACAAATAAAATGATTTTTTCAATAGAAGAAATTATTTCAACGATAAGTAAAGGAATGACTTTAGAACCAGGCGATATTATCGCAACAGGAACGCCGGCTGGTGTCGGAAAAGGTTTTACACCACCGAAGTTTTTACATGCTGGTGATGAAGTGGTCATTACAGTAGAAGGAATTGGTACTTTACGAAATGTAGTGAAATAAAGAAAAGAGCTATCTTGTTAAAAGATAGCTCTTTTTTATGGCCTTGGGTTATAGAGGTAATCGATAACGGCAAAAGTGTAAAGACCAATGAATGCAAGTGTACAAATGCCAAATAGTATAACCGTAAGTGCGCTTTTTTCTCGTCCAAAACCAATGATAGTAAGAATAACAGCAGTCCAAAATGATGCTTTCAGTAGTGTGAGTGTAGTAGGAGTTGAGTAATGAAGCCATGTTGTGGAAAGTAGGAAACCAAAGAATGTAACTAAAATAAAAGCTGTAGCTAAATAGTTAATATGTTTACCATATCTTAATAGCATGTCGCACCTCCTTTACGATTTTAAAATACAGAAAATTACAATTTCATCTTAATATAAATGAATATAAAAAGAAAGAGGTTGTCCCAACATGTCGGACAACCTCTCTATCATTACGATAATACAGCTTTAATTTTTTGGAATGCCCACTCTAAATCTTCTTCAGAGATTACTAGAGGTGGTGCGATACGAATTACATTTTCGTGTGTTTCTTTACATAGTAGACCAGCTGCTTTTAGTTGTTCACAGTAAGGACGAGCTGGCTCGTTTAATTCGATACCGATGAATAAACCTTTACCACGAACTTCAGTGATCATTGGGTTATCAATCTCTTTTAATTGCCCAACTAATTTTTCACCTAATTGAAGAGAACGCTCTGTTAATTTTTCTTCTTCTAACACTTCAAGAGCCGCGATAGAAACAGCACATGCAAGTGGATTACCACCGAATGTAGAACCGTGAGAACCTGGCTCAAATACACCTAAAATGTCGCGGTTTGCTGCTACGCAAGAGATCGGGAACACACCGCCGCCAAGTGCTTTACCAAGTATGTACATGTCAGGAGTTACATTGTCCCAGTCACAAGCAAATACTTTACCAGTACGGCCTAAGCCAGTTTGGATTTCATCTGCTACAAATAAAACGTTTTCTTTTTTACATACTTCAAAAGCTTCTTTTAAGTAACCAGCTGGTGGGATATTAATTCCTGCTTCACCTTGAATTGGCTCTAAAATGAATGCTGCTGTGTTTGGTGTAATTGCAGCTTTTAATGCTTCTAAATCACCGTAAGGAATTACAACGATGCCAGGAAGCATTGGACCGAATCCACGCTTGTACTCTTCATTTGAAGACATAGAAACAGAACCCATTGTACGTCCGTGGAAGTTATCTTCACAAACGATGATTTCAGCACGGTTTGCTTCTACTTTCTTCACATCATAAGCCCAGCGACGAACTGTTTTAATTGCAGTTTCAACAGCTTCAGCACCTGTATTCATTGGAAGTACCATTTCTTTATTAGTTAGTTTCGCAACTTTTTCGTACCAAGGACCTAATTGATCGCTATGGAAAGCACGAGAAGTTAACGTAACACGATTAGCTTGGTCAATTAAAGCGTTAATAATTTTCGGGTGACGATGACCTTGGTTTACTGCAGAATATGCACTTAATAAGTCCATATAGCGGTTTCCTTCAGGATCTTCTACCCAAACACCTTCTGCTTTAGAAATAACGATTGGAAGTGGGTGATAGTTATTTGCTCCGTATGTGTCTGTAAGTTCGATAATATCCTTAGTTTGAATCATGATTGTTCCCCCTTTTGTTATTACAAGAAGTTTGTAAATACTCTAAATATTATAGCATTTAAATGTAAAAAAGCGAAACATTTCCTGAAAATAAATGAACATGTTATCATATAGAGTGAAAAAGTGTGAAAAGAGGAGGTAAGGGATACGATGGTACATATGCATATTACAGCATGGGCGTTAGGTTTAATTTTATTCTTCGTTGCGTATTCACTTTATTCAGCAGGAAGAAAAGGGAAAGGTGTACATATGGGGCTTCGCCTAATGTATATCATTATTATTGTGACAGGCTTCATGTTGTACATGAGTATTGTGAAGACAGCAACAGGTAGCATGCACATGTGGTATGGCTTAAAAATGTTAGCTGGTATTTTAGTTATCGGTGGAATGGAAATGGTTCTTGTGAAAATGAGCAAAAACAAACCAACAGGGGCGGTTTGGGGCTTATTTATTGTTGCGCTAGTAGCAGTATTTTACCTTGGGCTGAAATTACCGATTGGCTGGAAAGTATTCTAATAAAAAATAAAGCCACCTTATAATCTCAAAGACTTGGGAGATTATAAGGTGGTTTTTTACTTTATCCCGTAAACATCAGATTGGTGAAGGCTAATAATCAGTGGGCTACCCCACTGATTAAAGTTTCACTTTATGTCGCATCGATATGCAACTCTTCTCCATTTACTTTCGTAAAACGGAACATATTTTTATTTGACGTAGTGTGACGGACGAAATGGTGCTGCAGTGTACAGATCATTTCTTCGTTATCAAACAAAAGAATATTTACTCCTTCGCGTGACTCCTCTTGCGGTAAGAAAGATAAATAATTATGACAATACATGCAATCATATAAAGAGTAGTGAAGTGATTGCAATGATTCGGTTAATAATGTGAAGACAGAGTCAGGTAATTCCTCCAGCCATTCATTATAGCTAAGAAGTAACTTTTTTCGAATACGTATCATTTCACCATTTTGCAAATGGTGTTGCTCGTTGGCGATTTGTAATACATCTTGTTCATAGAAACGGGCTGGTAGCCAATTGTTATTATACAAAATTTCAAACCCATCTTCGGCAATATCTTCTAATAAAAACGCTTCATCATTTTCATCATCAAAGAATACCCACTCATTGTTTATATATTCTACATTACCGACTGTATGAGCACGGGGCTGATTATATAAAATATGTTTACGTTGTATCATACACGATTTCTCCTTTATGAAAAGTAGTTATTCCTGTTATAGACAGTTCGTGCATTCTTTATAACTAGACACATATAGACATAGGTGGGCATACAATAAAACACGTTTTACTGAGTGAAAATGCTATTCCATATGTGGATAGTAGGTTATCGTCAAGTTTTTCATTTTTTTGATCCGCACTCTTAGGGTGGGGATTACTGCACGTTCAAGAAAAGAAATAAGATGGAAGGATGATTTATATGTGCGGGATTACAGGATGGGTGGATTATAAACGCTCATTAGAAGGAGAAAGAGATGTCGTTACGAAGATGGCTGAGACGTTAGCGAAACGGGGGCCGGATGATAATAAAGTTTGGATTAAAGGAAATGTCGCATTTGGGCATAAGCGGTTAATCGTTGTGGATCCTGAGGGCGGTAAACAGCCGATGACTTGTTTAAAAGATGAAACGAATTACGCCATTTGCTATAACGGTGAACTTTATAACACAGAAGACATTCGAAAGGAATTATTAAGAAGAGGATATACGTTCAAAGGTCATTCTGATACAGAAGTATTATTAGCTTCTTATATTGAATGGAAAGAAGAATGTGTCGATCATTTAAACGGTATATATGCGTTTGCAGTATGGGACGAACAGAAAGAACAAGTATTTATTGCGAGAGATCGATTAGGTGTAAAGCCACTTTTTTATAAATATGATAGCGGACGCTTACTATTTGGTTCGGAGTTAAAAGCGATATTGTCGCATCCAGATGTGAAGGCGGAAGTAACGTTAGAAGGATTATCAGAAATATTCGGGCTCGGACCGTCAAGAACGCCTGGCCACGGTATTTATGCTGGTATAAAAGAATTGCGTCCAGGTCATGCGATGACATTTTCAAAGAACGGTTTATGTATATGGAGATATTGGAATGTAGAAAGTAAAAAACATGAAGACTCTTTTGAAGAAACAGTACAGAAAACGCGCTTTTTATTACAAGATGCTATTACAAGACAGCTTGTTTCTGATGTACCACTATGTACTTTTTTATCGGGTGGTGTAGATTCGAGCGCTATTACAGCTATTGCAGCGAAAGAATATGAGAGATCGGGAAAAGGGCAATTACACACGTATTCTATTGATTACGAAGATAATGACAAATACTTTAAAGCGAATGCATTCCAGCCGAATTCAGATGCTCCGTTTATTAATTTAATGACTGAGACATTTCAAACAACCCATCATCGCTGCGTCATTTCGAATGAAAAATTAGCAGAGTATTTAACTGAAGCAGTACTCGTTCGTGATTTGCCTGGTATGGCAGATATCGATTCGTCATTATTATGGTTTTGCCGAGAAATTAAACAAGATTTTGTCGTTGGCTTATCTGGAGAATGTGCAGATGAAATATTTGGTGGATATCCGTGGTTTTATAGAGAAGATGATTTACAATCGAGTGCATTTCCGTGGATGCGTTCTACAGAGGCACGTGAACAACTTCTAAAAAAAGAATGGAGAAATAAATTAAATTTACAACAATATGTACAAAGGCGCTATGAAGAGTCGATTCAAGAAGTTCCTATTTTAGAGGGGGAAAGTCCGCTAGAAGCAAAAAGACGCCAATTATTTTATTTAAATATGGTATGGTTTATGACAACATTATTAGACAGAAAAGACCGCATGAGTATGGGAGCGAGCTTAGAAGTACGTGTTCCATTTGCAGATCATCGTCTTGTCGAATATGCGTGGAATATTCCTTGGGAAATGAAAATGTATAAAAACCGCGAAAAAGGTCTATTACGTAAAGCGTTAGAAGGTGTACTTCCACATGACATCTTATATAGAAAGAAGAGTCCTTATCCGAAAACGCACAATCCGCACTATACAAAAGCAGTAACAGTATGGCTTCAAAATCTATTAACGGATAAAGGTTCAATTTTACACGAACTGTTTGATAAAGAGCAGTTGAGCGGATTAATTCAGTCTGGCGGCAGTGCATTTCAAACACCATGGTTTGGTCAATTGATGACTGGGCCACAGCTTTTAGCTCATTTAGCACAAATTCATGTTTGGTTTAAAGAATATGGGGTAAATATTAAGGAATAAGGGAAAAGCGGCTTACAATTATGTAAGTCGCTTTTTATTAAAGAAATTGTCATATAAAATTCAAAATCATCTTATAAATAATACTTAATTAGAATTATTATTTTGACGTACTTATTATTACTTGTTATAATTGGAAACAAACGTTCTGAAAAAGATTCTCATTTATAAAATTGAGGTGTTATATAGATGACAAAGAAAAGAATAGGTTTACTCGTAATGGCGTATGGAACACCAGAATCATTAGACGATGTAGAGGCATATTATACACATATCCGTCACGGGCGTACACCATCAGAAGAAGCGCTTGAAGATTTAATTGGGCGCTATAAAGCGATTGGTGGAATTTCACCGCTTGCAAAAATTACGAAAGAACAGGCGCATAAATTAACAGATTCAATGAATAACATATTTACAGAGTATGAATTTACTTGTTACTTAGGTTTAAAACATATTGCACCATTTATAGAAGATGCTGTAGAAGAAATGAAGCGTGATGGGATCGAGCAAGCGATTAGTATCGTATTAGCGCCGCATTACTCTACATTTAGCATTAAAGCGTATAATGACCGTGCTATTCGTCTTTCAAAAGAAATCGGTGGTCCTGTTATTGAACCAATTGAACAATGGTATGATGAACCGAAATTTATTTCGTATTGGGCAGACCAAATAAAAGAGACGTTTACAGAAATTGATAATAAAGAGAAAGCAGTCGTAATTTTTTCAGCGCATAGTTTGCCAGAAAAAATTATTGCAGCAGGAGACCCTTATGTAGAACAACTAAAGCATACGGCAGATTTAATTGCAGAAGCTGCAAATATTCAAAACTATACAATCGGTTGGCAAAGTGCTGGGAATACTCCAGATCCGTGGATTGGTCCAGATGTGCAAGATTTAACGAAAGATTTATATGAAGAGCATGGGTACGAATCTTTCATATATTGCCCAGTTGGTTTTGTAGCGGAGCATTTAGAAGTTTTATATGACAACGATTATGAATGTAAAGTTGTAACTGATGGATTAAATGCCAAATATTTTAGACCAAATATGCCGAATGCACAATCAGCATTTATCGACTGTTTGGCTGAAATTGTTTCCAAAAAAGTGAAGGAAATAGTTGACAAAGATTTAGTTTTGAATAATAATTAATTTATAATAATTTTAAATAAATAATAATTACTAAGAAATAAAGAGGAGGATCCCCCTAGATGAATCCAAATAATCGCTTAACAACAAACCAAGGTGCTCCAGTTGGAGACAACCAAAATTCTCGTACAGCTGGTCGTCGTGGACCAGTATTATTAGAAGACTATCATTTAGTAGAAAAACTTGCACACTTTGATCGTGAACGTATTCCAGAGCGCGTTGTGCATGCACGTGGTGCAGGTGCTCACGGTGTATTCGTAACGAAAAATAGTATGAAGCAATATACGAAAGCGGCATTTTTACAAAATGAAGGAACTGAAACGCCTGTATTTGTTCGTTTTTCAACGGTTATTCATGGTCAAGGTTCTCCTGAAACAGCACGTGACCCACGTGGGTTCGCTGTTAAATTTTATACAGAAGAAGGAAACTACGATATCGTAGGTAATCATTTACCAGTTTTCTTCATTCGTGATGCAATTAAATTCCCAGATATGGTACATTCCTTAAAACCAGCACCTGATACGAATATTCAAACGCCAGATCGTTATTGGGATTTCATGACGTTAAGTCCAGAATCTACACATATGATGACATGGGTATTTTCTGATTACGGTACACCAGCAAGCTATCGTGAAATGGAGGGTTTTGGCGTCCATTCATTTAAATGGATTAATGAAGAAGGTAAAATTGTTTATATAAAATACCACTGGAAACCACAGCAAGGTGTACGTAACCTAAATGCGAAAGAAGTGCAAGAAGTACAAGGGAAAGACTTCAATCATGCAACTCGTGACTTGTTCGATGCAATCGAAAAAGGAAATCACCCAAAATGGGATTTACACGTACAAGTTATGCAATTAGATGAAATGGACTCTTTAGACTTTGATCCACTAGATCCAACGAAAGTGTGGCCAGAAGATCGCTTCCCATTAATGGAAGTAGGGACAATGACGTTAAATCGTAATCCGAAAAACTTCTTTGCAGAAGTAGAACAAGTAGCGTTCTCTCCAAGTGCAACTGTAAATGGTATTGAGCCATCGGAAGATAAATTATTACAAGGTCGTTTATTCTCTTACCCAGATACACAACGTTATCGTCTTGGGGCAAATTACTTACAAATTCCTGTAAACTGCCCATACGCAGCTGTTCATAACCAACAACGTGATGGTGCGATGCAAGTAAATCAAAACCCATCTACAATCAACTACGAACCGAGCCGTCATGCTGAAAATCCAGTTGAAGACCCAGCTTACCGCGATTCAACTATGAAAGTAGAAGGCTATGTATCTCGTGAAAAAATTGAGAAACCAAATGACTTTAAACAAGCAGGTGAGCGTTACCGTTCATTCTCTAAAGAAGAGCAAGATAACTTAATTGCAAACTTAACAAATGACTTGAAAGACGTAAATGAACGCACAAAATTATTAGCTGTTTGTAACTTCTTCCGTGCAGATCAAGAATACGGTATGCGTTTAGCGCAGGCATTAAATGTTGATATTACGCAATATGTAGGAAATGCTCCGAAATAAATAGGAAAAGACGACCGGGCTTCGGTCGTCTTTTTTGTATAAAGTTATGTGGGGTATTTCGCATGTAAAACATGTCGGAATTTGTTGGTAAATCGATATCTTGTGTCGAAACGTTGATATATTGAAAGAAACAATCGATATATTTGAAAAATCGTTGATATATCCAAAAAACCGTTAATATATTTCCGGTTATACTAGGTGGGGTATGTTGCCCGGTGTGCAAAAAAGAGATGCAATCTATCATCCATAGATTGCATCTCTTTTTTAGTTCACTCGCTCAGTATACTCATAAGCTTTCTCCCCATGCATCGAAATATCAAGTCCCATATGTTCCTCGTGCTCATCTACCCGGACAGGGAGGAAGAAGTTGATTGCTTTAATAATGGCATACGTCATTATAATTGTGAACGCATATGTTGCGCCGATCGCTACAAGTTGTTTCAACAGCAGCGAGGCGTTTCCGTAAAATAATCCGTTAGCGCCATCGCCGTTTACGGCAGTAGTTGCAAATAATCCTGTCGCAATACCGCCCCAAGTTCCACCGATGCCGTGACATCCGAATGCATCGAGTGTATCGTCGTATCCGAATTTTGTTTTTAAGAAAAAGACCGCTCCGAAGCATAATACGCCGCCAATTGCTCCGATAAGAAGAGCTGAGAAAGGTGTAACGAACCCGCAAGCTGGTGTAATAGCGACTAGACCGGAAACGGCGCCACAAGCAGCTCCCATCGCAGTCGGTTTTGATTGGAAGAACCACTCTGAAAGCATCCAAGTTAATGCTGAGGCAGCAGCAGCTATATTTGTATTAATAAATGCAGTTAAAGCTACATCATTTAAAGATAATGCGCTTCCGACGTTAAAACCGAACCAGCCAAACCATAATAAGCCTGCGCCTAACATTGTAAATGGCAAATGGTGAGGAGAAGAACCATTTATGTTTTTTCGTTTTCCAAGGAAAATAGCTAATACAAGACCAGCAACTCCGGAAGTGATGTGAACGACGTTTCCGCCAGCGAAGTCTAGTGCACCAAGTTCCCTTAGCCACCCGCCGACGCCCCATACCCAATGAGCGACAGGATTGTAAACAATCGTTGTCCATAGAAGGATAAAAATAAGAAAGGCAGAAAATCGCATTCTTTCAGCAAATGCACCTGAAATTAAAGCTGGAGTTAAAATGGCGAACATGAGTTGAAACATCATGAATAAATTGTGAGGAATAGTAGATGAGTAGTCTGGATTTGGTGCGTAGGTAACTCCGTTTAGACCGAACCAATCAAGTGTACCGATAAGCCCGTGCCAATCTGGTCCGAATGATAAAGAATAGCCGATAACAATCCATTGAATCGAAACGATAGCCATTGCACTATAACTATGCATCGTTGTACTGAGTACATTTTTGCTGCGAACCATACCTCCATAAAAAAGTGCCAATCCTGGTGTCATCAACATGACCATTACTGTTGTCACAAACATAAAAACTGTATCTCCCATATTCATGATCTCTCCTCCTGTAATGTTAGAAAAAATAACATCATTTTGTTATGTTTCATATCATATTCGAAATGGAACTAAAAATCAACTAAAAATTCAGAAAAATATATACACGATGTTAGAAAATGTAACATGGATTATTTTGTGAGGATTGAAATCGACATATGCGTTTCGCTTGGATAATTGGTATAATATTCTTACAATTAAAAAATTGGGGGATGCGTGTGGGAAAAATACGGACTAGGAAACTATTCATTTGTTTTTGCTTAGCTTTTGTTTTGTTTGTACCAATACATACTTTTGCAGACGAAAAAAGAGAGTGGCGAGATGAAGTTATATACTCCATTATGATTGATCGCTTCAATAATGGAGAACCGAAAAATGACAAACAATTAGAAGTTGGTAATTTAGAAGGGTATCAAGGCGGGGATATAAGAGGAATTATAAAAAGGTTGGATTACATAAAAGAAATGGGTTTTACTACCGTTATGCTTTCGCCACTTTTTGAAAGTGGAAAGTACGATGGATTAGACGTGCGAAATTTTAAAAAGGTAAATGAACATTTCGGGACAGAAAATGATGTGAAAGAACTTGTAAAAGAAGTTCATGCAAAAGGAATGAAAGTTGTATTTCAATTTCCGCTTGGAGAAAACGAACAACAGGTAATTGACGCAATGAAATGGTGGATAAAAGAAGTTGATTTAGACGGAAGTTATGTTATACATAGTGAAAAAAAGCCGCGTTCCTTTTGGGATAACGCGCAAAAAGATATGCAAGTGATAAAGAAAGGTTTTCGTATTATGACAAAGGAGGATAGCGAATACAACGAAAAAATAGTAGAATCGTTTTCCAAAGCGGATGTATCGGTGAAATCGTTATACGATGTGAGTAAAAAAGAAGGGGAATTTGTTACGTTTTTAGATGATCAAGAAACAAAAAGATATGCGCGTATTGCAAAAGAAAATATGTATTATCCGCCATCACGTTTAAAACTGGCGCTTACTTATTTGTTAACATCACCTGGAATTCCGAATTTTTATTACGGAACTGAAATTGCATTAGATGGAGGAAGTGTACCCGATAATAGACGATTAATGGATTTTAAGTCAGACGAAAAATTTATGCAGCACATAACAAAACTAGGTGAACTTAGGCAGGCGAGACCGTCTTTACGACGCGGTACGTTTGAGCTTCTGTATGATAAGAGCGGGATGAGCATACTAAAACGAAAATATAAAGATGAAGTAACTTTAGTAGCAATTAATAATACGAAAGAAACACAAAAAGTCTCCTTACCTGCAAGTGCAATTGGTGAAAAACAAGAGTTAAGAGGATTGTTGCAGGATGAAATTATAAGAGAGGAAAACGGAAAATTTTATCTCGTTTTAAAGCGTGAAGAATCAAACGTGTATAAAGTTAACGGAGAAACAGGTGTGAATTGGTTATTTATCTCCTTAATCGTTGGTGTGAATGTATTATTTATTGCGTTTTTAATTGCAGTTAAAAGGAAACGTAGATGAGATGAGAAGTTACTCACTCTATGTTCATGTCTTCTTATTGGATTTGTAAGTTTGTTCGGTGGGGCCAGGTTAGGGAGAAAGTCTTCTTCCTAGCCTGTTTTTGTGTCCATACGGATAGAGAAAGACCTTTGAAACGAACAATAATTGCAACTATATTAATTTTACATTACATTAAAAGTTAGAGAATACTCTTATACTAATATAGTGCTAAATAGTAGGTGGAAAAATGGAGTTTTACGATTTGGGTATTACCATTAAAGAGCTTAGAATTAAAAAAAATATATCACAATCCGAATTATGTCATGGAATATGTTCACAAAGTCAAATTAGCAAAATAGAAAAAGGTGTGATTTATCCGTCTAGTATATTATTATATCAATTATCAGAAAGACTTGGTATTGACCCAAATAATATATTTGCATTAACTCAAAACAAAAAATTTAAATATATAGAAAATGTAAAATGTGTAATAAAAGATTGCTTAAAGCAAAAACAATATAATGAACTTTATGAAATCGTGAAAAAAGAGAAAGATGAAAAGAATTTCCAGGCAAAAGAAGATAAACAATTTCTCCTATGGCATGAAGCAATTGCTATATTTGAGGTGAACAGATCCATAAAAACTGCTTTAAAGCTTTTAAATAATGCATTAAAACTAACTTTAACCAATGTTGATTTTTTATCAGAAAGAGAAATAGATATTATGCAGACAATGTCTATATTTTATGCGGAAAATAAAGAATATGATAAAAGTATTACTATATTAAGAAGGTGTTTAACTAATTTTAATAAGTTAGATTTCCCGAGAGATAAAGCGATTAAATTAAAAATCATTTTTAATTTAGCGAAATGTTTAGGTATGACCTATCAATATGAAGAGGCGGTAAAATACATTGATAAAGGAATCAAATTAGCTATTAATCTAAATACTTTATACTTATTAGGTGAACTTTACTATTTAAAGGGATGGAATTTATTAAGATTTAAACAACAGAATGAAGAAGATATTGCAAATAACATGAAAAAAGCATTATTTATATTTGAACTAACAGAAAAAGAAAATCTGATAAGAATGGTTAAAGAAAAATATTTTGAAAACCAAACTGAAAAACCCCACTTATAATTCATTTGGAAATCACTTGAAATATAATAAAACCTACAGGGAAAATCCCTGTAGGTTCTAAACTTCTAAACTTTCTTCTAAAATATTAAGTGTTTAATATAAATTTTTGAATAAGAGTTTACTTAGTGTACTTTTTATTTTGAAGTCTGCATCTTTATTAACCATTTATGCTTCTTTTTAACTCCATCCAAATATAATTAAAATTAAGATGTTTCAAGTCGGAGGAAGGCACTTTGAGGTGTCTTTTTTTTATGACCTTTATCATTAACTATTTAATGTTTTTTTAAATGATTACATGACATAGTTTTTTTGTACCAAGCTTTGTTGATACAGTTAGACTTATCCGTTAGTGTATTTGTATTATTAGAACATCCTACAGTATTTAGGGAGAATGTGGCCAATAAAAACCATAATATTAATTTCTTCAAATAACCACTTCTAACTCTTTTTTAATTAACATTTTTTAAAATACTTATTAATTTTACATTACATTAAAGGTTGGAAAATATTCTTATACTCATAAATTGTTACGTTTCGGCGAGGAGAGGAATTATGAGTTATAGCAATTTTTAAGATGACTTTGGCCTAGGATGTAATTGCTAAGAAAAGTAATTCAAATCGAAGGGAAAACGTCTTAAGGTGTCTTTTCCTTATTTTCAATTTACTTAGCGATTTTTACCGCACATACCCTTTTTTCTATGGTTTGTTCTTGTAATATTGTCTCTACAAGACAAAAAGAAAACTCCTCTAATTAAGAGGAGTTTTCTTTTTAGCGGTAGTTAATGAACTGTACGTCGATTGGTAAATCAGCGCTACGAACAGCTGCGATTACGGCTTGTAAGTCATCACGGCTTTTTGCTGTAACACGTACTTGATCATCTTGTACTTGTGTTTTTACTTTTAATTTCATTTCTTTAATGATGTTGTTAATTTTTTTCGCGTTATCTTTATCGATACCTTGTTGAAGTGTTGCGCGTTGGCGAACAGTGTTGCCAGTTGCAGCTTCAACTTTTCCGTAATCTAAGTTCTTAATTGGAACGTTACGTTTTACAAGTTTAGAGATAAGAACGTCTTTTACTTGCTCTAATTTAAACTCGTCATCAGAAGTTAAAACAAGTACTTCTTTTTCTAATTTAATATCACTTTTACTTCCTTTAAAGTCATATCGGTTTTGGATTTCTTTTAATGCGATATTAATTGCGTTTGTTACTTCAGGTAATTCTACTTTCGAAACGATGTCAAAAGAACTATCTTTTGCCATAGTTAGCACCTCCAAATAAATTTCTAATCTTGTTATGTACTGTACATACTAAAGTATAGCTGAAAACGAGTCTAGACTTAAGTGTTTTCGTACTTATATTCATGTAACCTCATTTTATTATAGTGAATTTTGGGCAGTTGGACAAATACAGGAAAAATCATGTTATAATTAACTTTTGTTTGGAATGATAAAAAAGATAATTTTATATATATAGAAGGGAATTAAAAAATATGTATTTGCAAATAGGATCGATTGAACAGGTAACTGTTTTACGCGAAACGGAAATCGGATATATGGTTGGGAATGAAGAAGAAGAAATTTTCCTACATAAAAACGAAGTAGCTGGAGAAATTGAAGAAGGCGATACGATTGATGTATTCTTATACCTTGATCACCAAAATCGTATTTCAGCAACAATGAAGGAACCAATTATTACAACTTATGATTGGAACTGGGTAAAGGTTGTAGAAGTTATTCCTAGTTTAGGTGTGTTTGTTGATATTGGTGTGTCAAAAGATATACTAATTCCAGCTGATGAGTTCCCGATTTATATGCCGGTATGGCCAGAAGTAGGCGACGAATTATATTGTACGTTAAAATTAACGAATCGTGATCGTTTAATCGCTCTTCCAGCGAGAGACAGTGATATGCAAGAAATTATCGTAGATGCAACGCCATCTATGCGTAATAAAAATGTAAATGGACGTGTATATCGTTCGCTTCAAGTAGGTTCATTCGTTTTAACAGATGAACATTTCCGTGCTTTCTTACACCATACAGAAAGAAAAGAACAAGTCCGCATCGGTCAGCGTGTAACAGGACGTATTATTGACGTCAAAGATGACGGTACAATTAACATTTCACTTCTTCCTCGTAAAGAAGAAGGAATGGAAGACGATGCTGCAGTAATTTATGCATATATGGAAGAACGAGGCGGAGCAATGCCGTTTTGGGATAAGAGCCATCCAGAAGATATTAAAGAACGCTTTAACATGAGTAAAGCTGCATTTAAGCGCGCACTTGGTAAGTTGATGAAAGAAGAAAAGGTTTACCAAGAAGAAGGTTGGACTTACTTTAAGAAATAAGATGAAAGATTAAAAAGCACACCCTTATCTAAAAAGATAAGGGTGTGCTTTTTTTAATTTCCTTGCGGAGAAACAAGAGTAAACGTATCTTTCAAATCACTATCATTTATTTTAATATTTGCCTTTTTTAATTCCTCTTGTAACAATTTTTTGCTGAATACAGGATCAGCAGTACGTTCTTCCTCTAAGTTTTTGCGAATAGAGTCTTTCACTTCATCATAAGGCTTTAAAGCTTTTTTATCAGTTAATTTAATAACGTGATAACCGTTTGATGATTTTACGGGATTGCTAATTTGTCCAACATTTAGTTTGTAGGCAGCCGTTTCGAATTCAGGAGCCATTGTACCTGAATTGAAGTATCCAAGGTCTCCGCCTTTATCTTTTGATAGTAGATCTTGTGATTCTTGTTTTGCTAATTCTTCAAATGAAGCACCAGCATCTAGTTTACTCTTTATTTCTTTCGCTTCATTTTCGTCACTTACTAAAATGTGACTCGCTTTAATTTCTGGCTTATAGTGGTCTTTTATGTCTTTTTCTGTAATGCTTTTCTTAATCGCTTCATTCATAGCAAGTTTGAACTTAATTTGATTTTTGAAGTCCTCTTCATCTTTTAAACCATAATTTTCTAATACTTTTTTGAATTGATCTCCATATTGTTTTTTTACTTTTTCTACTTCTTTATTTACCTCTTCATCAGGTACTTTATATTTTTTTGTGATGACGTCTTGTGCCATCATTTCGTATAGCATGTCTTTTCCGTAACGATCTTTCAATTGTTTTTCGAAGTTATCCTTTGTAATGGTCGAGTCTGTTGCTGTAGCGACTGTAGCTGAGCCATTCTTTTGTCCGCAAGCAGATAGCATCAATATACTTATTAGTGCAGTAATAATGAAAATATGTTTCCCTCTCATGCCAACACCTCATCCGAATATGTTATCGCTATTGTAGAATATAGAAGTGAACATGAAGTGAATTTTTAATGTTTTTTTCCTTTAAAATGTAAAAAAGTACATCAACATAATTGTTGATGTACGATGGAATCAAAGGTGATCGGTCTTTTTAGAATATGCACGTTTACCTTGCTGAATATTTTTTTGCTCTTGCTCATTTTTTTGTGTGCGTTTTGCGTTATTATCGCGTGCTTTTTTGTCGTTATCACTCGTATGTGGCATATGTATCAACTCCATTTCTAAACGTTGTACGTTTATCATTTCCTTTTTCGTAAAGACTATGTATAGCGGTGCATTTATGAAGGGTAAAGGTGGATTCGAAATGGATTTGAAGTTGAATTATACTGAACTTATAAAGAAGTTAATCGTTGTAATCATCGCAGGTTTATTAAATGCGATTGGGATGAATTTATTTTTAACGCCAGCAAAAGTGTATGCGAGCGGCTTTGCTGGATTGTCTCAATTATTATCACAAATATTAGGTGATTTTTTATCGATTCACATATCTACGGGAGTATTGTTTAGCTTATTTAATATTCCTGTCGTTATTTTAGCGTGGAAAAAGGTTGGAAAGGCCTTCACCTTTTTCAGTTTTCTTTGTGTTATATTTATGACTTTGTTTCTAGAAGTCATCCCTGTTAGAGCGGTTTCGAATGATATCATATTAAATGCGATTTTTGGCGGGATTATTTCGGCGATTGGAGTAGGGATTGCTTTAAAGTGGGGTGCTTCTACAGGTGGATTAGATATTATCGCCATGATTTTATCAAAAATAAAAGATAAGCCTGTCGGTACATACTTTTTCTTTTTTAATGCAATTATCATTATCGCTGCTGGCTATGTATATGGATGGGAAAAAGCGTTATATACGTTAGTGACTTTATATGTATCAACGAGAATTATTGATGCAATTCATACTCGTCATGTAAAGATTACAGCATTAATTGTTACGAAGAATGGGGCAGATGTAAGAAAGGCGATTCACTCGCGATTAGTAAGAGGGATTACAACGATACCAGCAACAGGTGCTTATACGAATGAAAATAAAGAAATGTTAATGATGGTTATTACTCGTTATGAGTTATACGAATTAGAGAGGATTATTAAACAAGTGGACCCAGGTGCATTTACAAATATACTGCAAACAGTTGGGGTGTTCGGATTGTTTCGGAAAGATTAAAGAGGACCGAAGTTGGTCCTCTTTTTTAATGTAAATTCGTAATGTTTTGCAATTGCTCTTGCATTTCACGGAGCTGAACTTTTTCAGCAGTTGAAGAGTTTGCGTAAGCGGATTGCAAAGCATTTTTTGCTCTATACACGAGATCTTGTTGCTCAGTACCGCTTGAACAAGATACGGCATTTTCAACAGCATCTCTAGCTTGTTGGAATAGTAAGTTCCCCATTTAAACCCCTCCAAAAGAAGAGTTACTTCTTGCTTTTTCTGCCTCA
Source organism: Bacillus sp. AR4-2 (assembly GCF_008274865.1). Lineage (NCBI taxonomy): Bacteria > Bacillati > Bacillota > Bacilli > Caryophanales > Bacillaceae > Bacillus > Bacillus sp. AR4-2. The sequence goes on from NZ_CP031062.1 coordinate 1,115,940, forward strand.
GCTAATGTACCTCTGTACGGGAATCTTGCATCATGCTTCATAACAGCATCGGCTCCTTGTTGGATAAAACGTTTTGATTTGTTCTTTTTACCCATTCGAAAAACCCCCTTTATTTAGCTGAAAACAATCGACGCAATGTCTCATGCGTCTACTTATAGTATGGACATTTGGCAGGAAACTATAAGTAGGAAATTTTTAGATTACAACCCAAGAACCTCTTCTAAATATAAAGCAATACCATCTTCTTCGTTCGTTAACGTCGTATGGTTTGCGAGTGATTTTAATTCAGGGATGGCATTTCCCATTGCGATGCCGTGACCAGCAAATTCAATCATTTCAAAATCATTATCTTCATCACCGAAAGCGATAATTCGCTCTTGTGGAATGTTGTAATGACTAGAAATTTTTTGTAATCCAACTGCTTTATTTAATCCGCTTTTCACAATTTCAATAATCGGCCAAGGTGCGCCCCATTTTCTATGGTCGATTACTTCCGCATGCATATCGGTTAAATGTTGACGAATTGCAGTAGAATGCTCGTCATGGGCGTCAATTAATAAGCAAGTTGGATGATCGTTTAAAATATTTAATAAGTCTCCCGTAAAAATCTTAGGAGAGCCGAATTCGAAAATATGTTTTTTATCTTCATCAATTTCACGAACATACACATCGTCCATTACTTCCGCGTATATATTTTTTACGCCAAAATCAAAGCAAGCTCGGACAATTTCTTGTGCTGTTGCTAGCTCAAGAGGAGAGTGATGTGTTCCCCAGTTTGAATCAAGAGGATGATGTACGTAAGCGCCGTTAAAGTTTACGATAGGTGTGTTAAGATCAAGTTCTTTATAGTAATCATAACTAGCACGGAATGGACGTCCTGTTGAAATAACGACAATATGTCCCTGTTCCTTTGCTTTTGCAATTGTATGTTTCGTTCGAGTGGAAATTATTTTGTTGTCTGTTAATAAAGTGCCGTCTAAGTCTAATGCGATTAAATGTTGTTTGTTCATAATTTCACCTCTTATAATAATTTTTTTGTATCTATCTGTATTTCCGTTTTTAATATGCAGAAATAAGAGGTTAGACTCGGTGGAATCACCATAGATGGAAATTTCACTATATATCCATCTTACGTCTCAAAGTGCTGTGGTGTCTACTATTTATCGTTGGAAATTAAGAAAAGTCAACATCTTTTTAGAAAGTTCAAACAATGTTTCTTTCATTATGTACAAATTGTGAAAAGGGTTACATTGCTCGTGTGATGAGGCATATAATGAACATGTAATCTTCTCGTATATGTTTGACTCTCCTTTGAAACTAGCCTAGAGTAGGTTGGTTTCTTTTTTTTTCTACAAGTAGGAAAGAAATCCCTGCTTACGCTTGTGTCATTCATATATATGTACAAGAATGAGATGTAGTACTGTTTCCTAAACATGACAGAAAAGCTTTCTTTTAAAATGGATATACTAATGAGGCAAGACGTCATGGAAGGAGAATGAAGATGGGACAAAATCGCAGGTTTCGTTCTGGACAAAAAGCGCCGAATGATGGCATTTACGTAGAAATTGGTGAAACGGGAAGTATGGTGAAAGATCCGCAAATGGTGAAATTAACTGCCGGTGAAAAGTTTCCGGATAACACGAATCATAACCGCCAGTGGACATATAAAAGAAAACCGTAACAGAAGCCGCAATCATTATTGCGGCTTTTTTGTCGTTACACATTGTAATTTCATTTACCGTATTTTTTAGCGGTATAATGAATGCTCTCTTTTTCTTTTTCAAATAATAAGTTTGAAAATACATAGGCAAAATTATTGTATAAAAAAGTCAGTTGGCGTATAATCAAATCAAAGGTCAAAGAAAGTCAAACTTTTGGAGGGCTGTAAAGATGGACTTAAATCAAATGACAACAAAAACACAAGAGGCGATTATGAGTGCCCAATCTTTAGCGGTATCTCATCATCACCAAGAGGTGGATACTATTCATCTATTATTTGCATTATTAGAAGAGCAAGATGGGTTAGCGGTACGTATATTTCAAAAAATGAATGTTGATATAGAAGCATTAAAGCAAGGTGCTGAAAGTTTAATTAAAAAGAAACCTTCTGTAACGGGGAGCGGTGCAGAAGTTGGAAAATTGTATGTAACGAGCGCTCTGCAACAACTGCTTGTAAGAGCAGGGAAAGAAGCAGAAAAACTGCAGGATGATTACATTTCAGTAGAACATGTATTGCTTGCTTTTTCTGAAGAAAAAGGCGATATAAATCAATTATTTACAAGATTGCATATTACGAAAGATAACTTATTACAGTCTTTAATGACAGTTCGGGGGAATCAAAGAGTGACGAGTCAAAATCCAGAAGCAACTTATGAAGCGTTAGAAAAATATGGTCGTGATTTAGTGGCGGAAGTGAGAGCAGGGAAAATTGATCCTGTAATCGGCCGTGATAGTGAAATACGACGTGTAATCCGTATTCTTTCACGTAAAACGAAAAACAATCCGGTTTTAATTGGGGAGCCAGGTGTTGGTAAAACAGCAATCGTTGAAGGGCTAGCCCAGCGTATTGTGAAAAAGGATGTACCTGAAGGATTGAAAGATAGAACGATTTTTGCGTTAGATATGAGTGCACTCGTAGCTGGTGCGAAATTCCGTGGTGAGTTCGAAGAGCGTCTGCAAGCTGTATTAAATGAAATTAAAAAGAGTGAAGGACGCATTTTATTATTCATTGATGAACTTCATACAATAGTTGGAGCTGGTAAAACAGAAGGAGCCATGGATGCAGGAAATATGTTAAAACCGATGCTTGCACGTGGTGAACTGCATTGTATTGGAGCCACAACACTAGATGAATATCGCAAATATATTGAGAAAGATCCAGCGCTAGAAAGACGTTTCCAACAAGTATTAGCAGAAGAGCCAACTGTTGAAGATACGATTTCCATTTTACGTGGATTAAAAGAACGCTTTGAAATTTATCACGGTGTAAATATTCATGACCGTGCGATTGTAGCAGCATCTGTTTTATCAGATCGATATATTTCAGATCGCTTCTTACCAGATAAAGCAATTGATCTTGTTGACGAAGCGTGTGCAACAATTCGTACAGAAATTGATTCTATGCCAACAGAATTAGATGAAGTAACGCGCCGCATTATGCAGCTGGAAATTGAAGAAGCGGCTCTTGGGAAAGAAACGGATCGTGGTAGCCAAGAGCGTCTAAAAACATTGCAACGTGAATTATCGGATTTAAAAGAAGTTGCCAGTGGCATGAGAGCGAAATGGGAGAAAGAAAAAGAAGACATTCACAAAGTTCGTGACTTACGTGAGCATTTAGAACGTTTGCGTCGTGAATTAGAAGAAGCAGAAGGCAATTACGATTTAAATAAAGCAGCCGAACTTCGTCACGGGAAAATTCCCGCAATTGAAAAAGAGTTAAAAGAAGCGGAAGAAATGGGCGCGCATAATAAACAAGAAAATCGTTTATTACGTGAGGAAGTAAGTGAAGAAGAAATTGCAGATATTGTTTCACGCTGGACTGGTATTCCTGTTGCGAAACTCGTGGAAGGTGAACGCGAGAAATTATTACGCTTAGAGCAAATCCTATCAGAGCGTGTCATCGGACAAGAGGAAGCAGTAAGCTTAGTGTCAGACGCAGTTCTTCGTGCTCGCGCTGGTATTAAAGATCCGAACCGCCCGATTGGTTCTTTCATCTTCTTAGGGCCAACAGGTGTTGGTAAAACAGAACTTGCAAAAACGTTAGCCCAGTCTTTATTCGATAGTGAAGAGCAAATGATTCGCATTGACATGTCTGAGTATATGGAAAAACACGCCGTGTCTCGCTTAATTGGTGCACCTCCTGGATATGTAGGATATGAAGAAGGCGGTCAATTAACAGAAGCGGTAAGACGTAAACCATATTCCGTTGTTTTATTAGATGAAATTGAAAAAGCACATCCAGAAGTATTCAACATTTTATTACAAATGTTAGATGATGGACGCATTACAGATTCGCAAGGTCGTACAGTGGACTTTAAAAATACAGTTATTATTATGACTTCAAATATTGGATCTGCTCATTTACTAGATGGATTAGAAGAAGATGGTTCGATTAAAGAGGAATCAAGAGACCTTGTAATGGGGCAATTAAGAGGACATTTCCGCCCTGAATTTTTAAACCGTGTGGATGAAATTATTTTATTCAAACCTCTTACAACGAATGAAATTAAAGGCATTGTTGATAAAATTGTAAAAGAACTACAAGGTCGTCTAGCTGACCGTCACATTACAGTAGAATTAACAGATGCAGCAAAAGAATTTGTTGTGGAAGCCGGTTTCGACCCAATGTACGGAGCTCGTCCATTAAAACGATACGTACAGCGTCAAGTGGAAACGAAATTAGCACGAGAATTAATTGCAGGAACAATTACTGATAATAGTCACGTAGTTGTTGATGTAGAAAATAACGAATTAGTCGTTCATGTGAAATAAAAATAAAAAAGAGTTCGGATAAAATCCGGACTCTTTTTTTAGTGTTGTTCTACTGGCTCGTTTGGAATTGCAGCTGAAATTGCTAGTACTAACACAGCAAGAACAACTGAGAAAATAGACGCTTGGTTAAAGTCGTATGTACCGCCAGTCATAGAGCCGATTACATAGCTCATCATATGTACAAGTAAGAACGACCAAATTAATGCCCAAATGAAACGCATATTTTACACCTCTATTCGTTCAATCTGTCCTTATTGTAACACAATTGAAAAAAGAATATAGAAAAATATTTGTAGATTTTTCAACGCAAATTTGCATTCCGTTCATACATTATAAAAGAGTACTTTTATATGTTTAGAAAATAAGGCGGGGGAAAAATGAGTATTACGGAACGTTTTTTTTACTTAGAAAAAGAACCATGTGTCATTTATTTACCGGAGAAGCCAAATGGATTTTCTGTTATGCTCCTCGGTGATTATAACTACTTTATTGAGAATGGTACAAGTTTATGGACACAACATGCGGGTAAATCTTATTTTTTACATGGTCTTATTGAACAAGGCTACACGGTCTTTTCCTCTAATTTATACGGAAGACATTGGGGAAACGATCAATCTGTTCGTCTGGCAAAACGTTTATATGATGTTGTTTTGAGAAAAGAGACGTTAAATGCGAAAATGCACATTATGGCAGATGGTATGGGAGCGCTTGTAGCACTTGAAATGATGAACAAATATCCTGAATGTATTCGTTCTGTTGTTATGCTAAATCCGTGTTTAGATTTACCGGAATATGTAAGTTTTGAGAAAGAGCATAAATTTTTTTACAAGAGACTCGTGAAGGAATTAAGTTTGGCGTATGATGCCAAAGAAGAAGAATTAGAATCAAAAATAAATAAGAAATCATTTACGCTTCTTCCATCTTGTGTACCTGTTAAAATTTTCGTATCAACACAAGAAAAAAGAGGAAGAAAACAGCAGTTGCGTAGATATGAGAAAATGAGGCAACTAAATCAATGTGATACTTCTGTCTTGTTCCATCTGCAAGATGTGAAATATAAAATGGTTAGGCAAACGACTGATTTCTTTAAAAAATATGAAGAAGAATTATGAAGCTCCCATATACATAAATGAGGAGCTATTTGTTTCAGAGGGAAAGGGTTGGTGGTATGGAACGCGTGCTGATAATAGGTGCACTTACGTTTGTAGGTTATCACCTTGTAAATAAAATGATTGCAGAAGAAGTGGAAGTCTATGGTCTTGATTTTGATGAATTCGATAGTATGACGAAAATTAATGAAGAGAAGTTATTATTAATTGGGCGAAATGCGTTATTTACGTATTATTCGATAAGAGATGAAGATGGATGGAGATCGGTTGAGGAAGAGAGATTCGATACTGTTTATTTTTGCTTATATGAGCCAAATCAGCAAAGTGGATTTCGGAATGAAAGAGTCATATTACAATATTTAAAGCGAATTATAAGAATGTGTGAAGAACAAAAAGTGAAGTTAAATTTAATTTCTTCTATTGAAGTAGGCAGTACAGATGAATCCGAAAATAAGCGCCTATTTTTGAAAGTAGAAGAAGGATTGAAAAAAGGGAATTTACAATATAGTGTATTTCGAGTTCCAACATTATATGGACCGTGGCAACCGTCCTTTATGATGTTTCATCAGCTGATTTTATCAGAATTAGGTGAAAAAGAGTGCCGTTGTACGATTGAGGAAAAGGGGAATGATTTACTTTACGTTGAAGATGTATGTGAATACTTATGGGAAAATGGAACGAACGGGGCGCAGCTTGGTATATACAATTTACTTAGTGGTAAACAGTCATTATGGGAAAAAGGTATGAATCTTTTACGCGCGGATGATAAAGTAAATAAAAATAATAACGAAGTAAGAGATGAGGCTATCGAGGTAATTTCAATAAAAAGAAATACTCCGTTAGAATACGGTTTAAATAAACAACTGGCACACATGAAAAAATATAAAGAGTTATACGAAGGGTAGTACGCGTGTTACACTATTGTATGTGAAAGTTTTAATGGAGAGGAAGAGCATAATATGAACGAAAAAAGCATGCAGTTTTTACAAATCGCAATGAAGCATTTACCGGAAGCAAAGGCAATTTTAGATGATAATGGAATTGCACTTGATATGGAGAAGGCACAGCCGGTGTTAGAGTTGTTAATGAAAGTTATGAACGAAGCTTATGAGCTTGGGAAAGCAGATAAAGAATAAAAAGAATAAAAAGCATCTTCTTAAGATGGAAGAGAGGCCCGAACCGTGGATAGAAGCGGTCAGGGCCTTTTTTATTCTCGCCTGGGGGGGAAAACCAGAGATATGAAGAGGATAAAGGAAAAGTAGTGAGGAGAACTCTCTAGTTTAGAAGGAAAGCAGATAAAGAATAAAAAGCATCTTTTTAAGATGGAAGAGAGGCCCGAACCGTGGATAGAAGCGGTTTGAGTCTTTTTATATTTTAGAGGTATGTTTCTGTTTCTTTTAATGAAAAATAACGTGAATAATGCGTTAGCTTTCTGTTTTATGCGAAATATATTCTAGACAAAAATACATTTATGTTTTAAAATTAGTACCAAGTCATAATATTTGATATAAAACGGAGGGCTGCGATGTGAACGTGGGCATTTTAGGGATCGGAAGATATGTGCCAGAAAAAGTAGTCACAAATCACGATTTAGAGAAAATAATGGAAACATCCGATGAATGGATTCGTACGAGAACGGGAATTGCAGAAAGACGCATTGCCGATGATACAATAGATACTTCATATATGGCCGTAGAGGCTTCTAAAAAAGCACTTGAAGATGCAGGAATTAGCGGAGAGGATATCGATCTTATTTTAGTAGCAACAGTAACACCAGATCGTGCTTTTCCAGCAGTTGCTTGTGTAATTCAAGAAGCAATAGGAGCGAAACATGCAGCTGCAATGGATTTAAGTGCAGCATGTGCCGGTTTTATGTACGGAATGATTACAGCGCAGCAATTTATTCAAACAGGAACGTATAAAAATGTATTAGTAGTTGGTAGTGATAAACTATCTAAAATTGTAGACTGGAACGATCGAAATACAGCAGTACTATTTGGAGACGGAGCCGGTGCTGTCGTAATGGGAGCTGTTTCAGAAGGTAAAGGCGTTCTATCTTTTGAATTAGGAGCAGACGGAAGTGGCGGCAAGCACCTTTATCAAGACGAGTATGTTATGATGAATGGCAGAGAAGTGTTTAAATTTGCCGTTCGTCAACTTGGTGATTCTTGTCTTCGCGTTTTAGATAAAGCTGGTCTTACGAAGGAAGATGTGGATTTCTTAGTACCGCATCAAGCAAACATTCGTATTATGGAATCTGCAAGAGAGAGGTTAAATTTACCACAAGAAAAAATGAGTATGACGATTGAGAAGTTCGGTAATACATCAGCTTCTTCCATTCCGATTGCAATGGTAGAGGAATTGCAAAACGGACGTATTCAAGACGGTGATTTAATTATACTTGTTGGTTTTGGCGGCGGATTAACATGGGGAGCAGTTGCTCTTCGTTGGGGTAAATAAGGACTGAGAGAAAAAAGGAGTGTATTTTGTATGGAAAAAAAGAGGGTCGTAATTACAGGACTAGGAGCTGTTACACCGGTCGGTACAGATGTTGAAACAGCGTGGGAAAACATTAAAAAGGGTGTATCTGGAATCGGGCGACTTACAAGAATTGATCCAGAACTATTTCCAGCAAAAGTAGCAGCGGAAATTAACGACTTTGAAGTCGAGAAATATATTGATAAAAAAGAAGCGCGCCGTATGGATCGCTTTACACAATATGCAGTAGCAGCAGCGAAAATGGCAGTTGCAGATGCAAAGCTTGAAATTACAGAAGAAAACGGACCTCGAATTGGTGTATGGATTGGATCTGGTATTGGCGGTATGGAAACATACGAAGAACAATTTAAGATTTTTACTGAGAAAGGCCCACGCCGCGTGAGCCCATTCTTCGTGCCGATGATGATTCCAGATATGGCAGCAGGTCAAGTATCAATCGCAACAGGAGCAAAAGGAATTAACACTTGTTCTGTAACGGCTTGTGCATCTGGTGCAAACTCAATTGGTGATGCATTTAAAGCAATTCAGCGTGGTGATGCTGATGCAATGATTACAGGCGGAGCAGAAGCGCCGCTAACAAGTATGGCATTCGCAGGATTTAGCTCAGCAAAAGCATTAACATTTAATGAAGACCCAGCAACGGCTTGCCGTCCATTTGATAAAAACCGTAGCGGTTTCGTAATGGGTGAAGGTTCAGGTATTCTAATTCTTGAAGAATTAGAGCATGCATTAGCACGCGGTGCTCACATTTACGCGGAAATTGCTGGTTATGGTGCAACTGGAGATGCATTCCATATTACAATGCCTGCTCCTGGTGGGGAAGGCGGAGTGCGTGCAATGCGTCAAGCTTTAGCTGATGCAGGCCTACAGCCAGAAGATATTGATTACATTAATGCGCACGGTACAAGTACGGATGCGAATGAAAAATATGAAACGATGGCAATTAAAGAAACTTTCGGCGAGCACGCGTATAAAGTAGCAATTAGCTCAACGAAATCAATGACAGGTCACTTATTAGGAGCAGCTGGTGCTGTTGAAGCGATTTTCTCTATTAAATCAATTACAGACGGAGTAATTCCTCCAACAATTAACTATGAGACACCAGATCCAGAATGTGACTTAGATTACGTACCAAATCAAGCGAGACACCAAGAAGTAAATGCAGTATTAAGTAACTCATTAGGATTCGGTGGTCATAACGCAGTGTTAGTATTTAAATCGTATAAATAATCGATGAAATAAGGAGTTTTTTCGCAATAGATTGCGAAAAAACTCCTTATTTATTTTTACGCCTTTTTCTCCTGTAGCATATACATAAGAAAAAGGAGGGATAAAGATGGGGATTGTTGAAACAGCTGAATGGCTACATTTATATTATGGACGGCCAGAAAAACTTTGTGAGAAATTTACGAAGTATATTCCGTTGCCAAAAGAAAGGTTGTATCGCTTTTTAATTTCAAAAGGGATGTATCGCCCGATCATGCGCGGAGAAAAGGAAATTAAAGAATTAGAGGAAAAGGAAATTTGGAAAGAATTGAGCCTGGAGTATGATAAACTGAAAAATTGGTTAAAAGGTCCAGATGTCCCTGTCTTTATTTTATTATCAGATTCCTATAATCGAACTGTACAAGAAGAGTATAACGGTAGGGCTGGATTATCTATGCGTCATGTTATTTTCTTATTCGTATGTGGGCGGAATTCGGTAGAAGAATTAAAAGTGTTATTGGCGCATGAATATCATCACATATGCAGGTTACATCAAATTGAGACGAAAGAAACAGAATATACATTACTTGATACGATGATTATGGAAGGGCTAGCGGAACAAGCAGTAACAGAAAGGTATACAGAAAAAAACAATGCACCGTGGACGGCGTATCTTTCAAAAGAAGAGGCTGTTTATTATTGGAAAAATGTTGTACATGAAAGAATAAGTATAAAACGAGGAACAAGGGAACATGACATCTTATTAAATGGCTTTCACTCTTATCCGAAGATGCTTGGCTATGCGCTTGGATTTCATATTGTCAAAGATTGTGTAACTTTGGAAGGAGAAGATACACTTTCTTTATTATCTATAGATGCAAAAGAAATATTGAATAAAGCAAGGACATTTCATATATAAAAAACAGGAGTTCTATTTCCTGTTTTTTTAGTATTAATAGAAGAAAAAATAATAATTAGAATATATTTCCTCAAGTGGAATAAAGTTAAGCAAAAATGAACATAATGATTGGTACAAACAGTAGTGAAGTGAGGGGTAGTGAATGTTATATCTACATGATGTATGGGTAAATTGGTTTGAAGGTGAAGAGAATGGGTATAACGTTTGTCATTTTTACGAATGGCGGAAAGATGATACGATTGAGCTATTAGATCAAGTGCCATTATTAAAAGTAGATGCCACATTATATCATTACATCGAGAACGAATTGTTAGAGCTTCCGCAAAAAATGCTGGAAGACGTACATCATAAGGCTTATATTCGTAAAAATCATGAACGTTTGCAGCAAGAGTATTGCTTTGTTGTTACAGATGGAAAAGGAATTATTGCGATTGACACAATTGGTTACAATGTACCAATTCGCAAAAGTAGACTTATACCACGCCAAGAGCAGATGGTATATGAGATGGTAGAAAACGTACAAGCAGAAAAGTATGAGTTCCAAGTAGAAGAAACAGAAAAAGAACATCATATTTTATCACCATCGCCTTTCATTATGAATGGCTTGACTCGTAAAGAAAGACAGCTAAAACAATTATTATTTATGGCGTTAGATCAATTACATACAACGAAAAACACAGCAGAAATTCGCTATTGGTTCACAGAGTGGGATCCATCAGCATATGGAATGGTTCAACATATGGAATTTGAAGATATTTGGGCTAAGCTGTATGATGAAGCGAAAACAGGCTGGTCTGATAAGCACGAACAATTATGCGAGCGTCTCGTAAAAGGACAGCCATTTTTTGAAAAGTTATGGGAAATGGAAAATGAGCAAAAGGTAAATTAAAAAACCGCCAATTGGCGGTTTTTTAATTTTGTAGTAATCTAGCTCCGGCAGCAAGAATGTTCGGTGGCTTCGCGCCTTCCTGCGAGGCAAAAAGCGCCTCTACGTCAGGAGCTCCATCCCCCTCACATTCTAAACGAGCCGCCTCCGCTTTTTGTAGAAATCCAGCTCCGGCAGCAAGCTCTTCGTGTCTAAGAACCTTTCGCATAAGAAGACAAAAAGCGTCTTCTATGCGAAAGAACCTTAGCCAGTCAGAGCTGAACGAGCTGCCTCCGCTTTATATGTTACCTACGTTTTCTGCTTAGTCCCATTGCGTTTTCTACTTTGCGTAGTTGTTTGAATGCGACGCGGTTTGCTTTTTCTGCACCTTTGTCTAGGATTTCGTCTAGTTCTGGTGAGTTGATTAGTTCGTTATATTTGTCTTGAATTGGACGAATAGCTTCTACGACTACTTGCGCTAGGTCGCCTTTGAAGTCGCCGTATCCTTTTCCTTCGTACATTGCTTCGATTTCTTCAACTGTTTTTCCAGAGAATGAAGAGTAGATTGTTAATAAATTAGAGATACCAGGTTTGTTTTCCTTATCAAATTTCACAATACCTTCAGAGTCAGTTACAGCACTCTTAATTTTCTTTTCAATTGTTTTTGGCTCATCAAGCATACTAATCATTGATTTTGGATTCGGATCAGATTTACTCATTTTTTTCGTAGGCTCTGTTAATGACATAACGCGAGCTCCTACTTTTGGAATGCGAATTTCAGGCATTGTGAAGATTTCGCGGTAACGTTTGTTGAAACGCTCTGCTAAGTCACGTGTTAATTCGATATGTTGCTTTTGGTCATCACCAACCGGCACGATTTCAGTGTTGTAAAGTAAAATATCAGCAGCCATTAATGGTGGATACGTAAGTAATCCAGCTGGAACTGAATCTCTACCAGAAGCTTTATCTTTATATTGCGTCATACGTTCTAATTCTCCAACGTAAGCAACAGATTGCATGATCCATCCTAGTTGAGCGTGTGCTGGTACTTCTGATTGTACAAATAAAGTAGCTTTTTCAGGATCGATGCCGCATGCTACATAAAGTGCAGCAAGACTGCGGATGTTTTTACGAAGCCCGACGGGATCTTGAGGTACTGTAATCGCATGTTGGTTTACAATACAGAAATAACAGTCGTGTTCATTTTGAAGCTCTGTAAACTGCTTCATTGCTCCTAAATAGTTTCCAAGTGTAATCGTTCCACTTGGTTGAATACCAGAAAAGATAACTGACATAAGTAATTCCTCCTAAAATAGAATGCGTGATGTGGGGAAGAGAAGGCAAACAAAAAAGCCCATTCATCCCAAAAAACTATAGGGACGAATGGACCGTGGTACCACCCTAATTATTTCACTACTGTGAAATCTCTCTAATCCATAATAACGTTTGGATATAACGCCAAAGCCTACTACTTTCGGTTCGGTTTGGTGCTCAAAAGCCCATTCCATACTGTACAATTACTTGTTCACACCAACCACAAGCTCTCTGAAATTGCCTCAATATGTACTCTTCTTTATCATCGCATACATATAAATTTATTTATTGTTACTTGAGCTCTTTTAATATGAAAGAACTAAAGTTTTATAACAAAATGTTTTGCTGATTATTATATCATATGGGATAGTGTTTGCAAACTACATCAAAATAGTAAAGCTAATGAGGGTCGAGAACAACCCAAGGAAGATACCTGTAATACAAATTGGATATGTCCATTTGAATGAATATGTTTTATAAATACGTTCTTTCTTATCTGTAGGTTCCTCGACTTCTTCAATTAAAGAGTCAATCTTTTTGTTCGTACCAAATACTCTTTGGAATGCGTAAATGGTTACATTGAAAAAACCATTTTGAAATATGTATAAAAAACCGCCGATAAGAATAAAAAACAGTGCAATATAAAACAAAATGTTGACAAAGTTCAACAAAAATTGAGATGAAATGAGGAATGCACCAATACTAGAAGCAATCATCGCTATAAAAATTAGTATACAAGTATGAAAAAAAACTTTATTCAAAATATTCCCCTCCGTCAAAATATTACTAGAATTATTATACTATAAAAGCTATAATAAGTACTAGGATTAATTTTTTGAAAATTATACGCAATTAAAGGTCTGATTTTAAGATGATGGTAGCAATGTTAATGTATCCCTTTACGAAAAATTAAAAATATAAATATTTTATTAAAAATTTTAACAAAAAAACAAAAAACTATATTCACAATTGTTATATTATATGTATAATGAAAATTGTAGAAACTTGGAGATTATTCTTTCAATTCTACTTTTTAACAAGTGAGGGTACAGGAAGTGCAATTAGGGGAGGCAACACAACATGAAGAAAAAGATACCGTTATTACTTGCATCAACTTTAACTGCAAGTATGTTGCTTAGCGCGTGTAGCTACCAAAAAGATGACGCAAAAGCAAAAGGGAAAGAGAACGCTACGAGTAGTAGTAACGGAAAACAGATTCTTAATTTAACAGAGTTATCTGAAATTCCGTCAATGGATGCATCATTAGCATCTGATTCTTCATCTTCTACAGCATTAAATAATACGATGGAAGGTTTATATCGTATTGGCAAAGATCAAAAGAGAATGCCTGGAGTTGCAGAAGATGTCGAAAAGCTAGATGATGGGAAGAAATACATATTTAAATTAAGAAAAGATGCGAAATGGTCGAATGGGGAACCTGTAACAGCTAAAGATTTTGTGTATTCATGGAAAAGAGCAGTAAATCCAGATACAAAAGCAACGTATTCGTACATTATGTTCGATATTAAAAATGCAGAGAAAATTCATAAAAAAGAATTACCTGCTGACCAATTAGGTGTAAAAGCGATTGATGATTATACATTAGAAGTAGAATTAGACAATCCCGTTCCTTACTTTATCGATTTAACAGTTTATCCAGTATTTTACCCACTAAATGAAAACTTTGTAAAAGCACAAGGTGATAAATTTGGTTTAGAGGCAAATACAACATTATATAACGGTCCATTCGTTATGAGTGATTGGAAACATGAACAAAGTTTCCAATTCAAGAAGAATCCTTCATATTGGGATAATAAAACGGTTAAAATCGAAGAAATCAACTTTAATATTGTAAAAAATACAGCAACTGATGTAAATTTATATGAGACAAACGCGATTGACCGAGCGGCTTTAACGTCTGAATTTGTTGATAAGTTTAGAAAAAGTCCAGAGTTCCAAACAAGAAAAGAAGCAGGGGTTGCTTACTTAAGATTTAATCAAAGTAATCAGTACTTAAGTAATAAAAACTTAAGAAAAGCAATTTCAATGTCCTTTGACCGTGATAACATTGCAAAAGTTATTTTAAATAACGGTGCAATTGGAGCTTACGGATTTGTTGGAAAAGATTTCGCTGAAGGTCCGAATAAAAAAGATTTCCGAGCTGAAAATGGAAAGCTAGTTGAAACAAATCCAAAAGAAGCGAAAAAGCTTTGGGAAACAGCGAAGAAAGAGCTTGGAACTGATAAAATCGAACTAGAATTCTTAAACTTTGATAATGAAGATGCTAAAAAGGTTGGGGAATTCTTAAAAGGTGAGATGGAAAAGAACTTACCAGGTTTATCAATTAAAATTAAACAGCAACCATTCGCACAAAAAAATAAATTAGAAGATTCTCAGCAATATGATATTGCGTTTGGTATTTGGGGACCAGATTTCCCAGATCCAATCTCATATTTAGATATGTTTGTTACGAATGGTTCTCAAAATAAAACAGGGTATTCTAATCAGAAATATGATGAGTTAATCCTAAAAGCTAAAACAGATACAAAAGATTTACAAGCTCGCTGGGACAACCTTCTAGAAGTAGAGAAGATGTTAATTAAAGAGGATGCAGTTATCACTCCAATCTTCCAAAAAGGTTCAGCGTATGTAGTAAAAGGTGCCGTAAAAGATATTATCCCAATTAACTATGGTGGTAAATTAACTTACAAATGGGCATCTGTTGAACAAAAATAATCTTTTTTTCCATCGTTTACAAGGGTATATGCCTATGATGGGCATATGCTCTTATTTTAAAAAAATAAAAGTAAGAATATTTTAAACTATCTTATTGCTTTTGAGAAAAACGGGGAGGTGCTTGATATGGGACGTTATGTATTAAAACGTTTCGTGTACATGGCTTTGACATTATTTTTAATTACTACAATGACTTTCTTTTTGATGAAATTACTTCCGGGTTCTCCGCTTAAAAACCAGGAGAAGCTATCACCGGCACAAAAAGAAATCATTCTTGAAAAATACGGATTGAATGATCCGGTACCAGTTCAATACGCACGTTACTTAGGTAACCTAGCAAAAGGTGATTTAGGGGTATCATTCCAATATGATAACCGCCCAGTAACAGACATGATTGTGGATCGTATTGGACCATCAGCCCAATTAGGTTTACAAGCGATTATATTAGGAACATTTATCGGTTTAATTTTAGGTATTGTTGCCGCACTTCGTAATAATACGTGGGTAGATTATAGTGCAACAGTTATTTCGGTACTCGGAATGTCGGTACCATCATTCGTATTCGCCGCATTACTGCAATATTTCGTAGGGGTAAAACTTGGCTGGTTCCCAGTAGCATTCTGGAAAGGACCAGAGTTTACTGTAATGCCTACAATTGCATTATCGATGGGAGTTATTGCAACAATCGCACGTTTCTCTCGTGCAGAATTAATTGAAGTTATGCAAGCCGATTACATTTTAACAGCGAAAGCGAAAGGAATTAGCCAAGGCGTTATCATTGTCAAACATGCACTTCGTAACGCGTTAATTCCAGTTGTAACAATTTTAGGACCAATGGTTGCGGCATTAATTACAGGAACACTTGTTATCGAGCAAATTTATGCTGTACCAGGACTTGGGGAACAATTCGTTAAATCGATTACTTTAAATGACTATACAGTTATTATGGGAACTACGATTTTCTATAGTGCAATCTTCATTTTAGTTATTTTCATTGTCGATATTTTATACGGAATTATTGATCCTCGTATTCGTTTAGCGGGAGGGAAAAAATGATGAAAGATGTACAAAAATTATCTCCAGATTTATTTCAACAAGCCAATCAAAATAATGTTGATAATGAAGTCATTGCCCGTCCAAGCCTAACGTTTTGGCAAGATGTAAGAAGACGTTTATTCCAACATAAAGGTGCGATGCTTGGCCTTGTATTATTAGTTATCATTGCACTATTAGCGATTTTTGGACCGATGGTAAGTAAACACTCGTATAAAGAGCAAGATTTAGGTCGAGCGAAATTACCACCAAAAATTCCAGTTATTGAAAATGTTCATTGGTTACCATTTGACGGTACAGATCAATATGGTGTTGACCAATATGAAAAACGTGATATTAAAGAGTACTTCTGGTTTGGTACAGATGATCTTGGCCGTGACTTATGGACAAGAACATGGGAAGGTACACGCGTATCATTATATATCGCTCTTTTAGCAGCAGCAATTGACTTAGTAATTGGGGTTGCATACGGAGGTATTTCAGCATTCTACGGCGGTAGAGTAGATAACATTATGCAACGTATTATGGAGATTATTAACGGTATTCCATACTTAATCATCGTTATTTTAATGGTAATCATTATGGGATCTGGTATTTGGTCAATTACACTCGCGATGGCGATTACAGGTTGGATAGGGATGTCGCGTATTGTTCGTGGACAAATCTTAAAGTTAAAAAACCAAGAATATGTATTAGCATCTCGTACATTAGGTGCAACAAATACACAATTAATTGTGAAACATTTAATTCCAAACGTAATGGGACCTATTATCGTAATGACAATGTTTACAATTCCATCAGCGGTGTTTGGTGAAGCGTTCTTAAGTTTCATCGGTTTAGGAATTCAGCCGCCATTTGCGTCACTAGGTTCTCTTGTAAATGATGGTTATAAATCTATTCAAACGTATCCGCATATGATGTTCATCCCTGCGGTTGTCATCAGTATATTAATTTTAGCGTTTAACTTAATGGCAGACGGATTACGCGACGCGTTAGATCCAAAAATGCGTAAGTAAAAGAGGGGAGAGGCAAAGATGAAAACATTGTTAGAGGTAAAAGATTTACAAGTCTCCTTTGATACACATGCAGGTGAAGTACAAGCTGTACGCGGCGTTACTTTTGATTTGAAAAAAGGAGAAACATTGGCGATTGTAGGAGAATCTGGTTCAGGGAAATCAGTTACTTCTAAAGCGTTAATGGGATTAATTCCGAATCCTCCTGGACGCATTAAAAATGGTGAAATCGTATTTGAAGGTCGTGACTTAACGAAATTAACAGAAAAAGAAATGCAGCAAGTACGCGGTAAAGATATCGCGATGATTTTCCAAGATCCAATGACATCATTAAACCCAACGATGACAATTGGAAATCAAATTATGGAAGGTCTAATTAAACACCAAGGGATGAGTAAAGCAGATGCACGTAAAGTTGCTTTAGAATTAATTGACCTTGTAGGTATTCCAAATCCAGAAGCTCGTTTAAAACAATATCCTCACCAATTCTCAGGTGGTATGAGACAGCGTGTAGTTATTGCGATGGCGTTAGCTTGTAACCCGAAATTATTAATTGCCGATGAGCCGACAACAGCGCTAGACGTTACGATTCAGGCGCAAATTTTAGAACTTATGAAAGACATTCAGCAAAAAACAGAAGCAGCAATCATTTTCATTACGCATGACTTAGGTGTAGTAGCAAACGTTGCGGACCGAGTGGCAGTTATGTACGCTGGTAAAGTTGTTGAAATTGGAACTGTAGATGAAATTTTCTACAATCCGAAACATCCATATACTTGGGGTTTAATCGCATCTATGCCAAGTTTAGATGGTTCAGAAGAAGAGTTATATGCAATCCCTGGAACGCCTCCAGATTTATTGAAGCCGCCAAAGGGAGATGCTTTTGCACCACGTAACCCGCAGGCACTGAAAATTGATTTTGAAATGGACCCACCTTTATTTAAAGTAAGTGATACGCACTATGCGGCAACTTGGTTACTTCACGAGCAAGCTCCAGAAGTAAAACCGCCAGCAGTCGTTGAAAAACGCATTCTTCAAATGAAAGCAGGTGAACAACATGACTAAACAACGTGAGAAATTAATTGAAGTAAAAAATGTAAAGCAGCACTTCGACGTGAGTGGTGGTGTTGTCAAAGCGGTTAATGATATTTCATTTGATATTTACCGCGGAGAAACATTTGGTCTTGTAGGAGAATCAGGTTGTGGTAAATCGACAACTGGAAGAACGATTATTCGTTTATATGATGCAACTGCTGGTGAAGTATTGTTCGATGGTGAAAACGTACATGGTAAGAAATCACGCGCAGAACTGAAGAAATTCAACCGTAAAATGCAAATGATTTTCCAAGATCCATACGCATCATTAAATCCTCGTATGACAGTAGGGGATATTATCGCAGAAGGTATTGATATTCACGGATTAGCGAAAAGTAAAAAAGAGCGCATGGACCGTGTTCATGAACTATTAAACACAGTTGGTTTAAATAAAGAGCACGCAAACCGTTTCCCACACGAATTCTCAGGTGGACAACGTCAGCGTATCGGTATCGCTCGAGCGCTTGCTGTAGACCCAGAATTTATCATTGCCGATGAGCCGATCTCAGCACTTGACGTATCGATTCAGGCGCAAGTTGTAAACTTACTGAAAAAGTTACAAAAAGAAAAAGGTTTAACATACTTATTCATCGCCCATGATTTATCAATGGTAAAATACATTAGTGATCGTATTGGTGTAATGTACCGTGGCCAAATCGTTGAGTTAACAACAAGTGATGAATTATATGCGAATCCAATTCATCCATATACGAAATCACTATTATCAGCGATTCCACTTCCAGATCCAGATTATGAGCGCAATCGTAAACGTATCGTATATGATCCATCACAGCATAATTATGGTAGTGAAGCACCAACAATGCGTGAAATTCGCCCAGGACATTTCGTACTATGTTCGGAAGCGGAGTACAAGAAATATAAAGAGATTTATCAATAAGAAAAAGAGCCATTCTTCTGTTATGGAAGGATGGCTCTTTTTCTACTATATAAAAGAATTGTATACATTTGTCGGTCAGTCGATATATTTAAAGAATCGCCGATATAAATCTCATGTATCATTAGTGATATCCATATGCAAAATTACTGAACTTGAACAGAAACATTCTCCTCTTGTTCTTCAGGTTTAACAAGTGCATAACGCTCCCATGCTCTACTTTTCCAGCGGAAGAACATAATAATGGCACGTGTCCATTCGTCGATGGCGATTGCTAGCCAAATACCAACGAGCCCCATATCTAAATGAAAGGCGAAAAAGTAACCTAGTGGTAAACTCATTAACACCATAGAGAATGCACCGATTAAAACAGGATATTTTGCATCACCAGCTGCACGAAGCGAATTAATGATGACGATGTTCATCGTACGTCCCGTTTCAAGTAGTACACTTAGTAAAAGAACACTTGCGCCTAACCCGATAATGTACGGATTATCTGTAAACAGTCCCATTAATTGTGTACGGAATGTAATAACGAGAGCGACCATACATAAAGTTACACCAATCGCCCATTTTACACTTTTCCACAAGCGTTCGTATGCTTCATCTTTTTCGCCACCACCAACGAGGCGGCCAATAATAATGGCTGTTCCCATACCAATTGCAATAGCGAATAAATAAGTGAACATAGAAATGTTCGTAGCGTATTGTCTAGCCGCTAACGATTCCGTTCCTAAATATGTTGCATAGTATAAGAAGACAATTTGACAAGCTTGATACATAACTTGCTCAAAAGCAGATGGAATCCCGATTTTTAAAATTTTCCCGATATATTCTTTTGATAAGGTAAAATAATATTGTAATTTTACACGATATTCCATAACGCGGTATAGTAACCAGAAGAAAACAATAAGTGCTATAAGTCGGCTGACAGCAGAAGAAATGGCAGCCCCTTGTACACCGAGCTCAGGGAAACCAAATTTCCCGAAAATGAGTACGTAGTTTCCAGCGATATGAATCATATTCATTCCGAGTGAAATAAACATCGCTTGCTTTGTAAAACCGTGTACACGGATAATTGCGGCTAATGAGTTAATAATAGCTTGTAGGAAGATGGCTCCTCCGACGATAGATAAGTAGTTTTGCGCATACGTTAGTACATCGCCTTGTAAGTTCATTGCGAGCATCATATGTTTCGAAAATAAAAGAAAACCAGCGCTTATAACGAGCCCAACTATTAAATTTAATGTGACGGCTAATGCTGATATTTTAGATGCTTCCATAAAGCGTTTGGAACCGAGGTATTGAGATACGACGATAGCTGCGCCGTTCCCGATGACTTCTAGTACCAAAATAGCGATATGGAGGTATTGATTCGCTGCACCAACCCCAGATACAGCATCGTCTGATAATGCACTTAACATGAAAGTATCAGCGATCCCCATTAACATAAAAAGAAAAACTTCTAGAAAAATAGGCCATGTTAATAAGAATAAACTTAATTTCTCAGTAGGCCCGTTTTTTGCCTGAATTGCTGCCATGTCCGTCCCCTCTTTACCGATATCTATTTTTAGCAAAATGTATCGTAACATACTTTCTTAACCTTTGCACTCATTTTAGCCTACATATTTTTATTATGAAGAGAGTGCTATTTTATGATAAAAACAAAAGGATAATTATACATAAAGTATTATGAGATATAAAATTCATTTTTCTCTGATAATTTAGAAAAGTATAAAAATGTTGTTTTTAACACTTTAGTAAGAATAATCAGCAATATGAAACGTTTACAAAGATTTATTTTTTAACAGGAAATTTTAATGAAATAGAAATATAAATATACAAAAAATATATTTGTGTGTATAATATGAATTATTAGAACATATATATATTTCTTTCTGTTTGAAAATGAAAGGGCTAACATTTTTGTGGAGGGTGGAAGTATGAAAAAAAAGATGCCAGTTTTTGTAGTATCAACAGTAGCAATGAGCATGATGTTAGGGGCATGTAGCTACCAAAAAGATGAACCGCAAGCGAACGCAAAAGGGGATAGCGGGAAAAGCGGTGCGAAGCAAGTTATTAACTTAATTGAAACGCAAGAAATTCCAACGATGGATCCAGCGTTATCAGCTGATGCAGTTTCTTCAAGAGTAATGGGTAATACGATGGAAGGCTTATACAGTTTAGGAAAAGATGATAAGCTAGTTCCTGGTGTAGCGAAGGAATTCCAAAAATCAGAAGATGGTAAAAAATATACATTTAAATTACGTGAAGACGCAAAATGGTCAAATGGTGATCCTGTGACGGCAAAAGATTTCGTATACGCATGGCAAAGAGCGATTAACCCAGATACAGCTGCGAAATCAGCGTACATTATGTATGATATAAAAAATGCAGAGAAAATTAATAAAAAAGAGATGAGTCCGGATCAATTAGGGGTAAAGGCGATTGATGATTATACATTAGAAGTGGAATTAGATAATTCAATTCCATACCTTGTAGATTTAATGGTATATCCAATCTTCTATCCTGTGAATGAAAAGTTTGTGAAAGAGCAAGGTACGAAGTTTGGTTTGGAAGCGAATACAACGCTTTATAACGGACCATTTACATTAAGTGATTGGCAACATGAACGTAGCTTTAAAATGACAAAGAGCGCGTCATATTGGGACAATAAAGAAGTGAAGATTGAAGAAGTAAACTTTAATATTGTAAAAGATACATCTACGCCAATTAACTTATATGAAACAAATGCAATTGATCGAGCGTCGTTATTAGCGGAGTTTATTGATAAATATAAAGGAAAACCAGATTTCCAAACAGTAGAAGATACATCTGTATTCTTCCTTCGTTTAAATCAAAAAGATCCAGCTTTAGCAAATAAAAATATTCGTAAAGCAATTTCACTTGCTTTTGACCGTAAGCCATTCGTGGATACATTATTAAATAACGGTTCTAAGCCAGCAACAGGATTAATTCCTGATAACTTCATTAAAGGACCAGATAAAAAAGATTTCCGTGCTGTAAACGGGGATATTGTAAAACCAAACGTGAAAGAAGCGAAGAAATATTGGGAAGCTGGTAAAAAAGAACTTGGTAAAAATGAAATCGAATTAGAATTATTAAATGAAGATGTAGAGTTATCAAAGAAAACTGGTGAATATTTAAAAGGTGAATTAGAAAAGAATTTACCAGGTTTAACAGTAAAAATTAAACAACAACCATTCGCACAAAAACTAAAATTAGAAGATGCGGGCGATTATGTCATGTCATTCTCTGGATGGAGTGCGGACTTCCCAGATCCAATTACATATCTTGATATGTTTGTAACAGATGGGTCACAAAATAAGATGAAGTACTCTAATCCAAAATACGATGAAATCATTATGAAGGCGAAAAAAGATGGAAGCGATGTAAATGCTCGTTGGAAGAACTTATTAGAAGCAGAAAAAATGTTACTTGATGATGCTGCGATCGTTCCAGTATATCAACGTGGTAGAGCATATTTACAAAGAGATTCAATTAAAAATATGTATAACCATAAATATGGCGGCGATTTAAGCTTTAAATGGGCGTCAGTAGAGAAATAAGAAAAAAAGCAGGCGATCGCCTGCTTTTTTTTAATACGTTCGTTTCTTATAAATGCCTTTTCCGCCAACTTGGTTCCAGCCAGATTGTACACCCAAACTTTTGTTAACAAACTTCATTTTTTCTTTTCCACCAAAGAGCTTTTCGCCGATGCTATTTGTAATGACACCAATCAATGCTGTTATTCCGATGATGAGGGCAGCAACCGTAATAAAATCAATAAAAAAAGCAATCATTTGAAAACTCCCCCTTTGCCTGTCTGTATGTTTATTGTATGAGATAAAAAATGAAAAAGAAAGAAATGTCAGAAAAATATTTAATTTACTTTAGAAATCGTGTAGACAGGAGGGAGGATATTTGTTAAAATAAGAACAAACGTTCCTTTTTATTCTCATTTGTATAGTCTTACATTTCTTAATTGATTTATCAAGAAAAAGTAAGAAAACGTTCTCTTTTTCATAGGGAAGATTATAGATAAATAACTATATATTATATGAAAAATCTATGAGAAGTGAGTAGTAAAAGGATTGAAAGTTATTGTTAAAGTACAGCTGAAGTGAGCGTAATCATGTTACATAGCAGTGAAATGCACGGAAGAGTTTTCTCAACTAGCAGGAAATTTACTGTATATTTCTTGCAAAATCTATTGTATAATGATTATAGAAGTTACTTATTAAAAGTAATTGTTGTTTATTATAAGTTGTTGCTTACATGAAATGCGATTTTTGTACTTTTCAATAAGACAAGTTATCGCGAAAAATTGCTGAAGTTAGAAATTAAAACTGTATTTAGTACAGAATTTGTACTCTTTAAGGAGAGTGAGCTTTGTATGGTAACATTATATAGTTCTCCAAGCTGTACGTCTTGTAGAAAGGCGAAATTATGGCTAGAGGAAAATCATATTCCCTATACAGAACGTAATATTTTCTCAGATCCATTAACGATTGAGGAAATTAAAGAGATTTTACGTATGACAGAAAGCGGAACGGATGAGATTATTTCTACTCGTTCGAAAGTTTTCCAAGAATTGAATGTAAACTTAGAGTCTTTACCACTTCAAGATTTATATAAGATGATTCGTGACTATCCAGGGATTTTACGTCGTCCAATTATGATTGACGAGAAACGCCTTCAAGTTGGTTACAACGAAGACGAAATTCGTCGTTTCTTACCACGTACAGTAAGAACGTTCCAATTACGTGAAGCACAACGTCTTGTAAATTAATTATAATAATATGAAAACCTTCTACCTATTATATAGTAGAAGGTTTTTTTTAATGTTTCACATTGCGTAATCGAACTTGTTGTACGATAAAGCCGATGCATAAAATAGTGAAAATGAACAAATAAGGAATGCTTGTAGTGAAACTTGGATTGTTATGAAAAAAGGTTGCAAGTCTGTCTTCATGTGTAACCATTTTTCCTGCAGTATAGGCAAGAATCGCTGCCCCGCAATAAATGAGGAATGGAAATCGTTCCATAAGTATTAAAATAAGTTTGCTGCCCCAAATAATAATCGGGATAGAAATGAGTAAGCCGATTATGACGAGTAAAAATCTCCCGTGAGCTGCACCTGCAATGGCAATAACATTATCAAACCCCATAACGAGATCCGCGAAAACAATTGTCCGCACAGCTTGAAATAAAGTTGTTTTTCCTTGAATAGAAGAAAGATCGTTGCTATTATCGGTTAATAAATTGACTGCAATTAATGTAAGTAAAACCCCGCCAATCAATTGTAGAAATGGAATGTCGAGTAAATAGACAGCTAGTATAGTAAGGATGATTCTTAGTACAATCGCTAAAAGAGTACCGATCAAAATAGCCTTATTTCGTTTCGATTCAGGTAAATTTCGGCTAGCTAGTGCGATGACGATTGCATTGTCACCACCTAATACAACATCGATACCGACAATCATTAGTACGGATGTTAAAAACTCTAAGTCCATTCGTCTGCCTCCATTTATGATGTTTTAATAAGCGAACTATATGTATGTGATGAAGAAAGTTGTTGTTAAATAATCTCTTCTAATAGAAGTTTCACTTTATTACAGTGTACGGGGGAATGTGGAAATGTATGTCCAAATTTTTTGTAAGTAAGAAATCGCTATAATAATATATTTATGTAGTTTATCGAGGAAAGATAGGCATATAACTATTTTTGTAAAATAAATCGATTTTATTTCCATTCTGGAGAATCTTATCATAAAATGAGAGTACAAGGATCTATTGATTTGTCATATGAGTGGGGAATCCCTTCATAACAATTCTAAGCAGGAAGGGAGAGTTGTATTTTGGATATTGAAAGAATTAATGATCATACGATGAAATTTTTTATTACGTACATTGATATAGAGGATAGAGGATTTAATCGTGAAGAAATTTGGTATGATCGCGAACGAAGTGAAGAGCTCTTTTGGGAGATGATGGACGAAGCTCGTGATCATGACGATTTCTTTATTGATGGACCGTTATGGATTCAAGTGCAAGCAGTCGATAAAGGGATTGAAGTACTTGTCACGAAAGCAGAGCTTTCAAAGGACGGACAAAAGCTGGAACTACCGATAGGGGTAGACAAAATTATAGATATTCCTCTAGATGAAGGCATCGAATCATTATTCCAACAAGAATTAGTCGAAGAGGTAGAAGAACAAACAGGAACAAACTTTAATGAAGATGGTACGTTTGGCTTTTTAATTAAATTTAATGATTTTGAAGATGTCATTTCATTAAGTCATCGTCTTATCTTTGAAGATATAAAAGATGAGCTGTATTCATTTGAGGACCGCTATTATGTATATGTGGAATTCGATGAAGTGCTACATGATGAAGAAGAAATCGATCGTATTTTAAGTATTATTTTAGAATATGGAGAAGAATCAACTTTAACAATTCATCGTGTAAGTGAGTATGGAAAACAAATTGTGAAAGAGCATGCGCTTGAAACGATTCGCAATAATTTTCCTGCTAAAACGTAGGCCGATTTCTGTAGTATGAAATCGGCTTTTTATATGAAGAATAGGAAAGCTTTCTTAGTTAGGAGGTAAGAGATGAAAAATACGTTAAAGCTGATTTTCTTTATACTGCTATTGTTCGCATTATTTGTTTCGTTACGTATGTTTATTGATGTAGCATTTTATTCAGATGTGATTGGGATAAAAGATGTTTCGATTTTAGGTATTATTAGTATTTTATTTACAGTATCTGCGTTTTTAATTGGTTGCGTTATTTTCTTAGAAAATCGACATCCATCTAAAACACTTACATGGTTAATTGTTTTAGGGATTTTTCCGGTATTTGGTTTCTTTGCTTATTTATTATTTGGACAAAATTTTCGAAGAAAAAGAATGTTCCAAAAGAAGGCGTTACTTGATGAACAGGCGTTTTTACAATATAAAGGGCATGAAGATTACGAAGAACGAATTTTACGCAATCATAAGCATCAAGAACTGTTATTTCGTTTAGCGGATCGATTAGGAGCTTTAAATATTTCATTTCAAACTGAAACGAGGACATTAACAAATGGAGATGAAACGTTTCGGGCTATTTTAAATGGGTTAAAACGAGCGAAACATCACATTCATATGGAATATTACATTGTGCGTGATGATAAATTAGGAACAGAAATTAAAGATATTTTAATACAAAAATCGAAAGAAGGCGTTGTTGTTCGCTTTTTATATGATGCGGTTGGAAGTTTTAAGTTATCGAAATCGTATATTGAAGAATTAAACGATGCAGGTGTAGAAATGATTCCATTCTTTCCTGTGCGCTTTCCGATTTTAAACGATAAGATTAATTATCGAAATCATAGGAAAATTGTTGTGATTGATGGGAACGAAGGGTTTGTAGGCGGATTAAATATCGGTGATGAGTATTTAGGGAAAAATAAATATTTTGGCTTTTGGCGAGATACGCATTTGTATTTACGTGGTGAAGCGGTTCAAAGTTTACAACTTATTTTCCTTCAAGACTGGTTTTATATGACTGGAGAGGCTGTGCTAGCCCCTGAATATTTACAAGCAAAAGCAGTTGAGGGTGATCATTGGGGAGGAGTGCAGCTAGTTGCAGGTGGCCCCGATAATAAGTGGGAAACGATTAAGCATTTATATTTCGCAATGATCGCTTCTGCTCGGAAATCAATTTGGATTGCAACGCCGTATTTTATTCCGGATGATGATATTTTATCCGCATTAAAGGTTGCTGCACTTGCTGGTATTGATGTTCGTTTATTAATGCCGAGTAAACCGGATAAGCGTACTGTCTTTTACGCATCGAGATCGTACTTCCCAGAGCTTTTAGATGCAGGAGTAAAGATATATGAATACGAAAAAGGTTTTCTTCATAGTAAAATTGTCATCGTTGATTCTGATTTAGCTTCAATTGGGACAGCTAATATGGATATGAGAAGTTTTCATTTGAATTTTGAAGTAAATGCCTTTTTATATGATACAGATAGCATTCGAAAACTTGTTCAAGACTTTAAAGATGATTTAGAAGAATCAAGTGAAATTCATGGTGATCATTTTCATAAAAGACGTCTTCATAGACGAATTGTTGAATCAACGTACCGATTATTATCACCTTTATTATAAAAAGAGATGTCCGAAATTGGGACATCTCTTTTTTAAAAGGAATTTGTAACAAATTGTAGAATATAAGGAGCTGAAAGGGTGTGATTACGATATTTATCGCTAAAAGAGAAAACGGTGAAAAAATTCATTTACTCTATAATTGTAATGAAGAGCTTTTGCGCCGTATGCGTCAACAAGAACGATTCTTTTGTGTAGCTTGCGGAAAGGAAGTGCAAATGAAATTAGGGAAACAAAAAAGTTGGCATTTTGCTCATAAAAAAGTGGATTCATGTCTTGCCTTTTATGAAGCGGAATCAAAGTATCATATGCATGGTAAAGAATTGTTATATAGATGGTTCAAACGTCAAAACTTTCAGGTGGATATAGAGTACTACCTCCCAGAAATTAAGCAACGACCAGATGTTTTTGTAGAGAGGGCGGGTAGAAAAATTGCAATTGAATACCAATGTGCAAACCTCGCTATAGAGCAGCTGTACAAAAGAACATATTCGTATTGGCAAGCTGGTATACAGGTCATTTGGATCGTTGGTGGAAATCAATTGAAAAAGCAATCTGCATATTGGATGAAATTTTCCTCACTTATGGCTTTCTCCTTACAATCTTATCCTCAGCCACTTCTTATTTTCTTCTGTCCGAAACAAAAATCATTTATGAAATGTGCATTTGTCACTCCCTTTTCTACAAATGTTTTTTTCTCACATACTATATATTTACCAACTGATGCGACTACTTTTGAAATGCTTTTTTCTCCTGTTCCTTTCGGGAAAGAAAGATTGGGTGAAGAGTGGAAGAAGAGAAAGAAAAACTTTCGCCAAAATGCCTTACCGATTTGGAATTATAATTATAAGTCATTATTACGCCTCTTATATCAATTTAAATGTACCCCAGCGAGCTTTCCTTCTGAAATTGGTGTTCCACTCCCTTCTGCATTTGCTTTTCAAACAAACCCATTTATATGGCAAGCTTTTCTATATATGAAGTGTATAGGGGAGCTTGCAGTGGGAGAGTGTATTTCTCTTCAATACGTGTGTAGTTATGTAAAAAGGTATACGAAAAGGCGGATACTTCCGTACTTTTCGCAGCACATATGGAAAATGGCAGTTACTGAATATATGACATTTTTATGCTATATAGGTGTTTTACGTAAAGTGGGAACTTATACGTACCGAAAAATAAGGGATGCCGTGATGTTAAAAACAGAGGAGGAAATTATGAAACATGATGAGATTTGCTTAATACATGCGCTATCTTTATTTGAGGCAAATTTTAACATGAGAGGAGGAAAAGCGGATATAATAAAGAATGATTGTGAAGGAATTACATAAGAAAAAAACGAATTGTACTTAAGTAGAGATATTTAAAGGAGGGCTTAAAGAATGTCTGAACAAAACAAAGCGAAAGCATTACCAGATCGCAACGAGATTGAAGAAGCAAGTACGTGGCGATTAGAAGATATTTTCCAAACGGATGCAGAATGGGAAAAAGAATTCCAAGCTATTAAAGAGCTATTACCGAAGTTAACTGAATTTAAAGGGAAACTTGGTGACTCTGCGGACAATTTACTTGAGGCATTGCAATATGAAGATGAAATATCAATGCGATTAGGTAAGTTATATACATATGCTCATATGCGTTACGATCAAGATACAACAAACTCTGTATATCAAGCATTAAATGATCGTGCAACAAATTTATATTCACAAGTATCTAGTAGCACAGCGTATATTGTGCCTGAAATTTTATCGATTTCAGAAGATACATTGCAAACATTCTTGAAGGAAAATAGAGATTTAAGTGTATATGAACATGCATTAGAAGAAATTACACGTCAACGCCCGCACGTATTATCAGAAGCTGAGGAAGCTTTATTAGCGGAAGCATCTGAAGTAATGAGTTCATCAAGCAATACATTTGGTATGTTGAATAACGCGGATTTAAAATTCCCATCTATTAAAGGGGAAGACGGAGAAGAAATAGAAATTACACATGGCCGTTACATTCAGTTCTTAGAAAGTGATGATCCTCGTGTTCGCAAAGATGCATTTAAAGCTGTATATGAAACGTACGGAAAATTTAAAAACACATTCGCAAGTACGTTAAGCGGAGCAGTAAAACGTAATAATTTCAATGCGCGTGTTCGTAAATATGATTCTGCTCGCCAAGCTGCACTGAGCAATAATAATATTCCGGAAGCAGTATACGATCAACTCGTTGAAACAGTAAATGACAACTTACATTTATTACACCGTTACATCGATATTCGTAAGCGTGCACTAGGACTTGATGAGCTTCATATGTATGATTTATATACACCACTTGTACCAGAAGTGAAAATGAATGTGAAATACGAAGAAGCGCAAGACCTTTTATTAAAATCTTTAAACGTACTTGGTGATGAATATGTTGATATTTTGAAAGAGGCATATGAAAATCGCTGGGTAGATGTGTATGAGAATAAAGGAAAACGAAGCGGGGCATATTCATCTGGTGCATATGGAACAAATCCGTATATTTTAATGAACTGGCATGATAATGTAAATAATTTATTTACACTTGCTCATGAGTTTGGTCATTCGGTGCATAGTTACTATACAAGAAAAACACAACCGCACGTATATGGTGATTATTCCATCTTCGTAGCAGAAGTGGCATCTACTTGTAATGAAGCACTTCTAAATGATTATTTATTAAAAACGACAGAAGATAAGAAAGAGCGTCTATATTTATTAAATCATTATTTAGAAGGGTTCCGTGGTACTGTATTCCGTCAAACGATGTTTGCAGAGTTTGAACATATTATTCATAAGAAAGTACAAGAAGGACATGCTGTTACGCCAGACATGTTAACGGAAATTTACTATGATTTAAATAAGAAATATTTCGGTGACGCTTTAGTAATCGACGAAGAGATTGGTTTAGAATGGTCTCGTATCCCACACTTCTACTACAACTATTACGTATATCAATACGCAACAGGATTTAGTGCTGCGACAGCTCTATCTAAACAGATTTTAGAAGAAGGACAACCAGCAGTAGAACGTTATATTAATGAGTTCTTAAAAGCAGGAAGCTCTGATTATCCAATTGAAGTGCTGAAAAAAGCAGGAGTAGATATGGCATCTCCTGAACCAGTAAAAGAGGCGCTACAAGTATTTGAAGAGAAATTAAATGAATTAGAAGCATTATTATTTGAAGAAAAGTAATGAAAAAAGACGAGGGATTGTATCCTCGTCTTTTTGTTGAATAGATTCAATGTCGATATTTGTCGGAGAGAAAGGTGAATTTCTTTGTTTTTCTAACTGAAAGGATAGTTTTACGACTGATTTTTAAAATTAAAACCCTTTGAATCGTTTTTTATAATTGAAATAAGAGAGAGTGATAACGATGATTCCGAATAAAAGAGGTAAGGCAATAATTTTAGGAAAAGCTTGTAGTAGAGAGAGGATGTACAAGAAAAAAGAAACGATGACAGCTAGAAAGAGAAGAGCAATATAAGATTTTTTCATAAATAAACCCCCTAAATGACCTTTTTTATAGCTTATTCAAAAATGAAAACGTTTAGAATGTGACAAAAGTGTGAAATTCGACAAAAGGGGTTGTCATCTGACGTCGAATCTTGTAATATAATAAGCGTGAACGAATTCACATACAAACATATACCCCTTTGTTTGAACGTGAAAATTTCTCCCATCCCCTTTAATATTTTTATAAGCCGTAAAGAAAAAGACCTGGTGTTTACACCAGGTCTTTTTCTTTTGCTATCCATTTCCAATAACGTTCGCATTTTACTTCTATCATTTGTACTTTTCGTTTCAGTTGTAATTTTTTTAGTTCGCGTTCAATTTCTTGTTGCGGACAATCATAAATAAATGCTACTTCTTTTGAAGATATAAATTGTGTTGCTTCTAGTAACACTTCTAAAGGTGGTAATGGTTCTGGCTCAATTTCACATTTTACAAGTTCTTTCAATAATTGTACGTATACATCGTAGGAATAATTTCCAGCGATTTTAATACCTTCTTCATCTGAGTTCGCATGAAAAAAGACGAGGGAAGGTATTTCTGTAATATGCATTTCATTTGTGAATTTCAAGTCACATTGGAAAGCTTTTTTTGCACTAGCAGAATGTAGATCTTTTTTAAATTCTTCTACATCAATATTGCTATCTTTCGCACATGCAAGTAATAGTTCGCAGTCAGGGTTTGATACATTTTCAAGGAAAATGTATTCTTGGAGTTTTCGCAAAAACTTCGAACCTGCTTTTCGGCCTTGCAACTCCGCTGCCTTAATTGCCATCGAAACTAAATATGGTGTTGACGATGCTTCTTGCATATGTACCTTTCCATCACATGAAAAACCTTGTAAACTGGTTGTCTTTTCCCACACAAATCGAATATTAGCAGGTTTATTCCATTTGTGTGAGGAAGCGTTCGTTCCATCCACTTTTCCTGTTACGATATGACGAATAGAGAAGTATTTCCCGTATTCAAGCCATAGTTTAATAATAAAAGGCTCAATTTCCCAGCAATCTTTACAAAGTGGATCAATAAATAAATATGCTTCTACAGACTTATGCTCGCATGCGGAAGGAGATGGCATATTTATATGCTTTGCTTCCTGCTTATCCATTACACTTCACCTGTTTCGTTTGGAGTATTAACCATATGCTGAGCGGTTAATGCTAAACGTTCAAAAACAAACTCTCTTATATGACCATGAACTCCAGTATCATCCATTGCTTGCTCCATACATGATAGCCAAGCCTCTGCTCGTTTTGGAGTAATCTCAAACGGAAGGTGGCGTGCCCTTAACATAGGATGACCATGTTCTTCAGTGTACAAATTAGGACCACCTAAATATTGTGTTAAAAATTGCTTCTGCTTCCTAGCGGTTTCTGTTAAATCTTCCGGGAAGATGGGAGATAAGTCAGGGTGTTTACTGACATAGGAATAAAATGTATCTACTAATATTGCAATGCATTGTTCACCGCCAATTGCTTCAAATGGTGTCATCGGTTGCTTGCTCATCCTTTATAAACTCCTTTTTCCATGAAATGTATATCTATTGTAGCAATGAAATGTTCGAGAGGGCAAATAAACAGCTTTCTCAAAGATTCTTTGCTTATTCTACGGGTGTAAACTTTTTTAGTGAGATGTATCCACTAGTGAAACATATTCACTAGTGGAATTTTCACTTTAGCGTGCTTTTTTTTGTTTGGCAAGGAAAAAGCGTTTTACTTTGTTATTTGTATGGCGAACAGGTATGTTATGTTGCGTTAATAAATGAATAAATGCAGCTTTTCCTGTTTCTTCATCTTGCACTTCAAATTCAATTTCATAATCATCGTGATTGTAATAGAAACTATGATCAAAGACAAGCGTTCCGCCTTTAAATAATGTTTCTGCTCTTTCTGTTGTTAAACTACCCATATATGTTAAAGCAGAAACAGGAATTTGTAATTTGTGTAATTGATCTACTACTGCTCCTTGAATGATTGTGTTTGTTTCCATCATCATTTTTGCTTCGTCTTCTGTTACGACTTGATGCGTTTCTAATAAACCGATTTCTGCAGGTTGTTTCAACGTTAACGTATAAGTTTCTCCTTTATGACGAATACGAAGTGCAGAGCCAGCTTCTTTTAACGAGAAGTCAGGTGTTTCAAAGTAGTGATTCACTTGTTTTGTAAATGCTTCAATAGAAAACGATTTACATAATGTATCGAATTCTTCTTTTGTAACGATATTTTTGAATTCAATTTCAATTTCTTGTGTCATTGTATAATCTCCTTTTGAAAAATAATTCTTTACACATTATCGCTTTTTCATAAATTTGGTTCAATGTTTTATTTGTTTGCGTCCATGTTATGATACAATAATACTGTTAAGTAAGACAGGAAGTTGAGATGGAGGAGTTAGAGCATGCAAAATAAAATCCAAGTTAAGAGCGTAGAAAAGAGAGAGAATGCTCTTATTTTTTGTGCGGAAAATAGTGAAATAGAGGTAAAGGAGTTAAGTGCGCGTAATCACGTACTTGTAGACTCAGACAATTTATCATTTTTATATATCTTAGAAAATGAATCATCTTTCATTTATGTAAGTATTCCGCACACATGCTGGGAAGCAATGCATGAAGCGATGAATAACGATGTGGTTATGTTCGTTCGCGTGAATGACATTGAAATGGAATTAGAAGGATTAAAAGAAGAAGTAGAATATTTAGTTGAAAATATTGAAGGTAATGCAAATTACGGAGAAGAATTAGTAACTGCTGTAGAAAAAGTATTTCTATAAGCAAATGGATTGATTTTGGTGGTGGTTGAAATGAATCGAAATTGGGAAGAATTTTTAGCACCTTACCACCAAGCGGTGGCAGAGCTAAAAGTGAAACTAAAAGGAATGCGTACTCAATTTGCAATGTTAACAGAGCATTCTCCAATTGAGTTTGTAACAGGAAGGGTAAAGTCGGTTGCAAGTATTATTGATAAAGCGGAGAAGAGAAATGTACCGCTAGACCGATTGAGAGAAGATATGCAGGATATTGCTGGGCTTAGAATGATGTGTCAATTTGTTGATGAGATTAAGCCTGTTGTAGAATATCTTCGAAAACGAAATGACTTTGAAATCGTGGAAGAACGTGATTATGTCACGCAAAAGAAAGATAGCGGTTATCGTTCTTATCATGTTGTCATTAGTTATCCTGTTCAAACGATTCAAGGTGAACAAAAAGTATTGGTAGAAATCCAAATACGCACGCTAGCAATGAACTTTTGGGCAACAATTGAGCATTCTTTAAATTATAAATATAGTGGACGTTTTCCTGAAGATATTAAAATACGATTGCAACGTGCAGCTGAAGCGGCGTTTTTATTAGATGAAGAAATGTCTTCTATTCGTCTTGAAATTCAAGAAGCGCAAAAGGCTTTTTCAAGAAAGCAAGAAACGAAAGATTCCGAATCATAAACTAAAGGGTGTTGGGCGATGAAATTTACAATTATGTCAAAGGGAGATCAATCATCAGATACACTGGCAAGCACGATGAAAGAGTACTTGCTAGATTTTGGATTTATAATGGATGAAAAGGAACCCGATATTGTAATTTCTGTTGGGGGAGATGGAACGCTTTTATATGCGTTTCATCGTTATTATAATCGATTGGATGAAACAGCATTTGTTGGTGTACATACAGGACATCTAGGTTTCTATGCAGATTGGTTACCGACAGAAGTAGAGAAATTAGTAATTGCGATTGCGAAAACACCATTCCAAGTGGTGGAATATCCGCTTTTAGAAGTTATTATTCGCTATGTGAATGGAAGTAAAGAGTCACAGTATTTAGCGATGAATGAGGCGACTGTAAAAAGTGCAGAAGGTACATTAGTAACAGAAGTAGAAATACGCGGAGAATATTTTGAAACATTCCGCGGAGATGGCCTTTGTATCTCTACTCCTTCAGGAAGTACCGCGTATAATAAAGCGCTTGGCGGAGCAATTATTCACCCATCTATTGAAGCGATTCAAATTGCAGAAATGGCGTCCATTAACAATCGTGTATTTCGTACTGTAGGATCGCCACTCGTATTGCCGAAGCATCATACATGTGTGTTAAAGCCAGCTGCAGGAATGAACTTACAAATTACAGTGGATCATTTAACGATGGTTCATCAAGATGTGAAATCAATCCAGTATCGCGTCGCAAACGAGAAAGTACGATTTGTTCGTTTCCGCCCATTCCCGTTCTGGAAACGAGTTCGTGACTCGTTTGTTGCAGATAAATAGAAAGGGTTATATATTTGAACAGATTTACATTGAAATGGGATATAGGGCCGGCTGAAGAGGGAACTTTAGTTAGGGAATTTTTGAAAACGAAAGGTATTTCTAAAGCCGCTTTAACGGATATAAAGTTTCATGGCGGAGCAATTGAAGTAAATGGTCAACATGCGAGTGTTCGTCATCAGTTGCGTGCTGGTGAAGAATTACGTGTCTTTTTTCCAGTGGAGGAAAGAAGTGAAGGGATGATGGCAGAAGATATTCCTTTATGCATTATATATGAAGATGACGCGGTTCTTATCATTAATAAAGAGGCGAATATGTCAACGATTCCGTCTAGAGAACATCCGGCAGGAAGTGTTGCCAATGCGCTGTTATCTCATTATGATAAGCAGCATCTTGCAAGTACAGTGCACATCGTAACACGTTTAGATCGTGATACTTCGGGGCTTATGCTTATTGCAAAAAATCGTTTCGTGCATCATCTTTTATCGAAGCAGCATCAACAAAAAGCTGTGAAACGAACGTATGAAGCAATTGTTCACGGAAAGATTGTAGAACGAGAAGGAATGATTGATGCACCAATTGGTCGAAAATCTGATAGCATTATTGAGCGAACGGTTTGTGAGGATGGACAAAGGGCAGTTACTCATTTTAAAGTAATTGATAGTACATATCATAAGACACATGTAGCGCTTGAGCTTGAGACAGGAAGAACGCATCAAATTCGTGTGCATATGGCTCATATAGGATATCCATTACTTGGTGATAGCTTATATGGAGGGAGAAGGGATGAAATGAAACGGCAAGCACTTCATAGTAAATCTTTGACGTTTTATCATCCTATTTTAGAGAAAGAGATGTCTTTCACTATAAAGCTTCCAAGCGATATGCAAGAAGTGTTGCGGCATACTTAAAAAGGGAACAAAATTCTTATATTATAAAGAATTTTGTTCCCTTTTTTCTTAGCGGAATAATATTAAAATTTGGTTTTCACCCGTACGCTTTATAACGAAAAATCCACTTTCGGCTTTTGTAGCAATGCCATTGTCATTTGGAAGACAAAATCCATGTGCTTCGCAAGTGCCGTCATCACGTACTAACATTTGTCCAATTAATCCGACAGGAAGCCACTCGTCGCGATCTTTTCTTGCTACATATTTGCGAGTTGGATCCCATTCTGTATTTAAAAGAGGTTGTATTTCTTCGGTTTCCGTCCATACATATTGGCGTTTTCCAAAGTTATCTGTTTTATAACGTTTTTCCCAACTTAAAGCCCCGCTATTTCCTATAAGTGCAGGGGTTGCACTAGATATTCCTAAAATGAACGAGTCGTGTGAAGTAGCTATCCGAATTTTTTCTTCGCTACTAAATGTAACGAAATAACCGACATCAATAGGTTTATGATCTTCGGTTTCAAACATTTGTGCAAAATCCGTTCCACTTGCATTGTAAGACGCACCCTCAATGTACATTTCTCCATTATGGGCAAGCCATTTAGCCCCGATATTATGGTCGGTGTCGCTTACACCATTTGCAATAAACCAAGAATAAGCTTCTTCTGCAGTGCCGAAGCGCCCCATAATATGGCTACCTGCAAAATGAGCTGTTGATGTATGATGACCTTCCGCATGAGAAGAGGATCCGTTAGCGATAGTTGCGGTTCCTTCTGCGTGTGCTGCTTCGCCTAAAGCAATCGTCTGTTTCCCCTCTGCATGAGAATAAGCTCCGCCTGCTGTCGTTTCACTTCCCTCACTATGGGAACTATGTCCGGTTGCTTTTGAGTTTGATCCCTCTGCATGAGAGAAAGAACCTTTTGCGTGTGTTAATAAGCCTTCCGCATGTGCTGCCATGCCCTCCGCATGAGAGTGAAGCCCTTCCGCATATGCATATCGGCCGCCCCTTTTAACTTTTGTATTTTCAGGTGTAGGTGTCTCAATTATGAGTGGTTTTTCAGTTTGTATATCATTCGATGAAGCCAATGCCTCTTTTATTTTTTTTACTTTGTTTATAATAGCAGCTGGAATTTCTGGTTCCACTTTTTTATTTATTGCTACAGAAATATTTTCTTCCGTCTTTTCTTCTGTTTGATTAGAATGTATTACCTGTTCATCTTGATTTGAGAGCTGTTTATTTTTTTGTTGCATCTTTATTTTTCTGCGATCGATTATGCGGCTCATCACAGCATTTTCTAAAGAGACATATGTTGGTTTTACTTTGCTTTTTTTTGATGACTCTTGTTCTTCCAGTTCTTCTATCGCTGCAGCCCGAATACTACACCAGTTGTTAATTCCGTACATGGGCAGATATAAAGGGGGAAATTTTCTTTTTTGTTTAGAAGATTTTTTCTTCATTCTGTCACCTCCTGCGACATTATATGTAGTGTAATTAAAAAAAGATGCACTTTATTGCATCTTTTTTTAATTACTTTATCTAGTTTTATATGAGATCTGCCTAAATAATACGGTAATCTTTCGCTAAGTAAGGTAGTTATGAAATTGGACGGAATTTCTCAGCGACAAAAGGTAAAGAAGAAGGAACAGAGATAGTCTCCATTTCAGGATAACGTAATCCGGTTAATTTGCCACCAAATACAGCACCAGTATCAATATTGACTGTCTGATTGACGAATCGAGGTTCTGCTACTGGTGTATGTCCATATACAATCCAAGCATGCCCCTTGTACTCTTGCGCCCAATCGCGACGGACAGGTGAGCCATCGGCATGCTTTTCTCCTGTAATATCGCCATATAATACAAAGGTTTGTACTTTTTTATCTCGTCTTCCTATGTAATCTTGCCGAATCCCAGCGTGACATACGATTACTCTTTTTTCATCTAGTATGTGGTAGAGCGGTGATTGTTCATAAAGAGTGATAAACTTTTCTTTTATAACGTTTTGCTTATGAGAAGGAAGTGCCTCATATTCAGCAACAGTTGTTTCAAGTCCGTGAGCGACTGTTACATTACGCCCAAGGAAAAATCGATATAGTTTATTACAGTGATTTCCAGGAGCGTAATAAGCTTCTTTTTTATGTATGACAAGTTCCCATACAATTTCAATCATACGTAATGAATGAGGACCACGGTCTGTAATATCGCCAACGAATGCAAGTTTACGTTGGTCAGGGTGAACCGGTAGACCGCTACTCCAGTTATATCCTAGCTTCTCTGTTAAATTTTGAAACTCTTGGAAGCATCCATGAATATCTCCTATAATGTCATATTTCATATTTAAACCTCCATCGTATTTTTCATTAGTATATCTAAAAAAGGATAGAGATAAAAATATAGCATTTTTGTGTTGTTCATTTAAACATA
Organism: Bacillus sp. AR4-2; assembly: GCF_008274865.1. NCBI lineage: Bacteria > Bacillati > Bacillota > Bacilli > Caryophanales > Bacillaceae > Bacillus > Bacillus sp. AR4-2. Next base: position 1,154,404 of record NZ_CP031062.1, read on the forward strand.
AAGATTTTCGTTCTTGAGCGAACATTTAAAATGAATCCAATCGCAATCATGTATGTAAGCAGTGAACTTCCTCCGTAACTCATAAGAGGTAATGTTATCCCTGTAATGGGAAGTAATCCGATTGTCATCCCGATATTTTGGAATACTTGGAAAGTAAACATTCCGATTGTACCAGCGCAAATGTAACTACCGAAAGGGTCATTACTTTCTAAAGCAATATGGATCATTCGAAAAATGAGTAAGAAAAAAAGAGAAATAATGACACTTGCGCCTAGAAATCCAAATTGTTCAGCGACATTAGTGAAAATAAAATCTGTATGTGGTTCTGGAAAATATACTTGTCCATTTTCCCACCCTTTTCCTTGCATTTCTCCGGATCCAGTCGCTAAGAATGCTTGTCTTAATTGATAGCCTTGTGCATCATATTTGTAAGGTGCTAACCATCCGTAGAAGCGATTTAATTGATATTCTTTTAAAATGTGTGCTTTAAAGAAATCTGTGTGAGTAAAAAAAATATATATTAATGTAGATCCAGCAACGAAAGTACCTGAAACTAATCCAAAAATAAAACGCCATCGGATGCCAGAAACTAGTATCATTGCTGCAAGCATCGCTGAAATGACCATTGTGTTTCCTAAATCTGGTTCTTTTGCAATAAGTAGTAGTGGTGGCAAGCTTGTCGCAAATATTTTTCCAAGTAGTAAAAAATCGTCATGTATCGTTTGGGAAAAATATTTCTCATTATGATTTGCTATAATTCTTCCAATGACGATAATTAAAAACAATTTCATAATTTCAGAAGGCTGAAAATTTCCAATGCCTGGGAGCCTGTACCAAGCGGTAGCGCCTTTAATTGTAACGGCACCTGGTACTTGAAGTTCTAGTCCAATAAGTAGTACCATTGCAAAGCTATACAAATACCAAGCAATTTTTTGATAACGATCGAAATCGATAATCATAATAACACCAATGGCTATAAATCCAATGAAGTACCATTGGATTTGCTTTAGTACAAAATTGACGTTTTGTAAAAATGGCGGTAAAGAGGCTTGCGCACTTGCAATAGCACAACAACTAACAATCCCAATGGCAAATAAAATAAATAGTAATACGTAGTCTATTTGATATTGAGAATTTGGATCTTTCAATGTAGGTATTCCTTTCTACTGCTCTTTATAGTAATGGATTTTATCCCGCATTAATGGGCAGTAAGACCCCCACCTCAAAATTCAGCGAAAGCGAAGAAGTTAGGTGGGGGATCAACTGCCCGTAAAAGCCCGATTGGTGAGAGCTGATTAAAGTTTCACTTTATAGTATGAGAAAGAATGTATGAACTATACGAATGATTCACATATAGTCCATACACTTTTAATTTTGCAGAGTAGTTTAATTGTTTAGCTCTTTAATAATTATATCCAAACAATGGGAGAGACGTACATGTGCGTCAGGAAAAATATCTAGTTGATGAAGATAGTATTTTAAGGAACTTTTACACCATTGGTAAGCACTAAGTAGAGCTGCTCTATAGTCCGTAGTATTTTGTAAAAAGCCATATTCTTTTGCTGTTATAACAAGGTGTGTGAAATCTTCACAACCTTGAAGGAGCTTATTGTGTATTTGTTGTCCAGCATGGTAGCGAAATTGACTTAAAGGCTCAGAAATGTATATTGCATTTCCTTTAGAAAGTAAAGAAATCCATGAGGCCATATCAACACTACAAGAATATTGTCGCTCTTTAAGGGTGCCAAAAGGTTCAGTGAGCAATTCCTTTCGGAACAAAGTAGTTGTAGGCTCACCGATAATGTTGTGTCCGCCCTTTAACATCCAATTACCTAAAAATATCCCGTTTAATGGGGTGTCTTCACTATATAACCTTTGTGTTGGATGGGAATCACCTATTAGATTTCCATGATCATCAATGCGTACTCGATAAGAAGTAACAAGAGCAAGATTTTTATTGGGATCTTGCTCAAAATAGGTCATCATTTTTTGTATTTTATGCTTATAAAACACGTCATCGTCCATTAAAAAATTTATATACTCACCATTTGATTTTTCTATGAGCATAAGGTCATTGTGAAATTGTCCTAGAGTAGGGGTATTTCGAATGTATGTTATATTTTTATAATTTGGTAAGTATTGTTCGCGTATTAAAGTTGCTGTTTCATCATTTGTGCTGTCATCTCCAATGATGATTTCAATATTAGAATAAGTTTGTGCCAATGCACTTTCTAGAGCAATTTTGAAATAATGAGGCCGATTATAAGTAGGAATAAGGATGGAAACGAGAGGTAGATTTTTTTCATTCATCATACATAACTTCCTTTCAGAAGCTTTTTTTTGTAAGAACAATATCTTGGTAACTTGTATATTCATGTCTGCCGCACCATAAACCGTAATGCGGCTTATTGATTATTTCTAGGCCGTACTTATTCAATAGATTGCAAATATCTGTCTCAGGATAAGCAACTGCGAAATTCGGAATATCTTTATTTACAACGTAGCAATTTTCGATTCGATGATAAAAACCTAATGTACTTTGTCCTGCATTTAAATAATAGGACGATTCAGGATTTATAAGAAAGAATGTAATGAAACATCTCCCGTCTTTTTTTAATACACGTACAATTTCAGATACGTAATGTTCTAATTCTTTTGGAAGAAGATGCGTAAATACAGAAGTTAAAAAGATAAAATCGAATGTCCCGTCTTCATAGGGAAAACGATATTGAGAGGCATCTTCTTTTCCTTCTGGATTATAGAATTGATTGTATATGTCAACATGTTCAAAGTGAAAATTATTACGCATAGTTGAAATGTTATTTTGACACCAAGCAATTCCATCTTTAAACAAATCAAATCCATAATACGCCCCATCATCATTTAAGTAATTCAATAATGGTACAGCCATTCGGCCGACGCCGCAGCCTACATCTAATACTTTTTCATTTGGTTTTAAAGCGCCAATTTGAATAAAATGCTTTAGGAACTCTTTTCCAACTCTTTTGAAGTCGCCACCTACATATTGGACGAGTTCAGGAGGGGGGAGTAAAGTCATTTCTTTGTTAATTTCGCTCATGAGTATACCCCTTTCTTGTATGAGAAGATGCAGTAAATCTATTAATAAAATTTTCAATTTGTAGTGAGAGAACACAGGAAAACAATTGTTATATGTAGGGAGATTCCGAAAAAGAATACTTAATTGGATTAGAAGTAAGAGAAGAATGAGTGAAAATGGAATCTCCTATAGATTAAATCTTTTTTATTCTTTTCTCCAATAAACGCCAAATACATCAATTTTAGTAATAGGGGCTTTTAAATTTCGTTGGTTTCTAAAGTCTGTCACAGCCTCAGCGCATGGCGGTAGCCCGTAGTCATCGATAATTATATAGCCACCTTTAGAAACTTTATCATATAAGTTCACGAGACCATCCATTGTGGATTCGTACATATCACCATCAAGCCGTGCAATTGCAATTTTTTCGATTGGTGCTGTTGGTAAAGTATCTTTAAACCAGCCTTTTAAAAATTTCACTTGATCATTTAGCAAATCATATTTTTTGAAATTCTCTTGTACTTGTTCTAAAGAGACGCGTAAGTAATCGAATGTGTGTAAATAATCACCGTAATCTTTTGGATATTGTTCTAGATTCGGTGCTGGCAAACCTTCAAATGAATCTGCAACCCACACATTACGATTCGTAATGTTGTTTGCTTGTAAAAAACCATTCATAAAAATGCATGAACCTCCGCGCCATACACCTGTTTCAATAAAATCACCTTCTATATTTTCACGAACAACGGTTTCCATCGCCTCTTGTAATTGGTTCATACGTTCTCGACCAATCATACTATGTGCTGCTCTTGGCCAATCCATTCCATCATGGCGTTCACTTTTTGAAACATTTGGTTTTACAATTTTTAAGTTATGGTTTTCAGCATATTGCTTAATGAATAAAGGGAGGGGGACTGTAACTGGCTCGAATTCTAGTTCTTTCGAAATATGTAGAGATGCGGGTAAGTATGCCTCATATTCTAACCATATTTCAAATAAAATGGTCTTCTTTAGCAATTCGAGATAAAGCTGAACAGCAGATTTACTTTCCATATTTGTGCCTCCTGCAAAATGTCATACAACAATATGATTATGTAGATAGCGAATGTTTCATGATTGAATTTGAAATTGAAAAAGCAGTAAAACTGATATCAGTTTTACTGCTAAGTAAAAAATTAAGCGATTTTTTCAATAATAATAGATGCATTTGTACCAACAGCTAATGATAGCCCAAGCCCTGTAACGATTACTTCAACTAATGATGGAGTTGTCGTAATTTGCGTAATTGCTTGAACAACGATAGGTGCTCCAACTGAGATTAAAGTGGCCCCAGTACCTGGAACAGATACCCCATTTACTTGGATTGTAAGTCCTCCTAATAGACTTACTGCTGCAGTGTATACGATAACGGTAATTTTATAGAATCCAGTTTGACTAATTACAAAAGTATCAGGATCTAATTGAGAAATTGCTGTACCAAACTGAGATCCAACAGTATTAAATGGTACTGGAGCATTAAGTCCAATATCCAAAGAAATCCCAGCGGAGTTAAATGCATACAATCCTGCTGGAAGTCCTAGTCCGGATGGTCCAGTCGGTCCAGTCGGTCCAGTAGCCCCAGTCGGCCCCGTAGGTCCAGTAGCTCCAGTGTCACCAGTCGGCCCCGTAGGTCCAGTAGCCCCAGTGTCACCAGTCGGCCCCGTAGGTCCAGTAGCCCCAGTGTCACCAGTCGGCCCCGTAGGTCCAGTAGCTCCAGTGTCACCAGTCGGCCCCGTAGGTCCAGTAGCCCCAGTGTCACCAGTCGGCCCCGTAGGTCCAGTAGTCCCAGTGCCACCCGTAGGTCCAGTAGGTCCAGTTGGCCCCGTAGGTCCAGTAGGTCCAGTTGGCCCGGTAGGTACAGTCGGCCCCGTAGGTCCAGTAGGTCCAGTCGGCCCGGTCGGCCCAGTCGGAAGGGTAAACGGTGGTATCGGTGGTAATGTAGGTCCTACAAGATTAGGGTCAAATGCACTAGCTGATAAAGATTCATCGGGATTTAATCCATTTGAATAATTATTATTTGACATAAATTCACCTCCATAAAGCGTTCATTATATAGTAGATGCAAAACCGAAAGAAAATGACACGGACATTTGAATTATTGAAAAGAAATCTTAAACTACTTGAACAATTTAAAAAAATGGAAAGTTTAGTATATGTATAACATATGATTGATTTGGAAGAGGGTGATTATGTTGAACAAGCAAGGAATTACAATTAGTTTATGTATGATTGTTCGAGATGAGGAGGAGACAATAGCCCGTTGTTTAGACACAGTTGAAAAAATTGTGGATGAAATTATAGTGGTTGATACAGGCTCCGTCGATCGAACGAAAGAAATCGTAGAGAAATACACTTCTAACATATATGATTTCCAGTGGATTGATGATTTTGCAGCAGCAAGAAATTTTTCTTTTTCAAAAGCGACGCAAGAGTATATATTGTGGCTAGATGCAGATGACGTATTATTAGAAGATGCTCAAGAAGCATTGAAACTTTTAAAAAGAGAATTAGATCCTAAAATTGATGCTGTTTCGATGCCTTATCATCTTGCGATGGATTCTAACGGGAAACCTTTATATTGTACAAAAAGAAATCGACTTGTAAAGCGTGAAAAACAATTCCAATGGTTTGGAAAGGTTCATGAGTATTTAGCTATTTCTGGTGAGGTTTTTAGTAGTAATGTTGCTATTACACATAAAAAAGAAAAAAAAGTAACAAATCGTAATTTGAAAATTTTTCAAAATACTGTAGCGGCAGGTGAAGAATTAAGTCCGAGAGATTTATTTTATTACGCAAATGAATCTACGGATAACCAAAAATATGATGATGCAGTTCTTCTATATGAAACATTTCTTAATCAAGACGAAGGATGGTATGAAGAGAAAATTTATGCATGTGGTAAGTTAGGAGATTGCTATGCAAAGCTCGGAATGTGGGAGAAGGCAATCGAATCTTGTGTGAAGTCGTTTCGGTATGGCGTCCCTAGAGGAGAGAATTGTACAAGAATAGGATATATATATATGGAACAAGAAAAATATAATGAAGCGATATTTTGGTTTAAACTTGCAACGGAAGTACCAATGGCAACGGAGAGTCCTTTCCATAGTCCAGCTAGCTACACATGGCTACCCTATTTACAAATGTGTATTTGTTATAGCAGGTTAGGGGAGCAGGATAAAGCGTATTATTACAATGAATTAGCAGCTTCTTATGTTCCGAATAATGCTGCAATTGAATATAACCGTAAATATTTTCGGGGAGTTTTTGATAAACCATATAAAGTGTAATAGGTTTCGTTTTTTAGAAATGATGTATCGTTATTCTAACTCTAATAGATTGGTTATATATTAGAGTATCAGTAACGTAACCAATATAAATAAAAGGTTTTATACTACTATTTGTGGGCTAATAATCAGTGGGGGATGAACAAAATCTGCACTTTATAGAATTCATATGAGATTTATATTTCTAATTCAATTTGCATAAGGAGTGTGTGAAATGAGTCGCGAAAAAAGTTCTTTATATGAAGAAAAATCCGAGCATTATTATAATGCAGCGAATCCGAATTTATTAAAGCATATAAAAAAGGAATGGAAAGAAGTTCTTGATATTGGTTGCTCGAGCGGTGTATTGGGAGCAGCTATTAAAGAAAACGGTACACGTGTATCAGGAATTGAGGCATTTCCAGAGGCGGCAGAAAAAGCGAAGGAAAGACTAGATCATGTTATTTTAGGGGATATAGAAAAAATAGATCTTCCTTATGAGGAGGGGCAATTTGATTGCGTCATATTTGGGGATGTATTAGAGCATTTATTTAATCCATGGGCTGTAATAGAAAAAGTAAAGCCATATATAAAGCAAAATGGTGTGATTTTAGCAAGTATACCAAACGTTGCTCATATTTCAGTATTAGCTCCCTTGCTTGCTGGAAATTGGACGTATACAGAATATGGTTTATTAGATAAAACACATATTCGTTTCTTTACATTCAATGAAATGCTAAGAATGTTTTTAAAAGCAGGATATTCAATTAGTAAAGTAGATCGTGTATATGTTGATCATAAAATGTATGAGCCGCTTATTGAGGAGTTATATGGAATTTGTAAAAAATATCGTCTTGGAAGTGGCTTCATGGCTGAGACAGTTGTATTTCAGTATATTATTGAAGCTGAAAAATCACAATTATGAGTGCTGCAGACAAAACAATATTATTTGTTACATGTATAAATGATCGGAAATTGTATGCAAACTGCGTGCGACATATATTGCAATTGTTAGTACCGCCAGGATATATTGTCCAATTTATGCCGATTCGAAATGCGAAAAGTATGACGAGTGGATACAATCAAGCCATTTCGCATCCAGCAAAGTATAAAGTGTATATACATCAAGATGTTTTTATTATAAATAGAGCCTTTTTATACGGATTACTTCAATTATTTGAGGAACATGAACATCTTGGTATGATTGGGATGGTTGGAGCGCAATATGTTCCTCCAACTGGTGTATGGAACGAAGGGCGTGGAATTGTAGGAAAGGTCATTGGTTATATGAATGATTTGTTTTATATGGCAAGTTTAGAACAACCGTATCATGAATCAAAAACATTTATTCCTGTAGAATGTATTGATGGTTTATTAATGGCGACACAATATGATGTTCCGTGGCGAGAAGACTTATTTGACGGATTTGATTTTTATGATGTATCTCAATCGTTTGAATTTAAAAAAGCAGGATATACAGTTGGTGTACCTGTACAGCGCGATGCTTGGTGTATCCATTATCATTTTGATGTGAATATGACGAACTATGAAAAGTATCGAAAAATATTTGTGGAACACTATATGTCAGATATAAATAAGGAAGAATAAAAGGGGGGACAAAAATGAAAGATCATACAATATTAGTCGTTGTTTGTGTAAATAATGAGGAGCTTTTCAAACAATGTGAGAGCCAAATAAGAAACATTTTTGTTCCCCCTGGTTATGTCGTACAAATTTTTCCGATACGAGATGCACAAAGTATGGCGAGTGCATACAACCGAGCCCTTTCATATCCAGCGAAATACAAAGTGTATATACATCAAGATACATATCTTATTAATCGAGACATGTTTTCTACACTTATATCTCTTTTTAAAGAAAATGAAAAGCTTGGTTTAATAGGAGTCGCTGGAGCTCAGTTTTTACCGAATAACGGGATATGGTGGGAAGGAAAAAATTTAGTAGGGAAAGTGATTGAGTATAGAAGACGGAATTATCAATTATTAAATTTAGATCAGGTTTTTTATGGTAATCAACCATTTTTGTCAGTTCAGGCAATTGATGGTTTATTCATGGCAACGCAGTATGATATTCCGTGGCGAGAAGATTTGTTTCAAGGGTTTCACTTTTATGATGTGTCACAGTCTTTAGAGTTTCAAAGGGCTGGTTATTTAATCGGTATCCCAAATCAAGCAAATTTATGGTGTATTCATTACAACGGGGATGAGTTTGATGCGGATACATATGAGAAGTATCGGAAAGTGTTTGTAGAACATTACAAAGATATATTATCTCCATCATAAAGGAGAGATGCAAAGTGAAAGGAATTATTTTAGCAGGTGGTACTGGATCGAGATTATATCCAATAACGAAAGTAACGAATAAACATTTACTTCCTGTTGGTCGGTATCCAATGATTTATCATGCGGTATATAAGCTAAAACAATGCGATATTACAGATATTATGATTATTACAGGTAAAGAGCATATGGGGGATGTTGTTAGCTTTTTAGGGAGTGGTCATGAATTTGGAGTGTCCTTTACGTATCGTGTGCAAGATAAAGCGGGCGGGATCGCACAGGCGTTAGGGCTTTGTGAAGATTTCGTCGGGAATGATCGTATGGTAGTTATATTAGGTGATAATATTTTTTCAGATGATATTCTTCCGTATGTTGAAGAGTTTGCAAATCAAAAAGAAGGTGCGAAAGTGCTATTGCAATCTGTAGAAGATCCCGAAAGATTTGGCGTAGCACATATTCAAAACCGAAAAATAGTTGAAATTGAAGAAAAGCCGAAAGAGCCGAAAAGTTCTTATGCGGTTACGGGAATTTATTTGTATGATTCGAAAGTCTTTTCTTATATTAAAGAATTAAAACCTTCTGCACGGGGAGAACTTGAAATTACAGATATAAATAATTGGTATTTAAAACGAGGGGTACTTACTTATAATGAAATGAACGGCTGGTGGACTGATGCGGGAACTCATGCTTCGCTTCAAAAGGCGAATACGTTAGCGCGTGATATTAATTTTGGGAAACAGTTTAACGGAGAATAGGTGAGAATATGAAAGTTGTAGAAACAAATTTTACCGATGCAAAATTGTTAGAACCGAGGTTGTTTGGAGACGAGCGTGGCTTTTTTTCAGAGAGTTATAATAAGCAGGTGCTAGAAACATTAGGGATAACGTATTCATTTGTACAGGATAACGTATCTTATTCGGCTAAGGCAGGAACGATTCGGGGACTACACTTTCAAAAAAAACCGAAAGCACAAACGAAACTCATTCAAGTTATGCAAGGGGCAATTTATGATGTTATCGTTGATTTACGAAAAAAATCACCAACATTTAAACAATGGAAAGGATATATTTTAAGTGGAGATAACCATCGGCAATTACTAGTGCCAAAAGGGTTTGCGCATGGATTTTGCACGCTTGTTCCGCATACTATCGTTATGTATAAAGTAGATGAATATTATAGCGCAGAGCATGACTCAGGATTACTTTGGAAAGATAAAGATTTAGCAATTCCTTGGCCAGTAACCGATCCTATATTGTCCGATAAGGATCAGATATTACCATTATTAGAGGAATATGAAGATAGTTTTTAAGTAGGAGCGTTGTTTATGAATATATTAGTAACAGGTGGGGCTGGATTTATTGGAAGTAATTTCGTTCATTACATGCTACAAAGTTATGAAACATATAAAATTATTAATTACGATGCATTAACATATAGCGGGAATTTAAATAACGTAAAATCTCTTCAGGATCACCCGAATTACTTTTTTGTAAAGGGAGAAATTCAAAATGGAGAGCTATTAGAACACGTTATAAAAGAGCGGGACGTACAAGTGATTGTAAATTTTGCAGCTGAATCACATGTGGACCGTAGTATTGAAAATCCGATTCCTTTTTATGATACAAATGTAATTGGGACGGTCACTTTATTAGAACTAGTTAAAAAATATTCGCATATAAAACTTGTGCAAGTATCAACGGATGAAGTGTATGGCTCTTTAGGAAAAACAGGGAAGTTCACAGAGAAAACGCCGTTAGCTCCAAATAGTCCATATTCTTCAAGTAAGGCGAGCGCGGACATGATAGCTCTATCTTACTATAAAACATATCAATTACCGGTTATAGTAACGCGTTGTTCTAACAATTATGGACCGTACCAGTATCCTGAAAAATTAATTCCATTAATGGTTACGAATGCACTAGAAGGAAAAAAACTACCGTTATATGGTGATGGTTTAAATGTAAGAGATTGGTTACATGTAACGGATCATTGCAGTGCGATTGACGTTGTTTTGCATAAGGGACGTGTCGGAGAAGTATATAATATAGGTGGAAATAATGAAAAAACAAATGTAGAAGTTGTGGAACAAATTATTACTCTTTTAGGAAAAACAAAAAAAGACATTGAATATGTTACAGATCGTTTAGGGCACGATCGTCGTTATGCGATTGATGCAGAGAAAATGAAGAATGAATTTGATTGGGAACCGAAATATACGTTTGAACAAGGATTACAAGAGACGGTGAAATGGTATGAAAAGAATAAGGAATGGTGGAAACCACTAAAAGACCAGTAAGGGGCATGTTAAATGAAAGAGAGGGTTATCATAACAGGAGCAAACGGTCAATTAGGAAAGCAACTATTTGAAGAGTTAGACTCTGAAGAATATGATATATATCCATTTGATAAAAAGTTATTAGATGTGACAAATATATCCCGAATACAACAAGTGGTACAAGAAATAAAACCACATATAATTATTCATTGTGCTGCCTATACGAAAGTAGATCATGCGGAGAAAGAACAGGATCTTGCATATAGAATAAATGCAATCGGAGCTCGAAATGTAGCGGTTGCTTCACAATTAGTAGGGGCGAAGCTAGTTTATATTAGTACTGATTATGTATTTCAAGGCGCCAGACCAGATGGATACGACGAATTTCATAGTCCAGCACCGATAAATATATATGGGGCCTCTAAGTATGCGGGGGAGCAGTTCGTCAAAGAGTTACATAATAAATATTTTATCGTTCGCACATCGTGGCTATATGGTAAATATGGGAATAATTTTGTGAAAACGATGATGCGATTAGGAAAAGAAAGAGATGAAATATCTGTTGTAGCGGATCAAGTTGGCTCTCCTACGTATGTGGCGGATTTGAATATGGTTATTAATAAGCTCATTCATACTTCTTTATACGGTACATACCACGTATCAAACAGAGGCTCATGCTCTTGGTTTGAATTTGCACAAAAGATATTTTCGTACGCCAATATGAAAGTGCATGTATTACCTGTTTCAACGGAAGAATTCGGGGCTGCGGCTGCGAGGCCCAAATATTCTATTTTTCAACATAACATGCTAAGATTAAATGGTTTTTCACAAATGCCGTCTTGGGAAGAAGGATTAGAGCGGTTTTTTATAGAAACCAAAAGTCATTAACAAATTTCTGTTAATGACTTTTTTGTTTGCCTTTAAGCGGTTTTATGGTACTATAATTATAGTATCAGGTACTAATGACAAGTATAAGTATTTCTGGGAGGATATATCATGGAACTATTACAAGGGAAAACATTTGTTGTTATGGGCGTTGCGAACCAAAGAAGTATTGCATGGGGAATAGCTCGCTCTTTGCATAATGCAGGTGCAAAATTAATATTCACATATGCAGGAGAACGTTTAGAAAGAAACGTTCGTGAATTAGCGGACACATTAGAAGGACAAGAATCACTTGTATTACCTTGTGATGTAACGAATGATGAGGAACTTACAGCTTGCTTTGAAACAATTAAACAAGAAGTAGGTACTATTCACGGTGTAGCACATTGTATTGCTTTTGCAAATCGCGATGACTTAAAAGGTGAATTTGTAGATACTTCTCGCGATGGATTTTTACTTGCACAAAATATTAGTGCATTCTCTTTAACAGCTGTAGCAAGAGAAGCAAAAAAAGTAATGACAGAAGGCGGAAATATTTTAACGTTAACATACCTTGGCGGCGAGCGCGTTGTGAAAAATTATAACGTTATGGGTGTTGCGAAAGCTTCATTAGAAGCGAGCGTGAAATATTTAGCGAACGATTTAGGTCAACACGGTATTCGTGTTAACGCTATTTCTGCAGGACCAATTCGTACGTTATCTGCAAAAGGTGTAGGCGATTTCAACTCAATCTTAAGAGAAATTGAGGAGCGCGCACCACTTCGTCGCACAACAACGCAAGAAGAAGTTGGCGATACAGCAGTATTCCTATTCAGTGATTTAGCTCGAGGTGTAACAGGAGAAAACATTCACGTTGATTCAGGGTATCATATCCTAGGATAAATATAATATTAAATTTTAAAGGACAATCTCTAAATGATGAGATTGTCCTTTTTATTTGTTCTGAGAAAGAACGATTTTTAACGAAAGTTCTTATCAGGTGATGAATATAACTATAATAGTACACGATTTATTTAGCTACGTATGGAAGTGGGAGGGACGAGTGTGAAGAATAAAAATAAAAGTTCAACAGTTGGAAAACCGTTGTTATATATCACGCAAGTAAGTTTAGAACTTGCTGCACCGAAAATAAAAAGGATTATCCTGACAAACTTTGAAAATGAAGATCAAAAAGAGAAAAGTAATAGACAAGAAAATATTGTAAGTAGTGCTGTGGAAGAGGTAATAGAACAAGAACAACAAGAAGAGCAGCAAGTGGAAGAAAAAATAGAAGAAAAAGAAGAACACGCAGAACAAGAAGAGCAAGAAGAGCAAGAACCAGAACCAGTAAGAACTGTCCCGTATAATAAATCATTTAAGGATATGAATAATGATGAAAAAATTCATTTTTTACTAAACCGCCCTCATTACATTCCGAAAGTAAGGTGCAGAATAAAAACAGCTACAGTCTCATATGTTGGATCGATCATATCGTATCGAAATGGCATTGTATCTATTATGCCGCAAAATAGTATGAGAGATATTAGGCTGTCTATAGATGATATCCAATCGATTAGTATGGCCGGTTTTTAAATATGTAAAGGTGGTAGAAAGCTTCTACCACCCCAATAGTTTTTTAGTTTACTTTACGATAGAAACGTCGCGTAAGCATTGAATCGCACAGAAACAGCTTAAATCAACAGTAATGCAAGTAGTTGTAGATATTAATCTTGCATTTGGTACAGCTAAAAACGTACAAATTGGATCGTCACCAGGTGGTACCGGAGAACTGTCACCTAAAACTACAGTTAATACACGTAGTACAGCACAGCTATCGTCATCTACACTTTCCACACGGAAAATTGGAGAACGGCAGCTAGTAAGGCTTGATGATGGTGCAAATGCTTCAAAAGGTTCTCCAGTTTTTGTGTATAAAATAAAAGGGCGTGTATTAGCTACTGATGCAGTATTGTGTGCACCTAAGAATGGGATTTCACAACCAGATCCACATGTTGTTGTAGAACAATCTTGTAATTCATTGATGAATTTTACAACGTCAACTACACAATGAGAAGAGCCATGGTGTTTATTTTCGTTACAACTCATTAATGTCACTCCTTATCTTCTTGTTTGTATTTACATTAATAAGATATTGGAGTCGAGGAGATTTGGTCACAATCTCAAGACCTTTTTTTTTAAATAGGCGAAAGAGGATAAGGGAAGGTGGAATCATGCTGTTTACAAGCTGGCTTTTATTTTTTATTTTTGCGTTAGCTGCTTTTAGGCTCACTCGTTTAATTGTTTATGATAAAATTACAGCCTTTTTGCGAAGACCATTTATTGATGAATTAGAGATTACGGAGCCGGATGGAAGTGTATCAACGTTTACAAAAGTGAAAGGTAAAGGATTAAGAAAGTGGATTGGCGAATTGTTAAGCTGTTATTGGTGTACAGGTGTATGGGTTAGTGCTTTTTTATTAGTCTTATATAATTGGATTCCTATCGTTGCAGAACCGTTACTTGCATTATTAGCCATTGCAGGAGCAGCAGCAATCATTGAAACGATTACAGGATATTTTATGGGAGAATAATATATTTTCATAATAAGAGAAAAAGCGGAGTTTAAAAGAATGAGGGAACGGAAATAAAGAGTTGTTCATATAGTAAATAGACAGAATTGACAGTAGAGGAGATGTTTGCTGTGAGCAATAATCCAAGGCAAAATTCATATGACCTGCAGCAGTGGTATCATATACAGCAACAACACCAAGCACAACAACAGGCATATCAAGAACAATTACAACAACAAGGATTTGTGAAGAAAAAGGGATGCAATTGTGGGAAAAAGAAGAACACAATAAAACAATATGAAGAATGAAACACTCATGCTACTGTGAGTGTTTTTTATTATATATAAAAAGCGGTATTTCTGTATTAGAAATACCGCTTTTTACTAGCTAATTTGTGCAACTGTTAATGCTGCAGCACGAATGTCTACAGTTCCAATTAACTGAACTGGCACAATTTGAATTAAGTCACCAGGATTTAAGTTAATAAGAATAACACCGCTGGATACGTCTACTTCACCAGTACCAATAACGTTAGAACGAACTGCTGTACCTGATCCAGGAATAATATTAGCTGGTGTATTTAATGATAAGAAGAAACGACCAGCTTCTGGTGCAACAGGTGAGTTATCAAGACTAATTGTTAATGTATAACTGATTTGATAAATACCAGCTCGTAGAATTCGAATGCCATCTCCGACACTTACTGTATCATTTATTACAGGAACAGTAATATTTGGGTTTGGACTTACGCTAGGTAATAATAGTGGTGTAAATAGTGAAGCAAACTGAGGTGCAGACGCGTTGAAAGCAAAACCAAAGGCAGGTAGTGTACTAGCTGGCTTCGCCTCGCAATCGATTTTAGTAAATTCGCAATCAGAAGAGAACATGTTTTTCACTCCTTTATCTGTTTCTACTTTCAGTTAATGAAAAGGACAGGTTCTATGTTCTAGACAAGTTCCCAATTTTAAGAAATTTACATAAGAATACTCTTTAAGCATGGATTGGGTGGCAGAATTATCTGCCACCCAATCCATGCTTAACTCATTATTTAGTTTTAAATAGAAACATCGCGTAAGCATTGAATAGCGCAGAAGCAACTTAAATCAACAGTAATGCAAGTGGAGGTTGATATTAGTCTTGCATTTGGTACAGCTAAAAACGTACAGATTGGGTCGTCACCAGGTGGTACAGCGGTACCATCACCTAAAACTACAGTTAATACACGCAATACAGCACAGTCATCATCATCTATACTTTCTACGCGGAAAATGGGAGAACGGCAGCTAGTAAGGCTTGAAGATGGTGCAAATGCTTCAAAAGGTTCTCCAGTTTTTGTGTATAAAATAAAAGGACGTGTATTCGCTACTGATGCATTGTTATGTGCACCTAAAAATGGAACTTCGCAACCAGATCCACATGTTGTCGTTGCACATTCTTGTAGTTCATGTATAAAACGAACAACATTCGATACACAGTTGAAATCACACTCATGTTGATGATCTTCATTACAATTGCAGCTCATTATGTTCACTCCTTCTCGTGAGTTCTGACATACACTATTACAATATGAGTGGAATATGGCTGATATTACGTTAATTCTCACGATAAAAACAAGGAATTTATATAGGAGGGATGTACATAACGTGATATAAAAAAAGACATCCTTATTTAGTGGATGTCTTTTCAGGTAAATCTTTTCGCACAGTATATAAAAAACGAGATATATCTAATTTCTTTCCTCTGAAAAATTGCGGAGAAGAAATATAAAGTTCTTCTTTCGCACGTGTAATGGCGACATACAGTAATCGGCGTTCTTCTTCTAACGCTTCAGAAGTTTCCGTAACACGATCATTTGCATCTTTTAAAGAAGAAGTATGAGGCAGGATTCCATCACTTGCTCCAAGTAAAAAGACACATGGAAATTCAAGGCCTTTTGCGTTATGGATTGACATAAGTGAAACGGCATCTTTTTGCGGCATTGTTTTTAATGCTTCCATTTCTTTTTGACCTTGAATCGCCTCGTCGATAAATTGTAAATAAGCTGGAATATCGGTGAAACGAGTTGCAGACTCCATTAATTCTTCCAACATTTCTTCTTGTATGTCTTTATGCATCGTAAAGGAAGAACGATCGTTACTTTGTAAGTACTCTAAATATTTTCCTTTACCATGAATGATTTCTTTTAATGCTTTTTTCGGTTCTAATTCTTTAATAAACTTAATAAAATCGATGCGCTCATTTACCTTTTTCACTTGAAAAGGTTTTAAGCTTGGATTTAATAGTAAGAAATGAAGAAGAGAAGGGAAGCGTCCCTCACCATATTTCCATTGTTCACGTTCAATAAATGAAATACAATCATCACGTCCGATATACATCGTCGGCAATATGTTTGAAAGTGATTCTAGTCGAAACGGCTCAATCACGAGTCTTAAATGATCTAATACAGGCTTGATTAAAGAATGTTCATAAAATGATTGGCTCGCCCCGTGTTTAATAAACGGGATTTTATGAATGGTAAGCTGATCAAGTAACGAACGACTTACAGAATGTGTGCGATACAGTAAACAAAAATCTTTAAAGTTACGTTCACCACTCTCTACTTTTTCTTGAATAAGCTGCAAAATTTGATTTGCTTCGTCAAGAGTCGTAGCAGGTCTTGCATAAAAAGGTTGTACACCTTCCTCACGAACAGAGTATAGCTCTTTATCAAAACGTTCTTGATTTAATTTTATAACTTCATTTCCAAGCCCGACGATAAAGGGATTGGATCGATAATTCGTATTTAGTGCAATGATTGTTGTGTTATCAAATTCTTTGGGAAAAGATAAAATAATTTGGTGACTTGCTCCTCGCCAGCCGTATATCGCCTGGTCGTCATCACCTGCGATAAATAAATTATTTCTTGGCGTGGCTAACAATTTTACGATTTCATATTGTGCATACGATGTATCTTGAAACTCATCTACTTCAATGTAGTGAAACCGTTGTTGTAATTGAGTTAGTAAAGGAGCATTATTTTCTAACATATAATATGTTTCCAATAAGATGTCATCGAAATCAATATAATTGTATCTTTGTTTTACCTCTTCAAAACGTTCGTATACTTCTTTAAATTCTTGTTCGACTGGTGTTTTCGCTTTTACATCTTTCGGACGATTTAATTTGTTTTTCTCAAGTGAAATCATCGCGAGCATCGTTTCCGCATCATAATCGTCTTTTAAACGCAATTCTTTTAAGATTTTCTTTATCATAATTTGTTTATGTTTTTCATTTGCTAAAATTTGCTGATTATACCCTTGGCTACGAAGCAATTTTAAGAAAACAGAGTGGAATGTACCAGCAACTACGTAGCTACTTGCTGCATGATTCATGCCTGGTAACTTCGCAACACGACTTCGTATTTCTTCAGCTGCTTTTTGTGTAAATGTAAGTAATAAAATATTTCGTGGATGAACTTGTTTTACATTTACTAAATAACCAACGCGAGTTGTTAAAACAGATGTTTTCCCGCTTCCGGCACCAGCTAGTGTAAGAACAGGACCTTCTGTTGTGCGCACGGCTTCTAATTGTTTTTCGTTTAAAAAAACATTTTGTTGTTCAAGAGCGCGGAAATAAGCCGCATCTACATCTTCTTCCATAATTAAATGGGTAGATGTTTTCGGAATATGATATGTCGCACGCGGAATATCAGCGTGTGTTAACGATTTTTGTGAAAATTTTTCTTGTGTCATATGTTCACCTTCAAAACTATAGCATCAACATTTAACTTTAGCGGAAGAAAAAGAAAATAGCAATGTAAAAAAACAGGAGGGGTCACCTCCTGCTTTCAAATTACAATTCTTTTATCATTACGACGTGCGGGATATTTGCTTCCATAAATACATCAGAACTTGTTACATATCCAAGTTTTTTATAGAAATCTTCAGCATGTGTTTGAGCGTGAAGTTTCAATTTTGGTAGCGAATTTTCTTTTGCATACGCTTCAAGCGAATCCATAACAATTTTTCCAATCCCTTTTTTGCGATGGGAATTTAGCACGCAAATGCGTTCCATTTTTCCTATACCATCAAGGATGCGAAAACGTCCAGCACCAACTGGAACATCATTGTCATATATAACAACGTGTGTTGAAGTTTCTTCAAACTCATCGTACTCTTCTTCAGCAGAGACACGTTGTTCATTTACAAACACTTGTTTACGTACAGAGAATGCATCTCTTAGTTGTTCGTCCGTTTGTACAATCTGTGCATGCAAATTAGTTGTTCCCCTTTCCAAGACGGAATGTTTCGTGTACAGTCCATGTTCCATTTTCTAATTGATATAGAAGATGGAAACGATCAATTGGTTGTTCATAATAGAAATCTTTCATACGTAGTCGGCCCAATACATCAGCATGCTCTGCGTCTGATAAGCCTTGTCCGATTGTTAAATGAGGTACGAAAGCATATTCGCGTTCTTGCGTGAATAACCCGCCATGCATTTCTTCATTTAAGAAAGTAAGTTCAGGTGTTTTTTCTACTTTAAAGTAAAGGACGTTATTAACAGGTGCGAATGAACCAACTTTCCCAACATGAAGGGTGAAAGGGTTCGTTTTACTTGCGATTGTATGTAACTCGTTTACAATCGACTCTAATTGTTCATCTTGCGCCTCAAAGGGTGTTTTCAATGTAATATGTGGCGGAACTAATGCGTAGTGCGGGTCATAACGTTTACGCAATCCGTTCGCTTTATCTTGAATCATTTTAGATGGAAAAATTACAATGCCTAATTTCATGTTCCAATTCCTCCCTTTGTAAGTCTAGTTAGATTTTGAGATAAATAAATCTCTTTATCTATTATATCAAATTATTCTGAATACTGCTCTCTATTATTTCATTGATAGAATATGAGAGAAGGCTTTCGGTAAATCAGTCTGCCAATATTTCCAAGTATGATTGCCTCCAAATTCCTCGTAATGCGTGATGAAGTTTCTATCTGTAAGAAGCGTATTTAACTCACGGTTCGGCCCTACGAAATCAGATACTTGTCCATCAGTACGCTTTACAGCCGTTTCTTCTGTACCGATGACGTGATACAGTTCTAACGCCTGTGGATCTTTGAATTCTTTTGCTAAGTTCATCACTGTCTCATCCACAAATGGTGATTGCATAACGACTTTACCGAATGTATGCGGATACATAAGTGCAGTCATAAAGGAAACTGTTCCGCCAAGAGAATCACCAATTAAAACACGACCTTTTCCCATTTGATACGTTGGATAATTTTCATCAATATATGGTGCAAGTTCATGAGCAAGGAAACGAATATATGCAGCATTTTTCACTTCATTTGGGAAATATTTTTCTTTACGATCATGTACATTTTTATATGGAATACCGACAATAATTGTACGGTCAATTTCTTCGGTTTCACGAAGGCGCTCAATTACACGGTGCGCTTTACCGAGCTGAAAATAATCTCTACCATCTTGTGCAATTACAACTGTATGTTTGTGCAGTGGTGTGTAATTTACTGGTAAATAAACGAGAAGTGTAACATCTTCTTGAAGTGATGCGCTATAAAATGAAATTTCTTCAATTCTCCCTATTGTTTGACTCATGTAGATCCCCCTAAATAAAAATTTACTGTAACGATTGTAAGAGCGACGCTTGTAGTGAAAAGGAAAGAAATATTCACTAATTGGTGCCTTAATTTCTATTTTACCATAATGGTACGAAGAATCTAAAAAATTAGTATTTAAGTTATGAAAGAAAACGGATATAATGAAGTGGGATTTTTGACAGGTGAGAGGGGAGACAGGATTTGAAACAAGAAAAATCAATCGCACTACCATTGGCTATTTCTATAATTGCCATTTCCTTTGCAGCAGTTTTTGTAAAGATGTCCTCAGCACCATCTTCAATATTAAGTATGTACCGCTTATGGATTATCGTACTTATTATGCTGCCTATCGTATGGAAAAAAAGAGAGGAATTTAATAGGATTCAAATGAAAGATTGGGGCTTTTTAATTGGATCTGGTTTCTTTTTAGCACTTCATTTTCTTTTATGGTTTGAATCTTTAAAGCATACAACAGTTGCTAGTTCAACAATTATTTTGGCGCTTCAACCAATCGTATCTTTAGTTGGAGGTTTTTTTCTATTTAAAGAAAGAACAACATATTCAGCCATTGCAACGATGGGAATCGCTATTTTAGGAGTAATGTGCATTGGTTGGGGAGATTTAGGTTTAAGTAAGCAAGCAATTTATGGTGACATATTATCCTTTCTAAGTGTAATAGCGGTTGTCGGTTATTTATTTATCGGGCAAACGACAGTGAAGAAAGTATCGCACTGGATTTATAGCTTTACAGTCTTTGCGTTCGCAGGTCTTTTTATGGGGATTTATAATGTCATATTACAAGTACCCTTTACAGGTTATACGAAGTGGGATTGGACTGTTTTTCTTTTACTTGCGGTTGTGCCGACAGTGTCACATGTAATTAATAACTGGCTATTAAATTATGTAAATGCAACGACAATTTCAATGAGTATTTTAGGAGAACCTGTTGGAGCATCTATACTTGCGTTCTTCTTACTTGGAGAAAAATTAAATGCAATGCAAATTATCGGTAGCATGCTCGTATTGTTTGGTGTATCTGTTTTCTTACTACAGCAACAAAAGCGAACAGCAAAAAATGTCGTAAACGAGCCGGTGTATACACAGGAATTATAGTGTTAGGGGAGAAAAGAGAAGTTGTGATACTTCTCTTTTTGTTTTATAGAAATACGGGTGTAGAAGGGGGAGGAAAATGGAAGAGATATTAAAGAAGTATATGAATGGATTTACAACACTAAGTGAAGAAGAGCAGCAAATGATCCTCAGTGAATTACAAATTGAAGAATATAAAAAAGGAACAGTGCTCCTAAGACAAGGAAATGTTCCGTTAAAATGTTATTTTGTATTAAAAGGATGCGTTAGGCAACATAGTATAGATGAAGCAGGGAAAGAAGTTACATCAAATTTTTATACAGAAGAACAGGCAATTTCGAATTTTTATACAGAAGAACAGGCAATTTCGAATTTCAACCATCATAAACAAGATAAATCTTCATCATATACGTTAACGTGTTTAGAAGATTGTACTGTAGTTGTTGGTGATCTACATAGTGAAAAGGACATGTATAATAAGTATTCACAATTAGAAGAAATGACGCGTAAAATGATCGAGTACAATTTCGGTGAAGTACAAGATGAACTTGCTGTATTTATCTCATCGACACCAGAAGAGCGATATAAAACATTGTTACGAAAACGCCCGTATTTAATTCATCGCGTTCCACAATATCAGCTAGCAAGCTATCTTGGCATGACACCAGAATCATTAAGTAGAATTAAGAAACGGCTTAATTAGAGTGTTTACCACCTTTCAATAATAGCCATATCGCAAGTCCTAATTCACCTGCAATCATAGGTAATTGGAATAGTGATTGTATGATTGAAATCATTGTATCGTATTGTGTAAACATTGTATTCATGACGTGAATTAGCATATAACCGGTAGCAGCAATGAACAGCAGTATACTAATAAACTTTGGTATCTGTTTAGAGAGAAAAGCTACATAGCCTAAAACGAAAAGATGCAATCCAAAAATGATCAGTCCTACAGACCGAATGTATTCGAATGCACTGAGAAACAACATTGTATATGTTTCTGGATTTGCAATTGTATTTTTTGAAAGCAATAATGCCAATATTAGATTGAATATAGCAATCCCAAGTATAGCTGTATACATAAGACGAAGTAAAGCGGCTAGTAATGAGAGGCTAGTATGAATTGGTTTTAGAAAGAAATAAAGAGCCCACGCGGCGACAATATCAGTGATAAAAATGATAATCCACCCAAAAACTTCCGCTTTGAAAAGTGAATTTGAAGTTTGGATATTATGGAATGTTGTACTCGCATCTCCTTGTATAACGAGATTTCCATGAACAAAACCGTAAGAAAAAAATGCAATGAATGCCATAACAAGAAGAGATGTGCTAGCAAATAAGGCGTACTTTCGTTCAGTCATAATACGTCCTCCTTTTCTAATATTGTTTTCATTGTAATAGGGAAGAGGAGGAGATTCATTGACTTAAATCAAGAGAGGGAAAGTTTAGTGGAATTTCCATCAAAAAAAGATGTATGGTTATATCCAAGTTTTTTATTAATCTTGTAAAAAGTAAAAACTCAAATATTGAAATCAAGTAAAAGAGTGGCTATGAAGCCACTCTTTTACTTTGGATTTGTCATATAAGGTTGTACATGAATGACACATAGGTCACGAAATTTGCCTTCAGCAGTTGTGACAATTACGACTGCTTTACCTGCACTTTTTCCAGTAATCGTCACGGTGTCACCTTTTGGATATATGGTGATGATATCAGAATTCATATTTGACCAAATAAGCTCTTTATTCGTTGCTTGTATTGGTAAAATGGAAGCTGATAACACAATGTTTTGTCCTGTTTTTATTTTTAATTTATGTTTTTCCATATGAACACCGATGACTGAAATAACAGAAGGAGCAATTGAAATTTTAGGCGGGTTAGGTTGCATGTTTAAACAAGACGCAGAAGTATTTGTGATAGGTGAAAATTTTCGTGTTTGTTGTTGCTGGAAAGCTGCTAACATGTTGGAGTCCCCTTTCTGTATAAGTGCTGATACTCATACTATAAAGGAGTAGTGTTATGTTAAATTTAACGAAACATAAAGAATTTGTTAAATTTGATAAGAAGATTGTCGAACTGTAAAAAATCTCTGCTGTTATGATAACAGCAGAGATTTTTTATAAATTATGACGATGTTGTTTTTCGAAATCCTCAAATTGCTCTTCAACTTCTTTTGAAGGTTGTGTTAGTAAACTAACAATTACGATGGCTAGTAAACTAATAGCGAAACCAGGAATCATTTCATATAAGAAATCTTTTAAGAATTTGAATTGAGTCCATATAATAACAGTAGCGGCACCAGAAATCATACCGGCAAGTGCGCCCCATTTCGTCATACGTTTCCAATATAAGCTTAATAAAATAGCAGGTCCAAATGAAGAACCGAACCCAGCCCAAGCGTATCCAACAAGAGCTAAAATTGTATCATTTTGTTTAAACGCTAAAGCGCATCCAACTAATGCAATAACAAGTACAGCCATACGACCGACAAATACAAGCTCTTTATCAGAGGCAGAGCGTTTAAAGAATGTACGATATAAGTCTTCCGTTACTGCACTTGAAGTAACAAGTAACTGAGATGAGATTGTACTCATAATCGCTGCTAAAATAGCGGCTAATAAGAATCCAGTAATAAGTGGATGGAATAAAATTTTTCCTAGTTCAAGGAAAATTGTTTCTGGGTTAGATAATGTTAACTCTTGTTGTGAATAGTAAGCAATACCGATAAGACCAGTAAACATAGCTCCGACAACAGAGAAAATCATCCAGCTCATACCAATTCTTCGTGCGCTTTTCAGTTCTTTTACGGACGAAATCGCCATAAAGCGTACGATAATATGAGGTTGTCCAACATAACCAAGCCCCCATGCGAATAAAGAAATCATTCCTAAAGTAGAGGCCCCTTTAAAAATATCTAAACGTGTTGGATCTACAGAGCGGATTGTATCAAATGCAGGTCCAAGTCCATTCGAATTCATAATTGTTACGATAGGAACAAGAATAAGAGCAACTACCATAATGATTCCTTGCACGAAGTCTGTCCAACTTACTGCTAAGAAACCACCAAATAATGTGTAAGCGACAACAACGCCAGCTACAATGAATAATCCAACATGATAGTTCATGCCAAATGAATTTTCAAATAATACAGCGCCTGAAACTAATCCTGAAGCTACATAGAAAGTAAAGAAAATCATAATAACAAGTCCAGATACTAAACGTAGCATATGAGATTTGTCGTGGAAACGGTGTTCCAAAAATTCTGGGATAGTAATAGAGTTATTTGCAATTTCTGAGTAGGTACGTAAGCGAGGAGCGACATAAAGCCAGTTTGCGTATGCGCCTAGTGTTAGGCCGATCGCAATCCAACTACTACTTAATCCAACGCTAAACATTGCACCGGGTAACCCCATTAAAAGCCAACCACTCATATCGGATGCTCCAGCACTTAATGCTGTTACTGCGGGGCCTAGTGTACGCCCGCCAAGCATATAATCTGTTAAGTTGGACGTTCGTTTATAGGCGAAATAGCCAATGACTAACATCCCGAGCATGTAAATTGAGATAGAAGTTAAAGTTAACATCTGCGTACTCATGTAGTTCCCCTTCCTTTTGTCATGTCTTTTGATGCGTTATGCATATTTATCCCGCATAAACGGGCAGTAAAACTCCCACCTTAAAATTGGCTGGGCAAGGAAATTAGGTGGGAGATCAACTGCCCGTAAATGCCCGATTGGTTCAACTAATAATCAGTGGGGAGAACAAAACCCTCACTGATTAAAGTTTCACTTTATAATCTATCATGATTATTCTGAAAAATCCATATAGAAATACGAATTTTCAGAAATGTAAGCGTTTTTTGATGTCATTTTACTTTTTTAATATATAATATTCATACAAAAAACCTTATTTTTAATAGAGTATTTATTATATTTACATAAAAAGAGGTTGTTTTGTCAATATAATATTGAAAGGAAAGAAAAATAAAATTTTTGGAAAAGTATTGACTTGTGAAAAAAGTTAGGTCTATAATGAGTGCAACTTAAAAAAATGCAAGCGTTGATGAAGAAGAGTACACATGATGAACATGTCAGAGAGCTGATGGTTGGTGCGAATCAGTATGGAATTGATGTGGAATGGGCTTCGGAGCTTCCAAACCGAAACGAAAGAAGTAGGCTTTGGCGACATGATCTCATCGATACAAGAGACACGTATTGTTTTTGATACGGTAAAGTGCGTTACATTTGTAACGAATTAAGGTGGCACCACGGGAGTACCCGTCCTTTCTATAGGATGAGTACTCCCTTTTTGTGTATAAAAAATTAAATAAGTGAAATCGTTTAAGTAAGAAGAGTACGTATATTGGAGACGTTACAGAGAGCCGGGAATAGGTGGGAGCCCGGTACGGTGCCATATACGGAATGGGCTTACGAGAGGTATGCTGAACAATTATTTTCAGTAGGCAACCCGGGTTCCGCCGTTACAAGGATAAGGTATAAATTTTGTACCTGAACAAAGCGGGATGCTTTTGCATCCAACACGAGGTGGTACCGCGGTATATTTATCGTCCTCTACATATTTTCGATATGTAGAGGACTTTTTTATTTTTCAGGGCGAGGTGAAGGACATGATGACGAAAGAAGAATTTATAAAACAAAAAAGAGAGAGAAAGACATTTTTAGTAATCACTGAAGAAGAAGGAGATAGCATTACGCCAATTTCTTTATATAGACGTATGAAAGGGAAGAAGAAATTCTTATTAGAAAGTTCACAGCTTCATCAAGATAAAGGGCGTTATTCTTACTTAGGATGTAATCCTTATGGAGAAGTGAAAAGCGTTGGTACGGAAGTGGAACGAACGATTTACGGCCGGTCAGAAAAGTTGCAAAGTAACGTACTTCAAGTGTTAGAAGAAGTGATCGCGTCAGCTCAAGTAGAGAGTCCATTTCCATTTTGCGGGGGAGCAGTTGGTTATATTGGATATGACGTCATTCGGCAGTATGAAAACATTGGAGCGGATTTACACGACCCATTAAATATTCCGGAAGTACACCTTTTACTATATCGTGAGTTTATCGTTTACGATCATTTACGCCAAAAGTTGTCGTTTGTATATGTATGCAGGCAAGATGATTCAGCAGATTATGAAGAAGTATACGAAAGGCTGCGAGTATACAAAGAGGAAGTGCTACAAGGAGAAGAAGCTGAAGTAAATGCAATACAATCCACATTATCATTTACTTCTTCTATAACGGAAAAAGAGTTTTGTGAGATGGTAGAAATTGCGAAAGAATATATAAGAGCGGGAGACATATTCCAAGTCGTACTATCACAGCGTTTACAAAGTGAATGTATTGGGGATCCATTCGGGTTATACCGAAAACTTCGAATTGCAAATCCATCACCATATATGTTCTATATCGATTTTCAAGATTATGTTGTACTCGGTTCTTCGCCGGAAAGTTTACTATCGGTAAGGGAGGATAAAGTGATGACGAATCCAATTGCTGGTACAAGGCCGAGGGGGAAAACGAAGAGGGAAGACGAGGAAATCGCAAAAGAACTGTTAGGCAATGAGAAAGAGCGAGCAGAGCATATGATGCTTGTAGATCTTGGGCGAAACGATATTGGTAGAGTGAGCGAAATCGGCTCGGTTACGATAGATAAATATATGAAAGTAGAAAAATACTCTCACGTTATGCACATTGTATCTGAAGTTTACGGAACATTGCGAAAACAAATGGGCGGATTTGATGCGTTAGCGTATTGCTTACCAGCAGGGACGGTTTCTGGAGCTCCGAAAATTAGAGCGATGGAAATTATAAATGAACTAGAGAATGAAAAAAGAAATGTATACGCTGGTGCAGTTGGATACGTTAGTTTTTCAGGAAATCTTGATATGGCGCTCGCCATTCGAACGATGGTCGTAAAGGATGAAAAAGCATACGTTCAGGCAGGAGCAGGAGTCGTTTACGATTCAGATCCAGTAGCTGAATATGAAGAAACATTAAATAAAGCGAGAGCGCTTTTGGAGGTAATGAAATGATTGTACTTATCGATAATTACGATTCGTTCACATATAACCTGTATCAACTGTTAGGCGAACATGAAGAAGAAATTGTAGTTGTAAGAAATGATGAAATAACGATAGAACAGTTAGAAGAGATGAATCCAAGAGGAATTGTACTTTCACCAGGACCAGGAAAACCAGAGGATGCTGGCATTTGTATCGATGTCATCCGTCATTTTTATAAGAACGTTCCTATATTAGGGATTTGCCTTGGCCACCAAGCGATTATAGCTGCATTTGGAGGAGACATTGTTAGAGCAGAACGTATTAAACATGGAAAAACATCGCGTGTGAAACATAACGGAACGTCAATCTTTTCATACGCTACACAGCCGCTAACGGCAATGCGCTATCATTCCCTTGTTGCAGAGCAAACGAGCTTGCCAAAGTGTTTTGACATATTAGCGACAGCGATGGACGACGGAGAAATAATGGCAGTCCGTCACAATTATTATCCGCTCTTCGGATTACAGTTTCATCCGGAATCAATCGCAACAGAAGAAGGCGGAAAGTTAATACGTGCCTTTTTAACAGAAGTAAAAGAGGAGGAAAGAGTATGAATAACTATCTTCGTAAATTAGTTGAGGGTCAACATTTAACAGAAGAGGAAATGTATAAAGCAGGATTACTTTTATTAAGTGAAAACATATTAGAAAGTGAAATTGCAGCTTTCTTAGTCTTACTGAAAGCGAAAGGTGAAACTGCAGAAGAAATATACGGTCTCGTTCGAGCTCTTCGCGAAAAGGCATTGCCGTTTTCGAACCATATACAAGGAGCAATGGACAATTGCGGGACGGGTGGTGACGGTGCTCAAACGTTTAATATTAGCACAACATCAGCATTCGTACTGGCAGGAGCAGGTGTAAAGGTTGCAAAACATGGTAATCGTGCTGTTTCTAGTAAAACAGGAAGTGCAGACTTATTAGAAGAACTAGGTGTAAATATTAGTAGTACGCCAAACGAAATTGATTATTTACTAGAGCATGTGGGCATTGCATTTTTATTTGCACCAGTGATGCATCCAGCACTAAGGCGCATTATGAAAATAAGAAAAGAGTTAAACGTGCCGACGATCTTTAATTTAATTGGTCCTTTAACAAATCCAGTGAATTTAGAAACACAATTTGTCGGTATTTATAAACGAGATATGTTATTACCAGTTGCAGAAGTATTACAAAAGTTAGGCCGGAAACAAGCGCTTGTCGTAAATGGAAGTGGTTTTTTAGATGAAGCGTCATTACAAGGGGAAAATCACGTAGTCCTTTTAAAAGATAATGAAATAGTAGAAATGAGTATTGATCCAGAAAAGTATGGTTTTTCAAGAGTGAAAAATGAAGAAATTAGAGGGGGGAATTCAAAAGAAAATGCAAAGATTACGCTTGAAGTATTGAGCGGAGAAAAGAGTGTTTATCGTGATACAGTTTTATTAAATGCAGGTCTAGCTCTTTTCGCAAATGGAAAAACGGAAACGATTGAAGAAGGAATTAAACTCGCGGCACATAGCATTGACTCTGGAAAAGCATTAACCAAATTAAACTTATTAATTGCAGCAAGCAACGAAAAATTAGAAAGGGTGAACTAAAGTGGGGACGATTTTAGATAAAATTGTAGAACAGAAGAAAAAGGAAGTTGCGGAGTTATATGAAATATATACACCAGTAAAAACAAAAAGAAAGGCACATTCACTTGTAGAAGCGTTACAGCAGTTTACTGTCATTGCAGAAGTAAAGCGAGCATCACCATCAAAAGGAGATATCAATTTACACGTTGACGTACGAAAACAAGTGGGAACATATGAGAAATGTGGTGCAGGAGCAGTTTCTGTTTTAACAGATGGCCAATTTTTTAAAGGATCGTTTCACGATTTACAAACAGCAAGAGAAGAAAGTAACATTCCGCTTTTATGTAAAGATTTCATAATCGATAAGATTCAAATCGATAGAGCGTATGAAGCGGGAGCAGATATTATTTTACTAATTGTAGCAGCGTTAACGAAAGAGAAGTTAAAAGAGTTGTATAGCTACGTGTTAGAAAAAGGATTGGAAGCGATTGTTGAAGTTCATGATGAACAGGAATTAGAAACTGCGATTGTATTAAATCCGCACGTTATTGGCATTAATAATCGTAATTTAAAAACGTTCGAAGTAGATTTAAGCCAAACGGAAAAGCTTGGAAAAAGATTGAATGAGGAGAAACTACTTTGGATTAGTGAAAGTGGCATTCATTCAAAAGAAGATATTATTCGTGTTAAAAGAGCTGGGGCCAAAGGTGTATTAGTTGGAGAGGCGCTTATGACATCATCTTCTATTAGTAGTTTTTTTGAAGATTGTAAGGTGAATATATGAAAGTGAAAATTTGCGGCATCACTGATGTGGAAACAGCGAAAAGTGCGTGCGAATACGGCGCAGATGCACTCGGATTTGTTTTTGCAGAAAGTAAACGGAAAATCACTCCAAAGAGAGCGAAAGAAATCATTCAGGAGCTTCCAGCCAACGTGTTAAAAATTGGTGTTTTCGTAAATGAATCAGTAGAAGTGATCCGGAAAATTGCAGATGAGTGTGGGTTAACACATGTACAACTACATGGGGATGAAGACAATCATCAAATTAGAAGATTGAATATTCCGTCTATAAAGTCGCTAGGAGTAACTTCAGAGAGTGATATGAAAAACGCTCAAAGGTATGAAACGGATTATATATTATTTGATAGCCCGAAAGAAAAGTTTCATGGAGGAAATGGAAAGACATTTTCATGGGAACTACTTGGGCATATGCCAAAAGAATTGCGAAAGAAAACGATATTAGCTGGTGGATTAAACGCTCTTAATATAGAAGAAGCAATTCGAACTGTTCGGCCTTATATGGTCGATGTGAGCAGCGGAGTAGAGACAGAAGGAAAGAAAGATGTAGAGAAAATAAAACAATTTATTATAAAAGCAAAGGAGTGTTCCAAATGAACTACGCATATCCAGATGAAAAAGGACATTACGGTATATACGGAGGACGATACGTTCCAGAAACGTTAATGCAATCTGTACTAGAACTAGAAGAAGCATATAAAGAAGCGATGCAAGATGAAGCATTTCAAAAGGAATTAAATCATTATTTAAAAACGTACGTCGGAAGAGAAACACCGCTTTATTTCGCTGAAAATCTGACGAAGTATTGCGGAGGTGCAAAGATTTATTTAAAACGTGAAGATTTGAACCATACAGGAGCTCATAAAATTAACAATACAATCGGTCAGGCACTACTTGCAGTGCGAATGGGCAAGAAAAAAGTTGTCGCTGAAACAGGAGCTGGACAACACGGAGTTGCAACAGCTACTGTATGTGCTCTTCTCGGATTAGAATGTGTCATTTTTATGGGAGAAGAAGATGTAAGACGTCAAAAATTAAATGTGTTCCGAATGGAATTACTCGGAGCGAAAGTAGAAAGTGTAGCGGCAGGTAGTGGTACATTAAAAGATGCGGTAAACGAGGCGCTTCGTTACTGGGTTTCACATGTGCATGATACGCACTACATTATGGGATCTGTTCTCGGACCACATCCATTCCCGCAAATTGTACGTGATTTCCAAAGTGTAATTGGAAATGAAACGAAAAAACAATATGAGGCGTTAGAAGGAAAGTTACCAGAAGCAGTCGTTGCTTGTATTGGCGGTGGCAGTAATGCGATGGGAATGTTTTATCCATTTGTACATGATGAAGAAGTTGCTCTTTACGGCGTAGAAGCAGCTGGAAAAGGCGTTCATACAGAAAAGCATGCAGCAACTTTAACGAAAGGAAGCGTTGGCGTTCTCCACGGATCAATGATGTATCTTCTGCAAAACGAAGAAGGACAAATTCAAGAAGCACACTCTATTTCAGCAGGACTTGATTATCCAGGTGTTGGTCCAGAACATAGCTTGCTAAAAGATATTGGCCGCGTTTCTTATCATTCGATAACAGACGAAGAAGCATTAGAAGCATTTCAATTATTAACGAAAAAAGAAGGCATTATCCCGGCGTTAGAAAGCTCGCATGCTGTCGCATACGCATTAAAATTAGCGCCGCAAATGAAGAAAGATGAAGGGCTTGTCATTTGTTTATCTGGCCGCGGTGATAAAGATGTAGAGAGTATAAAACGTTATATGGAAGAGGTGTAAAAAATGGGAGTAGAAAAAATTAAAGCAGCGTTTGAAAATGGCAAGAAAGCATTTATTCCGTACGTAATGGGCGGAGATGGTGGCCTTGAAAAATTAAAAGAAAGAATTCGTTTTCTTGATGAAGCAGGAGCAAGCATCGTTGAAATTGGTATCCCGTTTTCAGATCCAGTCGCAGATGGCCCAACGATTCAAAGAGCAGGGAAACGAGCGCTAGATAGCGGCGTAACATTAAAAGGCATTTTTCAAGCGTTAGCAGATGTAAGGAAAGAAGTACAAATGCCTTTTGTTCTTATGACATATTTAAATCCGGTACTTGCATTCGGAAAAGAGAGATTCATTGAGAACTGTATAGAAGCAGGTGTAGACGGCATCATCGTTCCAGACTTACCGTATGAAGAACAAAATATTATTGCGTCGTTACTTCGAGAGGTAAACATTGCGCTCATTCCACTCGTTACCGTAACGAGTCCTATTGAAAGAATTGAAAAAATTACGAGTGAATCAGAAGGGTTCGTTTATGCTGTTACAGTAGCGGGCGTAACGGGAGTACGTCAAAACTTTAAAGAGGAGATTCATAGTTACTTAGAAAAAGTAAAATCACACGTCAACTTACCAGTAGTCGCTGGATTCGGCATCTCAACAAAAGAACATGTAGAAGAAATGGTTACAATATGCGACGGAGTTGTCGTTGGAAGTAAGATCATTGAGCTTTTAGAAAATGAAAAGCGAGAAGAAATATGTGAATTAATATATGCAACAAAACAAAAAGAAGAGGCGTAGTCTCTTCTTTTTGTTTTGCGTAATAAATGTTAAAATATACAGAAAATACATATAATTCAGAGGGGGAGAAGGCATGCTAAGACGTAAATTACTATATCTATTTTTAACTGTACCATTATACGCTTGGCTTATTAGCATGACGAAAATAGAGTTAATGGCTCTATTTTTAGGGTATGTATTTATCTTTTCCAACTTAAATCGCATTCAAGAACAGTCTATTTTAGAAATATGTCTATTTTCGATTAGTATAGAATTATTTAGTATCGTTTCGATTGTATTATTAAACGAATTATTTCTACGGATTCATTCATTTACATTAATGAAATTTTGGAATATTATATTGCAAGCAATATGTACTTACATTGTGTTTGTTGTGTTGAAAGAAATAGTCGGAAAGCAGACAGTTTTTCAGGATAATAGAAAATGGGAGTGAATGAAAAGGAGCCGTTTGGTTCCTTTTTTGAATCTGTTGTAAAAACAATTGAAAATTATAGCATCTGTTATATAATAGTTAAAAATTGTATTTTAAAAGAAATGAGATGATAACATGGCCATATTGTTGGCACTTATCCCAATTATGATGATTTTCATTTGTTTATTTTTATTTAAACAAACGTCATTAAGGTCCTCGTTAATTTCTTATGCTGTGTCTGTTGGAATCGTTTTACTCTCGCCAACGTTTCAATTAGGGATAAGTGAAACTGTGCACGCAACGATTAAAGGATGGTTAATTTGTTTTATTGTCGGATACGTTTTATTTTTCGGTATTTTTTTATTTCACCTCATGAACAAAATGGGGTACATCGACCAAGTAGCACGTTTTCTAGAAGCAGTTACTCAGGATCGTTTATTACAAATGCTTCTTATGTGCTTTGGTATTTGCCCACTAATTGAATCGGTAAGTGGATTCGGTATTGGCTTCATGGTTGCAGCACCTATTTTTCTTTCATTAGGTTATAAACCGTTCCAAGCTGTACTGCTCTCATTTATCGGCTTATTAGCTAGTTCATGGGGGGCAATGGCAACGGGTACGATTATCGGTTCCCAGCTTATCAATATGCCGCTTACAATACTTGGTACAAATACAGCGCTATTAAGTATCCCGATGTTTGCTTATTTCGTCATTCTTTCTTTACATGTTGTTGGCGGTTGGCAGGCAGTTATTGAAAAGTGGAAGGAAGGATTCGGTTTCTTTCTATTATTTTCTCTCGGAATCTATCTTTCTAACGCATACGTAAGCGTGGAACTAGCAGGTATATTAAGTTCTATCGTTACGATTACATTTGGCTTTCTTATCATTAAATTAAAAGGAAAAAGTGGGCAAAATCTTATAACAGAACATGCGGCTGCAACGGAGAGAGAAGTATCCATTATAAAAATTATTAGCCCTTATATATTTCTAACAGTTTGTATTTTACTTTCTCGCCTCGTTCCTGCATTACATGACTTGTTCAGATCATATGCAGTCCTTGATTTGAAATCATACTCTTACAAATTAGAAATGCTGTATTCACCAGGATTTTGGCTCGGTATGACTTGCTTATTTACTATTATTTTCTTCCGCATCCCGTCTAATATTATTAAACAATCACTCTCACAAACGATTAAACAATGGATTCCTTTTGCGATTACGACGACAATGTTTATCGCCATTTCAGAACTCATGGGTGCATCAGGCATGCATTCATTACTCGCAAAGACAGCTGGTGATACATTTGGAACCTTTTTCGTTTTCGTTGCTCCGTTTATTGGCGCTATTGGTGGATTTTTAACAGGTAGTAACGCAGGATCAAATGCAATGTTTATAAAACTCCAAATGCAAACCGCACAAAACGTAGCACTCCCGTGGCAATATGTCACAACCCTTCAAAACACTGCATCATCAGTAGCGACAATCGCTTGTCCATCACGGATTACATTAGGTGCTTACTTATGTAATATCCCTTACCGTGAAAATGAACTATTAAAGAAGACGACGTTAATGATCTTTGGTGCGGTTTTACTTGTAGTGGTAGAGGTTATTGTTTGGTATATGTTGAGAAATTAAAAATCCTCCTAACATAGGAGGATTTTTTTTATGAGTGGATAATGATTTAAATATGAATAGCTGCTACTAAATGAATAGGAGATGAAATGTATGCCCCTAAAAAACTACGGTGTGTTAAAAGGTACAGTTATACAATCAAAGATTGGAAAAGGGAAAACACCTCATTATCAAGTTCATTTACAGGGCGAGACAGGAGTAGATTATCGTATTGCAATTAACGTAAAATCGCAAAGTTATCCGTCGGAAGTTTTATATTTTGCGAGTAACAATATTAGGTCAGAGGAGATTCATATTTTACCGACATTACCATTCGGTTTTACAGAAATAAAAAACAATGAACCGAAAGTAGCTTTAGATTATGTAAGAGGAAATTTATTTGACTCAAAACAAATGATTCCTTTGCCTCCCGAAAAAGCAGGAGCAGATAATGATTTAAATGAAAAAATAGAACGTTATATAAAACGAGCGATAGAAGAAAAAGCAATTATTTACGCATTTGGCGAAAGATGGGGACCAGAAGAAAATACACCAGATTCCTATTTTCATTTCAAACCAGGAAACGGTATACATGATATTCACATGAATCAAGGGAATGTAGAAAAATGGCAAGGTGATGATGGCATATGGCAAGACGGAGGAATACTCATTCACTTCGAGAAGGAAGAAGAATGGATTGGTATCTTTCTTGCATTCCAATCACAGTCATGGTGTACCGATGAAGAGGGGCATGCTCGTGTTCCGGTTGAGCATTGTGATTATAAGGGGAATAATTAATAAGAAGAGGGCGTTCAAAAAGAACGCCCTCTTCTTATTTTATAAAACCCAAAACTTACAAGTGTAGAAATACAAGAGAAAAGCAGTGCTACACTAGAAAACGCAATGAGATACATATTATATTTCATAACCTGTCCAAGTAGCTGGTTACTGTCGTATTGAAACAGTCCCGCGATGATGTTGAATAAAAATAAAACGATAAACATGACGATAACTCCGTCTATTGATCCTTTAATGTCTGGTTTACTTAAAGCGATATGTGCGGAAATGCAAATGGCGATAAATAAAAATAACCAAAAGGAAGGATTCAATAAATTACCGATTGTAAATAAGCTTTTCAATAATACAAACGTCGACAAGAGCATGTTTTGGATCATTTCTATATTAATAGAGGTAGAAGCAATCGTTTTTTCGAGAGTTGTATTAAATAAAAAATATGATTCTGGTACGAAATAGCGCATTAAAAGGATTAGTGCAGTAATACCAGAAATAATAGGCCCAATGCCGATGAAGAAATTCCCAATCCGTTGATACACACTTTTTTGATTGTATTGATGTTGTACGTAACCTAAAGCCCCTTGACTTGTATCTGTCGGGAAGAACTGCGTTGCTACAATCTTATGACGGAACAGCACGCACATAATGGCATGTCCAAGTTCGTGAATCGGAACACCGATCCAAGCCGTTAATAGGAATCCTTTTCTTCCAAAAGCTCTCGACCAATACATGCGTGTGAGAGATTCTAAATAGCCTAATAGAAATCCAATTACAATGATAACGCCAATTAAAGATAATAATTGGATTACGCTTGTAAGGAGTATTTGAAAAATTGAGTTTACCAATTCCATTGCCAGTCATCCAATCTGTTAAAAATATTATTTATTCTGTTTCATAATAGCATTTTTTTTCAAGATTACTAGCACATATATTTTCTTTCGGAAGAAGGATTTCAGAATCTTTTTCTTGTAGTCATGTTTTATGTCCAAAGTCATATATTGAACTTGTAACACCCTATATGGTATATGCTTAAGGAGGGATAAGAGAATGAAATGTCCGTCATGTCATACAGAAAATGCAGCGGAGGCAAAGTTTTGCGGGAATTGTGGACATTCGTTAACGGAAGAAGTAGTGGCAAGTAGTGGCCAAGAAGAAGGGCCGGAACAAGCACGTGCGGCACAAGCAAAGGAAGCTCGGCCAAATGAAACGGTAGAGCAAGCGAAGCGGTTCGCGAGCGGCTATTTTCATTTTTTTAAACATGCATTACAAGCACCGACAGCGATTATGAAAAGCGGCGCTATTGAAGTGCGAAATGGAATTGTAAGTCTTGTTCTTATTTGTTTTTTAGGAGCATGTATTTTTTATAGAATGATGAGTGCAGCATCAGCAGTTACGAGAACATTTGCACCAGATATATCTACTCCCACGTTTTTTGGAGAATCTATAACGGTCTTTTTCTTTTTATTAATTTTAACTTTATTTGTCGGATTTATTATTTTTGTAAGTGGCAAGATGATGAAATCATCTTTTTCGTTTCTTGAAGTATTTGGTATATGGGGAACGATAGCGACGCCGGCTATTGTCATATTAGTCCTTTCTTTTCTTTTTAGTTTCTTATTAATCTTTTTCTTACCTATATTATTATCCGTAGCTGCAACTTATATAGGGATTAGTATAACTGTAGCCGTATTAAAGCTAGACAATGGCGGATTAGATCTCGTTTACACACTTATTATTGCAAATGTTTTAATTGGAATTGCAACGTTCATTGTACTTTGGTCTTACATTAGCACGATAATTCAAGCCTTAACACAGGGAATAACTGGCTTCTAATGAAAAGGTGGTTGACTGAATGAATGTATGTACAAAGTGCGGAGTTCAGTTTGAAGATGGTTTGCAATTTTGTCAAAACTGCGGGTCGAAGAGGGGACGTCCTGTAGTAAAGAAGAACATGAGCGGTGGTGCAAAAGTTGGCATTACACTGTTAGCGCTATTTGTTATAGTGATTATTGGATTGTATTTGTACGGATCGTCGTATTATACGCAGCTGGCACAAGTAGACCGGATGATTACGATTTTACAAGAGAGGGACGGAGAGAAATTAGCTGAGATCGTTACGGCAGATGATCCATCGGTTATGATAACGAGAGAGAGTGTAACGCCTCTATTTTCATATATAAAAGAAAATCCATCTTACGTAAATGAATTAAAAGAATATTTGAGACAAGGTGAAAAACAACGGGACGGAATAGAAAGAGCTGATTTTTCATTAACGAAAGACGGAAAGTATTTTTTTATATTTGATCGGTATAAATTGAAAGCGAAGACGTACTATACAACTTTGCTTACAAATGAAAAAGGCGTATCGTTAAAAATGAACGGAAAAGAAATTGATAAGACAGATGACAAAAAGTTTGAGAAGCAATATGGGCCATTTCTTCCGGGAAATCAAGTGTTTCAATCAGATTATAAAAATGACTATGTAAAATTATCTCGTGAGGAAAAGGTTGTACTTATGAAACAAAGCCAAAATAACGTAACGATAGATTTAACGTTGCAAGGTCAATATATTACAGTTCAAACGAACGCGCCTGGTGCAACATTGTACGTAAATCAAAAACCGGTTACAGCGCTGGCAGGAGAAGAAATTACATGGGGGCCAGTAGCGACTGATGGAAGTGCGACGATTTATTTAGAACGAAATGGAGAAAGCGGACGGGAAACGACACAAGTAGAGACGGTAACGGCACTTTCGTCTTATAATCTTCCATTCCAAAAGAAAAGTACAGAAAAAACAGTTGTTTATAATGTTACTCCAACGCCTGCGACTGGGTATGTATATAATGGTTTCATCTTTCCTGATAGTGATATTCGAAAATTAACGAGCGCAGATTTAACATATTTATCGAAAGAGCAGTTGAAAATTGCTAGAAATGAAATATATGCAAGGCATGGACATATTTTTCAAACGAAAGATATGCAAGCGTATTTTGCAAAACAGTCTTGGTATAGAGAAAATCCTTACTTTACAGGAACGTTAACAGATATCGAAACTTATAATATTGAACTAATCAAATCAAGAGAATAGAACACATGAAAAAAGTACAGTGCATAACTGTACCTTTTTATGGTTTTTTATCTGAACCAGGATCCCTTGAGAAAAAGATATGAAAGAGAAATGTGACTTTACTTGCTCCTCCTGATGTACTTGCTTGCACATCAGATAAACCATTAGATGTTAAAACACCTTCAGAATGAGGGGGTACGACTATTTTGAGATTATCATCTGATTCTGATGATGCAGTAACTGTTATTGTATCATCAGATAAGTTCAAAATTTTTACAGTGCCGATTGGTAAGATGGACTTGCCAGCGTGTGATGCTGAAGCGAAGCGAGAGCCTTTCCAAATCGTTTGTGGGAAAGTCTCATCATTAGATAACCAAGCACGAGCACTATAGATGGTTGCGTTAATAGAGAATTCTTGATCAAGCGACAAGGCGGGTTTTGGTTCTTTCGGTTCCTCTGGAGTTTGAGCGAGAAGGCCGGCGCACATGTATGTTTCACCTACTTTCAATTGTTACTGTTATAGCATATTAAACATATTGTTTATAAGACACGACAGTTACCTATTCAAGCATAGGTTTGTGCACAAAATTTGAAGATGAAATTCTCTTTCTTTACAATGGAAGTAGGTGTTATTTCTATAAAATATGGAAAACGTAAAGAGTATGTAAAAAAGAAGGAGTGGTAAAGTGAACTATGTCATTATTGGCGGAGATGCAGCTGGTATGAGTGCAGCGATGCAAATTGTTAGAAACGATGAAAATGCAAATGTTGTAACTTTAGAAAAAGGTGAAATTTATTCATACGCTCAGTGTGGATTACCGTATGTCATTAGTGGTGCTATCGCTTCAACTGAAAAGTTAATCGCGCGTAACGTAAAGACGTTTCGTGAGAAATATGGAATTGATGCGAAAGTGCGTCATGAAGTAACGAAAGTAGATACGGAAAAGAAAATGGTGTACGCAGAGCATACGAAGACGAAAGATGTCTTTGAATTTCCGTACGATCGATTATTAATTGCGACTGGAGTGCGTCCTGTTATGCCAGAATGGGAAGGACGGGAATTACAAGGCGTTCATCTTTTAAAAACAATTCCTGATGCTGAGCGCATATTAAAAACGCTAGAAACGAATAAAGTTGAAGATGTAACGATTATTGGCGGTGGTGCCATTGGACTTGAGATGGCAGAAACATTCGTCGAACTTGGTAAGAAAGTAAGAATGATTGAGCGAAATGATCATATCGGTACGATTTATGATGCAGATATGGCAGAGTACATACATAAAGAAGCAGATAAACATCATATTGAAATTTTAACGAATGAAAATGTAAAAGCATTCAAAGGGAATGAACGAGTAGAAGCAGTTGAAACGGATAAAGGTACGTATAAAGCGGATCTTGTTTTAGTATCTGTCGGAGTGAAGCCAAATACTGATTTTCTTGAAGGGACAAATATACGTAAGAATCATAAAGGGGCAATTGAAGTAAATGCATATATGCAAACGAATGTGCAAGACGTATATGCAGCTGGTGATTGCGCAACACATTACCACGTTATAAAGGAAATTCATGATCATATCCCGCTCGGAACGACTGCCAATAAACAAGGGCGACTTGCTGGACTGAACATGCTGGATAAACGAAGAGCCTTTAAAGGTACGTTAGGTACAGGTATTATTAAATTTATGGATTTGACGCTTGCAAGAACAGGATTAAATGAAAAAGAAGCGAAAGGGCTACACATCCCGTATAAAACAGTTAAAGTAGATTCTACAAATATGGCGGGCTATTATCCAAATGCAAAACCACTTTACTTGAAATTACTATATCGATCCGATACGAAACAATTATTGGGCGGGCAAGTAATTGGAGAAGAAGGCGTAGATAAACGGATTGATGTGATTGCAATGGCACTTTTCAATAAAATGAGTATTCACGATTTAGAAGATGTCGACTTAAGTTATGCACCACCATATAACAGCGTTTGGGACCCAATTCAGCAAGCGGCAAGGAGAGCGGAATAGCACTTTTTAAAGTGCTATTTTTTTTACAATGAGGGAGTAAATAAAGTTTCACTTTATTTTGAATATACCCTTTCCCCTTGAAAACATATTACGTATCGCTTATATTTTCATATAGTATTTATTTTTTAAACGAAGCAATGAATGAACCAGGGGGCGCAGTATGGCAATTAACATGAAAACAATCGAAGAATGGATTGCTGAATCAAATGCAAGACATGAAGAAGACTTTGGACACGTTGTGGAAGAAATGAAAGAAGTATGTGTCGGACTTGATAACGCGACATTAATTTATACGAAAAATGTATTTTGTTTCGGTAAAAAAGTAGAAGTATTTTTCTTCTTCCAAGACCATGTCGTGATTGGACAAGAAAAAGACGAATATATTGAGATTGAAAAATTAAAGTATGATGACATTACAAATAGTAACTTAAAAACAAATGACAAAAATACTACGTTAGAATTAAAGTTTGCTAACGGACAATCTATCAATTTAGATAGTTTAAATGATAACTACGGTACGAAAAATTGGTTATTTGCTAGACAAATTAAGAGTATTTTTAAGTTAATCTAGTAAAAAAGCACGCCGATAGACGGCGTGCTTCTAACAATGCAAAGCCCCTTTTAACCAATTCCGCGCTCGATATGCCCCAACTGGAACTTGAATAAGAGATGTTTCATTCCCAGCATCTATTCCGTACAATTGATCACATGAATTTGTATCAAAACTAAGTAAAGGATGCCCGCCCATCCCCATCGCGGTCGCTGCAAAAACGAGTTTATGAACGAGTATACCTGCTTCCATTTGATGAATACGGTACCCTCTATAGCCTAATGCATTTGTATAATAATCTTTCTTTCCGACTACATGTAGGCAAAGTGGTACTTGAAAAAGGTTTACGTTATCCATCGTCATACTAGATTGAAGGAGATAACGAAGGTCTCCATATCGAATTGGTTGTATGGAATGTGTTTTACTGTTATAAGCGTAAGCTCCGTTTTCAATATTTTTCACGTTATAAAAACATCCATATAAGGAGACGCGTGTATTTTTATTTGTATACTTACCGTCAAGGTCGTTGTAATAGGGGAAGGAGAGGCTCGCTTCTTGTAGTAAAGTAGCGAGCTCGGCTGTATCCCATTTCGTTAAAGTAAAGTCAGCATCAGGGGAATACCGTTTTCTGCAAAGTTGCAAGAAATCATAAGATAAACGCTCTACTTTCGGCAGTTGTACAGCGTGCTCATGATGTTGATAGTGCTCTTCATGAGCAAGTGTTTGGAAGTGTGCTGTCGATTCGATTATAGAAGCCTCATTTATTTTTGTTATCATCGGATATTCATCTACATGTTTTGAGCGAACGAAATGTTCATGTGCGAGCGGCGGAATTTGTTGCAACAACTCATGAGAAGTAACTGTTTTATTTTCACGGTAATCATTGTGAAACCAATTAGTTTCTGGCTCTGTACTTAAAGGAATAACGGCATACACACTTTCTTCACCTTCTGACAATCCGAGTAAATGGTTCAGTGCACGGTCTAGAAATTGAAAGTATACGCCGTTCGTATAACCGAACTGATTTGCACATTCTAGTAATTGTCCAATGAGAACCCCGCTATCTAATCCTTGAAGTCGATATGAAAAGTTATTGTATTTAAAGAAGTTTTTCCAAA
Source organism: Bacillus sp. AR4-2 (assembly GCF_008274865.1). Lineage (NCBI taxonomy): Bacteria > Bacillati > Bacillota > Bacilli > Caryophanales > Bacillaceae > Bacillus > Bacillus sp. AR4-2. Next base: position 1,196,033 of record NZ_CP031062.1, read on the forward strand.
ACATAGTGGATACGAATGCAGCACCGAAACAATCCTGTATGTTACAGCGATTACCGAGTGCGTCTGCTAAATAAGAATCGAAATTTCCTTCGCGAAGTAAAATAAGTCGGTGATGCGCGGCGTCATAATGGTAAATGCCGTCTGGATAATCGTCAATCTTTAAATAGATATACAATTCATTCGGGTATAAGGCACCGCCTGAAGGAATGGATCTACGTAATACATTTCTCTCGCTATTTAGCTGACATAATTGTGTTACACCAAATGAATACCAAAGGTAGTAACCAATCTCATTTAGAGTAGGTGTAGTAGAAGAGTTCGATAAAGATAACGGGATTTCTAAGGAGAGCGGGATGGTAGGTACATTTCGATATAATTTATAAGGAAGCGGTGCGTCTTTCCAGTCCACCTCATGATTTGGCATAATTTCATCGATAGAGAAATGGAGATGATGTAAAAAAGTATCTAGCTGCATGAAATCCCTCCTTTACTATGGAAACGGATGTGGATGTGGATTTAATCTTTCATTTGTTAAAGGTTCGTCTGTATATCCAAGTGTCATCGGTACGGTATATACCCGGTCCAGTCCTGTAACCCGAGTAAGATGGTGTCCGAACGTCATCGGTAACATACCTGGAATAATAACTTTTACACAGTGTAGTCCGTTCTTTTCTATAAGGGGAACGGTTTGATCTACAACGATTACTTCAAGGTCAGATTGATGCAAACGATTTAAAAGTTGGTGGAGATCGGATGTTAAATCCATATCAAATGATTGTGATACATTCATTTCTTGGAACGTTTGCACCGGTGCATCTTCTCGTAAAAGGAAGTGAAGACGTTCTTCCGTTTCTTTCAATCCGTACAGCATACTATGGTCTTCCATTTTATTAACGAAATAAGGATCTTGTAAGCACTTTTCGTAGTATTCTCTTTTGTGCTCGAGCTCATCGTCTGTTATAAGTAACATGCCTGCTATTTCTTGAATAGCGCTTTTTAAGGCTCGAATAGGATCTAAATGAGCGCCTCCCGCACAAACAACGTTCATTCCATTTTCACGCGTATTTTTTGCAATTACCCATAAGCTCGGGATGCCGTGTTCCATCGTCGCGTTAAAAGCGTGTAATTCATATCCGGTAATCGTACGTAACCGCTGGATCATTAATTGTAATTCTGTATCATTTGCTGAATTAAGATCAAGGCGGGGAAGAGGTAATTCGGCATACCAAGTGAGTAAGAAGGCATCACGCTCTACAATTTCTAAAATGCCGTGAAAAATCGCTTCTTCTAAACTACCGCCAATTGCACATCCATTTGATGTTTCATACACGAAAGCGTCTCGATGACCGAGGCTATAATAAGCAATTGATTCAGGAACTAAAAGCGGTCTGTTTTGTGATAAAGAATATCCCCATACCCAGTTTTGCTCATAATCAGGATCAAACGGTTTAAATGGAAAATTATCACGATTGTAATGTTCATTTGTATGTACACCGAGCGAGAGGGGATTTAGTGCATGTTCCTCTAAATCATGAAAACTACCATGCACATTTGTCTTTTTCCCGCGAGGCGACATACCGCAATATCGTTCTAAACCTTCTAAAATAGCAGTTGCTTCACTCACTGCAAATGAATGGGTTCGGCCTGCAACACCTTCATTTCCAAACATCAATGGCATGTTTATAATGACGTCAGCGAATGGTAATACAGAATGCTGCATTTTGCCGTTCAACATACCGACCCGATAATCTAAATAGTCTCTCGTTAAAAATGTGTTTAATTCATGAATGGAACGGCAGCGATACGTTTCGGTGCTTACTTTTAAACTCGGTTGTAAAGAAACTTCCGCCGCATCCGCAGTATCATCAGGTAAATTACTACATACAGGACAGAGAGGATCTGGAAGAAAAGAATGCCGCGTACATTGTAATGTTTGTAAGTTTAGTAAAATAAGTTCATTTTCTAAAGAAGAATGGTTATGAGTTAATATTTTTTCTGTTTCTGCGCAAATAAGATGGCACATTTGTAACATTCCATTTTGGGTGGCACGTACATCACGCCTCGTTACATTATCTGCTTTAAAGGCATATTTCCGCTGTAGTTCCCACATTTCTTTTTGATCAAAGCCAGCGATAAAACGGCGTCCATCAGAACAATGGGAACATCCGGGCGTAAGAGGATGAATGTAAGGACCGATAATACCTTCGCCAAATGAAGTAAAACCACGTAACCACGGAATATGATTTGACCGAAAAATTAGCTCAGCGTCATGATGAATAGTAGAAGGAGATCCGTCATGTAATACGAGAGCGAGATGAATATTTTCAGGAAGTTCTTCTGTAAGGGTATGCTGACGAATGATGGAATATTGTTTGCATAATTGATCATGTACATAGTCTGCAAGAAGGCCATCCCCTATAAGTAATATATTTTGAGTCATAGACCGTCCTCCTTTGCAATTAATACCCCATACACACCGTCTAAGTTTTCTTTCAAAAATGGTTCGATTGCTAAATCAAACACGAAGGGATAAAAATTATGTTCTTCTAAATGCTGTAAGGCAAGCTGTAAAGATTGCACACTTGGAATTTCTTCTTCCGCTTGTATTTCCACTCTAAAAGAATCCGTGTCATATAAAATAATAGATGATTCAGGCAAGATATTAGCTCTGTAAGGAGTCTCTTCACTTTGAATGTGGAGCAGTGATAGTTGTAGTGCGCTTCGTAACGCTAACGTCATATTAATATTAGATGCACCGTACCATCTATCATTTATACCAATCCAAATGACTGGAAAACTGAGAATCTCTTCACTCATTGCAATTTTAGGTGTTTCATGAATTGTAGCAAGAGCATCGTAATAAAATCTACAATGTTTATCGTGAATATCAGTTAAATCAATCGTTGTAAGTTCTTCTAGCATATGTGACTGCCGCTCATACAGTTTATTGTTTAAATGTTGTTGTAGTGCCCGGTAAAATCCTTCTGTCATCGTTTCTCCAGCACCGATACCGATATCGTTATGTTCAGGAATAAGGCGGTGAATGATTTCTGCTACATATGTTTCAATTCCTGTTAAACCGGCTTCTCGGCGTGCTTCATTATGAGTCAATCCACTGCAAGTCATAAGAGGCAGAAGGGGAGCTGGGCCATCTGATAGTGGAGTGGCTACTTGAATATAGCACTGTGATAACGGTAATTGATATGAATCTTGTTCATCCCATACATGGAATATACCGGCTTCTTTAGAAGTTAATGAGTCGAAAAAGCGGAATACATCAGTTGAAGTATGTTGGTTCGACCGATGCTCAAGTTTTTCAGAAAGATTTTCTATCGTATCAATTGTAAAACTTTCATCAGTTGCAAGAGGGTGTTTTATAAAAGGATGCCACGTTCCTTCAAGTGTTTCATAGTTTAATAAAAAGAATTGTGATTCTTTTTCACGATATGAATCATCCGCGACATGTTTAAACAATTCAAAAACGATTACATTTGCTAACATGGCAGATGTAATTGGTGAGAAGGAATCCGATGAATTTTCATTTTGCAAAGTCGTTTCATGTAGCCGATGCCATGCGGATTCCCAGCACTCATCACGATTTTCTGTTACGACAGGTCCAGCTATACCGAGTGTTGATAAACAAATAGCTGGTATGAAATTCTTTTTCGTTTCTCTACAAATAGTGTGAACTGTTTTTAAACCGTCAATGTCTCCGTTTTGAGAAACATATAAAATCCAATCAAAAGGTTCGAATACTTCATGCAAGGGACGGTCAATTGTAGTATCGATTTCTTGAAGGAGTACACTGTTATCAACTTCATATGCACGTTCTATTAGCTCATGTATTCTGTCATAGTTTGTTTCATCCCGATCTGTAACGAGGTAATGAAATGTAGGTAAACCAGATTCTAATAAAGAAGAAACTAAGGAAGTGAGCATATCCCCAGAACCAAGTACAAGGACATTTGCTCCGCGGTACGTTTCGAATTTTAAAGCACCTGAATGAGAATCGGCTTCTAAAAATTCAATTTGCGAAGCATATCTGTCGAGTAATGTACTGTTTAATTCATGAGGTGCATCTTGATTTGCATCACGAACGAAACCATTTTCATATAAAATCTCTCCAATTTCAAATACACGGTTTTGATAGGGGAGAGGGAGGCCATCGGTTATTTCGGCTAAAGAATAATTCCCGTTAAACATTGGCATTAATTTTTCAATCCATTCATAAATTCCATCACCGTCCATACGAAATGAACTGGCGTTATTTCGAAAATAGACACCCCCGTTTGAATCGGGGAGGAAGAAAGTATCCTTATTTACTTTAAGTTTTGCATGAATTGGAAGGTTATTCATTTTAATCCTCCTTACGTTTAGGCATACATTATTACTTTATGTCATGAAATTTGTCCCGTATGAACACAATAAAAAAAGGCTGTAGAATGAATCATTCTACAGCCTTTAATAGATTTTTAATCTATCAACCTTCTAATAATAATGACTTTGGATCTTCAAGCATATCTTTAACAGCAACAAGGAAGCTAACTGCTTCTTTACCATCAACAATACGGTGATCGTAAGATAAAGCAATGTACATCATTGGGCGGTTTTCCATACGCTCGTTATCAATTGCAACTGGGCGTACTTGGATTTTATGCATTCCTAAAATACCAACTTGAGGGCTATTTAGGATCGGTGTTGACATTAGAGAACCGAATACACCACCGTTTGTAATTGTAAATGTACCACCTTGTAGTTCTTTTAATGAAAGTTTGTTATCGCGTGCTTTTTTACCTAATTCACGAATTTCGCTTTCGATTTCAGCGAAGTTTAATTGGTTAGCATCGCGTACAACTGGAACAACTAATCCATCTGGAGCTGCTACTGCAATACCGATATCATAGAATTTTTTAATGATAAGCTCGTCACCTTGAATTTCAGCATTTAATAATGGGAATTGTTTTAATGCTGCAACAACTGCTTTTGTGAAGAATGACATGAAGCCAAGACGTACATCATGTTTTTTCTCGAAAGCATCTTTGCGTTCTTTACGTAATTCCATGATCGCACTCATATCAACTTCGTTAAATGTTGTTAACATTGCAGATGTTTGTTGAACTTCTACAAGACGTTTTGCAATTGTTTGACGGCGGCGGGACATTTTCACGCGCTCAACTGGTTTTTCGAATTCCGTTTTTGCAACTGGAGCAGGAGCTGGACTCTTTGGAGCAGCTGGTGCTTCTTTTGGTGCTGCAGCATGAGCTTGTACATCATGTGGTCTCACGCGTCCAAGTGGATCTGTACTACGTACGTCGTTTAAGTCGATTCCTAATTCACGAGCCATCTTTCTAGCAGCTGGTGATGCGATAGGACGGTTTGTATTTGGTAACCCTTGTAGTGTTGCAGTTTGCTCAGCACTTGGTGCCGCAGCTTTCGGTGCTTCAGCTGTTTCTTGTTTTGGTTGCTCAGCCACTGGTGCAGGTGTACTTACTGCAACTGGTGCTCCATTAGCATCTAAAATTGCGATAGTTGCGCCAACTTCAACTGTATCCCCAGGTTCGCCTAGTAACTTCGATACAATACCTGAATCTTCTGCAATGATTTCTACATTGACTTTATCAGTTTCAAGCTCAACAACGCTGCCACCTTTCTCAACTTTGTCGCCTACGTTGATAAGCCATTGTGAAATAGTTCCTTCAGTAATAGATTCTGCAAGCTCAGGTACTTTAATTTCGATCATTTTAAATGTCCTCCCCTTATTTGCCTAACGGTGTGTTTTTTCTTCTTTTGTCTTCGGTAATCTCCATTTGTTAGCCTGGCCTTGGGCAGAATATCTGCCCAAGGAACAAGCTAGAAACCTTCATTGTTACTTTTTAGTTGCTATAAACTTCAATTTCTTGTTTATCTTGACGGAAGTTATACTTCACATCTAAAGCATGTGCAACAATTAGTTCTTGCTCAGCTTTGTGAGCGAATGGATCGCCGCCAGATGGACTAGAGCGATCAGGACGTCCAATGTAGCCTGTTTTCACTTTATCTCCAGCAAGTTCGAACAGAATTGGAGCCATGTAATGCCATGCACCCATATTACGAGGTTCTTCTTGAACCCAAATGATTTCTTCTAAGTTTTTAAAGCGTTTAATAATAGATTGAACTTTCTCAGCAGGGAATGGGTACAATTGCTCAATACGAACGACATGAACTTCGTCTAAGTTGTACTCATGTTTACCAGACTCGATTTCTGCTGCTAAGTCAATCGCCATTTTACCTGTGCTTAAAACAAGACGTTTTACTTTATTTGGTTTCATGCCAAGGTTTTCTTGTTCTAAAGCAGGTTGGAAACGTCCTTCGCTTAACTGACTAGCAGTTGAAAGCGTAAGTGGGTGACGTAATAAACTCTTCGGCGTCATCAATACTAATGGTCGAACAGCTTCTGTTCCTAAGATAGATGCTTGACGACGCAGGATATGGAAGTATTGTGCCGCACTCGTTAAGTTTGCAACTGTCCAGTTATTCTCAGCAGCTAACTGTAAGAAACGCTCTGGACGTGCACTAGAGTGCTCTGGTCCTTGACCTTCATAACCGTGTGGTAATAGGAGAACTAAGCCAGATTTTTGACCCCATTTTGCTCTTCCAGCTGAAACATATTGATCAAATAATGCTTGCGCAGTATTTGAGAAGTCACCATATTGCGCTTCCCACATAACAAGAGTTTCTGGAGCGAATACGTTATAACCATATTCGTAACCAACAACAGCGGCCTCTGATAACGGACTGTTATGAACAGAGAACGATGCATTAATGTTTGGTAAGCGATGCAATGGTGAATATGTTTCGTTTGTATCAGTATCGTGTAATACGATATGACGGTGTGCGAATGTACCACGCTGTGAATCTTGACCAGTTAAACGAATTGGCGTACCTTCTTGTAAAATAGAAGCGAATGCTAACGATTCAGCAAGTGCCCATTCAATTTTACCATTTTCTTCAAGAGCATCTTTACGGCGCTCAAGAATTTTCTTCACTTTCGGATATACGTTAAAGCCTTCTGGCCAAGATAGTAGACCTTCATTAATTGCACGAAGTGAGTCAAGCTCAACACCAGTATCAATTGGCTGAATACCTTTTGCAACAACATCTGGCACTTTAACGTGAATTGTTGCGTCGCTCGTATCAGCTGGTGGTACTTGTGCATAGTCAGATTTTAATTGCTCTTGTATAAACTGTGTAATTGTTTCAATTTCATCTGCATTTAGAACACCAGCAGCTTGTAATTGATCTGCATAAATTGCCCTTACAGTTGGATGGTTTTTAATTTTTTTGTACACTTGTGGTTGCGTAACTGCTGGATCATCCATTTCGTTATGACCGTAGCGGCGGTAACCAATTAAATCGATTAAGAAATCTTTTTTGAACAACATGCGATATTGAATTGCAAGGTTAGCAGCTGCAAGACAAGCTTCCGGATCATCAGCGTTCACGTGAACAATCGGAATATCGAAACCTTTTGCAAGGTCACTAGAATATTTCGTAGAACGAGAATCATAGCTGTCAGTCGTAAAACCAACTGCATTGTTTGCGATAACATGAATCGTTCCGCCTGTTTGATACGCGTTCAATCTGCTTAAGTTGAGTGTCTCAGATACAATACCTTGACCAGGGAATGCAGCATCACCATGAACTAAAATTACGAATGATTTTGAAGTATCTTGATCTGGAAGACCAGATTTTTTACGATTCTCTTGAGCAGCACGTGCGAAACCTTCTACTACAGGATTCACGAACTCAAGATGACTCGGGTTATTTGCTAATGTCACGCGAGTGCTAACTTCTTCGTTACTAACGACTTGTTCTCTACCTAGGTGGTATTTCACATCGCCAGTCCAGCCAGAATTAGCCACTGCGCCTTCTATTTTAGCATGTTTGAACTCAGCAAACATGTGGCTATATGGTTTTTCTAATACGTGAGCAAGTACGCTTAGGCGACCGCGGTGAGCCATACCAATCATGACATCCTCTACGCCGTTCTTAGCACCTTCTAGAACAATTTCATCTAAAACAGGTACAAGCATATCAACGCCCTCGATAGAGAAACGTTTTTGCCCAACGAATGTTTTATGCAAGAATTGCTCGAAACCTTCAACAGCTGTTAAACGTTTTAAAAGAGCAGTTCGTTTTTTATTTGATAGTGGTTGACGCAATGAATTTGATTCCACCATTTGATGCAACCACGCGCGTTCTTCACTATCTTGTATATGAGAAAATTCATAAGCTAAAGATTTTGTATAAACGTCTTTTAATCTATGAATTACATCAAGTGCAGTGTGAATACCTTCTGGTGCATCTTGCCATACTGTTTTCGCTGGAATCGCTTTCAAGTCAGCATCGCTCAGTTCGCTCATTGCTTTCTCAAGAAGAGATTGTCCATTTGCAGCATCTTCCATCGGGTTGATGTGAGCCAACGTGTGCCCGAAAGAACGAATCTGCTCAACTAGTTGAACGACTTTAAGAATTTTTTCAATGTTACCTGTGTTTTGAGGAGAAAAATGTGTTGCTGTGTTGTCCCCTGTTACGACATCATCTTGAAACGAAGGAGCTCCAAAAATTTCAAAAAGCTCTTGTAATTCCGGATCAACAGAACCTGCTCCAGTTACGTAAAGATCATACTGTTCAATAACATAACCAAGGTTCGGACCGTGGAACTTGGCCCAAGGGTTTGTCGTTGTATTCTTCCTCGTCATTTGTTTAAACCTCCCAATGCATATAATCCTTTTCCATACAAAGGTGCATTTTGCTCTTTTTCAATAAGTAATGAATCAATAATCAATGTAAATGTTTTCTTTACTCTTATGTTATTACAATAATTTACATAATACCAAACACTATTACTTATCTGTTTTGTAAAAAAACATTCACAATAACTTATCACCCAAGTTAATCTTTCATGTTATAAAGTAATTTTACAGAAAAATGGGGTGGATATATTTGGTATGCCTATACTAATAGCTATAATTGTTGCATTTAAATATAGGTATAATAGTTAGAATGTTTCGATAAAATCAGTTTGAATTATGTATATTGAAATAATAAGCGCTTTCATAGATATTATACAACAATATAACGGAATATAGTATAAAAAATAAAAAATTATGAATTTATCGTAAACTTTATTTAGATAGTGTTAAATATTGAAAGGAAAGTGAAGGATTTCTACAAAAAAAGTTGCTAAACATAAAAAATGCTCCATAAACAGTTAGTTTCTATAAATATGACGAAAAACACCGTAAAACAAATAACGTATTTCGTGAAATAAAGAAATAAATGAAATATTTTAAAAGGATAAAACAAATATGGAGATATTAAATTTTAAAAAAAGAAGTGAGGAGATATAGTAACAGTTATTTACAGTGTTCCGTGTTTCGCTTCAAAATAGACGTGCTGAAATTGAAAAAAGTTTCTTCTATATAAATAGCGTGAATAATAATCAAAATATATGTAAAGGGAACTTGACGTAAAGTTTCCTTTACATATATACTCGGTATATGGAAGGAGGGAGAAATTTCCTTGGAAAATAAAATGGTCGAATACCGAAAAAAATTTGGACTATCTCAAGAAAAGTTGGCTGAGAAACTTGGAGTTTCCAGACAAACCATTATCTCAATTGAAAAAGGGAAATACGATCCATCACTTCCGCTAGCATTTGAAATAGCGAAAACATTTCAGACAACGATAGAACATGTATTTATTTATGAAGGAAAAGAAGAGGGGGAATAGGGATGAATTATTCACAAAAGTACTTTGTAATTATGGGGATTATTTTTCTATTTATGAGTGGATTTATGATATTAACAGGTATAATGACGCATTCTGCACCGCCAACCATAACGTATCCATTGCTTGGGATGATGATTATGAGTTTCTGTCTAAGCTACTTGCACCCGCAATTTAAAGAAAAAGACGAGCGAATGAAACTTATTCGTTATAAGGGAATGTTTGTAACCTTTTTTGCATTAACGGCATATTATCTTCTTTTCTCTATCGGCTTAAACTTAAAAATACTTACACTTTCTGCTACTGAATTATTAAATATACTTATGGCACTTACGATGAGTACAGTTTTTATCTCATTTGTTGTTTTATCAAAAAGATATTAAGATGGAAGAGAGAAAGGAAGATTAACATATGCAAATGATGTATGCTTTGGGCATTGGGCTTGTATTATTTTTAGCCGTATTCTTATTTATTCGTAAAGACGTTCAAGGCGGGACGTTAACGAAACGAGGATTTTATAAATTAATCGCCTGTTTAGTTGTTATGCTTATAGCGATTATTGTAATGATTGTTTTAATAAGTCAGTCACTATAGAATGTAAAAACGGAACCTTACTTCGGTAAGGTTTTTTTATATTATTCAACCTAAAAAATACCATTAAATCCATTTACTATAAATAACTTATATTATATAATCCAATGAAATGATAGATAAGGAGTGTAGTATATGAATAAAAAAACTATCTTCTATTTATTAACTTGTCTACTACTTGTAGCTAGTACTACTTATATAATATGTAACAAAAGAGAACAAGTGCCACCTATATTAGTATGGGACGAACAAGAATATTATGTTACGAATGAACCTGCCAAAGTAGAAGAAGTTGGGCGAAAACTTGGCGAAGTAACAAGGGAAATTAAAACAAGTAAAAAACCTACTAAAAATAGAGAATCTAATACATTACAAGAGAAAACAGAAGTATTCACAATGATTGAGGAAGAAAAAAGTGAATATCCGCCTTTAATCATAAAGGAAGCTTATAGTGATGAATATAGGGTAGTGAGGCCGATGTCGAAGCAGGTATTGTGATGAAAAGGAGAATCTTTTGTAGACAGTAATTTAGTATTCGTGGTCGTTAAGAAAAATATTTGTCTTTTCCTCCTATCGGTGCCGTTTACATTTTGATGAATAGAGGAGCAATGCAAAAGAGAGATTTCATTTTATATTTATTATTTACTGCTATTAATATATCGCTTTGGTTATCGTTTATGATTTTTGATTGGAGTATGTGGATGGTAGTAGGGCATTATTTGTTTGGAGCAGTTGTTATTGTTTTTTCGAATATGAATAAGAGCTAAGCCAGCAACCTTAAAGTTGCTGGTTTTTATTTTGCTATTTATAATGAAGAAACAAATTTTTAATAGAGAGTAGTGGGCGTTATGAGATGGAAAGAGGGAACGTTTGAAAAAATAGACACGAATGACTCATCTGTTGAGCAACTTATAAACACGTTTAAGGAACAAAACTTAATTGGTGGAACAATAATAAGCTGTTTTAAAGTGCATAACGAAAATTTTTTTAAAGAAATACCACATTCGAAAGATGGACATGAGCACTTCTTTAGAAGAATCTTCAACTCTTTAGACATAATCAATAACTTAGAAGAGTTAAAAATACATACATCAGACAAATATAAGTTTCGTTTTAAAGAGCAGCTGGCAGTTATGCTTGATGGTAGCATTGCTGCGCAAATTTTGTGGGGCGGAGCATATGAAGAGTTTAAGGAACGACCAGTTATCGCAAAACAATTAGCAGTCAATGTATGTCAATATATGTTCCAAGATCGATACGAAGATATTAAAGTGTTCGAAAGCTATCGCCCTTGGACAGATTGGTTTTACGATGTTGCGTGGGATGTTACTTGGATGGTGTTAGATAGTAGGGAACAGAAAATGTGGTTCATTTGTGCTACGGATACAGATTGATAGAAGAGGGTCTTGTAGGAATGCTGCAAGGCCCTTTATCTTTTGGGAATTAATAGAAAACGAATCATATAAATGCTATACTAAAAAATGTTTGTAATGTCAGTTTCATAATATTGTATGATGCTGACTTACTAGAAAAGATAAGAGGAGAATGAGCGTGCAAAAGATAAAGAAATTATTGCTATTAATGATGGTAGTAGGATTAACAGCAGGTGTTTTAGCAGGGTGTGCAAATCCCAAAGATACTACAGAAGAATTTTTAACAGCGATACAAAAAGGTGATGTAGAAAAGGCTCGTACATTTGTTGAGAGTGACAAGGAATTTAATAAGCTAAATGAAAAAACAGATGATGCTGAGGCAAAAGCAATGCTAAGTGCAATTACAAAGAACTTTAAATTTGAAAAGATAGAAGAAGTATCGAAAAAGGATGACAAAGCAGAAGTGAAAGTGAAAATTACATCTGCTGATCTATCCGTTGCTGTAACAAAAGCAGTGGGAGAAGTTATGCCAATGGCGTTCGCTAGTGCCTTTAGTGAAGACAAAGAACAATCTGAAAAAGCTATCGAAAAAACAATGACCTCAACTATCGTCAAAAACTTAGCAGATAAAGATGCAGCAATGGCAACTCGCGAAGTTACCTTGAACTTAAAGAAAGACAAAGATGGTGACTATAAAATCGTTGCTGACGATAACTTGAAAGAAGTATTGTTTGCCAATGCAAAGTCTTTGGAGAAGATGTTTGGTGGGAAGTAATTGAATGAGATAAAAAGAGACACCATATCACGTAGAAGGTTGATATGATGTCTCTTTTTTATATGACCCCGGAGAGGCTCGAACTCACGACCTTCACCCTGTCAAGGTGGCGCTCTCCCTGCTGAGCTACGGGATCCCAACTATAAATGTTACCAACAGCAATGTGTTTTCATTTCATTCGTGTAATCGGAGGATTTGTATAATCTGTTGAATATTGTAACATTTGATGTATTTCTATAATAGCAACAAACTTTAATAGTGTAAAGATTTAATTTTCTGAATATTATCATTCCAATTTGTATATAAAAAATAAGCCCCGAAGAGCTTATTTCAATAATAATAATAATAATAATAATATCACCGCAATTATCAATGATATCATCAAAAATACAAGTATAAATAATGGAGCTCGTTCATGAGCTATCTTCCTGTAAGTGTCATTGAAGCTGTATAAATTGTATCTACAGAACCGTCAGCATTTGTAATTTTAACTTTGTAACGATATTCCCCGTTTTCTGAAAGTTGTCCACCCCAACCAGTTGTATTGTAAAATTCTTCGTTTGTTCCAGCTGGTAATTCGGAGCCGAAATTGAAGTCAGTTTCATAGTAACCCCAGCCACTTGCCCATTTCTTTTCAATAGTTACACGATAGCGCACATCTTCAGCTCTATCATTTGTGATTTTTGCAATCATATTTTGGCCGTAGCTGTACTCTGTAGCGTGTACTTGAACTGTAACACCGTTCAACGTTTCGCTAGGACCACAAATATAACGACAGAACTCGCTTGCTCCGTCAGCATGTGCTTTTGGTGTTTCAATGTTCATAACCGTTAAACCGCCTAAAGCTAATGCGCCAGTTAATAATACTTTACTAAATGCCTTCACTTGAAATTCCCCCTAAGTATATTCTCAATTCGTTCGATAGGCGTCACATTAAATAGTTTTATAAGATTAATCTAATCGAACACTTTTTTCCTCGAGTGCATTCGCTATGAATCTTTCATCTTGTAGTAATCTAATCCCTACATAAAATTTCATAGTTTTGATTTCATATATGTATCATGATTTACATAGAACAAATCTGTTAATACGTTTTGGTTATTTGCTTATCCCACTACTCTTTATTACCTTTTATTGGTAAAATGTTGGTTTTATTATATACCATTATTATCTATTTACAAGAGAAAACAATACTGTATGCAAAAATGCATAATAAAAAACACTACTTGTATTCTGAATTACAGAATACAAGTAGTGTTGGGTTTCAATTAATATTTAATTGGAACCTAATGCTAATTTTTTATGTTTAACAGTATACATATATCACTGTTTTTTTAGTCATAATTGATAAAATTTGTTCAGGGGACGCTCTTCCTGTTGAGCTATGGGATCTTTAAAAGGGAAAGTATAAGCGATTATGAGAGTAATGTATGAAGGGATAATGATGAGAAGCGAATTTAGTAGAAAGTAGTCTTTGGATGTAGAGGTTATATTATTTCCGATACCAATCCAAAGGACCTTCATCACTCAAATCAACAAGAAAAGGGAACAAGAAGTGTAAAGGTAAGCTTATAAGTTCTGGCATAGCGTTCACTGTTTTCTTTGATAGATATTGCCTCCCAAAACAATACGGACAATCTTTTTCAAATGTCACGAGTATTGACCATACATCTTTTACTTTCCACTTCGTTTTACAATACGTACAACGCGCCATTGAGTTCCTCCTCAGTTTAAGGTGTTTTCTAATATATTCTACTTTATTGTACGAAAGTCATTTGAATTTGATGTGGTAAAATGCAAAACAAGCCTAACCTCGTTCTACATTCAGGGAGGGGTTAAGCTTGTTTTAATTCCGTTCAATGTCTCTTTGTATCAGGCTGTTTATACATTGCCTAGATAGCTTCGTGTTAAATTCGGGAGAATAATTTTTCCATCTTTACTGTATTTTTCGAATAGCTCTGATAGGAGAAAAATAAAGTTTTTATACTGTTCGTCATTTTCTTTCGGAGCATAAGATGCTGATAAATTCCTTCCCAAAAACCCTTCATAATCAAAAAGTAAATCATTTTGATATTCTTTAAAATCATACTTTCCATCTTTAAAAAAGTTGTTAAATACTTCTGGAGTTTCATCTATTCCACCGCTAAAGCCTTTAAAGTTTGGACAGGTTTTCTGGCAAATTTCTGCATTCTCTTTAATAAGTGGACTAGTTAAATCTCTACTATTCCAAACAAGTGCAACATTTGCTTTTTGTTTTAAAATTCGTTGGCATTCGATTTTGAAAGCCTCTTTATCAAACCAATGAAATGCTTGGGCAACAGTTACTAAATCTACACTATTTTCTTTTAAAGTGGTATTTTCAGCAGTTGCTTTTATGGATTGAAAACGAGAATATAGTTTTAATGATTGCTCAGCCATCTTTCTCATATCATCATTTGGCTCAACTCCAATAACATGTAAACCACTTTCAAGCAGCTGGTGGCTAAATATCCCCGTACCTGAACCAATATCAGCCACAATCCGATTCCCTTTCAGTTGGTTAGCTGAAAGCAAGTAATCAATATATTCATTAGGATAACTAGGGCGATATTTTGCATATATATCGGCCCTGTCAGTAAAATTTTCTGTTGTTTTCACAGTACTACCTTCTTTCTTACGATATGATGTACAGAAATAGAAATTAAATATGAATTCAGGCATCAGTCTTTAAGTCTACAACTTAAGAATCCAGCTAAATAGAGGGCCTCAGTTTCTTTATTCAAATATCCTTTATCCGTTTAGTATACTATTTTAGATAATATCTTCCAAAAGACTAGAATGGCTTACTCAATTATGTTTTAAAGTGTATATTTTTATGGATTTATTTAATAATTTATGAGCGATTGTATGTCGTATTACGTTTACGTAGGTAAGAGATTTTCATTTTTGCTATTTAAATTGGCCAATATATCCTTTTTACAATTTACTGAAAATCATGTATAACAGAGATACATGATTATTTTATCTCGCTATTTGCGGGCAGTAAGATCCCTTACCTCGAAATTCAGCAAAAGTAAAGAAGTTAGGTTCGGGTTGGAATGCCCGTAAAAGTCCGATTCGTGAGGGTTGATGAAAGTTTCACTTTATAAATATTCAGAAGTAGAGGGAGAAAAGTTGTAATGGTAAGAAAAACGTTCAAGATGCGCGTGTCTAAAAATAGAACGATTTCGATTAATGGATCGATTCTTGATGTGGATGTTACACATGATGAATTTTTACAAGAGTTTGTTGAGTGGGTCGATTCTAAAGGTTGGTCGTTTATGGGAATAACAGATGAGATTACGCCCGAGGAAGCTAGTCAAAAGTTAATAGATTCGTTGATTGATGAGAAGGATAAGAAAGAGTAATTCCTTCTTATTTTTATTGTATATTTATGTTCTTTATCGTAAAAGTATGATATAGTAAAAAATAGTGAAATTTCTTCCAATATAATACAAATTACATATGATTGGTAGATTTATTATTTTGTTAAGGAGTAAATGGAAAAGGGAGAGTCATATGGTAAATTTTAAGAAAATTTTGGTTTTTATTACAGTTATTTGTTCGTTTTTTTTGACGCCCATAACATTGCGTGCTGAGACGAATATTGGAGTAAATCCAGAACAAGTTGCACCACCACCTGCGGAAGGACCGAATGTTTTTAGTCAGTTTGCAACGACAATTGATGCGAAAACAGGAGATGTTTTGTATGATAAAAACGCATATCACCGAGCATATCCTGCTAGTACGACGAAGGTGTTAACAGCGATTTTACTCATGGAGCATACAAAGCCAGAGGATCAATTTACATTTTCACAATTAGCATTAGATCAAGAGAAGAGTAATTATCAAATTGAGTTTCAACCTGGAGAGACAATTAATAGAAATACTGCGCTTATGATTTTAATGGTGCTGAGTGCGAATGATGTGTCGTATGCGATTGCGGAGCGGATTGGCGGGAGTGTTGAGAATTTCGCTAATATGATGAATGAGAAAGCGAAGCAATTAGGGGCGAAAGATAGCCACTTTGTAACACCGAATGGATTACATGATCCGAACCATTATACGACGCCGTATGATATGGCTATGATTACGAAGGGTGTGCAAAAGTATCCTGAAATTTTACAAGCGATGAATACGAAAAGAACGACAGTTACGACGTCTATGCAGACGGTGTCTATTTTTAATAAATCTAATTTTTTTGAAAATCCATATAGCATTGGCGGTAAAACAGGGTTTACGAATGAAGCGCGTAATACACTTGTTTTATTAAATGAGAAAGATGGAAATCGTATTATAAGCGTAGTAATGGCTTCTCAAAGACCTGAAATTTATGAAGATTTGAAGCAGATGGCGGACTATTCTTTCGGTCAATTTACGAAGCAAATGGTGCTTGATAAACATAATTGGCATCAAAAAACAACATATTTAAATAAAGATGTTAATTCTGAGTTGGAACAAAGTGCAGAGCTTATGCTTAAGAAAGATGAAGGGAAAAATGTGAAAACTATTTTCCGGGCGGCTTCATTAGATAAAGAATCTTTATATCATAAAGGAATACATCGTGGTGAGGTAGTTGGTGCAGTTGATATTACGAAAAATAATCAAACAATTGCGACGGTAAATGTTCTTTCAACAGAAGATGTCACTTTTGCGATGCCTAAAAAAGATACAACTATGCCTGAAGTAAAAGACTCAAATATGAAAGTAATAAGTGTTGGGATAGGTGCGATTGTATTATTTGGAGCAATTTTATATGTAGTGTTGCGCCGAAATACAAAAGGAATGAAATCAGAAGGTAAATAAATTACTAATAAAAAGACTGTGTAAAATTTTGGAACAGTCTTTTTTATATATCTTAAATAACTAATAATTGTAAATTTTCTTATTGCAATAACTTAAAGTTCGTTATATCATTTACTTGTGTTCTTGTTAAAGAACGCAATGGATATTGCATACTTCAAATAATATAAAACAACGGAGAGGGAGAGAGACGATGAAATTAATATGGAAGATAATTAGCAACGCGATCTCATTTGTTTTATTTGCATTGATGGTTTTTTTAGCTTTTGTAGTTATTTCTTCAAAAGCAAGCGGTGGTGATCCGACAGTGATGGGATATCAATTTAAGAGCGTTCTTTCAGGATCAATGGAGCCGACGTTTTTAACAGGATCAATCATTGCAATAGAACCAAACAAAGATGGTTCTAAATATCAAAAAGGTGATGTTATTACCTTTAAAGAGAAAGATCAAAAAATTATCACTCACCGTATTATCGGTGTGAAAGATACAAATGGAAAAGTAATGTATGAAACAAAAGGGGATAACAACAACGGACCAGATTTAGAGCCAGTACTTGCAGAAAATGTAGTTGGAAAGTATGCAGATATTACAGTTCCATATGTTGGTTATTTACTGAATTATGCGAATTCGAAAGCAGGAGCAGCATTACTTCTTATTATTCCAGGAGTCTTTTTGCTTGGTTATTCCGCTATTTCTATTTTTGGTGCTATTCGTAGCATTGACGGAGAAAAGAAAGATAAAAAAGTAGAACAATCCGTCTAGTTCGTTTGGTTATACTTTCCGTTTAGGAAGTTAACAAATATATATTAAGGGGATATGGACATGACTTTAAAGAAAAAATTAGGAATGGGTATTACATCAGCAGTATTAGGAGCAGCTTTAGTTGGTGGAGGAACATTTGCATTTTTCAGTGATAAAGAAGTGTCAAACAATACATTTGCGGCTGGAACACTGGATTTAGCATTAAATCCATCAACAGTTGTTAACGTATCGAATTTAAAGCCTGGGGATACAATTGAAAAAGAATTTAAACTAGAAAATAAAGGCTCTTTAGATATTAAAAAGGTTCTACTGAAAACAGATTATAATGTAGAAGATGTAAAGAAAGATAATAAAGATGATTTTGGTAAACATATTAAAGTAACATTCTTAAAAAATGTAGATAAGCATGAGACAATTGTGAAACAAACTACTTTAGATAAATTAAAAGGTGACACACTTACAGCTGTAGATAATGATTTATCGGCTTGGTTCTGGGATGAAAAAGGTATTTCAGCAGGTAAATCTGATAAATTCAAAGTGAAATTTGAGTTCGTTGATAATGGAAAAGATCAAAATCAATTCCAAGGCGATAAGTTACAATTAAATTGGACGTTTGATGCACAACAAACAGCAGGTGAAGAAAGATAATAATAAAAAGGGCTATCACATGGATAGCCCTTTTTCTATTTTTCTAGTATTTGTCTATCAATTTTAATAGTTCTTTACTATAATATAGATAATGTTCTGTATAAAGAACGTAATGTTCGATGGGAGAGATTAAGATGCTGAAAAGACCGCGTAATTTTAAAAAGATGCTTATATTGCCGTGTATGTGTTCTATTACGTTTTATTTAGGATCTCAAATTATGACGCATACAGAAGCGGCGTTCATTCATGAAACGAAAGTAGAAGCGACGCTTTCTACAGCAATTATATTTCCGAAAACAGTTAATACGTTAAAAGAGCAATCTGAGAAACATAAACAGTTTATTGAGCGTGAGTATGGAACGATGAAGGGGAAATCGAAAGCAACTTCTATTGAAGAAATAAAACAGGCGATTTCTGTATGGCAACAAGGGCGTGAGAAAATTGTTGCTGAGAAGGAAGCTCTGCAAAATGTATATACTGAAATAGAAGCTCCTTACAATCAAATACAAGAAGAATTAAAGGTAAATAAAGATGAGTCGATGCAGCAAGTGTCCATATATGTAAATGAAGGCTTTCGCAGTATCAAAGAGAAGCGTGACTATATTGAGAAAGAAATTAGCTTGAAAGCTATTGATGAGCAAATTCAGGCTCTTCAGCAACAATTAAACGTTGCAATTGAAGCGGAAGGACAAAAGAAAGTAGAAGAACAAAAGAAAGCCGAAGAACAAAAGAAAGTAGAAGAACAAAAGAAAGCCGAAGAACAGAAGAAAGTAGAAGAACAGAAAAAAGTAGAAGAACAGAAAAAAGTAGAAGAACAGAAAAAAGTAGAAGAACAGAAAAAAGTAGAAGAGCAAAAGAAAGCGGAAGAACAGAAAAAGCTAGAAGAGCAGAAGAAAGCGGAGGAACTGCTTTAGTGAAACAGCTAGAAAACAAGAATGTGGTGTAAGAGAGAGTGAACGAATAAGCAAGACTAGTAATATTTATACGAGTGTGAGGGAACGTTAGCCCTCACCTCTTTGTTTTTCTTTTTTCTTCTAGTATTAAATGATTTGAGTGTGAAAAAAGTTATAAATTATCATCATTTTTTTCTGAAAAGTCTAAATAATATTGAGAAATAAAAATAACTGAAAATATTAATAAATATGTGTTGTGTTTATATAGGGTTGTTCGTTATAATGAACATAAGGTTTTTAAAAAAGAACACATATTAGCTAAGCTAATATAGTTTTCTTTACATCTCTTATTGAAAAATAAGTGATAAAAATATAAAAAAAAGCTAGGGGGAATTGATTGTGAGTCTGAAAAAGAAATTAGGTATGGGAGTTGCATCAGCAGCATTGGGGTTAGCTTTAATTGGTGGAGGAACATTTGCATTCTTTAGCGATAAAGAAGTATCAAACAATACATTTGCAGCTGGGACGTTAGACCTTACATTAAACCCTAAGACGCTTGTAGATATTAAAGATTTAAAACCAGGGGATTCTGTTAAGAAAGAGTTCTTATTACAAAACAGCGGTTCGTTAACTATTAAAGATGTTAAATTAGCAACAAAGTATACTGTTAAAGATGCAAAAGGTGATAATGCTGGTGAAGACTTTGGTAAGCACGTTAAAGTAAAATTCCTTTGGAACTGGGATAAACAAAGTGAGCCTGTATACGAAACAACTTTAGCAGACTTACAAAAAGTTGATCCAGATCTTTTAGCTAAAGACATCTTTGCTCCTGAGTGGGGAGAAAAGGGTGGATTAGCAGCTGGTACAGAGGATTATCTATGGGTACAATTTGAATTTGTAGATAATGGAAAAGATCAAAATATCTTCCAAGGTGATACATTGAATTTAGAATGGACATTCAATGCTAACCAAGAAGCTGGGGAAGAAAAATAATAAAAAAGCGGGTATCCCCCGCTTTTTTTATAAAGAAAAAGAAGTGCTACTTGTAAGCACTTCTTTCTATTTATTATTTTGCTTCCACTTTGTAAATTCAAGAAATTCACGAAATTGTTCTTTGGAGACACCAGAATTCATTGCATCTTTAACGAGTTGTGTCCATTCGGAGTCTAGGTTAGTTTCCTTTGTTGTTTCATCATGAAGTAAAGTATCAACTGGAATTTGTAGAACTGCTGCGATCTTTTCAAGAAACTGAATGGAAGGGTTTTTTTGTAAATTTCGTTCTATAGAACTAATGTAAGATTTAGCAACGCCAGCTTTTTCGGCAAGTTCAGTTAATGAAATCCCTTTTTGTAAACGAAGGCGTTTTATACGTTCTCCAATCATATTTGCGCACCTTTCTATCAATATGTAGTTGTCTTATGATGTCATTATTATAACATAAACTTCGTTAAAAAGAACAAACCTATTGAGCCTGACTGGATGGCTTCATACGTTGGAAAAATTGCTCGATGTCTTGCATGGCGATACCAGCATCTAGAGCTTCAAGTATTAAATCAATCCATTCTTGATCCAGTGCGTCTGTCTTATCTTTGTACAAATGTAATTCCTCCCTAATTATCGGTCATAATTGCTGCTACAGAATACATGATAATGCAATTGGATTTTGTGTTTTATATAGTGAATTATCAAATATTGTGTAGATGAAACAAAGATAAAATCCCCATTAAACTCCCTCTATGGAAATTATAAATTGTTCGATAAAAACTTTCAATATTTTCAGAAAACATTGTTGAATTGTGATATATTCGTATGCTAACTATGAAATTTTTACAAATATATTAAAAATATTACATAATATGACTAAATATTGAAAAAATATTGAATTTTTAATAAAATTCAATTTGTAATACATATTATTTATTAGGGGAGGAAATAAGGGATGAACAAGAAACCGTTCAAAGTTTTGTCATCAATCGCTTTAACAGCTGTATTAGGCCTTTCATTCGGGGCTGGCACTCAATCTGCATATGCTGAAACGCCTGCGAATAAAACGGCTACGAGCCCAGTTGATGATCACTTAATTCCGGAAGAACGTTTAGCAGATGCGCTAAAAAAACGTGGGGTAATTGATTCGTCAGCTTCAGAGAAAGAAACAAAGAAAGCTGTCGAAAAGTATGTAGAGAACAAAAAGGGTGAAAATCCTGGGAAAGAAGTACCGAATGGGGATCAACTTACGAAAGAAGCATCTGATTTTTTAAAGAAAGTGAAAGATGCGAAAGCAGACACGAAAGAAAAATTAGATAACCCTGCAACAGGAACACCTGCAGCGACAGGCCCAGTTAAAGGCGGTCTAAATGGTAAAGTACCAACTTCTCCAGCGAAACAAAAAGACTATAACGGTGAAGTTCGTAAAGATAAAGTACTCGTTTTACTTGTAGAGTACGCTGACTTTAAACATAATAATATCGACAAAGAGCCTGGATATATGTATTCTAACGATTTTAATAAAGAACATTATGAAAAAATGTTATTCGGCAACGAGCCGTTTACATTAGATGATGGAAGTAAAATTGAAACGTTTAAACAATATTACGAAGAGCAATCTGGTGGTAGTTACACAGTGGACGGAACAGTTACAAAATGGTTAACAGTTCCTGGTAAAGCTGCTGATTACGGTGCAGATGCTGCTAGCGGCGGTCATGATAATAAAGGACCAAAAGGCCCACGTGATTTAGTAAAAGATGCATTAAAAGCAGCTGTAGATAGCGGTCTTGATCTATCAGAGTTTGATCAATTTGATCAATATGATGTAAATGGTGATGGAAATAAAAATCAACCGGATGGTTTAATTGATCACTTAATGATTATTCATGCAGGTGTTGGACAAGAAGCAGGTGGGGGTAAATTAGGTGATGATGCAATTTGGTCACATCGCTGGACAGTTGGACCAAAACCATTCGCAATTGAAGGTACACAAGCGAAAGTTCCATATTGGGGTGGAAAGATGGCAGCGTTCGACTACACAATTGAACCAGAAGATGGAGCAGTTGGTGTATTCGCGCATGAATATGGTCATGATTTAGGTTTACCAGATGAGTATGATACACAATATAGCGGTGCTGGTGAGCCAATTCAAGCTTGGTCTATCATGAGTGGCGGAAGCTGGGCTGGTAAAATTGCAGGTACAACACCAACGAGCTTATCACCACAAAATAAAGAGTTTTTCCAAAAAACAATCGGTGGTAACTGGGCAAATATCGTAGAAGTAGATTACGAGAAATTAAATAAAGGTATCGGCCTAGCAACATATTTAGACCAAAGTGTTACGAAATCTAACCGTCCAGGTATGATTCGTGTTAACTTACCAGACAAAGATATAAAAACAATTGAACCGGCATTCGGAAAACAGTATTACTACAGCACAAAAGGTGATGATCTTCATACGAAGATGGAAACACCACTGTTCGATTTAACAAATGCAACGACTGCAAAATTTGACTTCAAATCATTATATGAAATTGAAGCAGAGTATGATTTCCTTGAAGTACACGCTGTAACGGAAGATGGTCAACAAACGTTAATTGAAAGACTTGGTGAGAAAGCAAATAGTGGAAATGCAGATTCGACAAATGGAAAATGGATTGACAAATCATATGATTTAAGCCAGTTCAAAGGTAAGAAAGTAAAATTAACATTTGATTACATTACTGATGGTGGTTTAGCATTAAATGGTTTCTTACTTGATAATGCTTCATTAACAGTAGATGATAAAGTAGTATTCTCTGATGACGCAGAAGGTACGCCACAATTCAAATTAGATGGTTTTGCTGTTTCTAACGGAACAGAGAAGAAAAGCCATAACTACTATGTTGAGTGGAGAAACTATGCTGGTTCAGATAACGCGTTAAAATTTGCACGTGGTCCAGTATATAACGCTGGTATGGTCGTATGGTATGCAGATTCAGCTTATACAGATAACTGGGTTGGTGTACATCCAGGACACGGTTTCCTAGGTGTAGTTGATTCTCATCCAGAAGCAATTGTAGGAACTTTAAATGGTAAACCGACAGTGGAAAGTAGTACACGATTCCAAATCGCAGATGCGGCGTTCTCATTTGATAAAACGCCAGCTTGGAAAGTCGTATCTCCAACGCGTGGAACGTATACGTATGATGGTTTAGCAGGTGTACCGAAGTTTGATGATTCTAAAACGTATATTAATCAACAGATTCCAGATGCAGGACGTATTTTACCGAAGCTTGGTCTGAAGTTTGAAGTAGTAGGACAAGCTGATGATAATTCTGCAGGTGCTGTTCGTTTATATCGTTAATACTGTAAAACTACCGAGAGATTTTCTTTCGGTAGTTTTTTTGTGAGCAATGAATTTTATATAGCTGAAAAAGTCATATATAATGTAACCTTAAGAATAGAAATTTGTTATATATGAAGTCTATATAAATAATGAAAGAATTGGATAAAAATAGTGGGAGAAGGTGAGTGAATGAGTATTTCCTCTATTGTAAGTAGGCAAAAGGAATATTTTTTAAAAGGGCATACGAGAAGCATCGAAATGCGAAAGAATAATTTGAAGAAGCTTTATGAAGGCATTCAGCATTTTGAAGAAGAAATATTTCAGGCATTGAAATTAGATTTAAATAAGTCAGTTCACGAGTCGTTTACAACGGAAGTTGGATATGTATTAAAAGAAATTTCCTTTCAATTGAAACATATTTCATCGTGGAGTAAACCGAAACGAGTTCGAACAGCACTTACTCATTTGGGATCAAAAGGAAAAGTAGTGCCAGAACCGTATGGTGTGACGCTTATTATTGCACCGTGGAACTATCCTTTTCAATTAGCAATTGCACCACTTGTAGGAGCACTGGCAGCTGGAAATACAATCGTTTTAAAGCCGTCAGAGTTAACACCAAGCGTTTCAAAAGTGCTTAAGAGAATGTTAGATGAATTATTCCCAGAAGAGCTTGTAGCGGTAGTAGAAGGTGGCGTTGAAGAGAGTACATCTTTGCTGAGGGAACCGTTTGATTATATTTTCTTTACTGGTAGTGTTGGCGTTGGAAAAGTTGTAATGGAAGCAGCAGCGAAGCAGTTGACGCCGCTCACTTTAGAACTTGGCGGGAAAAGTCCTTGTATTGTACATAAAGATGCAAAGATAGAGATGACAGCAAGAAGAATTGTTTGGGGTAAGTTTTTAAATGCGGGGCAGACGTGTGTAGCGCCTGATTATATGTATGTGCATTCTTCCGTGAAAGAAAAGCTAATTGAGGCACTGCGACATGAAATTATAGAGCAGTATAGTAAAGAACCTTTGCAAAATGAAAATTATGTGCGTATTGTAAGTGAGCGCCATTTCGAACGATTATGTGGATTTTTACAAGATGGTCAAGTCGTAATTGGTGGAAACTATAAGAAAGATACATTACATATTGAACCGACAGTACTAGCGGATATTACATGGAAAGATACTGTTATGGAAGATGAAATTTTTGGTCCGATTTTACCAATCATAGAGTACGACAACATAGAAGATGTAATTGGCACAATCCAGCAACATCCGAAGCCGTTAGCGTTATATGTATTTTCTGAAGATAAAGAAGTACAAAAGAAAGTGACGAGTAATATTTCATATGGTGGAGGCTGTATTAATGATGTTGTCTATCATCTTGCCACGCCATATTTACCTTTTGGGGGTGTTGGAAGTAGTGGATTAGGGGGTTATCATGGGAAAGAAAGTTTTCGGACTTTTTCACATTATAAAAGCATTTTAGCCCAATCTACAGCATTCGACATGAAAATTCGTTACTCTTCTACAAAAAGTGCTTTAAAATTCATACGAAAGTTGTTAAAATGATGATGGTGTTTATCAGTAGGCGTAGCCGTATGATAATAGCCCCTTCGCAATGGAAGGGGTTTTTCTGTTCGACGTTATGTATCATGCGAAAATGAATCAAACATACTACATAAAGAATAGAAACGAACGCTTGTTAAATAACCATTTTTGTTTGGATCGAAACAAAAAATAGTCTATAGAACATAAATATTTATTCATGAATATAAAAATTTAAAATTTAAGGTAGATAGGACGGGAAAATGAAAAAGATTATTAAAGTTGAAGCAGTTGAAAAACATTTTGGAAATCAAGTGATTATCCCACCTCTTTCTTTAGATATTAAAGAGGGAGAGTTTTTAACAATTTTAGGGCCGAGTGGCTGCGGGAAAACGACTTTACTTCGTATGATCGCAGGATTTGAAACTCCAACTAAAGGGAATCTTTTATTAGATGATGAAAGAATTAACGATTTGCCGCCATATAAGCGTCATATGAACCTAGTGTTCCAACATTACGCACTATTCCCACATATGACAGTAGAGAAGAATATTTGTTTTGGTATGAAAATGCAGAAAGTATCAGCAGCAGAGCAGAAAGAGCGTGCTGAAGAGGCAATGCGTTTAACGCAGTTACTTGAGTTCCGTAATCGTAAACCTGCGAAGCTTTCTGGTGGACAACAGCAGCGTGTTGCAATTGCAAGAGCGATTGTAAATAATCCGCGTGTATTACTATTAGATGAGCCACTTGGAGCGCTTGACTTTAAGTTACGAAAAGACTTGCAACGTGAATTGAAAAACTTACAACGTAATTTAGGAATTACGTTCATATACGTAACGCACGATCAAGAAGAAGCAATGAGCATGAGCGATCGTATTGTCGTTATGAATAAAGGACATATCGAACAAATCGGAACGCCGAAAGAAATTTATAATAAGCCGAAAACATTGTTCGTTGCGACATTCATCGGTGAAAATAATATTGTGAAGAACGGGGAAGGCTATGTAGCAATTCGCCCTGAAAATGTAAAAGTACGTTCGGTTGAAGAACCAATTTTAAAAGAATACCATCTTGGACATATTGAAGATATTGAGTTTGTCGGAAATATGGAGAAGCTTTATGTACGTGATGAGAAAACATCAGAATTACTAATGGCATATCAAACTGCTGAAGAGGCAGCGCAGTGGAGCATTGGAGATAATGTATATGTAGGCTGGGAGCAAGAGGACGAGGTGACCTTAAATTGAAAAAAGGGAAATTACTCGCACTACCTACAGTCGCGTGGCTGTTAATTTTCTTCCTAATCCCGCTCGTATTCGTATTAGGATTCGCCTTCATGCAGCGCGGAGCTTACGGGACAGTAGAAATGCAATTTACGCTGGAGAATATATCCCGTGTATTTGATCCATTGTACTTAGGAACGTTATGGGAAACTGTTAAGATCGCAGTTATTACAACAGTAATATGTTTATTAATTGGTTATCCGTTTGCGTATACAATTACAATTGTTGACCGCAAATACCGCTCTATTCTTTTATTATTGGCAACGATCCCGTTTTGGATTAACTTTCTTGTTCGTTCATACGCATGGATTGTTATTTTACGTTCACAAGGTCTTGTGAATACGTTGTTATTAAAGCTTGGCATTATTAGTGAACCGTTAAATTTATTATATAATACTCCTTCTGTAATACTCGGAATGGTCTATTCTTTATTACCATTTATGATTTTACCAGTGTATGCAGCAATTGAGCAGCTGGATAAGCGTAAGCTAGAAGCGGCTTATGATTTAGGAGCAACACCAATAAAGGCATTTTGGAATATAACAGTGCCGATGACGATGTCAGGAATTGCGACTGGTTCTATTTTAGTATTCGTTTCTTCTATCGGAATGTTTGTTGTATCAGACGTGATGGGCGGATCGAAAGTAGCATTAATCGGAAACGTTATTCAAAATCAATTCTTAGGTGCACGTGACTGGCCGTTTGGATCTGCGTTATCGATTATCGTTGTTCTATTCTCTGTTCTGTTAATTTACTTATATTATCGTGCAACGAAAGTATATAAATATAATGAGAACGGAGGGGAATAGGCAAAGATGAAGAAGTTTTTAGTTTCTTATTCTTGGTTAATTTTGTTATTCTTGTATTTTCCAATGATGGTTTTAATGGTCTATTCTTTCAACGACTCTCGCATTAATGCGGAGTGGGAAGGTTTTACATTCCATTGGTATACAGATTTATTTCAAAAACAAGATGTTATTGATGCATTTGTAAATAGTATTACGATTGCAGTTATAACAACGATTGTGACAACGGTACTTGGTGTATTCTTTGCAATTGCTTTACATCGTTATAAATATCGTTTCGAAGGGGCTATTAATGGCCTTGTATATTTACCAATTTTAATTCCTGATATTTTAATGGGATTATCTTTACTAATTCTTTTCAGTCAGTTAGGAATGGAACTTGGACAAACAACGATTATTATTGCACATATTACATTTAGTATTTCGTTTGTTGTTGTTATTTTAGCTGCGCGTCTTTCAAGTATGGGACGTGACTTAGAAGAAGCTGCAAATGATCTAGGAGCAACACCTTGGCAAACGTTTCGTTATGTAACGTTCCCAGCAATTGCACCGGGAGTTATTTCGGCAGCATTATTAACATTCACATTATCAATTGATGATTTTGTAATTAGTTTCTTCGTATCAGGACCAGGATCAACAACATTGCCACTATACATTTACAGTATGGTTAAGCGCGGAGTATCACCAGAAATTAATGCTCTTTCTACAATTTTAATTGTTGCTATCGTAGGATTAATGGTTCTATCTGAAATCTTCCGGAACAAAGGTGCAGATGGTGAAGAAAACTCTGGAGGACACCTTCCTTTATAATACGAACGATATAGAAAGTACAAGGGGGTAATAAACCGATGAAATTAATGAAAAGAATAGCTGGCGCAGCAATTAGCTTTAGCCTTGTTGCTGGTGTGCTTGCTGGTTGTGGTGAAAAGAAAGAAGAATTAAATATTTATAGTTGGGCTGACAATTTTGATGAGCAAGTGCTAAAAGATTTTGAAAAGAAGTATAATGTGAAAATTAACTATGACAAGTACGCAAGTAATGAAGAAATGCTTGCGAAATTACAAGCTGGTGGCGCAAAGTATGACTTAATTCAGCCGTCGGATTACATGGTTAAAACAATGGCGAAAATGGACTTATTAGCTCCGTTAGATAAAAAGAATATCCCGAATATCGAAAATATGGTTTCTAATTTTAAAACACCTGCGTTTGATCCAGAGAATAAATATTCTTTAGTGTACACTTGGGGTGTAACAGGGATTGCATACAATAAAAAGTATGTAAAAGAAGCGCCTACAAGCTGGGCGGACTTATGGAATGAGAAATATAAAGGACATGTAACGTTACTGAACGATTCTCGTGAAGTATTAGGAGTGGGTCTTAAGAAGCACGGGTTCTCAAACAGTACGAAAGACGATGCACAATTAAAGACAGCAGCAGATGATTTAAAGAAGCTGCTTCCAAACTTATTAGCATTTGATACAGATAACATTAAACAAAAATTCATTACAGAAGATGCTTGGATCGGAACAGTTTGGTCTGGAGATGCAGCATTTATCGCAAAAGATAATAAAGATGTAGAATATGTTGTACCAAAAGAAGGCGGCACAATTTGGGCTGATACGTTAGCAATTCCAAAAGGTGCAAAACATAAAGAGCTTGCTGAGAAATTTATGAACTACTTACTAGATGAAAAAGTAAGTGTGAAAAACTACGAGTCAATTGGTTACAGTAATCCAAATGAAAAAGCTCATCCTCTTCATAGTAAAGAATACCGTGATAATCACATGATTTTCTTAACGAAAGAAGAGTTAGATCGTACAGAATGGCTTGTTGATGTAGACGATAAGTTAAAAGACTATGATCGTTACTGGACAGAGCTAAAAACAAAAGGTAAATAAGCAAGGAAATGCGGTTTCTAAAGTAGAAATCGCATTTTTTCATAGTAGGAGGAAATCGTTTGAAGAAGAAGTTACATCAGTATGAGGTAATGTGTATCGGTTTGTTATTTGCTGTATTTGGTATTGTTGCTTGGCGCGTACATGCAGGTGGCGTTACAGTGATGGATACATATGTCCGTGGATTAGTAAGAGGGCTACAAACGGAAAGTTCTCTTACATTTTTCTCGTACTTTACAAAATTGGGATCAGCAATTGGGATAGTCGCTACGCTCGTTATAAGTTTGCTTGTTTTTTGGAAGAAGCGTTATTATGCTGCGATGATTGTATATCCAATGGGAATTTTAATAACACATCTTGTGAATAAAGGGATAAAAGAGATTGTAAAGAGAGAACGTCCGTCATTAAATGAAGCGCTAGATGCACTTGGATATAGTTTTCCTAGTGGACATGCAATGTTATCGATTATGACATTTGGATTTCTTACTTATATCATTGCTGCTAATTTGAAAAGCGTAGCTGGGAAATGTGTCACAACGATTTTGATGGGTATAGTAATTCTATCGATTGGATTAAGTAGAGTCATTTTAAATGTACATTACCCAACTGATATTTTAGCTGGTTACTGCGTAGGTGGTATTTTGTTAATTATCGCGATTTACTACCATCGTTTACTTACTGAGAGATTAGGGCTTAATAAAGAGAGATAGAAAAACGTCTGGAAAAACTATTATTATAGTTTTTCCAGACGTTTTTTGTTTATATCAAGATGTGATACAGTATAAGTGACAATTGAATTATGTAAAGTAGGTGAAAATGTGTGAAGACAAATGTACATAAAGTTGATAAGTGGGGGAAGTTAGGAGCCTTTTTGTATCAGTTTCGTTATACAGTAATTGTAGCGTTACTGTTGCTCGCAATCGCACTTGGGATTTTTGCTCCAAAGCTACCGGGAGTATTAGGTGGTGACGGTTTCCAAACGGAAGGCGACTATCAAAAAACGAAAGAAATTTTAGATAAAGATTTTAAGAAGTCTCAAGATACGCTGCTGCTCGTTTTTGAGAAAAATAAAGATGCTTCGCATGAGGAATTTAAAAAGCGAATAAATGAAATTGTAAAGAATGTTCAAGAGAAAGAGAACTATGAATCTTTCCATCACCCAATCCAAAATAAAGAAATGCTACAAGATGACATCGGCTATGCGACAATTTTATTTTCCGGGAAAACAAATAAGGAACGAATGGAAAAGACATTACAATTTGCTGATGAGATTGAGAAAGAAAGTAATATAGCATTAAAAGTAACACCTACAGGGTTTCCGAAAATTAATAAAGAGATTAATGAAAGAACGCAAAATGATTTAAAAGTAGCAGAGATGATTGGATTACCAATTGCGTTTCTTGTATTACTATTTTCGTTTGGTAGTCTTTTGGCATCAATTTTACCGATTTTGAATGGGGCGCTTAGTGTTATTAGTACGATGGGTATATTGTATTTCATCGGTGTTGATAAAGAACTATCTATTTTCGTGTTAAACGTTGCACCGATGATTGGACTTGCATTATCTATTGATTTTGCGCTATTATTTGTGAACCGTTTTCGAGAGGAAGTTGCTAAACGAACGGTAAAAGAAGCGATAGCAATTACATATCAAACGGCAGGACGTGCGATTGTATTTTCAGGATTATGCGTATTTGTTGGGTTATCCGGTTTGTTTTTCTTTAAGATAGATTATATTCAATCTGTCGCGATTAGCGGAATGATTGTTGTCATTATGAGTATTTTATTCTCACTCACACTTCTTCCAGCACTATTATCGTTAATCGGTAAAAGAATATTAAAAAAGAATCAAGTAGCACATACGCCGGCAAAAGCATGGCGTAAATTTGCACGATTTGTGATGAAACATCCAATTGCAATGATTATTGTTGTTACAACATTTATTGTTATTTGCTTATTACCGTTACGTACAGCTAATTTGCAGTTCCCTGGTGTTGAAGCTTTACCTGAAAAGAGTGATACAAGGATTGCATATGAAAAGTATGAAGAAGCATTTAATGAAACTGTCAAAACACACGCTGATGTTACATTAGTTGTAGAGACGAAAAAAGATATGAAAGAAAAAGAAAGTCTACAAAAGATAGAAGAAGTCGTTCAAAAGTTAAAAGATGATAAGAAAGTACATGAAGTAAGAAGTTTATACGACGGGTTAACTGGAATGAAAGCAGATCAAGTTGTTGGAATGTTGCAGTCGCCAGAATCAGCGAAACTAACTCCTGTATTTGAAGCATACACGCAAGGGAATAAGACGACGATAGAAATCTTTTTGAAAACAAAACCACGTACAGAGACTGCAAAACAGTGGGTACGTGACTTTAAAAAGAACTATAAAGAAACGGATGTTACGTATTATCTAGGCGGAATGACGACGTTTCAACAAGAATTAGAAGATGAAATTAAAGATAAAGTTGTAATTGGTATGTCTGTTATATTTGGATCGACCTTTGTTATATTATTATTTGCATTCCGATCTATACTCATTCCAATTAAGGCAATTGTTATGAATATACTTAGTTTAAGTGCAACCATTGGAATTGTTGTTTGGTTATTTGAAGGTGGTCATTTCGGTTTAGAAGCAAGTCCGGTTCTGTTTGTCTTACCAATCTTCATTTTTGGCCTCGTATTTGGGCTTAGTATGGATTATGAAGTATTTCTTATTTCACGTATTCATGAGCTCTATGAAGAAACAGGAGATAACGATCAAGCAACGTTAGAAGGGCTCGTTTCAACAAGTAGAATTATTACATCAGCTGCTTTAATAATGATTGTTGTAACTGGTGCATTCGCATTTACTGATATTTTACCAGTAAAGCAGATGGGTCTTGGCGTTGCATTAGCAATATTTCTTGATGCAACAATTATTCGTCTTATGCTCGTACCAAGCTTAATGAAGTTATTTGGAGACTGGAACTGGTGGTTACCATTTCGAAAAAAAAGAGAAAAAGCATCATAAAAAATGCTCATCAATATGATGAGCATTTTTTATGAATAGCAAAGCCTACATTTTGCAAATAGTATGTGATAAGAACATTACATAATAAGTAGGTGAAGGCAATGTTTCGTTATTTTAAGTTTAAGTTAAATGATACAGTACAGTTTGCCGAGAACGATGGGCATATGTATCGCATTGTCGGTTATCGGTTAGAAAAAGGGTTTTATCCAAAAGATGAATGGACTCATATCATTTATGAACTACTTAGAGAATTTGACGGGTATACGATGGATGCAGAAGAGGAAGAACTTGTAAAGGTCGTTCAAGTAGAGGATGAGTATTACAAAATACAAGAAGTATCAGGTTATCGCTATCCAGTAAAAATGAAACAAAAACAACAAGTGATGAAAATAGAAAAGATGGACGATTTATTAGATGCTTACAATGATTATAAAAGGTTGGCGGATTTCTTTAAAGATTTATCGTATGAACAAAAAGCTGAAGAAGTATTGTTAGAAATGAAAAGACTTAGAGCTTGAGGGGCAGTCTATTATAAGACTGTCCTCTATTTTTGACGGTGCATCAAAGTGTGTTTTCCGTTACAATGAGAGAATCAATAGAAATAAGGTGATAAACAGTATGGAAACAAAGAAAAAGGGTGAATGGTGTGAAATTACCGTTCCAGCTAAATGGAATGGTATAAGTATTGAATCGGTATTAAAAGTAGAATGGGAAATACCGAAAAAGCTATTACATCAGCTTCGTATGGAAAAAGGTGTTACGGTTAACGGGGAACAAAGAAGATGGAATGAGCTTTTAAAAGAGAACGATAAGTTACAAGTCCATATGTTTGCTGAGGAAGAGTACGGTGTAGATCCAGAATATGGTGAATTACATGTAGTATACGAAGATGATCACGTACTGATCGTAAATAAACCAGAGCAAATGGACACGCACCCTGCTGAAAAAGGTGGAACCGGGACGCTTGCAAATCTTGTTGCTTTTCATTTTCAAATGCAAGGTTTAGAGACGAAGGTGCGTCATATTCATCGTTTAGATAAAGATACGACAGGTGGTGTCGTGTTTGCTAAGCATAGAATTGCTGGTTCAATTATGGATCGCTTATTAATGGAAAGAAAAATTAAAAGAACGTACGTAGCGCTCGTTGAAGGGAAAGTAAAGAAGAAAAAAGGAAAGATTGATGCTGCTATCGGAAGGGATCGCCATCATGCTACAAGGCGTCGTATTTCTCCAAAAGGTGACCAAGCTATCACATATTATAAAGTAGAAAAGTATTTTAAGAAGCAAAACACGACTTTCGTAACGTTACAATTAGAAACGGGTAGAACACATCAAATTCGTGTTCATATGAGTCATAATGGTAATCCATTAGTTGGGGATGTATTATATGGTGGACAAACAAAATATATGTCCAGTCAGGCATTGCATGCGATGAAGATAAATTTCTTGCATCCAATTACGAAAGAAGCGATTGAAGTTGATGTGCCGTTTCCTACAAAGTTAAATAATAAAATAAAAGAATTTCAAAAAGAAAATGCGTAAAGTATAAGTTTTAACTTGAAAAAAGTAGATTTTTGCAGGGATTTCTCTAAAAGAAGCGAAGCCGTTAAGAGAAAAGAGAGGTGAGAATCACTTGATTAAATATAAGTATGTACTGGGAATATTTTTCGCTTGTCTTTTACTTACTCTATTTCTCTATCCCTATTTACCAAATCGTATGGCAGTACATTGGAATGTAAATGGTCAGCCAAACGAGTTTATGAGTAAACAAGTCGTTGTAGCATTTATTCCCTGTTTTATTATTTTTTCATATGGATTTTTGTATATTATTTCACATAATATATTTAAGTTTAATGAAAGAGAGCATGGTATTATAGGCGGATTTATAAAGAAAATTACGTTATTTATGTTGTTTATTCATACGCTTATCCTCTTTATTAATTTTGGGGATTTGATATCCTTTCAAACAGGATTAACGATTGGGATTAGTATGTTTCTTTTTATGCTGAGTAAAGAATTTAAGAAAATAAAAGGCAAAGAAAAAGAAAAAGATCCAATTAAATTACAAAAAATTTGTTTAGTGAGTAGACGGATTTTTCAAGTGATGGCATGCGGCATATTGTTTTCATTGTTTTTGAACTTAGAGTGGGGATTTTATGTATTGCTTAGTGTAATAAGCTGTGGATCTATGTTGTTTATGTTATATATTTTCTATTCATACATAATAGAAAGCTATGAAACTTAAAAAAGAGTCTTCTCATTATGAGAAGACTCTTTTAATCTATTTACTTCGTAATAAATTGTTGTGTCCAGTAGTTGCCGCTTTCTACATAACCAACACCGATGTGAGTGAAGCCGTTATTTAAGATGTTTGCACGGTGTCCAGCGCTGTTCATCCAAGCTTGTACTACTTCTTCAGGTGTACGTTGACCTTGAGCGATGTTTTCACCTGCAGATGTATAAGAAATACCAAATTTCTTCATCATGTCAAACGGAGACCCGTATGTAGGGCTGTTATGATCAAAGTAGTTGTTTTTTTGCATATCTTCAGACTTAATACGTGCTACTTTGCTTAATTCAGTATCGATTTTTAGTGCTGGTAAGCCTTGTTTTGCACGCTCAGCGTTTGTTAATTCAACAACACGTTGTTCAAACTCGCTTAAAGATTTTGCTTCTTCAGCAGGCTTTTGCTCAGCTGGTTTTTGCTCAGCTGGTTTTTGAGTATTGTTGTTTTCAGCAGGCTTTTGAGCTTCTGGTTTTTGAACTTCTTCAGCAGGCTTTTGCTCGGCAGGTTTTTGCTCAACTGGCTTTTGAGTTTCTGGCTTAGCTGTTGGTTGCTCAGTTACAACATTTTCAGTAGGTTGTTGACCAGGAATGAAGCAGTTTGGTTGGAAGTTTCCTTGTTGCCATTGTGCTAATGATTCAACTCCCATAGATTGTAAGAATGCTTGTAATTCTTGTTGGCTCATTTGTTTCATCATTACTTTTGAATGCTGAATATTTTGAACCTTTACGTTAGATGGTTGTACTGTTGCAGCTTGTGCATCTAGAGAAGATACTCCTAAAGTAAGAGCTGTTGCAGCAGCTACAGATAATAAAACACGCTTTTTCATGATGTGTGTCCCCCTATATAAAGTTTTAATTTGTTTTCACACGATTTGTTTTTGACAGCCTGTCTGACTGACAAATTCATCGTAGCATACAATTTGCGAGAAAAAAGATGGAAAAAAATTCATAGACTTTAAAATTACCTAATTTATCCTAAGAGAAGAAGGGGGTAAAAATAAGAGAAATATAGAGTATAAAAGGAATTTATAGTGTTTTTATACTTGGTTTTAAGAGGGGATTTTTGGATAAAGTTACCTAAATAGAAAATGAAGAATCCTATTGTATCAATGGTTTGAACGATTTTTAGAGGAATATAATGGATTGATTTTTACAAAACTGTAATGTTTCTGTTGTTCTTTTTTATAATAAAGTAACATATTTTTAATGTTGTAGCAGACAAAAAAGCGGCTATCTCTTTACATAGACGAAGGAGATAGCCGTTTTCCTATTATTACGTATGTTACGAGTTATTACGAGTTAGTTTCAATTGCTTCTAATAATAAATCCACAATGTGAATTCCTCTCATTTTATGAGAAAGCCCTTCTCGCTCAATGCCCAATTTCATTTGTAATAAACAACCTGGATTTGCAGTAACAATGGTTGCTGCTTCTGTTTCATGCACACGGTCCATTTTGTAATCTAGAAATTCCATTGATAACTCTGAATGAACAATATTGTAAATACCAGCAGAGCCACAGCAGCGGTCGGCATCTTTCATTTCTCGATATGTTGCACCTTGGATAGCCTCTAGTAACATACGAGGTTCAGAAGATGTGCGCATAACATTGCGTAAATGACAAGAGTCTTGATACGTAATAACCTGCGGCGTGAGTCGTAAGTCAGTTCGCTTATGGAAGTCTAGTTCTACTAGTATAGCAGTAATATCTTTAATTTTAGAAACAAACTGCTTAGCACGTTCAGCCCAATCCGGATCATCCTTTAAAAGATAATCATAGTCTACAAGATAAGCCCCGCAACCACCTGCATTCGTAATAATATAGTCGATGTTTAAATTTTCGAATGCTTTTATATTTCGCTTTGCTAATTCTTTTGCTCCACTCTTTTCACCAGCATGTCCATGCAATGCACCGCAGCAACTTTGTGTTTTCGGAATAACGATATCACAACCAGCTAATTGAAGAAGTTTCATCGTTGCATTATTTGTTTCTAAAAACATCGTATCCATTAAGCAGCCTGTAAAGAATGCAACTTGTTTTTTCTTTGTACTTTCTGCAGGTAAAAATGAAGGACGATCTTTCATCGCTTTCATTTTAGGGACTTTTGGTAAAACGAGATCCATCGTTGCAAGGGTTTCAGGGAATAACTTCATAATCCCTGTTTTATGTGTTAGCGTTTGTAAACCAGAACGTTGATAAAATCCGATTAGTCCAGTTAATGTTCTCATTCGATTTTGATGGGGGAATAATCCTTCAAAAACGACTTTTCGAACAGCTTTCACTGGCACTGAGAATTTTTTATTTTGATTAATAATATCACGAGCTTCTTCTAATAAATGTCCATAATTTACACCAGATGGACAAACAGGCTCACAAGCACGGCAACCAAGACAAACGTTTAATGTATTTTCAACATCTTCATCTGGTTCGATTAAACCATCAACGACTGCTTTCATTAATGCAATACGTCCGCGCGGTGAATGTGACTCTTTATATCCGGATTGAATGTAGGTAGGACAAGTAGGTAAACAAAAACCGCATCGCATACAGTTTAGTAATTCATCTTCACTTAATCGTTCTTTAAATTCTTTTTGAATATTTTCTTTATTTAATGTGGTCATCGCTCAACCACCACTCTTTTTCGAGTGTCTTTCGCGAACATTTTTCCAGGATTCATAATGTTATTTGGATCGAAAGCTTGCTTTATTCCTTGCATAGCTGCAATACCTTCTTTACCTAATTTCATTTCTAAATATGGAGCTTTCATTGCACCAACACCATGTTCACCAGTAATTGTGCCACCAAGTTCAATTGCTTTCGCAAATATTTCAGCAAAAGCTTGCTCAGCTCGGTGCATCTCTTCTGCATTACGAGCGTCTGTCATACAAGTTGGATGTAAATTACCATCACCAGCATGTCCAAACGTACAAATAGGAATATTATATTTTTTTGCAATGGCATTAATAGCTTCAACCATCGGAGCGATTTGTGAACGTGGTACAGTCGCATCTTCTAATATTGTAGTAGGTTTTAATCGTGCGAGCGCTGATAGAGCACTACGGCGAGCGGTACGAAGCGCATCTGCTTCTGTTTCACCTTTTGCAACGCGAACATCAACCGCATTCATAGAGTGACAAACGTTAGCCATTTTTTCAATATCTCGATTGACTACTTCGGGCGGACCGTCTTGTTCGATTAATAAAATTGCTTTTACATCTGTAGGTAAACCGATTTGTGCAAACGCTTCTACTACTTCAATTGTCGGTTGGTCTAAAAACTCCAGTGTTGCTGGAATGATTTTATTTGCAATAATAGAAGAAACAGCACGTGCAGCTTCATTAATATCTTCATATAGTGCAAGCATTGTTTTCTTTGTTTCAGGCATAGGAACAAGTTTTAATATAGCTTCTGTTACCACGCCAAGTGTTCCTTCAGAACCGATAAATAAACGAGTTAAATCGTAACCAGCTACATCTTTTGCTAATTTACCACCAGTGCGAATAATATCGCCATTTGGTAAGACAAGTTCAAGCCCCATTACATAATCACGTGTTACGCCATATTTCAAACCGCGTAATCCACCTGAGTTTTCATTAATATTACCGCCGATTGTAGAAATTTTCATCGAGCTTGGATCTGGTGGATAAAATAAACCTTTTTCTTCTACCGCTTTAATAATATCAAGTGTAATGACACCAGCTTGTACAGTAATTGTTAAGTTTTCTTCATCAATTTCTAAAATATTGTTCATATGGCGGAAAATAAGGACGATACCGCCTTCAAGTGGACATGTTCCTGCGCAAAGGTTTGTTCCAGACCCGCGCACATACACAGGGATTTTGTGAGTGTTACATACTTTTAACACTTCAGCTACTTCATTTGTATTACGAGGAGCAATGACTGCATCAGGCATTGCTTGGAAGTTTGGAGTGGCATCATAACTATAAGTTAAACGCCCCATATTGGATGTATCTACATTATCTTCGCCAACAATAGATACGAATGAATGAATAATTTGCTTTTCTAACATTGGAAATCCCCCTCAAACTGTTAACGTGTTTAGTTATAATAAACAACGTGGTAACAGTGCTTTCATTATAATGATAAAAAAGTCGAGGGATTCTTTCTATGTATAATCATCTAAAGATTAATCTGTTTTATCATTCTTTTTTGTATAATTATCTAATAGGAGAAGTGCGAAGTACAAAACGTTTAAGTCTTTGAATTGTTTTGGATCAAGTCCTGTATGTTCTTCAATCTTTTTTAGCCTGTAATGTAATGTGTTAATGTGTATATGTAATTGTTTAGCCGTCTGTTTATAAGATTGGTTATAATCGACAAATAAGCGTAAAGTTTGCATAAGCTCAGGAAATGATAATAAGTTTTCGATGGTACGCTCTAGAAATTGTTCACGCGTTTCGACAGAAATATCTTGTAAACACATTTCTAAACGTAAATCTTCATTAAATACAATTTTTTTCGTCTCCAATGATACAGAAAGAGCGCGTAATGCTTGTTCGTAACATATGCTCATATTGTTTGGGGTAACTGTTTGTCCAATCCCTATATATAAAGGAATAGAAAATAAAGTTTCGCAGTCTTGTTTTAACCGTTTTAAAAATTGATAAGTTTGTTCTTTGGAGCTCATCGCTGTAAATAAAATAAAACGATCATTTCCCCAGCGAACAAATAGATGCTCTTTTGTTAAAATATTACGTATGTGTTGCCATATTTTACGCTGGAGCATCGTGTCATTTTTGCCAATAGAAAACAAAATAAGTTGTTTTTTCTTATATAAATCAATGCCAAGTGTTTTGGCGCGATCAAGAAAACTTGGAGACCACTCTGTATTTTGAAGCCAATCAAAGACAAAAGCTTCATAAGAACGGTGCTCAAGTTC
This sequence comes from Bacillus sp. AR4-2, assembly GCF_008274865.1. Classification (NCBI taxonomy): domain Bacteria; kingdom Bacillati; phylum Bacillota; class Bacilli; order Caryophanales; family Bacillaceae; genus Bacillus; species Bacillus sp. AR4-2. The sequence continues at coordinate 1,235,696 of NZ_CP031062.1, forward strand.
TAGTTGCTCTAAAAAGTAGTTTTCATGAATTAATAATTCGGTCATCTTACGCAATATTTCTCCGTAGCGTGAAATATTTTCAGGTTCTCCTGTAATTCCAATGACACCAATTACTTCATCATGAAATAATAAAGGAAGATTCATCCCAGCCTTTACACCTTGCAATCGCCTTTCATCTTCTTTTGTAATGATGACGGTTTTCTTTTGTTTGGCACAGCGGAGTGCACCTTCATGAAATTGACCAATTCTTTCTGTATCTGTACTTGCGATAATAACGCCTTCTATATTAATGATAATAATATTTTCTGTAATTAGTCTGCGTACTTCTCGTACAATTTTATTCGCTAAATCAGGAAATAGCATAATTGACACACCTCAAATTCTATTTGTTGTACATTATATATGTAAATTGAGTAAGAAAGGGAAATTTCACACTTTCCACACATTTATTTGTTATTTTACAATTATAACGAAATCATCCGAAGATGGAGGGAATCTTTTGAGAAAGTATGTTTTTCTTCTCTGTTTTTTATTTCTACTAGTAGGGTGTCAAGGAAGTTCATATACACCAATTGCTAAAGATAAAAATGTTATTATAACTACGAATATAAAAGAAGGCAGCATTAGTTTTATTGATAAAAAAGATAAAAAGTTAATTACGACATGGGAACTAAATGAGCCAATGGCCGGAATCACACTGCTTCCAAATGGCGATGAAATACTTGTATACGGTAAGCAATTAGAATATATGTATGTATATTCACTAGCGGAAGGAAGGCAAGTGGGAAAATATAAAACTGGAAAGGGCATTGTAAATGTGGTCGTATCAGCAGATAAAAAACAATTATTTGCTGCTGATCAAAATGTTCAAAAGGTAAGGTTCTTTACGATAAATGGGAAAGAGACAGGAAATGTTTCAACAGGAAAAGGGCCTATAACGATGGTAGAGTATCAGAATCGGTTATCTGTACTAAACTTTTATGATACGAAACTAACGACAATTGATACGAAGAAAAAAGAAGTTATTCAATCCTTTATGATTCCGCCAGCATCAACAGGAGCGACGATTAGTCCTGATGGGAAAGAAATATGGATTGGCGGACATGGTGATGGAAATCAAGTAAATGAGAAAGTGTTAGTGTATTCTTTACAGAGTGGAGAAATGGTGCGTTCTTTACACGCTCCATTTATGCCTGTGAATATAACGAGGGATAGTAAGTACGTATATGCACTCAGTCATGGGTCGAATACACTTAGAAAGTTTGATATTAGAACATATAAAGAAATAGCTTCTGTAGAAGTAGGGTCGAATCCATTTGCATTTTTTGAGAGCGGAGCAGAAGGGTATGTAGCCAGTTATGATAGTGATGAAGTGTGCGTTATAGATATGAAGAATTTGAAAATAAAACAAACAATTAAAGTCGGAAAAGGACCGTTTCAACTCATAGAGAGGGAAGGGAAGGACAATGAATAAATATAGAGTGCTAGTTGTAGATGATGAAAGTGATATGAGACAGCTTGTTGGAATGTATTTGGATAACTTTGGATATGAGTGGGGAGAAGCTGAGAATGGAAAAGAGGCTCTTAAAAAACTAGAAACGGATCATTATGATTTCGTTGTATTAGATATAATGATGCCAGAAATGGATGGACTTTCAGTTTGTAAAGAAATTAGAAAAACGTCAGATGTGCCGATTATATTTTTAACGGCAAAAGGTGAAGAGTGGAATAGGGTGAACGGCTTACGTATGGGAGCAGATGACTATATTGTAAAACCGTTTAGTCCTGGTGAATTGGTTGCCCGTATGGAAGCTGTGCTAAGAAGATATACAAAGCAAGAACAGCAAGAAGAGATTCAATTTGGACCAATTCTTATCAATGAAAAAAGTAGACGAATAGAGGCGGATGGTGAGTCGATTTCTCTTACTGTAAAAGAGTTTGATTTATTATATTTTCTTTGCCAACATACAGGACAAGTATTTAGCCGGGAGCAATTACTTGAAAAGGTATGGGGATATGATTATGCCGGAAGTACAAGAACGGTAGATACGCATGTGAAAACGATGCGCTTGAAGCTTGGAGAAAGTGGAAACTACATTCAAACTGTTTGGGGTGTAGGCTATAAATTTGAGGTGTAACGTATGTTTACGATGGTACAAAAACTTTGGCTTACAGTAGTATGTGCAGTATGTGTAACAGTGTCCTTTCTTTATTTCGTATCTTTATACTCGTATGAAAAATTATACGTTGATAATTTAAAAGCTTCGTTAGTAATGGAAGGAAAAAGTCTTGCTGCTCAATATGATAAGCGTGAAGGAATATCAACTTTTGAAGAGAAAGTAAGATCGTTTGATCAAATATCTAGTTCAGACGTTATTTTCGTGTCTAATCCGCGTGATTTAAGCGCATGTTTGCCTTTTGATGTGCATCATCATTCTCTTATAAGTGAAGGAGATAGGCAAACGCTATTAGACGGGAAAACTGTGACAAAAATAGGATATGAAGAACATTTTGACCGTAATATTATGGGGGTTGTCATCCCTGTATTGGAAAATAAAAAATTAGTCGGAATTGTCTATTCGTATATTCCTTTAAAAAGTATAAAAGATTTAATCTATGATATGGGTCTTATTTTAGCACCGTTAGCAATTGCTATGATTTTAATTACGATATGGGTTGGAAGGAAAATTATAATTGCAATTACGAAGCCACTTTCGCAAATGGAGCGGGTTGCAAATCATTTGGCTACGGGAGATTTTTCGGAGCGGATTACAGTTTCTTCAGAGGATGAAATTGGACGATTAGGAAAAGCATTTAATAAAATGGCAAATTCATTAGAAACAGAAGATGTAAAGCGTAAGGAATTTTTAGCAAATGTTTCGCATGAACTTAGAACACCACTTAGTTATATAAAAGGGTATAGCGAGGCTATTTTAGATGGTGTTGCAAAGGGACCGCAGCAGGAAAAAGTAACGCAGCTAATTCATAAAGAAGCAGGTCGTATGCAGCGTCTCGTTCATGACTTGTTAGACTTAGCACAATTAGAAGGTGAGCACTTTCCGTTAAAGAAGCAACCTATCGTTTTTTCACAGCTGATTGAAGACGTATTAGATACGTATGAGATTAAGTTTATAGAAAAGGAAATTCATATTTCAACTAATTTAAATCCAGAGGTCATTGTCATGATTGATGAAGATCGTATGCAACAAGTGCTTCATAATGTGTTAGATAATGCGATACGGTATACAAATCAAAAAGGAAATATCGTTATAACTTTAGAGCAAATCGATGATTACTGTGAATTAAAAATAAAAGATACAGGAATTGGTATTGATATAGAACATTTGGAGAATCTTGGAGAACGCTTTTACCGAGTTGATAAAGCGAGAAGTCGTCAACACGGTGGAACAGGTTTAGGCCTTGCTATTGTGAAACAAATTGTTCATATACATGGTGGACAGTGGAAAATTGAAAGTGAAAAAGATAAGGGAACAACGGTTATTATTAAACTGAATGTACAGGATGAGGGGAGCATGTTCTAATTTTTAGGACATGTTCTTTATATTGAAGAAAATATTTATCCCGCTATTCGCCGGGCAGTAAGACCCTCACCTCAAAATTCAACGGAAGCAAAGAAGTTAGGTGGAGGCCCTGCTGCCCGTAAAAGTCCGATTCGTGAGGGCTAATAATCAGTGGGCGATGAACAAAACCCCCACTGATTAAAGTTTCACTTTATACGTAAAAATATAAATTAATATGTAATAAATATCGAAAATTTGACTATTTTATGAACAAAACATTTGTACTTCTTATCAATTCGGTCTAAAATAGTTATGATGCAAAGTTCTTATAAATCGTTTCAATTGTTGTTTGGAAGATACTGAGGTGATTTAACTGGAGTACAAATCTATTAAACCGAAAAAAATTTACGAAGAAGTATCTGAAGCTATTTTAACAATGATTAAAAATGGTACGTTAAAACCTGGTGACAAACTACTCCCTGTGCATCAATTAGCTGAGCAGTTTCAAGTTGGCAGATCTGCTGTTCGTGAAGCGCTAAGTGCGCTAAGAGCGATGGGCTTAATTGAGATGAAACAAGGAGAAGGTACATATGTGAAGAACTTCGATTCTTCTTCATTAACGAAATCATTAAACAATAGATTATTAATGAAGAAAGAAGATATTTTGAATTTATTAGAAGTACGAAAGGTGCTTGAAGTGGGGGCAGTTCGAGTAGCGGCGGCAAAACGTACGGAAGATAATTTACAAAATATGAAACATTGGTTAGATGAAATGGCAAAGAGCATTGGAGATGAAAAGGCTGGCGAAAAAGCCGATTTTCAATTTCATATGGGAATTGCAGAGTCTTCGCATAATAACATTTTGCTTGAACTCATGAATCATGTTTCAGAGATGATTGCTGAAACAATTGGTGAATCAAGACGCATTATTTTATATGGTGAACAAACGACATCAGAACGACTTATAGAAGAGCATCAAGTTATATATGATGCGGTGTTAAAACAAGATGTAGAATTAGCGCAGCAAGCAATGCTAGATCATTTAACAAATGTAGAACATATTGTCACAGGTAAAAACGATATAAATTCGTAATTTAATCTTTTAAAAATTTAATTTTCTGATAAAATAGAGAAAGATTAAGTAAGCGTTTTCTTTAGAAGAGGGAGAGGATAGGCCACGGTTGAGCCTATTTCTTCTCTACTAAGTCATCTGATGACCATATGTTTGTTGGTGAAGTTGTAAAAAGGGGGAGTAATAGTTATGAAAGTTACTTTATTTGTTACTTGTTTAGTCGATATGTTTGAAACAAATGTCGGCAAAGCAACAGTTGAAGTGTTGGAGCGTTTAGGTTGTGAAATTGAATTTCCAGAAGCACAAGTTTGTTGTGGGCAGCCTGCTTATAATAGCGGCCATGTAGAAGCAGCAAAAGAAGCGATGAAACATATGATTGAAACTTTCGAAGATGCAGAATATATCGTTACGCCATCTGGTTCTTGTGCGACAATGTTTCATGAGTATCCGCATGTTTTCAAAGATGATCCAAAGTGGGCTAAACGTGCACAAAAAGTTGCTGATAAAACTTATGAATTTACACAGTTTATTGTAGATGTTTTAAAAGTTACAGATGTTGGTGCAAGTTTACCAGGGATAGCTACTATTCATAAATCATGTCATATGACGCGTATGCTTGGAGTAAAAGAAGCACCAGGAATTTTATTATCAAATGTAAAAGGATTAACTGTGAGAGATTTGCCAAACGTGCAAAATTGTTGCGGGTTTGGGGGAACGTTTTCAGTTAAGATGACTCCAATTTCTGAGCAAATGGTAGACGAAAAAGTAGATAGTGTCATGGAAACAGGTGCAGATTATTTAATCGGTGCAGATTGTGGGTGTTTGTTAAACATTGGCGGACGTATTGAGCGTTTAGGAAAAGAAGTAAAAGTAATGCATATTGCTGAGGTACTGAATAGTCGCTCATGAAGGGGGAACATAAGCTATGTCTATGAAAATCAGTGAGAAAAAATTTAATGATCGCGTTGGTGATGGAATTCAAGATTCGTTTATGCGCGGAGCAGTATCTTCTGCACAAACGCGTTTATATACGAATCGCTTAAAAGCTGCAGATGAATTAGGAAACTGGGAAGAGTGGCGTGAACTAGGTGAACAAATTCGTCAACATACGTTAGAAAATCTGGATTATTACTTAATGCAGTTAAGTGAAAATGTATCAAAAAGAGGCGGACACGTGTACTTTGCGAAGACGAAAGAGGAAGCTGCAAAGTATATTCAAGACGTTGCCAAAAAGAAACAAGCGAAAAAAGTAGTAAAATCAAAGTCGATGGTAACAGAAGAAATTAGTATGAACCATGCGCTTGAAGAGATTGGCTGTGAAGTGTTAGAGAGTGACTTAGGAGAGTATATCTTGCAAGTAGATAACGATCCACCTTCACATATTATTGCACCTGCACTTCATAAAAATAGAACGCAAATTCGCGATGTATTTAAAGAAAAGCTAGGCTATGAAAATTCTGATGACCCATATGAAATGACAAAGTTTGTTCGTAAACAACTTCGTGAGAAATTTATGGATGCAGAAATTGGTGTAACTGGTTGTAACTTTGCTGTTGCAAATACTGGATCTCTTTGTTTAGTAACGAATGAAGGTAATGCAGATCTTGTTATGTCAATTCCTAAAACACAAATTGCGGTAATGGGTATGGAACGTATGGTTCCGACAATGGAAGAATTAGATGTTTTAGTTGGTTTACTATGTCGTAGTGCAGTAGGTCAAAAATTAACAAGTTATGTAACAGTAGCAGGACCAATTCAAGAAGAGGAAGTTGATGGACCTGAAGAATTCCATTTAGTGGTTGTTGATAATGGTCGCTCTCAAATTCTTGGATCTGAATTCCGTTCCGTATTACAATGTATTCGTTGCGCTGCTTGTGTTAACGTATGTCCTGTATATCGTCACGTTGGTGGACATTCATATGGATCGATTTACTCAGGACCAATCGGTGCGGTATTAACACCGCTTCTAGGTGGATATGATGATTACAAAGAGCTTCCTTATGCATCTAGTTTATGCGGAGCATGTACAGAAGCTTGTCCAGTAAAAATTCCATTGCATGATTTATTATTAAAACATCGTCAAGTCATCGTTGAGCAAGAAGGTCGTGCACCACTTGCAGAAAAACTAGCGATGAAAATGTTTAGTATGGGTGCTTCTTCAGCTGCTTTATATAAAATGGGTTCAAAAATGGCACCAGCGGCAATGAGTCCATTTACATCTGGTAATCGTGTATCAAAAGGTGTTGGACCACTTAAAAACTGGACGGATATTCGTGAATTCCCAGCTCCAAGTAAAGAACGATTCCGTGATTGGTATAAAGATCATAAGAAAGGCGGGGATAAATAATGACAGGATTAATTCAAAACCGTGATGCCTTTCTAGATAACATTGCAAAAGAACTTGGGCGCGCACGTAAAACAGAAGGTGTAGAGCGTCCAGTATGGAAAAGTAATGTGAATATAGAAACGTTAAAAGATTATTCACAAGAAGAATTACTAGAAGTGTTTAAAAAGCAATGTACAAACATTCATACAACTGTAGTAGAAACGACAAATGACCGTTTAGGTGAAGACCTTCAAAAAGTAATCATGGAAAACGGCGGGGGACCTATTTTATTATCAGCAGATGATCGTTTTGATGCATATGGTTTAACATCTTTATTTAAAGAAGAACTTCCAAAGCGAGACGTTGAAGTAAACGTATGGGATCCAGAGAGAAAAGACGAAAATATGCGTTTAGCTGAAAAAGCGAATATTGGTATTGCATTTAGTGATTATACATTAGCCGAATCTGGTACAATTGTTGTACAAAGTCATAAAGGGCAGGGACGTTCTTTACACTTTTTACCGACTGTATATTTTGCTATTATTCCACGTGAAACACTTGTGCCTCGTATTACACAAGCAGTTCAGGATATGAACTCACGCGTAGAAAATGGGGAGACAGCGGCATCTTGTATTAACTTTATTACAGGGCCAAGTAACTCGGCTGACATTGAGATGAATCTTGTTGTCGGAGTACATGGACCATTAAAAGCAGTATATTTCATCGTATAAAAGAGGGGAAAGCAGGCCGGAAAATGGCCTGCTTTTTTAGTAGAATAAAGGATAATATGAAGTAGAAGTTCTCTCCTTTTTTTGCTATGTTTTTTTGGAAAGGAGAGGAAGGGATGTTCACTTATTTATATGCACTGTTAGCAGGGATGGTGTTTGGTTCTTTTTTTATGTTAGTTGCGGTGAGGGTTCCATTAGGTGCGTCTATTATTACCCCGCGTTCACATTGTTATTATTGCAAATATGTGCTAAGGCCAAAAGAACTAATCCCCATCATTTCATTTTATATACAAAGAGGCTGTTGTACGAATTGTAAGAGGAAAATTCCAATTATATATGTAGCATTTGAATGTATAACAGGAAGTATATTTCTTCTTACCGTGTATATGATTGGAATAGAACGAGAACTTATTATCATTTTATCCCTTTTTTCGCTACTTCTTATTATTTCAGTTACAGATTACTTATATATGTTAATTCCTGATTGTATTTTAATTTCGTTTGCCGTTTTACTCATTCTCGAAAGTATTTTTGTACAATTAGTTACTTGGACAGATAGTATAGTTGGTAGTGGTGTTATATTCCTTTTGTTATATTGCATGCAAAAGATATATCCAGAAGGGCTTGGCGGAGGAGATATAAAACTACTTTCGTTACTTGGTTTTATAGTAGGAGTGAAGGGAGTTTTTATCGTTTTATTTTTAGCATCTTGTTTTAGTCTTTGTTTTTTCGGGATTGGTATCGTATTAAAACGTATAGAAGTAGGAAAGCCAATTCCATTTGGTCCTTTTATTAGTCTTGGGGCAATGTGTTATGTATTGGCCGCATATTCAAATTAGAGAGGGAGTCAAAAATGAACGTATATATGGATGATCAAAGAAGTTGCCCGTTCGGGTATGTGTCCGCAACTACGGTAGAATGTGCCTTGCAAATGGTTCGGAATTATGATGTGAATATTCTTTCCCTTGATTTTAATATGGGGTGGAGAGCAAAAAATGGACTAGATTTTGTAGAAGCTTTTTGTACAGAGGGATTATATGTGAATGAAATTCACCTTCATACGAATGATGTCATCGGTATGCACAAGATGAAACAGAGAATGGATAAGGGAAAAGAAGAAGGAGAAATTAATCCTCACCTTGTTGTTAAATACGTGGGAAGCTAAAAACTCCAAAGTAAAACTTTGGAGTTTTTAATGTTTCATATGTGCTTGTAAAGGAATAATCTCTTCTTGTTGAGCTGCTGCGATTTCAGTTTCTTCCTGTTGAACTTCAGGTGTTTTCTTTGTTAAGTAGTGGTATACCATACCGACAAATACTGATCCGCCAATAATGTTACCGATTGTAACAGGAATTAAGTTATGAATAGCACCTGAAAAAGAAATTGTCTCAGGATGCGGTGAAACTAAAGATAAAGCAAAGAGTGATAAGTTTGCAATACTATGTTCGTAACCAGATAAGAAGAATGTGAAAACAAGTAGCATCATGACTATTATTTTTGCTGTGTCACCTTTAACCTGAGAAGGTAAGAAACAAGCAAGACATACGAGCCAGTTACATAAAATGGCTTTAAAGAATAACTGCATTGTAGGTGTGTTCATCTTTCCTTCAACGACTTTACTCATTAAGTGACCGTGATCAATTGCTTCAAAAATTCCAGTTGCGTAAAATAGTAAGGCAAAGAATAACGCGCCGGCTAAGTTACCTGCATAACAAGCAACCCAGTTACGTAGTGTATCAGAAATCGTTGTTTCTTTTCTTAAAGTTGCTACAGTAAAGTACATTGTGTTCCCAGTAAACAATTCAGCACCGCCATATATAATAAGTACGAGAGCAATCCCGAAAAACATAGAAGCAGCTAAATAAGTTGCTGGTGAATCTGCAATGTGAAAAAAGTTACCTAATTTAAAACATAGTACAATAATAAAACCGATATAAATACCCGCAAGTGCAGCACGAATGAAATATTGCATTGGGTTTGTATCTAGTATTTTCTTTTTGCTTTTAGCCAGTTTGACAACATAATCTAGTCCTTGTTCTAGCATGAGTAATACGCTCCTTTAGTAAATCTTCTATAAATACTCCTTATATGAATAAAGTACATGGAATTGTTCTCACTTTCAATAAGTTTGTGCAATGTTTCACAAAAAGGACATACATACATTAAGAAAACGTTTACAAAAGGTAGTATAATGGAATTTTTTCTGGACATTGGGAGGAAGAAAGAAAAAGAAAAAGCGCTGTAATTACAGCGCTTTTTCGTCTAAATTCTTTTCTACTTTTACTTCTACTTCTTTTGAGAAGAACCAACCACCAACTGCGATTCCGACTAATACAATCCAGAATGTAAGCTTCCACGGAGTGGATTCTGGGAATGAATGTGGAATTACATTTAATGCAGGGTGTGCTAATGTATAAACTGCTAGCTTCACACCAACCCAACCTACAATTAAGAATGCTGCGGTTTCAAGTCCTGGTTTACGTTTTAAGATTTGTACGAAAGCAGTTGCTGCAAATCGCATAATGATTAATCCGATAAGTCCACCTACAAAGATAACAACGAATTGCCCAGTATCAAGACTACCAATTGTACCTAATCCTGTTTTTGGTAAAGTCATTGCTAGTGCAACAGCAGCTAAAATTGAATCAACTGCGAAGGCGATATCAGCAACCTCAACTTTAAATACAGTCCACCAAAAGTTCTCTTGTTTTTTCTTTGCTTCTTTTTCTTCTGTTTCTTCATCTGTGTTCTTTTTAACATATGTTTTAAATAAGTGATTACCAGCGATAAACATAAGGTAGATGGCACCGATTGCTTGCACTTGCCATACATCGACTAAGAACGAAATCATAAATAACGATCCAAATCGGAAAACAAATGCCCCCGCTAATCCATAAAATAGTGCTTTCTTTCTTTTTTCTTCTGGTAAATGTTTTACCATAATTGCAAGAACAAGAGCGTTATCAGCCGCTAAAATCCCTTCAAGTGCAATTAGGATGAGTAATACCCAACCATACTCCAATAATAATGATACATCCATGTACATTCTCCTCTCATTTCTATAAGTTCTAAATAAGTGAAGAATTTCCCCACTATTTAGTTTCCCCATACTCCTGCCTATTAACTTTGGGAGAATCTGGAAGTGAATGCAAAAAAGACCTCTGCCGTTAATAGGCAAAGGTCTTGCTAGACATATGTAATAAAAAATGCCAACAAAGCCGGAAGAACTAAGTTCTACGTAATGACGACTTTGTTTCCAAGAAATATTCTTGGACGCTACTCCCCTTTGGAGATATGTTATTGTATTCTCATTATATGGATAATTTATACGGTTGTCAACCTGTTAAAATATCTTCATTCGGATATTTTATTTTCAGGTTCTTTTTACGAGCAAATGAAAAAGCCAATGTTAAAGGACCCATTTTCCCGAAAAACATCATAAAGATAATAATAGCTTTTCCGATTATAGTTAAGTGGGGTGTTAAATTCATACTGAGGCCAACAGTCCCAAATGCTGAAAATACTTCGAAAGCACTCATCAATAGAGGAACTCGCTCAGTAATACTCAAAATTAAAATAGCAAAAAAGATAAATGAAATTGAAATAATAGTAATGGTTAATGATTTGACAATGAGAGTATCTTTAATGGATTTTTTAAATACGACAATATCCTCTTGTTGTTGTAAAAATTTAAATACGCCAAAAAATATGATTAAAAATGTTGTTAACTTAATCCCACCACCAGTTGAAGCGCTACCAGCACCAATAAACATAAGGAGCATCATTAATAGAAGAGAAGGTTTTGACAATGTAGAAATATCAACTGTATTAAACCCGGCAGTTCGCGTTGAAATTGCTTGGAAATAAGAGGCTAATCCTTCTTCAAATGGGGTAAAACCTCTCATAGAAAGGGAGTTATGGAACTCGAATATAAAAATAAAAAGGGTAGCAATAATGTTGACGATTAGAGTAGAAGAGAGCATAAGTTTTGAATGTAGTGTAAGGTTTTTAAAGTTTTTCTTTCTTTTTATGTCTACGATTACTGTAAAACCAATTCCACCTAAAATGATGAGAGAGGAAATGACGAGATTGACAAGAATGCTATGAGAATGGGACATTAAATTATCGCTCCACACAGAAAAGCCAGCATTGTTAAAGGCTGAGATTGAATGGAAAAAACTATAATAGATCCCTTTCATAACCCCATATTTTGGTACCCATTCAAAAGAAAGAATTATAGTAGCGATACATTCGACTGTAAAAGAGAATAAAAATAATGCTTTGGCAAGACGGATGATGCCGCCGATATTCGTTTGATTTAATGCTTGTTGCAGTAAAATCCGATTTTGAAGACCGATTTTTCTTCCGAGCATAATCGCAATTAAGACAGCAAAGCTCATAATGCCAAGCCCGCCAACTTGTATAAGCGTTAAAATGACACATTGTCCAAACAAAGTAAATACTTTTCCAGTATCTACAACACCAAGCCCAGTAACAGTACAAGCGGAAACGGTTGTAAATAAGGCATCGAGCCATGAAATGGACGTTGTCGTAGCAATGGGTAGTTTTAATAAACATGTGCCGACAACTGATAATACAAGAAAAGACAAAGTAAGAACGCGGGGAGGGCTCATGCTAATATTAATCCGTTTCATTTCACATATCGCTCCTTTCGTTTTGCTTTGATTAGTATGTGAAAAAGCACCATTATGTATGTTGAAAATAGAAAGAGGCAGAGAATATCTGCCTCTAAGCCATATGTTATATTATTATCCACGTAATTGTTGTTGAGCTAAAGCAACAAGACGTTTTGTTACTTCACCGCCAACTGAACCGTTAGAACGAGATGCTGTATTAGATCCTAAACTTACACCAAATTCTTGTGCAATTTCATATTTAAATTGTTCAAGTGCTTGTTCTGCACCTGGAACTAATAATTTGTTTGTTTTTACCATGTTGATACACATCCTTATGAGTAGTCCAGTTCAGCTAAGTTCTTATCTAAACTGGTAACGTTATTTTATGTGGAAACGACGTACTCATACGCGGAAGTAATCGGTGCGATTAGAAGTTCTTGGATAGAAAAAAGAGTAGCAAATTTGCTACTCTTTTTTTAGTATTGTCGCTGTTCCTTCCACGACAATATCATCTGATTGATTATATATGTTTGTTTGCAGCGTAATGATTTTTTTATCATCACGCTTCTTAATAACCTCTGCCACAACGCGAAGTGTATCACCGATTTTGACAGGGGCACGGAATGAAACATTTTGGGATAAATAAATCGTATTTTTGCCTGGGAGTTTCGTTCCAAGGATGGTAGAAATAAAACTCGAAACGAGCATACCGTGAGCAATACGTTCTTTAAACATTGTCGTTTTTGCAAAAGAATCTAAAATGTGAATAGGATTCACATCCCCAGTCAATTTTGCAAAATTGATAACATCTTCATCTGTAATTGTTTTTGTAAGGGATGCTTGATCACCGACTTGAATCTCATCATAACGAAGCTCCGGAACAGTTTGTGCTTCTTGAAATGGATTCATTTTGTCCTCCTTCTTTTCCATATCGAAAAATGTTAGCCATCTTGATGTAGTAGGAGGAAGAAAGAGTTTTGTTTGTGCTGCGGTTAGCTCCCACATTTTTCTTACTTGATGGAAGTAAATAGATTTTTTGAGTTTTCCTCGAACTTTTTTGCGAGTTCCAACTGTTTTGACTTGAACTCTTCCAAAAAACCCTCTAACTGTTTTTGAGCCTCTTCACGTTGTAATTGTTGTTGCTCAATAAATTGTTTTGTTGTTTCTTCAAATTGGCCGCTTGTTTGGGTAAGAATTGACAATGATGTTTTTGTAGGAGAAACAGTAAGCTGATGCATATGAGCAGAAAGTTCCTTCCATTTGTCCTGCCACTCGTTAATTTGATCATTTAAGGAGTTTCCAGTTAATTGTTTCACGTAATCTGTATATTGGTTATTGAACTGAGCAGTGAGTTGTTGTAGTTCTTTTTCTAGTTCATCTACTCCTGATGTTAATTTATGCAAAGCGTCTTGTTGTTGTTTTAATGTTTCTAAAGTAAGTTGCTCTAATTGCTTCCCAGCTGAAGAGAAAAGGGAAAGTGATTGAGACCAGTTTTTCCAAAATGCATCGACTAATTCGTATGGTTTAGTTTCCATTGTTTGACCCCCAAATGTTTTTTTGCATATTGTGAACGCAGATTACTCTGCTGTACCACCAGGTGAAGATGAAGAATCCGTTTCATCCTTTTCTGGAGAAGTAGAAAATGGAAAGAATGCATTGGTGTATAACGTGAAAAACGTTCGCAACATATTTTGATAATGTTCAAAAGAAGTCGCACATGTTGTTAAATATTGCTCTCCATATTCAGTTAAAGAATAAATTCTTTTTGCCGGCCCTCCATCGCTTGTATCCCAAGTAGAAGAAATAAGGTTTTCTTTTTCTAATTTGCGTAGTGTTCTATAAACATTACCTTGGTCAACAGAAGAAAAGCCGATATCCATTAGCATTTGAATAAGTTTGTAACCATGAAGACTCCAGTCTTTTAGACAGAGAAGTAAGAAGGGAACTAAGAAGTTTTTTGGCATGGAGTTTGGTTGTTTCGCTTGGTTGCTCTCCAAACTTTCGCGTTGTTCTGGTTCATTTTGTAGCATGATTGTGCATCACCTCATGAATCAGTTAGATGGAATTTTTTGCTTATAAGTGCAATTTACACCTATCTGTTTTTAAAGTCAACACATTTGTTAGAAAATAGAAAAAAATAAAATATAGACTTGAAGTTTTATTCAGAATATTAGAAAATAGTGAATAGGTTGAATTGTTTCAAAAACGAAAAAGGGAGTGTAGGTAAAGTGATTGATCAAAAATTCGATCCACTACAAGCATGGAAAAATGCTTATGAACAAACCGAAACATTTTGGGGAAAAGCGCTCAATGAAACAATTAAAACAGAAGAATATTCTGCTTGGATGGGCAGCGTTCTAGATTTGAATTTGTTTTATCAAAAAGCATTAAATGATACGACAAAAAACTATTTAGAACAAGTAAATGTGCCGACGAAAGAGGATATCGCAAGAGTGGCTACGCTTGTTATTAACTTAGAAAATAAAGTAGATAACATTGAGGAGTTTCTAGAGGAGAAAGTAGATTCTTTAGGGCAAGCTCCTACATTAAAGCGTGATGTAACGAAAGTAAAACAAGATATTCGTACGCTTGAAACAAAAGTAGATCAAATTTTAGAATTGCTAGAAAAGCAAAATGCAGTACTAGCTAAACTACAAGTACCTGTAAAAGAAGAGGTAAAGCCTGCGAATAAACCAGAAAATAAAAAATGATAAAAGCGCTTGTTTATAACAGATAAAAGAGAGAGGGAGAATCTCTTTTCACGTATAAACAGCGAAACATAATTATATATGGACTCTATAGTATGAGTACCAAAATGATTCATAACACTCGTTCACAAATTCATTTAAGGGGGAAAAGAAATGGTTCAATTAAATGGAAAAGTAGCAATCGTAACAGGTGGAGCAAAAGGAATTGGAAAAGCAATTACAGTAGCATTAGCACAAGAGGGAGCGAAAGTAGTTATTAACTATAATAGCAGTAAAGAAGCAGCTGAAAATTTAGTAAATGAATTAGGAAAAGACGGACATGACGTTTATGCAGTGCAAGCGGATGTTTCTAAAGTAGAAGATGCAAACCGACTTGTAGAAGAAGCTGTGAATCATTTTGGTAAAGTTGATATTCTTGTTAATAATGCTGGTATTACAAGAGACCGTACATTCAAAAAGTTAAATCGTGAAGATTGGGAGCGCGTAATTGACGTGAATTTAAGCAGCGTATTTAATACGACAAGTGCGGTTCTTCCATACATAACGGAAGCAGAAGAAGGAAGAATTATTAGCATTTCTTCTATTATTGGTCAAGCAGGTGGATTTGGCCAAACAAACTACTCAGCAGCAAAAGCGGGGATGTTAGGATTTACAAAATCATTAGCGTTAGAACTTGCAAAAACAAATGTCACTGTAAATGCTATTTGCCCAGGATTTATTGATACTGAAATGGTAGCAGAAGTACCAGAAGAAGTACGTCAAAAAATCGTTGCAAAAATCCCGAAAAAACGTTTTGGTCAAGCTGATGAAA
Source organism: Bacillus sp. AR4-2 (assembly GCF_008274865.1). Lineage (NCBI taxonomy): Bacteria > Bacillati > Bacillota > Bacilli > Caryophanales > Bacillaceae > Bacillus > Bacillus sp. AR4-2. The sequence continues at coordinate 1,251,499 of NZ_CP031062.1, forward strand.
TTGCAAAAGGTGTAGTATACCTATGCCGTGACGGTGCGTATATCACAGGTCAACAATTAAACATTAACGGCGGATTATATATGTAATGAAGTAAGAAAAAAGTGCATATCCATAGCAGGAATGCACTTCTTTTTTTTAAGAAGGAAATCGACCAAAAAGGAGATAGAAAAATGACTACATTCGCAACAGAATGGGAAAAGCAATTAGAGCTATACCCAGAAGAGTACCGAAAAGCATACCGCCGAGTGAAAAGGGCGAGTGAAATTTTATTACGTGAACCAGAGCCGCAAGTCGGATTAACGCCGAAAGAGGTTATTTGGACGAAGAATAAGACGAAGCTTTATCGCTACATTCCAAAACAAGAAAAAACACAAAGAGTTCCAATTCTGTTAATATATGCTCTTATTAATAAACCATATATTATGGATTTAACTCCTGGAAATAGTTTAGTGGAATATCTAGTGGATCGTGGTTTTGATGTATATATGCTTGATTGGGGCACATTTGGTTTAGAAGATAGTCATTTGAAATTTGATGATTTCGTGTTTGATTATATTGCAAAAGCAGTAAAAAAAGTAATGCGAACTGCAAAATCGGACGAGATTTCTTTACTTGGTTATTGCATGGGTGGAACGCTAACTTCTATTTATGCAGCGCTTCATCCGCACATGCCAATTCGTAATTTAATTTTCATGACAAGTCCTTTTGATTTCTCTGAAACAGGATTGTATGGTCCTTTATTAGATGAGAAATACTTCAATTTAGATAAAGCGGTTGATACATTTGGAAATATTCCGCCAGAAATGATTGATTTCGGAAACAAAATGTTAAAGCCAATTACGAACTTTGTTGGTCCATATGTTGCTCTAGTAGATCGTTCAGAGAATGAACGCTTCGTCGAAAGCTGGAGATTGGTTCAAAAGTGGGTTGGTGATGGTATTCCGTTCCCAGGTGAATCATACAGACAGTGGATTCGTGATTTTTATCAAAATAATAAATTGGTTAAGGGTGAACTCGTTATTCGCGGACAAAAGGTAGATCTTGCAAATATTAAGGCGAATGTCTTAAATATTTCCGGGAAACGTGATCATATCGCTTTGCCATGTCAAGTAGAAGCATTACTAGACCATATTTCTAGCACAGATAAACAATATGTATGTTTACCGACAGGGCATATGTCTATCGTTTACGGTGGAACAGCTGTAAAACAAACATATCCGACGATTGGAAATTGGCTTGAAGAGCGTTCTAATTAAAAATAAAAAATCCAACTAGCCTATGTTAGTTGGATTTTTTTATGAAAAATAACAAAACATAGAAAGGAGAAATTTATATTTTAGGAGTATAATTATGAAACTTATGATGGGTAAGTTGTTTTGGAATACAGGAGTTTCTGTACCTTGTTATCCACTGTTAGAAAATGATATGATATGTGATGTGCTCGTAGTCGGAAGTGGCGAAGCCGGTGCTCATATAGCGCATTCGTTAGCGAAAATTGGCATGAGTGTTACACTTATTGAAAAAAGAGTAATTGCATGTGGTAGCACAGCTGCTAATACAGGTTTACTACAATTTCTTCATGATAAATCGTTAACCTCTCTTATCCATACATTGGGTAAAGAAAAAGGGGTACGAGCATATAAGCTTTGTTATGAAGCGCTAAGAACAATGGAAGAGGTTATACCGACTCTTGATATTAATCCCCATTTTATTCCGCGAAATAGTTTATATTATGCAAGTAAAAGTGAGGATGTCTCATTTTTACAAGAGGAATATAATACGTTACAGAATTATGGATTTCCAGTTGAATATTTTACAGAAGCTGATATTAAGAAACGTTATCCTTTCATAAAACAAGCGGCATTATATACACACGGTGATGCCGAGGTGAATCCGTATTTATTAGCGCACAGTCTTTTGCATAAAGCAAATCAAATGGGAGCTAATATATATGAACATACAGAGGAAATACATATAAAAAAACGCAAAAATGATTTAATTTGTTACACGAAAACAGGAAATCAAATTGTAGCAAAGAATATTATTATGGCGACAGGTTATGAAGCGCTTTTTGGAAAGAAAGAAAGAAAAAATACAACAGTAGACACCTCTTATGCAATTGTAACAAATGAAATAGATCAGTTTGAAGGCTGGCATGAGCGATCGTTAATTTGGGAAACGGCACGGCCCTACTTATATTTTCGAACGTATCGAAACCGCATTATTGTAGGCGGATTAGATGAAGCGCTGCAAATTCAAACAATTGGTGATACGAAATTATTGCATAAGCGTGATATCCTTATTAATATTGTAAAAGAGATGTTCCCGCAGTATAAAAATATACAGGCAGACTACTATTGGGCAGCCGCATTTGGTGGTACTCATGATGGTCTCCCCATTTTAAAAGAAGACGAAAAGATACATAATTTGTTTTACGCATTGCCGTATGGAGGTAATGGAACTGTATATGGAATGGTCTTTGCTAAATTATTTGAGCAGTTATTTACAAATAAAGAAAGTAAAGATTTTTCTTTATTTAATCGATAGAAAAAAGGTAGCGAAGTGATGGAATGAGAGATATAAAAAAGTTTTTACAAAAATTACGTCCTGTACAACTCATCGTCTTGTTTTATTTATTAGCGGTAGTTGTATCGGTGATATTGCTTAGTTTACCGTTTGTTACGAAGCCTGGTGTGAAATGGACATTTATAGATGCGCTTTTTACATCGGTTAGTGCGGTAAGCGTTACGGGACTGTCTGTTATTACGATTTCAGATACGTTTACTACAGCAGGAATTATTGTTTTAGCCCTTATTCTACAATTAGGCGGCTTAGGAATTATGGCGCTTGGTACATTTGTTTGGATCATTACGGGGAAAAAGATTGGTTTGCAAAGAAGAAGATTAATTATGGCAGACCATAATCAAGGGAATTTATCGGGTCTTGTAGAATTGATGCGTTCTATTTTGATTGTAATTATTTCAATAGAACTTATTGGAGCAATCCTATTAGGTACAAGATTTTTACTTTACTTTCCGACTTGGCAAGAAGCTTATTTTCACGGTTTCTTTGCAGCTGTTAGTGCGACTACGAACGGCGGATTTGATTTAACAGGACAATCATTAATTCCGTATAAAAAAGATTATATTGTTCAAATGATTCATATGTTACTAATTATTTTGGGAGCGATTGGTTTCCCTGTGCTAATGGAAGTGAAACAATTCCTTAGTAAAAGGAGACAACAATTATTCCGTTTTTCATTATTTACAAAATTGACGACAACAACATTTTTTGCACTCGTTGTTGTTGGTACAATTATGATTTTTTTACTGGAGAGAAATCATTTTTTAGTAGGAAAGTCATGGCATGAAACTGTCTTTTATACATTATTCCAATCTGTGACGACGCGAAGTGGTGGACTTGCTACGATGGATATACGTGAATTGTCACAACCGACGCTTTTATTTATGAGTATATTAATGTTTATAGGGGCATCTCCAAGTTCGGTTGGGGGCGGAATACGTACAACAACATTTGCTGTTAGTATATTGTCACTATACACCTTTGCAAGGGGCGGTAGAACAGTTAGAGTCTTCAAACGTCAGCTACATGAAGAGGATGTACTGAAAGCATCTGTCGTTATGACGATGGGGATTTTGTTATGTGCTACTGCGCTATTCATTTTATCTATTACGGAAAATGTACCGCTTATGAGCTTAATTGTTGAAGTTTGTTCGGCTTTCGGAACGACGGGACTATCAACAGGTGTTACGCCTGATTTAACAACTGTTGGGAAACTTGTACTTATTGTGCTTATGTTTATCGGACGCGTTGGCATTTTAACATTTATTTTAGCTAGTGGTGGAAGGGAACAACCACCTCGCTATAAATACCCGAAAGAGCGGATTATTATTGGATAGTATGAAACCATTCTACCTACGTTAGGTAGAATGGTTTTTTAGTCGTTAATGCCAAATTGTGGATGCATAAAAGCTTCATTTTTATTATCCGCTTCGTTTTTTAGCAATTCTTGATTTTCTTCTGAAATCCAGCCAATATCATTTGTAGGATGGATCCACTCATCGCCAGCCATAATGGCAGGATCTACTTCATCACTCCAATTGTTAAGCGGACTGTTCTCGGAATTATATTTACTGTCTCCAATTACAACATCATATTGATTCACAAAAGGTTGTTGCATCGTTTTTCCTGTTCCTTTAAAAGATGGAAAATTCATTTGATGCGGGAGCGTTTCGTCTAAAATCGGTGATTGAATCTTTTCTTTTTTCTTCAAAATCATCGCTCCTTTTTATAATGGTTTCTTCATATGTAGTATTTCCATCGAACGCCTCTTATGTACTTGTTAACACTTGCCAGTAATAATTATTTTAAGTTGTTTCAAAATAGAGTAGAAAGTGATTTCTTGAGAGCAGGTGAATGTATTGGTAAAAAGAAAAGTGAAACAAAATGCGGCAATCAATAATAATAAAACTCCGAAAGAAAGCTTACCAGATGCAGAATTTGCATTAGAGTATGAAGGAGAAAATAGCGCAAAGTATGCTAATCGTAATTCAAAAAAAGGGAAACAAAAATGAGGCGTTTTTTACAAACGCCTCATTTTTTTGTGGGATTATAAAGGTTTTTTTAATTATTTGTAAATTTAGTGTTTTCTATTAGCAGAAAAATGCGAAAAAACATAGAAGTAGCAACGTATTACACAAAAACAAACAACAAACAAAAGATTAATGTTGGTTTAATACTGCTTTTACACTAGTTGTTTATATTTGAGTTGTACATAAGATTTGTAAAAGGAGAGAGAAACAGTGAAAAAAACAATCTTTAAAGCTGTAGCGACTGGAATGGTATTTTCGTTATTAATGGGGTGTGGTGCAAAGAAAGAAGAAAGTGCTGGAGCGAAAGTGAAAGATGACAAATTATCTGGATCATTAACTGTTTACACAGCCATTGAAGAAGAGCTTGTACCAATTTATCTTGATTCCTTTAAAAAGAAATATCCTGATGTGAAATTGAACATTGTACGTGATTCAACAGGAGTTATTACTGCGAAATTACTAGCTGAAGGGAAAAATACACAAGCAGATGTTGTATGGGGAACTGCGGCATCAAGTCTATTAGCTTTAGATAAAAAAGATATGTTAAAAGGATACTCTCCAAAAGGAGCAGATCGTGTTCTTCCACAATTTAAAGATGATAAGCAACCTGAAAAATGGGTAGGAAATACTGCATTTATGACGGGGATTGCTGTAAATAAAGAAGAGTTAAAGAAGAAAAATTTACCGATGCCAGAATCATATGAAGATTTAACGAAACCAGAGTATAAAGGAACACTTGTTATGCCACATCCAGCATCATCTGGAACAGGATTTTTAACAGTTTCTGCATGGCTACAAATTATGGGTGAAGATAAAGGCTGGGATTACATGAAGAAACTTCATGATAATATGGCAAGTTATACGCATTCAGGTTCAAAACCAGCGAAATTAGCAGGAGCAGGTGAATATCCAGTCGGTGTATCAATGGTTTATAGTGCTTTAAAAGAGAAACAAAAAGGTGCACCAGTTGAAGTTGTACTGCCGAAAGAAGGATTAGGATGGGAAGTAGAAGCGAACGCACTTATTAAGAAAGATAATGCGAAAAATGATAAATTAGCGCAAGCATTTTTAGATTGGGCAATTACTGATGATGTAATGAAGTTATACTTTGAGAAAAATGGATTTGCGACAATTAAAAATGACTATAAACTTCCAGAGGGATTCCCGAAAGATGTTACGGAAAAATTATATAAAAAGAATGACTTTAAATGGGCAGCAGAAAATCGTGACAAAATTTTAGAAAAATGGGAAAAAGAGTTTGGCCAAAAAGCAGAACCGAAAAAGTAAGTGAGTGGGAGAGAGAAAAATGAGCGAATATTTATCAATTCAACACATTCAAAAACAGTTTGATGCATTTACAGCGTTAAAAGATATTTCTTTTACTGTGAAAAAAAATGAGTTTGTTTGTTTATTAGGCCCAAGTGGCTGTGGGAAAACGACGTTGCTTCGCATTTTAGCGGGACTAGAGGAACCAACGACTGGCAGTATAGCTGTGAATGGAAAAGATATTACAGCATTGCCTCCTGGAAAGAGAAACTTCGGAATGGTTTTCCAATCGTATGCTTTATTTCCGAATTTAACAGCACTTGAAAATATTGAATACGGCTTAAAGACAAAAAAATATGGGAAAGCAGAAGTGAAAGAGAAAGCGCTAGATGCGTTAAAACTTGTAGATTTGCTGAATGTAAAAGATAAATATCCTGCTCAAATGTCTGGTGGACAACAGCAGCGAGTAGCACTTGCACGTGCGCTCGCTCTGTCTCCAGATATTTTGTTACTCGATGAGCCGTTATCAGCTTTAGATGCAAAAGTGCGTGAAAAATTACGTAGGGAAATGCGTGATTTGCAAGAGAAAATAGGAGTAACGACGATTATGGTAACGCATGATCAAGAAGAGGCATTAACGATGGCTGATAAAATTGTTGTAATGAATCATGCGGAAATTATGCAGATTGGAACACCAGAGGAGATTTATCAAAGACCAGCCAATCCGTTTGTGGCAGATTTTATTGGTTCTATTAATTTCTTTTCGAAAAATAACGAAGAACATGCAATTCGTCCTGAACATGTAACAATTGTACAAAAGGACGGTATTAAATCAGTTGTGGAAAGTATGGAATTTCGCGGATCTGTATATCGGACGGAAGTGCGAGTCTTAGAAGAAAACACACACCTTTATAATGAGAAAATTGTAGTGGATATATTAGCATCAGAAGTAGAAGCAACGGCTATTAGAAAAGGAAAGCCGATTCAAATCTCTTTCTCAGAAAATCATATGTTGTCATATGGAAAGAAGGTCATTGTATAGATGGAGATGTTAGAAAACTATAAGGTAGAAAGTACGAAAAAAAAGATTAAGAGAAGTATAGGGAAAGAGGAATGGATCCAAAGGCTCGTAATTATCGGTATGATTTTTTCTTTCCTTATCATACTTGTATTACCGCTATTACAACTATTTACACAAGCTTTTTATAATAAAGATGGAGTTTTCGTTGGTTTATCGAATTTCAGTAAATATTTCACAACACCAACTTTAGTTCAGTCTTTACAAAATACAGTATGGATTTCGGGCGCAACAACAATTATTTCAGTTGCAATCGCATTCGTTTACGCATATGCAATTGCCCGTACGAATGTTTTTGGAAAGCGTGTATTTCAGTATGTAGCGTTATTACCATTGTTTGCACCAACGATGATGCACGGTATAGCACTTACATATTTATTTGGTAATCAAGGGCTAGTAACGAAAGGAATGTTTGGTTTATTTGAAGGTATACAAATCCCTTTATATGGACCAGTAGGAATTGTAATAGCTGAAGTTATGTATACATTTCCGCAAGCCTTTCTCATATTGCTAATTGCCTTTCAAGGATCTGATTATCGTTTATATGAAGCTTCTAATATGTTAGGAGCCAGTAAAACAAAGCAATTTTTCACGGTTACTTTACCTAGTGTAAAGTACGGATTAATTAGTGCAATGTTTGTTGTGTTTACACTTAGTTTTACTGATTTTGGGGCACCAAAAATTGTTGGTGGGCAATATAATGTGCTTGCTACTGACGTATACAAACAAGTAATTGGACAGCAAAATATGCCGATGGGTGCAACTGTCGGAATGATTTTATTAATCCCAGCTATATTCGCATTTGTAGTTGATCGTATTACGCAAAGAAAGCAGGCGAATTTCTTATCTTCAAAAGCAGTACCATACAGAATAATAGCTAATAAGAAAAGAGATGTAATCTCATTCATATATTGTAGTGTGATTACCCTTATGATCATTCTATTATTTGTTGCAGTTGGTATTGCTGCAAGTGTGAAAGTATGGCCATATAATATGAGTTTTACATTTGAGCATTTTAATTTTTCAAGTTTAACAGGAGATGGACTTGAAGCATTTAAAAATAGCGTAATTGTTTCAGCAGTTACAGCAGTTATTGGGGCGATCTTAACATTTGTATTCGCATATGCAATTGAGAAAATAGACCAGCTACAATTTTTTAGAAAAACAGGTTACTTTTTCTCTATAGTGCCGTTAGCGATACCAGGTTTAGTACTCGGATTAGGATATGTCTTTTTCTTTAGTCAACCAACGATTCAAATTCTTGGACTATCAGTAACGAATCCGTTTCATTCTTTATACGGAACAATCGCTGTATTAGTACTAGTAAATATCATTCATTTTTATTCTGTAACATTTGTCACGGCAACGACTGCCTTAAAGAAATTAGACCGAGAGTTTGAGCTTGTTTCGCAGTCGATGGGTATTCCGTTTTATAAAACATTCTTCCGAGTAACAGTACCAATGTGTTTACCAGCAATTTTAGAAATGGTAATGTACTACTTCGTAAATTCAATGGTAACTGTATCGGCAGTTGTGTTCCTATATGCAGCTGATTTTAAACTAGCTGCCGTATCAATCGTAAATATGGATGATGCAGGAAATGTAGCGCCAGCAGCTGCAATGAGTGTACTTATTGTTGTTACAAATATTGTAGTGAGAGTTGTATATGAATGGGGAACGAAAGCACTTCGTAACCGAACTTCACAATGGCAAAAAAGATAAGTAAGAAGGGTGATGGACAGAATGAAAATTGAAGCAGTTATTTTTGATTGGGCAGGTACGACGGTTGATTACGGATGTTTTGCACCGCTAGAAGTATTCATGAAGATTTTTCAAAAACGCGGCGTTGAAATTACAGCAGAAGAAGCACGTAAGCCAATGGGATTATTAAAAATAGATCATGTAAGGGCACTAACAGAAATGCCTCGTATTGCGGATGAGTGGAAGCGTGTCTTCGGTCAATTACCAACAGAAGCAGACATTCATGAGATGTATGAAGAGTTTGAAGAAATTCTCTTTTCTATTTTACCAAGTTATGCTACGCCGATTGATGGGGTAAAAGAAGTAATCGCTTCTTTACGTGAGAGAGGCATTAAAATCGGTTCAACAACGGGCTATACGAGAGAAATGATGGGAATTGTAGCAAAGGAAGCAGCGTTACAAGGATATAAACCTGATTTTCTTGTTACGCCAGATGATGTTCCAGCAGGCCGTCCATATCCATGGATGTGCTATAAAAATGCAATGGAACTTGGTGTGTATCCGATGAACCATATGATAAAAGTAGGGGACACAGTATCAGATATGAAAGAAGGTAGAAATGCTGGAATGTGGACAGTTGGTGTAATTCTTGGAAGTAGTGAGCTTGGTTTAACGGAAGAGGAAGTGGAGAGTATGGATTCGGTAGAGCTTCGTGAAAAAATAGAAATAGTTCGTAATCGGTTTGTTGAAAATGGGGCTCATTTTACGATTGAAACGATGCAGGAGCTCGAAAACGTAATGGAACATATCGAGAAACAAGAACTTATTATTTCATAAAAGGGGCACGGGATCATGAATGAAAATCACTACTTATTATTAACACCAGGACCATTAACGACAACAAAATCAGTAAAAGAAGTTATGCTATACGATTGGTGTACGTGGGATGATGAATATAATACGATGGTGCAAGAAGTAAGAGCTAAACTTGTATCGTTAGCGACGAAGGAAGAAGAGAAATATACAACAGTGTTAATGCAAGGAAGCGGTACGTTTTCAGTTGAAGCAGTAATTGGTTCTGTTATTCCGGCAAATGGGAAGCTTCTCGTTTGTACAAATGGTGCGTACGGTAAGCGAATTGTGCAAATGGCAGAGATGTTACAGATTGATGTAGTGATCAGTCAAACAGAAGAGTGGGAACCTACTAATATTGTAGAAGTAGAAAAGTTATTGCAAGAAGATAAAGAGATTACGCATATTGCAGTTGTTCATTGTGAAACAACGACAGGAATTATAAATCCAATTGTAGATGTATGTAAATTAGGACAACAGTATGGAAAGGTTACAATTGTTGATGCGATGAGTAGTTTCGGCGGGATTGAAATAGACATTGCTGATTTACAAATTGATTTTTTAATTAGTAGTGCAAATAAGTGTATTCAAGGGGTTCCTGGATTCGGATTTGTAATCGCAAAACGTGATGAATTATTGAAGTGTAAAGGGCAAGGACGCTCTTTATCTCTTGATTTATATGATCAGTGGGAAACGATGGAAAAACAAAATGGGAAATGGCGTTTTACTTCACCTACACATGTTGTACATGCTTTTTATCAAGCGCTACTTGAGCTAGAAAAAGAAGGTGGAGTAAGAGCGCGTTACAATCGATATTACAACAATCAAAAACTACTAGTGAATAGAATGGGAGAAATCGGATTTAAGCCACTAGTAGATAAGAAATATCAATCTCCTATTATTACATCTTTCATTTATCCAAAAGAGGGGTTTGAGTTTCAACAGTTATATAATGAATTAAAGCGTTATGGATTTGTTATTTACCCTGGGAAAATTTCGAAAGTAGATACGTTCCGCATTGGAAATATCGGTGATGTACATGAAGAAGATATTAATCGCTTAGTTGATTGTATTGCTAAAGGAGCTGTTATTGGGTGAAAGTATTTTGCTTAGGTGGAGCAGGTAAAATTTGTCGTGAAGCTATTTTGGATTTAGTTCAATTTTCATCTTTTGAGACGATTACTGTAGCCGATTTTAACGAGGAAGAGGGCCGTAAAGTAGTAGAATGGCTCAACGATCCTCGTGTTGATTTTGTAAAAGTAGATGTAACGAATCACGAGGATACGGTTGCAAAAATGAAAGGTTATGACATTGTAATGGACGGTACGACGATAAAGCTAAACGGATTGTCGACTCGCTGTATTGCAGAAGCAGGCTGTCACGGTGTGAACTTAAATGGATTTGGTGAAGAAAATGAATCGCATGCTATATTTGTTCAAAATGAAAAAACATGTTTACCTGGATTTGGCATGACGCCAGGTGTAACGCAAATGATGGCAATGCATGCAGCAAATCAACTGGATACTGTAGAGTCCGTCCGTGTAAGTCACGGTTCGTATCGTCCGATTGCTTTTTCTGCTTCAATTACAGAGACAACGACATATGAATATGATCCACATTTATCATCGCGTATAGTGTATGAAGATGGTGAATTTAAGCAAGTACTTCCGTTTGCGCGTCCGAGAGAAATAGAATTGCCAGCGCCTTATGGTAAGGCAACACAGTATATCATTCCGCATTCTGAAACGATTACGTTAGCAAAGGCACTAGAAAATAAAGGTGTCAAACTGATAGAGACGAGAGGAACTTGGCCAAAGCAAAATATGCAACTTGTACGTGCTTTATATGATTACGGCATATTGCGTAATGATCAGATTGAAATAAACGGGAAAGAAATAGGAATTATGGATTGTATTTCGCAGTATTTATTGCAATCGAAAGAAGGTCAAGAAACAGAGCTTTATGGTTATGCACTTCATGTAGAAGTAATAGGTATGAAAAATAATGAGAAGCAAAGACATGTGTTATATCATACACATCCGTTATCTGATGGTTCTGTTGTAGGATGGGAAAAATTAAGAGCGTATACGAGAAACGTCGGTATTCCATTTGGGGTTGCTACAGAGTTAATTGCAAATGGAAATGTAAATAGGGTGGGTGTTGTTACGCCTGAAGAAGCCTTTGAAAATCCACAATTGATTTTTGATGAGCTAGCAAAGCGCGGTATTCATATTCATGAAGAAGTTTCTACTTATAAAGAAAATTATAACTTTGTATAAGTAAGGAAGTTTATAAGGGAGATATAAATGAGGTGAAGCTATGTCTGTAGTAGGAGAAGAAAGAAAGCGAACCATTCTTGAAAAGGTAGAATTTAAAGGGAAAGTAAAGGTCTCAGAATTAGCGAGAGAATTTGCTGTATCAACAGAAACGATTCGTCGATATTTAGAAGAATTAGATCGTGAAAAGAAGCTGAAAAAAGTGTATGGTGGAGCTGTTCAACTTCCAGGCGCTGGAGTAGAGGCACCAATGTTAGAAAGAGAAATGCTACATATAGAAGAGAAGAAAAGAATTGGTTATAAAGCAGCGACATTTGTAGAAGATGGTGATGTCATTGCAATTGATGATGGAAGTACACCGCTTCAGATGGTTCCATACCTTGTTCATCGTAAGAACTTAACAATTGTAACAAGTTCATTTCCAGTCGCAACACAATTAATTTCTTCTATTAATAAAAAGATGTTTCATGGTGAAGTTTTATTTATAGGTGGAAAAGTATCTCCAAAGCATTCGCGTGTATCAGGGTCTATTTCTCAGCAAGTCATACAGCAATTCCATTTTCATAAAGCGTTTGTTTCGATTGATGGGTTATTACCTAGTTTTGGAGTTTCCAGCTTTGAATTAGAGAAAGCGGAATTGTCAGAGGCGATGATGAAATTAGCTGAGAAAACATATATTTTATGTGATCATACGAAGGTAGGCGTGAAAGGGAATTATCGTATAGCAGCAATTTCGCGTATTCAACACGTAATTTGTGATAAAAAAATGCCATATAGCTTTGAAGAAGAACTTATGAAGCATAATATTCAGTGGACAGTTTGTTAAATACAGTGAAAGCACATAAACTCCCACCTAATTTTTAGGAGGGAGTTTTATTATCTGTAAATCGTAAAATAAAAGATTTGCAGTTATGCAAAAAGTGGACACATTTTCTCACCTCTTTCATATAATTTACCAATACAAAAAAAGTTGGTCGAAGGAAAGAAGGGAGAACATGTCAGAACGAATATATAATAAACTTGTATTGTACGCGAATATTTTGCAAAAAATAGGTGTCATCAATGAGAAGGAAAAAAGTGAAATTCTTCATACGATAGGTAAAAAAGCCCTTTGAATAAAGGGCTTTTTTATTTTGTACCTTTAAAAATATAAATTTAATGTAATATTCTCATTGACAATGATAATGAGATTCATTATCATTTATTTGTGATTAATTGATAAATATTATCAATTGTGAAAATTATATATGATAGGGGATATTATTTTGAAAAAAAATTATATGAAGGCGCTAGTAGTAGCGACAACATTAGCGATTCCATTTGCTACGTACTCTACTCCAGCATTAGCGGCATTAAAAGTTGAAGCAAATCAATCGGTAGCAGCAGCGAGTGATCGCACGTATGATACTGAGATTAAAATATATAAGGACCAAAAAGATGAGCCATCTATGGTTTCTCAATATATAAAAGATCCTAAAGTAACGATTGCAGCTGGCAAAAAAATTGTCACTGTAACAATGCAAGATAGCGATTATTTTCAATATCTTAGAATAGAAGATAAAAACCAGCCTGGTGTATTTCATGATGTGAAGGTTTTGTCAGAAGATAAGAGGAAGAATGGAACGAAGGTAGTTCAATTTGAAATTGGCGAGTTTGAGAAGAAGCACAATATGCAAATGCATATACTTATTCCAGCTATTGGATATGATCACAAATATCAAGTTCAATTTGAAATTAAAGATCCAACTGTAGGTAACAAAGAAACAGAGAAACCAGATGATAACTCTAATTCAGGAAATACGGAAACGGATAATCCAGTTGATAATCAAAATATGATAACAGATAACAAATTAAGAGAGCTTGTTAATAAAAAAGTATTTAATAGAAAAGATTTAAATACACCAATTACGAAAGAAGATTTATTACAAGTAAAGGATTTGTTTTTAAATACAAATGAGATACTTGATTATAGTGCATTAAAATATATGCCAAATTTAAAATCTTTAACAGTTGCGAATGCGAAGATAAAGGATCCGTCGTTCTTTGCGAACTTAAAGCAATTAAATCATTTAGCTTTGCGTGGTAATGAATTTGCAGATGTAATGCCACTTGTTAAGATGGATAATTTAGAATCCCTTGATTTAAGTAATAATAAAATTACAAACGTTGCACCACTAACTGAAATGAAAAATGTAAAAAGTTTATTTCTATCAGGCAACCAAATAGAAGATGTAACAGCATTAGCGAAAATGGAACAACTAGATTACTTGAATTTAGCAAATAATAAAATTACGAACGTTGCTCCATTAAGCAATTTGAAAAATGTAACATACTTAACTTTAGCAGGTAATCAAATTGAAGATATTAAACCGCTTTATACGTTACCGTTAAAAGATTTAGTATTAACACGTAATAAAGTGAAAGATTTATCAGGCATTGATCAATTGAATCAATTACAAGAGCTATGGATAGGGAAAAATGAAATAACAGATGTTACTCCTCTAAGTAAGATGACACAGTTGAAAATTTTAAACTTACCCAACAACGAGTTAAAAGATATTACTCCATTATCAAGTTTAGTAAACTTACAAAAGCTTGATTTAGAAGCGAATTATATTTCAGACTTATCACCAGTTAGTAATTTAAAAAAATTAGTATTTCTAAGTTTTGTTGCAAATGAAATCCGTGATGTCCGACCAGTTATAGAACTAAGTAAGACGGCTTATATTAATGTCCAAAATCAAAAAGTATTTTTAGAGGAAACAGAAGTAAATAAAGAAGTAAAAGTACCTATATATGAAAAAGATGGTGAGATTTCTACGAAAATCCGTCTGAAGAGCGATAATGGTACGTATAGTAATGGTGTAGTGAAATGGAGTACACCAGGTGAGAAAGTATATGAATTTGGTGTGAAAGATCCATTCGCGGATACAGGAATCTTCTTTACAGGATCTGTTATTCAAAATGTAGTAGAAAGTAAAGACGGTAATACATCTAAAGAAGATGAGAAAACAGAAGTGGTAGAATTTAAAGATGTACCAAAGGGACATTGGTCAGAAGAAGCAATTAATTACTTAGCGAAAGAAAAATTATTTATAGGCTATGGAAATGGTGAATTTGGATTTGGTGATAACATTACTCGTGGACAAGTAGCACTTCTAATACAAAGATATTTAAAATTAGAAAATAATCTAGAACAAAAAACGGCATTTACAGATACGAAAGGAAATATGTATGAAACGGCTATTGATGCAGTGGTTCAAGCTGGAATTATGACAGGCTATGGAAATGGTATGTTCCGTCCGGATGGAGTATTAACTCGATATGAAATGTCAGTAGTACTACAAAGAGTATTTCAGTTAAAAGAAAATGAAAATAGTGCAGAGAATTTTAAAGATGTACCAAATGGCCATTGGGCGAAAGGATATGTGAAAGCTTTAGTGGATAATAAAATATCAAAAGGCGACGGGGAAGGGAATTTTTTAGGAGATAATTTCGTAACACGTGAACAATACGCACAGTTTTTGTATAATGCAATAAAGAAATAAAGTGAAACTTTATTCAGTGGGGGTTTTGTTCATTCCCCACTGATTAGTAGCCCTCACCAATCGGGCTGCCCGTTAATGCGGAATAAAAAATGAGGAAAATACGCTATTCTTTAATTAAAGAATAGCGTATTTTTTATGTGCAAAATGAAATAGGAAATAGATAGGAGTATAGACATATGAATAGCCTATTTTAAAGAAGAACCACGAAACTATATTGACAAAAAAGCGTTCTCATGTGATAATTCAATTAAATTTTTAGAATAATCAAAAAATATTCCTTTTACATAGAAAGGATTCGAACCTTATATGAATATTATGCCGGGGGTGACGAAATGTTATTTTTTCTGAAGAAATGGAATGAATTAAAAGATGTGAAATCTGAATTGGCACTTCGTGATTGGTTTTATGGTACCAAAATTAGCTTATCGCTATGTACGTCAAAAGAGCCGTTAACATTTTTAGTAAATGTTGAGGGAAGAGATAAAGGGCTATTTTCGGAAGAAGATTTTATTGTCGTAAATTGCATGTGCGAGTCAGTATTTGAAAATGAAGAAAAACCAGCTGCAGAGTCATTTATGCATGCGGATATTTATAAAAAAAGTAGTGCAGGATGTATTTTACAAGTGCAGACTGTAGATAGTCATTTAATATCAGAGTTATATGGGGAAGAAGGAGAAGTAACGTTCGATAAACGCAGTGTGGAGCGTGTTTTCGGAAAAGAAGGTATAACAGAAATGACAATTCCAATTGTAGAAGATGAAAAAAAATTCGCTGATTTATTAGAAAGCAATGTTCCGAATTTCATTGAAGGTGGAGGAGTAGTTCTTGTTCATAATTACGGCATGATTGTGTGGGGAAAAACGCCAGAAGAAGCGAAAAAATGGCTAGAGGGTATAGAATATTTAATGAACTATCATGTAAAGTTATTAATGATTAAGGGTGCAAGGAGCTCTGTTATATAAAAATGGATGTGATATGGATACAAGTTAATAAACAAATGAAAGCGTTTTAAAAATAATTTCACTCATAAAATATAGGTCTCCTTATTATATATAGATTACATGTTGACATGTAAGGAGGAACATATTTTGCGAGTTAAATATCATTTTCTGCCAAAGCAGCAAGTAACATTTTGCAAGATAAATGATTCTGGTGAAGAGGCACTGCAAATGATGAACGAAACGGGATTTCGAGCCATCCCGGTATTAGCAGAAGATGAGAAGAAATTCACGGGGATTATTTATAAAGTAGATTTATTAGAAAAAAAATGCAGTAGCGGATTAGAGCATGTAAGTGCAGGGGATATGCTTGATGATTCCAATGCATTTATTTTTGAAAAGGATTCATTCTTCAGAGCTTTTTATGTAATTCGTCGGCTTCCGTTTTTAGCCGTGCTAAATGATTATAATGAATTTGTCGGTATGTTAACGCATTCGAATATATTTGATGTTATTGAAGATTCATTTGGTATGCGAACAGGTGGTTATATATTAACAATTGCAACACAAGATTGTAAGGGAACGATTAAAGAGCTTGGGACATTGTTAAAAGCATATAATATCGGTGGCCTATTTACGTTAGATAACGGTGATCAATATATCCGCCGCGTTATTGTAAATATATCAGATGAGTTAGATGAAACAAGATTAAAGCAATTAATCGGAAAAATAGAGAAAAAAGGATTCAGAGTGAGTCATGTAGATTATATTTAAGTTAAAAAAAGTACCTATCTGTTATATATAGATAGGTACTTTTTTGTCCCGCCATTTGTGGGCAGTAAAATCCGAGCCTCAAAATTCAGCGCAAGTAAAGAAGTTAAGTGGGGGGACGGATTGCCCATAAAAGCCCAATTGGTGAGGGCTGATTATATGTGAGTAATGAACTTTATTTTGAAACAGGAGGCGGGGATAATGCTAGATCAGATAAGAAAATAAAGTCTGCATGCTCACGAATTTTAGGGATAGAAGTTTCAATAACGCGTGATGTAATTTCACCTGGAGGGCCCACATGCCCGATAGCTACCATAATAGGTTTTTCTTGAATTTTTTTGATGAGTAATTGGGCTTGTTTTGAAATATGTCCTGCTGTATACACATCATCAAAAAATAGTTGGTTTTCAATAATAGGAACTCCTAATTCTTTTCCGATTTTTGGGACGACACTATTAGGATTCGTTTTACTATCTAAGTAAAATAAACCGTGTTTTTTACAAGCAGCAAGTATAAGGCGAACAATTCTTTCATCCGCTGTTACTTTTGACCCCATATGATTGTTCATTCCAATTGCATGCGGTACTTCTTGAATCGCTTGTTCAAGTCGGTTGTTTATTTCTTCATCGCTTAAATCAGTTGTAATTGCTTTCGGCCCAAGCCATTCTTTTTTACCTTTTATAGGTTCCATTGGCATATGTATAATAACTTCATGGCCTTTCTTATGGGCAGCTATTGCATCTTCTTTTGTGGAAGGAAGAAAAGGCATAACAGCAACAGTGAGTGGAATGGGAAGTGATAACATTTGATTAGTCCCCTTCATATTATTTCCGAAATCATCAATGACAATAGCAACTTTATTCGTATGAGCATTTGCTTGAATAGGAAATAAGAAGGACGGTAAAAACAAAACAATGATGAATAATGCAATCGTATATTTTCGCATATAAATATTTCCTTTCTATTGTTATCCCGCTATTTGTGGGGAGTAAGACTCCCACCTCAACATTGGGCTGGATAGGTGGGAGACCCACTGCCTATAAACGCCCGATTGGTGAATGCTAATAATCAGTGGGGGCTGAACAAAAAACACTGATTAAAGTTTCACTTTATCAATCATCATTATGTTTTGCTTTTTTATATAAATTAAACAAAAAATGTCGAAGAAAAGTAGATGGAAAATTAAGAATCCCCGGTTTACGTAGCATTTATAAAAAAACAAGATGAAAAAAATGTCTATTATTGCGAATGTATTTACAAAGATAGAATAATTTGTAATAATTCTCAAAGTGAGGGTAAAGATTTGTAAATTACAGGGAGAAAATGTTAAATTTTCTGATTCTTCAAATTTGCATATGATTAAGTAGTTAAAAAAGTCAATGGAGAAGTGAAGTTAAGAGCATGGAAGTATAATAAGGGGGATATGGATGTTTACTGTAAAAAGGAAGTACACATTAGAAAAGCTTTCACGTGATATTCATATGAAACGTGAAGAAATGATTCAACTAGGATTAACAAGTGGGCTAAATAGTAGGGAGACAATTCAAGTTAGTCAAGAATTGGACAAGCTTATTTTACAATATCAATGTTATAAAGAAAAACAAACACCGAAATGGTTTTCAATTATAAAAATACCTATTTTCCAAATCGGGTATGAAGGAAAATCAAATAATTTTTGGCGAATGCTTGTGGCTGGTTTTATGAAATAAGTATAATTACCCTTATAGGATAAGGATAATTATACTATGTGTAACGGAATTTCGATATGAACTGTTGTTCCTTCGTTTTCTGTACTGTCAATAAAAATATGCCCATTATACATCTCTACAATTCGTTTACATATGACAAGTCCAAGACCTGTTCCAGTATCTTTATTAGTAAAGAACGGATGAAAGAGGTGTTTTTGAATATGTTGCGGAATCCCTTTTCCAGTATCTATAATCTGCAATTGTGCGTGTGTTTCATTGTTTTTTACTACAATGGTTAGTGTATCACTAGAAGTCATGGCCTCAATTGCATTTTTTGTAATGTTTAAAACCACTTGTTTCATATGGTCTTTCGAACAACGGATATGAACAGGATGGTCTGGCAAATGTAAATGGAATACAATGTTATGTAAATTCGCCTCAGATTGAATAATTAATGCTACCTCATTTAGAATTGTTCTTACATCATACGTTTGTTCGATGATGGCGGTTGGCTTTCCGAGAATAAGAAATTCACTTACAATTTCATTGATTCGCTCTATTTCTTGTTCAATTACGGAAAAGTAGAACTGATCTTGCTCATCTTTATATTTCTCTTTTAATAGAGCGACGAGCCCTTTAATTCCAGTAAGAGGATTACGGATTTCGTGTGCTGTACTCGCTGCAAAAGTTCCAACTAATTCAATTTTCTGTAGTTCATTTTGTTGTCTTTCAAGTTTTGTTTGCCGTTTTAACAAAATATATTGAGCAAGTAAAAATAAAATAGACATTAAAAATAAAGTAGCTATACACTCTATTGTAACCCACTGGTATAAGGTTTTTTGATGAATAGTTAATGGAGAAACAGAGACCTTCCAATTTAATCTTTGGAGTGGGGTAGTAAGCATATTAGAATGCGTATCACTTGTGTCGTTATTATCATCGGTTAGAAAAACTACATCATGTTTATCAGTTACCTCAAAATGGTATTGTGGTTTAATGGCATTTAAAGAAGATGAAATGTAATCAAAGCGTAAACTAGCTAATAATAATCCTGAGAGCTCCTTCTGTTTATTAAATATGGGGGCAGCAATTATAATAGCTTTATGTCCAAGAACGCGATCAGTAATGACTGATGATACAGTGGTTTTTTTAGTTTGGAGCGCGTCTTGAATATATTTACGGTCTGAAACATCTATAGGCTTTGATTCATCTTCAGATGCGATTGTAATGACTCCTTCTGGTGTAGCGTAATATAGACCAGAAAAGCGTGCATCGTTTCCATCTGTATCATGTACAATTTGTTTAATGCCATTTATATTACCAGTCTCGGTGCCTACAACTTTTGCAAGCATGTCTAAAGCAGAAATTGCTTCACCAAGATGATGATCCAAATAATCTCTATATAAAAAGAGAACTGTATGAGCAGATAATTTGTTTTCCTGTTTCATTTTATATGTATGATACGAATAAAATGTAGCACCAATCCCTATTGTCGGTAGGATAACAAGCAATATATATACAATTATGCTTTGGAATTTGACTTTCAAATGTGGTACTCCTTCTTTTTTTATTATCATTATATATAAACTATGTTAAAATTGTCATGTTTTTATTCAAGAATGATTCTTAATATATTAGGGGAGAGGAAATGGATGAGTGAATGCTCATTCGGAATTCACATGAAGTATGAAGTGGCATTTTCTTTTTATTGCTGAGAATTTAAGTGAAGGGTTGAAAGTTGTATGACATCAAATAATGAACGAGAAGATATTTCTCAATCTTTAAAAGTATTTATTGCATTATCTCGTGTACATCGTTCTGTTATGGATACTACAAATAAATCTATACAAAGTAACGGATTAAATCCAACTGAATTTGCTGTATTAGAACTGCTATATCATAAAGGCGGTCAACCACTTCAGCAAATTGGTGAGCGTATTTTAATAGCTAGTGGCAGCATTACATATGTTGTAGATAAGCTGGAGAAAAAGGGATTAGTAAAGAGAATTCCATGTCCGAATGACAGACGTGTTATTTACGCGCAATTAACTGAGTCTGGCGAGAACTTTATTGCTTCTATTTTTCCGGGGCATGAGAAAGTTATACATCAGTCTTTTGAAATGTTAACGAAAGATGAAAAAGATGAATTACTTGATTTATTAAAAAAAATTGGGAAGTATGAAAAATAATATGTTCCAAAGGAGCTTTGGATAAATAAATCCAAGGCTTTTTTATTTGTAATGAACTCAGGGCAGTCACTGCCGAAATTTGTTGAAAATTAAGAGGGAATTCAAGAATACGTATTGAATTATAATAAAGGTATGTAATGGAGAGGAGGCTCGTTCATGTCATTTAAAGACTATGAATATAAACGCCCAAATATTGAAGAGTTAAAAGAGAAATTTACTGTTGCTTTAGAGAAGTTTGATAACGCAAAAACTGTAGAAGAACAAAAACAAGTCATTCATTCAATTAATGAGATTCGCAACGATTTTGGTACAATGGGAAACCTTTGTTACATTCGCCATTCTGTTGATACGACGGATACTTTTTATAAGGAGGAGCAGGATTTCTTTGATGAATTCTCTCCAGTTGTACAAGGATATGGTACAAAATATTATAAGGCACTCATTAATTCTCCATTTCGTGAAGAATTAGAGGCGTATTATGGAAAACAATTATTTGCTCTAGCAGAATGTGATTTAAAAACATATTCAGATGAAGTCGTGAAAGATTTACAATTAGAAAATAAATTATCATCGCAATATACACAGTTATTAGCATCTGCAAAAATTGACTTTGCTGGAGAAGAAAGAACGTTATCGCAACTGATTCCGTTTATGCAAGGAAAAGAAAGAAGCGAACGTAAAGCAGCAAGTGAAGCATACTACGGATTTTTAGCTGGAAATGAGGAAGAACTAGATCGTATTTATGATGAGCTTGTTAAAGTGAGAACGAAAATCGCAAAATCTTTAGGTTTCAAAAACTTTGTTGAACTTGGATATGCAAGAATGTACCGTACAGATTATAATGCGGAGATGGTGGCTAATTACCGTCAGCAAGTGCTAGATTATATCGTTCCCGTTACAACGGAATTAAGAAAGCGACAACAAGCACGTATCGGTGTAGAGAAGTTAGCTTATTACGACGAAAACTTTGAGTTTGCTACAGGTAACCCAACTCCAAAAGGAGATGCGGATTGGATTGTTGATCATGGAAAGACAATGTATAAAGAGTTATCGGCTGAAACAGATGAATTTTTCAATTTCATGCTAGATAATGATTTATTAGATTTAGTTGCGAAAAAAGGAAAAGCTGGTGGCGGATATTGTACATATATTGAGAATTATAAAGCGCCATTTATTTTCTCAAACTTCAATGGAACATCTGGTGACATTGATGTATTAACACATGAAGCAGGTCATGCCTTCCAAGTATATGAAAGTCGTAAATTTGAAATTCCAGAATATAATTGGCCAACATATGAGGCGTGTGAAATCCACTCTATGAGTATGGAATTCTTTACATGGCCATGGATGAAGCTATTCTTTGAAGAAGATGCAGATAAATATTACTTCTCTCACTTAAGTTCAGCACTTCTGTTTTTACCTTATGGTGTATCTGTTGATGAATATCAACATTATGTATATGAAAATCCTGAAGCATCACCTGAAGAGCGTAAGACAGCATGGCGTAACATAGAGAAGAAATATTTACCACATCGTGATTATGAGGAGAATGATTATTTAGAGCGCGGTGGTTTTTGGCAACGTCAAGGGCATATTTATAGCTCACCGTTCTATTATATTGATTACACGCTTGCTCAAATTTGTGCGCTACAATTTTGGAAACGTGCAAGAGATAATAGACAAGAGGCGTGGGAAGATTATGTGAATCTGTGCCAACAAGGTGGAAGTAAATCGTTCTTAGAATTAGTAGAGGTTGCAAATTTAACATCACCATTTGCTGAAGGCTGTGTGAAAAGTGTTATTACAGAAATTGAAGCATGGTTACATGCGATTGACGACACAAAATTGTAAAAAACATGCGCTTTTTTCACATGTTTAACATCGACATAATGGGAAAATGATGAGATAATAAAAGAAAATTCAGAATACTGAAGGGGTGTTTCTAATAAGGAGCACCTCTTTTCACCAACAAAAGGGGGGAACAAGTATGCTTCAATCTAATATGGATGTAAGTTTAGAAAGTTTAGTAAACTCATTACAGGCTACTCGAAGCACGCTATTATCAGAAATTGAAATGTTAAATGACACAGAAGTGAATGTAAAGCCACGCCGTGATAAATGGAGTATTATTCAAATTTTACACCACTTGCATTTAGTTGAACAATCTGTCACGTCTGCCCTTGTATATGCTTTACAAAAAAATGAAAGAAACATGACTCCATTTAAAGACCTCCAACTTACGCTTAATCGCACACATAAACGAGAAGCTCCTCAGCAAATGCAACCAACAGAAACTTTAATGAAAAAACAGCAAGGAATTCAATTACTAGAACATTCACGCCAAGAACTATTACACGCGCTTCATAGTGTTATAGATGAAAAAGATTTATTTGAAAATGGATTAAAGCATCCTGTTTTTAATGATCTGAATTTGTATCAATGGGTTCAATTTCTTGATTTGCATGAACAAAGACATCTTACGCAGTTAAAAGAGGCGAAACATGCAATTTTGCAACGCTAAAGTGGAAGAAGTGGGAAACCACTTCTTTTTTGATACGTGCATAGTTTTCTTTCTTATTTTGGAATACTACATGGAGAAAGAAAAGAAGGAGTTGAAAAAACATGTCTAAGAAGAAGCGAGAAGAAGAGCGCGCCTGGAAAGCACGTAAAGAAAATCAACAACCGCACGGAAAAGTGAAAGCTTTTGCTGAATTAGTTGAAGGAACAGAAAAAACGTGATGAGTATTTCATCACGTTTTTTGTATGAGTGGAAAAGTTAATAAAAAGGTTGTACCGATTCCTTTTTCACTTATAATATCAATTTTTCCATTCATAGCTTGAACAACACTGAATACGACCATCATTCCAAGTCCAGTACCTTTTTCTTTCGTTGAATAAAAGGGCGAACCAAGACGTTTTACTTGTTCTGAATCCATACCGACTCCTGTATCTTTTATATATAACTGAATATGCTTATGATCAGGAACTAATGTGAAATAAAGATCACCGCCTTTTGGCATAGCCTCAATGCAATTTTTTAAAATATTTAATAAACATTGATTTAGTTTTTGCTTTTCTCCAGCGATAAAAAAAGAAGTGCTTTGCTTTATATAATGAGTACGTACATTTGTTAAATTAGCAAGCGGTGTAATTAACGACAATGCATGTAGTAATTCTTCTTCTAACTGTAATGTTTGTTCTTTTTCAATGCTTGGTTTAGCAAAGGTTAAATAATCTGTAAGAACATGATTTGCTTGTTCGATGCCATTAATGGCAATGTCGATATATAATTTTCGTTCCTGCTCAGTGCATGTATCTGATTGTAACAGTTGTAAAAAACCTTTCGTTGAAGTTAATGGATTGCGAATTTCATGAGAGATAGACGCTGCCATTTCACCAATTAAATGAAACTTTTCAGCATTTATAAGTTCGTTTTGGAGACGAACTTGAGTTTGTAATATGTGTAGTAAATATAAAATTAGAATCGTACCAAGCATTGAACATAATTCATACACAATAATATGCGGTATATAATCAGTCTTATTTGTAACCTTTGAAAGGAAGAAGGGTATCCAACTAAATCCGTATGTGAGACTGTAGATAATAGCAAGTGTTATTTTTATACGATTAGAAGTTCGATTGAAAAATTTATATGTTAATAATAGAACAATAAATAGAAGAACAGAACCGATAAGAGATGGGAAAACACCTATCCCACCTAATAATAAGCGATATATGTTTAATACAACTAAGATAGAACCACCAGCAATAGGCCCTCCCGTTAATGTACCGACAATTAATACAATATGGCGCATATCAAATTGAAAACCATTATTTGTTTTTGCTGCAAATGTAATACAGAGTACGGTAGCAAGGCAACAGAGTACAATGAATATAGCTGAATTTAATTTAGGAGAGCGTTTCCCTTTTTGATTCCAAAATAAATGATATACGAGCATTGTAATCAGGATGAATAATATATTTAAAAAGAGATAAATAATAAAGGGTTTCAGTGGGATGCCTCCTCTCTTCTTATATTAAATTAATCATACTATAAAATGAAAGAAATGAAATAATAAATAGCTGAAAAATCAGAAATTTTTACGCTAGTATACAATATGTTACAATAAGCTGTGTCAATGAAAGAAGAAATTCCGTGCACCGCGCGGGAGAGGTTCGCGAACTCCCTCTATAAAAAACTATGGAAACAACAATATCCTTAGGTATTGTTTTGTTTTTTTATTGTGACAGTTCAAGAACGTTCTTTCTTCTTATTTATAGTAGAGAAGGAGAATGAGTGAAATGAAAAAAGAAAAAGCAGTTGTTGTTTTTAGTGGAGGACAAGATAGTACGACATGTTTATTTTGGGCAATAGAGCAGTTTGCAGAGGTAGAAGCTGTAACGTTTAATTACAATCAACGTCATAAGCTAGAAATTGATTGTGCAGCGGAAATTGCAAAAGAACTAGGAATAAAGCATACGGTACTAGATATGAGTCTGTTAAATCAACTTGCTCCAAATGCTTTAACGAGAACGGATATGGAGATTACACATGAAGAAGGTGAATTGCCATCGACATTTGTAGATGGACGAAATTTACTCTTCTTATCATTTGCTGCTGTATTAGCAAAACAAGTTGGAGCACGTCATATTGTAACGGGTGTATGTGAAACTGATTTCAGTGGTTATCCAGACTGCCGTGACGTGTTTGTGAAATCGTTAAATGTTACTTTAAATTTATCTATGGATTACCCGTTTGTCATTCACACGCCACTTATGTGGATTGATAAGGCTGAAACATGGAAATTATCAGATGAACTTGGAGCATTTGAGTTTGTTCGAGAAAAAACATTAACATGTTATAACGGAATCATTGGTGATGGTTGCGGTGAATGTCCAGCATGTCAACTTCGTAAAGCAGGATTAGATACGTACCTACAAGAACGCGAAGGAGCGAACAACTAATGGATAACTTTTTTGGATTTCGCATCGTAGAGAATTTGCAAAAAATGGACAAGGATATTCAGCGTAAACAACTCAAATACCATAATAAAAGAGTAATGGTCAGCAAGGAATTTACATTTGATGCAGCACACCATTTACACTGTTATGAAGGGAAATGTAAAAACTTACATGGTCACACATATAAAGTTGTATTTGGAATTAGTGGATATGTAAATGAAATAGGTCTTGCAATTGACTTTGGAGATATAAAAGAAATTTGGAAGAATGAAATAGAAATTTATCTAGATCATCGTTATTTAAACGAAACGTTACCTGCAATGAATACGACTGCTGAAAATATGGTCGTTTGGATTTATGAAAAGATGGCAGAAGCACTAACAAAAGAGAATCGAGTGAACGAATATAAAGGAGCTCGCGTTGAATTTGTTCGTCTATTTGAGACGCCGACTAGTTATGCGGAAGTAAGACGGGAGTGGATGCTTGATGAGTAAAATCCCTGTCTTAGAAATATTCGGTCCGACTATTCAAGGTGAAGGAATGGTTGTAGGGCAAAAGACAATGTTTATCCGTACAGCTGGTTGTGATTATAGCTGTGCTTGGTGTGATTCTGCTTTTACGTGGGATGGATCAGCTAAAGATCAAATTAGACAGATGACACCAGAAGATATTTGGGATGAGCTTGTTGCAATTGGAGGAGAAAATTTTTCTCATGTTACGATTTCAGGTGGAAATCCGGCATTACTGAAAAATATTGAGTTTCTTCTTTCTATATTAAAAGAAAATGGAATGCGAACGGCAATTGAAACGCAAGGGAGTAAATGGCAAGATTGGTTACTTCAAATTGATGAGATAACAATTTCTCCAAAACCACCAAGTTCAACGATGAAAACAGATTTTCAGAGGTTAGATGCTATTATTCAGAAACTAGCAGGAAAAGATATTAGTTTAAAAGTAGTAGTATTCGATGATCATGATTTTGAATATGCAGTTAAGATGCACGAACGTTATCCAAAGGTACCATTTTTCTTACAAGTAGGAAACGATGATACAAAAACAGTGGATGATGCGATGCTTATAAAAAAATTATTAGATAAGTATGAATGGCTGATTGATAAAGCTGTAAATTGTAAAGAGATGAATGATGCAAAAGTATTGCCTCAGCTTCATGCGTTAGTATGGGGAAATAAGCGCGGCGTATAACGAGAAGGGATGTTTAAAATGACAGGAAGATTAGATGAAGATTTAAAAGATGTAACATTACTAGGGAATCAAAATACAAAATATTTATTTGAATATAGCCCAGAAATATTAGAGGTATTTGATAATAATCATCCAAACCGTGATTATTTTGTAAAATTCAATTGTCCTGAATTTACAAGTTTATGCCCGAAAACAGGACAACCAGATTTTGCAACAATTTATATTAGCTATATTCCAGAGCAAAAAATGGTAGAGAGTAAATCTTTAAAGTTGTATTTATTTAGTTTCCGCAATCATGGTGATTTCCATGAAGATTGCATGAACGTTATTATGAACGATTTAATTAAATTAATGGATCCACGTTATATTGAGGTATGGGGGAAATTCACACCACGTGGTGGTATTTCAATTGATCCATACTGCAACTACGGGCGCCCAGGGACGAAGTATGAACAAATGGCTGATTACCGCATGATGAACCACGATCTATATCCGGAAACAATTGATAATCGTTAATAGAAAGAAAGGGCCTGTATAGTATACAGGCCCTTTCTTTCTATTATATTATGCATTTTGATTAATGACAGTATAGTTTTTATGACTTACAACTGTAAGAGGTTCCATATCTAGTTCTCTAAAATTCTTCATAATTGTTATATCAACAATAACAGAGTTTTGATTTACTTTTTGAACACGGCCTTGCATTCCACCTTTAAATTCGATGATATCTCCAGTTTCTGCGATCTGCATAAGCAACTCTCCTTGTTACAGTTTTCCCAAAAAAAGAATAAATTTGGGTTTTTTTATTTCCTCCTATTTTGAACCATATTTCCTACTTTGTAAATGTTTCCAAAGTAAAAATTCGAAAAATATTCACTTTTTGTAAGAAAATATGTAGAAAATCCATGTTTTTTGAAAAAAATAGCAAAAATGCGAGAATCTTTATATCGAGGTATAATGAAAAAGTAGAATAACCTGCTGAAGTGGGAGAAATTAGAGGCGGTAAAATGATGTTTGAATTTGTGGGGAGTGTTATAGCTTTAATTTTATTTTTATTTTCTTATATGCATTTAAAAAAGATTCGTCAATATGATACGAGTACATATTTTGATGGGATGGATGGTATCCATGCTTCGATAA
This sequence comes from Bacillus sp. AR4-2, assembly GCF_008274865.1. Taxonomy (NCBI): domain Bacteria; kingdom Bacillati; phylum Bacillota; class Bacilli; order Caryophanales; family Bacillaceae; genus Bacillus; species Bacillus sp. AR4-2. The sequence goes on from NZ_CP031062.1 coordinate 1,279,724, forward strand.
GACATGATAATGGTGGGGAGATGTAAAGGTATATAACTTTATTTTCTTGCGTGGTATGATGTTTAGAACTAGTGCATAATAGAGTTCATAAGTGATGAATGGAGAGTGAAAAGAATGAAGATTTCTTTTATTCGTCATGGTCGCTTAGATTGTACTATAGAACCAATGACGGTTACATCCTTTCATGAATGGATAAAAGGATATGACTTACATACTATAACAGAAAAACAACCTATACCATTGGAAACAAGAGAAGCGGTTGAAGTAGCGAAATTGATTGTAACGAGTGATCAAAAGTGTGCTGTACAGTCAGCAGCTGAATTAATGGATTCTTTATGTTTTATACAAAATTCTCTTTTTAGGGAAGTGGCAGTTCCGGCGAGCTTTTATGCGCCAAAATGGTTGAAGTGTAAACTTAACGTATGGATGTGTATTGGACGAGCATTATGGATACTTGGTTACCATAAAAATGTTGAATCTTATAAGGAAGTAAGAGAGAGGGCAAGGCAAGCAGCTTACGTATTACATCGTTATGCTCTCGTACATGGAAGTATTGCTCTTGTAGGTCATAATTATTTTAATTCGATGATTGGAACGGAGCTGAGGGCAATGGGATGGTCTGGTTCGCCTATTTTGCATAGAAAGCCATGGGGATGTACAACATATACGTTTCACGAGGCGATGGATGGAAATATATTAAATACGAATTTAACATAAAAGCACACGATTTATATAAATCGTGTGCTTTCTTTTTAAGATACAGAAATTTTGACGTTTAATGGTTTTACGAGATGAGCATAAGGTTCGCCTACTAGCATAACAATTTCATCTTTTTTATAACCTAACTTTTCGTATAGTGAATAGGCGCGTGTGTTTTCTAAATTAACAAGTAAAGCGATTTTTTCATGCCCTTTTTCAGTTGCATAGATTTCGGCAGCTTCAATTAATTTAGAACCGATACCTTTTCCGCCGTGTGCACTTGAAACTGATAGTGTATCAATGTAATACTCATCAAGCTCAGCTTCTTTTTCTAACGTAATTGATTCATCTTTATGTAATTCTCTTAAGTGATGTACAATTGGTGCGTCAAGCTGTGTTGCTTCACTACCGTGATAAGCGACAATAACTCCAACTGCACTCTCGTCTTGTTCATAGACAAAACAGTTTTCGTAGCTCAGACGGTTATTTTCTTTTGAGAACCATGTCTCAAGTCCTAGTAATACTTCTGCTTCATCTGTGCTACCTGTGATTTTTTCAGCAATTTCATGCAGAGCATTACACAATAAAGGAGCTATTGCCATTGCATCTGTCTTTTTTGCTTTCCGAATCATAGTATCCCTCCTAGTTCTATTTGTATATTGTAGCATAGTGGTATGGAACTTTGCATAATTGAATGCCGAAATGTTTGATATAGAGAAGTAGCTATGTTAGTATATGATATTTAGTGGACATATAGTAAAACGATATTGTTTGCGAAATAACGAAAATAAAATCATGGCATAACAACGAGATAAAGTGAAACGTTAATCAGTAAGATTTTTTGTTCATTCCACGACTGATTAGTAGTCAACACCAATCGCACTACCTGCAAATAGCGGGATAAATTTACAGTTGTTGACCTATAGAATATACGATAAAATAAAATATTGCAGAGAGGTGAAATACATGGATAAAGAATTAGCAAATACAATTTTAGATCAGCTAAAAAATGGTGAAATAAAGGAGTATGTTGTTACGAAAGATGTATTTTATACGTTCAGAGAAGTTGTTGTAAATAGAGAAGACTTTAAGCATTTCATTGGTAACGCACAGCGAGGCGGGCAAGTGATTTATACATATTCAGAAACGCCACGTTCATAAAGGGGAATTTTGATCAGCAGGGCATCTCTCACTGATTAGTAGCCTTTCACCAATCGGACGTTTAATGCGGGATAAATAAAAGATAAAGGAGAGGGGAATTATGGGCGATTTTAAACAAGGCATTTTACCACATTGGGATTATATGTGGAAAGATAGAGCCGGCAATCGATTTATGGGAATGGTTATGTATCCAGAGAAACGAAAATGTTCAGCAAAAATGCTTCAGAAAATAAAAAGAGCATATGAAGAAGCAGTAGAAATTAAAGTAACTGTACAAGTTCGACATACATATCAGTACGTAGAAGGAATGATTGTATACTTTGATGAAGAGGCTCCGGTATGTACAATGATTGATAAAGATGAAAATCCGCATCATATATTTATAAAAGATATTTTGCGCATTGAGCACTCTGAATAAACTTTTCATAAATAAATTGAAGTTCCATAATAATAATCTTTTTCTATAATAGTTATCTTTTAGTATGTAACGAGAAACGAAAGTATATGTATAATATATTTAATAAGGTAAATTTGATAAATGTAATCGTTTTTTAGAGCAGATTATAGTTTCATATCTGTTCTTTTTTGCGTGATGCTGGAGAAATATATTTCTTCAGCATCTACCGTTTTATGACAAAATATATTGTTAACTTTTTTAAAAATAAGGTTAAATTCGTTGACAACTTTTTTGAAAAGCACTTTATTGACATGAGTTTTAGAATGTTGTTTCATAGTCATTGTATTGAAAAAAAACGGCTATCATGTCGAAAAGTAAAAGTTAAAAAAAGAAAGAATTTATACATATATCTTGTGTCTTATTTTGAAACGTAATACAATATATAGAGAAATCAAGAACAACATATAGAGAATATAGATTTGAGAGGGAGGGTCGGAAATGTTAGTTGCATATGATTCTATGACAGGAAACGTGAAGCGTTTCATTCACAAATTAAATATGCCGGCCGTTCAAATTGATGAAGATCTAGTAATAGATGAAGACTTTATTCTTATTACGTATACAACAGGTTTTGGCAATGTACCAGAACGTGTTTTAGACTTTTTAGAGCGCAATAATGAAAAATTAAAAGGCGTATCTGCAAGCGGCAATCGTAACTGGGGAGACATGTTCGGTGCAAGTGCTGACAAGATTTCTACTAAATATGAAGTGCCTATTGTATCAAAATTTGAGTTATCTGGAACAAATAACGATGTAGAATATTTTAAGGAAAGGGTGCGGGAGATTGCGACACATTGAACTGAATAATGAAATCACGCAAATGCAGGACGGTTTTTATCAGCTTCATAAAGATAAAGAGGCATTAGAAGTCTTTATGGAAGAAGCTAGAGAGAATACCGTTCCTTTTAATAGCGTGGCAGAGCGAATGGAGTATATGAAAGAACATGATTACTATTACAACGTTCTGGACGAGTATAGCTTGGAGGAAGTAGAGGAAGTATATAACATCGCTTATGGTGAAAACTTCGAGTTCCAATCTTATATGGCAGCATCTAAGTTCTACAAAGATTATGCGTTAAAAACGAATGATCAAAAACAATACTTAGAAAGCTATGAAGATCGTGTAGCAATTGTTTCATTATACTTAGGACGCGGTGATGTTTCGAAGGCAAGACAATTCGCAAGCATGATTGTAAAACAAAACTACCAACCAGCGACACCAACCTTTTTAAATGCGGGAAGAAGCAGAAGAGGAGAAATGGTGTCTTGTTTCTTGTTAGAGATGGACGATAGCTTAAATTCGATCGGCTTTAACATTAATACTGCGATGCAATTATCGAAAATCGGCGGGGGAGTAGCTTTAAACTTATCTAAGCTACGCGCACGCGGTGAGCAAATTAAAGGTATCGACAACGCTGCAAGTGGCGTAGTACCTGTTATGAAATTGCTTGAAGATTCGTTTTCATATGCGAATCAGCTTGGCCAACGAAAAGGTGCCGGTGCAGTATATTTAAACATTTTCCATTGGGATATTATTGAATTCCTTGATACAAAAAAAATAAATGCCGATGAGAAGAGCCGTATTCAGTCTCTATCAATCGGAATTATCGTTCCAAGTAAGTTCTTTGAGCTTGCTGAGAAAAACGAACCTTTCCATGTTTTCGCGCCTTATACGGTTTATAAAGAATATGGCAAGCATTTAGATGATATTGACATTGATGAAATGTACGATGAATTAATGAGCAATCCGAAAGTGAAGAAGAAGCCACTAGATATTAGTGCACGTGATATGCTTATTAAAATCGCTATGATTCAGCTTGAGTCTGGTTACCCATACTTAATGTTTAAATCAAATGCAAATAATCAACATCCATTGAAGGATATTGGAACTGTGAAGATGTCGAACTTATGTACAGAAATCTTCCAGCTTCAAGAAACTTCAGAAATAAATGATTACGGTACAGATGACATTATCCGTCGTGATATTAACTGTAACTTAGGATCGTTAAATATCGTAAACGTAATGGAAAATAAAGAAATTCGTGAAGCAGTTCATGCGGGAATGGAAGCTTTAACAGCTGTTTCTGATATGACGATTATTCCGAATGCACCAACTGTGAAAAAAGCAAATGACGAGCTTCATTCAGTTGGACTTGGAGCAATGAACTTACACGGATATTTAGCAAAAAATAAAATCGCTTATGAAAGTGCAGAAGCGAAAGAATTCGCTCGTACATTCTTTATGATGTTAAATTACTACTCTATTGAGAAAAGTATGGAAATCGCTACAGAAAAAGGCGAGACATTTAAGGACTTCGATAAATCTGATTATGCGAATGGCACATACTTCGAAAAGTATGAAACGACAGATTACAGCCCAGTAACTGAAAAAGTTCAGCAACTATTTGAAGGAATTCATATTCCAACAAAAGAAGATTGGACAAGTTTAAAAGAGCAAGTACAGAAGAATGGTTTATACAACTCATATCGTCTTGCCATTGCTCCAACACAATCAATCAGTTACGTTCAAAATGCAACTTCAAGCGTAATGCCGATCGTAAGTCAAATCGAATCAAGAACATATGCGAATGCGACAACATATTATCCAATGCCGTATTTATCAAAAGATACGTTCTGGTACTATAAATCTTCTTACGATATGAATCAGTTTAAATTAATTGATTTAATCGCAGAAATTCAAGAACATATTGACCAAGGAATTAGTACAATTCTTTACGTTAATAGTGATATTTCAACACGTGAATTAGCACGTTACTACATCTATGCACATAAAAAAGGCTTAAAGAGTCTGTATTATACGAGAACACGTAAATTAAGCGTGGAAGAGTGTGTGGCTTGTACCGTTTAATATAAAAAGTGAGACATGATGAGCAGGGTTTTCTGAACCCTGCTCATGCTTAGTTATCATATTTAGAGAAGGGGCGATTTAATGCGTGCGGTAAACTGGAACAAAAAAGAAGATGATTTTAGTTTAATGTTTTGGAAGCAAAACATCGCTCAGTTTTGGACAGAAGAAGAAATTGCGGTTTCGTCTGACAAAAATACTTGGGTGCAATTATCGAAAGAAGAGCAAATTGCTTATAAGCGTGTATTAGGTGGTTTAACACTTTTAGATACGAAACAAGGTGGCGAAGGAATGCCACTTGTACTGGTTCATCTTGAAAATTTACAAGCGAAAAGTGTATTAGCTTTCATGGGAGCTATGGAAGAAGTACATGCGAAAAGTTATAGTCACATTTTCACAACATTAGCTACAGAAGAAGAGATTGATGATATTTTTGACTGGGTAGACAATCATCCGTTACTTGAGAAAAAAGCTGGTATTATTACTAGTTACTATCGTCGTTTATTAAAGCCTGAAGTAACAAAAAAAGAGTTATACATGGCAATGGTAGCAAGTGTGTTCTTAGAAAGTTACTTATTCTATAGCGGATTCTTCTATCCACTTTACTTAGCTGGTCAAGGAAAACTAACAGCAAGTGGTGAGATTATCAACTTGATAATTCGTGATGAGTCAATTCACGGCGTATTCGTCGGTATTTTAGCACAACAAATCTTCGCAGAACTTTCTGCAGAAGAGCAACAAGAAGTGCAAAAAGAAACACAAGATTTATTAATGGAACTATATGAAATTGAAATGGCCTATACAGAAGAAATTTACACTTCTATCGGTCTTGTAGAAGATGTAAATCGTTTCGTTCGTTACAATGCGAATAAAGGGCTTATGAACTTAGGACTTGAGCCGAAGTTTGAAGAAGAAGAAATTAACCCAATCGTTTTAAATGGTTTACGTACAGATACGAAAAACCATGATTTCTTCTCTGTAAAAGGAAATGGTTACGTAAAAGCAACGAACGTTGAAAAGTTAGCTGACGATGACTTCGTGTTTAACTTTTAATATAGGATTATAAAGAAAAACTGTCTTATTCATTGATAAGACAGTTTTTCTTTATAATTTTGTTTACATAACACTATTATTTTTGTATAGCGATTTATATTTGGGACGTTCTATTCGTTTAACGGATAGAACTTTTTTGTAATTAAATGGGTATTTACAAACCTTTTGTATCGGTGTATTATTTAACTAGTACACCGATACAAAAGGAGGGAAGAAATGAAAATAGAGTTTTCTCCAAATACACCAATTTACATTCAGGTAATGGAATACATAAAAAAAGAGATCGTAACAGGACATTTATTACCTGGTGATAAAATTCCCTCTGTCCGTGAATTAGCGAGTGAATTACAAGTGAATCCAAATACGATTCAGCGTACATTTCAAGAGCTAGAACGGGATGGAGTTGTTGTCACACGTAGAGGAATGGGACGGTATGTAACGAATGAAGGGGAGAAAATTATGGAGCTGCGAAAAGAGATGGCGAAAGAATTACTTCATTCTTTTATAGATGGAATGGACAATTTAGGTTTTTCAGAAGAAGAAATTCTTACAATTCTTCGTTCTTCATTACATGATAAGAGGGAGGAGAGCCAATGACAGAGCTATTGAAAATAGAAAACTTATGGAAGAGATACGGATTAAAAGCAGTGATCCGTGAATTAAACATAGAGATTACGGAAGGGAAAATCGTTGGGCTTGTTGGAGATAACGGGAGCGGGAAAACGACGTTATTGAAAATGATTGCAGGCTTGCAACACCCTTCTGAAGGTAGTATTACAATAGACGGTAAAAAGGTAGGGTTACAGACGAAAGAAATTGTTTCATTTATGTCCGATAAGCCAATCTTTGATGATTGGATGACTGTAAAAAACGCTTTATTTTTCTATCGAGATTTTTATAAAGACTTCGATATTCAAAAAGCGGTAGATACGATTGCAGAATTTAAAATACCGTTAGAAGAAAAAATTACAGCATTGTCAAAAGGTATGGTTGAGAAGTTGCAGATTATTTTAACGTTTTCTCGAAAAGCGAAGCTATATGTACTGGATGAGCCATTGGGCGGGATTGATCCTCTTTCTAGAGAACATGTATTGGATCTAATTCTACAGTTCTATAGGGAAGATTGTACGATATTAATTTCCACTCACTTAATAAATGAAATTGAAAATATTTTTGATGAAGTGATCTTTTTAAAAGATGGAGAAATGGTTCTATATGAAAATGTAGAAGAAATTCGTTTTCAGAGAGGAAAAGCAGTTCATGAATTGTTTAAGGAGGTGTTTAGTAAGTGAAGTCAGTACTTTCCTATTTATGGAATGTAAATAAGAAAAGATATATTGTTACTTTTTTATTCTTTGTGCTAATTGAAGCTGTGTTATTTTCACAAATGATTGTAAGAAAAAGTGATGCGGCTATCAGTAGACAAGAGGGTATATTTGGAATCATTATGATTATATTTTTCTTTTATATTGTTTATATGTTTATACAAACAATGAAATCATATTCACGCTTACTAACTAATCCAATGTTACGACTTACAGCAATATCTGGGAAACAATATGTAATTTCTATGCTTATTTTCTCATTTATCGCAATGGCTATATGGTATGGGATATGTGGAATTCTTTTCTACGTAAGTTATGTATTAGCTTTTCCTACGACTTCTGTATATGTAGAAGCAAAAGAGATTATGCAAGTAGGCATAATTAATAATTTAATATATACGATAAGCGATTTATTTGAGTTTTTGTTTAGTGTTTTACAAATCATATTGGTAATTACTCTAGTAAAGTTACTTACGAAAAAGAAAAAGGCGCAAAATATACTAATCGTTATTATTTTTCTAGTAATAAATATCGCGATTACTTTAGCGACAACCTTGCTAGGAAAATTAGCTCCAGCTTTCCAAGTATTGCGAAGAGTAGAATATCATAGTGAAAGCAAGAGTCTGTTTATTAATATGTTTCAAGAAAATGGATTTAACATTTTTAATATAAGTTTCATGGTAATGGTTAGTGCTCTAATAATATATGTAATTGCTTATATTATCGATAAAAAACTAGAAGTCTAAAGGAGGAATCAGCATTGGGAAACGTAGTAGTAAAGTTAGAGAATGTTCGAAAAAAGATTGGTGGAACGGAAATTATTCGTGGTTTATCATTTGAGGTTCGTGAAGGAGAAGTATACGGATTCCTTGGACCGAACGGTAGCGGTAAGACGACGACGATCCGTATGATGACAGGTCTTATTTCAATGACAGAGGGCGATATTACAATTTGTGGACATAGTATTCGCTCGGAGCGTGAAAAGGCACTAGAGCAAATTGGAGCGATTGTAGAAAATCCTGAACTATATGATTATATGACAGGAATGCAAAACTTAAAGCATTTTGCGAACATGGCCATTACACCAATTAGTAAAGAGCGCATTGCTGAGATTGTAAAGCTTGTTGAGTTAGAGCATGCGATTCATAAAAAGGTGAAAACATATTCACTTGGTATGAAACAACGTTTAGGAATTGCACAGGCATTACTTCATCAGCCGAAAATCTTAATTTTAGATGAGCCGACAAATGGATTAGATCCAGCTGGTATTCGCCAAATTCGTGATTATTTACAACGTTTAGCGAAAGAAGAGAATATTGCTGTAATCGTATCAAGTCACTTATTGAGTGAAATTGAATTAATGTGTGATCGCGTCGTTATTATTAAACAAGGTGAGTTTGTACAAGAGTACAACTTACATGAAAAAGTGAAACATGATGAGGCAGTCGTTGTAGCGTTTGAAGTAGATGAAGTTCAGAAAGCGAATGAAATCATTAAAGGTAAAGCAAAAGGGAATGTAATTGTAGCATCTGTAACAAAAGACAACATTCCGCAACTTGTAAAAAAACTTGTTCATGCTGATGTGCTTGTATACGGAGTTACTGTTCAAAATAAAACGTTAGAGGATGAGTTCTTAGCGATTACTGGGGGAGTGAAAGCGTAATGTTTAAATTAATTCAAAATGAATTTTTAAAGTTGCATGCGAAAAAAGGTATGTATATTTTAATTGGTGTCATTGCTTTATTGGAGATTTTAGGAGCAGTAGTACTGGCGAAATGGGGTGAAGCTGGTAGTTTAAATGGATCTTACTTAGATTTTGTAAGTTCAGATATCGGCTTAATTATGATATTCGCAACGATTTTTGGAATTACAACAGCTTCGCGTACAATTACAGATGAATTCCAAAAAGGAACGATTAAACAATTATTAATTCGTCCAAGAAAACGAATGACAGTTTTATTTTCTAAATATATTACAGTGTTATTAACGATGTTATTTATTGTATTTGCTAGTACGTTAATTGCTATGATTATTGGATTAATTGTAATGGACGGTAGTAAAACTGAATTAACGTTAGGAATTGTTTTAAAAACAATATTATATCAGCTGCTATCACCATTTTTCTTTGCAACACTTGCATTTTTCTTAGCAAACGTATTTAGAAAATCTGTATTACCATTAATTATTACGATGTTCCTATTCTTCTTACAAGGTGCAATTAACATGGTATTAATAATGTTTGCAAAAGGTGTAGCGAAGTTTGTAGTATTCAACCATTTGGATTTAAGAGCTTACGATAGTAATAAATTAATCAATGGTGGAATGGAACCAACATTTACAGAATTTACGTTTACAACTTCATTATTACTTGTAGCTGCATACTTTGTTGTGTTACTTGTAGCATCAAGTGCATTATTCCAAAAACGTGACGTATTATAATAAAAGAAATCCCCGCTTGTAAAAACGGGGATTTTTATTACATAAATTTCACTTGGATTGCAACTTGAAGAACAGCGATATGGTATTTTAAGAGCTATGCTGTTTGAAATGATTTGAGAAAAATAGGAAGGATTTCAACTATATTCATATTATAATTTAGTTATCCTGCTATTTATAGGGAAAGGATTGCCTATAAAGTACTGATTAAAGTTTTATTTTATTTTTACTATCTTTGGGGGTGTTCTATATGCACTATGCATTTTCACGTATAAGGCTACGTAGCTTTTTTGGATGGATGATTATAGGGGTGTTCCTTATAATGATACCATTAGGTCTAGCAAATGTTTCTGAGAATACGATGGAGGTTATTTCACAAATAACTGTATTTTTTGTATTTCCGTTACTTTGGCTATACGTAAAAACAAATAAAAATAATGTTGTATTTAACAGTTTTTTTGATAAGCCAGGGCGTTTATCTTGGGGATTAATTGTATTAGCAACGATAATGGGGATGATTTTTTCAGTTGGCATATCTCAGATTCAATTTTACATATTAGCACATACGTTACCGAATTTCTTAGTTACTATGCTAGAAGACGGAAATGTTATTAATACGAGTAACGTATATATGACGATATTTACTTTCATTTCAGCATGTGTGTTAGCACCTATTATGGAAGAGGTTATTTTTAGGGGATTTTTCTTACAGCGGATGGCTCATAAATGGGGAATTAAAAAAGCTGTAATTATATCTTCAATTATTTTTGGCCTAGGACATTTTGATGTTATTGGTGCGTTCATGTTTGGTGTCGTTATGTGTCTTTTATACATAAAGACAAAAAATATATGGACGAATATAGCTGTGCACGCTCTAAATAATTTGATTGCAACAAGTATGCAATTTTTCGGTGGAGAAGAAAGTGGTACAATCTCAATTACTGAATTACAAGCGCAAAGTAATTTATGGATTGGTATCGGTCTTACAGTTGTTGGATTACTATGGTTAATTCCGTATGTTTGGAAACAATGGCGTACAGTAAAAGAAGTTGGCGTGCCACCAGTACGTTTTATAAATGAGCAAAAAGTAGTGAATTCATCACAAGAAAATGAAGTGTATAGTCAAGTGATCGTAACCGATAGATTGATGGCCATAGAGTTACCAGATGAGGCTGTAAATAAGCTTCGGTTAGAAGAAAATGATTATGTAACAGTAGCTGTAGAAGAAGATAAAATCGTTATAAAGAAAGCACATAATAGATAATTAAAAAGTAGCTCTTAGGAGCTACTTTTTAATTTGTAATAATTTCTACACGAAAATTATTACCATTCTTTACATATTTAATATCTGTAACAGTGCGGACTGTCTTTAAAATCTCCACTTTTTCACCAATTCGCGGGATGGTCGGAACATTGTCCCAAATACCAAGCAAGTCATCTAATTGTGCCGTTTTTTCATAAAACCAGATTTTCAATGTAAAGCCCCTTTCTTGAATTTTATGTATTTTAATACATAATATATTATTTTTATTCTTATTGTAAGGGGTTTTTTTATAATTTATGAATAAAAATAAATTAATCTTCTGGGAAGATATGTTCTATATCAGGAGTAAGAGATACTTCTGATAATACGATATGAGAAACTGTCGTTGCATATGAAGAAACATCATTGATAAATTCTTCAAGTTCAACGAGTGAAGGAACAGAAATTTTTACAATGTAGCATAAGCTTCCTGTCACTCGGTAACAAAAACTTGCAGATGGATAAGACTGAATAAACTGTTGCATACGTGTTGTATCACCATTTTTTAAAGTGATTTCTAAAATACAATCTAAAACTAGTCCTGCTTTTTTATAGTCGATATCGATTGTATATTTTTGAATAACGCCTTCACTTTCAAGTTTACGAACACGTTCTGCAGTAGACGGAGCAGATAAGTTTACTCGTTTCGCCAATTCACGCATAGAAAGGCGACTATCATTATATAATTCATTTAAAATTTTTCGATCAACACGGTCTAGTTGCATTTGTAAATATACCTCCAGTAAAATAATGATTTTTGTAAAGGAAAAATATAAATTAAGATTCATATGAAATGTAAAGTGAACGTTATTTATTTTACAATAAAACAGAAGGAAATAGGAGGGAAAATGATGGAGAGAATTTCATTATCAAATGTAGGAGATACAAAGTTTCAAAAGTTATTAGGGCATAATTCGGATATATTACACTCGTGGAGTAAGTTAGAAGATACACTGTACAATAAAGGAACTCTTTCAGCAGAGTTGAAGGAGCAAGTGAGAAGAACATTAGCGTATGGGAATGAATGTCCGTACTGTATGGCAAAGGGAAGACCTGATGATGTGCAAAAGGCAGAGGAGATTGGTGTAGCCGTTACTTTTGCGCATACATTTGTTCATAACCGAAAAGCAATAGATGATACTATGTTTCACGTATTAAAACAATATTGGACAGAAAAAGAAATTGTAGAGCTTTGCGCCTATGTTTGCTTTATTACTGCGTCACAACAACTTGGTTTTCTATTTCAATTACAGCCAAATTAAGGGGGAAATGATGACAAATCAAATAGCACTTATCATAATCGATGTACAAAAGGCATTTCAATTACCAGATTGGGGCGAGAGAAATAATATTTTTGCTGAAGAAAACATGAGAATTTTGTTAGAAGAATGGAGAAAAAGGGAACGACCAGTTTTTCATATTCAACATGTAAATAAAGAAAATGCTCAGTCAATGTTTTATGAGAGAGCGGAAACGGTAAACTTTAAAGAAGAAGTGCAACCACTACTTGGTGAAGTGGTTATTCAGAAATTCGTTAACAGCGCGTTCATTGGGACAAATTTAGAAGAGCAATTAAGAAAGAACAAATGTAATGCAGTAGTGGTTGTAGGATTAACGACAAATCATTGCGTGGAAACTACGACACGAATGGCAGGGAATTTAGGATTTACAACATATTTAGTGAGTGATGCAACGGCTACTTTTAACCGTATAGGTTTAGATGGTAAAGAGTATAGTGCAGAAGATATTCACAATATGACACTTGTAAATTTACATGAAGAGTTTGCTACGATTGTGACGACAAAAGAAGTGTTAAAATTATTTTAAGAAAATAATTGCGAATTATGTAGAAAAAAATAAGAATATTTCGTATAATCTAAGTACAATCATTTTGAAAATAGGGGTGGCATCATATGGAGCAAATTTCAGTAAAGAAATTAGAAGAGGTACTTGTTGTAGCAGGGGATGATAAACAGAAGCAAAAGGAATTTTATGAATTGCTCTTATCTACTGAGTTTTATGTTGCTGGTTCACTAGAAGCAGAGGACGGGGCAACAGAAGGAATACTTCGTTTGCGTCATTTCCAAGGAGAAGGTAGATGGATCGTTCCGTTCTTTACACAAATGGAATTTGTAAAAGATGTGTTGCCAGAAGGAACGCCCCTTATTACGATACGTGGGAAAGAGTTATTTGGTAGCATTGAGAAAGATGCTACAGCTGTATTAAATGTTGGCACTGATATAAGTAAAACATTTATTCCAGAAGAAATTGCAGATATCGCATCTGGACGAATTTTTAATTATTATAAGTAAAAGTAAAAGTAAAAGTAAAAGTAAAAGTAAAAGTAAAAGGAAAAGCGTAATCGCTTTTCCTTTTACTTTTTAATTTGAATATGAAGTGGCTATACCAGAAGAAATAGAGACTGTTTTATTATTCGTGTTTATTGTCGCTGTAGCTCCAAGTGGAATACCGATGTTTGGACTTATATGTCCAATTGGTAAATCGAATAGGACAGGTATATGATATGGCGCGAAATATTCATATAATATTGTTTGCAATGATTGAGATGGCTTTGAAGGAGTGCAGTCGTGACAACTTGTGAAAATAACGCCCCTGCATTTATTAAACTTTCCAGATAAAAGTAGCTGATTTAACATACGGTCAATGCGGTACGGTTCTTCACCAATGTCTTCAAGTAATAAAAGTGTATTGTCCGTATTTATCTCGTAGGGCGAGCCAATTATACTTGCTAACACAGCTAAATTTCCTCCAACTAACGTACTTGTAACTGTACTGTGGGAGCTAGGTACGATACATTCTGATGCAAATAAAATGGTTGAATACGGATGGAATAGCTGATTAAAAGAGGATAAAGATAGGGAATCAATACCTTTTCCTAGTTCTTCAATCATCGGACCATGAAATGTTATAAGCTTTGCATAACGTGAAACAGCAGTATGTAAAGCTGTAATATCGCTATATCCCCAAAAGATTTTTGGATTCTGCCTAATAACTTCATATTGAATGTGAGAAAGAAGACGAGCACTTCCATAACCACCTCGTGCACAAAAAATTGCCTTCACTTCATTATTTGTAAATGCTTCATGTATATCGTCAAGCCGAACTTGATCACTTCCGGCTAAAAATCCATATTTCTCGTAAACACTCTTCCCGATTATTACGGATAACCCCATCTCTTGTAATACATTCACACCTTTTAATACATTGTCGATTGTAGGTGGACCAGATGGTGCAATAATCATTACTGTATCACTTTGTTTTAATGCATTTGGATAAATCATTAAGCTCAGCCTCCTTCTCTTTCAATATATTCGCTTCATATGAAGTTCAACCCTTGCAAAAGCAGGGGAAAGCTTATCAAATAAAGAAGATATAAGGAAAATAGGAGGGAAAATGATGTTTACAAGTCGAGTAACAGACATATTAAAAATTGAGTATCCTGTTGTTCAAGCCGGTATGGCAGGCGCGATTACGACGCCAGAACTCGTTGCAGCAGTAAGTAATAGCGGAGGATTAGGGACGCTTGGGGCGGGCTATATGAGCCCAGAACAAATTGGTGAAGCGATTTATAGAATAAGAGAACTAACAGATAAGCCTTTCGGTGTTAATTTACTTGTAACGAAAGAGATAGAAATAGAAGAAGAGAAGGTAGATGAGGCGAAAGTATTACTAAGCGGAGTGAATAGAGAATTAGGTATAGAAGTAGAAGGAACGTTAAAGCTTCCAAAAAGCTATAAGGAACAATTACAAGTGCTATTAGATGAAAAAGTACCGGTCGTTAGCTTTGCATTTCAAACGTTAGAAAAAGAAGAAATAAATGATTTAAAAAGAAGTGGAATAAAAGTTATCGGAACAGCTACCCATGTGAAGGAAGCGAAAGTACTTGCTGAGCTAGGAGTAGATATTATTATTGGGCAAGGTAGCGAAGCAGGAGGGCATAGAGGAACGTTTATTGGGAAAGAACGAGATGCTATGATTGGTACGTTTGCGTTAATACCTCAGTTAGTAGGGGCTGTTCCGCATATCCCAATTGTCGCAGCAGGTGGTGTAATGAACGGACAAGGGCTTGTTGCGGCATTGGCACTAGGAGCAGAAGGTGTTCAAATGGGATCAGCCTTTTTAACAAGTGAAGAGAGTATTACGCACGATGTGTATAAAGAAGCGGTTTTACATAGTACAGATACGAGCACAACTGTAACTCGTGCGTTTTCCGGGAAATATGCACGCGGTATTCGGAATGAATTTATAGAGAGACATGAAGGAAAAGAAGAAGGGCTTCCGGTATATCCAGTGCAAAACGTATTAACTTCTAAAATACGCCAAGAGGCAGCGAAGCAAAATAAGGAAGAATATATGTCACTTTGGGCAGGGCAGGCAGCATCATTGGCACGAATCGAATCAGCTCAGCATGTAGTGGAGCGAGTTATGAAAGAAGCGGCGAATGCAATCGAGCAATTACAAAATATATACAAAAAGACCACTTGAGTAATTCAAGCGGTCTTTTCGTTAGTTTGCTTTATAAAATTGTTGGATGGCTTCGTCGATGTAAACCCAGCCTTTCCAACCTAAGTGCATATGATCTTTTAAGAAGTATTTATCGTATTCATGATTTGAGAAGTCGGCAATTGGATAACCAGCTTTTTCAATTTGCTCATGAACTTTCTTATAGTATGCTTCGCGGCGTTCTTTCGGGAAGCCAGCGTAGTCGTACCAAGGACCTTTGACAGGAACAGAAATGAAGAGTGGTTTTGCACCAGATTGTTTTAATAAATCAAGTACAATTTGTAAATCTTCATATTCTGGCGATTGGTCATAAGCATCATTTTTTAAGTAACCTTCACGTTGCTTTAATTTTTTCTTAATTTTGCTATTGAAGTAACCATCTTCGATACCATATTCATTAGATCTAGATTCTGCTGCACCTGTTTGATCCGCATGTTTACGAGCCTCTTCCCAGTTCATTTGTTTTAATGAAGAATCGAGCTTCTCTTTGTGCGGTTTAATATTAAACATAGCTGTAAATAAATCTTTACGATCTAAAATGTTACGGTAAATATAAGCGAAAGGTTTAGCAGCAAGTGCTTTTACTTTATACTTCGTATCATCATAAGCGATACCTTCAAGCGAAATTTTTAATAAAGTTTCTTTTTTTACAATCTCAAAGTTTAATAAACGCTTTGCAATTTGTTTTTTCATTTCAGGTTTTAAATCATTGTTGAAAATGAAGTGGTAACCTTGTTGTTTTGAAAAGTTAGGTGCAAAGTGCGTTTCGTCAATACCTTGTGGTACAAACCATTGCGGAGAAAGAACGAATACCATTTTCTTATCTTTCAATTGATCCATTGTAGATGCGAAGTTTAATACATGTACAAGGTCTTGTGTTCCGCCGCGTCCAAGAAGGAATGGCGTAAATCCTTCAGGCTTTACTTTAAAATAATTAGATGGATGGAAAGCATCCATACGTGCGAATTCCGATGAACCGTACATCGGAAGATATTTTGGATCTGCTAACATCTTTTGCTGTAAAATCATACTTTGAATTTTTTCTTCTTTTAAAGAAGTAGCAGCTTGTTCTACTTTTTCATCACTTAAAAGTGGAAGTAGGAAGCGCGTTGGAATAAGTAAGAATACAGCAAAAAGGGCCAATGCTAAAAGCATCGGACCAAATTTTGCTTTGTTCATCGGATTTCTTCCAACTTTTTAATAACCATGTTTGGTGTAGCCCACTCGTCACGGTCAAAATCAGAAATAGAAACTTCAATATCTAAACGCTCTTGGAATTCAACTAATAAAGATACTACAGCGAAAGAATCAAGGATACCTTCTTCAAATAATTGAACATCTAAGTTTTCTTTCACAATATCGTTTTCACATACTTCTTCTAAAATATCTAATACTTGCTCTTTGAATTCTGCCATTTTTAAAATCTCCTTTATATCCGAAATTATTATATGTGCAACTTCTTAATGGAATAAGAAGGGTGCATTAAAAGTATCTGTTAAGGTGTCCAGAGAAGATTAGGAAACCGAAACATACAACGTGGAACGTAATTACAATCGCAAGGATGTGTGTAAATTTATTGTTTGGCCAAAACTTATGCTTCTTGTTTTTTCGTTCGAAAATATCGAATAAAATAAACAGTGCGGCATGGTATAGACCATAAATAACATACTGCGCAACAGCGCTTCCTTGGATGTGCCAAATTCCCATAATGAAGAAGTTTAAAAATGCCCCGATATACGAAATAGTGTAACGGTTCTTAATTAACTTTTTCTTCGTTGCAAAAAAGACGAAACGCATGTAAATAAAATCACGGAACCAGAATGATAAACTCATGTGCCAGCGGTTCCAGAAGTCTTTAATATTACGACTAAGGAATGGCTTATTGAAGTTTTCTGGCGTTTTAATTCCCATCATGTAACTTACACCAATTACAAAAGAGCTATAACCAGCAAAATCAAAGAATAGATATAAGCTATAGCTATACATGTAAATCATATTTGAAAATATTGTATCGTGTTGAGCGAATGCTGGATCCATACAATATTGCTTTATTAAGTAAGCAATAATAAATTTATACAAGAAACCTTGGAAAATACGATTTAGTCCTGTATATAGTAAATTTTGATATTCTTCAGCGCTAGGTGGCTTTTGAATATCTTTTTGGAATCTTCGGTAACGATCGATAGGTCCTGTTGAAATCGCAGGGAAGAATAAAACGAATTCCCAGAAGTTAAAGAAAGAAAGCTCTTTAATTAAACCATCACGAACTTCAAATACCATTTGAACTGCTCTGAATGTTACGTAAGATATACCTAGGAAAACAACAAGTTTTAACTCAGGTAAAAACGATGCAAACGGCGCGATTTTTGCCAAAATAAGAGGCAAAATCGATAAAATAACAGCTATGCAAAATGTGAATGTACTATTATTTTGTTTTCTTAAAATTAAATAGCCTTTAATAAGGACATATTGCCAAATAATAAATGCAGCTAGCATCATTGCTTGCTTTGGTTTATCTGAGAAGATAATAGCAAGCATGACTAATGTTAAAACGGCATTATATTTGCGCAACATTTTACCTTTTAATCCAGCTATGATAGTAGGTATTAATAAAATGCCCACTATAGCGAAAAAATAAAATGATCCATATGCGGTCATGCTGTAACCTCACTCAATAATTTTTTGCGATCTACCTTTCCATTTGGTGTCATTGGAATAGAAGATTGATACATGAATTTACGTGGAATCATGTAGTTTGGTAATCGCTCATTGAGTTCTTTTTTGATTGCAGATGTTAATTTGAATTCTTTTTCAAACGAATGCTCCCCAGGAACAACAACCGCTAATAAATAATCGTATTTCTCACCTTTTTTAATTGGAACGATAACTGCTCCTTCTACGTAAGAACACGCACGAAGGTGATGCTCAATTTCTTCTAATTCCATTCGATAACCATGCAGCTTAATTTGGAAATCAAGACGACCATTATAGAATAGAAGACCATTTTCAACATAGCCAGCATCGCCTGTTTTATAGGCGCGCTCACCGTCAATCATAGTAAATGCTTTTTCTGTTAATTCAGGGCTTCCTAAATATCCAACGCTTACGCTTGGACCGACAATTACGATTTCACCTTTTTCACCATCAGGTGCGATCGTGCCATCTTCTTTCATAATAAGAAGGCGACAGTCTGATTTACAATAGCCAACTGGAAGTGATTTGTATTGATCAAGCACTTCTTCTGTAACGTGAATACCTGTTACAGCGACAGTAGCTTCTGTTGGACCATACGTATTCATAATTGTTGCTTTAGGGAAACGCTCAATTAATTTTCTAGCTACTTCATTTGGTAACACTTCACCGCAGAATAAGAATGTTTTCATGTTCGGTAGCATACTCTCAGAGAAAGATGCTTCCATTAAACACATTTCAGCGAAAGAAGGTGTGGAAGTCCATACTTGAATATCCGATTGCTCTAAAGAAGCAAACAAGTCTTTTGGACGCGCAATCATATCTTTATCGATTGCCCAAAGTGTACCACCTGTTACTAATGATGGGTAAATATCCATTACAGATAAATCAAATGAGAAAGGTGCTTGGTTTAAGAATACTTGCCCTGTTTGTAAGTTGAAATCTTCTACAGCCCATTTTGTAAAGCTAACAAGGCAGTTATAAGTAATCTGAACCCCTTTCGGATTACCTGTGCTTCCTGATGTGTAAATAATGTAGAAGTTCTCATCACCTTTTACCGCATGTTCAGGATTTGGAGTGTTCCCTTTATGAGTAAAGAAAATATCTTTTAAGTTGTCTTCACTTACGATGCGAACTGGTAAATCAGTTACAGTTACTGCTGTTGCCGATAAAAGTAATTTCGCACCAGAATTTTCAGCAATACGTTGTACACGATCAGCTGGGATAGATAAATCTACAGGAATGTAAGCATGTCCAGCTTTTACACATCCTAAAAAGTTAATAATCATTTCAGGTTGCATATGGCCATACACCATAATTGGTGAACGATCGTCTGGATACTCAGAAGAAATCCAATGTGCCAACGCATCAGAATCTTCCTTTAATTGTTTGTACGTAATTTTCGCATCTCGCCAAACAAAAGCGGTTTGATCAGGCGTTTCTGCAGCCCACTTTTCAATTTGTTCTAATAACTTCATAACGTTCCCACCCTAGAATTCATTGTAAATAAATGTACTTGTGTTTGTATCATGGAATCCATACAACCAAAGTAATGCAAATAAAATTGCAAGATAATAAACCGTCTTTGCAACCCATTGTGTGAGTGGTCGAGACCATATCTCTTTTAATCTTTCCATGTCTTTCCCTCTCTTAATGAAATAATAGCTCTTTGTAGGTATCATGTCCTACATTATTGTGAAAAAAACAAAATCCCACATTTTAGGTAAAAATAAGTCAAAAGGCTCTTTTTTGATATTAGCACTAAATACTAAAAAAGAAAATCCCTAACTTAGCAATTATATTACATTCAGCATGAATTTGTAATGGGTTTGACATGTAAATAGAAAGTGGATTGTGTGAATACATAAAAGTGGACTATAAGAATACGTAAAAATACAGTGTTTGTTTTTATTAATCATTTAAGACGGAGTAAACTTTTAAATTTCTAGTTCTTTTGAAAAGGAGGAAATTATCATGAATAGAGTGTGGAAGAATCTAATTTCGGAAGAAAATATCGTGAAATGGAGAAGGCATTTCCATAAGTATCCGGAATTATCATTTCATGAAAAAGAAACTTCGCAATTTATATATGATACATTATGCTCATTTTCTTCTTTTGAAGTAACGAGACCGACGAAGTATAGTGTACTAGCAATTAAAAGAGGTGTGAAGCAAGGGAAAGTAATTGCGATTCGAGCTGATATAGACGCTTTGCCAATTCAAGAGGAGACAAGTAAATCTTATACATCTGTGAATAAAGGAATGATGCATGCATGTGGGCACGATGCTCACGCAGCTATTTTATTAAGTACAGCAGAGGTGTTATCAAATATAAAGGAAGATTTTGCAGGTGAGATTCGTCTATTCTTTCAGCACGCAGAAGAGGTGTATCCCGGTGGGGGACAAGAAATGGTTGAGGCAGGTGTAATGGACGGTGTTGATTATGTAATAGGTTTACATGTTATGTCAGGACTTGAGAGTGGAAAGATAGGAATTGCATATGGACCGATGATGGCAGCTCCAGACGTATTTACAGTTGAGATTCAAGGCAAAGGAGGACATGCGGCGCGACCAGAAGAAACGATAGATCCTATTGCTATCGGAGCACAGATTATTACAAATCTACAACATATCGTATCAAGAAATACAAGTGCTTTTATGCAAAGGGTTGTTTCAGTTACACAATTTCATGGGGGAACGGCTGACAATATTATTCCTAGTACAGCAACTTTAATGGGAACTGTTCGTTCATTTAATCAAGCATTGAGGGTGGAAGCAGAAGGGAAAATCGAGAAAATTGTGAAAGGAATTACAGAAGCACATGGAGGATCGTATACATATACGTATCGATATGGATATGATCCGGTTATTAATGATGAATATATTACGAAAATAGTAGAAGAAAGTGCACTACATTTGTTTGGGAATGAGCGTGTTGTGAAGCTTGAACCTTCTATGGGTGGAGAAGATTTTTCAGCATATTTAAGAAAAGCACCTGGTTGTTTCATTAAATTAGGAACAGGTAATGAAAATATATATACTTGTTATCCACATCATCATCCGAAATTTGACGTGGATGAATCAGCATTAATTTGTGGAGTGGAGCTATTTTTAGAGACGACTATAAGATTACTAAAATTATAGAAAAACAAAAAAAGGCAACTGCACTCTATTGCAGTTGCTTTTATTTCTTTCCGTCAGAGAGGGCTGAGAAAGAACTATGCTCATTCATAGTATATGAATAGCTAACGGACAAGCTTGTACATTTTAATCATTTTTTTTAAAATAGTTATTGACATTGATAATCAATGTCAATTAATCTAAATATAGTTGAAATTGATAATTATTATCAATAGGATGGATGCGACATGTTAATGAGAAAGAATTTTCACCTTCTGCGGAGGGGATTAAAAGATAAAAATAAAGATGTTGATCAGCATATGGAATGGCAAAGAAATGTAATTCGGTCTGAATATGTAGATGAGAAGAAGAGCATTCAAACAGAAAAAGAGATACAAAGTAAAGGGAGAGGTTCAGTTGAGTAAGTTAGTAATGATTTTTGCAAGTATGAGTGGAAATACAGAGGAAATGGCTGACCATATTGCCGGCGTAATTCGTGAAACAGAAAATGAAATTGAAGTTATTGATATTATGGATTCACCAGAAGCTTCTATATTAGAACAGTATGATGGAATTATTTTAGGTGCATACACTTGGGGAGATGGCGATCTTCCTGATGATTTCTTAGATTTTTATGATGCAATGGATTCTATTGATTTAACTGGGAAAAAAGCGGCAGTATTCGGATCATGTGATTCGGCTTATCCGAAATACGGAGTGGCAGTTGACATTTTAATAGAAAAGCTACAAGAGCGCGGGGCAGCAGTTGTGTTAGAAGGACTAAAAGTAGAATTAACGCCAGAAGATGAAGATGTAGAAAAATGTTTACAGTTTGGAGCTGAATTTGTAAAACACCTTTCTTAATGGCAGAAGGGAGATGAAGAGCAAGTGCATGAGAAAATCTCAATCAAAACGATGACAGATTATCATTTGTATGATTTTATGCGTTGTCCGCATAAATTTTATTTTCGTCACATAAAAAGAAGAGAACCTTCTTCATTTGAATGGCAACAAATAGCACAAATGATTGTCAATCAAATTATTAACGAGTATTACACGCTACCTGCGGGTCAACAAACGAAAATTGTACTTTTAATATTAATAGAAAAGTATTGGAAAAAAGTAAGGATTAATATGTTTGCTTCGAAGACGGAATACTATATTGTATTAGCGAAGCTAACGGATCACTTATTACAGTTCGTTGAAAAGGATGATAGTCAGACACCACCATTGTTTTTATACGAGAAGTTTCAAACATATATGGAAGAGTTAGGTGTCCACATGTCATTGACATTTGAAGTTGGTGAGTGGAGTGCTGAGTCGTTTGTAATTAAAAAGTATGTTGTCGATGCAGATGAGGAAATGCTTGCTCTTTGTCAGAAGCTAATGACAGTATTCAGTTATAAAGCTTTCGGAGTTCTTCCAGGAAAAATTGAAGTTATTAATTTAATAGAAGGAACTAAGTATGAGTACATTCCGAAACAGGAAGATATTATAACTGGAATGGCTGATTTATCTAGAATGAAAGAAATGTTAGAGCAACCTGAGCATTATACAGAGCGTCATTTTCGTTCTGAGTGTATAAGTTGTGCGTTTCGTAGTGAATGCCAAGGGGAAGAAGTAAAGACAGAAGCGAAACAGAAGAAAAATATAGTTCATTAAAGGATGCAACTTTGCATCCTTTTTTGTTATTGACATGAAAAGCTTTTCATCATTTACGGTATATTTGTAGCAGATTTTAATAAAGTGAAACTTTAATCAGTGGGGGTTTTGTCAATCACCCACTGATTATCAGCCCTCATTAATCGGGCTACCCACAAATCAGAATAAAGGGAGGAATAATCAATGAAAGATGAAACAAAAGTATTTCAATGGTTAAAAGAACAAAATGCTCCTTTTGAAATTCAACTGCAAATTTTACAGGCGTTTCAATTGTATAAAGTTATTGTTGAAATGGATAAAAAGTTAATGATGTATGAGGAGAGAGTATATAGGGAGAGAATGTAATCTCATCCCTGTAATATCGTTTTTAGCTGTTCTGTGCCTGTAATGAATTCGAGTTCATTCTCTGACTCAAAATTATAAATAATATTATGTAGTAAAGGACTGTATTGATAAAAGGTAGTAATACGATGAATGAGTAATGGATCATGATGAGAAATAAGTGTACTGTACTGTTCATATACAGATGTAGTAAACTCATGTCCGAAATCATAATATAGTCCTGCAAAATCAAAAGCAGGATCGCCAATTTGCGCATCACCAAAATCGATAACACCTGAAATGCTTTTGTTATGCTTGTTAAATAAAATGTGATGATGAGTAAAATCAGCGTGAATGATTGTGTTTTGAAAAGTGGATGTAGCTAAACATGCAAAGAAATTTTCAAATAAGCGATTTAAGGCTAGTTTCTGTAATGAAGTAAGGCTAGTAGTGAGATATTGGTTTAATTTTGTTTGTAGCTCTTTCCAGTAGGTACATGTTTTTTCAATAGGGAAACATAGCGTTGTAACTTGGTGTAAAGGAATACTATGTAGTACCGCAAGGAAAGTAGCTAATTGTGTAATAATTGCTTTCAGCTTTGGATCCTCCAGCGTGGCAACTGTTTCTGTTTTTAATGGTTCACCATGAATGAGAGTATAGTAACTACAAAGAGGAACCTCATCAGATTCATTTTTATAAATTAGGTGATATTGTGGAACTTCGATTTCTTGTAGTGATTGAGTGAGAATTGCGCATAGTTCTTTTTCTAACGGAATTCGCATCGCATATTCCTGTTTTCGCGGGAAACGAAACAGTAGCTCATCATTTACTATAACTGCTACATTATCCCATCCTTCTTCATTTTGTTTATATGAATGTATAGAAAGATTAGGCAAAGCTTCTTTTATATAATGTTTGTAAGAGTCCATAATTGTTCCTCGTTTCTGAGTTAAGTTATTCTATTTTATGATATCAGAATTTTCTTTCTATATGTTAAAATATATCTATTATTATGAAGAAGGGCGGGAGTATTACGAAAAAAAGACTGTTAATCATTTCTCTATGTATCGCTTTTGTATTGTTTTGGTCATATAAAGAGGAGGTTTTTGCTACCTTTAAACCGATTGATCAGTACGAGTTAAATAAGGAGTTAAAGAACAAAAGTATAGAAAACTTAACTCATAATGAAATGAAAAAGGTAGGAGAGCATTTTGTGACCGAGCAACTATCAGTGTTTGGGTCTACTAATAAAGAAGATGTGAAACGAAAAGGTGAAGAACTATTTTTAAATAGAGGGTATGAACAATTAATGGGAAATTATTATCCAAATCGTTTTCAAGATTTAGAGTATAAATTTACAAACGAGGAGATACGTGAAGAGACCAATGAGAGTTTTCTTTATCAAGCTGTAGCGTACGTTGCGGGTACTGAAAATGGTAAGAGTAAGAGAAGCGAAATGAAATTGAATTATGAAGTGAAAATTGTAAAGGTTAATAATATATTTATGGTGCTAGAACAAAAGCAGCGCGTACAATAAAGGAAATTCATTGCTCAATAGAACATTTGAGGGTGTATTACTTAATGCGGAATAAAAAGACCCTTAAGGAATAAAGGGCCTTTAAAGATTTTCATTTTGTTGACCAAGTTCTTTTTGAGCAATATATAAATTCCCTTGCTCGACTTGTTTAAGAGTATGAACAGAATCTCCTGCATATCCTTTTTGTGTTTTAACAGTTCTTTTTGAACGATTGGAATCTTGTTTCTTCATATAATAGGCCACCTTTCATCAAAAATAAACGAAAATGATAAGTATGAGTAATACAGCAGCGAAAATGGTAATGCCCATTAAAAACGAAGTGTTTTTATATTTAGGTGGCTTATGTACATCTTGCCGATATCCAGGTGAAATTTCAGGGGCAAATTCTTCATCGAATGATTGCTTTTTTTCTTTGTCGTCCATATGTACCCACCTTTCTTTTTCATTATATTATACGTTACAAGAAAAAATATGCATAAAGAAAACAGCCGCTTTATTATTAGCGGCTGTTTTGTGTTGTATATTTTCGTTGTACTTGAAAGAGACGGATAAGTAGGAAGGCAGCGCCAAATGCTAGACCGATAATAAGACCGATCCAATAGCCTTTCGCGGCCCATTCTGTATACGTCGCTAATATGTAACCTAGTGGTAGACCTATTATCCAATAAGCAATTAAAGTCATAATTAGAGCAACATTTACATCTTTATAACCACGCAAAGCTCCTTGTACAGGGGTTGCAATTGCATCTGAAATTTGAAATAAAATTGCAAAGATAAGAAATTCTTTTGCTAAATGATGAACTTTTGCATCTGTCGTATAAATAGAAGCAATTTGATCATCAAAGAAGTAGAGAAGAATCGAATATAATAAAGCAAAGGCAAGGGCTAATCCAATTCCAATCAGTCCGTATTGTTTTGCATTATCGTAACGTTTTGCTCCAACTTCGAATCCAACCGCAATAGTCATTGCCATTGCTAAACTTAGCGGAGTCATATATAACAAGGAAGCAAAGTTCATAGCTGCTTGGTGAGCTGCAATAGTTGTCGTACTAAAATTACTCATCATGAGCGTTACCGCAGCGAAAATACTCGTTTCAAAAAAGATAGCAAATCCGATAGGGACGCCAAGTTTTAAGAATGCTATCCAACTCGAAAGAGAAGGTCGGTATAATTGTTTGAAAATGTTGAAAGAGGCAAAAGGCTCTTTCGTCTGAATAATAATGACTGTAATAATTAAAATGCACCAATATGTTGCAGTGGAAGCAATTGCTGCTCCGACACCACCGAGCTTTGGGAAACCGAAGTTACCAAAAATTAATAGGTAATTTAATATTACATTAATTGGTAATGATAATAATGTAATAATCATCGTTGTTCGAGTTTTTCCTAATGCATCAATAAATCCACGTAAAACAGTGTAAGTGAATAAAGGTATAATTCCTATTGCGATAATACTTAAAAATTGCGCTGCAATACGTTCCACAGGTTCTTCTAAGCGCATGCCATTTAAAATAGGTGAAACGACGAAAAAACCGATGAGGATAACAACGAAGCTAGCACAAATTGCTAAATAAACTGCTTGTATGACAACGTGGGGAACGTCCTCTTTTTTCTTGGATCCAACGAGCTGTGCAACAATGGGAGTAGTAGCCATTAAAATTCCTGTTAACCCCGTACTAACTGGAATCCATATACTTG
Organism: Bacillus sp. AR4-2; assembly: GCF_008274865.1. Classification (NCBI taxonomy): domain Bacteria; kingdom Bacillati; phylum Bacillota; class Bacilli; order Caryophanales; family Bacillaceae; genus Bacillus; species Bacillus sp. AR4-2. The sequence continues at coordinate 1,306,577 of NZ_CP031062.1, forward strand.
TTCCAATTGCCACACCTGCTAAATCAGTTGGACTTGCATGTCCTGACATCGTTGTATCAAAAAAACTCATCGCAAATAATGACATTTGCGTTACGAAAATCGGAAAAAATAGTAATACAAATTGCTTTAACTTTTGTGAGAATGGAGTAGTTTCTTTCATAAAATCCCCTTTCCGTATAAAAAAACAAACTCTTACTATCATACAATTTAATCAAAGATTAGAAAAGAAATACGCGCCTATAACATATGAAGCCAATAAAAAAAGGATGCACTTTGAAAAGGGATAAGGTATTATGATAAGGTGTGAAAAAATTACATATTATTTGTTATTAAGGAGGCACTACTTGTGGCTGATTGGTTAATTGGTTTAATCATGGGTGCTGTTGAAGGGTTAACAGAGTTTCTACCAGTATCATCAACAGGACATATGATTTTAACAGGACATTTAATTGGATTTGACGATGAGAGAGCGAAAGTTTTTGAAGTTGTTATCCAATTGGGATCGATTTTAGCAGTTGTTGTTATATTTTGGAAGCGTCTATGGTCGTTAGTTGGAATAGGTAAAGTAACAGACGGACCATCGTTAAATTTATTACATATTATTATCGGGATGATTCCTGCCGGGGTACTTGGCGTATTATTCCATAGCACTATTAAAGAGGTTTTATTTGGTCCAGGACCAGTTGTTATTAGCTTAGTAGCCGGTGGTATTTTAATGATTGTTGCTGAGAAGTTTTCGAAACCAAGTACAGCAAGAACGTTAGATGAAATCACATATAAACAGGCATTTACAATTGGAATGTTCCAATGTTTAGCTCTTTGGCCAGGATTTTCTCGTTCTGGTTCTACAATAAGTGGTGGTTTATTAGCTCGCGTGTCGCATACAGCGGCAGCTGAATATACGTTCATTTTAGCGGTACCGATGATGGTAGCTGCAAGTGGCTTAGATTTAATTAAAAGCTGGGATGTATTAAGCTCAGCAGATATAACGCTATTTGTAACAGGATTTGTAACTGCATTCGTTGTTGCGATGCTTGCAATTGTTTCATTCTTGAAATTATTATCTCGTGTAAAACTAACACCGTTCGCTTATTATCGTTTCATTTTAGCTGCGGTATTCTATTTCTTCATTATGTAATAAAAAAACCTGCCGAGCTCGGCAGGTTTTTATTTTACTACTTTTTCCATCATGTTTTCCATTACATGTTCCCAAAGAGAAGTATCATCAGCTAATGTAGCACGGAAATTAGCATACATTTCTTTTTGTTTTTCTTCGAAAGTTGGATCTTCTTTTTCAGGTAATGTAGCGCGCATTGAAGTTACTAATTCTTGTACTTTTGGAGCGCGTGGTCCCCAAACAGCTTGTTCATTTCCATCTTTATCAATGAAAATAAAGATTGGAATCGCACGTGCTGTTCCATTTGTTAAATATTGATCCATTAATTCTAAGTTTTCATCGCGAATTAATAAACTCATATCAATATTTGCAACTTCAGAAATTCGTTTCATAACAGGTACGCATAAAAGAGCATCGCCACACCAATCAGCAGTTAATACGATAACACGCCAGCCATCATTTTGACGTTCTTCTAATACAGGAAGTAATTCATTTGGAATTAAAAAATTATTGTAAATGTGTAGTAGCTCGTATTGGTTTACTTGCATTTCATTCACATATGTATCAAAGGACATACCTTTATCAGCCCATTGTTGTAAGTTCATAATTAACACCTCTTTAGTAAGATTTGCTTTCATTGTACCAATTTTTATATAGAAAAGCTTGTATTCTTACTCTTTCTTGTCACTTAATAATTTATTTAATAGAAAAAAGAATAGTACGACACATAATTCAGTTAAGTTGGACATTTGTACGCTTTCTATCCAATCATCAGCAGTATGAATGACGAACCAATCTAGTGTAATTTCAATGAATGAGAAAAGAGTGAGAGAAATCCAATTTGACATGTTTTGAGTCAATGGATATAGCAGCGCTTTGAAGAAACTGAAAATAAATAATGTAATACCATCTAAGAAAGTGATTAATAAAAAAAGAGAAGTAAAGCAGTACGTGAACTATACGCTATACCTGTAATTTGAAAGATTCCTACATATACAAAAAATATAAATGTAAAAACTATAATGAGAAAAAGAGCAATAATACTAATGATAATTGTTTTATCTTTTAGGCTGAGATTTGAGAACCTATCCTCCTCATGCATTAAAATACCCCTTTTTCTGGAAGTTGACTTCATTTTATCATGAAATACATATTAAAAAACTACGAATTATGGGAAAATAAGGTGACAAAAAGTAAGATTTCATGTAAAATTATTAATAAGGTTTTTATTTAACTAAATGAAATAAAAGGAGCTGTCAATGTTGTCTCAAAATCGAGAGCAATTAATGGAAGAACTATCGACAAATGTGTTTGCTATGTTTCGCACGTTGCGTAATGATATCGGAAAAATATTTGGTGGTTACATACCGTGGAATGAATTCATCGTCCTAAGAATATTAAATCGTACGAATAAAGAAATGGTATCGCGTGTAGCAAATGAATTAAATGTGTCGAATAGTCATATTACAGCTGTTACAGAAAAATTAATTAATAAGGGTTTTGTAACTCGTTCACGTTCTACATCAGATCGCCGAGTTGTGTATTTAGAGATTACAGAACAAGGGAAAGATTTAGTTGCGAAAATGGAAGATGCGAAAAAACAATATTTACAAGAAAGATTCTCTGCACTTTCAGAAGATGAAATGAATGTAATGATTTCAATTTCCAAAAAACTTATTTAAGTGATTATAAACAAGAAAACGCTTACGTGATAAAATAGAAGGTCTTCCTTATAGATGGGAGATCTTCTTTCGTGTGTAATAGATGTTAATAAATAAAATGTGTATGAAAAAAGATAGAGCGCCATACTACTAATACAAGGAAGGAGGGAGAAATATGACGAATCGTAACGGTAGTAAAGGGAGCGGTAATCAAGGATCACCAAAGTCCGGCCAGTTTAATCAGGAATTTAGCACTGAATTTGAAACTGGTAATGATAATAAAGGGAAAGAATATCGTTCTAAAAAAGGGAGTAAATCAAAAAAGGAGTGAAATAATTCACTCCTTTTTTGATTTACGATGCTGCCGATTGATCCGTATTATATTTTTCTTCTGATTTTGCGACAATCATTGCGCAAATTGCATCACCAGAAATGTTTACAGCTGTTCTAGACATATCTAGAATACGGTCAATACCGATAATTAAAGCGATACCTTCTACTGGTAGATTTACTTGATTTAAAACCATTGTAAGCATTACAAGTCCAACACCAGGTACACCAGCAGTACCGATACTAGCTAGTACAGCAGTTAATACGACCATAGCTAATTGCGGTAATGTAAGTTCAACTCCGTATACTTGAGCGATAAATACAGTGGCTACTCCTTGCATAATGGCAGTACCATCCATATTAATAGTTGCCCCTAGTGGTTGTACAAATGAGCTTATCGCTTTTGGAACGCCAAGCTTATCTTGTGCTGTTTTCATTGCAAATGGAAGCGATGCATTAGAGCTAGATGTACTGAATCCAATTGCCATTACTGGTCCGAAATGTTTAAAGAAACGAACAATACTTTCTTTTGCTAATACCTTTAATAAGCCGCCATATACAAAGACCCCGTGAATAATGAGTACTAACATAACGACAATCATATACTTGAACATCGCAGCGACGCCTGCAAGCCCCATTTTACCAACGGATGAAGCGAGCAAACCGAATGTTCCAATTGGGGCTAATTTCATAACGAGATTAACAAGATACATCATTAATTCGTTGCCCTGTTCAAGTAATGAATGGATACCTTGAACTCGTTTTCCTAAAATAGCTATACCGAGTCCAATCAATACGGCAAAGGCAATGATTTGTAACATGTTTCCGTCAGCCATCGCTTTTGCTGGGTTATCTGGTACGATATTTAGCAATGTGTCGACGAAAGATGTTTCAGTTTTTGCACCTTCATACTTAAGACCTTCTGTTTTAAAATTACCGCCAGCTCCTGGTTTTATAATAAGTGCAAATGTAACCGCTATAGAGATGGCAACCGCAGTTGTTACGAGAAAGAATGAAATTGATTTTAAACCGATTCTTCCAAGTTGTTTCGGATCTCCAAGGCCGGCAGCACCAAGTACGATAGAAATGAACACAACAGGAACAACTAGCATTTTAATAAGTCGAATAAACAATTGACCAATTGGGTTGAACACATATTGATTTAGTGGCTCAAAGATAGATGGAGCAGCTAAATTTAGAGTGAGTCCAACAACTAGACCTAGAAATAATGCGATTAAGATTGCTTTTGTTTGTTTCAATAAAATCCCCCCTTTTGTTTTTGCGAAATTTCTTTCTAACAGTAATTATACCGAAAAAATACCTAATTTGACAATATTTTCTGAATTTTTTCATTTTTGTTTAAGTGTAGATAGACCGATTTTGTGTTTGGAAAATAAAATAGACCATCACATAGGATGGTCAAGGGAAGGGGACAATTTATGTCAATTTAATTAGGGATGGAAGTTGCTTTAAGACACTGGGGAATGCCTTATAAATTAGGGAGGAACAACTTCGATACATATACTATAAAAGATAGGTGTGACTCTCATGTGAACATAGGGTGAAAGAGAGGGGGAGTTTTAAATAAAAGATAGAAAGACAAAAAAATAAGACCATCATATATAAGATGGTCAAGGAAGGGGACAATTTATGTCAATTTAATTAGGGATGGAAGCTGTTCAAAGACACTGGGGAATGTCTTATAAATTAGGGAGGAACAACTTCGATACATATACTATAAAAGGTAGATGTGACCTCTGTGTGAACATAGAGTGAAAGAGAGGGGGAGTTTTAAATAAAAGATAGAAAGACAAAAAAATAAGACCATCATATATAAGATGGTCAAGGAAGGGGACAATTTATGTCAATTTAATTAGGGATGGAAGCTGTTCAAAGACACTGGGGAATGTCTTATAAATTAGGGAGGAACAACTTCGATACATATACTATAAAAGGTGGATGTGACCTCTGTGTGAATATAGAGTGAAAGAGAGAGGGAGTTTTAAATAAAATGAAAATTTAATGAGTGTTTTTTGTTCATCCCCTGTTGATTATTAGCCTTAACCAATCGGGCGTTTATTGCCCACAAATAGCGGAATAAAAGATAGAGAAAACAAAAAAATAAGACCATCATATATAAGATGGTCAAGGAAGGGGACAATTTATGTCAATTTAATTAGGGATGGAAGCTATTCAAAGACACTGGGGAATGTCTTATAAATTAGGGAGGAACAGCTTCGATACATATACTATAAAAGGTGGATGTGACCTCTATGTGAACATAGAGTGAAAGATATGGGGATTTGAAAAATAGTACATATGAAATTGTTATTGCTAGCAATATTGAGTTAGGATATAGAGTTTTCCCAGCATAAAACGAAAAGGAATCTGAATATAAATAAAAGTTGTAATCTATGAAAAAAAGGATTATGCTCAACTATATTATGAGAATATAAGGTTTGTCCCAATTATTTAAGGGCTTTTAAAAAGCTTTTTATTGTATGAGGGGAAAGCTTCACTTTAATAAGGGAGTTAGTGATATGGACGTAACAAAAAAACAAGGGCTGTATAATCGTCTTATACGATTAAACCCACCACAAATATTAGCATTAGGCTTTTTCTGCTTAATTGTGGTTGGCGGTTTGTTATTAAAATTACCATTCGCAACGAAAGTACATATTAGTTGGGTAGATGCTTTCTTTACAGCAACGTCAGCAGCGACCGTAACTGGTTTGGGAGTAGTGGATACAGCAAGTACATTTACGATGTTTGGCGAAATTGTTATTATGTTTTTAATTCAAACAGGTGGTCTAGGTCTTATGACAATTGCCATTTTAATTGTTTGGGTACTAGGTAAAAAAATCGGATTACGCCATCGTTTATTAATTGGAGAAGCATTTAATCAAACAAATATAGGTGGTCTTGTAAAATTAGTAAAGCGTGTCTTTATATTTTCGATTTGTATTGAACTTATTGGGGTCATCTTTTTATCGTTTCGCTTTATTCCAGAGTTTGGTTTTGGAAAAGGTTTATATTATAGTATTTTTCATGTAATTGCATCTTATAATAATGCAGGATTTGCTTTATGGCCAGATAATTTAACAAGATATGTAGGGGATCCCATTATTAATATTGGGATTTGCTCTTTAATTGTAATTGGGGGACTCGGTTTTACCGTATTAATTGATATATGGTATAGCCGCAGTTTTCGAAAATTATCACTTCACTCAAAAATAATGATTATTGGAACAGTAGTGCTAAATGTTATAGCAATGATTGTAATTTTTGTATTGGAATATAATAATGTGAAGACGTTAGGGAATTTATCTTTAAATGAAAAACTATGGGCTTCCTTCTTTCAAGGTATTACTCCGCGGACAGCTGGATTTAATACGGTTGACTATGGAGGTATGGAAGAATCATCTATATTATTTACGATGATTTTAATGTTTATTGGTGCAGGAAGTGTATCGACAGGTGGAGGAATTAAATTAACGACGTTTGTTATCTTAATTACATCTGTCCTTTCTTTCTTTAGAAAAAAGGAGGAAATTGTTTTATTTCAGCGTACAATTAAAATGTCGACAGTAACGAGGGCCTTAGCGATTGCTGTTGCCAGTCAAATACTTATTTTAGCAGCGGTATTCATATTAATGCTTACAGAAAACTTCAGCTTTATTCAATTATTATTTGAGACAATATCAGCGTTTGGCACAGTCGGATTAACGATGGGAATTACTGCAAAGCTATCGGCATTCGGAAAATGTATTATTATGTTTGTTATGTTCTGCGGATTAATTGGACCATTAACACTTGTGTTCTCTTTAGCGCGACCAGCAAAACAAAAAATAAAATATCCATCGGAAGATGTGTTTACAGGATAAGGTATCCCGCGTTAAGCGAGATACCTTTTTCTTTTTTAGAACAGGGAGAACAATAGACCAATAAGTGCTACTCGGAATAAAATTGCGATAAGTGCAGCAATTCCACCGACAACTGCAGCGATACCGCCAGTTACAGTAGCTCCGCGATTATAAGCGTAAATACCGAGTAAAACAGAAACAAGACCAAATAGTGTTGGAAATGTAAATAGCGATAAGATAGATAGCGCAAGAGCGATAAAACCAGCAGTTGATCCAGCAGCGGACGATTTTACAACATCTGTATCGTCTTTATCATCGTAATCATAATCAATGCGTTGTGGTGCAACCTCAGCGGCGTACTCTTCTTTATAGTCACTATAATCACTATCTATTCTATCTTTTCTTTTATAATCATCAAATTTCTCAGTCAAAGTCATGACTCCTTTCATAACAAGGTTCAATAGTAGTATGTATCTCTTTTTCTTTTTTATCCCGCTATTTGTGGGAGTCGAGAAACGTGCACATCCCACTGATTAAAGTTTCACTATACCGGAGCATGTACAGGGAGTAGTATCTTTTAAAAGGAGGAAAATGTTTTCTTGAAATAGGAAAAGTTAGTATGACTTCCTCTATTTTGGAAAATATAAAAAGGAATAATGAGGAAAGGGTGCAATACATAATGGAACATCCAATTGAAAATTTAATGAAAACGGCAATGACAAATTTAAAAGAGATGGTAGATGTAAATACAATTGTTGGGAGCCCGGTTTCAACAGCTGACGGAAATGTAGTATTAACAGTATCTCAAGTGGCTTTTGGTTTTGGAGCTGGTGGAAGTGATTTTAAAGGGGATTTCATTACTGAAAAACATAACGGTGGGCAAAATCAGCATAAAGAGAACAAACAAGGGCATCCATTTGGAGGAGGAAGCGGGGCTGGGGTTTCCATTAGTCCAGTAGCTTTTTTAGTAGTTGGTTCTAATGGGGTGCAAGTATTACATCTCAACAGCAGTACACATTTAATTGAAAAGGCTTTAAATACTGTACCAAGCACTGTAGATAAATTTGTGAATGGTCGTCAAAAGTGAACTTGCATTTTTTAGGAATTATGATATATTAGAAAAAGTGCGCTTTAGGATGATCGGAATAATTGAAATGTAAATATATATGATGTGTGGAATAAGGGAGAGGAATTTATGATTAATATCAAAAACTTAGTAGTTGGCTTATTTATGTTAGTAAGCGGCTTTGTTGTATATGTAATAAAAGAAAAAGCTCCATTCTAAAACAGACAAACCGTTAATGTCTGTTTTTAATTTGCGGAAAAAAGTTGACAAGTTATTGTATTGGTGTTAGAATTTTAATTCGTGTCTCGGTTACAGCTAGTGTAAAGTAAATATCTCTTATGAATGCAATACGAAAAGTTTGCGAAAGATCGGGTAATTTTATCAACAACTTTTGTGAACAAACCCTATAAATTGTATTTGCAAGCTATATATGTATACTAGTGAATCAAGGAGCGGTCAGTGGAACCGTAATGATGAGAGAGAGGTAGGGCTTTCATCCAGTATATGTTACTTTCCCGTTAGGTGAATATAAAAAAGAGGACTCCTTTTAAAAGGAGTCCTCTTTCATTTTTTAAGTGCGACTTTCAACTTGTTGACAAATTTCATCCGTTGTTAAACCGTGAGCTGTAATGACTGAGCCTTTAATTGATGTATCTGCAATGCCCATCACATTAGAATCTTGCCCGGTTACAACGCAACAATCACACCCTTGTGCATCCTGTTCTGAGTTAAGTGTAACAACTTCATGACCTTGTTGCTGAAGAGCTTGTTGAACGTCTGTTAATGAGTTTTCAACGCCAATTCTAGCCATAATTCTCACCTCCTACCATCTAATTGCTAGTATGCTCAAGTTCACTGCATTTATGAAAAGACGGTAGGAAGTAAATCTTTGTTTAGTCGTTATATACGCCAGTAAGCATTTGACTAACGAATTGATCGTTTAATGTATCTTGGGCAGAAGAAGTATTTGAATGGATGTCGATTGAAGCAATAAAATGATTATGTTCTTGCGTATTTGGTTCTACCTCTACGTAATTATCGAATTTACAAAAACCTTTCGTATCCATTAGATCAAATAATTGCAGCATTTCTACTACCTCTTGTCTCGTTCCTTTAATTTGTACACACGCCATATTTATTTCCTCCTTCATTTTGACAAATTGTTTTTTAAAAATAGGATTATGATTACGAAATGAAAAATATGAATGTTATTTTTAGACAGCGCTATTTTTGTTATTTTCCCTCTTTTTCAGCAAAAGTCGTTATATATTTCCGGATTTATAAAATAGGACGTCCGTTTATTGAATACAATAGATTCGTATCAATTGATGAAAATCCTTCTTTTAAACAAATATTTTTTTAGTGGAAATTGGCGAAAAAAATTTTTTGACTTTTTGTAAACGTTAACAATGTTGTTAAATCAGTATAAGTAAAGAAGTACGTATGATTAAAAATTATAAATTTTCTAAAAATTCACTTGATTTATTTAGAAAGGAGAGTAAACTAGGAAACAATAAAAAATTCATAGAACATAGGAGGCGCTTCTAGTGAATGAGCAATGGATTTTCTTAAATGGAGAATTTGTTCCAAAAGATGAGGCAAAAGTTTCAGTATATGATCATGGCTATTTATATGGTGATGGAGTGTTTGAAGGAATTAGAGTTTATAGCGGTAATGTTTTCCGTTTGAGAGAGCATCTTGTCCGGTTGTATGAATCAGCAAAATCAATCCTTTTAGAAATTCCATATTCATTAGATGAAGTAACAAATATTGTTGTTGAGACGATTCGACAAAATAAATTATCTAATGGATACATTCGCCTTGTTGTATCAAGAGGAGCAGGAAATCTTGGATTGGATCCCGATTCATGTAAGAAGCCGAATGTAGTAGTAATTGCAGAACAATTATCTTTATTCCCACAAGAATATTATGAGAAAGGGATTCCAGTTGTAACAGTTGCAACGCGCCGAAATCGTCCCGATGTTTTATCCCCTCAAGTAAAATCTTTAAATTACTTAAACAATATTTTAGTTCGTATTGAAGCGAAATTAGCTGGAGTACAAGAAGCGCTTATGTTAAATGATCAAGGATATGTAGCTGAAGGATCAGGAGATAACGTGTTTATTGTTAAAGGAAATAAATTAATTACACCACCAAGTTCTGCTGGAGCGTTAGAAGGTATTACACGAAACGCCATTTTAGAAATCGGCGAAAAACTTGGGTATGACGTAAGAGAAGAGTTATTTACAAGACATGATGTATATGTAGCTGATGAAGTGTTTTTAACAGGAACAGCTGCTGAAGTGATTGCTGTTACGACAGTAGATGGTAGAACGATTGGCTTAGGGCAAACAGGTCCACATACGAACCGTTTATTAGAAGAGTTTCGTAAGTTAGTTGTAGAAGATGGAGAGAAAATTTACGAAGAAAATAAAGTTGGATAACAACTTTTTTAACATAAGAAAGCGTTGATAGGGAGGAGTAGTTGATTGTGAAGCCTCACAGAGAGTCGGTGGTTGCTGAAAACCGATGGTTCACGTCGACGAACATCGCCCTTGAGTGCTAAGCTAAAGCATTTGTCTAGGCTTAGACGGTAGCTCCGTTATTAGCTAGATCCATTTATGGATCACTGAGGCAAGAGTATTCTTGCAAAGAAGGGTGGTACCGCGAAATCTTTCGTCCCTTCAGCACATAGCTGGAGTGTGGACGTAGGATTTTTTTATTGTATAAAAGGTTGAAAAAGGGGGCTTATAAGAACAATGTCTTCAAAAACGGAAGAGAAACTGGAAACTGGTGCACAGCTATTGTTAGAAGCGCTAGAAAAGGAAGGCGTAGAAGTGATTTTCGGTTATCCGGGTGGTGCCGTTTTACCTCTCTATGATGCATTGTATGATTGTGAAATTCCGCATATTTTAACAAGGCATGAGCAAGGGGCAATTCACGCTGCTGAAGGGTATGCCAGAATTACAGGGAATCCAGGGGTTGTAATTGCAACGAGTGGACCAGGTGCTACAAATGTAATTACGGGTCTAGCTGATGCGATGATTGATTCATTGCCACTTGTAGTATTTACAGGCCAAGTAGCAACAACGTTAATTGGGAGCGATGCTTTTCAAGAGGCAGATATTATGGGACTTACGATGCCAGTGACAAAACATAACTATCAAGTGCGAAAGGCCTCAGATTTACCTCGAATTATTAAAGAAGCATTTCATATTGCTAAAACAGGAAGACCAGGACCAGTCGTTATTGACCTTCCGAAAGATATGGTAGTCGAGAAAGGTGAGCGATGTAGCAATGTACAAATGGATTTACCAGGATATAACCCTAATTATGAACCGAATCTACTTCAAATAAACAAATTACTCAAAGTAATTGAAACCGCAAAAAAACCGTTAATTTTAGCTGGAGCGGGTATATTGCATGCGAAAGCTTCGAAAGAATTGACAAGTTTTGCTCGTAAATATGAAATCCCTGTTGTGCATACATTACTTGGACTTGGTGGTTTTCCACCAGATGATGAACTATTTCTAGGGATGGGGGGAATGCACGGTTCTTATACAGCCAATATGGCATTATATGAATGCGACTTACTCATTAATATAGGCGCGAGATTTGATGATCGTCTTACTGGAAATTTAGCTTTTTTTGCTAAAGGGGCGACTGTTGCACATATCGATATTGATCCAGCAGAAATCGGGAAAAATGTGCCAACAGAGATTCCTATTGTTGCAAGTGCTAAGCAGGCGTTAGAAGTATTGCTTCAATCAGAAGGAAAGAAAGAAAATCATCATGAATGGCTCTTTTTATTAAAGAATAGAAAAGAAAAATATCCATTCTCTTATAAAAGAAATTCTGAAAGTATTAAACCTCAATATGCGATTGATATGCTATATGAAATTACGAAGGGAGAAGCGATTGTAACAACAGACGTTGGGCAACACCAAATGTGGGCAGCGCAATATTATCCACTGAAAAATCCAGATAAATGGGTAACTTCTGGTGGATTAGGAACGATGGGGTTCGGATTTCCAGCAGCAATCGGTGCGCAAATTGCAAAGCCTGAAGAATTAGTTATTGCAATTGTTGGTGATGCTGGGTTTCAAATGACTCTGCAAGAATTAAGTGTATTAAAAGAACACGCTTTACCCGTTAAAGTATTTATTTTAAATAATGAAGCTTTAGGAATGGTAAGACAATGGCAAGATGAATTTTACAATCAAAGATATTCACATTCTTTATTACCATGCCAACCAGATTTCGTCGCTCTTGCAAATGCATATGGCATAAAAGGTGTTCGTATTGACGATCCACTTCTTGCAAAGAAGCAAATCCAGCATGCGATCGAATTACAAGAGCCAGTCGTAATTGATTGTCGTGTACTTCAATCAGAGAAGGTTATGCCGATGGTTGCGCCAGGAAAAGGTGTTCACCAAATGGAGGGAGTGGAAAAAGGGTGAAGAGAATTGTTACAGCGACAGTTCGAAATCAAAGTGGTGTGTTAAACCGAATTACAGGGGTTATGACACGAAGACATTTTAATATTGAAAGTATTTCAGTAGGTCATACAGAATCATCAGATATATCGCGAATGACGATTGTTGTACACGTTGAAAGTGAACAGCAAGTGGAGCAGTTAATTAAACAACTGCATAAGCAAATTGATGTTCTGAAAGTATCAGATATTACAGAAGAAGCGATGATTGCTAGAGAGCTTGCTCTTATTAAAGTAGCAACTTCTGTAGCGAGGGCAGAATTATATAGTTTAATTGAACCGTTTCGAGCCGCTGTAATAGATGTTGGGAAGGATTCCATAGTTGTGCAAGTAACAGGTACGCAAGATAAAGTAGAAGCGTTAATTGAATTACTTCGTCCATACGGTTTGAAAGAAATTGCTAGAACAGGTGTAACAGCATTTACACGTAGTATGAAAAAACAAGATAAGCAAGTTATGTTAATTCAATAATCATTTAAATATAGGGGGAAATGAAAATGGCAAAAGTTTATTATGAGAAAGATGTAACAGTAAATGTATTAAAGGAAAAGAAAGTAGCAATCATCGGATATGGCTCGCAAGGTCATGCGCATGCGCAAAATTTACGTGATAACGGATTTGATGTAGTAGTAGGTTTAAGAAAAGGTAAGTCTTGGGATAAAGCGAATGAAGATGGGTTTTCTGTATATACAGTAGCAGAAGCTGCGGAAAAAGCTGATGTAGTAATGATTCTATTGCCTGATGAATTACAACCAGAAGTATATGAAGCTGAAATTGCGCCAAATTTACAGGCTGGAAACTCTCTCGTGTTCGCACATGGATTTAATGTTCACTTTGATCAAGTAAAACCACCAGCTAATGTAGATGTATTTCTAGTAGCGCCAAAAGGACCAGGGCATCTCGTACGCCGTACGTTCGCCGAGGGCGGGGCTGTTCCTGCATTATTTGCAGTATATCAAGATGCAACAGGAGTTGCGACTGAAAAAGCACTTTCTTATGCTGACGGAATTGGAGCAACGAGAGCTGGTGTACTAGAAACGACGTTTAAAGAAGAAACAGAAACAGATTTGTTTGGAGAGCAAGCTGTACTTTGCGGCGGAGTGACTGCACTTGTAAAAGCAGGGTTTGAAACGTTAGTTGATGCGGGATATCAGCCTGAACTTGCATATTTTGAATGTTTACATGAATTGAAGCTAATCGTTGACCTTATGTACGAAGGTGGACTTGAAAATATGAGATATTCAGTTTCAGATACAGCGCAGTGGGGAGACTTCGTATCAGGACCACGCGTTGTGACTGAAGATACGAAGAAAGCGATGGGGGCAGTATTAGCAGAAATTCAAGATGGTACATTTGCAAGAGGGTGGATTGCAGAACATAAAGCAGGAAGACCAAATTTCCATGCGACAAATGAGAAAGAGAATAAACATGAAATCGAAGTAGTTGGACGTAAATTACGTGAAATGATGCCTTTCGTACAGCCGCGAGTAAAGGTAGGGGTTAAATAATATGAAGCAGGTTTTGTTCATGGATACAACGCTTCGTGATGGCGAACAATCACCAGGAGTAAATTTAAATGAACAAGAGAAATTACAAATTGCTAGGCAATTAGAGAGGCTTGGTATTCATGTAATGGAAGCTGGATTCGCGGCAGCTTCCGAAGGCGACTTCCAATCGGTAAAACGTATTGCGAATACAATTCAAAATGCTACGGTTATGAGTTTAGCTAGAGCGAAAGAAAGTGACATTCGAAGAGCATATGAAGCTGTGAAAGGCGCTGTATCTCCTCGTCTACACGTATTTCTAGCTACGAGTGATATTCATATGAAATATAAACTTTGTATGTCAAAAGAAGATGTGTTAAATAGTATTCATCGCTCGGTTACGCTCGGAAAATCATTATTTCCGACAGTACAATTTTCTGCAGAAGATGCGACAAGAACATCGAGAGCATTTTTAGCTGAAGCAGTAGAAATTGCGATTCGAGCAGGAGCGAATGTAATTAATATTCCGGATACAGTTGGATATACAAATCCGGAAGAGTATTATTCTCTTTTTAAATACTTACAAGAATCCGTTCCATCATATGAAAAAGCGATTTTTTCTTGTCATTGTCACGATGATCTTGGTATGGCAGTAGCAAATTCGTTAGCTGCGGTTGAAGGGGGAGCATTGCAAGTAGAAGGAACGATTAATGGCATTGGAGAAAGAGCAGGGAATGCAGCGTTAGAAGAAGTTGCGGTAGCTCTTCATATTAGAAAAGATTTTTATAAAGCAGAGCCTTCGATGACTTTAAAAGAAATTAAGGCGACGAGTATATTAGTAAGCAGGTTAACGGGTATGGTTGTACCGAAAAATAAAGCAATCGTTGGAGCGAATGCATTTGCTCATGAATCGGGCATCCACCAAGACGGGGTTTTAAAAGAAGTAACAACTTATGAAATTATCGAACCAGCGCTTATAGGAGAATCTCAAAATCTCTTTGTACTTGGGAAACACTCTGGCCGTCATGCGTTTACAGAAAAAATGAAAGAGCTTGGTTATGAATTTACAAATGAAGAGCGAGATGCGGCATTCGAAGCATTTAAAAAATTGGCTGATCGTAAAAAGGAAATTACTGAAGAAGATTTACGCGCACTTATGCTTGGTGAAGCAGCATTTGCAGCTCAGCAATATAACATTACGCAATTACAAGTGCATTTCGTATCAAATAGTACACAATGCGCAACAGTTGTGTTGAAGGATGAGGAAGGAAATGTATATGAAGATGCAGCCACTGGTTCTGGTAGTATTGAAGCGATATACAATGCGATTCAAAGAATTTTAGGATTAGAATGTGAATTGGCAGATTATCGCATACAATCTATTACACAAGGTCAAGATGCACTTGCTCACGTTCATGTTGAATTAAAAGAAGGTAGTCACCAAATATCAGGTTTCGGAGTTGCGCAAGACGTATTGGAAGCGTCGGCGAGAGCTTATGTCCATGCAGCAGGGAAATTAAAATCTCTTATAGCGCTTGTGAAATAAATAATTGATAGGTGAGAGAAGCTTTCCTCACCTATCAAATTAAAGTTCTGAAAATTCGGTTAAAAGGAGTGTTAAAAATGGAAAAACGTATCGTTTGTTTAGCTGGTGATGGTGTCGGTCCAGAAGTAATGGAGAGTGCGAAGGAAGTATTGCATATGGTAGAAAGGCTATATGGACATCATTTTCATTTGCAAGATGAGTACTTTGGTGGTGTTGCTATCGATTTAACTGGGCAACCATTACCACAGCGAACACTTGCCGCCTGTTTAGCGAGTGATGCGGTTTTACTTGGAGCAGTAGGTGGACCAAGGTGGGATAGTGCGAAAGAAAGGCCTGAGAAAGGATTATTAGCATTAAGAAAAGGACTCGGTGTATTTGCGAATGTTCGCCCTGTAACGGTAGAAAGTGCAACTGCACATTTATCACCATTAAAAAACGCTGATGAAATTGATTTCGTTGTCGTTCGTGAATTAACAGGCGGAATTTATTTTTCTTATCCGAAAGAGCGAACGGAAGAAGTGGCGACAGATACACTTACGTATCATCGCCATGAAATTGAACGTATCGTTTCGTATGCTTTTCAATTAGCAAATAAGCGGAAGAAAAAAGTAACATCTATTGATAAAGCGAATGTTTTAGAGTCTAGTAAATTATGGAGAACTGTGACAGAAGAAGTAGCACTTCGCTACCCAAATGTGGAAGTAGAACACATTTTAGTAGATGCAGCAGCTATGGAATTAATTCGGAATCCAGGAAGATTTGACGTTATTGTAACGGAAAATTTATTTGGTGATATTTTAAGTGATGAGGCTTCAGTATTAGCTGGATCATTAGGAATGCTTCCATCAGCAAGTCACGCTGAAAAGGGACCTTCATTATACGAGCCTATTCACGGATCAGCACCGGATATTGCGGGGAAAAATAAGGCGAATCCAATTGCGATGATGCGTTCTGTTGCAATGATGCTTGGGCAATCGTTCGGATTAACGAGAGAAGGATATGCAATTGAAGAAGCAGTTTCTGCAGTCCTTAAATCAGGGAAATGTACAGCAGATATCGGGGGGACTGAAACGACAACTTCATTTACAAAGGCAGTTATTCAAGAAATGGAAGAGCAAGCGTTAGTAGGGAGAGGGAGATAATGGGAAAAAGGTTACTAGATAAGCTTTGGGAAAGACATGTAGTTGCGACTAATGAAAATGGATTGGATTTATTATATATCGATCTACATCTTGTTCATGAAGTAACGTCACCGCAAGCCTTTGAAGGCTTGCGGCTTACAAATCGAACAGTCCGCAGACCAGATTTAACATTTGCAACGATGGATCATAATATTCCAACGAAAGATGTTTGGAATATTACCGACCGCATTGCGAAGCAGCAACTAGATACACTTCGGCAAAACTGTAAACAATTTCAGGTGCCATTAGCGGATATCGGAGATGAAGAGCAAGGGATCGTTCATGTAATAGGACCAGAACTTGGACTCACACAGCCAGGAAAAACGATTGTTTGTGGTGATAGTCATACAGCAACACACGGTGCTTTTGGCGCACTAGCGTTTGGTATTGGTACGAGTGAAGTGGAACATGTATTGGCAACGCAAACGTTATGGCAACGAAAGCCGAAAGCGATGGGCATTGAGTTAAAAGGGAAGTTACCGCAAGGTGTCTATGCGAAAGATATTATTTTACACCTTCTTTCAAAGTACGGAGTAGCAGTTGGAACAGGTTACGTAATGGAATTTTATGGAGAGGCCATTCATGCTATGGATATGGAAGAGAGGATGACGCTTTGCAATATGGCAATTGAAGGGGGAGCAAAGGCTGGCATTATTGCACCAGATGAAAAAACGTTTGCTTACGTAAAAGGGCGTAAATATGCACCGAAAGACTATGAATCTATTAAGAAAAAATGGTCAGAACTTTATACAGATTTAGATGCAGTTTATGATTTACATATTCTAGTAGATGTTACGGATTTAGCGCCGTACGTTACGTGGGGAACAAATCCTAGTATGGGTGTTCGGATCGATGAGAAATTGCCAGAAAAGCATGATGCAAATGATGAAAGAGCGTTTTCTTATATGGGATTGAGTCCCGGACAAAGTACGTATGACATTCCAGTTCAACATGTTTTCATTGGATCTTGTACAAATTCCAGGCTTTCTGACTTAGAAATTGCTGCATCTGTCGTGAAAGGTAAAAAAGTAAAAGAAGGTGTGCGAGCACTTGTTGTACCTGGATCTCAAAGGGTAAGAGAAGCAGCGATGCATAAAGGATTACATCGCATATTTGAAGAAGCTGGATTTGAATGGAGAGAGCCCGGATGCTCAATGTGTCTAGGTATGAATCCAGATCAAGTGCCTGAAGGAGAACATTGTGCCTCTACGTCCAATCGCAATTTTGAAGGAAGACAAGGAAAGGGAGCACGAACGCATTTAGTTAGCCCGGCAATGGCGGCAGCGGCTGCGTTATATGGTCATTTTGTTGATATTAGAAAGGAGAGTTATGATGGAGCCATTTCGTATTCATAAAGGTACTGCCGCAGTACTGATGAATGATAACATTGATACAGATCAAATTATTCCGAAGCAATATTTAAAGAGAATTGAAAGAACTGGGTTTGGGAAGTTTTTATTTGATGAGTGGCGATATGATAATAATCGCCAAGAAAACCCTAATTTCCCGCTTAATGCACAAGAAAGAAAAGGAGCCAGCATATTAATCACAGGTGATAATTTTGGATGTGGCTCGTCAAGAGAACATGCTCCATGGGCACTTGCTGATTATGGTTTCCGCGTTATTATCGCTGGAGGATTTGCCGATATCTTTTATATGAATTGTATGAAGAATGGCATGTTACCGATTGTAATGGATAAAGATATGCGTGAACAACTTGCTAAAACAGATGCGAGGGAACAAATTACAGTTGATTTAGAAAATGAAATAATGACAACGAATACGCATAGATTCCATTTTACGATCGAGAAAATGTGGAAAGAGAAGTTATTAAATGGTTTAGATGAAATTAGTATTACAATGCAATATGAACAAGAAATAAAAGAGTATGAAAGAAAAGTGGCTTTACATTAAAAAAAATGACGGAATATTAAAAATGTATTTACATTCAAAATTAACTGTTATATACTATGTGAAAATCAGAGGAGAAAGGGAGTAAGTATTATGAATATCGTGCAATCTATTACAATGCTTACACAACTACATCATCATACATGAAACCCTTGAACCTAGCGTGAAAACGTGTAGGTACAAGGGTTATTCCCGTTGTACCTACACTCTACTGAAGAGCCTTGTAGGTATTTTGTCTACAAGGCTCTTTTTATTTTCGGCTTAGGGGAATGAAATAGGCATACATTAGAAGGGGAAAGGTGTGAAAATTTAGATGACAAAATGGAAACGAGCAAACCCGAATGGAACGAGAGATTATTTATTCGAAGAATGTACGTTAATTGAAGAAGTAGAACAAAAATTAAGGCTTACTTTTTTAGAGAGAGGTTATGAGGAAATAAGAACACCTACAATTGAATTTTATGATGTTTTTGCATTTCAAAATAGACCGATAGATGAAGAGAAGATGTATAAATTTTTTGATGAAAAGGGAAGGATTATCGTTTTACGTCCAGATATGACAATTCCTTTAGCGAGAGTTATTGGAACACAGAGATGGGATACGCCACTTAAAGTGACGTATAGCGGGAATGTATTTCGAGCGAATGAATCCCATTCTGGAAAATATAATGAAATCGTACAAAGTGGTATTGAAGTTATCGGGATTGATAATGTAAGAGCTGAAATTGAATGTGTAATAAGTGTCATTCAAGCACTTCAAAAGTTGAAGGTGCAATCTTTTACAATTGAGATTGGGCAAGTACAGTTATATAAATGTATTGTAAAAAAACTCTCCATCCAGGATGAAGAAGAAAGGGTACTTAGAACGTATATAGAAAGTAAAAATTATGCAGCCCTCTCAAATTTTATCGGAGAAAAGAAATTAGATCGATGCGATGAGACAGTAAGATTACTTGAGAAATTGCCAAGGCTATTTGGAAATTTAGAAGTTATTGAGGAAGCAGAAAAGCTTGCTTCAAGTAATGAAATGAAAATGGCAATTGCAAGAGTAAAAGAAATGTATGAAACAATTGAAATGTTAGGATATGGTTCTTACATATCAATTGATTTGGGCATGATTCAACACTTAGATTACTATACGGGTGTTATTTTCAAAGGATATATATATGAAATTGGAGAAGAAATCGTTAGTGGCGGAAGGTACGATGAGCTAATTGGGAATTTTGGAGAAATGCTGCCAGCTGTTGGACTCGCGGTACAAGTAAATCAAATTGTGAAGGCGCTGCAAGAGCAGCAAGAACCATATGAACGAAATCAAATTGATATTGTGATTCATTATGAGTTAAATAGATTAGCGGAAGCAGAAAGGCTACGAAATTTACTTCGAAAGGATGGGAAAAATGCTTGGTTATCTCTATTCTCTAATTTAAGCGATACCTTTCAATTTGCAAGAAAAAATAAAATAGGAACGGTCGTTGAGGCAAAGAATGAATACTTAGTGGAATATGTATGGAATGAGAAATGGGTAGTCCAGAAAGAAGGAGAGGCTTCATGCGTAACATTCAAATTGCGTTAACGAAAGGAAGATTAGAAAAACATGTCATTCCACTTTTTGAGCAGATTGGAATTGATTGTTCCGAGCTCAAAAATAAAGGTCGGAAGCTTGTATTTCAAAGTAAAAATACAAATGTTTCATTTATTTTAGTAAAAGCGATTGATGTTGCTACTTATGTAGAACATGGGGTAGCTGATATTGGCATCGTTGGAAAAGATATTTTAATGGAAAACGAGAAAGATATTTATGAAATGCTGGATTTAGGAGTGGGGATTTGTAAGTTTTGTGTTGCTTCTATTCCTACGTATAATCCGAAGAGTTACCGGAAGAAAAGAATCGCTACGAAATACCCCCATATTACTTCTACTTATTATCATGATAAGGGAGAGGATGTAGAAATTATTAAGATAGAAGGTTCTGTAGAAATCGCTCCTCTTCTTGGATTGGCAGATGCGATTGTAGATATTGTTGAAACAGGAAAAACATTACAAGAGAATGGACTCATTGTATTTGAGGAAATGTACTTTATATCGGCTCGGATGATTGTAAATAAGGCAGCCTTAAAAACTAAAAAAGACGAAATATTCAGCATTATAAATATGATGGAGCAAGAAATCTTATCAAGGAAATAGGAGGATTTAAAATGGAAATCATTTATGAAGAATTTAAGGAGGCATTATCTAAAATAAAAGTGCTAAGAGAAAACGCTAATATAATAGAAGAAACTGTTCAAAGAAGTGTAAGAGAAATCATTAGACATGTAAGGGAAGGGAAAGATGAGGCTTTATCTTTCTATACAAAAAAGTTTGATGGTGTAGAGATGAAAGATTTTCGTGTAAGTGAAGAAGAAATACAGCAAGCGAGTATGTTTGTAGAGAATTCATTTTTAGAAGCTTTAAAAGAGGCGAAGAAAAACGTTGTTTCGTATCACGAAAAGCAAAAGAAGCACTCAATATTCGATTGTGAAAGTAAAGGGATAATTAGAGGGCAACTCATTCGGCCGTTAGAAAATGTAGGTGTATATGTACCGGGTGGGACAGCCTCATATCCTTCTTCAGTATTAATGAATGTATTGCCGGCGAAACTCGCAGGTGTGAAAAAGATTGTAATGGTAACACCGCCGAGGAAAGGAGGAATTGATCCGCATATATTAGCTGCTGCAGATCTTGCGGGAGTAGATGAAATTTATACGATAGGTGGCGCACAAGCAATTGCTGCTTTAGCATACGGGACGGAATCGATTCCGAAAGTGGATAAAATAGTTGGACCGGGAAATTTGTACGTCGCTCTAGCGAAACGAGAAGTATACGGAATAGTAAATATCGATATGATTGCTGGTCCATCAGAAATTGTAGTTGTCGCGGATGAAACAGGTAATGCAAAATATATCGCAGCGGATTTATTATCGCAAGCAGAGCATGATGAGAGAGCAACGGCGATTTGTATTACAACGAATATAGAACTAGCTAAAGAAGTAGAAAAAGAGGTAGAAAGACAGTTAGAAACGTTACCAAGAAGTGAAATTGCACGTGAATCAATAAATAGAAATGGAGCCATCTTTATCGTTCCTTCTTTAGAGGAGGCGCTAAAGTTATCAAATGAAATTGCTCCAGAACATTTAGAGTTACATATAAAAGAACCGATGAATGCTCTAGATTATGTGAAACATGCAGGTTCTATTTTCCTTGGGTCATATGCACCTGAACCGCTCGGGGATTATTTAGCGGGACCGAATCATGTATTACCAACGAGCGGAACGGCAAGATTTTTTTCTCCGTTATCAGTCGATGATTTCGTGAAAAAATCAAGTTTTATTTCTTATACGGAGGAAGCATTAAAAAATGTACAGCATCATATTGTAGAGCTTGCAAATAAAGAAGGGTTACATGCACATGCGAGAGCAATCCAAATAAGGTTTGAGGAGGAACAATAATGCGTCAGTCCAGTCAAGTACGTGAGACGACAGAAACAAAAATTAAATTAAGTTTGCAGCTTGATGAAAGTACAAATGTATCTATTCAAACGAGGGTTGGTTTTTTCGATCATATGCTTACTTTATTTGCTAGACATGGAAGATTTGGATTGCAAGTTGAAGCAGAAGGTGATGTATTTGTCGATGCACATCACACCGTTGAAGATGTTGGAATTGTACTCGGAAATTGCTTGAAAGAAGCATTGCAAAACAAAGAGGGAATTAATCGTTACGGTTCTGCGTATGTACCGATGGATGAATCTTTAGGATTTGTCGCAATTGATATAAGTGGACGCTCATATTGTGTATTTCAAGGGGAATTAACAAATCCGAAGCTTGGGGATTTTGATACAGAATTGACGGAAGAATTTTTTAGAGCAGTTGCACATGCTGCCAATATTACATTACATGCGCGCGTTCTATACGGAAGTAATACGCATCACAAAATTGAAGCATTATTTAAAGCTTTTGGTAGAGCGCTTAGAGAAGCGGTCGAAAAAAATGCCAACATTACTGGTGTAAATTCAACGAAAGGGATGTTGTAATTGATTGCCATTATAGATTATGGAATGGGGAATATTCGCAGTGTAGAGCAAGCATTAAAATATATTGGCGCAGAGTACATTGTAACGAGTAATAAAAAAGAGATATTGAGAAGCGATGGCGTGATTTTACCGGGAGTAGGTGCATTTCCGAAAGCGATGGACGTATTAGAAGAAAGAGATTTAGTGTGTGTACTAAAAGAGGTTTGTGATATAGGAAAACCACTCCTCGGTATATGTTTGGGCATGCAGCTTTTATTTGAACGAAGTGAGGAACTAAAAGATTGTAGCGGGTTAGGTTTACTACCAGGGGAAATTCGTAAGTTAAAAGTTTCGTATAAAATTCCTCATATGGGATGGAATGAATTAAGGAAGGAAAGAGAATTTCCGCTTTGGAATGGATTAGTGGATGGTTCTTTCGTGTATTATGTTCACTCATATTACGCGGATTGTCCAGATGAAATTGTATGCGGAGTAAGTGATTATGGAATGCAAGTACCAGGGTTTGTAGCGAAAGGAAATGTATTTGGTGCACAGTTTCATCCAGAAAAAAGTGGTGAAATTGGCATGCAAATATTAAAAAATTTTCAAGGGGTGGTAGAAGCATGGAAATCTTCCCAGCTATCGATTTAAAAGAAGGACGATGCGTTAGACTTTATCAAGGAGAGTTTAGTAAAGAAACGGTGATGAATGAAGATCCGGTAGCGCAGGCAATCATATTTGAAAAGCTTGGAGCGGAAATACTACACATTGTTGATTTAGACGGTGCAATTGCTGGCGAGTCGTTAAATTTGCCCGTCATTGAAAAAATCTGCAAGGCGGTACGTATTCCTGTGCAAGTGGGAGGAGGAATTCGTTCACTTGTAGCGGTGGAGAAGTTATTGTCAGTAGGTGTAGAAAAAGTGATTTTAGGAACAGCAGCTCTTTATGATAAGTCATTTTTAGAGGAAGCAGTTCGTCTATATAAAGAGAAAATCATTGTTGGAATTGATGCGAAAAATGGTTTCGTAGCAACGAGAGGTTGGCTTGATCTGTCTGAAATTTCTTATATTAGTTTAGCGAAACAAATGGAAAGTTTAGGTGTTCAAACGATTGTGTTTACAGACATTTCGAAAGACGGGACGCTTGCAGGGCCAAATTTTGAACAATTGGCGTTACTTCAAAAAAGTGTGGGCATTCGTCTCATTGCCTCTGGAGGAGTGGCATCTATTCAAGATGTGAAAAAGTTAAATGATATGAATATATATGGTGTCATAATTGGAAAGGCGCTTTACGAGAAAACGATTGATTTAGAAGAAGTGTTACAGGTAACGAAGTTATGTTAGCGAAACGAATTATTCCATGTCTAGATGTGAAAGAAGGGCGAGTCGTAAAGGGTGTAAATTTTATAGGATTACAAGATGTCGGTGATCCGGTTGAAATAGCTGAAGCATATAACGTGGCAGGGGCAGATGAAATCGTATTTTTAGATATTACAGCGACTCATGAAGGAAGAAAAACGATTATAGATGTTGTAGAAAAAACAGCAGCTAAAGTATTTATTCCTCTTACGGTTGGCGGGGGGATTTCAAGTGTGAAAGATATGTACAATTTACTAAGAGCTGGAGCAGACAAAGTTTCAATAAACTCAGCGGCAGTGCGAAACCCGAAGCTAATAGAAGAGGGCGCAGAACACTTTGGATCACAGTGTATTGTCGTGGCAATTGACGCTAGAAAAGTAGCAGAAGATAAATGGAACGTATACGTCAACGGCGGAAGAGTTGACACAGGAATGGATGCCATAGAATGGGCGAATCGTGTTGTTAAACTTGGGGCAGGTGAAATTTTGTTAACGAGTATGGATGCAGATGGAACGAAAAGCGGATATGACCTTCGTTTAACAGAAGAAATTTCAAAAAGTGTTTCTATTCCAGTCATCGCATCAGGGGGCTGTGGTCATACGGATCATATTATAGAAGTTTTTCAAAAGACAACAGTTGATGCAGCGTTAGCGGCATCCATCTTTCATTATGGTGAGGCGACAGTGCATAGTGTAAAGCGAAAATTAAGAGATGCAAATATTGAGGTGCGGTTATGAAACCTAATTTTTCAAAAGGATTAATACCGGCAATTGTCATCGAAGAAGGTACGAAAGACGTTTTAATGCTAGCTTATATGAATGAAGAAGCATATGAAAAAACGTTAGAGACGAAAAGAACATGGTTTTATTCTCGTTCGAGGCAGTCGTTATGGAATAAGGGGGAAACATCAGGGAATGTTCAATATGTGCAATCTTTATATTTAGATTGTGATCAAGATTCAATTGTTGTGAATGTGAAACAAGTAGGACCTGCTTGTCATACGGGAGAGAAGACATGTTTTCACTATCAAATTATATAGGGGGATACATATGGAAAATGCCTTTAAGTTGCTGTATAAAACAATTGAAGAACGAAAGGGAAGCCCACTTCCTGAATCGTATACAAATTATTTATTTTCAAAAGGAGAAGATAAAATTTTAAAGAAGATTGGTGAAGAGTGTGCTGAAGTAATTATCGCATGTAAAAATAATGATAAAGAAGAAGTAGTGAAAGAAATGGTTGATGTATTTTATCACTGTTTCGTTTTATTAGCTGAAAAAAATATTGCATTGGAAGATGTCATGCGAGAGGTGAAAGAACGAAATGGAAAGCTTTCGAGAGTTGGGGATAGAAGGGAAATAGATACATTATAAGGGGGAATGTATATGAAAGTAGATTATCATCTTCACTTAGAAGAAGGACCGTATTCAATAGGATGGCTTGCTAAAATAAATGAAGCGTTGGAATGTTATGAACCGCTTCAAGAAAGACATTCTATTGATTGGCTTATGAAAACACAAGAGCGTTTGCAAAAGCGTGTGAAGGAAGGGCCATTTACAACAGAATGGATAGATCTATATTTAGAAGAAGCTGTACGAAAAGGAATAAAAGAAGTGGGAATTGTTGATCATCTATATCGTTTTCATGAAGCAAAAGGATATTATGAAAAATATGTAGATATTAGTGATTCTAAGCTCGGTCGTATACAGAAAGAATGGTTGGATCAAGTAAGGGTAGTTTCACTGTATGATTTTACAAAGGCAATTGAAGAGGCGAAAGAACGATGGGGGAAAAGAGGTGTCACACTTAAACTTGGAATTGAAGCGGATTATTTTATTGGTTGTGAAGGAGAGTTAAAAGAATTATTAGCGCTAGGAGACTTTGATTATGTAATTGGTTCCGTTCATTTTCTAAATGGCTGGGGATTTGATAATCCAGATACGAAAGAATATTTTGAGGTGCATGACCTACGCGCATTATATGATATGTTTTTTAAAACAGTTGAGAGTGCGATTCGTACCGAGTTATTTGATATTATCGCTCATCTTGATAATATAAAGGTATTTAATTATCGATTGGATGAGAATGAACAGCTTTCTTATTATGAGGAAATCGCCTGTGCGTTAGTAGAAACGAATACGGCAACGGAAATAAATGCAGGATTATACTATCGTTATCCTGTTCGTGAAATGTGCCCAAGTCCACTATATTTACAAGTATTAGCTAAGTATGGTGTTCCAATTACGATTTCTTCGGATGCCCATTACCCAAATGATTTAGGGAATTATGTACAAGAAAATGTACAAACATTACGAGCTCACGGTGTTACTCAGGTTGCAACATTTACGAAGCGAGCAAGAGTAATGAGGTCGCTTGAAGAAGAAGTAACAAATTCAAAATGAAACGCAATTTTTTGATGAAAACGGTCCTTTTTGTTCAAAATAAGAAAGAATGAAAAGGAGGGTAAGAAATGGCGAAACAACAAAATAAACAAAATGTACAAGGTGCACAGCAACAAGCTTATACTTCTGAAACGAATGCTGCATCTCAATCGGTTATTGAGGAGCAAATTAGCGATACGGTTGCAGAAGGAACTATTGATGTGAAGCTCGGAAAAGAATCGCAGGAAAAAGCGTAAGAAAAGGGGAGAGTTGCATCTCCTCTTTTTTCATGGAAAAGTGTCGATTTTCAAAACTATAATCAAATTCCTTGGTTTTTATATGTGGATTTCTTACAATGAAATATAAGAGATGTCTTATTTTCTATAGAAGAGGTGTTAGTAGTGGCAAAAATATTAGTAGCGGGAAAAATTCCGGAAATTGGATTAGAACTATTAAAAGATCATAATGTAGAAATGTACAATAAAGAGGAGTTAATTTCTATAGATGAATTAACAGAGCGTGTAAAAGATAAAGATGCATTGTTAAGTTTACTTTCGACAAAGGTGCCAAAAGAAGTTATTGATGCAGCGCCTCATTTAAAGATTGTTGCAAACTATGGTGCTGGTTACGACAATATTGATTACACGTATGCGGGCGAAAAAGGAATTGCAGTTACGAATACACCGAAAGTATCAACGGAAGCGACTGCAGAATTAACATTTGCACTTCTTTTAGCAGCGGCGCGTAGAATTCCTGAAGGGGATACGTTATGTCGTACGACTGGATTTAACGGATGGGCACCGTTATTTTTCTTAGGACGAGAAGTTCATGGTAAGACAATCGGAATTATAGGTCTTGGAGAAATTGGGAAGGCTGTTGCAAAACGTGCGAAAGCATTTGGAATGGATGTTTTATATACAGGGCCAAATCGTAAGCTTGAAGCTGAAAGTGAACTGGGAGCAACGTATGTGACGTTGGAAGAATTATTACAAACAGCAGACTTTATTACAATTAACTGTGCTTATAATCCAAAATTACATCATATGATTGATGAAGAGCAGTTTAAAATGATGAAGAAAACAGCGTATATTGTAAATGCTTCACGTGGACCAATTATGAATGAAGCAGCACTTGCTCATGCATTAAAAACAAATGAAATTGAAGGAGCAGCTCTTGACGTGTTTGAATTTGAACCGAAAATTACAGAAGAGCTAAAAGAATTAAAGAATGTAGTACTTGCTCCACATGTAGGGAATGCAACATTTGAAACTCGTGATGCGATGGCTGAAATGGCTGTCAGAAATATTTTAGCTGTATTAAACGGCGAAGAGCCAGTAACACCTGTAAATCAAAAGGTATTAGTTACAAAATAAAAAGAAACCTTCCGGACTTGGAAGGTTTTCTTATTTTTCTTTATTCGCTTTTTTAGACGGTCTTTGTCTAATGAATTGAGATAACATGTACAAAATATATAGTGGAATGGCAATGAATAAGAAAACAGAAAAATTTCCAAATCCTGTTTGATACATTGTAATAATGATTCCAACTAAAAATAGTGTAATAATGATGCTATATCGTGGAATTGGTACATCTTTTAAACTTGGGATACGAATGCGGCTCACCATTAAAAATGCGAACGTTACAAATACGGTAATAAGAACGATTTTTGGAATGGTATGTGAAAATAATGTTAAGAAAGCAACAAGCCCTCCCGCTGCTGTAATCGGTACTCCAGTGAAATATTTCATTGAAGTAGAAGATGGTGTTACATTAAATCGTGCTAAACGATATGCTCCGAAAAGAGGGAATAATCCCGCTATGTATAATCCGATGATTCCGTAGTTTGAGAAAGATGTGTAATACATTAAAACAGCTGGTGCTGCACCAAATGTTACGACATCTGCAAGCGAGTCGAGCTCTTTTCCCATTTGTGAATCAACACGTAATAAACGAGCAACACGACCATCAAGACTATCTAACATCATCCCGATAAGTACTAAAATAGCAGCTGATTTATAATATCCTAAAGATGCATAGCCGATTGATAAAAATCCGCTATATAAATTTCCGAGCGTAAATAAGTTTGGAATAGCTGCTCTATACAAAATCTGATCCCTTGCTTTCTGTAATAAATTCTTAATTAGTGTATGAAAGTTTACTTATTTTATCATACCATAAATTTATTCCTCATACGAAAGAAATTACCAATTTGTGAAAGATTTCATAGAAGGATGGTTTGAAAATTAAGTGAAAATAAAAAGAGGAAGCAACTTGTATAAAGTTGCTTCCTTTACTATTCAAATTTCGTTGTCATCGTTCCAGTTTTATATCGATTATTAGGATCGAAGCGTAATAAATCTCCATAAATTAATTTGTCGGAGAATTTTAATTCTGTTTTTGCTTTTTCAATATACGGCTGACATAGCGTCATGTCAGCTTCTTCACCCGTACTTCTTTTGTAGCACATATTTTTTGTATAAACATACTCTTCAGAAACAAAGCTACCATCACGCATTACCATAAGCGGGTCTTTCTCTTTAATAAATAAGTCAGTTCCAAATTCAACGGATTTATTTGTTTTAATACCAAGTAAATGAAGGAGCGTTGGCTTAATATCAATTTGACCGGATACTTTAGAAACAACTTTTCCTTCTTGGCCAGGCACATGAATAATAAGAGGAACTCGTTGTAATTGCATAGAATCGAATGGTGTAATAGTATCTTTTCCTAGGAACTGTGCCATAGCTGTGTTATGGTTTTCGGAAATACCGTAATGATCACCATAAATGACAATAACGGAATTATCATATAATCCTTCTTCTTTTAATTGTTGAATAAATAATTTAAGAGCTTCATCTGTGTAACGAACAGTTGGGAAGTAGCGGTTTACAACACCACTTTCCGAGTTGAATTCATCAACATATTGATCTTCCGGATTTAGAAGAAACGGAAAATGATTTGTTAATGTAATAAATTTTGTATAGAACGGTTGCGGTAAAGATTTTAACTTTGGAATAGATTGTTCAAAGAACTCTTTATCTTTTAATCCCCAACCGACAGACATTTGCTCCGTTCCTGCGTAATCATTTAAATTAAAATAACGATCATATCCAAGCGCAGGATACATTACATCCCGATTCCAAAACGTTTTATCGTTTGAATGGAAGACGGCAGAAGAATATCCGTATTTCTTTAATTGTTCTGGTGTCGCTGTGTATTCATTTGTTGCATGAGTAAAGAATACAGAACCACGATCTAGCGGATAAAGTGAGTTTTCAACGATAAATTCAGCATCAGAAGTTTTGCCTTGTCCAGTTTGATGATAGAAGTTATCGAAATAGAAACTATCCTTAATAAATTCATTTAAAAATGGTGTAATTTCTTTTCCATTTATTTTTTTATTAATAACAAAGTTTTGTGTAGATTCCATTGAAATTAAAATTACATTTTTACCTTTTGCAGCTCCAAATAAGTTTTTATCAACTTGTTTGTCTTTTGAGTCTGTATAGTTTTTAATTTCAGAAAACCCATCCCCACTTGCAAATACACGCTCAGCTGAAGACTTGGATTGAAGCGTAATATCAAATAGATGGTATGTGTATAAACCTAAATTCTTCACGACAGTTTGACGGTCAAATGAGCGCGAGAACATTTGTGGTTTATAAATAACTGATACAACAATTTGTAGTGCTAATAAAGCTGTTACACCGCTAAAGAAAGTTCGCTTCTCTGAGCGGGAAAGTGGTGTTTTGTCGCCAAATGATGGGAATTTACGTGAAATAAACATTAAAATAATTGCATCTGCAAATAAAAGTAATGTTTTGTACGTAAAGAGTTCTTTTATACTTGTCCCTAAATCAGCCATATTGTTTGTTTGGAATAAAACCGGGAAAGTAACGAAATCGTTATAGAACCCATAAAACATTGCGTTTCCAAATAAAATAAATGACAGTATAAAACTGATTCCAATTATAATTCGGTTTCGGTGCTTAGATGCAAGTAAAGCTAAGCCGAAAAATAAAAGTAACGCAGCTAGTGGATTGATAAAAAGCATGAATTCTTCAAAGAAATTATCAATTTTAATATCAAATGCTAGCTTGTACACAATATATGTTTTAATCCATAGTAAAACGACTGCAACGAGTGCAAATCGCAGTTTTGGAAACAGATGTTGTAGCATAATATACTCCTCTCCTAAAAAGCATGACAGTTCTTGTGAGTCAGTTTGCTTAACGACTCATTTTATATATACGAACAGTCCTTTGTTATTATGATTATTATACTATGAGTATCATTATACGAAAATAAAAGAAGGTTGTGGGCTTTTTTATAATAATCGAGTAGAAAAAGAGTGGTGGGAGACAATAAAACAGAATTTCTATGTATGATAATTATCGTACGCAGAAAGAATCGCGTGATTATACGGAGGTTATAATGCGAAAATTATTATATTTTATAGCATGCAGTAGTGTTATACTTTTTACTTCACCGAGTGTGTCGGTAGCCCAATATGATGCACCTCTTATGGAAGATGCACTTTATTCTGTTTTATTTCCAAAAATAAATAAAGCAATTGAAAAACAATATGGAAGTTTGAAACCTTATCAATGTCCTAAAATTATTAGTTTAAAAAAAGTGTATAGCGGTACATATTTATTTCAAGCAAGTATTGAAGTGACAAAGTATGAACGTGTTGCTGGGAAAATTGCTCCACCATTTGAGAAGGTAACGATTACATTTAATAACGAAGAAGGCGAATGGGAAGTGACAAAGATTTCAGTAAAGCGCTTACCAAATGATACGAAACTAAACTGTAAAAAAACAATATAAAAAATTGTTTGACAAATAAAATGGTCCTTTGGTATTGTTAATAGCAACAATTAGATGTTTGAAAATTAAATAGACTTACCTCATCTACTCTCAAAGGTAGAGGCCGCGATAGGAAAGAGTAAGCTATGGGAGATTTAATGGAATCTGTGATCATAGGTTGAAAGGGACTATTGCCGAAATATAAGAATAACCATCTTATTCATATATTGGGACTGCATTGAATAAATGTAGTACTGTCATAAGATTTATTTTATGGAGAGCTATTTGGAGATGTTGATGCGGTTTCTTATTTTGAGGAGATAACAACTCGTTTATTTTTTCAATATATATTTTTCCTAATAAGAAACGCGTGTGAACATTGTTCCGCGCGTTTTTTGTCTATCTAAAAGCGTGCTGCAATGAATAGAAGATTGGGGTTATGAGTTTTAGAGGAAATAAGGGAGGAATTTAAATGTATTTACACGGCACAAGCCGAATTAATGGGCAAGGACACTTAGAAATTGGAGGGTGCGATACGACGCAGCTAGCAAAGCAATACGGAACACCACTTTATGTATACGATGAAGAGTCTATTCGAGGAAAATGTCGAGCATTTCATCGTGCTTTTAAAGAAAGTGGTTTCTCTTATCAAGTAGCATATGCAAGCAAGGCGTTCTTGTGCATGGAGATGTGCCGAGTAGCTCGTGAAGAGAGTATGTCATTAGACGTTGTTTCTGGGGGAGAATTATATACTGCGCTCCAAGCAGGATTTCCGGCATCACGTATTCATTTTCATGGAAATAATAAAACAGAAGAAGAAATAGTGATGGCTCTTCAGGCGAATATCGGTTGTTTTGTCGTAGATAATTTCTTTGAATTAGAAGTTTTACACGATTTAGCGATGCAACATGGGAAATTTGTGAACATATTAATTCGTGTAACGCCTGGAGTAGAGGCGCACACACATGAATATATTACAACAGGTCAAGATGATTCGAAATTTGGATTTGGTGTTTCAAACGGTCAAGCGATGCAGGCAATTGGATTTGCTTTACAAAAATCAAATTATAATGTGCTAGGGATCCATTCACATATTGGGTCGCAAATATTTGAAACAGCTGGTTTTGTTCGAGCAATTGAAGTTCTTCGCCAATTTTTAGAAGAAGTGAGAGAGCAAACAAACTATGTAGTAAAAGTGTTAAATGTAGGCGGGGGATTTGGAATACGTTACACAGAGTCAGATACACCATTAACTCTTGAGACATATGTGCGAGCTGTAACAAGTGCAGTGAGAGAACAATTTACTGTATGTGAATATCCATTGCCAGAAATATGGATTGAGCCAGGCCGTAGCATTGTAGGTGATGCTGGGACAACAATTTATACAGTTGGATCTGTGAAAGATATTCCTGGTATTCGGAAATATGTATCAGTCGATGGTGGAATGACAGATAATTTAAGACCTGCTTTATATAGTGCGCGTTATGAAGCGATGTTAGCGAATCGAGGGAATGATGAGAATGAGGAACTCGTTTCGATTGCTGGGAAATGCTGTGAGAGTGGAGATATGTTGATTTGGGATATTCATTTACCGAAAGTCGCTGCTTCTGATTTACTAGCAGTTTCCTGTACAGGAGCATACGGGTACTCGATGGCGAATAATTACAATCGGATTCGAAGACCAGCCGTTGTCTTTGCAAAAGGCGGAACATCGCAAGTAGTTGTGGAACGCGAAACATATGAAAATATTATTGGGAACGATCGCATACGTATTAAAGAGCTTGTCTAAATAGGAAAAGGAGTTGTTCGAATGGACAATTCCTTTTTTATAAAATAAAATAATTAAAATATATCGGAAAACTAGGATTGAAAAAAATCAGAATTGTGATAAAATACAAATACAAAGCTTATCAAGAGAAGCGGAGGGAACTGGCCCGAAGAAGCTCGGCAACCTGCTTATAGAAAGCAAGGTGCTAAATCCAGCAAAATGGGATCCATTTTGAAAGATAAGGTAAAATATATTACCGAACAGTCTTTTCGAAATGGGAAAGATTTTTTTTATGAATAAAAAGGGGGGCTGTTCGCGTGAGTGTACGGGAACATTTTGATGAAGTATCCGAGAAGATTGAAGCGATGCTTGCTGATATGAAATATGGTTCAATTACAATTGTTGTGCAAGATGGAAAAGTAATTCAGTTAGAGAAAAGTGAAAAAGTACGTTTAAAGTGAAAAGCGCTGACTAGAAAAACTAGAGGCGGTTTTAACCTATTTTCATTAGGTTAAAACCGTCTTTTTGCTTTTACAGGGGGAAAAAACATGTTGACGTATGAAACGTGGGAAGAAAATGTTGTTTCGTTTTCGGAAGAAGATGAAACAAAAGGTGCGTTATCAGTATTAAATTGGGCTTATAAAGAATATAAAGATGAGGTTGTCTACGCATGTAGCTTTGGGGTGGAAGGTATGGTATTGCTGCACATTATAAACCAAGTAAATCCATCTGCTAAAGTTGTATTTTTGGATACAAATGTTCATTTTCAAGAAACGTATGAATTAATTCGAAAAGTGCGGGAACGATTTCCTTCATTGAATATTATAGAAAAACAGCCAGAACTTACACTTGATGAACAGGCGAAGTTGCATGGTGAAAAACTGTGGGAGAGCAATCCGAATCTTTGTTGTAAGATTAGAAAAATTTTACCTTTAGAAAAATCATTAGTCGTGGAAAAAGCATGGATATCGGGCTTAAGAAGGGAACAATCAGAAACACGTAAGCATACAAAGTTTATAAATCAAGATCATCGTTTTCAATCTATTAAAGTTTGTCCACTCATTCATTGGACGTGGAAAGAAGTTTGGCGATATGTATACAAACATAGCTTGCCGTATAACCCGTTGCATGATGTTGGCTATCCAAGTATTGGGTGTGAGAAATGTACGTTACCTGTAGGGGATGGTGGCGATTCAAGAGATGGTAGATGGGCTGGAAAAGTGAAAACTGAATGTGGTCTTCATTACCAATAAGATGAATCTTGAAATAAAGCTAAGAGAGGATATAGAAAAATGAGCATAGTAAACGAATTAGTAAACCGTATAGATGAGACATATGATGTATCACAAATTGAAAAAGAAATTAAATTAGACAATATTGCGTTAAGTGATTTAGAACTATTGGCGACAGGTGGATATAGCCCCCTTACTGGTTTTTTAGGGAAGGAAGATTATGATTCTGTTGTAGAAACGCTTCGTTTAGCAAATGGTAGTGTGTGGAGTATACCGATTACATTACCGGTAACAGAAAAAGTCGCAGAAAGCCTGAAGGCTGGAGAGGAAGTAAAGCTTGTCAACAATGGAAATATATACGGTGTCATTCAAATAGAAGATATTTTTGTACCAGATAAAGAAAAAGAAGCGTTACTTGTATATAAAACAACGGATGAGGCTCATCCAGGAGTGAAAAAATTATATGAACGACCAAACGTTTACGTTGGAGGAACTATTATTCTAACAAAACGCTTTGAAAATAATCAATTTCCTTCTTATCATTTAGACCCAATTGAAACGAGGGAAGCATTTAAAAAACGTGGGTGGAAAACAGTGGTCGGATTTCAAACGAGAAACCCGGTACATCGTGCCCATGAGT
Source organism: Bacillus sp. AR4-2 (assembly GCF_008274865.1). NCBI lineage: Bacteria > Bacillati > Bacillota > Bacilli > Caryophanales > Bacillaceae > Bacillus > Bacillus sp. AR4-2. The sequence goes on from NZ_CP031062.1 coordinate 1,341,470, forward strand.
ATATTCAAAAATCTGCTCTTGAAATTGTAGATGGTCTCTTTTTAAATCCGCTCGTTGGAGAAACGAAATCGGATGATATTCCTGCTGATGTAAGAATGGAAAGCTATGAAGTACTTCTTCAAAACTATTATCCGAAAAATCGTGTCTTTTTAAGTGTATTTCCTGCTGCCATGCGTTACGCAGGACCAAGGGAAGCGATATTTCATGCGTTAGTAAGAAAGAATTTTGGATGTACCCACTTTATAGTAGGGCGTGATCATGCTGGAGTAGGAGATTATTACGGAACGTATGAAGCGCAAGAAATCTTCACAAATTTTACGATAGAAGAGTTAGGAATTACACCACTATTCTTTGAGCATAGTTTTTACTGCACGAAATGTGAAGCGATGGCTTCAACGAAAACATGTCCGCACGGAAAAGAAGATCATGTTATTTTATCGGGTACGAAAGTAAGAGAATTATTAAGAAACGGTGAGATTCCGCCAAGTACATTTAGTCGTAAAGAAGTAGTGGAAGTGCTAATTAAAGGCTTGAAAAAAGAAGTAGTAACAGAATAGGGAGAGAACGAGATGGATACGAATATTACTTGGCATACAGCTTCGGTTTCAAAAGATGAGAGAAGAGTGAAGAATGGACATCATAGTTTTGTAATTTGGTTTACTGGTTTATCAGCTTCGGGTAAATCTACAGTAGCGAATGCGGTCGCTCGTAAACTGTTTGAAAAGAATATTGGAAATTATGTGCTGGATGGGGATAACATTCGCCACGGTTTAAATAAAGACTTAGGATTTTCTGAAAGTGATCGCATGGAAAATATAAGACGTATTGGCGAAGTGGCAAAGTTATTTGTAGACCAAGGAGCAGTTGTCCTTACAGCATTTATTTCACCATTTCGAGTAGACCGCAAACAAGTAAGAGATTTATTAGCGGCAGATGAATTTATTGAAATTTTTGTGAAGTGTCCGATTGAAGAGTGTGAGAAACGTGATCCGAAAGGACTTTATAAAAAGGCAAGAAAAGGTGATATTAAGGATTTCACAGGTATTGATTCGCCTTATGAAGAGCCAGAGCAGGCGGAATTAATTGTAGAAACGCACAAATATTCTATTGAAGAATGTGCAGAACAAATCGTGAAGTACTTACAAGAGCGTAGTTTTATATAGGGGGATAAACAATGAGTTATGAAAAAGTATGGGCTAACAATGAAAAATTAAATCAGACCGAGAAAAATAAATTAGAAAAAGATGGCTTAGAAATTTTTAATGATATTCCTTACTATGCGGAAAATGGTTTCGAATCTATTCCGAAAGAAGAGTGGGATGCCTTTAAATGGGCAGGCTTGTATTTACAAAGACCGAAAGAAGCTGGTTATTTTATGATGCGGGTAAATATTCCGTCAGGGATTATTACAAATGCACAGGCAGAAGTACTTGCTTCTATCGCTGAAGATTATGGACGTAATGTAATAGATATTACGACGAGACAGGCGATTCAGTTTCACTGGTTAGAAATTCAGCAAATTCCAGATATTTTTAAAAGATTAGCAAGAGTTGGGTTATCTTCAGCGGGGGCTTGTGGTGATATAACGCGGAATATTACAGGTAATCCGCTTGCTGGTATTGATGCAAATGAACTATTCGATACAACGCATATTGTAAAAGAAGTATATGATTACTTCCAACATAATGAAGAGTTTTCTAACTTGCCACGTAAATTTAAAATGTCTATTAGTTCTAATATTTATAATTCAGCAAACGCAGAAATTAACTGTGTTGCATTTACGCCTGCAACGAAAGAAATAGATGGTGAGAAAAAAGTTGGTTTTCATATAAAAGTAGGTGGAGGATTATCAGCTCGACCGTATTTAGCTGATGAATTAGATGTATTCGTTTTACCAGAAGAAGTGAAGGCGGTGGCGATTGCGATTGCTACTATATTCCGTGATTTTGGATATCGTGAAAAACGTCATTTAGCTCGGTTGAAATTTCTTGTTGCGGACTGGGGAGCAGAGAAATTTAAAGAGAAACTAATAGAGTATACAGGGCCTTTACAAAGTAAAGGGGAAAGTGCACTCAAAGGATGGAATGCAGGCTATTTTTATGGTGTTCAAGACCAAAAACAAAAGGGATTAAAATATGTAGGTTTTAATGTACCGGTAGGTCGTTTACATGCAGAAGAAATGTTTGAGATTGCAAGAATCGCAAAGCAATATGGAAATGGACAAATTCGTACATGTAACTCGCAAAACTTCATTATTCCGAACGTTCCTCCAGAAAATGTAAAAGGATTACTTAGTGAACCGCTGTTTGAAGCGATATCTGCTAGCCCGAAATCATTTATTGGTCATGCGGTTTCATGTACCGGTATTGAATATTGTAATCTTGCACTAGTAGAAACGAAAGAAAGATTACGAAAAATTGCAGAATACTTAGATACACAAATTGCACTCGATGTTCCAGTTCGAATTCATATGGTAGGCTGCCCGAATTCATGTGGTCAACGTCAAATTGCTGACATTGGGTTACAAGGGGTGAAAATGAAAACGAAGGAAAAAGGTATTGTTGAAGCGTTTGAAATATACGTAGGTGGAACATTGTTAGATGGCGGTGCCTACAATCAAAAGTTAAAAGGAAAAATAGATGGCGAGGATCTACCTGATGTACTCGCATCATTTATAAGTTATTTCAAAGAGAATAAATTACCAGCCGAAACATTTTATGATTTTGTAGGTCGTGTTGGTGTAGATACATTACAAATAGCGTTAAATAACGTGCTAGAAGAAGTAATAGCGTCTTAGGAGGGACGATATGGATTTATATCGATTTGAAGCTGTGTTAGTAAATAGTATTGTTCCGATTGTTGTTGTTGCTCAAAGTGAAGAACAGGCATTTAAGCTTGCGGAGATTGAGCTTGAAAAGCATTTTTTACCGTTGCCAGAGGTAAAAGAGATTTCTTTGTTTGAAAAAAAGAAGATTCGAAAAGGTGGGGCATTTGTTATCCATGAGTAGAGATCAGTAATACGAAAAAATAAAAACTTCCATTCTTATATACGAATGGAAGTTTCATTTTAATAGAAGAAATGAGGAGAGATGATGGGAAAGGTTTATATTGTTGGAGCGGGTCCTGGCGATCCAGATTTAATTACTGTTAAAGGGTTGAAATGTATTGAGAAGGCAGATGTTATTTTATACGACCGACTTGTGAATAAAGAGCTGCTTTCATACGCAAAGCCTGACGCGGATTTAATTTATTGCGGAAAACTCCCGAATTATCACACGATGAAGCAAGAGACAATTAACACGTTTCTTATTAAGTATGCGAAAAAAGGAAAAGTTGTAACGAGGCTTAAGGGCGGCGATCCATTTGTGTTTGGTAGAGGGGGAGAAGAAGCTGAAGCATTAGCAAAGCAAGGTGTACCATTTGAAATCATTCCTGGTATTTCAGCTGGAATAGCTGCTCCTGCTTATGCGGGCATTCCAGTGACGCACCGTGATGCAAGTGCAAGTTTTGCTATTGTGACTGGGCATAGGAAAGAAGGTGCTGAAGAAGAAGTGAAATGGGAAAGTTTAGCGAAAGGTGTAGAGACTTTAGCGGTATATATGGGGGTTAGTAATTTGCCCTACATATGTGAGCAACTTATGAAGCATGGAAAAGATAAAAGTACGCTAGCTGCTATTATTGAGCAGGGGACGACGTCTATGCAACGCACAGTTGTTGGAACGTTAGGGACAATTGTAGATGTTGCGAAAAAAGAGCAAATTCAAAATCCGAGTATGATTGTAATTGGAGAGGTTGTCCGTTTTAGAGAAAAAATTCATTGGTTTGAGAAGCAGACAGAAAATGCTTATCAAGTAAGTGGAGTGTTGTAAAATGAAAGCCGTCTTATATATATGTCATGGAAGTCGTTTGAAGACAGCGAAAGAAGAGGCGATTCAATTTATTACATCATGCATGAGCCGTATAGAAGCGACTATTCAAGAAGTTTGTTTTTTAGAGTTAGCGAATCCTTCTATTGAAGATGGTTTTCGTACATGTGTGAAGCGTGGGGCCACTGAGATTATTGCTATCCCTGTTTTTTTATTAGCGGCAGGTCATGTAAAAAAAGATATCCCTTTTGAATTGGAAAAGTTAACTAATCAATTTTCGGATGTTAAAGTGACCTATGGTAATCCGTTTGGTGTATCAGAAACACTTGTTAAATCGGTGTATAGCGGAAGTGGCATCGAACAGGAAGATAAAAATGAAGTGACGTTACTTCTTGTTGCAAGAGGGAGCAGTGATCCTGAAGTATTAAGAGATATAAACTGGATTGCTTCTTTATTTCAAACAAAAGAGAAGGTTAAAAAAGTAGAAGTTTGTTATTTAGCGGCTGCAGAGCCAAAATTTGAGGAGAAGTTAAAGGAAGTTGTAGAACGAAAAGAAAAGAACATCGTTGTACTGCCTTACTTGTTATTTACAGGTTTACTTATGAAACATATTGAGAAAGAAGTGCGCCAATATGAAGTGGAAGAGATAAAAATCAGTCCATATTTAGGGAAGAATGAAGCGTTTCAAGATATGTTAATTCAGAAAACGACGGAGTTATTGAAAGGAGATCAGTATGTATCCACTTACAGTGCGAGTTAATGAGAAACGCGTTGTTGTTATTGGCGGGGGAAAAGTTGCAGGATTTAAAATTATTCCTTTACTCAAACAGGGTGCGGATATAGTTGTGATAAGTCCAGAATTAGATGCGAATTTAGTAAAACTTGTGGAAGAAAAGAAAATTCGTTGGTATCAAAGAGAATATGAAAAAAGTGATATTAAAAGTGCTTTTTTAGTTGTTGCAGCGAGTAGTGATTCAATATTAAATGAACAAGTTGCTGAAGATGCCGCTGAGAATCAATTAGTAAATATTATTACAAATCCGGAAAGTGGTAATGTTCATTTTCCGGCAGCGATTCATCGTGGTTTACTTAATATAGCAGTTTCTACTGGGGGAGCGAGCCCGAAGCTCGCAAAAAAAATTCGAGATGATATTGCAAATAAATATGATGAGACATATGAATCGTATTTAGATTTTTTATATGAAGTAAGGTTGAAGTTAAAAGATTTACAGTTAGAAAAGAGGGAACGAAATATATTGCTCCAAGAAGTGTTGAAATCAGTATATGTGCAAAATGAGGGGAAAAGAGAAAGTTTTTTACGTGAGTTAGAGGAAAAGGTTTTAAAATAATAAAAGATAAAGTGCGCTTTACAAATATAAAAATATAATTTATAATCACAAGTAACTTCAATAGATGAAATCGATGAGCAAGAAGAGTACGTATATTTGATGCGTTCAGAGAGCTGGGGTTAGGTGGGAGCCCGGTACGATAAAATATACAGAATGGGCTTGCGAGAGGTATGTTGAACATTGTAGTAGGCAACCCGGGTTCCGCCGTTAAAAGGATAGAGTATCGGAATTATTCCTGTACTTGAACAAGTGGGATTTATCAATCCAATTGAGGTGGTACCACGGTATTTACATTACATATATCGTCCTCTACATGCATATTTGCGTGTAGGGGACTTTTTTATTTTCTAAAGGAGGTGTGCGAGTATGAAATGAAAGTGTATAATTAACAAAAGTTTAAATATTCAGAAAAGGAGAAATTATGATGAAAGAAACACAGCAATGGACGTCGAAAATAGGCTTTGTACTCGCAGCAGCCGGAGCCGCAGTAGGTCTTGGTGCGATATGGAAATTTCCATATGTTGCAGGTAATGGCGGGGGAGGCGCATTCTTCCTTGTATTTTTACTATTAACTTTATTTATAGGTATGCCTCTTTTAATAGCGGAGTTTGTTATTGGACGTAGCACGCAAAAAGAGGCCGTTACAGCTTATAAAGTACTAGTGCCAAATAGCAAAGTATATCCTTGGATTGGTCGTATGGGAGTTGTTACTTGTTTTAGTGTACTATCTTTTTATAGTGTTGTAGGTGGATGGATTTTACTTTATTTATATTATAGTGTGACAGGAAGTTTCTGGAATGGAGCAGCTGATTATGGACAATTGTTCGGTGAAACGATTTCAAATCCGTTAAGTGCGATTGGAGCACAATTTATCTTTATGCTTTGTACAATTTTTGTCGTAAGTAAAGGTGTAGAGAAAGGTATAGAAAAGGCAAGTAAGTACATGATGCCGCTATTATTTATTTTATTTATTGCGATTATTGTTCGTGCGTTAACACTCGATGGTGCTTTTGCTGGAGTAGAGTTCTTCTTAAAGCCAGATTTTTCAAAGCTTACAGCAGATACGATTTTATACGCGATGGGACAATCTTTCTTCTCACTAACAGTAGGTGCCTCAGTAATGGTCACGTATAGTTCGTATTTAAAGAAAGAGGAACATTTAGCGAAATCAGCAACATCTATTGTAAGTTTAACTGTTTTTGTTACAGTACTTGCAGGATTAGCAATTTTCCCAGCGATTTTCGCATTAGGAGTAAAACCAACTGAAGGACCAGGATTACTGTTTATCGTCCTTCCAGCAGTATTTGCAAAAATACCATTTGGTCAATTTTTCTTTATTATGTTTTTAATTTTATTCTTCTTTGCGACTTTAACATCAGCAATTTCAATGCTTGAAATTGTAGTAGCATCTGTTGCGAAAGGTAATGAGAAGAAGCGTCCGTCAGCATCATTATTAATTGGTATTCTTATTTTTGCAGTCGGTATTCCATCAGCGTTATCATTTGGGATTATGAGTGACGTGAAAATATTTGGGAAAACGTTCTTTGATTTAGTCGACTTTTCGGTAAGTAACGTATTGCTACCGTTAGGAGTACTAGCTATTTCATTATTTGTACCAAATAAAATGAGTAAAGAATTGTTGATGAAAGAATTAGAAGTGACGGAAACGAAAGGGAAAACGTTATTTAACATTTGGTTCTTCTTACTTCGTTATGTTATTCCGGTAACTGTAATAATTGTATTTTTAAATGCGATAGGTGTATTTAAAATGTTTGCATAAAAAAAAGGCGGGGATCTCCCGTCTTTTTTTATGTTGATGAATGTAATAGACGATTATACGCTTTATAGGCTGTGGTGACTGCGAGGAATGAACCGATTAAAAATAAAACTGAGCCGCCAAATGTAAATATTCGGCCAATATACGTTCCTCTAGCTTCTTCTATTTTTTGTTGTAATTGCGTATTCATATGGATCACCTCGTCAACTATAGGCATTTAGTTATAGTCTATGTAGAACGCCTATATTGTGTGAAGTGTAAATGAAAAACCTCGGTAGGCACCGAGGTTTTTTATAATCCGATATAAGGAGATGGGTCAACTGCGTTTGTCTTGCCGACATTCCATTCTCCAAGATGAAGTTCGAAGTGTAAATGTTGTCCGTATGATTGGCCCGTATTCCCCATAAATCCAAGCTGATCGCCTTGTTTTACAGTTTGTCCATTCGATACAGAACGACTATTCATATGAGCATATACTGTCGTATATGTTTTTCCGTTTATACGGTGAGATAAATACACTACGTTTCCGTAACTAGATGATAATTCTGAGCGAATAACAACGCCATCTGCAGCAGCGATAATTGGAACCGTTCCCGAAGCAGCGATGTCAATTCCTTTATGGTTATCTAAAGAACGTACACCAAATCCGGAAGTTTTTGATCCAGCTGCTGGTTTGATAAAACCACCGATATTTGTATCATGTGGTGTTGGGGCCGCTTGAGCAGATTTAGTAGCTTGTTGTTTGCGAGCCTCTTCTGCCTGGCGGGCTTCTTCCGCTTTACGAGCTTCTTCCGCCCGTTTTTCTTCTTCAATTGCTTTTTGAACAGCTTGACGTTGATTTTCTAAAATGCCCTTGGATTCTTCTAATCCTTCAATCTCTGAATCTACTTTTGCTACTTTCGTATGTAGATCGTTAATAAGAGTTTGTTGCTGCTGTTGATTATTTTGTAATTCTTGTTGTTTTTGTTCTAGTTTTTGTTCAGAGTCTTTCAGTTGTTGTTCTTTTTTCTCAACAGCCTCTTTTTCTGTCGTTACAGCATTTTGATCAGATGTTTGTTTTTTTACAATATCTGTATCGTTGTTTAATATTAAACTTACGGAGTACATATTATCAACAAGATCAGCAATGTTTGTAGAGTTTGTTAATACTTCTGTAATGATATTTGTACGCGGTTTTTCTTGCATAGATTGTAATCGTTGTTTAATAACTTCCTGACGTGTATCTATGTTTGTTTGTAATTGTTCTATATGTTTCTTTTTGTCAGTAATTACTTGTTGTGTTTTGCTAATTTCTTTTTTTGTATCGTTTAATTCAGTCTCATTTTTATTAATGGAAGTAGTTAATTCATCGATTTTCTTCTGTAATTCTTGAATTTCTTTTTCTATTTGTTCTTTCTCGACTGATTTATTTTGTAAGTCACTTTGTTTGCCTTCTAATTCAGATTGAATGTTAGATAATTTATCTTGATTCGTTTCAGCGTATACGGGTGAAAGTAACGGGGAAGCAAAAATCGTTCCTGCTGCTAAAACGCTAAACGCTGCAAATTTCTTTTTCATTGTTGTCTGACTCCTTTCCCTATGAATGTTATATATCATAAGAAGAAGGGTGTCTATCGTTGTAATCATAATGTAAAGAAAATTTTATAAAATTGCTAAGTTTTGTCGGAATTTATCATTTTTCAACTGTAATTGTCATAGTGCTTACATTTTATTCATATGTGTAACAAAGGTAAATTTTGGGATTTATCTGTGGAATGAAGGAGGAAAGTAATCGTTTTTATGAGGTGAAATATTACTTGGAAAGCTAATAAAACACTAGTAAGGAATCGTTCTCATGTTAGGTTTTCTAACATGGGTCTGCTTTTTGTCAAGAAAATTATTTGTGTTCGGGCAAAGTTATTTTGTTGTCAGATTTAAATTTTTGATTTATGATTTTTAACAGGGACAAAATGTAGTGAATTGTCGAATAATATGTAATACTCTTAATTTCTTAGTTTTATAGAGATAGAATGAGAGATAGAGTGACACATCGAAGAGGGGGTTACAACAAATATGAAAAGAATAGGACTTGCATGGCAAATATTAATAGGACTTGCGCTTGGTATTGCGGTTGGTGCGATTTTCTTTGATAATCCAGCTGTTGTGAAGTACTTACAACCAATTGGTGATATTTTCATCCGATTAATTAAAATGATCGTTGTACCGATTGTTGTAGCAAGTATTGTTGTTGGGGTTGCTGGTGTTGGCGATGTTAAAAAACTAGGTCGACTAGGCGGAAAAACAATTCTTTACTTTGAAATTATTACAACAATTGCAATTATTGTTGGTCTATTAATAGCGAATATTTTCCAACCAGGAAAAGGCGTAAATATGGAGCAGTTAACAAAGACAGATATTTCGAAATATACACATACGACAGAGCAAGTACAAAGTCATTCATTTGCAGATACATTTGTAAATATTGTTCCAACGAACATTATGAAGTCGTTAGCTGACGGAGATATGCTTGCTATTATCTTCTTCTCTGTACTATTTGGTTTAGGTGTAGCAGCGATTGGTGAAAGAGGAAGACCAGTTCTTCAATTTTTCCAAGGTGTAGCTGATGCAATGTTTTACGTAACAAACCAAGTTATGAAATTTGCACCATTTGGTGTGTTTGCACTAATTGGTGTTACAGTTTCTACATTTGGTCTTGCTTCATTAATTCCGTTAGGGAAATTACTAATTGTCGTATATGGAGCAATGATTTTCTTCGTCGTAGTTGTCTTAGGACTTACAGCGAAAATATTTGGAATTAACATTTTCCAATTCTTTAAGATTTTAAAAGACGAGCTGATCTTAGCGTATTCTACAGCAAGCTCAGAAACAGTTTTACCAAAAATCATGGAGAAAATGGAGAAATTCGGTTGCCCGAAAGCAATTACATCTTTCGTTATTCCGACAGGTTATTCATTTAACTTAGATGGATCAACTTTATATCAAGCAATTGCGGCTATTTTCTTAGCGCAAATGTACGGTATTGATTTATCTATTACACAACAAATTACATTGTTGCTTGTATTAATGGTTACATCAAAAGGTATCGCAGGTGTACCGGGCGTATCATTCGTTGTATTATTAGCGACACTTGGTACAGTAGGTATTCCACCTGAAGGCTTAGCGTTCATTGCTGGTATTGACCGTATTTTAGATATGGCTCGTACAGCAGTTAACGTTGTAGGAAACTCTTTAGCAGCTGTAGTTATGTCTAAGTGGGAAGGTCAATATGACGCTGAAAAAGGACAAGCTTATTTAAAAGAGATTTCTGAAAAGGGTCAAGCGGCTTAATTATAATATGAACAAGCTCTCACATAATATGTGGGAGCTTTTCTGTATATGGAAGAGGAGCAGACATAATGAAACGAAAATATGGTGACGGTTCTTCGTGGAAGAGACTAATAGAAAAGAGTTATACGGTTAAGCAAGTGGAAGAGGGAATGCTCGGAATACTGGATATAAAAAAGGTGAGAGAGCCTAGTTGTAAAGAATATGATGGTAAAGAAATTTGTATTGCAAGTGATGGGTATACGTGGGTTCAATATTTCATTAATGGAAAGAACTTTGCGATTACAGCTATGTTAGATGATAGGCACAATTTAGTGCAATATTATATTGATGTGACGAAAGAATATGAAATAGACGATCGTGGTTTACCGTATTTTGATGATTTATATTTAGATGTAGTATTATTACCCAGCGGTAAGGTGTATATATTAGATGAAGAAGAGCTAGAGGATGCTTATAAAAGTGGCGATGTCACGAAGGAAGAGTATGAGTTAGCTTGGTACACTACGAAATGGATATTAGCAGCAATAAAAAATAGTGAATTTTATTGGATTTCAATATTGGAAGAAGAAATCGAAAAGTTAAAATGATTGTTGTATTCGAATTTTTGTATAATTACCAAAAAAATCTATACAAAAAATAATTGACTTTTGTTTTGTAAGCGAGTAAAGTTAGGGAAGAAATTATATTAAAAAATAAATATGAAACCTTCTTATAAAGAGAGGCGGAGGGACTGGCCCTACGATGCCTCGGCAGCGGACTCGATTTCAGAGTGCTGTGCCAAATCCAGCAAGCATGTGCTTGAAAGATGAGAAGAGCGTTTCTTATAGATGTATAAGACCTCTTCTCATCGGAAGAGGTCTTTTGTTATTCATTAGAAAAAGGTTGAAACTAGGGAGAGATGGTACTTTGAAAGAAACGAGAGGAAATGGTTTAGCTTTATTACCACTTGGGATATTTTTGGCGCTATTTATTGGTTCTGGAATTATTACAGGTGATTTCTATAAATTGCCGATACTTGTAGCGATTTCAATTGCTGTAGGAGTCGCTTTAGTGATGAATCGTAAAGAAAGTTTTAATGTGAAAGTAGAGCGGTTCGCTAAAGGTGCAGGAAATCCGGATATCATGATTATGGTATTAATTTTTGTGCTTGCAGGTGCATTTTCTGAAACTGCTAAAGGAATGGGCGGAGTAGACTCAACTGTTAATTTAGCGTTAACTATTTTACCGCCAGGATTTATCGTAGCTGGAATCTTTGTTATTGGTGCATTTATTTCATTAGCGATGGGAACTTCAATGGGAACAATTGCAGCATTAGCGCCGATTGCTGTAGGTATTAGTGGTCAAACCGATATCTCAATTGCGCTTGCAATGGCTACTGTTGTTGGCGGAGCGATGTTTGGTGATAATTTATCATTTATTTCAGATACAACAATCGCAGCTGTTCGTTCACAAGGAACAGAAATGAAAGATAAGTTTAAAACGAACTTTTTAATTGTGTTACCAGCGGCTATTATTACAATTGTACTATTAGTAATAGTTACTTCAGGAAGTGACACGCAGATTAAAGCACATAGCTTTGATTGGATAAAGATTTTACCGTACGCAGGAGTACTTATTACAGCGCTACTTGGCTGGAATGTACTTATTGTATTAACTGGTGGAACTGTACTATCTGGTGTTATCGGCCTTATAGATGGAAGTTACACGTTAGAAAGTTTCTTTAAAAGTGTAACGACTGGAATGGGCGGTATGATGGAGTTAGTATTACTTGCTATATTAATTGGCGGTATGGTTGAATTAATCCAATATAATGGTGGTATTCAATATTTAATGAATGTATTAACACGTAATATTCGTTCGAAAAAAGGAGCGGAATTTGGTATTGCTGGTTTAGTGAGTATGACGAATATGTGTACAGCGAATAATACGATTTCAATTATCTTTACAGGCCCGCTTGCAAAAAATATTGCAGATCAATATGAAATAGACCCTCGTAAATCAGCGAGTGTATTAGATCTTTTCTCATGTTGTGTGCAAGGATTAATTCCGTACGGTGCCCAAATGTTAACGGCAGCAGGATTTGCAGCGTTATCTCCGGTTGAATTGTTGCCATATGCATTTTATCCAATCTTAGTTGGAGTATGTGGGATTGCTTCTATTTTAATTGGGTTTCCAAGGTTTTCGAAAGTAGCTGAGAAAAAAGAGTATCATAAAACAGCTTAATTTAATATGAATGTTAGTAATTAAAAAACGTGCAGAGGATAGACTCTGCACGTTTTTTTGCGTAAAGGGCTGAATATGACTCGGTCTTAAGTCTGAGTTAAAAACGGTTCTTAAGCTCGTTATGGAAAGATGAAAAAATAGTTAAGATAAGAGTATCAAATCGAAGGGAGGCAAGCACAAGATGAAACAATTTCTAGCGTTTATCGCAGCCGGTATTTTGGCTTTAATTGCTCTTGGTAGTCTTGCTGGTATTGTAGGATTTGCAATCGGAGCAGGAGTTGTATATTGGAGCTATAAATCATTTGTGCGAGCTAAATCATTTTTTGGAAAGTTAGCTTGGGGGATTGTTGGTTTAATCGGTTTATCCATTGCACTTTCTCATTCGCCAGCATTAATCGGTATCGCTGCTTTAGTGGTTTTATACTACGGATACCGTGAGTGGAAAAAAGAAAAAGATGTAGTTGTTGAATCTGCTCCAGAAAGTTCTAAACCATATAGCAACTTTGAAGATGAGTGGAACAAATTAATGAAAAACTAAAACAATAAATCAAATTATAAAAAAAGTAGAAGAGAGGAAGATTTATAATGAAACAATCTTTATTCGGACGTGTACGCGATGCAATTTTAGCTGATTTTCATAACGTGTTAGATGAGAAGGAAAGAAAAAATCCAATTGCGATGTTAAACCAATATTTACGTGATAGTGAGCGTGAAATAACAAAAATTGAGAAGTTAATTGAGCGTCATAAAACATTAAAATCTAACTTTGCTCGTGAGCTTGAGCAAGCACGTTATTTCGTTAATAAAAGATCAAAGCAAGCTATCATTGCTCAAGAAGCAGGCGAATTGCAATTGCACGAACGTGCGTTAGAAGAGGTAGCTTATTATGAAGGTCAAGTAACTCGATTAGAAGAAATGTATGCAGGTGTTGTAGAGCAAATTGATGAGTTAGAGCGTCGTCTTTCTGAAATGAAAAATAAATTAAAAGAAATGCACGCAAAGCGTATGGAACTAATGGCACGTGAAAATATGGCACATGCAAATCGTCGTATGAATACTGCGATGCATAAAATGGATGAAAATCATCCGTTCTTACGATTTGAAGAAATTGAAGATCACATTCGTGACTTAGAAACTCGTATGAATGAAGAGCATGAGCGTGATACATTTGATATGAAAATTGCAAAACTTGAGCGTGAAATGAAAGAAAAGAATGATGTATCGTTAACGAAAGAGTTAACAAAATAATAGTAGTATATTATAAAACAGGCTTATGATATAGTGATAGGAGAAAAGGTGTTGGAAAGCAATGCCTTTTCTTCTATGTATATGTGACAAGAAGGGGGGAGCTGAAATGAAGAAACATTTTTCAAAGACACAATTAATGGGGATGCTCCTCATCATATTTGGATTCGGTCTTTTTCTTGATATGATACTTGGACATTTTGAACCAGGTGGTCTCATTTTTGCATTTATTATGCTTATGTTTGGAAGGCATTATCGTAAAAAGAATCGTTATGTACGGGGAAATGTATTTTTATTTGTTGGTGGTATCGTATTTTTATTTTTCTTATTTTCATCAGCAGCATTTGTTCTTGTCGTATTTGCTTGTTTAGCTTTAATTGGTTATCAATTGATTCAACAAGGGCATCAGCAAAAAGCAATGAAGGTTGAAATTAAAGAAAAAGGGATTATAGACGAAGAGAAGCAAATATATCGTACAGAAACATATTTGAAAAATATGTTTGTAGGCAATGTGCGAATGATGGATCATATTTATGAACTTGAGGATATTAATGTTCAATATGGTGCTTGTGATGTGGAAATAGATTTAACAACTGCTATGATTCCAGAAGGGGAAACGGTAATTGTTATTCGGGGTGTCGTTGGTAATATTCGTTTATATGTGCCGTATGATATTGAACTTTCTTTAAATCATTCTGTTATTGTCGGACGTGTGCTCTTGCCAGGTCATGAAGAGACAGGGTTTAACCGCAATGTTACATTTAGAACAGAGCAGTATAAAGAGGCTCCTCGACGTATTAAAATTATTTCTTCGCTTGTCGTAGGCGACACGGAAGTGAGGAAAGTATAATGAAGAAACAAAAAAATATTTCGTGGATGTATATTCGTTATTCTATGTTGTCCTCTGTTAGTATCGCACTCATTTGTACAATTGTATATGTATGGAAAAGCGAGCAACAAGTGTATGATTTATTATGGAAGGAATCCATCGCTTCTGTTCCAATTGGCTTGTTTATTATGACTACAAGTTTACTTATCGGGGGAATTGTAGGATATGCAATCGGTTATTATATAGAGCAGCGTATACAAGGATTAAATACTTTTCTATTTGAAGTAGAGCGAGGGAATTTTCCGAGCGATGTTTCGTTTACTGCAGATGATGAATTTCATGAAGTGGAACGAAAAGTAATCGTTCTGGCTCGTCGATTAGAGGAGCAAGCTGGACTCTTTCAAAAAGTAACGAATGAACGAGCTCATTGGAATGAAGAGATGAGACAAGAAGCGATTTCTCAAGAAAGGCATCGTTTAGCAAGGGAGTTGCATGATTCAGTAAGTCAGCAGCTTTTCGCAATGTCGATGATGATGTCAGCGATTAATGAACAAATAACTGAATTTCCAGATGTGACAAAAAAACAATTGCAACTTGTTGAAAATATGGTTGTAAATGCTCAATCAGAAATGAGAGCATTGCTCCTTCATTTACGTCCTGTACAATTGGAAGGTAAGAAACTGACAGAAGGTATAGAGGAATTATTAACGGAATTATCGCGAAAACAACATATGAAAATTGAATGGCTTATTGAGCCAATAGAATTAAAAAAAGGTGTAGAAGATCATTTATTCCGTATTGTGCAAGAAGCGCTATCAAACACGTTGCGACACGCGAAGGCAAAGAAAACAGAAGTGCGCCTTCGAAAAATTGATCAATATGCGATTTTAAAAATCATTGATGACGGCGTTGGGTTTGAAGTAGGGGTTAATAAGGCTGGTTCATATGGCCTAAGATCGATGCAAGAGCGTGTTCATGAAATTGGTGGGACACTTAAGGTACTTAGTTTCCCGGCCAAAGGTACACAAATAGAAGTAAAAGTACCGATTATGATTGAGAGAGGGGGAGAAGTATGATAAAAGTATTGCTTGTCGATGATCATGAAATGGTTCGTATGGGTGTATCGGCATATTTATCGACACAGCCAGATATTGAAGTAGTAGGGGAAGCTGAGAATGGAAGAAAAGGATCAGAATTAGCATTGCAATTAAGGCCGGATATTATTTTAATGGACCTTGTTATGGATGAGATGGATGGTGTCGAAGCAACACGTGCTATTATTCAAGAATGGCCAGAAGCAAAAATTGTAGTTGTAACAAGCTTTTTAGATGACGAAAAATTGTATCCTGTTATTGAGGCTGGGGCGACCAGTTACTTATTAAAAACATCAAGAGCAAGTGATATTGCTGATGCTGTACGAGCTACTTATGATGGAGAAACAGTATTAGAGCCGAAAGTTACCGGGAAAATGATGTCCCGTATGCGTCAAAAGAAAGAGCAACCTTTGCATGATGATTTAACGGAAAGAGAGTTTGAGATTTTGTTATTAATTGCAGAGGGAAAAAGTAATCAAGAGATTGCGGACGAGTTATTTATTGCACTGAAAACGGTAAAGACACATGTGAGTAATATATTAAATAAATTGAATGTAAGTGACCGTACTCAGGCGGTTATTTATGCATTTAGGCATCAATTAACGAAGTGATAAAGTGAAACTTTAATCAGTGGGGAGGTTGTTCCTCTCCCACTGATTATCAGCCCTCACCAATCGGACTTTTA
Source organism: Bacillus sp. AR4-2 (assembly GCF_008274865.1). Lineage (NCBI taxonomy): Bacteria > Bacillati > Bacillota > Bacilli > Caryophanales > Bacillaceae > Bacillus > Bacillus sp. AR4-2. Next base: position 1,357,865 of record NZ_CP031062.1, read on the forward strand.
CGGGCAGTTAATGCGGGATAAAGTAAAACTTTAATTGGCGGGGAATTCCTCGCTGATTATTGGCTCGATACAATATAGATTTGGCGTTAAAACAATTGAATGTTTTTATTGACGACAAATAATGTAAGCGTTATCATTGAGGTGTTAACAGTACATATAAAGGGGAGAATGTATATGTTAGTTCAAACTATATTCGGAATGGATAAGTCTAAAAAATTAGGGGATTATGTGAACGCATTACAAGCGCTTTGTGAACAATATAATGTTGAAACAGATAAAATTGCGATTATTGAGGCAACAGAGGAATACTATTTATTTTTAGTAAAGCAAGAAGAGCGCTATGATGTTGTCAAGGTAGAAACAGTTGATACGAATATTGAATATTATACGAAGGCTTATAAAATAAGCAGTTTTAATCATGCTGCGTATCAAATGTAAAAAAACTCCCTTTTGGGAGTTTTTTTAGGAGGCTTTTACTTCGTGAGATTCGGTTACTAATGGAACTTTTTTCGTACCGCTTAACTTAGCCATTGCAAGACCAATAAGACCTCCTACTAATGCTGGTATTAGCCAGCCGATTCCTTCATTATATAAAGGGATAAATTCAAAATATGGTGTGATAAATGAAACTGAAATACCACCTTGTTTTAATCCATCAAATACGCTCACTACAGCTGCTCCAATTAAAGCACCTACATAAACAGAGCGATATCCACCGAAGTATTTATGAAGTAATGATAGTAGTACGAGTACAATCGCAATTGGATACACAACAAGTAGAATTGGAACAGAGATTGCGATAATTTTCGTTAAACCTAAGTTGGCAACTAGTAATCCTAATGCGCAAATGATACTCGCGAACGTTTTGTATGAAAATGTAGTCAATAATGTTGAAAAATATTGGCTGCACGCAGATACGAGTCCAACGCATGTCGTTAAACAAGCGAGTGTAACGATAAGAGATAATAGGAGCAAACCGTATGGACCGAATAATTGTTGTACGATAACAGTAAGTAGCTGTCCGCCATTTTTTGCATATCCGAGCGAGACGCTAGTTGCCCCAAGCCAGCCGAGTGCACCGTATACAAGTACGAGCCCTGTAGCGGCAATAAGCCCTGCTTTTGCTGTGGCGATGGCAATGGACTTACGATCATTCACACCTTTAGAGCGAATTGCATTTACAACGATAATTCCGAATGCAAGTGCTGAAATAGTGTCCATTGTTAAGTAGCCTTCCATAAAGCCTTTGAAGATTGGAGAAGTTTGATACTCTTGCATTGCTGGTCCTGATTGCCCAAGTGGTGTAAATACACTTTTAACAAACAATAAGAAAATAGAGAGTAATAAAATAGGTGTTAATACATTTCCAATACGATCAACAAGTTTAGATGGATTCAAACTGAGCCAAAATACGATAGTAAAGAAGATGATTGTATATACAAATAGCACTAGGCTGCTAGAGCGGATTGTTTCTGGTAAGAAAGAACTAACACCCATTTCATAAGCGACATTTGCAACACGTGGGATGCCCATAGATGGACCGATAGCAATGTATACAATTACTGTAAAGAAAATTCCGAATAATGGATGAACATGACTTGCAAGTTGCTGCATTCCATTTCCAGATAGAGAAATTGCGATAACAGTTAGTAGTGGTAAGCCAACTCCTGTTAGTAAAAATCCAATCATTGCTGGCCAAAAGTTTTCACCTGCATTTTGGCCAAGCATGGGAGGGAAAATTAAATTACCTGCCCCAAAAAATAAAGAAAATAGCATAAGACCCGTGAAAAAAATATGTTTTTTTGATACAGTGTTCATTGTTTTTCCTCCTTTTTTAAATTCATTTGTAAGAACACAAAAAACTCGTCCCTAAAGAAAGGGACGAGTTATATTTACCCGCGATACCACCCTAATTTACACATGTAGAAATAAATCTATATGTATACGGCTTTGCAACGTACAACATGATACGTGTTCCTTGTAACGGGGGACGGCCGGTAAGAACTTACTGTAACATTCGGTTCTACTTCTCGGAGATGATTTTCGGTTACGCGCTGAACGTTGGCTTTCAGCAAATCGCCAACTCTCTGGGGAACAGTTCTATAACGTACTCGTTCTCGTCAATGAATTTTTATTCAAGTATTCTGACAGTATTGTTGCATGTTTTTTTTAGAAAGTCAATATGTTTTTTGAAAGATATATTTATATACGGAAATATCGAAAGTGATATTCGTTGTTGTAAAGGAAATGATGAATTGTAAAATGGGAGTGAAAATTTGCGGAGAATTGTAAATTTTATAGAGAAAATTGATATTTATAGGAGTGAAGAAGGGATTGTTTGAATTTATAGAGAATAATACAACAATCCACTTGCTGGAAAGAACAAACCAAAAGAGGTGACTGAAATGCTTGCGATGGGAGTATTATTTGGCATTATTGCTATAATTGGTTTTATGTGGTTATATTATTCGCGTTCGTTTAAACAAGCAGAAGTTTTACTCTTTCAAAAAGGTAGTTTATTGACAAATCAGTCTAGATATTTAGTATGTCCGAAGTGTGGAAGTGCACAGGCCAGAAGTGGAGGATATCAAGAGTGTTGCAAAATTAGATTATGAAAGAAAGGAAGCCTCACATTATTTTGTGAGGCTTCCTTCCTTACAACTTCATGGCGCTCCAAATTGTCCATCGATCTCTTTCAATAATAGGAGAGACGTTTTGTAATGCGGTCTGTATATGTTGTAGAAGTTGAGAAAGTTCATCATCTGTTAACTCATATAGAATAGATCGACCTGTTCGAGGAGATAAATCTTGCAATAATGCTTCTACAGAATCATGTATTTTTCGTATTTCCCATTGTGTTTGTGTGGGAAGTACATGAAAAGAATGTTTTTGTAATTCTGTCTGTATAGTGTTGGTTTTTGGACGTCTTTTTGACTCTATTTCAATAAGTTTTGGAAATAGAGAGAAAAAATATCCGCGAATGTGTTCGGGACTTCCTGGAATTGTACAATCTTCAATTGTTCGATCTTGTAAAATAAGTACACCGTTTTTATTTAATATACGAGAAGCTTCACGTAAAAATGTAGGAATGTCTTGTAAATGATGAATAACTGCACGCGAAATAACTATGTCGAATGTTTCATTAGGGTATGGGATATTATGTGCATCACCGTGGATGAATGAAATGTTTGAAAAGTTGTTACAATTTTCTTTTGCAGCTTGTAATATTTCTTTTGAAAAATCAAGTCCCACAACATTTTTGGCTCCCATAAGAGCGAGTTCTTTCGTATAAATCCCACCACCACAGCCGATATCAATTATTTGCTTGTTTTGTATTTCTGTAATGTTTTTTACCATTTCAGCCCAAGAAATATGAGCGTTTCTTGTTGCATATGTGTACTTATTATTTTCATCATGAAAATTAATGGACATGATAAAGACCTCCTTTCAATGATTAGTATAGCGTATTTAATAGGATGTCACGTTTTTGTTTTATGTATGAAGATTATAAGGATTTCTTATCGTAAGAGGAGGATTAATTTGAAAGGGAAATATGTATTGGTGTTGTTGTTTGTTATGTTACTAGCAGCTTGTGGTCAAGTTGAGCCGAAAAAAGAAACAAAAAAAGTAGAAGAGACGGTGAATGAAGTGAAAGAAACAATAGGGGTAACCGTTATACAAAAAAAACATAAAGAGAAAAAGTTGCAGGAATCAGAAGCGAAGTTAGTAATAGACATTTTGAATAAAGCTGAGAAACAAGAAATAACAGGAAGCTTCGGTGAACCTGAATATGAAATACAAATTAGTAGAGATGGGAAAAAAGAAACTTATTATGCATGGTTAAGGGGAGAAGATAGACGAGGATGGGTGCAATATAAGAAAGCTATGTATATGTTGAATGAAAAAGATACGGAAAAGCTTTTGGATATATTTCCAAATGTCTCAGAACAAAAAGAAGATGAGATGCAGGTAAGCCCTTTAACGGAAGTAACAAAAAAAGATTTGCAGATTACCGCGTTTCATATTAAAACAGGCGATCAAAACGTGAATTATACGGTACGGTATACGATTTCACAATCACTATACAATAAGTTAGTGAAGGAGCAAGAATATTATTTGCAACTCAATTTTCCAGAAAAAGTTCAAAAATTAATTGGAGCAAAAGAGAGTGAAATGATTTTAGGTGAAAAAGTAAAGGAAGGGTATAAGCAATATGAATTACATGCTACTGTTCCGATAAAAAGCGCTTCAGAATCACAATTAAAATCATTAGAAACATATTACGAAAATTATGATTTGAAAATATTAAACAGTGAAAAAGAAAAAATAGGTGTGTTTCAAAATATAATTCAGATTGTTAAAGATTATGGTGAAAAAATGAATTTTCAAAGATAAAGTGAGACTTTAATTAGCCCTTACGGATTGGAATGAATGTAAACTCGTCAAATCTATATGGCCTTTCCTAGGAAATGATAATAGAGAGGGGAAAGCACCCCTCTCTATTACTTTGCTTTTGTAGATGGCTCATTCATTGATTTTCGTGTAATAAGAAAAGAAATCATAAGAGCGGAAAGGATGACAAGGGCAATAAATACGTGATTGGGCAACAAATCTAATAATAATACGTAACTAACGGTATAAAAAATAAGAGTTGAAGCTAAAAACGATAGAGCACCTATTATAAGAGATTGTAAATTCATTTGTGTACACCTCCTTTTATTTATATTTTTGGCTGAAAATGGATTATATAAACATTATTTCTAACAATAGAAAAAAATATGTCATAATAGAGAAAAGAACAAGCTTTGATGAATGATATGATTCATTAAGGAGAGATAAAGGAGAGGAATATGAAAAATAATAAAAAAGGATTATGGGGAATTATTGTTGCGATAGGTCTATTTTTACTGTCTAAGTTAAAGTGGGTATTTGCAATTTTTAAATTAGCAAAGTTTTCAACGGTATTTAGTATGTTTCTATCGCTTGGCGCATACGCAGTTCTATATGGTTGGAAATTTGGAGTAGCGCTCATTTATTTGTTGTTTGTTCATGAAATGGGCCATTTATGGGCTGCGAAAAGAAAGGGGATCCCGACATCGCCAGCAATCTTTATTCCATTTATGGGGGCCCTTATTGGAATGAAAGAGGTGCCGAAAAATGCGAAAGATGAAGCTTACATTGCCTATATGGGGCCGCTTTTCGGACTTCTGTCATTTTTACCGGCGATACCGCTTTATATAATGACGAAAGAGCCATTTTGGGCGCTTGTTATTTTGCTTGGAAGTATGATTAATTTCTTTAATTTAATTCCCGTTTCGCCGCTAGATGGTGGGAGAATTATTTCAGTTGTCAGTACTAAAATTTGGGGAGCAGGCCTTATTTTATTACTTGGCTATTCAATTTACTTTAAAAGTATTTTGGGAGGATTTATTGTTATTATCGGTTGTATGGAGTTATATAGAGTAATAAAGAGAGATGAGCCGATTAAGGAATTAGGGCATAAAATTGATGGGATGAAAGAATATGTTACTAGGCTTGAAGAGGAATTAAAAGAAACGGGTGCTGTACATCGGACTATATACGTGATGCATCATGAGATGAATGCATTAAGACAAAGAGAACGGGAAAAAGAGTTACAAATAGGTGAACTTCAAAAAATGGAAGTGTTAGAGTATCTTTTACCGAAGTTCGAACCGTTAGATTATGTTCCATATGAAGATGAAAAAGATGAGTATACAATTCACATAAGGGAAGCATTTGAAGCGTCAGAAAGAAAATTAAATGAATGGAAAACAGAAAAGGAACAACAAGAAAACTATTATAAAGTGGATGCGAAAACGAAATGGACAGTATTTGCTTGTTATATCGGATTAATGGCTATACTCGGTTACACAGCTTATGAAGGATATATTGTTTTACAAGAACATTTGCCAACGAGAAATGTATAGAAAAATATTGTCGAAATGATAGGAAGAATTTATACAGGAATTATATTTCTACGAGAGAAAGTTACAAGTATAGTCATACATTGTAATATTTTTAGTAGAGAAGGAGTTCTGTATATGAAGAAATTGTTAAGTGTATTCGGGATTATTATCGTGATGATCATTGCGAGTTATAGTCTTATGAAAGTGCTGTTACATTATGCGAATAAGCCTGCTGAGGTAAATACAATAGCTCAAATAGAAGATGTGCAAGAAGAGACAAAAGTGCTAAATTTTATTCGAATGACACATGAAAGCTATAATAATTTCTTAAATTACGGTAAAGCAGAGAATTATACAGACGGGGATTGGAATCAATTTAAGCAATGGTTTCAACAACAAGAATCATCGTTAAAAAATATACATACAGAAATAAAGAATGAAAAAATAAAACGCGATGTAAATAGAAGCTATGAAATTGTAAAAAAAGGTGTGGAACTTCAAAATATTGAGTATGTAGTGTATGCCCACCGTGTATATCATGACTTGGATATTATCGTAAATAAATATAGAGGTGAAACGAATATCTGGGGATATACGGAGTTTGGCGATGGGAAAGATATAAAAGTAATTGAACAAGCTATACAAACAAAATAATAAGCTAGCTAGAATTCTAGTTAGCTTATTTTCTTTTGTAAATATAATGTTCATATATTATTCACAAAAACACCGTGTTAATAGTGATTAAAATCACAATCTGCATTATAAGATTCAGTTAAACTAAAAACAGTTAAGGAAATAGAGGAGTGGGATACAATGTTAAGTGCAAAAACAATTGAAATCGTAAAGTCAACAGTACCATTATTACAAGAAAAAGGCGTTGAAATTACAACGAGATTTTATGAAATTTTATTTTCGGAACATCCGGAGTTATTGAATATTTTCAACCATACAAATCAGAAAAAGGGAAGACAACAACAAGCGTTAGCGAATGCTGTTTATGCAGCTGCAACGTACATTGATAATTTAGAAGCTATTATTCCAGTTGTAAAACAAATTGGTCATAAGCATAGAAGTTTAGGTATTAAAGCAGAGCATTACCCGATTGTAGGTACATGTTTACTACGTGCCATTAAAGAGATCGCAGGTGCACCTGATGAAGTTTTAAATGCATGGGGAGAAGCATATGGTGTCATTGCTGATGCATTCATTAGCATTGAAGCAGAGATGTATGAAGAAGCTGCACATAAAGAAGGTGGATGGAAAGACTTCCGCAACTTTGTGATTGTTAAAAAAGTGAAGGAAAGCGATGTTATTACGTCATTTTATTTGAAACCTGAAGATGGAGGGAAAGTTTCTTCATTCATCCCAGGTCAATATGTAACGATTCAAATCAATATTGAAGGTGAGACATATACACATAATCGTCAATATAGTTTATCCGATGCTCCTGGGAAAGAATATTATCGTATTAGTGTAAAAAAAGAAAAAGGTGTAGATACACCAGACGGTAAAGTGTCTAATTACTTACATGAACATGTAAAAGAAGGAGATGTTTTACCAGTAAGTGCACCAGCGGGAGATTTCGTGTTAAATATGGATTCAACATTACCAGTTGTACTAATTAGTGGTGGAGTAGGGATTACACCGATGATGAGTATGTTAAATACGTTAATTGAACAAGATTCAAAACGTAATGTATATTTTGTTCATGCAGCAATAAATAGTAATACACATGCAATGAAAGAACACGTTAAGACAGTAGAAAATGAATATGAACAAGTTAAAGCATATACTTGTTATTCTGCACCGACTGAAAAAGATTTAGAAATGAAGAACTTTGATAAAGAAGGTTTCATTGAAAGTGAATGGTTAAAAACTATTATTCCGACAACTGAAGCAGAGTTTTATTTCTGTGGTCCAGTAGCATTTATGAAGCATATAAATGCTGCACTAACTGATTTAAGTGTGAAACAAGAGCATATTCATTATGAATTTTTCGGCCCAGCAACAAGCTTACAATAAGCAAAAAAACGAGGTATTTATTTTACCTCGTTTTTTATTTGTTCTCGTAATAAACGGTTTACTGTTTCACGACGTATACCTATCAGTTGACCAATTTCGGTTTGTGTTAATATTTCATATATAGGAATGTCACCTAAATATAGGGTGAACCATTCTTGTAAACGATGAAGACGTTCTTTCGGAGAGACGGTTGTCAATTGATCAATTCGTTGTTGCATCATTCTTAATTTAGATTGCAATTGCATAGCGATGTTAGCATACGATTCGGGATTTGCTTGAAGTCTCTCGTACCATTCACTACTAGTGATCGGTTCCACTTCTGTTTTTATTAAAGCGATAGCTGTACCGTGATATTCTTTCGGTGAAATTAAAGAATGATGAGGTATCGTTTCACCTGGAACGATAATGTTGAATAAAAATGGTGTTCCGTCTTCTTCTAGCCGAACTACTTTTAATAAGCCTGTTTTTATAAAGTATAAAGGACCGTCCTCGCCTTGACGGAATAGTACATCTCCTTTGTGTAGAATCAATGTTAGCCCCCCATTAATATGTTTCTATTTCTTCTATTTTAGCGTATATGTATATAGACAATATGCTATTTCAACAGCAATTTCATTGACGAAATGTATGCTATTACAGTAGTATACTATTTAGTGTGTAATAGTACTAGCAATGAATACGCTGTAGGGGGTTTAGTATATTGTTAGATGCGATGAGAATGACGGATATGAGAATTCCGGCGAATGCTATCATTCATGTAGAAGAGATGAAAGGTGGAGTCGTTTTATCCGTTGAAGTAGACGGCCAAATTATTTATACGATGGCTTATGATGAAGAAACAGATAGCTATGCTGAATTATATGATCGAAACGATAAGAGGGCGTGCCAAGTACATGAAGACTTCATGGGGTGGTCACTTCTTCATTAAAAAAGATGTCAATATGACATCTTTTTTTATTAAATCGATAGAATATACAAAGAAATGAAATATAAGGATAAAATTTGTAATAATTGATTTTGCATTGTTAGCACTCTGTAACTGCAAGTGAACTATTTTTTCGCTATCATAAAGATAACAGTCGCAGTTATAGGAGTGGTCAACTTGAAGAAAGTACATATTTCAAATTATATGTTATTATGTGTTTGTTTAATTTTATTTGTTCTCCTCGGAGGATTTTTATATTCATGTGTATAAGAAAAACGCATTCTAAAAAGAATACGTTATAAAAGGGAAATAATGATTAATCTAGTTCCAAGAATAATCAACGTAATACGTAATAAATTAATTACGGCGTTACCACTTAGTTTTGTATTAATGTAAGCCCCGATTTTTCCGCCAATCCATGCACCCGGAATCAGGATTAATGCATAAATCCAGCTGACATTTCCAAGTGAGATGTGAGTTGCAGAACTTACAATTGCTGATAGAAATACGATGAACATTGAAGTTGCTACTGCAATATGTGCTGGGAATGCAAAAAGAAGCATCATTGCTGGAACAAGTAAGGCACCGCCACCAATTCCAAATAATCCAGATATAAACCCAACTATAAAGGCGATAAAGATAGCAAGAAACGGTGGGAATTGGTAGTGTACAGTATTTCCGTCATTATCTGTAAAAGAACGCTTAATTACAGACGTATTTGAGAGGGAAAGAGGTTTTAATTTGTCTCGAAGCATAAGTAGAATTGAGACGAATATAAGGAAAATCCCAAAGTATAAAGAAAATGTGTCTTGGTTTAAAAATTTATTTGCCCATGATCCGATAATACCACCAGGGCCGCTTCCGATAAATAAAATAAGTCCACTTTTATAATCTACTCGCTTATGCTTCATGTAAGTAAGGGTGGAAGATAGTCCTGTGAAAACGACTGTTACCATAGAAGTCCCTACTGCAAGTTGTGGTGATAAACTGTGTAATCCAATTAATAACGGAACAATAATAATTCCGCCTCCAAGCCCAACTAGGCTGCCGACTGTTCCGGCGATTAGTCCGATGAAAAGTAACATGATGTATTCCAAAATTGCCAACTCCTCTAAATAACTTATCCACCAATTATTATACACGCTTTTTAATGAGAAATAGGCTTGTTCACAAAAAAGTCGTCTTCCTAGAAAAATAAGGAAGACGACTTTTGATTAGAAAACAAAATGTAATAGGTAGTAAAACAGAGCAGCTAAAGAAGCTGAAATAGGAAGTGTAATAACCCATGTAATTAACATGCGTTTTGCAGTTCCCCATTTTACCCCTTTCACACGGTGAGAAGCACCAACCCCTAAAATAGAAGAAGAGATAACGTGCGTCGTACTAACCGGTAAGTGAATGAATGTTGCACCGAAAATAACAAGTGATGATGATAAATCGGCAGCTACACCATTTACAGGACGAATTTTCATAATTTGTCCACCGACAGTTTTAATAATTTTCCATCCGCCGACAGAAGTACCAAGCCCCATTGCGATAGCACAAGATAATTGTACCCAGAACGGGATATCGCTAGAAGTATGATAGTTATTAGCCATAAGAGCCATCGTAATGATTCCCATTGCTTTTTGTGCATCATTCGTACCGTGTGTGTAGGCTTGTAATGCTGCAGTGAAAATCTGGAATATACGGAAGTTCTTATTCGTTTTTGTTAAGTTAAAGTTTTTAAATACTACTTTAAAAATACTGTATACGGTATAACCAATAACGAAAGCGATAATCGGTGAAATGATTAAAGCTTCAATAATTTTAATAAATCCTTTAAGATTTAGCGAGCTAATCCCAGCGGCCGCAATTGCTGCACCTGCGATTGAGCCGATAATTGCATGCGAAGAACTACTTGGAATACCGTAGTACCAAGTAATTAAGTTCCAAGCTATCGCCGCAAGCAAAGCAGCTAAAATTACAAGAGAACCATTTTGTAAGGCGAATGGATCAACGATATCTTTTGTAATCGTTTTTGCTACACCTGTAAATGTCATTGCGCCTAAAAAGTTCATAATAGCCGCCATAATAATGGCATGTCTAGGCTTTAGAGCTTTCGTTGAAACAGCCGTTGCAATAGCGTTTGCTGTATCGTGAAATCCATTGATAAAGTCAAAAGCTAAAGCGCAAATGACTACTAAAACGGTTAGTATCAAGAGTGTATCCATGATCAAACTCCTTACGCGTTCTTCATAATAATTGTTTCTAATACGTTTGCAACGCTTTGACAGCTATCAGCTACTTCTTCAAGCTCTTCGTAAATCTCTTTAAATTGAATAATCTTAATCGGATCTTTTTCACGAGAGAATAAGTTCTTAATCGCATGACGGCGAATATCATCACACTGTGATTCATAATCCTTAATCTTAATCGCATTTGTACGAATGTCGACTAATTTTTTGTTAGACATTAATTCAACAGAGTTTGCAATCTCAATCGCACATTGATTAATTGCTTCTACGAATTTAATCATGTATTCATCAGCTTCTGTAATAGAATACATTTCGAACAGACCAGCACTGTGATCTAATCCGTCTAATACATCATCCATACTCATTGCAAGTTGTAGGATGTCCTCACGCTCAATCGGAGTGATAAACGCTTTGTTTAACTCCATAATGATTTCGTGAATAAATGAGTCACCTTTTGACTCATACTCTTTCATGCGCATAGAAAACTCTTTTAAATCGCTAGCATTTTTAATTTTATACTCCACGAAAAACTGCGCGCCTTCTTTTAAATTTTCGGAAACATTCATTAACATTTCAGAAAATTTATCTTTTTTTGATTTAAAGACCATTATTGTTACCCCCACAAAAGTAATATATGTAAAATATATTGGCTAATCAATTCTAACAAAAAACTGTCGTTTTTTAAAACATTTTATCGAAAAGTTTACAAAAACTTAACATAACTCTCGTTGTTCTATTAATAATATTAATATCCAATAGTGAATATCTTACTTGTAGAATGTCCTTTTCTTGCAAAAAGTATGAATGCAAAAGAAAAGCTTTACACTATAGGAATGACTACGTTATTATAATAAATTTAAAAGGCGGTATATTCTTCCTTTTAAAAAGAAGAGTGTAAATAAATGAAGGAAGTGAACGAATGAAATTGAAGAACACTCATTTTAAAAAAATGCTTGAGTGGTTCAATAAGAGGAAGAAACTTCGTAATTCATTAATTGTATTGGGAAGTGTATTCGTTACTCTATTTATTGCTGTAAATATAATAATTTCCATTCAAGACATATCTGAATTAAAACAAGCTGTTCCACAACCGACTTTAATTTATGATGCAAATAATGAGGTCGCAACTAAATTAGCTTCTTCGAAAACAGAAGGCGTTAAAAGAAAAGATATTCCTGATATTATGGTTCAGGCAATTGTTGCAGTAGAAGATAAGGAATTTTTTAACCATCATGGTATTTATTATAGTGGAATTATAAGTGCGGTTTTTAAAAATATTACAGCAGGAGAAGTTGTAGCTGGGGGAAGTACAATTACACAGCAGCTTGCGAAGAATGTATTTCTGACACAAGATCGTACATTTTCTCGTAAAATAAAGGAATACTTTTTAACAAAAAAAATAGAACGTACTTATACAAAAGATGAAATTATTGAAATGTATATGAATCAAATTTATTTTGGGGAAGGTGCTTGGGGGATAAAGAGGGCAGCTAAATCTTATTTTGATAAAGAGGTAAAAGATTTATCAATTTCAGAAGCTGCAACGATTGCGGGATTAATTAAAGCGCCGTCTGCGTATTCGCCTTATAAAAACTTTAATAAATCAATTGAACGACGTAATGTCGTATTAAGTTTAATGAAAGAGCAAGGGTATATTTCTGACGAACAGTATAATAAAGAAAAAGAGTCAGGCCTTGTATTAAAACGTGGGGTTGATGATAAATACAAAGGTAAATACTCCCAATATGTAGACTATATAGTTAGGGAAGCGATGGATAAGTATGAATTAACACAAAATGAAATTTTAGCAGGTGGTTATCGTATTTATACAGAGCTTGACCCGAAAAAGCAACAAGCTGTAGAAGATGTTGTGAATAATGATAGTTATTTCAAAGATAGTGGCTCAGATCAACTTATGCAAACGGGTGTAGTCCTTATAAATCCCAAAACAGGCGGTGTTCCAGCTTTAGTTGGTGGTAGAGGACCATATCAGTTTTTACAATTTAATCATGCTACGCAATTAAAAAGACAACCAGGTTCAACGTTAAAGCCTCTAGCTGTATATGTACCCGCTTTAGAACAAGGGTATGAAGTATACGATATATTAAAGGATGAACCATTTCATATTAAAGAATATGAACCGAAAAATAGTGATCAGGCTTTTCATGGTAATGTGACAATGTATGAAGCGGTAGCAAAGTCGTATAATGTTTCCGCTGTGTGGCTATTAGAACAAATAGGATTAGATAAAGGATTGAAATCTTTAGAGCGATTTGGTATTCCATTAGTACCAGAAGACCGTACGTATCCAATTGCTTTAGGTGGGATGCATGTAGGGACATCACCATTTGTAATGGCCCAAGCATATAGTACATTTGCTAATGATGGGGTTCAAGTAGAGGCTCATGCAATTAGAGAAGTTCAAAATGCTGAAGGAGAAATAATAGGGAAATGGTATAAGAAAGAGACACGAGTGACGAGTGAGAAAATTGCTCAAAAGATGACGTATTTATTAAAAGGTGTTGTAGAAAAGGGAACAGGTGGAAAAGCGAAAGTTACTAATGTTGATACAGCAGGAAAGACAGGGACTACTCAACTTGTAAATGGTCCGAGCGTAGGGGCAAAGGACTCGTGGTTTGTAGGATACACACCAGATTTAGTAGGTGCGATTTGGGTAGGATATGACAAAACAGATAGCGAGCATTATGTTCCAGGTGGTAGTCAAATTACAACGACGATGTTCCGGGATATCATGAAAAAAGCAAATGCAAACCCAGCCCAAAAAGCGTTCCAATTGTCGTTAATATCTGAAGCGGACTATAAAAAACAATTGCAAACAATTGAAGAAGAAAAGCGAAGAAAAGAAGAAGAAAAGAAAAGGCAAGAAGAAGAACAACAAAGGAAAAAAGAACAGCAAGAGTGGTTTAATAAAGTGAAAGAGTGGATTCCATCATTATGGTAAAAAAAGAGGCGAATTTCGTTATTCGCCTCTTTCTCATGTGAAAAATAAAGTTTGCTCATAATTTGTGAGGTAAATGCTACTATTCATTAAGAGTAATGTTCGTACTGCCAAAGGATTGGGAATCGTATGTGATGATTATTGTTCCTTTACTAATCGGTTCGTATAGTAATTCTTCTTCATAACTACCATTATTTTCATTATGGATAGACAGCGTGATTTCATCAATTCCTTTATTTGTATATTGATTTTTAATCGTTTCAGCAATTTGAAGTAGAGTTTCGTAACTAGGAGCTTCCGTAATAAGCATTCCTTTTATAACTTTTTTTTCATTATTTGTGGAATTGGAATAAAGGATGTTGTTTTGTTTCGTATACAAAAGTGTGTATGGAACTGTTTTTCTCTCTGCTTTTGAAATAGTGGAATATTTTAGAGTTAAAAAAAATCCTACACATAAAATAATGCATATCATAAGAGCAATCCAAATGCGTATCGGTGACATAACTCTCATTTTTCATCCCTCTTTCATATCTTTGACTTCATTATTTATCATACAAAATGAGGATTAAGATAGAGTAAATTTGAGGTAAAGAAACGTAAAGAAGGAGCACTTATCCTCCCAAACAAGTGCTCCTTTTTATTAAAAGAGAGATTTAATAGTCAATCAAAATCACATCTATTACTTATAAATGTGCTTAGTCCTCCCAAAATATTTTCGGAAATTGTGGTTAGTAAATTCGGAAGACAGATAGTGTCGCAGTTGTATCGCCCGCAGGTCCTTGTTGAGGCCCTTGAGCACCAGTAGTCCCCGTAGTTCCTCCGCCTAGGCAACCAGATCCATATTGAACTAGAATAGCTTGACCAAGAGTTTGAAGAAGTCTAACAAATTCTGTAAGTTCTGACTTGGGGATGTTAATATGGCTACATGCTCTTACTTCGCAACAATCATTACCATAAAATACTTTTCCTTTATTTTTATTGTTCATCTTTTCATTCTTTTCTTTCATAGAATCATTAGTCATTACTATATATTAAAATGAAATTTATACTAAATTCGTGATGGACAAACTACCATTTCTAAAAAAATAAGAAATTGGCCCACCTAGAAAGAAATAAGTAAGATATAGAGAAAGGTTTATATAATGTAAAGAAGAAAAGTGCAACATAAAAAACTACATGCTAATTGTTGGGAGTGTTTAACAATTGGCATGTAGTTCGTGGATTAGTCCTTTATTTACATTGATTTAATTTTTCAAGGGTTGTTTTAGGTAAGATTGGAATAGAAATAGTGAAAGTTGTACCGTTTGAAGCACTAGTCATTTTGAGCGTGCCGTTATGATTTTGGATGATTTTTTTTGTTACTGACAAGCCTAGTCCTGTTCCCGAATCCTTCGTTGAGAAGAATGGATCAAAGATATATTCTTGAATAGCTGGAGGAATACCAATTCCATTATCTGTGAAAGTAATCCGAACGAAGTTATCAAGGCGATAACTAGTAATTTGAATAGAAAGAGGTTTGTCGCCTTGAGCATCGACGGCATTTTGAAATAGATTTAAAAACACTTGAACAAGTTCATGTCGATCAATATTGACTAAAATATCATCTAATTCATTAGAGAAGTTATAATCAATTGAAATATTATGCAAGGAAACTTCACTAACTAGTAACTGTTGAATATAGTCACGTAAAAATGTATTAATGGGAAACGGTTCTCTTGTAAATTCCCGTGTTTTTGAAATGGCTAAAAATTTTGTAATAATATTATTTGCACGATCTAATTCAGGGATAAGCAAATTTTTAAATAACTCTTTATTTGATGGAGAAACGCTTTCTTGTAAAAATTGTAAGTATCCTCGTACTGTTGTAAGAGGATTTCGTACTTCGTGTGCAATTCCAGCTGCGATTCGCCCTGCTAACGAAAACTTCTCTGCATCACGTTCTGTATTTAAATAATGAAAGACACTAATAACTCTAAAAATCTCCCCGTTATAATCACGAATAATTCGGTTATTTATAATGCCATAGTTTTTGTCTAAAACTTCTTCATTATATATTTCTGTTCCCGTTTTTAATGTTTCAATCGCTTTAATTTTTTCTTCCGGCAAGTTTAGTAATTGTTGAATCGGTTTTCCGATAATATCATTTCGTATTACACCGAAATCATCTGCAGCAACTTGATTACATAAAGTAATATTCCCTTTACTATCGACAAAGGTTACATGATGTGAAAAGGCATCAAAAATATGTACAAAGTGTTTTTCGAGTTGTTCAAATAAAAATAATGAATCACAAGTAAGTTGAAAATGAGCCTCTTTATTTTCTTTTGGTATTTCTTGAATGGAATGGGTTGTTCTAGTTTTCTTTATTCGTAAACCAATATGTGGATTTTTGTATGTGAAATGATGTGGTAATTGATTCACAAGTTCTTCATAAAAACGTACTTTATTTTCTAGTTCTTCAATTCGTTTTTCATGAGATACAGTAGCATCGTTTGGAAGCATAAATAAATAACCCCTCATTTTAAAAATTCTTCCATATAGTATATCATATTTTTATAAGGATACTCTTAAAGAAAAGGCTACATGATGCAAAGTGTTTGGAAAGTGAATAGAAGATGAAGTTAAAAAGGGAGGGGTATATGTGCTGTTTATTGGAGTGACAGGATGGGGAGATCATGATTCTTTATACATAAATCCCTATGAAAATAGAAATAAATTACGAACATACAGCGAGTATTTTCCTATAGTAGAAGTGGATAGCTCATTTTATGCGATGCAACCTGCACGAAACTATACAAAATGGGCAATGGAAACACCGAAAGATTTTTCTTTTATCGTAAAAGCATATCAAGGAATGACAGGACATATGAAAGGTGAAATTCCTTTTTCTACGTTCGATGAGATGTTTGATGTATATAAACAATCTATTCTTCCTTTAATTGAAGCTGGTAAATTAAAAACGATTTTATTTCAATATCCACCATGGTTTGATTGTAAAAAGAAAAATGTAGATTTTCTCCGATATACAAAAGAAAAAATGGAAGGTTTGCCGTGTGCGATAGAATTTCGAAATCAAACATGGTTTTATCCAAAAATGAGAGATAAGACGTTACAGTTCCTAGAGCTGGAGAAATGGATTCATACAATTTGTGATGAGCCACAGGCAGGGATGGGTTCAGTACCGCTTGTATTAGAAGTAACGAATGCAGAGATGGTGTTAATACGTTTTCATGGCCGGAATGTTCATGGCTGGCTTGATAAAGGGGAAAATTGGAGAGCGGTGCGTTGCTTATATCGCTACAACAATAAAGAATTAGAAGAATGGGTAGAAAGACTAGAACAATTAAAAAAGAAGACAAAGGATATATACGTACTGTTTAACAACAATTCAGGTGGGGATGCAGCAGATAATGCGAAACAGCTTATGAAAATGATGAACATTACATATGGTGAGCCAAAGCCTGAGCAATTAAATTTGTTTGAGTGATAATAAACAAGAAAGGCAATGTACAAACAGGGGGAATGTACATTGCCTTTCTATATGAAAAAGAGGGGTAACAATGTTACTGAGCGTTTGGTTGATTCATCAATTGTTGGCTTCGTAATAAATGATAATGGTTATCATTATCATTGTCAATGGTTTTCCGAAAAATAAATAAAAAACTTTTTATATTTTAAATAGAGATAAAAAAAGAACAGCAATTAATGCTGTTCTTTTCCATTGACGAATTGTTGTAAATCAAAAGGAGTTATCGCTTGGATAAATTCTTTTGAGATAAGTGTTTGAACGAGAGTGCTCTCAGAGATAGAAGCACCTGTTTTCTTTTCATAAGCTTGTTTTAATAAATCAAGTTTTTCAGCCGTTTCTTTCGGTAATTCAATTGTTAAAGTGTTCATAATTTCTCCCCCTTACTATTAGAGTACCACTACAGTATAGGAGAGACAAGAAAAGAGAATATGAAATATAAAAAAGGTTACCAAATTTTCAAATGGTAACCTTTTTTATGTATAAGAGTTATTAAGCAATACCGATATACTTTAAAGTTTTTGATGGAGTACTGTGATCAAAGAAGTGTTGTAAAAACGCAATATCAACACCTGATTTGTATGCACAATAACCCCAAGTTTTTCGAAGTGTATGTGAGCTAATCCCTTCTAATCCAACTTCTTTTGCAGCTTTGTTTAAAATGTACCATGCATGTTGTCTCGTAATAGATTTTGTTCCTTTTTGAGATTTTAGCAATGGTTCATTACGTTTCCAAGTTTTACGTTCTTTCATGTAGTCTTCGATTGCGTGCTGTAAGTCTTCATTTACAGCAAACCATTTATGTTTCTTCACTTTTTCATTGTAAAATAAAATGGAATGGCGTACATTTTCATTTTCATCGATTACATCACTAACTTTTAATTGTAAGATTTCACTTACTTTTAAGCCAGAATTTACAGCTAATACGAATAATAAGCCATCACGTTTCGAAGATTGTAAAAGTATATTTTTGATAGTTTCTAATTGTTTTTCATTTTGAATAGGTTGTCCTGCTTGTTTCATTTCACGCACTCTCCTCTTTTATATGTGTAAAGGAAAGGATTAACTTGTTTCTTACTATAAAGGGAGAGTGTGAATTTCATGTGAACTCCTAGTGAAATTAAGACAAATTATTTGACTTCTTTTACTTTTTGTAAATTGAAATAGAATACAACACTGTTAGTCGTATTATACACACCATACTCGGCATGATGGAGGTCTAAAATGTTTTTTACAATAGATAATCCGAGACCGGTACCTCCAGTGTGACGGCTACGCGATGCATCTAGACGATAGAAGCGATCCCAAATTTTTTCAAGACTTTCTTCAGGGATAGGGTTTCCTGTATTCTCGATTTCGACTTTTACGGTATCTTCTGCTTCTATAATGGAGACTTGTATTTTTTCTCCCTCTGGCGTATAACGGATTGCATTACTTAGTAAGTTCACAACTACTTGCTCAATGCGACTGCGATTTGCTTTAACAAGTATAGAAGAGTCTGCATCGATGTTCACTTGTAAATGTTTTTCTTCCATGCTAAATAATAATTTTGTGTAGACTTGTTGCGTTAATTCACCGATTGAGAACGTCGTCATATCTAGTTTGTAAGTACCAGATTCCAACTTTGCTAATTCTAACATTTCAACAATCAGCCTGTTCATATTTTCTGTTTCTTCTAAAATAACATCAGTATAATACGAAGTATCCTTACTAACACCATCTTTAATTCCTTCTGCAAAACTTCTAATTACACTTAGCGGTGTTTTTAATTCGTGTGATACGCCAGAAATGAATTCTTTTCTTGTTTTTTCTAATTGACGTTCACGTTCAATATCTTGTTGTAACTTTGTATTAGCAACATTTAATCGATCGATTCGATCTTTTAAATTTACAGATAATGTATTGATACTGCCAGAAAGCCCGCCAATTTCATCGTCAGCTGTAACGGGTAATTTCTCGCTGAAATCAAAATTAGCCATTTTTTTTGTAACACGATTTATTTTAATTAATGGCTTAACAATGATTTTTGAGTAGTAGAAGGATAACAAAATAATTACGAGAAACACGATGATTAAGGCATAGACATAATAATCTTTTAAAACGAGCATCGCTTCATTAACAGGCTGCAAAGATGCTATCGCAAAAGCGTATTCTGTAATCCTTCCATTTTCTATAATCGGTTTTACAAAGATACTATTTTTTATATTTTCTCCGCCATCTAATATGAAAGTACTTAATTGGTTCGAGTTAGAAGTTCCCTCTCTAATCATATCTGCAAAATATTGAACGGCTTGTAATGTTTCAATATCATTTGCAAGACGAACCTCCGCTTTGGATGGGAGCTGTAACTTAGTTATAACACCTGTAAAGACAATTCGAGTTGTAGATTTGTATCGGCTTGCAAGTCTGTTCTTAGAAGGGTTACCATTAATTGACTGAAAATCCGAATAGAAATGTTCGTTCTGCCATTGATTATAATTCGTTCCTAATTTTTGTGGTGTGATTATATTATTCTCTTGTACGACTCCATCAACATTGATTATTACATCTTTTTTTAAACCTAAATTTTCGAATTTATTATATTCTTCTGGTGTTAAAAGATTATTGAGTGGAATGGAATACTGTTTATTATTGTTGGGATTAAATACATCGATATAGTAATTGTTATCACTTTTAATAATACCGTTAGAATCCAAAAACTGCATATCGGCATTTGTTTTATCATGAAATTCTTGTTTTAGTTTTCTAACCTGCTCATAACTTTTATCACTTTTATCATAATTATCTACGAATTTTTCAAAAGCAGTTTGGACTGTTTTTACTTTCTTATTAATATAAAATTTCTCTAAAAATAGAGATTGTCCTAGGAAAAAAAGTAGGAATATGATTGTAAATAAAGTGGATGTTAATAAAAATAGTTTAAAGACGATACTTCTGTTTTTCACTGCGTCACCTCTTATGAGAAATACTGTAAATGATTTCTTTATCCCGCTTTAACGGGCAATAAGACTCCCACTTCAAAATTCGGCGAATACAAGGGAGTTAGGCGGGAGATCAATTGCCCGTAAAATCCGATTGGTTCAACTAATAATCAGTGGGGGATGGAAAAAACCTCCACTGATTAAAGTTTCACTTCATTATAACAAACGTTACAAGAAAGTAGAGGGGAGAAATCTGTCTCTTTATAAAGTAGTTATTTATAAAAAGTCACATAAAAAGAACTCGCCAGACGTATGACAAGTTCTTTAGTGTATTATTGTTGAATTGCTGCATCTAAAGAGATTTCAATCATTTCGTTAAATGTAGTTTGACGCTCTTCAGATGTTGTTTCTTCGCCAGTGAAGATGTGATCGCTAACTGTTAATACAGATAATGCATTTACACCGTATTTCGCTGCTAATGTGTAAAGAGCAGTTGTTTCCATTTCTACTGCTAATACACCGTAATCTCCAAGTTTTTTAACCATGTCCATGCTTTCACGATAAAACACATCTGCTGTTAAAACGTTACCGACACGAACGTGTAATCCTTTTTCAGTTCCAGCATCATAAGCTTTCTTTAAAAGGTCAAAGTTTGCAGCTGGTGCAAAATCAAATCCTGGGAATGTTAAACGGTTCATATTAGAATCAGTACAAGCCGTCATTGCGATAATAACATCACGAACTTTTACATCTTTTTGAATTGCACCGCAAGTTCCAACGCGAATTAAATTTTTAACTCCGTAGCTTTGGATTAATTCGTTTACATAAATAGAAATAGAAGGAACACCCATACCTGTACCTTGAACAGATACACGTTTTCCTTTATAAGTTCCAGTGAAACCTAACATACCACGCACATTATTATAGCAAGTAACGTCCTCTAGAAATGTTTCAGCGATATATTTTGCACGTAATGGATCACCAGGTAATAGAATAGATTCAGCGATTTCGCCTTGTTTTGCTTCGATATGTACACTCATAAAAAAGTCCTCCTTATAATGTATTGATAGAAATCAATATCATTTGCATTATACACTACGAATCCTTTCAATTAAAATCTTTTTATTATTTGTAATATGTACAAAATAGGAGGATTTCATAAATCATAATCTAGAATATATATCTTAAGAAGTTTTGTATGAATAGAGACAATAAAAATGGTAGGTGATGTTTTGAAAAATCTTGTCATTGGGCTTATTGCGTTAGTACTTATTGTGGCAGGAGGATTTTACATAAAAAAATATCAAGAAAACGAAGAGACTGTAGGAGATGTTCAGGAAGTAAAGTGGGATGTTTCAAATGGAAAGGGAAATGAGAAAGTAGATATTGTATTTCAGTTGTTAAACAACAAGAATAATGAAATTCGTGGTGTAAATGATCAAATGCGGGCAGTGATTGTAGATGGACAGTTAAAAAACATACAACAAATTAAACCCACATTTGCAGGGAACGGGTCATATAAGTTATCTTCCAAAATAGCGAAAGACGAAGAATATACAATATTTTTATACGAAGACAAAAATAAGTCCGTAGAGTCATTCGCTAGGAAGAATTTTGGTAGAACGAAAGAGGAGAACAATAAGAAAAAAGTGAAATTTCCAATCGACAGTGTACTTACAAAAAAAATAGGAGAGTATGAAGTTTCTCTTTTATTTGGCGCATTACATCCGAATGAACCAGTTACGTTAACATTTCAGTTTCAAGCGAAAAAGGGTGAAAAATTGAAATTGCATTCAGAGAGAGGAGAAGTAGAGTCACTCTATATAGTGGATGAAACGAAGGAGAATTTTTTATACGCTATGCCTGTAGATACGGATGAGCAATTACAATACCGAATTACATTTCCTGCCGAGGGCACGTATAAAATGTGGGGGAATTTCTATATAAATGGTAAGAAGTATGAAAAAGAATTTATTGTACAAGTTCAAAAAAGAAAAAACAGCTAAGAATTTAGCTGTTTTTTCTTTTTCCTATTAATTTTGTTACAGAGAGCATTGTAATTGGTAAAGAATGATTCTTCCTAAATGCTAAATATTTACCGCTCCATGCTGGTTTATATTTTTCTTTAAAATGTCGTAATCCGCTGAAACTATACGTATAACGAACGTTATTAAAGATTGCAGCAGCCACTCGTTCAGACCAGAAAGACTGTGTGGATAAACCAACATTTGAAAGTGGTGCCATACCGATATTAAAGGAGTGGTATTCATTTTCTTTTGCCCACTGGAATAAGTGGATGAAAATTGCGTCCATAATGCCGCTAGGCGCATCTGGATAATATCGCATTAAATCGACAGATAATGATCCGTTTTGATATACAGGCATGAATGTTGTGAATGCAATAATTTTTCCATCCGCATCAGATAATGTTGCGATAGGAGCGCGACTAATATATTCACGATCGAAGTATCCGAGTGAAAAACCTTTCTCTTTTTTTCCACCAAGCCATGCATCTGAAACTTTTCTTAACTCTTCATATAATTCGTCGGAGAAAGGTGGCTCATGAATAGAGAATGTATAGCCTTCTCTTTCAAAACGGTTGAAAGTAGCTCGCATGCCAGCGCGTTTCTTTCCTGTTATTGTAAAGGTATTTAAATCAACAACAGCTTCTTCACCAAGCTTAAAGAAGTTATAACCAAAATCGTGGTATAAACTCATCCATTTACTTTCAATTTGATAGAATACACAAATGTATCCAAATCGATCAGCCTCAGCTAAAAACTCTTGCAATACAGTACGATAGGAGGAAGGGGCCCCAATTGGATCACCCAGTACAATAAGTCGTTTTCCAGTTATTGAGAAGAGAATGAGTGCTTTTCCATCACTACTGAAAAAGAACTGTTTATCTCCTAAAAAACCTAAATGACTAAGTACATTTCCACCATGTTCATCTAAGAAGTTTTGTAATCGTTTATCATTAGCTGGTTGCCCGGGAAATTCATTTCGATAACGATTTGCAATGAGTGAACCAATTAGTAAAAAAGTAGGAACAAAAAAGGCAGCTGCTAATGCACTTCGTTTTACTTGTGTAATATTACGAACGACAAAATCAGGTTTGAAAGCTTCTTTTGCACCTGCAAATAAAATACCTAAGTTTTTATATAAATATAACGTTACAAGTAGGAATATAAAAACTTTTACGATATCGGAAAGTGAGACTTCCATTTTCTCACGTACAAACCTTTTACGAAGCATATACAATACAGCGAGTACGATTAATAAAATAAAAGTTTCTTCAACATCAATTCCTTTTAGTGTGTTAAAAATAGCCGCTCCAATTAAAGAAACAATCGTCATATAATAAGAACGTTTTGTTCCGTAATATATCCCCCGCGAAAGAATGAGGAGGAGAATACCGAATGTTAGCGATAAGCTAAAAGAAAATTGAATAAGATGTTTTGGAGCTAGAATATGTAAGGCGTGTGCCCGATTTATACTTGTCGGTAGAATGGTTGATAAAATAACCATTAAGCCAGCAAATACTGTTAAAGCAGCAGATGCCCAAGAACCTAACTTTCCTAGAAAGTCACGCTGCAAAGTCCATATAACACCAGTTGTCTCTAATGCAGGCGCAATAAAAGGTTTATCTTCAAACTTTTTAATGGCTACTCCTGTCATTTCAAAAGCTGCAAAAATGAGACCAAGGCAGAAGGGCAAGATGTAATAGACGAGACGATATAATAACATAGCAGGGAGTAAAACACCTGTATCGATGCCGTATTGCCCAAGCCCAGTTAAGAAGACAAGATCAAATGATCCAAGGCCACCAGGAACAAGACTAACGACACCAGCTAAAGCAGCAATAACATATACGCCTAAAAACTTTTGGAATTCGATTTCAATGCCAAATAATAGTAATATGACGTACATAACAATACCAGCAGATACCCATTCGACTAATGAAACTAATGAGTATAAAACAGTTGGGTTTTTCTCCTCTTCTTCTTGTTCCTCTGTTTGCGTCGCTTTTCTATTTTTTAATTTAGAAAATCCGATATATATAGGGACGAAAAGAGCGAAGAAGATAAGAACAGGCCATAGCCATGGTTTTTCATGCAAAATAAATCTCGTGTCTAATATTCCGATAAGACCAAGAAATGAAAGAATGGCTAATCCATTAATAAAGGCAGTTGTCATCCAAGCGATACTTTTAATAAGTTTTCCATTTTCTTTTATATATGGACGATAAAGCATTGTGCGTACGCCGGCTCCAACAAGACCACCAAACCCGATAAATCCATTTAAAGTATTAGCAATCCACGAGATACGGAAAATCTTTTGGACAGGAATATCAGCTTTTAAGTAACGAAGCATAACATAGTCATAAAAGAACATTGTTGATACAGCGAATGCACCAAGTGTAATTGCTAAAAAGACTCCTCCAGTTGGAATGTTTTTAATTGTATCAATCGCTTCTAAAAAAGAAATGCCCGCTAATTCTTTTTTTGCTTGAAAGAATACAATTGTTAATACAACAAATGGGAAGATAATTTTCCCGATTTGTAAGAAACGTTTCCATGAAAACGACATAAATACAACTCTCCTTGTATAAGAAAACTGAGACAATAATATTATTATGACAAACTTCAAGAAAAATAAAAAGGTAAAATCCTGTATAGGCGAGCTATTTTTTATATAGGTATATTTAAAAGAATATTTCGTTTATCGGAAAATTAAGTTAGAATAAAATGACAGAAAGGGGAGGGGAGTATATGATTATAAAAGGTTACGTAGGATATGAGTTAGAAAAAGCGAAACCTAATACATCAGAGGATTTTTTTAACAGATCTGAAGTGACATATATATTAAATGGTAAAGAGAAAACTTTTTCGGTTTTATACGTTCGATATTTTGAAGAAGTTTTACAAGAAATTACTCCTTTTGAAGGAAATCCAGTGTATAAAGTAGAAGAACAAAACATATATTTGCGCGATATTGTAGCGATATGTTGTTTAATGAAAGATAAGGAGCTTCGTGCGCAAAAACGTTTGTATTTAAATAATATGGAAGAATTTCAACAATATTTTGATGAGGGAACGGTGTCGAAAGTACAAGAAATATTGGCTGAATTACATAAAAATAAAAGAGTAGAAATAGCGTGAAATGGCAAAGGAGAGAGAAAAAATGTCTAATTTGATGGTTGAAAATCAAACAGAACAAGTTTCTATATTTTTAGAAGATGCTATTAATTTGATAACCAATTATGTAAATTATCATACGTTACCTTCTTTATTAGAGGAAACACCAGCAGGGAATGAGCGATATTATAAAGGGTTATTAGCATCAATGAGACGACTTCTCGTTTTTTGCGAAGAAGGACAGGATGCATGTTTTGTTTTGTTGAATAGCCAGCCATTTCGAAAAACAGCAGCTGAAAAAATTTTATATAAGATTTACCATCAAGTAATTGCAGAGTTTTTTTCACCGAAGAGTGATCATTGGTATGAAAATAGTCGGTCTGCATATACAGGGAAAAATTCTATCGTTTTTCAACAAACACCACCTGCATCTTTAGAGCAAGTGATGAAGAGTTTAGAAGGTAAATTTCAATTGATGCGTGAAGAACTAGAATATTATGAGACGGATTATCAGACAAAGATGTTACACAAATATTGATTGAGGAAAAGAAGCTAAGGTGACTTAGCTTCTTTTCCTTTTGTACAGTTATATAAGGGATTTTCATTGAATATAGTTAAGTGGATAGCATTAGGGAGGTGCAACATGAATCAGCAAGGTGTATTTACAGATTACTTTCATGAAGTAGAAAATTGGTGTGAAAGTGTTCTTCACGTATTAGATAGTCGCGCAATGGAAGTGTATGATGTCCATATGCTTGCTTATAAAATTCAGACGTTATTAGAGCGTATGAAAGAGCATGAGTATGAAACAGATGCAGAGTTTATGTATGAAATAAGCGATGATGTAGAACATATTCAGCATCACTTGCAGGAAGTATTTATGCAAGAAGAAGAGGAATATGAATTATATGAAAGAGGGGATAGTGAACGAGCTGTCCCAATTGGAGGACATACACTCCCGCCATTACCTTATCCATATAATGCGTTAGAACCGTATATTTCTAAAGAGATTATGATGTTACATCATGATAAACATCATCGGAGTTACGTGGAAGGATTAAATAAAGCAGAGAAGATGATGGAAGAAGCGAGAAAAACAAATAAATTTGATTTAATTAAGCATTGGGAAAGGGAAGCGGCTTTTCATGGGTCAGGTCATTACTTACACACGATATTTTGGAATAACATGAAAAAAGACGGTGGTGGAAGTCCAAGAGGAACTTTTTCACAACAAATTGAACAAGATTTTGGGAGCTTTTTACGTTTCCAAAAACATTTTACAGAAGCAGCCTCTAAAGTAGAAGGTTCAGGCTGGGCAATTCTCGTTTGGGTACCCCGGTCTGGAAGGTTAGAAATTTTGCAAAGTACACTTCATCAATTATTTACACAATGGGATACGATACCGCTCCTTGTACTAGATGTCTGGGAACATGCGTATTATTTACAATACCAAAATCGAAAAGATGAATATATTAAAAACTGGTGGAATGTTGTAAATTGGCCTGATGTAGAAAAAAGGTTTGAAACTGCGAAACAAATTGAATGGACACCATATTAGACGCAAATTCTCTGCGTCTTTTTTAATGGAAGTAGAAGGAAGATTTCGTTCATATTTTAAAAGGCCAAGCATACACTTGTACAAAAAGTGCCAAAAGGACGTGGGGGGAAATATGAGACGAATTTGTGTAATCATTACGCTTCTTATGATGTATGCAAGCGTTATGCCGATTCCTACATATGCAAAGATGAACAGCAATGTTAGTGCTCGAAATGCTGTATTAATGGAGCAACAGTCTGGTCGTGTATTATACGGAAAGGCAGAACATGAGCCTCAAAAAATTGCTAGTATAACAAAAATTATGACCGCCTTATTAGCTGCTGAATCAGGGAAGATGAAAGAAATGGTATCAGTTAGTAATGAAGCGGTGAGGGTGGAAGGATCGGCAATCTATTTAAAGCCTGGACAAAAAGTGAAGTTAGAAGATTTAGTATACGGACTCATGCTTAGATCTGGTAATGACGCAGCGCAAGTAATTGCTGAAAGTGTGGGTGGGAGTATAGATGGATTCGTATATTTAATGAATCAAAAAGCGAAAGAAATTGGAATGAAAGATACGCACTTCTCAAACCCTCATGGCTTAGATGGAGATGGATCACATTATTCGTCGGCTTACGATATGGCATTATTAACGAAATATGCAATGGGAAACGAGACATTTAAGAAAATCTTTGGAACCAAAACATATAAATCAGATTCTTGGGATTACCCATGGAAAAATAAACATAAGCTGGTAACGTCTTATTATGAATTTGCAACAGGGGGAAAAACAGGCTTTACGAAGAAAGCTGGGCGAACGCTTGTTACAACGGCATCAAAAGGTGGACTAGATTTAATTGTCGTAACTTTGAGTGCCTCTAGTGATTGGGATGATCATATGAATTTGTTTGATAAAGGTTTTGACCGTTTCAAACAAACGAAAGTTTTAGGACAAGGAGCAATTGCTGAAATAAATGAAAAGAAGTATGCCAACCATGTTTATACGAAAAATAGTTTTTCGGTACCGTTAACTGAAGAAGAAAAAAAGAACGTAGTATTAAAAGTTGAACTCGATAAAAGTACAAAACTTACGGATGGAGTAAAGGTTGGGAAGACAGACATTTATGTTGGTAATGAAAAAGTTGGAGAACGGAATTTATTTTATAGTAAACGAAAGTTAGTAGCTACAACGGGACTTTACTGGAATAATGTGAAAGAAATTTTTTCTTACATGATAGGTGTTGGGAACGATGGTTAATCTCGTATGGGTAGCGATGGCTGTCATTGGGATTGTATACGCCATGATAAATGGAACGATGGAAGAAGTGAATAAAGCTGTATTTGACGGAGCAAAAGATGCGGTAACGATTTGTATAGGACTTATTAGTGTTTTAGTATTTTGGCTCGGTTTAATGAAAATTGCAGAGGAAGCCGGATTGTTAAAAAAATTAGTTACACTTTTTATGCCGATAGTAAAAAGGTTGTTTCCAGAAATACCAAAGGATCATCCGTCTATGGGATTTATTCTATCAAATATGATGGCAAACTTTTTTGGTCTAGGTAATGCAGCGACCCCTCTTGGTATTAAAGCGATGGAACAACTGAAAGAGTTAAATGGAGGAAAGGATTCGGCGAGCCGTTCTATGGTGACGTTTCTAGCATTAAATACATCAGCTATTACATTAATTCCTACGACAGTCATTTCCATTCGAATGACGTATGAATCAGCGAATCCTACTGAAATTGTTGGGGTAACATTTATTGCACAAGTACTTTCTATGATTGGGGCAATTTGGATTGACCGCTATTTTTACCGAAGAAGGAGTAGAAAGGGGCGGAAAAAATGAGCATTGTAAATACAATTTCCTTATGGGTAATCCCTTGTGTAATTGGTTTTATCCTTTTATATGGCACAATAAAGAAAGTGCCGACGTATGAATCGTTCGTTGAGGGAGGAAAAGAAGGGATTCAAATTGCAATTTCCATCTTACCGTTTATGGTTGGAATGCTTGTGTCTATTTCTATATTCCGGTCTTCAGGTGCGTTAGATGCAATGATATCGGTAATGAAGCCAATGTTAGATTTGATCCATGTTCCAGCAGAAATTGTACCCTTAGCACTTATACGCCCTATTTCAGGATCTGCTGGTTTAAGTATTACGACCGATTTAATTGCAACATATGGGCCAGATTCGTTTATTGGGAGATTGGCTTCTACGATGCAAGGGAGCACAGATACGACTTTCTATATTTTAACTGTATATTTTGGAGCGGTTGGGATTAGAAAAATGGGGGATGCACTAAAAGTAGGGCTTTTTGCAGATTTAATCGGGATTATATGCTCAATTGTGTTCGTTTCTTTATTGTTTCAGTAATACTATTCATTTTTTACGCTATTTCGCTTATAATACGTATACGACCACTATTAAGGTGTAGCTTAATAGTGGTTTTTTTATGTGGTATTTTTGACAAAATGATGAACTTTTATTGTGAGAAATATGAAAAATATGGACAATAATAAAGGGTAAAAACATGATTTGACCTTTATATGTTTATTATCATCGCTATGTTGTTTAAGTAAGATGAAGCGAATAGCCGTAAAGCGTATGCGGTTGCCAAGTCTTTCTAATGTAAGGTAAGATAAATTCGAGGTGAAAAAAAGAAATGGAACGATTACAAAAAGTGATTGCGCAAGCAGGTATTGCATCGAGAAGAAAGGCTGAGGAATTAATTCAGCAAGGAAAAGTGAAAGTTAATGGAAAAATAGTGAAAGAGTTAGGGACAAAAGTAACTCCTCAAGATAAAGTAGAAGTAAATAATATCCCTCTTGAAAAAGAAGAACCTGTTTATTTTTTACTATATAAACCAACTGGCGTAATTTCAAGTGTATCAGACGATAAAGGAAGAAGTGTTGTAACGGACTTTTTCCCGGAAATTACACAACGTTTATTCCCAATCGGACGCTTAGATTATGATACGTCTGGCGTATTATTAATGACAAACGATGGGGACTTCGCAAACGTATTAATGCATCCTAGATATAAAGTTGAAAAAACATATG
The DNA here is from genome assembly GCF_008274865.1 of Bacillus sp. AR4-2. NCBI lineage: Bacteria > Bacillati > Bacillota > Bacilli > Caryophanales > Bacillaceae > Bacillus > Bacillus sp. AR4-2. The sequence continues at coordinate 1,388,117 of NZ_CP031062.1, forward strand.
TTGCAAAAATAAAAGGGCCATTAACAGGTGAGAAAATTCGCATGTTAGAACGCGGTGTTACGTTAGAAGACGGTAAAACAGCACCAGCACGTGTGAAAATTATTTCTTGGGACAAGCGTAAAGAGATGGCTATTGTACAATTAACAATTCATGAAGGACGTAATCGTCAAGTACGTCGTATGTTTGAAGCGTTAGACTGTAAAGTAGTGAAATTAAAACGTGAACGTTATGCTTTCTTAGAAGTAGGAAGCCTGCGACCTGGTGATGCGAGAGAATTGACACCACATGAGGTGAAACAATTACGCGCGCTTGCTTCTACAAAGCCAAGATAAGCTATAGAGTTAAAAATTCACCAGTGGAGTGCTCTGCTGGTGATTTATTCAATACAACATTTACAGAAGATAATACATAACACTTGCCGAGGAGAGGAGAGGTAATATGAAGAAAAATCGCTTATTATTTCGCGTTATTATTCTACTCATTTTATGTGGTGCTGTAGGATTTACCCTTTATCAAGGATTCTTTGCTAATAAAGAGAAAATGCAAATCGGAAAAGAAGCACCTAACTTTATTGTGACGGATTTAGAAGGAAAGAAAATTGAACTAAAAGATTTAAAGGGAAAAGGTGTATTTTTAAACTTTTGGGGCACGTGGTGTAAACCTTGTGAAAAAGAAATGCCTTATATGAATGAATTATATCCAAAGTATAAAGAAAAAGGCGTTGAAATCATAGCGTTAGATGCAGATGAAACGGATATTGCAGTAAAGAACTTTGTGAACCAATATGGTTTGAAATTCCCAGTTGCCATTGATAAAGGACAAAAGATTATAGGAACATATGGAGTAGGTCCTTTACCGACAAGCTTTTTGATTGATAAAGATGGAAAAGTAGTGGAGCAAATTATAGGGGAACAAACGAAAGAACAGTTAGAAGGGTATTTAAAGAAAATTACTCCGTAATAAAGAAAGCCTTTACATAAGGGGTGCGTGTTTATAGTGCCTCTGGTTTAAAAATTCTGAGTATTGCGGTAACTTGAGGTTAGAATATACAATAGTACATATAGATACAGGGGCGGTGAGAGTGTTGAAAGAAATTAAATGTGAATGTGGACATGTTAATCCGATAGGAACCGTTTTTTGTGAAGCTTGCGGGAAACCATTTGAAAGCAATGAAAATGCAAAACTATTGGATATGCGCTATGAGGGGAGTGCACGGAGATCTCTCACGCAGACAAAAACGATAGTCGATAAAATTTGGAGCTTTTTCTCTTCTGTAAAAGTAGGTGTATGGCTAATCGTAATAACTTTAGCTGCATCAGCGATAGGAACTATTTTTCCGCAAGAAATGTACATAACTCCAGGTATTGCACCAGCTGAATATTATAAACAAGAATACGGATTTTTAGGACAATTATACTATCAATTAGGGTTTAATAATTTATACGGTTCATGGTGGTATATGATTTTGATTGCTTCTATCGGTATTTCACTTGTGATATGTAGTTTAGACCGCGTTATTCCACTTTATAAAGCTTTAAAAAAGCAAGGCGTAAAAAGACATCCTAGTTTTTTAAAGAGACAGAGATTATATGGGACTGGTACACCGCAAGAAGGTGACCTGGAAAGAGTGCAAGAGAATTTAAAGAAAAGAAACTATAACGTGAAAGTGGAAGACGGAAACGTTTTAGCAGAAAAGGGACGCTTCTCGCGTTGGGGTCCATATGTAAATCATATCGGTCTTATTATCTTTTTATTCGGTGCGATGCTTCGTTTTTTACCGAGTATGTACGTAGACGAAGTACTTTGGTTACGTGACGGTGAAACGAAAGAAATACCAGGGACGGATGGACAATACTACTTAAAAAACGAGAAATTTATAAAAGAAGTTTATGATAAAAGTAAGGACAAGGAAGTTTTTGATGAAGCGATTGATCGTGTAGGCGATAAAATGATTGCGAAAAACTTCCAAACGAATGCCGTATTATATAAAGCGGTAGGAGAAAATATAGCAGGACAAAAACCGAAATTAGAAAAAGTAAAAGAAGCGGAAATTCGAGTGAATGAACCACTGAAATTTGATCAATTTGCAGTGTATCAAGTGGATTATAAAGAAAGTGAATTTAAAAGTATGTCCTTTAACTTGCAAAATAAAGAAAATAATCAAAAGTGGGGACCAATTAAAGTAGATTTAACGAATCCTAAGGAAAAATATGATTTAGGAAATGGTTATTCTCTAGAACTATTAAGCTATTTTCCTGATTTTTATTTTGATGAGAATGGAAAACCAAATACAAAAACGAAATTACCAAACAATCCTGCATTTGTATTTAAAATGTTTACACCTGAAACACCAGATGGTGAAGTGAGTTTTGTTGGTATTCAGCAAAATATAGAACCAGATGGAAACAACAAATATAAAATGTCGTTTGCAGGTGTTGAAATGCAAAATGCAACAGCACTTACTGTAAGAAAAGATTTAACGCTTTGGATTCTCGGCATTGGAGGATTTATATTTATGGTTGGTGTCATTCAAGGTATGTATTGGAATCATCGCCGTATTTGGATACAACGTGTTAATGATGAATGGTGGATTGCAGGGCATACAAATAAAAATTGGTTCGGTTTAAAGAAAGATATTGAAAGAGTACTAGAAGGTACAGCAATTCCACAGCCAAATGATAAAGTAATTGATAAAAAAATTAGTTAAGGTGGGGAAACGATATGGTGCAAATAAGTAGTAACTTTCTCTTTACCGCATTTATTTTATATTTAATTGCCACTCTATTTTTCGGGGGAGCAATTAAAGAAAAGGGTCATAAATGGGCAAATGTAGGAATAACGATTACAATTTTAGGGTTTATTGCACAAACAGTATATTTTGTTACAAGGTGGATTGCATCAGGACATGCGCCAGTTAGTAACTTTTTTGAATTCGGTACATTTTTCGGCATGATGCTTGTAGGAGCATTTATTGTCATGTATTTTATGTACCGTGTAAGCATAATCGGACTATTTGCATTACCAGTTGCGCTTTTATTAATTGCCTATGCAAGTATGTTTCCGAGGGAAATATCTCCGCTTATTCCATCTTTAAAAAGTAATTGGTTACATATTCACGTGACGACGGCAGCAGCAGGACAAGCCATTTTAGCGATTAGTTTTATTACAGGTGTTATGTATTTATTGAAAAATGTAGATCAATCGACGAGAAGTAAACGTACATTTTGGCTAGAGACGGTAGTATTTACACTTGTTTGTACAGTTGGATTTATTGGAGTAACAACGGTATTTTCTAGTATGAAATATGAAGCGAAGTTTCAATGGATTGATAAAAATGAACAACAAGTGGAAATGAAATACAATCTTCCGGCTTTAGTTGGACCGCACGAAGGGAAGTTACTGACAGAAAATAAATTAGAACCGGCAGTTGAAGTTCCAGCGATTGTAAATGCGAAAAAATTAAATACTGTTATTTGGTCAGTGTTAGTTGGAACATTACTGTATATTGTATTAAGACTTGTTTTACGGAAGCGAGTATCGGCGGCACTTCAGCCGTTAGTAAAGAATACGAATAGTGATTTACTAGATGAAATCGGATATCGATCTATTGCAATTGGATTCCCAGTGTTCACATTAGGTGCATTAATTTTTGCGATGATTTGGGCACAAATAGCGTGGACACGTTTTTGGGGTTGGGATCCAAAAGAGGTTTGGGCACTTATCACTTGGCTCTTTTATGCGGCAGTATTACATTTACGCCTATCAAAAGGATGGCATGGAGAGAAGTCAGCTTGGCTTGCAGTAATTGGTTTTGCAATCATTATGTTTAACTTTATTGTAGTAAACTTAATTATTGCCGGTTTACATTCATATGCATAGAGAAATAAAATAGGGGAGTGCATGTCACTTTCCTATTTTATTTTTGTCAACTTTTCTTCTTTTTTGAGAAAAACATGACAAAGTAGCGGTTGATTTTGTAAAATGATGTCGAGGACATTATATGCTGTTCAAAAAAAATACATAGTTTTGGAAAAAAATTGAACAAAATTTATTATTCTTGTGAAGCATAATATGGGAAGTGAAACATTTAGAAGATTGCTTAAATAAACGAGAATAGCGCAACATAATAGTTAAAGAAGGGTAGGTGTGAACCGCTGAGGTGAGAGTGCGCAGCGGGTAGAGATGGAAAATGAATCAAGAATTTTAATTGTAGATGATGAGGATCGTATTCGTCGTTTATTGAAAATGTACTTAGAAAGAGAACAATATACGATTGAAGAAGCAGATAATGGTGATACAGCTTTAGAAATGGCGTTGCAAAATGATTACGATTTAATCTTATTAGATCTTATGATGCCTGGTAAAGATGGCATTGAAGTATGTAAAGGGGTTCGTGAGAAGAAAGCGACACCAATTATTATGCTGACAGCAAAAGGTGAAGAAGTAAATAGAGTACAAGGATTTGAAGTTGGAACAGATGATTATATTGTAAAGCCATTTAGTCCACGTGAGGTCGTACTACGTGTGAAAGCGGTATTACGTCGTGCTGTACCAACAACATTCTTTACACAAGATACAACGACAAAAGATGTTACTGTATTCCCGCACTTAACAATTGATAACGATGCACACCGTGTTACTGCAGATGGTAATGAAGTAAACTTAACGCCGAAAGAATATGAGTTACTATTATTTTTAGCGAAAGCTCCTGATAAAGTATTCGATCGTGAGCAACTGTTAAAAGAAGTATGGCAATATGAATTCTTCGGAGATTTACGTACAGTTGATACACATGTAAAGCGTTTACGTGAGAAGTTAAGCAAAAAATCACCAGATGCAGCGAAAATGATCGTTACTGTTTGGGGTGTAGGTTACAAATTTGAGGTTGTGAACGACTGATGCTTTGGAGAAGTGTAGTAGGGAAGTTATGGATGACCATATTACTTCTCGTTTCGTTTGTTCTTGGATTTGTTGCGATTTTACTTTCACAGTTTTTTAGAACGTATTATGTTGATATGAGTGAAGCTAGGCTTCAAAAAGTTGCAACAAGTGTTTCAGAGTTAATTGAAGAAGGTGCCGATGTAAAAACGATTGAGAATATCGCTTACAAATTCTCTGACCCACTCTCAAGGATTATTATTGTAGAAGATGGTAAAGAAATCTCTTCTTCACCGAAACAAGAAGGGTTAGTCACTCTTACAATGGATGACTTAAAAGAAGATAAAGAATTAGCGGCTGTGTTTACAGACAAAAAAGAAATTAAGAATAATATTAGAAAAGCGTCTAATAGTAGGAAGAATAAAAACACCGAAAATGATATTATGATCGTCGGAAAACCAGTGCAATCAAAAAATCAAAGTGCAGTGTTCGTATATGAATCTTTACAAGTACCGATACAAGGTATGGAAAGAACAACTGATTTTATTTTCTTATCGGCTGGAATTGCGATTATATTAACAACTTTCTTTGCGTTCTTCTTATCTACTCGGATTACAGCACCGCTTCGTAAAATGCGTGAGGTTGCTTTTGAAGTGTCACGTGGGAAGTTTGATGCAAAGGCTCCTATGGTATCTCAGGATGAGATTGGTGAGCTTGCAACGGCCTTAAATCAAATGGGAAAACAGTTGAAGTTTAATATGAACGCCTTGCAACAAGAAAAAGAGCAGTTAGCAAGTATTTTGAGTAGTATGGCAGATGGGGTTATTACGTTAAATCAAGAAGGTGAAGTCGTTGTAATCAATCCGCCGGCCGAACATTTCTTACAAGTTTGGCAAGAAGAAAAAGAGATAGAGTTAAGTAAAAAATTACCTTCTGAACTTGTGGAATTATTCCATCTCGTTGTAGAAAGCGAACAACAACAAGTTGTTGAAATTAATTTACAAAAAGGAAACTATGTAGTTCTTATGACGCCGCTTTACAATCAAACGAAAATTCGTGGAGCTGTAGCAGTGCTGCGAGATATGACGGAAGAACGTCGTCTTGAAAAGATGCGTCAAGATTTTATTGCGAATGTATCACATGAACTTCGTACACCAATGGTCATGCTGCAAGGGTATAGTGAAGCGATTTTAGATGATATTGTGCAAACGAAAGAGGAAATAGATGAGTTTGTTCAAATTATTTATGATGAATCTGTTCGTTTAGGTAAACTTGTAAATGAATTGTTAGATTTAGCTCGTATGGAAAGCGGTCATGTAGAGTTACATATTGGTGAAGTGGATATACATCCGTTTGTTGAAAAAATTGGTCGTAAATTCCAAGGGATTGCAAAGGATAAAGAGGTCGCGTTAACGGTTGATTTCAAAGATCCAATTGAACAATACCCGTTTGATGCAGATCGTATGGAACAAGTATTGACGAATTTAATTGATAACGCAATACGTCATACGAATGCAGGCGGACATGTAACGCTTGTAATTGATACGAAAAATAACGGTCTTATTTTTGAAGTACAAGATTCGGGTGCAGGCATTCCAGAAGAAGATATTCCATTTTTATTTGATCGTTTCTATAAAGCTGATAAAGCAAGAACACGTGGGAAAAAGGGTGGAACAGGACTCGGGCTTGCGATTGCGAAAAATATTGTTCAAGGCCATGATGGTAAAATTTCTGTATCAAGTGTTGTTGGAGAAGGAACTACATTCTCTGTATATTTACCGAATCGTATAATTTAGATATGCGTTTTTAAAGTTGATAATGAATAAAGTTCTGCTGTTTTTTATTTTTTTGTAAACTCAATTAAATAAAGAATGGTAGAACTTTTTTCTATGTTGCTCGAATAAAGAATAACAAGAGAGGTGCTGTGAAGAAATGAAATTATATACAAAAACAGGAGATAAAGGAACGACAAGTGTAATAGGTGGCAGGGTTGATAAAGATGATATCCGTGTGGAAGCGTATGGAACAATAGACGAGGCAAATTCTCATATTGGATATGCAATGACTAAGCTTCAAGGTGGGGCTTTTATAGATATTTACAATGAGCTCGAAAATATTCAACATGAACTATTTGATTGTGGAGGAGACTTGGCAATAGTGGAACAAAAAATTCCTTATAAAGTGACAATTGAGATGGTTGAAAGTTTAGAAAGAAAGATTGATTTATATATAGAAGAAGCCCCGCCACTAGAACGCTTTATTTTGCCAGGTGGTAGCGAGGCGGCGGCTACTATTCATATTGCACGTACTGTTGTAAGGAGAGCAGAACGCTCTATAGTATCATTGCAAAAAGAAGTGAAAATAAATGAAGTTGTATTAAAGTATGTAAATAGATTATCTGATTATTTGTTTGCGATAGCTCGAGTAATAAATGCCCGATTACAAGTGAAAGATGTGGAGTATAACCGTAGTGCATTAGTTTTTCTTGATAAAAAAGAGAAGGAAGTGGAGTAATTCACTTTCTTTTTTTGTATACTTTTTTCTGTAATATACCAAAATAGAGAAGGTATGGTGGTAATTAGAAAACGGAGGATGTATATGAAAGTTTTAAAATGCGGTGTCATGTTATTGAGTATACTGTTTGTATCTCAATTACATGTTTATGCAGAAGAAAATCGATGGACATGGCCTGTTGAAGGTCAGATAAGTGATTATTTTGGGACAAGGCATGGAAAACACTATGGTATTGATGTAGCTGCGCCGATTGGAACGCCTGTGGCAGCTATCCAAGATGGTAAGGTAACGAGGTCTTATTATTCAAGTAGTTATGGAAATGTTGTATTTATTAAACACGGAGAATATGAGGCTGTATATGCACATTTAAATAAGAGATATGTGAATCAAGGAGATTATATTTCCAAAGGAGAAAAAATTGGAGAAGTAGGGAACACGGGAGAATCGCGAGGTGCGCACTTACATCTAGAACTTCATCAAGGAAGATGGACGATGGCGAAAAAGAATGCGATGAACCCATTGCTTGTTTTAAGTGAACAAAGAAATGAAGTTGTTTCTTCGTCATTATATGTCGTACAAAAAGGCGATACTTTAGTTAGTATTGCACGGAAATTTAGTATGACACTTAAGGAAATTAAAGAAAAAAATGGATTGCAGCAAGAGCTAATTTATCCTAATCAACAATTATATGTTAAGTAAAGGAAACGCCTCAAAAATTAAACTTTGAACAAATTTATGTTCTTCTTAAATAAGATTCAATGTAAATGAAATTATATGGGCGCTTTTGCTAGAACTATTGAGTGAATCAGAGCATCTATATCTAAAAGAAAACCGTCCCAAAATTTATTTTGGGACGGCTTCTTTTACCAAAAAATAAAGACACATATAAATCCAGAAATAGCTAAATAGCTATATAAGTAAAAAACTTTTGTTCTTGTTTTCTCTTTTGTTCGAAACAGTACGATAGTCGGTTCAATTAAACCGATTGTCAAACAAAGTAGGCCAAGAAGCATACAACCAATCGAAATAGAATACAGGGCGATTTGTGGTGCTTGAAATGGAATCATCCATTTTAATAAAAATGCAATAAGTGCAGTGTAACAAATACTACCGATGTATTTATTCAGTGGTGTATTAGAACGAAAACCAGGAAGTTTTTTTAAGAAAGAGCGGGAAACAACTTCTGTTTGTAAAGATGTATGCTCTTCAATAATTTTTTGAGCTTCTTTTCCTTTTTGAAAAAGAGATAAGATCCAATTTCGCTCACCCTGAAAAATAAATTGAGAAGTTGTCAAATAGTGATCAATCTTCACTTTATTCCAACTCTTCCACGGATGACGCTCACACAATTTTAATTTACTTTCTGTTTTTTTATCATACTGATAAATACTGATGCCATCTTCATCGAAAGTAGCATAGTATGTCTCGTTTGAGAATGTGCCTAAATCAATTGGGCAGTAGAAAAGTAATTCTTTTTTTAAGTAAAAGTATTCTTTTCTTAAGTTTTTTTTCATTGCTTCTCGAATAGAATGTCTCTTGTCTTTTTTCATGACATTTCCTCCATAACTCAGAAAATGTTCTTATCTTAACAATTCAATATCTTATCACTTTTAATTATATATGACTAGGTAATTCAAAAGAGAAATGCCGAATAATAAAAAATATGGATTGTATTGTAAAATATCTCGCAATTTATTTTTTTGTTACGAAAAATAAATAACTAATTTTAAATAAGTTACAATTTTTTAGTTCACAATGTTATGAGGTTGTTGTATAATGAAGGGGAAAATAGAATATCGGTCTATCTTCGGGGCAGGGTGAAAATCCCGACCGGCGGTGATGAACTATTTATGATTTTGTTCTAAGCCCGCGAGCCGTTAAGGCAGGATTTGGTGTGATTCCAAAGCCGACAGTATAGTCTGGATGGGAGAAGATGGAGGTTCAAGCGTTCAAAAAAGATATGGATTTGAACGTCTGTTTGATGTGCCTTAAATTCTCCCTTTGTGTAAAACACAAAGGGTTTTTTCGTTCTATGAAAAAATAGGCATAGCAGAACCTTTCCACTTTCCATGAGATGATCGATGGAAAAGGAGAGAGAAAGATGAAACAAAAAAACAGTGTAGTGCAGATGGTGAGTGTAGCGATGCTAAGTAGTATTGCATATTTACTAATGATGTTGGATTTCCCGTTCCCAGGGCTTCCGCCATTTTTGAAAATTGATTTTAGTGATGTACCAGCTCTAATTGCGGCAATTATCTTTGGACCAGTAGCAGGAGTGATTGTAGAGGCGATAAAGAACATTTTACATTACGGGATTCAAGGAAGTCTAACGGGAGTACCAGTTGGAGAAATTGCAAACTTTATTGCAGGATGTTTATTTATTGGGCCAGCAGCTTTCTTATTTAGAAAGTATCGTACTGTGAAGAGTTTAACTACAGGATTAATGCTAGGGACAATTACAATGGCACTTATTATGAGTGTATTAAACTACATCATCATATTCCCGGCGTACACTTGGTTTTTAAATTCACCAGCTATGTCTAGCGAAGCTATAAAAACAACGGTTGTAACGGCAATCTTACCATTTAATTTAATTAAAGGGATTGTTGTAACAATTGTATTTGTAGCATTATTCTCACGCCTGAAAGTATGGGTGTTTGCAAAAATGAAAAATGCATAATATATACTAAAACCATTAGTAGTGTGAAACTACTAATGGTTTTTTATTAAGGAAAATAAAGTTTAGATACAAAAAATGCCCCTCATCAATATGAGGGGCATTTTTTGAAGTTAATAAAAGACTATTCGAATTTTAAAGCGTCTCCGTCGAATGATTCGTCAGCAACTTTAATTGAGTCAGTTGGACAGCCTTCGAATGCATCCATCATATCTTCAATTAATACATCTGGAATTTCAACGATACCTTGGTTATCATCTAATGTTACAAATGCAATACCTTCATCATCATAGTCATAAATGTCTGGTGCAGCAGCGCCACAAGCACCACATGCAATACAAGTATCTTTATCAACGATTGTATATTTTGCCATCTTTTTTCCCTCCTGATAATATGTATGTGAAAAGCTCGCCATAAAAATTATAACCTTATTGTAAAACGGTTTGTAAAACTTTTCAACATAAAATTATAATGATAATGCTTATCAATTAGAGTGTCAACTTATTTTTGAATTATGTCATAAGATTTTCAAAATACGTAAATATGATTTCGTTTGATACAATAGAATATATACAAGTATATAGTTCTTATATGATAAGTTTAATGAGCGACAGTAGATAGTGTAATTGTACTGAAAAGAATGAAGTTAAGATTGGAAGGTGGAAGCGGTCATGCAAATACAATATACTTTGTTGCATTGTTTAAAACAATTGAATGGTGAAAGAACCGTTTCTTCTATTTATTATTTACTAAAGGGCAAACGTTCTTCGCAAACTTTACAAGATGGAAATATGTTCCGAATTTCTTTTTTGTTCGGAATATATAAATCATTAAATAGAAATGACTATGATGGTGAAGTTGCAAAGTTGTTGCAAGCGGATTTTATTCAAGAAATACATGAAAATACATATGTGTTAACACCTACGGGTAAAATGCAGTTACATAAATGGGAGGAAGTTTATGCTTTTCCGGCGCATTTGCATGGTCTACATTATGGTGAATTAGGTGAAACATTTTGGAAAAGATTATCATTAATTATTCAAACCATATCAAATTTACAACAGAATAATACGAGGTTTATTCCAATTCAGCAAGATACAGAAATAATGATGTGGGTGAAACGTTTTCTAACAGGAAGGCCATATAAGAGAAGTGAGTTGGCGAGAAAACTATGGACGGAAGTACATAATCTTTTAGAAAAGAGTAATGCGATAGAAGCGACGATTGTAACATATCGATTAACAGGTTATGAACGCATTGGTTGTACATTGCAACAATTAGCAGAAATTACGAAACAAGATATATTCAGGGTGTATTTTTTATTTTGGGGTACAATACATTTCTTTATACAAGAAGTTCGTGATAAAGAAAATGAATTTCCACTATTAGCTGAAATTATATCTTATCCAAATGAGAGAGCTGAATTATTTAGTTTATCCACGAAAAAAACATATAATTTTTGGAGACAAGGACGTTCTTTAGAAGAAATAGCGACGATTCGGAATTTAAAGGTTGCAACGATAGAAGATCATTTTGTTGAAATTGCTTTGCGAGAAAAAGATTTTTCTATTGAAATGTTTATGGAAAAAGAAAAGATAGACAAAGTAATAAAAGTAATTGAAGCATTGCAAACGCGGAAGTTACGTGTTTTGAAACAAGCGGTTGGAGAAGATATCTCTTATTTTGAAGTTCGTCTTGTATTAGCGCGGATGGAGGGTGTAAATGAAACTTGAAGAATATTTATATAAGTGGTTTGGATATTCTGAATTTCGTCCAGGTCAAAAAGGAGTAATTACAGATTTATTAGAAGGAAAAGATGTGATAGCAATGCTTCCGACTGGAAGAGGGAAATCTATGTGCTATCAGTTTCCGGGGCTTATGCGAGAAGGAACAGTGCTTGTTGTATCACCGTTATTATCTTTAATGGAAGATCAAGTGACACAATTAAAGTATGTTGTGAAAAACCGAGTGATAGCATTTAATAGTTTTCGGACATTAAATGAAAAAAGAGAAGCGATGAAAAAATTATCTTCATATAAATTTATTTTTGTTTCACCAGAGATGTTGCAGTCGGAGTTATTAATTAGGGAATTGAAGAAAATTCATATTTCATTATTTGTTGTTGATGAGGCTCATTGTATTTCTCAATGGGGTTATGATTTTAGACCGGACTATAAAAAACTAAATGTAGTTATTGAAAATATTGGTTCTCCTACAGTATTAGCATTGACAGCCACAGCGACAAAAGGGGTACTGCAGGATATCGCAGATAGTTTAAATTTAAAGGATGCCGCGGAACATGTATACTCTATTGATCGTCCTAATATTGCAATGGATGTGCAATTTGTAGAGACGATAGAAGAAAAGAAAGAGGCGCTTTTAGAGCAGGTGATGTATTTACAAGGGCCGGGGATTGTATATTGCTCAAGTAGAGCGTGGACAGAAAGGTTAACGGAATACTTGAGAGGGAAAGGTGTTACTGGTGTAGCTTTTTATCATGGTGGTATGGAACATGAAGAGCGTATGTTAATTCAACAGCAGTTTATGAACGATCAATTGCAACTTGTAATATGCACAAGTGCATTTGGTATGGGGGTAAATAAGGCGAATACGCGATATATTATTCATTTTCATTATCCAACTAATATAGCCTCTTACTTACAAGAAATCGGAAGAGCTGGAAGAGATGGCGAACCGAGTATAGCTATTTTATTATGTAGTCCGTTGGATCATGATTTACCAATTTCAATCATTGAGGATGAATTGCCAAGTAAGTCACAAATACAATTTTTATTTTCTTTACTACAAGAAAGAATGTTTCAAACGAAGGAATTACCAATAGAAGATGTAGAAGAAATTTGTTATAATGCAGCAAGATTTAATGAGCAATATTGGCGTTTCGTTCGTTATCATCTCGAACAGGTTGGAATTATACAACAACGAAGATTATTATTAGAAGGTTTGTCAGATGAAATCATGAACCGATTAATAGCTGAAGTAGAAATAAGGTTGCGTAATAAATATAGTGAGCTAGAAAATATGAAGTCATGGATACAAGTTAAAGGGTGTAGACGTGAATATGTGCTGCAACAGTTCGGTTATAGGAAAGAGCAAGAGTTAATTAATTGCTGCGATTATTGCGGTATTACCAAAGAAGATTATAAAAAAAGACGAGCGCAACAATCGGATTTCGACTATAATTGGGAAACAGAGTTACAAAAGCTTTTCGGCCTAGAAAAGATGGGGGAATGATGAACATTCAAAGGCATAATGTTGAAGATATGAGTCCGCAGGAAATAAGGCTGAATCTATATATAACACAGTTAATTATTATCGGTATTGGCTGTTTACTGGCATATATATTATTTCAAGATGTAAAAGAAGTCTTTAATTTATGGAAATGGGAACCAGTATCTATACTTATTATAGGTGGTTTGTTAGCGATTGGTATTGTGTTATTAGATTATGTTGCAATGCGAGTGTTTCCGGAGTCTTGGTTTGATGATGGTGGTATTAACGATAAGATGTTTCGAGGAATGTCCGTTCTACACTTACTCGTTATTACGTTCTTGATTGGTTTTGCAGAAGAATTTTTATTTAGAGGTGTAGTACAGACTCATTTTGGAATTGTAATTGCGAGCTTCGTATTTGCAGTGTTACATATTCGTTATATAACAAAGCCATTTTTGTTTTGTTTCGTCTGTTTCATTAGTTTTGTCTTTGGTTATGTATTTGAATGGACAGGAAATTTGTTTATAACAATCTTTGCACACTTTCTTGTTGATTTTATAATGGGACTCCAATTAAGAAAATAAATGGAAGGTGGTGGTGAACAACATGAGGAAACGAATTCCTGATTTTGAAGAGGAATTAGAAGTTGAGCGAGTGGAAGAAAAAGAAAGTTTACCGCCGCGTAGTGAAATTCATAGAAATAAAGAGAAAAAACAAAAGTTTAAAATAAATCACATTTTCGTCCGGGTTTTAACATTTCTATTCATTCTGCTGCCGATTAGTATTTTGTGGTACACGGATAAATATATTCAGGTGAAGGGTGATAGTAATAATGCTGGAAAAAGTGCGTTTGAAGTAATCTTCTTTGATTCAGCTAAATCTGAGTCGCAGAAACATTCTGAAAAAGTAATAACGCATACTGTGAAAGAGGGAGAAACTTTAGAAAGTATAGCGAAGCAATATTTTTCAGATGGAAATGGAATTGAAGTAATTAAAAAGTATAATAACTTGCAAGAAGATGAAGTGAGTGCGGGTCAAGAATTAAAAATTCCGATAAAAGATAAGTCCACAAAGCAAGAAAGCTAGCGAGTTAAGCGATCACAGTTTGTTATAAAAGCCTAGGATTATCTTTATGAGGAGGGAGTCAAAAATATGATATGGATTATATTATTCAGTACTCTCATAGGCATGGGGATTTTATTACTTTTTGTGATGTATAAAGAAGCGATGCGTAATACGGTGTTGGAACATACTTTAGTATTTAAAGAATTTCCGAAAAGTTTTCAAAAAGTAAATGTGTTTTTTATTTCTGATATTCATAGAAGGGTCATTTCGAATTTGTTAATTGAACAAGTAAAAGGAAAAGTAGATCTCGTAATTATCGGAGGAGATTTAGCAGAGAAAGGTGTCTCTTTATCAAAAATCTCTGCGAATATTCAAAAGTTAAGAGAGATAGGTCCTGTATATTTTGTGTGGGGAAACAATGATTATGAGATAGAATATCATGAATTAGATGCGTTATTATTAGAAAATAACGTAAAAGTTTTAGATAATACAAGAGTGGTATTTGAGTCTGAATTAGGAGAGAAAATTTGTTTGCTCGGTATAGATGATGTTGGATTGCACCGTGATCGTCTAGATTTGGCATTGGCGGATTGTAAAGAAGATGGTTTTCGTATCCTAGTTAGTCACAACCCTGATATAATAAAAAAAATGTCTGGAAATGAACAGATTTCACTTGTGTTAAGTGGACATACGCATGGAGGACAAATCCGATTATTCCCATCTAAAAAATATTTAAAAGGTGGCGTATATAACCATTTGAATACGATTCTCTTTGTTAGTAATGGGTATGGAACAACATTGATACCACTTCGTTTCCGAGCACCTGCTCAAACACATATCATTACATTGTGCGGAGGGAAATGATGCCAACTCTTAGTGGGAAATATAATATAAAAGCCGTTTCGAATATAATTGGAGTTCAGCCGAGTACGCTTCGTGCATGGGAAAGACGATATCAAATTATTGCCCCAAAGCGGAATCAAGCTGGGCATCGCTTATATACAGAAGAGCATATTCAAATTTTAAAATGGTTAATGGAAAAAGTTTCTTCCGGTATGATGATTGGACAAGCAGTTCAGTTATTAGAAGAGAATCGTTTGCAGAGTACAGTTCAAAAAGAGATACATTTCGATAAAGAAGTTGTTTTAGTGGACGATTTGCTACAAGCTTTGTTAAAATTTGATGAAATTACAATTGCTGCATTATTAAACGAAGCTTTTAGTATATATTCAACAGAAAAGGTTGTTGCCAGTATCGTTCTTCGAGTGACAGACAAATTATTAACGTCAAAAAATAATAATGAGATTTCAATGGTGCAATTTCAATATGCACTATCATTTTTACAAACGCGTCTAGGGATGGTGTATCACAATGCCTCAATGTTTTCCTCTTTACACAAAGTTATTGTGTTAGAAAAGGATGCATTGAAAGGATTTATTTTTTCAACTTATTTACGCTTAAAAGGATATGAGGCGATATATATTAGGACAAGCTTAGCTGAAGATGGTATGTTATCAGCGGTAGAGGAAATACAGCCGAAATATGTATTTATATCTTTTGCTGACGAACAAGAAATGAAAAAGACGATGAACTTTATAAATGTATTACAAGAAAAAAGGGAATCTCTTTCTGTTGGATTTATCGGAAAGCTAGGCGTTCTAAACCAGTTGGACATTGAAACAATCTTAATTGGTGATACGAAAGAAGAATGGGATGGATGGTTAAAAATGTCGGAATAGTTGTTCGAAAAGAACCATCTATTTTCTATTTCATATAATAAAAATTAGATGCATTGGTTACGTAGGGAGGGTATGAGATGAGGCTGGAACGATTAAATTACAATAAGATAAAAATTTTTCTAACATTTGATGATTTATCTGAACGAGGATTAACGAAAGAAGATTTATGGAGAAATGCACCGAAAGTACAGCAATTATTTCGTGATATGATGCAAGAAGCAAACAAGGAATTAGGGTTTGAAGCAGATGGTCCGATTGCAGTTGAAGTGTTTTCTCTACAAGCACAAGGGATGGTTGTAATTGTAACGAAAGAAAATCAAGAAATGGATACAGATGATGAGTTCCGTGACGAGTTTATTGAAATGCAAGTGACTCTAGATGAAAGTGAGCATATATTATATGAGTTTGCTACTCTAGATGACGTAATTAACCTGTCGAATCGCTTATATAACCTTGGTGTAACTGGCGGAAAGCTATATACGTGGGATGAGCGCTTCTATCTTTGGGTGGAAGAAGAGGAACAAATTCAATTGTTAAAGGCGGATTTTATAGCTATTTTAGCGGAATACGGTAATCCGTCTACAGCAACCATTTATCGCATCATGGAGTACGGTAAAGAATTAATGGATGTTAACGCGATAGAACAAATACACAATTACTTTGTGAAAAAACAAAACCTCAGCTAATACAACATAGCTGAGGTTTTGTTTTTATTTGGAGAAGGGAAGGGATGATTGTAAATACTCGAACATACTTTTTGAAAATAAAATATGCAGTTTTATGGGAGTGTGGTTGATGAAAATAAAAAATATTTAAATATTTAAGTATTTTACTTTTCTAAAAGTAATAAAAGGACTATAATAATAGTGAAAACGCTTGCAACAGAAAATAGTTTGTATATATTTGTTAGCGTTTTCTATTGCATTCCAAATTTAAGGGTGTATACTAGGCAATGAAGGTTTACTAAACAAGTGAAATTACAGGGGGTTTACTTACTATGGTAGCCGAAAAGGGAACTCAAACAAAAACACAACAACAAAGGGAACAACATTTTGAACTATTGAATTCAACACAAATTGTTATTAGTGAAGCGTTAGAAAAATTGGGTTATCCAAACGAAGTATATGAATTATTAAAAGAACCAATTCGTATGATGACAGTGAAAATACCAGTTCGTATGGATGACGGGACTGTTAAAATATTTACAGGATATCGTGCGCAACATAATGATGCTGTTGGTCCAACGAAAGGTGGAATTCGCTTCCATCCGAATGTAACAGAAAATGAAGTGAAAGCACTTTCAATCTGGATGAGTTTAAAATGTGGTATTGTTGATTTACCATATGGTGGAGGTAAGGGTGGAATTATCTGTGATCCACGTGAAATGTCATTCCGTGAGTTAGAAAGATTAAGCCGCGGTTATGTACGAGCAATTAGCCAAATCGTAGGTCCGACGAAAGATATTCCAGCTCCAGATGTATTCACAAACTCTCAAATTATGGCGTGGATGATGGATGAGTATAGCCGTATTGATGAGTTTAATTCACCAGGATTTATTACAGGTAAACCGCTTGTATTAGGTGGATCACATGGACGTGAAACAGCAACAGCGAAAGGTGTAACAATTTGTATTCGCGAAGCTGCTAAAAAACGTGGCATTGATATTAAGGGTGCACGCGTTGTTGTTCAAGGATTCGGTAATGCTGGTAGCTTCTTAGCTAAATTTATGCATGATGCAGGTGCGAAAGTTATTGCAATCTCAGATGCTTACGGCGCGTTACATGATCCAAACGGATTAGATATTGATTATTTATTAGACCGTCGTGATAGCTTCGGTACAGTAACAAAGCTATTTAACAATACAATTTCAAACAAAGAATTGTTAGAACTTGATTGCGATATTTTAGTACCAGCTGCAATTGAGAACCAAATTACAGAAGAAAATGCTAATGATATTAAAGCAAAAATCGTTGTTGAAGCTGCAAATGGTCCAACAACATTAGAAGCGACTAAAATTTTAACAGATCGCGGAATTTTGCTTGTTCCAGACGTGTTAGCAAGTGCTGGTGGTGTAACAGTATCTTACTTTGAGTGGGTACAAAACAACCAAGGTTACTACTGGACTGAAGAAGAAGTAGAACAACGTTTAGAAAAAGTAATGGTAAGATCATTTGATTCTATTTATGAAACAGCACAAGTTCGTAAAGTGAACATGCGCTTAGCGGCGTACATGGTTGGTGTTCGTAAAATGGCTGAAGCAAGCCGCTTCAGAGGTTGGGTATAAAATATTATATCTTGAGAAAACGTGATTTCCTTTCGAGGGAATCACGTTTTTTTGTTGAAGTATTAAATGAGGTGTTGTATATGGAGAATGAAATGCTGGAACGAGTAGAACAATTAGAAGAGAAGGTTAAGAGGTTAGAGGGAGAACTTGCAAGAACGATGAAAGCTCGAAAAATAAGTACCGTTCGGATGTTCGGGGAAGGGCTACTGTTTTTGGTATTTGGTGTGGTTGTAGTAGGGCCGATTATTGCCGTTGTAATCTCGATTTTTACTTGGCTTGCTGAAAAATAAAATAAAATAAAAATAAAAAGAACGCTTGTTCTATACGAACAAACGTGCTATACTCTCCTTAGATAAACAAAACGGAAATGATTTTAAGGAGAGATAAATGATGAAAATGACAGTAGACCAAAGATTTATGATGCCAGCAGATGTTGTAGAGCGAGTGGAAGTATTACGAAACAAACAAAGCAAGCGTGGCACATTATTACAATCGGTAAATAAATTTTTCGGTTTAGATACGAAAGAAGATTGTGTTTGGTTTTACGGTTTTTATGGAGTGGCTGTAAGTATCTTGTTGTTTATGGTGTTCACTTCAAATATTTTCGATTTTCTCTTCGCGTAAGAAATATGCGATAAGGACATTGCTACCGAATACATATATAAGGAAGTAAGGTAATCTTCTAGAGCGGGAGTTGGTAGCAATGGCGATGTTTCCTATAGAGCGCAACTATATTGGATATGGAAGTTCACGACCGGGGATTCCTCTGACTAAAGTGAGATTTATTGTAAGCCATGATACGGGGAATCCTGGAAGCAATGCGATAGGGAATCGAGATTACTTTAATGAATTACAACCGAAAGCTTCGGCGCATACATTTATAGATGATAAAACAATATTGGAGATTATTCCTATAAATGAAGTTGCGTATCATGTTCGATATGGTGTGCCGACGGATAATGACTTATATGGCTATGACGCGAATAAGGCGGCCATTGGAGTGGAACTTTGTTATGGTGGTGATGTTAACTTTTGGGAAGCATATAATCGTTTTACATGGTATCATGCGTATTTATGCCAAAACTTTGGCTTAAATCCGAAAAAAGATATCGTGTCACATAAAACGCTTGATCCAGCTAGAAAGATTGATCCTGAGAATGTATTAGGGAAACAAGGTATTAAATTTCAGCAGTTTTTAGCAGATGTCTATCGGATGTACGTTTCGTTTAGATGACAAATATATGAAAAATGAATACAATAAAGATAGGTGCCTACTGCTGTAAGTAGGTTTTTTCTTGTTTTTATAAATAGTGTATTGGTAGAAGACTAGGAGTGGACGAGTATGCAGAAAGAAACAGTTATTATAATCGGAGGCGGTCCGTGCGGATTAGCGGCTGCAATTTCGTTGCAAAAGGTAGGGATAAATCCGTTAGTAATTGAAAAAGGAAACATTGTAAATGCCATTTATAATTATCCAACTCATCAAACATTTTTCTCTTCTAGTGAAAAATTAGAAATTGGTGATGTAGCTTTTATTACAGAAAATCGTAAGCCAGTTCGAAATCAAGCGCTTGCGTATTATCGTGAAGTAGTAAGACGTAAATCTGTACGTGTAAATGCTTTTGAGCGAGTGGAGAAAGTTCAAAAAGATGGAGAAGTTTTTCAGGTTGAGACGACAAAGCGTGACGGAAGTAAGGAAATATATATAGCGAAATATATTGTTGTAGCAACTGGATATTATGATAATCCAAATTATATGAATGTTCCAGGTGAGGAATTGAAGAAAGTAGCTCACTATTTTAAAGAGGGGCATCCTTATTTTGATCGAGATGTAGTAGTTATAGGTGGGAAAAACTCGAGTGTAGATGCCGCGTTAGAACTTGTTAAATCTGGTGCACGTGTAACGGTAATGTATCGTGGAAGTGAGTATTCACCAAGCATAAAGCCTTGGATTTTGCCGGAATTTGAGGCGTTAGTACGAAATGGTACAATTCAAATGCATTTTGGGGCTCATGTGAAAGAAATTACTGAGCATACATTAACGTTTACAGTTGATGGTGAAGCTCTTACAATCAAAAACGATTTTGTATTTGCGATGACTGGTTATCATCCTGATCATAGCTTCTTAACGAAGATGGGTGTTCAGATTGATGAAGAAACAGGACGTCCAATTTATACAGAGGATAGAATGGAAACGAATGCTGAAAATATTTTCATTGCAGGTGTCATTGCTGCTGGAAATAATGCAAATGAAATATTTATCGAGAACGGAAGATTTCATGGAGATGCGATTGCGCAGACCATTGCATCAAGAGAAAAATAAAAAGGAGCTGTCGGGAAAACCTCGACAGCTCCTTTTTATTCGTGCATAAACATATTTTGAATGGATTCATGAGAATTTGTATTCTCTAATGCAACAAGTAATTTAATGCGTGCTTTTTGTGCATTTAAGCCGTATGTGAATACAATGCCCATATCTTTTAAGTGTTTACCGCCACCTTCATACGAATATACGTCTTGAACGATACCGTTGAAACAGCGAGAAACTAATACGACAGGAATACCTCTATTTAATAATCTTTCTAGACTAGGTAGTGTTCTTGGAGGGAGATTACCTTGTCCAAGAGCTTCGATAACAATGCCGTCTACAGGAAGATTTTCGATTGCTGCTAATAATGTATCATCCATGCCAGCATATGCTTTTAGAACAACTACATTTTTAGACACTTTGTTTATCGTATATGTTTCGTGATGTACTAAAGCGTGATGGAAGACAACGCCGCGTTTTGTTACCATTCCAATTGGTCCGTATTGTGGGCTTTGGAATGTTGCAACATTACTTGTATGTGTTTTCGTTACATTTGTAGCGCAATGAATTTCGTCGTTTAATACGACTAAAACACCTTTTTCTGCAGCTTCATCACAACTAGCAACTTTTACAGCTGATAAGAAGTTATATAGACCATCAGCACCTAACTCATTGCTAGAGCGCATTGCACCTGTCACTACGATCGGAATAGTTGCTTGTACTGTTAAATCTAAGAAATAAGCTGTTTCTTCTAATGTATCCGTGCCATGCGTAATGACTACGCCATGAATGTTGTCTTGTTTTACTCTTTCATCAATGATGACTTGTAATTGTAACATTTCGCTCGGTGTCATATGAGGAGATGGTAGGTGGAACACATCTTCAACGATTAAATCAACATCGCCTTCTAAATCAGGAATGAATTTTAAAAGAGGATTTTTTTCACCTGGTTGTACGACCCCAGTTTCTTTATCTTCCTCCATTGCAATTGTTCCACCTGTGTGTAAAACTAGGATTCTTTTCAATGCTTATACCCCTTTCAAGTAAAAAAATACATTTAGAACATAACATGTTTTGAGTAAATTCGACAATGGAAATGTATAAAAGTATGCCTCGAAAATGACAATAAAATTAACTGCTATATGTACGATGTATAAAATTATGAAACGAAATGTGCAAATATAGTATAGGAGGGAAGAATTCCGGTGAAAAAGATGGAGAGAATTTTTATTCGTATATTAATAATACAATTCATTTGTCTTTCTATTGTGCAATTGTTATTTATACATAAGTCATCAGTGAAATATTTATCTAAAATTGTTTATTATGAGGGTGTCATGGTAAAAAACAAAGTGGAAATCTTGCAGGTGAATAGGTAGTTTTCATTTTCTTCTATGAAGGATTATGCTACAATAATTGAGGATTTAATGACGTGAAGCAAATGAGAAGAAGCAGGGTGAACACCTGCTTTTCGTTTTGTTTTATAAGTGAAAAAATGAGGTGTTACAATGGATAAACGAATTTCAATTGCTATAGATGGTCCAGCAGCTGCTGGGAAAAGTACAGTGGCAAAAGTTGTTGCGAAGGAACTTTCTTACGTTTATATTGATACAGGCGCAATGTACCGTACGCTTACATATGCAGCCCTTGAACAAAAAGTAGACATTGAAAATGAAGAGCAGTTAATGGAAGTTGTAAAGAATGTAAATATTGAGTTTCAGCAAGGAGAAAATACACAGCTTGTATTTTTAAATGGACAAGATGTTTCTGAAGTAATTCGTACACCTGATGTGACGAATCGAGTATCTATTGTAGCGAAACATCGCCTTGTTCGTGAAGAAATGGTACGTCGTCAGCAAGAGTTAGCGAAAAAAGGCGGCGTTGTAATGGACGGCCGTGATATTGGTACACATGTATTACCGGATGCTGAAGTGAAAATCTTTATGCTTGCTTCTGTTGAAGAAAGAGCGGAAAGAAGACATTTAGAAAATTTAAATAAAGGTTTCGATTCTAATTTAGAGCAGCTAAAAGAAGAAATTGCTCAGCGTGATAAATTAGATTCAGAACGCGAAGTTTCTCCACTAAAAAAGGCTGATGATGCATTGGAATTAGATACGACTTCTTTATCAATTGAAGAAGTTGTCCAAAAAATTATGAGCATTGTTTCTGGAGTGTTTGCGAAATAAAGAAAGGGGATAGTCCTCTTTCTTTTTTTGTTTAAATAGAAATGTAAAGGATACGTGAATTGTGAGTCTCTTTCCTTGACAAATGAGCTGATTTGTAAGAAGTTAGTTAAAGAGGAATGAAACTGTCAGAATATATTCGCTATTATATTTCAAAACATACTTTTTTCAAGCTGGTTTTGCTGTATACTATTTATATAGGTTTAATATATTTTCTTGTGAATGTTATTGAAAAAGAGTATGTGATGAGAAATTCTTAAACATGCAAATGAAAACTTTGTTTTCATTTCGTATATACATAAAAAATGCTTTGTCAATTCTGTAGGGAGGTATTTCCATGGTAGAGAAAATGAATGAAGAAGTTATGGATTCAAAAGAATTACAAGTTGGTGACGTTGTTACAGGTTCTGTAACGAAGGTTGAAGAGAAACAAGTGCTTGTAAATGTTGGATACAAAACAGATGGCGTAATTCCAATTAGTGAATTAGCTAACGTTCATATTGAAAAAGCAAGCGATGTTGTAGAATTAGATCAAACACTAGAGTTGAAAATTATTAAATTAGAAGAAGATGATCTTGTCTTATCTAAACGTGCTGTTGATGCAGAAAAAGCATGGGTAGAACTACAAGAGAAATTTACTTCTGGTCATGTATTTGATGTTACTGTAAAAGATATTGTGAATGGCGGATTAGTTGTGGACCTTGGTGTTCGCGGTTTTATTCCAGCTTCACTTGTAGAAGTACATTATGTAGAAGACTTTACTGACTATAAAGGTAAAACATTAGCGGTGAAAATTGTTGAATTAGACCGTGAAAAAAATCGTGTAATCCTTTCGCATAAAGCGGTAGTAGAATTAGAACTAGATTCTAAGAAAAAAGAAGCAATTTCTTCATTAAAAGAAGGGGACGTTGTTGAAGGAACAGTACAACGATTAACTGACTTTGGCGCATTCGTTAACGTTGGTGGAGTGGACGGTTTAGTTCACATTTCACAAATTTCACACGAACGTGTAGAGCAACCTTCTGAAGTGTTAGAGCAAGGTCAAAAGGTTAAGGTAAAGGTGTTATCTGTTGATGCTGATACACAACGTATTTCTTTATCAATTAAAGCAGCTCAACCAGGACCTTGGGAAAACGTTGCTGGCGAAATAAAAGCTGGAGATATTCGTGAGGGAGTAGTAAAACGCCTTGTTACATTTGGTGCATTCGTTGAGATTTTACCGGGCGTTGAAGGGCTTGTACACGTATCTCAAATTGCAAATCGTCACGTGAAAAATCCGAATGAAGTATTGGAAATGGGACAAGAAGTAAAAGTGAAAGTACTTGAAGTTCACGTAGCAGAGAAACGTATTTCTTTAAGTATAAAAGAAGCGCTTGAGGAAAATAATGTAACTGAAGATTATAGTCAGTATGAGCCAAATGCTGATTCTGCTACTTTCCAATTAAGTGATATTATTGGTGAACAACTGAAAAAATTAAAGAAATAATGAGGGGTACAAGTGGTAAGGGCAAAACGTAAATTAGATCATATTGAATACGCTCTTTCTACTGGTCAGTCTCGTACGCATGGCTTTCATGATATTGATTTTGTGCATCAAAGCTTGCCAAATTCAAATTATGACACAATAACATGTGAAACAAAAATCGGCGAACTTTCACTAAGTTCGCCGATTTTTATCAATGCGATGACTGGTGGTGGAGGAGAGAAAACGTTACATATTAATGAGCAATTAGCATACGTAGCGAAACATCATAACCTTGCTATGGCTGTAGGTTCGCAAATGGCGGCGTTAAAAGATGAAAGTGAAGCTGCTTCTTATAAGGTGATTAGAAAGGTAAACCCAAATGGTATTTTCTTTGCTAATTTAGGTAGTGAGGCAACTATCGAGCAGGCAGAGCGCGCCGTTGATATGATTGAAGCGAATGCATTACAAATTCATTTAAATGTCATACAAGAGTTAACGATGCCAGAAGGAGACCGTGATTTTACTGGAGTACTTCAGCGCATTGAGAAAATTGTTTTAAATAGTAAAGTTCCTATCATTGTAAAAGAAGTTGGATTTGGGATGAGTAAGGAAACAATGCAACAGTTAGTGAACGTAGGTGTAACAGCAATTGATATTGGTGGGCAAGGTGGTACGAATTTTGCTGCTGTTGAAAACGAAAGAAGACAGCGAATGCTTTCTTATTTTAATAACTGGGGCATACAAACAGCAACCTCGATTATTGAAGCAACCTCTACAAATAATAACCTCTCTTTTATTGCATCTGGGGGTATACAAACAGCGCTTGACGTAGCGAAAGCAATCGCATTAGGGGCGAATACAACTGCGTTTGCTGGTTATTTTTTACGTATTTTAATGCAAGATGGTATCGAGAAGTTAGTAGATGAAATTGAGCTTCTACATACAGATTTGAAATTTATAATGACAGCTCTTGGTGCGAAGACGATAGAAGAGTTGCAATCTGTACCTCTTGTTGTAAAGGGTGAAACATATCATTGGTTAATGCAGCGTGGTATTGATACTGCGCATTATAGTAGGAGATAAAAAATCAACCATTCGGTTGATTTTTTTTTGTTCTATTCTTTTTCGTAATATAAAGTGGAGAATGGAATTAGCATTATATAAAAATATCATTTCGTAAAAATTGTAATTGAAAAAGGGTTGAAAAATGTAGATGGTGTGTTGTCGAATTACTGGAGAGAACTTAATTTTTAATGGGAATAGGTGAAGGTAAAAAGAAGTAATGGGAGGATATAGTGCGCGAAATATTATTTCAATATAAATAGAAATCATTAAACTGATTATGTAAAAGACGGTTTCGTACAATATAGAAACCGTCTTTTTGTATTAATTAGTGCTGGTTTTGTTTTCGAGCCTGTTCTGGTGTATCAAGTCCAGTTGCACCTGGATATTGTAGTGATTGATCACGATCGGATTCAACGCGGCGTGATTCTCGTAGTTTTCGTTCTTGGCGATCTTTACCCATAATGAATAACACCTCCTTGTTAAAAGTGTTGCTGTTATAAGAAAAAACTATGCGTAAATAAAGTGGATTAACTTTCATAAAAAGTTCCCATAATGGAAAACATAGGAGGTGAAGTTGATGGATGGAAGTACTTTTTATTTTGTAGCTTGGATAGGGTGGATCATTGTAACCTTTTTTATGAAAAAGGACCCTATCCGGTGGAAGTTAGGCGCTTGTATACTGATTTTTATAATTTGCTCTCCGTTACATGTAACGATTGCCTCATTCGTGGTATCAGTAAATGCTCTTTTACTTTGTATTATTTCTTTTATAGGGATCACGCTATATTCTGTCTGGAAAAAAGTGTATAGCTTACTTTCGGCACTTATTATTGCAATGTTATATACAAGTTTTCATCTGTTAGAAATATATGATCCGATTTGGATTGTGGTGGATAGAGTGTTTCTGCTAAGTAGTGCTCTTGTGTATGCATCGGTGTTATTGCATGGGGATCGCATATTACGATTATGTTCTCTATATGTAGGGATGTTACAAGGAGAGCTGCTAGTGACATTTATTTTTAGGAAATTGAATTTTCCATATGATTACGGTAGTTTAGCATTTTTTGATATCGTCGCCATTTCTACATTATTCATGGCAATATTGTTTTGGATTGCAAAAGCATCAGTATACATGGAACGGTTTAAGAGAAAAACACGTAAAAGAAAGGCGAGGGTAATACATGACTGAATATACACCAGCCATTTTATGCGGCGTAATAGCGGGGACAGTTACAAGGGTGCTAATGCTTCGGACGGATACGCGGCAATATCCGACGAGGCTACATGGGAAAATTATTCATATTGCAATGGGGTTAATTGCAGCTGCTTTAGGAGCGATTGCAATCCCGTCTATTTTGAAAAAAGATTTTTCTGCCATTACATTTCTTACATTAGCAGCGACACAATTTCGTGATGTACGTAATATGGAAAGAAATACGCTTCAACAATTAGATGGGTATGAGCTCGTACCGCGTGGAAATACATACATTGAAGGAATTGCATTGGTTTTTGAAAGTCGCAACTATTTGGCAATGTTAACGTCGTTTGCAACGACGTTTGCGTATATAGGATTCCGTTCATGGATTGCAGGAGTAATTATGGCTATAATCGCATTTTTTATCGCGAAAAAATTAATGTCTGGTAAAAGGCTACATGATCTTGTTGAAATTGAGCACGTTCCGCTTCGTTTTGAAGGAGCAGGGCTTTATATTGACAATATTTACATTATGAATATTGGATTGCCAGCAAGACAAGAAGAAATTATGAAATATGGTATGGGTTTTATTTTAAAGCCGAAATCAATTGATGCGATGGTTACAATCTCAAATTTAGGGCAACGACAAGCTATTTTACACGATGTTTCAGTAGCGTTAGGGATTTATAGAGATTCTGGTACACCAGCGCTTGTACCGTTAGCAAAGCGTGATTTAGAGGATGGCAGGGTTGGGATTTTTGTCCTGCCGCAAGATCAAGATGCAGAGAAAGCGATAGGTGTCATAGGAAATGTACCAACGTTAGAAAGTGCTGTCCATATGTCATCGGAAGCCCCAAAAGGAAGGGGAGATAAGAGATGATGTTAGAAAGTGTTATTCTGGCAGTTATAACAACGACTCCAGAAAAATTTGCAGGTGGTGCTCCTTTATTCGTTTGCGAATCGACGGAGGAACTAGAATTTGTTGCAAATAATTTAGAAGCAATTTTAGATGGTATTGCACATCGCTTACAAGAGAATGTATATATTATTGTGAAACATTAGCAACGTGTGTTATAATGTAAGGTGTTTTGATACGTTGAGAAATATTCTGGAATGCAAATCCCTTCTTGCACAAAGAAGGGTTTTTTACATAATAAACAGAAGCAAGTTGAAAGGATGAAAGTATATGCCGAAACCAGTAATAGCGATAGTAGGTCGCCCGAACGTAGGGAAATCTACTATTTTCAATAGAATTGTTGGAGAAAGAGTTTCAATCGTAGAAGATATTCCAGGTGTAACGCGCGATCGTATTTATAGCGCTGGAGAATGGTTAAATCATGAATTTAACATTATTGATACGGGCGGAATTGATATTGGAGACGAGCCGTTTTTGACACAAATTCGTCAACAAGCTGAAGTAGCAATTGATGAAGCGGATGTTATCATTTTTATGACAAACGGTCGTGACGGTGTAACAGCAGCTGATGAAGAAGTTGCAAAAATTTTATATCGTTCAAATAAACCGGTTGTACTTGCAGTAAATAAAGTGGACAATCCGGAAATGCGCAGTGACATTTATGACTTTTATGCATTAGGATTTGGCGAACCATTCCCAATTTCAGGTACACACGGATTAGGGTTAGGTGACTTACTAGACGAAGCTGCACAACATTTTCCAAAGATTGAAGAAGACGGATATGATGAAGACACAATTCGTTTCTCTTTAATTGGACGTCCAAACGTAGGGAAATCATCACTTGTAAATGCTCTTCTTGGTCAAGAGCGTGTAATTGTTAGTAATGTAGCAGGAACAACTCGTGATGCTGTCGATACACCATATAGTAAAGATGGAAAAGATTATGTAATTATTGATACAGCTGGTATGCGTAAAAAAGGAAAAGTGTATGAAAGTACAGAAAAATATAGTGTACTTCGTGCGCTAAGAGCGATTGAACGTTCTGACGTTGTTTTAGTCGTTTTAGATGGTGAAGAAGGAATTATTGAGCAAGATAAAAAAATCGCTGGATATGCTCATGATTCAGGGCGAGCTGTTGTTATCGTTGTAAATAAATGGGATGCAGTGAAAAAAGACGAAAAAACAATGAAAGCATTTGAAGAAAATATCCGTGCTCATTTCCAATTCTTAGAATACGCACCAATTGTGTTCTTATCTGCAAAAACGAGAAAACGTACACAAACATTAATACCGGTTATCGATGAGGTAAATGAAAGTCATAGTATCCGTATTCAAACGAACGTATTAAACGATGTAATTATGGATGCGGTAGCGATGAATCCGACGCCAACTCATAATGGTAGCCGTCTGAAAATTTTCTATGCAACACAAGTTGCGGTAAAACCACCGACATTTGTTGTGTTTGTAAACGATCCAGAATTATTGCACTTCTCATATGAGCGTTTCTTAAAGAATCGCTTACGTGAATCATTTGGCTTCGTAGGAACGCCGATTCACATTATCGCTAGAGCAAGAGACTAATGGAGAGGATGTGATTTTATGACAAAAATCACAGTAGTAGGAGCAGGTAGCTGGGGAACAGCGTTAGCGATGGTATTAGCTGACAATGGACATGATGTACGTATTTGGGGAAATCGCCCAGAACTTATGGATGAAATTAATACGAAACATGAGAATAGTCGATATCTCCCAGGCATTACATTGCCAAGCACAATCGTAGCCTACTCTTCTTTAGAAGAAGCATTAGTAGATGTAAATACAGTACTGCTAGTAGTACCAACGAAAGCGTACAGAGATGTATTACAAGAGATGAAAGAAATTGTTACTGAACCAATTACTTGGATTCATGCGAGCAAAGGAATTGAACCTGGTACGTCAAAACGTATTTCGGAAGTGATTGAGGAAGAAATTCCAGAGCACTTAATTAAAGATGTTGTTGTACTGTCTGGACCGAGTCATGCTGAAGAAGTCGGTTTACGACAAGCGACAACAGTTACGTCTGCAGCAAAGCGTATGGAAGCGGCTGAGGAAGTACAAGATTTATTTATGAATAGTTATTTTCGTGTATACACAAATCCAGATATCGTTGGAGTTGAACTTGGTGGTGCGTTAAAAAATATTATCGCATTAGCTGCTGGTATAACTGATGGTCTTGGATTAGGTGATAATGCAAAGGCGGCATTGATGACACGTGGTTTAACAGAGATTGCTCGTTTAGGAAGAAAAATGGGCGGGAATCCGTTAACGTTTGCTGGTCTAACTGGTATGGGAGACTTAATTGTAACTTGTACAAGTGTTCATAGCCGAAATTGGCGCGCTGGAAATATGCTTGGAAAAGGACACTCTTTAGAAGAAGTGTTAGAAAGCATGGGTATGGTTGTGGAAGGTGTAAGAACAACGAAAGCTGCTCATGAATTGGCAGAGAAAATGGAAGTTGAAATGCCGATTACAGCTGCTTTATATGACGTGCTGTTCAATGGGAATAACGTAAAAGATGCAGTAGGCTCATTGATGGGACGTGTTCGAAAACATGAAGTGGAAGCTATACCTGATTTACTGTAAAGAAAAGCGACAGAAGTACATTTGTACTTCTGTCGCTTTTTTATTTTTTGGGTCTTTTCACCATTTTTTCATTTTTGCATAGGATGAAGAGTAACTTGAGGAGAGGGTGAAAAGAATGGATAATAATATTTTTAATAATATTGAGAAGGAAGCGAAAGTAAATAAAGAGGATATTTTTAAATTAGCATCATCCGTGCAAAATGCGAATTTACGTGATGAAACTGTACTTCGTCAATTAATTCATCAAGTGGCTCTTATGGCGGGACGTGAAGTGCCGAAAGAGCAAGAGGATCAAATTGTAAAAGCGATTATTAATAATAATATGCCAACAGATTTTGGCTCGTTAAGCAAAATGTTTAAAAAATAAATTATGAGAAACAAAGAGTTTGGAGATTGCATATGATAGCCATGAAAGAATGGGAATAGAGCTGTTTTTGGGCATATTTGGTCAACCGAAGCGAGAGATACAATCGCTTCGGTTTTATTTTTGCCTAGATTGGTGAGAAATGCTGGAAAACCTATTGATTAAAGTTACATACTCGCGATTTGTAGTAAAATGTTCTTTTTGTATTTGTTTAAAGATTTTAATTTGTTAAAATAGTATAAAAATAGATTAATAAAAAGGGGTGTGTATATGTCAGAAGGGCTTATGAAAATGTGGTTGGCTTTAGGGGCAATTGGATTTATGTTTTTTGCAGTAAGTTTTATTTTATTAAGTAGACATAGAATAAAGAATAAATTTTTGAAAGGGATTACAGCGTTAGTAGCGTACACCCTTATGATTGTGTCAGGAATTGTTATTTTTCTTGTTGTATTTAGTGGACCTGTACAGCAGTAAATGGAATGGTCTCGAAAATACTACATACGGAGCAAATTAGATTAGTATGAAAAGGTGATGCTAGTGAAAAAATTCCATATTATTTTAATATTTTGTTGTATGAGCCTTTTAACGGGGTGTCTGTATCCGAAAGAAAATATGAAGCAAAATGCGGTTCCTTATGAAGATCAGCTACAGGTTGTTCAAAAAGCTGTTGTGACATTTAAGGAGCAAAATGATGGGATATTGCCAATTAAGACGAGGGATATGAGTACACCTATTTATCAAAAGTATCCAATCGATTTTCAACAGATTGCCCCGCGTTACATACAAGAAGCGCCAGGGAATGCGTATGAAAGTGGAGGAGTATATCAATACGTATTAATAGACGTTGAAACAAATCCGACAGTAAAGTTAATTGATGTTAGGATGGCTGAACAAATTCAGGAACTATCTTTAAAGCTTAGGATGTATCGTGATGAACATCAATATCCACCTTTTAAAAAAGTAATTTCAGATGGTGTATATGAATTGGATTTCAAAAAACTAGGATATAAAGATGTGCCACAAGTGACAAGTCCATATTCTGGTAAAGGACTTCCTTTTGTAATTAATGAAAAAGGAGAAGTTTTTGTTGATTATAGAATCGACTTATATGACGCTTTGAAAAAAAATGAAGGGCAGTTTACAGAGGGAGAAGATATTCGAAATATACTTTCGAAAGGTTCCCCGTTTGTACCAGCTTATTCTTTACCGTACACAGTAAAGGACGGAGAACCAATTTTTTTAAAATGATAAGTCATGAACCTTTCTTTTAGTGAATAAGTTCTAGAAGAAAGGTTTTTTATGTTATACAACTTACGATGCAAACAAAAGATATTTTTTAATAGTCATATGAAATTGGACAAAATTATATGATATATTGTCCGAACTTCTAGAATACCATTATATTATATCAGATATTATAGGCAACGTTAGAGAAGGTATTAGTTGACTATAAACGCGGAATTATTCCCAAAAATTTTGAGGGAGGGAATCACTTGGAAAAGGTAGATATTTTTAAAGATATTGCAGAACGAACAGGCGGTGATATTTATTTTGGAGTTGTAGGAGCTGTTCGAACAGGGAAATCAACATTCATTAAAAAATTTATGGAACTTGTAGTTATTCCAAATATTGAGAATGAGTCTGACCGTCAAAGAGCGCAGGATGAATTGCCTCAAAGTGCTGCTGGTCGTACAATTATGACGACGGAACCGAAGTTTGTTCCAAACCAAGCGGTTTCTATCGAAGTAGATGAAGGACTTGAAGTGAATATTCGATTAGTAGATTGTGTTGGATATACGGTTCCTGGAGCGAAGGGCTATGAAGATGAGAATGGCCCGCGTATGATTAATACCCCTTGGTATGAAGAACCTATTCCATTCCATGAAGCTGCAGAAATCGGCACGCGTAAAGTAATTCAAGAACATTCAACAATTGGTGTTGTAATTACAACAGATGGAACAATTGGTGAAATTCCAAGAAGAGATTATATAGAGGCAGAAGAACGCGTTGTAAATGAGTTGAAAGAAGTAGGAAAACCTTTCATTATGATAATTAATACGGTACAGCCGTATCATCCAGATACAGAGCAATTACGCCAAAGTTTATCAGAAGAATATGATATCCCGGTTATTGCAATGAGTGTGGAGAGTTTAAGAGAAACAGATGTATATAATGTACTTCGTGAAGCGCTATTTGAATTCCCTGTATTAGAAGTGAATGTGAACCTTCCGAGTTGGGTAATGGTGCTAAATGAAGGGCATTGGTTGCGTCAAAGTTATCAAGAAGCAGTTCAAGAGACTGTGAAGGATATAAAACGTCTTCGTGATGTGGATCGCGTTGTTTGGCAGTTTAGTCAATATGAATTTATTGATCGAGCGAGCCTAGCTGGCATTGATATGGGGCAAGGTGTGGCGGAGATTGATTTATATGCGCCAGATGAATTATATGATCAGATTTTAAAAGAAGTAGTAGGAGTAGAAATTCGAGGGAAAGATCATTTATTAAAGCTTATGCTCGATTTATCTCATGCGAAAATAGAGTACGATCAAGTGGCGGATGCACTGCGTATGGTTAAGCAAACAGGATATGGTGTAGCAGCACCTGCATTAGCGGATATGAGCTTAGATGAGCCAGAAATTATTCGTCACGGTTCAAGGTTTGGTGTGAAGTTAAAAGCGGTAGCGCCATCTATTCATATGATTAAAGTAGATGTAGAGTCAACGTTTGAGCCGATTATTGGTACTGAAAAGCAAAGTGAAGAATTAGTTCGTTATTTAATGCAAGATTTTGAAGATGACCCGTTATCAATTTGGAATTCTGATATATTTGGACGTTCACTTAGCTCGATTGTTCGAGAAGGAATTCAGGCGAAATTATCTTTAATGCCAGAAAATGCTAGATATAAATTAAAAGAAACGCTAGAAAGAATTATTAATGAAGGATCTGGCGGATTAATTGCGATTATACTATAAGAAAAAATCCCTCTCATTGTAGAGGGATTTTTTGTTTTTTTTTATTATAAAATAGAAAAATAAACAGTCATTATCTAATACATTGTTGTAAATTGTCAAGTTTCATCAGATTTTCACATTTTAAGAGTAACAATTTCCTTAAAAATATTGAATTATAAAGGAGAATCGTATAATATAGGCGTTGATAATGATTTATCTACATCTTTGTAGTATAGAATTTGCAAAAATTGCCTACAAATGAAAGTAAGACTCATTTTATGATCATTATACAGTCTTATCTTTGGGAGGAGGTGAATGGCATGAACAAGACAGATTTAATCAATGCTGTTGCAGAAGCAAGTTCCCTTTCTAAAAAGGACGCAACAAAAGCAGTAGACGCTGTTTTTGATTCTATCTTAGAAGCTTTAAAACAAGGTGATAAAGTACAACTGATCGGATTCGGTAACTTCGAAGTTCGTGAGCGTGCGGCTCGTAAAGGTCGTAACCCACAAACAGGTGAGGAGATTGAAATCGCTGCAAGTAAAGTACCTGCATTCAAACCTGGTAAAGCGTTAAAAGATGCGGTTAAATAATCCTTACATATTAACAGGGAAGAAGAGTTTCCTTTTTGGGAACTCTTCTTTTTGCTTTTAAAAACATAAATATGCTAGAATGTGTTCGTATCACTTTTAGGTTTTCGGGAGGGCTAGCGGATGGCAAAAGTTAATTTAGAACAAATTGAACATGCAGTACGCCTTATTTTAGAGGCGATTGGGGATGACCCAAATCGTGAGGGAGTACTTGATACACCAAAGCGTGTTGCAAAAATGTACGCAGAAGTGTTCTCAGGTATGCATGAAGATCCGAAAGAGCATTTGCATAAAGTATTCGGAGAAGATCACGAAGAGCTTGTACTAGTAAAAGATATACCATTTTATTCGATGTGTGAGCATCATTTAGTACCATTCTATGGAGTTGCTCACGTTGCATATATTCCGCAAGGTGGAAAGGTAACAGGGTTAAGTAAATTAGCTCGTACCGTAGATACAATTGCACGTCGCCCACAACTGCAAGAACGTATTACATCAACAGTAGCGAACTCTATTATGGAAGTACTAGAGCCTCATGGTGTAATGGTAGTAGTAGAAGCAGAACATATGTGTATGACGATGCGTGGTGTGAAAAAACCAGGTGCGAAAACAGTAACGACAGCAGTGCGTGGTGTGCTTGAAAATGATGCTGCAGCGCGCAGTGAAATTTTATCGTTTATTAAAACGAAGTAAAGAAAAGCGGGAAACTGCTTTTCTTTTTTTTTTTTTTAGTAAATAAATGATATAGTTTTAACTAGACAGAGTGAGATTAGAAAGATTGCTTACATGAATGGTAGGTGTAGCCAAGTTTTGGTTATAGAAAATAGAGTGTATGTGTTATAATAAGTTTTATGAATTAGAAAACAAGGGTGATTTTTTGTGTGTGACATCTACGGAGGGTATGCGGGTATAAAAGAAAAATTGATGGAGAAATTACGCCATCCTTATTTTATAAACTATATTGAAGAACCATTTATTGATGAAGAAAAGATAGCATTGTTATATGGTGCTTTAAAGAGTGCAAACTTACATATAGAACAAATTGAGCATTACGTAGTAACAATTATGCTTGTACAAATTGCGCTTGATACGCATGAAAGGGTATCGAATAAAGCAGGCGAGGAAGAGATTGGATTCCATAAATGTCGTCAATTAACAGTACTTGCAGGCGATTACTATAGTGGACTATATTATTATTTATTGTCTATGAATCGTGATATTGTTTTAATTCGTGCACTTGCTGAAGGAATTAAAGAGATAAATGAACACAAAATTATGTTATACCAAAAAGCGCATGAAACGACGGATGACATAATGAAAAGCATAGTAACGATTGAGTCTGCGCTCCTTCAAAAAACATGTGATCATTTTCAGTTATCACATTGGAAACCATTTATCACATACGTATTAGGTGGAAATCGCCTTCAAAAAGAAATTCAATTGTATGCTGATAAGCAACATTCACCTGTTTTTCAAGCTATGCAAGATGCTTTAGGGGATAAAGCAGAAGTAGTGATTAATGGTTGGATGAAGGAATTGAGAAAGAAAGAAAAACAATTTTTAGAAAATCACACAGACATAAATGAAATAAATTCTGTGTTAAGGAATAAATAGAAGACATAAGCAATTTTACATTGGAAGAAGGTACGAGCATGCAACAATCAAAAGAAGAAAGAGTACATGACGTATTTGAAAAGATTTCTGATAAATACGATGTGATGAATTCTGTAATTAGTTTTCAAAGACATAAAGCGTGGCGGAAAGAAACGATGCGAATTATGGATGTACAACCAGGCAGTCAAGCGCTTGATGTATGCTGTGGAACCGCAGATTGGACAATTGCGCTAGCTGGAGCCGTAGGTGAGCAAGGAAAGGTTGTTGGCTTAGACTTCAGTGAAAATATGTTATCTGTCGGTAAGCAAAAGGTAGAGGCGTTACAATTAAAACAAGTAGAACTTCTACATGGGAATGCAATGGAACTTCCGTTTGAAGATAATACGTTTGATTATGTGACGATTGGGTTTGGTTTACGTAACGTACCGGATTATATGCACGTATTAAAAGAAATGACGCGTGTAGTAAAACCAGGTGGAAAAGTAATCTGTTTAGAAACATCTCAACCAACAATGATTGGTTTTCGACAAGGGTATATTTTATACTTTAAATATATCATGCCA
This sequence comes from Bacillus sp. AR4-2, assembly GCF_008274865.1. Classification (NCBI taxonomy): domain Bacteria; kingdom Bacillati; phylum Bacillota; class Bacilli; order Caryophanales; family Bacillaceae; genus Bacillus; species Bacillus sp. AR4-2. Next base: position 1,424,341 of record NZ_CP031062.1, read on the forward strand.
TTATTTGGAAAGATGTTTGCGAAAAGTTATAAAGAATATTCATGGCTTCAAGAATCTGCTAGTACGTTCCCAGGGATGAAAGAATTGGCTCAAATGTTTGAGCAAGCTGGACTTGAACGTGTGCAAGTGAAACCATTTACTTTTGGGGTAGCAGCAATGCATTTAGGTATTAAACCAGAATCAAAATAGAAAAAAGAAGTTTTAGGTTAAGGTGAACAATATGAAGTTACAACTTATGTACTCTTTTTTACGATCGGATATTAATGTGATAGAAAAAGAATTAAAAAAGACAGTCGCTTCTGAACAGCCATTAGTAGAAGAGGCAGCATTACAGCTGATTGAAGCTGGTGGGAAACGAATTCGTCCTGTATTTGTGTTGCTTGCAGGGAAATTTGGAGATTATAAGTTAGATGCGATTAAGCATGTTGCTGTTGCGTTAGAACTTATTCATATGGCTTCTCTTGTTCACGATGATGTTATTGATGCTGCATTTTTACGACGCGGCAGTGCGACTGTGAATGCGAAATGGGGAGATCGTATTGCGATGTATACAGGGGACTATCTGTTCGCTAAGTCTCTTGAATGTATAACCAATATCGAAATTCCAGAGGCACATCAAGCGTTATCACATACTATTTTAGAAGTCTGTAAAGGTGAAATTGAACAAATTAAAGATAAATACAATTATGACCAAAATTTAAGAACGTATTTAAGAAGAATAAAGCGAAAAACAGCATTATTAATTGCCGCGAGTTGTCAATTGGGAGCGATTGCTGCTGGTGCTAATCGTGATACGGTAAATCGTCTATTTTGGTATGGGTATTTTGTAGGAATGTCTTATCAAATTATTGATGACATTTTAGACTTCGTTTCTACAGAAGAGAAACTTGGAAAACCTGCTGGTGGAGATTTACTACAAGGGAATATTACACTTCCTGCTTTATATGCGATGGAAGATCCCGTACTTCGTCAGAAAATCACATCTGTACATGAAAATTCAACAGCAAGTGAAATGCAAGAAATTATTGATGCTGTAAAAAATAGTACAGCAATTGATCAAGCATTTGCGTTTAGTGAACGTTATTTACATAAAGCTTTAGAAATAATAAAACCACTCCCACGTGGAAAAGCAAAGTACGCATTACAAAATGTTGCAAAGTATATTGGAAAACGAAAATTTTAAGGTTTATTCTAAAAAATAAAATAATCTCTCTATTTCAAAACTATTGCACAATTGTGATAAGGGTGATAATATGTGTGTGGGGATATACAATTACATACATAATTCAGAAGTGGAGAGATTTTTTATGGAAAAAACATTTCTAATGGTAAAACCAGACGGTGTACAACGTGCCTTCATTGGGGAAATTGTAGCTCGTTTTGAGAAAAAAGGCTTTCAATTAGTTGGTGCAAAATTAATGCAAGTCACTCCAGAAATTGCTGGACAACACTACGCTGAGCATAAGGAAAAACCTTTCTTTGGTGAGTTAGTAGACTTTATTACATCTGGACCTGTATTCGCAATGGTATGGCAAGGTGAAGGTGTAGTAGATACAGCTCGTAACATGATGGGGAAAACAAGACCACATGAAGCAGCTCCTGGAACAATTCGTGGAGATTTCGGTGTAACTGTTGCGAAAAACATTATCCATGGTTCTGATTCTTTAGAAAGCGCAGAGCGCGAGATTGCTATTTTCTTTAAAGAAGAAGAATTAGTTGACTACTCAAAATTAATGAATGAATGGATTTACTAATTATTTTGAAATAATTTGTAAACGCTTTAATCACTGTGATAATAGTAAAAAGTGCAAGGAGAATAGGGGTATTCTTCTTGCACTTTTTTTATTTTCAGTTAGTTACGAAGTTTGAACTGTTATGATATATTGATATTTAAATTAGGACTATCGGAAATATAGAATAAGAAAATGGTCGATTTATGATATAATTTCTTTAATATTTTTAGAATGATAAAAGTTAATATAGTGAGATAAATACATATACGAAAAGAGGAATAACGTATGCGATATATTACAGCTGGTGAATCTCATGGTCCACAACTTACAACGATTATAGAAGGTGTTCCGGCAGGATTGTCTTTAGTAGCAGATGATATAAACGAAGAGTTAGCTAGAAGGCAAAAGGGATATGGGCGCGGTAGACGCATGCAAATTGAAACGGATCAAGTGCAAATTTTAAGTGGTGTTAGACATGGAGAAACATTAGGTTCCCCTATTGCACTTGTTGTTGAAAATCGTGATTTTGCACACTGGACAAAAATTATGGGGGCGGAGCCTTTAACTGAGCAAGAAGAAAAAGAGATGAAAAGGAAAGTGACAAAACCAAGGCCTGGGCATGCTGATTTAAATGGTGCGATTAAATATGGTCATAGAGATATGAGGAATGTACTGGAACGTTCGTCAGCGCGCGAAACGACGGTGCGTGTTGCTGCTGGTGCGGTTGCTAAAAAGGTGTTAGCAGAACTTGGTATTAAAGTAGCGGGCCATGTAATTGAAATTGGCGGTGTACAAGCTAAGGAGATTACGTATAGTTCAATTGAAGAATTAAAGAGTATTACCGAAGCATCTCCTGTACGTTGCTTAGATGACGAAGCTGGTAACCAAATGATGAAAGCGATTGATGATGCGAAAGCAAATGGTGATTCAATTGGTGGAATCGTTGAAGTAATTGTGGAAGGGATGCCAATTGGAGTAGGTAGCTACGTGCATTATGATCGAAAACTGGATGCGAAATTAGCAGCTGCAATTATGAGTATTAATGCTTTTAAAGGTGTCGAGATTGGAATTGGTTTTGAAGCAGCGCATAGACCAGGAAGTGAAGTTCATGATGAAATTCTGTGGAATGAGGAGCATGGATATACACGAAGAACAAATAATGCAGGGGGATTAGAAGGCGGTATGACGACTGGAATGCCAATTGTTGTGCGCGGTGTGATGAAACCGATACCTACACTTTATAAACCTCTTCAAAGTGTAGATATTGATACGAAAGAGTCTTTTACAGCGAGCATTGAACGTTCAGATAGTTGTGCAGTGCCAGCAGCTAGTGTCGTTGCAGAAGCGGTTGTGGCTTGGGAATTAGCGACAGCTTTAATAGAACAATTCGGATTAGATCGTATGGAACTAATTCGTGAAAATATTGAGAAACATAATGAATATGCGAGGGGATTTTAATGGGAAACATACATATTCAAACGAAATCAAAAGAATATGATGTACATGTTGGTAAAGAAGTGTTGTCAAACTTAACAACGATCGTTCAAAATATGCAGCCAGCGGTATCTAACGTAATGATTATTTCAGATGAAGCTGTTGCATCACTACATTTACAGACAGTTATCGATGCATTACAAGTAGAGCAGCACGTGTTTTCGTTTGTTGTACCAAGTGGCGAAAAAGAGAAGTCTTTCGAAAATTTCTATGCGGCTCATACGTCAGCTCTTGAAAATAAATTAGATAGAAATTCTTTAATTCTTGCACTTGGAGGCGGAATGATTGGAGATTTAGCTGGTTTTGTTGCTGCATCGTTTATGCGTGGTATTCGCTTTGTGCAGGTTCCGACAACTTTATTAGCGCACGATAGCGCAGTGGGTGGGAAAGTAGCGATTAACCATCCGTTAGGTAAAAATATGATTGGTGCATTCCATCAGCCAGAAGCAGTTGTATATCATACACCTTTTTTACAGTCTCTTCCTGAAAAAGAGTGGCGTTCAGGTTATGCAGAGGTGATAAAGCATGCTCTTATCGGTGATGTGGAGCTATACCATTGGTTAAAAGAAGAAGTACAAACATTAGCGGATCTTCATGATGGGAAGTTAATCCATATATTAACGAAGGCGATTCCTGTAAAGGCAAATGTTGTGTCACAAGATGAAACAGAGAAGGGTGTACGTGCTCATTTGAATTTTGGACATACGTTAGGACATGCTCTTGAAAAAGAGCTAGGGTATGGAAATATTACTCACGGTGACGGTGTAGCGGTTGGAATGTTATTCGCCATATTTTTAAGTGAGCAAGTGTACAAGGTTGATCTTGCTTATGAAGATATGAAGCAGTGGTTCTTGAAATACGGCTATCCAAAAATGCCAAGCGATTTGAATGTAGAGCGCCTCGTTCAATTGATGAAACAAGATAAGAAAGCAAATGCAGGAGCAATTCATATGGTGCTTATGCAGGAATATGGGGTAGTGAATGTCGTATCTATTTCAGATGAGACTGTTCATATTGCGTTAGAGGCATTTCAAAAAGATATGGTTTAAAATGATAGCGAAGTGCTGTGAAGTGCTCATTTAGAGGTATTCTCGTAATAGTGATGGTTATGACAAAAGATTACAGTAAGGGGCTATAACCGTATTGTAATCAAATTGAATGAAATGACTGGGGGAAGAAAAATGAGAGTGAAAGAGCAATTGTTAACTTTGAGAGCGTATGTGCCTGGGAAAAACATTGAAGAAGTAAAAAGAGAATATGGTTTATCAAAAATTGTGAAATTAGCATCCAATGAAAATCCATTCGGTTGCTCAGCACGTGTGACAGAAGCATTAACTTCTTTAGCGAGCCAATATGCCCTTTATCCAGATGGATATGCCTTTGAACTTCGGACAAAAGTAGCGGAACATTTAGGTGTAAAAGCAGAACAACTACTATTTGGTAGTGGATTAGATGAAGTCATTCAAATGATTAGCCGAGCGTTACTACATGAAGGAACAAACGTTGTAATGGCGAATCCTACGTTTTCACAATATCATCACCATGCTGTTATTGAAGGAGCAGAAGTTCGTGAAGTATCACTTAAAGATGGTATTCACGATTTAGATGCAATGCTAGAGCAAGTAGATGAGAAAACGAAAATTGTATGGATTTGTAATCCGAATAATCCAACAGGTACATATGTTGAGAAACAAAAATTACTTTCATTTTTAGAATCAGTTCCTAAGTCGGCTCTCGTTATTATGGACGAAGCATATTATGAATACGCGGAAGCAGAAGACTATCCGCAAACATTACCACTTCTTGAAAAGTATGAAAATCTTATGGTTTTACGCACGTTTTCAAAAGCATATGGTTTAGCTGCTTTTCGTATCGGATATGCGATTGGGGATGCGAAGTTAATCGGACAGCTAGAAGTAGCTAGGTTACCATTCAATACATCAACTGTAGCCCAATCTGTAGCACTTGCTGCATTAGAAGATCAAGCCTTTTTACAAGATTGTGTGCAAAAGAATGCTGAAGGTTTAAATCAGTATTATGCATTTTGTAAAGAATATAACGTATTCTATTATCCATCTCAAACAAATTTCATTTTCTTAAAACTCGGTATACCAGGTAATGAAGCTTTCGAACGATTAATGAAAAAAGGATATATCGTTCGTTCTGGTGCTGCATTTGGTATCGATGATGGTATTCGTATTACTGTCGGTTTGAAGGAAGAAAATGATGAAATTATAGAGTTACTGAAAGAACTTGTAAATGAGCAAGTACAGAAAGAAGAAACATATTCTTAAGAGATTGTGAAGGCTCCTATTATAGGAGCCTTTTTTATCGCATTCAAAATAAAGGTTGAAGACTGCTAATTAAGTTATTCTGTAAACCACGGTTTGTATGGCTTGATAATTAGTGAGAGAAGTTATTTGCACGGTCATAAAAGAAAGCGGTACAATAGAAGATGATGATAAGGTATCGGTGTCATATCCGAACCTTTTGAACAATTAACTACTCTGTAGGAAGAAGTATAAGAAGAAGCATGCTCATTCTAAAGGTTGCGTTCTAACAGTGAGTTGCTTATGATAAATGAACAGAAGAGAATATTTTTTAGAATTAAAGGAGACGTTTATGCAAAAGTTTGAACAAGCTGTTTCATATATTGAAAATGGTGAAGCGGAAAAAGGATTACAATTATTAAAAGAACAATTAAAAATTGCGAATGATGAAGAGAAGTATGATATCGCTCGTTACTATCATACACTTGGATTTACAGATGAGGCATTAGCAATTACTGAAGACTTACGTTTACTGTATCCAGAAGAAAGTGAATTCACTGTATTTTTAGCAGAATTATATATTGATCTAGATAAAGAAGATGAAGCGATTGAAGTGCTTCATGATATTCCAGAAAATGACGATTTATATGTTCAATCGTTATTACTTGTTGCAGATTTATTCCAAATGCAAGGTTTTGATGATGTAGCAGAGCAAAAACTATTAAAGGCGAAAGAAATGATGCCTGATGAACCTGTTATTACGTTTGGGTTAGCAGAATTATATAGTAGTAAAGGTGAAGAACAAAAGGCAATTACTTATTATGAATCGCTATTAGCGGAACATAAAGTAATGGGTGGGGTTGTGATCGCACTTCGCCTCGCAGAAACGTTAAGCGCGATCGGAAACTGGGAAGAAGCGATTTCTTATTATGAAGCAGGCCTAGAGGAACAAAAAGATATTCACTCATTATTTGGATATGCCTTCACATTATACCAAGGTGAAGAATATCAGAGAGCAATCGGTGCTTGGCAAGAACTAAAAGAATTAGACCCTGAGTACGCATCACTGTACATGTATTTAGCGAAAAGCTATGAAAAAGAGGGAATGCTTCAAGAAAGCTATGAAACGCTTCATGAAGGAATTAAAGTAGATGAGCTTTCAGTTCCATTTTATGTAGAGTTAGCGAACATTGCGGCGAAATTAGGAAAAATAGTAGAAGCAGAGGAAGTTCTTCAAAAAGCGCTTGAGTTAGATCCAGGGCATTTAGGTGCAACATTAAAATATGCATATATCTTAAAAGAACAAGAAAAGTACGAAGAGTTAATTGCAATTGTAGAGCGTGCTATTGATAGTGGAGAACCAGATACACAACTACTTTGGGATCTTGCGTATGCAAAAAAACAATTAGAAATGTATTCGGATGCATTAAAACACTATGAAAGTGCATATACTTCTTTTAAGAATCATCCAGACTTCTTAGAAGAGTACGGTTATTTCTTATTGGAAGAAGGAAAACGAAAAGAGGCGAAAGAAGTATTTACCCAGTTATTACAACTAGACCCGACACAAATTCATATTGAAGAGTTGTTATATAATTTAGAGGATTTTTCATAAGTTGGAAGGAAACTGAATGCCGCTTCTTGAATCTAAAAAGAAAAGAGAAAGACAGAGGAGGGACTTAATTGCTATGAATACCCCTGTTTCTGTAAACGAGAAGAAGGATTTTGTAAAATGGTTTTTGAATAATTACCAACTGAAACAGCGTGAATGTGTATGGATTCTGAATTATTTAATGAGTCACGACCAATTGATGCATAAAGTCCACTTCGTAGAGCATGCAAAATATTGTCCGCGTGGCTTAGTGATGTCAGCGAATTGTGTGAAAGACACACCGTTTCACTTTTTTAAACAAAATGTTATGACAACAGATGCTGAAAAATCGTTTCATGATATTCGTTTAAATCGAGATGAGGATATTTATATTCAACTCAACTTTAAATCATCGTTTCAAAATGCGAATTATGTAGCTGTATTAGAAGAAAACCCATATCTACCAAAGCATATTGAAGTAAATGAAAAAGATCGTTTACTTGCAGAAAGGTTTTTGGAAGAAAGTGTATTTTCGTTTAGGAGAGAACGCCTTTTGAAACAAATTGATGAAGCGTTAGATAAGCAAGATAAGGAAGCGTTTCATAGATTAACGGCAGAGTTAAAAACTTTATAGAATTTATTTGGATTAATAAATTTTTACAAATTTCAGACTTTCATCAAGAAAAACTACCTATATTGGGTAGTTTTTCTTTTTTTACCTCTTTTAGTATGGTTTAATATATATAAAGTGAAAGTTCTGTCATTTGTAAGTGAAGGAGGGAAGGAATTTGAAGTGGATTGTAAAAGATGTGGAACAGTTTGAGCAAGCAAGAGAGTATGTTGATACAGGAGTAATACCGCTGTTATCAATTTCGGCAGCAAAAGAAATGAAAATGGTTGTAGAACAAGGTGAATTTATCGAATTGTTGAGCACGGAATTGGAAAGAGAGTATAAGGGAAGAGTGCTTTTACTGCCTGCGTTTACGTATTTGGTAGAAAGTCAAAAGAATGAAAAAGGTCGTTTGCAAGAATGGACAAATCATTTACGAAGTGAAGGTTTTAAGCATATTGCTTATGTTACAAGTGATTTTTCATGGAAAGAGGATATGCAAGAGTTACAGGGAGATTTGTTTTGGTTTCCTTCATTAGCATTAGAACAATTTAGTGATCAAGCAAAAAGAGAAGTTATTCATGCACATATAAAAAATATAATGGTGATGTTGGAAGAGAAATGGGGAAACTCATAATAAACAGAAAGTTCTTATTATTATGAGTAGTATGATATTGACCTGTGCATGAGCGTATTATATCATGATAGTGTCCTAGTTTTTATTTTTTATATAATTTATCACGAGGGGACAATTTCTGATAGAGGGGGGAAATTTTCGTGAGCGAGAAAGAACATCGCGTGTCAAGAAGACAATTTTTAAATTACACACTCACAGGGGTAGGAGGCTTTATGGCTGCCGGTATTTTAATGCCGATGACGCGATTTGCGCTTGATCCGGTGTTAAGAAAAGAAGCGGGAACAGATATGGTTGCTGTTGCGCAAGTAAAGGATATTACAACAGAGCCGAAGCGTTTCGATTTTAAAGTGAAGCAGGTTGATGGTTGGTACAAGTCTGAAGAACCAAAATCAGCTTGGGTTCATAAAGATGAAAGCGGAGACATTGTTGCGTTCTCTCCAGTATGTAAACATTTAGGATGTACAGTTAACTGGAATTCGGACAAAGCACATCCGAATCAATTCTTTTGCCCATGTCACGGGGGTCGTTATACAAAAGATGGGATTAACATTAAAGGTACGCCACCCCTTGCTCCGCTTGATGTGTACGAGTCTAAAGTGAAAGATGGAACGCTGTATCTAGGAAAAGCGAAGCCAAGAGGGGGTGCAAAGTAGATGTTAAATAAAATTTATGATTGGGTGGATGAAAGATTAGATATTACACCAATATGGCGTGATATCGCTGATCATGAAGTACCTGAACATGTAAACCCGGCACATCACTTTTCTGCATTCGTCTATTGCTTTGGAGGACTTACCTTTTTCGTTACTGTAATTCAAATTTTATCTGGAATGTTTTTGACGATGTATTATGTGCCTGATATTAAAAATGCTTGGGAATCAGTTTACTATTTACAGAATGAAGTTGCTTATGGGCAAATTGTTCGTGGTATGCACCACTGGGGTGCTAGTCTCGTAATTGTAATGATGTTTTTACATACACTCAGAGTTTTCTTCCAAGGTGCGTATAAAAAGCCCCGTGAGTTAAACTGGATTGTTGGTGTTCTTATTTTCTTTGTTATGTTAGGTCTTGGTTTTACCGGATATTTATTACCGTGGGATATGAAAGCTTTATTTGCTACAAAAGTAGGGATTCAAATTGCAGAGCAAACACCGCTCATTGGTCCTTATATTAAAACATTACTCGCTGGTCATTCCGAAATTGTTGGCGCTCAAACATTAACTCGCTTCTTTGCTATTCACGTCTTCTTCTTACCAGCAGCACTTCTAGGTTTAATGGCCTTCCACTTCATCATGATTCGCAAACAAGGTATTTCCGGTCCACTATAAGAGATTGCTAAATTAAAGGGGAAAGAACTAAAGGAGGGAGATTATGCATCGCGGCAAAGGGATGAAGTTTGTAGGAGATTCTCGGGTACCAGTAGCTCGGAAACCAAATATTCCAAAAGACTATTCTGAATACCCAGGGAAAACAGAAGCATTTTGGCCGAACTTCTTGTTAAAAGAATGGATGGTTGGTGCAGTTTTTTTAATCGGTTATTTATGTTTAACAGTGGCGCATCCGTCGCCGCTTGAGAGAATGGCGGACCCAACAGATGCTGGATATATACCACTTCCAGATTGGTATTTCTTATTCTTGTATCAGTTATTAAAGTATTCGTATGCTTCCGGTTCATTTACTGTAATTGGAGCATTTATTATGCCAGGGATTGCGTTTGGAGCATTACTGTTAGCTCCATTTCTTGATCGAGGTCCAGAAAGACGTCCATTGAAGCGTCCTGTGGCAACTGGATTTATGCTTTTAGCAATTGCATCGATTATCTTTTTAACTTGGGAATCTGTAGCACACCACGACTGGGAAGCTGCAAAAAAACAAGGAGCAATTGTAAAAACAGCGCCAGTTGATAAAAATGATGATGGCTATAAATTAATGCAAAAAAATACTTGTTTAACATGTCATGGTGACAATTTACAAGGCGGGGCAGCAGCACCGGCACTGCAAAACTTAACTTTAAAGCCAGAAGAAATTGCTAAAATTGCGAAAGAGGGAAAAGGTTCAATGCCTAAAGGTGTATTTAAAGGTACGGATGAGGAACTGAAGAAGCTTTCGGAATTCGTTGCAAAGTATAATAAAAAATAATAAAAAAGCTGACTACAAAATTTGTAGTCAGCTTTTTTATTTAGTTGGATGAAGTTTGTTATAATAGAGTAGGATTTAGTGAATGAATTACTTTGCTTGAAAGGTGTTGGACATACGGATTGGTGTACTTGTATGCAATGTTAAGACAACGCTCGGTATTATTATTTTTATTAATTGTTAACTTATTAGGTACAATTTATGGATTTATATGGTACGGAAATCAATTGAAAGAAACGTCACCTATATTTTGGCCGTTTGTACCAGATAGTCCTATGGCGACTCTCTTTTTTGTCTTTGTTTTAATTGCTTTTTTGGCAAAGAGAAACTGGGGATTAATAGAAGCGTTAGCGATTGTAACTTTAATAAAATATGGTATTTGGGCTGTTGTTGTAAACGCGATTATGATTTACGTAAAAGGGCCTATAGGCCTTATGGGCTACATGTTAATGCTTTCGCACTTCGCGATGGCAATACAAGGATTTTTATATGCTCCATTCTATCGTATAAAAAAATGGCATTTTATAGTAGCAGCTGTGTGGACGTTGCATAACGATGCAATTGATTATTTATTTTGGCAAATGCCGCGATATGGAATTATGCATTTGTTTGTAGAGGAAATTGGTTATTTTACGTTTTGGTTAAGTATTGCTGTACTATGTATTACATATTATTGTTGCTTACGTGAGCAAAGAAAACAATTTTCTTTATGATGGTTAGAACATTTAGGGGGAGAACATGGAGAAAAATAAGAGTGGTACAAAAATATTGGATCGATTGATTACTTTAGTTGTTTCATATAGCATAGCATTTTCTATTTTTGCACTAGCAACAACGGCAGTTGTGTATGGAAAATGGTTGTATTATTTTGAAATTGATTTTTTAAATATTCCTGATTTAGCGGATATGACGAAGGATGAAATTAAAAGAAATTACGATGTGCTTATTACATATTTATCCCCGTTTTATGACGGAGCATTACATTTGCCCACATTAGATATGTCCACAAATGGCCGTATTCATTTTGTAGATGTTAAAAATATTTTAGTAAAGATTCAATATGTGATGTATGCGACAATTATGATTGCAGTGATAGGCGGAATTTATTTATTAAAAAAGAAAAATGAAAAGTTTTTACTGCACGGATCGATTTTAACAATCATTTTTCCGATAGCGCTTATGTTACCAATTGCTATTAATTTTGAAAAGAGTTTTGTATTATTCCATAAACTTTTATTTAGTAATGATTATTGGGTTTTTGATCCTGAAAAGGATCCGATTATATTAATGTTACCAGAAGAGTTCTTTATGCATGCTGCGTGTGCTATTTTATTATTCATTTTAGGTGGGAGTATACTTTGTTACAGCTTATATAGATATCTTGTAAAAAAGAAAAGGATGTCACAGAAAAAATTCTCTGCTTAAAGAGAATTTTTTTCTTTGTAAAACGATAATATATTTTTCGGTCTAGTTCTGTTCTATTCTTGTCCAAATTAACATATTTTGTACTAGTAGTTAAGGGGGGACCGGGATGAAGAGAACATTAATTGGATTGATAGCATTTCTAATTATAATGTTTCCGTTACGTATATATGCTGAAGAGTGGAATGAGCTAACAGGGTTGTTAGACGACTCGTTACAGTTAGTGAAGCGTAATGAAGATGAAAAAGCGGTACAAGTATTACAACATTTCTCGGAGCAGTTTTTAATAAAGGGGAATGAAAAGAAGCAGGAAGTAACACCAGATCAAGTTAGAGTTATTTCTTTAGCTTACGATAAGGCGCAACAATCGCTCTCTGAAGAAGGTTTAGGTAAGCAAGCTAAAATTGATAATGTGCTGGCATTACAACTTGCTGTTGATGCACAAGTATCGAAATATCAACCACTTTGGATGGAAAGAGAAAGGAAAGTAATGGATGCCTTTTCTCAAATGGAAAAAGCGATGGAAAAAGAAGATGCTGGGCAGTTTCAACAAACGTTAAATACGTTTTTAAATGAATTCAATATTATTTATCCAAGCTTAATGATTGCTTTGCCAGAAAACGAGGTCCAGCGTGTAAATGTTCATTTATCTTATTTAGATGAATTTCGTAACGTTATGTTAAAAACGAAAGGCGGCCAAATGCAATTAGGGATTATTAAAGGGGATTTGCAAAAGATATTTCACACAGTAAAAAAAGATGAAATTGCACCCTCTCTCATTTGGTTTATGACAATTACTGGGGGACTTATTTTATTCACATTAACTTATGTTGGATGGAGAAAGTATAAAGGAGAGAGAGAAAAAAGAAAAAGTAATGTACATTCTAAAAATAGATAATGCAATAAATAAAGATATGGATTGTAAGGTTTATTCATTGACAATAGTGGCAGAAGAAAATAGAATGAGAAGTACTATAATTAAAACTTCAATGGAGGTTCATGATGTTTTATTTAATTTACTTCGCGATCATAATGATCATACCGTTGTATGCACAGTCAAGAGTACGTAGTGCCTATAGCAAGTATTCACAAGTTTATTCAACATCAGGTATGACAGGAGCGGAAGTGGCTCGAAAAATTTTAGATGAAAATGGATTATACAACGTAGCTGTAGAAGAAACACCAGGTCATTTATCAGACCATTATGATCCAACCGCTAAGACGGTTCGATTATCAACGGATAACTATTATGGACATTCAGTTGCTGGTACAGCAGTTGCAGCACACGAAGTAGGACACGCAATTCAAGATGCACAAGATTATAACTTTATGCGTATTCGTCATTCGTTAGTTCCTGTGGCTAATTTTGGATCGAATATATCATGGGTATTTATTATGATTGGTATATTTGCGACAATGTCAAAACTATTGTTATTAGGTATCATTTTAATGGCAGCAGGTGTTGTGTTCCAGCTCGTTACATTGCCAGTTGAGTTTGATGCGTCAAAGCGCGCAATGCAACAAATTGAAGCGTTAGGTATTGTATCAACAGATGAATATGGGCAAGCTCGTAAAGTATTAAATGCGGCAGCATTAACATATGTAGCAGCTGCAGCTGTAGCTGTATTTGAATTATTACGTCTCGTATTAATGTATACTGGTATGCAGCGTAGCGACGACTAAAGACTATCAATTTTGATAGTCTTTTTTTGTTGTGTGGATTGAATTATATAATGTATTGCAAATAGAAATAATAGAAGTAATGCGGAAAGGTGGTGGGGGAAATGAAATATCCAGACCATTTAGTAAAACAAGTGCAAAAGCGTAGTGCTCCTTATCAACTAGAAGGTTTTTTAAGTGGACAAGGTCCTGAAAATCCCAAATTTATGTTGTTAGGAGAAGCACCTGGTGAAACAGAAATTCATAATGGGATTCCGTTTAGCGGGAGGGCGGGAAAACAATTAATGGTTTTTTTAGAGCGTATTCACGTTACAAGGGAAGAAGTATATATTACGAGCGCTGTTCGGAGTAGACCTTATAAATGGCGAGAGAAAAAAGAACGAAATGGTGAAATCATACAAAAAAAGTATAATAGAACGCCAAATCAGGGAGAAATAGTTGCCCATGCGCCTTTGTTAGATTATGAATTAGAGAAAATACATCCGAAGCTTATTGTCACGCTTGGAAATATCGGTCTTCAACGTTTAACAGGAAAAAATAAAAAAATCACAGATGTACACGGGCAATTATTAAAACAGCCCATTCAAAAATTAAAGGATATGCAAAGTGCAGAGTTTACATGGTCAGAGAAAGAATATCATGTTTTTCCGACTTTTCATCCAGCTTCCATTTTTTATAATCGGAGTTTATTGGAGCTTATTCATGAGGATTTTGAGAAGCTTAAAAGACTTGTAATAAAAAACTAGAAAAGCTAAGGCGCTTTTCTAGTTACATTTAATTATGTAAAGGGTTTTTATTTTCATCTAACGTAAATCCTTCACCAACTACATCATGTACATCACTTACAGCGACAAAAGCATGAGGATCTACAGAAGTAATGATATTCTTTAATTTCACGATTTCATTTTTAGCAACAACGCAATACAATACATTACGTTCCACTTTTGTATACGATCCAACAGCTTTTAAAAAGGTTGCTCCGCGCTCCATTTCAGATAAAATTTTGGCAGCAATTTCATCGTTTTTCTCTGAGATAATAGTCGCTCCTTTGGCAGCATAAGCTCCTTCTTGCATAAAATCAATGACTTTAGCACCGATAAAAACAGCAACTAGCGTATACATGCCCTCGCGGTATGATAAATATGTAAGAATAGAGACGACGATAACGACAGCATCAAACATAAACATTGTTTTCCCCATACTCCAGCCAACATATTTGTGCGCTAGTCGTGCGATAATATCTACACCGCCAGTAGTCCCGCCATATTTAAATATTATTCCAAGGCCGATACCGATAAATGCCCCGGCGAATAAAGCTGCGAGTGTCATATCATTTTGCAAGTTTAAATGTAAGTTGAGTACTTCGTAACGCTGGAAAATCCATAGAAATAAAGATACGCTAAAGGTTCCAATTAATGTATATAAAAATGTCGTTCTGCCAAGTAACCTCCAGCCAATAAAAAATATAGGGATATTTAAAATTAAGTTTGAGTAGGAAGGATCAAACTTAAATAAAAAATACAATAATAGTGTAATACCAGTAAACCCACCCTCTGCAAGGTGGTTTTCAATATTGATATTGACAATACCGAAAGAAAATATAGCGGAACCAATTAAAATAAAAATAATATTTCGCATCTTCAATTTTGATGTCATATAGAAATCCCCCTAATTATGTAATGATTGCATTGCTCCGCTGAAACGGTAAAACATAATAATAAGTAATTTCTAGTTGCTAGTGAAAATAGTAAGAACCTGATTGATGTGGACTGATTTTTTGTGAAAAGTGCAAAAGAAAGTTTCACTTTATCCCGCTCTAAAGGCTGATAGGAGATGAAGCAAAGAAGAGGGGCAAACCAGCCGTAGGAACCCAATTGGTGTGGGCTGATCTTTTGCAAAAATCGCAAAAGAAGTTTCACTTTACCCCGTACCAACGGCTGTTAGGAGATAAAGCTCTGAAGAAAGGCGAACCAGCCGTAGGAACCCGATTAGTTCAACTAATCTTTTGCAAAAAAATCGCAAAAGAAGTTTCACTTTATTATAGTCTATCCAAAAATGGGTCGCAAATAGGTGTTTGGCGGGGAATAATATTTGTCAAATCGCGATGAATTGGCTAACATGAAAGAGGAAGGATTAGAGGTGAATAGTATGGAAGCAAAAACGATGAAAGATATGCAGAAAGAAGTAGATGCATATATTGGTCAGTTTAAAGAAGGTTATTTCAGTCCGCTTGCAATGATGGCTCGTTTAACGGAAGAAATGGGAGAGCTTGCAAGAGAGGTAAATCATTATTATGGCGAGAAACCGAAGAAAACAACTGAAAAAGAAAGAAGTATTGAAGAAGAGCTTGGAGATGTATTATTTGTTATGATTTGTATGGCAAATAGTTTAAATATTGATTTAGAGACAGCACATAACATTGTAATGAATAAATTTAATACACGTGATAAAGATCGCTGGACACGTATTGATGAGGGAGAGAAAGAATAATGAAAGAAATTAAAGTAATTATCGCCGGACCAAGAGGACGTATGGGACATGAAGCAGTCCTTCTTATGGAAAGAACGGAACATTTTAATTTAGTAGCAGCAGTGGATTATAAGCATGGTGGTGAGAAGATTTCTGATTTACCTGGCATGCCAGCATTACATGCGCCGATTTACGCTGATTTACATACTTGTTTAGATGAAGTAGAAGCAGATGTGTTGTTAGATTTAACAACACCAGAAGTGGGGAAACAACACGTTACACTTGCAGTTGAGCGTGGACTTCGTTCGGTTATTGGTACAACTGGATTTACAGAAGAAGAATTGGCACGTTTAACAGAGAATGCAAAAGAAAAAGCAGTAGGAACAATTATTGCTCCAAACTTTGCAATTGGTGCAGTTCTTATGATGAAATTCTCACAAATGGCAGCGAAATATTTCCAAGATGTTGAGGTAATTGAATTACATCATGATCAAAAATTAGACGCACCATCTGGTACAGCTGTAAAAACGGTAGAGTTAATTCGTCAAAATCGTGAATCAAAGCAGCAAGGTCATCCAAATGAAGTAGAGCAACTAGCAGGTGCACGAGGTGCAAATGTAGACGGTATTCACATTCATAGTGTACGTTTGCCAGGGCTTATTGCACACCAAGAAGTAATGTTTGGTGGAGATGGACAAATGTTAACAGTTCGTCATGATTCATTCAATCGTGCATCATTTATGTCAGGTGTAAAACTATCAATTGAGACAGTAATGAACCTTGATCATCTTGTGTACGGTTTAGAAAATATTATCGACTAAAGGGGAGACAACGGATGAAAATTGCCTTAATCGCACATGACAAAAAGAAAAATGATATGGTTTCGTTTGCATACGCATATAAACCAATTTTTGAACAACATGAATTATTTGCAACAGGAACGACAGGGCTTCGCATTATGGAAGCGACTGGATTAGTTGTAACAAGATATCAATCTGGCCCTCTTGGTGGAGATCAAGAAATTGGTGCAATGATTGCAAAGAACGATTTAGATATGGTGATTTTCTTCCGCGATCCATTAACAGCACAGCCGCATGAACCGGATGTGAATGCATTACTTCGTTTATGTGATGTATATGCGATTCCACTTGCAACGAATATGGCAAGTGCTGAAATGTTAATGCACGCATTAGAGCGAGGAGATTTAGATTATCGTAAGTTAAGAAAATGAGGGGAACAATTATGAGTGGATTACATATATTAGCGTTTGGTGCTCATGCCGATGATGTTGAAATCGGCATGGCTGGTACCATCGCTAAATATACAAAGCAAGGGTATGAAGTAGGTATTTGTGATTTAACAGAAGCTGATCTTTCTTCAAATGGAACGATAGAGTTGAGAAAAGAAGAAGCGAAGGTCGCAGCTCGTATAATGGGAGTAAAAACGAGGCTGAATTTAGCGATGCCAGACCGTGGTTTGTATATGAAAGAAGAGTATATACGTGAAATTGTCAAGGTGATCCGTACATATAAACCAAAACTAGTTTTTGCGCCGTACTATGAAGATCGCCATCCAGATCATGCAAATTGTGCAAAGCTTGTGGAAGAGGCTATTTTTTCAGCAGGAATCCGTAAATATATGCCGGAACTTTCACCACATCGTGTGGAGTCTTTTTATAATTATATGATTAATGGTTTTCATAAACCGAATTTTTGTATAGATATAAGTGAGTACCTCTCTATAAAGGTGGAAGCATTAGAAGCGTATGAAAGTCAGTTTTCAACAGGGAGTGATGGTGTTAAGACACCGTTAACAGAAGGTTACGTTGAAACTGTGATTGCTCGTGAGAAGATGTTTGGAAAAGAAGTTGGAGTCTTGTATGCCGAGGGATTTATGAGTAAGAAACCGGTTTTATTACATGCTGATTTATTAGGGGGATGTAAATGAAATTAAAAATAGGTATTACATGTTATCCTTCTGTAGGTGGTTCTGGAGTTGTTGGAACAGAATTAGGAAAGCAATTGGCGGAACGTGGGCATGAAATTCACTTTATTACATCGGGTTTACCATTCCGGTTAAATAAAGTATATCCAAACATTTATTTTCATGAAGTGACGGTAAATCAATACTCTGTATTTCAATATCCACCATACGATTTAGCGTTAGCAAGTAAAATGGCCGAGGTTGCACAAAGAGAAAACTTAGACATTTTACATGTGCATTACGCAATACCACATGCAATTTGTGCATATTTAGCAAAACAAATGATCGGAGAGCGTATTAAAATTGTTACAACCTTACATGGAACAGATATTACTGTGTTAGGTTCCGACCCTTCGTTAAATAATTTAATTCGTTTTGGTATTGAGCAATCGGATGTTGTTACTGCTGTCTCGCATTCATTAATTAACGAAACACATGAGCTTGTAAAACCAAGTAAAGAAATTCAAACAGTATATAACTTTATAGACGAACGTGTATATTTCAAGCGTAATATGTCTCAATTAAAGAAAGAATATGGTATAAGTGAGAGTGAAAAAGTACTTATTCATATTTCGAATTTCCGTAAAGTGAAACGTGTGCAGGATGTTGTTCACGCATTTGCTAAAATTGTTAAAGAAGTAGATGCGAAGTTGCTTCTTGTTGGAGACGGACCAGAATTCTGTACGATTTTACAGATAGTGAAGAATTTACATATTGAAGATCGCGTTTTATTCCTAGGGAAGCAAGATAATGTTGCAGAACTACTTGCGATGAGTGATTTAATGTTGCTTCTATCAGAGAAGGAAAGTTTTGGTCTTGTTTTATTAGAAGCAATGGCGTGTGGTGTACCTTGTATCGGAACGCGGGTTGGAGGTATTCCAGAGGTTATTCAACACGGGGAAACAGGATATTTATGTGAAGTTGGCGATACAACAGGAGTGGCAAATCAAGCTATTCAGCTATTAAAGGACGAGGAACTTCACCGTAATATGGGAGAACGAGCAAGAGAAAGTGTTTATGAGCAATTTCGCTCAGAAAAAATTGTTTCACAATATGAAACGATTTACTATGACGTACTAAGGGATGACAAAAATGGAAAGATTTAAAAAAGCTAGTTCTATTATTGAGACATTAAAGCAACAAGGACATGAGGCTTATTTTGTTGGTGGGAGCGTACGAGATCTTATTATCGATAGGCCGATTGGAGATATTGATATTGCGACATCTGCTCTACCAGAAGAAGTGATGGCTATATTCCCAAGAAATGTTCCTGTTGGTCTTGAGCATGGAACTGTAATTGTTGTAGAAAATGGTGAGCCCTATGAGGTAACTACTTTTCGAACAGAAAGCGAATATGAAGATTTTCGAAGACCTAGTAGTGTTCAATTTGTTCGTTCATTAGAAGAGGATTTAAAACGTCGTGATTTCACGATGAATGCAATTGCTATGACAGAAGAAGGCAAAATGGTCGATTTATTTGCTGGACAGGAAGCCATTCAACAGAGAGAAATTGTGACAGTTGGAAATGCTGCGGATCGTTTTCAAGAAGATGCCCTGCGAATGATGCGTGGTATTCGGTTTGTAAGCACGTTAGGTTTTTCATTAGAAATGAAAACGAAGCAAGCGATTGAAACGTATGGGCATTTGCTAGAACATATAGCAATTGAGCGTATTACAGTAGAGTTTGAGAAACTGTTAACTGGTACATATTGTGTGAAAGGTCTCAAAGAATTAGTAGAGACGAAGCTATTTTCTCATTTGCCATATTTACAAATGTCAGAAGAGAGACTGTTAAAAGCTACGCAGTATAAATGGGATTCTTTCGAAACGGATATTGAGGCGTGGGCATTTTTCTTATATTGTATCGGAGAAGAACATCCATCTGTCTTTTTACGTCAATGGAAGTTTTCGAATAAAAAAATAAAAGATATTGTTGCAGTTTTATTGACAATCCGTACTAGAAAGGAGAAGGATTGGGATACAGTCCTTCTTTATAAAACGGGAATTCATATCGCTGAAATGGCAGAGAGAGTATATGAAGCGATGATTGAACGCTATGACCCTACATCTGTTGAACGAGTACAATCAATGTTTCATGCATTGCCAATCCAGGAGCGTCAAGAAATGAATGTGACTGGTAATGATTTATTAAACTGGGCAAACAAAAAGCCTGGTCCGTGGGTTGCTGAGATGCTTCAGAAAATCGAAGAAGCAATCGTACAAGGAAACGTAGTTAATGAGAAAGAGCGTATAAGGGAGTGGCTACAAGGATGCAATCTACTATAAGAAAGCAGTTATTGCAAGTTTTTTCTGAAGCGGATGGCGAGTTTGTATCCGGCCAAACAATTAGTGATAAACTTGGTTGTTCAAGAACTGCTGTGTGGAAACATATGGAGGATCTGCGGAGTGAGGGATATGAACTTGAAGCTGTGCGTCGATTAGGTTACCGAATTGCAAGTAAGCCAGACAAAGTGACCGCTAATGAAATTCAGTTAGGGCTACAAACGAAGCGGATTGGTAGAACAGTGTATTTTGAAGAAACTGTTGAATCAACGCAGCACATTGCAGCAAAACTTGCTTATGAAGGTGCAGAAGAAGGAACTGTCGTTGTAGCAGAAGAACAAACAGCGGGAAGAGGTCGTTTAAGCAGAAAATGGCATTCACCGAAAGGAACAGGGATTTGGATGAGTATTATTTTACGCCCATCAATCCCAGTTCATCATGCACCGCAACTTACTTTGTTAGCGGCCGTTAGTGTTGCACAGGCAATTGAAAAATGCACGGGTGTAAACGTAGGAATAAAATGGCCAAATGATATTTTAATTCAAGGTAAAAAGGCTGTAGGTATATTAACAGAAATGCAAGCGGATCCTGATAAAATTAATGCTGTCATTATGGGCATTGGTATTAATGCGAATCAAAAGCAAGAACATTTTGATGAAGAAATTCAGCACATTGCTACTTCATTAGCGATTGAATCAGGTAAGCCGATTGTTCGTGCAGAACTTATGCAACAAATCTATTTACAACTAGAAAAATTATATGAAGAGTATTTACAAAATGGTTTCTCTGTCATTAAAATTCTTTGGGAAAGTTACGCTGTGAGCATCGGGAAAGAAATTACCGCTCGAACGATGAGAGAGACAATTACGGGGTTAGCAAAAGGAATCACAGAGGATGGTGTATTACTTCTGGAGGATCATGAGGGGAAAGTACATCATATTCATTCTGCAGATATTGAAATTAAGTAAAAGAAGTTCCTCTTTTGGAACTTCTTTTTATTTCAATAGTTTTGAGTTGAATTTGTAACATGATAATAAATTTTTTTCATATTTAAAGTTCATTTCAAAATATCTTCCGTCGAGTTGGCAGGGCATGTTATTTGACGATTACTTTGCCTGCCATTCCTTTAAGAAGATGGTATCGACATATTAATTCATATGTACCAGTATTTTTAGGTTTCACGGTAATATTCTTTTCTTTTCCTGACTCGATTACGACGTCAATGCCGAGTTTTTTCACTGTAAAGGTGTGCTCGTTTTTACCTTTATTTTTCAATAGTAATGTTGTTGATCCTTCAAGCGGAATCGTGATAACATTTGGATTAAAGTAATCATCATTTAGTTCAACCTCAATCACTTTCGTTAAATCGGTGGGGGGTGTTACGACAGTAACTGAGGCAAATACATGGGAGGATCCTAAAGACATCCACCATACAATCATTACAAGCAAACTGCTGAATCGAAATAACCACCTGTTCATAGACATCCGCAATTCTCCTTTGTTAAGTACTTTCCTCAATTAACCTGCATCATTAGTTTAAGAGTTATACTATACAGTTAAATGGATTACAGAAAAAATTAACTTGGACTTTTTTAGCATGCGTTGAAAAAACATGTATCTTTTCAGGATTGAATTCTCCATAAAAACTGTATAGCATATATACTCTCGTGTTAAATTTCATATACCGTAATAAGAATAAAAAATTATTTTTTCAAAAAAATGTAGTAATTCCTTTTTGTAGTTTGCTATAATTAGTTCGAATGTGGGCAGTATCAGAGCGAACTGCACCATGATTCGAAGTCATACGAAAAATAATAACTTGGATTCTGCCTTGATCCAATAACGGACTGGGACAGAGGGATGAATAATGCCGACTAACACACAACCCTTCTGCCCTTTTATGGTCAGAGGGGTTTTTTATATGATTTCGGCCATCTCCTCTCTCCTGCATAAAGGAGGAGTAGTTTTTGAAAACAAAAACAGATTTTTTGAAGATGAAAGAGCAAGGTGAGCCGATTACAATGCTAACGGCGTATGATTATCCATCTGCTAAATTAGCAGAAGAAGCTGAAGTTGATATGATTCTAGTTGGAGATTCTCTTGGAATGGTTGTACTCGGATACGATTCAACAGTACCTGTAACAGTAGAGGATATGATTCATCATACGAAAGCTGTACGCCGTGGAGCGAAAGAGACGTTTATTGTAACTGATATGCCATTTATGTCGTATCACGTATCATTACAAGAAACGATGGTGAATGCACGTCGCATCGTTCAAGAGAGCGGGGCACACGCACTGAAGGTAGAAGGTGCTGGAGAAGTTATATCGACGATTCAATATTTGACGAACGCAGGAATTCCTGTTGTAGCGCATTTAGGTTTAACCCCTCAATCTGTAGGAGTGTTGGGTGGATATAAAGTGCAAGGAAAAGATGCGGAGAGTGCAAAAAAATTAATAGAAGATGCAAAGAAATGTGAAGAAGCTGGTGCAATAGCGCTTGTGTTAGAATGTGTACCAATGCAGTTAGCAGAACTTATTTCAGAGCAACTAACAATACCAACAATTGGGATTGGTGCAGGACAAAAAGTAGATGGGCAAGTGCTTGTTTATCATGATCTTATCTCATACGGCGTAAATCGTGTTCCGAAATTTGTGAAGCAATATACGTCTGTTCAAGAGGAGATTGTGCGTGGGATTTCACAATATGTTACTGAAGTAAAGACAAGGCAATTTCCTGAAGAAAAACATTCGTTCACAATGAAAGAGGAAGAATGCTTAGCGTTATACGGAGGAAAACAATAATGAAAATCGTAACTACAGTGCAAGAGATGCAGCAAATTACAAGCGAACTTCGTGCAAGTGGAAAGAGTATTGGTTTTGTTCCAACAATGGGTTATTTACATGAAGGCCATGCTACTTTATTACGTAAGGCAAGAGAAGAAAATGAAATTGTAGTTTTAAGTGTATTTGTAAACCCACTACAATTCGGCCCAAATGAAGATTTAGATCGATATCCTCGTGATATTGATAGAGATGAAAATGTAGCAAAAGAAAACGGTGTAGATTATTTATTTTATCCGAGTGTAGAAGAAATGTATCCAGCAGAACAAACAACAACAGTAGAAGTTGTGAAGCGCACGGACGTATTATGCGGTCAACAAAGACCTGGTCATTTCGCTGGTGTTGCAACTGTACTGATGAAACTATTTAATATTACGGTGCCAACACGTGCTTATTTCGGTATGAAAGATGCTCAACAAGTTGCAGTAATTGAAGGATTTGTAACTGATTTCAATATTCCAGTTACAATCGTACCAGTTGATATTGTAAGGGAAGAAGATGGTTTAGCGAAAAGTTCTCGTAACGTGTACCTATCACAAGATGAACGTGAAGAGGCTCTTCATTTATACCGCAGCCTATGTATAGCGAAAGAAAGAATTGAGGCAGGTGAACGTAATCCGGAAATCATTACAAATCTTGTGAAAGATTATATTGAGACGCATACGAAAGGCACTGTAGATTATGCGGATTTATATGCATATCCGTCATTAACAATGGTAGAGAAAGTCGAAGGAAGAATCATTTTAGCTATTGCAGTTAAGTTTGAAAATGTAAGATTAATTGACAATATAACATTAACGGTTAAATAAGGGGGAGCATCTATGTTTCGCACAATGATGAGAGCAAAGTTACATCGTGCAACTGTAACGGAGGCAAATTTAAATTATGTAGGTAGTATTACAATTGATGAAGACTTAATGGATGCAGTAAATATTGTAGAAAACGAAAAAGTCCAAATTGTAAATAATAATAATGGTGCTCGCTTAGAGACATACGTTATTAAAGGGGAACGCGGTAGTGGTGTTGTTTGTTTAAACGGTGCTGCGGCAAGACTTGTACAACCAGGGGACAAAGTAATTATTATTTGTTATGGGCTAGTTACGGAAGAAGAGATTCATACACAAGAACCAAAAATTGCAGTACTAGACGATAATAATCAAATTATTGAAATGTTAGGTGCTGAAAAAGCGGGTACGATATTATAAGTAGAAAAGCTATCTCCATTGCGGAGATAGCTTTTTTGTGCATCTTTTCATTAAGATGAGATAAAACGTGGTATAGTAACATTATATAAATTATTGTTGTTTGAAAGGTAAGAAATTGAGGTGTTACATATATGAGTAAGCGTTATGTCGTTGTTGATTTAGAGACGACAGGGAACTCCTGGAAAGATGGGAAGGATAAAATTACCCAAATTGCAGCTGTTGTAGTAGAAGATGGAGAGATATTGGAGATTTTTTCGTCTTTTGTTAACCCAAAGAGAGAGATCCCACCATTTATTACAGAATTAACAGGGATTGATGAAAGTCTTGTAAAACAAGCCCCGTTATTTCAAGATGTAGCCCCGATGATTGTTGAGCTATTACAAGGTGCGGCTTTCGTTGCGCATAATGTTCACTTTGATTGGAATTTTTTAAATGAAGAATTAAGGCAAGCTGGATATACAGAAATACATTGTCCGAAAATCGACACGGTTGAATTGGCTCAAATTCTTTTGCCGACAGCCGATAGTTATAAATTACGTGATTTAGCTAAGAAACATGAACTAGAGCACGATCAACCACATCGTGCGGATAGTGATGCTCTTGTAACAGCGGAATTATTTTTACAATTTTTAAATGAAATTGAAAAGTTACCACTTGTCACGTTGCAATCGCTTTATGAATTAAGTGATGTGTTCCAAAGCGATATAGCTGATGTGCTTTCTGAAAATATTTTAAAGAAAGTAATGCACGGTAAAGAAGATATAACGGAGTATGAAATACATCGAAATATTGCGCTGAAAAAGCGGAACTATTCCTTAAAGCTTGGAGAAACGTGTTCATCAAAGTTTGATGCTTTCTTGAATAAAACGATGGATAAATTGGAATCACATATGCCAAAGTTTGAAAGAAGAGAAAGTCAACAACTGATGATGAAAGAGATATATACGGCGTTAAGAGATTCTCGTTTTTCACTAATTGAAGCCGGTACAGGAACAGGAAAGACTCTCGCTTATTTGCTTCCTAGTCTTTATTTTGCAAAGAGAAAAGAAGAACCTGTCATTATAAGTACACAAACGGTACAACTCCAACAACAAATATTAGAAAAAGAAATTCCGTTATTACAAAAAATAATGCCATTTTCATTTGAGGCAGCTCTTCTAAAAGGAAGAAAGCATTATTTATGCTTACATAAATTTGAGTATGCTTTGCAAGAGGAAGAAAAAAATTATGATATGGCACTTACAAAGGCGAAGATTTTAGTTTGGCTATTGCAAACTGAAACAGGTGATCGAGACGAATTAAATATTCCTGAGGGCGGAAAGTTACTTTGGAATCGTATTTGTAGCGATGCGTATAGTCCAGGCGGTATGCAAAGTAATTGGTTTAGTCGTTGTTTTTACCAGCGAGCGAAGAATAAAGCTTTATTTGCAGATATCGTTATTACAAATCATGCGTTATTATTTCAAGATTTTTCAAGTGAAGAACCGTTGTTCGCTTCATGCGAACATATTATTTTTGATGAAGCTCACCATATTGAAGAAGCCGCGAGTAGAACATTGGGTGAACAGTTCTCTTGTATGTATTTTCAATTGGTTATATCTCGTCTTGGGACACTAGAAACAGAAGATGTACTCTCCAAAGTATATAAAATGATGAAAAAATCAGAGCAAGCATCTCGTTCAACTTTCCGTATGATAAGTTATAGTTTGAAGGAACTTAAGTTTGATGCGGATGAACTCTTCCAAATGTTACGTACTTTTATATTTAAACAAACAAAGCAAGAGCAAGGAACGAATAATATGCCGCTCATCTATAGGTATAACGCAGAACTAGAAAAAGGTAAGTTGTGGGATAGTATCGTCGAATTAACAAATCGTTTTATATATGAATTAAGAAGGGTAGTAACTGCTCTTGAGAAGCAAGTGGATATATTGCAAAGTAAGTTAGAATGGGAGATGCATGTTGTAACAGGTGAATTTATGCATTTAATTGAGTTGCTGAGAAAGATGGCAGAATCATTACAGTTACTCGTATTAGAAAAGAATTCGTATGTAACTTGGATGGAGACTGAAACGAAAGGGACGATTCATTCAACAGTTCTATATGCACAGCCTGTTCATATTGGTGAAAGATTTGCTGATGAATTTTTAACAGAAAAAAAGAGTGTTATTTTTACATCCGCAACACTAACAGTTAACGATACGTTTGATTATATAAAAGAGGAACTTGGTTTACATGATTTCGCTCCAAATACTTTAAAGGTTCCGTCGCCATTTCGTTATGATGAACAGATGAAATTAATGGTGTCAACGGATGTACCTTTTATTAAGCAAGTAAGTAATGAGCGATATATTGAATCTGTATCGGAACATATTGCAAAGATAGCGAAAGCCACAAAAGGCAGAATGCTCGTTTTATTCACTTCGTATGAAATGTTAAAAGAAGCGTATGCGAATTTAAAAAATAATGATGAATTAGAGGGGTATTTATTACTGACCCAAAGTGTGAATAATAGAAGTCGAAGCCGCTTAATTCGAAAGTTTCAAGAATTCGACAAATCAATTTTATTAGGGACGAGCAGTTTCTGGGAAGGAATAGATATTCCAGGAGATGCCTTAAGTTGTCTTGTTATAGTCCGTCTACCATTTACACCTCCTCATCAGCCGATGATGGAAGCGAAAGGTGAGTGGCTAAAAAATCAAGGTGAAGATGTATTTGCTAAATTAGCGCTTCCACAAGCAATATTACGTTTCAAACAAGGATTCGGCCGCTTAATTCGAACGAATACAGATACAGGAACGGTAGTAGTGTTAGATCGTCGTTTGACGAGTTCTTCCTATGGAAAACGATTTCTACAATCGATTCCTAACGTACCTCTTTATGAAGGACCATTAGAAGAATTGTTAGTACAATTAGAAGAACCACCAAATGAATAAAAATGGAAGAAAAATACGCCTGAAGTACTTATAAACTTCAGGCGTAAAAAATGTGGGTAGGAGGAATTTTATTTTTCTTACTTCTTGTATACAAAATGTGTTGGTTTTCGACTTGAAACCTTTTTTTGCTGTACATGTCCTGCTATAATAGATGGGTGATGAAGCAGGGGTTGTAAAGAATGTACTCTTATTGTAACCGCATTGCGTTCTTCTATAATTAGAAATTTTTGTGTAACGGAGGAGTTTTTTCATGGAGAAGAAAATCGAAGTACTATCAACGACGCGTATTAAATATTCGTCGGATTTGTATAAAATTGTTGATAGTTTAAATCGTACGTTAAAAGAGCAGGACCTCATGTTCGGACTAGCATTAGACGAAAAAGATAAAGAAACAGCTGTATTTACGATTTACAGAACGTAGTGATACAATGAAAAAGTGGATCTTTGCAATCATTATTGTTATCGTTGCTAGCGGAATATATGGGGCGTATGTTTATAATAAAGCGATGGGAAAGAAAATTCCAAAAGAGTCGAAATTTGTAGAAATTGCTAAAGAAAAAGCAAAGCTTACAAAGGTGAAATCTGTTGATTATTACAACGGAAAATCTGCATATATAGTCGTGCAAGGTACAGATGAAAAGGGAGAACAACTTATCGTTTGGGTGCCTGAGAAAAAAGGGGATACTGTAGTAAGGAAAAAGAGCGAAGGTATTTCTGAAAAAGAGGCTATACAAAGAACAATAGAGCAAGTCGGCAATGAAAGTAAGGAATCAAAAAGTAAGCCGAAAGAGATTATGAAAGTGAAATTAGGCTTTGAAAATGATGTACCACTATGGGAAGTTACATATATTGATGATGACAATCGTTATAGTTATTACTATCTTGAATTTAAAGATGGAAAATTTTTAAGACGATATAGCATTGAAAAATAGATGTAGGGGGAACTACAAATGAAATTAGCAAAGCGAGTAGCTGCTTTAACACCGTCTTCAACTTTAGAAATTACAGCAAAGGCACAAGCATTAAAAGCAGAGGGTCATGATGTAATTGCATTAGGGGCAGGGGAACCTGACTTTAATACACCAGAGCATATTATGGATGCTGCACATAAAGCGATGTTAGAAGGGCATACGAAGTATACACCAACAGGTGGATTACAATCGTTAAAACAAGAAATTGTGAAGAAATTTACTCGCGATCAAGGTATTGCGTATGATCCATCTGAAATTATTGTATGTAATGGTGCAAAGCATGCATTGTATACATTATTCCAAGTATTACTTGATGAAGGAGATGAAGTTATCATCCCAACTCCTTACTGGGTAAGCTATCCAGAGCAGGTAAAGCTTGCTGGCGGTAAGCCGGTTTATGTAGAAGGTTTAGAAGACAATGAGTACAAAATTACAGCAAAGCAGCTGCGTGAGGCAATTACAGAGAAAACGAAAGCAGTTATTATTAATTCACCGAGCAATCCAACAGGAATGATTTATAGCAAAGAAGAATTACAACAGCTTGGAGAAGTATGTTTAGAACATGATATTTTAATCGTTTCTGATGAAATTTATGAAAAATTAATTTATGGTGGCGTAGAATATACTTCAATTGCCCAGCTTTCTAATGCATTAAAAGAACAAACACTTATTATTAATGGTGTATCTAAATCTCATTCTATGACAGGATGGCGTATTGGATATGCTGCAGGAAATAAGCAGCTTATTAAAGCGATGACGAACTTAGCGAGTCATAGTACGTCAAACCCTACTTCAATCGCTCAATACGGCGCAATTGCGGCATATGTAGGCTCACAAGAACCTGTGGAAACAATGCGTCAAGCCTTTGAAGAGAGATTAAACATTATTTATGATAAATTAATTCAAATCCCTGGCTTTACTTGCATTAAACCGCAAGGTGCATTTTACTTATTCCCTAACGTAAAAGAAGCTGTAGCTTTATCAGGATATGCAACAGTTGATGATTGGGCAAAAGCTCTATTAGAAGAGGAAAAAGTGGCTCTTGTACCAGGTACAGGATTTGGTGCTCCAAATAATGTTCGCTTATCATATGCGACATCTCTTGAACAAGTAGAGAAAGCATTAGAGCGTATCCATACATTTATGAAAAGTAAAGTGCAAGCTTAATTTTATATTTCATTCATGTAATATAAAAAACCTCCCCATTAATAGGGAGGTTTTTTTGAAGAATTGTGGCAAAAAGAAATAGCTAAAGGTGTGTTATACTAGAGAGCGAGGTGTTTGGTGATGAAAAAGAAAATGATGTTACAGTGGTTTGAGCAGGGAAGCATTGCAATTCCAAAATTACTTATGATGCATTATAAAAAATTAGGTTTAAATGAGACGGAATTTATGGTCGTACTTCATGTACACACATTTTTAGAATCAGGTAATTCGTTTCCGACTCCTTCAGAGATTTCTGAACGGATGACGATAACGGAAATGAAATGTATGGAAGTAATTCAAGCATTGATTCAAAAAGGGTTTTTATCACTAGAAGGTGGACAAAGATCAGAAGCGATGATGTGCGAAAGTTATTCTTTACAACCGTTATGGGAAAAAATATTACATTTCTTAATGGATGAATCGATAGAGGAAGAGCAAAAAGAAAAAAAACAGCTGCAAGTAAATTTATATACAGTATTTGAAAAAGAATTTGGAAGACCACTTTCGCCGTTCGAATGTGAAACGTTAGGAATGTGGGAGGACCAAGATCAACATCATCCCAATTTAATTCAAGCGGCTCTTAGAGAAGCTGTAATGAGTGGAAAACTAAATTTCCGATATATTGATCGTATTTTATTTGAATGGAAAAAGAATGGAATTAAAACGGTAGATCAGGCTCAAAATCAAGGTCAAAAATTTAGAGCGAATCAACAAAGAGCACAACAAATGACAAAACAAGAGACGAAATTTACTGGAAAAGTGCCTTTTTATAATTGGTTGGAGCAGTAATATAGGAGGAAGTATATGTTAAATAAAACGCAAATTCGCTATTGTTTAGACACAATGGCGGATATGTATCCAGAAGCACATTGTGAATTAATTCATGAGAATCCTTTTGAATTAGTAATCGCGGTAGCACTATCTGCACAATGTACAGATGCACTTGTAAATAAAGTGACGAAAAATTTATTTCAAAAATATAAAACACCAGAAGATTATTTAAGTGTATCTTTGGAAGAGTTACAACAAGATATACGTTCTATTGGGTTGTATAGAAATAAAGCAAAAAACATTCAAAAATTGTGTCAGATGTTGCTGGATGATTACAATGGAAAAGTTCCAGAAGACCGTGACGAGTTGACGAAATTACCAGGAGTAGGGAGAAAAACAGCAAATGTAGTTGTTTCGGTAGCGTATGGCATCCCGGCAATTGCTGTTGATACGCATGTAGAAAGAGTGAGCAAACGGTTAGCGATTTGTAGATGGAAAGATTCGGTGTTAGAAGTAGAAAAAACATTAATGAAGAAAGTACCGATGGATGAGTGGGGAGTTACACATCATCGTATGATTTTCTTTGGACGTTATCACTGTAAAGCACAACGACCGCAATGTGAGGAGTGCAGACTGTTAGAAGTATGTCGTGAAGGAAAGAAGCGAATGAAGGTGAAATAAAGGATGGAGCGAGTTATAGAAATACCGAAAGAATTTCACTGTTTACCATTTTTTAAAGAAAGTGTAAATTTAGTTAAGTATCATACAGACAATTCTTTTGAAGAGATAATACAAAATACTTACTTTATATTTGATATTGAAAGACAGTATGAGCCGTGGAAGGAAATTGAAAACAGCATTCCAGCGATGTTGAATGTATGGAAAAATAAGCATGAAGACATTGCTATACTGTTTCGAAATAGAAATAAGCAAGAGGCTGAGGGACCAATGATTCTTTTTGCAGCTCACTTGTTATCGGTTGTCTATTGGCTAAATGAACAACCTGTTCATAGTTTGAATGAAATGCAAATAAATACGAATAAATTAAAAGTGCAACCTGTTAATTTTATGGAAAGATATTCATTCATTATAAAGAAACCGAGTAATTATCATTCTTATATTCAATTAGCGCAGTTGTATATCGAAATAGAAAAGCTGTATGTAAAGAAAATGATAACAAAAAAGAAGTCCGCTTCTCGTTAAGAGAAACGGACTTCTTTTTTGTATATTAGGACTCTGTTGTAACAACAGCACCGTCTGCGTGAGGTGTATCTCCTCCGGTATTTTGGTGTTGCTGTTCTTGTTGTTTCTTAGCCTCTTCTTCAGCTTTTTTCTTGGCCTCTTCTTCAGCTTTCTTCTTAGCTTCTTCTTCAGCTTTTTTCTTAGCTTCTTCTTCAGCTTTTCTTCTAGCTTCCTCATCAGCTTTCTTTTGAGCTTCTTCTTGCTGTTTACGTTGTTGTTCTTGCTGTTGTTCTTGTTGTTTCTTAGCCTCTTCTTCAGCCTTTTTCTTAGCTTCGTCTTGTTTTACTTTATCTTCATTAGCCTTTTTCTGGGCTTCTTCATCAGCTTTTTTCTTAGCTTCTTCATCGGCCTTTTTCTTAGCCTCTTCTTCAGCTTTTTTCGCATCTGGAGTTCCGCCAGGCGCAGTGAAGGATGCACCAACTGCTGGGCTTGTTCCAGTGCCTTTTTTCGCTACTACAGAGAAGCTGTAAGTAACACCTGGTTTAATACCACCAAGAGTAGCTGTCGTACCACTTATTGATAGGCTACCACTTGAACCATCAGTTGCTTTATAGCTGGCTGCATATGCATCGACTTCTGCTGGTCCAGACCAGTTTAGTGTAACTGTGCTAGCGCCATCAAAAGTGACATTCAGACCACTAGGGGCATCTACTTTAATTTGTTTAATTGCATCTTTTTTCGCACCTTTTACGTATAATTCTCCGTTTATTTCTTGTACAGAAGAAGGACGTTCAAAGCGTGATTTATCTGTAGCGAATTTGCTCATCATTACTTGGAACATTTGCTGTGCAATTTTAGTATAACGATCACTAATGTAGTTTTCTGGACCATTCTTTACGTAACCCGTCCATACAGCCATCGTATATTGTGGTGTATATCCAGCGAACCAGCTATCCCTGTTTGCATCAGCTGGAATGCCGTATTTCTTTAAATCTTTTGCATCAAAGTTTTGCGTTCCAGTTTTACCCGCTACGTCAACACCTGAAACATATGCTGTTGGTCCTGTACCACCAGAACCAGGTTTTACTACGTCACGAAGAACGTCAGTTACCATGTAAGCTGTATAGTCTTGCATAGCGCGTTGTTCTTTCGGTTTAAAGCTTTTCTTTTTCCCGTCCGGGAAGGTTACTTCTTTTACGAAATGTGGTTTATTATAGTTACCACCATTACCGAAGGTTGCATATGCACCTGCTACTGCTAATGGAGAACTATCGTTACTACCAATTGCAGTAGATTCATGTACTCCATTTTCAAATGTCATGCCTAAACCTTCAGCAAACTCTTTTGATTTATTAAGTCCAACTGTTTGAGCTGTCTTTAAAGCCGGGATGTTTAATGACTTCTTCAATGCTTCACGAAGTGAAACGTCACCTTTAAAACTCCCTGTAGCATTTTTAATCTTTGTGCCATCCGAATAAGTATATTCAGAGTCATTTAATTGATGGTAAGTAGACCATTGAAGATTCTCAATCGCTGGACCGTAGTCGAAAATTGGTTTCATTGTTGAACCAACTTGGCGTTTTAAATCAGTTGCCATATTATGACCTTTGAAAGTGGACTTATTTTCTTTACGTCCAGCACCAATTGCTCGAACTTCTCCAGATTGTGTATCCATAAATACGAATGATCCTTGGAATTGATCGTTTGGATACTTAATAAGATTACCATCCATAATTTTTTCAGCGTAATCTTGAGCATCTTGATCAAGTGTTGTATGAATCGTTAAACCATCTGAACCGATATTTACATCAGGATATTCTTTTTCAACTTCTTTTACAACCGCATCTAAAAATGCTTGATACTTCATCTCAGTTACTTCTGAAGACGGTTGAAGGCCCTCAGTTACTGGGATCTTAACGGCGTTATTCATTTCTTCTTTTGTTATATAACCATGTCGATTCATTAATGATAATACGACATTACGACGATTTGTTGCTCGTTCAACATTTTCCTTTTTTGTTGGATCATAAATGTTTGGACCTTGGGGTAAACCAGCGAGCATAGCAGCTTCATGTAATTGCAAGTCTTTTAAATCTTTACCATAATATTTTTGCGCTGCTGTCGCAATACCGTATGAACGGTTACCCAAATTAATCTTATTTAAGTACATTTCTAAAATCTCATGTTTAGAGTATTGTTGCTCTAATTTGTAAGATAAGTACCATTCTTGTACTTTTCTTTTAGCAGTTTTGTCCATCGTTAGAAAGTAGTTTTTAACGACTTGCTGTGTAATCGTACTACCACCTTGGGAACCGAAACCACCAGTGACATTTTCCATAACTGCTTTTGTAGTTCGTTTAAAATCAATTCCATTATGATCATAGAAACGCGAATCCTCAGTTGCAAGGAATGCATTTTCAACTACTTTTGGAATTTGATCATAAGTAACGTGTGTTCGTTTTTCAGCACCGTATTCATAGAAGAAATTCCCGTTTTTATCAAGAAACTTTGTTGATAAAGGATTAACAAGTTTGGCTTTGTCTAATTTTGGAGCATCCTTTACCATAACAAAGAAAGCGGAAACGCCGGCTACAAGACCAACGATACCAAGAAGTAGACAACCTATAAGAAATTTCTTGAAAAAGGAGCCTTTTTTCTTTGGTTTTTCTTCTTTATGTGTTTTTTTTTCTTGATTTTTCACATGATTTCGTTCTGTACGAGAACGATAATTATCTGACATTATACTTTCTCCTACCTTTCATTCTCTCCCCCAAAAGTCGAAAAAAGAGCCTTAGTGATGACTCTATCACGAAAAATAAACCATGTCTAGTACACGGATATAGTCAATCCGAGGGTGATAACCGCATGATAATAAGGATCCATGCTCTTCTATTTCTTCTTTCGTAATCGACTTGCGTCCACCAGTATTTTGACGATTCCAAAATGCAATAATATGTTTTGCATCTAGTAAATAAAATTCATCAAAAAGTGTAAATTTAATAATAACAAATGCAATTCCATTATGAGCAACCACTTGCTTCATATGTTCAATTTGATGAAGGTGGAAGTTTTGAAGTGGGAAACTAGTTTTATTTTTTGTTTCCTTTGCTTCAAAATCGATGTATTTCCCTTTGTATACACCGTTGTAATCTGTTGTAGAAGGTTGTTTAAAATACGCTTCTTTTACCACTGCAGCACTTCGAGCGGGGTAATCTACTTTTACAATTTGAAGAGGTGTAGGCTTTTTATGTACACATGCAATATTATGGGTTAAGTAATATTGATTTGTTTCATTCAATTCCTCTTCAAGGGACATACCTCTATTACTATAAGTATGTGTTTTTATAGGTGTTTTTTGAGGTTGTGAAGCTTGATTATACCTTTTTCCATTTGGGTAACGAATGGTCATAGTGTGTCCACCCCCAACTTGCTAAGAATTACTTACAAAGGTGATTATATCAAAAAATGAAAAAAGATGTGACCTTTTTGATGAAAGGTATGATGACTTATTTATGTTTACATGGAATGATTATATGAAAATGAAACAAAATCGAGAAAAAAATTTTTGTACAGAGGAAGAAAAAGCAATCGTTCACAATATTAAAAAGAAAACAGAAATAGCTAATGTGGACAATATTTCTCGGACACAATCTTATCAAGAATATTATGTAAGAAATAGTGAAATCAGGTGGGCCTTTTTAGCGAGTATGGTTTCGAGAAATGCGGGCTGGAATATGACTGATTTAGAAGGGAGATATTATGCTACTGTTTTACCTAGAACGGTAAAAAAACATTTATTTATTCTGTACGAACAGGCTAATTGGATTATTTTTTTAGATGCATTTCCTCAGCTATTATTGTATGAGGAAAGTAAGAAGAGACGTGCACCTCTCTTTCATTTGTTGCAATATTTCAACGTATCAATTTTTATGGAAAAAGAATGGTTACTTTTCTGGGAAAGAAGAGATATGAATAGGCTTATGACAGCGCTTATTATAAATGAACAAAATAAAATTCAAAAACCAGTCATTGAGAACACATATTTTAAAAAACATGTATTCCATACTGCACTTTTTAAAGTGCAAGAAAGACTTCATATTAGTGCAGTTATCTTCCCAACAATTGAAGGGAGAATGTATGGATTTTCGGTTTATCAATTTGAAACGTTACAACAGCGTATAGAACTAGGAAAAAAATTAGCATGGTTATTGTTTCATCCAATTTATAATGGTTCGTTTTATAAGTTTGCATTGCAAACTACACATACTGGGTCTAGAGAAGATTATGAAGTTTACGCAAAGGAAACTCGAAAGTCTTATACGCCAACACTTAGAGATATTTATCCTGTTATTTTACATGAAGAAATAAAAATGAGAGATTGGTTTTGTGCAAATATGAAAATGAATGTGCTATTTGTACCTGAAGAACCTAAAGGGGAAGTTAATATAACAGAATGGTATAGAAGAAAGAGAGAACAAATCTATAGGCTATCTATCGCA
The DNA here is from genome assembly GCF_008274865.1 of Bacillus sp. AR4-2. NCBI lineage: Bacteria > Bacillati > Bacillota > Bacilli > Caryophanales > Bacillaceae > Bacillus > Bacillus sp. AR4-2. The sequence goes on from NZ_CP031062.1 coordinate 1,460,262, forward strand.
AATCGTTTTGCTAAAAGGATGGATGAGTTCATGATATAATAAAAAAGAAGTCCCGTCTTCCATTTTGAAGACGGGACTTCTTAATTTGAAACAATCCTGCTATGTGTGCTACAACTTTAATCTCAAAACGTAATGCTAGTAGGAGATTAAGGGTGACTTGAAATTTAACTGTTCGTAATAAAGTCTCGCTTTATGTAGCAGGGAAGTTTGGACCATCTAGCTTTGGATTGCCAGTCTCGGGTTTATTTTGTTGTTTGTTTTGGTTTTTCTTTTTTTCATTTTTGTTCTTTGCCATTGTAATACACCTCCTTTTTGTATTGTTACCATTTCTATAAATGACATACGAAATGATTTCTTTGACGAATAACAACTAGTTTTGTCATGTGGGCAGGAGTGGTGAATCATTCGGCGAAATTACATGACAAAGGAAAAGCAAAGAAGGAGGCGTTTTGTATATGGCGATGGTTCAGAAGGAAGATGTAATGAAAAAAATGGATCAAATGTTAAGTTCTCTCGATTTGCTGGAAATGAATATAGGGATTAGAATGAATCATGCATTAAAGGATGCGAGTGAAAAAATATGCAATAAGATAGAAATAACAGAAATGCATATTGAACATATGGAAAATAAATTAGTGCATCACGAAGAGAAAGGGAATTGGGTAAAGACATTTCAAAACGTCGTAGTGAGTGCATAATAAGGTGGGAAAGAAATGAAGAATGAAGCATTAATACAGTCTTCAGAAAAACTCATGCAGTATAATAATGAAGCGAATGTAAAAAAGAGAGAACTAACCGAATACGACTTTTATAAGGATATGAAACCGTTTGTAGATATGGTAGATGAGGAATTAAAGAAGTGGAAAGAATTAGCTTATAAGTGGATTAAAGAAGAAAAGCCAAAATATATACATGTACAGCAAATTGATCAAGTATATGATAATTTACAAACGAATGTGTTGCAATGCTTTGTAAATAAAGGTAAAGGTAAACGATTCTTTGAAACACACCAAGCCATTTCGTATACTTTGCAAAATATAGTTGAGCAATGTAAATAACAAGAGGGAGAGCCCTCTTGTTATTTTTATGCTTCTGTCATTGTTGTAGGTTTTGTTGCGCCGTTTATTTCTAATTCTTTTATTAATGTTCGATAATCTGATATGCATATTTTTCCTTCGAGATACCAATGTCTCGCAAAGTCTAATAATTCATTTGCATTCTCTGTGCAATACCCCTTTTTTTGAGAAAACGCTTGTTTTAAATCCCCTAATACCATGTTGATTCCTCCCCCATGAGAATCTTCTTCTTTATTATCATAGCATGGAAGGGTTTTCTTTTTTAATTTTTTAAAAATTTAAACTTCCGACAAAAATAGACAGATACTCCATCACACATATTATTTTATAGGTACATATTATATATGTAGAAACTTATGTGAAGGAGGAGAGAATGCATGTTTCAACAACCTAACTTATATCAGCAAACGAATCCATATGCACAGCAAAATATGTACCAATATAATACGGATACATATTTACGGTATAATATGTATCCTTTCGAGCCTTATTATGGAAATCAAAATTATTATCAACCGTTTGAAGTGTCCTTTATGAATCAAGCTCAACAACCACAACAGCAGCAACCTTATGTGAATCAAGCTCAACAACCACAACAGCAGCAACCTTATGTGAATCAAGCTCAACAATCACAAGCTCAGCAACCATACATGAATCAACCACAGCAGCAGCCTTATATGAATTCGCAATATTATATGCCACCACCATCGCCGTATGCTAATCAACAAGCGATGTTTTATCCACCAAAACAACCGTACCCGACGCAGGGTAAGCAAAAGCAACAACAGCCAAGTCAGTTTTCTAGTTTTGTTTCTCAATTTAAAACATCAGATGGTAACTATGATGTAAATAAAATGATGAATACAGCTGGACAAATGATGAATGCGATGAATCAAGTGACAGGTATTGTAAAGCAAGTTGGAGGCTTTTTTGGTAAGTGATGTTGAAGGATTGTCTATAAAAACAATGTAAATGAAATAAAGGACTAGACAAATTTCCTTGTAATAAATGGGTATATATAACAAACGGCTTTCTCTCTTTTCTCATACTGTAAAGTGTAATCAGATTTTTTTAACGAGAGAGGAGAGAAAAAACTATGCATCATTGTCATCCTTGCTTTGGAGGGCATAAGCCTACAGGACCTATTTGTACGACTGCTCCTGTCATTCATCCGACGAAACAATGCGTAACACACTCTTTTTCAACAACGGTGGTGCCACACATTTTCCCAACACATACAACACATGTACATCATCAACAAATTAAAAACCAAAACTTCTTCCCGCAAACAAATTCAAATGTAAATGTTGTGGACCCAATCGACCCAGGATTCGGTGGCGGATGTGGACCGTGTGGCCATGGTCATCATCATCATCATCACCACGGTCATCAAATATCTCCATTTGGGCCAGGACCGAATGTATCACCGTTTGGACCAGGACCAAATGTATCACCGTTTTTACCAAACAATGTATCACCAGTAGGTCCAAATATCGGACCAAACGTTGGTGGAATATTTAAAAAGTAAATGATATGTTAGAACTAGCGAAATGCTAGTTCTTTTTTTGTAATTGGAGTGTTGATATGAAAGTTATTGCAGTAACAGGATATAAGCCATTTGAACTTGGAATATTTAAAAATGATCATCCAGGAGTGGAGTGTATAAAGAAAGCATTACACCGTAAATTAATCACTTTTGTAGAAGATGGTTTAGAATGGGTTATAATAAGCGGCCAATTAGGTGTAGAATTATGGGCTGCTGAAGTTGTTTTTGAAATGCAAGTAGAATATCCTGATTTAAAATTAGCGGTATTCACTCCGTTTTTAGAACAAGAAGAAAATTGGAAAGAAGATAATCGTGAATATTACGAATTTATTCTTTCTCAAGCAGACCATGTTGATAGTATCACGAAACGGAAGTATGAAAGCCCAGAGCAATTTAAATTAAAAAATCAATTTTTTATTGAAAAAAGTGATGCGCTTTTAGCGGTATACGATGAAGAAAAACCAGGAAGTCCCAAATATATTGTAGAATCAGCAAAGAAAAAAGGGGAAATAGAAAATTATCACAGTTATTTCATTCTTTTTTCTGATTTACAAGATATAATAGAAGAGGAACAGTGGAATAATGCAGAGTAATATGTAATATAGTACTCGTATATATGATTGACAAAAAGCATTGTTTCTGAAAAAATTTAGTTAATGAAAGTTTTGGTAAAAATTTGAGGTGAAGAAAATGATTTCGGATAAAATTAAATTAACAGCGAAAGATATTTTAGAAAAAGAATTTAAAACAGGTATGAGAGGTTATCAGCAAGAAGAAGTAGACAAGTTTCTTGATATGATCATTAAAGACTATGAAGCTTTCCACAAAGAGTTTGAGCAATTAAAGCAACAAAATGCTCGTTTAAAGCGTGAATTAGAGGAACAAAAATTAGCAGTAACGCAAGTTCCACAACAACCTGTACAAACACCAGTTGCACAACCGGTTTATAACAACACGAATACGGATATTTTAAAACGCTTATCTAACTTAGAAAAAGCTGTATTTGGAAGTAAGTTATACGAATGATGTAAGGTGGGAAAAGGTTTAAGCATTTTACATAGAAAAAAACGTTGCAAAATCTTTTTGTTTCCACTATACTAATGGATGTCATAACGTTTGGGTAATCGCTGCAACGCCAACGTTGTAGAGGAAAGTCCATGCTCGCACGGCCTGAGATGGCTGTAGTGTTCGTGCCTAGCCAATTCATAAGCTAGGGTATTCTGGCTGTAAGGCTGGTTTAACGGCAGGGAAAAAACCTAAGTCCTTTCGGATATGGTTTGACTACCTTTAAAGTGCCACAGTGACGAAGTCCTTGAAGAAATGATAGGAGTGGAACGAGGTAAACCCCACGAGCGAGAAACCCAAATAATGGTAGGGGAATCTTTTCCAAGGAAATGAACGACGGGAAAGGACAGGTTTTATAACCTGTAGATAGATGATTGCCACCGGAGTACGAGGCGTGGGCCGTTTGTAGTACAAAGGAACAGAACATGGCTTACAGAACGTTATGAACCAACTATGAAATAACTCAGCTCTCCTTTGTTAGAGGAGGGCTTTTTATTTGTATGAAGTTATAAAGTATGAGTTAAAATGGTTAATGAGAAAATTTTTCGTAAAATGTAATAATTAATAGGACCAATTGCTATTAATTATTGTTTGAATATACATAAGAGGTGAATGCAAATGGGAAAAGTTACTTTAATTGCAACAGCGGCAATGGGTATTGAAGCGTTAGTTGCCCGAGAAGTTCGCGATCTTGGTTATGAATGTCAAGTAGAAAACAGCAAAGTAACATTTGAAGCAGATGAAAAGGCGATTTGTCGTACGAACTTATGGTTACGTACTGCGGACCGTGTAAAAATTAAAGTTGGCGAATTTAAAGCAACGACATTTGATGAGCTATTTGAAAAAACGAAAGCATTAAACTGGGGAGATTATATTCCAGAGAATGGTGAATTCCCTGTTATCGGTAAATCTTTAAAATCTGAATTATTCAGTGTTTCGGATTGCCAACGTATCGTTAAAAAAGCTGTCGTTGAAAAATTAAAAACAACATATAAACGTACAACTTGGTTTGAAGAAGATGGTCCGTTATTCCGTATCGAGATTGCAATGCTCAAGGATATTGCAACATTAACAATTGATGCGAGCGGTGTTGGGCTTCATAAACGTGGATACCGTATGGATCAAGGGGAAGCTCCGTTAAAAGAAACATTAGCTGCGTCTTTAATTAAATTAACAAACTGGAAGCCAGATCGTCCATTTGTTGATCCATTCTGTGGATCAGGTACAATTCCGATTGAAGCAGCATTAATTGGACAAAACATTGCACCAGGATTTAACCGTGGTTTCGCATCTGACGAGTGGGGCTGGGTAGGTAAACAAAACTGGCGTGAAGCTCGTCAAGAAGCTGAAGATTTAGCGAACTATGATCAACGATTACAAATCATTGGATCAGATATTGATCATCGTATGATTCGAGTTGCTCAAGATAACGCAGAAGAAGTAGGCTTAGGCGATTTAATTACATTTAAACAAATGCAAGTAAAAGATTTCACAACAAAAGAGGATTATGGCTACGTTGTAACGAATCCTCCATACGGAGAACGTTTAAGTGAAAAAGCACTCGTTGAACAACTGTATAAAGAAATGGGACAAGTATTCCGCCCATTAGATACATGGTCAGCGTATGTATTAACAAGCTACGAAGCATTTGAGAAGTGTTACGGAAAAGATGCGTCGAAGAAGCGTAAACTGTTTAACGGATTTATCCGTACAGATTACTACCAATACTTCGGAAAACGTCCACCGCGTAATTCATAGTATAAAACTCCTCCAGCGCGCATATACTGGCTATTATGTAATGCGTAAAGGAGGAAGTCATATGGATAATTTTCAATTATCAATGATTCAAAAAGCTATTCACCGTACGTATGATGAGCTCGGAAAAGAAGTGGATAGTCAAGGTGCGATTGTAGATGAAATACAAAAAGCACAAGAAGAATATTTGTCAGCTCTTTCACATGAAACAGCGATTGATAAACGGTATTTAAAGTCATTAATATAGAAGAAAATTTTCCTTTTTCGAAAGGAAAATTTTTTTTCGTGAATTTCTATGTATTGCAACAGGGGAAAGTGGCTGCACACATATGCGTAGCAGTTGCTATTATCTTTTTATAGAAAAACTTTTTGGTTGGAGGCTAAGGATGTTTACTGAGAAGAGATTACCATTTGAAGTAGGAAAACAAGATAATTTTTATGATAAGTTGAATGAGTGGATTGGAGATGTGTTTTACGACATCCTTCCGGAAAAAGGCTTTGAAGAGCGTGATGAACAAATTTTTATGGCGTTTCAGTTAGAACGCGCTTTCCAAGAAAAGAAAGTTATGTTCGCAGAAGCTGGTGTAGGAACAGGGAAAACAATTGTATATCTTCTATATGCAATTTGTTACGCGCGTTATACTGGGAAACCAGCTATTATTGCTTGTGCAGATGAAACGTTAATTGAGCAGCTTGTGAAAGAAGAAGGGGACATCGCTAAGTTATCTGAAGCATTAGGGCTATCTGTTGATGTAAGGCTTGCAAAATCAATGGATAATTATTTATGCTTACGTAAACTTGAAGATGTTATGAGTGGACGAGCTCCAGAAGTAATTGAAGACGTATATTACGAGTTACCACAGTTTGTATTTGATCATGGTACGATGCAAAACTTTACTCACTATGGTGACAGAAAAGAATTTCCACTTTTAAATGACGAAGAATGGTCAAAAGTAAATTGGGATTACTTCCAAGATTGCTTTACTTGTGATTCTCGTCATCGTTGTGGACAAACTCTTTCTCGTGAACATTATCGTAAAGCAGCAGATTTAATTATTTGTTCTCAAGATTTCTATATGGATCATATTTGGACGTACGATGCTCGTAAGCGTGAAGGGCAAATTCCATTATTACCAGAAAGTAGCTGCGTTGTATTCGATGAAGGACATCTTGTAGAATATGCAGCTCAAAAAGCTTTAACATACCGTTTAAAGCAAACGATGATGGAGCAACTATTAACGAGATTGCTACAAAACGATATTCGTGAGGAGTTTGCACATTTAGTAGAAGAAACAATTTGGCAAACTGAACGATTCTTTGATGTGTTACAAGAGCATAAAAAGGAAATTGCCGGTTCTGATCGTCTAGAAATTACTGTGACAGAAAAAGTAACAGCTGAAGCGAAACGACTTTATGCAAAAATCGGTGAAGTTGGAGATGCATTAGTATTCGAAAGTGAAATGCATACAGTAAACACGTATGATTTAAATATTGTTGATGAGCATTTAGATGTATTAGAACATTCACTTCGTCTGTTCATGCACGAGAAAAATGTAATTACTTGGGGTGAAGAAGGTGATGGTGCCTTCACGTTAGTTATTATGCCGCGTGCAGTTGAAGAAGTGTTACAAGAGAAAGTATTCTCGAAGAAAATACCGTATATTTTCTCTTCTGCGACATTATCGAACAACGATTCATTCGCTTTCACAGCTAATAGCCTAGGGGTAAAAGATTACTTGTCATTCTCAGTTGCTTCACCGTTTGATTACGAAGAGCAAATGACAGTAAACTTACTATCACATACGAAAGAAAATGAATGGGAAAGAAAGTGTCAATATACACTTGAAAATATACAAAAAACAAATGGACGTACGCTTGTATTATTCCGTACAACGCAAGAGCTTGCAGCGTTCAAAGAGTATGTAAGTAAAGAGCAAATGTCGGTTCCGTTCTTATATGAAGGAGATCAGGAAATTAGCCAGCTCGTTTCTCGTTTCCAAAATGAAGAAGAGACTGTACTTTGTGCGGTTCATTTATGGGAAGGTTTAGATATTCCTGGTTCATCATTATCGCACGTTATTATTTGGTCTTTACCATTCCCTCCAAACGATCCTGTGTTTGAAGCGAAACGTAAGCACGTAAATGATCCATTCTGGGATGTAGATGTACCATATATGATTTTACGACTTCGTCAAGGAATTGGGCGTTTAATTCGTACAAGTGAAGATAAAGGTGCTATATCAATTTTCTTATCTGATTCAGAAGATGAGAAAGTAGTTGCAGCTGTGAAAAATGTACTGCCAGTAGAAGGTAAAGAATTATAAGGAGAAAGCTTGGCGCTTGCCAAGCTTTTTTTCTATTATAAAAGGAATTTATGTTTCTGTGTCGAATTAAATTTGAGGTAGAAAAAGGAGGCTTTTATACGATGACAGTTGCTACATATGAAGTAGAAAAACAATTTTTAACATACGTGAAGAAGATACAAAATTACGGAGAAGCATTAAGTTTAATGTTTTGGGATTTAAGAACAGGTGCACCAAAAAAAGGTGTAGATCAGCGTTCAGAAGTAATTGGTATGCTTTCGTCAGAAGTGTTTGCTATGTCGACTTCAGATGAGATGGGAAACTATTTAACAGAGCTTGAAGCTTTAATACGTGAAGATAAACTTTCTGAAACAACGAAGAAAATGGTTGAAGAGTGTCGGAAAGAATATGATAGAAATAAAAAAATTCCACAAGCTGAATATGAGGCTTATGTGAAATTAGAAGCGAAAGCAGAGAGTGTGTGGGAAGAAGCTCGTGAAAAATCTGATTTCGAAATGTTCCGCCCATACTTAGAAAAAATTGTTGAATTTAAAAAGAAATTTATTACATATTGGGGTTATGAAACATATAAATATAATACATTATTAGACATGTATGAGCCAGGTATTACAGTAGAAGTTTTAGATCACGTATTTGGTCAACTTCGTGAGCGCATCGTGCCGCTTGTAAAAGAAATCTCTGAGTCTAAAAAAGGATTAAAAACAAGTGCTTTATCGGAACAATTTTCAAAAGAAAAACAAAAGAACTTTACATTAGAACTATTAAAGCAATTGAATTATGACTTTGAAGCAGGTCGTCTTGATGAAACAGTGCATCCTTTCGAAATTACATTAAATAGAGGGGATGTTCGTATTACGACACGCTATGATGAAAAAGATTTTCGTATGGCTGTTTTTGGAACGATCCATGAATGTGGTCATGCAGTATATGAACAAAATATTGCAGAACAATTTGAAGGTACACCACTTTGCAGTGGTACATCTATGGGTATTCACGAATCACAATCATTATTCTTTGAGAACTTTATCGGCCGTAATAAATCATTCTGGAAGAAAAATTATGATTTATTAAAAGAGTATAGCGATGGTCAATTTGATGATATGTCAGTCGATGAATTTTATGATGCAATTAATGAATCGAAGCCGTCATTCATTCGTATAGAAGCAGATGAGCTTACATACCCGCTTCATGTTATGGTGCGTTATGAATTAGAGAAAGAATTATTTGATGGTACATTACAAGTGAAGGACTTACCAGCAGCTTGGAATGATAAGATGGAAGCATATTTAGGAATTCGTCCGGAAAATGATGCGCAAGGTGTATTGCAAGATGTTCACTGGGCTGGTGGCTCATTTGGATACTTCCCATCTTATGCACTTGGTTATATGTATGCAGCGCAATTTAAGCAAAGAATGTTAAAAGACATTCCGAACTTTGATGCATTATTAGAAGAAGGAAACGTAACACCAATTCGTGAATGGTTAACAGAAAACATTCACCAATACGGTAAAACGAAAAAGCCACTTGAAATTTTAGAAGATGTAACAGGTGAAGGCTTAAATGCAAACTACTTAGCCGATTATTTAGAAGCGAAATATAAAGAGATTTATGAGTTGTAAAAAAAGAGCTGCTTAATTGCAGCTCTTTTTTAAAGGGGGATGGGAGAATGGACTATACATATAAAGTAATGACGCAAGAAGAAGCAGAAGAAATTGCATACAACTGGCATTATGAAGGGAAATATTCCTTTTACGATATAGAGGCAGATGAAGAAGATTTAGCTGAATTTTTACATGATGAAAGTAGAGGGGATCATACATTTTCTGTGAAGGAAAATGGCACTCTCATTGGTTATTTTACTGTTTGTAAAATAAATGACGGAACGGTTGATATTGGTCTTGGAATGAGACCTAATATAACTGGGAACGGATTTGGTTTACAGTTCTTAAACGCTATACTAGCTTTTAGTAAAGAAAAATATGGATGCAAGTATATAACACTATCAGTAGCTATATTTAATGAGAGAGCGATTAAAGTGTATAAAAGGGCAGGGTTTGAAGTAGTTGGAACGTTTATACAGAAAACAAATGGTAGTTGTTTTGAGTTTTTGAAAATGAATTATATATGTAAAAATGATTAAAAAACAGAAGAATCTCCTTCTGTTTTTTTATGCAGAAATAAATCATACTTTTTGTAATTGGAAGTTTTGAAATTTTGGAAGAGGATGTGTATGATTGAAGTTTAATAGTAAATAGCAAGTTTAGTAAGGAGAGACAGCATGAGTATAATTAAAACGAAAAATGAAATAGAGTTAATGCATGAATCTGGAAAATTACTTGCTTCATGTCATAGAGAAATTGCGAAGATGATGAAACCAGGTATTACTACAAAAGAAATTAATACGTTTGTTGAAGCATATTTAGAACAGCATGGTGCAACGTCTGAGCAGAAAGGGTACAACGGATATCCATATGCGATATGTGCATCTGTAAACGATGAAATGTGTCATGCGTTTCCGGCCGATGTTCCTTTAACTGAGGGTGATATTGTAACAATTGACACGGTAGTAAACTTAAATGGGGGTCTTTCAGATTCTGCTTGGACGTATAGAGTTGGAAAAGTTTCTGATGAAGCAGAAAAGTTGTTGTTAGTAGCTGAGAATGCTTTGTATAAAGGAATTGACCAGGCGATAATCGATAACCATGTAGGAGATATTGGCTATGCAATTGAAAGTTATGTAACAAATGAAGGTTTTTCTGTTGCAAGAGACTTTACGGGACATGGAATCGGTAAAGAGATTCATGAAGAACCAGCAATTTTTCATTTTGGGAAACAAGGACAAGGACCTCAGTTACAAGAAGGAATGGTAATTACAATTGAACCGATTGTAAATATAGGTATGCGATATTCTAAAGTAGATTTAAATGGGTGGACTGCACGAACGATGGACAGGAAATTATCAGCTCAATATGAGCATACAATTGCGATTACAAAAGATGGGCCAATCATTTTAACGAAGTTGTAATTGGAAATGAAAGAGTTTGCAAAACTCGAACAAAAATAGTAGTTTTTAAAAATTTGTACGTGTTTTTTCGATAAATGCTTTTCAAAGCATAAAAAGTACGTTATAATCCTTCTATAAAATAAATAGTTAGCTACACTCATATAATCGCGGGGATATGGCCTGCAAGTTTCTACCGAAGTACCGTAAATACTTTGACTATGAGTGAGGACGAATATAATTGCTTGTTTAGCATTCTTTTTTTGCGAAACTCCAAAAGCGCGTCTCTCACTTGTAACGAGTGGTGGCGGCTTTTGGAGTTTTTTTATTGCATAAGAGGGGGAACAAACATGAAAGTATTACAAGAAAAGATTTTGAACGAAGGAAAGGTTTTATCTGGTGACGTATTAAAGGTAGATGCTTTTTTAAATCATCAAATTGATCCAGTACTTATGCAAGAAATCGGAAAAGAATTTGCTAAACGTTTTAAAGAAGAGAACATTACAAAAATCGTGACGATTGAATCTTCAGGCATTGCACCAGCAGTTATGGCTGCATTAGAGCTTGGTGTAAAAGTAATTTTTGCACGAAAACGTAAATCGTTAACGTTACAAGATAATATGTACGTTGCAAACGTATATTCATTTACAAAACAAGAAACAAATGAAATTTCATTATCTCGAAATCATATCGATGAAAATGATCGTGTATTAATCATCGATGACTTTTTAGCAAACGGTCAGGCTGCTTTAGGTTTAATGAGTTTAGTAGAGCAAGCTGGAGCGAGTATTGCAGGAATTGGAATTGTTATTGAAAAAGCATTTCAAGATGGAGGAAAGAAGCTTCGTGAACAAGGCGTTCGTGTTGAATCACTAGCAGAAATTGCATCACTTGATAACGGCACAGTTACATTTGTACAGCAAGAAACTGCGGAGGTGAAATAAACGATGAAGCAGCATCCATTTAAAATTGCATCGCTTGGTATGCAGCATATGCTTGCAATGTATGCTGGAGCAATTATCGTTCCGCTTATTGTGGGCGGTGGACTTGGTTTAAATCAAAAAGAGTTAACATATTTAGTCTCAATTGATTTATTAATGTGCGGCGTTGCGACAATTTTACAAGCATTATCAAATCGCTTTTTCGGTATAGGACTTCCCGTTGTACTTGGTTGTACATTTACAGCCGTTGGACCGATGATTGCGATTGGAAAACAATACGGTGTGTCTTCAATTTATGGAGCAATTATTGCTGCTGGGTTATTCGTTGTTATTTTTGCGAAATTATTTGGAAAACTCGTAAAACTGTTTCCACCTGTTGTAACAGGATCTGTCGTTACAGTAATTGGAGTTACACTTGTTCCAGCTGCTATTAATGATATGGCTGGCGGAGTAGGAAGTAAAGATTTCGGAAGTCTTGAAAACTTAGCGTTAGCATTTGGAGTGTTATTATTTATCATTATTATGTATCGTTTCTTTGATGGATTTATCCGTTCCATTTCTATTCTATTAGGTTTGTTGTTCGGTACTATCGTTGCAGCGTTTATGGGGAAAGTAAGTTTGCAAGCGGTTGGAGAGGCGGATTGGTTCCACGGTATTCAACCATTTTACTTTGGTACACCAACATTTGAATTAACACCAATTATTACGATGATTCTCGTTGCCTGTGTAGGGATTGTAGAAGCAACGGGTGTATACTTTGCATTATCTGATATTTGCAATAAAAAAATCGGTGAAAAAGAATTAACAAAAGGCTATCGCGCAGAAGGATTAGCGATGGTGTTAGGTGGCATTTTCAACGCGTTCCCATATACAACATACTCTCAAAACGTAGGACTTGTTCAATTAACTGGAGTAAGAAATCGCGTTATTATTTATACTTGCGGTGGTATGTTAATCGTACTTGGTTTCATTCCTAAAATCGCAGCTATTACAACAATTATTCCGAAATCAGTACTGGGCGGTGCGATGTTAGCGATGTTCGGTATGGTTATGGCATATGGTATTAAAATGTTAAGTAGCGTTGACTTCGGAAGACAAGAAAACTTATTAATCGTTGCATGTTCTGTCGGAATTGGGCTTGGCGTAACAGTCGTTCCTACATTATTTTCACAACTTCCAGAAAGCATTCGTATTTTAACAGATAACGGAATTGTACTTGGAAGTGCGTCAGCAGTACTTTTAAATATCGTATTTAATATGGTGCCGCAGCGCAAAGTGAAAGTAGAAGAAGAGCCAGTATCTATACAAAATGCAGTAAGAGAAGCGTAAAAAAGCAAGGTCTCGTTATGAGACCTTGCTTTTCTTTTTAAGTGGCATCATTTTCCCGTAAGTACCAAGACGCCAAATGTACTCAAGTGGCCCGTATTGGTAATGTGAAAGCCACCAGCGGCTAATAAAGATTTGTAACGTGTAGAAACTAATGCAGAATATTGGTCCAACCCATAATGGAGCAGGATAATAATTTTTAAGTAATAGACCAAATACAAGTAATGTAACAATTGTATGCGAGATGTAATTTGTTAATGCCATTCGTCCAACGTATTGGAATGGACGTAATAACGTTTGCCATTTTTCTTTTTGTAATAAACGCATTAGAGTGAAAATGTAGAATATGAATAACGTTTTTCCGCTAAACATTGTAAAGACCTGCATATAAATTGGTTCATAAAATGGTTTTGATAAGAAGTAACGGACCATGAAGAACCACATTGGTAATGTTAAAAGGAACATAATAATTTGCCATTTTTTAAGCTTTGGATCTAACTCTTTCGTGCGGCGGAAAATATCCTTTTTGCCGGCGTATAAACCAAGTAAAAATAGCCCAACTGTTTCTGGAAGCATAAGTAAATTTAATCCAATTCCATCAGCGTAAAATGCATGGAAACGATTTTGTATTTGTGACAGCCAGTCTTCTAATGGCATGATAGGTAAGGAAAAACCTAGCTCTTCCTTTGGTACCAATGCAACCGTAATACCAGCCATTAGCATAATGAATTGAAAAATACTCAATAAAACGATAGCCCATATTAAAATAGTACGAGGTTCTCTCTTATAAAATAAAAATAAGAAAAATCCAGCAATCGCATAAGTATGTAAAATGTCTCCGTCCCATAAAAGAACGTAATGTAAGAAACCGAATAATAATAAAATAAGTAAGCGGCGAACAAATAAAATTTTTGGATGATCTGTTTTCGCTTCAGCACGACTCATAAAAATATAAAAACCTAATCCGAATAAAAACGAAAAAATTGTATAAAATTTCGTTTGAATAAACATATCGTAAAATAGGCGAATGTAGCTGTCTATCCCTTCGTAAATTCCTGAAAGATCACGTGAGTCAACCCCGGCGATAACAGGCCAATTCACAAGAAAAATACCTAGTACAGCTATTCCTCTAATAATATCAATGGAGTGTATCCTCTCGCCTTGTGTGAGATTTTGTGTCATTTTTTTCCTCCTTGTTAAGTAATTCCCTTTTATTATACAAAATGTAAGATGGAGGGGATAGGGGATATTTCCATTTTTTTAAACTGTTAAGTTATGTAGGATGAGATATAATAAGAGTGCACAACAAGTTTTAACCTTTTTCAAAACAGGCAGTAAAGCTCCTTCTTATAAGGAGCTTTCTTTATGAAAAGTGTTGATAATGATTCTCTTTAATGATAAACTGTATTTAAAAGTGATAATCATTATCAAAAAAGGTTGGTGCGTAAGTATGGTATATGCATTAGTAGCAGGTACAGTCGCTGTATATGCAGTTATTGCGAAGTATGTTTTAAATGGAGTAGGAACAGCAAAATGAGTGATATGACATAAAATCCCTTTCATTTGTAAAAAGAATGAAAGGGATTTTTTATTTTTAATGAGAATATGCTGAAAATTTAGTATGATAGTAAAGTGAAACTGTAATCAATGGGTAGGTGTAACTCTCACTGGTTATGAACTCGCAAATAGCGGGGAAAAGTATATACATCTTGGATAAAGGGGAACAAGGGGATGACAAACATAGTACAGACAAACGGTATGAAAAAACTTGTTTGTTTTTATGAAGAGTGGCAAAAACACGGCGATGCAGAGAATAGTTTAAAGTTGTTTGAGGTAATTCAAAAATATAAACAAGAACAGCTTATGATAGCGTTCTGCGGTCACTTCTCTGCAGGGAAATCAACGATGATGAATCATCTATATAAAGCGCAGTTGTTACCGACAAGTCCAATTCCGACAAGCGCTAACGTTGTCAAAATTGAAAAAGGAATGGATCGTGTTGTTGTAACGGTTAAATCTGGAGAGCAGTACGAATATGACGGTGCATATTCAGCAGAAGAATTAAAACAAATTTGTAAAGACGGCGATGAAGTAATTGGTGTTCATATTTATCGAAACGACGCGCCGATTCCTGAAGGGGTTATGTTAGTTGATACACCAGGGATTGATTCAACAGATGATGCCCATCAATTAGCGACAGAGTCGACACTTCATCTGGCAGATGTCATTTTTTATATGATGGATTATAATCACGTCCAATCGGAAGTGAATTTACAATTTGTTAAAGAATTGAAACAACGTAATAAAACGGTTTATCTCGTTGTAAATCAAATAGATAAACATAAAGAAAATGAATTATCGTTTGAGAATTATAAAGATAGTGTAAAACAATCATTCTCTAACTGGGATATTGAAGTAGATGGTGTTTATTATACGTCATTACGAATGATGAACCATCCACATAATGAAATTAGAAGCTTAGAAGCGTTAATTACTTCTATTATGAAAGAAAAAGAGCAGTATGTAAGGACTGGAATGGAGCGAGAAACAGAATATTTAATGGGGGAACATTTCTCGTTTATTGTTTCTGAAAATGAAAAAGCTCTTTTGAAATATGAGGAAGAGTTAGCATCACCACTTTCTATTTCAGAGGTAGTTGAAAAGAAGGAAGAGTTAACGGAAGCGAAAAATCGTGAGGCAAGTAAAGAATCTCATGTGAGAAACGAATTTATAAAAGGTTTACAAGCTATATTAGATAACGCTTATTTAATGCCATTTGAAATGAGAGAATTGGCAAATGCATATTTAGAAACGAAATTAACAAAATTTAAGGTCGGTTTGCTATTTTCGAAAGGAAAGACGGAGCAAGAAAAACAAAGACGTGTAGAGGCGTTTTATTCTGCCCTTCAAAAAATTGTTGAAACGCAGCTTGATTTTCATGTGAAGGAATTTATTGTAGCCTTCTTAAAAGAAGAAGGATTGTTCACGGAGGAAATTGGGAAAGACATATATGGGTTAGAAATTGCTTTCGGACCAGAAATGTTGGCCGAAGTAATTAAACAAGGTGCAGGTTTCACAGGTGATTACTTACTTCTTTATACAGCGGATGTAGCGAATGAACTGAAGAAACGTTATTTTATAAAAGCACAGCAAATTTTTGATAAAAGTGCGGTCGTTTTGAAGCAAAAGGTAAGGGAAGCAGTTGCTCGTATTGAAGAAGAGATTGAAACATATACGATGTTGCAAACGGCGAAAGAAACACAATTACAATACAGTAACAATTTGGAGGCATATGAAGACTATTTACGAAATGTTTGGCACGATCATGTTGCTACGCCTGAAGGGTTGCAAATAGATGAGATATTGCAAAGGGAGGCACAAATTGTTAGTGAGAAATTTACACTACAAGAGCAGGAAATCGTAAACAATAACGTAGCGGTTCATGAAGAAGAGCTGAAAGGAACGGTGGCTTTAAATATTCAGCGGATATTAGAGAAAGTGAAAAAAGCTGAAACGATATTAGAGCCATTGCCAGCGCTGAAACATGTACAGCAAGAGGTAATAGAGAAAAGAAGACGTGTGGAAACAAAACAATTTACAGTAGCGTTATTCGGAGCATTTAGTGCTGGAAAATCATCATTTGCCAATGCCTTACTCGGTGAGAAAGTACTTCCTGTATCACCAAACCCGACGACGGCAACGATTAATCAAATTTTGCCGGTTACAGAGGGAAAACCACACGGAACAGTAATTGTTCAGTTTAAATCAAAGCAAGCGTTATTAGAAGATATGAAAGCTGTTTATAAGCTGTTTCATTATGAGATTGCTACGTTAGATGAAGCGTTAGCACAAATTGATAAAGTTATGAAATATCCTTCACCAACTGGGAAGCAAAAAACAACATTTAGCTTTTTACGAGCGGTACAAAAAGGGTATGATGCAGTTTCTACTGATTTAGGAGAACGAGTACAAGTTACATTAGAAGAGTTCTCTGATTATGTAGCGAATGAAGAGAAATCATGCTTCGTTGAGTATATGGAACTTTATTATGATTGTGCTTTAACAAGGCAGGGAATAGCGCTTGTAGACACACCTGGAGCGGATTCTATTAATGCTCGCCATACGGATGTTGCATTCCAGTATATTAAAAACGCAGATGCTATTTTATTTGTAACATATTATAACCATGTATTCTCTCGTGCTGACCGTGAATTTTTAATTCAGCTTGGTCGTGTAAAGGATACTTTTGCCCTTGATAAAATGTTCTTCTTAATTAATGCGGCGGATTTAGCAGAGTCTGAAGAAGAACTTGAAATGGTAAAAGGTTATATCGCAGATCAGCTGCTGCAATACGGTATTAGAAATCCGCGTTTATTTGCAATTTCAAGTTTATGTGCGCTTGAAGAGAAACAAGGAAAGAATGTTGAAAAAGAGAAGTATGGTATTTTACAAAACTCTGGGATTACGAAGTTTGAGGAATCATTTACGTCCTTTATGATGAGAGATTTAATGCTTGTTTCTGTGCATGCTCTATATGGTGCTTTGCAAGGGGCAGATCAGCTTTTAGTAAACATGATAAAGGGTGCAAAACAGGGGAATGAAGAGAAAGAGAAGCAAACGAAAAAATATGAAGCAGAGCGTGATCAACTACTTCATATCATTTCATCATATAGTGTACTTGCTGAAGAACAGGCGATGCAAAATGAAGTGAAAGAGTTGCTTTATTACGTGCAACAGCGTCTATTCCTACGCTATAACGATGTGTTTACTGAATTTATTAATCCGGCGTCACTTCGAACGGATGGAAATGTGAAAACACAATTGCAACAGTGTGTTATGGAATTAGTAGCATTTATTCAGCATGATTTATTGCAAGAAATGCGTGCGACATCATTACGCCTTGAAAAATGGATAGATGAAGCGATGAAGCGTGCAAAGGACGAAATTGTAGTGAACTGTAAAGTAGAAAATGAATCAATTTCTATGAATGGAACAGTGGAGTATGAATATAAAGATATTACACATAAAGAACCGTTTCCTTCAGTTGAAATAAAAGATTTCAAAAAAGCATTGGCACATTTTAAAAATGAGAAAAGCTTTTTTGAAAAGAATGACAAAGCTTTTATGCAAGAAGACGCTAAATCTGTATTAGAACCGCTCGTATCAAACTATGTAGCTGATGAAAAAGATTTATTTGTTCATCATTATAAGCAAGAGTGGGATATGAAGTGGAACTTATTCCAAAAAGTGATGCAGCAAGATGTGATGAACTATTATGAAAGTATATTGTTTGCATTGGCTGAAACGATTGATGTATCTCTATATGAACAAAGTAAAGAACAATTGCAAAAGCAGTTAGTAGAGATTGAAAAAGAAATTTATGTTATATAGTCGTTAGGAGAAAAAGATTCGTTCAATTTTCTTTTGCAGTACAGTATCTAAAGATTTTACAAATCCAGCAAATTCATCGGTAGAAATCATATGAGTAAGAACGAGTCGTCTGCCATCTGGTGTTTCACCGCATAAGACGAATGAAGAAAATTCATATGTTTTGTTTTCAACTACTAATTTTGGATAGGAATACGTGTCGCTTTTCTTCTTCTTTCCATCAATAGAGATGACGTTGCATTTTTTCTCATTGTTGTCCATGGTGAATCCCTCCTTTCTATTACTTATGGTAGACAAGGAGGGTTTAGAACAATAGAGAAGGGGGAATTTTTTATGTCTGTTGTAATAGAACGTATTCCAAAAGAGGCTATACCGAAGTCTCTATTGTTACTTGCTGATCCAAGTGAACGGCAAATAGCTACGTATGTACAAAGAGGATTAACATACGTAGCTAAGCAGGGGGGGAGCGTTATCGGTGTATATGTTCTTTTGGAAACAAGGCCAAAGACGATGGAAATCATGAATATTGCGGTTGCAGAGCATTTGCAAGGAAAAGGGATTGGGAAGAAGCTATTAAGGCATGCTGTAGAAACTGCTAAAGGATACGGTATGTCAAAACTTGAAGTTGGTACAGGCAATTCTAGTGTTTCACAACTTGCTTTATATCAAAAATGTGGATTTCGTATTTTTTCTATTGATTTTGATTACTTTTCGAAGCATTATGAAGAAGAGATTATTGAAAATGGGATTGTATGTCGTGATATGATCCGGCTTGCAATGGAATTGAATAAAAACGTATAACTATTTAGGGGGAAGAGAAGATGGAAGTACATAAAGCAATTACAGCACATTCTCGTAAACAAAATGAAAGTGTAAAAGCATGTTTACAATTAGATGCACAGCGTGAAGCAGCTATTGAAGCTGCCGTATCTCTTGCGTCAAATGGGAAAGAATTTTCGGTTGATGTCATTAATGTTGTAACGAAGCAAATTAATGATCTTGCAAAAAATGGTGTTACCTTGCAGCGTAAATATGTTACAGAAGAAATGGTTATGGAGTATGTAAGTCGTTTGAAAGAGAAAGAAGGTCGTTAAAGATGATAGTTACAGTCGAATGGTTACGTGAGCATATAGAAGATGAGAATGTCCGTATAATCGATTGTCGTTTTGATTTAGCGAATCCTAATTGGGGTAGAGAAAAGTATGAAGAAGGACATATTCCTCATGCGTTATATTTTGATTTGAATTTAGATTTATCAAGTCCTATAGCAGAACATGGTGGCCGCCATCCTTTACCAAATATTGAGGAGTTTGCAGACAAGCTTTCGGAGGCTGGTATTGATGAGCATACGACAGTAATTGCGTATGACAGTCAAGCCGGTGCAAATGCTGCTCGTTTATGGTGGTTATGTAACTATGTAGGACATGAGAAAGTATATATATTAGATGGTGGTTTCCCGGCTTGGAAAGAGAATGGACTACCGACAACAGCGGAAATTCCTGTTGCTATACGAAAAACATTTAAAGCTAATATACAAGATCATATGCTTGTAACGATGGAAACGGTCAGAGAGAATATCCGTGCAGGTGCGGATGTTACATTAATTGATTCAAGAGAGCCGAAACGTTATGCTGGTGTAGAGGAACTTGTCGATCATAAAGCAGGACATATTCCAACAGCGGTAAACCATTTCTGGAAGGATGGAATGTTGCAATCAGGACAATTTAAGAATGAAGCTGGGCAACAAGAACGATTCCAAAATCTGTCGAAAGATAAGGAAACAATTGTATATTGTGGTTCTGGTGTTACGGCATGTCCAAATATCGTTGCATTAAAATTGGCTGGATTCCAAAATGTAAAATTGTATGCAGGTAGCTGGAGTGATTGGATTTCTTATCCAGAAAATCAAATTGCAAAAGAAGAAGATTAATCACTTGCATGCAAAAATAATTTGTATTAAAATAAGGTCACAAGCAAGAGATTGCTCGAAAAACTTTGTATTTTACACATTAGAAACAATGTGATAATATAACGACAAGTAAATAATACATCCTGCGGTGTGCGCAACTTATTTATGTCTAAAACCGATGTTAGTTATACGGAAGCTCAATATTTAGCGACCATCATCAAGCCTTCCTTGTGGAGGAAGATGTACGGTAACTGTGAGGGCATCCACCTGCGAGTAGCGGGTTTTTGGACATTTACGAGGAGCGGCACGTGCGGGGGTCTTATTTCAACTAACCTTATATAAAATTCCTACGGTGTACGTAGCTTATGCATGTCTTAAACCAATAAGTTTAATATGGAAGTTCAATATTTAAATGTAGCTAACATGCCATCTTTTTAAGAAGGAAGTTACAAACATTTGTGAGAGCATCCACCTGTGAGAGCAGGTTTATGGACATCTAGAGAGAACGGCATATGTGGGGCTATATAAAAACCTTACGTTTTATACGTAAGGTTTTTTTGTTGCATAGATATATCAATATTATCTTGATTCACCTGTGAAGTTTCCGTAATAAATGTAGCACTTTCTGTCTTCATCAATCTCTCTTGAATCTAAGGAGAACTCCATAGACATGCCGTCTCGCTGAATATATATAATATCTGAATGAAGAGATGGTAAAATTTCTTCATAGTTCCATACATCTTGACTATCTACTATGTTTGAACTCGTTTCACTTAGTTCTCTAATTTCAAAACCGATGTAGGAGTATGTAGGGTCTGAAGGGTCATTTGTGAAAACTTCTTTTTGAATATAAATAACTGCTGTTCCGTCTGGATCAACCGAAGTTGCAGTAACAACATAAGTATTCTTCTCTTTAATAAAATATTCACAAGTCATGCGTGCGATAATTTCAGAATTAGAAATATTGGCGTAGTTCCATAAAGCAGGATACCCTTTCGTTTCATCATTAAGTCGATATTCTAAGCGCATTTAATCCCTCTTCTTCCTTTTTCTTCTACTTTATCATGCCATCCTATATAATAGGAATAGAATTTAAAAAGGGGAGTGCGAAGGTGACAAAAACGAAATGGCTAGTAGGTGGTGTCGTAACGTCTTTAATGACTGGCACTTTATTTGGTTGCGCACAAGATCTTCCCCCAAAACCGAATGATAATAGTTGTTCTGATTGGGATTGGGATGATGAACTTGGGGTATGGCAGTGTGATGATAGTAGTTCAGGTTATCGTGGGCATTACTTCTATGGTGGACGATACTATCAAAATAAATCCACTTTTAAAAATTCATCGGCGTTTAAATCGTATCAATCGTCTGCTGAATTTAAAGGTGGAATTGGAAGCGGTTCAAAGGGAGGATTTGGGGGCTAAAATATGTCGCAATACATAAGGGATAGAAAAGAATTTTATTTAAAATATCCGAATTTTTGGTCGGATTTATATGAATGTGAGTATAGTTTGTTTCATGTTTTTTCTATAACAAATCAGACTTTGGAACAAGTACACTTAGCGACTGAACGAATGGGTAAAATATTTTTTAAGACTGCTAGACTTTTGCGAAATTTAAGTGACGAACAGCTTCTTGAGCTTGGTTTTCCTCCTGCGAGCTTATCATTCATTAGAATGAAAGGGCTTTATCCTGAATCTGTAATTTCGCGATTTGATTTTGCCGTAACAGAGGATAACCAAATCAAAATGCTTGAGTTTAATAGTGATACACCAACTTTTATTATGGAATGCTTTCAAATGAATGGGAAAGTATGTGGAAATCTAGGCTATGATGATCCAAACTCGGATCAAGAACGATTGCTATCTTCTGGTGTAACGAAAGCAGTAATGGAAGCGACAAAGGGATTAGATAATCCAAATGTTGTTTTTACAGCACATCATGAACATATCGAGGATTGGAATACCACTATGTATTTAAGTCAGCTATGCCATGTTGAAAATAAAGTAGTGCCAATGTCAGAACTTAGAATTACAAAGGATGCTCTAGTCGATAAAGATGGGGCGAAGATTGATGTTTTATATCGCCAAACATATCCGATAGAAGATTTAATTGAGGATCAAGATCCTGAAACAGGAGATTTGGTAGGTGTGGAATTGTTACAACTTGTAAAAGCCGGAAAGCTTTTTATAATAAATCCTTTGTCAGCATTTTTACTTCAGCCAAAATCAATTCAGTGTCTTATTTGGGGGTTAGCAGAAGAAGAGGCCTTTTATACAAATGAGGAACAACAGTGGATTAAAGAATATATGTTACCTACATATTTAGAACCAGATTTATTTTTAGGAAAAGGTTCTTTCGTTCAAAAACCTTCATTTGGGAGAGAAGGAGATACAATTACGATTCGCGATAAAGACGAAAATATTATGCTTCAAAATGCACACCAAACATATAAAACGTCACTGCCGATATTTCAAAAGTATATCGAACTGCCAGTCGTATCCTTGGAAACAGAAAAAGGGATCGAGAAACTGTCATATGTGTTTGGTTCGTTTTTAATTGCTGGAAAAGCGAGTAGTATCGGTATTCGCGCGGGAGAAAAGATTACAGGAAATGAATCGTACTATTTACCGGTAGGTATAAAAAGGAGGGGAAAAAATGATTAATTTTTTATTATATTTAGTAGTAACACTCGGCCTTTTATGTATAGGTCTGTTCTTGATGGAAGTGACAACGAAAGTAAAGGAATTTAAGTTAATGGCTCAAGGAAATAAGGCGGTAAGCTATGTGCTTGGAGGACGATTACTTGGGTTAGCTGTTGTTTTATATTCGACAGCAGCTAATTCAATTTCACTTCTTGATATGATTTCGTGGGGAGCAGTTGGGATTTTGGCTCAAATTATCGTCTTTTATTTAGCTGAGTGGCTTACACCACGCTTTAATATAAACAAAAGTCTCGAAGAAGATAATCAAGCAGTCGGTCTTTTTCTTATGTTTTTATCAATTTCAATTGGGATTGTAATTGCTGGTTGTATAACTTATTAAAAACTTTACGTTTAAACGTAAAGTTTTTTATTTTATCCCGTAAAAGCCCGATTGGTGAGGGCTGATTAAAGTTTCACTTTATATATGTTAGTTTGCCATACCTTTTGAAAAAATTGTAGGCTACGGTTGACATCTATTTTAAATAAGAGTAACATTTTCAATGTAATGAAAATAAGTCTCTGTTAGGTGAGGCTCCTGTATAGAGAAATGCTACTGCCCAAAAATGTCGAGAGACGCCAATGGGTCAACAGGAATGATCGAATTAAGGTTTTTCTTAACGTAGCTGGTAATGTACCTATGCTATACAGTGCTAAAACTCGGTGAGGGAGAGGTCCGTAGATTTCTAATTATATTAGAAATCGTTTATTTGTGTATGTAATGGCCGCTACTCTCTTAAGGGTAGGGGCCTTTTTTGTTACCAAGCTATGAGTAATTTCATAGTATAAACTATAAAATTAAACGAGGAGGTGAGGAGCATGTCAAATTCTGACTCGGTTCCGTTACCCATATACTTCAAATCAAAAATATATGATGTAGGCAGGAAACGATTTGTTCCTCCCTCTATATTTATCATAATGTAGCGTTTATAAAACGCGAGACACTTTCACAGTAAAGTGGATAAATTGAGAAACAAAGCGTTTCTTCCTATGTTGTAAAGGAGGAGACGATAATATGTTATATGCAAACAAAACTGTGGGTAACACGTCATATAAACTAAGTAAAAAATCAATAAAAGAACAAACAATGCTCCAAAAAAATAAAGATTTATTAATTGAAATTGCAACAAGAGATGTAAAATCTGTATTTGCATATTTTAAAACAACAAGAGACGGACTATCAATGAAAGAGGCACAAAAACGTATTCAAGTATATGGCCGAAATGAACTAACTTCAAAAAGAGCACTTCTCGCAGAAGTAATGATGAAGCTTGGTGGCATGATTCCAGGTTTTTCAAAACAACGTGTGTGTGATGAATTACAACGTGAAACGATTACTGTATCTAGAGTAGAATGTTCTAGTAGTACAGGGCTAAATAGTGAACTGAAAATGATGGAGATACCAGTGCAAGAACTTGTACCTGGAGATATAATTTTTCTTTCGGCTGGAGATGCTGTGCCGGCTGATGTACGTATTATTTATGCAGATGATTTATTAGTGAATGAGTCTGTGTTAACGGGAAACGAAGCGAATATAGAGAAGTTTGAAAGCTGCTATCACCTTGAACGTAAACGATTTATTCCATTAAAACGGATGAAAGATTATAATCCACTTGAGCTTGAAAATGTATGTTTTAAAGGTTCACATATCGTTAGTGGAAATGCAAAGGCTGTCGTTGTTTCTACTGGAAAAAATACGTATTCAGGCATATTGCATACTTGTTGTAGTAGAACGTCTTAATGTGTTAATGGTGCTAAATATACAAAAACAATGTATAATAGACAAAGTTGAGCAAAAACGTAGAATGGTAATCTATTTATATAACCTTACGTGATAACGTAAGGTTATTATTTTTTTAATAGGAGAGGAATTATGAAAAAAGTATTATTAGTTGATGGTATGGCACTATTATTTCGTGCTTTTTACGCAACAAGTGTCTACGGACAATTTATGAAACGACAAGATGGAACCCCTACGAACGGGATTCATGGTTATATGAAACACTTATTAACAGCTACGCAAGCGATCGAACCAACACATATCGTTACATGCTGGGATATGGGAAGTACGACATTTAGAACAGAATCGTTCTCGAATTATAAAGCAAATCGTGCAGCGCCACCAGAAGAATTAATTCCTCAATTCGATTTAGTGCAAGAAATGACTGCGAAATTATCCATTCCAGTTATCGGTATGAAAGGCTACGAAGCCGATGATTGTATCGGTACGCTTGCAAAACAATATTGCAATGAAGCTGAAGTTTATATTTTAACTGGTGATACAGATTTACTTCAACTTGTTGATAAGAACGTTACAGTTATGCTTCTGCGTAAAGGAATTGGAAATTACGAATATTACACACCGGAGAAAATCATGGAAGAAAAAGGTGTAGAGCCGTGGCAAATCGTCCATGCAAAAGCTTTCATGGGAGATACAAGTGATAATTATCCAGGTGTAAAAGGTATCGGTGAAAAAACAGCGTATAAGCTTATTCAAGAGCACGGAACAGTATCCGCTGTACTAGAAAATGTAGAATCATTAACAAAAGCGCAGCGTACGAAGATTGAAAGTGATTTAGAGAACTTAAATATTTCGTTGCAATTAGCACAAATTCACTGTGAAGTTCCAATTTCATGTTTACTAGAAGAGGGATTACACACAATGGATGAAGAAAAACTTAGATTTGTTTGTGAAGAAATGAATTGGGGAAGACCTGAAATATTAATAAATATGCTATAAATAGTTTGGAAAGAGGGATGTTGCATAAGTCGAACTTTGACTTGGTGACACCTTCTTTTTGTTTTTGTAAACAGTATGATAGTAAATAAAATTATGTCGAACTCAATTTTAAATATATAAATGTTTCGACAAGATATAATGATAAAAGTTGATGAAAATAGTGATTTTTGTAATGAAGTGAATTAATTTCAACATAGTTTTAGAGAGTCTTTTTTTCGTGTTCACAAAGTTGTCAGAAAATAAACGAGATTTTCATATGAAGTTCAAATAGAATTCACAACAATCAATTATTATAAGAACACACAGATAATTCTTTATCTTTTATATAAATCATCCCCCAAGGAGGACAATGAAAATGAGAAAAAAAGTGAGAAAATCTTTTAAACAATTATTAATTGAAAATAAACAATCACTATTAAATAATAAAGAAAATATGAAAGAAATTGAAGAGAGAATTGAGAAACGACATGTAGCATATAGTGGTGCCAGTAATTAAATAAAATAAAAAAGATAGCCTATATAGGCTATCTTTTTTATTTTATATTGAAAAAACGCTATTCAGCTCTTTAATTTTGTAAATATGCAAGATATTTTTATAGCGTTTTTCTATCAATATTACTCATTTTTCGAGGTTGAAATTGGTATATACCAATTTTGGGGATTTTCTATTCAAAATATTACAAAAAATGTTACAATACACTCAAATTTATACTATAAAATCATTTTAATATGAAAAATTGGAATGAAAAGAAAGGAGAGGAATATGAATAAAGATGTCGCTTTGAAATGATTATTATCATTTCATTAGGAGTTGATGTAAAAAGATGAAAAGATACGAAGAATTGGACTCTATAAGAGGGATTTCTTCATTAGTAGTAATGATTGGTCATCATTTAATGATTTTTTCAGCATTTCAAAATTACAGTTATGAAGATAATAAACCATTTGTTGTGTATCTATTAAAAGAAACGCCTGCTCGTCTAATTTTTAGTAGTGGTAACGAATCAGTTATTATCTTTTTTGTTTTGAGCGGATTTGTTTTGTATGAATCTATTCAAAAAAACTATAGTAGCTATGGGTCATACCTTTTAAAACGTATATGCAGAATATATATTCCTTATATTGTGGCAATAATTATAGCTATTGTATGCCAGATTACAATTAGTGAATATGGTATTTCTTATTTAAGTGAATGGTTTAATCGCTCATGGACGATTGAAAGTTCTTCAAGCTTAATCGCACAACATATTTTATTGGTTGGGAAATATAATACAGATGCATATAACGGTGTGATTTGGTCACTTGTCCATGAAATGCGAATATCAATAATTTTCCCGTTAATTTTGATGATTTGCTTACGAAAAACGTTAAGGTGTTCATTACTATTATTGTTTAGTTTTAGTATATGTTCTGTCGTAATATTATTTTTGTTTCGCTCGGGCTTAACATTAACAAGCTATGCATTAACATTGCATTACACAGTGCTGTTTTTACTAGGAGCACTAGTTGCGAAGTATAAAAATAATTTAATAGTTTTTTATAGTAATTGTACTAAAAACACGAAAATTGCATGGTTTTTATTTGCGAGTTTACTTTTTATGTATGAAGGGCTTATTGGAGAAATGAAAGTGCTCAATAATTTTATATTTCGAGACTACGTAGTGGCGATAAGTGCATGTTTATTGGTCATATTAAGTTTGTCAATATCAACTTTGTCGTCCTTGCTACATAATAAATATTTGTTATATTTGGGGAAGATTTCTTACAGTCTTTATTTATACCATATTATATCGTTGTTTTCCCTTATATACATGCTCCATGAAATATTACCGTTGCCTATTATTTTAATTTTTTCACTTGTTTTTTCGTTTATACTTGCAATGCTTTCGTATGTATATGTAGAAAAATTTGCATTCGGAGTCGGAAAGTATGTAACAAAACAAGTGGATAGAAGAGAGAAAGGGTTATCTGTAAAGAGTGAATTGCAGGATGTTATTCAGAAAAGGGCGGTGAAATAATTGAAGCAAGAAATGAGTATAAAAGATTTTCAACAATTACTGAAAAGAAGATTCGTAACGATTATTTTAACGATGTGTTGTTTAACCGCTTCTTTAGTTCTTATCTCTATGTATGTTTTAAAGCCGTCATATCAATATTCAACGCAAATTCTTGTTGGGAATTTAGATGAGTTTAATAAGGAAAATTCAACAAATAAAACACAAGAGAATAAGCAACTAGTAACATCGTATGTTGATATTTTAAAAAGCCCATTAATTATTTCAACAGTCAAAAAAACTTTGAAATTAGAGCAATCAAGTTATGAATTAGCACAAAAAATATCGGTTGTGAATACGGACAACTCACAAATTGTAACTGTTACAGTAAAAGATTCCAATCCGAAAATCGTGAAAGACATTGTAAAGACATTGGCAGAGCAATCACAAAAAAGCTTTCAACAGTACACAAATGTACAAGGGGTGAAAGTATTAACTGATCCTGAGTTACAGGAACAGGCTGAAAAATTGTTTCCGAAATTTCAACTGATCATTCCTATTTCTTTAATTGTTAGTTTTTTTGTTGGGATAGGTTTAGCTGTATTTCGAGATTATTTTGATGAACGTATATACACGGAACAGGATTTAGAGAAAATAACAACAGTCTCTGTTATTGGTCACATAAATATGAAACCAAATAGAAAAAAGAAACCTACAGAGGTTGATAAAAAATCATCTATATATCGAGGTGAACATGTCGATGTTTAGGACAAAGAAGCAGCTGCCATTCAATTTGCATGATGATCTGATGAAAGAGCAGTTTTATACGGTGTATCACGAGCTGAAAAAATCCGGAAAACAACTGTTCACAGTTAGTTCAACGAAGGACAGAGGTGTTGTTGCCTCGCTTATAGTAAATATGGGTCTAGTATTTGCGGAAATGAAAAAAAAGGTGTTACTTATTGATGTGAATTTTTCTGACCCTAAACTACATGTATTATTACAAAGTGATCACATGATAACAGTAAACGATATAATAAGCTCTTCCTCCTGCAATTATGAATCTTTTTCTAGTAATTTGTCTAAATACTTATATTGTATTCCTGCAAAAAAAACAGTACATACAGGGACGCCCTTAGTTGCTATGGATGAATTTGATAATGCGATTGCTAAGTGGAAAGAAGATTTTGATTACATTTTCGTTTATTCTTCTGAAGTATTTGAGCTTCCTGCTACGCACATTATTGCAGGGAAATGCGATGGAGTGGTTTTAGCAGTTAAAAAGCGAAAAGATTCACTACGTACAGTGCAAAAAGTAATAGCGGATATAAATAGGAAAGAATGTGAATTAATAGGTATAATTTTATATTCTTGAATGTGGGGGTAACGATCCATGATTCGTGAAACAAATCAAGCCAAGTTGTATACGATTCCGGCTCAAGAAAAGCCTAGCATATTGAATCGAAGTGTAAAACGCTTGTTTGATATTATATTTTCAATCATATTGTTACTATTAACAATACCAATTATGTTGTTCTTTTGTATTATGATTACCTTAGAAACATCAGGGGCTCCAATATACTTTCAAGAACGTTTAGGTATAAACGGGAAGAAGTTTAATGTATTTAAATTAAGGTCGATGGTAAAGGATGCTGAAATGAACGGACCACAATGGGCAAAAGAACATGATCAAAGAATTACAAAAGTTGGATTGTTTATAAGAAAAACGAGAATTGATGAATTACCGCAACTTTTAAACATTTTAAGAGGAGATATGTCTTTTGTAGGCCCTAGACCAGAGAGAGAGTTTTTTTATAATGAGTTTGATGCGTATATTCCAGAATTTAAGGAACGTTTAATAGTAAAACCAGGATTAACAGGATGGGCACAAATAAATGGAGGGTATAATCTTGATCCAAAGGAAAAGTTGAGGCTGGACATGGAGTATATTGAAATGAAAACATTTCGGATGGACATCCGTATTTTATGTAAAACCGTTTTAATTGTATTGAACGGTAATGGTGCAAGATAAATATATATGTAAACAAACAACATATGTAAGTAGGTTACTTGCAAAGGAGAACTTGTATGGGTAGATCTATTCTAAACAATATTATCCATCTATTTTATAGTACGATTTTAGCTAACCTTCTTCAGGCCGTCAGTTTAATTGTTTTAGCAAACTTTTTTAACGCACAACATTATGGGATGTTTAGTGTTGCCATAGCAGTGACGTTTGTTATGTTATTCTTTACAGACTTAGGACTTAGTAATACGTTTCTTCGAGAAGGGGCAAAGGATGGAGCAGATTTAGAGCAGATTTTATCATCGTATATAAAAATAAGGATGATTCTACTTATTTTTATTTCTATCATCGGTTATATTGCTATTCATTATATGTATGCGGATAAAAATTTAATTTATATGATGATAAACGTAATGTTTTTCATGTTAATAGGATTAACTTGGCAAAACATAGGAATTGCCTATTTTCAACTGACGGAACGTATGAAGTATATAGCGCTCATAAAAGTTGTATCAGCATCAGTTGTCATTATAATTACATGTTTTTGTATTTTCGGAGAGTTACCGGTGTATGTAACGGCTCGTTTATATGCTTTTGGGTATATGATCGGTGGTTTATTTAGTATATATATCATGAGAAGAAAGACGAAAATGAATATGAAAGTCGTAATTCATAAAGCGTTATTTTGGCAATTAACTCCCTTTATTATTAGCGGTTTTTTAATAATGAGTACGCCACAATTAGCACCTATCTTGCTCAACTATACATTGCCATTAAGTATGGTAGGTGTTTTTGCAGTGGCGTACCGGATGCCGGCAGCTTTATATCAAGTACCAGGGGTAATTGCAGGTGCGTTTTTTCCGGTGCTCTTTAAGCATTATAACCAGAATAATTTAGAAGAGCATACGAAATTAAATTTGCTTCAAATTAAATCAATGGCGATTGTAGGAATATGTATGACGATCGGTTTATATCATTTAGCACCATACTTTATTTCTATATTTTTTCATGAGGAATGGAGCAATGCAGTAGAACCACTCCGAATATTATCATTTCTTATTGTGCTACAAAGTTTAAATATTGCTATTGCTGACGGTTTAACGACGAGTGGATGTCAAAATAAGAGAACTGTTGTGCAGTGTGTAGCATTGGTGATAGGTGGGGTTATGCTGTATAGCTTTAGTAGTCTTGGTGGAGTGATAGGAGCGGCATACGCTATGGTTTTATTTGAAATAGTCGCTTTAGTGGGATATATAGCAGTGAGTGTAGTGAAGAAAAAAATTGTATTCCAAATTGTAATACCGTATACAATTTATTTTGGTGTAACCTTTATTGGAGTGCAATATATATTGCATACATATCATTTAATTGCGCTTGTTCTTAATATACTAATTGTACTAGCTGCCATATTCCTATATGATTATGAGCTAAAAAAACTTCTTCTTTCTTTTATAAGAAAAATACGCAAAAAGGATTATATTACGAAACAGGGGATATAGCCTATGGAAAATAATATGAAAGTATCGATGGGATGGATTATTCTTCTAATATTATTTGTTATGTTAAGTAAATACAATTTATATATTGGATTTTCATTGAAGATATATATGATTTTTTTAGTCATATATTTTTGTTTAACAATTAAAGACTTTCATATTCAAAAATTATATTTTCATGAAGTTATATTTTTACTGTTTTATTTCATTTATTGTTTAAGTGGAATTCTTTCTATGTATTTAAATGCTAGTATTCGTATGATTTTTGGCGTGCTACTCGTTTTAGGATGCTATTTTATAATGAGGAATTTATTGGGGAATACGGAAATAGTGGTACTTGAATCATCTATTGCTTATGTAGGAGTAGTATTTAATGTTGTAAGTCTAATACTCTATATAATCGGTTTACAATACTTTAGTTTATACGGTGGAGAAGAGAGAGAAATTTTTGCTGGTTTATTAGTTGATAGAGGATATCCACGGTTAATTGGATTGCTAGATGATCCTAACATCTTTATTTTCTATAATACAATATTTTTTATGTACTATATGACGAATTTACAAAATATCACTAACATTCTAGGGTTAATTTTATGTGTTACGACGAGTTTATTAACCTTTTC
This sequence comes from Bacillus sp. AR4-2, assembly GCF_008274865.1. Taxonomy (NCBI): domain Bacteria; kingdom Bacillati; phylum Bacillota; class Bacilli; order Caryophanales; family Bacillaceae; genus Bacillus; species Bacillus sp. AR4-2. The sequence goes on from NZ_CP031062.1 coordinate 1,492,174, forward strand.
AAGGGGTGGTATACTAGCGCTTGTGCTTGTCGTTTTTGTATATATATGTATGTCTAGTTTCGCTAAAAAAATAAAAATAATTATAAGTTTAGTATTGTTTAGTGTAGTTATTTTTAGTTTATCAAATAGTGTAATGGGGGGGCAATTAGATGACATATTAAATAAACGAATTTCTGATTTTTCCCATGATAATGGAAGTGGTAGATTTACATTATGGGAAGCTGCTTTTAAATATTATTTATCCAATCCATATATCGGAATCGGTGCTTTTAACTTTTCGAATTATTATGAGTATCAATTTAATGAAAAATTATATGTACACAATACATTTTTAGAAATCTTGTCTGAATCGGGTACAATTGGTTTTCTTCTATATAGCGCGTTTTTATTCATATTAATGTTCAAGCTAGCGCAGCATACTTTGTTTTGTGAAAAACCATATCTTCTATTGACTATGATTGCATTTATATTTCAGATGATGTCATTGTCACTCATTATTAACGAAGCATTCTTTTTATTTTTAGCAGTTGTTGTGAAGTATATTTCAATATATGAAGGAAGGGGAAAGATAGATGGTAAAATGTCTATCAGCACATAACGAGCCGCCTTATGTTTCTGTAATAACACCTTCTTATAATAGTATACGATTTATAGGTGAGACAATTTTATCTGTACAGAATCAATCGTATGAAAACTGGGAAATGCTTATCGTTGATGACGGTTCAACCGACCAATCTGCCACAAAAATTAAAGATATAATAGAAGGAGACTCACGTATTAGGTTATTATCATTAAAACAAAATGTTGGTGCTGCTAAAGCTCGGAATTTAGCGATCCAAGAGGCAAGAGGAAGGTACATTGCCTTTTTAGATAGCGATGATATATGGTTGCCGCATAAATTGAAGACACAATTGTTATTTATGGAAGAAATGAATATTGCTTTTTCATATGCGTCGTATAGTTTAATTGATGAAAACGGTAATGAATTAAATCGTGAAGTGAGTGCACCAAAATCTGTTGACTATCATTATTTAGTAGGAAATACAATTATCGGTTGTTTAACAGTGATGATTGATCGTGAAAAAATTCCATATGTCGAAATGCCTAGTATACAGCCGGAAGATACAGCGTTATGGCTGAACTTATTACATGAAGGGTATGAAGCAAAAGGTATACAGCAAGTGTTAGCAAAATATAGAATTGTTACAAATTCTGTTTCTAGAAATAAAATTAGAGCAGCTTTCCGGTATTGGAAATTGTTAAGGGAACAAGAACGACTGAATTCGGTGCAAATTTTTTACTATTTTAGTAAGTATGCTTATCATGCTTATAAAAAAAATAAAATCAATGTAGTTGGGAAGACGCAATTATGAATATACTGTTGATGACAGATAAATTGATAACTGGCGGAGCCGAGAGCTATTTCTGTAAATTGGAAAGTAATTTGCGTTATGATGATTTTAAGATTTATACAGCTGCAGGTGATGGAGAACTATATGAATCTCTTACTAGAAAAGAAAATTTTATATTACTTAGTCGATGGAATCATTTGAGAAATATTTATTATTTACGAAACGAAATTTGTAAACGAAAGATAGAACTTATTCATGCAAATAGTTTGCGAATGGTATTATATGCTTTTCTACTTCAAAAGTTTATTAAAAAAAAGATGAAAATTGTTTATACGAAACATAATGTAACGATATTAGAAAAAAAAATGCCAACGCTTTTTCGTTATTTCATGAATAAATATGTGAACAATATTATTACAGTAAGTGAGTTTGAAAAGAATAATTTAATTTCAATTCATGTAGCAGAAGAAAAAATAAATACAATTTATAACGGTGTCGATATTGAAAAGTTTTTATTCCAGCAGAAAAAGAAAGAATCTACATATAAAATAGGGATATTAGCTAGATTATCCAAAGAGAAAAACCATCAACTATTTGTCAAAATTGCAAATGTGTTGAAAAAGAGAAATGATTTTATGTTTTATATTGCTGGTGATGGACCAGAGAAAGAATCGATTATGAAAGAAATAGAAAAATATGGATTACAGCAAAGGGTGAAGATGCTAGGGAATATTTCAGAGCCGCATGAGTTTATAGGGAATATGGATGCTTTACTTTTATTATCTTTTCGTGAAGTGTTTCCAATGGTAGTAATTGAAGCGATGGCTACAGGGACACCAATTGTTTCAATAGATGTTGGTGGAATACATGAAGCGGTAATAGATGGAGAATCAGGTGTTTTAATATCTGAATATTGTGAATCTGAATTCGCAAGTGCACTTGAAGAACTACAAGGGGATGAACAAAGGGTAAATGATATTAGATTGAAAGCACGAGAGAAAGCAGTGAGGTATTTCTCGTTAGCTAAAATGATAGAGGAAACGAAAAATATATATGAGTTAAACAAATGACCGGGTAGGTTGTTTGTTTTTTTTATTATAGAAACTTTTAAGAGAGAACTCACATATTATATGAAAAAAGGTAATATGAGGAGTGAATTTATTTTGTCAGAATATATTTCTTCCCAAGAAGATTGTGCGCCAGAAAGTAGCGTTCACATTGATTGTTTTGGCGCAGTTCCAAACTCGGGAAATGATAGCTCATTAGCAATTCAGCAAGCTATTGATTATTGTGTAGCGAATCGAATTTCGACGGTTAGAATTACAGGGGTAAATACGTACAAAATTGTAAAGCCGATTGTTATTAAATCAAACGTAAGATTAGAGTTAGATCCTACCGTAACGCTGCAAATTGATGGGGATTTTAATGCATTTGAGCTACAAAGTAACGCTTCGATAGTTGGTGGTACTATTCAAGTTATAAATACATTGTTTCAATCTGCTGTTATTTATGTTTCTGGTTCACAACAAATCGAAGTACCTAATCAATCTGTTATATCAAATATAAATATAATAAATACAACTTCATCGTATAAAGGAAAAGCTATACATTTTTATTGTCAAAAGGCATGGGATTATATTAGTTTCTTTCAAGTTAAATTTATTCAAATTAAAAACTTTCAAACTGCAATATATTTGAAAACAGAGTATATAGATGATATCAATACACCTTGCTGGATTAACGCTAATGTATTTCAATCTATATTTATTGATGGATGTGTGTATGGGATTGAAGTAGATGGAAATAGTGATTTGCCAAATGAAAGTTCAGGAAATACGTTTCATGATATTCAAGTGCAATGTAGACAACAAACGAAAAAAGTAATTCGTTGTTCAGGTGCGTATAATACATTTGATTGTATGATTTGGGATACGTACCGGATGAGTAGTGAACAGATTGTCATTGAATTTTCTTCTAATTCGCATCGTAACTACCTTTTTTCAAATTTACTTTCTACAACTATTGTAGATAAAGGACAATACAATGTTTGTAAGTCTACCTATGAAGAATCTCTTCGAATTCAGTTACCGATTACGTTAAATAAACCACATTTAATAGGGAATCAAGATGATATTTTAGTAAATGCTCAGCAGAAGTATACGATTAAGCAAGTAAGTGGGAAAGTGCCTTACGGGGGGAATCTCGCAAATTGCTTTAATTTAATAGATGAACAAAGTGTAAACTATATTGACGTTCCAGATAGTAATCCAGTTGTAATTGAACTGGATTTTACGAAAAAACCAATACAAATGTTAAATTGTTTTGGAATGTATTTTGGGTGGGGAGAGAGCCCAAAGAAAATTAAAATTGAATATGCATTAAGCGCAACTGGAAGTTGGGTTATCGCGTTGGATGTTCCATTAAATGTTGGCGATACAATTATATCGAATATGAAGGCGAGTCAGTTATATAAAGTTAGAATTACATTAAGTGGTTATTCTCAAGATCATAAACGTTTTCGAATTAATCGTATCTTTGCAAGATCTTCTATGGAAAATGGGAGTGCTTGGTTAGCGACAACTGGCGGAAGAATGTTTGGAGATATTGAAATAGAGGCAAGTAAAGGTATAATCATGAAGACTGCTAGTGGAGTGAAATGGAAAGTTACTATTAATGAAGCTGGCCAACTTATTACGACTAAAATAACTTGAGATGGTGTGTAATCGTATATCTTTGGACGAGTTACAACGTAGTGGGATATAGGTAATGAAAAAGAGATTGTAATTTGGTTTCAACCAAACTACAATCTCTTTTTTGTTTCAATTACTTCCACCAAATCCAAGTCCAAAGGTAATTTCGCACATTTCGAGGAGTAATGCGAATGAAGCGTTCACCGTCAAAGAAGCAATTTAAATTTGGAAGTGCTTCATCTGGATTTTCTGGAACAAAGGTGACGATGTTTTCGTTACTTGTAACGGTTACTGTAATTGGTGGGTCGGTAGGCGAGACTTGAAGTTGTAATGAAATATTGGCCGTATTTTTAAATGGATTATTAACAGGTGGGCTTATCACTTGTACTGTGAATAACACGATAATTGTTTCGTTTGGTTCCAAATTAGTAGCGACCAGGAAACCGATATTCGGATTCGCTAGTGGAGAGCGTTCACCGTTAATAAAGACAGTGCCATTTATAAAGTGTAAACCTGCTGGAATAGTATCTTGTAAAGAAATATTTGAGATTGAAATTTTGGAAGTATTTGTAATACGTGCCGTGTAATCAAAATATTGATTTAAATAAGCTGAGCTGACGGAAGCATTTTTCGTGACTGTTGCAGTTATAAATTGAATTGGTATACGAACAATATTTGAATTAACAATGAAAGTAATAATTGGATCCTGTGGTGTCAATTGAAAGGCAGCGGTAACTGTTGCAGAATTTATAATTGTACTGTTTGAAGGAATAGAAGTTACGAGAACTTGAAATGTTATAATTGCTACTGAATCTGCAGGTAAAGAGCCGATATTAATACCGGTGTCTGGACGAATATTTGGAACGGGAGTACCGTTAATTGTTACACTGTTTTCTATAAATGTTGTACCAGCTGGAATTGTGTCTATAACGGAAGTGCTGATTGTCGGAATTGGGGAGTGATTAAATACCGCTAATGTGAATGTAATGATATCTCCTATAACGACAATAGATTTGTCAGCTGTTTTTTCAATGTCAACCATCGGATCAACGACTGTCGTTGTAACGGTATTTGTTTGCTTTGTAATCGTAATAGGTGGTTGGATTGGACCGACAATAGGCGTATAGGAAATAGTAGCATCGTTATTGATTGTAGATTGAAGAGTAGAAGAGGAAATTGTCACTTGGAATGTAATAATAACAGATTCATTTGGAGCAAGATTTCCTAACGTAATACCATTTTCCGGATTCGCATTAGGTTGATTGATTCCGTTAATCGTAACACTACCAATAACAAATGTCGTATCTGCTGGTGCTGTGTCTACTAAAAGAAGGTCTTCGATAATGATATTACCATTATTAGTAATCGTGATGGTATACGTTAAAGTTTGACCGGGTAAGGCACTTGTGAAATCAACAGCTTTTATCGCAATGACATTATCATTTTGGACAGTAGTTGTGACGGTGTTTGTTGTAGTCGTATTTGTAACAGGTACGTTATTTGGGTTGACTATATAGTTAAAAGTAGTAATTGCGTTGTTGTTTAGTTCATTTGGTGTTGGAATAGAAGTCACAGTTACTTGGAATGAAACGATAGCATCTCGACCAATAGTTATAGTACCAATTGGTATGCCGCTTACTGGATTCACTCCTGGAAGAGTTTCTCCGTTTACAATGACGCTATTTTCTATAAACGTAGTACCTTGAGGAATAATATCTTGAATGATTACATCATTTACTGCAACATTACCGGTTTGATTTAGTGTAATCGTATACGTTAACGTATCACCAACCGTTGCAAATGCAAGGTCAACAGCTTTATTACTATTCAAATTTGCGTGATTAATTTCTGTTGCGGCAGCTGATGAAATAATAGTTTCGGTAATAGGTGGTCGATCTGGTACCGTGTATTCATATTCAATTGTACTCGTGTTAGAGATTGGATTTGTTTGTGGAATCGAAGTAACCCGTACTTGGAATAGAATGGTTGCTGTCGTATTAGGTGGAATAGTATCAATTTGTATACCGTTAAGAGGGTTGTCATTTGGCCGAGCGTTGCCGTTCACAATAACACTATTCTCTATAAAGCTCGTATTTGCCGGGATAATATCTGTAACAAGAATGTTTTCGACTTGTATATTTCCGTTATTTATGATGGAAATTGTATAAGGGATGATAGTTTGTAAGTCAGCATATTGGATAGGTGTTGTTTTTGTCGCAATTACATTAGCGGAAATAACTTCAGTGAAGGTAATATTGCTAGTCGATATTTGTTCTTCCGTGTTTATTGTATAACGAGAAGTTGATTGATTTTGAACATGACCGCTAGCAGGAAGAGCTACGACGGTAACAGAAAATGTGACTGGGATAGAAATGTTAGGAGCAATCGTTCCTACAAGTATACCTACACTTGGATTGGCGTTAAGCTGAGGAATGTTATTTACTAAAACGCTACCGTCAATAAAGGTTGTTCCATCAGGTATATTGTCTGTAAATACAACAGCAGTGGCATCCGTATTCCCTGTATTCGTTAAAGTTGTTGTATAAGTTAAAATGTCACCAATCGTTACAGAGGTTAAATCAACGGTTTTAAGTGAAACGATATCAGCATCATTAATTTGAACGAAAGTAGTATTGGAAGTAGTAGATTTTTGAATTGGTGCAAAGTCAGGATTGAAAATAAAGTCGTAGACGATGTTTGCAGTATTAGGTGTTGGATTTACAGTAGGTAAATTCGTAACGGAAACTTGGAATGTTATTGTAGTCATTTGACCTGCTGCGACATTAGGAATGGAAAAGCCGATATTCGGATCTGCTGCAGGAAGTACAGTATTATTAACTATTACACTTCCTGGAATAAATACTGTTCCATCCGCTATAGTATCTGTAAAAAAGATGGAGTTAGTTGTAGCCGATCCATTATTTTGAATGAATACTGTATATTCAATGGTTTCATCAATAGTAGCTAATACAGTATTAGCAGATTTTGTAGTAATAAGAATAGCATCAATAAATTGTATGTTTGTAGCATTGGAAGAGGTCGTTTCTGAAATTGGTGGTGTGCTTGGGTCTGGTCGATACTCATAGTGAATGACGGCGATATTATTAATGTTATTTTGTGGCGGTATAGAGACTACGCTTACTTGGAACGTAACAATAATCGTATTATTTGGAAGAATTATATCAAGGTTGATACCGGTAATTGGATTTTCGTTAGGTCTTGGTACGCCATCTACAAGAATGCTATTTGGAACGAATATGGTGCCAGAAGCAATTGCGTCAAGTAGGAGAGTGTTTGTAATAGGTATTGTACCGGCGTTTGTAACTGCGACTGTATATGTGATGATTTGACCGATACGTGTAATGGATCTGTTAGCGGATTTAATTGCACTAACATTTGCCGTTCGCACTTCAGTATTTACTGCATTTGATAACGATCTACGCTGAATAATTGGAGAACTAGGATCAATTTGGTATTCGTACGAAGTGTCTGAAATATTAATGACTGTATTGCCCTCTGGTATATTTGTAAGTTGTACTTGGAATGAAATAGTGACTGTTTCATTTGGTTGTATCGTGCCGAGAGTTACTCCGTTTTCAGGATTCACGCCAGGCTGAATTACATTATTTATTGCTAAGCTATCTTCAATGAATATAGTACCTTCTGGAATGGTATCAATGAACACGATATTGTTAGCCGGAACGGTTCCTATATTTTGAAGTGTATTTGTGTAGGTAATCATTTGCCCGATTGATACGAAGTTTACATCCGCACTTTTAACAGAAATAATATTTGCATTTTGAAGTGATGTTGTAACAATGTTAGAATTTGCAGAGCGATTTACTGGTGGGGCTGTAGGAATACTTACATATTGGTAAGTTGCTGAAGATTGATTTACAATTTCAGTTTCATTCGGTGGATTATTTGTTTGCACTTGAAATAGTATCGTTTTGGAACTGTTTGCTGGAATTGTTCCAATCGGTATTCCGTTTTCAGGATTTACACCTAGCTGAAGGACACCGTTAATTGTGACACTATCGGGAACGAATGTAGTCCCAGCTGGAATAGAATCTGTGAAATTAATATTTATTGCGTCAACATTACCGACATTTTTCACTTCAGAAATATAAAGGATAGTTCCACCGATATCTACAGTTGTTGGATTGGATGTTTTTGTAATTGCCAATTGTGCTTGCACGAAATTTGTAATGACGATATTACTAGTAGATGTTTCAGTAATAGGCGGTTGCCCTGGGTTTGGTTGGATTGTATATGTTGTATTGGATTGATTTGCAATCGATTCTTGGGAGAATGAATCGTTAATAAGAATTTGGAACGAAATAAGGTGAGTAGCGTTTGCTGCTAAAGTAGGTAAAGTAACACCTACATTTGGATTGGCATCAAGTATAGTTGTTCCGTTAAGTGTAAAACTATTTTCTACGAATGTAGTATCTTGAGGGATCGTATCTGAAAATATGAGATTCGTAGCTGGAATATTTCCTGTATTTTCTAGTGTTATTGTGTAAGTCAAAATATCACCTGTTGTTGCTTGTTGTGCATTGACTGCTTTTAAAGAAAGGATAGTCGCATCCGAAATTTGTGTGAAAGCAGGATTAGACGTAATTGTTCGAGAGATGATAGGAGCAGTTGGATCGGCGATAAAAGTATAGTCAATACGGGCTGTATTAGAAATTGGGTTTACGCTTGGAATAGATTGAACGATAACCTGGAATGTTACAGTGACGTTTTCTGACGGTGCGATGGAGTTTAATGGTATTCCTGCGTTAGGATCGGCACCTGAAACGGAAACGCTATTAATAGTTACGCTATTCGAAATAAATGCAGTTCCTTCTGGGACCAAATCTGTTAAAGTAACTGTATTTGCAGTAGTATTCCCGTTGTTTTGAATGACTACGGTGTAAGTGATTGTACCGTCAGTAGATTGTACGGGAGAATCTGTACTTTTAATTACGGATAACGATGCATCAACAACAGCTGTATTAACCGTATTAGACGAGGATGTTGCTGTAACAGGAGGTTGACTTGGATCGACAATATACGTGTAACTTGTAAGTGCTTGATTTATAATTGCTCCTTGCGGTGGAATAGAACTTGCAAGAAATTGGAACGTAATAGTAGCGGAATCACCTGGTGCGATAATACCAACGGGAATACCGAGAGTTGGACTTGCATCTGGAAGTGAAATCCCGTTGAGCGTAACACTATTTGGAACAAATAATGCTCCTTCAGGAACTCCGTTAATGAGTAATACAGAGTTTGCAGGGAAGTTTCCAGTATTCATTAATGTTGCTGTATACGTAATTACATCCCCGATAGACACAATTGAACGATTTGCTTGTAAAACAGTTGTAACAGTCGCGTTATTAATTTTTGTTGAAGCGCTATTAGAATTTATCGTGCCTGTAACAGGAGGAGAGGCCGGATCAACGATGAATGTGTATTGAATAGATGCTACGTTTGTAATCGGATTTGAAGGTGGAGTTGATGTAACTATGACTTGGAAAGTAACGGTTAAGGAACTACCTGCGCTAATTGTTCCGATATTCACTCCGTTATTTGGATTTGCACCTGGAATGGTACTTCCATTTACAGCAAAACTATTTTCAACAAAGGTTGTTCCTGCTGGAACTGGGTCTGAGAAATTTACATTCGTAGCGTTTGTATTGCCGCTATTTTGAATCAAAACTGTATAAGTGATCGTATCTCCAATATTTGCAAAGGCTGTATTAGCAGTTTTTACAGCTGAAAGTATTGCTGTATTAATAGAAGTAACGAAGACATTCGTTTCCACATTGCCAGGCTGAGCCAGTAATGCATTGCCTACGTTATATTGGAAGTTAACAAATCCTAAGTTTTGGAGTTCAGGTGTGAACGTTGTTGGATTACTTACGATTTGTACTTGGAATATGATTGTAACAGTTTGATTTGGATTGATTGTATTTATGCCAACACCGTTAATAATCGAAGCGGATGGTAATGGAGTGCCATCAACAATAACTGATCCTGCAACAAATTGTGTCCACGATGGTAAAGGGTCTGAGAATATAGCGTTGTTAGCAGGAATATTGCCTGTGTTCGTAATAGTCGTTGTATACGTAATCGTATCACCAATCGTTGCAAAAGTTTTATCTCCTATTTTAATAGTATTTAAAATAGCACTTTCAATTTTTGTTGTAACGTTGTTAGAAATAATATTTTTTGAAACTGGAGGATTAGCTGGATTAACGATATGTTGAAAGCTAACGCTAGCTTGATTAGTAATTGGATTTATAGGCGGAATTTCATTGGCGATAATGTTAAATGCTACGATGACAGATTCGTTTGGCGCGATATCACCGATTGGAACGCCTGTAATGATATCTGCATTTGGGATGCTAGTTCCGTTCAGTGTAAAGCTATTCGGTTCAAAGGAAGTTCCGTCTGGAATAAGGTCGGTAAAAATAACATTTGTTGCACTCACATTTCCGCTATTTGTAATTGTAACGGTGTAGGTAATATCCTGCCCGATATCTACCGTAGATACATTTGAATTTTTTTGTGCAGTAAGGATAGCGCTATTAATTTGTGTTGTCGTTGTATTAGATTGATTAGAAGTTGTAATAGGTGGCTGGCTAGGATCAACGACATAATGATATGTGGTAGAAGCAGAGTTAGAAATGGGATTAAGTGTTGGAAGTGTAATAACAGTTGCTTGGAATGTAACGATTGCCGTATTACCACCATTAATGGAACCAATATTTACACCAGTTGATAAATCGGCGTTTGGAATGGTTTGCCCATTAGCTGTGAAACTATTTGGAACGAAACTTAAATTGCTATCAAGAATATCGATAATAGTTACATCAGTTGCGGTCACATTCCCGGTATTAGGAAGGTTAAGTGTAAATGTTATTGTATTACCAACATCCGCAAAAGTAAGATTTGCTGTTTTGGTGCTAATAATAGTTGCGTTGTTTATTTGAAGGAGTGTAGTGTTGGAAGTAGCTGCACTTGAAACGGGAGGATTAACAGGATCAACAGTAAATTCATACGTCGTTGATGCTGTATTTGGTACTGGGTTACTAGGGGGAATGCTGTTCACTGTAACTTGAAAGACGATACTATATATTTCGTTTGGTGGAAGTGTTGCAAGTAATACACCTGTATTTGGATCCGCGTTAGGTTGTAAAACGCCATCGACAGTTAATGTGTTAGGAACAAATGTGAGTCCACTTGGTAATGTATCTGTGAATACAATATTAGTTGCATCGGTATTGCCTACATTGGTAATAGAAGTAGTATAAAAAGCAGTTTGCCCGATATCTGCAAAGGATACACTTTCATTTTTCGTCATAGACAATATTGCTTCGTTAATTTGGGTTGAAACAGGATTACTAATTGAAGTTTCTGCATCAGGTGGTGAGACTAATTGATACGATGTTGATGAGAAATTTACAATTGGGTTTTGGTTTGGTAATGATGTTACAGTAACTTGGAACGAAACTGTTACTGTAGTCTCGGCTGTTATTGTCCCAATATTCACACCGTTCGATGGATCCGCCCCACTTTGAGGAACTCCGTTAATAGAAAATGTGTTTGCAATAAATGTAGTGACGCTTGGCACTGTATCTGTAAATATAACATTTTGTGCAGATGAGTTTCCATTGTTTGTTAAAATGACAGTATAAGTGAGTGTGTCTCCAATACGACTAAAGGATTTATCGACTTGTTTTAATGAAAGAATGTTAGCTGTATTAATCGTAGTAAACATTGTGTTTGAAGTAACGTTTCTTGAAACAATCGGTGCATTTGGATCAGCGATAAATGTGTAAGAAGCAGTAGCGGAATTGGCTACAGGATTTTGGTTTGGTGTAGAAGTAGCAGTAACTTGAAATGTGATAGATATTGAGTTGTTAGGAGCAATTGATCCGATTGTTATACCTGTATTAGGATCGAGTCCGATGTGTGTACTGCCATTGATTGTGACACTATTCGGAATGAACGTTGTGCCGTCTGGAATAAGATCAGTGAAAGTAATATTCGTTGCATTTGTATTGCCATTATTCGTTAAAATGGTTGTATAGGTAATGGTATCACCTAGTGTAACAATTGTTTGATCGACCGATTTTGCCATCGTTATCATAGCATCTAGTACCGGGTTTGTAACGATATTCGTTGAAGTAGAAGTTGTAATAGGAGTTCCGTTTGGATCGACAGAATAAGAATATAAAATTGTGTCATTACCCATAATTGAACTTGAAGGGGGAACAGAAAGAACATTTGCTTGGAAAGTAACGGTTACTGTTTCACCAGGAGCGATATTTGGTATAGTTACTCCAAGTGCTGGTTGCGCACCAGATTGCTGAACCCCATTTATTTTGACTGAGTTTGGTATAAAGGTAGTGTTAGCTGGAATTGCGCTCGTGAACGTTATATTCGTTGCAGTCGTATTTCCTGTATTTGTAATAGTTGTTGTATACGTAATCGTATCTCCAACAGAAATGATAGATTTATCAACGCTTTTTTGGGTCGTTAATATTGCACTATTAATTGTTGTTGAAACAGCATTAGATACGTTCGTTTGTGTTACGGCAGGTTGGCTAGGATCAACTACATGTGCAAATTGTACAGAACTAAAATTAGAAATTGGATTTATACTTGGAATGTTTGTAACAAGTACGTTGAGAGTAATCACGGCCGTTCCATTTGGGTTTATATTTCCAATCTGAATCCCGTTAGATGGATTTCCGATTTGCTGTGTACCAGAATTGTTTGTAAGAGTGCCAGATATGAATGTCGTCCCATCAGGTAAAGTATCCGTGAAAATTATATTTTGTGAAGTGACATTTCCAGGGTTACTTAATGTAATTGTATAAGAAATTGTATCACCAATCGTTGCGAAAGTTTTATCTACAGATTTGATTGCCACAATTTCTCCAGAATTTATTTGTGTCGAAACAGAATTAGATGTCGTATTTCGTGAAACAAGTGGTAAATTAGGTCCTGTCATAAATTTATAATCAATAGAAGCGCCGTTTACAACCGGTGAGTTTGGTCCGCCTGGTCCAATTGTGAAAATTGGATTTGGAATGCTAACTACTTGCACACGGAAGGTAACGTTTATAAAATCTCCGGCAATAATATCCCCAATCGGTATCCCATTCGCTGGATTTACTCCAGGTAATAAAACTCCGCCTACTCGAACGCTATCTTCTATAAATACTGCGTTATTTGGAATCGGATCTGTAAAAATGATATTCGTAGCAGTTGTGTTCCCTACATTTTCTAATAAAACTGTATATGTTAAAAATGAATTTCCAGGTGCAATGTCAGAAAATAGTCGATCCACACTTTTCGTTGCTTGAATAATCGCTTCGTTAATTTGAACTAAAGTTGGATTACTTGTAGCTGTTTCTGTCACCGGGGGCTGGGTAGGATCAACAATGATCGAGTATGTCGTGCTAGACTGGTTCAAAGTTGGGTTTGTAACTGGTATTGAGCCAACGATAGCTTGAAAGCTAATTGTTGTCGTTCCTCCAACTGGAATTGAGTCTAAAGAAATCCCGCTATCTGGTCTAAATCCAAGTTGTGGGATGGTATTAATTTGTACGCTATCAGGAACGAATGAAAGTTCAGGTGGTAATATATCGATAAAAACAGGTGTGTTTGCGGCAGTATTTCCGCTATTGGTGAGGGTAGTTGTATACGTAATTGTATCTCCAACAGCAACAAAAGCACTGCTTGCAGTTTTTGTTGCGATAACAGAAGCAGTATTTACTTGTGTAAAGGTTTTATTAGATTGAACTGTTCGTGAAACTGGCGGTTCATTTATATCTACAATAAAGCTATATTGAAGCGATGATTTATTCGGGATTGGATTAGGGTTTGGAAGTGTTGTAATGTTTACTTGAAAACTGAGTGTAGCAGATGCATTTGAATTCAAGTTACCAATATTGATACCGTTTTGTGGATTTGCATTCGGAACGGTTACACCATTTATCTTAAAGCTATTTGGGATAAAGGTAGTACCGTTTGGAATTGTATCAGTAAAAATAATGTTGTTCGCAGTAGTATTTCCGTTGTTTGTAACAGCTGAAGTGAATGTAATTGTATCACCAATTGTAGCGAAAGTTGTACTAGCGCTTTTATTTATTACTAAAGTAGCGTCAATAATTGGTGTAACTGTTGTATTTGTTACGGTGCTACCAACAGCAGGAGATTGGTTTGGATTTACGGTATATTCATAATTTACAAGAGCATTATTTGTTAATGTGCCACTAGGTGGTATCGCTAAAATTTGTGCTTGAAAAGTAATGAATACAGTATCTCCTGGCGAAATATCTGCCAAGTGAACACCAAGTGATGGATCTAATCCTGGTTGTGGAATATTATTGATCGTTACGGAGTTTTGGATAAATGAAGCTCCTGCACCAAGCCCATCCGTTAAAACAGTTGCACTAGCAGGGGTATTACCTGTATTTGTTACTGCAATCGTATAAGTAACGATATCTCCAATTGCAGCATTCGGTGTGTTCACTGATTTTGTAGCGATAATCGTAGCGTTATTAATTTGAGTTGTTATTACGTTACTTAACGTATTGGCGGATGCTGGAGGTAAGTTAGGGTCTATGACGTACTGGTACGTTGTATTGCTTTGGTTCGGGATTGGATTTGGGTTCGGTATAGAATTTACTTGTACTTGGAACGAGATGATCGTATTTGCATTCTGATTTATTGGATCGATTGCAATTCCGCTTGCTGGATTGACATTAGGCAGTGTATTCCCATTTACAGTAACACTATTAGGAATAAACGATGTTCCGTTTGGAATTACATCTGTAAATATTACATTTGATGCAAGTGTGTTCCCGTTATTCGTTAAAGTAGTCGTGTACGTAATAATATCATTTACGTTAGCAAACTGTTTATTTGCAGATTTAGTAGCGGCAATTGAGGCGTTATTAATAGTTGTCTGTACAGTGTTAGAAGCAACCATCTGCATCACAGCAGGTTTGGATGGATCATACGTATATTGGAATGTTGTGCCTGATTGATTTGTAATTGGGTTTACAGCAGGGATAGTTGGTACAAAAACTTGAAATGCAACGGTGCGTGATGAATTCGCTCCTATCGTACCAATTGAAATGCCGGTGGCAGGATTTGCGTTAGCTACAGGGACATTATTAATCGTTACAGTATTAGGAATGAAGAGGGTACCCGCTGGAATGATATCTGTAAACGTTACATTAGCAGCAGGGATATTCCCGTTATTTGTTAAAATAGTTGCATATAGTATGACATCACCGACATCAGCGAAGTTTGTACTCGTTAGTTTTGTAGCAACGATATTAGCAGTATTAATTTGTGTAGTTACTATATTACTAGCAGCGTTTCTAACGAGAGCAGGTAAATTTGGATCAGCGATAAAGCTATATTGAAGTGAAGCGCTGTTTTGAATTGGGTTTGGTGAAGGTAGCCCATTTGCACTTATTTGAAAAACAATCGTTGCAAAACCACCTGAAGGAATGGAGCCGACTTGAAGACCGGTACTAGGGTCTGCACCTTGTTGTAAAGTACCACCTATAAAAATACTATTTGGTACGATAGTGGAGCCATTAGGGATTATATCGGTAACAATAACATTATTTGCTGTAGTATTGCCAAGATTAGCTAAAGAAATTGTATATGTGATTGGTTGCCCGACATCGGCGATAGTTAAATCTACTTCTTTGACAATCACTACATTTGCTAAATTAATTTGTGTACTTACAGTGTTACTTACAGATGTTTCTATAGTTGGTGGATCGCCCGGATTTAGAATAAAGCTATACTGTGTACTAGATGAATTTAATGTCGGGTTTTGTGTTGGTAAAGAGGTGACGGTTACTTGATAAGAGACAGTAAGTGAGCCATTAGCAGCAATGGAAGGTAGTGGAACACCTATATTTGGATCTGCGTTATTTTGGAGTACACCATTAATAAGAAAAGTGTTTGGAATAAAGGTAGTACCGTCTGGATTCGTATCTACGAAAGTAGGACTATCAGCAGTAACACTTCCTGCATTCGTCAAAGTAACAGTATAAGTTAATGTATCCCCTACGGTAGCGAACGCTCGATCCACTGTTTTGGCTGAAATGACATTTGCATCGTTTACTTGAGTAAATGTAGTAGTTGAAGTAGTGTTCTTACTTACAGGTGAAGCGTTTGGATCAACGATAAAGTTATAGGAAATGGAAGCGCTATTTGAAATAGGGTTTGGATTTGGAATGCTAGTTATTACTACTTGGAATGAAGCTGTAATTGTAGTATTAGCATTGATGCTACCAATATTGATGCTAGCTGGTGTTGCGCCTGGCTGAGTAACACCGTTAACTATAACGCTGTTTGGTACAAAGGCGGTTCCATTCGCAACTGAATCGGATAGTAATACATTGTTCGCTGCAACATTCCCATCGTTCGTAAGAGCGAAGGTGTAAGTTAATACATCGCCAACTTCCGCAAACGTTTTATCTACAGATTTATTAGCACGGAGATTTGCTAGTCTAATTGTTGATGCAACAGAATTAGAATTTGCTGTTTTTGAAGTCGGTGGCAAACTTGGATTTACAGTATATAGATAAGAAGCGAAGACGTTATTAATGATAGGATTTTGGGTCGTAATATTGATGACTGTTACTTGGAAAGAAAGGGTAACAGTAGCCCCACCAGGGATTGTGCCGATAGGTAAAGCAACGAGAGAATCTACATTTTGTAAAACTCCGTTTAGTGTTACAGTACCAGGAGTCAATATCGTTCCGTTTGGAAGTGGATCTGTTAGTTGCACGTTATTAGCGGCTGTATTTCCACTGTTTGTAATAAGGATTGTATAACTGATTGTTTCACCAATTGTAGCAAATTGTTTATTTGTTGATTTTGTTAATGTTACATTCGCATTGTTAATTTGAGTGGAAACGAGATTCGAAGAAATATTTTTTGTAACAGGTGATTGGCTAGGATTGACAGTATATTGATAAGAAGCGCTTGATCCGTTAGATACGAAATTTGACGTGGGTATTGTGTTTACTACTACTTGAAATGCAACATTTTTTGTTGTGCTGCTTGTTATGGATCCAATGTTCACGCCGGTAGCGGGATTTGCGCCCACTTGTGTCGTGCCATCTATTGTTAAACTGTTTAGAACGAAAGTTGTTCCAGTAGGGATGACATCTGTAAAAATAACATTGTTCGCATTTGTATTACCTGTACCTGTAAAGGAAACGGTGTACGTTAGTGTATCACCAATATCTGCAAAATTTTTATCTACTGCTTTCGTCATTGTTACAGTAGCATTATTCACTTGAGTGGAGACAATATTTGTCGTATCAGTCCCACTTACTGCTGGTTGATTAGGTACAGGAATGTATTGATATGTTGTTGTTCCACTATTTAATATTGGGTTTGTTTGAGGGATAGAAGGAACGAGCACTTGGAATGAAATAGTAGTAGTGGAATTTGCGGCAATTGAACCAATTGTTATACCATTAGCGGGATTTGCGCCAGCTTGAGTAACTCCGTTCACAGTTACACTCCCTGGAATGAAAGTAGTCCCGCTAGGAATCGGATCCGTATATATCACATTCGTTGCAGCGATATTTCCTATATTAGCTAAGGCAATACTGTAAGTTAATGTTTCACCAATATCGGTAAAAAGTTTGTTAACTGATTTTGTTCCATTAATATCTGCAAGGTTAATTTGTGTTCCAGCAGAGTTACTTGTTGCAAGACCGTTAAAGGTTGTTCCTCCGGCAATTGGTGTATATTGAAATGTAATATTAGCAGTGTTAGAGATAGGGTTTTGACTTGGGAGAGAAACGACAGTTGCTTGGAAAGTTACTGTACGAGAAGCACCATTATTAATTGTTCCAAGAGATATACCAGCCGCAGGATTTACATTTGTTTTTGGTACGTTATCTACTGTTACAGTGCCAGGGATAAAAGAAGTACCGCTAGGGAGACTATCTATAAAAATAGCGTTATTGGCAGGAAGAAGCCCGGTGTTAGGGATAGTAACTGTATAAGTGAGAATATCTCCAATTGCAGCAACACTTTTATTTACGTTTTTCGTTGCTTGTATATTTGGGGAGTTTATATTAATTTGTAAGCCGACTGTATTTAACATATATGCATCTCCGTTAGTAGTTAAACGGATTGCGGCGGATACTTGTGAGTTTGTTAAATAAGGAGAAATATCAATGGAAGTAATGTCCCAGCCCTGTCTTCCTGCGGAGATGTTTGTACTTGTAGAAGCACTTTGATTTCGCGTTCCAAATGTCCCTGTTGTATCTAAGTTTCCTGCAGCATTATTAACTTGAGAACCGAAAAAATTATTTATAGCATTGTTTGGTCCAGATAAAGCATTTAATGAACTGAAATTTGGTCCAAATAAAGCTTGATCCCCGGTTAAATCTGCATCTCCTTCGGTAGAACTTAAAAATAATCTCCCGCTTACTGGTCCTCCTGAAGGTGTTAAAAATCCAGAAACAGATACATCGGCACTACCAGTTTCTGCAGAAACACGGTTACCAGCTACATAAATGGTTAAGTTTCTTGCTGGCAATGTCCCGTTTTGATAAGCAACGATAAGCGTCCATCCAGCCGAATTAATTGTTCCATTAGAAGCATCTATAGGATCTACAAGTCCAGGAACCGCTCCTGTAGTATAGGAACCAGCACCTCCCGCTTGAATAAGAGTTGTTACGTCTGCTGAACGAGTGTAAAAGCCAAATGTAATAGAGTTTGAAACGAAAGTTTGATTTGAAGCCGTAACAGCTGAAGGAGTAATCGAGTATGTTGAAACAGGTGTTGTAAAAGAAACTGGGTTTCCTAATACACTTGTAATGTTTTGATCACGAGATAAATAGTTTCCACCCCAAACGAGTTCTGCGTAAAGAATAGTACTACCAGCAGGGATATTTAAAATAGCGGTAGAACTATTTTGTGTATAGTTTAATGTTGTACCAGCAGGAAAAGTAGTTACTTGTAAAGCAGTATTCGTAGTTGCGAATGCACCAATTGCCCCGATTGTACCAGCACGGTTTTGATTGCTGATTTTACTTAAGCCTAAAGTATTACCTGTAATAGCGAGTGCGCCGTTAGTGGTGGTAGAAAATCGATTCGTAATGGGCATGTTGTCACCTCATTTACAATATAGTCTTGGTCAAAATAACATATGTGTGTGACAAATAAAGCGAAACATGTACAAGTTGATTTCGTAATAATGATTTAAATGTCTAGATAAGGGGATGGAGTATGATTGAATTGGAAATTAGAGTGGAGCGTCTTCGGAAAGAGCAAATAAGCGACATTGTAGCGCTATCTTCTTATATTGGTTGGGATTATAACAGAGAAGAAATTGAGACTATTTTTAACGCAGGGATTGTATACGGTGTTTGGAATGAGAAAGAGGAACTAATTGCTAGCGCGGCAATAATATTATATGGGGAGAAATTAGCATCTATCGGAATGGTGATTGTACATCCAGATTATAAGGGGAGAGGGATTGGAAAGATAATAACGGAAGCGTGCGTTAAAAGCGTATCAGCTCATACTCCAATTATGCTTATTGCTACGGATGAAGGGAAACCTTTATATGAAAAGTTAGGATTTAGGGCAGTAAGTTATGTTTCTAAATACATATGTAACTCATACAATGCGAAAGAGTATTGTGCAAGAAATGAAGATTATGTGATGAATTATGAAGAGGGTGATTTAGAAGAAATAATAAAAATAGATGAATATGCGTTTGGAACAAATAGAAAAGAGTTTTTAAAGAAAAGAATTATGCAAAGTGAACAGTGTATCGTTGTAAAGGACAAGGAACAAAATGTATTAGGTTACGGTTTAAGCATACAAACACCAGAAAATAAGATAATAGGGCCGGTTGTTGCTAAAAATGATGAGATGGCAATGAGAATTGTACATGATTTAGCAAAAGGGCATAATGGTAAATTAAGAATTGATGTACTAGAAGGAAAGAAAGATTTCATGAAAGTATTAGAGATTGCTGGTTTTAAAAAGGTGAATACACCACCAATTATGATGAAAAATAGCGGTCAATTATTAAAAAGGGATAATGAGTTATATAGCATTGCAGCACAAATTTTTGGGTGAAAAAGAATCCTTCTGAATGAAGGATTCTTTTTCGCTAATCACGATATTGATCATGAGTCGGCTGAAAGAGGTCTTCCTCGATATCTCTCACCATAGAAAAATGATCAACGTTATAATGACCGTGTAAAGTTTTATTGTGATGACCAATAATTTGTTCTGCAGACAATACATTAGAATCAGTTGTTGAATGACCGTTTTTAATTAATGTAACGTCAAATCCTTGTACAGTTGCTGCTCTAACTGCAGTGTCAATGCAATGTTCTGTTTTACATCCGCCTATAACAATATGATTAATGTTTTCTTCTTTTAAAAGTTCAAGTAAAGAAGTGCCGTAGAATGAATTGGTTGCTGCTTTATTAATAAAGATTGCAGACTGAGGTATTTGAATTTGATTATGTACTTCAAATCCTTCGCCACTACCAGAAGCAACATCGATATCTCTTACGAAAACAATAAGGGCATTTGAATCTATTGCTTTCTGCAGGGCTATATTTAGTGTAGATAATAGCTCAGTTTTACGAAAAACTTCATTTTCTTGCTTATTTCCATCAATTAATTCTTGCTGAGCGTCGATAATTAATAGTGCTTGTTTCATCGTGTCTCCCCTTTAATATGAAATAAGTTCCACTGTACATATTCCTTCAGATTGTTAGAAAATCCTCCATTGTAAGCGAAGTAGAAGATTGATTTACAAAGTTGTTAAAGAAATTTCATTCTCATAGCGTGTAAAAACATGTATGATAGGAGATGGAGAATTTTTGAGTAGGTGGGAATAACATGCAAACAGTAGAAGATTATCTTTCATTCTTACATACGAAAGGATTTAAATTATCAGAGGAAGCACAAGGGTTTATTATGTTTGGACAAGGATATACTGGTGCGTCTGATGGGATTGTGAACGCAGCAATAGAAGCCACAATTAAACATCAATTGCAGTTTGATGGTAGTTATTTCGTTGCGTTATTAGAACGATTGAAAGAGGAAGAAATTACAGATAAAAAAAGCGCTAAGGCTTTTATGCGGAAGTTACAAGCGTAACTTCACGCAGCCTGCGCTTCTTTTTTTGTTTTGGAAGGTAATTCAACAAAAATCATGCCTAGAAAAATACATAGACATCCGATAATAGCAGAAATAGAAAGTTGTTCATTTGCAACGAGAACGCCTGTTAATGCAGCAAAAACGGGCTCCATTGCGAAAATAATTGCTACCCTCGTTGGAGAAGTGTGTTTTTGTGCCGATGTTTGAATGAAAAAAGCAATAGATGTTGCAAACAGGGCAGTTAGAAAGAGTGCGAATATAAAGGATTGATTCGTCCATAGTGATACTGAAAATAACTTTTCCCAATCTTCAAACAAAAAAGCGCAAATAGAAGAAAATATACCAACAGCTAATACTTGAGATGTGCTTAATAATAAAGGTGATATTTTTTTAGAAAAGAAGCCGTTAATAAGAATATGGGCAGCGAAAGCGACTGCACAACCAAGAACAAGTATATCTCCTATATTTAATTGGAAAGAATCAGCAGCTGTTAATAAGTACAAACCTGTTGTAGCTACAGCAATACCAAGTACGATGAAAATGGTGGCTTTTTGTTTTAAAAAGATAAATGATAAGATTGGGACCATAACAATGCTTAGCCCAGTTAAGAAACCTGCTTTTGAAGAAGTTGTATAAAGTAAGCCAAATGTTTGTAATAAATAGCCGACAAATAAGAAGAACCCAACCATTAATCCAGCTAAACTACTATGTTTTAATTCTTGTTTTGAAGTTTTCTGTGAAAAAATAATTTGAACGAATAATAAAATAATTCCAGCGAATAAAAAGCGAATACCATTAAACGTAAATGGACCAACGAAAGACATAGCGTTTTGAACGACAACAAACGTAGCTCCCCAAATAAAAGAGACAAATAATAAAGCTAGAGGAGCAATCCACTCTTTTTTCACACTCATACCCCCGTTAATTTTGTAAGATAGCTTTTCTAGCTAATTCATCAGCTACTTTATTTTGACTACTTGGAATCCACTTAATAAAAAAGAGATCGAAGTTTTTTATGTACTGTAGTGCTTCATCTAAAAGAGGTACAAATATTGTATTTTTTGCGTATTCCTTTTCAACAGCCCGCTCAACAAGCTGCGAATCTGTACGAAAAGAGACAGTGCTATAATTATGCTCAATGCAATATTTTAATGCTAGAAGTAAAGCGCGGTATTCTGCTTCATGATTGGACATTGTTCCAAGTGGTACTGATAATTGTACAGGCGGCTGAACGCCTTTAATAAACACTCCTGCACCAGAAGGACCAGGATTTCCTTTTGATGCACCATCAATATATACTTCAATCAAAATGAGAAACCTCCAAATTATAAGATTATCCCCTACTTAAATATTTTTTTGAAGTAGGGGATAGAGTAGTTATCCGATTGTGATGCTGTAACGACATGTAAATGTTTCATTCGCTTGTAAAGATTGAATTCCCTTTTTGTCCTTTAAATCTTTTGCTGGATTTACTTCATCAGCGATTCCATACCAAGGTTCAATACATAAGAAAGGTGCGTTATTCCCTGGTGTCCATACGCCGACAAAGGGAAATCCATCAAATTCTACTTTTACAAATTTATTATGTTTATGAGAACGAATCGAAATTTCATTCGTATTCATATGTTCAAAAATAAGCGCATCATTTTTGAATAAATCATATGTAAGTGGCAATTCAGTCGTATTTTCAGCGATTAATTGCTTTTTGTTTGAAAGATAAGGTCCTTCTAATACGCTTGTTTCTAAGCGTTCCAAACCATTAAACGATAAGTGATAATCTGTAAATGATTCACCGTCCAATAAAGGGAAGTTGAATCCAGGGTGTGCTCCAATTGAGAAGAACATCTCTTTTGAAGTAGGATTGTTTACTTCATATGTTACATGAACACTTTGTCCATCTAGCTCATAAGAAACGAGTAATTCGAATTCGTATGGGTATTTTTTTAATGTTTCTTCATTACTAGTAACGGTATAAGTGATCTTTGTTTCGCTTTGTTCTTTCACAGAGAAAGTAAGATCACGGGCGAAACCGTGTTGTGTTAATGAATATGGTTTACCGTCTACGTAGTATGTATTATCTACTAATCGACCGACAATTGGGAACAAAATTGGTGCACGGCGTCCCCAATAAGTAGAATCACCTTGCCATAAATATTCTATGTTGTCTTCTTTTAAGCGAACGCTCTGTAATTCTGCACCTTTGTCAGAAATGGAAACGATCACTTTTTCATTTTGAATTGTTGCTGTCATGAAGTGAAACCTCCTAAATCTTTCATATGTTTTATTATACGTTGTCTAAAAGAAAAAAGGTAGTTCACGATAGGAATCTATTGACGAAAGAGGGGCTACCACGTAAAATATAATCTTGTTGCTTAAAAAACGAATAACGTGGTTCGAAACCATCCCACGTAAAAAAACTAAGGAGATTTTGTCATGAATATTAGAACATTAGTCGGTAATGGTATTTTAGCGGCATTATATATTGCTGTTTCTATGCTTATTCAGCCATTTGGCTTTACGAATGTACAGTTTCGTATTTCAGAGATGTTTAATCATCTCGTTGTATTTAACAAGAAAGCAATTTACGGAATTGTATTAGGTGTATTTTTAACGAATCTCTTTTTCTCACCTATGATCGCTTATGATTTAGTATTTGGAGTAGGTCAATCTATTCTTGCATTAGTTGCAACGATTATTTCTATGCGGTTTATTAAAGTTGTTTGGGCTCGTATGATTTTTAATACAGTTATCTTTACGATTACAATGTTTATGATTGCAATTGAACTTCATCTTGCATTTGATCTACCATTTATGTGGACTTGGTTAACATGTGCAGCAGGTGAATTCGTAGTAATGGCGATCGGTATGCCTGTAATGTACTGGATTAATAAGCGAGTACAATTTGAAAGATTTATGTAATAGATGAAAGAGCTATTCCTATGGGATAGCTCTTTTTGTATGTAATCATATTGAATATTATGCTGTGACTCTAGATAAAATATAATAAAATAAAGTGAGGCTTTCATTAGCTGGCTACATATAAGAAGTCTTATATAAGGGGAATGTAGTATGAAATATAAAATTCATTGGTTGTATAAAACGAAGCGCGGGTTGCAGACGGAATTAACAACAGAGTATATGAGCATAGAAGAAGTACTTCAATTTGCAGAGGATTTTGAGAAAACAGGAAGAGTAAAAGAATTTTCATTTTATGATGAAATGGACGCAGAATGGTCATTAAAAGAGATGAAAAAGTTAAGTAAGCAAGTAGAGGAAGAGCCCCAAGAAATACTCGTTTATTTTGATGGTGGGTATGATGTGCAAACGAAAGAAGCTGGCGTTGGTATATGTGTGTACTATAAAAAAGGAAATAAAAACTACCGAATTCGCCGCAACGCATATATAGAAGGTATATATGATAATAATGAAGCGGAATATGCATCACTATTATATAGTATGAATATACTCGAGGAATTAGGGATTAAGTATGAAGCAGTTACACTCCGCGGGGATTCTCAAGTCGTATTGCAACAATTGGCCGGGGAATGGCCTTGCTATGATGAACATTTAAATCATTATTTAGACCAAATTGAACAAAAAGCGAAGCAAATGAAATTAAAACTTATATGTGAGCCGATATCTAGAAAACAAAATAAAGAAGCACATCAATTAGCTACGCAAGCATTGGAAGGAACAGTTATTGATAGTCATAAAGAAATAACTGAATAGAGAGGTGCAAAGGTGGATAAAAAGCAACTCATTACAGAGGTAAATGACTTATTAGAAACGTATTGTGAAGGCTGTTTTTTGCGAGAACATAATCGAAAGACAAATAGTAAATATTATGCTCATTCATTTTGTATAAGGCAATGTACAGTTGGAGAAACATTGAAAAAGTATGGGGACCAGTTGTCATGAAAAACATCCAGAGAAAATTCTCTGGATGTTTTTTAGTGTCTTGCTTCGTTTAGTTGATGCTCACATTTATTTAATTTCTTTTCCTCATTCATTAAAAATGGTTCATCTAAATCAGTTGCAACAGATTTCATAATTTCAAGCTGAGAGCGAGCTGCTTCTACAGCAGTAGTAGCATGCTCTAATGTATCTGGATCCATTGAAATTGTTGCTGATCCTACCATTTTTTGTGCTGTTTCTACACGGAATTTCACTTCTTCAAAATCATTTACTTCTGATCCCATTAATAATTCCTCCTTTGTATAGTGCGCATTTCACATAGTTTTTGCTCTGTAAAACGGAAATATACAAAGGAATAACAAAGGAGGTTACCAAGTAAGGTAACCTCCTGTTATATGTTGGATTAAAGTTTTACTACGTTAGCAGCTTGAGGTCCGCGGTTACC
Source organism: Bacillus sp. AR4-2 (assembly GCF_008274865.1). Lineage (NCBI taxonomy): Bacteria > Bacillati > Bacillota > Bacilli > Caryophanales > Bacillaceae > Bacillus > Bacillus sp. AR4-2. The sequence continues at coordinate 1,517,763 of NZ_CP031062.1, forward strand.
TTCAGTAATGTCGAAAGATACTTCTTGACCTTCTTCTAAAGCTTTGTAGCCGTCGCCTTGAATAGCAGAGAAATGTACGAATACATCGTCAGCGCCTTCCATTTCGATAAATCCAAAACCTTTTTCGTTGTTAAACCATTTTACTTTTCCTTGCATGTTACAATTCCTCCTAAAAGCGTTTACTATTTTCATTTAGTGAAATTCATTTTAAAAAAATAATATAAACTAAAAATGCTATATTCTTGAATATTCTGCTAAATGATTAATTTAAATATACACGAATTGGGAGAATTTAGTCAAGTAAGCGATTTTATTTTTTTGTATTTTTAAATAATTTTTCAGTCAAATTTTTAAATAGGTATAGGACAGGCTGAGTATGTAATATTCTTAATTGAATGCTATACATAATGAGGTGAAAGAATGAATAAGTCTTACTTATTAGATAATGAAGGAATGAGAACGAGAACCGACATACCGGATTGGGTTGCAAAAGAATTTGAGATTTTTTCAAATGTTGTGTTAGAACCAACTTTTCCATGTTATTTCGGTTTAACAGCTTTGAAAAAGAATGAACTTCGTTATTCATTTCTTTCTCATAATGATTGGAGTCATTTACCACATACAATGTTATCTTTTTTAGAGTTAATGAAAGAGAGGCCGATTGTAAGAAGGGGCTTTTTCCTTTTTGTAGAACCGGAATGTGAAGAACAGCCACTCGAATATTACCGTGATTCCTTTTGGAAAGTGTTACAGTATTTACATGAAAACGATAATCAAGCATGGCCAAAGCAAATTCCTGAAGATCCAGACCATTATTTATGGGAATTTTCATTTGGTGGTGAGCCAATATTCGCATTTGGAAATGCGCCAGCTTATAAACAACGAAAAACTAGACATTTAGGGAATTCTCTCGTTATTGGGTTTCAGCCACGCACTATTTTTGATGGATTAGAGGGAGATCGTCCTAAAGGAGCATATTCAAGACAAATGGTTCGTGAGCGAGTTGAAAAGTGGGATCAATTGCCGAAACATCCTAACATTAGTCATTATGGTGACCCAGAGCATCGTGAATGGAAACAATATTTCATAGGAGACGATGTAGAGCCAATAAAAGGGAAATGTCCTTTTCTTCATAGGATAGAAAAGTAAGAGCCCTCACCTAGATGGCTCTTTTGTATATTTTGGATAAAAAAGGGTATTTTATTATGAAAGCTAGTCTATTTTTTCAAATTACATCATTAACTAGTAGTAAAGAGAGTAGAAAGGATAGAGCGATGTTTGGAGCAATTATACAGCAAATCGTATTAGGTATATCATTAGCTGCGCCAGTAGGGCCGATTAATATTGAAATGTTAAAACGAGGAATTGAACGTGGGTTTTGGCACGCTTGGGTTGTTGGAATTGGTGGAATGACTGCAGATGTTTTATTTATGCTTCTCATTTATTTCGGTTTATCTTCTGTGTTTATGTATACATATGTACAAGCCTTCATGTATTGCACGGGTTTTTTCTTGTTATTTTATTTAGGATTTCAAAGTGTAAAACAAGGAATTTTCGACTCGAATATGGAATATAAAAAAGAAGAGGTAGGTGGCCTTAAGCAATCGTTTATGGCAGGATTTTTAATTGCGATATCCAATCCATTAAATCTTGTTTTTTGGTTTGGTATATACGGAAGTACACTTAGCTCATTACTTACGAAGGTAACGAAACAAGAAGCTTTTTTGTACAGTCTTTGCATTATTGTTGGTATTATTTTATGGAATTTAAATATTGCTTTTTCTGTACATTTTGGAAGAACTTTATTAAAACCAAAAGCGCTTGGCTACATAACAGCCGGAGCAGGTATTATTCTAGTAGGATATTCTATCCATTTTGCATACAAAGCTTTACAGTTGTTCACATAAGATTGAAGGGGAGATTTTTATGTATCGAACCACTATTGACGGAAAAGAAATCATTATTACGTTAGCACCAAAAATCAGAAAAGAAATTACTGATAGAAATCCACTATATGAAGCGGTATTTCATAATGCAGCAAGATTACTACAAACAACGCAACCAACGTTTGCGGTAAATCATGAAATATTTGGGCTTATCATTGGAGAGGTACAAAGAGGAGAAGTAACAGTGTTTGCGGTGGAACATATTATTCCGAAGCAAAATATATTTGGACCGAACAATTTTTTCTCGACAATAGAGCAACAGGCAAATTTGTAAAGCTTATAGAATAAGATATAGAAAAGAAATAGTCGTAACGATATGTTGCGACTGTTTTTTTTGAAAAGGGGGAAGGAAGATGAAGAGAGTGGGGAAAGAGTTCTTTTTACAACATGATATCGTTATTATGTATAGTATTTTATTTGTTTTTATCATTATTTTAAAAATGCAATTTTTCACATGGTTTGGTTTGTTAGCATGTTTGTTTGGGATTATTTTTTATACGCTAAACGAATATATGACACACCGGTTTTTATTTCACTTAAAACCACCTAAAAACGTATTTTTATTAAAAATGCTAAGAAGATTACATTATGACCATCATGTATATCCAGATGATTTAAAACTTTTATTTTTGCCTGTATGGTTTAGTATACCGAGCTTTACTATATATTTACTTATATCATACGCGATAACAAAAAGTGTTACTATTACACTTTCATTCGGAATTGGAATGATTATTATGCTTCTCGTTTATGAATGGAAACATTATATTGCACATAAGCCAATTCGTCCCGTTACTAAGTTTGGAAGATGGCTAAAAAAACAACATATATTACACCATTATAAAAATGAAAAGTTTTGGTTTGGTGTTTCAAATCCAGTATTTGATTTCATATTTGGAACGCTTAAAGATGGAAAAGATGTTGAATTAAGTGAAACGGCTCGTAATTTAGAAAAAGAGAAAAAAACAGAAGTGGTGCGATAAGCACTACTTTTTTATTCTATTTTAATGAGTATGAAAGCTTCACTGGTGCGTAAACTTTATGTTGAAAAAGTATATTAAAAACTTAGGGAAAAATGCCGAAAAATGTCTATCAAAAAATCTTTGCATGAATGCATGGATTGTCTAAAATGAATATAAGTTTCTGAATATTTATAAAATTTAGTCTTTAGGTATGCAAGGGGGAAGTGTATTTCAAGTAAGAGAGGGGATCGGTTAATGAAACGAGACGATACGTCAGCACGTAAGTTGCAAAATGAGGTGAATTATACAGAGGTCGTTCAGTCGGAAGAATTTCAATTGTTATTAAATACGAAAAAGAAGTTTATCATTCCAATGAGTATTTTCTTTTTTAGTTTTTTTATCGCATTACCTATTCTAACATCGTATTCAAAGGTGCTTAATACACCTGCATTTGGAGACGTTACATGGGCGTGGGTATTTGCTTTTTCCCAATTTATCATGACATGGGCACTATGTATGATTTACAGCAAAAAAGCAGAATCATTTGATGAAATCTCCCGAAAAATTCTGCAAGATATGAAAAAAGGGAGGGGCTGAACTTGAATACTACTGCATTTGCACTATTTTTAATTATTGTTCTTGGTACGCTCGTCATAACCTATTTTGCATCAAAAAAAACGAAAAATGCGAGTGAATTTTATACGGCTGGAGGGGGATTAACTGGTTGGCAAAATGGTCTGGCCATTGCTGGAGATTACATGTCTGCTGCTTCATTTCTCGGTATAGCTGGAGCAATCGCATTAACTGGGTTTGATGGATTCTTTTATAGTATCGGTTTTTTAGTTGCTTATTTAGTTGTACTATATCTTGTTGCAGAACCGCTTAGAAATTTAGGAAAGTACACTTTGGCGGATATGATTGCAGCACGCTTTGATGCGAAAAAAGTTCGCGGAGTTGCAGCTCTTAATACGATGACGATTTCTATCTTTTATATGATTGCACAATTAGTTGGCGCGGGTGCACTTATTAAGTTATTATTAGGGATTGAATATACGACATCTGTATTAATCGTTGGAACACTTATGACGGTGTATGTTATTTTTGGTGGTATGACAGCAACGAGCTGGGTACAAATTGTAAAGGCTGTATTACTTATGGCTGGTACGTTTATTATTTCTGTTATCGTTTTCGCAAAATTCAACTTCAGCGTGACTGAAATGTTCGCTCAAATGAAAACAGCTACCCCTTTAAAAGATTCATTTTTAAATCCAGGTGTAAAGTATAAGGATGGTCTTGATACACTGTCTTTAAATTTAGGACTAGTACTTGGTACAGCTGGATTACCACATATACTTGTCCGCTTTTTTACAGTACGTGATGCAAAAACTGCACGTCAATCTGTCGTATATGCGACGTGGTTAATTGGTGCATTTTATATTATGACGATTTTCTTAGGATTTGGTGCGGCAGCGTTTGTAGGAAATGAAGCGATTATTAAAGCGAACCCAGCTGGTAATATGGCGGCACCTTTATTAGCCAAAGCGTTAGGTGGAGACTTCTTATTTGCTTTCGTATCAGCAATTGCTTTTGCAACGATTTTGGCTGTAGTGGCAGGTCTTGTATTAACAGCAGCATCAGCATTCGCTCATGATTTTTATAATGAAATCATTCGCAGAGGGAAATCAACGGAAAAAGAGCAAGTATCTATGGCTCGTTATGCATCTATTGGAGTAGCGATACTATCTATCATACTTGCATTATTTGCCCAAACATTAAACGTAGCATTTTTAGTATCATTAGCATTTGCAGTTGCAGCGAGTGCAAATCTACCAGTGATTTTATTTACAATATATTGGAAGCGTTTTAATACAACGGGTGCTATTTCTGGTATGATTGTGGGTCTCGTATCAGCTATTGTTCTCGTAGCGTTGAGTCCGAATGTTTGGAACCCTGTAGCTGGAAAAGCTATTTTTGTTGGGGAAGCGATATTTCCATATACGACACCAGGAATTATTTCAATTCCGCTCGGATTTCTTGCAGCATATTTAGGAACTGTTTTATCTAGTAAGAAAGAAGATGCAGCGAAATTTGATGAAATTCTCGTAAAATCTAATACTGGTCACGGTATTAGTGATGTGTCTTCACATTAAATAAAAGAGGAGCTTTTCAATAGATAAGAAAAGCTCTTTTTTCTTTTGTCATTTTCTTGTAAATATTACTGATTTGTAAGTAGGATTTGTCTTAATTTTGTGGAATGAAAATAGCAGGGAGAAATTTAAGTCATCATGGCACCAGCGCAGCTTTTGTGAAAAATAAGTTGTTATGGAAGGTGGAAGTAATGATGAAAACGAAGCAAACTGATGAATTATTAGCAAAAGATGAGCAATATGTTTGGCACGGAATGCGTCCCTTTAGTCCAAATAGTACAATGGTAGGGGCAAAAGCTGAAGGGTGCTGGGTTGAAGATATACAAGGAAAAAGATATTTAGATGGTATGAGTGGCCTTTGGTGTGTCAATAGTGGATATGGAAGAAAGGAGCTCGCAGAAGCGGCTTATAAGCAATTACAAACATTATCATACTTTCCAATGTCACAATCCCATGAGCCAGCTATAAAGCTTGCTGAAAAGTTAAATGAGTGGCTTGGGGGAGAGTATGTTATTTTCTTCTCAAATAGTGGTTCAGAAGCGAACGAAACTGCTTTTAAAATAGCAAGACAATACTATGCTCAAAAAGGTGAACCACATCGTTATAAATTTATGTCACGTTATCGTGGGTATCATGGGAATACAATGGCGACAATGGCAGCGACGGGACAAGCGCAGCGTAGATATCAATATGAACCGTTTGCTTCAGGTTTTTTACACGTAACACCACCGGATTGTTACCGTATGCCTGGGATTGAAGGGCAGCATATTTATGATGTAGAATGTGTGAAAGAAGTCGATCGTGTTATGACGTGGGAATTAAGTGAAACAATTGCCGCTTTTATTATGGAACCAATTATTACAGGCGGGGGCATATTAATGCCACCACAAGACTATATGAAAGCTGTTCATGAGACGTGTCAAAAACACGGTGCCTTGCTTATTAGTGATGAAGTAATTTGCGGTTTCGGTCGTACAGGAAAAGCATTTGGGTTTATGAATTATGATGTGAAGCCAGATATTATTACAATGGCAAAGGGCATTACGAGCGCATATTTACCATTATCTGCAACAGCTGTGAAAAAAGAAATATATGAGGCTTTTAAAGGTAAAGGAGAATATGAATTCTTCCGCCATATTAATACATTTGGTGGAAATCCAGCAGCTTGTGCATTAGCGCTTAAAAACTTAGAGATTATGGAAAATGAAAATTTAATCGAGCGATCTGCGCAAATGGGTTCCCTTTTATTAGAGCAACTAAAAGATGAAATTGGGGAACATCCGCTTGTTGGGAATATTAGAGGAAAAGGCCTATTAGTTGGAATTGAATTAGTAAATGATAAAGAGACGAAAGAGCCAATTGATAACGACAAAATTGCAAGTGTTGTAAATGCTTGTAAAGAAAAGGGCTTAATTATAGGACGCAATGGTATGACAACAGCAGGGTATAATAACGTCTTAACATTAGCACCGCCGCTTATTATTTCAAGTGAAGAAATTGCCTTTGTTGTTGGAACGTTGAAGACGGCGATGGAACGTATTTAATAAATAGAGAGAGGAGCGAGCTTTAATATAAGGCTCGCTTTTGTTTAGTAGGAGGGGACTTTTAATGGATAAATATGATCCGAACAAACATTATCACATCGGATATTATGAAGACGGATATAATTTAGAAGTGACGGCGTACAAAAGAATAAATGAACCAGTTTGGGATGCTTATCTTCCGCACTATGAGGCAGACAATTTTTATAAGAAAGTGGAGGAAATGAAACTGGGTGAATATATAGATGATTATGGTATTAAGGTGTATTCATTTAGTAATGATATCAATGATGAAGAAGCACGAACTATTTTTGAAAAATGGTTAAAAAAGAACGAGATTGTTTAAAGATAAAACAAAAAGGAGATTGCTATCTTATAAAATAGCAATCTCCTTTTATTATAGTAAACTTATTTACTTGCTTTCATTGCTTTATCTTTTGCACCAAAAGTGTATTTTAACATTGGTGGTGTAATCATTGTAGTTAAAATAACGACAATAACGATTGCTGTAAAGTAATCTTGTGCCAATAGACCTGAAGAAAGTCCTGTTCCTGCAATGATAAGTGCAACTTCACCACGAGAAACCATTCCAGCGCCGATAATTGCAGAAGACTTAGCGTCAAATCCAGTCATTCGTGCACCGAATCCACAGCCGATTAATTTCGTTAATACAGCGATAACAGTTAATGCTAAGATGAACCAAATTTGATTGCCGATACCGTCAAATGTAATATTCATACCGATACTAACGAAGAATACTGGAACGAACATAGCGTAAGCAATGGGTTCTACTTTCTTTTCTACTTCATGTTTGTAGTTTGTTTGAGAAATTGCAATACCAGCAGCGAAAGCACCGATAATACCAGCAATTCCTAATAATTCGCCGAAATATGCGAATGAGAAACAGATGATAAGGGCCGCGCTCACGATAGACTCAGATACGCGCAGTGGTGATAACCAGCGCATAATCGCAGGAACACCTTTCCATCCGATTAAAATAATAGAAGCGAAGAATACTACTTTCTTCAAGATAACCATTGTTAAGTTAACATCATCAGTACCTAAGAAGCTCATTGCAAATGCTAATAAAATAACGACAAGAATGTCATCAAATACAGCTGCGCCTAGCATAGTTGTACTTTCACGTGTTTTCATCTTTCCTAAATCGCGAAGTGTTTGAACGGAAATACTAACACTTGTCGCACATAAAAGTAATCCTAAGAATACAGCGTTTCCTTGTTCCATTCCCATAATAAGGCCGGAAACGTAACCACCTACGAATGGAAGAATGATACCTCCGAGTGCAACTGCTAAAGAAGAATTACGATTTGCGTTTAATTCTTCTAAGTCTGTTTCAAGTCCAGCCATAAACATTAAGAGAATAACCCCGACATTACTTAATTGAGTTAGAAGCTCTGAATTTTCAATCCAACCTAATACAGCTGGACCGATAACGATACCGACAATTAATTTACCTAGTACAGAAGGTTGACCTAATCTAACACTAAGATCACCAGCAAGCTTTGTACTTAATAAAATAAGTGCAATTTGAAAGAAAAATTCGAATTCCATCTGATCCTCTCCTCGTCATTTTTAATTTTATCATACGATTTCTCGGAATTTGCCTAATGAAAATATGTAAAACCCATTAAACAAAAGGGTCTGATTACAAGTTCTTTTGAACTCGTAATTTGAACCTGTAATTAATATATAATAGATTTTATAAAAAATCAATGAAAAAATGGGAGCTTTTTGAGGAAGAAGCTGTCTTATTGGGATATAGGTGTAAGAGTAGTGTGTGAATTTTATATGTATAAAATAGTATGAAGTCCTTTTCCATTACAAATAATAAATTCTACATACTATTTCACGAACTATAACTGTGAAAGGGAGGATTTATAATTTGAAGGCATTAAAAAATAACTTGTCTATTGTTGCTTTAGGTGGAGTAAATGAAATAGGAAAAAATATGTATGCTATCCAATATGAAAATGATATTGTCGTCATTGATTGTGGATCTAAATTTCCAGATGAAAGTTTATTAGGGATTGATTTAATAATTCCAGATGTCACATATTTGCAAGAAAATAAAGAAAAAATTCGCGGTTTAATAGTAACGCACGGGCATGAGGACCATATTGGCGGAATACCATATTTTTTAAAACAACTAAATGTACCAATCTATGCAACAAAGTTAACGTTAGGTTTAATTGAAATTAAATTAAAGGAACACAATCTTCAAAATGATACGGAATTAATCGTTATTCATTCAGAATCAGAAATTGATTGTGGTTCTATTAAGGCAACTTTTTTTAAAACGAACCACAGTATTCCGGATTGTCTCGGTATTGTTTTTCATACACCAGAAGGTACTGTAGTACATACAGGTGATTTTAAATTTGATTTAACACCAGTAAATAATCAACATCCTGATATTCATAAAATGGCTAAAATAGGAAGTGAAGGTGTACTAGCTTTATTATCTGAAAGCACAAATGCAGAACGTCCAGGTTTTACTCCATCAGAAAGGTCAGTAGGAGAACGGATAGAGGAAATATTTATGAAAGCAAATAGAAAAGTAATTATTTCTACGTTTGCTTCTAATGTGAATCGTGTTCAGCAAATAGTTGAAGCATGTATAAAAACAAATCGAAAACTAGCTTTGCTAGGGAGAAGTATGGTAAATGTAGTAGAGGTTGCTCTAGAGAAAGGTTATTTACATATTCCAGAAGGTATGTTGATTGAAGCAAATGAGGTAAATCGTTTAGATCCAAAGCAGGTTGCAATACTTTGTACAGGAAGTCAAGGAGAACCAATGGCAGCTTTAGCGCGTTTAGCTAGTGGAAACTATAGACAAGTGGATATTTTACCAGAAGATACGGTTATTATAGCCGCGACCCCTATCCCAGGAAATGAACGTAACGTTTCTCGAATTATCGATAATTTATTTGCATTAGGAGCAAAGGTGATTTACGGATCAGGTAGTTCTACTGGAGTGCATGTATCCGGTCATGCATATCAAGAAGAGTTGAAGTTAATGCTTACATTAATGAAGCCAAAATATTTTATTCCAATTCATGGAGAGTTTAGAATGCTACATCATCATAGTTTGTTAGCAGAATCAATTGGTATTGAAAAGGAAAATATCTTTATCGTACGTAATGGAGATGTTGTAGATATAAGTAATGAAGTGGCAATTCAATCTAGAAGAATACAGGCAGGAAATATATATGTAGATGGATTAGGAATTGGAGATGTTGGAAATGCATTATTACGTGATCGTAAACAACTTTCAGAAGATGGAATGCTCGTTATAGTTATTACTTTTAATAAAGTGGATGGAGAAATAATTTCAGGTCCAGATATTATTTCTCGTGGATTTGTCTATGTCCGTGATTCAGAAGAATTTCTAAGAGAATTAAATAAATTAGCTGTTATTACGATTAATAATTTAAAGAAAGAGAATGTGAATAGCTGGGGTATTTTGAAAAGGGAGGTAAGAGAAGCATTAGGGAAGTATATATATACAAATACAAAACGAAAGCCGATGATTCTTCCTATAATAATAGAGGTTTAATAGTAAAAAAGAATTCTCGTATGGGAATTCTTTTTTGTTTTGAAGAGAAAATGAACATATAATGAAATAAATAGAAATGGAAGGAAATAAAAGATGTTATTAAATAAACGTTTTACAATTGGAGAAATGGCGAAAATGCATAATATCGCAGAATCTACATTAAGGTATTATGATGAAAAAGGAATTTTTCATCCGTCCATTGTGGATCCTCAAACGAATTATCGTTATTATACAATCGATCAATTTTCACTGTTAGATACGATTAAATTTTTACGCCAGTTAAATATTCCGTTAAAGGAAATTAAGAAATATATTGATGAAAGAAATCCAGCATACGCAATCAATTTACTGGAAAAACAACAAGAGATGATGCTGAAGAAACAAAGAGAAATTGAGTATGCTTTGGCGAAAATGGAGCATAGAATTCATTTAATTAAGAAAGCAACAAAAGCAAAAGCTGAACAAATGGTAATTAAAGAGATTCCGCAGCGAAAAATTACAGCAATTGCGGTTGCTCCAAATACGACGGATGATATGTTTGAGTACTACATCCATTCGTTACAAAAAAATATGAGGCAAATGGATGATAGTTTATTTTCTGGAGATATTGGTGTAACTGTTGCGAAAAAAGGATTAATGCAAAATGAGTTTCAAGCATATAGCAGTGTATTTATTCTTTTGGATTATATGCCGTATGAAGTGCATACTTCAGATGAAATTAAAGAAGGTTTATATGCTTGCTCTTATCATCATGGACCGTATGAAGAAACAGATGCAACGTACAAGGAGTTACTTACATACATTGATAAAGAAGGTTACGAAGTACATGGAGATTCGATTGAGATTGGATTGATTGATTGGTCTGTAACAGAAAATCCAGAGGAGCAAGTAACAGAAATTCAAATTCCTGTAGTGAAAAAATAAGATGAAAACCTTTGAATTGATTACAAATTTTCATTCATTAGTATAAGTCAGTTACCTGTTTTTTAATTCTCTCTTGACCTTCAAGTTACTTGAAGGTTTAAACTAAGAAAAGAGAGTTGAAAAAAAGGAGCATATTAGAGTATGGAAGCAACAGAAAAATTAAGAGAAAAACCGATAAAAAGCTTATTTATTTCTTATTTAATACCAGCCGTTCTTGGAATGGTATTAATGTCAGTGAATATTGTAATTGACGCGGTCATGATTAGTAGAGGAGTTGGGGCGAACGGTTTAGCAGGAGTGAACGTGGCTATTCCAGCATTTTCGATTTTCTTCTCTATTTCATTATGGATCGGAATGGGCGGGGCAACGTTATACTCCATTGCATTAGGCGAAAATAAACGAGAAAGAGCAAGGTCTATTTTTACTCAATCCATGACGGTAGCAGTTGTTATCGTAGGGATTTTAGCAGCGATTTGCTTATGGAGAATAGAAGATTTAGCATATTTATTTGGTGCAAATGAAGTGATTCTACCATATGCGTTAGACTATTTACACGTATTATTAACATTTGGAATGATATACGTTTTAGAAAATATTTTAAGTACATTCATACGAAATGATGGAAATCCTAATTTAGCAATGGCTGGTCTTGTTGTAACAGCTGTATTAAATATAGTGTTTGACTATATCTTTATTTTTATCTTTGGATGGGGCGTAACAGGTGCTGCTTCAGCGACTATTCTTTCGGCAGCGATTGGTTTCCTTGTATTATTAACTCATTTCTTTAGAAAAAGTAGTATTTTAAAGTGGACGAAATTCCATTTTGAATGGGATACTGTCAAACAAATTATGGTGATTGGTTTCCCAAGTTTTACAGCAGAAAGTACGGTTGCAATCGTAACGATTGGTTTTAATATCGCATTCGTCCAATATGCAGGAGAAGTAGGAGTAGCTTCCTATGCGATGGTGAATAGTATTCATGCAATGACATTACTATTATTCTTTGGTGTTGGAGCAGCATTACAGCCAATTGCTAGTTTCCATTATGGGGCAAATTTATCAGAGAGACTTCGTGAAGGATTGAAGTTTGCTGTGAAAATTGCAGTTGTCCTCGGAGGCATTGCGATAATTGTCGGATTATTCTTCGGGAAATATATCATTGGTTTATTTGATGTTCAATCTCCAGAATTATTGGAGTTAACCTTAACAGGTATTAGCTTATTCTTTATCCAATACGTATTTTTAGGTTATAACATTGTGTATGGAGAGTATTTCCAATCAGTGCGACAAACGAAGAAATCAGTACTTATTATAATGAGCCGAGGATTACTATTTATTATTCCATTGTTATGGATTATGCCGAAATTATTTGGTATAAATGGAATTTGGCTCGTTATGCCAGTTGCTGAAGTAATGACAGCAATTATCGTATTTACGATGAATCGCATGAAACATCCTGTGCCATTAAATATGGCAGGAGAGAAAGAAGCGATATGATGAAGAAAATCCCCTTAAGCAATTAAGGGGATTTTTTATTCCTTTAAACTAATCGCAAAAGATCCATCTGTTTCTTGAACAGAAGCAAAGGCAACGTTTTTAATATTTGTAATTCCTTTTTCTTTTAATTCTTTATATAACCATTTTTCATCTTTATGTATTAACTTTAAGTTATCGTATTGAATTTGTGAATCGACGATAAGTGCAATTGGTAATCCAGCATACTTAACTTCTATGTTTAAATCTTTTGGAGTTAATGGTACAAGTTCTCTTTTTGGTAAAATACTAATAGCGCCGTTCGCTTCTAAAATAGCGTATTCAATTTCATGAACACTTGGATATCCTGCAACGCGAAGATTAGAAAGTAGTTCTGCAATGGGGTATCTACTTTTTTGTAAGTTCTCAAAAATAATATCACCATGTTTAATTAAAATGATAGGGTGTCCAAGAATAAAACGATTTAGTTTGTTGAATAGGCTTAATTTTGTAAGAAGTAAATGTAAACATGTGATAACAACCATACCGAGAAATGCTTGTAAAGCACCAGAGACGGGTATGGCCTGGAAAGCTAAATAAGATAAAAAGATTATAGCCCCAAAATCATGAGGAGTTAGTTGTGCTAATGCGGATTTACCGAGTAACTTAAGCGATAGTAAAAATAAGATAAAAAAGAACGACACGTTACATAAAAAGAGAAGCAATAGAGACACTCCTTCGTGTAAAGTTGTACTTACTATTCCCGAAAGTAATATAAATATTACCTTTCAGAGGATAAATTAGGGTTTATTGGAATCTGTCTGTATACAAACAAATAAATGGATATTATCATGAAGGAAGTAAAAGAAAATAGGAGTATATGAATATGAGAAAGAAGAAAATAATGAAGGGTATTTTAGTTGTTATAATGATTTGCGCCGTGTATGCGGGGTTTTTACAATATCACATTTATAAGCATGGGCATATGAATGCAACCTACGATGCTGATTACATAATTGTACTAGGATCGAAAGTAAATGGGACGAAACCATCTTATTCATTGCAATATCGTATTGATAAAGCAGCTGAATATTTAAAATCACATGAGAAAACAATCGCTATCGTATCTGGAGGACAAGGAAAAGGCGAAGACATTTCAGAAGCATTAGCAATGAAACAAGGACTAATAAAACAAAATATCGCAGAAGACCGCATTATAATGGAGGACAAATCTACGAGTACAGATGAGAATATTACATTCTCAAAACCGTTAATTCCAGCCGGTATGAAAAAAGGTATGATCGTAACAAACGATTTTCACATGTTTAGAGCGAAAAAAATAGCGGCCAAACAAGGTTTACAATTAGAAGGTCTTCCGGCAAAAACACCGAAACCAATCATCATTCCATCGAATATACGAGAATATTTAGCAATTACACAGTATTGGTTTATGAATCGAATATAGTGAAAGTGATCCCGTCTGAAACTTCAGGCGGGATTTAGTTTGAGGAAAATCTTACAAATATGTCACGTTCGTGAAAGGTAAAGCGATAGTTTCTAGAATGATTTCCTGACATAATGAAGGTAACAAAAACTATTTAGAGGTGAATCGGATGAAAGGAAATAATATTTTATCTTCGTTATGTTACTTTAGTATCTTTTTTGCACCATTTTTACTACCAATTATCGTGTACTTTGTTGCAGAAGATGAAGTGAAGTATCACGCGAAAAAAGCATTTTGGTCACATGTTTTCCCATACGCAATCTTATTTGGAGGACTAGCAGTATCAGGCATGTACGGTTTAGGTTTCAATCAATCTGACGGTGCTGGAATTGGAATGGCTATCACATATGCAGTGTTCATTCTTGTAGGAATTTACTACTTCATTTGGAATATCGTAAAAGGTATTAAAGTTTTGAAAACGGCGTAATAAGATAAGTATAATTTCATTTACCGTATCGATAAACGTTTTAAAAAAGAGTAATTCAAAAAGAATTGCTCTTTTTGTGCTTATAAGTTGTGAAAATTGAAAAAGATATGTTAATTTTTCATTATGAAGAGAAAAAAGGAGTGATTTTCATGAATGAGATCATACATAAGATGGAGCAACATGTTTCAGTTCGTAAATATAAAGAAGAATCAATTCCGAAAGATGTAGTAGAAAAGATGGTGCACGCTGCGCAACATGCAGCTTCATCACATTTTGTACAGGCGTATTCTGTTATATATGTAACAGATCAGGAATTAAAGGCTAAACTAGCAGAGCTATCCGGAAATCGTCATGTGAAGGACTGTGCAGCATTTTTTGTTTGTTGTGCAGATTTAAAACGACTTGAAATTGCATGTAAAAAACATAGTACAGAGATAAAGCATGAGGGAGTAGAAGACTTTATCGTTGCGACGGTAGATGCTTCGCTTTTTGCGCAAAACTTAGCACTAACAGCAGAATCGCTAGGATACGGTATTTGTTATATTGGTGGTATTCGTAATAATCCGAGAGAAGTGAGTGAACTGCTTCATTTACCTGATAAAGTATATCCTGTATTCGGAATGACAGTCGGCGTACCAGATGAAGATCATGGAGTGAAACCACGTTTACCAGTAGCAGCAATCCTTCATGAAAATGGATATGATGAAAAGAAATATGATGAATTATTAAATGAATATGATGAAACGATGAGCGCGTATTATAAAGAAAGATCATCAAACAAGAAAAACGTAACATGGACGGAATCAATGAGTTCGTTTATGTCTAAAGAAAAAAGAATGCATATGAAAGAGTTCTTAAGTGAAAAAGGATTAAATAAGAAGTGAGTAAAGAGGCAAACCTGTGATGTAGGTTTGTCTTTTTGGGAAGGAGAAATACCTAAGGCCAGAAAGTTGTTTATTCTTTCTGAACTTAGGTATTTTGTTTGTTATCATATACATAGAAATAAAAATTAATAATTTTTTACAAAAGTGATAGAAAATGAGAATGAAATGCCAATAGTAAGTAAAAGCGGCATAATAGCCGCTGTTTATCGTTTTATTTAGTATTTGATTTGAAATGTTTATCTTATGAAAGAAAGATTATTGCTAATTGTAAACTGTCAATAAAGTTATTTAAGTTTTGATATGGAATACCCTGCCGGAAAATACAGCAATAATTTTGTTTGAACATATCTGTTATGGCACAAACTAAAGCACCTTTTATAACAAATGCAAACTTTCAATAAGAAGATATATACCTGTGCAGCTCAAAAGAATATACGTAAATATTTTAAAAATTCGTTGATTAAGCCATTTGAAAATAATTTGACCTATAAACAAACCTGAAAATACAATTGGAATGGCATAAAAACTTGATTCCCAAATGGTTTTGTTTGTGCCAGTAAAGAGTATTTGGGTTACTAGACTAATGAAATATATAAACAGATAAAAAGCTAATGTAGTTGCTCTTAACTTCTCTTTTTCAGTATTAGTTCCTGTAAAATAAAGTAACAGGGGAGGACCTGGCATACCGATACTTGTCGTTAAAAGACCAGATAATCCGCCAACTATGAAATCTCTAGATTGTGTTGATCTAACCTTAACGTTGCATATTAGCAACAATGTTAATAGTAAGAGTAGGATGCTAACTGCTAATTTAAAAGTGTTTATGTTAACGGAAATGAAAATTAAAATGCCAAAAGGAACACCAACTATACTTCCAAAAATAAACCTTTTCAGTAGAACAAAATCAACGTCCATTCTTATTTTCCAAATGAGTGAAATGGAGATAATTAAAGATAAAATAATATTTATTTGTATAGCTTCTTGTGGTAGAAATAACATAAGTAAGAAAGGGGTTGCCATTATGGAAAAGCCAAAACCTGTACTTGCTTGCAAAATAGAAGCCACTAATATAATACATATGAAAATGAATGTGATACCCAAAACAGCCCTCCTATTTAATCAAGTTTAACTAGTTAAAGTCTATTATTTAAGTGCAATATTTCACAAACTTATTTGTATTTTAACATAAATATCTAGTTTTTCTCAAATAGTGTTGCCATATAAGGCTCTTTAACTAAAAAATCTGACTTGTATTTTTAAACAATTTTATTATGGGGAAACAAATAATGAGTGGGATCAAAATGTATTGATTATCATTAAATTATTCACTGAGATCCCCGCGGTAAAACAAGAACAGCCATATAAAACTTACAAAAATACAGCATGTAGCTAATAAACAGCCAATCATTTGAGGAGAAAGAATTTCTAACAGCCCTCCTGTAAAAAACATCGATAACTGAATAAGAGATCCGTAAATAGAATAATGGAATGAAAAAACTTTACCTATCATATTTTCGTGTGTGTAAGTTTGAAGTAATGTCGTATCAAGTGGAACGATAATTCCTCCTGCTATACGCATACAGAATAAAGTAATGATACCGATAATAAGTTGATCGGATAGAATGAATCCGAGAAAGAAAATTCCTTGTAATAAGTAGGCCCAACCGAATACTTTTTTCATTTTTTCTTTATTATGGGATATATAAAGATTAACGAGAAGGCTTCCTATCATAAGCCCAGCCCCTTGAACCGTATATAAAATCCCAATGTTCGTATGGAAAATTTTTTCGGCATAGATCGTTAGAAGTAGTTGATAAGCGCCTCCAATAATCCCCCATGAAATGCCGACAAGAATTAATGTTAAAATGATTTTTGTTTGTAATATGTATGTATAACCACCTTTTATATCAGTGAAAAATGCTTTGTTCTTGTTACAAGTATCATGAGCAGGAATACTCATGTTATAAATAAAATAGGCTGAAAGAAAGTATGATAGGCTATTTACTAAAAAAGCGAACTCAATATGTAAAGATTGTGCAATTACTCCGCCCAAAGAAGCCCCCATAATAGACATAAAACCATTAATTGTACTAGAAAGAGAGTTAGCAGTTACGAAATGATTTTGGTGTACGATGTTTTTTAGGGTTGCTTGTTTAGCCGGTTCAAATAAACAAGAAAGTACAGATAAACATATATTAGCAATGAAAATAATCTCAATTTTATAGCCTGCGAGTAAGTATGTAAGGACTAGAATTCCCCGTGTAATATCGGTAAAAATCATAATATTCTTTTTAGAGAAACGATCTACAATTCCGCCTATGAATGGACTAAGAAGAAGCTGTGGTAAACTTTTACTTATAAAAGTAAGTGCGATCATAAACGGCGATTCCGTTATGCTGTAGACAAATGTTAATAAAGCTACCGTATGGAACCAATCCCCAAGTACACTTAATGTTTGCCCATAAAATAGTTTATTGAAGTTTTTATTTGTTTTAAGAAGTGTGGAATAAGAAACTGACATAAATAGATTAATCCTTATGTATTGATGATGCTTGAACTTGTTTTTTCCATTCGCTTACATGCACTTTCTCCTCTGTAGGAAGTCCAACAGGTAATTGTGCTTCGTAAAGACCTTTAATCATTGTAATCCTCCTTAGTAAAATGTTTCTTCCTCCATATTAAACGATATTTTATTAGTTGAAATCGCAAATAAGAGGGATATAAATTCATACGAAAGTATGAAAAAAAACAGCTCATATTTGAGCTGTTTTTCTATAGTTTTTCGTTCATTTTTCAAGGATAGGATATATTAATATCCGTATCCGCCGCCACCCCAACAGCTACATCCGATGATGATTAGAAGGATGAATAGTACGATAAGCAAAGCAAATCCACCGCCGAAACCAGCGCAACTTCCACCATAACTCATATGTTTTCCTCCTTTTTAGTAAGTTAATCTATATGGTTCATGGACTACTATATACAGTATGTTTTTTGTATAGAAAACGAGCCAGTCTCATTTATAATTAGACAAATGCCTGTAGATTCATTAGGATTGCATGTTAGTGATTTGTAAATAAACCTTTACGTAATTCATAATTTAGGCATAAAAAATAAAAAATTGTAAAAAAAACCATTTTCTTATTTTTTTATGAGAGAATATGTACTATAATTTTACAAGTAATATTATGGGAAAAGGGAGTTTTAGTATAGAGATGGAGATGGGACAATTAAAAAATAAAATAGAAAACAAAAAGAAAGAGTTAATTCAACTTGTTGCGAGACACGGATTGGATCATGATAAAGTTTTGTTATTTAGTCGTGATTTAGATATACTTATTAATAAGTTTATGAACATAAAAGACAAAGTGCATAAATGAAATTTATAGTTTTTTATATTAAGATGTTTCACAGGAAGGAGAGGAAAGTAATTGGAACATTTACAGGAAGAATTGTATAAACAAATAAAAGAAGAAAAAGGTACAGTTACAATTTTCTTAAAGAGTGGCGTTAGAATAGTAGGAGAAATTGTTGGAGTGGATAAATTTACAGTTTTAATCTTAGTGGATGGAAAACAACAGCTTATTTATAAGCAGGCTATATCAACAATAATGAAATAAGACACTCTTGTTGAGTGTCTTATTTCATTATTGCTTGCATGCCTCAACATCAATGCCAGCAGCAATTAACTTCTTTTCTCCATCTTGTTCAATAATTTTTTGTAATTTAGATAGGAAAGAATCAAAGTTTGTATGCTTTGCTACTTGGAACGTCATTTTATGTTCAATTGGTAGCCACGTATCAATATCAGCTTCGTTATGCTGGATTTTCACCTCAAGTTTATCGAGTGCATTAGCAACTTGTGCTTCGTACGTTTCTTTCGCTTCAAACTCCATCCATAAGTCATATAATTCCTCGCCGAGAGAACCTGTTAACGTTTGTTTAATATTTAAAATAGCCTCCAGTTCATTTTTTTGTTTTTGTAGCTGTAATTCATGACTATTCATTGTATCAAATGCAGGGATATCACCAGCTTCGGCTTCGACTAGGTCGTGAATAATAACCATTTTAAGTAATTTCTCAATATTTACTTTTTGATCCAAATAAGGTTCAACTAAAATGGCCATTAGAGACATACGCCATGTATGTTCGGCAACACTTTCTTGACGTCCGTTGGAAAGCCAGCTATGTCGCATTTCATATTTTAGTTTTTCTGCTAATGCAATGACTTGTAAAATGTTGTGTTCCATCGTGATCCTCCTCATTTATTCATAATATAATTCTAATATAGAAATGAAATGTGTCAATTTCATGAGTATATTGCGATAAACAGATGATAAGCGTATAATACATGTTATATGTGAAAACGTATTATTAAAATAAAAAAATGTTATATAAAAATGGAAAGGAAAGGGCAGAAATATGGGAGAGAAAAATCAAGTATTAGCTAGACCACAAAGAAGAAAAAGGAAGTTTGATATTTCTAGCCCAGTGGGCATTATAGTAGGTTTCATTATAGTGATAGCGGCAATTATGCTTGGCGGCGGTGGAATAAAAGCTTTCAAAAACTTTTTAGATGTTTCATCTATTTTAATTGTCATAGGGGGAACAACAGCGACAATTGTTGTGGCATATCGATTTGGAGAAATAAAAAAATATACGAAAAGCATTTTTACTGTTTTACATAGAAGAGAAGAAGATTTAGAACAGTTAACGGATTTGTTTGTCGATTTTTCGAAAAAGTCCAAAAAGAACGGCTTGCTTTCTTTAGAGGTAGATGGAGAGCAAGTAGACAATCCTTTTATTCAAAAAGGAATTCGATTAATGTTAAGCGGTTACGATGAAGATGAATTAAAAGAAGTGTTATTGAAAGATATTGAAACGGAAGTGTATGAGTTAAGAAAAGGAGCAGCATTATTAGATAAAATTGGTGATTTTGCTCCAGCTTGGGGAATGATTGGTACGTTAATTGGTCTTATCATTATGCTCCAAAACTTACAAGATACATCGCAAATTGGTACAGGGATGGCAGTTGCGATGTTAACGACATTATATGGGTCTGTACTTGCAAATATGATTGCAATCCCTCTTGCGGAAAAAGTATATCGTGGTATTGAAGATTTATATACAGAGAAGAAGTTTGTAATAGAAGCAATTTCAGAATTGTATCGTGGACAAATCCCTTCTAAATTAAAGTTGAAACTGGATACATACGTATACGAAACAAAGGTAAGAAAGGTAAAAGGAGCAGCCTAATATTTCAAGGAGTGGTATGATGAGTAAAGGACCGCAAAAGGGATCGCCTCGTTGGATGACGACTTTTACAGATTTAACGATGTTATTATTAACTTTCTTTGTATTACTAGTTGCTACATCAAAGCAAGATGCAGTAAAATTGTCAAAGATGCTTGAAAAGTTTAGTGATACGGGGCAAGTAGATGCAAAAGTAATGGAAAATACAATACCAGATATTTCACATGAAAAAAATGATGAAAAAATGATCTCAAAAAAGAGAATGGATGAATTATATAAGAAGTTGAAAGCGTATATAGATAATAACGGTATTAGTCAAGTGAATGTATATCGAGAGGATACAGGGGTAAGCGTCGTTATAGTAGATAATTTAATATTTGATACAGGCGATGCAAACGTTAAGCCCGAAGCGAAAGGGATAATAAGTCAATTAGTTGGATTTTTTCAATCCGTACCTAACCCAATTGTTGTAGAGGGACATACAGATAGTAGACCTATTCATAACGAGAAATTCCCTTCTAATTGGGAGTTATCTTCAGCACGAGCGGCAAATATGATTCACCATTTAATTGAAGTGTATAATGTGGATGATAAAAGGCTAGCTGCGGTAGGATATGCAGACACAAAGCCGATTGTACCAAATGATTCACCGCAAAACTGGGAAAAAAACCGTCGCGTTGTTATTTATATAAAAGAGTAGTATATTATTATTTTAATAATAAAATAATAAAAATACGAAAATTCTTTTAAAAAAATATTAAATTTTATCATTTTATTTTGTATAATGAGTGAGAATGATAAGGTGAAATATTAAGATATATTTATACATAGAAGGAGAGAATTAAAAAGAATGGCACATAAAATTTTAGTAGTAGACGATGCGATGTTTATGCGAACGATGATTAAAAACTTATTAAAAAGTAATGCTGACTTTGAAGTTATCGGCGAAGCAGAGAATGGGATAGAAGCGATTCAAAAGTATAAAGAACTTCAACCTGATATTGTAACATTAGATATTACTATGCCAGAAATGGACGGGCTTGAAGCATTAAAAGAAATTATTAAAATTGATTCAAGTGCAAAGGTTGTTATTTGTTCTGCAATGGGACAACAAGGTATGGTATTAGATGCAATTAAGGGCGGGGCAAAAGACTTTATTGTAAAGCCATTCCAAGCCGATCGTGTAATTGAAGCTTTAACAAAAGTAGCAAATAGTTAATATAGAAGGGGTGCCACAAGGAATCAAAACAGTGATAGCAGATCGACGTGTGGCCCCCTTTTTTCTCATTATAAAACACTAAATTGTTATACATAAATGAAATGTTTGTTAGACAGGTAGGGGATAAAAATGCAAACAGATCTATTAAATATATTTTTCGAAGAGTCAGAAGAACATTTACAGTCGCTAAATGAAAATGTGCTAGTGTTAGAGCAAAATCCTGCTGATATGGATGTTGTGGGAGAAATATTCCGCTCCGCTCATACATTCAAAGGTATGTCTGCGAGTATGGAATTTACGGAGATGGCTGATTTAACGCATAAGATGGAAAATGTGTTAGATGAAATTCGTCATGGAAATATAGTTGTAAATGCGGATATTATTGATGTGATTTTTGAGTGCATTGATAATTTGGAGAAGATGGTTGCAGATGTGCAACAAGGTGGAATGGGCAATATTGATGTAGCCTCAACTAAACAGAAATTAGAAGCGTTATTGAACGGCAATGTAGAAACTCCTACGGAACATATAGAGCAAAATCATATAGACAACGATGATGCAGTTTCGCATGAAGTGCATATAACAGTTGAACAGCAAGCAATTTTAAAAGCAGTACGTGCCATTATGTGTATTGAAGCATTGCAAAATGTAGGGAATATACAAAAAACAGCTCCGAGTATTGAAGAAATTGAAGCAGATGCTTTCGGATTTGAATTTACAGTATTTATGGATACGGATTGTAGTATAGAAGAATTGAAACAAGTAGTACTTCATGTTTCTGAAATTGAGAAAGTGGAAGTAAAGCAAGGAGAACCTATATCGAAGGAAGTAGCTTCTAAAAAAGTCGTTACACAAGAAGTTGTGCAAGTAGAAGAAAAGCTACAACCAGCTGTGGCTACGCAGGTAGAATCACCAATAGAGGCAACGAATCAACCTTCAAGTGCTATGCCAGCTAAAAGTACTACAAAAACGAAAAATGCTAAAGTGGAGAATCGTTCAATTCGTGTTCAATTAGAGAAAATCGAAAGATTAATGAATATGTTTGAAGAAAGTGTAATTGAACGTGGGCGCATTGATGAATTGGCTCAAACGATTCAAAACAAGGAGCTAATTGAACATTTAAATCGATTAGGCGATATTTCAAAAGATATTCAAAATGTACTATTAAATATGCGTATGGTGCCGATTGAAACTGTGTTCAATCGTTTCCCGCGTATGGTACGTATGTTAGCGAAAGATTTAGGGAAAAAAATCGATTTACAAATTACAGGTGAAGATACTGAAGTAGATAAAATTGTTATTGATGAAATCGGTGATCCGCTCGTTCATTTAATTCGAAATGCAATCGATCACGGTGTTGAAACTGTTGAAAAACGACGTGATGCAGGTAAAAATGAGACAGGTACGATTAAATTAGAAGCCTTTCATAGTGGAAATCATGTCGTTATTCAAATTACGGATGATGGAAACGGTATTAATAAAGGGAAAGTATTAGAAAAAGCGATTAAAAATGGCGTTGTAACTGAAGCAGATGCGAATAGATTAACAGATCGTGAAGTGTTTGATCTTATTTTCCAACCAGGATTTAGTACAGCTGAAGTTGTATCAGATCTTTCTGGACGCGGTGTCGGATTAGATGTTGTAAAACATACGATTCATAGTTTAGGTGGACATTTAATTATTGATTCTGAGGAAGGAAAGGGAAGTACATTTAGAATTGAACTTCCATTAACGTTGTCTATTATTCAATCTATGCTTGTTCAAACGAATGATAAGCGTTATGCTTTACCTCTTGGAAATATCGTTGAAGCAATTCGAATTAAGAGAGAAGACATCCAATCCTTACAAGGGAAAGATGTGTTAAATTATCGTAATCAAATTATTGAAGTGAAACATTTAAGTACTGTATTTGGTGAAAAAACAGTAGATGAGGCGTTTGCGTCATATGATGGTCAAATGGTTCCTGTGTTAATTGTTCGTAATACACATCGCAGCTATGGACTTATTGTAAACACAATTATCGGTCAAAGAGAAATAGTCTTAAAGTCATTAGGTGACTTCTTTGCAGAGAGTTCTAACTATTTCTCTGGTGCGACGATTCTCGGTGATGGACGAGTGGTCCTCATTTTAAACCCAGAAGGTTTATAATAGGAATGAAGGAAAGCTCCCCACTTGTATACAATTGGGGAGCTTTTTGGCTAATTGCTACGAATCTAATAATGGGATACATAGTAACGTTTTATACTAATGAGTTTGCTAAAATAAAATAAGAGTTTATATTATTTGATAGAAAAACAGAAATGAGGAGGCAGGGAAAATGCCTGAGCAACACACAAAAGGGGATACGAGCACGATTGTGCTAGAAAAAGAAAATGAGCATTTAACGCCTCAAGAATGCGATATTCTTGGCGAAATTGCAAATATATCATTTGGTTCAGCTTCGACTGTATTATCAACAATTTTAAATAGGCAAGTAAGCATTACTGCTCCTCGCATAGAGTTGGTAGATTTATATGATTCAAGAGATGTCGAAGTTCCACATGTTGTATTAAACATTCATTTTACAAAAGGATTGGATATGGAAAACCTTCTTGTCCTTAAGCAAGATGTTGCATTATCGATTGCTGATTTAATGATGATGGGAACAGGTGAAGTGGAGGACGGAAAAGAACTTGGTGAATTAGAGCTAAGTGCTGTACAAGAAGCGATGA
This sequence comes from Bacillus sp. AR4-2, assembly GCF_008274865.1. Lineage (NCBI taxonomy): Bacteria > Bacillati > Bacillota > Bacilli > Caryophanales > Bacillaceae > Bacillus > Bacillus sp. AR4-2. The sequence continues at coordinate 1,542,331 of NZ_CP031062.1, forward strand.
ATCAAATGATGGGATTCGCAGCTACATCTATGTCGGAATTCTTCCAAGATACAGTAGATATGTCTCCGCCGACGATTAAAGTTGTAAAGTTATCAGAAGAAATGGAGAAAATCTCTGAAATCGATGGGAATCATACGATTGTTAAAGTGTCGTTTGATTTAAAGATAGATAATCTTGTAAACTCTAAACTTGTACAAATTGTTTCAGTTGAGCATGCGAAACAAATGGTAAATAAATTAATGCAATTATCTGGTGAAGTAGAAGAAACAGTCGAACCAGCAGAAGTAGTGGAAACTGAGATTGTAGAAGAACAAGTTGAAAAAGAGCATTTAACACAAGAAGAGAAAGATGTGCTTGGTGAAATTGCAAATATTTCAATTGGTTCCGCTTCAACAGTATTGTCAACGCTTTTAAATCAGCCAGTTACAATTAGTACACCAAATGTGGAAGCAATCAATGTTCGTCATTATGATGGTGTACCAGTACCATTTGTTATTTTAAATGTCGACTTTGTTGAAGGGCTAAAGAATGAGAATGTATTCGTATTTACGAAAGATGTCGCCTTAACAATGGTAGATTTAATGATGATGGGAACAGGAGAAGTTGACCCAGAAAAAGAGCTTACTGAATTAGAACTGAGCGGTATTAAAGAAATTATGAACCAAATGATGGGGCATGCTGCTACGGCGATGTCAGAAATGTTCCAAGAAAAAATGGACATGACGCCGCCAAATGTTAAATTTGTAACGTTAAAAGAAGAAATGGAATATTTGGGAGAGTCAATGGAAGTGGACGAACTCGTTCAAATTACGTTCAATCTTGAAATTGGCGATCTGCTTCAATCGAAAATGTATCAAATTTTGCCAATTTCTGAAGCGAAAGAAATGGTAAGGCGACTTCTGTATCCAATGGTGGAAGAAGAAGAGATTGCCACAGAAGAAATTGAAGAAGAAAAAATTGTAGAACCAGTTGTGCAACCTATTGAATTTAAAGAAGTAAAACAAATGGAACCAGTATATATGGACACGTCCATTCTACAAAATGTAGAAATGAACGTGAAATTTGTATTTGGAAGTACAGTGAAAACGATTCAAGATATATTAAGTTTACAAGAAAATGAAGCAGTTGTGCTAGATGAGGATATTGATGAACCAATTCGTATTTATGTAAATGATGTATTAGTGGCGTATGGTGAACTTGTAAATGTAGATGGATTTTTCGGAGTAAAAGTGACGAAATCACTATAAGGCATTGAAATAGGAGTTTGAACTAGTAGATGAAAAACGTAAAGTTTTTTCTAATGAGTTGGCTATGCATACATGTGTGCTTGTTCTTCCCCTTGCAAAGTCAGGCTGAGGAACAAATTGAGTCAGATCAAAAAATAAATGAAGTGAATGTACAAGAAGAAAATAAGGAATCTCAAGAATCTTCAGAGCAAGTGGAAACGAAACAAGATGAAGAGAAACAAAAAGAAGCAGAACAAGAAGTAGAACAACAAGAAGTAGTAAATAAACAATTGAATGAAAGAAAGATAGAAACAGAACAGGGAATTATTACAGTAAATAAGCAGGAGCTTAAAGTTGGTGAAGAAGTGCGAATTGCTGTAGAACCAAATGGGAAAAACATTCAAAGTATGAAAGGTATATTGCAGTTACAAAAAAATGGCGAGCAATATGCGCAAGAAAGAATACTATCTTTTGAGTATGATGAAGAAACGAAGAGCTGGGTTGCTAACTATAAAGCAGAGGATTTTGATTTGCAAGGTGATTGGAATCTTCAGCTCGTTCAAAGTTACAAAGAGAATGAGAAAGAAGAAATCGTAAAAAATGAAGTGAAAGTCCCGCTCATTCGTATTAAAAATGAAACGCCAACTATAGATAAAGAATTGCCAAAGTTACAGAAAGTTACTATTGATGAAGTAAAAGAGAACTTAGTTGAACGAAAACAGGGAGATTCTATACATATACGAGTAAAAGCGTCAGATATAGAATCGGTTGTAAAAGAAGTGCGCGTTACATTGAAAGGGAAAGAAAATAAAGAGCTTTCGTTTTTATTAGACTACAACAAGCATGATATGGATTGGCAAAAAGTATTTGAAATAACAGAAGCATTGCCGGCTGGGCCATACGAATTACTTGTAGAGATAATAGATACAGCAGGTAATAAACTTGTTGAAGAAAGTGAATATACCATTTCTGTTTTGGCGCCAAAAAACGAAGATGATAAAAAGATAGAAGAGAAAGAGAAAGAAGAGAAATTAGATAATAAACTAGAAAATGAATTAGAAGATAAGAAAGAAAATGAGAAGCAAGAAGATTTGAAAATCAAAACCCCGCTTCTAGAAGAAAAATTGCCGGTTGTTCAAATTCCGAAGCAAGATGAGAAAGTAAATAAGTTTATAAAAGAACCGTTGAAAGAGAAAGAGGAATTTACTTACGTTATAAAAGAGCCGTTCGAAGACAACAAGGAAGTACATAAGGCGAAGGACCAAAAAGAGAAAAATAACAAACAAGTTGTCTCTAAAAAGAAAGAACAAAAAGAAGAATCGAAAGACAAGAAAGAAGAAAAAGGTGAACAGGGAGTACAAGCTTCGGATGTATTTACTATCATGTCAGGTTTGTTCGTACTGTTTTTAGTTTTAAAGAGTAATAAAGAATGGGGCTAATTATTTCATAGTAGTGGAGGCGCTTAAATGGAGATTAAACGTACGACAATTGAAGATAAGACGCTACAACCATTAAAACAGCCTGCAGCTATTTCGGAACATGAAATCCAGAAAGAACGAAAGCGTAGCAATTTAGTGTTTACTGGACAGTCTAAAATTATTTCGAAAAATAATGAAATAGGTATTTTACTTGCAAGTTTAAGTGATGGAAAGATTATGAAGGAAATGCTTTCTAAAGAGATGGATACAGTGTTACAACTTTTTAAAAAGCTACACACGTTATCTGGAGAAGGTAAGCAAACAGAAAAAATATTTGAACAAGTAATTAGAAGCCTACAAGGGCTTGTTAAGCAGGCGCATATAAAAGAACTTCCTTTGTTAGATGGAACATATGATTTCGCTGAAGTACAACTATCATTTGGTAGAAAAGTACATATTCCTTTACTAGATGTGAGTGCACTTATCTCTAGAGTGGAAAGTGATTCTTCAGAAGGAAATATAAATTTGATGGTAACGGTTATTACTGCGTATATAACGAAATTATCTAACGAAACAATTTTAATTAGCGTTACAGACCGCATTGCTAAAGATCGGGATGTAAGTGTATGGAGAGCGCTTGCGGAAATGAACATGACACAATTATCACAGGCATTGAAACAAACGATGCAAGAACATAAATGGTCTATGACGTTTCTTTTTCTCTTTATATGGATTGTCGGTATTATTTTAATTCGAGTTATGTAAAAAGGTCGTCACTCCATTGTGACGACCTTTTTTATATTTTTTCGTAGAAGAATGTATCAAATCGCTGAAGATTGTAACGTTCGGGTGTTAAAATTTGTTCCGTACTACCAACAAATAGTACACCGCCTTTTCGTAAAGAACGACTAAATTTTTCGTAAAGTTTTACTCTTGCTTCTTCTGTGAAATATATCATTACATTGCGACAAATAATCAAATCATAATTTGTATCGAATGACTGCATTAAAAGGTCATGTTGTTTGAACGTAACGTTTTGTTTAATGTTTTGATGCAATGAATATAGATCATTCTCTTTTGTGAAATGACGTTCTTTCAAATCATTAGGTAATTCCTTCAGAGAACGTTCTGTATATTGACCGCGTTTTGCGGTTTCTAAAATATGAAAATCAAGATCTGTTGCTTGAATTTCAAAACGGAATGGAGCTAGATGCTTTGATAAAATTAAAGAGAGTGTATACGGTTCTTCACCAGCAGCGCAAGCGGCACTCCATACCTTTAATTTTCCGCTATTTTGTTCGAGTAATTTTGGTAGTGCTTTCGACTCTAAAGTTTGCCATCGTTCTTTATTTCTAAAAAACTCTGAAACGTTAATTGTAATATAGTCAATAAAATTTAAAAATAAATTTTGATCAGCACGTAATTTGTTTAAAAAATTAGTGTAGTTTTCAAAGCCTTTTCTCGAAATGAAAGCATCGATTCTACGGCGCATTCTATCTTGCTTATACGAAGCGATATCCATATTGAATTGTTGTTTAAAACTCGCGATAAAATGATCATAATCTTGTTCAATTATCATATTTACAATGGGCACAATAATGATATTGTGCCTCCCCCTTTACATCATACGAATTTTTTGTTCAAAGCTTTTTTTCATTTGCTTTTCATGTAATCCTGGTAAATCATAAATGACAGCATCAATACCTGCTTCTTTTGCAACATCGACAGGGATGACAGATGTATGTTTGTCCCCATTATAAAAACAGAGAACTAAATCAGTGTCTTCAATAATTTGTTTAACAAAAAACATATAATCTGATCGGTAAATGGAGTCAGAAGGATGATCAAAAGCAACATATTCGGCTCCGTGTTTTTTTAAGTAATCAACGACTTCTTGAAATTCATCTGTAATTGCTTGCAATGGTTGCAGCGTGTAAAGGCATAAATTTTGAGCGAGTCTTTCATTCTCAACGAAAAAACGAAGAACCTCATTTTCAATAGATTTATAACATAATATGTAAATTTTATGTTTGTGAGCATAGTCAGTTAAAAATTTTTTAATTTCTTCTTGATCTAATGCTGTTAATTGATTTGAACCACAAAGGAAAATATTCATAGAATTGTGCCACCTCATGCTAAATTGTAACATATCTTTTATAAAAAATAACTGCAAAATATTACTGTTCAGAGTATAATTATAAATAACTGGATTTTACGATTAAGTTTAGGAAGAAATAAAAAAATAAATAGGTGATATATATGCTACGTTCTATCTCGCATAATCCAATTTTATCGCATATACCGCCTGCTACTCAAATGCCGAAAGAAGCAAATGTCAGAACAGGACTTGCATTTTCGGATAATTTGCATGCAGATCCGAAAAAAGATAAATTACTAGAACAAATGGAAGCGTTTGTCGATAATATTGGAGAAATTAAAGAGAAAATTGAAATGGAATTAACGCTTGATAATGTAATGGAATACAAAAATACAGTAAAATCATTTTTGAATTTTTACGTTGATAATGTATTGCAGTATAAAGATGTCATGTCTCGTCACCCACGTTACGGATATTCACAGAAAATGACAATTGTGAAACAGGCAGAAATGGGATTGAATGAATTAGAAGATGTGATGAATTTAATTAACACGAAAACAGGACATTTAGAAATGTTAAATCAAATTGGAGAGATCCATGGTTTAATTGTGAATTTAGTCTTGTAAAAGGAAGGAAGCTATATGCACATACAATTATATGAAAAACTCGTTATTATTCAAAAAGCGTATGAAAATATTCAAGCGCTTGGAGAGCAAATATATGAGAATTTAAAAAATAAAAATGTAAATGCAGTTCAAAAGTTGCAAGTAGAGCAATTGCAGTACATTGATGGTTTAAAAGGGTTATCAAGCTCATTTGAAGAAATGGTTGTTCAGTTCTGTAAAGAACAAGGAGTTGAATCGTTTCGTGTAAGTGCGTTATTTTCGTATTTTTCTCAAGAAGAAATTGAAAAAATGAAAGAATTACAAAAAAACGTAACTGGATTAGAAGAGAATGTAAAAATGATTCTTTTGAAAAATCAATATTACTTAAACGTACTATTAAAAACTACAGAAAGTATTGTGGATTCTGTTTCTGAATATAATTTAGAGCGAAACAATAATTCGCAAATCTTTATGAACGAACTATTGTAAAGGAGAAGTGAAGCTTTATGAGATTATCTGATTATAATACACCGCTATCGGGCATGTTAGCGGCTCAAATGGGGTTACAAACAACGAAACAAAACTTGTCTAACATTCATACACCGGGTTATGTGCGTCAAATGGTGAATTACGGATCTGTTGGAGCAAGCAATGGTCACACGCCAGAACAGAGAATTGGTTACGGTGTACAAACGCTAGGTGTTGACCGTATTACTGATGAGGTAAAGACGAAGCAGTTTAATGATCAATTATCTCAACTCTCTTACTATAACTACATGAATTCGACTTTATCACGTGTAGAGTCTATGGTTGGAACGACAGGAAAGAATTCATTATCTAGTTTAATGGACGGTTTCTTTAATGCCTTTCGTGAAGTGGCAAAAAATCCAGAACAACCAAACTACTACGATACATTAATTTCTGAAACTGGGAAGTTCACAAGTCAAGTGAATCGTCTTGCGAAAAACTTAGATACAGTGGAAGCACAGACAGCAGAAGATATTGAGGCGCATGTTAATGAATTTAATCGTCTTGCTGCTAGTTTAGCAGAAGCGAATCATAAAATTGGACAAGCAGGTACACAAGTGCCGAATCAACTTTTAGACGAAAGAGATCGCATCGTTACAGAGATGTCTAAGTATGCAAACATCGAAGTATCTTATGAATCTATGAATCCTAATATCGCGAGTGTTAGAATGAATGGTATTTTAACAGTAAATGGACAAGATACATATCCACTTCAATTAAATAAAGAAAAAGACCCAATGTCAGTTGAGATTTACGGTTCAGAAATCTCTGTAACTAGCGGGGCGATAAAATCAGCGATTGATACGAAAGCGAAGATTGTTGATTATAAAAAAAATCTCGAAGACTTAATGAGTTCGATGAAAAATCAAGTGAATACAGTGATGGGAAAAGATTTCTTCGTTGGAGATTATGCGAAAGAGATGAAGTTAAATCCAGAATTCCAAAAAGATGTTTCGAAAATGAAAATGTCTGCTGAAACAGCAAATAAACTAGCAGCAGTTACAGATGACGATTATAAAGAAGGTCTTTCTTATAAACAAGCATTAGACCAATTTATAGTTCGTGTTGCATCTGATAAAAGTGCAGTAAATGGTTATCAAAAAATTCATGGCGACTTACTAGAAGGTATTCAACAAGAAAAAATGAGCGTTGAAGGTGTAAATATGGAAGAGGAAATGGTAAATTTAATGGCCTTCCAAAAATATTTCGTCGCAAACTCTAAAGCTATTACTACGATGAATGAAGTGTTTGATAGTCTATTTTCGATTATTCGATAAGTGATAATAATTGATTGGAAATATATAAGGAGGAGATAGAAATGAGAGTATCTACATTTCAAAATGCAAACTGGGCAAAGAATCAGTTAATGGATTTGAATGTGCAACAACAATACCATAGAAACCAAGTAACTTCAGGGAAGAAAAATCTTCTTATGAGTGAAGATCCACTTGCAGCGAGTAAATCATTTGCGATTCAACATTCATTGGCGAATATTGAACAAATGCAAAAAGATTTAGCTGACTCAAAAAATGTATTAACACAAACTGAGAATACTTTACAAGGTATTTTTAAATCTTTAACGAGAGCAGATCAATTAACGGTACAGGCATTAAATGAGCCAAATGGTGAAAAAGAATTGAAAGCCATCGGTGCAGAGATTGATCAAATTTTAAAACAAGTTGTATATTTAGCGAATACGAAAGAGCAAGGTCGTTATATTTTCGGTGGTGATAGTGCAGAAAAGTCACCATTTACAGAAGATGGTACGTACCAGGGCGGAAAAAATGATGTGAACTGGCAACTAAATGATGGTTATGAATTAAAAGCATTCCGTAATGGAGAAGCATTGTTATCCCCGGTAATAAAAACGTTAAAACAGATGAGCGAAGCGATGCAAAAAGGTGACCAAAAAGCGTTACAACCGTTATTAGGAGAAAACAAGAAAAACTTAGATGGCATCATTAACCGTACGACTGAAGTTGGTTCAACAATGAACACAATGGAGACGTTTAAAACAATTTTAAGTGAGCAAAACTTAGCGCTTCAAGAAAACCGTAAAGAAATTGAGGATGTTGATTTAGCGGTCGCAATTTCTGACTTGGCATATATAAATGCAACATATGAAGCGACGCTTAAAGCGGTTAGTACGATGAGTAAAACGAGTATTTTAGACTACATGTAATCTATAAGGAGTGAGAAAAATGGCAGGAACAACGATGACAGGTATTGGTGGTAGACAACAAATTTGGAACCTCGGAAATAATATGATCGATACTTCTAACTTCGTCGAATTAGAAATGAATGCTTTAGATATGAGAAAAACACCATATACGAAAGAAAAGAATGACCTTACAAATGATAAATTATTATATACAAGTTTAAAATCAGAATTTAGTTCTTTCACACAAACGTTTAAAAACTTAGCGGCTTTTAAAGGGAATGAGAAAAAAGTAACGACAACACAAGACGGTTATATTAATGTAAAAGCAGATGGTGGTGCGATTGCAGGAACTTTTAATATGACAATTACACAGCTCGCGCAACGTCATCAAATAGCTTCTAATGAAATTAAAGATATAAATGCGAAACTTCCTAAAGATGAAACATTAAAACTAGGCGATAAAGAACTAAAAGTAACAACTGATATGACATATAAAGATTTAATTAACAAAATTAATGATGGAGATTATGGTGTATCAGCTTATACACTTGGAAATAAAATTTTCATGACCTCTAAAAAAGAAGGGGCAATGAATGAAATTAAATTAGAAAAGACACCGCCTAATGTACTTACAGATTTGTTTTATACGAAAGTGGAAGGTACAGATGAGAATAATCAACCTACGACAGAAATGAAATTAAATACTATTAACGAAGCGCTAGATGCAAAATATAGTATTAATGGTGTTGAGGGAAAAAGTGATAGTAATACAATTGAAGCATTACCAGGTGTGAAAATTGAGCTATTGAAAGTAACGGAATCAAAGGTGGAAAATAAACCAGAAGATGGAACAGGTACAAATGCAGATCAAAAAGCAAAAGGTATAGATCTAAAATTTACAGTAAATGACTCAAACGTAACAGACGCATCGAATGTTATTAAAAAAATGGTAGCTGATTATAATAAAGCTGTTTCTACAGTAGATATCTTTGCTGGAAAAGGTGGAGCTTTCCAAGGTCAAGCTATTATGCAAAGTGTACGTCAGGCAATGAACAATGTCGTAACATTTTCTCAAGATGGTAATTATTTATTCACATTTGGTATTCAATTAAAGCAAGATGGAACGATGGAAGTTAATGATGAAAAATTAACACAAGCATTAAAAGAAAAACCCGATGCAGCGAAGCAATTTTTCTTTAGTTCTAACGGTTTAGGAAAAATGATGGAAGAACCGCTTGATAAACTATTCGGTGATAAAGGTGTAGTCGGCGAGAGAGTTAAAAACATTGATTCACGTGTAAGTGATTTAGATAAAAAGATTAAAGATATTGAGACGCAAAACTTGCAAAAGCAAGATGAAATCGTGAAGAAGTATCAAAAGCTAGAGAGTACATTGGCGGCGCTTGATAGCCAACTCAAAACAATTAAAGCAATGACAAAACAAAAAAGTGATGATTAATGAAAGTTGAGGAAGTGATCGTATGCAAGCATGGCAACGTTATATGCAAAATGATATTATGACGAGTAATCCGATTAAAAATACAATTTTTATTTATGAAAGATGTATTGTAGAGTTTCGTAATTTAGAAGAACTTTTACATACTTTTAAACTACAAGAAGGGGACGCACTTCTTGAAAAATTAGAACGTATTTTTGAAGAACTAAAGCTTCAATTAAATCCTGAAATTACGAAAGATTTATATGATAGTCTCTATGGTTTATATGATTGGATTAGCATTCAAATTCAAACGATGAAAGTAACGCGTGAAGCGAAAGATATTGATGCAATTGTGAAAGTGTTACAAGATTTAATAGACGGTTACCGCGGAGCACTTGAAAATGAACAATGATATTTATCGGACGTTTGTCAGCTGTTTTAATGAAATCGGTGAATTGCAAGTGTCAGACAGAGAGTTTGCTGAGAAGAGTGAGATGTTAAATCGCTGGATGATGACATTGGATGAAGAAACGCGTGCACAAGCTGCAGCAGAAGTAAGCCCGTTCATTATTAAGGCAGCACAGCATATTCGGGATAAGCAAAAGATTTTGGAAGAAATGATTATGACAAATGATGGGCGAATGAAGGCTAATTCATTTTACGGTAAATATTAATAATAACGTCTGGAAACAGGTTCCCCTTTTAAAAGGGGGTCTATTCCTTCGTTTACATAAAGAACCCGCTGATTGAGGTTTCATTTTATGACTGTGATGAAATAATAATTGTAATCTAAATAATAGAAAAATGGACTTTAGTTTATATATTGAAATGTTCTATAGATTACCGTGTGTATACAGTTTTTTGCATTCTTTTTTATATTTTTATATTTTTCTAAAGACAACAATGAAAAAATGGAATAAAATATGTAAGGGTACATAATAGTAAATATTTTAATAAATGCATATAAGAAAATAAATAATGAAGTGAAACTTCTATCAGTGGATCATTAAGTTAGAAAAGGAAGGGTGTGGAATATGCCAGATTTAGTGAGTGATGTAAGCCATTATATGAATTATTTAGTGACGAAACGAAATACGGTTTCTAGTAATATTGCAAATGCGAATACACCTGGCTATAAAGCACAAGATGTAACATTTGCTGAGCAGATGAATAAAAGTAGTGCATTATATAAAAACAATGCGGCTGATTTAAAGAGCAATCCAGATTTATATCAAACGAATGAAATGCACTTGCCGACAGTAAATACGAAAAATACATATGCAAAGATTCAAACAAAATCAATGCAAACGAATAAAGACGGAAATAGTGTGGATGTAACGACAGAAATGCTAGATTTAATGAAAGCAAATCAGTTATACGGTATTTCAATTAATGCAATTAATACACAATATGCAATTAACCAAGCGGCACGCGGACGTTAAAAGTAGAAGGAGAGACAACGGATGTTTCAGGCAATTAATGCAAGTGGCTCAGGGCTAACAACAGCGAGAAAGTGGATGGAAGTTACTTCTAACAATATTGTAAATGCAAATACGACGGCGGCTCCGGGGGCAGATTTATATGAGCGTCGTAGTGTGGTGCTAGAATCAAACAATAGTTTTGCAAGTATGCTAGATGGGGCTCCTACTAACGGAGTAAAAATAAAAAGTATTGAAGCAGACAAAACGGAAAATTTAGTGTATGATCCGACGCATCCGCACGCAAATGAAGAAGGATATGTACGTTATCCCAATATTGATGTAACTGCTGAAATGACGAATGTAATGGTTGCTCAAAAAATGTATGAAGCGAATACGAGTGTATTAAATGCGAATAAAAAAATGCTTGATAAAGATTTAGAAATCGGCCGAGGATAAGGGGGAAAATCGTAATATGAAAATTCAACCAATGTTACATACACAACCATTTGGAGCAATTCAGTCAATTGGTGCACCGAAAACTTCTCAAACATCTGTAGTTGAGGGGAAAAAGTTTATTGATTTATTGGAAGATATGAATCAAACGCAAAACAATGCACAAACAGCAGTATATGATTTACTAACTAAAGGGGTAGGAGAAACACATGACGTTTTAATTCAGCAAAAGAAAGCTGAGTCTCAAATGAAAACGGCTGCTCTCGTACGTGATAATCTTATTGAAAATTATAAGTCACTAATTAATATGCAAATTTAGGAAAGTGGACGGGTGTGTTTAAATGGAAAAGATGAAAAATGTTATCCAATCGTTAAAAACGTGGCATAAGTTAGTAATCGGTGCTGCGCTTTTAGCGATTGTAACAGGAGCGCTTTTATACTTCACCTTGCCAGATAAATATGTTGTTGTATATCAAAATTTAAATGATGCAGATAAACAAGAGATTACAGCAGAATTATCGAAGTTAGGTGTCGATTACCAATTAGCGGCCGATGGTTCAATTCGTGTGCAAAAGAATGATGCTCCATGGGTTCGAAAAGAAATGAATGGGATGGGCTTACCGTTTAATTCGAAAAGCGGTGAAGAAATTTTATTAGAAAGCTCTCTCGGTTCAAGTGAACAAGATAAAAAAATGAAGCAAATTGTCGGTACGAAGAAGCAATTGGAACAAGATATTGTAAGAAACTTTGCGACAGTTGAAACGGCAAATGTTCAAATTACATTGCCTGAAAAAGAGACAATTTTTGATGAAGAAAAAGCGAAAGGAACAGCGGCGATTACGGTTGGAGTGAAACGTGGACAATTGTTAACGGCTGATCAAGTTGCAGGTATACAGCAAATGATTAGTGCAGCGGTTCCTGGTGTGAAAGCAGAAGAAGTAAGTGTTATTGATAGTAAAAAAGGTGTTATCTCAAAAGGAGCAGATGAAGCACATTCTAGTAGTTCCTCTTCTTATGAGAAAGAAGTAGAGATGCAGCACCAACTTGAAGGTAAATTAAAGCAAGATATTGATGCAACGTTAATGACGATGTTTAAACCGAATGAATATAAAGTGAATACGAAAGTATCTGTAAACTACGATGAAGTTACACGTCAGTCAGAGAAGTATGGTGATAAAGGTGTACTTCGTAGTAAACAAGAGCAAGAAGAAAGCTCTACTGCGCAAGAAGGGGCAGATACGAAGCAAGGTGCTGGTATTACAGCGAACGGTGAAGTGCCAAACTACGGTACGAACAATAATCAAAATGGTAAAGTTGTCTACGATAATAAAAATGGCAACAAAATCGAAAACTATGAAATAGATAAAACAGTTGAAACAATTAAGAAACACCCAGAATTAACGAAAACAAATGTTGTTGTATGGGTAGATAATGATACGTTAGTAAAACGAAGAATTGATATGACTACTTTCAAAGAAGCAATTGGAACAGCGGCAGGACTTCAAGCTGATCCGAACGGTAACTTTATAAATGGTCAAGTTAACGTTGTAACTGTTCAGTTCGATCAGCCGAAAGCTGAAAAAGAGAAAGAGCCAGAAAAAAGTGGTATGAACTGGTGGTTATTCGGTGGAATTACAGCTGGCTTATTAGCAATCGGTGGTCTAGTATGGTTCTTATTAGCAAGACGTAAGAGAAAGAAAGAAGAAGAGGAATATGAAGAATACTTAGCAGAAGATGAAATTGCTGCAAGTAATGAAAGTATCTTGGAAATTCCTGAAGAAAAAATAGTGCCAGAGCCAAAACCTGAACCAGAAGAACCGAAAGAACCAACGTTAGATGAACAAGTGCAGGATGCTACGAAAGAACATGTAGAAGGTACTGCAAAAGTAATTAAAAAATGGTTAAACGGACAGTAAGGGAGGAACAACGATGTTAGATGAAATCTCCTCCAAAGAAAAAGCTGCCATCCTCATTCGTACATTAGACGAAGGGGTGGCAGCAAAAGTCATTGAATATATGACAGCTGAGGAAAAAGAAGTATTACTTCGTGAAATTGCGAAGTTTCGTGTATATAAACCAGAAACGTTAGAGAATGTACTAGGAGAGTTCTTATATGAACTAAATGTAAAAGAATTGAACTTAGTCACTCCAGATAAAGAGTATATTCGTCGTATATTTAAAAACATGCCAGAAGACGAACTGGAAAAATTATTGGAAGACCTTTGGTATAACAAAGATAATCCATTTGAATTCTTAAATTCACTTACAGATTTAGAACCACTTCTTACAGTGCTTAATGATGAGTCACCACAAACAATTGCAATTATCGCTTCTTATATTAAACCGCAACTTGCGTCTCAATTAATTGAGAGATTGCCAGATCATAAGCGAGTAGAAACGGTAATGGGTATTGCGAAACTAGAACAAGTTGATGGTGAATTAATTAATCAAATTGGTGAGTTGTTAAAAACGAAATTAAATAATATGGCATTTAGTGCAATTAATAAAACTGATGGCTTGAAAACAATCGTAAACATTTTAAATAATGTTTCACGAGGTGTTGAAAAAACAGTCTTTCAAAAACTGGATGAAGTCGATTATGAGTTATCTGAGAAAATTAAAGAAAATATGTTTGTCTTTGAAGACTTACTTGGTCTTGAAGATCTTGCGCTTCGCCGTGTATTAGAAGAAATTACAGATAACGGTGTTCTTGCGAAAGCACTTAAAATTGCAAAAGAAGAAATTAAAGAGAAATTATTTACATGTATGTCTTCAAACCGTAAAGAGATGATTCTAGAAGAATTAGATGGCTTAGGACCGCTTAAGATGACGGATGCTGAAAAAGCGCAGCAAACGATCACTGGTACAGTGAAAAAGCTAGAGAAAGAAGGAAGAATTATCGTTCAAAGAGGTGAAGAGGATGTCCTTATTTAAAAACAGAATTCCGAAGAATTCTGTTTCTTTTTCTGAAGAAACGTATGAATTACAATTTCCAAAACCAGCTTCAGTCCAAATAGAAGAGGAAGAATTACAAGCAGATCATGCAGAGCTTCGCGCCCAGCAAGAATCATTACATATGGAAATGAATCAGCTAAGGCAAGAGCAGCAAATGCTAGAACGAGAGCGTCAGCAGTTATTACAAGATAAAGAACAATTTCAAATGCATATTCATGAACAAATGGAACAGATGGAAGCAGCGCGTGTGCAGTTTCAAAAAGAACAACAAGAAATAGCATATGAATGGACAGAGTTATTATGGGATCAATCATTTCATTTAGCAGAAAAAATCGTGAATCAAGCGGTAGATTCACGATTGCTTGATGTGCTACCTATTTTAACTGGCATCGTGCAAACATTGCCAACTTCGTTTGAAAAATTAATCATTACAGTACATCCAGAAACGTTTGAACGTATTCAAGAAGAGAAGGAGAATACGAAAGAATATTGGTTACTACAATTAGTAGAATGGAAATATGATTTCTCCCTGCAGTTTGGTGAATTTGTTCTGGAAGAAGAGAAAGAGTTCTTTGAATTTAAATTTGCACCTATATTTGCGAAACTTCGTCAGAAATGGGAAGAAGAGAAGTTATTTGAGGAGCAAAATGTATGAGCCGCCTGTTAATGAATGAGAACGAAAAATGGAATAAGTTCATTGAAACACCGCTGTATACGAAAGTAGGCAAAGTTCATAGTGTACAAGAACAGTTTTTCGTAGCAAAAGGGCCGAAAGCGAAGATCGGAGATGTTTGCTTCGTTGGAGAACATAACGTCTTATGTGAAGTGATTGCCATTGAAAAAGAAAATAATATGCTACTTCCATTTGAACAGACAGAAAAAGTATGTTATGGAGATTCAGTGACACTAGTTTCAGAAGATGTTGTTGTACCACGTGGTAATCACTTGCTGGGAAAAGTGTTAAGTGCAAATGGTAAAGTGTTAAATGAGGAAGCTGAAAACATTCCATTACAGAAAATAAAACTAGATGCACCGCCTATACATGCATTTGAACGTGAAGAGATTACCGATGTATTTGAAACAGGAATAAAATCAATTGATTCTATGCTAACAATTGGTATCGGTCAAAAGATTGGTATTTTTGCTGGGTCAGGTGTTGGTAAATCAACTTTACTTGGAATGATAGCAAAAAATGCAAAAGCTGATATAAACGTTATTAGTTTAGTAGGAGAACGTGGCCGGGAAGTAAAAGACTTTATTCGAAAAGAGTTAGGCGAGGAAGGGATGCGAAAAAGCGTCGTTGTTGCAGCGACGTCAGATGAAAGTCACCTTATGCAACTTCGTGCAGCGAAACTCGCAACGTCTATTGCTGAATACTTCCGTGATCAAGGCAATAACGTATTACTTATGATGGACTCTGTTACTCGTTTTGCCGATGCACGAAGAAGTGTTGATATTGCTGTTAAAGAGTTACCGATTGGTGGTAAAACACTGTTAATGGAAAGTTATATGAAGAAGTTGTTAGAGCGGTCTGGAAAAACACAAAAGGGATCTATAACAGGTATTTATACGGTACTTGTTGATGGGGATGATTTAAATGGTCCTGTACCAGATTTAGCACGTGGTATTTTAGATGGACATATCGTATTAAAGCGTGAGCTTGCAACGCTTAGTCATTATCCTGCAATTTCAGTATTAGATTCAGTAAGTAGGATTATGGAAGAAATCGTTTCACCACATCATTGGCAACTTGCAAATGAAATGAGAAAGATTTTATCAATTTATAAAGAAAATGAATTGTATTTTAAGTTAGGAACGATTCAAGAAAATGAAGAAAATGCTTATATTTTTGAATGTAAAAATAAAGTAGAAGGCATAAATACATTTTTAAAGCAAGGCCGATCGGATAGTTTCCCATTTGATGATATCGTTGAAGCGATACACCATATAGTATAAGGCCTCTGCCCAAGAGGTCTTATTTTTTTGTTTTTTAATATTTCACAGATTTTTTTGGAAAAAAACTATATAATAGAAAAAGAGAACGTTATAATAGGAAGGGGCTATGAAAACAGGTGGATAAACAGCAGTACGACACAATAAAATTGCAAATAAATCAAGAAAAAGAGCATATTTTAAAAGAAGTGTATGAATTAACAGCTGAAAAAAGAAAAATAGAACAAAAAAAAGAATATGATTTATATGTTGTGAAATCGCGTAGTAAAGTCGTACAAACTGGGCAACGTATTATGGCTGGCATGCTTTCTTCACATACGTTTTCACCTGAAAGAATAGAAGAATGGAATCGAAAAATTAAAAAAACAGAAGGTTTTATTCAAAAAAATGAAAGCCTTTTAGAGCAAGTAAAAGAAAAAGAACGTGTCATTGATGAGATGTATCAAGAAGATTGCAGAAAGCTTGCGAAAGCACAAGAAAAGCTGGAAGAAAAAATGCTTCTGGATTTGAAAATGTGTATGAATGGATGAGGTGAATGTAGTGATACAGTCTGTATTACCGGTGCAACAAAGTTTACCTCCGCAAAAAGAAAAAGGGCTAGAAGTACAATCGAAAAATGAAGATTCTTCATTCGATCGTACGATGAGAATCGAAAATAAAAAGCAGCCGAAAACGGAGAAAACGAAACGAGAAGAAGCACCAAAAGAAGAGAAAAAAGAATATAACCTTTCTAAACCATCGGTAACGAAAGAAGAACCAATTGTAAAGAAAGAAGAAAAAAAAGAGACAGAACAGTTGTTATTAGCTGTATCTGAGCAAATGGTTGCAATTGAGCAATTACGTGTGCAGCCGGAATTGTTATATCAATACATACAAAAAATACAAGAGCTATATAAAGAATATGGCAATATTAAACTTAATGAATTACCTGCAGCTGAATTACAACAATTACAAGAACTTCTTTCAAATATGAATATCAAAAATGCTATATGTTTAGAAGATACAATGCAAATGGTATTAGACAAAATGAAGATGCCAGAGCAAACGATGCAAGCATTGAAGGTTGTAGAAACAGAAACTTGTAATATTGCAAAGGAACAAGAAGAGTCTAAAGAGGTAGATCTTCCGAAACTTGAGAGCGATGATGCAAAGGTAGAGTTGCCAGAAGTTGATGCATTAAACGATTCGAGCTCTGCAGGTGCAGAATTATTAAATAAAACGACGAGTACCGAACAAGTAGGGAAATCAAATAGTGGTGCTGAGAAAGTTTCATTACCTGACTTAGGAAAGAAAATGGAAGCGCAAGTAGAAGCGCTGCAAAAATTTGTAGTGAAACAAGAACGTGTTTTATTCCAGTTAAATCCAGAAAAACTTGGTACATTAACAGTGTTTATGAAAAAACACGGAGATCAAATTGACGTTCACGTAGAAATGGAAAAACACGATGCGAAAAAACGTGTTGAAATCATTTTTGATGAATTGAGATTAAAGTTAAAAGAAAAAGAAATCAATATTCAAATTAGCTATTCAGATAAAGATGAAAATCGTAAAGAACAGCGAGAACAAGAGCAAAGGCAAAAACAAAAATTAGCAAATACAAATCATGAAAAACAACAATCAACAGAATTTGCGGGATTATTGGAGGAATAAAGCGTGCCAACAGTTGGATTAAATACAACGAGTACAAATCATATTCCGTTACAAGCAGGAGCGCAAAAAAGTAATGTACCTGTTAATGGTGTACAATCGCCAGTGCAACAAAGTAATGGAGTTTCGGCAGGAGCGCAAAAGACTCCTGGGGTAATGGGGAAAGATGATTTCCTAAAATTATTTTTATCAAGTTTCCAACATCAAGATCCATTTAATGCGATGGATATGAATCAAATGATGAATCAGACAGCGCAGCTATCTCTTATGGAACAAGTACAGAATATGACGAAAGCAGTAGATAAGCTGCAATCAACGATGTATTCAACAGCACTTGATGGTGGAATGAAGTTTTTAGGGAAATACGTAAGAGGTGTTGACGGCGAAGGAAACAAAGTAACTGGTCAAGTAGAGACAGTTCGCCTTGCAGAAAATAACGATGTGCAGCTCGTTATTAATAATAAAGTTGTATCTCTTCGTTTCGTTGAGAGAGTGTCTGATAAACCGATTGGAGAAACGAATCCAGAAGACGCAAAGAAAGACGATCAAAAAGTAACTGAAGAAGTAAAAACTACAAATTCATAAGGAGTGTCCATACGTTATGATTAAAGCGTTATATACAAGTATTACAGGAATGAATGCAACACAAAATGCATTAAGTGTAACTTCAAATAATATTGCCAATGCACAAACAGTAGGTTATAAAAAACAAAAAGCAATGTTTGATGATTTACTATATAACAATTCGATTGGTGCAAAAGGTGACGGTAAATACGCCGGAACAAATCCGAAAAGTATTGGTAACGGTGTGAAAATGAGTGGTACGGTTACGGATTATAGTGATGGTACAATTACGTTAACAGGTGGTAAAACACAAGCGGCAATGGAAGGTAATGGTTTCTTCGTTGTAGGTGATTCAAAAGGCGGAAATATGGAATTTACTCGTAAAGGTACGTTTGGGATATCTTCAGATTACTATATTACGAATACTGAAGGTCAATACGTATTTGCATACCCTGCAAATGAGGCAACTGGTGAAGTTGATTTATCTGGAATTCCAGGACCGTTGCAAATTCCAATGGGAACAGCAATTGGTGGTATTCGAACATCGAAAGGGACAATTAAAGGGAATATTCCAACTGGTGAAAAACAAATTACACAAGATTTACCTGTATATGATAATGCGGGGAATACATGGACAATGCGTGTAGAGTTTAAACAAACGAGTGAACATAACTATACATATAAAGTACAAATGCGTAATGACTCGAAAAAAGAAACAGAGTTTAAGGATGTTCCAGGTGCAGGTGGTAATATGACATTTGATGCTGTCGGAAATCCAAATCCGAAAGAGCAAGGAGCCAATATTCCATTTGACGGTGGCTCTATAAGATTAGACTTAAGTCATTTAACAAATCATCCAACAGATAAAACATTATCAGTAACAGACGTAGATGGTAGAGCAGCAGCGACGGTTAAAGATTGCTTCATTGCTGACGGTGGATATGTGATGGTAAAATATTCTGATGGAAGTATGAAATCTGCAGGCCAATTAGCTGTTGCGATGTTCCCGAACGAAGGTGGACTAATGAAAACAGGTAATGGTAACTATACAGCGACGAATACAACAGGTATTTTAGCTCTTGGTACATCTGGTCAAAACGGTGCAGGTAAAGTACGCGGGGGTGCACAAGAAGGTGCTAACGTAGATTTATCTGTAGAATTCGTAGACTTAATGTTATACCAACGCGGATTCCAAGGAAATGCGAAAGTAATTAAAGTTTCAGATGAAGTATTAAATGAAGTTGTAAACTTAATTCGATAATATATCGCATGGAAAAAATGTAATGGAGTAGAAAGGGTTTTTTATTCGTATGACAAGACAAGAGCGAATTTTACAATTGCCTTTTTTCGAAAATAAACGTGAACTTGCCGAGCAAGTATTAAAAATAGAACGAGAAGAGCATGTATATTTACCAGATCAATTTGAAATTAAGCAAGTGCCTCCGTATTCATTTGGTGAAAAACAAGCAATCATTGGCCGTATCCATGAGTTTTATTTCATAAGTGTTGGTAGCGATACTGTTTGGAAGTATCAACTGTTTAAGGATGAGATGAAGTGTCGTGAGTTTTTTGTTATGTTGCCAAATATTACGGATCAGCAGATAGCGTTTTGGTTTAATAACATAGAGTTATTGAAAGGTTCTTAAAAGCACTTTTTAGGTTTTGAGAGAGGACCTGGCGATGTTTTGGAGCGGTTAGTGCCTAATAGAGTCCCGACCGATGTGTAAGACCAGAGATATGTAGCGTTACTAGAGTAGTGTGGTAGTGTAAGAAGTGGTAATATAAAATAGTTTTAAGTTAATTTAAGGTAGTTGTATATACAATTAGACTGAATTTCTATAAAAGGAGAGGTGAGGAGGATGGCGCAAAATAAGTATCGCGTTACATTCATTTCGCCGAGTGAGGTTGAGCAGCGGACTGTAATGGCGGCGAATAGTTTGCCAGATTTAATTCGTAAAGTAGAAAGTATTATCGCAGATCCAAACGGTTATTTTGTGAATGATAAAAAAAATAATTGTTATTTTAAAGTGATTAAAGAAAATGTTACGTTTATTCAATATGAGTTACTATTTTCGGATAAGGAAATTCATATTGAAAAATTAAAACATATAGCACCGGTAGTATTAAAGCGATTATTCGAAAAAATAAATGACCCGGAATTATATGCACTTGCGCTACTTGATGTTGATATAGCAACGAAAGAATATGTGCTAGCAGAAATGAATTCTGAACTGAGAATAAGAGTAGAGACAGAGCTTTCGAAAAAATGGGAAGCAATGCCGACGGAAATTGTAGGTGCACAAGAAGTTTTATTAGAGGCACTTGCTTCGTTTATACAAGATTAATTGTTTTTTTATAAAATGAATCGTTCGACTATCTATATTTTTTATATAGGTAGTTGACTTTTTCTCTTTTATAAAGCTTAATAATTAGATATACGGAATTAATGGAAGGGGAGCGACACCTTTATGTCACAAGCACAAAGTATTTTATTAGAAAGCGGAACAAATGAATTAGAGATTGTTACGTACACTGTTGGTGAAAACCTATTTAGTATTAATGTAATGAAAGTACGTGAAATCATTAATCCATTCCCTGTTACAACTGTGCCAGAATCTCATCATGCAGTTGAAGGTGTTGTTCAAGTACGTGGTGAAATTTTACCTGTTATTAACTTAGCGATGGCTCTTAATTTAAAGTCAACAAAGCCACTTGATCAAACGAAATTTATCATCTCAGAATTAAACCAAATGAAAGTTATTTTCCGCGTTGATGAAGTGCATCGTATTCAACGTATTTCATGGGAACAAATTGATGAACCAGCTTCATTATCTATGGGACTAGAAGAAACGACATCTGGTATTGTAAAACTAGATGGAAAAATCATCTTACTATTAGATTATGAAAAAATTGTATGTGAAATTAGCGGCACTGGTTATGACAATAAATCAATTGCAGGATTAGAACAAAAAACAGATCGAGCTGAAAAAGTAATTTACATTGCAGAAGATTCAGCGATGCTTCGCCAAATATTAGAAGAAACATTATCATCAGCTGGATATACAAAAATGAACTTCTTCAGCAATGGTGCAGAAGCGTTAGCGCAAATTGAAAAATTAGCGAAAGAGCAAGGCGAAAAAATGTTTGAGCATATTCACTTGCTAATTACGGATATTGAAATGCCAAAAATGGATGGACATCATTTAACGAAAGTGGTTAAGGATAGTGAAGTAATGAATCGTTTACCAGTCATTATTTTCTCTTCATTAATTACAAATGAATTATTCCATAAAGGTGAAGCTGTAGGAGCAAATGCTCAAGTAAGTAAGCCGGATATTCAAGAGCTAATTGGTTTAGTTGATAAGTTAGTGCTTTAAAAGCTTGTATTTAGCCGAAATAGAAGCTCTAGCCAAGTGTTGAGCGGTTAGTGCTTAATAGAGCCCTATGCGATTGAGACCAGAGATATGAAGTAGAAGAGCTGGTGTATAACATTTTTCTATTTGGTAGGAATAGAGGAACTACATATGTAAGGAAGTTTTCAGTGCTTAATAGAGTCTTATGTGATGTGGGTTCAGAGGTATGAAGTAGTTTTAAGTAAGAAGAAGTGAGACTTCGATTGAGGGTTTGAAGACTGGGTTTATAACTCTATTCTGTTAGAGAGAGGAAGGAATTAGCCAATGCTACATATGGCTAATTCCTTTTTATTTTTAGTATTCTATACTTTAAGCTGGTAGAAAAATGAAAGGTTTCTGGGGTGTTTGGTGCTGTATGTATGGAAATTCTTCATTTGAAGATTTTTGATTTGAAAATATAAGAGAATGTATTTTCGATGGTTATTTTAGTAATATTTCGTGGTAACGCAAATTTTTTCGGTGAAAAAATATTCAAAATACCATATAATATAATTAAATGTAATTAATATGCAATTTTACATATTAATAAAAAAACATTTTCCAAATTTTTATACTTTCTATACATTTTTTGTATGTTAATTATTTGACAGATAATTTCGAACTGTTATAATATGGATATGTAAAAATTGCTATTTTCTTAAAAGACATGGAAGTCAGATGAGAATTGTGAAAGGATGAGGGGGAGTGGCACAGATTATGTATCACCACACAGCAATTAATGTATTAGGTCTTTTACAAAACATGTCAAATAATAAAATGAACGATATGCAACTAGAAGCGGAATTTAAAAAAATAGAAAAAGAATTCCAAGTAAAGTATGAAGAGTTAGTTGATTTACATAATAGAATGGTATTATTTCAAATAGATATAGAAAAAAATGGCGGGATGCGAGCATATGAAAAATCAGCAATTACATGGCTGAAGTCTGAACTAGAGCTACTGTATGAAGTGTATCAATTTTGTCAACGTCACGGTTTAAACATTTTAAATATTTCAAAATACGTAAGTAAAAATGAACTAAATCTTTTTCCAAAAACAGAAAGTCAATTGCAAAATACGTATTACAAATTAAAAAAACGTGAAATACCGTTTGAAAATATTGAAAAACAAAAACCAGGACGAAAGCGAAAATATATACCAGTAAAAGAGACAATCGTTGCAAGAAAACAAGAAAACGAGTACGAATTAAAAGAAGAAATCCAGCATAAAGAGGATGAAAAAAATCTTGTAACAGTTATATCTGGTATTGTTGATAACTTTGAAACAATTAATCAATGTAGTGAAAGGAAAGAAGACGAACTACATCAGTTTATGGAAGGTATTTATAAGCTTTCTAGCATGGCAGCAGGGCGTTCTAGAGAAGCAAAGAACACACGTAGTCTAGAAGATGAATTGCAGTCGTTACAACTAGAAAATGAAAGGCTAAAACGAGAGAAAGAAGAGCTTGTACAAGATATTAAAGGTATGACGCAGCTTTTAATTCATTTCATTACAAGTTCTGATATCGATCAAATTCGTAAATTACCAACTTTCGTACAAGATTGTAAAATGGAATTACATAAACTTGGGCTATATAATGCACAAGACGGAAAAATGAAAATAATGGTTGACCGTAGCGGACAAGTTATGACGGTAACACAGTAATAAAATTTGGGTACAAAATAAAAGGGAGATACATAGTTTATATGTATTTCCCTTTTGTTTTGTATGGAATCGTTCCAAAGATGGAAGATTAATTTTTATGATTGTAGTAGTTTAGAGACCATTTGCGGAATTTGGTTCGCTTGTGAAACCATACTAAGTGCAACTTCAGTCAATAATTTGAACTTTAAAAAATCACTCATCTCCTGCGCCATGTCTGCATCTTCAATTAGAGATGCAGCATCTGTTAACGCCATACTTTGATTATTTAAATTTTCAATATTAAACTGTAAACGATTTATCATTGCACCAAGGTCGGCACCATGAAGTGACACACTTTGCAAAGCATCTTCAATTTTAAGAATCGCCTCTCTTGCTTCTTGTTCTTTTGAAATCTTGATGTCATGTTGTGTAGGGGAAGGGGGAATATGTTTCATCATATTTATTGTATGACCGATATCGTCTAATGTAATAGGGCGGTTTTGACCGTCAAATACGGATAAATCATTAAACTCAGTCGTCTCGCCAATATAGCCAATTTTTTCTGTTAAAGACTGAAACTCTTTATTCAGCAAATGACGGTTTTTATTTGAATTTGTACCATTTGAGGATTGAACGGCTAAATCACGCATACGCTGTAAAATATTTGTCACAGTTTGAAGGGCAGCTTCGGCCGTGCGAAGCATCGATATTGCATCCTCATTATTACGAATCGCCACGCGCATACCACTTGCTCGCGTGTGCATACGAGTCACAATTGCAATATTAGCGGGATTATCCGAAGCGTTGTTCAACTTCTTACCAGTCGCCAAATGCTCCATCGCCACATTCATATGCTTCTCATTCTCATACAACGACTGCCTAGCATTCATACTTAAAACATTCGTACCAATACGCATAATAGACACCCCTTATAGATTGATATAGTTAGTGTTCTAAAGTTAATAAAAGGTCATGAAAAGATAAAAAGGCTTATGCTTATTTGCTATTTGTGTTTTAGCATAAGAGGGGATCAAGATAAGCACTAACCGCTTCTATGCACCGCAGATGCTCTCTTCCACATAAAAAGAAAAAAAGAAAGCTTTTATAAATAATCTATCTATATAGAAAAAATAAACCTCTCTGCAAGCAGAGAGGTTTATTCAGGAAACTAACTCAAATGGCTTATTGTAATAATTTAGAAACCATTTGTGGAGTTTGGTTTGCTTGAGAAAGCATGCTGATACCAGCTTCGTTCAAGATTTTGAACTTAGTCATCTCAGACATTTCTTTCGCCATGTCAGCGTCTTCGATTTGAGAAGCAGCTGAAGCCATAGAAGAAGATTGGCTCTTTAGGTTGTTTACGTTAAAGTCAAGACGGTTTAATGTAGCACCTAGAGTTGCACGATTAGATGCAATGTTTTCTAGTGCAGAGTCAATTGCAGCGACAGCAGCATTAGGGTTAGCAATATTTACTTTTGTTTTATCAAACGCAGCGCCTAAAGCTTTAGCAGCAGTAGCTTTAGCAGTATCTGTATCAGCAGCATCATTGTAATCTTTTAACTTGTCAGTAATAGCTTTAGCATCTTCTGCAGACATAGATCCTTTAACTTTATCGAACTCCTTCATAACAGCATCAACTTCTGTTTGGATAGCAGCTTTGTCAGTAGTAGTTGTTGTTTTAAGTGCATTAAATTTGTCAGCAACAGCATCAACTGTTTTTTGTGCTGCGCCACCAATTGTTAGTTTATCAATTTTTAATGAATCTGTAGAAACATTTGCTAATTTAATATCAATTTTCTTACCTTCATCAGCGTTATCTAATGTTTGAATTGCAATAGTTTCATTAGAACCATCTAATAATTTTTTATCATTGAATTCAGTGTTTGTAGAGATGTAGTTGATTTGCTCTTTTAGTGCTCCGAACTCTTTATCTAGAGCTGCTTGGTTCTCAGATGTATTTGTACCATTTGCAGATTGGTTTGCAAGGTCACGCATACGAAGTAAGATGTTAGATACTGAGTTCATTGCTGAATCAGCTGTACGGATTAATGAAATACCGTCTTGCGTGTTGTTAGCTGCTACTCCTAATCCGCTTTCACGAGCACGCATACGAGTTGCGATTGCAAGACCTGCTGCATCGTCAGAAGCGTTGTTGATACGTTTACCGCTTGATAAACGGTCCATAGCGTTGCTCATTTTAGCTTGGTTTTGGCGCATGTACTCTTGAGTACGCATGCTGTTAATGTTTGTATTAATTCTCATGTTAAGAAACCCCCATTTTTTTATATTGACTTTTCTGCAAATTGAAAAACGGTAATATGCGAAAAAATCAATTTCGAGATTTATTGTAATCCCTGTCATAGCGGGTGTCAACTAAAAATTCGAATTAATAAATATAAAAAAATAACAGTTTAACAATATATTCATTTTTTTATTACATAATTATTAAAAGGATTATTGCAAACTTTAAAAAAAAACTCTAATATTAGATTATCTTTGTTTACCGAAAAGGTGATATTATGATAGTTGGAAATATAGTAAAAGAAGTGCTTGCATATAAGAAAGGGCAAATTCAGCAAAAGCTAAGTAGTCCACAAGCATTTGTTAGTAGTCGTTTTCAAGAGAAGTTGCAGAGTGAACCTGCGAAGGAGACGAAGGCTACTACGCAGCCGGCAAAAGTAGAAGATATGAGTCAGCCGGTACAATCTACGAAAATAGAAGCGGTTGTTAATAAACCGGCAGAAACTATTAATAAAGTAGAGGAAGCGAGTAAGCTTGAAGAAAAGGCTGAAACGAAGAAAGCAGATGAAGTGCAAGTTGCGCAAAAAGAGTTTGAACGACGTTTCCCAGAAACGAAAAATGAGGCCGCAGATACGTGGGAATTAACGAAGAAGTATAATATTCAAAAAATACGTTCTTCCAATGAAGGCAAGTATGAGGATATTATTGATCGAGTAAGTCGTACATATGGAATTCCCAAAACGTTAATTCAAAAAATGATTGAAGTAGAGTCTAATTTTAATCCGAAAACGGTGTCACATGCCGGTGCGATGGGACTTATGCAGCTTATGCCAGCAAATGTGAAGGAGATGGGTGTGAAGAATCCCTTTTCACCAGCTGAAAGTATTGAAGGTGGCGTGAAAGAGTTAAGCGATTATTTAAAGAAAAATAACGGCGACTTAGTATTGGCACTTGCTTCTTATAATGCTGGCCCTGGGAATGTGAGAAAGTACGGAGGCGTACCGCCATTTAAAGAAACGCAAGGATATATTAAAAAAATATTAAATATCGACGTTTCAAAATAAGAAGTTTCATATATAGAGAGAACATGAAATTTTCGTGAACATGATATGGGAGTTGGCTAGATTTGAAATTACAAGATGATATTCCGTTAACAATTTATTTTGAAATCGGAAATACGAAAAAGAAAATTGAAGATCTGCTTCATATTACGAAAGGTACATTGTATCGTCTTGAAAATTCAACGAAAAATACGGTGCGTCTTATGCTTGAGAATGAAGAGATTGGAACCGGAAAGATTTTGACGAAGAATGGGAAGATGTACGTTGAAATCGTTGAATTGAAAAGGTAGGGAAGGGGATTGTCATGAGTGGCGAA
Source organism: Bacillus sp. AR4-2 (assembly GCF_008274865.1). Lineage (NCBI taxonomy): Bacteria > Bacillati > Bacillota > Bacilli > Caryophanales > Bacillaceae > Bacillus > Bacillus sp. AR4-2. The sequence continues at coordinate 1,569,452 of NZ_CP031062.1, forward strand.
AAATTAAGCCAAGAGCAAATTGATGCCCTGCTGAAGGCGGTAAATGAAGGCGAGGAAATGCCAGCTTTCGCACAAGAAGCAGGAAAGCAAGAGAAATTTCAAGAGTATGATTTTAATAGACCAGAGAAGTTCGGTGTTGAGCATTTACGTAGTTTGCAAGCGATTGCTTCTACGTTTGGAAAACAGACGTCACAGACGTTATCAGCGCGTATGCGTATTCCAATTGAACTAGAGCCTTCAACAGTTGAGCAAGTTCCATTTACGAGTGAGTATGTGGAGAAAATGCCGAAAGATTATTATTTATATTGCGTAATTGATCTCGGTTTACCAGAGCTTGGAGAAATTGTTATTGAGATTGATTTAGCATTTGTTATTTATATTCATGAATGTTGGCTTGGCGGAGATAGTAAGCGTAACTTTACGATGCGCAGACCGTTAACAGCATTTGAGTTTTTAACGCTTGATAATATATTCTTGCTTCTTTGTAAAAATTTAGAGCAATCATTTGAAAGTGTTGTTGCGATTGAACCGAAATTTGTAACGACGGAAACAGATCCGAATGCATTAAAGATTACGACAGCGAGTGATATCATTTCATTACTTAACGTAAATATGAAAACAGATTTTTGGAATACGACGGTGCGTATCGGAATTCCATTCTTATCTGTTGAAGAAATTATGGATAAGTTAACGTCTGAAAATATTGTCGAACATTCTTCAGACAAGCGTAAAAAGTATACGTCTGAAGTGGAAATGAAAGTAAATCAAGTGTACAAACCTGTTCACGTTGCAATTGGTGAGCAGAAAATGACAATGAGTGAGATTGAACAAATTGAAGAAGGCGATATTATTCCGCTTCATACGAAAGTTTCGGATGAATTACTTGGTTATGTAGATGGAAAGCATAAATTTAATTGTTTTATTGGAAAAGATGGAACGCGTAAGGCGCTCCTATTTAAAAGTTTTGTAGAGTAGGAGGATCCATATGAAGCATGAAGTATCTCCCGTGTCATTAATGGGATTAGAAGATTTTGCAGGAAAGCGAAATGAAGCAGGTAAAGCACATATTGATACTGTTTCAGATATTTCGATTGAACTTGGTGTAAAGCTTGGAAAGTCATCTATTACACTTGGTGATGTAAAGCAGTTAAAAGTTGGCGATGTTCTTGAAGTAGAGAAAAACTTAGGACATAAAGTAGATGTGTATTTAAGTAATATGAAAGTCGGCATCGGTGAAGCAATCGTAATGGACGAGAAATTCGGTATTATCATTTCTGAAATTGAAGCTGATAAGAAACAAGCGGCGCTTATGAAAGCGCAAAGTCAAATGCAAGATAAAGAGTAGAGGAGGAGTCATATGTCGTATATGACGACCTTATTTCAAGTCGTTTTACTGTTTGGTGCGCTCGGCTACGGTGCATATTATATGACGAAAAAGACGCGCAAACAGCAGTTTTTTAAGCAGGGTGAAAATGGCCATATACAAGTAAAAGACGGCGTTTATTTAAATCATCAAACGAGTGCCTTTTTATTTGAAGTGGACGGAAAGCAAGTGTTCACTGTTATTAGTAATAACGGTGTGCAGTCTGTGCAATTAACCGGAACAGGAAATCAGTTTCAACAAGCACTAGAAGACGCGGTGAAGAGTGAAACGAAAAAAGTAGAGGATCCATCATGAGAATAAAGAAACAGTTATCATTATTAGTCGTTATTTTCGTATTTTCTATCGTTTTTTCAATTATTTTTGTAAATCCAGCGTATGCAGCCCCGAACGGTTTTATTAATTTCGAAAATGGAAAAGAGTTTACGAGTAATTCAAGTGTACAACTATTTGCGCTCGTTACCCTTTTATCATTATCTTCTTCTATCGTTCTATTATTTACACATTTTACTTATTTTATGATCGTTCTAGGGATTACACGCCAAGGACTTGGGGTAATGAATTTACCACCAAACCAAGTGCTTGTTGGACTTGCATTATTTTTATCACTCTTTACGATGCAGCCTGTACTCGGGCAACTGAAGAGTGATGTGTGGGATCCGATGACGAAAGAGAAAATAACAGTAAGTCAAGCTGCGGAAACGACAGCTCCTATTATGAAAGAATATATGTCAAAGCATACGTATAAGCATGATTTAAAAATGATGCTGAAAGTACGCGGAGAAGAGTTGCCGAAAGATTTGAAAGATCTTTCACTATTTACGCTCGTACCATCCTTTACGTTAACGCAAATTCAAAAAGGTTTACTGACAGGGATGTTCATTTATTTAGCGTTTGTATTTATAGATTTGATTATTAGTACACTTTTAATGTACCTCGGGATGATGATGGTACCGCCGATGATTTTAAGTTTACCGTTTAAAATACTCGTTTTCGTATATTTAGGTGGATATACAAAAATCGTCGACATTATGTTTAAAACGGTCGCCTGAAGCGTTTGATGCTATGTGATAGGAGTCATATAAATGAATACGTCACCAATTATAGATATTTTTCAAACCTTTTTTTATAAAGGGGTTATGATTTTAATGCCGGTTGCCGGCGTAAGTATGATTGTCGTTATTATCATCGCTGTCATTATGGCGATGATGCAAATTCAAGAGCAAACGCTGACGTTTTTACCGAAAATGGCGAGTATTGTCCTCGTTATTATCATTTTAGGTCCGTGGATGTTCCAAGAGTTAACGACACTTATTTTAGATTTATTTGATAAAATCCCATCGCTATTGCGTTCGTACTAAGATAGGTGAACTGAAATGAATATGGAATTATGGGCGGCAACGTTTTTTGCGTTTTGCCGCATTACTTCATTTTTATATTTTTTACCGTTTTTCTCAGGACGATCCATTCCAGCAATGGCGAAGGTTACAGTTGGACTTGCTCTTTCAATTACAGTGGCTGATCAAGTGGATGTCTCTCACATCAAGACAGTTTGGGACGTTGCAGCTTATGCAGGAACGCAAATTGTAATTGGATTATCACTTTCAAAAATCGTAGAAATGCTGTGGAACATTCCAAAAATGGCCGGGCATATTTTAGACTTTGATATTGGTTTATCACAAGCAAGTTTGTTTGATGTAAATGCAGGCTCACAGTCTACTTTACTATCAACAATTTTTGATATATTTTTTCTCCTTATTTTTATTTCACTTGGCGGCATTAATTATTTCGTTGCCACGATTTTAAAGTCGTTTCAATATACAGAGGCGATTTCAAAATTGCTGACGACTAGTTTTTTAGATAGTCTACTCGCAACGCTATTATTTGCGATCACATCAGCGGTTGAAATTGCTCTTCCGCTTATGGGAAGTTTATTCATCATTAACTTTGTTCTAATTTTAATTGCAAAAAACGCTCCGCAATTAAACGTTTTTATGAATGCATACGTAATTAAAATTACATGTGGTATTTTGTTTATTGCGATGAGTGTACCAATGCTCGGTTATGTTTTTAAAAATATGACGAATGTATTACTTGAAGAGTATACGAAACTATTTAACTTTTTCTTAACGAAGTAGGGGGACGCGCATGGCAAAGGATAATAAAACAGAAAAGGCCACCCCGCAGAAGCGTAAAAAATCGCGTGAAGAAGGGAATATTGCCCGGAGTAAAGATTTAAATAATTTATTTTCCATTCTCGTATTAGCAGTTGTCGTTTATTTCTTCGGAGATTGGCTAGGGTATGAGATTGCAAATTCCGTAGCGGTGCTGTTTGATCAAATTGGAAAAAATACAGATTCAACCGAGTATTTTTATTTAATGGGGATTTTATTACTGAAAGTATCGGCTCCGATATTAATACTCGTATACGCTTTTCATTTATTCAATTATATGATTCAAGTTGGCTTCCTATTTTCTTCTAAAGTCATTAAACCGAAAGCGTCACGTATTAATCCGAAAAACTATTTTACGAGACTGTTTAGTCGTAAAAGTTTAGTAGATATTTTGAAATCACTATTTTATATGGGATTAATCGGTTACGTCGCTTACGTTCTCTTTAAAAAGAATTTAGAGAAAATTGTCAGTATGATTGGATTTAACTGGACTGCATCACTTACTGAAATTATTAGGGAAATTAAATTTATTTTCTTAGCAATTTTAATTATTTTAATCGTTCTTTCTATTATTGATTTTATTTATCAAAAATGGGAGTACGAACAAGATATTAAGATGAAAAAAGAAGAAGTGAAACAAGAGCATAAAGATAATGAAGGGGACCCGCAAGTAAAAGGGAAACGAAAAAACTTTATGCATGCAATCTTGCAAGGAACAATTGCGAAGAAGATGGATGGCGCAACATTTATTGTAAACAACCCGACTCATATTTCGGTCGTACTTCGTTACAATAAACACGTTGATGCAGCACCAATTGTCGTTGCAAAAGGGGAAGATGAGCTCGCGTTATATATACGAACGCTTGCCCGTGAACAAGAAATACCAATGGTGGAAAACCGTCCGCTTGCTCGTTCTTTATATTATCAAGTCGAGGAAGATGAGACGATTCCAGAAGATTTATATGTAGCTGTAATTGAAGTTATGCGCTATTTAATTCAGACGAATGAACTTGAAGTATAATAGCGCGTTTGGAGGAGATCTCTTTGTTTAAGATAGATTCTGCAAGAACCTATTTTTCTATCTTTTTAGCAGCGTCATTCGTAGTGGCGCTCTTAATTCCACTTCCACCATTTATACTTGATATTATTATCGTTTTTCTACTAAGTATGTCAGTGCTTATTTATATGCGAGCGACAAGTATTAACGAGTGGGATGAATTAAAGTCATTTCCAACGATGCTGTTATTAATCGGGATTTTCCGCGTATCGATTAACGTTTCGACGACGCGAGCGATTTTGACAGATGGAAATGCTGGTCATGTTATTGAAGAGTTCGGTCAGTTCGTAATTGGCGGAAACTTATTAATTGGTATCGTTATTTTTACAGTATTAATCATATTCCAGTTTATCGTTGCAAACGGTGCGTCTCGTACAGCTGAAGTAGCAGCTCGTTTTACACTTGATTCTTTACCAGGGAAACAAATGTCTATCGATGCTGATTTAAACCAGCGTATTATTTCAGAAAAAGATGCACAAGCAAAACGAAAGAAATTAAATATGGAAACAGAGTTTTACGGGGCGATGGATGGTGCCGGAAAGTTCATTAAAGGGGACGTTATTTTCGGGATTGTCATTTTATTCGTAAACATTATTTTCGGTTTAATTGTCGGAATGATGCAGCAAGGGATGAGCTTTGCGGATGCGGCTCTTCATTATACACAGTTAACTGTCGGTGACGGAATCGTAAACCAAATCGGTTCGTTAATGCTTGCAATTTCAACAGGTATTATCGTAACGCGTGTATTTGACGGTTCACCGGATACAGTAACAGAAGGTATCTTTAAAGAGTTATTAGCGCATGAAGTCGTTGTATATGCGCTCGGTGGTTTATTTATCGCAATGGGTATTTTTACTCCGCTACCGTTTCTACCATTCGCACTCGTTGGCGGAACGATTATCTTCTTAGGTATTCGTAATAAAAATCGAATAAAGAAAGAAAAAGAAGACGAGCTTCAAAAAGAAATAGAAATGATTCAAGGCGAAGATGAGCAACTGCAACAAGTGGAAGATTCATTTGGAGTATTTACGGATAAATATCCAATTATAGTAGAACTCGGTTTAGATTTAGCAGCACTTGTAAAGCAGAAAATTAACGGGGAAACAGCGCGTGATAAAGTTGTTCTTATGAGGAAGTCAATTATTACTGACCTTGGTATTAACGTTCCTGGAATTAACTTTAAAGATAATACGAGCTTTAGGCCACGCGGACGTTACATTATTCGAATTAAAGGTGCGAAGGCGGCTGAAGGTGTTTTAAAATCAGGTTATTTATTAGCACTGAAAACACCAAACGTAATGGCTGATTTAGATGCAGAGCCAGCGAAAGATCCAATTTTCGGTGAAGATGGATATTGGATTTTAGAGCATATGGTGCAAGATGCACAAATGAAAGGCTATCAAGTTTTAGAGCCACTTAGCATATTAATTACACATTTAGATGTTGTCGTTAGACGTAATCTTCATGAATTAATTCAGCGCCAACATGTAAAAGACTTAATTAACTCGCTTGAAAATGATAATGGCGTTCTATTAGAAGAGATTAAGAAAAAAGAAATTGATTTATCACTTGTTCAAAATGTTATTAAACAACTTCTAAAAGAAGGTATTTCTATTCGTGATTTACCAACAATTATTGAAGGTATTATTGACGGCAAAGAAATTTATCAAAACCACGTGGATGGTGTAACATCATTTGTTCGTGAATGTATTTCAAAAGTTATTTGTGAAAATGCGAAAAATCCGGACGGAAAAATATATGCAGCGCTCTTCTCTGATTCAATCGAGTTAGATGCGGATGTTGTGAATAATTCATATCAAGGTTACTTATTAAACTGGGATTTAGATTTAGAAACACGTGTCGTTGAGCAAGTGCAGCGCGTCTTTAAGCAAGCACGTTTAATGGGAAGAGAACCAGTGTTATTAACACGTAGAAAAGATTTTAGATTTGCGATTGTAAGACTGCTAGAACGTTATCAAGTGGAAGCACAAGTACTTTGTATTAGTGAATTAGCACCAGAAATTGTTGTGGATCAAATTGCCTATATTGAATAGTAGGGGGTGAAGTAATGGAAAGTACAGAAAAGAAAGAAGCGTTAATGCGAATAAAAGCAGCTTCGAAAAATGAATTGTATCGAAAGTTATTTGACCAATATGGTACAGATTATTATTATGTTGTCGATGAAAGTGTAAAACGAAATATACCGTTTTTTTGGAAAAAGGATTATGAAATGTTAGTTGCTTTTCCAGAAGAAAAACAGGAAGAAGTGAATGAAGGTACAGCTCAATTTCATGAACAGTTAATGGATGTTGTGAATGATCCTTCAGAACAAATTGTGAAGGCGAATGGAATTCAATCAGTACTGCACAATTTAGAAAACGTAACGACTTCTATGTCATACGCGGCGATGCAAACAGGAAATAGTGAAGAATGGGCAAGAAAAAAAGAGAAACTATTAAAGCTGTTTGAAAAAGGAATCGTCGTTGTGAAACCGATGAAAGAAACGGAAGTAACGAAAGTAACGAAAAAGAAAAAAGTTGTGAAACAAGTCGTTCCAGTAAAGAAAGAAGAAGTAGTTCCAAAGAAAGAAAATCAAGAATCTGTACCGTTTATTATTCAAAAAGTAATTCGGATGCTAGAACAAAACGATGTGGAACAATATTTCATTCATGCATATGCTGAAAAGTTAAAAATAAAGTTTGAAAATGCAACGATGATTACGGAAGAAGAAGTTATCAGGTACATATTGGAAGATATGAAATCTCATTTCAATACGGAAAACGTCTTTGAAAAAGAAGTACAAACAATTGCATTAATCGGTCCAACTGGCGTTGGTAAAACGACGACACTCGCGAAAATGGCATGGCAATTTCACGGTAAGAAAAAAACAGTTGGTTTTATAACGACAGATCATTCGCGCATAGGAACAGTACAGCAATTGCAAGATAACGTAAAGACAATTGGATCTGAAGTAATTGCTGTGCGTGATGAAGCTGCAATGACAAGAGCGCTTACGTATTTTAAAGAAGAAGCACGCGTCGATTATATTTTAATTGATACAGCCGGAAAAAATTATCGTACGTCAGAAACAGTGGAAGAAATGATTGAAACGATGGGACAAGTAGAACCAGATTATATTTGTTTAACGTTATCAGCTTCTATGAAAAGTAAAGATATGATTGAAATCATTACAAACTTTAAAGATATTCATATAGATGGTATTGTGTTTACGAAATTTGATGAAACAGCAAGTAGTGGCGAATTGTTGAAAATTCCAGCGGTATCATCAGCTCCTATTGTATTAATGACAGATGGCCAAGACATAAAGAAAAATATACATATCGCTACAGCTGAACATTTAGCAAAACAAATGTTACAAACATCGTAGAAAAGAGGTGAAGAATAAGGCGCTTGCCTTATTCAAACGAATATGAACGGTCTTTATATAGGTTCTATGGGCATGATGAATTACATGCAGCGCATTAATGTTCATTCGAATAACGTTGCAAATGCTCAAACGACAGGATTTAAAGCAGAAAATATGACGTCTAAAGTATTTGATGTACAAGACACATATCGTCGCGGAGATGGGGCGGTAACAAATATCGGTTCGGTCGATTACGCTGTAGTACCAGCTGCAACGCATGTGAATTTAGTACAAGGAAATATACAAATGACAAATAGCGCTACAGATTTCTTTTTAGATGACGGCGCGGCCGGCACAACATCATTTTTCGTTACTTCTAAAAATGATGAAACGTTTTTAACGAGAGATGGTAGTTTCACATTAAATAGTGATCGTTATTTACAAACGTCATCTGGTGCTTTCGTAATGGGAGAGAATAATGAGCGTATTCGTATTCCAGAAGGAGCAAAGGTTGCTGTACAAGCAGACGGTACATTATATGATGAAGTAACACAAAATAATATTGCTCGTTTGCAAACAAAAACAGTAGATACCGAAACGAATGCTCGTCTTGTGCAAAGAGAGAACAAAAGCTTTACACTAGCAGAAGGAAACATTGCTAATTTACCGAACGGAACAGGAATAGTAAAAAATCATATGCTAGAAAATTCAAATGTAGATATGACGAAAGAGATGGCCGATCTTATGACAGATCAAAAGATGATTCAAGCATCACAGCGCGTTATGACTTCATTTGATAAAATTTATGAAAAAGAAGCGAATGAAATATTGAGATAGTGGACTCCTAATAAAGGAGTCTTTTATTAATTTTAAATTTCAGAATTATCATTTGACTTTAAGGAGCTTCTTTTTTATATTAGTAGGTATAACTATAACTACTAAAGAGGTGAGAGTATGACAACGGCATTATATTTAGAAGATGCATACAAAACGAGTTGCGAAACAGAAGTGATAAAAGTAGAAGGGAATAAAGTATTTGTAAAGGAAACAGTTTTTTATCCAACTGGTGGAGGGCAAGAATGTGATACGGGTGTCATTGTACAAGATGGGTCTGTATTTGAAGTTGAAAAAGTAAAGAAGGAGCAAGGAGAAATAGTTCACTATATAAAAGATGAAGCTCAAGTAAAATTAGGTCCAGTTAAATTAGAGATAAATTGGGAAAGACGTCATAATTTAATGCGTCATCACTCTTTACTGCATCTTATCGGAGCTGTTGTTTATGAAAAGTATGGAGCTCTATGCACCGGAAATCAAATTTATCCTGATAAAGCACGTATCGATTTTAATGAGTTACAAGAGTTATCGAGCGTGGAAGTAGAAGAAATTGTTGAGGAAGTGAATAAACTTATTAAGCAAAATAAAGAAATTTCCACTCGTTATATGAGCCGCGAAGAAGCAGAAAATGCTGTAGGAATGATTAAAACAGCAATAAATCTCCTGCCAACTACCATCCAAGAAATCCGCATTGTTACAATTGAAAATTTAGACGAACAAGCTTGTGGAGGCACACATGTGAAAAATACGAGTGAAATAGGAACACTTGTTATTGATAAAGTAAAAAGTAAAGGGAAGCAAAATCGTCGTTTTGAAGTAAGGGCGATTTAGATTGTGAGGGGTTACCGATGGATGAAATTATAAAGGAGTTACAAAAGTTAGGATTTTCCCAGTATGAATGTAAAGCGTATATTGGACTACTAAAACATTCCCCAGTAACAGGCTATGAAGTGAGTAAACAAACAGGAGTACCTCGTTCTATGATTTACGAGGTACTCGGTAAGTTAATGGATAAAGGAGCGGTGCACATTGTACCTTCTGAACCAGTGAAATATGTACCAGTACCAGCTACGGAATTAATGAATCGAATGCGAAAAGACTTTGAAAAGTCCTTTGAGTTTTTAGACCAGAAATTAAATCATTTAGAACAAGAAAGACAGATTGATGTAATTTCGCATATTCGCTCAAATGATCGTGTTTTAAAAGAGATATGCAATATAATTAATAGGGCAAAGGAAGAGTTATGGATTTCTGTATGGGAAGATCAAGTGCATGAAATTGAGCCATACATTCATCAAAAGGAAGAGGAAGGCGTGAATATATTCTCAATCTTATTTGGAGCTCCAGAAACAAAAATAGGAGCGACATTTCACCATAATTATATGACGCCCCACGTTGTTGAAAAGAGAATGGGTGGTCATTTAACTGTTATTGCTCGTGATGGAGAGGAAGTATTAATTGCGAACTTTTCAAATAATAGCACTTCATGGGCCGTTACAACGTATGACCCAGCGCTAGTTCTCGTTGCTACAGAGTATGTGCGGCACGATATTATGGTTGAAGAAATCACAAAGGAATTTGGAGCTGATAAGTTAGATACGTTATGGCGTGAAAATATAGATTTAGTTCATGTCGTAACAGGAAAACGAACTTTAGAAGGAATGGAGGATGATAGAGATGAGTAAAGCTCAGGCACATGTAGCTTTGCAGAGCGATGATACATTTCAGCAAGGAGTAAAAGATTGTTTACCAACTGTATTTGGTTATTTGAGCATCGGTATAGCAGCTGGTGTAATTGCAAAAACAGCAGGTTTTTCTATCATTGAAATTGCATTTATGTCCACTTTAATTTATGCAGGTTCTGCCCAATTTATATTAGCTGGTATGTATGCAGCCGGTGCTCCTGCTTCCGCAATTATTTTTACTGTATTTTTTGTTAATTTACGCCATTTATTAATGAGTGCTGCCCTCGCACCGCACTTTATGAAACTACCTCTATTAAAAAACGTCATTATCGGTTCTCAAATTACAGATGAAACTTTCGGCGTTGCAGTGCAGCATGCAGCGCAAAAAGGATATTTAGGCGAAAGATGGATGATTGGGCTAAATGTAACGGCTTATTTAAACTGGATTCTTGCTACTATTATTGGCGGGCTATTTGGTGAGTGGATACCAGACCCGCATACATATGGGATGGATTATGCATTACCAGCGATGTTTATCGGGTTATTTGTACTTCAGCTCATAAGTAGTAAACCAAAGCTAGCAATTCATTTAAGTGTTGCAATTGTAGCGATTATTATCGCATACGTTTCACACCTATTTATGCCAGATAGTATAGCGGTTATTATCGCAACATTACTAGCTGCGACGATTGGAGTGGTGATTGAAAAATGGAAATGAGATTAGATGTATTATTACTTTTACTAGCAGCAGGAGCTGTTACACTCGTGCCACGTATTTTACCTCTACTCGTATTTAGCAAACTACAAATTCCTGACTGGGGTTTAAAATGGTTAAATTACATACCAATTGCAATATTAGCAGCACTTTTAGCACAAGTATTATTTATGCATGAGACGGTGCAATGGGATTACCTGATCGCAGCAATTCCAACATTTCTTGTAGCCATATATACTCGTAGTTTATTAGGTACAGTATTAACAGGAGTGGTTGTGATTATTTTGTTACGTTTCTTTTTCTAAAAAGGATTCAGCTCATATAATAGCGAAAAGTGTAATAACATGAAAAATATAGGGGTGGTGTTATGATACTTTTAACGATAGGAGCAATTTTGTTAACGTTGTTTATTTTCTTTATTATCGGTTTCGTTACGTTTATGATGTTTGTTGATAAGGCGACACCTCAAATATATTATACACCTTGTGAATCAGTGACAGTGAAAACTAAAGGTAAACATAGAAGGAAGAAAAGTTGAAAGTTGGCTTTTCTTCCTTCTTCTATTACATCCCCGAAAGAACTAACAACAACAGCCCAAATAGAAAACTAATAAAGGAAAGAAAACCAATACATATCGAGAACACACGATTATTTCTCCATTCGTGCCAAAAAGCGATAAATCCTAAAATACAAAGGAAAAACCAAATGGGCAGGAATATGAACTCGCTAACTTTCTCGGGGAGTAACGAATAAAAAGTTGTTACATATAAGATCCAATTTGTAAAAAATAAAATGCAAATGATAATAGATTGTAAGTAGGGGCGGTTGAAAAATATCCCTTTTTTTACGGTTTTAAAAATGATAGTTAGCGCTGAGATAAAGGCAATGAGTATGAAAACAAGTAAGAGTAATGTCAGCGTCATTTTGAGTCTCCTTTATAAGATTGTTCTTATCACGCATGGGCAGTAAGACCCACATCTTAAAACTCAACGTAAGAAAAGAGATTAGGTGGGGGATGAACCCCCCCCACTGATTGAAGTTTCACTTTACAAGAAATGAATCTATTAAATGGTATGCTTGTTTTGTAGAGTGCCAGTTATATTTTTTAGTGTACGGATTTAGAAATCCATGTTCACCGTGTAGTTGTTTTATTTCTAATAAAGGATTATTTTGTTGTTGCAATGTTTGAATTAAAGAGGATACTGAAAAACTAGCTTCTTTTTCAGGGAATATAAGTAGTGTAGCGCATGTAGGCTTTATGTGAACATAGTCGCGTATACGAGAACCGTAACATCCGATAATAAAATTTATTTTCGGATTGTTACTACATAGCCATGAGATGGTAGCTCCAACACTAAAGCCGATAAGTCCAATATGTGTATAACTACTAGAAAGATGAGAAATGAATTCTTCAATTTGCTTTTTTCCATAATCAAATCCAATATGATTTACAAAATGTTCATATGCTTTTTCTTCATCACGATAATGAAATGCATGTTGCGATTGTAGAAGATTAGGACAGAATACGTCTATATGAGATGAAGTAAAGTGGTTGGTAACGTGATGCATATGGTCGTTCACACCATATATTTCATGAACAGCAATGAGAGCTACTTTTTTCTTCATAGTTATAAAGTACCTCTATGAAACTTAAATTCTTTCTCAACAAGGCAGATACGCAGGTGGAAGTTTTCATACCATTGCTCACGACCTCTTTTTTTCGCTTCTTTATGTAAGGTGTTCTTTTTCCAATTTTCAATCGCATCAAGTGATTCCCAATAAGAAATTGTGATTCCGAGTCCAGAATTACCTCGTGCACTTTCTACACCTAAAAATCCAGGTTGTTGCTTTGCAAGTTTCTCCATTTCTTCGGCAACGGTATTATAGTCAGTTGTATTATTTGATAAATTAGAAGTGAATATAACTGCATAATAAGGCTGGTTTTTTTCTAAATTAGATGCCATTATTTTTCCTCCTTAATGTATAGTACGAATAATTAATCCATAGTTTGTATTTTAGCAGGTCACAAAAAGAAAAGAAGTAGAAAATTCTTATTTTTTCAGCTCATGTAAAATAAAGAGTTGAAGAAATTTATAATAAGTAATCTGAAAGAAGAAAAATGCCACTTCAAAAGAGAAGTGGCATTTCTTATATTTCCTCTAAGCTATTAACTGGAACAGTTAATTCGCGTCCTGGGTTTTTTACTTCATATATGCGGGCGGTTTCATTGCTTTCATCGACGTGTTGAATCATAACAGGCATGCCTTGAAAATTGACATTGGCTTGTTCTGCTGACATAGAAAGCTCTATTGCACGTTGTATATTCATTTATATTCCTCCCATCATTATTATCTTTGCTAAAAAAGAGGAATAATATACCATTTAGAGACATTCTTAAAGTTTTTGTATTATTTGTAATGTTTCTTTAATAAATGAAGAAAAGATGGAATCAGGATAACCATCTATCGTTTGAACTGCTTCTTTTGCTTCTTTCAGAGCAGCTGGTTTATCTTGAAGTTTTATATGACACAGGGCACGATATGATCCAGCTGTTAATAACCATGACTGATCAAGTGGATGACTCATATAATCTGGAATATTAGCACGTTTTAATGTTTCCAAAGCTTCCTTGTAACGTTTTAAACCATACAGAGATTTTCCTTTTTCAAGATAATACAATCCATCTGCTTGAAAAATCGGTACATCTTTTAGTTTTTCTCGGAATTGTTCTAAATGTTCTAACGCAATTGTATATTCATTCGTAACGGTATTGTAGTAATAAGCTTTTAATATATCTATATTTGCAGCGGATAGAGTATCTTCTGTAAAAATGGCAAATTGCTCCGATTTTTTTATGTAATATAAATACTGTTCTTTATCAGCTGTAATGACTTTTTGATAAGATAAAATACGGTAAAATTCATCTGTTTTATAATACACTTGATGTTTTTTTGAAAATGCAAGTGCATCTAAAATGATTTTTTCACATTTTTCATAATTACCGTATGCGAGTAAAATAATTGCTTCTTTTAAATATAATTGTATATGTGTAATAAGATCCATTTCTAAATTCTTCGTTTTATATTCATCGCGAATTTTGGTAATCAACTGTAAACATTCTTTATATTTTTTCCGTTTGTAGAGCATATAGTAAAACAGTAGTTTCGTTTCAGTGCTTTCTCGATATAAAGTATATTTTTCAAATATAGAAACAGCAGTTTCAACGTAATATTCAATATGATAATCGTTCATAATAGTTGCTCCTGTTAGGAACTGTTTATATAAGCGAGCTGTATTTAAAGTAGAAGGTAGCTCTGTTTGAACGATAGGTAGTAAAGTCTTGTATACTTCATCGCATTTATTTGCCTTTATTAGTTGCTCCATTTTTTGAATGAGTTCTACAATTTCTCCTTCATCTTCTTCTAATAAAAAGCTCGTTTCACATTCAAGTTTTTCCGCAATATATTGTAATGTTTTCATAGAAGGTGTAGCTTTTCCATTTTCAATTTGACTAAGCATACTTTTTGTCAGTTCCGAACCTGCCAGTGCTGTTTGCGTAAGCTTTTTTTCTTTTCGTAATGCTTTAATTTTTTCGCCGAGAGTTGCCATATTGTTGCTCCTTTATATTTAAAAAGTTTAATTGTATTTAACTTTTTGTTGTGAAAATTGGAAAGTTGATTATATAATAAGTTTAACACAATTTAACTTTTAAGGGGAGAGAGTCAAAAATGGAAGATATAAGTATAGGACAACATGATTCAAGAATGAAGATTGCAACGAGAAATATCATTTTAATGATGATTGGAAAAATGACGTCTTTATTAGGCGCAGGTATTTATACGTTCGCAATGGGGTTATATGTATTAAAGACTACTGGTTCAGGGATGGGGTTTGCAACTACGCTCGTTTGCGGATCACTTCCAAGGATGATCTGTGGCCCAATTGCTGGTGCTGTAGCAGACCGTGTGAATCGAAAATGGCTTGTCATTGGTACTGATTTATTAAGTAGTTTAACGATGCTTAGTATGTTTATTCTTGCTACTATATTTGGACCATCACTTCTTTTTATTTATATTTCAGCAGCATTATTATCAATTTGTGCAAGTTTTTATTCTGTTGCATTAACTTCGTCTATTCCGAGTTTAGTAGATGAAGGACGTATTCAAAAAGCGAGTGCTTTAAATCAAACGGCGGCTTCTTTATCAAATATTTTAGGACCGATTATTGGCGGAGTTGTATATGGTTTCTTTTCAATTAAATCGTTTTTCCTATTAAATAGTATTACGTTCTTTTTAGCGGTTATTTTGCAATTATTTATCGTATTTGATTTATATAAAAAAGAAGTGGCTGAGAGTACAGAGCATTTCTTGACGAGTATAAAAGAAGGTTTTTTATATGTAAAAAGACAACATGAAATATATGGTTTAATGAAAATAGCATTGTGGGTAAACTTTTTTGCGTGTGGTCTAACAGTTGCACTTCCTTACATTATCGTCCATACATTGCATTTATCTTCAAAGCAACTCGGTACTGTAGAAGGAATGTTAGCAGTCGGGATGCTAATGGGAGCGATTGCTTTATCAGTGCGTAAAGAAGTGAATACTCCGTTTCGTTCTATTTATACTGGACTGTTTTTGTTTGCAGGTTTAAGTTTATGTACAGTCTTTCCGTTGTTAGTTATCATTCCAAAAGTAGCAAGTTTTATTTACTATATTGCTTTTATGATGTTAACTGGTATAGCAATTATGATTGTAAACATTCCAATGCAAGTACATATGCAAAAAACGACAGATCCGAGCTACCTAGGGCGTGTGTTTGGCCTACTTGAAACAATTGCGACTGCAATCGCACCACTTGGTATGATTGTATATGGACTACTATTAGATATGTTGCCAACTAGCATTGTTATGATGACAATAGGCGGAGGTTTATTGTTAGTTGTATTAGTTGGAGTAAAGCAACATATGGTGAAAAAACAAGTAGATGTGTCCGCTTAAAAATAAGAAAATAATGAAAATTCGACTTATCATTATAAAAATGACCGAATTAGTATTTTAGTTTTTGAAACTCTTTTTCATGTATGTTAAAGTAAAGTGAGCTTGCAAAGAAAAGGAGACAACAGCATGAAAAAATTTAGTTTTGTTATGCTTTTTCTATTAGTCGTAATGGCTGGATGTAGCAATTATGACACATATATTGAAACAGGTATGCAATCATTGAAAGATGAAAAGTATAGTGATGCAACAATGTGGTTCGAAAAAGCAGAAAAAGAGAAATCAGGAAACGAAGCGAAATCATATAAAGAAGTTGCTGAGAAAATGGATCACGGAGCAACAGCATTAAAAGACGGTAAGTATTTAGAAGCGAAAGACATTGCAAATGAAGTGTTACAAAAGAAAAAAGATGATGAACTTGAAAAAGCTGTAACATCAAATGCAGAGAATATGCTTCAAAAAGCAAAAGATGTGGAAGAGAAAGTAAATGAAAGAGTGGCAAAGCGTAGAAAGGTAGAAGAAGAAGGGATCGATAAAATTATTAAAGCTGTCGATAGTATAGATGAAGTGAAAGAAAAAGAGAAGAAAGTATCAGAAGCATTAGATAAGGCTGAAGAGGCGCAAGCAAAAATTGAGGCAAAGAAAAATAAATAGATTTATAGTTTAAAAGGCTGTCGTGCATAACGACAGCCTTTTAATTTTTTGTTGCAAATGAAGTGATGCTCTGTAGTAAAAAAGAAATGATTTTCGAATTCCATCTGTCCTCATGATGAATCGTATAAATATTACGCTGAAATTCAAATTCAGGGATTGGTATATAGCATAGCTCATTTCGTTGTATTTCTTGCTCGATAGCAAGTTTAGAAATAAAGGCAATTCCATTACCATATTTTAAAATTTGTTTCATCGTTTCTAATGAGTCTAATTCAATTTCAGATTGGAATGTAATGTTGTGCGCCAACGTCCATTGTGTAAGTAAATCTCTCGTTGTAGATGGATTACGATGCAATAGTATGCGTTCCTTTTCGATATTTTGTAACGATACATTGTCTTTCTTTGAAAAATGATGTTCTTTGGAAAAGGCAAGAACAAGTGTATCGGGCATTATATTCGTTTGTTTTAAAAGAGGTTCATCAAATGGAGCAGCGGAAATTATCCCAAGATCGATTTCGTGATTTTGTAGCATCATTCGAATTTCAGGGGCTGTTTTCACTAGTAGCGTTATTTTTATATTGGGAAATTCGCATTGAAATTGATGAACGACTTCTGGCAAAAGATAAGTCGCTGGTACATAACTAGCGCCGATTGTTATAGCACCTTTATGAAAATCTTTAAACTCTTGCGTGACACGTCTAGCTTCTTTCATAAGCGCATCTATTTTACAAGCATAATGGTGCAAAGCCTCACCAGCCTCTGTTAAGAAATACCTTCCAGAACGTAATTCGAATAAAGATACACCGAGTTCTTCTTCTAAGCTTTTTATATGAAATGTAATAGTTGGTTGTTTAACGCCAAGTTTTTCTGCAACGATTGTAAGCTTTTTGTATTTCTTAATAAGTACTACAATTTCTAATTTTAAGAGATTCATTATGAATTGCCGCCTTTTTTATTTTAACTATAGAAAAAATCTATAGAAATAAATAGTTTATTAGAAGTTTTTTAATTTAATCTTTACAGTACATTAACATTCAGTATAAATCTTCCATATAGAATGAAAGCAGGTTAAGAATGAGGGGAGACAGGTGAAACGGTGGATATTAAAATTAGTGGATTAGAAAAGACATTTGGAAAAACACAGGCGTTAAAGCCGTTGCAGATTGTAATGAAACAAGGGGAATTCACTACACTTTTAGGACCTTCGGGATGTGGGAAAACGACTTTACTTAGAATGATAGCAGGACTTGAAGAACCGGATAAGGGAGAAATATATTTTGGAGACCAGTGCATGTATTCTGCTACAAAAAAGATAAAGACATCTCCTCATGAACGGAATATCGGTATGGTATTTCAAGATTTTGCTTTATGGCCGCACATGACTGTTTTTGAAAATGTTGCATTTGGTTTAAGAGCTACAAAGCAAACGAATCATTTAAGAGAAAAAGTAGAAGATGCGATAAAGCGAGTTCGCCTGCAAGGTATGGAGAAACGGTATCCACACGAACTTTCTGGTGGACAGCAACAACGTGTCGCATTCGCTAGAGCAATTGTAACAAAACCTCATTTTATTTTGTTTGATGAACCGCTAAGTGCACTCGATGCAATTTTGCGAGAAGAAATGAGAATAGAGCTTATGGATATCGTTCATTCCATTGGTTTAACTGCACTGTATGTCACTCACGATCAAACAGAAGCAATGTCAATGTCAGACCAAATTATTGTCATGAAACAAGGAGAAGTATTACAAAAAGGAACACCGGAAGATATTTATGTGAAACCGTCTCATGAATTTGTTGCCAAATTTGTTGGTAAGGCGAATTGGCTTGTAGAGGGTGAAAAAATGATTCGTCCAGAGCATGTGAGTTGGACAAAAAATGATGTGTGCGAAATGTATACAGGTGAAATTCAGCACGTTACATATGTAGGAGAACGGTATGAAATAAAAGTAAACATGGGGGCACTCGGAATATGGACAGCTTATCACAATAGTAAATTAAGCATCGGTAAACCAGTATCGTTATATGTGCCAAAAAAATGTATTCATCATATAGGGGGAGAATCGTATGAAGAAATTCAGTTCGCTTAAGTCTTTATTTGTATGTACTTTATTATTTTCGGCTGTAGTAACAGGGTGTAGTTCAAAGACAGGCAATGCAGATGCAAAAAGTAAAAATACGACTGAAAAGAAAATTGTTGTATATAGTGCAGGGCCAAAAGGGTTAGCAGAAAAAATTCAAAAAGACTTTGAAAAGAAAACTGGTATAAAGGTGGAAATGTTTCAAGGGACAACTGGTAAAATTTTAGCGAGAATGGAAGCTGAAAAGAAAAATCCAGTCGTTGATGTAGTCGTACTTGCATCATTACCAGCGATGGAAGGATTAAAGAAAGAGGGTCAAACGTTAGCTTATAAAGAAGCGAAACAAGCTGATAAGCTGCGTTCTGAATGGTCAGATGATAAAGGACATTATTTCGGGTATAGTGCTTCAGCATTAGGGATTGTGTACAATACAAAAAATGTGAAGACAGCGCCTGAAGATTGGAGCGATATAACGAAAGGAGAATGGAAAGGGAAAGTGAATCTTCCAGATCCAGCACTTTCAGGTTCAGCTTTAGATTTTGTAACAGGATACGTGAAAAAGAATGGACAAGATGGATGGAATTTATTTGAGCAGCTTAAGAAAAATGAAGTTACAGTAGCAGGAGCAAACCAGGAAGCGTTAGACCCAGTTGTAACAGGTGCGAAAGATATGGTCATTGCGGGTGTTGATTATATGACGTATAGCGCAAAAGCAAAGGGTGAACCTGTTGATATCGTATATCCAAAGAGCGGAACAGTTATTAGTCCGCGTGCAGCGGGGATTATGAAGGATAGTAAAAATGTTGAAGGTGCAAAAGAGTTTATTGATTATTTATTATCCGATGATGTACAAAAACAAGTTTCTAAAGCGTATTTATTGCCTGGTAGAACAGATATAAAAGCTGAAAATAGACCAAATGTAGAAGAGATTCCAGTATTAAATATTGATTGGAAAACAGTTGAGAAAGAGCAAGATAAAATAGGAAAACAATTTAAGAAAGTATTTCAATAAGATGGTGATTCCATGGTAAATCGATTCGTATCAGTAAGACAAGTTGGAATGACGGTAGCGTTATTACTTGTGGCGATGTTAATCGTCATTCCACTTTTTCTTATTTTATTTTCTAGTGTATATGAAAATAGCAGTTGGAATTTTTTAAAGCCTTTTGAAGTGATGCAGAGTGATGGATTAGCGGGGATTTTTCTAAATTCGATGCTTCTAGGTGTACTCGTTGTAATAGGAGCTACAATATTTGCATTTCCATTGGCGTTTATTATGAGCAAAACAGATGTAGGAAAGTATAGTAAGTTAGATATTGTTTTTATGATTCCATTTATGACACCGCCGTATATTGGATCGATGGGTTGGATTTTGTTCATGCAACCTAACGGATATTTTGAACAATTTTTCCCGATGCTAAAGACAGTTTCATCATCGTTTTTTAGTTTAGGAGGTATGGTATTAATTATGAGTCTGCATTTATTCCCATTCCTTTATTTCATGCTGAAAAACACGTTACTTCAGATTGGGAGTAGTAAAGAAGAAGCTGCAGCAGTTCATGGGGGAAGTTTTTTCTATCGTTTAAGAAAAATAATATTGCCGTTATTAGTATCAAGTTATGTAATGGGGGCTTTACTCATTTTCGTAAAGACGATTGCTGAATTTGGAACACCGGCTACATTTGGACGTAGAATAGGATTCCACGTGTTAACATCAGAAATTCATAAATTTATTTCGAGTTGGCCTATTGATTTTAGTAGTGCAACAGCATTATCTTCTTTATTACTTAGTGCTTGTATGCTCATTTGGTATATGCAAAATGTATTGAATCGAAAGTATTCATATGCAATGGTTAGTGGAAAAGGTGTGAAATCTAAAAGATATACTTTGTCTATATTTACGCGCGTTGTAGCATGGATGTATGTAATTGGTTTATTAATCGTATCAATTGGAATTCCATACTTTTCTATACTTATTGCTTCTTTGTCAAAATTAAGAAGCGGCGTTTTACATGTAAATAACTTTACAACAAGCCATTATGAGGCATTGTTTACAATGGGATCTCCAGGATTAGAGGCTTTATGGAATAGTTTTCTTTTTTCACTCGTAACAGCGATTATTGCGGTAATGATTGGAGTCTTTTTGGCACTTATGATTCGAAAGGGGAAAAAAACCTCTGAAAAATGGCTTGATATGTGCGGTATGTTACCGAATATGGTACCAGGAATTGTGATGGTTGTAGGTCTTATTCTATTTTGGAATTCACCATATATGCCTATGTCAATTTATAATACACCAATCATGGTTATCATAACGTATGTTGTTCTGTTTTTACCTTACACGGTGCAATATGTAAAATCATCACTCGGACAAATTGATGATTCTCTCATGCAGGCAGGAAGTGTTTTTTCTGGAAATTATATTTATATTTTTAGAAAAATAATATTGCCTCTTATTATCCCAGGTATTCTTGCTGGATGGGCGATGACATTTACAATTTCGATAAGAGAGTTAGTAGCATCGCTTCTCGTATTACCTCCATCAGTAGAAACGTCAGCAACGTTTATTTTTGCCCAATTTGAACAGGGTGAAGTATCTATAGGCATGGCGATGGCTGTTGTTTCTGTTGGACTTACAACAATGTGCTTATTATTGCTGCAACATATGGAGCAAAAGCGAAAAGGGGTAGCATGATGAGGGTAGAAGTATGGGGAGGAGCAGGAGAGTACGGTCGCTCCTGCTATTTTGTAAAAAATAAAGAGACGAAAATAGTATTTGATTGTGGTATTAATCGATCTTATGAGGATGGTTATCCAAAAATAGAGAGAGAAGCTGCTCCATTTTTAGATGCGATATTTTTATCACATATTCATGAAGATCATACGATGGGTTTACCTTTATTAGCGAAGTATGGATATAAGAAAAAAATTTGGACGACTCGTTATACGAAGGAGCAACTGCCGTTATATTATGAAAAATGGAGAAACTATAATGTGATGCAAGGGTGGAATTTACCTTATAGCGACCAACACATAAAAGATTTAAATTATGTATGTATTGATGAGATTAGCAATCCAAATGAATGGGTACAAATTACTCCTACATTGCGGTTTCAATGGGGATATAGTGGGCATGTATTAGGAGCTGTTTGGTTTTTAGTTGATATGTGTAATACATACGTATTTTATTCAGGCGACTATTCAGCAGAGTCTAATATACTACGAGCTAATTTACCTGAGAAATTGGGCCACAATATAAAAGTTGCAATTGTAGATGCCGCTTATCACACAGAGGATGTTTCGCAAAATGAAAGATTAGACGATCTATGTGCAGAAATTGAACGAGTTATGCAAAATAAAGGAATAGCATTATTACCGCTGCCACAACTTGGTAGGGCACAAGATATAGTATTGTATTTATATGAACGATATAAAGAATTTCCGCTTATAGTAGATAAAGAAATTTTGGCTGGGTTTGAAGAGATGTTCGTATATAAAGATTGGATAAAAAATAATGAAGAACTTAAATGGGTTATGGAGAGTTTAAAAAGAAACATAATAGTGATGGATAATGATATTAATATGCAAAATAGTTACGGAATAGTTGTAATGAGTGATGCGAATATGCAAACGAAACGAGCGCAGTTATATTATGAACAACTTCGGAATGAAAAACGGAATGCCGTTATTTTTACTGGGCATATTGCGAAAGGGAGTTTTGCAGAAAAAGTTATGAAAGAGCATGTAAGGAATACATGTAGGGTGAATCGAGTTGTGTATAAAGTTCACCAAAGTATAAGAGACGTTAAAGAGATGTTAAATACATTATTACCAGAACATACGGTGCTAGTGCACGCTTTGAAAGAGGATACGGATCGATTACAACAAAAGCTAAGTACAGCAGGATATGAAAATGTATATTCACTTGCAATGGAACGTGTAGAAGTCATTTGAAATGTAAAGGGGATAGGTATATGAAAAAAGTATTTGTATTCGTAAGTATTTTCTTTTGTTGTTTCCTTTATAACGTTAAGGAAGGATTTGCCGCTAGTCCAATGACACCTAGTTTTGAAGTGAAGTTATTATTAAAGCCAGAACAAGTACTAGGTCCTAACAAAGAGATGAAGCAAGATGTACTAGAGCATTTCCAGGCTGGTACAAATTATGAAAGAATACAAGTACAGTTTTTAGATACGGCAAATAAAAATTTAAGTAATGAGGGCTGGTTTGCTAGAATACGAAAGAAAGAATTTAGTAAAGATTTTGAGCTAACATATAAAAAAAGATACCCTATTCAAAACGGTGTAATTCAAGATGCACTAGAATTGGCTAAAAAAGATGGATTTGATAGTAAAACTGATAATTATGAGGCAGAAATAGACTGGGGATTTGAGAAGAAAACGTTAAGTATTTCAAATAAGAAAAGTTACAGTGCGAAAGGATATGGAGTACTTGATTTACCAAACGAAAAAGCTGCTCAAAACATGTTAATAGAAAAATTACCAGGGAAAATGAACAAATGGTTGTATACAAATTGGGGAGAAGAGATGTTAAAGAATTCCCGTATTTATGGTCCTGTATTAATGAAGCGATATACAGGAGATTTTGAAAACATAAAAGCAAATATTGAAATTTGGCCATTAAGTAATACTGGGAAATTAGAAGATGACTTCGTAATAGAAGTGTCATTTAAAACAAATGAAGAAAGTATTGCGACAAAACAAAGGGAATTATTAATAGCGAGTTTAGAGAAAAAAGGCTGGTTGTTACCGAAAGATAGTTTAAAGACAGAGCTTATTTTTCAGTAAATAGTAAAAAGGAATCCATATGCCATGGATTCCTTTTTTAAATATATGAGTATTAAGCTAAATCAGCTGACACGAACATATCACTATTTTGAAGGTTTTTAGAGCGTAAACTATAAGCAACGATCTTCTTTTTATATTGCTTTACAACATCAACATGCTCTTCATGACTATAAATATAAAATGTAAAATCTTTTTTGCCACGTTTTGCATTAATAATTAAAGGAGTACCCTCATTATGTGGTGGTGCATAATAGCGATCTAAAAATAAACCTTCGTTAAAATCATGAATAATTTTTGATTTCTGTTCGCCTTCTACGTTATTTCCGTGAATTGTAATAGTCACATTCTCTTCTTCAAGTTGTGGATGTGTTTCGTACTTGCTAATAATGGATTCAATAACAGTGTTAGGAAGGCTAGAAACGATAATTTTAAATGCTCCAAATACAACTAACATTACAATAAACCAAGTCGTCATAGTATATCATCCCCTTTATTCTATTTAATAATATAACTCATATGGTAATAGTACATATGGTGAAGTTTTGTATAATTTGTGAAAAATATGCCATTTTCACGAACGAAATGTTAGAAAAATCAATTTTGTTACAAAAAGTTGAAATCGAAGTATTTTAAAAGAAAAAGGTTTATAATAAAAATATAACTAATAACCACATTACTAATTATAAGGAAGTGTAACTATGAGTACTGTAGCAATCGTATATGGTATTATTCTTTCCACAATTATTGTTTTGTTTTTTGTTGGGGTTTCACGTTATATTCATAAATGGAAAGAAGGCGTTGCGAAATTAAATCACATTGAAGAAGAACTTAGTGATTTAATGTTACATCATGGTAAGTAAACATTTATTTTTTAACTAAACAATGTGAAGGATATCACAAAACATGCTTTCCTAATGAAGGCATGTTTTTTTGTTGTTTAAGAAAAAAAGTATTTTTGTATAAATAATCTAATTATTACTTAAAAAGGGAAATTTATTTAGTATAATATATAATATGTTTATTTTAGGGGGAGTATCATGAGGGGATTAAAAGTTGTTGGAATTATAGCTGGAATTACTATAGTAGGCTGTATAGCTTTCTTTTCAGTGAAGGAATATGTCAATTCCAAAGAAGACTCTAATTATGTGCTAAATTATATAAAAGAACATAAGGATGATAAAACAACTTCTTTAATTGTTAAAAGAAATGGTGAAACATTGACATCAATAAATGAAAAAGAAAAACTACCGCTAGCAAGTATGTCGAAAATCGTTATAGCAATTGAATATGCTAAGCAAGTAGCTGAAGGGAAAATAAGAAAAGACGAGCAAATTTCATTGAAAGAATTAGAAAAATACTATGTGAAAAATACTGATGGTGGTGCACACCCTGCATGGCTAGATGATGTAAAAGTTAAAGAGTTAGTGAAGGGTGGTCAAACTTCTTTAGAAGAAGTAGTGAAAGGAATGATCCATTATAGTTCGAATGCGAATGCATCATATTTATTAGACAAGCTTGGAGCAGCGCGGATAAATGAAAGTTTGAAAGAGTTAGGCTTAAATAGTCACGATGAATTTTATCCAACGTATACAGGGGCATTATATATGAGGGGCTATGTTGAAAAAGAACTGCATATTCCTCAAAATAAAGCATTGGACAAGCTACGTAATATGTCTAATGATGAATATGTTAAGCATGTATGGCAAATACATGAATGGATGAAAGACGAGAAAGAATGGACAAAACGCGAGATATCTTTAAAAGCCGATATGGACTTTCAGCGTATTTGGTCAGATCGGTTTATAGGTGCAAATGCGAAGGATTACATGAGTTTACTGGAAAAGATAAATAGCAGAAATTATTTTACACCACAAATGCAAGGTGAGATTGAGAATATATTTAAAGGAACCGTAGGAGAGGGTATGTTCGAATTTGCTGGACAGAAAGGTGGTTCTACGGCATTTGTATTAACAAATAGTTTCTATGGTACTGATAAAAAAGGGAATAAGATTGAGATTGTCTTTATGATGAACAATTTGAGTGAAAAAGCATTTGAAAAACTTCTAAGTAATATGGATTACTTTATTCGAGATATTGTCATAAGTGAGGAATTCAGAAATAAATTATAATGAAATAATTTTATTATGTAAACAAAAGAGCGCTTATGCAAAGTGCTCTTTTGTAATACAGGATTTTCCAATCTTATTATTGAATATAAATTGAAAATAAGAAAGGAGGTTGAAAAATGACAACAATATATTTCGTTCGCCATGCCCATTCTACATATACAAAAGAAGAACGGGAACGACCTTTATCTGAAAAAGGGCACTGTGATGCAGAGAATGTAACACATTTATTAAAAGATAAACATATTGATGTTGTTATTTCTAGTCCGTACAAAAGAGCAATCCAAACTGTACAAGGAATTGCGAATACATATAAATTATCAATACAAACAGAAGAAGATTTGCGTGAAAGATTATTGAGCACAGAGCCAGTATCAAATTTTAATGATGCTATGCAGAATGTGTGGGAAGATTGGAGTTTTGCATACGAAGGCGGAGAATCGAATGATATCGCACAAAGGCGCGCTGTAATATGTATGCAAAATATATTAAAACAATATGAAGGTAAGAATATTGTAATAGGTGCGCATGGGAATATTATGGTATTACTCATGAATTATTTTAATTCGAAATATGATTTTGAGTTTTGGAAAACACTTCATATGCCTGATGTGTATAAATTAAATTTTGATAAAAATCGTTTCATTTCTGCTGAAAGAATAGAGAAAACAGGTCATCGGTTAAATATTTTGTAAAAGTTTATCAAAAAAAGAGGAAAGAGAGAAGTTATTGTAGAAGTATGACTTTGTAACATAAAAAATATATGTTAAAGGAGGCTGTTTACATGTTTGAGAAAGAGAAAGAAGGGCTTATTGAAGTTCAAAACGTATATGAAATTGCACCAGAAGATGGAACAATCATTGGTATGGCAACGGAAGAAGAAATGGAAATTGCTGCTGAACTAGAGTTACAGTACTATGCCCATTCTCGTTTGTTAGAAGCAAATATTCAGTTAGACGGTTCCTCCTACAAAGAGTTACTTCAGGAGTTCCAGGAGTACGAAAGAAAATCAATGAGCTTTTGGCGAGCGATACATAAACGTTTAGCTGTGCCATGGGCGTGGGTACTACGTATTGATGTTGCGAATGGCCCTATATATGTAAGTAATGGAAGTTCATATTACGAAGAAATCGATGATGAAGAAGATTATGAATAGATAAGTAAGGAAGCAGCTTTAGTTGCTTCCTTTTTTTATTTATAGAGATTGAACAGCCTCAATAATAATATCAGGCCGATCAATTTCGATTCCGTGACCAGCATGTTCGGCAAGTATATATTGGCTATGTATGGAGAGTTGTAATTGTTCATGGATCAGTTCTTGCCACATTGATTCAAGTTGTGTCGCTTCCTCTTTTGGCATGCCACCCTCAGTCAACTGAGTAATAGAATAATGAGGATCTCTACCGATAACGATTAATGGTATTTCTAATGTTTTATATAGCTCCTTTATTGAGCGAGCACAATTTTTCCACTCATATAGTTCAGAAGCTGTTGCTTTATATAACAGAGGAGAGGTAGAAAATTCAATGTACTGTCTTGATTGGTTAGCGAGTATAGATTTTAGTTTATTAGAAAGCATGTCTACATCCATTTTGGAGTATGTATTATATTTTTTAAGCCACATATCATCCGAGTCAGTTTGATCAGAAATTGGTAAATGAAGTTCATCTAAACGGTGTAAGTTCATCGAAGTAGAATCAACTAAAATAAGTGCTTGCAGCTTATCTTCATGTAACATCGCAAAATGTTGTGCACATAAGCCTCCGTAGGAATGCCCGATGAGAATGATTGGCCCGTGAATATCTAGTTTTTGTAGTAATATATGAAGTTCTTTTGTAACTTTCCTTATTGTACGTGGCTGATTTCCTAGCTCACTTTTCCCGTAACCTGGGCGATGGTATGAAACAACTGTAAAGTGCTTTGAAAGCTTTTCTATAATAGGAAACCAATCATAAAATGAGCAACTCATTCCGGTTTGAATGACTACAGTTTGTTTACCACCTCCTTTTATATGTACTTCTATATTTTGCCCCATTATTTCTACAAATTTATGAATGTTAATTCCTCCTAAGCTTGAAATAATTTTTGACAAGCAAAAACGATACACCAAACACCTATACCGAGTAGGACAGATGTACTAAGTGTAAATGAATTTTTTAAACCAATATAGACAATAAATAATAGTAGTGCTGATGCGGGGAATCCATATAATACCCCTAAAGCAAATTGACTCAATTCTTGTTTATTCCCGCCTTCGAATGAAATCCAAAATAGACTAAGTAAACTCACGAGAGGAAGGGCAGCAATAAAGCCACCTATCGTACTGTAGTGTTTAGCGACTTCAGTGATAACGCCGATAATAAGTGCCGAAACGATTACTTTAACGAGGAAATGCATATTTTGCCTCCTTCGCTAATAAGGAAAATGCTTTTTCAATTAATTGTTGTTCTTCTTTTGATAACTGTGATTCTAATATTTTTATCTTTTCTTTATCTAGTAAAGTATGTTTTTCTAATACTTCAATTCCTTCAATTGTTAATGTAAGGTTTACCACTCTTTCATCTTTTTTATTTCTCTCTTTAACGATGAAACCCTTTTGAATAAGGCGTTTTATATGTTCAGATGCTGTGTTATGAGAAAGACTAAGCTCAGTAGCGACTTTTCCAATTGTTATATCTTTCTCACGAGAAACGATTTGTAAAATACGAATTGCTTGGTGGGAAAGGTTGTCCTCGTATTCGTATCGTAAGTGATAATAAATGCTCTCCCAATGTTGATTAATGTTGTTCATAATAATAAATCTCCTTTTTATATCGTATAGTAAGATATATTCGTCATTTTAGAAATAAAACCCTTTTATTTGGATAAAAAATGTTGAAAAAGTTTATTTTTATTGAAATATAAGGTAATCTATGTGTAAAGGTATACATTTAGCAAGAGAGAGGATGATAGCTGTGAATACATTCAAATGGATTAGTCATGAACAGATGTATGTAGATGAAATACATGTTGAAAAATGTGGTCCTCTTTCAGTCGGCGTATATGGGGGAAATCAAGAGAGTGATGCATATGAACGAGGAGATGCGGTGCTGGCTTGGTGGGATCCTGAATTACAATTTGAATTTGTTATGATTTTTGATACACATCACAAAACAAAAAATATAGATTATATAATAGAAGCGATTTCGGAAAGAAAAGAAAAACTAAAAGAGTTATTCTCATATCCAATACATTTAGCTTTCCATCATACACATATGTACTTATTAGCGTTATTTACAGATGAGTTATTTATTAAAAAGTGTGATCAAGATGATGAGGAACTCGCTTGCTTAATTTGTTTACGAAAAGGCGAATTTTTATATTGGTTATCAGTTGGTGATTGTTTCGCATATTTATTCCATTCTGAGAAAACGAAAAATGGAAAAGGACGATTAAATAAACGGAAAAATTACGAATATATTGGCAGGAAAAATATTTTTGCAGCAAATACACCTTGCTTTACGTCAGGTGTAAGAGGATTAGAAAAAGGAATGAATCACATTGTAATGGCAACGGACGGTATTTTAGAGTGTGATAAACGAAGGTTTGATGATGATCAATCTTTAGTAGAAATATTACATGACGGGAATAGCTTGCAGATTGAGCCAGTATTAACAAATGTACTGCAGTGGAAAGGTAGAGATTGTGCCACGATTATTGGGTGGTCTATTGATACTGATAATAAACAATGTGCTAATTAATATAAAAGGAGTTCAAGGCTTTTATCCTTGAACTCCTTTTTGTTAAGCAATATGAATATGATATGTTTTTAACCATTCATTTACTTGTAGCATATACTCCATGGCACTTCTTGCCTCAAAATTGTTAATCTCTTTATTACTTTGATCAGCAATTGAAAGTAAGATGGAATGGTTAATAAGTGAGAAAATAGGATTGTTTTTATTGCTACACATATCAAGTGTTAAATTACGGATTGTTTGTAAGTAGTGTGGATCTTGTGAAGTTGGATAAGCGCTTTTTCTTCTATTACGTACATCGTCAGGTAAAGCTGGTTGTAGTGCTCTACGTAAAATGCCTTTTTCAATATTATCAATACTTTTTATGTTGAAAGGAACATTCCATAAATATTCAACTAATCTATAATCGCAAAACGGTACACGAACTTCAAATCCAACAGCCATACTCATACGATCTTTACGGTCAAGTAAGAAAGGAAGGAATCTTGTTAAAAATAAATAAAACATTTGGCGTTGTTTCGCGGATTTTTTACTTTCCCCTTCAAGAGTAGGTACTTCAAGTATCGCTTCTTGGAATCGTGTATCAATATAGTTTTCTAGATTACATTGGTTACTTACTTCATTTAGTAGAAGAGGAGATGTATTTTTCCAATTTGTTAGCCAAGGAAACTTATCTACATATAGTAATTCTTCTTGATGAAACCAAGGGTATCCACCGAATACTTCATCAGCCGATTCACCGGATAAAGCTACGGTCGCATCTTTTTTCATTTCGCAAAATAGTAAATATAGTGAAGTTTCCATTTCACCAGCACTCGGTAAATCTTTCGCATGAAGGGGAATGAATAAGTGATTTGCTAATTCTTCAGCATTCACAATAATATCATGATGCGCTGTCCCTACATGTTCAGAAACGCGTTTTACCCAAGGAGCGTCTAAACCAGTGCGAGCAAATGTCAGCTCGAAATCTTTTGCACTATTTACAAAGTCAACGGAATACGTATGAAGTGTTTTATTTTCCGCAGCAAATTCTTTACCCGCAAGTGCAGTAATACCGCTAGAGTCTAATCCGCCTGATAACATACAAACGAGAGGAACATCGGCAATTAATTGTCTTTTTACTGTATCTTGTAAAATAGATAAAATATGCGAAGATGTATCTTCTATAGAGTCTGTATGGAACTTACTTTCTAAATTCCAATACTTCGTAACTACTTTTTTATGACGTGTAAACGTTATACAATGTCCAGCACGCACTTCTTGAATATGTTTAAAGACGCCACATCCAGGAGTTCGAAATAAGCCTAATCCAAATATTTCATTTATGCCATCCGCATCAATTTCAGCAGGAACAGATGGATGCGCTAATAACGCTTTTATTTCAGATCCGAAAATAATGCTGTCATTTCTTTCTGTGTAAAAGAGTGGTTTTACACCTAAATGATCACGCGCTAAAAATAATTGTTGCTTCTGATCATCCCATAAGGCGAAAGCGAAAATTCCGTTTAAATGTTGTACGCAGTCTTCTTTCCATTCTAGATAAGCATGTAGTAACACTTCTGTATCTGAATGGGTTTCAAATGCATGCCCACATTTTTGAAGCTGCTCTTTAAGTTCACGGAAATTATAAATTTCTCCATTATAAGTAAGAGCATACGTATAATCACCAGCACGGAATGTCTTCGGCTGTGTACCGCCTTCTGGATCAATTACAATTAAACGCCGGTGTGCAAAGGCCGCATGAGGTGAAAACCAAAATCCTTCAGCATCTGGACCACGATGCTGAATACTATTTGCCATCTTTTTTAAAATAACATGTTGATTTGAAAGGTCTTCCTTCCAATCTACCCAACCTGTAATTCCACACATACACATCTCATCTCCTAAATTAAAATAGTAGATTAACGAAATAAAATGTACATCAAGTTAAAAAATGACTATATAAATAGTGTACTACATGAATTAAATTACAGACTTGAGAAAATTTTCTTTGAACGCATAGTTATGTGAGACAATGGCTAAGGGAAAGTATTCCATTACATACAAAAAATAAAAAAGATGAGAGAAAAAATTTTTTCAGACGTTATATAGGATGTAAAAGCTTTTACAAAACAATAAGGGGAATCGCTACATGAAATCAAATGAGAAAAATTTTATAAAAAGATTACAGCGGCAAAAAGAAGACGCGTTAGAATTTGTTGTCGATACATACTTACCACTCATAAAGGGGATCACGCATAAAGTTCTACTCCCAATTCAAAATGATGGACTCATAGAGGAATGTATAAACGATATATTTCTTTCCATTTGGAATAACGCAAATAAATTTCATGGAGAGCCGAGTGATTTTAAAAAGTGGATTGCAGCGATTGCGAAGTTTAAAGCAATTGATTATTACCGGAAATCGACTAAAACAGTAGAAATCATTTCAGATGAGTTTCATATCAGTACAGAAAAATCAGCAGAAGACGAATTAATCGTTATGGAAGATAGGGAAGAATTATTGAAGCTCATTAATCAATTAGAACCGCTAGATCAAAAGGTGTTCATTATGAAATATTTACTTGGTATGAAGACAGAGGAAATAGGTGGCAAGTTAGGATTAACTCGGGCAGCAATTGATAATCGAGTGTACCGGGGGAAAAAGAAACTACAACAAAATGCTACGAATATTAGTTTTGGAGGTAGTGCAATATGAAAGACATTTATGAACTATTAAATGATATTGATATAGATGAAAAAGAACTAGAAGAAATTGAGGCTTCTGAAATTGAAAAGGAAAAAGTAAAACGAAATGTAAAACAATCGATACGTACGAAGAAAAAGATGAAAAGTTGGAAAAAAGGTGTCGCTGCTGCATCTATTTTAGTAGGATTATCAGTTGCAACTCTTGGTATCGGTTTTCCTACATATGCTGGAGGGTTGCCAATTGTAGGTGACATATTCCGATTTTTAGATAATGGTAGAACGGGGTTATATGAAAATTATAAAGAGTTTTCGACTGAATTGAATATGACGAGAGAGAGTAATGGGGTTAAGGTTACCATTAATGATGTAATTTCTGATGGCAGAACATTATCTATAACGTATTCACTGGAAAGTGAGCAGGACTTAGGGGAGGATCCTATCATATTAGGTGGATTGGATATAATGGACGCTCATGGTAGTTCAGGCAGTGGTAAAATGACTAAAGTTACTGAAAAAAAGTATGTAGGTATGGTAACAACGACGCATCATGATAGCAATAAAAAGGACAAAGTAAACTTTAGATGGAATATAGAGAGAATAGAGATACCAGATAGGAAAAAATCAATACAAGGTAATTGGAATTTCGCGTTAACTGTAAAATCAGTGGATAGTAAAGAGAGAACAATTGGTGGGAGTTCGGAAAAAGAAGGTATAAAAGCAAATATGGAAAAGGTCGCAATATCGCCAGTTTCATTTATTCTTTATTACAATCAAGAGGTTTCTAAGGGCGCGAGGAAAGAATGGGATAGTGTAGATGTTGAATTGACGGTTAAGGATGATTTAGGGAATATTTATTCGGGTGAAGGAAATGGGGGAAGTGGCAACGATCCTTACAATATCCATTGGAGTGCCACCTTCCAAAAATTAAACGAAAATGCAACAAAGCTTATCGTTACACCTCGCGTGCACTTGCGAGTACATACACCTGAAAATCATGGTGGAGTAGAGTATGTGAATGGGAAAGAGAAGAAAATAGAAGTGCCGAAAAAAGAAGCGAAGAGTAAAGATATTGTATTAGATGATATTGTCATTGATTTAAAGAAATAAAAGAGAGACTGCCTAAAATCATTTAGGCAGTCTTTTTTCGTTAAGAACTAGTAACGAGCAATGCATGCGGATGCTGCGTTTTATATTCATCTTTCCACGGAATGTTTAGTTGTTCCCACGATTCGCCGCTATCATTGGATTGAAAGACGCCATTGTTATTTAACGTGTAAAACGTATGTGGTTCTACCTTGTTTGTAGCAAACATCGAAATGACTGTACCGATTGCAGATGGTAGTCCTTGTTGTACTTGCTGGAACGGAGTATCTTTCGTTTTTCGATAAATATAAGATTCATAAGGGATACGATGATGAGCGAGATCAGCACTTGGCGCGGCAGAAACGAGAATCGTATCACAATCAGCTGGATCAATTGCCATGCTGTATAAATAATGATGTTCAAGTCCTTCACTACATGAGATCCAGCTGTTTCCATTGTTATAACTTTCAAGATATGCACGATCAGGTCCGCCCATAAATCCGTCACCACATGATGCATAAAGGCGATTTGGTGCTTCAGGGTGCATAAGCAATTGATGTGCATCGATAGGGGCACCGAATTTTTTATCAATCCATGTATGCCCTTTATCGTTACTTTGAATAACAGCACCAGCTTCGATTGAAACGTGTATTGTATTAGGGTTGTTTGGGTCAACTGTAATCCAGCGTACGTGATGGGTAAAAGGTCTAGGCGGGAAAGCCCACGTATAAGAAGATAATAATGATTTCATATTTTTAAGTTCAGTCCACGTTTCACCACCATTTTCAGAGCGAAATAAAGCGCTCGGTTCTGTGCCGACATAAACGACACCATATCCGTTAACTTGTTCATTTGAGCTTATTGTTATGGAAGTGATAGAGGAGTGCAAAATACCATCTTCTTTAAGGAAATCAAAGTAACGATAAGAATCTCCAATGGGTCTCCATGAATCCCCGCTATCGTCGCTTAACCATAGACCTCGTCCAAATGTTCCGCAATATACACGGTTTGGGCGGAACGGATCAACAGCGATACAGGTAGGTTGCATATTTTGTAAGTGGTAAGTCGTTTCATAGTTATCATATTGTTCTTTCACTACAACAAGTTCACGTTCCATACAGAGAAATAAACGTTTCATTTTAGTAACCTCCTTAAAAATGCTTTCATTAGTAAACAATATGAAAATAAAAAAGAAGTAGTCTGGTTTTTATTTGAGAAAAAGGGATTATCTAAAAAGTAGCGAAGTGTGTATACAGAGGAAGCGGGCGTTTACAATCAGTCGATTCGGGATAAAGATGGGGAGTTTGTTTCATACTAACATACAGATATTGTACTTAAAGGAGTATAAGTATGGGACATTCGCATGATCATGGTCATTCAAAAAATAAAAAGGCATTACTAATTGCCTTCCTACTAACAACAAGTTTTATGATTGCAGAAGTTGTTGGTGGATTTGTAACAAATAGCTTAGCACTACTATCTGACGCGGGGCATATGCTAAGTGATGCAGTATCTTTAGCTTTAAGTTTACTTGCGTTTAAGCTCGGAGAAAAAACAGCAACAACTGCGAAAACATACGGGTATAAGCGGGTCGAAATGTTAGCAGCATTATGTAACGGTGTCGTTCTTATTGTCATTTCGGTATACATTTTTATTGAAGCAATCCGTCGTTTTAAAGAACCAGTTGAGATTGCTAGTAATGGGATGCTCATTATTGCAGTCCTTGGTCTGCTTATTAATATTTTATCAGCTTGGATATTAATGAGAGGCGGAGATGTGAAAGGTAATTTGAATTTAAGAAGTGCTTTCCTGCACGTACTAGGCGATCTATTGGGTTCCGTCGGAGCGATCATTGCTGCGTTACTTATTAAATTTTTCGGATGGACTGCTGCAGATGCGATTGCTAGTATTCTTGTGTCTATTTTAGTCATTATTAGTGGATGGCGTGTAACACGTGATACGATTCATATATTAATGGAAGGTGCACCACAGCACATAAATGTTGAAGAGGTAAAAAGTACGTTATTAAATATTCCGATTGTCAAAGAAGTTCATGAGTTGCACATATGGTCTGTCACATCAGATTTTCAAGTATTAACATGTCATCTTATTATTAAAGGGAATGAAACGCAAAGTGTATTAAAAAAGGCTACGTATGTATTAAAGGAGAAATTTCATGTAGAACATGTCACCATTCAAGTAGAAATAGATGGTGAATTTCATCACGATGAGACAACTTGCAAAGTATGAAAGAAAAAGGATAAGAAAAAGTGTCATAACATTTTTCGCACGGCATACATATATATAATGTGGCCACAAATACTTTGCAAGGTAAATATTTCATGAAATTACTTTACTTATAAAGAGTCATCTTTTATAATCAAAAGTGGTAATTGATAAAGATTATCATTTTCAATGATCGTAGAAAGGAGTTTTTTAAAAGATGAGTAGTCAACTCCGTTTTGCTGTTGAAAATCGTAAGAGGCATTTAATTGATGAGTTAATTGGAGCAGGTGTGTTTAAGATTCGCGACCGACAATTATACGAGCTGTCTTTAGAGGAATTGGAAAAAGAGTACGAATATATGGAAGATTATGCAAATGTTCAGGCATAGCTATATAGATTAGTCAAAGGAGAGCTGGTTACGATTTTGTGTAACCAGCTCTCCTTTTATTTCGTAGAAATTATTTTTTGTATTTCTTTCATGGGACGGAGCCAGTTTTGGGTCATTATTTGTTCCATTTGTTTTTCGTCCTGCTTCTGTAATGCTTGAATGATAGAGTGATGTTCTTCAATAGATTGACTTGCTGGAACAAAGTTTTGGAAAAACAAATATTCAAGACGTAAAACGTGAAGTTGCATATTTTCTAAAAAGGGTTCAATATATTGGTTTTTAGCAATAGAAGAAATTGTATTGTGGAATTGTATATCTAATTCTAAAGCTTGTTTTGCGTTTTTTTTCTCTATAGAGTGCTGAAAATGATCATTTATTTCAGAAAGTAGTTGAATATCAGCGTCTGTAATGTTTTGAAGAGCTTGCT
Source organism: Bacillus sp. AR4-2 (assembly GCF_008274865.1). Taxonomy (NCBI): domain Bacteria; kingdom Bacillati; phylum Bacillota; class Bacilli; order Caryophanales; family Bacillaceae; genus Bacillus; species Bacillus sp. AR4-2. The sequence goes on from NZ_CP031062.1 coordinate 1,605,876, forward strand.
TTCCTATAATAGAGTGAAGACCAGCCATCGTTTCATAAATGATAGATACGTCGTCTAACTTAATAGGAGCAATTTTTGTTTTTTGCCCTGGTACCATTTCCACTAATCCAGAAAGCTCTAATATTTGAAGTGCTTCTCTTACAGGTGTTCTGCTTACTCCTAGTGCCTCAGCCAATTCTCCATCATTAATTTTTTCATTGGGCCTCAGTACACCTTCAATAATCCAATTTTGTAGTTGATTTAAAACGAGTGATTTTGCTGAAATTCTTCCTGGTTTTTTATAATTTTGAGGGACAGGCATAGTGAATTCAATCCTTTCAATGTATATTTTCCTTTTTTGCATGAACAAGCTTTAATTTTTGTTTCCCTTCATCCGGCTTTTGGCTTAAGATGAGCACCATTACAATGACACAAAAAGCGCCTAATAACTGAAAAGATTGAAATGGCACGTGCAATATAAGTACAGAAGAAATAATAGCTGCGAGTGGTTCTGTGCAACCAAATAATGTTGTTTCTTTCGGAGTCAGGTATCGTATGCTGTCTAAGTATAAATAAAAGGCAATAAGTGTCCCGAAAATGACGACAAATGTGATGAGCGGTAGGGTACTTAGTTTTACATATTTCATAGTTGATAATAAAATGAATTCGTTTGTAGAAATAAAGTGTACAATCGTTACACCAATACCCCCAATAATCATGCCCCATCCAACGATAACGGAGGAAGACCATTTTTCTAACAATTCCTTTGAATATAAACTATAAAAAGCGAGAGATAATCCAGATAAAATCCCCAAAATAATAGCTGGTGTAGAAACAGCCAAGTTATGAACAGACCCGTTTGTTAGTAAGAGAAAAGTGCCTACTAATGAAAGGGTAATTGAAATGAAATCAATTTTTGATGGACGAACGTTCCATTTGAAAAGTAAGTATACAGTGATGAATATAGGAGCTAAATATTGTAATAATGTTGCCACGGCAGCATTTCCTTCTTTAATTGAAGCGAAATACGTATACTGTACAGCAAGCATACCGAATAGACCAAACAAAATCATTTTAATAGCATCAGATTTTTGTTTCCAAATGCCAAATATCTCTTTTTTTCTCGTTCCGAATGAGGAAATAATGAGCAAAATAATTCCAGATATAAGTAAACGGATCGTAACTAACCATTCGGTTGAAACATTGTCATATTGAAAAAGTTGTTGTGCAGCTGTACCAGACAAGCCCCATAAACAAGCACCGATTATGACCATTATAATTCCTTTTAATCGATTTGAATCCATATGATCTAAAATTCTCCTTTCTAAAAATACAAATTGAATACAATATGCAATATATCACAGAATGACTCGTTAATAAACTGAAATTTCTAATTTTATTTTTTTTATGTATAGTAAAATATTGTAGAGGAGGGGGAGGATATGTTAGCTGGATTTTTAGTTTGTTTATTTGTTGGGTTACTTATCATTTTTTTAGGGTATCAAATACATGTGAAAAAGAGGGTGTTTTTGTTAGCAGGATATCAAGAAGAAACGTTTGTTGGAGATAAAAATAAATTAGCGAAGCTTTCAGGAGCATTTTCTTATATAGTTGGAGTTGCTACTATAATATTACCGCTTGGCTTAGAAAAAATAGGTAATGTAGTTGGTATCGTATATGCTATATTAATTGTTTTAGGTACAATTGTATTCATAATTAAAGCAAACTTATTAAATAAGAGTACTATAAAGTAAAAAAGGCTTCATTCTACTGAAGCCTTTTATTAATTGTTATGAAGTATAAGTAAAAGCTGGAATAGGATCAACAAATATATCCCAATCTTGTTTCATTTCTTTCTCTGTTAATAGACAACTATCTAATGATTGTTCAATTAAAGAACGGTTCATATCAATTCCGATAAATACGAGTTCGGTTATTCGATCTCCATATTGCTTATCCCAGTTTTTCAATACTTCTGGTTCTTCTGTAATCATTTGATTTCTTTCAGTTTCAGATAATGCCGCTATCCACTCACCGGCTCCTTGAATTGTAATAGAGGAACCTGCTTGAGATAGAAGCCCTATCATATTATTACGAGATGCCAGCCAGAAGAATCCTTTCGCTCTTACAACATCTAAAGGCCATCTTTCTAGCCAATTCATAAGGCGCTCGGGATGGAAAGGATATTTGCGGCGGTAAACAAAGGAATTGATACCGTATTCTTCCGTTTCCGGTGTATGATGGTCACTATTTAATTCTTGTATCCAGCCGGCCGATTGACTGGCTTCTTCATAATTAAATAGATTTGTGTTTAAAATTTCTTGTAATGGTACTTTGCTAAACGAAGATTCAAGAACTTTTGCATTAGGATTTAATTTTTTTAGTAAATGATGAAGCTCTATCACATCTTCTTTTTCTAGCAAATCTATCTTATTAAGAATAATTACGTTTGCAAATTCAATTTGATCTATTAATAAATCAATAACTTCTCGGGTATCATTCTCATCGATTGCTTGTTTTCGGTCTAATAAACTTTCTCCATCTGCAAAATCATCCCAAAATCTATTTGCATCTACAACTGTAACCATCGTATCGAGGCGACAATTTTTCGTTAAATCAATGTTAAGGACTTCGTCTGTATAAGTAAACGTTTGAGCAACTGGAATAGGCTCACTTATACCAGAAGATTCAATAATAATATAGTCAATATCACCATTTTCCACAAGACGATTCACTTCTATCATTAAATCTTCTCGTAGTGTACAACAAATACAGCCATTTTGAATCTCTACTAGTTTTTCCTCCGTACGTGAAAAACAATCCTTTTTTATAAGAGATGCATCAATGTTTACTTCGCTCATATCATTAACGATAACAGCTACTTTTAAGTTATTCTTATTAGTCAAAATGTGATGTAGTAAGGTAGTTTTTCCAGATCCTAAAAAACCACTTAATACAGTGATAGGTACTTTTTTCATGAAATGATCTCTCCTTTAAATCGTAATGATTACGTTTTATATTAAACGATAGGAAAAGAAAAATCAATAATAAATCATAATGATTACGATTTAAGAATAGAAATAGACTATAAAATTTGTGCTGTAGTATGAAGCATTTGGACAAGCACATGTTTACATGTAAATAAAATGGAGGCGAGAAGCTTGGTCTTTAATAGAGTTTCAAAAGAATTAGTAGGCATAGCTCTTATCGCTATGTTTCTCTTTTTATTATTTTTTGTAGATTTTACAAGTCTAGTAAATTTGCACACAAATATACCGCAGGAATGGCTGAATGTGAATACGGTATTTTTAAGTATCATTTTTGAAGCAATACCTTTTATTTTATTAGGGGTAATTGTTTCTTCATGTATTCAAGTGTTTGTGACGGAAGATATGATTCAAAAAGTAATGCCGAAATCTCCAATTGTTGCAATGATTCCAGCAGTATTTGTGGGAGTTCTTTTTCCAATGTGTGAATGTGTCATTATACCAATTGTAAGAAGGCTCATTCAAAAGGGGCTACCACTTCATGTAGGCATTGTTATTTTATTGAGTGCACCCATTATGAATCCAGTTGTTCTTTTATCTACTGTATATGCGTTTCCAAAAAATGATTACGTTGTATATGCACGCTTTGGGATAACAATTCTAGTTGCTCTATTCATAGGTCTAATTGTGTATTATTGCTATCGCGAAAGAAATGTTTTAAAAGACGTAGAGGTTTCAGTTCAAATAAGCAAAAAAAAGAGTTGGAAAGATGTTATGAATCACACTGTAGATGAGTTTTTTGATACTGGTAAGTATTTATTGATTGGTGCTTTTTTAGCAAGTGTATTTCAAACGTTTTTTGATCGGAATGTACTGGATGCAGTAGCACATAACGAAGTAATTGCTCCCATTATTATGATGGGGTTTGGTTATGTTTTATCAATTTGCTCTGCAGCCGATGCTTTTATAGCTGCGTCTTTTGGACATGTTTTCTCGATAAAGGCACTTCTCGCATTTCTTGTGTTTGGGCCTATGCTTGATATGAAAAATACGTTAATGCTATTTGCGTATTTTCAAAAAAGATTTGTATTCTTTTTGATGGGAATTGTCATTGTATCTGTGTATACCATCCTGCAAATCATAATGTTATAGGAGGTGAGAAAGAATGGAGAAAGAGGAGCAGAAGGCATATCATCGCTATATTCGTGGCATTATTTTAATTGGTTTAGCAATGCTCTTATTTAAACTACTTGTAACAGGGAATATTTATAATTTTATCGCTCCAAAAATGATCAAATTTACGTATATAGCTTTTGTAGTAATTTTAATTTTTGGTACTGTGCAAGTTTTGGGAGATGGAAGAGAAAAACAGCATGATTATAATTGTTGTAAACATCATACAACATCAAAATCAGGGATAAAAAGTTTCTTTGTATATGTTTTATTTGTTGTTCCGATAGTTAGTGCTTTTCTCTTTGGAAGTGTAACAATTGATGGAAGTTTAGCAGGAAAAAGGGGTATGAATCAAAGTGTACAGGCGAGAAGTCTGGAAAGAAACGAAAAAGAGGGGAAACAGGTTAAGTTTGATGAGCGAGAAGTATTAGTTGATTCAGAAGAAACATCAAATTTAGCAACGACTTATAAAACGGAAGAGCAAGTAGTAAAAAGTATGTTAGGACAGCGTAAACTACAAGTAAAGGATAAGGATTATGTTCAAACAATGAATGTAATTGGTCAAAATGTTAATTGGTTTAAAGGGAAAGAAATTACATTCTTAGGGTTTATATATAAGGATAAAGATGTGACGGGGAATAAAGCAGTAGTGGCTCGATATGGCATAACTTGTTGTATTGCGGATGCATCAGTCTGGGGGATGATTGTTACCGGGAAAAATATTGAAAAAATTCCAGAAGAAACATGGGTAAAAATAACAGGATTATTAGATGAAACGACATATAGAGGAACAGTCTTTCCACTTGTAAAAGTAAACAAAATCGAGAAAATTAATAAGCCAACTGACCCATATGTATATGATGCTTTACCTCAATAGAAAAGAATAAATTCTTCATATTTTCATGAAATAGAATCATAATCAAGGCGATAAAAAAATAAAGATAAGAGTAATTTGGTTTGTTAAAAATATGTGCAGAAGGAGTTATGCGATGAACTGGGTTACTCATAAACCATCATTTGAATTTGAAACATTTAGTCCTATTATTCGGTCACAATCTGCGTGGAGTGGACATTTAGATTTTGCATATGACTTAGTACGATTTGAAAAACCAGAAACTTTAGTTGAGTTAGGTACACATTTAGGAGCTTCCTTTTTTAGTTTTTGTCAGGGAGTAAAAGATGGAGGGTTATCGACTAAATGCTTTGCAGTAGATACTTGGGCTGGAGATGGGCATACAGGTCCATATGGAGAAGGGGTTTTTCAAATAGTAGAAAAAGTAGTGAGCGATAACTACCTTAATATAGGAAATTTAATTCGATCTACTTTTGATGATGCTGTAGACCGGTTTCAAGATGAAACGATAAATCTTTTGCATATTGATGGCTATCATACGTATGAAGCTGTTTCTCACGATTATAATACATGGCTACCGAAAGTCGCGAAAAACGGTATTGTATTATTTCATGATATTGAAGTTAGAAGTAGTGATTTCGGCGTATATAAGTTTTGGGATGAGGTAAAAGCGAAGTACCCTCATTTTCAATTTGCGCATTCATATGGACTGGGAGTGTTATTTCCGAAGGGTTGTAGTGATAAGTTTGAGGAAATACTTAAAAATAAAGAAGAAATACAAAATATGTATAAATAAAGATAGGGCATACATCATTTTTATGATGTGTGCCCTATTTTTTATGTAGAAAATAATGGTGTGAATTAAAAAGCGAAGATAGTTGTAAAAAGTTTTATTGCAGCAAATATTAAAAAAGTTAGTATGGGATTTTTCTTTGTAAATAAAGTGAAGCTTTAATACGTTCATATCAATTCGGAATTTTACAGTAGTTAATTTCTTACCTAAGTGCTTTGCACTTACTGAATTTTGAGACGGGGGTCTTATTGGCCGAAAATATTGGGATAAATAAAAATACAACATTTTTTATATTTTTCATTGCGAAAAACGTAATCTACTTTTACAATAGAAAGGGTTGTGAATATATTATACTGGAAAAATAAATCGAAATAATATGAAAATTTTGTTTTGTCTTCGCTAATTGTATATTACATACATGTAAGACGACATACGTCATGTTATCGACTTGTAAGGAGAGAAAAAAATGAAAAGTGTAAGATTACCATCGATGCTAGAAATCATAGTTCTTTTATTACTATTTCTTGCTGTTGTCTTTTCCTTCCAAACGATTTTTGATCTCCCAATTCAATTAGCGCTATTTATTTCATGGTTTTTAGTAATTGCGCTTGGATTAAGATTAGGATTTCGTTATCAAGAATTGCAAGATGCAATTACGAAAGGGATTTCTAACGGATTAGAAGCGATACTGATTTTAGTTGCAGTAGGTGCTTTAATTGGAACATGGATTGCTGGTGGGGTAGTACCAACATTAATCTATTATGGATTAGAATTTATTCACCCTAGCATATTCCTATTAGCAACATTAATTATTTGTTCTATAACTTCTATCGCAACAGGAACGTCTTGGGGAACAGTGGGAACAGCAGGTATTGCTATGATGGCGATTGGTGAAGGACTTGGTTTACCACTTCCGCTTGTTGCTGGTGCAGTTCTTTCAGGAGCTTATTTCGGCGACAAATTATCACCACTTTCTGATAGCACAGTTCTTGCAGCTTCTATGGCGAAAGTAGATGTTATTGCTCACGTTCGAGCTATGCTCGTATTAGATGTTCCAGCTTATATTATTACTAGTATTATGTTTACTGTAGCTGGTTGGATGTATGGCGGCGATAATGTAGATTTGAATCGAGTAGAATTTTTAAAAGAAGCTTTATTAAAGCAATTTGATATTAAAATATGGATGCTTGTTCCGGCGGTCATTGTTATCGTTCTATTAGCGATGAAGAAACCGTCTATGCCAACAATTGCAATGGGAGCTTTAATTGGTGCAATTTGGGCAACCCTTTTCCAAGGGATGAACTTTGGAGAGGCGATTGGAACAGCTTATAACGGATTCTCAATTCAATCTGGTGTTGAGTTTGTTGACAAGTTATTAAACCGTGGTGGAATTAACGGCATGCTTGGCTCAGTAGCCGTTATTATTTTCGGTTTAGGATTTGGTGGATTACTTGAAAAACTAGGTGTTTTAAAAGTAATCGTATCAAAATTTGAGAAGAAATTAAATTCTGCAGGTAATGTAACATTGTCTACATTAATCGTGGCATTCTTAGCTAATATATTTGGTTGTGCGATGTATGTATCACTAATTTTAACACCAAAAATTATGGAAGATAGCTATGATAAATTAAAAATAGACCGTCGTGTATTAGCGCGTAACTCAGAAGTAGGTGGAACGTTAACTTCAGGTATGGTTCCATGGTCTGATAATGGTATTTTTATGGCTGGTATTTTAGGTGTAGCAACGTTCTCATACGTTCCGTTTATGTGGTTAAGCTTCGTATCGTTAATTTTAGCAGTTATTTACGGATATACAGGCAAATTCATCTGGTATGTAGATGATGCAGATAAAGGAAAGCAAGCATCATAAAATAAAAATCACCTTCTACAATATGTAGAAGGTGATTTTTTTATTTTTTAATAGCATTTGCTGAAGTTATTTCATTCTCATATTTAGCAATTTTTTGTTGTATCTTTTTTAAGTTTTTTTCAGTGTCTTGAATGAGCTGTAAGACATTGGTCTCCTGTTGTTTCATTAATTCTAACCTTTGAAGGATGGTAGATTCTCCTTCCATAGACCAGTCGATAAATTGTTTTATTTTTTGAATTGGCATACCAGTGTTTTTTAAACACAAAATCATCTCTAAATATTTCAGTGCTTCTTCATCAAAAACTCGATCTCCTTTTTCGTTTCTTTGCAGAAAAGGAAACAGTCCTTGTTTATCGTAATAACGTATTTGAGAAATAGTTAAGTGTTGCATTTTGGCGACTTGCCCAATTGTATAATACATATCATTCATCCTTTTATTACCAAGGTATAATGCCATCTTTGTTAAGTATTTTACCATTATAGTTTGTTTCACTTAATGCATATTTAATAATAATTTTAGCACTTTCAGTGGTTGTATGGCCACCGGGGGAATTTCCATTAAGATCCGTAGTTGTAAAACCAGGAGTTACCCCAAATACTTCTGGACCGTTAGTGGCAAATTCTTTACTAAAAGCTAATGTTAAAGCATTAATAGCTGTTTTTGAAGAATTATATCCTAGTGTATTAATTGGATGTGTTTCACCATTAGCAAACATTGTTAGTGAGGCCATGTCAGTTGTTACATTTATTATTTTACTGTTGCTTGAATTCTTTAATAATGGCAAAAAGGCTTGCATCATTTGGAAAGTTCCAAAAAAATTAACTTCAAATCCTTGGCGTAAAGTTTCAATATTTAATTCACTAGGTAGCATATTGAAGTCTAGCGCTATGCCTGCATTATTAATTAATAAATGTAAGTGATCAGTCGTTTCGTAAATTTTCTTTGTTGCTTCTTGAATGGATTGTGAATTTGAAATATCTACTTGAATATAGGAAACGTTTGAAACATTTAAAGATTCTACGGCTTGTTGTCCAAGTTGTTCATTACGAGCACCTAAAAATACGTGATAATCTTTTTCTGCTAATTGACGAACAAGTTCATATCCAATTCCTTTATTCGCACCTGTTATAAAAGCATATTTTTTCATATTGAATTCCTCCAGTAATGTTATAGTAGGTTACAATGGAAAGGATACAGCCTAAACTTAAGTTTAGGTCAAGAGGAATTTTTTTAAATAAATATAGAATATCTATATATAAGAGTGAGAATTCTTATCATTTAAGAGAAAGTCTGTTATTATAAGAGATGTAGGTATTATATTTTCAAGGGGATGAAAACATGGAGTACAGAATTGAAAGAGATACATTAGGAGAAATAAAAGTTCCAGCTGATAAATTATGGGCAGCACAAACACAACGTAGTAAAGAAAACTTTCCAATTGGAACAGAGCAAATGCCGCTTGAAATTGTAAAAGCATTTGCAATTTTAAAGAAGAGTGCAGCACTTACCAATCAAAAATTAGGAAAGCTATCAGAAGAAAAAGCAGAAGCAATTGTTGCAGCAGCTGACGAAGTCATTGCAGGGAAATGGAATGAACATTTTCCGCTTGTCGTATGGCAAACAGGTAGTGGTACACAGTCAAACATGAATGTGAATGAAGTAATTGCAAATCGTGGGGATCAAATTTTGAAAGAGAAGGGATCTGAGGTACATATTCATCCGAATGATGATGTGAACATGTCACAAAGTTCAAATGATACATTTCCAACGGCGCTTCATGTAGCTTGTGTAATCGCAGTAGAAAATCACGTATTACCAGCAATTACGAAATTAAAAGAAACTTTAGCAGAAAAAGTAACTGCATTTGAACATATTATAAAAATTGGTCGTACACATTTACAAGATGCAACGCCGTTAACTTTAGGGCAAGAAATTAGCGGATGGCACCGTATGCTTGAAAAAACAGAGCGTATGATTGCAGAGAGTAATACATATATGAAAGAGTTAGCAATTGGTGGAACTGCGGTTGGAACAGGTATCAATGCTCATCCTAAATTTGGTGAGATGGTATCAGAGGAAATTAGTCAATTTACAGGTAAACAATTTGTTTCTGCACCAAATAAGTTCCATGCATTAACGAGCCATGATGAAGTTGTATATACTCACGGTGCATTAAAAGCATTAGCTGCAGATTTAATGAAGATCGCTAACGATGTACGTTGGCTTGCAAGTGGTCCACGTAGTGGTCTTGGAGAAATTATTATTCCAGCAAATGAACCGGGAAGCTCTATTATGCCAGGGAAAGTAAATCCAACGCAAAGTGAAGCATTAACGATGGTTGTAGCGCAAGTGATGGGGAATGATGCAACAATCGGATTTGCTGCGAGCCAAGGTAACTTTGAGTTAAATGTATTTAAACCTGTTATTGCCTATAACTTCTTACAATCAGCTCACTTATTAGCGGATGCAATTGTTTCGTTTAATGACAATTGTGCAGTTGGTATTGAAGCAGATGAAGAAGTAATTAATGAAAATGTGAATCGTTCACTAATGCTTGTAACAGCGCTAAACCCACATATCGGATATGAAAATGCAGCGAAAATTGCGAAGCATGCTCATAAAGAAGGGTTAACTTTAAAAGAAGCAGCATTGCAATCTGGGCTACTAACAGAAGAGCAATTTGATGAAATTGTAGATCCAAAGAAAATGATTGCTCCAAAAGAGTAATAGAGAAAGCCAAGGTTCTTAGTATAGAATCTTGGCTTTTTTGATGTTCATTTTTATGTTTCATCTACTTGCAATACTACAAGCTTCAAAATATATTATTTGTTAGCAGGCGTATTCATTACTTTCATCTGTGGGCAGTTCTCTTTTAAGAGTGAAATGAATTTTTCTTCTTCTAGTGGTACGAAAGTGGTCACTGAGTCAAATAAATTGTAATGGATTTCTAATTGTTGTCTAGTCCATTTTTTTGAATGAAGTTTTTTACCAGAGTATTTAACGTGACGAATATCTTCAAATGGAATTTCAGTATGAAAAATGAAACCGTGTTTTACAACAAGAGATGATTCCGTTATGTTGTAGTGAGAGAAATAGAATGAAGAAAGATTCACGATGTTTAATAGCATCATGAGGGTGAAAAAAATAGAATTTTCATTTTGGAAGAATAGCGAAATGAAAAAAATAATTATAAATAATGTAATGAAAATGACGTGGAATGGATTTTTTTTCGCTTTAAACTTCAAGTTAGTCACCTCAGTATACTTGTCCTTTAACTAAATTAAATCATAACATTGTGATAAAACGTATGAATATGCAGAATTGCATATTCATACGTTTTATTATTCATGTAAAATTTCTTGATGGGATAAATTCAAAAGAAGTTTTGTAATAGTGGAGTGGCATAAAGTGACTTACAAGAATAGAAAGATAGCGTTAGTCATAATTAGTTGTATGATGATTATGAGTAGTTGTGCTAATAAATTTGTTGAAGATAGAAATCGAAAGCATACATTTGTACAAGCAAGTAAGGTTTTAGTAGAGACTGTAAATAGAATATATAAAGTGAAACGTTAATCAGTGGGAGGCTTACTGCCCGGTAAATAGCGGGATAAAAAGTAAAAGGTGTTTTCTTATACGGAAACATCTTTTTTGTAGTTAAAATTGAATACTGAAGTTTTGGAATGAGTGAATACCGGTTTCATATTCACTAATCGCATATGTATTCTTTGCAATTTACTTAACGGTAAACCATAGGTCTTGAAGAATATTCATGTTCTATTTTACATCCTATAAAATGAATTTGTATAAACATATTCGCTTTTCGTTGTATTAAATCCTTTCGATAGATGTTTTTATAAAAGTTTATAAAATGGGCAAACGAAACGTTGAAATGTTTGTTTGTGTTGTGATAAGATGATGAAGTGATAATAAACGATATAGTGATTTGTTTGGTTTTTAAATAAACATTTTGAAGGAGTGTTTAGTATGAGCGATATTTCAGAGAAGTTTTGGGATGCGTCAATAGAGGAATTAAAGAAAGGGTATGTGTTTGATGAAGAAAAAGAGGGGTACATTTGCTTAGCTTGTGGTGAAACATTTATTAAAGGTGTTATTTATCAAGATAATCAAGTTTTGTATGAAGCAGAGAAGTTCGTCCAATTGCATATTCAAAATGAGCATACGTCTATGTTTGATTATTTGCTAAATATGGATAAGAAATTTACTGGATTAACGGATTTACAAAAGAAAATGGTTCAGTTTTTCTATACGGGACTGAATGATAAAGAAATTGTAAAAGAGTTGGATGGCGGGAGTACATCAACAATTCGTAATCATCGATTTACACTGCGAGAGAAAATGAAGCAAGCAAAAGTATTTTTAGCGCTAATGGAATTATCAGAAGAAAAATCAAAAGTACAAACGAAATTTGTGCCAATTCATAGAACAGCAACGATGGTGGATGATCGATACAATATTACGGAAGAAGAAAATAATGAAGTATTAAAAGCTCATTTTCCAGAAGGATTGGATGGACCTCTCTCTAAATTTCCGAAGAAACAAAAGCGTAAATTAATTATATTGCGCCATTTAGTGAAGAAGTTTGATAGTAATAAAAAGTATACTGAAAAAGAAGTAAATACAGTGATAGAAAATGTATACCCTGATTTCGTAACTTTAAGAAGATATTTAATCGAATATGGATTTTTAGATCGAACAGCCGATGGAAGTCAATATTGGGTGAAGTTATAATCATACGAAAAGAAAATGAATAGAAGCACAGTATTATAACAACTATACAAAGAGATAGAGATTGAAAATAGATTTTTTATAAAAGGAGAAATGACATTTGAAACCACCTGCAGATAACAATAAAGAAGGTGCGGAGTCACATAAGTTGGAAAGTGAGAGTAAACCGATTTGGAAATCGATGTCGATGTTTTTAGTACCGTTATTATTAAGTAATGTACTACAATCGGTTGGACAATTATTTGGTATGGTAGTAGTAGGAAGATGGCTTGGAGTTAATGATTTAGCGGCTATATCAGCATTCTTCCCATTATTTTTCTTGCTCGTTTCATTTGTAATTGGTATAGGTTCAGGAAGCTCTATTTTAATTGGTCAGGCGTTTGGTGCTAAAAACGAAGATCGTTTAAAAGCTATCGTTGGTACGACGCTGACATTTACCTTTATTATTGGAGTTGTGTTGGCGATAATAGGCAGTATTTTTGCGATGGATATTATGCGTCTAATGGGAACGCCAGAAAATATCATTGAAATAAGTGTACATTATGCACGGATTTTATTTATATCGATGCCAGTATTATTTTTATATTTCGCATATACAACATTTATGAGAGGTACAGGAGATTCTAAAACGCCATTTTACTTTTTAATTGTAAGTACAGGGCTAAATATGATTTTATTACCAGTTCTTATTTTTGGATGGTTAGGGGCTCCGAAATTAGATGTGTATGGAGCAGCCTATGCCTCTGTTATATCTACAGTTATTACGTTTATTGTCATGCTTGTGTATTTAAAGAAGAAAAATCACCCATTACAACTAGATGGAACGGTTAGAAAATACCTTCGAATGGATGGGGAGTTATTAAAGCTATTACTAAGGCTCGGTATTCCAGCGAGTATTAATATGATATTAGTTTCATTATCTGAAATTGCCGTAATCGCATTTGTAAATCGTTACGGTTCGGATGCAACAGCTGCTTACGGCGTTGTGAATCAAGTTGCAAGTTATGTACAAATGCCAGCAGTTAGCCTTGGTATTACAGTTTCTATTTTTGCGGCACAATCGATTGGTGCGAATCAATTTGATAGATTGCAAAAAGTTGTGAAGGCCGGAATTATTATGAACTACGTCATCGGTGGTGTGTTAATATCTCTTATTTACTTATTCTCAAGAGACATTTTATCACTATTTTTAACGAGTCAAACTACAATTGAAATTGCTCATAGCTTAGTTATGATTACGTTATGGAGTTATTTAATTTTCGGTCATGCACAAATTATTAGTGCGACAATGCGAGCGAGCGGTACAGTACTTTGGCCAACTGTTATTGGAGTTGTTTCAATTTGGCTTGTAGAAGTACCCGTAGCATATTATCTTTCTTACCATACAAGTCTTGGAATAGAAGGCATTTGGATCGGGTATCCAGCAGCATTTATTGTCAGCTTACTATTGCAGTATGCATATTATAAGCTTTCATGGCAAAAGAAACGAATTACACGATTAGTTAGTTAAATAGAAAAATGTCCCTAAGTTATTAGACTTAGGGACATTTTTTCGTAAGTGCAGGTTTACAAATAGCTTTTTAAAGTTATATCAAAATGTTGTCTAATGAGTGTTTTATCACTCATATAAAACTCCCATGCTTTTTCCGATTCACCGATAATCTCAAAGGATTCCTCTGTAATATATAAAGCGCAATTATCCTCCAGTGCAATTCCTTCTATATTCCCTTGATGATTTTGTAAAAAGGAATGGAAGGCGTTCATTCTGTTTAATTGATTATAATGTGGACAGAATCTTTTATTAACAATTCCCCAACCGTTACTCTCTATATAACCAGAACCCTCATAATCTGATCGGATACTAGACGTGAACCAACACATAGCACCAGCGCTATAACCAGCAATAAGTGTTCCTTGTTGCAGAGCCAATAATAATTTTTCATCGAGTCTATGTTCTTTCCATTGCGTAAGCATGTGAATATAGTTCCCGCCACCTAGATAAATTAAATCGGCTGAATGAATCATCTCGTCTATTTCATACTTAGAAGGTGAATCTGTTGTAATGCGTAAAATTTGTACTTCACAATGTAATTGTTTTTCAAACGTGTCTAAAAATAATTTTATATAGCTTTCATCATCATGACTAGCCGTTGGAATAAACAATATTTTTGGGTACTGTTTATTTGTTAATTCTATAAGGCGTTCATTAATAGGCAAGTGATTTGAATCTTGTAAATCACCGCCACCAATGACAGCTAATTTCATAGTAAAGCACCACCTAATTATTTTTGTTATATAGAAATTCGATAGAAGAGAGTTACATTCCTTCCGTAATGTAATCAATAATTAGAAAATGTAGCTTAAGTATATCGGAATAGTAAAGAAACTACTGACTATATATACCAATGCATTAGAAACCATACATTGATATATAATATTTCATACTAATGTTTCAAAATATGGAAAAAATATGTTTAAATAGATATAATGACGTATTGATTCATATTGAATTTATACTTATATTTTAAAAGGGTATCGGAAATAATAGCGATTTTTTAAAACAGTTTTTACTTTTAATAGGAAGTTGTATTACAATATGTTAAAATTATTTCAATATATTTATTTAATATGAAATACAAAGAAGGAGCGTGAAAAAAGTGGATTTTCGATTTGAATTTACAACGAAGCTGAAAGAATACTTAGACGATGAGAAGGATGAAAAAATAATAAAAGATGGACACAGAGATGTAATTTTTCACTATTTATATGCGTTAGAGACTGAAATTGGCGTTGTTAAAAATCCTAATTTTACTTTTTTTGCATCAGGAAGACGTTCACATATAGTGTTAGAAAACGTTGAATTTAAAACAGAAGTAAATGTAAAAAGTAATATAATTGAAATTACAAAAATAGTGGATAATGTAGCTATTCCGTTAGATACTATCGTAGCGAAAGATCGGGAATTATTTGCACTTGGACGTAATGAGAAGTTTAGTGTACAAATATTAGAGCAGTATCTTTTTGATACATTTGGAGAAAAATTAGGTTTAAAATGAATGGAATAGCCTATGTATTTATGGGTAGTTAATTTTCATATATATCATTTACGTTTGACCTTTCATTTAATTTATACTACAATTCGTAGTGTGAAAGGAGTTGTACAATGTTTACTCAAAACTATAAGTTAAATGAGCACGGGTTAAATCATTTCTTTGGACCGCTTGAAGCGAAAATTATGGAGATTGTTTGGTCTAGCGATGGTATTACTATTAAAGAAGTGCAGCAGAAATTAAGTGAAGAATCACCTGTGAATTTTAACACTGTTATGACAGTTATGAACAGGTTAGTAGAGAAATTACACTTAGAAAAACAGACTGTGAAAAGAAGTGGTATATATCGTGCTGTACAAACAAAAGAAGAATTCTTATCCAATCAAACGAAGAAAATGACACAGGAATTGATGGGGGAATTTGGAGATTTAGTTGTAAATCATATGTTAGATGAGTTAGAGCAGGCTGATCCGACTTTAATAAAAAAGTTAGAAGACAAATTGAGTCAGTTAAAAAGAGAGGATTAATGAAATGAAATGGCAAATGCGTAAAATCGTATTGTTAGCAGTAATTGTTAGTATCCTCTTTTTCAGTATGTTAGTGTATTACGTTACATATCCATTTCTGTTTCAAAATAAAATGTTCCTTCTTTCAAATTTTTGCTTGTTCCAGTTAGAAAAACATATGAAAGAATTATCGCTGATTCGTATTATAATCGCTGGATTATTATTACTTACTGTATTAATCGTGTGCAAAAGAATTTGGCGACAATTTTTCTATAGTAAAAAATTACAAAAAGTACTTATCCCTTTCGTCCGAAAAAGAAAACAAATATATATATTGCCGACTACGGAAGTTGCGGCATTTACAATTGGGCTATTTCGTCCGAAAGTTGTCATGTCGGAAGGGTTGCTTCAAACATTTTCAAATGAAGAAATTGATGCGATTATTTTCCATGAAGAATATCATCAAAAGAATTGGGATCCGCTAAAATTATTTTGTTTTACGCTATTAGCAGAAGGAATGATGTACATACCGATATTAAAAGGGTTGTTACAGCGATATCATACGTATCAGGAGCTAGCTGCTGATAAATATGCGATGCAAAAAATGGAATCTTCATTTGAGTTAGGTAGCGCGTTATTAAAATTAATTAAAATAAAGACAATGGAAAATCGATGTGTTACAGCTTCATTTGCAAAAACAGCAATAAATTTACGAATCGAGCAAGTGTTAAATGAAAAGGTTGTTAAGCTTACTATTCCGTTACATACGAATTCGGTATATGTAACAGTAGGTTTATTCTGTATGTCGGTTGTACTTATTGTCGGAGAGTGCATATAGCCTCTTTTTTTAAGAATAAACACTACTCATTGTAGTGTTTTAGGGGGAATAAAATGAATGCAGCAGATTTAACAATTTGGCTTGTGGCTGGGGCGGGAGTATTGTCATTTATATCACCGTGCTCTTTACCGCTATATCCATCTTATTTATCTTATATTACAGGTGTGTCTATTCAAGATTTAAAAGAAAATCGTGGGATTATGCAAAAATCAGCGATTATACATACAGTATTTTTTATGATCGGATTTTCGGTTATATTTTACGCGTTAGGTTTATCGGTAAGTTGGATTGGAATAACATTTTCATCTAACCAAAAATTGATTCAACAAATTGGTGGGATTTTTATTGTTTTAATGGGGCTATTTATGACGGGCTTGTTTCAGCCTAAGTGGCTTATGGCAGAGAAAAAGGTGCAGTATAGAAGTAAATCGACTGGATATATTCGCTCGATTTTAGTCGGTATGACATATGCAGCAGGTTGGACGCCATGTGTTGGACCGATATTTTCAGCTGTACTCATGCTTGGCGCGACGAATCCTGAAGGGGCGCTTCTTTATATTACAGCGTATACTCTTGGGTTTGCGGTTCCATTTTTCGTGATGGCATTCTTTATTGGGAAGGTAAAATGGATTGTTACATATGCCAATGTCATGATGAAAATTGGCGGTGGAATGATGATTGTAACAGGTATTTTATTGTATACAAATCAAATGACGAAAATTACAGCATTCTTTATTCGTCTATTCGGTGGATTTACAGGTTTTTAAAAATGAGGAGGAAGAAAAGTGAAGAAACTAATTGCTATTATACTAGTAGGTGCTCTCGCTTGGGCGGGGGTTAACTTTTATAATTCAAAGAAAGAAGAAAAGGAAAGAAAAGCAAAGCAAGCAGAGTTACAAGAGAAAGAAGTATTACCACAAGTAGGTTTTAAAGCACCTGGCATCACATTAAAAGGATTAGACGGAAAGTTGCAGTCGTTAAATGATGCCAAGGGAAAACCATATATTATTAATTTTTGGGCATCATGGTGTGGGCCGTGTGAAATGGAGGCACCTGACTTAGTTCATATGTATGATAAATATAAAAAGGATGTTGAAATTTTTGCGGTGAATGCAACTGTTAGTGACCCAGTACAAGAAGCAAGCGCATTTGCTAATCGCTATGGATTTGAGTTTCCGGTTCTACTAGATATGGACGGAGTAGCTGGACTAGATTATAAAGTATTCTCTTTACCGACGACATTTTTTGTTAATAAGGATGGAATTATAGTAGATCATGTACGAGGTGTATTGCCACCAGATCAATTAGAAAAGAAATTTAAGAAATTGATTGAGAGCTAAAAGGGGATTTCGTGATGATGGAGTGGATCGTGAGATTACAACCCGTATCTCTTATAATTGGAAGTCTATTTGGATTTATGTTGATGAAACGAAAGATGAGGCATCAAAATGTATCATATGAAAAAATGATGGATGCCGTAACAAATGCGTTTCTTATCATCGTATTTGTATGGAAGTTTGCACCAGCAATTTTAAATCCTGTATGGGCTTTTGGATCGCCAGTGCAAGCAATATTAGCTGTTGGAAGTATGCAACATATTGTAGTAGGATGCGTAATTGCTAGTGTATACATTGTTTGGAAAAGTAAAAAGGAAGAATTTTCGCTTCGTATTTTACTTGATGTACTGCCTTTTGGATTGTGTGTGAGCATTATCTTTTATTTTCTATTTCATCATGAAGTAGGTGCACAAACGACACTACCATGGGGAATGAAAATATATGAATCTAAACTATTATATCACCCTATTTTCGTATACGAGATCATCCTTGCTCTTTGTATAATGGGCTTGTTATGGATGAAAAATGAAAGGCTCGGAAATGGAAGGAATATAAGTATTTTTCTAATTGTTGAGGGGTTTGCTCATATTATTATTTCGCTTGTTAGTGAACAAAATTCGGTTCTGTTTGGTCTATCAGCACAGCAAATAATGAGCTTTTGTATTATTAGTTTAGGGATTTTGTTGGTGCCTAAAAAATAAAAAATAGCCATTAACGGATATTCCCCGTACATGGCTATTTTTTTATTACATATATTAAAAAATCGGCGGAGTAACAGAAAATAAGACTACCGCATTTTTCTCAAAATGATTCACCCATTTATGCTTTAAATAAGCAGGTATTTTTACACTGTCACCAGTTTCTAATACGTATTCTTCCTCATTTAAATATAATGTGATTTTCCCTTCTAAGACAAATGCTAATTCTTCTCCTT
Organism: Bacillus sp. AR4-2; assembly: GCF_008274865.1. Lineage (NCBI taxonomy): Bacteria > Bacillati > Bacillota > Bacilli > Caryophanales > Bacillaceae > Bacillus > Bacillus sp. AR4-2. The sequence continues at coordinate 1,624,946 of NZ_CP031062.1, forward strand.
TATGTTCTAGCAGATTTTCTGATGAAGCTGTATTAGGCGGGACGGTCATAATTGCTGTTGCTAAATTTCCAGTGAAATCAGGTGAAAGCATTTCATATGATAAATTATCGATAATCATTTTCTTTCGTTTATGGGAACGTACAATTAAATCGTCTGTATTTGTATCTTCAAGTAAAAAGCTAAATGTTGGCACATCAAGAGCTTTAGCAAGCACTTTTAATGTTTGAATAGAAGGGTTAGCGGACCCACGTTCAATTTGACTTAACATAGATGGTGTAATATTGGCCATCTTTGCTAGTTCTTTACTAGTTAAACCTTTTTCTTTTCTTTGTTTTTCAATTTTTTTACCAATATCTATATTTTCCATAATGAAAATCTCCTTAAGGGTTATTAAATTATATTTAAATAAATTAAATTAAAATTAACTAAAGTGAACGATTTGTGTTAAACTATATTAAAATTAATTTAATTATAATTTATTATATGGTGAGCTACAAGGATATAAGGAGGAAACAAAATGAAAGAAATAGGGGCATTACAAGCAGAATACCCATTAGTGAATAAACTTATTGCAACAGAAGAAGTATTTTGGATAAACCCACACATAGAAAAGTATGAAAGGGCAATAGAAGATTCACCACTTAATGAAGAGAATGTAAAAGAGGCGGAAGAGAGATTAAAGCGTTTTGCACCATATATTGCGAAAGTTTTTCCTGAAACGAAAGGGACGAACGGCATAATCGAATCACCTTTAGTAAAAATACCTTCTATGAAAGAAGCTTTAGAGACAACTTACAAGCAACCTATTTTAGGAGAATTATTATTAAAATGTGATAGTCATCTTCCGATATCAGGATCAATTAAAGCTAGGGGCGGCATTTATGAAGTGTTGAAACATGCTGAACAACTAGCATTGCAGCACGGTATGTTAACAGAAGAAGATGATTATTCCATTTTAGATAGTGATACATGTAGAGAGTTTTTTGCCAAATATTCAATTGCAGTAGGTTCTACAGGGAATTTAGGACTTAGCATAGGGATTATGAGTGCGAATCTAGGTTTTAATGTAACTGTTCATATGTCAGCAGACGCAAAAGAATGGAAAAAAGATTTATTAAGAAGTAAAGGTGTAAACGTTATTGAATATGAAGATGATTATAGTAAAGCAGTAGAAGAAGGAAGAAGACAAGCGGATGCGGATCCTAGCTGTTATTTTGTAGACGATGAAAACTCACATGATTTATTTTTAGGATACGCAGTAGCAGCATCACGATTACAAAAGCAATTAGAAGAGTTAGAGGTTATAGTAGATAAAGACCATCCTTTATTTGTTTACCTTCCGTGCGGAGTAGGAGGAGGACCGGGTGGAGTAGCATTCGGTTTAAAGTTATTGTATAAAGACAATGTTCATTGTTTCTTTGCAGAGCCTACGCACTCTCCATGTATGTTACTCGGCTTAATGACAGGCCTTCATGACAAAATTGCCGTTCAAGATATCGGAATTGATAATGTAACGGATGCGGATGGACTTGCGGTAGGAAGGCCATCTGGATTTGTCGGGAAAACGATGGAACCATTTTTGAGTGGGAATTACACAGTAAGCGATGAAGAGTTATATAGATTGTTAAAAGAACTAGCTGATACGGAGAATATTTATTTAGAGCCTTCTGCACTAGCAGGTATGATAGGGCCAGTGAAAGTATGTAAAGAAGATGAGTATTTACAAAAGCAACAGTTAACAGAGAAGGTGAAAAAAGGTACTCATATTGTGTGGGGAACGGGTGGAAGTATGGTTCCAAAAGATGTAATGAATGAATATTATAGGAAAGGTTTGGAATTAACGGTATAAGAAAAATGAGGCTAGTTGTAGCCTCATTTTTTCATGTACATAAAAATCTTTGTTATTTTCACAATAGTTCTTTATAGTATATATAAAGGATAACTAATATTGAATAAATACAACAAAAAGCTTTATTTTACATAATAAGAGGATGTGTATACGATGTCATTACAGACTAAATATATAGCGGGTATTTCGCTTGGGGTTATGGGTGTAGGCTTTGCGGCTTCTATCCCTTTTCAAGGAACGATAGCTGGAGAGATTATACAAGGGGGATTTGAAGCTGGGTTAGTTGGCGGGCTTGCAGATTGGTTCGCAGTTACAGCATTATTCCGTCACCCGATGGGAATTCCAATTCCGCATACAGCTTTGTTACCTAAAAACCGTAAACGAGTAACGAAAGGGCTCATCAATACGTTAGAAAATGAGTGGCTAACGAAAGAAAGTATTACGAATAAAGTAAAAGAAATGCAGCTAGCACAAATGGTGCTACAAATTGCAGAGAGAGAAATACAGTCTGATGCTGTGAAAAAAGGCATTGTAACGATTGCTGAGAAGGCGATTGTTTCAATCGATACAGAAAAATTAGCGGTTATTATTGAAAAAGAATTAAAGACGTATTTACATACAATTAATACAAGTAACATCTTACAAGTGCTTGTTGATCAATTAGTTGTGCAAGAATATGATGAGAAGACACTTGATTACATTTTAGTAAAAGTGAAAGATTGGACAGCGCAAGATGAAGCACGCTACCAGCTTGGAAGTTTAGGTATGAAGGCGATGGAAAATATAAAAGTGGATGGATTCTTACAGTTTACATTGAAATCGTTTATGAATATTGTAGATGAAGATAAAATTGGCGGCATTTTGCAGAAGTTTATTATTAGCAATATTAACAGCTTACAAGATGCAGATAATAGCACGAGACAACTTATATTAGCGAAAATTCGTCAAGAAATTATAAATGTAAAAGAAAATGAAGCGTTACTACAAGAATTAGAAAATTGGAAAGAAAAATGGATTGCCAATTGGAATGCTACTGACAAAATAAAAGAGATGCTAGAGCAAGTACAGCAAAGAGCAGTTGCTTTTGTAAATAATGAAGAATTTGCTGATAAATATGTTATTCCATTTTTACAAAAACAAATGAATAAAATAAAAGAAGATGAACAGACAGTTCAAAAAATAGAAGATTGGTTACAAAAACAAGTTGTAAGTCTTGTTGAGAAGAACCATTCGAAAATTGGTAAGCTTGTACAAGAAAACCTTGATAAGTTAGATGATAAGACGTTAATCGAAATGATTGAAAATAACGTCGGTAAAGATTTACAGTGGATCCGAGTAAACGGGGCTGTTTGCGGATTTATGATTGGATTAGTGTTAGAAGGAATTAAAGCGATTATATGAGAAAAACCTTCCGCAATTGCGGAAGGTTTTTTATTTTTCGAGAACACTCATATTCAAATTATAAGCTTTCTCAATATTTAACTTGTACGTCCCATTTCCAGTTTTAATCGAATTTTTATACCAATGTTCTTGGTTGTTTAATTCTGGATGTTCTTCTGAAGAAGTATTTTCGTTTTTCGTTAAATCTTCTACTTGTTCCCAAGGTGTACTTCCATGTGTTTCTTTTTGATTCGTTACTGCTGTTAAAGATATATCACTTTCTTTTGCAAGATGGACAGACACTCTTGAGCTTTCCTGTACAAACCAATTATTTTGTAATTGACCTGGATAAAGAGATAGTTCGTTATTTGAAGCGCGGATTTCCACATTTTTATTTTGCGGAAGAACAAGCGTTGGTTTCACCTGTGGTGCTGAATTAAATAACGTATGCTGAACAGGTAATGATTTTAAAGTGATATACATCGTTTCTCCAGCCGTTTGAACTGAAAGGAAATCATCTCGTTTTAAATTGAGTTTTTCATTTGCTTTCGTTGTCATTTCATAAGTTCCCAAAAGATGAATTTGATTTGTATTATTTCCCTCTATCGTTAGAGGTTGATGTCCTGCATCTACTACGATTTTTTTGATAGATTCAGGTATATCAAATTGTCCGTCTGGAATATTACTCGTTTGCCTCGTTGTGTTAATAGAGTGACGAACTTCTTCTAGTAATCCAGTTGATAATAAACAGTAAAAAGCAATTCCGACGCTTCCTAAAACGCCGATAAAGAAAATACTAAAAATATCATATTTAATAAATGATTGTTCCTTCTTAGAAAATAGAAGATATAGTAAAACTTCGGCTCCAAGTATGATAAGTAAAACTGGCCACCATGCAGTTAGTGTATCTAATACTTGAATTCCTTTTACGACTGAAAATAGTAAAAAGCATCCTAACGATATAATAGAAAGCCCCATTGAGAATGTTCCAACACGCCAAGTCCTCATTCGCTTGTCCCACCTTTGTTTTCTTTATTTCCAAGTAACAATTTAAAGCCGCCGCCAATTAAAAGGAGCGCAACGATAGATGTTTGGAAATAGCGATAATATAGTTCACTAAGATGAATATTAAATATAGTTGCAAAATAATCATTCAAAATAGGAAGGACTGTTTGATTTAATAAATAATAACCACCGAGTGTAATTAATCCGATACCGATCCATCTTTGATGATTTATAAAATAATCGATAATGGGTTCGTCTTGAACTCGTTCTTTTCCGTATTTTGCTGTTTGCTGTAACGCATCAAAAAAGCTATAGAACCAAATGATTGGTACTAAAAACAAAAATGCAGAAAGTCTTAATAAGTCGAGTAAATAAATAGATAGTAAGAAGGCTGCCATAAGCTGAAGACCACGGCGTTGTAAGCCTAAATACATATGACCTGCTCCAGGGAACATCGCTAAAATAGAAGCAAATGTTTTACTTTTCTTTCCCTGCTCTCGATGTTCTTCAAAATCTTCGAAAATAGTACGGTCAATTAATTGCTCGTCGCGTTCTTTTTTCTGTAGTTGCTGAACAACGTCAAAGAAATTATAAATCCATAAAACAGGTAACGTAATAAGGAAGATAAGGAAACTTCCTTGAGATGTTAATAAAGTCACAAATATAATCATGCTGCCTAAGCCAGCGCAAGCGACTAAAAACGTAAGACCGCGTTGCATAAGTCCTAATTGGAAATGGCCAAGTCCAGGGATGATAGATAGGAGAATGATATAAAATCGTTCGCTCTCTTTAGAGGAATTTATCAATTCTCCAGCTTCTTGTTTTTTCGTTTGTTTTATAATGGTGATAACTAAATCTAGTAAGTTAATTGCCCATAGAACGGCTAGTAAAAATAGAGAAAGAAAAGCAATATCACGTTCTCTTACTACTATTGTACAAAATACTGCAAAGGAGAATAGAAATAAAGATCCTCCGCTATATAAAATAAACCGTCCTAGCTTTTTTAAGTATAAATGTCCAAGCCCAGGAATTAGCCCTAATACAAGTGCTAAAAAGGGATTTTTATTCATGCTTTGAACCTCCGTTCTTTTTGGATGTGTCTACCGATTTGTTTACAATTTGTTGTGAAATAGAAGACTCGTTATGTTTTGAAGATTTCTCGAAATTTGATGTCGCTGTAAAAATATATTGGAATAAACCACTTACCATAAAAATAATTGTAGCCGCAGTCGCAATTATGTAGTGAATGATTGTGCGCTTTAGTGAGTTTGTTTTTATATTTTTATTAGACTGTAGTGTTTCAAAATTAATTTGCGTCATAACTTCGTTCGTAAATGAATCATCATTTATCATTGGAAGGTTTTCATGTTGTTCATCAATACTTTCCATATAAAGTGCTAAACAATCATCACATTCATAAAGATGTTCTTCCATAGATTCACGTTCATTGCTTTCTATAAAATCTAATGTATAATTGCGCCAATCTTCTTTTGAATAATGCATCATAGAAACTCTTCCTCCTTCCAATGTTTTTTAATCCATTTTCGTGCCCGATACAGTTTCATTTCGACTGTTTTTACTTCGATGTTTTCCTGCAAAGCAATTTCTTGATAACTTTTTTCTTCTAAGTAATGTGCGAGAACGACGTCACGGTAATTTTCAGGAAGTTCTCTCAGTTTTTGAGCAATGAGTAATTTTTGCTCTTTCGTCAATAGTAAAGCTTCAATGTTATGAGAGGATTTTATATTTTCCTCTGTTTCTTTACATAAGGAGAGTTCTTCGTTTTCTCTAGCTTTCTTTCTCTTATAATCAATAGCGTGATTGGTGGCAATACGTGCCATCCACGTTTTTAATCCGCGAAATTGATAATTTGGGAGAGAGGTGTGAATTTTTACGAATACTTCTTGTGTAACATCTTTCGCATCTTCTTCATGTCTTAAAATAGAAAAGATAACTTGAAAAATATAATGACGATATGTTTGTACAAGGATACGAAAAGCATGCTCGCTTCCTTGCTTTGCTTTTTCAATTAATTGTTTTTCCTCAATCGGTCTCTCCCTCCTTTTTGACGCATTCTATTATATAGACGTAAAGAATGATAAGTCACCCTACACATATTGTAAAAAAAGAATAATATATTTTTTGCAGGAGAGCTAGATGAAAAAAGGTGTGAAAAAATGGTAAAGAGAAGTATATAATGAGCAAGTAGGAAATGTTACGGGAAGAAAGGATGTGAATGTTAGTAGGGGAAGGGCCATACTAACAAACATGAAAATTAAAATATTAATAGCGGATGATAACTCTTTTATTAGAGAAGGCATGAAAATTATTTTAAATACATACGAAGAGTTCGAAGTGGTAGATACTGTAAATGATGGGGAAGAAGCTGTAGCATATTGTAAAAAGCATGAAGTTGATATTGCTCTTTTAGATGTTCGTATGCCAAATATGAACGGTGTAGAGGCGACGAAGTTCATTTGTGAAGAGACGAAAACAAAACTGCTTATTTTAACGACGTTTGATGATGATGAGTATATTTTGGATGCAGTAAAAAACGGAGCGAAAGGTTATTTATTAAAAAATAACGATCCGGAGCGTATTCGTGATGCGATAAAAGGAGTATATAACGGTCAAACTGTTATGCAAGATGTTGTCCTCGATAAAATTAAGTCTAATTTAATGGAAAGTAAAGAGGAAGAATGTAAAATTGATAAGAGCCTTTTCACAGAAAGGGAGCTTAGTATTATCGCATTAATTGCAAAAGGTTTCTCAAATAAAGAAATTTCGAAACAGCTTTTTATATCTGAGGGAACAATTGCAAATTATATTACGTCAGTTTTAGGGAAAACTGGACTTGAACATCGCACACAAATTGCGATTTATTACTTAACAGGGAAAGTAGATTAATGATATGGAGTTTTGGTTAACTGTAAGTAAATTAATTGTCTTTTTATATATTGTGTTTAGTTATATTTACGCAAATGTAGCAAATTTACCATGGGTTATATTTACATTACTTATTTCCCTCTCTGTAAACGTAATGATTTCTATATTTAAAAAAGATATGTATAAAAAAATATTAATCTGTATGTCCATTGGCATAGTTATGTTATTTACATGGAGGGTTCATCCATTTTTTATTTTGTTTTTACCTTTGAACTTATACGAAATTACATTCCATTACATAGAAAAGAATTGGCCACGCTTTGTCGTTATGATGCTCCCAATTACGATTGCAGATGAAAGTATTCGAATGACTTATGGATTAATTGTTGCATTTTCTTTTCTCGTTTTAACTATGGCAGATCGATATATATCGCGTGTAGTAAAGCTTGAATTGCAAAATGATAAGATGCGAAAAGATATGCAACGACTTACGAAAAGCTTACATGAAAATAAAGAGTACATAAGACAATCTGAATACACATTTAAGCTAGAAGAGAGAAATCGGTTATCGCAAGAAATTCATGATAAAATTGGTCACTCGATGACGGGTGCACTTATTCAAATGGAAGCAGCAAAAAGGTTAATGGAAATAGATAAAGAAAAATCTGCGGAGTTATTACAAAATGCAATTCACATTTCAAAAGATGGAATTGAAAGTATTCGCATTACATTAAAAAATATGAAGCCACCAACTGAGCAAATTGGTATTCATCGTATGAAATTATTCATAGAGGAATTTGCCGGTAAGAATGATGTGAATATTCCTTTTGTATACAAAGGGAACTTAGATATGATTTCTCCCATTCAGTGGAAAATTATCGGTGAGAATGTTACAGAAGCACTAACAAATGCAATGAAATATGCTGATGCGACAGTTATTTCTATAGATATTCATGTGCTTAACAAGATGGTTAAGGTGCAAGTGAAGGATAACGGGAAAGGCGCAGCTTTTGTTAAGAAAGGTCTCGGTATTATGGGGATGGAGGAGCGAACAGCATCAGTAAACGGAAAAATTATTGTAGATGGAACAAGTGGTTTTTCAGTGACAATGTTGTTTCCGATATAAGAGAATGGGATGAAGATGAACCATCTCATATGAAAAAAGTGAATATTCTCATGTGAAAAGAATGAATTTCTGCACTGAGCAGGTTCATTTTTTTTGTTTATAATAACAGCAGAGAAACCGAAATAGGGGTGAAATGATGAATACATTAGAAATTAAAAATTTAACGAAAAAATTTGGTGATTTCATCGCAGTTGATAATATGTCTTTATCTATTAAAGAAGGAGAAATATTTGGCTTTTTAGGATCGAATGGTGCTGGTAAGAGTACGACAATTAATATGATTGCTGGTTTGTTAAGAAGTAATGAAGGCGAAATTAGCATACTAGGGAAAAATATAAAGAAACATAATCGATTTGCAAAGATGAATATTGGTATTGTTCCGCAAGATATTGCGATTTATGAAGAGTTAACTGCTTATGAAAATGTGAAGTTCTTTGCTGGATTGTACGGATTAAGAGGGGCCGAACTAAGAGCGAGAGTAGAGGAAGCACTTCAATTTGTAGGACTTAGTGATAAACAGAAAAGTTATCCGAAAAACTTTTCTGGCGGGATGAAAAGAAGATTGAATATTGCTTGTGCAATTGCACATAGACCGAAGTTAATTATTATGGATGAACCGACAGTTGGAATTGATCCACAGTCAAGAAACTATATTCTTCAGTCTGTCCGGAAGTTAAATGAAATGGGAAGCACTATTATTTATACGAGTCACTACATGGAAGAGGTAGAAGAGATTTGTACGAAAATAGCGATAGTAGATCACGGTAAAGTAATTGCAGAAGGTACGAAAGAACAGTTAAAAGCAATTATTACTGACACGAAAGATATTTGGATTGAAGTGAAATCGGTAGAGAATTTAGATGTAGAAAAATTAAAAGAGATAAACGGTGTGAAAGCAGTTCAAATTGAAGAAAACGTAATTAAAGTGAATTCTGATGCGGGATTAAATAATTTAAATAAAATCATTCAACACTGTATCAATCATGATATTGAAATTCGTTCATTAGAGGAGCAGGCTCCCAACTTAGAAACAGTATTCCTTACATTGACGGGAAGAAACTTACGAGATAAATAAAAAGTAAATGAAGAAAAGGTAAAGGGAGGTTCATCAATTGAACATCTTCAATATTGCAATTATGCATATTAAAAGAGATTTCAGAGATGTAAGAACTTTAGTTTTTATGTTAGCATTTCCGATTGTGCTTATGCTTGTGTTAGGAACAGCGTTAACCAACGCATTTAATAGTGATAGTCATTCGATTAAAGATATACAAGTGCTATATAAAGATGAAGCGAGTAGCACGTTTTCTCAATCATTTGAAGCATTTACGAAAGAAGTGGATAAATCAGGTATTCATTTTAAAAAAGCTTCCGGCAGTATAGATGGGAAAGAAGAAGTGAAGCAAAATAAATATGCCGCTTATGTAGAGTTAAATAAAGATGGTGCAAAATTTTATGGGAGTGACAAAAGTAGTATTGAGGGAAGTATTGTGGAAGGAATGCTTACAACATTTGTTGATAAGTACAATGTAGCGGTCGAAGTTGCAAAAGTAGATCCTACTAAGGTTAGTACGGTTATTTCAAACGGAAATCATAATGATTATATAAAAGAAACATCTTTACAAGCTGCGAAAAAACCAGGTTCTATGGATTACTATGCGGTTGTAATGACAACGATGATTGCACTATATGCTGCGATGGGAGCGAGTTCTTTAATTCGAGGAGAACGAATACGTAAAACAGGAGATCGTCTCATTGCTGCACCTATAAGTAAAGCTGAAATATTCATTGGAAAAGTACTTGGTAGCCTAGTAGCAAATGCCCTGTGCATATTACTCGTCATGTTATTTAGTAAATTTGTTTTTCAAGCGAATTGGGGCGACCATCTTGGAATCATATTTCTTATTTTATTAACACAAGTCTTTCTAGCAATTAGCTTCGGTTTAGGAATCGGATATATCACGAAAACAGCTGAAGCGTCTAGGGCAATTATTATGGTTGTTGTGCAATTAGCTTCTATTTTTGGAGGTGCATATTTCGTAGTAGAAGAAAATTTCGTTACGAATTTATCGCCATTAACTTGGGCAAATACAGCTGTTATGAAAATTATTTATGCAAATGATGTAGGGGCAGCACTACCAGTCATTTCTTTAAACATTGGAATTTCAGCACTCTTTTTATTAATTGCAATTATTGCATTACGTAGACGGGAGGGGCTATAGTATGAAGGATATTTTATGGCTCATACAAAAAACGTTATCTGTGCTTTTGAAAAATAAAAAAAGTTTACTCATTATAATTAGCTTGCCGATAATAGGGACGCTCATTTCCTTCTCGATATACGGAAATGCAGGGCAAGGAACGTTAAATATCGGGATTGTAAATAAAGAAAATGAGCCAATAGCAAATGATACGATAAAGTTTTTAGAAGGATTAAATCATGTGAATGTGAGTAAGGTTAAGGAGTCTGAAGTAGAAGATAAACTCACTTCCAAAAAACTTGATGGAGTTATTATATTAGATTCTGGTTTTTCAAAAAGTGTTCGAGAAGGGAAACCAGAGCATATTGAAATTTCATCGATTAAAGGTGATCAAGTAACAGGATTTATAAAATCATATTTATATAATTATATTGATAATATAGCAGCTATTAGTAAAGTAGCAGGAACAGATCAAAGTACATTCGACAATATGTACGCAGGGTATCAAAAAAGTTCATTTAAAATGAAAACGGAGACGCTAGAAGATACTTCGAAAAATAAAGATATGACAAATCAAACGATGGGTTACCTTATTATGTTTATGCTGTTTTCAGCAGCGAACTTATCAGGTCATATTTTAAAAGAAAAAGAGAATAGAACGTACTTTAGACTATTATCAACGCCGATAGATGGGAAGAAGTTCATATTATCTAATGTCGGGGTAAATATGATAATACTAACAGTACAAATTTTGATTACAATCCTATTCCTAACGAATGTTTTTCATACGAATATCAATATGCCTTTCATAGTGATGATGGGCGTACTAATGCTATTTGCATTAATCGCAATTGGAATATCATTAGTCCTTGTAGCTTTTTCGAAAAACTCAGCATCGGCAAATGCGATGCAAAACATGGTCATTGTACCAACATGCTTACTAGCGGGTTGTTATTTCCCATATGACATTATGCCAAGTGCAGTACAAAAAGTAGCTAATTTTCTTCCGCAGCGCTGGTTGTTAGATACGATATCAAAACTTCAGCAGGGAATACCATTCTCGGAGTTATATTTAAACATTTTAATTTTATTCGCTTTCGCAATTGCATTCTTCTTAATTGCTATTTATAAGTTTGGAAGAAATAATGATGCGAGAAATTTTGTTTAATGTGAAAAGGTGTGGCTTAATGCCATACCTTTTTTTGAAATTTAGAGTATCTTTTGTAGTATAGGAATGCTTTTGTAGAGCACTTCGTTATGTGAAGCATGCAAAACATATTTATTTCCCTCTAGAAGAAAAGCGCTATGTAGAACAGCGTTACCGTCACCATGTTTTGTAAGTAAATCACCGACGACTTTGCCGTCTGTCCATTTCAGTTTGGAATGTGAAGGGACGACTTGTAAATATTGAATTGTTTCCTCTCCATCTCCGGCAATGAGGGTCGTTTCAATATTTCTTTTTTGTATAATAAATCTATTTTCATTTAATGTATCGAGGAAAGGGTTTTTCGTTTTCATCTTACTATAAGGAAGAAATGTAATAGAAGAGCCGGATCTTATAAATAATTTCCGTAATCTTTACAAGGAATAACATCTTGTAATCCTGGAAAGTAAATGTGTATCGCCTCAACTTTATTCATTTTATGTAAGATGCTTAAGTAACAAATATATTGTTCCACATAAAAATGAACGATATTTATTTTAGAAGAGGCATGGATAGGGAGAGTACCTCCAGTCCAATAACTATAATTTGGTGAAGATCCAGCGTTTGGTGTGCAGAGTATTATAAGCTGATTTACATCATTTTTATATGTTGCACTTTGAACGTAAGAACGTCCAAGAAGGCCGCCCATACTATGACAAATTAGATTTAGTTTATCGCAACCTGTAATCTTTTTAGCATAAGCAATCGTTTGTAATAAATATTTTTGTGTAGAAAAAACAATACGCTGCCGCCAGTCATAAAAACAGATGAACAAATCTTTATTTCGTTCGTACCCCATACTTTCTAGCATCATGATGAATGGTTCGTAAACAAATGCAGAAAGTCCAAAACTCCAATTACCAGTGCCGGGAATAATAATATTGCTCATTGAACCGAAAAGACCTGGGATAAAAACAATAGGAGTTTTCCCTTTTCTCATATTCGTATCTCCTTTAACTGTTTAGTATCAATAAAAATAAGAAATACATTTCGTATGAAAACATATTTAAATGAAACACTACGAAATAGTAAGGAATATGATTGGAAGGAAACCAAAATGATTAAAAAAATATTAAGAGTTACTTCTATTATTATTGCTATTTTCGTTTTTATTTTAATTTGGATGCATATCGATGTTACCTTAGGTAGGAAAATGGAAGCCGGGAAAAACATGCCGACAGAGTATGCGCCTCATTATAGTGACTTTCAATTATATGTAGAAGGGAAGTCTTTTTATAAACAATTATTTACTGATATAAGAGAAGCGAAAAGCTCCATCTACACTTATTTCTTCATTTTGTCGGATGATAAAAGTAGTCATACTTTTTTAAACTTATTAAAAGAGAAGGCAAAAGAAGGAGTAAACGTCTATTTATCAGTTGATCGCATTAATGATTTATCATTTGAAAGAAAGGTGATAAATGAATTGCGGAAAAGTGGTGTACATTTTACATATAGTAGAAAACCTACATTGCCATTCGGATTTTATTCACTTCACCATCGTAATCATCGCCGTATTACGACGATTGATGGGGAGATTGGCTATACAGGCGGATTTAATATAGGAGATGAGTACTTAGGGAAAGATAAGCGATTTGGATATTGGCGTGATTATCATGTACGACTTAAAGGAGAAGGAGCAAAAGATTTAGAACAGCAATTCGCTTTAGACTGGAAACGAGATACGAAAGAAGAGATAAAGAGAAGTACGAATAAAGCTAGTAAAGGGAATACATTACATACTATGACTAGTTACAATGGGCATTACGTTGCTGAAAAATATATAGAGCTCATAAAACAAGCTCAGCACTCCATTGTAATTGCAACGCCGTATTTTATAGCAAAAAATAAAGAGTCCATGAATGCTTTAATCGCAGCACAAAAGCGTGGTGTTACAGTAAAAATACTTTGGTCATATAAACCAGATCTACCTCTTATAAAAGAAGCGGCGTATCCATACATACGTCAAGCTGTTAATAATGGGATTACTGTATATGGGTATAAAAAAGGAATGTTCCATGGCAAATTAATGCTTATTGATAATGAATTAACCGTTATTGGTACAACAAACTTTACTTCGCGTAGCTTCAATATAAATGATGAAATGAATTTTTATATTTATGGTGGTCCTATTGTAGGACAAGTTAATAAGGCGTTAACAGAGGATTTTCATGATTCGAAAGAAATGACGAAAGAGTTTTTTGAAAAGTTATCTTTTTGGGAGCGTTGTAAGGAGAAAGTGGCGGGATTGGTTGACTTCTATTTGTGATGATGAATTAGGAAAGGGTGCCTACAAAAGACACCCTTTTTTGGTGGGAAATCATTATTTTTCATGCACCAACATCGTAACATCATCATTAATCAACGTCCCCACATGTTCGCCTAAACATATTTTTTTCATGACTCCAGGCTCATCAAAGTTAAAGACATGTGCTGGTAAATTGTAGTCCCGGGCAAGCAGTAATGCCGCTTGATCCATAACTTGTATATTTTGTCTAACGACATCATTATAGTTTAGTTTGCTGTACATTTTTGCTGATTTGTTATGCTTCGGATCACTTGTAAAAACGCCATCGACACCCTGTTTTGCGACTAATATGGCATCACTATTCATTTCAATGGCTCTTTGTACACTTGGATAATCTGTCGTCACGAACGGTTGCCCGTTTCCGCCTCCAAAGATAACGATATAACCGTTATCTAAATGGTGGACTGCACGCAAGCGAATGTATGGTTCAGCTACTGCATTAAATGGAATGGACGTCATAACGCGTACTTCTCTATTTGTTTTACTTGTTAAAACACCGCGAAGCATTAAGCTGTTAATAATTGTACCTAACGTACCGATATTATCAGCTTCTACGCGATCGATTCCCCATTCTTCAGCTAGATGCCCCCTAAAAATGTTACCGCCACCAATGACGATGGATACTTCGATACCTAAATCAACAATGGATAAAATTTCGTTTGCGATATGTTCTAATCGTTTGGAGTTAAAGCTATTTCCAGTTTGATCGGCAAGTGCACCGCCGCTTAATTTAATTAAGACACGTTTATATGGTCTCATAACAATTCCCCCTATATAGATCGCAATAAAAAAGGAACAAAGGCGAATGCCTTTGTTCCTTTTTAAGAAAATGAAAAAGAAAAGAAGAAGATAGGACGAAGTGCTTTGTATAGTTTTTCATAACATCCACTCCTTTTCATTTTGATTTGTTTTAAGTATATATCTTTTTGATTATACGAAACAATCTGATTACTTATCAAGTTTATTTTATCGTTTTTTAACAAAATGGTGTCAATGAAAAAAAGAAGAAAAATATTTGAATTTTTTGTGACGAACTTGTAGGTTTTTGTATGATTTTGTAGGTTCGCTTATAAGATGTGTGAGTAGCTTTTATAAATTCAAATTGAAAGCGTTCGCATGAAGGGGATGAACATAAATGAAAAAATTCGGATTGGCAACACAAATTTTTGTCGCGCTTGTTTTAGGGATTGTAGTAGGGGCAGTCTTTTATGGCAATAAAACGGCGATTTCTTATATCACACCAATTGGGGATATATTTATTCACTTAATTAAAATGATTGTAGTACCAATTGTTATTTCAGCATTAATTGTTGCAGTAGCTGGTGTAGGAGATATGAAGAAGCTTGGGAAACTGGGTGGTAAGACAATTCTTTATTTCGAAATTATTACGACGATTGCTATTTTAATGGGATTACTTGCAGCGAATATATTCCAACCAGGTACTGGTGTTGATATGAGTAATTTACAGCAAAGTGATATTTCTTCTTATAAACAAACTGCAGATGCAACAGAGAAGAAAGGTTTTGCTGAGACAATTGTTCACATTGTACCGAAAAACGTATTTGAATCGATTGCACAAGGTGACCTATTACCGATTATATTCTTCTCAGTACTATTCGGCTTAGGAGTTGCAGCAATTGGAGAAAAAGGAAAGCCAGTCTTTAACTTCTTTGAAGGTGTACTCGAAGCCATGTTTTGGGTTACAAATCAAGTTATGAAATTTGCACCATTTGGTGTATTCGCATTAATTGCCGTTACGGTTGCAAAATTTGGTGTAGCAACATTACTTCCGCTAGGAAAACTAGTGCTAGCTGTATACGTAACTGTTATACTATTCGTTGTGATTGTATTAGGTATTAATGCACGAATGGTTGGAGTAAACATTTTTACATTAATGAAAATTTTAAAAGAAGAACTGATTCTTTCGTTTACGACAGCAAGTTCAGAAGCTGTTTTACCTAATATAATGAGAAAAATGGAAGAGTTCGGTTGTCCAAAGGCAGTTGCCTCTTTCGTAATTCCGACAGGTTATACATTTAACTTGACTGGATCGGCTATTTATCAAGCGTTAGCGGCATTATTTGTTGCACAAATGTACGGTGTGCACATGTCACTAACGGAGCAAATAACGTTATTATTCGTTCTCATGTTAACATCCAAAGGTATGGCGGGAGTTCCAGGTGCATCGTTCGTTGTTGTATTAGCAACGTTAGGTTCGATGGGGCTACCACTAGAAGGTATCGCGTTAATTGCGGGAATTGACCGCATTTTAGATATGATTCGCTCATCTGTCAATGTATTAGGAAATGCATTAGCGGCCATTGTTATGTCGAAGTGGGAAGGCGAATTCGATAATGAGAAAGCAAAACAATATGTAGAAACAGTCAAAGAAACAAAAGCAGCATAAGAAATCGTTAAGGAGTGAATAATCATGGCAACATTAACTGAAGTTAAAAATGGTGTTCGAATTGAAAAAGATTTTTTAGGTGAAAAAGAAGTACCAAACTATGCATACTACGGCGTACAAACAATGCGTGCAGTTGAAAACTTCCCAATTACAGGATACAAAATCCATGAAGGCTTAATTAGAGCGTTCGCAATTGTAAAAAAAGCAGCAGCGCTTGCGAATACAGATGTAGGAAGATTGGAATTGAACAAGGGCGGTGCGATCGCAGAGGCTGCTCAAGAAATTCTTGATGGAAAATGGCATGATCATTTCATCGTAGATCCAATCCAAGGCGGAGCGGGTACTTCAATGAACATGAATGCAAATGAAGTCATTGCCAATCGTGCGCTTGAATTATTAGGGATGGAAAAGGGAGATTATCATTATATTAGTCCAAATAGTCATGTAAACATGGCGCAATCAACAAACGATGCATTCCCAACGGCGATTCATATCGCAACATTAAATGCATTAGAAGGCTTATTACAAACGATGGGTTATATGCATGATGTATTTGAATTAAAAGCAGAACAGTTTGACCATGTTATTAAAATGGGTCGTACACATTTACAAGATGCTGTGCCAATCCGTCTTGGACAAGAATTTAAAGCATACTCTCGCGTACTTGAACGTGATATGAAACGAATTCAACAATCGCGTCAACATTTATATGAAGTAAATATGGGGGCAACTGCAGTTGGTACAGGCTTAAATGCAGATCCAGAATATATTGAAGCAGTTGTAAAACATTTAGCTGCAATTAGTGAATTACCGCTTGTTGGTGCAGAAGATTTAGTAGATGCGACACAAAATACGGATGCTTATACTGAAGTATCTGCAGCGCTTAAAGTATGTATGATGAATATGTCTAAAATTGCAAATGACCTTCGCTTAATGGCATCAGGTCCACGTGTTGGTTTAGCGGAAATTATGTTACCAGCTCGTCAACCAGGTTCTTCTATTATGCCAGGGAAAGTAAACCCTGTTATGCCAGAAGTTATTAATCAAATTGCGTTCCAAGTAATAGGTAATGATCATACAATTTGCCTTGCTTCAGAAGCAGGACAATTAGAATTAAACGTGATGGAACCAGTACTTGTTTTCAACTTACTGCAATCGATTAGCATTATGAATAACGGTTTCCGTGCCTTTACAGATAATTGCTTAAAAGGAATTGAAGCGAATGAAGATCGCTTAAAAGAGTATGTTGAGAAAAGTGTAGGAATTATTACAGCCGTGAACCCTCATATCGGTTATGAAGCAGCAGCTCGCGTTGCGAAAGAAGCAATTGCAACAGGCCAATCCGTTCGAGAACTTTGTGTGAAAAATGGTGTATTGTCACAAGAAGACTTAGAGTTAATTCTAGATCCATTCGAGATGACACACCCAGGGATTGCAGGAGCAACTCTTTTAAAGAAAAATTAAAAGAAGAGGGGGACAATCCCCTCTTTTTTGTTTACAATATAGAAATGCTATATATGAATAGAGGTAGGGATGTTATGAGCAAGTTTACAGTAGCTTCTAATGGTGCATTAGAAACAACATTAAGAGGAGCAGAAGTATTATCAACACCACTTTTAAATAAAGGGGTAGCTTTCACACAAAATGAAAGAGAAGAGTTAGGTTTAAAAGGGTTATTACCGCCAGCGGTTTTAACGTTAGAAGAACAGGCACGCCGAGCATACGAACAATTTAGTTCTCAGCCGGATGATTTATTAAAGAATGTATACTTAACTGCGTTACATGATCGAAATGAAGTATTATTTTATCGTATATTAACAGATCATTTACGTGAAATGTTACCGATTGTATATACACCAACTGTCGGTGTAGCAATTCAAAGATATAGTCATGAATATCGTAAACCACGTGGTGTTTATTTATCAATTAACGATCCATCAGGTATCGAAGAAGCATTCACGAATATCGGTGCAACAGCTGAGAACATTGATTTAGTCGTTGTAACAGATGGAGAAGGCATATTAGGAATTGGTGACTGGGGCGTTGGTGGTATTAACATCGCAATCGGAAAATTAGCTGTTTACACTGCTGCAGTTGGAATCGATCCTAGTCGTGTATTACCGGTAATTTTAGATGTAGGTACAAACCGTGAGGAGCTATTAAACAATCCATTTTATATTGGAAATCGTCACCCTCGTATAACAGGTGAAGCTTACGATGAATTTATTGATACGTTTGTACAAGCGGTAAACAAACAATTCCCGAAAGCACTTTTACATTGGGAAGACTTTAGCTCTCGTAACGCACGAAAAATTTTAGATAAATACCGTCATGACGTTTGTACGTTTAATGATGATATTCAAGGTACAGGTGCAGTTTCACTTGCGGCAGTATTATCGGCAGTGAAAGCTTCTGGTGTACCGCTAAGTGAACACCGCGTTGTTGTATTTGGTGCTGGTACGGCTGGAATCGGTATCGCAGATCAAGTTAGAGATGCGATGGTCCGCGTAGGCGTATCTGAAGAAGAATCATATAAGCGTTTCTGGTGTATTGATCGTAACGGGTTAGTTACAGATAATATGGAAGATCTTCTTGATTTCCAAATTCCGTACGCAAGAAAAGAAGCAGAAGTAAGTGAGTGGAAAGAAAATGATGTGATCGGACTTGCTGAAGTTGTGAAACATGTAAAACCGACAATTTTAATTGGTACATCTACTGTTGCAGGTGCATTTAAAGAAGAGATTATTAAAGAAATGGCTTCTCACGTAGAAAGACCAATCATTTTACCAATGTCGAATCCAACGCCACTTGCTGAAGCAAAACCAGCAGATTTAATCGAGTGGACAGAAGGAAGAGCGTTAGTTGCAACAGGAAGTCCATTTGAACCAGTTACATATAACGGTGTAACGTATGTGATTGGACAATCAAATAATGCACTTATTTTCCCAGGGCTTGGTCTTGGAACAATTGTAGTACGAGCAAGCGTCATGACGGATGGAATGTTCGCAGCGGCTGCTGAAGCAGTTGCAAGTATGGTAGATACAAGTCAGCCAGGAGCACCTATTTTACCAGAGGTCGAAGAATTACGTAATATCTCAGAAATGGTTGCAATTGAAGTAGCGAAAGTTGCAGTTGCAGAAGGTGTTGCAAGAGTGAACTTAAGTGATAACGATATCAAGATGGCAGTGCAAGAAGCAATGTGGAAGCCAGAGTATCGCCAAATAAAAGCGGTAGAAAAGGTTAGAATATAGAAAAAAAGCCCGTTTATAACAATAAGCGGGCTTTCACTTTTACTACTGAAAAAAAGTATAGGAAGTGTCACCTTTGAATTGGAATCAATTATGGAAGAAAGATATGTCCCTTTTAATTATATTAATGGTCGTTGTTCCGATTGCTGGGGAGCTGAACTTTCATCCCTTTAATGATACGTTTCGAGTTAGCTTCGGTACACCGCTATTCTTCTTTTTATTATTATTTTTAAGAAGAGTACCAGCAGGAGTTGCAGGTATTCTTGTTGGTATATCTGTAGTCTTATTCCGAGTATGTCTTGACTGGATCATGCAAGGTTCATTTCATATGACAGAATCATTTTATTTGCGTTATCCTGTGTTCTTCTATTATTTTATTTATGGCAGTTTTTTTTCGCTTTGTAGGGTAAATAAGTTCCATCAGAAACCAATCATTATTGGATGCCTTGGAATTTCAATTGAAATTGTTGCAAGTATGTCAGAACTTGCGTTTTATCACATGTTAGTACTAGGTACAACAATAACGATTTCTGAAGTGAATAAACTTATTATTATTGCTATTTTTCGTAGTTTCTTTGCACTTGGTTTTTTAAATATGATGAATTTATATGAAACGAAATTAAAAGAATCGCAAGTTCGAAAAGAAAATGAAAATATGTTAATGCATCTTTCTAATTTATATGTGGAATCTGTTCATTTGAAAAAGACGTTACAAAATGCGGAGTTAATTACACAAGAAGCATATCAACTATATCGAAATTTACAAGTAAGCGCTGATTCAAGTAGTAAAACAGCGTTGAAAATAGCGGGGGAAGTGCATGAAATAAAAAAGGATAATCAAAGGATATTTGCAGGATTATCTAAACTGTTATTAGATAAAAATGTGGCTGAATATGTAGAAGGACATGAGTTAGCAGAGATGATTGTTAGAATAAACGAGAAGTATGCTGAAATGCTAGAAAAGGATATACGTTTTTCTAAACATATAGAAGGTGAGCATGCTGCATACCACGTGTATACAGTGCTATCAATTTTTAATAACTTAGTTGCAAATGCAGTTGAAGCAATTGAAGATAAAGGTTTCGTTATTATTAAGCTATATAAAAGAAATCAGCATATATTTTTTGAAGTAATTGACGATGGGCCTGGTATTACACAAAAGTATAAGAAATTAGTATTTAAGCCAGGATTTACTTCCAAGTATGATCAAACGGGAACACCGTCAACTGGTATTGGGCTTTCTTACATAAATGAAATGGTAACAGAGCTAGGCGGAGAAGTGAAATTAGAAGACCGAGAAAATAAAAGAGGATGTAAGTTTATCGTTTGTTTACCAGAGGATAGTTTAAAGCAGGAAGGGGAATAGATTTGTTTTATTATATCGTAGACGATGATGAAGTTTTCCGTTCGATGCTTTCGCAAATTATTGAAGATGGAGATCTTGGAGAAGTAATTGGTGAGGCGGATGACGGAGCTTTTATTGAAGCGGATCAACTAAATTTTAAAAAAGTAGATATTTTATTTATTGATTTGTTGATGCCGATGAGGGACGGAATTGAAACAGTTCGTCACATTGCGTCAACTTTCACGGGGAAAATCATTATGATTTCTCAAGTGGAATCGAAGCAGCTTATAGGTGAGGCATATACACTTGGTGTAGAATATTATATTACAAAACCATTAAACAAAATCGAAGTTGTATCTGTTGTACGCAAAGTGATGGAGCGTATTAGATTGGAGCGTTCTATACACGATATTCAAAAATCATTGAATAACGTGTTTCAGTGGGAAAAACCGCAATTGCGTACTGAACCAGTGCAAGAAGGAAAAAAGATAGGGGATTTAGGGCGCTTTTTACTATCAGAACTCGGTATTGCGGGAGAGAATGGAAGTAAAGATTTACTTAGTATGCTGGAATATTTATATGGTCAAGAAAAGGCACAGACATTTGAGTTTGGCTTTCCTGCGTTAAAAGAAATTTTTCATCATATTACGATAAGGAAATTAGGGGATCTAGCTTTAGAGGCGGATATTGATAAAGAAAAAAAAGCGTCTGAACAAAGAGTACGTCGAGCTATTTATCAGTCGTTAAATCATTTGGCTTCTTTAGGATTAACAGACTTTTCAAATCCAAAATTTGAAACCTATGCTCCAAAATTTTTCGATTTTACCGTAGTTAGAAAACGGATGACAGAAATGACGAAAGATGAACTCGCATCTTCTGGTCATACGCGAATTAATACGAAGAAGTTTATTCAAGTATTGTATTTTGAGGCGAAGAGGTTGATGGAGATAGAGTGAAGAAGATGCTTATAAATAAGCATCTTCTTTTGTTAAATCAACATTTTATATTTTCTCGTGGAGCATGTAAAATGTTAAGTAAGAGAAAATGGTTTTATATTAAGGAAGTGTCAAAGCGATGAGTTTCACATTGAATAAATCGATTATTAAAGAAGTGTGCGGAGATACCTCATATAAAAGAGGTGAAGCCTATTATAAATCAAATAAAGTGATAATAGATCATTACGATGAAAATAAAGAAATTTGTGAGGCGACAGTAAAAGGGAACGAGGATTTCCATGTTACAGTAGCAAAAGCCAAAAAGGGTGATGTTGTTGCAAAATGTAGTTGTCCTTCATTAGCGTCTTTTCAAACGTACTGTCAACATGTTGCAGCAGTATTAATACAAATAAACTATAATCAACAAACAGGTGGAATGAGCTCCACTAGTAACAGAAATGATCAATTGACAAGTGGTATGTTTCAGCTGTTTGCAGACAAACCACTGAGGCCAAAAAGTAAACAACACCGTTTTGATACACGTGAAATATTAGATATTGAGTTTATATGTACACCAGTTGCTACGAGAAGTGGTGGGGCTCTTCTTGGGATTCAATTGAAACTTGCCAAAGTGTATTTCATAAATCATATTAGAGAATTTCTTTCTAAGGTGGAGAAAAGAGAGTCTTTTCATTGTTCAAATGAATTTACATATACACCAGATGTACATAGTTTTAAACAAGAAACGGATGCAATTATTCAGCAGCTCATTAAAATGTATCATAACGAAAAAATGTATGAAGATACGCTAGAAGTACATGCGAAACAAGATGAAAGTATGATATTTATACCACCAGCTTCATGGAAAGATATGCTCTTTTCACTTTCTAAAGCTGAATATGTACAGCTGAAACAAAATGAACAACTGTTTCAGGGATTACAAGTTTCAAAAGGGTTGTTGCCGTTACACTTTGAATTTACGAAGGGAAATAATGGCGGATTTACACTTCATATAGATGGTTTAAATCGTGTACAAGTTATGGATATGTATAACAATGCACTTTACGATGGGAAATTATATCACTTACACATTGAAGATTGTATGCGACTTATTGAATTACAAAAGATGATGAGTCGCTCAAATAGTAATCAGTTTTATATTCCAGAAAGTAAGATGGAACATTTCGTCGCGAAAGTTGTACCAGGATTAATGAAGCTCGGAACTGTACACATTGATGAAGTAATATCGGATCGTGTTGAAACACCTTCGCTAAAAGCGAAATTGTATTTAGACCGCGTGAAAAATCGCTTATTAGCAGGTCTTGAATTTCACTATGGGAACGTCATGATTAATCCGCTAGAAGAGGATGGACAGCCGTCTGTTTTTAATCGTGATGAGAAAAAGGAAAAAGAGATTTTAGACATTATGAGTGAAAGTGCTTTTGCAAAAACAGAAGGCGGTTACTTTATGCATAATGAAGAAGCTGAGTATAACTTTTTATATCACGTTGTGCCAACATTAAAAGGTTTAGTTGATATTTATGCGACAACAGCAATCAAATTGCGAATTAGTAAAGGGGATGCAGTTCCTCTTATTAGAGTGAGAAGAAAAGAAAGAATTGATTGGTTGTCATTTCGTTTTGATATAAAAGGAATACCAGAAGCAGAAATTAAAGGTGTATTAGCGGCCCTTGAAGAGAAACGTAAATATTATCGATTGGCGAATGGTTCGTTTTTATCACTAGAGAGTAAAGAGTTTAATGAAATTAATCGGTTTATAAAAGAATCAGGTATTCGGAAAGAATTTTTACATGGAGAAGAGGTAAATGTTCCGCTTATTCGAAGTGTAAAATGGATGAACGGACTTCATGAAGGCAATGTTTTAAGTTTGGATGATTCTGTTCAAGAGTTAGTAGAAAACATTCAAAACCCGAAAAAATTAAAGTTTGCTGTGCCAAATACTTTAAATGCAGAAATGAGAAAGTATCAAGTATATGGGTTCGAATGGATGAAAACACTTGCTCATTACCGTTTTGGAGGTATTTTAGCAGATGATATGGGACTTGGAAAAACGTTGCAAAGCATTGCTTTTATAGATTCTGTTTTGACTGAGATTCGAGAAAAGAAACTGCCAATATTAGTCGTTTCACCATCATCTCTTGTTTATAATTGGTTTAGTGAATTGAAAAAATTCGCCCCGCATATTAGAGCAGTTATTGCAGATGGAAACCAAGCAGAGCGCCGGAAAATTTTGAAAGATATAACGGAATTTGATGTCGTAATCACGTCATATCCATTACTGAGAAGAGATATAAGATTATATGCAAGACCATTTCATACACTATTTCTTGATGAAGCACAGGCGTTTAAAAACCCTACAACGCAAACGGCAAGAGCTGTGAAAACAATTCAAGCTGAATACCGTTTCGGACTAACTGGTACACCTGTAGAAAATTCATTAGAAGAGCTATGGTCTATCTTCCATGTCGTCTTCCCGGAATTATTACCAGGAAGAAAAGAGTTCGGTGATTTAAGGCGTGAAGATATAGCGAAGCGAGTGAAACCATTCGTATTAAGACGATTAAAAGGGGACGTATTAAATGAGTTGCCAGAGAAAATAGAGCACTTACAATCATCGGAGTTATTACCCGATCAAAAGAGTCTCTATGCTGCTTATTTAGCGAAGTTAAGGGAAGAAACGTTAAAGCATTTAGACAAAGACACGTTACGTAAAAATAAAATTAGAATTTTAGCTGGTTTAACGAGATTGCGACAAATTTGTTGTCATCCCGCTTTATTTGTTGATGATTACAAAGGAAGTTCAGCTAAATTTGAACAACTGTTAGAGATTTTAGAGGAATGTAGAAGTACAGGGAAGAGAATATTAATTTTTTCTCAATTTACGAAGATGCTTTCCATTATTGGTCGTGAGTTAAATCGACAAGCAATTCCATACTTTTATTTAGACGGGAGTACACCAGCGCAGGATCGTGTAGAGCTGTGCGATCGGTTTAACGAAGGAGAAGGAGATCTATTTCTCATTTCTTTAAAAGCTGGTGGTACCGGACTTAATTTAACTGGTGCAGATACAGTAATATTATATGATTTATGGTGGAATCCAGCTGTTGAACAACAAGCGGCCGATAGGGCGTATCGAATGGGACAAAAAAATACAGTGCAAGTTATAAAGCTAGTAGCTCAGGGAACAATTGAGGAGAAAATGCATGAACTGCAAGAAAGTAAGAAAAATTTAATCGCTGAAGTGATTGAGCCGGGAGAAGAGAAATTGTCCTCAATCACAGAGGAAGAAATTCGAGATATTTTAATGATTTAATATAAAAAAGCTATGCCTTCAAATTTATGAGGGCATAGCTTTTTTGTTGTAATAATTATATTTTGTTTTGTACAAAGTAAAGAAATCAAATGTTATTTAAATTACTTCTTTGTACCTTTACTTTTGTATGGTTTGGCAGCTGCCTTTTTCTTTGCACTTGATTGCCAACGGTTCCATCCTTTACTTCCTGTACCTTGTCCTACACCTTTTTTCGGTTTTGCTTTCGTTTTACTCATATGATCACTCCGTTATATAAAAATCTTATTTGATAATAGTCAATGATTTAGAAAATACTCTTTATAAATGACTATGATTGCTTTAAGTAAAAATAAACTGCTTGAATGCTATAGTATAACATGAATTTGCAAGTAAACTGAAAGGAATTATAAAGAAAATGAAAATAATAAGAAATACTGCAGATTCTATATTCCGAACGATCACATTAATTGTTGTGTATACGTTAGTTTCGGTCAGTGAAATATTTTTTGGATTGACGAGGCAGAAAAAGTAAAGATGTTAAATTAACAACAATCAATAAAGCCGTAAAATAAAGAATTGAAAAATATTTTAAAACTTTTTGTTGACTTTCTTTATTTTTTGTATAGAATAATCATTAATAAAATGTTTCAGAGATGTGACAACAAAACGACTATGAAAGGACGAGTAGTAGTAGGACGTAGTTTAAGCGAGTCAGGGGTGGTGTGAGCCTGATACGAAGCCTATTATGAAGAACCTCCTGGAGTTGCTAACCGAAATCCTTTATAGGAAAGTAGACTTAGCCGGGAACTTCGCCGTTACAAGAAGAACAGTATCGAGATATTTCATCTCCGTATTGTATAAGTGAGCAACCTCTGTTGCTAATTTGGGTGGTACCGCGGAACCAAAGCCTTTCGTCCCAGTTTTTTGGGAAAGAAGGGCTTTTTTTGTTGGCTTCTTTTCACAACATCCAAACATTTTAGGAGGAAACCACCATGTATCAATCATTAATGACAGTAAGAGAGACTCAAATTGCAATTAAGGAAGTTAAAACATTTTTCGAGGACCAATTAGCAAAACGCCTTGAACTATTCCGCGTATCTGCACCATTATTCGTAACGAAAAAATCAGGATTAAACGATCACCTAAACGGTGTAGAACGTCCAATTGAATTTGATATGTTACATTCAGGAGAAGAATTAGAAATTGTTCATTCACTAGCGAAATGGAAACGATTTGCATTACATGAATACGGATATGAAGCTGGTGAAGGTTTATATACAAACATGAACGCGATTCGTCGTGATGAAGAACTTGATGCAACGCATTCCATTTATGTTGACCAATGGGATTGGGAAAAAATCGTTCAAAAAGAATGGCGTACTGTCGAATACTTACAAAAAACAGTACAAACAATTTATGGAATATTCAAAGATTTAGAAGATCACTTATTTGAAAAATATCCGTTCCTTGGAAAGTATTTACCGGAAGAAATTGTTTTCGTTACTTCTCAAGAATTAGAAGATAAATATCCAGAATTAACACCGAAAGATCGTGAACATGCAATTGCAAAAGAACACGGTGCAGTCTTCATTATCGGAATTGGTGATGCACTTCGTTCAGGTGAAAAGCATGACGGACGCGCAGCTGATTATGACGATTGGAAATTAAATGGTGACATTTTATTCTGGCACCCAGTACTACAATCTTCATTTGAGTTATCATCAATGGGAATTCGTGTTGATAGTAAATCACTTGATGAGCAGTTAACGAAAACTGGTGAAGACTTCAAACGTGAGTATGATTTCCATAAAGGTATACTAGAAGACGTACTACCATTAACAATCGGCGGTGGCATTGGACAATCAAGAATGTGCATGTACTTCTTACGTAAAGCACATATCGGTGAAGTTCAATCTTCTGTATGGCCTGACGATTTACGTGCAGCTTGCAAGAAAGAAAACATTCATCTGTTTTAATAGAAGTGAGGGAATAGCTTAAATATAGAGCTATTCCCTCTTTTTTATAAAACATTACTTATTTATTACCGAGTTCTTCCGCTAAACCGATTAAAATTCCTTCGACTCCACGAATGTAGCAGAGACGATACGAGTTCTGGTACTGAACTACTTCGCCAACGAGCTCTGCACCATGCTTAGTGAGTCTCGATACCATTTCGTCAATATCCTCGACAGTGAACATGACGCGTAGATAACCGAGGGCGTTTACAGGAGCTTTTCGGTGATCTGCTATAGTAGGAGGGGTGAGAAATCGCGAAAGTTCAATTCGGCTGTGGCCATCTGGAGTGACCATCATAGCGATTTCTACGCACTGAGAACCGAGTCCAGTTACGCGACCAGCCCATTCACCTTCGACATTTGCTCGACCTTCGAGATTCAAGCCAATCTCCTCAAAGAAAGAGATTGCGTTATCAAGGGATTCTACAACGATGCTGACATTGTCCATTCGTAGTAATTTGTTTTTTGCCATAGTCTTATCTCCTTATGTATAAAAGTTTATTATTTAATTATCCTCATAATTATACTACTAAGTAGTTACAAATTCCTTTCAGTCAAAAACACCTTGTCACAGTATAGGAAAATGTGACAAGGTGTTTTTTAATATATCATATAGCATCTTGTTAACGAATAGCTTTTTATTTAATAGGAAGGAAGTAGATTAATATGTTTTTTTTATAAGCGTTACTAAACATATCAAATTAGCTCATTTGCACGAAAGGCTCAATTTTCGCCATAAATGATTGATGCAGCGCCTCAACGCCTGTTACTAAATGAAGGCGGTCAATAACGACAGACACTTTAATTTCTGATGTACTTACCATTTTAATATGAATATCTTCTTCTTTTAAAGTAGTGAACATATTTGCAGCGACACCTGGGTTAGATACCATGCCAGATCCTACGATTGATACTTTTGCTAAGTGATTTTCATGTTCTACAGATTCATAGTGAAGAGTTTCTTGATTTTGTTCCAAAACTTCTAAAGTTTCTCTTAAATCATTCGAGTGAATGGAGAAGGAGAGATGTACAGTTCCTTCATTTGTAATACTTTGAATGATGATATCTACATTAATGTGTGCTGCTGCTAATGTAGAGAAAACTGTTGAAAGTGAACCTTGTTCTAATCCTTTCACTGTGATGCGTGTAATATTATCTTCAAATGCAATACCTTTAACGATTGATTGTTGTTCCATGTTACATTCTCCTTTTACAATTGTTCCGTTTTCTTGTTCCATACTTGAGCGAACTTCTAAAACTACGTTATGATTTTTAGCAAACTCAACGGCGCGCGGGTGTAATACGCCAGCACCGAGATTAGCAAGCTCTAACATTTCGTCATAAGAAATTTCGTCTAATTTGTAAGCATCTTTTACAACTCGTGGGTCCGTCGTATATACGCCTGTAACATCCGTATAAATATCACATTTTTTTGCTTTAAGTGCAGCGGCTAGTGCGACAGCGGTCGTATCAGAGCCACCACGGCCAAGCGTTGTAATTTCATTTTCTACACTTATACCTTGGAAACCAGCTACGATAACAATCGTACCTTCAGCAAGATAAGATTGAATACGATCTGTATGAATGTCAGTAATCCGTGCGCTACTATGTACAGATTCTGTCGTAATACCTGCTTGCCACCCTGTTAATGAAATTGCATGATAGCCTTTTGCTTGCAGTGCCATTGTTAATAATGAAATAGTTACTTGTTCTCCTGTAGATAGAAGCATATCCATTTCACGTTTACTTGGATTTTCTGTGATAGCGTTAGCGAGTGCGACAAGTTCATCTGTGCTTTTTCCCATTGCTGAAACGACAGAGACAATGCTATGACCTCGTTCATATTCTTCAATAATTAAATTTGCTACATGTTGAATGCGTTCGACGCTTCCGACAGAAGTGCCACCGAATTTTTGAACAATTGTTTCCATTACAGATTCCTTCTTTCGTCTATTTTTAAGAATGGATTAGGAAATATATAAATCCCAATACTCCTGTAGTTACCAGAAAGACAAACAAAAAACACCATCTCAAATAAGTGAGGATGGTGCTGTTACAGGAAAAGGGAAACAGAAAACGGAGCTAATAAAAAAACCGCCAAAAAAGGAATATCATAAAAAATGATATCTCTTTTTTGTAGATAGCTCTTCATACGTACACGTTTGTACATATGACAGTTCTGTTTCTATTCGAAAACAGCCCCAATCGATAAATGCAGAGAAATTTATCAATTTCGGCAATACTTCCTTTTATCTAACTTCATAGACATCTCTGTGTCTCCATTAGAATACTCATAAGTATCGCAACCTCTATCTCACGTTTTAGGCGAGAGTGTTTGATTTATGAAGTTGTTGGTAACATTTGTTTTATAATAATTTAAATTTTTCGGGGAATCAAGTGTTTTATATATATTTTAAAAATTCTTTCTTTTTTGGGGAAGTTTGTGAAAAATGTAGCAAAATAAATTCATTGCATGTACATTAAACTTATAGTGCATAGGAGGTGGGGAGAATGAAAAGGAAACAGCCTATTTATGTTGCGACAAAAATGAACACGACGATGGAAAAATTATGGGAATATACGCAAGAACCACATATACATACAGAGTGGGATGCTCGCTTTACTGAAATTTCGTATTTAGAGAAAAAAGAAGGAGAACCACAGAAGTTTTTGTATAAAACAAAGATTGGATTTGGGCTTGAAATAGCTGGAGAAGGGGAATCAATAGGTGAAATAAGAAAAGAAACTGGTGAAAGAATTTCTTCTTTAAAATTTTGGACGGATAATACATTATCTCTTATTCAAATAGGACGTGGTTATTGGAAGTATACGCCAAATAAAGAATACATCCATTTTGAGACACAATATGATTATGATACAAGATTTGGTCGTATAGGGAATGTAATAGATTGCTATATGTTTCGGCCGTTATTAGGTTGGGCGACTGCTTGGAGTTTTGATGCTTTAAAATTATGGTTAGAAAAGGGGCTTCATCCTAGGTTACTAATTAGAAGAACAATGACGTATTGGCTCGTATGTTTTTTATTTGCTTTTGTATGGATATATCAAGGGATAGTGCCAAAACTACTGTTTACTCATTTAGAAGAAGTAAAGATGCTTTCTGTATTAATCGGTTCAAATGAAAGTAGTATATGTATACTTAAAATAATTGGGATGTTAGAAATAATTTTCGGTGTCGTATGGCTGTTGCCAATAATAAAACGAAAATTATTTATACTGCATATTATTGTATTACTAGTTTTAACGTTAGCAGCAGGATTTACGAATATTGCAAGCTTTACAGGGCCGTTTAATCCGATTACATTAAATGTTCTTCTAATGGGGTTATCAATTGTCGGTTATATAAATAGTTTCGATTTACCAAGCGCGAAAAATTGCAAGAGGGCGAGAAAGGGATAAGTGTATGGCTAATATGTATGAACGATTATTAGGGGATACCTATAAAAATCTTCATCCTGAATTGCAGAAGCGTTATGCGATTACAGAAGAGAATAGTTTTACAGGGGAAGGAAAGATGGATGAAATTTACGGTGGCTCTTTTTTCGTGAAATTTATATTGAAAATTACATCGAAGTTTCGAATGTTTTTCTCGGAACGAGGAGAGGAAATTCCATTTACGATACAAAACATAGCTGAGCGAGATGAATATGGACGAGAATTAGTAAGGTGGAACCGTACTTTTTATTTCCATAATAAGAAAAGATATTTTAATGCAGTTATGCAATTGGATGGAAACGAAAATGAAATTGTAGATTATTTTGGTGAACCACATTTACTCGTTTCTACACTGCATTTTCATATCGATGAGTTAGGGGCAATGCATATTTCTTCAAAGAAACAATGGTTTTATATGTTTGGAAGAAAAATGCCGTTACCAAAATTTTTGTATGGTGAGGCAAAAATTGTTGAAAGTTATGATGAAACACTTCAGTGTTTTCGAATTCATGTACAAGTACGAAACCCGTTAATTGGTTCGCTTTTTTCATATAAGGGAACATTTGTGGAAAGGGAATAAACGATATGAAAAATATAATATTTGGGCTTGCTTGTTATGTTATTTTTCTAATATGTGAGTGGTCAAATATAAATCCTGTTGAAGCAATTATATTATTATCTGTTTTATTATTTATACCAATGTCACTTTGTATTATTGATAAAAGAAAAAGAGATGGATCGCAATTATTATTTTATAAATCCGTATCATTTTTATATCCAATCGCAGCAATTTGTACAATGCTAGCTTTCGTCACAAATCAATATGTATTTGCGCTAGTTTGGTTTGTATATACAGGAATTGTTGCGTTATTTGGTGTAAGTAGATTGCTAGAAAGAGGATGGAAGCCGTTAGAAGAGATCGCCATAGATAGTGCGTTTATTTATTTGTTTTTAGGTGGTTTTTGGTTTTCTGCTTCAGTAGCAAAACTTTCAATTATGCATTTTAGCTCTGACATTGTTTTACTCACAGCTGCACATTTTCATTATTCGGCGTTTCTATTGCCATTATCAGCTGGTTTAATAGGGAGAAAAAGAGAAAAAAGAAGTAAAGTGTATGATGTTATTATGTTTATCATCATGATTTCACCTATGACAGTTGCAATAGGAATTACATACTCAAGAATATTTGAATTTTTTGCAGTGTTCCTATATTTATGTGCAATTTATGGGTATGGATTTTACGTTTGGAGAGCAAAATTTAATGCTATCAGTGCAAAGATTCTTCTAATCGTTTCGTCTAGTACACTCATGGTTACAATTATGTTCTCACTTATATATTCATACGGAAATTTGAAGCATGTAATGACGATTACAATTGCTCAAATGGTTTGGATTCATGGTGTTGTCAATGGAATTGGAGTAGCGTTACCGGCATTTATCGGCTGGGTGATTGAAAAGAGTGTTCCGAATTATAAATACTATGGGAAACCAATGAGTAAGTTAAGAGGAAATGTGGCAATTGGTGAGGCTTATTTATATAGCAGCAATTTAGTAGACAGTAAGGAATACAACGGTTTAGTCGATAAAGTAAATGACTTTCATAGTGAGGCATTTGATGTGACGAAGGTTCCTTTAAGTATGATTCATTTTTATGAAAATACAGCAGAGTATGAATTGCAATCAAATATTAAATGGACTCATTGGTTCCGTCCGTTCGCACTTTGCTATGAGAAAATGAGCAAGCATGTAGGACAAATACATTTAGGGATGGGCGGCAATTGGGAAACGATGCATGGCTCTATCATTGGTGTAATGGATGAGGAAGATGGAAGAGAGAATGTAAGGGCTTGGATAAGGAAAAATGAAGCAGGTGAATCTATTTTTGTAGCTCTTTATTCAAAGCATACAAATAAGAATGAGACATATATGAATATCGCCTTACCTTTACCTTATTCGAATATGACTGGTATTTTGAAACTATATAATGATAGTCATGATTTAATCATTACTAGTAAGTTAAGAGAAAATGGTCAGGGAGATGAGGGGATTTATTTACATACTCGGTTCTTAACAATCCGTTTACCATTAGCAGAGACTTTTATTATAAAAGAGCGCACGGATCACATACTAGAAGCTAATCATAGAATGTGGATATTTGGAGTTAAGTTTTTAGAAATTGATTATAAGATTAAGAAAGTAGAGGAGAAGTAAGAAAAGCTTGGAGAGATTCCAAGCTTTTTTACGTATGTGTAATTGTTATAGCAACTTGTTTATCTAGCTCATTATCCCAAATACGTTGAATTTCAAAAGTGCCTGTTTCAAAAAATAATGGGAATCTTTCTTTAAACCAAGTTTGCATAGGTAGCTTTAGTGCTGTATTGATTGGTATCCATAATAATTCACCCTCAGGAGGATTCAAAAGAAGTTCACCTTCAAATGAGTCTGTCCAATAGTTAAATACCATATATCGAACATTACCTTTCGGATTGACATATTCATCTAATCCTTTAAAAGTTAAATTGGAAACAAGTAATCCAGTTTCTTCTTTTACTTCTCTTATAGCGGCTTGAACGATACTTTCGGGGAAATCTACTTTGCCGCCAGGAGCGATGTAGCCAGGGAAACCTCGATGGCTGGGGCGTTTTATGAGTAAAATTTCATTGTTACGTTGGATCATACACATTGTATAGATCTGATGTTCGATGTTATGTGAATTTGGAGGCATAATGATGTATTCTCCTTTATATTCTTTTGATAATTTTACCATAACATAATTGTTTCTTATATAATTAGAAATGGAATGTTATAAATTTTCAGTTATATATTATAAATTCTATAGTCATTCGAAAAGAGGGGAGAGACATGCAAGGAGAAATACAAAAGGAGAAAAGTTTAGGTTATATTGGAAAATTATTATTACCAGTTAAAGTATCAACGCACTTTAAGTTTTTATGGATTGGACAATTACTCTCGGCCTTAGGTAGTTCGATAACTATGGTCATACTTCCGGTTGTTGTGTATTCATTAACTGGTTCAACAGTTGTAATGGGGATGACGATGGCAATGTACATGCTACCTAATATTCTTGCTTTACCGTTTGCGGGTTTAATTGTAGACCGAATTGATCGGGTTAGGTTAATGTTATTTACGGATATAATCCGCTGTATATTAATGCTATTACTTGCATCGCTTATATTTATGGATTTATTAACAATTACGATTTTATATATTCTCGTTGCCATATACGGACTTATGGAAGGGATATTCCAACCAGCATATTCTGCTGTAAGGGCGAAAGTATTCGTCCCTGAAATTCGTAATGCAGCTAACGCACTCACTCAAATGAGTAATCAAGGTATACGATTAATTGGGCCAGCACTTGGTGGGTTAATCGTATCGGTTGCATCTGCAGGGATAGGTTTCGGACTAGATGCAGCAACGTACTTATTATCATTTTTATGTTTATTATTTTTAAAAGAAATTAAGTTTAAAAAAGTAAAACCCATTGAAAAGAGTAAGCTTAATTACAAACAAGAGTTTATGGAAGGTGTTTTAGTTTTAAAAAGTCATCCGTGGCTGTGGATTACAATTTTAGTTTTTTCTTTTATAAATATTTGTTATGCCGGCATTATCGTCGTATTAATTCCATGGTTATTTAATGTTCATCATCATTTTGAAGCTTACGTGTATGGACTTGGCATGGCCTTTTCTGGTGGTGGTGCTGTAATTGCCGCATTAATATTTGGTGGGAAAGAGCTGTGGCATAAGAGAGGATTACTGGCTTATGGAGGTGTTTTAATGAGTGGCATTGCTTTATTAATTATGCCATTCATTTCTTGGGCACCCGCTTTAATATTCTTAATGGCAATTGAAGGATTTGGCATGATGATATTTGGACTCATTTGGGAAACGAGTTTACAGGAGCTTGTACCAGAAGAAGCATTCGGAAGAGTGGCAAGCCTTGATATGTTGGGTTCTTTTGCTTTATTGCCATTAGGATACGTAGTTGTAGGCTGGTTAGCTACTGTCATAGGTGGCGAGATAACTATTATAACACTAGCTAGTTTAGTAATTTTAACAATTGGAATCGCATTGTCTGTACCGAGTATTCGTCGATTTAATTGATTATATGGGAAAATAGGGCTAGACCTATATAGAAAATAACTTAGCATATAATCAATTAGTATTAATAAAACATCTTTGTAATGAAAAACCGGCCGTACATATTTGGCACAAAAAGATTAGTATGGAAGCAACAAAATTAGAAATCACAAAAGAAGTGACGGAAGCGATACAAGCAGGTTTCAAAAATGAAGAATAAGCCCTAAAGAAATTAGGACTTATTCTTCATTAAATACAAATGTTTGTTTCATTTTTTTACCTTCATTTACCGGATGGCCGTTATAAGAGAAATTCTTTTCTTCCCAAGTGATCACAACTTTAAAATTATGACTATTAAAGTCTAATGGGAATACCATGTAGTCAAAGCTTGTATGACTTTTAGAAATATTTTCATTAGGTGTAGTAGGTTTAAAGGTAGCTTTAGAGGTAGGGTTGTTATCAAGTATTTCCACAGATACATTTGATACATCATGACCGATGTTTTTTACGAGTAAACTATACGTATCAAATACACCTTGTTTTGGCTGAATTGCTTGCTTGTTTGAGTTATGAGATTTATCAATTTCGACATACCATTGTTTAGACTTTGACGCAATCGGTAGTGACTGAAATGTGTAAGCATTAGCTTGCATTGGTAGTGCTAAACATATAAGCGTAAAGAGAGTTAATATTTTTCGTTTCATTTTTTAGAGCTCCCATTCTTTAATGGATTTACTTGTTATTATCTTCTTTTTACGAGTGAATATACCATATAATGTAAAGTGGGTATTGTGAGTAGTGAATTAATATCTTATTCACTACTCTTATAGCTGGCATCATTACGTATGTAGTAAGAAAGAATAAATTTATTTTTTCTTTCTATACTTAGATTGCCGCTCTTTTTAAAAGGGCTATTTTTACGTTTTAATAAAAAGAATTTCCTAAGAGTTCCGTATAAATTATTTATTTTAATGTAGTTAAATGTGCTTATATATGTGAAATTAGAGAAGGAAGCTGTGTAGAGATGTTTCTACACAGCTTTTTAGGATATGAAAAAATTCCCAAAAATATATTAAAATAACATTGTCATACAACAAGGGGGATTTGTTTTATGGAAAATGGACATCTTGCTAAAGTAGACTTAACGAAAAAAATTGAATCAAAATCTAAGTACAACAAGAAACTCGAAAAATATCAAAGGCGCTTATTAGCATTACAGCAAATTTTGAAAGAAGAAAAAATCGCGGTTATGCTTGTTATGGAAGGATGGGATGCGGCTGGTAAAGGTGGGGCAATTAAGCGGGTGACGGAACATCTTGACCCGCGTGGGTTCCAAGTAAATCCAATTGGAGCGCCTGCACCTCATGAAAAACGTTACCATTATTTGCAACGTTTCTGGCGCAAAATTCCACAGTACGGGCAAATCACCATTTTTGATCGCTCATGGTACGGTCGTGTGTTAGTTGAGCGTGTTGAAGGATTTGCTACAAAGGAAGAGTGGATGAGAGCATATGATGAGATTAATGATTTTGAAAAACTACTAACAGATGACCATTACATAATAGGGAAGTTCTTCTACCATATAAGTAAAGAGGAACAGTTAAAGAGATTTAAAGATAGAGAGAAAAATCCTTTAAAAAGGTGGAAAATTACAGACGAAGATTGGCGTAATCGTGAAAAATGGGATGAATATGTTGAAGCAATGGAAGACATGTTTGAAAGAACAAGTAAGCCAAATGCGAAGTGGCATATTATTGAAAGTAACGATAAATTGTATGCCCGTGTGAAAACGTTAAAAATCATTATTTCATTCATAGAGGATTATTTCTTAGAACATGGTATAGAATTGCCTTCTTATTATTATGAAATGAAAGAGGATATTGAAGTTTTGCAAGATGTAGGTGTGAAAGAGTAAATAAGAAAATGGCCCTGTGAATTGGTAAAACCAAATTATGGGGCTTTTTTATTTAGAAACATTTTACAATTAACAGAATAAGGTATATAATCAATAATCATATTAACATTGTTAATATGATTATTGATTATATAATATGTGGGGGTTTTACTTTGAAGGGAAGAGATGTTGTTTTAGGTTTATTAATGGAAAAGGAATTGTCTGGTTACGATATTAAAATTGTGTTTGAAGACGTATTTACTCATTTTTTTGATGGAAGTTTTGGAATGATTTATCCAACGTTACGACAATTGGAGAATGAGGGGAAAATAAAAAAAGAGGTTGTCATGCAAGAGGGGAAACCGAATAAGAAAATGTATTTTATTACAGATGAAGGACGTGAAGAGTTTTATCAATACATGCAGACGCCTGTAGAGAAGGATGTTTTACGTTCGGATTTTTTAATGAGAATGTATTTTGGTAACTATAGTGATGATGTGACAATAAAAAAATGGATTAAAGATGAAATTGAAAGAAAAGAAGCGTACATTGCAGATCTTCGATTGAAATATGAAAAGTGGAGAGTAGGTATTACTTTCGTCGAAGAAATTTCACTAGATGTAGGTATTGCATCGTATAGTGCACAAGTGGAGACTTTGAAGAGAAAATTAGAAGAGTTAGAGGCAAAAGAAAACAATAAAACAGAAGAATGAAAAACGCATTCACAATAAATAAAGGGGTATATAAAGATGGAGCAATCAAAGGGTATTAAGATTGTCTTTTTAATGTGTCTAGGTATCTTTCTTTGTATGATTGATACGACAATTATGAATATAGCTTTACCGGCAATACAATCGAGTGTAAATACTTCATTAGAAAAGATGTCTTGGGTATTAAATGTTTATACAATGACGATTGCAGTACTTGCCATTCCGTTAGGGCGGATAGCTGATATTTTTGGAAAAGCAAAGATGTATATTTTTGGTCTGGTGATTTTTGGTGGTGGATCGGTACTTTGCGCTTTTGCTAATACAGGTGATTTTCTTATTTTTTCTCGTTTTATACAAAGTATTGGGGCAGCGATTTTATTTCCAACAAGTATGGTAATTGGTGTATCAGCTATGCCATTAGCTAAGAGGCATGTTGCGCTTGCAATTTTAGGAGTAACACAAGGATTGTCAGCTGCTATGGGACCAGTAATAGGTGGAATTATTACGCAAAATTTAGGATGGAGATGGGTGTTCTTCGTTAATGTTCCGGTTTGTATAATAGGAATCGTGTTATGTTGCATCATGCTACAAATAAAAAATGAAGAACGTATTATCTCAAAAATAGATTGGATAGGACTACTATTAAGTAGCACAGCAATTTTTTCATTTACTCTCATATTAGTAAAAGGTAATACATGGGGATGGCAAAGTCATATTGCTTTGTCTTGTTATGCAATTAGCACTATTTCTCTTATTCTATTTGTTTTAGTAGAACGAAAGATTCATAATCCAATGGTGAATTTAAAGTTATTTCAAGATCGAATGTTTGTTGGAGCGTCTATCGTTGTTATATTAAGTAATTTATTTTTAATTGGAGTTACTGTATTGCTTCCAACGTTCTTGACGAAACTACAAGGTCGAACGGAAATTGAAGCGGCTTTTTTAGTGACACCTATTTCAGCAATGATATTTTTTGTCTCACCAGTTGCAGCAACTTTAATTAAAAAACTCGGAAAAGTAACTATTATTTTGTCAGGATTTCTTATTATGGGGCTTTCCTACTATTGGTTGCAGATGATTGATGTTCATTCAACAAATATAGAAATTATTATTCCATGTATGATATTAGGTGTTGGATATGGTTTAGTAGTGGGGCCAATTACAGTTTTAAGTGCTTCTTCGTTTGAAGGAGAATTGTTAACTGCTTCTCAAAGTGTTGTGTCAATGTTACGACAAGTCGGAATTGTATTGGCAGTCGCAATATTTGTCTCTAACTTAACTCACAATTTAACTGTAAATAAAGAAAAAGTATATCGTTATGCAGAAGAAAAGGTGCGTACTATTCATGTGAATAGTACTGAGCAAACTGAAATTTTACAAATGACTAAAGAGAAAATAGAGAATCAAAGTTTAGAGTCGAATATAAATAAGAAACAAAATGCAATGACAATGGGATTAAGTAAAGAGAAAAAGGAAGAATTGATTCGCGACAAGACGGATGAAAGATTAAGAGAAGTTCCAGTAGAATATAGAGATGTAAAAAGAGAAGAAGTTATGAGGCAAGTGACAAAAGAAGTTGAAAAACAAGAGGAAAGTATAAAGAAAGAGGTACTCACATTTTCAAATGATGTGAACCATTATGCCAAGAATCAGATGGCTATGAGTTTTACAGATTTATATAAAGCAAGTGTGCCAATTATTTTAATTTGTGCTTTCGTAAGTTTGTTGTTTTGGGAGGGAAAGCTTTGAGTAAAAAGAGAAGGGGAAGATTAGTAGAAGAAGCGTAAAGAAAAACAGGCTGCTATTAGCCTGTTTCCCTTACGTTAGTATGAAAAGTCTGGATTTAATTCTTTAAATTTATGACTATAATGCCTTTTATTATTAAAACCAACAAAATCAATTCCGAAGCAAGATTCTAAATTTCCATCTACAATCGTAGAATCCACGAAGCTTAAATGTTTTAATTTTGGTAGTTCTTTAATGAATTGTAGATTTCGTATGTTACCACAACTTGATAAGATGAGAGTTTCTAATTCCGTTAAATAGCGCAAATATTCGTGGTTTTTAAGCTTACTGCAATGATTGAATTCGATGTGTTTTAAAGTTGAAGCATTGTTTTCAATTTCATCAATATGCTCTAAATGTCTTAAATAATTGAGTTCTAAATGCTTTAATTTAGGGAATGATCTACATCCTTTTAATGAACTAATATTCCCTTGTGTAATGCTTAGTTTTTCGATTTTTTGCAAAGAAATTAATTCTTCAAGGTTCTTTTGTTTCGGTTTGTATTTCCAAATGTATAGTTCTTTTAAGTTAGGACAAGATTCGAAGCCCTTAATGTTTTTATTACACTGTATGTGAAGTTCCTCTAAATTTGTAAAGCTTTCTAGCTCTGTTAAGTTTAGTGGAACTTGTGGTTCTTCTAGTGATAAAGATTTTAAGTTTTTTAATTTATATAGGGCTGAATAATCAGTAATATATGTACTACTAATGTGTAAGCTTTCAATTTGTGGACAGCGTTCGAGAAAATTAATATGGTGCAAACTATACCTAAGATCATTAATGTAAACACCCGTAAAGTTGTTTGTATTAATGAAGTTTACGTACTCATCCAGTCTGTTTTCATGGATTTGTACTGTGCCATCCATAACTAAAAAGTTTTGTGGTTTCTTTTTGATAGATATTTGTAAAGGATTCATGTATTGAAATATTTCTGTTTTATTTTCTAAAATAGTTTTAACACTTGTTTTGACGGTTGGAACATTATCTCTTTCTTTGTAAGCTATTAAAGTTGGCTTTATTTCTGACGGATCTGCTAATAAAATTTTTGGATCCATTTCATGTAGTACATCTTCATTTGAAGATATACAGCTAACCATTGCATCCAGTGCGATTAAACTTAAGGGGTGTCCTTTTGTTAGCCAAGATTTAATTCGTTTCCAAGTTAGTTGTGATACTGCAGCTAATCGCGCCCAATCGCTATGAAATGATGCTGCATGTTCCTCTATCCAATCTAATGTTTCTGGGGATTGAAAAGAATGCAGACAAA
Organism: Bacillus sp. AR4-2; assembly: GCF_008274865.1. Classification (NCBI taxonomy): domain Bacteria; kingdom Bacillati; phylum Bacillota; class Bacilli; order Caryophanales; family Bacillaceae; genus Bacillus; species Bacillus sp. AR4-2. The sequence goes on from NZ_CP031062.1 coordinate 1,665,378, forward strand.
TGAAGGAAGTGGTCGGAAGCGCACTTTTTAATACTGTTTTTAGTCTTTCTATTACTAAAGGAAAGGCTTCTTCAAATGGTAAACAGTAAGCTGCAGCGTGAGAAAGAGGTGCAAGTAAATCTTCATCAAATTCTTCCCACAGTTTTCTTATCCAATCTGAGGCGAATTCTCCTAATACACATATAACAATCTCAAGTAATCTAGTTTTAATTACACCATTCATTGTGTTTGAAAAGCGATTTATAACAGCATCTAATACTTCGTTTTGATCGTACCTATTAAGAGCTTCAATTTCTGCTTCTTGAAGAAACCATCTAGTCATGGTGTAATCAAGTAATTCCTCTAAACTAGAACGAACTTCTTCTAAAGTGGGCACGGGTGTAAGGTTCTGCTCATTCATCTCTAATTTTGGTTGCTTCGCTTCGCCATCTTCTTCATAAAAACTATCGTGCAAATAATACTTGTAAGGTGAGTGAATCATTACAAGGTGGTACCATTCTTTAGGATGTAAAGATAACGAAATAAGACGTTCATGACATTGGTTACATAATTTGTAAGGTTGATTTGCTTCATCGGATTCTTCTATTTTATATACTGGATCATGTTTGCAAGCTTCACATAATTCTACTGTTTTTTTCATTGTTTCCTCCTTGCCTATTGTGAATAGTAGTATTTTTAATATAGCATGGGATGAGTCGAGTATGATTAGAAAGTTTTTTAGAATGAAAGGGATGAATGGAAAATGCCATTGAATATGTAACGTTAAACATAGTACATTAACAAGAGGGATTAATTTTAAAAGGAGGATGGGGAATTGCTAGATAAGGCAGGGGCTTTAATAGATAATCATGTATACACAGAAGAAGAGCAACAAAAACTATACAAACGAACGTTAATAATCGTTAGCATTTCACAAATGTTTGGCGGTGCAGGACTAGCTGCTGGTATTACAGTGGGAGCACTTCTTGCGCAGCAAATGCTTGGAACAGATGCATTTGCAGGATTACCAACTGCTATGTTTACATTGGGATCAGCATTAGCAGCTTTCATAGTAGGGAAGCTTTCGCAACGATATGGACGCCGGATAGGTCTTGCAACAGGGTTTATAGTAGGTGGATTTGGAGCAATTGGTGTTGTAATGGCAGCTTTAACAAATAGTATTATTCTTTTACTTATTTCTTTACTTATATATGGTGCCGGTACAGCGACGAATCTACAAGCTCGTTATGCAGGTACAGATTTAGCAGATAAGAAGCAGAGAGCAACGGCTGTTAGTATTACGATGGTAATGACGACTTTCGGTGCAGTTGCAGGACCAAATTTAGTAGGGATAATGGGAAGTTTTGCTCATTCAATTGGAGTTCCTAAGCTTGCAGGTCCGTTCATACTATCGGCAGCAGCATTTATACTGGCGGGTCTAGTTCTTTTTGTTATGCTTCGTCCAGATCCTTTGATTATTGCTAACATAATAGAAAGATATAAACAGGAACATACATATAAAGGACAACCAATAACAGAAGAAGCGAAAGAAAATAAACGAGGTATTACAGTTGGAGCAATCGTAATGATACTTACGCAAATCGTGATGGTTGCGATTATGACGATGACGCCAGTTCATATGGGACACCACGGTCACGGTTTAAGTGCAGTAGGACTTGTGATAGGTTTTCATGTAGGTGCAATGTATCTTCCATCTCTCGTTACAGGAATGTTAATTGATAAAATTGGCCGAACTACAATGAGCATAGCTGGTGGAGTGATTTTACTTGCAGCGGGTGTCATAGCTGCGATAGCGCCAAGTGATTCTTTATTATTGTTAATCGTTTCTCTGTCTTTACTTGGGCTAGGATGGAACCTCGGATTGATAAGTGGTACAGCGCAAATCGTTGATTCCACAACACCGTCTACACGTGCTAAAACACAAGGGAAAATAGATGTTTTTATTGCGTTAGCTGGAGCTTCTGGTGGAGCAATGTCAGGTATGGTAGTAGCGAATTCAAGTTATGCGGCATTGTCATTGGCTGGAGGCGTGTTAGCGTTATTACTTATTCCTGTTGTGATATGGTCTCGAAAAGGGGCAAGAAATTAAATGAAAAAGAGGTTCTAGTTACTGACTAGAACCTCTTTTTATACACTTAAATTAAATTCCACTCTACAATAAGTCCTAAATGCGTAAGTCCGCCACCAAATCCGTATAGTAAAAGTGTGTCTCCGTTATTTAACCTTCCTTCTTTTATAGCTAAATTTAAAGCGAGTGGAATGGTGACTGAAGAGGTATTCCCCATATATTCCACGCTCGTTAATGTTTTTTGTATTGGAATTTGAGATTTTTCGCAAATAGATTCAATCATTCGTAAGTTAGCGCTGTGGGGTATGAACCAGTCTATATCATCTACTTGCATATTTGCGGTATGTATTAAATCTTTTATGCCTTTTGGCACTGTACGTGTTGCCCATTTATATACTTCTCTTCCATTTTGAACGATTTTTTCATTTGTTTGCAGTGATGTGCCATTCATAGTAGTAGATAAGTTTGTTCTATATAGATGAATGCCGCCATCACCGTTTGTTCCCATGTGAGCAGCGATAAAGCTTGGGGTGTCTTCATTTCTTTCTAATAAAATAGCTCCAGCACCATCACCGAATAAAATACAGGTCGTTCTATCGCTATAATTAGTAACTTTAGATAATGTCTCTGTCGCTACGACAAGTACTTTTTCATGTGATCCAGAAGTGATTAAGCTATTACCGACGTGTAGTCCATATGTAAAACCAGCACAAGTTGCATTTAAATCAAAAGCTAGTGTATGAGGTGTGTTGAAGTATTGTTGTATTTGGCAAGCAACACTAGGGAAAACGTAATCAGCAGTAGTAGTAGCGACAATGATACAGTCGACATCTTCTAAGTTTTTCTTATATGTTGTACATAAATTTTTAATTGCTTTAATGGCTAAGTTTGAGGAGTATTCTTCGTCACTAGCGATTCTTCTTTCCTTTATTCCTGTTCTTTGTACAATCCATTCATCATTCGTATGGACCATCTTTTCTAAATCGTTATTAGACAATATTTGATCTGGAACATAAGTACCAATTGCAGTAATACGAGATTTAGAATGCATAGGAACATCTCCTAACTTTTATTTTTTATAACCTGATACTAATATTAGGTTATAAAAATGTCAATAAAGATTTTTGTTGTATTAAAACGATAATACTTAACTTACTATGAAGGAATTTGGCGAGTGCTGTAAAAATAATATACGAGAAGTTTCTAAATTTGATAATTGCTTTTGTTATTTTTATTGTGAGAAAAACTCGCAAAAAATGACGATTAAAGTAAAAATATAACGATTTTCTTTCGTGTGATATAGGTTGTTAAACCTTGTGAAAGCGAATTACTTATGCTACACTTTATGTAACTTAAAATGAACGGAGGGGCTTCCTTTGATCTTAATCAGATTACGTCTCAATACTTTGTGCCAATAATTGAATAGCGCTCAAAGGCTCTGTCTGTGTACAGAGTGAACGGGATTGGTCTGCCTATTTTAAAGGAACCCTTTATTAAGCTTATATGTGAAAAAGAGGGAGGGACGAATACGCCCTCTTTTTGTTTTGCCTTTATAAATAGAATGGGATTGTATAGGTGAACGCTTATTGTGGATACGTATACAATCTTGGGACTTTTTGACTATAAAATAGGATGAAAGCATAGCTTTCTTCTATTTCTTTGGTGAACCCTTATCCGTTTACGAAAACACAGGCAGCGACCTGTGTTTTTTATTTTACGTAATCGAAATGGAGGAATAAATATATGGAAGAAGTATTACAAAGAGCAGTTTTAGTTGGAGTAAATGTAGGTAATGAAGATGATTTTGCGTATTCGATGGAAGAGTTAACAAATCTTGCGGAAGCCTGCGATGTAGAGGTAATTGGGCAAGTAACGCAAAATTTACAACGAGTAAATCCGTCGCATTATATCGGAAAAGGAAAGATTGAAGAAGTAGCAGCGTATGTACGCGAAATAGATGCGAATATGGTCATCTTTAATGATGAATTATCTCCTTCACAAATTCGAAATTTAGAAGAGGATTTAGATTGTAAGGTAATTGATCGTACCATTTTAATTTTAGATATTTTTGCGCAACGTGCGAAAACGAAAGAAGCACAGCTACAAGTAGAAGTAGCACATCTTCAGTACATGATGCCTCGTTTAATCGGTCTTCGTGAATCGTTAGGAAGACAGAGCGGCGGCGTTGGTACGAAAAATAAAGGTGTCGGTGAGAAAAAGTTAGAGTTAGATCGTCGTAAAATTGAAGAACAAATTTCAGTTTTAAATAAAGATTTAGAAGCGCTCGTTGCCCAGCGTCAAACACAGCGAAAGCAACGTAAGAAAAATGAAATACCTGTTGTAGCATTAGTAGGTTATACGAATGCAGGAAAGTCAACGACGATGAATGCAATGCTTGAAATTTATAATGGTACAGAAGAAAAGCAAGTATTTGAAAAAGATATGTTATTTGCGACGTTAGAAACATCTGTACGAAATATTGATTTGCCAGATAATAAATCATTTTTATTAACAGATACAGTTGGATTTGTAAGTAAATTACCACATCATCTTGTGAAGGCGTTCCGTTCAACGTTAGAAGAAGTAGCGGAAGCAGATTTACTTATTCACGTCGTAGATTACGCAAATCCAAATTATGAACAATTAATTGATATTACAAATGAAACGTTAAAGAAAATTGGAGTAGAAAATATTCCAACGATCTATGCTTATAACAAATCAGATATGGTGGATGTTGAAATTCCGAAAGTACAAGAAGACCGCGTGTATTTATCTGCGAAGAAACATGTTGGAATGGAAGAGCTTGTAGAAATGATTCGTTCCCATATTTATAAAGAATATACGAAATGTGAAATGTTAATTCCGTATGATCAAGGACAGGTAGTTTCGTATTTCAATAATCATGCGCACGTTTTATCAACGAGTTATGAAAATGAAGGTACGAAACTAGAAGTGGAATGTAAGACGAGCGATTACGAGAAGTATAAGCGTTTTGCAATTTAATGTAAGAGGCAACCCAGTTTGTGATTGGGTTGCCTTTTTCTATAATGTTTTACTGCTGAAAGTTACAAGGATGCAAGTCAATGATGGGAGTTAAGTTATATTTCTGGAAAAAGAAATGAAAGCAGTATAGAATAGAAATGTTTCAAAAGTCAGAATTTATTACACCTACTGTAATAAATATATTTTTTGTACAGAAAGGAGCGATTCACATATGCAGGCAGTTTCGCAAAAAAACACAGTAGAAACACCGACAATATATCGAATATTATTTGCGATTAGCTTTGGACATTTTTTAAATGATTCGATGCAAGCAGTTGTGCCGGCGTTGTTTCCTATTTTGGAAAAAACGATGAATTTATCCTATATGCAAGTAGGGTGGATTGCGTTTGCGTTAAATATGACGTCATCGATTATGCAACCGGTGTTTGGTATGTATTCAGATAAGAAGCCGTCACCATTTTTATTACCACTCGGCATGTTTTCAAGTATGCTTGGAATGATTGGACTCGCGTTTGCACCAAACTTTATTATTGTTATTATTTCTGTTTTATTTATTGGTTTAGGTTCCGCAGTCTTTCATCCAGAAGGCGCTCGTGTTGCGTATATGGCGGCAGGTGCAAAACGAGGGTTAGCGCAAGCGATTTATCAAGTTGGGGGAAACACGGGGAATTCTTTAGCTCCTATTTTTACAGCGCTAATTTTCGTTCCACTCGGTCAAATTGGTTCATTGGGTTTTACAGCATTTGCAGCAGTAGGAATTGCATTATTAAATTTCGTATCGAATTGGTACAAAAATGAATTAGCAACCGGTGCTGTAAGAAGGAAGAAGAGGGCTGCACTTGAGGCGGAAAATGCAATTGTAAGTACACACATTAAATTCGTTATTATACTTCTTGTTTTTCTTACTTTTGTACGCTCTTGGTACGGTGCTGGTATCGGGAATTTCTATCAATTTTACTTAATAGAGCATTACGGTTTATCTATAAAAAATGCCCAGTATTTCGTATTCGCATTTATGATTGCTGGTGTGTTAGGCACTTTCTTCGGAGGACCGTTAGCAGATCGATTTGGTAAGAAAAATATCATCGTATTTTCAATGTTAGGTTCAGCGCCACTTGCACTGTTATTACCACATGTCTCACTTGTGTGGGTCGTACCGTTATTTTTATGTATCGGTTTTATTAGTTCAAGTAGTTTTAGTGTAATTGTTGTATATGCACAAGAGCTTGTGCCTGGAAAAGTGGGAATGGTGTCAGGATTAATCGTAGGTCTTGCATTTGGACTTGGAGCATTAGGTGCTGTAGTTCTTGGGAAATTAGCAGATGTATATAGCCTGCAATTTATTATGCTATTATGTAGTTGTCTACCATTAATTGGACTCACTTCATGGTTACTGCCAAGTGATAAGAAAACGATAGAATAGGGGATGCGCTATGAAATTGTGTGAAAACGTTACGGAATTAATAGGAGATACACCTGTCGTCCGATTATCTAAATTTATTCCGGAAGACGCAGCAGATGTGTATGTGAAACTAGAAATGTTTAATCCATCGCGCAGTGTGAAAGACCGTGCTGCTTATAATTTACTTCACGTTGCAGAAGAGAATGGTCTCATCAAACCAGGAGATACAATTATTGAACCGACAAGCGGGAATACAGGGATTGGTTTAGCGATGAATGCAGCAGCTAAAGGGTATAAAGCGATTTTAATTATGCCAGATAATATGTCAAAAGAGCGTATTAATTTATTGAAAGCATACGGAGCAGAAGTAGTTTTAACACCAGCAGAACAAAGAATGCCAGGAGCAATTGCGAAGGCGTTAGAACTGCAAAAACAAATACCGAATAGTTTTATCCCGCAACAATTTGAAAATCCAGCTAATCCGAATATTCACCGTTATACGACTGCACTTGAAATTTACGAACAAATGGATGGAGAGCTTGATGCTTTTGTTGCAACGGCAGGAACAGGCGGAACGATTACAGGGACTGGTGAAACGTTAAAAGAGAAATTGCCAAACTTATATATTGCAGTAGTGGAACCGAAAGGATCTCCCGTTTTATCCGGTGGTGTACCAGGTCCTCATAAACTAGTAGGAACAAGCCCAGGATTTATTCCGAAAAACTTAAATACAGAAGTGTATAACGAAATTATTCAAATTGCAGATGAAGAGGCTTTAACGACAATGAGAAACTTAGCTAGACAAGAAGGATTATTAGTTGGGCCATCTTCTGGAGCATCTGTTTACGCTGCAATCATGATAGCGAAAAGCCTAGGCGTTGGTAAAAAAGTTTTATGTATTGCGCCTGATACAGGTGAACGTTATTTGAGCATGGGGTTATTTGAATAAAAAGGATAGAAACACCTTAATAGTGAATAGCTGCTATTAAGGTGTTTGTTTTATGGAATGAAGAGGGGGAGAAGAACAATGAAACTATTAAAACCAATCCATGAATATAGTGAGCATATTACGGCGTATAGACGAGCGTTTTTACACTCAGGGGAACAACCACATGGAAGTAGTTCTTTACAAAACTTTGATTCTCTTGATGAATGGTTTGAAAAAGTGAGTAAACAAGAACTAGGAGAAAACTTACTAGCTAATCGAGTGCCATCTAGTCAGTTTTTAAGTTTTGAAAAAGGGGAACTTATAGGTTTTGTGAATATTAGACATAGATTAAATCCAGAATTATTACGGGAAAGTGGTCATATTGGATATAGTGTCCATCCGAATAAACGTCGCCACGGTTACGCTACGAAACAACTACAACTTGCATTAGCTGAAGCGCAAAAATTAGGATTGCAGAAAGTATTAATAACTTGCGATAAATCCAATATCGGTTCTGCTAAAACGATTCAAAAGGTTGGAGGTGTGTTAGAAAATGAAGTAGTTTCTTCTCGTACTGGTGAAGTTATTCAGCGCTATTGGATAGAAATATGATTAAGTAGGAATTTGAAAAGGTAATGCAAGCTGTAATATCGAAATAGATAAATGAAATATAGGGGATTACTGCAATTTTAGGGGGAAATGAAATGGGATTAAAAGAGAAAGCGATAGAGATGTCAGAGATTTATAGGGAAAATCCGAAAGTAGAAGCTATTATTTTAGCGGGTTCAGTAGCTAGAAGGCTTGAAGATGAACATTCAGATATAGAATTACATATTTTATGGTCAACACCGCCGGAAGATGAGGATCGTAGGGCCCCTATTTATCATATTGCTGGGAAAATATTATCGTATCATCCGTATGAGGAAGAAGAATGGTCGGAAACGTATTTAACGAAAGAGGGAATTAAATTAGAGATTAGTAACTTTTTAACAGAGACAGTAGAGAAAGTGATTTCGGATGTGGTGGATCAATATGATATAAGTTATGAAAAACAATGTATTGTATCATCCATTCATGATGGTGTTAGTTTGTATGGAGAAGGGAAAGTGAATGAATTAAAAGAAAAAGTAGCGGCATATCCAGATGAACTAGCAAAACGGATGATTTCAGAAAATCTATGGTTAAGTAATCGTTGGCACAATCGAAAGGCGCTTTTAAAACGGAAAGATTGGCTTATGCTTTATGACGTTATTTGCGAAGTACAAAGGAACATATTCGGTGTTTTATTTGGTTTGAATAAAATGTACGTACATCATCCAGCGTTTAAATGGATGCCTAATAATGTGGAACGAATGACTATTAAACCTGAAAAATTATATGAACGTATGGCGGACACATTAATAGGGAATCCAGAAAAAAGTGTGCAGGAGTTAGAGTTGCTAATAGAAGAAGTGTTGCAACAAGTTCATACATACGCGCCAGGAGTAAATGTGGATGAGCAAGAAAAATCTATTTTTTATTTTGTGAAATAGAAAATAGTAATAAGGGGGAAGTTATGGGGTTTTTTAATAGGTTTTTTAAAAAAGTTGAAAAAGTAAATGAGCAAGAAGCTACTCTTCATGAATTAAGTGAAGAATTGTATGTTGAATCACCGGTAGAGGAAGCGACTAGTTACTGGGTATCAATGGCACAAAATATAATTGTTAATGCTGTAAAAGCGGCTGACAATGATGTGGAACGTGCCTTCGTGTTATTGAATTTGAAGAAAGGTGAGGCTTCATTTGATATTTTTTATCAAATAAATGGGCAATTGTATTTCTGGGATCAGCTAGAAAATGAGACGATAAGAAATAGAATTCAGAACGAGTTGTTACCGCAAGCTCCAGAAGTTTCAAATGCAGTAAATGAGCAATTTCGTGGAGCTGATCACCCTATAATTTCGTTCGCACAATTGCAGTTTGAATGGGAAACGAAAGCCTGGTTCTCACATATAATTTGGGAAGATAGCCTTGCTGCTCAATTGCCCAAAACTCAAATTCTAAATGAATGGTTTCGTGTAATTAAAGAAGAAACGAAAAATAGACCACTGGATAGTGATGCGAAATTTTCTTGGTATCCATCAAACTCTTAAAAAATGAATACAGAGAGACAGGTTATGTTTCTAAATGATTTGTATTATTGAATAAGTATCAATAATACGTAATTCTTTTTCTATTGCCTGTTAGAATTCGTTATGTACTAAGCTACTTGTTTTCTAAACTAAAACTTATATTTCGAATTTTCAAATAGATTGTAATACATAAAAATTCGAAATATAAGTTGACACTATTTTTAATGTGTGATAAAAATGATAGTAATCAATTCGGAAAATAATATTTGGGCAATGAAAGGGTATAGTAGTGAATATCTCCCTATTTCAGAGAGCTGATGGTTGGTGTGAATCAGTATATAGATTATTCATGAAGTTCGTCCTGGAGCATCTTTCATAAATCTCATATTTTGAGGAAATGAAAGACGGTAGTTTATACCGTTATCAAATAAAGTGGTGAAGATTTTTTCACAACTAGGGTGGTACCGCGATATTTATCGTCCCTACGTATTTACGTAGGGACGTTTTTTATTTAGGTCCTAACTTTGGTGTGGCTTCATAACTAGGGTGGTACCGCGATATTTTATCGTCCCTACGTTTTTGCGTAGGGGCGTTTTTATTTAGGTGGTTTCTTAGTGTTCTTCACAACTAGGGTGGTACCGCGATAATTTTGTCGTCCCTACGTATTTACGTAGGGGCGTTTTTTTATTATTAGGGAGGAAGTGAACGTATTAGAAAAGAGTATTGATAGAACAATATAAATACCGAATTGTAACAAAGAAAAAGAGATAGAGAGGAGATTAACAAATGAATTCACAGCAATGGACATCGAAATTAGGTTTCGTATTAGCTGCAGCAGGTTCGGCAATTGGTCTTGGGGCGATTTGGAAATTCCCATATATGGCCGGCATTGGAGGAGGCGGAGCGTTCTTCCTAATTTTCATCGGTTTCACATTATTAATTGGTTTACCGCTATTATTAGCTGAATTTGTTATTGGAAGAAGTACACAAAAAGAGGCTGTCGATGCATATAGAGAGATTGCTCCTAAAACGTTATGGCCTTGGTTAGGTAAATTAGGAATTGTAACATGTTTCATATTACTTTCTTTCTACAGTGTTGTAGGAGGCTGGATTTTATTATATTTATGGAATGCAATTACAGGTAGACTATGGGAAGGAAATGGAGCATACGAAGCTACGTTTGGTGAAATCATTTCCAATCCATATTTAGCAGTTGGATCACAGCTATTATTCATCCTTATTACTATTTTCATCGTAAGTAAAGGTGTACAAAATGGTGTTGAAAAAGTAAATAAATATTTCATGCCAGCATTATTCGTTTTATTCTTTGTATTAATCGTTCGTGCACTTACATTAGATGGTGCTGGAGAAGGCGTTCGTTTCTTCTTACAACCTGATTTCTCACATGTAACATCAGAAGTTATATTATACGCAATGGGGCAATCGTTCTTCTCATTATCTGTCGGGGTAGCCGTTATGGTAACGTATAGCTCATACTTACCGAAAGAAGAAAGCTTACCACGTTCAGCATTTTCTATCGTAGCCTTAACTCTTGTTATTACATTACTTGCAGGACTTGCAATTTTCCCAGTTGTGTTCGCATTTGGAATGGAACCATCTCAAGGGCCGGGACTATTATTTATCGTGTTGCCAGCTATTTTCAGTAAAATGGCGTTCGGAAAATTATTCTTCATTGTTTTCTTATTACTATTCTTCTTCGCTACGATTACATCAGCAATTTCGATGTTAGAAATTAGTGTTGCATCGTTAACATCAAAAGGTAAAGGGAAACGTGAAAAAATGGCCTTAATCGTAGGGTTATTAATCTTCGTTGTTGGGGTACCATCAGCATTATCATTCGGTATATTAAGTGATCTGAAGATTTTCGGGAAGACAGTCTTTGATTTAGCGGACTATGCAGTAAGTAACGTATTAATGCCACTTGGTGTATTATTAGTTTCTATCTTTGTTCCTTTAAAAATGAAGAAAGATGTATTAATGAAAGAGCTAGGTGTAAGTAAAAATAAAGGTTATAAACTATTCGTATTATGGTTATTCTTACTTCGTTATATCGCACCAATTGCGATTATTATCGTATTCTTAAATGTACTTGGCATTATATAAAAAGAAAGGTAGCGTATCATACAAAGATACGCTACCTTTTTATTTTGCTCTTTTTTGCAATTCATTTACTGTTACGAACTGATAGCCCTTCTTAGATAAAGAATCTAAAATACCTTCAATCGTTTGTAAATTTTCATTAGACTCATCATACATAGAGTGCAGTAAAATGATAGAACCTGGTTTTACATTTTTATTAACGTATTTAATTTTATCAGCCGCAGATTTATAAAAAGTATCGGGCTCAAGATCCCATGTGATTGTTTCGATATTGTTTTTATTTAAATAATATGGCAGCCCTATTAACTTCTTACCGTTAGGGGGCCTAAAATCAATTTCGCCTGTAAATCCTGTTTGGCGGATTAATGAATTCGTTTTTTCTATTTCACCTTTAATAAAAGAAGGTGTTTTGAAAACCATTCTATTATGAGAATATGTATGGTTTCCAAGTTGGTGCCCAGATTGCGCGATAGCTTCACCTAACGATAGATTTTTCTCTAATTCATTTCCAATTAAAAAGAAAGTAGCTTTAGCGTTGTATTTATCTAGTAGCGGTAATATTTGTTTTACATTGTTAGTAGGGCCATCATCAAAAGTTAAAGCGATCACTTTTTCATTTGTTTCTACACGTTGTGTTAAATATCCAAATAATTGAAAGCTTCTTGCGTTCATCAATTTGTATGTTCCGAATAATGCCGTGATAATAAAGAATAGTGTAACGATTGTAATGATAATTTTTTTCTTCATAATGTAACCTCACAATGATTTTTGATTCAATTAAAAAGTATTATATCAAACTAAGTAATTTCGTGCTTTAAGAAGGGTGTGGATGCAAGGAGAAGGAATTTATCATATAATAAAATACAAAAGGTATATTAGGAGGTGTTTATATGGCGATTATAATTCAATTGCCAGACACTGCAACGTCTCATGCAAAGCCAAGTATGGAAATGGCGATACTTTGCGTGAGGTAGACAAGTAATATACAATCGCCTATATGAGCTCGTATCATTTTTTATATTTGGCTTTGCACCTTATTGAAATGAACCATAAAAAATAAGGGGCGAGCAGAAATGAAATACGTAAAAGCTAATGCTGTTTTACCGGAGAGTTTAATTACTGAAATTCAAAAGTATATACAAGGTGAAACAATTTACATTCCGAAACAAGAAACGAAACATTATAAATGGGGTACACGATCTGGCGGAAGAAAACAACTAGATGAAAGAAATAAAGCAATTAAAGAAGCTTTTAAAAGTGGGATTGCTATTCATCAACTTGCAGAAGAATATTTTCTTTCTGGGGAAACGATTAAAAAGATTGTGTATTCTAAATAAGAGGAAAAGAGTCTGATTCATATATTACTTTGAATCAGACTCTTTTTGTTTTATATGTATTGGATATATGAGGTGTGAATGGGCATGATAATAGAAAAAATGTGCCGTTTTTTTATTAAATGGTATACAGAGCATTTGAAAAGTAGAAAGGTGAACATATATGAATCATATTGGACAAATAACGATAGAGCTTTTAGTTGGTTTTTTTGTTCTATTAATTGCTACAAAAATATTAGGGAAAACACAAATATCTCAGCTAACGCCATTTGATTTTATTTCTGCAATCGTCCTAGGTGAGCTCGTTGGAAATTCAATATATGATCCTAAAATTAAAGTATGGTCTATTTTATATTCAGTATTTGTTTGGGTAATTTTAATTTATACTATAGAAGTGATAACACAAAAAGTAAGAGGAACAAGAAGGTTTTTTGAAGGATATCCTTCAATTATTATTCGTAATGGAAAGATTGATCGTGAACAATTAAGCGTAAATCATTTGGATATAAACCAATTACAACAAATGCTTAGGCAACAAAAAGATATATTTTCAATCCGAGAAGTTGAATATATGATATTGGAACCGAACGGAAACATAAGCGTTCTGAAAAAAAGTAAATACGAATCTCCTACTATAAATGATTTAAGTTTAAAACATAAGCCTGTATACTTACCAATTTCATTAATTAGTGATGGAAAAGTAGTTAAGGATAATTTGAGGGAAGCGGGATTTGATGAAGGATGGCTTTATAAACAAATAAAGCAAAAAGGAATTACTAAATTTGAAGACGTATTATATGCGGAATGGAAAACAGATGATGGCTTCTTTTGTCAGGAAATGCAGCGGTAGAGAATAAGTGATATATGTAATGTTTGTTTCTAAGTTATCTTTTACATATCAAAAAACGTAATCATTGTATACAATAAAACTAGATCAACAATTTGTATGGAGTGATAAAGATGGAAGCGTTTATTAGAAGTGATCAATATAATTTTATAAAATCACAAGCTTATATTTTAGCAAACGGGCATGCAACGGCAAATGATAGAGGTGTAATTCAAGCGTTAAAATCGCTTGCGATTGAAAAGATAATACATGTATTTGAGAATTTAACGGATGAACAGAAAGAGTTAATTGATACGGTATTAACAGTTCAAAATAGAGAAGATGCAGAATCATTTTTAATGAAAATAAATCCGTATGTAATTCCGTTTCAAGAAGTTACAGCACAAACATTAAAAAAATTATTTCCTAAAGCGAAAAAGTTAAAACTTCCTGATATGGAAGAAATGGATATGAAAGAAATATCTTATTTAAGCTGGATTGATAAGGGGTCAAGCAGGAAATTTATTATAGCGAAAAATGATAAAAATAAATTTGTTGGTCTGCAAGGAACGTTCCAAAGTTTAAATAAAAAAAGCATTTGTTCGTTATGTCATGGACATGAAGAAGTAGGAATGTTTTTAGTTGAAATTAAAGGCGATGTACCAGGAACTTTCGTTAAAAAGGGAAACTACATTTGCAAAGATGGTGTAGCTTGCAATCAGAATATGAAATCGCTAGATAAATTACATGATTTTATTGAGCGATTGAAGAAATAAAATGGAAGACCTCTAGTGCTTGAACTGGAGGTCTTTTATTTTAAAAATGGTAATAGATTTCCTTTTTGGAAGATATAATTTATAAATAAAACATAAGAGAGGTGAAGTATTGTTTAAAAATTTTTTGATTTTGTTACAGGATGTTTTACTTGTATGTATCGTTCTCTATATAACGTACACAAATTCTTTTAGTTTTGGACAGATGTTAGTAATTTCAATTGCAATCGGAATTATTGGTGGTCTTGCTATTAGAATTTGTAAGGATGTATTCACGTATATAAGGTGGACAATTAAACAAAGAAAAACTTGAATATCTTTAATAGTTATTAGGAGGGAATGAAATGACTAAGAAAAAGAATAGAGTGAAAAACGAGATAGTACTTTGGTCACTAACAGCAATTGTTCTATTAATTGTATGGTACTTTTATCAAAAATAAAAACGCATCGTACTAAAAAAGCACGATGCGTTTTTATTATTTTTTTTGCCAATTTTCTTTTATAAAGTCTTCACGCCCAGATTCTTTTTGCTCAGTAGCATATTTATCTGGATTCTTTTTATAGAAATGTTGGTGGTATTCCTCTGCTTCGTAAAAAGGTGCAGCAGGACGAATTTCAGTCACGATTGGATCTTTAAACATACCGCTTTCTGCAAGAGCTTGTTTTGATTTTTCAGCAAGCCCTTTTTGTGTTTCGTTATGGTAAAAAATAGCGGTACGATAAGATGGACCACGGTCAAAAAATTGTCCGCCATCGTCAGTTGGATCGATTTGTGGCCAATATAAGTCTAGTAATTTCTGATAAGGAAAAATAGAAGGATCGAATGTAATTTGAACAACTTCTAAATGTCCAGATGTTCCAGCTTTTACTTGTTCATATGTTGGATTTTCTACATGACCTCCTGCATAGCCAGAAAGTACTTTATGAATACCAGGAAGTTCATCAAATGGTTTTACCATGCACCAAAAGCAACCGCCTGCGAAGGTTGCGAGTTCGTATGTTTTTTCGGACATTGCTGTAATCCTCCTAAATGTATATGTTTTATATAGTATTATATAAATTGTTTTATTGCGCAATAAAAAAGATTTGAAAATATATGTTTTTTATAAACAAGATCCTCCGCTCACATCAATTAATTGTCCAGTAACCCAGCGGCTATCTGGAGAAGCAAGGAATGCAGCAGTATCGGCAATGTCTTCTACTTCACCTAAGCGATTGAAAGCGGAAATAGTAGTAGCGTACTGCTTCATCATTGGGTCGCTCAAGAGTTCTGCGTTCATATCTGTTTTAATAAATCCTGGAAGTATTGCATTCACCGTTATTCCTCGTGCTCCAAGCTGTTTTGCTAGCGTAAAAGTCATTGTATTAATAGCGCCTTTCGTCATACTATATGCAACAAAATCAGGTAAAGAAATGCGGGTGGCAGCGGATGAAATATTAATAATTCGGCTATTGTCACGTAAACGTGGTAGTGCTAGTTGAATGATAAAGAATGGAGCTTTTGCATTTACTGAAACCATTCTATCAAAAAATTGTTCAGTCGTTTCTTCAATAAAAGCACCAGGACCAATGCCAGCATTGTTTATTAAAATATCAAATTGTGTTTCACCAGTGCGCATTTGTAATTCAGTATCTAAAGCGTTATAAAGGTTTTCTACACCGTGTAAGGATTCTAAATTTGCGCCGATAGAAAAAGCTTGGCCACCATCTGATCGAATTTCATGAACAGTTTCTTCAGCGTCATCTTTTCGATTACCGTAATGAACAGCAACCAATGCACCGTCATTTGCTAAACGTTTAGCGATTGCTCGTCCAATTCCTCGGCTTGCTCCTGTAACTAACGCTACTTTCCCTTTTAACATAGTTTCCTCATCTCCTCATAAACTTTATAAGTTTTTCTTTATGTAGTAATGCAAACATACTTAAGTAATATATGAGTGTATGTAAGTAATGCATTCCAATTTTGATTTGAGAAAAAATAAATAGAATGAATTTTGATTTTTTTGAAAAAACATGTTGACAAGGAAAAGAACAACGTCCTATAATACGTGTAACAAATAAAAGTTAATTAAGAATTTTCTAACTTTATATGTTGTATATGCAAAGAAGAGGAAAGTAGATGATTATGATCGTTTCAGAGAGCTACTCCAAGGCTGTGAGGGTAGTAACAATCGAATCATTGAAGATCACCTCGGAGCATCGCTTGCGAAAGGGAAACTGAGTAGAGGGCGGCGGCATCGTCTCCGGTAAAAGGACGGAGGTCTGATTGGACCTACAAAGCTTATATTTCGTGAGAAGTATAAGGAAGCTGAGTGGTAACGCGAAACTCTCGCCTCAGCAATCAAAGCTACTAAATTGTAGTAGTTGATTGCTGAGGCGAGAGTTTTTATTTTTAAAAATAGAAGAAGAGAATGCGTAGAAGAGGAGAGTAAATGATAAAGATTGTTTCAGAGAGCTGCCCCGAGGCTGTGAGGGTGGTAACAATTCAATCATTGAAAATCACCTTGGAGCACTACTTTTGAAAACTAGTAAAAAGTAGCGGGGTTGTTCCCGATAGAAAAACAAAAGTCTAATTGGACTTGCAGAGCTTATATTTCGTGAGAAGTATAAGGAAGCTGAGTGGTACCACGATTCCCTCGTCTCAGCAATGGATTGCTACAAGTATGTAAGTAATCGATTGTTGAGACGAGTATATTTTTAAGGGTTATATACTGAATATTCTGTTAAAAATACTCATCTCAGCAATCGATGTAGAAATAGATTGCAAAAAATAGAGAAAAAAAGAGGAGCGATGTGAGATGGGAAACCAGTACATTTACATGAATGGGGAATTTGTAGAAAAAGAAAAGGCAGTTGTTTCAGTGTATGATCATGGTTTTTTATACGGAGACGGTGTATTTGAAGGGATTCGTAGTTACGGAGGAAATGTATTTTGTTTAAAAGAACATGTGAAACGATTATATGAATCAGCGAAATCTATTTTACTAACAATTCCAATAACGGTAGAAGAAATGGAAGAAGCAGTTTTACATACACTCCAAAAAAATGAATACGCTGATGCTTACATTCGCTTAATTGTCTCAAGAGGAAAAGGTGACTTAGGGCTCGATCCGAGAAGTTGTGTGAAGCCGAGCGTAATTATCATTGCAGAACAATTAAAGTTATTCCCACAAGAATTTTATGATAATGGGCTAAGCGTTGTATCTGTTGCATCAAGACGTAATACGCCAGACGCGTTAGATCCACGTATTAAGTCAATGAATTATTTAAATAACGTACTTGTAAAAATTGAAGCAGCACAAGCAGGAGTGTTAGAGGCTCTTATGTTAAATCAACAAGGATATGTTTGTGAAGGTTCTGGCGATAATGTTTTCGTTGTGAAAGATGGAAAAGTGCTAACCCCGCCATCCTATTTAGGAGCATTAGAAGGTATTACGAGAAATAGTGTTATCGAGCTATGTGAACGACTGAATATTCCGTGTGAGGAAAGACCATTCACTCGCCATGATGTATATGTAGCGGATGAAGTATTTTTAACAGGAACAGCAGCGGAGTTAATTCCAGTTGTAAAAGTTGATTCGAGAGAAATTGGAGATGGGAAACCAGGAAGTGTAACGAAACAATTGACCGAAGAATTTAAAAAATTAACGAGAGAAAGAGGAGTACGTGTTCCTGGGCTGACGGAAAGCTTAGCATAAATAAGGAGAGGAGTTAATGGAAATGAAGCAGCAGTATACAGCGTATGAGAAGTTACAGTATGAAGAAATGACAGGCGCTGGGCACGTGATTCAATGTTTGAAGAAATTGGGTGTAACGACCGTTTTCGGCTATCCAGGCGGAGCGATTTTACCAGTATACGATGCGTTATACGAAAGTGGTTTGAAACATGTTTTAACTCGTCATGAGCAAGCTGCCATTCATGCGGCTGAAGGATATGCGAGAGCTTCTGGAAAGGTCGGGGTAGTCTTTGCTACCTCTGGCCCAGGGGCGACAAATTTAGTTACGGGCTTAGCAGACGCTTATATGGATTCGATTCCTTTAGTTGTCATTACCGGTCAAGTTGCGACGCCTTTAATTGGTAAAGATGGATTTCAAGAAGCGGATGTTGTCGGAATTACAGTACCTGTTACGAAGCATAATTACCAAGTTCGTGATGTAAATCATGTATCACAAGTTGTGCAAGAAGCTTTTTACATCGCCAAAAGCGGACGACCGGGACCAGTATTAATCGATATTCCAAAAGATGTTCAAAATGCAAAAGTCACCAGTTTCTTTAATGAAGAAGTTGATATTCCAGGGTACAAACCAGAACTTGTACCAGACAGCATGAAACTTAGAGAGGTGGCTAAAGCAATTTCAAAATCAAAGCGTCCACTTCTTTATATTGGAGGAGGTGTCATTCATTCAGGTGGATCCGATGAACTCTTCGAATTCGCAAGGGAGAACCGTATTCCAGTCGTTTCAACTTTAATGGGACTTGGTGCATATCCACCGGGAGATCCATTGTTTCTAGGGATGCTTGGTATGCATGGGACATACGCTGCTAATATGGCGGTAACAGAATGTGATTTATTACTTGCATTAGGTGTTCGCTTCGATGATCGTGTAACAGGAAAATTAGAACTTTTTTCTCCGCACTCGAAAAAAGTACATATTGATATTGATCCTTCTGAGTTTCATAAAAATATAACTGTAGAGCATCCGATTGTTGGTGATGTGAAAAAAGCGTTACACATGTTGTTACATATGTCTATTTATACCCAAACAGACGAATGGCTTCAGAAAGTAAAGGCATGGAAAGAAGAATATCCACTTTCTTATAAGCAAAAAGAATCTGAGTTAAAACCACAGCATGTGATCAACTTAGTAAGTGAATTAACGAATGGTGAAGCGATTGTCACAACAGAAGTAGGACAGCATCAAATGTGGGCTGCTCACTTCTATAAAGCAAGAAAACCTCGGACGTTCCTTACTTCTGGAGGATTAGGAACGATGGGGTTTGGTTTTCCAGCAGCAATCGGTGCTCAGCTAGCTAAAAAAGAAGAACTTGTTATTTGTATTGCAGGTGATGCTTCTTTTCAAATGAACATTCAAGAACTACAAACAATTGCTGAAAATAATATCCCTGTAAAAGTATTTATCATAAATAACAAATTTTTAGGGATGGTAAGGCAATGGCAAGAAATGTTTTATGAAAATCGTTTATTAGAGTCAAAAATTGGATCACCAGATTTTGTGAAAGTAGCAGAAGCTTATGGAGTAAAGGGATTAAGAGCAACAAATTCAACCGAGGCGAAACAAGTGATGTTAGAAGCATTTGCTCACGAAGGTCCTGTCGTAGTTGATTTTTGTGTAGAAGAAGGTGAAAACGTATTTCCGATGGTTCCGCCAAACAAAGGAAATAACGAAATGATTATGAAGAGGTGGGAAGAATGAGTCATACTTTTTCACTCGTTATTCATAACGAGCCAAGTGTCTTATTACGTATAAGTGGGATTTTTGCTCGACGTGGTTATTATATTTCTTCTTTACATTTAAACGAAAGAGATACTAGTGGTGTTTCTGAAATGAAACTCACAGCAGTTTGTACTGAAAATGAAGCGACATTACTTGTTAGTCAGTTGAAAAAATTAATTGATGTTCTGCAAGTAAATAAATTATAAGGAGTGTATGGAATATGAAAACATATTATGAAAAAGATGCAAATGTAGAGTTATTACAAGGGAAAACTGTTGCAGTAGTTGGTTATGGATCACAAGGGCATGCGCAAGCACAAAATTTACGTGATTCTGGTGTAGAAGTAGTAGTTGGTGTTCGTCCTGGTAAGTCGTATGAAGTAGCGAAAGCGGATGGGTTTGAAGTAATGTCTGTTTCAGAAGCGGTTCGAACCGCACAAGTTGTACAAATGTTATTGCCAGATGAACAGCAAGCACATGTATATAAATCAGAAGTAGAAGAGAATCTCCGTGAAGGACAAATGTTACTTTTCTCACATGGATTTAACATTCACTTCGGCCAAATTAATCCGCCAAGTTACGTAGATGTAGCAATGGTTGCGCCAAAAAGTCCAGGTCATCTCGTTCGCCGTGTATATCAAGAAGGAAATGGTGTTCCGGCATTAGTCGCAGTGCATCAAGATGCGACGGGAACAGCGCTACATGTAGCATTAGCGTATGCAAAAGGTGTAGGTTGTACACGGGCGGGTGTAATTGAAACGACATTCCAAGAAGAAACCGAAACGGATTTATTCGGTGAGCAAGCTGTACTTTGCGGCGGGGTAACTGCACTTGTGAAGGCCGGGTTCGAAACGTTAACGGAAGGTGGATATCGCCCTGAAATTGCATACTTTGAATGTTTGCATGAATTAAAGCTAATTGTTGACTTAATGTACGAAGGTGGATTAACGAATATGCGCCATTCTATTTCAGATACGGCAGAGTTTGGAGATTATGTAACAGGATCGAGAATTGTTACAGATGAAACGAAGAAGGAAATGAAGCGTGTTTTGACAGAAATTCAGCAAGGTGAATTTGCGAAGAAATGGATTTTAGAAAATCAAGCAGGGCGTCCGACGTATAACGCAATGAAAAAAGCAGAGCAAAATCATCAATTAGAAAAAGTGGGAGCAGAGCTTCGTGAAATGATGAGTTGGATTCATGCACCGAAAGAATTAGTAAAGAAATAGAGTAAGAGAGTATAAATGAAAAATATGTAAGAGGGGATTTGACAAGATGAGAAGTGACATGATTAAAAAAGGTTTTGATAAAGCGCCGCACCGTAGTTTATTAAAAGCAACTGGTTTGAAAGATGAAGATTTTGATAAACCTTTTATAGCGATTTGTAATTCTTTTATTGAAATTATTCCAGGGCATAAACACTTGAACGAGTTTGGGAAACTTGTAAAAGAGGCAGTTCGTGCGGCAGGTATGGTACCATTCGAATTCAATACAATTGGAGTTGACGATGGTATTGCGATGGGGCATATTGGTATGCGTTATTCTCTTCCGAGTCGTGAAATAATTGCAGATTCAGTAGAAACGGTTGTAAATGCACACTGGTTTGACGGCATGATTTGTATCCCAAACTGTGACAAAATTACACCAGGTATGATGATGGCTGCACTACGTATTAATATTCCGACTGTGTTTGTTTCAGGCGGCCCGATGGCAGCAGGAAAAACATCTAAAGGAGAAGTTGTTGATCTGAGTTCCGTTTTTGAAGGAGTAGGAGCTTATCAATCTGGGAAAATTTCAGAAGAAGAATTAAAAGATATTGAAGATCATGGCTGTCCATCTTGTGGATCTTGTTCGGGTATGTTTACCGCGAACTCTATGAATTGTTTATGTGAAGTGTTAGGTTTAGCTCTTCCTGGTAACGGGAGTATTTTAGCAATTGATCCAAGACGTGAAGAGTTAATTAAACAAGCAGCAGAGAAATTGAAAATTTTAATTGAAAGAGATATTAAACCAAGAGACATTGTAACGGAAGAAGCAATTGATGATGCGTTTGCGCTTGATATGGCGATGGGCGGTTCAACAAATACAGTGTTGCATACATTGGCGCTCGCGCAAGAGGCTGGATTAGATTACGATATGAACCGTATTGATGCCGTTTCAAGACGTGTACCACATTTATGTAAAGTAAGCCCTGCTTCCAATTGGCATATGGAAGATATTGATCGTGCGGGCGGGATTAGTGCAATTTTGAAAGAGATGAGCCGGAAAGAAGGAGTACTTCATCTTGATCGAATAACTGCTACGGGGCAAACATTAAGAGAAAATATTGCTGAGGCAGAGATTAAAGATAAGGAAGTTATTCACTCTCTTGAAAACCCTCATAGTGAGGAAGGAGGATTGCGTATATTAAAAGGCAACCTTGCGAAAGATGGAGCGGTTATTAAAAGCGGTGCAACAGAGGTAAAGCGTTTTGAAGGACCTTGCGTTATTTTTAATTCACAAGATGAGGCACTTGCTGGCATTATGCTTGGGAAAGTGAAAAAAGGAGATGTAGTTGTCATTCGTTATGAAGGACCAAGAGGTGGCCCTGGTATGCCAGAAATGTTAGCACCAACATCAGCAATTGCTGGAATGGGATTAGGTGCTGAGGTTGCATTATTAACGGATGGACGTTTCTCTGGAGCTTCACGTGGAATTTCAGTAGGACATATTTCACCAGAAGCAGCAGCGGGCGGGATGATTGCACTTCTTGAACAAGGGGATATTGTATGTATTGATGTTGAAGAACGTTTGTTAGAAGTAAGAGTGAGTGATGAGGAATTAGAAAAGCGTAAAAAAGAATGGAAACGACCAGAACCGAAAGTGAAAACTGGCTGGCTTGGACGTTATGCACAAATGGTAACATCGGCGAATACAGGGGCTGTTCTGAAAATCCCAAATTTTGATTGAGCCAATTTAAAAGAGATAAGGATGATATATAATGGTGCAAAAGGTAAAGGAGAGAGTGAAAATTGAAGATATCTTAATGGCTCATAATTGCATGAAAGATATCGTTATTAAAACACCGTTACAACGTGATACAGTTTTATCTGAGAAATATGATTGTGACGTTTATGTAAAACGAGAAGACTTACAATTAATTCGCTCTTTCAAAATTCGTGGTGCATACAATTTGATTCAAAGTTTACCGAAAGAAAAGTTACAAAACGGTGTTGTTTGTGCAAGTGCTGGTAATCATGCGCAAGGAGTTGCTTATACATGTAATTTATTGAAGATTCCGTCGAAAATATTTATGCCCACAACAACACCGAAACAAAAAGTATCACAAGTACAATTTTTCGGTGGTGATTTCGCAGAGATTGTATTAGTTGGTGATACATTCGATAGCTCTTTCCAAGAAGCACAGTGTTATTGTGAAGAAAATAGAATGACATTTGTTCATCCGTTTGATGATCCGTATGTCGTTGCTGGTCAAGGGACAGTGGCAGTTGAAATTATGCATGATATGGAGAAACCGGTTGATTATATCTTTACAGCAATCGGTGGTGGTGGATTAGCATCAGGTGTTGGTACATATGTAAAAGGTGTTAGTCCTACTACAAAGGTTATTGGTGTAGAACCGATGGGAGCTGCATCTATGAAAGAGGCTTTTCTTCAAAATGATAATGTCGCATTAGAGAAAATAGATAGTTTTGTTGATGGGGCAGCGGTTAAAAAGGTAGGAAAGTTAACTTTTGAAACTTGTAAAGATGTAATTGATGACATTGTTTTAGTACCAGAGGGAAAAGTTTGTACGACGATTTTAGAACTGTATAAGAAAAATGCGATTGTAGCTGAACCGGCTGGTGCACTCTCTATTGCAGCACTTGATTTATACAGGGATGAAATAAAAGGTAAAACAGTTGTATGTACGCTAAGTGGTGGAAATAATGATATTGATAGAATGCAAGAAATGAAAGAGCGTTCGCTCATTTATGAAGGACTGAAACATTACTTTATCATTGAATTTCCGCAACGTTCAGGTGCGCTAAGAGAATTTCTTGATAAAGGATTAGGACCAGAAGATGACATTACGCGCTTTGAGTATATTAAGAAACATAATAAAGAAAATGGTCCAGCATTAGTCGGAGTAGAATTAAAACATAAAGAAGATTATGAGCAATTAATTACTCGCTTTAAAGAAAATAATATTCAATTTATGGAGCTTAATAAAAACCCTGTTTTGTTTGATTTGCTTATTTAATAGAAGGGAAGAGTTAGCATCTAAATAAAAAAGATAGATACAAGCGAGGAAATATAGTGCTTGTTCTATCTTTTTTATAGTTAAACTAGAACATAAAAGTAGAACTGCTATAGACATTTTATAAATATTCTCTAACAAACTTACATTTTCTAATAAGTCTTTCAGCATGTTTATCACCTATTCTGTAAAGTATATTACAGAGAAATAGATCTTGAACTGTCTAGTTTCGTTTGTTTTTTATTTTCCCTGTATCATCAATTTCTACATCAGTTGAAATTGTTTGTAAATATTGAAGAGCTTTTTTCTTTTCTTCCTCATTTACAGGGGAAACTTGGTTGTTGCGAATGATATAAGGATTGAATGACATTTGGACATCCTTTCCTTTAAAAGTTAAAGTTAATACGCCAGTTTCAGCGCTTTTCCCATTCACATAACTCGGGAATAAAAAGTTACCTAATGAGTAAGCGATAGGAACTTTATTATAATACTCAAATCCTTGTAACCAATGTGGGTGACTCCCGACAATCGCGTTAGCTCCTGCTTCAACCATTTTAGGTACATATTGCTTTTGGTATTCTACCGGACGGTTTGATTTTTCAACGCCCCAATGCATATAGACGATTAAATAGTCTGCATCTTTCTTTTGTTCTTTAATTGTTTTTGTTACAAGATTTAAATCATAGCCATTCGCAACGCCAGGTTTATTTTCACCAGCTACCCAATTAGAATCAGGCATAAATCGAACGAAGGAAAGAAATTTAAATTTTTTCCCTTTTACGGTCATTTCTCGTGCTGTATATGCATCTTTCGCATTTTTTCCAGCTCCAGTGTAAGGGAACTTTAATTTTTCTACGTGAGAAATCGTATCTAATAATCCATCTTGCCCATAATCAAGTGTGTGGTTATTCCCAATATTTACGATGTCATATCCAGTGTTTTTAATAGCTTGTAGTGTAGATGGATCACTTTTAATCCAAAACAGTTGTCCAGGTGCTTTCTTTTCTTTCGTTGTAAATGCCGACTCTAAATTCACAAAAGAAATATCAGCTTTTTTTATTTCTTCTTTTACATGTTGGAATGGGTAATCAGCCCCATTCTTTTCGATTATAGGACGTAATTGCCAATCAAACATTGTATCACCAGAGAAGGTGAGTGTGATTTCTTGGTCTTCTATTTTCTTTTCGCTTTTTGAAGCGGTTTTACTAGATTTGTTTTGTAAATCGGGTTTGTCTTTTGCTTTTGAAATAAAAGAGTAATTGATTAATAAAACAATCGGTGTAATGAAAAAGGCTATTAACAAAAATCGTTTTAGTAAAGTTTTCATGTATACCTTCCCTTTTAATATTATCCCGCAATTAAATTAACACTGAATCTATTAAAGGTAATTAAAGTTACAAAAAATAGCGGGTTATGCAGTGGAAAACATTTGTTAATATTCTCAATATTAAGTTAACATATAGATGACCTGTAAATCAATGTATAAACCAAAATATAGAAATAAAGAATTCGAAGGGTGAAGAATGAGAAATGGTTATATTAGGAGCAGTTGTAAATGGAATTTGTATTATATTTGGTACTTTACTTGGTAAATTATTTAGTAGGATTCCAGAAAGTATGAAAGGGACGATAATGCACGCAATCGGTTTAGCGGTTACTGTGCTTGGGCTTCAAATGGCATTAAAAAGTGAAAACTTTCTTGTTGTCATACTGAGTTTAGTGATTGGTACGGTAATTGGAGAATGGTTACAATTAGAAGAAAAGTTAAAACATTTAGGGGATTGGCTAGAAAATAAAGTTGGATCGAAAGGGAAAGGTAGCATATCAGAAGGTTTTGTAACAGCTACTTTAATTTTTGCAATTGGCGCGATGGGGATACTTGGTGCACTTGACAGTGGGATTCGCGGAAATCATGATATTTTATTTACAAAGGCGATTATCGATGGATTTATTTCTATTATATTAACGACAACTCTAGGAATTGGCGTAGTATTTTCGGCGATTCCAGTTGTTTTATATGAAGGTGGTATTGCAGTTTTTGCAACACAAATTAATAGTTTTGTCCCGAAAGAATTAATGAACCAATTTATAGTGGAGATGACGGCTACGGGCGGTATTATGATATCTGCTATTGGATTGAACTTGCTTAGTATTATTAAAATCAAGGTGGCAAATTTACTTCCAGGTATATTGGTAGTGGGTGTAATTGTTTCAATTATTTATGGTTACGGTTTGTTAGTAAATTAGTAGAGGATGGAAACACATATGGAGGAATTTCAATTTACAAAACGTGTGCATAAAATATTGGAGATTGCAGCAAAAGAGAGTGAGTATAACATAATTCACCCAGTCCATCTGTTTATAGGTATGTGTAAAGAAGGTACAGGAGTTTGCGCTGAGTTATTTATGTATTTGTTTCACAAAGTCGGTCCAGATTTTTTAGAAAAACTTTCGTTACGAAAACAATTCGATTTACATAATCAAGAGTATAAAAAAATAGGGCAATATAAACTATCTTATAAGGCGATAGAAATTTTACAAATAGCGAAGAAACGTATGGAACGCTTTCAGCAAGTAGTAGTAAATGAAGGACATGTTATGTATGCATTATTTCGTGTAGATACAAATATTGGTGGATTTATACATACACAAATGCAAAAAGATATATTACGTATTACAGCTGCACCGAGAGACTTAGCGGTTGATTTAAATCGTTTTAAAGCTATTTATAATACATTATTTTGTCATGTAAGAAGAGTTAGTCCTTCTGATTTTGATAAGTTATCACGATTTGTAGTGGATGAATTTGGTGAACGGTGGTTACAGTCGATTGATTATGGATTTCGGACATATAACGAAAAGTTACCTATCTATATTGCACAGCAGGAGGAAGTAATAGTTGGTTTCGCCTGTTACGATGTAGTGAGAGGAAAGAAAGGCTTGTTTGGTCCAATGGGCATAGCGAAACAAAATCGTGTGAAAGGTGTAGGAAAAGAATTATTGCATCATTGTTTATATAATATGAAGCAAGATGGATATGAATATGCGATTATTGGACAAGCAGGTCCCATTGAGTTTTACGAGAGAAATTGTAATGCTCGTTTAATACCGATAGATAATAAGTAACCAACTTCATATAGAGGAGTTGGTTTTATTATGAAAATGATGTAGAGATGTAGTGGTTTTTACTAGAAAATAGCGGGTTTTGTAGTAAATCTTGCATATAAAGCAAATTACTAAACTTTTTACAAGAAAGGGTGTAGAATGGGTATCTAAAGAAAGAAGGTGTGAAAATGGCCAGCTGGAAACGGAATTTAATGATTTGTTGGCTAGGTTGTTTTACCACTGCAGCCGGTATGAGTTTAGTAATTCCTTTCTTATCTTTTTATATTGAGGAATTAGGAGTAACTGGCACTTCAAGCATTGCACAGTGGTCGGGACTTGCATTTGGTGTAACATTTTTAATGGGTGCGATCGTATCGCCAATATGGGGAAAGCTTGGTGATATACATGGACGGAAATTGATGCTTATTCGTGCTAGCCTCGGTATGGCGATTATTATGACGCTTATGGGGTTTGTAACGGATGTGTATCAACTAGTCGCACTAAGATTTTTAATGGGAGCAGTATCTGGTTTCCTTTCAACAGCGATGACATTTATTGCAGCAGAAACTCCGAAAGAACATTCAGGTTGGGCGATTTCCACAATTTCAACTGGTGGTGTGAGCGGTTCGTTACTTGGCCCGTTACTTGGAGGTTATTTGTCTGAGTTAATTGGAATGCGTCATGTCTTTCTTGTTACAGGAGCTTTTTTATTCCTTTCCTTTCTCATCGTTTTTTTCTTCTTGCATGAAGAAAATCACTCTGCTCAAGCAAAAAAAACACAGCCGAAAAAAGTATGGACGATGGTCCCAGCGAAGCATTTAATTATTAGTTTATTTGTAACAACATTTATTATTCAACTTGCTAATATGTCAGTTCAACCAATTGTTACATTGTACGTGAAAAATTTAGTAGGTCCTCATACTGCACATATTGAAACAATTGCGGGTGCAGTTATGTCAGCGACAGGATTAGCCGTTATTTTGGCAGCACCAAGACTAGGAAGATTATCAGATCATATCGGTCCTCAAAAAACGTTAGTTGTAGCGTTGTTTGCAGCTGGAATTATTTTTATCCCGCAAGCATTTGTAACCTCAGCTTGGCAACTATTAATTCTTCGATTTTTATTAGGTATCGCACAAGCAGGATTATTGCCTTCCGTACAAACTCTACTAAAACAACATACACCAACCCATGTTACGGGACGAATATTTGGATATAATCAGTCGTTTCAGTTTTTAGGAAATATGATTGGGCCAGTGCTCGGGGGACAAATTGCAGCGCATGCAGGCTTCCAATATGTTTTCCTCTCTACATCATCACTATTATTTATTGCGTGTATTTGGGTTTATTTTCATAATAAGAACGAAGAAGTATCAGAGAAACAACGTTTGGAAGTTAGTTAACTAAGTGAATGAAAAAGAAAAAGGATGAAGCAACATGTGCTTCATCCTTTTTCTTTAAAATCGAAGACAAAGATAACTTAATGTACCAAGCTCGTAACTACGGTGAATGACTTCACCGCTATTTTCACTACTTCCCATAGCGATAAATAAAGGAACAAAATGTTCTGCTCTTGGTACTGCTAATTGTGCATGAGGAGCATTTTTCTCCCAATTAAACAATGAATCTTTATCGTTATTCTGCATATGTTTAATAATCCAATCATCAAATTCAATTGCCCATTTTTCAGGTGTAGTTTGATTCCATTTCAGTGCTCGTAAATTATGAACGGTAACGCCACTCCCGATTACTAAAATATCTTCTTGTCCGAGTCCTTTAAGTGCTTCTCCAATTTCAAATTGTTCTTTTGCAGAAAGGAATGGATTGACTGATATTTGCACGACAGGAATATTTGCTTCTGGATACATGCGGTGCAGGAGTGTCCATGAACCATGATCTAAACCTCTCGTCATATTATGATGGACTGAAATACCTTTGTTCTTAAATTTTGTTTCTAAAATAGATGCAATATGAGAAGAGCCTTTCGCACGATATTTGATTTCGTATAACTCAGGGGGAAAACCTCCAAAATCATAAATTGTTTCATACTCGTTATCTGATGAGGAAATCGTTAATACTTCACTTTCCCAGTGAGCAGTGAAAATAACAATTGCTTTCGGTTTATATGTTTCTCCAAGTATTTTTAAAAATCGTGTATAGTCTGTATCTTGAATA
Source organism: Bacillus sp. AR4-2 (assembly GCF_008274865.1). Classification (NCBI taxonomy): domain Bacteria; kingdom Bacillati; phylum Bacillota; class Bacilli; order Caryophanales; family Bacillaceae; genus Bacillus; species Bacillus sp. AR4-2. The sequence continues at coordinate 1,694,919 of NZ_CP031062.1, forward strand.
GCGAGCATAGGCGAACCATGTGCTAAAAATAATGATGGCATCATAATAGTAGAAACCTCCTAAAAATTATATAATTACTTTATGTAAGTAACTATATAATTTTATTTTGAATTCGTCAAGAGATTAGTTTAAAAGCAAGTCTGAAAAATACATCATTTGTCATAATGAAAGCAATTACATATAATATAAAATAAGAAAAGTGAATGGATATTCATTTTCTTAAAGCTATACATAATAGAGTTGGGGGCTGACGAAATGAATGTACAGGAAAGTTTCGTTACGGCATTGGATGGATCGGAAATTTATTTGCGTAAATGGTTACCAGAAGGAGATCCGAGAGGAATTATTCAAATTGCACATGGCATGACAGAGCATGCAGGGGTGTATACAGAATTTGTAGATGCTTTATTGGAAGCAGGGTATGGTGTTTATGCGCATGATCATAAAGGACATGGGAAAACAGTAAAAAAAGAAGAAGATTATGGTCATTTTGAACCAAATATAGGGTGGAATCAAGTTGTATCGGATGTTATCTTTGTTTCAGAAAGGATAAAAGAAGAGCAGTCAAGTCCTTTGTTTTTACTTGGACATAGTATGGGTTCTTTTTTATCAAGACGTGCTGTACAACTTAGGGGTGAACTATACGATGGATTTCTGATTTCAGGAACAGGTGGAAATCCAGGGCTTTTAGGAGCTATTGGTCATAAAGTAGCAACAATCGAAATGAAATTGCGCGGGGCAAAAACGAAAAGTCCAATGTTAAACTTTTTATCTTTTGGAAACTTCAATTCGAACTTTAAGCCAAATCGTACAAAATTTGATTGGTTATCTTCAGATAATAATCAAGTTGATAAATATATTGCGGATCCGTTATGTGGTTTCATTTGTACGACGAGTTTTTACCGAGAATTATTTTCTGGAGTATTAGAAGTAAATAAACTAGAAGAATACAAGAAGACGCCAAAGAATCTTCCAATACATATATTCTCTGGTGATCGTGATCCTGTTGGCGATATGGGGAAAGGTGTAAAAGAAGTATATGAAAACTATAAAAAATGTGGTGTGAAAGACGTGACACTACGTTTATATGAAAATGGTAGACATGAAATGTTTCATGAAGTAAATAAGGATGAAGTATTTAAAGATTTAATTTCGTGGTTAGATGCGCATAATAAATGAGAAAGATAATCCCAAACTGTTTGTAATTTGGGATTATTTATTATACAGAAATAGGGGCAATAAATTCTTAAATTCACTTTACTTAATAAAAAATAAATCTTATTCTATAGTCGTTCAAAAAATAAAGAAATATTGTATGAGAGGAAACCTCACTTTTCTGAAGTGAGGTTTTTTGTAGTAACGAAGTAATAGTGAATAAAACTAATTTTAAAAGTAACCTAAAATCAAACTTTTTATAAAGCAACAGATGCTCGTTCATAATAGTAGTATAATAGTGAATGAGGTGTTAATAGAATGGAAGATAGAACATTAGGTTTATTACTAGATGTTGTTGGGGAATTATTTTCAGATGAAATTTCAATTGCTGTTTCGAATACGAAAGAATATATTTACTATCGGCCAAGTAAACGAATTGATTTAAAGATTAGTGTCGGGGATCCTATAAAGGAAGGAACGATTGCTCATAAAGCGATGGTGATGAATCAAAAAACATCTGAGTTTATGAATCGGGATGTTTTTGGTATTCCTTATCATGGAATGGCTGTACCATTTTCAAACAATGGAAAGCTTGAAGGGTGCGTAACGGCAATTTATCCAGCTTTAACGGATGGAAAGTCAGTCGTTACTTTAAAAACAACAGACGGCTGGATTCCGGTTCCTTTTTCAAAGGTTATGTATTTAGAGGCTAAAGATAAAAAGACGTACGTGAATTCAGAAGAGTTATCAGGAACACATAAATACTCTCTGCAAGAATTCGAATACTTGCTTCCGAAAGATTCATTTATTAGATGTCACCGTTCGTTTATTGTAAATGTTAATCATATTAAAGCGATTTATCCTGATACCCATTCTACTTTTGTACTTTCGATGGATAATGGTGAGAGAGTACCAGTTAGTCAATCATACGCTAGTTATTTCCGTAAGCTTCTAGGATTCTAAATTTTTCTGCTTTAGAACCTAGATTTGCTGTTCTGTCTGAATTTTCGGCATTGTATACTAAAATCCCTATTTTGATAGTGTTAATGTGTAAAATAATTATGAATATTCAATGAGAGAGGGATTACATATGGAGAATAATTTAGATAGAATCAGAGATCAACGTCTAAAAGATCGGGTAGTTACACCTGAAGAAGCAGCCTCCTGGATTCAAAGTGGAATGACTTTAGGCTTAAGTGGGTTTACACGTGCAGGTGATGTAAAAGCAGTCCCATTTGCGCTTGTAAACCGAGTTAAGAATGATAAATCTTTTAAAGTAAATGTTTATACTGGGGCTTCTTTAGGCTCGGATGTAGACAAATTATTTGCTGAGGCAGGAATTTTAGGGAAAAGATTACCTTTCCAAGCTGACGCGACTATGCGAAAAGGAATTAATAACGGAGACTTTTTATTTGTGGATCAACACTTGTCTCATACAGCAGAGTTACTCCGCGCTGACGTTCTGGATATAGATTTCGCTATTTTGGAAGCGGTTGCGATTACAGAGGACGGAATGATTATTCCAACCACTTCAATTGGAAATTCCTTAGCGTTTTCCTTAAATGCTAAGTCTATTATTATTGAAATGAATATGGCTCAATCCGCGCAATTAGAGGGGCTACATGATCTATATGAACCAGGTAAACAAGGGGAGAGGCTTCCAATTCCGCTTGTGAAAACAGATGACCGAATTGGAACAATCGGTATTCCAATTGATCCTGAAAAAGTAAAGGGAATTGTGTTTACGAATCAATTGGATTCGCCATCGACAATTGTTCCTCCGGATGAAGAAACTGTTATTATGGCACAGCATTTAATAGAATTCCTTCGAGAAGAAGTTAAAGTAGGCCGATTAACAAATCGTTTAGCGCCGTTACAATCAGGAATTGGTTCAGTGGCTAACGCCGTATTGCATGGAATGTTAGATTCAGAATTTGAAGATTTAGAAGTATATTCCGAGGTTTTACAAGATGCAGTTTTTGATCTTATGGATGCTGGAAAAGTCAATTTTGCTTCTTGTTGTTCTATCACGCTTTCTGAAGAGAAAATGCAACAAGTATTTTCTAACTTTGAAAAATATCGTGACAAATTAATGATGCGTCCGCAAGAGATTTCCAATCATCCTGAAATCATTCGTCGCCTTGGATTAATCTCAATTAATACTGCATTAGAATTAGATATATACGGAAATGTTAACTCTACTCACGTTTTAGGTACAAAAATGATGAATGGTATTGGTGGGTCTGGTGATTTTGCAAGAAATGCACGCTTAGCTATCTTTGTTACTAAATCGATTGCGAAAGGTGGTAACATTTCAAGTATTGTTCCTTTCGTTTCTCATGTAGACCATACTGAACATGATGTAGATGTTATCGTCACTGAACAGGGGTATGCCGACTTAAGGGGACTTGCGCCAAGAGAAAGAGTGGAACTTATTATTGAGAATTGCGCACATCCAATGTATCGTGATCAACTACGTGCTTATTACGAAGAAGCAAAAACAAGAGGTGGACAAACTCCTCATATTTTAGAAAAAGCTTTTTCTTGGCATACGAATTATGCTAAAAATGGAACAATGCTTGAAGCGGTAGTAGAAACTGTATAGGTTTGTATCGTACAAAATAGTAAAATGAATGAGTGAGTTTGAAGATTAAATTTTAGAAAAAGAGAACGCCAACTTTTAGGGATGGCGTTCTTTTTCTTTAAAAAAATTGTTGAAAATTGTACTGGTTATAATAAAGATTTATAAAAATAATCTCTAATTTATGAAAATAAAAGGTTTTTTGAAGTGCTTTCCGAATCAATTTAGTAGTTTACATATCGAAGGTGAGGAAAAAGAATCATGAAGATAAGAGAAGCGTTATTAAGTGAAGCAAATGAATTAAGTGAACTCGCACTACAATCAAAAGCAACGTGGGATTATAGTGAAGAATTCATACTTGCTTGTAAGGAAGATTTAACAATTACAGAAGAATACATAAAAAATAATTTTGTATATGTTTTAGAAAACGATAATGCGAAGATTGGTTTTTTCTCATTTTTACGTAATGATAAAGCTCTCGATTTCTTGTACATTCATCCTGATTACAAAGGAAAAGGTTACGGGAAAATACTTTGGGAGTATGTAATAGAAAAAGCCAATGAACTAGGATTAAAAAGTTTTACGATTGATAGTGATCCGAATGCAAAAGGATATTACTTGAAAATGGGAGCACAGTTAATAGGAGAGACACCATCAACTGTCTTTAAGGGTCGTGTACTGCCTCTTTTGAAATATGATGTGTAAAACTATTAATAGTAGGGGAAGATTAGAATGGGTGATGTAAAGGAAAAAAGAATATATGAAGCACTAATAAAATCGTGGTCGATTGAAACAAGTTCAAAGTGGATAATTGAAAACCCAGCAAAGGGACAATGTGGTGTTACAGCTCTTGTCGTTCAAGACATATATGGAGGAGAAATTAAAAAGACAAAAGTAAGAGAGGTATGGCACTTTTATAACTTTATAGATGGGCAGAGATTTGATTTTACAGAGACTCAATTCAATGGGAAATTGAATTATATGGATGAAAAGTCAAATCGGGAAGAAGCATTTGCAGATACAAATGAAAAACAATATAGCATTTTGAAGGGAAAAATAACGAAAGAATTAAAATTATCTTTTGACTCTTAATCTTTAATAAGTTACTATAATGGTGGTAACTTATTAAAGGGAACTTCATAGAGTTGAAAGGGGAAATACTTTTGAAAACAACTTATGTAAACGCTACAATTGTAACGATGAATGAACAAAACGAAGTGATAGAAAATGGATATATCATTGTAGAAAATGATCAAATTATAGATGTAAAGAGCGGAGAATTCGCTAATGATTTTGAAGTAGATGAAGTAATTGACATGAAAGGAAAGTGGGTTTTACCAGGGCTTGTAAATACACATACACACGTTGTAATGAGTCTCCTAAGAGGTATTGGCGATGATATGTTATTACAGCCGTGGCTTGAGACGAGAATTTGGCCACTGGAAAGTCAATTTACTCCCCAAATTGCGGTCGCTAGTACGGAATTAGGATTACTTGAGATGGTGAAAAGTGGTACAACATCATTCTCTGACATGTTTAATCCAATTGGAGTAGATCAAGACGCAATTATGGAAACGGTATCAAGGAGCGGGATGCGAGCTGCTGTTTCAAGGACTTTATTTAGCTTCGGAACGAAAGACGATGAAAAGAAAGCGATTGAAGAAGCTGAGAAATATGTGAAGCGTTACTATAACGAAAGTGGCATGTTAACTACGATGGTTGCACCACATAGTCCATATACATGTAGTACAGAATTGTTAGAAGAGTGCGCACGGATTGCAGTAGAGAATCAAACAATGGTTCATATCCACCTTTCTGAAACAGAGCGTGAAGTACGTGATATTGAAGCACAGTACGGAAAACGTCCAGTAGAATATGCAGCGAGCTGCGGATTGTTTAAACGCCCAACAGTTATTGCACACGGTGTAGTATTAAATGATGATGAGCGTGCATTTTTAGCAGAACATGATGTTCGAGTAGCACATAACCCAAATAGTAATTTAAAACTAGGTTCTGGTATAGCGAATGTAAAAGCGATGCTAGAAGCAGGAATAAAAGTAGGAATTGCAACAGATAGTGTTGCATCTAACAATAATTTAGACATGTTTGAAGAAATGCGCATAGCGACTTTATTACAAAAAGGTATTCACCAAGATGCAACAGCATTACCAGTTGAAACAGCTCTTACACTTGCGACTAAAGGGGCTGCTGAAGTAATCGGGATGAAACAAACAGGGTCACTAGAAGCTGGTAAGTGTGCTGATTTTATTACGATTGACCCGTCTAATAAGCCGCATTTACAACCAGCGGATGAAGTGTTATCACACCTTGTATATGCTGCTAGTGGAAAAGATATAAGCGATGTAATTATTAACGGAAAACGTGTCGTTTGGAATGGCGAATGTAAAACGTTAGATGAAGAGCGTATTATATTTGAAGCAAGTCGTTATAAACGAGGTCTGCAAAGATAGATAATTATGTGGCAGTTGAAAAAGCTATCCTTTTAAAAGGATAGCTTTTTTCTTGAACGAATAAATATTCAAAAGAATGTCGCATCTTTCTGTTAGTATTTCTGCTATAATATATTACGCTTTATAATATTTTATATTTAAGGAGAACAACTCATGAAGCGAAAAAAGAGCCATTTAATGGTAATGGCACTTGTTACATCTTTATTATTAACAGCTTGTAATAATAAAGCGGATAAAAGTGACATAGAGGTTAAAAAACAAGTGTTAAATGTAACAGTATCAGAAGAAATTCCTTCTCTGGACACTGTGAAAACAACAGATGGTACATCAGCACACATTATGCAGAATATATTTGAAGGGTTATATGTATTAAACGATCAAGATCAGCCTACTCCAGCCATAGCAAAATCGTTTAAAAGAAGTGAAGATGGTAAGAAATATACATTTGACTTGCGTAAAGATGCAAAATGGTCAAATGGGGATAATGTAACAGCAAATGATTTTATATTTGCTTGGAAACGTGCAATTAACCCTGAAACAGCCTCTCAATATGCGTCCATGCTCTTTTATGTAAAAAATGCGAAAGAGATCAATAAGGGAACAATGCCTCTTGATGCACTTGGGGTTAAAGCGATAAATAATTATACGTTAGAAGTTGAACTCGAACAGCCAGTTCCGTATTTTTTACAGTTGTTAGCACTACCTATATACTTACCACAGCATGAATCATTTTTGAAAGAACAAGGAAACAATTATGCATTGGAACCTAGTAATCTCATATATAACGGTCCATTTGTATTAGAAAAATGGAAGCATGAACAAGAGTTTCAATTAAAGAAAAATACTACATATTGGGATCGAAAGAAAGTGAAATTAGATGAAATAAACTTTCATATCCTAAAGGATACAATGACAGCTGTAAATTTATATGAAGCCGGAGATTTGGATCGAGTACCTATTAATTCGCAAGTTGTAGACAAGTATAAAGGGAATAAGGAATTACATATGTCGAGTGATCCTGGAATTGCTATGCTTCGTTTTAATGAAAAAAATAACGCGTTAGCAAATAAAAAGGTGCGTCAATCTATTTCATTAGCGTTAAATAAAGATGATTTCGTTGCTCACTTTATTAATAACGGAGCAAAACCTGCAAGTGGACTTGTACCAGTTGGTCATGTAAATGAAGTGACTGGTAAAGATTTTAGAAAAGAAAATGGAGATATTTCCTCATATGATTTGCAAAATGCGAAAAAACTTTGGGAAGAAGCGAAAAAAGAGCTTGGGGTAGAACAAGTAAACCTAGGGTTCTTAACGTTCGAACAAGATAACGCAATACGTATGGCAGAATATATAAAAGGTGATTTAGAGAAGAATTTGCAAGGACTCGCGATACAAATTAAACAACAGCCATTTAAGCAAAAATTACAGTTAGAACAAATAGGTGATTACGATATAACTATGGCAAATTGGGGACCTGACTATAAAGACCCAATTAGTTATTTAGAGTTATTTACGACAGGGAATCCGAATAATAAAATGAATTATTCTAATGTTCGTTACGATGAATTAATAAAGAAAGCGAAAACGGATTTTGTACTAGATACGGAAAAACGATGGGAAGCGTTGCGAGAAGCCGAGCAGGTATTATTAGAAGATGCTGCGGTGGCGCCGCTTTATCATATTGGCTCAGCATATGTACAAAAGGATTATGTAAAAGGAATTGAAAAGCATCAATTTGGTGGTATTTATACTTATAAGAATGCTTATATTGCTAATGAATAAATACAAAAAACCTTACTTTTTAAAAGTAAGGTTTTTTACACATAAATTCTATTAAACTGATTTTAATAAAGTGTAAAAATTCGTATCATATGGGATATCATCTTGATACATATAATTTTTTAGAACGCCTTCTTTTTCAAAACCTAATTTTAATAGTACTTTATTGGAAGCTTCATTTTCAAGAAATACAATTGCTCCAATCCGCTTTAAATGAATCGTATGGAAACCGTATGATATAACCTCAGAAACAGCTTCAGTCGCATATCCTTTTCCCCAGTGTTCAGGCAAAAAGGCATAACTTATATTGGCTCGTTTATGCTCAGAAGACCAATCGTGAAAACCAATGGTACCGATGAGTTCTTTCTTGTCTTTTAATTCGATTCCCCATTTTATACCGCTTCTTGCATTGTAACTCAACTTAAAGTTATGAATGATTTGTTTCACTTGATCAACATCTTGTAACGGTTTTTGGCCATAATAGCGCAGTACATTGGTATTAGAAAAGCATTGTAGTATACGCGGTGCATCTTCTTCGGTAAGTTCTCTTAAAATAAGTCTTTCAGTTTTTAATAAAGGAAACATATTTTCGCTCCTTTGCACATGAAAATAGAATGTATTTGTTATTATATAATTTAATCTGAAAATAAAGATTATTCAAGGTGTAAGGGTAGATTTGATTTATGATAAACTTAGATGTGGAATATATTTCAAAAAAGAGGTTTGGAAATGGAAAAAAATTCGATATTAATTGTAGATGACGATAAAGATATTATTCAATTTATTAATGTGAATTTAAAACAAGAAGGTTTTAAAGTTTTTAGTGCTCATAACGGAGAAGAGGCTTTAGAAATAATAAATAATAACAGTATTCAACTTGCTATTTTGGATATTATGATGCCTCAAATGGATGGTATAGAACTTTGTAGAAGGATTAGAGAGAAACATAGTTTACCAATTATGTTTTTAAGCGCGAAATCATCGGATGTAGATAAGGTAATTGGATTTAGTACTGGGGCAGATGATTATATTGTGAAGCCGTTCAGTACAATTGAATTTATAGCAAGAGTGAAAGCTCAATTAAGAAGGTATACATATTTCAATCAAAATGCTCCCCAAGTAATGGAAAAGAAAATAAATATTAGAGGTTTAGAAATAGATGAAGTGTCGAGAACAGTAATGTTATATGGAGAGAGAATCAATCTTACGAAAACTGAATATGATATTTTACACTTAATGGCAGCTGCAAGGAATCGTGTGTTCACAATTGAAGAAATATATGAGAGCGTTTGGAACGAAAGAGCCTATGAAAGTAATAATACAGTAATGGTTCATATTGCAAGATTGAGAAATAAAATTGAAGAGAATCCAAAAGAACCGAAGTTTATACAAAATGTTTGGGGAGTCGGATATAAAATTGAAGATTAAATCATTACAAGGCATTAGAGCTAAGTTTTTTATCGCATTCATATGTAGCATCTTGTTAGCGACTGTAAGTATAATAGTGTTTCAAATTTTGGTTGGAAATATATATAGTCAGGTTAATGTTTTAGAGGAAAAATATTCATTTTTATATTTTATAGTTTTTTTGATTTTTACTACAACATACTTTGCATTAATGACAAAAACACTGATGAAAAGGTTATCTCAAATTAACAAGAACGTGAAGGAAATAAGTGACGGTAATTTTGAAATACATATACCTATTTTGAAAAATGACGAGATTGGTGAACTAGCGGCAAATGTTAATAGAATGGCGAAAAGTTTAAAAGAGTCTATCGAGAATGAAAAAAAATCACAGGAAATGAAAAATGAAATGATTAGTAATATTTCTCATGACTTACGAACGCCAGTAACATCTTTAATCGGTTATGCGGACCTGTTAGGAAATAAACTTCATTCGAATGGAGAAGAATGTGAACAGTATGTAAGTATATTAAAGCGAAAAAGTTATGAATTAAAAAATCAAGTAGATGATTTATTAGAATACTGTCAAATAAATTATAGAGAGATTGAATTACATAAAGATGAAGTAGATATGAAAGCATTAATTGAACAAATCATGATTGACTTTGTACCACAATTAGATGATGCCAATATGAGCTTTTATATTAAAAGTGATGAAGTGCTACATGTAGAAGTTGATGTGACACTTATAGTGAGACTATTTGAAAATGTAATAGGTAATAGTATTATGTACGGGAGAGATGGAAAGGGAATTGCAATTGAAATTTTCAATAAAACAATGAATGTTGAAGTAGAAATTAAAAATTTTGGACAATGTATTCCGAAAGAGGACCTTCCTTACATTTTTGAGAAGTTTTATCGTAGTGAAAAATCACGTAGTTCTCATACGGGCGGTAAAGGAATAGGACTTGCAATTTCAAAAAGTATAGCCGAGCTCCATCAAGGGGATATCACTGTACGTAGTAATGATAAAGAAACAGTTTTTACTGTGAAATTACCGCAGTATAAAAAAGTAAGAAAGTCGTAAGTATTTCTTTTATATGTCGTAATTTTTACTTTGTATCATTGAGAAAAAGGATATGAGAGTAGGGATGCGACATGTGGAAGAAATTTTTATTAGTAATTATAGTTTCTTTTTTAATTATAAGTTGGATCTTAGTTTATGTAGCTAATGGTGTTACATCAGTCTTTGTTTGGTGGAGTATACAGGCTTTTAGTGTAATTTCCGTTTTTCTCTTAATAGGATCAATAATAATATTTTTTTGGAAAGGCATTTTTAGAAAGCGGATAGATAGAACGCTATTTTTAATCATTCTGTTTTCTATAATTGGAGCTTGGCCTTTCGGTTGGTTTGCTAATATAGGTAGAATTGCTTACCCAGCAGATATACAATCTATGAGTCCTAAAGTAGTAGTTCGTCTTCCTTTGAAGGAACGAGCATTAATCGGTTGGGGTGGTGATCGGTTAGAAACGAACTATCACGTTATAAAACCAAATGAAAGGTGGGCATATGATATTCTCATTCCACCTGCTGAAGTGAAAAGTAGTAAGTTAGAGGATTACGGAATATATGGAGCAAAAGTAATGGCGCCAGCTTCTGGGACGGTTGTATCAATTAATAATAATGAACAAGATTTAGTTCCGGGATCGGATAATTTTCAGTCAATGGCTGGTAATCATATTTATTTACGACTAGATGAAACGGGCACATTTTTGTTCCTTGGTCATTTAAAGAAAGGCTCAATTAAAGTAAAAGAAGGGCAACGTGTAAATGAAGGGGATATTCTTGCGCAAGTTGGTAACTCAGGAAGTTCAAGTGAGCCGCATTTACATATTCATCATCAAAGGCAAGATCCGTCCAAAGTAAGTATGTTTTTTGCGGAAGGATTGCCACTTTACTTTCGAACTGAAAATGGTGTGATGATGCCGGAAAGAGGGGCATACATAAGTGGTAACTAGAAGAAAATCATTTCATCCAAAAAGGGTATTCCAAATTAAAATTGGAATACCCTTTTTCATTACCCTACAAATGTTTGATACAGTAAGAAGATATTTAAAACGATAACGAGAGCAGCAATTATCCATGCGATAAATGTTGTTATGCGGTGGTTAACGAGTGCACCCATAATCTTTTTATTACTTGTAAACATAATAAGTGGCACTAATGCAAATGCAATACCGAATGATAAGACGACTTGGCTCATGACTAGAGCGTATGTTGGATTTACACCTAAAGCGATAATTACTAGTGGTGGAATCATTGTAATAAATCGGCGTAAATATAACGGAATATGCATGCGAATGAAACCTTGCATAATAATATCACCCGACATTGTACCGACAGAAGAGCTAGATAGTCCTGCTGATAAAAGTCCAATCCCAAATAATGCAGCCGATACAGGACCTACTAAATTGGTAAATTGAGTGTAAGCAACATCTAAATCTTCAACGTGCAAGCCATTTTTAAAAAATAGTGCAGCTGCTACAATTAACATACTTGCATTAATTGCTCCAGCAATAACCATTGCAATAATAATATCGATAAATTCGAAACGAAAAATCTTTTTCTTTTGTTCGTCAGTTGTTCCGACCACACGGCGTTGTGTTAATGCAGAATGCAAGTATATTGCATGCGGCATAACTGTCGCACCTAAAATCCCTGCTGCAAGTAATATACTGTCTACACCTTGGAATTTTGGAATAAATAGTCCTGAAAGAAGGGGACTTAATTCTGGTTTTGCATAAAAAACTTGAATCCCAAAAGCAATTACTACAATGAAAATCATTCCTGTAATAATAGCTTCTAGTGGACGAAATCCTCTACGTTGAAATTCAAGGATAATAAATGATCCGGCTGCTGTAATTAAAGCGGCAGGTAGCATGGGGATTCCAAATAGTAAGTAAAGCCCCAATGCAGCTCCAATAAATTCCGCTAAATCTGTAGCCATAATAACTAGTTCACCTTGTATCCATAAGCCGATAGACACAGGCTTTGGAAAGTTTTCACGAGCTATTTCGGGTAAATTGTTTCCTGTAGCAATTCCTAATTTAGCCGATAAAGTTTGGATTAATACAGCCATTAAGTTAGAAGCGAGTATAACCCATAATAGTAAATATCCATATTGTGAACCAGCTGCGATATTTGTAGCAAAGTTGCCAGGATCAATATAAGCAACGGACGCGATAAAAGCGGGCCCTAAAAATGGTAACAGTCTTTTCCAGCCTTTTGTTTCTCCACTTAAAGCTAAGTGAGCTGATTGTACGGTTGTACTTTCAGAAGGGAGATGTTCATCTTTTGTTATATCTTTATTCATAGTAGTTTTCCCCTTTAAAATGTTAACTTGATGAAATTATTGTATTTATTCTTACTCATTATTTCAATACATTTAAATATGTTATATGATAATTTCATTTGAACACGAAAGTTTCCTTAATGCAAATTATATGCCTTTATGCAATGGATGGTGTGATAACGTAAAATAAATTGGGAGTTTATGGTGTGATGACGTGGGGAAACATAATAAATTAAAGGGTCAATTTTGAAATTTATGTGAACATAAAGCCGATAATCCAGCATATTAATTGATGGAATTGCATTTGTATGATATATAATATATTGGGATTACAACATAACCATAGTGTTTTGATGTGTAATCTTGTTTTTTATTTTTGTTAACTGATAGAAAATAGTATAAAGAAAAGAAAATGGGATTCATTTTCTTATTATATATGTTTTGATATGAACGTTAACTTATACATGATTTTAAAAATTAGATAGGTGGTAGAAATACATTGGCAACTACAAAACCATACAGAGTATTACTATATTACATGTACACAACAATTGAAAACCCAGAAGAATTCGCGGCAGAGCATTTAGAATTTTGTAATTCACTTGAATTAAAAGGAAGAATTCTTGTAGCGAAAGAAGGTATTAACGGAACTTGTTCAGGAACTGTAGAACAAACAGAGAAATACATGGAAGCAATGAACAATGATCCACGTTTTGACGGTATTGTATTTAAAATAGATGAAGCTGATGGTCATGCATTCAAGAAAATGCACGTGCGTCCTCGTCCAGAGTTAGTTACACTTCGTCTAGAAGATGACATTAACCCACACGAAATAACTGGCAAGTATTTAGAACCAAAAGATTTTTATGAAGCAATGAAACAAGAAGATACAGTTATCATTGATGCACGAAATGATTATGAGTTTGATTTAGGTCACTTCAAAGGTGCGATTAAACCTGATATCGAATCATTCCGTGAATTACCAGATTGGATTCGTGAAAATAAAGAAGTACTTGAAGGTAAAAAGATTTTAACTTATTGTACAGGCGGAATTCGTTGTGAGAAGTTTTCTGGTTGGTTAGTTCGTGAAGGCTATGAAGATGTAAGTCAGCTTCACGGCGGAATTGTAACGTACGGAAAAGACCCAGAGGTACAAGGTGAGCTTTGGGATGGACAATGTTACGTGTTCGATGAGCGTATTGCTGTACCAGTAAACCAAAAAGAACATGTTATCGTTGGTAAAGACCACTTTACAGGTGAACCTTGTGAGCGCTATGTAAACTGTTCAAATCCAGAATGTAATAAGAAAATTTTATGTTCTGAAGAAAACGAAGCGAAATATTTACGTGCATGTTCTCATGAATGTCGTGTAAGTCCACGTAACCGCTACGTAATACAACATGAATTAACGGAAGAGCAAGTAGCTGCTGCATTAGAGCAAATCGAAGCAGGGAAGTAAACTGAATTCGTATAATAAAAGGGGTACTCCAAGTTTAATTTTGGAGCACCCTTTTTTTATTATCCGGTCCTGTTATTTGTCGGTTTTTGTCGGTAAATCGATATATTAAAAAAATCGCTGATATATTTCGAGTTGCGCCGATATAATGGGAAAATCGCTGATAAAAATTCACTTACTGCAGCGGGCAAAGAATTTGAAAATAATCTTCTTTAATTTTTATCTTCTTTCTCTTTAACGGCAGAAAGTACAGTTTGTTTTACCCAAGCTTTTCTTCGTTTATGTTGTAGACCCCATTGGTATAAACTTTGGGCTCCTAAAATAAGTGAAATGACAATGCCGCTAATCGCAATTAATAGAGCGAAAAATTCAAGAGGTGACGATATTTTGTTTGAATCGGTGTTTCTTAAAAGGTCAATCATAGTAAACCCTAACATTTGGCCCACTACAGAGTAGAGCGTTAAAATTAATAATAAAAGGCTATCTTTTTTAGAGGCGACATTTTCTTGATATTTAAACAAACTATCAAGATTTTGTTTCGCGTTCGAGTATAGAACCTCAATATTAAAAAGTTTTCTTAAGCGGAAGAAAATATCTTCACTCTGTGATTGGGATACTAATTCTAAAGAAAAATAATTAGCAGTGAACGAATTGATCGAATAAATTAATTTCTCTATTTCATTAGTATCTTGTTCAATATTTAGCTCAGCATAGGCGTTCGCCATTTTTAATAAAACAATTTTATGGAATAGGTTTAATAATAAAGCGTAATAAAATTCCCCGTACATTTGACTAGCAAGTTTAGCGATTTCGCGTTCTCCTTCATTTGTTACACATGTAAAAATATGTTCTTCCATTATGAAATAACGATTTGGAGCCCATCTCTGGTAAGCGTGTTTTTTTAAATAGTCATGAATGTAAGGAAGGTTATTTGCACTCACATATGGCTTACCATCACTTGTTAATCCGGAAAGACTAGAAGTACGATAAACATCCACTTCATTAAGTTCCATACCTTCTTTTAGTGACAATAAAGTTTGGACGTACATTCTTTGGTCTTCGAAGAAAGGGAAGGTTTGAAAGTATGAACTTCTTAATCTCTTCTTTTCAAAGAAATCAGTTACACCATGAAATAAATAACCAAAAATGAATTTTTCAACTTGGGAATACTTTTTTCCGTTACATTCAATACAAATAGTCTCATTTGTATCATTTTTAGTTTCAAGTACACGGAAGCGAGCAGCGAATTCGATTGCTTCAGATAAAGTCATGTTTGGAGCAGTGTTTACTTCTGTTCGAATTGTTAAGAAGCCAAGTTCATAAGGACAAAGTGTTACATCAATAGAGTGTATCTTGAATGGGATTGAAATAAGGTTTGTTGTTAAATGTCCAGTTAAGTTAAGGTCCTTTGAATAACGTTGCAAGCCCTTTTGATGCTCTGAGTGAGGAAAGAGAATTTTATTGGTAAATGAAAGATAGTATGCTTCCATATTTTGATGTGAAACTTTAAACTCCCCATAATATGTATTTTCATCATCGAGATGATCGAGCCGAAAAGGACGAAAATCGTTTTTTTGTAAGAAAGGGAACATATTTTGTTCATATCCAGTTTTAAAAGAAAACGGGAATATAAATTGAAATATAGCTGTTGCTACATCTTTTTCCTCAATTGCTTGTATTGCCTCCATCTACATTGTTTCCTTTCCGTATATGCTATAGAAACAACATGCCCAAATTTATTTGAAAATAACCACTGTTTTATACCCGATTGAGAGTGAAAATTCAGCTTATTTAGCAGAGGACATGTATAATGTTATGTATACTAAAAGTTATAAAATTTTATTTTGAAAAGGGGGATGCTGTATGCGGATTTTAGTATTAGGCGCTGGTGGAGTCGGAGGATTTTTTGGTGGCAGATTAGTCGAAAAGGGAGAAGATGTTACATTTCTTGTTCGTAGTAAACGGAAAAAACAATTAGAGGAAAGAGGACTTGTAATCCGAAGTGTTAACGGGGATTTTTCCTTTCAACCGAAATTAATAACGAAAGAAGAGAGAACTTCTCCATTTGATGTCATTTTATTTTCAACAAAAGCGTATCACTTAAACGAGGCAATTCAAGATTTGAAGCCGTTTGTTGGCGAAAATACTGTAATCATTCCATTGTTAAATGGTATCGCTCATTTATCGCTATTACAAAAAGAATTCGGCGAAGAAAAAGTAATTGGCGGTTTATGCTTTATCGAGACGACGTTAAACGATCAAGGAGAAATTGTACAAACTAGCGCTGCCAACAGACTTGTGTTTGGAGAAATTAAGTCTCAAAATTCAGAGAGAGTAAAGCATATTTCTAAAGCATTTGCAGGTACGAAATCTAGTTTTGTTTTAAGTGAAAATATTACGCAAGATATGTGGCATAAATATTTATTTATTACTGTAATGTCCGGTGTGACAACGTTAATGCGTGCACCAATTGGACCAATCCGTGAAAGTGAAGGCGGCCGTGATTTTATCCGTAATGTATTTGAGGAATCTGTACAAATCATGAGAGTATTAGGAGCTCCCGTAAAGGAAAATATTGCCGAGGAACATATGAAAACAATTGATAAAATTTCGTATGATATGAAGTCATCAATGCAACGTGATATGGAAAAGGGTTCGTTTATTGAAGGGAAGCACTTGCAAGGATATTTACTGGATGTAGCAGAGCAATTTTCTATAGCGGCACCATTATTAGGCACTATATATCAAAATTTAAAGGTGTATGAAGAGATGACCTTTAACAGATCTGTAATAGAATTAGATGTATGAAAAAATAAAAAAGATAGCAATATATAAGTGTATTGCTATCTTTTTTATTTTTTTTGTATGACAAATTATTTATTTCTTTTCGTTCTATCTGTCAAATTTATTTCCTGTTCACGTTTACCATATAACTGATTAATTTCATTTGCTACTGCATCTAAATATGAATCGGAAAAAATAGGCTTCTTTTCTTTAGACATATGGGTCTCCTTTGCGGATTTTTTAGTATTCATTATGTATATTTCTCAGTGGGTTATGCACAATCATTTTAATTTTTTTCTTATTAAAAATTTTTGTTTACTTTTTGAAAATAAAGGAGTATTATAATCCACAGTTTCAATTTTCTAAATCGCTGAAACCGCATGGTACGGGGGACCCGTTTTTACGGATTAGTACATAATCCGATGGGGTGAATCCTTAAAAAAGGTAGGGCTACTCATAGGCCCGAATCCGACAGCTAACCTCGTAAGCGTTATATTGAGAAGGAAGGTGGAGCTTGTGCGACAAAAAAAATAATGTCTACAAGTCTATTTCGCTATGGCTTGTAGACATTTTTTGTTTTCTGAGGAAATAGTTTACTGGCTGTAACAAGCAGAAAAGTTCGTACAAAATTATTGGAGAGTGGACAGCATTGGTTTCATCTATTAAAAGATTTTTAATTGGAAGACCGTTAAAATCAACGGAGCTTGGAGAACAAAAGCTTAATAAAACGAAAGCTTTAGCTATTTTATCTTCTGACGCATTGTCATCAGTTGCTTACGGTCCAGAGCAAATTTTAATTGCTTTAGCAGGTGTTGGAGCGATCGCTTATTGGTATTCCATTCCGATCGCTGTTGGGGTATTAGTATTATTGACAGCCCTTATTTTATCTTATCGTCAAATTATTTTTGCTTATCCGCATGGCGGGGGAGCGTATGTTGTATCAAAAGAAAATTTAGGGATGAATCCAGGCTTAATTGCTGGAGGATCTTTATTAGTTGACTATATTTTAACTGTTGCGGTAAGTGTGTCCGCTGGTACAGATGCAATCACGTCTGCGTTTCCTAGCTTACATGCACACAACGTAATTATTGCGGTTATATTTGTTATATTAATTACGATATTAAATTTAAGGGGAGTAACGGAATCAGCTTCCGTTTTAGCATATCCTGTTTATTTATTCGTTTTAGCACTATTTATATTAATTGGTGTGGGCATATATAATATTTTAACTGGTCATGTTTCACCCACTTTACATGCGCCGATTGGTACACCAGTTGCAGGGATTAGTTTATTTTTATTACTAAGAGCATTTGCATCAGGTAGTTCTGCTTTAACAGGTGTTGAAGCAATTTCAAATGCAATTCCGAACTTTAAAGATCCTGCGCCAAACAATGCTGCAAAAACATTGCTTGCAATGGGTGCATTACTTGCTGTGTTATTTTCAGGAATTGTATTTTTAGCTTATTATTACGGAGTGACTCCGAGTAAAGAAGTAACAGTTGTTTCTCAAATTGCTGAACAAACATTTGGACGTAATTTCATGTACTATTTCATACAAGGTACAACAGCTTTAATATTAATTCTCGCTGCTAATACAGGTTATTCTGCATTTCCTTTATTAGCGGTTAACCTTGCAAAAGATAAATTCATACCGAGAATGTTTACGATTAGAGGAGACCGTCTAGGTTACTCAAACGGTATTATTATACTTGGAGTTGCTTCGATTATTTTAATTGTAGCTTTCCAAGGACAAACAGAACATTTAATTCCACTATATGCAGTAGGTGTATTTATTCCATTTACACTTTCTCAAACAGGGATGGTATTAAAATGGCTTCGCGAAAAGCCTGAAGGATGGGCTTTAAGATTAACGGTTAATTTAATTGGTGCAGTTATTAGTTTTATCGTAATGAGCATGTTCTTTTTAACTAAATTTGCACAAGTTTGGTCGATTCTTATTTTCTTACCAGTTATTATCTTCTTATTCCATCGAATTAAGAAGCATTATGATGCAGTGGGTGATCAATTAAGTTTAAAAACTTGCGAACCTCTTATTCCAATTGAGGGGAATGTAATTGTCGTTCCTGTAGCAGGTATGACCCATGTAGTAGAAAATTCATTGAACTATGCGAAATCCCTTTCGGCAGATCAAGTTATCGCAGTATATGTTGCTTTTGACAGAGAAGAGGAAAAGAAATTTGAAGAGAAATGGAAGAAGTGGCAACCTGAAGTAAGGCTTGTTACATTACATTCTCATTATAGAAGTATTATTCAGCCGCTAACGAAGTTTATCGATACAGTGCAATATAAGGCGAGTGAATCGAATTACCGTGTTACGGTCGTTATACCACAGTTTATTCCGAAAAAAGGTTGGCATAACATTCTTCATAATCAATCCAGTTTACTCATACGTGCGTATTTACTTTATAAAAGAAATGTTGTTATTACGACAGTTCCATATCATTTGAAAAAATAAGAAGATTTTTAAGGATAGCTTTGTGAAAATGAAGCTATCCTTTTTGTGTATATGCTATGCATAATTGCATATGGGCTTAAAAATTATACCGATATAATTTAATTGGTTATTTGAAAGTAGTGTTTTCTGTTGTGATATGTAGATATTTCAATCGATAAAGCGAATCGGATTATATTTTGAAATAAGGACATGAAAGCTTGAAAATAAAGGGAATGAAAATACTTCTTTACGATATATAAACAGCTGTGTTTAAATGACCTTACAGTACAAAACTTATATGAAAACAAAACGGGATTTCATATTTACTTACGTTATTAAGTTTAAAATGAATAATATTTTTATGTAATATATTCACTGTATCGATGTGGAAAATGAGGGTCGATAGAAAATTTATGCAACGTTATTCATACTAAGCACATATGAAAAGTTTTATAACAATAAGTAAGTACTGTAGCAATAACAGTTGGGAGAGATGGTTCGTACGTCAATCACGGTGAGTACGTCCTCTAGTTTAACCATCTTAAATTATATGCAAGAAAATAGAATAATAAAATGCGATAGTAATAGTTGCTAATACATAGGAGGAGTTAAAGTGAAAAAAACTTTAATTACAGGGTTATTGGTTACAGCAGTATCTACGAATTGCTTCATTCCTGTAAGCGCTTACGCTAAGGAGGGGCAAACGGAAGTGAAAACAGTATATGCGCAAAATGTAATTGCTCCAAATACATTATCCAACTCAATTAGAATGTTAGGATCACAATCACCGCTTATTCAAGCATACGGATTAATTATTTTGCAACAGCCAGACATTAAGGTAAATGCGATGAGTAGCTTAACGAATCATCAAAAGTTTGCAAAGGCGAATGTACGAGAGTGGATTGATGAATATAATCCGAAGCTAATTGACTTAAATCAAGAGATGATGAGATACAGCAATAGATTTAATAGCTATTATAGTAAGCTCTATGAACTAGCAGGAAACGTAAATGAAGATCAGCAAGCAAAATCAGATTTTATGAGTGCATATGGAAAATTACAATTGCAAGTACAGAGCATCCAAGAGAGTATGGAGCAAGATTTATTAGAGTTAAATCGATTTAAAACAGTATTAGATAAAGATAGTAACAACTTATCAATTAAAGCCGATGAAGCAATAAAAACACTGCAAGGATCAAGCGGAGATATTGTGAAATTAAGAGAAGATATTAAAAGGATTCAAGGGGAAATTCAAGCTGAACTAACTACTATTTTGAATAGACCTCAAGAAATCATTAAAGGTTCTATTAATATCGGTAAACAAGTATTTACAATCACAAATCAAACTGCACAAACGAAAACAATCGATTTTGTTTCTATCGGTACTTTAAGTAATGAAATTGTAAATGCCGCAGATAGTCAAACGAGGGAAGCAGCTCTTCGCATTCAACAAAAGCAAAAAGAGTTATTGCCACTTATTCAAAAGTTATCACAAACTGAAGCAGAAGCGACTCAAATTACATTCGTTGAAGATCAAGTAAATAGCTTTACAGAATTAATTGATCGTCAAATTACAACTTTAGAAACGTTATTAACGGATTGGAAAGTTTTAAATAATAATATGATCCAAATTCAAACAAATGTTGAAGAAGGCACGTATACAGACAGTAGTTTACTTCAAAAACATTTCAATCAAATTAAAAAAGTAAGTGATGAAATGAATAAGCAAACAAATCAATTTGAAGATTACGTTACAAACGTTGAAGTACATTAAACAGAAAAATAATTAGCGATATAGGGAGAGAAGAAAAATGACAAAAAAACCTTATAAAGTAATGGCTCTATCAGCACTGATGGCAGTATTTGCAGCAGGAAATATTATGCCGGCTCATACGTATGCAGCTGAAAGTACAGTGAAACAAGCTCAAGTTCATGCGGTAGCAAAAGCTTATAATGACTATGAAGAATATTCATTAGGACCAGAAGGCTTGAAAGATGCAATGGAAAGAACAGGTTCAAATGCTTTAGTAATGGATCTGTATGCTTTAACAATTATTAAACAAGGTAATGTTAACTTTGGAAATGTATCGACTGTTGATGCAGCTTTAAAAGGAAAAGTGATTCAGCATCAAGATACAGCTAGAGGAAATGCGAAGCAATGGTTAGATGTATTAAAGCCACAGCTTATTTCAACGAATCAAAACATCATTAACTACAATACCAAATTCCAAAACTATTATGATACTTTAGTTGCTGCGGTAGATGCAAAAGATAAAGCGACTCTTACGAAAGGCCTAACTAGATTATCAAGTAGTATTAATGAAAATAAAGCGCAAGTGGATCAGTTAGTAGAAGACTTAAAGAAATTCCGAAATAAAATGACGTCAGATACGCAAAACTTCAAGGGTGATGCAAATCAAATTACATCTATATTAGCTAGTCAAGATGCAGGGATTCCCCTTCTGCAAAATCAAATTACAACGTACAATGAAGCAATTAGTAAATATAATGCAATTATTATCGGTTCATCTGTTGCGACAGCTCTAGGACCAATTGCAATTATTGGTGGTGCAGTAGTTATTGCTACGGGCGCAGGAACACCGCTAGGAGTCGCATTAATTGCAGGTGGTGCAGCAGCTGTAGGCGGTGGTACAGCTGGTATCGTATTGGCGAAGAAAGAACTTGACAATGCACAAGCTGAAATTCAAAAAATAACTGGACAAATTACAACTGCTCAATTAGAAGTAGCTGGGTTAACGAACATTAAAACACAAACTGAGTATTTAACAAATACGATTGATACTGCAATTACAGCGTTGCAAAACATTTCAAACCAATGGTATACAATGGGATCAAAATACAATTCTTTACTTCAAAATGTGGATTCAATTAGTCCAAACGATCTTGTTTTCATTAAAGAAGATTTAAACATTGCGAAAGATAGCTGGAAAAACATTAAAGACTATGCAGAAAAGATTTATGCTGAAGATATTAAAGTAGTAGATACGAAAAAAGCATAATCGAATACGAATCGTTAGGGCGTTAAGTGTTGATGAATGATTTGAAGCTCCTGTTCAGTTGTGAGCAGGAGCTTTTGATATCCTTATAAAGAGAATAGGTGAAAAATATGCAGAAACGATTTTATAAAAAATGTCTTTTAGCGGTAATGATTGCTGGGGTGGCAACGAGTAACGCATTTCCTTTGCATCCTTTTGCAGCAGAACAAAATGTAACGGTGCTACAAGAAAATGTGAAAAACTATTCTCTTGGACCAGCAGGATTCCAAGATGTAATGGCACAAACGACATCAAGCATATTTGCAATGGATTCATATGCAAAATTAATTCAAAATCAACAAGAGACGGATTTAAGTAAAATAAGTTCGATTAATAGTGAATTTAAAGGGAATATGATTCAGCATCAAAGAGATGCAAAAATTAATGCAGCATATTGGTTAAATAATATGAAGCCTCAAATTATGAAAACAGATCAAAATATTATAAATTACAATAATACTTTTCAATCGTATTATAATGACATGTTAATAGCGATTGATCAAAAGGATAGCGGGAAATTAAAAGCGGATTTAGAAAAGTTGTATGCGGATATTGTAAAGAATCAAAATGAGGTAGATGGATTATTAGGAAATTTGAAAGCTTTTCGCGATAGAATGGCGAAAGATACAAATAGTTTCAAAGAGGATACAAATCAGTTAACATCGATATTGGCAAGTACGAATGCTGGTATTCCAGCTCTAGAGCAACAAATAAATACATATAACGATTCGATTAAAAAGAGTAATGATATGGTCATTGCTGGTGGCGTACTTTGCGTAGCTCTAATAACATGTCTTGCTGGCGGGCCGATGATTGCGGTTGCGAAAAAAGATATCGCAAATGCAGAAAGAGAAATCGCCAATTTAAAAGATAGAATTTCAGGAGCACAAGCAGAAGTCGTAATTTTGACTGATGTAAAAAATAAAACAACAAACATGACAGAAACAATTGATGCAGCAATTACAGCACTACAAAACATATCAAATCAATGGTATACAGTAGGTGCAAAATATAATAATTTACTACAAAACGTAAAAGGAATTAGTCCGGAAGAGTTTACGTTTATAAAAGAAGATTTACATACAGCGAAAGATAGCTGGAAAGATGTAAAGGATTATACAGAAAAATTACATGAAGGTGTGGCAAAGTAAACAGTGGACTAGTTCTGCTGTTTATTTTTTTATCCTGTTTTTTGTGAGAGTTGAGCTTGCAATTATATATAAGTTTGTCATGTATTTTTATATTTTTTATAAATTCTAAAAGAACATTCCCTATTGTTGGTATGATAGACAGAAACTGTTTTTTTTGGAACAGGAGACAATAAATAGGGAAAATAACATTAGGATTATTAGTTATATTTCTATTTATAATTATGTATATGTCTTTAGTAGGAGATGAGAATAAGGGTTCCTTAACTCCTAATCTGATTTCAAAGGTAAAATATTTAGAAACTGATTCTGTTGCTGGAGGTACATTTAGAGATTATGGTCAAGAAGCAGAAGCAGTGTTTGAAAAATTAAGTAGTCAGAAAAATGTTGAAACAAAAAAAGATTTTTGAGGAAGAAATTTTTGAAGAATCATTATAGACTTTTACTTTATTGGTATTAACTAAAACTTATTCACTTAATTTCCTATCAGAAATTATAAAGTGAAAACAGAACATGAAATACGCAAAAAATATCACAGGACAGATTCTCAAAATATTTCAAAATCCACCCTGTGATCATATACTCATTTACAAGTGAAAATAATTAATACCCTAAAATATCTACTTCAGCTGCTGAAGCAAATCCATTTTGTCCTTTCGTTACTTCCACTTTTACATACTTTGCAGTAACTGGGGTAAATGTTGCCGTTTTCTTATCACTATTATTTTCCCATGTTCCTGATGATATTTTGTCATACGTAATGCCGTCTACACTCGTATAAATATTGTAAGTTAAAATACGGCCATTTTCTGACCAATCTTGCCTTGGAAGATATGACAATTGTGAAATGGTACGTGTATCACCAAGTTCTAGTGTCAAATTGTAAGGATATTGATTTGGTGTCCAAGTACTATGCCAAAATGTATCGGTTTTTCCATCTATCGCCTTACTAGCTGAGCCCGTTGATTCCTCACTATTTGCACTTGCCTTCATTATTTTTTTTGACAATACAGCAAGTGGTTTAACAGGTTTAGCATCCGTCGCTTCCCATATAGGTGCAATTAATGTTGGGGTGTTTAAAGCTTCTACTTTTTGTCTCGTTTCTTGTGTTGCTTTCAATCCCCATTTATCAAAGAATGGCAGTACATTTTGTTTTGCTATTTTTGATGTATTGTAAATAAATGCCTGTATTTTATCCTCGTCTGTTTTGGGAAGTTGATCTTCAGGTATCTCACGATATAATTTGTGGAGATTTGGATAAAAATCATCCCCATATGCCAAATGAAGTTGCCAAAGCATAACAAGTTTTACAAACAGGTCGTCAATATTTTTATATTCTTTATTTGTTTGTTTTAAATACGTAAAAGCTCTATTATAATCTCCCTCTGTATCTAAACGTGTTGGTATATTTGGGTATATTTTCTTGAATGCAGCTAATGAATATAGATTATTAGTTACTTCACCCATACCTCTTAAATCATTCCACGTCCATGGATATTGTTGTCGTGCATGTCCCGCTTCGTGCATTTGTCCCCATCCAAACTCATTTACATTTAAAGTACTTTTGATAGCTTCACCAGCAGTCGTAAAGACGGCTCCATCCCAACTTGCATACATGCCCCAACTTTGTGCGTTAGGATTTTCTACAAAGGCCCAAATACGACGAGTTGAACGATGTAAAGGATTAGGATCCGTTTCAGATTGCCCTGCTAACTTGTCTTGTGCTCGAATCATATCATCATATTTATTTAATAGGGGCACAGGATCTTGATTTACAATATATTTATTGGCACTATCACGAGTTACAGTTAGTACGGCTCGTTCTGATTTCAATTGTACTGCATGTGCATTTGGAAAGTTGTTCATCATGGCAATCCAGTCTGCTTTTGTGTGTTTTCCTAATACAAAGAAAGGAATAGGACTACCGCCTTGCGTTACTTGCACCTTAACTGTTCCTGTGCTTTGAAAATTATCTAACCCTAATACGCCGCCGTTTGGTGAAGAGATAGTATTAGAGCCTGGAGAAAGATCAATTTCTTTTCCCCATTCTTTATCATATTGATGTGTCCCAATAATGGCTCTAATCTTTTGCGTTCCTGATACTGTAATTGTAACCTGTTCATTAGGTTTCACATATATGCCTGTTGGCATATAATTTTTTTGCTCACCTCTTTTTTCTCTTTTTGCTTCATCCCAAAAACTTCCTGTACCTGGCAGGTCAAACTCTCTTTGTTCAAATTGAGTTGCAGTTTGTGCAGTTTCAGCATGTACATCTAAATTGTTTGACATAATAGGTGTAAATAATGTGGTTGCTAAAATAGCGGATGTTGCAAACACCTTTATAGTTTTTTGTAATCTACAATTTTTTCTGCTGTTCATATAGATCAGTCCTTTCGTTCAAATTCATTAATTACTTACATACGAAATATCAGCTTTTTCATTAATGCCGAAAGTAGATTTTTTGAATTCGCACTTATTAAAAAATGTTGATGATATTTTTAGATGAGTAAAAAAAGCATAGTAACATTTC
This sequence comes from Bacillus sp. AR4-2, assembly GCF_008274865.1. NCBI lineage: Bacteria > Bacillati > Bacillota > Bacilli > Caryophanales > Bacillaceae > Bacillus > Bacillus sp. AR4-2. The sequence goes on from NZ_CP031062.1 coordinate 1,721,094, forward strand.
AAGTTCTATTCCTGATTAATTTAGAAACACATTACCTTCATTGATTTTTTTAATCACTCCTCCAAGTAAACATTTAAGATAAATGTCCTATCTTAAAGCTCCTTTCCTAATTTTGGGATTACGAATTAAGTATAATTCAAAAATAAAGTTATACAATTGAGAAAAATTAAAATGTTAAAAATTTACACTCTCGCAAAATTTTTAACATTTACTAAAAAATATTTGTTATAGAGAGGAGATTCATATACCCATCAAGCTAAACTTTTGAAATATCCCCAAAACTAAAATTCTATCTCTTCATAATTATTCATAAAAATCCGGTTCAGTTTTCCCGTTTTATGGCAACAATTAAACTCTTAACTTGATGGGCATGTGGTGTTACCTCTAGGAGATATCTTCATCTAGATAGGATAATATAAACATGAAAAAAGATTGGTAAAGTGGAAACATGTTTGTTTATTGGCAAAATGAATAAAAAGATAGCCCTCTTGCAGATAAATGTAGGGGGGTATTTTTGAGCGGTAATTTCGTATCCATGTGTGCGTAAAAATCTTTTCGTTATCGCTCCCTTTGATAGAATCCATGTTCATATAGTTTTTTTACCGAATTTTTTAAAAATTAAATTTTACGACTTGATAATTCGTTTAAAATGATTTAATCTTATGTCAAATGATATATTTATCTATCAAAAATACTTTTGTAAAGATAAAGGAGTGATTGAGAATGTTAAACGCCCCATTGATGGTAAGCCTTTAGGTGCAGCAGCATTGAAAAGATTGGGAAGAAATGAGTGAGCTTTCACAATAAAGAACTCTATAATTTGATGTAGTGTTTGATACCTTTGATTAGATTTTTTGAAAAACAAACCAATATTAATTGAATCAAAGTTTAGAAAGTATGGTATGAAAGCAGGTTAGTGAGGGGAATTCAAAACCAATTTGATAAAAGCGAGGTAAATAATATGACTTTTGAAGAAAAATTACAAGCATATGCAGAACTTACGGTGAAAATCGGTGTTAATATTCAACCAGGGCAATACTTATTAGTCAATACATCAGTAGATGCATTGGATTTCGCCCGTATAGTTGTCAAAGAGGCTTATAAGGCTGGGGCAGGGCGTGTTCATGTTAATTTTTCGGATGAAGAAATGGAACGTGCTTACTTTGATTATGCCTCAGATGAAGAATTTAATCGCTTCCCAGAGTGGATAGTCAAAATGAATGATGAGCTGATCGAACGTAAAGGAGCACTATTAATGATAGATGCTACAGATCCTGATAAATTTACAGGTATTTCATCTGAGCGTCTAGCTACCTATCAAAAGGTAGCAGGAGCTGCTCTGAGAAACAATCGCAACGCCGTAATGAAGGATTCAATAGCTTGGTCGATGGTAGCAGTTCCTTCACCAAAGTGGGCATCGAAGGTGTTCCCGGATTTAGCAGCTGAGGATCAAGTACCAGCATTATGGGAGGCTATTTTTAAAGCTGTTCGTATTGGTGAAGGCAGTGCTATTGAAAAATGGCGTGAACATGTAACAAATTTAGAATCTCGTGCGGTCCTACTGAACAATAAAAAATATATGAAGCTTCACTATACAGCGCCAGGTACTGATTTAACAATTGCATTAGCACCACAGTATAAATGGATTACTGGAGGTGGTAAAACTCCTGATGATACTATCTTCATGGCTAATATGCCGACAGAAGAGGTTTATACGTTACCGATGAAACAAGGTGTAAATGGCTATGTAAGCAATACAAAACCATTAGTTTATCAAGGAAATATTATCGATGGCTTTAAACTGACATTTGAAGAAGGAAAAATTGTTAAAGCAGAAGCACAGGTAGGACATGAATTATTACAGGAGCTTATTAATGTGGATGAAGGCTCTTGCTATTTAGGTGAAGTAGCACTTGTACCACATGAATCACCAATTTCAGCATCGGGAATTTTATATTTTAATACATTGTTTGATGAAAATGCATCGAACCATTTAGCGATTGGTAAAGCTTATCCAACTTGCTTAGAGGATGGAAGAGATTTAGAAAACGATCAGCTTGAAACGTTAGGGGCAAATATTTCAGTAACACATGAGGACTTTATGATTGGCAGCAGTGAGATGGACATTGACGGTATTCTACCAGATGGAACTGTAGAACCAATTTTCCGTAAAGGTAGCTGGGCATTTTAAGTTTTTAATTTGAATAAAGGAGTAGAATGAATGAAACGGTTACTAAGCATAATTGGTGCAACTATATAGGTGTTTCATCTGCTTTTGCTTAGGCTGAAAACTACCTCTTTAATTAGAAGTAAAATGCATGCAAAGGAGATAGGCCAATGAATTTCTGGGAAGTTCTTTTGATAGTAGTGAATTTTAGTCTATTGAGTTGGATACTGTTAATAGGCAGAGAAACGAAAAAGTGGTCTAAATTAGCTACTTTGATTGCCGTTGTAATGGTTACAGTTCAGTTATTGGCAGAAGGTTTTAGGTGGCAGATGATTCCGGCATATGTATCCCCAGTTATCTTAATTTTATGCTATTTATTAACTGGGCGGAAAAAGGGCTTTAGAAGTTCGGGTATATTCATAGTTAAGACTTCGTTACTATGTATCTATTTGTCTGTAGCAGTTGCGCTACCCTTACTTATGCCAGTATTTTCATTTGAAGAACCAACTGGTCCACATAGGGTCGGTACGAAGCTATATCATTGGGTTGATCATCAGAGAAATGAACCATATTCGAAAAATCCAAACGATCGGCGCGAACTGATGGTGCAAATTTGGTATCCTGCAGCTGAAAAAAGCAAGGGGGATCGAGAACCTTATATTCGTAACATAAATGAGCTCTCCAAGGGATTGGAAAAAACATTGTCCATTCCTGCATTTGCATTCAGCCACATGGAATTGGTAAAGTCTCATTCGTTTATGGATTTACAACTCTCAGACTCAGAGAATCACTATCCCATATTACTTTTCTCTCATGGTTTTAATGGTTTTCGTAATCAAAACACGTTTCAAGTTGAGGAGTTGGCTAGTCAAGGGTACATTGTTCTAAGTATCGATCATACCTTTGATGCTGCAGCTACCGTCTTTCCAGATGGTCGAACTGCTTACGTACAGCCCATCAATTTAACTGATGAAGGGGATAGCCACATAAAATTATGGGAGGAAGATGTCAGCTTTGTCCTTAGTCAGATAGAGAAACTTAACCAAAATGATGAGACCGGCTTCTTTACAGGAAGACTGGATACATCGCGAATTGGAATGTTTGGCCACTCTTACGGTGGAGCTACCGCAGCACAAATACTTGCAAAAGATTCTCGTGTCAAAGCAGCTATCAATATGGATGGTACATTGTATGGTGAAATCTTGCCTGAAAGTGGCATTGGAAAACCATTTCTGCTCATGAATGCAGAAGAGCCTGATGAAGCAGATCCCTTTGAAGTGAGGGAGCGATACGGACGCGGGTTAGCTGGCGGTGGTATGTCAATGGTCATTCCTCATACGGATCATACAAGCTTTACCGATTTACATTTGTTCTCACCTCTGTTGCAGAGCCCAGGTGAAAATCCAAAGGAAGTTCATCGTATTATTAACGAATTCAGCCTGGCATTTTTTGACCAGTATGTAAAACAGAAGGATGACGGCTCAACCCTTAAAAGGCTGATAACCCAATACCCGGAAGTGAATTTTAAAATAAACCGATAACTTTATGCAGAAAGTAACTCGTACCATTTCCTTTGGCTCTTGTATTTATTACATTAAAGAATTTAATTTCTTCATCGTTATCTAAATAATGAAATGCTAAAAATGAAACATTCAAAGTACTATCAGTTTCAGGAATATAATTCTTTTTGAAAAGCTACATTCAGCAGCTGGACACTTTATTTGAGATTGTTTATTATAATATCAAATGATATATTTATCTATCAAAAATGACGACTTTATACAGAAAAAGGGAGAGATTGACGATGAAGAAAGACTTGTCAGCGTTGAAGGAAGCGAGATTTAATGCAATTCTTGATTCAGCTACTATATTGCTTGTTGAAAATCCTACTGCTTCGATGAATGAAATTGCGGAATATGCGGGAATTGGAATTGCTACACTCCATCGCTACGTCGAAAGCAGGGAGAAATTGATGCTGTTCTTGGGCCATCGGGCTATACAACTGGTAAGTGATACTGTAAACCAGATTCCACTGGATGAGGAAAGAAGCGAAAACTATATCCCGGAACTTATTGAAGCGTTAATCCCTTTAGGTGACAAAATCTATTTTCTAGGTCATGATGCATCTGTATTTAACAACAAAGAATTAGGTGAAGCAGAAGAGAAGCTGAGGGAACCCTTAAGACGCGTTATTGAATTGCTACAACAAAGAGGTTACTTTCAGCAAACAGTTAGCAGTGAATGGATTTTGAATACGCTTTATGCTCTGCTTTTCCATACCTGGGAACAGGTACATGAAGGAAATGTGGCTAAAAAATCTGCTGCAGAGCTTGTTTTAAATACATTTTATTATGGTTTCAAAGCTAAGGATGAATTGAGAGGGAAGTGAACTGATTCAAATCCATGATAATTAATATTAATAATATAGAAAGTGAAAAGGAGCAATAGGATAATGAATAAAATCTCTATTGTAAAGGCTGTTCATCAATCCATGGTCGGCGCCCAGCTAAATGTAATGGCATTGGAATACATGGCGTTTCCACTTGCAGGATCTGAGGAGGAGAACACAGTCGATTGGACATTTTGTAAGCTATGGCGGCAGGAGAACAACCGTTTTAGTCATCAATACGCCTATGAAGCTCAAATGGACGGGAAAACTTTAGGGATGATTACTTGCTATCCCATACCCGTTTTAAATCGTCTTACCTGGCCCACTTTTAAACAGCTGCTTTCGTTCCGAAAGCTGGGGTTTGTTGTTTATAACATTCTGAATATCAAAATGCTTTATTCCATGTTTACCTTGAAGGAGGGAGAAGATGACGAGTTTCACGTCGGAACAATTGCCTTACTGCCCGAAAGTCGAGGACTAGGGATAGGTACCAGATTACTTGAGTTTGCAGAGGAGCAAGCTTCGCTGCAAGGCTTTTCAAAATGCTCTCTGACAGTAAAGAAAGAGAACCAACTTGCCATTAAATTGTATCAGAGGATAGGCTACCAGATTACAGGTGAAATCAATAAACCAAAGTTATCGTTGTACAGAATGGTCAAAAACGTAGAAACTTACAACCGTTTATAAAAAAGTTGTACAGTATTAGGGTAACGCCACATGCCCATAAACTTAAGGATTCAAAATTACCCCAAAGCGAAAAAATGGACATTTTGTACAAGTTAACACAAAATTTTTAGCTTGATAGTGATGGGATGGGGCCTCTATATAAAAAAACACAGTTTACACTCAAACTGTGTTTTTTCGACGTACAATGATTTATTAATATCTCTTTTTATTTACTTATATACGTACAGCTGTACCACTGACAGCAACCATTAACATTCCATCACGAACAACTTCGTAATCTACGTCAATGCCAACGATAGCGTTCGCACCTTTTTGTTTTGCAAGTTCTTTCATTTCGTCCATCGCAATATCACGGGCTTCTTTTAGCTTACTTTCATAAGCACCAGCACGGCCACCGACAACATCACGAACGGAGGCGAATACATCGCGTACAATGTTTGCACCCATAATAGCTTCACCATTTACAATATCAATATACTCAATAATCTCTTTACCTTGAATTCCAGAAGTCGTTGTTACAATCATGACTGACACTCTCCTAATATATTATAATTTTTGATTAGCTTTCTTATGCCATAGAAAAAGTAGTTCTGATGCCAAAAATGCTTGATAGAAACATAGAATATTTTTGGCATCAGAAACAAGTCTGGTTTCTTACAGAATGAAACCAAGGCAATTGTTTAACATATGTATCGCTATAACATATGCAATGGATCTTTTAGAAATAAGATAAGCCGCAGTAAGTATCAACGATCCAGGTAAATAAATAGCAATATCCGCAAGTTGGTTCGTATGAAGAAGTGTAAAAATCATAATCGAAATGATAGATGCAATAGCAGTACCAATATGGTAAGAAAAACGATTTATTAATATGTGGCGAAACACAATTTCTTCAAGTATTGGACCCAGAATACCAAATACAAGCAATGTAAATACAAGAGGTACCTTTGTACCCGTTTCAAGGAGCTGCTCTTGGTTCTCTGGTTGACCAGTTGCTAGAAAATGCATAACACACTGTTCCACAATTAACGTAAATAAAACTACCATAGGAATACTTACTATTTTCAAAATTGTCTTCTCTTTAAAATAAGTAAAACTTTCAATAATTTCTTTCCTAAAGCAAATGATTCCTACAATAGCAGGTACAGTAAAACCGATGGCACTAAGAACAAATTCTGATTCAACTAAATTGACATTAGCTAAAAGTGATATGCCAAATAGTATGTACAAGCCAATTTGAAATGGTACAAACAGTGTAAAGATTATTAGCATAATGATTTCTTTTTTATTCATTTTTATAAAGTTCACTGTATTGCCCCCATAATTAAATTACCTATAATTTTTGATTTTTCTTTCTGCATAACGCTCTCCTTCTAAATATATTTATATAAGATTCTAAACCGGACGGTTCGGTCTGAATCGAAATCTAATGATACTACAAGTTTCTAGTTTTTTAAACCCTTTTTATAAAGTATTAACAAAATCAAAATGGAAAAAAGCAAATATATTTATATTTCAGTTGCTTTGTTACAATTTAATTCCAGTAATCATTAATGGTTAATCTTTTATAGAATGAAGTGAAAGTGGGAGTAGTTCAAACACTTTAGCTAAACATATTAATAAAAATTATATATAATAATCATATGTCTATACGTTAAAATTAACTATATATTTTTACACCTCTACGATTTTAGGTAAAATTAGTTGTATAATATGACTGAATTAAACAATCGGTCATGTTATTTTGACAGAAAATTCACTTAAGTTATATGGATAATATAATTTGATTAACTTCTTTTCAAATTGTATTGTTTGAGGTTTCCATAAGATAGGGATTGATAAGATATTTCTGTTCCAAACTTATTTATACTTACAAAAAAATTAAGAAAATAGAGGGTAAACATTACCTAGAATATTAGGATCGTTTTCATTAGGAGGATTACAAAGCATGACTAAAGTTGATAAGGTAAAAGAAAAAATTATTGAAACATCTTTATATTTATTTAATACTAATGGGATAACTCGCACATCCATTCAGGATATAATGACAGCTACTGAGTTACCTAAAGGATCTATTTATCGTAGATTTAAAAGTAAAGAAGAAATTGTCCTTGCTGCCTACGACAAAAGTGGTGAGATTATGTGGAGTCATTTTCATAAAGCAATGGAAAATAAAAAGAATGCAATCGATAAAATCCTTGCAATATTCCTTGTATATCAAGATGCAGCTAATAATCCTCCTATTGCTGGAGGCTGTCCATTACTTAATAGCGCAATCGAAAGTACTGGAGTATTTCCAGAATTACAAAAAGCAGCAGCAAAAGGTTATGATGATACAGTAATGTTAATGGCTTCTCTCATAAAGGAAGGAATAGAGAAACAAGAACTTAAAGAAGATATAGACATTATATCGCTCGCTTCTTTTCTTGCATCTTCAATGGAGGGAGCTATTATGGCAAGTCGAGTATCTAACGATAATATACACCATCATTATTTTATTGAACAAATAAAACATCATCTTTTCACTTATTCTAAATAAGTGAGAACTTGCATTGTTTCCATCCAATTTTTATAAAGTTAAATTGAATACATACCCCTTATAAACAGTATCTTCTGTTTATAAGGGGTATTTGAATAGTTTTTAGCAAAGGTAGTCTTTAGATGATGTTTCATGTTTCTTATTGAACGATTTCATTATATATAATAAGCGTAATAGAAGTTCAGTTAAATAAAATTCAGTAGTCGAATTTTTTTGCATAAAGCTGTATAATGCTTGTAACGAAAGGGAAATACAGGAAGGGATTTGTAATGAGTTACTATGGAAAAAGATAAACAACAATTAAGCGTTGAAGTTGCAAGATTATATTATCAATCAGATTATAGTCAGCAAGAAATTGCTAATAAATTAAATATTTCAAGACCGACGATTTCTAGATTGTTAAAGTACGCGAAAGAAAAAGGGTTTGTTCAAATTAGCATCGCTGATCCATTTGCTGATTTAGATAACGTCGGGAATTTACTGAAAGAAAAGTACAACTTGTTAGAGGCACATGTGGTATTTTCTCCAGTGCCGGAATATGCAACGATTACAGAGTATATAAGTAAATATGCTGCTGAGTATATGGAAAAGACGGTTAAAAACGGTGATATTGTTGGTGTAAGCTGGGGCATGACTATGTATGAAATCGCTAGAAAAATCGTACCGCAACATGTAAAAGGGGTAGAGGTTGTCCAGCTAAAAGGTGGTATTAGTCATTCAAGTGTAAATACATATGCGAATGAGACGATAGCTTTATTTGCAGATGCTTTTCAAACGACGCCAAGAAATCTACCTCTTCCGGTTATATTTGATAATGCAGTGACAAAAGAATTAGTGGAGCAGGATCGACATATTCATCACATTATCGAAATGGGAAAACAAGCGAATATTGCAATTTTCACTGTAGGAACAGTGCGAGACGAAGCGCTATTATTCCGATTAGGTTATTTCGATAAGGATGAAACAAATTTACTCAAAAAACAATCGGTCGGTGACATTTGTTCACGTTTCTTTGATGGAGACGGAAATATTAGTAGTGAAGAAATCAATAAGCGTACCATTGGAATTGAGTTAGAGGAACTGAAATTAAAGAAACGCTCTATTTTAGTTGCAGGTGGTAATAGAAAAATAAAAGCAATTGATGGTGCGTTACGTGGCGGGTATGCAAATGTATTAATTATCGATCAGCATACAGCAAAAGAATTGTTACATTATCAAAAAGATTAGAAATAAAGGGCGTTCTCAAGATGTTAATTTTGAGAATGCCTTTTATTTTGTTATGTATGAATGATAGGAGTCTTTTTTGAACACAAATTGCCTTTTTAAAAATAATTATGGATATGGAGATACATACTACCATTGTTAACATAAAAATTTTGATTATATATCTGAAGTGTTCTTTGTTAGAATGCGCTTTATTTGCTACAAGAAAATTACTTTTAAAAAAGAATGAACAAAATTTCAAAAGTATATTTACATTTGTTCAACTAAGAGTTAGAATGAAGTTGTTAAAAGATATGAGGAGTGAAGATAATGAACATTGCAAAGTTAATTGACCATACAATTTTAAAAGCTAATTCTACAAAAGAAGATGTTATGAAAGTAATCGAAGAAGCAAAGGAATATAAATTCGCTTCTGTTTGTATTAACCCAACATGGGTAAAATTAGCGGCTGATGAACTAGCTGGACATGATGTAGATGTTTGTACTGTAATCGGTTTCCCATTAGGAGCAAGCACGACTGAAACAAAAGCATTTGAAACAAAAGATGCTATTGCAAAAGGTGCAACTGAAGTTGATATGGTAATCAACGTAGGCGCTTTAAAAGATGGTGACAACGAACTTGTTGAAAAAGACATTTATGAAGTAGTACAAGCAGCAAAAGGAAAAGCTCTTGTAAAAGTAATCATTGAAACTTGTCTATTAACAGATGAAGAGAAAGTACGTGCTTGTGAATTATCAGTAAAAGCTGGTGCTGATTTCGTAAAAACTTCAACTGGATTCTCAACTGGCGGAGCAACTGCTGAAGATATCGCATTAATGCGTAAAACAGTAGGACCAAACGTTGGTGTAAAAGCATCTGGCGGTGTTCGTACACGTGAAGATGCAGACAAAATGGTAGCTGCTGGAGCTTCTCGCGTTGGAGCAAGTGCTAGTGTTGCAATCGTATTAAATGATGCAAAAGGTGCTACAGATAACTACTAATCGATAAAAGATTAAAGCAATAGATATACATTTAAAGTATATCTATTGCTTTAATAATTGAAAGAAATGTAAGCGGATACGAATGGGAGGAAACGGCTTATGAAATACTTAATCGGTGTTTTTGGCCTCGTATTGATTTTAGGTATCGCTTGGCTTGCTAGTAATGATAGAAAGAAAGTCAAATATCGCCCAATCATAACGATGGTTATATTACAATTCATTTTGGGGTTTCTATTATTAAATACAAGTGTAGGGAATATATTAATAAGCGGAATAGCAGATGGTTTTGGAGAGCTATTAAAATATGCTGCTGACGGTGTGAATTTCGTATTTGGTGGATTAGTAAATCAAAAAGAGTTTTCGTTCTTTTTAAGTGTATTAATGCCAATCGTATTTATATCAGCCTTAATAGGTATTTTGCAACATATTAAAGTATTACCTATTATTGTGAAATCTATCGGTCTAGCATTAAGTAAAGTAAATGGAATGGGGAAACTAGAATCATATAACGCTGTGGCATCAGCGATTTTAGGACAATCGGAAGTATTTATTTCAGTTAAGAAACAACTAGGGTTATTGCCAGAGAAAAGAATGTATACATTATGTGCATCAGCAATGTCTACAGTTTCTATGTCTATCGTTGGATCATATATGGTGTTATTAAAACCACAATATGTTGTAACCGCTTTAGTGCTTAACTTATTCGGTGGCTTCATCATTGCTTCTATCATTAACCCGTATGAAGTTACTGAGGAAGAAGATATGTTAGAAGTACAAGAAGAAGAGAAAAAGACTTTCTTTGAAGTATTAGGGGAATACATTATTGATGGATTTAAAGTTGCGATTACAGTAGCAGCTATGTTAGTCGGTTTCGTTGCTCTTATCGCATTCATTAATGCAGTATTTAAAGGTGTAATCGGTATTTCATTCCAAGAAATTCTTGGTTATGCATTTGCACCATTTGCATTTATTATGGGTGTACCTTGGCATGAAGCAGTTAATGCCGGAAATATTATGGCAACAAAATTAGTATCAAATGAATTTGTCGCTATGACAGATTTAGCACAAGGAAACTTTAATTTCTCAGATAGAACGACAGCGATTATCTCTGTATTCTTAGTTTCATTTGCAAACTTCTCTTCAATTGGGATTATTGCAGGGGCAGTTAAGAGTTTAAATGAAAAGCAAGGGAATGTAGTCGCAAGATTTGGTTTGAAATTACTATTCGGTGCAACATTAGTAAGTTTCTTATCAGCAACAATCGTTGGCTTACTATTTTAATAGATTCATATAATATAAAAAGGAATGGTGATTGTAATGAGAATGGTAGATATTATTGCAAAAAAACGTGACGGCAAAGAATTAACGACTGAAGAAATCAAATTCTTTATTAATGGATATACAGATGGAAGTATTCCTGATTATCAAGTGAGTGCGCTTGCAATGGCAATCTTCTTTAAAGATATGACAGATCGCGAACGTGCAGATTTAACGATGGCGATGGTTGAGTCTGGAGAAACGATCGACTTATCAGCAATTGAAGGAATTAAAGTAGACAAACATTCAACTGGCGGTGTTGGTGATACAACAACATTAGTATTAGGACCATTAGTAGCTGCTTTAGATGTACCAGTAGCAAAAATGTCTGGTCGTGGTTTAGGACATACGGGCGGAACAATTGATAAATTAGAAGCGGTAGAAGGATTCCACGTTGAAATTACGAAAGAGCAGTTCATTGATATTGTAAACCGTGACAAAGTAGCTGTTATTGGACAAACAGGAAACTTAACACCTGCCGATAAAAAGATTTATGCATTACGCGACGTAACCGGAACGGTTAACTCAATTCCTTTAATCGCAAGTTCAATTATGAGTAAAAAAATTGCAGCTGGTGCTGACGCAATCGTACTTGATGTAAAAACAGGTGCTGGCGCATTTATGAAAACAGAAGAAGATGCAAAAGAATTAGCACATGCAATGGTACGTATCGGAAATAATGTAGGACGTCAAACTATGGCTGTTATTTCAGATATGTCACAACCTCTTGGATTTGCGATTGGTAATGCTCTAGAAGTGAAAGAAGCGATTGATACGTTAAAAGGTGAAGGTCCAGAAGATTTAACAGAATTAGTACTTGTATTAGGAAGTCAAATGGTTGTACTTGCGAAAAAAGCAAATACGTTAGAAGAAGCTCGTGAAATGCTAATTGAAGTGATGAAAAACGGAAAAGCAATTGAGAAATTTAAAGAGTTCTTAAGTAATCAAGGCGGAGATAGCTCAATTGTAGACAATCCAGAAAAAATGCCACAAGCTAAGTATGTAATTGATGTACCTGCAAAAACTTCAGGTGTTATTTCTAACATTGTTGCAGATGAGATTGGTATTGCAGCTATGTTACTTGGTGCAGGTCGTGCAACGAAGGAAGATGAAATCGATTTAGCAGTAGGATTAATGTTACGTAAAAAAGTTGGCGATGCAGTAAAAGAAGGCGAGCCATTCGTAACAATCTACGCAAATCGTGAAAATGTAGAAGATGTAAAAGCAAAAATTTATGAGAACATCTCTATTGCTGAAACAGCAGTGGCTCCTAAATTAGTTCATACAGTTATTACTGACTAATCATCATTTCATTTACTTTAAGGGGGAAATAATATGGATAAGAAAAAATATATTGAAGAAGCAAACAAGATGTTATCGAAAGCGTATATTCCGTATTCTAAATTTCCTGTTGGCGCAGCGTTAGTTACGAAAGAAGGGAAAATCTATACTGGTTGTAATATAGAAAATGCTTCTTACGGTTTATGTAACTGTGCAGAAAGAACAGCAATATTTAAGGCAGTATCAGAAGGTGAGCGCGATTTTAGTTATTTAGTTATTACAGGAGAAACTGATGGATCTATTTCACCATGTGGTGCGTGTAGACAAGTAATTGCTGAATTCTGTGATCCGAAAATGCCTGTATTATTAACGAATGTAAAAGGTGATGAAAAAGAAGTGACTGTTGAGCAATTACTTCCAGGTGCTTTCACAATAGAAGATTTAAAATAAGTTGAAAAGTGAACTGCACCTCCAGTTGTTAGACACGCATAACAATTGGAGGTGCAGTTTTTTTACTTTATATTGCGGTGAATTATTTACTGATATTTTGTCCCCTTTTTCATCAATTTATTATTTTACCACATGTGAAATTTTAAAAATTAAATATTAATGTAGTGTAAGTACAATATAAATTCCCAATTAATATTAAAAGATGATAGGCTATTTTTATAATTGAATTACCTTTCGTACTCTAAAAAACACCCTACCAACAAAGGTTCTCTATCAATATAAAAATCTATACTAATATGGTATAAATTTCATGCTCTATTAAGTATAGAAGGGGTTTATACGATGGGACAATTTCAAAGTAATTTTCAAAGCGCTACACAAATCGCAACGCAAATGAGGGCAGCTTCAGATACAATCCAAAGCGCAACAAATCGTTCTATAAAAAAGGCGACACGTACTACGCTTTCAGTTAATTCAAAAGCACAAGAAGCGAACCAACAAGTTTTAGATTTGACGAAACAATTATCCACCGCCTTTCAACAAGCGGTCGATAACATTCATTCGGTAGCCAAAGAGTTTGAGAGAATGGATCACGAGCTTCACAATACTTTCCGCTAATATGACCACCTTCGTAAAGATAAAACGGTAGGAGGGAAAAAATGGATCGAGATATCAAAAACCAAATTAAACAGTTAAATCAAAAATTACGAAGTGTATTTGAAGAACAGGACCGAAATTAATCCGCGCTTCGAACTCAGGAACAAGCGGAAGCTGATTTTCACGAATTGAAAAATCGAAGCAACCGCTTATTTAACCGTATTTTAGAAACTTGGCACAACGATAAAGAGTTATCTCATTTCTTTATAAATATCCGTCAAGAAGCACAACACATTGAGCGAAAACTTACATTGAATGCAAAAGATTGGAGTACATGGCCGGGGCACCCTAAATACGGTAATGTTCCGGAAATTATAAGACTAGAAATGTTAGAACGTGAAGCAGTGGCTAGAGAAGCTTTGAAAAAATCAATAAAAGAGAGGTTACAATCCATTGAAAACAATAGTTAAAAATATAGGTGGTAAAAAGATAATAGCTACAGCAGAAGAACATTTAGGCCCCCAGATAGAAAAGTTATTGTATTTGCTAACTAAAGTAGAAGATAACAAATTAGTTGATAGATTTTCTATGCAAGTTGGTTGGTCTATTTTTGTTCTATCCAAACGTGAAGATGGGTATCATATTATTGCCCCAGATTATACAAAAAATCCATTTAAGGATACTACAGATGATCTAACAATTGCTTTATGGGTGCAATTAGAACAAGTACATTGTTTACGTCAGTTAAATATTGACGGTGAAACAATAAAGTTTAGCGATAAAATAGTGACTTCAAAAAATGTGTTACAACTAGATGAGGTTTATTTACAAAGAGCTAGGGATTGTGACAAAGGTGATTCTGGTTGGTATATCGGTCCTGTCGATGAAACAGAAGAAACTGACGGTGAATTAGAAGCATATTACGCATATCAGCTACTAAAAATTAGACCTTCAATTATTCAAGTTTTAGCCTTACCTTATGAATATCTGGTAGTTTTTGAGAAAGATAAAATCAAAGCCATTTTAGATGATAATGATGTCGATGTTTGGAATGGAGTTACAAACTAAGATTAGTTAAGTTCTAAAATAATTGAGAGGGCTTAACCGCATGAACTCAAAAATCCCGGAAATTTTAGGAATATTAGACGGTTATGAGAAAAGGGTAATTTTAGTAATTATAGAAACTGAAGCAATGGTTTAAATTAAGCTAGAAACTTACAGGATGGAAAATAATCAATAATGAATAAATTATAAAAGAGCATCCCACCATTAAAAACTGAACTGCACCCCAATTGTTAGACACAGTCTAACAATTGGGGTGCAGTTTTTCTATGGTTAAATTCACAACTGATGAAAAAATATACATCGTTCAACGTTATTTGAACGGAAATGAAAGTTACCGAGAAATTAGTAAAGCTATTGGTATAAGAGACACCGTAATTTTGAAATGGGTAAACCAATATAAACAAAATGGCTTTTTATTTGAAAATAGGATGTAATATTTTATTCATATTCCGTTCATAAACTTTCCGTAAAATGATTGCAGCGAATATAGAAAGTTTACAACAGGAGGAATAGAATGAAGAAATTATATAATGCGGCATTTATTTACTTAATTATTGGTTTATTATCAGGTGTATTTGCAAGAGAGTATACGAAAGCACAAGGAATTAAAGGATCCACAATGTTGCAATTAGTGCATACACATGTATTAGTGCTCGGTTTTGTATTCTTTTTAATTGCTTTAGCTTTATGTAAAGTGTTTCATGTACAAGAAACAAAGAGCTTTTGTGCATGGTTTGTTGTTTATAATGTAGGAGTAATCTTTACTATTGCTACAATGCTATGGAGAGGTCTTCTACAAGTAAATGGAACTGACTTTTACGGTTTAAGCCATATGGCTGGATTAGGTCATGTTATTATAAGTATCGGGCTCGTTTGGTTTATGATTTTGCTAAAAAAGTCATTTAAATAGATAGGAGTGGAAAGTATGATAGCACTTTTATCAAGTGTCGTAGCAGTTTGTATGGCTGTTGGGGTAATGTTTCTACGTTTTAAAGCAGCGAAAAAGCCGGTAACGAAAAAGAAAATTATATTGCCGCCAATTTTTATGAGTACAGGCGGGATGATGTACTTTTTACCAGAGTTTCGATTAACATCGTTAGAAATAGTCGAGGCAATTAGTATAGGGCTTATCTTTTCTATTTTTCTTATTAAAACAACTAAGTTCGAAATAAAAGGCGAACATATATTTATGAAACCGTCAAAAGCATTCATATTTATTTTAGTAGGCTTATTAGCTGTACGCGTGGCATTAAAGTCATATTTAAGCCAATCAATTGATTTGGCAGAGTTAAGCGGAATGTTTTTCTTACTTGCATTTGCGATGATTGTGTCGTGGAGAATTGCGATGTATCGCTCGTTTACTAAATTAGAAAAGACAATAAACAGAGCTGGAATTTCTATATAGGAAATCCAGCTCTGTTTATGTTTTATTAAAATTCTTTAGCGCGGAACTCATTTGCTTAATTTTAAACGTATTTGAGCATCTTGTAATGCGGCTGGTGTAACGTTAAGACCATTTTGATCAATAATTTTTGTGTTTAATAAAATGGAATCTAAGCTTCCACGAAATGTTTGTGTATAGTTTTGACGCAACATTTGTTGTTCTTGTTTTTCATCAACTGTTAATCCAGTTGCTTTTTCTTTTTTGGACAATTCGTTAATACGGAATAAAATATTTTTCATTTGTTTCACCTCTAGTTAGATTTAATTACATTAGCTACTTACTAATGTATAGTTATTTTAACCTATCTTTTAATAAGTGTCAATGTCTATAAAATGCCTTGTTTTGTAAGTGTATGGGGTGAGAGAGAATGTAAATGACTACTAATACTTGAAATAGAAAAGATGTTAATATACAATACCGTAGTAGGGTATAAAGTTGTTGTTTTACATTATGAAAGAAATGAGCACAAAGGAGTATGTAATAATGAATGCAGTAATTTCAAAGAAAGAAACAATCATCTCATATACGATTGCTATTTTATTTATTTTAGCCATGGTAACAGCGGGTGTGTTATTAAATGATCCGGAAGTTATTCTGCCGGAAATAGCAGCGATGGCAATTGCTTTATGGGCGTATCGTGAGCCAGGATGGTTAAGGCAACCAGAAAAAATCTTCATTGCACCTTCAATAACAGCTGTGATTGGTTTTATGGTGAATCAAATGGATATTGCTTATTTAGGGAAAGTAAGTTTAACGCTTGTATTCATGATGCTTTTTTTACGTGTAATTCAATCCAATTTAGCACCATCTATTGCGACAGGTTTATTACCATTAGTAACAAATGCGACGGAATGGTCATTTGTTATCGCGGTATTCGCTTTAACATTTATTTTAATGGTTGGTGTTCTTATATTTAAATTGAATAACGGTATTAAGCGAAAAGTGCAAATACAGTATAAATATATGACTGTATTTCTCATACTAAATTTCGTATGGATTAGTTTATGTTGGATAACTGGTTATGAACAATTAGCAGTTATTCCACCAATATTAGTTGTTGTATATGAATCACTTCAAAAGCCGATGTACAATGAAAAAATGGCTTTTAAACAAATAGTAGTATTAACTACATCTGCAACTGTTGGAACAATATTGTACTTTGCGATTGATTCATGGATTGTAGTCACTTTATTAAATATGATATTAATGCTTATTTTATTAAAAATTGTTGGTGTACGTATTCCAGCAGTGTATGCATTTCCATTATTGCCGCTCGTATTTCCAGATGGAATGATAAAGATGTTACCAGTAGCTTCATTTGTTGCGGGAGTATTTTTATTTGGTGCAGTACTACTGTATAAAAAGTGGGAGATGAAGCAAAAGGGCATGGCAATGTAGATAGAGTAAAGATAGCTTTTAATTAGTAAAATAAATAGACGCCTGTGAGTGTCTATTTATTTTATGAAAAATTTAGTTTAATTCATTTAAGTAATGAACAAGTTCCGATGCTTTAGAGAAAAATGGAGAATGATCAGCTTCTAAAGTAATAATTTTCTTGCAAGGTGTTTCTGTATTCATTCGGCGCTGAAAATCAATTGGAATCGCTCTATCTAGAGTCGTTTCAATATAAATGCGATCTATGGCTCCAAAGTTTTCTTCAGATATTTTCAGCTCTTGTTGGAAGGGTCCTAGTGGTTGAGGACGCATTTGATTAAAAGATGCTTCTTTAATAGAACCGTCTTCTGTAGCATTTAAAAATGTTTGTTCAATTAGATTAGGTATAAGTTCAGCAGTCAAGTCATTTTCATTTATAGTGAATTGCGGGCCATCTTCTCCGTCTAATTTACTACCAAGACTTTCTCCGTTTTGTGGTAAAAAGGCACAAAGATATACTAATTTATCGATTTTATTTGGTATAAGTTCAGCAGTTTGAGTAATAACGATTCCACCCATACTATGTCCAACAAGAATAACCTTTTCATTTTGTTGATTTATATTAGCTGTTACTGCATCAACATAGGAATCTAACGTTATATTTTGTGAAGGAGTTGTATCTTTCCCACTTCCAGGTAAGTCTAGTGTAATAACAGTGTGACCTAAAGCCTCTAGTTGAGGTTTTACTAATTCCCATGCCCATTCACCTTGCCATGCTCCATGTACTAAAATGTAAGTACTCATTTAATCAACACTCCTCTAGGGTATATAAGTTTCATCTATTTGTAATATTGATGATGTATACTCAGTGTAAATGAAGTGGTTTCATAAATATAATGAAGGTTATTTATAGATGATATAAATATATTTTATATAAGGAGAACAGAATGAATGTTTTTGATTTTAAAGTCTTTACATATGTGGCTCGTTTAAATAGTATTAGTCTGGCAGCAAAGGAATTACATATGACACAGCCAGCAATAACCCATATTATTAACAAATTAGAGAAACGATATGCTATAACGTTATTTGATCGCTCTAGACAAGGAACGATTCTAACTGAAAATGGCAAAGAATTTTTAGTTGGTGTGAATCGACTTCTAATGGAGTATGAAAAACTTGAGGAAACAGCTTTCCAGTTGAAAAATAAAAGCTTGTATAAAATTGTACTAGCTACGTATCCTTCCGTTACTGTATATTGTTTGGCGGAGTGTATTCAACTAGGGAATATTGATCATAGTCAATATGTACTTGCAGTTCGAGAAGGAAGCTATCAAGAAGTGTTAGATTGGCTATCATCAGGTAGTGCAGATTTTTCTATTTCTATAAAAGAAAATTTAATACAAGGATTTCATTATGATGTCATTGGTGAAGATCCGTATGTTACGGTTTCTTCAAAAAAAGTTCCGCCTAACCTTACTATTAATGATATAAAAAATTATCCTTTTATTATGCCGCTTTCTGGTTGCAAAGAAGTGCTCGAACCGTATTTGATGAAAAATGAAATAACAGTTAATAAAGTGATGGAGTCAGAATCAATTAGTTCAGCATTAGCACTTACTATACAAGTTAATGGCATAACAATCGTTCCGTTATCAGGACTACATAAGCAAATTATTCATGACTTCATTGTACAGCCGATAGAAATTACAATTCCACGACAACTTATTATGCAATGGTCACCTAAAAAAGAGAATGACCCGCTGTTTCTCGCGTTTGTTAAGAACTTATTAGCTCAACTACAGCAAAAGAAAAAATGAATATAATATTACAAAAGATAAGCTCATTTCACTAGAGCTTATCTTTTGTATGTATTACCAATAAAGAGCAGTATCATAAAATCCGATTAAAATAAGGAGAAAACCAGCTATACGCTGAATGCTATTTCCTATTTTCCTGCTCTTCTTTAGTAATGCCCCGTTTAATCCCAGATATGAGATGAAGGACATTAATACGACGATAGGAAGAGCAGTTCCTATCGAAAAGAACGTTGGAAACAAGTACCCGTAATTAAATGATAAAGATAAAGGGATTAACGTTCCAAAAAATAGAACGAACATAGTCGGACAAAAAGCTAAGGAAAAGAAGAATCCGAGTAAAAATGAACCAACTTCATTTTGATTTCGTATAAATTTAATCGAGAAGAAATATCTTCTTTTTATAATACCTGACAACAGTAGCCCCATTAAAATTAATAGAGGTCCCATCATTTTTCGTAACCATGGAAAATACAAAGTCAATATTTGCTGAATCTCTTTTCCTAAAAACCATACTAATAGTCCAAGCGTCGTAAAAGCCATTATTTTTCCTAAAATGAATAAAAGTATATGTTTCCATACATGTTCCTTTTGTAAAGATTGGTTGCTATAAAGTGTAATAGCACTAATGTTTCCTGTTAATTGGCAAGGAGCAAGGGTACCTACTATGCCTAATAAAAACGAAAATAAAAGAGGTACAGATTTCGTAGCATTCGCGGCATCCATTAAAGGAGACATGAGTTGATAGCTCCATTCACTAATTGTTGAAAACACGTTATATTCACCCTTCTACTTAAATTGGAATGTTCCTTCATTAGCAATCTGCTTCCACGTATTACCCTCATCCGTAGAAAGGAACACATTTGCTTTCATTGTAGCAAATACAATTTCAGCTGAATTTTGAGGGTTTTGTGATATATACATAATTGTATCTTTAGGATCTAAAGGTGGAATTTGTATGTTTGTCTCCTCATTTGTAGCAATGGATTTCTTCGTTACGATTTGCTTATTGATAGGCGCGTAAATAACATCTTCATTACTTAATGTAATTGCGGTCGATTCAAGTGATTTAGCGAATATTTCAAACGTATTTCCGTAATCTGTAGATAAGTAAACACCGTCTTTGGCACTTACTGCGACTACACTAGATTGATTCGGATGTACGGAAAAGGAATGAATCGTACTTGAAAGACCTTTTAACTTACTATTTTCCCAATCTTGTCCGTTGTTCGTACTGAAATAAAAACCTTGTTGTAATTTAGAATTTGGACGCTCATTGTATAAATAAATTGCTTCTGTATTATATCCGATAGCAAGGTTATGAAAATCAGATTCTCCGTAAAATGCTAGCTTTTCAAGAGTATTACCACCATCAGAACTTTTCAATAATCCTAAAGGGTTTTTTAAATTTGCACCTGGTTCAGGGTGACCGCTGGCAAAGAATCCGTTCTTCGTTGCCTGAAATCCCATATAATCATGTAGCTCAGTCTTAGTTTCAAACCATTTGCCATCTTGATAAACTTTTATCCCGCTATGAGTGGCAATAGAAACACCTAGCATATTTCCTGCATAGCCAATTCCATGAATGTGCTCGATTTTTCCAGATGTAATTTCTTTATAGAAGTCTTGCGGATTCGTATTTGCTGTTTTTGTATTTTTTGGTTGAGATTGCGCCGTTCCTTTCTTCACTGGTGCTGTTTCGACGTTGCTAGAACATCCTGAAATTATTAATAAAGAAGTAATTGCTAACCCTGTTGCTACATAATGTTTCAAATTTGTAGGCCCCTTTCCTATATACGTGATTTTAAGTATATGGAATAAATGTCAAGAAATTGTGGAGTGGTATGCATAATTTAGCGTGGAAGGGACC
Organism: Bacillus sp. AR4-2; assembly: GCF_008274865.1. NCBI lineage: Bacteria > Bacillati > Bacillota > Bacilli > Caryophanales > Bacillaceae > Bacillus > Bacillus sp. AR4-2. The sequence goes on from NZ_CP031062.1 coordinate 1,742,296, forward strand.
TTAGTAATGAAAATTCTCCTTTGGCTATGAGTACTATTAATTGACGAAAAATTATAACAATAATAGAATGAATTGTATTGATGATTAGTTTCACAAGCATACATAGAACACTAGGGGGATTATTATGAAATCAACATTTTTTGCTCAAAATAGAGAACGATTAGCAAACACATTACCAGAGGGATCTATTACGATATTATTTGCGGGACAAGCACCGCATATGTCAGCTGATGCACATTATAAATTTGTACCGAATCGTAATTTTTACTACTTAACGGGAATCGATGAACCAAATGTTATTTTTATGCTGAAAAAGGTTGGAAGTAGTGTTGAAGAAACACTTTTCATTGAAAAGTCAGATCCAGTAATGGAAAAATGGGTCGGTAAAACAGTTTCTAACGAAGAAGCAGAGAAAATTTCAGGTATAAAGAAAGTTGTATATTTAGATAGCTTTGAAAAGACAATGTCAAATATACTTTTTACAGAAAATGCGAAGCATCTATATTTAGATATAGAACGTCGTGATTGGAATGGTACGGAGACAAAAACATTAGCATTTGCTAAACATGTAAGAGAAAAATACCCACACGTAACAATTGGTAATGTATATCCGAACATTTGTGAATTACGAGTATTTAAAACAGAGGAAGAAATTGAAATTATTAAAGAAGCGATTGCTGTAACGAAAGATGGTATTTACAATGTGTTAAAAAATGTAAAAGCAGGCATGATGGAGTATGAATTAGAAGCTCAATTTGATTTTACACTGAAATCATCTGGCATTAAGCACCATGCGTTCAATACAATTTTGGCGAGTGGGAAAAATGCTACAGTTCTTCATTATGAAGATAATGATGCACAAATTCAAAATGGTGACTTAGTATTACTAGATTTAGGTGCTCAAAAAGACTACTATAACGCTGATATTAGTTATACATTCCCGGCAAATGGAACATTCTCTAGTCGTCAAAAACAAATTTATAATATTGTATTAAAAGCATTAAAAGAAACAACAGCACTTATTACGCCAGGATTAAAGTTCGCTGCATTAAATGAGCATACAAAAAAAGTACTGGCAGAAGAGTGTAAAGCAATTGGTTTAATTCAAGAAGATGAAGAGTTATCAAAATACTATTATCATGGTGTCAGCCATTTCCTTGGTTTAGATACACATGATGTAGGAACATATAAAGATAGAGTGTTAGAAGAAGGTATGGTTATAACAATTGAACCTGGTCTTTATATTGAAGGAGAATCAATTGGAATTCGTATTGAAGATGACATTCTTGTAACGAAAGACGGGTATGAAAACTTGTCAAAAGATATCATTAGGGAAGTTGAAGAAATTGAAGAATTTATGAGTGTAAATAATGAACATGTAAAAGGAAACCAAGCTGTAGTTAAATAATAAAAGAGTCATCACTAATTTATTTGAACTTTATCTCGAATCGTGGACAATTAAAAAATCCATGATTCGGGATAGGGTTCTTTTCTTCGAAATACTAATCTTTAATTATTAATCCTAATAAAGTAGCAAACTGAACAGCTTGATATGTTGATACTTTACATCCTCTTAAATCGTTCACTGAAACTGTAAGTGTATCAAAGGTAGAAGAACTAATATCTATCCCCTTCAGTGATGTCTGATCAAAATTAGCTTCATCAAGACTACATAATTGGAATTCAACTTTTTTAAGTTTACAGTCAAAAAAATCTGCATTATTTAATGAAGTTTCATTGAAGATGATTTTTTCTAGTTTGGAATTTCCAAATGCCGCTAAATTCAAAATTGAATTCTCAAATTTAACATTTCCTAAGCTAGATTCTGTGAAATTTACTCCGATTAATTTACTGTTTTTAAATTCGACTCTGTGAACAGAAGAATTGCTTAAATTAACATTTGATAGATCACAGTTTTCAAAACAAACATCTGTAATATCAATATTGCTAAAGTCTGTATTAGTAAACTTACAGTTTTTTATCACCGCATCATATAATCGCACTCTATCTACAGATTCATTTTCGAAAGTGGAGTCTATAATTTCACACACTTCCAATGTTGGATCTTCTTCATAAAAAATATCTTGAAAATTCTTTGAAGATAACTCTGGTGAAATTTTTGGTCTATCAATTTTCATCGTATATCAATCCTCTTCTATTTGATATATTTGTGTAATTTGAGTCCATTGTTTCCTTGTGAGGAACATTAGTTCTTATTATACAAAAATCTAAGTTCTTTTGTGAAGAGCATTTTAGCTACATTTTTCTTATTTAATAATAGCAGTGTTATTGTTTCTTAAGAAATAACGTCAAAATAAATATGAGAACGGCTAATATAGTCGCTACAAGGGAAGTATTTTATACTTTTAAAATATTCGCCTCTTGTAATGTCTCCGCTTTTAGTAATCTTCCAATTAGCTTACGTATTATCTAATTACATCTCCTTATTTTCTTGAAAATCAAGTTCTATAATGATTTTGAAAAAGAAAAAGGAGGGATTTTCCATGAAGCGATTTGTATTAACAGCTGTTACGGTCTCTGTAATATTTTTAATTGCTGCATGTTCTTTGGCCACAAATACAACAAATGATCATAAAAATATGAAAGATAAAAAAACAATACAGGCTGAAACAGCTACAAAACCATTGAAGGTTGAAAAAGGACCAGAAGTTACTTTAGTAGCGAAAGAAGAAAAGCAAAAGTTAGGTAACGGTGTTATTGTTCCAGTCTGGACATTTAATGGCTCATCACCTGGTCCAGAAATTCGGGTGAAAAAAGGTGAAAAGGTGAAAGTGACATTAAAAAATGAATTATCTGCACCAGTATCTATTCATTGGCATGGATATCCTGTCCCAAATAACATGGATGGAATTCCAGGCGTGACACAAGATGCAGTTGAACCAGGAAAAAGTTTCACTTACGAATTTGAAGCGAACGTACCAGGAACGTACTGGTATCACTCGCATCAAGATTCTGTAAATCAATTAGATAGAGGTTTGTATGGAGCGCTCATTGTAGAAGATACAAAGGAAAAATATGATAAAGATTACACATTAATGTTGGATGAATGGGTTACAGATAAAGAAGAAATGAATAAGCAGTTAAAAGAAATGACAAAAGGGCAAATAGGTAATAAATCTAAAGGTAATGAAAATGAGGAAAAGAATGATGATAAGAACGGCATGGCTCATTCTGGTATGGACATGGGCAGTGATCAAAAAGACTCTGGCAATATGGCGGGAATGGACCATGGAAATATGAAGATGGAAGGTCATGATATGAGTATGTATGATTTATTCACAATCAATGGAAAAAGCGGTGATTTAGTAGTGCCATTGAAAGTGAATAAGGGAGATAAAGTTCGTCTTCGACTCGTTAATGCTGGTTATCTATCACATGATATACATGTTCACGGTCATGATATAAAAGTAATTGCGACAGATGGTCAACCAATAAATGATCCAAAAGTTATAAAGGATAAAGTAATTTCAATCGCACCGGGTGAACGTTATGATATTGAATTTACTGCTAATAAAACTGGGAAATGGTATGTTGAAGACCATTCGAAAAATAAAGGTGCAAAAGGAATGAAAGCTGTTATTGAATATGATGGCAGCAAAGAGATGAAAGATAAAGCAGACGAAAAAGAAAAATTACCGAAAGTAGATATCATGAAATATGGTACTAAAAAATTAGGAAGTTTCCCGTTAAATCAAGAGTATACTGCCACATATAATATGGACTTAAATACGCAAATGAATGGAAATGAAATGGTATATACAATTAACGGAAAGGTATTTCCGGATATTGACCCAATTCAAGTAAAAAAGGGTGATTTAGTAAAAGTGAAGTTGGTAAATCGTTCTAAAATGGATGATCACCCAATGCATCTACATGGTCATTTCTTCCAGGTGTTGAGTAAAGATGGAAAACCGATAGAAGGTTCTCCGATTGTTAAAGACACATTGAATTTGAGGCCAGGAGAAGAATATGAAGTAGCCTTTGTAGCAGACAATCCTGGTGAGTGGATGTTCCACTGTCACGACCTACATCATGCTTCAGCAGGGATGGTAACGGAAGTGAACTATACAGATTATGAATCTGGTTATGTTCCAAACCCTAATATTCCTAATAAACCAGAATAATGTGAAAATCATGTAGTTTATTAATGATGAAAGCAGTTATCTTAATAGGTTGCTGCTTTTATATGTCATGTTGTGAATTGGGAATATTATTTTTATAAAAGTTTAGATAATACGAGAAGGTTATCCTGTAGAAAGAGTTTACAAGGTGAGAATGTTTCTTGTTATTTAAGAATTAAATAACATGGTGGTTTTTGATTAGAAGTGGATAAATTTATTGTATTATATTGTAGTTCCACAAGATTGAATACTTATATTTGACCTTTCTTTTATTTTATACTACAATTCGTAGTGTGAAAGGAGAAGTCAGATATTCAAGCAAAATTATGAGTTAAATGAAGAAGGATTCAATTATGATTTTTTTATTTTTGTAGTATTAATTATAGGTGATTATTTTTTCGGTATTTTTTTGGTAATTAAAACTACATTGTGTAGTGTTCGATTGAAAGAATGAGAGGATTTTCAGAGTGTTATGAATTTAAATTTCTTTTATTACTAGATATAGATTATTGTGAATGATTAGAAATTTAATATGGGAAGTAAAAGAATAATTTTGCTGAATGGTTTAAGTGGGAAAAATATAATGATACTTGAATGTGTTTATAGGAAGGTGTTTTGTACTTATGAAAAAGATTTTAGCTAGTGTAGCAGTAGCTTCTGTTACAGGAAGTGTATTTATTAGTACTGCTCAAGCAAAAAATACTGTTATACCAAAAGACACGAAGCATGAGCAAACGACTGATGTAGTAAAATATGAAAATCAAGTAACAGTAAATACAAATGCTCTACGTGTCCGCACACAACCAAATATGTCTAGTGCAATAATGGGACGCGTGTATGAAGGAGAAGTTTTACAAGTTATTGGAGAAGAAAACAGTTGGCTGAAAATTAATCATAAAGGAAAAACTGGCTATGTAAGTAGTGAATTTGTTTCGGGAAATAATGTATCAGCGAAGACAAATGTAAGCATGAGTCGTAGTAAAACTGTAACTGCTAATGTATTACGTGTTCGCACACAGCCAAATACGTCTAGTGCAATAATGGGGCGCGTATATGAAGGGAAAGCTTTACAAGTTATTGGAGAAGAAAACGGTTGGTTAAAAATTAATCATAATGGAGAAGTAGGTTATGTAAGCAGTCAATTTGTAATAGACGGTAGTTCAAATGGAAGCGACAATAACAATGGAAAAGTTCAAGTAGCGAGTGGCAATTACAAAGTTAACGTATCTTCTCTCCGCGTACGTACAGGTCCAAGTACTTCCCATGCAATTTTAGGCTCTATACATAAAGGACAAGTTGTTCAAGTAACTGGTGAAATTCAAGATTGGGTCAAAATTAACTATAGTGGACAAACTGCTTATATTAGTAAAGATTATATTTCAAAGAGTGGTTCTAATGCAAATGTAGACCAAACAAATGAACAACAAAAGAATGTTACGGTTCAAACTGACGGCACATACATTGTAAACGCTACTTCTTTACGTGTTCGCACGGGCCCTGCTACTTACCATAGTGTAATTGGTGGTGTATTAAACGGACGAATATTGCAAGTAACTGGCGTTGAAAATGGCTGGTTGAAAATTAATCATAATGGAAGAACTGGTTATGTAAGTAGTGAATATGTAAAATTCGTTAAAGGAGGTACACCATCAAAACCTGAAACTAGTAATCTATCTACTGGGGCAACAGTTGGTGACTACTATGTTAACGTAAACGTGTTAAATGTAAGAAACGGCGCTGGTACAAATCATGGTGTAATTGGTGCATTATCAAAAGGAATAAAAGTACAGGTTCTATTTGAACAAAATGGCTGGTTGAAAATTAATTACAACGGTAAAAACGGTTATGTATCAAGTGAATTTTTATCAAAAACAAGTGAGACTGATGCAGAGAAGCGGCGGCAATCCCAAGAGGTAAATAAAACAAATGACTTTATTCAACCAGCTGCAGGAAGATATACTTCTAGATTTGAGAAACGTGGTGGGAAAATGCATCATGGATTAGATATTGCTGCTTCAGGAACAGTGTCGGTTGTTGCTGCCGCAGAGGGGGTAATCACTCGCTCTTATTATTCTACAAGCTATGGTAATGTTGTGTTTATTTCTCACAATATTAACGGACAAACATATATGACTGTATATGCTCATTTAAAGAGTCGTCCTGTTTCTGCTGGTCAAAAAGTGAAGCAAGGACAACAAATTGGCATAATGGGGAATACAGGACAATCTGAAGGACAGCACTTACATTTTGAAATCCATAAAGGTGAATGGAATGCAAAGAAGAGCAATGCTATGGATCCAAAAATATATATTGGTTAATTGAAAATTTATCCCGCATTAACGGGCAGTAAGCCCCACGTCTCAAAATTCAGCGAAAGCGAAGAAGTTAGGTTGGGGATCAACTGCCCGTAAAAGCCCGATTGGTGAAGGCTGATAATCAGTGGGGATGAACAAAACCCCTACTGATTAAAGTTTCGCTTTATTATTTCAACCTGGAATAGTATATTTTCTCAAGCAAAGAGAATTTCATAGATTTAGAAGTTTTGAACTAACAATTCAAAGTGTTTTTATCTTTGTCTGTTAAGAAATAAAAATAATGAAATCGATCCCCTCTACTATGATGAAATAGTAGAGGGGATCGATTATAGTTGTTAATGTTTATGTTGTTCTTCTGTGGAAGAGGTGGGCGGGATATGCTCTGGGAACGTTACAAATATAGTCAGGATAATTACTACACCAATTGAGAGTAATAATGGAAAACGTCGCTGAATAACAGCAGAAAAACTTTCTGATAAAAACTGAATCATACATGACATAGTTATTGTTATAGTTATAGTAAGTAAAAGGCTAATGAACAATATACTATGAGCTTGTTGAGCATTTAACATTTCTGTAATCATTGCTCCCATCATACTTGCCATTAATCCAGAAAACATTCCTTCTAAAGCAGTATATAGGTGAAAACGTAGACCCACTAAAAAACCGATAAAACCACTAATTAAAATAGCAAGTAAAGTAGAATATAGTAATTCCCCCTTAAAGAGAATGCCTAAATAAAAACCAATACTTAAACCGATACTCATACTAAAAGACATAATAAATACCATATACTCCATTAGGGTACCCTTACGTTTAGAAATATTGGATGTAATAAGAATTGAGGTACAGCAAAGTGTTAAGGTAGTTAACGTATAAGCAAACATTATGATACCTCCTTGTCCTATCGTTCATTTCATCATATGTGTACTTATGATAATTTATATCTGCATATTATCTGCACAATTTCATAGATGTAAGCAAAGGAACGCTTGATTTTTTAGGGCGTCTTTTTTAATTGTAAGCATGTGAAAGAAATTGTTATATTATGAGTTTCTATTGTGAAGCCATAAAGAATAAGCGTATAATATTATAGGTCTCCCATTTGCGAGACAAACCGCGAATGATAAATAAGATTGTTGTTTTATCATCGCTTCTAAACATATAGACAATGAAAGTAACACTGGAATACAGATAGGGAGTTATAAAATGAAATTAATTATTGCCGAGAAACCAGATCAAGGGTTGGCTCTTGTTTCACAGTTTAAATATCGCCGGAAAGATGGATATTTAGAAGTAGAAGCGAATGAGTTATTTCCAAATGGAGCGTACTGTACATGGGCAATTGGTCATTTGACGCAGTTATGTAATCCAGAGCATTATCACGCAGAGTGGAAAAAATGGTCACTTGATACGTTACCGATGATTCCTGAACGATTTCAATTTGAAGTAACAAAGTCAAAGTATAAGCAATTTAACGTTGTGAAACAGCTGTTACATAATCCACAGGTAACAGAAATCATTCACGCAGGAGATGCTGGGCGTGAAGGGGAACTGATCGTACGAAATATTATTAATCTTTGTAACGTGCAAAAGCCGATGAAACGTCTATGGATTTCATCTTTAACGAAGCAAGCTATTTACCAAGGATTTAAAAATCTACTTGATGAATCAGATACAATTAATACGTATTACGAAGCATACACAAGATCTTGCGCTGACTGGGTTGTTGGTATGAATGCATCACGTGTCTTTAGTATTTTGTTAAAGAAAAAAGGAATGAATGATGTATTTTCTGCTGGTCGTGTCCAAACACCAACGTTAGCATTGATTGTAAAGCGAGAGAAAGAAATTGAAAACTTTAAGTCAGAGCCTTTCTGGGAAGTGTTTGCAACCTTTAATATAGAAGGAAAGAAATATGACGGGAAATGGGAAAAGGATAATGAATCCCGCTTAAAAGACCCTGATATGGCGAATAAAATTGCGGCATTTTGCCAAGGGAAACCGGCTGTTGTGAAGGAAATGAAAACGGAGCGTAAAGAGTTTCAGCCGCCGCTTTTATTTAACTTATCATCACTGCAAGCAACGGCAAATAAAGCCTTTAAGTTTTCACCGAAAAAGACGCTTGATATAACGCAAGCACTATATCAAAAAGGGATTGTTTCTTATCCACGTTCAGATTCTAACTATGTTACACAAGGAGAAGCAGCGACGTTCCCTGATATTTTACAGAAGTTAAGTCAGTTTGATGAATATAAAGGCTTATTACCGGCTCCGGTTGAATCCATTATGAATAACAAGCGTTATGTAAATGAAAAGAAAGTAACAGATCACTACGCAATTATTCCGACAGAGCAAGTTACAAACCCAAGCAGACTATCAGGTGATGAAAAGAAAATATACGATATGATCGTAAGAAGGCTTATTGCAGCTCATTATGAAGTTGCAATCTTTGACTATACAACAATCATTACGCTTGTAGATGAACGTGCTGAATTCATTTCAAAAGGAAAACAGCAAATTCAAGAAGGTTGGCGTAAAGTTATTTTCCAAGACGATAAAGATGACGAAACCATTCTTCCAATTGTAGCTGAAGGCGAAGAAGGAAAAGTTGTAAAGGTGAAAGTGAAAGAAGGAAAAACACAGCCACCGAAGCGCTATACAGAAGGACAACTTATTACGTTAATGAAAACAGCTGGTAAGTATTTAGAGAATGAAGAGCTGGAGAAAGTATTAAAGAAAACAGAAGGTTTAGGTACGGAAGCGACTCGCGCAGGTATTATTACGATGCTGAAAGACCGTAAGTATATAGATGTAAAGAAAAACCAAGTGTATGCAACTGATAAAGGAAAAGTATTAATTACCGCAATTGGTGACAAAATACTAGCTTCACCAGAAATGACTGCGAAATGGGAACAACGTCTTGCGGAAATTGGTGAAGGTACAGCTTCACCAGCTACATTTATGGAACAGACGAAAAAGCTATCAGCTAAAATTATTGAAGATGCAGTGGAAATGTCAGAGAAATGGGACTTTACTGGATTGCATGTTGAATCGATTGAGCGAAAAGGATCGAAATTTACAACAGGTAAAAAGGTTGGTAGCTGTAAAAAATGTGATGGCGATGTAATTGATAAGTCAACGTTTTACGGCTGTTCTAATTACAACACGACACAATGTGACTTTACCATCTCGAAGAAAATATTAAGTAAAACAATTTCGCAAAAGAATATGACAAAGCTATTAAAAGGTGAAAAGACCGATTTAATTAAAGGCTTTAAAAAGGGCGAGAAAACATTTGATGCGAAGTTAGAGTGGAAAGATAATAAGATTAATTTTGTGTTTGAGAATTAAGTTGTTTTAACAAATAAAAATATGATAATTAAAAAATATCCTATAGAATAGACGCTTAAAAAAGTCTATTCTATAGGATATTTTTTTGAATAAGTAGTACTATATATTTTTGTTTGAAATGAAATATACAATAAAAAAATCTTTATAATTGATAATTATTTATTGTAAAACAATAAATTGTGTATTAAAATCATTATCATAATAAATCAGTGAGATGCTTTTTATAGAAAGGTAACAAAGCTGTTTTTTATTAGAGGAGGTAAAATTATGAACAATCAAAATTTGATTATCGAAAATATGGATAACCCTCATGAGTTGGAGAAGATGTATAGAAAAGATCCGAAAGCTTTTAAAAAATCATTCTCACAAGCATGGGACCAAAAACCTGATTCTCAGGTTCTAGCTGCTTGGTATGAAAGGTTGCATTTCAAGGAGAAGGTAAATAAAGAAAAAACATCTTTGTTTCAAAATGGTTTCTTATTCATGGGCCTTTTAGCTATTTTGGCCGGCATAAGCACTAGAATCATTTTCCACTTTGTTGAGCAGGAAGCAATTGCTCCAATTAATTTGGCTTTTGGTGTAATTCCCTTTATTGCTGCTTATTTTGTTTACAATAATACTCCGAAAAAAAGTATTATTTATTCCCTTGCAGCGTTGTTCCTAATTTCCGGGTATTATCTTAATACGTTGCCAGTAAATTATAAAGACAGTACCATACTTGCGTATTTACATCTTCCTATATTTTTATGGGGCTTAGTAGGGCTTGCATTTACAGGAAATGAATATTCAAAAGGCAGTACAAGATTAGCCTATATTAAATTTAATTTAGAATATTGTCTTCTCTACGGGAGCATGGCAGTGAGCGGAATGATACTTGCGGTATTCACCATGCGTTTATTTAGCTTTGTTGACTTAGATATAGGAGAATTCTATTTTAGTAATGTTGTTTTATTTGGAGCAGCGGCTCTCGCTATTGTGACTGCATACTTAGTATCAATGAATCTTAAGCTTGCTAAAAATATTACACCATACATATCTAAAATTTTTAGTCCTCTCGTCCTGATTACCTTGCTTATCTATCTTATAACGGTAATTTGGGTCGGAAAAAATCCATTCTTGGATCGCAATTTCCTAATGGCCTTCAACGGAATACTGCTTGGCGTATTGGCTGTTACTATATTTTCTATCGTTGAGAGTGACTCGGACGAGAAAAAGAACATTTCAGATTATATAAATTTTTCCTTAATTGTTCTGGCGCTTATTATTGACACTGTCGCATTGTCAGCCATAGTATTCAGACTTTCTTCTTACGGGATTACACCTAATAGACTTGCTGTTTTAGGTGTAAACATACTGGTCTGGGCAAATTTAATTTGGATTATGTTTTCCTATATGCGTTTCTTGCAAAATAAATCAGGACCAAAAGCTATCCAAGATGCCGTTACGAAGTATTTGCCAATATACGGACTTTGGGCAGCTTTCGTTATATTTACGTTTCCTATCATTTTTAATTAGAAAGGATCTGTTAATGTAACGAAAAGTTAATTCTCTATAACATATAAAATTTTTAGAGCCGATCAATTTATAATTGGTATTATTACGTTTGTAGTTTCGGTAATTTCATTTGTATTGATAAATAAGAAGTAAGTGTTGTATGTAATCTTTCCATAATAAAAAACGTCCCAAAATGGGACGTTTTTTATTATGCATATTGCCGTTTTTTCTTAATAAGCAACAAAACTTGTGACACACAAGCTAGTACCGGTAACTCAATCAATGGTCCAATAACGAGTGCAAGTGCGATAAGAGGTTCGTCTGGAAAAGCGGTCACAGCGATAGCGAGTGCAACAGGTGAGTTTCTTGCTAACGTTGTTAAGCTTAGACTTACTGTATCTTTGTAAGATAAATGCATCATGCGCCCGATAAATTGTCCTAGTAAAAAATTAATGATGAAGAACAATAGAACAGGAACGAGTAATAATAAAACGACATTCATATTTTGCAGTAAATATTTACCTTGTGATGCAAACATCGCTACTATTGCTAAACTTAAAAATATAATTTGAGCAGAGCTGAAAAACGGAATGAGTTTATTCTCGAGAGTTTCAGCTTTTTTCATTTTATTCATAATGAACTTTGTAGCGTGTGCAAGTATAAATGGTAAGACGATTACGATAACAATACTTTCTACTAAAACAGAAATCGCTACAGTTTTCATGACACCAGCAAATAAAAATAAATAAATGGGAAGGAGCAGTACTTGCAAAATTAAATTTACAGGTAAAATTGCAGTAGAAAGTGCTACATTACCTTTCGCTATTTCAGTAAAGATTAAGTACCAATCTGTACATGGAGTAACCATTAACATTATAAATCCAACCCAAAGTGCTGGATGATCGGAAAGAAATAGTGCTCCTAACCCCCAAGCGAGTAAAGGTGTCCATAAGAAGTTAATAGTAAGACTTGTTCCAGCAAATTTTAAATTGCGAAATCCGTTTTTTATTTCTTTTAATGGAATGCTGAGGAATAATCCATATAGCATGAAAAATAAGAAGGGGACAATAAATTTGTCTGAATACGTATGTATCATATTAAATTGTCCGAGTACGATGCCGCATGTAACAGCAAAAAGAATAATAAAAGTTTGAATCTTTTCTATAGTGCTCATGAATAAATCCTTTCTATATATGAATTTTCCTCTCAAAGTTTATTATACAAGTAATAAAGATGTATTTGGTGTTCAATTGTATTTTAGTTAATATTTTTAAATTGAGATTTTATTTTTTATTAAAAGTTACTTGACTAAAGTAAGTGACTATATTACAATCACTTACATAAGGTAATTAAATAACAAAAAGTTGTGATAGCGTAACTTAAGGTATCTATTGGAACTTTTTCTTAGAATAAGAATTTTTATGATGATGAATAATGAATATGAAAAGAAAGATTAGGTGAAGAAAATGGGACTATTTAGCTCATTATTTGGTAAAAAAGAAGAAAATACGAATGTAGAGGGGAATAAAAAAATGTCAAAAGTATTATTTGTAAAAGCAAACGATCGTCCAGCGGAGCAAGCAGTTAGTTCAAAAATGTATGAAACATTTGTAAGTACTTATAAAGAAGCAAATCCAAATACAGAAATTACGGAATTAGATTTATTTGCATTAGATCTTCCTTATTACGGAAATATCGCGATTTCAGGTGGATATAAACGTAGCCAAGGCATGGAGTTAACTGCTGAAGAAGAGAAGGCAGTTGCTACAGTAGATCAATATTTAAATCAGTTTTTAGAAGCTGATAAGGTTGTATTTGCATTCCCATTATGGAACTTTACAGTACCAGCGCCATTAATCACATATATTTCATACTTATCTCAAGCTGGAAAAACGTTTAAATATACAGCAAATGGCCCAGAAGGTTTAGTTGGTGGTAAAAAAGTAGTTGTGTTAGGTGCTCGTGGTTCAGATTACTCTTCAGAGCAAATGGCTCCTATGGAAATGGCAGTTAATTACGTAACAACGGTACTTGGATTCTGGGGAATTACAAATCCAGAGACAGTTGTAATTGAAGGACACAATCAATATCCAGATCGTTCACAACAAATTGTTGAAGAAGGTCTAGAAAACGTTAAAAAAGTAGCAGCAAAATTTTAATTCATGATAGTAAATGGAAAAACCAACATGGATGACCATGTTGGTTTTTTAGTCTATTTTTCATGTTAAAAAATGTATATTTATAAAATAAAAGAAAAGTTCGAAAATAGTATTGCAAAATATTATATAGCAAACTATAATGAGTTCAAGAATAGTTGATACTTAAATTAAATATTCAGAAAATTCAATTAGTTAAAATTGGAAAATGAGATAAGGAAACTTGAATGGGGGTTATATTATGGCGAATAAAGTACCGTTTTCGTTCATAGTAGTTATTGGATTAATGTTATTTGCACTATTTTTTGGAGCGGGAAATTTAATTTTCCCAGCGATGCTTGGTCAATCAGCAGGAGAGAATGTATGGATTGCTAACGCTGGATTTTTAGTAACTGGTGTTGGATTACCATTACTAGGTGTGCTAGCATTTGGTTTTTCAGGTAAAGATGATTTGCAGTCGTTAGCTAGTCGTGCTCACCCAGTGTTTGGGATTGTGTTTACAACAGTTTTATACTTAGCGATTGGTCCGTTATTTGCAATACCGAGAACAGGAAATGTTTCTTATGAAATTGGTCTTAAGCCGTTTATGCCAGAGGGAGTAGGTTCTACACCTTTAATTCTTTTCACAATTATATTCTTTAGCATCACTTGTTTTTTTTCGCTAAATCCCGCGAAAATTGTCGATATTGTTGGAAAAATTTTAACGCCAATTAAGTTGACTTTCATCGGTATTTTAGTAATCGTTGCTTTTATACATCCGATTGGAGATATGCAAGCACCAGTGGAAGCTTATACATCACATGCATTCTTTAAAGGATTCCAAGAAGGATACTTAACGATGGATACGCTCGCATCATTCGTATTCGGGATTATCATCATCAATGCTATTAAAGAAAAAGGTGCGAAAACGAAAACACAAATTATGGTCGTTTGTGCAAAAGCGACAATTATTGCAGCATCTATTTTAGCAATTATCTATACAGCACTTTCTTATATGGGTGCTTCAAGTGTTGCAAAGCTTGGACATTTAGAGAACGGCGGAGAAGTATTAGCGAAAGTTTCTAACTACTATTTCGGATCATATGGCGGAGTATTATTAGGATTAATGATTACAGTAGCTTGTTTAACAACTAGTGTGGGACTTGTATCAGCATGTTCTTCATTCTTCCATAAGTTATTCCCAAATGTTCCTTACAAAGCAATTGCAATCACGCTATGTGTATTTAGTGCAATTGTTGCAAATGTAGGATTAACACAGTTAATCGCAGTTTCTGTTCCAGTATTAACAGCAATTTATCCACTAGCAATCGTATTGATTTTCTTAACATTCTTCCATTCATTATTCAAAGGAAGAGCTGAAGTTTATCAAGTGAGCTTAATCGTAACATTTATCATCAGCTTATTCGATGGATTAAGTGCAGCTGGAGTTAACATTGAAGTAGTAAGCCAAGTGTTCACTAAATTCCTTCCGATGCAGGAAGTAGGATTAGGCTGGATCTTCCCAGCGATTATCGGTGGATTTATCGGATATGGACTTAGTATTTTAAAAGTGAAAAACCAAGTTCAACCAGCAACTAGAGCGGATAAGAAAATAGGTTAAATAAAAAAAGTTATAGAACTTGTTTCTATAGCTTTTTTTGTTACTATTAATAATGAGAAAAAATAAAGTAGTAGGGGAAATAAAATGAAAAAAACAATTGATCATATCGGAATCGCAGTTCGTGATATAGATAGTACGATACGTTTTTATGAACAGGTTCTATCAGGAGAATTAATAGATCGTTACGTAAGTGAAGCTCCTGGTGTGGAAAGTGAAGTAGCCATTCTTGAAGTGGCTGGAGATAGAATTGAATTACTTGCACCGACGAATAATACGACATCTCCAATTGCCCGTTTTATTAAACAAAAAGGTAAAGGTGTTCATCACGTTGCGTATCGTGTCGATGATTTAGATGTGGCTCTAGAAGAGTTAAAAGAACAAGGTATTCGGACATTAGAGCATACACTACGCATTAATAAGCACGGTAGAAGGTTAATTTATCTTAACCCAGCGGATACAGAAGGAACGATTATCGAGTATTGTGATTATCCGGAAGAGAAATAGAAGAGGGATATTTTTTTAAAGGTGTTACGTAATAACGTAATACCTTTTTATTTATGTATTTCACATTTTCTTCACAAATGATTCACGATAACTTTTCTTCTTTGATAACTTACATAAATATATTTTATGATATAATAACAATCGGCTTTAAAAATGTAAGTTGTATCTATCATGATAGTTACTATTATATTAGAAGTTTAGAGGTGGAAGAGAAATAAGAATTATACTTTATAGAAGTTTATATTTAACCAGGTTAATATTTCGCCCGAGAATCAAACTTTGGAAGTTAAAGGAATGAAAATAGAGCGATGAGGAAGAAAGAAGTGAAATGAGTGTGAAAGTAATGAGAAGATTAGGGACATGGTTATTACTTGCATGTGTGCTTATCATATTGATACCGAAAAGTGCATCTGCTCATGCGTACGTTGTGAAATCAAACCCTATGGAAAATGAAACGTTGAAGAGAGCACCATCTGTTGTAAAAATTGAATTCGATGAGGACATACAAGTTTCACGTTTTAATACATTGTACGTGAGAGATACATCAGGTAAAAGGGTCGATTTAAAAGATGCTCATATTGATAAAAAAAATAAAAAACTATTAGAAGCCGGATTAAAAGAAAACCTCAAAAATGGTCTCTACTCTATTCAGTGGAAAGCTATTTCAGCTGATGGACATCCAATTCAAGGGGTTATTCCATTCCGTATTGGATTAGCAGAAGCGGGAACAGACGATGTACAAGTGGAAGAGATGGGGTATGTCCCGCAAATCGATATGATTATGGAACGTGGAATTTTATATGCGAGTTTCTCGCTATTTTTAGGAGTTCTCTTCTTTAATCTTATTATGTATAAAGGGAATGCAACCTCGGTTCGATCAAGGAGTAAGAACATAATATGGATCTCCTTATTTGGGATATTTATTAGCTTGTTATTCAACCTACCATTGCAAGCGAAAATAAATGCTGATGTTTCATGGCTAGAAGCATTCAATCCTTTACTATTAAAAGAAACATTACAGCTTTCTGTTTTTGGTTATGTATGGATTACTCAAATGGTTCTCATTAGTACGCTTATAATTGTTACGTATTTTGCGGTGAAGCATGAGAAGTTTTCGTCGTTTAAAGTATGGAGTATTCCAATACTATTGTTTATAGGGTTACTTGTTATGAAAGCCTTTAATAGTCACGCATACGGTTTAAAGTTTAAAGACATTGCTGTCGTTATGGATTTTCTACATTTATTCGCAGCTTCATTATGGGTTGGTGGTTTATCATCTATTATTCTTCTTTTACGTAAAGAGGATAACAAGTGGCATATGTATTGGGATATGATTAAGCGTTTTTCACC
The DNA here is from genome assembly GCF_008274865.1 of Bacillus sp. AR4-2. Lineage (NCBI taxonomy): Bacteria > Bacillati > Bacillota > Bacilli > Caryophanales > Bacillaceae > Bacillus > Bacillus sp. AR4-2. The sequence goes on from NZ_CP031062.1 coordinate 1,759,211, forward strand.
GTGGGCAACAGGTGCTGTTATCGTGATTTTAATAACAGGCCTTTTTAACAGTACATTTGTTATTCCAACAATCCACTCGTTATTTGATACGAAGTATGGATTGGCTTTATTAACAAAGATACTTTTATTCATTTTCATGGGGATATTGGGAATTATTCATTATATGAAAGGGAGAATGCGAGCGCAGCAAGGATTAGGTGCTACGGTGAAAGTAGAGTTTATCATTGGAATTATCATTTTCGTAATCGTAGCTTTTATGACAAACGTACAAACACCACCGATGCCTCCTACTGGACCTTTTACAGAGAGTAAACAATTAGATAATGGATATGAAATGACGCTAAATGTAAGTCCTAATAGAGTAGGACAAAATATATTCCATATTACTTTAAATGATGAGAACGGACAACCCGTTACTGATATGGAACAAATTATATTAACGACTCAATCGTTAGATATGAATATGGGAAAAGGATCATTTAAAGTTTCGGCAGTTTCACCGGGAGAATATGAAGCAGAAGGTATGTATATTAACATGACAGGAAACTGGAATATACAAGTACATGGATTAACGAAATCGCTTGATAGCTTCGATACGGATTATAAATTTATTGTAGGTGGCAGATAAAGTGAAACTTTAAGCAGCCCTCATCAATTGGGCTACCCGGCGAATAGCGGGATAAAGAGTAGGTATAGATAAAAAGGAGCTAATTGAAAATGAAACGCATAAAAAAATTAGGAACAACAATGATCGCAACAGTAATTGCAATGGGAATGTTTTCGTTACCTGTTAGTGCGCACGTTACTGTGAAGCCAGCAACTTCTGACATCGGTTCTTGGGAGACTTACACGATAAAAGTACCAGTTGAAAAGAATATAGCAACAACAAAAGTTACACTGAAAATACCGTCTGGTGTGGAATTCCAACAGTATGAACCAGTGCCAGGGTGGAAAATGGAAGAGCAAAAAGATAATGCCGGAAAAGTGAAAACTGTAGTATGGGAAGCAATAGGAGAAGGGATTTTACCCGGTCAGTTCCAACGATTTACTTTCGTCGCTAAAAATCCGGATAAAGAACAAAAAATAGCTTGGGATGCATATCAACAATATAAAGACGGAGAAATTGTTGAATGGACAGGCGATGAGAAAGCTGAAAAACCGCATTCACTTACTACAATTGCAAAAGGTACGTCATTAACAGGAGAACATGGTGAAGTATCTAATGTAGAAAAGAATGAAGGTACTAGTAATATGCAATTGATAGCGATTGTTTTATCTATTTTGGCAATTGTATCTTCGGTAGGTGCGTGTGTTTTTGTAGTGCGTCGTAAAAAATAAGATATAAAAAAGAGCCTACAAATAGTAGGCTCTTTCTCATATTTATTTCACTTCAACCTGCTGCCTTACAGCAAGTGTTTTCGGTTTTATATTTACAAAACAAATGCTCACAACAATAAATAATAGGCCAATAAATAAGCTCATTGTAATGGCTTCATGTAAGAAGATTGAACTTACAATAATAGCGATAAGGGGAATAAGGAATGTATAAGCCCCTACTTTACTCGCTTCACCAGCTCCAACGAGTGTGAAGTATGCAAGCCACCCCATTGCAATAACAAAGAATGAAATAAAGAGTAGTACACTAACAAATGGCATACTCCAAGCAATACTAGACCAACTTTCAAATTCTGAGCCAAATCCGATTAAACAAAGACCACCAATAAGAAGCTGAATTGTTACCATCCAAATGGCATTCACACGGTGACCAGTTTTCTTAATAAATACTGTTCCAAGTGCCCAGCCAATCGCACATCCTAATGCAAGAAGAATGCCAATGACAGAAATATGTCCAGTTAAACTACTAGAGCTAATAACACCTACACCAATAAATCCGAGTACAAGCCCGAAAATTTTTAAACCGTACATTGCTTCTTCAAGCCATATCCATGAGAAAATACCAAGTAAAACAGGTTGTAAAAATACGATAGCGGAAAATAGACCAGCAGGCATATATTGAAGGCCGACAGTTTGTAATCCGTAAAATATAATGATGTTAAGTAAGGAAGAAATAACGTATAAATGCCACGTTTCTTTTAAATGTAACTCTTTGTATTTCGGTAATGCGAACAGAAGTAAAATGAATCCTCCAATTAAAGTTCGAACGCCTGCAAATAAAACAGGTGGTGTATAATGCAGGGCAAACTTTGATAAAGGCCAATTGATTCCCCACATGAAAACGAGAAAGGTAAGGATGATGGCCGTCTTAGTTCGAGAAAGCTGTGTCACTGAAAGACCTCCTTGTTGTTATTCATTTCACTATGATATGATATCGACTGTAATAAATAAAATGAATCTTTTTTATGAGGAGTATAAGTGATTAGTTATGACCATTACACAACTGCAAGTATTAATAAAAACTGTTGATTTAGGTAGTTTTACGAAGGCTGCCAGGGTGTTAAATATGACGCAGCCAGCTGTTAGTCATGCGATTTCAAGTATTGAGTCAGAGTTAGGAGTTACTATTCTTATACGTGATAAACGAAAAGGGCTACTCGTTACGGATGTAGGAAATAGGATTCTTGTACATATTAGAGAGATTTTGAACGGTGTAGCGAAGATTGAACAAGAAGTTGCGATGGAGAAAGGACACGAAGTGGGGACGATTCGAATTGGGAGTTTTCCGAGTGCTTCTGCACATTTCTTACCGAAAATGATAAACCATTTTAAGGAGAAGTATCCGAGCTTAGAGGTCGTTCTTTGCGAAGGAACAATTAAAGAAGTTGAAGATTGGTTAATATCGAGGGTTGTTGATATAGGAATTGTTATTCTGCCTAATAAAGAGATGGAGATTGTCCCGTTAACGAAGGGGAAAATGGTTGCTATCTTAAGAGAGGATCATCCTCTTTGTAAGAAGGACTCTATTACAATTCGTGATTTGGAGAATGAACCGATCATATTATGTAAGGGCGGATACGAACCACCCATCATTGATATGTTTAAACAAGCCAACGTACCACTTCGGGCTGAGTATGTAATTTCTACCGTTACTACAGCTTTAAATATGATTCAAGAAGGATTAGGCATTGCAATATTAGCTGAATTATCTTTAACGAATTTACCACATAATGTGCAAACGAGAGAATTGGAACCGCAAGTATGGAGAGAAATTGCTTTAGCTGTTCCTTCATTAAAGGATTCTTCAATCGCTGTACAGCTATTTATTGAAGAATTTCAAGCGCTATTTGCAGAATAAAAAGGGGTGTCTCATATATCATAATGGGGCACTTTTTAATTTGCTTATAAAAAATCTATGAAAAGGATTGACTTATTTTTTAGTTGTAACTATAATGATTACATCGAGGTGGTGATTACGATGAAAATTAGTAGCCGCTTTTCCATAGCTGTTCATATTTTATCTATTTTGAAAAACAATCCATCTTCACTTTGTACTTCAGACTATATGGCTGAAAGTGTAAATACGAATCCGGTAGTCATTCGTAAAATGATGTCGTACTTGAAACAAGCTGGCTTTGTTTACGTAAATCGTGGACCGGGTGGCGCGGGATTACTAAAGGATTTACATGAAATCACATTGTTAGATGTGTATCATGCAGTGAACGTAGTCGAAGAAGACAAGCTATTTCATATTCACGAGCAACCGAATCCAGATTGTCCAATTGGGGCGAATATTCAAGCGGTGTTAGAAATTATTTTAATTCAAGCGCAATCCGCGATGGAAGAAGTTTTGAGAAATATTACGATGGGGCAGTTGTTTGAAACTTTGCAAGAAAAAATGAATGTTTAAATAATATTTATATTTTTTTATCATCAATGTAACTGGTTTGATTACAACGATAAGGTAAGGTGTAAAAGTTATGACTGTAAAAATGAAAGTATACTCAGATTTTATATGTCCGTTTTGTTTTTTAGCAAAAGGTCCATTAGATGAGGTAGCGAAAGAGAAAGATGTAGAGATTGAATGGATGCCATTTGAATTACGTCCAAGTCCATATTCAAAAATAGATCCATGGAATGAACCAGAAAAATTAGGTTCATGGGATGCTTTCATTCTTCCGACAGCGAAGAAGTTAGGAATTGATATGCGCTTGCCACGTGTTTCACCACATCCATATACACATTTAGCTTTCGAAGGATGTCAATTTGCAAAAGAACGTGGACTAGGTAATGAGTATCATCACCGCGTATTCACAGCATTTTTCCAAGAAGAGCAAAACATTGAAGATATTGATGTGTTAACAAAATTAGCGGTAGAAATAGGACTTCCTGAGGCGGAATTTAAAGATGCTTTAGTAACTCGTAAATATAAAGAAAAGCATCAAGAAGCAATTCAACACGCATATGATGAAGCGAATATTATGGCTGTTCCAACTGTCATGATTGGAGATGAAGTCATTCAAGGGCTTGCTAGTAAAGAAACACTAGAAAGGGTCATTGATAAAGAAATTGAAAAGGATAAAACAAATTCATTTGAAGGTATGCAATGTAATACCGATGGATATTGCTAATTCGCTTGTTATGAAATAACAAAATAAATTATAAAACAAACATTTGGAGGAATTAAAATGTCAGCAACTACAACAAACTTAAAAGAAGCAATCGTGAACCGCCGTTCAATTCGTAAAGTAACAAAAAATGATGCAATTACAAAAGAAAGAATTGAAGAAGTGTTAAAAACAGCTTTACACGCACCAACATCTTTCAATATGCAAAGTGGTCGTATGGTTGTATTAATGGATGGAGAGCATGAAAAGTTTTGGGATATCGTTAAAGAAACACTAAGAGCACGCGTACCAGCAGAAAACTTTGAAGCGACTGTAGAAAGACTAAAAGGCTTCCATGCAGGTGTAGGAACAGTTCTATTCTTTGAAGATCAAGCAACTGTAGAAAAAATGCAAGAAAATGCCCCATTATACAAAGATCAGTTTCCATTCTGGTCTCATCAAGGAAATGCGATGTTACAACATACTGTGTGGATGCTATTATCTGCTGAAGGAATTGGGGCGTCATTACAACATTACAACCCAATCGTAGATGCTGAAGTGAAAGAAACTTGGAACATTCCGGCAGAGTGGAGCTTAGTAGGTCAAATGCCATTTGGTGAACCAAACGAACAACCAGCAGAAAGAACGTTCTTGCCTACTGAAGATGTAGTGAAATTTTATTAAGAAATACAATATGTAACGAGAAGGAAGCTGTGCTTAAAAACAGCTTCCTTTTTTGTAGTGGTGTTAATTTATGCGCATTTAGGGAAGAAATATAAGAAATAATACGGTGAGAAGGGAATTAGAAAAATGAATGATGAGAAAAAATATACAGTGGTAGGTACTGATGTTGAGGAAGTAAAGCGTTTAAATAAAAATTCAGGGTTAACGTATAATCAAGTGAAAGAAATGTTAGCAAAGCAAATGCAAAAAAAGAAGTAATTAGATTGAAATCTTTCATTTTTTCATTTAGCATTTTGATTGGAGAGAGTTAAGTAAAAGGTAACTCTCTTTTTTGTATAGCTAAGCATCTTATAGAGTGGAGGAAGCAACATGAAGAAATGGGTAAAGGTAACGCTGTCTATCACTGGAGGCATTGTCTTATTAGCGTGTGCCGGCGGATATTACGTGTATAAAAATTATTTTCCAAAGGAACCTGAGCGTATTGTATATGATAAAGAAAGAGTGCTACAACCGATACATAATCAGCTTAAAGGAATCAATATAGAAAATGTAAAGATAAAAGAAAAAGAAGTCGTAAATGCGACTATAGATGAGCTTCAAAAAATGATTGATGATGGAAAGTTGTCATATGAAGAATTAACGAGTATTTATCTCTTTAGAATACAAGAACATGATCAAAATGGAATAACATTAAATTCTGTTACAGAGATAAATCCTAATGCGATGGAAGAAGCAAGAAAGTTAGATCAAGAGCGGGGGAGAAACAAAAAGTCGAATTTATATGGTATTCCTGTCGTTGTAAAAGATAATGTACAGACGGAAAAAGTGATGCCGACTAGTGCAGGAACTTATGTATTAAAAGATTGGATTGCAGATCAAGACGCAACAATTGTGAAGCAGTTGAAAGAAGAAGGAGCATTTGTTTTAGGAAAAGCGAATATGTCTGAGTGGGCGAACTATTTATCTTTTACAATGCCAAGCGGGTATAGCGGGAAGAAAGGACAAAATTTAAATCCGTACGGTCCGATTACATTCGATACTTCAGGATCAAGTTCAGGATCGGCTACAGTAGTTGCAGCAGATTTTGCGCCGCTTGCAATTGGAACAGAAACGACGGGATCGATTGTTGCACCAGCGGCGCAGCAATCAGTAGTTGGGTTACGTCCATCTTTAGGTATGGTAAGTAGAACAGGAATTATTCCATTAGCTGAAACTCTTGATACAGCAGGACCTATGGCAAGAACAGTAAAAGATGCAGCAACGCTATTTAATGTAATGATAGGTTATGATGAAAAAGATGTTATGACAGAAAAAATGAAAGATAAAGAAAGGATTGATTATACAAAGGATTTATCAATAGATGGATTAAAAGGGAAAAAGATAGGGCTTCTTTTTTCTGTAGACCAACAAGATGAAAATAGAAAAGCAGTAGCAGAAAAAATTAGAAAAGACCTTCAAGATGCAGGTGCGATATTAACTGATAATATCCAGTTAAGTGCTGAGGGTGTAGATAATTTGCAAACATTAGAATATGAGTTCAAGCATAATGTAAACGACTATCTTTCACAGCAAAAGAATGTACCGGTAAAATCGTTAGAAGAGATTATAGCGTTTAATAAAAAGGATAGTAAAAGACGAATAAAATACGGACAAACATTAATTGAAGGGTCTGAAAAATCTGCTATAACGAAAGAAGAGTTTGAAAACGTAGTGCAAACGAGTCAAGAAAATGCAAGAAAAGAGCTAGATAGGTATTTAGTAGAAAAAGGTTTGGATGCTCTAGTTATGATTAATAACGATGAAGTCCTTCTATCAGCTGTAGCTGGTTATCCGGAATTAGCGGTTCCTGCTGGATATGATAAAAATGGAGAACCAATCGGTGTAGTGTTTGTAGGGAAACAGTTTGGTGAAAAAGAGCTTTTCAATATTGGATATGCGTATGAACAGCAGTCTAAAAATAGAAAATCACCTAGTTTATAAAAGATTATATGAAAAATAACTGGAATCCACCGAAATTATGTTGGTGGATTCCAGTTAAACGAATCTAACAATATGAAAAGAAAAAAAGGATTCTTCTCAATTAGTAAGAAAGATTGTCTATAGGAGTTCATAAAATGTAATATATTCAATTTCCATCCATTGAAGGGGGAGGTTAATTCTTAATGAATGAAGTAAAGAGTTTTTTTCGAAGTAGAGGGTTTCAACGGTTTCTCGTTTTAATAATAGTAGCGCTTGTATTATACGCATTAAAAAGTATGATTAATTTAATATTAATTACGTTTATACTGACGTTTTTAATGGATCGATTTCAACGTTTTATTTCAAGAAAATTGAAAGTAAACCGGAAAATTGTTATTGCATGTTTATATATAATACTAGTTTCCTTTATAGGCACAACATTATATAAATATTTACCTGTGCTGACGATACAAATTTCACAATTAATTTATCAATTTAAACTGTTTTTTCAAAATCCACCTGATAATGAAATCGTTAAATATGCACTTTCGACAATTAATGGGATGGAAGTATCAAAATATATAGAACAAGGTGTAGACGTCATATATCAATCAATAGCAAATATAGGGAAGGTAAGTTTACAAATATTATTATCTCTAATTTTAAGCTTATTTTTCTTATTAGAAAAAGAGCGTATTATTACATTTACATCTAAGTTTAAAGATAGTAAGTTAAAAATCTTTTATGAGGAAATTGCATATTTTGGTGAAAGATTTGCAAGATCGTTCGGCAAAGTAATTGAGGCTCAGTTTTTAATTGCCGTTGTAAATTGTATTCTTACTGTCATTGCATTAATCGTTTTAGGATTTCCACAGCTACTTGTATTAGCTGTTATGATTTTCTTACTAGGGTTGATTCCTGTTGCAGGTGTGATTATTTCTTTGTTTCCACTTTGTATCATTGCTTACAACGTAGGCGGAGTTATGTACGTAGTATACATACTCGTATTCATAACAGTAATCCATGCTCTTGAAAGTTATTTTTTAAATCCGAAGTTTATGTCTGCAAAAACAAATTTACCAATATTCTACACATTTATGATTCTTATCTTCTCAGAGCATTTCCTCGGAATATGGGGGCTTATTATCGGGATACCAATCTTTATCTTTTTATTAGATGTACTTGATATAAATAATGAGGATGCGACTAAAAAATAAGAAATGATAGAAAATCACTAAAAAGTCATAGGAGATAATGAAAATAAAAAGCAATCCAAAATAAATTGGATTGCTTTTTATCTTAATTAAAGAACCGGAGCCATTGTTTCTTTCAATACTTGAACAGAGTGGTCGAATTTTAATTCTTCATCTTCACTTAATTCAACCTCTAAAATTTCACGAACACCGCCGCGATTTAAAACAGCAGGTACCCCGATATAAACATCTTTTTGACCGTATTGACCTTCTAAGTAAGCTGATACAGTTAATACACTATTTTCGTCGTTTAAAATTGCTTTTGTAACACGTAGAAGTGACATACCGATACCATAATAAGTTGCGCCTTTACGCTCAATAATATGGTAAGCTGCATCACGGACGTTTATGAAAATTTTGTCTAAATCTTCTTGATTATACGTGTTGTCTTTTTCAAGCAGTGTTTGTAGTTTTTGGATACCAACGGAAACATGGCTCCAAACTGGAAGTTCAGTATCGCCGTGTTCTCCGATAATATAAGCGTGAATGTTGTGTGGACCAATATCGAAGTACTCACCTAACATATAGCGGAAACGAGCAGAATCAAGCGTTGTACCAGAACCGATTACACGTTCTTTCGGTAAACCAGATTCTTTCCAAGTTACGTAAGTTAAAATATCTACAGGGTTTGTTGCGATTAAGAAGATGCCATCAAATCCGCTATCCATAATACTGCGAACGATTTGTTTGAAGATTTTAGCGTTTTTCTCAACTAAATCTAAACGTGTTTCGCCTGGTTTTTGTGGTAATCCAGCTGTAATAACTACAAGGTCAGCATCTTTACAATCTTCGTAGCTGCCTTTCCATACTCTAGTTGGAGCTGGTGCGAATGGAACAGCATGACTTAAGTCCATTGCTTCCCCTTCAGCTTTTGCCTCATTTACATCGACTAAAACAAATTCTTCAGCTACAGCCTGGTTAATCATGCAGTAAGCATAACTACATCCAACTGCTCCTGTTCCTACTAATACAACACGGTTAATACCTTTTTTCATTTCAAAATTCCTCGCAATTTCATTGATTTTATTATGTAAGATAATACGTCTTACTTCTATAGAGTCATATCTAGTTTATTACATTTTATAAAAGATATTCAAGTATTTGAAAATGTATCCGTGCAAATCAGCGAACAAAACATAGGAATTCAGTGAACCGAATATAATTCAGTAAAATCCTTTGTAAAAGGGGAAATGGCATGGGGAATCCATTAGCAATGGAAGAAATGCTTCATATTATTCATGCAGGGCTTGTTAAAAAGAATAACCCAAAACGGATTACGATTGCAGGTGCAGGGATTTCTGGATTAGTTGCAGGTTCTTTATTAAAAGAGGCTGGGCACGAAGTAACGATTATAGAAGCAAATAACAGAATAGGTGGCAGAGTGTATACGATTCGGGAACCATTTAGTGTGGGTTTATATTTTAATGCGGGCCCGATGAGAATCCCTGACACCCATAAGTTAACCTTAGCGTATATTCATAAATTTAAACTACCTTTAAACCTTTTTATAAATAAAACTTTTGCAGATATCATTTATACGAATAACATTCAAACGAGATTGAATGTGTTTGAAAATGATCCAAGTGTACTTGAATATCCGGTTTTGGATAAAGAAAGAGGAAAAACGGCAGAAGAGCTAATGATTGAAGTATTAGAACCAATACTAAATTACATTAAGAAGGATCCTGATAAAAACTGGCTTATCGTTGAAAAAAAGTATAAAACGTATTCGCTTGGTTCATTTTTAATGGAGTATTATTCAGATGGTGCGATAGATATGATTGGGGTACTTCTTGATATGGAAGCTTATATGGGAATGTCCTTAATTGAAGTATTACGTGAAATGATTTTCTTTACTTCAACAACGAAATATTATGAAATAACTGGTGGAATGGATAAGTTATCGAATGCATTCTTACCACAATTAAGGGAACATATTTTAATGCCGTATAAGGTTGATAAAATTATACAAGAAGATAATAAAGTAATGTTACAAGGAAATCATGAACAAACGTTAGAGCAATTTACAATAACAAGTGATTTTGCTATTATTACAATTCCATTTTCAGCGTTAAGATTTGTAGAAGTTCAGCCATACTATTTATTCTCTTATTTTAAAAAAAGAGCAATTCGTGAATTAAATTATATTGCTGCAACTAAAATTGCAATAGAGTTTAAAAGTAGATTTTGGGAGAAAGCGGGACAGTGTGGCGGTAAATCTATTACTGATTTACCGATACGGTTTACATACTATCCGAGTTATGGCATTCATACTCCAGGACCAGCTATCGTTATAGCAAGTTATACGTGGGCAGATGAGGCGTTAACATGGGATAGTCTCCCGCAAAGAGATCGTATTCGTTACGCATTAAAAAATTTAGCGGAAATATACGGTGACATCGTCTATAGTGAGTTTGTCACTGGAACATCTTTTAGCTGGAGTAAAAATCCGTATTCTTGCGGTGCATTTACAGCTTTCGAACCAGGCCAAGAGCTCGAGTTATTTCCGTATATTACACCACCATCTGGAAAAGTACATTTTGCAGGAGAGCATACGACATTAACACATGGATGGATGCAAGGGGCAATCGAGTCTGGAGTTAGAGTTGCATATGAAGTAAATGAACAGTGAATCTCTTATATTTACAAATGGTCATTCTTTTAATAAAATGATAAATATAAATCGTAATTATTACGCTTTGAATACATTTGAAGTAAAGAAATGGATGGTCGGTTGAATGAATAAAGTGGAGATTCATATATTAGGTGGTTTTTTAGGTAGTGGAAAATCAACATTATTACAAAATTTATTGTTAGCAGAGAAAAAGAAGAATAGAAAAGTTGCAGTATTAATGAATGAAATTGGTGAATACTCAGTAGATACAGATATTATTGGAAAAGAGAATGTTTTAAGAGAACTTCTTAAAGGATGTATTTGTTGTACGTTAAAAGAAGAGCTTGAAATACAATTACATTCGTTATACCAACAAGAAAGACCAGATGTAATTTATATAGAAACGACAGGTGTTGCGCATCCAATTGAAGTGTTAGACGCGTGTGTCTCGCCAATTTTAGCTCCTTTTCTGGAAGTGAAATCAATTGTAGTCGTTTTAGATGCAGTAAGGTGGTTAAATCGAAGTATATTAAGTGCAAATGTACAACAGCTATTGCATGAGCAACTGAAATTTGGTAGTCACATTCTTGTTAATAAAGCAGATTTACTAACAGATGAAGATAAGAATACAGTATTTGAAGAAGTAAAGGCAATAAATGATCATGCGAAAATGTATGAGACAAAGTATTGTAATATATCTTTAAAAGATATAGAAGAAGCAGAATTTCCAAATGATGAGGAACACGAGACACTACATGTCAAACAGCATTTACATATACAAACAATGACATATCAATTTACGAAACCGATTGATCAAGACAAATTATATGAATGGCTTTCGAATTTACCAGATAGTATTTATCGAGTGAAAGGTTTTGTGAAATTCCATGGAGATAAATACCCTCACCTATTCCAATATTCGTTCGGAGTACCAACTTTATTAGAACAAGACTTCGGTTTCCCGACAAACTTAGTAGTAATAGGAGAAGGACTAGATAAGAAACAATTGGCTGAAGGGTTAGAGAAAGTAGAACTTAACTCTAATTAAGGGGAAAAGACTAACTTAAAAATAAGTTAGTCTTTTTGTATGGTCATTACTGAAATGAAACAGTATTTTCAATTGGATTGCAGAATATATATTGATTGTATGTCCGTTTCCATTACATAGGAAGGTGATTATATATTTGTGCCGAATGTAGAGGGTACTACAAGAGTTTTCCATTATCTATCGAATTAGTTAGTCATGATTACGGACAGGGGATTTTGGCGTGTTTGATTCTATCAGAAAGTAAAGTATGGGGAGGATCACAATGTCGATGAAAAAACGTAAGTGGCTAAAAACAATGTTTACTGGTTGTGTTTTAGGTTCATTATTAATAACGGCAGCTTGTTCAGGAAAGAAAACAAGTACAGAGGATGAAAAAACGATTAAGGTAGGAGTCCTTGCTTCTTTAACAGGACCGCTAGAATCGTATGGAAAACAAACAGTGAACGGATTTGAATTAGGGTTAGATTATGCAACTGGTGGAACTGGGAAAGTAGATGGGAAAAAGATTAAGTTTGTTGTAGAAGATACAGAAACGAAAGCGGATGTAGCAGTTAAAAAAGCTACGAAGTTATTAGAAGAAGAGAAAGTTGATTTTTTAGTTGGATCGTCTAGTTCAAGTGATACGTTAGCGGTTTTACCACTGGCTGAAGAATATGAAAAGATTATGGTTGTAGAACCGGCAGTTGCGGATAGTATTACCGGGAAGAACTGGAATAAATATATTTTTAGAACTGGAAGAAGTTCCTCACAAGATGCGATTGCAGGAGCAGCAGCAATTGCGAAAAAAGATGTAAAGATTGCAACATTTGCCCCAGATAACGCTTTTGGTCGTGAAGGGATTGCTGCATTTAAAGCGGGTGCGAAAAAATTAGGTGCGAACATTGTGAATGAGCAATACGCGGATACAAATTCAACAGATTTTACAGCGAATATTCAAAATATCATTAGTTCAAAACCAGATTATTTATTTATCGTTTGGGCAGGGGCAAATTCACCTTGGAAACAGTTGAAAGATATGAATGTGGAAGCGCAAGGTATTAAAATTTCTACAGGTGCGCCAGATATACCAGCATTAAAAACAATGGATGCATTAGTAGGTATGCAAGGTTTTTCTGTATATTATCACACACTTCCAAAAAATAAAGTGAATGATTGGCTAGTTGAAGAGCATAAAAAACGTTTTAATGGTGCAGTGCCAGATTTGTTTACAGCGGGAGGAATGTCAGCAGCAATTTCTATTGTAGAAGCCTTAAAGAAAACAAAAGGTGATACAGATGTAGATACCTTGATTAAGAAAATGGAAGGAATGGAATTTGATACACCGAAAGGAAAGATGAAGTTTAGAGAGAAGGACCACCAAGCGATGCAGACACTGTATTCTATCACATTGAAAAAGCAAGACGGTGTTGATTATCCGGTGCCAGTGTTAGAGCGAGAATTAACGATGAAAGAAACAGAACCACCAGTTCAAAATAAATAGACTGAATTTTCTGTTGTTTTTGTATAAAGAGGGGGACCCTCTTTATACATATTTCTTTCATACTCACGGCTTTAAAGGGAGGGATTTCGTGACACATTTGCTAGAGACGAAAAATCTTAGTGTATCTTTTGGTGAACATCAAGTTATTAAAGATGTAAATTTAACTGTCCAAAAAGGAAAGCTCATTTCTATTATTGGGCCAAATGGTGCGGGGAAGACAACGTTATTTAATTTACTAAGTGGACAGATTTCACCCACAACAGGTGAAGTGTATTTTAAAGGGCAAGATATTACAAAACTATCGATTTCAGATCGAACACGCTTAGGAATCGGTCGCTCTTTTCAGCTTACAAACATATTCCCAGAATTAACGGTACTTGAAAATGTCCGTTTAAGTGTTCAATCATTCGTACAAGATTACTATAGTTTTTTCCCGAGTTCAGCAAAATTAAAGCAACAAGTTGGAGAGGCGAGACGTTTCTTAAAAACAGTATTACTTCATGAGAAAGAGAACGTATTAGCGAAAGATTTGGCACATGGAGAGAAAAGGAAGCTAGAACTTGCGATGTTATTAGCTTTAAAAACGGATGTGTTATTACTTGATGAGCCGACGGCAGGTATTTCGGTTGAGGAAGTCCCTGCTATATTACAAGTGATTGAAAATATTAAGAAACATCCAGAGAGCACAATTGTACTTATCGAACACAAAATGGATATGATACTAGGTTTGTCAGATCATCTTATCGTTTTATTTCATGGAGAGTTATTGGCTGAAGGATTGCCAGAAGAAATTATGAAAGATGAGCGTGTACAAAGTGCTTATTTAGGGGGATTATATAGTGGCACTATTACAAGTGAATAATATAGAAACGTATTTAGATCAGTTTCATATTTTGCAAGGAGTATCTCTTGCTGTTGAGAAAGGGACGATTACTGTACTGTTTGGTAGAAATGGGGCAGGGAAAACAACGACATTACGTTCAGTGATGGGGTTTCACCGCATTGCAGATGGTGAAATTTATTATGATAGTGCAAAAGTGAGTGGATTACCTACACATTTAATTTCAAGGAAAGGAATAGGGTATGTACCAGAAAATCAAGGTATTTTTCATGATTTGACAGTAGAAGAAACTTTCGCTCTTGCTAGGGGAAAAGGTGAGGAAGTAGAAGGAAAAATAGAGTGGATGCTGGAACTATTTCCGGATTTAAAGCAGTTTTGGAATAAGAAAAGTGGGCTCTTGAGCGGAGGGCAAAAGCAAATGTTGGCTATTTCAAGAGCGTTTATTAATAGTGATGGATTATTACTTATTGATGAACCGAGCAAAGGGCTATCCCCGATAATGGTGGAGAAATTAATGGTAGCTATTTTGAAGATGAAAGAGAAAACAACAGTTTTACTTGTTGAGCAAAATTTTATGATGGCCAGTCAAATTGGCGATTATTTTTACATTATGGATAACGGACGAATTGTTCATAACGGTTTTATGAATGAATTAAAAAAGGATAAGGAAATGTGTCATAAATATTTAGGAATCTCTTAACATGAATCCGAGGTGAAAAGGATGGATGTGTTAATCAATTTATTTGTAAATGGGATTTCAACAGGGATGCTCATTTTTTTGTTAGCATCAGGTCTTTCACTTATTTTCGGTCTAATGAGCGTTTTAAACTTTGCACACGGTGGTTTATTTGCATGGGGAGCATTTACAGGTGTTTGGTTATTTAATATGACAGGAAGTTATATATTAGCTTTAGTTGGAGCAGTAGCCATGGGAATGTTCCTAGGATTTATTTTAGAAAGGTTTCTTATTAGACCGGTATATGGAAACCATGTTCGACAGCTGCTCGTTACGCTTGGAGGAATGCTCGTTCTTAGTGAGTGTATTAAAATATTTTGGGGGCCAAACCCTATTAGTGCAAAATTACCGTTATGGTTACAAGGAAGTTTTAC
Source organism: Bacillus sp. AR4-2 (assembly GCF_008274865.1). Taxonomy (NCBI): domain Bacteria; kingdom Bacillati; phylum Bacillota; class Bacilli; order Caryophanales; family Bacillaceae; genus Bacillus; species Bacillus sp. AR4-2. Next base: position 1,774,702 of record NZ_CP031062.1, read on the forward strand.
ATTCGGAGGTATTATATTAATTAAATATCGTCTATTCGTTATTTTAATTGGGATAATTATTTACATTGCACTACTACTATTACTCAAAAAGACGAAGATAGGTCTTATGATCCGTGCAGGTGTAATGGATAAAGAAATGGTTCAAGCGCTTGGTATTAATGTAAAAGCGATATTTTCTTTCGTCTTTTTATTAGGGGCAGGGATGGCAGCTTTGGGAGGATTCTTATTAGCACCGTATTCGGGCGTTATTTTCGCCGAGATGGGCATGCAGTATGCAATTTTAGCTTTTATAGTAGTAATTATCGGTGGATTAGGAAGCGTTCAAGGTTCAGCTATTGCTTCTTTAATTGTCGGATTAGCTGGTGCTTTTACAGCGTATTTTATACCAGATTTATCACTTGCAATTAATATGTTAATGTTACTATTTTTCTTAATAGTGAAGCCAACTGGACTTGTTGGTGAAAAGGGGTGAAATGGTGAACAACACATCGGACCGAATTAAAGTATACTTCGGAGTATGTATGCTCATTTGTTTAAGTGTATTTCCGTTCGTAAATGATTCACGGAGCCTGTTAATTTTGTTCACTCAAATCTTCATCTTTGCTATTTTTGCAATGAGTTTTGATGTATTGCTTGGGTATACAGGAATTGTATCGTTCGGTCATTGTATGTTCTTTGGGATAGGAGCATATGGGGTAGCGCTTTTATTTGATCGACAAGGCGTATCAATAACGAACTTTTTAATTGGAATAGTAGCTGCAATTATCGTTTCAGCAATCGTTAGTTATATAATTGGTTTGCTTTCTTTACGATTGAAAAGTCATTTTTATGCAATGTTAACACTTGCTATTTCACAGTTATTTTTCGTACTTGCTGAAAAATGGCGTGGGCTTACTCACGGAGGAGATGGTTTTACATTTGGTGTACCAGACGTATTCCGTGATCGTTTTACGTTTTATTATGTAACACTTATATGTTTACTTATCATTTTTGTTCTGTTACGTCTTTTCACCAAATCTTCTATTGGAAAAGTATTAAAGGCAATTTCCCAAAATGAGCAACGTGTTGAAGCACTAGGATATAAAGTGCTTCATTATAAAATTATTGCTAGCATTGTTGCAGGAGTAGTAGCTGCGATTAGCGGTGGTTTATTTGTTATCACATTGCGTTTTGTTAATACGACTGTATTTTCAATTGAAATGACATTAAATGCATTATTGATGACGATGATTGGTGGGGTTGGCACGTTAATTGGAGCAATTGCAGGAGCTGGAATTATTGAATCTCTAAAATATTATTTATCAGAACTAGCTACAGAGTATCCGATCTTTGAACGATGGACGATTATTCTTGGTTTATTGTACATTATCGTATTGCTAGTTTTCCCGAAAGGATTAGTTGGCACGGTTAAGGGACTGAAGAATATGAAACGGAATAAGAAGGAGAAAAGTGCAGAAGTGGAGCAAAATGTGTGAAAAATCAATTGTATAGAATATGAAAATCCCTCTTTTAGATTCATAAAGGAGGGATTTTTTATTAACCAAATAGTTCATCAGGGATTTGTTTGAAAGAGTTTTGATTTGTAAAAAAATGAACAGCTAATTTCTCAACTGGAACATCTTCAATTGGTACCAATTTATCATTTTTAATCGGCAAAAAGGCTATCCCTTTTCCGTCCTGAATAAACTCTTCCATAAGCGAATAAGAATCTAATTGTTGAAGTTGACGCTGAGATAAATTATTTTCTTTTAGAAATTGTATCGTCTTATTTCTAAAAGGGCACTTTTTGTCATTACTAACGAAGAAGAGTTCCTTTGAATAGTCAATGATACATTTTTCTTGATCTTTTAGTAAGCCTATAGAAATTGAAGTAGTAAATACTTTTTTAAAACCTGCACCAGAATCATCCTCATAAGTGATGACCATATCAACTTTTTGTTGCTGCAGTAATTTTGGCAAATGACTACTATTTTCTACATATATTTGATAATTCATGAAATTTTCTTTAATACGCTTACTTAAATAATTAGTCAAAATCGATTGTGACGTCGCGATTATATAAGAAGACCCACTTGTTTTAATTTTATCTTTCGCTTCTTCTAATAGAGTTAATATTTGATTCGTGTAATCTAATAAAATGTCACCAGAAGGTAATAAGGAAACGCCTTTGTTATCTCTATGTAGTAAGGGCGTTTCTAATTCTTGTTCTAATTTTTTGATTCTTTCAGTTACGTTCGGTTGAACATAACCTAACTCTTTAGCAGCTTTACTAATAGAACCCTCACTGGCTACAGTTTTGAATATAATAAGATCATTTATTTCCATATATCTCAGCCCCTTATGCACTATCATTATAAATGATACCAAACATAATTTATACCTATTTTACGTTAGCTACTTATCGATTTATCATAATGTATATAAGATTGAAAGCGAGTGATAAACATGATTGGAATGCAATATAAGGTCATTTTGCCAAAGGATTATGACATGGAAATTATTAAGAAAAGGGTAAAGGATAATGGTTATAAAACTGATGGTTTCCAAGCACTAAATTTTAAAGCTTATTTAATTACGGAAACGGAGAAAGACGGGAATTTTTATAACTGCTATGCACCTTTATATATTTGGGATGGTCATGAAGGGATGAATAAATTTATATTTGAAGGGTACTACGATAATATTTTACAATCTTTTGGATGGCAACAAATACATATAGGTGTTCCATTAGTTGTTAATCTAAGTGATGGATTTAAGAAAAGTAGATATGTTGTTGAATATGCAGGAAGTATTTCTCAAAGTAAAACGCTGATTGGGACTCAATTAAACACGATGAATGAAAATGTACAAAACAATGAAAAGTGTTTAGGGAATATAATCGTTTATAATCCGGATAAATGGGGATATAGTAGGTTTGAGTTTTATGAAGAGAAGCCTGAAATTGTAGTGAATAAGGGTGTTACAGTATATGAGATTTTACACATTTCACGATGAAATTTTGTTGTATATTAAAAATAAGAAAAGGAATGAAAGTCTATGCCTTTTGTGAAGATTTATTATCCTGAAAACATATTAAATGAAGAAGAGTTGGAAAAAATGGGGGAATGTATCCATCTTTCATTAATTGAACATTTTAACATCCCTGAAAATGATTATTTTCAAATGTTCTTACCTTATCAACAAAACAAATTTTTATATAATCCATATTATTTGTTGGAAAGAGGAGAAAAGAGAACAGAGAATATGATTTATGTTTCTATTACATGTGGACCGGGAAGAACGGTGCAACAGAAAAAAGATTTGTATCAATCGGTATCCTTGAAGATTACGGAATATTCCGATGTTAAAACTTCGGATATTTTTATTACAATAAATGAGACAGCTGCTGAAAACTGGTCATTTGGTCAAGGAATAGCACAAATGGTGAAAATAAAGGGAGAAAAAATGAAAAATGAACTTATTGAAGTACATATTAAAAAGAAAATGAGAGAAATGGCACCTGCATTTGCTCATTATAGTGAAAAGATATTATTTGAGGAAGTGTGGCGGGATGCCACTTTAACATTAAGGGAAAGAAGTTTGTGTACTGTGTCAGCACTAATCAGTCTCGGTAATACAGAACAATTACAATTTCATCTGAAGCTAGCTAAACAAAATGGGATTAAGGAGAATGAATTGGTTGCATTAATAACACATATGGCTTTTTACGTTGGTTGGCCAAAAGCTATGTCAGCTTTAAATATAGTAATGAATGAAATGAAAAGCTAAGAATAATGAAAAGTAAGAATTCATGTTTATATGAATTCTTACTTTTCATTATTTATGCAATACTCTATCGCTATATTTATTACATTTTCTCTTGCTTTTTTATCACTTGCGTAGTAAAGTGATAGTAAGATTCACGATAGGAAGTGATCAAACATGCGTGATAATACGATAGGATCATTAATATGGTTACGTTTAATACGATTTACGAACCAAAGTAATCAAATGTCAAATGAGTTTTTAAAACGTTTTGATTTAACGACAGCTCAATTTGATGTGCTTTTGCAAATACGTACGTATCAACCACTAACACAAATGGAGTTAGCTGAAAAGGTAACTGTTACACAAGGTGGCATTTCTCGAATGTTAACTCGTCTTGAAAAAGAAGGATATATTGTACGAAAACAAGATTGGAAAACGAAAACAATTAGTCTTACAGAGCAAGGAGAAGCAGCTTTAGAGAGAGCATTGCCAGAACAACTTGCATTTCAATCTTCGTTTTTTGATGATGTATTAAATGAAGAAGAGCAGAAAATATTATATGAGCTGATGACGAAAGTTCATAAGCATAGTGAAAAAAAAGAATTACCGCAAGAGTAATTTTTTTTACACCATCAATTGACTAATCAAGTGATGGTGTAGGTAATACGGAGATAAACTTGACTTACCAACGTTTTTAGAAAAAAACTAATACTACTTTATTAAAGGGGAGAGTAACTATGGAAAAATACCGTATAGATACAAGAAAAGGAATTGAGTTTGGATTATATTCAATTGGTGATCATGTTTTAAATCCACATAATGGGGAGAAAATTACGCCAGAAAAAAGAATTCATGAACTAATTGAAACAGCTAAGTTAGCAGATGAGGTAGGGCTTGATGTGTTTGCTGTAGGTGAAAGTCATCAAACGCATTTTACAACGCAAGCTCATACAGTTATTTTAGGTGCGGTCGCGCAAGCTACGAAAAATATAAAAATTGCAAGTTCCGCAACGATATTAAGTACATCTGACCCAGTTCGAGTATATGAGGATTTCGCTACCATTGACTTGATTTCTAATGGTCGTGCTGAAATCGTAGCTGGTCGTGGATCTCGTATTGGAGGATATAGTTTACTTGGTTATGACGTGAATGATTATGAAGAATTATTTGAAGAGAAGATGGATCTTTTATTAAAAATTAATAACGAGGAACATGTAACATGGAATGGACAGTTCAGAGCACCACTCGCACATGCATCGGTGATTCCAAGAGCGAAAAATAATAACTTACCAATTTGGCGTGCAGTTGGAGGTCCACCAGCTAGTGCAATTAAAGCAGGACGTGCAGGTGTGCCAATGATGATAACAACACTTGGTGGTCCAGCAATTAACTTTAAAGTGTCAGTAGATGCTTACCGCGAGGCTGCTCAGCAAAGCGGATTTGATCCAGCTAGTTTACCAGTTGCGACAACGAGTTTATTTTATACGGCAAAAAATTCACAAGATGCACTTAGTGAATATTACCCTCACATTAATGCTGGTATGCTTACACTGCGCGGTGATGGGTATCCGAAACAGCAATTTACAAATGCAATAGATTACCGTGATGCTTTAATGGTTGGTAGCCCACAACAAATCATTGAGAAAATGCTTTACCAATATGAATTGTTTGGCCAACAACGCTTTATGGCACAAATTGATTTTGGCGGTGTACCATTTGATAAAATTGAGAAAAATATTGAATTCATTGCTACTGAAATTTTACCAGCCGTTAGAAAACATACAGCAAAATAAATAAAAAAACTGAGAGTTTAATCGACTCTCAGTTTTTTTATTTGTTCTGGAAAAATGACAAAAAAATGAACTTTTAGTCGAGGAAGAGGGAAGTTATTTTCTATTTTTGAATAACATTATTTCGAGTTTGAATTTTGAAAATACATTTTTCTCTTGACAAAAAATAAGCATTTATCGTGGGTGCTTTCGAGGACATTTTTCCGAGTAAAAGTCAAGCGTATGAAGAAAAAACGATTGTTTTATAGATATAAAAGTAAGAAGTATATTGAAAAAACACATTTTGCTAATGAGAAAAATCTGATTCAAAAAAATGACAAAAGACATATTTCAGACAAAATGATGTCAATAATACGTCAAAAATAACCTGAATTTACTATGCAGGTATATTATACAATTCGATTAACGAATAAAACACTACAGAAATAGTGAAAAGGTAAAAAATAGCATTACAATAGTTTGAAAAACTGAAACTTCATATTTTTCGACAATACATACAAAATGTTTTTGTCTTTTCGTATTTCTTAATAATTGAGTTTGATAAGATTGCTCAATTAACTTTTATTATAAAAACTATGAAGGAAGTGATTTTAGTATGGAAACGCTCGAATTGGCACGAATACAGTTCGCATCAACAACGATTTTCCATTACTTTTTTGTTCCGCTGTCAATTGGTTTAGCTTTTATTATTGCGATCATGCAAACGTTGTATGTGGTAAAAGGGCAAGAGGTATATAAGAAGATGGCAAAGTTTTGGACGCAATTATTCCTTATTAACTTTGCAGTAGGTGTAGTAACAGGTATTTTACAAGAATTTCAGTTTGGTATGAACTGGTCAACGTATTCACGTTTTGTAGGTGATGTATTTGGTCCCTCGCTTGCAATTGAAGGATTACTGGCATTTTTCATTGAGTCTACATTCCTAGGTTTATGGGTATTCGGTGAGGACAAATTACCGAAGCGAATTCACTTAATGTGTATTTGGCTCCTTTCAATTGGAACGATGTTATCAGCATTCTGGATTTTAACTGCAAGTGCATTTATGCAGTCACCTGTCGGGTATGAAATGGCAGCTGATGGTCGTGCGCAAATGAATGATTTCTTAGCCATTATTCAAAACCCACAACTATGGGTACAATTCCCGCATACAATTACAGCGGCAATTGCAACAGGTGCATTCTTTATTGCTGGTGTAAGTGCATGGAAAATTACAAAAGGACAAGAAACTGTAGTATTTAAAAAATCTTTCCGAATTTCTATCATTGTTGGAACAATTACAACGGCGCTTGTATTGTTCTTTGGTCATGCACAAGCGCAACAATTAATTAAGACACATCCAATGAAGATGGCGGCAGCTGAAGCGCTATGGAATACAAGTGAGGATCCAGCACCATTTACAGTATTTTCGAAAATTGATACAGAGAAGAAAGAAAATTCGTTTGAAATTCAAATCCCTTATATGCTAAGTCTATTATCGTATGATAAGTTTAGCGGTCAAGTTGAAGGGATGAATCAAATTCAAAAACAATATGAGGAAAAATATGGACCTGGAGATTATATTCCTCCAGTGCATACAATGTTTTGGAGTTTTAGAGCGATGGTAATGAGTGGAACATTCATGCTTCTTCTAGGAGCTTACGGATGGTTCTTATCAAGAAAAGATCGTTTAGCTGAAAAAACGTGGTATTTAAAATTAATGGTGTATGCAATTTCTCTTCCATTCATCGGTAATACAGTAGGGTGGATTATGACTGAAATGGGTCGTCAACCTTGGGTAGTATTTGGGGTAATGAAAACAGAAGATGCTGTATCACCAAATGTAACATTCGGTGAAGTATTATTCTCACTTATTTCATTCACATCAATGTATTTAATTATGGGTGGAATTTGTGTGTACTTATTTGTTCGTACCATTAAGGGCCATACGAATAAGAAAACGAAAAAGGATTATCAAAGCCATGATCCATTTGATAAGGAGGAAGAGTATGTTATCTCTTAATGAGTTGTGGTTTTTAGTTATTGCAATCTTGTTTGTTGGATTCTTCGTACTGGAAGGTTTCGATTTTGGTGTAGGAATGGTTTCGAGGTTTTTAGGAAAGAATGATTTTGAAAAACGAGTTTACTTAAATACAATAGGACCGTTCTGGCACGCGAATGAAGTATGGCTTGTTTGTGCTGGTGGAGCCATGTTTGCGGCATTTCCGCACTGGTATGCAACTTTATTTAGTGGTTTTTATATTCCATTTGTATTTATGCTTCTTGCTTTAATTTTAAGAGGTGTTTCCTTTAAATTTCGTGCGAAAATAGATAATCATAAATGGAAGAGTGCATGGGATTGGGGGATGTTTATTGGAAGTATGTTACCTCCTATCCTTTGGGGAGTTGCGATTGCAAACTTTATGGTAGGTGTACCTATTGATGAGAGTAAAAATGTTGTAGGTGGATTCTTGCAATTACTTCATCCATTTGCGTTACTTGGAGGAGTAATGTTTCTCCTACTATGTATTGTTCACGGATTACAATTTCTTACGATACGTACAACTGGTAAATTGAGAGAACGTGCACGAATTGCTGCAATAAAAATTGCACCATTTTCATTAATTACACTTCTTGTTTTTGCTGGTGTGGGGTTATGGAAAACCGACATTTTCACTGCTCATGGAACAGAATGGATTATGGTACCAATCGGAGCTTTTGTAGCACTATTAGTGTCCACTTTATTAAATAAAAGAAGAAGAGATGGTTGGGCTTTCTTTATGACGAGTTTAACAATCATTTTACTAAGTGCGAGTGTATTTATCGGTATGTTCCCACGTGTTATGATTAGCTCTTTAGGAGCAATGAATGATTTGACAATTTACAACGCAGCATCAGGAGCTTATGCATTAAAACTTATGACTTACTTTGCGATTGCTATTTTGCCTTTCGTTATCGGAAGTCAAATATGGAGTTATTATGTATTTAGACAACCTGTTAAGTCAGACAACGATTTGGAGTACTAATGAAAAGAAAAAGAGGACTTCCGTCTTATCCCGGTAGCCGTATTTTATATGTAGCGTTAACGATTATTAGTATTTTAGAAGCTTTTAGTATTATTGCGCAAACAATCTTTTTAGCACGAGCTATTACGTTTTTATTTCATGGAGAGACAGTACAAACAATATTAAGTGAAGTTGTGTATTTTGGTATCGCGTTTGCAGCGCGTAACATAGTAGTTCGAACATCACAAATATTAGTGGAACGTTTTGCTGAAAAAACAGGGTCGTTACTAAGAAAACAATTGATAGAGGCATATTTCACATTAGGTCCAAGGTATGTTCAAACTGTTGGAACTGGTCATCTGGTTACCTTATCAATTGAGGGGATTGAGAAATTTAAAACATATATTGAATTAACGATTCCTAAAATGATTAGAAGTAGTATCGTTCCAGGTCTAATTGTACTATATGTTTTTACGCTAGATATTGAGTCTGGAATCATTTTAGTTGTAACGATTCCTATCGTGATCATATTTATGATTCTTCTCGGATTAGCAGCGCAAAAAATGGCAGATAGTCAGTATGAGATATATCGTGTACTTTCGAATCATTTTGTAGATACGTTAAAAGGTTTAGAAACATTAAAGTATTTAGGAAAAAGTGAACAGCACGAAGGAAAGATTGAAAAAGTAAGTAAAAGATATAGAAAAGCAACGATGCGTACTTTGCGAGTTGCTTTTCTTTCTTCTTTTGCATTAGATTTTTTTACGAGTTTATCAATTGCGTTTGTGGCAGTTGGATTAGGGATACGTTTAATAGATGGAACGATTATACTATTACCAGCTCTTACAATTTTGATTTTAGCTCCGGAATATTTTCTGCCGATTAAACAAGTGGGAGCAAATTATCATGCGACATTAGATGGACAAATTGCGATGGAGCAAATAGAAGAGATTTTGCAACAACAAAAAGGAATACAAAAGAAAGATTTAAATGAAGATATAGTATGGAATGCCTCTAGTAGCTTGAAATTACAAGATATCAAAGTTAATAATACTGAATCTGAAAAGGCTATATTAGAAGGAATTAATTTTACTTGGGAAGGTAACGGTGCTATTGGTGTTATTGGTGAAAGTGGTGCAGGGAAATCGACGTTAATCGACGTATTAGCAGGTTTTTTATCTCCTTCGAGTGGAAAGATGTTAGTAAATGGTCTAGAAGTTGATGGATCTACTCGTGAAGATTGGCAAAAAAATATTGCTTATATTCCGCAGCAACCTTATATTTTTCCGCTTTCATTAAAGGATAACATTCGTTTTTATGAAACAAATGCAACAGATGAAGAAGTTGAAAGAGTTATTAATGAAGTCGGCCTTCGTTCACTCGTTACATCACTTCCAAATGGGATACACGAAAGAATTGGAGAAGGTGGACGTATGCTAAGTGGCGGACAAGAACAGCGTGTTGCTATGGCGCGTGCGCTTTTAAGTAAAAAACCAATCATTTTATTAGATGAGCCTACGGCACATCTTGATATTGAAACCGAATTTGAAATAAAGCAAGCGATGTTACGTTTATTTAATGGAAAGTTAGTATTTTTAGCAACTCACCGTCTACATTGGATGAAACAAATGGACCATATCCTTATTTTAAATAAAGGGGAAATGAAAGAAAGTGGGACGTATGAAGAACTTTTAGAGAATGAGACATTACATTTTCATAGGGAAGAGAGGGGAGAGAAATGAGTAACTGGGTTAAACCTTATATAAAACAAAATAAAGGTAGAATGACTTTAACTATTTTCCTTGGTCTTCTTGGAGTTAGTTCAGGAGCGATGTTACTTTTTATTTCAGGTTATTTGATCTCAAAATCTGCCCTTAGACCAGAAAATGTAATGGCTGTATATGTTCCTATTGTTGCAACAAGAGCGTTTAGTATAGGGCAAGCTGTATTTCATTATATAGAGCGCCTAGTCGGGCATGATGTCGTACTACGTATATTAGAAAAAATGAGAACGAGGCTATATAGAATAGTAGAACCACAGGCGTTATTTTTCCGTTCTCGATTTCAAACGGGTGATATGTTAGGAGTGTTATCCGAAGATATAGAGCATTTGCAAAACCTATATTTACGTACAATATTTCCTAGCATATTAGCGTTAGTTGTTTATAGTATCTTCGTACTTGTTATCGGTGCATTTGATTTTGTTTTTGCACTTATTGTAGGTTGTATGTTAGCTATTATCGTTTTTCTTCTTCCGTTTGTATCATTACTTTTGATGAAGAAACATCATGTTACTTTAAAGCAAGGAAGAAACAGTTTGTATCAACAACTGACAGATGCTGTTTTTGGATTATCTGATTGGCAGGCAAGTGGTCGTAAAGATGAATTTATTAATGAGTATGTAAAACAAAATGATCAGTTGTTAAAAATCGAAAAGAGAGTGAAACGCTGGTATCATATTCGGGACAGTATCATTCAATTAGTAGTAGGTATTGTAGTTATTTCGATGATCATATGGACTGGGAATGAAGCGGCAAGTGAACAAATTGCTCCTACAGTTATCGCAGCTTTCGTATTAATGACTTTATCTGTAACGAACGCGCTTATTCCTATTGTAGATGCCATCGATCGAATACCGTCGTATGTAGAATCTACCCATCGTCTTAATGGCGTAGAAAGTAATAGTGTTTTACATGATGAAACGGATTTGCATGGAGAGAAAGATTATATTGAACCAAAACATGTAGATATTGAACTGAATCACGTATCGTATAGTTATCCAGATAGTAATGAGATTGTATTAAAAGATGTATCATTACAAATAAAAGCAGGGAAGAAAATTGCTATTTTAGGGAGAAGTGGGACAGGGAAATCTACTTTACTAAAATTGTTAACAGGGGCGTTAAGCCCAGTAAATGGCCAAGTTGTCTTGAATGGTGAAAGAGCTCATACGAATCTTTTATCTAAATATATTTCTGTATTAAATCAAAAGCCGCATTTGTTTGATACGACAATTGGAAATAATGTACGAATTGGCAAACCAGAGGCGACGGATGAAGAGATATGGAAAGCTTTAGAGAAAGCACAATTAGCTTCACATGTTACTTCTCTTCCGGACGGATTACAAACAAAAATGCATGAAATGGGAAAGCGGTTTTCTGGTGGGGAAAGACAAAGGGTTGCTTTTGCTAGAACTCTAATGCAAGAAACACCAATTATTGTACTTGATGAACCGACTATCGGTTTAGATCCAAAAACAGAATTGTCTTTAATTGAAACAATGTTTTCTGCAACGGAAGAAAAGACGGTTATTTGGATTACGCACCATCTTGTAGGAATAGAACATGTAGATGAAGTTATATTCCTTGATCGTGGCCAAATTGTCATGCAAGGTAGTCATAAACAACTTCTGAAAGAAAATGAAAAGTATCGTAAACTTTATGAGTTAGATAAAGGAATATAATTTGAATAAGCAATAATTGTAAAAATAGCTACGCCTAATGGTGGAGCTATTTTTTTGTTAGATTGCAGGTGTATATGATTGTTACGAATTAAAAATGAATTTCATATTATACATATAATGGAGGGGATGTGCATGAAGGAGCAATATAAAATCATTGTTTTAAGTGATGAATTATCAGGGGAGAGGATTCGAAATACGTTAGACAAAAATAAATGTAAAACAATAGTTCATGTTGTAGACGTTTCAGATGTTGTTCGTATAGAAAGTTCTTTTCAATATATAGTCATTTGGAGAGGGGACGCAGAAAAACTTACAAATGACTTGATAAATAGGGGCGTGCAAAGTTCAAAAATTATTAATTTAACAAAATACATGTATGAATGGAAGGATAAATTAATTTCTATCTATCAAATAAATCCGGATCTTATGTCTTTATACATTTCTATGAAAAAAGCAAAGAGTGATCCGACGTATGAATTGTTTGCTACCGGTTTGTCTTATCCACATTGTGGCATAAGTACGGAGCTTCTCTCAAAAAAGTCAATAAAATTAACACTTCCATCGCAAGATCTATACTATGATTATTTAATAGCGTCACAACTTTTATCAAACAATCATTCATTTCAATATTGTTTAATAGGAATAGCCTATTTCTCGTTTTACTTTGATATGTCGTTATCATCTGAATCATATAGAATTCACAAAGTATATTATCCATTGTTTCAAGATGGTCATCATACTGTAGTTCACTCTCCTCTACCCACTGATGGATTCTCACATCTAAATACTCCGAAACCACTTCTTTCTATTTTTAATTTGCATTTTGAATATATTTTATTAGACGAACTAAAAGATGAATCATTGATACTGCCTTGGATAAATGCTGAATGGAATACTACTTCTCTTCATATTCCTTTTGAAGAACACGGGAAAATAAGAGCAGCTTCACATGCTAAATTGGCGTATCCTCATACTTTAGTTGAAAATAAAATGATTTTTAAGAAATATTTAGAATTACTGTTGAAAAATGATATAAAGCCATTAATTGTTGTGTTCCCTGTTACTTCACATTATTTCAATTGTAGTAGTAAGAAATTAAAAGAAGATTTTTATAAAGTTATAAATGATTTTCAAACTCAATATTCTTTTCAAATTATAGATCTATTTGATTCACCATTATTTTGTGATGAAGATTTTTATGATAGTGATCATATGAATAAAAAAGGTGCAAATAAAATGTCCGCGTTATTAAATATGTTTATTTAGGAACGAAAAGTATGATATTTTGTTTCATGTTTGCATAAAAGTATATAGGCTCCATACAGTTAAAGTAATGTGATTTTTGTGTCGCGTATATAAATAATATGCGAAGAGGTGAGAGAGTTAAAATGAGAACTCGTATTGAAAGAAATGAAGAGGTGGTAGAGCAACTTCCGTTGGTAAGTGTATTAATTCCTACGTACAATCGTCCTCTTTACTTTGAAAAGGCGTTATGTAGTGTGTTAGAACAAACGTACCCTAATATAGAAATTATAGTTGGAGATGACAGCACGAATGATGAAACAGAAAAAGTGTTACAAAAATACTTATGTGATCATTCAAATATTATTTATATAAAAAATAGATCAACTCTCGGACAATTTGAAAATGCGCTAATGTTATTTAATGAAGCGAACGGTGAATATATAAATTTTTTAATGGATGATGATGTATTTCATGTGAATAAAATTGAAAAAATGATGAAGTATTTTTTCAATGATTTAGATAATGAAATTAAGCTTGTAACATCTCATCGTCAAGTCATTGATGATAAAGGGAAAGAGCTACGACATATTTATTCGACTGTCCGTTTATTTGAAGAAGATACGATTATAGAGGGAACAGAATTAGGAAATAAGGTAATTGTGGATCAAAAAAATTATATTGGAGAACCGACAACAGTTTTATTTCGTAAAAATGATTTACAAGAACCATATGGAATTTTTGATAAGAGGCGGTATTTATGTAACGTAGATATAGCTTCATGGTTATCTTTATTAAGTAAAGGAAAAGCAGTATATATAGCAGAAACGCTTAGTTACTTTCGATTACATCCAGATCAACAGTTAAATGAATCTAATAAAATGATGGATGGGTTAGAAGATTTTTCACACAGTATTATAGCAGGAGAACAATATGGTTTCTTATCCACCGAAAAAGAGTTAGACAAAGCAATAACTAATTTTCTAGATTATGCAAGAAGGATAGTTCCATCATCAATATTATATACATTAGACTATTACCAAAAAATTAGAGCGAAGAAAATAAACATAGAAAAGAAAAAACAACATATAAATAATAATTCTTCATTACCGAAAGTAAGTATACTTATTCCTGCATACAATAGACCTTATTACTTGGAATTAGCACTCAACAGCGCTTTGAATCAAACATATGAAAATATTGAAATTATTATTTCTGACGATAGTACAAATAATGAAGTCAATGCTATGATTCAACCGTACTTACGTGAATATGAGTGTATTACATATGTTAAAAATGAAACGCCGTTAGTTGCTGAAAACTTTAATAAGTGTGTAGAACTTGCAAATGGGGACTATATAAACTTTTTATTAGATGATGATTTATTTCATCATGAAAAGATCGAGAGAATGATGAAATACTTTTTGACGTTAGAAAATATTTCATTTGTGACGTCATATCGTGAACTGATTGATGAGAATGGAGAGATATTACCACCTTCAACATTAAATATGAAAATCGCGAAAGAAACTACACTTTTTGAAGGAAAAGAATTAGGGAATTATATGTTAAAAAACTTGAAAAATGTAGTTGGTGAGCCGACAACTGTTTTGTTTAATCGGGATTTGTTTGACGGGAAGTTTGGATATTTTAAAGGAAAGGCTTATTCCGCTATTAATGACATTGCAACTTGGCTAGATATGATGAGGAAAGGAAAAGTAGTTTATATACATGAACCTCTTAGTTATTTTAGACAACATAGTGGACAAAATCAAAAACAAATGCATTTTATTTTAATGACAATTGAAGAGTGGATTGAATTAATTATAGATGCATATAATAGTGGGTTTTTAAGCTCCGAAAGTGAGTATAAAGAGAGTTTATCTTATTGTTTAGAAAATGCGGGATTTATAGTTAAGGATGCAGTAAGAAATGGCGAACTAGATCAAATTTATAATGAAAAGATAAAAAAAGGCTTAAATAAGTTAGTTGCTCATATGTTCGAGAAAGAATCTTGTTATTGTCAATATTGTAATCAACAATTTGAAAAATTTTCACCTTGGCCAGCACATTATGATTTTCCGAAATATAAATTTGAAATGTGGAATAAAGATACAGGGATATGTCCAGTTTGTAATTCGATGGATCGTGAAAGATTGTACCGTGCGTACATTGAAACGGAAACGGACTTGTTAAATAGAAACTATACAATGCTTCATATTGCACCTGAAGCGAAGTTAAGAGATTGGTTTAACGAGTATAAAAATATTACGTATGTATGTGGTGACTTAGAACCAAAGGATCCATTAATGAAGGAAATTGATGTTACAAGGATTACATATGATAGTAATACTTTTGATGTAATAGTATGTAGCCATGTGTTAGAACACGTTCCTGATGATGACAAAGCAATGCGAGAGTTATATAGAGTGTTAAAGCCAAATGGATGGGGAATTATTCAAGTACCGATCGTAATGAATGTAGATTTTATTATAGAGAATGAATTAATTGTAACACCACAATTGAGGAAATTAGCTTTTGGTCAAGAAGATCATGTGAGAATTTACAATCAATCGGGATTTATTCAACGATTAATGAATGCAGGATTTAAGGTAGAATTATATAACATAGCGGAAAAACAAGGAATGAAAAGTGCTAGGAAATTTGGATTATCTGAAACAGATATGCTCTATATTGTCCGAAAATGATAGGAAGGAATAGATAGATATGGAGAATATTCCTTTTTTACGTGCTTCAACTGTACCTGTAAGTGAGTATTTGGACGAATTGAAGGAAATTGATACATCTCACATATATACGAATTATGGACCTATAAATCAACGTTTTGAGGAAACAATTATGTCGTCATTTTTTCAAAACAGGGGAGCTGTTACAACAGTAGCAAACGCAACGTTAGGGTTAATGGCGGCTATTCAACTAAAGAAAAGAAGAAAGGGAAAGTATGCTCTCATGCCTAGCTTTACATTCCCTGCGACTGCCTTAGCCGCTATTTGGTGTGGATTGGAACCGTACTTTATTGATATTTCAATAGATGATTGGTATATGGATAAAACCGTACTTTTGGATAAAATAGAAGAATTAAAAGAAGAGGTTGCGATTGTTATCCCGTACGCCACTTTTGGATCATGGATGAACTTAGAAAAATATGAAGAATTAGAGAAGAAGGGGATTCCGGTTGTCGTAGATGCGGCGCCGGGATTTGGTTTAATGAATGGAGGGATGCATTACGGTCAAGATTTTAGTGGAATGATCGTATATAGCTTTCATGCAACAAAGCCTTTCGGAATTGGTGAAGGAGGGCTCATATATAGTAAAAACGAAGAAGATATACAACGTATTAAAAGAATGGGGAATTTCGGATTTGATAAAAATCGTGAATGCACGATGATGGGGTTTAATTGTAAAATGTCTGAATACGCAGCCGCTATTGGGATTGCGACTATAAAAAAGTGGGATCAAAAATTAAAAGAACGCAGCCGTATTTCTGAATGGTATAAACAGTTGTTACAAAATACTGGGTTAATGAAAAAAGGGTGGAAAGTCCAAAAGACAGAAGCGGTTATTCACCAATTTATGCCTATCATTTGTCCAGAAGAAGTTCGCAACATACAAGTAATAGAAGAACTGAAAAAACAGAAAATAGAAGCTAGATTATACTTTTCACCATCTTGCCACCAACAAGTTCTTTTTAAAAACTATAAGTCTACAGATTTAACAAAGACGAATAAAATAGCAAAACGAATCGTAAGTTTACCTTTATGGGAAGGAATGACGAAAGAACTAGTAGAGCAAATTGTAATTTGTTTAGAGCAGAAGGTGGTGTCGGTAGATGAATAGTTTTTATAGTCAAGAAGAACTAAAGAAAGTTGGATTTTTATCTGTTGGGAAAAATGTATTGGTTAGTAAAAAAGCAAGTATATATAATCCGAGTGCTATATCAGTTGGCAATCATGTAAGAATTGATGATTTTTGCATTTTAAGTGGTAAAATCACAATTGGAAGTTATTCGCACATATCAGCGTATACAGCGTTATATGGAGGGGAAGTTGGGATTGAAATGCATGATTTTGCAAACATCTCAGCTAAAACAATCGTATATGCAGTACTTGATGATTTCAGTGGAAATACATTAATGGGTCCAACCGTCCCGAATCAATATAGGAATGTGAAAGCAGAAAAAGTTATTTTAAAAAAACATGTGATTATTGGTGCTAATTCTATTATTTTTCCAAATGTAACGGTAGGAGAAGGTACGGCAGTCGGTGCGATGAGTATGGTAAAAGAGAGTTTAGATGATTGGTATATTTACGCTGGAGTTCCCGTAAGAAAAGTAAAACCTCGTCAAAAAAAGATGCTAGAGTTAGAAATTGATTTTTTTAAAAGCATTCATTCTTAACAAAAAAGAATGAATGTTTTTTATTTTTATCTCGCTATTTGCCGGGCAGTAAGACCCTACCTCAAAATTCAGCGGAAGTAAAGAAGTTAGGTGGGGATCGGGCTGATAGCCAGTGGGGGATGAACAAAATCCTCACTGATTAAACTTTCACTTTATCCCGCTATTTGCCGATAAAGATTCGACTGGTGAGGGCTAATTAAAGTTTCACTTTATGATAGAGCAGAGAGTATCTTAACTTATTGTGTTTTAAATTTTGCTGACCAAGGCAATACTGAGCCATAGTGAATGTAAAGTTGGAGGGCGAGCGTATATGTTTGATGAGGATGGGATTGTTTTAATTATGGAACCAGCTGATGAAAGAAACTTGAGGAGATTTATTTTTTCAGTGCCAAAGTCAGTGTATGAAAAGAAGGGGCTTACATTACACTATGGAACAGCTATAGGACAAGGATATATGGATATAATTGAAGATATTATAAGCGTACATATAGAAATAGATGTTGTAACGATAATAGGGCATGTAAGAGGATAAATAGCTATTTGAAAAAGGTTATAAACAATTTAGCTAGAAGTTATGTATAGAGAAAATTACAGACAATGATAAAGACGAAGGGGGTCTAAAATGAAAATAAAATCAATTTTATTAGTATTTATAGTTTCAATTGGTTTAATGGGATGTTCAATAGTGGAAGAAGGAAAGAACTCCATAGATTATGCTCAAAAGGCGACAGACTATGTAAATGAAATAAGTGCATTTGCAAATGATGCGCCAGCATTAGCAGAAAAGGCCGTTAATGATAGCGAGGCTCGAAAAGAATTAGAAACGAAGCTTAGTGAAATTAAACAAGATATACCCGCATTCAATGAATTAACGCCACCTGATGTAGCAAAGGATCTTCATCAACAAATCGTCGGATATAATGAAAAGTTAAATACGTTAATTGATACGGCGATGACAAAGATAGAAGAAGGGAAAGTGGATGTAGAGCAATTTAAAAACTCTGAGCTTATGCAGACGGTAGATCAAGTTCGAGATTTGAAAGATAAAGTACAAAATTTAGGTCAATAGTAAAAAGCTCCGTTTGTGATAAACGGAGCTTTTTACTATTGGATACAATAAACGATTACACCAACGATAATAATCATGTTGCCGATGAGTTTACGTTTCGTTATTTTTTCTCCCAGGAAATACCAACCGAAAATTAATATGATGATATAACTTAAGGATTCTAATGCTGATGCTTGTTTTAATGCCATACCCTTCATGGCGATAACATTTAATCCGGCGTTAATTACAAATAAAGAGTAGCCGATAATAACATAAGGATTCACATATTCTTTTATTCTAGAATCGTATTGTTGCAAAGTAGCTTTTTTTAATAATATTTGTGAGTAATTAGCTAAAATTATCCCGAAAATAAATAATAACATATAACTATTCATCTTTTGTCACCACCACAATTCCGACAATAATAATAGCTGCACCAAGTAAATGATTCCACTGAATCGTATCTCCAAATAGAAATACTGACCAAAGCATTGACCACAGTATAATAATTCCGCGATGTGAATATGCTTTTGAAATTTCGAAATGTTTAATTACTTGTTGCCATAAAATTGCATATCCGAATAAAAGTATAACTAGTCCGAAATAAGCAATAAAAAATGAGATGGAAGCAATGGGGAATTTAGCTGCCCATTTCATGTAAACCATAATGATAGAATATATCAAAAAAGCTACATGTAAAAATACGTAATTTTTAATAGTTGGTTTCATTTATTCACTCTCTTTTGCATATAAATATATATTTATACCTAATTTTTCTAATGATAGATATTGGAACGTATTTTGTTTAATCTTTCACATTCCAAATTATATAGTATCATGGCTTTTATTGTAAAACAATAGAAGCTATGCATTCATTTTTTCCAAGGTTCTACAATATGTATCGTTTTATTTGTTGCATCCAACTCTACTTGAACACCGATAGGCATGGTAATCATGGGATGTGTATGACAACAATCGAAGTCAGCTAGAAAAGGAATTCTTTGATTTTGAAGTACTTCTAATAGTATTTCAAAAGGTTTTCGATTTGTACCACAATCATCAAAATGCTCATGTTTTCCAAGAATGATACCTGAAATTTTATCGAATACACCGTTAATTTTAAGTAATGAAAAGCTTCTTTCAATAGTAGCTGCATCTTTTGAACTGTCCTCAATGAAGAGAATGTCGCCTTCTTGAATATGTGGCATATAGGGGCTACCCCAAATTCCTTGTATCGTGTTTAAATTCCCGCCAATAATACGCCCAGTAGCTTTTCCATCAATTACTGAAATCCAATCGTTTGGACGAAGTTCTTTCTCCTTCGTCTTTTCTTCCCAATTAATAAATTCATCTGACCAAAATAATGGTTGTTTTATATGATAAGGAAGAGAATGATCATGTAGTAAAGTTTCAGCAAAATATTTGTATGTGCAATCAACAAAAGGTTTAAATTCGCCAAAGGAAGGGACGAGAGCTGGTCCATAAAATGTAGGGATTCCTGTTTTGGCGTAAATTGCTAGTAATAAAGCAGTTGCATCTGAATACCCAATCATTATTTTAGGGTTCTTTAGAAAAGCATCATAATCAATATAAGGTAATATTGAATTTGAATTCATCCCACCAATTGTTGACATAATACAAGAAATATTAGGATTTCTTATTAAGACATTTAGCTCCTCAGCACGCTCTTGTATACTACCAGAACGATAAAAATCATATCGACCTGTTAATGAACCTTCTAATATATGAAACCCTTTCTGTTGTAAGTAAGATTTTGCTCGTTCAAATCTTTTTGGAGAAGTGTAGGTTACTGGTGAAGAAGGGGAGTAGATCCCAATTGTGTCTCCGTATTTTAATGATTTTGGAAGTAGCATTTGTATGAATCCCTTCTATTAAATAGTTTATCTCGCTATTTGACGGGTAGCCCGATTGGGGGGCTGATTAAAGTTTCGCTTTATTTACGAGATTTTATTATTGAATATTCTTACGTTTCAACATTGTAAGTTTAACATAAATAAATTAAAATAATCATTGCTGTATATGAATAAATATACCTTTTACCTTGACTATATAAAGGAATTGTTGATAAGGTTAAATGTGAGTGTATAAAAGGTTTGCTAAAGGAGTTTTGAAATGAATCGGTTAAAATGGGGAAGGATGACAGTCCTATTAGTCATTATTTTAGGGATATGTTGGTTCTTATTCCAAGGAAATCAAAAGAGCGTAGCGAATGTAGAGGGACAACCTTTGCAAGTGGCAGAACTACCTAAAGCAGGATTTACTGAAAAAGTAGTCCCGCCAAAGTACATCCCACCAGAAATTAACGCAAAAGCAGCTATGATTATCGATGCGAGTGATGGAGATATTATTTATCAATATAATGAAAATGAAGCTTTTGCACCAGCTAGTATGTCTAAGATGATGACAGCGTATCTCCTACTAGAGAGTATACATAACGGGAAAGTTCGCTGGGAAGATCCAGTGAAAATGAGTGCGAAGGCGGCACAAACAGAGGGAGCGAGAATCCCAGTACAAGTTAATGACACATTAACTGTTAAAGATTTATATCATGCATTAATGATTGAGTCAGCTAATAATGCAGCTGTGGCTTTAGCAGAACATATGGCAAAATCGGAGAAAGATTTCGTTCAGCTTATGGATGCAAAAGCGAAACAGTTAAAAATGTCGGAACATGCTAAATTTGCAAATGCTTCTGGATTACAAGAGCCAGATGGAAGTGAAACAAAAATGACGGCTGGTGATGTAGCACAATTGGCGTATCATCTTATAAAAGATTATCCGGAAATATTAGAAGTGACTCACTTACGTCAAAGTCAGCTAGCATTTAATAATATTAATGTTATAAGCACAAACGACATGTTAAATAAAAATAATAAAAGTTTATATATAGAAGGAATAGACGGACTAAAGACTGGATTTACAGATAGTGCAGGATACTGTTTTACTGGGACTGCAAAGCAAGGTGATAATCGAATTATTACAGTGGTCATGGGGACATCAAGTAAAACAAAACGTTTTACAGAGACAAATAAGTTAATGTCGTATGCATTTGGATTAGTTAATTAAGTAAGTAAAATACGAATCTAGATCGCTACATAAGTAAGACTGTTTGTTGTTACTAATTTTAGATAACAACAAACAGTCTTTTTATTTTTATTTTAAAAAGGAAAAAGCTTCTAAATATAAGTGTTATTATTTGAGTTTGTTTGTTGCTGTGATATTATAAAGTTATAAGCTTATTAATAATAAGTTTGAGGGGCGTAATATGATATATACATATGAAATAGCCTCAATTGAAAATTGGAGGGAATTATGATGGCAAAAGATTTTTACTCAGCAATTGAAGACAGAAGATCTATTTATGCAATTAGTAAAGAGCAAGTAGTTTCTGATGAGAAAATTCAAGAAGTGATTTATCATGCTGTAAAACATACACCTTCAGCTTTTAATTCTCAAAGTGCTCGCGTTGTTGTTTTATTAGGAGAACAACATGATAAATTATGGGATATTACGAAAGAAACGTTACGAAAAATTGTACCTGAAAATAACTTTGCACCTACTGAAGAAAAAATGAATGCATTTAAAAGTGGTTATGGAACGGTTTTATATTTTGAAGACAGTGAAGTAGTGGAAAGCCTTCAAGCTAACTTTGCATTATATAAAGATAATTTCCCAACTTGGTCTCAGCAATCATCAGGAATGTTACAATTTGCAATTTGGACAGCTTTAGAAATTGAAGGGTTTGGTGCTACGTTACAGCATTACAATCCGCTAATTGATGAAGAAGTGAGAAAAGAGTGGGATGTTCCAGAGAATTGGAAACTTATTGCGCAAATGCCATTTGGTAAACCGGTAGTACATGCTGGTGAAAAAGAATTCCAACCGCTAGAGGACCGTGTGAAAATTTATAAATAATTTAAAAAGGTGAACAGGAATATAACCTGTTCACCTTTTTTTATACGTAATAAGGGTTTTTTTGTCCGGCATTTTTCATCTGATTTTTTAATTCGTTTTTACGTGTTTCAATAGCTGATACTTTTTGTAATGTTATCATTGAAACGAATTGAATAAAAGCATAGTATAGCTCTATGTTTTTTTGTATTGGATCATCTATTATATTTCTCACAAATATGCCTCCTCTTTTTATTCCAATAAAACTCCGCATTAATGGGCAGCCCGAGTGGTGAGGGTTAATAATTAGCGGAGGATGTATAAAACCCTTCCTGATTAAAGTTTCATTTTATAAGGGAATGAAACTTTAATCAATTCGCTAAAATTCTTGTTTATTAAGATATGTATATAATACTATAAATATCCTATAAATTCCATTATAAGAAAAAGAGAACAGTTGATATAGTGTGTGTTTTCTTTAAAGGAGAAATGGCTTTTGTGAAATAAATCTTACAATTCGTCAAATTATTTCAAAATTGTAGATAGTATAGAAATTTAGTTTTCTAAAAATATTATACTATTGATAAATAGAGTGATTTTTGTCATGATGAAAGTATACTTCATGTAAGGAGCTTTATAAGGAAATACATACTTGAGTTTGTATTAGGTTAATAGAATTTTTTATAATAGATAGAAAAGGGATATTTTATATTAAAATATTAAATGGAATGTCGAATTTTCATGCGATATATAAGAAATTTGAAAAAACCATTGCAAAAACACTGTGTTTAATGATAAAGTTCACATGAAGTTCACACGGATTTCACTTTGTTCATTTAAAATGAACTCTGTGTGAAAAATAAAACTCTTGCTAAAAAATGGAACTGGATGAATATTTTACTTTGATAATATTGTAAAGTATTAAAGTTTTAGTTTTTTTTAAGAGGATAGTAGGGAAAGGAAGTAAAGACAACTTATGAAAAAAGTAATTGCAGGTTTAGCAGCAGCTTCTGTAGCTGGCGTTGCAGTTCCAGGAATGGATTCTGCTCATGCACAAGTTTCAAATGAAGCGCTAAAAGAAATTAATGGACAAACTCAAACTCAAACTCAAACTCAAACTCAAACGACTGTAACTGAAACAAAAACTGTAGAAACAACTTCTGAATTAAAATACACAGTAACTGCTGATGTATTAAATGTTCGTTCAGGTGCTGGTACAGGACATAACGTTATTTCTAAAGTAAAATCAGGCCAAGTGCTACAAGTAGTTGGACAAGAAAATGGTTGGTTCAAAGTAAACGTAAATGGTCAAACAGGTTATGTAAGTGGTGACTTCGTAACGACTGGTGGCAAAACAGGAACGACTGTTCAACAAGGAACAGGTACTTACACAGTAAACGTTTCTTCACTTAACGTACGTACAGGCCCAAGTACATCTCATACAGTATTAGGTTCTGTAAACAAAGGTAAAACAGTACAAGTTGTAGGTGAAGTACAAGATTGGTTTAAAATCAACTTCAATGGTGGAACTGGATACGTAAGCAAAGACTTCGTAACAAAAGGTGGTTCTGCTGTATCTAACGAAACACAACAACCAACTACAAACAACAATACTACAACAGTTCAAACTGGTGGTTCTTATGTTGTTAACACTGGTGCTTTAAAAGTACGTACAGGCCCAGCTACATACAACGCTGTAATCGGTGGAGTAACAAATGGTAAAGTATTAAACGTTACTGGTGCTGAAAATGGTTGGTACAAAATTAACCATAACGGCCGCACAGGTTACGTAAGTGCAGACTTCGTTAAGTTTGTAAAAGGCGGAGTAAACAACGTTACAAATAACAATAATGTTACAAATAACGTTCAACAACCAGGTAAAGACGTACAAAAACCAACAACAGGTGGAGATACATCTTCAATCGCTGGATTCGCTAGATCTTTAAATGGTTCACCATACAGAACTGCTGGTACAACACCTGCTGGTTTTGACTGCAGTGGATTCATTCACTACGTATTAAATCAAACTGGTCATAAAGGCGCTCGTCAAACAGTTGCTGGATACTGGAGCTCTAAAACAAAAACTAGCAATCCACAACCAGGTGATTTAGTATACTTCCAAAATACTTATAAATCAGGTCCTTCTCACATGGGTGTTTACTTAGGAAACGGTCAGTTCATTAGTGCAGAAACAGATGCAACTGGTGTACGTATTAGTTCTGTAAGTAACTCTTACTGGAGCAAGCACCTATTAGGTTACACAAAAGCATACTAAGAAAAAGTAGTTTTATATACTTTTCGTATAGAGAAAAGGCTTTCCAAGGAAACTTGGGAAGCCTTTTTATAGTTGAATAAATTGGAAGTTTAATAGTTTTTATTTTAACTTTCCATTTAAAAATCGATCATATAAGTCATGGAAATAGTTAGGACGAAATAAGTTCGCTGCATGTCCCGCTAACGGTATTTCCTTATATAGAACGTTAGGCAAAATAGATTTCAAATCAAATAGACAAGATTTATAGAGATGATCATGCTCTCCCATTACCCATAGTATAGGGTGAGGAAGTGATTTTAATTTAGATTTTAAATCGAATTCTAACCGATGTCGTAATGACTGGGCAATTATGGATGAATGTAATTGTAATCCGAAACGGTAGTAAATATTTCTTGAAATGACTGCGAACGGATTTGCTTTTAATATACCGCTTGGAAAAATAGTATTTGCGTATTGAGAGAGCCATTTAGAGTATTCATCTCCTCGCTTCTCCCAAAAATTTTGAAATACATTATATAAACGAGAAGGGTTATTGTAATGTCCTCCAATATGACAAATACTTAATACTTTTTCTGGATGCATTTGTGCAAAAATTGTAGAGATGTAACAGCCGTAACTTAGCGCACAAATATGTGCTTTTTTAATACCTTCTTGCTCATATAAGTTTAATAATTGATCTACGAGGCGCTGTAATGAAAAGTCGATTGCTTCTCCTTTATCATCACCGTGACCTAATAAGTCATAAGTTATAATGTTGTAGGAGGAAGAAAAACGTTTTTGTTCCTTTTTGAAGGCGCGACGATTGCCAACTAATCCATGAATAAAAATAATTGTTTCCTTTTCAGAATGTATATTTGTTTGCAAAAAGGATACTCCTTTCACTAACTGGAGATTTATATCGTGTTGTAAATTATTTATCTATAATTTACATAGAATAATATTAAGTACCAGGTAATAATATCAGATGTTTATATCTGTTGTAAAGATGAGTTTTTATGTATATTTTGTAAAAATAGAAAAAGTGTGTTTACATTCAGTTTACATTTGTATCGTATTCTAATTTTAGAAAGAACAGTTTTGTTTACCACGAGGAGATGAACAGGAATGGAAGTTAGAAATGAAATGAAGAAAAAAGGGAGTTGGAGGAAGTTTTTACGCCTTATTCAAGATACAAATCCTCCGAAAGGAATTTTAGTTTTTGCGTTATTAATGAGTTTGCTTTCTACGGGAGCGAGTTTATTTATTCCTATGCTGACAAAAGGATTAGTAGATAATTTTTCGCTTTCTTCAATTAGTGCAGGACAAATTGTTGGATTAGTTGCTTTCTTTGTAATGCAAACTATTGCGGCAGGGTTGTCTATATATTTACTAAATTATATTGGGCAGAAGATTGTAGCGGGACTAAGAGAACGTTTGTGGAAAAAGGTACTTATCTTGCCGGTATCTTATTACGATCAAAATAGAACAGGTGATACAATTAGCCGTATGACGAATGATACAGGTGTAGTGAAAACGTTAATTTCTGAGCATTTGTCAAACTTATTAACAGGCGGTATTTCAATTGTTGGATCGTTAATTGTATTATTTGTTTTAGATTGGAAAATGACTGCGTTACTTTTAACGGTTATTCCGTTGTCTGTATTAATTTTAGTTCCACTTGGACGAAAAATGTATAAGATTTCAAAAGCGCTTCAAGATGAAACGGCATCTTTTACAAGTGTGTTAACGCAAGTGTTATCAGAAATTCGTTTAGTGAAATCTTCAAATACAGAAAAAAGAGAATATGAAACGGGTAATACAGGTATACAAAAGTTATTACAATTTGGTTTGAAAGAAGGAAAAGTGCAAGCATTAATTTCGCCAGTTATGTCGTTTGTTTTAATGGCACTACTTGTTATTATCGTAGGATATGGCGGGATGCGAGTTTCTAGCGGTGCATTAACAACCGGTGAACTTGTAGCGTTTATTTTGTATTTAGTTCAAATTGTAATGCCAATGAGTCAATTATCTATGTTCTTTACACAATTCCAAAAGGCAATTGGTGCAACGGAAAGAATTAGTACGATTTTAGAATATGAAGTAGAAGATCATGAAACTGGTGTGAAAGTGACAAATGCTAAGCAACCGATCGTTCTTGAAAATGTACATTTTGAGTATAACGAAGAAGAGCAAGTTTTGAAAAATATTGATTTCACAATTGAATCTGGAAAAGTGACAGCGATTGTAGGACCAAGTGGTAGTGGGAAAACAACGTTATTCTCATTACTGGAACGTTTTTATGAGCCAACTAGTGGCGCCATTAAATTAGGGGAAGAATCAATTACGAGTTATTCATTACAGTCATGGCGACGTCAAATCGGTTACGTATCACAAGATAGTCCGTTAATTGATGGAACAATTCGTGATAATATTTGTTATGGCGTCGAGGGCGAAGTAACGGATGAAGAAATTGAAAAAGTAGCAGCAATGGCATATGTTGATGCATTTATTCATGACTTACCAAACGGTTATGCAACAGAAGTTGGAGAACGCGGTGTGAAGCTTTCTGGGGGGCAAAGACAGCGAATTGCTATTGCCCGAGCGTTACTTCGAAATCCGCAAATTCTTATGCTCGATGAGGCAACTTCAAGCTTAGATAGTAAATCTGAGTCTGTCGTTCAAAAAGCATTAAATAACTTAATGAAAGGCAGAACAACATTAGTGATTGCACATAGACTTTCTACTGTTGTAGATGCAGATAAAATTATCTTTATTGAAAAAGGGAATCTTACAGGTAGTGGTACGCATGATGAATTATTACAGACGCATGATATGTATCGTGAGTTTGCAACGCAGCAATTGAAAATTAAAGAGGGTGCATTATAAAATGAATCATCAGTGGGATTTTACTCCACTGATGATTCATTTTTAAAAAATATATTAGATGCTAAGTAGAAAGGAAATGGTTCCTTTGATACCTAAAATTTTAATAGTAGACGACGATCCACACATTAGAGAACTCGTTTCTGTATTTTTAGAACGAGAAGGTTTTCAAACATATGAGGCAATTGATGGAGTAGATGCACTTCAGAAAATGGATGACGTAAAAGTCGATATGGTTATTCTTGATATCATGATGCCAAATATGGATGGATTTGATGTATGTTTTGAATTAAGAAAATACTATGATATCCCGGTTCTGATGCTAACTGCAAAAGGAGAAACATCACAAAAAGTAAAAGGATTTCACCTTGGGACAGATGATTATCTTGTAAAACCATTTGATCCTATAGAACTAGTAGTGAGAGTAAAGGCATTATTGAAACGTTACCAAATTACAGTTTCGCAATCGATTCAAGTTGGAAATGTATTATTAAATCGTAAAACATTCGAAGTTACATCTGGAGAACAAACGGTTACGTTACCGTTAAAAGAATTTGAGCTGCTCTTTACTTTAGGGTCTAAATCGGGAAGAACTTGTTCGAGAGAGCAATTAATTGAAGAAATATGGGGATATGATTTTGAAGGGAATGAACGTACACTAGACGTTCATATTAATCGGTTACGTGAGAAGTTTCAAGAAGAGCAGTCGAAATTTAGTATTAAAACAATAAGAGGATTAGGGTATCGCTTAGAGGTAAGTAAATGAGAAAAAGAAAACGAATGAGTAAGTTGAAGATGCTGAAAGTATTTGGAGCGGTATTAGCGCTCTTTTCTTTTCTTACTATCATTTGGTCTATCGCATTTTATGTAGCAACTAGTATATTGAATGCTTTTGACGTAAACGTATCGCCGTTTGTTGCCTTTCTAATTAGTGATATGGTCGGTTTTGTATTTATTATTCTTATTTGGACATTGATTGGAATATTAATGAGGCCAAAACGAGAGGCAATGATTTGGACTATTATTGAACCGATACAAAAAATTGCAAAAGGAGACTTCTCCGTAAAAATAAGAAATGAAGAAAAGTATGATGGTGAAATTGGCGTGCTCGTAAAAAGTATAAATGATATGACAGATGAACTGAATACGATGGAGAAAATGAGACAAGAGTTTGTATCGAATGTTTCTCATGAAATACAGTCACCGTTAACTTCTATAAAAGGATTTGCTAGAGCACTACAAGACGATAATCTTTCTGAGGAAAAAAGAAAGCATTATCTTACCATTATTGAAACTGAAACAACGAGATTATCTAAACTAAGTCAAAATTTACTAAAGCTAACTCTTTTAGAATCAGAGGAGTATACACCAGAAAGAGTGAGCTATCGATTAGATCAACAATTAAAGCAAATTGTGTTAAATAGTGAACCACTCTGGGCTGAAAAAGAAATTGAGTTAGAACTAGATTTAGAAAAAGTATATGTTATTGCTGACCAAGAAAGTATGAGTCAAGTGTGGATTAATTTAATTCATAATAGTATTAAATTTACTCCAAGCGGTGGTACGATTACTATTCAGTTAAAGGAACATGAGACAGTAGTGGAAGTGCGTATCCATGATTCAGGAATTGGTATATTAGAAGAACAGAAACAACATATTTTTGAGCGTTTTTATAAAGCGGATTCTTCACGAAATCGTGCCTATGGAGGAAGTGGCTTAGGTTTAGCTATTGTAAAGAAAGTACTCGACCTTCATCAAGGAGAGATAAAAGTGGAGAGTGAGGAAGGAAAAGGTACTGAATTTATTGTGCGTATTCCTAATTATGAAGAAAAATAGTGTAGTGATAAAGAACCATTTTTTATTTCATACGCAGACACTCTCTTATGAGGAGGGTGTCTTTATTTTGCATGAATAATGATAAATACGTGTAATGAATGCATAGTAATTTTCTACAGTTACCTACAAGTAACCTACGCACATGAAAGTGCATCATTGCCTTTTTACATAAACATAGATACAATTTTAATATAATACATAACTGAGATGATTAAGGAGTGTTATACTTGGCAGAATTATTACAAGGTAAAAATGCTTTAATTACAGGAGCAGGTAGAGGGATTGGTCGCGCTGTAGCAATCGCATTAGCGAAAGAAGGCGTAAATGTAGGCTTATTAGCTCGTTCAGAAGAAAACTTAAAAGCTGTAGCGAAAGAAGTAGAAGCAGAAGGTGTAAAAGCTGTTATTGCAACTGCTGATGTTTCTTCATACGAAGAAGTAACAACTGCGATTGAAACGTTAAAAAATGGTTTAGGATCTATCGATATTTTAATTAATAACGCTGGTATTTCTAAATTCGGTAAGTTTTTAGAACTAGACGTTGCTGATTGGGAAAAAATCATTCAAGTAAACTTAATGGGTGTATACTATGCAACTCGTGCAGCTTTACCGAGCATGATTGAACAACAATCTGGTGATATCATTAACATTTCATCTACAGCAGGACAAAAAGGTGCACCTGTAACAAGTGCATATAGTGCTTCTAAATTTGGTGTCCTTGGCTTAACAGAATCGTTAGCGATGGAAGTTCGCAAACATAACATTCGTGTAACAGCTTTAACTCCAAGTACAGTAGCAACTGATATGGCTGTAGATTTAGGATTAACTGATGGAAACCCTGATAAAGTAATGCAAGCAGAAGATATTGCAGAATTTATCGTAGCGCAGCTGAAATTAAATAAACGTACATTTATTAAATCTGCTGGGCTTTGGTCTACTAATCCATAGGAATTAAATTTAACTTTAAAAGAAGGGATATCTATTCTGTAAGGGGTAGATGTCCCTTCTTTATTTTTTGTATTCGAGACAGAATTTTCGGTATAATTAAAAGTGAATGGTAGAAAGCATTGGGAAATTGAAAGGGATGGCAGTTGTAAAAGAGTGATGTAAGGAGGAAAAAGGATGAAAAAGAAGTTTCAAAAATTATAACATGTATCGTGTATAACGAGATTAGCTCGTGGACCTCCAATATACATAACACTATATTATATATTAAAAAATTGGAGGATATAAGTAGATGAGAACTGAAAAAGAAATGTTAGACGTAATTATAAATATAGCAAAAGAGGATGAAAGAATTCGAGCAGTTATCATGAATGGATCGCGTGTAAATCCAAATGTGAAAAGAGATTGTTTTCAAGACTATGATATTATGTATGTTGTAAATGATATACAATCTTTTACGTCTAATCATAATTGGGTTCATAGATTTGGAGAAATAATGATAGTACAAATGCCAGAAGAAATGTCGTTAGTTCAACCAGATGAAGATGGGAAGTTTCCGTATTTAATGCAGTTCATGGATGGGAATCGGATTGATTTAACGCTAGTTCCAGTTGAGTTAATAAAAAAGTTCGTTGGACAAGATAGTTTAAGTAAACTGCTTCTTGATAAAGATAATTGTATGGAAGGATTCCCGCCAGCAAGCGATAAGGATTACTTAATAAAAAAGCCTACAGAAAAAGAGTTTTTGGATTGCTGTAATGAATTTTGGTGGTGTAGTACAAATGTGGCAAAAGGGTTATGGAGAGAGGAACTTTCTTATGCAAAAGGAATGCTTGAAGGACCAGTGCGAGATATGTTCATTGTAATGCTAGAATGGCATATTGGTATGAAAACAGACTTTACAGTTAATACAGGGAAGTTTGGAAAGCATTTCGAGCAATATATTGAAGAAGATATGTGGGAGCAATTTAAAAGGACATTTTCTAATGCTGAATATGAAAACATATGGGAGTCATTCTTTGTCATGAGTGATTTATTTAGGGAAGTGGCGAACGAAATCGCTAACACGTATGAATATCAATATCCGCAAGATGAGGATGATAAAGTGACGAACTATTTAAAACATGTGAAAGCTTTGCCAAAAGATAGTACATCAATTTATTAATAATATAAAGTAGTAAGACTGTCCTAATTAAGGACAGTCTTATTTTTGTTTATGAATAACAATTTCTCTAACAAAGTGCAGATGAATCACATATGAAAATTTAGGGAGGTTTTTTATCATGTATTATTTTTATTCGCCACAAATGTTTGCTCCATATCAATGGGGACTAGAACGAGATGTTTCGTATGCTTATATGCCATATAATTCATTTTATTATGGAGACTATATAAACTCATTGCCATACGCATATATCCCTCAAAATTATGAAGTACAAATGAAAGCATATGATCGTGGATCGTGGACACCATTTTCATGGGTTGAAAAATATGCGTACGCATTTTCAGGACCGTATAATAAAGCGGAAGTCGCTCTTACATTTGATGATGGACCAGATTTAGAATTCACGCCAAAAATATTAGATAAGTTAAAACAACATAATGTAAAAGCTACTTTTTTCTTACTTGGTGAAAACGCAGAAAAATTTCCGAACGTAGTAAAGCGTATTGCAAATGAAGGGCATGTAATTGGTAATCATACGTACAGTCATCCGAATTTAGCGAAAGTAAATGACGTTGAGTACCGTAATCAAATTATAAAAACGGAAGAAATATTAAAACGTTTAGCCGGCTATGCCCCTAAATTTATACGTCCACCGTATGGTGAAATACTTGAAAATCAATTGAATTGGGCAACTGAGCAAAATTTTATGATTGTACAGTGGAGTGTTGATACAGTTGATTGGAAAGGTGTAAGTGCCGATACGATTACAAATAATGTGTTAGGGAATTCATTTCCAGGTAGTGTCATACTGCAGCATTCTACTCCAGGTGGGCATTTACAAGGATCTGTTGATGCACTAGACAAAATCATTCCGCAGTTAAAAACGAAAGGGGCACGTTTTGTAACACTTCCAAGTATGTTCCAGACATCGAAAGAAAGAAAGTGAATGTGTTATAAATTGGAAAAATAAAGGTTGTGTCGTATAATGAAAGTGTAAGTTAGTGGGGTATAATTGATTGATGCACTCGTAAACATAGGAATAAGCATATTGATTGGTATTATTTTTATACTTGCGGCAATTATTCTTCAAAAAAATCCACCGACCGATATTAATGCGGCATATGGTTATCGTACGAAACGATCTATGAAAAATAAGGAATTATGGGATGCGGGTAACAGGTATAGTGTAGAAGTGATGAAGCAAAACGGATTTATCATGATGTTAATTGGAAGTGTTATTAGTATACTGTTTAGATATCCACATACAATAATAGCGATTATGGTGGTTATGGTATTGTTAATCATTCGCTTATTTATACGAGTAGAGAACAGATTAAAGACAATTGAACAATGATGATAAGGAAAATAGGACTCTCAGTCAATGATAGATAGGAGTCCTATTATATTTACAAACTATTATTTTTTAGTAGTTCTTTTCCTTGTGCAACAACAAATTCATAGTATGCAAGATCATACGGATAAATATCTTCAAATGTTATCGTAATCGGTTTATTGTTTAAGACTGAAATTGTTTTTAAAGATGAAATCTCTCCATTTAATAGTTGTAGAAAAGAAGTTGCATGTACTTTCATCACATCGTCTACTTCTTCACCTGGTGCGAATGGAAGTGGATTGATGACATTGTGAAAATACATATGACAAAATTCACGATCAGTAAGATTTGAAATTTCATAGTCTATTTTAAAGATTCCTTTGTATACTAAATCAGTAGTTTGAAAGGAAAGCCCCAATTCTTCTTCGATTTCACGAAGACCACCAATTTGTACATCTTCATCATGCATAATATGTCCAGCTGAAGTAATATCCCATATACATGGAGCTTCTTTTTTATTTTTAGAGCGTAACTGGAAATATAAGAATATATCTTTAGCATCTTTTTCTACAAACCAACAGTGAAATGTTTCGTGCCAATCACCGTCACGATGCACTTCATCGCGTAATTTCTTCCCAAGTGTATTTCTTTCATAATCAAATATTGTTAACCACTCTGTCATTTTAATTCCCCTTTCTGCAAATTTTATTATACAATATTCGTATTGAATTTTGGGAAAATAAAGAAAAAGGGGCGATTATAAGTGGAGATAGAGCGTATGGAAATAAAATCGATTATTTCAACAGAGGAAGAGTTACGAAAAATATTGGGGCAACCAAGTGAGCGAGCATTGAAAAAAGTTATTTCATCATTAGACCACCATTGTGTAGATTTCCTTTCTAAATCTCCTTTTCTAGTATTATCTACTGCAAATAAGTTGGGGGAGTGTGACGCCTCGCCGAGAGGAGACGCACCTGGATTTGTATACGTACTCAATAATAATAAAATTATCATTCCAGAAAGACCAGGAAATCGTCGTATAGACTCCATTTTGAATATTATTTCAAATCCACGTGTAGGACTAATCTTTTTTATTCCAGGTCTTGGGGAGACACTCAGAATAAATGGCCGAGCATATATTACAAACGACGAAGAAATTTTGAAAGAAATGCAGGCGAATGGACGCAATCCGTTACTTGGAATTGTTGTTGAAATAGAAGAGTGTTACATTCATTGTGCAAAAGCGTTTATTCGTTCTAAGATGTGGGAATCAGAATCTTGGTTAAATAAAAAAGAGTTACCTTCAGCAGCAAAAATGTTGCTGGAGCATGCGAAAGTGAATACTTCAGAAGAAGATGTTGCACGTTCTTTAGAAGAAAGTTATACAAAAAGATTGTATTGAAAATTTTATTGATATAGTTTTGTAAGGTGGGTATGTACGGGTTTTAGAATGGGGAATTTATCCCGCATTAACGGGCAGTAAGATTCCTACCTCAAAATTCAGCGAAAACAAAGAAGTTAGGTGGGGATAAACAAAATCCCCACTGATTAAAGTTTCACTTTATATATGAACCGTTGATTTATAAACTGGAGAAATGACAAAATAGGTAAATTGAGTGGCAGTTGCATAATGTTATTGTGAAATATAATAAAAAATTATTTTGAAAATAGTTAGTAAAAATAGGCTTGCTTTTTAAAAAGTTGATAACTATAATAAGTTAACAAATAGACATGAACGAAAAAGTAATGATAAGGACACGAAATCATTTTTACGGTTTACAGAGAGGGAAGTCAAGGGTGTGAGCTTCCTAACACGAGAAATGGTTTTACCACCTTTGAACTTCAATAGTGAACGAGTAATCTAGTAATTATTGGCGGTATCAGCCGTTATCTGAACTTGAGCAATCTAGGAGGAGGTACGTCTAGATTGGAACAAGGGTGGAACCACGAAAACACATTCGTCCCTTTCCTAGGGAAGAATGTGTTTTTTTTATAGTGTTATAGATTGAAAATTTAAAATAATTAAAAATATTATTGATTTTGTTTTTTATGCGAGTATAATGAGTTAACAAATAAACATGAACGAAAAAAGTAACGATAAGGACACGAAATCATTTTTACGGTTTACAGAGAGGGAAGCCAAGGGTGTGAGCTTCCTAACACGAGAAATGATTTTACCACCTTTGAACTTCAATAGTGAACGAGTAATCTAGTAATTATTGACGGTATCAGCCGTTATCTGAACTTGAGCAATCTAGGAGGAGGTACGTCTAGATTGGAACAAGGGTGGAACCACGAAAACACATTCGTCCCTTTCCTAGGGAAGAGTGTGTTTTTTTATTACTTTGAAAGGAGGTGCGGTAATATGAAACGATTTATAAGTACGGAAATAACCACCACCTGCATGACAAAAAAGCAGAGTAAGGTGATTTATAGATGTAACAATTAAACTTTTAGGAGGAGATTAGAAGATGAATAACGTTATAAATGTTGGGGTATTAGGTTTAGGTACGGTCGGAAGTGGTGTTGTTCATATTTTGAAAGAACATTATAAAAAAATCGCACTTGATACAGGATACGAAGTGAAAGTGAAAACAGTCGTTGTACGTGATTTGGAAAAAGAACGCGATGTTTGTATTGATGGAATTGCAGTAACAAGTCATGCAGATGAAGTTCTAAATGATTCAAATATTGATATTGTAGTAGAGGTAATGGGTGGAATTGAAGAAGCAAAGCAGCATATTGTTAAGGCTTTACGAAATAAAAAGCATGTCGTAACAGCAAATAAAGATTTAATGGCTGTATATGGTGCAGAGCTTCTTCAACTGGCGAACGATAATGATTGTGATTTATGTTACGAAGCGAGTGTAGCGGGCGGTATTCCAGTGTTAAGAGGACTAACTGATGGGCTAGCATCAGATCAAATTGAAAAAATAATGGGAATTGTAAATGGTACAACAAATTATATGTTAACAAAAATGAGTCAAAATGGATGGTCTTATGAAGAGGCTTTACAGGAAGCACAAAAATTAGGCTTTGCAGAATCGGATCCGACAGCAGATGTAGATGGACTAGATGCGGCAAGAAAAGTAGCAATTCTTGCAAACTTAGGTTTTTCGATGAATGTTTCATTAGATGATGTGCAAGTAAGAGGGATTCGAAAGGTCGAAAAAGAAGATTTACAAATGGCTGAAAAGTTAGGATTTATTATGAAGTTAATTGGTAAGGCTGAAAAACAAGGACCAGCCATTCATTTAAGTGTAGAACCGACGCTTTTACCGAGCCAGCATCCATTATCAAATGTGAATAATGAATTTAATGCGGTGTATGTCCATGGCCAAGCGGTAGGAGAAGTAATGTTTTATGGACCCGGAGCTGGGAAGTTACCGACTGGTTCTGCTGTAGTAAGTGATATTATTTCAATCGTTAAAAATATGAATCAAGTTCCGAAAAATAAAAGTGCGTTAAAAGAACCAGTTCCTTATGAATTACAAGGTGATGAAGAAGTAGTTTCGAAATATTTCTTACGTATTTCATTACGAGATGAGCCTGGGATGTTACAAAAAATAACAGAATGTTTCGTTAATTATTCTGTAAGTTTAAAAGAGGTTATTCAATTACCTTTAAACCGTGAACTGGCAGAAGTCGTTGTTGTGACACATCGAACTTCCAAGTATCAATTTGAACGAGTTTTAGAAGCGATAGAAGCTGTCGCAAGTGAAATAAACAGTTACTACATTATTGAGGAGGAAAAACAATATGTATAAAGGACTATTAAAACAGTATGCGTCTTATTTACCAGTGAATGAAAATACACCTGATGTCAGCTTAATGGAAGGAAACACGCCACTTATTCCATTATTAAATATATCAAAACAATTAGGGATTCAGCTATACGGTAAGTACGAAGGAGCGAATCCGACAGGTTCTTTTAAAGATCGTGGTATGGTCATGGCAGTTGCTAAGGCGAAAGAAGAAGGTTCAGAAGCAATCATTTGTGCATCAACAGGTAATACATCAGCATCAGCTGCAGCATATGCGGCACGTCTTGGGATGAAATGCATTATCGTAATACCAGAAGGAAAGATTGCACATGGAAAATTAGCGCAAGCGGTCGCTTATGGAGCTGAAATTATTTCAATAGAAGGGAATTTCGATGATGCACTTAAGGCTGTAAGAAATATTGCTGCAGAAGAGCCGATTACGTTAGTAAATTCAGTGAATCCTTATCGAATTGAAGGGCAGAAAACGGCAGCATTTGAAATTTGTGACCAATTGCAAAATGCACCAGATGTTCTAGCTATCCCTGTTGGGAACGCAGGAAATATTACAGCATATTGGAAAGGTTTCTGTGAATATGAGAAAGAAAAAGGTTATAAGAAGCCAAGAATCCATGGTTTTGAAGCGGAAGGAGCAGCTGCAATTGTAAAAGGGCATGTAATTGAAGAACCTGAAACAATTGCAACAGCGATTCGCATAGGTAACCCAGCAAGTTGGTCGTATGCAGTAGAGGCTGCCGAGCAGTCTCGTGGTGAAATAGATATGGTATCAGATGAAGAAATTTTACATGCGTATAGGTTATTAGCAAAAACTGAAGGAGTTTTCGCTGAACCAGGATCAAATGCTTCATTAGCCGGCGTAATTAAACATGTTGAATCTGGAAAAATCAAAAAGGGAGAAACAGTTGTTGCAGTATTAACTGGAAATGGTTTGAAGGATCCTGATATCGCTATTTCTTCAAATCAACTAGACATCGCAAGTGTGTCAAATGATATAGAACAAATTAAAGATCATATTAAAGGGGTGATTATGTCGTGATACCATTTAGCGTTCGTGTCCCTGCTAGTACGGCGAATGTTGGTCCTGGATTTGATTCAGTTGGAATAGCTTTGTCATTGTATTTAGATGTGGTGGTTAAAGAAAAAGCTGATAAATGGCAAGTGATCCATTCCTTTGAAGAATCAATTCCGACAGACGATAAAAATTTAATCGTTAGCACGGCATGTAAAGTATGTCCTTCTATATCATCCCATATAATAGAAGTTACTAGTAATATCCCATTAACGAGAGGGCTAGGAAGTAGTGCATCAGCGATTGTAGCTGGGATAGAGCTTGCGAATCAACTAGGCAATTTGAACTTAACTGCTGATCAAAAAGTTCAAATTGCTACAAATTTTGAAGGACATCCTGATAATGTTGCTGCTTCTATATTAGGTGGAACTGTAATTGGAGCACTTGATGGAAAGGATGTTTCCGTCGTAAGAATTGAGAGCAAGGAATTGGGTGTAATTTCTCTCATTCCGAATGCAGAATTAAATACAGATGAAAGTCGATCTGTATTACCAAAGATGTTTCCGTTTCATGAGGCAGTTAAAGCTAGTGCGATAAGTAACGTATTAGTAGCTGCATTATGTCAAAAGCGGTGGGAAGTTGTAGGTGAAATGATGGAGAGAGACCATTTTCACGAACCATATCGTTTAGAACTCGTACCATTATTACCATCTATTCGTAAATGCGCAAAAGAATTTGGTGCGTACGGCACAGCACTTAGCGGTGCGGGGCCATCTATTTTTATATTAACGCCATATGAGAAGCGTCAAGAAATCACTGAGCAATTAGCGAGAGTATTTACAGATATGAAAGTATGTGAGCTTGAAATCGACCATAAAGGTATTATTGTAAATAAGGAAGAGCATATTGGATCGTAAAGAAAGCTGGCATGGCTAGCTTTCTTTACGTTGCAAACCTATTTTAAATTAGGTTTTTTCGGAAAAAATATAAAACAAATGTTGATTTTGAATAATGTAAGTAAAGAGTGCATTCATTTTGGAGGTGATTAAATGAATAAAGAGTCACCAGAAGAAAAAAGAGAGCGTATGAGACAAAGTGAATTAAAAAGTAATCCTACGGGTTCTTTACGTGACGGACTCAATAGAGCGGAAACGGGTAGTCCAGTTGATATAACAGGCGGTATGAATTGGAAAGGTACAGGAATAATCATTTTAGTACTACTTTTAGGATACATTGTATACACTTATTTTTTCAGTTGAAGAATGCTTGTTAAAATTTTGATTTGTTTAGTTTCATAATTGTTGAGAAAAAATGCAGTTACTGTATTACATATCTTCTAAGCGAATTATAGTTGTTCATATCAACTTTTAATACTCCAAACAGAGCTAGCAAAATGCTAGCTCTATTATCTTTTGCCACATTCCTGTAACAAAGCATCTGTATATTCATTGGTGGAGGTGCAGAGGATGAAAAAAATGATAGCGATATGTCTTCTTACAACTATGTCGTTTTCAACTTTAGTCGGTTGTGACGTAAAAGGTAGTAATGCTGTACAAGAGTCTAAAATAAAGAAAGCGACGTATAAAGATTTTACTTATGATGTAAATCCAGAAACATTCACATTAACTGTAGAACATGAGGGGGTAAAGGAACAGGCATCACAACCCCTACCGAAAATGAAGGTATCGAATGTAAAAAAAGAAAAGGATCGTACATCGTGGGAATATCCAGATCAAAAAGTAAAAATAAAATTAGAAAAGAAAAAAGACCACTTAAACATTGAAGTGGAATCGACTGGTGCAGAAAGCTTTACATGGCCGAAAGTAGAAGCTGAAAATTATACACTTCCATTATGGGAGGGTAAGCAAATTCCGAGCAATGATGAGAATTGGAAGAAGTTTTTAAAGGATGATGCATATTCATTTGCTGAATCATTTTCTATGAAGTTTTTCGCATTAAATGGTTCGAAATATTCAATTGTATATATTGCAACGAATATGTTTAATAATGAATTGAAATTTCATTCGGATCCGAAAATAGGATTTGATTTTACACATGAATTTCCGAGCATAAATAAAAATAAAACATATGGATTTCAATTATATGTGACAAATAATGATGCGGTAAGCATTACTAAACTGTATAAGGATGATATTGTTCGAAAAGGTGAATTTAAAACATTACAAGAAAAGGCTAGAAAAAATAAAGAAATCGAAAAGTTATATGGAGCGGCGCATTTTTATTTTTGGAATCAAAATGGTTTATCAGAAAGTAATATAAATTGGTCAAAACTAAGAGAGCAAATAAATAGCCCGCTGTTTAGTCATATAAAAGAACTTATTCAAAAGAATAGTTCAGAGCCTGGGGAACTGAATGTATTAGATCAAGTAAGTAAACAAGATTTTATTGATAAGTATCAAAAAAATGTTATTTTACGTTATATAAACGAAGTGTTATCTATGAAGGAATTTTATAAAGAGGATATTTTTCAAAACGTTAATCAGGAAGCTAGTGTGCTATTAAAGAAAGGTGTAGGTCACTTAACGAATACAGAATCGTATAGCTTAAATAAGCATTTATTAAAGTCGCTACTTGGTGATGCGGTTGAAGAGGTAAGTAAATGGGGTAATGCAGATGGAACGGACATACTAAAGGAAATGAAAGAGGCAGGAATAGAAAAAGCATGGATTGGTCTGCCGAACTGGGAACAAGGATTTATGCAACCTAATTTCGTAACAAAAGCTAAGGAAATGGGGTATTTAGTTGGTCCGTATGATTCATATCATTCCATTCACGAAAAAAGTGATAAAAATTGGAACACAGCATCCTTTAATGACCCATCATTATACGAAGAGGCTACTGTAACGAAGAAAAACGGAGAAAAGGTGCAAGGCTTTTTAGGTAGAGGTCGCAAATTAAACCCGACTTTATCGCTGCCTAGTGTAAAGGAACGCATGAATGATATATTACAAAATGGTCCTAAATATAATTCATGGTTTATTGATTGTGATGCGACAGGTGAAATTTACGATGACTATTCAGCGAAACATATAACGACGCAAGAGCAAGATTTAAAAGCACGTTTAAAACGAATGGACTACATTGCGCAAGAAAAGGGTATGGTCGTTGGTTCTGAAGGCGGAAATGATTTTGCTAGTAGTACGATTGCATTTGCACACGGAATTGAAACACCTGTTATTAAATGGGACGATGAAGATATGCGGAAAAATAAAACAAGTCCGTATTATGTCGGTGGATATTGGTCACCAAATCAAAATGTGCCTGAAAAATATGCAAAACAAGTACCATTGAAAGAAGAATATAAACAAGTATATTTAAACCCAGTATATTCGGTACCATTATATAAATTAGTATACAATGATTCCGTTATTACAACGCATCATTGGGAATGGGGAAGTTTAAAGGTAAAAGATGAAGTTGGAAATCGAATGCTGTCTGAATTATTGTATAATGTTCCTCCGTTGTACCATTTAGATGAAGTAGAGTGGAATAAGCATAAAAAAGAAATTACAGAGCATCTAAAAGTTTGGAATGAAGTTCATGAAAAAGCAGTAAAAGAAGAGATGACGAATTTTGCGTATTTGTCAGAAGATAAGCTAGTACAATCTGTTTCTTATGGAAAAGATATTAAAATCATTGTGAACTTCTCAAATGAAGACATGGAAATAGAAAAAACGAAAATAAAAGCAAAGTCGGCTTACATTGATAATCAGGGGAAGAAAAGTGTGTATACGCCGTTTGAGAAATAATAAAGTTAAATATACTGTATTCATAGAGATTTTATAATTAGCTGGATTCTTTATTCATATCGTTTGTTAGGAAAAAGACATTCTAATTTAAAATGAAAGAGTTAATAAATTTGTAAATCCGCATGTTGCGAAGTGCTAAATTTTTGAAATTGGTAAATAGTGACTTGCCAAAAATAAGTACGAGAGTATAATGTGAAATGGAATACGTATTGGGTTTAAGTAGTAACCTTACAAAATTGTAAGGTTAGTGAAAGGAAATTCAATATGAAGATAAATAGACTTACATTATACTTGGTAAAGAGAAAGAGAGGCGAATGGGTATGAGCTCTGAATTAGAACAAAATACGAGAAGTAATAAAAAGCGTTCTAAAAGAAAGTCAATAAAATGGTTCATATTAATTCCATTTTTCCTACTTATTTTTGGAGGAGTAGGATATGGTTCGTTTATATATAATAAAGCAAAAGCTGTTGTAAATGATGCGTATGCAAAAATTGATAAGTCATCAAAGCGTGATAAAGAAGTCGAACCTTTAAAGGATAATATTTCAATATTAATCATGGGTGTAGATGGAAGTGAAATGAGAAAAAGCCAATATGGCGAAGCAGTTCGAACAGATGCACTTTTATTAGCAACAATTAATAAAGATGATAAGTCTGTTAAGCTAGTAAGTATCCCACGTGATTCACGTGTTTACATTCCAACTAGAAAAAAATTAGATAAAATTACTCATGCTCACGTATTTGGTGGCGTAGAAAGTACACGCGATACGGTGGAAAGATTTTTAAATGTACCTGTTGATTATTATGTGAAGTTTAACTTTGAATCATTCGTACAAATTGTCGATTCAATTGGTGGTATTGATATTGATGTCCCAGTTACTTTCACTGAACAAGATAGTAAAGACCAGGCTGGTATGATCCATTTAGAAAAAGGTTACCAACATTTAAATGGAGAACAAGCACTTGCACTTGCAAGAACGCGTAAAATTGATAGTGACGCAATGCGTGGACAGAGACAGCAACTTGTAATAGAAGCAATTGCTAAAAAAGCGATGTCTGTTCAATCAATTAGCAAAATGGGCTCTTTACTGGATGCGGTTGATAAAAATATGAAAACGAACTTAACATTTGACGATATGCTGGCCATTACAAAAAATATGGCAGGATCTAATTTGGAAATGGAAAAAATGCAAATAGAAGGTACAGATAAACGTATCGGTGGTATTTATTATTACATTCCAAATGAAAAAAATGTAAAAGATATTTCAAAAAAATTAAATGATCATTTAGGTGTAACGCCAAAATCAGTCCGAAACGAATAATAAAAAAAGATTGGCTTTTGCCAATCTTTTTTTTTGGAATGTATTTGTAACTTTTCTGTAACGATTTTTTAGTTTAGAAAAATTATACTCATATGTATGAGTATAATGGATAGGTAAAAAAGTAAAAGGACATATTCAAAATTTGTGGTAAGGAAAGATATCATATGCAGAAATGGTTAAGCATGATGGGAATTATCTTTATATTGACTGGATGTAAAATGTCTGAAGCTCCAACAAGTCTAATGGAAGCTCCTACAAATGAAAAATGGATTAATGAATTAAAGGAACAAATTGATAAAGATTTACCTGTTAATTATCGCTTACTTACTCCAATGTCTAACAAAGATAAACAGATGATTTGGTCAATGAATTTTAAACAAGATAATAAGAAAGAAGCCATCTTATTTTATAAATTGCCGAATGAAGATCATAGCGTATATTTAGCCGTATATGAAGAAATCGGAAATGGCTGGAGAATAAAGTCCACACATAAATTTGATGGTGGAGATGTAGATATCGTTGAAGTCGGTGATTTTACAGGGAACGGGAAGAGAGAGTTGTTAATCGGAATCTCTGTAAATCGTGAATCGTTAGAACATGTTATGTATGTTTTTTCGGAAGAAAATGAAGAGATGAAGGAAATATATAATCGAAGTTATACGAAGTTATTCATAGAGGATCTAAATGAAAATGGACTGAAAGATATAAGCCTTGTTACATTTGAAAAAGATGAGAAGCTGACAGTTGAGTTCATGGAACAATTTAAGACTTTATCTGAAGTGTCATACGATCCATTTATAAATAGTATTCAAAGAATACAAATGGGTCGTATATCTAAATCACTAAAGGCGGTAGTAATTGATGCAGGAGTTGGCGCTCATTCAGGTATAACTTATGTAGCAAAATTTGATCAGGATCATTATGAAGTATTACCTATAGGTGGGAAAGAAGATTTATTTAATGAATATGTTGTAGAAAGTAAAGATGTTAATGAAGATGGCATTATTGAATTTGTTCGTACTGTACGTCCAAAAGGTTGGGAGGATAAATCACATGGTGATAGTCCGCTTTTTGAACGTTACATACAGTGGAGTGAATCTGGAATTAAACCAATTGAAGAACGATATATAGATATAGAAAAAGGGTATTATGTGAAAATTCCTAAAGAGTTAATAGGGAAAATTACAATACCAGATCAGCAAAAAGAATCAAATTCTCAAAAGTTTTTGGATACAAGAACAAATAAAATATGGCTTGAAGTTCATATTTTTAAGCGGAAAGAATGGTTCAATATAAAAGGCTACAGCGCAGCAATTAAAACGGCTTCTCACGTATATGCAGTACCGAAGCAATCGGAATTTGAAAAAGTGAAAGCATATATAAAACCGCTAGCGGATTATCAACAAGAGTAGGAGGTGGGAATTATGTCAAAAATTTTAGTTTTAGAAGATGAATTAACGATCCGTAGCTTTATTGTTTTAAATTTAAAACGTGCTGGATTTTATGTAATAGAAGCTACTACTGGAGAAGAAGCATTACAGATTTTGAGTGAGCAAACTGTTGATATAGCACTGCTGGATGTAATGTTACCGGGGATTGATGGTTTAGAAGTTTGTAAGGCTATCAGGAAAGAAAATAAAAAAATGGGTATTATTATGTTAACCGCACGTGTACAAGATGAAGATAAGGTGCAAGGACTAGGAATAGGTGCAGATGATTATATTGCAAAACCGTTTAGTCCAGTAGTATTAACTGCACGTATACAGTCTTTATTAAGAAGAATAGAAGTACATGAAGAAAAAACGAATATTGTTACGTCAGGTCCATTTTCGTTAAATATTATAGAAGAAAGATTGTATAAAGATGGACAATTAGTCGATTTAACACCTACAGAGTATATGATATTACAGTATTTAATGAATCAGGCTTCAAAGCCAGTTTCGCGTGATGAAATTTTAAATATGATTTGGGGAACCAATTACGTAGGTGAGACGAAAGTAGTAGATGTAAATATGAGACGGTTA
The DNA here is from genome assembly GCF_008274865.1 of Bacillus sp. AR4-2. Taxonomy (NCBI): domain Bacteria; kingdom Bacillati; phylum Bacillota; class Bacilli; order Caryophanales; family Bacillaceae; genus Bacillus; species Bacillus sp. AR4-2. The sequence goes on from NZ_CP031062.1 coordinate 1,819,624, forward strand.
CGTCAAAAGATAGAATGTAATCCATCAGAACCTGAATTTATTCTTACGGTGTGGGGAAAAGGATATGTGTGGAAGGAAAGTATGAGATGAAACGGAAAGTGACTTTATATTTTATGACGGTCATTACACTTATGCTTGTATTATTTGAAGTTGTATTTTCAGTCTCAATTTATCGATACTATTATAATGGTATTGTGCAATATATAGAGTCTCATGCGAAAACGAGTACACGTTTTTTTTCAGAATACAATTCACTATACTTTATTCGATTACAAGAATATAGTGGTGACATAATTAGTAGCTTTCAATTAGAAGGAACAGAATTACAGTTAATTGATCGTCACGGCTCGGTTATACAATCTTCAAGTGGTGAAAAGGTAGAAGGTAAAGTGAATATTCCACAATCATTATTAGAAGGTGAAATGTATAATCAAGTTACTACGAAAGGTAATAAAAAACAACTAGAGGTGCTAAGCCCACTTATACATCAAGGACAAACTATTGGTGTTTTAAAATATACGACTGTTTTAACAAATGTAAATAAAAAGATTATTGAAATTATTACGTTTACTATTTCTGTAGGTATTGTTATTTCGGGAGTCGCCTTCTTAATTAGTAGACGTTTGGCAAATTCATTTGTTGAGCCAATTGAATCCATTATTCAAGCCTCTTCACAAATTGCAGAAGGCACATTAAAGCAAAAAATTAAAGAAGATTATCCTGGAGAATTAGGTGAATTGGCACATAGTTTAAATTATATGGCCTATAAAATAGATAAGGCTGAGCAGATGAAAAATGAATTCATTGCTTCTATTTCGCACGAAATACGAACGCCTTTAACAGGAATTAAAGGTTGGAGTGAGACGTTAAAAACAGTAGATCATTTAACAGAAGAAGAAATAAAGCAAGGTATGGGCATTATTTCAGGTGAGACAGATAGATTGATTCATTTAGTAGAAGAATTGCTAGATTTTTCAAGATTACAATCAAATCATTTTAATTTATATAAACAAAAGGTGCAGTTGTACGATATACTAGAGGAGACGATTTGGCAATTAACTCCTAAATCGGAAGAGAAGGAAATTCAATTTATTACTACTATAGACCGAATTGAATTGATGGGAGATCGAAATAGGTTAAAGCAAGTTTTCTTGAATATTGTTCAAAATGCAATTAAGTATTCACATAAAAAAAGTACAATACACATTGAAGCGACTAAAATAGAAGGACAAGCAGTGATTAAGGTAAGAGACGAAGGGATTGGAATTGCTAAAGAACATTTACCATATATTGAGCAATCATTTTACCAAATTAATAATCATGCTGCAGGTGCAGGTATTGGTTTAGCTATCGTTAAAAAAATGGTAGAGCTTCATGGCGGTGTGCTTAGTGTTACAAGCAAAGAAGGAATAGGAACAACAATTTTGATAAAACTCCCATTATAATACAAATAAAATCTATTTATATGGTGAAATAAAAATAAATAGATGTATAATTATATTGGGCGATTTATATATAAGATTAATAGGGAGAGGAATTCGATAGAATGGAAAAAGCTTTAAAAATTAAACAAATAGTAGTCGTTTTAATAGCGATTGCCGCAGTAGCTATTGGGTATTACATGTTTCAATCAATTACTTCACCAGCAAAAGCTGTTGCGAAACAAGAAAATGTAGTGCAGCTTGCAAGTGAACAGCCGAAAGTTGAAATGAATAAAACGGCACCAAGTCGTTTTAATGGAAAAGAAAGAAAAGTTGCTTATCTTACATTTGACGATGGGCCAGGGAAATATACGGCTGAATTATTAAATACGCTAAAACAACATGATGCGAAGGCGACGTTCTTTTTAATTGGAGCGAATGTAAAAGAATTTCCTGATTTAGTGAAACGTGAAAATGCTGAGGGTCATTATGTAGGCATGCATAGTATGACACATAATTTCGCAAAGTTATATAAAAATGGCGAGTATGTAAATGAGATGAAAGAAGATCAAGGTTTAATCGCTAATATTATTGGGAAATCACCTAAATTAACACGTCCTCCATATGGTTCGATGCCTGGATTGAATGAAGGTCTTCGAAATAAAGTGGTAGAAGGCGGATTTAAAGTATGGGATTGGACAATTGATTCATTAGATTGGAGATACAATAAAATGCCAGTTGATGCAGCTGCAGCACAAATTGCTCAAAACGTATTAACAAACGCAACAAAACCACAAGAAGTAATTTTAATGCATGATATTCACCCGCAATCAGTTGCTGCTGTGCCAGCAATTTTAAAGGGGCTAAAAGAAAAAGGTTATGAGTTTGAAGCTTATCATGAAGAGAGTCACTTCCCAGTGAACTTCTGGCATGATAACCGTATGTAATGGAGGAATGAACGTTGAAGTATGGAAAAGTAGCAGTAGTTGGAGCATTATCAGTAGGACTTTTAACAGGTTGTTTCGGTGAAAAGCCAGAAGAAAATCTATATACAGCTTTTGAAACAGCAGCAACACAAGAAAAATCTTTAGTGGATGAAGCAAAAAAATTAGAGCAGTTAGAGAAACAAGGGCAAGAATTATATGCTCAAATTTTGCAAGAAGGTAAAGATCATAATGAAGCAGTTGTGAAGAAAATAGAGCAAGCTACTGCAAATGTAGATGATCGTGAAAAAGTATTGAAAAGTGAGAAAGAAATGCTAGAAAAAGCACAGAAGGAAACGAAATCTGTTCAAAGTAATATAGAGAAGATTGAAGATAAGAAGTTACAAAAACAAGCAAAAGCAGTAGAAGAGTCGTATAAGAATCGTTATGATGCATTCCAAAAGATGAATGAAAATTACACGAAAGTGTTAGCAACTGAAAAAGAACTGTATGAAAAATTAAAAGTAAAAGAAACGAAATTAAAAGAAATCGGTGAAAAAGTTAAAACTGTTAATGAATTAAATGTGGAAGCACAAAAGTCGAAAGAGCAGTTTAACAAATTTACAAAAGAGTATAATGACAGTAAATTAGCATTCTACAAAGGTGCAGAAATTAAGATTAAAGATCAGAAATAAAGAAGAATCTAAAGTGTAATAAAAAGCCGGAGAAACATCGTTATAAATGTTTTTTCGGTTTTTTACGTTAAATGAATAGAAAAGACTGGAATTGATATCATAAAAGAGTTATAGTGAGTTATTCTAAGGGAAACATTGTAAAGTAAGGAGAATAGGAATATGTCATATGAATTTTTACTCAAATTAGGTTTAGCACTCTTTTTAGGATTATTCATCGGGATAGATAGGCAGCTAAAGAATAAACCACTTGGTGTGAAAACAAGTATGGTTATTTCTGTAGCAAGTTGTTTAATTACGATGGTTTCAATTGAATCTGTGCATGTATATTCTGTTCCAGGACATACAAATATGGATCCGATGCGACTGGCCGCTCAAATTGTTAGTGGAATTGGTTTTCTTGGCGCAGGTGTCATTTTACGAAGAAGTAATGACGTTATTTCTGGATTAACAACAGCTTCTATGGTGTGGGCTGCTTCAGCTTTAGGAATCGCAATTGGTGCGGGATTTTATTTACAAGCGACAGTTGCTATGGTTTTAATTATTTTAGCGATTAATGTACTTCCGCAACTTGTGAAAATTGCAGGACCGTATTCATTAAGACAAAAGGATTTATCTATAAAAATTACTGTTAAAGAGCATCATGAGTTAGATGGTATATTTAAGCAAATTAAAAATTTAGGCATGCATGTGAAACGCGTGAAAATTAAAGATATAGATAGTGGAGCATTTCAGCAACTAGAGATGGTTATTTTAGCTCCAGAAGATTTATATACAACAGAATTATATAGTTCCCTGAAAGAGATTGATCGAGTAGTTTCAGTTGAAGTGGAAAGTAGATAATTGTGATAAAAAAGAGTGAAGTGAATTCACTCTTTTTTATTTGGATTTTTAAGGAATGAAATTGATATAATGATGAGTAATAAAGGGGGAGAAATGATGGGAATACATATTAGAAGAGCAATAAAGGATGATATACAAGGTATAGCAAAGGTGCATGTCGATAGTTGGAAAGCAACGTATAAAGGGATATTTGCTGACGAAATTCTAGATAATATAGCATATGAGAAACGAGAAAAACAATGGGAAGATATTTTTCAAAAAGAAGGTAATCATCAATTTAGATTTGTAGCAGAGAATTTAAATGGAGAAATAGTTGGATTCATCGATGGGGGGATAGAAAGAACTGATACATATAATTGTGATGGAGAATTATATGCAATCTACCTTTTACAAGAGTATCAAGGAATGAAAATAGGACAAAAGTTATTTCAAGCGTTACTATCAGAATGTGTAAAGAATGATATGCAATCACTTTTAGTTTGGGTTGTTACGAATAATCCTTCTAAAAAGTTTTATGAAAAATTTAACCCTGAAAAAATTGATACGAAATTTTTAGAGAGAGTAAGGGTAGAAGAAACAGCGTATTGTTGGAGAGATTTAAATTTGTTACAAAAACAAACAGCTATATAGATTTATACATATAATAATATTATGTAAATATATCATAGGGAAAGGTATACCTCATTTGGTGTACCTTTTTATTAATCCATCAAAAAATGGATTAATAAAAAATAGTAGGTAATTAGTTTGAAAGCAAGAAATTTTCTAGTGTACTTTTAACTAGATTAAAGAAAAGAAAGAAAAAAATAAAAATTTAATTTGATAAAAAAATTCTGAAATATACTCTTGAATTGAATATCGTTATCAATTAGAATCATAATTGATAACGATGTTCAATTATCAATTGTAATATGAAATTCTCATAGCGTTAATATAAAGAGGAGGACCAACATGCAGCATGCGAAACAAATCGCAGAACATGCAACATTACAAAGCTTTTTAAACTGTTATTTAAGAGAAACAGGGAGTGGAGAATGGATTACAGAGGATGAAAGAATGAAGAGTATCTTCAGTAATACGTTGAATAGAGATACAGTCCCCACATATTTATGTTGTCGGCTATCGGCACAGAACGTTACTTTGTATGGAGAAGTTATATATAAATCATCAACAGATCGCCATTTGTTTGGAGAACAATTTTATTATCAAATTGGAGATAGTCATTCTGTTATTACAGCAGATTATGTTACAGTTATTACATTTTTAATAAAAGAGATGTCTATCAACTACGGAGAAGGAACGAATCCTGCGGAACTTATGCTTCGAGTTATCCGTAGTTGTCAAAATATTGAGGAATTTACAAAAGAGAGAATAGAAGATACATCCGCATTATACGGTTTTCATACAACTTTTATAGAAGCGGAGCAGTCTTTATTATTTGGGCATTTAACTCATCCTACACCAAAGAGTAGACAGGGGATATTGGATTGGAAAAGTGCAATGTATTCTCCAGAATTAAAAGGAGAATGTCAGCTTCATTATTTTCGGGCACATAAAAGTATAGTAAATGAAAAATCATTATTATCAGATTCTACAACAATGATTATAAAAGAAGAATTAAGTAATGATGAGATGGTTAGTAAGGAATTTATAGCGAAGTACTGTAAGGAAGATCAATATGCATTAATTCCAATTCATCCGCTTCAGGCAGAATGGCTCTTGCATCAAGCTTACGTACAAGATTTGATAGTTCAAGAATTGCTTGAGTATATTGGTCCTGTAGGTAAGTATTATATGGCAACATCATCACTAAGGACGCTATATCATCCCAATTCGAAGTATATGCTTAAGTTTTCATTTCCGGTGAAAGTAACGAATTCAATGCGTATTAATAAACTGAAAGAACTTGAGAGTGGTCTTGAAGGGAAGGAAATGTTAAATACGGCTATTGGTGAAGTACGAGAAAGATTTCCAGGATTTGATTTTATTTGTGATCCAGCCTTTATTACATTAAATTATGGAACACAAGAATCTGGATTTGAAGTGATTATTCGTGAGAATCCTTTTTATAGTGAACATGCAAACGACGCAACATTAATTGCTGGGCTAGTTCAAGACGCTATACCTGGGGAGCGTACGCGGTTATCGAATATTATTCATCGCCTAGCAGATTTAGAAAGTAAAAGCTGTGAAGAAGTAAGCTTAGAGTGGTTTAGACGATATATGAATATTTCTTTAAAGCCAATGGTATGGATGTATTTACAGTATGGTGTTGCATTAGAAGCTCATCAGCAAAATAGCGTTGTTCAGCTAAAAGATGGTTATCCGATCAAATATTATTTCCGTGATAATCAAGGATTTTATTTCTGTAACTCAATGAAAGAGATGCTTAATAATGAATTAGCTGGTATTGGAGAACGTACAGGAAATTTATATGACGACTATATTGTGGATGAGAGATTTCGTTACTACTTAATTTTCAATCATATGTTTGGCCTCATTAATGGTTTTGGCACAGCAGGATTAATTAAGGAGGAAATTCTTCTCTCGGAATTAAGGTCTGTACTTGAATCATTTCTTCCATATAACCGGGAACCTTCTACATTTTTAAGAGAATTATTGGACGAAGATAAGTTAGCGTGTAAAGCAAATTTACTAACGAGATTTTTCGATGTCGATGAGTTAAGTAATCCATTGGAGCAAGCTATTTATGTGCAAGTACATAATCCACTCGTTAGAGAAGTGGCTGTTCGTTCATAAATAACGTTAAAATTTCACGTAATACAAATAATGGTATTTTGTCATAAGGTGGAGGGTTTTATGAGAGTGGACATGTATCATACGAAAGTATTGAAGGCGCTCGAATCAGAAGATTACATTTCAGTACGAAGAAGAGTGCTACGTCAATTAGTAGAATCGTTAATTTATGAGGGGATTATTACACCGGTTCGCATAGAAAAAGAAGAACAACTTCTTTTTCTAATACAAGGACTTGATGAAGAAGACAAAAGTGTCACGTACAAATGCTATGGCAGGGAACGGATGACATTTGGACGTATTTCGTTAGACTCATTAATAGTAAGAGTTCAAGATGAACAGCAAGAAATACAGTCTGTCTCGCAATTTCTAGAAGAAGTTTTTCGGGTTACTAGTGTAGAACAAGCTAAATTAGATTCTTTTATGCACGAATTAGAACAAACAATATTTAAAGACACGATTGCACAATATGAAAGAAATAATAAGAAAGAATATACTCAAAAATCTTACGATGAGTTTGAAAGCCAATTAATAGATGGCCATCCATACCATCCTAGTTATAAAGCACGTGTTGGATTTCAATATCGTGACAATTTTCAATATGGTTATGAATTTATGCAGCCAATAAAACTCATATGGATTGCAGCACATAAGAATTATGCGACTGTAGGTTATGAGAATGAAGTGATGTATAACAACCTTTTAAAAGAGGAGATTGGCGATCGTAAATTAGAAGAGTTTATGGAACGAATTCGTAATAAGGGATGTAATCCAAAACAGTACGTGTTTATACCTGTTCACCCATGGCAGTGGGAGAATTTCATCATTTCAAATTATGCGGATCATATACAGGGTAAATTTATTATTTATTTAGGAACATCAGAGGACGATTATTGCGCGCAACAGTCAATGAGAACGTTAAGAAATATTACGAGTCCAAAGAAACCGTACGTTAAATTATCGATGAATTTACTCAACACTTCAACACTTCGTACGCTGAAACCATACTCTGTTGTGAGTGCACCAGTAATATCAAATTGGTTAAATGATGTTGTAAGTAATGACGCCTATTTAATGGATGAAGCACGTTTAATCTTGTTAAGTGAGTTTTCAAGTGTAACGTATGACACGAATAAGAAAGCTATATATGGTTCATTAGGATGTATTTGGCGCGAAAGCGTTCATAAGTATTTAGATGCACAAGAGGATGCAATTCCTTTTAATGGTTTATACGCTAAAGAGAAAGATGGTACACCAATTATTGATGTGTGGTTGAATAAATATGGAATGAAGGATTGGCTACAATTACTTATTCAAAAAGCGATAATACCAGTTATACATCTTGTTGTAGAGCATGGCATCGCACTGGAATCACATGGACAAAATATGATTCTAGTCCATAAAGAAGGGGTGCCTGTTCGTATTGCGTTAAAGGATTTTCATGAAGGGCTTGAGTTTTATCGTCCATATTTGAAAGAAGTTGACAAATGTCCCGACTTTACTAAAATGCATAAAACATATGCGAATGGAAAAATGAATGATTTCTTTGAAATGGATGGCATTGAATGTTTGCAAGAGATGGTGTTAGATGCACTATTCCTGTTTAATTTAGGAGAATTAGCATTCGTACTTGCGGATGAATATGGATTGAAAGAAGAACATTTTTGGATGATGGTTGTTGAAGAAATTGAAGATCATTTAAGAATATATCCACATTTGAAAGGTAGATTTAAAAATATTCAATTATATGCACCTACATTCTATGCTGAACAATTAACGAAACGTCGATTATATATGGATGTGGAATCGCTTGTTCATGAAGTTCCAAATCCATTGTATAGAGTAAGAAAACTTATGAAACAAAAATCAATTGTTACAGGGGGAAATTATGCTAATCGTTAATAAACAAGAGTATAGCAAAAGTGATTTTAATTTGAGATTACAAGTTTATGAGGAATTGGAACAATTTCAAGAAGCAGAAGGAAATAGATTTGCACTTTGTCTGAAAGATCCATTCGATATTATTACGCTTGTGTTTTTCTTAAAAGAAAAGAAATCATCAGTATTACTTATACATGAAGATACGCCAAAAGAAACGGTTATTGAAATGGCAAAGCGTGCAAATTGTGTAGGAGTTTTATATGGAGAATATGGCGATTTTACAAAATTAGAAGTAGGGAACTTTTTACTAGAAGAGCCTTCTTTATTGCAATATAGTTCGGGAACTACGGGAGAACCGAAACTGATTCGTAGAGCATGGACGGAAGTTGATACAGAAATTACTGCCTATAATGAAGCTTTAAACTGTGAAGTAGATGAAGTGTCAATCGTTATGGCTCCTGTTTCACATTCATACGGACTAATATGTGGTACGTTATCAGCAATTACGAGGGGGAGCAAGCCTGTAATCATTACGAACAAAAATCCTAAATTCGCATTAAATATAGTTCGCAATACAGAAAAACATATCATATATGCAGTACCACTTATGTTACACATTATGGGGAGTTTTCCATTAGGAACGTTCCAGTTTCATAAAATTATGACATCAGGATCGCCTTTGCCAGAAGCACTATTTTATAAACTAAAAGAAATGACAACATATATGATGCAGCAATACGGTTGTTCTGAAGCAGGTTGTATTAGTATATGTCATGATATGAAAAGCCATTTAGATTTAGGAAACCCTCTACCTCATGCAAGTATTAGCATAGGTTCAGATGAAAATGCACCGGAAGAAATTGTCGTGAAAATGAATGATAAGGAAATTTTCACGAAAGATTTAGGTTATAAATCTGAGCGTGGCATTCATTTTATGGGGCGTATGGACGATGTAATTAATGTTTCAGGATTAAAAGTCTTTCCTATAGAGGTAGAAGAAACGATGCTTCGATTGGAAGGTGTGCAAGAGGCAATTGTATATCGAGGGAAACATCCTGTGATGGGCGAAATAGTTAAAGCGAAAGTGATCTCTCATGTTGATCCAGTGAAAATAAGAGAATGGTGTATTCAGCACTTACCTTCTTATAAAGTTCCGTATGAAATTGAAAGTGTAAATGAAATTCCTAAAAATAAAACTGGAAAAGTAAGTAGAAAGTTACTAGAGATGGGAGAGGTTACAACATGAGACGGGAAGCGTTAAAGAATGCCGTGTTAAAAATTATGATAGAAAAAATGGAACTGAAAAATGTAACGCATTTAGAAGAAACGATGCGCTTAAATCAAGATTTATATATAGATTCGGTAATGATGTTACAGCTTATTGTATACATAGAAATGGATGTAAAGCTATGCGTTCCAGAGGATGAGGTAGATCCAAAGGCATTTCTTACTGTAGGATCTTTGCTTGATTTTATGGAGGAGTTAGAGCCGTTACAGGAAGTAAATGTGAATAACTAACCTTTAGGAAAGTGGATGAGAGTATGACTTCAATTAAAGTGCACTGTTTAGTGAGTTGTTTTTGTGAAATTATAAAAAGGCGTAGCGACATTGATTTTCGTCCATTTTATTTTGGACTATGGGATGGAGATTTTGATATAACAGAAGGCGGAATTATTTCATATCACTCTGAAAACATTAACCATGATCATTATTTACTTTGGTTTGAAAAATTGTACGGTATTAAAGTAAACGAATGGTATGATCATGCAAAAGATAAAGATAGCAATGTAGAAACGTTTTTAGAATTAGTAGAAAACAAGCCGGAAAATCGTTATGTCATTGTAATGGTTGATATGTCTCTATTACCAGAGAGGGAAAATAAATTTCATCAAAAACCGTTTCCACATTATTTAATGATATCAAAAACAGAGAAAGAAGAAGAGTGGTTCATGCTAGATCCTGATTTTCGTTGGGAAGGAAATATGGAAAGAGAAAAAGTACTTCACTCTATTCAAGATAACCCATTTGGTGGAGGGTATTTCATTGATATAGAAGGAATTGGGGAGCCAACGCAAGAAACAGTAGCTAGTTATTTCACAGAAACATTCAAAAAGAACGACAATGAACTGACTATGGAACTGAAAAAATTAATTGTAAAAATGGCAAATGAGGAAGAAGGATATGCGCTTTCTGGACTTGTAGCAGCAGTAAAACAAATACCAGTACTTGCAATTCGTAAATATAGTTATGAGCATGCCTTTGCATACTTCCGTGAAACGTTGCAATATTCGGAGCAAGAATTTGATTATTGGTGTGATCGGGTAGAGGATATTGTACAAGGATTTACAAATGTACAGTATCGTGCAATTAAAATGGCAATGACGAATAATAAAGGTATGCTAGTATCGATTATTGAAAAACTGGATGAAATGAATGCAATTGAACTGCAGATTAAGAAGGAATTAGAGAGACAGTTTCTATCATGGAAAGGTATGAAAACAAATCAATCTGTCGCAACTCTTTAATAAGCTAACTGAATTTAAGATAGGGGAGTTTAATGCTATGAAATATTCGCTATGTACCATTTCATTTCGTCATCAATTAATTTCATTTACTGATATTGTTCAATTTGCATATGAAAACGGTTTTGAAGGAATTGAATTGTGGGGGACACATGCACAAAATTTATATATACAAGAACGCGAAACGACAGAACGAGAATTGACTTTTCTAAAGGATAAAAACTTAGAAATTACGATGATAAGTGATTACTTAGATATATCATTATCAGTAGATTTTGAAAAAACGATAGAGAAAAGTGAACAACTTGTAGTACTAGCTAATTGGTTTAATACGAATAAAATTCGCACGTTTGCTGGGCAAAAAGGGAGCAAGGACTTCTCGGAACAAGAGAGAAAAGAGTATGTGAAGCGAATACGTAAGATTTGTGATGTGTTTGCTCAGCACAATATGTATGTGCTGTTAGAAACACATCCCAATACACTAACGGACACATTGCCTTCTACTATAGAACTATTAGAAGAAGTAAATCATCCGAATTTAAAAATAAATCTTGATTTTCTTCATATATGGGAGTCTGGCGCAGATCCAATAGACAGTTTCCATCGATTAAAGCCGTGGACACTACATTACCATTTTAAGAATATATCTTCAGCGGATTATTTGCATGTGTTTGAACCTAACAATGTATATGCTGCAGCAGGAAGTCGTATTGGTATGGTTCCGTTATTTGAAGGTATTGTAAATTATGATGAGATTATTCAGGAAGTGAGAGGTACGGATCTTTTTGCTTCCTTAGAATGGTTTGGACATAATGCAAAAGAGATATTAAAAGAAGAAATGAAAGTATTAATAAATAGAAAATTAGAAGTAGTAACTTCGTAATGTGAAATGATGTGAGAGTCTCGTTTTAGAGGCTCTTTTTTTATGGTAAAAAATAACCAAAAATTTCCATGTATTTTAATTTGAATTTAACACAATTTATATATAAATAAGGAGGTGATTGGTAATGGCTAGAAATCGTAATTCTAATCAATTAGCATCACATGGAGCACAAGCAGCTTTAGATCAAATGAAATATGAAATTGCACAAGAGTTTGGTGTACAACTTGGCGCTGATACTTCTTCACGTGCAAACGGTTCTGTAGGCGGTGAAATTACAAAACGCCTTGTAGCGATGGCAGAACAACAACTTGGTGGCGGATATACTCGCTAATTGTAGAAGGTTATAGGAGAAAGGAAGGATTCTTCCTTTCTTTTTTTTTCAATTAATTGGTATGGATATATTGTGAACTGGATTCAAAGAATAGGAATAATACTATAATTTCCCCAATTTCTTTTGTTGTGAATGGGAAGTAGTAAAGATGTAATAGCCCTGGTGGAATGAAAAGTTACGTTCCAGCGGGGCTATTATATGGTAAGAAATATATGATGAAAGGTTTCGAAGCCAACATGTTAAAAAAAGAAAACTGTTGTTTAATTGCGCTTGCATCAGTTCCACTTGTTATGACATTAGGGAATTCAATGCTCATCCCAATTCTGCCGACTATTGAAAAGAAATTACATATTTCATCGTTTCAAGTATCCATGATTATTACAATTTACTCTATCGTAGCCATTCTACTTATACCGATTGCTGGTTATTTATCAGATAGATGGGGACGAAAGATGGTAATGGTTCCGAGTTTGCTGATTGCAGCTATAGGAGGAGCGATAACTGGTTGGGTATCTTGGAAAGTTGATAATCCCTACAATTGGATATTGATTGGTAGAGCGATTCAAGGTATTGGTGCTGCTGGTGCAATGCCAGTTGTTATACCGTGTGTTGGTGATTTATACAAAGACGAAAAACAAGTTAGTACAGGTTTAGGAATCATAGAAACATCCAATACATTTGGGAAAGTGCTGAGCCCTATTTTAGGGTCTGCTCTTGCTGCCGTTGTATGGTTCTTACCATTTTGGGCGATTCCAATTTTATGCGTAGTATCAATTGTTTTATTACTTGTTTTAGTAAAGGCAAAGAAACAAGAAGGAGAAGTACCACCACTTAAAGAGTTTATAAAATCTATTCTGTCTACGTTTCGAGAAAAAGGAAGATGGTTAATTGCCATTTTTGCATTAGGTGCAATTATTATGCTTATTTTATTCGGAATTCTCTTTTATTTGTCGACTATACTGGAATCAAAGTATGACATTCATGGTATATGGAAAGGGTGTGTGCTTGCTATCCCGTTACTTGTACTGTCACTTAGTTCATATATGGCCGGTAAAAAAATTGGAGATAATCAAAATGTTATGAAGAAGTGTATCTATATTGGTTTTTTAATGGCAGCTGCATCAGTCATCATTCCTTTATTTATAAAAGGGATTTATTTACTACTTCTTTGTCTCGTTATTATGGGGATAGGGATTGGTATGGCACTCCCATGTTTAGATGCCCTCATTACACAAGGAATTGAAAAGGAGCAAAGGGGAACAGTTACGTCATTTTACAGTTCAATGCGATTTATCGGTGTAGCAGCTGGACCACCTTTATATTCTTTTTTCATGAAAGGGGCGGACCATGAAGTGTTTTATTTGACAAGTATTTTCGCTGCCATTGGTGCTGTCATAGCAATCATTTGGATTAAACCAGCAAAGGATGCAAAGACGTTAAAACAGAAACCAGAGCCTACTTCATAATTTGTAAGAGAATTGCATGATGTTTTGAGTAACATGCAATTCTCTTTCGTTCATTAAGAATAAATAACTTGTTTTAACATATAAAGCGCGACACCCCATATGATGAGACCAGAAAATTTATTTAATAATAAAATTGTCTTTCCGGTTGAGTCTAGTCTTTTTAGAAATTTCCCCGCTAACGCTAAGCTTATAAACCAAATCCAAGAAACGATAATAGTTGCAAGTGTGAAAGCCCATTTTTCACTTCCTATGTATTGAATAGAATTTGTTCCAATTACACCGATTGTGTCTAAAATAGCATGTGGATTTAATAACGAAACGGATGCTGCGAAAAGGATTTGCTTTTTTAAGGGCATACTTTTTTCTTGTTTTACATCGTTGGAAGGGTTACTTCTCCAAATAACAAAGCCCATGTATAGGAGAAAGAAAAATCCAATTATATATAACGAGTTAGTTAGCCAAGAAAAAGTAAGGAGTACAAGGGAGACACCTTGCACTGCAATCAATATGAGTAACGTATCACATATAGAGGCAGTTAATACTACAGGGGCTGCCCTCCAAATGTTTGGTTGGCTCGCACCTTGGTTAAAGACAAAAACATTTTGTACACCTAATGGAATGATAAGTCCAAATGCAAGAATGATACCATGAATAATTGCTTCACTCATCATATTACCTCCTATTTTAATTTATTATGATAGTGTATATTGTATAGAAGAAATGAAAATTTGTATCCATCCATATGGTTGGGGAGGTTACCAACCAAAAAGAATATAAGGTGATATAATGGAAAGATTCGTTTGGAAACCGAATATGTCTCTAGCGACTCCTCTGTATAAACAAATAGAAACGTATATAAAAGAAAGGATCGTTAATGGAGAATGGACCGTTGGAACGAAATTACCTTCACAAAGAGATTTGGCACATACATTTGGTGTGAATCGAAGCACAATTGTAATGGCTTTCGATGAACTAGTTGCAAAGGGATACATAGAAGGGAATGGCAGGAAAGGAACAATTGTTGTAAATAATAATGAGAATGCTTCAACTTACGCACCCCCGCCTAATTGGCAGTCTTATGTAGAAACAGGACTTCATTATCCGAATCTCCCAGCTATTCAGGAGATTAATCAAGCTGAATTTTATCCACATGTAATTCGATTAGGAACAGGTGAGCTCGCGCCGAGTCTCTTACCTGAGAAAAAGATGAAAGAAATTATGAATAAGCTTTTAAAGTCAAATGTGACGCTTGGGTATGAAGAGCCGAAAGGAAATTTTTATTTAAGGGAAAAGATTTCCGAATACTTAAAGGGGCATGGTATATGTGTATCTCCTGACTCTATATTAATTGTTTCAGGAGCAATTCAAGCGCTACAACTTATCTCTATGGGGCTTCTTCCAAAAGGGGCATCCATCTTATTAGAAAAACCATCCTATTTATATTCGCTTAATGTTTTTCAATCCGCAGGAATGCGTTTCATTGGAATACCAATGGATGAGAACGGTTTAAATACATCATATATTACAAAATATAAGAAGCAATTTAATGCATCTATTTTATATACAATCCCGTCTTTTCATAATCCAACGAACTTTAGTATGAATGCGAAGAGACGAATAGAAGTGATGGAAATATGTAATGAAATTGGATTACCTATTATAGAGGACGCAGTGTATCAAGACTTATGGTTTGATGCACCTTGTTCGAAACCTTTAAAAGCCTATGATAAAAATGGAATCGTACTACATATTGCAAGCATGTCCAAAGTAATTAGTCCAGGGTTAAGAATTGGATGGATTGTTGGACCTGAGCCAGTAATTCAAAGATTGTCAGACATAAAAATGCAAACAGATTATGGTTCAAGCACTATATCCCAGCAAATTGCAGCAGAGTGGTTTACAAATGGTCTATATGATGAGCATTTGCGCTTTGTAAGAAGTGAATTGAAAAAACGAAGAGATTTTATGTTACTAATGTTAGATAAATATCTTCGTGAAATAGCAACTTGGCATGAACCAACAGGGGGATTTTATATATGGGTACATATAAAAGTAACCATTTCATATCGCAGTTTATTTGATAATGCTCTGCAAGAAAAGGTTTTATTAAACCCAGGTACTTTATATGATAGAAGTGCAAATCAATTTTTGCGCCTATCGTATTCATACGCAACGTTAGAAGAAATTGAAATAGGTATAAAAAAACTTGCACAACTAATGAAAAAGTAAGAGGAGAAAGTAATGAAACAATATGTAATTTGCCAAATGATCAATGGAGAAAAATATTTAGCTGCTTATGCGGAGACGAAGCAAGAAGCGATTGAAAAAGCAGAACTGTTAGGATTAAGAACGGGAAATCGTTACATAGTTATTACTGCAGAGGAAGCCGAAGGGTTAACGTATCCTTAAACAATGTACGAGATTATATAATAATAAATAAGTCTAGTAATATAAGAAATTACTAGACTTATTTATTATTAAGTTGTTAAACGTTCTCGTATTTATACGCAAAGTAATAATATTATGAGTCAAGTTGACGAAAAAATCGATTTGTCTTTCGGTCTTGATTTCCTTTTCTATATTCATCGATATATTGCCTAAAGTTCCAAGCTTGTAAAAATTTATTAGCAGAGTTATAACCAGAATTGTAAAGCCATTCTTTTTCTTCCTTTGTCAGTTCAAAATTAGTACTTGTAATCGTTCCTGTTGGAATTGTAATCGTTCTTGCTTTTGATTCCTTATCTAAATGACGTAAATCATGAGCTTGCATCATTGTTTTAAATAGTCCTTTGAACATGGAAATAGGCTCGTTATAGTGAGCAGGATCAGCTTGAATCTCATCTTTTACAAAATGAAATCCGAAAGTCGGCCAGCGAGGAGTGGTAGGTGAATCGAAGATCCAAATTGGATAATTACTTAGAATTCCTCCATCAACCATATAACAAGGCTGCTTCCATTTTGGAGTTCTCCATTTTACGGGTTCAAAGAAGAAGGGGATTGTACTACTCATTCTTACCGCTTTAGCGATAGAGAAGCGATAATTTAAAAATCCGTAGTTTGGTAAGTCGTCAGGAAAGACAACCATTTTACCATTACTAATATCAGAAGCGATGATTTTGAGTTTGTTTAGATCCGGTAAATCAGTAAATAAATGAACACCTTTTTTTCGAAGTAATTCTTCAATCCATTCTTCTATAAATACATTAGAGTATATACCTAGAGTAGTCCATGCACTTAGTCCTTTTCCGATAAAGGGGATTTTGTCAATAAAGGTTTTCTTCGTAAATTTGTTATAATCGATATCAGTTATAATCGTTTTTAGCTCTGAACAAGAATATCCTGCCGCTACAAGTGCCGCGATAATTGCACCAGCTGATGTTCCAGCTACACGTTCCCATTCATAACCTTTTTCGGCTAATGCGCAAATTGCTCCAACATGTGCAATACCGCGTACACCGCCTCCTTCAAAAACACCATCGATCTTCATTAAACATACTTCCTTTCAAATAAAAGATTTGGAAATGGCAAAAAAGCACGTATTGTACGTGCTTTTTTACAATGGTTTTTAAGTTTACTAGCAGCCTACAAAGCCGCCCCAACAGCTAGCTCCGATGATGATTAGAAGGATGAATAAAACGATTAATAAAGCGAAACCTCCGTAACCACAACCACCACAGCTACCGCCGTAACCGTAACCGCCGCAACTATATCCGTAACCCATGTGGAATTCCTCCTTATATTAAAAATAAAAATGAACGAGGGGAAAATGTACTGGAAGAACTAAAGAACTATCGTGTTTGTAGGAACAATGTATAGTATGCTTTTTTAAACTTGTTCGCGTACGAAGGATAAGCCCGTTTTTGGGAGGCTTGTTGATTTTGTAAAGAATGAAGTATAATCTTTGTACTATGATATAAATAAGTATGTAAATGTAAGGAGAATTTATGAATAAAAAAATTGAAGTATTAATTGATAAATATGAACTAACACACTTGAAAGAAGAACTTATTAATACTGTATTTCCTTGTATAAAAGTTGTGCCAAAGCAGCAGGGAACTGTTGCGATAGGTAGTTCGAAAATGGGAGGAGTTCCTGATCTACCAGCTTTATTTGAATATCCAAAGCATAAAGGAAATCCACTACAATTTATCGCGCAATTTAACTTAAGTGATTTACAAAACGTTGGTATGAATCACAATCTTCCTAAGACGGGGATACTGTATTTCTTTTGCATTGAAAATTATTTTGAAGAAAATGTGAATCTAACAGAAGCTGGGCGTGTACTTTATTATGATGTTCCTGTAGAGCAATTACGAAGAGAAAATGAAATACAAGCGAAATATAACCAGTGTGCAATTACTTTTGAACTGACATACAAATTACCAGAACTTTTCATTGAAGATGAGGCTGATTCAGATCGTTTCTTGCAATTACTTGAAGAGCTAATTCCAGATAACTACGATAACCATCAAATGTTTGGTGAGCCATTCTCTGTACAAGAAGAAGTGTTATATGAGACAGGAGAATATATGGGAGTAGACCCGCAGCAAATGACTCTTTTATTCCAAATTGATTCAGATCATAAAAATTGTAATATGGTTTGGGGAGAACTAGGGATGCTATATTTCTGTATTAGTAATGAAGATTTGAAAAATCAACGTTTTGAAAATACATGCTGTGTATTACAAACATGCTAATGAAAAAAGGTTGTTCTTTTAAAAAGAACAACCTTTTTATGTGAATTAGTTAATATGCATAATCTCATATGACCTATACGAAAAAGTATTGTATACTCTGAAACTATACGATACTTTTTCGTATAGTTATAGAATATAAGGAGTGACAAGATGGGAAAGACAAGTAAGTATGTGACAGCTGCCGCACTTTGTTCAACTATAGTAATGGGAGGCTTGCAAGCGTCATCTGTATCTTATGCAGCTACAAATCCGACTACAGTGACAGCACAATCAGATGTAAAGTTATTAGATGATTTCAGAAAAGAATTAAAAAAACAGATTGATAATCGAGAAGAAAATATTACAATCACATATAAAACAAAAGATAGAAATGCTAGAAATATTATGGATCAATTGTATGGTGAGTTTAATAAAATTGTAGATGCTGATGAGTATGTAAAATATAATGTAGCGTCTACTAGATATTCTATTAAAGGAATGCCAGGGGACTATACGTTTACACTGCAAGTAAAATACCGTGAATCAAAAGAACAAACTCAATATGTAAAAGCTCAGGCGAAATCAATTGTTGGATCAATTGTAAAACCAGGGATGGATGAGCATGAGAAAGTAAAAGCTATTCACGATTACGTTGTTAAGCATGTGTCTTATGATACGTCTTATCAAGCGTATACAGCATATGAAGCATTAGCGAATCGTTCTGCCGTTTGCCAAGGATATACATTATTAACGTATGAGTTGTTAAAAGAGGCAGGTATTCAAAACCATATTGTAACAGGCACAGGAAACGGACAAGCTCACGCGTGGAATTTAGTGAACATTGAAAACAAATGGTATCACCTAGATACTACATTTGATGATCCAGTACCAGATAAAGCAGGGCGTGTAACTTACTCATATTTTAACATGTCTGACGAACAGTTAAGTAAAGATCACGACTGGGATCGTAGTAAATATCCAGCAGCAACTACAAGTTATTTTGGTGAATTAACAAACAAAATAAAAGCTGGTAGCTCAAAAACTGTCGTGTATGAGCAGATGTTAAAAGAAACAAATTTACAATACTTATCTGCAGAATACGGAGCAGAAAATTATAATGAATTTAAGCAAAAGTTGCAGCAACAGTTTGCAGCCAAACCAGAAAAAGTAGAAGTGCGATATAAGCAGTCCATGGATGGGACGATGCAAGATATAAAGAAAGTATTAAATGAAATAAATTGGCCAAAAGGTGCAAAGCGTGTGTCTTATCAAGTAGCGCCTTATAGTGCATTGGCGGGTTATTCATTAGCGACAATTACATTTACGTATTAAGCAATGGGAAAAAGCACCTGTAAAAGGTGCTTTTTTTATTTATTGATTGATTACTTTTGAATATTAAGAATTATGTGATGAAATAAAAGGATAAGGATGTGAATGTGGAATGAACTTGTTCGAAAGCGATATTTTTACATTGATATATACTTGTTTAGTAATCGGACTTATCGTTTTGTTTTTCATATCATTTACTTTGTTTATTAGAAGAGTATTACAAAGCAGTGCTGCAAAGAAACACCACGTGATTAATATGAACCAGAAGCTAGATCGAATCATTGAATTGCTTGAAAAAGATAAGAAATAGCGATAGAAGAGGTATGAAAAGGGGAATGAGAATGGCGAATTATATAAAAGAATTACGTGAAAAAGTAGGACATGATTATGTTTTCTTAAACTTTGCCGGTGGTTGTGTATTTAATAAAGAAGGAGAAGTATTACTGCAAAAAAGAGGAGACTTTAACGCTTGGGGCTTTCCAGGTGGTGCAATGGAGATAGGAGAATCAGCTGCGGAAACTGCAATCCGGGAAATAAAAGAAGAAACCGGGTATGATGTAGAAATAAATGAGCTTATTGGAGTGTATACAAAATATTTTCAATCATATCCAAATGGAGACAAGGCCCAGTCAATTGTGATGTTCTTTTCATTCTCAATAGTTGGAGGTGACAAAAAAGTAGATGGTGATGAAACGTTGGATTTGAAGTTTTTCCCGTTAGACGACATGCCACCGTTATTTTGTAAACAACATGAAGATTGCCTGCAAGATTTATTGGAGAAAAGAGTAGGGGTATATCGTTAACATATAAAAAAGAAGCTAAATGAAGATTAGCTTCTTTTTTATGTTTAATTTATTTCCACCAATCATCAAACATTGACGCTGGTACTTGTCTTTTATGCTCACTCACTGTGTAACGTTTTTCAATTTTCTCTGCAACGTCAGCTGGAACTGCTTTACCTTCTAAATAATCATCTAATTGATCATAAGTAATACCTAACTCTGTTTCATCAGCTTGACCTGGTTTTTCATCTAATAAATCAGCTGTTGGCATTTTTAAGTACAGTCGCTCGTCTGCGCCTAACTCTTGTAATAATGCACGTCCTTGGCGCTTCGTTAATCCCGTTAATGGTAATAAATCTGCACCACCATCTCCGAATTTTGTAAAGAACCCTGTTACAGCTTCTGCAGCGTGATCTGTTCCGATAACAAGTAGCCCTTTTTGTCCACCAATTGCATATTGAGTAACCATACGGATACGTGCTTTCACGTTACCTTTATTGAAATCTGTTAATGATTCACCCAATAAGTTTTCATATTGATTTGAAAAAGCATCAACAGTTGAAGCAATATCAAATGCAACAGATTGATCTGCTTGAATGAATTGTAATGCTAATTGTGCATCATCTTCATCTTTTTGTACTTTATAAGGAAGACGCACGGCGATAAACGTTGCATTACCACCTTCGTTACGAATTTCTTCAACTGCAAGTTGTGCTAAGCGTCCTGCTAATGTAGAGTCTTGTCCGCCGCTAATACCAAGTACAAATCCTTTTGCACCTGTTTTTTTTACATAATCCTTTAGGAAATCAACTCGTTTACGAATTTCAACTTTTGGATCAATTACAGGCTGAACATGTAATGCTTTCATAATCTGTTCTTGTAATGTCATTATGTTTTCCTCCTATTCATATTAAAGCGGTAAATAAGTTTATATGTATAATGGTACATACTTCTATCCTTTATTATTTCGCAAAACTAACGAATATACAATAGGATGTGTGTATGAATATGAATGTAGTCATTATAAATAAAGTGCTACGTATAAGCAATTTTTTTAAACCTTTCAAAAATGTAAGGTTTTTGTCATTTGAATCGATGGAAGGTATTTCCGCACTTTACTAATATAAAAACATAGATAGTAGAAGGGCGGAGAAGTAATATGAACATTAGAGAACTAGCATATCGGAATGTAACCCGAAATAGACGGACATACTCAGCCTATTTTTTGAGTAGTGCATTTGCAATTATGGCCTTTTTTGTGTATTCATTTTTTGCGTTTCATCCGGCATTAAGTGCAGGAGAATTAGGTCAGTACGTATTCGTAAGTATGTCTTTTGCACAGTCTATTATTTACTTATTTACATTCTTCTTTATTTTATATTCGATGGGAATGTTTTTAAAAACGAGAAAGCGTGAACTAGGAATTTTAATGATGCTAGGTATGACGAAATATCAATTAAAGCGTCTGATCTTTTTTGAAAATATTATGATTGGAATAGGGGCAATTATTTTTGGTATTCTTTCAGGTATGTTATTTTCAGGGGTATTACTATTTGTCGCTCCGATGATATTGAAACTAGATATCTCCTTATCCTATTACATACCGATGAAAGCAATTGTTGTAACGGGTATTATGTTTTTTATTTTATTTATGATCATATCATTGTTTAGTGCAGGAATGATTCGTAAAAATAAGATTATGAAGTTGTTTAGAGGATCAGCAGAGGCGAAACCGGAACCGAAAGCATCAATCATTTCTTCAATATTAGCAGTAGTATTGCTTAGTGCTGGCTATGTAGGAGCTCTTCTATCACATGGAGCAATGGTATTTATTATGATGATTCCTGTTACAACGGTAGTTATTATCGGGACGTATTTGTTGTACAAGCAGCTGAGTGTCTTTATTATTCGATTATGTAAAAAAAGTAAACGTTTCTATTGGACACAGACTAATATTATTACGTTATCAGATTTAGCGTATCGTATGAGAGATAACGCAAGAATGTTCTTTATTGTAACCATTATTTCTACTGTAGCATTTTCCGCAATAGGGACATTAGTAGGCTTCGCATCCATGACGAAAGGTATAATGGAGAGACCAATTGCGTTTCATTACCATTCTAAGCAAGGGAATAGTAACGAATCACAACATATACAAATGATTGACAAAGGATTAAAGAAACATAATATAGCAGCTTCAAAAACTAATATTTCGACAAAGAAAACGGAGGAACAGTCGTTAAGAAGCGCCACTTTTATAAAAGAATCAGATTATAAGGAATATGCAAAGTTAACAGAAGAACCATTTAATACTGTAGCAAATAAAGAGGTTGTATTTTTGTCAGCTGATATACCAGGGCCAGCGATGAAAGAAAGAAAAGAAATTACTTTACCCAATATGAATGAAAGTTTAAAGGTGAAAAAAGTTACTTCATCTTCATTGGGGAAAATATTAAGAGGAAATGTTTATGTAATCTCTAATAATCAATATGATTCATTACAAGATGGATTTATAGAGACAAAAGATTATATGTATAAAACTGAAAGAACGAAAGATGAGATTGAAATTGGTAAAGAGCTTACGCATCAAATTAAACCGTATCAAGAACAGTCAACGTTTAGTGCGGAAGAGTACGAACAAAACCAAAGTTTACAAATTGCAGGACCGATTTTATTTGTAGGTTTCTTTATTGGTATAGTATTTTTCGTTTGCGCAGGAAGTTTCCTTTACTTCCGTTTATTCTCCGATTTGGAGGATGATGTTCGCTTGTTCGAAATGATTCGAAAAGTTGGATTGACGAGTAGGGAATTATCGAAGGTAGTTACAATTCGATTGGCGCTTTTATTCTTCGTTCCAATTGGTGTTGCAACATTACATGGGGCAGTAGCCTTAACGGCGTTAGGGCAAATGTTTGAGTACTCATTGTTTAAAGAAAATACAGTTGTATTAAGTATTTTCATAGGTATTCAAGTTGTATACTTCTTACTTATAAGATCCCGTTATGTAAAACAATTGAAAGAGAGATTATGTATGCATTAAATGTGTTTTTTTAACTCGAGTACAAAATTTTCTAAAAAGAGGCAAGTATTGCCAAAAAGTGATAAAATGGAAAAAGCGAGGTGAAAAAAATTAATAGAGAGAAAGGGGGGAGAAATATGAAAGCAACAGGAGTTATTCGAAAAGTAGACGAATTAGGACGAATTGTTATCCCTAAAGAATTACGCGATGTATTGGGAATACAAATCAAATCACCGCTTGAAATTTTTGTAGAAGCAGATAAAATCATTTTACAAAAATATCAACCTTACAATGCTTGCCAAATCACAGGTGATGTTTCAGAGCAGAACATATCATTAGCAAATGGAAATATTACTGTTGGGATAGAGGGAGCGGAATATTTAGTAAAAGAAATAGAAAAGTTTTTAAACAAGAGTGAGGTTTAGTCTTAATTTATATTATTTTTCAAATTACATATCATTCTTTTAAAAGACTGTAAGAGGACCATTAATTGGTCCTTTTATTTTGGTTATTAGTTGAATGACCCAGGCTGTTATTTCCTATAAATCATAGGGGAAATACAAAAGTAGTATAGAGTTAGTAAATGATGTTGAGAAATATTTGAAAAGAAGGAAAACAAAAAGAATAAAACGAATGTTACATTTACACGTATTCAAAAGTGGTCTGAAATGAAAATAATACATTTTCAGGAGGGATTACGATGAGTAGTACAGTGAATAAACAAAAAGGTATACAATTGATTCCATTTACCGTAAATAAGGTTGTAGAACAAGTAAATGAAATTCCACCAGGTGTACAACTGATTCACGCTCCGCAAGTATGGGAAAAGAGTGTGAAGGGGCAAGATGTAGTCGTTGCCGTATTAGATACAGGGTGTGATACTAATCATATAGATTTAAAAGATCGTATTATCGGCGGAAGAAATTTCACAAAAGATTATGAAGCTGATCCAAATGTGTATCTTGATAATAACGGACATGGTACTCATGTCGCGGGGACGATTGCAGCAACTGAAAATGGTGTCGGTGTATTAGGAGTTGCACCGCTTGCTAAAATGTTAGTATTAAAAGTTTTAGCGGGAGATGGTTCTGGAAGTTACGAGCAAATTATTGAGGCAATTCATTATGCTGTAAATTGGAGAGGGCCGAATCAAGAGAAAGTGAGAATTATTTCAATGTCACTTGGTGGTCCGCAAGATGTTTCAGAATTACATGAAGCAATTCAAAAGGCGGTAAAGCAGGATGTTCTCGTTGTATGTGCTGCTGGGAATAATGGAGATTGTAATGATAATACAGAGGAACTAGATTACCCAGGTGCTTACTCGGAAGTAATTGAAGTCGGCGCTGTCAATTTAGAACGGAAAATCACATGTTTTAGTAATTCAAATCAAGAAATTGATCTAGTAGCGCCAGGTGATGAAATATTATCTACGTATCCAGATGGGAAATATGCAGTGTTAAGTGGAACTTCCATGGCGACGCCGCATGTTGCTGGAGCGCTTGCCTTGCTCATTAAACAGTGTGAGAAAGAATACGGTCGAAAGTTATCAGAGCCGGAAATATATGCACAACTTATTAAAAGAACTGTACCTTTAGGGTATGAACGTACATCCGAAGGTAATGGATTATTAGATTTATTAAAAGAATAGAGAATACTAAAAAAACATTTCATATTCATATGAAATGTTTTTTTAGTATGGTTCTGTCGCATATAATACTTCCCTATTTAAAGAGTCTTATTTTTGTTGAATACTTTTTCTTTGTTTTATTTTTTGTGACAGGAATTTTGTTTGTATTAATGATGAGGCACTTACAAAACATATCTAGTGCAGCAAGAGGAACAGGAGCCGCGCTTGCAAATGCTTCTATGTATATTGGTCAAATGATTGGTGCGGCAATAGCAGGAATGTTATTTGCAGTATCTCACAATTTTATACTTATAGGTAGTTTTACTGCTTTACTATATATAGGAGCTTTATTTTTGTTTAGAAAAAGTGAAAAACTTACTGAAAGTAGTGAAACAGGAATTGCATCATAAAGCTTGTATAAATATTTCGCAAATCAGAATTAATAAGAGTGTGAATACATGAATGTGCTTTTAATTAAAGTAGTTACTAAAAGTATAGAAATAGTAGAAGAAATGTATTGTAACAAAGTTATGAGGAATCAAAAAATAAAAATCCCTATAAAGATAGGGATTTATATATCGGCATATAGTTCCTTGGAAAAGGATATACTTAGTTTAGCATATCGGACTACTTATATTTGTGAAATAGATGTGAAAGTAATGTGAAAAATGCCGAAGGAAAAAACTATTTAAATAGAGGGCAATTTAGATGGGGATATGGATTTTACATAAATGTTGTGTTATATTTCTACTTATCTGTTAATAATTACATATTTTAATTTTATTAGGGATAAAAGGGAGAGGTTTAAATGCAATGGTATTTGAAAGCTCTAAAGAATTATGGGAATTTTAGTGGTAGAGCTACGCGAAAAGAGTACTGGATTTTTAGTTTATCCAATATCGTAATTTTTTGGCTACTGTTATTTTTATCATCATTTTCAGAGGTGTTAGTTGCTATTATTGCGTTGCTATTTATGTTAGTAATGATTATACCAAGTTTTTCGGTTGGTGCACGACGATTACATGATATTGGGAAAACGGGATGGTGGCAACTATTAAATTTTGTACCGTTTGGTAGCGTTGTTTTACTTGTATTTTTTATCATTGAAAGTGAAGAAAATGACAATCAATACGGACCAAATCCGCATTCAGATTTAAAAGAAGCGATTTAATAAACTTATTTAGTTTGTAGCATTACTAGTTCAATTATTTTATCTATTATTAAAATGGTTTGCGTGGGCTAATATTATTAGGTTGATCTTTAGGTCTAGATGACTTTTGAAACTGTAAAAATGGAAAGATAAAGGCGGAGAGAATATAGCATGGAAAGAAAAAAATTCTAAATAAAAAGCACTGTTTTAGCTAATGTAGCTAAAACAGTGCTTTTCTCTTTGATTGAACAGTTGCAGCATTTTCATCATGTATACCTGCATCTTTAATAATTCGTTGTTTTGCTTTATTTAATAGATGGTTTACTGCTTCACCAAAATAGTTAGCTTCGCTTTTTGTGCGGGCTTCTCGTAAACATTTATAGTTTTCTAGCAGTTCCTCTTTTTCGGAGTTTGTTAAGAAATCTTCTATTTTCTTTTTTGTCATACGAAACACCCTTTCTCCTGACAAACGACGCAATAGAAAATATTTATTTCTCATTATAACAATAATTTTAAAAGAAAGTATACACTAACGTCGCAATAATTTGTCAATTTCTTGAATCTTCTCATCAGCTTTCCCAATTTGCGTATTTTTAGCCTGTTCGCCACCAAGAGCTTGATGTAGTAAGAAAGTTTGGCCAGAAATAGCAGTTACAATGGATACTTTTATAATTTCTTTTATCGCGGTGACATCGAATAAAACGAGCCCAAGAAGTGCGGCTAGGCTACCAGTAAAAATATCAGTTAAAAATCCAAAATGAAAAAATGTTTTCAAACGGCGTGGAAGCAATAACTTACCTTGGTTATTGATTAGATGGGAAACGAAGCCGGTAATGCCACCAACGAGAACAGCGGTTAGCCATTGATACATTTCCATCGAATCCACTCCTTTTAGTGAATAAGATTCGATTATTTTATATTGATTCCTTTTAATATTTCATATAAGCATATTGAGAAAGTTTGTTTGGGTATATTTTGTATTCAATTTAATTATAACAGAAAATTTCGAAAGGTTTCAGTCTATTATATGAATCATTTTTACAATAATATGAATGCAGAAAGGGGTGCGTGATATGAAGATAGATTATCGAATAAGAAGTGTAGATGGTTATACAAAAAATATAGGGGAATTAGTAAGCATGCTGGAGCATACGAGAGCTGTAACATTAGGCGAAGTAAAAAATTTATCAGTTGAGCAATTAGATTTAATTATGCAGAGCAGCGGAAATTCAATTGGCGCCTTATTAAAGCATATAGCAGCTATTGAAAAAGTTCATCAGCTTATTTCATTTCAAAATCGTGACTTTACAAAAGAAGAATTAGAAATATGGGAAGATGCACTGTATTTAGGGGAAGCGGGTAGAGCGATCCGTGGGCATGAAATACAGTATTATGTACAACTTCTACAAAGTGTTCGAGAAGAATCTCTGAAGTATTTAAGTGAACAAGGTAATGAGTGGCTCATGTCAGAAAGAAAGTGGCCTAACGGTGTAATATATAACCAGCACTATCTTTGGTTTCATGTGCTAGAAGATGAAATTAGTCACCGAGGACAAATTAGAATGCTCAAAAACAAGTTGTTTGAAAATTACGTTAAATGATGTAGCTTTTTATAGGAGAATTCCATATAATGAGGGTAATTAAAATAAGAACGGGGTGATGTATTATGGCGAAAATAACTTATATGAATAATAAACCAAATACAAAGGTGGATGGAAAGGGCGAAACGATATAAGTGAGCGCACTATCCTTCCACTTAGCTTACACTAGGGAGGATATCAATTTGAATCAAAATATTTTAGAATCGTATGGCTGGGATTCTTTTTTTGAGGAACAAGCTGTAGAGAACTTTGAAGTAGGGCGTATTTTACTTGAGCATAAGCATATATATCGAATTATTTGTAATGATGGTGAATATATGGCAGAACTGTCTGGGAAGTTTCGGCATGAAGCAGTTACGAAAGGCGATTATCCAGCAGTTGGTGATTGGGTGTATATAAAGAAAATAGAAGATGAAAAGAAAGCGATTATTCATCGTATTTTCCAGCGAAGAAGCTCTTTCTCAAGACAAGAGGCTGGAACAAGAACAGAAGAACAGATTATAGCAGCAAATGTAGATTATTTATTTTTAGTGAATGCACTTAATCATGATTTTAATGTTAGAAGGATGGAACGTTATTTATTATTAGCGTATGAAAGTGGCGCTATGCCAGTTATTGTTTTAACAAAGAGTAGTATATGTAATGATATAGAACAAAAAATTGTAGAAACGGAAGCTATAGCAATTGGTGTTCCTATTTTTGTTGTTGATAGTTTAGAGCATACAGGTATTGATTCGTTGAAACAATTCGTTTCTTCAGGGAAAACAATTGCTTTAGTTGGGTCATCAGGGGTAGGAAAGTCAACTTTGTTAAATGCGCTAATAGGAATTGAGGTAGCAAAAACGGGAGATATACGTGAGGAGGATAGTAGGGGAAGGCATACGACAACGCATCGAGAGTTATTTCAATTGCCAAGTGGCGCTCTCGTAATTGATACTCCCGGTATGAGGGAATTGCAACTTTGGGAAGGAAGCGAAGCGATTCAAACAACATTCTCTGATATTGAAGAACTTGCGACAACATGCCGTTTCCGTGATTGTAAGCATGAGAATGAACCAGGGTGCGCGGTGTATAGTGCAATTGAAAACGGACTTATTACGATAGATCGTTTGAAAAGCTATAAAAAATTACAAAGAGAACTGGCGTATTTTATAAGAAAACAAGATGCAATCCTTGCCAGAGCAGAGCGTGATAAGTGGAAAAAACTTTCTAAACAACATAAAAAAATGTAAAAACCAAAGGGTGCCCCTTTGGTTTTTTCTATTTGTAAATTTTATAATAATATTATTTATATATATAGACAAAGGGAAATTAATTGTTTAAACTTTACAAAGTATTCATCATAATAGGTTATGAAAATAATAATTAGGGATTGGGAAATATTCATAATTAACTCAATTTAACTTTTAAATTTGAAAATTAGGAGGTTCATAATGGGTAAACTATTAAATTTGTTTCGTGATATGAAAGTAGCAAAAAAGCTATTAATTTCATTCTTTGTAATTTTAATTGCGGCTGTGTCTATTATCGGAGGCATGTCTTATCAAACAGCCAAAAAGAATTTTGAATCGCAAATTAAGAGTAGTGCCAACGACAATATAAAAATACTGGATAATTTAATCAATCAAATGATTGATGCAAAATT
Organism: Bacillus sp. AR4-2; assembly: GCF_008274865.1. Classification (NCBI taxonomy): domain Bacteria; kingdom Bacillati; phylum Bacillota; class Bacilli; order Caryophanales; family Bacillaceae; genus Bacillus; species Bacillus sp. AR4-2. Next base: position 1,849,172 of record NZ_CP031062.1, read on the forward strand.
TAATGATGTGAATAATTTTGCACGGGTGATTCAGGGGAATATGTATCAAGGAGATAATCAGGATGAATTAAGAAAAATGTTATCTCAATATATAAATTTAAATAAAGATATTGAACAAGTATATGTTGCCGGAAATGATAAAAAATTTGTACAAGAACCAAATATACAAATGGCAGCAGACTATGATCCAACAGAGCGTTCTTGGTATAAAGATGCGGTTGCAAAACAAGGTGGTATTGTTGTTACTGAGCCATATAAGGCAAAAGGAAATGGACATATTGTCGTAACAATCGCAAAACAAACAGAAGATAAAAATGGAGTTGTTGCGCTAGATTTAAGTTTAGATAATTTATTAAAAACATCAAAGTTAATTAATATTGGTAAAAAAGGATATGCCTTCATTTTAGATGGAAAGCAAAAAATAATTGCTCATCCACAAGAAAAATCAGGGGAAAAAGCGGCTGATTCTTGGGCAAAGAAAATTTATGAAGATAATCACGGTGCTTTTTCATATTCTTATGGCGGTAGTGAAAAGAATATGGTATTTGCTACAAATGTAAAAACAGGTTGGAAAATTGGTGGGACGATGTACTCAAGTGAAGTAATTGAAGCTGCTCAACCTGTATTTTATAATATGTTAATTGTTATGCTTATCTCATTAGTAGTAGGCGGGGCACTTATTTATTTTGTAACACTTTCAATTACGAAGCCTTTAAAGAGATTAGTTGTTACCTCTAAAGAAATAAGCGAAGGGGATTTAACGCAAACAATTGAAATTCATTCTAATGATGAAATCGGCCAACTTGCTAAAGGTTTTAATGAGATGACGAATTCGTTACGGACGTTAATTGGAAGAATTAACGATTCAGCTGGGCATGTTGCAGCGGCATCAGAAGAGCTAACTGCAAGTGTAAGGCAAGCGAGTGAAGCGACTGAGCAAATCACAATCGCAATGGATGAAATATCAAGTGGGGCAACGACGCAAACAACAAGCGTAGAAAATGGCGCTATGTTACTGTTTGATGTAACGGAAGGAATTCAACATGTAGCAAATAGTTCATCATCTATTAATACGGCTTCTGCACATACTCGTGAAAAAGCAGAAGATGGTGGGAAACTAGTAGGAAGAACAGTAAACCAGATGCAGTCTATTGCAGAATCGGTTTCACAATCAGATGCAGTTATACAATTACTAAATAATAAATCAAAACAAATTGGTGATATTTTAGAAGTAATTCAAAATATTGCAGATCAAACAAACCTTCTAGCTCTAAATGCGGCGATTGAAGCCGCAAGAGCCGGTGAGCATGGAAGAGGTTTCGCAATTGTTGCAGATGAAGTGCGTAAATTGGCAGAGCAGTCTAGCGTATCTTCTAGTGAAATTAGTAAATTAATATGTGAAATACAAGATGATATGGGTAAGACAGTCAAATCTATGAATCATGTAAATGAGGAAGTTCAATCTGGACTTGTTATCGCAAATGAAACGAAGCAAAACTTTGCTGAAATCTTACAATCTACAAATGAAATAGCTAATCAAATTAAGACGATGGTTGAAACGGCTAATGGAATGTCAAAAGGGGCAAATGAAGTATCTATTTCGGTAGGACAAATTGCAATGACAGCACAAAATAATGCGACAAGCACACAAAATGTTGCGGCTTCAGCTGAAGAACAGCTAGCTTCGATGGAGGAAATTGGATCTGCAGCAGGCACGTTATCTCAAATGGCTGAAGAGTTGCAAGGACTAATTGACAGATTTAAAGTTTAATAGAGAACAGACTATCCCCTAGTAGCATTATGCCAATAGAGGGTAGTCTGTTTTATTGTGTAAAATCAAATGGAGATGTAAACTTCCTTTATGACGTTTAAAATGGTATTTTGCATAATGTTTGTCGAAAAATAGAGGTATTTGTTAGCTTTGTGTATAATTATTAACGTATAGAATACAAATAAAAGGAGAGTATTATGGGAGTGTATTGGGGGACAAAAAGACATTCTTGGCTTAGTTACGTCTCATTTTGGCTAAGTATTTCATTTTTTATTGTTTTTCTAATTGAAGTGTTTATATTAAAAACACTTTCGAATAGCTCGGTGCAAATTGTTAAATATTTTTATTTTATATTTGTACCAGTAAATATTTTTCTTAGTTTAAAGTTACTATTTAAGAAGAATGAAAAGAAAGCGTTACCTATTTTTAGTTTCATTGTCTCATTATTATTTGCAATTTTAATAATCGTATTAGTTTTAGCAGCTATAGGGAAGGTCTTTTGAGGGGAGTGGTATAAGTCACTCTCCTTTTTTATTTGTGGTAGTCTTACTATATGTAAAAGTGTGAATGCTGTGAACTAATAAAAGCAGAGAGTAGACAATATTTGCATGGATTAAAGTCTGTCGTTATTTGAACTTGTAAGAGTGTATGGAGTAATGAGGTAATATACATAATAATGGAGATAGAATTAGTTATTTTATAAGTATGTATGAAGCAAATGAATACGGTAAGAACGTTGATATATGGTACAATAGCTATGGATAGTGATAGAGATAAAGGGTATATAAAATACTCATCGTTTTTTAGTAAGAGAGGGGTTATCTTATGCTATACGAGGATTTGGAGACATTATTTCAAACAGCTCCGAAAGAAGATAGAGGCGGATGGAAATATATAATCCAAGAACAAAATAATACATTTAAAATTGTTGATGAAATACTGAAAAATCAAATGAGTGTCGAATTATATTTTAATGAATACGATGAGGTGAAAATCACTTTATATAAAGATGGAATTCCCATTACGACTATGCAAAGAATTGCGATTTCAAAAGTTGAATTAGACGAAGATGAAGAAGGTATTCACTTTGTTTTAGAGCGCATGCCTAGTCGAATGATTCGGTTGCAGTTAAAGCCATATTTAGCATTAGAAATGGGACCGTATTGGGAAGTATGTGATGATTGTGAATGAGCATAAAAAAGCATCCAATAACATGGATGCTTTTTTATGTTTTTTGAAGTTGTTTAAACGCAATGATTGGCAGTATAACAATACTTACCCATCCGATGATAGGATATAGAATGTGAAGTAAGTCACTGTAACCGATGTAGCTAAAGCAATAACTAATTAGTAAAATGAAGAAAATAATATTGTTATTTTTCCACCCAGTAATAGATTGCATCTGTTTTGTCATTCCGAACACATTACCAACTAAAGTTGTGAAAACTTCACCGAAAATAATGAGAACGAAAAAGAAGTGAAAAGTTGCATTAAATCTTCTTATGACTTCAGCCATTGGGATGTTATATTGGTAAAATTGATCGACTGATAAGATTGCTAAATGGCTGCATAATAAAATTAAAGAAAGTCCAGCACCACCTAAAATCCCACCCCAAAAAATAGCTTTTCGATCCTTTACTTCACTGGCTAATGGGACGAGAACACTTTGGGCGAGAGAAAGATTTAAGGCGACATATGTAATAGGGCTAGTAATCCATTTCATATTCCAGCTCTCTGCAGGAATAGTGTTGTTAATAGGAGTTGTACCGTGAAAAAAGGTTGTAATAGCAAGTCCGATAATAAAAATCATCATAATAGGTACGACAAGTGTATTTACTTCAAAAACACCTTGTAATCCGCGGCTACTTATAATGAGACAAGCGATAACTGTAATAAGAATACCGAGTTGTCTTGGTAAGCGAAGTTGCTCTTCAAATACTGCACCAGCCCCTGATAACATAACGCTCGTTACGCCGAATAAAACGAGTAATAATAATGTGTTTACAACATTCCCAAATACATCCCCAAATAAATATTTGTTAAATTCTTGCGCTGAAAATGCCCCGATTTGTGATGAAAGTAACATCATCTTTGTGCCAAGCCAAATAAAAAAAAATCCACTTACACATATGCCAATTGTCCCGTATAATCCATTCACTGTGAAAAATTCAACAATTTCTCGTCCAGTAGCAAATCCAGCTCCAACGACAGTTCCGATATAAGTAGCGGCTACTTTCTTTGCTACTTGCCATTGTTGATTGTCCATGTTATCCCTCTTTCTACTATGATGAGCTTGATGTACTATTATGCATATGTATGAGCTTGGACAATTAGACGTATGAAGTGTTTGAAAAAATACATGAATTTAATGATATTAGGGAAGCATTAAAGGTGTTAAAACTTTGTTACATATAAGCCAATTGTTCGAAAGGAAAGGGAATGTATGGTAAAATGTAATTAGGTTATTAAAAGATAAACATTACAAAATGATAAGAGGAGTGATTGTATGAGTACGAAAACAAATGTTGTTGAAGTATTAAACAAGCAGGTAGCAAACTGGAATGTGTTATATGTGAAACTACATAATTATCACTGGTATGTGACAGGGCCACACTTCTTTACATTACATGAGAAATTTGAAGAGTTTTATAATGAGGCTGGAACGTATATTGATGAGTTAGCAGAACGTATTTTAGCTTTAGAAGGTAAACCATTAGCGACAATGAAAGAATATCTCGCAACATCTAGTGTCAGCGAAGGGACAAGCAAAGAATCTGCAGAAGAAATGGTGCAAACATTAGTGAATGATTATTCTGCACTTATTCAAGAATTAAAAGAAGGTATGGAAGTTGCAGGTGAAGCTGGCGATGAAACATCAGCTGACATGCTGTTAGCAATTCATACAACATTAGAACAGCATGTATGGATGCTAAGTGCATTCTTAAAATAACGATAAATATAATAGAAACCCATTGAAAAATTATTTCAATGGGTTTTTTTATGATTTTTCAGTTTTCTTTTATGCTATAATATAGTAAAAAGGAGGCGATGCGATGTTTCGCTTTTTCAGAACTGGAAAAGAAGAGCGGGAAATTACGAAAGATGAATTAGAACAAGCGATGGCTCAGTTTTTAGAAACGAATGCTAATATCGTTTATACAGTATTAGTAAATGAAGATTATACAGTAAATTATGATTTGTTAAAACCGTATTTACCTGCATTTCCAACAAATGATTTTCTCATAACGAAGGAAACGCTTGAGGTATTTGAACATACAGCAGAAAATTTAAGCCTAGTGAAAGAAATTGATGTCGTACAAAAAGCAGTAGACCAATACGTAACAGAAAAAGAAATGTTCCCAATTGTTGAAGGTAGCGAAGATCGCCTCATATGCGGAATGAAGCTAGGACCTTACTTAAATCGTAACTTAAAAAGAGACTTATATATTTCAGAAAAACATTATTTAGTTTCAAGTAAACCAGATAGAAAAAAACAAAAGAGCGGGTAGATGTAATGAAAACAACAATACATATATTGTTGTCTTTTTTTGTTTGTTAAAATATTGATTTTTCAGTCTATTATTATTTATACTAAATGTATTGGACAGGGAAGAGTAACTATTAAGCATCATTTTGAGAATAAGGTATTGTTAGCGTGGATTATACAAAGTGGTATAAAGATTCGCAAAAAATATTATAAAAGGTTTCGGGGGAATTGGTACATGAAAAATAGCATGACTTACATTCAATTATTAAATGAAACGTTACGTTGTTATGCAAATAAAGGAAGTTTTGAAGCGTACAATTATATAATGGAAAACGCTACAGGTGTAATAGGGAATGAGGCGCAAATATATAATTTTAAGTATGCACTCGCAAGTGCATCGGGACTTGAAAAAGAAGCATTACATTTAATGAGAGAGGCCATTATAGAAAAGGGATTCTGGTATGGAAATGAGTATTTAATTTCCGACGAAGATTTAAAATCACTACATAAATTTGAAGAATTTCATACAATGGTGCAATTATGTAAAGAAAGAGAAGAATTAGCACATAAAAAGGAAAGACCAGATGTGAAATATATATACAGCAAGAAAGAGGGAAATCTACTACTTACATTGCACGGTGACCAAGAAAATATACAAATAGTAGAACCATATTGGAAATCTGTGTTGACACAAGATTATATGTTAGCTTTACCACAGTCTTCACAAATTGAGTTTTCAGATGGATTTGTTTGGGATGATATAGAGAGAGGGAAAGAGGAATTAAAAGAGCATTACAATAAGTTTATAGAAAATCATACAGTAGAAAGTGTAATCATTGGTGGTTTTTCTGCAGGGGCGAGAGTAGCTTTATATACGATTTTACAACAAGATATAAATGTAGATGGTTTTGTTTTTATGGCACCATGGCTTCCCGAGATTGAAGAATGGGATGAGTTGTTAAGAGTGCTGCAGGATAAACATATAAAAGGATATATAGTATGCGGGGATCAAGATGAAGATTGTTTCGAATCCACGCAGCAATTTGTACAACTATTAAGAGAGAAGAATATAGAACATAAGTATAAAGTTGTGCCTGACTTAGATCATGATTATCCTATTAACTTTGAAGAGCTATTAAAAGAAGCTATTGAATATATAGGAAATGAAAACAATAAGTAGTAAGAAAAAGAGATGCATCACATGTGATGCATCTCTTTTTAGAATTATAAATTAAAAGCATTTGCTAATAAGCGATAAGACTTTAATTTATGTTCAAATTGATGAGTAATCGTGACAATCATAAATTCGTCAGTATTGTATGCTTTGCTTAAGTTTATTATTTTTTCTTTTACAGAAGACGGATCACCAACAATCATACGTTGACGATTTTCTTTTATACGGAATAAATCATAAGCGCTGTATGAATAATTTTGAGCAGTTTCAATAGAAGGTGTACCAGTAGTTCGTTTTCCTTGCTCTAATAATAAGATTGATAAATCTAAACTAGAAGCAATTTTTTCCGCTTCTTCATTTGTTTCTCCGCATATAACAAAGATGGCAACGATTGAATTAGGCTTATCTCCTAAAAATGAAGGCTGATATTGTTCTTGGTAAGCCCTCATAACTTCAGGGCCTCCGAAGCCGTTAATAAATTGTGCAAATGCGAAAGAAGCTCCGTTGTTTGCAGCAATTTTAGCGCTCTCTCCGCTAGAACCGAGCATCCACATTTCAGGAGACGTTGGGATAACTGGAGTGGCTTTTAAGTTTGCATAGTGATGGTTTTCTGGTACTTGATCATGTAAGTACATTGCAACGTCTGCAATTTGTTCTGGATATTGATCAAGTGAGACCATTTTCCCTTCTTGAAGTGCGCGAGTTGCTATTGGCATACCACCAGGAGCTCTACCAACACCGAGATCGATGCGGTTCGGATACAATGCTTCTAGAACACGGAAATTCTCAGCAACTTTATATGGGCTATAATGCGGTAACATAACACCACCTGAACCGACTCTAATACGGTCCGTTTTTGCGGCAATATGAGAAATAAGTATTTCTGGACTTGAACCAGCTAAGCTTACGGAATTATGATGTTCGGATACCCAAAAACGTGTGAATCCGAGTTTTTCAACTTCTTGTGCAAGCGTAACTGTATGTGAAAAAGCCTGGGATACTGTGCTACCATCTGAAATAGGTGATTGGTCTAATACACTTAACTTGATCATAGAATATACCTCTCAATCTTAATGTACATCCTATTATATATTTACTTATGAAAAATGCGTAGTGAAATGCTCAAAATGAAAAGCGGATAATCTTATTTCCGCTTTTAACGAGAAAATCCGCGTTCATAATGATTCATTTCGACTAGATTTAAAATATATTCATAGTTGTCAATTTCACGTTTTAGTTGTTCACGTTCTTTTTCAGATAGTGTCATATTGCTAAGTTTTTTACATAAGTTTTGTTTCTTTAATTCTAAATATTTTTTTGTAGCATCATAGTCATAGGTATGTTTCATTTTTAACCACTCCTTCTTTGTAGTTGCTATATTATACGAAGTATAAAGAAAAGTGAGATCTGTCTCTTATGTACTTTTAGTGAATATTCAAATTGCAATGGTGTTATGTTTATGGGGATGTATGAATAAAATGCACTAAACCACTAACGTCCATTTGATGAAGTAAGGGGTGGAATTGTGCAGAAAGATATAATGTATAACACTGAAATGGATGAAGCGTTAAAAGTTATAGATAAAGGATTGAAGAAGACGATAAGCCCAAAACAAATTATTGTAGTGGGAGCTGGTATGGCTGGGTTAGTTTCAGCTTCTTTATTAAAGGCTGCAGGACATGATGTGAAAATTTTTGAAGCAAATAACCGGGTAGGTGGCCGTATAGAAACGGTTAGAATGGAAGATACCGGATTATATTTAGATGTTGGAGCAATGAGGATTCCATATTCGCATACATTAACGATGACATATATAAGAAAATTTGGGCTACAGGTGAGACCTTTTATTAATAGAAATGAGACGGATATTATATACGTAAATGGACGGAAAACGACGTTAAAACAATATGAAAAAGATCCAAGTATTCTAAGATATCCTGTGGAAATGAATGAAGTTGGAAAAACGTCAGAAGAATTATTATTGTTAGCGGTACAGCCCATTATAAATTTTATAAAAAAGAACCCAGAAAAAAATTGGGACGTTGTAGTAAAGGATTTTGGAAGATACTCTACTGGGCAATTTTTAAAGTATCATCCTTATCAGTATAATACTTACTTTTCGCCAGTAACAATTGAGATGATTGGTGTTCTATTAGATTTAGAAGGTTTTTTGGAACGATCGTTTGTAGAGACTTTACGCTTTCTATACATTATGCAAGAGGAGAGCGGATTTTGTGAAATTGTGGGCGGGAACGATAGATTGCCAAAGTCATTTTTACCGCAATTAGAAGAGAATATTATATATAATCAAAAATTAATGAAGCTACATCAACACGATAATGGTGTGACAGCTTTCTATCGGAACGAGGAAACTTTTGAATATAGTAGTATTACAGGAGATTTAGTTATTGTTACCATTCCGTTTTCGACAATGCGTTTTGTAGAAGTAGATCCGTTTGATTCTATATCTCATGAAAAATGGAAAGCAATTCGTGAATTACATTATATGCCTGCGACGAAAATAGGAATTCAATTTAAAAGCCGATTTTGGGAAGAACAAGGACAATTAGGCGGCAGAATTATAACAGATTTGCCAATTCGTTATGCCTATTATCCAAGCTATGGAATTGGGGAGAAAGGACCGGCTATGATGTTAGGTAGCTATACATGGTCTTATGACGCATTGTTATGGGATGGTTTATCAAAAGGTGATCGTATTTATTACGCATTACACAACTTAGCAACAATATTAGGTGGTCAAGTGTATGATGAGTTCATATCTGGAATATCAAAAAGCTGGACATTGGATCCGTATGCGCTTGGAGGATTTGCACTTTTTCAAGCAGGTCAAGAATCTGAGTTGCAACCAGCGATTGTCAAACCAGAGGGGAGAATATTCTTCGCTGGAGATCATACAACGCTATATCACGGATGGATTCAAGGTGCGATTGAATCTGGAATTCGTGTAGCGGTGGAAGTGAATGAGTAAAAGGTTTTCAATTCAGAAAATTCTTTACTATATAACTTGAGATGGATATTATTATATATAAAAGAAATATAGGGAGTGTTTACAGTGAATCCGTTATTATTCGATTTTCCTTCTGAATTTTATACTGACAGGCTTTTTATTCGAATGCCGAAACCAGGAGATGGTAAAGTTGTATATGATGCAATTCAGGCTTCAATAGAAGAACTAAAACCTTGGATGGTGTTTGCACAAAAAGAGCAAACAGAGCAAGAAGTAGAAGAAAGTATTAGAAAATCACATATTCAATTTTTGCAACGTGAGGATTTAAGATTACTAGTATTTTCGAAAGAAACAGGTGAATTTATTGCTTCAGCCGGATTACATCGTATTAATTGGGATATACCTCAATTTGAAATCGGATATTGGATTGATACAAGGTTTAGCGGAAAAGGCTATATGGTAGAGGCTGCGAAAGGTATAACGGATTACGCTTTTTCTGAATTGAAAGCAAACCGTGTAGAAATTCGTTGTGATTCTTTAAATAAGAAGAGTAGAGCGATACCTGAGAAATTAGGTTTTAAGTTAGAAGGTACGTTAGAAAGTGCGAGTGTTGCGGTAGATGGAAACGGATTAAGGGATATGTGTGTATTTGCCATGACTAGAAATACATATGAAAAAGAAGAGCTGTAAGAAAATAGCTCTTCTTTTTATGCATTATGGTACAGGATGTCCATTAGAGCTTTCGAAAATTGTAAACCATTGTTGACGGTCTAAGTTAACTTTTGTAGCAAGAGCGGCAGTTTTTACGCGATCTAATTTACCAGAGCCAACGATTGGCATCATATTAGCTGGATGAGCAAGTAACCAAGCATACATAACCGTATCGATATTAGAAACACCTAGCTCAGTAGCAACTTTTTGCACAGTTTCGCGTACACGTACAGCACGTTCTGATTGACCAGTAAAGATCTCACCACCAGCAAGAGGTGACCAAATCATTGGATTGATTCGTTTTTCTTGGCATAAGTCAATTGTTCCTTTTTCAAAATGCTCAAGCTGCAATGCAGAAACTTCAATTTGGTTCGTAATAAGTGGAAAATCTAAGTACGAATTTAACATATTAAATTGTGAAGGTAAGAAGTTAGATACACCGAAGTGACGAACTTTTCCTTCTTGTTTTAATTGTGAAAAGGCTTTTGCCACTTCATTTGGATCCATAAAAGGATCGGGACGATGAATAAGTAATACGTCAATATAATCTGTATGTAAATTTTTAAGTGATGCTTCTACACTTTGTATAATATGCTCTGTACTAGTATTGTAGTGAGCAACATATCGTTCTGGAAATTTCGGTGATGGGGGAGCGATTCCACACTTTGTAATAATTTGCATGTTTTCTCGTAAGGAAGGCTTTAATTGTAAAGCTTCGCCAAATAACCCTTCACACGTATATGCGCCGTAAATATCAGCGTGATCAAAAGTAGTAATTCCCATATCCATACAATCTTCAATGAAAGAAAGTAATTCTTGTTTTGTCATATTCCATTCTGCTAAACGCCAAAATCCTTGAATAATACGAGAAAATTCTAGCGTTTCAGCCATTTGAACTCGCTCCATTATAAGTACCCCCTTGATGAATAATAATGTTTTGAAAAGGCTTTCTTACTACATATTATTATATAGTTAATTAGGTGTACAGACAATAAATATGTTTTGCTATAAAAACGATTTTTTCTATCATGCCTTTCGAGAGGACTCCCATCTCTAAACGTAAATGAAGGTGGTGAGGTGAATCGAAAGAAATATTTTATTTTTGAGAAAAAACGGAAACATATGTTCTTTTTTGCTATAATATCCTTAACAAGAAGGTGAATAAAATGGCAAAAGAAAATCCATCAAACTATAAAACTCTTCAAATCTGGATAAAAAAAGGGCATCGTATGTATTCTTATTTTCAAGAATGTTGTCATAACGCTAAGAATATGTACAACACCACAAACTTTTATATACGCCAGGTGTACACTGGATTAACACAAGAAAAAGAGTTGCAGCCTTTGCAAAAAGAAGTTCTGGATAATATTCATAAAAATATTGGGAAGATGAATGACACACAACGTCTTGCCTATCGGAAGAAATTGGAGAAAGAGAAAGTAAAGCCTAAAGAAGAACAGAAAGAGATTACATGTAATTTGTTTTCAGAACCTAATTTTGAAAAACCTTATGTAGATTACAACTTTCTAGATGCACTATTTAAGGCTATGATTCAAAATGATTATCGAGCTTTGCCTACGCAATGTAGCCAGTCCATCATGAAAGGTTTGTTCCAAAATTGGAAATCTTTTTTTGCTAGTTTAAAAGACTATAAAAAGAATCCAAACAAATATGATGGAATGCCTAGGATTCCAAAGTATATTCGTTCTTCTGAAAAAGAGATTCTGTATACAAACCAAGATTGCATCATTAAAAACGGTAGATTTTTAAAGTTTCCAAAGACGAAATTGCAATTAAATATTGGGAAACTAGGTTTCACTGAAGGTAAACTGAAACAAGTTCGTGTGATTCCAAAATACAATGAATATGTAGTGGAATTGGTAATTGATGTTCCTTCTGAACAACAAATGATTGAAGAGAATGCTCGTTATATGAGTATTGATTTAGGGATTGATAACCTTGCAACCATCGTAACAAACACAGGTATGAAACCTGTCCTTGTTAAGGGCAAACATGTCAAAAGCATAAATCAATATTACAACAAAATGAAGAGTCATTTTACAAGCATTCTTAGAAATGGAAAACAAACGAATGAAGGACCTTTTACTTCTAAAAGGATAGAAAAACTTCATCAAAAACGTTACTTGAAAATAAAAGACGTCTTCCATAAAGTTAGTCACCACATCGTAAAACTAGCTCAAGAAGAAGAAGTTTGTAAAATCGTTATTGGTCAAAACAAAAGTTGGAAACAAGAAACGAATATGGGAAAAAGAAATAACCAATCGTTTTGTCATATCCCACATAATTTACTGATTCAAATGATTACATACAAAGCAAATGCTGTAGGCATTCAAGTTGTTGTAACTGAAGAATCATATACATCGAAAGCAAGTTTTCTGGATAACGACTTCATTCCAACGTATGGAGAAAATGACCAAAATACAACTTTTTCAGGAAAACGAATAAAGCGCGGTATATATCGTTCAGCAAATAAAACTTTAATTAATGCAGATGTAAATGCTGCGGCTAACATTTTACGAAAAGTAATTCCAAATGCATGGACAAATGGGATAGAGGGGTTAGGCGTGAAACAGCTCGCTAATGTGTTAACTCCCCTGACGTTAATCGTCCGTTAGGTCGAAACGTTAGAAACCCCCACTTCAAACTTTGTTAAGTGGGGGAGTGTTCATATGTTATAATGTAGAAACATATAGCTATAAGGAGATGTACGAAATGATTCCAGTAACAATATTAACTGGTTTTCTTGGATCGGGGAAAACGACATTATTAAATCGTATTTTATCAGAAAATCACGGTAAGAAATTAGCGGTGATTGTAAATGAAATAGGGAAAATTGGCATTGATAATCAGTTGATTATGAATGTGGAAGAAGAAATTATGGAAATGACAAATGGCTGTTTATGCTGTACTGTACGTGAAGACTTACTTGTTGCTTTAAAACAGTTATTGGACGTAAAAGCAGAAGGGAAAATGGATTTTGATGGTTTAGTAATTGAAACGACTGGCCTTGCAAATCCAGGCCCGATTATTCAAACATTCTTTTTAGATCCAGTCATCCAATCTGCTTACCAAATTAACGGTGTTGTAACGGTGGTAGATAGTTATCATATACATAAACATTTTGAAAAAGGATTAGAAGCAAAAGAGCAAATTGCGTTTGCTGATGTTGTTTTAGTAAATAAATTAGATTTAATTGAAGAGAATGAGAAAGAAAATCTCTTGCATGAAATTCAAGGAATTAACCCGACTGCAAAGTTAATTGAGGCGACTAACTGTGAGGTAGATATACCATCTTTATTACAAATCCAAACGTTTAAAACGAAAGATACGTTGCAAATTTACCCTCATAAAGAACATAACCACTTAGAAGGTGTGAAATCATTTGTATTACGTGAAGAACGTCCGCTGGATTTACAAAAGCTTAATGAGTGGATGTCAGCTGTCGTGCAAGAGCTAGGGGAATATTTATATCGTTACAAAGGAATTTTATCGATAGACGGAGTAGATAAACGTATCGTTTTCCAAGGTGTACATACGTTATTTGCTGCTTCGTACGATAGAGAGTGGCAAGAGGGCGAAGAGCGAGTAAGTGAAGTAGTTTTTATCGGAAGAGATATTAATAAAGAGTGGTTCCAAGAACATTTCGAGGAGTGTGTGAAATAAGTCTGCGTAAATTGTAGGCTTATTTTTTATGAGCATTCTATTAGATTGCAAAACAGAATTAAATAAGGGAAAGAAACTAAAAATTGATGACTGTATAATAAAAAGCCTGTTTTCACAGGCTTGTATTTTCGTCTATTAGTAACTCCATTACAACACCTACAACTGGACCTTCATCATCAATATCCCCATTTAAGCGGAAACCAAATGATTCATACAGTCCCATTGCAAGTTTGTTGTCTGGATGTAAACTTAAGTAAATTATTTTACATTCAAATTTTTCTTGTAAGAATTGAATAAGTAAGCGAAGGAAACGTTTTGCGTATCCTTTTCCTTGATATTGTTGGTCAATCATAAAGCGATCGAGCCATACACTTTTATGTTTTACTGAATACCATCCATACATTGCGTATCCTACAAGTGTTTCGCCATCATATAAACCTACTGACGTTCCGTTTCCTTCATATAATGATTCTGCTAAAGAAAACGCGTTACTTTCAATAAATTGTTGCTGATCTTTTGCGACGTCTAAAGCAACTACTGAACGCCAATTTTTTGCTGTTACTTCACAAATGTGAAGATTCATAATTCCAACTCACCTTCTAAATTAATATAGCTTTCAAGCTAATATGGATAATTTTACTTGTTATTTTGGTCAAGTCAAGGATAAATACATAAAAAGGCAGCTGAATAACAGATTCAGCTGCCTAGAAAATATAATGGATTAGTTTGTTGCTTCTTTCAATGTATTTACGTTTTCTTCCATTAAAGTGAAGTAATCTTTATTATTTTTTGCATCATCTTCAGAAATAGTAGCTAAGTGATTTAAGCGTAAAACTTTTGTACCAGTTTCTTTTTGAATTACGGATGCTACTTTTGGAGTAGAGAACGTTTCGAATAAAATATATTTTAGATTATGTTCTTTTACTGTTTTTGTAATGTCAGCAAGCTGCTTTTGAGATGGTTCATCAGAAGCTGAAATTCCAGCGATAGGAATTTGTTTTAGGCCGTATCGTTGTTCCCAGTAACCATAGGCAGCATGAGAAACTAAAATTTCTTTCGTTTTTGCGTTCGCTACAGCTGCCTTAAATCCATCGTCTAAATCAGTAAATTTAGTTTGAAGTGCTGCAAAGTTTTTTTCGAATTCTTTTTTATGTTCAGGTTGTAATTCTACAAGTGCATTTTTAATTTTTTCTGCTTGTTTCATTGCTAGAGTAGGATCTAACCAAACATGTGGGTCTTTATCGTGATGATGTTCATCTTCTTTATGGCCATCTCCATGATCATGATGCTCTTCTTCAGTAGAAGCACGAAGCTCAATACCTTTAGATGCATTTACAATTTTAACATTTTCTTTTTGTAATGTTTTTTCCATTTTTTCAGCAAATGGTTCTAATTCAGCGCCGTTATAAACAAATAAATCGGCTTTTGCAACTTGTACTGTTTGTTTTTGACTTGGTTCAAATGTATGTGAATCTGCACCAGGTGGGTAAATTGCTTCAACATTTACATAGTCGCCACCAATTTTCTTTGCGAAATCAGCAAGTGGGAAAATCGTTGTATAAACTGTTAGCTTTCCATCTTTCTTGGCATTACTTTCTTTTTTATTTGAGCAGCCAGCGAAAATTAAGGTAAAAATAAGTAAGAATGAAAATATAGTCAATCTTTTAGGCATGAAGTTCTCCTCTTTTCTTTTTTACGGATATATTTTCCCCAATTATAGAAGAAAAATATCATTTTAATACAAAACGGAATAATTACGTTTTAGTTTGCGAACTTAGTATAATACATCTTTAATAAAGTTGCAATAAATAATAATCATTCCGATTTGTTTTTGTTATAAAGTTGTCAAATATAGGTGTATTATTTTTGCAAATGCATGCATATGTGACAACGCTGTTTTCATATATTGAAAAGGAGGTAAAGAGGGGGATGAGCGCTTGGGTTACTTAATGGAAGCTATTTTATTAATATTAGCGGTAGTATTGCCATTATCTTTCGTATTAATTTTTTTAAGAAGATTAATAAGTAATTTAGGGGACGCTACAACAATAACGAAATTACAAGAGAGAAATGAGAAAAAAGAGTGAGTAAAGCACTATGCGTACGCATAGTGTTTTACTTGTGGTAAAATAAGAGCAGGAAACTCCTAAAGGTTGTATTTTACTGAAGGAGAGAAAAGTAAAATAAGAGGTATATGTATATATGAATAAGCGAACAGCGTTAATACTTGGTGCAAGTGGTTTAGTTGGACAAGAGATAACGCGTCTATTACTTGAATCAGATTACTACGATTCGGTTACTATTTTTGTAAGAGAGCCAATGCAATTGCAACATGAGAAGTTACAGCAGAAACAAGTTGATTTTTCGGTATTAGAGGAATATAAAGAGTTCTTTGCTGTGGATGATGTTTTTAGTTGCTTAGGAACAACAATAAAAAAAGCAAAAACAAAAGCAAATTTTAAAAAAGTAGATTATGAATATACGTTACGAGCTGCTTGTTTAGCTGAAAAACAAGGGGTACAAAATTTCCTTGTCGTGTCTTCTATGGGAGCGAATCCTAAATCATTTTTCTTTTATTCACAAGTGAAAGGGAAAATGGAAGAAGAATTGCAAAAGTTAGTGATCGGTGGTATTCACATTTTTAGACCATCATTATTAGTAGGAAATCGACAAGAATTTCGTTTCGGCGAACAAATGGCTGAAAAGTTATCTCGTATTATTCCTTTTATCTTTAAAGGGGCTTTCAAAAAGTATAAACCAATTTCAGCTAAAGATGTGGCGAAAGGGATGTATATAACCGCGCTGCGAGAAGAATCGGGTATCCATACTTATAATTCAAATGAAATTACAACGATAGAATAAATAAAACCGAGAAGAATGACTTCTCGGTTTTATTTATTCGTATGAATTTTCCCTGGCGCTCGCTTGTATTGATATGGTTCTTGCAATTCAAAGCCAAGTTCATTGGCCGCTATTCTCGGGAAGTACGGATTGCGAAGTAACTCACGTCCGATGAAAATTAAATCAGCTTCGTTATTGTTTAAAATTTGCTCTGCTTGTACTCCGGTCGTAATTAATCCAACTGCACCAGTTGCAATGTTAGCATGCTCTTTAATATGTTTAGCATATTGTACTTGATACCCAGGATAAACATCGATGTGTGCAGGGACAACAGCTCCAGAGCTACAATCGATTAAATCTACTCCTTGTTCTTTCATCCATTTTGTATACTGAACATAATCTTGAACTGTTAACCCTTCAGGATGATAATCATTTGCTGAAATACGGACAAATAACGGTCCGTTCCAAACTTCATTTATCGAGTCAATGATTTCGCGTAAGAAACGATAGCAGTTTTCAGGTGAGCCGCCGTATTCATCCGTCCGTTTATTAGTAAGTGGTGATAGGAATTCATTGATAAGGTAACCGTGAGCGCCATGTATTTCAATAACATCAAATCCAGCTTGTTTTGATCGTACTGCAGCTTGCTGAAAAGCTAATACAGTATTTTTAATTTGGTGTTTGCTCATTTCTATTGGCATTTTCATTGTTTCATTAAATGGAATGGCTGAAGGAGCTAACGCATCTGTTTCTAATTCTGCTTTTCTTCCGGCGTGAGCGAGTTGAATGGCAGCTTTTGCGCCGTTATCATGTATAAAAGTAGTCGTTTTATGTAAGCCTTCAATTAGGTTGTCATCCCAAATACCTAAGTCTTTGTTAGAAATTCGTCCTTCAGCTAACACCGCAGTTGCTTCAACCATAACTAAACCTACTTGGCCAGCAGCGCGAGTTCCATAATGAATGAGATGAAAATTCGTAACGCTGCCATCCTCATTCCCCGAGGAATACATACACATAGGCGACATAACGATACGATTTTTTAGTGTAACGTTCTTAATTGTATAAGGTGAAAAAAGCTTGGAATTCATCAAATAGCCTCCTTGATTGAATTTTCTTATATTTTACCATTCTCTTTTTTGTTTCTCTAATAAAACGCTTATACGAAAAATTTTGTATATTCGTGTTACAATGACTAATATGAACTGAATTGGAGGATGGCATATGTACCAGGCTTATTATGAAAGCGAATTAGGTTTGCTTGAAATTACAGCGAATCAAGAAGGAATTACGTCTGTTATATTTGTTGATGAACGACAAGAAGAAAATAAAAATGAAATGATAGAACAATGTATAAATGAGTTAGATGAATATTTTAAAGGGAAAAGAAAAGAGTTTACGGTCCCGCTGTCTGCGGAGGGAACAGCATTTCAAAAAAATGTATGGGATGCACTTTATACTATTCCATACGGCGTAAGTGCTTCATATTTAGATATTGCAGAGAAAGTTGGAAATATAAAAGCTGTACGGGCAATAGGAGGGGCAAATAGTCGGAATCCAATTTCAATAATTGTTCCATGTCACCGTGTAATAGGAAAGAGTGGAAAGCTTGTTGGATATGCTGGTGGTTTATGGAGGAAAGAGTGGTTATTAAAACACGAAGGTATTTTGAAATGACGTATGGATGGGAAGAGGGATTGTTTTGAAATGTATAAATTGTGGGCAACCTTGCGAGGAGGAACAGTTAAATTGTGCAAGTTGTCAGCGAAACTTGGATAATGAACAAGAGGAAGGTAGCTCGTTAATAGATAAAGAACTGGAAGTATATGTAGGGAGACAATATCCGTATTACAAAAGGAAATGGGATCTTGAGAATAAGCGGATTGCTAGGTGGAGCTGGAATGGTTGGGCTGCTATTTTCAATATAGGCTGGCTAGGATATCGTAAGTATTATGTACCAGCTGCTTTATTTATGTTGTTATTAGTAGCGTGTGATGCATTTTCGTATTATATGGGATTTAATGTAGCGTTGCCAATCATTAATATGGTGCCTCTAACGTTTTTATTACTCATTTTTATTCTGTTTGGAATGGGGATTTTTGCAAATGGATTATACTATCAATTTGCGGAAAGACGTATATACCGAATAAAAGCAAGAGAAATAAAAGATAAATCAGTTGAAAACTATCTAATCAATGATAGCGGCGGAACGAGCAAAATGGGAGCGACAATTGTTACTATTTTAGCAGTTGCTAGCATATTTTTTAGTCATTTCTTTTTTCCGACTGATCGAGACGTTATTCAAAAGGTTCGTACAAGCTCGCTTTATGAATATCCTTTCTTTTCAATAGGTGAATCTTTCGAAAATTATTTTCAAAATTCAGGTTGGATATATTATCGTGGAACGGAAGGGTTAGAATTAGTAGAATTCCAAGGATATAACACCGGAACGCCAAGACAAAAGGTGAAGATTCAATTTGTTGTCGATTATAAATTAGGTGAAGTGGAACCATACTCACTTATGGTTAATGGTGAATCTAAAACTGAAGAAGAGTTTTTGAAGCTGATGGAAGAAATATTTAAAGTTCAAAATCCATTTGATATAGAGGATGGATTACAAGTAAATGCTATTCAAGAAAGCGGCTGGAAAGAAATTTCCGATCGCTTTTTTCTATGTTTGTTAAAATAAATATTTAAAATAATCAGAATCTTTTGTATAATGAAATATATTATATAGGATTTAACTTATACATATAGATTGGGGGAAGGAAGAATGAAGAGAAAGACAACAACAATTGCTGCACTTGCGTTAACGACAAGTGTATTGGTTGCAGGATGTGGGAATGGTGAGAAGGCTTCGACAACGAAGAAAGAATCGAATAAGGGAATGGCCGATAAACAAGTTTTAAATTTGCTAGAAACAGCTGAAATTCCTTCAATGGATACATCTAAATCAACGGATTCTGTATCTTTCCGTGTATTTGTAAATGCAATGGAAGGTTTATATCGTCTAGATAAAGATAATAAACCAACACCAGGTATGGCAAAAGATGTGAAGATTAGTGAAGATAAAAAGACATATACATTTGAATTACGTGATGCGAAATGGTCAAATGGTGATCCAGTTCGAGCACAAGATTTTGTATATGCATGGCAACGTACATTAGATAAAGCATTAGCGGCAGAATATGCATTCATTTTATTTGATGTGAAAAATGCACAGAAAGTAAATAAAGGTGAATTACCAGTAGATCAATTGGGTGTTAAAGCGAAGGATGATAAAACGTTGGTAGTAGAATTAGAGCAACCAGCACCTTATTTTCTTGAGCTTACGTCGTTCCCTACATTTTTCCCATTAAATGAAAAATATGTGAAAGAGCAAGGAGATAAATACGGATTAGAAGCAGATAAATTAGTATATAATGGACCATTTACAATGAGTCAATGGAAACATGAACAAAATTATCAGTTGAAGAAAAATCCTAATTATTGGGATAAAGATACTGTAAAATTAGACGAAATTAATGTAAGTATTGTGAAGGAAACAAGCACGGGAGTAAATTTATATGATAGTGATCAAGCAGATCGAGTTATTTTAACTTCTGAATTTG
Organism: Bacillus sp. AR4-2; assembly: GCF_008274865.1. Classification (NCBI taxonomy): domain Bacteria; kingdom Bacillati; phylum Bacillota; class Bacilli; order Caryophanales; family Bacillaceae; genus Bacillus; species Bacillus sp. AR4-2. Next base: position 1,869,416 of record NZ_CP031062.1, read on the forward strand.
TTGATAAATATAAAAAGAATAAGCCAGATGAATTTAAAACGAAGTTAGATCCACGCATATATTTCTTACGTTTTAACCAAAAAAATGCAACATTTAAAAACCAAAAAGTACGTGAAGCAATTGATTTAGCATACGATAAAAAAGGAATTGCTGATGTCATTTTAAATGACGGTTCATTGCCAGCATATTTCTTAGTACCTGAAAAATTCACGACAGGTCCGGATGGAAAAGATTTCCGCTCTGTAAATAAAAACTTCCGTGATAGTAAAGATAATGCAGAGAAAGCAAAAAAATTATGGGAAGAAGCGAAGAAAGAGCTTGGTCAAGATACAATTACGGTTGAATTACTAAACGATGATAACGGTAGCCGGAAAAAAGTAGGCGACTTTATTAAGGAAGAACTAGAGAAAAACTTGCCTGGTATTAAAGTAAATTTGAAACAGCAACCATACAAGCAGAAGCTAGATTTAGAAAAGAAATTCCAATACGAATTCTCATTATCTGCATGGAGCCCTGATTATCCGGATCCAATGACTTATATTGATATGTTTGTTACTGGAAGCTCATTTAATGAAATGGATTATTCTAATCCGAAGTATGATGATTTAGTAGCGAAATCAAAAGGAGAGCTATTAAAAGATGATAAAGCACGCTGGAATGCACTTGCGGAAGCTGAAAAAATCTTAATTGGTCAAGACGCAGCAATTTCTCCTACGTACCAACAAAGTACAGCTTATTTAGAGAAGCCGTTTGTAAAAGGCATTGCTAACCATACGTTTGGCGGGGACTTCAGTTATAAATGGGCATATATTACAAAAAAATAGTATAATGAAAGGTGAGTGAATTTTCGCTCATCTTTTATTTGTATAAGGAGGAATTATAGTTGTTAAGGGGAATCAATCATATTTGTTTTTCGGTATCTAATTTAGAAAACTCTATTATGTTTTATGAAAAAGTATTAGAAGGAGAATTATTAGTTAAAGGAAGAAAATTGGCTTATTTTAACATATGTGGAGTATGGATAGCGCTTAATGAAGAGACGCATATTTCGAGAAATGAGATTCATCAATCTTATACGCACATTGCATTTTCTGTTGAACAAGAAGACTTTAAATGTCTAATACAGCGATTAGAAGAAAATGATGTTCATATTTTACAAGGAAGAGAACGTGATGTAAGAGATTGCGAATCTATATACTTTGTTGATCCTGACGGTCATAAATTTGAGTTTCACTCAGGGACACTGCAAGACCGTTTAAATTATTATAGAGATGAGAAACCTCATATGACATTTTATTAGGGAGGGATAGCATTTGCATGCACTTGTAATTGGTGGAACAGGAATGCTAAAGAAAGTTTCTATGTGGTTTTGTGAGAAAGGATTTTATGTTTCTATTATCGGGCGAGATGAAGTGAAATTAGAAAATGTTAAGCGAATGAGTTCTGCACCAGAAAATATTACATGCCTTTCGTTAGATTATCATAATGATGAAGATGTAAAGCTAGCTATTAAAAGTACAATTGAGAAAAATGGCCCAATCACATTAGTTGTTGCATGGGTACACACAAGTGCAAAGCATGTACTATCAAATATTTGTAAAGAACTAGATTTGTCGTCTAAAACATATAGTTTATTTCATATTTTAGGTAGTAAAGCATCACGTATGCCTGCACAAAAAATAGGGAGTACGCGATGTATTTATCATAGAATTATTTTAGGTTTTATTTTAGAAGATACATATGGAAGATGGCTTACTCATGAAGAGATAGCTGATGGAGTTATAAAAGGGATTGAAAGTAAACGAGCGGAGTGGATTGTAGGGAGAGTTGAACCGTGGGAATTACGACCAACATGGTGAGGGGGAGTAAGAAATGAAAACAACTATATATGTAACAAGGCATGGTGAAACAGAGTGGAATGTAGCGAAGCGAATGCAGGGACGGAAAAATTCTGCTTTAACTGAAAATGGTATAGTTCAGGCGAAACAATTAGGGAATCGAATGAAAGATTTACCAATCCATGCGATCTATAGTAGTCCGAGCGAAAGAACACTTCATACGGCAGAGTTAATAAAGGGGGAACGTGATATACCCATTATAGCGGATGAGCATTTCTATGAAATCAACATGGGTATATGGGAAGGACAAACAATCGCGGATATAGAAAACCAATTTCCAGAAGAAGTGCATCTGTTTTGGAATGAGCCACATCTTTTTCAGTCAACATCAGGCGAAAATTTTGAGGCCGTTTATGAAAGAGTAATTGAAGGGATGCAGCTTCTTTTAGAGAAGCATAAAGGACAAAACATATTGATTGTTTCTCATGCGGCAGCAGCAAAATTACTTGTAGGGCATTTCGCGGGAATTGAAATAGAAAATGTGTGGGATGATCCATTTATGCATAGTGCCAGTTTGAGCATAATAGAATTTGAAGAGGGTATTGGTAAAGTGAAACAATTTGCAGATATAAGTCACTTTCAATAAATGTAAAAAAGGCCGCAAAACGGCCTTTTTTGGGTGGTATAAAAACTAGCAGTTACGTTTTTTATACCAGAAGTGATCGAATTTCTTATTTTTGCAAGATGGGAATTTATGTCCGCCTTTGCAATCATTCCATTTGTGTCCGCTATCGTGACAGTCTTTACCATGATCACATGAATCATCGCAAGAGTGACCGTGTCTGTTAGGGAAGAATTCGCATTTTTTACAGAAACTTCGTTTTGTCCAGAAAAATTTCTTTTCAAAGCGTATGCATTTTGTAATGAATGTACAATGTTTTCTGCGAGTACGTTTTGTAACTAATACGCATTCTTTTCTACGCGTTACTTTCGTAACGAACGTCCATTTTTGAACACGTACACGTGTACATTTCGTAACAAATGTCCATTTTTTTACGTGCGTACATTTTGTAACGAACGTACAATGTTTCACGCGAGTACATCTTGTTCTTGGACATTTACCCCCAGTTGTACATTTACATCCAGTTGTACAATGATGATGAGTGAATTTATCATCATCGCATTCAAAAGTACTTGGATCTTGGTGTAAGAAATCCTCCATCCCAGCACTTTTGATTTCTTCAACAGCTTTTCTAATATCACGTTTCATAGAAATCCTCCTTATCATGTATTAAAGTGAAAAGGTATTCTTTTTCCTTAACATGATATGTATGTAGGCATCTTTCTGAACAGGACAAGAGTGTAATTTTATATAAATAGATGATTGCGGATGTATGGACAAGACAAGGCGCATACATTGAATGAAGAGAACTGAGAAGGGATGAGAAAACATGCTGCCTTCATATGATTTTTTTGTTCATCCAATGTACTTAGTGGAATTGAAAAAGGACATTTGGTCAGATAGTCCAGTGCCAGCAAAATTAACTTATGGAAAAAAGAAGTATGATATTGATATCGTATACCGAGGAGCTCATATTCGCGAATTTGAGAAAAAGTCTTATCATGTTATGTTTTATAAGCCTAAAAAATTTCAAGGTGCGAAAGAGTTTCATTTGAATTCGGAGTTTATGGATCCGTCTCTCATACGAAATAAATTATCTTTAGATTTTTTTCATGATATTGGTGTACTTTCGCCAAAATCACAACATGTATTTATAAAAATTAATGGTCAAATTCAAGGTGTGTATTTACAGTTAGAATCGGTTGATGAAAATTTTTTGAAAAATAGAGGATTACCGAGTGGTTCTATTTATTATGCGATAGATGATGATGCGAATTTTTCATTAATGAGTGAACGAGATAAAGATGTTAAGACAGAGCTCTTTGCGGGTTATGAATTTAAATATTCGAATAAAAATAGTGAAGAACAACTGAGTGAATTTGTATTTCAAGCGAATACTTTGACGAGGGAAGCCTATGAAAAAGAAATTGGGAAGTTTCTACATGTAGATAAATATTTACGATGGTTAGCAGGAGTTATTTTTACGCAAAACTTTGATGGTTTCGTTCATAACTATGCACTATATCATAACGATGAAACAAATTTATTTGAAGTTATACCGTGGGATTATGATGCGACTTGGGGGCGAGATGTACAAGGGAGACCACTTAATCATGAATATATTCGCATTCAAGGGTATAATACGTTAAGTGCAAGATTGCTAGACATACCTGTATTTAGAAAGCAGTATCGAAGTATTTTGGAAGAAATATTAGAAAATCAATTCACAGTTTCGTTTATGAGGCCGAAAGTAGAAGGGTTGTGTGAATTGATTCGCCCATATTTACTACAAGATCCATACATGAAAGAAAAATTAGAAACATTTGATCAAGAGGCTGATATGATTTATGAATATATAAATAAAAGAAGAAAGTATATACAAGACCACTTACATGAATTAGATTAATTTTGAAAGAGATTGAAACGTTATCAATCTCTTTTTTTTGTATAATAAAGATGTATCAATAAAAATGAAGTAATATATTTGATAGAGAATGGGGATGCGGATATATGACGATTAAATGGATTGATTGGGTAAAACAAATACAATCTATAGCTCAAGCGGGTTTAACGTATTCTAAGGATGTGTATGATATTGAGCGTTTCCAGCAATTACGAGATATTTCTATTTCAATGATGTCACATTACACGAAAACAGATTGGGAAGTCGTAGAGAAATTATTTGCACGTGAGACAGGCTATCAAACACCTAAAGTTGATATAAGAGCGGTTGTTTTTCAAAATGAAAAGTTATTATTTGTGAAAGAAAAAAGCGATGGGAAATGGGCATTGCCAGGTGGATGGGCTGATGTCGGTTATACGCCAACCGAAGTTGCAGCAAAAGAGGTTTTCGAAGAGACTGGTTATGAGGTAGATCATTTTAAGTTACTAGCTATATTTGATAAAGAAAAACATCAACCCTCTCCATCGGCGACGCATGTATATAAGATTTTCATTGGATGCGAGATTATTGGTGGAGAAAAGAAAACTAGTATTGAAACAGAAGAGGTGGAGTTTTTTGGTGAAAATGAATTGCCTAATTTATCAATTGCTAGAAATACAGAAGACCAAATTAAAGAGATGTTTGCCTACATGAAGGACCCGCAGAAAGAGAAATTAATAGATTAATCCTGCTTGAATTGTACATATTGTTAAAATGAAGATATTGGCAGATTGCAGCCTTTATGTAATAATGGGATGGTATGTGAAGAAAAAAGGAGATAAAAAAGAACATGTTAGCAAACATAATAGATCAGTTATTGCAATTTTTTGCAAGCTTAGGTTACTTTGGAGTAGCTCTTGCTTTAATGATTGAAGTAATCCCGAGTGAAATTGTACTTTCGTATGCTGGCTTTTTAGTAGCGAATGGTAAAATTAGTTTTGTGGGTGCAGTTATCGCCGGAACGATTGGTGGTACTTTAGCGCAAATCTTTTTATACTGGCTTGGATATTACGGAGGGCGTCCGGTTGTAGAGAAATATGGGAAATATCTACTTATTAATAAACATCATTTAGACATAGCGGAAGGTTGGTTTAAGCGTTATGGAGCAGGCGTAATATTTTCTGCGCGCTTTATCCCAGTAGTACGTCATGCGATCTCTATTCCAGCAGGGCTAGCTAAGATGCCATTAAAACTATTTACACTTTATACGGTTGTAGCGATCATTCCATGGTCAATTCTATTTATATACTTAGGTGAAAAACTTGGTGGGAATTGGCGACAAATTAAAGAGTATGCATCTGATTACACACATTACATAATTATAGGAGCTGTTCTTTTTATTGCTCTATACTTTGGTTTAAAGTATTTCAAAAAGAAAAAAGCAGCGCGTTAAAGTCAATGATTTTTCATTGGCTTTTTTTGTTTGTTTCGGTTCTAAAGAAAAGGAGTTGTCCATAATGTGTAATAATAAAGCGTAGCGGAGGAATGTGATGAAAGGGTCACCGTTTATACGTGGAACGATATTTTTAACGATGGCAACGATGATATCAAAAATGTTAGGGTTTATATATGTTATACCATTTACAGCGATGGTCGGTACGAGTGGTTACGTTCTATACACATATGCATATCGTCCTTATACCATCATGCTCAGTATAGCAACAATGGGATTACCGCTAGCTGTTTCAAAGATGGTATCAAAATATGATCAACTGAATGATTATCATACGGTTAAGAGAGTGTTGAAAAGTGGAATCGTGTTTATGTTTATAATGGGAGTCATTTCGTGTTTTACGTTATATATGCTAGCTCCGCATTTAGCTAAACTTGTCATCGATGGGAATGATCAAACGGGGAATAGTGTAGGAGCGGTTACTACTAATATTCGAATTGTAAGTTTTGCGTTAATACTTGTGCCAGTAATGAGTTTATTAAGGGGCTTCTTTCAAGGATTCCAATCGATGGGGCCTTCTGCATTAAGTGTAGTTGTAGAGCAATTTTTTCGGGTTTTAACCATTTTAATAGGAAGCTTTGTCGTTTTATATGTTTTAAAAGCTTCTGTTTCGCTAGCAGTTGGTATTTCAACGTTCGGTGCATTTATGGGAGCTGTAGGTGGATTAACTGTTTTAAGTGCGTATTATATAAGAAGGAGAAGGCACTTAAAGAAAAAAGAGATGGAAAGTATACCACAAACAACGAAATCTTTTTTCTCATTGTATAAGGAGCTCTTTACATATTCTATTCCTTTTGTTGTGGTGGGCTTAGCAATTCCGTTGTATCAGACGATTGATACATTTACAATTAATAAACTACTTATACAAATAGGGTATATGCAAGGAGAAGCGGAAAAAATTAATGCGATAATTGGTCTTGTTCAAATGGTTGTGCTTATCCCGGTATCCGTTGCGACAGCTTTTAGTATGTCTCTCGTACCAGAGATGACGAAAGCTTACACAGCAGGAAATACCAAGCTATTGTACAAACATTTTACGAGAACAAATGTATTAGTAGTAGCAATTACGGTACCGGCGGCAATTGGAATGATGGTGTTAGCCAAACCTGTATATACTCTTTTATTCGGTGCTGGAAATGATCCAGAGATGGGGAGAATCATTTTACAGTATTATGCTCCTGCTTGCATACTATTTTCTCTTTTTACAGTAACGGCTGCTATGCTACAAGGAATCAATCAACAGCAGAAGACGGTGCTAGGACTAGTGATTGGAATTATTGTGAAGATAGTTTTAAATATTGTATTGCTTCCGTATTTCGATTATGTAAGTTTTATCATTTCAACATACGCGGGCTATACGATTTCAGTCGGGTTTAACTTGTGGATGCTTTCTAAATATGTTATAAAGGCAACATAAGCTTTTAAGGCAGAGAGCACTCTGTCTTTTTCTATGTTTATCCCGCTTTAACGGGCAGTGAGACCCTCACCTCAAAATTCAGCGAAAAAAAGAAGTTTGGTTGGGGGCGGATAACCCGTAAAAGCCCGATTTGTAAGGGCTAATAATTGGTGAGGATGAAGCCCCCCACTGATTAAAGTTTCACTTTATAATATTTTTCTTATAAAAACGTTTTCAAAATAATTTTTCTATTGAAATTTAAACGTATGTTTCATATGCTGAGAATGGCGGTTTAAAAACTGTGATTTAAGAGAGGTAGATTCCTACATGTAAAAAGAATCGGGGTGATAGTATGTTAAATATATATTTAACAGACCGAAACGGAAAACTACAAGAGATTGAGGAAATGCAAAAGGGGTGCTGGATTAATGTACTTCATCCAACAGAAGAAGAAATTCAATATCTAGTACAAACTTTAAATGTAGACTTAGATTTCATTAAAGACCCTTTGGATGATGAAGAACGCTCTCGTATTGAAAAGGAAGACAATAATACTTTAATTATCGTGGATATTCCGACAGTTAGACATGATGAAGAAGGAAATTCGATTTATGACACGATTCCAATAGGTATGATTGTGATGCCGGATTGTTTTGTTACAATCTGCTTAGAAGAGAATCCAATTTTTGAACGTTTTATTAATCAACGTATTAAAGAATTTTATACGTTTAAGAAGACGCGCTTTGCACTTCAGCTCTTATATACGATTTCTACTTATTATTTAAGATACTTAAAGCAAATAAATCGAAAAACAATTGATTTAGAGCATCAATTAAATCAGTCAATGAAAAATAAAGAGATTTTCACATTGTTAGGCCTTGAGAAAAGTTTAGTATACTTTACAACGTCATTAAAGGCTAATAAAATTGTAATTCAAAAGTTAATGCGTAATAGTACATTTTTAAAAATGTATGAAGACGATCAAGATTTATTAGAAGATGTATTAATTGAAAATAAACAGGCTATTGAAATGGCGGAAATATATAGTCACATTTTAAGTGGAATGATGAATACTTTTAGCTCCGTTATATCAAATAATTTAAATAGTGTTATGAAACTGTTAACGTCAATTACGATCATTTTATCTTTACCGACGATGGTTTCTAGTTTCTTTGGAATGAACGTAAAGGTTCCGTTTGAAGGGGAAGCCCACGGTTTTGTAATTGTACTCATCATATGTGTAACACTATCTTTCACGTTAGCTTTTGTTTTTTGGAAGAAACGTTACTTTTAACGATAAGAAAGCTGCTCTAGCATAGTTATATAACTACGCTAGAGCAGCTTTTTTGCTATGAAATCTCAAATTTTGAATAGAATATAACTTGTACAATGTAATGTATATAAAGGGTATGTATGCCATATAAACCTTGTTCAATTAATGAAATGGGGTTAAAATTACATATTGTTAATGAAAAGTTGGAGGAAATACATCATGGAATTGTTTCAATTACCGAAAGCATTCCTGCAAATGAATACAATTTTTATCTCCATATTGATCGAAGCACTTCCTTTCGTGCTCATTGGTGTATTTATTTCAGGATTCATTCAAATGTTCGTGACAGAAGATATGGTGGCAAAATGGATGCCGAAGAACCGATTTCTGTCTGTTTTATTAGCTACTTTTTTAGGTATGTTGTTTCCAGGTTGTGAATGTGGAATTGTTCCGATTGTAAGACGATTAATTGGAAAAGGCGTTCCACCATACGCAGGGATTGCATTTATGTTAACTGGACCTATTATTAATCCAGTTGTATTATTTGCTACTTATGTTGCCTTTGGGAGTAGTATGCACATGGTATGGTATCGTTCTATTGTAGCGATTATCGTAGCCATTATCGTTGGAATTATATTATCCTTTATGTTTAAAGAACATCAATTAAGAGATGATCACTTCCCAGAAGTGAATAATAAGCGTCCACTGCGTAAAAAAATGTGGGATGTATGTACACACGCTGTTGAGGAATTCTTCTCAATGGGAAAATATTTAGTACTAGGTGCGTTAATTGCAGCAGCGGTACAAACGTTTGTACAAACTTCAACACTTCTTGCTATTGGACAAGGTCCGTTTTCTTCATCAGCTGTTATGATGGGACTTGCTTATATATTATCACTTTGTTCAGAGGCAGATGCATTTATCGCTTCTTCGTTCCAAAGTACGTTTTCAACAGCTTCACTTGTCGCGTTCCTCGTTTACGGACCGATGGTGGATATTAAAAATATGTTTATGATGCTTGCGACATTTAAAACTAAATTTGTAATTGTTGTTATAGTTACAGTTACTCTTGTTGTTTATGCAAGCTCACTACTCATTTATGCGATGGGGTGGTAGGTTATGTTTCGAGCATATATATTATTAGGTTTTACAATATTAATTGCGCAGCTTCATATTTCCGGTAACATTACGAAGTATATCAATATGAAGTATGCCTATTTATCAACAACAGCAGCAATTATTTTAGGTTTCTTAACGATTATACAAATTATCGTCGTTTTCCAAAAAGAGCACCAAAAGGAAAAAGAGAAAAATGATTGCAGTTGTGACCATAGCCATTGCGGGCATGATCATTCAAAAGATGAGAATACATGGTGGAAAAAAGCATTTTCGTACTCCTTGTTTTGTTTTCCAATTATCTCAGGGTTATTTTTCCCAATTGCGACGTTAGATTCGGATATTGTTAAAGCGAAAGGATTTCACTTTCCTGTTGCACAAGCAGAAAGTAAGGATCCATTTATGACAAGACAATTTCTAAGACCTGATACGAGCATTTATTACGGGAAAGAAGGATACCGTGGTGTAATGGAAAAAGGGAAGAAAGAGTTTGTTACGAAAGACAATATTAATTTGAAAGATGAAGACTTCCTAAAGGGTATGGAAACAATTTATAATTATCCTGGCGAGTTTACTGGGAAAAAATTATCTTTTAAAGGGTTTGTTTTTAGGGATGATTCTTCTAAAAAAGAACAATACTTCTTATTCCGTTTCGGTATTATACATTGCGTAGCAGATTCTGGTGTGTATGGTATGTTAGTGAAAAAGCCAGAAGGCGTAGAGTGGAATAATGATGACTGGATTCAAGTAGAAGGAGAGATAACTACTGAGTTTTATCAGCCGTTTCATGCGAATATTCCTGTATTAGAAGTAACAAAATGGAATAAAGTTGAACAGCCGAAAGAACAATATGTATTTAGAGGAGCCGATTGATAAAATCGGTTCTTTTTTGTGGACTAAAAGTTCTGAATGTTGTTAATATTAAACGTGTAGTTCATTTAGTATAGTGATTATTGAAATATTAGGGATAAATCATTAAAGGGGTGATAACAATGACAGAAGTAAAGGGGAAAACAGCCAATGAGTCAAGGGTGTTCAAAACGAGCCGAGTATTCCCAACAGATTTAAATGATCATAATACGCTATTTGGTGGGAAGATATTAGCGGAGATGGATATGGTTGCTTCTATTTCAGCATCCAGACATTCGAGAAAGGAATGTGTCACAGCATCTATGGACTGGGTCGATTTCTTACATCCTGTTCGTTCTTCAGATTGTGTTAGTTATGAATCTTTCGTAATTTGGACGGGAAGAACTTCGATGGAAGTGTTTGTGAAGGTAGTAGCTGAAGATTTAATTTCAGGTGAGAAGCGTATAGCGGCAACGTCATTCGTTACTTTTGTGGCACTTAGTAAGGAAAATAATCCAGTTCCAGTACCGCGTGTTATCCCTGAAACAGAAGAAGAGAAAGAATTACATCGTATTGCTGTGTTACGTGCAGAACAGCGTCATATACGTAAGGCAGAGAGTAAGAAAGTAGCCACATTGTTAACCTTTTGAGATGAATATTTAGCCATTTAAGTTACTATAGCAGTCGGAAATGGTTTTAAAATGAAAAGCGGACACCTAAAAATAGGTGTCCGCTTTTATAGTTTTTTCATCCACATATCATATGACAGTAGCTACTTAGCAGAAGCAAGCAGCACCGACGATGATTAAGAGGATAAATAATACGACTAATAGCGCAAATCCATTACCATGTGCGAAGCCCATTGTTATTTCCTCCTTTTATTTTAAGATACAACATACAATATGCAAATGAGCTATTGTTTGATATGGACATATATCATGCAATGACATATTTTCTTGAATGATAATGTAATAAAAAAGGGAAGATATAGAAATAACAGTAAGTGGAGAAAGGAATTTATCCATGAAGCACTTTTTCGCTATAATCCTTTGTTTAATAGGTGTATTCATTTGGATGAACATCGATGTGGAAATGGGGAAGGAAATGGCTAGTGAATATGAATTAGGACAAGTTCGATTAGGTGAATTTCAATTATATACGAACGGTGAAGAGTTATATAGAAAATTATTTGAGGATATAAACGATGCAGAAAAGTATATATATATCCATTTTTATATTGTAGGAAAAGATGAAATAAGCCAAGAGTTTTTACAGTTATTAGAGAAAAAAGCATCTAGCGGAGTAGAAGTGAAATTGTCAGTCGATCGGATAGGTGGATATAAGCTGAAGAAAAAGGTAATTAGCCGATTAAAGGAAAACGGTGTGAAGTTTACATTTAGTAAAAAACCGAAACTGAAAAATGTGTTCTATTCTTTGCATCAACGGAATCATAGACGTATTGTTACGATAGATGGAAAGGTATCATACGTCGGTGGTTTTAATATCGGAAAGGAGTACCTTGGACAAAATCCAAAGTTTGGGCCATGGCGTGATTATCACGTGCGCATCCATGGTGAGGGTGCAGCGGATATGGAAAGAAAGTTCGCCGAAGATTGGAAAGAAGATACAGGAGAAAAAATGCCTATACATGAAAGTATACCTACATTAGGGAATGTGAAATATCAATATTTATTTTCAAATGGAAAAGGCTTATGGGAAAAATATGGGGCACTTTTAAAAAAGGCTAAAAAGTCTTTAATTATCGCTACACCATATTTTGTACCAAGTAAAGAAATGGTGAAAGAGTTAAAAGCTGCATTAAATCGTGGTGTTAATGTGAAAATTCTCGTGCCATTTAAAAGTGATGCCATATTGTTAAAACAAGCTGCCTATCCATATTTGAAAGATATGTTACATGCTGGAGCGGAGATTTATCAATATCGAAATGGATTTTTTCATGGGAAAGTAACAATTATTGATGGAGAAATTGTTGATATTGGGACAGCGAATTTTGATAATAGAAGTTTTTATTTAAATTGTGAGTCTAACTGTATCATATATGATAAAACAGTTGTTGATGAAGTATGGAGTCGATTACAGGTAGACTTTCATAAATCAAAACGATTTTCTGAAGAAGATTTTGAGAAAATTAGTAGATGGGATTGGTTTTTAGCGAGAATAGCGAATGTTTTAGCATCATATTTATAGTATATGGACAAAAGAGAAGGGAGGCGCTTTAATGGACTGTATGAAAGAATTAATGAAATATAGTTATATGCTAATATACAAGGTTGGAGAGTATGCTGGAAAGGTCAGAGACGAAGAATTAAAAAATCTATTACAGCACCATTTACCATATATGTTACAAGCATATAATGAACAAGTAAATTTTCAAGAAGGAGAGAATGTGCAGCATATAACCTGTGAAACAATGGAGTTTGATTTGCATGAAATGGGAAAGGAAACAGTTAGTAAATATACAGGGGATATTCATATTGCAACCAGTTATATTGCGCATTTGAAACGATTAGCTTTAAAGTTTGCTCAAGTTGCAGTGGAAGTTGCTAACCCAGAGTTTCGCTCATTTTTGGAAAATTGTTTCCTGAAAATGAACCGTTACGCTTATAGTGTGTGGCAATATGTTATGAAGAAGGAATATAAGATTACACATCTATATGAAAATGAAAAGTTTGCATGAGAAACTAAGGCGAAATGGTATGCGCCTTAGTTTTTTTTACGTCTATTGAGAGAAAAAACTAGTTTTATTGTGTATCGATTGGAAATGAAATATATAAATTAAAATTAGGTTTTGTTATCGGAAAATTTACAAAAATTTACCGTATATTTACTGTTTTTCAATCTCTCCTTTAAAAATAGAGAGTAATATGAGGTTGTACATATTCTATCACAAGGAGGAAACGCAAATGAACAAATGGGTTAAATCATTAACTGCTATGGCACTTGCAAGTTCTTTATTAATGGTAGGTTGTAGTAAAGGTGAGGACAAGAAGAAAGAAGACGATACAACAACACAACAAGAGGACAAAAAGGATAAAGAAACAAGCGGAACCGAGAAGTCTACTGATTCTAAAGAAAAGAAATAAAGTAATAATAAAGCTTCCTCTTATATATGAGGAAGTTTTTTTGTTGTAAATTGACTGAGATTATTGAAAAATAGAAAGAGAATGAAAGAGGGGGAAAACAAATGAAAGTATGTATATTGGGAGCAACAGGACGAGTAGGTTCAAACATAATTAATTTAGCATTAAAGGATTCAGCTGAAGTGACTGCATTAGCGCGTGATTTAAATAGAATAGAAATACAACATGAAAGGTTAAGAGTGATAGAAGGGAATGTATTGAACGAAAATGATATAAAGAAAGCGATAGAAGGAAGTGATATAGTAATTAGTGCACTTGGAACGGATCAAAATGGAACATTAGCGAAGAGTATGCCACAAATTATAAAGAAAATGGAAGAAGATGGGGTTCGTAGGATCATAACAATAGGAACAGCTGGTATTTTACAAGCAAGAACAGATCTAAATTTATATCGTTTTCAATCAACGGAATCAAAAAGGAAAACGACAACGGCAGCGGAAGATCATTTGGCTGCATATAAGGTACTAAGTAATAGTAATAATTTATGTTGGACAGTTGTTTGTCCGACACATTTAATAGATGGTGAGGCGACAGAGGTATATCGAACTGAAAAAGATATATTGCCAGAGGGTGGATCAAAAATTACAGTGGGTGATACAGCACACTTTGCATGGGATCTATGTAAGAAAAATATATATGAAAATAGTCGAGTAGGTATTGCATATTAAAAAACCATCCCGAAGTCGGGATGGTTAAAAGATGATATAACACAAGAAGATGATAATCATAATGATTTGGAGAATTGCTTTCGCTACTGTACTGCTTAAAAAACCAACTACAGTAGCGACTCCAACTAGAAAAGCATCTTTTGGCGATTTTTTATGTACTAGTTCTGTTATAAATACTGATAAGAACGGTATGATAATAAGTCCGAATGGTGGGAAGAAGAACGAGCCGACAATGATAGAAATCATTCCGACACGTTCACCCCATTTAGAACTACCGTATTTTTTTAAGAAATATCCATTTGCAATAAAATCAGCAACGAAAATGAAAAGAGTGAAAATGACTTGAATAATCCAAAAAGAAGTTGTTAATTCGCCTCCATTTATACCGAAATGGTAAATCAAATATCCAGCCCAGACAGCTAGTATGCCAGGGATAATTGGATAAATAAAGGCGAGAAATGAAACAACGAAACAGGCAATGATACAAATTGTTAATAAAACAGTCACTTTATAGCTCCTTTTTAATATCTAGTTTATGTACAGCAACTTTTTTGACTTGATGTCCATCAAGTTCTAATACTTTAAATTGAAAACCAGCGTATTCAATGGAATAGCCAGCTTCAATATTTAAGTCAACTGCTTGAGAGAGAAGCCATCCTCCGATTGTATCTAAATCACTATCATCAATATGTAGGCCAAACATATCATTTACTTCAGAAATAAGCACCTTTCCATCTAAAACAGTAAGCTTAGGTGTACGCTTTTCAATCATAGGTGATTCATCAGCATCGAATTCATCTTGAATTTCTCCAATGATTTCTTCAAGAATATCTTCCATCGTTAAAAGTCCGGCAGTACCACCATATTCATCCATAACGATTGCCATCTGAACGCGATTTTTTTGAAGGTGGACTAACGTTTTACGAATTGGAACTGTTTCAAATACAGTTAGAACAGGATGTATATAAGATTCAAGTGGTTTATAAATACCTTTCGTTTGATCATGGAATACTTCTTTCGTATTGATTATCCCAATGATATCATCTTTATCTTTTTCAATGATTGGATAGCGTGTATATTTTTCAGTAGCGACGATATCCATATTTTCTTCTAACGTATTTTCAGTAGACAAGCAAATCATTTCGGTACGAGGAACCATAATTTCTTTCGCAACTCGATCATCAAATTCAAAAATGTTATTTACATATTTATATTCGGTTTGGTTTATTTCACCGCTTTTAAAACTTTCACCTAAAATGAGTCGCAATTCCTCTTCAGAATGAGCAAGTTCACTTTCCTTCGCAGGTTCTAATCCGAGTAGTTTTGTGAAAAATATAGCTGTACTATTGAGTAGCCAAATGAATGGATACATAATTTTATCAAATAAAATAAGCGGTCTTGCAAATTTGAGTGTGATTGCTTCTGCTTTTTGAATTGCGAAAGACTTTGGAACTAATTCACCTAATACAACGTGGAAAAATGTAATAACACTAAAAGCAATAACAAAAGATAAAGTGTTAGCCATTGTTCCAGTAATATTAATTTTTTCAAAGAGCGGTCGTAGTATATGTTCCACAGTCGGTTCACCAAGCCAACCAAGCCCTAAAGAAGTGATTGTAATTCCGAGCTGACAAGCTGATAAATAAACATCTAAATTAGATAGGACGCTTCTTGCAGCTAAAGCTTGTTTATTACCTTCATTTGCAAGTTGGTCAATTCGACTTTTTCGTACTTTTACAACAGCGAATTCTGATGCAACGAAAAAGCCAGAAATAAGAATAAGTACAAAGATGAGAAAAATATTTAATATGTCCAAGCGTGTTCTCCATTCCAAGGTCTGGAATAAAGATGTCACCTCCTGCAATTATGTTATACTTTTATAATAAATCCAAATGAAAAGAATAGTCAAAGGAAAAGGGTAAATATTGGTATGTTTCTGTAATAGTTTTTGAATTTGCTGTTATTTTGTCCGCTATACAAAAGGAATAACCCCCTACTTTTAGATTATAGAGGGTTATTTTAAATTAAGGTTTTGGAACACTTCTCGTTAAAGTGTATGACTGTTGCTTGGAGTAGTTTGTGGTCCATAGTGTTTGAAGGAAAGAAAGTATGCTATATGGGATATAGAGTAGTAATAAGCCGATTGTAACAATTATAGGTGAATTTCCGCCAAATTGAACGATAAATTGTAACAGTCCATTTGCATGAAAAACGCATTCCATAAAAACGAATGAAAGAATAATGGAACCTAAAATTGATTTATGATTTGAAGTAAGCGCTAAAAACAATGTGTCTACAAGAAAAGAATCATGTTTTATTTCATATTCATTTGTGTTTTTTAAGAAAGGAATCCATTTTTTTACTGCTTGCATAACGATAATCATGGAAGTACTACATACGATGATAAATGATGAGTAGTAAGGAAGGTTTATAAATTGTGCGATGTATAGAAGTAGTAATAAGACTGAACATTGTAATACTACAGTGCAAAAAGAGTAAGGTATCCATTTCAATACAGTAGTAAACTTTTTAAACGAGTTAGGTACTTTGAAAAATAAATGGCCGATACCCAAACTTATGAAAAATCCGATCGCAAGGGTAAAAGTAAAACGAACAATCGATATAAAATATATTTCCCATATGTAAGGGAATAATGGTGTTGAATGATTAGAAGTATGTATCATTTGGTTTGCTGAGAAAAAGATAGATTCATGCATCCAATCAACCTTTGGAATTGATATAGAAGAAAGCTGTGCGAAGTTTTGAAAAATGCTAATAAATCCATTTTGATAAGAGTAATTGTGTGTAATAAAAAGAGCTGGAATAGGACTTATGGCAAAAATAAAAATAACACCAATTATAAATTTACATATATGTGAGCGTAATAAGGACATATAACCACCTACTCTTAGAATATTCAGAAAATTCTTATTCTTATTTTAGCTTTTTTTGAAAGAAGTTACAATATATTTTTCATTTAGTAATTCAGAGAGAAGATTTGATAGCAAAAATATACAAGTGAAGGATTCATGAATAAATTATGACAAGAAAATGAATAATTTTCAGAAAAATAAAATAAATTATTTATTTTTTTCTGAAAATATAATATAGTTATGGCACAGAAAGTATTTTAACATAAGGAGGCTTTTTATGAGGATTAAAGGGAATTACGTGCCGAAAAGGGAAGTTTTACTGTGCTCAAGTTCGATTACGATTGGGGAAGCGTTAGAGCATTTAAATAAAACGGGGTATCGTTGTGTACCAGTTTTAGATGAAAAAAAAGAGAAATTTTTAGGGAATATATATAAAGTAGATATTTTAGAATATAAAGGATCACTTGATGAGAGTGTAATACAATTATTAAACGATAAAGAAGGATTTGTGAGAGAAGATTCATCTTTCTTTAAAGTATTTTTTACAATAAAAAAATTGCCTTATTTATCAGTAGTTGATGAAAAAGGGGTTTTCCTTGGAATTTTAACGCATAAAAAAGTTTTTGAGTTATTAGAGGATGCATGGGGCGTTCACTCTAGTAAATACTCTGTCATGATTGGAACGCAAGACTATAATGGAGCAATCCAAAAATTATCGACAGTTTTAAAGAAATACACTGGTATTCAAAGTTTGATGACTTTTGATAATGATGCCTTATTAGTTCGTAGAATTATGTTTACATTAGGAGAAGAGTTTAACGACGGTGAATTAGAGACATTATTGAAAGATTTAGAAGATCACGGATTTAGAGTTGTGTATGTGGAAGAGATGAAAAATCCACGTGAAGTTGAAACGATAGAGTAACATACAAAAGCCATCTAATTATATTATTAGATGGCTTTTGTATGTTACGTGTATAAAGTTATTTGAAAATAACAATTGAATAATAGGTGAGATTGTAACAATATTTGTGTAAGAGAATAAAAAATGTAGATAATTTCGATTTTCAAAAAAATCAATTTGAAAATATGTTTTTATTTTGCAACTAAATATGTTACTATATGTGTGATAAAAACAAAGAGGTCTGACATCTACACTCCACGTAATAACACTCTAATGATTTGAAAATTCAAAAAAATCAAAATTCAAAATAATAATTGTATTAATGATTAGAGTAAAAATAAGGGGAATGGAGAAATTATGGAGAAAGACACTGCTTTGTAAGGGGCATATTTTATCATCTTGAGCAGAGAGGAGGATGCATAGCATATTGTAAAATATAGAGATAAACAATGAAAAAGTGCTATGCAAATGAAGAGCATGAAGGGACGTTTAAGGCCAGGTGATACGGTAGCAATTGGTTTAATGCTATTTGCATTATTTTTAGGAGCAGGAAATTTAATTTTTCCGCCAGTTTTAGGTCAACAAGCAGGAGAGAATGTTTGGATTGCTACAATAGGATTCCTTGTAACGGGAGTCGGATTACCCCTACTAGCTGTAACAGCTGTCGCGTTTGTAGAGGGGGACTTGAAAGCGCTATCTTCTAGAGTCCACCCTATATTTGCGTTTATTTTCCCATTGATTAGTTATTTAGCAATTGGACCATTTTTCGCGATTCCTCGTACTGGAGCTGTTTCGTTTGAAATGGGTATGAAGCCGTTTTTATCAGAGGCAATGGTTTCAGAGTGGTACATGCTATTTCTTTTCACGATAGTTTTCTTCGGAATAACGTGGTATTTATCATTAAATCCATCTAAATTAGTGGATTGGTTCGGAAAGTTTCTTACACCATTATTAGTATTAATTGTCGCTGTTATTGTCGGAAAGGCAATTATTGATCCAATTGGAGAGCCAGCTGCGCCGTTAGCTGCTTACAAAGAAAATGCTTTCTTTGGTGGATTTATTCAAGGATATTTAACGATGGATGCAATTAGCGCGCTTGTATTCGGAATTGTCGTTGTACAAGTTATCCGCTCTAAAGGGATAAAAGAGAGTAGTCAAATTGCAAAAATAACAGTAGTATCAGGTATTATTGCTGTACTTGGTTTAACGTTAATTTATTTATCACTTGCTTATCTTGGTTCAACAAGTACATCACTTGGTATCTCAGAAAACGGTGGCCTTATTTTAACGAATGTTGTAAATGAGCTATATGGGACGAGTGGTAAAATTTTATTAGGGCTTGTTATTATACTCGCTTGTTTAACAACTTCTGTTGGGTTAACATCTGCGTGTGCAGGTTTCTTTACAAACTTATTCCCAAAACTTTCGCATAAAACGATTGTAACAATGGTATGTGTATTTAGTTTAATTGTATCTAACCTAGGTTTAACACAATTAATCGCAGTAACATTACCTGTGTTAATGATCATTTATCCAGTTGCAATTGTATTAATCGTACTTTCGTATTTCCATAAGTGGATTGGGAAGCGTAATACAATTTATATTGGAGCTATTTTAGGTGCATTGTTAATTAGTTTCTTTAACGGTTTAGAAAGTGCGAAAATTAAAATTGACGCGATTTCTAATGTACTACAAATGTTACCGTTATATAACGAAGGAATCGGATGGTTAATTCCATCATGTATTGGCGGGATTCTCGGTTTCTTCTTCTATAAATCAAATGAATCAAGTGAATTACAAAAGAAAGGTGCTTAGGCACCTTTCTTTTTTTGAAGGGGATTTTTGTATTTTGTCTAAGTAATAATTGGGGGGAATGATAAATGGCTAATTTTGAAGATTTTTTAAATTTGGATTTGAGAATTGGAACTGTAATACATGCAGAGGAATTTAAAGAAGCGAGAGTACCAGCGATTAAACTAGCAATAGATTTTGGAGAAATCGGGATAAAGCAGTCAAGTGCTCAAATTACGAAAAGGTATATTCCAGAAGATTTAATCGGTCAACAAATCGTTGCTGTTGTAAACTTTCCACCAAAGCGTGTAGCTGGATTCAAATCAGAAGTGCTTGTGCTTGGTGGTGTTCCTGAAGCTGATGATGTTGTGTTACTTCAGCCTAATATGGAATTGCCAAATGGAACAAAAATTAGCTAGGGTGAAGGTAGGGGCTAATATGGATATCGGACGAGAATATTTGCAATGTGCGATTTCGAACTTTAAAGCAACAAAGAAACAAGGGGAACGGGCACTTTCTCAATTATCATATGAACAAATACAATGGTTTTCTCATGAAGAAACAAATAGTATAGCGATTATTATTAAGCATCTGCACGGTAATATGCGTTCTAGATGGACGGATTTTTTAACGTCTGATGGTGAAAAAACAGATCGTAATCGAGATGGTGAATTTGAAGGATGCTATCATTCAAAAGAAGAAACCCTTATAGCTTGGCAAGAAGGATGGAAATATGTTTTTAATACGATGAATACTTTAACGCCGGAACACTTATTGAAGACGGTATACATTCGCGGTGAAGCACATACTGTCATGCAAGCAATTGAAAGGCAAATTTCTCATTATGCATTGCATATTGGTCAGATTATTTACATTGGGAAGATGTTAAAAGAAAATGAGTGGGAATGTTTAAGTATTCCGAGAGGTCAGTCTGCGCGTTATGTAGAGAAAAAACGTTCAACATAATAATAAGAAAGAAACCGATAAAAAATAGGAAAAAAGAAAGTCAGCCAAATAATAGATGGTTCTGTAATCATAAGAATACTGCCAAAAATAAGTCCATATATAATAAGAAAGAAATTGAAAAGTGTATTCACAGGGAGAAATCGTGAGATAAACACTTGCTGTCGTTTAAAACAATCACTGTGAAATAAATAAAAGCGGAAGTACCATGTGGCTGTAATAAGGTCTTTCTTTCTCACAATTCTTTTTTTGCATGTATGACAGATAAATGGTGGTTGCATTTCATTACGCTCCATTTTTTATTTTCATAATAATGTGAGACAAAAGTAGGTACAAAGTGTATGTTCCTATATACGCTCCTGCAATAAGGAAAAATGGATTCAGTAAAATTCCATGAATGCTCGTCATGAAAACTAAATCTTGTATTAAAACATCGTATATATTAATGGAAATAATTGTACCAAGTACATATAGTGCCAAGTACGCAGAAATATGTAGCACAATAGAGATTTTTGGTTGCTTAGCGGACAAATAAAAAATGAATGATAGAGCGATTGGTAATATTCCTATTAATAGCTTCAATTCATTTCACCTCATTAACAATATAGCCGAAATTTTAACGGTCTATTCTCTAGGGCTTGTACATAACTTGAAATAGAGAGGTGATAGTATGAATCGGGGCTTTTTTTTTATGAAGTTTACAAATATGCGTAAGTTAGTTTTATTTGTTATTACTACAGTGCTAGCGACTTTTTTTCTTATTAGTCTGATGGTAACCTCTATGAAAGAGACAAAGTCAACGTATTTATATAATTGGTTAAATGAGTTATCGATGAATGGTTACATGTATGTACTTGGAAAAGAGAATCATTATTTTACACAGGAGTATCGAAATTTGAATCAAGATTTTTCAATTTCTTCTTTTCTCTTTTCTATGGCTACAAATATTCGCTTTAATGATGTACGCAGTTTTGTCGGGAAAGAGCTCCCGGGATTTGGTAAGTACGATACAGAAATTGTTATTGCGGGTGAGGGTACAAATTATTCTAACTTACCGATAGAGTCGAGTGTTCCTCTTGAAGAAGTAGTGAAGGAACGGACTAGTGGAACTGGACAAGCACCTAAACAAGATACGAATAAAGAGAAAAAACAGCCGTCCCAAACGACTGGGAAGAGACAAGTTGCGTTTATTTATCATACACATAGCTGGGAATCTTATTTACCTTTACTTAACTTAACGAATGACCCGAATCCGAATAAAGCAACGAGTTCTGTGTCGAATATTTCTATATTAGGAGATCGTTTCCGTGAACAACTAGAAGGTGAAGGGATTGGAGCTACTAACGATAAGAGTGATGTTGGTCAAAAGTTAATAAGTAAAGGTTTAAACAGTAATAGTTCGTATAAAATGTCACGAGAAATTGTGCAGCAAGCTATGGCTGGAAATAAAGATCTTCAATACTTTTTTGATTTGCATCGTGATAGTGCCCGAAAGAATGTAACGACAAAAACAATTGGAGATAAATCATATGCAAAGCTTGCATTTGTAGTAGGGAAAGGAAATAAAAACTATGAAAAAAACTTACAATTAGCGACAGCTTTACATGAGGCGATTAATAAGAAATATCCAGGAGTGAGCCGTGGGGTCATTCAAAAAGGGTTCCAGACAGGAAATGGAATCTATAATCAAGACCTATCAGGACAAGCGATATTAATAGAAGTTGGCGGTGTAGATAATACAGAGGAAGAATTGAATCGATCAATTGATGCACTTGCTAAAGCATTTGGTGAATATTTTTGGCAGGCAGAAAAAGTGAATGGATAAAGTGAAATTTAAATTGGTGAGAGACCTCACCTGATGAGGAGGAATTCACAGTATTTTTGAAAAAACGTAAGTGTAATGCTTGCGTTTTTTCTTTGTAATGATGAGACGTCACAGAATAGACATAATTTGTCGTTGTTATAGTAATATCGAAATTTGTCAATTTATAGCAGGAGATTTACAAAGGGATTTTCAGGAAAGTAGAGAAAATCTTTTTATAAGGAAAACTTTTTATGATGAAACTGGTAGGGTGATTGAAGTGATTAGGGAGATCGAAATAGAAGATGCATCATCATTTTTGCAATTAAGTAAGCAATTAGATGAAGGAACGAAGTTTATGTTATATGAACCAGGAGAAAGAAAAACTACAGCTGAGCAACAAGAAAAAATGATCCATCGCTTTATAGAAAATGAATATGCAACAATATTTGTAGCAGTTGAAGATGAGAGGATAGTAGGTTTTATATTAGTGAATGGAAATAACATTCAAAGAAAGAGGCATGTGGCAACCATTGTAATTGGTATTTTACAAGAGTATAACGGGCGAGGTATTGGGACGAGATTGTTTAAAGAGGTTGAGAAGTGGGCAAAATTACATGATGTATGGCGTTTAGAATTAACAGTAATGGCCCACAATACAAGAGCTCAGGCACTATATAAAAAAGCTGGATTTGAGAAAGAAGGTGTCAAAAAAGCTGCTCTTATTATCGATGGAAAGGGCATCGATGAGTATGAAATGGCCAAATTATTAAAATAAGAGGTCGTTATATGAAAAAAAGATGGGCACTACTTGGTATTGTAGCTGCAATAATTATTATTGGAGTAGCAGGAATCAATTATAAAATGTATAAGGATAAGCAGGCGCGGGAAGTAAGTGTAAATAGCATATTTCCGAAAGCGAAAGAAACGATTGCTAATATGGATGGGGATATTGCGGTAATTAATAATCCGAATTCAATGCTTGTACTTGTAAATAAAAGTAGGCGTTTACCAGATGGGTATAGACCGCCAGATTTAGTTATTCCGAAAGTGCGCTACTCTAGTGAAGGGGATCAAGAAAAGAAAAAGATGAGAAAAGAGGCAGCGAGGGCGCTTGAGGATATGTTTCAGCAGGCTGACAACGAGCGTATTTTTCTTTTTGCAGTTTCTGGATTTAGATCTTTTGATCGACAAAAAGCATTAAATACGATGTATAAAAAACAAGACGGGGAAGCAAAAACAGCAATGTCTAGCGCGGTTCCTGGCACAAGTGAGCATCAAACTGG
The DNA here is from genome assembly GCF_008274865.1 of Bacillus sp. AR4-2. Taxonomy (NCBI): domain Bacteria; kingdom Bacillati; phylum Bacillota; class Bacilli; order Caryophanales; family Bacillaceae; genus Bacillus; species Bacillus sp. AR4-2. The sequence goes on from NZ_CP031062.1 coordinate 1,893,352, forward strand.
ACTAGCTATGGATATTACGTCTCAATCTGCTAAATTTCAGTTAGAGACAGTTTTTGGGGAAACGAAAGAAGGTCAGTGGCTTTCTGAAAATGCCCATAAATTTGGTTTTGTGGTTCGATACACAAAAGCGAAAGAAACGATTACGGGCTATCGGTATGAACCATGGCACGTAAGGTATGTGGGAAATCCACAAGCTACATATTTGTATGATAATCAACTGACACTTGAAGAAGTAACAGAGTGAACAATTGAGGGGAGAGACGTACAATGACGATGTTATATAAGAAAAAAGTACATGCATATATTACAAGAGAACAAGAGGGGGTTATGCAATTACTTGTTTTTAAACATCGTGATATACATGAAGCTGGTATTCAAGTGCCAGGGGGAACGGTTGATGAAGGTGAAACGTTAGAAGCTGCTATATTGCGTGAAGTACAGGAAGAATCCGGATTGCGTCATTTATGCATAGAGCGTTTTTTAGCAGATTACATTATACATATGAAAGAAAAACAGGAGTATGAAAAACGCCACTTTTTCCATGTAACTTTACTAACAGATGTAAAGGATACTTGGGAACATATTGTAAGTGCTGGTGAGGAAGATAAAGGATTAGTATTTTGCTACGAATGGGTTGATATTGCAAAATGCCCTGAATTAGCTGGAAAACAAGGTGAGTTTTTACATTTATTAGATGAAGTATACGCACAGTAATGTAAGAGTCTGAAGCGAAGGTTAATCCGTTTCAGACTTTTTTTATTTTTCGGGAAATTAAAGGTGTTTAAATAAGGATATTGAATTTCTTTAAAGGGATATTAATTTAGGATGTGTTGAGATGAAAAATTGAAAAAGTAAGGGGTATATGCTAAAAAAGTTCATATAAGGGAGAATATAAATGGAAATTCAGTTTAATCCAATCTTAAAAAAGGAATTAACAATTCAAGATATTCAAAATGAAATGGAATCTGGAAAGCTAACTTCAAAAGAGCTAGTGATGTATTATCTCTATAGAATCGCAAAGTATGATCAAGACGGGCCGAAAATTAATTCAATTTTAGAAATCAATCCAGATGCTATTTTTATTGCAGAAGCGTTAGATTATGAAAGAAAGACAAACGGCGTAAGGGGACCATTGCATGGAATACCTGTTTTGCTTAAGGATAATATTGAAACGAATGACTTCATGCATACAAGTGCAGGTACAATAGCTCTAGAACAAAATATAAGCAGTGAAGATGCATTTCTCGTTACTAAACTGCGAGAAGCAGGGGCAGTGATAATAGGAAAAACGAATATGACAGAATTAGCAAATGCAATGTCTTTTGAAATGTGGGCTGGATATAGTGCAAGAGGTGGTCAAACAATCAATCCATATGGAACGGGCAAGGATCATATGTTTGTTGGCGGATCTAGTACAGGATCTGCAATAGCAGTTGCTGCTAACTTTACAGTAGTATCTGTTGGGACAGAAACCGATGCTTCTATTGTGAGCCCCGCTGTTCAAAATTCTGTAGTAGGTATTAAACCGACTGTCGGTTTAATTAGTCGTAGAGGAATTATTCCATTTACTTATTCGCAAGATACAGCTGGACCATTTGCTAGAACGGTAACCGATGCTGCTATTTTGCTAGGAAGTTTAACTGGAGTGGATGAGAAAGATGTAGTTACTCACAAAAGTGACGGTAGGGCATATCGGGATTATACATCTTACCTTGATGCAAATGGTTTAAATGGAGCGAAGATTGGTGTGTTTAACGATGCACCAAAAGATTATTACGAAAATGGTGAGTATGATGAAATCTTGTTTAAGGAAACGATCCAAGTATTACGTAATGAAGGAGCGACAGTAGTAGAAAATATTGATATTCCTTCTTTTCATAGAGAATGGAGCTGGGGAGTTCCGCTTTATGAGCTGAAGCATAGTTTAGATAACTATCTTTCTAAATTACCTTCTACTATCCCGGTACATTCTATTTCGGAGTTAATGGAGTTTAATAAAAACATAGCAGAAAGAGCTTTAAAATATGGACAAACTAAGTTAGAGGGAAGAAAAGATTTTCCTAATACGTTACGAAATCCAGAATATTTAAATGCGAGATTAGAAGATATATATTTTTCTCAAGAACAAGGCATTGATTTTGCATTGGAAAAATATAATCTTGATGCGATACTGTTTCCTTCCTATATAGGTTCTACTATATGTGCGAAAGCGGGTTATCCGTCTATAGCAATACCGGCAGGGTATATGGAAAGCGGGAGGCCTTTTGGAATTACCATTGCAAGCACTGCCTTTAGTGAAGGGATATTAATTAAATTAGCTTATGCTTTTGAACAAGCGACAAAGCATAGAAAAATCCCCAACTTATCATGAATAGAATAAACAAAGAGGACAGGAATCCCTGTCCTCTTTGTTTTAGTGATTAAATTGAAATATCGTTCTGCTCTGTCTTATGATATTTTAATAAACTAAAAGATAAACAAGCGGAACATAAAATAAGAATAGAAGCGATGATATAAATTGTACGAACACCGAACATATCAGTAATAATGCCAATGATAAGCATAGATAGTCCAGAGGCTGTTGAAAGAAGTGCGCCATGTGCTGTATACATTTTTGATAATAAAGAAGGGGCGACACTTGATTGTAAAACAGTCGTTTGGGAAATATCTCTAATTTGATAACATGGTCCCATTAGAACACATAGAAAAAGCGCAATAAATCCGCTGCTTGTCATACCATATAAAAATGTAAGAATGCTAAATATAAGAGAGCTAATCGACATAGATCGTATTAAATTGTTTTGAATATAGGAACTCATTTTCCATGCTAATAGACCACCGATTAACGTGCCAACATAATAACTTGTATTAATATATCCCCACCATTCTTCGCCCTTATGAAGGATAGTCGTAACGTATGCCATCGTAATAGCGCCAATCCATATTGTCCCTGCGAAAGTTTCGATTAAGTCCATATATGTAACGGTACGGAGAGAAGGATTTTGAAATAGGAGTTTCCAACCTTCCAATAAAACAGTACTTTTGGAAGCGGGAGAATCTGCTATTCTTTCAGTATGTATGGAACGTAATGAAAAATGTAATGCAATGCATCCGAAAATCATTAAAATGTTATTAATCATGATTGTAGAAGTAGCGCCAATGAGAAGAACGACAATACTCGTAAATGAATAAGCAACGGCTTGCACAATTTGTGTTGAAAAGGAAAAGATACTATTTACTTTTACTAATTTTTCTTTCGGTGTAAGGCGCGGAAGAATACCGTATAATAATGGAGCACTCCACCCGCTACATAATGAAATGACAAAAATAAAAGTTAATAGAGCTATAATGTTTGTGGATAAGACCGGGAACCAAATCATTAATAATAGTAAAAAGACTGTTTTCAACCATTGGAGCGTATATAACAGCGTATAAGATGGAAAACGATTTATTATAAGTGGTGCAGAGATGTTAGCAATTAGATTTGTGATAACTTGTAATAATGGAAAAAGAGCAGTAATAGTAGCTGATTTAGTTGCTATATAAATATGAGTTGTAATAATCATTACATATACGATGTCAGCGAGAGTAATGCATATTTTGGAACCTAAATAGTAGATTAGTGACAGGTTTCTCAATAAGAATATCACCTCTATAAAAAATAGTATTTAGTAATTGTAATAATTGTAATTTAAAAATTAAAATTTTTAAAGAATTTAATTTTTTGTCACTTTTTGAAAGGGATTTTCATGTATAATGAAGAATATATTGATATAGTATTATATTAATGATCATTGTAACGGTGAATATGTACAATAGCTTGTAGCAAACGCCCAAGTGTAAGAAAGGGCGGATAAACCATTCTTTTCTTCATATACATATAGAAAATGAGAAAGAAAGTGAGGGTTGCATATGGCTGCTTGGGTAATTTGGTTTATAATAGCTGGTATTTTATTTATCGCGGAAATGTTGTCGATTACATTTTACATGCTTTGGCTTGGAATTGGAGCTGTTGTCGGAGGTCTTATTGCTTTGTTTGCTCCTGATACACTACTGTTACAAGTTACTGTTGGTGCAATTGTAAGTTTAACTTTGACATTCTTTACGAAAAGAATTTCAAAAAACTTTCGAGAAGCAAAAGGTTTTACTGATACAGTAGATATGCTTGTTGGTAAAAGAGGGATTGTTATGCAAGCGATTACAAATGAAGCGAATGGTATTGTGAAGGTGGATGGAGATACTTGGACAGCTATTGCAGATTCTTCAATTGATGCTGGAGAAAAAGTCGTTGTTATAAAGAGGCATAGTACTATATTACAAGTGAAAAAGGAGAGTGAATAAATATGGTAGCATTAACGTTAACGATTATATTCGCACTAATTGTAGTTACATTTATCGCATTAACAATTAAAATTATTCCTCAGCAAAAAGTTGGGGTTGTTGAAAGATTTGGTAAGTTTCAACGTATAATGCACCCAGGGTTAAATATTTTAATACCAATTGTAGATCGTGTTCGTGTATATCATGACTTACGCATTCAACAAACGAATGTACCACCGCAAAAGGTAATTACGAAAGATAATGTTCAAGTAGAGATTGATACAATTATTTTCTATCAAATTGTTGAACCAGAACTTGCGACATATGGTATTTCAAACTATGAATATGGTGTTCGTAATATTACTTCAGCAACGATGCGTCAAATCATCGGCAAAATGGAACTGGATGAAACGTTATCTGGTCGTGAAAAAATTTCAACAGAAATCCGTTTAGCGCTTGATGAAGCAACAGAAAAATGGGGCGTACGTATTGAACGTGTCGAAGTTGTTGATATTAACCCGCCAAAAGATGTGCAAGCATCAATGGAAAAACAAATGAAGGCTGAGCGTAATAAACGTGCGATTATTTTAGAAGCTGAAGCAGCAAAACAAGATAAAGTCCTTCGCGCTGAAGGGGAAAAGCAAAGTAAAATCTTGATGGCTGAAGGGGATAAAGAAGCGCGTATTCGCGAAGCTGAAGGTATAAAAGAAGCAAAAGAATTAGAAGCACAAGGGGAAGCACGAGCAATTGAAGAAATTGCAAAAGCAGAACAAAATCGTATTGAATTGCTTCGTGAAGCAAATTTGGATGAGCGTATACTTGCTTACAAATCATTTGAATCATTAGCTGAAGTTGCAAAAGGACCAGCAAATAAAGTCTTTATTCCGTCTAATGCAATTGAAACACTTGGTACTCTTGGGGCAATTGGAGAAATATTTAAAGAAAAACAAGCGAAGAAACTACTTTCAAATGATACAGGAAAAGAACAATAAAAGTGAGGAAGAGAAATGGTATACCATTTCTCTTTTTTTGTGCGTATATTCTGAAAAGCTTGTACATATCCATGTATAAAGAAGGTGATGCAGTGAAAAAGTATGCAACTCGAATACATGGGAAGAAACTGATTTCGTTACTCCTTTTATATGCGCTAATAGTAATTATGATAGCGTCGATTTTGACGTCATTTTTACATACAATGAAATCGAATTATGCAAATCAATGGTTTGGAAAAGTATCGATGCAAGGTTTTGTTCAAATGATAGAAAGTGAGAATCGCTATTACGGATTTGATTATTTTAAGAAGAATAAAAGAGAGTCAGTTGGGAATTTAATGTTCTCTATCGCGACAGATTTGAAAATTAAAGATTTAAGAACATTCGTCGGTAAAGAAGTACCTGGTATGTCAAAGTATTATTCTAATATTATCGTAGCTGGGGAAGGGACAAACTTGACGAATATCCCAAATGAATCTAGTGTACCGATTGAAGAAGTAACGAAAGAACGGGAAATAGCAAAAGATAAAGTTACAGAAGCGGAAAAGAATAATCCGGTTCAGAAAAAGAACGGAGCGAAAAAAGGTGAAAGTGCAGTATATATTTATCATACACATAGCTGGGAATCCTTCTTTCCATTATTACCAGGGGCAACTGATCCATCTAGCCCAGATGTAAATGTGTCTTTACTAGGGAAACGTATGAAAGAGCAACTTGAAGGACAAGGAATTCCGGTAGTTCATGATAAAACGAATATGGGTGATTTATTAGCGAGTAAAAAGTGGGTATGGTATCAGTCATATAAAGCGTCTCATGAATATGTAAAAGAAGCATTAGCACAAAATAATAAAATTGCGTTTCCGATAGATATACACCGTGACGATCAGCGTAAGAAAGTAACAACAAAAGTAATTAACGGAAAATCGTATGCAAGATTATATTTTATAATTGGGATGGAAAATGAAGGCCGTGCTGAAAATGAAAAAATTGCAAGAGCGATCAATAGTTATTTAGATGAAAACTATTACGGATTAAGTAGAGGGATTTTTCCAAAGTATAAAAAAGATGGAAATGGCGTTTATAACCAAGATTTATCGAAAAATGCGATGTTAATTGAAGTTGGTGGTGTTGATAATACGTTAGATGAATTATATAACACAATTGATGTGTTAACAGAAGCGTTTAGTAAATATTATTGGAATGATGCGGAAAAAGTGAATGGATGAGGGACGGGAGACCGTTCCTTTTTTATTTTGGAATCTTAAAATGTGATATAATGGAATTTTATGAATATTAAATAAAGGGAGAGAGAAACATGCAAATACTACTAATACGCCACGGAGAATCAGAAGCTGATATTTTACATGTGCATGAAGGTCGAGCTGATTTTGAGTTAACTGACAAAGGGAGACAACAAGTACAAAGACTTGTACAGAAAGTGAAAAAAGATTTTTCACCAGATTTCATTTGGGCAAGCACATTAAAACGCGCTCGTGAAACGGGTGAAACATTAGCAGAAGCAATTGGTTGTCCAATTCAATTAGAAGAGGAATTAATGGAGTTTAATAATGGAGTGCAAGCAGGCTTATCATTTGAAGAAGCAAAGAAATATCCAGAGCCAAAGTTTCTTCATGATCGTTTTGAAAACGGGGAATCGTTTATTGAGTTTCGAATGAGAATAGAAGGAATCTTTTCTAAAATCTTGACAGAGAATACATATGACCGAATTGCAATTGTTGCCCATGGAGGCGTAATTAATAGTCTATTACGTGCATTTTTCAAAATGTCAATTTCAATGGACTACTATTTCAAAATGGGAGATACGGGAATAAGTTTAATTGAAATTGAGGGTGAACAAAAAACGGTGCATTTCATTAATGATACGAATCATTTGGACGGGATGTAAAGACTTATGTACAAAGTTGTATTTTTCGATGTTGACGGTACGTTATTAAGTGAGATTGATAGAAGCATGCACGAAAGTACAAAAGAAGCGGTACAAAGATTAATAGATAAAGGAATTCACGTAGTTGTTACAACTGGAAGACCATATAGTTTATGCTCACAATTTAAGGAACTAGGTATAAATACGTTTATTTCAGCAAATGGTGCACATATAAAATGTGGGAAAGAAGTTATACATAAATCAGTACTTTCAAGCGAAATCGTTCATGATATTTCAAATTTTGCTGAATTACATGGTCACAGTGTTTCTTACTTTACAGAAGAATTTGCAATGAATAATATTGCTTCCAAAGATGAACGTGTCATGCGAGCGTTAAATGAAACTTTAAATTTAGAGCAGTATCCTGACAAAGTTAGAAACTTATCAGATGAAATGTATTGCATATGTCTGTATGCTGATGACACAGAAGCTCAAAAATTCATTGAAAGATATCCAGCACTTACGTTTGAGCGTTTTCATGGTTACGTTATAAATGTATTGGAAGATAGTAAAGTATCGAAGCTAACTGCAATTCAAAAAGTATTGGAACATTTAAATATTAGTAAATCAGAAGCCATTGCCTTTGGCGATGGTGGAAATGATATTGAAATGTTGCAGTATGTAGGATTAGGAGTTGCGATGGGAAATGGTGGAGAGGAGTTGAAGAGAAGGGCTGATTTCCTTACAACGAAGGCGAGTGAAGGCGGAATTTCTTATGCGTTAAAGAAGTTGCGCATTATTTAAAACTAATAGTTAGTCAGTGTGAAAAATCCTGTTTTAATAATGGCTTTTGTTAATATGTATACTGTTTTAGGGAATTATTTGAGCTCTCCTACTTACAATTTAACTGCAGAACAAATCCTTTATTTTCGCTTAGCAGGGCTGTTTGGTATGTTGCTGTCACCACTTGCAGGTCGTTTAACAAAGAGGTTTGAAGTAAGGAAAGTTCTTCAAGGAGGATTGTTGATTGCTATTTTTAGTCTAAGTTCAATGGGCTTTGTTTCATATCTATCTCTACTTGTAATGATGAGTGTCTGTTTTGTAATAGGTATTGCTATATCCGTTCCGTCTTTAGTTTCTCTTGTAGGTCAATTAGGAGGGAAAGCAAGGGGAATAGCAGTATCTATTTATACTTTTATTTTATTTTTAGGTACTAGTATAGGACCTATCATTTCTATTTATCTTATGAAAATAGGCGGTTATGCTCAAACATTTATTTTATTAGGAATGATACTTTTTATTGGTTTTGTAGCTTCTCTATTTATAATTAATGAATGAGTGGAAAATCACTCAAATAAAGGAATGCGAGGATCTTTCATATGCTCGCATAATAAAATATGAATTTGTCCACGATGATGATAAAAGTGTGCAACGATTTCAAGTAACCATTCAAAGCGCGAATAAGAAATACCCCAATAGGCAGTCATAACTTCTGCTAATTCTATTTGGGAGTAGGAAAGAAATGTTTTAGAGAGAAGGTTGTATCCTTCAATCATCGTTTGTTGCATGTGAGCAACTGTTACGGGCGTATGTTCTATATAAAAGGTATGTAATTCTTTTTCTGAAATACCATTTAAAATGAGTAAATCAGCATGACAAATAAGAGAAAGATGTGCACACATTTCAAATAATGATCGTTTTGAGTGAATCGGTTGTATTTTTAAATCGTTTTCACTATATTGGTTAAGCATATAAATAGAAGTATCAATAGCAACTTTTAGTTGATGCAATGCAGATTGAACAAACATTGTAATTCTCCTCGTCTCCGTATATAATAGTTTCTTGAGGATATTATATCATACTCAAAATTCCGAAAATTCTAGTAGTTTGACTAGCATAATGAAAAGTATTATATTGTAAAAGGTCATATGAAACGTGAAATAGAATGGAATGCAATTATTGAGTTAGGAGTTAGACCAATGAGTTTGAAATATGGAAGAGATACAATTGTAGAAATTGACTTAAATGCTGTAAAACATAATGTAAAAGAATTTAAAAAACATGTAAATGATGAAGAAATTAAGATGATGGCTGCTGTAAAAGCGAATGGGTATGGCCATGGGGCAGTTGAAGTTGCCAAAGCTGCAATTGAAGCTGGGATACATCAACTTGCAGTTGCATTTGTAGATGAAGCAATAGAATTAAGAGAAGCAGGAATTACTGTGCCGATTTTAATTTTAGGATACACACCAGTAGCGGCTGTAGAAGATGTAATTCAATATGACGTTATGATGACTGTTTATAGAGTAGAAGATTTACATGGTATAAATGAAATTGCAAACCGTCTTCAAAAGAAAGTACAAATTCAAGTGAAAATTGATACAGGAATGAGTCGTATCGGTTTACAAGAAGAAGAAGTTAAACCATTTTTAGAAGAATTAAACCGTATGGAGTATGTAGAGGTAGTAGGGATATTTACGCATTACTCTACGGCAGATGAAATCGATAAATCATATACGAATATGCAAACAAGTTTATTTGAAAAGGCTGTTAATACAGCGAAAGAATTAGGAATTCAAATACCATATATTCATAGTTCAAATAGTGCGGGATCAATGGAATTAAGTAACACATTTCAAAATATGGTACGCGTTGGAATAGGCGTGTACGGTATGTATCCGTCAAAAGAAGTGGATCATTCAGTCGTTTCTTTACAGCCTGCGTTGTCGTTAAAATCAAAAGTAGCTCATATTAAACATGCGAAGAAGAATCGTGGTGTAAGTTATGGGAATACGTATGTAACAACTGGTGAAGAATGGATTGCGACTGTACCAATTGGTTATGCTGATGGTTATAACCGTCAATTATCTAATAAAGGCTATGCGTTAATTAACGGGGTTCGAGTACCTGTTATTGGCCGTGTTTGTATGGATCAGTTAATGTTGGATGTTTCAAAAGCGATGCCAGTACAAGTAGGAGACGAAGTAGTATTCTACGGTAAACAAGGTGAAGAAAATATCGCAGTAGAAGAAATAGCGGATATGTTAGGTACAATAAACTATGAAGTTACATGTATGCTAGATAGAAGAATTCCGCGTGTCTATAAAGAAAATGACGAAACAACTGCAGTTGTAAATATATTAAGAAAAAACTGAATCATTTCGATTCAGTTTTTTTATTCATATCAAATGCGAATATACCCTCGTTATGTAATACGGAGTAAACTTTGTGAAACACACTTTTTAGTTCATCTAAATTAAACTATCACCGGCAGAGATGACCAGTCCCGCAACAAAGATCTAATATACGAGAGTAGGGAAGAGCATCTTGTAAAACGAGGCTGGGTAGGAGTGTTAAACAAAATGTCTCCAATGTTTATTATAGATGTTTGCTAAAATATCATAATTAGAATAAATTGTTTTTTTAACATATGTATTCACCTAAAAATTCATTAAATTATAATAGTCATGCCTCGTTTTAATTTCAAAACCACATTGTGTATATAGTTTTAAAGCGTGGATATTTTTCGTTTCGACGTCTAACTCAATTGTTGAAACTCCTTCTGTAATAAGGGTATGTACTATATTACAAAGAATATCTTTTCCGTATCCTTTACCTTGATAAGAAGGATGAACGGCGAATCCTGATAGTGTAGTAGATTGCTCTTGTTTAGAAACTGTAATTGTTCCTATCACTTTTTCAGCAATAAGGGCACTGTAAACTTGATGGGAAGATGAATTCATCATTTTTTGTAACCATGTAGCCGTATTTTCTACTGAATCACCAAAAGCTTTACTAGAAATTTTAATAAGGTCAAGAAGTGATTCTGAAGGTGCAAGAGTAAGCTGTATATTATTATCTGTTGTTTTTTGAATTTCGTTTGTTTTGAACGCCATACTATATTCACTATATAAATATGGTAACTTCATATGTTTTACAAATGCATTCCCAGAAATAGAATCCCCATTAATAATAAGAAGAGCTTCATCTGTCGCTCTATTTTGTATTTCTTTCATTGCAGTTTGTAAAAGGATAGTTCCGAAATGTTGTTTTCTAAAATGAGGATGTACAAAGCCTATTAGTTCAAGCTTTGTTGGTCTTTCGAAATCATACATATTTAAAGCGCCAATTAATTGAGTACCGTTATAAAGAAGAAAAACGTTTATATAATCTTCATTTCGATTTTTTAAAAAGTTGATATGTAAATCTGAAGAGTAATCAAGATTATCTTGTTGTCCGCAAATATAAGCTAAATCCTTCATTTGCTGTATTTCACTTTCTGTTACAGAACGCTTTTTCTGAATATCCATTGTATACTCCCTCTCATTTGTATTTAAAAATAGGATGGGTGACTTAACCATTTCTTTAATTCCACATTACCTTGCACAGATAACAGTCGGTATAAATAACGATAAGGCTGTCTATATTCTTCTAAGTGAGGAATAGACATAATTGTTTCGTAACCACTTTTAAAGGCATGTGCTTCTTTTTCGGTAAGTACATATTCTAGTCCGATAAAATCAAACTCTCGCGGAGCAACAGCGTAAGCTTCAGTATCTACTAAACCCGTAATAGTTGTACCGTCAGATAAAAATTGAGTAGGATCCATATCAATTAAGACGAGTGTAGATTCCTTTGGTACGGACAGGGAAGAAAGTTGTGATTCAAAGGTAGGGAATGCATTTTTTATGCTTTCATCATCGGAATAAAACATATTCACAAGCTCTTTACTCACGTTTAAAATATGTGATTGGAATTCATCTAGTGGAACTTGGAACGTGCCAGACGGATTTCCTATGAAATCGGCTTTGAATTTATGTATTTCTGCAAGTCCTTTTCCTAGGCTGAATAAAATAGAATCTGGTTGCTCGATAAAAGATTGAACTGTGTTACCTACTAACTTTTCGACCACCACAAATTCACGGCTATTTAAAACATGTTTTTCTAATATTGTTGGGATAGGAAGATTCGTATGTTCTTGCAGCAATGTATGTACAGTTTCTAAATGATGGACGTTCCTTGGATCAATTCCAAATAGATTTTTACATCCCCACCAAAAATCATTATTTGGTTCTTCATTCATTTTAGAAGCACGAACGATAACTTCTGTATCTTCTGTTTGAACGAGAAAAACATCACTTGCATGATCTTCATAACCTGGGTGCAAGGCTTGAACGGATAGAATAGGTGAATTGAATAGTTGTTGTAACATGAAAAGACTCCTTTTTCTGTAAATTCCATAAATTCATTATATAACAGATGATGAGTTATGAGGATAAAGATAAAAAGATTGAAAGCATACTTACATTTATAGTGAAAACTCATTAAAAATATTATATTTCTCTATTTTTGTATGAATTGTCTAAAAATAATGGTGGTAATACTTGAATGTAAGACTCGTATCTTTAAATCTATGAAGAGTAAAAGTAAAATTAAGCATTCATTTATAAGATTGTGAATCACAATAATGTAGACTATAGAAAATATTTCTCAATAATAAAATGAAGAGAAAAGCATGAAGAAGTAGAATGCATTCATTTATAATAGACTTAAATTAATTAATATAATTAATTGTTAATTTTATTATATTAATTGGATAGGAGAGAATGTTATGGCAAATGTACTCGTAATAAATTTTCCTGGGGAAGGTCATATTAATCCGACTTTAGCTATTGTAAGTGAGTTAATTCAGCGAGGGGAAACAGTTGTTTCTTATTGTATTGAAGATTATAGAAAGAAGGTTGAAGCAACAGGTGCGGAATTCCGAGTGTTTGAGAATTTTCTCTCTCAAATTAATATTATGGAACGAGTAAATGAAGGTGGGAGCCCTTTGACGATGCTATCTCATATGATTGAAGCATCAGAGCGTATTGTTACTCAAATTGTAGAAGAAACAAAAGAGGAAAAATACGATTATTTAATATATGATAATCATTTTCCAGTAGGACGTATTATAGCGAATATTTTACACTTACCAAGTGTTTCATCCTGTACAACGTTTGCTGTTAATCAGTACATTAATTTTCATGATGAGCAAGAATCGAGACAAGTAGATGAAATGGATCCATTATATCAATCTTGTTTAGCGGGAATGGAAAGATGGAATAAGCAGTATGGAATGAAATGTAATAGTATGTATGATATTATGAACCATCCTGGTGATATTACGATTGTATATACTTCAAAAGAATATCAGCCACGTTCAGAGGTATTTGATGAATCGTATAAATTTGTAGGTCCATCAATTGCTACTCGAAAAGAAGTGGGGAGTTTTCCTACCGAAGATTTAAAAAATGAAAAAGTGATTTTCATTTCTATGGGAACAGTTTTTAATGAACAACCTGCTTTGTATGAAAAATGTTTTGAAGCTTTTAAAGATGTTGATGCGACAGTCGTATTAGTCGTTGGTAAGAAGATAAATATAAGTCAATTTGAAAATATCCCGAAAAACTTTAAGTTGTATAATTATGTCCCGCAATTAGAAGTTTTACAGCATGCTGATGTATTCGTGACACATGGTGGTATGAATAGTTCGAGTGAAGCGTTATATTACGGTGTTCCATTAGTTGTAATTCCGGTAACAGGAGATCAGCCATTCGTTGCAAAACGATTGACTGAAGTAGGGGCAGGAATAAGACTTAATCGCAACGAGTTAACTTCTGAATTGTTACGTGAGGCTGTAAAGAAAGTAATGGATGATGTGACGTTTAAGGAGAATAGTCGTAAAGTGGGAGAGTCGCTTAGAAATGCCGGTGGATATCAAAGGGCAGTTGAGGAAATATTCAAATTAAAAATGAAGCCGTACGTAAAGATTAAATAGATGTTAAAAACACACTTACTTTTAATTTGTAAGTGTGTTTTTAGTATTACGCGTTACATGTGTTACATAAAAATAGCGATAAAGGAGAAACTTTTCTGTATATAAATCGATACCTTTGAATTAGTAGTAAAATTACGTTAAAATAATACTAAGAAAATATATAAGTTTTGGGGGTAATGAATGAAGAAAGTATTTGAATACGTATTATTAACAATTGGCTCAATTATAGTAGCAGGTTCATTAGAGCTTATTTTAGCACCTAATGGATTAGTAGATGGCGGGGTAACGGCTATTGCTATTATGGCAAATAAAGTCGCAGGATTGCCGCTTTATGGTGTGTTCTTAGGAATTAATATCCCAATTTTATTATTTACTGCAAAAGTAATGGGAAAGAAATTTTTTATCCGTACATCTTATGCGAATGTAGTTACAACACTCGGATTAATTTATTTAAAACCATTTCCAGCAATTACGACTTCTGAGTTATTAATTGTACTTTATGGTGGAGTACTGTTTGGAATTGGTGTTGGGATTGTTGTTAAAATGGGTGGAGCAATTGACGGTTCGGAAATGTTGGCAGTTTGGATGAATAAACACTTTAATGTACCGATTAGTACATTTTTACTTGCAGTAAATGCAGTTATTTTCATTTTTGTTGCCATTTTATTTTCAATCGAACAAGCGATGTTCTCGTTAGCAATTTTCTATATTGTTACGAAGATGATTGATTTTATACTAGATGGTATTAATCAAGGTAAGAGCGTTATGATTATTTCTGGTAAGAATAAAGAAATAGGCGATTTACTTATGAAAGAATTGCAACTATCTGTTACGTATCTACATGGAGAAGGTGGTTTTTTAGGGGAGCATAAGAGAATCATTTATTGCATTACAAACCGATTCATTTATCCGAAAATGAAAGATCTCGTTCTCTCTGTAGATCCAACCGCTATAATTGAAGCTTCCTATTCAACAGAAACGACTGGTGTGAAACGTCCGGGAAGGAAAGTTAGGTCAGGTGAATAACTAGAAGAAGGCTGTCCAAAAAGTTATTTTGGAACAGCCTTCTTTTTTATTTTGTTGAATTGTTAACATGTTACAAGTTAAACCCAATGTTAACAAGTTTCCTTGCAACTAGGAAACCAAGCGTCTTTCAATAATATAGCCAACGTTTCAATTTTATTTTCCGGAATACTACCAAAGCCGAGTAATACGTATGATTCCTTACGTAAATCATTCACGAAATCATATGGAGAAAGTGGGTATAATTTAACGCTTTGTTTTTTAGCGGATTCAATCAGTTCATTTTCATTCATACTGTTATTTACACATAAAACAATATGAAGTCCGGACTGTTCGCCAAGAATTTGAACATTAGCCCCCATTTCTTTCGTAATGGATTTTACTAACGTATGATGTTTTCTTTTATATAGTGTACGACTCCGATTAAGGTGACGTTCCCAATTCCCGTTTTGTATAAAGTTAGCAAAAGCAAGTTGTTGTATTGTAGAGACTGTTTGTTTGAAAATTCCATGCAGTTCTTGATATGTTTTTAAAAGATGTGGTGGTAAAACAACATATCCCATTCGTAAAGAAGGTAAAAAAGATTTTGAGAAAGTTCCCATATAAATAACGCGTTCATTTGAATCAAGACTTTGTAAAGAAGGAATCGGCTTACCAGCGTAGCGAAACTCTCCGTCATAGTCATCTTCAATAATGTATCCATTGCAATCATTAGCCCACTTTAACAATTCTAATCTTCTAGATAAAGGCATAATAATCCCGAGTGGAAATTGGTGTGATGGTGTAACGTATGCGACATTGGAATTTGTATTGTATAAACTAGAAATATCAATCCCTTTTTCATCCAATAGTATGGGATGAATTTGTCTATCACAGCTTTTAATAATTGCGTGTATACGGTGAAATCCAGGGTTTTCAATGCCGTATTCTTTTGTAGGGCCAAGCAGTTGAAGTAGTAGCCAGAGAAGTGGCTGTGTTCCGGCGCCGATCACAATTTGATCAGGTGAAGAATGTACACCGCGAGAATGATATAAATATGTTGATATATGCTCTCGAAGAGCGAATTCACCTTGAGGATCTTCTTTGGCAAATAGTGCATTTTCGTATGTAAGTATGGATTCTTGTAATGCTCGTTTCCAATTTGTAATCGGAAATGCATTTTGATCAATAAGCCCTTGGCTACAATCATATTCAAATTTTTCTTCTATCAAATTGTTCGTCTTCTTTGCTGCATTTCGTTTTTTATTTGGGATAACGTCAATATCGAAATTTGCTACAAAAATACCACGTTTCGGTTTACTTTCTGCATAACCTTCAGCTAATAACTGTTGATAAGCTGATTCAACAGTAATGCGGCTAATATTAAGTTGTGATGCTAAATTTCTGTGTGAGGGTAGACGTGTGCCAACAGAAATAGTCCCTTGTATAATTTCAGCTTTTATATATTCGTAAATTTGCAAGTAAATAGGTGTGTTACTTTGTAATTGCAATGGGATAATAAAATCCATATAAAACTCTCCTTTAAAACTGGCCTTATAAAAAACACTTAAACTGCCACTTAAGTAAAGGGCAGTTTCTTTCTATAATAATGATATAACATTTAGAAAATTATTTAAATAGTTAAGGGAGAGTTAAAAATGAATGTTAAAGAAGTAGTAACAGAAGAGCAATTACATGAAGTATTACCTGTTTTACAGCAATTAAGAACGAAACTTTCAAAAGAGGAAACAAGCTCTTTATTTCGAAATATGAAAGAAGAAAATTATAAACTATTTTCGCTGCGTAATGAGGATGGTGAAGTTGTTAGCCTTGCAGGTGTAGCAATTTGTACGAACTTTTATAATAAGAAACACGTTTTCGTATATGACCTTGTAACAGCAGAAGCACATCGTTCAAAAAGACATGGGAAAGTATTACTTTCGTATATAGAGAACTGGGGAAAGGAAAACGAATGTGAGTCTATCGTCCTCACGTCAGCATTTTCAAGAATTGATGCTCATCGTTTTTATGAAAGAGAAGGGTATGATAAGGTGAGTTATTCTTTTCATAAAGAATTATAAAAAATAAGAAGAAGTTGTCCCGCAAAAGTTGGGAACAGCTTCTTCTTATTTTTTAAGTTATTATTAAACCGTAAATAGGTTGTAAGTTATGGTATATGTATTTGAAAAGGTTATATAGTGTATTTTGTCGAATTGTTTTAATTTAATAAAGAGAATGATTGGAGCGCTTATACTTGAAAAAAATAAAGAAACTATCAATCCCTAATGATGCTAGAGTTATCGTCATATCTGATATTCATGGAGAATTAAATCTTTTAAAAGAAGCACTACATAAAGTTAACTTTAAAGATGAAGATTATTTAATTATTAATGGAGATCTTTGCGAGAAAGGACGAGATAGCGTAGGCGTAGTAAACTACGTTATGAATCTTGTAAAGAACAATTCAAAGGTTCACGTTGTTGAAGGGAATTGTGAAGTTATAGTTGATGCTCTTCTAAATGAAAATCCTGATCTTATTAATTATTTATGTATGAGAAAGCACTCGATTTTTAATGAATGGCTAGAGCAATTGGGTTTTTCAGTTCATGAGGGCACTTCAATTCGTGAAGTGAAAGAAGCATTGTTAAGTGAATTTTCACAAGAACTATATTGGCTAACAGAGTTGCCAACAGCGATTGAAACAGAAGATTATATTTTTGTGCATGCCGGTCTAGAAGATAGAGTAGATTGGAAACAAACTGAGCGCAAAAATGCGATAGCAATGCCACAGTTTTTTAATAAATCACATAAAGCAAATAAGTATGTAATAGTTGGTCATTGGCCTGTCGTGAACTATTCTGAAGAAGCACCGTCTAACAATCCAGTTATTGATAAGGAGAAAAAAATTATTGCAATTGATGGAGGAAATGCAATTAAAGAAGCAGGGCAATTAAACGTATTTATTATTCAGAGGAAACAAACGGGCGATACGTTTTCTTATACATATGTAGACTATTTTCCGGAGTATGAAGTAATAGCGGATTTTAATGCGAATTCAGAAATGCAGGGCGGAGTGACATATCCGTATTATTACATAGAGCCTATCCAGAAGATGCAAGATTACACCGTATGTAAACAAAAGGAAACGAATAATTTACTCACTGTAAAAAATGAATATATGAAACAACTTGAGTCAGGTGAATATACAGTGAAAACCGATATTTCTTGTGCGCAAATAAGCGTTAGGAAGGGAGATATCGTTTCTCTCATTGATGATAGCTGTTCAGGATATGATTTAATTAAAAAAGATGGCGTAGAGGGTTGGATAGGGAAAGGGATTTTAGTTGAGATAGAAAAAGTGAAAAATAAAACATTAAGCTGAAATAGGAGGGATATAACCTCCTATTTTTTTTAAGGAGTAGATTGCTTGCTGTCTTTAATAAGTAAATAAATCGTACTCGGCAGAATGATAAGCGTCATTCCTAAAAGAATTGCTAGTATAGCATAACCTCTATAGGGAGCAGAAACGATAAAAGGAAGTATCGCTAAAAAAATACCTGCTATCATCATTGAAATACTACTAATATTTGAAGCTCTTTTTTCAAGGTGCTTATCATTCCATTCTAATGAAACGGTTGATTTAGTCGTATCAATTTTGGAACTGAAATAACCTATTAATATAAATAAAAGCCCTAATGCTAAAAATATGAAATGATCAAGAGGAAGTGAAAAGCCAAGAGCGATGAGGGCGATGACAATATCGACAAAAAATAAGAATAGTAACATTGTGTTGCCGATCCAATGGAGAAATTTCTGGTTACTCGCTGCTTTAGATAAAGCTAAAAATACAAAGAATAAGAAGGAACATATAATTATATTTACGATTACAAAAGTGCTTTTATCCATTGTTGATGTAGGCGTTCCATTGAAGTCCCATTTCGTAACAATATTTGATGGTAAGAAGAAATATAGAATAATATTTGTCGTAATAATAGTGAGAAATATAGCAATACTAAATCGATTATTCACTAAATCACCAGCTTTCTAAATCAATAATTGGTATCTAATAACAAAATTATACAATATAATAAATGATATTAGTTTTGATTTTTCTGAAAAAATATTATAATTATATATGAAATAAAGAGGAATGCAGGAGGGAATTATGCAAAACGTTGTATTAAAGGGGAAGAAAGTTACAATTCGTACAATAGAAGAATCGGATATAAAAACATTATGGAATATCATATTTAAAGAAGAAAGCCCAGAATGGAAGAAATGGGATGCGCCATATTTCCCGTTCTCAATGCAAGAATACTCTTCCTATAAAGAGAAGATGCAAACTCGTTTGCAAGAAGAACCACTGTCAAATTTAATTATAGAAAATAACGGTCAAATTATAGGGACGGTCGGATTTTATTGGGAGCATAAACCGACGCGTTGGTTGGAGATGGGAATTGTTATTTATAATCCAACTTACTGGAATGGTGGCTACGGTACAGAAGCGTTAACGTTATATCGAGATTTATTATTTGAAAAGATGGAAATTGGTAGAGTAGGGCTCACGACTTGGTCTGGTAATGAACGAATGATGAAAGTAGCGGAGAAAATAGGAATGAGCTTAGAAGGTAGAATGCGAAAGTGTCGTTATTATAACGGAACATACTATGATTCTATTCGAATGGGCATGATTCGTGAAGAATGGGAAGCGCTATGTGTAACGAAGGGGTGAGAAAGATTGTACGCTATTATTGCTACATTTGATGGTGTGTTTACTAATAAAATTACAGAACTGCAAAATGAATTAACAAATGTAATTGGAACAAATCAATTAGCTGGAGTAGAACCTCATATAACGATTGCGGATTATAATGAGTTAGATGTTCATTTGTATACGGAGAAACTAGGGGAGTTTGTAGCTATTCAAGAAAATATAGACGCAGTAACTTTTCCTTCTGTTGGAATTTTTCCTACTAATGGAACGGTCTTTCTAGCGCCGACCGTTACCGATGAATTGTTAAAACTTCATTATTCTTATCATGATTATTTTAAAACTTTTCATGACAACCCAAATTCATATTACGTACCGGGAAAATGGGTTCCGCATTGTACAATTGCAAATAGATTACATACAAAGCAGTTTTTAAGTGTAATGGAATATATTTATGGAAAGTTTAATTTTGCAACAGCTTCAATTGAGAAATTAAAATTAATTAAGGTGAATTATGAAAATGGTTTTGCCGTTTCTTCTAGTATATTAGCAGAATATAATTTAAAGAGAATGGAGACATCGAGATGACATATATAATTAGAGAAATGAAGCAAGAAGACATTCACGCTGTACAATCAGTAGCAAAAATAGCTTGGCATGATACATATGAAGGCATTATTCCGAGAGAAATTCAAGATAGTTTTTTAGACGAGGCATATTCTGATGAAAAAATGAAATATCGTCTTAAAAATACACATTTATTCGTTGCGGAAGAAGAGGGTGAAGTAATAGGGTTTGCGAACTTTTCACCTGTTAGACTACAAAACGAAGCGGAATTAGGTGCGATTTATTTGTTACCAGATCAGCAAGGAAA
Source organism: Bacillus sp. AR4-2 (assembly GCF_008274865.1). NCBI lineage: Bacteria > Bacillati > Bacillota > Bacilli > Caryophanales > Bacillaceae > Bacillus > Bacillus sp. AR4-2. The sequence goes on from NZ_CP031062.1 coordinate 1,913,956, forward strand.
AGGGATCGGAAGTGCTTTATTACAAAAAGGAATTAAAGCATTAAATGGGATACGGAAATTGTACATACATGTAGAAGCAGCAAATGAAAAAGGAAAACGCTTTTATGAAGCGAAAGGTTTTGCTGAATTAGAGCAATTTGAAGAAGACTTTGAAGGACATATGATGCAGACAGTAAGGATGGTTTTATACGTATAAGGAGAACTAGTAATGAAAATTTTTGATTTTAGTGAAAAAGTAGGAAAGCACCTATCAGTATTTCAATCTAATTTCATCATGTCGAAAATATTAAACCATCGAGGAAATATACATATCGGTGCTATGCATTTACACGAGAATGGAATCATCGGTAATCATGAAGCAGTTGTATCTCAACTGCTTCTTATTGTGGACGGGACAGGATATGTATGTGGAGTAAATAAAGAAAAGATAAAGATAGAGGCGGGACAAGCTGTGTTTTGGGAAAAGGGAGAGCTCCATGAAACAAGTACAGAACACGGATTAACGGCAATTGTTATGGAAGCGGAGAATCTTGAACAAGCGATAGTAATGCCTATTATTCAAGGGGAGTTGTGAAAAATGATAATTAAGGCGAATCAAGAAGATACCAATGAAATATTAAAATATGCGGCTCAATCGCTTTTTGAAGGGACGAGAGGCAATTGTCAATTAAGTACCAAGAAAGCAATTGAGATTACAAAGCCGATTGTAGAAAAAGGAGCATACTATTTAATTATTAAAGAAGAAAATAAAGTAATGGGATGGATATTAATAGGGGAAAATACAGACTATTTTTCTCGTGAAAAACTTGGATTTATATATGAATTGTACGTTTTCCCCAAATATCGCGGGAGAGGATTATCGCGAGAACTGATGGAAGCTGGTATTAAGGAATTAAAGGAGAAGTATTCAGAAATTCGGTTGAATGTATTTGCTGGGAATTTTGCAAAAGAGATGTACGAAGAGTTTGGGTTTGTTGAAAGGCAGGTAATTATGACTTTGAAGTGAGTATTATAGTCTGAATGGGAGGAAAATAATGATTTAGTGGCTACTTTATCGCTGGGATTTAAAGTGAATAAGTCCTTATAAATATATAAAATAGATGGTTTGCCTTTATTTTATAGTAGATTTATAGAGTGTGCTTAAAAAACAAATAAATTAGTATTATACAATATATCGTTATTATAGTAAAAGAGAAATTTTGGAAAAATATCATTTTTTTGTTTAGAAATTTTTAAATTATTGATATAATCAATTTGTAGAATTGATTATTGGTTAATTTTACTATTTTTTAATTTTAAGGGGGATTTAATAATGGCAGGACAAATTCGTATGTCACCAGAGGAGCTTAAATCGAAAGCGACTCGATATGGACAAGGTGCAAATCAAATTGAGGACATTTTACGTCAACTACAAAACTTACAAAATGAATTAAGAGGAGAATGGGAAGGTCGTGCTTTCGAAGGTTTTGACCAACAGTTCAATCAATTAAAGCCAAAAGTACAAAACTTCGCACAGCTATTACAAGAAATTAATATGCAGCTTAATAAAACTGCAGAAGCTGTTGCTAGACATGACGAAGATCTTTCTCGTAATTTCGGTCTACAATAAGACAGATAAAAAGAAATATATAATTTAGCCATGCAACCATACGTTGTATGGCTAAATTACTTTAAAACTAGAGTAAGATACGAAGTCTTTCATTAGATAGACTCGCAGTCGCAGGAGTGATAAGTAGTGAAAAAGTTCAAATGGAGCATCTTGTTGTTTATTATTTTAGCTCTTGTACTATCAACAGGGGTCTCCTATTTAGCATTAAATCAAAATGTTAAGAAAGCTAATGAGAATACTACACCAAAAATGACAGTTGCGTTGGTAAATGAAGATCAGGGTACTGTATTTGAGGGTAATAAAATAGCGTTTGGAGATCAATTTGTTAAAAATGTAAATAAAAATACGAAACAAGAATGGTACGTAGTTAGTCGCGGGGTAGCAGAAAATGGATTGAAAAATAATAATTACAATATGATGATTGTTATTCCAAATGATTTTTCTAGGAAAGCAGTTGCGATTGATTCAGAGATTCCGGAGAAATTAACGTTAAACTACAAAGTAAATGCAACTGGGAATAAGGATTTGAAAGCTGAGGCAGAAAATACAGCTTCTGTTATTTTAGAAGATTTCAATAAGCAAATAATCGACGTTTATTTTGCGAGTATTATCGGTAAGCTACAAGGTGCACAAGATAATATAGGTAAAATAATTGAAAAAGGAAACGTTCAAACAACTATGTATAAAAAAGATATACATAGTCCGTTAGCGAATTACACAAATCAATTTAAAACAGTACAAGATTATACAGGTGTTTCTGTTAATAGTTTCAAAGGATTTCAGGATGTTTTAAAAGGTTTCGGTCAAGCGTTAGATGAAGGGAATAAATCTAACAGTACGTACTTAGATGGTTTTAATAACTTTCAAAAAATGCAAACTGATAACAATTTGTTAGCCAATAATTTCACAAATCAATTCAATCAATATATGAATGATATGAATACAGGCGATGCTTTAAAGCAATTAAGTGCATTGGAATCCGCTAATAAAATTATTTCAAATCAATTTACGTTTTCAGAGAAAGAACCAAATATTTTAACTGATGCTTCAGCAATTCAAAAATATTTAGCAGATGTAAAAAAACAAGTGTCTGAATATGATACAGAACTTGCAGGGAAGTTAGAAAGTGATATTCAAGAGACGGTAATTAAGAAATTAAAGCAATCTATGTCGAATGATGGAAAGCAAGAAATCTTCATAAATACATTAATGAAACAACCAGATGCTCGAATAAAGAAACAAATCGAGAATTTAATTGCGAAATTACCTAGTTTAAACATGGAAGAAATCGGTCAAAGTGATTTGCCAGATACAACGAAATTACAACTGCAAAATGTAATTCAATTTACAAAAAAATATAATAAAGAAAATAATTTTTATTATGATCCTGTAAATAAAATATCTTTAGGAAACGCAATTAAAGAAGTAAAGGATAGACTTTATACAGAGGGAATTACATTTAGTGATACTGCTAAAGTAATTAAAATGGAATCTCCGCAAATTTTGAAGATAAAGATTCCAGAAGAATTTAAACTAGATGGAAGTACAGGATTCTTACATATTGATGATGTGGATCGTACAAGTGACTTTCTTCAAAGCGAAGCAGGAGAAATTACAATAGCTCCTCGTAATGAAGGGGATATAAAGATTAGCTTGGATGTGAAGTTAAAAGATCCAAACATCAATATAGATGTTTTCTCTCCTGTAACATGGCAGTGGGAATTGAGTGGGACTCATACAAAAGAAACTAGTCCTGAAAAAGAAAAACCTAACAAAGAAGATAAAGGAACACAAACGGAAAATAGCAAGGTGGAAAATGTGGTTCATAAATCACAGTATGGCATAATGCCGTTAGTACACAATGCTAAAACGCCTATTATTCAAAAAACAGAACAGAGTAATAATGGTGACAGTGTCAAGCCTGATGCAGGAGGAAAACCTGATACGGGAGGAAATCCAGACACAGGAGGAAAACCTGATACAGGAGGAAAACCTGATACGGGAGGAAAACCTGATACAGGAGGAAAACCTGATACGGGAGGAAAACCTGATACAGGAGGAAAACCTGATACAGGAGGAAATCCAGACACAGGGGGGAAACCTGATACAGGAGGAAATCCAGACACAGGAGGGAAACCTGATACAGGAGGAAAACCTGATACAGGAGGAAATCCAGATACAGGAGGGAAACCTGATACAGGAGGAAATCCAGACACAGGAGGGAAACCTGATACAGGAGGAAATCCAGACACGGGAGGAAACCCTGATACAGGAGAGAAACCTGATACAGGAGAAAAACCTGATACAGGAGAGAAGCCAGACACTGGGACAGATAACGGTAGCAATTCAAAAATTATTGAAAGTACAACGAATCAAGTTATACATCAAAAAACAGAAAAAATACCAGATATTACTTCTAGTGTATTAATAAAAGAAGCAGTAGATACAGTCGAAAGTTATCAAGGTTTAATGAGCCTTTACGAAATGTATTATGGGATTGATTTAAGAACGAAAGATGTAGGTCCTAAGTTAGAAGAGGGAAGTTTAGATGCAATTGCGACGGATCAATCTTTGTACTACGTATTAAATAAACAAAGCTTAATTGATTTAATTTCAAATCTTGTTTCATCAAGTATTACTACAGAAATAAAGCAAGATATGTCAGGTTTAAAACAAAAAATAAACTCTTATCAACAATCTATTACTAGTGCGGATCAAAATTCTATGCTACTAGCGGAGAAATTAAATGGAACGACGCAACAAGCAACTAGTATGAATGAAAATTTAGGAGAGTATTTAAAAGGTTTAGCGAAATGGCGTGAGAATAGCTTAAAGCTAGTTGAAGAGCAGCAAGTATTAACAACAAATCATGCTGGTGAGCAAACAGCTATTTTATCGTTAGATTCTGGTATTAAATCATTAATGATGCAAAGTCAGTCATTGGTCGAAAGTTCGAAGCATAGTTTAGCAACTTCAGACGATGTATATAAAACATTTGATCAAATCAATGGACAAGCAAAAGAAATTCAAGACAGCGGAACGACAATTGTTTCAAAAGCTGATTTATTACTAAACGACTTTACGAAGAAAATGGAAGATGATAAATCATTCTCCAAAAACTTTACGAAAATTTTAGCGAATAGTCGTATTGGAGATCGTCAAAATGAAATGCTATATGACTTTTTAGCTAGTCCAGTTCAAAAGCAAAATGATGGAGTAATTGTAGCAGGTAATGCTTTTACACCGTACTTAATTGTATTAACTTGTTTCATTGTTGCATTATTTACAGCATACGCAATTGCGAATCAAGAAAAGAAACGAATGCAATCAGATCATTTTGAAGAGAAATTCTCATTAATTGATATGAATGTACCAACTACAGTAGTAGCTTTCGGTATATCAATTGTGGAAGGGATTAGTATAGGTATCATTTCTGGGCGTCTTTTAAAGTTCGGTCAGGATCAAAGTTTACTATGGATTGCGTTCATCACATTTATTATGATGGCGTTTGTATTGGTCTCAACCTACTTATTACGACAAATAAAAATGGTAGGTATGTTTATACTATTAGTATTTTTAAGCATGTACCTATTTTTAACTGAGGCAGTTGGAAGTAAAGTAGATCAAATGTCCTCTGTCGGAAAGATACGTCAATTCTCACCGCTTCAGTATATAGAAAGTTTTCTAAATGATTTTATTAGTGGTAAAGATACTGGGAAAGTTATTTTTGTCGTATTGTTTGTAATTGCCATTATTGGATTGGTTAGTAATCTATTTGTATGGCATAAGAAATGGGAGGAAAAAGAAGTAAATGATCAAACAATGGAGCATAGTGGCTAAGTTATCATTTCTCTCTATCCTTTTACTGTTTGTCGCGCTACCGATAAGGAGCGCGGCTGACAGTTATCTTGGTGATGATGGGAAGATTAAGTTTAAAGTGGATCGACTTGAAGAAAGCGACCAAGAAAAAAATAAAAAGGAACATAAGGAAACAGAATTAGATAAAGCATCGATTGAATTATTTAACAAAGATATAGAAGAAGAAATTGAGAAAAAGAAAAAGAAAGAACAAAAAGATATGGAAGCTTTGCGAGATTCTCTTTTTATAAAACAAAAAGAGAATAATAGTGTTAAAGATACGAAAAATAGTTTGTTTAGCAGTGAATACATTGTCAGAAAAAGTGCAGATGAAGTAGCAAGTAATGAAACAATGAATGAAGAGCCAATTAGTATAACAATAATATTATTATTTGGCGGTGGCATTCTACTTATTTGCATCGGTATTTATACGGTTCTTCGTAAAAGTTGGAGGTAAAGCGATGGCAATACAAACACATATCAATGTGACAGTAGATTTTAGTAAATGGAATGGAAATACATATGATTTGCGTATTCCGAATCATCAATCTATTAAATATTTATTGAAAAACTTATTAGATACGCTAAAGATTGATAATCATGAAGGTTCGCATTTTGTGATTAAAGTGAAAAATAAGTCAATTGTTTTAACAGATAATGATCGTTTAATTGATCACCAAATAACAGATGGAGATATTTTGCAAGTTTTATAAAGAATATTTTTTACTTTTAGTTATTTGAAAATAAGTTATTACGGGTTATAAAGAAAAGGAGAAGAGGATAAACATGACGGAAAAAATAATTCAAATTGATGCAATGAACTATCAATTTCAAATAGAAAAAGAAAATTGGAAATTGGAGATGACCAAATCTCAAACACGTATAAAAGACTTCCGTCAATTCGATATAATTACGGGCGTATCATCTGAATTTGTACCATTAACAATAGAAGAAACGGATGATATGTTTACGTTTCTATATCAAGTAGATAAAAAATTATATAAGTGGGACGATCTTAGCCGTTTTAGAAGAAATGAGAAATTAAGACTACTTCGGAATGTTGCGCAGTTTCGTAAATATTTAAATAAACGAATCACGTTCTTTTTACATCCAGACAATATAGTTTTTAATGCTAATTTAATACCAAGTATTATACATAGAGGAATTCGAGATATTGTTCCGCCAACCCCGTTATTAGAAGAGCAGTTTTTAACACAATATAAGTGTCTAATTATTGCTTTATTCTCCCAAAAACATAACTTTGATGATTTGTATGCTGGGTTACTAAAAGATGCAAAAGAAACAACATTTGAACAGACCGTTGCTCAAATGGAAAGCTTAGATGCATTACTGCAGTTTCTTGATGACAGCTTTGAGAAGGAACAAACAAAAACAGAAAAAAATATGCAGTTAGTACCTAAAAAAAGCTATAAATCATTTAAATACTTAGCTTTTTCCTTCATAGCGGCGACAGTTATTTTAGCTGCTCCTTTAATATATTTCACTTTTATAAAATTTCCTTATCAAAATAAATTGTTAGAAGCAAATGCAAGTTTCATAGCAACTGATTATGACAAAGTCATTACGCAATTGAATGAGGAGGAGTTTGAATCATTACCGATTGCATCTAAATATGAGTTAGCATTTGCATACATTACAGCTGAAAAACTAGGTGAAGCTCAAAAGAAATCGATTATGAAAAACATTAGTTTGAAAAGTGATGAAAAGTATTTGCTGTATTGGATGTATAACGGAAAAGGTAATTTTGATAAATCATTAGATTTAGCTAAGACACTTGATGATCCTCAGCTTATTATGTACGGCCTTGTTAAACAAATTGAATCACTGAAAAATAATCCAGATTTATCAGGGGAAGAACGTGATCAAAAGTTAAAAACATATGAGCAACAATTAGATGAATATAAAAAGAAATATGGCAATTCATCAAGCGATAAAAATTTGTCGGACACAGAGAAAAAAGAGTAAGCACTTGATGAGACAGTTGAAAAGGAGCAGTGAACACGGATGGAGCAACTATTAGTATTGACTTATGGAGACAAAATATATAAGTGCACATTACATCCAAATGAGCAATCAATAGTGTCGATTGGAAAAGAGTGGACAAATGATATTACGAATCCAAGTTTAGAACAAGAAGTAGAGTTAAAGTGGAATAATGAAGTAAATGCTTGGATGGTACAGGATCAATTAATAGAATTTAATAAGGAAATTGAGATTGGGAAAACAAGAGATGTGAGCTTGAAAATCTTTATATCTATTGTTGGCACAACTAGAGTGTTTGATATCGGAACGAAACATTCTCTTACAGTGAGTCAAAACGATTACGATGATATTTCTATTACCGAGACTAGTGTAGATTTAATGCTATCTCGCGAAACGTTGTACGATTCTTTTAAAGTGAACGTGTATGGCGGGGATGTATTTCATAATTATACGAAGTTAAAAGATAGCGTTATGTTGGAATCAGGAGACGTATTATATTTTGATGGTATTTTATTGGAGATTGGTAGTGAAGACATTCAAGTACTTTCTTCAGAAGATAAAGTGAAATCTGAGTTACCTATTTTAGTAGAATCAGAAACGAATTATCAAAGTGGTTATCCAGACTATCATCGTTCACCACGTATTATTTACCGTGAACCAGAAGAGAAAATGACAATTGCAAAGCCTTCAAGTATGCCATCAAAACCAACGGAGCATTTAGCAAGGATCATTGCACCTTCACTTGTCATGATTGTCGTAACTGTATTACTTGCTATTTTCATGAAATATGGAATGTTTATTATCGCATCGATTGCGATGACATTAGTAACAATCATTGTTTCTGTCACATCGTATATTAAAAATTTGAAGCAATATAAAGTCGACATTGTTGAACGAGATAAAAGCTATAGAGAGTATATAAAACAAAAAACGAAAGATTTACATGCAGAAAGTGAAAAACAGCGTCACGCATTACATTATCACAATCCAAATGTAGAAGTAATACGTAATATGGCAGTTCAAGTAAATCCTAGAATTTATGAAAAAACAATGTTACATCATGATTTCTTAACATTTAGCGTTGGAACAGGACAAGCTAATACGAGTTTTGAAATTCAATTTAATGAAGAAGAATTTAGTCAAACGAAAGATGAATTAATCGATATAGCACGTGAACTAAGACAGCGTTATCTATCATTGGAAGATGTACCAGTTGTAACAGATTTAATGAATGGACCAGTCGGTTATATTGGCCAACGCTCTTTAGTGTTAGAGCAATTACAATTATTAGTTGCACAAACGGCTTTATTCCATAGTTATTATGACTTGCAGTTTATTACTATTTTTCCGGAAGAAGAAAAAGAAAAATGGGATTGGATGCGTTGGTTACCTCATGGAAGTGTTCGCGATATAAATGTACGTGGATTTGTATACCATGATCGTAGCCGTGATCAAGTGTTAAATAGTTTGTATCAAATATTGAAAGAACGAAAATTAAAACTAGATGAAAAAAGTTCTACTAATGAAAAAATGTACTTTGCACCGCACTATGTCGTTCTCATTACAGATGAAAAACTAATATTAGACCATGTTGTTATGGAATTCTTTAATGATGATCCGAGTCAATTAGGTGTATCACTTGTATTTGTACAAGATGTTATGCAAAGTTTACCGGAGCATGTGAAAACGGTAATAGATATAAGAGATGCAAAACAAGGGAACATCATCTTAGAGCAAGGAGAGCTTGTTAACCGTCAATTTAAACTAAATCACGTACCGAAAGGGTTCAATTTAGAAGATATTTCACGGGCATTAGCACCATTAAATCATTTGCAAAACTTAAAAAATAGTATTCCAGAAAGCGTAACATTTTTAGAAATGTACGGCGTTGAAAAAGTAAAAGAACTGAATATCACAAGTCGTTGGGAGAAAAATGCAGCGCATAAATCTTTAGCTGTACCACTTGGATTACGTGGGAAAGAAGATATCGTAAACTTAAACTTACACGAAAAAGCACACGGACCACACGGATTAATAGCAGGTACAACCGGTTCAGGTAAATCAGAAATTATACAATCGTACATTTTATCTCTAGCAGTTAATTTCCATCCGTACGAAGTAGCCTTTTTACTAATTGACTATAAAGGCGGCGGTATGGCGAATTTATTCAAAAACTTACCGCATTTATTAGGAACAATTACGAACTTAGATGGAGCACAAAGTATGAGAGCGCTCGCATCAATTAAAGCTGAATTACAGAAAAGACAACGATTATTTGGTGAAAATGATGTAAACCATATTAATCAGTATCAAAAACTGTATAAAGAAGGCTTAGTAAGTGAGCCGATGCCGCATCTATTTTTAATTAGTGATGAATTCGCGGAATTGAAGTCAGAACAACCAGAATTTATGAAAGAGTTAGTTTCAACAGCGCGTATCGGTCGTTCACTCGGAATTCATTTAATATTAGCTACGCAAAAACCGAGTGGTGTTGTAGATGATCAAATTTGGAGTAACTCGAAATTCAAACTAGCACTAAAAGTTCAAAATACGTCAGATAGTAATGAAATTTTAAAAACGCCAGATGCTGCTGAAATTACATTACCAGGACGTGCTTATTTACAAGTTGGGAATAATGAAATTTATGAACTATTCCAATCAGCTTGGAGCGGAGCAGACTATGTAGAAAATAAAGAGGATAAAGAACATTTAGACGCAACAATCTATGCAATAAATGATCTAGGACAATATGAAATATTAAGTGAAGACTTAAGTGGACTTGGTAGCAGTAAAGAAGTAATAAGCGTACCATCTGAACTGGATGCTGTTATTGACTACATTCACGATTACGCAGAAATAAATGAAATTGAAGCGTTAGCTAGACCGTGGTTACCACCACTTCCAGAAAGCGTATATTTACAAGACTTACACGCTATTCAGTTCAAAGAAGCATGGACGAAAGAAAAGAAACCATTACAAGCAACAATTGGTCTACTAGATCAGCCTGAATTACAATCACAAACACCATTAACACTAGATATTAGTAAAGACGGACACGTAGCGGTCTTCTCAAGTCCAGGCTACGGAAAATCAACATTCTTACAATCAGTCATTATGGATGTAGCTCGTCAGCATAGTCCGGAGCGTTTGCATGTGTATTTAGTGGACCTTGGAACAAATGGTCTTCTACCTTTAAAAGGATTACCTCATGTAGCGGATACGATTACGATTGATGAATCTGAAAAATGTTTAAAGTTTGTTGAAAGATTAACTCAAGAAATGAAAAATCGTAAACGATTATTAAGTGAATATGACGTTGCAAATATTGAAATGTATGAAAAGGCAAGTGGGAAAGAAATACCACATATTATTATTGCGATCGACAATTATGATGCAGTAAAAGAAGCGAAGTTCTATGAAAGCTTTGAAATGCTAATTATGCAAATTGTCCGAGATGGTGCAAGTTTAGGAATTCATACCTTAATTAGTGCAGGGCGACAAAATGCACTTAGAATTCAATTGTACAATAATATTAAAATTCAAACTTGCCTATATATGATTGATCAAAGTGAAGTAGCTAGTATTGTAGGGAGATCTGATATAAAAGTGGAAGAAACAGCAGGAAGAGCGTTAATAAAACTAGAATCTCCTACATTATTCCAGGTTGCATTACCTACGAAAGCAGAAGATGAATTACAGCAAATTCAATTATTACAACAAGAAGCAAATGATATGGACCGAGAATGGGATGGAGAACGTCCGAAGGCAATTCCAATGATGCCAGAAATTATTGATATTGCTACTTATCGTAAAAATAAAGACGTTACAAAAGCCCTACAAGCAGCAAGAATTCCAATGGGGCTTGATTTTGCAAACGTAGAAGTTGTAGCTCATGATATTGCAGGGAATGATCATTTAATGATTTATAGTGTAGATGATAGTATGAGAAAACAAATTGTATCTAGCATCCTATCTCAATTGAATAAAGATTATTTTGAAAGTGTGACGTTAGTGGATACAGCAGAGTATAGTTTCGTTCAATATAAAGATAATGTGACGCACTACATTGTAGACGAAAATGAAATCAATATGCATGCGAAGTATTGGATGGAAGTAATTCGTGAACGAGCTCTTGAATTAGCACAAGCAAGACAAGAAGGTAGAGAAATTCCTGCATTCACAAAACAACTCATTATCATGACAAATGTTGAAGAGTTTAGTAAATTTGTTTATTTAGAAATGGAAGATGCAGCAACTTTAATTGATCTATCTCGTACAGTGGGCATTTACTTTGTATTAGCAGGTCACCACGACTACATGGACCGAAATCGTGAAGCTCTACCTATGAAAATGAGAAGTAAGCTAACAGCAGCAATTATCGCAATGCCATTAAATGATCAAAGTATCTTCAACATAAAATATATAAGCAACGAAGCACCATTAGGTAAAGATGAAGTGTATTACTATCAAAAAGGGAACATAATGAAACTAAAAATGCCTAGAGTAACTAACGAGGTGACAGTATGAAATTAAAGAAGAAAGCTAAGGTGATGATAGTCGTGTCAATAGTGGCAAGTTTATTAAGTGGGTGTGGTTTTGGAGAGACAAAGATAGAGTATGAGAGATTAGTAAAGGCGTTGGATGAAGGGGATATGAAGACTGTTATGTCTGCTAGTGATGATGGGTATGCGTATGTGAAAGAAGAGGTTAGCGATAGTACTTATGAAGAAAAAGAAGACGGTGAACATAGTAGGATAATATATCAAACAACTCATGGAGTATATAATGTGAAAGATAAAGATTTATATGGGGAAACAACTCAAAAGGTTGCTACTGATATAAAAAATGACAAAAACGTTGGTGACAATCAAAATTACAAAAAAGAAACTGTTTATAGTACAATTTTAAAAAATGAAAAATCCCGTTTAATACCCCAGAATCAAGGCATAGATATTTCATATGTAAAATTAATATTTGGAGGGTTAAACGGACTGAGTAAATTGAAGCCAAGTGAGGATAAAAAAAGATTTAGTGAACCGAGCATAATAAGCTATAATTTAACGGAATTACAGTTTAAAAGCATAATTAATGATAAGTTAAATTTAAAATATGATAAATTTGATTCTGCAGTATTAATGATTGAATTTAATACACCTAATGATGCAAAAGAAAATAATATGAGAATAATGGAAATTACTATTTCGGTAAATTATGAAGAAAAACAAGAGAATAAAATTATAAAGCGAAATCAAGAAATTTCGACATATTATCATGCTAGGGAAGAAAATAATCAAAATTCCAAAAAAGAATATATAGATTATGAAAAGGAGTATATAAATCAGCAATAATTTATATTAGGAGGAGTTTAATGTGGGGAGAGAAATGAAAAATGAAGAGGACTTTAAAATAGATAGCGATGTAGGTAAGCTGAGGTTAGCTGGTAGAGATATTTATCAATATAATGGGAAAGAGAAAATATATAGTAATTCAAATGAAAAGACAAATCAGAGGGAATTAGAGAAAAATTTTAATGCTGAGCTTATAGCTGATGATGATAACCATCCAACATCAGGGTTTGGAGCATATGCCTTACGAAGTAAAGATACGGATGAGATTTTCATAGTATACGTTGGAACTCAACCGAATCAGGTAGGCGATTTAGCAACCGATGGAGCAATTGGGCTACATAATTTAACTAATTCACCTATATTGGGGTCATTAGCGGAATTTCAGTATAGTCAAGCAGAAAAATTTTATGAAAAAGTCAAGGCGAAGAATAAAGGAAAGAAGATAACTTTACTAGGGCACTCCTTAGGTGGCGGAGCAGCGAATACAGTTGCATTAAGACATCAAGAAGATAATATAAACGTATTAGCTTTAAATCCTGCGCCTGTTTTAAATAAAGATGTGGTTAAGTACGGATACGGGACCAATATGAAAAATTGCCGCAGTCTTATAAATGAATATGATCCTTTGTATGGCGCCATTAAGGCCGCAGATTTTGTAATACCTGGACAGGTTTATAAAATGGAAAATGGGGAAGGGCATTCTTTTTTATATGATCCAAAATTTTATTCTAGGAATGGGAATGTAGCAATAGATAAATTGAAAAAGGTTAGCGAAACAGGATTTGATTGGAAATTTGGTTTTTTAGAAATATCAGAATCTGCTGGGGACCTATATAAAGGAATCACTGGAAAAAAAACATTAAGTACAACAGAAGAAGTTGTAGTGGATTTAGTGGTAAATGGAACCCCAGTCAGTGCAATTCTAGTTGCAATAACAGTAGTGGGAGATACTAGTGCTCTAGCAACAAAAATAGCAAGTATAGGTGTAGAAACAGGAAAAAAAGCTTTGAAATTTAGTAAGGAAGTTATACAAGAAGTTAGAAATCAGGTGAATGCGGCTGTGGATTGGATAGAGAATAAATTAGCAAAATGTAAGGAAAAGGTACTTGAAGTGTTAGAATCAGTATTTAACGCAGCTGTAGATTTTTTAGTAGGATGCATCATTCTTTATTTATCCCGTGATGAAATTATAGCAATTGCAAAAGAAGTAGCATCTTCTCTTGTTCAAGATATTTTAGATGTATTTAAAGGTGACTTTGAAATTGATACAAATATTGCTTCAATTGCTGGAGATTATGTAAGAAGCCATCGCCAATCATTATTAAACTATTTTATGAATGATGGTAGTAGAGGGTTAAATCGTTCATTATTAGTAGAGATTTCTAGAGATGTGAACGAACTTTCAAATGATTTAAAAGAGTTAAGTCAAGATGTAACAGATGCGGTAATTTCTATGATAGCAAAAGATGAAGAGTTAGCTTCAGTTTCTTATTATTGATAAATGTTAAGGAAGGGGGTATGAGGATGGATTTACATATGATAATGTCGAGGGTTCATAGTACATTTCCGGACAGTGGTGGGCGAGATCAAATTATTAATGTTGTTATGCAACTTGAAAAAGCAGCTGTATCTTTGACCGGAGATATTAGAAGATTAGAAAATAGTATTGATAATAGTTTGCAAGGTAAAACACGTGATGCTTTTATTGATCGTATCCGCCAATTAGAAAAAAGGCGACAAAAAATAGAAGAGAAAATTATCGTGTTAAAAGGATCGGTGAATTAATATGAAAGATTATATGGAGAAAGTTTTGCCTTTAGGAAGTGTAGTGAGGTTGAGTACTGAGGAAGAAAAAGATGTAGAGTATGTAATTACTACAAGAGGAATACTTCTCGATGAAGACACTTTCTATGACTATGGTGGGGTATTACACCCAGTAGGTTTGACGGGAGAGACATATAAATTATTCAATGACTTTGATATATCAGAAGTGAAATTTGAAGGGTATAAAAATTCTATTGAAGGAAATTTTGCTCATAATTTTAAAATATGGCGAAATGAATTTGTAAAAACGATAAAGAACAAGGCTGAAAATAATAAGTAACAATTATTAATAAAACAAAGGCTATAATATATTTGGAAATAAATAGACTTTCCTCTTCCAAAATGGAAAGAGGAAAGTCTATTTTTGATTGAATAAGAATCTAAATATCTAATATTACGTGGGAACAATATGAAAAAGAGCGCCAAGAATTTATAGCGAATAGAAAAAGAATAAGAGAAAAAGAGCAAAAGCTGAAATAATATTTGTAAATAATAGTCATAGACT
Organism: Bacillus sp. AR4-2; assembly: GCF_008274865.1. Taxonomy (NCBI): domain Bacteria; kingdom Bacillati; phylum Bacillota; class Bacilli; order Caryophanales; family Bacillaceae; genus Bacillus; species Bacillus sp. AR4-2. The sequence goes on from NZ_CP031062.1 coordinate 1,929,104, forward strand.
GTTTTTTATGGTGAAAATCTATCTGTGAAGAAATAAATCATTTTATACTGTACGATGAAAATGGGGATATTTCGGTATTTTTATAGTTAGGAAAAAGTTATTCTAAAAGGAGTATGTTGGGTGAATCATAGACGCAAGAAAAAGAAACCGAAACAAATAAGAAAAGAATCTGTTCAGATAAAATCGATAGTAGAAGAAAAACCGCTAAAGAAGAGTAGCAACAAGTTGGTCGATATTCTCCTAGGTATTCTTCTTTTTCCAATTCTTATATGGGCTGTCTTGGAAGGTTGTACAACACAAGTAAGCAAAGGGAAGACTTTCCTTATTATCGTTTTCTTTCTCTTAATTGCAATAGGGTTATCTATGATAGGAAACAAATAAGGGGGAGTTCAGATGTTTAAGAAGAAGGAGAAAAAAAACATTTACGTTAGATTGGTAAACACACAAGGGGAAATCATTCGAGAGTTTAATTGTACAGAAAAAGACTTGCGAAAAGTAAAAGAAAATGGTACTGAAATTCGTTTGGTTGGAGATAACTCATATGAGATGGTAGCAACCGATGAACAACTAGAAAAACTAGCAAGAGCTGAAGCAGAAATCGAAGCGGAAGTTAAGGCATGGGAAGATGCTTTAAATGAGAGTTTGGATGAACGCGAAGAAAGAGAAGCGAGACAGAAGGAATTGAAAGAAAAGAATAAATGGAGTACAAAGAAGAAAGTAATCGTATTTGGACTGATATTCTTTGTATTTATTGGATTACCTATTATCGAAGGGTATCAAAATAGTAAACTAGTTGAAGAAGGTACATCATTACATGCAGAAATTGTAGGTAGGCATGTAGAGAAGGAATTCATGTTTACACACCCCACATTAGTAGTTGAGGTAGATGGTAAAAAGCATAATGTATGGGTAAGTGAAGAGACATATAACGGAGCAGAGTGGTTAGGTAGACTAAAAGTCATCAAAACAAAAGATGGTAAAGTTGAGAAAGACCCGAGATATGAGGGTGAAGACTTAATTACGAGTTATTAAGCAGTAGGTTTTTAATGTTTGCTCCTCAAATTAAACAACATTATTATTTGCAAAAATCGAATCCATTAAAATAAAAAACAAATTTTAAATAACTGTAATAACCTCCTAGCATATTGTCGATGGGAGGTTATCACCTTTCTGAAGATAAAATTAAAGAGCTATATTATCTCGATACAATTGTGATGACAGTAACGTTTTTACTAAGTGAGTGGAGTTTCAGGGAGTATGAGGGATATGCTTAAGTGAAAGAGAGAAGAATATTTAGAGCTTTTGAGGAGAAAGAAGGCTATTTGAACTATCAAAAGCATTCTGATTATGTACGGTAATTAATGTAGAGATAATATTATCTGAATATAGTTACACAAAGATGAATGTATTTAAAAAGTTAGGAATGTAATGGGATGTTATTGAATGAAAATTATTTAAGCTGTATAGAGGTGAAACGTCAGGGTGTGGAATATAAAAGAAGAAGATTTAGATAAGTTTAGGATGACATGTAATGATCGTTTAAGTCCTGAGGGTGCTACAGGATTTATGTTTGGAGGAATACTTTATAGTTCAATAGCCGTCTTTTCTATTATTGTATCAGGTGATTGGGATTACTGTATGGTTCTCCTTAATATAGGAATTGTTAAGCTGGAAGTGTTGTTATATGCTCTGCAAGTAATTTTTTTCATTTTATATTTATTTCCAAAAGCTCAATTTAAATTTCAAAAGCTACAAACACTTGTCGTATTATTATACGCACTTCAAATGGCTACTATATTACTTACAGTTTTAGTTGTTTCTGAAATAGCTAATAATTCAATGGATCGTATTACGTTGAATTATGTATGTTTGCTATATTTAGGAGCAGTAATTTTTCATATTGTAACAACAATAGATACATTTAAATTGGCAAGTGAAGGTGCGTTTAGTATGGATGAAAGATCCGTATCCTTTTTTAGTAAAACAAAAGGAACTATGATGAAAGTTGCTTCAATATACGCATTAATCATTCTTATTTTGATTTATTTTCATAATGATTATGCGTTTGATACTTTTATTGGATATGTAATAGGAACTGTTTTAATGTATACGATAGCCATAGGAGCAGCTGAATTTCAGCTATTAGCATATTGCAGATTTAAATTTCCATCATTTAATAAAACGTGGGAGCAACATAAAAGAGAGACTCCAAGATATCGAAAGAAAAATAAAAAAGGTAAATCGAAACGTAAGGCATAAAAAAAGTGCGTATTGTACGTTTTGATGATAGAAAAGTAATTATTTACAGGAGAGTATTTTCACTTCTAAAAGAAAATTTAATTATGTAAGGTGATTAAAGTGATTAGAAGGTTATCTGATCGAAAATGTAGAGTGGGTAGTGTGATGATGAAATGAACAAAAAAAGTGTTTCTAAAATAATTCCGATCATAATAGCAATCAGCCTACTACAAGCATGTAGTTTTTTTGAAGAAAAGATAGAGTATGAGCCATTTGTTAAGGCATTGGATGAAGGTGACATGAAAAAGGTTATGTCTGCGAGTGATGATGGGTATGCTTTTGTGGCACAAAGAGGCATATATAGTACATATGAACAAAAAGAAGATGGAGAGCATAGAAAAACAATCTACCAAACTTCGACAGGCGTATATAATATAAAAGATAAAAGTTTATATGGGAATACAACACAAGAAATTACCTCAGAAGTAGATAATAAAAATTATAAAGAAGAAGTTAATTATAGTACAAATATTATGTATAAAAATGAAAAGGTGCAAAGTCCGGATTCAAATCTAGATGTTTCATATGTGAACTTAATTGTAGATCGTTTAAAAGGGATAGGGAAACTAAAGATGAAGCCCGGGGATGATATAAAAAAGTTTGATCAGCCTAGTACTGTTGGATATAAACTAAATGAATTAGAGTTTCAGAGTATCGTTAATGATAAGTTGAAAATACAATATGATGAGTATGATGGTGGATCGATTGTACTGCATATTGATTCTAAAAATGGTTCAAAGCAGATATTGGAAGTAAGTATTGTAATAAATTATAAGAAAAGAAATGATGAAGGCAAGTTAGTGAAATACATATCACAAATACATACATCTTTTGATAGTCACCAAGGCAATAACCAAGATGCGAAACAGGAATATATTGATTTTAAAGCACAGTATAATAAGAAGCAGTAATATTAAGAAGGGCATTTGCACGTAAAGATAATAGCGACATAGGTGTGATAAATATTTCATAAATATAGTGGAAAGAATTTGAGGATAAACGCCCCAATTGCTGGAGTAGATGCAACAATTGGGGCGTTTATCTATCTAAAATTAGCTTGAATACATGACATGTTTTAGTTAGGGGCATGGCTTTACAAGTAGTTTCTTCATAATAACGGTGTGGGGTTTTTGTGTAATCAGCTTTTATTGCTAAGTTACAACTATTTTCGTTTATAGAGTATCTCTTATTATCGATACATCGTCCACATTCCAATGTCTTTAAATCCTAGTCGTTTATAAATTCGTCCAGCAGCTGGATTGTTATAAAATAAACAAAGTGTTCGGCCTTCTTTCGTAAAGTCTTGGATCATTTTTTGTAATATGAGTGAAGCGTAACCATTTCCGCGATAATTCGGGTGTGTACATACACCAACTACCATAGCAGATAATGAATTTTCAGCGGAAGTAGAGGCGGATGCGATGATCACGCCATCTTTTTCAATATAGTATGTGCGTCCTGTATTTGTTTCGATAGCCTGCCTTAATATTTTCTCTGATTCATTGGTAGTCGGAAATTCAGCAATGTCACTTCGTAATTTCATAATTCGTTCTATATCATCGAGTGAGGCAAGTTTAATTGTTTCATGAATTGGTGTGCTAGGTAAGTTGTTGTCATTTAGACATTCGCAAAAATACATTTCATTTTTAGTACCTAGTTGTATATTTGAAGCAGTTTCAAATTGTTCTACGATAGTTGACTTACCAGAGAGTTTAAGCGGCTTATATGTGGAAAGAAGTGCCTCATAATCAGTGGTAATAAATTCTTCTTTACTATAGGGTATAAATGAATCGTGGAATCGGAGTAGAATTGATTTTAATGTTCCATTCTCTTTAAATACTCCCCATAATTCTTGAAAATCTGTGTCATAACCGAAAGCTTCAATATCTCCAATAATAAACAAGTTAAGGGCTGCTTCTTCTTTTAGATAAGCGAATACTTGTTCATGATCTTTCTTTGTTAATTTTCGCATCATAACGAATCGACCTCTTTTTTTATTTTTCTAAATATTACAACTTAAGTTTTTTGAAATCAATATAAAATTTTATGTTTAGTTCACAAACTTTCGGAAAAACTAGGAAAGATATGACAAAGGAGGTTATGAACGGTGGATCATCCAATTCAAGGGTTAATGAAAGCAGCAATGGAAAATTTAAAAGAAATGGTCGATGTAAATACGATTGTTGGAGAGCCTGTTCAAACGGCTGACGGTGGTGTAGTGTTAACGGTTTCTAAAGTAGCGTTCGGTTTTGGAGCAGGAGGTTCTGATTTCCAAACGAATGATGGACAAAGAGCGAACGGTAACCCTGCATTTGGTGGCGGTAGCGCGGGTGGTGTTTCGATTACACCAGTAGCATTTCTTGTGGTGAATAAAGATGGAGTAAATATTCTACATCTACAAAATGCGACACATTTAGCAGAAAAAATGATTGAATTAGCTCCACAAACAATTGATAAAATTCAATCGATGTTCCAAAAAGAAGAAAAGAAAGAGGGAAATCATCATCCTCAAAACCCTGATGAAATCCTTTAAAAACGCCTGCTTATGAGCAGGCGTTTTTTCTTGTAATCACTATGTAATAAAACACATGAAATTGTAAATAGTTTTTGAAGTTTTTTCTATGTTTCTAAAATTTTTCATGTTAAAATATGCTATAGAATTGAAACATATAAAACGAAGGTGGCTAGGTGCTTTGTCTGGAGGATCTGACCAAGTAAAGAATATGATATATATTAATGGTAATCGTCGAGGTCATTGTTTTATTACATCAGGAATTACGTTTAAAGAGTTTGCGAGTAACATCCCTTCACCGCTTCATCAAGTGTTGCTTTTGAAGCACAACTTTGAATGGACGGATTTTCATTATCATACTTTATTTGAATATGTTGAGGAAGAAAATATACATAAGTTAATTCAAGCAGAGATTGATGAATTTGATGAATTTTGTTGGGTAGATTTTGATGATGCAAGCGATTTAGATGAATTAGAGCCGAAAGAAATTGCAGAATTATTATATTTGGCTCACAAAAAAGAACCACTTGCAAGAACATTCTTTCCGCTGTTGAAAAATAGATTTGTTTATTTTTCACATGATGACGGATGGTACAACAAAGTGTATTATCGTAGAATTGCTGATTTTGTAGGAATGTTAAGTAAAGTCATTCCGTATAAACTCGGTGCTTTCGGTAAGAAACGTTTTTCTTTCTTCCAAAAATCAAAAATTTTCCCAGCGATTTCAAAAGAATTGATTATGGGACTTATTCCACTAATGGAAGATGGTCTTTACATAGATTTAGCAGGGAAGATTGAGTCAAGAAGAGGTCTTGAAATTCCGGTATATGTAGTTGGTTCGTATGAAAGTACGGATGAGGTGTTAGATAATATCGATGAATTGAAAGAGGAAGCAACAGAAACAGGTTGGCTCATTTTTGATAAGAAAGAACAAGAGTGGCAATGGGTTGTTGACTAAGAAAACTTGGCGTATGAAGTCAAGTTTTCTTGTCATTTGAAAGGAGTACAAATGAAGAAATATTATACAATTGTGGGTATTATAAGTATTATTCTCGTGGCAATATTACTTATAACTTGTCCGAAAGAATCAGATTTTAAAGTGTATGTACAGGATAAGTATGCGTTGAATTGTAATGAGAGTAGTTTTGAATGCACGCAAAATGTAGATGGTAAAAAAGAAAAACTACAATTTGAAAGTACAGATGCACGAAATGGTGTATTCTTTATGACTGTAAAGCAAACATTTAAAACAGAAGCTGGTGTTTCAAAAGAATATAGCGGAGTAGGAATGTTTGGTACATTTCTTTTTGTTTCAGAGAAGACTTTCTAGTAATAGAAGGTCTTTTTTTTATGCTTATGTTCATATAGATGAAGTAAGACAAGCATAGGAGGGGTATTGATGAAGAACACATGTATTGTTTGTGGCGGTGAGGAGTTTTTTTCCTCAACGTTATATGCACGTACGAAACAAGATTGGGCATATGCACCAAACATGTATCGATTTGAAAAAGTATTTATTGAGCATCGAGATGAAGAAAATTATCCAGTGTTTCAAGAAATTACAGCGAAACATTGTTGTGGATGCGGCCATATTATGTTGTATCATGAATGAACACACCAAGTATGACTTGGTGTGTTTTTTTAAAACGCTGACAAAGCAAGCGGATAAAGTAAAGTAAATAAAACAGAAAAACTACCAAAACCAATGGCTGTATATCCAAGTGTTCTTGCTCCGAAATTGACAGCTAATAGGCCAACTAAAATTGCTAGGGAGCCGAGCGTAACTGGATAAAAAGCAATGGAGAATAACGAAAGAAATAAAGCGACATAGCCTACCATTGCACCGGTATTTGTACCTTCTATCTCATTTGCAATTTCTTTACGCTTATGTCTAATTGGAATGCCAGCTGGTGATATTTCAGCTGCATACTCTTCGTTTTTTTCACCACTTTTAAAATGATGATTTCTTTTTCTTCGCATGTACATCCCTCTCTTTCAATTGGGTGTACCTATAGTATCTTTCATAAAGAGAAGAACATGAGTATGAGTTAAACCCAAGTAAAGCAAAAAATGGAGAATACGTATTCCATCGTTAACATATCCATCTCCTATTGAAGATAAAGTGAGGGATTTTTTCCATCACGACTGATTATCAGCCAGCAACAATTGGATTTTTATGAGCAGTTCTCTCCCATTAACTGGTCCGCATCCATTGAATTTTGAGGTAGGTGTCTTACTGCAAGCGGGATAAAACAGGAATTTTGGAAAATGATGTAGAATGAAATGAGTGATAAAGCGTGAAGGTAGGGGAATGTATGACGAAATTTAATTGGCATGAATCAGCAGAAAAGAAATGGGATAGTAGCGCAGAGTTTTGGAATCAAAATAGTCAAGAGATGTGGGACAGTGGTAGCAGAAGTACAATTATTCCGTTTTTTGAACAATACGTAAAGAAAGAAGCACAAGTGCTCGATGTTGGTTGTGGTGATGGGTACGGTACATATAAATTAAGTAGCGCAGGCTATAAAGCAGTGGGAGTAGATTTATCGGAAGTGATGATTCAAAAAGGTAAGGAGCGCGGAGAAGGACCGAATTTATCTTTTATAAAAGGCGATCTTTCTGCATTACCATTTGAAAATGAGCAATTTGAATCAATTATGGCAATTAATTCTTTAGAATGGACGGAAGAGCCATTACGAGCGTTAAATGAAATAAAGCGTGTGTTAAAGAAAGATGGATATGCATGTATTGCAATTTTAGGACCGACAGCAAAGCCACGAGAGAACAGTTATCCTCGCTTGTATGGAAAAGACGTTGTTTGTAATACGATGATGCCTTGGGAATTTGAACAGTTAGCGAAAGAACAAGGTTTTAAAGTTATAGATGGCATCGGCGTATATAAGCGCGGAGTAAATGAGAAGATGTTAGGTCAACTACCTACAGAGTTACAACAATCGTTAACATTCTTATGGGTATTTATGTTAAAAAACGTATAAAGAAATGAAAGAATTTTTAGGAGGTAAATAAGTGCAGAAAATACAAAAAACTGATACAATATCATCAGAACCAATTAAAGGGGGACTAGGGTATATGACAACTACTACAACAGTGAAATCCGATATTGAAATCGCACAAGAAGCGAGTATGAAGAAGATTCAAGAAATTGCAGCTGATTTAAATATTTTAGAAGATGAATTAGAGCCATACGGACATTATAAAGGTAAGTTATCTCTTGATATTTTTAAGCGCTTACAAGATGAGGAAGACGGTAAAGTTGTTTTAGTAACAGCGATTAACCCAACTCCAGCTGGAGAAGGTAAATCAACAGTAACAGTTGGTTTAGGTCAAGCTTTTAACAAAATTGGTAAGAAAACAGTAATTGCACTTCGCGAACCATCTCTTGGACCAACGATGGGATTAAAAGGCGGAGCAGCAGGTGGCGGTTTTTCACAAGTCGTACCAATGGAAGACATTAACCTTCACTTTACTGGAGATATCCATGCGATCACAACTGCCAATAACGCATTAGCAGCGTTTATTGATAATCATATCCAACAAGGAAACACACTTGGAATTGATACGCGTAAAATCGTTTGGAAACGCTGTGTTGACTTAAATGATCGTGCCCTTCGTAACGTAGTAATTGGTCTTGGTGGACCTGTACAAGGTGTACCACGTGAAGACGGTTTTGACATTACAGTAGCATCTGAAATTATGGCCGTGTTCTGCCTTGCAACAGATATTCAAGACTTAAAAGCGCGTCTATCTCGCATCGTAGTTGCTTATAACTTTGCAAATCAACCTGTAACGGTTAAAGATTTAGGTGTAGAAGGTGCGTTAACACTATTATTAAAAGACGCATTAAAGCCGAACTTAGTACAAACGTTAGAAAATACACCAGCTATCATTCATGGCGGACCATTTGCGAATATCGCTCACGGTTGTAACAGTGTTATCGCTACAACAATGGCAGCAAAATTAGGTGATTATGTTATTACAGAGGCTGGATTCGGTGCTGATTTAGGCGCTGAGAAGTTTTTAGATATTAAAGCTCGTGCAGCTGGCATTAAACCAGAAGCAGTTGTTATTGTTGCGACGATTCGTGCGCTTAAAATGCATGGCGGCGTTGCAAAAGATCAATTAAAAGAAGAAAATGTAGATGCATTAGCAAAAGGTATGGAAAACTTACAGAAGCATGTTGAAACAATTCAAAGCTTTGGAGTGCCTTTCGTAATTGCAATTAATAAATTCATTACAGATACAGATGCAGAAGTTACATACTTACAAGAGTGGTGTAATGAGCGTGGCTATGCAGTATCCTTAACAGAAGTTTGGGAGAAAGGTGGCCAAGGCGGAGTTGACCTTGCTGAAAAAGTACTAAAAGAAATCGAAAAAGGTGAAAACAACTACGCACCACTTTATGAATTAGAATTACCATTAGAAGAAAAAATTCGTACAATTGCTCAAAAAGTATATGGCGCAAAAGATATTGAATTTGCTCCGAAAGCACGTAAGCAATTAGCTCAATATGAAGGAGAAGGTTGGAGTAATCTACCAGTTTGTATGGCGAAAACACAATACTCTCTTTCTGACGATGCAACAAAATTAGGTCGTCCATCTGACTTTATCGTCACAATTCGTGAGTTAAAACCATCTATCGGTGCAGGCTTTATCGTTGCGTTAACAGGTACAATGTTAACAATGCCAGGTCTTCCAAAACAGCCAGCAGCACTTCAAATGGATGTAAATGAAGATGGAAAAGCAGTAGGTTTATTCTAAAAGGTTGTAATTCATCTCGTTTATCTGTAAACTATATATACATCAAGTGGCGCCTTTCCATCGAAAGGCGCCTGTTTTTTGGAGGAAATTATGTTTGATCCAACTGCTTTTGACAATTTAAAAGTAATCGTAGAAGGTGCTGTGTATGATTTTGATCTACATGGAGATATTCTTGTAACAGATCGAAAAGATATGATGGATCTTGCTTCATTAAGTCGTATATATCATATCTCATTTCAATTAACAGAACCGTTTGAACCATTAGTAGAAGCAACATTTTCATTATCTGTGGATGCAAAGAACTTGTCTGGTGAAATACTAGAAGTGCCTCAGTTTACACCAGGTTGTGAAATGAAGCTAGCATTTTCATTCCCGTTAGAACAACCAGAAGTAAAATGCGAAGAAATTGAAACATTAATGCGTTCTATATGGGGAAAAGAAAGAATGATTATGCAGAAAGTTTCATACGAATATAATAAGCAAGCGATTTCATATCATAATAAGGTAGAGGTTCTATTTCAAAAAGCGATTACAGAAGACCATGTTGATGATTTAATAGCTGTTATTTCACACATGATAGAAACGGTGCGAACAATACAGCATTTTCTTCAAAAATAGAGATAAAGGAGAAAAACAAATGATAAAAGATATGCAACCATTTTTACAACAAGCTTGGGAGAAGGCTGGTTTTAAAGAGTTAACTGAAATTCAAAAACAAGCGATTCCAACTATTTTAGAAGGACAAGACGTTATAGCTGAATCTCCAACTGGAACAGGAAAAACATTAGCGTACTTATTACCCCTTTTACATAAAATTAATCCTGAAGTAAAACAGCCACAAGTTGTTGTTTTAGCGCCAACACGTGAACTTGTAATGCAAATTCATGAAGAGGTTCAAAAGTTTACAGCAGGAACTGAAATTTCAGGTGCATCTTTAATTGGTGGTGCAGATATTAAGCGCCAAGTTGAAAAATTAAAGAAACACCCAAGAGTAATTGTCGGTTCACCAGGCCGTATTTTAGAATTAATTCGTATGAAAAAGCTAAAAATGCATGAAGTAAAAACAATTGTATTTGATGAGTTTGATCAAATTGTAAAGCAAAAAATGATGGGCGCAGTGCAAGATGTAATTAAATCAACGATGCGCGATCGTCAATTAGTATTCTTCTCGGCGACAATGACAAAAGCGGCAGAAGATGCGGCACGTGATTTAGCAGTGGAACCACAATTAGTACGTGTAACACGTGCAGAATCAAAAAGCTTAGTTGAGCATACGTATATCATTTGTGAGCGACGCGAAAAAAATGATTACGTAAGAAGAATTATGCATATGGGCGATGTAAAAGCAGTTGCGTTCTTAAACGACCCATTCCGTTTAGATGAAATTACTGAGAAATTGAAATTCCGTAAAATGAAAGCAGCAGCTCTTCATGCAGAAGCAAGTAAACAAGAGCGTGAAGCGACAATGCGTGCTTTCCGCGGAGGGAAATTAGAAATTCTACTTGCTACTGATATTGCAGCACGCGGTATCGATATTGACGATTTAACACACGTAATTCATTTAGAGTTACCAGACACAGTAGACCAATATATTCACCGCTCAGGACGTACTGGACGTATGGGTAAAGAAGGAACTGTCGTGTCTCTTGTAACACCACAAGAAGAGCGTAAATTACTACAATTTGCGAAAAAACTAGGCATCGTATTTACGAAGCAAGAAATGTTCAAGGGATCATTTGTAGAAACGAAACCGAAAGCACCAAAGAAAAAGAAACCAGCATTTACTGGGAAGAAAAAGCCTAGATAAATGATAGGGAAGGCGTAACTATTTGTAGTTACGTCTTTTTTGTTTGTAAACAAGCGATAATGGGAATTGTATTAGTGTTTTTAATGTGCCTATCATATATATGCTTCTACTGGGAGTATCGAAAAAAGGGTAGTTTATTTATTTGGTTTATACGAGGAAATAATATAAAAAAAGTCGAATATTAAACTGACACGAAATAATAAAAAGAAGGTACACATATGGATAGGAAATTAGGAATGTTTTTAAATACGAAACATATTGAAGTAAACGAAGGAATACAAAAAGCAAGGGAATGGGATTTAGAATATATTCAATTATATGCTATGAATCCGACTTTCAACTTAGCTAACATCTCAAAGATACAATGGAATACATTAAAAGAAAACTTATCTTTTAATGAGATTCAAGTCCCATCATTAGCAATTAGCTTCGGAGAAAATGGAATAATAGGAACTGAAGCTGAATGTGTAATAGAGAGTTTTAAATATATTACTGATAAAGGGTTAGGGTTAGGAGCTAACGTAGTAACAGCCCATATTGGGAAAATCCCTGAAGATGAAAATAGTGAGTACTATGATAAAATGCTACGTGTTTGTTATGAGATAGGGGAATTAGCGTTCAAATTTGGAGGATTCTTCGCCATTGAGACGGGATCTGAAAAAGCAATAGTATTAAAACGATTTTTAGAAACTGCAAACTCGAAAGGACTAGCTGTTAACTTTGACCCAGCAAATTTAATAAGTGATGTAAATGAAAATCCGGGAGAAGGTTTATTACTATTAAAAGATTATATAGTACAAACTCATATTAAAGATTGTAAAGAAGTGAAAAGTGATCGTTCAACTAAGTATATAGAAGTCGCAGCAGGGAATGGTGAAGTAGATTTCGATATATTCTTCAAAGTATTAGATAAAATTGGATTCGACGGATATAACATGATTGAAAGAAATGATTATTTTGATGAACTGGATGGGATGAGTCAGTCGATAAATTTTGCAAAGAAGTACATACCAACTCAAAAGGAATAACGATAGCATCTATAGAAAGTTACATAGAATATAAAAACAATAGGAGGAATACAAATGATTCATAAGGTCGGACAAATTATGTTATATGTAAATAATCAAGATGAGGCAGTAAATTTTTGGACGGAAAAGGTAGGGTTTCATGTAGTTGCAGAGGAAGATAATAAGCAAGGAATGAGATGGATTGAAATCGCTCCGAAAAGCGGTGCGGAAACGAGCATTATATTACATAATAAAGAAGTTATTTCGAAAATGAGCCCAGAATTGAATCTTGATACACCGTCTTTAATGTTCTTCTCAGAAAATCTTGATCAACTATATACAGATTTAACAAATAAAAATGTTACTGTTGGAGAAATGGTAACTATGCCTTCTGGTAAAGTGTTTAACTTTGCTGATAGCGAAGGGAATTATTTTGCGGTTATGGAGAAGAACCAATAATAATATTGCTATGTGAAAATCCCCCTCAAATATATTTGAAGGGGATTAAATTTTTGAAGTGGATTTTTCATTAGAGAGTTGTTTAATAAAAAATACTCCTTTTTCAATAGCTGTCTCAATATAGCCAACAATTTGGTCAAACGTAAATACTTGTAAGTCTTCATGCAAGTGTTGCTTTGGATATAACATATCTTCAAAAAGATACTTTCGAAATTCTAAAACGTTTTCTTTAGAAACCTCTTCAATATCCACAATGTGAGCCTCTTGATTGAGAAGAGAGAAAAGCTGTTGTTCTTGATCGTAATGATGAAGCAACTTTGCATTTAACAATTTAAAATCGTTATAGTACAGGGGTGCGATCGTTTCGTCATTCTCTATTCTATTTTTTAGCCAAGGTAGAAAAAATCCACTTAGCCAATTATCATCGGCAATGAGGTGGGTATAATAGCCTAAAATAAATGGGGAATCTATATGTGATTCATATTTATGAAAAAATGAATCATAATCTATTCTTCTCGTATAGTTGTTCGTTGTACCGTCATAAAAATGTGAGGTTCCTTTTTCTTTTTTTGAATGAACAGCATCAGGGGCTACAGCTCCAAGTAAGAAAGAAGTCTTATCGTGAATAGATAGTTTCTCAGCAATACCGTTAGCGATAATAACATGCATAATTCGTGATCCCATGAATGCCACCTCTGTTTCCAGTATTCATTTCAGGAAGAGGACTGAACAGTTAGTATTACTTTCCCTGTACTTTTTCTACTTTCGACCCATTCATGTGCTTTCCCTGCATCTTGAAGTGGAAAAGATTTCGTAGCCTTAATTTGTAAACGTCCGTCACGCAAATAACGGAAAACTTCATTTGCAGTTTCTTGGAGCAGTTCAGGACGCTTTTTTCGTGTGGTTCCAAAGCTAAAACCGAGTATAGAGCGGCAACTTGCATGTAAATCTTTCGTTTGAAAGTTACCAATTTCACCGCTAGCATTACCGAAATGAACGAGGCGACCGTAAAAAGCAAGGCAGTTTAAACTTCTTTCAGAAACAGTTCCAGAAATAGAGTCCAAAATAATATTCACTCCTTCTCCGTTTGTCAGCTCATTGACTTTCTCTACAAAATCTTCAGTTTGATGACAAATAACATAATCAGCTCCAGCATCTAAAGCGATTTTTCTTTTCGTTTCACTTCCGATAGTACCGATAACTGTTCTAGCCCCTAATAGTTTTGCAAATTGAATTGCGGTAGTACCAATCCCGCCAGCAGCTGCATGAATGAGTACAGATTCACCTTTTTGAATCCTTGCAACATTTGCGAGTAAATTATAGCTTGTAAAAGATACGATCGGACAAGCGGCTGCAGTGTGAAAGTCAACTTCATGGGGTAATACGAAAGTAAGATTTTCATTTGCAACAACGTATTCTGCGTAAGATCCATTTTGAGGAAAAGCAATGACACGTTGTCCAGGGTGAATATTTTTCACATGAGAACCGACACGTTCTACAATACCAGTGGCATCTATACCTGGAATAAAAGGTAGTGCTTTATTTCCTTTTTTACCATAACGTGATTTAATATCAGCGAAATTTACACTAGTAGCAACTACGCGAATTAAAACTTGATCTTCTGAAATAGCCGGTATATCAAAATCTGTATATTTCATCACTTCAGGACCACCGAACGACGTTACAACGATAGCTTTCATTATATGTCCTCCTAAATTTGACTATATAAATTATTTTAAATCTTTATCAGAAATTGGAAAATTATATAATAGTTATGTGTGGTTATAAGTGAAGCTTATGAACTCAGTGGATCATTATATTAATTTATATAAAAAACTTTTTCGGAAAAATCGAACGAAATATGAATTACCTGCCAATATATAGTGTAAGACAAAGGAGGGCTGGAATATGAAGGATGAAATAGATTACGCACATTTAATTCAATTAACTTTATCAGGCAATAAAGAAGCGTATAGCGAATTGTATGATGTAACGATTCAAGAAGTATATAAAACAGCACATTTTTTAATTGAAGATAAAACGGATGTAGATGATGTCGTTCAAGAAGTATACATACAGCTATATGAATCGCTTCGTAAATATGATAGCGAGAAGCCATTTCGCCCTTGGCTAATTGGGCTTGCGATTAAACAAATTCATTCTTATAGAAGAAAGAGGTGGATGCGACTACGAATTATAAAAAAAGCAGAAGAGCAAAGAAAGCCAGTGCAAATTGATTTTTCTAACGATGTTGTAAGTAAAATATCAAACCAAAAACTAATCGAACTCATTCATAAATTACCGTATAAATTGAAACAAGTTATTATCTTAAGATACTTACACGATTATTCACAAGAAGAAGTAGCACAAATATTACATATTCCAATCGGTACAGTGAAATCTAGAATTCATGCGGCATTAAAGAAACTACGTCAAAAAGAGCAAGTAGAAGAAATTTTTTTAGGAGAGGTAGGGAATGTGAAATGAGTTTAGATTGTAGAGTTAGGGAATCTATACAAGAAGAAGCAAAGGGTATTGTTGCCCCGCCGGATTTAAAAGAAAAAGTAATCGTGCAAATAAAAATGAAGCACGGCGAGAGTAAGAGGAAGAAACGCCTTATCGCAGGAGTACTTGCAGCAGCTCTTTTAATCCCGACGACAGGTTTTGCGTATCAATCTATTATGGCGGATGGTATATATGGATCTTTTGAGAATTTAAAAAAACATGCCGGAGCAATGACATTAGAAACGTATATGCGTTTTAATGCAAAATTATCAGAAGCGAAAGATGAAATGGGTGCAAAGGAATATGAAGAGTTTACAAAAGAACTGAAAAAATTAACTAATGCAAAGCTTGCGTACGGAGATTCAAACGGTAATATTGATTATGATGAATTATCACCAGGAAAAAGAGCAGAAATGAAAAAGGTAAGTATGAGCCTTCAACCATACTTTGATAAACTAAATGGTCATAAATCTAGTAAAGAGATATTAACAAAAGAAGAGTTTGATCGCTATGTGGAAGCTTTAATGACATATGAAATAGTACAAGTGAAGACAAAATCAACTGGTGGAATGAAAGTAGAAGAAGTACCTGAGGCGTACAAAGAAAGATTTATTAAAGCAGAGCAGTTTATGGAGTATGTAAATGAAAAGGTGCGATAAGTAAAAAGCTCAAAGCTTTAGCTTCGAGCTTTTTTTATTGAAAGAAAATAAAGTATTCAATTATATTTTTTCATCGTTGCATGATCCTTTTGTATAAAACAATCTAAAAGGGAATAACCAGCTATTAAACTAATAATCGTAACAAAAGTTGTATTTATTAGAATAATATTAACTAAATAAGGTAGGTATTCGGCAAGTGGTGAAAAGAGTAGTGCTGGGGAAAAGGAAATGAATAGTGTAGGCACTGTAATAGCAATAAATTTATCCGGTTGAAAGCTCCAGTTTTGTTTACTCGTTTCGCGATTAATAGATTGAAGGAATCGTAATAAAATGCCAACTATAAGAGGGAAGAGTGTAAAGTAGAATAATCTTGGATAAACGTTAAAGTTCACTTGTGCATCTGTATCTAAATAAAATTGAATTTTTACTCCTACAAATAATAATAAGACGATAAATAATGTGAAGCAGAGGTATAGCATCAATTTTTGCATTATATTCCACCATCCTTTACTCAAAATATATTCAAAAAAAGAAGAGATATACAATAACTACTGTTGTATATCTCTTCTTTTACTGTTAGTTAATAGTGGAGTTTGCTTTTTCTTGCTTCGTGAAATAATCAATAATACCCATTGCGCTAATTTCTATATCTAAATGTAAAATATTATAAACGGAATGATCTGATGGAACGTTTAACTTTGTAAGATGAGAAGAGATTTTATCCATTAACAAAGTTTGTAAAGCTTTAGTCGCTTCATCGAAATCATTATACTTTTCAAAGACTTCCTTACCAGTCTGAACGAAAATAGGTAGCCAATGTTCCAGTTGATTATATACTTCTGTAACATTGGATGATGCACCATAATGCCCGAAATAAATAGTATCTACATCCATACTTTGAATGTGATTTTTAGAAGCAATCATCGCATCTGGTTGAAATTGTGAAGGGGACGTTGATGGTAGATACAGTTCTACACCAAGGTCTGCGAGTTCTCTATAATAAATTCCAATTGTATCGCCAGTAAAAATCCCGTTTGTTAATGAATCGTGAATGCTAATATGGTGCTTCGCATGTCCTGGTGTATCATAAAATGTAAGGGTGCGGTCTTTTGCAATTTTTAACGTATCACCATGTTGTACAATATGAACACGTTCTTCTTCAATTGGAAGAATTGGGTCAAAGAGTTTATCGAAATCTTCTTTGTAGACAGCTTTTGCACCTAAAATAAGTTTTGTTGGATCAATCATATGACGAGCACCACGAGAATGCACATATAACGTAGCATTTGGACACTGTTCCATCATTAAACCAGCAGCCCCGGCGTGATCTAAATGAACATGTGTAACGATAATGTTTTTTACATCGTATAAATCAATATGTAATTGTTGTAAGCCATCTAAAATATACGGAAGAGAAGGGGCTGCACAAGTTTCAATTAAAGTAATATCGTCACCTAATAAAACGTACGTACCAGTTCGTTCATTGTGTTGTAAATCAAAATCATCAATAAGATATAGGTGTGAAGATAATTGCTCTACTTTTTTCATAGTTACCACTCCTTATATACTGCATGTTTTTATTATACGCTAAAATAGAAAAAAGGCAGAAAACGAAGCTCGTCTTCTGCCTTTTTGTAATATTATTATTTCGTTTGTTGTTTATTAATAGACATAATGAACAGTCCAACAATCCCGCCTACTAATGGAAGCATAATCTCTCCTGCTAAATTAAAGTAGGAGCTTAAGAATAAACCATTTACATCGATTACCCAGCCAGTAACATACAATAACATCATATATAGTACGAAATAAAACTCGCGATTTGAAATCGTTTCATGTTGTGCAGTTTTCATAATGAACACCATCCTTTTCTTTTATAATGGAATATAAACTGTCACATTTTGTTCACATTTCAATTGTAAAACTTTCCATCATAAAAGTCTAGTGGTATGTGTCGAATTTTGAATGGAAATAAAGCGCTATCATTATAGCTTATAAGTACGTAATAAGAGCTGTATATTCACGAATGTAGTATAGTATAAACATAGAATGATAGTGAAGAGAGGGGCAAAGACAATGACAGTTTATGATTTTTCAGCTAAAACAATTACAGGTGAAGAAAAATCGTTAAAAGATTACAAAGGAAAAGCACTTCTTATTGTCAATGTAGCTAGCAAATGTGGTTTCACACCACAATATAAAGGATTACAAGAGGTATATGATAAATATAAAGACCAAGGACTCGAAATACTCGGATTTCCTTGTAACCAATTCGGGGGACAAGAACCAGGTACAGAAGCGGACATTACTAGTTTTTGTGAATTAAACTACGGTGTAAACTTCCCAATGTTTGCAAAGGTGGATGTGAAAGGTGATAAGGCTCATCCTTTATATACATACATGACAGAACAAGCACCAGGTTTACTCGGTATGAAAGCAGTGAAATGGAATTTTACGAAGTTTTTAATCGGAAAAGACGGGAAAGTAGTAGGGCGTTTTGCGCCGCAGACGAAGCCGGTAGATTTAGAAGTTGAGATTGAGAAGGTACTTGGAGAATAATTAGGAGTTTCACTTTATTAAAAAACGTCTCAAAGAACAATGTAGTTCTTTGAGACGTTTTCTTTAAACTCACATTTTCAAGATTAAATAACTGTATCAAAGCCATCTGATTTAGGTAGAGAAGCTGCTTTTTTCATAAGCACTTCCCATAAGTGTACAGATTTCTTCCATTCTTCTGCAGCCTGCTCCTGTTTATACATAGCGTTCTCATAACTGGCAGTAAGTTGTTGCATATCGGCCGAGTTGTAAAGTGTATCGATATGGAGAGCGTATTCGCGGAATGTTTGACTTTCACTCCGTGGTATGCCAATTCTCGCAAATTGTTTTAAAAGTGCACCGTAAGCTTTTTGATAAACAGCATCATTTTTTCGGTATTTATAGAAATGAATAATAAGAAATGTCATCCATTTCATTCTAGTGGTGAAGAGAATGTATCCTATAATACTAATTAGTATCGTAGAGAGGAATACGTACCACCAAGAAAAACTAGTTTTAGAATTTGTGACCTTTTTAGTAGAAGCTTCTTCTGTATTTTCTATTAAACTTTTAAGTTTTGCTTCATTATTTCGTTGTTGTATTTGCTCGTTATTAGAATTATTTGCTTCGCTATTTTGTGAAATAGGAGCAGGCGTATTATTTATAAAATTATAGGGATTGGTAAATCCTTTTGTTGGTTCGAATGGAATCCATCCGTATCCTGGGAAATATACTTCGACCCAAGAGTGTGCGTTATCGTTCGTGATTGTATAAACATCCGCACCTTCTGCAGAGGCAAGTGTATTGTCAAGAGTTCCTTCTGTATAGCCTTTTACCCAGCGAGCAGGAATCCCGGCAGAACGAAGTAGTACAATCATAGACGTCGAAAAATTATTACAGTAGCCGCTTTTTGTATCGAAAAGGAATTGATCTACATAATCTTGGCTTTTGGCAGGGAATAAGACATTCGTTGATTCGTATGTAAAAGAGTTGTCTGTGAAGTAATTTTCAATAGCTAATACTTTATCATATCGGTTGTCTTTATCATTTGTAAGATTGACAGCCAAGTCTTTTACGCGCTGTGGTAATGACTCGGGAAGTTGTGTGTACTTTGTCATAAAATAAGGGTTTGTTTCTTGACCTTCATTTGTTTTTACAGCTTTCAAGTTTTCTATGGAAAACTCAGGAATCTCATATGTTACTTTATACGAATGTAAAGTAGTAGAAGAGTCTTCATTCATTGTATAAATTTTTTCTGAAAACGGGTCAACACTGTATGATACATCAGAAGAAGCCTCAACTGATACTAATCCTGCTGGATAGGTAAGGTGAGGGTAACTTTTTTGCATGGTAATTGTTGCCTCAGTCGTTTCCGTTTTTGTATTTTGTTCGTACCAGCTTACGACGTCGTTTTTATTTTTAAAAGAAATCTTTTTCGGATTTTCAGAAATTTCCCAGCCTTTTCCTGTATAGAAATCTTTTGTTTCTACTCTCCAATAGTGTTTGTTTTGCGTTCGTGCTGTGAAAACAATTGTAGGATCCGCCTTAAAAGGACCACCTAATCGCGAGTCATCTAAACCATACCCAATTGTAGAAACTTTTTGTTCTTTACTTGCCTCAGATGTGTTGAATTTTAAAAAATCCATTGGGTTTGGCCATTGAGGGCCAAATTTTGGAGCAAAGTATGCGATGGTTGCTAAGAATACAATAAATATTGTAAGTGGTCTAAGTAATTTTGAGATTTCCCTAGCATAATTTTGTAAGTGTTCACGCTCTTTTATTCGTTCTACTTGAAGAAGACTAAGCATAAAAAATCCGATGACAACAGTTCGAATAATAGCGTAGTTTGCATTGTATAAATGTAAGTTATGAAAAGTTGCGATATAAATAATAGTCAATACAAGAAATAGAAACCCACGTTTTTTATGAATAATCCAAAATGAAGTGAAAGAACTCAAAAACCAAAATGAGAGAAAAAATAAAACCGTCGGAAAAACTGGAGAAATATCTAGTAAATTCCCTTGGAAAAATAGGGAGGAATTTCGAGACATATCAGAAAAGAATGTTGTTAGCCAAGATGGATTTATAAAAGCATTTTTATAATATAGGGAATGAATGATAAATAGGACTGTGACAATTTTTATTGGAATCTGCCACCTCGTTTGAAAAAAAGAGAGAGCGAAGCAAATTCCTATAAATGTTACGAAAATATCTAATCTACCTACATTTGTAATACCTATAAGAGGTCTTAGCCATTCTAGTAAAAGAAGAAATACACATGCATGCATAAAGAATCTGTTCGTATCCCACTTGTATTTTGTTTGTAATGTTATCATTTGCTCACCTCAAAAAACACGTTTGTATACCGGTTTTCATAAACCGTGTTTACAAATATTTGTCGTTTTTTTAGAGTTTCTAGTATACTGATTTCTCGGTGTGAAAGTTGATTCGCTTTTTCTTTCACGACAAAAACCATACATTTTCTATTTTTTATAGCAGCACAATCAGCCGCCTTTTGAATATCGGGAGAAAGATTACTGGTCACGAGTATAACCGTGACGGGCTCATAAATTTTTCTTAGTTCCATGTCTACACTCTGGGAGAGCGGGAATACACTGTCTGCTTGCACTTTTGCTAAATGACAAAGGATTTGTTGTAACTGCGTATCTCCATTGTCTAAAGGGAAAATAGTTTGTTCTTTTCCGATAGACACGAATGATGCTGGTGAATTTTGTTTCAAGACAGCCCTTACGATAGAGGCAGTAAATGTGACGACTGATTCGAATAGAGGAGACTCGGTTCTGTCTATGAATATCATGACATTATGGCTGCGCTGTTGTTCAAACTCTTTTGTCATAATATTGTTTGTTCGTGCAGTTGCTTTCCAATCAATCCATGAAAAGCGATCACCAGGTTTATAGTCTCTGACACCGACAGAGATTGTAGAGTCTTTTGCTGAATTTATATTTGCTGAAAGCGCTCCTTGTTCGAAATGATTTTCCAATTGTCGATATGCTATATCTACATACTGGGGATAGACTAAAAATGTATCTGGAACTGAAAAAGTTACTTCTTTCTCTATCATGCCGAATAAATCGCCAGTTTTGACACGAACGCTTGAAAAAGTGTGCTCGCCTCTAGGGATTGTGTCAATAACATATTGAAACGAAATATTTCGTTTCAATCCTGGGAAGAGTACTACCTTATTCATCTTTGTTTGTTTACAACTTATAAATTGTGGTGGCAGTTCATCTTCTATAACTAAATAAAGTAAGGGAAAAGGAAATTTTCTTTTTATTGTAATCGTGCTTACAAATTGTTCTCCTACTACATATCCATTCTGGTTTGTTATTCGCTTTACTTCAGCGTCCCGTAAAGCGTAGAAGGGGAGTAGTAGCGAATAAAGAGCAATGGGAATTATGCTGTAAAACAAAAACCAACTGACAAACCCGCCTTGAAACATAGCGTACATAAATGTTAAGACTAGGCATAAAGGGAGTAGCAATAACTTCATAACGTGATATAGCGCTCGCAGCATTCGTTTCATCAAGGGTTCATCGTCCTTTGAGTAGGCACGGTAGTTCGTGCAACGATTTTTGCGATAACTTGTTCGCCAGTTATTCCTTCAAATTTTGCTTCCATTTTTAGAATGAGTCTATGTGCTAAAACGTAAGGAGCTAAAAATTTAACATCGTCTGGAATAACATAATTCCTGCCATGGATAAATGCATAAGCTTGTGAAGCTTTCATTAAAGCAATCGAGCCACGTGGACTTGCACCTAACTGTATAGAACTGTACGTACGAGTCTGATTAACAAGCTTTACAATGTAATGCTTAATTGCTTTGTCCATACTTACTACCCGTACGCTTTGTTGTAAATAAAGTAAATCTTCTATTGTAGTAATGGTTTGTAATTGAGAGAGTGGATTTGTTTTTTCCATCCGGTTTAAAATTTCAAATTCTTCCTCTGGTGTAGGATATCCCATTTTTAGTTTCAATAAGAAACGATCGAGCTGAGCTTCTGGTAGAGAATATGTTCCTTCATATTCGACTGGATTTTGTGTAGCCATGACAAAGAACGGCTTTGGTAAAGGTCTTGTAATGCCATCTATTGTAATATTGCCTTCTTCCATACATTCAAGTAAAGCAGATTGTGTCTTTGGAGATGTACGATTAATTTCATCAGCAAGTACAAAATTCCCCATAATTGGTCCAGGCTTGAACTCAAATTGGAGCTCTTTCGGATTATAAATAGAAACTCCTGTTACATCTGACGGCAATAAATCAGGTGTAAATTGAATTCGCTTATAATCAGCATCAATGGATTTAGAAAGAGCACGTACTAGCATTGTTTTTCCGACACCAGGAACATCTTCTAATAGCACATGACCTTCAGCTAAGAGAGCTGTCAAAGCTAAGATCGTTTCTTTTCGTTTTCCGACCATTATTTTTTCAATATTATTGATTATTTTTTCTACAGTGGGATGTAATGAATCAAGCTGGGGCATCGTAATCCTCCTAATGTTATTATCGTTTTCTAATCAATTTAGTGGACATATTTCTAATTCTATATGTAGATAGTAAAACTTCTACCTTGAATTCTGAGAATATTCAGATTATTTATTTCGATTACATCTAGTATAATTGTTTCCGTAACTAAGGGCAATACAGTAAATAATGATTTGTAGTTTTATGTAAAATAAGACTCGATATAAAATAATAACATTGGGAAAAATATTTTTACATACAATTTATACTCTTTTCCTTATGGCAGTTTTGAAATAATATCAAAACTCTTTTTCTTTTGCAAAATAGTCGATACCCCAAAATACCATTCTCCTAATAATTAAGATTAACCATAATCTTCACAACGGAACACAAGATTTTCTCACAAACTTATTTTCTACTGAATTTTTGACAATCTCTTGAACTGTGCGAAATGTCACATCTGTATTTTACAACCTCTCTTATAGTAAGGGTATGTAAGAGAGACGTATTAAAGGAGTGAACAGTATGAAGAAAAAACCTTCAGCACTAATGAGACGTTTAAAATATTTTTCACCAATAGATCGTTATAACGATAATCATACACAAGAAACATATGAAGATCGCGAATGGGAAAATGTGTACAGAAAGCGTTGGCAGCATGATAAAGTAATTCGTTCTACACACGGCGTGAACTGTACTGGTTCATGTAGCTGGAATATATATGTGAAAGATGGAATTGTGACGTGGGAAGGGCAAGAGCTTAACTATCCAACGACAGGTCCTGATATGCCAGATTTTGAACCGCGAGGATGCCCACGTGGAGCCAGTTTTTCTTGGTACATTTATAGTCCACTTCGTGTGAAATATCCGTATGTACGTGGTGTTCTTTGGAGTATGTGGCAAGAGGAACTACAAAATAACGAGTCACCACTAGATGCTTGGAAAAGTATTGTGGAAAACCCTGAAAAAGCACGTAAGTATAAGCAGGCGCGTGGTAAAGGTGGATTTATTCGTGCGAATTGGGATGAAGTATTACAACTCGTTTCAGCTTCTCTACTTTATACAGTAATTAAATACGGGCCAGATCGAAATGTTGGCTTTTCACCAATTCCAGCTATGTCGATGTTAAGTCATGCTGCAGGCAGCCGCTTTATGCAACTTATGGGTGGACCAATGCTTAGTTTCTATGATTGGTACGCAGATTTACCACCAGCTTCTCCGCAAATTTGGGGCGATCAAACAGATGTACCAGAAAGTAGTGACTGGTATAACTCTGGTTACATTATGACATGGGGTTCAAATGTACCGATGACGAGAACACCAGATGCTCACTTTTTAGCAGAGGTTCGATATAAAGGAACGAAAGTCGTTTCTGTCAGTCCTGACTTCGCTGAATCTACAAAGTTTGCGGATGATTGGATTAGTGTGAAACAAGGTACAGATGGTGCACTTGCGATGGCAATGGGGCATGTGATTTTACAAGAGTTTTACGTAGATAATCAAGTGGAATATTTCACAAAGTATGCGAAGCAATATACTGATTTTCCTTTCTTTGTCACATTGAAACAAAAAGGAGATCAATTCGTTGCTGATCGTTTCTTAAACGCTGCTGATATTGGACGCGAAACGAAGTTAGGAGAATGGAAACCTGTTCTTTGGAACGAGAACACGAATGATTTTGCAACACCTCATGGCACAATGGGCTCACGTTGGGATAACGAAAAGAAATGGAACTTGCGTTTAGAAGATGAAGAAACAGGTGAAAAGATTGATCCACGTCTTTCTTTACTTGGAATGGAAGAATCGATTGGAACTGTACAAATTCCGTACTTCTCTGATGATGGAAACAAAGTATTAGAACGTACAATTCCAGTGAAAAAGGTTATGACAGAAGAAGGCGAAGTGTTCGTTACAACTGTATACGACTTAACGTTAGCAAATTACGGTGTGAACCGAGGGCTTGGCGGACAAGAGCCGAAAGACTTCAATGATGACGTTCCGTTTACACCTGCATGGCAAGAGAAAATGACAGGAGTAAAACGTGAGCTTATTATTCAAATCGCTCGTGAGTTCGCACAAAATGCTGTTGATACGAACGGTCGCTCAATGATTATTGTCGGAGCTGGTATTAACCATTGGTTTAACTCTGATACGATTTATCGCGCCGTTTTAAATCTTGTACTTCTCGTTGGGGCACAAGGTGTAAACGGCGGTGGCTGGGCGCATTACGTTGGGCAAGAAAAATTACGACCAGCAGAAGGATGGCAAACAATCGCGATGGCAAAAGATTGGCAAGGGCCACCAAAATTACAAAATGGTACATCTTTCTTCTATTTCGTAACAGATCAATGGCGCTATGAAGATACACCAGTTGGACATTTAGCATCACCAGTGGAAGGAAACTCTCGTTATCAACATCACGGTGATTACAATGTATTAGCAGCACGACTCGGCTGGTTACCTTCTTATCCTACATTTGAGAAAAATGGAATTGAACTATATAAAGAAGCTGTTGCTGCTGGTGCAACAACACAAGAAGAAATCGGAAAATACGTTGCACAAAAACTAAAAGAAAAAGAACTGAAATTTGCAATTGAAGATCCAGATAACAAAAATAACTTCCCGCGCAACTTATTCGTATGGCGTGCGAACTTAATTTCAAGTTCCGGTAAAGGGCACGAATATTTCTTAAAACATTTACTAGGTACAACAAACGGATTAATGAATGACGATAGTGATTCATTACGACCAGAAGAAATTAAGTGGCATGAAGAAGCGCCAGAAGGGAAGCTTGATTTACTCATTAATTTAGATTTCCGTATGGCTGGAACAGCACTGTATTCTGATATTGTATTACCAGCTTCAACTTGGTACGAAAAACATGATTTAAGTAGTACAGATATGCATCCATTTGTGCATCCTTTTAATCCAGCAATCGGTTCACCGTGGGAAGCACGCTCTGACTGGGATATTTTCACTTCACTTTCTAAAGCTGTGTCAGATTTAGCGAAGAAAATTGATCTTGAACCAATGAAAGAAGTTGTTGCAACACCACTTCTTCATGATACACCGCAAGAATTAGCGCAACCACTTGGCAAGATTAAAGATTGGAGTAAAGGTGAATGTGAACCAATCCCGGGTAAAACGATGCCACAAATTCATGTTGTTGAAAGGGATTATAAAACGATTTATGACAAAATGACAGCACTTGGACCAAATGCCGGAAAACAACCGATTGGTACGAAAGGGATCTCTTGGTCAGCTGAAAAAGAGTATGAGCAATTAAAGAGCAAATTAGGAGTTGTTCGAACGGATACTATTGCGAAAGGTTGCCCAGACATAAAAGAAGCAATCAATGCTGCTGAAGCGGTATTAACGCTTTCTTCTACAACAAACGGTCATATGGCAGTAAAAGCATGGGAAGCACTTGAAAAACAAACAGATCTAAAATTACGTGATTTAGCAGAAGAACGTGAAGAAGAATGCTTTACATTCGAACAAATTACAGCACAACCGAAAACAGTAATTACTTCTCCGGCCTTTACAGGTTCAGAAAAAGGTGGACGACGTTACTCACCGTTTACAACAAATGTGGAACGTCTTATTCCTTGGAGAACGATAACTGGTCGACAATCTTTCTACTTAGACCATGACATGATGAAAGAATTTGGTGAAACGATGGCAACATTTAAACCAATTCTGCAACATAAACCGTTCCGTAAGTCACGCCCTGAAGTAGAAGGGAAAGAGATTACACTAAACTATTTAACACCGCATAATAAGTGGTCGATTCATAGTATGTATTTCGATTCATTACCGATGTTAACGCTGTTTAGAGGTGGTCCAACTGTTTGGATGAATAAAGAGGACGCTGCAGAAGCTGGCGTTGCTGATAATGATTGGATCGAGTGCTTTAACCGTAACGGTGTTGTCGTAGCGCGTGCTGTTGTAACGCACCGTATACCGAGGGGAATGGCATTTATGCACCATGCGCAAGATCGCCACATTAACGTGCCTGGTACGAAATTAACAAGCACCCGTGGGGGAACGCATAATAGTCCAACCCGTATCCATGTTAAACCAACACATATGATTGGTGGATATGGCCAATTAAGCTATGGATTTAACTATTATGGTCCGACTGGGAACCAGCGCGATTTAAACGTTATAATTCGCAAACTGAAGGAGGTAGATTGGCTTGAAGATTAAAGCACAAGTCGGAATGGTAATGAACCTAGATAAATGCATCGGCTGCCATACTTGTAGCGTAACGTGCAAAAACACCTGGACAAATCGTCCAGGTGCTGAATATATGTATTTCAATAACGTAGAAACAAAACCTGGAATTGGTTATCCGAAACAATGGGAAGATCAGGATAAATATAAAGGCGGCTGGGAATTGAAAAATGGTGAAATTCAGCTGAAATCTGGTTCGAAAATGAAGCGTCTTATGAACATTTTCCACAATCCAGATCAACCAACAATTGATGATTACTTTGAACCTTGGAATTATGATTATGAAACATTAACAAATAGCCCACAGCGTAAGCATCAACCAGTTGCTCGTCCGAAATCAGCAATTACAGGCGAATTTATCGACAAAATTGAATGGGGTCCAAACTGGGAGGACGATTTAGCAGGCGGACATATAACAGGATTGCAAGATCCGAACGTAAAGAAAATGGAAGAAGAAATTAAAACTGATTTTGAAAACGTCTTTATGATGTATTTACCACGCATATGCGAACATTGTATGAATCCATCGTGCGTATCATCTTGTCCATCTGGTGCAATGTATAAACGTGAAGAAGACGGGATTGTACTTGTGGATCAAAATGCATGTCGTGCTTGGAGATTCTGCGTATCATCTTGCCCATATAAAAAAGTGTATTTTAACTGGCAAACGAATAAAGCTGAAAAATGTACAATGTGCTTCCCACGTATTGAAGCTGGTATGCCAACAATTTGTTCAGAAACATGTGTAGGACGTATCAGGTATATTGGGGTAATGCTATATGACGCTGATAAAGTAAAAGAAGCAGCTTCTGTTGAAGACGAAAAAGATTTATATGAATCTCAGCTTACTGTTTTCCTAGATCCAAATGATCCAGAAATAGCAGCTGAAGCGAAAAAACAAGGCATTCCTGAAGAATGGATTAAAGCGGCACAACAGTCACCAATCTATAAAATGATTATCGATTGGAAAATTGCTCTGCCTCTTCATCCAGAGTATCGTACAATGCCGATGGTTTGGTATATTCCGCCGCTTAGCCCAATTATGAATATGGTGGAAGGGAAAGGCAGTAACTGGCAAGCAGAAGAGATTTTCCCTGCTATCGATAATATGCGTATTCCAATTCAATATTTAGCGAATTTACTCACTGCAGGAGATGAATCACACATTCGTCTTACATTAAAGAAAATGGCTGTTATGCGAACGCATATGAGAGCGCTGCAAATTAATAAAGAGCCAAATGAAGCTGTATTAAAAGAACTTGGTTTAACAAAACAGGATGTAGAAGATATGTATCGTCTTCTTGCTATTGCGAAATATAAAGATCGCTTCGTCATTCCAGGCACTCACCGTGAACAAGTGGCAGATTTATATAGCGAACAAGGAAGCTGTGGTTTATCATTCGCAGGTGGTCCAGGCTCTTGTATGACAATTTCTTAAATAAAGGAGGCAGAAAATGATGAAACAAAGTTTACAAACTGCTTTTTCTTGTTCTTCTTTTCTTCTCTCCTATCCTGACCTAGGGTGGAGAGAAGCTGTAACTGAATTGCAAGAAGAGATTGAAACGATAGAAAAGGAAGAAGTTAAAGCATCACTTACAGCCTTTATAAAGCAAGCGCTAAATAAAACGAATGATCAACTCATTGATAGTTACGTATATACATTCGATTTTGGTAAGAAAACAAATATGTATCTTACTTATATGAACACTGGTGAACAAAGAGAAAGAGGTATTGAATTACTGGAGTTAAAACAGCATTATAAAAAATCTGGTTTTGAAGTAACAGATAAAGAACTACCTGATTATTTACCGCTATTGCTTGAGTTTTTTGCAAATGCAAATGAGATAGACATTGAACCAATTATGAGTAAATACAAGGAGAACATCCAAGCATTACACGTTCAGTTAAAAGAAGCAGGTAGTATGTATGAACCGATTCTTGCGGCTGTTCTACTCGCTATCGATACATGGGGTGTACAGACAAATTAGAAAGGAGAGTTGTTAAAATGATGGATCAATTTCTATGGGTATTGTTTCCCTATATCATTTTTGCAATCTTTATCGGTGGACATATTTTTAGATACAACTATGATCAATTTGGATGGACATCAAAATCTAGTGAACTATTAGAAAAGAAAATGCTCCGAGTCGGAAGTCTATTATTCCACTTTGGGATTATGTTCGTAATTGGCGGTCATGTTATGGGGATATTAATTCCAGAATCTGTATACCGTTCGATAGGTATTTCTGAGCATACGTATCACATAATGGCAATTAGTTTCGGGCTTCCGACAGGTGTTGCTTCTATCATCGGTTTAATTATATTAACTTACCGCCGCGTAACTGTAAAACGTATCATTGCAACGAGTACAAAGGGAGATTATATTGCGCTTATTTTATTACTTATCGTAATGTTAGCAGGAATTTCTTCAACATTTTTAAATATCGATTCAAAAGGATTTGATTATCGTACAACAATTGGCCCTTGGTTCCGAAGTCTCTTTATTTTCCAACCGAAAGTTGAATATATGATGGAAGTACCAGTATGGTTTAAAATTCATATTCTTGCAGGGATGGGTTTATTCGCAGTATGGCCATTTACAAGACTAGTACATGTATTTAGTGCCCCAATTAAATATGTAAGCCGTAGTTATGTAATTTACAGAAGACGTATTCCTAATGAGTTGAAAAAATAATACTGCTGTAAACGGATAGGAGCTAATGGTTAAAACGAAACGAGGTCTAATATGGAAGGCCTCGTTTTTGTTTACATAGGGAATAACCGTTAATAAATAGCTTAAATTGAAAAAAGATTAGCATCTAAATAAGATGCTAATCAATGCTACAAACAGAAGCAGAGCAATCTTCACAAGCAATTTCACATTTTAAAAATTGTAAATCGTGGATTGTAATCTTTCCTTTATGAATTGAAATTGTACCTTGCTTTTTTAATTCATTTAACATTCGATTTACACTTTCACGTGAAGTTGCACAGAAATTAGCAAGTTCTTGATTTGTTAATGGTAAATCGATGAGAATCCCATTTTCTTTTAATATACCGTAACTATTTGTCATTCGTATAAGGGTAGAATACAGGGCACCTTTTTTACCGTGTAATACTAAATCTCGGAACTTCGTTTGCATTCTTCTTAAATGTTCACTAATCCATTTCATAAATTCAAATACGAGTGCAGGTTTTTGGAGTAATGCTTTTTCTAACGCTTCACGCTTTATAACGCCTACTTCCACATCCTCAAGACATTTTGAATTTAATAAGTATTTCGCATTGTCCGTGAACAATGTTAATTCTCCAATAATGTCATATTCTGAACAAATTCGAAGTGTTAATTCTTGTCCGTCAGCACTTAGTTTACTAATTTGTACTTTTCCTGAGTGGATGATATAGAGCTCTGTTGCCTCCATACCTTCTTGAAAAATAAAACTACCTTTTTTAATTTGCATTTTATATTCAACAGATGCAAGTAATTCTTTTAAATCTTGAGATAATGTCATACTGTTTGCCACAGTGATCACCTTTCTTCTTATAAGCAATACATTTCCTATTTTGAGTGTAAGTATGATGAAAATGCAAGAGCTATTTTAAAAATGAATTGAAATTTCAATGACCGTAAGGGGAAGAGATTTTCAGTTTTTAGTTTGAAAAATTCAATAGACAAAGTGGATGAGAGTAAAGATGTGAACAAAATTCGAACGGATTTGTGAAAAGTTTTTGAATGGGGAAAGTGATGTGAGAAAAGTCACATTGAATATGTAGCTTCTTTTTTATAATAAAGGCAAATAAAAAAATGAAAGCTTACTAAGGATTGCAGCAGAAAAGAAGGGATAGAGATGCACGAGAACATGAAAGATTCTTTAAAGCGGCCACTTCAAGATTTACGTATTTCAGTTATTGATCGTTGTAATTTTAGGTGTACATACTGTATGCCTGCTGAAGTGTTCGGACCTGATTACGCTTTTTTAAAGGAAGAGCTTTTATTAACGTTCGATGAAATAGAAAGGTTAGCGAGATTATTTATAAGTATGGGAGTTAATAAAATTAGGCTTACTGGCGGTGAACCTTTATTGCGTAAAGACTTACCGAAGTTAATTGGAAGACTTGCAAAGCTAGAAGGCTTAAAAGATATTGGGCTCACAACAAACGGAATTCATTTAGCAAAACAAGCTAAGGCGCTAAAAGAAGCAGGATTAAAGCGTGTGAATATTAGTTTAGATGCAATAGAGGATCATGTCTTCCAAAAAATTAATGGAAGAAATGTAAGTACGAAACCTGTACTGAAAGGAATTGAAGCAGCGAAGGAAGCTGGATTAGAAGTAAAGGTAAATATGGTCGTAAAAAAAGGGATGAATGATAGTCAAATTCTTCCTATGGTTCGTTATTTTAAAGAACAAGAAATACAGTTACGTTTCATTGAGTTTATGGATGTAGGCAGTACGAACGGATGGAACTTTGAGCAAGTCGTTACGAAGAAACAATTAATAGAGAAAATTAATCGTGTATATCCAATTGAACCTGTTAAACCTCGTTACTTTGGAGAAGTTGCGAAATTGTATCGATATGTAGGGAGTAATGCAGAAGTGGGATTTATTACTTCTGTTTCTGAGTCATTTTGTTCTTCTTGTACGAGAGCACGTATTTCGGCAGATGGTAAGTTTTTTACGTGCCTATTTGGAGAAAAAGGAACGGATTTGCGAACGCTTCTTCGAGAAAATATTTCTGATGCCTCACTATTAAAAATTTTACAACATACATGGCGATATAGAACAGATCAATATTCAGATGAAAGAACGGCGGAAAGTACAAATAAATGTCAAAAAGTTGAAATGTCTTACATTGGTGGATAGCGAAAGGAGGATTCTTTATGCAAGAGCGATATTCAAGGCAAGTGTTGTTTTCTAGAATTGGTGAAATGGGACAAAGGAAAATAAGAAAGAAACATGTGCTCTTAATTGGTGCAGGTGCACTAGGGGCTGCGAATGCAGAAGCACTCGCTAGGATGGGAATTGGGAAATTGACAATTGCCGATCGTGACTATGTCGAATGGAGTAATTTACAACGGCAACAGTTATATACAGAAGAAGATGCAAAACAATGCAAACCAAAAGCAATTGCAGCGGCACAACATGTAAGAAAGATTAATTCTGAAGTGGAAATTGTACCAGTTGTAATGGATGTCACAATGCAAGAAATAGAAGAGTTAACAAAAGAAGTGGATCTCATTATAGATGCCACTGACAACTTCGATACGCGCCTACTTATAAATGATATTTCACAAAAAGAAAATATACCTTGGATATACGGTGGATGCGTTGGAAGTTACGGTGTAACGTATACAATTCTTCCAGGAAAAACACCATGTTTTCGCTGCTTAATGGATCATCCGATGGGCGGTGCAACATGTGATACAGCGGGAATTATTCAGCCAGCTGTACAGATGGTTGTTGCTCACCAAGTGACAGAAGCAATGAAAATATTGGTGGGTGATTTCGATGCGCTACGAGGAACAATGTTATCATTTGATATTTGGAACAATCAATTTCTCTCATTAAAAGTAAATAAGCAGAAAAAAAGTACATGTCCATCTTGCGGAAATACACGTACGTATCCAAGTTTAACATTTGATGCACAGATGAAAACGGAAGTGCTATGTGGACGGAATACGGTTCAAATCCGTCTAGGGATAAAACGCGTTCTTCATTTAGAGGAAGTTCAAAAACGATTACAAAAAAGTGTACATGTCCAAAAAACACCTTACTTACTATCATTTGTAATTGATGAATATCGTTTCGTTTTATTTACAGACGGTAGGGCATTTATTCATGGGACAAATGATGTGAAAATAGCAAAACGATTATACGCCAAGTATATAGGATGAACAGAAAAATCGTTTTTTCCTTATTAAAACGAGGTGAAAAAGAATGTTAGATAAACGTATACCAATTCCAGTAGCAGAAGCAGTTGCTCGTGTAATGAAATATGCCTACCAAGGTGAAATGGAAAAGGTTTCTCTTATAGAAAGCTACGGTAGAACGCTTGGAAAAGATGTTATTGCAGATCATGATGTCCCGCATTTTGATCGCTCTCCGTACGACGGGTTTGCGATTCGAGCAGAAGATACGAAAGAAGCAAGTAGTAGTAACCCTATTCAGTTTGAAGTGATTGGTGAAATTGGAGCAGGGGTTGTTTTTACAGAAGAAGTGAAAGCATTTCAAGCTGTCCGTATTATGACAGGAGCCGCAATTCCGAGAGGGTGTAATGCGGTTGTTATGTTAGAACTAACGGAAGGATTTGAAGAAAACGAAAAGATTTATATGGTATTAAAACGCTCTTTCTCTTCTGGCGATAACATTTCTTTTAAAGGAGAAGATGTAAACCAAAATAGCATTCTTGTGAAAAAAGGGACTGTTATTAATCCTGGAGTAGCAGCGCTTCTTGCTACGTTTGGTTATAGTTCCGTACATGTTATAAAACAGCCGGTTATTGGAATTGTAACGACAGGAAGCGAACTGCTTGAAGTACATGAACAATTAAAGCCAGGGAAGATTCGAAATAGTAACTCTTATATGATTGCTGCTCAAATTGAACGAGCCGGCGGAGTTGTACAGTATTATGGGCAATTCGCTGACGATTTAGAGACGTGTTATAACACTGTAAAAAAAGCGATGAAAGAAGTCGATATTTTAATTACAACTGGTGGCGTTTCAGTAGGGGACTATGATTATTTACCGGCTATTTATGAGAAATTACAAGCAAATGTACTTTTCAACAAAATAGCGATGCGACCAGGAAGTGTGACAACTGTAGCTGAGGTAGAAGGAAAACTACTATTTGGTTTATCTGGTAATCCTTCAGCTTGTTATGTCGGGTGTGAATTATATGTTCGACCAGTCATTGGAACATACTTGCATAGGAAAGATCCACACGTATATCGTACAGAGGCAATTTTACAGAAAGACTTCCCGAAAGCAAATCCGTTTACTCGATTTGTAAGAGGGCGAGTAGAAATTATAGATGGTCAATTACAAGTTACACCAGTTGGCTTAGATAAATCTAGCGCAATTTCTTCACTTGCAGAAGCGAATGCATTTATCGTTCTACCAGGGGGAACGAGAGGATTTGAAGCTGGAATTACTGTTTCGGTACTGTTATTAGAATCAAACAACGGAAGTGAGTGGCCGTGGGAAGAACCACTTCGATCATACAAATAATAGAAAAATAGATTACTAACTTATACAAAGATAAGAGGTGCAAAATGATACAAACGTATTATGAAGTAATTGATACACCTATTTCAATTGAGGAAGTTACAAACAAAGTAATTCGTCGTGAGTGTGGTGCAGTTACTACTTTTATTGGTACTGTTAGAGAATTTACGAAAGGGCGTCGTACGCTACATTTAGAGTATGTAGCTTATAAGACAATGGCGGAGAAACAGCTTGAGAGAATTAGCATTGAAGTAGGAGAGAAGTGGCCGGGGACATATGTCGCTATTACACATCGCATTGGTACATTACAAATTTCTGATCTTGCTGTCGTTGTCGCTGTGTCTACACCACATCGGAAAGCGGCCTATGAGGCGAATGAATATATTATGGAGCGTATAAAACAAATTGTTCCTATTTGGAAAAAAGAGTTTTGGGAAGATGGAGAGTCGTGGATAGGTGATCAGTTAGAGAAAACAGCATATGGTAATGGCGAGCCTGGAAAGGAGATGAGAATATGATTGAAGTACTATTATTTGCACATTTGCAAGAAGGAGCAAGTAAGCCGGCTTTGTATATAGACTATGAAAATATTATGGTTGCGGAATTAAAGGAAGTCCTCACTAAGAAATACAACATAGCAATTTCAAACGAGATTATGGTCGCGATAAATGAAGAATACGCAAATGAGGATGACATCATCCAAATTGGTGATGTCGTAGCAATGATTCCGCCAGTAAGTGGTGGTTGATTCTTTTCAGCCTAATGATGTTAGGACGTGATTGGGCTGGAGAGAATGAATTTAACTATGCATACATAGGAGGGAACAGGATGAAAAGTCCTAATTTTCAATTAAGTTTACAAACTTCTAATCTAATTATCGGTTTTATGGTATGGGTCATTTTATCATCATTAATGCCTTATATTAAAGCGGATATTCCATTAACTGCGGGACAAATTTCTATGGTCACAGCAGTACCTGTTATTTTAGGCTCTGTTCTTCGCATTCCAATTGGTTATTGGACAAATCGTTTCGGAGCAAGAAAATTATTCTATATTAGTTTTATTCTATTATTATTTCCTGTCTTTTATATTAGTGTTGCTAATTCTATGATGGATTTAATTATTGGTGGATTATTTGTAGGAATTGGTGGAGCTGTATTCTCTGTAGGAGTAACCTCTTTACCAAAATACTTTCCGAAAGAGAGTCACGGTTTTGTAAATGGTATTTACGGTGTCGGTAACGCCGGAACAGCAATTACTTCGTTTTTAGCACCTGTCATTGCAACTTCAGTTGGCTGGAGAACGACAGTACAATGTTATTTAGTTTTACTTGCAGCGTTTGCACTTATGAACTTTTTATTAGGTGATCGTAAAGAGAAAAAAGTGAGTACACCACTAATGGAACAAATAAAAGGTGTATATAAAAATGAGAAACTTTGGTTTTTATGTATCTTTTACTTTTTAACTTTCGGATCATTTGTCGCATTTACCGTATACTTACCAAACTTTTTAGTATCTCATTTCGGATTAGAGAAAGTAGATGCTGGTATGCGGACAGCCGGATTCATCGTACTCGCAACAATTATGCGTCCGATTGGTGGGTGGCTCGGTGATAAGTTTAATCCATTTAAAATATTAATCTTCGTATTTATCGGTTTAACACTATCAGGTATTATTTTATCATTTATGCCTAGTATGAACGTGTATACATTTGGTTGCTTACTAGTCGCATTTTGTGCAGGGATTGGTAATGGTACAATCTTCAAACTCGTTCCAATGTATTTCTCAGAACAAGCTGGTATTGTAAATGGTCTCGTATCAGCTTTAGGTGGACTAGGAGGATTCTTCCCACCGCTAATTTTAACATTACTATTCCAATTAACAGGTCATTATGCAATTGGATTTATGGCGCTATCAGAAGTCGCACTTGCTTGTTTAATCATTACAGTATGGATGTATAGCCAAGAGAAATTGTTAGTGATGTTAAAGAATCATTAATAAGGAAAAAGAACCATCCCAAAGTATATTGGGATGGTTCTTTTAGTAATAGGCTTCAACATGTTTTTATTGCTATCTCAACAAACGCTCGTTTTCTAAAAGAATGTGCTTTTAAAATGAAAAACAGAAGGTTTATGGAATTTTATTTTAAAATATAGAAGTCAAAAGTTATTCAATTAAAGGGTAGATTAGTGAAGGAAATCTTAAATATATTCTAAAGATCGAACTCATTTTTAGAATGCAAATATTTAATTGAATCGGGATGTTTAGATGAAAAAAATATAAGTCCACTCAAGATAAACAAGTATCAGGTGTGTTAGGTGGTTTAAGCGACAAGTATGGGATTGATGTAAGTATTGTTCGCATAGTAACTGCAGTATCAGATTTTTTTAGGGCCAAATTTTTTGGTAAGGCTAACGGATATTGTGAAAAAAGTACTACACTAAAGAATACAGTTTAGTTCGATAAGATAAAATTATGAATTTGTATAAATAATCCATAATTTTCTTTATGAGTTATATTTGATATGTTAAAGAAAAGAGAGGGAAATGAAATAAGAATTTTTGATGAGCATTTTCATATTATCGATTTCAGTTTTCTGATTATTGAGAACTAAGGGTGTTTTCCGATGAATGAAATGTGTCCACATTTAGTAAAGCGTTTAATCCAACTAAAATATATTTAGAATGAGGTTTTAAATGTTTGTATTTATTATATTAGACGTAATATTACCGATATTAATATTGATGCTAATTGGTGCAATTTTACAAATAAAGTTCCAATTTAACTTAAAGCAGCTTTCTACACTTATTACTTATTGCTTAATGCCAGCGGCGGTATTTGTGAATATATATGATATTCGTATAGAAACAGGTTTGTTACTCCAGATAATATACTATTTAATGCTTTATAGTCTCAGTCTGATCATAGTAAGTCATTTCATTTCAAAAACATTAAAGTTAGAAAAAGGAGAAAGTGCAGCTCTAAAAAATAGCATTTCGTTAATGAATTCTGGTAATTATGGGTTACCAGTAAGTCAATTGATTTTCAGTCACAATCCAGTGGGGGTTTCCATTCAAATTTTTATTGTGATTTTCCAGAATCTTTTAACTTATTCATATGGGATATATAACTTACTATCAGCAACAAAAACAATCGGAGGTATTATTCAATCATTTCTAAGACTGCCTGTATTTCATGCGCTCGTATTAGGGGTTCTCTTTCAATCTTTTAAAATTCAAATACCTAATTCTATCTTGCTACCTCTTAATCAGCTTGCGAATGGTTTTGTTGCAATAGCACTCATATTGCTAGGGGCACAATTATCTAACATTAAACTTAATTTTTTCCATCGAGTCATAACATGGGCTTTAATTGGAAGGTTACTGATGGGACCATTATTAGCACTTGTCATAATATACATACTAAACATCGATGGTATTGTTGCACAATCATTATTTATTGCAAGTTCTTTTCCTACTTCAAGAAATACATCAACCATTGCTATGGAATATCAAATAGAGCCTGAATTACATGCACAAATCGTTTTATTTTCAACACTTTTCAGCATTATTACAGTAACTGTCGTTATTTATTTGTCATATATTTTGTTTTGAATATACGTGTTAAAACGAATAGGTTTGAGGCGGTAAATGATGGCGGAAATCCCATAGATATGAGAAGAAAACAGTCTATGATATATTGGGTATCGTTTACAATTGTACCATGTCTGATAATCAAGTAGCTTAATTCAAAAAAAGGAAACTCCTTGCGGGTGATTTCGTATGAAAATCTTTAAAGCATCTACATATAGACTTGCGAAAAAAGATACAATTTCGCTTATAATTGACGTTACATGAGCTTAGTTTGATAGCGGTGGGGTGGGAGTGTCAAGTAAGAATTTTTTCTTTATTGATTTTATGCGGTTTTTTCGCAAAATTGTAACTAAGGGGGATTCCAAGTTGAGTAAACAGAATATCAGCACAACAGTTTCAGGAGATATAATTGTTACCCATCTAGTTGGCAATATAAAAACAGATGATGTGTATGAATGGTTTAATGGTTTTGAGCAGGTTTGTCAGCAATTCATTTCTGAAGGGCGGAAATACAAATTGTTGGTGGATAGAAAAGGATACACGCCAAATCATTTTTCTGTTCAAAAAGTATGGAAAGAGAAGTTCTTCAATGAAATCATTTTGAATCACAGTAAGGCAATTGCATTTCTCCTTGAAGAGGGGGAGATAATGGATTATTTACAACAATCTAATACGAAAGAATCTGTGAGATTTTTTGATGATTATGAACAAGCGCTAATTTGGTTGAATGAATATCCAATATAAAACCTGTATTGAAGCAGTTGCTCTCAAGCAACTGCTTTTTTGTCCGTAATTGTTGCCGTTATTTTTCTTCACAGATTCTTGTCCAATTGTTTGTCTGATCCTAACAAACGAAACTAAAGCAAAAAGAACAAACGCCTCTAAAAAACGTTTGTTCACAGTTAATTCCTATTTTAGCTAAGTGATAGATTACATTTTATGAGTACGAGAAAGTCTTTTTATAAGTTTAGGAAGGACAGAAGTTAATTCCTGTTTCATACGCTTCGTAAACGATGGGGCCTTACCTGAAGTCGAAATAGTGACAACATATTCATCATTTCGAATGACACCAGGTGTGTGAAACGATGATGCTGTACCATCACTTACAACGTTAACCCACTGGAAATCATGAGCGGCCTGTTTGACCATCATATTTACAGCATGTTGATTTGTAGCTGCATAAATTAGATGAGCATCTTTAATATCATCATTACTAAAAGTTTTTTGCTTCCAAGTAATATAAGAAAGTTCCTTCATTTCCTCGCAAATTTCTGGGCTGACAACAGTGACGAAAGCGCCTGTATCTTTTAATCCAGACGCTTTTCGATATGCAATTTTACCTCCACCAATGATAATGACAACTTTATTTTGTAGATTAAACATAAGAGGGTACATGTTATACATATATGCATTCCTCCATTCGTTCTAATAATGTTAGTTTCATATATGTATCAAACTGAAGACAGTTACAGGGCGTAACATGATTATATTTTTTTGTATGCAATTTAATTTTTTGAAGTAATAATCCGGTAAAGAGAAGGTACGGCATGACATATACATGGGACGCAGTCGATGTTATAGCCTTGAGCTCAGCAGCAAAAGAGGGAGTTCCTTTCGTTAAAAAGGAACAGGATACTGGCATACCAAGTTTTCGTTCGACAGCTGCTCCGATTTGTTGTAATTCATGTATCGGTTGTGGATCACTACTGCCTCGCCCTACGAGTAAAATACTACTATTTTGCATTGGTATAGCTTCACGTATTCTTTTCACTACAAGTTCCACCATATGTGGATGTGTACTAAAAGGAGGTACAACTGAAAATGTTATTTGTGGATATTTCTTTTGTAGTTGTTCTATTTCAAAAGGAATATCACGTTTATAGTGAGCTGCTGCAAATAATAAAACAGGTACAATCATTATTTCAGTTACTCCCTCTATTATCGTTTCTGTAACTGCATCCGAAATAGTAGGTGTCGTTAGTTCTAGAAAAGCTATTTTTTGAATTCTTTCGTTTCGCTCTTTCATAACAGATTGAATAAATTGAATGAATTGTTCATTACCTTCTTGTAGCTGGCTCCCATGTCCAACATATACAATTCCTTTCATTGTCTCACCATGTCTTTCTTCATAAGAGTTTCTTGTAATTGATGATCTACGTTATGAAACCCAACTTTATTTGCATAGTGTAAAGTTGGAACGTCGGTATACGAGAATGGGAGAGTAAGAATATTGATAAAGCCAAGGCGTTTTATTTCTGCTAGAAACGTATCAATAGAAGCACGACCTTCAAATACAATGCTATCCCATGAGAATTCAGAAAGAATACGTGAATGAATTTCATCGAAGCGATGATCAATTGTGTACTCATGAGTCATCATATAGGAACCAGCACCAATTTTTTCTTGAATAACAGCAATTCGGTTAATG
This sequence comes from Bacillus sp. AR4-2, assembly GCF_008274865.1. Lineage (NCBI taxonomy): Bacteria > Bacillati > Bacillota > Bacilli > Caryophanales > Bacillaceae > Bacillus > Bacillus sp. AR4-2. Next base: position 1,969,634 of record NZ_CP031062.1, read on the forward strand.
TTTCGTCCTAAATAAATCGTTGAATTCGAAGAAAATTGCGCAGGTTTACTGAACAATCCATATTGCATGAGCTTTTCTTGAATAGAAAGGTTCATATACTGAAGTTCTGCCTGTAAGGAACGAATATCTTTATGATATTTACTGCATGATTGCATTAAGATGTCTACACTGTCAGCGGAACAAAATACAAGACGATCAACGTTAAAAATCTTATTGATTTGTTCAGAGGTTAATGTGTATTCTTTCTTTTTGAAAGTTGGAATTTGATATATTTCTGCACCGGACTCTTGTAACTTTTGCTTTATTGCGCTTTTTTTATTTGTTGCAGCTGCAAATAAAACTTTCTTGCCGTGCAATGGTTTACGTTCTTTCCAAGAGATTTGATTCCGCAAAGTAACAACATCACCAACAATTGTCATAGAAGGATTAGAAATATTTTCGTTTTTGACAATAGAAACAATGGTAGACAGTGTCCCTGTGACAACGCGCTGTTTACCAGTTGTACCCCATTCAATGACTGCTACTGGCGTATCTTCTTTTTTTCCTGCTTGTAGTAAGTTGTTACAAATTATAGGTAAGTTTTTTATACCCATGTAGTAGGCAATCGTGTCGCTATTGTGAGATGAATTATATTTTCCATGATCGGTTAAGGGACCTTTTGCATGTCCGGTTAATAAAGTGACACTATTACTGTAGTCACGGTGAGTGAGGGGAATACCTGCATAGCTACTAGCGGCGATGCTAGATGTAATGCCTGGTACAATTTCATATGGAATATTTGCTGCTGCTAAAGTTTCTGCTTCTTCACCAACACGGCCAAAAATAGATGGATCTCCGCCTTTTAATCGGACAACAATTTTGCCCTCTTTCGCAAATTGAAGAAGGTGTGCGTTAATTATTTCTTGACGCATAATATGATTCTTTGGCATTTTTCCGCAATACATAAGTTCACATGTTTGTTTTGTATAGCTAAGAAAGAAAGGGTTTAGTAAACGGTCATATAAAACAATATCTGCACGTTTTAAACACTCTATCGCTTTTTTTGTAATAAGCCCTTCATCACCTGGTCCTGCACCAACTAAATATACATATCCGTTCATAATTGCACCTCATCAATTTTTATTTAAAAGGAAGCCAGAGGAGGCTTCCTTTCGAAAATTACATGTATAAATAAATGTCACCGTCAATAACTTCTACTTCGTATGTTTGAATACAGCCGTCATCAGGTTTTTGAACTTCACCTGTTAGTAGTGAGATTTTCCAATCATGCAGTGGACAAAAGACGAATTCTCCAGACACAATCCCTTCTGCTAACGGTCCGTTTTTATGAGGACAACGATTTTCTACAGCTCGAATATCGCCATTTGAAAGGCGGAATAGGGCGATAGACATACCTTTCATTTGCACTTCTTTACCGATTTGAATAGCAAGATCTTCCGCACGCATAACTTTTATTTTTTCTTTCGTTTGTATCATTTAGATCACAGCTCCTTATTTCACAGTTTCTACTTCATACATCGCTTTTAATGATTTCGTTTCTAGTGCTTGTCCCCATGCTTCCGTATATGTTCTACGAGCTGTTTGGAAACGTTCATTTAACGTAGTAACCATACTTGCATCTTGTAGTATTTCTTTTATATGATCGAAGCCTAAACGTTCTGTCCAGTAGGCGGTACGCTCTCCGTAAATACCAGTTTCACGATAATATTGCATGTAAGCTGCAGCGATGCGAAGGACATCATCTTCAGTAGGGACAATCATTACAAAATCAGCTTCACGTACTTCTGTACCACCATTTCCGCCAATATAAAGTTGATATCCATTTTCGACACAAACAACGCCAAAATCTTTCGTCAGTACTTCCGCACAGTTACGCGGACAACCGGTTACACCCATTTTCATTTTATGAGGTGTATCTACCATTTCTAATGATTGTTCAAGCAACATACCAAGTCCTAATGAATCTTTCGTACCGAAACGGCAAAAACGAGAGCCAACACATGATTTTACATTACGAAGAGACTTTGAATACGCATATCCAGAAGTCATATTTAAGTCAGCCCATACGTTAGGTAAATCTTGTTTCTTGACACCGTATAAGCCAATTCGGCTTGCACCGGTAATTTTCACAAGTGGAACATCATACTTTTTCGCAACTTCAGCAATTTTCATTAAATCATCAGCTGTTGTAACGCCTCCGTACATACGTGGAATAACAGAGAATGTACCATCGTGCTGGATGTTACCATTCATTCTTTCATTAACGAAACGGGACGATTTATCATCTTCATATTCTTCTGGAATCGCCATACGTAAATAGTAGTTTAAAGCAGGGCGGCATTTCGAACAGCCGTCTTCATGTGCAAAACCAAGAACATTTCGTACTTCTTTTGGAGATTTTAAGCCTTTCTCGTGAATGGCCGCTACGACTTCATCACGGGATAAAGGTGTACATCCACACATACCGGCAGATTGCGCTGAGGCATCAAAAGCATCTCCAAGTGTATGAGATAAAACTTGTTCCACAAGTGGACGACATTTACCACAAGAACCTGCGGCTTTCGTACAGCCTTTAACTTCTTCAAAAGTCGTTAACTCTTGTTCTAAAATGGCGTGAACGATTGTTCCTTTCGTAACACCATTACATCCGCAAATTGTGTCATTCGCACTCATAGTAGCAACGTCAAGTTCACATTCTTCACCAGCTTTGTGAAGAAGAGAAGCGGCTGTATATTCTTGTATATCTTCTTCTTTCTTTAACATGCTAAAGAGGCGTGTACCGTCAGCTGTATCACCGTATAAAACGATACCGACGACTTTATTATCACGAATTAATACTTTTTTATAGGAACGTTTACATTCATTAAAGATGGATATTGCTTTCGTTTGATCATCTTCATAAATTTGGCCAGCAGAGAATAAATCACAACCAGCAACTTTTAATTGTGTACCGACGATACTGCCCGAATATCCATCAGTTTGTAAATTTGTTATATGTTTTGCTAATATCGCACCTTGTTCATAAAGAGGAGCAACAAGTCCATATGCGATACCGTCATGCTCTGCACATTCTCCAACTGCATAAATGGACTCATCATTTGTTAGCATATAGTCATTGACTACAATACCGCGATTTACAATTAGACCAGCATCTTTTGCTATTTGCGTATTTGGGCGTATTCCGACAGCCATTACGATTAAATCACAATCTACAACTTCACCGTCTTCAAATTGAATGCCCTCAACATGGTCTGTACCAAGAATTTTTACAGTTTTCTTTTCCATTAAAAACTTCATGCCTTGTGCTTCTAAATCTTCACGCAGAAGAGCAGCTGCTTTCGTATCTAGTTGTTGCTCCATTAAGCTAGGCATTAAATGAACAACATGTACGTCCATTCCTAAATCAATTAGACCTCGTGCTGCTTCTAAACCGAGTAAACCGCCACCAATAACAACGGCCTTTTTCTTTTCTTTAGCGGTATCTATCATAAATTGTGTATCTTCAATAGTTCGAAATCCTGTTACACCAGAAAGTGCGGAACCTTCAACAGGTAAAATAAAAGCACTAGAACCTGTTGCGATAATGAGCTTGTCGTATGTAAGAGTACGCTTCTTTTCTGTAATAATAATTTTTTCTTCTCGGTTAATACTTTGAACTCTTTCATTCGTATACAAAGTTATTTCGTTTTCTTCATACCAACTGTATTCATTCATAATGATATCTTGCATATTTGTTTTGCCTTGTAAAACATGAGAGAGCATAATACGGTTGTAGTTTGGATGCGGTTCATCTCCAAAAATAGTAATCTCATATGAATCACTATCATGTTTTAAGATTTCTTCCATACAGCGAATGCCAGCCATACCATTTCCGATCATAACTAAACGTTTTTTCATTTTCGTTTCCCCTTTTTATGTGAAATGTTGAACAAAGGATTATATTTTTATTATAGAAAATCAAATAAGGGGGAGATGTGATATTTATCACATTTTTATAATGATTCACAAATTGTTAAAATTCGGATTTATTCGAGAGGGATGTGTATAGTCTTTACCAAATGAAAGAGCAGGACATAAGTATGTATACTCATGTCCTGCTCTTTATTTATGCTCTCGTAATGGCACATGGAAATAAAATATTATTTTCTAAATGAATGTGCTCAAATAAATCAGACTCTAGCGCTTCAAGACGTTGGTAAACAAGTCGATAAGTACCGCAAGCACCTTCTGGAGGAGTAAAGTCATTTGTCACTTTACGAAGTTCTTTTATAATATTTCCAGCATGATTGTGCTCATTTTCTAGTTCATTTACTACTTTACGTAACTTAGTATAGTTTTCATTAGTTGGATTTTGTTCAAATTCTAAAATTAATGGAAAATCTTCCATTTCTTCTTTAATTAAATGCTGTTCTAATTCCATTTTAAGTTCATGAAATAGCTTATGAATTTGAGCTAAATGAGGCTGACTTGCCCCATGAACACGTAATACTTTTGTCACATATGGACTTAACTGTGGTAATTCTTCATTTAAATAGCGGTGATGCTTATTTATAACATAATCAATCAATTCACGATAAGAAGCATTTTTCCAATCAATTTTCGATTCATTTAATCGTTTCGTATTATGATAAAGCGTATTTAACTCTGTAAGCACTTCAGTAGCTGATAAATTTCTTTCATGAATTGCATCAATAAGTGGCTTATTACCGCCACAACAAAAATCTATTCTATATGATTTAAAAAGATCACTAGCTTTCGGAAATTGTGTAACAATCTCACCAACAATTGAAGTTTCAGTAAATGTATGTTCCATATGAATGCCTCCATAAAGTTTTAATGTAATATCTGAATTAAAAATAGCGATAAATGAAAAACAATGTGGTGATTGAAATCACTTATAATGTGTCAATTTTGAGGATAATAAGATGAGTTTTATAAAAGGAAGAGGGGGAGGGGGAATTCGTCATAATAGTTTCTGATAATAAAAAAGAAGCTTACTAGAAGCTTCTTTTTTACTACTATTTTTCACATGCAACTCCATCGCCATCACGATCAAGATGTGAGTCATAACCTGGTTGTCCTTTATATAGAGGAGCTTTCCCGGCAGCTCTAACTGCGGCACAATTTTTGTAATATGCACTACTAGTATTTCCTGAAGCAGGTTGTGTTTGAGCTTGCTGTGCTTTTTGCTCTTCTTGTTGTTTACGAGCTTGTTCATCAGCCTGACGTTTTTGCTCTTCTTGTTGTTTACGAGCTTGTTCATCAGCCTGACGTTTTTGCTCTTCTTGTTGTTTACGAGCTTGTTCATCAGCCTGACGTTTTTCATCCTCTTGCTTACGAGCTTGTTCATCAGCCTGACGTTTTTCATCCTCTTGCTTACGAGCTTGTTCTTCGGCTAGACGCTTCTCATCTTCTTGCTTTTGAGTTTTTTCGTCCGCCTCTTTCTTTTCTAGCTCTTTTTTCTGTTCGCTATCTTTTGGCTCTTCATTATTAGAGGCAACTTTTGTACTAGTTGCTGTCGTTTTTTCAGAAGAAGGATCTGAAATACCTGATAGCGCAACAAAAATGACAAATAATACGGCTGTAATAATAAATTGTTTTTTCGCTACACCTGTTTTCTTAATAACAGATAAGATTGCTAGAACAAGGAAGAATATAAATAGAATGAAACTTAAAGTAGAAAAAAACTCGACGACGGGGTGTTCCGATTTTGTTGTACCGGCCGTTATTAATATAATAGAAATCATAAAAAGAATAACGGTAGGACGTCCATATTGTTTTGCTTTTCCATTTTTCTTAAAGAGTGAAATGATACATAAGATTAAAAGAATAAAAGCAATAAAAAATAAAGCTGCACCAATATTACTTGAAATCGACATTTTCATACCTCCATTTGTAAGATTCTTCTTATTGATTATATAGGAATTTATTGGATATTACACGTTTTGTATAAATTTAGAAAATTAATATTTTTAATAGACTTATAAACATTTATTTTATATATAAGGAAAAATGGATATATTTCCTATTACTTTTTGAAAGAGATTTCATAAATTATAGTATATCGATTGAAAGGAGGAGATTTGAATGGAATTTCAATTGTTGGTAACTTGTATATTACAAGAAGGTAATGCTTACTTTTTAGTAACGAAGGTAGATGATGTTATTACGTTAAAAGTACCGATTACTGCGGGAGTAGCAGGTTTATTTTTAGCTTTAGGTGTACCAAGATGTTCTTAATTTAAATCTCTATAGTAGAAGGGGAAGGGACATGCCTTCCTTTTCTACTATTACATAATATAATTATGTAAACTTAAATATCATATTTGTGATAGCACGTTTGAAATGGACATGCATATACTATAATGTTTCATTGGATGTTAGCGGTGAAAGGTAGTTTTAATAAGTGCATCCAGTGATGTTGTTAAGCTATGAAAATAAAAGAGGTGCTATTATATATGAAAAGAAAAACATTGGATATTCCAGTTATATTGCGAAGAGAGTGGTTTTTAATAGAGTTAGCTCATTTAACGAAAAAATATGGAATTGAAATTGCAACTAGCAAAATGGATGCTGCACCGTTTTTAAGAGATCAAGTTACGGAGTCAAAGATAGGGGAAGGGCTACAATATGATAAATATGATGATGAATATATAATTGAAAATTAAAGGGTAACAACAAAATTAAATTAATTTATAACAAAGTATAAAATAAAGCAGATTCTAAATATAGAATCTGCTTTATTATGAAATACTTGTAGTCAACTAACCTCTTTCTAGTGTTTTTCCTACATATTTCTCTTGCGTTATTCCAAAAGATTCACGAAGAATGCGAGCATAATCTTTAGATTCTATTGGTCGTTTATTTTTAGTGCCTTTAAAGGTTTCTGTATAATTTTTATTTGTTAATGATATGTGACCATAAGTAGTTAATTTACAAGTGATAGCCCCTTTATTAAAAGGAGATTCTTTATGCTCTACAATCACTTTTTGAATGTTATTCACTTTTTTCTCATCTATTGGATCTACAGTGAAAGCATAGCCTATTTTCCATTCGTTTGAAGGTTCAGATTGTAAGAAACTTGTAGATTCCCCGTTAGCTCCTTTTCTCATTTCTAAAATATGCGTACCTTTTCGAGTATTTCGCTTACGAATTCGATATTCTCCTGTTTGAGAGGAGATGACTTCTCCGTTAAAAGAGACTGGATGTAAAGGGAGATGAGATGCAAAACCTGCATCCACAACATAATCTTTATCCTCATGACTTAATATGATAATGACATGACCATCATCGGGTTTCCATTTATTATCGTACAGATCATAAACAGTACCGGCTACTTTGTATACTTGAAACCCACAATCAATTAAAAAATAATACAATAAGGAGTTTAATTCATAACAAAGTCCACCTCGTTTTTGAATAAGTAACTTTTCTATTAAGTTATCTTTTGAGATATTTTTAATAGTACCAGCCATAATATCAAGATTTTCATAGGGGAGAATCATTCCCATTTTTAAGAGAATTTCATCTAAATCATCAAATGTTATTTCTTTTGCAGGAATTTTTAAGCGTTTAAAAAACTCCTTTTGTAAATTGGTCATCATAAAGTATTCTCCTTTCTTTTTACAGAATTTTCTTCTGCTCACCGATAGGTTAGTACTTCTAAAAAGTTAATTCAAGTGCGCGGAAATTATCATAATATATGTTTCTGGAAATGTGATTTTCTATTCTGAAATTTCAGTTTAATTTTTAATCGTAGGAAAGTCTTATAATATAAGCTCCTTTAAAATTAGTTTGTATTTAATGAAAAGAAAGTACATATCTTTATTATATTTTTAAATAACTAACTAGTAATAAAATGTTTTTTCACTAAAATTTTTTCAAGATTTGTATGCTTTATATAAACAATATTGATTTAAAAAATATCTGGATGTAGCTAAGTAAACAATTATTGAGAAACTTTTTTGTCGTATTCTATCAAAAGGAAGAGGTAGAAACAAAGAGAATAACGAGAGTTAAGAAAGAGGGTATACAACTAGTAACCTTCTAAAAATAGGGCTAACATCTTTTTAAAATAAAAGATTAGCTATTATTAAGGAAGGGAAAATATAAAATATTATAAAGAACACCTTCTTTCAAAAAAATAGGGGGAGTAATATGCGACTGATGAGAAGATGTGTGGCCTTACTAATTGTATTTTTTATCATGGCTCCAACGATTAGCACAAATGTACAGGCAGAAGTTGTAAAAGAGCTTGGAAAGGGGTTTCCTGATACAGAAGTATTCACACCTGGAGAATGGTTTTTAGGCCAAAAACCTGCTAATTATGATGAGAATAAACCGCCAATTCTCTTTGTACAAGGAAGAAATGGTAATGCTGATAGTTGGTATGGAAAGACAGTATATCATGATATAAATGATATGTATGATTATGCTTTAAAAGCAGGCTATCAAACAGTGTTTATACAATTGTATGATGCAGCGGGGAAAGGTTCGGCTAGTCAGTGGGATAACGGAAAATTGTTGGCACAAAAACTTGAAGAAATATATAATCATTTCGGTAAGAAAGTTAATATTGTAGCGCATAGTAAAGGTGGAATTGATACACAAGCTGCATTAGTTGAATATGGTGCGAATCGATTTGTTGGAAATGTTATTACACTTGCTACACCGCATCATGGCTCAAATTTAGCAGATTTGTCATATAGTTGGTGGGCAGGGTGGCTTGCTTCTATATTAGGTCAAAAAGATGATGGTACGTATTCGTTACAAATAGGTGAAATGGCAAAGTTTCGTTCAATAATAGATAACAACCCAGCAGCTAAATTAAACCGTTACTATACGGCTACTGGGACTAGCTGGGGACCAACATTTTCTGCATTATCTATGGGCGGGTTATATTTATCATCGTACGGTTCAAATGATGGACTAGTAAATGAATGGAGTGCGAAGCTATCGTACGGTACACATTTATTTACAGATTCCAGATTTGATCATGACAATATAAGAAAAGGATCAGCTGTTTTTGCACGAATTGAACCATATTTACGTACGACAAATGTGGGGTTACCAGCTTTAGTAGCATCCAGCACTAGTTCAAATGAAAATCTAGAACAATTAAATACAACTTCAAATCAAAATATTTTAGGAGGCGAATTACCACAAAATCAGTGGATAGAGCAAAGTATTTCTGTTGATAAAAAGGCTGAAGGAATAGTTTCTGTACTAACTGCTTCTTCTGATGTAGAAGTACAAATGGTATCTCCAAAAGGAGAAATCTATGCAAACAAAGATAGCGCTATAACTACTGGTGAAGGCGAATCTTTCTTTAATGGGGCGACAATTAGAACATTTAAGTTTGATAAATTGGAAGTAGGCGAATGGAAAATCAAAATGATGGCGAAGCAGTCGAAAGATGCATATTTAGTTGTAAGCGATTACAATAATAGCGCGCCATTTGTTCTTCAAATGCCTACAAAAGTTAAAGTAAATAAACCTGAGTATAAACTGAAAAAATCACCAGTGGCACCTGAAATGAAAGGGGATCTTTCCATAACAGTAAGAGTCGTTAATAAAGAAGGTAAGTTAGTCTCTGAATTTAATGAATTACAAAATGTTAATACGAATACATTTACAGGTGCTTTGAAAGATATAAAACAACCGGGAGTATATAACGTTACGATGGATATAAAAGGGATGAATAAAGAAGGAAAACCATATAATCGTACGATTGTTAAGTCGGTTTATGTAGAGAAATAAGGAAGAATAAATAAGCATAATATAAAAGTGCAGAAATCTTGTGTTAGAAAGAATTCTGCACTTTTTTTGCGTGATGAAAGATAATAAAAGTCGAAGAAAACTGTTATTCAATAAAAAAAGATGCTGAAATAGCATCTGAATGTAAAGAAATAATATTAACTTAGTTTTGTAACTGTTAATTCAACTGAATTTATACCATTGTCACAAGTTACAATACTTTGACGATTAAAGCCACTATTATTTCTAAGTTGAAGAGTTGAATTAGCTGGCACTGTAACAATCGTTTCGCCAATGAGTTGAAGACATTCGTTATTTGATGAAGTATTCATTTGAATAGCGAAGTCACCTTGACTATTAGCAAGTGGATTGTTATTTAAAAATATAGTTATGACTGGGATATGTGGAAATACAGGATTTAAAGTAGTATTAATACTGGAAATGAACGAAACTCTATAATCACCAGCTTGTCTAAATTGTATAGTAGTAGGGTTTAGTAAGGAAACGCCTCCTGCTAAAGGTCCAACGTGATTAAATGGAAAAGGATCGCCAAAAGGAACAGTTATAAATTCAGTTTGCCAAAAAGTTCCGTATGCAGGACAGCTTCGTTTATGTGAATGGTCACATGAACATTTTTTATTTGAACTGGAAGAAGATTTGCATGAGCATTTTTTATACGAGTTTGAAGAATGATAGTATGAACCCAATATATTACCTCCTATTCTTAATAAATTTAAACCACATAGTAGTTTATGAAGATGAATCAAAATTGGCGTGTATGCTTGTACTATAAAAGGAGATAGATGTGGAATATAAAGTGGTCAAATGATGAAATGTAGTATTTGGGTATTACCTGTAACACCTTTTGAAGATGATAAGGTTCATAATTTGATAGAAAAATAAATGGAATTTCTAAATAGATTGAAGTAACGAGGAAACGTTTATCCCGCTATTTTTCGAGCAGTAAGACTCCCATCTCAAAATTCAGCGAAAGCAAAGAAGTTAGGTGGGGGATGAATTAAACCCCCACTCATTAAAATTTCAATTTACTATATTTATTTAGTCTGACAAAACAGCAATATTATCTTTAGCTGTATGGATGTTATCATTTGGTGAAGTTATGACATTTAACTGTATGTATATTAGGTTATTCAGTTTATTTTTTTATTTGCGTAGCTGAGCAGGAAGAAGTCAGAAAATATAGAATAATGTACATATGAAGCATCGTTTGTTTTTGGTGTGAATAGTAATTAAAGATACGCTAAAATATTTAAAATTGTAACGAAAGAGAGATTAAATAATAGAGGGAGCAACTTACATGGAAAATATATTAAAGGTATCTTCAAAATCAAGCCCAAATTCAGTCGCGGGTGCAATAGCGGGTGTACTAAGAACAAGTGGTAATGTGGAAATTCAAGCGATTGGGGCTGGAGCTATAAATCAAGCGATTAAAGCAATTGCGATTGCAAGAGGGTTCGTCGCTCCAAGTGGTATTGACTTAGCCTTCGTACCAGCATTTCAAGAGATTTCTATCAATAATGAAGAAAGAACAGCGATTAAATTAATTGTAGGTCCTAGAAAGAAAAGGTCTTAGTAGAAGAGAGTGTTACTATAAGGGGAAAAGACCAATAGACTTCCCATGTTAGATACGTTATTTTATGTAACCGATCCTTGGGTGTGGACACGGCATTATGCCGGACGCATGTCTGTTAATTTCTCCTTAAATTTAGCGTGTGTTCTAGATACTTAAAAATGCCAAATCCTTTGTGATATAAGGGATTTGGTATTTTTGATGTTTTTAAAAATAAACAACCCTAAAACTGCTCATTTAGAAGATTTAGTTTTAGTAGCGGCCATTGAACGTTTTTATGATAGTTTACCTGATAAATAGAAGAGTTTACCAATGAAAAGTAACTGGGGGATTCAAAAAATGAATCAAACTATTTTAGAGAAAGTCCTAAAGATTTAGCTATTTCTCTTTCTTTAGAGGCGAGTGAGTTGTTGGAGAATTTTCAGTGGAAAAGCAGTGAGGAAGCTGTAGAAACAAAAAAAGAAGACATGAAAGATGAGTTGGCAGATCAATTGGATATTGACTTAGAAGAGATTATTATAAACAAAATAGAAAAAATAATAAAAAATATCCAGTAGAGAAATCTCGAGACTCTAAAAAGAAATATAATGAAATTTAAAAAAGGTGGAATTAAATATGTTATATCTTTTTACTGCAAGTAATGATAGTGCTATAAAAAATTTGGAAGCTACTATTGAAAAAACATATCCTATTTCTACATGTTTAGCAGATTTAGATGCCGATACAGTAACTAAACTTAAAGATAATGAATTACATGAGAATGTATGTATGTGGGGAGCAACTCCTGGTTCTTCAAATGTTGATAGATGGGAAAAGTTAAAAGAGGGTGACGGGATTTTAGCATATTCTAAAGGGGAATTTAAGTTTTTCGGGACAATTTTTGCTAAGACTCATAACCCAGATGTGGCTAGAAAAATTTAGAAAACAAACGATAATGATGAAACTTGGGAATACATCTATTTTATTAAGGACCTAAAACCTGTAAACATTAAAGCAATCGAATTCGCAGCTTTCTTTGGCTACAAATTGAACCATACACCACAAGGATTTACTAATATTGATTCGGATTTTAGTAAAGTAAAGATTGCAGAAGAAGAGAAATCGGAAAATCGAAAAAAAACTAAAATGGAATCTGGTAGGGAAGTATGGCCTCGTGATCCGAAAAAAGCTAAACAAGCTATTAAACAGGCAGAATTTAAATGTGAAATAGATGACACACATGAAACATTTGTATCGGAAGCCAGCCGAAAAAATTATATGGAGGCCCATCATCTAATACCGTTAAGAATGCAACATGATTTTGAAAATAGTTTAGATGTTGTTGGAAGTATAGTTAGTATATGTCCGAACTGTCATAGGTTGATTCATTATGGAAGAGACAAAGATAAGAAAAAAGTTTTAGAACTTCTCTTTGAATAAAGAAAAGATTCTTTGAAGAAGTTCGGTATTGAGGTATTTCTCAAAGAGCTATTTGGATACTATGGAATTCTAAAATAAGAATATTCATAGCTATAGGGAAGGTAGAATGTTTCATACTTAAACATAGGTATTATTGTGATGGAAATTTAAATTTCGTCTTTTGAAAGTATCAATAATTTGTATTATTTTTATAGGGTTATATATTTTTCTTTTGCTCTGCTGTATAGCAGAGCTCTTTTTTTGTCGTACAAAAGCCACTTCAGTCCTGTCGGGCGGCTTCTTTTAATTTATATTCACCAATTCATCAAACTTAAACTTAGTATTCAAACCAAAAGCATCTGTACAATATATAGTTTTCGTCATCGGTTCAATATGTAATACATTTATGTACATGTCTTGCACCATTCCATCACGATAGTATGAGATATGTATTTCTTCTTCCTCGTGAAAAGATTGCATTAACGCTCTTTCTATTCGTTCCATAGTATCTTGTGTTAAAAAAGGTTTAGGTACTTTATATTGTTCCTCAAACATTCTATGTATTTCCTCGTATTGCTCCGGTATTGAAGCAAACGGATTCCATTTCACCATACCTCTTCCACGTACTACAGGAAAGCCGTTATATTCCATGATGTAATACCTCACTTTTGTTTTTTTAACTCCACTACAAACAAACGTGTGTTCTTTTTTGGGTTTGAAAAGGGACCATTTTGTTAACATGAATATTCAAAAATAATTTTTTCAAGTTAGAATATTCAAAAACTTATTTATGCAAACAAGCATGTCATGATAACATTTAACAAAAGGGGGTAGAAGTAGATGAGTGTTGACATTATTTCTAAAGAAGAAATCACAAAATTATTAAACGACTGGTATCAAGCTATGATTTCACAACGTGTATTACAGTCTCAGAAAATAAAAGAAGATATTGCAAATAAAATCAATAATATTAAGGAAGACCAAACAATATTAGTCTACTACGCTTTATTGAATGCACGGTATAAACTGCTAATTCGGGATATGGATAGTACAAAAGATATTCTGGACAAAATCGAGCCTTTACCAGAGTCTACAGAAACATTTTTAGAGTACTATCATCATTTATTTAAAGCAATTTACGCTATTAATAAAGCAAACCATAGTGAAGCAAGAATGCAATTTGAAAAAGCTGAAACGTTTTTAGAGTACATGCATGATGAAATTGAAAAAGCTGAATTTAATTATTGGCTTGCAGTCCATTACTATCACGTATTAAAACCGATCCTAGCAGTTCAATTTGCTACAAAGGCGAATGAAGTATTTTCAATTAGTCCAGGGTATGAATTAAAAACTGCAGCATGCTTAAATACTTTAGGAATGGCACACATTCGACTAAATGAATTCGAAAGTGCAGAGGAATATTTACTTTCAGCACTAGGTACCTTCCAAAAATCTAATGATGAACTTCTTATTAAACGAGTTAAGCATAATTTAGGACTTTTATACGCAAGTCAAAACATGCCAGAGTTAGCAATTAAACACTTAGAGGATTCATTAGAAAATAACGCTAAAACTATGTTTCTTTTAGCAAGAGAACATTTTAAGTTAGGTTATAGTCATATCGCTAATGAATATATTGAGAATGGCTATAAGATTAGCGACTTATGTTATCGTCATCATTTCCGAATTTTAAAAGCAGTACATAACTATGTACCGCAAGAAGAATTAGAAAATGTGGTTATAGAAGGTATTTCGTATTTTGAAAAAGAAGAATTATATGATTGGTTAAAAGAATATGCTTCTCTTTTAGGTGAAATATTCTATGGTTCAGAAAATCATAGAAAAGCAAGCAAGTATTTGCACATCGCTTTAGATGCAGACAAAAAGAGCATAGAAAGAAGGGCGCTAAAATGAAAAAAGCAATCTTATTAATGATGATGTTATCCGCTGTTTTTACTTTTGGTCTTACTAATGCAAAAGACATACCACAAAACGAAGCAATTGAAGTGTTTATGGATCATGGAGAACATATTTAAAACCTAAGGAAGAGGGCGCTTATAGTGTCCTCTTTTTAATATCTATTATTTATATGATGAGGTTGCAGGTACGTCTTTTGGTTATTGTTTGATAAACGTAAGATGTTTCTAAAAATGTGTATACAAAGGTGTATTTTTGTACTGTATATGTTCACGTACTATATAAAAAAGTATGAAAATCTATAAAAATAATTATTTCAATAAAATTTGTTTTAGATATTAAAAAGTGCCAAAACCCTTGTGGTATAAGGGGTTTGGCACTTTTGTGTTTTTTATATTTTATCAAATAAACAACCCTAAAACTGCTCATTCTTCTCCCAAGATTCAACGATATAATGTGCAATCGTCGGATTGAAGCCTTTACCAACTAAAAACATAATCGCAGCAACTTCTGTTAATGCGTGTTCGTGTGATGTATGTTTTGCTTCATTTAAACCGTAATCTACCCATGGTTTTACGAAATCTAGTACAGGTTTCTTGAAAGGTAAAAATTGTGTACCGACAACTTGTTGAATTTGTTGTTGTGTTGGTTCAGTAATTGGTCCAGGTGGTAAGATTTGTGGTTGTGTAATGTCTAGTGTTGGTCCGGGCGGTAAAATTTGTGGTTGTGTTGGATCTATTGTTGGTGGTTTAGGTGGTGAGACACGTGCGTCGTAGTTTGGTTGATACATTTGTTGTTGATATTGCGGTTGTTGCGGCTGAGTTGTGTATGGGTTTTGTGGTGCTACATATGGATTTTGTGGATATTGTTGTTCTTGGTTTTGTGGTGCTACATATGGATTTTGTGGATATTGTTGTTCTTGGTTTTGTGGTGCTACATATGGATTTTGTGGATATTGTTGTTCTTGGTTTTGTGGTGCTACATATGGATTTTGTGGATATTGTTGTTCTTGGTTTTGTGGTATTACATATGGATTTTGAGGATATCGCTGTTCTTGATTTTGTGGTGCTGCATATGGATTTTGAGGATATTCATAATTTGGACGTGTGTCATATGGATTTTGTTGAAATTCAGTTTCTTGGTTTTGCGTTGTTGCATATGGGTTTTCGTCATGTTGTTGCTCTTGCTGTTGTAACTCTTGTTCTTCGTATTGTTCTGTGTATCTCTGTTCTTGTTGTTGAGGATACAATGGTTGCCTTGGATAAGGCGGTTGATTATTATAGAACATGTTTATTCCTCCTTCATGATGATGCCTACCACCTAGTGTATGGGCGGACAAGAAAATATGTGATGAAAAAATGCGGGCGTGTTACAATAAGTAACTGGGTGAAGATAAAATGACAAAACAAGAAAAAATTCAAAAAACAATTACTTTTGTAAAACATATTTTAGAAAAAGATGCGAGTGGGCATGATTGGTATCATATTGAACGTGTACATAAAATGGCGATTTCTTTATCTGAGCAAGAAGGTGGAAATCGTTTTATAATTGAAATGGCAGCATTACTTCACGATGTGGCAGATGAAAAGCTAAATGAAAGTGAAGAAGCAGGAATGAAAAAAGTTTCTGATTGGTTAGAAGAGCTACGTGTTGAAGAAGAGGAAAGTAAACATATTCTTCATATCATCGCCAATATGTCTTATAAAGGTGGCCATGGCGGCAAAGTAGAGTCACTTGAAGGGAAAATTGTTCAAGATGCGGATCGTTTAGATGCTCTTGGTGCAATAGGAATTGCTCGTACATTTGCATATGGCGGGGCGAAAGGGAGATTAATGTATGACCCAACTATTCCGCCGCGTGAAGAAATGACGAAAGAAGAGTATAGAAAAAATAATGATCCATCTTTAAATCATTTTTATGAAAAACTTTTGAAATTAAAAGATTTAATGAATACGAATGCAGCAAAACAAGAGGCTGAAATTCGTCATCTTTATATGGAACAGTTTATTGAACAATTTATGAAAGAGTGGAATGCACAAATATGAAAATGTTAACTGTGGAGAACTTATCAAAATCATATGGAGAAAAGCCGTTATTTGATGGATTATCATGTAGTATTACAGAAGGACAACGTGTCGGAATTATTGGTGTAAACGGAACTGGTAAATCGACATTATTAAAAATTATTGCGGGATTAGAAACTCCTGATACAGGTGATATGACGCATTCACGTGGGTATACAATTAGTTATTTATCACAGCAACCAGAGTTTGATGAAAAACTGACAGTATTAGAGCAAGTGTTCCATGGCGATACACCTTTAATTCGTCTTCTTCGTGATTATGAAAAAGCACTATTAAATATTGAAAAAGATCCAAGTAATGAAAAAGTACAGGAACAATTATTTGCAGTGCAGCAACGTATGGATGCAATGAGTGCATGGGAAGCAAATGCAAATGCGAAATCTCTTTTAACGAAATTAGGAATTACGGACTTCACTGCAATTGTTGGGAATTTATCTGGTGGACAGAAAAAACGTATCGCAATGGCACAATGTTTTATTGAAACACCGGATTTATTAATTTTAGACGAGCCTACGAACCATCTTGACCACGAGACAGTTGAATGGTTAGAAGAATATTTAGCGAGATATACAGGTTCGGTATTACTTGTAACCCATGATCGTTATTTCTTAGATCGTGTGACGAATCGTATTTTTGAATTAGATAATGGTAAACTATATAGCTACGAAGGAAACTATAGTACATTTTTAGAAGCGAAAGCACTTCGTGAAGAGCAAGAATTGGCACAAGAATCGAAACGCCAAAATTTATATCGTCGTGAACTTGCTTGGATTCGTCGTGGTGCAAAAGCCCGTTCTACGAAACAAAAGGCGCGTATTCAGCGTTTTGATGAGCTAAAGGCACAAGAAGGACCAGCTGCAAAACAGTCAGTTGATATTGCACTAAGCGGAAGTCGTCTAGGAAAGAAAGTACTTGAGTTAAAAGATGTAACGAAAAAATTTGGCGATAAGACGGTATTACATAATTTTAATCATATTGTGAAACCGGGTGATCGTATCGGAATTATTGGGGCGAATGGAAGCGGGAAATCTTCCCTATTAAATATGCTTGCAGGTAAGTTATCTCCTGATAGTGGTGAAGTGGAAGTAGGACAAACTGTAAAAGTTGCTTATTATACGCAAGAAAATGAAGAGATGAATTTAAATCAGCGTATGATTGAATACATTAAAGAGATTGCAGAAGTTATTCATACGACAGATGGAAAAGTAATTGGTGCATCTCAAATGTTAGAACGTTTCTTATTCCCGACTCATTCACATGGTACACCGCTTGGTAAACTATCTGGTGGTGAAAGAAGACGTTTATATTTATTACGTATTTTAATGGGAGAACCAAACGTACTTTTACTTGATGAACCTACGAATGATCTAGATACACAAACATTAACAGTACTAGAAGATTATTTAGAAGATTTCCCAGGTGTCGTTTTAACTGTATCGCATGATCGTTACTTCTTAGATAAAGTAGTAGATGAACTGTTCATCTTTACTGGCGGAGGCGAAGTGCGTGAGTTTCTAGGTAGTTATACAGATTATTTAAAAATGGAAAAAACGAGAGAACTTATGGAGAAAGCGGAAGTTCAAAAAGAGAAAAAAGTTGTAGAAGAAGCGCCAAAACAACAACGTAAACGTAAACTTTCATACAATGAACAGCGTGAATGGGAAACGATTGAAGATACAATTGCCGAACTTGAAGAGAAAATTGAGTCAATTGGAGAAGAACTTGCGAAAGTTGGATCTGACTTCACAAAGGCACAAGAATTATCTGAAGCACAGCAGAAAACAGAAGAAGAGCTAGAAAAAAAGATGGAAAGATGGAGTGAACTATCAGACATCGTTGAAGGATTAAAATAAAAACAAGCTGCATATATTGAAAAGTAAAGAGAAAAACTTTACACTATTGGTAGAACCTATTTTAGGAGGGAAAAAATGAGAACATCTAATCCAATGTTGAAAAAAGAGGCATTCCGTAAAGAGGGAGCAAGTGCTTCTGCGATGACGATTGGCGGAACAGTAGGCAAAACGTTCATTATGCTTATCTTGCTACTTGCAACGTCTGTCTATTCATACATACAGATGATGCAGGGGACGATGAAGATGCCAGTATTAATTGGTGCTTTAATCGTTGCGGCAATCATCGCATTTGCGTCTATGTTCTTCCCACGTATTTCACCTTTTGGTGCACCAATCTATGCAGCGGTAGAAGGGGTTGTGTTAGGAAGTATTTCAGCAGTTTATACAATGAAATTTGGCGATTCTATCGTTTTAAATGCTGTATTACTAACAATCTCAATTCTATTTGCAATGTTAGTGTTATATGCAACACGCGTAGTAAAAGTAACGGATAAATTCCGTACAGGCGTGATGGCAGCAACACTTGGAATTATGGTTATGTATTTAGTCGTATTCCTACTAAATATGTTTGGTGTAACTGTTCCATACATTCACCAAGGTGGTACAATCGGTATTATTATTAGTGCAGTTGTTATTGTAGTTGCTGCATTAAACTTATTACTAGATTTCGATTTAATCGAAAATGGTGTACGTAGTCAAGCTCCGAAATATATGGAGTGGTATACTGCGATGGGACTAATGCTTACATTAGTATGGTTATACTTAGAAATTCTTCGTTTCGTTTCTTACTTTACGAAAAATGACTAATAAAAAAATCCTGCATGAAAAATGCAGGATTTTTTTATTTTCAAAGATATATTGAATGTATGGTATAATATGGATGATAGCAACTTGAAGTGAAGGAGATGGAATATGATGAAAGAGAAGAAGGGGATTATGAAAAAACTATTTTCTAAAAGTTTTTTCATAGAACTAGATGAAGCTTTAACGTATCCATCATCAAAAGTTATTACTTCAGCGATTGAAGGATATGCAGCTGAATGCAATGAAAGACTAAAATTTGAGAGTAAAGTTAAACCGATTACTTTCTACTTAGAAAATGCAATGTATCGTGCTGAAATAAAGATGGCTCGCGGAGGATATTACATATCTTGTACTGAAGTGTAATAAATTTTGAAACCATACATGTTTGAACTATGTATGGTTTCTTTTTTTGTTTTGTAAGGTCTAAAATAATACTTTTTACTTACGGATATATCATTTTGTGCTTTTTACCATTCAAACATTTCTCCTTACAATGAAGAAAAACATGTGAGGTGGTATAACTTATGATGAATCGAGTTGTATTAATCGGTAGATTGACAAAGGAGCCAGAATTATACTACACAAAACAAGGCGTTGCTTATGCACGAATATGTGTTGCGGTGAATAGAGGATTTCGAAATAGTTTAGGTGAACAACAAGTCGATTTTATTAATTGTGTCGTTTGGCGCAAATCGGCTGAGAATGTAACTGAATATTGTAAGAAGGGATCACTCGTTGGGATTACAGGGCGTATTCAGACTAGTAATTACGATGATGAACAAGGCAAGAGAATATATAGAACTGAAGTTGTGATTGAGAGTATTACCTTTTTGGAGAGAAGGCGGGAGGGGGCATCGTAATAAAAGGTGATTTGAAGTAATAGCTTCGGAAAAAATTGTGGAAAGTATTTTAATAAACTTAAAGAGGGGATACCGCCAGCTTTTTTGAAAAAACAAGTAAAGAGTATACAAAATTTTATAACGTTTTTTGGCTAATCCAGTAACAAACGAGAACCGTAAAACCCATCACAGGATAGGAATGTATAAAAAGATGAATCGAGTGATAGAAAATAAAAAAGGGATTCCTTCTGAGAGTAAGGAATCCTCCTTTTTGTTGCTACCGATAATAGGACGTTATGTTAATTAGAAATGTATACGATATTCATAAAATCCGAACTGTTCAATTTGTTTAAAAAAACTATAGTTGAAATTCTTTCTTTATAATTTCAGCTACTTCTGTAGCATTTAAATTTGTATTATTGATCCTTATATAATTTTTTTCTGTAATTTCTCCTTCTCTTGAATTTAATCTAAAATTTTCAAATGTGCTTAATAAATTTTGTTCAGATTGTTCAATCTTTCTTTTCGTTGGCTTATGTTCAAGTCGATGAGGTGTTTTATTTCGTTGAAGTCTTTCTTCTACATCAGCTTCTAATTCAACAAAATAAATATCAACCCCTTGGGAACGAAAAATATTACATATACTTTCAATATCATCCCAATCTTTCTTTTCATTAAACGCCCATACGTATGTAAAAATCATTCCATAATGTTCACTCTTTGAAAATGATTGAAATATTTCCTTTCGAAAAAGATGTGTTAATCGCCACATTTCCGAAGAGAATCCATACAATGGCTCCAATAAATCAATTGTCATATGGTTATGAAATAATTTTAAATCAGTCATCTTTGCTAGTTCTTGTCCAACTGTCATTTTCCCAACTGCTTGTGGCCCAAATATCAAAACAAACTTTTTCATCGAATTCCCTCCAAAAAATAATAAGACATTAATTACAAAATAAGAGATTCTGTAAATGTATCACAATCAAAATATTTTGTAGAATCTATATACTTTTCTGCCTTTTGTATTTATAAAAATAGTTGTCTTCCAATAACGAAAATTATGTAAATAAGCTATCCATATGGATAGCTTAATATATTTTTTTGCTTAGCGTGTGTTTTTTTTTTATACTGGTGGTACCTCAAGAAATGGATAAAAAATAAAAATCATCGGAAACGAAAGCTTTTAAAATCCCGTTCCTAATTTAAAATGTAAAAAGAATGAAATAGTATGGTAGCGGGAAGAAAGTAGTAAAATTAAGCATCCCAGTAGGAGTATAGAGTGATAACATGTTACAATACAGCTAAGAACACGCAATAAAGGAGAGTTTTTTACGTGAAGATTAAAGCAATTGAACCGACGCCAAGTCCAAATACAATGAAAGTTATTTTGAATGAAGTATTACCATCAGGAGCACGTAATAATTATACAAATGAAAATAAAGAACAAGCACCAATGCAAGTGCAAGAAATTTTGAAAATTGAAGGCATTAAAGGTGTATATCATGTAGCCGACTTTTTAGCAGTGGAGCGAAATGCGAAGTATGACTGGAAAGTTTTATTACAACAAGTTCGTGCTGTTTTCGGCGAAGAAGTATTGGAAGAAAGTGAAGAACAACAACTGTCTCATTTTGGAGAAGTGAAAGTGTTTGTTCAAATGTTTTTTACAATTCCAATGCAAGTAAAGTTAACAGATGGAACATCGGAAGAACGTGTTGGCTTACCAGATCGTTTTAAAGAATCAATTATGAAAGTGCAAATGTCTGCACCAAACGTTGTAAAAGAGCGTAAATGGGTAGAACAAAGTACACGTTACGGTAATTTTGAAGAAATTGGGAAAGAAGTAGTGGAAGAGATTGTTGCTGCTTATTCAGAAGAACGTGTAAATGAAACGGTTAAAGAATTATTAAATCAAGCAGGTGCTGTTGAAGTAACGATTCAAAAGCGTGAGCCATATAAAGTAACAGAAGAGATGATGAAAGATTCTGACTGGAAAAATCGTTTTGCAGCATTAGAACAAATGGATCCTACTGAAGAAGATATTCCAGTGTTGAAGATGGCGTTAGATGATGAAAAAGTTTCAATACGCCGTTTAGCAACAGCTTATTTAGGTATGGTAAAAGGTGATGAAGTATTACCGTTATTATATAAAGCTTTGTTAGATCGCTCTGTAAGTGTTCGCCGTACTGCAGGAGATTGTTTATCAGATGTAGGTGATCCGGCAGCGATGTTCGTTATGATTAAATCTCTGAAAGATCCAAGTAAATTAGTACGCTGGCGTGCAGCGATGTTTTTATTTGAACTTGGAGATGAAAGTGCGATTCCAGCATTAAAAGCAGCGCAAGATGATCCAGAGTTTGAAGTAGCGATGCAAGCACGTCTAGCATTAGAGCGTATTGAAGGCGGAGAAGAAGCAAAAGGTTCTGTATGGAAACAAATGACGGAGTCTCGTAAAGGGGAATAATGTATGATTGTTTTCTATGATAGTTGGTGTCCGATGTGTACGGCCGTTGCAGAACGTACGAAAAAATTAGATAAAAAGGGTAAGATGAAATTTGTTTCATTTCGAAATGAAGATGTAGTTGAGAAGTATGAGCTTTCTCAAGAACTACAAAGTAAGATGGAACAAAGACTGTATATTTTTAAAAATAATAAGTGGTATGACGGTATTCAGAGCATAGATGTATTAGCAAAGGCCGTTCCATCTTATTGGTTTGCAGTTCCTTTTATAAAGCTATCTATCGTACTTGGTTTTGGAAGTAAAGTATACGATTATATCGCTAATAATAGAAAACTTGTTCCAGTGGGACATTGCCGCGATGGGGTTTGTGAAATCCCTACAAAAAAATGAAATCATCGTTATCTTTCTTTTGCACCTATTAATAGAGCGTGATATGATGAATTTGGAATGAAAGTTGAAGGAGAGATTACAAGATGTCAAATGCTTATGAAGAATACATGCGCCAAATGGTAATCCCAATGCGCCAAGAGTTAGTGCGTTCTGGGTTTGAAGAGTTAACTACAGAAGAAGCTGTAACAGAATTTATGGAAAATACATCAGGTACAACTTTAGTAGTTGTAAACTCTGTTTGTGGTTGTGCAGCTGGTTTAGCACGTCCATCAGCAGGTCAAGCGGTTGTTCGTGCTGAAAAACAACCTGATCATCTTGTAACTGTATTCGCAGGTCAAGATAAAGATGCTACTGCAAAAATGCGTGAATACTTCGGAGAAATTCCTCCATCTTCACCATCTATGGCATTATTAAAAGGAAAAGAAGTTGTTCACTTCATTCACCGTCATGAAATTGAAGGTGCAACTATGGACGAAATTATTACGAACTTAGAACAAGCTTTCGAAAAGAATTGCTAAAGAAGGGGGAGAGTAAATCTCCCTCTTTTCTTTATATAGAGGTGAAACAATGATCGTAACAACAGCAGGAAGAACGAACAAAGAAATGACAGATTATGCAAACGAGGTAGCAGCAGAATTAAATGCTTCTTTCGTTAAACGTAATGACATACCGGTACATAAGCTACATGAGCAGTATGAACAAGATGTGCTTGTCGTAGGGAAGAACCGATTAGCTATTTATCCAAAAGGTACGGAAGAATCGTTTTTCTTTCATCCGAACTCAGCGATGTTTCGTGTGAAAAGGTTAATGCGTGGAGAACACGATCCGTTTGTACAAGCCACGCAATTAGAGAGAGGAATGACAGTGTTAGATTGTACGCTCGGGATGGCATCAGATAGTATTGTAGCTAGTTATGTTGTTGGGGAAAGCGGAAAAGTAACAGGACTTGAAGGCAATGAGTATATGGCTTATATTATGGAAAATGGTTTGAAAACATGGTCTTCATCTGTTTCTGAAATTGATGAAGCAATGCAAAGAATCCAAGTAAAGCAAACGGAGCATTTTTCATTTTTAGCGCAATGTGAAGACAATAGTTACGATGTCGTTTACCTTGATCCGATGTTTGAAGAAACTGTCATAGAATCCGATGGAATTAAAGGATTAAAACACTTCGCTTTGTATCATGATATTACTGACGAAACAATTGCGGAGGCAAAACGAGTGGCGAGAAAACGTGTCGTTTTAAAAGATCATTTTCGTAGTTCTAGATTTGAAAAACACAATTTTTATGTATACAAAAGAAAAAGTGCTAAGTTTCACTTTGGTGTAATTGACCCTTGCTAATTGTTTGAAAAGATGTATAATAAGCAATAATTAATTAAATATACTGTCTGTGATGAAGAGAGTAGTCTTTTTTAGAAGGAAAGCGAGCTAGGGATGGTGTGAGCCTAGTACGGAAGAAAAAGATGAAGCGCACTTCGGAGATGCTTCTTGAACGAATAGTAGAGAAAGCCGAGGCCCCCTGTCCTCGTTATAAACGGGAAAGTGGTTCGTAACGAACAACAAGGGTGGTACCACGGGTTAAAACTCGTCTCTTTTTTAGAGACGAGTTTTTTGTGTTTTAAAAAATAAGGAGGTTGTATCATGGATTATAAAATGCAGTTTGCGGAAAGTTTATCTAATATTTTCACGAATGAATTAACGCAAAAACAAATTTTAGATTTAATTGAAACACCGAAACAAGATGAATTTGGAGATGCAGCGTTCCCATGCTTTTCATTAGCGAAGCAATATAAAAAAGCACCAGCTCTTATCGCAAAGGAAGTTGCTGAGAAATTCAATGATCCGTTTTTTACGAAAGTAGAAGCCGTTGGTCCTTATGTAAATGTATTTTTCAATCGTGAAACTGTAAGTGATGCAGTATTAAAAACAGTTTTAGCGGAGAAAGAAGAGTTCGGTCAAAACCACTTTGGCTGTGAAAAAACAGTAGTAATTGATTATTCCTCTCCTAATATCGCGAAACCTTTTTCGATGGGGCATTTACGTTCTACAATGATAGGAAATTCGCTGAAACATATCGCTGAAAAATGTGGCTATGAAGTTGTAGGGATTAATTATATAGGAGATTGGGGAACACAGTTTGGAAAGTTAATTACGGCTTATAAAAAATGGGGAAATGAAGCAGTAGTTAAAGAAGATCCAATACGTGAGCTATTTAAGTTATATGTCCAATTCCATGAAGAGGTAAAAGACGACGAAGAACTAGAAGAAGAAGGACGTGCTTGGTTTAAGAAACTAGAAGAAGGTGATGAAGAAGCGGTAGAACTTTGGAATTGGTTTCGTCATGAGTCCCTTAAAGAATTTTCTCGCATTTATGAACTTCTCGGCGTAGAATTTACTAATTTTCAGGGAGAAGCATTTTATAATAATTTAATGGAAGATTTTATTGGGATTTTAGAAGAACATGAGTTGCTTGAACAATCAGAAGGTGCATTAGTCGTTAATTTAGAAGAAGAAGGAATGCCGCCTTGTTTAATTAGAAAATCAGATGGTGCGACGATTTATGCAACGCGTGACTTAACGGCAGCTTTATATCGTCAAAACACTTATGGGTTTGATAAAGCGCTATATGTTGTTGGTCCAGAACAAAGCTTACATTTCAATCAATTTTTCACCGTATTAAAAAAACTTGGCTATACTTGGGTTGATGGTATGGAACACGTACCGTTTGGCTTCATTTTAAAAGATGGTAAGAAAATGTCGACACGTAAAGGAAGAGTTATTTTACTTGAAGAAGTACTCGACGAAGCAATCGAACTTGCAAAACAAAATATTGAAGAGAAAAATCCAAACTTAAAACAGAAAGAAGAAGTAGCAAAGCAAGTCGGTGTTGGTGCAGTCATCTTCCACGATTTAAAAAATGAGCGTATGCATAATATCGAATTCTCATTAGAAAATATGCTGAAATTTGAAGGAGAAACAGGACCTTACGTACAGTACACACATGCACGTGCTTGTTCTATTTTAAGAAAAGAAAGTGTAGAATTTGAAACATGTACATTTGCTTTAAAAGACGATCATAGCTGGAGTGTCGTAAAATTACTAAATAAATTCCCGCAAATAATTGAAGCAGCATTCAATAAAAATGAGCCATCGATTATTTCGAAATATATATTAGATGTAGCACAATCATTCAATAAATATTACGGTAATGTTCGTATATTAGAAGAGAGCAAAGAAAAAGACAGCAGACTCGCATTGGTTTATGCTGTGACGGTTGTATTAAAAGAAGGATTACGTTTACTTGGGATGGAGGCACCTGAGGAAATGTAACATAGTAGTAAACTGACAAACTGGGTCTAGTATAAACCTGGTTTGTTTTTTTATTGGATATATATTTTTTTTGCAAAATCAATTAAAATCTTTTTAGAGAGGGTGATTCATATTGATTCGAACTTTTATTTTACAAATTCCTTGTCATAGAAGATTAGATAGGAGTTTTTTTAAACTACAAAAGTACATACCTTTATGTGCGCGTTGTACAGGCATGCTTATTGGTATTTTAATGTTTCCAATTTATTTTTATATGACACCTTCATTTCTTTTGGCAATCATACTATCATTTTTCGCTCAAATTCCGTTACTTATCGATGGGTTCACCCAAAAGTGGAAATGGAGAAGTAGCTCAAATTTGCTAAGAATAACTACTGGTGTATTAAGCGGTAATGGTATGGGATTATTCATTTCCTCTAGTGTTATATGGATATTATCTTAAGATATATAGTAATGGAGGTATTTACATAGATGTTCTGGATTTACTTAATTCTAATTTTTATTTCAGGCGGAAGTGGAATTGGTTTTATGATTCAAAATAAGTATACAGAAGCAATAATAGCTTTTGTTATTTGTATACTATTGTTTGGGCTACTGTATTATTATCTTAAAAGAAACAAAAGAAAGAGAAAAGCAGATTGTGACGATTTAGACTGTACGGATTGTTTTGATTGTGATTGTACTTGTTAAATTTTTCTTCCAAATAAAAAGCTAGTGTATTATTAAAAATACACTAGCTTTTTTGCTTTGAAATTTTAAGAAAAGTGTAGGAATACGGCTATTATATAGAGAACTTTAGTTTTGTATATAAAAGGAGGCGTTAGATGTTGGAAACGTATGATTGGAACAATAAACTAACATATTTAAAAAACACGAGAGATTTATATTACAACGACGATTATGTAAGCTTTTTAGTAAATACAGTTTGGAAGATTACTAAGCCTGTACATATCGTTGATTACGGTTGTGGATATGGTTATTTAGGGTTAGTATTAATGCCATTACTCCCAGAAGGTTCAAAGTATACAGGTATTGATAGTGGAGAAACATTATTAGCTGAAGCCAGAGAGTTGTTTCATTTACTTCCGTATGATTCAGAATTTCTTGAAGGAGATGCTACAGAAATTGAACTGAACGATAAATACGATATAGCAATCTGTCATGCTTTCTTATTACATATGACTACTCCAGAAACAATGCTACAAAAAATGATACATTCAGTTAAAAAGGGTGGGAAAATAATCTGTTTTGAACCACATTGGATTTCTAATATGGCTTCTTATTTACTAGATGGGGAGAAACAATCGGAATTTATTCAGCTAGGTGTTTTGCAGAAATTATTTGAAAGTGATACGCAAAGAAATGGTAAAAATGGCAATATAGGCATGAAAATACCGATATATTTAAGCGAATTAGGTGTGAAAAATATTGAATGTAGAGTAAGCGATAAAGTGAACTTTTTAGATTCAAATATGCATCACAATGATAAAAACGATTTGTATCAATCATTAAAAGAAGAGGGGATTGCAGGTGATCCGGGTGATAAGCAACAATTTGTAGAACGTTTAATAGCCAGAGGATTAACATATGATAATGCGCTAGCTCAATATGAAGCTGAACTACGATTTTTTAAAATATTTCATGTGTATTCTTCTTTTGTATACGCTCCCAATATGAAAATTACATTTGGTGACATAGTTTGTTAAAAGGTATGATGTATAAGGATTGTCGTTTAATGTTGATAAGTCGATATTCGACATATAATCGCTGATAAATGTTAAGAATCGGTCGATATAATTTGAAAATCGCCGATAAAATGAAAGAATCGCTGATATATTTGAATTATCGCCGATATAATTTTATGTACTAATTTCAGCTTCTACAAGATAAAAACCGCATGATACGTTATTCCATATAATTAAACAAAATACGGAGAAAAACAATCGTTTTTACTATATTTTGTTATAAATTTGAATAATATTAATTAATACCATCCATTTTAAGAGATTTTAGTTGAATACATACTATATGGTGTGTAAAATCTAAGCAAGTAGCAGTTTAAATATAAATTCGAGGTGAATGCATGCTAGATTTTAAGCAATTAGAAACTTGTTTAAAAGACAAGAGATTTGTAGATGGATTACAGGAAATAAATAATGAAATTGCATATATAAAAGAAACGAATACTTTATCCTATGTGAAGAATTGGCTTGCCAATATTCCTTCGCATAAGGAGTTCGATATATTAATTCGCCTTACTGATGAAGGGCTTATGCACCAATACAGTTCATTCCTCATTCGTTACGCTTATAAAAAATTCCCAAATATGAGAACGCTCTCTTTATATTGTGATGAGTTAATTGATGAGCGGAAAATTCTTGAAGCAGAGCAGTTGTTAAAATCTTCTTTAGAAGAGTTAAGTAAAGAAGAAATAGATGCAGATTTTTTAGCGAAAACATATTTTACGTTAGTACGATGTCTTTTAGAAATGAAACGAAACGAAGAAGCGTTAATGTATATGCAAAAAGCAGAGGAGTACAGTGCGCGCGCAGTGTTTGATAAATGGGGCTACGTTTATATGCATACAGGTGAATGGGAGAAAGCGGAAGAACAATTTATTGCTGGCATGCAGCATGAAGATTGTGAAGAGTTATCTACCTATTTATTATCACAATTGTATGCGAATAAAGGAGAACAAAAACACGCGATACAGTTAATCGATGATGCGATTGTAAAATTCCCACAAGTACCATATTTTCATTTTGAGAAGATAAAGTATTTATTAGATTTAGAGCAATATGAAGAGATGTTAGCGGTAATAGATAATATAAATACTCAGCTGCCATATCATGCCTATAATACTTACTTTGTACATTTACGTGCAGAAGCGCTGTACAAAATGAATAAATTTGCAGATTTACAAAAACTATTAAAAGAAGAAAAGAGTTTAAAAGAATCTTTATATCATAATTTAGAAAAAAATCCGGATGGAAAAAAGGTTCACTTGCCGATAGTTCCTATTGTACAAAAGGATAATTATTGTGTTCCGACAAGCTTAGAGATGATGTTGCGTATATGGGGAGAGAAACGTACACAAGATGAAATAGCAGAGTTTATTTTTGATATGACAGGATCGAAGTTTTCAGATACTGTTTCTTATTTAGAAGAATTAGGTTATGAATATCGTTATTTTAAAGGGAATGAAGAGAATTATAAGAGACTGATTGACGAAGGAATTCCTGTTTTATTAAGTATAGATATTGAGCATGCTTCACACGTACAAGTTCTATCTGGATATGATGATACATTGCAAGCTTTCTATGTTCAAGATCCAAACTTTATAGAACCAGTTCTTGTGGAATATAGTAAATTACAAGAAAAATATCGTTATACAGGCTGTTTAGCAATCACGTTTGTTCCGAAAGAAAAGAAGGAGCAACTAGCGTTTCTAAGTGAGGAAGAAAATCGTTACTTTAAATCTATTTTTTCTCTTACGGATCATTTAGATGAACATGACAAAGAGGGAATTAGTAACTTAGTACAATTTTTAAAAGAAACGAGTGATAATCCAAATACGTGGTTATATACGATAAAGCACTTAGATGTTGAAGTAGATAAAGAATTTATTTTATATTGTATCGATAAGTTAATGGAAAAGTTTCCGAACTCGGACTTTGTTAAATTGCATGGTGCACAGTGTTTTATTCGTCTTCAGGAAGTAGAGAAAGCGGAGCAAATGCTGACAAGCGTTGAGAAGAAAAATAATCGTGCTTTATATCATTTAATAAACGGAAGATATGCGTTTGAACAGGAAAGTTATCTAGAAGCGATTTCAAGCTTTCGTTTATCGTTACAATTAGACGCAGATCAGCCTATTGCTTGGAGTTTTCTCGCTTTATCCTATATGTATATTGATCAATCTGAAAAAGCATTGCAATACTCTCAAGTTGCGTTAGAGCGTAGTCCTGAAAGGTTCACTTTAACAAATCACGGTTTAATATTAATAGATTTAGAAAGATATGAAGAAGCATATGAAATCTTTAATGACTTGTTAAAAGAGTACAAATATGAAGCGCATGTATGGTATGAACGAGCGAGATGTGCACATCAACTAGGGAAATTATATTTAGCAATAAAAGGGCTTAAAGTAGCAATTCATTTGGATAGTAATGCACCTTACATTTATACGAAACTTTCGGAAATATACGAATCTGATTTGAAGGATGAGGAAAGTGCGAAAGAAATTTTATTAAACGGTATTGAGAATTGTGATGATAAAGCACCTCTTTACGTAAAATTAGGTGATTATCATTTTCAAAATGATAGCTTGGAAGAAGCAGAAGTATTGTATAAGCGTGCTTTAGAAGAAAATGATGAGGATGTTTATTCTCACTTCGGACTTACACAAGTTTATATGGCAAGAGAACAATATAAGGAAGCAAAAGAATATATACTTGGTCTTGAGAAGCAAATTGAAAAGAGCCAAGATTTCCTCATGAATGCAGGAATGGTTTTATGGGATGCTGAAATTGAACTTGGTGGAAATGAAGAAGGGTTTAAAGTAGCACTATCTAAGTTAGAAAAGGGTATAAAGAAAAGTGATTATAATGTAGCAAGTGCGTTAGATGAATATGTGAATCGAATTAAAGGAACGGAATTTGTACAACGAGGTATAGCATTTTTAAGAACGTTACACAAAGAAAGAAATGAAGTAAGTGAGTACGGTTGTTATGCAGGTATTTTATATGAATCTATTGGACAGTACGGCCAAGCGATGAAAAGATATAATAAGGCGATAGAACAAATGGAAACGGCATTACCGTATTACCGAATTGGTGAAACACTTATGGCATTAGGGCAATTGACGGAAGCAAAACAAGCGTATGAAACATGTTTAGAGCTTGATGGGAATTTCGTAGGTGTACATTTACAGCTTGCGGAAATATACGAAAAAGAAGAAAACCGTTCTAAAGAACAAAGTCATATGGTTCAGGCGATGAAAGAAGAGCCGTTGCATATTAATATGGAATATTTAGCACAGCTTTCAGTAGAAATGAACCTTCAGGAAGAACTACTGATTGAACTAGAACAATTAGCGGACGAAGTACCTGAAATATGGCGTTTAGATGCGATTGCATATGTGTACGGAGCGATGAATGAAATAGATAAAGAACAAGCACAGATTGAATACGCGCTACAATTAGATGGTGAGCATATAGAAGTACTCTATCATTATGCAAAAGTATTAGTGAAAAAAAGAAATGTAAAAGCAATTAAAGTTGCAATGAAAGTAATACAAAAAGATTTTGATAATGAACGTATATTTGATGTTTATGTAAAAGCAGTAGAGCAACATAAAAAATTGTCTAACATACGAGATTTTCTTCATACGTTAAAGGTGAAAAAAGCAGAAAGAAGTACAGCATTCATGTATGCTGCAGCTGCGGTTACGGAAATATGGATTGAACGCCAGCTGCATGAACAGCCGAAACGATCTATCATTACGAGAGCTTTTTATCGTATGAAAAATCGTGCGAAAGAAATTTCAATGGTTACTATGATAATTGATTTATATGAAATCTCTTTAAAGTTAAATCCGAAAAATAGTATGGCAGCACAGCGATTTGCGCTATTTTATGAGAATGTAGAGATGAATAAAGAAGCAATAGAGATTCTGCACACGTCACTAGAAAATAAATGGGATTATGAAGTAGCGAAGCAACTTGTAAATCTTTTCGTTGAGTGCGAGGAAGAAGATATGTTAAGAGATGCTTTGGAATTAACGAAACAAATGGTTCGAGAACTACCAGATGATTATGATACTCTTCTTCTGCAAGCACAAGTATTCTTTAAAGCAGGGGAAGAAAGAAAAGCAGAAAAGATTATCTTACAATTAACAGAGCAAACACCGTTTGTAAGTAGAGCATTTCTTGCTTTAGGAGAAATATATCAAAGTCAAGAAAGGTTTGAAGAGGCAATTCATGTATTAGAAAATGCTTCTATACATCATCCAAATGAAACAGCAATTCTTCTTTCTTTAGCATCTTCATATCATGGTGCCGGCCAAACGATACAGGCAGAAAAAATAACAAATGAAGTATTAATAATTGACGCGAGTGATTTGTTAGCAAGATATGATCGTGCTTGTTATTTAGCGCAGTTAAATAGAAATGAAGAGGCGAAGGAAGAGCTTGAATTTGTCCTTCGTGAGGATGAATCGGGATTCTTTGCTGAACTTATTGAGGATGATGAAAATTTAGCAGCATTGCGAGAATTTGAAAAGTAATTGTATAAGAATAGGGAAAAAAGATAAGGATATATTTTGAATTAGTTGACAATTAGTTGCTAAATGGCATAAAATAACTTTTAACAAAGTATACAAATCTGAAGACGAGAAAGAGTAAAATAGTGAGCTGTTCTCCAGAGAGCCGGTATATTGCTGAAAGCCGGTGTGCAGACGTTATTTGAAAATCATCTCCGAGGAGCCGAGGCTGAAAGTAAGTAAGCCCGGACGGATGTCTACCGTTACAAAGAACACGTATGATAGTACGTTGCTAAGTGCTATTAGTGAAAATGCTAATAGAATTAGGGTGGTATCGCGGGTAAACCCGTCCCTACTTTATAGGGACGGGTTTTTTGTGTGCTTTAAAATATTCAAAGGAGTGATTGTATATGGAAAAAGTAGATGTAAAAGAATCAGCTGTAGGAAGAGAAATGCGAATTCGCAAACAGTGGAACGAACAAAATATTTTCGAACAATCAATTCAGAATCGAGAAGGCGCACAGTCTTTCGTATTTTATGAAGGACCACCAACGGCGAACGGACTACCGCATGTAGGTCATGCACTTGGACGAACAATTAAAGATTTAGTAGCAAGATATAAAACGATGGCTGGTTATAAAGTGTTAAGAAAAGCGGGATGGGATACACATGGTTTACCTGTAGAATTAGGCGTTGAGAAGCAACTTGGTATTTCTGGTAAACATGAGATCGAAGAATATGGTATTGAACCATTTATTCAAAAGTGTAAAGAGAGTGTTTTCACATATGAGAAGCAGTGGCGTGAATTCACTGAAAGTATTGGTTATTGGGTAGATATGGATGATCCATATGTAACTTTAAAGAATCCATATATCGAAAGTGTATGGCATATTTTGGGGACAATCCATGAAAAAGGATTGTTATATAAAGGACATAGAGTTTCACCATACTGCCCAAGCTGCCAAACCTCATTGAGCTCACATGAGGTTGCACAAGGGTATAAAACAGTAAAAGATTTAAGTGCAACTGTGAAGTTTAAAGTGAAAGATAGTGAAAATGAGTATTTCTTAGGTTGGACCACAACACCTTGGACACTTCCAGCAAACGTTGCGCTTGCTGTCCATCCAAATATGGAATACGTTAAAGCAAAACAAGAAAGTCATGTATACATTGTTGCGAAAGAACGTGTACAAGAAGTATTAAAAGAGAACTATGAAGTATTATCTGTTCATAAAGGCGAAGAATTATTAAACACATCTTATACAGCGCCATTTCCGATGAAAGAAGTTACAAATGGTTACCGCGTTATTGCAGCAGATTTTGTAACGGGAGATAGTGGTACAGGACTTGTTCATATTGCTCCAGCATATGGAGAGGACGATTATAGAGTTGTTCAAAGTGAAGGATTGTCATTCTTGCACGTTGTAGATGAAAAAGGTGAGTATACAGAGGCAGTACCATTTTTGAAAGGGAAATTTGTAAAAGATTGTGACGTGGATATCGTTCGTTATTTAGCGAAGGAAGGTTTACTGTATCATAAAGAAAAATATGAACATAGCTATCCGCATTGCTGGCGTTGTGATTCACCACTACTTTATTATGCAGGAGAAAGTTGGTTAATCCGAACAACTGCAATTAAAGATACATTTTTACAAAATAATGATTCTGTTACTTGGTATCCGGATCATATGAAACATGGGCGCTTTGGTAAGTTTTTAGAAAATATGGTGGACTGGAATATTAGCCGAAATAGATATTGGGGAACGCCATTAAACGTGTGGGAATGTGAAAGTTGTGATCATCAGTTCGCACCGAAAAGCATTGCCGAATTAAG
This sequence comes from Bacillus sp. AR4-2, assembly GCF_008274865.1. Classification (NCBI taxonomy): domain Bacteria; kingdom Bacillati; phylum Bacillota; class Bacilli; order Caryophanales; family Bacillaceae; genus Bacillus; species Bacillus sp. AR4-2. Next base: position 2,004,156 of record NZ_CP031062.1, read on the forward strand.
AAAGCATAGTACGAAAGAAACACCAGAAGATTTGGAATTGCATAAGCCTTATGTAGATGAAGTGCAAGTGTGCTGCGGGAAATGCGGAGGCACAATGAATCGTACACCAGAAGTGATTGATGTTTGGTTTGATAGTGGTTCTATGCCATTTGCACAATATCATTACCCATTTGAAAATAAAGAGTTATTTGAAGAGCAGTTTCCAGCGGATGTTATTGCTGAAGGAATTGATCAAACACGCGGCTGGTTTTATAGTTTATTAGCAGTATCAGCACTATATACGGGAAAAGTACCGTATAAACGAGTGTTATCACTAGGGCATGTTTTAGATGAAGAAGGGCAGAAAATGTCTAAAAGCAAAGGAAATGCACTAGATCCAGTTGATTTAGTAGATAAATTTGGTGCAGATGCGCTAAGATGGGCTTTACTTGTTGATAGTGCCCCGTGGAATGCGAAGCGTTTTTCTGAGAGAACAGTACTGGAAGCGAAATCTAAATTTGTAGATACATTAGTCAATGTGTATAGCTTCTACGTTTTATATGCAAATTTAGATGAATATAATCCGAAAGAAACGTATGATGTAAAGCTTACAAAATTAGACGAATGGGTATTATCAAGATTGCATAGTACAACGAAAAAAGTGAGAACTGCACTTGATGATTATCAATTTACGAATGCAGCTCGTGAAATTGCAGCACTTGTAGATGAAGTGAGTAACTGGTATGTAAGACGCTCACGTAATCGTTTCTGGGAATCTGGTATGAACGCTGAGAAAGCAGCTGCGTATGAGACACTTCATGAAGTGCTTGTAACAATTAGTAAATTAATTGCACCATTTACACCGTTTGTCGCGGAAGACATTCATCTAAATTTAGAAGGAGGCAGCGTTCATTTAGCTGATTATCCAGTTGTAAATGAATCACTACTTCAACCGAAATTAGAAGCGGAAATGGATGCTGTTTTACAAGTTGTTGAACTTGGAAGAAGTAACCGTAATCAGCATTCTTTAAAAGTAAAACAGCCGCTAGCAGAACTTGTATTACTTGAGCATAACGAGAATGATATGGATTGGGAATCTTATCGTGATATCGTTATGGATGAGTTAAATGTAAAAGCATTCCATGTTGAACTCGATGAAACAAAATACACATCATATCAATTGAAGCTTAATTTTAAAACAGCGGGGCCGAAATTCGGTAAAAATGTGAATGCAGTGAATGGTTGGCTAAAACAATTATCACAAGAAGAAGTACAAAACTTTGTATCAACAGGAAGAGCAGTTTACGAAGCAACGCCAGGAGAAGAAGTAGTTGTAACTGCTGAAGATGTGTTAGTTGAGAAAGTTGCAAAATCAGGATTCTCTAATACGACTAACGGACAATATACGGTTATGTTAGATACGAATGTAACGGAAGAATTGTTGCAAGAAGGAGTAGCGCGTGAATTCATTCGTGCGGTTCAAGAATATCGTAAACAGTTGAATTTACCAGTTAATTTACGAGTGGATGTTATTCTTGATACAGAAGTAGAGCTACAGCGAACGTTAACGAACCATAAAGATTTATTGGAAGAAAACTTACTCGTTAAACAATTTACATTTGGTCACTTAACGAACGAAGACGATGAACTTTCTTTAGGTGAAACGAAAGTTCGAATTAAATTAAGCGCGGCTCATTAAAGGAGAAGGAAGTTGGAATGATTCCAACTTCCTTTTTGTATGATGGAAATTTATCCGGCTAATTTCCTCATAATCCATTCGATAGGACCTCTAGAAAATTTCTTTCTCCATAACACACTAATTAAAATGCTGAAAATGAAAAATGCAGTAGCAAATAATAAAACGAATAGTAGTGATTGATTTTCCATTCTATTTAATAGAATTAATGTCCCAATACCGATAAATACATGACTGACATAATGAGTTAATGTTAATTGTCCTGTTTGTACAATGGAAGTGACAAACCAATTATTTCTATATTTTTCAGCGATATAGAGGCAAATGATTAATATAGCAATAGAGGATCCTGTAGCAGATAAAATATATAATACATTTGGTAAGATGGGTCCTGTATTAAATAAAAATGTGGCGGCCTCTCTGCCGATGTATGGAATAAAAAAGTGTGTAAGTCCTTTTGATAAAAGTTCTGTCAATATTGTGATTGTAATACCGAGTAAGAGTAATCTTTTTTTTATTTTTTTATTATGAAGATCTAACCTGCCAATTAACATACCGATTAAGAAGAACGAGAACCAAGGGAAAATAGGGTGATAGCCATTAAAGAATAAGTTGCGAAGAAAACCCTTTATTGTCCAGAAGTCTACATAATTTATAAATGGAGTTGGACCTACCCAACCCTCGAAAGTATTGAAAGTAAGCTGAAGAGATTGTGCGAACAATAAAATAATGATAGAAAGAAAAAGTAATAGTTTTTTGCGTACTGTCATGAGTAATGCAGCAACGAAAAGGTAAACACCATAGTAGTGTAATATATCCCCAGTCCACTCCATTACATATAGTAGTAATCCTAAAATAAATAAGAAAAGTGATCGTTTCCATATGGTCTTTCGGCTATTAGAAATTTTTATTTGTTCATTGCTAGCAACGGCTGACCTAGTCATTAAAGTTATACCGATGCCAGCAAGTATAACAAACAAAGCAGAGGCTCTACCTTCAAATAGTGACATGAAGGTTATTAAAAAAGGGGGACCATTTCCTTCTGCACCTGTTATCACCATGAAATTAACAAGTAGCATACCAAACATCGCCCAAGCTCTAGCAAAATCTAAGCCGATAATGCGTTTTTTTATATTCACTTCAACCCCTTCTTTCAAAAATGTTATTTACAGCTTCAATCCAAATTTGTTTATAATCTATCTTTGCATCAATCATCATAAAATTTCCGATATTATCAAGCACTAATGCTAACATATGAGCTTTTGAAACTAGATTTTTATTTTCAATTAATTGAAGTTCATTTGCTTTTGTAAGGAGTACTTCAAATCCATGTAAATATTCTGTTTGCACAGTTAGTAATCGATCTTTGTACATCTTGTTTCTTGAAGATAGTAATACATATTCTTGTAGCACTCGGTTAAAATAAGGGTCGTTTCGCTGTTCATCAATTATTTTAAGGCCAATTGCAATACATTTTTCAATAAAATTTGATTTTGTAAACTCTTCTGTATGGAAATACGAAGAGAACTGCATAGCTTTACATAATTCAGTAAAAATACATTCAATTAAAGCATCTTTAGACTTAAAGTAGTAATATATAGATGGTTTTGCGATACCAACCTCCTCACCAATCATTGTATAAGTTGTTTTAACAATACCGTACGTAGCAAAAAGGCGATAACTTGCTTCCATTATTGAAGAGAGTGTTTCTTCACTTTTACTCATATAGATCCTCCTAAAAAAAGGTTATTTAAATCGTATCATTTACAAGTGATTTTTTCAACCTACCGTTAGGTAAAAAATAGCCTATTTTTTTAAACAGTAATATGAAAAGCTTTAGGGATAAGGAATGGATTTAGAAATTTCTTTCTAAAGTATTGTGTTCACTTTACACATAAATATTGAGAAAATTTCACTTACCCTAAATGGAAAGGTAATAGAAGTGTTCATAGAGAATTACTCGTAGATTCAATTTTTATCCATCCGTTTTGCGGGGAATCATTGCCTAGTGGTAATGGGATAAGGTTGAGCTACTTTATTAGGGGGAGTGGTTCTATGTTTAATAAAAAAATGGTGGCAATGGCAATGACTGTGCCGTTAGTAATGGGGACAATTTCTACGGTTTCGGCATTGGAAAAACAACAGCAAGTAAAGTTAGAAGCTTATTCGCCACAGAAAAAAGCAACTGAATATTTAAAAGAAAATGCTGCGCAGTATGGATTGAAAACAGATCTTTCAGACTTGCAATATATTTCTACAACAGAAACGTCAGTAGCTTCATATGTTAGGTTCCAACAAGTTGTTAATGGTGCACCTGTATTTTCAAAACAAATAACAGTTACGCTTAACGGAGAGGGAAAGGGAGTACTCGCTGTTTCTGATTATCAGCCTGTTACAGGTGTGAAGGAAGTAACGACAAAAATTAGTGAAAAAGATGCAATACAAAAATCAATGGCGTATGTTGGAGAAGCAAGTGAGCAAAATTTATGGGCTCCTACAGATAAAGAGTTCGGATATATTGTTGAAGAAGGAATTGCTCGTCCAGTATATAAAGTTGTAGTCCATTCTAATAATCCATTTGGTGCATGGGAAACATTTATTGATGCAGAAAATGGAAAGTTAATTAAAAAGGTTGATATAAACCGAAAAGCTGAAGGGTCAGGAAAAGTATTTTTACCTAACCCAGTCGTATCTAGCGGTAGTAAAGTAGGCTTAAAAGATAATAACGATGCAGATTCAACAGCTCTAACGAACCAACTGAAAACTGTTACGTTAAAAGGTTTAGATGGAACAGGATTTTTAATTGGAGAATATGTAACGATTTCTTCAAAAGCGAAAACAAAATCTACGAATTTACAATTTAACTATACACGCGCAAATGATAGCTTTGAAGATGTTATGTCGTACTATCATATCGACACATTGCAACGTTACATTCAAAGTCTAGGTTTTAAAAATATTAATAACCGTTCGATAAAAGTGAATGTTAATGGTACAACTGATGATAACTCATTCTATTCTCCATCAACAAAAGCTTTGACTTTCGGTACTGGCGGTGTTGATGATGCAGAAGATGCTGGTATTATCGCACATGAATATGGGCATTCGATTCAAGATAACCAAGTTCCTGGCTTTGGTAGTTCAGCAGAAGGTGGAGCGATGGGAGAAGGATTTGGCGACTTCTTAGGTGCTACATATGAAGATGCAGTATCGACTACTGGATATGGTAAAGCATGTGTTGGAGAATGGGATGCGACAGCTTATTCTAGTTCAGATCCAACATGCTTACGCCGATTAGATACGAATAAAGTATATCCGAAAGATATAACGAATGAAGTGCATGATGATGGTGAAATTTGGGCTCAAGGCCAATACGAAATGGCACAAGCTTTTGGCCGTGATGTAGCAACAAAAATCATTTTACAATCACACTGGTCATTAACACCAAACTCTAAATTCAGTGATGGAGCGAAAGCGATTAAGCAAGCGGATGCTCTTTTATATGGCGGACAACATGCTGCTGATATCGATCGCATTTGGGCAGCGAGAGGCATTAGTACGAATTAATATAAAAAGTCGTGGCATTATAAGCCACGACTTTTTAATTTGCTTACGAACTGGTACTAGTAAATAAAGCTATATCAATGATAGTGTGAATATATCCGTATCCCATTTACTTTTTAGCTTCTTTAAAAACAAAATGCTCTTTAAATTTTCTAGATTCAACTTTTTGACCATTTCGCATCGATTGGAATGGGTGTTCTTGCCATGTAATAATAACATCAACTTCATCTGCTTTTGTAGCAACGGGTAAATTAGCGTGTTCAAATCCAGTTTTTCCACTTGCCAAACGACTTTCCTTTAGGGAAAAGAGTTCATATTTCGTTTTCTTATTTGGTTCGTTGCGGAATACTTCGACGTTTACATTATATACTTCACTATTCCCGACATTCTTTACTGAAAAATGATATGTTTGAAATTCATCTTTTTTAGCTTGAAGCATATTCTTGTTTGTTTTTTTCGGTTTATCAATATTCACTTGCCATTGATCAGAGTTTTGAGAGATTGGTAAAGATTTTGGTGAATAGGCATACGTTTCGTTTACTACAATTAAGCAAAACAAAAGGAGAAAGAAACTAATTGCTTTTTGCATATACACACCTCGCTTTAAAATTTTTATTAATATGCGTAAATGAATTAGTTTTTATGTAAAAATTGGAAAATATTAAAGGTGTAATTTTGGATTTAATACATAAGAATATGTATTACAAAATTAACTTTTCACAATTTAGAAGAAGTTAGGAGTTATAAAACCAGAATGTTTCAAAAAAGGCTTGCGTTTTATAAGGTGAGGAGTTAGAATACTCTGTAAATATAAAAAGTGATGATCAGGAAAAGTACATGGTGCAAAGGTCTACAGAGAGCAGCCGATTGCTGGGAAGGTTGCGATACCGCATGATGGAAAGACACCTGTGAGTGTTGCTTTGAACGTGATTATTAGTAAAAGCAAACGGTACCTACCGTTATCAGGGCTAAGATGGTCAATATGACAATTTGGGTGGTACCGCGGAAAAAATCCGTCCCTATTTATAGGGGCGGATTTTTGTATTCTTTGAAAGGGGGTGAGTGACCGTGGATGATGACGATGACAACAATAACGTAAATAAATATAAAATTACTGGAGGGAAAAATAATGGATTCAATAATGAAGCGTTCACTCACAAAAGAATGTAAAAAGCAAAGTGGAAAGGTTGTATTACTTCAAGGATGGGTAAAAAAGATTCGACATCTTGGAAATGTTAGTTTTTTATTATTACGGGACAGAACAGGAGTAATTCAATGTGTATTAGAAAATGAATTGGCTGGATATAAAGTTGATGTAGAAAGTGTCGTCCACGTAATTGGTGAAATAGTCGAGACATCGAAAACAGAATTGGGTGTTGAAGTACTTGCTCATGAAGTGAAAGTAATAAACGGTGCAGAGCCACTTCCATTTGAAATAAATAAAAAGAAGTTACAAGTTGGCTTAGATCAACTACTTAATGAGCGAGTAATATCATTAAGGCATGAGCGAACCGCAGCGATTTTTAAAGTGAAATCTACACTCGTTCAGAGCTTTAGTGAATTTCTAATAGAGAACGATTTCACACGTATATTTACTCCGAAAATTGTTTCGCAAGGGGCAGAAGGAGGAGCAAATGTTTTTAAGCTTCCATACTTCCAAAAAGAAGCTTATTTAGCACAATCACCACAGTTCTACAAACAAATGATGGTAGCGGGTGGACTAGAACGAGTTTTTGAAATTGCACCTGTATATAGAGCGGAACATCATAACTCTTCCCGTCATTTGAATGAATATATCTCGTTAGACGTAGAACTTGGATTTATTCATGATTTTTATGAAGTGATGCAACTAGAAACGGATGTTTTACGATATATATTTCAACAAGTAGCGAAAAAATGTGAAATAGAACTACAACTATTACAAATAGAAGTACCTGTTATTACTGAAATACCTAAAATTACATTGTTAGAAGCACAAGAAATTTTGAAAAGTAAGTATCGTAAAGAATCTCCTGTAGGGGATTTAGATACAGAAGGTGAAAAGTTACTAGGGAAATATGTAAAGGAAACATATAATAGTGAATTTGTTTTCATTACACATTATCCGAAAGAAGCGAGACCGATGTATACGATGCAAAATAAAGAGAATCCAGCTATTACTGATTCATTCGACTTATTATATAAAGGGTTAGAAATAACGTCAGGGGCACAGCGAATTCATAATTATGAAATGTTACTCGCTTCGTTTAAAGAAAAAGGATTACACCCAGAGAAATTTCAATCTTATTTAAATACATTCCGATACGGTTGTCCCCCGCATGGAGGTTTCGGAATTGGGTTAGAAAGGATTGTATATAAACTATTAGAATTAACAAATGTACGAGAGGCGAGTGCTTTTCCGAGAGATTGTACTCGTCTTATACCGTAAAAAGAATCTTCGCGATTATCGCGAAGATTCTTTTTTATAGTTCGTTTGAAAAGGTGAAAATATAGACTCTTTCTTTTTATAATAAGCTTAGTAAAAGTCAGTTGAAATATGAACCATTTCGACAAAAAAATAATATACCCCTTGACAGTTACAAATATAACAGATATACTTCATATTAATTTCAAAAGAAAATATATTCTAAATATTAAAATGTGTTGAATAGGAGTAGTAAGGTCATGTATTTGTACAGAGAGCTATGGGTTGGTGTGACATAGTCAAATGACATCCTGAACTCGCCTAGGAGCAGTAAGGTGGAACGGAATTACATTCTTAGTAAATCTTAACGGTTAACCTTCGATATTAGGTTTGTAATCAAACGATTACTACTAAGGTGGATTCATAATGGAATCAATAAGGGTGGTACCGCGTTAAGTAAATGGCTTAGCGTCTCTTTATATAGAGATGCTAGGCCATTTTTTATTATATGGAAGAAGAAATGGAGGGTATATTTGGATAGGTCTATAAAATTTATTTATTTATATAAAAAGATTTAATTAGGAGGAAAATGAGATGAAACAGACGGAGCAATGGACTTCGAAATTAGGTTTTATAATGGCAGCAGCCGGATCAGCAATTGGACTTGGTGCGATATGGAAGTTTCCTTATATCGCTGGGAAGAGTGGGGGAGGAGCGTTCTTTTTAATCTTTATATTATTTACTGTTTTAATTGGACTACCGCTACTTATAGCTGAATTTATGATTGGACGCAGTACGCAGAAACAAGCAGTTGGAGCATTTAAAAGCATCGCACCAAATACAGGATGGCACTGGATCGGACGCCTTGGCGTTGGAACGTGTTTTATACTACTTTCGTTTTATAGTGTTGTAGGTGGATGGGTATTAATTTATTTATTCAGAGGAATAACTGGACAACTGATTACTCCAGGACAAAATTACGGTGCGTTATTTACTGAAACAATTGGGAATCCCACTTGGGCTATTATGGGACATTTCGCTTTTATGTTCATTACGATATGGGTTGTATCAAAGGGTGTACAAAACGGAATTGAAAAAGCAAGTAAATATATGTTGCCAGCATTGTTCGTTTTATTTGTCGCTCTTATTGTTCGTTCGTTAACACTTGATGATGCAATGAAAGGTGTGAAGTTTTTCTTACAACCAGATTTCTCAAAGATTACTTCGGAAAGTATTTTGTTCGCAATGGGGCAATCATTCTTTGCAATTAGTATCGGGATTTCAATTATGGTTACGTATAGTTCCTATTTAAATAAAAAAGAAAGTTTACCAAAATCAGCAATAACAATTGTTGGATTAAATTTATTTGTTTCTTTATTTGCGGGTCTTGCCATTTTTCCGGCCGTATTTTCATTAGGAATGGAGCCGACAGAAGGACCTGGATTACTATTTATCGTATTACCATCTGTATTTAGTCAAATCCCATTCGGTGGATTTTTCTTAACAGTATTCCTTGCACTATTTACATTTGCGACATTAACATCGGCATTTTCTCTACTAGAAACTGTTGTTTCAGCATTAGCAAATGGTGAACAAGAAAGAAGGACGAAACTATCATGGATCATTGGTTTCTGTATTTTCTTAGTAGGTATACCATCTGCGTTATCATTTGGAGTATGGAGTGATATTACGATTTTTGGAAAGAATATTTTTGATGCGGTAGACTTTTTATCTAGTAATATATTAATGCCACTTGGAGCACTATTTATTAGTATTTTCGTTTCATTCAAAATGGAGAAGAAGGTACTAGAAGCAGAGTTTTTTGTAGGTGGTAATTATGGAAAGAAAGTATTTACTTGTTGGGCATTTTTACTTCGATTTGTAGCACCACTTGCAATAATTATCGTCTTCTTAAATGTAATAGGGATTATTTAACATTAAATGTTATAATATTCAGTAAAAAAGGGGAGGTGATGATCATAAAGGCAAATTTGATAGAAGCAGGGAGATACATGAATATTAGAGGGAAAAAGCTATACGTTGAAACGCATGGAAATCCTAAAGATAAACCAGTCTTATATTTGCATGGTGGACCAGGAGAGAGTTGCTATGATTTTTCATTTCATCAAGCGGAACGTTTAAAAGATTCTTTATATGTAATGATGATAGATCAAAGGGGTGTTTGTCGCTCAGAAGAAATTACTGAGGATGAAGCTTTTGGATTAAATGATTTAATTGAAGACTGTGAGGAACTAAGAAAAGCATTACAAATTGAAAAGTGGTCTGTAATTGGACATTCTTTCGGTGGCTATTTAGCATTGTTATATGCGTCGATATATCCAAGTTCAATAGAGAAAATAATATTTGAAGGGCCAACTTTCGACTTTGCATTAACAAGTAGAGCTTTATTACAAAAGACAGGGCATTTATTAAAAAAGCATGAAAAAGAAGAAGTAGCAAAAGAGTGCTTTGCTTATTCATCTAGCTATGCTAGTTCAGAAGAGTTGTTAGAAGCCTATATAAGATTAAGCGCTGAATTAGAAGAAAAAAGAATGGAGATTTACAATTATAAGGAAGATGAGACAGACTATAGTTTATATAGCGATGAAGAGTGGGAAGTATTTTCAAATCGCTCTCAAATTCATTTTGATAGATTAAAATTAGAGGGTGCATGTCATAAATCATTATTATATAAAATAAAAGAAGTACAGAATCCAATGTTATTAATTGTAGGAAAACATGATGTAGTAACGTGTGAAGAACAAATTAAAACATTTAATAAAGATGCCCGAAACGGCAAGTATATCGTATTTGAAGAGAGCGGTCATTCACCTCATTATGAGGAAGCAGATAGGTTTGCAGAAACAGTCATACATTTTTTGAAATGAAGAAAAGGGTGCTTCTATAAATGAGAGGCACCCTTTCTATATTTCTGGATATGTGATTGTGATGTTAGGCCACTTACTTTGCCAATTCTTTTTTATAACTCTGTTTTTGTACATATGTAATCATTCTTTCGATTCAAGAAAATGAGCTGTTGGTCTCACTTGTAAGGAAAGGACATCTTCAATACCACATGGGGCTGTTAATATGACGTTGTTTAGTTCATCAAGTGTAACTCCTAATGCCGTTGCTGTTTCAGGAAATTTAGAAATAGCATCAACAGAAGAAGAATATGGTGGCATATTATTCACTACATGCATACGAGCTTGATTTTTTACAGACCAAGGGATAGTAGCATCAATATTCATTAATTTCGTTTCTAATGATTGTTCGTATATCTCATCTTGATGTAGACTATCATAATAAATTACATCAACATCAGGCATAGCCGTTTTAGCTTCATAGTCATGTAAAGTATCCCAAATTTTAGAACGAACAAATCCGGCACAAATCCACCAATCAGGTAACTCTAGTGATTTTGCCATTTGTAATACATTCATCATCCATTCGTCGTTTTCTATTAAGCGAATGATATCTTGTTCTGTTTGTATAGTCATTTGTTATCTCACCTGCTTTTTTTTAGAGAGTAAATTTAATTCATAAGCTTTATAATCCATGTAATCCAGTAAGCACCTGGTATGAATAACAGTTGAGCAAGTAATGTACCAAAAAGTCTAGAAATCATTAGCCAAGCATACATTTTACTCATTGCTTCAGCACCTTCTTCTGATTGAAGAGCTCGCTCTGTTAAAAGAGCAATACGTGGATCTAGTAGCACTGTTAATAAAATAGTAGCAAAACCATTAATAAGACCAGAAGCTGTAGTGGCTTTTGTTGCGAAAGCTGGAATTAAAAAAGAAGCATATAGTGCGGAAAGAACTCCCGCTGTATAAATTGCAGTAGCGAACATGTTAATAAGCATTATACGCTTTGGAATACCGCCGATACGCAGTCTATGAATCATTTCTAACTTTGGAAAGCGGACATATTTTTTTGTGTACTTTAATTTTTGAATGTTATTCGTTTTCATCATTCGAATGAAAGAACCGTCTGTTTCAAAGTTTTGAATGACATATCCAAATAGTTTTGTCAAAGTTGGATACAGTATAATCGCAAGCAATGTACCGATAGAAGCAGATAATAGTACAAGACGTATAATATGCTCTAAATCAATAGAAGGATCTAGTTTTGCTTCGTCCACAATCCCGCCAAGTAAAAAGGCTTGTAGTAAGTTTGACGTTCTTGAAATGAGTAATACGATTCCTACGACGGATAATGCGACAGCAATCTTCTTTAAACGAACCCCCGCTAATCGAATACTATAAGAGCTTGTTTCAACTGCGTGGATTACAATTGTGAAAGCCATTATAAAAATTAACGTAATTGACATTTGTTTCACCAGTTTCTATTAAAATAATTGTAACTTTTTTACTGTATCATATCTATCGTATTTTGTAACTGAAAGTATGTGACATATGGAAATTGATTTTTCGAAAAAATAGATAATGATAGTATAATAGGGAGAAGTGGAAGAGATGTTAGCAGTTATTTATACAGCAAATTAAGTGGAGGAATGAAACATGTATAAAACATTTCTATTTGATTTAGATGGAACTTTAACGGATCCGAAAGAAGGGATTGTAAACTCGGTTTTATATGCGTTAAAAAAAGTAGGAATTGAAGAAGTACATGTAAGTGAGTTAGATTCATTTATAGGTCCTCCTATTCAGCAATCATTCATAGAGAGATATAATATGAGTGAAGGAGAGCTTGAACGTGCTGTTTTTTATTTCCGTGAGTATTTAAAGCAGCGTGGATTGTTTGAAAATAATGTATATGAGGGGATTCTGAAGCTCTTGCAACAATTAAAAAGTTCAGGGAATCGCATATTTGTAGCAACTTCAAAGCCCACTGTATTTGCGAAACAAGTTATAGAGCATTTTCAATTGACGAATTATTTCGAAGATATCATTGGAAGTAATTTAGATGGTACAAGAATAAAAAAAGATGAAATAATTGCTCATATTTTACAAACAAATGAAGAACTAAATAAAGAAGAAATGATAATGATCGGTGATAGAAAGCACGATATAATAGGTGCGAATCAGAATGGAATTGCTTCAATTGGTGTTTTATATGGCTATGGCTGTGAGAAAGAACTGACTGAAGTTAGTGCGACTTACATAGTGAAAGATGTTGAAGAACTGTATCATTTTTGTGTAGAAAAAAGTTTAATAAATTAGTAAATATAGATTCTAGCAATCCCTTTATAACGTATGACGATGAATTCGTTTCTGTTTAAAGGGATTTTTCATATGTAATCGAATAATTATAATTAGACATTTTTAGCATAAAAATTTGTATGAATAAGAGGAGGGATGTCAGAATTAAAAGGTTAGTAGAAATTTATCAATAAAATTTAGAATATTCTGTTTAATGGAGGGGTAAAATTGGAGTTAGTTATTATATTATTAGCACTAAGTTTACTTATGTTCGTAGCATACAGAGGTTTTTCTGTTATTTTATTCGCGCCGATATTTGCATTATTTGCAGTATTTTTGACAGAACCTAGTTATGTATTACCTTTCTTTTCTAATATCTTTATGGAGAAAATGGTTGGATTTATAAAATTATATTTTCCTGTGTTTTTATTAGGAGCAATATTTGGGAAAGTAGTGGAAATGTCAGGAATTGCAGATTCTATCGCAAAAACGATTATTGAGTTAGTTGGTGAAAAACGTACTATATTAGCGATTGTATTAATGGGGGCTATTTTAACGTATAGTGGTGTTAGTGTGTATGTAGTAGTGTTTGCTGTTTATCCGTTCGCAGCTAAGTTGTTTCGACAAGCTAATATTCCAAAGCGTTTAATCCCTGGAACGATTGTTCTTGGAGCAGTAACGTTTACAATGGATGCGTTACCTGGATCACCACAAATTCAAAATGTAATACCTACAACATTTTTTAAAACGGATATTTATGCTGCACCGATACTTGGGATTGTAGGAGCAATTTTTGTTCTTACATTAGGTTTACTATATTTAGAGAGTAGACGTAAGAAGGCAAAAGCGGCAGGTGAAGGATACTTTGGTTTTAATGATGGAAATACTGAAATGGCAGCATCTTTGCAAGTAGAAAAAAAAAATATGCCATTAATTAATAACATTGAAATCACAAGAGCACAACAACTTATTGCATTTATACCACTTATTTTAGTAGGTGTAATGAATAAAGTGTTTACTATTATGATACCGAAGTGGTATCCAAGCGGTTTTGATTTTTCTGCAATTGGTATGAAAGCATTTGGAAAAGTAGAATTAAGTGCAGTAGTAGGAATTTGGTCTGTAGAATTGGCACTTATTATAGGGATCTTAACAACGTTATTATTATATTGGAAGCGAGTAGTAACAGGTTTCCAAGCTGGATTGAATACAAGTATTGGTGGAGCGCTACTTGCAACGATGAATACAGGAGCTGAGTTTGGATTCGGTGGTGTCATTGCAGCACTTCCAGGTTTCGCAATTATGAGAGATGGCATCTCTGCTACTTTCACAAATCCGTTAGTGAATGGTGCAGTAACGACGAATATTTTAGCTGGAATTACAGGCTCGGCATCAGGAGGAATGGGAATAGTATTAAGTGCAATGGGAGATAAATTTATTGCAGCGGCCAATCAATTTGATATTCCATTAGAAGTTATGCACCGTATCGTATCAATGGCATCAGGAGGAATGGATACACTACCACATAACGGGGCTATTATTACTATTCTTACAGTAACAGGATTAACACATAAACAGTCATATAAAGATATATTTGCTATTACAATTTTGAAAACGGTTGCTGTATTTTTAGTTATCGCATTCTATACTTTAACAGGACTCTATTAAAAAATTTGAATCGTAAAGATTCATCAAATCGATAATTTATGTTATAAAATATTAATTAGGATAAGAAGGGGTGGGGGACTTGCAAGAGGTTTCTGAGTTTCGTATGCCAAAGTCGGTATTATATGGAAGGAATTCGCTTGAAAAACTGGGAGAACAATCAAAAAAGTTAGGGAAAAGAGCTTTTATAGTTACTGATACAATTATGGAAAAATTAGGATATGTTGAAAAGTGTATGCAACAATTAAATAAGAAAGGTATTACTGTTAGTACATATAATAAAGTGGATGCTGAGCCTACAAATATACACGTATTAGAAGCGTTATCTCTTTGTAAAGAGGAAAAGTGCGATTTTATTATCGGTATTGGTGGTGGAAGTTGTATTGATGCTGCGAAAGCGGTAGCGGTTTTATATACAAATGGTGGAGAAGTTGAGGATTATGTCCAAAAGGATATTAAAATAGAAAACAATCCACTACCACTTATTGCAATTCCAACAACTTCTGGTACTGGATCGGAAGTTACAAGTGTAGCAGTAATTACGAATAAAAAAACAGATGTAAAAATGATGATGAAGCATCCTAGTTTTATACCGAAAGTAGCAATTATAGATCCAGTTTTGACAAGTTCGTTACCCCCACAAATTACGGCAGCAACAGGAATAGATGCGTTATGTCATGCGATTGAAGCGTATATTTCTAAAGTTTCACAACCACTTACAGATGTACTTGCTCTTTCAGCTATTGAAAGTATTATGAAATATTTACGTATAGCATATGAAGATGGACGTAATATGGAGGCAAGAGAAGCGATGATGATTGCTTCCTTACAAGCTGGAATTGCATTTTCTAATGCATCAGTTACATTAGTTCATGGAATGTCAAGGCCAGTGGGAGCATTATTTCATGTACCGCATGGAATATCAAATGCCATACTATTACCTACAGTGTTAGAGTTTACAAAAACAAGTGCAATGAAAAGGTTAGCAAAAATTGGACGTAGTTTAAATAAGGATTTGTATTCGAATTCTGATGAGGAAGTAGCAGACTACACACTTGGTGAAATAAAAAAACTTTGCTTTGATCTTCGTATTCCAAATTTAAAAGAATACGGAATCGATGAAATTGAATTTGAAAATGCTATTTCTAAAATGGCATCAGATGCAATTGAAAGTGGTAGCCCAGCTAATAACCCACGTGTTCCATCATATGATGAAATCAAAGAGTTGTATCGAGAGTGTTTTAATTATAAGTATAAAGAATTTATAAAAACATCAGATTGTTAATTTCAGAATATTCTATAAAAATTTCCTTGGAAATGAAAGTAGAATTATTATTTATTATTCCGTTAAAACAAGACTTTATATTCCAAACTTAAAGTCTTGTTTTATTATGTATAATATACATAATAAAACATTGTTATTAGTTTTATAAAAATAGTTTAGGTAGGTGTTTATATGAAAACGATAGGTCTTATAGGTGGTATGAGTTGGGAATCAACTTCTGAATATTATCGAATTATTAATGAAGAAATAAAAGAGAGATTAGGAGGGCTACATTCAGCAAAATGTTTGATTAATAGTGTGGATTTTGAAGAGATTGAACGATGTCAGTCTAGCGGAGATTGGGATGGTGCTGGAGAAATTCTAGGGAATGCGGCATATTCATTACAAAAGGGGGGAGCAGACTTTATAATCATTTGTACAAATACAATGCATAAGGTAGTTGGAAAAATAAAGGCGAAAATTGATATTCCAGTCTTACATATTGCTGATGCAACTGCAAAAGAAATTAAAAGAAAAGACATTCAAAAGGTTGGTCTGCTTGGAACTAAATATACAATGGAGCAAGATTTCTATAAGTCACGTATTGAAGAGCATGATATAAAAGTAATAGTACCATCAGAAAAAAATAGAAAAGAAATAAATAAAGTAATATATACAGAATTATGTTTAGGAAAAATAGTATCTCAATCTAGAGAATATTATAAAAGAGTCATCGAAGAGTTAGTGCAAAAAGGAGCACAGGGAATCATATTAGGTTGTACAGAAATAGGGTTATTAATAAAGCAAGAAAACGTATCTGTCCCGATATTTGATACGACTCATATACATGCAATTGAAGCAGTCAAGGTAGCTCTAGATAAATAGATTATAATTATATTATGTAAACTTAATTCATATATCTGGAAAACATTCAGAAAATATTTTATAATGTAAGTGGTTACATTTAAGGGGGAATGCGTATGTTTTCAGTTCAACCAATCGCATTTGTACATAATGAAAGAAAGGAAATAAAAGATGATGAGTGGGGAGAAGTAAGATCCCGTATAACTTTAACTGAAATGTATGCAGAAGAAAGTATACAAGGGATTGAAGATTTTTCTCATATTGAAGTTGTTTTTTATTTTCATAAAGTAACTGACGAGCAAATTCAGTATTTTGCTAGACATCCTAGAAATAATAAAGATTATCCTGAAGTAGGTATTTTTGCACAGCGCGGAAAAAATCGCCCGAATCGCATAGGTGTAACAATTGTAAAGGTGATCAAAAGAGAAGGTAAATCAATTATTGTTGAGGGATTAGATGCTATTAATGGTACTCCTATATTGGATATAAAACCAATAATGAAAGAGTTTATGCCGAAAGAAGAAATACACCAGCCTAAATGGGCAACGGATATAATGAGACAGTATTGGAAGGGGAATGGAGTAAAATGAGAATATATGAGGCAACAATTGCAGATTTAGATGGACTAGCATCAGTTTTTAATAACTATCGCATGTTTTATAGGCAGGATTCTGATTTAGAAGGTGCAAAAGTATTTTTACGAAATCGAATTGAGAAAAAAGAGTCCGTTATTTTCGTAGCAGTTGAAGACGGCGAATATATTGGGTTCACACAACTATATCCATTATTTTCTTCCATTTCAATGAAAGAATTATGGATTTTAAATGATTTATTTGTACAAGCGGCGAAGCGTGGAGCCGGAACAGGTAAAAAATTATTAGAAGCTGCTAAAGGATACGCATTAGAGAATGGAGCAAAAGGTGTAAAATTGCAAACAGAGATTGATAATTTATCAGCACAACGATTATATGCTGAAAATGGTTATTTGAGAGATAATCGTTATTTCCATTACGAATTAACGTTTTAAAAAATTAAGTTGAAAGAGACATTTTCAAGAAAAAGAATTTCTTTGTAATGAGAAATTCTTTTTTATTTTTGCCTAAATTAAACATGACGAAAACGATATTTATTTATTGTTAAACGATAAACGATATGATAAAATTATGTTATCATTAAATAAATGAGGTATTGTAAATGAATCTTAAACGAAGTTCAACAACGTTCTTAAAAGTAATTATTTTTCTTGTTGGAATTGCAGTACTTGCTTTATGCATATTTTTAGTGCCGGAAATGGCGAATTTCGCAGCGAATTTGTATCCTAATATTACTCTGATAAAATATCTTGTTTTCATTGTGATGTATGGAGCAGCTGTGCCTTTTTACGTTGCTCTTTATCAGGCTTTCAATCTTTTACAGTACATTGATGAGAACACAGCGTTCTCGGAGTTATCTGTAAAGGCGTTAAAGAATATAAAGCGCTGTGCAGTTACAATCAGTGGTTTGTATGTATTAGGTTTACCACTTTTTCATTTTATAGCGAAAAAAATGGACCCTCCTATTGGGTTAGTGGGACTTATTATCGTTTTTGCTTCGCTCGTTATCGCTGTTTTTGCTGCTATTCTTCAACGCCTTCTACAAGAAGCAATTAACATAAAATCAGAAAATGATTTGACGGTCTGAGGTGGCGGATATGACAATTATTATTAATATTGACGTCATGTTAGCAAAACGAAAGATGAGTGTAACGGAGCTTTCGGAGAAGGTTGGAATTACGATGGCGAATCTTTCTATTTTGAAAAATGGGAAAGCAAAAGCGGTTCGTTTTTCAACATTAGAAGCGATATGTAAAGCTTTGGAGTGTCAGCCAGGGGATATTTTGGAGTATAAAAACGATGAGAATACTCAATAAAAAAAGATAACAAATGTAAATAATAGAAGTCAATAAAGAAGGGATAGCCACTAAGCTATTCCTTCTTTACGTTAATTGCTGTTACTAATAAAAAATAAAATTTGAATTGCAATGTTTGCGTATCAAAAGGGAACTTGCTACCTTTTGAGGTGATCCGTTTTATGGAAGACAATTATTTTCCAAAAAGGCTATTTTAACTATGTTTTAAATTATTTTGAGTGAATCAAAATCTTCATTTGTATTATAGTTGATTTAAAACCCAGTTTGTTGCATCTTCAAAGTTATCTGCAATGTAGTTTGGTTCAATATGTGCCCATTTGTCTCGGTACGTATGCAAAGCATCATACCCAGCGCCTGTTCGGACTAGAATTGTTGTCGCATTTACTTTTGCTCCTGCAACAATATCAGTCCAGCGATCACCAACTACAGCACATTGTGTTAAATCAAGCCCATGTTTTTTTGCTGCTTTAAGCAGCATGCCTGTACTTGGTTTACGGCATTCACAATCATCACCGTGTTTATGAGGACATACATAAATATCATCAAAACCGAAGCCTTCTAATTCTTGTACAAAATCGGCTACAGTTGCTATTCCATCTGCGATACCAGGTTGATTTGTGAAAGAGAAAATTTTTATATTTTTAGCTTTTAGTTTTTGCAAGGATGTTTTTGTGAATGGAAATAATGTAAAAGATCCTGGATAATGTATTGTAGTGTCACCACCAATTGTACCGTCACGATCAATGAAAATTGCTTTAATGTTTGTCATAGTTATAGTCCCTTCAATTATAAGTAGTTTAAAAATGTTTTACAAATCGGTAGCCATTTACTTCATATCCTAATTTTTTGTAAAAAGGATGAGCTTCTACTCTTTTTGTTCCACTAACTAGCCATGTGCCAATGCAATTATGTTTCTTTGCTAATTGCTCTGCATAATCCATCAATACTTGTCCAATGCCTTTCCGTCGTATGTTAGAATCGACGCTAATAATTGAAATCTCTCCATAACGTGTTACATCTTCTAAATTTTCACGTATACGAAATCCAAGTAATCCAAATATAGCTTCTTCTTCCTCGTAAACATATAAAAAATCAAACGGACTCATTTGTACGAATTGTAATCGGTTGTTCATATCTTCATAGGAAATAGAGGAACCTTTTAATTCTTTCGTTAAAGAACAAAGTGCGTCTATATCATCTATCGTTGCTTCACGAATTTGAAAAGACATATTATCCACCCCAATAAAATGTAATCAAACATTTAATATTCTGTTAAAAAATGTTTTTTCCTGCTATGAAAATAAATATTTTATAATGATATATAGATAGTTATATGTTATTCTTTTCCTTGATTGTATTGGAAATGGAAAGAGGGGAAATGCATGTTAGAAGTAAATATCCGCTCAGCCGGATATGAAATAGGCGAAAAAACAATTCATGATATAGCTTTTTCTATCGAAAAAGGTGAACTAGTTGCTCTTATTGGAGCAAATGGTGCTGGGAAGAGTACGACGATAAAAACGATGCTCGGATTACTTGTAAATATGGACGGTGAAATATCATTCGGTGAAAAGAAAAATCCGTATGCATACGTGCCAGAACATCCAACATACTATGATTACTTGACGCTCTGGGAACATATTGAATTATTAATGGCTGCTCGTGGAAGTGAAATGGGAAGCTGGGAAGAACGAGCGGAACAATTATTACATACTTTTCGAATGGATAAGCATAAACATGAGTATTTATCAAAGTTTTCAAAAGGTATGAAACAAAAATCGATGCTAATATTGGCGTTTTTAACTGAGCCAGATTTTTATATCATTGATGAACCCTTTATCGGTTTAGATCCAGTAGCTACGAAAGAGTTTTTAAGTTATTTATATAAAGAAAAAGAGCGCGGAGCAGGAATTTTACTTTGTACGCACGTATTGGATACTGCTGAAAAAATTTGTGAAAGATTTTTACTCATTTCACAAGGTACATTAGTCGCAGATGGACATTTAGAATCTATTCAAATGTTAGCGGAAATGCCGGGTAGCTCATTACTAGACTGCTTTGATGTAATCGTAAGGCGTGAACAACATGATTAAACAACAATTTTATAAAAGATTACGCCATGAGCTTCAGCGGAAGTGGAAGTCTATACGTTCGGTAACAGATTGGACAGTCGCATTATATATTATTATACCAGCACTTATATTTATGGGAATCTATTATAGGTCACTATGGATAAATGAATTATCAACGGAAGAGACGATTTATTTCGGATTAGGATTACTCGCATTTTATCTAGTAACATATCCGAGAGGAGTTCGTTCATTTTTTGAGCAAGCGGATAGTTTATTTTTAATTTCGTATGCAACACATATGCAAAAATTAGTCCAGTATGGCATGATGTACACATTTGTTCGAATAGCGATAACGAATATAATATTAGTCGTTATTATGTTACCGGTGTTGATGAAAAGTATCGGAGTAACAGAGATACAAGTCCTATTATTTTGGGTATTCTTTACTATATTTCGATTTATGATGTCGTTGTTAACGAGATTTATTCATGTACATGCGGAGAAACGATGGGTTTTATGGATTGTAAAAAATGTAGTATTTTCTATAAGCGTGTCCTTTTTTGGAATTAGTTTATTTTTTATTTATAAAAATTCATTTTATTCAATTCTATTTATCGGTTTAGTAATTTTCTTAAGTAGTGTATTAGTAAAAGCGAAAATGAATTATAAAAAGTTCTTTTTTAAAGAAATTGAGAAAGAAAAGGAGGAAAGCATGCGCTGGACGAGCGGAATTATGCAAGTTGGTGGTCATGCGGCTAAACCGAGTAGTTCGAATAAAAAACCGTGGATGTTTCCGTACTCTAAAAGACTTTTAGGAAAAAAAGCTGATTCTCGTATTGTCGAATCTTTTTTGAAAGAATTTTTCCGTACAAGTACTGCACGAATATTTTATATTCAAATTGTATGTATCAGTACTGCAAGTATAATTATGACTCCTAGGTGGATTGCAGCTATTGTTCTCGTATTTGCTGTAGTTGCAATTTCTCGCTATGCACGTGATTATTGGAATGAATTTACGAATAAGATGTTTCTTCATTTATATTGTGATGAAGGGAACTTACTTTTGTTAAGATGGAAGGCAAATCGTTATTTACTACTACCAGCAATACTTTTGTATGGAATAGTTATACTTGCCCAGTTTTATTTATTGCCAGCTGTGATTGGTGGCATTATTTTTATTTTATTAATTGTATGGATTGTATTTTTACCATTAAAAAAGAGCCATTGACGGCTCTTTTTCTAGTCTGTAACACATTGATAAATAAAATATACTAAAACGAGTATGCTTGCGGCGGAATACATGACATCTAAAGTCATCTGATCGCCTCCTTATTATTGTTGTATTTTTATTGTATGAAACCTTACAATTTCATATTCAAGTGAAAAATATGTGAACGTTAACAAAATTGTAAAGTGCAAAAATTACAATCATTTTGTATAATAGAAGAAACCACCGTTATATAAAAAATAATGAGTGAAAGGGGAGGGAACATAAATGCCAAATTGGTTTAGAAAAACCTTAGTCGCATTAATTACCGTGTTTACATTTGGTTTAGTGACGCCTCCTTCCATATTACTTGATAATGCCAAAGCTGCGGACAAGCCTACGAGCACAGCTGGGCAACAAAGTTTGGAGAGCACGTCCTATACATATGAAGAAACGAATGACAGGTTAACCACCGATACTTTTATTACTTATGCAATGCAAGAAGCAGAGAAGCAGTCGATGCAAAAGTTTGGTACTAAAATTGGTCCAGTAATTGAAGATGAGTTTAAAGATGTAATATTACCGAAAATTGAAGAGGCAATTGCTGAGCTTGCTAGTGATGTACCAGAAGATTCACTACAATCATTAGCGATTTCTCAAAAACCAGCTGGTGGAAATAATGAGAAGATTTTTCACGTCTACGATACGAAATCTGGAAATGATTTATTGCGTTTCCATGTAAGAAGAGATCATCCACCGCAAGATGGTTATTATTTTAATTTCCATTACCACCGTTTTGATGATGGATACTCTGGACATCATGAGTTAGGAAATATTTATTGGAATACGAATGTACCACCGAAATGGTTGTCTTAAAAAGAACAAGAGAAAATCTTGTTCTTTTTTATTTTTATAGAAGGGACAGACAACTATGTTGTTGAATAACATAGGTTTAGAAAAAAGAAGCAAAGGGAGTATGGGAATGCAAAAATATATTGTTTTTGACTTTGATGGCACATTAGTAGATTCACAAAATATATTTGTACCGATTTATAATCAACTTGCTGAAAAACATGGGTATAAAGCAGTAAAGGAAGACGAAATTGAACATTTACGTAAATTAACGATGCCAGAGAGATGTAAACAACTTAATGTACCACTGTATAAACTACCGATATTAGCGTTGGAATTTTATAAATTATATCAGCCTGCTATAAAAAATCTCGTTTTGTTCCATGGGATGAAAGAAGTATTAGATGAACTACATAAAAAAGGCTACGGAATTGCAGTCATATCATCGAACTCAGAAGAGCATATTCGGGCGTTTTTACACAAGAATGGTATCGAAAATATTCAAGAAGTGTATTGTTCTAAAAATTTGTTTGGTAAAGATAAAATGATAAAAAGATTTTTGAAATCAAAAAAAATAACAGAGAAAGATATGTTATATGTCGGTGATGAACAGCGAGACGTAGCAGCGTGTAAAAAGGCTGGAGTGAACGTAATTTGGGTATCTTGGGGATATGATGTTATTGAAACAGTGAAAAAAGATGCACCAGATTACATGGTTCATAAGCCGATGGAAATTGTGCAAGTAGTACAAGGAGCGTATTCTTAATATGAATACACTGCGAGCAGGCATTCATCATATTGAATTTTGGGTAGCAAATTTAGAGGAATCCATTTCTTTTTATAATAAGTTGTTTTCCATAATTGGGTGGAGAAAGTTAAATGAAGTAGCATATAGCACAGGAGAAAGTGAAATATACTTTAAAGAAGTAGATGAGGAAATTGTAAGGACGTTAGGGCCTAGACATATTTGTTATCAAGCTATTCATAGAGAAGTAGTTGATGAAGTAGCAGATTTTCTTTCTAGTACGAAAGTGAAGGTAATACGTGGTCCAATTGAAATGGATCATTATTCGGAAGGTTATTATACGATTGATTTTTACGATCCGAATGGATTTATTGTAGAAGTTGCCTATACACCAAATGCAGAAATGTAAGGGGAATAGATATGAAGATAATTACAGCATGGCAAAATAATATACAAATAGTAAAAGATGCAGTGGATATTAAAGAAATTTCTAAAGGTTTTTCGCCTGATAAGAAATATATAATTACGAGTACGAATAATGAAAAATATTTATTGCGGACAGGCGATATAAAAGAGTATGAAAGAAAGAAAATAGAGTTTCAAATTTTAAATGAAATGCAAAATCGTAGTGTGCAAGCACAAAAACCAATTGAAATGGATTTGTTGGCAGAAGAAGGTTTATGCTATGGCATTTTTTCATATTTAGAAGGGGAGGATGCGAAGAAGCTATTGCCTACGTATTCACCAAAAGAACAATATGATATTGGTATAGAGGCAGGAAAAGATTTAGCAAAAATGCATACATATGAAGCTCCTAATAATATACTTCCATGGTATGAAAGAGCAATGAAAAAACATAGTAAATATTTAGAGGCATATAAAACATGTGGAATAAACATAAAAAATGATGATAAAATCATAAAGTTTATTGAAGAAAATGAAATATCTTTAAAGAACCGCCCAAATCGATTTCAACACGATGATTTTCATTTAGAAAATATAATTGTACGGGATGGAAAATATGTAGGTGTTGTTGATTTTAATGGCTACGACTGGGGCGACCCACTTCATGATTTTGTGAAAATTGCACTGTTTGCAAGGGACATTAGTATTCCGTATTCAATCGGACAAATAGAAGGATACTTTAATAGGAAAATACCAGAGGAGTTCTGGAAATTATACACAGTGTACGTTGGCATGACAGTTTTCTCCTCAGTTGTCTGGACATTACGAGCAGCACCGCATATGTTAGAGGATATGTTAGAGCGTCTTACTATAGTTTTAGAGGATCATAATAACTTTGAGTTATCGAAGCCAATTTGGTTTCAACCAGATAAGATTGATATGAAATAGAAAAGGTAGGTGTGATTCGCACCTACCTTTATTTTTTACCATCAAAATACTTATTTAATTTTCTTAAATGTAAGCGGCTGAGTACTTAATGTAGCTGGTACATGTAACTGAAGGGATGGGAATTCACCACTTACATTCATTTCATAAGCGAATAATAAGCTCATTTTCATTTGGAATAAGTCAACTTTTGCAGAGAAGATGTCGTAATGATGATGCCCTAATTGAATATCCATTTCCATAAATTGTGCATATAACGAATCATCTCGTTTGTATACTTGTAATGTTCCGTATGCAGGATGTTCAAAAGTACCAGTATAATCCTCTAACTTGTGCGAAGGTGTAGTCCCTTTAATTTGTTCAGGGAGGGATTCAGTTGCTTCTTTCATCATTTCCTTCATTTTTTTAGTATCTTCTACAGCACGTTTATGCCAATCAATGGATTCTAATTCAAGTAGTTCGTCATAAATTTGATTAGCGAGATAAGTAGGAAGTAATGTTCCTCCAGCATTCGTTAAAATGACAAGGCCTATGTTTTCTGTTGGTATGAATGAAACAAGCGCTGAAAATCCATCGATATTACCGCCATGATGAATCACTTTTTTACCACGATAAGCGCTAATAAACCAACCAAGACCGTAACTATTTAATGGAGATTCAGGGAGTGATAAAACCGGTTGGTCTGGAATTGAATTGTGTGGTGTATACATTTGTTGTAATAATTCAGAGGAGATTAATTCATGATCTCCAAATTTTCCTTCATTTAAGTGGAGAAGTACCCAATGTGCCATATCTTCAATTGTGGAATTAATACACCCAGCAGCGCCAACTGTATCGATGTTACGGAATGGAACTGCTTTTATTTCACCGTCATTTTCAATGTAAGGTAAAGCATAATCATCTGTAGTTTGTGAATCGTTAACAGAGAAGTTTGTATGTCTCATATTTAAAGGTTCTAAAATATGTTCTGTAGTGTACTGCTCCCACGTTTGATTTGTAATGTTTTCAACAATGTAGCTAATTGTTGCATACATTAAGTTGTTATATAGAAATGCAGTCCGGAACGGTGCATCAAGTGGTAAATGTTTTATTTTTTCAACGAGATCTTTTCGAGATAAGGAAGAACTGTACCAAAGAGCCTCATGACGACTCACTCCAGTTCGATGAGAAGCTAAATCCCGTCCTGTAACTTGTGAGCTAGCAAGTAGTTCAGATAAAGTAAAGTTAGGTATATAAGACTGGATAGGGGTATCCCAATTAAACTTTTTTTGCTGTGCTAACAAGCTTAATGAAAGTGTGCCAAATGCTTTCGTTGAGGAACCGATTGCGAATCGAGTATTCGGTGTAACAGCCTCTTTTGTTTCTATATTACGATAGCCAAAACCTTCTGAAATAATAACTTCACCGTCTTTTATAACAGCGACAGCAGCACCAGGAACATTTAAATCCTTCATCATTTTTTCAACCGTTGTTTGTAAAGAAGTCATAACAGGCGTTTCAATTTTAGACATACTTCTAACCTCCAAATATAAATTTTGTTCTACCGCACTATACTTTCGGTAATAGAAAATGAAAACCTTTTTATATTCGGAAAGTTAATAATTTTGTAAGAATTAGCGCAAGAAATTTTATTAATTAGGATTATTAAATTTATCATTTTTCATGTTATGATAAATTGCATATACGATTGAAAGAAGGTTTTCCTACATATGAAACATGCTGAAAATGAATACTTAAATTTATGCCGCCATGTAATGGAACATGGTACGAAGAAAGAAGACCGTACAGGGACAGGCACTGTATCTGTATTTGGATATCAAATGCGTTTTGATCTAAGTAAAGGTTTTCCTTTATTAACAACAAAGAGAGTACCGTTTCGCCTTGTAGCAAGTGAACTGCTTTGGTTTATGAAAGGTGATACAAATATTCGCTATTTATTGCAGCATAATAATAACATTTGGAATGAATGGGCTTTTAAGAGCTGGGTAGAAAGTGATGAGTATACTGGTCCTGACATGACTGATTTTGGTCTTCGCTCACAACAAGATGAAGAATTTAAAGTACAGTACGACGAGCAAATGGAATTGTTTAAAAAGAACGTTTTAGAAGATGATGAGTTCTCAAATAAATATGGTTATTTAGGAGACGTTTACGGTAAACAGTGGCGTGCTTGGAAAACGACAGCTGGTGAGACACTTGATCAATTAAAAGATGTAATTGAAATGATTAAAAAAACACCAGACTCACGTCGTTTAATCGTTTCTGCTTGGAATCCAGAAGATGTGCCAAGTATGGCCTTACCGCCTTGTCATACGCTATTCCAGTTTTATGTAGCAGATGGAAAGCTTTCTTGTCAGTTATATCAAAGAAGTGGTGACATATTCCTTGGAATTCCATTTAACATTGCAAGTTACTCACTACTAACTCATTTAATTGCACATGAATGCGGACTTGAAGTGGGAGAATTTGTTCATACAATTGGTGATGCACACATTTATACAAATCATTTTGAACAAGTAGAAAAGCAATTGGCACGTGAACCACGTCCATTCCCGAAACTTACATTAAATCCAGATGTGAAATCTGTTTTCGATTTTGAAATGGAAGATTTAACGATTGAAGGATACGATCCGCATCCAGCAATTAAAGCACCGGTTGCAGTATAATTGTAGAGGAGATGAAAAAATGATTGTTTCATTTATGGTCGCTATGGACGAAAATAGAGTAATTGGTAAAGATAATAATTTACCTTGGCGTTTACCGAGTGAATTACAATACGTGAAGAAAACAACGATGGGTCACCCGCTTATTATGGGAAGAAAGAACTATGAAGCGATTGGTAGACCACTGCCTGGAAGACGTAATATTATTGTAACTCGTAATGAAGGGTATCATGTTGAAGGCTGTGAAGTTGTTCATTCTGTAGAAGAAGTGTTTGAACTATGTAAAAATGAAGAAGAGATTTTTATTTTTGGTGGAGCGCAAATTTACGATCTCTTTTTACCTTATGTAGACAAGTTATATATAACAAAAATCCATCATGCATTTGAAGGAGATACATTCTTCCCAGAAATAGATATGACAAATTGGAAAGAGATTTTTGTAGAAAAAGGTTTAACGGATGAAAAAAACCCATATACGTATTATTACCATGTATATGAGAAACAACAATAATAAAAAAGATTGATGTGAGAATTCGCATCAATCTTTTTATTTATATTCACCAATATAAGTTTATAGATGAGATTCGATAGTGCTATAATGATAGGTAGCATGTAAAAATGCTAAAATTTTCAAAAGTACTAATATAGAAAGAGGAGGAGAATCGATTGAGAAAGATATGGGGGATTCTTTTTCTTTGCTTAGCATTCATGTTAGTTGGATGTGGTAAAGAAGAAAAACCACAAGAAGCGTTTGATACATATGTAAAAGCGTGGAATAAACAAAAATTTGCAGATATGTATGATCAACTATCAAAAAATGCAAAAAAAGATATTTCAAAGAAAGAGTTTACTGAGAAATATGAAAAAATTTATTCTGGTATCGAAGTGAAAGACTTAAAGGTAGAAACAGGGGAAGTAAAAGAAGATAAAAAAGATGAAGGTCCTGTTCCTTTTAAAGTAAGCATGGATACAGTTGGTGGTAAAATTACATTTGGTCATGAAGCAAAAATGGTGAAAGAAAAAGATGGAGATAAAGAATCTTGGAAAATAGATTGGACTCCTGATTTTATTTTCCCAGGCATGACGAAAGATAGTAAAGTGCGTATGCAGACAACACAGCCAAAACGTGGTGAAATATACGATCGTAATGGAAAAGGTCTTGCAACGAATGGGAAAGCTTCTGAAATCGGATTGATTCCTGAAAAGTTAGGCGATACTGCTCCGCAAACGAAAGAAACAGTAGCGAAGTTATTAAATATGTCTGTAGAAGAAATTGATCAAAAATTAGCTGCTAAATGGGTAAAACCAGGGTATCTCGTACCAATTGGAATTTTGCCTGAAGGGGCAACACAAAATACGTACATTGATTTACCAGGTGTTTCAACAAAACCTGTAAATGTTCGTACATATCCGTTAGGGGAAGCGGCAGCTCATCTGACTGGTTATATTGGAAAGGTAAATGCTGAAGATTTAAAAACGCTACAAAAGAAAGGCTATCAAGCTGATGACCCAGTTGGTAAAGCTGGTTTAGAGCAAGTATTAGAGGAAAAGTTACGCGGTAAAAAAGGTGGCCGTGTCTTTGTAGAAGATGCGCAAGGAAAAGAAATTAAAAACTTGGCAAAAACAGATGCTGTTGATGGAGAAAATGTAACTTTAACTATTGATAGTGCTGTTCAAGAAAAAACGTATAATGAAATGAAGGGTGAAGCTGGTTCAAGTGCAGCAATTAATCCGAAAAGTGGAGAAACAATTGCACTAGTAAGTAGTCCAGCATATGATCCTAATATAATTGCACGAGGGACATCGAAGGCACAACGCGAAGCTTGGAATAATGATCCGAAAAAACCAATGACAAATCGCTTTACACAATTGTCGGTACCAGGTTCTGTATTTAAACCTATTACAGCTGCAATTGGTCTTGAAACGAAAACGATTGATCCAAAAGAAGAGTTGAAAATTGAAGGATTAAAATGGACAAAAGATTCTTCTTGGGGTAATTACTATGTAACGCGTGTGAAAGATGCAAATCCGATTGATCTTGATAAGGCGATGAAATACTCGGATAATATTTACTTCGCACAAGAAGCTTTGAAAATCGGAAAAGACAAGTTTATGAGTGAAGCAAAAAAATTCGGATTCGATGAGAAACTACCAATTGAATATGGATTCCCTGCTTCTAAAATTGCAAATGACGGCATTAAAAATGATATTCAAATGGCAGATACGGGATATGGACAAGGACAAGTATTAATGACTCCTCTTCATTTAGCTTTAACGTATGCGCCAATTGTAAATGATGGAACGATTCCGTCACCGTATATTATTAAAACAGATAAACAACCAAAAGCTTGGAAAGAAAATGTAATTTCTAAAGGAAATCAGGATATATTAAAAACTGCAATGACGAAAGTAATTAATGATCCAGATGGTACAGGGAAAATTGCTAAAATTGATGGCATGACTCTTGCTGGAAAAACAGGTACAGCGGAATTAAAAGTATCAAAAGAGGCCGAAGGAAAAGAACTAGGTTGGTTCGCTGCATTTGATTTAAATTCCCCAGATATGGTCATTACAATGATGATTGAAGATGTAAAAGGTAGAGGCGGAAGTAATATTCCAGCTGAAAAAGTAAAACATGTATTTCAAAAATAATATGTAATAGTAGGCTATCTCTATAAGTTGTAGAGGTAGCCTATTTATATGAAAGAGTTTGTAATATCCGTATACTAAATTTTAAGGAAACAAAGTAAATCATTAACTTACGAAAAAAAAGTAGCTATTTTTTATTGACATTGATTAAAACTTTTTGTATTATACTTACATAAGATAAGTTATTAACTTTTGAAAAATAAATCTTGAATTAAAGATAAAGAGAAAAAAGGGAGAGAATACAATGACAAAAGTACTATTTATCACAGCAAATCCAAATTCAGCAGAAGGTTCTTTCGGAATGGCAGTAGGGGAAGCTTTCATCGAAGCTTATAAAAACGAACATCCACAAGACGAAGTTGTAACAATTGATTTATTCAACACTACAGTACCAGCAATTGATGCAGATGTATTTGCTGCTTGGGGTAAATTTGCAGCAGGTGAAGGCTTTGAAGCTTTAACTGAAGTTCAACAACAAAAAGTAGCAGCAATGAACACAAACTTAGAAACATTTATGAATGCAGATCGTTATGTATTCGTAACTCCAATGTGGAACTTTAGCTATCCACCAGTAGTAAAAGCATACTTAGATAACGTAGCAATCGCAGGTAAAACATTCAAATATACTGAAAATGGTCCAGTCGGCTTATTAGAAGGTAAAAAAGCGCTTCACATTCAAGCAACAGGTGGCGTATATTCTGAAGGAGCATACGCAGCTGTAGACTTCGGTCGCAATCACTTAAAGACTGTATTAGGATTTGTCGGTGTAAATGATACTGAATATATTGCAGTTGAAGGTATGAATGCAAACCCTGAAAAAGCACAAGAAATTAAAGAAGCAGCAATTGCTAATGCTCGTGAATTAGCAAAACGTTTCTAATATAGAATGCTTAAAAAGTCCGAACACTTGCTGTTTGGACTTTTTTTCTTCTTTTTCCTTCGTTTGTCTAGTATAATGAAGGTCGGAATGATAATAGGTGGGGGTTCTGTATGATTCAAACGTTTTTTAAAATCTTTTATTTAATTTTAATCGTAATTGCGATTACACCGAGAATGTGGCGTCTTAAAAGACAAGTAAATACGATGGCGCCAAAAGAAAAAGACAATGCTGTGTATAAAACGACAAATTGGTTTGGTAAGAAAATGGTACGTGTAGCTGGAGGGGCAGTAGAAGTGAAAGGACTTGAAAATGTTCCGAAAGACAAGCCAGTACTAGTTGTAAGTAATCACCAAAGTAATATGGATATCCCTGTTTTACTAGGTTACTTAAATAAACCAATTGGATTCGTTTCAAAAGCAGAGATTAAAAAGTTCCCAGTTGTACCAACTTGGATGGAACTGATGAATTGTGTATTTATGGATCGTAGCGATCGTCGTCAATCTCTTCAAGCGATTAAAGATGGAATTGAACTATTAAAGAATGGACATTCTATCGTAATTTTCCCTGAAGGAACGAGAAGTAAGGGTGGCGAAGTTGGAGAGTTTAAGGCTGGTAGTTTTCATCTGGCAGTAAAGTCAGGTGTAGCAATTTTACCTGTAACATTAGATGGTACATATAAGATGTTTGAAGCGAATGGAAATCGTATGAAGCCAGCTCATGCAACAGTAACAATTTCTAAGCCGATTACACCTGAAGATTATGCGAATATGGATATTAAAGAATTAACGAAGCATACACAGGAAGTTATTGCCTCACAATTACATAAGTAATAAAAAAGGATTCAGCTTATCGTAAGCTGAATCCTTTTTTATTATGCTGTAGGTAAGACATAAAAGAGTACACAGAAGAACATCATCGCACTACCACCTAAAACGAACAGGTGCCATATGGCATGGTTGAAAGGTAGCTTTTCCCAAAGGAAGAATATAGCTCCAACAGAATATAAAATTCCACCTGCTAAAAGTAGTGAAAAACCATGTCCAGTTAGATTTTCATAAAGTGGTTTAATAGCAACGATTATGAGCCATCCCATAATGATGTAACATAAAGTTGAAGCCTTTATAAAGCGACGTACAAAGAAAATTTTGAAGACGATACCTCCGATTGCTAGTGTCCATATTATAGCAAGCAACGTCCATCCTAATGGGCCACGAAGTGTAATAAGTAGAAAAGGAGTATACGTGCCAGCAATCAATAAGTAAATGGCTGAATGATCTAAAATAGTAAATATTTTTTCTACTTTAGGATGATGAATGCTATGTAGCAATGTTGAAAACAAGTACAGTAAGAACATACTTACACCATAAACAGTAAATGCAACTACGGCTGATGCGGTACCGTGCTTAGAAGCATGAATAATCAATATGATTAAGGCAGGGATGCTTAAAATGGCACCGATACCATGTGTAATTGCATTTGCAATTTCTTCTTTTACAAATTGGGTCATTCGTGTCATTTTTTCAGTCATAATGCAAATCCTTTCTACTATCATAAAATAATATGTCATTTCCCTTACCATATCATACACAAGAGCAATAGAAAATGAAATTTGTATAATTGATTATATTTTTGAATTTTTTTGACAAAAGACAATGGATTTGTTGACGTTTTCAAACTTTTTTGACAAAATAAAATTATGTAATAGTAGGACAAGGAAACTACTAATAAAGGGGATGGGGAAATGTTTTCAAATATTGGCTTTCCAGGGTTAATTTTAATTTTAGTAGCAGTACTCATTTTATTTGGACCTAAAAAATTGCCGGAAATCGGGAAGGCTTTAGGGGAAACGTTAAAAGAGTTTAAAAAATCAACGAAAGAATTGACAGATGACGCATTTCAAGAAAAGGAAAAGAAAGAAAAAATGTAGTGTATTTTCCTTGTAATGGATAAATAAAGTGTGGTGAACGAGATGGAAAATCGGGAAATGAGCGTAGTAGAACATATTGTTGAGCTTCGAAAAAGAGTAATATATACGGTGTTATCCTTTGTACTATTTTTAATTATTGGATTTACTTTTACAAAGGATATTTATTTTTGGCTTGTAAAAGATTTACCAATGAAATTAACTGTTCTCGGTCCAAGTGATGTATTGTGGATTTTTTTCTCGATTGCTACAGTATTTGCTATCGTTTGTACAATTCCTTTTGCTGCTATACAAATTTGGTTATTTGTAAAACCGGGTTTACATCCAAATGAACAAAAGATGACAATAATGTATATACCGGTATTGTCTATATTATTTATCGCAGGTTTATGTTTTGGATACTTTATTGTAATGCCGTTTCTATTTCACTTTTTAACTACGATAGGTAATGAAATGTTTAATACGATGTTTACGACAGAAAAGTATTTTCATTTTGTACTTAATTTAACAGTTCCATTTGCTGTGATTTTTGAATTGCCAGTCGTTGTAATGTTTTTAACTAGTATTGGAATACTTACGGCGGAATTTTTAATAAAAATAAGAAGGTATGCTTACGTAGCATTAATTATCATTGCATCTTGTATATCACCGCCAGACTTTTTATCTCATAGTTTAGTTGCAGTGCCGCTTATTTGTATTTATGAAGTAAGTATTGCGTTATCAAAGGTTGTTAGTAAGAGGAAAAAGAAAAGAGAAGAAATGCAGTCGAAAAGTGCCTCGTTATAAAGGCACTTTTTTATTTATTTGTTATACTATAGCTATAAACGTATACAATATATAGAAGAAAAAAATTATAGAATCTCCAAAATTTAGACAAACTTTGCGCTTTTATAAGCTTATACTAAATGTATTAAACAATTGATGGATAATGAGATTCCCGTCTCAGAGATATTTAGAACGGGAAGGTGAATTAGGTGGAGATGAATAGAGTATAAATCTTCTAGCCATAAGGACTACAGAAATCATATAAGTCTGATTTTACTCCACTTTAAACAACGTGTTACAGCGCAAAGTAGAGGAAGTTCAAAAATCCAATGAAAAAGAGGATTGATATTGTGATTACGAAAAGTTTTTATTTCACTCATTCAACAGGGGATTGCATTAAAATATTTGAAATCCCTGTCCTACAGGCACAGCATCCATTATCGTTTCTAATTCAGTCTCGTCTTCAATTATTTATTGCAAAAATTC
Organism: Bacillus sp. AR4-2; assembly: GCF_008274865.1. Taxonomy (NCBI): domain Bacteria; kingdom Bacillati; phylum Bacillota; class Bacilli; order Caryophanales; family Bacillaceae; genus Bacillus; species Bacillus sp. AR4-2. Next base: position 2,038,259 of record NZ_CP031062.1, read on the forward strand.
AAAAACAAAAACACCCAAGATTTTCGTATTCTTTCCGTGAATATTTACAAAATTGTTTGAAGTGGAATGATTATTTAAATGTATATAAAACAAATACCCTTGAAAAAAATGCATGATACGAAGTACGGACAGGGTTAGTAAACTCTGTCTTTTTCATTTTAGATATGAAAATATAATTAATTTGATGAAATTTCGTTCCAAATTGTTGAAAGCAATGGGAATACTAGTATAATAACAAGGAGAGCGTATTGGAAAGGGAAGAAGTATAGTATGCAAAAAATTAAAATTGTAACAGATTCAACGGCAGATTTATCACAAGACGTAATCGAAAAGTATGACATTCATGTTTTACCATTATCAATCTCTGTAAATGGACAAACATATTTAGATCGCGTTGATTTACAACCTGACGAATTTATTGAAGAAATGATTAAATCAGAGGAATTACCAAAAACATCACAACCAGCTATGGGTACATTTGTAGAAATGTATGACAAGCTAGGGGAAGATGGAAGCGAAGTCCTTTCTATCCATATGACAAGTGGAATGAGCGGTACTGTAGCAACTGCAAATAGCGCTGCATCAATGACTGATACAAAAGTAACAGTTGTTGATTCTCAATTTATTACACATGCTTTAGCATATCAAGTAATTGAAGCTGCAAAAATGGCAAATGACGGACGCTCACTAGAAGAAATTTTAAAACGTGTAGATGAAGTAAGAAAGAATACTCGTTTATATGTAGTAGTGGATACATTAGAAAACTTAGTGAAGGGTGGACGTATCGGTAAAGGAAAAGCGTTTATCGGTTCGCTACTTAATATAAAGCCAATTGCTAGTCTTGAAGGCGGTGTTTATAATCCTGTAACGAAAGTTCGTAGCCAAGGCCAAATTGTAAAAACATTAGCTAAGTTATTTGAGCAAGATACGGCTGGAAAAGTCGTAAAAGCTGTTGCAATTCCGCATGCGAAAGCAATTCCTTTAGCTGAAAGTATGAAAGCGGCGGTTGAAAAAGTGAGTGGATTTGCTCAATCAGAAATTTTCTATACAACGCCTATTATTAGTACTCATACAGGTCCGGGCGCAATCGGATTTATGTATTTAGCAGAGTAATAAAAAAGCTACTTGAAAATATATTTCAAGTAGCTTTTTTATGTAAATAGAAAGTAAGAAATAAGAAGAGCTACACAGGCACTACCGCTAATGATATAGCGAGTCTGTAAATATTCATTCATAGAAAACACCCTTTATCCCGCTATTTGCGGACAGTAAAACTCTCTACCTCAAATTTAGCTGGAGCAAAGAGGTTAGGTAGCGGGCTGCCCGTAAAAGCTTGATTGGTGAAGGCAAATAATCAGTGGGGATGAAGAAAACCCACTAATTAAATTTTCACTATAGGATTTTCTATATTATATGTTGGATATAGAAAATCAGTCATTACGTTACACATGTAAAGTTTCAATTTTTTCGTTTATTTGCTTATTATTTGTTGCGTTACTATAAATAAAAGTTTGACCTAAAAAGAGTACATGCAGTTGTTCCCACGGTAACATGCGCAAATTCCAATTATTTCGAAGTCTAGTTATTGCTTCACGAGGTGTTTCATCGGCGAGTGCAAAAGCTCCGTAATGCATTGGTATAAAATGCGTAGCGTTTAAATCTAAATAAGCTTGCACGGCCTCTTCAGGTGAAACATGAGATACTTTCATAAACCATTCTGGTTCATAAGCGCCAATGGGCATAAGAGCAATATCAATTAAAAAGCGTTCACCAATTTCTTTGAAACCTTGGAAATAGCCACTGTCACCACAAAAATATATGGTTTCCATAGTCGTTTCATTATCAATAATCCATCCACCCCAGTGAGATGTATTCATATCAAATAAGAATCTTCTCGTCCAGTGCTGAGCAGGTACGAAGTGAAAAGAAACTTCGTTAATTATCGTACTTTCCCACCATTTATACTCTTCTACATGTTTAAATTTCTTACGAGTAAATAATTTTTTTAATCCAATAGGTACAAGATATAGAACATCATCATTCAACTGACGAAGAGTTGAAAAATCTAAATGATCATAATGACCATGTGAAATAAGGACAATATCAATTTTAGGTAGTGCTTCTATAGAGAGTCCAGGTTCTGTAAGTCTTGGAACTAGCTTTAATTTATTAGCCCATACTGGATCTGTTAATATATTAAGTCCATTCGTTTGGATAAGAAAAGTGGAATGCCCAATCCATGTGATAGTCGTTTTTTCAACATTACTTTGCAAAAATGCACTTTGTTTAACGGGTGATTGTTCTACTAAGAAAGAAAAATCTTTTTTGTTTTGCTTTCGTTCTTTACGCCAGCGTAAAAAAGAGCGAATTGATTTTTTTGTACTAACATTATCCATATTTTCATAGCGCTTTGCCATGAACATCACCTCATTTAAAATCGTTGTATTTGTATTGTACCGAAATGTTGTTAAGGAATACAGTGTAAAACATGGATTAATGTTTAAGGAATTGTTAAAAAATAGGGAGAGGTATTTACAAAAGTAACAATAAAATTAGTTTTATCACTTTTATTTATAGAAATAATAGTAAAAAAATATATTTTGTCTAGTAATTCGCTTGAAATAAAGAAGTAACATACGTAAATTCGTACGATTTCGTGAACAAATGTAGTAAACAATTTTCTCGTAGTGTTAACTTTTGTTATTATAAACATAACCTATTTAAATTTAGGATAGAGAAAAGAGGTTTATAAATGAAGCGTTATCAAAAAATAATTGGTCTTATGGTTGTATTTTGTCTCTTTGTACTTGCTGGATGTAGTGAATCAGGTTCAAAGCTTCGTAAACCATTAAATTGGGATTTAGAAACCTTCCAATTTACAAATCAAGATGGAAAGCAATTTGGTACAAAAGATTTAAAAGGGAAAGTTTGGGTTGCAGATTTTATGTTCACAAATTGTCAGACAGTTTGTCCACCAATGACTGCAAATATGGCCAAGCTTCAAAAGATGGCAAAAGAAGAGAAATTAGACGTTCAGTTTGTTTCATTTAGTGTAGATCCAGACCTTGATAAGCCAGAAAATCTGAAAGCTTTTATTCAAAAGTTTACAGAGGATACTAGTAACTGGAATTTATTAACGGGGTATTCGTTAGAAGATATTACAAAGTTTTCAAAAGATAATTTCCAATCACTTGTAGATAAGCCGGAGAACGGTCAGGTCATGCATGGTACATCATTTTATTTAATTGATCAAAACGGAAAAGTAATGAAAAAGTATAGTGGCATTAGTAATACGCCATACGAAGACATTATACGTGATATGAAGCGATTAGTGGGTTAAAAATAAGGGTGCATAGCACCCTTATTTTTTTGCATTAGTCTATCGATAAAATGTCATGTTGCTGGGGAAGTTTCGGCGCCCGAATTTCTAATACGCCGTTTTGATAAGAAGCTTTTGCCGCTTTTTTATTAATTGAATACGGCAATTTAATCAATCTTGATGCTTCTGAAATGGAACGTTCTCGGCGATAATAGTTATGGGATGTTTGTTCTTCTTCCTCTTCAAGTATCTCTTCTTTTACAGAGACTTTTAAGTATTCACTTTGTATTTCAATTTGGATTTGTTCTTTTTGTATACCTGGTAGTTCAGCTGTAACAACGAGTTCTTCACCAACTTCATATAAATCTACAGGGAATGTTAATAAACGGTTTCCTTTTTGGAAAAAATGATTTAAATCAGCGATTACATTGCGAAGAGGTGTTTGCTCGAAGAAATCATCAATTTGCTTTAAGTAATTACGAACCGGTGGGCGAGAAGAATCTTTTTTTTCTTCACTCATGGTATTCCCTCCTAGAAATCAATTTGCAATATCATATGACAAAAGCGGAGAAAGGTGAGTGCCTAGTTTTCATGTTTTCATAAAAAATTGTTAAAAATGTGAAATGGAGTGATTTTTTTATAGTTTTTGGTCGCCATATTCAGTTGATTATGCTAGTATAAATAGGGTTGATATAGTAGTATAGAGACAGAATGAAAACTGAAAGAGGGTAAGAAGTATGTGTGGTTTTGTAGGATGTTTATGTGAAAACCCTAGAGAGTTTTCAGAAACAGAAAAACATCAATTTGAAAATATGAACACGATGATTTTCCACCGTGGTCCAGATGACGAAGGATATTTTCGTGATGAACATGTACAATTTGGCTTCCGCCGTTTAAGCATCATTGACTTAGAGGCAGGACATCAGCCGCTAACTTATGAAAATGATCGATATGTAATTATTTTTAATGGTGAAATTTACAACTATGTAGAATTACGTGAAATGTTACTTGAAAAAGGTGCAACGTTTGCAACGCAATCTGATACAGAAGTTATCATTGCATTGTATGCACATATGAAAGAAAAATGTGTAGATTACCTTCGTGGTATGTTTGCATTTATGATTTGGGATCGTGAAGAAAAGAAACTTTTCGGTGCACGTGACCACTTCGGTATTAAACCTTTATACATCGCACAACAAGGTGATACTACATTCTTCGCATCTGAGAAGAAAAGTATTATGCATGTGATGGAAGATAAAGGCGTTAATCCAACGTCACTACAACATTACTTTACGTACCAATATGGTCCAGAGCCAGAAACTTTAACAATTGATGTTAATAAAATCGAGCCTGGTCATTATTTCGTAAAAGAAATCGGTAAAGAGATGGAAATCCATCGCTACTGGAAACCTTATTTCAACGCTTCAAGTGCAACGAAAGAGGAGCATATCCAAGCAATTCGTGATGTGTTATATGATTCAGTAAAAGTGCATATGCGTAGTGATGTGCCAGTAGGTTCATTCTTATCTGGTGGTATCGATTCATCTATCATCGCTTCTATCGCAAGAGAAATGAATCCAAATCTTTTAACATTCTCTGTTGGTTTTGAGCAACGTGGTTTCAGTGAAGTTGATGTTGCGAAAGAAACTGCTGAGAAATTAGGCGTTAAAAACCATAACGTATTCATTTCAGCGAAAGAATTTATGGATGAGTTCCCAAAAATCATTTGGCATATGGATGATCCTTTAGCTGATCCAGCAGCTGTACCATTGTACTTCGTTGCGAAAGAAGCACGTAAACATGTAACAGTTGTTCTTTCTGGTGAAGGCGCAGACGAGCTATTTGGTGGTTATAACATTTACCGTGAGCCAAATTCACTAAAAATGTTCTCTTACATTCCTAGCCCAGGTAAGAGCGTTCTAAAAGCATTAAGTGGTGCTCTTAAAGAAGGATTTAAAGGTAAGAGCTTCCTAGAGCGTGGATGTACACCAATTGAAGAGCGTTACTATGGAAATGCTAAAATCTTCCGTGAAGAAGAAAAAGCTGAATTAATGAAGTATTACAATGAAAGTGTTAACTATATGGATATCACGAAACCATTGTATAACGAGATTAAAGATTATGATGATGTAAGTAAAATGCAGTACATTGACATGTTCACATGGTTACGCGGTGACATTTTATTAAAAGCTGATAAAATGACAATGGCAAACTCATTAGAACTTCGTGTACCGTTCTTAGATAAAGAAGTATTCGATGTTGCATCTAAAATTCCAACTGAATTTAAGATTGCTAACGGAACTACGAAAGCTATTTTACGTGAAGCAGCACGCGGAATCGTTCCAGATCACGTATTAGATCGTAAAAAACTTGGATTCCCAGTACCAATTCGTCACTGGTTAAAAGACGAAATGCATGATTGGGCTATAAATATTATAAACGAAAGTAAGACAGAGCATTTAATCGACAAACAGTATGTATTAAACTTACTGGAAGCACATTGTGCAGATAAAGGCGATTATAGCCGTAAAATTTGGACTGTACTTGCGTTTATGGTATGGCACCAAATTTATGTTGAGCATAAATACGATACGAATAAGTTCCATGAAGAAACAAAACGTGCGTATAGCTTAGTTTAATTAGAAAAACCTTAAGATCGCATACGGTCTTAAGGTTTTTTTCATAAATAGGAAGTATTATTGATACAATAATAGTAAAAGGATGGACAACATATGATTACGTTTGAGAAAGTTACTGTAGAAAATGAAAGCGTTGTTAAAGAAATGTTTAAATCGCATAGTTTAGGTGAGAAAAAGGTACAGTACTGTGTGAAAGTTGATGATACATATATTGGTGTAATAGATTATAGTGTACAAGAGGAACGGGCTGTTTTATCACAGCTAATTATTCATTTTGATTACCAAGGTTACGGTTATGGTACAAATACGTATTTTACATTTGAAGAAATGATGAAACAAAGAAATGTGAAAGAAATAAAAGTGCTACAAGAGAAATTAACAGAAAAGGCGAAGTCTTTCATAGAGAGTTTTGGTTTTACTTCAGAAGATGAAGAGTATGTAAAGAAAATATAACGATGATTATTTATGCGATACAATAAATATAAGGCAGGTGGATGTATGACGATGACTTCTGGTCTTGTATTAATTGGAGGGTGCTTTATAGTAGCAGAATTATGTCATATAATCATTCGGAAAAGAATGATTAAGAAAAAAAAGCCGTATGAATTACAATACGTCCCTGTCTTTTTCATTATGTTTTGTATGCTTAGTGCATTACAAAATCTAACAAACTTTCCACCACTTGTAAATGTTTTTTTAAAGTTCGGTTTACTTTATAGTGGTGTTGGAATAGCACTTTTATTTATTTTATTTTGCATACGTTATGTTCACTATCAATCGTATATATTTATTTTAAATTGGTTAAAGCAAGATGATAGAAACCGCCTTACATAAGGCGTTTTTTTTATTTGCAATTGTAACAGAACTTGTACATTTCACATAAAATAGGACGAGTAGAAATGCAAACATATTACAAGAAAGGGGCGGGGCAATAAAATGAAACTTGTTATAGACGCAGGGCACGGTGGATATGATTCTGGTGCTGTTGGTAATGGTTTAGTAGAAAAAAACTTAACACTTCAAATTGCTAGACGCGTTCGAGACATTTTAACGGTAAATTACCCAATTACAATTAAAATGACACGTGATAGTGATGTGTTTATTTCTTTATCTGAACGTGCTAATATTGCTAATGCTTTCAGTGCGGATTATTTTATTTCATTTCATATTAATAGCGGCGGGGGTACAGGTTTTGAAAGTTATATTTATAATGCGTTATCCAATAGCAGCACTGCATATGCAAAGCAACAAAAAATGCATACAGCTGTCAATCCTGTATTAACAAAATATGGTCTTCGTGATCGAGGAGCAAAAAAAGAAAATTATGCGGTATTAAGAGAAACCGCAATGGATGCAATTTTAACTGAGACTGCTTTTATTGATACAGCTTTTGATGCAAATTTATTAAAAAATCCACAATTTATTGAAGATCTAAGTCAAGCGTATGCAAATGGAATAGCAGCTATTTTTGGAGTAACTCCAAATCCACAACCTCCTAACCCACAACCGACACCTCAAACGAAGGGAATCGCTTATGTTCTTGGGAAAAATGTAAATTTAAGAAATGGTCCATCAACTTCTTCCTCAGTTATTCGTCAATTAAATTCTCCAGAATCTTACGTTGTATATCAAGAAAGTAATGGATGGCTAGATTTGGGGAATGGACAATGGGTGTATAATGATCCTTCTTACATTAATTTTGTAAAGACAAGCAATAGTGATGGAAGCCCGATTGGGGTTGCATATATACAAGGGATGAATGTAAATTTAAGAAGTGGTCCATCAACTACATCTGCAGTTATCCGCCAATTAAATTCTCCAGAATCTTATTTAGTATATATAAATGAAAATGGTTGGTTAAACCTTGGGGGAAATCAGTGGGTATATAATGACTCAGCGTATATTAAGTATACTCAATATTAGGAATTAAAATGATAGTGCAATATGGATGCGTATCCTTGTTATGTATAACAAGGGTACGCATTTTAATAACAACATTTTTTTTCATACTTATGCACTATGTTTTAAAAAGAAACATTAGAAAAGCGGATAGAATCTAAATAGTATATATTAAAAAAGTTTTCTGATATACATTGACAATGTATGTAAGATACATTAATCTTTAAATGTTAATGATAATCGATTTCATCTAGGGAGGACATATGATACATACTAAAAAACTAATTATGTTCTGCATTATGATACTCATGGTTGTAATTGCAGGATGTAGTAAAGAAGAGAAAAAAGAAAATAATATATCAGCGAAAGCAAAAGATTCATATACGGTAAAGCATGCAATGGGTGAAACGACAGTAAATGGTACACCTAAAAAAGTTGTTGTTTTAACAAATGAAGGCGCAGAGGCTCTCCTAGCTGTGGGCGTAACGCCAGTGGGGACTACGAAACCACGTGCTGGTGATGAATGGTATCCTCATTTAGCGAAAGAGTTAAAAAACACGGAAGTTGTAGGAACTGAACGTGATATTAATTTAGAGGCTGTAATGAAGCTTAAGCCAGATTTAATTATCGGAAATAAAATGCGTCATGAAAAAATATATGATCAGCTAAAAGAAATCGCACCAACTGTTTATGCAGAAACATTACGCGGTGATTGGAAAGAAAACTTTACACTTTATACAAAAGCTGTAAATAAAGAAAAAGAAGGGCAAAAAGCTCTTGATGATTATAAAAAACGCATTGAAGGAATGAAAGAGAAGTTGGGCGATAAATTGAATTCTAAAGTTTCTATTATTCGTTTCGTGCCAGGTGATGTTCGTATTTATCAAAAAAACTCATTCTCGGGCGTTGTTTTAAATGATATTGGATTTAAACGACCACCATTACAAGATAAAGATGATTTTGCGATAAAAGGAATTACAAAAGAGCAGATTCCAAATATGGACGGAGACTACTTATTCTATTTCACGTCTGATAAAGATGCAGATAAGAATAATGAAGGAAATTCGTTAGCGAAGGAATGGACAGAAGATCCACTCTTTAAGCAACTACAGGCTTCTAAAAATAATAAAGTATTCCAAGTAGATGAGGTAATTTGGAATACAGCAGGCGGTATTAAAGCTGCGAACCTTATGTTAGATGATATTGAAAAATATTTCCTTAAATAAATGATAAAATACATCACTTTTACGAAGTGATGTATTTTTAGTTTGTAAAAATACAGAAAATTCCTTCTTTCAGGGTGTCATAAGTTGTACAATAAAATCAATCATGTGATAAAGGAGTGGGGAAGAATGAAAGCTATTCATAAAGATTGGATCTTGTTTAATGGGAGAATGATTAATACGAAAGAAGAACAGCCGATGGTAGCATTAGAAGAGCGAGGCTTCCAATTTGGTGATGGGATTTATGAAGTATTTAGACTATACGATGGCAAGCCTCATTTATTAGATTTACATTTGGAACGATTCTTTAACTCTATGGCAGAAATAAAACTAATTCCACCATTTACGAAGGAAGAATTAGTAGAAGAGTTATATCAAATGATTGAAAAAAATCAATTTCAAGAAGATGGGAATGTATATTTACAAATATCAAGAGGTGCACAACCGCGCAATCATGTATATGAATCAGATTTACAACCGACATATTTTGCAAATCTTGTTTCGTTCCCAAGACCAGTTGCTTCAATGGAGGCAGGGATTAAGGTGACAGTAGAAGAGGACATCAGGTGGAAGTTTTGCCATATAAAATCTTTAAATTTGCTTCCTAATATCATGATCAAAAACAAAATAAATGAACAAGGGTATCAAGAAGCAATATTAGTACGAGATGGTATTGTGACTGAAGGGTGTCATTCCAATTTCTTTATCGTGAAGAATAATAAGTTGATTACACATCCAGCGAATCATTTCATTTTACATGGTATTACACGTCACTATGTAATTACATTAGCGAAAGAGTTACATATCGATGTAGAGGAACGAGAGTTTTCATTACAAGAAGTATATGACGCTGAGGAGTGCTTCTTTACAGCGACGCCACTTGAAATATTCCCAGTCGTTCAAATTGGTGATGAACAGTTCGGGGCTGGTGAAAGAGGACCAATTACGAAAAAACTACAAGCTGCATACGAAGAGAGTATTCGTTTGTTGAAAGTGACAAATTAATCATGAAGAAAAAAGCTGGTATTCTTCCAGCTTTTTTTCATGATATAATTCAAGCATAGGACAAGTTTTGAAAACGCTGTAAAAAGGGGATTTAATATATGAATTATGAAGATTTTAAAGAAGTAATTCACGGAAGACGAAGTGTTAGAAAGTTTACAGATCAAGAAGTATCTACTAATGATATAAAAGAAATAATTGATTGTGCTCGTTACGCACCAAGTGATACGAATTCACAAACGTGGGAATTCTTAGTTATCATGAATCGAGAGAAGATTAAAGAAATTGAACAAATGACATGGGATGCATTACATAAACTTGCGGCAAAAGCAGCAGAAAATGGAGAAGAGAAAGCAGGGAAATTACTTACACGTTCTTTCGGACCATATGCAACAGCTTTCTCGGAGGCACCAGTATTAATCGTATGTTTGGCAACACCATATGAATCAAAGTTCCGTGAAAAGATATTTGATCCAATTGCTTTTGTTCCAGATTCAGTTTGGGAAGAAGAAGGCATTAAGAGTAGCTGTTTAGCGGCACAAAACTTAATGCTAGCTGCACATGCAAAGGGACTTGGTACTTGTCCAATGACAGGGCCAGTATTGCTAGCTCAAGATGAACTGCGCCAATATTTACAAATTGAGCCTGAAAAACAAATAAATATGGTTATTTCACTCGGATTTCCGAAAGATAAACCGAAGAAACTTCCAAGAAAAGAAGTAGATGAGATTACAACGTTTGTTTTTTAATTGCTGTATAGAAAAGACATTGAATTAACAATGTCTTTTTATTTTTGAGGGTATGTAATTCATATGTTGGGCTAAAATGATAGATAAGAGGGAATTACTATTTATTTCATAAAAAAAATTAATGTTCTATTAAGGAAAGTATGATACATTAATCGTGAGCAGGATTCTATTTGTTCATGAAAGTGTTGAATGTAGTCTCAAAATTTAAAAGTTATTTTTGTATAATAAATTATAATGAAGTTACAGGGGGGATGAATTTTGAAAAAATTCATAATCACTGGATTGTCTGTATTGTTATTAGTTGGTTGCGGTGCTCCACAGGAAAAAGAGGACGCGCAATCAAAACAGGAAGAACAAGTTGTAAACGCAAGTGATGAGAATATGGTTGTATTTCCTGAAGGAGCAATGTCAATTGGAGAAGGGAAAGTAAAAGTTATTACTCCAGATGGTACTTCTGAAAACGGCAATATACCGACTGTATTCATCAAAAAGGATACGTTAATTCAGCAAGTTGAATTAGAACTTTCTAATTTTCAAAGTGATAAAGAAACATTCGTATTTGTAGATCAAATGTATACAGATAAACATCAAGTAACTAGTACAACGCAGACAACAGTGCAGTTAAAAGAAAAAACGCTGGAAACAGGTAGTCATACAATTACTGCAGTTCAGTATGAAAACAATGATCCGAAAGGAAAGGTTATTAGTTTTAATCAAGCAACATTTGAGACAAAACCTGCGTCTTAATAAGAATAAAAAGTACATTACTCAAAAAGTAGTGTGCTTTTTTGTTTGGACTAGAGTGTGCAAGAGTGAATAACTTATTTCATTTTCTAATACGATTAAATAGGAAGTAATCACTTGTTACTACTATGACAGAGAAAGAGGTTGAATACGTGAATTGGTGTATTCGTATCATTTTGATTAGCCTAATGATGGCAGTAATTTGGTTTACGATACAAGAGTTTATGCAAATAACGCTCAATTATCAAATTCATGACTTGTTAATAGGAGTTATTTGTTTTACCATTGTTTATCTATTATATGATAAACTCGGACTAAGGTAAGTTTCAGAAGAAAAATGTAGGTATTTCATTTGAAATGTCGAATAGTACATACGATGTCGTAATAACAAATTTTCTATTGTTTACTGTGAAACAGAAGAAGGAGAGATAGTGGTTATGAAACGAGCTCTTATTAATATTGATTATACATATGATTTTGTAGCGGAAAAGGGGGCTTTAACTTGCGGGAAACCAGGACAGGAAATTGAGAAGGAAATTGTACATATAACGAAGCAATATATTGAAAATGGAGATTACGTTGTCTTTGCTATTGATAAACATGAAGAAAATGATGTATATCATCCAGAATCAAAGTTATTCCCGCCCCATAATATAGCTGGTACAAGTGGAAGAGATTTGTTTGGTGAATTACAAGATGTGTACGAAACATATAAAAATGCAGAGAATGTATATTATATGGATAAAACACGGTATAGTGCATTTGCTGGAACGGATTTAGATATGAAGCTAAGAGAAAGAGGAATAGAAGAAGTTCATCTTGTAGGTGTTTGTACCGATATTTGTGTTCTTCATACAGCAGTAGATGCTTATAATAAAGGGTTTAAAATTGTTGTTTATGAAAAGGCGGTTGCATCTTTTAATGCACAAGGGCATGAATATGCACTTGGACATTTTAAGTCATGCTTACATGCAGAAGTGAAGTGAAAAAAGAGGCCTTTAAAAAAGGTCTCTTTTATTTGTCCTTGTTCATTGAAAACAGCTACAGCAACTCCTGCTAGATTGAGTGGTCTTGATCCGACAACTTTTCTAAGTTCTTCAATATATCCCATTGTATGTAACCTCCGTAAGAAAAAATAAGAGCAAATAAACTATTCGTTATTATGTAGATATATTCCTCTTTATAAGGGGAGAGATGACATATAACTTATTTGTTTTATTTGGTAAAATATACATCAAAAAAGGTCAAACAAAAACTTTGACCTTTTTTGACCAAATGTTATAATAAAGGCAGAAAGAGATAATCTTTCATTCATAAATAATAAGGAGGAAAAAATATGCGTAATTTATTTCCAGAGATAACAAAACGTCAAAATGGCATTTTTGATTTTGGGCCTTCTTTATTAGAAGGGATGACAGATGCTTTCTTTAAGCCACTGAACATGGATACTTTTAAAGTAGATGTTCATGAGCAATCTGGTAAATATACTGTGAAAGCAGATTTACCAGGTTTTCAAAAAGAAAACATTCAAGTTGATTTTGAACAAGATATATTAACGATCCAAGCAACGAATCATAATGAAGTAGAAGAAAAAGACGAGAATGGCACATATATTCGTAAAGAACGTTCTATAGGTTCTGTAACTCGACGCTTTAATTTTAAACAAGTTGAGGAAGAAAATGTTAAAGCAAATTATAAAGATGGCGTATTGACAATTGAATTGCCAAAATTGAAAGAAGAAAAAAGTAGTAAGACAACAATTAATATTGAATAAAAGAGCTGATAAATTCAGCTCTTTTTTTACGTAGTTAATGAATAAATGAGTTGAAATCGTAATGAGATGAATAAAGTTTTAACGTATAAAAAAATTTCACGATTTGCTCCCCCCTTAGGTTATTAAAAAGGGTATATTTAAAGGGAAAGGAAAAAGAACACCTAGACATACTGTTTAAGGTGAATTAGTAATAGAGTCAAAATACATAGTAAGGATAGTGGCATTTTAGATTAGGATAATAGATTTTTCTGGAACAAACTTAGGCGATTATGAATTTTTTAATTAGTAAGGAAGTGGTTAAATGAGCTTATTAACGTATACTGAAGAATTTTTTAATTATGTAAGAGAGTTTTTACTTTTAAGATTTTTACTATTTGCTTTAGTTTTAATCATTATTTCTTTTGTAATAAACCGTATTATTGATTGGTTTTTTAGGAAATCAAGCTTTTTTGATGAAGAGGTAGAGCAGACGATTCAAAGTGTAATTCGATCTATTTTTAGATATATCATTATCATCAGTCTTATCATATATTTAATTAGCCAATTTGTAGATATAAAAAGTATTATTGCAGGTGCAGGGATAGCTGGAGTTGTCATCGGTTTTGCTGCACAACAGATGCTAAAAGATGTTATATTAGGCTTTGCAAGATTAGCGGACAAAGAGTTTCGGGTTGGTGATTTTGTAACTTTTAACGGAACAAATTCAGGAACTATTGAAGAGATTAGTATTCGTTTTATGCAAATTCGTGAATGGTCAGGAAAACTACTTACCATCCCGCACGGAGAGATTAGAACGATACAAAATTTTAATAAAGGATGGATGCGTGTAATTGAACGCATCACGGTAAGTTATCAGGAAGATCCAACAAGAGTGAAGGAATTGTTAGAAGAAGTATGTATTATATGTAATGAAGAATTGAATCAAACTCTTTATAGAGTAGAGGATGAGGCTGTTGAACCATTTAAATACGTCGGTGTTACAGACTTAAATCCTAACTTGAAATATGTTGGCTATGAATTTTGTATTACAGGTTTAATAAAGCCAGAAGATTATTTTGAAACTTCTAGACAAGTAAGATTTGAATTAATGTCTATGTTCCATAAGAATCAAGTGCAAATGCCAGCAGCGAATATGGTTGTTACTACTGAAGGTTTACAGCATATCCATGGTGGACAATCTTTATCGGACAGCTAAAGTAGAATCGTTTGTTAACAAAAATTCTGCTTCCAACATTGGATAGAATAACAATAATAAAATGATTGATATAAAGAAAGGGCTGAAGGAATTCGGTTCTTTTTTTATTTATAGAATTTAGAAATTTCTTAATGTTATAATTGTAGTTGGTGATGAGAATGAACTTTGAAGAAAAAGAGATGCGTCGTTTAGAAGCATTAAAAGAAATTGCTGAATTATTAAATGAAGCAACAAACTTACAGCATATGTTGGAAAAAGTGTTGCATACATTGTTACAAGTAATGAATTTACAAACAGGGTGGATATTCTTTATTGATGAAAGTGGAAAGCACAGCATGCTTGTAGACGAAAATTTACCAGAGGCTCTTACGTGGCAAAAGAAGAAGCCGATGTGTGAAGGAAACTGTTGGTGTGTAGAACGTTTTGTGAATGGGAGATTGGAAAAAGCGACTAATATTATTGAATGTAAGCGAATAGAAGATGCAATTGAATGTAATTGGGGAGAGACAGAAGATGTTACACATCATGCGACAATTCCGCTTAGGTCTGGATCAGAAAAATTTGGTCTACTAAATGTGGCTGCACCTCATAAGACTCATTTTTCTGAGGAAGAGTTAGCCTTATTAGAATCAATTGCATTTCAAATTGGAACGACAATACAACGTATTCAATTAGTTGAGAAAGAACGTAAATATGTAGTGGTAGCGGAAAGAAATCGACTTGCACGTGATTTACATGATTCAGTAAAACAATTGTTATTTTCTATTATGCTAACGGCGAAAGGTACTCTGAATATGACGCAAGATAGAGAATTGCAAGAGATGTTAAGTTATATTGGGGAATTATCACAAGAAGCATTACAAGAGATGACGCTATTAATTTGGCAATTAAGACCTGAAGGATTGGAGAAAGGATTAGCAGAAGCAATTCAAAATTACGGGAAGTTATTAGGAGTTCAAGTGGAAGTTCGAATTGATGGGATGGTTTCAATTGGGGATGAAATAGAAGAAGTTTTATGGCGTATTAGCCAAGAGGCGCTACATAATTGTAAAAAGCATGCTTCGTGTGAAAAGGTACATATTCTTTTGAAAATAGAAAATAACCAGTTACATTTTTACATAGAAGACAATGGAATAGGATTTATACAAGAACAAGTAAGGGAATCAGCACTTGGCCTGAAAAGTATGAAGGAACGTATTCAGTTAATGAAGGGATCGTTTCAAATTATAACAGAGCTGAAAAAGGGTACAAAAATAGAAATTCAATTGCCGATTTGAAGGGGAGAATAAGGTTGAAGATTAAACTGCTACTAGTTGAGGATCATCATATTGTTCGAAGAGGACTTGTATTCTTTTTGAAAACGAGAGAAGAATTTGAAATTATTGGGGAAGCGGAAAATGGCGAAGAGGCATTACATTTCGTGCAAAAAGAAAGACCAGATGTCGTACTAATGGATGTATCGATGCCGAAAATGGATGGAATTGAGGCAACAAAACGTCTAAAGCAATATGATGAGACAATAAAGGTACTTATATTAAGTAGTTTTTCAGAGCAAGATTATGTTATACCAGCACTTGAAGCTGGAGCAGATGGTTATCAATTAAAAGAAGTACAACCTGAGCAACTTGTCGCTTCTATTATTGCAGTACATCAAGGAAATGCGAATTTTCACCCGAAAGTAACACCTGCATTAATGGGGCGTTCTGCAGTAAAGAAGGAAGTAGAAAATCCTTTTTCAATGTTAACGAAAAGAGAGCAAGAGGTACTTCGCGAAATTGCGAAAGGAAGAAGCAACAAGGAGATTGCAGCAGAACTTCATATTACAGAACAAACTGTGAAAACACACGTTTCAAACGTTTTAGCTAAATTGGAAGTGGATGATCGTACGCAAGCCGCATTATACGCAGTGAAACATGGAGAGAATTATTCATAAGCATGAATAATTCTGTTATATCGTATGACAGAATACATAGGAGCAATTAAAATTTATAGTAATCCCTAATATAGGTTTTTCTTCTTTCGATAATTAGGTACAATAAAGTGAAACTCTAATCAGTGGGGGACCATCCCCACTGATGATTAGTTTAACTAATCGGTTTTTACAGGATAAAGCTACGATGGAAGGGGAGGATATGCTATGCCTGGTACAAGAAGTGGGATTGGAAAGATTCAGGCTTCGTTAAATGGTTTATCACCGAAATTGCGAAGTATTGCCGAACATATTTTGAAACATCCACAAGATGTTGTACATAAATCTATTACAGAATTAGCTGAAGTTACGAATAGTTCCGAAGCTACGATATTCCGCTTATGTAAAAACCTTGGTTTGCAAGGTTTTCAAGATTTAAAGATTACATTAGCTCGTGAAATTGTACATACACCGATGCAAAATATCCATGAAGAGGTATCAGCAGAAGATAGTATGGTAACTGTTGCTAAAAAAGTTTTTCATTCGCATATTACAGGACTGCAAGATACTTTACATTTGCTTAATGAAACGGCACTTGAGCAGGCTGTACGAGCCTTACAAGAAGCAAGTCGAATTGAGTTTTATGGAAATGGTGGCTCTGGTATTATTGCAATGGATGCGTATCATAAGTTTATGAGAACGGGTATTTCTTGTATCGCTCATACTGATTCGCATTTTCAAATTATGGGAGCAGGTTTACTCTCGGAAAATTCAGTTGTTATTGGTATTTCTCATTCTGGTAGCAATAAAGGATTACTTGAAGCGTTAGAAGTAGCGAAAGCAAGAGGGGCCAAAATTATTGCGATTACGAGCTATAAGAAATCAGCATTAAGTCAACTTGCTGATATAACGTTATATACATCAACACGTGAGACTGAATTCCGCACAGAAGCAAGTTCATCACGATTAGCACAGTTAAGCTTATTAGATACTTTGTATGTAGGGTTGTCGTTGCAGCGACAAGAGGAAACTCTAAAAAATTTACAAAGTATACGTGAAACGATTTCGATGAAGCGAATATAAAAAAAGCTCTTCAAATGAAGAGCTTTCAGACTGTAGACAAACTATTTTTGGAGAGTTCAAATGCTAAAAATAGTTTGTTTCTTATTTTAGGGATAATTTATCCAATGGAATTTATATGTAGTGCTTTCTATACTATAATTTACTATAAGTGAGGAAGATGTCTTATGAAAATATCTGTTTATGTTGCAAGTGCATTTAGCAAGGATCATAAAGGCGGAAATAAAGCAGGAGTGGTATTTATTGAGAATACAAATACATTGACCACTACTCAAAAAATGGAAATAGCCAAACAACTGGGTTATGCGGAAACCGCATTTATATCAGAATCTGAACTTGCTGATTATAAATTTGAGTATTTTACTCCAAAAGAAGAAGTTGATTTATGTGGTCATGCCACAATTGGCTCTTTCGCGATACTGATGCATTTAAATAAACTTTTCAGGAATCGCTATACGATTGAAACGAACAGCGGTGTTCTTACTATTACTATAACAGATGACATCATATTCATGGAACAAAATAAACCGATATTCTATGATGTTGTATCTCCAAATGAGTTCACCGACTGTTTTGATAGTAAAGATATAGACAATAAATACCCAATTCAAATTGTCTCCACGGGCTTAAAAGATATTTTAATTCCTATAAAAAGCGAAATACAATTACATGCACTGCAACCTAATTTTGAAAAAATTAAAGAAATCAGCAAGTATTATAATGTTGTCGGGATGCATTTATATACTTTTAATGACAATCGAATTATATGCAGAAATTTTGCTCCGCTATACGACATCAATGAAGAAGCAGCGACTGGAACTTCGAACGGTGCATTAGCTTGCTACCTTTATGAACAGGACTACTTGAAAAAAGAAGTCTATGTATTTGAACAAGGTTATTCTTTACACTCGCCTTCTGAAATATTAGTTAAATTAGCAACCAATAGCAAAAATAAAATAGAAAAAGTTTATGTTGGTGGCAAAGGATATTACTGTGAAACTAAGTGTTTACATGTAGAAAATATTGAGTGAAGAGCTTTTTTATCGGTGAGAAGTTTGTTACTTTATTTTGTTTTAGAAATATGTGACTTACTTATAGTCAATGATAAACTCTCATTTTTAAAAATTTAAAATAAAGACCGATTTGTGTAATAATTCAAATATTGTTCATAATTTCACAAGTTGTTTATGAAGTGTCATGTTATGATGAAGATGTAATGATGATTGCACACTTAAATTTGGTACAATAACTAGCCAAAGTAGTGAAGAAAGTAGTTGTGAGATAAACTCATTAAAATGCTAAAACACTAAAGGGGAGATCACATATGAAAGCAGTAGTGGTTAATAAAAACAGCAAAGCAAACATCGAAGTGATTGAAAAAGAATTACGTCCGTTACACTCAGGTGAAGCGTTAGTAGATGTAGAGTATTGTGGAGTTTGCCACACTGATTTACACGTTGCGAATCATGATTTTGGTAACACTGATGGCCGTATTCTTGGTCATGAGGGTGTAGGTATTGTTACGAAAATAGCTGATGATGTTACTTCACTAAAGATAGGTGACCGTGTAAGTATTGCATGGATGTTCCAATCTTGTGGACGTTGTGAATATTGCGTAACTGGTAGAGAAACATTTTGCCGTGAAGTTAAAAACGCTGGTTATTCAGTGGATGGTGGTATGGCTGAACAATGTATCGTTACAGCTGATTATGCGGTAAAAGTACCAGAAGGATTAGATCCTGCTCAAGCATCATCAATTACTTGTGCTGGTGTAACTACATATAAAGCTATTAAAGTATCAGATATTAAACCTAGTCAACCTATTGTAATCTATGGCTGCGGTGGATTAGGTAACTTAGCTATCCAATATGCTAAAAATGTATTTGGTGCAAAGGTAATCGCAGTAGATATTAATGACGACAAATTAGCCTTAGCGAAAGAAGTTGGTGCTGATATGACTATCAATCCAATTTCTCAAGGTCCTGCTGATAAAATTGTGCAAGAGGAGTTTGGTGGCGCTTATGCTGCGGTAGTAACAGCAGTCTCTAAAGTAGCCTTTAACTCAGCAGTTGATGCAGTACGTGCTTGCGGTAAAGTAGTTGCAGTAGGGCTACCAGTAGAAACAATGGACTTAAACATCCCACGACTTGTACTGGATGGAATTGAAGTAGTTGGTTCTCTAGTTGGTACTCGTAAAGATTTGGAAGAGGCGTTTATGTTCGGGGCAGAAGGAAAAGTAGTGCCGGTTGTTCAAACTTGTTCTCTAGATAAAGTACAAAATGTATTCGAAGAAATGGAACAAGGTAGAATTCAAGGGCGTATGGTAATTGATTTTAAAAAACATAATTGTGATTGCAAATAATTCACTTTAAATATAAAAAGCATGAGTCTAGCAAAGGACATGTAAAAAAGTTAGACAGTATAAGAAGATGATCCCTGTATTTAATAGGGATCATCTTCTTTATTTTCTACTAATATCGATGCCAATTAATACTTGATTAATGAGAAATGATTAAAGGTTTACTTTATTGGCAAACGAAAAGGAATCTTTATGTTTAACAAATTTTTTATGATCTGGAACGTTTTGAATTGCTACAATTTGCGAATCTCTTGCTTTCAGTGCATCTTGAATCCCGATGGTCATAAGCTTAATAAATAGAATCGTAATAAAGAATGAAGCGAGAGTATAAAAAATAATCCACCATGAAAGATTCATTTCATTACGATTTAATCCAATAAGACCTGCCCAATCATTAGATAGAGAAACAGGTTTGGGCACTCCGTCATAGAGTTCACGCATTTGTATGCCGCCAATTACAATGTTAAGCAACGCTAAATGGATAACGAGTATGAGTGTTTGGACGATATGTTCCATAAATAATACAAATAAGCGGTCAAGTAATAAGACTCGTAAGTGTTTTTTTATAATATGAAAACGACTAGCCCCCAGTAATTGTGAACTTAAGACGTAATCTTGTTTCATAAATTCATCAACTTCTGAGGATATGTATAAAGAAAGTGTAGGCAGAGCGACGAAAATAAGTACGAGTACTTGATAAAACGTAAATGAAATATTTGGATCTATCCCATCAGCATTTGATGTGATTATAATATTAACGGGCGTGATGAGTATGAATGCGATAAATAGAGTTGGAATATAATAAAAAACTTCTGAGCATGACTGGAAAAATCTCTTGAGTTTTGGAGCAAATAAACTTAAGAGGATTCCTATACATGTTCCGCATAAAATTCGAAAGAAGCTAATTGCCATGGCTAATAAAATAGTGAATTTTGCTCCTTCTACAATTTGTAAGAAAACAGACTCTCCAAAACGATCAGATCCAAAAGGTGGAATTAACGATGGCGGAAAGGGGGCCTTTCCAAGTAATTCGTTATTGTCATTGTAAAGTAACTGAGGAGGTTTTGGGATGTTATCTTTAAAGAACCAACTATAAATAAAACTAGCTGAAATAAGTATGAATAGATAAGTAAAGCCGATTAAAAAGCGTTTTGATTTCCAAATAGATTTCATAATGATACTCCTTTCAATTGCTTTTTCCATCTATTCATCATGAATGAGACTATTTGGAAAATGGCATAAAATGGTAAAATAATCATAACAAGTATGATAAATGCAGCTGGAGGTGAAACAAACGCCTTATTAAATAAAAATTGAATAATGCCTTCCATATTAAAAACAAATTCTAAAATGAATAAATTAGAAAGTAAGAAAACAAAAATCGTTTTTAAATGGTGGAAGAAGTGGATAGATATATTTTTGAATAAATGAATGCATAGTATATAACTTGATGAAAGGCCTTTTCCATATGCAACCTCTACGTAATGTTTTCCTTGCTCTTCTTTTATGTATAACACCATCATCCGAAACATTTGTAATGTAGGTAAGACAGCTAATGATAAAATAGGGAGTAAATAAGCTCGATTTTCATTAAAGGAAATAATAGTGACAGGAGATTCCCCAAATTTCTGAAGTACCCATATGAAAAAAATTTGCAAACAAATCATCATCATCATATCAGGGACAGCTTCTAATATGAACACAATTCGGTTTATCCATTTTTTTATATAATCTTTTGCTAAAAAATAAAAAAATGCCATGCTAGATGATAAAAAGAGAGCAAGAAAAAAGGCTAAAAATAATATAGTAAATGAATATAGGTAAGGTTCTAAAACAGTTGGAAATAATGGTGTTTTTTTGAAATGGCCAAACTTCGGGTCTGATCCTATAATCACTAATGATTCAGGGGAAAAAACCTGTTTTAACATAGTAACGGTCTGATTAAAAAAATAAATTGGTTGAAAGGTAAATCCTTGTTGAGTAATAAATAAATAAGGTAAATTTAATAATAGTAAGAGTGATAAAAGAATTGATGAAAGCTTAATTGTGAATTGAGATATTTTATTTAACATTAAATCCCTCCGACATCTTTTTACAACATTATACAATAAATTTCGTGTTATTGTTTTTATTTTTCTGAAAAATAAAAATACTTTTCGATTTTATAGTATGCAAGATATATTTACAAGATAAAAAAGTGATAATAGGGGGTCACGCTCTATGTTTATCAAGACAAAAGACTAGTGAACCTAAAACAATAAATAAGAGTAAAATGCACAGAATTCTCATTCTGCGGTTAGTTACTTTTCTTGGCTTGATGGTGATGTTACGTGACCGCTAAAAATAAATATTGCTTTTCAACTCTTTCTTCAAGCAAATAAGTAGAACGTATGGAGGACTATGTATGTGTTGTTAATGAGAGGAAAGAGTGTATTGCGTAACGAATATAACGTCATTTTACCGCATGGAAAAGCTAAATTTAGTATATAAGTGAAATGGAATGAGGGGATTTATTTTTTGATATGAAAAAAATTTTCTTTTTATAACTTGATAAACGAAAAAATATTTTATATACTAATTCATGTAAACGGTTTACTAAATCGTATTTTGCTAGAAATGAAGGGAAGATTCGCATGGAAACAAGGGGGAGAGTAATCGGGATTGATATCGGTACCACAAGTACAAAAACGGTTGTGTTCACAGAAAAAGGAAAAGTCATTGCATCACATGCAATCGATTACCCAATTATTCAACCGAATGTAGGATGGGCTGAGCAAGATCCTGATGTAATATGTGCCGCTGTATACAAAAGTGTAAGCGTTGCCATTGAAAAGGGTAATGTATTACCAGAAGATATTTCTTCAATCGGTATTAGTACAGCTATGCACGCATTAATTGCAGTAGATGAAAATGGTGCGCCATTAACGCGTTCTATCATTTGGGCAGATAATCGAAGTAAGAAGCAATCAGAAAAATTATTACAACAAATGAATGGGCATGAAATTTATAGACGTACAGGTACACCGATTCATCCAATGTCACCACTTTCTAAATTGTTATGGATGAAAGAAGAGGAACCAGAGTTATATACAAGTGCCTATAAATTCATTTCCATTAAAGAGTATGTGATTTACCAATTATTTTCACGCTACGTAGTTGATTATTCGATTGCTTCTGCTACAGGGTTATTTAATTTAGAAACATTAAACTGGGATGAAGATGTTTTAACTATGTTACATATGTCACCAGAACAATTATCAACCCCTGTACCAACTACATATATTTTATCAGGTATGAAGCCAGAATTAGCACAGAAGATGGGGATAAGTGCAGAAACACCAATTGTCATCGGAGCAAGTGATGGGGTTCTTGCAAATGTAGGAGTTGGTGCGATATCACCGGGTGCGGCTGCAATTACGATTGGAACGAGTGGTGCGGTTCGAACAATCTCATCAAATATAAATACAGATGAGAAAGGGAGAACGTTTTGTTACGCATTAACAGATGAGCACTGGGTAATCGGTGGTCCAACGAATAACGGCGGAATATTACTGAGATGGTTACGTGATGAATTTGGTAGTCCAGAGCAAGAAGTAGCAAGAAAGCTCGGCATTGATCCTTATGATTTATTAATTAAATATGCAGAAAGCGTACCAGCTGGAGCGGATGGGCTATTGTTCTTACCTTTCTTATCTGGAGAACGCGCACCTTACTGGAATGCAAATGCTCGTGGTACATTCTTTGGAATCAATCTTCAACATAAGCGAGAACATTTTATACGTGCAGTGATGGAAGGTGTTTGTATGAGTGTATATTCAGTAGCACTCGCAATCAGGGATTGTACAGGGCCACTTACTGAAATACGAGTTTCAGGAGGGTTTGCAAAATCTGCATTTTGGAGACAAATGTTGTCCGATATGATGGGAAAAGAATTGCTTGTACCTGAAAGTCATGAAGCATCTGCGCTTGGGGCAGCGGCAGTTGCTTTATATGCTGTAGGAAAAATTGATTCTCTTGAAGAGGTAAAGGATTGGATTGATATTGTCCATCACCATGTACCGAATAAAGAAAATACGGCTATATATTTAGAAATGTTTTATATGTATGAACGACTTTACAATCGCTTGAAAGAAGAATTTGATTGTATAGCTGCTTTCCAACGTAAACAATAGGGGGATTGGGAGAAATGGTAGTTGGGATCGTACTAGCGGCAGTTGTCATACTACTTTTACTTATTACGGTAGTAAAATGGCATCCATTTGTCGCATTAATTTTAACAGCAATTGGTGTAGGATTAGCAATGGGAATGCCTTTAATTGGAACTTCACCAAAAGATCCAGGGATTATTGATTCTATTAAACTAGGGCTTGGTAATACGTTAGGGTTTTTAGCAATAGTTTTAGCACTAGGAACGATGCTTGGAAAAATGATGGCCGAATCTGGTGGTGCTGAACGTATCGCTAACACATTAATTAATCGTTTTGGGAAGAAACGAGTTCACTGGGCGATGATGTTCGTTGCATTTTTAGTAGGAATTCCGGTATTTTTCCAAGTTGGATTTGTACTATTAATTCCGTTAGTATTTACAATTGCGTTAGAAACTGGGGTATCACTTATTACAATTGGTATTCCGCTAGTAGCAGGACTGTCAGTCGTACACGGACTTGTTCCACCGCATCCAGCGGCAATGGCGGCAGTTGGTATTTTTAAAGCAGATGTAGGGAAGACAATTTTATATGCGTTAATTGTCGGACTTCCAACTGCAATTATTTCAGGTCCACTTTACGGGAAATGGATTGGTGCTCGTATACATAAGGAAGTACCATTAGATATAGCGGAGCAATTTGTTGAAAAAGATAATAAAAAAGAGCTTCCTAGCTTTTGGAATACATTGTTTACAATTTTACTTCCCGTATTTCTTATGCTTGGTGCATCAATAGCAGAAGTTGCATTAAATAAAACGAGTCAACTAGCACAAGTATTACACTTTATTGGAGATCCGATTGTGGCTTTATTAATTGCAACCATTTACTCTTTCTTTAGTCTTGGATATGCAAAAGGTTTCTCAAAAGATAAAGTGTTACAATTTACAAATGATTGCCTTGGACCTATTGCAAACATATTGTTAGTGATTGGTGCAGGCGGCGCATTTAATAAAGTATTATTAGATTCTGGAATTGGAACGACAATTGCAGATATGGCGAAAGAATCACATATTTCACCGATATTATTAGGGTGGGGAATTGCGGCACTAATCCGAATTGCAACTGGATCGGCAACTGTTTCTATGATGACAGCAGCTGGTATTGTTGCGCCGATTGCAGCAAGCACACCAGGTGTAAATGTTGAATTATTAGCACTTGCAACTGGTGCAGGGTCATTAATTTTATCACACGTGAATGATTCAGGATTTTGGATGATTAAAGAGTATTTCGGAATGACTGTGAAAGAAACATTATTAACATGGACTGCAATGGAGACTATATTATCTGTAGTAGCACTTGGGCTAATTTCGATATTAAATATATTTGTATAGAATAGGAGATTAATTAATATGAAACTAGGTTTAATTGGATTAGGAAAAATGGGATTCCCATTAGCTGAACACTTATATGAAGACAAGCATGAAGTAGTTGTATACGATGTAAATAAAGAGCTTGTTGAAAAGGCAGGAAAACTAGGAATTACTGCACGTCATACATTAAAAGAAATGATTGCTGAACTAGAAGCTCCTCGTACAATTTGGGTAATGGTGCCTGCAGGAGAAGTTGTAGAGTCAGTATTAAAAGATGTGTATCCGTTATTAGATGAAGGTGATATCGTTATTGAAGGCGGAAATTCATTCTATAAAGATACGTTACGCCGTGCTGAAGAAGCAAAAAGCTTCGGATTACATTATGTAGATATCGGTACATCAGGCGGTGTAGAAGGAGCTAGATACGGTGCTTGCTTAATGGTTGGTGGAGAAAAAGAAATTTACGACCAATTAGAATCTTTATTTAAAGATTTAGCAGTAGAAAATGGCTATTCTTATGCTGGCCGTGTTGGTAGTGGTCATTTCTTAAAAATGGTTCATAACGGTATTGAGTACGGCATGATGCAAGCAATCGCTGAAGGATTTGAAGTACTAGATAAGAGTGACTTTGATTTCAATTATGAAGATGTTGCAAAAGTATGGGCGAACGGATCAGTTATCCGTGGTTGGTTAATGGACTTAACTGAAAAAGCATTTGCAGAAGATCCGAAACTAGATGGCATTAAAGGTGTAATGAACTCTTCAGGAGAAGGAAAATGGACTGTTGAAACTGCACTTGAACTTCAAGCTGCAGCACCAGTAATCGCTATGTCATTATTTATGCGCTATCGTTCTCAGGAAGATGATACATTCCATGGAAAAGTAGTTTCAGCACTACGTAATCAGTTCGGTGGACATGAAGTTGTGAAAAAATAAGGATGTTTTTGAAAAGAAACTTGTGCATAAGCGCAAGTTTCTTTTTTATAGTTTAAGAAACTACTAATTTAAAAATACCAATCAATCATCGTTTTTTTGTCACAAATGATAGCTTCAACGTTCATTGAATGAACAATATATTCTATATTTTCTTCTTTAGCTAATAATAAGGTTGTAAAGGAATCGTATATACTCATAAACGCATACTCATTATCTTCGCCAGTAATAATTAACTCATTATTGCTAATGTCCCAAATATCTAATGGAGTAGTATTATTTACCTGTAATAATCCGTTTGTATCAAGAATTGGTTCAGAGAAATATAGATTTTTTGCACCTTTAGAACCGAGGAGTTTAAGTAATTTGTGTAATAAAAATATAGACGTATAATCTTCTGTTGGATAATACAGATCTTTTTTTAAGTTTGAATGTAGCTTTTCAGCTAAATCCTCTCTTTTATATTCTTCTGAAAGGGCACTAATGGAAGTCAACATGGCCATTGCTAGGTCTGCGTATGAATGTAATCCACTACAAGACATCATTTCCTTCCAAGAAACGGATTTCCCATTATAAATGATTTCTTCAGCGCTAGGATAGATGTGCTCATATGGTCTTTTTCTCACAGACCTTTCCCATCCTAAAGGCATTTGGATAAAAGGATGTAGCAATATAGCTGCAAATTTAAAGTTTCTTGGTAGTTGTTCTAAAATTGGTGATTTGTCATCTAGCCAAATGTAATCCAACAAAATATAACCTCCTCTTAGACTTTGAAATGTACGGATTCCCGTATTATGTTTTTTGTATTGATTGTATCAAATATAAAGCGAAGCATGAAATATGTCCCAACATAAAAGTAAGAATAAATAAAATGAAGTTTTCATAAATAGTAAAAGGGTGCTTATGTCATCAGTATAGCTAAGAAATGTTGTTACATATGAGAAGAGCGTGTTAATAAAATATGAGGTGGTTAAATGGGAAATGAGCAAGTGAAGTCTGTAAAGGAAGAAAAAAAGTTATGTCTTTGTATGATCGTCAAAAATGAGTCTAGAATTATGGAAAGATGTTTAAATGCAACAAAATCAATTGTAGACTTTGTTTCTATTTGTGATACTGGATCGACGGATAATACGCCTGAAATTATTGAAAATTGGTGTAAGGAAAATAAGATACCTGGGACGGTTCATCATGAGCCGTTTAAAAACTTTGGTTATAACAGAAGCTTAGCTGTTTCGTTAGCGCAAAAAACATACCCAGAAGCAGATTATTTATTAATATTAGATGCGGATATGATTTTAGAGGTTGATCCGAATTTCGATAAAACGAGCTTAACGGAAGATCATTATCTTACATTGCAATATGATGTTCATATTAAATATTGGCTTACACGTCTTTTGAAAGCTTCTTTACCATGGAAATCTGTCGGTGTTACTCATGAGTATTGGGATATAGATCGCTCAAAAGTTGGAGCGAATTACAATACGAAGGTAGATCGGTTAGAGACTCTTGTCGTGAATGATCCCGGAGATGGCGGGAGTAAAGCTGATAAATTTGAAAGAGATGAGAGGTTGTTGTTACAAGGAATAAACGACCCAGAAACAACGCCAGATTTGCATATAAGATATTTATTTTATTTAGCTCAGACTTATTTTCATTTAAGTCAATTTGAAGATTCGATTAAATGGTATAAAAAACGAGTGGAAGCAGGGGGTTGGGTTGAAGAGGTATTCTATTCGTTATTGCGAATAGGATTTTGTTATGAGCAGTTAGCAAATCGTTCAGCAAATAAACAAAATGAAGTGACAGATGCTGATGAAAAAGAAACTGTTAAAGGGCAAGAAGAGCAATATTTAGCGTTAGCTGTTTTTTATTTTCAAAAAGCGTGGGAATATAGACCAACCCGGGCTGAACCATTATACCAACTTGCAAGATTGTATCGATTACGATCTCAAAACAATATTGCTTTGATGTATGCTCTGCAAGGGAAGGAAATTCCTTTTCCAAAGGATGATCTACTATTTGTAGATTATCATGTGTATGATTACTTATTTGACTATGAAATTTCTATTAGTGCTTTCTATATACCTCATAAAAAACATTTAGGGGCGGTGTCGCAAAAGTATTTGGAATCGATAAAAGAAAAGATTCCATTTCATATAGCAAATATAGTAGAGAATAATGCGAAATTTTATTAAATACATTTTCGATTAAAGGAGTAGTGGAGTAATCATGGAATTAATGCGATGGGCGATTGAACTAGGAGAATCGGTGCATGGAAATACGTATGAAGAATTGATGCCACTACTAGACTATTATTATGATCGTGATCATTTAAAAGCGTACTGTATCGCAAATCTTCTTTTAAACATGGATGTATTAGATGAAGATCGGGAAAGAATCGAATTAAGAAGATGCATCGCTGCTTATTATGCTGGATTATATAAAGTAGCAAGAAAACATGCAAATGAGTTGGTACTTAAACATCCGGATGTAGATCTATATAAAAATAATTTAAGATTAATGGAAGTTTATTTGAATAAAGAATATGATTATTGTCTTTTTATATGCCCAAAGACATACGGTAGTTTCATAGATGTTGCGCGAGCTTTAAAGTGGCGGTTGGAGCAGGAGGGAAATACAGTAATTATATCAGAAACAATACTGGGAAATGTAAAGAATACAGTTGTTTTTGGAGCCCATACATACGCATATAACCCGAACCTTCTTCCGAAAGATGCAATTATTTATAATTTAGAACAGCTATACGAAGGAAGTCCATATGCGCATCCCCTTTATTTAATATTATTAAAAGATAGAGTGATTTGGGATTATAGTAAACAAAATATAGAATGGCTTAAACAAAAAGGGGTAGGAAAAGAAATAAAACATGTAGAAATGAACTATGCTCCAACTTTGGAAATAAAAAAAGATGCGTTTGAAGATGAGATTATTGAAGATATTGATATTCTGTTTATAGGTGCTCTTAATCCGAGGCGACAAGCTATTTTTGATCATCTAAAAGCGATTGCCCCGAATTTAAATATAGTTTTTAAAAATAATGCGTGGGGAATTGTTCGAAATGAATTGATTGCTAGAGCTAAAATTATATTAAATATTCATTTTTACTTATCAGGAATTCTTGAAACACCTCGCGTATCTTATGCAGTCGCAAATAAGAAATTTATTATTTCCGAAAATAGTAATCCAGAAGATGAGGTAGAGTGGCCAGGAATTGTATTTACTCCGTACGAAAAAATAATTGAAAACGTAATGAAATATATAGAATTACCAGAAGAACGGAAAAGATTAGCGGAAAAAGCATATAATCATTTTGAAGCAAATGAAAGTTTAGGTACATTGAGCATGAGAGATGAATCAAAGTAATTGTACGAAACTCATACGAAAGTATGAGTTCTTTTTTGTTTATCATACTATTTTATGAAACAAGTTAACTCTTTATATTGTGTTTTGTATAGAAATTTCTGATAATATATAAGTAGAACTTGAAAACAAAGGGGAGAAATAATCATGAAACTAGTCGTTATTAACGGTACACCAAGAAAATTTGGTAGAACTCGCGTGGTGGCAAAATATATTGCGGATCAATTTGAAGGGGAATTATATGATTTAGCAATTGAGGAGTTACCTTTATACAATGGAGAAGAGTCGCAACGTGATTTAGAGGCAGTAAAAAAATTAAAAACGTTAGTGAAAGCTGCGGATGGGGTTGTATTATGTACACCAGAATATCATAATGCGATGAGCGGTGCGCTGAAAAACTCTTTAGATTACTTAAGTAGTAGTGAATTTATTCATAAACCAGTTGCGTTGTTAGCGGTTGCTGGTGGCGGTAAAGGTGGAATAAATGCATTAAACAGCATGCGAACGGTCGCTAGAGGTGTTTATGCAAATGCAATTCCAAAACAAGTTGTGCTTGATGGATTACATGTGCAAGATGGTGAACTTGGGGAAGATGCAAAACCATTAATTCATGATGTAGTTAAAGAATTGAAAGCATATATGAGCGTATATAAAGAGGTGAAAAAACAACTAGGAGTGGAGTGATATGTCCTCACTTTATCATGATTCTCGCTTGTATTACATTCTAGGAGCCAATAGTCTATCTGCTATTGGTTCCGGAATTGTTATGATAACGATTCCTTGGCTGTTAATTAAAGAGAGTGGAGGAGAGACAACATTTGGTTATGTTTCTATCATTGCAACCCTCATTATGTTTTTATTAACACCATTCATTGGGCAAAGTATTGATCGTTTTTCAAGAAAATCTTTATTGCTATGTAACGAAGGAATCGGAATAGCCGTAATCGGAATAATGGTTATATGGGGATTTGCTGGGCAACCTTATCATTCTATCCACTATATTCTTATTTATATAGCCGGATCATTCTACTATTTATTATTTTATCCTACAATATTTGCGTTCAACCAAGAGATATTTCAAGCAGAACATTATAAAAGTTTAAGTGGAACGATGGAAATACAAGGACAGTTAACACAAGTTATTTCTGGAGCGGCCGCGAGCTTCTTAATTGAAATTGTATCTTTGAAGTGGATTTTGTTAGTAGACATGTTAACTTTTGCTGGAGCATTTTTTCTTTTCTTATGTATACCGTACGTAAAGAAAAAAGAAGTGAAAAGAAAAATAACATTTAAGAAGCAATTGTTTGAAGGAATTCACTTTATGAAAAAACGTCCTAAGCTCTTTTGGTTCTTACTGGCCACTTATATGCCGTTTATAGGTGTTATGATGGCAAATTATTTAATACCAGTTTATATTTCGGATATACTTAAAGCCAATGCCTCTGTATACGCAATAGAGGGGATGATGTACGGGGTTGGAGCGGTTGTTGCAGGAATCTGTATTCCACTCATAATGAAATATATCAAAACAGAAGTTTCAATCGTTATGACGATGTTCATTTATGTAATTTCAATTACCGCAATGATTATTGAACCTTCCGTAATTTTCTTATATGGACTTGCAATTTTTCATGCAGTTGGAAATGCGGGTACAAGAGTGGCGAGAAATGTATTGATGATGGAGGAAATTCCAAACGAAGTAATGGGACGTGTAGACAGCTTATTTCGCCTAATTGGTACTGGAATACGAATTGTATTATTAATGCTGTTTACAGCGGGTGTATCTAAAGCCGGAGTAATGCTTCCGTTTTACGTATTAAGCTGCATATTGATCTTCTCATTAGGAATCGCTATTTATTATGTACTATCACAACGTAAAGTAGCGGCGAATGTTTCTAATAAATCAATCGTTTAAAAAAACACTTCTGCCGCCCTTTCTTTTTCTGTATAATAAAAAGAAAGGGAGTGCAAACTTATTTATGAACAAATGGATCTTTCTTATCATTTTATTATTACCGCCACTATACATCATTTATATGACGTTTAGAATGAACAAAGTTGCTCGTGAAAAGTTGAGCTATCACTCTCCGTACGTTCTTATACTGGGTGCAAAGTTATTTGGAGATAGACCGTCTTTATCTCTTCAAAATCGTTTGGATGTAGCGTTGGAGTATTTATTTTCACATCCTGAAGCGAAAGTAATTGTTTCAGGTGGTCAAGGAGAAGATGAAGATATACCGGAAGCTCACAGCATGAGAAACTATTTAATGGTACACGGTATAGATGAGAGTCGTATTTTAATAGAAGATCAATCTACAAATACGTATGAAAACTTAAAGTTTAGTATGGATTTATATAATGTGAAACATGCGGTAGTTGTAAGTAATACGTATCATTTATATCGAACGAAAATAATTGCAAAGCGTTTAGGCATGAAGATGGAGGCACTAGCTGCTGAAACGCCAATTCGTTCTAAGAGAAAAATGTATGTTCGCGAATATGCTGCTATTATGAAAACAATATTGTTCGACCGTTAGAGCTCAAATGTGAGCTCTTTTTTAATTTAAAAGCGTATCATTTGAAATGAATGCCATATTCCATCAAAATAAAGGAAACAACATTAAAGGAGTTGTATTTGTGATTCAATTTAATCATGTGTCAAAATCGTATGAAGATGGCACGAAAGCAGTGGATTCATTGCATTTAGAAATTAAAAAGGGAGAATTTTTTGTTCTCATCGGTCCGAGTGGATGCGGGAAAACAACGACAATGAAGATGATTAATCGTTTAATCGAAACGACTGAAGGATCGATTTTAATCGATGGAAAAGATATTCAACAATATAATATAAACGAATTACGTTGGGATATAGGATACGTGTTGCAACAGATTGCTTTGTTTCCTCATATGACAATTGCTGAAAATATTGCAGTTGTTCCTGAAATGAGGCAATGGAGCAAAAAAGAAATTAAAGCACGCGTCGATGAATTGTTACATATGGTTGGATTAGATCCGGATATTTATCGAAATCGTATGCCTGATGAATTGTCAGGAGGACAAAAACAACGTGTCGGTGTCGTGCGAGCATTAGCTGCAAACCCGAAAATCGTTCTTATGGATGAACCATTTAGTGCGTTAGATCCATTAAGTAGGGAACAGCTTCAGAAGGATATTGTACAGTTGCAAAAAAAGATTCAAAAAACAATCGTATTCGTAACACATGATATGCAAGAAGCATTATCACTTGGAGATCGCATTTGTATTATGAAAGAAGGAAAAGTTGTTCAACTAGATACACCAGAAGGAATTATACATAATCCGAAAAATGAATTTGTAGAGGAATTCATTGGAAATCGTGGGCGAACTTGGTATGAGGGGAAAAGTATAGCAGATGTATTGCCGCTCGATCAAAGTGTGCAATTAGAAGGGCAGGCGCTATCATTACATTCTTCTTTACAAGAAGCGTTAGTTCGTGTGCGTGATGAGGAGGTCGTTCCAGTTGAAAAAAACGGTCAATATATTGGAACGTTAACAAGTCGTCATATTGTCAATTACATTGTTGAACAAATGAAGGAAAGAGGCTAAACAGTGACTAATTTTATACAAACGTTCCAAGAACGAAAAATAGAATTACTAACTGCATTAAGTGAGCATTTACAAATATCGCTTATTTCATTATTTTTTGCAGTAATTATAGCGGTGCCACTTGGCATCTTATTAACAAGAAAAGAACGAATGGCTGAATTTATAATAGGAACTTCTGCAGTAATGCAGACAGTGCCATCACTTGCATTACTCGGACTATTAATTCCATTAGTAGGAATCGGAAAACTTCCAGCGATTATCGCATTAGTTGTGTATGCACTATTACCTATTTTACGAAATACATATACAGGAATAAGGGAATTAGATGAATCTCTAATAGAAGCCGCGAAAGCTATGGGGATGAATAGTTGGAGAAGATTGTGGAAGGTAGAACTTCCTCTTGCATTGCCTATCATTATGGCTGGTATTCGTACAGCTATGGTATTAATTGTTGGAACGGCTACATTAGCAGCTCTCATTGGTGCTGGTGGGCTCGGTAAGCTTATACTATTAGGTATAGATCGAAATGATCATGCACTTATCATTTTAGGGGCCGTACCAGCCGCGTTACTCGCTTTATTCTTTGATATAGTACTTCGCATACTTGAACGACCGAAACGCTCTTCTAAGCGTGTTATATTGACGATATGTATTGTTTGTATAATGATTGCTTCTCCATTTCTTTGGAGTACAGAAAAGAAAGATATTGTTATTGCGGGCAAACTTGGATCAGAACCTGAAATTTTAATTCAAATGTATAAGCAGCTTATTGAACAAGATACAGATTTACACGTACAATTAAAACCAGGTCTTGGAAAAACAGCATTTGTATTTGAAGCGTTGAAATCAGGGGAAGTAGATATATACCCAGAATTTTCAGGAACAGCTTTATCTACTTTCGTGAAAGAAGAACCAAAGAGTACAAATCGTGATGAAGTATATGAGCAGGCTCGCATTGGAATGGAAAAGAAATATAATATGATTATGTTGAAGCCAATGGAGTATAACAATACATATGCACTAGCTATGCCGAAAAAAATAGCAGATCAAAAGAATATAAATACAATTTCTGATTTAGGGAATGTTGCGCAGGAAGCCAAAGTAGGATTTACATTGGAATTTGCTGATCGTGAAGATGGTTATAAAGGAATGCAAAAATTATATAACTATAAGTTCTCGAATGTTAAAACGATGGAGCCGAAGCTGCGTTATAGCGCAATTGAATCTGGAGATGTTAACGTAATTGATGCATATTCAACAGATAGTGAATTGGAGCAATACGGACTGAAAGTGCTGAAAGATGATAAAGGGTTATTCCCACCTTATCAAGGAGCACCATTATTAAGAAAAGAAACGTTACAGAAATATCCTGAACTTGAAAAGGTATTAAATAAATTATCTGGAAAGATTACAGATGAAGAAATGCGAAAAATGAATTATGAAGTTAACGTAAATGGTAAAAGTAGTGAAGAAGTCGCAAAACAATTTTTACAAAAAGAGAAGTTACTTCGTTAAATTTACAAGAAATATACAAATTTATATGTTTGAAATGACCGTTCATTACAAAATGAGCGGTTTTTTTGTGCATACTTATACATTTTTTCAAAAAAGTATTCCATTTTTGCTCATTTTCTTTTAGAATAAGTAATGTTTTCCTGAAAAAATATAAGAGAAACGTCTATTAGAGAAAAAGGTGACTTTAATAGTTGAACGAACATAACACCTAGAATGACAGATGGGGTGGTACAAATAGAAAAGAAGTTAGGATTTTTTCCATTAATCGCATTAGTAGTTGGAACAATGGTTGGTGGCGGTGTTTTTAGTTTACCGCATGATTTAGCAGTAGGAGCAAACAGTGGTGCAATAATAATTGGCTGGTGTATTACAGCGATGGGAATGATTCCACTTGCGCTCGTATATCAAACGTTAGCAAGACAAAAACCGGAACTTGAAGGTGGAATTTATAGTTATGCACGTGCTGGTTTCGGTGAATACATTGGATTTAATAGTGCTTGGGGATATTGGCTAGCAGGAATCTTAGGTAATGTCGCAACAATTATGTTACTGTTTAGTACATTAGGTTATTTCTTTCCAATTTTCAAAGGAGGAAATAATGTTGCGTCTATCGTTGGGGCATCACTTTTATTATGGACACTTCATTTTTTAATTTTATTTGGAATCCGTGAAGCTTCTATTATGAATGTGATCGCAACAATAGGGAAGTTAGTTCCAATCGTTTTATTTATTGTTGTAATGGTAACAGCCTTTCGCTGGGACACATTTACACATGATTTTTGGGGAGAAGGAACGATCTCACTTTCCGCTATACTTGGTCAAGTGAAAAATACAATGCTTGTAACACTTTGGGTTTTCATTGGAGTTGAAGGAGCGGTTGTATTATCTGGAAGAGCGAAGAATAGTCGAGATGTTGGTAAGGCAACAGTATTGGGACTTATTTTAGTAATGTCCATTTATATTTTAATTTCTGTCCTGTCAATGGGAGCTATGACAAGAGGCGAACTTTCTGTGTTAGAAACTCCGTCAATGGGACATGTATTAGAGCACGTTGTTGGTCCATGGGGTGCAGTTGCGATTAACATCGGATTAGTTGCTTCACTTGTCGGTACATTAATTGGCTGGTTTTTACTTGTTTCTGAAATTTCTCATGTAGCAGGAAAAGATGGCGTATTTCCGAGAGTCTTTACGAAAACAAATAAGAAGCAAACACCGCACATGGCATTATGGATTTCAAATGGTGTTGCCCAAATTATATTTATCATCGTTTTGTTTTCGGAATCAACATATCAAATTATGTATTTCATTGCATCAACATCAATTTTATTACCATATTTATTATCAGCGTTATTCCAATTTAAATTAGTCATTACAAACGAGTTAAAAGACGCTAAATTAAAAAATGGAGCGTTAGCTTTAATTGCTTCTATTTACTCTGTATGGCTTCTTTATGCAGCTGGTTTAAAGAATTTACTACTCGTTTCAATTGTGTATGGAATTGGAATTATTGTTTACACGTTTGCAAGAAAAGAACAAGGGAACCGTTGCTTTGTAGGTGCAGAGAAGTATGTGATGTGGGCAATTATTGTTGCGGCTATCACATCCATATATATGTTATTAACTGGAAATATAAAAATGTAAAAAGTCCTTTTCATTTAAAGGGCTTTTTTCTTTGTTTAGAGAATATTTACTACATAAGATATTCAGGAGGGATGAGAATGGAAGAAAAAGAACAGTTGTCTAGAATAATTGATTTAGCTAGTGAGTTAAGGAAAGTATTAGTGCAAGAATCTTTTTTTAATCATCATCCTGAACTAAGAGGAGTCATTGAAAATTTAGCAAGTTCTGTTGAAAATTTGGCGGAATTACAAATAAGTAAAGATGAAAACGCTGAAGATCGATTACGTTACGTACTTGCGAAAATGAAAATTGCTCATAATGCAATTTTACAAGAGAAAAAAGCATTTCCTTCTCATTAATATAAGTTTTTATTTTGAACCTGGCGGATAACGTCAGGTTTTTTATTTCTAGTTTTTCGTTTCTTTCATACACTAAGAATAGTATGAAAAAAGAAGGTGACTAAGGTGAAATTACATAAAGCTCTTCAGCCAAGTTTTATAAAACGAATGTACTATATGAGATTTTTAGGGAAATTTACAAAAGCTGAGAAAGAGAAGAGTGGAGAGAATTTTTTTGTACAATGCTTATCGCCAATACCATTCACTTTACAGGAACAATTTATAAATGAACCATATGTATTTGAAGGGTTATGTAGCAATAAAAAGAATGAAAAAATCTTTTCGGAATTAAAGAAGAGGAAATTAGAAAAGCAATTAGTAATGTTTCGTCTTTATTATGAAAGAGGAAATGTATACGTGGAGTTAATATGTACAGAAGAACCGAAAGAAATAGCAAGCAGCTATAAAATGATTCCGGCACCTAAAGTTACAAATCATAAAAAAAGAGAATCTTTAGAGCGAAAACTTAGCAACGGTTATTTATCATTTCTTATGCCAAAATTTCCGAAAGACTTTGAGCCTCCTGAATTATTGTGGCACGATGGAAGACTGTACGGAAACATATCCCTAAAGTCATCAATTAGCTCAATCGCCTATTTTGAACAGAAACGTGAATGTAAATATATAAACTGCAGTGACTGGACGAAGTATGTAGAAATAGCGGTAGAAGATCAATTATATTTTGTAAGTGATTATGTGTATGAGCAATTAAAAAAACGAATGCATGAAGAAGGTAAGCTAGTTGAAGTAGAGGATATAAAAATACAAAAAGATGAATGGGAATGGGATGAGCGTGAATCGTCCTTTTTACAGTATGTACAAAGTATGGTGCATAATAAAGGGTTATATTTGGATGAAACGGATATTTATAATTTCCATATAAGTGTAAAAACAAATATGTTAACGATTCTTGGTGGTATACCGGGCGTTGGAAAATCACGTTTTGTGCAAACTTATGCAGAAGCATTAGGGTTACAGTATGGGGAAGAGTTGGTTTGGATTCCAATTTCGCCATCGTATCAAGAACCACATGATTTACTTGGTTACCTTCATCCAAATGGTACTTTTATTGAATCTGAAGCGAAGTTAGTTAGGACGTTAATGAAGGCGAAAGAAAATCCAAATCAACTGTATATAATCGTTTTTGATGAAATGAACATGTCTCATATTGAGCATTGGTTTACTCCGTTTCTATCTGTTCTTGAACTTGAAACAAAAAATCGTATTTTAAACTTGTATGAGGGTGTACAGGACATAGAGAATTCAATTCCATCAACAATTGAAATTGGAGAAAATATTATATTTGTAGGTACTGTAAATTTTGATGAAACAACGAAAGAGCTCTCTGATCGATTATTAGACCGAACGAACCTAATAACGTTACAGAAAATTCCGTTTTGTGAGATGGGCATGGAACAGGGGAAAGTCGTATTACATCCACCTTTGAAAGTAACGGCGGGAGAATTTCGGATAAATTGGATGAGAAATAAAGCGATGATTGAAGTGTTTTCTGAAGAAGAATTAGAGCTATTAGATAAGTTGCATGTCGTATTGTCATCACATGACGCGTCTAAGGGAATTTCTTTCCGATGTGCAAATGCAATTGCGACTTATTTGCAAAACATACCGTTTCAAAATAACCATACCTATATGATTAGTAGAGAAGAGGGGTTTGATTTACAAATAAAGCAGCGTGTATTGACGAAAATCAGAGGGACCGAAATGATGGTTGGGCCTTTACTTTCTGAAGAAGCAAAAAGGGGGGCGACCTTAGTACCTCTTTTGCAATCTACACTTGCAAACAGAGTATCTACATTTGAACACTCTTTAGCATATATACGAGAAAAACGTAGAGAACTGGAGTTGTATGGATATGCAAAATGAAGGGCGTTATGAAACAAAAATCGTTGATACGAATGAAACGCTCCCTTTTGTATTAAAGTTAATCATTGGAAATGAAGGGAAAGGAGATTATATTTTATTAAATCGTCTTTGTACATCTACTACAGCATTAGTTCAATGTATTTATAAAGTACAAGAATTAAAACCAATAAGATTACAGTACAATTATGAAATCCCAATGAATATTACTTTTATATGGAATAAAGTATATGAGGGACAGAAAAATATAAAAGAGGCTCAATATGAAATAAATGAAAAAAAACAAAGAGTATTAATATATGAACATGGGAAAACAGAATTCTTTTATCCATGGCGCTGTGGTCTATACCATTTTGAAGTGCGTATAGAAGATACAACGTATTATGGCGCATTTCAAATCGTACCGAAAAACTTTTTTGATGATCAATTTGAAATGATTCAAGACTATGTGAAGTCAATTTTAAATGAGTTGATTTTGGATAGAGGTTACTATAAAAAGACCTTCTCTGCACTTAGCGATATTGAGGATTCTTCTTATTTAGTGTTACTTAGAAAGTTACCGCAAAAAATGAAAATGATAAAGCAAATCTTTAAGAAAATAGAATCAAGCTCAACTTTTATAAATGAATATAAATGGGAAGGAAAAGAGCGAAAGCCAACAAGAAAAGGAACTATAGTGGCAGAACGAAAACCTTATGCCAAACATTATAATCGTAAGTTTATGGAACAAAAAAATAGTAAGGAAAATGCATTTCTTAAATATAAAGCGATGCAATTTTATCATTATTTAATTGAAGCTAAAAGTTTTTTACGTCAAACAATAGAAATCTTAGAAAGAGAAAAAAAGAAAAAATCAGAAGAGTTTCAAGCTGTAAAAACGATTATACAAACAATTGAGCGTAATGGATCAGTAACCGATAGAGAGAAGCAAAAATATAAAAATATACATTTACTAAAAGAAGCCGATTTACGAAAGAGCTCAATGAAAATACAAGAATATAAAATATTGGCGCATATTGTGCATGAAAATGTACAATACTTTCAAATGTTAATGCACTCTTCATTTTGGAGGGAAGTTACTGAAACAAGTAACATGAACTTACATGATTTACCGATACCACATCAACAATTACTACATCATTTAGAAGTACTCCCGCAATATACGGATCAATCTCCATCATTATTATTTGTTTATAAGCCAACGTTTTTAGTGTATGAATATTACGCTTTTTTTATCGTTATTTCACTTTTAGAGCAAATTGGTTTTGAGGCTAGAAACTCCATCCGTGAACAAATACAAGAACATTTTTATGTAGATGGATTACAAGATGGAACGACAGTAGTTTTAGAACGAGATGATATAAAGGTGCATGTCGCATTTAATGACTTAATTGAAACACATCCTCTTATTGCATTAAGTAAAGGTAGTAATTTTTACAATGGTGAGGATACGAAGAAGCCAGATATTCGCTTAGACTGTTATGTAAAAGAAGATGGGAAATACGTATATAAATCTTCTATTATTATTGAAGTGAAGTATAGTCCAATGTACAATATTTTTCAGCACGTCGGAAATACGAAAGCAACTGAGCAAATGTATAAGTACTGGTCTATAAAGTATGTAGAAGAACAGGATGGAAAGCGAGTCTATTATCGAAGGTCAATTTATGAAGTCATTTGTGTATATCCAGGAAGCCATATGCATAGTAAAAAAATTGAGTCTGGATGCGGTGTTTTCTTGCAGTTATATCCATATAAGACGAAACAAGGGGAAGAGAAATTAGCTGGAAAACATGGGATGGTACAAATTTTTGA
Organism: Bacillus sp. AR4-2; assembly: GCF_008274865.1. Lineage (NCBI taxonomy): Bacteria > Bacillati > Bacillota > Bacilli > Caryophanales > Bacillaceae > Bacillus > Bacillus sp. AR4-2. Next base: position 2,078,794 of record NZ_CP031062.1, read on the forward strand.
AAAATGGCTAAAAAGCATTAAGAAGTAAAAGAAATCCTTTTTCATAAAGGATTTCTTTAGATTAAGAAGAATTATATGCTGTATGGAAAGAAACGTAGTGTAATTGAGATTTGAAAGGTGCTACAAATGTGTTATTAAAAGGAATGTGAGCGCGGGATAAAAGTCGATTAAATTGGAATCTAATTCATTTTGCAGAATATAATAAGTCATAAATATTTTTAGTTGCATACGAAGATTTGTTCTTATATGATAGATAGTGAAAGCGTTATCAAAAAACAGAGCGGCGATGGGAAAGGCGGTTAAATATGTTCCAGCGTGTTCAAACAAAGGAAGAACATTTTGGGTTCGAGCAACTATGGGGAGATTTTTGTGAAGAAAGAAACTTAATGTTCGTAGAACGTAATTTAAATCCATCACGATTTTTATTAATAGAAGATGAACATCCTATTGGTACAGTAGAATGTATTAAGTATACGGTACCTGAACAATCAAATTCTGAGTTTTTCTATCCGTTTTCTAAAAATGATTTAGTAAAAGATTTGAAGAATGTATATGAAATAGGCAAGTTAAGTATTTCGAAAACGTCTCGTGGAAGAGGACATTTCAAAAGGCTAACAGCTATTTTATTTATACATGCGTTAGAAACAAAAGCTGAATGGTACATTGCAGCAGTAACAAAAAGAATGTATATGTATTTACTTACACTTGGTTTTCCAATTGAACCAATAGATAATCCTTTTCAGTTTCATGATACTTTACAAGGTGTACCAGTAAGAATTCATGCTCGAAAAGGGGTTACGCATTTGTATTCTTTAAAAGAATTTCGTGATGTGATTCAAGGGAATGCTCATGCACAGGCATTAATTACAGAATACAGTAAAAATATTATGTTAACGAAATAAAGCGAAGTGAATATGTATAATAAAGAGAATAATATTTGTATAGGATATAACTCTTCATTAAAAAAGACCCTTATTATTTTAATAAGGGTCTAAAAATTATAATCCAAATATACTAAAAATCATTTTGCGGCGCTTCGGTTTCTTTTCTCGTTCATATGTTGGTTTTGAATCCGGAGTAATATAAATGGGTTCTTCTTTCGTTAGGGCAGCTTCTAACTTTTGAATTCGCTCTAACATTTCCTCCATTTCACGACGGTGTTGTAAAAGTTGGTACGTGACGACATCATTTGCCTTATCTTGCATTTGTTCTTCCATTCGATCAAGTCTTCTCGTAATAGTGTTTAATTGATTAGCTAATTGCTCAAAATCATTCGATGATATGTTTTGAACAATTGTATTAACTTGAGTTTTTAATTCCTCAACTTCATTTGAGGAAGCCTTTTGAGTAGATTGAGAATTTTGAGATTGCTCTATTTGAAATCGATGGTGTTCTAACATTTGATCGACATCCTCTTGTGTGAAAATAAAGTGGCCATATTTGTTTTTCTCTATCGTAAGATTTAATTGTTGTGCGATCCGGACAACAGCCTTTGGGCTAACACCTAATTTCTTTGCGATAAATGGTGTTTTATATTCCAAAATAATCCCTCCTATATATATCCTGTTGAATGATTTCGAGCTATGAAGTAAGTTCCCTTCTAGTGCGACAAAAGAAGTGTGGAATCGGCAAAGAAAGTGTTTTTTCACGAAATTGAGTTGAGGAGAATAGTTCTTTTAAATAAAAATGTCTTATCGTAACATTTAGAATAATTTGACGAGTGTAAATGAATTAGATTATCATAATGATAAATATCTTTTTTATGTATGCATATAATATATAAAAAGGTGGTTGCTAATGTAGAATTTTGTTAGAGTATTAGAATGCTTACTTCACTTGAATAAAATTAAGTAGGAGGTGGCTTCCTTGCTTACAAAGTAAGTAAGGAAAAGTATTTGGACATATATAGTATAAGTATAGTGATTGTTTTAATTGCCTTAACGGCATTTTTCGTTGCAGCAGAATTTGCAATTGTTAAAGTGAGAAGTTCACGAATTGACTATTTAATTGCAGAAGGAAATAATCGTGCAACATCGGTCAAAACAGTCATTACAAACTTAGACGAATATTTATCTGCTTGTCAGCTAGGAATTACTGTTACAGCTTTAGGAATTGGGTGGTTTGGTAAACCTGCGTTAAAGCAAATGTTTGATACGCTTTTTGCAAATTGGAATATCTCTACTCAACTAGCAGACATTTTTGCTGTAATTTTAGTATTTTTGTTAATTACTTTTTTACATGTTGTAATAGGGGAATTGGCCCCAAAAACATTTGCAATTCAAAAATCTGAACAAGTGAGTTTGCTTGTTTCTAAACCGTTAATTTTCTTTTATCGTATTGCATTCCCATTCATTTGGCTATTAAATGGTTCAGCTCGAATCATTACGAAGCTGCTAGGGCTGAAACCGCCGAAGGGGCATGATGAGGTTCATTCAGAAGAAGAATTACGGTTGTTAGTTTCAGAAAGTTATAGAAATGGTGAGATTAATCAATCTGAATATAAATATGTGAATAAAATTTTTGAATTTGATGATCGGATTGCAAAAGAAATAATGGTACCTCGAACTGAAATGAATATTATAAGTAAAGAGATGCCTGCTGAAGAAGCTTTGCAAAAAATGTCTCGTGAAAAATATACAAGGTATCCAGTTGTTGATGGCGACAAAGACCACGTAATAGGTTTTGTGAATTTTAAAGATATTTTTACTGAATTTGTACAACATAAAGCTGTTAATAAGAAGACAGTAGAGCAATATATGAGACCAATTATTTTAGTTATCGATTCTATTCCAATTCATGATTTGTTTTTGAAAATGCAAAAAGAAAGAACACATATTGCTATATTGATAGATGAATATGGTGGAACATCTGGACTTGTTACTGTTGAAGATATTCTGGAAGAAATTGTTGGAGATATTCAGGATGAGTTTGATACGGATGAGCAGCCAGAAATTCAACAAGTTAGTGAAACGAAGACGATACTAGAGGGAAAAGTACTTGTTAGTGAAGTGAATACGTTATTTGGTTTAGGGATTGATGATGATGGTGTTGATACAATCGGTGGTTGGATTTTAACGAAGAATATAGAGATTGCTGAAGAGGATTCCATTGAAATTGAAAATTATAAGTTTTGTGTGAAAGAATTAGATGGACATTATATAAAAAGATTAGAAGTTACAAAGATAGTAGAATCGATTGTTATTTTAGAAGATGAAAAACAAATTTCGTTACAAGAGCAAATTAGCTCGTAAACTCTGCTATATAGCAGAGTTTTTTTGAGCATAATGTTTTTTGAGGGATAAGGGCTATGATACAATGACATAAGTCAAACCTTTCACTAGGTGAAGTATTGTTGTATACATATATTTGGAAGGAGCAGAAGTATGAAAAAGCATTTATATATAAATGGAGATTGGAAATCTGTAAACACGTATAAACCATTATACGCACCATATTCTGAAGAAACATTAGCGGAAATTGCACAAGGCACGGAAGAAGATGTAAAAGAGGCTGTTACCGCTGCAAAAAATGCAATGACAAAAATGAATACATTATCTGCATATGATCGTGCGACTATTTTAGAGAAAGTTGCACAAAAAATGGATGAAAGAAGAGAAGAATTTGCAGAGATTATTGCAAAAGAAGCTGCAAAACCAATACGTGCTGCAAGGGGAGAAGTAGATCGTACTGTTCAAACATACAAATTTGCAGCTGAAGAAGCGAAGCGTATATATGGTGAGACATTGCCATTAGACGCCGCACCTGGTGCAGATGGGCGTATTGCATATACAATCCGAAAGCCGATTGGGGTTATAGGGGCTATTACACCATTTAATTTCCCATTAAATTTAGTAGCGCATAAAGTTGGACCAGCAATCGCTGCCGGAAATACAGTTGTATTAAAGCCAGCTGATCAAACGCCATTATCATCTTATGCATTAGTTGAGTTATTTGAAGAGGCAGGATTGCCAAATGGAGCTTTAAATATCATTTCTGGCCCTGGCTCCACGGTTGGTGAGGCAATCGTCAAAAATGATTACGTTGCTTCTATTACTTTTACCGGAAGTCCAAAAGTTGGAATCGGAATAAAACAAAAGGCTGGGCTAAAACGAGTTACGTTAGAACTAGGCTCAAATGCTGCTGTTATCATTGATGAAGATGTAGAGTTAACAGATGAAATAATTGAACGTGTAAAATGGGGAGCATTTGTTAATAATGGGCAAGTTTGTATTTCAGTACAACGTGTTTTTGTACATGAAACGAAAATGCATGAATTTCTTTCGAAGCTAAAGAAAGCGATGGAATCAGTTGTTGTTGGTGATCCACTGCTTGAGGAAACGGATGTATCCGCTTTAATTTCAAAAAGAGATGTAGAGCGAATTGATATGTGGGTTCAAGAAGCAATTAAGGAAGGAGCAACTGTTTTATGCGGTGGTAAGAAGCGGGATGCAAGAATTTTTGAACCGACTGTATTAACAAATGTTCCAGATCATGTATCTGTGCAGTGCCAAGAAGTATTCGGTCCACTCATGACAGTAAATACATTTAAAGAATTTGATGAAGCGATTGAGCAAGTAAATAATTCGCGTTACGGCTTACAGGCAGGAGTATTTACAAATAATTTATTTAAAGCAATGCGTGCAATTGATGAGCTAGAGGTTGGTGGTGTCATGATTAATGATATTCCAACGTTCAGAGTAGATCATATGCCTTATGGTGGTGTGAAAGAAAGTGGCACGGGACGCGAAGGAATTAAATATGCAATAGAAGAAATGACAGAAATGAAATTAGTATGTATTAAAAAATAAAGTGGAAAAACTTAAAACTTGCACTAAAAAACGAGTAGGAAATGTTTACGATTCCATACTCGTTTTTTACGCTTCTAGTAACTATTTAATTAAGTGTAACTTTTACTTCATTTCTTGTTTGAAAATAGTATCTTCTACATAAATTTGTTCTTTATCTATAGCAGTAGCATGAGTTAATACTAAACCGATTGGTGTTTTTGTATCTTTATTTTGAACAATTGTAAAAGGAACATTTTTTTCGTTTGCTAATTTAATGTATTTTGATAAATGTGGGTAAGCAATGCCACCATTTAGGAGGAGTTGTAATGATTGAGAAGAGCGCATGCTACCCGCCACTTCAGAGTATACATTACTTTGCATTACTTGACCGATTGTTAAAGCGATTTCCACACGCTCACGTAATGTAGTTAAATACATATTACGTTCTTCTGGTTTGTTTTGCTTTTGGCCGTAAATGCCTTCTTGGAGATAATCTTCCACATTTTTATTTACCATATTTTTCACACCTTTCATTTTCTATTGTACGCAAGAATTAAAAATGATGCAAAAAAAAGTCGTTTTGACTACGGAAATAATGAAAATATGTGAAGGAAAAAGGGGATTTGTATACAATTAGTTAAATAAGAGAGAAAAAATAATTTTATCAACAGAAATTAACAAAATGTGACAAAAATCTATTAACGAATCGTATTTTTTGTGTTAATATTCAAAATATAAAGGGTATTCGTCGTATGGAAATGGAGGGAATGGAGGTTTTTCCAATCGATAAGGATATTAAAGAAATATTTTGTTCACACTTGAAAAACAATAGGCACCAATTCGTAGAGAACTGGAAAAACAAAATGATAATTTCCGAAAAAGATCCATTTAAACTAGAAGTAGTTCAAAATGGAGAGGATTTACTAGAGTTAATTATCGAACTTACTATGGAAGATAAAGATATAAATTATCTTCAACCGTTATGTGAGAAAATTGCTATTGAACGTGCTGGAGCAGATGCGAATATTGGAGATTTTGTTTATAACGCAAACGTGGGAAGAAATGAACTTTTCGAAGCGATGTGTGAATTAGATGTTAGCGCTCGTGAATTGAAACCAATTATGGCAAAAATACATACTTGTTTTGACAAATTAATTTATTATACCGTTTTAAAATACTCGGAAATTATATCGAAGAATTTAGAGGAAAAACAGCAATATATTAACGAAACACATAAAGAAAGGCTGACGATTTTAGGGCAAATGTCAGCTAGTTTTGTACATGAATTTCGTAATCCGCTTACTTCCATTATGGGGTTTGTTAAATTATTAAAGGCGGATCATCCGAGTTTATCGTATTTAGATATTATTTCGCATGAATTAGATCAATTAAATTTTCGTATTTCGCAATTTTTACTCGTATCGAAAAAAGAAATGTGGAATGAATCGGAACGGTTTTGGCTTAATGACTTGTTTCAAGACATTATACAATTCTTATATCCGAGTTTGGTCAATGCGAATGTTTTGATTGAAAAGAATTTACCGTATCCAATTCCGCTTGTTGGTTATCGGAGTGAAGTGAGGCAAGTATTTTTAAACATATTAATGAATTCAATTGATGCTCTTGAATCAATGAAAGAAGAACGAAAAATTATCATTGATGTATTTGAAGAAGATCAAGCTATTCGAATTGTGATAAAAAATAATGGACCAATGATTCCAGCTGAAAATGTAGAAACGATTTTTGAACCATTTGTAACTACTAAAAAGTTAGGAACTGGTATTGGATTATTTGTATGTAAACAAATTGTGGAAAAACATAATGGATCCATTATGTGTCGATCAGATAACGATTGGACAGAATTTCAAATTGCATTTCAAAAATAAACAGTCTACACCAAATGAATGGTGTAGACTGTTTTAATTTGTGAGTATAAGGGCTTCTAATTTAGGATCTTTAGTTGAATAACCTACTATTGAAATTGTATAAATAACATTTGGTTCAACATTGAATTTCGGTATAGTCAATAAAACGTTTTTATTATCTGCGAGTGAAATTTCAATATCTGCTGTACCAGGGCTAACTTGCAAAAAATCTGTTATTTGTTTAAAGAGCACATTTTCAAATAAATGATCCCCATCTTTTAAATCTACGTTTACAACAGGGGTATCTGGAGAGAAATGTGCAAACCGTATTTTGGCTTGACCAGCTGGTAAATGTGTATTATCAAGTATAGGCTGTAATTGTAGGTGATTATCACTATTTATTGCAGCGAGAGTATAAGTATGATTTCCCATTATTGGTACCAACGCTGAAAAGATTGGAGTTTCATTTCCGACAGGAACAATATCTATACGGTATTTACCTTGCACTAATGATAAATAAGGGCTGAATTGCTTAAATGAAATATTTTTAATAACCGTTTGTCCGTTTACTAAAATGTCAACCGCTGGTATATTTGGATCGGCATGAAAAATTCTTATATGTGACGGTAAAGCAGCTTCTTGTGAGTCTCTTGTTTCATACGCCTGTACAAGTTTTGATAGTGCATCGTAATATTTCATATATAATTCTATATATTTTTTAGGATTACGAAACTGATAGTAACGTGCGAGTTGTTCGTATTGTGTAACTTCTTGTCCATATTTTTCGATTTCAGATTGAGACATGAACATTCCTCCTTTGTCATCATTAAAACTATATGCGAAGCAAGAAAGCGGTTATGCAAAAAAAATGATTTTATAAAGGGAAAATTAAAAATTGACAACAAATATGTTTTCATAAAGAGGTGCTGGTGCTTACGAGAATTTCGCAGAGTAAGGCAGTACATATGACTGTACGAAAGTAAAATAAATGCCAAATTGAAAGTGCATTTCAATTAACATATTGAATACATGTCCAAAAATCGCTAGAAAACTAGGGATTTTTTAAATTATAGGCAAATACACATACAAAGTGATAATTGTCCTACATAAATTATAAAGGAAAGATACTTTGAATCTGAGGAAAGGAGTGCCACTTCGGGATAGGGATATCCCGATAGTAATTGTGAATGAAGTTATGAAAAGGTTTTGTGTTATAGGCTGTAGGATGAATTTGTAAACTTCATTTTTCTATTTATTTTAGCAATTGACAGTATTAACCCATAAGAGAGCGTCATGACGAACTGATTAGTGTGGTTAATCGGTTCTTTTTTTATAGTTTAAAACTGAAAAGTTTACATAATGAATAGGAATCTGAATTGATTAGTAAGGTGGGTGTCGAAATTTGTTTTAAAATATGCAATTTAAAGTAGGATAATAGGAAGGAGTTTAACGGGAGTTCCGTCGAAGTGTACAGAATGTCGGCATTTAAGGACAGCTGGCATTATGCTATAAAAACATTTGGTGATGTAGTCATTTCATATAAAAAGGAGGGTTATTTGGGCGTATAGAAAAGGGTTGGTCTTCGTTTTTTTAGTTCTGAATTTTCTGTTTTATAAAAATTTTTAAGCACTCATTTGTATATTTTATAATAGTTTTTTGATAAATTCACTGCTTTTGCAGAGGATTCTTTTTTATGAAAGAAACGTCAATTTTCTTCATATATATATACAAATTGGAGAAATGGGGGAGCGCTATGCGCGATTACTTAATTAAACCACTTGTTGGTCAGCCGTATCCAATGATTTCACATGGAAAAGGTGTTTATTTGTATGATCAAAATGGCAATAAATATTTTGATGGTTCGTCAGGAGCAATTACGGCAGGTATTGGGCATGGCGTAAAGGAGATTGCAGACGTTATTAAAAAGCAAGCTGAGGAGATTGCTTTCGTTTATAGATCACAGTTTACGAGTGAACCAGCTGAAAAATTAGCGAAGAAGTTAAGTGATTTAAGTGTAGGAGATTTGAACTGGAGTTTTTTTGTAAATAGTGGTACGGAAGCGAATGAAACAGCTATGAAAATTGCAATTCAGCATTTTCAAGAGCGAGGTATTCAAGGGAAACATAAAATTTTATCAAGATGGATGAGTTATCACGGTATTACGATGGGTGCTTTATCGATGTCTGGGCATCCACTACGTAGACAACGTTTCGTATCTATTTTGGAAGATTATCCGACTATACCAGCTCCATATTGTTTCAGATGTCCTGTTCAAAAGGTATATCCAACTTGTCAGCTGGCATGTGCGACTGAACTAGAAAGATCAATTGAAAGAATTGGTGCAGAGCATATTGCTGCTTTTATTGCTGAGCCGATTATCGGAGCAGCTGGAGGCGCGGTTGTTCCGCCGAAAGACTATTATAAAGTCATTAAAGAGATTTGCGACCATTACGATATTTTATTTATTGCGGATGAAGTAATGACTGGGCTCGGTCGTACTGGAGCATGGTTTGCGATGGAGCATTGGGGCGTAGAGCCGGATATTATGACACTTGGTAAAGGGTTAGGAGCGGGATATACACCGATGGCAGCGACAGTTGTAAGTGATCGTGTTATGGAACCAATATTACGTGGATCACGTTCAGTAATGAGCGGTCATACGTTAAGTGCAAATCCATTGTCTGCAGCAACGGCTTTAGCTGTTATTGAATATATGGAGAAACATAATCTTCCTGAAAAAACAGCAGAAAAGGGAGAGTATTTAATAAAAGGCTTACAGAAAGTTCAGCAACAATCGACAATCATTGCTGATGTGCGCGGAAAAGGGTTGCTAATCGGAGTAGAATTGCAACCGTTTACAAAAGCGTCAGAGCTTATTTCAGTTGCAGCTAAAAATGGTCTGCTTTTATACCAAGCAGTTTCAGGGCAAGCAGGAAAAGAAGATAGTGCACTGCTTGTAGCACCGCCAATGACAACTACATATTCCGAGTTAGATGAATTACTTTCAATTTTCTCTAAAAGTGTGGAAGAGATGATGCAAAAAGGAGGGCATAGTATCGCATGACAACTATTACAAATACATTCGGTAAATTAAAAGAAATTGAGGAAGTAATTTCTTTGTTCCATGATGATATGACATTGATGTTTGGGGGATTTGGAGGGATTGGATCCCCTCCATCTTTAATACAGGCAATTTTAGAAAAAGGCGTTACAAATTTAAATTTAATTGGAAATGACACTGGATTTCCTGATGTAGGTATCGGTCGTCTTGTTACAAATGAAAGAGTTAAATCAATAATTACTTCTCACATTGGCTCCAATCCAAATGCAGGAAGGCAACTAAACGAGGGAAGATTACAAATTGAGTTTTCTCCGCAGGGAACATTAGCAGAGCGTATTCGCGCTGGTGGCGTTGGTCTTGGTGGTGTTTTAGTTGATGTTGGTGTTGATACGATTGTGGAAGAGGGAAAACGAACAGTTGAAATGAATGGTAAGACCTACTTAGTTGAAACAGCATTAACTGCTGAAGTTTCAATTGTATATGCGAAAAAGGCAGATCCGTTTGGTAATCTTGTATTTGACAAAAGTGCACGAAATATGAATCCCCATGTAGCTATGGCTGGGGATATAACAATTGTAGAAGCAGAAGAAATAGTCCCGCTTGGAAGTTTAGATCCAGAGGAAATTGTCGTTCCAGGTGTTTTCGTAAATTATATTGTACCGTCGGAAGGAGTGAACTGGAAATGGGTATGGGCGTAGAAGTGAGGGATAAGATTGCTAGGCGTGCGGCGAAAGAAATACAAAATGGTATGATTGTAAATTTAGGTATTGGCATACCATCGCTTGTACCAAATCATTTGCCTGACGACATAAATGTTATGTTTCATGCGGAAAATGGAATCGTCGGCATGGGACCAACGCCAAGTAAAGGGAATGAAGATGAAAATTTGTGTAATGCAGCAGGTTTACCAACTTCTCTTATAACAGGAGCGAGTTATTTCGATAGCTGCACAGCGTTTGGGATGATTCGAAAAGGTTTGCTAGACATAACGATTCTTGGTTCATTACAAGTAAGTGAAAATGGTGATTTAGCAAACTGGATTGTACCTGGAAAACGTGTTCCAGGTATTGGTGGAGCAATGGATTTAGCACAAAAAGCGAAGCGGGTCGTTGTTGTAATGAATCATGTTGATAAGTACGGAAATGCAAAAATTGTTTCAGAGTGTACATTGCCATTAACTTCAAAGAAATGTGTAGATTTAATTATTACTGATATGGCAGTCATGGAGGTAACTCCGAGTGGACTTATATTACAAGAATTAATGAGCCCATACACAGTAGAAGATATAAAACGACATACAGAAGCTGATTTTCAAATTAGTTCTAACTTACTAGTAATTGAATGAAGGGAGATGTAATATATGGAGCAATTAAAAAAGCAAGTTTGTGATTATATTGAGAGCCATGAAGAGGAAAGTGTGAAATTTTTAAAACGATTAATTCAAGAAAAGAGCGTATCTGGTGATGAAAGCGGTGCGCAGGCAATTGTGATTGAAAAATTACGTGAATTAGGTTTAGAGCTCGATATATGGGAGCCTTCTTTTTCTAAAATGAAAGATCATCCTTATTTTGTATCACCCCGTACAAGTTTTTCAGATAGCCCAAATATTGTAGCAACTTTAAAAGGAAGTGGCGACGGGAAATCTATGATATTGAATGGGCATATTGATGTAGTTCCAGAAGGGGATGTGAATCAGTGGGAACATCATCCTTATAGCGGTGAGAAAATCGGAAATCGTATATATGGCCGTGGAACGACGGATATGAAGGGCGGAAATGTCGCACTTATGCTTGCGATGGAAGCGATTATTGAATCTAACATTGAATTAAAAGGAAACATCTATTTTCAAAGTGTAATAGAAGAGGAAAGTGGCGGAGCAGGGACATTGGCAACTATATTACGAGGATATAAGGCAGATGGTGTCATTATTCCGGAGCCTACTAATATGAAGTTTTTCCCGAAACAACAAGGTTCCATGTGGTTTCGTCTACGTGTAAAAGGGAAAGCTGCACACGGTGGAACGCGCTATGAAGGGGTTAGTGCAATTGAAAAAAGTATGTTTGTTATAGAACATGTAAGAAAGCTAGAGGAGAAAAGAAATAGTCGAATTACAGATCCGTTATTTAAAGAAATTCCGATTCCAATTCCAATTAACATTGGGAAAATTGAAGGAGGGAGTTGGCCAAGTTCTGTTCCCGATGAATTAATTTTAGAAGGAAGATGCGGTGTTGCGCCGAATGAGACTATAGAGGCGGCAAAAGAAGAGTTTGAGAATTGGATTGCTGAATTAAATGATGTGGACAATTGGTTTGTTGAAAATCCAGTAGAAGTAGAATGGTTTGGAGCGAGATGGGTTCCTGGTGAACTAGAAGAGAATCATGAACTCATTACGACACTTCATCACAACTTTGTTGAAATCGAAGGGAACGAACCAATTATTGAAGCATCTCCGTGGGGGACTGATGGAGGTTTATTTACACAAATTGCAAACGTACCAACAATAGTATTTGGTCCAGGAGAGACGAAAGTAGCACACTATCCAAACGAATATATAGAAGTTGATAAAATGATAGCTGCCGCAAAAATTATTGCATGTACATTACTAGATTGGTGTGAGGTGAAAAAATGAAATACTATGAATCTTTTAGAGAACAGACGAATTGTTATACAGTAGAAGGTGTTTTAGATTATTTTAATAAGCGTATTCGGGTAGATCACTATACAGGAAATGTTGAAAGTATTATACAGACAATTGACGAACTAGCAGAGAAACATTCTTTCACTAAATGTATTATTAAAGGAAAGGGAGAGCATGTTTCAACATGGCTCTCTTTCGGTTTTTTGTTGGAAGCAACGATACCTCATTATTTTCAAGGACACGATGCATACTTTTTTGTGAAATATAATAATGATGAAAGACGAAATAGTATGCATTGGATTGAGGAAGATACTATATTAAGCGGTGTAAAAGGAAAAGAAATAAAAGAAAAAGTAGTTCCAGAGAAATTTTTGCTGAGAAAAGCGACTGAAGAAGATGCAGAAGAATTAGCAACTGTATTCGGAAAAGTATTTGAAGTGTATCCGACACCTTTAAATGAAGCGAGTTATGTATTACAGACGATGAAAGAAGACGATACAATTTACTACGTGTATGAATTTGAGGGGAAAATTATTAGTACAGCATCTGCAGAAATGAACATAAAGGAAGGGAATGCAGAATTAACGAATTGTGCTACTTTACCTGAATACCGTAAACATGGATTTATGAAAAGTTTACTAATTAAATTAGAGGAAGAACTTCAAGAAAGATCTATTTTCTGCTCCTATACAATTGCTCGATCGCTTTCTTTCGGAATGAATGCTGCCTTTCATCAATTAGGCTATACGTATACAGGAAGACTGGCGAATAATTGCTACATTTTCGATAAGTTGGAAGATATGAATATATGGGTGAAAGATCTATCTAGCTATTCGAAAGCAGTAAAACTTCCGCCTCAAAATTTGGCTGTAAAGCAAAACAGTTAGGTGGAGCTGGGTGTTTGAAAAAGCCGTACTAATTAGAGTTTCGAGTTATCTAATGAAAATATAAAATTGATTAAAATTATAGAACGGAATCGTCATGCTTACAATCGCACATAGGTGTGCCGAAAATTCGGCATGTAATTGCTGGATTTTCGGCAAGAGGGGGGATGACATTGCTAGCAGTTTCGACACAAGAAGTCATTGAAGCGATTTTGGGCAGTATTGATGAGGCTATACACGCTGTAGATGAAAATGGAATTACAATATTTTATAATTCTGTAGCTGCAAAACACGATGGATCGAAGATTGAAAAAGTGTTAGGGAAACATCTGTTAGAAGCGTTCCCGTCTTTATCAAGGGAAACGAGTACATTGATGAAAGTACTAGATACAAAAAAACCTATCGTACATCAGGTACAACATTATCAAAATTTAAATGGTGAAGATGTTTGTACAGTAAATACGACGTTACCTATTTTTATAGATGGGAATATTGCTGGGGCTGTTGAAATTGCAAAGGATTACTCTACAATTCAAAAGCTTACTGACACAATTGTTGACTTACAGTCGAAAATAAAGCGATCATCTAGAAAAAAAGTGATTAAAAAGCACGCTGCATTTGAGACGATAGTGACAAATGATACGCGGTTTAAACAGACGAAAGAGTTAGCACAAAAAGTAGCACCAACAGACGCGAATGTTTTAATATATGGTGAAACAGGAACGGGAAAAGAACTGTTCGTACAAGCAATTCATGAAGCTTCTAAAAGAAAAAACAAGCCATTTATTGCACAAAACTGTGCAGCTTTACCAGAGTCGCTATTAGAAAGTTTATTGTTTGGAACGACAAAAGGAAGCTATACGGGAGCGATTGAAAGAGCTGGGCTATTTGAACTTGTTGATGGTGGTACATTATTTTTAGATGAACTGAATTCAATGCCTCTTGATTTGCAGGCAAAAATGTTACGAGTGTTAGAAGATGGAGTCATTAGAAGAATTGGTGATAATAAGACGAGAAAAGTAGATGTTCGTGTTATTACCGCGATGAACCAGCCTCCAGAAATATGTTTACGAGAGAATAAAATTCGCACTGATTTATATTATCGCTTAAACGTATTTTCATTATATATCCCACCGCTTCGTGAAAGAACTGAGGATGTACTATTATTAGCATCTTATTTTTTGAAAGAATATAATAAAAGTTATAAAAAAGGTGTACTTCAAATTGATGAGGAAGCGAAAGATAGACTGCAAGCTTATCAGTGGCCTGGAAATGTACGGGAGTTAAAACATACGATTGAACATGCTGTTATTATTGCAGAAGGGAATACATTAACAGCCAATTGTTTACCACGTACATTTCGGAAAGAGAAGTTTTCGAAGAAGAAGGGTATAATGCCACTTAGAGAAGCACTTCATCAAACAGAAAAAGAATTAATAGATCAAGCGTTGATTGAAACGGAAGGGAATATATTACAAGCCGCAAAAATGTTGGGTATCCCTCGTCAAACGCTTCAATATAAACTGAGCAAGTACGACAAAACCGCCGAATAATCGGCGGTTTTTGTGTGTTTGCACCAATAAAAGAGCGTTTACATATATAAAAAGTAATGAATATGATGTTAAGTATTGATTTCATACAACGCTTAAAAATATTTTTTCGCTTATGTAATAGGGTTCTCCGCACATTTACTTATCAACAATGTAAAGTTGGCATAACTATTGCTTATATAAAGAATGAGCGTATAAAAAGGGGGAATAGCAATGTTACATGATGTATACAAACCAAATCGTCACTGGAAGGATATCGAATTATGGAAAGATGTTACTGAAGAGCAATGGAATGATTGGGTTTGGCAATTAACGAATACGATCAAAACGTTAGATGACTTAAGAAAAGTGATTAACTTAACACCTGAAGAAGAAGAGGGCGTTAAAATTTCAACGAAAACGATCCCGTTAAACATTACACCGTACTATGCTTGGCTAATGAATCCTGATGATCCACGCTGTCCGATTCGGATGCAATCAGTACCGATTTCGGAAGAGTTATATAAAACAAAATATGATTTAGAAGACCCGCTTCACGAAGACGAAGATTCACCAGTTCCAGGGCTAACACATCGTTATCCGGACCGTGTACTATTCTTAGTAACAAATCAATGTTCTATGTATTGTCGTTACTGTACACGTCGTCGTTTTAGTGGACAAATTGGAATGGGTGTACCGAAGAAACAATTAGATGATGCAATTGCTTATATTCGTGAAACGCCACAAGTACGAGATGTATTAATCTCCGGTGGTGACGGACTTCTAATTAACGATAAAATTTTAGAATATGTATTAAAAAATTTACGAGAGATTCCGCATGTTGAGATTATTCGTATCGGAACGAGAGCACCAGTAGTATTCCCACAACGTATTACAGAAAACTTATGTAACATTATTAAAAAATACCATCCAGTATGGTTAAATACACATTTCAATACATCTATTGAAATTACTGAAGAATCGAAAAAGGCATGTGAAATGTTAGCGAATGCTGGTGTTCCAGTCGGAAACCAAGCAGTAATTTTAGCTGGTATTAACGACAGCGTTCCAATTATGAAAAAACTTATGCATGACTTAGTAAAAATCCGTGTACGTCCATACTACATTTATCAATGTGACTTATCTGAAGGTATCGGTCACTTCCGTGCACCAGTATCTAAAGGTCTTGAAATTATTGAAGGTTTACGTGGACACACATCTGGTTATGCTGTTCCGACATTCGTTGTTGATGCGCCAGGTGGAGGCGGTAAAATTGCACTTCAGCCAAACTATTTAATCTCACAAAGTGCAGATAAAGTTGTACTTCGTAACTTTGAAGGTGTTATTACGACGTATCCAGAGCCAGAGAGCTATATTCCAGGAAGAGCGGAAGGATACTTTAAAGAGATTTATCCGAACTACGAAGAAAAACGTTCAGATGTTGGTATCGCAGGTCTTATGAGCGATAAGAAATTTAACCTCGTTCCAGACGACTTACAGCGTATGAACCGTCGTAAAGACTACGAAGATAATGATACTCATGCATCTTTAAAAGATAAACGTGATAAGCGCGATCAATTAAAAGATAAAAAATATCAAGCACAAATGGCTAAGTTAGAAGAAAACGACAAAAAAACTGAGGGTGATGCAGTATGAATTGTATGTGGTGTGACAGTACAGAAGCGAAAGAAAGCTTGAATACTGTATATTGGGAATTACCAGATGGTACGAAAGCCATTGAAATCCAAGAGACACCATGTATTTCTTGTTCCTCGTGCGGGATGGACTATCAATCAGACCATACAGTAAAAGAAATTGAAGATCAATTATTCTTAATTTACACGAAAGATTTACCAAAACAACTAACATATGAAGAATTAATGGGAAGACCGCGTCTATTAAAAAGAAATTATTTCGACTTTTAACCAGCTTTTATGCTGGTTTTTTTCTTTTTTGCCTTGTATAATGTACCCAAGTTAGAAAGGTAGGGAATATTTTTGAAAAAGACATTTTACCATTATATGATGAAGCATCGTGCAGCTTTATTTAGAAATGAAATTTCAGATTTAGCAGAGGCGATGTATGATGATTTAAGTTTTCCGAAGCAATCTGAAGACTATGATGAAATTAGTTCATACTTAGAGTTGAGCGGAATGCTAGAAAGTATGTCTATATTTGATGAAGCCTGGGATTTATACATACAAGATAGATAAAAACTATTTGAAAACATACAGAATACATTACTTTATTTAAAGTGAAGTATTCTGTATGTTTTTTATTATGAAATTTGTTGATTTGAAGCTAGTCTAGTTACTAGCTTTTTTTTGAGTGCAATGTAAATTTTATAAGATTATATTTTTTATTGAAAAAATTTATGAATATAAGCTTCTGTGATAAGCGTTTTTATGTAGGTTGCATATACTGATATCAAAATCACGACGTCAAAAAAAGGAGAGATAGAGATGGCAAGAAAAAAACAACCTAAATACAACGTAGGGGACATAGTCGTGATTACGCTATATGGAACCGTTGGGAAAATCACAAATATGAAGGTTTTAGATGGAGTTTATGTATACGAAGTCAATAATCATGATGGATTTTACGTAGAGCAAACATTGCAGCACGTTACAGAGCAAGATATGAAAAAGGGCGATACGGAGTGGATTGAATTAAATTATAATTTCACGTTTGGTGATCTTGTGCAAGTAACTGGATATGATAAAGATGTTTTCCGTATTGTTGGTTTTCGTACAGAAGTATGGAGATATAAGAATGACGCATGGGAAGATACAATTTATGAATTGTCACGGATTACGGATGGTGAATGGTTAGAAGCGGATGAATCAGATTTAACGTTACTCGCCAATGCTCAAACGGCAAATGCAATTTTGAAGAAAATGAAACAAGATAAAGCAGGTATGAATAAATTAGATTTAGGAAAGTTAAAGTCAATTAACAACTCGAAAAAAGTGAGTGTTAAGACGAATCGTCAAGAAATCATTGATGGATTACTTGATATTTATAACGATTATCAATTATTGTTCGATACATTTAAAGATGAAGAATATAAAATTGTAATGGATGTTGTTCATAATTATTTAGTTAAATTGACAGAGAAAAAATAGTTAACTAGAAAGAGAGAATAAATTGAACAACAACATATGCAGTATAAGGTATGCCTACAACTATTAAAAAAATAAAAAGCCACTTTATAAGAGAGTCTGCCCATTGATCTTCATGCATGAACTCTTCTTTTGTTTGTCCTACTTCATATTGATTTTCCATTATTATTTCCCCCTTTGAATAGCTTGTACTACAATCGTATGCATCTCGTCCAAAGCTTATGACCTATAAAAAAATAAAATCTATTTTTCTAATCTCATATACATAATTTTGAGATTTTTTCATAAAACAGAAATAAAGGAGTGATGCTCATGAAGGAAATTGAAGTCGTGATTGATACGGAAGAGATTGCGGAGTTTTTTTATGAGCAACTAATTGAAAGAGGGTACGTCCCAAAACGAGAAGAAATTGAAGATCTCGCAGATATTACATTTGAGTATTTATTAGAGAAATGTATGATTGATGAAGTTTTTGATGAAGAGGATGAATGAAAGTAACGACGGGCATAACTCGTCGTTTTTTACTCTTTACAAACCTGTCACAAATATAGTCAATAATTATTGGTATAATGAAAAGGAAATTTTACTCAAGAGGTGAAGGAATGTTCAAAAAAATTATTGATTCTTTATTAGGAAAGAAAAAATATCGTTCGTATTCAAGTAGTGATTATCGTCGTAGAGGGCGCTCGTATTCAAGTAGCGACTATAAACGACGTTCATCTGGTTATGGACATCAACATTATAAAAGAAAACGTAAAAGCCGTAGCTTCTTTTCAAGTAGCTGATGAAATGGTGTCGTGTACTAGCATTATTTGATAGACCACTGCGAAAAAATACAATTGTTGCAGAACGTTATAAAATTGAATCAGTAATTGGAATGGGCAGTTATGGGGTTACATACGTCGTTAATGATTTACAAACAAATAGATATAAAGTCTTAAAACAATTAAGACAAAGTAAACAAAGATATGAGTCTGGTAGAAAATCATTTGAACAAGAGAAAATGATTTTACAAACATTAAATCATTATGCAATTCCTAGTCTATATGATCATTTCATATGGGAGAAAAAGAGCTTCTTTGTGATGGAGTACATGCCTGGTGAAAATTTTGAAGATTATATTTTCATAGATGGGTATGTATATACAGAACGTGAAGTTTTTAAGATTTTATATGAAATATTAGAAATTGTATCGGTGTTTCATAGTGAAGGCATTATTCATCGAGATTTACGCATTCCAAACATACTAATGAAAGAAAATCAAATTAGTATTATTGATTTTGGATTGGCTAAATGGAAAGGTGAGGATGATGAGCGAGCTACAACTTACGAAGGTGAACAAGCTTTGATGCGAGAAGTTCACTTTCGTAGCGACTTTTATGCGCTCGGTCATTTCTCATTATTTTTATTATATGCAGGATATGAATCTAATGAAAAACAGGAAAAACCATGGTACGAAGAATTAACTTTGGAACATTATAATCGCGAAATTCTTATGCGAATGTTACAAATAAAAACGCCGTACTATGAGAATGTACAAGATTTAAAACAAGATGTAGCTTCTGCTTTAGAAAGGATGGAGACTCCATGTTTCAAAAGTTTTTAGCAAGCGTTGGTATTGGAAGTGCAAAGGTAGATACTGTTTTTGAAAAAGATGAGTATATTGTTGGGGAAGAAATAGTTGGAAAGGTTCATATAACTGGAGGTTCAGTTAGCCAACAAATTGAAAGCATTTACTTAACATTATCAACGTCGTATGTACGAGAAGTGGATGATAAAAAAGTAACAGCAACATATGATTTAGAGCGAGTACGCTTAACAGAACCGTTTTCTGTAGAACCGAATGAAAAAGTTGAAATTCCATTTTCTTTTCCAATGCCAATTGAAGCACCACTTACACTTGGTATGAAAACGGTTTGGATTCATACAGGTCTTGATATTAAACGTAGTATAGACCCAAGTGACCGCGACTACGTTCAAGTGTTACCTAATGCATTATTAAGTAGTGTTTTAGATAGTGTAAAGGAATTAGGGTTTAAAGCACGTCATATAGAATGTGAAGAATTACCGCATCGATTACGTAAGCAAGTTCCATTCGCACAAGAATTTGAGTTTATTCCGGTTTCTGGAGAGTACTATGGGAAATTAGATGAATTAGAATTATTAATCTTGCCACGTGCATACGACCGACTAGAAATAATTATGGAAGTAGATAGAAAATCACGTGGATTAGCTGGTTTATTCGCTGAGGCACTTGATCTTGATGAGAAGGTGATTCGTTTTACCGTAACAAGAGAAGATATCCCTGAGATGAAGCGGAAAATTAATAATTATATTTTTTAATAAACTATGCATAAAAAAGAAATGGAGAGGAAAACTAAAACAACCGCTCCATTTTTTTGCATAGTGAGGTTATGTATGTGAAACGATATCGACATTTATACTTGCTAAGTTTTACGTTACTCATTTGTTTTGTCGTATTATCACTTTCGTATCATACCGCTTGTATTGAGAACTTTGACAATATAGTCGCACATTTTATTCAAAGCTTTCGAAACGATTATTTGACGACCTATTTTACTTGGGTGTCTTTTATCGGTTCCAAAAGAATATATTTTCCATTACTCATTATTCTTGTAATGTATTTTCTCGTTAGAAAAAAGTTGCTTAGTGCGTTACTTCTAACAATTAATTACTACGGATCTCGTTATTTAAACAGTATGCTTAAACTATGGTACGAACGAGCAAGACCTGATGTTACGCAGCTTGTTACTGCAACTGGATATAGTTTTCCGAGCGGTCATACGATGAATGCTACTGCTTTTTTAGGATTTATTGCATACGTCACAATTACTGAAGAGCGTATTTCGTTGCATAAAAAATTGTTAATTATTCTTATAGCAAGCTTTGTTGTATTATCTATTTCAGTTAGCCGAATATATCTTGGCGTGCACTATCCATCTGACATATTAGCAGGATGGGCAGCTGGCGGTAGCTGGCTCGTTTTATGTGTTATATTCCATAAAACGTTCATAAAAAAAGAACCTATGTCATAATAGGTTCTTTTTTCATTGGCTCAACATGAATGTGTGCATGGTAAATTCCAAATTTTTTGCGCAGCATAGCTTCGATGTTGTCGGTAATACAGTGACTTTCTCCAACATCCATGCGAGCATCTACTTCAATTGTAATATCAACATACGTTTGATTCCCATACATACGTGCTCGAATATCTACAATGTTTTCCACACCGCCAATATGCTCAATAGCATCAGCGTATTCTTCCATTTTATCAGGATCAATTCCATCTGTTAGCATATGAGAAGATTCTACGAAAATCTCCCATGCAGTTTTACAAATAATAAGACCGACAATTAAAGCGGCAATAGGGTCTAAAATAGGCATTTGGAACTGAGAACCGACAATACCTACTACGGTACCAATACTTACGAGTGCATCTGATAAATTATCCTTTGCAGCGGCTTCTAATGATTTACTTTTTGTTCGTGCTGCAATTTTTTTCGTATACAAATACACGCAGTACATAACGACAGCAGAAAATAAAGCAACCCATGCAGCGAGTACATTAGGCGCTGCTTGTTTCGGATTTAAGAAAGATTGAATGGCACTAATAACAACTTCTAATCCGACTGTTGCCATAATGAAGGACGCAACAAGTGATGCGATTTGTTCGGCACGCGAATGCCCATACGGATGATCTGGGTCACGAGGTTTACGAGATATTTTTAGACCAATTAATATCGCTAAAGAAGCACCGATATCCGTTAAGTTATTTAAACCGTCAGCGCGTAATGCGCTAGAGAGGGTAATATAACTGATGATGATTTTCATAGAGGATAAAAATATGTAGGCCATAATGCTGACAATAGCACCTTTATCAGCTTCTTTATGAGAAAGAGTATCCATTTTAATCACTCACCTTTCTTTAAAGGAATTTCTTTCTATAAATAGAGTATCAAACGAAAGTCGTGTGGGTCTATACAAACATTGTTGACGTTTTATAGCTTTTTAAGAAGGGGATAACAAAGTTTCGTAAAGGAAAAATATGTTGAAAAGTACAAAGTCAAGGTGTGAACCTAATTGGAGTTTATTTACTAAAGAGATAGGAGGGTAGATGGATGAGGAAACGAATACTTTTCTTACTACGTATTATTCTTATCAGGACAAGGTGTAATTCATTAAACGATGAAAAACTTCAAAAGATAATTGTGAAAATAGATGAAAACCCTCTGAAAAATATTTTCCAGAGGGCTTTCATTTTAGTATGCTTCTAAAAACTCAGTAACTTGCTCTTCTGTTTTTGCATTAGCACTATGTAAGTGGCCTAGCTTCTCACCGTTTTGGTATACAAGTAAACTTGGAATACCCATTACTTGATACTCTTCAGCGATACTTGGAAACTCATCTTTATTGATAGAGTACCATTCAAATTTATTGAACTCTTCCATTACATCTCCGATAAAGTTGTCCATACGTACGCAATCTGGGCACCATGTAGTAAAGAACTTAACAACTACAGGCTCCTCGCTTGCGATGATGTCTTTGAATTCTTGTTCTGTTTTAATTTCTTTCATAAGTAAAACTCCTTTCAATATCACACGAATTTATATGCAAAATTCGTATTTGCAAACATGTTGCAAACTTATTATTTGTTTTTTAGTTTTGTAGTTCGTTCACACTTATAAAATTATATGTAACATGACTGCGCTACTAAGTGTGAAAATAATGGAACCTCACTTTTCTTTATAAGCTTTTTCCAGGATTGTGTCAAACTTTTGAATTTTATACAGAAATTAAAGAAGCCCACACTTTGATTGAGTATGGGCAGAGTGACTAAAATTAATCGCTTATTAATTTCGAATAGATATTTAAATCGATAAGCTTTCCAGCTGATTTTTCGCTCTTTCTCAGAATCCCTTCTAGATTAATTAACTTTTATTATACAAGAAAATTACTACATTGAACAAAGGCGTTAATTGGAGGTAACGAAATGACAAACTCATCAATTGAATATTGCGTTCAGTGTGATTAAGAAAGTGGTGTATAAAGATGGGACGAGATGAGAGTTACTTCCGAGCTAAAAAAAGAGTAGATAATTTAAAAACATTTTACATGCATTTAACCATCTACATACTAGTCAATCTGATGCTTTTTTACTTTTTAAGTAGTGAATTAGCTATTTTTTATTTTATAAAGAAATAACTCCGAAGCTCATATCCTTTCATGATAATATAAGGTGAAGAGGAGGGCCTTCCCTCTAATTATTAGTACACACTAATAAGGTTTTACGGGTAGTTAATTTTTTATCTAACTTCCTCGTATGTACTGAATTTTAATGTGAAAATGTTCGTTAATAGGAGATAAAAGAAAAAAGAGGATATATGAATGCTTGTATTAGGTTTTATATTAATTGGTTTAGGTGTTTTTATTGTTTGTCTGACTGTAATTGATGGAATCAGAGAGACAAAGGAACATAGTTTCAGTGGGTTTAAAGATTTTACCCCGCATTAACGGGCAGTAATACCTCCACCTCAAAATTCAGCGGGAGCAAAGAAGTTAGGTGGGGGATCAACTGCCCGTAAAAGCCCGATTGGTTCAACTAATAATCAGTGGGGATAAACAAAACCCCCACTGATTAAAGTTTCACTTTATTATTAGTGTGCTGGTGCATATTATAGAAATAATCAGTGATTTATGGGGGATTCCAATTGCTATTTATATTTATATTGATAGGATTGGTTTGCATCGGATTTGGCGTTGCTATTTTAATAGTAGAATTGTAGTGGAAGATAAGTAAAGGGCATCTAATTAAGATGCCTTTTTATATTAATTACAAAAATTGAATCAAGTTAGAAATTATATGGTTGTAATGGGAATTGAGGGATATGAATAAAAAAATTATCCTGCATTAACGGGCAGTAAGACCCCCACTGATTAAAGTTTCACTTTATTAGGGATTTGCCTTAAACATTTATTGCAGTCAAGAATATTTATAATAATATGAACTAAAAAAGGTCCAATTTTTGTAATGTTGGAGGGGATTATTGTGGACATAACTCAAAGCGTATCAAGAATAGTGGTTAATGGGAAAGACCTTTCTTTCACTTCAGTTCAAACCTCTGCATGGAATCATGGACCTGTAAATGATTTAATCGTTACGACGAATCAGAGAGTGAATGAGCTTTATCAATTCATGTGGTCGCAAGTACCGGTTACGATTTCGGTATATTTCCTTCAAGGAGCGGATTTACTGAGGTTCGTTAGGGTTGCGGGAATTAATGAGCGTGTAACAGGAGAATATGTATATCATTTCATTTGGTGATAAGAAGGAGTCAAAGTAGTCTAGCAGCTACTTTTTTATTTTGTCATTTGAATATAAGCGAGCGGACTAGCTTTATAGTACCCACTGAAATAAAGAATCATAATATAATTTGTAATAAATTATACGGGAAGGGAGCTGAGAATCATGTTTTATTCATATTTTAATTCTGAAACTGGTATGCGACCAGCATATGGTACATCTATAACGTATAGTGGAGCACAAAGTACAGTCCAAGCTATTCAACAAGCATTGCAAATGCAACAACAAATGCAAATGCAGCAGCAAGGAGTACAACCATATTACTCATCCGTAGAGTATTTTTACCCAGTACATCATGTTACACCGTACGGAAGTTCTTTTCTTACTATTCCATATGGAACTATATACAACTTATAACTAGTAAGGAATGAAGTGGTGTATATAAATAAGGGTGCAGATTAATAGCGCCCTTATGAATAATAAAAATAGCTAGTCCAAACCTTATAAATCAATCTTACATAATATATAGTAATAAGTTTGAAAGGGGAATCAGTATGTCTTGTTATTACTACTGTAAGTATTGTAAGGAGTATAAAAATAAGCATCATGATTGTTGTAAGAACACTAGTAAGTGTCATGATAACAAGGACAATCTTGTTAGAGCATCGGCATTTAGAGCTAGAAATACTGTGAATCAAAATGTTCCTGCTAATACTTTTGTGAAAGTGTTATTTCAAAATGAACAATTTGATTTAGCGAATGAGTATAATCCAGCAACATCTATTTTTATGCCGAAGACTAAAGGTGTATATTCTATTATTGGAACGATTGGTTTCTTTCCAAACGATCCAACTTTAAATTATAGAGCGCGTGTAGAAATTCGTGTGAATGGAAACGCAGCGATAGCTATAGATAATGACTTTTTTGGTCCAATAAGTTTTGGAAATGTCGTAAGTGTTTCGACGATTGTTCAATTGAATGCAGGGGATGAAGTTGAGATTTATGCACAAAGTAGTATAGATGGAGTTTTAAGTCCTTTAGAAGATGGTGCACATTTTGAAGCAGCAAGATTTCCTTCTCCAACTAAATAAAACTGATCATTAAATGTTTTTTAGTAGGTTTAGTTAATCCCCTTACCAAATGGTAGGGGATTATTATTGTTTTTCTAAAATATATAAGTAAATAGGTAAAGCGTAGTTTAATTTGTAGGGGCTTCAACCTTCTTCAGATAATAAACAGAATAATAAGTAACATGCTTGTAAAAACGCATTGTTAGTAAGTTTACTAGTTTTCTTATAGAACAAGAAAGACGGAATACATAAAAAATCGTATCATTATGTTTTTTCTTTACTATATAGAAATTATATATTGAACATAGATTTGTGTAGGGAATGCTAATACACTGAAAAGAATAGCATAAAGGCGATTACACTATATAAAAACAAAATCAATCCTAAGATGAGTAGTATTGGATGCAACTTGAACATATTTGACCTCCTTGAGTATATAAAGAATTTTAATATATTGTTGGTCAATTTAGAAGGGGGACGGTTACATAAAAAAAGAGCATACATAAAAAGTACGCTCCAAAGAAAGATAGGTTTTATGAGTGGATAATCTCCATACGATAATATATGTTCTTTTCATAAAAACGTGTAAAAAATCAATGAATTATCAATGGAATATCATAACATGAGTAATTTTAGTCTAGGAATGCAGTTATTTTCTTTCTCGGTTATTTTAGGTAATAAAGTTGTGAAAATCGTGCATTATGCGGACTAACAGCGGGATAGCGATCGTACTTCCGTTACATATTTCTTAAAGTCTGGGTATTGCGTGATAGTTTGACATTTAGGGGTGCATAGTTGATTAATTATAGACACATTTGTAATTACTTCGTTACAAGGACCGAAAAATGTAATTTTTAGCTTTGAATTTGGTGGGATTTTGAACACGATAGGTTTTTTTTCCATGAAATCAGCTCCTAATATTGAGTATTATAATTTAATGGATATAGAGTCGTATTAGTATAATATGAAATTTCAGTGGATTTGCTTATAATAAAGAATTTTATAGTAGTAAAAGTGCTTAAAGATGTAAAGGGGAAATTGAGAATGGGAAATAAAATGTTTAATTAATATAATCAATAAATACGCAAATGGTTAATATAACTAATGCATTTTTTTGTTTGTTACATATTATGTTAGTAAGAATGGTATAAGGAGGTAGTATAAAATAGTGGAAGAAAATGTACAAGCTCAGCTTTCGCCACCGTGGATCACATATTTTAATGAATTAAAAAATTCAATAGGTGCTGATCCAACTGTTACAGTTGGGCCGCTTATTCCTGTTGGTGGTAATTATATTATTTTAGTGCATGCGTTAAGCAACGAAAAAGCGAGAGCATTAGCAACGCTTTTAAAATCTTTTGTACAATTTGGGAATGTAAGTGTGACAGTTATTGTAACGAATAATGAGAATGAAATTGTAAATCCATTTCCTTGTCCACTAGATGCATTTGAAATAGCTCATTTATTTCAAGTAGCACTAGAAAATAATCCTTATTTTGAACAAGTTGTGGTACAGCCTCAGCTCCCTGGCGGACCGAATGTTGTTTTTCCGGTTTTCGCTGCGGAAGTCATTCAGTTTTTCAATGACGATATTTCTAACTTATGTCAAACATTTACAGGTGTTGCTGCCAATGTGTTTCGTGATGTAATGAATGATGAGGTTTGTGGTATCCCAATTCTATTTTCCACAAGTTGTGTTATGAGCAGTGAAAACTCACAATTACAAAATACAGATTTAGCACCAAAGTTGTTTTATTAAACTGTAAAAAGACATTTTCAGTAATAGAAAATGTCTTTTTTATGCACCAATAGTGTTCAGGTTGGAAAATAGCAATTTAATAGGAGTAAACTTCAATTAATTAAAATTTTTCTAAATCTCAAATTTCATGTAGAGGTAGTAATTTTGACTTAAGAGTATATAGAAAATGAGGGATGAAATTTTTTAGTTGAAAGGAAATCGATACTGAAAGTTATAATTTAATAATACAGGGAATTTTCTTTTAATATCTGTAAAAATGATTGATAGGACGAGATTACATAATAAATGAATAGTAGGGTATATTTCGAATGTTTTATGTGGCATACATGTTAAAGTTGATAGAAATATTTCTGAAAGAGAATATATTTTGAAAAACAGTAAAGATTCTTTTTATTTATATTATAGATAGCTAGTTTTAGAGAGAGGAGGCTTACAATAAAACAAGCTATGAATAAGACATTCAAAAGGAGCTGGAATGCATGGGGTATATTGTAGATATTTCAAAATGGAATGGAACTATTAATTGGGATATTGCAGCATCTCAGCTAGATTTAGTGATTGCTAGAGTTCAAGATGGCTCTAATACGGTGGATTTTATGTATCAAAATTATGTTAGTGAAATGAAAAAGCATAGTATCCCATTCGGTAATTATGCTTTTTGCCGTTTTATATCTATTGCTGATGCAAAGAAAGAGGCACAAGATTTTTGGAATCGTGGTGATCAATCTGCTAAGTTTTGGGTAGCGGACATAGAAGTTCAAACGATGGTAGATATGCAAGGCGGGACACAGGCATTTATTGATGAATTACGCCGTTTAGGTGCGGAAAAAGTAGGATTATACGTAGGGCATCACACGTATTTATCATTTGGAGCATGTAATATTGAAGCTGATTTCATATGGATCCCTCGTTATGGAGGGAATAAGCCAGCATATCCATGCGATATGTGGCAATATACGGATTCAGGGAATGTTCCTGGTATTGGGAAATGTGATCTGAATCGATTAGTAGGAAATAATTCACTTTCTTGGTTTATAGATTCCAACAAAGCAAATCAATCTAACATAGTTTATACACAGCAACCGAATGGCATTGGTATTGCAGTTTCGAAATATCCTGATGGATACGGAATAAATTTATATGAAACTCCCATGACCCCTCAATTTACAGGTGCACTCACTCAGAAAATTCCATATTTAATCTTAACAAGTTATTGGGGAGGCGGTGAGCAAGATATGATTTGTTTAGGGAACGATAAGCAGTGGGCATATTTAAAACATTTTAATGTGAAATGGTTTTATGCAACTTCGAAATATCCTGTCGGTTACGGAGTAAATTATTATGAAGAGCCTGAATGTATGAATTATAAAGGGAATATAGATGGATCGACATCTTTTCGAGTGTGGGGTAGAGTGGGAAATGCGATAGATATCGGGCAGAATAGTTGGATACCTGAAAAACATGTAATTATTAAGTAACTATAGCGGCAGTATTGTTTTTAAGGAGTATGTAAAGAGTCTTCTTACTATACATAATAGTAAGAAGACTCTTTACGTTTAAAAATGAAAATACATGATACATAGTCTACTCATATGAAATGAATTACATGTAGAAAACACACTGTTTTCACAATGACTGTGTATAGTTAATTTGCATAATGATAAAAGTGAGGTATTTGAATTGAAAAAGAAAAAAATATTTATTGGAACAATTATTTCATGCGTGATGCTAGCATTATCTGCATGTGGTTCCTCAGACAACGTAGTAACATCAAAAGTAGGGAATGTTACAGAGAAAGAATTAAGTAAAGAATTACGACAACAATATGGAGAAAGTACTTTATATCAAATGATGTTAAGTAAGGCATTGTTAGATAAATATAAAGTTTCAGATGAGGAAGCAAAAAAGAAAGTAGAAGAAGCAAAAGATAAAATGGGTGAGAACTTTAAATCGACTTTAGAACAACTTGGGTTGAAAAACGAAGATGAATTAAAAGAAAAAATGAAGCCAGAAATTGCATTTGAGAAAGCGATTAAAGCAACAGTTACAGATAAAGATGTGAAAAATAACTATAAACCAGAAATGAAAGTAAGTCACATTTTAGTGAAAGATGAAAAAACGGCTAAAGAAATAAAGGAGAAAGTAAATAATGGTGAAGATTTTGCTGCCTTAGCAAAACAGTATTCAGAGGATACTGGTTCAAAGGAACAGGGCGGGGAAATATCTGGTTTTGCTCCTGGGCAAACAGTGAAAGAATTTGAGGAAGCTGCGTATAAATTAGATGCAGGCCAAGTAAGTGATCCGGTTAAAACAACTTACGGTTACCATATTATTAAAGTGACGGATAAAAAAGAATTGAAGCCATTTGATGAAGTAAAGGATAAAATTCGTAAAGATATAGAACAACAAAGACTACAAGATACGACAGGTAAATGGAAACAACAAGTAGTCAATGATTTATTGAAAGATGCTGATATTAAAGTGAATAATAAAGAATTTAAAGATACATTTAAATTTCTAGAAAAGAAATAATGACTGTAATCATAATTAGAAAAGGGAACTCATATAGAGTTCCCTTTTCTAATTAGTGTGTGAGTTATAAATAGATAGTAAGACAATACAATATTACATTTAAATATTAAGAATTACAATGGAAAATTATGGTTTATAATTATTTCAACGAAAGTGGATATTCTACGGTTTTCATTATGCAAGTTTATTACATATATTTACTCTTTAATAATGAATATCGAACATAATTTAAAAAATAATACATATAATGTTTTTGAATAAATATTTAACATGGATAATTAGTAAAAAGCTGAGCATTCGATTGGAAAGGATGCTCTTTTTGTTGTGAAAATTTTAGGATAAAGAATGAATCGTTTTAAACGCATCATTTACCACATCAATAAATTAAGGTGGGGAGAATATATGAAAGTAATCTTTCAAGGAGAGGGCGGAGCGAAAATTTTTGAGTCATATGATGAAAATATAAGTGATTTATTAGCTATATTAAAAGAAACGAAAGGGATTAAAATCGGAATTGTTGAGTATAAAGTGTTAAAGTACGAACTTAATTATTTTCGTCATCCGAAAAAAGCGGATACAGAGAGAGAGTTACATATAATAGTACAACCTAAGTATATGTAATGAAATATAATAATAAAAATCACTGATTCAGTTTTGTAAAGTTCCATAGAGTATGTAAGAAAAGAGAGTGTTGTAAATGCTCCCTTTTCTTATGCTTTGTGAGTTCGTTCATCATAGTATATGTGTTCAGTTATAGATGGTTAATAAACGAAAAAATTTAAAACTTTTTTGTTTAGGCAGGGATTTTATATTTGAGTAAATAAATATACTATGAAGTATTTTTTATACGAATATTGGAGGAGTATAAAATGAGTTTAGCAAGTTACATAGGCTGTAATGTAGAAATTCCGTTAACGGAGCCCGATTCTAATGATGTAATTGTTTTTGGACCATGTTTTGCAGATGAAAGTATGCTTGAAATTGTACAAGAGTATCAATTCCAAAAAAATTACATATATGAGGTTTCAACTAGTTGGGGAATTGAACTTGTCGAGTGGCAAAACGTAAAGGAAAAAAAAGAAGCGAAAGAAAAACTTTTAACTTTATGCAAGATTATGGAAGGTTATTTGGAAGATGGAGACTATTTTGAATTATTCAGTTGTTGGGTTGGTGATGAAGATAAGGAACGAGTAGGGGAATTGAAATTAAAAATAAATCATTTTAATATAGATGAATTATGTATTCCAGAAAGAACATTAGTTAGGATAGAAAAATAAGCTTTGAATATTTTTTAGAAAAAGGCGATTTCACTTTGTGTGAAGTCGCCTTTTAGTTTTTATATGCATTTTATATAAGAAATGAAAAGTTTATTTGATAAAGGAAAAAATATGGAGATAAATAAAATTATGTTTTTTGTTAAGAAATAATAAGTATAGCTCTTCTCAAAGGAACGTAAGTTCGTGTATAATAAGAACGAATGTTCTTTTAAGAGGTAACCTAATTATAGTTTAGAAGTAAATTCGAGTTTAGTAAGTATTAAAAATAACTAAGGGATAGCATGAATAAATAAATGTATAAATGATCAAGGAGATAAAAAATGAACGATGTAAAGATACAAAAAGAAGAAAGAGAGTGGGTTCCGTTTACAGTAATGTCCGAACAACTTTTAAATATGAGAAAGATTATTGGAGAGAAATTAAAAGTACAAAAACCGCTTTTAACAAATGAAGCAAAAGAGAGGATTTCTGATAAATTATTAACGTCATTACTGTCTGAGAAAGAAATATTGGTAACATATTTTGAAGATGGTTACATA
Source organism: Bacillus sp. AR4-2 (assembly GCF_008274865.1). NCBI lineage: Bacteria > Bacillati > Bacillota > Bacilli > Caryophanales > Bacillaceae > Bacillus > Bacillus sp. AR4-2. The sequence continues at coordinate 2,110,179 of NZ_CP031062.1, forward strand.
TTAACAAGCTACATGACTGTTGTACATATCAATCCGGTAAAACAAATTGTAATTTGTACAGACGCCTTTTATAAAACTTACGTATTTAACGCTATGGATATTATTGAAATAATGTAAAAGAAGCTGAATATTAAATGGCAGCTTTTTTTATTTCTGATTTATGAGACAAATAATATAAGAAAAAGCAGCTAGCTTTGTGCTAGCTGCTGAGCCCCAGGGAAAGGGAGAAAAAGATAGGGTACTCCAAAATCGATAAGAGCTGTCAAACAGCCTGATTATAGTATAGACAAATTAAAATTTTCTATACAAAAAGTTGAACATAAGATTAGGCTGTACCCACTTGGTTTTGATCTGCAAGGTCAGAATCAAATGTATTGGTCGCGCTAACACCGCTAAAAGTATTAACAACAAAACCAACGTTTGATGCGCCGGAACCATTATAAGCTTTCGTATTTTCTTTCGGAGAAACGTTGTAGAAATCACCTAAGTTAAATGATCCATTACTATTTTGTACAACTAAATTTCCTACAACTGATGGCATAATTTTCACCTGCTTTATAATAAGTTGTTAACATTACTATATGGAGTTATAGTCCAGATGGTTCATATAATAAAAATTGTGGAATAGTAAAACGTTTGGAGCATGGATTTCAATAAAAGTGTGTTAAAATTAATATAATAAAGTTGAGTAATTTTTTTAAAAAATTTGTATAATTGATATATATGAAAATAAAGGAGGCAAAATGTAATGAAAGATATTATGAAAAAAGTTGATTTAACAGATGCCAAATCAAGTAATCTTGTTGCACTAATTTATAGTAATGAAGTTATATTAGTTGAAGACGCATTTTGTCCAAATGAAATAAAATTAAAGTTTAATGAAATTGCAATTTTATCTGCAATTAAAACAGCTCATATTGCGAAAGTGTCTATTAGGAAAGAACTTGAAGCGCTTTTTCATGATACGGGTGTTATATTAGTGAAACAAAATGTTGATTATGGTAGTAGTCAATCTATTACCATGCATTTTGAGCAATTTAAAAAGTTGCAAGATGAGATTGAACATTTAAATAAAAGTATGTAATAAAGCAGCTAAATAAAGGTTCTATCATAAAGGTGGAATGTGTTGTGTTGAAAAAGTGGTTTAAAAATTATTTGGGTGAATCGCATTGTAAACATAAATATATTTTTATTAAGATGCAGGATAATGAGAATTTTAAAAAAGGTACATTAGGTGTAGTTTATATTTACCAGTGTGAGAAATGTGGAAAAGAGAAGTTGAAATGTAAAAACAATAATGAAATAAACAATGAATTTTTAGATATATAGCAAAAAGTAACCATGATGGTTACTTTTTTGGTTTATGTATACAATATCAAAACCATTACTAAAGTATGAGTTGAGTTGATACTATAGTAAATCGCTGAATAAAAATGAAGAGAGTAAGATATAGGGAAGGAGGATGAGAGAAATGAAGCGAAAAGAAATTAGTAAATCTGTAATTATTACAGGCGTGACACAAGGGTTAGGGCGTGCGATGGTTGATCGATTTCATGAATTAGGGTGGAACATATATGGTTGTGGACGTTCAAAAGATAAAATTGAAGAACTAAAAAAACAGTACAGTAAAATACATGATTTCCAAGTAATTGATGTTTCAGATTCTCAGCAAGTTAACAATTGGGCAAATTATATACTTAATACACATACAGCTCCCGATATGATAATAAATAATGCATCGATTGTAAATCAAAATGCACAACTTTGGAAAATTACGGCTCAAGAATTCGAAAATGTAATGAATGTAAACGTGAATGGTGTAGTAAATGTAATAAGAGCATTTGTTCCAGCGATGGTAGCTAGGAAAGAAGGAATTATCATTAATATGAGTTCTAGTTGGGGGAGAGAAGGTGAGGCTGAGCTTGCGCCATATTGTGCCTCGAAATTTGCTATTGAAGGTATCACTAAATCTATGGCCCTGGAATTACCCCATGGCATGGCTGTAGTTGCTTTAGATCCTGGAGGGAGTATTAGTACTCCAATGCTGAAGTCATGTGCGCCACAATATATAAATGAATCGCCTACACCTGAAACTTGGTCACATAAAGCAATTGAATATATATTGAATATAACAATAGATAAAAATGGAGATTCATTGACATGCCCAGCATGCATATAAAAAGCACCTTTAAGGTGCTTTTATATTAGTAGCACATTATATCATTCACAAAATTACATCTAAAAAATAAAATAAAAGATTAAGGGTGAGATTTGTTTGTTTTGAAAGCTTTAGAAAATATTTAAATAGGTGATAAAAATGAATCCAAGCAGTTTAAAAGTGACAGGGGCATGGTTTCAAGTGGGAGGGAATCTTACAGCTGCTATTGGAACGACAAGAGGATTTATTGGAGAAGAGAAGGTTGAATCGGATCTTGTTATTGTAGGAAGCTCATTACAAGCCCTCGGATATATATTACAAATCATTGCGAGCAATTATGATGATGGGGAAGAAAAAAGAGAAAATCAAAATATAGGCTTAGAGAATCAAAGTAAATTACTTGATCAAATAGGAATTGAGTTATTAGCATTAGGCAATATATCAAATGTAATAGGAACATATTTTAATATAAATGAACAATTGAAAGAAAATGATTATCTTATCATTACAGGGAACAGTTTACAATCGATCGGTGCTTTTTTAGGAGTAGAAGCAGCTTTGTTGGATATAAATGTATTACAGAAAATTATTATACTGGGTAACTCCATGCAAAGTTTAGGGGCTGGATTACAAGCGTATCAAGGTGTTTCAAATGTATTGAAAGATGAGAGAGAAAATGAAGATAGTATTTTTGATAAGAAGGATGAGAGAATCATTGCACTCATTGGTATTTGGATACAAGCGATAGGAACGTTAATTTCTGCAATTGGAGTAACTGCAATAGAGGAAGAAAATAGGCTAGAAAACAATAAAAAGTCTGAAATACTTATTTAAATAGAAGGAGATACATTGATTTTAGAGGTAGGTTAAGATTAAAATGGTAGTAGGTTTTTTTGCGTATATTTTGAAAAGTGATATATAAAATACAAAATAAGGAGTTTTCAAGGGATGATGTATTTATTAGCAATTCTTCTTCCACCTGTTGCTGTATTATTTTGTGGAAAACCAATTCAGGCAATCATAAATTTCATATTAACATTAATATTTTGGGTTCCAGGAGTTATACATGCAATTCTTGTAGTGCATGATAAAAAAGCTGATCGGCGTTTGAAAAAACAAATTCAAGCATATGATGAAATTAATAAGAGGAATCGAAGATAATTCATCTGCAAAATGTTTTTAAAAGAAAGGAGGATTAACCTCCTTTCTTTTTTAGTGGGTGTTAAGTTTAGATTTTTGTGTGGCGGAAAGAATTTTTAATGTAAGTATTATGATAATAACTTTTAGATTGTGCATGTAATAGGCCAGTATAAATACTTTCTGGTACATTAAAGAAATCGTACATACCATTCTTTAATTGGATTCGCAAAATCATAGAAAAAGGATTATAACCAACAGCAACTATATTTTTTGAAATTACGGGAGATAGCTTCATCATTACGCAACTCCTCACTTTTCATTTTTAATACTTTTTTGTAGATGTTGAGGTTGTGATGTTGAAATCCTTATAATTTAAGAGGTATTATACTTATATGCAATATATTAAATGTTTGTTATACGTAATTATAAGGAAGTTCACACGAAGTACATATCGTTGTGCTATTTTTATTTCACCTTTGATTTATAAATAAGAAAATATTGACCATTTGAAAAAAAGGTATATTATTTATACGAGGTATTAAAAATTCACTTTTTACATTCTATGCTTCAAGGGGCAGCGTTATTAGGAAAAATAGAAGTGAAAATAGTTTGTATAAGAAGTATTCTAAAATTTATAATCTGTGAATTGGGAAAATATTGAATGCTCCAGGTCAATATACTTTCTTAATCAAATTCATTTTAGAAAGTGACCTCAATATTTTTAAGTAAATCAACGGGAGAATTGAAAGGCAGGAGAAAGTAACATGTCAGAAAATTATCGTTCTCGAGAGGAACGACGACAAGTTAAAAAGAAAAAACAACCAGCTTCTAAAACACAAAAGCCAAAAGGTAAAACATCATTCTTTCGCAAGTTTTTAATTACTTGTTTATTACTTGGTATTGTTGGTTTAGTGGCGGGGGTTGCTACCTTTTTCGTAATGATTAAGGATGCACCAAAACTTGAGAAAGCAAAACTTGTTAATCCGTTATCCTCAAAAATTTATGATAAAAACGGGGATTTGGTATATGAATATGGAAAAGAAAAAAGGACGAATGTTACGTATGAGCAAATACCTAAATTAGTAGAAAATGCATTTTTAGCGACAGAAGATTCACGTTTTTATGAGCATAGCGGAGTAGATTTTAAAGGTACTGCCCGTGCTGTTCTAGTAAGTCTTAAAGGGGATTATGGTTCTCAAGGTGGAAGTACGATAACACAGCAAGTTATTAAAAACTACTTCTTATCAATGGACAAAACACCAAAGCGTAAGGCGCAAGAAATATATTTAGCTTATAAGCTAGAACAACAGTATTCAAAACATGAAATATTAGAGATGTACTTAAATAAAATTAACTTAGGAAACCGTTCATATGGGATCGCAACAGCAGCACAAAACTACTATGGTAAAGAATTGAAGGACTTAACATTACCAGAAGTTGCGATGCTTGCAGGTTTACCGAAAGCACCGAATAACTATGATCCAACGAAAAAAGAAAATGTTCAAAAAGCAACAGAAAGAAGAAATGTTGTTCTAAGTTTAATGAACCGACATGGATATATAACAAAACAGGAAATGGAAGAAGCAATAAAAGTTGACGTAGAAAAGGGACTCAAGCCTGCAACTCAACTACAAACAATGCCATACCCTGCATTTATGGATGCAGTTGTGAAAGAAGTAGAAAAAGAATTACCAGATGCTAATATCGGTTCTGACGGTTTAGAAATTTATACAACGTTAGATCCGAAAGCACAGAAACTTGCTGATAATATTTTAAATAATAATATCATTGATTATCCGAACGATAAATTCCAAGGTGCATTCACATTTATGGATACGAAAACAGGAGAAGTTCGTGCTATAGGTAGTGGCCGTGGAGAAAATAAAGCTGTATTTAAAGGGCATAATATGGCAATTGAATTAGATCGTGCAGCTGGTTCAACGATGAAGCCGATTTTCGACTACGCTCCTGCAATTGAATATTTAAAATGGGCTACGTACCATCAAATTGATGACTCTCCATTTAAGTATTCAACGGGACAAGAAGTACGAAATGCAGATAGAAGTCATATGGGTCCAATTACAATGCGTGAAGCATTAAAAATGTCGCGTAATATTCCTGCAATTAAAACTGCAAAAGAAGTAGGGATTAGTAAATCAAAAGAATTCTCTGAGAAACTAGGTATTACATTTAATACAGCACCGACAGAATCGACAGCGATTGGTACAAATGAAGTATCGCCAACTGAAATAGCGGGTGCTTATGCGGCATTTGGTAATGAAGGTAAATATACGAAACCGCATTTTGTTAAGAAAGTCGTTTATCCAGACGGTAAGTCACAAAGTTTTGGACAAAAACCAAAACAAGTTATGACAGATTCTACCGCATACATGATTACTGATATGCTTCGTTCTGTAGTTACATCTGGTACTGGTACATCGGCAAATGTAGGCTCCTTAGATGTAGCTGGTAAAACGGGTACGACAAACTATTCATCAAAGCAATTAGCTCAATATAAAATTCCAGAAAGTGCAACTCGTGATAGTTGGTTCGCTGGATATACACCGCAATATACGATGGCAGTATGGACTGGGTATATGAAAGATGGTAAAGACGAGTATATTAGTAGTAAAAATACGAAAATTGCACAGTTGATCTTTAAAGAAATGATGAGCGAAATGGCTACAGATAAATCACGCTTTAAAATGCCAAGTAGTGTTATTCAAGAAGGTAGTGAGCTACGTATAAAAGGTGAAAAACGTGATTCATCGCCAAATACTAGCGTACCGGATACAACGGAGCAACCAAAACAAGATCAACAGCAAAAAACTGAAGAAGAGAAAAAGCAAGAAGAATTAAAGAAACAAGAAGAACTGAAAAAACAAGAAGAACAAAAGAAACAAGAGGAACTTAAGAAGCAAGAAGAACAAAAGAAACTAGAAGAGCAAAAGAAACAAGAAGAACAAAATAATGGAAATGGCCAAGGAACGACACCTCCAGCAAATAACGGAGGAGGTCAAGGAAATACGACACCTCCAGCAAATAATGGAGGAGGTCAAGGAAATACGACACCTCCAGCAAATAATGGAGGAGGTCAAGGAAATACGACACCTCCAGCAAATAACGGAGGAGGTCAAGGAAATACGACACCTCCGGCAAATAATGGAGGAGGTCAAGGAAATACAACTCCACCAGCGACCACACAACCAGAGACTGGCGGTAATGCAGGAGAGACCCCTGCTAATAATGGGCAATAAGAAAAATTTATAAAAAATATTAAAAAGCACTTAAGATTTGTGAAAATTACAATCTTAAGTGCTTTTTTCGTTTAAATGTAGTAGCTATGAAATGATGTGTTTTAAATGTTAAACGTACCATAAAAATTTTGAAAATAAATTGATGGGAAATGATAAAAGACTTGAGCCTGAGGTAGTGGAGCGTGGCTAGGATGATAAAAGGTAGTGCTACTTGGATGGGCACCATGATGCCAAAATGAAGGGGTAGCTTGACCTGGTGATTGGTATTGTTGCCAAATTGCTGGAAGTTCAATGCCGACATCGGAACTTGCTGTATGAACGGCGGGGGCATGTATTTCGGGTATCGAAGGAACCGCGACAGTTACTCTTGATGATAATACCCACATAAAATAATCACTCCTAAGTTGTGAGAATAAATTAGTATATTCTTTTCACACGTATAAAGGTACATATATAGGACTTTCGTTTAAAATATGCGTACAAAGTCTTAAGACTAATGTAAGCTGATGGTGGACTATTTAATATGAAAAGATACGTCTATTTGCGGAGGGAAAAGAGATCAATAAAATGTACAATGAGGGTGTTAATCGTAATATTTTACGAGTGTATGGAGGTATTTTTATGGAACGATTATGGACGAAATCATTTATTCAAATGACTTTCGCAATGTTATTTTTATTTACAGGATTTTATTTACTTGTTCCAACGCTCCCGCTCTTTATTAAAGAGATAGGTGGCAATGAATCGCAAGTTGGACTTATGATGGGGATGTTTACAATAGCTGCTGTTGTAATACGACCGATTATTGGAGGAATGTTAGATCAATATGGTAGAAGATCCTTTATTATTTTCGGACTCATCTTTTTTGGCTTAACGATGTACTCCTATAATATAGCATCGACTATTGTCCTTTTAGCTGTTTTACGTGTTATTCACGGAGTAACATGGGCTGTTTCTACAACAGCTGTTGGAACAGCAATAACGGATATTATTCCAGATTCACGCCGCGGTGAAGGTATGGGTTGGTATGGGATGGCGATGACAATTGCAATGGCGATTGGACCTATGATTGGATTATGGGTTGTGCAAAATTATTCATTTGATGGTCTATTTTTATTAGCGACGTTGTTATCTTTTATGGCAGTTGTATTATCATTAATAACGAAGATCCCATTTACGCCACAAAAAGAAAAAGGGAAAATTCAGCTATTTGAGAAATCCGTATTAACAATCACGATTGTAGTATTCTTTTTATCGTTTGCATATGGAGGAATAACAACCTTTTTACCGTTATTTGCATCATCAATTCATGTAAACCCGGGAACTTTCTTTCTTGTATATGCAATTGCATTAACAATTGTAAGACCAATTTCAGGGAAACTATTAGATAAGTATGGAGAAGTATTCATCATACTTCCAGCATTATGTATTACTATTTTAGCTATAGTTGTTTTAACTATCTCAAATGGTTTGATAGGTGTAATTATCGCAGCAACATTATACGGTATTGGATTTGGTTCAGCGCAGCCAGCTTTGCAAGCGGCAATGCTTACAATTGTCGATCCGAGTAAAAGAGGAGTTGCAAATGCTTCATTTTTTACAGCGTTTGATTTAGGAATCGGGTTAGGTGCTATTTTACTTGGAGTTGTTTCACAAATGTTTGGTTATCGTATTTTATTTTCAGGGAGTGCAATTTCAGCATTGATAGCCTTAATTATTTTCGTCTTCTTTGTAAAACAACGATTAGGAAAAAAAGAGTTTGCGTAAACTGGAGGAATAAAGATGAGAATTTCAATTGATCGTAAAGCTCTGCAATGGTTCCAGGAAGAATTACGTATAAAGCACGGTGAATCTGTACGTGTTACTGTAAGGTACGGAGGGGATAGTTCAATTCAGCCCGGATATTCTTTAGGGGTTGTTGCTGAGAAACCCGATGGCGAAATAGTGTCAGTTGAGAAGGAAGGTATTATATTTTTTGTAGATTCTGATGATCTTTGGTATTTTCAAAACTATGATTTATTTGTAAGTTATCATGAGGAAATGGAAGAAATTCAATTTAATTATGTAAAATAATAACTTTATTAAAAATGAATAAGTTTTATATAAAAATTATATTTAAGAGATAGTGAAATAAATATCATATAGTAACGAGCTGTATTTATGTACAGCTCGTTTTTTCTATTTCTCAAATAAAATTAGAATAATTGTATATTTGGCGGTGTTATATGAAAAATCTTTATATCTTGTTTTTGAAAATACGCAAAGAAGTCTATCCTTTCTTTATAAAATATAAGAATTATTTTCAAAAAATTGTATTGTTACAGTAAGAAAAGTGTAGGAAACTTATCATTATAAAATAAATTGAAATCTTCTAAAAACTCTGATACATTGAAATAGAAATGTAGTTTCACAATATTGTAAAGGCTTACAGTTATGTGCACGAAGATCTATTAGGATTGGAGGAAATAATGATGAAAGCTGAAGAGAAATTTTCCCCGGGATTAGATGGTATAGTGGCAGCGGAGACGAAAATCTCGTTTCTTGACACAGTAAAAGGTGAAATTGTAATTCAAGGGTATGACTTAATCGAACTCTCAAAAACAAAAGAGTATTTAGACATTGTGCACCTTTTATTGGAGGAACACCTACCGAATGAAGATGAAAAAGTAACACTTGAAAAGAAATTAAAAGAAGAATATGCAGTACCAGAAGGTGTATTCAACGTACTAAAGGCATTGCCTAAAGAGACGCATCCCATGGATGGATTACGTACAGGTGTGTCAGCGTTAGCTGGTTACGATAATGATATCGAAAACCGCTCGTTAGAAGTGAATAAAAGCCGAGGGTACAAGCTGTTAAGTAAAGTGCCAAACATTGTAGCGAATAGCTATCATATTTTAAATAATGAGGAGCCAATTGAACCTCTTAAAGAATTATCTTATAGTGCGAATTTCTTCTATATGTTAACTGGTAAAAAACCAACTGAACTTGAGGAAAAGATCTTTGATCGTTCCCTTGTTTTATATAGTGAGCATGAAATGCCAAACTCTACATTTACAGCTCGCGTTATTGCATCAACACAATCAGATTTATACGGTGCTTTAACAGGTGCAGTTGCATCTTTAAAAGGAAGTTTACATGGCGGTGCAAATGAAGCGGTTATGTACATGCTTTTAGAAGCTGGTAATGTTGAGAAATTTGAAGAGTTATTACAGAAGAAACTATATAACAAAGAAAAAATTATGGGCTTTGGACACCGTGTTTATATGAAGAAGATGGATCCAAGAGCACTTATGATGAAGGAAGCTTTAAAACAGTTATGTGATGTAAAAGGTGATTATACACTATATGAAATGTGTGAAGCTGGAGAAAAGATTATGGAAAAAGAAAAAGGAATTTATCCAAATCTTGATTATTATGCAGCTCCAGTATATTGGATGCTAGGTATTCCAATTCAACTTTACACACCAATCTTCTTTAGCTCTAGAACAGTGGGGTTATGTGCGCACGTTATTGAGCAACATGCAAATAATCGTTTGTTCCGTCCTCGTGTAAATTATATTGGCGAGCGACATGTACTTAGTAAATAAGAACAACTGGGGAGTTGTTAGCGCCGCCCGCCAGATGGGTGTTTGACCGACACCCATCATTAATAATAACGAATTTTCGACAGAAAGGGAAGAATAGCATGATTAAAACAAATGAAATTAAGCAAAAAGATGCATTATTAGAAGAGATTACCGATTATGTATTAAATAAAGAGGTTACTAGTGCAGAAGCATTCAGTACAGCTCGTTACGTATTACTTGATACACTTGGATGTGGAATTTTAGCACTGCAATATCCAGAATGTACGAAATTACTAGGACCAGTTGTGCCAGGAACAATCGTGCCAAATGGTACACGTGTACCAGGTACGTCTTATGTACTAGATCCAGTAAAAGGTGCATTTAATATCGGATGTATGATCCGTTGGTTAGACTATAACGATACTTGGCTTGCAGCAGAGTGGGGACATCCATCTGATAACCTAGGCGGAATTTTAGCAGTTGCAGATTATATTAGCCGTGTTCGTATTTCAGAAGGAAAAGAAGCTTTAAAAGTACGTGAAGTATTAGAAATGATGATTAAAGCACATGAAATTCAAGGCGTGCTTGCTTTAGAAAACAGCTTAAACAGAGTTGGTCTTGACCATGTATTATATGTAAAAGTAGCAACAACTGCAGTAGTTGCGAAAATGCTTGGCGGAACACGTGAAGAAATCTTTAATGCATTATCACATGCGTGGATTGATAATTCTAGTCTTCGTACATATCGTCATGCTCCAAATACGGGCTCACGTAAATCATGGGCTGCAGGTGACGCAACGAGCCGCGGTGTTCATCTTGCAATGACTGCTCTAAAAGGTGAAATGGGTTATCCAACAGCATTATCTGCGCCAGGATGGGGATTCCAAGATGTATTATTCAATAAACAAGAATTAAAATTAGCAAGACCACTAGAGTCATATGTAATGGAAAATGTATTATTTAAAGTGTCATATCCAGCAGAATTCCATGCACAAACGGCTGCAGAATGTGCAGTGAAGTTGCATCCGGAAATTAAAGAGAGATTAGATGAAATTGACCGTATTACAATTACAACTCATGAATCAGCAATTCGTATTATTGATAAAGAAGGTCCATTAAATAACCCAGCTGATCGTGATCATTGCTTACAATACATTACGGCAATTGGTTTATTAAAAGGAGATATCGTTGCAGACGATTATGAAGATGCAGTAGCAAACGATCCACGTGTAGATGAATTACGTAATAAGATGGTTGTTGTTGAAAACAAACAGTACAGTTTAGATTACCTTGACCCGAACAAGCGCTCAATCGCCAACGCTGTTCAAGTTCACTTTAAAGATGGCACAGTAACAGAAAATGTGGAATGTGAATATCCGCTTGGTCACCGCTTCCGTAGAGACGAAGCAATTCCAAAAGTTGTTCAAAAATTCACTGCAAATATGGCAGGTCATTATTCTAGTAAGCAACAAGAACAAATTCATGAAGTTTGTTTAAATGAAGAAAAACTAGAAAATATGAATGTAAACGAATTTGTAGATCTATTCTTAATTTAATAATAGGGGGGAATTTAGAATGGCTTGGGTTGTGAAAAAGCAGTCAACACAAGAGGAGCTTGCGAATCGATTCCGAGCTTTAGTAGAAGCAAATGAAATTTTGCAAATTCCAGGTGCTCATGATGCAATGGCAGCTCTTGTTGCGAAAAATACAGGTTTTTCAGCTCTTTATTTATCAGGAGCTGCTTATACTGCAAGTAAAGGCTTACCAGATTTAGGTATCGTGACGTCTACTGAAGTGGCTGAGAGAGCAAGAGATTTAGTAAGAGCTACAGACTTACCTGTTCTTGTTGACATTGATACAGGATTTGGTGGTGTACTAAATGTGGCGAGAACAGCTGTAGAAATGGTGGAAGCGAAAGTAGCAGCTGTCCAAATTGAAGATCAGCAATTACCAAAAAAATGTGGACATTTAAATGGTAAGAAACTTGTTACTACAGAAGAATTGGTTCAAAAAATTAAAGCGATTAAAGAAGTTGCACCGAGCTTATACATTGTAGCACGTACTGATGCTCGTGGCGTTGAAGGATTAGATGAAGCAATTGAAAGAGCAAATGCATATGTAAAAGCAGGTGCAGACGCAATTTTCCCTGAAGCGCTTCAATCAGAGGAAGAATTCCGTCTATTTAATAGTAAGGTAAATGCACCTTTGCTTGCGAATATGACTGAATTCGGAAAAACTCCATATTATAGTGCAGAGGAATTTGCGAATATGGGTTTCCAAATGGTTATTTATCCTGTAACTTCACTTCGCGTTGCAGCGAAAGCGTATGAAAATGTGTTTGCTTTAATTAAAGAAACAGGTTCTCAAAAAGATGCACTTTCTAATATGCAAACGAGAAGTGAATTATACGAAACAATTTCATATCATGACTTTGAAGAGTTAGATACTGGTATTGCAAAAACAGTATTATCAGAAGATCAATAGATAAAGCAGCGAAGGCGATGAAAATACATCTTTGGCAAAATAAAATGCTTGATGTGAAAAATCATCGCCTTCTATTTTCAAAAAAGATATTCCACTCATCGTAGACGAGCATAAGCAAAAAGCTATGAAAGCCGAATGATAGGGGGATACATATGGAGAAAACGAAGTTACCATGGGATGAATTTTTTTCACTTAATAAAGATATAAATCATACTTACTTTACACCAGAAGATTTTTCAGGTGATGAAGATTTAATCGCAAAAACGACAGAACAATTCGTTAAACAAGAAATTGTTCCACAAATGGAGAATATTGAACAACATAACTATAAAGTTTCTCGTCAATTATTTGAGAAAGCTGGGGAACTTGGATTATTAGGCATTGAGGTACCAGAAGATTATGGCGGGTTCGAGTTAGGAAAGGCTGTCTCAGGTCTTGTAGCAGAGAAAATGGGTTACGCTGGTGCGTTTAGCGTTTCTTTTAATATACACGCTGGTGTCGGTACATTGCCTTACATATATTATGGAACGAAAGAGCAAAAAGAAAAATATTTACCGAAAATCGCATCGGGAGAATGGATTGGGGCTTATGCTTTAACAGAGCCAAATGCTGGTTCGGATGCATTAAGTGCAAAAACAAGCGCCGTATTGAATGAAGAGGGAACAGCTTGGAAGTTAAATGGTGAGAAGCAATGGATTACAAATGCTCATATGGCAGATGTATACGTTGTTTTTGCGAAGACAAATAAAGGAATGACAGCGTTTATTGTCGAAAGAACATGTGAAGGTATATCTATTGGATTAGAAGAAAAGAAAATGGGGATTAAAGGTTCTTCAACAGCGACTCTTATTTTAGAAGATGTTGTCATCCCTGCTGAAAATGTTTTAGGGGAAGTTGGGAAAGGGCATCACGTAGCCCTTAATATTCTTAACTTTGCTAGACTTAAACTTGCTTTTGGAAATATTGGAACAGCAAAACAAGCAATTGGTTTGTCGGTTCAATATGGAAAAGAGCGAAAACAGTTCCAAACGGAATTAGTAGACTTTACGATGATTCAAGAGAAAATTGCAAATATGATCATTGCTACATATGGAGCCGAAAGTGCAGCTTATCGTACGGCAGGTGTAATCGATGAAGCAATTCATGAGAGCGATGAAGATCTTATGAAGAAAATGTCCCAATTTGCAATTGAATGTGCACTAAATAAAGTAAATGCTTCTGAAACACTTGCTTATATCGTAGATGAAGCTGTACAAATTCATGGTGGTTACGGTTATATGCAAGAGTATGAGGTAGAACGATTATATCGTGATGCTAGAATTAGTCGTATTTTTGAAGGAACGAACGAAATTAATAGATTAACAGTTGCTAAAATGCTAATGAAGCAAATCGAACAATTAGAAGATACTGAAGTAGAAAGTGATGTAGCAAATGTAGAAAGAAACCATCGTTACATTTTATTAGCGAAAAAATTGTTGAAACAATCTTTGAAAACGCTCTCTAAAACTCCAGGCCTAAAAATTGACCAAGAACAAGAATATTCACGTGTAATTTCAAATATGTTGACGGACGTGTACGTCATGGAATCAGCATTTTTACGTACGAGAAAAGCGGTACGTAAAAATGGTGAGGAAAAAGAACGTACGAAGCAATTAATAACGGATGTTATTTGTGAAGAAGGATACCGTAAAGTAGAAGAAGCGACGATTTCTGTACTTTCAGCAGCTGTCACAGAAGAACAAGATAGACATGTGATTTTAGCTGAAATCCGTCAATTATTAGTGCCTTTATACACGAACGTATTTACGAAGAAGAGAGAAATTGCGAAAGCTATTATAAATCGCGGGAAATATATTGTGTAAATAGGAGGAAAGCGATATGAAAAAGATTGGTTTTATCGGTTTAGGTAACATGGGCCTTCCAATGTCAAAAAATCTAGTTAAATCAGGTTACACAGTATATGGCGTGGACTTAAATAAAGAGGCGGAAGCGTCCTTTGAAAAAGAAGGCGGAATTATCGGTCTATCAATCTCAAAACTAGCAGAAACATGTGATGTAGTTTTTACAAGTTTACCTTCACCTCGCGCTGTTGAAGCGGTATATTTTGGAGCAGAAGGATTATTTGAAAATGGTCACTCGAATGTAGTTTTCATTGATACAAGTACGGTATCGCCGCAGTTAAATAAACAGTTAGAGGAAGCTGCAAAGGAAAAGAAAGTAGACTTTTTAGCAGCACCTGTGAGCGGTGGTGTAATCGGAGCCGAAAACCGTACATTAACGTTTATGGTTGGTGGATCAAAAGACGTATATGAGAAAACGGAATCTATCATGGGCGTACTAGGCGCGAACATTTTCCACGTTAGTGAGCAGATTGATAGTGGTACAACTGTTAAGTTAATTAATAACTTATTAATTGGTTTTTATACAGCTGGTGTGAGTGAAGCTTTAACATTAGCGAAAAAGAACAATATGGATTTAGATAAAATGTTTGATATTTTAAATGTAAGTTACGGTCAAAGTAGAATTTATGAACGTAATTATAAAAGTTTTATAGCACCTGAAAACTACGAGCCAGGATTTACTGTGAACTTATTGAAGAAAGATTTAGGATTTGCAGTTGACTTAGCTAAGGAAAGCGAACTCCATTTACCGGTAAGCGAAATGTTATTAAACGTATATGACGAAGCGAGTCAAGCTGGATATGGTGAAAATGATATGGCTGCTTTATATAAGAAAGTTAGCGAGCAATTAATTTCTAATCAAAAATAAATTATACAAAGGAGAGAATACAATGATTACAACTGAAATTAAACGAGTAAAAAATCACATTAACGGTGAGTGGGTTGAATCGACAGGTACGGAAGTAGAAGCAGTTCCAAATCCAGCGACTGGAAAAATTATCGCTTACGTTCCACTATCTCCAAAAGAAGATGTTGAAAAAGCTGTTGAAGCGGCAAAAGCAGCATTCGAAACATGGTCTAAAGTACCAGTTCCAAATCGTTCAAGAAATTTATATAAATATTTACAGCTATTACAAGAAAACAAAGATGAGCTTGCAAAAATCATTACGCTAGAAAATGGTAAGACGCTAACGGATGCAACAGGTGAAGTACAGCGTGGTATTGAAGCGGTAGAACTTGCAACATCTACGCCAAATTTAATGATGGGTCAAGCACTTCCGAATATCGCTAGCGGAATTGATGGATCGATTTGGCGCTACCCAATCGGAGTTGTTGCTGGTATTACACCGTTTAACTTCCCGATGATGATTCCGTTATGGATGTTCCCACTTGCAATTGCTTGCGGTAATACATTCGTATTAAAAACATCTGAAAGAACGCCACTTTTAGCGGAGCGACTTGTAGAATTATTCTATGAAGCAGGTTTCCCAAAAGGCGTATTAAATTTAGTGCAAGGCGGAAAAGATGTTGTAAATAGCATTTTAGAAAATAAAGATATTCAGGCTGTTTCGTTCGTTGGCTCTGAGCCGGTAGCTCGTTACGTATATGAAACAGGTACGAAACACGGAAAACGTGTACAAGCGTTAGCAGGTGCGAAAAACCATGCGATTGTAATGCCAGATTGCAATCTTGAGAAAACAGTACAAGGTGTAATTGGATCTGCATTTGCAAGTAGTGGAGAGCGCTGCATGGCATGCTCAGTAGTAGCAGTAGTGGATGAAATTGCTGATGAATTTATTGATGTATTAGTAGCAGAAACGAAAAAATTAAAAGTAGGCGATGGCTTTAACGAAGATAACTATGTTGGACCATTAATCCGTGAATCTCATAAAGAGCGCGTTTTAGGCTATATTAATAGCGGTGTAGCAGATGGGGCAACTTTATTAGTAGATGGCCGTAAAATTAATGAAGAAGTTGGAGAAGGTTACTTTGTAGGTGCGACAATCTTTGATGGCGTGAATCAAGAAATGAAAATTTGGCAAGATGAAATTTTTGCTCCAGTATTAAGTATTGTACGTGTTAAAGATTTAGAAGAAGGTATTAAACTAACAAATCAATCTAAATTTGCAAATGGTGCGGTTATTTATACGTCAAATGGTAAACATGCACAAACATTCCGTGATAACATCGATGCTGGTATGATTGGTGTAAACGTAAACGTTCCAGCACCAATGGCATTCTTCGCATTTGCAGGAAATAAAGCTTCATTCTTTGGTGATTTAGGTACAAATGGTACAGATGGCGTTCAATTCTATACACGTAAAAAAGTTGTAACTGAGCGCTGGTTTTAATATAGAGTAAACAACCAAATCAGTTATTAGATGAAAACCACCACTATTAATAGTGGTGGTTTTCGTCTTGTTAATTATTTTTTTCAAAAGCTAGTTTAATACCAAATCCAATTAGGACGACTCCTGTTAGCCCTTGAATATAACGTTGCGTCTTCGGTTTTTTCATAAAAGCACTAATTTTATCAATTAAAAATATATAAAATGCAAACCAAATGACTGTTAAAACGAGGTAAGTAAGGCCCATTACAAGAAGTTGGATAAATGTATTATGATTTGGATTTAAAAATTGTGGTAAAAAAGTTAAAAAGAAGACTGCTACTTTAGGATTTAATAAATTTGTAAGAAATCCTTGGCGAAAGCAAGAAGTATGTTCGTTTTCATTATTCAAAGATAGATCATTTGTATCTAAGTTTTCTTTGTTTCTTACTGCTAAAAGGGCTTTAATACCGATATATATTAAATAGAGAGCCCCAACGTACTTGAAAATAGAAAATAAAAGAGCTGACTTTACAATAAGTGCAGAAAGACCAATTACAGCAGCTAAAGTATGAATTAATAGTGCAATACATGTACCAAACACTGTTTTCACTCCACCGACTTTACCAGCAACCAATGTATTTTTCGTAGCCATTGCTGTATCTGGACCAGGTAAAATGATGAGGCAAATAGACATAATGATGAAAAGAAGATAATTTTCTATCATAGCCGTCCCTCCTTTTTATTTTTAGAATATTTGATTAAAATCAGTGTAGCACAAAAATGGATTTAATAAAATTAAATTTTATTAAAAATAATTAAATAGAAAAGACTATATAGTAGCTGTAATTACACTACTATATAGCCTCGATTTTATACCGCTATTTGCGGGTAGTAAGATTTTCACCGCACAAGATTTAGCTGAAGAAAAGAAGTTAGGTGGGGGATGAACAAAACCTCCCCTCATGACAATTTCATTTTATGCATTAAGTAAGTTAAAGAAACGATTCACATCTTCTTCTGAAACGTCACTTAACTGTTTATATTTATAATTCGGATTTTGATCTTTATCAACGACAACGGAGCGTACTCCCTCGAAGAAATCTTCATGTCTCATGAAATTTTTAGCAAGTATAAGGTCCGTAGCGAAACATTCTTCAACGGATTTATCTTTTCCATCAATAAACTGTTTTAATGTTACTTTTAGTGAAATAGGGGATTTTGATAACAGTGTTTCTTTCGTTTTTAGAGCAAAGGAACTTTCATCTTTCTCCAATGAATGGATGATTTCTTCAATTGTATCGAAAGCAAAATGTGAATTGATTACTTCTAATGAAGGAGCAAGCTCGCTTTCTAAGTTTGGAGCAGTTGCAAATGTACGAATAACTTCTTTTAAATTAGTATGTACATCATCTTCTTTATGCCAATTTACACTTTCAAGTTCAGTAAGAAACTCTGGTAATGAATCAGATGTCATAAAGTAATCAGCAGCATTAATAAATAATACGTCAGAAGCTTTTAAAATAGATGCTGTTAAAGCAACGAATCGTCCTGTATATCCAGGCGCTTTATTTAAGAAATATGCAGCTCCGACGTCTGGGAAGAAGCCGATATTCATCTCTGGCATTGCCCATTTCGTACGCTCAGTTACAATGCGATACTTCGCACCATTTGTAAGACCGACACCACCGCCCATTACAATTCCATCTAAACAAGCAATAATCGGTTTTGTATATTGATAAATATATGTATCAATTTCATACTCTTCTTCAAAAAAACGTTCTGCATGTTGCAATGCCACTTCATTGGAACGCGCTTCATAAAGAGTTTTAATGTCGCCGCCTGCACAAAAACCTTTTGTGCCAGCTCCTTTTAACACGATAAGTGCAATACGCTCATCGTGTTCCCACTCTTTAAGTTTTTGTCCGATAGGTTGTAACATGTCATAAGATAAAGAATTAAGTGCTTTTGGACGGTTTAAAGTAATTGTCGCAACGCCGTTTTCACTAACAGAAAATAAAACTTGTTCAGTCATAATGCATCCTCCCTTACATATCTTCTTATTCTTAATTCTTGATATGTACTGAAATGTCCTTTATAAATTTTGTCAAAAGTTGACGGTAAATATTAATTTGGTCACTGCATATTTTGACGAGTTATCTTTGCAGGATTTCAGAGACTGAGGGGGAATATTACAACATTACTGTAAGTGTAATTATTTGAAGTTATAATGATAAAAGCGCTATTATATAGGTGTGAAATGTTCATTATCAATTCTAAAAGTGTGTTTGAAGAAAAAAGAAATCGTACAATTGTAATAAAAAATTTTACACTGAATTAGAAATAGAGAAAGGAGAAATCGGAATGCCAGGACCTTTACTATTGTCGGTTATTATTTTGTCTTTTTTAATGATAGGAATAACGCAGTATTTTCATCATACAGATACGACAGAAGAAGTGAAGGATAAAGTACGTCTCGTATTTCCGATTTTTATAATATCTATTTCATTCTGTATTTTATTAAATAAAGATGGCTACATTGTCGCAGTGTTCTCATTTTTCGTCGCAATCGTCTTAATTACCGTTTTATATTATGTAATGAAAGACTTTATACAAAAATAAAGATGTCACAATAGGCATTTTTATTTTGGGGAAAATGTAAAATTTCACATACCGTATTTTATATAAAATACATAAAGCATATAACAATAGAAAAGTGTGTACTTTGCTGTGTATGTACTTGTCAATCTTGCATAGCCACTATACTATTAAAATGTAGAGATTATAAAAAGGGGTTGTATCTATCATGAAATTTGAGATGCACACAAAAATTATTTCAAATGAAAAAGAAGTAAGATTACATATTGAAGAAAATATATTTCAATTAATATTGGATGGTTATCACTTATTTACAGTTCAAGAAATATTGCCTTTATATAAATCAAATGAAGAAAGAATTGGAAGTGCAACGATATTGAAGCTAGAGTGGGAGAACGGAAAAACTACAATAAACTATCAACTCGTTTCACTAAAATCAGTAAATTAAAAGGAGTAGAAAAATATGAAGTTATTTCATACAGCGGATTGGCATTTAGGAAAGCTTGTTCATGGCGTGTATATGACTGAAGACCAAAAGATTGTATTAGATCAGTTTGTACAGGCTGTTGAAGAAGAAAAACCAGATGCTGTAATTATTGCAGGGGATTTATATGACCGAGCAATTCCACCTACAGAAGCAGTAGACTTATTAAATGATGTGCTGCAAAAAATAGTTATTGATTTACAAACACCAGTTATTGCAGTAGCTGGTAATCATGATAGTCCGGATCGTATCCATTTTGGAAGTAGTTTAATGAAAAAACAAGGATTACATATTGCAGGTCAATTTCAATTCCCGTACGAACCTGTTGTACTAAATGATGAATATGGAGAGGTTCACTTCCATCTAATACCGTATGCAGACCCAAGCATAGTTAGACACGTGTTGAAAAATGAAGACGTACGTTCTCATGATGATGCGATGCGCATTTTTATGAATGAGCTCTCTGAAAAGATGGATAAAGAAGCTAGACATGTATTTGTTGGACATGCATTTGTAACTTCTTCAGGAGAAGCGGAGGAGAATACAAGTGATGCAGAACGACCACTTTCAATTGGTGGTGCTGAATATGTAAATAGTCATTATTTTGATAAGTTTCATTACACAGCGCTTGGACATTTACATCAAGCGCATTTCGTACGTAATGAGACCATTAGATATTCAGGTTCACCACTTGCCTATTCAATTTCTGAAGAGAAACATAAAAAAGGTTATTACATTGTAGAACTGAATGAAACTGGTGAAGTAGCAATTGAAAAAAGGTTACTTTCACCACGTCGTAAAATGCGAACAGTAGAAGCGAAAATAGATGAATTATTACAGCACCCAGTAAGTGAAGATTACGTATTTGTAAAATTATTAGACGAAAACCCTGTCTTACAGCCAATGGAGAAAATACGATCTGTATATCCAAATGCAATGCACGTTGAAAGAGCGATGCAAAGGCGAGAACTCACAGATACAAATGAAGTAACGGTTTCAAGACATAAAACGGATGATTTATCTCTTTTAAAGGCTTTCTATAAAGAAATGAAAGGGTTAGATTTATCAGAAGAGAAAGAACGCCTATTTATAGATGTATTACAAACAGTGCAAGAACGGGAAGGTGAACGAGGATGAGACCGATTCAGCTTATTATGACAGCATTCGGGCCATATAAACAGAAAGAAGTAATCGATTTTGAAGATCTTGGAGAACATCGTATTTTCGCTATTTCTGGGAATACGGGAGCTGGAAAAACAACGATTTTTGATGCGATTTGTTATGTGTTATATGGTGAGGCTAGTGGAGAAGAACGTAGTGATACGAGCATGCTTCGAAGTCAATTTGCTGATGATAATGTTTATACAAGTGTTGAATTAACCTTTCAGTTAAAAGGGAAACGCTATGAAATAAAACGACAACTTGGACATAAAAAACAAGGGAATAAGACCATTACAGGACATGCAGTAGAATTATATGAAGTTATTGATGGAGAAAACGTTCCAGCCGTCGATCGTTTTCATGTAACAGACGTAAACAAAAAAGTGGAAGATTTAATTGGGTTAAGTAAACATCAATTTAGCCAAATTGTTATGTTACCCCAAGGGGAATTCCGAAAACTATTAACATCTGAGACGGAAAACAAAGAAGAGATTTTACGTCGTATTTTTAAAACGGATCGTTATAAATTAATGCGTGAGTTACTTGATCAAAAGAGAAAACAATGGAAAGATGTCTTGCAAGAAAAACAAAAAGAGAGAGAGCTCTATTTCCGTAATGTTTTTAAATTACCAATCCGTGATGGAGCATTATTAGAGACATTAGTGGCACAAGAACATGTAAATACGCATCAAGTAGTAGAAGCGTTAGAACAAGAAACAACCGTGTATAAAGCAGAGGTTGAGCAATTACAAGTAGAACAAGATGTTCAAACGAAGCAATTAAAGGATGCAGAAACACGTTTTCATGCAGCAAAATCTATAAATGAGAAATTTATAGATTTACAACAAAAGAATGAGAAATATAACACTTTACAAGAGAACCGTGCAGCAATTGAAAGGAAAGAAAAATCCTTTAAACGTGCGGAACAAGCAAAGCGCTTATTACCATTTGAACAATGGTATGAAGAAGCGATGGAAAATGAGCAGAAAGTTGAAAGTTTGTTAAAACAGATAATTGTCAAACAAGAACAGATAATGAACAGCTTTGAACTTGCTAAGGAGAAGTATGAAGTAGTAAAGAATAAAGAAGCTGAACGAGAAGAGGCTAAAAAACTTGTTCAAAGATTAGAAGAGTTACAAGCAATCATTGAATCATTAGCTGAGAGAAAGCTGAATTTACAAAATGCCGAAATTCAAATAGGGAAATTAAAAGAAAGTATGCAAAAGTTAGATCAACAACTAGAAGAGCATACAAACCAAAAACAGAGAATGTCTGATGAATTGCAGCAATTAGAACAAGCACTTGAGCAATATGTAGCTAAAGTAGAAGAACTAACGAATATGCGAGAAGATGCAAAAGTTTTAAAGCAAGCATATGATGTTTGGCAAGAAAAACAAAAATTCGAGCAAGAAAAAGAAGCGGCAACTAATAAAATGCAAGTGGCAGTTCGTGCATATGAAAACATGGAGCGCCGCTGGTTAAGTGAACAAGCTGGTATATTAGCTCTTCATTTACATGACGGTGAATCTTGTCCGGTATGTGGTAGTACGAATCATCCGCAAAAAGCTACAGAGCAAAGTAATGCGATCGATGAAAAAGAGTTAAACAATTTAAGAGATAAGAAGAACATTGCTGAAAAATTACATGTGCAAGTAGAGGAGAAATGGAATTTCTATCGACTACAATATGAACAAGTGATAGAAGAAGTTGTGAAGCGCGGCTACAATTCGGAAAAATTAGCTGAAACATATAGTGCACTTGTTCAAAAAGGAAAACAATTAGCTGCAGACGTGAATACGTTAAAAGCAAGTGAAGAAACACGTAAGCAGATTGCTGCGAACATGAAAAGCGTAGAAGAAAAAATAGAAGAACTTCAGAAACAAAAACGAGAAGTGGAAACAATGCAGCACCGTACAGAAATGGAGTGTATGCAACTTCGTACGTCATATGAACATGATAAACGAAATATTCCAGAAAACTTACAAACAGTACAAGCTTGGAAAGCACAGTTTGACCAAGCTATGCAGGAACTTAGGTTAATGGAGGACGAATGGAAGAAAGTGCAGGAAGCGTATCAGCATTGGCAAAATGAAAATATACGTATTCAAGCTGAACAAAAAGGTGCTTCTAATCAATTTGAAAATGCAAAATTAAAGAAAGAAGAGACTTTCGCACGCTTTATGAAAGAGCTAGAAGAAAGTGGGTTTACAGATCAATTCACGTATAAAGAAGCCAAATTAAGCGATGCTGAGATGGAGATGTTACAAAAAGAAATTCAAGGTTATTATTCATCGCTTGAAGTACTTGCAAAACAAATTGAAGAGTTAAACTCAGAATTAAAAGATAAAGAGTATATGGATATTACATCTTTAGGTGAACACATAAAAAATCTAGAAATTAATCTTGATATAATTAAAGAAAAACGTCAACGTGCGCAAAATGCGGTAACATATATTTCTGATTTACATGAAAACATTAGACGTATTGACGAACAAATTCACGAGGAAGAAAAAGCCTTCCAAGAACTTGTTGATTTATATGAAGTAATGAAAGGTGATAACGAAAGTCGTATATCATTTGAACGTTACATCTTAATTGAGTATTTAGAACAAATCGTTCAAATCGCAAACGAACGACTACGTAAATTATCAAATGGACAATTTTATTTAAAACGAAGTGAGCGAGTTGAAAAAAGAAACCGTCAAAGTGGATTAGGTTTAGATGTGTACGATGCATACACTGGTCAAACACGCGATGTAAAAACACTATCCGGCGGAGAGAAATTTAACGCATCACTTTGCTTAGCTCTAGGAATGGCAGATGTCATTCAAGCATATGAAGGTGGTATTTCCATCGAAACGATGTTCATCGATGAAGGGTTCGGTTCATTAGATGAAGAATCATTAACGAAAGCGGTAGACGCCTTAATTGACTTACAAAAATCAGGACGATTTATCGGTGTCATTTCACACGTTCAAGAGCTGAAAAACGCAATGCCAGCTGTATTAGAAGTAACGAAGCAGAAGGATGGGTGTAGTCAGACGCGGTTTGTGGTGAAGTAAGCTTAAAAAATGGAGTAGGGAATCTACCGATACTTTTAGTGTCATATGTATGAATAATAAAACGTCGTCTCTTCATATTGGAGGCGACGTTTTATTTTATAAAATATCTATGAATTATCTGTAGAAGGCGGCGTATTCTCCAAACGATTATAAGCTTTAAAAGCTGAAATTGCTGAGATAACCCCGCCTACTAAAAATAAAGTCGATCCTCCAACTAAGATGATACGACTGACATATGTTTCCCGTGCTTCTTCGACTTCTTCTTGTAACGCTGTAGGCATATGAATCCTCCCTTTATAAAAGTTGTTTTATAAATAGTATATACAAACGCCTAAAATGTGTTAAAATAACTGATGATTTTATGCAGTGGGTAATTAGATGAGTAGGATGCGAGTGGCTAAGTAAATCTTCATCACAAATTTATGTGAACTTCACATAGAGCACATATTAACATTGTATTATGTATATGTACCAAATAAATAAATAAAGTAAATGTAAGTTCTGTTTTCAAAAATTTAAAATCCTTTTATTTCTATATGAAAGTTTTAATCAAGGGTTTTAAAAAATTTGGAAATAGATCTTATGAATATGGAATTCATATAAAAGGGGAATGTCTTATGACAACATATACGAGTGAAATGAGAAAAACTTTAGTTTCAGAAGAAGATGTAGATATTTTAAAAATTATGGCGCATCCAATCCGACTGCAAATTGTAAATGAATTAAGTACGAGAAAAACTTGTAATGTAACACAATTAACAGAGTTACTGAATATTCCGCAATCTACTGTTTCACAACATCTATCAAAAATGAAGGGTAAAGTGTTACGAGCAGAGAGAAGAGGTTTAGAAATTTATTATCATATTAACAATTTAAAAGCGAGTAAGATTGTTAATGTTTTAGGGTATATAAACTAGTGAAATATTTTTATATAAAATAGCCCCTGCTGTTGAGCAGGGGCTATTTTGTGTTGTTTTATGTATTTGTATTTAAAACTTTATAGTTTTTATGATTTACAATTGTTCGATCAAATTCAAAAGTACCACCGCTTACATTTGTAATTTCAACTAAGACCGATTCAGTATAAAGTTTTAATACAGATCCTGTAATCTTTAAATTATTTCGTTGAAAAAGTATAGTATCCCCTACGTTTGCTTTCATAGTACCTCCTCATTAAAGACAGAAATATTTTTTTATTATATATATTAAACCACGGATAGATATATTAGTGAATATTTAGTTTTATTTATTGGAAAAAAATTTGTTCTCTAATTGAAGAGTATAAAGTACTCCTGTGTTAAAAGTTATATTTTATTTAAGTTTATCCCGCTATTTGCTGGGCAGTAAGACCCCCGCCTCAAAATTCAGTGGAAGCAAAGAAGTTAGGCGAGGGCTGATTAAAGTTTCACTGTATTATAAGCAAAGTAAATTGTTTTCAGCATTAGCGAAACTAAATACTGCAGAGAAACAAATTATTCAAAAGACAGACACTATGTAGCACAAAACGTAAAGTAGATAAGTAAAGTTTTTTTCAGGAGTATAAGAAAAATATACGTTTATTAATAAGATCTCTAATTGGTAAAATTCCAATTAAAAACATAGAAAAACTTTAATATAAAAAGGTAATCAATTACAAATGTAGAAGTAATATATACGAAAGGAAAGATTTATATGTCTAAAGGGAAAAAACAAGTTAGTCAACTTAGTTTTCTGGTGAATTTTATGAACGACAAGGGGAGTCTTGTGAAAATTTAATAGTATTATAGTATCCCCTTGTGAAAAAATGGTTGGGGGAATATATAAATGATAACAGAAATGAATATTAAAGTAGTTTGTGAAGAATCGTTTTCAAAAAGAGAAATAAAAATTTTAGAGACGTTTCTTTCAACTTTATCGGGACATTCTAATGCTCTCGTTACAAAAGAGGGGATGTTTTTAAACCCATTAAGTAAAGAGAAGAGTGTGATTTATTATCACAACTTTGTATTTGTAAAATCACTTACAGAACAAATGTGTGCAGAATTAAAAGAAGTTTTAACAAGACGTATTAAAAATGCTTTCATTATGATGGAATTTGTAGAGCCAATTGTTACATTTGAAGAAACAATTATAAACGTATAAAGAAAGTCAGGCTTATGAATTGACCCAATAAAACCGTCTCTTTAATAAATAGTAAAGAGACGGTTTTATTGTTTCACTTTTTAAAAAGGGTTCAAAAACAAATGTAAATCGAGCTTATACAAAAACTACTTATTAAATAACTGTTACGTATTTAATAAGTAGTTTTTGTATTTCATCCTTCGTTTTTTGTAACTGATTCTACGTTTTTGACGCTCCGCCTTGTAAGTGCTTACATAAACGAAAACATCTTATACAATGAAGGTGTCAAATCAAAAGAGGTGACCAAAATGAACATAAAAAAAGTAAATTTAGCGAATAGCATTGAAATAGAAAGAGGAGGCGGAAAGGTATGAAAAAATCAACTGTTAATCCATGGCTTGTTGTCCTTGGCACAGTTATAGTACAAATGGGGCTTGGGACGATATATACATGGAGTTTATTCAATCAGCCTTTAGTTAGTAAATACGGTTGGAGTCTTAACGCTGTTGCGATAACTTTCTCAATTACTAGTCTTTCTTTAGCATTTTCAACTTTATTTGCGAGTAAATTGCAAGAAAAATGGGGACTTCGTAAACTTATTATGATAGCTGGATTAGCATTAGGACTAGGATTAATACTTAGCTCACAAGCATCCTCATTAATATTACTTTATGTACTAGCGGGAGTTGTTGTAGGTTATGCAGATGGTACAGCATATATCACTTCACTATCAAATTTAATAAAGTGGTTTCCAGAGCGTAAAGGTTTAATTGCTGGTATTTCTGTCTCTGCATATGGTTCAGGTAGCTTAATCTTTAAATACGTTAACGCACAGTTGATTGAATCAGTTGGTGTATCGCAAGCATTTATATACTGGGGTTTAATTGTTACAGCTATGATTGTAATTGGTGCTTGTTTAATCCATCAAGCTGCAGATCAAGGAGCAGTTCATGAAACAAAAACTAAGGAATACACAACGAAAGAAATGTTAGGCACAAAACAAGTATACTTATTATTTATCATGTTATTTACATCATGTATGAGTGGCTTATACTTAATTGGTATGGTAAAAGACATTGGTGTTCAACTTGTAGGACTTAGCGCAGCAACAGCAGCTAATGCGGTGGCTATGGTTGCAATCTTCAATACATTAGGTCGTATCATTTTAGGACCATTATCGGATAAAATTGGGCGTTTAAAAATCGTTACTGGTACTTTTGTTGTTATGGCGAGTTCAGTCTTAGTTCTAAGTTTTGTAGATTTAAATTATGGTATTTACTTCGTATGTGTAGCAAGTGTAGCGTTTTGCTTTGGTGGAAATATCACTATTTTCCCAGCTATTGTTGGTGATTTCTTCGGTATGAAAAACCATAGTAAGAACTACGGAATTGTGTATCAAGGATTTGGATTTGGGGCGCTTGCAGGTTCCTTTATCGGTGCACTTCTAGGTGGATTCAAACCAACGTTCATGGTGATCGGTGTATTATGTGTCGTGTCATTCATTATCGCAATTTTAATTCAAGCACCTAAACAGAAAAAAGAAAAAGAAGAAGAGTATCGCAGCGTAGCATAAGTATATAAATCTTCTATAACAATATGATTACGAAAAAGCATCCTATTCTATTAATTAGGATGCTTTTTTATGAGTTATTTTAACAAGGTTAAATTACTTTTGTGATTTTCATAGATGTAAAAGTGAGTGAAATGCCGATTTGGATTATATTGAAATATAATAAATCGATACATCGTATTCGAAATATATATTAAATCTTAAATGACAAAAAAGACATTCATTAGTATTTGTAAGATATATTTTCAGAAAAATATTGAGAAAATATATACTTGAGTTTTTCATAAAGCATTTTAAATGAACGTATCTCTAGTTTAGCTTCTTCAATTTTAAAAAGAGGACTTTGAATTTTATTTATAATATAAGTACTTTTAATGCGTTTACATATGATTTTATTAAGAAGCATTAAAATACTTTATCTGAAAAATAAAAAAAGATTGACAAGTTTATTGAGAAACATTATCATTTCGGTGTAAGATAGTAAATGAAAAACATTATCAATAAAATGGATTTTAAAGTAATGCGCACTTGACCAATTAGTTTAGTAAGTGTATTATTTTTTACGACACAACTGATAATGAAAATCAATATCATTTGTGTCACTTAATGAAATTAATGTTTATGTGAAAGGATAGAGAAAATGAACTTAGGGGAATTTGATGGGCAAACAGTTTTAGTAACAGGTGCAGCACAAGGCATAGGCAGTGTTGTTGCCAAAATGTTTTTAGAAAGAGGAGCCACAGTTATTGCGGTTGATCAAAATGAAGAGGGGTTAAATGTACTCTTAAATCAAAATGAATTAAATAAAACACGTATGAAAACGTTTCGTTTAGATGTGAGTAATAGCGCTGCTGTTGAAGACATGGTAAATCATATTGCAAATGAAATAGCGCCAATAGATATTTTAATAAATGTTGCAGGGGTTTTACGTATGGGACCAATTCATTCGTTAAGTGATGAAGATTGGAATAAAACATTCTCTGTAAATACTACAGGGGTTTTCAATATGTCCCGAGCGGTAAGTAAAAATATGATGTTAAGAAAATCAGGGGCAATTGTTACAGTCGGTTCAAATGCGGCAAATACGCCGAGAATGGAGATGGCTGCGTATGCTGCGTCAAAGGCTGCAACGACGATGTTTATGAAATGTTTAGGACTAGAGCTTGCGGCATACAATATACGCTGCAACTTAGTTTCTCCAGGTTCTACTGAAACTGAGATGCAAAGATTACTATGGGCTGATGAGAATGGAGCTAAAAATATAATTGCTGGTTCTCAAAATACATATAGACTCGGAATTCCATTACAAAAAATTGCACAACCTTCAGAAGTTGCTGAAGCCGTGTTATTTTTAGCCTCAGATAGAGCAAGTCATATTACAATGCACAATTTATGTGTCGATGGCGGTGCTACGTTAGGAGTTTAATAAAAATTCAGGAGGTTATTATATTATGAATGAACATATAGCTGTAAAGGAATTGTCAGAAAAACTTTTAGAAGATTATAAGACTGAATCTTCATTCTTTTTCGCTTCACCAACTCGAACTATATTAGCAGAAGGAGAGTTTACTACAGTAAAGCATCGTGAAATTGAAAATTTCCCAGAGCTTGTGCAAGCGACATTAAGTAATGCGAAACAAGCTGGAAATCCAAATCCTATCGTTGTGGGTGCTTTGCCATTTGATCGTAGAAAAGAAGTCCAACTTATCGTACCAGAATATAGTAGGATTTCTGAGCGTTTACAATTGGATACAACAAATCAGCTTGAAACAAATGAGAACGTAACATTTGAAATGACGCCAATGCCAGACCCTGAAGTTTATATGAATGGTGTGAAGCAAGGAATTAAAAAAATACAGGACGGTGATTTAAAGAAAATCGTTCTATCCAGATCGTTAGATGTTAAATCTTCCGAAAAGATTGATAAGCAAAAACTTCTGCGAGAATTAGCAGAACATAATAAGCATGGTTATACATTTGCTGTGAATTTACCGAAAGATGAAAAAGAGAACAGTAAGACGCTAATTGGAGCAAGTCCTGAATTACTTGTTTCACGTAATGGTATGCAAGTTATTTCTAATCCGTTAGCTGGTTCAAGGCCACGTAGTGAGGACCCAGTAGAAGATAAAAGAAGAGCAGAGGAATTACTTTCTTCTCCAAAAGATTTACATGAACATGCGGTAGTAGTTGAAGCGGTTGCCGCTGCACTTCGTCCGTATTGTCATACATTACATGTTCCAGAAAAGCCATCAGTTATTCATAGTGAAGCGATGTGGCATTTGTCTACAGAAGTGAAAGGTGAACTGAAGGATCCAAATACTTCTTCTTTACAATTAGCAATTGCCCTTCATCCTACGCCAGCAGTTTGCGGAACTCCGATGGAAAAAGCAAGAGAGGCTATACAGCATATTGAGCCATTTGACCGCGAGTTCTTTACAGGAATGCTAGGATGGAGCGATTTAAATGGAGATGGAGAATGGATTGTTACAATTCGTTGTGCTGAAGTACAAGAAAATACACTGCGTTTATATGCAGGAGCTGGAGTTGTTGCTGAGTCAAAACCAGAAGATGAGTTAGCAGAAACATCAGCTAAGTTCCAAACAATGCTAAAAGCTTTAGGGCTAAGAGATAGTTCACTTAATGAAAAATAGGGGGAAGAAAGAATGCTAGTAGGTTATACAGAATGGCCAAAAGAATTTGCCGATCGTTACCGAGAAGAAGGATGTTGGCTTGGTGAAACATTTGGAGGAGTGTTAAGAGAGCGGGCTGAGAAATATGGAGATCAAATCGCGGTTGTAAGTGGTAAGAAGCATATAACATATAGTGAACTTAATAAAAAGGTAGATCGTTTAGCAGCAGGTTTACTAAATTTAGGAATAAAGAAAGAGGACAGAGTTGTAATCCAGTTACCTAACATTATCGAGTTTTTCGAAATATGTTTTGCACTATTTCGAATTGGAGCGCTTCCTGTCTTTGCACTGCCGTCACATCGAAGCAGTGAAATTAGTTATTTTTGTGATTTTGGCGAGGCGAGCGCTTACGTTATTTCAGATAAGGCTCTCGGTTTTGATTATCGAAAACTAGCAAGAGAAGTGAAAGAGAAAGTGCCAACTTTACAACATGTAATTGTAGTGGGAGAAGAAGAAGAGTTTGTGAACATAAATGATCTGTATATGGATCCCGTCTCATTACCAGAAGTTCAGCCAAGTGATGTTGCGTTTCTCCAATTATCAGGAGGCACAACAGGTCTTTCTAAATTAATTCCTAGAACACATGATGACTATATTTATAGTTTACGTGTTAGCGCTGAAATTTGTAATTTGAATGCAGAAAGCGTCTATATGGCAGTTCTTCCAGTAGCACACAATTACCCAATGAGTTCTCCAGGGACATTTGGAACTTTCTATGCGGGTGGAAAAGTGGTATTGGCAACTGGTGGTAGTCCAGATGAGGCCTTTGCTCTTATTGAAAAAGAAAAAGTTACAATTACAGCGCTCGTTCCGCCATTAGCAATGATTTGGCTTGATGCTGCATCTTCTCGTAATGCCGATTTATCGAGCTTAGAGGTTATTCAAGTAGGTGGTGCTAAGTTTAGCGCTGAGGTTGCAAGACGTATACGCCCTACATTTGGATGTACGTTACAGCAAGTATTCGGTATGGCGGAAGGATTAGTGAACTATACAAGATTAGACGATCCGGAAGAAATTATTATTCATACACAAGGTAGACCAATGTCTGCACTCGATGAAGTACGAGTTGTTGATGAAAATGACAACGATGTACAACCGGGCGAAGTAGGTAGTTTATTAACACGAGGTCCATATACAATTCGTGGTTACTATAAAGCCGAAGAGCATAATGCACGATCATTTACAAAGGATGGGTTTTATCGCACAGGTGATCTTGTAAAAGTAAATGAACAAGGATACATCATTGTAGAAGGAAGAGATAAAGATCAAATTAACCGTGGTGGTGAGAAAGTTGCTGCGGAAGAAGTTGAAAATCATCTATTAGCACACGATGCGATCCATGACGTAGCAATCGTATCTATGCCTGACGATTATTTAGGTGAACGCACCTGTGCTTTTGTTATAGTTCGCGGACAAGTTCCGGCAGTAAGTGAATTAAAAATGTTTTTAAGAGAACGTGGTATAGCGGCTTATAAAATTCCAGATCGAATTGAATTTATTGAAGCATTCCCGCAAACAGGAGTCGGAAAAGTCAGCAAAAAAGAACTACGTAAAGTCATTGCTGAAAAGCTTATTACAGTAAAACAATAATAAAAATCGGAAGGAAGTGATTAGATGGCTATCCCATCTATTTCAGTATATAAAATGCCAATTGAATCAGAACTACCAAAAAATAAAGTGAATTGGACACCAGATCCGAAACGTGCAGTACTTTTAATTCATGACATGCAAGAATACTTTCTTGATGCATATAGCGATAAAGAATCACCAAAAGTAGAACTTATTTCAAATATTAAAATGATAAGAGAAAAATGTAAGGAACTTGGTATACCAGTTGTTTATACAGCACAACCTGGTGGGCAAACGTTAGAACAACGAGGTTTATTACAAGACTTTTGGGGTGACGGTATACCTGCTGGACCAGATAAAAAGAAAATTGTTGATGAACTTACTCCTGATGAGGATGATATATTCATAACAAAATGGAGATATAGTGCATTTAAAAAGACAAATCTATTAGAAATTTTAAATGAACAAGGAAGAGATCAACTCATTATTTGCGGTATTTATGCGCATATTGGCTGTCTTTTAACAGCTTGTGAAGCATTTATGGATGGTATAGAGCCGTTCTTTGTAGCAGATGCAGTTGCTGATTTTTCACTAGAGCATCATAAACAAGCATTGGAGTATGCATCTAATAGATGTGCAGTAACGACATCAACAAACCTACTGTTAAACGATTTACAAAGTGTAAAAGATGATGAGAGTGAAGGAATCACTATACAGGAAGTGCATGAACTAGTTGCACAACTACTTCGTGAGCCAGTAGAGAGTATTGATATTGATGAGGACTTATTAAATAGAGGGCTTGATTCGGTCAGAATTATGAGTTTAGTAGAGAAGTGGCGTCGTGAAGGGAAAGAAATCACTTTTGCAGATTTAGCAGAACATCCAACTGTTGCAGGTTGGTACAGTTTACTATCTTCACAAACAGCACAGGTGCTGTAACAAATAGACTACATAATAAAGGGGTAGTAAAGAATGCCTAACAGTCAAAAGATTCGTCATTCGTTATCATCTGCGCAGTCTGGTATGTGGTTTGCGCAACAATTAGATCCGCTTAATCCAATTTATAATACTGGGGAATATGTAGAAATAAACGGAAATATTCATCAAGACATTTTTGAATTAGCTGTACGTAAAGTTGTAATGGAAACAGAAGCACTTCATGTTCGCTTCGAAGAGGATGAAATTGGCCTATGGCAAGTTATTGAAGAATCACAGTTTCATATGCATTTTATTGACGTTCGTAAAGAAGAAAATCCTGAAGAAGCTGCTAAAGTATGGATGAAAAATGATTTATCTATACCAGTCAATTTGAAAAAAGATACATTATTTACTGAAGCACTTATTCAAGTTGAAAATAATCGTTTCTTTTGGTATCAGCGCATCCATCACATTGTGATGGATGGCTATGGATTTTCACTTCTTAGCCAAAAGGTAGCGAATGAGTATACATCACTTATAGAAGAAACAAACAAGAATGAAAAACCATTTGGTTCTCTTGCAAAAGTCGTGCAAGAAGATATTGAGTATCGTGAGTCTAAACAATTTCAGGAAGATCGTATTTTTTGGTTAGAAAAGTATGCAGATGAACCAGAAGTTGTAAGTTTGGCAGAACGAGCACCGAGAACATCAAATGGATTTTCACGAGAAACAGCTTATTTATCTAGTTCTAGCACGAAAACTTTACTAGAAGATATCAATATTTCGTTAACAAGTTGGCCGGAATTCATTGTCGCTATAACAAGTATTTATATGCATAAATTAACAGGTGAAAATGATATTGTTTTAGGTTTACCGATGATGGGACGTCTAGGTTCTGTATCTATTCATACACCAAGTATGGTAATGAATTTAGTTCCACTTCGTATTACAGTAACTCCAAATATAACTCTTGCAGAATTATTGCAACAAGTTTCTAAAGAAATCCGAGATGTACGTCGCCATTATAAATACCGTCATGAGGAATTAAGAAGAGACTTAAAGTTACTAGGTGAAAATCAAAGGTTGTTTGGACCGTTAGTGAATGTTATGCCTTTTGATTACGGGCTTAACTTTGCTGGAAATCGTGGTATTACGCATAACTTATCAGCAGGACCTGTCGATGATTTATCAATAAATGTATATAAACGTTTTGATCAAAATGAGCTAATGATTCATTTTGATGCGAATCCCGAAGTATATAATGGCGCGGAGCTAGCATTGCATAAAGAAAGATTTATGAATCTATTTGAATTAGTAGTAAATAATTATGAGAAAAACGAGTCGATTGGAAAAATAAACATTACTCTGCCTGAAGAAAATCATAAAGTTTTATTGGAATGGAATGAAACGAAGGAAGACGATGAGTTAATCAGTCTGCCTATATCATTTGAAAAACAAGTGCAAAAAAATCCCAATAAACTAGCGATTACTTGTGACGGTGTAAACCTTACGTATAAAGAGCTAAATGAACGAGCGAATGAACTAGCACATTATTTAGTAGAAGAAGGAATACGACCAAACCAGTTTGTAGCTTTAGTATTCCCTAGATCAATAGAAATGGTAGTTAGTATGCTAGCAGTCTTAAAGGCTGGTGCAGCGTATTTACCAATAGATCCAGAATACCCAGCAGATAGAGTTACTTATATAGTAAATGATGCAAAACCAGTTTGTATCATAACACATTCATCTGTTTCATCTAAGTTAGTTATAGAAAAGGATATGAAAAAAATTGTATTAGATGACGAAGAAACGAAACTAGCGTTACATACATATTCTCGTATGAATATAGCATGTAAGAATGATGTATCACTGTTAAACCCAGCCTATACAATATATACTTCAGGCTCAACAGGAAACCCAAAAGGTGTAATTGTTCCTATGAGAGGTTTAAGTAACTTTTTAATGGCTATGCAACAAAAGTTTTCATTAAATGAAAATGATCATTTATTAGCAGTTACAACGTTTGCATTTGATATTTCTGCACTAGAAATTTATTTACCTCTTATTAGTGGTGCAAGTTTAACAATTGCGCAAAAAGAAGACATACAAGAGCCTTCTGCATTAACGACACTTTTACATGAAGAAAGAGTGACCATTATGCAGGCTACACCGACGCTTTGGCAGGCGTTAGTAACTGATTATCCAGAGAAGCTACAAGGGCTAAGCATACTTGTTGGTGGTGAAGCTCTTCCAGCGCATTTAGC
Organism: Bacillus sp. AR4-2; assembly: GCF_008274865.1. Taxonomy (NCBI): domain Bacteria; kingdom Bacillati; phylum Bacillota; class Bacilli; order Caryophanales; family Bacillaceae; genus Bacillus; species Bacillus sp. AR4-2. The sequence goes on from NZ_CP031062.1 coordinate 2,145,431, forward strand.
AAATAAATTACGAGAATTAGGTTGCTCAATAACTAATTTATATGGACCAACTGAAACGACGATTTGGTCTACTTTCATGAACATTGATGAAGGTGAAAAGGGTATACCTCCTATTGGAAAACCAATTTGCAATACAGAAGTGTATGTATTGGATGCAGGGTTACAACCAGTTCCACCTGGAGCTATTGGTGAATTATATATTGCAGGGGAAGGACTTGCAAGCGGATATTTAGGAAAACCTGAGTTAACAGCTGAACGGTTTGTTGCAAATCCTTATGGAGAATCAGGGAAGCGCATGTACCGTACAGGAGATCTTGTGAAATGGCGTAGTGATGGTGCGTTAGAGTACATTAGTCGCGCAGATCATCAAATTAAAATTCGTGGATTCCGAATTGAATTAGCTGAAATTGAAACGGTATTACAACGACATAAAAATATTCAACAAGCGGTAGTAATGGTACGAGAAGATCATGCAAATGATAAACGCATCATTGCGTATATCGTTGCAGAAGAAAAGGAACCGATTAATCTTTCAGAAATTCGTTCTTATGTTTCAGAAAGTTTAGCGAATTACATGATACCATCAGCATTTGTTGTGCTAGAAGAATTACCATTAACGCCAAATGGTAAGGTGGATAGAAAGAAATTACCTGCTCCTGATTTTAATGGAATGAACAATGAGAGAGTTGCTAGAAATCCGAAAGAAGAAATATTATGTGATTTATTTGCAGAAGTACTTGGTGTCTCTCGAATTAGCATTGATGATAATTTCTTTGAAATGGGTGGACATTCACTTCTCGCATCTCGTTTAATGGCTAGAATTCGTGAAACGTTAAGTGTGGAATTAGGAATTGGGAAACTATTTGAATCACCAACTGTTGCCGAACTGGCGAAACAATTAAACCATGCAAAAAGCGCAAGACCAGCTATTCAGAAAGCAAGTAGGCCAAATGAAGTTCCACTTTCATTTGCACAGCGCAGGTTATGGTTCTTAAATTGTTTAGAAGGTCCAAGTCCTACTTATAATATTCCGCTAGTCATTCGTATGAATGGAATATTGAATCGGGAAGCATTACAAGGTGCTTTTTATGATGTAGTTGAGAAACATGAAACACTTAGAACAATTTTCCCTAACGTATTAGGTAGTTCCTATCAGAAAATTTTAGATATGGAAAACTTAAATCTAGAAATGGTTATAACTAATACATGTAAAGATGAATTAGAAAGTGTACTTTCAGAGGCGGTAAGATATAGCTTTAACCTCGATTTTGAGCCGGCAGTTCGTTTACAACTTTTTACAGTGAGTGAAAACGAACATGTATTATTAATTCTATTACATCATATTGTAGGTGATGGCTGGTCATTACAGCCGTTAACGAGAGATTTTACAGCGGCGTATAAAGCGCGATGTCAAGGGGACAGAATTCAGCTGGAGTCACTTCCAGTTCAATACGCAGATTATGCACTTTGGCAACAGCAATTGCTAGGTGATGAAACGACACCAGAGAGTCTTATTTCAACACAATTAGATTTTTGGAAAGAAGAACTTAAAGGTTTACCAGACCAAATGGAGTTACCTACAGATTTCCAGCGTCCAATTGAGACGAGTTACCGCGGGGAAACAATTCATTTTCATATAGATGAAGGTATGCATAGTAGGTTAGTAGAGCTTGCACGTGAGAATGGAGTTAGTTTGTTTATGGTATTGCAAGCAGGGCTTAGTGCACTATTTACAAGATTAGGTGCAGGCACTGATATACCCATTGGAAGTCCGATTGCTGGAAGAAATGATGATGTACTTTCAGATATTGTTGGTTTATTTGTAAATACATTAGTGTTACGTACAAATACTTCAGGAGATCCAAGTTTTAAAGAATTATTAAATAGAGTGAAGCAGGTAAACCTTGTAGCTTATGAAAATCAAGATGTTCCATTTGAAAGGCTTGTTGAAGTATTAAATCCAGTACGTACTCGAAACAGCCACCCGTTGTTTCAAGTTATGTTAGCTTTTCAAAATACACCAGAAGCAACGTTTCATGTACCAGATTTAGAAGCGAGCCTTGAAATTCAAAGCGTCGGTTCTGCAAAATTTGATTTAACATTTGAAATTAGTGAGAATAACGGAGTTGATGGTACTCCGAACGGTTTACATGGATTACTAGAGTTTAGTACCGATTTATATAAACGTGAAACGGTTCAAAAACTAATAGAACGATTCATTTTGTTATTAGATGATGCAGCTACAAATCCGGATCGATCAATTGGCACATTAGAAATATTAGCTGTAGCAGAGAAAAATACAGTGTTAGAAAAGTGGAATGGTGGTTTTCAAATTGCACCAGAAATGACATTGCCACAATTGTTTGAAAAGCAGGTTCATATAAATCCAAATTCTATTGCTGTTGTCTTTGAAGATAAGAAATTAACTTATGAAGAGTTAAATAGAAAAGCAAATAAAATAGCTCGATTCCTAATAGCAAAAGGGATTGGTCCTGATCAACTCGTTGCTTTAGCGATGCCAAGATCATTAAACATGGTTGTAAGCTTATTAGCTGTTCTTAAAGCTGGTGCTGGATACCTTCCGTTAGATCCAGATTACCCAGCAGACCGTATTTCATTTATGCTACACGATGCGAAACCATCACGTGTTTTAACGAATTCAGAAGTGGAAATTGAATGTGATGAGGCACTAAAAGTTTTAGTTGATGATGTGAAAGTACTAGCAGAAGTTGAGAAATATAGTGAAGAAAATATTGATGAAGTGGAACGAATTAAGCCATTATCTCCATCACATATTGCTTACGTTATTTATACGTCAGGCTCAACGGGTAGACCGAAAGGCGTTATGATACCTCATCAAAATGTAGTAAGACTTTTAGGAGCAACTGATCATTGGTTCCAGTTTGACGGAAACGATGTTTGGACGATGTTCCATTCATACGCTTTTGATTTCTCGGTTTGGGAAATTTGGGGACCTTTATTATACGGAGGGCGTTTAGTTGTAGTTCCACATACTGTAAGTCGCTCGCCGAAAGAATTTTTACAGCTTCTTGTTAAAGAAAAGGTTACGGTTTTAAACCAAACTCCATCAGCGTTCTATCAATTGATGCAAGCAGATCGTGAAAATGAAGAGATCGGCCAAAAATTATCTTTACGATATGTTGTTTTTGGAGGAGAAGCACTTGAGCTAAGTCGCTTAGAAGATTGGTATAGTCGACATCCTCATAACGCACCAAAGCTTATTAATATGTACGGTATTACGGAGACGACAGTGCATGTTAGTTATATTGAATTAGATGAAACTATCGTCTCTTTACGAGCAAATAGTTTAATTGGGTGCAGTATACCTGACCTTAAAGTGTATGTGTTAGACAACTATTTACAACCAGTCCCACCTGGAGTAGTTGGAGAAATGTATGTTGCAGGTGCAGGACTTGCGCGTGGATATTTAGGAAGAGCAGGATTAACGGCTGAACGCTTTATCGCAGATCCATTTAGCAAGCCAGGTACAAGAATGTATCGTACAGGAGACTTAGCTCGCTGGCGTAATGATGGGACGCTAGATTATATAGGACGTGCAGATCATCAAATCAAAATTCGTGGATTCCGAATTGAATTAGGAGAAATAGAAGCAGTCATAATGAAGCACCCTAAAGTTGAGCAAGTAGCCGTTATTGTACGTGAAGATCAACCAGGGGATAAACGGTTAGTTTCTTATATCGTTGCATCAAATAATGAAGCAATTGATACGAATGAAATGCGTCAGTTTGCTAGTGGTAGTTTACCAGATTATATGGTTCCATACGCTTTTGTAGTAGTAAATGAGTTACCTTTAACTCCAAACGGTAAATTAGATAGAAAGGCATTGCCAGCTCCAGAATTTATCGCATCATCTTCTAGTCGTGGTCCAAGAACACCGCAAGAAGAAATGTTATGTGACTTGTTTACAGAAGTGCTAAGTGTACCTCAAATTGGAATTGATGACGGATTCTTTGATCTTGGTGGTCATTCACTCCTTGCAGTGCAGCTTATGAGCCGCATGAAAGAGGCGCTTGGAGTGGAACTAAACATTGGTACTTTATTTGCAGCACCGACTGTTGCAGGGTTAGCTGAAAGACTTGAGATGGGGAATGGTCAAAGTGCACTTGATGTGTTGCTTCCATTACGAGCAAGCGGGGATCAATTACCACTATTTTGTGTACATCCAGCAGGTGGATTAAGTTGGTGCTATGCAGGACTTATGAAATCTTTAGGAACAGATTATCCAATCTATGGTGTACAAGCACGTGGTATTGCTAAAAATGAAGAACTTCCAAAAAGTTTAGAGGAGATGGCGGCGGATTACTTGAAACATGTTCGTGAAGTACAGCCTTATGGACCATATCGTTTATTAGGTTGGTCGCTTGGAGGAAATGTTGTGCATGCAATGGCGGCGCAACTACAAAATGAAGGGGAAGAAGTAGAATTACTCGTTATGCTTGATTCTTATCCTGGACACTTCTTACCAAATACGGAAGCGCCTACTGAAGAGGAAGCGTTAATTGCATTACTTGCTTTAGGCGGATATGATCCAGATAACATGGATGGTAAACCCCTTACAATGGAAAGTGCAGTTGAAATCCTTCGTAAAGATGGAAGTGCATTAGCAAGTCTTGAAGAAGAGACTATATTGAACTTGAAAGAAACATATGTAAATTCAGTAGGGTTGTTAGGGAAATATGTACCGAAAGTTTATAACGGAGATATCTTATTCTTTAGATCTACTGTTATACCAGACTGGTTTGATCCTATTTCTCCAAATACGTGGCTAAATTATTTAGACGGGCAAATTGTGCAGCACGATATTGATTGTAGACATAAAGATCTATGTCAGCCAGGTCCACTTACGGAAATTGGGCAAGTATTAGCGAAATATTTGCAGAATAAGAAAGGGGTAAGTAGAGTATGACGAATCCATTTGAAAATGATAATTACACATATAAAGTATTAATAAATGAGGAGGGCCAGTATTCTCTCTGGCCTGCTTTTCTCGATGTACCTATTGGCTGGAATGTCGTATATGAAGAAGCTAGTAGGCAGAGCTGCTTAGAATATGTTGAATATAACTGGAAAGATTTGAATCCACAAGGTAATCAAGTTCGCGAAAAAACATTAGTAGGAAAACGATAATGAAAGAAAAACTAAATCCAAAAGTAGTTGTAAGTATCGTTTATATAACTGCGATGTTTATGGCTGCGATGGACGCAACGATTGTAAATGTAGCACTGCAAACGATAAGTAGGGAACTACAAGTACCTGCATCTGCAATGGGGACGGTGAATGTTGGGTATTTAGTTAGTTTAGCTGTTTTCCTTCCGATTTCTGGTTGGTTAGGAGATCGTTTTGGTACGAAAAGAGTATTTTTAATTGCTCTTTTCGTATTTACAATTGCCTCTGCTTTATGCGGAATGGCTAACGATATTACTTCATTGAATATTTTCCGTATCATTCAAGGTGCTGGTGGAGGGCTTTTAACACCGGTCGGAATGGCGATGTTATTCCGAACATTTTCACCAGAGGAAAGACCGAAGATTTCCCGGTTCATTGTACTGCCAATTGCTGTAGCACCAGCAGTTGGTCCTATCATCGGTGGTTTCTTTGTAGATCAAATGTCTTGGCGTTGGGTATTTTATATTAATCTACCGTTTGGAATCGTTGCATTGCTCTTTGGACTTCTATTTTTAGCAGAGCATGTTGAAAAATCAGCTGGTCGCTTTGATTCGCTCGGCTTTATTTTATCAGCACCAGGATTTGCGATGCTCATATATGCACTCAGCCAGGGACCGTCAAAAGGATGGATTTCTCCAGAAATTATGAGTACCGGGGTAGCTGGGGGTGTATTCATTACGTTGTTTATAATCGTAGAACTGAAAGTAAAGCAACCGATGTTAGATTTACGCTTATTAAAAGAACCAGTCTTTAGAAAGATGAGCCTTATATCATTATTTTCATCAGCCGGTTTATTAGGAATGTTATTTGTTTTTCCACTTATGTATCAAAATGTGATAGGAGTTTCCGCGCTAGAATCAGGACTTACGACATTTCCAGAGGCGATTGGATTAATGATTTCTTCACAAATTGTGCCATGGTCATATAAGAAATTAGGAGCTCGAAAGGTAATTTCTATTGGATTAATATGTACGGCGGTTATATTTGTTTTATTGAGTTTTGTAAATCACGATACGAATCCGTGGCAAATCCGCGCATTATTGTTTGGTATCGGTATTTTCTTAGGTCAATCTGTCGGTGCGGTTCAATTTTCTGCCTTTAACAATATCACGCCGCCTTCTATGGGGAGAGCTACTACTATATTCAATGTGCAAAATCGACTAGGTTCAGCAATAGGAGTAGCTGTTTTAGCTAGTATACTAGCCGGTTTTGGAAGTAATAACGTTCAATTCGATTTTTTACCATATCAAGCAGCACTAATTGGATCAGCAATATTTTTGCTCATAGCACTACTATTTTCTTTACGTATTTCCGATAAAGAGGTAATGTCAAAGAAGAAAGAAAAAACATTATCTGTATCAGAAAAAGAGAAAGTACTTGTCAATGAATAACAATATACGCATGCTTTCTTATGAAAATTGATATTCGTTGAATAAAGGAGAGTTTACATGATAGAAAGTAAAGTTGTAGATTCTATTCCAACTTTGAATGAGAATGATTGTCAAATATGGTGGGCAAGAATTTCAGATTTACAATCATGGCATTACAATTTACTAAATGATATAGAGCGAGAGAAAGCAAATTCGTATCACCATTCGGCAGATCGAGCTCGTTTTATAATAGGTTGCGTAATAAGTAGATTAGTTCTCGGTAAGATACTTTCTATGTCACCAGTCCAAGTACCAATTGATCGAATGTGCTCAGTATGTAAATTGCAGCATGGAAGACCACAATTACCAGAAGGTATGCCGCAATTATCCGTTTCACATTCAGGTGAGTGGGTTGTCGTTGCTTTTACAAAATCTGCACCTGTTGGCATAGATGTAGAACAAATGAATCCAAATGTAGATGTTATGAAAATGGCAGAAGGTGTATTAACAGACATTGAAATAGCGCAAGTTATGAAACTGCCAAATGAACAGAAAATAGAAGGGTTTTTAACATATTGGACTCGAAAAGAAGCGGTGCTGAAAGCGACAGGTGAAGGACTAATGATTCCGCCAGTACATATTACAGTATCAGCTCCAAATGATCCTCCAAACTTGTTGGTTTTTAAGGATAGACAAGAGTTATTAAATAATACAATGATGGAAGATGTAAAGCCTAGTTTAGATTATAGGGCCTCTGTTGCAATATTCAGTAAGGAAGTAACTGAAATTACGCAATTAGATGCGGCAGCACTTTTAAATCTTAAATAAAAAAATTATAGAAGAGGTGTTCCTCATGTTAGTAGCGGAAAATAGAAAGAATGAATTCACTTATAACGTACAAGCAATTAAAAATATTTTATTTTCTGGAGATACATCATCCATTCATGCTTTAGAAAAGCTTTTAAATGATACAGTTCAGTTTGATGTTCTTGAACAAGAGGCACTTGGTAGACAGTACATTCCGAAAGAAGCAAAGAATTTCTTTGATAAAGATGGAACATTTCTTTACCGTGTATCTAATGTTAGTTATAAAGGCAAGGTGTTATCTGAAAATCTAATTTTTGCAGACACTTCGTTTTTACCGGACGCAATAAAGAGTGAATTAGAGAGTGGAAATATTCCTGTTGAAAAGCTTATAGAAAAGATGGAAGTAAGAAGAAATGTATTATATGAAGGATATCAGCCATCTGGAAATATTATTGAATTGTTTGATGGATGTTCTGTTACAGCGAATGTGTATCCAACTAGAAAGTATCAAATTGTAAGTAAATGCAAATGTGTATTTTATATTTGTGAAGTGTATCATGCAGAGAATATAAAGCAATTACTTAAATAAAAACAAGAAACCAGCCTATAAAATGGCTGGTTTCTTGTTTATTTAACAGCTTCTTTTAATTCTTTACCTGCTTTAAATGCAGGAACTTTACCAGCGGCGATTTGAATTTCTTCGCCAGTTTGCGGATTACGTCCTGTACGAGCAGATCTTTCGCGCACTTCAAAAGTTCCAAAACCGATTAGTTGAACTTTATCTCCAGATTGTAATGCATTAGCAATTGTGTCAAATACGGATTGTACAGCTGCAGAAGCGTCCTTTTGAGAAATATCAGCTGATTGAGCTACGTTTTTAATTAATTCTGTTTTGTTCATGTTTTCACCTCATAAAAAAATTTTTGGAATGAATGTTTTAGTATAATAGATAGTAAAGATAAAGCTATCACTATGATTAGATAGAATACTATATAATTATGTTAATTTCGTTGCAAGAGACTGAATCCCTTCTATTATTTAGGGATTAATTAAGAATCGATGCATATAAAAAGCTTTAATATGAGGATGAGGGGGAGTATATGAATGATTTTTCGTGAAAAAAATGAGAAGGAAAGTATATTAATTCGTCAACATGATCATGGTTTTTTAGCTGGAGAGATTGCAAAACATATAAAAGAAGACTTTTTTGAAAGTAAAACATATTTAAAAGAAACAGTTGATGCAATATATGAGCATGACAGAGGATGGATAGAGCTTGATAAAGTACCAATTTTGAATGATGCTAAAAATATTCCATATACATTTATGGATTGTCCAAGCCCATTACGTTTTGTTTTTTATACGATTGGTTTGAATGAAATTGAAAATTCTAATCCATACGGGGCATTGCTTTGTAGTAAACATTTTTTATCATTTCCACTAAACGAGGAAGATGAAGAGATGATGTCATTTTATAAACATGAATTAGAACGACAAAAAAGAATTTTGAAAACGTTAACAAAGGAACAGTTTGCGATGTTCGATAAACATTATAGATTATTAAAGTTTTGTGATGAACTTTCTTTATACGTATGTATGAATAAGCCTGGTGTCAAAAAGAAAGATGAAATTGACTTATTTAAAGATGGTTTTGAAGGAACAGAAATGTTTAATAGTAAAGAGGAGAAACTTATTCAAGCTGAATGGGTGGACGAGGAAACGATTCGGATTACACCATTTCCATTTCAAACGGAATTTTATACGTATGTAAAATATAAAACGATAAATAAGCATGAAATGAAAGAAAAAGGGATTGCAAAGGCTGATAGAGAATCAGAAATGAAGAAACAAACCATTCGTTTCATACAATAAGGAGGTAATATAAGTTGAAAGATTATATATTAAAACAGTGTGATTACCATGCTTGGGCTAATACTAGATTATTCAATCGATTAAAAGAGTTACCAAACTATGAGACGATTTTTAATGAGCAGATACAGAGTGTATTCCCATCCATTAAGGATACTTTTGTGCATATTTATATTACAGATCAAGTGTGGTTACATATATTGCATGGTAAAAGTATGGATGAAGCAATACAAGACCGAGAAGATTTACGAAAACAAATTGAAACTAAATCGTTACATGAATTAGAAAAAATGTTTGAAAACATGGCAAATCAATATAAAGAGTTTTTAATTACAATACAAGATGTGAATGCTGTATTTGTTATTGAGAATCCATATGTAGGGAAATTAGAAACTTCGATTTTAGAATTAGTGCAACATGTCGTAAATCATGGTACATATCATAGAGGAAATATAACAGCGATGATCCGTCAACTTGGTCATTCGTCAACAATGATGGATTTTGTACTGTATTTACATATGGTTAAAAAGCAGGGAGAGTAATATAGTTTGTAAAAAGGAGAGGCTTTAATTGTAGAAGTCTCTCCTTCTATTTTATCCGGCATTAATGGTAGATCGACTGATTAAAATTTTACTTTATTTATTAAGAAGCTTTATTTTCTTGTAATTGCTTAGCGTATTGTACAGCCTTATATGCATTGACTCTACCGTTTTTCCAGTACGTACCTGTACCACTAATTTTATCAGTAGTAGACTCAATAATTTGGCGGATTTGTGTATTGCTATATCCTTGATTTGCTAAAAGAGCTGCGACTCCTGCAACATGAGGTGTTGCCATAGATGTACCACTTAATGATTGATACGTACTTCCTTTATATGTTGAATATATATTTGAACCTGGTGCTGCAACATCTACCCAGCTACCATAAGTAGAGAATGAAGATTTTCTATCTGATTGATCTGTAGAAGCAACTGCAATTACTTCGCTGTAATAAGCAGGGTAATTAGCTTTTGTATTTCCAGCATTTCCAGCAGCTGCAACTATAACAGAGCCTTTATTCCATGCATATTGAACGGCTTGTTGTAATGCAGTACCACCATTTGGAGCTCCTAAACTTAAACTAATTACTTTTGCACCCGAATCAGCAGCTTCTCGAATACCTTGCGCTACAGCATCAAGAGTACCACTTCCTTGATTATCTAATACGCGGACAGCATAAATTGAAGTTTGTGGGGCAACACCAGCAATTCCGACGCTGTTATTCGTAAGTGCTCCAGTAATTCCAGCGCAATGTGTACCATGACCATTACCATCATCAGATGTATTGTCGTTATCAACATAGTCATGCCCGTAAATTACTTTCGAAGCCAAATCAGGGTGTGAGCCTTGAACTCCTGTATCAATAATAGCTACTTTTACACCAGGATCACTTCGTTGGCTATCCCAAGCTTGTGGAGCTTGAATCTTTTGTAATCCATATTGATTATTAAAATATGGGTCGTTTGGAGTCCAAAAGGCGTGAACGTAATAATTCGGTTCTGCATATTCCACATCTGGATTATTTTTATAACTCTTTATTTTTTCTTTTACAGTACCTTTTGAAAATTGTACGACTTCAAAACCTAACTTATCATCTTTAGATAAGACATTAGCTCCGACAGATTTATGAAAAGATTGCACATTACTTAAAGATGCATTTTGTTTGAACTTAACGATTAATTGGTTAGGAACGTAATCAGTAGATGATGTTTCAGCACTTGAAGTATTCGTGTTAAAGAAGAAACCACCAATAATAAATGATAAAACAGATAGGAAAACAATGATTTTGTTTTTCAAAAGATTTTTCCTCCCTTTTCTTGGATGAGTTTTTCAGCGACACTTTAATGTCGCATTCCTTTTCAACTATATAGTTAGACCATACGATTTATGACATTTATGTGAAAAACTTTTGGAGGAATAAAAAGGAGTAAATATTGATATAAATATATTTTTAATGATAGTAATTGAGTAAAAGAGGGGATGAAAAAAGGAATGCTCATCATGTATGAGTCATTCCTTTTTTCATAGATTAACTTGCCTGTTTTTTATTATTTTCTTTCAATTTCTCTGCTTGTAAAAAACGATTCGTTTCAGCAACAACAATACTACTTAATCCAATTAGACCAATCAAGTTTGGAATTGCCATAAGTCCATTTGCAATATCAGCAAATGTCCATACGATTCCTAGCTTTAAATTAGCACCAATTGCAATCATGACAATAAAGATTGCTTTATAATATTTAACTGCACTTTCTCCGAATAAATAAGCTACACATTTTTCTCCATAATACGACCAACCTAAAATAGTAGAGTAGGCAAATAAAATAATTGCGATACCGAGAATCATACTACCAGCAGTACCAAATACAGATTGGAATGCAAGTGTTGTAGCTTCAACGCCAGTTTTACCAGATTTCCAAGCGCCTGTAGTGATTAATACTAGTCCTGTAATTGTACATACAATAAACGTATCTAGAAAAGTACCAGTCATTGAAACTAAAGCTTGCTTTGCAGGCGAATCAGTTTTTGCAGCCGCAGCAGCAATTGGTGCACTCCCTAAACCAGCTTCGTTCGCAAATACACCACGCGCCATTCCGATTTGGATAGCTGATGCAACTGTTGCCCCGATAAAACCACCAGCAGCTGCTGTACCATTAAATGCACCAGAAAAAATAAGTGAAAATGCTTCTGGAATTTGGTCGTAGTGATAGAAAATAATGATAAGACCAGCAATTATATAAAAGAAAGCTTTAATAGGAACGACATATCCCGTCACTTTCCCGATTTTTTTTACACCGCCTAAAATAACAATTGCGATTAAAAATGACATTACTATACCAGTTAAAGCAGGAGGGAAAGAGAAATTAATTCGCATTGCCTCTGCAACTGAATTAGATTGCACCATATTACCAATACCGAAAGAAGCAGTTGTACCAAATATAGCGAATAATATAGCAAGCCATTTCTTACCTAAACCACGCTCTAAATAATACATTGGTCCACCTGAATATTCACCATTTTCATTACTAACACGGTATTTCACTGCAAGTATTGCCTCTGCATACTTTGTTGCCATACCGAATAAAGCGGTAATCCACATCCAAAATATTGCACCAGGACCACCAATTGTAACAGCTGTTGCAACACCGGCTATATTTCCCATACCAATCGTTGCGGCCATAGCTGTCATAAGTGCTTGGAAGTGACTAATATCTCCAGAAGAAGAGGCATCTTCTGATTTTTTAAATGCTAGTTTGTGAGCGTATAATAGTTTACTAAACTGTAAACCTTTTAAACGCACTGTGAGAATGATACCTGTTCCAACGAGTAGCAACAAAGTTGGTAATCCCCACACGTATTGATTTAGTTGTTCTAATACTTTACTTACTGTCTCCATCTTTATTCTCCTTTTTTAGAAAAAATAAAAACCACTTCAAGTAAATGAAATGGTCTCTGGAGAAACAAGGGATAGAAAAATAAACCGATACAATCGGCTTTTTCTTTCGCTTGTCTCTGTCCTTTTACCTGAGAGATTATCCGCTAAAGTAGCGGATTTGCTCCTTCGGTGCTCGTTTTCCTCCGCGCTCTATGAAAGCGAGAGGGAGTCTCTCCAGAGATTCGTCCCCATGCAGTTCTACTTGTAACCAAGACCTGAGAGTTTCAAAGTTGGTATAACAACTTTTTGCCCCGTCGGTAGATCAATAGACCTTCTCCTGAATGGTTCATCCGAATTATAAAATTTATAAACACATTGATTGTAAAGCAATAAAAACATTATAGACATACAAATTGTGAATTGCAATCATTTTTTATTTTAAAATAGTAAATAGTTTTATTTTTTTGTAAGTCCTAATTTATCTTCAACTTCATTTAAAGTAGATAAAGCGATGACAATATGTTGATCCGCAAGTCCTAAAGCTTGTTTTGTTTTTTCAATAGTTTCATTGGTTGGAGTAGAGTTATTTGCTCCGTCTATAATTAAATTTGCTGCATTTTTCATGAAATTTGATGCGGATTTAAACTGAGTTGTGAATTGAAGTAGTTGTTTTTGTATATCTATATCTGTTATGTTTTCTTCAATTTTAAGCGTGTCTATTTCGTTCATAATTGTTTCGTACTGTTTGGAAACAGCACTCATTGTAACTAATAGTTTATTTCGATCTACTGAATCTCCATTCGTGTTAATCTCTTCCCAGGCAGGTAACCAATCTTTTTCGATGATGTCATTATAATGAGTAGTCAATTCATTAATTTTAGGTTGTAATTTCGTTTTGAAAGTTTTTGTCTCCGCTGTTTCTACAGTTGCTTTTTCGCTGTTATTATTAACATTAGTAACGTAGAAAATTGTACCAAAAATGATGAAAATAGAAATAACAACTGTCCATTTAGTAAAAAGTAATTTCTGCAATATGTAACGCCTCCAAAATTTAAAAACTTATAATTATAATATATAACAATAATGTTGTTTAAAGTAGAGAAAATAGGTTAGAAATAATTTAAATTATGTCTTTTCTATACGTGAATAATTAAATTTAGTAAAATGACGAAAGTTATATGCGAGAAAAGAGGGTTTTTAGTGAAAATGAATAGAAGAAAACTGGTTTTAAGTATTTCAATGGCTATGTTATTAGTTGGTTTATTTGCACTCATATATGTAGACAAAGAATCTAAAATTAAAGATTTTCCAGTGCCAATGTCAGCAATCCATATTAACGATGATAATGAAGAGGACTATCAATATACAAGTGTAATGCCTATTACAAAGGCAAATGGATGGGAGAACTTAGGGGAAAACGGGCATACTGTTAGTTTTAAAAAAGAGGAGCGGAAGGTAACTGTATTACATTATCCAGGAGAAATTACGTATTATTTATTTGAAAAATAATTGATGATAAGAGAGATAGGGAGTAGATGATAATGTAGGATTGTTTACTTTCTATCTTTTTTGGATTTTAATTCTGAATTGTTTGAATTTAAAATAGTATGCGTATAGAATAAAATAGTATATTTTATTGAATGATATAAATAGTAATACATAATTATATTATGTAAACTATAACTGGGATAAGAAAACAAAGTAAGAGATTTTAATTTTTATATTTTAGATGTATTTTTACACGGTAAGTATTCTCGTAATCAACTTACAACATTTACGGAGGGCATCAAATTTTGATTAAGTAATGGAGTTGATAACAAAAAATTAATGTTTGTGTATATGGAAAAATAGAAAGTATGGCGAGTGGGAAATGGATTGGATCATAAGGGGGAATTAAAAATGCTACTAAAAACAATCTACTGTAAGGTGGAAGAAGAGAAAAAGGAATTGTTTTCAAATGCGCAAGGAAAATGGCGTGATATACGGCACCTAGATGGGTTTCATGGACAATTTGGTGGATGGTATGAAGATGAGGCATGTGTATTTACTTTATGGGAAGATAGAAGTACATATCAATCATTTATGAATGGTGCTCACGATACAATTTATTTAAATAGTAATCAAGAGGATACGTTTCTTTCATGTGAAATTGAATTATTTCAAACGTTGTATGATATAACTGATACGCATTTGAAAGACGTTGTTACAGAAGGATCATTCGTAAGAATTGCTATATGTGATGTAAAGGTGGAAAAGGAAAATCATTTTTTACAGAAGCAAGAAACAATTTGGAATAAAGGAATGGAAAAAGCAAAAGGAATGTTAGGTGGAGTAGTTGGGAAGTCTTTAAAAAATGAAAATCGTTACATAGTGTTAACGTATTGGAAAGATGAAAAGACGCATCAACATTATGTGGAAGAGATTTTCCCAGGTTTATATAAATTAGCTAATATTCATGAAGAGATAGAAGAGATAAAAGGAAAACAAGCTGTATGTAAGGAAGAATGGCTTGTATATTAAACGCTGAAAAAGTGCATAAATGAATGTATAATAAAGATATTTTCTTATAAACAAGTAATTAATAGAAGACGTTATATACCCTTTCATGTTAATATATTTAAGTTATAATAGGAGGCTTACCCTTTTGTATTGTACGGTAGAAGCAGTGTGAGCTTGAAATTTTTTTTAGAAAAGGATGTGCCTAATTTGCGTATCAATAAATTTATTAGTGAAGCTGGAAAAGCGTCTCGACGTGGAGCGGATAAACTAATTAATGAGAGAAGAGTAATTATTAACGGTAAGGTTGCAAAAATTGGTGACCAAGTGAACCCAGGTGATGATGTACGAGTAAATGGAGAGCAGCTTCGAATTGCTCGAGATCACGTATATATCGCTTTAAATAAACCAGTAGGTATTACATGTACGAGTGAAAAATCAGTAAAAGGTAATATTATCGATTTAGTGAACCATCCTTTACGAATTAGTCACATTGGACGTCTTGATAAAGACTCAGACGGTTTAATTTTGTTAACGAATGATGGTGATATTGTTAATGAAATTTTACGTGCTGAAAACAAACATGAGAAAGAATATATCGTTTCAGTAGATAAGCCAATTACACCTGATTTCTTAGAGAAAATGGCAGCGGGTGTTAAAATTTTAGGAACAAAAACGCTTCCTTGTGAGGTTACACAGTTATCAAAATATGAGTTCCAAATTATTTTAACACAAGGGCTAAATCGTCAAATTCGCCGTATGTGTGAAGCTTTAGGTTATCAAGTATACACGTTAAAACGTACGAGAATTATGAATATCGAATTGAATAATTTACCAGTTGGGCAGTGGAGAGATTTAACGAAGAAAGAGAAAAGACGTCTATTTGCAGACTTAAATTACGAACCACAAGATTGGTAAAATTGTGAAGTGAAACCAAAAAAAATTGGTTTCACTTTTTTAAATTAAATAAATAATTTTTTTAAACACTTGCAAAAATAAAATGAATAAGATATATTAAATAACAATAAATGGATGTTTTACAAAAAGCAAAGAAAAGGACACGAGTTATTTTCCCCGGTTATACAGAGAAGGAAGGAAAGCTGAGAACTTCCTAACGCAGAAAAATAACTTACCACCTTAGAGCTGCACTAGGGAAATGAAGTATCTAGTGCCGTGTATGCGACGTTATCGCAAAAGAAGCCATTATGTTTTTTGTGATGGGAATCTGGGTGGAACCACGGATATAAGCATATTCGTCCCTATATTTAGGGATGAATATGCTTTTTTGCATTCAATTTCATAATAAGCGAAGAAAAGGACACGAGTTATTTTCCCCGGTTATACAGAGAAGGAAGGAAAGCTGAGAACTTCCTAACGCAGAAAAATAACTTACCACCTTAGAGCTGCACTAGGGAAATGAAGTATCTAGTGCCGTGTAAACGACGTTACCGTAAACGAAGCCATTGTATATTTACAATGGGAATCTGGGTGGAACCACGGGTAAAAGCACGCTCGTCCCTATTTTAGGGATGAGTGTGCTTTTTATTATGAAATGGAGAGATGAAAAATGAAAGAACAAATGATTGAAATTAAATTTCCAGATGGTAGCGTTAAAGAATTTGTAAATGGAGTTACTTTAGAAGAAATTGCTGGATCCATTAGCAGTAGTTTGAAAAAGAAAGCAGTCGCGGGGAAAGTAAATGATGGATTATATGATTTACGCCGAAATATTGAAGAAAATGCGGAAGTGGAAATCATTACTATAGATTCAAATGAAGGGGTAGAAATTGCAAGACACTCCGCGGCACATATTTTAGCGCAAGCTGTAAAAAGATTGTATGGTGATATAAATCTTGGAGTAGGACCTGTTATTGAAAATGGATTTTATTATGATATGGATCTTCCAAGTAGTGTAAACATAGAAGATTTACGGAGAATCGAAAAAGAAATGAAAAAGATCATAAATGAAAATATAAAGATAGAACGAGTTGAGGTTTCTCGAGAAGAAGCAGCTAAACTGTTTCAAGAAATGAACGACCGCTTGAAATTAGAACTTTTAGAAGCAATTCCTAGTGGGGAAAGTGTAACACTATATAAACAAGGTGAATTTGTAGATTTATGTAGAGGACCACATTTACCATCTACAGGTTATTTGAAAGCATTTCAATTAACTCACGTTTCCGGTGCATATTGGCGAGGTGATAGTAATAACCAAGTGCTTCAGCGCATATATGGTGTTGCATTCTCTTCTCAAAAAGAATTAGAAGAGTATTTACATTTCGTTGAAGAAGCAGCAAAAAGAAATCATCGTAAGTTAGGCAGTGAGCTTGAGTTATTTATGTTTTCTGAAGAGGCTCCGGGAATGCCGTTTTATTTACCGAAAGGACAAATGATTCGTAACGAATTGGAAGCATTTTTAAGAGAAATTCAAAAAGAGTACAATTATCAAGAAGTACGCACTCCGTTCATGATGAACCAAGAAGTATGGGAGAGATCAGGGCACTGGGGACATTATAAAGATAATATGTATTTCTCTGAAGTAGATAATAAAAGTTTTGCATTAAAACCGATGAACTGTCCAGGACACATGCTTATGTTTAAAAATAAATTGCATTCTTATCGTGAATTACCGATTCGTATGTGTGAATTTGGTCAAGTACATCGTCATGAATTTAGTGGTGCGTTAAACGGATTATTAAGAGTACGTACTTTCTGCCAAGATGATGCACATTTATTTGTAACTCCAAAACAAATTGAAGATGAAATCAAATCCGTAATGGCGCAAATTGATTACGTATATAAAACTTTTGGATTCGAGTATGAAGTAGAGCTTTCTACTCGTCCAGAAGATTCAATGGGTGATGATAAATTATGGGAGCAAGCAGAAGCGGCATTAGAAAATGTATTACAATCACTAAATTATAAATATAGACTAAATGAAGGTGATGGCGCATTTTACGGGCCGAAAATTGATTTTCATATTAAAGATGCTTTAAATAGAAGTCACCAGTGCGGAACAATCCAGCTTGATTTCCAAATGCCAGAGAAATTTGATTTAAATTATATAGATGAAAATAATGAAAAGAAAAGACCAGTTGTTATTCACAGGGCAGTTTTAGGGTCATTAGATCGCTTCTTAGCAATATTAATTGAGCACTTTGGAGGTGCGTTCCCGGCATGGGTGGCACCAGTTCAAGTGAAAGTAATTCCAGTTTCAAATGCAGTACATGAACAATATGCCAATGAGATTGCACATAAATTAGCACAAGCTGGAGTTCGTGTTGAACAAGATGCACGAGATGAAAAATTAGGATATAAAATAAGAGAAGCACAAATGCAAAAAGTACCGTATGTTCTTGTTATTGGGGATAAGGAAATGGAAAACGGAGCTGTAAATGTACGTAAATATGGGGAAGAGAAGTCAGAAGTTATTGCGCTAGATGTATTTGTGGCAAGTATTGAAGAAGAAATAAAGAATAGAAAATATTGATTGTAAAGAAAACACACTATTAGAAATTAGTGTGTTTTCTTTTTTATCTTACAAAAATGTAAGGTAAATGTAAGCGAAATCGAGGGAACGAGTTGTAGAAAAATGAGAATATGAAGTAGGAAAAAGGTTCATGTTACAGGTGTAACTCTTCTTAAATGAATAATTAAAAAATTCTTAAGGATTCACATGACAAAATAATAAGAAATATGTGAGAAATTAATTTTATACAAAAGGGATGGAGTGAAAGAGATGTCAACAAATGTAGTTACTGTAGAAAGTGTAGAAAAAACGTATGGGAAAAGAAATGAGAATCAGTCAAAAGCATTAAGGGGTGTATCGTTAAGTATTAAAGAAGGAGAATTTGTCGGGATCATGGGACCTTCTGGGTCTGGAAAAACGACTTTACTTAATGTGATAAGTACACTTGACCAAGCGACAGGTGGTAGTGTGACGATAGCTGGTACAAATATTACTTCTATGAAGGGCAATGCGTTATCTGATTTTCGCTCTCAAAAATTAGGTTTCATTTTTCAAGATTTTAATCTTCTAGAAAACTTATCAATTTATGAAAATATAGCTTTACCACTTTCTTTGCAAGGCGTACCGTCAAGTGAGATTACTGGAAAGGTAAATGACGTTGCGAAGAAATTAGGCATCACCGAAATTTTAACAAAATATCCGACGGCTGTTTCTGGAGGACAAAAGCAAAGAACAGCGGCGGCCAGAGCTTTAGTACATAATCCAGCAATTGTATTAGCAGATGAACCGACAGGTGCGCTTGATAGTAAAAACGCAAAAAGTTTATTAGAAGCGATGCAAGATTTACATGAAAATCACAATGTAAGTATTTTGATGGTTACACACGATGCATTTAGTGCAAGTTATTGTGAGCGTATTTTATTTATTCAAGATGGTCTTCTTTATAAAGAATTAAATCGTCAAGGCACTAGAGAGAATTTCTATCAAGACATTTTAGGTGTGCTCGCTCATATGGGCTCAGCTGCTGAGTCTAAGTAGGGGGCGAAACTATGTTATTTAAATTATCACGTCATAGTATGAAAAAGATGTTAAAAGATTATATGGTTTTACTTATTGGTCTCGTTATTAGCATTAGTATTTTTTACATGTTCCAAACGATGGCGATGAATAGTGAATTTACGAAGGATAATAGTCTTATTAGTAGTATTAGACTCGTATTCTGGGTAGGTGCAATACTATTATCTTTCATTACTGTATTTTATATTATATATGCCAACTCTTTCTTACTCACATTAAGAAGAAAAGAACTCGGTATGTACATGATGCTTGGTGCAAAAAAGAAAAAAGTAGCACAGTTATTATTTATTGAAACATTCGGTATGGGGATTGTCAGTATTATTATCGGTATTTTAGTAGGGATGTTACTTGCAAGTGTAGCAGGAAACTTTTTAATGAATGGAATGGAAATTTCAGCAAAAGGTAGTTATGCATCTGTATACACACCAGCAATTTTAGTTACAGCTATTTTCTTCTTAATACTATTTTTCATTACTGGCTTAATGAACAGTGTCCGATTGTTACGTAAAACTGAACTAGAGTTAATTCGTGAAGATGAAACACTAGATGAAGTGAAGAAAAGTAAAACTCGCATTATTATAATGACAGTACTTGGTGTATTACTAGTAAGTATAGGGTACTATTTTATGATCAATGTAAAAATATATGCTGAATTAGGTTTTATTATAGCAACCATCGTTACAACACTTGGAACATATTTTATCTTTAGTTCATTACTCCCATTTTTTGTGATGAAAATTAAGGGGAATAAAAAACGAAATGAAACTGGTCTAAATAGTTTTACATATGCACAGCTACGCTTTCGAGTAAATAGTTTATCGAGAGTATTAGGTACTGTAGCGATGTTAATTGCATTAGGGGCAGGTGCGATGACGGCAGGTATGGCTTTCCAAAAAAATGTAGGTATTATGACAGACTTTTCTCGTGTATATGATGTTGTAATTCATGATCCGAATGATCAAGACAAAGCTGCCTTGAAAGAAATGGAAATTGTTGAAGAAAGCAAGTACAAATATAAAGTAGATGGAGAAGCGGTTTATTATTTACGTAACGACTTAACTGCGAAACCACCACTTGTTTCAGACCATTTTGATACAAAAACGTTAAAAGAACCTGTTCGTAAACGTGTGACTGAACCTTTAACAGAACCTATATATTCAGCTTTAGAGGCTCCTGAATTAGTAAAATTCCCTCGTATGCCAAAGGATTGGGAAGACGCAGTTGTAAGAGAGATACAAATTACGCATAATCAATTTAACGGAAAACCAGTAAGAATTGCAGACGAAGAGCATTATAAAGGAATTCAAGGAACAGAACACACTGTAACATTAGCAAAAGTAGATGATATGAAAAAATATAAACTGTTATTGATCGAAATAGACAAGAGACAAAAAGCACAAATTGAAAAAGTAACAGGTGAAAAGGTAGACTTATTTACGAAAATGACAATTTATCAGTTTATGAACAGCTTCATGAGCGGAACAATGTTTATGGGATTTTTCCTCGGAATTGCCTTTTTAGCAATGATGGCGAGTTCCCTTATGTTCAAAATATTAACAGGTGCTTCTCGTGATGTACGCCGTTATGAAATGTTACGAAAAATCGGTGTAAGACGTAGCATGTTAACGAAAAGTATATATAAAGAAATTTCATATTTATTTATCTTCCCAGCGATCATTGGCATTTCTCACGTTTTAGTAGGGCTTAACTTATTCAGCTTTATATTAGTTGACCCGTTTGTAAAAGTGTGGGTGCCAATAGGAATTTTCTTAGTCATTTATTTCATTTATTACTGGATAACTGTTCAACTTTATAAAGGTATGGTAATGCCGAAAGAAGAGGTAGCTAAATAGTTTATGAAAAGAGTCCTTGTGTTGAGAATAAGGGCTCTTTTTTTTTGTTTTTTATTAAGAAGGAAAAGATTGGATAATGGTCGAAAAATATAATGTAACTTCCAATAAATGACTAAAACAATACTATTTTGTCGAGAGAAAGGATACGAAGTATGAAAGAAATGCTACAGTTATTTCGCAACAAAGTGTATGCACGTTTTTTTCTAGCAAATATTTTAGAGCGACTCGGTTCTATGATTGCTGGAATTTCTTTAATGTTTTATTTGCTAGATCAATACGGAAAACAACCAGTTTACGCAACGATGACACAAATTATGATTGCATTACCTGCATTAATCTTTTTTCTATTAGTAGGGACAGTAGTGAATCGTTTTGATAGACAACGTATATGTACAGTAAGTAACATATGTTGTTCGCTCTGTAATATTGGAATCCTAATTTCGCTTTATTACGGGATGATTATACTTGTCTTTATATTTTTATTTTTGGAAAATGCATGTATACAATTTTTCTCTCCATCAGAACAATCGATGATACAGGGAGTAGTTGAATCAGACCAATACGGTGCAGCAGCGGGTATTAATCAAATGGTAAATAGTTTGTATGCTTTGTTTGGTGTAGGAATTGCAACGATGGTGTACTGGACTTTTGGAATTTATGGGAGCATTTTAGTAAATACACTTACTTTTATTACGAGTGGTATTTTGATTCAAACGATCTCCATTCCAGAAAAAGTTCGTTTACCAAATGGTAGAACAAAATGGAAAGAAGTTAATTTGAAGATGTTAATAACAGAGTTTAAAGAAGGGATTAGGTATATATACCAAAATGAAACTTTAAAAAAATTACTTTTGGGATTTATCGTGTTTGGTTGATTATTTTTTGTTACGTGTTTATTCCAAGCTATTTTACTAAGTGGGAAAAAGCGAATTCAAGGTATGGTTGAAGATGTTTGTTTTTTCTGAATATTCTTTTTTGAAGGGGTAATAGTTATGTTGATGCGAACTGCTAAGTGGTGTGGGATTACTTGTTTACAATTATTCGCTGCAATTCTATGTATAATCTGTTTAGGTGCGCTCCCTCGATTATTTAAGGGATTACAAATTGATTTAATTGGTTTTTGGAACACGATTGTGTTTATTGGAGGAAAGTTACTCCAACCTTGGGAAATTACATATGGATTTCGAGATTCGAGGAAATTATTTCCGCAAATATGGATTCATTATTTAGAGACAATGTTTGTATTTATTTCGGCATTTTTACTGTCATTACTTATTGCGTATGTTCTCGTTGTGTGGGTATTACAACGGTCTCAATCAAAGCAACGAATGTGGAATGGGATTTTTGTTGTACTTGAAAGCATCCCAGATATTTTAATAATTTTATTATCGCAACTTCTAGTCGTAATAATCTTTCAAAAGACAGGCTTTATGCCAGTAAAACTAGCGGGGATTGGGGAGGAAAGGGCTCGCCTATTGCCAATAATATGTCTAACTTTGCCTACAACACTATTATTTATTAAGCTACTACTATTACGTTTCAGAGAAGAATTAGAGAAAGATTATAGTATATTTGCTAAAAGTAAAGGGCTTAGTTTACGACATATTTTAACAAATCATATTTCAAGAAATGTTTTGTTAACAACAATCTATTATGCAAAAACAAATATTTTATTTATGTTATCAAATTTATATATTATTGAATGGATATTTAATACGTACGGTATGTTTGTTTTTGTAAAAGAAAATTCGAAATTAGAAATATTTACAGTAAGTTTAATTATATTATACGTACCGCTTTTTATACTATTTCGTTTATTACATACGTTTTTACAAAATGTAATAAAGGAGCGTGTTTAGCATGTGGCAAGTTGTAAAAAGAGATGTGAGATTTTGGTTTGGTGTTACTTTTTTAAGCGTACTTATGATTGTTAGTATTGGAAATACTTTATTTTTCGATGGGAATATCCGTGAACTTACGATGATGTATAACGAAAAAGGAGAACTAGAGGCTGCTCCATTTTCACCGTCGAATAAATTTTGGTTCGGTAGTGATGAGAAAGGACGCGATCTTTTCCAGCTAATAATAGAAGGAGCGAAATGGACAGTTGGTGCGAGCGTAATTATAGCGATTCTACGAGTTATAGTTGGAGGAGGTATTGGTTTGCTTCTTGGTATGTATAGCAAACGTTCTTTTCCAGTTATAGCATCTTTTTTTGATCCGTTCAGCATTGTACCTATGGTTATGATTTCTTTTTTTGTGTTAAAGGAAGTTTTAGTGTTTGAAAATGGGACAGTACCAGAGCCGTTTCATTTAAGGGTAATATTTCAAATGGTTATCCTTACGTGTTTAGCGGTACCAACAATTATGTTATATACAGCGCAGGAAGTCCGTCGGATAAAAAGAGAAGAATTTATGATGGCAGCAACTGTGCTTGGGGGCAGTAAATGGCATAGAGTGAAAAATCACGTATGGCCACACGTATTACCATCATTTTTTTTACTTGTTGCTCAACAATTTGTGAGTACTTTATTACTTCTCTTGCATCTTGGCTTGTTAGAGTTATTTTTTGGTGGAACAATTATCTTTGGTACAGAGGCAGATAGTGTAACAAAAGAATGGACCGGCCTAATTGGTCAAAACTTCCGTCATTTAACTACTCATACATGGATTGTACTTATACCGATTGCTTTTTATAGTATGACAATTTTAGCTGGAAATCTAATTAGTAATAGCATGCAAGATGCGATTAAGTTAGGAAATGTGAGAAAGCTAGAGAGGGAAAGTAAAGAATTACAAGTAGAGAAACAAGTACAACCAACTATGAATGACTTTTCTTTTTATAGAGAGATACAAAAATAAAAAAGATAGCTGAAGACAAATTGTTTTCAGCTATCTTTTTTCGTTTAAAGTGGAGGTAAATCAATCTTACCTTCTTCAAATAATTCTTTTATCATATGCTTCGTATAACCAGCGGCTTGACCAAATGTGATTTTTGCTGGCATTGGTGCTTCGTTAGCATCTACAACTACATCAATAATACACGGTTTATTTTGTTTTACTGCATTTTCGAAAGCGGGAAGGAGTTCATCTAAATTCTCAACACGGTATCCAATACCTCCACACGCCTCTGCATATTTTGCAAAATCAGGGTTCGTTAAATCTGTTTCGAATTCGATATTACCCATAACTTCTTGCTCGAATTTAATCATCGCAATTTTATTATTGTTTAATACGACGACAACGATTGGCAATTTATATTTTACAGCTGTTACGAAGTCATTCATCGTCATTCCAAATCCGCCATCACCACAAACTGCAAATACTTGTTTATCCGGGAATGCAATTTTTCCAGCAAGAGCACCAGGTAAACCGCAACCAAGTGTTGCGAGCCAGCTAGAAATGACAAATTGCTGGTTTGTCATACGGAAGTGTCTTGCGGTCCATACTGTTACATTTCCGACATCGACTGATAGAATTGCGTCATCCTGTGCTACTTGCTGCAGAGCATGCATAACGCGTTGTGGTTTAATTGGAATGGAAGAGTCTTCTTCTTGATCGTGTAATTTTTCTTCCCACTTTTTCATCATTTCTTGGTGATGTTCTAAGAAGGAATGGTCTGTGTGTTCTTCAACATTTTCAATTAACCATCGTAATGTTTTATCAGCATCACCAGCTAAACCAATATCTGTCGCATAACGTTTCCCGATTTGGGCAGGATCTGTATCGATATGAATTGTTTTTGCTTTTTCAGGTAAGAAGCCGGTGAACGGATAAGAAGTACCGACCATAATTAAAGTATCTGCATGCTTCATTGCTTCATAAGAAGGTTTCGTTCCAATTAATCCTAATCCACCAATACAAAGAGGGTGTTCATCAGGAATAATTCCTTTAGCTGGTAATGTAAGTACGATTGGAGCACCAATATGTTCTGCCAATGCAAGTAAAGATTCTCTCGCATGTTTTGTTCCTTTTCCAGCTAAAATCACAGGCCTTTTCGCTTCATTTATTGCGAGTTTCGCTGCATCTAAATCGTTTTTTTGTGGAAACAACTCAGGCAAAGTAAAAGAAGTATTTGTAACACGGGCACCATTTTTTACTTCGAATTTAGGGACATCATCTGGAATTGTAAGAACGGATACACCTTTTTTCGTATAAGCCATTCGAATTGCTTGATTCACTACGGCAGGTAGTTGCTCTGCTGACATAATACGCTGGTTATAAACCGCAACATCATCAAACATTCTTTCTAAATTTACTTCTTGGAAAAAGTCCGTTCCAAGTAAATCGGTTTCTACTTGACCTGAAATTGCTAGAACAGGGGCTTTATCGAGTTTCGCATCATATAAACCATTTAATAAATGAATAGCACCAGGTCCTGCAATTGCCATACAAACGCCAAGTTTTCCTGTTAATTTCGCATAGGCAGCCGCTGCTAATGCACCAGCTTCTTCATGGCGAACTTGAATGAATTTAATTTTATCTTGTTTTTTTCTTAAAGCTTCAATGATAGAATTAATGGAATCTCCAGGCATGCCGTATATGTGTTCTACTCCCCAGTCAATTAATAAATCAACTAATGCTTCACCGGCTGTTTTCCCAAACATAATTGTTCCTCCTTATAATAGGTAGATAACATTATGTTTTGGAAAAATAGGAAAAATATACAAATAAGAAAATTTATCTGGTTATTTGTAATCCAAGAATCAGTGTGGGAGGAACAAAAGTTTCACTTTAGCAACTTTAATGATGACCAGCGAATAAAGTGAACACTGTTATTAGTAAAAAACCACTAGTTGCCCACATTAGAAATGTAAGGAAAGAGAGCTGTTTCTTAGCTTTCCAAAGCATTTCATGAATTGTGACATATCCAAGTGAACCAATAGCACTTCCCATAATGAGGCCTTGCAGGTGAAGAGCTTTTCCTTCCATCAAAATGCCAAAAACTGTGCCAGTACCGAGAATAAGAGAAAGTAATAAAGTTGTTAATAAAAAGGAAATATATTTATGTTTTGTAAAAAGAAATGGAATAATTAAAGCTAATCCTTCTGGAATATGGTGAACGACGATTGCTATTAAAAAGGGAATGGCAGAGTCATTATGATTTATAAAAGCTGTACCTAACGCAAATCCACTCGGTATATTATGAATAAATATAGCGAAAGAGAGAAAAAGAAAGGTTTGCCATGCTTGTTGATCTTTTTTATGTATCATTGGATGGTGACAATAGTTATCTAATAAGCCCATAACTAAAATACCGATAGCTATACCAAGTATAGGTCCAATCATTTCATAGCTTGAAAATGTTTCAGGAATAATTTCAAGTGACAATAACCCAAACAAAATACCGCCACATAATGCGTATAAACGATGCATCTTTTCTTCAATGAGTTGGCGTGTTGCTACTCCAACAGCACCGCCTAATAGCAATCCACCGAACGAAAAAAATGTTACAATCATTGGGATCCATAAACGTTCCATAGTATCACACTCCGATTCTATTCCCTTATTTTTAGCTTACGAAAAGAAAAGTTAGATTAGTCCAAGTAATTGTGTTTGAGTATAGAGAAAAAAGTAGTGATTCGTTATAATCTATATATTAAACTTAAGTGAGGAAATGAAAAGGGGAATTGGTTATGCAACAAATTAAAAAAATAGGAAACTCATTTTGGTATATGACACCTGTTTCTGAAACAGATAGACCTATATTAGGAATGGTTGTTGGAAAAGAAAAAACGTTAATGATCGATGCAGGGAATTCAGAAGAACATGCGCAATTATTTTTAGAAATGTTAAAAGAACAAAATGTATCAAATCCTGATTTTGTAGCACTAACGCATTGGCATTGGGATCATATTTTTGGATTATCTGTATTACGGAATGCATTAACTATTTCGCACGCTGAAACGAAAAAAGAAATGCAGACAATAGTATCTTATGAATGGACAGATGAAGCGTTGGATGCACGCGTAAGAGAGGGTACTGAAATTGAATTTTGTGCGGATTGCATCAAGAAAGAGTTTGAAAAAAAAGCGAGAAATATTAACATTATTCCTCCGGCCTTAACGTTCCAGGATCAAATGGAATTAGATCTTGGTGAGGTGACATGCGTGTTAAAACATGTGGGCGGAGATCATGCATATGATTCAGTTGTTATGTACATAAAAGAAGAAAAGATATTGTTTTTAGGGGACTGTATATATGCAGATATTTTTTCCTCGAAGTGGAACTATACGACGAAAAGAACGTTTGCATTAATAGATGAATTAGAAAAATTTGATGCTGAGACATATATTCTTTCTCATGGGGAAGCGATAAATCGAGAGGAGTTTTTACAAGAGATTCGCATGTTAAAAGCAGTAGGAACTTATACAGAAGCTCATAAGGGCGATGAAGAGAAGATAAAGGCAGCGTACAAACAAGAACTAGATAGAGAATTAAATGAAGATGAGTTAGAAACAATAACGTATTTTGTCAATGGTTATGAAATGAATAATCTGTAAGACACTACATTAATCAAATATAATTAAATTGCACAAAAAGAGTATTGAAATTTAATTCAATACTCTTTTAAATATTAAGTCCCAAGCAATTTCTAAATTTTTTGGCTGGCTCATCATCTGGATTTATACCACTTTCAAAACTGGTAGTGAAAGGTAACCACTGCCAATCTTCGCATCCTACAAAAGCTACTCTTGACCAATTCTCAATGAATTCAATGAAATTATTCGCAATCTTATACCCATGTCCTTCTCCATCGTCGTGGCTTAGGTAAATTATTGGAGCATCTATATCATCTTTCATATCAAATGCTAAATAATCTCCATTTCCCACTTCACAAAATGCTAATTTGTTGTGCCAAACTACATCATATTCATCATCTAAATTTGAAAAAAACTCGTCAACCAAGTCTTTACGTTCTTTTTCGAATTTAGAAAGACTTTCTAAACTCCAGTGGGGTGTTCCGCAAAAAATATCAGTAAATTCATTTGGTAGCTCTACATCGTCAGGTAAAAACCAGCGTAAGCTAAAATTTCCTGAGAACTCTAAAAGTACTTTTTTGAAGCTATTTGGTAGTTTAATATCCAGTTTTTCTTCTACTTGGATTATTTGTTCAAGGGAAGATGGTTCATCTATACAAACTTCTTGAACTTCACCACCTATGTATTTAATTCTAGAAGTTATAATTTCTATTCGTTCTTTTAGTAACTCATAATCCATCTTATCACCTCATGTTATATTAATTAAAGTATATCATTCTTAATAAATTTTTTTCGTGTTATTGAGGTTTCAAGTAGTAGCTTTTTTAGCTAATTTAGTAATATATTCAAAGAAAACATCGTGTTTTACATCGTAAACGACATTTACAGGTCGTCCATTAGTAGTTTCCTCTGTACGTCCTTGGCTTGGTCCGTATGTATGAACGATACTATTAATCGTTTCAGTTTTTGCAAGGTTAGTGTTTCCGACAAGCGCGGTAGTTAGTACATCCCATAAATAGTAGGTAGAGTTCGTTGAGAAGTGAACGAGAGGGGGAACCATTGCATAGCATTGACCAAGGAAATCCATACCAATATACTTTCGTTCTTTTGCCCACTGTTCACGTATGTTTATAGTTAACGGAACTTGGTTTGTACTTTCTAGTGTCACTAAGTCGATTTTAATTTGTGCATCCCATACACGAGCCACTGCTTCAGGGTCCCAAAACGAATTCCACTCAGCTGTTCCATCATGCTCTGGTTCATGTACATTGCCTGCTGTAAGAAATGTACCACCCATCCAAACGAGACGTTCAATTTTATCTTCGATGATGGGAGTTTCATATAATGCACGAGCAAGGTCAGTTAGGGGCCCGGTAAATAATAAAGTTGTTTTTCCTTCCGTTTGTAGGAGTGTTTCTATTAAATGGTGATGTGCAGGCTTTGCCACCACGGGTGTTACAACTTTTCCAGACTCATTTAAAATTGGTAAAGCATCTACATAAAATGCATGCATCCGCCAGTCTTTCGGAAACGGGTTTTGCCCGCGAGAGTTTGAAGCGGCTACGGCAATATTACCTTTGCCGAAACGATCGATAATTTTACGACTGGCAGACATTGCGGGTTCTAAATAGCAGTCTGCTGGGATAACAGATACACCGGTAAGTTCAACGTTTTCCATTTGAAGTAATAAAAATAATGAAATTAAATCATCTACGCCGCCATCATGATTGAAGTACACTTTTTTCTTCATTGTAATCTCCATCCTATATGATTTAGTTAGAAATTAAATATGAATTGAGGAGAAGTCATCAATAATTTCCACAACTTCAATTTCGCCATTAATCAGTAGCTCAGGAAGCTCATTTCTAATATTTCCTTTCCAATACTCTCTAGCTTGTTCGATTTTTTGAGAAAAAGGAATGCCATCTTCTTTCGGTAAAAGATTACCGTCACCTTCAAAAGAACTTCCGATTACTCGTAGTTTAACAATCTGTAAAACTTCTCGATTGTAAGAATCAAATAGCGCTCTCCATTTCAAAGCATCCTCATAGCTTTTAGCAGCGTATAAACAAGATAACCTGGAAGGGTATTCAGGGAATTCTTGTAGTCTAACCATTTCTACTATTGTTTCTCTAACTGCTCTAATTGTTTGATCCATATAACTCATAACTACTTTAGCATTTTCATTATTTATATGTAATTCGTCATTTTTATAGTGATTATTTAAAATTTGTATGCCATCTTCACCATTAGCATTTAATTGTTCTCTTTCAAAAAAGAAGTGATATAGAGTATTGTGTTGATTTTTGTTAAAAGGAATCATTTGTCCGATATGCATTTTTTTCCTTGTTACGATGTGATATGCGTAAAATTCTGCTTCATTCATGGTTATCCTCCTAGTAATAATGTAATGCAATGTTAAATTTAGTAATTCAACATTGAAATATATAAAACCTTTATAAGTAAAAGTGAGAATTTGAGTTGAAAGTAAAGAAAATACATGAAAACGTTTTAAATTTGTTCACAAAATGTTCACTTACGAAGGGGGTTCCAATGTCGATATAATGACAAAGACTCAAAGAGAGAGGATGATGAAATTTGCCAACAACAAGAAAGGAAAACCTCCAATTTGGCATGATGATGTGCCTTGGAATGGTTATCGTAATGACGTTTTACAATTTAGTAATGAATGAAACAGGAGGATCAATTTATATTAAAGAGATTGCATTAGAACTATTAATTGGCTTTATTATTGCGCTATTAATTGAAATGTGTATAGTTGGACCTTGTGCGAAAAAAATTGTATTCATGTTGCCATTTGATAAATCTAAGAAAATAAATATTATCGTTGCAATGGCGACAACTATGGTAATTGGAATGGTGTTCTTTATGTCATTTTTTGGTATGGCTATGATGCATTTACATGGTGGACTACAAGGAGATTCATTTGTTTCAATTTATTTTTCGATTTTTATTAAAAATTTCATAATGGCATATCCATTACAATTAATTATTATGGGACCGCTTGTACGTTTCTTATTTGCAAAGTTTGTTATGAAAAAGAAATCTTTTAATGTAGCGTAATTTTTATTCGAAAAACATTATATATAAATAATCAAAAACACATCTCGCATTTTTGAGGTGTGTTTTTTTTCATTCCAAGTTATTTTCATAGTGATGTGACATTTGTCCTTTTGCCATTATAGGATTATAGCTTTTAATTAAGTCAGAAATAAAAGATGAGGAGATGATTTTTTGAAAGGTATTATATTTGCTGTTTTTGCGGGGATATTTATAACATTTCAAGGAACCTTTAATGCGAAACTTAGTTCACATATCGGTATATGGTCGACGAGTATTATAACCCATTTAATTGGATTCATTATTGCAACAACTGTATTTTTGTTAAAGAAAGAAGAGAAAGTAACAGATTTAAAGAGTGTGAAAAAAGTATATTTAGCAGCGGGTGCATTTGGCGGATTCATTATTTGTGCAGAAACGATGGCGATATATTCACTAGGAGTTACATTGACAGCTGGCACACTAATGGTTGCTCAATTGTTAACGGCAACAGTTATTGAAATGAAAGGACTGTTTCATATAAAAAAGATACAGATGGAGAGATATCATATTGTGGGAACAATAGTAATGATTATAGGTATTGTTGTATTTAATATGTAAATGAAAGGAGAAATGAATATGGAGGATAAATCAGCTTTAATTACGCATTATTTGAGAACCAATAAAACGCTCGAGATTTTTTCAGAAATAGATACAGCTTATTTTCAATTAAATCACTTTGAAAAAGGCGAGCTTATTTGCAATATAGATGACGAAATGGATCGTTTATATTTTGTTGTTAAAGGTAAAGTAAAAGTTTACACGATTACACCTGAAGGGAAGAAACTAATCCTTCGCTTTATCAATCCATTTGCCATTGTTGGTGATATTGAATTAATTCAAAATAGCAAAGCACATAATGTCGTTGAGGCTTGTTCAGATGTTGTAGCAATCTCTATTTCTAATACGGTTATTAGAAACAAGTTATTACATGATCCTATATTTATGAAGTTCTTGCTTGAAAACATTGCCAACACGTTAAAAATATCGACTCGTTTTACTGCTCTTAATTTACTTTATCCTGTAGAAGTACGTGTAGCTAGTTATTTGCTTTCAATTTCAACAGATAGTAACGGGAATATGTATAAAGGGGATTTGGATGCAACTTCAGTAACGAGTATTGCAGATTTTATAGGGGTAAGTTATAGGCACGTAATTCGGGTATTACAAAGATTTTATAATGAAAAACTAATTGAAAAGAGTAATGGAGTTATTGTAATTAAAGATTTTTCTAGAATGAAGGAAGTTGCTAAAGATAATATATATGAGTAATGAAAGGGAGAGGAAGATTTTGATTGGATTTAGTTTAGCTATATTAGCAGGAATATTAATTAGCGTACAATCTGTTTTTAATGCAAAAGTAAATGAAAATGTAGGACAGTGGTTAACAACTACATGTGTCCTTGGAATAGGTCTCATTAGTTCTATTCTATTTTATATCATTACAGAAAACAGTATTAACATTAAAGTGTATACTACAAATTATTTGTTTTATGTAAGTGGACTGTTTGGTATCGGGTTAATTATTTGTATAATGGGTGCAATAAAGAGCTTAGGCCCAGCATATACGGTGCTAATTAGTCTTATTACTCAATTGGTCGTTGCGTTATGCATTGATACATTCGGATTATTTGGAATGGAGAGTGTTCCATTACAAGTAAATAAATTAGTTGGTATAGGTTTATTAATTGTGGGAGTAGGAATTTTTAAAAATCTATTTTTGAATAAGAAAGCTATTCATATAAATGAGGATAGTGTCTAAAGAATATAAAGGGGAAAAGTGTAAATGGTCAGAACTTATACATTTAGATAGTAATAAGTGAGCGATGAGGAGAGAGGATAAATGAATCAGTTAATGTTGCAAGATGGTATACACTATTTGAAAATCAATGGGATTATGCATTGGTGTAAAGTTGCAGGGACAGCTCATAATACAGTCCTTCTTATTATAGTACATGGTGGTCCAGGTGGTAATCATTATGTATTCGAAAGAACGCTTGGTTTGAAGTTAGAAGGAAATATGACTGTAGTTTATTACGAACAAAGAGGTTGCGGACGAAGTGAGGCACCACAAGATGACAGTGAGTACTCAATCAATACTCTAGTCGAAGATTTAGAGGAATTAAGAAAGCAATTACATGTAGAGAAGATAAATTTGTTAGGATATTCTTTTGGTGGACAACTTTGTTTAGAGTATGCTTTGAAATATCCAAGAAATGTTGAACAAATGGTATTACAAGCACCATCGTTAGATGATTTAAATGATATGTATACTGTGCAGATAGAAGGTTTTCTACAAGTAACGAAAGGGGAAATGAAAGAACAAATATTGAAAATAAGTAAGTCGAAAATTGCGCTAAAAGAAAAATATAATCAAGTTTGGAGTATAGTTGATACAGAAAATGTAGATCAACTATTGTTTAAAAATGAAGAATTTGCAAAGCTAAATCGGAGTCTTTGGGAGGAAGGTCAGTTAAGTAATACAGGGAAGATGAGCAAAGTTATTTTTGGAACAAAAGCATCTTTACCGCTTATTGAGCGTATTAAAGGTTTAGAAATTGATACGTGTGTCATAGTTGGAGCGCATGACTATAACACGGGTGTAGGAATGAGTTATAGAATAACGAGACAATTGAAAAATGGTAAACTTGTTATATTTGAAAATAGTGGACATTTCCCAGATATCGAGGAGATGGATAAAGTCTGTGAAACGATTATTGAGTTTTTGGAATAAAAGGGGGATATTAAGATCGAACCGAATTAATAGAGTTGAATTGGCTATTGGGATATTAAATCATGTAATATGCTAATTGTTTACTTGTAATTGAGGAAGAATCAATTAGTGTATTTGGAAAATAAGTAAAAAAGATCTCGTAAGGTGGAGGTCTTTTTTACTTATTATTTAATATTTTGAACTTATATGAACTGAAGTAGAAGAGTATGATAAGCACTTTCAGGGAACGAGAATATAACCGAAAATAAAATATTACTAAACGTATATAACTAATGAATACAATGTCTTTTTCGGTTATTATGTTGTAAATAATTTTATGATAAAATCTTTTACATAATGAAATAAAGGGGTAGTATTCTATGGGTTATTTCTCAAATGGTTTATTAGTTTTGTTTGTGCTAATCGTATGCAGTTGTATATTTTTTGGTTAATAATATAATGAGAGTCTTATATAAAAAGAAGTTATCTTAAGTGAGATAACTTCTTTTTATTTTATATTGAGAAGGAATTCTATCTTTCTTATTGAAGTTTGTTCTAGTTATTTTTACATCGATCAGATTTGTGTAAAGGGAATTTTATGAAATATAAACAAGCCAGAGAATAGGGAGTATTTACATGGGAAATAGTATACGCTACACAAGTGAACATCCTACAAATTTTAATGGATTATTATCCTTATACGAATCTTTAGGATGGAATTCTCTTAAATTAACGGTTAACGAGTTAGAACGAATGTGTAAGCAAAGTTGGTATGCAATTTATGTTTTTGATGATAAGAGGTTAGTAGGGATGGGGCGTGTCATATCAGATAGAGTCATAACAGGCATTATTTGTGGAGTTGGTGTATTGCCAAAATATCAGTCCATTGGTATTGGGAGAGAAATAGTGGAACGATTAATCCAACACTGTGAACAAAACAAGGTTATTCCACAACTTATGTGTGTAGAAAAATTGCAATCTTACTATGAATCTATAGGGTTTGAAGCATTCTCTATTGGGATGACAAAACATATTATAAGATAGAGGTGCTTTATCCCGCTATTTGCCGAGTAGTAAAAGCTCCACGGATTAAAGTTTCACTTTATATTTTCAGTTTACTCGTACATATTTTCAAACTTCAACATAAAGGAGAATGGCTGTATGGAGATTGCTAAAGGGATAGAAATGTTACAACTTGAATTTCAAGAATTTGTTATTCATCCAATTCTTTTATGGGATGATGAAATGGCAGTATTAATAGATACGGGTTTCCCAGGACAAATTGAAGATATACAAGTAGAGATGGAAAAGGTTGGGGTATCATTTGATAAGTTAAAATTCGTGATTTTGACGCATCAGGATATTGATCATATAGGTAGTCTTCCGGAATTGTTGCAGTGCTGTCGAAGTAATATTAAAGTTTATGCGCACGGACTAGATAAGCCATATATCGAGGGGGATTTACCTTTATTGAAGGATGGAAATATAGAGAACCGACCAAAAGGAAAAGTGAGTGACACTGTGATTGACGGGCAAGAACTTCCGTATTGCGGTGGAATACTAATTCTCCATACTCCAGGGCATACTCCGGGGCATATTAGTTTATATTTGAAACAAAGTAAAATTCTTGTCGCTGGAGACTCGATGTATAGTGTGAATGGAGTGTTAGGAGGAGTTCATGCCCCAACAACTTTAAATATTATGGAAGCACGGCAGTCTTTGAAGAAGTATTTAAATCTAGATATTGAATCTGTAGTTTGTTACCATGGGGGATTAAGTAAGGAGAATATAAATGTTCAACTTCAAAATTTGTAAAAGGTAAAGATAATAATTTTTTAATAATGGATGCTAAAGTGTAGTCTAATTGTTGGTATATAAATAAAACACTTAAATGATAAAAAAGCATGTTTGAAAAAATTCAAACATGCTCTTTTATTAAAGCAAATTAGTTTAATATGAATGACCTAATCCGTTCCAATAAAAAGAAACGATTTCTTGTGCTAATTCATCTATATTTGCAAGAATAGGATTGTGATTTTCATCTTTAAAATTCCCAATAGATAATAAAGATACGAAAGCATGAGCCGCAAATTTAGCGTTTCCTTTCGGAATTTCTCCGATGTGCATCGCATTATCGAGTGCTTTTTCTAGTACTTCATACATATTATCTTCAGCATTTTTTAATTGTTTCAATTGTTCTTCAGATAACGACAGTTTTGCATCTTTCATAAAATTTTTCATATCAATATCCATCGTTGCGTGTAAGTAAACTTTAGCGAAGTCTAATAATCTTTCTTCTAAAGTTTTGTTTGTAGAGAGTATTTGAGACATATTCTCACGTATACGTACCATCATTTCGATCATAGTAGCGGTAAATAAATCGGCTTTTGTTGAATAGTAATAGTAGACAGTTGCTTTCGTAACACCACAAACTTTTGCGACCTCATCCATAGAAACGACTTGATAATTTTGTGTAAGAAATAAGCGGGTTGCTACTTCTAAAATGGTTTCTTTTGTAGATTTTGTATTTTTATTTTGACGCGGCCTTCCGAGAGGACGTTGTTTTTGTTCCAAATACATTCGCTCCTGACATTTATGATTGAGATAATTATAACATAATTTTCAATCATTCTTGATTAATTAACCGACCAGTATATATAATTAATAATGGAGGAAAAAAGGAAGGTGGGTTTTTATGAAAAAGCACCCGTTACATATGTTAGGGAGGCTTGTAGCAGGGAGAAATACGCAGTGGATCACTTTATCGGTGTGGGTTCTTATTACATTATTACTTTCATTTACGTTACCACAAGTAAACAGTACGAAAGAACCGAATCCGAAAAATTTACCTGAAACAGCTATGTCACAGCAAGCGGAAGCGCTTATGAAAAAAGAGTTTCCGAATAATGCAGGGAATCCATTGTTAGTAGTATGGTATAGAGATGGTGGATTACAGTCACAGGATTATAAACTCATACAAGATGTTTATAAAGAGTTAAAATCTAGTCCTTTAAAAGAACAATCAACGTTACCACCATTTGATACAATCCCAGAGCAAGTATTATTAAAAAGTGCGTCAAAAGATGGTACATCATTTGTTACACCGGTATTTTTTAATAAATCTGCTGGTACGGATATATTAAAAGGAAATCTTGAAGAGTTTAGAAAAATAGTGAATAGTAAGGTGGATGAAGATCCGTTTAAACAAAAAATAAGTGAATCTGGTTTACATGTTCGATTATCAGGACCTGTAGGTATTCAAACGGATGCAGTTAGTTTATTTAGTCAAGCAGATGTGAAATTGTTAGTGGCTACTGTACTACTAGTGTTAGTTTTGTTAATTTTACTGTATCGTTCACCAATTTTAGCGATTTTACCTATACTTGTTGTTGGCTTTGCATACGGTATTATTAGTCCTACACTCGGTTTTTTAGCTGATCACGGATGGATTAAAGTAGATGCCCAAGCGATATCAATTATGACAGTATTATTGTTTGGCGCTGGAACGGACTATTGTCTATTTTTAATTTCGAGATATAGAGAGTACTTGTTAGAAGAAGAAAGTAAATATAAAGCATTGCAACTTGCGATTAAAGCATCTGGCGGTGCAATAATAATGAGTGCGTTAACTGTTGTACTTGGATTAGGAACATTACTACTTGCTCATTATGGTGCCTTTCATCGATTTGCAGTACCATTTAGTGTTGCTGTATTTATAATGGGAATCGCGGCTTTAACGATTTTACCAGCACTATTATTAATTTTCGGTAGAATTGCATTTTTCCCGTTTATACCGAGAACAACTTCAATGAATGAGGAGTTTGCAAGAAAGAAAAAGAGGGCTGTAAAAGTTGAAAAATCAAAAGGCTCCTTTAGTAAAAAACTTGGAGATATTGTAGTACGAAGACCGTGGACAATAATTATGCTAACTGTATTTGTATTAGGCGGATTGGCTTCATTCGTACCACGTATTCAATACACATATGACTTATTAGAGTCGTTTCCAAAGGATATGCCTTCTCGTGAAGGGTTTACGTTAATTAGTGATCATTTCTCAGCTGGTGAACTAGCACCAGTAAAAGTTGTTGTTGATACGAAAGGCAAAGAGCTTCCTATTAAACAAGAACTAGAGAAATTTTCTTTCGTAAATACAGTGAAAGAGCCAAAAGAGGGAAAAGAAAATAAGCAAATACAAATGTATGAAGTTTCTTTAGCGGAAAATCCATACTCAATTGAAGCGTTAGATCAAATTCCTAAATTGAAAAGTAATGTAGAAAAAGTATTAAAAGATGCTGGGATTAGTAATGCTGAAGAGCAATTGTGGATTGGTGGAGAAACAGCTTCATTATATGATACAAAGCAAATTACGGAACGTGATGAATCAGTAATTATTCCAGTAATGATTAGCATTATCGCTTTACTATTACTTGTCTATTTACGATCGGTTGTTGCGACGATTTATTTAATTGTAACTGTTGTCCTATCATTCTTCTCAGCGTTAGGAGCAGGATGGATATTACTTCATTACGGTATGGGAGCGCCGGCCATTCAAGGTGCGATACCGTTGTACGCATTCGTATTTTTAGTTGCTTTAGGTGAAGATTATAATATCTTTATGGTTTCAGAAATATGGAAAAACAGAAAGACACAAAATCACTTGGATGCAGTAAAAAATGGTGTAATACAAACAGGTAGTGTTATTACATCGGCAGGTTTAATTTTAGCAGGAACTTTTGCTGTGTTAGGTACACTTCCAATTCAAGTATTAGTTCAATTTGGTATTGTAACTGCAATTGGCGTATTACTAGATACGTTTATCGTAAGACCGTTACTTGTACCCGCGATTACAGTAGTTTTAGGTCGATTTGCTTTTTGGCCAGGTAAACTTTCAAGAAAGAGTGAAGAAATACAAAAGGTGGATGCATAGTTAAAAAAGCCAAGGATATTTCCCTTGGCTTTTTTCAATGTAGTTAATTAATTTTTTGAAGTCAAATCATCAGCTGCAGCGTGATCAGCATCTTCAATTGTTGTTTCGGGCATTCCGTATAAGCCGTTCATTGCTTGTTCTTCAATAGTAAGGTTTGCAGTATTATTATTTTGAATAGATGTAGTATTTTCAGTAACATTTTCTTTTTTATTCATATTTTTGTCATTCATGTATGTATCCTCCAAATTTCATTTGATTTATCTATAGTATGTGGATGGATTTCCAGAAATATGTGAATTGATTCTTACATATGTTATATAATTAAATAAATAATTAGGGTCAAATGTATAAACTGTTAGGAGTGAACAATTATGGTGAAAGCAAGGGAATTAGCCTTCTAAAATAAAAAGAAAATTTTAGGAGGCTATTAGAATGAAGTTTCATGTAATTGATAGAGAAGATTGGAATAGAGAGCAGCATTTTGAGCATTATTTAAAGTTGAAATGTACATTTAGTATGACTGTGAATGTTGATATCACGATGTTATTAGGGGAAGTATATCAAAAGGGAATAAAATTTTATCCCGTTTTTATATATTTAATTTCTAGAGTAGTAAATAATCATAAAAAATTTCGAACATGTTTTAACGATGAAGGAGTTGTAGGCTATTGGGAGGAAATGATACCGAGTTATACAATCTTTCATAAAGATGATAAGTCTTTTTCAAGTATATGGACGGATTATTCAAGTGATTTCCGCACTTTTTATAATAATTATGAAGACGATATGAGATGCTATGCTAGTGTTCATGGTCTTTTCACGAAAGAAAATATTCCGCCTAATGTATTTCCGATTTCTAGCATACCTTGGACTAGTTTTACTGGATTTAATCTTAATATTAATAATGATGAAAATTTTCTATTGCCAATTATAACTTGTGGGAAATATTTTAACGATGGAAACAAGGTTATGCTACCAGTTTCATTACAAGTACATCATTCGGTTTGTGATGGATATGATGCGAGTCAATTTATAGAAGATTTACAGCAGTTAAGTAATACTTGCAACGAGTGGCTTAAGTAATATCTAATTTTTAATTATATAAAGTGAAACTTTAATCAGTGGGGTGTCAGCCCCCGCTGATTATTAGCCCGACCCCCACCTAACTTCTTTGCTTTCGCTGAATTTTGAGGTGGGGGTCCTACTGCCCGGCAAATAGCGGGATAAAATTGAAAATGAATAAAAGAAGAGAACATGTTTATATTACATGGTCTCTTTTTATTATTCATTAATATTAAGTAATCGTGGAAAATATAGGGTGATTTGTAGTTTAATAGTAAAGAGGGTGATTAGTGTTAATTTTCTTTGTTTTTAAAAAAATAAGGATATAAATGTTTTAATAGGGGGTAATAAAGTGAATTGATAATTATGCCATTCACAAAAATGGTTGGTTTGTAATAATGAAGGGGAAAACGAAAATGACGAAAATATCTATAGAAAAAGCTACAATTTTAGATGCTGAGAAATTAACAGAAATAATGAAAAGAACATTTGATGCAGAAGCAAAACAATGGCTATACGGCCAAGATGATGTCATTGATTATAACATTCAACCGCCAGGATATTCTTCAGTTGAAATGATGGAATATTCCATTGAAGAATTGGATTCTTTCAAAGTTGTAATGGATAAAGAAATAATCGGAGGGATAATAGTTACGATTTCTGGTAAGTCGTACGGTCGAATTGATCGTATTTTTGTAGATCCTGTTTATCAAGGAAAAGGAATTGGATCACATGTTATGAAATTAATAGAAAAGGAATATCCGAACATAAAGATTTGGGATCTCGAAACATCTAGTAGACAAATTAACAATCATCACTTTTATAAAAAGATGGGTTACCAAATGATTTTTGAATCGGAAGATGAGTATTGTTACGTGAAAAGAATAAAAACAAGCTCAAACAAAGCGAGTGTAGTTACAAATAAAGATATGAAAAATAGTCAATACGAAAATTGTAATTTAGCAAATACAGAGTATTATCAAGTGAATTTAAAAAACAGTTCATTTGTTGGTAGCAATATAATGAATATGAATATGAGTAATTGTAATGTAAGTCAATCCAAGTTTAGAAATATAAATTTTAGAAGGTCATCATATGCAGATTTAAATCTTTCTGGCAGTAAATTTAATTTGGTGACTTTAGGTGGAGTGCAATTTAAAAATACAAGTCTCGGAGATGAGAAGGAACCTATTGTATTCGATAAATGTGATTTGGAAGGTAGCACTATAAGTAATAGTAATCTGAAAAATATTGAAATAGAAAATTGTGATATAGTCGGCATGAAACTAAATGGTATTCTGATTGAAAATTTGCTTGATTTATATAACAAGGTGAAAAGTTAACCAAATCCATATAGTCGTTAATATTTTTGGAAATTAAGTATTATATCGAAATAATTATGTAAAAATGACATAAAGAAATACGGGCGAGAAGGTCATTCGTGAACGTTTCTAGAATACACACAAATATATTGTTATTTATATGGAGGAGAGAAAGATGGGAATCAACGTTAGAGCAGTAGAAATACAAGATGCTAGAGCAATTCATCGTATATGTATACAGGATGACGTTTTACCGTATATGGTTTTCTTACCTAGCATGCGTGTAGAAGCTATGGAAAATAGAATTCGAAATTTAGCACCAAATCAATTTGAATTTGTTGCAGAATATGATGGAGAAGTTGTTGGGTTTGTAGGTTTAACACAAAGTCCGGGCCGAAGATCTCATTCAGGCGATTTATTCATTGGAGTAGACAGTGAATATCATAATAAAGGAATTGGGAGAGCACTTCTTACGAAGATGCTTGATCTGGCTGATAATTGGTTAATGTTAGAGAGAGTAGAACTAGGTGTGTTAGAAACGAATCCAAAAGCAAAAGCTTTATATGAAAAATTTGGATTTGTAGAAGAGGGAGTAAAGATAGGGAATTTGAAAGCTCATGGAAAGTTTATTAATGAAATTATGATGAGTCGTTTTAGACCGAATGGTTTAATTGTACATAATGAATAGTTAAAAGCATGACAGTATACTGTCATGCTTTTTTATTAGAACTTGGCTGCAATAAAAATAATACTAAACCAATAAAAATAACGGTAATTCCTAGTCCTTGTTGTAAAGAAATGGTCTCATGCAATATAAAGTACGCTAGTATACAAGTGCCAATTGTTTCACCTAAAATACTCATTGAAATTACAGTAGCACCCATCCATTTTAATAACCAATTAAAAATGGTTTGTCCTAAAATTGTAGCAATGAAAGCTAATCCAATAAAGCACAACCAAGTTTGTGTAGAGTAATGGATGAAAGATTCTTGTTGCATGAAAGCAAATATGCCAAGAAAGCCAGCACTACTTCCATAACTAATTACTGAATAGGGTATAAGTGACAAATCTTTACGAACGTGTTGGCTAATGAAAAAATAAGCAGTAATGATACCGGCAGCAATAAATGCTAAAATATCTCCATATAAAGCTTCTCCACTAATTTGGAAGTCTTGCCAGCCAATGATGATACTACCTGAAATAGCGATGAGGCAACCAATAACCGCTCCTTTCGTAAATCTTTCCTTAAATAAAAAATAACCACCAATCATTGAGAACAAAGGTTGTAACGTTACGATAACTGTAGAGCTTGCTACAGAAGTATATTGTAATGATTCAAACCATAGTACATAATGTGCAGTTAAAAATAGCCCAGATATGAATCCGAATGTCCATTGTTTTTTCGTTAAAGTTTTTAGCTCATTTCGACTATTTTTATTAAATAGTAATAACGGTAACAGAATTAGTGTGGCAAAGAATAATCGGTAAAAAGCAATGATTGTCGCAGGAGCATCTGCCAATTTTACAAAGATTGCTGAAGTTGATAAGGCGAATACACCAAAAAATAGGATGAAATATGAAAGAATAGGTGATTTCAAAGTTTGTCCCTCCGATAGAGTGTTTATTATAATAAACTTAATACGATATAATGTACAAAGGTAAGTATATAAGTCCCGGAGATAATAGGAAAGGATTATTTGCCTTTGTTTAGTATGTCAGCACAAAGACAATGAAATATGCATTATGATGGATGAAAGGAAGTTTTACTATGATACATGATAGGCTTGGACAAACGGTATTAAGTTATCGTAAGAAAAATAATATGACAATTCGTGAATTCGCTGATTATGCAGGGATTAGTACATCACTAATTAGCCAAATTGAAAGAGGACATGCTAATCCTTCTTTAAATGTTTTGGAGTTAATTGCAAAAGCATTAAATGTACCGCTGTTTACACTTTTTATTAATGATATCGATACAGATTCGCTCATTTCTAAGAAAAAAGATCGAAAAAAAGTATATCGGGAAAACAATGATCACATTGTATATGATGTATTAACACCTGATTTTATGAAAGCACGTATTGAAATGTTAATGATGGATTTAAATAAACGAGCAAACACAACAGAAAGCCATTATTCCCATGAAGATAAGGAAGAGATTGCTGTTATTATGAAAGGGGAAGTGTACGTAGAATTGGAGGGAAAAGAATATTTTTTAGAAGAAGGCGATGTTGTACGTATTCCACCAAATGTGAAGCATCGATTTTTGAATAAAAGTGATGAATCGAATCACATTTTATTTGTACTGACACCATCTTTAGGATGAAAATATAGTGATTTTTATTAGGGGAGAAAGAAAATGGAAAACAAAAGTATTTTAAAAGGCGGTTTAATCTAGTTTCTTTTTTTGTTAGTAGTATATTATTTTTTCAAATATGTAAGATTTTACATGCGTATTTTACTTTTACTAATTATGTAAGTAGGCTATACTGAAATACATACATTTTATTTTTGGAGAGATGTAAAACGACATGGAACTAGCGAAATTGGAAAAAGTAATTGAAATAAAAAAAGAAGAACTTTTATATTTAGTATCGGATTATGGAATTCAACATGAAAAAGTATTGGCATTGAGTCAAGAACTAGACAAATTAATCAATTACTTTATGTTTTTAAAATAAAGAGAACTATGACGGGGGTTGTAAATGTTATAGTTCTTTTTTATTGGGTAATTTGAAAATATATTAAAATATATTGTCTAATTTCTTACAGAATGCGCAACTTGCTAGTCGAATATAAGGACTTTTGGTTATAATAAAAAGGAATTATTAATTGTATCGGTTAGGAGCGCAGCACATATGAAAACAGTTGTTGTTATCGGTGGAGGTATAACGGGACTTTCTACTATGTTTTATTTAGAAAAATTAAAAAAGGATTATAATATCGATTTAAATTTAATTCTTATTGAGAAAGAAGAGTATTTAGGTGGTAAAATCCATAGTGTGGAAGAAAAGGATTTCATTATGGAGTCAGGGGCGGATTCAATCGTTGCTCGCAATGAACATGTTATGCCACTTGTAAAAGATTTAAATTTAGAAGATGAAATGGTATATAATGAAACGGGTATTTCTTACATATATTCTGAAAACATGTTACATCCGATTCCTTCTGATACTATATTTGGGATACCGATGAGCGCCCGTTCGTTGTTTAGCAGTACGCTAGTCTCAACGAAAGGGAAAATCGTAGCTTTAAAAGATTTTATAACGAAAAATAAGGAGTTTACGAAAGATACATCACTTGCTCTATTTTTAGAAAGTTTCTTAGGGAAAGAGTTAGTGGAAAGACAAATTGCTCCTGTGCTTTCAGGCGTATATTCTGGTAAATTGAATGAGCTTACAATGGCATCTACATTACCGTATTTACTGGATTATAAAAATAAGTATGGAAGTATTATTAAAGGTTTTGAAG
Source organism: Bacillus sp. AR4-2 (assembly GCF_008274865.1). NCBI lineage: Bacteria > Bacillati > Bacillota > Bacilli > Caryophanales > Bacillaceae > Bacillus > Bacillus sp. AR4-2. The sequence continues at coordinate 2,190,095 of NZ_CP031062.1, forward strand.
AGAATAAAAAACAATTTCAATCAGCAGGAAATAAAAAATTCGTATCATTTAAGGGTGGACTATCTACGATAATTAATCGCTTAGAAGAAGTGCTGACTGAAACTGTCGTAAAAAAAGGTGCTATAACGACGGCTGTAAGTAAACAAGAAGATCGATATGAGATTTCTTTTGCAAATCATGAAACAATACAAGCAGATTATGTTGTTTTAGCAGCTCCACATGATATAGCGCAAACTTTATTACAGTCTAATGAGTTAAATGAGCAGTTTAATACATTTAAAAACTCATCTCTTATTAGTATTTATTTAGGATTTGACATACTAGATGAACAACTACCAGCTGACGGTACGGGGTTTATTGTAACGGAAAACAGTGATTTACATTGTGATGCTTGTACATGGACAAGTCGAAAGTGGAAACATACATCGGGTAAACAAAAATTATTAGTTAGAATGTTTTATAAGAGTACCAATCCGGTATATGAAACAATCAAGGATTACAATGAAGAAGAATTAGTACGAGTAGCTTTATATGATATTGAAAAGAGTCTCGGAATTAAAGGTGAACCAGAAGTAGTTGAAGTTACAAATTGGAAAGATTTAATGCCGAAATATCATTTAGAACATAATCAAGCGGTTCAAGCATTGCAAGAAAAAATGACAAATCTTTATCCAAATGTATATTTAGCTGGTGCCTCATATTACGGTGTTGGAATTGGTGCGTGTATTGGAAATGGAAAGAATATTGCCAATGAAATAATGGCTACATTAAATAAATAATACTGTAGAATAAATAAAAACTGTTCCTTCAGCAAAATGAAGGAACAGTTTTTATTTATTTTATTTGAATGGAAATTTTATTGTTTTTTACATTGTTTTCTTTTATTGTTAATGTTATTTCTCCAGATTCTTTAAATGAATACGGTGATAGTTGATAAATATCTTTTATATCATGTTTTTCTTGTAATTTACTTATCGGTATTAATACGATATTTGGCTTCCATGTTTCTTGTTTTCCTGAAGGATATTCTATAAGTATTACCGGATTTTTTAACTGCATTTTTTTCCAAGAGACGAAATATAGTTGAACTTCAGTATCTTTTTTTAATAATTCTTCGGAGAAATAACCGAATTCGCCTACATTACCGAAAACAGTGTAGTTTTGATTTTTTAATTTAATATCTAAATAACTAGGTTGATATGTTACTGCATGATAAGTTCCATATGAAAGTGAGAGTATGGCAGCGATTAAAATACCGATTGAAAATGTCTTAAAGCTATTGCCTTTAAAGTTAGTCATCATGAAAGAGTTTGGTGTGAATTTTTTTGCGAATAAAAAAATAAGTAATATGAGTAAGAGGGATAAGCCGATGAATATATACATAGGAAATTTACACCTCCACAATAAAATAATATATTAACTATATTTTACCATAAATGTATGGGGTAGGGTGGTTGTTTGGAAGGAGAAAATGAAGAAACAATTTTTTTACAGTTCTTGATAATTTGAAATTCGATTTATGGAAATTATAGCGTCATGTTTGAGTAGTAATCAGAAGGTATCCAATTCGTGTATATAGAATAAAGAGGGAATGCGTCATTAGAAATGTTTGATTTATGGAACAATAAGGACTTTAGTAATTATAAATATTTTTTCTGATATAATGAATGAGTAGAGAGAAAGGAGTGATCCTATGGCATTTCCTATATTAGAAACAGAACGCTTACGTTTAGTTGAAATAGAACAATCTTATTGTCAAAAAATATATGAAATCTTTTCATTGGATGAAGTAACGTGTTATTACGGTATGAATTCTTTTACGGAGTTTGGACAAGCTTCACGTATGATCGAATCTTTTTCGAAAAATTACTTTGAGAAAAAGGCAATACGATGGGGAATTGTGTTAAAAGAAACGAACGTTTTAATAGGAACAATTGGACTAAACAATTTACAATTATGGAGTAAACGATCTGAGATTGGATATGACCTGCATCCTCGTTATTGGGGAAATGGTTATGCGTCAGAAGCGGCTCGAGAAATTATTGATTATGGGTTTAAAGATTTGGGTTTGTTTAGAATTGGAGCTATTACATATCCTGAAAATGTTACTTCTTGTAGAATGTTATCTAAAATCGGCTTTCAAAAGGAAGGTCTATTGCGCGGATATATTCATCAAGGAAATAAGCAACACGATGCATTATTGTATTCTATAGTGCGAACTGATATTGAAGACATAAATTTATAATAAAAAAAAACCTCTTAATTAAAAGAGGTTTTTTTTATTATAAATTAACCTAATTTAGGCAATAAACGTTCTCCGCTTTTCATGCTACTTTTACATAAAGGGCATTTAGGCTCTTCTTCAAATGAAAAGTTCTTTCTCATCCATCCTAAACAATCCTCTGATTCACATTCCCAAACAGGGGTTTGTTCTGGTGGTACTTCTGCTACATCGTTCTTTCGATTGCGATACATGTAACCACTCCTTTTATGTAAAAAATTTTAGTTATATATTAAAAAGGTTGTTAACCTTGCTGGTAACAACCTTTTTATTGTTTGAATTATAGCTTTACAACGTTTTTAGCTTGAGGTCCGCGGTTACCTTCTTCAACTTCGAAGCTAACTTCTTGACCTTCGTCAAGAGACTTGAAGCCGTCGCCAGTGATAGCTGAGAAGTGAACGAATACGTCGTTACCGTCTGCAACTTCGATGAAACCGAAACCTTTTTCGCTGTTAAACCATTTTACTTTACCTGTTAATGTCATGGTAATGCCTCCTAAAAGTAGAAAAATTACAATATGATCGGCCTTATTTGAATGAAAATAAAAGTTCACATATTATCAAAAACCCATAAGGAGTACAAAATGTCCCTGATTGATACTTGATAATATGCAAAGAAAATATAGTGTTAAATTGACCTTAATTACTATCTTACAACAAATGGTGGGAAATAGCAAGTGCTGGTAATACCACTGAGTAATCTGGGTGATAATAGTAAAGGCACAAAGGCACCTTTTTTATTTATATATTATTCCTAATTTGGATTTATTCCAAACAAAAATCATTTATATGAAAAAATAAGTTTAAATAAAAGGCTAAATATTATTTTAATATTGCTGATGAGTACCATAATTAGGAGGATAGAATATTGCAAAATAAACAATTTAAAATAATTGAAGCAGCAAAAGAAGGTAGAAGAAAAGTTCATCCTGTTTTTGCTGTCATACTCGCGATTATATTTTTAACTTTAGGTGAATTATTTATGTTGTTTATGCTGATTTTACCGAAAGCAGAAACAACTTTTATGAAGGCGATTTATAGCGACATTGAGATGATATTAACGTTTGGCGGCGCAATATTTTTTGTGTTTTTATGGATTAGATTTGTAGAGAAAAGATCATTTTCATCCGTTGGTTTTTGGGGGAATCAATGGATAAGAAAATATTTGAGAGGTGCATTAATAGGATTTGTTTTCATTTCAATACCAGTAATTTTACTCCTATTAGCAGGAGTTGTAACATTACAAATACAAAAAATTACAGTAACCGCTATATTGGGTATTGTAGGTTCTTTAGTCGCATTTTTAATACAAGGGGCAACAGAAGAAATTATTGTACGAGGTTGGTTATTCCCGGTTCTTTCTGTTAGAAGTCGTATATGGGTTGGGATTGTTGTGACGTCTTTCTTATTTGGTTTTCTTCATTTACTTAATCCAGGTATTACAATTCTTTCAATATCGAATATAATATTAGTTGGTGTATTTGCAGCTTTTTACGTTTTAAAAGACAGTAGTCTGTGGGGGATTTGCGCATGGCATTCCATTTGGAATTGGGCACAATATAACGTCTACGGTTTTGCAGTTAGCGGGATGACCATATATTCAACGCCGTTATTTAAACCTGCAACAAATGGCCCCGTATTCCTTCATGGAGGCACGTTCGGAATTGAAGGTAGTATCATTACAACAATCATGCTCACTATCGCTTCAATTGTTTTATGGAGAAAGTTATGGGGAAGAAAAGCGAAACAACGAAATTTTAGTTAATGAAAGAGGGGGAAACTATGGGGATAATAGCATTTGAGGGAGCAAGCGCTGTTGGTAAAAGTACCACGTGCCGTGAATTAGAAAAGAATTATGGTGCTTATATAATACCTGAAGTGAATTCTTTATTTGAAAGGCCAAAAAATGAACATAGAACATGGTATTTTGAAAAACAAGTTGAGCGCTGGAATATAGCTGTTCAGAAGTCAGAGCAATATGAATTAGTAATACTCGATGGGGATATATATCAACCACTTAGTTATAATTGGTGCTTTCATTTTGATATATTTAATCAGCCATTATCTTTAATAGAAAATTTTTATAAAGAAAAGATGATAAATAGGGAAATTGGTTTTCCGGATCAATATTTTTATTTATATACGAACGATGAAGAACTTAGAAAGCGGAAAGTATCTGATGAGACGAAAAGAAGAAGAAACTTTGAAAAACATTTACATATATCAAAATCGTTTCAGCGTTATTATGAAAATTTAAATACTGTTACAGATGGGTATTGTAAATTAATTGAGGCGAAAAGTGTAAGAAATAATGAATTAGAAATAGTGAGAAACTCAAAAAATTTGAACGTGTGTGAAGAAAGACGTTTTGATGTTTCGAGGTTAGATGCTATTACGAAGTGGTTAAAAGAAAATCGTGCATAAAAAAACAACGAGTGCCTTAAAAGGTACTCGTTGTTTTTTTATACATATGTAAAATTTGAACTCGAATTATATATTGTTCTTAAAATTTGTAAGTTTTCCTTTTCATGTTTCTTAATAGCTTTTGTATATGTAGGTAAGAAGAATTGAGAAAGATTATATTATTATGAAATAAACTCATATTTATGCATCTTCTTTAAATATTAGGCTAGCATATATTTTATAAATTTAAAATGAAATATTTAGATTGTGATTAGTATTTGAAAAAAGATATCTATTTTTGACAGAATAATCTTTCAATTAACCCTAAAAAGAAATACAATATAAGGAAATATACATATGGCTTGGGAAATAGAAATCATATAATAGATTTATCTCGTATTAACGATACTGGCAGTAAGCTTCAAAATTAAGTTGGGAGATTAATTGCATGTAAAAGTTAGGCTATTTTAACTAGTATGTAGTGTATCGAGTGTAAATTTTGAAAGGGGAATTAATGCAAAAATGAAAAAGATTATAATTTCAGATCTTGATGGGACTTTATTAAGAAGTGATAAAACAATTTCGCAGAAATCTATTAATATTTTGAGGGAATGCAAGAATAATGGAGACGAACTAATTTTTGCTACAGCAAGGCCTCCCAGAGCAATAAATCAATATATTCCCGACGTATTAACAAATGAAATTATCATTTGTTATAATGGAGCGCTTGTTCTTAAAGGTAATGATATTTTATATGAGATGATGATTCCTAAAAATATCATTTTAGAAATTATAGAAATAGGAAAAAAGTATAATCTCCATCAGATTTGTCTTGAAATAAATGATAAGTTGTATTCAAATTTTGATGTTACTGATTATTTTGGTAATGTACCGTGTAAAGTTATGGATGTAAGAGAGTTGGACTTTGAAAAAGCTTCGAAGGTAATAGTTTGTACTAAGGGCCCAATAAATAAGAGGTTTACTAAAGAATTGCCTATTGAGTGTAGTGCAGTCATTACAGATAACGGGACATTGTGTCAAATCATGCATGCAGAAGTTTCGAAATGGAATAGTATTCAACATGTTCTACAGCATCTAAAACGAGACGCATCCGAAGTGATTGCATTTGGAGATGACTATAATGATATGGAAATGATAGAGAAGTGTGGGGTGGGTGTAGCAATGAGTAATGCTGTTGAGGAATTAAAATCAGTTGCTAAATTTATTGCGAAAAGTAACGATGAGGACGGTGTTGCTACATTTTTGGAAAGTAATAGTTACGTTTATATTAATTAGAATGAAAAAACTATGCTATATCTGCTTTTGATAGATAAAAATTATGAAAAGGGTTATTGGGGAGGAAACAAGTGAGATGAAAATATTTTTGAAAATAATAGGTGTTATAGCTGGTATGGCGGTAATCGGAGTAGGTTTAACATATGGTATGCTGCATTATTTAAATAATAGTAAACCAGCTGCGAAAAAGGCATCACCAGCTGCTCCAGCAGTAGAAGTATTAGCTGATAGTAACGTAAAAGCAGAAGATGCAAAGATTTTAGAAAATGGCAATTATTCATTGCCAAATAGTGGTTTTAATAAAAATTTTAAGTGGACAGATGAGAACATACAGACAGCATTACATGAAATGGCACATCAAAAAGCGAAAGCTGATCAAAAGTGGGGTTATATTTTTATTACACAAGAGCGGATTGAAAGCTTAATTGATATTGTAAAGAGTAATGATCTTGTGCAGGGAAGTACATATGTAGAAATTTTAGAACGATGGAAACAAGGAAAATATGAAAAGGTTGATGGGGATCATAATAAGATTTGGAAATTACAAAGTGGGAATTTAGGAGAAGGAAAAGGAGTAATGTCGGAAGCTGAGCAAAAAGAATTAATTAATCAAGTGTTTATGAACAAAGGTACATATTCAGGTAGTAAATTAATTGCAGGTGGGGGACAGACTAATAAATAATATACTAATTAATGAAAGAGAGTAATTGCTTATTAGGCAATTACTCTTTTTATATGTATTTCTTAATTTCTTAATCTCTTAATCTCGTTCAAGTAAGGAAAGAAACGACTGTAATACCGGGGAAATCCATCTAGATTTATGATAGATTACATGACTTTGAATAACGGATGGAGTTTCGATAGGCTGAAAACATAGTTGTTCTTTTTGGCAACTTTCTTGTACAACGATATAAGGAAGAATTGAAATGCCTAACTCACACATGACGGATTGTTTAATGACTTCAATATTGGAAGTTTCAAATGTTTTATCTGGAATATTCCTGCTTTGACGTAAAAAACGATCTACCATTGGCCTATAGCCGCAGCTTTGTTCTGTAAAAATGAACTGGGTGTCCTGTAATAACTGGAATGGATTTGTATGTGCAGCGGAATAAGCTGGTAAAATCCATCCAAATGTTTCATTACTAAAAGTTCGCGTAATAAAATCATTATGTTCTATACTTTCTCCAATTATGAAGACAACGTCTGTTTCTCCTTCACGTAATTTTTGCAATGCTTGTTCATTTGTGTTTGTTTCAAGTACGATATTTACTTTCGGATTTTTCTGTTTGTAAGTACGTAATAACTTTGGTAATCGGTATACCGCTAATGATTCATTAGATGTAATACTTAATGTACCTTCTAAATAATCTGTATTTTGGGGGATTTCTTGCGCTTTTTCATATATTGAAAGTAATTCTAATGCATAAGGATGAAATTGATGACCTGCTTTTGTGAGTAGCACTTTTTTCCCTAACCGATCGAAAAGAGGAATATGTAAATCGTTCTCTAAAGCTTTCATATGTGCTGTAACAGTAGATTGCGCATAACCTAGCGCATGCGCAGCTTTAGAAAAATTACCATACTTCACAATGGCGCAAAATGTTTTAACATGTCTCATTTCCATAAGCGATCCCTCTTTTATTATCATGATTTGTGAATGATTATATCATGTATTTTAATTTTCCAAATGATTAAATTCTGTATAAAATGAAATTGTAGAAATATTCATTCAAGTGATATTGGAGGAGAAAAGATGATCAAAAAGGGCTATCATGTAGCTGTTGTTGGGGCTACAGGTGCGGTAGGGCAAAAAATTATTGAACTGTTAGAGAATGAAATGAAGTTTAATATAGTTGAAGTTACATTGCTTTCGTCAAAACGATCCGCTGGTAAGAAAGTAAGATTCAAAGGACGAGAGATAATTATACAAGAGGCAAAAACAACTAGCTTTGAAGGTGTAGATATTGCCTTTTTTAGCGCTGGGGGAGAAGTATCTAGACAATTTGTAACTCATGCAGTTTCTAGTGGTGCGATTGTAATTGATAACACAAGTGAGTACCGAATGGCGCAAGATGTACCGCTCGTTGTTCCGGAAGTGAATGCGCACACTTTAAAACAGCATAAAGGTATCATTGCAGTTCCAAATTGTTCAGCATTACAGATGGTAACAGCACTTCAGCCGATTCGAAAATCATTCGGTTTAGAAAGAATTATAGTTTCAACATATCAAGCTGTATCGGGTTCTGGCATTCATGCGATTCATGAATTACAAGAGCAGGCTAAGTCTATGCTTGCTGGTGAAGAAGTGAAAAGTAATATATTACCGGCGAAAAAAGATAAAAAACATTACCCAATAGCGTTTAATGTACTGCCTCAAGTAGATATATTTACAGACAATGATTTTACTTTTGAAGAAGTCAAAATGATTCAAGAAACGAAAAAAATATTAGAAGATGAAAACCTGAAAATGGCAGCTACTTGTGTACGTGTTCCAGTTGTATCAGGGCATTCAGAATCGGTTTATATAGAACTGGAAAAAGAAGCAACCGTTGCGGAAATCAAGGAAGTATTAATGGGTGCACCAGGTGTTATTTTGCAGGATAACCCTAGTGAACAGCTGTATCCAATGCCATTATATGCAGAAGGGAAAATAGATACATTTGTCGGAAGAATACGTAAAGATCCTGATACGCCAAACGGATTCCACCTCTGGATTGTTTCCGATAATTTATTAAAAGGTGCGGCTTGGAATTCAGTTCAAATCGCAGAGACTTTAGTGGAAAAGGGGGTACTTTAATATAGTTTAAAAAACTGGGGAATCGTTAATGATTCCCCAGTTTGTATTTCATAATTGTTTTCTTTATTTCGGCCAACTTTAATTAAAATTAGTCGTTATTGAATTTTTATAAATATCTACTTTATGTACAGTGAAGCGTAAGGTTTTGGATTCTGCATGAATTGTAAGATTAATAATAATCGATAACGGCATTTCGACCGTTTTCACAATATCTTCTATAGCAATATACTTATTTTTTGCTTCCTTATAATAAACAACAGAACGAATTACGGCCTCGTCACCTTCAATATCAATTTCACACATCATAGGGAATTTTTCACCATTATGTAAGAATAATTCGCCTAGTACGATTGAACCGTTTAATTCTTCTGTAAAATTAGTAGTTGCCGCTGGTTTTACCCATGTTTCGTCATGTTCTTCGTTTTCCTCTTCATCTATTGCCCATTCCCAAATGGGGTTTTGTTTTAGGTCCTCAATAGTTAATTTATCAATTGGTTTGCAACTACTCATACATAAATTCTCCTTTTATTTTGATAAATAAGTTTTTTGATTTCATGAATTAGATGATTGCTTATAAGTGGGTTTAACAAAGTATTTTGCTCATTTGATATCCAAACTACTTTATTTTGAAATAAAGCTATTACAGCAATATTAACAAAACTTTAATTGTCTAGTAAATAATTATTAGTGGAGATATTAATATGGGATGGTGTTAAAGAAAGATAGTAAAAAACATCAAGGATGAATGAAATCCATTTGGTATGATATGGATATATCCAATGTGAGGGGGATTTGATGTATCAAGTAAAGGGGTATTTTTCATCATTAAAAGGAAGTTATTATGAGATTGGAAAGCAACAAGGGGAATTCGTGAAACAAAATCCATATCTCATCCCGCAATTTATACACGAAGAAAATGTAATATCTAATAACCATTGGACAGAATCGAGAAATATACTAAACAAACATTGTCCAGGCATAAATGAAGAAATTGAAGGGTTTTGTGAAGTGTTAAAAATTCCTTCAAAAAATATGATGTATTACTATCAAACACTATTGAAAGCAGGTTGTAGTCATTGTGCAGTATTACCTAAAAAGACCGATTTAGAGCACACATATGTATTAAGGAATTATGATTTGTCACCAGTAATAGATGATATGCGTTTTTGCTCGACGCATGTTGAAGGTGCGTATGCACATAGTGGTTTTTCTACTCAATATTTTGGTCGAACAGAAGGGGTTAACGAACATGGATTATCTGTTACATTTTCAGCATGTGGTCAACCAGTAGGAAACATTGCAGGTTTAAGAAAGCCAATGGTAAATGGTTTACAGTGTTTTGCAGTAATTCGACTGTTGTTGGAGAAATGTAAAAATGTGCAGAAAGCTAAGTTACTAATAGAAGAAATACCAATTGCTAGTAATATTAATTTAATAGTAGCTGATCCTTTAAACGCAGTACATATTGAAATATTTGACGGTCATAAATCCACAACAACGATTGATGGTGACAACCAAGCTTTTATTGTATCAACAAACCATGCAGTTAGTTCATCAATTCAGAAATTAAATAATAGGAAATTAGAACAATCTACAAAGAGATATCATGTTTTACATGAGCATTTAAATAGATATGAACAAGTGAGCATAGAGTCTTTAAAAAAGTTAGTAGAAGAAGAATATCCTGATGGACTTACTGTACATAACTATGAAGAATGGTTTGGAACTTTACATTCTGTATTATTCGATTTACATGATCGTACAATGAAGATTTGTTTCGGATCACCACTTTTAAATGACTGGTATTCATTGAAAGTTGGAGGAAGTATGCCGTTTTCTGAGGTGAACGTGAACTTTAAAAATAAAACTTATACTGACTTTTGGAAGGAAGTTAAGAATGAATTAATGCCTAAAAAATAAATGGGATAAGATGGTAATATGAAGAGTGCATTTATACTGGAGGGATTATCAATGCTAAAAGTTATGTTACCATTTGTTCTTATCTTTTTTCTTGTCCTTACGATGTATATTGCTTATCAAAAGAGAAAAAAATCCGGGATAAAAGGATTGCAAAGTGCGTTAACTTCTATTTGCTTTTTTTCACTCGCAATCTTAAATATGTTTGCATATTGGTTTCATTTTGGCGGTGCTTTTACTTGGTTATTTTCAATTGTATTATGGCTAGTTGGTGCATATTTTACTAAATATATTCCAATATCTAAAAAGGTACATTAAAGTTTATAAGAGTTAAATATAATGTTTACTTTATTTTGAAAAGAGATTATTCTACTAGATCGTTGTGAAACGGTTTCATAGGATAATCTCTTTTGTTTAGTTTTGGAAAGAACGTACTGTGATTTTTAGTTGCTCAATAAATTCTCGAGTTGCAGCACACATATATTTATCTTTTCTATAAATTAGCCCTATTTCAATTATTGGAGTAGGGTTTTCTATTTTAATAGCTTGAATGTTTTTATTTTGTAAAAAGTCTATATATGGTTTGGGTAACACTGTAATTCCCATTCCTTTGGAAACCATTTGGATTAAAGATTCCATCGTACTAATTTCTAAAATTGGCCTTGGTTTAAAGTTTAACTTTTGACAATGAGATGTAATTAGTTCGGTTAAAAAGAAATTTTTAGGCAAAAGAATTAAAGGGTAGTTCTGTAATTCAGCAATAGATACATGGTTACGTTCAGCTAATCGATGACCAGTGGGCACGACTAATGTAAGATCGCTTTTGTATAGAGGGATGGAGATAATCTCTTTATCTTGCACCGGGAGAAATGTAATTCCAATATCTAGTTCGTTTTGTAATAATTTTTCACGAATATCTCCTGTACGAAGCCCTAATACAGAAAGCTCTATATTGGGATATAAATTATTAAAATTTAAAATAGCTGGTGGTAGTAAATAATTTACGACGGTTAACAAAGCCCCTATTGTTAAGGAACCTTGCTGTAATCCGTTTAGGTCCTGAATAGCTGAACGAGCTTGTTCGACTTCATGAAAAATGATTTTACTATGTGATAATAAAACCTTCCCTGCTTCAGTTAAAGATATTTTTTTACCAATTCGATCGAAAAGTGGCATTCCTACTTCATGCTCTAATGCACGTATTTGTTGACTTAGTGAAGGCTGTGAAATATTTAATTTCTCAGCTGCTTTTGTGAAATGTAATTCTTTTGAAACAGCTAAAAAGTATTCAAGTTGTCGTAATTCGATTGGAATCACCTCAAGTATAATAATAGGTTATACCTATCATTATTATATAAATAATTGAATTGAACAATGATTTTAGAGGTTTTATAATCATCTTTATATAGCAGAGAGGGTTGTAAAAATTAATCGAGAGAAAATACATGTAACACCTGTAAAGGAGGAAATAGAATGGCTAATGAATATCGATTATTATCTTTAAATATAGGATTACCAAAAGAGGTTACATACGGCGGAAAAGTAATTCATACAGGCATAAATAAGAAACAAGTAAAGGAACCAGTATATTTATCCTTTGTAAAATTTAATGGGGATGGACAAGCTGACTTAGTTCATCATGGAGGAGTAGATAAAGCAGTTTGTGTTTATACTGGTGATCACTATCCATACTGGGAAAAAGAATTGAATCAAGATCTTGTATATGGGGCTTTCGGAGAAAATATAACAGTTAGTGGTATGCACGAAGAGGATGTTTGTATTGGTGATACGTTTGAGCTAGGACAGGCAATCGTACAGGTAACACAGCCAAGGCAACCTTGTTTTAAATTAGCAAAAAAATATAATATTCCAAAGTTACCACTATATTTTCAAGAAACAGGATATACAGGATTTTATTTTCGTGTATTAAAAGAAGGATGGGTATCATCAGTCGATACCTTAAAAAAACTACAGTCTGATCCAAAAGGTGTTTCAGTAGCGTTTGCTAATCGTATCATGCATAAGGAAAAACAAAATATTGAAGGGGTAAAAAGGATATTAGAAGTAAATGCACTTTCAAATAGTTGGAGAAAGTCTTTTGAAAAGCGTATAAGTGGAGAAGAAATTAATACGAAGGAAAGACTTGAAGGGATAAAAGAATAAAAATATTTTATTATAAATAGTGTATTTCTATTAGTAAAAGCTAATTAGAAAGCGCTATTTTTATATAATAAACTAATTAATATCCAGAAATCTTAATATTGTTTTATTCGACTTATTTTCAAATAGTCAAAACATAAAATTAATTAGACTTTTTTTTTATGTTTTATGATAGTATATTGATTGGTAAGACCTCTATTTTTAAGAGTAGGTCATATAAGTATATCTAATTTAATGGAATTTAATATTTGGAGGTACAACATGGGGAATGTTGAAAAATTGGCAAGTCTTCTAATAGAAGAACCGAAAAGAGAGCAGTTATTTCCTTTATTTGAAGAAGTGTTTGGAATTAAAACTCAAACATTGAATGATTTTTCGGATAAAGGATATTGGGATGATACATATAAAGCTTTATCGTTTTTACAAGAAGATAAAGTGATTGCAAATGTTGCGGCATTTTCACTCCCATTATTAATTAATGGTGAAAAAATAAATGCAGCGGGTATTCAATCAGTAATGACACACCCTAATTTCCGTAGACAAGGGCTAATGACACAATTAATGGGTAAAATGATAGAAGAAATCGATAAGAAATGTGAATGTGCATTATTGTTTACGGAAAAACCTGAACTATATACAGCATTTGGGTTTAAAGTTGTGCAGGAATATTTGATGACTATACCATATGATAAAAATATTAATAATAACGATTCACTACTTAAAAAGTTAGATTTCTATAATATAGAGAATAGACAGTTAATACATGAAACTATTGATAGTAGCCAAAGACTTTCAAATAGTTTTTCAACTTTAAACTTCCATCCTTCATTTTATTTGAATATGTATGATTCGGAATGGAATGAGAAATTGTATTATTCAGAGAAACTAGATGCTCTAATCGTTTATGAAGTAGACAATGAAAAGTTGAAATTATTTGGAGTATTTGCGCCAGTACTTCCGGTTTTAGATGAATTATGTGGAGAAATCAATGAAAGGTTTACGGAAATCGAATTTTATTTTTCTCCGGATCAATTAGGGGTTGAGGATGTACAGTTTACAGAATTACAGTCTAGCAAGTATTTAATGGTTCGAGGTGATAAAGAGTTAGATTTTAAAGGTTATAAATTCCCAGTATTAGCGGAGTTTTAAATGACTATATAAATGCTTTATTATGGAGGAGCTATGAATATATCGTATATACCAGAACGTATTGAGCAACTCACTATAATGAATGTACCTGAGTACTATAAGATTAATGATAATCATGCGTTTATTGTCCGTTCGAAAGCAGAAACCGATTTTTGGCTTAAAACACATTATGGTTTTGAAGTAATGAATGGTCATGTATTTTATAATGAGATGATGACAGACTTTCAAGCTGAAGTTCAGTTACGTATGAATCCAAATTCAAAATTCGATCAAGCAGGTCTTTTTGTTATGATTTCGGAGAACTGTTGGCTAAAAACATCTTTAGAATATATCCCTGAAGGGCCATCTCACTTAGGTGCTGTCGTAACGAATAATGGATATTCTGACTGGTCAACGCAAGATTATCCAACTGAAGCAGCTAAGCAACAACTTTGTTTTCGAATTATTCGAAAACGCGGTGATTATACAATATATGTGAAAAAGAGCCATCAATGGGAACAAATAAGAATCGCTCATTTAATGGAGGATATAGGGAATGAGCCTATTAAAATAGGTTTTTACACGTGTAGTCCTTCTAAAAATAAGGGATTTGAGACTGAGTTTTTAAATTTTACAATTGAAGAAATATAGATGAAAAACCGTATTCTTTTCATTAAGAATGCGGTTTTTGTATTTACATAATATAAAGCACATTTATTGACCAGAAAGTCATTAATACTTATCATTTAATAATGTTAAATATTAATTTACATAATATAATAGAAGTAATGAAGAAATTACAAAATATATCGCTTAAATAAGGAGGGATATGAATTATTCAGTGGTAATTTCATGGGAAAAGGAGATTATGTATGAAATCATTTCGTAAGTTATTACAGTATTTAAAACCATACATGTTCTTCGCTATTATTGGGCCGCTATTTATGGTACTTGAGGTTGCGATGGACTTAATTCAACCGACTATTATGCAACATATCATTGATGTTGGGATTGCAAATCGGGATTTAAATTATGTAATAAAAATGGGGCTTCTTATGATAGGAGCAGCAGCACTCGGTTTAGTTGGAGGGCTTGGGTGTATGATGTATTCTACAAAAGCAGCTGTTAATTTCGCTACAGACATACGAAAAGATGTGTTTGCGAAAATAGAAACATTTTCTAGTAATAATCGGGACTCATTTGGAACAGGTAAATTATTAACGATCGTAACAAATGATATCACTTCTATTCAATCGGCAATGACGATGACATTACGTGTTCTGGTTCGTGGTCCACTGTTATTTATCGGAAGTATAATTATTGTTTTTGTAACAGCGCGAGAGTTATTTCCAATATTACTTGTAGTTGTTCCGATTTTATTACTTGCGATTATTTTAATTGCAAGTAAAGCAAGTGGTACATTTAAAAAGGTGCAAGAGGCATTGGACAAAGTGAATACAAAGCTACAAGAAAATTTATCTGGTGTGCGTGTTATAAAAGCGTATGTAAGACAAAAATACGAAATCGCTCAATTTGGAAATGTAAATACAAATTTAACGAAGATAAATATTCGAGCTGTGCAACTTATTTCTTTAATGATGCCAATCATTATGCTAGTTGTAAGTGGCGGGATTGTCGCAACATTATGGATTGGTGGAGAAAAAGTATTCAATGGAACGCTTCAAGTAGGAGCGATTTTGGCATTTATTAATTACTTGAATATCATTTTAATGTCACTTATGTCGATTAGCATGGTATTTATTCAAATTGCGCGAGCTTTTCCATCTGCGGATCGTGTACAGCAAGTGTTAAATACCGAGGTTGATATTATAAGCGAAGCGAATGCGATCGAAGCTGAGAAAATCGAGGGGAATATCGAATTTAAAAATGTTAGTTATAGCTATACGAAAAATAATGAATACGTTTTAAAAGATATTTCGTTTAGCATACAAAAAGGTGAAAAAGTAGGGATTATTGGATCAACTGGAAGTGGTAAATCTACCTTAGCGAAACTGTTACCACGTCTATATGATGTGGATCAAGGTGAAATATGTATAGATGGAATAAATGTTAAAACATATGATTTGCAAAAACTCCGTGCTTCAATAGGGTTTGTACCTCAGAAGGCATTGTTGTTCTCAGGTAGTATAGAAGAGAATTTACGTTATGGTAAAGAAGATGCAACACATGATGAGCTGGAAGTAGCAGCTGCATCAGCTTGTGCGACTGAGTTTATCAATAAGCTGGAAGAATCTTATCAATATAATTTAACACAAGGTGCGACAAATCTATCAGGTGGACAAAAACAACGTGTATCAATTGCAAGGGCACTTGTGAGAAAACCGCCGATTCTCATATTAGATGATTCTACATCAGCAGTTGATGCGAAATCAGAGGCTACTATTCAAACAGCTTTAAAAACAAAATATAAAGGCACAACGACTTTATTAATTGCGTCCAAAATTTCTTCCATAATGGATGCGGATAAAATACTTGTATTAGATAATGGTGAATTAGTTGGCAATGGTACACATGAACAATTGTTAGAACAAAGTGAGGTTTATCAGGAAATTTATCTTTCCCAAGGTGGTAATTTGCATAAAGAAGGTGGGGAAGAACATGCGTAATTTTCAAGGGCAATTTGCTAATAAAGGTGGACGAAACACGCCAAAGATGGGGAAAGCTAAAAATGCTCAAGGAACTGTAATGCGGATATGGAACTATATGGGCTACCAAAAAGCTGCTCTTATGTTTGTTATATTTCTAGTCGTTGTTACTACTTTACTTGGATTATTAGGTCCCTATTTTATGGGGGTCATTATAGATCAATATATTGTACCGAAAGATTTAAGTGGTACAGCAAGAATGTGTATGTTACTTATCGCGATTTACGGTGTAACTGTACTTTTAACATGGTTACAAACATTTGTCATGATTAACGTTGCATTAAAAACAATTCAAAAAATACGACAAGATATTTTTGAGAAAATCCAAACGCTTTCTTTACGGTTCTTTGATGTGCGTTCCCAAGGTGATTTAATGAGCCGTGTGACAAATGATATAGATAATTTGAATCAAGCTTTGACACAAAGTGTTGTACAAATTATTTCATCAGCGTTAACTTTTATAGGTGTAACGATTGCGATGTTCGCTTTAAATTGGATTTTAGCAATTGTAACTTTAATTACAGTACCTATTATGTTTTACGTTACAAAAAAACTAGTTGCATATAGTGGTAAAAACTTTGCGAAGCGTCAAAAAGATTTAGGTGAATTAAATGGATTTATTGAGGAAGCAATTACAGGTGCGGATGTTACAACGTTGTATGGAAAAGAAAAAGAAACTGTACAAAATTTCAATAAAATTAATGAACAGCTAAGAGTTTCAGCTACGAAGGCTGATACATTTTCAGCTTTTATTTTTCCAAGTATGAACTTTATTAATAACTTAGGTATGGGGCTTGTCATTGGGGCTGGATCAGTTATGGTCTTAAACGGAATGACAACAGTAGGAGTTATTGCGGCTTTTATTAATTATTCTCGTCAATTCTCAAGACCGCTAAGTCAATTTGCGACTTTAATGAATACAATTCAAGCGGCAGTTGCTGGTGGAGAACGTGTTTTTGAGATTATGGATGAGGTACCAGAAATTCAAAATAAAAAAGACGCATTTGTTGTACAAAATTTACAAGGGCATGTTACACTTGAGAATGTTTCATTTGGCTACGCAGAAAATAAAACAATTTTAAAAGAAGTGAGTCTTAAAGCGCAGCCAGGAGAGACAATTGCTTTAGTTGGTCCGACTGGATCAGGGAAAACAACAATCATTAATTTGTTAACTCGCTTTTACGATATACAGCAAGGACAAATTCATATTGATGGAAAAGATATAAAAGATTATGATATTAATTCTTTACGAAGTAAAATTGGAGTAGTTTTACAGGATACGTATTTATTTGCTGGTTCAATTATGGATAATATCCGTTATGGACGCTTAGATGCTACTGATGAAGAAGTTATCACTGCAGCTAAGGCAGCATCTGCACATTCTTTTATTAAGCATTTGCCAAATCAATATGAAACAGAAATTGCTTCAGAAGGATCGAATTTAAGTCAAGGACAAAAACAACTTCTTGCGATTGCACGAGCAATTTTAGCAGATGCAGATATATTAATTCTCGATGAAGCGACATCTAATATTGACACAAGAACAGAATTACAAATACAAGCAGGACTAAATAATTTAATGAGAGGTCGCACAAGTTTTGTGATCGCTCACCGACTTAAAACAATTGAAAAAGCAGATCAAATCCTTGTTATAAAGGATGGGGGAATTTTAGAAAGAGGGGATCATGAATCTCTCATGGAAGATAAAGGGTTTTATTTTGATTTGTATACGAGCCAATTTAAAATTTAATATAAAAAATGAGGTTTCTCTAGAAAAGAGAAGCCTCATTTTTTATATTTGTAAATTTTATGAATCACTTTTCTAACCAAATTAATTATCCGACCTGAAAAATACTTATACTTGCAGATACATTTGTTAAAGAGCCACCATCACTATTTGAGAGAGTGATAGTACCTGCTGAAGAGGTGTTATTTATTAAAGTCAATGTTGAAGGAACAACTGTTACGGTAAAAGCAGCAGTACCTTGATTTATTGTATGTGGTGACCCCGTACCAAAACGTCCACCTGAAATTGGTGTACCATTTAGTTCGAGGGAGAATTGGTTTTCGCGAGAAGCTTGTAATTGAAACTCTGCTACATATGTTCCTAGTGTATTAATTATAATATTTCCAGTACCTGTGATGTGGCTAAGGGCAGTTCCTGTTATAGGTCCATTTGTGTTAAAAGTAACACTACTTCCTACTGCAATTGATTGGTTAGTAGTATCAAAAACATATAGATAGTTTGTTAATCCTACACTAGCCGCCCCAGTAGGCCCGGTGGAACCGGTAGAGCCAGTATGTCCAGTAGCCCCAGTAGAACCGGTGAAGCCAGTAGGCCCGGTGGAACCAGTGAAGCCAGTAGGCCCGGTGGAACCAGTGAAGCCAGTAGGCCCGGTGGAACCAGTGAAGCCAGTAGGCCCGGTGGAACCAGTGAAGCCAGTAGGCCCGGTGGAACCAGTGGAGCCAGTAGAACCGGTAGGTCCAGTGGAGCCAGTAAGTCCAGTAGAACCGGTAGGCCCAGTAGGCCCGGTGGAACCAGTAGAACCGGTAGGCCCAGTAGGTCCAGTGGAACCAGTGAAACCAGTGAAACCAATGGAGCCAGTAGCCCCAGTAGGCCCGGTAGGCCCAGTAGGTCCAGTGGAACCGGTAGAGCCAGTTGGTCCAGTAGGAGAATGTGGGAGAATAATACGGTTAATATCTAAAAGTGAAAAGTTAATGAACATATCTTTGTTTTGATAATCTATCGAAATCACCTCACTAGCATGTTTAAAGAAATAGTAAAGTAATAATTTTTATAGGTATTTCATTTCTATATTATTAATGCAACTTATTTTGGAAACAGTAAATAGCTATCATGACTATAGGGTATTAATTTTTAACCTAAATTTTAATAAAACCTTTATTAAAGATAAAGAGCGCTTTTAAAGGCGCTCTGAGACAAGTTTCATGTTGAAAAAGGGAATTGAGGATATTATGTGCATGCTGTTTTAGAATGTTGTAAATTTTTAATTAAAAATAAAAAGATCTTATAAAAATTTAAAATTTGTATTATTAGATAGTCACCATACAATAAAATATGCTTGTTTGATATAAATGTGTGTCAAATTTACCAAAATATATTTTGGCATGCATAAGAAAAATAAAATACTTTGTTAGCAAATACTAGCGGCTTCAGTGACAGATGGTAGAAAGAGTTTACGTGGTATTGTAATAATCTCAAGCGCAATTTGCGTTGAATATAGGAGTATTGGAGTTAAATCTAAAGCGAGTGTTAAAAGTATTATGAAGCTTGTAAGAATTACAAAACTACCCCAAAAGAAACTTTTTGAAGTGTTGCGGAAATCTTTTATTAAGGAAAAGAAAGAAAAAGATGCGGTAACAATAAGAATGAAAATTTTATACTTATCAGACATTATAACCCTCCCAAAGAACAGTGACTTATATTATACCGTATTTTTCAATATTATTATAAAAAGATTTTAAAGTGAATAATAAGAAAAAAATAAAGCCATAACTTAAAACATTAGTTTAGGTTCTATTGTTTGAATTCTTTGTTTTAGAAGGTATATAATTTGAAATTTAAAATTTTCCAAATGAATTACCATTTTTTATTTCTGATCCAACATCAGGTGCTCAATGAAATGGTATGAAAGATTATAGGCTAGTGATACGAGATTGAATAAGAGGAATCTGCGTGCAGCAAGAGTCCTAGCTCAGATTTCTACTAGAGAAAAGTATTTAGTTGGAGTTGGTATGTTAATAAAAAAAGGATGGATGTGGAAACTAAATATTCAAGACATTAAGGATAAAGGTCAGGAAATATAATTTGGTATTCTGGGAATAACCGGAGGTCCGTAGTTAAAGTTGCATAGAATTTGTATTTTGTTTCTAATTTTTCAATTGTTGTTAAGTGATGAGAACCTAGTCCACGCTGTACACTATGTTGAGAAAGAGTCGGCCCAATTTGTAATTTTCGTTTTTTCATTGCATCGTTCCATGGACTATAAAAAAATTTAAAAATAAAAGCAGGTTCTATGTAAATGTTATAAGGATAATGCGAACCATGTCTCCCGACTCTATAGTTCCCGTGCGAATTATTGTGAATTAATCTACCGTTAAGATATAGTTGATTTGGATTAGGTTGAATTATTATGCCATGGTAACGTTGTTTAACAAGCGGAGAACTATATCTTGGATTAGTGTAGCCATAAGTCGGATCATCAATCATCATAATCATTCTTATTGAAAACATATTGCCGCCCATAGTGTTAAGTGATTTGAAAAATTGTTCTTTATTATAACAGCACAGGAATTCTGTCGTATTTAATACCATTTTCCATCCTGTAAGTTCTCTTTCAATTTCCATAACTTCTTGATCAACTAAATAAGCATCAAATTCGAATGATTTTGAGTTTCGTATTTCCCAATTAGGAGCGAATGTTTTACAGATTTCAACTGAACGATCAGTGGATCCACGGTTAATAAGAATGCCATGATCAAATAGCTTTGTATGGTGCATTAACCACCACGGAAGTAAATATTCTTCATTGTAAAAATGAGAAATTAAAGTAGTCTTAATCAAAATCACCTCCGTATTTAACCTGCTTCTTATTTAATATGATATGGAAGGAAACCTATTGTTAGAAGGTCTCCTCTTAAAAGTTTTAAACCACATAGGGTATGTGGATGGATTAGTATGTAAAGTAGTCTGAATGATAAAGAGTGGTATTAAAAAGTACAAAATCTAAAATGAGCATCGAATTAGTGTATAACGATTGAAACGGCACTGAAAACTAATAAAACAGCCATAATGATGTTAAATAATTGATTATGTTTTAATAAAAATTTTTGGAACATGGAACCAAAAAGGCTCCAACTAAATGTACTCAGTAAACCGACTATACCTAGAAATAATGAGAAAAGTAGAAAACTTGAATATGAATTGTAGTAAGGGAGTATAAAAGTAGAGACTACTGTGAGTCCGAATAATATTCCTTTAGGGTTAATAAATTGAAGGAAAATACCCACTGTAAATAAGTTTTTATTATTTTTTTCATTGTGACCGGCACCGCCTTTACTAGTAATTATTTTAAAGGCTAAATATAGCATATACGCGACACCTAAAATTTTTAAAGGAAATTCAATTATAGGGATAATATTAATTAATACAATATTAAAGAAACTACATAAAGAAGTGAGGATGAAAAAACCAAAAGCTACTCCGAAGCAAAACTTCATGCTTCTTTTTAATCCGTGTTGATTTGCGTATGTCATCGCTAAAAAATTGTTAGGACCAGGTGTGAAGCTACTTATAAATACAAATAACAAAAAAGAAAATATAGGCATTTGGACCCCCTAATTATTTGTGTGTGTTATAATGACCGAAAAGAACAATATAACGTGCGCTTTTTATTATACATAACGGTCGTTATATTGTATAGAGTGTAGGGGTGTGTTTTATGGAAGAAATTCAACTTATACTGGCTAAAAATTTAAAAACAATACGAGAAAAAGAAAAATTAAGTTTAGAAAAAGTTTCCCAATTAACGGGTGTGAGTAAAACGATGATTGGACAAATTGAAAGAGGGGAATCAAGCCCGACACTAACAACAATATGGAAAATTGCAAATGGCTTGAAAGTTTCTTTTACTTCTTTAATCAACACTCCTCAGCCTGATACGAAAGTGATTTTAAGAAAGGATATTCAAGTATTGTCTGAAGACAATGGAAAATATAAAGTGTATCCTTCTTTCCCTTTTCAAGATGGTAGACATTTTGAAATGTATACAGTGGAAATAGAAACAGAAGGGAAATTAAGTTCAGAAGGGCATAAAGAAGGCGCAGAAGAATTTATAACGGTATTTGAAGGTGAATTGACAGTAAAAGTGAATAACTGTCAATATAAATTAAATAGTGGAGATTCAATTCGTTTTAAGGCCGATAGATCACACTCTTATTATAATTTAGGGAAATCTTTGACTCGATTAAGCATGACAATTTATTATCCAACTGCATAAGTTTACATTTATAGTAACAAAAGATAAAACCATCTATAAGAGATGGTTTTTATTTTTTATCATTCACAAAAAAAGACACTCATCTGAGTGTCAACATAGTATTGCTCTCGCGTATAGGATTGGAGTACGTTTCTCAAATACGTATTGAGATGGTTCGTAAAAGAGAAACTGTCTTCATATTTAATGTAACATCGGTGGAAGTCAGTGTAAATTGATAATATATATACGGAAAATTTAGTATAGATAGTTTCTACTATGAATATAGTGCAATTTGTTCTTTAATGCGCCATCACTTTTATGAAATAATTGGGAGGTTTTTATCATGATAGACTTAGTATTTAATAATGTTTATTAGAAAAAGAATGAATCATTTTTTAATCGATTCGTATAATTGTTAGAGAGGCACCTGTTGAACCACCTCCAACCAAATTAACGATGTATAATACGCCGAATAATTGAAGGGAAATTGTATTATCGGCAATTAAATTATTGTTATAATTTGAAGTTGATATAGCGGGAGAAAAAATAGAACCAGGAAGTGGAGTAGAAGCGTTTAATAGTAGTTTTGTTCCAGTGAGTAGAGCAGTTGTCGTATTAACTTGATAGGTTAAATGATATCTTCTGGCTACAGGAATTGTAAATATATCGTTTGAGGCGTTAACTGTAAAATTACCGAGGCTTTGGTTATTAGAAAGAGGAATATTAGTTCCACCTAATACCTAATGTATTATTAGCGAACATAGAGTTTGTTGTAACTATTGACCCAGTACTTCCGGTAGGTCCAGTACTTCCAGTAAGTCTGTATGGAAGAATAATTTCAAGAGCTATTGATACTAGTTCTTCTATTCTTTTTTCATTTTTATCTTGAATTTAAATCACCTCATTTTTAAATTAGAATGCAATAAGTTTCGTGTTTTTGGAATGGAACTATCATTTTATTATATTAATAGTAGTAGTTAAAGCAACGGTAAAATGTTTAATAACTGTATGAATCATTTGGAAAGAAAAAAGAATAGTTATGAAAGTATTCCTTAATAATAGACTCATACTTATGTAAGTTAATTAAAAATATGTGGAATGAGGAATTAAATTGAAGCGGAATGATAAATTATCAATAAATAAAGGTAAGATAGAACCTGAGAATATTGGACCTACATTTCCAGCTCTTCCACCAATATATATTCCAACAGGAGCAACGGGAGCAACAGGAGCAACAGGAGCAACGGGGGCAACAGGAATAACAGGAGCAACAGGAGCAACGGGAGCAACAGGAGCAACAGGAGCAACAGGAGCAACAGGAGCAACAGGAGCAACGGGAGCAACAGGAGCAACAGGAGCAACGGGAGCAACAGGAGCAACGGGTGTAACAGGAGCAACAGGTCCTACTGGGGGGATTGGCCCTATAACAACAACTAATTTGTTATTTTACACTTTTTCAGATGGAGAGAAACTTATATATACAGATGCAGATGGCATAGCTCAATATGGTACAACGAATATACTTTCACCTAGTGAGGTTTCGTATATAAATTTGTTTATCAATGGAATTTTGCAACCACAACCATTCTATGAAGTTAGTACTGGTAAACTAACTTTATTGGATAACCAACCACCATCGCAAGGTTCTTCAATTATTTTACAATTTATTATTATTAATTAAAAAAGACAGATTCTTAATGAAAAGGAATCTGTCTTTTTTGTTCTGAATTACATTCGTTAACATTAAGTGACGATAAATTCAATTGTAATTGGAATTCCGCCGTCTAATGCATCCCCACCAGGAATTGTAATAGCACCAGTAGGACCAGTAGTAACACTGGAGTTCACGCTTGGTTGAAGAATACCGTTCACATATAAGTTGTAATACGTGAAAGTCGGAAAAGCGGTTGCAGTAGTACCCGCATCGTTTAAACAAGCTGTGGCAGCAATTGCAAAAGCCGCACCTGTACCTGTGCCGGCTCCTAGTGTAGATGTAAATCTTCTAGATGCCATAAATGGTTGAATGATAGGCAATTAATTTTCACTCCTTACAATATTTTATTAGAACGAAGTATAAAATAACTTGTCCACTATATTGTATGAGAGTTTTTTATAATAGAAACGGCTCCCCTTTAAAAGGGGAGCCCAATTTTAGTAAAGAAGTGTTCTTTATGTATATGAAAAAATGATGTTGTTACTTGCGGAATATATGTAAATCGTAAATTCGGTTTTTGTATTCAAATTAAAATGTGTCTTTGAACCTAAGAGATAAATGCGGAAAAATAAAATAAACTCTTAAGTTTAGGTATTTAATCTAAGCAGTCAATTATTAAAAACATATAATTAATATGTGAGTCATGAACATAATTAAATAGCGTTTGCAAGTTTAATTATATTTCATGTTTCCTATTTTAAGTCAATATATAACAGATACTCTTTTACAACTTTATGATCCTTATAATAGGAAAAACTCAAATATAAAACAAGTAAGGAGGACATAAATGACAAGTAATAATTGTTTTGGTCATAACCACTGCAATAATCCGATTGTTTTCACTCCAGAATGTTGTAACAATCCACAAACAGTTCCAATTACTAGTGAGCAATTAGGTAGATTAATTACTTTACTAAACTCTTTAATTTCGGCTATTGCAGCGTTTTTTGCAAATCCAAGTGATGCAAACAGATTAGCTTTACTCAATTTGTTTACTCAACTATTGAACTTACTAAATGAATTAGCACCTTCTCCAGAAGGAAACTTCTTAAAACAATTAATTCAAAGTATTATTAATTTACTACAATCTCCTAACCCAAATCTAAGTCAATTACTTTCTTTATTACAACAATTCTACAGTGCTCTTGCACCATTCTTCTTCTCTTTAATTATTGACCCTGCAAGTTTACAACTTTTATTAAACTTATTAACTCAATTAATTGGTGCTACTCCAGGAGGCGGCCCAACAGGCCCAACAGGTCCAACAGGTCCAGGAGGAGGAGCAACAGGTCCAACAGGTCCAACAGGTCCAGGAGGAGGAGCAACAGGTCCAACGGGAGCGACAGGTCCAACAGGCCCAACAGGAGCGACAGGTCCAGCAGGTACTGGTGGCGCAACAGGTTTAACAGGAGCAACAGGCCCAACGGGAGCAACAGGCCCAACGGGAGCAACAGGTTTAACTGGTGCAACAGGCTTAACAGGAGCAACGGGAGCAACAGGTCCAACAGGAGCAACAGGTCCAACAGGAGCAACAGGTTTAACTGGTGCAACAGGCTTAACAGGTGCAACAGGTGCAACTGGTGGCGGAGCTATTATTCCGTTTGCTTCAGGTACAACACCAGCAGCGTTAGTTAATGCGTTAGTAGCTAATACAGGAACTCTTCTTGGATTTGGATTTAGTCAGCCTGGTATAGCATTAACGGGTGGAACAAGTATCACATTAGCATTAGGTGTAGGTGATTATGCATTTGTAGCACCACGCGCAGGGGTTATTACGTCATTAGCAGGTTTCTTTAGTGCAACAGCTGCATTAGCTCCATTATCACCTGTTCAAGTGCAAATACAAATATTAACTGCACCTGCAGCAAGCAATACGTTTACAGTACAAGGCGCACCTCTATTATTAACACCAGCATTTGCCGCAATAGCGATTGGTT
Source organism: Bacillus sp. AR4-2 (assembly GCF_008274865.1). NCBI lineage: Bacteria > Bacillati > Bacillota > Bacilli > Caryophanales > Bacillaceae > Bacillus > Bacillus sp. AR4-2. Next base: position 2,216,395 of record NZ_CP031062.1, read on the forward strand.
CTACAGCATCAGGAATCATACCTGAAGCTATTCCAGTAGCAGCCGGGGATAAAATACTGTTATATGTTTCATTAACAGCAGCAAGTCCAATAGCTGCAGTTGCTGGATTTGTAAGTGCAGGTATTAATATCGTTTAATTTGTTACATTTAGTAGGAAATTAAACAGGGGTTTGTATATAGTCCTTCCTAATAAATTTAGGAAGGACTATATTTTTTGGGGAAATAAGTAATAAATCAATTGAACAATTACTCTTTGTTAAGTTCGTATAAAAAAGTATAAGTTACCCTTTCTCATTTAAGGAATAAGTTATGTAACTTTAAAAATTTCCGGTCAGTAAAAAAAGATGAATTCTTTTAAAAGAATTCATCCATAAAATAAACTATTTATTTTTATTACAGTTACATCCTTTTTTCTTTACATAGCCTTGCTCGGCTAAGTCTCTTTGCGATTGGGAATTGGAAGATTGAGAATTGGAAGATTGAGAGGATGCTGAAGAGCTACTATTTTTATTATAAGAGTAGTTTTTTCGATAGTTATAATTACTCATAGTACTATCACCTCCAATTTAATATATAAATATTATATGTATGTACACTATCAATTGTTACTATTTTTAATAGGAAGAGAAGATACAATAAAAAAATCTCCTTGGTATTTTCCTAGGAGATAAATGATGATTCTTTTGAAAATTTACAAATTAATAGCCCCAGTAAAGAGGAAAGCAATAAGAATCTTGGTGATACGGATTCTGTTGTTGAGCGAGGGGCTGGGTTGGATAATTTTTCATTTCACGGTTTTGATTGCAGTTTGCCGGAGGACCAATTACAGTAGTTGATTGAATAGGGGAAACCGCTTGTTTCCATTGTTGTTCATTGAGACAGTAAGTATGGGCCATCATATGAGCCGGAGTTAACCTTAAAATGTCAGAACCGAAAATAACTTCTGGAGTTGGAGCATTGAAAATAGCTAATAAATGAGTATTATCTGCTGTAGCAATTTCATAATGCCACCACGCTTGTGGAATGTTGGCAACTTGCCCGGGTTTTATCGGTAAGTTTAATATTTGATTCGTAAATGGATTAAGTAAAGAAACAACAGCAGACCCTGAAATACAATAAACAAGTTCAGCTGCATTTTGATGAATATGTGGTTCTACAAAATTTCCTGTACTTAAATAAATATCTAATAATGAAGTATTTTCTAAAGTATTTAATTGTTTAATACCAAGTACATTTATATAATTTTGGGCATCTTTCCGAAAAAAATTACTTTTATTTACATCATAAGTAAAATTGGTTGAGGGGGAGGTATAGTCGATGTTTGCAGTCAATTATATTACCCGCCTTTCTATAGGGAAGTTAGGTTACAAAATTAGGATATGTGTCTAGTCTTTGTTTTGTGCTGTTGTCGGTAGCTTAATAAATTCACTTATTCCATAAAGAATAAGGTGTTAAGACTAAACTATATTCGTATTCCCATTCATACTTTGGATTGATGGAAAAAAGTAATGAAAATGTTAATTTAAAATTACATCAATCATTTATAAGGAGTGAATGTTTATGTCATTTAGTGAAATGATTAGAAATGAAGTACTTAGCTGGGCGGGTGTTTCTGAAAAACCGCATCGATTTGGTGGTATTGAAATAAATTATGGCAAGAAAGAACTTGGCCATCTTCATGGTGATAAATTAGCTGATTTACCATTTCCGAAGTTAAAGCGAGATGAATTAGTGAAGCAAGGCTTGGTAAAACCACATCACGTATTACCTGAATCAGGATGGATCAGTTATTATTTAAAGAGTGAAGAGGATATTCCATTTGCAATTGAGTTATTTCGTATGCAATATGACCGAATTAAAAAGTAATGAAATATAGTAGGGTAATAAAAATTTATTTTTATGTCACATCCCTCCTTAATCGTTCGTCTTGTATGTAGAACGATTAAGGAGGGATTTTATTATGAAGAAATTTGATGTAGCAATTGTTGGCGGTGGGCTTGCTGGATTAACAGCATCTATATATTTAGCGAAAGTTGGAAGGAAAGTGATTGTATTAGAAAAGTCCAGTCAATTCGGTGGCCGAGGGATGACTACAAATAAAAATGGAATCTGCATGAATCTTGGTGCACATGCTTTATATAGAGGCGGGGCAGCGTTTATAACTTTTAATGAGCTCGGTATGACTCTTCCAGGTGGAATACCATCTACAAAAGCACATGGAATATGGAAAGGGGATATATTCACCATCCCAACAGATTTTCGCTCAATTTTATCAACACCACTACTTTCTTGGTCTGCAAAAGTACAATTCTCACGTCTTATGATTCGTTTAGGAAATTTAGATGTAGGAGAAGTTCCGAAAATGAGTCTAACTACATGGGCAGAAAATGAAATAAAAGATCCAATGGTTCGCAATATATTTTATGCGCTATGCCGGACAACAACATATACGTTTGCTCCTACAATACAATTAGCATCATCTGTACTAAAGCAAATACAGCTTTCTATAAAAGAAGGAGTGCTTTATGTAGATGGTGGTTGGGAGACGATAATAACAAAATTAAGAGCTATAGCGAATGATATCGGGGTGCAGTTTTTGGCTAAAAAGCATGTTGTGGAAATTGAGCATTCCGAAGGTAAACAAAGAATACATTGTGTTGATGATGAGGTTTTTGAAGTAGGTACAGTCATCGTGACGACTCCGCCGAAAGAGGCTTGTAAAATAATAAAAGGTGCAGAAGGAACAAGTTTGCATAAATGGAGTGAACAATCGGTACCGGTTACTGTTGGTGCATTAGATATTGGCTTGAGACAATTACCCAATCCTACACATCAATTTGTATTAGGATTAGATCAACCTATATTTTTCACAAATCAATCGAGAGCAGCTAAATTAAGTGAAGACGGATCAATTGCAGTGAGTCTAATTAAGTACCATAATCCTGTGCTAGAGATGAATCATATTCATGAAGATAAAGAACAGTTGGAAAGTACGATGGAGTTGTTACATCCAAATTGGAAAAGAGAAGTTGTTGCACAGCAATATTTACCGAAAATAACAGTAGTACATGGTTTTCCTCATATTGACCGTGTTGAAAAGCCGGGTCCTAATATACCTGAAATGCCAGGTGTTTATGTTGCAGGAGATTGGGCAGGGCATGATGAAATATTAGCTGATGCTGCGGTAGCAAGCGGGAAACGTGCAGCGTTACACATTTTAAAGCAATATGAAAGTGAGGCAGTTCATCATGGAAACGGAGCAGTTATATGAAGCGTATCAATCATTATTATTTTCGTTATCATACAGAATCCTTGGGAGTGTTATGGATGCTGAGGATATCGTTCAGGATGTATTTATCTCGCTAAATAATATAGAAGATCCACAATCTATAGAAAATATGAAAGCATATTTATGTAAGATGGCGACAAATCGTTCAATTGATAAATTACGATCGGCAGCGCATAAACGTAACGTGTATGTAGGGATGTGGTTACCAGAGCCACTTGTAGAAGAGAGTGATGAGCCATCAAAGTCATTTATAATGAAAGAATCCCTTTCCACCGCATATTTATTACTTTTACAACAACTATCTGAGGTAGAAAGGATTGTTTTCATATTAAGAGAGGTTTTCAGTTATGAATACGAAGAAATAGCTTCAATTGTTGATAAGAGTAGTGTGAACTGCAGGAAGATCTTTCAACGTGCACGAAAAAGTATGTTGGAGAAACCGAAGCAATCAAAATTAAGCACGGAGAAAATGGCTTCTTATGTTGAAAAGTTTGTAGCATCATTACAGTGTGGGGATACGGAAGGTATGTTGGAAGTATTAAAAACAGATGCTATACTCAAAGCTGATGGTGGCGGTAAAGTTACGACTGCGATCAATCCAATTTATTCTGCAAATCGAATTATACGTTTGTTCTTTGGGATTGCACAACGATTGACAGAAGAGTACACTGTTGATTTCAAAATGGTAAATGGTATACCAGGAGTTATAGTTACAATAAATAATAAAGTAACATATGTTCTTTCGTTTGCATTTGAGGATGAGAAGATTTCAAATATTTATATGATGGTTAATCCTGAAAAACTTATGCATTTAAATGTAAAAATATAAAAAAGCGCATTTCTTCAGAAATGCGTTTTTTATTATTTTTCTAACATTTCAAGAGGTACATCTTTTTCGCCAGCTACCTCAAATTTAATTTCCCCGTCTTCTTCATAAATACGTGTAATAATCGGTATAGTAATCATTAATTTTTTATGCTGCTTTCGTTTTCGAGCAGCATCTAAGCTAATCACGTTCATTTGTAAGCATCCTTTCTTCTGGAAATATATAAACAAAGAAAATGCGTCCGAAAAGGGCGCTTAATTGAATTTGAAATACCGATTCATTTAAATGGGGTTTATATAATTTAATAACTGCAATTTTTATATGAAATAATATGAATGGAATAATTGCACGTAGAAATTAACTTTACCAAAAAACGAAACAATATGCTATAAAAAATTATAAATCTTTGTCATATAACAGGAAAAAGGTTTTTGTTTCGCATATAATAAAAAGTAGACGGGCAGCAAGAGCTTTTTCATCATATTGCTTGGAAAGGCGATGAAAAGAATGGATACAGTAGATTCATTATTATTGCAACTTGAACAATATGGAGAAGAGCATGATCGAAATAAAAAAACAAGGGAAGAAAAATTACGGAATGTTTCTCGTGAGATGGGGCAATTTTTATCAATTTTAGTAAAAGGGTGTAATGCAAAAAATATCTTAGAAATTGGAACTTCTAATGGTTATTCTACATTGTGGTTGGCTAATGCGGTAGAAGAAACAAATGGAAATGTAACAACTGTAGAGCTTTCTTCAGAACGAGTTGGAGAGGCACTTATCAATTTTGAAAAGGCAAACCTTTTACAAAGGATTGATGTTCACAATCAAGAAGCAGGGGCATTTTTAGATTCACAACTAGATGATTCATTTGATTTTATTTTCCTAGATTCAGAGCGTACGCAATACATGTGGTGGCTTGAACATATAAAACGTATGTTACAACCAAAAGGTTTTCTTGTTGTTGATAATGCAACTTCTCATGCAAGTGAATTAGATGAGTTTATAAAAATGATTGAAGAAGATGATACGTTTGAAACAGTGTTATTAGCGTTTCAAAAGGGAGCATTTGTAGCGCGTAAGAAGAAATAGGATTGAGTGTAATATAATTATCACATTGAAAAAGGGTGTATGTCAAAAGATTGCGTGCAGTAGTATGGGAAGGACGTAATTTATATACGTAACATACGAAGAATCCGCCTTCAGCATGTCGGTCTCTAGGTCTTAAGTCTGAGGAAAATTATGTTGTTTACAGGTATACTTATAGTAAGAAACAGGGAATGACTGCATAAGCAGGTATTTCTTGAAAATTGATTTCATATAGGCTGTTTGCAAATGAAATACAATATATTAGATGAAATATAGTGCACATAAATTCGCACATATAAATAAAGGAGCGATTTTGTTGACTGAACTCGAGAAAAAAGAACCCGTATCAATTGTGAAAGATAATAATGTAGAAGTAGTAGTTGATACAGTTATAAAAGATGAAGAACTTGATGAATTAAATAAAGAAGCCGATCTTTATGTACAAAAGTTAAATAGCGAGCAAAATACAGATTTATCGAAAGTATTGTCGCAGCTAGGAGATTTGGGGGATAAAGAACAACAAGCAGCAGGACAAACGTTATCAGCATTAAAACGTCCTGTCACAGCGATGATGAATGGAAAGAATGAAGAAATTCCAAATACATTGTTAGAATTACGCAAAGTAGTATCAGAGCTTGATCCGAATTCATTAAAAGCAAGTGGTATGAAGAAAATTATGTTTAAAGTATTTAAGAAAAATCCACTTGAAACATACGTGCATAAATATCAATCTATAGATAAGCAAATTGAGGAAATTATTAGATCCCTTCTAATTGGTCGTGATAACTTACAAGAGGATACAGTTGGTCTTGAAATGTTAAAAGAACAATCGCACGATAAAATTCATGCGCTTGATAAACAAGTATACTTAGGGAAAAAGCTTGCTGGCATGCTTGAAGCTGAGAAACAAAACCCAGAGCGTCAAAGGGATATTCCGTTAATTAACGATGCATTAGAAAAGATACTTGTACGTACACGTAATATGCAGCAAGCGAAAAGTGTATTATTACAATCTATAGCTTCTGTAGACATCATTAAGAAAAATAATGAAAAATTAACAGAGGCGATACGTAATGCGATTACGATGACACAAAACGTTGTAACAGTTTCAGCTGCTATTCAGCTTGCATTAACGAATCAACGGAAAACAATTGATGCCGTAAATGCGACGAATGAAGCAATTGAATCGATGGTATTAAGTAATTCTCAAGCGTTAAAACAAAATACAGAAGAAACGACGAAATTGCTTGAAAACCCTGCTATTAGCATGGATAAATTACGTGAATCATTCCAAAATGTGTTCGCTGCAATTGAAGCATCTGAAAAATCGTCAGAACGTATTATTGAGTCAAGCAAGAAGTTCGTTATTGAACTAGACACATTTAATGATGAGATGAAGCAGAAACTCATTCAGCGTCCAAGGAAATAACGGATTATTAGAGGAGGTGAACAAATGAGTTTCATTCAAACAGTACTATTACTACTCGGTACATTGCTTTTAATAGCATTTACTGTCGTTGTTTTAGTCGTATACTTCGGGCGGAAACTGTATTTTTCATGGACGAAGCCATATAAAAGAGCGCAAGATTCTCTAGATAAGATATCAAACAAATCAATACCGTTTCTACAAGAATTTACACAACATCCACTGTTTTATCGCTGGATTCGCACCGAAGGAAAGAAAGAACAAAATACATTAAATACTCTATTTTGTGCATCAGGTCAACGTACGAGAGAGCAAGTCTTCTCGATGTTACCGAAAGAAAAGCAGAAAAAAGTGCATGTAATGGCAAAAACTACGAAAAAGCTTACGAATGAAGATATTGATGTGGCTGCGATGAAAGTGAAAGATTTCTTAAGACAAGAAACGCAGCAAACTGTAAAACCGACAGACTTATCATTTTACAAATTGTATTTTTATGACCGTTATCCAGACGCATTAAATACAATTCAAGCGTATAAACGCTCAATAAATCCTTCATTACAAAGAACGGTTGATGATATTACAATTTCGGTATTAAATGCACTTCCGTACTATCAAGAGCAACGCATGTTTGAACAACAACATAAACTTGAAACATTCTTAATGAAAGATTTAACGGCCATGTTATCGTTGGTAGTACAATTACCACCTTCACAAAGACCAGAGAAGGAAGAAGAACTGAAGATCTACTTGGAAAATTTCAAAAAAGAAATGGAAGTAGTAGAGCGAGATATTCGCGACTCGATTGATCACGATTTAAATGTGAAGATGAGGGCAGCGACTGAGAAGTTTAAGAATAAATAACAAAAAGCGCCTTAAAAGCTAAGTATCACAGCTTTAAGGCGCTTTTTTTATGAGGTTTTATTTTGCACTAGCGGTAGTATGACTAGAAGCCACACTTTCATTATGCAATCGATCAACTGCAGTTACGACATAGGTATACGTTTCTCCGGAAATAGCGGTTTTATCTACATAAATTTCTCCAAGTTTTGTTTTTCTTACAGTAGTAAGTAAATTTTTGGGATTTTGTATATCCACTTCATTTTTCCCATTCACGCGGTAAATAGCGTAATAAGCAGAATCATTATCTCTATTGTCAATGATACCGATTGCAATACCTTCATCTCTTGGAATGGCGCCTTTTAAAGTCGGTTGTTTTGGTGGATCATGATCAAGCCAAGGCATAGGCGGGATTAATGCAGGATGTTTATATATGTTTTTTGAAAGTCTATCTTTAACTCCGAGTGGATTGTTATTAATATCTTTTAAGCTAAAATGCATACTACCTTTTATATCAGGATATAGCCGGTTTAATGCAATTTGTTTTGGATATTCTTCTGGATCAGACCAAGCAGGGACGGAGTTATTATTAATTTTATAGGCCGCTTGACCAATGTATAGGTGAATCGGTTTGTTATTTGTTTCTTTAACCCACCAATCTACTAATATGTCATATGCAGCTGGGGTGAAACCTATATTCCAATATATTTGCGGTGTAATGTAGTCAATATATCCTTTTTGTATCCACTCACGTGTGTCAGCATAAAGGTCATCATAGTTTCTTTGGCCTGCGGTTGTGTTAGAGCCAGTGGGATCGTCAGCTATATTTCGCCATACGCCGAACGGACTAATACCAAACTTTACATATGATTTTTCTTGTTTTATAGCAGTATTTAAATCTTTTACAAGTTCATTTACATTGTTACGTCGCCAATCTTCTATATTTGTAAATCTACCATTATTATATGTTTCGTACGTTTTCTGATCTGGAAATTCTTCACCGGCTACTTTATATGGGTAAAAATAATCATCCATATGCAGCGCATCAATATCGTAATTTTGTACGATTTCTAAAGCGCCTTCTGTTATAAATTTTTTCACTTCCGGAATACCGGGATTGTAATATAACTTTCCGCCATAAGGGACAACCCAATCGGGATGTTGCCTTGCAGGGTGATTATTTGATAATCGATTTATATCGGTGTGATTCATCGTTATTCGGTATGGGTTAATCCAAGCGTGGAATTCTATATTTCTTTTATGAGTTTCTTCAATCATAAATGCGAGCGGGTCATAACCAGGATCTTTTCCTTGTGTTCCTGTAATGTATTCAGACCAAGGACCGTAATTTGAAGGATAGAAAGCATCAGCGGTTGGTTTAATTTGTACAACAACTGCATTCATACCAGTGCTTTTTACATCGTCTAATAATCTTATAAATTCTTGTTTCTGTTTTTCAATGGGTAAGCCAGTTTTTGAGGGCCAATCAATATTCAGAACAGATGCAATCCATACAGCACGTAATTCATGTTTTTTGTACGTAGTATTTACTTCAGCATAAGTAGAGTGAGGGGGAATGAAAGAGAAAGGGATGAACAAGATGACGATACAACATATCATTAATAAACGTTTAACGATCATTTATACGCCTCCCTATCATATGATTATTTAAAATAATATATGAGGCGAGGTTGACTTTGCAATAGAGAAAATTGCATATTGAAACATTAATTTAATAGGAAAAATATTTTTAATGAAATTTACTTTCATTATAACTAAATTCATTTACTACTTCATATGCTTGTTAGTAAAGTGAAACTTCCTTTCATTTGAAGGGTAATAAATTATAAGTATAGGAGGATTAATAAATGAAAGTTTTGTTCGTCTGTTCTGGAGGAATGTCCAGTGCAATTGTTGTAAACGCTTTAAAAAAAGAAGCGGAGAAAAATGGTGTGAACATGGAAGTGCATGCAATTGGAACGAATGAGGTAGAGGAAGAAGTAAAGAATGGCTGGGATGTCGTAATGGTGGCACCTCAAATAAGACACCGATTTGACTCTGTAAAAAAATTTGCAGAGGAGGAATCTATTCCGTGTGGCATCATACCGCCGCAAGCATACACACCGCTTGGCGGCCCGACTTTATTAAAAACTGTAAATGAATTAATCAGTTAGGGGGAAACGTTATGAATAAGTTTGTCACGTTTCTTGATAAAAACTTATCTGGACCGATGGCAAGGCTTTCTGAGCAGAGACATTTACAAGCAATCCGTGATGGAGTTATTTCGGCGTTACCATTTATTATAGTAGGAAGCTTCTTTTTAATAGTAGCATTTCCACCACTGCCGAAAGATAGTTTTATATCAGTTTGGGCATTAAAGAATCAAACAAGTATATTGATACCATATCGTTTAACCATGTTTATTATGTCCTTATATATCGCATTTGGAATAGGATATAATTTAGCGAAAAGTTATAAATTAGATGCTTTATCAGGAGCACAGCTCGCGGTATGTTCACTACTTTTAACATTAACGCCTGAGTTAATTGATAAAAAAGGATTTATGCTTCCGATGACAAATCTCGGAGGTCATGGATTATTTGTGACGATGATTGTTTCTATTTTATCCGTAGAGATTTTAAGGTTTTGTAAGAAGAAAAATGTGATGATTAAAATGCCAGAACAAGTACCGCCATCTGTATCGCGTTCATTTGAAGCACTTATACCTGCAGCATTCGTTATTATTATAATGAGTCTAGTAACTGTCGTTTTTAGCATTGATTTACACCATGTTGTTGATAAATTAGCAGCACCATTAGTAAAAGCTGGGGATAGTTACTTCGGTGTAATGATTCCAGTGTTTTTAATTACGTTTTTTTGGTCATTCGGAATCCATGGTGTGTCGGTTGTTGGAACTGTTGCTCGGCCATTATGGGAAGTATACCTAGGGAAAAATGGTGAAGCAGTTGCTAGTGGAGCAGATCAGTTGCCATTTATTTCACCAGAGCCGTTATATCAATGGTTTATATGGATTGGCGGTTCTGGTGCGACGTTAGGGCTTGTATTAGCTATGATTGTATTTGGTCGATCGAAATATTCGAAAGCATTATCAAGAACTTGTATTGTTCCGGGTATTTTTAATATTAATGAACCAGTCATATTCGGATTACCGATTGTACTAAATCCAATTTTAATTATCCCATTTATCATTACACCACTTGTAACAGCAACTGTTGCATATTCAGCAACTGCGATGGGATTTGTAACACCAACGCATATTATGCCGCCATGGACACTACCTGCTCCAATTGGTGCATATTTAGCAACAGGTGGAGATTGGCGTGCGATTGTATTAGTTTTTATAAATATAGCAATATCGTTCCTTATTTATTTACCATTCTTTAAAATGTACGACAAAAATATGCTTGAAATTGAAAAAAATGGTGACGGGGAATCTGTTAATCCTTAATCTGCACGCTGTTATTTTGAGTGATAGACTTTTTGTCTATCACTTCTTTCACATTAAAACTAGAAAGGGGGAAATAGAATGAATATAAAATTTAGTTATAAAGGCGTATTTTTATTATTATTTGGAGTGATTTGTGCAAATTTACTTTTTGTCCCTTTATTAGGCATGCTAAATCTATCACAAATGCATAGTATCTGGCTTGTTACAAGTATTGCGGCAAGCGTTTTGCTTACGGTAGTTGTTTCTTTCATTGATGGATCGTTTGCATCGAAAGCTCAGTTGTTTTTTAGATTTATATTGTTTTCGATTGGTTGTACGTTCGTTACTTACATGATTGTTTTTTAGTAAATAGGAGGTCATGCACGTTATGTATATTGCAGGGATAATGTCTGGTACTTCATTAGATGGAATAGATGTAGCGCTCGTTCATATAGAAGGAAGTGGTGTAGATTCTAAAATCGAACTCATCCATTTTACTACTGTTCTATTTTGTAATGATATGAAAAATGAGATCCAACAAGCGTTATCAATTGAAACTTCGAATGTCCAACTTATATGTAGTTTAAATTTTAAACTTGGTTTATGCTTCGCCAATGCTGTAAAGGAAGTTTGTAAAGAGGCCAATTTTCCTTTGAGACAATTAGATTTAATAGGCTCTCACGGACAAACGATTTATCATCATCCAAAGCAAGAAGGGAATATTATTTCTTCAACATTGCAAATTGGGGAACCAGCAGTAATAGCATATGAAACGAACACGACGGTTATCTCGAATTTCCGAACGATGGACATGGCGGCAGGGGGACAAGGTGCACCACTTGTACCATATTCAGAGATTATTTTATATCGGCATCAAACTAAAAATAGACTACTACAAAATATTGGTGGGATTGGTAATGTTACAGTGGTTCCAAGTAAACGAAGTAAAGAGAGTGTTATTGCTTTCGATACTGGACCAGGCAACATGGTAATCGATGAAGTATGTCAAAGATTATTTCATGTACCATATGATCAAAATGGTTGGATTGCAAAGCAGGGGGTAGTTGTAGATGAAATTTTAACATACTGTATGAACCATCCATTTTTGAACATGAAACCACCAAAAACAACAGGTAGAGAACAGTTTGGAGAAGCGTTTGTGACTGAATTATTGAATCGATTTAAAAAGCATAGTAAAGAAAATATATTGGCAACTGTCACGATGTTTACAGCATGTTCAATTGTTCATCATTATAAGGCGTTTATTTTGCCGTATTATGAAATTGATGAGGTGATTTTAGGTGGTGGTGGAAGTTATAATAATACACTTGTTGAAATGTTACGGAATGGATTAAGAGAAGAGAAATGTAGCATATGTATACAAGAAGATATTGGTCATTCTTCAGCAGCGAAAGAAGCAATTGCATTTGCTATTTTAGCAAACGAAACGTATCATCGTAATCCGAGTAATGTGCCGAGCGCAACAGGTGCTAAGAATTCCGTAATTTTAGGGAATATAACATTCCCTCCATACGCAGATGAAAATGAGGCGAACATATGAAGTATATGATTGGAGTAGATGGCGGGGGAACGAAGACCGAGGCAATTGCATTTGATAAAGACGGAAATGAACTTGTAAGAGCTACCAGTGGTTTTGGAAACATATTAATAGATTTTGAAGAAGCTCTTGTGCATATTATGGAAGCAATTAATCAATGCCAGAAGAGTTTAATAAATGGGCATTGCGTTTGTGTTTGTTTAGGATTAGCTGGTATAAGCGGAGCGAATACAAATGAATTAACATTACATTTAAAAAAGAAATACGGAACAAAAATTGAAATTTTTAATGATGCAATGATCGCACATGCAGCTGCTTTAAAAGGTAAGGATGGAATATTAACTATAGGTGGTACAGGTGCAATTTGTATAGGAATGAAAGGAGAAGTATATCAGTATAGCGGTGGATGGGGACATATTTTAGGAGATGAGGGGAGCGGATATTGGATTGCATTACAAGCTTTAAAGAAAATGGCAATTCAGTTCGATCAAGGAATCAGTCTTTGTCCATTGAGTTTGAATATTCAAAGGCAGTTTCAACTTTTGACACCGTCTCATATAAAAAGCTTAGTATATACTTCTTCTAAAGATAAAATTGCAGCAATCGCCCCATTAGTTATTCAGGAAGCGAGAGATGGCAATGATGATGCGCATGAAATTATGATGCAAGCTGGAAAGGAATTAGCAAGGATTACAGTAAATGTTTATAACAAGTTGAACTTTAAGCACTCAACGCCAATTGCAGCAAGTGGCAGTATATTGCGTTTAGTTCCTGAAATATTTGCTGTATTTAAGAAATGCTGTGAAGAAAGTATGAAAGAAATTACATTCGTATCACAAGCAGAAATGGCAGTGAAAGGAACATATTATTTAATGAGGGATATATATTTTTAAAAATAGGTATGAGAATTTTTGTATGATTTGTAAAAATATGATGTTAAAATGTATAAAGGGATGTATGTTAAAAACGTACAATATACGTAGTAATTGAATATTGTATATGTATTCCCATGTAGAAAGTGAATGATTACATGATTAATAGTATGCAGTTTTTATATTTGGTGGCTTCTTATTTAATTGGAAACATATTGACCGCTTATATAGTAACAAAATTGAGACATAACGTTGATATTAGGGATGAAGGAAGCGGAAATCCTGGCGCAAGAAATATGGGGCGCGTATATGGAAAAGGGTATTTCATCGCTACATTTTTAGGTGATGCAATTAAAGGGGCAATCGTTGTTGCTGTAGCAAAATATCTTTTTGAAGATCCTACATTCGTAATGTTAACATTATTGGCCGTTATTATTGGACATATTTATCCAGTTTTATTTAAAGGCAAGGGCGGTAAAGGTATTTCAACATTTATAGGAGGACTAATCGCATTTGATTATTTGATAGCGCTTACCCTCTTAGGCATTTTTATTGTATTTTATTTAATATTTAAAGGGTTTACGAAGCCAGGACTAATTACGATTGCTTGTTTACCAATTTGTATGATTCTTTATTCTTATTCTATTGTTACCACTATATTAAGTGGAATAATTATTGTACTTATTCTATATGTAAATCGAGAATAAAATGAGTGTTTAATAAGTGGGGATAATCTCCACTTATCATTTTTTATTAAATAGATAAAGGAGATAAGGCATGGGGTTAATTTATAAAGTTGCTGATCAAGATTGGGAATTTGAAAGTATACATAAATTGAATTATAAAACTTTTGTAGAAGAGATACCACAACATGAAGAAACGAAAGAACGGTTTCGTATAGATCGGTTTCATAAAGAAAATACATATTTAATTTGTTTAGATGAGGATAGATTAGTAGGTATGGTCGCAGTGCGGGGAAAACGACCATTTTCGTTAGATTATAAAATTTCAAATTTAGATATTTATTTGCAAGAGCATGGAGAAAAAGTGTATGAAATTCGTTTACTTTCAGTAGAACGTGAATATAGAAATGGAAGAGCGTTGTTAGGATTAATTCGTTTTCTACATCGTTATTTGCTTCTAAATGGATATGAATTAGCACTCATTTCTGCAACAACACGTGAACTAGCTTTATATGAGCAAATGGGATTCAAATTTTTCCATACGTTAGTTGGTACAGAAGAAGCAGCCTTCCAGCCAATGTATGTTACCCCTGCTATGTTTGAAGAGTCGAGTGTTGGGGGGATTATGACGAAAGAATATACGTTTTTACCTGGTCCAGTAGATATTGAAGAGAACGTTCGAAAGGCATTTTCTACGCGACCTATTTCCCATCGCTCTAAGTCATTTCAAGTGATGATGGACAATGTGAAAAAACGGTTACTTCACATGACAAAAGCAAAACATGTACAGCTTATGTTAGGAACAGGGACGTTAGCAAATGATGCGATTGCTTTACAGTTACGTTCTTTAAAAGGGAAAGGACTAGTATTAACAAATGGGGAATTTGGTAATAGATTAGTTGGACATGCAAAACGAGCACGGTTACATTTTGATACTTATAAAAAGGAAATGGGAGATCCATTTATTTATACCGAATTAGAAGAAATTATGACAACTGGAAATTATGAATGGATTTGGTTTGTTCATCATGAAACATCTACTGGAATGTTAAACGATTTAAACGAGCTAAATACTCTTTGTAACGAGAATCAAATGAAACTGTGTGTAGATTGCATAAGCTCAATTGGAGCAATACCATTAGACTTGAAGGATGTGTATTTTGCAAGTGGTGTTAGCGGTAAAGCGATTAAATCATATACAGGAATTTCTTTCGTTTTTCATAACCACATTGTAAAAATAAACGAGGCTGTGCCGGCCTATATGGACATTGGCATGTATGAAGAAAATGAAAGTATTCCATACTCACAATCATGGAATTTAATTTATGCATTGCAAGAAGCGTTGAAGAGATTTGAAGATGAAAAGGTATTTGTAAAAATTAAAGAGACATACGAGTATATTGAAGAAGTTATTACTGATATGGGGTTAAAGCTTGTTTCACCTAAAGAACATGCCGCGAAAATTATATTTACAATTCAAATAAGCGAAGGTCAGTCTTCTAAAACGGTAGGTGATGCGTTAGCTTTACAAGGATATATTGTCCATTATGAATCAGCGTATTTACAAAAGAATAACTGGATCCAAATTGCATGCCTGAATCATTATAAAGAACGTGATATGAAGAGGATGTTAAATTGTTTGCAAATGTGTTTATTTCAGAGTGGGGTACATATATAAAGACTTTTTCTTTTCGTATAAAGGAGCTACGACTTACGAAAACTTAGGAATAGAACATTGGAAGAGGTGTAAGTATGATAACTAGAAAACTCCCATTACATATAGACGATATTAAAAAAGCTCACAAGATTCTAGATAGAAATGCTCGTAAAACGCCATTAGTAAAATCTTTTTACTTGACTAGTAAAACGGGCGGAGAAATTCATTTGAAATTAGAAAATATGCAGTTAACGGGTTCTTTTAAATTCCGTGGCGCATTTAATAAAATGTCGCGGCTCACGGATCAAGAAAAAGAAAAAGGTGTAATTGCATGTTCAGCAGGTAATCATGCGCAAGGAGTTGCATTATCAGCGCATTTACTTGGTATTAAGAGTAAAATTGTTATGCCAATTTCTGCACCTCAGGCGAAAGTGGAAGCAACTAAAGGATATGGATCTGAAGTGATTTTACATGGTGAAACCTTTGATGATGCAAAGGCAAAATGTGAAGAAATTATAAGGGAAACAGGTGAGACATACTTACATCCATATGATGATGTAGAGGTAATGGCTGGGCAAGGTACAATTGGATTAGACATTCTGGATGATATGTGGGATGTTGATACTGTCATTGTACCAATCGGTGGAGGCGGAATTATTTCTGGTATTTCTGTAGCATTGAAATCTTTTAATCCATCCATTAATATAATTGGTGTCCAAGCAGATAATGTTCATGGAATGAAGGCATCTTACGATAAAGGAGCAATCGTAGAACACTATGAGGCGCCTACTATTGCAGATGGTTGCGCAGTTAAAATACCAGGTGAATTAACATTTGAAATTGTAAAAGAATTAGTAGATGATATTGTAACTGTATCAGAAAAAGAGCTGGAAGTAGCGATGAAAGATTTATTACAACGTGGGAAAGCTGTTGTAGAAGGTGCAGGTGCATTAGCAACTGCTGCACTTCTTGCAGGAAAAGTTGATAGTTATATAAAAGGGAAAAAAGTAGTGGCTGTTATATCTGGTGGGAACGTGGACTTACAGCGCATATCAAGTGTATGTGAGCACTTTTTTGTCGCTAATGAAGTGAAATAGTTTTATGAAAGAAGAGCTAAGAGAAATGATCTTAGCTCTTACTTTTTGTCTACCGTTTACTGTAAGTAGAAATAAACTTGCAAAATTTGCTGTTTAAAAATTATTTTATTTAAGCGCCTATTTTTACACATATCTTTAATGTTATAATAATTATTTCAATATTGTCGAAACGTAAGCAGAAATTTAATATAATAGTTTTAATGTGCTAATGAGCGGTGAGGAGGGTAGGGCATGAATAAAGAAGAACAGGTCATGAACGGTTTCAGGGAATTATATAATAAGCTGGTTTGGCTTAATAAAGATAAGATGGAAGAGGGTCTTAAAGGTTTTAAGTCTTCTGAAGTCCACTGCATTGAATATATTGAAAACAATGCAGATTCTAACGTGACACAACTCGCAGAGGCTTTTTATGTGACTCGCGGTGCTATAAGTAGAATGACTAAGAAGCTCATACAAAAAGGCCTTGTTGAAAGCTACCAAAAGTCAGAAAATAAGAAAGAAATTTATTTTAGGCTTACCGAACAAGGGAAAGAAATTTATAAAATCCATGAAAATCTGCACAAAGAGTTTCAAGAGCGAGATAAAGCTGTATTTGAACAAGTAACTGAAGAAGAATTCAACAGTATAATTAGCTTTGTGGAAAAGTATAGTAGACATTTGGATGCGGAAATAAAGAAACAAGGTATACATATTAAATCGTAATATATTTTAATAATAAAGTGAAACTTTAATCAGTGGGGGGGCTTCATCTCCACTGATTATCAGCCCTCACCAATCGGGCTTTTACGGGCAGCCTTACTCTAATGAGAATAGGCTGCTTTTTTATTATTTTATTTTTGTTGACTAATCAACAAAATAGAGTTATTATTTTGTTGACAAAGCAACAATTTTTTTAGGAGAGAAGTTAAATGTCTATATTTAGATTGAAAAATGAAAGGGGAACTGAAAAAAGCATAGATAAACATGCTTTACTATTCGGACTTATTTCTGTATTTCTTTGTGGTATAGGTTTCAGTATCATCATGCCTGTAGTCCCATTCTTAGTACAGCCATATACAAGTAATCCGGAAGAACAAGCATTGGTTGTTACACTACTAACTTCCGTATATGCGGCCTGCGTGTTTTTAACTGCACCAGTACTCGGAGCTTTAAGCGATAAGTATGGCCGTCGTCCATTACTTTTAATATGCTTATTTGGTTCTGCAATTGGGTACTTAGTTTTGGGAATAGGAGGAGCTTTATGGGTACTATTTGCTGGACGCATAATAGAAGGTATAACAGGTGGGAGCATAAGTACTATCTTCGCATATTTTGCAGACATTATTCCAAAAGAGCAGAGAACGAAATACTTTGGATGGGTGAGTGCAGTTGTAGGTGCGGGAACTATCATTGGCCCAACCATTGGGGGGGTACTTGCCAAGTTTGGTGATACTGTACCTATGTATTTTGGTGCAATCATAACGTTAATAAATGTTGTATATGGGATCAAATATATGCCAGAGAGCCTTGACAAAAATAATAGATTGAAAGAGATTACTTTTGTAAGGTTGAATCCTTTTGCACAGCTAGCAAACATACTTTCCATGAAAAATTTAAAATGGTTACTTGTCTCGGCGTTTTTACTTTGGATACCTAACGGATCTTTACAAGCAATTTTTACACAATTTACAATGGATACTTTCAGTTGGAAACCTGCATCAATCGGACTTATGTTTTCAATTTTGGGCTTTCAAGACATTGTTTCACAAAGTTTTATCATGCCAAAGCTTTTAATCAAGCTTAGTGATAAACAAATAGCAATTCTTGGGATGGTTTCGGAGATTATAGGCTACAGTTTTATTGCAGCATCAGCTTTGTTTTCGGTGTATCCACTACTTATCGTCGGAATGTTAATGTTCGGCTTTGGTGATTCAATTTTCGGGCCTTCATTCAACGGGATGCTTTCAAAGTCTGTTAGTTCTAGTGAACAAGGAAGGATTCAAGGTGGAAGCCAATCTATTCAAGCTTTAGCAAGAATGATTGGTCCTATTATTGGAGGGCAAATCTATGTATCGCTTGGTCATGCTGCACCTGCTTTTATGGGTGTGATCCTTATAGTCGCGGCAATAGCAGTTTTGTATAGGGGGACACGTGCAACTGTATAACAGATAGATATAAGAACAAATAATAGGGTGACAGAACTTAGGAATAAGTGCTGACACCCTATTTGTTTACAGTTTGAGGACTAAGAGAAATTCTTTTACTGTTTAGGAATTTATTCTGCAATGCTCTCATGGTAAATGACTAGATAGTTTAATTATGCTTGTGCTGAAGTAAATAATGACTCCATTTTCAATTTGCTCTTCTCTCGAATTTCAGCATCTGCGTGTCTCATAACGTATTTATGCGCTACAGCGATTGCTAAAACATCATCTAATAAGCCAATCCCAATAATAGCAGCTATATCTGGAATGAAATCAATTGCTAATACGTAATAAGATAAAGCGGCTAATATTATGAATTTCGCTTTAGTAGGTAATTCTTTCTTTTTCATTGTGTAGAATAAAATAATACTTTCATATACGCTGGATTTACCGAGGTTTACAGAGCTTTTTTTGAACTTTTTCCAAAGTGTCTGTTTCTCCATATAAACACTCCTTTTACAAAAACATAGATTTTTTAAAAGGATGGACAAAGAAGTGAGAGATTAATCAATTTTATTGTTTTTCTTAATTATATATTTCCATAAAAATAGGGGAATACCTGTTCAAAATAATATAATGTGGATTATGCAACGATTCACAGTGTTCCGTTACATAGTATATATATTGTAAGATGTATGTGGGTGATTTAGTTATTATTATGCATTTTATAAGCGGTATGGGGGAAGGAAAATGAAAATAATAGAACTACCAATTGAATTCGAATTTAATGGGCAAAAACAATGTATTTATCCAAGTTTAATTATAGTACATAATGAATTAACGTTAGTCGATACAGGATATCCAAGCTTTTTACCTTTAATTGAAAATGCAATGTTAAAACATGGATATGAGATGAAAAACTTAAAGAATATAATTATTACCCATTATGATGATGATCATCTAGGGGCTTTATATGATTTCAAATTGAAATATCCTCAAATTAATATTATTGCTAGTGAAATTGAATCTAACTATATTAGTGGTGATATAAAATCAGAGAGGTTGGCTCAAGCTGAAAAAATGCTAGAACGTATGCCAAATGAAGAAAAAGAATTTGGTAAATGGTTTATACAACAGTTAAAAAATATAAAACATATTTCCGTCGATGAAAAAGTACATGATGGTCAAATGATTTTGAATAATGAATGTCAAATAGTAGCGACGCCAGGACATACTTCGGGGCATATTTCATTATATTTTCCGAATTTAGACTGTGTAATTACAGGAGACGCAGCGGTTCAAGAGAATCGAGAGTTAGTTATAGCTAATCCGAATTTTTGTTTGGATATAGAAAAAGCAAAAGAGTCATTAAATAAGATTAAAAGTCTTAAAGCAGCGCAGTATTATTGCTATCATGGAGGAAAGCTTACTGTATAAACTAATGAAAACCGGTCTTTCCTAAATCGAAAAGATCGGGTTTTTAGTTCATATATTTTGCGATTTCAACCAAATCAGTAACATTATATTTCGGTAAAATTGAAATATATATGCAAAGAAGAATATATATAATTTGAGCAAGGGTATAGGGGGAAAAGATGGGTTCGTGATTTGATGTAATAGCAAATGTTATTTTATTTTATCCTCGAAATGACATGAAATTGAAACACCATATCGCAAAATTAAGTGAATTTGAGTGGTTTCGAAGGCTACACGAAGATACAAAGTATACAAGATTAATTTGGAGTAATAGAAAAATTAAAAAGTTCATTCTATCTTCTACTAATATGCAAGCATTAATAAAATCTGAGAAAAAACAAAAAGAATTTGTCCATCTAGTACAGGATGAATATAAAAAAAGAAGATAAGAATTTTTTTATTTTTCATATTTAGCGAAACAAATGGTACAATGAAAGCTAATGTGAAAAATAAGGAAAAGAAGTGGTCTATTTGAAAAACTTTTTAGAATTAGGAATTAGTGAAACTTTTAATCATACATTACGTGAAAATGGAATTACAGAAGCAACACCAATTCAAGAGAAGGCAATTCCAGTTATTATGTCAGGTAAAGATATTATTGGGCAGGCGAAAACAGGAACGGGTAAAACGTTAGCATTCGTGTTACCGATTTTAGAAAAAATCGATCCAGAGTGTAGTGATGTTCAGGCTTTAATCGTTGCGCCAACAAGGGAACTAGCCCTGCAAATTACAACTGAAATTAAAAAAATGCTTGTTCAAAGAGAAGATATTAATGTACTAGCGATATATGGCGGGCAAGATGTCGCACAACAGTTGAGAAAATTAAAAGGTAATACACATATTGTTGTAGCGACACCGGGACGATTATTAGATCATATACGCCGTGAAACAATTGATTTAAGTAATCTTTCAACGATTGTATTAGATGAAGCGGATCAAATGCTTTATTTTGGTTTCTTATATGATATTGAAGATATTTTAGATGAGACACCTGGTAGTAAACAAACGATGTTATTCTCAGCAACGATGCCAAAAGATATTAAAAAATTAGCGAAGCGTTATATGGATGAGCCGCAAATGATTCAAGTACAAAGTGAAGAAGTAACGGTAGATACAATTGAACAGTGTGTCATTGAGACGACAGATCGTGCAAAGCCAGATGCACTTCGTTTTGTTATGGATCGTGATCAGCCGTTTTTAGCAGTTATTTTCTGTCGTACAAAGGTTAGAGCAAGTAAGCTTTATGATAATTTAAAAGGACTAGGTTATAATTGTGCTGAACTTCATGGTGATATACCTCAAGCGAAACGTGAAAGAGTTATGAAGAGTTTCCGCGAAGCTAAAATTCAGTACTTAATTGCAACGGATGTAGCAGCTCGTGGACTTGATGTAGATGGTGTAACGCACGTATTTAATTTTGATATCCCTGAAGATGTAGAAAGTTACATTCACCGCATTGGCCGAACAGGACGTGCAGGTGGATCAGGCCTTGCAATTACGTTCGTTGCAGCGAAAGATGAAAAACATTTAGAAGAAATTGAAAAAACGCTTG
The DNA here is from genome assembly GCF_008274865.1 of Bacillus sp. AR4-2. Taxonomy (NCBI): domain Bacteria; kingdom Bacillati; phylum Bacillota; class Bacilli; order Caryophanales; family Bacillaceae; genus Bacillus; species Bacillus sp. AR4-2. The sequence continues at coordinate 2,238,328 of NZ_CP031062.1, forward strand.
GTGCACCAATACAAAGAGAAATAATCGAACAACCGAAGATAAAACGTGTAGATGAAAATGGAAAACCGGTACCAAAGCCGGTTCCAAAGAAATCAGGTCAAAATCGTCAAAGAGATAGCCGCGAAGGTTCAAGAAGTGAATCAACACGTGATTCGAGAAATAGCTCGAGAAGTGATTCAAGAAATAGTTCGAGAAATAGTTCTAGAAATGAAAATAACCGATCATTTAATAAGCCAAGTAATAAAAAAGGTAGTACAAAGCAAGGTCAGCAAAGACGTGGCCGTTAAATAGTTATAATTGTAAAAGAGTCGCAAAATATTGTGGCTCTTTTTTTGTTTGTATACAACAAGGATGATGGCAAGAAAAAACAAAAATTTCATTCACCGTATTTGAAATTTATAAAGGAAATTTTATAGTCCAAAACCAGTAGAGCAAGGGTATTACTACCATGTCGCAATTCAAGAACAAGTGCAACTTATGCATGAAAAATATTTAAGCGGAAAAATCGAGAGAAAGCAATTTGTAACATATTCAAACGGTACGGGAATGTTATGCAGTAGCAAAAGAGAACGGAACTTATTATGTCTATTATTTCGGCAGAACACTTTGGTTGAAAGAAAAGGTATTAAAGTGAGCGAGTATTTTCATTACACGCTCCGCAATTATCGAAAGGGGACAAGAGAAGTTTATGAAGAATTTAACTCGTATTGGGGTACGATCGTTGGAAACTGGAAAAATAATTTGTTCTTTTTGTTCGATGGGGAACTCAAGAGGCACAACTGCCATCCTTATTAGTAAATTGCTTACTATGATGATGAAGGTAATGAAGAATGAAGTTACCAGAAGGGACAGCATGCGAAATAAGAAAAAAGGACTAGCAGTCGTACCTGCCGTCCTTTAATAGGAGAAAAAGTAATCTTGTTTAGAACTACGCATAAACAGAAAATCTGCTTGTAATTAGTTTTACCCTAAATATACGTGTCTATACAAAAAAGGGATAAGTAAAAAATACTTATCCCCGGAAGGGAAATCCCAAGCACCAAAATGGCTCGTATTGGTCTGCAGGTTCAAAAGTAGTATATGTAAAACGAAAAATCTCATACAAAAAGCAGACAACGATTTTGGTTGTCTGCCAGTGAGTTCAATGAGTTAGCTAATTGTGATAATTTGCATCCCCATTGCGAGAAGAGTGAAGCTGCTAGTTCAAACAGCTTGTTGGTATTATTTTCGATTTCTTAAAAAATATACAGAGAAAGCAGATAAGTGAAGAACCTACCTGCTTTTGCTGTAACAAAAGAAAGAGGTATTAGCCGTGGAAACGGCGGCTTGAAAATAGTATGTATTTTTGTTTGAAAAATATTCAAGAGGTGAAGAAACATGGAATGTTTAAAAGGTGTTTGTGAAATTAATCAGCTAATTAGTAAAACAAAATAGTTATTTGGGAGAAAGGGAAAATGAATATGAGATGAATTGAAGCTGTTGAAGAATTATTTGAAGTGATGAAAGAATACTTTTGGAAGGGAACATCTTTAAAGGGTGAAGCTAATGATTTTAATATTGTATCTTGGCTAATTGAAGAAGCGATCCGTAAAACAAAATAAAGATTTCATTTTGTAGCAATGGGGAATAGATATGTGTACTTATTGGGGGAAAGTAGATAGGGCAAGAACCGGAACAAAATAAAAGAGCGGCTAGCAAAAGCTAACTGCTCAATACAAGGAGATACAGAGAAGACTACTTTAAATGAATGTTGGCATACAGCCTACATACAGTATTGACCGAATATTTATTTTAAATTCAATTTATTTAAAGTAAACATCCCAACAGATAAAATGGTTGCGCCTGCTACAGAACCTAGCCAGTCTCTCCAGCCTAATGTATTTAAAGATGCATCTGTTAAATCCGTAATTAAGAAGATAGCAAACATTAATACACCAAATGCTAAGCATCCCCAAAATGTTTGCAAATATTTAATCATCTTCTTTCGGAACTTGCTCATATAAATCACCCTTATTAATAATTTATATTTTTATAAATAAATTATCGCATGTGCGAAAATTAAAAGTGCGAAATATGCAATATTACATATTGGAACTCAACAAAATACTCCATTGATAAATACATAGATTGAACGGAGGGGGAACCGTATCGTATGAATCAAATGTCATTTTTTGAAGTCATCGATGTAAAGGAGATGCGCTGACTTGTGGTGAAGGAGCTGAAAAACTACAAAGTATTGTGCGTCTGGATGAAGAATCGAGAAAAATAGGATCAAGCGGAGGGCATCGTTCTTTTAAGTGAAATTGCAATTCAAGAATTAGGTGAGTTTTGCGATAGATTCGGTAATGAATTAGTTATTCACGCTGTTAATAAAGCAATTGATGAAAATGTACCAAAGTGGAGATATATTCGCAGTATTTTAAGTAGTTGGGAAAAGGAAAAAGTAAAAACATTAAATGATGTCGCTGCTTTAGATACTCGATTTGAAATGAGTAAGAAAAATAACAAACGTACTGGTAAAGGTTATTCCAAACGAACGGAAGTTGTACCGGATTGGTTACGCAAACAAGAAGAACAAGAGCCAATACAGCAGCCACAGCAAACTCAAAGCGATGATCTTGAAGATAATAAGAAACGTTTGGATGAGATTCTAAATAAATATAAAAATACTAAAGGAGAGTAAGGTATGAAAAACACAGGCGTTGCAAGAAAAGTGGACGAGCTAGGTGTGTAGTAATTCCAGTAGAGTTACGCAGAACTTTAGGGATTGTCGAAGGAACGACAATAGATTTTCATGTCGAGGGTGAAAACATTGTTCTAAGAAAATATGAAAACTCATGCTTTGTGACGGGTGAAGTTTCTGAAACCAACATAGAGTTGCTAGGTGGCCGAATGTTTTTAAGCAAGGAAGGGGCAATTGAATTACTGGATCTTATTCAGAAGAGTGGGATGGCACATGCCTAAGCAACTAAATATTTTCGATGTAGAGCCAGCAATTTGTGAATTCGATGTAATGAAAGCCAATATTAAGAAAGGAACTGGGCGCAATACATACGCTGATGTACGAGTCCAAGTCCCAAAGAATGCAAAGAGTACGGATGAGTTACCACGCACAACTAAGCAAGATGATCGTTATGACATCTTTGAACAATATGTAATGGCAATTTGGAGATTTCAACGGGCTGTAGATAAGTTTTTTAATTGGGATACAGCTGAAGAATTGTGTAAGGAAGCAAGGGATAAAAAAGAAATAATTCCGATAAGGGTTTATTTAGGAAGTGGCTTTAAACCTGATGTTGTTGAGTACATGAGGTAGTAAAAGGGAGATGGACATATGAAAAAAGTAGAAATTGATGTTAGTAATAACAAGCTTTTAATAGTAAAGGATGGAAATGTTACAGCATTCAATCCACCGGAGAGTGGTTTTGGTGAGCAAGTTGCTGTTTGGATAAACGGTAAAGTTGATCGTGTAGATACTAAGTTTACTGAAAAGATAAAATAATCATTTTAAGAAAGTAGGTTCGCTTATGAGTGTAGCGAGAAATCATGAAGCGATGAAGGAATCACGGTTGAAGGTATACATCGCTTTAGAAGAAGCTAACTTCATTTGGGATGAAAGAGATGTAATTCGTTTTCGTGAAATGTGGAGTCAAGGCATGAGTTTACCAAAGATGGCAAAAGCGTTAAGGAGACATCAAGCTGAGGTTGCTATCCTTGTAATAGATCAGGCTGATAAGTATTTAATTAAAAATCGTCCGATAGGATTAGGGATTTGCTAAATAGGAAGGGGAAAGCAAAATGAATTTAACTAAAATATTCAGAATGCAAAAGGTGTTAGATACAAGAATCATTGAGGAGCATGGATTAGAAGGGCAAAATTTATTTTACAATATGATTCTTGCATTACAGGTTGAAATTGGAGAACTTGCAAATGAAACAAGATGCTTTAAGCATTGGAACAATAAAGGACCTAGTGAAAAAGAAGTTATTTTAATGGAGTATGTAGATGGATTTCATTTTATATCTTCATTAGGGAATGGCATCGGATTTAATCCTAATGAATATAGCCTGAAGTTATTAGAACATAATGCAAACGTCTATACCGCAAGTACGCTAGTAAATCAATTTAACAATGTATATGAAGCTTGTATCGGAATTTCGTGCAACTCAAGACATTGAGCTTTATGAGGAATTATTGTACTCGTTCTTAGGTTTAGGTAAGAAATTAGGAATCACATTTGAAGAGATTGAGCAAGGTTATTACAAAAAGAATGAAGTGAACCACCAGCGCCAAGATAACGGATATTAAGACCAAATTTGAATTTTATAAAAATAAATATTGAGGATAATCCTTATAAATAAAGGCTCCACTCTCAAAAGGGTGAGAGTGGAGCCTGTGGATGATATTACTGAGTTCTTGGGATGGTGAACATCAGCACATAAATAATAGTATGAGTATTCAGAAAAATCATTGAGTAAATGTTTCCGATTTTTCAAATTATAGTTAATTGATTTTCATTAAACAAATGCGTTATTTGAATAGAAAATGGCAGGTAATTGACTAAGTTACCTGCCGTGTGCCTAAAAAGTCCGGAGGGGTAAAGCTCCATTTTTAAAGAGTGTAGTCATGGGAAGTTGACTTGAGGATAGTTTGTGTAATGTAAAAAAGATTATTCGTATAGGAGAATGAAAAAAGAGCACATATCAAATATGTACTCTTGAAAAAAGGAGGCTCCTATAAGCGATGAAACATAATACTACAACATATGATTGCCTCATTTAAAGGTGCAAGGAATGTACAAAATAGTTATTGTGTTGAACAAAAAAACATGCACAAAAATTGTGCATGTATAGTAAAAGCTATGTCTTGTCTATGTAAATATATGCTTAGTTTATATAAATCGTGTGTATGTTTGAACGAAATGGTTATTTGCAAATATAAAGAGCGCTTTTTAAGGCGCTCCATGACCAAAACTAAAATTGAAAAAGAATACCACATGATATTTTATGTATGTTCTTAATACATGTGCAGATCTTTCTTTTGCACAACAAAGCAGCTAGTTAATAAAACTAACTGCTTGTTGTACAAAAGAAACGCTCCGCTTACAGAAATAGTTTGTAACTTTAAGTTACAAAAATAGTATGAACAGGGTTGAAAATGTTATGCAGAGATGAAAAAAATAAAATAAAAAAGAGCACCATGCATAAGTGCTCTTTAAGATAGGAGGTAACACTTTGAGCTGAACGGTTAGGTTAAAAGTATATGTTATAGAAAAGGAATAAGACCTAAAACTTATTTTTAACTAAATGCAAAAGAGAGCAGCTAGCATAGCTAGCATAGGCTAACTGCTATAAGAACATTACATTCACGAATTTAAGGAGTATAAATATTTCGTGAGTTTTGTATAGTATGGACAAAAATATCAAGTTTATGTAATGAAAATTAAAATAGAGCAGTCATTTGCATTAACTGCTCCATTTAATTAAAAAAACTTTTTACATAACAATTTAATCCTTTGTAGAAAACTACGAGGGGTTAAATTGTTCAAAGAGTATTCCATTTGAGGTCTAATTAATTTAAGTTCTTAAATGAAATTTTGAGGAAAACATTCACGAACACCAGAATTTCTTAATGAATTAAATAATGCTGCACTGATTCTTAATAGGACGTTGTTATCAGTTCCATCTTCTAAATCGTATATTACAAAGTATGAATTGTCGACTGTGAAAATACATTTTCGTTCTAATTTAAATCCAGGTGGTACAGTTGGAAGTGTATCAACTGGTTCAATTACAGGTGTATCTCCTTCATCTCTGATAAAATTGAAAGTTTGCTGATCAATTTCGTAGATATTAACTGGATCAATTTCTACACCTTTATCTGGAATTGTAATTTCATCTTCAACTAATAAGAAAAAGCGTTCGTTTCGAAAATTGAAAAGAGATCTTGCTCCAATTTCAAATGATGCCATTTTATATTAACCTCCTTAGCAACTTTTTTATAGGTTTAAAGTCACTTTTATACAATATGTTAGATTAATAGATTTGGTTACGGCATGTACTACGTAAATTACTAAATTAGGGGTCTTGCCCTATGCCTATCAAGCTAAGGTTATGAAGTATTCCAAAAACGATAACAGAGCTTCGTTGTTACAAGAAAGTTAAAATTTTCGTTCTGGGAATCTATTAGATTTTAATTTGATGGTGATGGGGTAGTGCATGTTTTTTGGGAAAAGCGTATTAAAAAATAAATAAAAGCGTTATTTTATAGTGATATAAAAAGAGTACATATCGAATATGTACTCTTGAAAAAAGGAAGTGTAAATAAGTGATGAAACATTATACTACAACATATGCTTGTCTCATTTAAAAGTGCAAGGAATATAACAAAATAGTTATTTTAATAAAAAACGGGGAAATGAGGGGAGTGAAAAGAAAAGAACCCTTTATATAAAGAGTTCTTCTGGCAATTTAATCTATTAATTGCACTCGTGGTAATATTCATTACATGAATCGTTATTATCGTTACAGCAGATACAAAATGTTTTTTGAATAAATAAACTAACTACACTAGCAGGACCTTCCTGCTTTGTAAAAGTAAGACTTTGAAAATCTTCAACTTGAAATATTTTTGTTTGAACGGGTTGTAATGTAGTAGTAATTGGTAGGCTAGATCTTCTTGTTAGAATAGTTACTTGAACGGGGGCACTCATGCCGACAACAAATAACTGAATTAATGTTTTATTGTGATTGTTGGTGAAATCTTCAAATACTGTTTGTGGAGTGGTATCTAGGAGGTCGATAGATATAGGTATATTTCCATTTAAATTTACTCCTGAACCACCAATTGTATGAGTCTCAACAAAACAGTTATTTTTTTGAGGGTCCGAATGCGCTTGGTTTTTATAATACTTTTTACCATCTTTATAAAAGTAATCAGCCATATGAATTTAAAGCTCCCTTCTTTTAGATGTCTATATAGTCTATTTAATAAAGCGAAGTAGTGCTTGTACAACATAATAAAATCCGCTCTCGTAATTATTTGAAAATTAAAGAGCGCCATTCAAGGCGCTCTCGGATAAACAATAATATTGAAAAAGAATACCACATTATATTTTATGCATGTTCTTAATAAATGTGCAGTTTTTTAACAAAATCCTTATTTGAAAACAAGAAGCCCTAGAGTTAGGGCTCTAGGGCTTCTTGTTTTGGTATTCTCACATGGTTTTTCAAAAAGAATAGAACATATTGAAGATAACATGTGAATGTTTCATAAATGTATCAAAAAAGTGAACAAAATTGCTATTGCAGAAGAAGCAGAAATGAAGTTTCTAATACGTAAGTACGTGAAAGGTATTATTTCCAGTGGATAAAATGCGCATGGGACACTTAATCATTATTTTATCGGGGGAAAAGAATATGTTATGAACTTGGTTGAATGAAAAAATGAAAATTTTACTTTTAGAGTGAAACTAAACAAAAACGCTATTCAGTAGAGCTTTAATTCCATGGGAAAAGAGCACTTCGTAAAAGTGCTCTTCTGACCCAAATCCATTTTGTAAAAGAGAGGAATACGTAATATCATATGAATTTATTTTTAAATGTGTTTAAAATCGTATAAAAACTTCATTTTATACAATAAAACAGCTAGCGTGATTAGCTAGCTGTTCTGGTAAAAAAAGAAAACGGTGCTTATTAAATGTTAATTGTGTAATTGCAAATTACAACCATAGTATTCGCAGAAGCGAAAATGCTATGCAAGAAAGTTAAATAAAAATTTCATTTTGTGTAAAAAAACCCTAGTTCCCTAGGGTAATGATATAACAGCCAAATATATTTTATCCTTTTATATCGTAACGTAATATTACGTTGAAAACATCAGGTAAATGAAACCAATTACAGAAAATAAGAGCAGCTAGCAAAAGCTAACTGCTCTCCAGAAAAACGTTAAGAAGGAAGTTCAGAACTCAAGTGCATTTATAGTATGGACGGAATATTGAATTTTATTCAGGGGATAGAGCGAAATGGGTAATGCATGTACATGCCATATAGATAAAGATAAATGCTTTTGGTGCAGAGTTCGGATTGGGACATTTGGAACTAACTCATCGCAAGGAGTGTTTATGTAACTTTCTAATGGTAAAGAATTTAGATTTCATACACATGATATGAATAGTGCTCATGAATTAGCTGATGCATTAAGTGATAATGTGGTCAAATTGGATATACCAAACGATAACAACTTAGACAAGCCTAATAGAATTAAAGAAATCATCAATTCTTAACAAAATAATCCTTTTGTTTATAGAAAAACAAGCTACCACGTTTCATTGATTGGGAATCTTTTCTAAGGTATTCTTAAGAGGATGGGAATAAAAAGAATATCTTCGAGAGGAAAGGGATTAATTTATGTTAGGAAATTGGTTTGATAAATTAAAAGAACCTAAATGTATACATAGATATAAACTTATTAAAAGTCATGACAATGAAAATTTTAAAACTGGTAAGATGGGGATAGTTATTAGTTATTAGTTATTAGTTATTAGTTATTAGTTATTAGTTATTAGTTATTAGTTATTATAAATGTGAAAAGTGTGGGAAAGAGAAGGAAATCAGCAAATATACTAATGATGTTAATAATGACTATTGGGATATATAAAATAACATTCGAATATAGTCCGGCTAGAAAACTAGAGGACGCCAATTCATTAAAGCAGCAATGAAAGCTGTTTTAGGAATTGGTGTCCTTTTTATTTTGAAAAGGGAGATGGGGAAATGAGGGTGTTAAAGGATTAGTTACATGAATGGAAAAGTCAATCCAAGCAAGGAAAGAAGAAAAATAAGACAAAACCAAAAGAGAAATTAAGTACTCGTGAAATTGAGGATTTAATGGGGATGCATAGACCTTGTTATGAACGAAGACGTGGAGCAATAAGACAAAAGTAATCTAAAAATAAAAGGAGTGGTCTTACATGACTAAACAATTATCTTTTTTACCAAAAATTGACAGAAAAGCGACACACGAAGAATTAGAAGGTGTTTTGGAAAGTGTACGTATACATAGACAATTTGGGATGATGCGTAAAGAAATGAAAGGCACTCCTTCTTATGAAATACGTGAGCACGGTCCTACACATGCTGTTGGTAAACCGTTAGAAGATGTTGCTATAGTAAATATTCAACAAAGCAAACGAGAAGAGTGGCTTGAAATAATGTCGGTACGTATTGATCAGTTTTTAAATCGATTAGGAAACGAACGTGCAGGAAGTATTCAGAGAGATATTATTTATAAACGTTATTTAGAAGATGAGGACGTGTGTGATTATATGGTTTATAACGAAATAGGGATGTCAGAGCGTACTTATCGACGTTGGAAATCTAAAGCTTTTTATAAACTTGCTTTTGCGCTCGGATTAGAAGTTTACGAGACAGAAGAAACGGGAGGTAATGAATAATGAATTTCGTTCAACCAATACGTGATCCAGAGCAAATACAGCAGCTTAAAGAGTATTTTAAGGAAAAGAGCTTACGTAATTACATTCTCTTCATTATGGGCATTAATACAGGTCTTAGAATCTCGGATATTTTGAAACTGAAGGTAGGAGATGTCAAGGGCAGTCATATATCTATGAGAGAAAAGAAAACAGGGAAACAGAAACGAATACAAATTACTGCAGCACTGAAAAGAGAACTGAAATGGTTTATTGAAGAAAGGGAAGACAATGAGTATTTATTGCAAAGCAGACAAGGTAAGAATCGTCCTATTGGTCGTAGCATGGCATATAAGATATTAAGCGGAGCAGCGTCAGAGTTCGGGTTGGATGAAATAGGAACACATACGTTAAGAAAAACATACGGGTATCACATGTACATGCAAACAAAAAACATAGCATTACTCATGGAGATATTTAATCACTCGTCAGAGAAGGTCACGTTACGTTATATAGGTGTAAATCAAGATGCAATGGATAAAGCAATGACTAGGTTTAAAATCTAAGCATTGCTTATTTCTTTTAAATCTAGGGGTATCGTAGTATTTTTGAAAAAACACGTTAAAAGTATGCAAGGTTTTATACAGTTTTTTGGCTAATCCAGTAACAAACAATAACCCTAAAATCGCGCTAGGATAGGAATGTATAAAAAATGCATAGATCCATAGAACAAAATAGAAGGTTCCTTTCTGTCGATAATGAGACGTTATGTTAATTAGGTTTGGATATTGTATACATCGTCTTTTCTTCAACTAAGAGTGCAGATTCATACAATAGGAATTATTTTTAAAATTATAAAATAAGAAAAAGTGAACCTATATTAATACTGATAGAGCTATGTTATAATCAAAATAAGGGTTTTACCCTTATTCCCTTTTTATAGGAGAGTGTTTAACATGATTATCAAGTTCATTCGTTTACGTTAATTTTAAACACAATTCGTTATGCCTAACTATTTTTTTAAAAAAATATGTGGGTTTATTTGATTGTGTCTTTTTTATTAACTAAATACGAATGAAATGAGGAGTTAATCATGACTGAAAAGATTATTAAAATTAATGAAATTGATATATGTACAGAGAGCTTTGGCGATTCAGCAGATCCAGCAGTCTTACTGATTATGGGAGCCATGTGTTCAATGGTTTATTGGGATGAGGAATTTTGTCAACAATTAGCTGATACCGGCCGATATGTTATTCGTTATGATAATAGAGATGTCGGACGGTCAACTACTTATAAACCGGGGAGTTTCCACTATACTGTGGTAGATATGGCTGATGATGCGATTGGAGTACTCGATGCATATCATATTGACGAAGCACATATTGTTGGAATGTCATTGGGTGGAATGATTGCTCAAATTGTAGCCTTAAGGAACCCTCAGAGAGTTCTAAGTATAACTTTGATTGCATCAGGTATTTTTGGTTCTGAAGACAACAACAGGAATTTACCTCCGATCGATGAGAAGATACTCGCTTACCATGCTAATGCGGCCAAACTAAATTGGTCAGATGAAGAATCTGTTGCAAATTACTTGGTTGCAGGATCAGCTTTACTCTGTGGTTCAAATCATAAATTCGATGAGAAGAGGGTTTATAAGCAGGTAGAAAAAGAAATAAAACGAGCAAATAACCTACTCAGTATGTTTAATCACTCCCTTCTTAAAGGTGATGATTCTTATGAAGGGAAGTTAAAAGGAATCAATATACCTACTTTGGTTATCCATGGTACAGAGGATATAGTGCTTCCATACGAGCACGGTCTTGCTCTTGTTGATGAAATTCCCCATGCTTTGTTACTAACCCTAGAAGGGTCGGGTCACGAGATTCACTGTGACGATTGGAATCATATAATCAACGCTATTTCGAATCATACTTCAGTCCTATAATCATTATAGGAGCCGTATAAAACAAAAAAGATTTGGAAAAAGGGTTACAATCGAATCTGTAACCCTTTTTTTCTATTAAAAATCATTTTTGGAACTGTTACTCAGTTAAAAAATATTAATGCTCAGTGATTGATATTTCCTTCCTATAAGAGGAAAGTATGAAAGAATAGAATTTAATTGAATATGTTTTCTATTACCCGTTTCAAGCTTTTCCCCATACCTTTTACTGCCCATACTAGTTTAAGGAACACTTTAAAGATAGCATCCCATACGTGTTCATTAATAAAAAATTCGTATACTTTCTTTAACCACTCTTTCGGGGATTTACTCTTACGTTTAAACCTTTGCCAATGCGTTTCTTCACTAGTTTTCATAACTACCCCTTCTTTCTTAATCGAATATGCTTTCTATTAGAAGTTTTAACACCTCGCTATAATGATGAAAAGAACGAGGTTTATCATATCTGGCAATTTAATCACTCCTAATTTTAAATTAAATTCATTATATAACGATTTCTAAATTTTAAGTTAATTATCGGTGAGAATTAAGCAAAATTTAAACAAAAACACTTATATTAGGCTTTAGTTACAGGTTTTCCCCCTATAAAATCAACTATTTGCGCCACCAACTATGGGGTACGCGAATTACTTTGATATTATCTTTGAACGAACAAAATAACTCCTTTCGAAAAACAAATGAACTGATATTAATCAACTTCCAATAACGAGAATTATGTAAATAAGCTGTCCACATGGGCAGCTTATTTTATTTTTGTCTTAGCTTGTTTTTCAAAATATTAGTGGTATCTCAATACGGTTACTCATAATTTTCGTACTGTGTAACTCAAAAGAGAAAGTGAAATGAAATCAATGATACCAAGGGATTAAACAAAGGGTTCAGTTACACACAATATAAGATATGGGTAAGTTAATTGGATTTATGATGACATGCACATCAATATATTATAAACTTAAATTATTAGCAAGATATATTAACCCGTAATGATTTGCATTTTGATGTGGATTTAATTCATAAATGTGTAACTTTCATAGAAAAGTGGCATTTTAAATTAAACTCTTTTCAAAAATTTTTAATAGCATTTGTGTTTTTGTTTGATGAATATGAGGGTGTTTATTTTGATCAGCATTTTTGGATGATGGCAAGGGGTGCTGGTAAAAACGGATTGATTAGTGCATTGACACACTTCTTTATTAGCGAATTACACGGCGTTGAGCATTATAATGTATCAGTAGTTGCTAATACAGAAAGGCAGGCTAAAACTTCTTTTATAGATGTTTATGAAAAGAATAAAAAGCATGAAATATTAGACGAGCTATTTGTATCAACTAAACAATTGATAACGAATAAAGCGACTCGTTCGACTTTTGAATTTCATACATCAAATGCAGGAAGTAAAGACTCATTAAGAGATGGATGTGTCATTTATGATGAGATACACAGATATGAAAATAGCGATGTTGTAGAAGTATTCTCTAGTGGTTTAGGTAAAGTTCCTAACTCTAGGGAATTTTTTATTACCACAGATGGGTTTGTCCGTGAAGGTTACCTTGACAAAATGAAAGAGCGAGCAATGAACATCTTAAAAGGGAAAGAAAAAGAAGATAGGTTGTTCCCTTTTATTTGCAAGCTTGATAACGCTGAAGAAGTAGACAATCCAGATGTATGGGAAAAAGCAAATCCAATGTTTAGTAAGCCTATGAGTCAATATGCTAGAGGGTTGTTCAAAAAGGTTATGCGTCAGTATAAAAACCTTGAGAATGATCCATCTAACAGAGAAAACTTCATGACTAAAAGAATGAATTTACCAGAAGTAGATTTAACAAAGTCTGTTGCTACTTGGGAAGAAATAATGCGTACTGGTTTTGAAGAAGATGGAGAAACTCTCAGAAAGATTCCTGATTTAAAACATAAAGTTGCTGTGGGTGGACTCGATTTTGTTAGTATTAAAGATTTTGCAGCGGTCGGATTACTGTTTAAATATGGTGAAGATTATATTTGGAAAAGTCATTCGTTTGTCCGCAAAGGATTCTTAGATAAGGTGAAATTAAAAGCACCTATTCCGTCTTCAGTTAACTGAAAAGGGTGTTAGTATATCCGTAAAAGAAAATGATGTAATCGCAGCATTCAATATGAGTAAAGAGAACATTACTTTGAATGCTAATAGGATTAACTTAGTAGGTTTTATTACAGCGAATCATATCAAAGGAAAAGTTTTAGAAGGAGTAACACTTAAAACGAGTGGAAACAGATTTGTTGAAATAAATAAGCAAGACATGAAGATTTTCGATTTAGATAAGCCACGTGGTTATATAGGATTTATGGAAACAAATGATGGAAGTATTCAACCCTCATTAGTCCTTGGTTCTGATAATAAAAAATACGCTGGTACAGGATCATTTTATATTTATCAAGTCATGCCGCGAATTAATGGAGTCGATCAACCTTCTAAAGCGTATGCAAAATTTGGGGTTTCTAAAGGAGAAAATGCAGAAGGTACTAATATTTGGTCAAATTATATTCAAATGCAGAATGACGGTGGACATCTGAGCGTATATTCAGATGGACAATTTCGTTTTCAAAACTTGAATGATATTATTTTTGAATCTGAAGGATGGGCTCCAGGATATGGTTACTTCTCTGTAACTACAACTGAACCGCATATTTTTAACAATAACAAGGGACAGTTTACTTTCAAAAGAAAAGGCAGTGACTATAAAATACATTTCATAAACGGCGCCACCGATCATGATTTAATCATGGGTAATGCAATGATAAAATCAAGTTTTGTACAAGGTTATAACAACGGATTACAGATTAAAGATATGATGGGCCAAGGATGGAAAGATATAGAATTAAGAACGCTACGAGCGCAAGAAAATGTAAGTGCTAATGGTCAAATGTGGGCGAAAGCATTTAATCCTACATCAGCTAGGAATATGAAAGAAAATATAAAAGATATTCCTTTCTCAGTTCTTGATAAAATCATGAGTTTAGCTATCAAACAGTACAACTTCAAGGACGACATGTATGATCTGTATCAAATGCGTGTGAACAAGCCGGAAGAACAAACAGAACCATATACAACAAAAGAAATTGAAACGTATTTCGGTATGATTGCAGATGATACGGAAGATATATTTACAGATAAAGAGAAACGGGCCATTAATTTATATAATACTGTTTCAATCTTTATTGCAGCTTTCCAACAGCAGTATCATCAATTTAACGAAGAGTTAACTACTGTTAAAGGTGAGAATAAACAACTAAAAGAGCAAGTTACAAAACTAACAAACGATGTGTCCACATTAACAGAATTAGTACAAAAATTAATAGACGAGAAACCAGAGCAGCCATAAGCTGGTCTTTTTTTATTATCTAAAAAAGGAGAGAAAAAGATGGATCGTATTGATGTGTTATTAAAGACCTTTATTGCCACTTTCGGTGGCTTCTGTGGGTATTTCTTGGGAGGATGGGATGCAACATTGAAAATCTTAGTGACGATGGCAGTTATTGATTATTTAACTGGCATGATTGCAGCAGGGTATAACGGAGAATTAAAAAGTAAAGTTGGTTTCAAAGGCATCGCCAAAAAGGTGGTGCTTTTTCTTTTGGTTGGAGTGGCGACCCAGCTAGATGTGGCACTTGGAAGCAATTGTGCTATTCGAGAAGCAACAATTTTCTTCTTCATGGGTAATGAATTACTTTCACTTTTAGAAAATGCTGGCCGCATGGGTATTCCGTTGCCGCAAGCTTTAACAAATGCATTTGAGATTTTGGGTGGTAAACAAAAACAAGAAGAGAAAAAGGGAGATGTTCAATAATGGAAATCAGAAAAAAATTAGTTGACCCAAGTAAATATGGTACAAAGTGTCCGTATACAATGAATCCAGAATTTATCACAGTTCATAATACGTATAATGATGCTACAGCAGAAAATGAAGTATCTTATATGATTCGCAATGATAACCAAGTCTCGTTTCATATTGCGGTAGATGATAAAGAAGCTGTACAAGGAATTCCTTTAGAACGTAACGCTTGGCATTGCGGTGATGGTGGTGGTAACGGAAATCGTAAATCTATTGGAGTTGAAATCTGTTACTCTTTAAATGGTGGAGATCGATATTATAAAGCAGAAGATAATGCAGCTATCGTTGTAGCTCAACTAATGAAACTGTACAATATTCCAATTAGTAAAGTTCGCACACACCAATCATGGAGTGGAAAGTATTGTCCTCATCGTATGTTGGCAGAAGGACGTTGGAATAGCTTTATTGAAAGAGTCCAAAATGCATATAACGGCGGAGGTAGTCCAGTAATGACAACTCCTATTCCACCTTCAAACGATAGTACAAAAGTTGCTTATATTAACGGCGATAACGTGAATTTACGAAAAGGACCTGGAACTGGATATGCAGTTATTCGTAAATTAGGTAAAGGAGAATGCTACCAAGTATGGGGTGAGTCAAATGGGTGGCTAAACTTAGGTGGCGATCAGTGGGTATATAATGATTCATCATATATTCGTTATACAGGAGAAAATGCACCAGCACCTTCTAAACCTTCAATTGATGGCATTGGTGTAGTGACTATTACAGCTGATGTATTACGCGTTCGTACTGGTCCAGGAACTAACTATGGTGTCGTAAAAAATGTGTACCAAAGTGAAAGATATCAGTCTTGGGGATATAGAGACGGTTGGTATAATGTTGGTGGCGACCAATGGGTTTCTGGTGAATATTTGAAGTTTGAAAAATAAAACATACTACTATACAAAAGAATAGTTTGATAAACAAAAATAAGAGCCGTCCTATGGGCGGCCTTTTTCTATTTCTATGTAATTAAAATTTGCTTTTAGATAATGCTTTGAGTATAGGTCTTACAATAAAACCTATTAAACGAAATCCCTTTAAACTCCATTTTGTACATTTTGTATTTCATTCAATGTTGAAGACATTATATCTACATAATCTATCATAGCACCTATGTTTAACTTGGCTGTTTCAGTATCATTTTCATTTAAAGCTATAAATGCTTGGTCTACCATTTGTTTAATTGCTCTTGCATCGTCTCTTAATTGAACTTTGAAGTAATCATACTCCTTAGGAGGTTCTATACTTGCTAGTCTATTAGCTCTCCCACTTACTCTACTTAATTCTCCCTTTAATCCTGTTTGAGTTGTTTTCCACGTTCCATCTTTTTCAGCTAAGGATTTAATAGATTGAACTGCCGTCTTTAAGTCATTAGAAGTATCCTTAATATCTTCTTGATACTTCTCTAAAGGAGAAGATGCACTAGAACCTTTAGTTAACTGCTTGTCTCTATACTCTCTTTCCTCAGCTAGTGTTCTACCTTCTCCAATTACAGCTTCTTTTACTGTTTTATCGTTTGAGACTTCATTTTTATCTGTATCTTCTTTCTTTTCCGTTACCTCTTTTTCTTCCTTGGCTTTCTTTTCAGCAAGCAATTTTTCCTTTTCGGCAAGCAATTTTTCCTTTTCATCAAGCAATTCTTCTTTTTCTTTGTATAGCTTATCTGCTTCTTTGTCTATTGACTCGTCTTTCTTCTTTTCCGACTCTGAAACCTTTAAGCTATCAGTCTTCTTCTCTTCTGTATTGTCCTTAGAACATCCTACTAACATAAGTGGTAATGCTAAAAAACATATTAGTTTCTTTGCTTTCATTATGTATACTCCTTTTTGAAGAACATTGTAATTAATTAACATATGAAACTATAACATAAAATATATAAATAGGATATATGAATTTATCGTCATTACCATTAAATTCTTTTATTCTATTAATGAAAAATATGATATACATACTTGGAAATGAAATAATAGAAGAAAGAAGATTTATATTGCCATTACCCTGTTGGCGTCAATCCGTACCGTCTATTTTTTCTGAAATATGGTAGGTAGACGGACCTACACATTAGTACACAATTGGAAATATAATCAGTAAAGTGAAAAGGAATGTATGAGTTATTTAAATAAAAAAGTGCTAACAAGTTTGCAAACGAACTTGCTAACACCTATACAGAATAGATATAAATTATCGCCGATATGTCGTCTTTGAAATAGCTTTAATCAGTTACATCATACTTATACGAAATGCTCATAAAAACAGTCTTAATATCAAGAATATAACATGTTAGGTCAAACAAACCTTGATATAACAATGTTTGTTTAACTTGCATTTATAAAATATTTACATTTTATAAATGCAAGTTATCCAAATCAACGTAATTATAAACATAAACATGATTAACACCAATCGTTTTGTGTGACATTCGTATATTTTAAGTCTTTGATAAATAATACAATTTAAATTTTGCAGATCAGTAGAATGAGGAAAGATGCTTAGAGTATTAGCGAAACCCAACCTTAATCAATTCTTCATCATTTACTTCAATTACGAATCTATATTCTTTGTCTAATAGCCAGTAATAAAAACTGACTGCATCAACGTCAACTAGTGATTGGAATACTTTATCAAGATTTGTACTTACTACAGGGATTTCATAGTTATCCCATATTATAAAAATCTGTTCATCAAAATCTAGTTGGTTTGCTCTAATAAGGGAAATTAGTTGTTCTTTGTTCGAAGCTATGAATTGATTATCTATCTGTTCCCAATCTATTCTTCCAGAGACAGTTATAGGAAATAAATTCATTAAAATAGTAGCAATCTGCTGGCTTTTTTCTTGGGGGAAAATGACAGTTTCGTTTCCTAGGGATTCAAGGCATTCATTAAACAAAGGGTTTGTATCATTTCTGTTTTTTGTTTTCAGTGCTCTTAACTTTTGTCGCAATTTCCATTGTCTTGACGATCTATCATCCATTTTTAACATTCCTTATACAATTATTTAAAAATGAGTATAGCATATAAGGGAAGTCTTTATGAAAAGGAACTTTTTAAATATAAATTAAACAAAAGCGTTATTTGAAAAAAAGCCTTTTAAGGAAAGATAAGAGGCCATCAAAAAATATAACAACATGAAAATTTTATATTATGTATATACAATTTAAAGAGTTAGTGGAAATAATAAAATGTATAAAATTCTTATAAAAAAGCCCTAGGATTAGGGGATCTAGGGCTTCCTCTGTTGGTATATCTCACACGACATTATAAAAAGAAAAGAACTTAATGAAGATAACACATGAATGTTTCGTAAATGTATCAAAAAAGTGAACAAAAACGTTATTTTATTAGAAAAGTATGATTGTATGAAATATCATGTATGAAAGAAGAGGCGTTAGCAAAAATATACCTTAACGAAATCGGCTTTATTTTTCAGCAAAGTATTCTTCTTAAGTGACTCATGTTGTAAAGGTAGCAGCGAAAACAGAAAGAGTTCTTTTTTTGGCAGACTGAGAAATTGTTAGTGAAATACGGATGGGAAAATAGGAACATGATTATTTGAAAGTACGGGAAGAGAAATTGCTAAAATGGCAAGATGTACTTGGATTTTAAAGAAAAAACTCCTATTGAATGTAGGAGTTTTTTCTTTGTTTGAAAGTTCAAAAAGATATATAATAATTTTCTGACTGTTAAAATATGGAGGGGTATTAATGAAAACTGAAATGTTACACACACAAGAAGACATTTTAAAAATGCTTGATTCATTATTAAGACCTGCTGAACCCTTTTGGAATGAGTTTTATGAGAATAGAGAAAAGGATGTTCCGTTTTTTGAAAATGTTCCAGATGAGAATCTAGTTTCGTATATACAAAAAGAGAGAGTTTTAAAAGGGAAGGTATTAGAACTTGGATGTGGTCCAGGTAGAAATGCCATTTATTTAGCGACTCAAGGATTTGATGTAACAGCAGTGGATTTATCTGTAGAAGGCATTAATTGGGCTAAAGAAAGGGCATTGGCAAAAGGGGTAGCAATTCATTTTATTTGTGATTCAATTTTTAATTTAGAGGTTCAAAACGAATTTGGTTTTGTATACGATTCGGGCTGTTTGCATCACATTCCACCGCATAGAAGAATAAATTATGTGGATTTAATTAAAAACTCATTAAAATCGGGTGGTTATTTCGGATTAACATGTTTTGCGGCAGGCGATTTAGATGAGCGAAATGGATCGGAAATAACAGATTGGGATGTATATAGAGGATGGAGTCTACAAGGTGGTCTTGCATACTCGGAAGAAAAGTTAAGAGAGATATTTAAAGAATTTGAGGTAATTGAGATTAGAAGGATGAAACAAATGAAACGACCGAAAGAAATGTTTGGAGAATCATTTCTTTGGACAGCATTATTTAAGAAGAAATAATAAAGTAGATAATTGACAAACTCATTGTTTTTATAGACAATACACTTATAGGAATATACGTTCGGTTTTTGGCCGACTTATGTTTTACATAAATATATAACAAGGGGCTGTCTCCATATGAGTAACACAAATCAAAAAATTACTACGTTTTTAATGTTTGAAGGCAAAGCTGAGGAAGCAATGAATTTTTATACGTCGCTATTTGATCAATCGGAAATTGTAAGTATTTCTCGCTACGATGAAAATGGACCTGGTAAAGAGGGAACTGTAATTCATGCAACTTTTACGTTAAATGGCCAAGAGTTTATGTGTATTGATAGTTATGTAAATCATAATTTTACATTCACTCCAGCTATGTCTCTTTATGTAACTTGTGAGACAGAAGAAGAAATTGATACGGTCTTTCATAAACTAGCGCAGGATGGAGCAATTCTTATGCCTTTAGGTTCTTATCCGTTTAGTAAAAAGTTTGGCTGGTTAAATGATAAGTATGGTGTATCTTGGCAGTTAACTCTTGCTGAATAAAAAAGAAAAAGCGTAACTTATTTGTTTAATCGATTTAGTTAAAAGCTTGAAAAATTAAATAACATAAAAAAGCGTTCCAACTGTCAACAGGTTTGGAATGCTTTTTTTATGTGGAAGTGAGTTGTTTAAAAGTTAACAATTCTATGATTAGTTTAAATGAATGGAATAGATGTGTAATTTTTTGTCTTTTTAGAATTTTTTAGTAATTTTTGCATTTATCTGTTAATGTAAATATAGACAACTATGTATGAACTATTAGGCAGGTTAATAGAAAAAGGAAAGCATTAAGCTTACACATTGAATGCAACTAGATCGTTAGGAGGACTAATCGCAATGGATACTACACAACAAAACAGTAATGCATGGGATAAGAAGGTTCTAGATACACGCAGCCTGTAAGTAGCGAGGTTATTGAGAAAAGCAAATCAGGTGAATGGGAGATTACAGTCACTACGGAAAAATCAGTTCCTAGAAAGTGGTTTCCAAAGTCATTAGATGGATTAAAGATACTTTGCTTAGCATCAGGTGGCGGACAACAAGCACCTGTTCTAGCTGCTGCTGGAGCAGATGTAACAGTTACTGATATATCTAAGAAGCAATTGGAACAAGATGAAAAGGTAGCAAAACGGGATGGTTTGACTTTAAAAACCGTACAAGGAGATATGTCAGACCTTGGTGACTTTGAGGATGAATATTTTGATATTATTGTAAATCCTGTCTCTAATTTGTTTGTAAAAGATGTTCATCTTGTATGGAATGAAGTTTCTAGGGTTTTAAAGAATAAAGGTATTCTTATTGCTGGATTTACAAATCCGTTACTATGGATCTTTGATGATAACCAAGAACAAAAAGGTATTCTTGATGTTAAACATTCAATTCCTTCATCAACATTGGATTATTTACCAGAGGATGAAGTTCAAGATTACATCGATTCAAATCAAACAATAGAATATGCGCATACTTTAGAAGACCAAGTCCAAGGCCAAGTTGAAGCTGGTTTTGTTATAACAGGTTTTTTTGAGGATGATTTTGGTGGAACAAGGATATTAGATAAGCATATTAAAACATTTATTGCGACAAAAGCTATAAAGTTAAAGATGGATTAAGAATTTTTGCTTGTCATACGGGGCGTTAGTCGAAGAATGCTCTTAAAATAGAAAAGGATGGTGCTTTCCATCCTTTTCCTTATGTATTTTGAGTGTCGAAACTATTCTCAAAACAAGTTTTACACTACCAATTGTATAATTAGGTTATGCTTTTATATTAAGAATTTTGCTGACCGAATCTTTTCCCGAGTTTAGCTAACAATTCAGGTTGATCGCTTTGGCTCATTATAACTTCAATAAAGATAAGTTGATTCTTATTAAAAGTTATATTTGTTAAGACTTCTGCTAATTCTGCTTCATTTTCTACTTTAAATGTTAGACTTTTTTCTTCTGACCCAAATACCATTGATAGTTTATTGTAATCCCACATTTGTATATCATTATAAGGTTGGCTTTGGCCGTGAATGGCACGTTCAACAGTGTATCCGTTGTTATTGATTAAAAATATAATCGGTTTTAAATTTTGACGTAGTATAGTTGATAACTCTTGGGCAGTTACTTGGAAAGAACCATCACCAATAATTAAAATGTTGCGCCGTGATAAATTGGCGAGCTGTGTACCAAGTAGAGCGGGCAGTGTATATCCGATAGATCCCCATAACGGTTGTCCTAAATATGCAGTGTTAATAGGTAGAGGGATAGCAGCACTACCAAAGAAAGGTGTTCCTTGCTCTACAATTAAGACGTCGTTTTCTTGTAAGAAATGGTACATTTGCTGCCAAAAACGTTTTTGTGTGACCATTTGTGCTTTTGGATTGAACTCTTCAGTAAAAGGTGATGATTCTAAAATAAATGGCTTAACGTCAAGGGTATCTTTATTACGATGCTCAATTGAATCACTTAAATGTTGTAAAACATCCTGCATTACAACTGGACCGTATTTTTTATCTATAATTTTCACAGTGTAGGGATGGATTTCTATAACTTGTTCTTTTGTAAAACCTTGTGTGAAGCCGCCTGTAATAGTATCAGTTAACTTCACACCAATACTAATAATACAATCAGATTCATCAATTCTTTTTCGCAAGTACGGAGAACTTACATCACCAGTATAAACCCCTATAAATTGAGGCTGTTTTTCTGGGAATATTCCTTTTCCCATACTTAACGTCGCGATGGGAAACCCAGTTTTTTCTACGAATTGATGTAAATTTTCTTTAGCGTGAAATCGATCTACTTCAAAATCAGCTAAAATAACAGGTTTTTTGGCACTATTTATTTTTGAAATGGCATGTAGAAGCATTTTATTTAATGCTTCTTTATTACTTAAAATAGGTTTATTTATAATAGGTTCTGTCGGTTTATTAATTGGTTTATTATACACATCAATTGGCAAATTAATATGAACCGGGCGTTTTTCATTCCAACATGCACGTAAAACACGGTCAATTTCCTCAGCAGCATGCTCAGGTGTTACATTTGTTTGTGCTATAGTGATTTCTCGATACATATTGGAAAAATGATCGAACTTTCCATCTCCTAACGTATGATGGACGATTGCTCCATTTTCCATTACTTTTGTTGGTAGCGTACCCGTAATTTTTATAACTGGCACGTTTTCCGCATATGAGCCAGCAATACCGTTAATAGCACTTAATTCTCCAACACCGAAAGTAGTAATAAGAGCTGCGATTCCTTTTATGCGAGCGTACCCATCTGCTGCATATGCAGCATTTAATTCATTACAATTTCCAATCCACTTTAAATTTTCATGTGCTACTACATCATCTAAAAAGGCAAGATTATAATCACCAGGAACGCCAAATATATGTTCAATTCCTAATTCGTGTAGTCTATCCAATAAATATGCACTTATAGTATATTGTTTTTTCAAATGAATCATCTCCTAATTATGCAATGAATGTTTCAATAGACTAAATAAGTTCTAATGCGTTGATTAAAATATTCATTACTAGATTGTGGTATAATTTACATACAGGGGGAAAGTAGATGACACAACATAAAGAAGAACAGATGAATGAGGCATTAGCATTATTTTATTTTGCATATAAAACATTTACTGAAAAGCCAGATGAAATTATAAAAGAATATGGCATTCAACGAGTACATCATCGAATTTTATTTTTTATTGCACGTTTTCCAGGGATAAGTGTAAATGAGTTACTATCACTATTAGAAATAAGTAAACAAGCTCTCCACGGACCGCTACGTCAACTGGTGGAAAAGGGCTTAATTGAGAGTAATGAAGCTATGCATGATCGACGTGTAAAACAGTTGTCTTTAACAGAAAAAGGTGCAGATTTAGAGAAAAAACTGAGTGATGTACAAAGACAACAAATGGGTGCTATTTTTTCAAAATTTGGTGAATCAT
The DNA here is from genome assembly GCF_008274865.1 of Bacillus sp. AR4-2. Classification (NCBI taxonomy): domain Bacteria; kingdom Bacillati; phylum Bacillota; class Bacilli; order Caryophanales; family Bacillaceae; genus Bacillus; species Bacillus sp. AR4-2. The sequence goes on from NZ_CP031062.1 coordinate 2,261,972, forward strand.
GTGAGGACAATTGGCACCAAGTTATGAATGAAATGGCAAATAGCCGATCAGGTTTTGATGCTTGGATATCGAAACGTGAAATACCAGTCGATCAAAAATAATGAAAAAACTTCTGTTTTTATCGTTTGAAAAAGAACAAATTTTATCCATACATTTGGCAACTATGATTTGGTCATAGAGTGAATGGATAAAAAGATACATTACTAGATACTTTATACGTGTACGCAATGGAACAATAAAATTCACATTTCCGAAAGGGGAATTATAATGATAAAACTTGTACTTATTCGTCACGGACAAAGCTTATGGAATCTTGAAAATCGCTTTACTGGATGGACAGATGTTGATCTATCAGAGAATGGATTAAGTGAAGCGAGAGAAGCAGGAGCAATATTAAAGAAAAACGGATATACTTTTGATGTGGCTTATACATCAGTATTAAAACGCGCAATTCGGACGTTATGGATTGTACTTCATGAGATGGATCTTACTTGGGTTCCAATACATAAATCTTGGAAGCTAAATGAAAGACATTATGGTGCATTGCAAGGGCTGAATAAAGATGAAACTGCACAAAAATATGGTGAGGAGCAAGTTCATATTTGGAGAAGAAGTGTTGATGTAAGACCACCGGCTCTTACTGAAGACGATCCTCGATATGAAGCGACCGATCCAAGATATAAAACACTCAAAAAAGGTGAATTTCCATTAACTGAATGTTTAGAGGATACGGAGAAGAGAGTACTTGCTTATTGGCATTCAGAAATTGCGCCGACATTAAAAAGTGGTAATAAAGTAATTATTTCATCACACGGTAACACAATTCGCTCGCTGGTAAAATATTTAGACAACCTTTCAAGTGATGGTGTAGTTTCATTAAATATTCCCACTAGCATTCCGCTTGTTTATGAATTAGACGAAAACTTACGTCCGATTCGTCATTATTATTTAAGTATGGATGGAGAAGTACCTGAAGGGGAAATTCCGAAACATATTTCTTTTTAATACGAAAATTTGAAATGAATGCTTGTCTACATATACAATATAGACTCATGGTAAAGTGAAATTTTAATCAGTGGGGGTCTTATTTCCCACAAATAACAGGATAAAAGACGTGGTACTTTCTAATATATATGCGATGTAGCTAATTTTAGAAGCTTGTCCACGTCTTTTGTCATAAAGAGAGCAGCTTGCGCATGTAATGATATCGTGAGTAGTTTTTGAATGGAGGGTGATGTGATTAATGATCTCTAACATTCAAATTGGCTTATTTGTTTTAGCGATTGTCTTTGTAGTCCTTGTTTTCTTTTATTGGAAAAATGAGGAGTTGTACGAGGAGAAAAAGCAACGTATTAGAAAGACTTGGTATGGTTTGTTTATCATATCTGTCACTGTGTATTTCATGATAAAAGGAATTGATTTAACCCTCTGGAAAAATCTTTTAATGTTTACTGCAATGGCTATTTTTGTTGATATTGCGTTCATTTTAACACCTAATATTTCTGAAATATGGGGTGCGAAATTTAGCGATATTGGCAAGACAGTTCAATCAATAAAACGATCATTAATTGCATCTAAAGCGAGAGGAGAAATATACACGACAATTATTCAAAATGTTAATCCAGCAGTATTCGGTACGATGGAATGGCATACGGAAGAGGAATATACAAAGAGCTTAAATGCATTTTTAGATTCATATGGGGAAAAGATTGGCGCGAAAATTGTTGTTTTTGAAGCCGCGAAGGAATTAAATACAAACTTTCGTGGTATTCGCTCGCAATTTAGTATTATCGTTCCGTTAGAACATATCGAGCAATTGAATGAGCAGAAAGCGGTGCAAGTAGAAAATGTCGGGATTATACCAGCAAAAATAGTAAGTGATGTTTTCATTGTTATTGATGGAAAGAAAAATAACCTGCAAGATCGGGATTTTGAAAATGTATATAATTTAACAATACATCATAGTTATTTTAGTAAATAAGGACAGAATCTTTTTCTGTCCTTTTCTTCTATACATAAATTAAAAACAAAATCCGACAAAGTTGAATAAAATTGGACAATCATTCCTACACTAGCAGGTAGAGGTGATTGTAGTGGTAAAAGATTATGACAATGATTTTTTTAAAGAAGATAATGAAGATACAACAGATTTCTCTTTAATAAAAGGGGATACGTTGCAGCAAGTAGAAGAATTAGAAGAAGAATTAAAAAGAAAGTCATAAGTGTACACTCTTTCTACATTTGCTATATAATATAAATAAAAGGTTGTATCTTTTTGAAAAGGGGGAGAAGAGATGGCTGAAGTCAATGCACAAAAGTCTTCGTTTTTTAAAGAAAAAAAAGAAGAATCAAATACAGATTTCTCTCTTGTGAAAGGTGCATTAACGGAGAATATAAATCGGTTAGAGAAACTGATGAATAATAGTAGTTCAAAATATATACAGGTGAAAAGAACAAAAGAAAATGCATAGAGCATTTTCTTTTGTTTTTTTATTTAATAGTAAACTTTTCTCTTATTTTTTCAGGCAAATCTGCTTTCTGAATCTCTTAATAGGACTTTACTTCAATTGATGATATTTCATTTTTATTATTATCATCTTGATCTACATATAGGCGTAAAAACGCGTCTTCATTTAATTTATGATCGTTTTCTTTTTTTGTACTTCTAAATGTAATTTGTTTTTTGACGCCATCTTCATCATATGCGGGCAGCGTATAGTTTCGTAAGTTTCTACCATCAACCTTTTCGATAGTTCCTTCGCCTTTTATCTGCATGTAATATACATCTTTACCAATTCTATTTAGTGACGCTCTCTCACAGCCAATAGTAAAACTAGAAAATAATAAACATAGTGTAATAATTGCTAAAAACTTTTTCATTTTCTTTATCTCCTTTAATGTGTTTCTTTAAAAAGTATACGGCTATTATTAAATGAGAAAAATCGATATAGATTACAATGCCCTTACAATGTTGTAAGAGTGTTGTACATAAAATGAACAATAAAAGTTAAAAGAAAGGTAAAATAATGAATCATGGTATAATGATAAAAGACTTACATACTATTTTTTCATTTTGAAAGGAGCTTGAAAAATGTATTCTACTTTAGAACAATTAACAAAGCACCCTGTATTTTATCATTTTGCAGAAATTTCAAAGATTCCTAGAGGATCAGGTAATGAAAAGGAAATTAGTGATTATTTAGTGGGCTTTGCAAAAGAGCGTAACTTAGAAGTCATTCAAGATGAAGCATTAAATGTCATTATTAAAAAAGAAGCAACAGCTGGTTATGAAAATGTACCAGCTATTATTATTCAAGGTCATATGGATATGGTTTGCGAAAAAAATCAAGCAACAGTACATGATTTTGAAAAAGATCCAATTGAATTACGAATCATTGGGGATATGTTATATGCAAATCAAACAACTTTAGGTGCTGATAATGGTATTGCAGTAGCGTATGCATTAGCTTTATTAGATTCAAAAGAAATTCCGCATCCAGCACTTGAAGTCGTTATCACTACTGAAGAAGAAACGACAATGGGTGGGGCTTTTGCTATTGATCCAAATCATTTTGAAGGAAAGATATTTATAAATATTGATTCTGAAGAAGATCATAAATTACTTGTAAGTAGTGCAGGTGGTGCGAAAGCTGTTGAAACAATTCCCGTAATTTGGGATGAAACGCCAGCGAATATGGATGCATACCGTCTATATGTTGGTGGTCTAAAAGGCGGACATTCTGGTATGGAAATTGATAAACAACGCGGTAATGCGAACAAAGTATTAGGACGAGTATTACGTGATTTATCAGCACATACGGAGTTTAACATAAGTGAAGTTCACGGCGGATTAAAAACGAATGCAATTCCGCGTGAAAGTGTAGCTACAATTTTAATTCGTACAGAAGATGTAGGACAAGTAGAAGAAAAACTAGAATCATGGACACGTGTATTACAAGAAGAAATGCGTGCTGTTGATCCAGATGTTCATGTTACACTGACAAAATTGGATGAAACAGTTGAAAAAGTATTTGCTAAAGAGACACAAAAGCAGCTTATTTCATCATTATTCTTAATTCCAAATGGCATTCAAAGTATGAGCATGGATATTAAAGGTCTTGTAGAAAGCTCAACAAATTTAGGCGTTATTGAAACGTTGCAAGATGAAATTAAATTACGTAACGAAGTGCGAAGTTCTGTAAGTAGTTTAAAACAACATGTTGCAGAAGAAATCAAATATATTGCTGAATTAGTTGGTGCTACATTTGAAATAGAGTCAGAGTATCCAGAATGGCCATACAATCCAAACTCACAAATTCGTAATTTATTTGAAAAAGTGCATCAAGAAAAATACAATAAAGAAATTGAAATCTTCGCTGTGCATGCGGGGATTGAGTGTAGCGCATTCGTTCAAAAAATGCCTGAATTAGATGCAATTTCATTCGGACCAGACATTTTTAACGTCCACACTCCAGATGAACATATCAGTATCTCTTCTGTAGTGAATAACTGGGGATTCTTCATTGATGTAATGAAGGGTACAAAAGAATTAGCTAAGTAATAACGACGAAATAAAAAGGAGTCTATAAAAATTTATAGGCTCCTTTTTTGTATTGGAATTTATCCCGCAATTTGCCGGGCAGTCCGATTGGTTTAACTAATAATCAGTGGGGGATGAATAAAACCACTACTGATTAAAGTTTCACTTTATGAGAAGTCATTTTTCGTTAGTATGTAATATTAAGCTTGAACAATTAATAAGGATGAATTGTTGATGTTTTTTAGTACTGATGAAGGGGTGGAGAAATGAAGGAAAGAAAGCATTTTATTGTTTGTATGTTTTTATTGTTTTTCACATTTAGTTTTATTGGTGTTCAGAAAATAATAGCAGAAGAAGTTGAATTTTCAGGAACAACAGCTCCATTGAATGTAAATGTTAGAGAGGCAAAAAGTTTAAATGCAAATATTGTAGATGTGATTCCCGGAAATACAAAAGTATCTTTTAAAGGATGGGAGTATGGTGAAACGGTTAAAGATTATTGGACAGGAAATTTAGATAATCGTTGGTTTTATTATTTTAAAGATGGAAAAAAAGTATATGTAACGTCAGCGTATATTAATGGAAATCCTCCAAATACATCAATAGATCGTAAATTATTTGTACCTAACATATTACAAGAAAGATCAAATTGGTGTTGGGCAGGCACTTCGGTTTCAGTTTTAAATTATTTTGGGAAAACTCCTTCACAAGATCAGTACGTTAGGTATGTTAAGGGTGGATCATATAATAATCCTGCAACTTCACGTGAAATACAATATGGATTATCAGGATATGGTGTTAGCTCAGCTATAAGTTCTGGAGCAAAATCTTATGATTGGTTCAAAAGTCAAATTAATAGTAATCAGCCGATGATTGCACTCATTATGTGGCAAAATGGAGCTAACATCGGACACTTTCTAGTACTTGATGGGTTTTATAAAGGGACAAATGGAACAGATTATATAACGTACATGGACCCTTGGTATGGTGATCATTATAATCATAATTTCAGTACGTTCCATAACAATAATAATTTTTGGTGGAGTGAAACTGTTTATAATATCCATGCAAACTAATAATATTAAAAGCGGGGGTTCATAAATGGGAAAACTACTTAAGCTTGTGATATTGTGCATGTGCTTAATGACCGTTATTATTTTCGCTAGTAAAATTAGTTATGCATCAAAAAATAAAAGTGAATCAGTACAATCGATCGCATTAAAAGATTATCAATATAGTAAGGGAAGTTCTTCTGAAAATTTAAGTTTTGAAAAAATAACAACATCTCCATTTTCGTTACCAATCTATGCAACAATTCCAGCACAGCAAATTTTAAATAGCTCTGAATTTAAGAATTTACTATTACCAACAAATGAAAAGCTGTGGTTTATTATGAAGGGTGAGCAGCCAGAAGGACTAATTGTTGCGGATGATACTGAACCGATTCGAACGGGCGGAGAAAATAGAAGTAAAGATTTATATGGATTATATACAGCAATAAAGAATAATACAAATGAAACAAAAGATATTAGTTATTTCGAATTTGAAGGGCAAGGAATATTGGTAGTAAATCAAAATAATGATCAAGAAATATACCTTAGTAAAGGTGCCGCTGCCATATTAAAACTTCCTGCTGGTCAAAAAGTATTGAGCAGTGAAGTATTACAGAAAATGAAAGAGAGAATTGTAACTGGTTTTGAATAGTGGTAATGTCTGATTCTTTTTTGTGTTTATACAAGGTTGAATAGGGAACAGGATCAATGGTAGCATTAGGGCATCTTTACTGTTTGAAACCTAATAGTGTATATAAAAAGGTTAGAGAAGTTAATTCTCTAACCTTTTTATATTAATGTATGAAATTTAAAAAGTGATGGAGTAAACCAAATAATAAAAATTTGTCTGCTCTTCTATTTTTATTTGCAATTTAAACTCGTTATATTCCGCTATCTATTGTACAACCTTTTTACATAGCTGAATTTTTTTATTTGAAAATAAGGGTGCATCTATAAAACCATAATGATACACTAAAATACCTAATTCCACTCTAGAATTAATATGCCATTTTTCTTTAATATGATTAATTATCTTTGAAATTCTTCGAGGGGTAACATATATTTTTTTTGAAATTTCTACATCTGTAAATCCTTTTGCTACATAAATAGCCACTTCTAACTCTCTTTCGGTCAACATTCTTTTCATAAAATACGCTCCTTCGAAATTATTTATATAAAAATCAAAAGAAACTATTAAAAGAAATAAAGGTGAAAAATCATATTTATTTTAATCAGGCTATTTGCAGATAGTAAGACTCCCACCTCAAAATTTAGATGTGGCAAAGAAGTCGAACTCCCTGTAAAAGCCTGTCTGGAGTGGACTAATAATCAGTGGGGGGGAATAAAACTCCCATTAATTATTAGTGAACCATATTTTAATAATTTCTCGTATTGTGATACAAGTTTGTAAAAGAAACTATAAATCCATATAATTAGTAATTGTAACTATATTAATTTTACATTACATTAAAAGTTGGGAAATATTCTTATACTCATAAAGTGTTACATTTGAGGGAGGAAAGATGGAATTCTACAATCTTGGTATTATTATTAAAGAACTTAGAAAGAAAAAAACATGTCACAATCTGAATTATGTCATGGAATATGTTCACAAAGTCAAATTAGTAAGATAGAAAAAGGTATTATTTATCCATCTAGCATATTGTTGTATCAATTATCTGAAAGACTTGTTATTGATCCAAATTATATATTCGCACTAACCAAAAATAAAAAAATAAAATATATTGAAAATGTAAAATGTATAATGAGAGATTGTGTGAAACAAAAACAATATAATGAGCTTTACGAAATAGTAAAAAAAGAGAAAGATGAGAATAATTTTCAATCAAAAGAAGATAAACAATTTCTATTATGGCATGAAGCGATTGCTATATATTATGTAAATGGAGCAACAAGTAATGCCTTTGACATTTTAAATAGAGCACTAAAACAAACCTTAAGTAGTAGTAACTTTTTATCAGAAAAAGAAATAAGCATAATGAATTCAATTGCTATAATACATGCAGAAAATAAAGAGTATGAGAAAAGTATAAATATATTAAAACAAAGTTTAATTAATTTTAATAAGATAGAATTTCCTAGAGAAAAAGAAATCAAATTAAGACTCATTCATACGTTAACAAAATGTTTACACCTTGCAAATCAATATGAAGAAGCAATAAAGTATAGTGAAATAGGTATAAAATTAGCCATAAATATGAATACTTTATACTTATTAGGTGAATTGTTTTTTGAAAAAGGTGCAATTTTATTGAAAGTTCAGCACTCTAATGAAGTTGGTTTAAGAGACATAAAAAAAGCATTATTTATATTTGAACTAACTGAAAGAAAACAATATATAAAAATAATCAAGGAAAAATATATTAAAAATCAAGAATAAACAAGAAAGAATTCTAACATAAACTATTCCTAATTGTTATTTATTTCTAAAAAAAGTACTGTAATACGAACTATTCCTAATTGTTGTTTATTGCTAAAATAAATACCGTAATATTAGATAAATATAAAGGGTGGCATTTTATGAAATCAAGAGGAATTACTCGTAAAGCAGATAGCATGGGGCGTATTGTTATTCCAATGGAAATAAGACGGAGTTTAGGAATTGTAGAAAAAGATTCTCTTGAAATGTTTATAGAAGAGGACCAGATTATTTTACGAAAATATCAATCTCCAAGAGCTTGTGCACTTACAGGGGATATTTCAGACAGCAATATTTCGTTAGCGAATGGGAAGATTATTGTAAGTCCAAACGGGATGGAACTGTTAATAAAGAAGTTACAGCAATATCTTTTAAAGTAAAAGGTAAGTAAGAACTTTAAAATAGAATATACTTGGAAAAAGTCCTCTATCATTTAGGGGGCTTTTTTATTGTTATCAATAAAATTGAGGGGCCGTAGTTGGTTCAATGGAATACGGATTATCTTATAAATAGTCTGACTATTTTTTATAAAAAAACTATTCATTTACATTTTTTGGTTTCGTGTTATATTTTTAGTGTTAACATAGTTGTATTGAAAATTCTGATTTTAAAATTAGGAAAACTTTAGAAAATGAAATACTCTTACTTGAATTGAAAATCATATAAACATAATTTGAAAGTAAAGTATGAAAATGAATCAGATTTTTAAATTAAATTTGTCAATTCAATAGAGGTTTGTGGGGGAAATGTAACTAAGAAGAAATCTCTTATACTCCATGTTTTTTATTTGTAAATCGGTAATTCTAATAGCTCTGACGAAAAGTAAAGGAGTAAAAAAGAAGTGGATAGTTTGTTTAACAGAAGATAGGGTGTAAAAAATAAAACAACGGAGGTTTTATAATGAATAAAGGAATACTGCAGATTACAGAAATTGAAGAAATTAGCATTCCTAATGTATTGAAGGATAAAATGAAGAATCTGATAGAAAATGAATTGAAAACTCATAATCCTTATACTTGTAATCAAGAAATAGCAGCATATTTTTCAAAAGAGTGGCTTAATTGTTTGATTGACTATTCAAAGAAAAATCCGAATTCAGATATGAAAAACCTACTACATATGATAAAAATAGCGAATTGTGGCGGGAACGTACCACCTACTCTTATTAAAAATACTCCATGTGATCCTATGGAAACATTATTACCTGGGGAAAATCGCAGAGGTTTTAATTATGGCGAAGACGAACACGATAGAATGAAAAAATATTTTTATGCAGAATGGGTCACATGGCTTTTTGCTACACTTTTTAATTATGATGCTTTAATTCACCCATCCGAACATGCAGGGAAAAATAGATTTCATCTCATTTCACCTTTAAACAACGATGAAGTTTTGCGAAATGTCGGTGCAAGCACCGGTGGCGGGAACTTTTATCAACATAACGATGCCACAGTGTATACAGATATGAAAGACCAATCAGATATTGAAGCAAGATTGAAAACATTCAATACGAATTTAGAAATTGTATCAAATAGACTTAATAAATCCGTGGAACGAATAGTGTCTGAAATTACTTGTGGCAAATTTACTAGAGTTGATGCTCTTTTATTAAAAGGAGTGTTAAATTTAAAAACTCAAACTCATATTGGAACCCCAAAATTACTTCAAAAGCATCTTGAAGAAAATTTCTTCAGTAAAGATGACATATTGGCGGTAAGTAAAATGCCTATTGCTCATATCGCAGGAATGGCTGATGGTGAAATATCGGGATTTGTAGGAGAAATAAACCAAATTATATTTTTAGATGATAATGGTGATATTATTGCAACTTGTTTGAATGGAGCAGAAAATAGATTGATTTATGTGGGAGAAAGTGAAGAAGAAAAATTGAAATTTGACATGTTTTTAGAACTCTTACGAACAACGCCTACTTATAAGGTTCCACTTACATCTGAAGATTTATTACTTATACCAAATTCATACTATGGTAAACAAACAAATGTAACTCATGGTAGGGAAAGGTTATCTGAGGAAGAATATAAAATCCCGATTGGAAACAATAAATATGGAAGAAGAATTGTTTGCAGACAATACGTTTCCAGTCGATTACGTGATCAAAAAGAAAGTTACTTTACAGATTTAATTAACTAGTTTAAAGAGAGGAGGGACGATGGGGAGGTTTGGGTTATAATAGCTCAAGCCTTCCCATATTCTTTGTATGGATTTTACTATTGAATTACTTATACTACTATTTTTAGTAGCTGTATTAGCAGGATGGATAGATACGATTGCTGGGGGCGGTGGTATGATAACTATCCCGATAATGTTATTAGTAGGTATGTCTCCTTCTGTAGCGATAGCGACTAATAAACTACAAGGGAGTAGCGGAACTCTCATGGCAACAGTGTTTTTTATTAAGAAGAAAGAAATTAATCTTAAAGAAATGCGTTTGTCCATCTTAATGACCTTTTTGGGATCAGTTTTGGGTGGATGGCTTGTTTTACAGATACGAGCAGAATATTTAATCATGATATTACCTTTTTTACTTATTATTATTGGTCTTTATTTTCTATTATCTCCAAATATAGCAAACGAAGATCGACCGAGAAAAATAAGTATGTTGTTGTTTGCGTTAACAGTGGCTCCATTCCTTGGATTTTATGATGGTTTCTTCGGCCCAGGAACAGGTAGTTTAATTGCTTTAGCATTCATTCATTTATGTGGATATAGTGCTACAAGAGCAACTGCAAATGCTAAGATCTTGAATTTTACAAGTAATTTCGCTGCTTTGTTATATTTTATTATTTTTGGCCAAATCGATTGGACAATTGGGTTGATTATGATGCTTGGTCAAATTATAGGATCGTATATTGGAGCGAAGATGGTGCTTACAAAAGGGACGTCATTAATACGACCAATAGTGGTTATTGTTTGCTTTGTCATGGCAATTAAAATTTTTTTACAAAATATAAACTAAATGTAATCAATATATTATTTGGATCAAAGTTAGAGTGTTTTCATGTTCTTATTGCAGTATTACGCTGTTTAAGATGTGTTCAAAATTACACAATTTGACTAGTGTAATATATTGCGTTATGCTTTTTTATAGTATAAAAGAAAGGCTTGAAGATAATGATTCGTCGTTTGAGAAAGTTAAAAAATGTAGCAGTCGTAGTAAGCTTCTAAGTAAATAGCAAAATATATAATACTTAGAAGCGAGGAATAAAGTTATGAAGTATCCATTATTTAATCATTGGTCAGAAACAAAGTATATAAAAGATATAGTAACAAATCCACTCATTGAAGTAGGAGAGTACTCCTATTATTCAGGCTATTATAGTCATCAAAATTTTGAAGATGGATGTATAAGGTATTTGTGGGGAGATGCTAAGTCCCAAGCACTGTTCAATCCAATTGAACAGATGGGGTGGCACCTTGACAAACTCATTATTGGGAATTATGTTTGCGTTGCAAGTGGGGTAGTCATTTTAATGGGTGGTAATCATAATCATCACTCAGAATGGATTACAGTATATCCATTCGCTGAGCAAATTGAACAATCATATGAACCTAAGGGTGATACAGTCATAAAAAGTGATGCTTGGATTGGAATGAATGCTATAATAATGCCTGGCGTTACTATTGGTGAAGGGGCAATTGTTGCTGCAGGATCTGTCGTAAGTAAAGATGTTCCGCCGTATACAATAGTTGGTGGAAATCCTGCTAAGGAAATAAAGAAACGATTCACTGATACAGAAATAAACATGTTAATGGAAATGCGTTGGTTTGATTGGGATAGGAAATTGATTGAGAAGGCAATTCCGCTGTTGTCTAGTCCATCCATCGAACCATTATTTGCTTTTTATAAAAATGAAGTGAAAAATAAATAAATCAGTTAGGAAAACTACATCCAGTATAGGGTGTAGTTTTTTTATTACAAAAAACTAATAGTTTAGACTAAAGGAAATTCATCTCTAATATAAGTCTAGCAAATAGCTGAATTGAATAATTAAAATCCTTGATAGCTAATAAAAGAATGTTTTGTTACCAGTGTGTCTTGATATTTAATGGGGACACATTGGTTTTATCCCGTAAAAGTATTTTTAAATAAGAGTGTATTTGTATATTTAGGAGAAATTTCATACAGTATCTATTTATGTCATTTTCCAATCATGATGGTACTATTTAAACTTTTGTATACAAAAATACCTATCTTTTTTCTTCTTACTTTGTGCATTGCAATGACACTACTTTTTTCTATAGTTTCATATCATTTAATCGAAAAGAAATGTATCAACTGGGCGAAACAAAGAACAACAAATTTTTTGAAAAAAGTATAATTCCTAGATAGATTTTATTTCTTTAGTAAATATATGAATATGACCGATTCTGAATGTAAATATAGTAAAGTGGAATATAATTGAAATCGAAAACCACTTAGAAATAACAATTACGGTGTGAGCTATTGTATAGTATAGATATGGTTAATAATAAAGGGGGAATACATATGTGGAAGCGATTTGTAGCAATTGGCGATAGTTTTACAGAGGGGATAGGGGATGAAGTTGAGGGAATTGCATTAAAAAGCTGGGTAGATCATTTTGTTCAACTGTGTGAAAACGATATAGAATATGCCAATTTTGCAAAGCGTGGGTTAGTAACTGAAGAAATTCGCTTGCAGCAATTGGAAAAGGCGTTAACTTTTAATCCAGATTTGGTTAGTCTCATTGCAGGGGCAAACGATGTTTTAAAAGGACGTTGGAATCATGATGCATATAAGAACGATATGGAATTTATGATAGATACATTAAGTAAAGCAGGGGCTGATATTATTATAGCAAACCTTCCAGATTTTACAGTTAGGCTCCCTTTTGCTTCTGAAAAAAAACAAGTAATAAAAGAACAATTATTAGAGGCAAATGAAGTTATACATTCACTGAGCAGAGAGTATAAGCTTCATCATGTTGATTTTTGGAATCATCATTTAGTTAATGACAATACGCTTTGGTCTAAGGATTTAATTCATCCAAACTCAAAAGGATATGTAAAAGTTGCTGAATTAATTTTTAGTAGTTTGCCTGTACAGAAGACAAAATAATAGTTTGCAATGTAGCGAATATGATATTAATTGTATGAAGCTATATTTTTTAGTAAATGGAGAGAACTAAAAATTTAGCAAACAAAGCGTATCTACGATATATTTCTACAGTAGTGCACAAATGCAGAATCACAAAGAAAGATCACTTATGGAAATAGGTGGGCTTTAAATGTTTTTATAACTAAATTAGTATATACTGTATTACTAACAGTTTCGTACTACATAAAAATTAAGTTCTCTTATAGAAAAACTGATTTTATATTATCTTAAAATATAATAACATGTTCAAATCATATTTTGGGTATGTATCCTAATTGTGAATGATGTGTAATTTTTTGAAGTATAAATATCCAATAAATAAAATAGGTAGTAGGTGCAGAAGTATTAATACTATATTATTCAATTCTTGTTATGAGTACATTAGTGATTGGCAGTATTATATTTTCATTATCAACTTTAGTTATTGGAATTAATTTGCATAGAAAATATGTAGGATAAGAAAAAAATATACTTTATTGTATATTTTTTTTGTTTAGTAGGATTTACGGTCTCTTTAAACTATTATGTTAATAAAATTAAAAAACTTAATTCTTGATACCCTTATGGTTAAAGCTATCTATAAAATGAAAATATAAATAAATAATAGTTTGTTATGATTTGTGGATTTGGTTTTTTTATCCGAATTTTCTGATTCAAATATTTCAACTTTATGAATATAGTAGGTGAAATATTTGTGTGATAGTATTTGAGATAGAAAAAAGCCAACTTTAAAAAGGATGTGAATTGAATGTGCAAACGACTGTAAAGGGTTATATTAAGGCAACGTTTAGCTGTTATTAGTGTAAGGTAAAGATATATTTTGTAACAGTTGATATAAAAATGAAGAAATAGGTACGTTTTTGTTTGTCTGACTATTTTAAATATACGAAAAACAAGACTGGTTTGAGTTTTGACGAAGTTAAATTCTAGGTGAGATGTCAATAATGATTAATTAGGTTTAATAAAGAGGTACCTTATACGCAAAAGCGTTTATATTAGTAACCTAAGGAGCTTGCTTTTATGAAAACTACTGATTCAAAAGGCCTATTAGGAAATAGGGTTTATTTACAAGTTTTCTCTGCCTATTCATTGCTTATGCTTGGTGTTTTTATTGATATGTTAGCGATTATGACTATAGTTGGGTTTGAATGGGAAGTAGATCCTACTATGATTGGATTGATTCCTGTTGCATATGCACTTCCTGGAATTATTTTTGGCTCATGGGCAGGCGTTATTGCAGATCGTTTTAGAAAAATTCCAATTATGATGTTCTGTAATCTAATGGTTGGTCTAATAACAATTGCTCTTTTATTTGTACAAGATATCCACTGGCTCTTAGTGGCATTAATGATTCGTTCCATTTTTATTGTTTTCTATTATCCTGCACAGCAAACACTAACAAGACAGATTGTATCCCCGGACTTGCTTACTAAAGCAGTAAGTATCAACGGAATAGTAGAGCAGGGTACCAAGATAGTAGGCCCACTTATAGGGGGCATGTTGTTGAGCTGGTTTCAACCAGAGTTCTGCCTCATTATAAGAGCTATAAGTTGTTTATTAGCTACCTTAGTTCTCATACCCACAATAAAATTTAAAGAAACTATATCGAAAGAATTTGTTGAACAGCAAAAACAAAGTACTTGGACCGCTTGGGTACAAGGGTGGGGTTATGTGTTATCTAATCGGATAATATTATCAACCATGATTTTCGTTACAATAGCCATGGCAGTATTACAATTAGTAGACTCACAATTCCCAACTTTATTTAAGAGCTTATTCCCACATGATAAAAGTAAAATGGGATATATCATTTCTATTATTGGTCTTGGCGGAATACTTGGTGCATTACTAACTCAGAAATTAAAACAGTTTCAGTATGGCTGGGTAGTATGTGGAGGTATGGTTTTAATGGGAATTGGTTTTGGGGGGATTGGTTTGATAACGCCCGGTACGGTCTTCGTTTTAGCCTATTTAATTAGTTTTATCGCTGGTATTGGAAGTGGGCTGATGCTTGTATCTAATCAAGTCATATTACAAATAGAATCCGATCAAGATCAAGTAGGAAGAGTATTTGGTATTCAAAGCAGTTTAACAAACGCAGTTTTAATTATTTCTCCTGCTATGAGTGGCCCATTAGTACATTTGTTTGGAGTAACTCAACTCTATGTTTATGGAGGGATTGGGCTTGTTATTATTGGAGTAATTGGAGTTTCACTGCAGAAATATTTATGGGGTAAATATAAACACGAACCTATAAGAGCAAATAATTTTTGAAGGGAAGATTTTTATGACCAATGAGGAATGTTATCCATTAAGCCATCCGCAGCGAAGAATATGGTATACAGAAGTTATTCATTCTGATAAAGGAATATGTAATTTAAGATTTTTATTTAAACTTCATCGGAAAATGAATTATTCAAAATTAAACCAAGTTGTGAATCGCGTTATCAGTGAAAATGACGGTCTGTGCATTAGGTTAAAAGAAAATGGGCATCAGGAACCGAAACAATATTTTATTAAACATGAAGAACAAGAATTTGAGTTTTTTGATTTCAGTAATGTGGAGAATACAAATTTGCTTGAGGAATGGATTGAGCAGAAAACAAAAGAAATGTTTACATTATTTAATTCGAATTTATACTATTTCGCTTTAATAAAATTAAACGATAATGAATGTGCAGTCTTTGGAAATGTTCATCATATTATTATGGATGGTTTATCAATTCAAATATTTACTGAGCAGATTGCAAAATATTATTATGACATGCATAACGAGAATGAGGAAGGCGAAATTAAAAATTCATATGTTCAATTTCTGACTAATGAACAAACATACTTGAATAGTAGTCGCTTTCAAAAAGATCAAAAATTTTGGTTAGAGGAATTTAAAACACTGCCATCTGTGACTGGATTGAAGCCTTATAATACGTACCAAGTTAGTACCAAAGCATCACGCGAGACGTTTATATTAACGGAGCATTTGAAGAGAAAGATAGAGAGGTTTTCTGAAGATTACAAAATTAGTTTATACACCCTTTTTGTTGCTGCTTTCTCGTTGTCCATGTATCGGTGGACCTCATCGCTTGATATTGGTTTAGGAATGGCTTACGGCAACCGTATGACTAAAATGGAACGAAAATTGATTGGAATGATGGTGAGTACAGTTCCTTTAAGAATGGATATTGATCCAGAAGAAGAAGTACTTTCATTTATTAGTAGGGTGTCCAGAAAACAAAGTAAATCATTAAGACACCAGAAATATCCATTTGATTTGTTATTAAAGCAGATTAATAAAGAGAATAACAGTAATGTGAGACTTTTCGGAACTACGATTGATTATAGGGATCGTGATGAAAGTGGTGACTCACTATGGATTCCAAACCGTGAAGAGGTACAAGATTTTGCAGTGCATATTGAAAATCTAATTGATATAGACTCTATACATGTACATATTGATTATCGTGAGGAGCTATTTTCTAAGGAAGAGATAGAACGATTCTTTAACGTTATGTTAGTGATACTGGAAAATACTTTTGAAAACCCAAAGCAGAAGGTGGCTGAAATAGAAATCATTTCTGAGGAAGATAAAAGAATAAGTTTAGTTGAGTTCAACAATCCTAAACTGGATGTCCCACCTCAAGTAACTATTCATGAAATGTTCGAACGGCAAGCGATGATTTATCCAAATACTATTGCAGTTACGTATGAAAAAGAAAAAATTACTTATAAGGAGCTTAATGAACGTGCAAACCAGTTAGCTCATTATTTGCAGAAAAAGGGAGTAGGACCTGATACTTTAGTTGGAATATGCTTTGAACGTTCCCTCGAAATGATTGTAGGTATTTTAGGGGTTTTGAAGGCTGGTGGGGCTTATGTTCCACTGGATCCAACATATCCAGAGCAGCGACTTCAATATATTTTAGAAGATGCTAGCATTCAGTTATTCGTAACGCAAGAAAGTTTAAAAGAATTGAAATGGTTACCAGAAAATGTTGAGTCGATTTGCCTGGATTGTGATCAAGATGAGATTGGGAAAGAAAGTAAGACTTTGCCGGTTTCTAATGTTGGTCCCAAAAATCTGGCATATGTAATCTATACTTCGGGTTCAACGGGAAATCCAAAGGGCGTTATGATAGAGCATCACAATGTCATTCGGTTATTTAAATCAACGGATTGTTGGTATCAGTTTAATGAAAAAGATACTTGGACGCTTTTTCATTCGTATGCATTTGATTTCTCAGTATGGGAAATTTGGGGAGCATTATTATATGGTGGAAAATTAGTTGTTGTTCCGTACTGGATTAGTCGATCACCTAAGGATTTTTATCAATTATTGGTGGAGGAAGGAGTCACAGTTCTAAATCAGACACCTTCCGCATTTAGACAATTAATACGAGTGTGTGAACAGGAAGATAAGAATAAAAATTTGCAGCTGCGTTACGTAATATTTGGCGGAGAAGCGTTAGAACCTATTAGCTTGTTACCGTGGTTTAAAAGGTATGGGGAGAAAAAACCACAGTTAATTAATATGTATGGAATTACAGAAACTACAGTTCATGTTACATATTATCCAATTACTTTAGATGATGTGCAGCATGCTTCAAGAAGTAATATTGGAAAGCGGATTCCCGATTTAGAAGTGTATATACTAGACGCTTATCAACAACCTGTTCCTATAGGTGTTGATGGTGAACTTTATATTGGTGGAGCAGGATTGGCACGTGGGTATTTAAATAGACCTGAATTAACAGCAGAGCGTTTTATATCTCATCCATTTAGTAGTGATCTGAAAGCAAGATTATACCGGACAGGAGACTTAGCGAGGTATTTGCCAGATGGGAATCTAGATTATCGTGGAAGAATTGATCATCAGGTTAAAATACGTGGTTTCCGAATTGAGATTGGGGAAATTGAGTCTACTTTAAATACATATGCATATGTAAAAGAGGCAGTTGTAATTGTAAGAGAAGATCAGCCGGGCGATAAACGATTAGTAGCATATGTTGTAGGAGATGGAAATGTAGATGCGTGGAGAGAGTATCTTAAAGCGAAACTACCAAGTTATATGGTTCCTTCGGGATTTGTGGCGATGGAAGCTATTCCACTTACAGCTAACGGTAAAGTTGATCGTGAGGCCTTACCTATGCCGGAGGAAAAGCAGATTAATAGTGAATGTGTTGGCCCTCGGAATAGTAACGAACAGATACTAACTACCATTTGGAAGAGAGTATTAGGTGTTAAAAAGGTGGGAATCTATGATAATTTCTTTGAAATTGGTGGCGACTCAATTCTCAGTATTCAAATTATATCTCAAGCAAGTCAAGTGGGGTTAAAACTTACTCCAAAGCAAATGTTTGAATGCCCAACTATCGCTGAGCTGGCACAAGTGGCTATAGAAACGCAGGGAGTACAAGCGGAGCAGGGAATTGTGATAGGTGATGTGCCTCTTACTCCAATTCAGTGCTGGTTCTTCGAGCAAGAACATCCACATACAGAGCATTGGAATCAATCAATGCTTTTAAGAGTAAAAGAAAGATTGGATGTGAAATTACTAGAGGGAGCGATATTAAATTTACTGAAACATCATGATGCTTTACGTTTCCGGTACGAACAGTTACCAAACGGAACGTGGAGGCAGAGAAATGAAGGGACTGATGAGCTGTCAGTACTCCATGTTGTAAAACGGAATCAAGTTAATGAAAAAGAGTGGAATAAAATAATACAAGAAGAGATGAATATTCATCAAGCTAGTTTCAATTTAATTACTGGTCCGTTAATGAAAGTAGTGTACTTTGAAGATAACTTGACTGAAAATGATCGAATATTCTGGGTGATACATCATTTAGTAGTAGATGGAGTGTCATGGAGGATTCTATTGGAAGATTTACAGGTGGTATATAACCAGATGAAACAAGGTCAAGAAATTCGCTTACCTGCGAAAAGTACATCTTTTAAAGAATGGTCTGAACGACTTCAGACATACAGTGATTCGGGTATTTCAAAAGAAGTAAAGGATTATTGGAATGAACAAGTAGAAAAAGAAACGATGAAAATTCCAATGGACTATCCAATACAAGAAACGACAGAAGAATCGATTGATCAAGTGACGAGGACTTTAGGAATAGAAGAAACACAAGCATTGTTACACGAAGTTCTAGTCACTCATAAGACAAGGATTGATGAGGTACTATTAACGGCATTAGGACAAGCTATCGTCGATTGTACAAATCAGCAAACCGTTTCTATTCATATAGAAGGACACGGAAGAGAAGAGATGATTGAAGGTATTGATTTATCAAGGACAGTGGGCTGGTTCACGAGTATTTATCCCGTTCATCTCAATTTTCAAGGAACTCAGACACCTATTGAAGGGTTAAAGGCAGTCAAAGAACAATTGCGTCGAATCCCAAATCGCGGAGTAGACTATGGTATTTTACGTTACTTGAATAAAGGATTACTTCCGTTTTATCAGCAAAAGCCTTCAATAAGCTTTAACTATTTGGGCCAATTTGATCAGGTGTTTTCAAGGGACTCTTTGTTTATGCAAGAGACAGGATTTACATTTTTAGATCATGCTCCAGATTCCAAACCATCTCATCTAATTGATGTTATCGGAATGTTGAAGGATGAAAAGTTACATTTTATTTGGCTGTATAGTAGGGAACAGTTTTCTAAATTAAAAATTCAAGTGATAGCAGATGGTATGTTGAGGCATCTTCGTCAACTTATAAATAAACCAACAACAGAGTCTGCTTTTACGGTATCAGATTTTGCTGATGCAGAGGATCTTACGGAAGAAAGCTTGAGCAAAGTATTACTTAAATTAACAAAGAAGAGGGTGTAAAAATGGGAGACATTATTGATATATATGGTTTATCACCTTTGCAAAAAGGAATACTGTTTCATACTTTATACGATCAAGATGATGAATATTCTTTTTCCTATATTGTACAAGTAGGTTTCTTGCTCGGGGGGCAATTGGATGTTGCTACTTTTGAAAAAGCTTGGGAATATGTTATTCAACGACATGAGGTTCTGCGCTCAGTATTTGTTTGGGAGGAAGTAGAAAAACCTCTACAAGCAGTTTACGAACGTCTTCCTTTTACTATTCATCAAGAGGATTGGAGTACCCATTCGCATGAGGAGAAGGAGAAGAAATTACACCAGTTTTTGACTGCAGATCGTAGCAAAGGGTTTTTATTGGATGAAGCACCATTGATGAGAGTCACTGCGATTAAAGAAGCAGAAGGGGAAACGAGAATTATTTGGACACATCATCATATTTTGCTAGATGGATGGAGTGTGTCATTGGTCTTTAGTGAAGTGATGGAAGTTTATCTCAAGATGATAAAGGGAGAATTGTTGAATCTTCCTAAATCTCTTCCTTATAAAAAATATATCCAATGGATAAATAAACAAGATCAAAGTCAAGCAGAGGAATTTTGGAAAGAAGAATTAAAAGGGTTCTATGCACCTACTCCATTAGCAATGGAAAGAAAGGATCAAGGACAAGAGAAGGGTTATGGGGAGTTTGCTTATCAAGTATCTGAGGAACTTACTGAGAATTTACAAGAGTGGGTACGAAATAGTCGATTAACGTTGAATACGTTAGTACAAGGTGCATGGGCTTATTTGATGAGTAGGTATAGCGGTGACAGTGACGTCGTATTTGGCGTAACTAGCGCTGGACGTCCTACTGATTTAATAGGAGCAGAGAATATGGTGGGGCTATTTATTAACACATTACCTACCAGAATTCGATTAACGGATAATACATCAGTAGTAGATTGGCTTCGTAAAATACAAATGAAAGAAATGGAACGAAGACAGTATGAGTATAATTCGTTGATAGATATTCAAGGCTGGAGTGAGGTTCCGCGAAATAGCTCCTTATTTCATACCTTGTATGTGTTTGAAAATTATCCAATTCAAGGTGAGAGAAATGATGATTTAAGATTACTAGATGTTACAAGCACGGAACAAACAAATTATCCTTTAACACTCATTGTAATGCCCGGTAAGAAAATTACTTTAAAGTTGATGTATGATCGAAGCTATTTTAATGAAGAAACAATAAATCGGATTCAGAATCACTTATTGCAAATATTAATTCAGATGACGAAGAGCCTAGATTCAAAACTATTTGAAATTACTCATTTAACAGAAGAAGAACAGATACAGTTACTAGAGGAATGGAATCATACTCAAGTTAATTATTCGGCTGAAGGCATGATTCATACGATGTTTGAGGAGCAAGTTAAAAAAACACCGGAAGCAATCGCGGCTAGTTACGAAAATGAACAAATTACCTATAAAGAGTTGGAGAAGCGTGCAAATCAGCTAGCTCATTATTTACAAAAGCATGGTGTAGGCCCAGAGTCTCTAGTTGGGGTATATATGGAACGTTCATTACAAATGATGATAGCGTTATTAGGTATTCTAAAATCAGGAGCAGCGTATGTTCCACTTGACCCTACTTATCCAGAGAGTCGACTTCGATATATATTAGAGGATGCTGGAATCGAAGTACTAGTGACGGAAGAGAATTCTAAAAATTTGTTTGTATCTGAAAATATTGAAACGATTTGTATGAATAAAGATTATACTGCAATTGAAAAAGAAGAAACAACCCCATGTATAAGTGGTGTAACAGGAGAAAATTTAGCGTATGTTATGTATACTTCAGGATCTACAGGGAATCCAAAGGGAGTAATGATTGAGCATCATTCAGTAATTAATTATCTAGAATGGATGCAACATAAATATCCGCTCTCTGAAAAGGATGTGGTCTTGCAGAAAACGCCATTCTCATTTGATGTCTCTGTTTGGGAATTGTTTTGGGGCATTCACGTTGGTGCAAGTGTATCTTTCCTACCTCCAGGTGGAGAAAAAGATCCTTCTATTATAGCTGAAGTGATTAAACAACATCAGGTTACTATAGTTCAATTTGTACCTTCGATGTTATCTGTTTTCTTAGATCACTTCAATCATATTGAAATGAACATGAATTGTTCGTCCGTACGCCATGTATTTTCTGGTGGAGAAGAACTAAGTTCAGGGTTAGTTAGACGATTTCAACAGAAATGGAATTATAGTGGACAAGTGAAATTAACCAACTTTTATGGACCAACTGAAGCCACTATTTATGTGAATGCATTTGATATTCAGCCTAATCAAGAATTTGTTTCTATTGGGCAGCCAATACAGAACACGCAATTATATGTATTAGACCAAAATCAACGCTTGCAATCAATAGGAACTGAGGGTGAGTTATATATTGGTGGTGCTGGTTTAGCGCGTGGATACTTAAATCGTCAGAATCTTACTACTGAAAAATTCATTTCGCACCCATTTCGATTGGGGGAACGACTATATCGAACAGGAGATTCAGTAAGATATCTAACTGATGGAAATATAGAATTTATAGGTAGAATGGATCATCAAGTCAAAATGCGTGGTTTTAGGATTGAATTAGGAGAAATTGAAGCCACTTTAGAAAAATGTTCGTTTATTAAAGAGGCTGTCGTATTAGTTAGAGAAGACCGTCCAGGTGATCAACGATTGGTTGCATATGTAATAAGCGATGGAAATACCGAGGAGTGGAGAGAGTATTTACAAAACCAATTACCGAATCATATGATTCCAGCGCACTTTATAGAGTTAGAACACTTCCCACTTACTCCGAATGGGAAAATTGACCGAAAGGCCTTGCCAGCACCTGATGAGCAAGCTATTGAAGATTTAAATGTGCTACCTCGGACGCCATCGGAAGAGCTTATTGCCTCGGTTTGGAGCCAAGTGTTAGGAACAGAAAATATTGGTATTCAAGATTCCTTCTTTGAACGTGGTGGGCACTCACTACTTGCTACTCAAATTGTCTCTCGATTGCAAGAACTGTTCCAAATTAAAATTCCATTACGTGAACTTTTCAAGCACGATACAGTGGAAGCATTGGCGAAACGGGTGGATCAGTTACGAAAAGAAGATAAAAAACGAGAGGTTGCTCCCCTTGTACCTATGAAACGAGAAGAAATTATCCCACTTTCCTATGCGCAGAAACGTCTATGGTTTATTGATCAATTAATGCCAAATAGTGCTATGTACAATATTCATGCAGCGTGTCGCTTAACAGGTGAATGGTCAATTGAAGCATTGGAGGCCGGATGGAATCAATTGTTGGAGCGTCATGAATCATTAAGGACGATAATTCTAGAACAAGAGGGTGAACCTTTTCAACAAGTTCAATCTCATGTATTCAGACATATTCCTCAAACGAATCTAACAGATCTCTCTTTGGAAGATAGGGAAAGAGAAATGAAACGGCTCATTCAAAACGAAGCTGAGGAACCATTTCATTTTGGACAAGATCCTCTGATTCGAACACGAATATTGAAAGTGGACAGGGAAGAATGGATTCTCATTTGTACGATGCATCATATTATTTCAGATGGATGGTCAATGGGAATCTTACTTGAAGAATGGATGGCTTTTTATGAAGGAGCATTAAGCAGAAAACCGGTGGAATTGAAGGAATTATCTATCCAATATGCAGATTTTGTCATGTGGCAGAAGGAATGGCAAAAAGAAGAAAATTTGAATCAGCACCTTCAATATTGGAAGGAAGAATTATCTGGGGAACTACCGGTTTTACAATTACCGATGGATCGTCCTCGACCTGCAGTTCAAACCCATCGTGGTGCAAGTCAGTCCTTAATAGTGGCGAATTCCCTACAGGAAAAGCTCAAAGATTTAAGTCTGCAAGAAGGATGCACTTTATTTATGACATTGATGGCAGCGTATCAAAGCTTCCTTTCTCGTTATACAGGACAGGATGACATCTTGGTTGGAAGCCCAATCGCTAATCGAAATGTGAAAGAGATTGAGGGATTAATAGGTTTCTTTGCAAATACGTTGGTTTATCGAGCTGATTTCAGTGAAAATCCGTCGTTCCAAGAACTTTTGTCGCAGGTAAGAAAAAAAGCACTAAAAGCATACGAGTATCAGGACATCCCATTTGAGAAAGTGGTAGAATCCGTAAAGCCGGAACGGAATACAAGTCATTCACCAATATTCCAAACTATGTTTACTTTACAGAATGCGAAGCAAGAATTTCCTCAGCTATCTGAAAGACAAATGGAACTCATGGAAAGCCATGCTTCTGTAGCGAAATTTGATTTGAGTTTATTTGTTACTGAGACGGAAGAAGGATTATCACTAACCTTTGAATACAATACTGATTTGTTTGATGATACAACCATTGAACGTATGGCAAGTCATTTTGAGCATTGGTTAAATCAAATTGTCTCTCATCCAAAAGGTGTATTATCAGAACTGAATATGTTATCGAAAGTAGAATATAAGCAACTACTAGAGGAATGGAATAAATCGCGTGTTATAGATATGGAAGAAAGTACGATTCATACAATGTTTGAAGAACAGGTGAAAAAAACACCAGAAGCAATTGCAGTAGTGTGCGAAGATGAAGAACTAACATATCGAGAGTTGGACGAACGCTCGAATCAGTTGGCACATTATTTACAAAAAAATGGTGTAACATGCGAATCATTAGTTGGGATTTGCGTCACACGTTCATCTGAGATGATTGTCGGTCTCTTAGGAATTATGAAGGCGGGAGGAGCATATGTCCCAATTGATCCAGCGTATCCGGAAAGTCGACTACAGTACATTTTAGAAGATGCTCAAATAAAGGTACTGGTGACACAGGAAAAGTTACAACAAAAAATGGTTATACCTAAACTCGTCAACGTGATTTGTATTGATAGTAATCGAGCAGAAATAGAACAAGAAGTAACTACGGTATGTACGAGTGAAGTGACGGGCGATAACTTAGCCTATATTATCTATACTTCAGGTTCCACTGGAAATCCAAAGGGAGTAATGATTGAGCACAGGAATACAGTAACAATGATTCATTGGGCGCATCATACGTATTCCCGAAAGGAATTAGCGGGAGTGTTAGCTTCAACTTCGCTATCTTTTGATTTATCCGTTTTTGAAGTATTTGTTCCCTTAACGATGGGTGGTAAGGTGATTGTCACTGAAAATGCTCTACATCTAGAGAAGTTGTCTACCAAAGGTGTAACTTTGGTTAATACTGTACCATCGGCAGCGAAGGAACTGGTTCGAGCAAAAACAATCCCTTCTTCGGTAAAGGTGATGAATTTGGCTGGAGAACCATTGCCATATTCGCTTGTTCAAGATGTATACGAGAGAAGTACGATCGAAAAGGTGTACAACCTATATGGACCGTCCGAAGATACTACGTATTCCACGTATATGGAATTAGAAAAGTGTGACATGCATAGGGTACCACCAATTGGTAAACCAATATTCAATACAGAAGTATATGTACTGAGTGCCGAACAAAAAATGGTTCCAATTGGTGTAGTTGGTGAGCTATACATTGGTGGATCAGGGTTAGCGCGTGGATATTTAAACCGCCCTGACTTAACGCAAGATCGTTTTATACCGCATCCGTTTAAAGAAGGAGAGCGAGTATACCGGACTGGAGATCTAGTAAGGTATTTACCAGATGGAAATTTGGAGTATGTTGGACGAATCGATCATCAAGTGAAAATTCGTGGGTTCCGGATTGAACTAGGAGAAATTGAAGCGACATTACAAAGGCATACACTGGTTAACGAAGTTATTGTGATGGTGCAGGAAGATTATCCTGGCGATCCGCGTTTGATCGCCTATGTTGTAGGAGACGGGGATGCTCAAAAGTGGCGTGATTATCTCAAGGATCAACTACCAAATTATATGATTCCAGCCTATTTTGTTGGATTAAATGCATTTCCACTCACTCCTAATGGGAAAATTGATAGGAAGGCCTTACCAGCACCAGAGAGACAGGAGATAGCAAGTGGTTATATTGCTCCTCGTACGTCTACGGAAAAAACAATCGTTTCGATATGGCATGAAGTTTTA
Source organism: Bacillus sp. AR4-2 (assembly GCF_008274865.1). Lineage (NCBI taxonomy): Bacteria > Bacillati > Bacillota > Bacilli > Caryophanales > Bacillaceae > Bacillus > Bacillus sp. AR4-2. The sequence goes on from NZ_CP031062.1 coordinate 2,288,092, forward strand.
GGTATGGAAAACATCGGAATTCAAGATTCATTTTTTGAAATTGGTGGCCATTCACTACTCGCTACGCAAGCTGTTTCCAATCTTAAAGAGGCTTTTGGAATCGAGATACCATTGCATGATTTATTTATGTTTCATACGGTGCAGCAATTGGCAGAACAGATTGATCAATTGCTCGATAACAAAAATCAAGAAATGCAGAATGATAGTAAGGAGAATGTAAGTCTTCAAGACTATGTTCAAAAAGAAGCAGAAGTGAGTAATGATGAAGAATTATTGGAACTACTTAAGCAATTAGAGGAGCTATCAGAGGAAGAAGCACAAGGGATATTCGAGAGTAATTTGATTGAGGAAGGGGTAAAAAAATGAGAAGTGATTTACTTGCAAAGCTGAGTTCACTTTCTCCTGAGAAGAGAGCATGGCTTCAGAAGCAAATGCAAAAAAAGGAGAATAAAGAAGCACTCCCGTTGTCTTATGCACAACAACGCTTGTGGTTTATGGACAGATTTAATCCAAACAGTTCTTTATATAATATTCCAACGGTATGGCATCTAAAAGGAAATTGGATACCTGAAGCATTAGAAAAGGGATTCAATCGACTCATTGAACGCCATGAATCATTACGAACTGTTTTTAAAGAAGTAGGAGAACAACCTGTGCAACAAATTGTCGAATTCCTTCCTAGAGCATTACCTGTAAGATATTACTCTCAACTTCCTCTAGAAGTAAAAGAAAAAGAGGTAGATAGTTTAATTGCGAGAGAAGCGCAAGAACCATTTGATTTAATAAATGGTCCTTTAATTCGTAATCAGCTTGTTCAATTAGAGAAGGATGAATGGTTATTACTGTGTACGATGCATCATATTATTTTTGATGCTTGGTCCATTGGTATATTCATGAATGAATTACTTGCTTTCTATGAAGAAGAAACGGGCGGAAATCCTGCTAAATTAAGTTCACTATCCATTCAATATGCAGACTTTGCGAAGTGGCAAAAGGAGTGGTTGCAAGGTGATGTGCTAAATCGTCAGCTTACGTATTGGCAGGAAGAATTGTCTGGTGAACTTCCTATCTTACAACTGCCAGTGGATCGACCTCGACCGGTTAAACAGACTTACTCTGGGGCTACGCATCATGTAATTTTTCCTTATAAATTGCTCAGTCAATTGAAGGATATAAGTCGACAAGAAGGATCTACTTTATTTATGACTTTAATGGCCGCATACCAGAGCTTTCTTGCTCGTTATACGGGACAAAAAGATATTCTAGTTGGTAGTCCGATTGCAAATCGAAACCATAAGGGAGTAGAAGGATTAATTGGTTTCTTTGTTAATACGTTGGTTTACCGATCAGATTTGAGTGGCACCCCTACTTTTCGAGAGATTTTGAACCAAACAAAGAAAAAGGCGTTAAAAGCTTACGAATATCAAGATATACCATTTGAAAAAATAGTAGAAGCTGTGCAACCTGAACGAAGCATGAGTCATTCCCCTATATTTCAGACCATGTTTACGCTACAGAATATAAAACAAGAACGACTAGATTTGCCTGATAGAAGTATTGAAATGGTAGAAAGTAATATGTCTATTGCTAAATTTGATTTGAGCTTAACTGCCTATGAAGTGGAAGAAGGTCTATTCGTCTCATTTGAATACAACACGGATTTATTTGATAGTAGTACCATTGCACGTATGGCAGGACATTTTGAGAACTGGCTAAATGAAATCACGTATCATCCAGATGAATCATATGCAAAGCTGTCAATGTTATCGGATAATGAGCAAAAACAACTCCTAGAAGAATGGAATGATACGGACGTAGTTTATGGTCACGATTGTATGATTCATGAGCTATTTGAGCAGCAAGTTGCACGGACACCTGATGCAGTGGCGGTAGTTTATGAGGGGGGAAAGCTAACGTATCAAGAACTTAATGAAAAATCGAATCAATTGGCACATTTTCTACAAAAACGAGGTATCGGACCTGAATCATTGGTTGGTATATGTATTGAACGTTCTCCTGATATGATTATCGGTCTCTTTGGGATTTTGAAGGCAGGTGGGGCTTATGTCCCACTGGACCCAAGTTATCCCGAAAACCGCCTGAGATATATTTTGGAGAATTCACAAATTCAAGTGCTGTTAACAAAAGAAACACTACAGGACTGGTTACCTAAAGATATTCAAGCAATTTGTTTAGACCGGGATCAAGTGATGATTTCTAAAGAGAGTAATTTAGCTCCGGTAAGTGGAGTAACAGCAAATAACTTAGCCTATATCATATACACTTCGGGTTCGACGGGAAATCCAAAGGGGGTAATGATTGAACATCATTCCGTTATCAACCGTCTACAGTGGATGCAGAAAAAATACCCATTGTCCGAGGAGGATACAATCCTACAAAAGACACCGTTCTCATTTGATGTTTCTGTCTGGGAATTATTTTGGTGGTCATTTGTAGGAGCACGTGTTTGTTTACTTCCACCAGGAGGAGAGAAAGATCCTGCGGTGATTGAGGAGTATATTGAACGATATCGTGTGTCCACCATGCACTTTGTTCCGTCGATGTTATCTACTTTTTTAGATTATATGGAACTATATAATTCGAAAAGGGATGTATCGTCTTTAATTCAAGTTTTTACTAGTGGAGAAGCGTTAAACACTGAGCAGGTTCGCCGGTTTAAGGGGATCTTTTACAATGTTCAGCAAACAAAGTTAATTAACTTGTATGGTCCTACTGAAGCAACTGTGGATGTGACTTATTATGATTGTGATTTAGAAAAAGAAGCAATGCTTATTCCGATTGGTCGTCCGATTGATAATACAGAGTTGTATGTGCTAGATCAATATCAACAAGTGGTCCCGATTGGTGTGGCAGGGGAACTTTACCTTGGAGGAGTAGGATTGGCACGTGGCTACTTCAATCGACCGGATTTAACTATTGAACGTTTTATTCCGCATCCTTTTAAGGACGGGGAACGATTATATCGAACGGGTGACTTGGTGAGATATATGAATGATCGTAACTTAGAATATATTGGAAGAATAGATAACCAAGTTAAAATTAGAGGATTCCGAATTGAATTGGGAGAAATTGAAGCAGCTTTACATGATCACTCATCTGTAAAAGAGGCAGTCGTGTTGGTGAAGGAAGATCGACCAGGAGATAAGCAGTTAGTAGTTTATGTAGTGGGTGAAGGGGATACTGGAGAGTGGCGTGAATATCTCAAGAAGCAACTGCCACATTATATGGTTCCGGCATACTTTTTCAAAATTGAAGGTATGCCACTCACTCCAAATGGTAAGGTGAATCGGAAAGCCTTACTGGAATTAGAAGAACAGTTCATAAGTGAAGATATTACTTCATCACGAACACCAGTGGAGGAGCTTATCGTTTCCGTTTGGAGTCAAGTGTTAGGAATGAAAAATATTAGTGTTCAGGATTCCTTTTTTGAAATCGGTGGTCATTCACTACTAGCTACTCAAGTAGTGTCACGTTTACAGGGAATTTTTCAAATTGAATTACCAGTACGTGAACTATTTGAATATACAACGGTGGAGTCACTGGCAAAGCGATTAGATCAGTTACGTAAAGGAGATAAAAAACGAGAGATTCCGCCGCTAATACCAATGAAACGAGGAGAAGCTATCCCACTATCTTATGCCCAACAACGCTTATGGTTCATTGATCAATTTACACCTAATAGTGCCCTTTACAATATGCCAATGGTATGTCGCCTTACAGGGAATTGGCTACTTGAAGCATTGGAAACGGGATGGAATCAACTAATAGAACGTCATGAATCACTGCGGACGGTCTTTCACGAAGTGAACGGTCAACCCGTACAGCAAATTGAACCGTATGCTTTTCAATCAATTCCGAAAACGGATTTAACTATGCTTTCTTCTGAAGATCAAGAAGAAGAAGTTAAACGTTTAATTCAACAAGAAACAGAAGTGCCATTTGATTTAACAGAGGGTCCATTAATCAGGACAAGTATTTTGCATGTGGGAGAGGAAGAATGGATACTCCTTTGTACTCTACATCATATCATTTCAGATGGATGGTCAATGGGAATCCTACTTGAAGAATGGATGGCATTTTATGAGAAAGCAACGGATGGAAAGGTAGCGGAACTTGAACCATTACCGGTTCAATATGCAGACTTTGCTCAGTGGCAAAAAGGATGGCTAAAGGAGGAGGTGCTTAATCAACAACTCCAATATTGGAGGGAAGAATTGTCTGGGGAGCTTCCTGTACTCCAACTTCCTATGGATCGCCCGCGACCCGCAATACAAACTCATCACGGGTCGACATACACTCTGGTTCTGCCAAGCAGGCTACATGATAAATTGAATGAACTTAGTCGAAAAGAAGGGGCTACACTCTTCATGACGCTTTTAGCTGCATATCAAAGTTTTCTATCTCGTTATACGGGACAAGAAGATATTCTGGTCGGAAGCCCAATTGCGAATCGGAATTATAGAGAAATTGAAGGACTAATTGGTTTCTTCGTTAACACGCTGGTTTATCGAGCTAATTTGAGTGGTAGGCCGACATTTCAAGATGTACTATATCAGGTTCGTCAAAAGGCATTGAAGGCGTATGAATATCAAGATATTCCATTTGAAAAAATTGTAGAAGTTGTGCAACCGGAACGAAGTACAAGTCATTCGCCAATCTTCCAGACTATGTTCATCTTGCAAAATATGAAACAAGAGTTTCCGATGTTATCTAGTAGAAGTATTGAAATGATAGAAAGCCATAGTCCAATTGCAAAGTTTGATTTAAGTGTAATGGCAGCTGAGACGGAAGAGGGATTACTTTTTACTTTTGAGTACAATAAGGATTTATTCAATGCTACTACTATTGAACGGATGGCAGGACACTTTGAGAAATGGCTACATGAAGTTTCTCATCGCCCACAAAATCCGTTGCATGACCTGAGCATGCTATCAGAACCCGAGCGTACTTTGTTATTAGAAACATGGAATGACACTGTAATGGAAATGTCTCATCAGGGTCTTATTTGCGACAGATTTGAGGAGCAAGTAGCAAGGCGTCCGGATGCGATTGCGGTAGTTGATCAAACAAAACAGTGGACTTATGGTGAACTGGATGCACAAGCAAATCAGTTGGCAAATGTTTTACAGCGAAAGGGAGTAGCCCCAGAGTCAGTGGTAGGAGTTTATCTTCCGAGGTCAGCTGAGCTGATGGCAAGTTTACTAGGCATTTTAAAAGCTGGTGGAGCTTATGTCGTTTTAGATCCGTTGTATCCAAAATCAAGGTTAGAATACATGATTGAAGATGCAGGAATTCAATTTGTAGTGACGGCGGAAGGACAAGAAGGACATTTCGCACACGTCGAAATGGTGAGGTTAGAAGAATTAACGGTGGAAAGCGTAATCGCACCTACACGTCAAATAAATCCAGAGAACTTAGCCTATATTGTCTATACCTCTGGTTCTACAGGAAAACCGAAGGGTGTCATGGTTGAATATCGCTCATTAATGAATATGGTTTCTTGGCATCAGGAAGTTTATCATATTTCAGCAGAGGATCGTGCGACTCAGATTGCAGGGGTTGCTTTTGATTCGGCTGTTCAGGAGATTTGGCCGTATCTAACTACTGGTGCAGCACTCTACTTGTCAACAGAGGAACTGAGAATTAATCCAGAAGCACTAAGGGACTGGCTCATTAATTCACGAATAACAGCTAGCTTTGCACCTACGCCTATTCTGGAAAGACTCTTGAAATTATCTTGGCCAGATAAAACGGATCTTCGTTTTATCATTACTGGTGGGGATCAATTAACACAGTATCCATCTAACGATATTCCTTTTGCGGTAATTAATCAGTATGGTCCATCGGAAAATACAGTCGTTACCACAGATAGTTATGTACCTATAGGAGTGACAACAGGTACGCCATCGATTGGTCGACCGATTGCGAATACAGAAGTTTATGTATTAGATTCTCATCTTCAGCTAGTACCAATTGGGGTAATTGGAGATCTCTATATTGGAGGGAAGAGTCTTGCACGTGGATATGTTAATCGTCCGGATCTTACAAAGGAAAAATTTATTCCACATCCTTTCAAGTCAGGAGAACGTCTCTATTACACAGGAGACAAAGCAAGTTATCTTTCTGATGGTAATCTCCAGTTCCATGGTCGTATAGATGACCAAGTGAAAATTCGTGGTTTCCGGATTGAATTGGGAGAAATAGAAGCTGTTTTGCAGTCACATTCCTCTGTAAAAGAAGCAGTTGTATTGGTACGAGAGGATAATCAAGGTGATAAGAGATTAGTAGCTTATGTAGTTGGTGAAGGAAGTGTCCATGAATGGCGAGAACATCTACAAACACATTTACCAAATTACATGGTTCCAACAAACTTTATTGAGATGGAATTTTTACCACTTACACCGAATGGAAAACTTGATTTGAAGGCATTACCTATACTTAGTGAACAATCCGCTGAAAATACTGTATACCCACGAACTCCGCTGGAAGAACTTATCGCTTCAGTGTGGAGTCAAGTGCTAGGAATAGGAGACATTGGTGTTCAGGATTCTTTCTTTGAGCTTGGTGGTCACTCTCTACTTGCTACACAAGTGGTCTCACGCTTACAGGAAGTCTTTCAAATCAAATTGCCAGTACGTGAACTGTTCGAATATTCAACGATCGAGGCATTAGCGAAACGAATGGATCAGTTACGTAAGGGGAATGAAAAACGAGAAATTCCACCATTGGTGCCGATGGAACGCGGAAATAATATTCCACTATCTTATGCCCAACAGCGCTTATGGTTTATTGATCAATTTGCACCTAATAGTGCCCTTTATAATATGCCAATGGTATGCCGCCTTACAGGGAATTGGTTACCTGAAGCATTGGAGTTGGGATGGAATCAGTTGATAGAGCGTCATGAATCTTTGCGGACGGTATTTTATGAAGAGGATGGCCATCCTGTGCAGCAGATTCAACCGTATATTTTCCGTTCTCTGCCACAAATGGACTTAACTAAGCTTTCATTAGAGGAGAGAGAAAGAAAGTTGGAGCAATGGATTCAAACTGAAGTCGAATCTCCATTTGATTTAGAACAAGGGCCATTGTTCCGTGGACAAATTATAAGAATTTCAGAAGAAGAATGGGTTCTTCTGTGTAATATGCATCATATTATCTCAGATGGATGGTCGATGGAAATCTTACTTCAAGAATGGATGGCATTTTATGATAATACGATTGGTGAAAAACAAGCAGAACTGGAACCACTACCAGTTCAATATGCCGATTTTGCTCAGTGGCAAAGAGAATGGTTGAAAGATGAAGTACTATATCAACAACTTGCATATTGGAAGGAAGAATTATCTGGTGAGTTACCAGTCTTAATGTTACCAATGGATCGTCCGCGTCCGCCAGTGCAAACCCACCATGGATTAACTCATAATGTTTTGTTATCGCGCCCATTACTGGATAAATTAAACGAACTAAGTCGTCAAGAAGGGGCCACACTTTTCATGACCTTATTGGCATCGTATCAAAGTTTCCTTGCTCGTTATACGGGACAAACGGATATTATTGTTGGTAGCCCAATTGCAAATCGAAATTATCGAGAAATTGAGGGGCTGATTGGTTTCTTTGTCAACACCTTGGTTTATCGAGCTGATTTAAGTAATGCACCGGCATTTCAAGAGTTGTTGTCTCAAGTGCGGATAAAAGCATTGAAGGCGTATGAGTATCAAGATGTTCCGTTTGAGAAAATTGTAGAGGTTATCCAACCTGAACGAAATACAAGCCATTCTCCGATTTTCCAAACCATGTTTACTTTGCAAAATGCGGGACAGAAGCTACCAGAACTACATGGAAGAAATATAGAAGTAATGGAAAGTAATGCTCCAATCGCTAAGTTTGATTTAAGTTTAACAGCTGCAGAAGTGGAAGAGGGTTTATTACTTACTTTTGTTTATAGAACTGATTTATTTGACAGCTTAACTATTGAATCCATGGCTGAACATTTTGGAAACTGGTTGAATGTAATCGTGGAGAATCCTGATAAATCATTGGCTAAGTTGCCTATATTATCAGGATTACAGCAAAAACAGTTGAAAGATTGGAATAATAATGCTGTAGCATATCTACGGGAAAGTACGATTCATCAGCTGTTTGAAGAGCAAGTAAATCGTACACCTGATGCGGTAGCAGTGGTAGATGAAAAACAGCAGTTAACATATCGAGAGCTTAATGAAAAAGCTAATCAATTGGCCCACTATCTTCAGCAATGTGGGATTAGGAATGAATCATTAGTTGGAATTTGCTTTGAGCGTTCAGTTGAGATGATTGTTAGTATTATGGGGATCTGGAAGGCTGGAGCAGCATACGTTCCATTGGACCCATCATATCCAGAAAGTCGCATACGATATATTTTGGAGGACACTGAAATTCAAGTATTAGTTACGAATGAGTCATTAGAAGGTTGGATACCCAAAGAAGTCAAGGCAGTTTGTCTAGATAGGGATCAGGCAATGATTTCAAAAGAAAGCATTCTTTCACCAAAATGTGAAGTAACAGGAGAAAACCTAGCGTATGTTATCTATACTTCGGGATCGACGGGGAACCCAAAGGGTGTCTTGATACAGCATCATTCTGTAATAAACTTGTCGCATGGTTTACAAAAAGAGGTTTTCGAACATGAGATACCATCTAACATGCATGTCGGTTTAAATGCTTCAATTGCCTTTGATGCATCTATTCAGCAATTACAAATGTTGATTTATGGTTCAAGTTTGTATATTATTCCAAGCGAAGTACGAAGTGATCCGGAGCAGTTTGTAGCTTATATTAGGGAGAACAAGTTAGAAATCTTTGATATAACACCTTCATTGCTTCAATTACTTATAGATGTCGGATTGTTAGAAACGTGCGATGGCGTTCATGTTCCAAGTAAGGTACTGGTTGGTGGTGAAGCAATTATGCCGTCATTATGGGAACAGCTAGTAGAGACTGATAAAATCCAGTTTTATAATGTATATGGTCCTACAGAATGTACGGTTGATGCAACATGCTATCATATCAAAAAAGATAGTAGGAGAGTAACAATTGGGCGTCCATTGCCTAACATCCAAACTTATGTATTAGATAGAAATAGGTTGCCAGTTCCAGTTGGTGTGATGGGGGAACTTTATATCGGAGGAGCAGGTCTAGCAAGGGGGTACTTGAATCGTCCAGAGTTAACATCCGAACGATTTATTTCTCATCCATTCAAAGAAGGCGAGAGGTTATATAGAACAGGTGATCTTGTGAGATATCTTCCTGATGGTAATATAGACTACTTAGGAAGAATGGATAATCAAGTGAAGATTAGAGGATTTCGAATTGAACTTGGAGAGATTGAGTCGACTTTACAAGAGCATGACTTGGTAAAAGAGGCAGTTGTAATGGTTAGGGAAAATCAGTCGGGAGATAAGAGGCTGGTAGCTTATGTAGTGGGCGAAGGCAGTTTAGAAGAATGGCGAGAGTATCTTAAAACAAAACTGCCAATCCATATGATACCTTCCTACTTTGTCGAAATGAAAGAATTACCGCTAACCATAAATGGAAAGATTGATCGGAAATCGTTACCTATACCAGATTATCAAGGAACACAAGAAGGATACGTGGCCTCAAGAAATGAACGTGAACATAAGCTTTCTATCATTTGGGAACGTGTGCTAGGTTCAAAACGTATTGATATGAATGATAACTTCTTTGAAATTGGTGGAGATTCAATTCTTAGCATTCAGATTGTCGCGCGCGCGAAGCAAGCTGGTTTACAATTGACACCAAAACAAATATTTGAACACCAAACGATTGCTGAGTTGGCGCAAGTAGTCAAAGAAGAACAAGGTGTACAAGCTGAACAGGGAATTATAACTGGAGAGACGATACTTACACCTATTCAGCAAAGGTTTTTTGCACAAAATCATCCTAACCCACATCATTGGAATCAATCCATGTTCTTTAGAACGAAAGAGAAATTGGACATAGGATCACTGGAAAAGGCGGCAGGTAACCTTCTACTTCATCATGATGCTCTGCGTTTAAGATATGAACGTTTACCTAATGGGGTTTGGAAACAGTGGAATGAAGGAATAGAAGAACAATTGATGCTTACTGTCATTTCATTAGACGAAGTGCCGGAAGCGGATTGGCATCAGGTTATTCAAAAAGAGATTAATGTTGCACAAGAAAGTTTGAATTTACATGATGGTCCGCTAATGAGAATGGTGTATTTTGATGAAGGTGAGCACGCTGGCCGATTATTTTGGACAATTCATCATTTAGCCGTGGATGGTGTTTCTTGGCGAATTTTATTGGAAGATTTGCAAACAGCATATACGCAAGTAGTCCAAGGGCAGAAAATTCAATTACCTATGAAGAGTACATCTTTTAAAGAATGGTCGGAGAAATTACATCATTACGCTGAAACTGGACTATCAAAAGAAGTGCTACATTACTGGGAGGAGCAGGCTGAACAAGACGTAGTTAAATTGCCGGTAGATGGTACTATAAGTAATCCAGTAAGCGCAGTAACTGAGGAAATTACTGTGGTGTTAAATGAGAATGAGACCCGTATGTTATTGCAAGAGACTTTAAGCACTCACCGTGTCCAAATCAATGAAGTATTATTAGCAGCATTAGTACAAGCTATGGCAGCATGTACGGGGCAGCCGATATTGAGCGTAGATTTAGAGGGACATGGTCGAGAAGAGATTATTGAAGATGTTGATTTATCGAGAACTGTGGGATGGTTTACAAGTATTTACCCAGTTCATTTAAATATTACTAGTGCTCATACGCCAATTGCAGCATTAAAAGCAGTTAAAGAACAAGTTCGCAAAATTCCTAATAAGGGTGTTGATTATGGGGTGTTGCGTTACATGAACGCAACAATGTGTGAGCAATTAAGCTCCCAATATACACCGTCTATTAGTTTTAACTATCTTGGACAATTTGACCAAATGTTTTCTAGCGATGCAATGTTTATTCCGGAGAATGAATTTAAGCGTTTAGATCATGCTGCCGGTTCCAAGCGATCGCATGTAATTGATGTAATTGGGGTTGTAACGGATGGAAAACTTCAGTTCACTTGGGTATACAATGTTGGACAATTTGCCAAATCAACGATTCAAAGTATTGCACAGAATATGCTATATCAACTGAGTACATTGATTCAATTTTCAGATAGAGAATCTGCACTGACCATTTCGGATTTTGCAATGACTAATCTTAGCCAAGAAGGTTTGACAAATGTACTAAACAAAATGCATCGCGGAAAGAACAATCAGATTACTGATTTATATCCACTATCACCTTTGCAAGAAGGTATGATTTTCCACACATTGCATGACCAAGGGGATGAACATGTTGCACCGTATATAGTGCAATTGAGTTTTATGATTCGAGGAAAAATGAATATTCCTACATTTGAGCAGGCGTGGAAATCTGTAATTCAGCGGCATGAAATTTTTCGTACAGCATTTGTATGGGACGAAATTGAAGAACCTGTACAAGTGGTGTATGAAAATATACCATTTAAAGTGAACAAAGAAGACTGGCGTACAATGACAAGTGAAGAGATAGAGGAAAAAAGAAAAGTCTTTTTGGCATTAGATCGAAAACAAGCCTTCCAATTTGATGAAGCACCATTGATGCGGGTAACAGTCATTCAAGAAGGTGAGGAAGAATATCGGATTGTTTGGACCCATCACCATATTTTACTGGATGGATGGAGTTTACCATTGGTCTTTAATGAATTACTTACAGTCTATCAGAAGAGAATGAATGGAGAAGCTGTGAAATTACCTAAGTCCTCACCATATAAGAAATATATCCAATGGTTAAGAGAGCAAGATAAGGAGCAGGCGGAACAATTCTGGAGAGAGAAGCTAAAAGGTTTTACTGCGCCAACTTTGCTGGGCTTAGAAAGTAAAGAGGAAGAAAAAGGTTACACAGAGAAGGTTACGTATTTATCAGAAGAGCAGACTCAAGCGTTACAAGGATGGGCGAAACGCAATAAACTTACTTTGAGTACAGTAATTCAAGGTGCATGGGCATATCTCATGAGCCGATATAGTGGAGAAAATGACATTGTTTTTGGTGTAACAAGCACAGGGCGTTCTACGGAGATTATTGATGTTGAAAACATCGTAGGTCCTTTCATTACAACGTCACCGACGCGAATTCAATTGATGGATGATATAAAATTAATAGATTGGTTGCAGAAGATACAAGAGGAAGAGATAGAAAGAAGACAATATGAGTACGCTTCTTTGACAGAGATTCAGGGGTGGAGTGAAGTTCCTAGAGGAATACCGCTGTTCAATAGTTTATATGTGTTTGAAAATTATCCAGTGAAAGAGGAGTCTTCAGAAAATCTGGAAATTGGTGAATTGGAAGGGGTAGAACAAACCCACTACCCATTAGGGTTAGCTGTAGTTCCAGGAATCCAGTTATCGTTAAAGTTAATGTATGACCGTAGTAAGTTTAATAGAGTAACCATTGAACGAATGCTGGGTCATTTACACCAAGTGTTAATGCAAATGCTTAAAAACATTGATCAAAATCTATCGGAGCTAGTATATATTACGGAAGCTGAACAAAGAAAGCTATTGGAAGAATGGAATAATAATACTATATCCTATCCACGTGAGAATGCAATCCATCAACTATTCGAAGAGCAAGTAAATCGTACGCCTGACGCGTTGGCAGTGGTAGATGAAAAACAGCAACTAACATATCGAGAGCTGAATGAAAGAGCTAATCAATTAGCCCATCATTTACAGAAATGTGGAATTGGGACAGAGTCATTAGTTGGCCTTTGCTTTGAGCGTTCAGTTGAGATGGTTGTTGGTCTCATGGGAATTTGGAAGGCTGGAGCAGCCTATGTTCCATTAGATCCATCGAATCCGGAAAGCCGCCTACAATATATTTTAGAAGACACAGGAATTAAAGTGTTAGTTACAAATGAAGTATTACTAGGCTGGATACCTAAAGACATCAAGACAGTTTGCCTAGATAGGGACCAAGCAATGCTTTCTCAAGAAAGCAAACTTTCACCAATATGTGAGGTAACAGGGGAAAACTTAGCGTATGTTATCTATACTTCTGGTTCGACAGGGAATCCAAAGGGGGCTTTAGTACAGCACAATTGTGTAATAAACCTATCCTATGGTTTACAAAAAGAAGTTTTCTCACATGAGATACCTAATAATATGCGCGTCGGTTTGAATGCGTCAATTGCCTTTGATGTATCTATTCAGCAATTACAAATGTTGCTTTATGGTTCAAGTTTATATATTATCCCAAGTGAAGTTCGCACTAATCCGGAACAATTTGTGTCCTATATTAGGGAGAATAAATTGGAAATGTTTGATATGACACCTTCATTACTTCAATTACTAATAGATGGAGGATTGCTAGAAATAAGTGCTGATGTTCATGTACCAAGTAAGATATTAGTCGGTGGTGAAGCAATTATGCCGTCATTATGGGAACAGCTAGTAGAGACTGAAAAAATTGATTTTTATAACGTATACGGTCCTACAGAATGTACGGTTGATGCAACGTGTTATCATATCCAAACAGATAGTAAGAGAATAACAATTGGACGCCCATTGCCAAACGTTCAAACTTATGTATTGGATAAAAATTTGTTACCTGTCCCAGTTGGTGTAACAGGTGAGCTATATATTGGTGGTGCAGGTATAGCGAGAGGATACTTGAATCGTCCAGAATTAACAGCAGAGAGATTCATCCGTCATCCATTTAATGAAGAAGAGCGTTTATATCGTACGGGAGATTTGGTTCGTTATTTACCTGATGGTAATTTAGATTACTTGAGAAGAATTGATAATCAAGTGAAAATTAGGGGCTTTCGTATTGAACTTGAAGAGATTGAAGCGAGTATAGAGAGGCATCCATTGGTAAAAGAAGCAGTAGTTTTGGTAACAGAGGATAAATTAGGAGAGCAGAGATTGGTTGCTTATGTAGTTGGAGATGGTAGTATGCATGATTGGCGTGAATATCTCAAGACACAAGTACCGAATTATATGGTTCCCGCACACTTTATTAAGGTAGACGAGATTCCTCTTACAACGAATGGAAAAGTTGATCGAAAGGCATTGAACAATTTAACTATTCTAAGAGAAAATAACTTTTCTACAACAATCATTCCAAGGGATGAAATTGAATATCAGTTGATTAAAATCTGGCAGGATGTGTTACAGATAGAAGATGTCTATGTAAATGATGATTTCTTTAATAGAGGAGGACACTCTCTCCTTGTAATTAAATTAGTTTCAAAAATTAAGGAGAAGTTTGGAAAAGAGATTAAGGTGTCTACATTGATTAAGAATCCAACAGTGGAAGGAATCGCATGCCTTATTCGTGATAAGCATGATATGACGAAATCAGTAGCAGCGCTAGTTCCACTACAAGAATCAGAGAAAAGATCTTTCTTCTGCGTTCATCCGTTTATGGGGAATGTATTCTGTTACATTCAACTAGCAAGATTGCTTAAGAACCATTGTTCATTTTATGGTTTACAGAATCCTCTTATAGAAAAGAAAGAAATTGACGAGTTAACTTTGCCGGAAGTAATTCAACTTTACATCGAAGAAATCAAACGTGTTCAGCCAGAAGGTCCATATCGTCTTGGAGGATGGTCTTTAGGCGGTGCAATTGCTTATAAAATCGCAACTGTACTAAAGAATAAAGGTGAGGAAGTTGAGTTGTTGATACTAATGGATACTAAAGTACCTTCAGAGCAGGACTATAAAACAACGGAGGATATGCTCTCATATACATGTGAGCATTTCATTCCTAGAGATTTTACTGAGCAGGGGGAAGGCCTCTTCCATGAACAAGATATGCTTGTAGAGCGATTAATTATGGAGGGAGTACTCCCGCCTGATGCAGATCTTATGAATTTGAAGCAAGTTATCAATGCTCATAGGAAATGCCTGAACTTAATGGCAGAGCATGATTTAATACCATACTCTGGAGAAGTTCTCTACTTTAGTGCTGAGGAAGGAAAAGAGTTGTTTACAGATTGGGGACCTTTATTAAAAGGTAGAGTAAATAGGTATTCAGTCCCTGGATCACATGAGGAAATAGTAGACTTCCCCGCAGTTGAAAAGATAGCTAAGTATCTATTAAATGAATTTGAAGGGATAAAAGAAACATCCCTTTCATTAACTGAAAAGTAAAGAGTGCAAAAGATGCAACGCTATGAACGAAAAGGGCAGCCCAATAACTGCAAATAAAGTGTAGGCAATAATGAATATATCAAGAGTATTACTTTTTAAGAGGATAATGTAAAAAGTAATTGGTAGAGACATAGAAATCTTTGTAATAGAAGCGAATGCCTGATGATATTACTAAGGAAAGGTGCATATTTTCATTGATATGTAAATATGCACCTTTTCTATTGTATTTGCAATTTAATAAAGTTAATTTGAATTTATGTAACGCACATATATGAAGCCATCTTTTAAAAAAGGAAGTGATTTATCATACACATTCAAGCTGTGAAAATACCAAAGAATATTGAAAGTCATTTGTTTAAGCAACTTAGTAACTTGGTTTCAAATGAGAAGAAAGAACGAATAAAGCGTTTATTAAACTCATGCGACGTTAATAGGACCCTGATAGGGGATTTACTAATCCGATCTCTAATCTGCCAAAAGTATAAAATTAATAATGAAGAAATTAGATTTAAATATAATGAGTATGGAAAACCTTTTGTTGAAAATTTTTCTGACTTTCATTTTAATCTGTCACATTCAGGAGAATGGGTGGTTTGTACTACTGCTAATTTTAATGTGGGTATTGATATAGAAAAGATTTCAGAGATAGAGGCTCTTAAATTAGCAAAAGAATTTTTTTCAGCGGATGAATTTTATGATATATCTAATATGAATTCTGATGAACAAATTAATTGTTTTTTTGATTTATGGACATTAAAAGAAAGCTATATAAAAACGATTGGAAAAGGGCTTTATATCCCGTTAAATTCATTCTCTATAAAAAAAGAGTCACGAACTTTAATTTCATACAAGAATATACCTAAAAACTTTTACTTTAAACAATATAACATTGATCCAAATTATAAGTTATCTGCTTGTGCAACAAGGGATGAATTTCCGCAAGAGATAATAATTAAAGACATTTATGCAATTTTCCAAAATATATACAAATTTGAAAGTAAGGAGAAAATCAATGCAGAAGACTAAACTTTTTTGCTTTCCACATGCTGGGGGATCTGCTTTTAGTTACGCAAAATGGAAAAATCACTTTAATCCATATATTGAGGTAGTCCCGGTAGAGTTAGCTGGTAGAGGATATAGAATTGAAGAAAACTTGTACCAAAGTATGGAAGAGGCAGTAAATGATGTCTACAATAAAATAGTTATGCAGATAGATGATTCGCCCTACATTCTATTCGGGCATAGCATGGGAAGTTTGATCGCCTATGAAGTAGCCAGAAAAATAAAAGATTCTAAAAACGTATCGCCTAAATTTCTTGTTTTGTCCGGTAGAAATCATCCAAATAGTAAAATAAAAAATATCCGACATAATCTTTCTAATGAGCAATTTAAAAGAGAAGTTATTGCAATGGGAGGTACACCATCTGGGGTACTGCAATCAGAAGAATTAATGGAGATCTTTCTCCCTATTCTAAGAGCAGATTTTAAAATCGTTGAGACGTATATTCATGACAAAAATACACAACCATGTGATATTGATTTTCTTATATTTAATGGGGAAAATGATGAATTTACTACATATGATCAAGTAATAAAATGGGAACGATACACAAGTAAAACGTGTACTTTTCATTCTTTTGAAGGTAATCATTTCTTTCTAAATGAAAATATTGAAGAAATAGCAAAGAGTATTATAGGAAAGTTAGATTCTAAAAGATTATCGACTAGTTTTTAGGATTTTTCAAAGTATGCTCATGCCTAAGAAACAAAAATATTAATGATGAAAAATACAGGCATTGCTGAAATTTTATTGAATATATGCATAGAAGCCTAAACGAACTGTTTAAATGCAGAAACTCTAAGCAAAATGTATATGAATTGACTTTAGTTTAAGCTTACCTATAATACCATCTAGATTCTTTATTATACTTAATACAAAGTACATAACAGTTAGGGATGCAATATGTGAAGTAAAAAGGCGGACTCTTATAATTATGAGTGGGCCTTTTGGTTTTATGGATATCAAATTAGTGAGCAACATTTCAAAGGGTATCTTGTGATATAACTAAGTAGAATTTTTTAAACAAGGGGATGATGAGATGAATAAATTGAAGGGGAAAATTGCATTGGTAACAGGGGCTAGTAGAGGGATAGGCCGAAGTATTGCCTTACATTTGGCACAGGCTGGTGCGTTAGTCGTTGTTCACTATAGTAAAAGAAAAGAAGAAGCAGAAAGTGTAGTGGATCA
This sequence comes from Bacillus sp. AR4-2, assembly GCF_008274865.1. Taxonomy (NCBI): domain Bacteria; kingdom Bacillati; phylum Bacillota; class Bacilli; order Caryophanales; family Bacillaceae; genus Bacillus; species Bacillus sp. AR4-2. The sequence continues at coordinate 2,305,585 of NZ_CP031062.1, forward strand.
AATTAAACAAGATGGCGGTTCCGCGTTTGCGATTAGTGCAAACTTAAGTACTTTTAATGACATTAATAAATTGTATGCAATGATGGTCAATCTCTTCAAAAATATATAGGTGATACTACATTTGATATCCTTGTAAACAACGCTGGGATTGGGCAGGTGTTAACGTTAGAGGAATCTACGTTTTTTTAGTAGGCTCTTTCTAGCTAATGATAAGGTACCAGCAAATAAACTATTTTGTCTAATTGACAAATAGAAAGTTTACATAACGTTTTTCTGGTAAACAATTCTGAGTCAAATAGTGTGATCAATTAAGTTATTTAGTGCATCTTTCATCATAAATATCTAAAACTACATATTTATGAAATTTTCACACTATGTTTAGTCCTAAATCATACGATTTTAATACAAAATACTATAATTTGATTAATAATAGTAGTGAAAAAAATATTAAATATATCTAAGTTTTAAAGCTAATAGCTAATGTTAGAAGCTGGTGTACCGCATAATAGCACATATGCAAGTATTAAAGTCTAGAACTCATCTAGTAGCGTTATGTACAATAAGGAAATTATGGGAAATAGACAACAAAATGCTGAAATCCAAACAGTACCTGTAAAAGAGGGAGATTATATAGAATTTACTCATATAGAAGGGGAAGCAGCAAAGGAAAAAACACGCACGACTTTAACTAACCTTGAGAATGGAAAACAGGAATATATTGGAAATAGAGGAGCGTATCGGGCTACATCTACAGGATTAATTAGATAATAAACGTATAAAAAAGTTGGGGAAATCCCCAACTTTTTTATCATTTTAGTCAAGAAGGTTCCTTCTTCAAGGAATGCGAAGTGAGTAGGTAGAGATAAATTGGCTTCGAATAAGGGATGGCAGGAAGCTTTATCAATAAGTATGCAAATATTTTAAAAACTAATTTTTATACAAAAAGTGTATACTTACGACAGGAAAGTTTACCTTAACCAACAATTTTGTTTTTAGTAAATTTAAGATGCGTAATTAATATGCATTTTTCGAGGAAAATGTAGAATTATGTCAAATTATCTTCATTTACATGACCATGAACGTGGTATAAAAATGAAGCATATTCAAAATTATTAAAGGGGCTGAAAAAATGATTAAAAAACTTATTATTGGTTCTATTGTTTTAGGAACAGCAATAGGAGTAAGTAAACCTACATATGCTTCAATAAATGATTCTCCATCACAGTTTCAAGATAGGGGAGATGCCCAGGTTCAATCAATACCATCGCCATGGCAGTATTTAGGGCAAACTTCTAGGGAACTTCAAATTAAAACTAAGGATCCAAAAGTGCTTGCTTTTGAATTAGCAAAAGAAGCTCCATTTTACGAAGATGAATTAGTGGATGTTTGTTCTGCAATCTTAAGAGAAAATGTAGATGTAATATATTGGACAAGTAAGGAATGGGCTAGATTTGAAGTAGAAAATTACGAGTTTAAACATGAAATGAAAATTTATAGAGATAAAGAACGTCAGCAATTAATTACTTCACTAGAATCATAAGAAAATAGAGGCTATCTTTAATAAGATATGCATCCAAAAATGTAGACAGGAAAAGAAAGCACATAAAACTGTTTCGATATTGGAAAGTAAACTAAAAAAACAAGTATAATTACTTGTTTTTTTTAGTTGCAGTAATTATTTAGAAGGTTTAGCTTGTGTATGATCACCTACATTTATTGGATAATCATAATCCGCTCTACACCATGATTGGGACATAAAAGCTAGAAAGATATCAATCCATTTATTCTTAAATGGAATTAATATTCCTCCGTCATGGTATGTTTCGTTATATTTTGAAAAATCATTTCACAAACAATATGTAATCCTCTATGGCAACATTATTAAATTTGAACGATATTAACAGAACTTTGTTGATAATTAGCTAAAAAAGTATTGTACGATTAAATGTGTTATGTTACATTTACATTACGAATTTGTTACTTAATATTATAAATGTTTCGGTATTGTTTCTTTATATTTCTGAAACATTACAAAATCTATAGGTGTTTTATGTGTATAGGAGTGTGTGTAGTAAAGAGTCTGAGTTGAAAATACGTGCACACTTTAAATTTCCTTTCTGTCTGAATGAAGAAGACTACCAACTAATTAAAGGGTTTAAAGTAACAACTTTAAATAAAATGTGCTTCCTTTCCCACACAAAAATTAGTACATATTTAAAGTACAGCCTAGTTACTACACAGACTCTTGTACATATAAACATTAAGGTGAAATAAAGATATGGATTTATTACATAATAAGCATTACTTAGCTAAACGTAAAAATATTATCTGTGCATTTTTATGAAATGTTAAAATACCTAGATGATATTTTTTGAAGATTTCTTGGATATGTTTATGAATAACAATTTCTAATACTTAATGATTCTCTATTACTTAAATATCCAATAATTTATGTGATTGGATTTATAGGATGTATGTACATTCACTTATATAGGGAAAATGAGGTTTTTCATATGAAGTATAGTTACAAAGTGTTTATATTTATTTGGACAATTATTTTATTGTTTTTTCTACTTTATTATGGTTACAGTGAAATTTCCGAAACCGAGCAAGTGCCAGTCATAACAATCAAACAATAAAAATAAGAGATACTAAAAAAGCAAAATATAATAAAAATAGATACCCTAAAATGTTTAAGAACAGGAACAATTACATACATAAACAACCTTACGATTTCCATGCATACCCCGCGTCATTTGGGCAATAGGGGGAAAAGTATTATTATTTGGCGTGCGCAATCTTCCGTCACTAGTAGAAACGGAAATTTCCTTATCCCTGCTGAAGGAGGAAGATGTCTACCTGCCAGGGATCGGATCTATTCTGCATCTAGAAACATTGGAATTAAAATTGTAGAAAACAAATAGTGAAAAGGGAACATATCTTGTGTTTCCTTTTTTATTCTTGTAGATAAGTCTGGGGAGAAAAAGGGGATTTCTGCACGAAACATAGATCTTATTGATATACTAATTGTGCTTTACGTATAGCTGGGAGTGGATGTGATGGCATTTGCAATTGCTGCGAGATTCCGTCATTCTTTTCATGAAATTGAATTATTAGACATTCCAAATATATTGTTTCCGAGTCCTTGCGGATTTTCATATTTCCAAGGCCGTTGCTTCGCTATTCTTGTTAACTGTTTATCATGATGAACACCGCAGGACTCTTTGTAAAGGCGGAAATTGATTATAGGACCATATGTACAAGTTGAAGGGGAATGGTAAATTGTTCAAAATAATGGTTATAGAGTACAAATAAACATTAAGCAGTATAAAGACTTTCTTAGCGTCTTTGCCTCAAATTCTAACTTAATTGAAAAGAGCCTCCATTACTTTATTGGAGGCTCTTATTTTTCACTTCAGTACAGAAGGTGATATTTTTTCTAACCAGAGAATGCCATCATATTGTTCTGTCGGAATCATGATTTCTTCTTTTAATTTATTTCCCCAATAACTTGCTGCAGTAGGAGTAAACATCCATGAAGTTTCTGGTCGGTTACTTTCTCCTTTTAAGTTAACGAAAACATGGGGACTTCCTACCGGGCTGATGATTTTTTCAACGCTTGGTTCTTCATGTTCATTATGTACAGGAATAACATCTTCATTAACATCATCCCAACTGCTGCCACTATACGCAAATACACCAATTGTGTCCATTTGGTCTTTGATACGCTGTGGAAGATAATCCATCATATTTGGGCCAACATAATTGTATTGCTGCATCTTCGTAAAGTCTAATATCATTTTTGAAATATGTTTTATTTTTATTGTAATACCTATCCTGTTCAATCAACTCTGACACTGCTGTATCAAATTCACTCTTTACTTCAGGATTTACTTTTTGCAACCATTCTTTTGCATAAGAGCGGAATGAAGATTTATAAAACAAATTCATATCAAAACCAGCTAATGTGAGTGGCTTTCCTTTTTCTTTTTGTTCTTTCATATAGGTAAATAATTGTTCAAGTTCCTCAGTTTTCCATACAGAGTATAAGGATTGTTTCATCGCTTCTGTAGCGGTTGAGTTATCAAAATTTTGCTGAACAGCTGCTGCTTCCCAAAGCCCTGTTTCAAATGCAATCACATCATATTCCAGGTGTAACAGCTTGAGAGGAAGTGCTGGAAGACGGGATCCCTAAGAAAGCAAAAAAACTAGGTGTGAAATAATCAGTTATTTGTGATGGTGGATTCTCCTAGGTGGAGGGTTCGCCGTTTTTTATTATATGTTATGTTGTGGTTTTTATATAAAGCATATTGAAAAGATGGATTAAATCTTCTGGAATGATGTCTCCATAATTAATAACTTGTACAATAACCTTTCAATTATCACTAAATCCATTCATATCAACAAGTTGTCCCATATATCCCTTTGTAGCAATATCTTTTAAAGTACGCTAAAAATACCCTTTATTTTATCTTTATCTTATCTTTACCTTATCTTTAAATTTTTATATTAAACTTGAAACCTTAAAGTATTGATATATGAGTCTAAAAAGGGCGGGAGATAGATGTTCATTACATAGTTTGTATATAACCAATTACCTTTGAAAAATTGAATTTCTTATACGAGGAGGAATATATGAAGGATACAAGTAAAAAACAAATTATAAAAGTGTTCCTTATTAGTATTTTAGGCTTAGGAACAATACTTGGAATGCTATATTTTAATCATAAAACCAATATTCAACAAAATAAAGCGCAAGCCACCGAAAAACGTGTATTGCAATATGAGTCTACCTTAAAAAAAGAATTAGAAAAATATAATTTAGGAGAGAAAACACCAATTTTATTAGGAATTATGTATCAAGAGAGTAGAGGTGAGGGAAACGATCCTATGCAGTCATCTGAATCACTTGGATTAAAGCCAAATGAAATTCAAGAGACAAGCTTGAGCATTGAACAGGGGGTAAAGCACTTTGCTAAAATGTACAAATATGGAACGGACAAGGATGTTAGCATGGATACAATTATTCAAAGTTATAATATGGGCCCAGGGTATATTGATTTTATTGCTAGTCAAGAAGTTAAACAACACTCGGAGGATTCGGCCAAAAAATTTTCTAAGATGAAAGTTGATCAAAATCCAGCGATGTATACTTGTGGTGGAAATAAAAATAATTTTAGGTATCCATATTGTTATGGTGATTTCACATATGCCACAAAGGTAAATGAAAAAACAAAACTTATTGAAGAACTTCTTCGAAATGTACATAGCTTTTCTAAATAAGTTGCAGAATGAAATATAATGATACCATCAGTTATTAACAATAATATCTAAGAAAAAACTACTTTCTGTCTTAATTAACATAATTTTCAAAAACAAATCCCGTGGATGTTAATATTTGTTATATAATATATTTGTCAAAGCATTATCCCTAAAGTTTCTAAAGTCAAGCTGTAAGATAGTTTGTTTGGCCCGTATTTTCACCTTAAAAGTGGAGTTTAAATATAGTTGCAATTTTTTGAGGGGGGAAAAGTAAATGTTTATAAAAACAGAAAGATTATTAATACGAAAATTTGAGTTCAAAGATTGGCAAGCTGTTCATGAGTATACATCAGATATCAATGTTATGAAATACATACCTGAAGGGGTTTTTACTGAAGAAAATACAAGAAACTTTGTGAATGAAAACATTGGTGAAAACGCTAAAAACTTTCCTGTAGTATTAATTGATAAAGATATTCTGATTGGTCATATAGTTTTTCATAAATATTTTGGTGAGCATACATATGAGATTGGCTGGGTGTTCAATCCTAAATATTTCAATAAAGGATATGCTTCTGAAGCAGCACAAGCTACATTGAAATATGGCTTTAAGGAAATGAAATTACATAGGATTATAGCTACATGTCAGCCACAAAATACCCCATCATATCGAGTAATGGAGAAGATTGGAATGAGAAGAGAAGGCTATTTCAGGAAGTGTATACCACATGGGAATGAATGGTGGGATGAATATTATTACGCTATTTTAGAAGAAGAGTAGTGCCTTGGAACGCATCATTTAAATTGACACTCCTATTCCTAAATAGGTAAGTTGACTATCTTTATTGGAGATTCTTGCTACTAAAGGCGAAGTTTATTTCCGGTATCGCTGACGTGCAAAACTTTGTATAATCTGATCTTATCTCTAAATCACAACTGTTACCCCATCACCATCAAGTTAAAGTTTCATTTTATTTTGCTAACTTGAGGGTGATGTGACGTAACCTTAATTATTTAAAAATTTTAAAAAGGCCCCTTAGCCATGTTAAAGGGACCTTGATCACGCAAATGATCTGTAAGCCAATTCATTTTTGATATACAGATCATTTGTATGATAATTTTTATAAATAATTGCTAAATAGTGAATTTACATAAATGCTTTTAGAAGTTCTTGAATTAATGGGATTGCTCCACCTATAAATTTTAAAACTGCCATTGCGATTTCCATATTATTCTCTCCTCTTTTTCGTATTAAAATGTAATAAATCTTTATAACCTTATTATAGTAAGCGCTTACAATAATAACAATACATTTCCGTATGCAATATTGCATATTTATACATTAGATCTCTATTATTCATTTTTTAATGGTACTATAGCGAGGTGAGAGTCTTTAAGGGTTCTCTTTAATAGGAGGAAATATGGAAAGAGTGCAAGCGATTTACAGTAATCAAAAATTTAAGAGTTGGGTTAAACAGGTATTAGCTGTAGGAGGAGTAATAGGGTGCTGTTATTTGGTGTTATATGTTTTCTGTTTCTTAGTTATCATGTAAATAGTATACAACTAAACTAGTAGAGTCTTGCCTAGAGAGGTAAGGCTCTTTATTGTAGTACCTGGAGATGAGCAAACTACATACAATATCTCTCAGGTTTTTCAGATCACTTTGTAGGATTCCTTGTTTAGAACACTAATTCATATCATTGAAAACAGAATTCTATGGATAAAAAATATGTTTTTACTAGATACATACTAAAAAGATAAGCATAAATTATATTAGATTTTGGCAAAATCTTTTTGAATTGGAAAAGGATTTAAATCTTACTTATAGATTTGATTCCTTTTTATATACCATAATCCTTATATTGATACGTAAATATAATACAGTAATAATAAATTAAAAGCAAGAATTTTAGTAGCGGTACGTTCACACATCCATCAACTTAAGATTTTCAAACAAAAAATTCTTTTTTTAATTGATTAATAGTAAACGAGAAAGATTGGCAAATTAACAACTAAAGAGATTTCTTCAGGTAAAATCTATCAAAAGGTCCTTTACAAAATTTATACATAAGTCAATTATAAAATCATGTAAATATTATGTATTTTTGTAAAAGAAATTCATTGACACTTGTGTATATAAGTAACTATACTCGTTACATCAAATTGAATGCGTGATAATACGATTTTATTATTATTACAAACATGTAAATATAAAAATAGAAAATCTCAATTTGATAAATACAATGGTAGAGGTGTTTATTTTAATGAAGCACAAATTAATTGCAACAGGTATCCTTGCAGGAGCTATATTATCCTATTCTTCTAATATTTTAGCAGATACTCATAAATTCCCTGATGTTCCTACATGGGCTGATAAATCAGTTAACTATTTAGTTGATAAACAGGTATTAAATGGTTATCCAGATGGAACTTTTGGTTCAAATGACTCTTTAGACAGAGCTTCGGCTACAAAAATTATGACAAAAGTTTTAGGTATAAAAATTGATCCTAATGCAAAACCATCTTTTACAGATTCACAAAACCACTGGGCTACTCCTTATATTGCTGCTGCTGAAAAAGCTGGTATTGTTAAAGGTGAAGGGAATGGAATCTTTAATCCATCCGGAAAAGTAACTCGTGCTGCTATGGCTACCATGCTAGTAAATGCATATAAACTACAAAGCACAGCAAATCATAACGAGCAGGTTAGATTTGAAGATTTAAAAGGGCATTGGGGAGAAAAACATGCCAATATTTTAATAGATTTAAAAATTTCTAATGGTACCGAGAACGGTTGGCAACCAAATAGATTTATAACACGTGCTGAAGCTGCTCAACTTACTGCAAAAACAGATATGTTACAACAAAATTTAAACGATGAAAAAGAGGTTATTACTGCTACCTCATATGAAGATTTAAATTTAACAGTGGCTTCGAAAATTACAGCTCAAGAGATTGATAGTTTTATTGCAAAATATCATTCAGATAGTCCCTTAGTTGGACATGGACAAGATTTTATCAATGCGCAAAATCAATATGGCGTGAGTGCTCATTATTTAGCAGCGCATGCGATTTTAGAATCTGGATACGGAAAATCAGAAATCGCATATCAAAAACATAATTTATTCGGTCTACGTGCATATGATGGAGATCCGTTTAAATATGCGAAATATTTACCAAGCTACGGCGATAGTATTGCTTATAATGCTAATTATGTACGAGAAAGATATTTAGAAGAAAGTGGTATGTATTATAACGGGTCAACATTAACTGGCATGAACGTGAAATATGCATCAGATAAAGGCTGGGCTAAGAAAATTGCGGGTATTATGGAACGTATTAAACCGTTTCGTGTAGAAGACTATACATATGCAAAAAAATTACCAAAGAATCCTGAAACATTAGATGTCGACGCGTTATCTAATGAAATTCCATATAAAATGTATGCAGACGGTTCAAGCTCAAATGTTGTATCATCAGCTACTTACTATCAGGTACCTTATCCATTTAATTTAAAAATTAAAAGTAGACCAGATGTAGCTGTCGAGGAGAATAAAGTTGGTACAGTAACTCCTGGAACAACCATCTTTATTTATCGTGAAGATCCGAATGGATGGGTAGAATTCTCTTTTGAAGCTAATGGAGAAAAATATTGGACATTAAAAAATAAATTAAGTATGTAATTAAAAAGATCTATTTCACTAGTTTTAAAAGTATGGGATTGTACAATTGATTCTCTAGATTGGAAATACAATAAATTACCCGTTGATGTAGCAGCTGCAAAGATTATTCAAAATGTCTTAGCAGGTGCGACATCCGCATACTTTTTTTGGAAAATGTTGCGCAAAGTAGGTTCATTTTCAGCACTATCTCCTGGTTTACCGTAATCTTCAAGGATGTAATATTCCTTATCTTAAATGTATATATTGAATATATGAATATATTGTGTTATGATGTGAATTAGAAACTCGCGTGTTTCAAATACAACATTTTTATCTTATTGATGACCTCTTATCTTTCCGTAAGAGGTCCTTTTTTATCCCTCCGTATTGCATAGCCGCTAAAATACTATGAAAAGATACTAGAGACTACTACAATGTGATATTCTCTAGTATTTTTTCTTTATCCATATTATCTATTGTTGGGTAATCGATGAATTATTAATTTTTGTATAATTTTCACAAAATAACTTTGAACCATTATTTATTTCAATATAAAATAATAAAGGAGTATATATGAATAGGTATGTCCTTTTTATGTGATGATAATGCGGATTGAAGCGTAATACTGAAACGGTAAATGAGAAGAATCAGGGCCGAAACAGATAGTAAGGAAAGTAAAACAGTAACAGCAGACAATACTTATAATGAAAACGTTCATAATGGACTGTCTATGGATGGAGAAAAAATACGAAAAGATAAAAGGGGCAAATGAATATGAACAGAGCCTTTAAAGGTACCGTATTAGCAGGGATAAGTGTGGGTTTCTTGCCAGCTGGTTGTACAAGAGAAACATATGTCCTAACGCAGTCCAGAATATAAGCAAGTAGATTAAGTATTCTAAGCAGATAAATGAAGACTATAGCGATGAAGAAATTGAAAGACAACTAAGAGGTATAGCATCCTGACTTTCTAAATAACATGAGTGTTTCTATAGAATGAATCCTTAGGAGGGCTATTGTGGAACCTTTAATCAATGCTATTTTATACTTTGTATTTTTATTTGGAGCACTGTTTCTTATACTGGGTACTGCATTGGTTTTATTAATCGCGGCTGCATTACCAGTAATCTGGAAGAAGAATCTATCATTCCTAATGATTAGCTTAGGTATAAATATACTTGTCATTCCATTGTCTTTTTTTATTGGCGGGATGGCAACAGATTCCCCTGGTAGTACGATACACGATTTTTGGGAAGTATTTTTGTTTATTCAGATATTTCCGTTTCCCCTAGTACTGCTATCTTTAGTTTGGTGGCTTGTGCGTCGAAAAAAAGCAAAAGTTCATGTGTAGCGTTTTTAATGCAAATAAGCTGTCCGTTTGGGCAGCTTATTATATTTATTACTAAGCGTGATTATTTCCAAAATGAATGCAATACCACTATACAGTTAAATTGAAGGTGAACCATATTGAAATCTTATCAAACTTTAGCCCACTTGTATGCATTAGGACTAGGCTGCGGACTTTGGAATAGAGAGGAGGTTATTTCATGGTGCGATAGTTTGATTGAAGCAAATGATCACCCGCCATATGAAATTATGGAGATATCTTTAATGTCTAAAGCAAAGCTGATATATATAGAATCGGCTTTACTGTCATATAGCCGCATAGTTGATGAAAACCCCTCGGTAAACATCCTTCTTTCAGTCTTAAATGAAAAGTTAGTAGCTCAGAAATGGAATATTAAACAAGCTATTACTTGCTCTACTCGATTACTAGTAAATAGAGGCCTGTATTGGGAAGAAGAATATTTTGATTTATACAGCCTTAATGATAGCTATGACTTAGCACAGGAAGGTATCCATTTTAATGAAAAAGATGTGATTTCTGCTTATATCGATACATTAGGTGTTTTTCGCGTCCATTTTAACGAGTTTGAAGATCTCTATTTACAAGTCATGAAACAGAAGTGGCAAGGGTAGAAGGCAGGAAAAAGAATCATTGAATCGTAAGAGTTACTTCCTGTATTTATCACCAAATTTATCTAGCCAAGACAAATCTGTCTTCGTGTTGATGAATTTTTGTCTCTTAATAACTTAATGCTATCGTTTTTAATTTTTCCGACAGCAAGCAAAGTTAGCATGTTTAATGCATAATGAGACGCCTGTAAATGAGCATTACTATTTAAATTTTTACCAGAGAGTAATTTAGTTAATTAGTAGAAAAAGGAAGGGGCCTATTTGGCTCCTTCCTTTTTCTCATACATACATAACGCTTGTTGACAACTTATGAAATAATAGCATTCATCGCTATTAAAATATAACATTAAAAGCAATTAATTAGATATGTAATTTTGCATATATTGTACTATTTCATGAATAGGAACAAAACTATTTATCTCTTTCTGTATGGAGACAAATAGATTTAGGTTTACTTAAGGTAAGAAGACCTGATCATTGATTACTGGTTAAACCATATTTCTACGTATTTGAAAAAAATATTTTACTGGATTGCATGTTAAAGAGAGTGAGGACTTTATGAAATGTAGGGTGTTCCTTGATTTCTTACTCGTGATTTTACTAGGAGGATGCATTGGAAAAGAAGTTACGTTATATACAATTTCAAAAGGGGATATTAGTCAGTGTATCCAAAGATGCGCTCCGCTTCCTGTTTCCTATCTTACTAAATTACCATTCCAAGCAAATTCCTTCTCTTTCAAACAATTCATCCATTGAATAAAGATAATTTGGCCATACGTATCGGAGGACATGAAACCTTTTCAATAAGATTTGGAATATATTTCAATATAATTCCGATACTATAACAGATCGAAAATTTCTCTATTGGAGGTATATAATGGCATATCCATTTCGTAACTTAGTATTTGAAGGTGGCGGGGTAAAGGGAAGCGCTTATATAGGTGCCATCCGTGCACTAAATGAAGAAGGGATTTTACCAGAAATACAACGATTTGGGGGTACTTCAGCAGGAGCGATTACTGCATTACTTTTAGGTCTTTCTATTCCATTCGCAGATCTTGTAAAAATCCACAAAGACATGAATTTCAAAGCGTTTAAAGATGATGATTTTTCGATTGTACAAGATAACATTCGTTTATTTTTTGATGGTTTTGGTATCTATAAAGGGGATTTCTTCACTGAGTGGGTAGGAAAGATTGTTGAAAAGTGGACAGGGAGTAAGGACACAACTTTTCAGCAGTTGTATGACAAAACAGGAAAAGACGTGTTTTTCCAAGGAACGAACGTTTCTACACACGAGCTTCGTACGTTTTCTCGCGAAACGACACCTGATGTCCCGTTAGTAGTTGCTGTGCGGATTTCGATGTCCATCCCATTCTTTTTTAAATCTGTGGAATGGGATAAAGATTATTATGTAGACGGAGGTGTACTCGATAACTACCCAATTCGTTTATTTGATCGGAAAAGTTTTGTGAATAAGGAAGAACACTTCACGACCACAGATACGATTGACGAGGTTAATAAATTGATAAGCAATATGGAGGATCATTCTACACTAAGTAGCTTACACACGAAATACAATGCATCTTTCTTTGATCCTACAGATGAAATTGTCTACAACAAAGAAACACTAGGTTTCCGTTTAGAATCCCAGGCCGAGGTTGCCATGTTAAAACATATCGCAACTTCAACAGAACATCATATTGGCCATTCTCTTATTCATTTTGCATGGAATTTGTCTCAAACGATGATCAAAGGTCATGAGAGTGGAAAAACAACCAAAGAAGATGCTGCCCGCACTGTATTTATCAATACATTCTTTACGCCGTCATTTAATTTCGATATCACAGAAGAAGAAAAGAAAACACTCATGAATTCAGGCTATACTTCTACTAAAGACTATCTACATCAGTTTAATACGTCTGAAGTAAAAATGTTTAATCGACCATAAAGCCGAGTGTAATGCACTTGGCTTTTTTTAATCGTCCTGTAAATTTTTTTAGTAGCTAATAAAAATTCAAATAGACTATGCATAGAACAAGAGAGAGGAGATAACAGAAAGTAATAAATATAAGTTTTGATGACCTCTTATTTTGTAAAACTAGGGTGTAGAAAGGGTGAAACAGGTGGAGGAAAAACGAATTATGATTTATAAAATTTTTCGGCTAACACAGTACAAAAGAGAATCCTAAAACCGTGGATGGGAATGTATCAAAAATGAATAGAGTAAAAAGACGGATTTCTTGTGAAAGTAGGGATTTACTTTTTCTTTCTACTGATAATAAAGCGTTATGTAGACTGGAAATGTATAAGGTATTCATTGCTATTCCTTCAAAATGCTAATGTTACATCATATTAAAATAACCTCTAATTTAAGTATTGAAATTCTCTAAATCTCGATGTATTATATTCTTGTATTTTCTCACTTTGCAAATCCGAGAAAACATCATCACTTCTGAAAGAACCTGAACTCCAGCGGGTTCTTTGGATTTACTTGAACTTATTTTTGAATCATTGTATTATATTTTCGAGTCTTACTTATATAAATCATTATCAGGAGAATCTGCAAATTTGCAGGTTCTTTTTTTATTTTATTGAAAGTAAACTTTTAGCCAGTCGTTTATTTTCATATTATTGGTTTTTATACGTGTTTGGTAAAAAATCAATGAGTTGCAAAAACATCTCTATTTTTATTCCATAACTTTCTAAATTTTGTTCGCGATAGTTTGATATTGTAAAAAAAGAAAATATGTGGCACGATATCACTTTGTTTTTTATACAGCTTTGTAATTAAACTATAATATTGTATTTTTTCTTCATTATTGAAATTAGTAATAATAAAATGTATTATTGAAAAGCACAATTTATAATTCAAGTAATCAAGCATATGTACCCATAATAATTCGAACATTCAGAAATTATAATATTGTCTAAAAATGAGGTGAGATTCATAGAAACAGTACATATTAAGTGGTATGGCATGTATAGTATAAATGACTTTTATAATAGGGAAGAAGCTTCTAAGAAGGGGCTATTTGCAATCTCTAGAGTATATGCTAAGAATGTAACATTGCTCTATATAGGACAAACCAAAAGAAGCTTTATACAAAGGATAAGAGAACTTAATAAAGAGTGGACTTTTGAGGAGAGCGAATTAAAGATTACATTAGGAATAATAGAATTTCCTAGTGGTGAAATTTACTCTGAAAAGAAGGTGAAAGAGATAAAATCTCTTTTGATTTTACGACATACCCCATTAGAAAACGAAACATCTTTATTATACTATAGAGGGAAATTTAATTTAAAAATTATAAATAAGGGAAGAAGAGGCTTAATTGTTAAAAAGCTTTCTACAGGAGATCTAATGTGGACGTAATTGGAATCACCTTTGAATAAAATTGAAGGTTTCTTAAGTGCAGAAGCTTATCAATTTTTAATGTATTAAACTATTTTGAATAACATATGTCAGATGCTTGAAAAAACACAAATTTTATTATGATATGAAATCCTGTATGGAAAGTGTAGTTTATTTCTATTGTTTAATAAAAATATTAAGAATTTTAGGGATAATACATAAAGAGTAGAGGAGAAAGTAAACACGGAGGTTTGAAGAATGGGACAAGTAAGCAGATTTCAGGAAAAACAACAGAATCGTCGTCAAAAGGCAATTTTTAATATTGCATTTACTTTGGTATTAGTGACAGTTGGTATAGTGACATACCAATTGTTTACCCCTTCTAATACATCAACGAAAGCAATTGCTCAAGAAAAGAAAGTAACAAAGATAGAAGAGAAGAAAACTGAAGATAAAGAAACAGCAAAGATAGAAGAGAAGAAAACTGAAGATAAAGAGACAGCAAAGATAGAAGAGAAGAAAACCGAAGATAAAGAAACAGCAAAGATAGAAGAGAAGAAAACTGAAGATAAAGAAATAGCAAAGATAGAAGAAAAGAAAAGCGAAGATAAAGAAGCAGCACAGTTAGAAGGGAAACAAAAAGTAGAAAAATTGGTAAAAACGAACGGAAATGAAAATAAAGAGGAAGAAAAAACGGTATCTCAAGAAAAGGATCTTCAAACTAATCCTTCATGGAAGCCAATTGGTACAGAGCAAGGAGCAAAACCTGAAATGAAATTTAAAGAAGGAACAGTAGATTGGAGTGAGATGAAAAAAGCAATCTCTTATGCTGTTGATGTTCCAGAGAGCCAATTGATTTTCGATTTTATTGGAAATAATGGTAATAATAAAGCCTACGGTAATGTACGAGATAAGCAAAGTAATAAAAAATATAAGGTTAATATTGATTGGATAGAGAATCAGGGGTGGAAACCAGCATCTGTACAAGTGGTAAAATAAATAATAGAAATGTAATTATGTATTTAAAAGTTTACTTTTGTAAAAACTCAAAAAAGAGTCCGTATTAATCGGGACTCTTTTTATTATGTTGACAGCAATAATTACTTGGACTCATTTGTTAGATGCTGATGCGGACAAACTTGGAAGTCTATTAAAAAAATAATCTATGCGTCTACTGTATGTAGGTAAATAAACCTCACGTTCAAAAACAAAAGGTAACTCAATTATCAAACTCATATAAAGTTTCAATCTTGTCTAAATACCCATTAGGATATGCAACTGATTATCCATTTTTCTTTACATAATCTCCAGATACAGTCCATATCAACTATAGATTCTTGTCTTATGCTAAATGTAATCAAAAAGCAAGTAGATAAAGATAATGACTAAAACATTAACTCTAGATACTTTTTTGATGAATATTACAAATAAACAGGAGGTAATGAAAAATGATTAAAACATTATTAGCAGGGACAATTTTAAGTACAGGATTATTAGCGGAGGTGCAGGAGGTGCAGAAGATGTAAAAACAGATGAAAAATTACATGTTGTTGCAGATAAAAGCGGAAATATTACACATAAAGAAATTAATAAAAATGAAATTCCAAAAGATGCAGAACCAGCAACTCCTAAAGAAGATGTAAAATAAAATAATTAAATTCAGAAATCTAATAAAAAAGGACTGGGCATAGATTGCCCGGTTCTTTTTTATTTTGTGGGTGTTTTTGCCCATCGCCTCGAAAAGGGGGAATAAGAAAAACATAGCATGAAAAATCCTGATAAATAAGGGTTTTGAGTTGCTTTTGAAATGTATATTTCAAAACATATACAATTGCATTGACACGTTTTAAATATTATTAAGTTTTATTTTTGAAATGAAAAAAGCTCGATTTTCAGTTATGTCATAAAGTGTACCTTTATAAACATCGACTTTTCAGTGCCAAATAGTCCATATTTAGCAGAAAAATAGCCTTAGCGTGCACCTAACACCTTAAAATGCGTCCAAATTGTGTCTAAACGTACATTATCAATAGTCAACAATGCATAAAATTTTCGTCTTTTTTATTACATGAGGCTTTTCATGTTTATAAACCAAAAGATTGGATATATGATTCAAATGGTGGAGAGTCTATTCACGAATATCCGATAAATAAAGAGAATTACGCGCTAATGGGATTAGAATTTAAGCTATTAGATAAAGCAATGATTGATAAGAACACAGAAAATGTTAATCAGGCATTATATGATTGGACAATTGTACGTAACTATCGCTATAAAAAATGGCCACAATTGATTGGAGAAACAAAAGCTGAAGCAATAGAGGGTTCAGCACGATATCTAGAGTATCGTTATAGTAACTTAACTGGTGGGAATCTTATAGTACTTGCAAAGAAAGAGAAGCCATATCAGGTTATTTTTATGGAGGCGTTCAACTTTATTGCTAATGGACAGGCAGAATCTCCATTGTTATTTGGAACGTATCCTTTATGTTAAGATTTGAATAAGAAGTTCGTTTTTTCTGATAATTAATATTTATAAAAATTGTATAATTAATATGCGTAAGTGATTTTAAATTTCATTAATGTATTCCTTTTCATCTGAATGAATTATTTATTGCAACAGGTTTCCCGTCCAAAATAAGATGTTCAAACAAAGGACAATATAAGTATCTTTATAATGATTTTTCAATATAATCAATGTGTTTATGAAAGGAACTCTGTGTTATTTTTGCTTTTTTACTAACTAATACAGCTTCAAACAAAGGACACAATTGCTACATACTAAGTGTAATTTATTACCCATTCAAAATTCTGTCTATTCAATCTTTCTAAAAATAAAAAAAGATTAAACTCATAAATATACAAGTTATAATGAGGGCGTCGAGACACAATTTATTACCTCTAGAGAAAATATCAAATCTCGTTTAGGGTTTAAAAATTCTTAAAGACCTTGCCAGTAATTTTCTAAAATTGGACATACTGACATGATTACTATACGGAGGGGAGTGGATTAGAAGGGAAGTTTATTCAACTCAATAAAGAAAGCGCTATCAAATGAAACTTGTTTTGAATCGATCATTCTAATAACTTAGATTCAACTACAGCTAAAAATAATGAATTATGGGGGTGCTTATATGAACATGAATGTAGCATCTATTAAAGAAAAAAAGATTGTTAAATACAAAAGTTGTTTTGATGTGATTGGGCCCATAATGATAGGCCCTTCAAGTTCACATACTGCAGGTGCTTTGGCTATTGGAACAGTTGCTAATAAATTATTTCAAGGTCTTCCCAAAAAAGTTGTGGTAAAGTATTATGAATCATTTGCTGAAACCCATAAAGGTCACGGAACTGATTTTGCAATTATTGCTGGTATATTAGGCTTTGCTGCTGATGACAGCAAAGTGCCAGATGCTATTAAAATAGCAGAGTCTAAGGGAATTGACATTACCTTTATTGAAAAATTGGGTAATAGTCCTGCTGGTCATCCAAATACGGCAGATGTATATGTAGAGGATGAAAGTCGAAGTATTAGAGTGATGGGTATTTCGGTCGGTGGTGGGTTGATTGAAGTCAAACATGTTGAAATTGATGGATTTAGCTTAGATCTGCAGGGGCCATTGCCAGTTGTTATTGCGATTTCGGAAAGAGCTGACTTTGAATTTGTTTTACGCAGGATCTTTAAACAATATGATGTGGAAATTAACAGCTTTCATAGTTTGGAAGATAAAACAAAATATTTGTATGCATTCGCTTTGGATTCGATATTGCCTGGTAATGTTCAGAAGGAATTAGGAGATTTAAGCAATATTGCTAACCTTATTATTCTTTAGTTACATTAAGGAGTGAAAAATATGTATATGTCTATAAAAGAGATTGTGGATGCAGCTAATAAAAGCAAAAAGCCAATTTATAAATTAGCAATCGAACAGGAAATCAAACAAACTAAAACTTCTTATGAAGAAGTTTGGAGTAAAATGGAAAGAAATTTAGCGACTATGCAACATGCAATAAATAAAAGTATCGAAGGCGACGGTGTATTTTCTCCAACCGGTTTAACCGGAGGGGATGCTGTAAAAATTAAAAACTATCGAGAAAATAGGAAAACTCTTTCTGGAGATTTGATGGTGTTAGGGATTCAAAGTGCTATCGGTGTTAATGAAGTAAATGCTGCATTAGGAGCTATTTGTGCGACTCCAACAGCGGGTGCGAGTGGGACGATTCCGGGAGTCTTATTTAGTATTAAAGATACATTGCAGTTAAGTCATGAAGATATGATTCATTTTCTATTCACTTCAGCGTTATTTGGAACGATAGTCGCAAACAACGCTTGTATTTCAGGGGCGTACGGAGGATGTCAAGCTGAAGTAGGAAGTGCCTCAGCGATGGCGGCTGCAGCTGCTGTAGAAGCTGCGAGTGGAACGCCACAGCAATCTTCTGAAGCTTTTTCGACCGCATTACAAAATTTACTCGGTTTAGTTTGTGATCCGGTCGCTGGTTTGGTAGAAATTCCTTGTGTAAAGAGAAACGCCATTGGAGCGACAAATGCTTTAGCAGCAGCAGACATCGCATTAGCCGGCGTAAACAATATCATCAATGCTGACGAAGTTATTGAAGCAATGTATAGGGTTGGAAGACAGATGCCCCGTGAGTTAAGAGAGACAGGTTTAGGCGGAATTGCGGCTACACCTACAGGGATTGCCATTAAAAATAAAATCTTTGGGGAGAAACAATCAAATCAATAAACAGCTATCGAGTATATTGTGAAATGTTTAACAATATGTACTCTATAGTTCGCCTAAGGATGTCTGTATGTTGGGGGAATTATCAATAAAATATACTACTATATAATTAAAATATTTTGTAAGTGGTAAAAAAACCTTCAGGTTGATGCTTCGCTAACTTTTTGATTTTGATTAATTTAGAAGAGGGATATTCGTTGAGGTGCACTATATAAGCAATTCATTTTTCAAGAACGGTCTATATTCCTATACCTTAAATAGAGAATTGAGAATAGGACATAAGGAGGAATTATTATATGAATGGGAATACTGCAAAAAACATAGAATTTCAAGCTGATAATACTGCAGTACAAAATGAGAATTATCTAGACCATAAAAAGTGGCATAAACAGGATACTACCTGGGCATTGAGCCTTTTTGGAACAGCAATTGGAGCAGGGGTACTTTTTTTACCGATTAATGCAGGTTCAGGTGGTTTATTATCATTGCTGTTAATTACCATACTTGCCTATCCTGTTATGTATTATTCACATAGAGCGCTCGCTAAAATGATTTACGCTTCGAACTCTGCCGATGAGGGGATTACAGGTACTATAAGAGAGTATTTTGGAAATAAGGCAAGTATCATTTTTAACATTGTATATTTTGTCTCCATTTATACGATCGTGCTGATGTACTCGGTCGCACTTACAAATACCGCTAGTAGTTTTATCGTGCATCAATTGCACATGCCGGAGCCTCCAAGGGCCATTTTATCGCTTGTCTTAGTACTCGGTCTTATCGGTATACTAAATTTTGGTCAAGATATAACTGTAAAGATCATGAGCATGCTAGTGTATCCTTTTATAGCTTCTCTACTTTTTATCGCAATATCTTTGATTCCACAGTGGAATACGTCAATGCTTAGTTTTTCAAGTGTTTCTACTGCCTCAACAGGAACAGGATATTTAGGAATTATATGGATGATACTTCCAATTATCGTATTTTCGTTTAATCATTCGCCTATGATTTCATCATTTGTTGTGAAGCAGAGAGCTAGTTATGGAATAGACGCTACTGATGCCAAGTGTGCTCAAATACAAAAAGTTTGTTATATCATGACATTCGCTGTTGTTATGTTCTTTGTTTGGAGCAGTACTTTAAGTTTGACTCCAGATGATCTTAAGGTGGCAAAAGAACAGAACTTGTCAATCCTATCATACCTTGCTAATGAGCTTAATTCGCCAGTAATCACTATTGCAGCTCCTATGATTGCATTTGTGGCTATTACAAAGTCTTTCCTTGGCCATTATATAGGAGCGTATGAGGTAATGCGTGACATGATTATCAAGTCCGGTAAAAAACGTGGGAAAGATATAGGAGAAAAAACAGTTAAGACAATGATTCTTACTTTTGTTGTATTAACATGTTGGTATGTTGCTTATACAAATCCGAGTATTCTTGGAATCATTGATGCCCTTAGCGGTCCGCTAGTTGCTGCTATCTTATGTCTATTACCAATGTATGCAATTCGTAAAGTGCCTGTACTAGCTAAATATAGAGGTAAGATGAGCAATGTATTTGTCATTATAATAGGTATACTTACTGTACTAGCAAGTATTAAGTCACTATTCTAATCCACTATTGTTAGTATTGATGCAAAAATCGTGGGATATGAAAAAAGAAAGATTCTTGTCGGAACTGAATTTTATAGTGTTGAACCAAAGGGGGCACGGTTTTGGACAAACTTTTCATCTTGGAGAGTTTGTCTTTTTTTGATTATGTGCATAACTTTTTTACTAGCTATATGAAGTTCTTTGATAACTTGATATAGGAGGTGGTGGGGAGAAAATAGAGTGCGAAAACCGTACCATTCGGTTCCTGCGTAAAATATCAATCGTACCAAGAGAACGTCCAAGCGTTGGACCTTTAGGAGGGTACACCCCGAAGTTACGCTCAAAGTGTTGAAAGGCTACCTTTGTCACTCAATAGTTTTTATATTTCTATTCATTACCAATGTCACATAATACAAGAAAGATAACCATGAAACAGATATCAAAAAGATAGAAAATGATTATTTTGCTATTTTCTTGCTGTTTAATAAATTAAAAGACACCTTAAATTAAGGTGTCTTTTTAATTACACATAAAACGAAGGGTTAGATTAGCCAAACGCTATAAAATCTAGGGGAGTATTAATTAAATAATATATAGTTATCGAGTCAATAGAATATACTTCTTGAAAAATTCGATATTTATTATTTTTAAGAATTATACATTTTTTTATATTTTAAAAATAAATATCGTATATTCTAGATTATTATTATACAATATATCAATTGAATTATATATAAGAATGGAGAGTTTTAATTGAAATTATTAAGAAACAGTAGGGTTGGTACAAAACTAAACATATTAATAGCTATATCAAGTATCGCTTGTATAGTATTATCCCTAATAGGTTTTTCGGGACTAGAAAAAGGAAAGAATGCTTCCTCTAATATGTATGAGGACAGCTTATTGCCAATTGAATGGATAGGAAATGTAGAATCTAACTTTTATCATGTTAATATGAATTTTATGGAAATAATGGTGTCCAAAGATGAAAAAAGAATGAACGATTTAATAAAAGAAATGGATGGAATTCGAAAGGAAAACGATCAGTTATTAAAGCAGTTTGAAACTAAAGTTATTTCTAATAAAGAAAAAGAACTATATAGCAAATTTCATGAAGCGTTTAATGAATTAAGAACTCTGATGAAAAAAGCACAAGAATTAGGGAAATCTAATAATGAGGAAGCGTATGCCTATTATCTAAAAGAAATTGAACCTAATATGCAAAAAACAATTCAGTCAATTCGTGAACTAATTATATATAACAGCAACAATGCAAACCAGTTACAGAAAGTTAATAATAATAGTGCTCAAAATACAATGATAATGTTTGTGGTTATATCAATTTTAGCAATTGTCATAGTTATATTTATTGGATATATTATTAAATTTACTATACGAAAACCGCTTATTTTATTACAAAATGATATGGAAAAAGTAGCTGCAGGTGATTTAACAATACGTACGTCTTATAAAGCAAATAATGAGTTAGGAATTATTGTACAGTCTTTCAATAGTATGTTAGATAACCTACAACAATTAATTGCGAATGTTAAGGTGACAACACAAGAGGTGATTTCTTCTACGGAGGGGGTTTTACAAGACACAAAGCGAGCATCTAATATTTCAAATGAGGTTGTTCAGACCATTTCTGAAGTAAAAGAAAAAATAGCAGGACAGGTAACTAGCATTCAAGAGAGTTCATCCTCAATGGAAGAAATAACAATTGGTGTGCAAACAGTAGCTGAATCTTCAGCAGTAGTTGCTGAAGTAGCAGTAACAACCACAGAACAAATACATACCGGTAGTGAAGTGATAAAGCACTCTATTATTCAAATGAATAGTGTTCATGATGTTGTCGAGGAAACATCAAAAGTAATAGATAGACTTGTTACACGTACACAACAGATTGATACAGCCCTGGATGCAATCACTAATATTGCTGAGCAAACGAATCTTCTTGCTCTAAATGCTGCTATTGAAGCGGCACGTGCTGGAGAGAATGGGAAAGGATTTGCAGTGGTTGCAGCAGAAGTGAGAGATTTAGCTGAAAAGTCTAAAGAGTCCGCAAATGAAATTAACCATTTAATTAAATCTATTCAACAAGATACTCAAGATACAGTTCAAGTCATGCAAAAAGGAGAACAAAAGGCAGCAGAAGGAAAAGAAGCGGCCCACAAAGCGGATCAAACATTCTCATCTATTATGAGAGATATTGATAAAATTACAAGTCAAATTCAAGAAGTTTCTGCAGCAACAGAAGAGATGTCTGCCGGCACAGAAGAAGTAAATGCGTCTCTTTCACTAGTATCTGATACTGCAACACAAGTAGAAAGAGAAACAATTCAAACAGTACAATCAATTCAATCACAAGCAGTTTCAATCAAAGAAATTTCAATTCAATCCAACAGGATGAAAGAAAAGGTAGAAGCATTAACTGAATTGCTTTCAAGATTTATTATTACGGAACAAGAAAAAAATTAATAAATGTGGATACAGTAACAATAATATATTCTTATTTTTATCAAAGTGAAAATTTTTGTAGAATAGATGGGATGGAAGGGAATTAAATGAATAATGAACTAAAGTATAATATTTACGAATTACAACAATTCATTCAAAAAATTATTCTGATATTAAAACAGCATGTGATATTGCTATTTATCAAGAAAATAATTCTAAATATCTAATTTCATTAGGATTTTTAAATAAATCATATATAACTTATTTAGAAGCTAAAAGATTTTATCGTGAAAATGAAGAACTTGCAAGTGTAGAATTTGATAATTTCTTTGATGCGTATGATAAATTAGAACACGAATTAAAACAAGTTATTTCAAGAGAAGATAAAAATCCTTCATTACTACATAGTAGACTTAGTCAGTTTCAGCAGAAAGTTGAAAATATAAATGACCTAATAAAAGTAATACAAAATGCTCGTTAATGAATGTTTTTTGCTTTGGTATATAGAAAGTAAACATTAAAAACATTTTAGAAAGAATCCGTTTTGTAAATCCATTTATCGATACTTTTTATGAGAGAGCACTTACAGGGAGTGCTCTCTTTTTATGGGTTATGTTGGAATGTAAAAAACACTTAAACTAATGGTAATTAATGTAAATCTATATTATTAAAGTTAAAGTAGTTATCAAATCTTAGGAAGACTCCCTAAGGTGCCTTAAATTAGTAAAGCGCAGTATCCCCTTTTTAATTCATTTATTCATTAATTCATTTATTTATTTATTTATTTAAATATTAATAATAAGATTGAAAATGTTATAATTAGTAAAGATTTCTAATAATTAGATTGAGAGGATACAATATTATGGGTTATAAGTTTCGTAGAATTATCCAAGTTTCTCCGGGTGTGAAAATTAACTTTACATACACTGATTCGGGAGGAAGAACCGTTCCGCCTGAATCAAGAGTAACAACTTATGTACCTGGCACCGGAATCTCGTATACACCACGAATAGCAGAGTCAAATAACTATTATAAACAACGAGGATTTCAAAGACAAAACACTCCCTATCCCACTATGAATGAACAGGATTACAATACGATAAAAGCATTTGAGCCGGTAAGAGAAACCAATACTTACCTTGTTACTGCTTTTCGTAAGAAGGATAATCAAGTAAACTCCGTGGGTAGAAAACTAATGAAACCACTTTCCATAATTGCAGGCATTTTTGCAGGCCTATTCTTACTTATGATGCTTGTTATACCTGCTCTATTCCTGGCAGTCATGTCTTTCCTATGCTATAAAAATATAAAAACACCATTTGCAGTTGTATGCCCAGAATGTGATGCTGAGAATCTATTCATTTTTGAAGAAGAGAAAATTGCTTGTCGTAAATGTGAGAGCACTCTTATTATACAAAAATAAAAGACGTTCATTTGAGCGTCTTTTATTTTTGTTTGGACTTTTATTTTCAAAATCATAAAATTGGATTCATTTACAAATAGATTAGAGCTCCACTTCTTGTAGGAGGGTCGTACTTATTAGTTTTTCAAGTAACAATCACTTTAATCCAATGTTATCAATTTCTAAAATATGTTACGATTTGAACTGGGAGGGAAATATATGAAAATGAAACAGGAAGATATGTATAAAGAACTAATAGATAAGAAAAGAACGGTTACTATATTTTTAAAAAGTGGTGTTCCGATACGAGGAAAAATACTTTCAATGGATACATACTTCTCATTTTCTGAATTCTGATCTTACTGATACCTGGTCTATTGGTTATTCTTTTTATTTAAATGCAATTAATGAAAAAAAGTGAATGCTATACAAAATATGGTTATAGAGCATCCGGAATCGCCAGTAAATAAGGGGAATATTATTTGTAAATTGATTGATCATGGTCATATTGCACTTACTAAACAAAGTTTTACAGAAACCCAACATGGAAATAAATCTAAAAAAGAAATAAAAGAGAAACAATATTATAAAATACTTAAAGATAAGTTTAATATTTTTTAGACAAATTTTATTTCTCTTCATCTCTATTCATTCATGGAGAGAAAAGGTTCTTATAAAAAGAACTTAATATCTGATCAGTTGTTAAATTATCATTTTAAATATATAATTGAATTTCAAAAATATGTGATTTAAATCACATATTTTTTTGAAATTATTTATTATTTGAGGTGTATAGAGTGGGGAAATCTCGCGAACAAACAATTGAAAATATTTTAGAAGCGGCTAAGAAAAAATTTGGAGAGAGTGGATATGATGGTACAAGTATCCAAGAAATTGCAAAAGAAGCAAAGGTGAATGTTGCTATGGTTTCGTATTACTTTAACGGAAAAGAGAATCTTTACTTAGAGGTATTTAAAAAATATGGTTTTGCAAAAAAACTACCGAATTTTCTTGAAGAAACGAAACATAATCCTAAAACTGCTCTAAGACAATATTTAAATTTCTTTATTACACATATAAAACAACATCCTGAAATTGGAACGCTTGCATATGAGGCAATTATCAAAGAAAGTTCACAATTGGAAAAAATAAAACCATATATTATTGGGAATTTTGGACAATTAAAAGAAATCTTATTGGAAGGGAAAGAACAAGGGGTTTTTCATTTCTTTTCGACAAGCCATGCTATTTATTGGATTACCTCCATAGTCTTATTTCCGAAATTTAAAAAGTTTATTGATTCGATGAATCAAAGTGACTCCGACGATATGCAAACAGAGTGGATAACAGATGATCTTGTAAACAGAATTATTTCTTCATTAATACATAATCCTACATTATAAAATATCCCTTATTTAAAAATGAATCGACAACTGATTCAATTTCCCGATTCATGAAATTACTAAAAAGTATTTGGAGTTATAACCACTGGTATTTCACATCCTTAAATAATTGTAAGTGCCATTATTTAGAATGTATCGGTATAAAAGTACATAATCCTTTTTTTAGATGATAAAAAATTAAAAACTGCTAGTGCCATATGTATGTGTTGAATAGGATTAGTTACGTTATAATTTGTAAGTTTATAAATTACATAGATAGAATTTTTAAACATTTTACATTTCTAAATAAAGTTAAAAATCCACATCTACAGAGGTATTGGTGGGTGTGGATTTTTTAATTTTTTAGAGTAAGTGACTAAGATTTCTATGTCATAGGAGGGCTCTTAATACAGTATGCAAATCGTGAATTGTTTGTATACAAACATGAGGTAGTATCTCACTATATAGATATGCGATTAGGCATATTTTATTTGATGAATTATAACTCTTATCTCCAAATATCTAACGAGACCTTACTAGAGATATTGGATTCGTATAACGAATATGTAAATAAAAAATAAAAAAATTAAATAATTCATATGAAAGGATGGGAAGAAGAAAGTAATTTAATAATGTTACTCCTTGAATTATATTATCTATAAATACATGTAATGTAATATGAAATATTACATATTTAAATAATTACTGTATGTAAAATGTTATATTCTTTGATGGAATATATAATTGGAGGAAACATTATGAATAAGAATTTAAAATTTACTCAAATGATGATTGGGATTAGTACGGTGGCATTATCATTTGGAAGTATTCAAACACAGGTATCAGCAGAAGAAAAAGTACCCTATAATATCTTACAGATAAAACCAATTGGGACAGAAACTTCAAAAGATGAAATCGTACATGTTACAAAAACTGACGAAACATTGACTTTTGAAGAGCGTTTAAAAGTAGGCGATTTTTCACAACGTCCTACTCTGGTTATGAAACGTGATGAAATTCAATTAAAGCAAAGCTACTCTCTGGCAGAACTGAATAAAATGCCTGATAACGAACTCATTGACACACTCTCAAAAATTTCTTGGAATCAAATTACTGATTTATTTCAATTTAATCAAGATACGAAAGCATTTTATCAGAATAAAGAACGCATGAACATTATCATTAATGAATTAGGACAACGAGGAAAATCGTTTACTAAAGAGGACTCAAAGGGCATTGAAACATTTGTTGAAGTACTACGTTCTGCTTTTTATGTGGGATATTATAATAATGAATTAAGTTACTTAAAAGAGAGAAGCTTCCATGACAAATGTTTACCAGCATTAAAAGCAATTGCAAGAAATCCCAACTTTGCATTAGGTACAGCCGAGCAAGATAGGGTAATAGCTGCGTATGGAAAATTAATTAGTAATGCTTCTAGTGATACTGAAACAGTGCAGTATGCGGTAAATATTTTAAAACACTATAATGATAACCTTTCTACGTATGTAAGTAATTATGCAAAAGGACAAGCTGTATATGAAATTGTAAAAGGAATTGATTATGATATACAGTCTTATTTACAGGATACGAATAAGAAACCTAATGAAACAATGTGGTATGGAAAGATTGATAACTTTATAAATGAGGTTAGTAGAATTGCTCTCGTGGGGAATATAACAAATGAAAATAGTTGGTTAATTAATAATGGCATTTATTATGCAGGACGTTTAGGGAAATTTCATAGTAATCCAAACAAAGGATTGGAAGTTATTACACAAGCGATGAACTTGTATCCTCGTTTAAGTGGAGCTTATTTTGTAGCAGTAGAACAAATGAAAACAAACTATGGTGGAAAAGATTATAGTGGAAATGCAGTAGATTTACAGAAAATACGTGAAGAAGGGAAACAACAATACTTACCTAAAACATATACATTTGATGACGGATCTATTGTCTTTAAGACGGGAGATAAAGTAACAGAAGAAAAAATTAAGAGATTATATTGGGCAGCCAAGGAAGTAAAAGCACAATATCACCGTGTAATTGGAAATGATAAAGCACTAGAACCAGGTAATGCTGATGATGTACTAACAATAGTAATTTATAATAATCCAGATGAATATCAATTAAATAGACAATTATATGGATATGAAACAAACAACGGTGGAATTTATATTGAAGAGAAGGGGACTTTCTTTACATATGAGCGTACGCCAAAGCAGAGTATTTATAGTTTAGAAGAGTTGTTCCGTCATGAATTCACTCACTATTTACAAGGAAGATATGAGGTTCCTGGTTTATTTGGAAGCGGAGAAATGTATCAAAATGAACGATTAACTTGGTTTCAAGAAGGGAATGCAGAATTTTTTGCAGGATCTACACGTACAAATAATGTTGTTCCGCGTAAAAGTATGATAAGTGGCTTATCATCTAATCCAGCAAGCCGTTATACAGCAAAGCAGACTTTGTTCTCAAAATATGGATCATGGGACTTTTATAAGTATTCCTTTGCACTACAGTCATATTTGTATAATCATCAATTTGAAACATTTGATAAGCTTCAAGATTTAATCCGTACAAACGATGTGAAAAATTATGACTCATATCGTGAATCATTGAGCAACAATACACAATTGAATGCAGAATATCAAGCGTATATGCAGCAGTTGATTGATAATCAAGATAAATATAATGTACCGCAAGTAACAAATGATTATTTAATTCAACACGCACCAAAGCCGCTAGCTGAAGTGAAAAACGAAATTGTGGATGTAGCAAATATAAAAGGTGCCAAAATTACAAAATATGAGTCGCAATTCTTTAATACATTTACCGTGGAAGGCAAGTACACAGGTGGTACATCAAAAGGTGAGTCTGAAGATTGGAAAGCGATGAGTAAACAAGTAAACCAAACTTTAGAGCAGTTATCCCAAAAAGGTTGGAGTGGTTATAAAACAGTTACAGCCTATTTCGTAAACTATCGTGTGAATGCAGCTAACCAGTTTGAATATGATATTGTTTTTCATGGTGTTGCAACAGAGGAAAAGGAAAAAACGACTACTATAGTAAATATGAATGGACCATACAGCGGGATAGTAAATGAAGAGATTCAATTTCATAGCGATGGTACAAAAAGTGAAAATGGAAAAGTTATTTCTTATCTATGGAACTTTGGAGATGGTACTACAAGTACAGAAGCAAATCCTACCCATGTATATGGAGAAAAAGGAACATACACTGTGGAACTAACAGTAAAAGATAGTAGAGGAAAAGAAAGCAAAGAACAAACAAAAGTTACTGTAAAACAAGATCCGCAAACAGGTGAATCTTATGAAGAGGAGAAGGTACTCCCGTTTAATACGCTTGTAAAAGGAAATCTGATTACTCCTGATCAAACAGATGTTTATACGTTTAATGTTACAGATCCAAAAGAAGTAGAGATTTCTGTGGTAAATGAACAAAATATTGGGATGACATGGGTACTTTATCATGAATCAGACATGCAAAATTACGTAGCTTGTGGTGAAGATGAAGGAAATACTATAAAGGGAAAATTCGTAGCGAAACCAGGGAAATATTATCTGAATGTGTATAAATTTGATGATAAAAATGGTGAATATTCACTATTAGTAAAATAAATTCATTTCCGATATGTATACGAGAGTTGTATTTTAGGAGGAGTCTGTCACGATAGGCTCCCCCTATTTTTTTATTTATAAGGATGAAACTAAGCTTCCAACCTGTGTTCCGATTGGGAGGCATACAGGTGACACTCCAGGATTTAGTACTTTTGCTGAAGTACACTTGACGGAGAACGCATGCTTGTTATCAGGTTTGAGTAATACGAAAAGCGCTAACAGTCAGGATTCTTCTTCCATTTGGTGAAAAAGAAAAAATTTCCACGGAACAATAATTTCTCAAGTAGAATATTTTGTTATGTGGAAAATAAAGTAAAATGAATATTTACGTTATAGAAGAAGTGCTGTAAAATATTGTTTATATTAAGATTTTTTGTATATTTCAATAATTAATTCTATTGGCTTTCATTCCAATCAAAAAACTGTCATAAAAAAAGAGGGGGGAAGACATTATTTGCTAAAATTTGTTTGTAAAAGCTTTTAACCTGTTAAGAGCAATCCTAAGGTAGACTATTAATTTCTTTAATAATTTTTGCTTTCCTTTAGTACTTGGCATAATGCATTAAAAAGTTTAAATTTTGAAAGGAGAATTTGACATTTTATATATATAGTATTTTTTATTGTATTCCTAACCATTCAAAGAGAAGGGGATGTGATTAAGGTGAATAATACATATAATGAAAAGACGCATACATTGATTAAACAATTATTAAAAAAGTTTTCACCAAAAGTTCCTGGCTTTGCATATATGGCCAGTTTTGATAGCGGAGTAACGTATAAAGGTGCAGTTGGCTTAGCTTCTATAGAGGAAAATCTACCGATAACCACAAAGAGCGTTTTTAATATCGCTTCAGTTTCTAAACAATTTACAGCGTTTTCTATATTACTCTTAGAACAAGAGGGAAGATTGAGTTTAGATGATTCAATTGTAAAGTTTGTCCCTTCTATAGGAACATATGCTGAACCAGTAACATTGAGGCATCTAATTCATCATACTGGCGGACTAGTTGATTATATGGAATTGGCTCAAGCAGAAAATATTAAATTTACTGATATATTAACTGTGGAACAATCGCTAAAACACCTTAATGGTCATCAAATTGCAAGGTTCCCTGTTGGCACAAAATTTGAGTATAGCAATACAGGATATTTTTTATTGTCATTGGTGGTAGAGAAGGTAAGCGGGAAGTCTTTACGTCAGTTTGCAAAAGAACGTATTTTTGATTCTTTAAATATGAAAGACACAACAATTGTAGATTGCTACCCAACTACTATATCAATTGCTAGGGGGTATTCAAAGAATGAACAAGGAGCATATATGGTCTATGAAAGCCCTTGGGAACATACAGGTGATGGGGCAGTTCATGCAACAGTCGAAGACCTGGTAAAGTGGGGAGAAAATTTAACTACAGGTACCGTTGGCCGAAAAGAACTTGTTAAAAGAATGAGCGAAATAGGCCTGGAAATTTCTCCAACTGGGGAAACGATTATTGACAATGAAGATTATGCTTTTGGGCTAAGGCTTGCAGAAGGTTTTAACTGTCGATACTTGGAACATTCAGGTAGCTGGGCAGGTTATCGTTCATACTTCATGCGGTTTCCAAAAGAATATTTGACTGTTGTAGTACTAAGTAACTATGATGGATTTGACTCTAAAAAATATGCTAATGAAATAGCAGGAATTATTTTAGAAAAGTAAAAAATAGGGTGTAGAAGAGTATCTGGATTTGGTTAACCACACGTTGTTTTAGGTGTAATTGATTTTGGGAACGGAAGGCAGGCATATATTTATGCCTGCTTTTTTGTATTAAAATGAACATAGATATTAATTTTTTGTAAATATGGAACAATGTCATTACTTACAATGTCTATTAAGCGTTGAAACATTTTTTATTTAATAAATTAAGAAAGAAATAATGATTTTTAATTAAGGGAGAAGATTGAATTGAAAAAATTATGGATGCTGTTTTTCATTTGTTTCGCAGTTATGTTGGTAGGATGTAATAAAAACGAACCGCCAAAACAAGCATTTGAAGAATATATTAATTTATGGAATGATAAAAAGTTTGCAAATATGTATGATCATTTATCAGATCATGCCAAAAAATCGATTTCTAAAAAAGAATTCACAGAAAAATATCAAAAAATCTATGAGGGGATTGGAGCTAATAATTTAAAAGTTAAAATGAAAGGAGAGAATACGAAAGATAAAGAGCTTTTTCTTTTTGAAGTTAAGATGGATACGGATGTAGGACCAGTTTCATTCATCCATGAAGCAAAACTTGTGAAAGATAAAGAGTCTTGGAAAATAGATTGGACGCCAGACTTCATTTTCCCAGGTATGAAAAAAGATTACAAAGTACGTATGCAAATAGAGCAAGGAAAACGCGGGGAAATATATGATCGAAATGGAAAAGGGCTTGCAACGAATGGTAAAGCAACTGAGGTTGGAATTATTCCAGAGAAACTAGGCGAAACAGCAGCGCAAACGAAAGAAATAGTAGCACAATTACTTGATATGTCTACAGAAGAGGTTGAACAAAAGCTCACAGCGAAATGGATAAAACCAGACTCCTTTGTACCAATTGGTATTTTAAAAGAGGGAACCAGACAGAATGATTATATTGAATTAGAAGGAGTTTCATCTCGTCCAGTAAATATTCGTACGTATCCATTAGGTGAAGCAGCGGCACACTTAACTGGATATATAGGAAAGGTGAATGCGGAGGAGTTAAAATCACTTCAAAAACAAGATTATCAAGTAGACGATTTAGTAGGTAAGACTGGTTTAGAGAAAGTGTTAGAAAATAAATTGCGTGGTGAAAAGGGTGGACGCATATTTATAGAAGATGAGAATGGGAAAGAGATTAAAAACGTAGCAAAAAAAGAAGAAAAAGAAGGAGAAAATGTTACGTTAACAATTGATGCTGCAATTCAAGAAAAAATCTTTAATGAGATGAAAACTGAAGCAGGATCTAGTGCAGCGGTCAATCCTAAAACGGGTGAAACAATCGCACTTGTAAGTAGCCCTGCTTATAATCCAAATATAATAGTTAGAGGAGCATCGAAAGCCCAGCGAGAAGCATGGAGTAACGACTCGAAACTACCAATGATGAATCGCTTCACACAAGCATTTGTACCAGGTTCCGTATTTAAAACGATTACAGGTGCAATTGGTTTGGAAACAAACACAATAAATCCGAAGGAAGAATTTAAAATTCAAGGATTGAAGTGGACAAAAGATTCATCTTGGGGAAATTACTATGTAACGCGTGTGAAGGATGCAAGTCCAATTGATTTTGATAAGGCAATGAAGTACTCTGATAATATTTATTTTGCTCAACAAGCTTTGAAAATAGGAAAAAATCAGTATGTAAATGAACTGAAGAAATACGGTTTTCATGAAAAATTACCAATCGAATACGAATTTCCTATTTCAATCATTGCAAAAGATGGGATAAAAAACGATATCCAACTAGCAGACACAGGCTATGGACAAGGACAAGTATTAATGACGCCACTTCATTTAGCATTAACATATGCACCGATTGTGAATGAAGGGAATATTCCGTCGCCTCATCTTTTAAAAGAAGCAAAAGTAGCGGGGAATTGGAAAGAAAATGTGGTTTCTAAAAAGAATCAAGAGATATTAAAGAATGCATTAATCAAAGTCATTAATGACCCTGATGGCGCAGGGAGAATTGCAAAGGTTGATGGTGTAACGCTTGCTGGTAAAACTGGTACAGCAGAACTGAAAGAGTCGAAAGAAGCAGACGGAAAAGAACTGGGATGGTTCGCAGCTTTCGATGCAAATGCGCCAGACATGATTGTTACCATGATGATTGAAGATGTAAAAGGAAGAGGAGGAAGTAATGTTCCAGGTGAAAAAGTAAAACATGTATTTCAGAAATAACACTTAATTATAAGGTGAATTTTTTCACTACATTTATTATATGTTTACTTAACTCAAAGGTATAAATTGGGGGGAATATAGAGCAATTAAATTTCAAAAAGCATTCTTTCTAATCAAGAATGCTTTTTTGCTGCGACTCTAGAAAGTTAATACCTTATCTTAATTTTCATTTCTGAAAAGTTGGCATTGCTAATGGTAAATAGAAGAGTATAGCAAATTGAAATGGATAAGTGGAGTGTTACGTTAAATTTAAAAAATAGATTACTGTAAGTGGATTTTTATCATTGTATGCTTTACTGGTTTTTTAGTAGTATTATTCTGCCTGAAAAAAGATAAACAATGGAACAAATGAAACTTGTATCTTGTCTATATATTGAAACCATAATAAAAGTGAGGGCAGTTTTATGTTTATTCAAATAAGTTTGAGGTGTGGAAATGGAACAGACGTTTATTGAAAAGTGTAATCATGATGAGCTGGACTATGTTATAAAAGACTATTGGCAAGATGTATGGAATTATTCATTTATTATTACGAAAGATCCACACTTATCAGATGATATCACGCAAGATGTATTTATAAAGGTGTTTAAAAATTGGAATTCATTTCGAAAGGAGTCATCTATTAAAACGTGGTTATTAAAAATTACAAGAAATACGGCAATAAACTATTTGAAATCATCCTATTTTAAAAGGATATCTTTAATAGGATTTTTTAGTGACGATAAGCAATCCTTGTCAGCAGAGCAAGAATTTTTTAACCAAGAAGAAATGAATGAGGTGTGGAAGGTTGTATTAAAACTACCTAAAAAGCACCGTGAAATAATCATATTGGATGCAAAATATGAATTATCTTATGAAGAAATGGCTGAAACGTTAGGAGTATCCATTGGAACTGTAAAATCGAGATTAAGTAGAGCGAGAAGTAAGGTTTCAAAATTAATAGGGGAGGGTAGTAGTGATGAACAATAAACAAAATCCTGACTGGTATAGAAAAATAAAAAAAGGCCCAATGGAGAATCGTAAAGATGAAGAAGAATTTATTTCTAAAATAAAGCAGTCTATATACGAAAATAATGAAGTGGATTTTGTAAAACATAAAAGACCATTTCGTAAAAAAGCATTACCTATTGTAGTTGTTTTAGTTTGTACAATGTTATTTTTCATTGTTCAACAACCTTGGCTTGATGATAATAAATCACCAGTACAAAGTAGTACACAAATTAAGCCTAAAACAAAAGATGAGTCTGCTCAAGATCCATCATTAAAACAATTTATGAATGAACTATATCAAAGTACGAACTCAAAAAATGAAAATGACCTGTACAAAGCGTTAAATGATGAAGTTCTATTTAAAGGGAAGAGTTATAAGAAGGATGAACTGAAGTTTGATGAAGATATTTTTCATGAGTTGCAAGTCGCCCTTACAATGGGGGGAGAGTTTGCAAATGATACAAAGCAAGTATATAAAGTACCAAGTGGATTGACGGAAAGTAACCAACCAAAGCAAGCACATTTTATATATGCAACTGTTACTGGAAATAAAACAAAAATTTTAGCAGAACCAAAGCGAGAATCACAAGTTTTATATGAAGTATCTAATGAAATGGTAAAAGCTTGGATTCCAGAAAAAGTGCAGAATGATGGATATATAAAAATATCGACAATTAACGGTAATACTGGATATGTACAGAAAGAGTACGTTTTAACTGATATTAAATATTCATTTATGTTCGAAAAGAATAATGAAGGTATATGGAAAATAATAAATATAGATTCTATATGGTAAAAGAGGAAGGTTCACTTTAATGAACCTTCCTCTTTGTTTTTATTCTCTTTTTGAAGAGTATTCCAGTACTCTAAAATTTCTGATGTAACGAGAGCGGCAATGTTTTTTTCGGAATTACTGCCAGGAATAACGACAGAAATAGCAATTTGTGGATCTTCAGTAGGAGCATATGCAATGAAAAGAGAATGATTTATCATTCTTTCTTGCTCATTTGGAAAACCTGTAATACCTGTTTTACCTGCGACGTCAAAGGGCAACTTTTTAATTTCCTCTATATTTTGACTCATTCCACCTTGCACGACACTCCAAAAGTTCATCGGGTAACGATTTGAACTTTCTAAAATGGGTTTAAACTTTTTTGTTTCCTTACCATCTTGACCAATAATCGCACTTACGATTTGAGGTTTATATTTATCACCTTTACTTGCCAATGTTGCTGCATATTGAGCGAGTTGAAGAGGAGTATGCACTTCATTTCCTCCCCAAGAGGCATTTAATAAAGCAGAAATCCCATTTTCAAATTTATTAGATGGATGGAATTCATATTGTCCGTCTTCTTCAAAGGGCAAATCAATCCCGGTTTTAGAACGTAGGCCGAATTGCATTAAATAATCTGTCCATATATGTGCCACTTTTTCTATATTTCCATTATTTTGGTTGAATAAGGGCAGAGCTACTTTTGCTGTCATAAATGTGTTAGATGAATTAATGATAGCCTGCCTCGGTGTAATCTCACCTGTTGGTGTTCCAGGTGCATTCGTAATGTTATTTTGATTATCATACTGAAAAGTACCTTTATCTAAATAAGTATCTTCGGGTTGAAAAAGTTTTTCGTTTAATCCAATTAAAATAGTAAGTGGTTTTATAGTAGAAGCCATATTTACATAAGATTCACCATACTTTAATTTTTGAATCGCTTTATTTTGCGAAAGAGA
Source organism: Bacillus sp. AR4-2 (assembly GCF_008274865.1). NCBI lineage: Bacteria > Bacillati > Bacillota > Bacilli > Caryophanales > Bacillaceae > Bacillus > Bacillus sp. AR4-2. Next base: position 2,341,696 of record NZ_CP031062.1, read on the forward strand.
TTTAATATTTTCTTTTCTAGAAGATACATGTGTATTTAATATATTTGGATCAAAAACTGCCGAGTTGACCATAGTTAAAATCGCGCCAGTTTTTGCATCGCTCACTACAGCATAACCAGCTTTAGCATCAGGTGTTTTCTTAATTTGCGATCTTAATGCTTCTTCTGCCTTTTGCTGCAACTCAGAGTCTAAAGCTAGCCGTACATCTTTTCCTTTTTGTACTTTTTGAATGTTCCATAAGAACTTTTTATTATTCAAGTTAAAAATAAGAGTTTTACCTGGTTTTCCTTTTAAATCATTTTCATATTGCAGCTCAATCCCGCTTTTTCCAACAGCCATATGCTTTGGATTAAGGTCATTTTCTACATACCCAATTACTTGTGAACCAATTTCGTGTTTAGGATAATATCGAATCCATTCATCTTTAATTATTACATTATTGGGTTTGTTTTTGTTTATGAATGCAAGTTCATTCTCAGTTATATCAGAGTATAACGGTATATCATTCATAGTCTGCTTTTTACAAGATTGTTGTAATTGAGATTTTATGTTCTCTGTAGAAATATCATGTTGAAACTCGCTTGAAAATTGATTGAAAAAAGCTAATGTGCTTGATGTATCTTGTCTCGATAGCTTTTCATCATTAGAAGTGCAATATAGAGACTTAACTTTCTTATTTGTAGCTAGTATTGCACCATTTTGATCAAAAATCTTTCCTCTTTCAGCTGAAGAAGTTGCGATAGTAATTGAAATGAAGTTGATTTTTAATAAAATTAGTAAAATCAAACCTACAATAGAAAGAACCGCAAATAATCTCCATCTTTTTGTATGTAACATATAACCCTCCCTTATGTAGCCTACTTCATCTTATATTTAATTATTTTTTTTGTAAATGTGGAACAACTGTATTGTTTAGGTTGTCTATTAAGTATTACAGCATGAAGAAAGGAATAATTAGCATGAAAAATTACTAGCACGTTTATATGTAAGTTTAATAAGAGTCATTATACAGTTTAGCACTTCTAATGCAAGTGGCAAAAAATAGAGAGAAAACAAGAAGGGAGAGTTATTAATTCCGTAGCTAAACGAAAAGGAATGGTTGCTTACAAGGATTAAGCAAAAAATTGAGGCGATATTTATAACCGATTATCGGTATCTAATATATAAGGAATGCTTTTAGTATTTGTAGCAATTCCTGAAAGGATTAAATGGAGGATTTATGAAAGAACAAAAAGGCAAGAAGCAGAAGACATATATATCTATTCGATTAAATATAATGTTCCTTTGCATATTTGTACTATTCTCAGCTATTATTATGCAGCTAGGAAAGGTACAAATCGTTGAGGGAGAGGCTTATAAGAACCAAGTGGAAAGTAGTCAAAATGCAATAACTAGTATTCCAGTTCCACGTGGACAAATTTTAGATCGAGAAGGGAAAACAGTTGTTAATAATAAATCTCTTCGCACAATTACGTATACAAGGATGAAGGGAATTACGAGTGAAGATATTTTAAAAACAGCAAAAGACTTGGCGAAAGTACTTGAAATACCTGAACAAGATATAAATAAATTAACAGATATCGATAAAAAAGATTTTTGGATGCAGTTGAATTCGAAACGTGCGGAGACAAAGATTACTAAGAAAGATATAGAAAAGTTTAAAGAAAAGGGTATAGAGGGAAAAGAGTTAGATAAAAAAATAGAAGACTTAAGAAGAGGTCGTGTTACAGAGGTAGAATTAGCAGAATTAACAGCAGAAGATTTAAAGGTGTTAGCTATTAAAAGTAAAATGAGTTCAGGTTATCAACTAACACCACAAATCATTAAAAAAGATGTAACAGATGAAGAGTATGCGCGGATAAGCGAAAATCTTGCGAATTTTCCAGGAGTAGATGCAACTGTTGATTGGGAACGTAATTATGTAAACGGTAATTTATTTCGTTCTGTATTAGGAAATATTACGAGTAGTGAAGAAGGATTACCGAAAGAAAATTTAGATTCTTATTTAGTACGTGGATATAACCGTAATGATCGTGTTGGAAAAAGTTATATTGAACAACGATATGAAGATGTATTACACGGCACAAAAGAAGAAGTGAAAAATATTACTGATAAATCAGGAAACATTGTTAGCGCAGAAATAATCTCTAAAGGAAAAAGTGGTAATAGTTTAACATTAACGATTGATATGGAATTACAAAAGAAAGTTGAAGAAAGTATAGAGAAAAACTTGAGAGCTTTTAAGAGTTCAGAGCCACTGCTCGATCGAGCTTTTGTTGTCATGACGAATCCAAAAAACGGACAAATTTTATCAATGGCAGGCAAAAAGATTGTAGAAAAAGAAGGGAAAATAGAGGTTGAGGATTTGGCATTAGGAAACATGACAACTTCGTATGAGCTAGGGTCAGCTGTAAAAGGTGCTACTTTATTAACTGGATATGAGACAGGGGCAATACATCCAGGAGATCAATTTTATGACGCGCCGATGAAATTTAAAGGTACACAAGCTAAGAAATCGTGGAATGTATCCGGATTTGGTAATATTAATGATTTACGGGCTTTACAAGTATCTTCGAATGTATACATGTTCCAGACAGCATTAAAAATTGCGGGAGTCAATTACGTACCAAATGGCTCATTGGATATTAAACAAGGAGCATTTGATACGATGCGCTATTATTTCAAGCAATTTGGTTTAGGTGTCCCAACAGGTATTGATTTACCGAATGAAATAATTGGACAAACGAGAAAAGTAGATAGTCAACCTGGGTTTTTACTAGATTTTTCTATCGGTCAGTATGATACGTATACGCCGTTGCAATTAGCGCAATATATTTCAACGATTGCGAATGGTGGTTATAGAATGCAACCTCAAATTGTACAAGAAATACGAGAACAATCAATAAAAGAAGAGGTCGGCAAAGTTATACGTTCCATAGAGCCTGTCGTATTAAATCGAATTGATATGAAGAAAGAACATATTGATCGGATAAAAGAAGGGTTTAGATGGGTATTCCAAGAAGGTGATGGAACTGGCGTGAAATATTTCAAAAACGCGCCATATAAACCAGCAGGAAAGACAGGAACAGCCCAAACTGTATATGGTGGAGATGACCCGATTGGCAGAAATGCAAAAGGAGAACGTATGGAATGTTACAACTTAACGTTAGTTGGATATGCTCCATATGATAATCCAGAAGTAGCATTTTCCGTAGTAGTTCCATGGCTTCATGATGATAAAAATGGAATTAATTCTATAATTGGAAAGGAAGTTTTAGATGTATACTTTGATTTGAAACAGCAACGTATACATGGTGAATCTACTAGTACAGGTAGTTCTAAGCAAAATTAAGATGCTTTTCTCAGGGAAGAGAACCTGTTTGTATAAAGCCATTTATAAGAAAAAAATGAAATGTGAAATAAGAGATAGCGGCGATCATAGCTACTATCTCTTATTTTGTTAATAACTCTCATACTAGCTATAAAATTTTTTTCAGTTTATGGAACAAATTTGGTTCGGTGATTGTCTATTATGTGTACGTATAAAAAGGTACTAAAAATTTGGAAGGAATGATGATTTTGAAAAATAAGAGGATGTTAAAAATAGGAATATGCGTTGGTATATTAGGTTTAAGTATTACAAGCCAAGAAGCTTTTACAGGAGGGGCACTGCAAGTTGAAGCGAAAGAAAAGACTGGACAAGTGAAACATAAAAATCAGGCGACGCATAAAGAGTTCTCTCAACTTGAGAAAAAATTTGATGCTCGATTAGGTGTATATGCGATTGATACTGGTACAAATCAAACAATCTCTTATCGATCTAACGAAAGATTTGCCTTCGCATCAACCTACAAGGCTTTAGCCGCAGGAGTATTACTACAGCAAAACTCAATTGATTCATTAAATGAAGTAATCACCTATACGAAAGAAGACTTAGTGGATTATTCACCTGTTACAGAGAAACATGTAGATACTGGAATGAAACTAGGAGAAATTGCTGAGGCAGCTGTTCGTTCAAGTGATAATACTGCAGGGAACATTTTATTTAATAAAATAGGAGGACCTAAAGGATATGAAAAAGCGCTTAGGCATATGGGGGATCGGATTACTATGTCTGATCGCTTTGAAACAGAATTAAACGAAGCTATTCCAGGAGACATTCGTGACACTAGTACAGCGAAAGCTATTGCTACGAATCTTAAAGCTTTTACGGTCGGAAATGCACTTCCAGCTGAAAAGCGTAAAATTCTTACAGAGTGGATGAAAGGAAATGCTACAGGAGACAAACTTATTCGTGCAGGCGTACCAACTGACTGGGTAGTTGGAGATAAATCAGGTGCTGGCAGTTACGGGACAAGAAATGATATTGCTATCGTTTGGCCTCCAAATAGAGCACCAATTATCATCGCAATTTTATCTAGTAAAGATGAGAAAGAGGCAACTTATGATAATCAACTCATTGCAGAGGCAACTAAAGTTATAGTTAAGGCTCTTAGGTAATAGTATTTTAGTTTTCGCATTTTTAACATGAAAGTATTAAAAGTATAAAGTTAGAAAACGACTCTTTTCGTGTGATAAGAGTCGTTTTTGTATTCTTATTATTAAAAAGGTAAAAGTAAAAATATAACGAATATATATGACATATCTCATATGAAATTTCATGTACTGTATTATTTTATTAATTTAAATAAATTTCAAGAAAGTATAATATAATTCAGTTAGCATATAGAAGTGTTTGATGAGAATGTAAAGGAGAAAATATGAAAAAAGAAGATTAATAGAATTGTAGATTATTTGTATATTAGTAGGTTTTACAATCTTTTTATATTTACAGAATAATTTAATAAGTATAACTGAGATTAAAATAACCTCTAGTAAAATACCATCCTCTTTTAAAGGGTATAAAATTCTACAAATTTCAGACTTACACAATAAAAAATTTGGTGATAATCAAGATGTGTTAATTCAAAAAATGAAAAGTATAGACCCAGATATTATTGCAATTACGGGTGATTTAATTGACAGTAAATCATACGATGCAGAAGTTAGTATGCAATTAATACGAGAAATGGTAAAGAAGTATCCTGTATATTTTGTGACAGGAAACCATGAACAATGGTCTGGAAAGTATAACAGTTTAGAAAAAGAGTTGAAGAAATATGGTGTCAATGTTTTAAGGAATGAACATGTAGGCATTCGAAAGGGTGAGCAAGAGATAAACTTGCTAGGTATTGATGATCCAGAGTTTGGTACTGGAAACCGTGATGAAGGAAATATTATAATAGATGAAATTAAAAAAGCAAAAATTGAAATGCAGTCAGATAGATATAATGTATTATTATCCCACAGGCCTGAATTTATAAAGGAATATACGAATGAGAGGTTGGATTTGGTTTTATCGGGACATGCTCATGGAGGGAAAGTTAGATTGCCATTTATCGGAGGATTAGTTGCGCCAAATCAAGGTGTTTTATCTAAATATACAGCAGGTTTATATGTAGAACAAAATACATCAATGGTAGTGAGTAGAGGATTAGGAAATAGTATCATTCCGCAAAGGATTTTGAATAGGCCAGAAATTGTAGTCGTGCAGCTAAATTAAGCTGTACGATTTTTTTTATACAAAAATGAGTAAAGGGGCTTTCTGTATTTTGCAGGAGTAAACATTACAATTTTGTTAAAAATTTTCTACGTTACATAAAGTAACAAAATTTGACCCTCAGTGTTTGTTATAGTGTAAATAATCAAAAAACTTAAAATTTGTCGAGTGAAAATTGTGATAAGTAATTCATATAAAAAACTTAAAGGGGTGTACACATGCATAAAGAATATGAAATTGAAGAATACACGGCGATTGAGGAACAGATCCATTATTATTGTAAATGTTTATTAGTAAGTCATCCTGATCAAATAATAAAGTATTTAGAAAAAAGGTTAGAAAAATATGCAGAAACATTACAATATGCACATTTATATCCTGACACAGTTATTTTACCGTTACAGCAATTAGTTATCGAATATTCTTTAGACGTTGCTAGAATTCGGAAGTATATGAATTTAAAAACGTAAAGTGAAATTTATAGTTTAAATGAAACAGAGTCGACTTTAGGAAATGAAATTCTAATGTCGACTCTGTTTCATTGTTTAATATCGGTGATTGAACATACATACTAATCAACGAAGTTTGACATATAATTAAGCAAGAGTAAAATAAAAGTGAGTACTCACTCATTTTTATTGGAAAAGGAGGATGAAACGTGCAACAACCTTCAATTATTTTACGGACTGTATCAAAAAGTTTTGGAAAAAAAGAAGTGTTACACAATCTTTCATTGCAAGTTGAAAAAGCAGAGATTTTTGGTTTTGTTGGACCTTCTGGATCGGGGAAAACAACGCTCATTAAAATGATTGCAGGTATTAATGAGGCAACGAAAGGTGAAGTGCTTGTTAATAATACTAATATGCCTAATTTAAATGAAATGAAACGAATTGGTTATATGGCCCAGGCGGATGCATTATATGAAGAATTGTCAGCATATGAAAATGCAGATTTTATAGCAACGATGTATGGATTAAAGGGAAAAAGTAAAAAGACAAGAATTGCAGAGGTTTTTGAACTTGTACAATTGTCACAGTATATGAAAAAGCAAGTACAACAATTTTCAGGTGGAATGAAAAAACGCTTATCATTAGCAATAGCACTCCTCCATGAACCAGAAATATTAATTTTAGATGAGCCTACAGTGGGGATAGATCCGCTTCTTAGGAAAACGATTTGGGAAAAATTTTATGATCTTAAAAAGAAAGGCACAACGATTATTGTAACGACGCACATTATGGATGAAGCTGAATTTTGTGAGCGTCTAGGATTAATTAGAGAAGGGAAACTAGTTGCGGTTGGAACAACTGAAGAATTGAAAAAACGCGTGTCATCTGGACGGATTGAAGATGTCTTTTTGTTGGAAGAGGTGGTGTCATCATGAGAGTTACTGGTGTAATCATTCGTATTATTCGCCAATTTTTTCGAGATAAGCGTTCGTTAGCGATGATGTTTGGGGCACCAATGTTATTACTTTGGCTATTATCGCTAGTGTTTACACAAAAAGACTATATACCGCAAATTGCTGTTGTTGATATGCCCGCTCAAATAGTAAAAGTGATGAAAAATCAAGAAGCGTCAATTTATGAATACAGTAAAGAAAACGCGATTTCTGAGTTAGAAAAACAAAAGGTAGATGCAATACTTCGAATAGAGAATGGAAAAATGAAACTTCTGTTGGAAGGTAGTGATTCGTCAAAAAATCGTGCTGTACTTCAAGTATTGCAAAAAAGCACAGAGAAGAATGATGTATCGATTATGAAACCTGAAGTAAATTATTTACATGGCTCTAAAGACTTTACGATGTTTGATGGGCTTGGTCCTGTATTAATTGGTTTCTTTACATTTTTCTTTGTATTTATATTATCAGGTGTATCTTTCGTAAGAGAACGTTTAAGTGGTACGCTAGAAAGGTTATTATCCACCCCAGTAAGAAGATGGGAAATAGTCGCAGGGTATATTATTGGTTTTGGAATCTTTGCCTTTATACAATCCATTATTATCGTAAGTTTTTCCGTTTATATTTTAGATTTATACGTAGCTGGCTCCATATGGCTAACGTTACTTATTACATGTATGCTCTCTTTAACTGCACTAACATTAGGTACGTTTTTATCGGCATACGCAAATAATGAATTTCAAATGATTCAATTTATACCGCTTGTTATTGTGCCACAAATCTTCTTTTCTGGATTGTTTCCAATGGAATCTATGAATAAGTGGCTACAAATGTTAGGGAAAGTATTTCCACTCACATACGGCGCTGACGCAATGAGACAAGTGATGATTCGGAATCAAGGGTTTACAGAGATTGCATTAGATCTTACTGTATTATTACTTTTTTCACTATTATTTGCAGTAGGAAATGTATTTGCTTTAAAGAAACATCGCAAAATATAATAATAACAAAAAGGAGCTTTATAAATGCAGAAGGATTGGCTGGAGGAATTAATAGCTGCAACTAATACGGATAAACGAAATGAACGTCAAATGCGAATATTAGAGGCGGCTGTTGATATGTTTGGAGAAAAAGGATACGCTTCAACTTCAACAAGTGAAATTGCAAAACGGGCTGGTGTAGCGGAAGGAACCATCTTCCGCTACTATAAGACGAAAAAAGATTTATTACTAGCGGTCGTAATGCCAACTTTAACTAAGTTCGCTGCACCATTTTTCGTTCAAACCTTTGCAAAAGAAATATTTAAATCAGAGTATGAATCGTATGAAGGACTTTTAAGGGTTGTAATTCATAATAGATTTAAATTTGCTCAAAAACACTTTCCTATGATAAAAATATTAATTCAAGAAGTACCATTTCAACCAGAACTAAAAAATGAAATACAGCAATTAATAGAAACAGAACTTTTTTCACATTTCAAAAAATTGATTGTGAAATTTCAAGAAGAAGGAGAGATTATTGAAATACCGTCATCTTCCGTATTACGTCTTACTTTATCAGCTGTATTAGGTTTATTATTAACACGATTTTTATTATTGCCTGAAGAAAAATGGGATGATGAAGCGGAAATTGAAAATACGATTCAATTTATATTGTATGGATTAACTCCACGAATTTAAGCGTTGAAATGTGAATTACATACATTACTTTTAAGTAAAAATAAATCGCCTTTAAAAAGGCGATTTATTTTCATTATATATTTTTGATAAATAAGTACTTGTTTACTAAAAACATTCTAAATCAGCGTGTTTCTTTGTCTCTTTTTCTAAGACCTAATAATCCTGCTAGTCCTAATAAACCAAGCCAAGCCCAATTATTATTTCTATCACGATTATCATTTAAATCATTTGTTGTATTAACATTTCGAGTTCTTACATCATTATTAACTCTGTCTAAGTTATTGTCATTTACTCGAGTTGAAATATTAGTGTTATTAACTCTATTCATATTATTTCCATCGTATTCAGCTTGCGCAGATGTACCTAAAAACATAATAGATAGTGCTAAAACACTTAAAATAGATGATAATTTCTTTTTCATAACAATCCCTCCTTTCTTAATCATTAATTTCTCCGAAGCATGTGTGTATTATTCATTTCACAATATCTAAACCTTCATTAATTGGGCGCACATTTATAGAAAATAGAGTTGAATGATTGTTAATATATCATTGGATATATATTTCTCATAAAAATAAAGGAATCAAACTTTGCTTAAAATGTTAATCTTAGTACAATTTATATTATACGGACTAGCACTAAGGAGGTAATGAGATGCGACAATTTGCAAAACCTACAATCGTCGTAAGTAAATGTTTAGAATTTGATGCTTGTCGTTATAATGGAGAGATGATTCCAGATGTAACAATACGAAATTTGCAGCCATTTGTTACATTTATACCTGTTTGTCCAGAAGTGGAGATTGGATTGGGAACTCCTCGTGAAACGATACGAATTGTAGAAGAAAATGGTATGAATAGACTTGTGCAACCGTCGACACGAGAAGACGTTACTGAAAAAATGGAGCAGTTTTCAAATGACTTTTTACAAACGATATCGGATGTGGATGGTTTTATTTTAAAGAATCGTTCACCAAGTTGTGGTACGCGTGATGTGAAAATTTATTCTGGTTTTGAAAAAGCACCAGCAAAGGGAAAAGGAGCTGGCTTATTTGGCGGAGCAGTAGTAAAAAATTTTTCGCATCTTCCTATTGAAGAGGAAGGCAGATTGTCGAATTTTATTATTAGAGAGCATTTCTTTACAAGGCTATTTACAATCGCATATTACAAAATGATTAAACATAATAAAAATATGAAAGACCTTGTATCGTTTCAGTCGGACAATAAATATTTATTTATGGCATATAATCAGGTGAAACAAAAGGAATTAGGGCGTATAATTGCAAATCACAAAAATGAAAAGATTGAAGTGGTATTTGAAAACTATGAGAAGACTTTATATGAATTATTTATGCGTGCGCCCCGTTATACATCGAATGTAAATGTATGCGAGCACATTTTTGGATATTTTAAAACAAAGCTAAAAAAACAAGAAAAAGATCATTTTATAGAACTGTTACAAAAGTATGCAGAAAAGAAAATACCACTTAGTAGTTTACTTACAATTTTAAAATCATGGGCCATTCGATTTGATGAAAAGTATTTATTAAGACAAACGTATTTCGAACCATACCCTGAAGCATTAGTAGAAATTTCGGATTCGGGAAAAGGTAGAGATTATTAAACAATAAATTACATAATTCGACACAAAATCTCCTATGTTGTTGTAGAACAATGTAGGAATTTTTTTGTGCATTAGTACAGAATCTGTTTTAAAATTAAGTTATGACAGAATTATAGCAATTGTCTAACTAATATTCTTGTCTTTTAAGTTGTTATGTTTGTAGTAGAAACTCGCACGCTGTCGAAACTCAATATTCGATAAGGGGTGTGTAGCGGAATGGAATTTACTCTAACTCGCGAAAAACAAATGATTAAAGAAATGGTACGTGACTTTGCTGAAAAGGAAATCGCACCGAAAGCTGTATATTATGACAAAACTGCAGAGTTTCCATATGAAACATTTCAAAAAATGGGCGAACTAGGATTATTAGGCATCCCATTCCCAGAAGAGTATGGAGGTTCAGGTGGCGATACGGTATCGTATGCGTTAGCAGTTGAAGAAATTGGTCGCGCTTGTGGTGGCACCGGTTTAAGCTATGCTGCAACAATTTCATTAGGTGCTTCTCCAATTTATTATTTCGGTACAGAAGAACAAAAACAAAAGTATTTAGTTCCAATGGCATCAGGTAAAACATTAGGTGCCTTCGGATTAACGGAGCCGAATGCTGGATCAGATGCAGGTGGTACTCAAACGAAAGCGGTATTAGATGGTGATGAGTATGTAATCAGTGGTGAGAAGTGTTGGATTACAAACGCAGAGTATGCAAATACAATTATTGTAACCGCTGTCAACGGTGTTGAAGAGAATGGTAGAAAACGTATTTCTGCATTTATCGTGCCTACTACGAGTGAAGGGTTAACGATTTCAAGTCCTTACGATAAGATGGGTGTTCGTGCTTCTAATACTTGTGAAATCGTACTTGATGGTGTTCGTGTACCGAAAGAAAATATTCTTGGTGATGTAAATAAAGGTTTTAAACAATTTTTATATACACTTGATGGAGGGCGTATTTCAATCGCAGCATTGGCAGTTGGTATTGCGCAATCAGCCTTTGAACGTGCATTGCAATATGCGAAAGAACGTCAACAATTTGGAAAGTCAATCTCTAATTTCCAAGCGATTCAATTTAAATTAGCTGATATGGCGACTGAAGTAGAGTTAGCTCGTAATTTAGTACATAAAGCAGCTTGGTTAAAAGATAACGATAAACCTTTCGGCAAAGAAGCGGCAATGGCAAAACTATTTGCATCGGAAGCGGCAAGCCGTATTGCAAATCAAGCAGTACAGATTCATGGTGGATATGGCTATATGCGTGAATATGAAGTTGAACGACATATTCGTGATGCGAAGCTATTAGAAATTGGTGAAGGAACTTCTGAAATTCAACGTCTCGTAATTGCTAGACATTTAGGATGTAGATAAAAGGGAGGAATCACTATGTTTCAAAAAATATTAATTGCGAATCGCGGGGAAATCGCTGTTCGTATTATGAAAACTTGTCAAAAACTTGGTATTCGCACTGTTGCTATTTATTCTGAAGCAGATGAAAATGCCCTTCATGTGAAAATGGCAAATGAAGCTTACTTAGTAGGTGGACCGCGTGTCCAAGAAAGCTATTTAAACCTTGAAAAAATTATTGAAATAGCTAAGAAGACAAATGTAGAAGCAATTCATCCGGGTTATGGTTTATTATCAGAGAATCCGTCTTTTCCGGTTCGCTGCAAAGAAGAAGGAATCGTATTTATCGGTCCTTCAGAAGAAATCATTACGAAGATGGGAAGTAAAATCGAATCACGTATCGCAATGCAAGCAGCAGATGTCCCAGTAGTCCCAGGTATTACTACAAATATTGAAACTGCTGAAGAAGCAATTGAAATTGCAAAACAAATTGGTTATCCATTAATGCTTAAGGCATCCGCAGGCGGCGGAGGCATTGGTATGCAGTTGATGGAAACTGAGCAAACGCTCACCAAAGCGTTTGAAAGTAATAAAACAAGAGCGCAAAACTTCTTCGGTAACGGAGAAATGTATTTAGAGCGATATATAGCAGATGCGCATCATATTGAAATTCAGCTTTTAGCAGATACACATGGTAACACAGTGTATTTATGGGAGCGTGAATGTTCGGTACAGCGCCGAAATCAAAAAGTAATCGAAGAAGCACCTTCACCATTTTTAGATGAAGGTACACGAAAGGCGATGGGAGAAGTTGCTGTACAAGCTGCAAAAGCACTTGGCTATACAAATGCAGGTACAGTTGAGTTTCTTGTAGATGATCAGAAAAATTTCTATTTCTTAGAAATGAATACGAGATTACAAGTAGAGCATCCAGTGACAGAAGAAATTACGGGATTAGACCTTGTAGAACAGCAACTCCTTATCGCAAGTGGAGAGAAACTATCATTTACTCAGGATGATGTAAAACGTAGTGGTCATGCCATTGAAGCTCGTATTTATGCAGAGGATCCGAAAACATTCTTCCCGTCACCTGGGAAAATTACAGATTTAACATTACCGTCAAATGTACGAATTGATCACTTCTTAGAAAATCATGTAACGATTACACCTTTCTATGATCCAATGATTGCGAAAGTCATTGCACATGGCGAGACTCGTGAAGAAGCAATTTCGAAATTACATGATGCTCTAGAAGAATTAAAAGTAGAAGGTATTAAAACGAACACGCCAATGCTACTGCAAGTTTTGGAAGACGAAGTGTTCAAAGCGGGTATTTATACAACGGGTTTTGTAACGAAACAACTCGTTAAAAAATAAGATCTAACAATATTAAGGGGGAAAAAATGATGACGAAAGTATACGCATCGATGGCAGGAAACGTTTGGAAGATTGTTGTAGGAGTAGGAGATACAGTAGAGGAAGAGCAGGATGTCGTCATTTTAGAATCTATGAAAATGGAAATCCCAATCATTTCAGAAGAAGCCGGCACAGTTATGAAAATTAATGTGCAAGAAGGCGATTTTGTAAATGAAGGAGATGTATTATTAGAAATTGAATAGGGAGATATAGGGGGAAGCGAATTGAAACTACCTAATTTTGCTGTCATTAAAGAAGTCGGGCCACGTGATGGCTTACAAAATGAAAAAAAGATTGTTGGCACAAAAGATAAAGTAAAATGGATTCAACTACTTACAGAAGCAGGATTGTCGTATGTTGAAGTTTCCTCATTCGTTCACCCAAAATGGGTCCCTGCATTAGCAGATGCAAATGATGTATTTTCTGAGCTGAAAAGGGATCCAAATGTTACATATGCTGCGCTTGTTCCGAATCAAAATGGTTTGGAACGAGCTTTTTTGCAAAATGTAGATGAGGTGAATGTTTTTTTATCAGCAAGTGAATCTCATAATAAAAGTAATATTAATAAATCGATTAAAGAAGCATTAGTTGTAATTGAAGATATAACAAAACAGGCATTATTCGAAGGAAAAAAGGTAAGAGGCTATGTTTCTACTGTATTTGGATGTCCTTATGAAGGGGATATAAGTGTTACAGCAGTTGACGAATTATGTAATCAACTATTTTCATACGGCATTTATGAAGTTTCTCTTGGGGATACAATCGGTGTAGCGAATCCATTACAAGTAGAACAAGTATTAGAACATCTATTAAAGAAGTATGATGCTTCGCAGTTTGCCATGCATTTTCATAATACGTATGGAATGGCTCTAGCAAATGTAGTTAAATCATTAGAATACGGTATTACAACATTTGATAGTTCTTGTGGTGGACTCGGGGGCTGCCCTTATGCACCAGGAGCATCAGGTAATGTTGCTACTGATGACCTAGTACATATGCTCCATAAATTAGGAGTTCAAACGAATATAGACGAAGAAAAGTTATTGCGAGCTAGTCAATTTATTCAAAGTAAGCTAAATATCCAATTACCGAGTCATGTGTATAGAGCGCTTCAACATAAAACGATAAGTAGGTGAGAAGATGCTACAATTACAAAACATTTCAGTTGATTATGTAACACCTCACGTTGTAAAGATTTCGTTATATCGTGAAAGACAAGCAAACTCATTATCTTTAGCGTTATTAGAAGAGTTACAAAACATATTAACTCAAATAAGTGAAGAGTCCAATACGCGTGTAGTTATTCTAACAGGTGCTGGTGAAAAAGCATTTTGTGCTGGTGCTGATTTAAAAGAACGTGCTGGTATGAATGAGGAACAAGTTCGCCATGCTGTTAGTATGATTCGCACGACTATGGAGATGGTTGAACAATTACCACAGCCAGTTATTGCTGCTATAAATGGAATCGCACTTGGTGGTGGTACGGAATTAAGTTTAGCTTGTGATTTTAGAATTGCTGCTGAATCTGCAAGTCTTGGTCTTACTGAAACGACACTTGCAATTATACCAGGAGCGGGTGGTACACAGCGCTTACCGAGATTAATTGGTGTTGGTAGAGCGAAAGAATTAATTTATACAGGTAGACGTATTTCAGCGCAAGAAGCAAAAGAATATGGTTTAGTAGAATTTGTTGTACCAGCTAATTTACTTGAAGAGAAAGCGATTGAAATAGCAGAGAAAATTGCTAGTAATGGACCTATTGCTGTTCGATTAGCAAAAGAGGCAATTTCAAATGGTATTCAAGTTGATTTACATACCGGATTACAAATGGAAAAACAAGCGTATGAAGGTGTAATCCATACGAAAGATAGATTAGAAGGATTACAAGCATTCAAGGAAAAACGCACACCAACGTATAAGGGGGAGTAAATATGTTAGATCAAAAACAACAATCTAATTCATTTGAAGAACGAGTTGAAACGATTAAACAAGGCGGCGCACCAAAGTATCATGAACAAAATAAAGCAAAAGGAAAATTATTTGTTCGAGATCGTTTAGCGCTTCTATTTGATAATGGCGAATATGTAGAAGATGCATTATTTGCTAACTGTGAACAAACAGGCTTACCTGCGGACGGCGTTGTAACGGCAACGGGTAAAATACATGGTCGTACTGCGTGTGTAATGGCCAATGATTCTACTGTAAAAGCTGGATCATGGGGATCACGCACAGTTGAAAAGATTTTACGTATTCAAGAAACAGCTGAAAAACTACGTGTTCCGTTATTTTATTTAGTTGACTCTGCTGGAGCGCGTATTACAGATCAAGTAGAAATGTTCCCAGGACGCCGTGGTGCAGGAAGAATCTTCTATAATCAAGTGAAATTATCAGGTAAAGTTCCTCAAGTATGCTTATTATTTGGACCTTCTGCAGCTGGTGGTGCCTATATTCCAGCCTTTTGCGACGTTGTAATGATGGTAGAAGGAAATGCATCTATGTATTTAGGATCTCCTCGTATGGCTGAGATGGTTATCGGTGAGAAGGTAACTTTAGAAGAGATGGGCGGGGCTCGTATGCATTGCTCTGTATCAGGATGCGGAGATGTTTTATGTAAGACAGAAGAAGATGCGATTACACAAGCAAGACAATACATTTCATATTTTCCAAACAACTACTTAGAAAAGACTCCATTGGTTACACCTCAAGAACCGAAACAATTCGATAAAACGTTAGAACAAATCATTCCAGAAAATCAAAATGCTCCTTTCAATATGAAAGATCTCATTAATAGAGTTATTGATGAAGGTTCATTCTATGAAGTGAAAAAATTATTTGCTCAAGAGCTAATTACAGGCTTAGCACGTATTGATGGTAAGCCAGTTGGTATTATTGCAAATCAGCCGCGTATGAAGGGCGGCGTATTATTCCACGATTCAGCTGATAAAGCTGCTAAGTTTATTAATTTATGCGATGCATATCATATTCCATTATTATTCCTTGCGGATGTACCAGGATTTATGATTGGTACAAAAGTAGAGCGTGCCGGTATTATTCGCCACGGTGCAAAAATGATTTCTGCAATGAGTGAAGCAACTGTACCGAAGATTTCTATCGTTGTTCGTAAAGCATATGGCGCTGGTTTATATGCGATGGCAGGTCCAGCATTTGAACCAGATTGCTGTCTGGCATTACCGACAGCCTCTATTGCGGTAATGGGTCCAGAAGCTGCGGTTAATGCTGTATATGCAAATAAAATTGCAGCTTTACCAGAAGAAGAGCGTGCTAGCTTCATTGCTGAAAAACGTGAAGAGTATAAGAAAGATATTGATATTTATCATTTAGCATCAGAGATGGTGATTGATGGTATTGTTCATCCAAACAATTTACGTGAAGAGTTAAAAGGACGTTTCGAAATGTATATGAGTAAATATCAAGTATTCACAGATCGTAAACATCCTGTATATCCAGTTTAAAAGCCCTATTTAGGGCTTTCTTGCTCAAAAAGTTAAGGAGGGGAAAACATTGAAACAAGCAGTTTGGTTTCCAACAGAAGAGTACAAGGAAAAAACACGTTTATATGGTTGGATGAAATCATTGGGATATGAAGACTATGAAACTTTTTATAATAAATCTATTGAGGAAACAGCTTGGTTTTGGGGAGAGGCAGAAAAAGCAGTAGGCTATCAATGGATGAAACCTTATACAGAAGTGTTAGACTTAGAAAATGGTACACCGTTTGCACAGTGGTATAATGGCGGAACATGTAACGTTGTAGAATCAGCTTTATCTCGCTGGCTTGCGGATGAAGAGACGAGAATACAGCCAGCACTTCAGTACGAAGGGGAAAATGGAACTTCAAAATCATTTACATATGAAGAGCTTGACAACTGGGTAAGCCGTGTTGCAAATGGTTTGAAACACGCGGGTATTGAGAAAGGTGATCGTGTAACAATTTATATGCCGATGATTCCAGAAACAGTTGTTGCGATGCTAGCTGTAATGAAAATCGGAGCAATTATTTCACCAATATTCTCAGGCTTTGCGTCTGATGCAGTCATGACACGTGTGCAAGCGGCAGGTTCAAAAATGATTATTACCGCAGATGGATTTTCACGCCGCGGTAAAATTGTTTCTTTAAAAGATGAAGTAGATAAAGCTTGTGAACATTGCCCAACTGTTGAAAAAGTTGTTATCGTTCGTCATGCAGGAAATGATTTTACACCACATAACTATGATTTTTCGTGGAGTACGCTAGAAAAAGAAAAACCATTCATACATGCCGAGGAAATGCAAAGTGATGATCCATTAATGCTCATTTATACATCAGGAACGACTGGTAAGCCGAAAGGAACAGTACACACGCATGCAGGATTTCCTTTGAAAGCAGCTTTTGATGCAGGATTTGGAATGAATATTAAACAAGGTGATCGTGTATTATGGGTAACTGATATGGGCTGGATGATGGGGCCGTTTCTATTATTCGGTTCACTCATTAATGGAGCAACGATGGTTATGTACGAAGGTGTTCCAGACTTCCCAGAAGCAGACCGGTTATGGGAGACAGTTGATAAATATGAGATTACTCATCTAGGTATTTCGCCAACGTTAATCCGAGCATTGATGGCAAAAGGTGATGAGTATGTCAATAAACATTCTTTAAAGAGTTTGGAAGTATTCGCATCAACAGGAGAACCTTGGAATCCTGATCCATGGATGTGGCTGTTTGAAACAGTTGGAAAAGGAAATGTCCCAATCTGTAACTACTCAGGTGGAACTGAAATCTCTGGTGGGATTTTCGGTAATGTTCTTATTAAGCCAATAGCACCGATTAGTTTTAACGCATCTTTACCAGGAATGGCAGCTGTCGTACTGGATGATCAAGGTAAACCAATTCGAGATGAAGTCGGAGAATTATGCTTAGAGAAACCTTGGGTAGGTATGACGAAAAGCTTCTGGGAAGATGATGAACGTTACGTAAACACATATTGGTCGCGTTTTGAAAATAAATGGGTCCACGGTGACTGGGTCATTTACGATGGTGAACAATATATCATCACAGGGCGTTCAGACGATACGTTAAATATTGCAGGTAAACGTATTGGACCTGCTGAATATGAATCTATTCTTGTGAAACATAACGATGTAATCGAAGCTGCTGCAATTGGTGTACCTGACGAAGTAAAAGGTGAAGTTTGTCATTGTTTTGTAGTGTTAAGAGACCATGTAACATTCACAGGGGAATTAAAGAAAGAATTAATGAGTTTAGTAAACTCTCATATTGGAAAAGCGTTGTGTCCTAAAGACATCCACGTTGTAGAAGATTTACCGAAAACACGTAATTCTAAAGTAATGCGCCGTGTTATTAAAGCAGCTTACTTAGGAAAAGAGTTAGGTGATTTATCATCGCTTGTAAATCCTGAAGTAGTTCCGTTTATTCAGGGGTTACAGTCTAGTAAATTATAAAGTTAGAAAGGATCTCTGTATAAATAGAGATCCTTTTTTATGTTTATAAAAAGAAAAGAAGTGAATTTGATGAAGAAGAAAAATTCTACTATTAGTGTTAAGTATGTCTGTTTTATAGTTTTTATTAAAATACGATACTGTGGCATGTTTATTCATTGGAGTAATTAAATTTTGTTAAGGATGAAATTCAATAAAAGCGTTATTTTAATAGGCTGTTACGAAATTTAATTTGAAAGGCACATCCAAATGATAAAAAAAGAGCACTATAAATCAGTGCTCTTTTTATTAGAAATTGCTTAGTTCTTAAAAATAAAATCTTTACGGACAATTCACAATGGTAATAATGACGCTAGCCATTGTTCCAGGAGAATCAAGAAGTGAAGCAGTAACGGTTACTGTTCCAGGCCCATTAGCGGCTAGAAATACAGCGGTAAAGTTACCTGAGGCATTGGTAATGACAGCAAGAGGAACCATGAAAGCAAGAGATGGGTTACTAAACGAAAAACTGACCACTACCCCTGGAGTAGGAATACCGTTTACTAATACTTGACCCGAAAAAAATAAAGTATTATTTCCTTGAGTGGATACACATGCTGTGGTTTCGTTAGAAGTCAAGGTAATAGATGCAGGTCCAGCAGGAAGATTAAATCCAGTTGGTCCAGTTGGTCCAGTTGGTCCAGTTGGTCCAGTTGGTCCAGTTGGTCCAGTTGGTCCAGTTGGTCCAGTTGGTCCAGTTGATCCGGTTGGTCCAGTTGATCCAGTTGATCCAGTTAATCCAGTTGATCCGGTTGGTCCAGTTGATCCGGTTGGTCCGGTCGATCCAGTTGGCCCAGTCGGTCCAGTTGATCCGGTTAATCCAGTAGCTCCTGTAGAACTGGTGGGACCGGTAGGGAATTGAAAAGGTTGAACAGGTGGAAGTGTAGGTCCAATAGAACCCGGATTAAGTGCAGCAAAAGATAAAAACTCGTCCATTATTTATCACCTCTAAAAATCGTATTACTAATAGTAAATGTAATGATAGAGCAAAGTGAAACGGACAAGCGGTTTTATTTTAACAAATTAAACAAAGTAGTTATATGATAGAAAGAGAGATTAGTATGATTCCTTTAGAAATTAAATATAAAAAGGCGATTATCTTCAAATCGCCTTTTAGGTAATGCCGTGTAATTTTATTCAGTTATTTGAAATATAGTTTCATTCGGTTTGGAAAATCCATACAGTTTCCTTGCGAATTTTAAAATTTCTTCTTCACTACTTGTTAAAGCCTTGACATCCTTGTTAAGGGAATGACCATCCTTCTTTACAGAAGATAATTTTTGTTGTTCCGTATTAAGTGTGATTTGTTTTTCTTTAATCATTTCTTGTTGGTTATTCAGAGAATATTGAAGGACAAAAATTATAGGTAATATAAAAGCCAAAGTAGTTATAATACGGCGTCTTGTTTTTTTAATACTACCTTGTTGGGTATTAGGATTCACTTGCTGTGAGGGTATATTAGGATTTGATTGGTGTGATGATACTTTTGGGATGTTTCCCATTAAAATGCCTCCATTACTGATTGTCGAATTTAAACCGTTTAATAGTATTATAAATGTTCAATAAGGATTTTAGAAGATATTTTAATATAGGTGAGTTTTGTAAAGTTTAAACAAAATCTTTATTTAAATAAAAGAAACCCCGCTTGTCTCTCGGGTTTCTGAAGGCAATGAAAGTACTCGACTAATTAAAGATTCCATGAATTTTTTGGTGAAAATACTGGTGAATTCGTCTGAATTAATGAGGGCATCTAAAGCTTTATACGTACGTGAAGTAATTAAAAATCGATTTATAAGAGTTAGCTTGTTTTTTCTTAATAGCCCACCTAATCAGTAAATACATATATCTGTTGAAATCTTTACGTGTTCATTGATAAAAAGCTGACTATATTCAGTCAGCTTTTTGTATAATACATTCTAGTATTTATCGGTTCCAAAAGACATATTCTTTCCTTTAAGTTGGCATCGAAAATATTACCAATTTTTCCTTTTACAATGGCAACAAATAAAGAAACATTTACAACGACACTTATTTCGTTTAGAACTCCAATCGTCATCACAATGACACTTTTCTTTAGATTTCCACCAATCATCATTACAATGCTTTTTCTGAGAACTCCAATTATCATCACAATGATGCTTTTCTTTAGATTTCCACCAATCATCATTACAATGCTTTTTCTGAGAACTCCAATTATCATCACAATGATGCTTTTCTTTAGATTTCCACCAATCATCACAACAATGCTTTTTCTGAGAACTCCAGCAATCATTTTTCCAGGACATTTATTTCTACCTCCTTTCAATAGTGTTCATATTATTCTATGTTTTAATAAAAAAATGGCTTGTTTATTAACCTACTATTTTATCTTTATATGATAGAGTGTCTTCTACTTGATATAGAATTCATACAAACTATGCTAATTTTTAAGAGAAAGTGGAGAGAACTACTACTAGTTATGGTATTTTTCAATAAACACTTGTTGAAGAAAATGTTCTGATTACAAATAATATCTTATTTTCGAGTACGCTTTTTAAATGTATATTTCACAATGAAAAATGGGAAATCCACAAATAAAGTCTATGTATATGTGAGTTAATGGGAAAATCTAGTGTGTTTTTAAGGGGCGTCTTATTTAAAAGAAAAAAGGTTTGTTTTAGAAAGTGGTGTCTAAACATTAAATGGAGTAGGACTAAATTCACGGCCGCTCATTAAAAAGCTTTTAATTAGGAGAAGTCTGTTTTTATAATGAATAATGAAAAGAAAGTTTGGTACAATTGTTTGTTTTTTTCTTTTTATGTGTTTGCCTCGTACCCTTTTAAGCTAGTGGACATACTTTACTAATAGAAAGGATTAGGGGGTGAGGTATTGGGTTCTCGATTTAATAATTGTAAAAAGAAGTGTACATGTAAACAAGATGATTGTTGGGAAGTATTCGAAGAGTGTAAAAAAGAACAGCATGAGAAATGTGATAATTCTTGTGTACAAGGAATTAGAGATGAACTTAAGAAATTAATTAATCGAACAGTTCAAATTAATACAGAGGGACGTACTTATGTAGGTACTGTTTCGTCTGTAAGTTGTGATGTAGTTAGGCTTGCGGCTATTCCTGGATCGGTTGGAGTAATTATTTCCATTTGCAAGATTGAAGCAATTTTCCCACCGGTTACAACGGTTACTGCTGACTTTGATTTTAATGGTATTGATGTAGCAAACAAAGCATAATTATGCTGCTTTTTTGTAAAGCCATTCACATGAATGGCTTTATTTTAATTTTATATAAAAGGAGAATATATTCTTTATATAGAAATAAGTTTGAGGTTATAAAGCATGATGTACGAAAGGAGCAAGGAAGTGATTAAACTAGAAAGCTTTAAGAAATCTGATTTTAAACAATTAATAAATTGGATTAATTCCGAAGAATTTCTAATACAATGGTCAGGAAATGCATTCACATTTCCTTTAGACCAACAGCAATTAGAGAAGTATATAGAAAGTGCAAATACACTCGCTTTCAAAGTAGTAGATGAAGAGACTTCAGACGTTATTGGACATATTTCGCTTGGGCAAATAGATAATATTAATAAGTCCGCTAGAATTGGAAAAGTATTAGTTGGTAATACGAAGATGAGAGGACGTTCTATAGGAAAACATATGATGAAAGCAGTACTTCATATTGCTTTTGACGAATTAAAACTACATAGAGTAACTCTTGGTGTGTATGATTTTAATACATCGGCCATTTCATGTTACGAAAAAATAGGGTTTGTAAAAGAAGGCTTATTAAGAGAGTCAAAAAGAGTAGGAGAAACGTATTGGAATTTATGGGAAATGAGTATGTTAGAATATGAATGGAAGAAGTAGCAACGATAGTAATTTATAATTATATTATGTTGACAAAGGGGTTTGGTGGTTATAGTGAATAATAAAACAAAAATAATTTCAATTGCAGCTGTTTCGGGAGGAGGTAAAACTACAATTACAGAAAGATTAAAGCATAAGTTTAAAAACTCAAAAGCTCTATATTTTGATAGTTATACATTTGATAACTCTCCTGCTGATATTTGTAAATGGATTGATGATGGGGCGAATTACGACGAGTGGGTATTAACACCATTAATTCATGATATTGAGCAACTTATACAAAATAATACCTTAGACTATATTATTGTAGATTATCCTTTTGCATACTTAAATAGTGAGATGCGAAAATTCATTGATGTAACTATATTTATTGATACGCCTTTAGATATTGCGATGGCTAGAAGGATTTTGCGAGATTTTAAGGAAGGTACAATAGATGAAATACATAATGATTTGGAACATTACATGACATATGCGAGAAAAGCTTATTTAGAGGCAATTCATACTGTTAAGCCGAATTCAGATATCATATTGGATGGTTCTTTATCTGTAAGTGAAATAATTAATCACGCTGTAGAGGAACTTGGCCGAAGAGAAGTGATTGTCAATGGTTAAATGTATAGAGGAATATATACAAGTTGCTGATTTTAAAATGTATACGAAAATATTCCAAGGAAAGAAGCAGCAGCCTGTTATTATATTGGAATCAGGCTATGGTGATTATTCGAAGGCATGGAATCAAACTGCTGAAGAACTGACGGAATATGGTACGGTACTTACATACGATCGGGCTGGATTAGGCAAAAGCGGGAAGAGTTCCAAGAAACGTATTAGTTCTGAAATGGTAAAAGATTTGAGAACATGCTTAAATCTTTTACAACTGAAGCCACCTTATATTTTTGTAGGACATTCTTTTGGTGGTATAAATGCACGTTTATTTACTGATTTTTATCCTGAAGATATGTTGGGAATAGTTTTGGTTGATTCGACACCAGAAAATTATAAAGAAGCATTTTTGCCAATCATGTCTCCAGAATTTCAAGAAGCTTACTATAAACAATTTGTACATGAAAGTTCTTATGAAGAGTTTATGTTTAGTCTGGGTGAAGCAGATAAATATTGTCAGTCGACGAGAGATATTCCACTCGTCGTGTTAGCTGCTGGTAAAAAAGCTTTTTATTCGCAAGATGCACAAATAAAATGGTTACAATTGCAAGAAGAATTATTAAGATTATCAAACAAAAATAAACTAATAATTGCAGAACAAAGTGGTCATTATATTCAAAAAGATGAACCACATTATATAACAGATGCTGTTAGGTGGATAATTGAAGTAAGGGAAAGATAAATGTGTACACTTTATTTCAATATAATTGGCAAGTAAGAGATGATTGGTTTAAGTGGTGTGAACAACTTTCAGAGGAAGATTTACTTTGCAAACTGGGGGTATGTTAAAAACATGATTTCATATTGTAGATGTAGAGTATAGTTGGATTAGTGCTCTTAAAGGATAAGAAGATAGCGAACCGCAATTTAAAGATTATCAATCAATTCAAAAAGTGAAAGCGTTATCTGATTTATATAAACGAGAACTTGAAGTTTTTTTGCAGTCATGATCATCTAGCCTAGAATGCTAGCACACTTAAAATAAGCCGTATAAAAAGTTAATCATTGGTGCTTTGATTATATAACGTCGGCGAAATAAATAGTGTGAAGGACAGCTATTCTAACAAGTATTTTATGTAACGTTCGTATATTTAAATTTTCTTGTAATTAATCGAATTCTAATTTTTTAGAAACGGATAATGAGGTATGGGTGTTGATCTTTTTTATTGAATAAAATGGATTGATTTTTCGGATTTTCATTACAATATAAAAATTAAAATTTTGTTAGTTGTTAAAAAAAAGATGAGAAAAAAATAGAAAAAGAGGGCTAATGCCCGCTTTTTCTTTTAATTTGGTAATTAATCACAGATTGGTATCCCAAGCACTCTTAGAGCTAATGCTACTTGAAGGGAAATCTCTAATCTAGCAATTTCAATACCAGCTACTGAAAGAACTAAAAAAGGTTGTCCGTTTACAAATACAACACAACTATCCATAGTTAAGCCTCCTTTCTAGTAATCTACTATAGTATATGAGTAGAACTTTAAAGTGTAATAGTTCGATTGTTGGATTTAATAGAATTAATAGATTAACCCATTTAAACTAAACAAACGAATACAACGAAAGGAAACAGAGATGGATGTATGCCTCAAAAAATATAGGTTTTAAGACATGTAATGGGATATGAAATTCATCATATTGGTCAGTTATCTATATGGGCGAGAGAGTTAAACTTGCAACTAGTTTCAGCAAATTTGATTGGAAGAGGATGATAGAATTAAAAACCGACTTGCATCTCAAGCGCAAGTCGGTTTTATATATAAGAAGATTTCTTAATTGAAATCCTCGGATTTTTTCTGACGTATATGTAAAAACATTAAGGTGGTAATGATTAAAAAAATCATTATAGTTTGTATAATTAAATTTTTAAACTGAAGCAATATTGTCCAAGATGTAAGGGCGTCTTTAAAAGCTTGGAGTGCAGAGTACGAGGAAGGATCAAAACCATACTGGAGCAACTTTTTTGTTTCAATAAATGAAATATTTTCTTCATCTGCATCTAATATTACTGAAATTAGTCTAGTATCTCCAAGTTTTGCTGTACTGACAAAACTATAATTACCGTTAGTTGAAAAACTAGTTTGTAAGCCATCAACACCTTGAAGTTTAATGTTTTCATTAAGGGAATATATCATTTTATTCGTATTGAAAACCTGGGAATCTTTGAAGGTAAATTGGTAAGAGGTTAGTTTCGTAATATTCAATACATCTGGAAAATCTTTTACTAATCGTGCTGCTAGTTTAGCTGCGTCTATTGCTGTTGTAGTTGATTGTTTATTTGTATCATGATTAATTCCAGTAGAGTTTAGAAATGGAGATGGTTGTAATAACTGTAGTTCTTTTGCTTTTTTATTCATTAATATTGTAAAGTTATCTTCATTTCCAGCAATGTGTTCTGCTAGAGCGAGTGCAGAACGATTATTCCCTGCTAGTAGCAATGCATGAAGTAAATCACGAACCGTTGTTTTATCATTCGATGTTACTTGTATAGGGCTTGTTTCTACTCGGAAAACTTCGTTACTTATTTGTACTAAGTCATCTAACTGTATCTTTCTATCATTTAGTTGCTCCAATACGATATATTCTGTCATTAATTTAGATAAAGCAGCTGATTGTACTGGAGTTTCTTCATTTTTTTTATAAACAATTTCACCTGAATTAGCATTTATTAAAATAGCTGATTTAGCTTGAATAATCGGACCATTTACATAAAGGTAAAAATATAAAACGATAAGTGCAGTAATGAAAAAAGATAATAATAAAATAGCGAATTTTTTTAAGAATTGCATAAGCGATCCTCCTATTATGACATCAATAATAGTATTGTAAAAAGGAATGCTTAATTAGGAAGAAAGAAAAGGTAAAGAATTTCTAAAGAATTATAAAGGATTATTAAATTTAGGGAAATAATAGAAAAAGTTCAATTTCTTATATGATAAGAAATTGAACTTTTTATTTGTAATATTAACATTTGTATGGGAGTAGTTTTACAGTGAATGTTGTTTTTTCGTCATCACTATATACTTCAATTGTTCCTTTATGCAACTCGACTATACTTTTTGCAATTGCTAATCCAAGTCCAGATCCACCAGTGTTTGTAGAGCGAGATTTCTCAACGCGATAAAAACGTTCAAAAATATGAGGTAAATCCGTACTAGGAATAGGTTGTCCGTAATTTGTTATATCAATTGTGATCATATTATTGCTTTCATAAGCAGTAAGGTCAATATAGCGACCTTCGCTTCCATAAGCGATAGCGTTTATAATAAGATTTTCAAACACACGTACTAATTTGTCACCATCAGCTAATACCATGAGCTTTTGAGACGGGAAAGAAGGCCGACATTCTATATTAGCTTCTTGAACCTGTATGCGGAATTGAACAGTTAATTGTCCAAGTAATTCTACAATATCAATAGGAACAGAATACAAGCTTAATTCTTTATTTTGAACACGTGTATATTCGAACAAGTCATTCATTAATGCATTAAGACGAGTTACTTTATCGTAAATGACTTGAATATAGTATCGCAATTCCACTTCATCTCTATAATTATCATGATGGATTAAATTTACGTATCCAACTATAGAAGTAAGGGGAGTGCGTAAGTCATGTGATACATTTGTAATAAGTTCACTTTTTGCTTGTTCAGCTTGTCTTTCTTCATCAATGGAGACTTTTAATTGTTCAACAATTTCATTGACCCCGATTGCTAATTCTTCTAGATAATTATGATTTACAATAGAAACTTTATGATTGAAGTTTCCATTTGCAATATAACGAATTTCTTCTATCATTTTTTTTATACAAGTTTCATAATAAAGTTTTTTCTCGTGACGATAAAAAATGTAAAGATAGGATGAAAAAATAGAAAATAAAAACAAATAAGATACAATCATCATCCATAAAGACTCTTTAATCCCTTTATACTTTTCATAACCAAAAATTCGAATGAATTCTTTACCGAGTTCGGTTAGAGTAAGTGAACTTTCAATTACACTCGTAACGAGGCGATAAATAATTAATTCAGTAATAGGAGTGAGTGTGATAGCTAATAAAAGCCAAAAAATAAGTTTCCATTTAGGAATATCTTTTAATATATCAAATGCTTCATTTCTCAATTTTATAGCCAACTCCCCAAACAGTATGAATAAATTTTTCTCCATTTATTACTGTTTCAAGTTTATCTCGTAAGTTGCTAATATGGACCATTACCGTCT
Source organism: Bacillus sp. AR4-2 (assembly GCF_008274865.1). NCBI lineage: Bacteria > Bacillati > Bacillota > Bacilli > Caryophanales > Bacillaceae > Bacillus > Bacillus sp. AR4-2. The sequence goes on from NZ_CP031062.1 coordinate 2,369,000, forward strand.
TATTTGAACCATAACCATCTTCATTCCAAACGCGTTCGAAAATTTCTTCTGAACTAAATACTCTTCCTGTATTACTCGCAAGTAAATATAAAATATCGAATTCAATAGAGGTTAGTTTAATGTACTCTCCATTTACTTTAACTGTATGATTATGTTTGTGTATTTCAACAGAGCGAATACGAATAATACCATCTTCATTCTTTTGCGAAGTAGCATTTTGGAAAGAGGATCTTCGTAATAAAGCTTTCACTCTAGCTACTAATTCTAATGGATTGAATGGTTTGATCATATAATCATCGGCACCTGTCATAAGGCCTAATATTTTATCCATATCTTCTGCTTTTGCACTAAGCATTAGAATTGGTACAGTATTATTTTCACGCACTTCCTGACAAACTTCTAATCCGTTTCGTTTTGGCATCATAATATCCAAAATCATAAGGTCAACTTCATATGTAGAAACCTTTTGCAATGCTTCATCGCCATCATAAGCTTTATAAATGTTATAGCCTTCATTTCGCAAATAAACAGCAAGTAATTCAACAATTTCTTTATCATCATCAATAATTAATATGTTTTTATTCATTGTGTAGTTCCTTTCCTTACAAATCATCAACATTACTATAATATCAAACATTTATGTACTTGTAGCGATGATTCTGTATAAAATTTCATGTAACGTATTAAAAAGGAGTAAAAAGATTAATATCGAATATAAAATAACAAAGATATTTAGATTCTACATTATAATGAAAGGTAGTTATAAGGGGGATTTTCTATGTTATGTAATGATAAATATTCATTTACTCCAACTGGAAAAATAGAAAATGATATTAAAGCTTTTCTACTAAAATATAATAAAGAGTTTACATATAAACATTCAATTCGTGTGGCAAATGAGGCAAAAAAGATTGCAGAAAAGTTTCACGTAGATAAAGAAAAAGCAGCAATTGCAGGATATTTACATGATATTAGTGGCATTTTTCCAAACGAGGAGCGGATTGCAGTTGCTGAAGAATTTGGTGTAGAAATAGTGGAAGCGGAAAGAAAGTTTCCTATGATTATTCATCAAAAATTATCGAGGGTAATCGCAAAAGAAATATTTAAAGTCGAAGATGAAGAGATTTTAAATGCAATTTGTTGCCATACAACGTTGCGTAAACATGCAACGAAGATGGATTTAGTATTATTTGTTGCAGATAAAATAGAATGGGATCAAAAAGGGACACCACCATATTTAATAGAAATAAAAAAAGGATTGGGAAAATCTTTGGAAAAAGCAGCTTTTGTATATATTTCATATTTGTGGGAAAGGAAAGATACATTGAAAGTTATACACCCGTGGCTAGAAGAAGCATATTGGGATTTAAAAAGAATTGTACAGTAGAAAGGACAAGGAAATGCAATTAAAAGAATATATGAATCAAACATTTCCAGAAGTTACATTAGGACCCTACTTATTATCTCAGTGGGAAAATCATTTGCATTTTGATTTCGGAAAAGATAAATATCAAATTGTAGAAGGAACCAACGATTTAAATATGGAATACTTTTCTCAACTATATACATATAATAAATTCTTATTTGAAGACATATTTTCAAAAGAAGATGTAGTGTTTGTAGTGACAAATGTTTATAGATTTAAAAAGGAAAACATAAAAACTCCACAGAAAATAAATGTATACAATAAATATATTAAGAAAAGAGATTTAAGATTTCATATAAGACAAGAAACATTACCGTTTCTATTTGAAGATGAAGAAGCAGATTTATATTGTACATATCAATTTTCTTTAAAATGTCTCGTAGAAGATATTAAGTATGAATCGCTTATACAAGCTGCTAATCATGAGGATTTTTCTGATTTGTATCCTCGATTTGGACAAAAAAAGAAATTTTTTATCCAGATGTATTTCTCATTAATGCAACGAAAGATATTGTCATGTTTATGTATGATGATAGAGGATGTGAAGTAATTGCGAAGAATAAAGAAATAATACGAGATTTATATAAGAAATACAAAGAATGGATTCCAGATTATGAACGAGAAAGTATAGATAACATATTTAAATGACAATAGGGGAAGTGAAGCGTGTAATGAAACGTATTGCAATTGTATCTGCATGGGAACCAGAACTGACGTATTTGCATCAACATTATCCAAGTGAACGTGTTGAAAAAAGGGCAGCTTGGGAATTTCATTTTCATACTATTAATGAGTTGGAAATTATATCAGTTGTTACTGGTGTCGGTAAAGTAAGCTGCGCTAGTTGTGTACAATTGTTAATTAGTGAGTTTCAGCCAGATGAGTTGTTTATGACAGGAATATGCGGAAGTTTATCAAACAAGGTGAAAAACGGTCATATTGTAGTCGCACTAAACGCAATACAACATGATGTTACTGCTGCTGGTTCAGGGGAAGATGTTTTTAATTTATATAACGGTAGAACAGCACCTATTGAAACAACAAAATCACTTGTAAGAAGAATAAAAAAAATACGATCGTATGATCCGATACATTTCGGTACATTTTTATCAGGAGATCAACGTATTCGTAGTTCGGAAATGAGATATTTACTCCATACCGTATATGGAGCATTGGCAGTTGATCAAGAAGTAGCAGCTTTCGCCTATGTATGCCAAATAAATAAAAAACCATTTCTCTGTTTAAAAGCTGCTTCAGATCAAGCAAATGATAAAACGAAAGAAGAACAAAAAATCTTTAAAATGCTAGCATGTGAAAGAGCATGTGAGCATTTAATTGCTTTTTTACGTGTTTATGAGGTTAATGTAGTAAATAATAGATAGTTTGTTATAAAACAAATCAATAGTGAGTTATATGTAGGGAAATGTCCGCTCATTTCAAATTAAGAGCTGAAATTTATAATAGATGGAATATATTATATGGGTACACGTTGAGTTTAATATAAGCAGTTGGAGGGCAATTTTATATGATTCAATATAAAAGGTGTAGTGAAGTAAATATTGATTTAGTATATGAAGCTTTTAAAGATGGATTTTCAGATTACATTATTAAGATGGAGGTTTCAAAAGAGGATTTTATACAACGTTTTTTGGGACCAGAAGGTAATTTGCTAGAACATTCTTTTCTTGCTTTAGAAGAAGGCAAACCTGTTGGCGTAATACTAGGTGGTATAAAGGATTATGAAAGTATAAAGACTATGCGCTGTGGAACATTAGCGGTTCATCCTAATTACCGCGGTATTGGTGTAAGTCAAAAATTATTTGAACTGCATAAAGAAGAGGCGATTCAACATGGATGTAAGCAACTTTTTCTCGAAGTCATTGTAGGAAATGACCGAGCGATTCATTTTTATAATAAGTTGGGCTATGAAAAAGTGTACGATCTTTCTTATTATAATTTAAATGATTTGACTAAAATAATGAATAAAGATTGTAAGGATAGTGAAGTAAACCAATTAGAATTTCCAACTTTTAAAGATGAAATTCAGAAATGGTTAAACTTCCATATAAATTGGCAAAATGATATTGATTATATCAAAAAAACAAATAATGTATTTTATGGTGCATATGTCGATAATGACTTAAAAGGCTCTCTATGTGTAAATAAACAAGGTAAAATTAGTTTTATTTTCGTAGACAAAGATTATAGAAATATTGGTGTTGGGATGAAATTATTACAAGTAGCAAGAGAAGAATTAAATTTATCAAGTTTATCAATTGGGTTTCCTAACAATAATTTACTGGAAGGTTTTCTTAAGAAATGTGGATTTGAAAAGAATTCTTTAGCGCAATATGAAATGTATTTATTACTCTAAGAGCGGAAAGATTTATTCTTTTCGCTTTTTATTTTGCTGTTATGTTGGTAAATGCTCCGCAACTATAATTTATAATGAGAGGGATTTTGTTTATCCTTAAGTTATTTTTTAAATTGTCAATTTCATGCTAATAATTTTCTTTGTATAATATTCTAATTTTATGTAGAATAGATACGATGGGAGGGGATGAAATGAATAATGGATTAAAGTTTAAGATTTTTGAATTGCATTGTCTCGTTCAAAAGACTTATTCTGATATTAAAATAGCGTGTAATATTGCTATTTATCAAGAAAACACTTCTAAATATTTAATTTCATTAGGATTTTTAAATAAATCATATATGACTTATATAGAAGCAAAAAGATTCTATCGCGAAAATGAAGAGCTTGTAAGTGTAGAATTTGATAATTTCTTTGATATGTATGATAAATTAGAAAACGAATTAAAACAAGTTATTTCAACTGAAGATAAAAATCCTTCATTGCTACATAGCAGACTTGATCAGTTTCAACAGAAAGTTGAAAATATAAATGACCTAATAAAAGTATTGCAAAATGCTCGTTAATGAATGCTTTTTTCTTTTTTGTATAGAAATTATGTATTAAAAACATTTTAGGGATATTACATATTAAAGAGGTGGCTTTTGTTGATTACAAAAGTCATCTTTTTATGTTAGGAATAGATTGTATACATTTTAGCAGTTTTATATAAATAATAGAAATTTATACGAGGTAAATATCATGGGAAATAAAAAAGAAATAGCTATAGTTGCATTAACTACAGGATTCGTTTTAACAAGTGTAACACTATATGGAGTAGGTCATGCAGAGGAACCTGGTCAAATGCAAGTTGAAATTCAAGAGGATTCGTTCCGTACAGGTAATCTGACACAACCATCAAAAAAGGCACCAGAGAATGTAGTGAAAGATGCACTTAAGGAAAATACGGAGCATGCTTTGTCTCCAAAACAAGTTAGTGCAGAAACAGGAGTAGATTACAAAGTTCTTCAAAAACGTGGTTCTTATGATGGAACTACACTTGTGCGCATGCAACAAATATATGAAGGAAAAGAAGTATATGGCCACCAGTTGACTGCTCACGTAGATAAAAAAGGTATTATTAAAAGCATTTCAGGAGCTAGCGCACAAAATTTAACACAAGAAGATTTAAAGAAACCTATTAATTTATCAAAAGAAGAAGCAAAACAATATATTTATAAAAAGTACGGAAACGATACTAAATTTATTTCTGAGCCAGAAGTTAAGGCAGTTATTTTTGTTGATGAAAATCATGGGGAGGCTAGCAATGCATATCAAGTTACATTTGCTGCTACAACACCAAATTATGTATCTGGAACTTATTTAGTGAATGCTCATAATGGTGAAATGTTAAAAGATATGGTACAAGAATCAAGTTTGAAAATAAGTGAAGAGTATGTTGAATCCGTTAAGGAAAATAAAACTAGCAATTTCACATCATTAACTGGAACAGGAAAAGATGATTTAGGCGTAACTCGTACATTTGGTATTTCTAAACAGACCAGTGGGAATTATGCACTTGCTGATTACACAAGAGGACAAGGAATTGAGACATATGATGTAAATTATAGAGATATTACAAATGAAGAAAGTTATTATCCTGGTATACTAGCAACTAGTGTTTCAACAACATTTAATGATCCAAAGGCGGTAAGCGCTCATTTCTTAGCAACAAAGGTATACGATTTTTATAAAGAAAAATATAAGCGTAATAGTTTTGATAATAAAGGAAAAAAAGTAGTTTCAGTTGTACATGCATGGGATTCTGGAGGAACAAATGATCCTGAAAATTGGGAGAATGCATTTAGTACTAATATTAATAACATTAGTATGCTTTTATATGGAGATCCTATGGTAAAAGCATTCGATATAGCGGGTCATGAATTTACACATGCAGTTACATCAAGTGAATCTAACCTTGAATTTTCAGGAGAATCTGGGGCAATTAACGAGGCATTATCGGATATTATGGGAACGGCTATAGAGAAATACATAAATAATGGGGAATTTAACTGGACAATAGGAGAACAAACTGGATCGACTTTTCGTAATATGAAAAATCCAACTGCAATTAATTTTTCAGAAGGACTACCGTATCCTGATGATTATAGTAAATATAATGATTTAAATGGAGAGGATTATGGAGGCGTTCATTTTAACTCAAGTATTATTAATAAAGTTGCGTATTTAATGGCACAAGGTGGTACTCATAACGGTGTAAATGTAAATGGTATTGGTGAAGATAGAATGTTTGATATTTTCTATTATGCAAATACTGATGAATTAAATATGACTTCTAATTTCTCTGAATTGAAATTGGCATGCCTTAAAGTGGCAACTAATAAATATGGAGCGAACTCAATTGAAGTTCAAGCAGTCCAAAATGCTTTTGATGCGGCAAAAATTACAGGAACGGTGAAAGAAAACGAAAAAACAGCAGAAAACCAAGCTCCAGAGTTAACTGTACCGTTTACGATTACACTACGTGTAGGTGATACGTTTGATCCAATGAGAAATGTAAAAGCTGTTGATAAAGAAGAGGGTGATTTAACAAATAAAGTAAAGCATAAAGGCGATGTAGATACTTCAAAACCAGGTACATACATTGTGGAATACTTAGTCGTTGATTCCCAAGGGAGAAATACAACGGCTAGACAGACTGTAATTGTAGAGGGAAATGGAGAAACATCAGATTTAGAACCTAAATTAACAGTGCCTGTTGGAGCGACAATTCATGTAGGAGATTCATTTGTTCCAATGGCAGAAGTATTAGCTATCGATAAAGAAGACGGTGATCTCACTTCTAAAATCAAAGTTGATGGTGAAGTAGATACAACTAAAGCCGGTACTTACGTATTAACGTACACGGTTACAGATTCTAAAGGTCATGAAGTAACGGCGAAGCAAACTGTAACGGTCAAAGTTAGAGAAGAAGTTAAAAATGATAAACCAATACTAAAAGTACCTGCTACAACTTCAATTACTGAGGGTGATCAATTTGATCCATTGGTAGGGGTATCAGCTACTGATAAAGAGGACGGTGACCTTATTTCTAAAGTAGCGTATGAAGGAACTATAGATACAACTAAAGCTGGTACTTATGAAATAATATATAGTGTTAGAGATTCCGTGGGTAATGAGGTAAATGCAATACAAAAAGTATTAGTGAAAGATAAAGAAACTAGCAAAGCTAATGGCCTTGCTAATAAGGAAAATAAGAGTAATATCTCAAACAACAGTAATAGCGATAAAAAAGAATATACATATAAGGAGCTTCCAAAGACGGGTGTAAGTACAACTAACAGTGCAGCAATCGGCATATTGATGATTATTACAGGCACAGTACTCACTTTTGTTCGCAAATTTAGAAAGATACAAAAATAATAGTAGGGATCATTCGTTTGAAGAAAAGAGTTCATTATTCAAAAGAAATAAAATAGAAAGTAAGTAAAACAAAATATGGATTTTTTACTTAATAAGATTTTAGTAGTTAAGCGGTGCATTTGGCTTCTATAAAAATTTGTAGTTGGATCATGTTCTGTCTACAAAACTACATTACATAAAAAACACGTTACTATTCTCATTAAAATAAAAGAATAGTAACGTGTTTTTTGGTTTGGAAAAAGCATAAATCCTATAGTTCATGAATCTGGGAGTGCTTCTAATCTGCCATTGATGAGTTACTGAAAACATTTTGTTTTAATGGAAGTTTCACTCTAAATGACAACATGAGATTTTCGATATTTACCAGGTGTTTCATTGGTGAATTTTTTAAAAATTTTAGTGAAATAACTTTGATCGCTAAAATTAAGCGAAGCGCATATGTCTGATAAAGGATAGGTGGTGAAAGTTAATAATTTCTTTGCTTCTTCGATTCGTTCACGTTGAATGTACTCAATTAATGAAATACCGACTTCTTTTTTAAATAATATAGATAAATAATCTGAATTCACATTTGCAAATTTAGCAAGTTGTTTAACAGATATTGGATTGTAAATATTTTTAAAAATGTAGTTTTTACAAATAGCAATAGTCTGTGAATATTGCTGTGTTTTTTGTGCCTTTACACGGTCTGCAAAGGTACAAAAAGCATTTTTTAATAAATCCCAAACAGATTCTTTGTCTTTTGAATCTTCTGTTCTTTGGATATGTAAATCATAAATTTTGTAAGCAATCCCAGATGGAAGTCCCCCTTTTATCGCATATCTAGTAGCGAGCGTGATGGATGAAATACAAATGTTTTTATGACGTCTTAATTGATGGAATGAAGATAAAGATGAAAGAGTCTCTTGTTGGAATTCGTAATAATATTTGAGTACGGTTTCTTTATCCCCTTCTTCTATAGAACTAAGTAGTTGCTGCTCTATATATAAATTATGATAAATAGATTCGTCTTTTTGCATTGAAATATATACATCTTCGTTTAAGATGCTGCTATGACTTATATGAAGTGAGTCACTGTTATTTGAAAAGGTGCTTACATCTGAATTTTTTTTATAGAGAATGTTATAGAACAATATCGCTATATTTACAAAGAAATTTTGATCTTTGACTGACAATGAAAAATAATGGTCTCTTGTTCTTTTATAATTTGGAATAAAATTAAGGTTACTATCCGCTTTACTTGTAGAAAAATTTACATGTGTCAAGGGCCCAATAATAACAGTACCGTTCACCATATAATCGCTCTTTATGTGAATTAAAATAAAGTGCCCTAGATATTCGTGAGTTCTGAAGATGGGGGAATTATATGTATCATTTCTCTGAAAAAGCATATGTAACTGTTCTATTTTTGATGTATATAACGAATGTGAATCATTTTTTGATTTAAATTCTAAAAGAATATTTTTGTTACAATCTAAAAAACAAACTGGAATTTCGAAAGATTGAAAAAACACATTGCAAATGTACTCTATCTCAACTAGACTGAGTTTTTTAGTCATATTCTTCCTCCTTACAGTTATGCGTAATAGTTAAATAAACATATATTCCTTTTTCATAAGTAGATACGGAAAACCTTTATCAATAAAAAATATAAATAAAAGTTATAAACTTCTAAGAATAATACCATAATTTAACATGAATAGCACATATTATTTGAATATACAGGTAATAGTTTTGGACAGTAACGTAAAATATGAATCGTCACACTTATTTGTTGGTTATTACTTATATGTATTAAAAAATGATTAAGATTGGATTTTAAATAGGGATAGGAAGTGAGAAATGAATAGATTGACAGTAAGTGACTAGTCGAAATTAGCAGTGAAAGCTATTATGTAACAAATGTAATGATTCTTGAAATAGGGATATACGTGTAATTTAGGGGAGAAAATTACATATATCATGTGGAGAGACAACGTAATAATAGAAGATAAGAAAAGTGAATAAGTGATTGTAAACAATGGATTGTTGGACGACTATGTTTTATGTTATTCGTTTAAATCTGATACTTGGCACACTATTGCTTTTAAGAAGGTAATAGTAATAAAGAAATTTTTAAAATGATAGAAGTAGTAAAGGGGATAAGAGAAATGAAAAAAATATTTAGTGTGCTTTTAGTGTTATTCTTAACATTTTCTACATGGTCTAGTGTATTAGTAAAGGCAGATTCACCATCTAAAGGTACTTTAACGATTCATAAGTATGAACAAGAAAAAGATGGAGCGCAGGGACTAGAAGGTGACGGTTCTGCAAATCAAGAGGTGCCAAAAGATGTGAAACCATTAAAAGGTGTAACGTTTGAAGTGAAAAGGGTTGCTTCTTTTGAAAAAATTTCAAACGATGGGAAAATCGTAAAAGAAGACGTGAAACCTGTAATGGGAGCCACTCCAAATCAAGTAGTAACAGATGATAACGGACAAGCTGTATTAAAAGATCTTCCGCTAGGACGTTATGAGGTGAAAGAAGTGGCAGGACCTCCACATGTTAATCTAAATCCCAATACGTATACAGTGGATATCCCATTAACGAATAAAGAGGGTAAGGTGCTAAACTATGATGTTCACATGTATCCCAAAAATGAGATTAAACGTGGTGCAGTGGATTTAATAAAAACTGGTGTAAATGAAAAAGCATTAGCAGGTGCAGTATTCTCTTTATTTAAAAAAGACGGTACAGAAGTGAAAAAAGAGTTAGCAACAGATGCTAATGGCCATATCCGAGTGCAAGGATTGGAGTATGGAGAATACTATTTCCAAGAAACAAAAGCTCCGAAAGGCTATGTAATAGATCCAACTAAACGTGAGTTTTTTGTTAAGAACTCCGGAACAATTAATGAAGATGGAACTATTACTTCTGGTACAGTAGTTAAAATAGAAGTGAAAAACTATGAAGAACCAACAATTGATAAAAAAATTAACGGAAAAATGGAAGCGTTACCAATAAATCCGTTAACTAATTATAATTATGATATTAAAACATTAATTCCAGAAGACATTAAGGAATACAAAAAATATGTGGTAACAGATACTTTGGATAATCGTTTAGTGATTCAAGGAAAGCCAATCGTGAAAATTGATGGAGCAGAAGTAAATGCAAACGTTGTTGAGGTAGCTATAGAAGGTCAAAAAGTAACAGCTACAGTAAAAGATTTCACAAAATTAGATGGTAAAAAAGAATTTCATTTGCAAATTAAATCCCAAGTAAAAGAAGGAGTACCATCTGGTTCGGAAATTTTAAATACAGCAAAAATACATTTTACAAATAAAAATGATGTAATTGGAGAAAAGGAATCTAAACCTGTAGTTGTTATTCCGACAACTGGAATAATTGAGTTAACAAAAATTGATAGTGCTAATAAGAATAAATTAAAAGGTGCAGAGTTTGTACTTAAAGATAATAATGGAAAAATAGTTGTCGTAGCAGGAAAAGAAGTAACAGGTGTATCAGATGAAAATGGTGTTATTAAATGGTCTAACATTCCATATGGAGACTATCAAATTTTTGAAACGAAAGCACCAACATATACAAAAGAAGATGGTACAAAAGCATCTTATCAATTATTAAAAGACCCCATTGATGTAAAGATTAGTGAAAATAATCAAACGGTTAAATTGACGATTGAAAATAATAAAAGTGGATGGATTCTTCCGGTAACGGGTGGCATAGGAACGACTCTTTTTACTGTAATAGGCCTTACGTTAATGCTTACAGTGGCATTTGTTTTCTTTAGAAAAAAGTTTGCTAGAAATTAAGATTTTAGGAACATGTAACTATGGGAAAAGGGGAGAAGCAAAATGCTTCCCTCTTTTCGATATTTAAGCATATACAGAGGTGGAAATATGAAACGAAATCTTGTTTTTGGGGGTATTTTTTTATTTGGATTAGGTATTTTTTTATATCCTACTATTAGTAATTGGTTGGCGACTCGTGCACATTATTCTGAGATTAGCTCTTACGATAAGAAGATCAAAGCGCTACAAAAGAAAGAAGTCGAACGTAGGGAAAAAGAAGCAGCCGAATATAATAAACAAGTTCAAACTTCTGCGAAAACATTTACAGATCCATTTTCTGAAAAAAAAAGTAATTATCAAGCGTATGCTGATGTGTTAAATTTAGGAGATGTAATGGGGTATATTGAAATATCGAAAATTAATATAAAACTGCCAATCTATCAAGGGACCTCTGAGGAAGTATTGGGTCGCGGGATAGGTCATTTAGATTTTTCTTCGCTCCCGGTAGGTGGAGAAAGTACGCATACTATTTTAACAGGGCATCGTGGTTTACCATCAGCAAAATTATTTACAGATTTAGATAAGTTGAGCAAAGGAGATCTTTTTTATATTCATTCTTTAGACAAAGTTCTTGCTTATAAAGTAGATCAAATTAAAGTAGTGTTACCACACGAAACGGACGATCTACAAATTGTACAAAAAAAAGATTATACAACTTTAATTACGTGTACGCCTTATGGAGTAAACACCAATAGATTGCTAGTTCGAGGTGTGCGTGTGGAGTTAAACGAGAAAGAAAAACAAAAAGTGAGTACAGAGATATTTATATTTAATAAGTGGACTGTAATAGTTCCAATCCTATTGTTATGTGTGTTTCTAGTCGTAATTTATAAGAAAAGGTTAACTAGATAGAATGTATTTATTTATCCTGCATTAATGGGAAGTGGGACCGGAAATTCAGAGATAAGTAAAGAAGGTATATAGGGGATTGAAGTAAATCATCATTAATAAAAATTTCATTTTATTCGACTATAGAAAAAATACGGTAAAGGTGGGAACAAAGGAATTGAGGCTACGATTAAAGCTGGTAAGTATTCATTTTATTGTTTTGTTAATGTTAAGTGTAAGTTTTTTCGTATATGTACCAAAAGAAGCATATGGATCCACGACAAACCTAGAAAGTCTAGGTGATATATCGCGTTATAATGCTGTTGTTTTTGGTAACCATAAAGCAGTAGGTGGCGACATTGAAGGGGCAATTGCAGTTCAAGGTGACATGGATGCATCGGGGTATACGATTGTAGGTGCTGCAGCGGGAACATCTAATATAGTAGGTGAAAAATGGGTTGATGAGGGATATCCGTCTTTGTTATTGTCTGGAAAATTTAAGAAATCAAGAGAAGAATCTTTTATCATTCAAAACGGAATAGTTGTAATGACAAAAGAGAGTGATCCAGATCGCATAATACAATCTTCTTATGATCGTATCGTTTATAAAGAAAAACTAGAAATTGACGCGAAATTTAATGAATTTCGCAATATAGTGAACCAAGTCAGTAAAAATGCAGGTCAATATAAAACGAATACCCCAATTCCAAATATGAGTCATGGAATCGGAAAAGATATAAACAATCCTAATATTTATGTTTCATCAGAATTGACAGGGAAAATCAATTTAGATATAAGAGATGTATTTTTACCGAGTGCTAAGGACAAAGATTTTATTGTTATGTATTCGGATGCGATAGAGGTTACATTTAAAAATGGGGCTATTCTATATGACAAGAACAATATTGGAAGGGCTACGGATATAATTCCCACATCACAACCCTATTCTCCTAATTCACCATTTACTGAGCTATACAGTAAAATGATTTGGGTTTTTCCTAATGCGAAAAAGATCACAACAGAAGGATATGGTGTTGTTGGAAGTGTGTTTGCTCCCAATGCTGTATTAGAAACAAAAGGCGGTTCGATTAATGGACAAGCATTTGTCGGTGCGGTACAACAAACTGGTGGATTTGAGTTTCACAATTTCAAATTTAACTGGAAACATTGGAACAAGCCTAGTACAGGAAAAGTAAAAATAAAAAAGGTTGATAGTAATAATGATAATAAAAAATTGGTGGGAGCAAAGTTTAAAATTGAAGATTCAAAAGGAAAAATAGTTGGAGAACTAGTAACAAATGAAGAAGGAGAAGCGATATCAAAAGACTTACCAACAGGAAACTATACCGTAGTGGAAGTAGAAGCACCTAAAGGTTACGAATTATTAAAAGATAACATAACTGTAAAAATAGAAAAAGATGCAGTAGTAGAAATTAAAATAGGAAATAAGAAATTGCCAGATCCAATGGGGAAAATGAAGCTTGTGAAAGTAGACATAAGTGATAAAAATAAAAAACTAGCAGGGGCAAAGTTTCATATAGAAGATTTAAATAAAAAAGTAGTTGGAGAACTAGTAACAAATGAAGAAGGAGAAGTAATATCAAAAGACTTACCAATAGGAAACTATACCGTAGTGGAAATAGAGGCGCCTAAAGGTTATGAATTATTAAAAGATAAAATAGCTGTAAAAATAGAAAAAGATACAGTAGTAGAAATTAAAATAGGAAATAAGAAATTGCCAGATCCGAATGGGCAATTTGAAATTGAAAAAGTTGATGATACGGATAGTGAATTAAAGCTAAAAGGCGCTGTATTTCAAGTGTTAGATAAAGAAGGGAAAGAAGTTAGTAGATTAATAACGGATGAAAAAGGAAAGGTAATTTCCAACCAATTAGCAATTGGAAAGTATACGATTAAAGAAATAAAAGCACCGAACGGATACATGTTACTTAGAGATCCAATAGAAATAGAAATTACAGAAGCAGTAAAGACACAAAAAATAACAGTGAAAAATGCGAAGAATAATTGGGTAATTCCTAATACTGGTGGGAGCGGAACAACAATTTTTTACGTGATTGGTATTATGCTAATGTTTGGTGTGCTATATTTCTGTAAGAAAAATCGTATATTATGAACTAATTTTATAGAGTTAGACAGATTGTTGCGTTAGAGAGTTTTTAGGGCATGAGTTCGGTATTGTACTGGACTCATGTTACTAAATTTGTTGAAGGAGGGAGCATAATAGTAAACATAGAATATATTAATGAATTAAAATATTTAAGAGGTGAAAATGGTGGTAATAAAACAAGACGAAATTAAAGTAGTTGTCGGAGCTGGAGTGTTTAATAATAATCCAGGCTGGATTCAAACACAAGAAGATGAACTTAACTTACTAGATAAAGCTACGTGGGAAGAAAGATTTGAATACAACTCTATTTCAGCTATTTTAGCTGAGCATGTATGGGAACACCTTACTTTTGAAGAAGGTGTAAGAGCAGCTGAAATTTGTTATGAATTTTTAAAACCATCTGGTCATATTCGGTGCCGAGTCCCTGATGCATTCTTTCAGGATGAGGCATATCAAAATATAGTTCAAATAGGGGGCCCCGGTCCGAAAGATCATCCAGCAGCAAGTCATAAAATCGTTCATAATTATAAAACATTAACGAAAATGTTTGAAACTGCTGGATTCGAGGTAGTTTTACTTGAATATTGTGATGAAAATGGTCGGTTTTATTACAACGAATGGGATGCAAACGACGGTGTTATTTTCCGTTCGAAAAGGTATGATTCTAGAAATAAAGGCGATAAACTTGGTTTTCCATCGCTAATTGTCGATGCGATTAAGCGCTAATCATTCAACAAAAAAAGGAGTTAATCCTATGATTTCATAAGTCGCAAATGCGGCTTTTTTATTTGTACGTAAATCTATATTTAATTTTCAATACTATATAACTCGATTTAGAAAATATTTAAGTTTTTCTCAGCGTCATTCGCTTTAAATTAACACTTCGTTGACATAAATATTTATTTTATATTTATATTCGTGTAAAATGAAATAAGAACATATATTCTATATAAGGAGGCAATCAAAATGATAGCTGAAATTGGGAAACTAACTGATGGATATATTGTAAAATTTGAACGTGAATTTCCATATACGGTAGAGGAAGTTTGGTCTGTATTAACAGAAAACAGTAAGCTGAAAAAATGGATGTCCAATTTACAGATTGAAAGCCTTAAAACTGGTGGAATAATAAAGTTCGACATGATGGACGGTTCATTCATAAATATTGATATTTTAGAGTGTCAACTAAACTCAGTACTTGAATTTACTTGGGATAAAGACCGTGTCCGATTTGAAATACATAAAGAGGAAAATGGTACTCTTTTACTTCTTAAAGAGTACATTCATGAATTAACAGATCATACACCGAGAGATGTAGCTGGTTGGCATATTTGTTTAAATCTTTTTTCTTGCGTTTTAGAAGGAGAAGAGAAAGAATTTTCTAAAGATGAATGGCAACAATGGTTTGAAATATACAAGGGTAAGATTCATGAAGTTAGAGGATAATTACATAATAGGTAATATTCATTATGTAATTATTATATTATAAAAATGCTTTTATGGATAAATAAGAATAGAGGTTAATATGAAAGTAAATCAATTAATTGCTAATAACATAAATAAATTAGATGCAACTATACCGTTTAATAAATCGTTTGGAATTGCTGGGTTATCTGGATCGGGTAAAACAACTTTTTGCCAAACAATTGGTGAAGAGTCAAAAAAACGATTAGTTTCTTTATTACCAAAGGCTGAATATCAATATTTATTTCCTAACATTATGGAAACAAATTTTAGTGCTATTAAGATGGAAGAAATGCCATTAGTACTTTTTTTAGGGAAATCATCGATTTCGTCTAATCCACGTTCAACGATTGGTACTCATACTGGTGTTTTTACAGAGGTTCGGGAAAAACTTGCTGAAGTATTTAATCTTTCTCCAGAGGTCTTTTCATTTAATAATCAATTAGGCTGGTGTACTGGTTGTAAAGGCCGTGGTACTACAAAAAATGTTGAGTGTAAAAAATGTAAGGGAAAACGTTATAGTGAAGAAATTGAAAAACATGAAATTGATTTGTTGGCCAAGCCACATTCAATTTCAAATATTAATGATTTAAGTGTTGAATCTATTCTTTCAATAGCAAAAGAATTAAATATTAGTGAAGAAAAACAGCATATACTGCAAAATATTATTAATATGAACATTGGTTATTTAACATTAAATCGAATTATGGGTACGTTGTCAGGTGGAGAGTTAACACGACTTTATTTGGCTGAATTCATGGCAGTAAGTGAAAATGCTGTAATTATTATTGATGAGATTTCAGTTGGACTTGATCATGAAACATTATTGAAAATTTTGGAAGAGATTAAACGATTAGGGTGTAAAAATCAAATTTGGCTTATTGATCATTCAGATACGGTACTAGATACAACTGATGAGCAATTGTTCTTTGGACCTGGTAGCGGAAAATATGGCGGGAAAATTGTGAAAGAATCACCAAGACCAAAGTCAATACTGTGGGATCGAAATAAAGAAATACCAACAGAATATTATACATTCTATGATTTATATTGCCGTAATATCCAAATGGAGGAGTTTCAAATTCCTAAAAACAGGCTTGTAACGGTTACAGGAGAATCAGGATGTGGGAAATCTACACTTGTCAATGAATGTCTAGCTACAGATTTCTTGAAAAGATATCCAAAAGATAAATTAGTTATGGTGGGACAAGACCGAAATCAATCAATTACAAGTCGATCAACTGTAGCAACTTTCCTAGATATTAAAAAGAAACTAACAAAGTATAGTGAAGACATTGATGATATTTTTGAGCGCTCGATTGAGGATATTATTGATGAACTTCCAAATGAAGATATCGCTTATAAACGTTTGAGCCTACTAATTAAGTTAGGACTTGGCTATTTAACATTAGAGAGAAAAACACAAACATTATCGACAGGTGAGTTTCAATGTGTTCATTTAGTTTCGGAATTATTTGCAAACACTAGAAATCCACATACATTATTCATTTTTGATGAGCCTTCAAAAGGTTTATCACAAAATATTTTAAATCAATTTATCGATAGTATTAGAGGTATTCTGCAAGATGAATCAGTTTCTATCATTATGATTGAGCATAATCGTTACATGTTAGAAAGCTCTGATTATATAGTTGATTTTGGAAAAAGGCAGAATGAATCTGTAGAGCATTTGGATGTTGTTAATCATGAGGATTACTATCGTCAAAAAAGTAATGTGAATAGCACAGAGAAAATAAATATCTCTTCAATGCTTAAGCAGAAAAAAGGAGTTCACTATTTAGAAGAAAATCATATTAACTATTTTAAAAATGCCGAAAATGTTTATAAGGGCGGTATTTTAAAAAGTTTATCATCAATGGCTAGGTTAATTTATGGTGAATATGAATCTGATACAATCGCACCTGTTATTGCTATTGATCTTGAAAAACATTTATATAGTCAATATAGTTTCTTATATGAGCTTGGTGGATTAATTAATCATATTGTAGCTGCTCATCCAATTAATAAAGATACGAGAAGTTTTGATTTCTATTCACAGGACAATCATTGTCCATCTTGTTCTGGACGTCTTCAAATTGAAGTTTTTGATAAAGATATTGCCATTCAAGATAAAAGTGTTCCATTTTGGGATGGGCTATTCGATCCAGAAATCATGAAGGTATTAAAATTTTATCAGCATGAAAAAATAGAATTTCTATTCGAAGAAATAAAAAATGAGCTTGGTCACGATTTGTCAAAGAGCTATAATGATATGTCAGAAGAAGAAAAGCATACGTTTTGGTATGGATATTTTGAAAAATCATTTTATGATAAAAAAGGAAAGACACGTAGAACATGGGTAGGGTTTAATACAATTATTGGTGGATATATTGTTATTTCAAAAGCACCTATTAAAGAAGAAATTAAGAGTTCAAAAAAAATGATGAAATGTCCAATTTGTGAGGGGACGGTTTTAAATCATCATAAACCACTTAAATTTGGTAACGTAGATATTCGTGAAATAATCAATCAGCCTATTAATAAAGTATTGAAAACAGTTGGTGATTTACCGGCACTTGTTAAATTGAAGTCTATTGTTGGTGGCGATATGGTATTGACGGAAGATATTTCTTTATTGCCAAGAAAAGCACAAGTTGCACTGAAGATGTTTGAATTAGAACAAGCAAGCTTTTCAAACTATGAAATGGTGTTACAAAATGTCTTACCATTCTGGGGCGAAATAAAAGGAAATATCGAATCCATTAGTGTTAATAATCAAGTAACTGTTTGTGATTTCCCTAATGTTTATGAAACGAGAGAAACCATTATAGATAAGTATTTCACAAATGGTAAATATAAAAAACTTACGTATGTATACGAAGCATTTGGATACAAAAAATTAGTTACCCAAATTAATAAAATTAAAAAAAGTAATCCATGTCCATTTTGTAAAGGTAAGAAAGTGATAACCGAAGATAATCTACATGATGGTGTCTTTAAACTAACAATTCCATGTGTAACTTGTAATGCAAGTGGTATTAATGACGAAGGGTTAAAAGAAGTTGTCGAGGGCGTGGATGTACAAACGTGGTTAACTGGAAAAGCAAGTGATGTTGTGAATGAAAGCTTATTAACAGAAGCGGTTGGAAAAATACCAATTTTTAATCGCATACGTGAGTTGGATAAACGAGATATGATGGCGGTTTATGAATGTTTAGAGAAAAATAACTGATGATGGATTGTCAATTGTAGTAGTCATAAAATAGGAATATAGGTTTTTAATTATGTAAATATAACATGTTAAATTATCGTTTAAATCGTCAAAAAAACGATTGACCCTCACACAATGTCATTGTTTAAGATAAAGTTGAGCTTCAAAGTAGATGTAACTTATAGGAGGAAATCATGTTTAAAATAGGGGATTTTTCAAAACTATCTTCCATTAGTATACGAATGTTGAGACACTACGATAAAGTGGAATTACTACAACCAGTAAAAGTCGATGAGCAGAGTGGATATCGATTTTATTCAGCAGACCAATTAAAAAAAGTAAATCAAATTCAAACGTTAAAAGCTATGGGGTTTAATATTGCTACCATCAAAGAAATAATAGAATGCGATAATATAGATACCATAAAAGAGCAATTTTTAAATCGTAGTGCTCAAATTAAAGAAGACATGAATAACCTCCAAAAACAATTACGTCTCCTCGAAGACTCAATGAAAACGATGAGAGAGGATGTTGTTGAGATGAATTATCATGTTTCAATAAAAGAAATTCCAGAAAGAACTGTAGCTAGTGTTAGAAAGATTATTCCATCGTATAATTGCGAAGGTGATTTATGGAGTGTATTAATGCAAGAAATTCAAATGAAAAATATTAGTGTTGCCCAACCGAGTTATAGTATTGCGGTTTTCCATGATCATGAATACAAAGAAAATGATGTAGATATAGAAATACAGCTAAGTATTCTAGGTAAGCACGAAAATACAAAAGACGTTACATTTAAAAATATGGAATCGACTCATGTAGCTTCTATAACAGTTAATGGAAGTTATGAACAGATGACAGCTGTAAATGAGGCTGCGGCAAAATGGATTGAGACAGAGGGTTACAAATTAGCAGGCCCGATGTTTAATATTTATCATGTGAGCCCAGCGATGGAATCCGATCCTAATAAGTGGGTTACAGAAGTTTGTTATCCAATAAACAAATAAGTAATAAAAAAAGGCATGTTTTATGCCTTTTTTTATTTTATTAATATCTCAAAATATATAATTTTTCCTCTTTACAGTTTTCGTATCGGACTACATAAGGCAATAAAGACTTCAATTATTTTAGTAAAAGCAGCTAAAGCAAATATAAATACAGGATTGTAGGCTGAAATAATTCCACCTACTAATGCCCCCAATGGCATAGATAATCGTGTAAGTACACGAGAAAAACCTAAAACACGTCCTTGCAAATTGGATGGAACAGTTTCCTGCCGAATTGATGTAACAATCGTATTCCATGTGATATTACATGTCATCGCGATACCGAAAGCAATTCCGGGAGCAAGCCAATATGTACTCCATAAAGCAAATGTTAATCCAAGCGCTCCACAAAATAGGAGTAAAGGAATAAGTATACCACGTCGAAATTTCTTTTCTAAAGGAACGGCAATTAAGCTTCCTAAAAGCCCACCTATTCCTATTAAAGTATAATTATAACCACTTTGTGCGGAGGTAAGATTTAATGTCGATAATAAATAATACATAAGTACACCTAAAACAGCACTTGCTCCAAAGTTACCTACCATAGCTTGAAGTGACAAAGCTATATTTAACCGATCATTTTTGAGCCATTTAAATCCATCAAACAAATCATTTAGTACATTTTGCAATATTTTTTTATCAGTATTCTTTTTATTTAAGTTTTTCATAGAAGGTAATATAATCACAGTAATTAATGTAGCAATAAATGAAAGAGCATTAATCCAAAGTACTTGAAAGCCGCCAATAAAAGATATGAAAAGCCCAGCTATGATTGGACCAAACAAACTAGCCAATTGATTAACCATTTGATATAAAGAATTAGCCTTCGTTAATGATGCACCTGCGATGTGTGGAATGACTGTAACTGTTGTTACATCAAAAAGCATGGACATAACTGCTAAGATAAAAGTAATTACGTATAAATGCCAGACTTCTAATATATGTAATGCATGTAAAATTGGTACGAGACTTACTAAAATAATATTGGTAATATCCGCCATCCAAAGTAACTTTTTTCGATCATATCGATCAACTAGTACACCAACTAAAGGGCCAAATAAAACGATTGGCAATACGTTTACAGCAAATAAAGAACTCATAATTACAGCTGAACCAGTTAATTGATAGGCAATCCAAGGCAGTGCAAAAGTATATAATGAATCCCCGATTCGTGAAATGAGTAAACCAAAAATAAAAATCTTGTATTCTTTTGAAAAAATTGTCTTGACAGTTAATCTTCGTTCTTGTACAAATTTCACAATTGTATGAACCACCTTTAGTAAAGAGGAATTTGAAAATAATCCGTCCAATACGTATTAAATATAGAATTCTGTAAGAAGTTGTTGAATCCTACCTTTATAAGGTTAATTTTATATAAAAGTGTAGGGAATAGAAATTAGGGCGGCTTTTATTGGATGAGGCGGTATGATTCGAGAACAAAAGGGGTTGCTGGATAAAGAGTTAATCTTATGACCTTTTCCGCAATTATTGTTGTTAGCAGAACTTTTGAAAGAAGATCCTACATTAATATATCCCTTTTTTAGTTAATAATAGCCTCCTTAATACTAGTTAATACAAGGAGGCATTAAATTTTTAATAATTAATGATATGTGTACCCTCCATCAGGAAATAATACATTACCCGTAGTAAAACTATTTTGCATTAAATATAGGACAGTATGTGCAATTTCATCATTATATCCAGCTCGTTGTACAAGTGAAAGAGATTTATAAGCTTCGTAAGCAACTAGTCTATTTTCATTTTGTTCATTTTCTCTTTGTATTGTTCCAGGAGAAACCACATTAACTCTAATAGGAGCTAATTCCACAGCTAAGGCCTTCCCTAAACTTTCAATAGCACCATTGCAAGCTCCATAAGCAGGCGCACCTTTAAGTGGTCTTTGACTAAAGGCACCGGACATTAACACGATCGATCCAGAGTTTGAAAGAAAAGGAATTGCATATTTTACGGCATAATATTGAGGCCAAAACTTTCCGATGAAGCTACTTTCAGCAATTTCCTCTGTAGAGGTAATTGGTCCAAGTGTATAAGAGGCTCCCGGTGTGAATAAATGATCAAAGTTCCCAACTGTCTTGAAAAAATTTTGTAATTGCTCTTTATTTTGATTATCCAATATATAAGTTTGAAGATGATTGTTATTTATTACTTCTCGAGCAACTTTTAATTTTTCTTCCGAGCGTCCGGCAATAATAACATGTGCGCCTTGTTTAATTGCTTGAGTTGCTGTTGCTAATCCAATACCAGAACTCCCGCCAATGATAACAATACGGCTATTTTCTAATGTAGTAATAGACATATTTTAGCCACTCCTTTAATAAAAAACTTTAGAATATAACTGTGCTATGCTTTTATTATTCGCTAAAAGGGAGCAAGTGAAAAGTACGCACTTTATATGTACATAGTCGCAAATTTCGTACTAATTGCTATTTATGCGGATAAGTAATACGAAAAATTTCTACATATTGTTTATCCCGCATTAACGGGCAGTAAAACTCTCACCTCAAAGTTAGGAAAATGCAAGGAAGTTAGGTAAGAGATCAACTGCCCGTAAAAGCCCGATTGGTTCAACTAATAATCAGTGTGGGATGAACAAAACCCCCACTGATTAAAGTTTCACTTTATGATATCTGAGGAGAGGTGAGAAAAATGGATTTACAAGAACCGAAGTTAAAAGGGGTAATAGCAACATTACAAATAATCGGTGGGAAATGGAAGCCACTCATTTTGTTTATTTTGCTAACAGATGGAACGAAACGTTTTGGTGAATTAAAGAGATTAATACCAGATATATCTCAAGGGACGTTAGCAAAGCAATTACGTGAATTAGAGCAAGATCAACTAATAAAACGCGAAATTTATCAAGAAATACCACCTAAAGTAGAATATAGCTTAACTGAGCATGGAAAAACAGTCAGTATTGTTTTGGATAGTATGTGTAGTTGGGGAAGAGGGCATTTAGAATATATAGATAAAGATAAACAATAAAAATATTATGTAAACTTATTGTGGTTTGAAGGGAAATGTTGTTTTAATAATTTGTATTTTATAATATATAATTAAGGAGTGTCGTAGGTTATTATACATATTTAATTTATTTTTACAAAGGGGAAATAATAAGATGAACGAATTAGAGTATAAAAGCTTCTATGATAAAGTAGGAAGATTAAATGGATGGGATTTTAGTAAAATAAAATGTGAAACTGTAGGAGATACATGGGACTTTTATAGTGAGGTAAAAGAAAGGTGTAAACCATCACATATTTTACTTGATGTTGGTACAGGCGGAGGAGAAAATGTACTTAACATAGCATCATCAGCTAAATTGTTGATTGGAATTGATAATTCTAACGGCATGATTGAAACGGCACATTCCAACTTGAAAAAATCAGGTGTACAAAATGTTGAGTTTCTTCAAATGGGTTCTGAAGCTTTAACATTTCCACATGCACATTTTGATATTGCTTCAAGTTGTCATGCCCCGTTTCTGGCATCTGAGTTAGCGAAAGTAATGAAAAAGGGTGCTTTTTTCTTAACGCAACAAGTAAGTGAGAATGATAAATTAAACCTGAAAGAAGCATTTGGCAGAGGACAATGCTTAGATGAACGAGATGGCACTTTAAAAGAAAAGTATATGGATGAACTTATTAGTGCAGGATTTGATCTCGTGCAAGTACGTGAATATGATGTTACTGATTATTACAGTACGTCTGAAGATCTCATTTTCTTATTAAAACATACGCCTATTATTCCTAGATTTGGAGAAGAGGAAGAAGATTTTACTATTTTACAAAAGTTCATTGAAACGAATAGTTCTGAAAAAGGGATTCGTACGAATTCAAAAAGATTTATGATTATCGCTGTTAAATTATAATATATTTTAGTGTAAAAGCTGCTTTTCTTTAAATGAAAAGCAGCTTTTTGTGTGGAAAAGAATACAGGAAATACTTGAAAATAATAGAAATAAATAAAGTATAAATTAAAAAATCAAAATATGGAGGATAAATGTTTTGAAACGTTACTATATTAGCAATGAAAAAATAAATGTACATATTACTGAATGGGGGAATAATGACAAGCCCGTTATCTTTTGTTTACATGGATTAGGTAGTACGAGTTTAAGTTTTATAGAAATTGCTGAAGAATTAAAAGAAGAGTATAGATTTATCTCCGTTGATGCACCTGGACACGGTAAAACCCCGCCATTTGAAAGAACAGAAGATTATGAGATGCAAAATTTAGCAAATTGGTTAAATGAAATAATAAATGAATTGAGAATCGAACACTTCTATTTTCTATCACATTCATGGGGAAGTTTTGTAGCGTTATTTTATTTGTTAAATCATCCAGAAAAAGTACAAGGAAGTATTCTTATTGATGGTGGATATCAAACAAAAAGGCTTCAAGAAGAAGCGTTGGAAGAAGAAATTGCTTATTATGAAAAAGACTTTGATGAATACGTTTTTAATAATTGGGACGAATTTTTCAAAAGTGAAAAAGAAGCTTATACTAGGTGGTCTTCATTGTTAGAAGTTGCTGTAAAGGATCTAGGGATCGAAATGGATAATAAAGTATGGTGGCATGCCAGGGGGAATACAGCTAGTAATATAATAAGAGGTATGCATAAAGATGAAACGATAGATATATATGAGAAGCTACCGGCTAATATTGTATTACTTCGAGCTACAGTCCCACAAGTTTGGGCGGATTATAGAGATAAGACAGTACATGTTTTTAAAGAGAAAACGGACAGTATAGTAAAAGTAATTCCTGATACTACACACATGTTGCACTGGGATAAACCAGAAATTGTTATAGTGGAAATAAAAAATAATTGGAGCTAACATATTCATACTAAAGTTGTAGTTTCTATATGAAAAATCCATCCTTCCGTTTGATTTTATCTATTTATAAGTGTAATACAATACGAATAGATAATAAGAAATGAGGGGAATGTAAAGTGATTACACATATATCAGATATAAAACTACAAACGGTTTCGATAGAAGGGGTAAAACAAGTTTATAAGGACATATTATCTTTTCCAATAAAAAAAGAAACAGCATCCTTCATTCAATTTGAAGTAACACCTTATACAACAATTAGTTTTCAAGAAGTGTATGAACCAATTGCACCTGCACATTTTGCTTTTGAAATCCCATATTCAAAATTCCATGAAACAGCAAGATGGCTTGAGGAGTCTGGATTACTCATTGTGAAATGGAAAGATGGTCATATAATTGATGAAGAGGATGGTCGATTCAATTTATACTTTAAAGACGGAGATGGAAATCTACTCGAAATTATCGCGCATAGTTATGTTAAAGAAGATGTATTAGTACCGCAGTCACCTTTAAACATTTTATATGTAAGGGAAATTGGTCTTCCTGTTAAAAGTGTACCTGTTTTTACGGAATGGCTAAAATCAAATCTAAATATGAAAACGATGGAAGACGGGGATATTTTTAACTTTGTAGTTGGTGGCACTGCTTATGTCGTCGCAACTTGGTGGCAGCGACCTTGGATTCCAATCGCGATGAAAGCTCTATCACCGAAAGTACACGTTTCTTTTGGAACACCAGACGTCGCATTTTTACAGCGAATCCAAAATAACTTTAAGAAAAATAGTGTATCATTTGAATGTAAACGTAATGAAGTATCATTTATTGAGCAAGGATATACATTTTCAATTGTGCATACATCAGAGTTTCATTCTGATATTCCTAAACAATTAAACTTACCGCTTTCTATTTAAGGATGAAAAGCGGTAAGTTTTTTGTATATTCGTGAAAAAGGTTTTAGCTAGGGTTACAGTGAATTTAAAGAGAAGTATAAGGTGTTATTTTAATTTATGTTAAGGGGAGAAATGAAGTGGTTTTAGGTAATCCAATTGCAAAAGGGAATACTGCAGAAATTTATTTAACTGATGATAAGGTTGTAAAATTATTTAAAGATTACCTCCCAGATACAGAGTCTATAAAGGAAGCAAAAAAACAAAAATATGCGTATTCATGCGGACTGCCAGTTCCAAACGTATTTGAAGTGACAAAGATACACGATAGACAGGCAATTATTATGGAATACGTAAAAGGGGACAGTGTTGGTTATCTCCTACTTAATAATTTAAATGAGGCAGAGCGTTATATCGGACTTTGTGTTAATGAGCAAAAAAAATCCATGCTATACATGTGAATACAGATGAAATGGAGTTAATGAGGGAAAGGTTAGAGCGTCAAATTAAATCTGTACATAAATTGGATGAACGCAAAAAGAAGGATATATTACAAAAATTAGATTTTATTACATTTGATTATAGGCTATGTCATGGAGATTTTCATCCATTTAATTTGATTTTGGATAAGGAAGAGAAAGTGAAAGTTATAGATTGGGTAGATGCTAGTTCAGGTGATATTCGCGCAGATGTATTTCGAACATACTTGTTGTACTCACAATCTTCGGTAGAATTAGCTGAGATGTATTTACATATATATTGCAGTCGTACCGGCATATCAAGAGATGAAGTTTTTCAATGGGCTCCTATTATTATTGCAGCTAGATTTTCTGAAAAAGTATCACCGCAAAATGAAGTGTATTTGAAAAGATTATTGAATCAGTATTTATAAGTCATAAAAAAGGTTGTCAGCTAATTAATAAATGCTGTTGTTTAACCAAAGTTTCCTTGCAGTTAAACAACAGCATTCTTAAATATTGATATAGGTATTATTATTTTCGATCTTCATCCTATAAAGGTTCATAATCCGTACTTGTTCCTCCGTTAATTCTTCTTTATCCCAATACATATGTATTAAGCTATATTCAAAAATCTCCTTTAATTTAATAAATAACGGAAACTTGTCTTTCATCTCTTTTGGTAGCTCATTTTCCTCTTGGTAGCCTTCAAATAGTGCTTTTGTAATAGAATACTCATAGTCAACGATATTCCCATTTCCAGCAAATGAATATTCTATCGCACTATAAATAGGAACGGCTAAATCGAATATGTAAAAATGTTTTTGGAATGAATCCAAGAGAATATCAACTTAACAAAATGCCTATTCAATCATTTGTTAAACTAAATTTAAATAAAGAAGGGGCGTTTAAAATGAATATTTCTAGAAAAATAGAGGTTGAACAGTTACGAGATAGGAAGAGTGAGCTATTTGATAAAGAGGTACTTAACATATTAAATGGTCAAGTTATGTATGAAGAATTTAAAAACGAAAAGCTAATGGGTGATTCTGATTATGCCCCATTTAATGAGGCAATGTGTGTGAACTCGGCTACTACTCAAGTTTTTAATGAAGAGTTTATTAAAACAAGAGCGAAAGGACATAACAGTTCAGTAGAAAGTTATATAAAAAAGGTTATAGATCCGTTAGAAAACCTTTTTACGAAAAAGTATAAATGTATTGTTCTATGGTTTGGTGAAGATATGTTTTGCCAAATGAACCTACTTACCATACTTTCTCACCTTGAACAGTCTGCTTATGAAGGGAAGGTATACTTAAATAGCTTTAGAGAGGATGAATTTAAAGTAAATCAAATTGAACTTGAATTGGGGAATTATTCTTCTATATACAATGAAGTATTAGTAAACCATAAAAAGACCTCTCATAAAGTACCACCTGTAATGTATCAGGCTATAGACTTATTTTTAGAAATGTTAACAGAAGATAATGCAGTAATGAAATTCATCTCTAAAAATAAAGATTTATCAACTCGTGAATTATTAATAAAGTTGTTTTATCTTTTTCCAACAATCGGATATGGAGATACTCAGTACATAGAGCTGATTAATAAAATAAAGAAGAAAGCTACACCCAAAATATAGGTGCAGCTTTCTTCTTATAATTGCTCAAGTAATTCTAATTCTTTTTCTACAAATAGCATTAGTTCTTTAATTGTTTCACCAGAAAAATCAAAACGAATACCGGCTGCATCATACACTTCTTTTATAGATTGCGAGCTTCCTAGTGATAATGCCTTTTTATAATTTTCTAGCGCTTGCTTAGGATCCTCTTTATATTGTTTATACATTTGTAATGCACCAAGTTGGGCGATCGCATATTCAATATAATAAAATGGTACTTCAAAAATATGGAGTACAGGTAACCAACTCGTTGCTATCCAGTTTTCGTAGCCATCAATATGTATGACGCTAGACTGATAATGTTTTTGAAGTTGTAAGTATTTTTCATTTCTTTCTTCAGAAGTATGACTTGGATTTTCATACAGCCAGTGTTGAAATTGATCGACAATAAGCATAATAGGTAAATATGAAATAACATCTTTAAAGAAGTTAATTTTTGCTTGTTTTAAATCTTTTTTGTCTGTATAGAAGGTATCCCAATAATTAAGCGAGAATAACTCCATTGTCATACTGGCTAGCTCAGCTGTTTCAGCTGGAATTTCTATATACTGTCGTAATTTTAATGGTTTTATGAGTTCGTTATGAATACTATGACCCATTTCATGTATAAAAGTGACAATATCATCTTGTGTATAATTTAAGTTCATAAAAATATAAGATAATTGTGAAGCTGGTAAGTACTCACAAAAGCCACCAGCTGCTTTTCCTTTGCGGCTTGTTAAATCAAGACAATTGTGTTTATACATTCGGTTTAAAAGTGCTGAAAATTCAACATCTAGTTTATTAAAGATATGAGTGCTCTTTTCAATTAAATCATTTTCATTTGCAATAGGTTTAAGTACTTTTTGATCTGGAGTTACAGCTGATACATCCCACGGGCGAAGCGTATCAATTTGCAGTTTATCTTTTTTCTCTAGCAATATTTTATCTTTAAGAGGCACAACATACTTACGTATGGATTCAGCTAGTTCATAGCAATCTTTCGCTGAATAATCAAAACGCTCGTATTTTTTGAACATATAATCGCGATAATTCTCTAGTTGAATATTTTTTGCTTTTTGATGGCGAATTTCAATTAATTGATTTAATATATTTTGGAGTTCTTTTTCAACAGATAAAAATTGTTCAGAAATAATGGTTTTTGCCTTTTTACGGGTGTCACGATTCGAATCTTGTAAATAGGATTGTAATTCTGTTATCGTTTTTTCTTCTTCGTCCCAAATTCCACTTAATCCTCCAGTGATTTCAAAGTACTCTGTGATTAATTTGTCTTCCTTTATTTCTAATTCGATATTTTCCTCACAAAATAACTTTTGAGCATTTTTTATTTTTGTATCTAATAAACCATATACGTTAGAATCTAATTCCATTCGAAAAGGTGACTCTAAATATTTATTATCCAATAAATTTTGATACCGCTTTAAAAGTGGCTTTACAAATTGTTGATCATGTTCAAAAGTATCCTTTATTTCTTCATCATCCGTATTACATTGAAAGGCGATGTAATGTGATCTTAATTGTTCTTCGATGTCCCAAATTACTTTTGACTGCTCTTTTAACCAATTTTCAAGGTCTAGTTTTGAAGAAATCATTTTATTTAATAAAGTCGAAAGAGTTTTTTCCAATTGTAGTACATTACTAATATCAATCGTATTTACACGTTGCATTATATATCCCTCACTTTTTATGTATTCATGGAGATATTCTATTTATTAATTGTAATTCCCTTTTTAAGAGGAGAAAATGTGAAATAATGTTAAATTATAGAAGGTATTTATATGTGAAAGTAAAAGTTTATCGTAAATGAAAATTTACGGAGGGAAGTGCAATGAAAAGAGGAAAGAAGTTGATTGTATTTTTATTTTCAATTGCTTTATTGTGTGCTTGTGAGCCTGAAATGGAAGAATCTAAAAGTGAAGATTCTATAGTTATGGGTATTGCTACAGCGACAGTCAAGCAGGAATCTTTTTTTAGTGCTGCTATATGGGATGAAAAAGCAAGAATAGTAGATTTAGAGATTGCTGATAGCGAAAATGCTAACGAAATAAAAAAAGAAATTAATAAAAGATTGCAAATTCAAGGCATTATGTCCTATAAAGTAAATATATCTCAAAGAAACAAAGAGATTGTAAATGCAGAACAAAGATGGCAGTTAGTTTTTGGACAGATATTTGATGACGTATTGAGAAAGAATGGATATGAATGGTTTGGTATTCAGCAAATAAATTATAAAAAGAATCAACCTGTTACCATTGATATAAAAACTAAGATTAGCGATGATGAAGTAGGGGCGAGAGAACTTGGACAGAAAATAGAAAAAGAAGTTGAAGGGGTACTTAAAACAGAAGCAGTAAAGAAATGGATTGAAAATGATTCATATGCTATTGGGATTTACGATATAGATGATCGGAAAATTAACTAATTGAGGAATGAATGCTATATAAATGAAAAATCTATAGAATTACTGAAGGAGGTGTAAGATGTATAAGTATTTACATATTTTAAACGACATAGAAAATATGATTCAAAATGGAGAAATAAGAGAAGGAAAGAAATTACCGTCTATACGGTCACTCGTTACGCAATATGAATGTAATAAGGCAACAGTTATACGTGCTCTTCATGAATTAGAAAAGCGTCACATTATATATTCTGTCCCTCAAAGTGGATACTACGTTGTTAAAAAATCAGAGAGTACTATAGAAAATAACGAGATAATTGATTTTGCCTCCTCAGCACCAGATCCAGATGTTTTTCCGTATTTAGATTTTCAACATTGTATTAATAAGGCTATTGATACGTATAAAAATGATTTGTTTGTATATGGAACGCCGAAAGGCTTACCATCTTTAATACCAGTTATTCAAAAACAACTAGCAAATTATCAAGTCTTTACAAAAGAAGAAAATATTTTTATAACATCCGGTGTTCAGCAGGCACTTGCTATATTAACTTCTATACCATTTCCGAATGGAAATGAAACTGTATTAATTGAACAACCAACATATCATCTATATATTGATTATCTAGAAATAAATAAAGTTCCTGTAATCGGTATTAAACGTACGAATGAAGGTATCGATTTGAATGAATTGGAGCAAATATTTCAAACCGGAAAAATAAAATTCTTCTATACGATACCGAGATATCATCATCCGATTGGAACGTCTTATTCTAAAGATGAGAAAGAAAAAATCACACTATTGGCTAAGAAATACAATGTATTTATAGTGGAAGATGATTATTTAGCAGATTTAGAAACTGATTCAAAAGCAGATCCATTATATAGCTTGGATAATTGTAGTCATGTCATATATTTGAAAAGTTATTCGAAGATTATTTTTCCAGGTTTACGGGTTGGAGTTGCGGTCATTCCACCATCCATTGCAAATGCGTTCTATACATACAAAAAGATACTAGATATTGATAGTCCGATGATTTCTCAAGCGGCTTTAGAAATTTATATAAAGAGCGGTATGTTTGAACGTCATAAAAGTAAAATTAATTCTTCCTACTATAATAGATCAATAAAACTAGCAGAAACATTAGAAAAAGTGCAAAATGAAGATCCATCATTATTTACATATAATAGACAAAACACATTTGGAATACACACCTGTTTAGAAATGCAGAAAAACACAGTTACAGAAACACTTATACAAAAATTAGGTGACATGCAAATAAGTGTCGATACTATTGATAAGAATTATATGAGGAATTTCCCTAAAGAAAAACTATTAAAATTAAATGTTTCGAATGTAAAAGAAGATAAGATTGAAGAAGGTATTCGTAAAGTAATTGGGGAAATCAAGCAATTAAGACAGTTTAATTTTCAGTTTAGAAAAGAATAATTTGAATTAGGAGGTTTGTTTGGTTTTGAGGCGAAAAATCATTCTCTTGTTTGTATGTAGCGCTATAGTAGTTGGTGTAATGGTTGTGGCTAAATATAAAAAAAGAGAATCAATGCATAGCAGTTGCAAAGTATTCAAGAGGTATTATCGTAGATCAAAATAACGAACCTATAACTAATGTGAAAATTTATGAAGATTCAATTGAAAGTAAGATGCGTAGTATTTCAAATGCACAAGGTGAATTTGAAATACCACATGGAGTTTGTGGTGAAATTGCATTAAAATTAGTTACTCAGAATGGGGAAGTCTATACGAGAAAATATGATAAGAATCATGTATAAGAAGAAAACTAAAGGTGAATAAAATGAAACCATTACAGAGAAAAGTAGCAGTTGTGGACGGAGCAACTATATATGTAACTGAATAACTATATGTTTTTTAAGAGCGCTCTTAAAAAAGAGTGCTCTTTTTCATTAATGTAAATATTTACTTAGCATCTTTTTAAAATGATTTTTATCATAATTTACATATTGCGTAGCTGTATTTCGTATTGGATCTCCGGCATAAAATCTTTCATACAATTCGTGTCTAGATCCTAATGGACTTCCAAAGATATCCCAGGCCAACTTAAATAATTTTGTGCGTTGTTCGGCATCTATATTCGTTCCTTTAAAGTACTTTTTCAATAAATCAGCTATCGGACTTTGGAAGTCATTCGAGCTCGAAGGAAGTTGAATGAACCCACCTGCTCCAATTAATTGTAAAATTTCTATTGCACGGGGATAATATTTGGAACCAAGATTCCTTGCAGTTTCGATATATTTAAAATTCGGCAAATAAGTTTTCGTTTCATTTGTAGTACCTTCAACTTCTGCAGCAATTAAAAGTGCGCGAATTGTTTCGATTTGCATAATTAATTCCCCAAGCTTCTCTTGAACATGCAAATAAGTAGTAGCACCGATCGCTTCAGCAATTTCACAAGCAATTGCAGTTATAAATTCTAGCTTTACTATTAATCGTACAATTGCTTGGTGATAAGCTAAACTACTAGAAGCTACATCTGACTTTATTGCCCATAACGCTTCAGGGTTGTTATATAGTAAGACTCGTTCCCATGGTACAAATACATTATCAAAGATTAATAGTGCATCAATTTCATCGTACTGTGAGCTAAGAGGGGAATCAACTGTAATTGAATGTGTATTCGCAAATGGTTCTCTACAAACCATATGTAATCCAGGGGAATTGGCTGCCACAATGAGAAAGTGAGCTAAATCTTTTTGAGTATCAGTCAGTTTTGCTAATGGATAGATTAATAAATCATTTGAATAAGGAGAAGCAGTACCAATCATTTTAGCACCACTTAAATAAATTCCATCAGAAGTTTTTTTCGTAACTCTTAGTAATCCTAAGTCGTTTGTATTCAACATTGATTCTGTAGATCGATTTATTTGTGGATCACGTTGAACTACGCTTAAGAATAAGTGATTATCTCTCGATTCTTCATAATAAGATGTAATTTTATCTGGAAACTGTGCATCGAATTTTTTATAAAAATATTTTGATACGTACCAGCCAGTAAGTCTCGATCTTGCGTAATCAGATAGTCTACTCATTACACCGTCTGTAGCATAACTCCACGTTTCAAAAGCGGTTCTCCTCATTAATAATTCGTTATAGGAATTCGGAACTAAAAAGGCTGTATGAACAAATTCTTTCGTTTTTGGACTAACATATCCAACAGAATCTCTTCGTATTGGATCATCAAACAATGTAAATAAATTAGAAATGGTACTTAATGTTCCTGCAAAATGTTTGTCTGTAGTTACATCTACTTTTTGACCATAGAGCCAAACGTTACGACCATCTTGTAAGCTCTTTATATAGTAATCTTTCAAATTTTGCATATTTCCTCCTTCTAAAGACTATTCATATATTTGGACATCTTTTAATGGTGGGGAATATACGTGGAAAGTTATTACTGCTGAATCTGTAGCATTATACATTTTATGCACAGTATCTTTTTTTACTGTGAAAATATTTCCCTCTGTAAACTCTTCAATCCGCTCGCTATTATTTTCGTACGTTATATTTTGTAACGTACCATTGACTATTAGTATACATCCTACAGATATTCCATGATCGTGCACAAAGGTCTTTGCTTTGCTGGGGAAATTTAATACTAAAATCTCTACAAATTCAGATTGATAGATAATGTTCCTTCCGTATTCAAGGTTAACTGGTGAAGTAATAAAAGGAGCTATTTTATGAAGTGAAATATTTAATGATTGAATAGTGTGTATTAAATTGAACGTATCGTAGTTACATAGGTTATTAAATGCCTTTCTTATGTTATGAATCAATTGCATGTACAACTTCCTCCTAAGCATTTGCAGTGAAAGAAAGTAATCTCCTATTATATCGTGTGTAGTCGATTACATAACATTGTATTGAATAAATTCAAAAAGGTGACTGGTTTTAATTGGGTAATATTTGCTCTAGACTACATGGTAATTAATTCCTTTTTTATGGTATGCTTGAACTATAGCCCGCTTTCTATTGGAAAGGTGATGAAATAAATGGCAGTTCTTTTAGTGGATAATCTATATCAAATGTCTATTGTTTTACTGATCTTATGTTCATTTTGTTTTTATAGATATTTAAAGAAAATAAAAAGGGAAAGAAAGCTTACAGGTTTTGAAATTACAATGTATATCGTGACGCAACTTGCGTATTTCATTTGGGCGGCAACGACTTTTCTTAAAATGTTATCAGAATAGTAATCTTAAAGTATTAGACGCTGAACAGAAAGGTACAGGAGCATTAAAGGTATAAACGTGGGCAAGGGTAATTTATCATCTATTAGGTAAATAAATTTAGTCGAAATCTAGATGGATAACAATATTACTTATAACATCTTTATAAAAAGAGAGGATATAAATGGAACAATATAAGTTAATTGTAAAAGGGCCTAAACAACTTGAGTGGGAAACAAATGAAATTAAGGACATACAGGACGATGAAATTATCGTTAAAACAATCGCAGGAGCGATAAGCATTGGGGCCGAGTTACCACAGTATAATGGATCCGATATTACGGAAACGAATCCTTCTTATCCAAGAAAAACTGGATATGAAAGTTATGGTGAAGTAATTCAAGTTGGTAATCAAGTAACACATGTAAACGTAGGTGATAAAGTAGTTTCTTTTTATGGACATGAAACGATAGGGATAGTTAAGGTACATAAAGTAATTCGAGTGCCTAGTTCTATACAACCTAAAGTTGCTTTATTATCCATTCTTTCATGTGATGCTGCTAAAGGAGTATTGAAACTAAACCCGCGACATGATGAAAAAGTACTTATAACTGGAATGGGAGTTATTGGTTTGTTCGCTTGTTATTTCTTAAAATACTATGTAGGCATTGAGCACGTGGATGTTGTTGAGCCTAATAAAAATAGAAGAGATTTTGCAAAGAAGTTTGGTCCAAAAAACATATATGATTCAGAAGAGAAAATAATAGAAACATATAATTATGGTTTCGAATGTTCTGCTACAAATAGTGGGTTCCATACTTTGCAAAAAGCTCTTAAAACTAATGGTAAAATATGTATACTATCTGATGGTAATATAGAAGAACTAACATTAACTGCTAACTTTTATCAGAAAGAATTGCAAATCATTGGATCAAGTGATGGATACGATTATCAAAAGCATGCAGATTGGTTTTTTGAAGAAATAGGAAAAACACCATTTATAGAAGAGATCTTTCAACATGAAATACATTATACTTCACTCATACAATGCTTTGATGAATTGAGTTTAGGGATAATTAAACCATTAAAAGTATATGTTTCATATGAATAACGAAAAAAATGAGCAAATATTTGTCACATACCTTACAAATGTTTCGTCACATTTATGATTACTAAATGAGGAGGAACATATATGAAAATATTTGTAGCAGGTGCAACGGGTGTAATAGGACGTTCTTTATTGCCAATGTTAATAAAAAATGGGCATACAGTTTTTGCGATGATCCGTAATACTTCACAAGTAGAAGCAATGAAAAAGGTTGGTGCCATACCAGTAATAGCTGATGTATTTAATAGAAAGGCTGTATTTTCTGTATTAGAAGAAACAAATCCCGATGTAGTTATTCATCAATTAACGTCATTATCTTCATGGGATTTTGAGGATAATGCAAAAATTAGAACAAAAGGCACTCGTAACCTTGTCGATGCAGCTAAAAATGTAGGGGTACAGAAAATAATCGCTCAAAGTATTTCATGGGCGTATGAACCAGGGGATACATTTGCGACTGAAAAAGATTCACTACATATTACTGCTTCCATGCCTCGACAAGTCACTGTTAATGGCATATTGAAATTAGAAGAAGCTGTTACTGAGTTACCTGAATCGGTAATACTTCGTTATGGCACATTATACGGACCAGGAACATGGTATGCGGAAAACGGATTAATAGCAAATCAAGTTCGTAATAATGAGATTATTGCATCAGATGGGATAATCTCGTTTATACATGTCGAAGATGCTGCAAGAGCTACTATGCTAGCCCTTAATTGGCCTTCAGGAATCGTAAATATTGTAGATAATTATCCAGCAACTAGTAAAGAATGGTTACCAATATATGCAGCGGCGATAGGGGCACCTAAGCCTAAAGTTCAAGATGGGAAAGATAGTTGGGAAAGAGGAGCTTCCAATAATAAGGCGCGTAAAGAGTATGGTTGGATACCTTTATTTCCATCATGGTCTGAAGGGTTTAACAACTTAATAGGTAAGTAAAACACAACTTTAATGGGAATGATAGTAAAATACACCATTAAAGGATTGGGTTATTATGAATATAATTTTGGAAAGTATTATATTAACTTTTACTGGAATAATTGTTTTGAAAATGACAGGTAGTGCATCTGTCAGCCAAATGACAAGAGCTGAAATCATTATAGTTGTATCAATCGGCCGTATTATTGTGGAACCTGTATTAAGTAGAAAAGTAGTCCCATCTATATTTGCGGCTATCATATTTGCAAGCATACTACTTATCATTCATTTCTTTGAATTGAAATCAAGGAAGGTGGAACAATTTCTAAATGGAAGTAGCATTATAATTGTTGAAAACGGAGAGATTGTAAAAGAGAATTTGATGCAGGCAAAAATGTCGGAGCAACAACTATATATGCAATTAAGAGAAAAAGGAATCCATGATGTAAAGAGTTTACAGCAAGTTACAGCGGAACCGAATGGTCGTATTGGTTATCAATTAATAAAAGAAGCACAACCAATAACTTTAGAAATGTTAGAAAAAGTATTAGATCGGTACAATATAAAAAGATAATTTCTCGTGAGAAAAAGCCAATACTATAACGGAAGTATTGGCTTTTTTATTTTTCTACAAATGTAAGGATTAATAAAATAGGGTGGATTTTAAACCAATCATTATAATAGATATAGGCTTATAATTGTGCTATATTCAATGGACTTATAGTGAATGTGGTAAAAAATTAATTTGGCATAGGTAGACGCAGCGTTAAAATTTATAAGTTTTTAATGTGATACTAAAAATGGATTGAAAATAAGGAGATAGATACATAATGGAATTTTGGGAATCAAGTTTTATCGAAAAACAAACGATGTGGGGATTTGAATCTACAGAATCTGCAATTTTGACAAAAGATTTTTTTTTCTTGAAAAGAACGTTAAAGACATATTAATTCCGGGTATTGGATATGGAAGAAATGCAAAGGTTTTTATCGATAATGGTATAAATGTAACAGGTATTGAAATTTCAAAAACAGCCATTGATTTAGCAAAGCAAAATGGACTAGAAGATATTAGTATCTATCACGGTTCGGTAAATGAGATGCCTTTTAATAACAAACTGTATGATGGGATATTTAGTCATGCACTTCTTCATTTGTTGAATGAACAGGAAAGAGAGAAATTTATTGAAGATTGTTATAATCAGTTAAAACCAGGCGGATATATGGTTTTTACAACTGTTTCTCAAAAAGCCCCAATGTACGGAAAAGGAAAACAGCTGGAGCAAGACTATTATGAAATAATGGAAGGCGTAAAAATGTTCTTCTATGATTCTGAATCTATAAAACGAGATTTTAATCAATATGGATTAGTACAAGTTTCGGAAATTGATGAACCAAATAAGAACGTGGTAAATAAACCTTCAATCAATTTTTTTACGATAAAATGTAAGAGAGAACTATAATTAAAAGTTATTAAGAATGATTAAAGATGTTTATATATTGATTATGCACAAATAAAAAGGACAAGCATATAATAGAAGTACCTATTAACTTTAAGTAACCTTAACTTTCTTTAATAGGATATCTCAAAATCCCCAAAAAGAGCACTTGCGGAAACAAGTGCTCTTTTATTTTTTGTTTCATAAATATTTATAGTTGCAAATTTCGTGCAATAAAAATAAATCTGAGAGAAATAATCATATCTTTATTATACGATTATTTTTGAACTACAAACGTTATAGCATTTGTTTTTAATTGAATGTGTCTTTCATTACGAACTATATTATAAGCTAATTCTTTTAATTCAACTTTTACTTCTTTCCATCCTTTATAAATGCTTTTTAATAGACGTATTATTTCTTCGGTTGGGAGATTAATTTCAATTAAAGCTTCTAATTCTTCATTCGTTTTTAAATCAATTTCTTGTATGTTAGAGTTAATAATCAAACAATTAATACCGCCGTTTTTTGTCCCTTTTTTCATAGAATGAAGTACGTTTTTAAAATCTTCTTCTGATTTGACATGTTCTAAACTTGATACTGCAACGATATAATCATAAGCGTTAGAGTCAATATGATAGTTTTCAATTGCTGCTTGTTCTGTTTTTATAACCTCGAATACATCATGTTCTTTGCTATAAGTTTGTAGCTTTGTTAAAGCGGAATTAAGTAAATCAACACATGTAACAGTGCCGCTAGTATTTCTTAACTTTTGTGCAATTGGAATGCTATTTCTACCGACGCCAGAGCCAAGATCAAGTACTTGCAAGTTGTTTTGTCCTTCAAAGTGATCCATCAAGTCCATAACTATTTTAACCGGTTTGTACAGCCAAGAGCCAATTTCAAATAGTTTATATTGTTCATAGCAAAGGTCGTGATATTTCTTTTCTTCTTGTCTTATGTAATCGATACGGTTCACATTGTTTCAGCTCCAATATTTTTATTACAAAATGAATAGGTGGGACAGCCTTTAACATTTGTTTGAATTCGAAAAATACCACCAGCATGTGGATACTCTTTTAATTCGTCATCCGTCATTCTTGTTCTGGCTGTTGTAACATATAAATCAGTTAAGTTAGGCCCACCAAATGTACATGATGTTACATATAACGCAGGAATTGGAATACTTAATATTTGTTCTCCAGTAGAGGGATTCCATCTAGTTATTTTTGAACCTCCCCAATGTGCAATCCATAAACAACCTTCTTCGTCAATTGTCATACCATCAGGTAGACCATCATTTTCAGAGAAAATGATTACATCACTTGGATTATGAATTTCTCCAGTACGTATATTATATTGATAGCGAACCACTTTTTTAGTAGGTGTATCTATAAAGTAAAGGTATGTATGATCAGGTGACCAAGCGATTCCGTTTGAAGTATTTACATGTGAAACTTTTTTCTCTACACTCAAATTATGATGTAAACAATATAAGGAACCTGCAGCATTCATACCGTATGTATCTGTAGAACCTGCCCAGAAACGACCAGCTGGATCACATTTTCCATCATTGAAACGATTTTCTATTAAATGTGGTTCAGGGTCAAAAATATGTGTCAGTTTTTCGGTATTTACATTAATAGAATAAAAGCCTTTTTCCATAGCTAAGAGTAGTACATCCTCTAAATATGGAACAACACAGCCAATTTGTTGATTGAGAGCAATTACTCGGTTCGTATTAGCGGTAGGATTGTATATGCATAATTTTCTCTCCATAATATCAACCCAATATAAAAGTTGCTTTTTTCCATCCCAACATGGTCCTTCAGCTAAACTTGCTTTAGCATCTAAAACTAATTCTATATTACTGAACAAGATGTTCACCTCGCGTTATAAGATATTAATATAATTCGATAAGAATAGAGGTAAACCTTTTAGTCAAAGGATATTAAAATTTATACTGTAGAAAAATGACCTTCTCACAAGTGATTAAAAAAGTGTATAAACAAGGAGAGGAAAATGCATATGATGTTTTATGAGATTGTTTGCTTTTCTTGTAAGAATATATTTCGTGTTTACGAAGGCAGTGAAAAATATAAGCGATTTAAAGAGAAACCAAACGGGGTATATTGTTGTGATGAGTGTAGTCATAAAATTCAATTAGAAGCGATAAAGAATTTTTTTAGGTAATTAAACTAAAATTCCGGAAATCATAACTTAATTTTTATTTTAGAAGATTTTTTAAGAATAATGTCTAAATATAGAATGTAAATAAAGATGAAGTATACACAAAACAATTCGTTTAATCGATAAGTATATATTATGAAAATTGAGTTAGAAATAAAAACGGCAAGCTAGAATTCGCTTGCCGTTTTTTTTATAGTTTTGTATGTATTTGTATACCTTTTGCTTTTTCTTTTTCGTTCTTTACGCGTACAATTAAATTATAAGATCCAGATTTTGGTGCTTCAAAAGAAAGTAAACCTTCTTTTTGAGAAGTGACTTCTTCTTCGTAAATGACCTTATCGTCTTTAGTGATTTGTAATAAAATTGTACCCTCTTCAACGGTTGCATCAAAAGGAAATTGTACATTTCCTTGTTCAGTTTTGATCGTTTGTACATCGTAATACCCTTTCAGGGAGCCAATGTTTAAAGTTGTTTCGCCGTTTTTTTGAACCTTGGTGACTTTTACTGCTGTATTACCACATGCGCTTAATAATACAACAAGAGTTAGAATGAGAAATAAACGTAGTAATTTCATAGTGATCCCCTTTTTATCATTATAAAATTTTTCCAATGCGTAAATTAGTTTATCATTTTTTTATAAACAAATATATACATTAAAACTAAAAGTTGTTATTTAGTGATAATCTCTTATATACCATTTGGTTTCTATTAGTCTAAGAAACTTCAGTACATGTTGAATATTCGATTAATAAAATGTTATAGGAGTTAAATATTTTATCTTACTATTAGATTACTTGAATAAAAAGAAAACACCGAAAGTATATATAAAAGCAGGTACTTTCGGTGTTTTCTTTTTTACTATCGTGAATACATTTTCGGACATTCATCACCACTTGGCTCATAAAAACAATGGCTTTTAAACTGTCCTACAAATGGCTGATTATACCATTCAGGTGGACAAGCTCCGACTGGACGGAAATACCAAAGAGCCCATCGTGCAGGCCAGCGCCATTGACCTTGTAAAACTTTTCGTGCGATTTCTTTTTCTGATTCACGAGCGCGTTGATAAAAATATCCATATTGTACTGCTTCAAATCCGCCGGGGCTTTGATATACAGCGTCTCGTACGGTACGGAGTTGTTTAAAATCTAAGCAATCACAAAATACACGGTTTACTACAACGCATCCAACTAACTCCTCACCTTGGCGACCTTCGCCTTCAGCTTCAGCACGAATTAATCGAGCTAGTAAATCAACATCACTTTCGTTGTATGGAATAAGGGGCATAGTGATACCACCTTTCTGTTATAGTAAAGAGTGTATGTTATAAAACAATCTGCGTGCTTTTTTACATAAAAATAACATTTAATTTTAAGAGGAGCTTGTATAAAAAGAGCTAATTAGTAATAGTAGATAAATACAAAAGGGAGAGGTATTATGTATCGAATTCATAAAGACCATATTATTTACTCAATGTCACCAGAAAATAAGCC
This sequence comes from Bacillus sp. AR4-2, assembly GCF_008274865.1. Lineage (NCBI taxonomy): Bacteria > Bacillati > Bacillota > Bacilli > Caryophanales > Bacillaceae > Bacillus > Bacillus sp. AR4-2. Next base: position 2,410,396 of record NZ_CP031062.1, read on the forward strand.
TTGTATGGAAGTGGAAATTGGGAGCAGTCTTGTATTTGAAACATATGATTGCTTTGAAAATCAAATCGATTCTGAAGATGTTGTGTTTCAAGAATTAGATTGGAACCGAATTAATCCGGCCACTGGACCTGTATATGTTAAAGGAGCAGAACCTGGCGATATATTAGCCGTAACGATTGAAAAGATTAAAATTGCAGAGCAGGGCGTTTTGACTACAGGTGCAAACCTTGGTGTAATAGGTGATGAGTTAAATGAAAATACAGTGAAAATTGTCCCAATACATAATGAACATGTTTTGTTTTCAAGTGAACTACAAATCCCGATTAATCCAATGATTGGGGTAATTGGTACTGCACCGAAAGAAGAGAGCATTTCATGTGGCACACCGCATGATCATGGCGGGAATATGGACTGTAAAGAGATTAAAGAAGGAACAACATTACTACTACCAGTTAATGTCCCAGGAGCACTATTAGCGTTAGGTGATTTACACGCAGCGATGGGTGATGGTGAAATTGGTGTTAGTGGTGTAGAGGTTGCTGGTGAGGTAACGGTAACAGTTCAAATTATAAAAGAAAAGAAATGGCCGTTACCAATGGCTATTCAAAAAGGAAAAATGATGACGATTGCTTCAGAGAAATTGTTAGATGATGCAGCAAGTCGTGCTGTACATAATATGGTAACATTTTTACATGAAGAATTAGCAGTGTCTAAAGCTGATGCAACTCTTTTATTATCGGCAGCAGGTAATTTAAAAGTTTGCCAAGTTGTGGATCCGTTGAAAACGGCGCGTATGGAATTAGGGATGGATTATGTGGAGAAACTAGGATTTACTTTTAGTAAATTTCATATTAAATAGATAAGGGACGAAAAAGGATACCTTTGTATAAAAGCATCCTTTTTTTAATTTACGGATTTTGTGAAAAGAGGTAGTATTTATTTTATATAAGTATATTTGAGATTGTGGATTAAAAAGGAGTTCAATAATGGTCAAAATTATGATTGTAGAAGACGATATGAAAATTGCAGAACTATTATCAACATATGTTGCGAAATATGGTTATCAAGGAGTTATTGTATCGGACTTTCAAAATGTATTAGACATTTTTTTAGATGAACAACCAGAGTTAGTTTTATTAGATATTAATTTACCGAGTTTTGATGGTTACTTTTGGTGTCGTCAAATTCGTGGTGTTTCTACATGTCCGATACTATTCATTTCGGCTCGTGAAGGTACGATGGATCAAGTTATGGCGTTAGAAAACGGTGGCGATGATTTTATTCCGAAGCCTTTTCATTATGAAGTTGTAGTGGCGAAAATTCGTAGTCATTTAAGACGTGCATATGGAGATTATGCACCGAAACTAGAAGAGCGAATGATTGAGCAACAAGGCCTTTGTTTATATCCTGAAAGACTTGTATTGAAACTTAGAAACGAAGAGATTGATATAACGAGAAACGAAGCTATTTTATTAGAGACATTAATGAAAAATTATCCGCGTGTTGTGAGTAGGGAAGTGTTGTTAAATAAATTATGGGATAGCGAATCTTATGTTGATGATAATACATTAAGTGTAAATACAACACGTGTGCGTAAAAAGTTACAAACGTTACATATAGAAGGTGCGATTGAAACGATTCGTAGTGTTGGATATAGATTGCATATTACTTGGGATACTGGTATAGAAAAATGATAAGGTTGTTTATACGTGATCATATACCACTTATTTGCTTTACTATAATTCAACTACTAGCTATATTTCTCGTATATTGGTTTGATGGGCATAATCATATTACAACGGCGTTATATGCAATGTTTCTAGGTGTTTTCTTTATGGGAAGTTATTTAGTGTTTCGTTATTTTACACATCGTTCTTTTTATGAGCGCTTAGCAAACCCGATGCAATCTTTGGATGAATCTGTTCAAAAATCTGATTTTGCAGCTGTATCGGCTGCTCTTCAAGAACTACTTGAGGTGCAATATCGACATTATCAAAATCAGCTGCAAATGCAAGAGAGAAAAAATAATGACCATTTAACCTTTATGAATCAATGGATTCATCAAATGAAAACACCTTTATCTGTAATAGAATTAATTACACAGGATGAAGTAGATTCACGTTTTGAAAGTATAAATGAGGAAACTGATCGATTAAAAAAGGGATTAGAAATGGCTCTGTATGTCGCACGTTTAGAAGCATTTACACAAGATTTTTATGTAGAAAGAGTACAACTATATAAAATAGTGAATGATTCGGTACATGAGCATAAACGGTTCTTTATCCGGAATTTTGTATATCCAGAGCTTGAAATTGATAAGGACATTACAGTAGAAAGTGATGCGAAATGGTTACAATTTTTAATTGGACAAATACTATCGAATGCGATTAAATATTCATCTGGTAGTAGAGAGAAGATTAAAGTGAAAGCTTGTAAGGAAGGTAATAATGTTATACTTGAAATTGCTGATAATGGTGTAGGAATACCGAAGCAAGATTTACCAAGAGTGTTTAAACCTTTCTTTACAGGAGAAAATGGTAGAGATTTTAAAGAATCAACTGGAATGGGGCTATATCTCGTACATGAAATTACGAAGCAATTAGGACATAGTGTAGAAATCCATTCAGAAGTTGGTAAAGGTACCGTTGTACGTATTAAATTTTAAATGTGTAAAAATGACTCAGGCTAAAGAACTTTTGAAATAAGTTTTTTGGCCTTACTTTATATGGATTAAATAAAATGATATAAAAGACTGGTATGATCTTAATAAAAGGTCGTGTAAGTATGTGTAATGACACAATAATAAATAAGGCTGTTAAATGAGAGGTTTTTAATAATTTATTAATATTTAAATAGTTTTTTGTAAGAAAAAAGCTCGCCCTTTGAAAGAGCTAGCTTCATGAATTTTAATTAAGTAAACAAACTTAATAATTTATATCCAATTAATCCTAAAATAGTGATAGGAACCATCATTAAGAAAGAAGAAATTCGATTAGCATTAGAGCGTTCTAATACAAGAATCAAGATAATCCCGACTATGACTTCGGTATATCCAACAGGTAACATGTGACTATAGTCTTCAAAATTTAAAAGAATGTGAAGTCCATCCGTTATAAAAACGCCACTAATAAGCGCGCTTCCGAATTTATGAAGTGGATCCGTAGTATCTTTCCATAGAAAACCTGCAACTCCAAAGATAGTTCCTCCTATACATGCACATACAATCCATACGGATATAAAATAAATAGAGTGAGCTACATTTTTAATAACTATTGCATAACCATAGTAGCCTAATACCATACCGAGTAGTGCAAGGATACCAGAAAGTATAGCTGTACGCTTAGAATAACTAAAGCTAGCCACAAAAAAGGATGGAACTAACCAAACGCTTCCTAGATTAGCTAATGAATTCCAATGTCCAGGAAGTATACCTTGCCCCAATTTAGTTAGTATACCAACAATTATCCCTACTATAATCGGGACGAGAAAAATCCTTAAAAACATATTTAACTTTGTGATTTTTAATGTCCTGTCCATAAATTCAATCCTTACATTAATATTTTCTGTAAAGATATAATAGCTTATTACAAGGGAATAATCAATAAAAATTTATCGAAAAACAATAAGTGATTATTGGATAATGAATAACATTTTGTTTTTATACAAAATTTATCCCGCTTTAATGGGCAGTAAGACCCCCACCTCAAAATTCAGCGAAAGCAAAGAAATTAGGTGGGGGTCGGGCTGCCCATTAAAGTCCGATTTGTTCAACTAATAATCAGTGGGGATGAAGAAAACCCCCACTGATTAAAGTTTCACTTTATATAATAGAGAGTGCTTAGAAGTTTACTACTGGGGAAATCTAAAGGACGTATTACAATCAATGTAACTTGTGCTTATTCAACATGAAGTTAAGGAATGATAAATAAACCTAAAAGAAAGCAATCTTTTTAACAGCACATATAATTGCATTTACTCATACAGTACTAGTATGGTACAATATGGTTATTAACGACGGAAAGGAATGATGGGTGGACGATGATTAACTAATCTTATTTTTAAATGTTGAAATTCAATAAATTTCAATTTCTAAAAAATAGGATTAGTCTGCCCAATTTCCATACAACGGTATTGCTATTTATATTGCGCAATAGCTTATTTGGGTATAAATAATGTAATGACTAATCCTGCCAAATTTATTTGGGAGGATTTTTTATTCTCCCTTAATGAAAGGGATCGGTATTTATGAAAGAACTATTAAAATTAAATGATGTTTATGTTGAAATAAAAGAAAATATGTTGTTAGAGAAAATGAATGTGACAGTAAAACAAGGGGATGTTATCGGATTAATCGGTAAAAATGGTGCTGGTAAATCAACGTTACTTCAATTAATAAATGGGAAGATTGAACCTTCAAAAGGTACTGTTGAATGGATGCAAATGAATATGACAACAGCATATGTTGAGCAAGAAATAGAATCTTTTATTAGTAATGATGTAATTGCAAAAGAAGCAGAACTTCTTGCAAAATGGGGCGTGCCAACGAACGATTTTCATACTTTAAGTGGTGGTGAAAAGCTGAAAATTCGATTAGCAAAAGGATTTGCTGAAAATCCTAATGTCTTAATATTAGACGAACCGACAAATCATTTAGATGAGATCAGTACGGGATTTCTCATTAAACAAATAAAAAACATGAAAGGTACAGTTATCGTTGTATCGCATGATCGATATTTTTTAGATGTTGTCGCAACAAAAATATGGTCAATTGAGGACAAAAAATTAATTGAGCATAGTGGTAATTATACGAGCTACATGAAAGCACGTGAGCAAAAAAGAAAGTCGCAGCAGCGTGAATATGAAAAGCAGCAAAAAAAGATAGAACAAGTAGAAACACATATAAAAGAATTGAGTTCATGGTCACAAAAGGCACACGCGCAGTCTACAAAACAAGAAGGTGTGAAAGAATTCTATCGTGTAAAAGCGAAGCGAATGGATGCACAAGTGAAGTCAAAACGAAAACGACTTGAAAAAGAGCTGGAGAAAGCGAAAGTAGAACGTGTGAAAGAAGAGTATTCAGTTGAGTTTTCTATTCAAGCGAACAAAAAAGTAGGAAAACGTTTTTTAGAAGTGAAGCAATTAAAAAAAGACTTTCATGGGAAAGTATTATTTGAAAACGTTAATTTTACAATTCAGCACGGTGAGAAAGTTGCGATTGTTGGACCAAACGGTAGTGGGAAAACAACATTACTGAAGATGATTATGGGAACGGAAACTGCTGAAGGAGAAATATGGATTTCACCATCTGCGAACATCGGCTATTTAACACAAGAAGTTTTTGATTTACCGCTTGATAAAACACCAGAAAATTTATTTTTTAAAGAGACGTTTGAAGAAAGAGGAAAAGTCCAAAATTTAATGAAACATTTAGGGTTCCAAGCTTCTCAATGGAAAGAGCCGATTGAGCATATGAGTATGGGAGAAAGAGTAAAATGTAAGCTAATGGCTTATATTTTAGATGAAAAAGATGTACTCATTTTAGACGAACCGACGAATCACTTGGATCTACCTTCACGTGAACAACTTGAAAATACATTAGCTGAGTATAACGGAACATTAGTAATTGTATCTCACGATCGATATTTTTTGGAGAAAACAACTAACACAAAACTCGTGTTTTCAAACAATACGATACAAAAGCAGCTAGAAGAACCTACGAAAACAAGAGATGATATTGAAGAGCTACGTTTAACGTTAGAAACAGAGAGACAAGAAGTATTAGGGAAATTAAGCTTTTTAACTTCTAACGACAAAGAATATAAAGCACTGGATGAACGGTTTATGGAACTTACGAAGCAGATTAAGGAGCTTTAATGTAAGTAAGGGGGATTAACATGGATGAAGAGAGATTCACTAAGTTATTTAAAATAGATTGTGGAGATATATACCTACAAGAGTTTACGGTCAAAGATGCAGAGAGTATTTATAACATATCCAATCAACCGGAAATAGAAAAATTTTTACCGGACTGGAAATCGACGAAAGAACAAAGGGTTAATTGGGTTGTAAATTATGAAATACCAGAAAATAGAGCGTTTCTTCATGCAGTGAGAACTACGACTAACATAGATGATCACATATTAAGACTAGGAATATTTAAGAAAACCACAAATGAATTTATTGGATGGTGCTGTACGGGTATTAAAGATGAACTTCCTTTACCAAATAGAGAAATTATGTATGCAGTTTCAAGTGAATATCATAATAATGGTTATGCAACGAAAGCAACTAAAGGAATGATTAACTATTTGTTTGGAAAAACGAATGTAGATCACCTTAACGCAATTGCTTTAATTAACAATGTAGCATCAAATAAAGTTATTGAAAAATGTGGGTTTATTTATAAGAGCCAACAGAGGATAGAAAATCAAATATATAATCATTATATATTGAGAAGATCTGAGTGGATAAAAATATAACGTTGGGTAGTAAAAGACCGATAAAGCAATCGGTCTTTTCTCATTTATATAATAAAGGTTTCATATACTTTGTATTTCCTGCTACTATACAATTATTATAAGATAGTTATGCGTTAATTTCAGTTTGAAAATAGTTTTATTATCAGTTTTTTTAGAAATCTTACAAGCGTGTAAGATAAATGAAAGACGAATCAATATGAGCTGTAAGACAATTCATTTACACTCTGTTATGAGACGTGCAAATGAAGGGAGAATATACATGGAAATTTTACATGCAAAAAGTATTAGTAAAGTATATAAAGGGAAAGTACCTTATAAAGCATTAGTTGATATTGATTTATCAATTCAAGAAGGTGAATTTGTAGGGATTATGGGGCCATCTGGTAGTGGAAAAACAACGTTATTAAATATGGTATCTACTATTGATTCTCCATCATCGGGAGAAATTTTAATAAATGGTACAAATCCTTTCCAATTATCATCAGAAGATTTAGCGTTATTCCGCAGAAAACAATTAGGATTTGTTTTTCAATCATTTAATCTTCTTAGCACACTTACTGTAAAAGAAAACATCGTATTGCCGATGACTTTAGATGGTGTTTCCGTGCAAGAAATGAACAAGCGATTGGAAGAGATTGCAGAGAAGTTAAATATTACAGATATCTTGAATAAAAGAACATTTGAAATATCAGGGGGACAAGCTCAAAGAACAGCAATCGCTCGTGCGATCGTTCATAAGCCGCAATTATTACTTGCAGATGAACCAACAGGGAACTTGGACTCTAAATCTTCAAATGATGTAATGGAGATGCTTGATACTCTTAATAAAGAAGAAAAAGCAACGATGATGTTAGTTACACATGATCCGTATGCTGCGAGTTTTTGCAGTAGAGTAGTATTTATTAAAGATGGTCAACTATATAACGAAATTTATTGTGGTGAAAGCAGACAAGCCTTTTATCAAAAGATTATGGATGTTCTTTCTTTGTTAGGAGGGAAAAGGCATGACTTTTCGTCAGTTCGCATTTAATAATATTTTTCGTAATAAGCGTACATATGCTGCCCATTTTTTAAGTAGTACATTTTCTATTATGGTTTTCTTTACGTATGCTCTTTTATTATTTCATCCTGATTTACAAGGGGAATTAAAATCAACAAGTGCAACAATGAGTGCATATGGTACGATGGGATTTACAATTTCGCAAGGTTTGATTTTTGTATTTTCATTTTTCTTTATTTTATATTCAGTTAGTTCATTTTTAAAAACTCGTAAGAAAGAATTTGGCATATTAATGATGCAAGGTATGTCAATGAGACAGTTTAAGAAATTATTATTAATTGAAAATATGTTGATTGGACTTGGTTCAATTTGTATAGGGATTTTCATTGGACTCATATTTTCTAAACTAGTTTTATTGATAAGCGCAAGTGTATTAATGATTAATAATGGTTTGCCTTTTTATACACCAGTGAAGGCTGTATTATTAACAGTTATCACTTTTCTTTTCTTATTTTTCATTGTTTCACTATTTACATTTAAAATGGTAAAAATAACGGAACTTGTCGAACTTATTCGAGCAGAGGAAAAACCAAAACCTGAACCGAAATCTTCAATTTTATTATCACTGCTTTCTTTAATTAGTATAGGATATGGATATTTCTCAGTATTTCGCTTTATTTCAATTTCCAGTTTTACTACACTTGGAATGGGTGTCTTACTAGTAATTATAGGAACGTACTTTTTATATACACAGTGTAGCGTTTATATATTACATCTTGCTAAAAGGAGAGAATCTTTCTTTTTAAAAAGAACAAATATATTAACGTTTTCTGAATTAATTTACCGTATGAAAGATAATGCAACGATGTTTTTTATTGTATCTATTATTTCAGCAGTTGCATTTACAGCTATTGGTACAACAGCTGCTATTGGTAATAGAAATTTAGTGTGGATGACAAACCCATATACATTTCTGTATGAAAGCTCTGAAAACAACAAATTGGTAGATAAACATCTCTCTATTATAAAAAAACATCTCTTGGATGCAAATATTCCGTATCGAATGGCTTCATCTTCAAGTAAATTTACAGAAAGTAACGTAAATGTATTGAAATTAAGTGAATATAACGAACTTACGAGAGCACTCGGGTACCAACATGAAACGATTGAAAAAGAAGATGAAATTTTACTAATCCCTGGGAGGGTGTCACAAAAGCAAGAATTTAAAAATGGTGACTACAAAAAAAATATTGAAGTCATTCAAGGAGATTGGACAAAGACATTTCGTGTGAAGAAAACTGTAGAGAATTTAGTTTTACCACATGATTCTAGTAGTATTTATATTGCTGTTCAAGATCATGTGTATGATGAAATTCCTCTGACGAGTAATCCAGAGGATGAAGATATTCAACATCGTACTTACGGATTTGTTGTAGATGATTGGATAAGAACGAAAGAGATTTCAAATCAATTAAAAAGTATATTCGATAAAGATCTTAGGGACAGTGATTTCTACTTTGAAGCTTTAACATTAAACTTGTTGGAGGCAAAGCAAAAAAATGGTTTATTACTTATGGCAAGTGTTTTAGTCGGAATCGTTTTCTTTACATTTGCTGCTAGTTTTATTTATTTCCGATTATATACAGATTTGGACCGTGATCAACAACAATATAAAATGATTTCGAAAATGGGATTAAGTAAACAAGAGTTAAAAAAAGTTGTAACGAGACAGTTATTATTAATGTTCTTCTTACCGATTGCTGTTGCGGTGATTCATACTGTAGTAGCGTATACGGCACTGCAACAATTAGTTAGTTTTTCTATTTTAAATAGCTCGATTTTTATTTTAATTTCATTTATATGTATACAAGTTTTATATTTCTTTATTACTCGTTGGCGTTACCTACAAAAGCTTTATAAGACTATGGAGCAATAAAGGATATCAACTAATAAAATTACAGAAAAGCATGTAAAAAATGATATGAATTATGAAAGGAACCGTGATGAAAAGAACTTTAACTATTTTTATGTTAGCTATAATACTTTTAATAAGCTTTAGTTCATGCTCTAAAAAGGATAACTCATTTCCTGCAAACGGTGTATTAATTATTGGAGATGAAAATAATATTTCACCAATTATTAATCGTTATAAGGAAATTACGAAAGAAAATGAAGTGTTTTCTGTGAAAAAAGGTGAAGTTGGAAATGGACATGTATTAATTTTAAATGAATCTACAGCACTAGCACTGATTAAAGAAAAAATTTTTCATAAACGAGGTAATGGCTCCAATTATATTTTAGATACGTTACCAAAATTCCCAAAAGAAGGATCACTATTGTTTACAAATGAAGACGAAAAGAATATGAAAAGTATTAAAATAGAAGGAAATGAGATTCCTGTTACATACGATAGTGACACTTGGATAGGAAACACTCGTAAATATCCAACGCAATCGTATGTGATTGTAGCAAAAAATAGCGTATATAAGGAAATAAAAGCAAATGAAACGAAAATGCACCTTCTTCAATTAAAGAAATCTCTAGGTGATGAAAGACCTAAAATGTCGACAGATAATACAATGGTTAATGAAAATGTCAAAGTAAAAAAGCTAATTAAAGGTTTGGAAGGAGAAGTATCTTTTCAATTTGTAACGATTGGCGAAAAACCTTAAAAAAGAGTTCGGAGTTGATAAAAATTTCATCAGCTTCGAACTCTTTTTAGTTTATAGACAAATCAATTATTATGCTTTACATTACTTCATTTAATCGAGTCTCGTTTGTTTCCTCAATCCCATTTGAATTTTGAACTGAATTATTTTGGGCTTCTTTTTCTTTACGAGCCTTTTGTAGCATTTCAAGGATGATCCATAAGGGAACACCTTTATCCTTTAACATCTTCCATAAATCTAATTCATTAAATTTATGCTCAGGCTGTTTCATTTCTTTTTCAGATAAACGAATATCAAACTTGATAGGATCACTTATTTTCTTACTTTCAAGTTTAGTAGAAGAGATAGTATTATGCTCAAGATTAGATGGAGTTATTTTAGTAGGTTGAGACAATGTATGAATATTTGATCCGATTTGCATGATTTTTCCTCCTTTTCAAGCAATGAGATTAGTTTTCTTATGGTTTTTAAATCTTTTTAACATGAGGAAACTATATCTAATTATAAATCTAAATAAATAGATTTACAAGTTATATTGTAAAAAGTAAATACTCACTTGAATTAATATTTATCAACATTTTTATATGTTTTCTATATATACAACGTATATAAAATACTTTACATTATGTTTAAGTTGTTAAATTATTCTGTTAATTTTTTAAAAAGAAAAATGTAAACGTTTTATTAGGGGGAGAAAGTATGGGGAAGTTATTTTTAAAAATATGTTTTTTTGCATTAGTGACCGTATGTTCATTCGCAGCGAAAATATCATACGCTGAAGAGAGGCAACAAAATAATTATCCTATCATATTGGTGAATGGATTTGCTGGATGGGGTAGAGAAGAAATGCTTGGCGTAAAATATTGGGGTGGTGTTCATGATATACAGGAAGATTTGAAACGAAATGGTTATACGGTACATACCGCAGCTGTTGGACCTGTTTCTAGTAACTGGGATCGTGCATGTGAATTGTATGCACAAATTAGCGGTGGGACAGTAGACTATGGTGCAGTCCATGCTGAGAAACATGGACATAATCGTTTTGGCAGAACTTATAGTGGTTTTGCGCCGAATTGGAGTGAAACAAATAAAGTTCATTTAGTTGGACATAGCATGGGTGGACAAACGATTAGAACATTAGTACAGCTATTAAAAGAAGGTAGTTTTGAAGAAAAGAATTATGTGAAAAATCACCCAGACACCAAAATATCACCACTATTTGAAGGCGGAAAATCATACGTTCATAGTGTTACAACATTAGCAACTCCTCACAATGGTACAACACTTGCGGATGGTAGTCTTCTACTGCCGTTCGTTAAAGATTTACTCATTACAGCTGCAAGCTTTGGAGGAAACAATAATTTATCATTATATGATTTTAAATTGGATCAATGGGGTATAAAGAAGAATGCTGGAGAGTCCTTTTTCCAATATAGTAATCGTATTCTAAATAGTTCACTTTGGAAAAATACAAAAGATATAAGTCAATGGGATTTAAGTACAGATGGTGCAAAGGAGTTAAATAATTGGGTAAAGACGCAACCAGATGTGTATTATTTATCCTATAGTGGACATGCATCACAAGCAGCACCTATAACAGGTTTACATTTGCCTCATATAACGATGAATAAAGTGTTAATGGGAAATGCATTTTTCTTAGGTTCTTATGCGAGATATGAAGAAAACCGTCCACTAGTTGATACTTCTTGGTGGCAAAATGATGGTGTAGTAAATACAAATTCTATGATTGCACCATCTTCTAATGTTACTGTAAATAATAATGAGTCATTACAGATTGGAAAATGGAATCATATCGAAACGAAAGCGAATTGGGACCATCTCGACATGGTAGGGTTAAGTGTTTCAGACTCGTTAGGTTTTTCTAGCATTCAAGAGTTTTATAGAACAATTGCTGAAAAGCTATCACGTTTACCGAAATAGGTAATAATAAAGCGCTCTCGATGGAATTCGAGAGCGCTTTATATTATATTGAAAGAGGGATTTGGTAGAAAAATATGGGGGGATATTATGAAAATTCAAGTTGTATTATCAGGATACGGAACAGTAGGCAGAGAGTTTATAAAATTATTAAATGAAAAATATTCATATATATATGAAACATATGGGATTCAATTAGTTGTAAGCGGCGTATTAGGGAGAAATATTGCAATACATAATGAAGACGGCTTATCACTTCATCATTTATTAATGTATGGTGGCGGTACCGCTGCAATTGAAAAATATTTAGAGTATCATCCGAAGGAACGTGCAACAACTAGCATAAGTGGTACTGTATTGGTAGAATCAACAGTTACAAATCTTAAAGATGGAAATCCAGGGAAACAATATATGAAACAAGCGATTGAAAAACAGATGGATATAGTAGCAATTTCTAAAGGTGCGCTCGTTACAAACTGGAGAGAAATAAATGAAGCAGCAAAAGGCGCAAATATACGAATTCGATATAGCGGTGCAACAGCCGCTGCACTACCGACACTAGATATCGGACAATTTAGTTTAGCCGGTTGCAGTATTGAAAAAATAGAAGGAATATTAAATGGAACAACTAATTATATTCTTACGAAAATGTATGAGGAAGATATGACATTTGAAGAAGCACTGAAAGAAGCACAAAATAAAGGAATTGCTGAGACGAACCCTATATTAGATATAAGTGGTTCAGATAGTGCGTGTAAATTGTTACTTTTGACAAACAGCTTAATGGAAACAGAGAAAACACTTACTGATATACATATAAAAGGAATCGAGCACGTTACAAAACAGCAATTTAGAAATGCTAAGGAACAACATAAAATTATTAAATTAATAGCATCAGCATATAAGGATGAGGGTGGCAATGTCAATTTAAATGTTGAACCGTGCGAAATAGAAAAAGATCATCCGTTAGCAAAAGTAAATGGGACCGAAAAAGGAATTACGTTCTTTACAGATACGATGGGACAAGTTACTACAATTGGTGGGGCTTCTAATCCACGAGGCGCTGCAGCTGCAGCTTTAAAAGATGTAATTAACTTATATCGAAAAGATTTGTAAGACCGTACCGCCCTTTATAAAAAATACATATGTCGTGGACCTTTTGAGAATGAAATAAATATGCAAAAATGATTGCAGGGGGTAAGGAATTGTTTAAGGATTTTAAAGTTGTTAAAGATCGTCCCGTTTATATTCAGTTGAAAGATTATTTGAAGAAGATGATTATGAAAGGGCATTTGCTCGGGGATCAAAAAATCCCATCAACAAGGGAACTAAGTGAATTACTAAGTGTGAGTAGAAACACTGTACTCGCTGCTTATGCAGATTTAGAGCAAGAAGGACTCATTTATGCAGTTAAAGGAAAAGGGAACTTTGTTGCGAAGGTGGATATATCTAACACTTCGTCTGTTGAAATAGATTGGAAAAAGAAACTTAATACAGTGACCGCATTAGCGGATGAATTAGATTTAATGAAACATGGTGTTCGTTGGGAAAAGGGAATGATTGTTTTTAATAGTATAGCCCCGGATGAGAAGCTATTTGATGTTGAAAATTTCAAAAGAGCTTTTCTTACTCGTATGTCCATTGAAGGAGACATCGTATTGAACTACGGATATGCAAAGGGATATAGACCGTTAATGAATTATTTACTTCATTACATGGAAATGAAAGGTGTAGACATTTCGAATAAAGATATTCTAATTACAAATGGATTTACAGAAGGATTGGATATTGTACTCTCTTCTTTATCAAAAAAATCCGGGCGTGTCATTTGTGAGAATCCAACTCACCACGCTGCACTTAAGCTTTTCCGTTTACATGGACTTGAAGTTCATGGGATTGATATGCATGAGGATGGTATTGATACGAATGAAGTTGAAAAAAGTTTGCGTGAAAAAGATTTTGATTTTGCTTATTTAATTCCTTCTTATCATAATCCAACCGGTATTGTTACGAGTTCAGAGAAAAGAACGGAATTGATGAGGTTATTCTCAAAATACAAGGTTCCTATTATAGAGGACGGATTTAATGAAGAATTACGTTATTCAGGTTCACATTTAGCCCCATTATTAACTTTTGCTGGAGCTGGCAATAATGTTATTTATATTAGTAGCTTTTCAAAGGTACTTTTCCCTGGTTTACGTGTAGGCTGGATTATTGCAGATAAAGAGCTGATTCATTATTTAGAAAGCGTAAAAAGAGCAAGAACGATCCACACATCTACGTTAGATCAAGCTGTTCTGTTTCAATATTTACATGAGGGATATTTTGAGAAATATTTAAAAAAGGCAAGATCTGTTTATAAGAAAAAATATGAGTTAGCTGTCGGGGCATGTGACCAGTACATTCATTTCAAAAGAATGACTGGAGATGGTGGACTTCATTTATTTATAGAACTAGAAGAGCATATGAATGCCCGCACACTTTTACAAAAGTGTTATGAGAAAGGCGTTACGTTTTCACCTGGAGATGTTTTTTACTCTGATGGAGAAGGAGCGAACACTTTCCGATTAGGTTTTTCGCGCTTGAAAGAAGAAGAAATAGTTCGGGGAATTAAAATAATTGGTGATACATTAAAAAATGAAATTTGGAGTTGAGAAAATGAAAATCGGTGTTATTATGGGCGGGGTATCGTCTGAAAAACAAGTTTCAATTATGACGGGGAATGAAATGATTGCTCATTTAGATAAAAATAAGTATGAAATAGTTCCAATTACATTAAATGAAAAAATAGATTTAGTTGAAAAAGCGAAAGACATTGACTTTGCGTTGCTCGCATTACACGGAAAATACGGAGAAGATGGGACAGTTCAAGGAACACTGGAGAGTTTAGGGATTCCTTATAGCGGAAGTAATATGTTATCTAGCAGTATATGTATGGATAAAAATATTTCGAAAAAGATTTTACGTTATGAAGGTGTAGAAACACCAGATTGGATTGAACTTACAAAAATGGAGGATCTAAATCTTGATGAGTTAGATAAGTTAGGATTTCCATTAGTAGTAAAACCAAACTCTGGCGGATCGAGTGTCGGAGTGAAAATCGTTTATAATAAAAATGAATTGATCTCAATGCTAGAAACTGTATTCGAATGGGATTCTGAAGTAGTAATTGAAAAGTATATAAAAGGTGATGAAATTACATGTTCAATTCTGGATGGAAAACAGTTACCTATAGTTTCAATTCGACATGCAGCCGAATTCTTTGACTACAATGCAAAATATGATGATACTAGTACAGTTGAGGAAGTTATCGAACTTCCAGCAGAAATTAAGGAACGTGTAAATAAAGCGTCACTTGCTTGTTATAAAGCATTAAAATGTAGTGTTTATGCAAGAGTTGATATGATGGTGAAGGACGGAATTCCATATGTAATGGAAATTAATACATTACCAGGGATGACACAATCAAGTTTATTGCCAAAAAGTGCAGAAGCAGCGGGGATTAGTTATAGCAAACTATTAGATATGATTATTGAAACATCATTAAAAGTTAGAAAAGAAGAAGGGTTTTAAGGGAATTATATAACGAATTTTTTTGACAGTTTCACGAAGTATGCTATGATGAATACATTATAAAAACAAAATATTTATCCACTAGGGGGGCCTCTTATAGGCTGAGATCAAATGTGATTTTGAGACTCTTAGTACCTGATCTGGTTAATGCCAGCGTAGGGAAGTGGGAAAGACGTTGCTATTTAATGAGTAAATAAATACTGTCGATTTCACTTTCTTTATGCCTGTAAAGAAAGTTTTTTTATTTTACAGCTTTAATAATTGTGGATAAATACTTATATTTTATACATTATTGGAGGGATTTAAATGACTTTTTCACAATCATTACGTAAAGAAGTAGATTCAATTTGGGAAGCGAGTTTTAACCATCCTTTTGTAAAAAAACTTGGTGAAGGAACGTTAGATTTAGCTAGTTTTCGCTATTATGTGCTTCAAGATTCATATTATTTGAGTCATTTTGCTAGAGTACAAACATTAGGAGCTGCAAAAGCTCTTGAATTAGAAACGACAGCTCGTATGGCACACCATGCCCAAAATACATATGAGGCGGAATTATCATTACATGAGAATTTTGCGAAGAAATTAGGGATAACAAAAGAAGAAAAAGATAATTTTATCCCTGCTCCAACTGCATACGCATATACTTCACATATGTATCGTGCTGCGTACGAAGGACATTTAGGCGATATCATTGCAGCAATTTTACCTTGCTATTGGTTGTATTATGAAATTGGCGAACGCTTAAAAGAGTGCCAGCCGGAAGAGCCAATTTATAACGAATGGATTTCTGCTTATGGATCTGATTGGTTCCGTACGCTAGTTGAAGAACAAATTACACGTTTAGATACTATCGCTGAAAAAGTAACAGAGGCAGACCGCAAACGTATGAAACAGCATTTTATTATTAGCAGTCAATATGAATATTCATTTTGGGAAATGGCTTATACATTAGAAAAGTGGCCAGTGGATACAGACGTAAAAGACGTAATTGGATAAAGAATAGAAGTAATGTTATAGATAGGTATGGATCATACCTATCTATATATTTTTTCTTGTCAAATTTGCGTAAAGTCATTAGTGCTACGGATATGGCGAAATAGAATATCGATAATTTAGCTCATTTACTTGTCTACGCATTAACTGGATAAACTTCTGTCACATTTATTTTACAATCAAAGAACGTAAATGTTGGTGGTATGAAGTTAAATAAGAAAAGAAACCCGAGCTGTTAGCTGTAACGGAGTTGTTTTTTCTTTGCAGGAATTTCTAAATTATCATGGAGTGTTGTTAATACGATATGCAAATATGCATATCGTATTTTTTTTGAGCTCTTTATGTGTTAAAATCAGATATAGAGATATGGAAATATAAAGAAGCAAAAGCAGGAATATCCAATGAATTTTGAGAGGTGTTATATGTTTACAAATAAGAAATTAATTCGATTTGGTTTATCGTTATTTGTATTTTTAGGGATAATTAATTTTACAATCAGCTATTTCCAAACATATCTTGAAACAGCAGCAGATATTAAATGGATAATTCCAGAAATTTGGAAAACCATTTTACTAGATGTTCCTCAAGGGATACTTGTTCTTTTAGGCGCAATTGCTTTATATGATTTCACAAAAGAGGCATCACAAAAAGACGCATCAATCTAAGTGTGTCTTTTTTCTATTAGGAATTTCATAGAGAGTTTTACTGGAGAAATAGAATGAAAAGCCCTAATTAGGGCTTTTTTTGTTGGAATTTCTTATCCGTCATAGAAACCGGTCACTTGGAGGTGTTATAGCGAAAGCCATTTACAGTACAGAAAAATCTAAGCAGCAGACGGAAATATATAGGATATGGCATCATAATTATTGAGAAATTAATTGAACTTAGTAAGTATGAAGATATGACGCTAGAATTCATATTTTTTAATTTTTATTTATCCCGCTATTTGCCGGGCAGTAAGCCCCCCCCCTCAAAATTCAGCGGAAGCAAAGAAGTTAGGTAGGGGATGAACAAAACCCCACTGATTAAAGTTTCACTTTATAAAAATGAGCCCATAGTAAAAATAGGTATATGAACAAGGTGCATCATCTAGTGATAAGTCATACTTTGTTGGTGTACGTATTGAACTTAGTTTATAGCGCTATTTCTACTTAGATGTAACGAACAGGAATATAGGGAAGTATCGATGAGGTTGTATTTTATAAACGGAGGTTATGAAAATGAATCAGTTTCAACAAGAACTACAAGCTTTAAGCCTTAATGATTACCGGTCTGGAAATATTGTCTATTGGGACCAGCAAAACCAATATCCATATTACTATATTGAAGATGCTGCTCGTCGCTGTGGCGGTTGTGGTCGTTGTGGCGGTTGTGGTGGAGGTCGTTGTGGCGGCTTCCGTTGTGGTGGCTTCCGTTGTATTGGTTGCTTCGGTTGTTTTGGTTGCGGAGGCTGTGGCGGTTGTGGCGGCTGTGGTGGTTGCTCTAACTGTTTTGATGGTTTTACTGATACTACCGGTACTATTGTAACGTATGAATATTGATAACATCTATCTTGCTAGTTGCGGGCAGTAACATCCCCAAAAAAATTCAGCGAGAGCAAAGAGAAGTTAGGTGGCGGACTGCCCATAAAAGCCCGATTGGTGAGAGCTGATTAAAGTTTCACTTTAGCAATTAAAAAACATTAGTTATATGTACGTGCCGACAAAGAATATAGCCATTATTAATGGATATATTCAATCATTCAAGTGAAAAAGTAACAATAAGATATATAGATGTAATCAAGATGTGATGGATAAAGCAATGACTAGATTTAAAATCTAATCATTGTTTTTTTCTTATGGTTTTATCATTAAATATCTGTCTAGTTTGGGCATTGCTTCCTTCTAGCTAATGATTTTATTACAACCGTGTAAGGTTAATGTAATGTTAATCGATAGTAAAATAAGTTGCTTAAGTGTATTTTAAATAAGATTAAAAAGTACTGTTTATCTACAAAATAATAGGGTAAATACTATGTAATTAGGAAGTGTATGAATATGGTTGAACTAAAATCTATTTTCCATTCGTATAAACTAAAGAGAAAAATAGCTAAAGATTTATACGGAAAAAGAGATGAATTATCACTGTTATTAAATGAATTTAATAATATGAAATGTACAGTAACATCTGAAAAGAAGAAAAATAATATATTATCTCGTTTGCAACTAATTTATCAAAATATGAAATCGGATAAGCAGTACCCTCTAGCAGTTGCTTTTGATAGTAAATTATTGGAGCGATTAGAAAAAGAATCTCTACATACTATTGAGGAGGGTGTAACATGTCTACATTTAATGTTAGATATGAATTATGAGAAGATAAAACAATATGGTTCGGGTACAAGTAGGTCATTCGTTCCATTATCGCAGTCTTCTATTTGTCTTGCTGATTGTATTTGTTTAACAGGAGTTGTAGTAGGTTTACTAGGAGCAATTTCATTTGGGGGATTACTGTTATCTATATGTTCAATTACATAAAGGTTGATATTTGTAAAAAGGGCACCGAATTAAGGTGTTCTTTTTTGGTTTTTTTGTAAAGTTATTGTAAATGATAAGTACAATGCATTAGGTGTAATGTATAATTCGAATGTATTGAAATAAAAATATTAATAGAGGTGTTATACATGATAATTACTTTGAATTTTTAAAAGAGTCGGTTTGATAATAGTTTATGTAGATAAACAGTTTTTACGTTTCTTTTAAATACTTGGTTTAAATGGATTAGATTAAGTAACTATTGTTCTAGCTTTTTGATAATCAAGACAACTGAAGAAAGGAAGGAATCATTTTATGAAAAAATTAAGGCTGCTAACATTTGAAAATATAGTAGAACCCCTTTTAAATGAAAAGGTATCATTTATATACTTTCCTATTGAATGGCTGGACATCGTAGAGATACATTATAAGACATTTTTATTAACGAGTAAGTTGAAACGTTTGAATGAAAGATTGTATGATATGTTTTCGGATATATTGTTTATTCAGCATAACCCGTACGTATTAAATGAAAATACACCATGGATCGTATCGAAAGAACCTATTAGACAAGAGCAGCTCGATTATATTTTTCAAAGTTGGTATGAGATTATTCATGATTGGAAACCAAATAGATTAGTAGAACCACCAAAATATGAATGGCAATCCGATTTGATTTCTAATTTGCCAGTACTACATGATAATGAAACGTATTCTAAGTGGGTGCCCGCTTTAATCTCACATATTTTTTGTGAGCGTCCTATATATTTAGAAAATACAAATGAAGAAGAAATCTATTTTTCCCCTCTTAGATCACAAAATATTTGTGAGGCGATGTCTGGGCCGATAAAAGATGAAAAAACACAAGATTTTTTCTCCTATGTATATCGATTCGAATGCATAACCCGCGGTGGTGAGAACGCTCCATTATTAAATATTTCAATAGGAATTCGGAGATTTTATCAAGAATATAAGATGATAGGTCAAACAAACCTTGATATGACAACGTTTGTTTGACTTTTTTTGATAAAATGCAAACATTTTGCAAACATAGGTTATCCAAAGATACTTTTACCGAAGTTTTTAACTGCTTCTTCCTGCATATTCGGTAAAACATGAGAATAGACACTTAATGTCATTGAAATATCTGTATGACCCAATCGCTCACTGATGATTTTAGGGTTAACTCCTTGTTTCAATAGTAGAGTTGCGTGTGTATGTCTTAAATCATGGAATTTAATTTCTTTTATACCTACTTTGTGTGTCATCCTAATGAAACTTTTTCTGAAATGTGCTCTTTTTATGATTCTTCCAAACTCATTACAATTTATTAAATCTTGATCTAGATAAGCAGAACCAAACCTTAATTTCTCTTTATTGATTAAAATTTTATGTTTTTTTAAGGCCGCTATTGTTTCATTAGGTACAGGAATTGTGCGTTTTGACGAATTTGTTTTTGCAGTTTTTTTGATCTTATTGTCATGACCAGATGTTTGATTTATTGTAACAGTATGTTTTTCAAAATCAATGTCCTGCCATCGTAAACCTAGAACTTCTCCTAGACGCATACCTGTAGTTATTGCAAGTAGATACCCAATGTGATATCGTGATTCTTGTGAATGAGCTAAAAACTTTTTTACTTCTTCCTCTGTCCAAGTCTGGATAGGGGTTTTTTCTTTTTTAGGTATCTCAGCAAAATCTGCTGGATTTCGAGAAATAATATTTTGTTTTACGGCTAGGTTTAAAGCGCTCTTTAAAATTCTATGCATAAGCAGAATAGAATTGTTTGCAATCCCTTTATCTATCGCAGTCTTATAACATTTTTGAATGTGTATAACATTTAATTTATGGAGCGCAACCATTCCTATACTAGGTATAACATGTTGGTTGATAAATGCCTTATAACCAGCAAAGGTACTCTTTTCTATGCTCATACTTTTAATTTCTAGCCAATGATTTAGATAATCTTTTAACGTAACTTTAGATGGTTCTATAAAAGTTCCTTCATTCAACTCTGTAATCTTCTTTGCCACATCGGCCTGTGCTTCTTTTTTTGTCTTATATCCAGAAAACCATTTCTGTCTTCTTTTTCCTGTCTCTGGATCAGGACCGATATCAATAACGATGCAATATTTATTTCCTCTTTTTCGAATATGTCCTTTCACTTAAAACACTCCTTCATTTTGTTTTGAATCATGTTGTATAAGTCTGGTTGTAATTTTGCTGCTATGAAAATTACATGTTTGGACATATCAGCGATGGGTATATTTTACCATATATGAGCAAATTCAGTTATAGGATATGATTTTCATCCATTGTAAAAAATAGTAAAATATTTATAGAATTAGATAAAGGGGGAGAAAAGACTATAAAAGAATTCACAAATGACCCTGGCGGGCACAAAGTAAGTGATTCTGGTGGCTGGAAGGAAGAATTAGACCCAGGAACAGGCATATAGTACATAAGTGGAGCTTAACGGCTCTTTTTTTATTGTAGAAAAAAAAGCCGTTAAGCTCCCTTGAGAAACGTTGATATATAACGATTTTAAAACTTTCTCAATAAGAATCAGATAACTACACGACTGAATTTTGGAAAAAATGTGATATTATGAAAATAATAAAATAAACGGACGTGAAAAAGACCTACGACTGTGCAAGTGGTGCTCGCAACACCCTTACACCGTCCTCCCTAAACGCGCTAGGGAAAACACTTGTCATAAGTCTCAAACATAATTATAACACACAACCTAGATATAATGGCACGTTTTCCTGTAAATATAAGACATCTAGGGTAACGTGTCTTTTTTGTCCATAAGGAGGGCAAGGATTGTGCAAGTTTTATTGGATTTAAATGACATGCAGGAGTGTCTAAAATCAAACGGTTATACAAATCGTAAATTGGCAACACGTTTTAAAGTAACGCATACAACAGTAAATAGTTATTTTAAGAAGCAAAGTAAATTTGATTTTATGCACTTGGTTGATGCGCTGAAGCTATATAAGCCTAAAAATGTTGATTTTAGAAGGGAATGCATCAAAGAGTGTATACCTACACTATCACATAAAAATTTGAAATTAGCATTAGAAGTGTTAGATATGTTTGGAGAATATGATCTTCAAGACCTAGTAATTCAACGAATAATGAGTTTTAAAACTAATAAAAATAAAAGCGAAGAAGAAAAGAAAAAAAGTAATTCAAAAACTGTGAGGATAAATTTAAATTTGGTTCCGTTATACAAAACATTAAGAGAAAGGAGTGAAAGTACAACTACTCCTAAGAGGTTCTTTGAGAAAGTTGAGAAGATGAGAAAAAATCAAAAATACTCAGATAACGAGCTGGTAATAATATCTGTTTTAAATACAATTTACTCTTTTTTTGATTTAGGTAATTATAAGATGGTTAATGAACATATTCAGCAATTATTGCCGGACATCTTGGGAATTAAATGTCATACATTAAGGGATTCTCTTTTATTAAGAATAAAAGAAATGGAAGTTTTCGTTGCACTTCACGAAAATAAATTAAACGAATCGCGTGAATTCTGTTTTGAAATTATAAATGATCAAAGTAATTGCTATGTCAGTACAAAGGCAGTAGCATATTGTAAAATTGGAGAAAGTTATGTTTTCTCTGATTATCAAAATGCTAAAGAGTACATGGAGAAATCATTAAATATAATTGGCGTTCCAGTGAATAAAAAATTAGAAGTAAGAAGAGAAAAAGTACTTAATACACTATTATTTTTAAGAATATATCATGAAAAAGATTTACATACCATTAACCCAGAAAATCTAGATTATGCTGAAAAAGCATTCTTATATGTAAAGCTAGGTGAAAAGCAAAAAGCGATTAAAATTTTACAAGCTTTACAAAATACAAATGGATATCTTAGTAGTTTTCAATTGTACTATATGGGGCTTGCGGTCGGAGGAGAAGAAGGGAAGAAATACCTAGAAATGTCCATAGAAAGTTTTTCTAAATCAGGTGATTATTTCTATGTATTCCTACCAAAGACAGCATTGAAATGTTATAATTGAATTATACAAAAAGGGTGGTGAAACGCTTGAAAAATAAGCTTGTGAAAATAGTTTTAACTATTACTACTGTAGCTTGTCTTTCTATTACAGCTTTTCAGGTGACGGAAAAAGATAAGGTGCAAAGTGCTAAAGGACAAAAAACAACTTTATATATGATTGATCCAGGCCCAGGAGGCGGTTAATTAATATAATATTAGAAATGACACTATCAAATTGATAGTGTCATTTCTGCTTTATAGGGAATGGAAACATTTTGACTGAAACGACAAAAACTTTCCACTTTAAGACGGTTAATATATAAAACAGGATGTAAGGGGAGAATTAAGGATGACGAAAGAGGAAATTGTAATCCTATTTTTAGATACTGTGAAAGAATGTGCACCAGATCAATTAGAAGAATATATAGCAGAAATTAAAAAAATAGCCGTTCCTAATTAGGGGGCTATTTTTCTGTTTTATTATGGTGTTTGTTAAGAGCTTGAGCGATAGCTAGCATTTGTTCTAACGCCATATCTTCTTTATCCTTTGGTAGCGGTTCTAGCCATTCCATGATTTCCTTGAATTTTTTATATTTATCATCACTAGAGTCGTCACCTTTATTTTCTCCGTACAAATAATTTACAGGTACATTAAATCTCTTCGCTATCTTTTCTATAGTTTCACGACTTGGGAATGCTTTTCCATTTTCAAACTTTGAAACAGTCCCCTTAGTTAGATCCACTTCTTTCCCGAATTGTTCTTGATTCATTTTGTTATCTATTCGAATTTGTTTAATTCTATCCTTCATTTCCATACTTAAATACTCCCCTTTTTACGATATATCGTAAATTACATTAATTACATTATAAAGTTTCCTAGCAAGAAACGTAAAGAGTTAAAAAAGTTTCCTTCTATGAAATTTTTTATAAAAAACACTTGAAGTTTCACGTGATGAAACTTATAATGAGTTTGTAAGCATCAGAAGGGAGTGATCAGATGCAAAATCAAAAACAACTAACGGCACTTCAAAAAGCTTTTGAAGATTCTGGTCTTAAATATCATGAATTAGCTAATATGGTTGGTATATCAAAGTCTTACTGCTATAAAATTATTAATTATAATCTAAGAGTTTATTATGATGTAGCTGTTAAAATATCAAATGTTTTAGGTAAAGAAAGCGACATTCTATTTAATGAACAAGAAAAAAATTTTGAACACAAAGTTTCATTCAGTGAAACGAAAGGGGGTGAAAAAAATGAGCCAATTACAAGTTTTGCAACATCCAGTAAGTGAGTTTGTTTTTATGGCAGGGAATCAAGTTGTTCATGATAGTGGAAAGAAACTTTTCGCAGCAGCTTGGAGAGACGTAAAATCAGTGTTTGCAGTAAACAGTTATTGCAACATTTTACAGAAAGATTTCAATGAGGAGATATCATACATAAAAGCATGGCGACCAAGATTAGTATGATTATCCATCGTTAATATAATTTTGGAAGGAGAAAAAAGAAATGGGATTAGATCAAATCATTAAAGAATCAATCCGAGAAGTTGTTCGAGAGGAGATACAAGCTGCTTTAGCGCAGTTCCAACAACAATCACAACCAAACAAAGTAATGAGGGTGAAAGAAGCAGCGGATTATCTCAATATCGCTGTTTGTAGAATGTATGAATTAGCAAGTCATCCACAGTTTCCAGTGATTAGGGAAGGGCGCAAATTACTTTTCCTACAAAAGGATTTAGAAGCTTGGCTTGAAACACAAAAGGAGGTGATCTAGTGGAAGATACGACATCGTTAGTTATATTCGCAATGTTTATCGCGTGCAGCGCATTGTTACTTTACATTACTTATGAACCAATAAAACAGTGGGCTTGGAGTGACGTAAAACAAAATAAAAAGACCCATGGCAGTGGGTCCTTTAAGAAAAAACAGTTGTTATAAGTATATCACGGAAAGTAGGGGAATAGTACATGCGTTTAACTGAATATCAAGTGCTATTACCTAATAAGTTTTGGAACTTAGCAAAGAGCAAGGATGAATTAAAGCAAATGATTGACCAGTATTTCAAGGCTGGTTATCCGCATTATGAAATTCAACGAATTATCAAAAGTGGACAAGCATATGTGGCGGTTTGTACAAGGAGGTAAATAAATGGCAACATTTCGAGTTAATAAAAGTAAAAATTACACAACCATTAATAATACAGGTCTTCGAGATGAACGTTTAAGTTGGAAAGCAAAAGGGATATTGGCTTACATTTTATCGTTACCAGATGATTGGGTGTTTTACATGGAGGAAATATCTACTCATGCGAAAGATGGAATTGATAGTTTAAGGGTAGGAATGAAAGAACTAAAAAAATTCGGTTATGTTAGAAGGTTTCCTGTAAAAAACGAAAAGGGAAAGATAACTAACTGGGAGACAATTATTTATGAAATTCCACAAGTGGAGAATCCACATATGGAAAAACCACAAATGGAAGTTCCATTTATGGAAAATCCAACGCTACTAAGTACTAATAAACAAAATACTAATATACAAAGTAGTAGTAGCATCTTCTCTTTCTACGAAAATAATTTCGGTATTTTAAATTCATTCATAGCCGAAAGTATTTCAAAATGGGTAAACGATACAAGCGAAGAACTTGTACAAGCAGCTATGGAGCGTGCTTTGAAACAGCAGAAGAAATGGAATTATGCTGAAGGGATTTTAAAACAGTGGGTTAACAAAAACATTCGTACTTTAGCTGATGTAAATGCAGCAGAAATAGAGTTTAAGAACAAAGGTGAAAAAGGAGCGAATAGATATGGCAACACCAATGAAAAAACTGGCGGAATCCCTGGAATCGAAGGTGAATTACCATTCTGATCAATGTATGAATCACTCCTATGTAATAGGTGGACAAACAATCATTAAGCCAATTCAAATGATTATTTATCAAGGAAAACCTGTTTGCCCAAGATGTGTAGTTGAGCAAAACGATAAGGTTTTGGAAGAACAAGCTAACGCTCATTATAAGAAGATTAGCCGTTTGCAGAAATTCAACATGCTGGAAAAAGCTAGTGTTATTACAAATAAGAAAATTCCTCTTTCAAGATTATCTGATTACAGAACCGGATGTGATGAAACGATTAGTCACAAGAAAGCTGTAGAAGAAACCTTGGAGGATTTAAAGAACGGAGAAATAAGAAAAGTTGTATTTACAGGAAATCAAGGGACGGCAAAAAGTTTCCTAGCATACAGCATGCTTCATGAATTAAATCAATATTTTTGGGATGTCAGTCAAAAAGAAGAAAATTATCATCTTATGAAAAGTTGCTTGTACGTCGAATTAGAAGCAATAACAAGAATGATTATGGATTCTTTTGATGATAAGAGCAGTAAATATACACTTCAATATTTCGTTCAATTAATTGGACAAGCTGATTTTGTAGTATTAGATGATCTTGGGGCAGAAAGTGGTTCAACGGATTCAAATAGACAGGCATCTGATTTCATACAACGCCTGTTATATGCGGTATCAAATGCTAGACAGGGAATGAGTACATTTACCACAACAAACTTTACTGGAAAAAAACTTTTTAATAAATACGATGCTAAGACCGTTAGTCGTTTATTTGGTGATTCAAAGGTATTGAAATTTACGACAGCTGATCAAAGGCTTGCAAACTTAGCTTTCTAATAAGGAGGAATAAGCATGTGTGTATTATGTCATGATACAGGAATTATTCGTAAAGAAACTTATCCAGGTGTGATTGAAACGAGCGGTTGTAATTGTGAAGTGGCAATACAGCAGCAAGAAGAAAACGATAAGCGTTGGCAAGCATGGTTAGTGAAATTCGAATCAATGAAACAAGAGCTGCAACGGAATCAACAACAAAAAGTTAGCTAACAAGAAAAAGGGGGATTTCAGTCGTATGAAGCCTACGAAAGTTGAAATCGATGTTACTGATAATAAAATTTATGTGGTCAAAAATGGCGAGGTCACGCCACTGAATCCTCCAGTAACAGGATTCGGGGAACAAGTAATTACTTGGCAAGGTGGAAAAGTTGATCGTGTTTCAACTACGATCACGGAAAAAATTAAATAACTGGGGATGCGATTATGAAGCAATTAACTATTGATGACGTTATAGGGAGTTTCCATTACAACGCTATAAGCACCAGTGAAAAGTTTTTGAATCCAAGCTTTGAAGTACATTTTTACGATAAAGAGGAACGGCAAAAGATGGATTGCTTTGATGTTAGGAATGAAGCTGAAGCTTGGGATGCAACATTAGAAGAGTATGGGAAAGGTATTCAGAAGATTAGGATAACTTATTCAAATCGTACTAGGGCACAATTTTTGGCACTTGATTAGGAGGGAGAATGATGGCGGCTTTAAATCGTTGGTTAACCGATGAAGAATATGCAAGAGCTTTATCTAATGGAATTAGTAGAAAGACGCTACATTATCGTGTTTATGAAGCGGAATGGGATTTAGAAGAAGCAGTAACAGCACCACCAGGAAGCGTAAGACATAACAAGTTTGAGGGAGTGCACACGAAATGGCGTAGAATCGCTGAGGCGAATGGTATAAACGCAGCTACATTTTACAGTAGATTAAATAGCGGTTGGGGATATCAAGAGGCCTCTACGAAACCAGCTATAAAAAGAAAAGGTTTGGGAAAAGTGTGGTTAGAACGAGCTAAGCACAATGGAATTGGCTATAGCACGTTTATGACAAGAGTAATCACTAGAAAGTGGGATATAGAAAAGGCTGTAACAACACCAGTAATTAGGACTGGAAAAAATGCCTCAGTACGATTCGAGAAATCGATTGTGAGAAACTGAAGGAATTAAAAAAAGGGGTTGGAGATAATGAAGGAAGTAATCAAGGAATATATAAATCAATTGCAACAATCAGCGCTAGAAAACAGAAAGGAATCAGATAAAGCGTATGATGCTGGAGATTTAGGTTTATCAGGTTACTATCGTGGTCAATGGATTGCGAATGAGGGAACAGCAATTGCATTAGAGACTATCATGATGCGAAACACATTGATATTCGGTATAGATGAGGCTCAAGAAAGGGTTGGAAAATTAACTAAAAAACTTGTGGAAGCTAAAGAAGTAGCTAATGAATTAGCTTCCACTAAAGTTTATATTCAAGATACTAGAAAGAAGGAACTTGACCAATATATTGAAGAATTACGGATTGATTTCATAAAAACTTTTCATCACGAGCCCGAAGGATTCTATCTGGTAGCGGAAGGACAGAATGGACGTTGCCAGATATCTTTATCGAGAAGACGAAATTTTTCCGAGAAGTAATAACTTCTAAAGTGTTATCTCCAACCACTACATCATTTGGATCGTTAAAGTGGAAAAATAAAGTGCCTCTTAAAGATGTATATGGGGGAATATCCAATACAGGTTGTAAACATTTATCGTCTATAAAAAATATCGTTTGGTGTTCAGTTCCGCTTGATAAAACACCATTATGTATCGTGTCTCTGGGTTGTGTTGTAGCGCAATAGCGATCACCAGGTTTGCTATAAGAGTTAAAAGTTCGTTTATTGTTTAAAGTAAACTCTATTATCGAAATAGGCAAGGCGCTTTTGTTAGTAATAATAACATCAATAATTGCTCTAAAATCACTTTGCCAATATACATCAGGCGTGTCTAAATCAATTCTATCAGGTCTCATTATGCTAGCTAAAGAATTATTGCCAATTTGCTGACATGTAATATTTGCTTTATTTCTTTGAAAGTTAGCAAATGTAATGATAAAGGTCACTAAGGAAATCAAAAATGTTGCAATTGGGATTATATTCAGTTTTAGAAATTCTATTAATTGAGTTATATCTCCAGTATTAATGATAATCACCTCCTTTTATACTCATTATACGATATAGGAGGACGGTATAGGTGATTAGTTACTGTAATCAAATTTGAATTTTGTATAAAAATTAAAGAAGCCTATACCTCAATATAGTATAGGCCGAGGGACTAAAATTAATCTGTTATCAATTTCGAATAGATATTTAAATCGATAAGCTTCCCAGCTGATATTTCGCTTTTTCTTAGAGTCCCTTCAAAAGTGAATTGTAATTTTTGTAATACTTTTATGGAGTTCAGATTTTCAGGTTCAACTTTTGCTTCGACACGATTTAGTTTCAAATGTGTAAAAGCGTAATCTAATAGAGCAGAACTCGCTTCAGGGGCATAACCTTTGCCCCAAAATGCTTTCGAAACATCATAGCCAATCTCAGTCTTTAAATTTTCGAAATCTAAGGAATTATAACCGCATGAACCGATGATTTGATTAGATTCTTTCTCAATAATAGTAAAACGCATAGCTTTATTATTTTGAGTTAGTTCACTGAGAAAATGAATCATATCTTTCGCTTGGTTTTCATCAGTGAAATTACTTATATTCATGAATTTTGTAACGTCAGGATCAGACCATATTCTAAATAAGCTTAATGAATCTGATTCTTTCATTTGTCTTAAATGCAATCTTTGTGTGTGTAGTTCTGTAATCAATACTTTTACCTCCATTATGTTGTTGTGATAGGTAGATTAAAAATATTGATATCTGCGCATAATTCAGTCCCTTCTGGATTAGTTAACTCTTATTATACAAAAAATTACTAAATTGAACAAAAGCGTTATTTTAGTTGGGTATTATGAGGTTTCATTTGAAAGGAACATCCCAATGATAATAAAGAGCACTATAAATCAGTGCTCTTTTTATCAGAAATTGCTAAGTCCTTAAAAATAAAACCATTACGGACAATTTACAATGGTGATAGTCACGTTAGCCATTGTTCCAGGAGAATCAAGAAGTGAAGCGGTAACGGTTACTGTTCCAGGCCCATCAGCTGCTAGAAATACAGCTGTAAAGTTACCAGAAGCATTGGTAATGACAGCAAGAGGAACCATAAAAGCAAGAGAAGGGTTACTAAATGAAAAACTGACTACTACTCCTGGAGTAGGATTACCGTTTACTAATACTTGACCCGAAAAAAATAAAGTATTATTTCCTTGAGTAGATACACATGCTGTGGTGTCGTTAGAAGTCAAGGTAATAGATGCAGGACCAGCAGGAAGATTAAATCCAGTAGGTCCGGTGTTGCCAGTAGGCCCAGTACTTCCGGTAGGTCCAGTAGACCCAGTAGACCCAGTAGACCCAGTAGACCCAGTAGGCCCGGTAGGTCCAGTAGATCCAGTAGGTCCGGTGTTGCCAGTAGGCCCGGTACTTCCGGTAGGTCCAGTAGATCCGGTGTTGCCAGTAGGCCCAGTAACACCCGTTGAACCAGTGGGACCGGTAGGGAATTGAAAGGGTTGCATAGGTGGGAGTGTAGGTCCAATCGAGCCGGGATTTAGTGCAGGGGAGGATAAAAACTCGTCCAATATAATTCACCTCTGAAAAATTAGTATTACTAATATTAAATGCAATGATAGGGAAAAGTGAAATGGACAAGCGGTTGTATTTTATAAATTTAACAAAATAGTTATTTGAGAGAAAAATAATTATTTCAAATGTTGTAATTGCGATTCAGCCATTCCCGCACCAATAATAGCACCAATAATTAATGCACAAGCAATTAAAATACCTAAAATTATCAAAATAGCAAAAGTGATTTTTTTCGCTGTATCTCCTTTCGGAGCAAAAATAGCTAAAACAATTGAGATAGATAGTATAAAAATACCAGTTAAAGAACCGAAGTGTATATATCTAGAAAATGAACCGAAAAATAAGAATGCAGTTAAAAACATTGAAATGAAACCAAAGTATTTTCTCATTGTTTTAGCCTTTCTTGAAAAAATGAATTATACAGATTATACCATTATTAAAGTGAATTGAAGTTGAATTTAAACAAAATCGTTATTTGATTAAAAAGAAAAAAGAGCACATGTTGATATGTACTCTATGCTAATCATTTTAATATCTATTCAATTGTTTCTTTTGTATCAGGTGTATCAAATTTATCAGTCAATTTAAAGATTGCTTCTAAAAGAATTGTAGATAAAATCGCAAAGATTAATACAGCATGTGGTGATAATTGCACTGCTGTGAAATTAAGTTTTGCTAGCCAAAAATATCCGACATACATTGTCAGGAAGGTACTAACAATTGAAATTGTAAATCCTAAGAAACCTAATTCTTTTAACTTTTCTTCAGATAATTTAAATACGCGTAATAAGAAAGAGAAGATGATTCCAACTATGAAAAATCCAATACATAAAGTCAATAGTGACATTATACTTGGGTATTCAACGTCATCAGGCATCCATTGTTTCATTCCTACAATTATGGCTGTAGGGAGCACGATAGGCATTAATAGTGGCGATACTATTAGAAAAATTGCCAATACTCTATTGATGTTGTTTTGATTATTCATAAAGCCTCCAAAAATAATTTAAAAATAATATCCTAGTGGATTCTAACACAGAAGTGTTAGTAAAGCCACAGTTAAAAAAGTGAATTTAAACAAAAACGCTATTTTAGTAGAAAAGGAGGGTTGCTTGTGATTAACCAAATTCACAACATGGATTGCTTAGAGGGAATGAAATTACTGCAGGATAAATCAGTAGACATGATTTTATGCGATTTACCTTATGGAGTTACGCAAAATAAGTGGGATGTGGTCATTCCTTTTAATGAATTATGGCAGCAATACGAACGGATTATTAAAGATAGTGGAGCAATAGTTTTAACTGCTGCACAGCCATTTTCAGCACAGTTAATAGTGAGTAACCCTAAATTGTTTAGATATGAATGGATTTGGGAGAAAACAGCAGCTACAGGTCATTTAAATGCAAAGAAGATGCCGATGAGAGCCCATGAAAGTATTTTAGTTTTTTACAAGAAACTCCCGACATATAACCCTATAAAAACAACGGGACATGCTCCAGTAAATTCATATACAAAGCATCAAGACGATGGAAGTAATTACGGAAAAACGAAGGTTGGTATTAGTGGCGGAGGCAGTACAGAACGTTATCCAAGGAGTGTGCAGCGCTTTTCAACAGATAAGCAGAAAGAAGCTATACATCCAACTCAAAAGCCAGTTGCCCTTTTTGAATATCTGATTAAGACCTACACCAATGAAGGTGAAACGGTCCTAGATAATTGTATTGGATCAGGAACAACTGCAGTAGCTGCTCTAAATACAAATCGTAATTTTATAGGTTTTGAAATTTCAAAAGAATATTGTGTGGCAGCTAATGAACGGATTAATAATTTGCAACAGGTATTACAGGTGATTTAATACAAAAATTTCATTTTATAGAAATAAGGAAACTAAAAAGAGCACCATGCATCAGTGCTCTTTAAGATAGGAGGTAACACTTTGAGCTGGATGGTTAGGTTAAAAGTATATGATGTAGAAAAGGAATAAGACCTACATTTTATTATTAACTCAATATAAAAGAGCAATTAGCTTTTGCTAATTGCTCGGCCCAAGGTAATAGACATAGAGTGGGTATTAGTAAAATTGGCTATTCACGAGCCTGTTTACAGTGTAACCAAGATTATTAAATGTATTCCCTCTTTAAAAACCTTATTCAAACAGTGTTATTTAAAGAGGGAGTGGAGTAATGAAAAAGAATACTTTCCCTTTATACATAAAATGATTTTTTAATTCTCAATATTATATGAGTGTTAAGACAAAAATGTGTAATTAAAAGAGCAGCTAGCAAAAGCTAACTGCTCCAATCATGGAAAAACTGTAGAAACGGGTTTTCTACACTATTGACGGAATATGGGGTTTTATTTAGTGGGGTACTTAAATATTTTCGTTTAAAATTAATCCATATCCTACAAATAAAATAAGTGCTAAAAACACAAATAATGACAATATTAGTAGAACCATAACTTTCCAATTTTTTATCTTAGAGAATCCTATCAAACTAAGAAAATAAGCTCCTGTTGTAAAGACTAGTAAAATAAATAAAAGATAAAAATATACTGTATCCATAATGGATTCATTCATGTTATGTGGCGATACCTCGAGATATAAAAAGAATAAACCGATACAAATGATTGAAAAAATCCAGGACCATAACTTTATATTTTGTTTCATGTTTTCTCCTTTGTTATTAAAAAGTTTTATTATTTTATTTTAATAAAGATTAAAGGAAAAAGAAATAGCAGATGAATTGTAAGAATGTTTTTAACAAAATAATCCTTTTAAAGTAAAACAAACAGAATATAGTCCGGCTAGAAAACTAGAGGACACCAATTCATTAAAGCAGCAATTAAAGCTGTTTTAGGAATAGGTGTCCTTTTTATTTTGAAAAGGGAGATGGGGAAATGAGGGTGTTAAAGGATCAGTTACATGAATGGAAAAATCAATCCAAGCAAGGAAAGAAGAAAAATAAGAAAAAACCAAAAGAGAAATTAAGTACTCGTGAAATTGAGGATTTAATGGGGATGCATAGACCTTGTTACGAACGAAGACGTGGAGCAATAAGACAAAAGTAATCTAAAAATAAAAAGGAGTGGTCTTACATGACTAAACAATTATCTTTCTTACCAAAAATTGATAGAACAGCGACACAAGAGGAATTAGAAGGTGTGTTGGAAAGCGTACGTATACATAGACAATTTGGGATGATGCGTAAAGAAATGAAAGTCACTCCTTCTTATGAAATACGTGAGCACGGTTCTACACATACAGTTGGTAAGCCATTAGAAGATGTTGCTATAGCAAATATTCAACAAAGTAAACGAGAAGAGTGGCTTGAAAGAATGTCAGTACGTATTGATCAGTTTCTAAATCGATTAGGAAACGGACGTGCAGGAAGTATACAAAGAGATATTATTTATAAACGTTATTTAGAAGAAGAGGACGTATGTGATTACATGGTTTATAACGCAATAGGGATGTCAGAGCGTACTTATCGACGTTGGAAGTCTAAAGCGTTTTATAAACTTGCTTTTGCGCTTGGATTAGAAGTTTACGAGACAGAAGAAACGGGAGGGAATGAATAATGAATTTCGTTCAGCCAATACGTGATCCAGAGCTAATACAACAAATTAAAGAGTATTTAAGGGAAAAGAGTGAACGGAATTATATTTTGTTTGTAATAGGAATCAATACTGGTCTACGTATTAGTGACATTTTAAAACTGAAGGTTGGAGATTTAAAAGGAAGTCATATCACAATGCGTGAAATGAAGACCGGTAAACAGAAACGTATTCAAGTTACTGTAGCGTTAAGAAGAGAGTTAAAGTGGTACATTGAAGATATGGAAGATCATGAGTATTTAATTAAGAGTAGGCAAGGAAAGAATAGACCAATAGGAAGAAGTATGGCTTATAAAATACTTAGTACCACAGCAGCTGAGTTTGGCTTAGACGAGATTGGAACGCATACACTACGTAAGACATTCGGATATCATATGTACATGCAGACAAAGAATATAGCATTGCTAATGGAGATATTCAATCATTCAAGCGAACGGGTAACATTAAGATATATAGGAGTAAACCAAGACGCAATGGATAAAGCAATGACTAGGTTTAAAATCTAATCATTGCTTTTTTCTTTTTAATTTTTGTTCCATATATAAATAGATAAGGAATGAGCTTTTTGGGCTATCAATAATGATAGATTAGGTTAATTTTACACGTATACGAAATTTATCACTATTCGTCATGAACCTTTATTTATGGTATTTTTATATGTATTTACTCATAAGAATGAAACTAGCTTAGTATTTACTGGGGGGATTAAGAATGCATAGAGATGAAACCTCATTACATCCTGATACGGGTGTTACATCTGTAATGTTTGTTGAACGCTCATTAAATGAGATTCGTTTTTGGTCTAGAATTATGAAGGAGCATTCTTTTTTTCTTCGATTAGGGTTTAGATGTGAGGATACTCAACTAATCGAAGAGGCCAATCAATTTTACCGATTGTTTGAACATATCGAACAAATAGCGTATTCTTATACAAATGAAACGGATCCTGGGCAAATACAAAGATTTAATTCAGAAGTACAACAAGCAGCAACTAATATTTGGGGATTTAAACGAAAAATTCTAGGATTAATTCTCACATGTAAATTGCCAGGACAAAATAATTTTCCACTGTTAGTCGATCATACAAGTAGGGAAGCTAATTATTTTAGAAACCGTTTAATCCAATTGAATGAAGGTAAATTAGATGCCCTTCCAGATGCTATCATTAAAGAAAATGTTTTCTTTTTAAGGATTATGGCAGACCATGCTAAATTTATTGGTCATCTTCTTGATCCATCGGAAAGAAAGCTTGTAGATACGGCCCGGAATTTTAGCAATGATTTTGATGAATTAATGTATCAAGCAATTGACTTAGAATCTATGAAACCACAATCCCAAACAGTCCCTCTTTTAGATCAATTTTTAGATCAAAATCGTGTGTCGGTTGCATCTCTTCGGGATTTTAAGAAAACAGCACGTGATTTAATTGAGCAATGCAAAATAAAGAGTATCATCCATCCATTATTAGCAGATCATGTCTTCCGTGAGGCTGATAGGTTTCTTGAAATAATTGATATGTTTGATGCTCATCTTACGAATATTAAATCATAATCTAAATAGTCTGCTTAATTTCAAATAAGAATAAACTCCGTTATTTAATATATAACTAGGTTAAATTTCAATATGAATTTTCAAAAATACAAATAAATAAAGGCTGCCACATATTATTGATGGATAATATGTGGCAGCCTTTATTTATTTGCACTGTATTTAAAAAAATGAAGGGTTTTGGCCTAATATACGTTTTAACTGCATACAGTTCCTCATTTTTATTGTGTTGTGTAACTCAAAAGAGTGGGTATTATAAAGCTATGAATAGCAAGGGATTCAGCGACAGGGGCAGTTACACACAATATAAGATATGGGTAAGTGAATATAATGTGAAATCAAGATATAATAGGATTTAGAGGTGAATATTCAAATGGATTATGAGAAGTTAGTAATAGGTGTTGTTGGGGTAATAATAGGTGCGATATTAAATCATTTTTTAAATCAGATAAGAGAAAGGCGTGGCAGGGAATATAAGAATAAGGAGATAGTTTTAAAAGAAGTCTATGCTCCTTTATATAAGATATTATCGCAGGATAAAAGTTACATTTCAGGTTATAAAGGACCGGGAAAGTTAGGTGAAATAGAAAATATTATACATAGCAATAGTGAATTTGTAGACTCTAAATTAAGAGGAATTGTTGAAGCTACAAAAGCTGGGGTTCGTTTTATGGATGTAACATCAGGGGATTATAGTGGTCTTAAAGCAGGATATGATTTTGAAGAACTATTTTGCTATGTATATTCAAAGTATAATAGTTTGAGAAAAGAATTAGGGTTGCCATACGATAAATAACTAAGTATAAAACAATAATGTATAGA
Organism: Bacillus sp. AR4-2; assembly: GCF_008274865.1. Classification (NCBI taxonomy): domain Bacteria; kingdom Bacillati; phylum Bacillota; class Bacilli; order Caryophanales; family Bacillaceae; genus Bacillus; species Bacillus sp. AR4-2. Next base: position 2,446,965 of record NZ_CP031062.1, read on the forward strand.
AAAAAGTGGCAGAGTCGTGACCGCTTTTTGGCAGTAAATGTGCCGGTTGTTTTGAAATCAATGTGATATATTTGTATTGTGAGTAGTGGCGGAAAAACATTGCTTGCAAAATTCCTCTGAAAATGGATCGTCATGACCGGTGGCGATGGTTGCAGATTGGATGAATAGTTGTTTCTTTTTTTCACATTCAATTGCAATTTACGTTGTGTAAACGGAGAAGGGCTTTTGCTCTTCTTTCAATTACTTAATTATTGTTAGAACAGATAAATTTAAACAACATTAGGTGATTGGAAGAAGAATAAAACTTCATTTACCGTAATTGAAATACAAATTAATACTTAATGAAAAATCATCCATTCGGGTGCTTTATTTTGTAGGATATCCTTCTTTTCTGTCGAATAGATAGAATGGGGAAGGAGGGGTAACAGTGAACAATCGTGGGAATGCAATTAAGCAAATAAATGAGTTTATCAGCTCGAAAAATGAAAAAGTAATGTTAATTAGAGGGACACACCAATATGCAAAGCATTCTTTGGTGTTAGAATTACTTGAACAAAGTAAGAATTTGAAAACAGGCGTATTCAGAGTTACAACATTTCAAAACGTTCCGTTGTTTTTGAATCAAGCAGGATACGATGTTCCAATGAATAAAACAATAACTTCTGGAAAACCATATCAGCTGAAAAATAAAATAATCTATTTTGATTCATTACCGACTAAATCAACATGGGGAAGAACACCTTCTGAATTAGATTTCGCTATAGTTTATCCAATGGATTCATTCTGTGATAAGAAAAATGAAGCTAAAGAAGAGCTTATGCGTGATATTCTCGAATGGAAAAATATAAAGAAGGTTTTCATCGTTTCATGGACGGACGTCAGATGGAATTATGAATGGTTAAAACCATATGTTGATAGATCGATAGTATTTGATGCTGAAGAAGAGAATCCAGAATATCACAAGAATGTACTTAAATGATTAAAGCATCCAAAACGGGTGCTTTTTATTTTGTATAATAAATCTAAGGCGATTTGAAAGGGGATGTTCAGGTGAGGAAATTGGATCGTTTTACTAAACCATATTTTGAAATAAGAGGAGAAAAAGAAGTTGGAGTGTATGAAATAGTTAGACATAAAAGTAATGAATCTATTCTGTTCGAAGAAAAATTCAATTCATTAAAAGAAGCTAGGATGTTTATTTATCAATATGCTCATAATAATTTAGAATGGTTAAATGTAAACAGTGATATAAGTGAGTTTAACTTTAAAGATAATAGAGATGAGAAAGACAATAAGTGGCATGATAATGCAATCGAAAAAGTTTATAAAAAGGAATATAAAGACCTTAAAGATTGGAAGAAATAAAAGTAGCAAATTTGCTGCTTTTTTATTTTATAAGAGAACTCTTTGTATGTGTATATTTTGCTTAGGTCGAATTCTAGTTTTGGTTCTTTGTTTTCCATTTGTTTTACCTATATTTCAATCTGAGTTAATATAACAACTTACATATAATAGCACTAAGCGTTCACATAGTGGCTGCTTTTTATTGTGGTGGACCAATTAGTAAATGAACGTATATTTTTGTAGCATTCCTCCGTTTTATGTAGAATAGGTATTACGAGAGGAGATGAATATTTTGATTCCGGAAATTAATAAGGAAATGGAAGCATTAATTAGAGGGTGGGGTTTACCGAAGGTTCTTAAAGAGCAAGGAGATAATATTGATTTCAAATTTGATGATAATGGATTAGTTGATACCAAGGAAAGTGGTTATGGGGTTGAAGATGGGAAAGTAAAGTTTGCCATTTGGAATAAACGAACTGGAAAAGTTTTATTTACCATGGATTTTCATAAACCTAATTCAATGATAATTGATCTACGTCAATGGAATGAAAAAACACTAATAGTAGATTTGTTATATGTTCATGAAGAATCCTTGAGAAAAAAAGGAATATCTAGCTTTTATATTGAAAAAATTAAAAGTATTACGGAACATATCTATGTAATAGCTAATACAAATGCAAATAAATTCAAAGGTAGTAGTAAAGTTAATGCGTTAACACAAAAAGAGTTAAAAGATTTTTATGAAAAAAGAAATATAAATCTATTAAACTGAAACATCCGTAATGGGTGTTTTTTTATTGTGTAAAAATTACGTAGGTGATGATTCGTGTGTTTGGGATATTTAAAAAGTTTATGAATGATATGATTGCTCTTTTTCAACAAACCATTCAGTTATTCAAGGATACTAATCACAAACAATTCACTATAACTTCATTAAAAATTTTAAATCCCATAGATAAGATGGTCGAAAAGGAAATGGCGCAATTGAAGGATATAAAGGATGAGAAGGAGTGGGGATAATTGAATAGTGTTATAGATGGTAAGATTGCTGCACTTGGTCTTATACCTATTGATAAGAAAGCATATATCAAATACTTTAAACCTCATGAGAAAGCGTACAAGAAGGCTGGGATTAATGTTAATCGATTCAAGTATTACAAACTATATGGCGAGAAACACATGCTTTATTCTGTAGAATATCTGGAACAAACATCAATAAAAGAATTACTGGAAAGAGATAAAGGTAATAAAGTACGTTGGGTAAAGACGGATGAATGAATACAAAACAAAACAACAGAAGCGTAAGTTCTATGACAGTGGTGAGTGGAAGAGAACACGAGAACGAGTAAAGAAGCGTGACAACTATGAGTGTCAGGAATGTAAACGTAATGGTCGTGTTCAAACTGATACCAATGAGTATAGTGAGAGTGCAAGGCGTAAGAAGACTCAACTTGTTGTCCATCATATAAAAGAACTTGAACATCATCCGGAACTTGCATTGGAAATGGACAATCTAGAAACAGTCTGTGTGAATTGCCATAATAAAGAACACGGTAGAACATTCAAAAAGAAAATCAACAAATGGGAACATGATGAAAAATGGTAAAAAAGAATCGGCAATAACAATCCCCCCCTTAAAATATTTCATCAAAAATTGTTCTAAGGGGCACCGGAGGAGGGGGTCGTTTTTCCAGATTTTTAAGTTGTTTCGTATAGGACCCCTACCCAGTATGAAAATATGATTGAATCGAGGTGATATTATGGCGGACATTGATGAGCGTGAGGTGCTAGTAAACAAAGAAAAAAATCGTTTAAAAAGATTATTTAAAGACATCCCACCTAGTAAGTTAAAAGTGGTTGAAGGATTAATTATTCAGGCAGCAAGATTACGAGTTTTATTAAATGAGATGTGGATGGATATATCTGAGAATGGTGACTATGAAATGTTCTCACAATCTGATAAAACAGAGCCGTATGAAAGAGAACGACCTGTTGCCCGGTTATATAATACCCGTGATCAATCATATCAAAGGGTTATTAAACAACTAACGGATTTGTTACCAGAAGGAAATAATAAAAAAGAAATTAAGAAATATTCGGCAAGTGATTTAATATGATTGTTCATAAGTATGTAAGTGAATATATAGAACTATATGAAATAGGAACAGTGGTATTAAATAAAGAACGTATCATGCTTATAAATTATTTAAAGCATGATATATTAACCCGTAATGATTTACATTTTGATGTGGATTTAATTCATAAATGTGTAACTTTCATAGAAAAGTGGCATTTCAAATTAAATTCCTTTCAGAAATTTTTAATAGCATTTGTGTTTTTGTTTGATGAATATGATGATGTTTATTTTGACCAACACTTCTGGATGATGGCAAGGGGGGCTGGTAAAAACGGATTGATTAGTGCATTGACACACTTCTTTATTAGCGAATTGCACGGTATTGAGCATTACAACGTATCAGTAGTTGCTAATACAGAAAGACAGGCTAAAACTTCTTTTATAGATGTTTATGAAAAGAATAAAAAACATGAAATATTAGACGAGTTATTTGTATCAACAAAACAATTGATAACAAATAAAGCTACTCGTTCGACTTTTGAATTTCATACGTCTAATGCAGGGAGTAAAGACTCGTTAAGGGACGGGTGTGTTATTTACGATGAGATACATAGATATGAAAATAGCGATGTTGTAGAAGTGTTCTCTAGCGGTTTAGGTAAAGTGCCTAACTCTAGGGAATTTTTTATTACCACAGATGGATTTGTTCGTGAGGGTTATCTTGACAAAATGAAAGAGCGAGCTATGAATATCCTGAAAGGGAAAGAAAAAGAAGATAGATTGTTTCCTTTTATTTGTAAGCTTGATAACGCTGAAGAAGTAGATAATCCTGATATGTGGGAAAAAGCAAATCCGATGTTTAGTAAACCAATGAGTCAATACGCTAGAGGATTGTTTAAGAAAGTTATGCGTCAGTATAAAAATCTAGAAAACGATCCGTCTAATAGAGAAAATTTCATGACTAAAAGGATGAATATACCAGAAGTAGATTTAACAAAGTCTGTGGCTTCATGGGAAGAAATCATGCGTACTGGTTATGAAGCAGACGGAGAAACGCTCAGAGAAGTTCCAGAATTAAAACATAAAGTAGCTGTAGGCGGTCTCGATTTCGCCAGCATCAAAGACTTTGCTGCGGTCGGTTTATTATTTAAACATGGTGAGGATTATATTTGGAAAGGTCATTCTTTTGTACGTAAAGGATTCTTGGATAAGGTGAAACTGAAAGCACCTATTTATGAATGGGCTGAAAAGGGTTTGTTAACTATTGTGGATGAACCTGTAATTAATATCTCTCACATTGTAGATTGGTTTGTGAAAATGCGTGAGATATACGGTGTTAATACGATTGTGGCCGATACATTCCGTCTTGATCTTGTTAAAACGGCACTTGAAGCTGAAGGATTTACATTGTTGTATATTCGTAATCCAAAGGCGATACATTCTCTTTTAGCTCCAAGAGTTGAAACGTTATTTGCAAACAATCTTATTATTTTTGGAGATAATCCATTAATGCGTTGGTACACCAACAACGTCTACGTCCACATCAAAAAAGACGGCAACAAAGAATATTTGAAAAAAGATGAATTCAAGAGAAAAACAGATGGATTCCAAGCCTTTATCCATGCATTATGGCAAGCGGATAACATTCTTGTGGATGAATTCGACTTTATGTTAGACGGTATTAAATTCTAATAAAGGGGGTGATAATTATTGGATGGTTGGACGCTGTATTTAAAAGAAATAGTGAATTAGGATTTATGTTTGATGTGGAAATGTTTATTGAAAAATCAAATAGAGTCCACATGAAGCGACTTGCAATTGATACATGTATTTCTTTTTTAGGTAGAACAATTAGTCAGTCGGAATTTAGAGTGAAAAATGGTGAAGAGTTCGAAAAGGATGAGCTTTATTACCGATTAAATGTTAGACCGAATAAAAATATGACAGCTAGTACCTTTTGGGAAAGATTCATTTACAAACTTATTTATGATAATGAAGCTTTGATTATACAAGCTGATGATGGTGATCTACTTATTGCTGATGACTTTGAACATAACGAATATGCTGTATTTGAAGATACCTTTACGAATGTCACAGTAAAAGATTATCAGTTTAAGAGAAGCTTTAAACAAAATGAAGTCATTCATTTAAGATATCGGAATGACAAATTATCACCTCTTATTGATGGTTTGTTTACTGATTATGGTGATTTATTCGGGAGGATATTAAGTTCTCAAAAGCGTAAAAATCAAATTCGGGCTACAGTTGATATGGACATGCTCGCTGCAAAAAGTAAAGAACATCAGGCAAAACTCCAAAACTTCATTAATGATATGTATAAAGCGGTTGGAGAAAATGACATTGCCATCATTCCGCAACAACCAGGATTTAAATACGAAGAAACATCGGGTGGAGTGAATTCTGGTCAAAGTGTGGAAGAAATAAACAAAGTAACTAGCGGATTTTTAAATCAAGTAGCAATGGCTTTTGGTATTCCGACTGCTTTGTTATATGGTGAAATGGCTGATGTTGAAAAGCAAACGAAAAATTATATGCTTTTCACAGTGAAACCTTTGTTAAAAAAGATATCAGATGAAGCGAATGTTAAATTTTTTGAACAAGAAGAGTATCTTTCAGGTCAAAAAATTGAAATTAAAGCGGTTTCTTATCAAAGTATATTCGAGCTTGCTGAAAGTATTGATAAACTCATTTCTTCTAGTGCATTCACAGGTAATGAGCTTAGATTGGAAGTAGGATATGATATTTCAAATGATCCGAACTTAAACAAACATTATATTACGAAAAACTATACAGAAACTCATTTAACTGAAGGAGGTGAGAAACAAAATGACGGTGAAAATTGACGTTAAAGGGCCAATTATTTCTAATGATGAAGCTTGGATTTATGATTGGTTTGAAATGGATGCTGCAAGCCCTGGTAAGATTTCAAAAGCGCTTGATGATGCCAATGGTGATGATTTAATCATATCAATTAATAGTCCTGGTGGTTATGTATACGAGGGGTCAGAGATTTACACAGCGTTGAAAAATTACCCTGGTCATGTGGAAGCTCAAATTGTTGGTTTGGCTGCAAGTGCGGCTTCTGTTATTGCAATGGCTGCTGACAAAGTCCGAATTTCTCCAACTGCACAACTCATGATTCATAACGCTTCAATGTGGAATGGTGGAGATCATCGCGATATGTCAAAGGCTGCCGAAATGCTAAAAACAACAGATCGAGCAATTGTAAACGCCTATGTCATTAAAAGCGGTAAATCAGAAGAAGAACTACTTCATATGATGGCTGAAGAAACTTGGATGGGTCCACAACAAGCATTAGAAAATAACTTTGTGGATGAAATCATGTTTATGGATAATCAGATTAAAATGACAGCTTCAGCTTCTACTGTTGCCATGCTTCCACAGAAAGTAATCAATGGTTTTAGAAATGGAACAATGAATAAAGGCCAAGGGATTACAAAAGAAGATTTAAACATTGCTTTATCAGGCCTAAAAAACGAAATCTTAAACGATTTACAAAACAATAAAGAAGAACAACTAAAGGAGCCGAATCCTAAACCTGTAAAAAACAGTGGGATTAAAGGGCTCCTTTTAAAATTATAAAAAAATGGAGGAAACACACAATGGTCATTAAATTTAATAAATCTGAAGCATTTAATAAAGCGAAAGTAAAGTTAACGGATGCTTTAACTAATGCAGAAAGTACAGAGCAAGAACAAACGGCAGCATTTGAAGGTTTCTTTGATGCAATGCAAACAGATGTAATCAGCACAGTTCGTAATCAGTTAAATGATGAAATGTTAGATCGTTCTATTCTTCAACAACGCGGTCAAAATGTATTAACTGCAGCAGAAACAAAGTTCTTTAATGCAGTTGTACAAGAAGGTGGATTTAAAGACGGTTCTATCCTGCCAGTAACTACGCAAGAACGTGTATTTGAAGACTTAGTTAAAGAACATCCATTACTGGATGCTTTAGGGCTACAAGATTTAGGAGCTGTAACTAAGTTCATTTATTCTGATGCAACAAAAGCATATGCATGGGGCGAATTGTTCGGTGAAATTCGAGGGCAAGTAAATGCAGCGTTCCGAGAAGAAAAAATTGGTCAACTTAAATTAACTGCATTCGCAGCTATTCCAAATGATATGTTAGAGCTCGGCCCTGAATGGGTTGAACGTTATGTTCGAACTCTATTAGTAGAATCATATTCAGTAGGTTTAGAGTTTGGATTTGTAAATGGTGGCGGATCAGTAGCACATCAACCTGTAGGTTTAATGAAAGATGTAAATGCAACTACAGGCGCGGTTACTGATAAGAAATCATCCGGTACATTAACATTTGCTCCTTCTCAATTTGGTGAGGTTGTTGCTGGAGAATTATATGAAGTGGTAAAAGCTTTATCAACTGATGCGAAAGGGAAATCACGAAAAGTCCTAAATAACATCGTAATGGTTGTAAATCCTGTAGATTCAATTGGTGTACAAGCACGTAACACAATCCAAACATCAACAGGCCAATGGGTAATGGCGCTGCCTTATAACATTCAGACTGTTGAATCTGAAGAAGTGCCAGTAGGTAAAGCGTTATTCTTTGTAAAAGGTCAATATCTTGCAGCGATCGCAGGTGGTTACAAACTTAAAAAGTTTGACCAAACATTAGCAATTGAAGATGCTATGCTTTATACAATTAAACAGTTTGCTAACGGTAAACCAAAGGATAATAAAGCAGCTCTTGTTTATGATTTAAAAATTTCATTCACACCACCGACACAAGGATGATGTAAATGGATACAGTAATTTCAGTTGTAATATTGCAGGGATTTAAAGATAGGATGCACTTAGGGGATGAGGAAGATGATAACCTAAAGCGCATCCTTTCTACGTCTAACAAGGCATTACTTAGGGTTTGTGGGAATTATGATTTAAATAAAGACGAGGAGTTCAAAGAATTAGTCTTTGAACGTTCTCGTTATGTTTATAACGATGCATTAGAGTATTTTGACAAGAATTTTTTAAGTCAGATTAATAGTTTAGGTATCGATAAAGCATTAGAAGAAATTAAATTGGACGGTGATTAATATGCGTCCTTTTCAGTACAAGAAACCACTGAATACAGGTGATTGTAGAAATCGAATTATCATTGAGCAACCTGAAGTAATAAAAGATGATTTGAATCAAGAAGTTGAAACAGGTAATTGGCAAGAAGTAAAAAAAGTATGGGCAATGATAAAAACGGTAAAAGGTTCAGAGTACATTGAAGCTTCAGCTTCACAGTCTACACGAATTTATCGGTTTGTAATTCCTTATACAACAGGAATTACAGAATTAATGCGAATTAAAATGAAGGATCGTATCTTTGACATTATCGAACCCCCAATGAATGATGATGAAATGTATCAAACATTGACTATTATCGCAAAGGAGCATGTTTAATATGAATGATTTTGCGAGCGAACTTGCTAAAGAATTGCAAAGATATGCAAATGTTGTGGAAGAAGAATTATTGACAGCGCAAGAAGAAGTTGCTGATGTTGCTGTGAATAAATTAAAACAAAACAGTCCTAAAAAAACAGGTGCTTATCGTAAAGGGTGGCGTAAGAAAAAAGAAGATAATGGTGTTGTTATTCATAATACTCAAGGACAATTAACACATCTTTTAGAAAAGGGACATGCGAAAGTTGGCGGTGGACGTGTTCCGGGTCAAGTTCATATCCGTCCAGTTGAAGAGTATGTAATTGATGAATTGCCAAGACGTATTGAAAGGGCGGTTCAACAATGACATTAGGTGAATTAACAAAAATTCTTGAAGCTACAGAATATCCTGTGGCTTATTCGCATTTCACAGCAACACCGACCAAGCCAGTTCCAGCGCCACCTTATATATGTTTCCTTGTGGATGGATCAGCAAATTTAATGGCTGATAACAAGGTTTATCACAAAATAAATGATTTAAATATAGAGCTTTATACAACTAAAAAAGATTTAGTCGCAGAAGCAAAGCTTGAAAAGGTCCTAGACGATCACGAGATTCCTTATGACTCGTACTGGACTTTTATTGAATCTGAAAAAATGTATCAAAAAATATACGGAACGAGGTTGATATAAATGAATGAAAATAAAGTAGCTTTCGGTCTGAAAAATGTCCACTATGCACTCTATGACATTAAAGATGGTGTAGTTACATTTAGTACACCGATACGATTACCAGGTGCGGTTGAATTAACATTTGATCCACGAGGTGATTTAATTGAGTTCTATGCAGATGACATGCTTTACTACGCAGCAAGTAATAACCAAGGGTATGATGGCACTTTATCAATCGCTCATATTCCGGAGCAATTTGCAATTGATGCATTAGGTGAGGAATTAGACGAAGAAGATGGTGTGTTAAATGAATTAGCCGATGCAAAAGGAAAATCATTTGCATTGTTATTTGAATTCGATGGCGATGTAAGAGCCACTCGACACGTTATGTTTAACTGTTCAGCAAGTCGTCCAACACTTGCATCTAAAACGAAAACAAATTCAGCAGAGCCTAACACAAATGAACTTAAATTTGTATCAAGCCCCATTGATATTAATGGAAAACGTATGGTTAAAACGAAAACTACAACTAAATCAAAACAAGAAATCTATGATAATTGGTATAAAAAAGTTTATACAAAAGTACCTGCATTACCAAAGGGAGCGTAATAACAAATGGAAAAGACAATTACAATAGACGGAAAACAAGTCAGATTAAGAGCTACAGCAGCAATAGTTAAGCGATATAAAGCACAATTCAGACGTAATTTATTTTCAGATTTGATGGCATTAGGGGCAATTAACGCTTTAGCTTCATCAGATGGGTCAGAACAACCAATTGATATGTCTAATGTCGATATGAGTAAAGTAGATTTTGAATTTATTTATGACTTAACGTGGATATACGCCAAAACGGCTGATCCTAATATTCCTGATCCTATGACGTGGCTAGATGGATTTGAAGAATTCCCAATTGAAGAAATTATGCCTGAGGTCATGGAATTAGTTCAGGTCACTATGGGAGCAAAAAAAAAATAAAGAAAAATAATGGAGAGCAAGGGACATTCAGTGATGAAGAATTTACCACTGAATTATTCCTTGCTCTTTGTTATAAAGCGAAATTAACAAGCTGGGATTTAGAAGATATGACAATCGGTGATTGCTTTGATTACATTGCTGAATTTGCTGAGCTAGAGAATCCAGATAAAGAAAAAGTTAGAAAAGCAAATCAAAAAGACTTCGATTCATTCTAAGAAAGGGGTGAGAAAATGGCAGGAAGAATTAAAGGGATTACGATTGAAATTGGTGGTAATACTCAGCCCCTACAAAATGCTTTAAAAGATGTAAATAAACAAAGTGATGCTTTGGCTAAGGAATTAAAAGATGTTGAGCGTTTGTTAAAGTTTGACCCTGGTAATTTGGAAGCATTAGCGCAAAAACAACAGTTACTTACACAACAGATTGAAAACACAACGCAAAAATTAGATAAGTTAAAGGCAGCGGAACAACAAGTTCAAGCGCAATTTCAAAACGGTAAAATTTCTGAAGAACAGTATCGTGCATTCAGGCGTGAGATTGAATTTACAGAAGGGTCACTTAATGGTCTTAAAAATAAACTAGGAAACATGAAAGCTGAGCAAGAGAATGTAGCGAGTTCCACAAGGCAATTAGAAACATTGTTTAGAGCTACAGGAAAAAGCGTTGATGATTTTGCAGGAGCATTAGGGAATCGTCTTGTGAATGCAATTCGAAATGGAACAGCTACAAGTCGTCAGTTAGAGCAAGCGATTGGAATTATTGGTCGTGAGGCATTAGGTACAGAAGCTGATATTGAAAATTTACAAAGAGCCCTCCGATCTGTGGATGCCGGAAACTCCATACGGCAAGTACAAAATGAGTTAAGAGAATTACAACAAGAAGCTGGTAGAACCGAGAAAAAGTTTGAAGGACTACAAGTAGGATTAGAAAACGTTATTGGTGGATTAGCAGCTGGTGGCGGGATTGCAACCGCAATTGAAAAAGCAATGGACATGTCGAAGTTAAAAACAAAAATTGAAATAGGATTTGATGTTCCTGAGTCCTCAAAAAAATCAGTAGAGGATGCTGTGAGAGGAATTTCAGCCTATGGATTAGATGCAGAAGAAGCACTTGAGGGTGTAAGAAGACAATGGGCTTTGAATAAAAATGTTAGTGATGAAGCAAATGCTTCTTTCGTAAAGAGTGCAGCTGTTATTTCTAATGCTTATGCTGGCATAGATTTTACTGAATTAATTCAAGAAACAAATGAAATCGGTAATGAATTAGGTATTTCACAAGAAGGCGCTCTCGGTATGGCTGATGCCTTATTAAAAATGGGTTTTCCACCGGAACAATTAGATATTATTGCTGAATATGGTGGTCAGCTGACGCGAGCCGGATACAATGCTGAAGAAGTGCAAGCTATTATGGCAGCTGGGGTCGAAACAGGTACTTGGAATTAGATTATAGTTCCCTTGTATGGCGACATACAATGAAAAACTCCTTTAATTCAGTGAAACTCTCAAATGAGACAATACTGAGCGAAGCCTTTTAATTAAGGAACGTGCAACGACTAGTCGAAAGACGTAGGGTGTAAGCATATGACACTCGAAACGGGGAGCAACTCAAGTAGTTGAAGATATAGTCTAATCTATACGGTGACGTATAGCAGTTCATAGAGAACGGGCGTGACCTTGCGAATCACGTTGAATGTAAATGATTGATAATCTCTTAGATGGTTTAAAAGAAGGGCGTATTAAAGCGGCTGAATTCGGTCAAGGTGTCGATAAAGCTATGAAAGAATCGCTTGAAGGCACAAAAATTTCAGCAGAACAAGTTGAAAAATGGGGTCAGGCAGTAGCTAAAGGTGGTAAAGATGGATCGGCAGCAATGACTGAAATTGCACAGGCTTTATCAGAAGTTGAGGATGAAACAAAGCGTAATGAATTAGGTGTTAAGTTTTTCGGTAGATGCTGAATTGTGCCGAAGTAAAATCGCGGTATAAAGCAAAGAGGGTGCGAATCCTAATTTGAACCGAAGGCTATACAAAGTATAGTCAGGGGCAGAGCATAGAGGGTGAAAAGATATAACCCCTCCACGAGACCGCGACACTTATTAGTGAAAACGTATGCCGAACTTACAGGAAATGAACTGTAAGAAGTAGAGGATAAAAAGCCTTTACGATAACAAAATGACAATGTATGAAGATCAAGGGCAAAACATCATTAATACTTTGCTAGGCGCGAAAGAGAAAACAGTTGATTTTGGGAAGCAACAAGATAAACTGAATGATTCTATTAAGAAAATGGATGCAAACCCAGCGGTTAAATTTCAAAAAGCGATGCAGGATTTACAAGTTGCGCTTCAGCCAGTTCTTAGTGTCATAGCGGATGTTATTTCCAAAATAGCTGAATGGGTTTCAAACAATCCAAAGTTAGCAGCCACATTAACAGCTGTTGCAGTAGCTATTGGGGTTATTTCTGGTGCGATTTTAGCGCTTGCTCCTATAGTCATGACAGTCATGAGCTTCTTTGAAATTGGAGCTTTAGCAGCAGCTGGACTTGTTGCTATTGTCCCTATTATTATCGCAGCTATAGTGGCTCTAGGAATTGCTATTTATAAAAATTGGGATTCTATAAAACAGTGGACTATAGATATGTGGAATTCTATTAAAGAATATTTAATAGAACTTTGGAATGGCATCGTTCAATCCTCTAGTGAAGCATGGAATTCATTTTTAGAAACAATGCATGCATTTTTTGATCCGATAGGTCAATTTTTCAGCGATTTATGGACAGGTATAGGTGAGATATGTAGTACTACCTGGAATTCTATTGTTGAATTCTTTTCTGGAGCTTGGGCTTCATTCACTGAAATGATGCATAGTTTCTTTGATCCGATAGGTGAATTTTTTAGTAGTTTATGGTCCGGAATTGTTGAAACGGCGTCTTCTTGGTGGACTTCTTTAGTTACAACAGCTTCTGAATTGTGGGGAACACTCGTACAAGCTTGGCAGGAAACGTGGAATACTGTACTTACGGTCTTAGACCCTATCATTTCATTGATTTCTACGGTCCTAGAGGCAGGTTGGTTATTAATCCAAGCAGGGGTACAAATTGCGTGGGCAGCGATAAGTCAGTATATTATTCAACCAATCCAAGAAGCTTACAATTGGGTGAGTAAACAAATTAGCGAAATGGTTACATGGCTTGGTACACAATGGGAAATTGCAAAAGCCGTGGCTCAAGTTGCATGGGGATTACTTAAGCAATATATTATTCAGCCAGTCCAGGAAGCTTGGAGTACAACAAAAGAAAAATTCAGTGATTTGATTTCTTGGTTAAGCTCACAGTGGGAACTTGCTAAATCGTATACTCTTATGGCTTGGAATTTGGTTAAACAGTATGTAATTCAACCTGTTCAAGACTTGTGGAATACAACCAAGCAAAAACTTGGTGAATTAGCAAATTGGATATTAAGCAACTGGGAATCTATAAAATCTTATACACTTACAGCTTGGAATTTAGTGAAGAAATATGTAATTGATCCTGTCACTGAGACGTATAATCAAGCCAAACAAAAATTCACTGATTTATATAATTCAGCTAAAGAAAAATTCGATTCCGTAAAGAGTGCCGCACAAGAAAAATTCGAAGCAGCTAAACGTTTTATTATTGATCCAATAAAAGATGCAGTTGACAGTGTAGAAAAGTTTATAGGGAAAATCAAGAGTTTCTTTAGTGACTTGAAGTTAAAGATTCCTAAACCTGAGATGCCACCTCTTCCACACTTTAGCTTGCAAACTAGTACAAAAAATATTTTAGGAAAAGATATTACATTCCCTTCTGGACTAAATATAGATTGGCGCGCAAAAGGTGGTATCTTCACTAAACCAACTATCTTCGGAATGAATGGTGGAAACTTGCAAGGTGCAGGAGAAGCCGGAAAAGAAGCGGTTTTACCATTGAATAAAAAGACACTTGGAGATATTGGCGCAGGAATCGTAGCAGCCATGCCACGACAACAATTTATTATGCCGGGAGAAATAAATCAATTAATGGGTGATATGAGCCGTATGATGGCTAGTTCTGTGAGTCAATTATCAGGATTAAAGAGTGTCATGAGTGGTGTGTATGGAAGCATGTCAAATAGTAGACAAGCTATGGCAAGCAGCGTATCAAATCAAGTGATTAATTACGGATCTGGTTCGTCTTCTAGTGGTGAAGTTATTCCAATGCTGGGTGGAGATTTAGTTATTGAAGTGCCTGTTAATTTAGAAGGAAGAGACGTGGCACGCGGTACTTATCGCTATACAACCGAGTATCAAGAAAGAGAAGCAAAAAGAAACTCAGCCTTTTAGGTTTGGGTTTCTTTTATTTTAGAGAGAAGTGGGGTGACGGTATGAGTTCTTTTACATTTAACAATATATGTAAGGATTTTATTCAAATCGAAAAAGGATGGAAAAGACCAGCTTGGGCGCCATTAAAACGAAAATTTCTAAGTGTTCCAGGTTATCCAGGTGCAAGATTATTAACGACAGAAACTGAAATGCGAGTTTTACCTGTTCCGGTCGGAATTATTGTTCCTGATGGATCTGACCTAGAAACATTAAAAGAAGAAATAGCAGAGTGGTTAATTACAGAAAAACCTGTTGAATTAGTCTTTGATGTAACACCTAATAGGACATACCTAGCAGTTATTGATGAAGATTTTGATCCCGAGGATTTTGTTGCTTTAGGTAAAGGTACTTTGAATTTTGTTTGTCCGATGCCATATAAGTTAGGACCTACTAAAACAGTAGAATTTGAAATGGATGGGCGTGGGTTAATAGCAAATTTTCAAAACAAAGGAAGTGTAGAATCCAATCCAATTATAGAGGTTGAAGTGACAAAACCTTCTACATTTCTTGATGTATGGAATGGAACGAATTATTTTCGCATTGGATATCCATTAAAAGCAGACCAAGTTCCAGTTGAAAGAAATCAACGTGTGTTATGGGACGAGATGGGAACAACCATAGGATGGACGGATGTACCTAAAACTGAGGACATGACTGGTGGAGGAAAGTTTAAATCAGATGGATACCGTTTTATGGCCGAGTATCTAGGTGAACCTACAGTAAAAGGATGGCATGGTTGCATAGCCAAAAAGAATATTCCACAAGGACCATTACAGGATTTTATCATGCAAGCTTACGTACATATTAATAGTTATCATTGGGATCAAATGGGGCGTGTGGAAATCGGTCTTCTTGATGAAAATAGCGATTATGTAGCCCGTATATCAATGAGTGATGTCCAATGGGAAGCCGAGCAAAACAGTGGATTTGCTAGTGTGGGGAACAGTAAGAAACCTGGTGGGCAAGTTTTAATTAATGAACATGGAGATCATCCAGATACTTGGACTAATTTTAGAGGGCGATTATGGCTCGCTAGGACCGGTAATAGATGGGAAGCGTATATTTCTAAGTTTATATTAGGTACTGAAATCGATGATGCTGAAAGGTTCGTTGTCTGGTTTGATGAAAATAACGTGAATATGAATAAAGTCACTCAAGTACAAATCAGCATTTCTCAGTTCTCTAACAACATGTTTTGTTCGCAAATGTCTATTGACGATTTGAAAATTTGGAAGGTTAACATGAATACACAAAATAATCCTCCTTATATCTTTGATGTTGGTGACAAAGTAGTTATTGATACTGAGCGAAGTCTTGTAACGATAAATGGTAAAAGTGCTATTAATCTAAAAGATATATTTAGTGACTATCCTGTTATTCATAAGGGTTCGAATAAACTAGAAATCATGCCTTCAACTGTCGGAACAGCCAAAGTAATGTATAGGGAGCGATTTAGATGAGGACACCAAGTGGAATCTTACATGTTGTTGATTTTAAAACGAGTCAAATTGTTTCCAATATACAACCAAAAGATTATTGGGACGATAAACGACATTGGGAGATAAAAAATAACATTGATACTTTAGAGTTTAAAGTATTTGATAATACAGATCATGCAGCGACACTCATGCAGCAAAATTTAGTTTTAAAAGAAGTTCGTGATGGTCGCATTGTTCCATATGTAATTACTGAAGCTGAGAAAGATTCAGATGATAGATCAGTCATTGCTTATGCATCTGGTGAATGGATTCAACTCGCGAAAGCTGGCATTATCAATCCACAGAAGATTGTAGGTAAAACAGTCAATGAGTTTATCGATATAGCTCTTGTGGGTACGAAGTGGAAAAGGGGGAAAACAGAATACGCTGGCTTCCACGCTATGACGATTGATGAATTCATAGATCCACTGAAATTTTTAAAAGACATTGCTTCCTTATTCGATTTA
The DNA here is from genome assembly GCF_008274865.1 of Bacillus sp. AR4-2. NCBI lineage: Bacteria > Bacillati > Bacillota > Bacilli > Caryophanales > Bacillaceae > Bacillus > Bacillus sp. AR4-2. The sequence goes on from NZ_CP031062.1 coordinate 2,463,791, forward strand.
GAAATTCAATATCGCGCGGAAGTTGTAGGGTCTCAAATTGTTGGTCGTTATGTAGATATGGTGAAAAAGCGAGGTCGTGATACAGGCAAAGAAGTAACTCTTGGTAAAGATTTGATGGGTATCAAACGAATTGAGAATTCCCAAAACATCTGTACAGCCCTATTAGGGTTCGTAAAAAAAGAAGGTGGAGACTTTATAACCATCTCTAGTATTAATAATGGAGTTCCTTATCTTGTAGACAATGATGCATTTCAGCGATGGAATGAACGAGGACAACATAAATTTGGCTTTTATACACCGGAAACAGAAGAAGATATAACACCACAACGTCTTTTAACTCTTATGAAAACAGAACTAGCCAAACGGATCAATACATCTTATATATATGAAGTTCAAGCACAAAGTATAGGGCGTGTGTTTGGACTAGCTCATGAGCTAATTAATGAGGGGGATACAATCCGAATAAAAGATACAGGGTTTACACCGAAGCTTTATTTAGAAGCAAGAGCAATTGCTGGTGATGAGTCATTTACTGATCCTTCACAAGATAAATATGCATTCGGAGATTATCGAGAAATTGTGGATGCTAATGAAGAATTACGTAAGCTCTATAATAAAGTCCTGGCTTCATTAGGTAGTAAACAAGAAATTCTTAATCGGCTAGATGAGTTAGTTAAAGAAACTGTTGTAACAGCAAATAATGCTCAAAAAGAATCTGAATCCGCTAAGAAACTGGCTGAAAAGGTCCAGGAAAACCTAAAAAATAATACGGTAAATATTATTGAAGCTAAAAATCCACCGACGGATAATCTTATAGTAGGTAAGACATTGTGGCGAGACATTAGCAAAGGTAAACCGGGTATTTTAAAAGTGTGGAACGGTAATGGTTGGGAGCTACTTATTCCTGATCCAGAAACTATCAAGAAAGAAACTATGGAGCAGGTTAATAAGGATATTCAACTTACAAAAGAAGAATTAAATAAGAAAGTGGAGGAAGCACAAAAAGAAACTGCTGGTCAATTCAAGGAAGTAACAGAAAACCTTCAAGAAGTTTCTTTAACTATTAAAAATGTACAAAATTCTCAAGGTGAAATTGCCAAAACTTTCTCTGAAATGAAACAAACCAACGAAGGCTTTACTAAATCTATTGAATCGCTAAAAAAAAAAGACGGTGAAATCACTGAAAAATTAAATACAGTGGTAGAGACTGCTGAAGGTACGAAAAAGACCCTCTCTGAGGTGCAGCAAACAACTAATAATCTAAAGAAAACCACAACTGAAATTACAGAAAAGGCTGGCCAGATTAGTGAGAAGTTGGAGATTGTAGAAAAGAAAGTTAATAACGATAAAGCTGGAGGGCGTAATCTGTTATTAGATTCAAACGTCAAATATGAAAAAACAGATTATCTAATCAATCCATATTCTCTAACTGAAAATTTTGTTGCAGGTGAGGAATATACTTTTGTAATTAAAGGGAGTGTCCCGCAAGGCCAGAAATTTGGAATTTGGCAGAATGGTGGTTCAAATAATGTTGGATATGCAATAAGTGTTTATGCGAATGGAATTACCTATGTAACTTTTAAAGCCGTAGCAGCAACGAGTGGTAATGAAAGAAAGTTGAGTCTATATAACTTTCCAAGTAACACTACAAAATCCGTTGTAGAATGGGTCGCTTTATATAAAGGTAATAGGCCACAGGATTGGACACCAGCTCCAGAAAATCAAGTAACGAATGATGAATTCACGAAGAAAACAAGCGAGATTGAAAAAAGTGTGAATGGTATTAAAGAAAGTATTAAAACGGTAGAAAAAACACAAGTCAATTTTAGCGAGCGTGTTACTACTGTAGAGAAAACAGCAGACGGTATTAGAGAAAAAGTTACTAGTTTACAAGAAATACAAACCAAACAAGGTACGCAGTTACAAGAGGCTAAAGCAGGTTGGGAAACTACTGCAAAAGCTTTGGAAGGAAAAGTAGAAATAAAAGATGTTGAAAATTATGTAGGTGGTTTAGGTACTGTAAACGAGTTACGTGATGCTGAGTTTAAGCTAGGGCAAAAATATTGGTTTTGGAATAGTGGTAATGGAGCTACTGGCTCTGTTGACACGAATTTAAAATACAAAGGTATGAATACATTTTCAATCACTGTTACTGGCCAGACTCAAGATCGTTGGTGGGGACTTACAAGTCAATTCATTAATTGTCAGGTAAACGAAGACTTTGTTGCATCAGGTTATTTCAATACGGATGGGAAAACACCTATTGATAGTGGTGGTGCATTTATTGAAATTGAATGGTGGACGGCTGACAAAAAAACTCGTGTTAAAACAGCTAGGACGAATATCAAAGTTGTAAATAATACGTGGATTCGTGCTGTATGTACAGATAAAGCACCTGCCAATGCAGCGTTTGTGAGATGGCGTTATTACATTACAAGAAATGGGCGTTTATGGTGTGCTGCACCCATGTTACAACGTGGCACTATAGCTACAGAATTTTGGTTACATCCGAAAGATCAAACTGATGTTGATAAAATGATAGAAGATATCGCCAATAGAGTAGCTACTGAGAAATACAATCAGAAAGTTACAGAGTTAGAAAGAAGTATCGCTGCTAATGAAGAAGGCGTTACTATCATTTCCGGAAAACAGGAAAGTTTTATTAATGAGACCTATAATGCCTATGTAAAGAAAACGGAATCTAAGTTACAGGTATTAGATGAAGGAATCCTTGCACAGATTTTAAAGGACGGTATCATTACTTCTATTAATATGTCACCTGGTAAGATTACAATCGATGCTGAGAAGCTGAATATTAATGCTGATACAATGGTAAAATGGTTAACTGCAAAAGGCATTGATACGAATCTTATTAGAATTGATGGTGATAAGATAACCATTGATAAAGATGGTGTAACTGTTAAAATGCTAGACTTCCTATTCCAAGACGAATGGGGCACAAAAACAACTGCAGTATCAAGACGAAACCTAATAGCAGATCCCGATTTTTCTAGTGTTACAAAGAAAAACATTGGGAATGCAGATTATTATGGATTTGAAGGTGGATATGGCCTTACTTGGAAGTCCTGGGGAAATGTCGTAATAGAAAAGAATACACATATATTTGATTACGAGCAAATGGTGAATGCTGCAAGGGTAGATATGTATAACTATCCAGAAGCAATCGTGAATAATGGGATACATCCTGGAAATGAATACACATTATCTGCTCATTTTAGAGCATCAATGATAAATGGGGTACGTAAAACAGGGAAGCCGCGTTTACAAGTATGCTGCGTTACATTCCGAGACAATGTAAGTTACGATACATGGCATGAACAAAAAATGGATTTCCCTGAACCGTCTACCTATTATGGAGAAATCAGAAGATACTCTTTCACTTTCAAAGTGCCGACAAACTATATTCCGCAACAGCATGCATTAATTATTAAGGTTTGTTCTGGAAATGCTGACATGAGACAAGGGACAGCGGTTTGTGTATCGGGTGTAACGCTATACAGTGGTAAATATGCATCTATGTATAACTGGGATCGAGCAGCAGCCGAAAGGGCCGATGGCCTTCAACCGTTCAATAGAATTGCTATAGGCGGTGTAAATAACAACATAGGTCCAGCTGATAATGGGCAGACCTTTGATATAAGTACAGAAAAGGATGTATTCATACATCAACCTATTCTAACGCAGGGAATAAATTTAGGGCGTAATAGAATGGGCCAAGCTGGGTCCATTCGTTTCTTTGATGGCGGTCAAGGCTATGGATTTTATTTTATGGGAATGGGAGGACAATGGTACAAGCTACCTAACGTTTAGGAGGAAAATATATGGATGATTACAAGGATTTACAAGGTTATCCCTTACAAGCGGGGCAAGGTGCTCCGTTTGCTGGTAGGTTAGTAGATTCAGAAAGAAACGAAAACGGAGTATTTGTGCGAATTCCTTTTGATATGCTAAATAATGCCGGTTTATATGGTGCTAATAAAGTAGAGGTGTGGGGGGAAACGGATGGAACGATATATTTCCGTATTGCAACAAGATGCGAAATCTGTAAACGTGGAGCACGTCTATATGAACTAGATATGGGATTTGCGAAAAAGCACATTTGTATGGAGTGTTATACATCGCTTACGAGTTCTTATCCGCCACAAGAACCACCAAAACCAACTAATGAAAATAATACGCAAACAGAGCAGGAGCAGCAATAGCTGGTCTTTTTTTATTTCTGTTTATATTAGTTTTTAAGTGTTTTAATTATTAATTATAATATATAATAAATATGATTTTGTTGTCATACAATTTAATATCGCATTTAGGAGGTATATTATGAAAAAGAAGTTTATGTTAACGATGCTTCTGCTTGCATTAATGGTAGGATTACATCCTAATTCAATGACAAAAGCAGAAACCACAAGTGTACAAGGTGAACAATTTGAACAAGGGAAGTATGATTTAAAAGCTGAATCCCCGTTTGGATATAACTGGAATAAGAACTCCCCTTATGCGGGAACAGAAACAGGTAAAGTGAAATGGGAATACAAGCTTTATAAAAAGGATGGTGGTATTCAACTTTTTAGTGCTCCACCAGCAATTGGAAGAGATGGGACGATTTATGTTGGGAACAACAATAAAAAATTGTATGCATTTAATAAAACTGGTTCCATTAAATGGGTTAAAGATGATGTAACAGATTCAAATATTTCACCGGTTATAGCGGAAGATGGAACTATTTATGTTGCATACGGCAAATTGACTGCTTTGAATCCAGACGGTTCTATTAAATGGCAAGTTAAAGATGCACAAGCTGCACATACACCTATTATAGATAGTGAAGGTACAATTTATGTATATACTTCAAAATCAATAACTGCTTATAATTCGAATGGATCAAAGAAATGGGAATCAAGTAAGATGTTTGAAGGAGCTAATAGCGGTAAGAATTCTATGTTGATGTCAAAAGATGGAATTATTTATACTTTACTTTCAAGTGGCGAAAATTATTTTCTATATGCCCATGATAAAAATGGTAAAGAATTATGGAATAAAAAGGCTAGGGGGGATGCGGGCAACCCCGGTTTTTCTCTTGGATTAAACAATGAATTATATATAAATGGTGGATCTATCATTCATATTTTTGATAAAGACGGAAATCTAATAAAGCAGTGGAAGCCAGATAAGATGCGTTCAATAACTGCTTCTACAATCTCTTCGAAGGATGGGACAATATATATAACTGGAGATGGCTCGCTAGCTGCATATAATCAAGACTACACATTGAAGTGGAAAACTTTATCGGATGGAGGGGTTGGGAACTCACCAGTAATAGATAAAAATGGTGTAGTTTATGTTAATTCAGCACAAGCATTATACGTAGTAAATCCCGATGGAACGCTAAAATGGAAGATGCCATTTTCATTGTTTCATCCTGGTTCTACCAATGATACTATAATCATTGGTAGAGATGGAACTTTATACTTGCCGGGATATGTTCCAGAAGTAACTTACTTTGGTCCTGAAAAAACGTATTATTCAGTAGTAGCTATTGGCGATTCTTATACAGACACTGTGTGTACTAAAGATAGTACATACATGGAAGTACTTAAATCGCTGGAAGCAAAAAGTAAGACTGCTAAGTTAACAGATGAAGAGAAGAAAGAAGCGCGTGATATTTTGAAGAAATTATCGGATGATCTTGATAAAACAGATAAATAAAATCAATTGGATTAATACAATTAAATGGTTTTTGAGAAAAGAGAGACAAGTGTCTCTCTTTTTTTATTATAAATAAGGAGATGGAAAGATGGATCGTATTGATGTATTAATGAAAGCATTTATTGCTACATTTGGTGGCTTTTGTGGGTATTTCTTGGGAGGATGGGATGCAACATTGAAAATCTTAGTAACGATGGCAGTTATTGATTATTTAACTGGCATGATTGCAGCAGGGTATAACGGAGAATTAAAAAGTAAAGTTGGTTTCAAAGGCATCGCCAAAAAGGTGGTGCTTTTTCTTTTGGTCGGAGCGGCAGCTCAATTAGATGCAGCGTTAGGAAGTAATAGTGCTATTCGTGAAGCGACAATTTTCTTCTTCATGGGTAATGAATTACTTTCACTTTTAGAAAATGCCGGACGAATGGGTATTCCGCTTCCGCAAGCTTTAACAAATGCAGTTGAGATTTTAGGCGGTAAACAAAAACAAGAAGATAGAAAAGGAGATGTTAAGTAATGGGACAAATTATTGATATTTCAAAATGGAATGGTGACATTAACTGGCCTATAGCAAAGCAATACATTGATTTCATCATCGCTCGTGTACAAGATGGTTCAAATTATGTAGATCCATTGTATAAAGGATATGTACAAGCCATGAAGCAACATGGTATTCCTTTTGGTAACTATGCATTCTGTCGTTTCGTTTCTGCAAATGATGCAAGAATAGAAGCTCGTGACTTCTGGAACCGTGGAGACAAGAGCGCGACAGTCTGGGTTGCAGATGTTGAAGTAAAAACAATGAATGATATGAGAGCGGGCACACAAGCATTTATTGATGAACTGCGCCGATTAGGTGCTCAGAAAGTTGGTTTATACGTTGGTCATCATATGTATGCTCCGTTTGGTATGGCAAATGTAAAAGCTGACTTTGTTTGGATTCCTCGTTATGGCGGTAATAAGCCAGCTTATGCATGCGATATTTGGCAATACACAGAGACAGGTAATGTACCTGGTATCGGTAAGTGTGATTTGAACCAATTGATTGGCAGTAAATCATTATCTTGGTTTACAGGAGAGGAACAAACAGAACAATTTGTTGCTAATGGTGGCTATCAATACGTTAAATCTGGTGGGTTTGGTATTTCACTGGTTCAGGAAGTCGTAAATGCTATGAATGAGCGTGGAACAAAAGGGAAGGTTGTCTCTGATCCATTAACTGGTTTAGCTTACTTACAAACTGAAGTACTACCTAATGGCGAGCTTGATAAGATTACAGCTTGGATGGATGAAAGAAACTGGTGGTACGAGTACATTAAAAAATAAACATTGAAAGCTATCCTGTTGGGTGGCTTCTTTTAATTTATATTTACTAATTCATCATATCTAAACTGAGTATTTAAACCGAAAGCATCCGTGCAATATAAAGAACACGATTTAAAAGGAAAAACTTACTACATTACGACTTATAACGTCTATATTTCTATAAAATAAAAAAAGGCCAGCTTATAGGCTGGCTCTTTTTTATGGATGATATACTCCCTGAGCGTAATGATAAACTGTTTTTTCATTTGCTTTTGAAATCGGATTAGTTTTGTTAGGACCATTGTAATAACCAAGAGTCACAATATCGTAGTAGTGTGTTGATCTTGAAGCCCAGAAAGAATAATTCCCCTTACCACTAGGCATTTCCACTGAACCCTCAAATGCGCCATTTGCTCCTACAGTACATAAAATATCTTTTTTAGCAAAATTTAGTGCGCCATCGAAGTAAATGTAAAAAGTTGTACCAGCAGGTACTGCTTGTCCATTTGCGTCATATGCATATCCTTTGAATGTTGTGTTTTTATATGCATAAACTCGATACTTTTTACCTTGCCCATAGTCGATATACTCATTGTTTCCGATGTTAGTAATTTGCACTTTGTCGACAAGTGGCGTGTTTTCAGCTGCACTTGCATTATTGCTTGGTAAAATAAAGCCAAATACTACTAATCCAATTAGCATAAGTGAAGTTAAAATTTTCTTCATAATCACATCTCCTATAATGGTTTTTACACCCTAAATTTTACAGGGGTTAAATGTAAATTGCAACATTCATATATATTATATTAATATGCAATATTGCATATTAATAATGGTGCCAAATATAAATTGCACAATAGAAAAGAATAGTTTGATGGGAAAAATAGGGGTCGTCCTGTTGGCGGCTTTTATTTTTGAATTAACAAATTCATCGAACAAAATAAAAGAAGCGTCCGATAAACGAACGCCCCAAACACAAGGAAGGTAAAACATACTTTGTAATAGCTAATGAAGCCTATGAATATGTGAATAAAAAGTATATCCTCTTGTGTGTGTATTAAAATTACTTAGTATTAGGAATCGGTCTTCTTCAGTATCTTCCTTAATTACAAGAATTTGTGGTTGCTGATTTTATGAGACAAAATATTTTATATCTCAGGGATTTTATTTATTTGCTAATTTATTTAAGGTGTCTAAGTCTTTTTCCAAGCGTTCTTGAGCTCTTTGGATTTCATCAGATGTAAGGTCACCATTTTTCATTTTATATTCAAGCCATTCAATATATCCACTTCCTTCAGTGGGGGCAGGACAAATATTCTCAGTAGCTTTACCTATGGATATAATCGTATTATACGATTTACTATTATTATCTTCTAACTCTTGAGCAAACAAATAAAGATTTCCTAATTTATCCATAGACAAAGAATTATTATTAGAAAATACAGCTTGTGAAGAAGAAAGGTCAACTTTCCATTTTAGTGAACCATCAGAATTTAATACGTGTATTCCATCGTTTTTCACCCCAGTATAGATTATCCCATTATTATCTAGAAGTGGAGAAAGAGTAACCAAATCTTTAGTCGGGTATTTCCATTTGATAGACCCGTCTTTGTTTAATGCGAATAAATTTTTAGTACCACCAACATATATTACTTCATCTTTTTGGGATATGATAGGGGTTCCATATAAATTTTCATTTAAGTCCCATTCAGCTTGTATCGTCCCAGATGGGGAGACAACAAGTAGTTTTTCAGAAAGAGTAATATAAATTTCTCCGCTTAAACCTATAGAATAGTTACCTTTTATCTCTTCAGGTAGTTTAAGCTTCCATTTTTCTTCACCGTTATTTTTATGTGCATATAAATAACTTCCAGTTATGGTATAGATTGTTCCGTCAGCAGCAATTAAATTTCCTGTAGAATATAAAGTGCTTCTCCCTAACATACTATTAGATTTCCATTTAAGTGAACCATCAGGATTATATGCTTCTAAACTAGAACCATAAGTACTATAAACATAAATAGTCCCATCTTTTCCTATTGCAGGAGTTTGATAAAACCCTTTATTTTGAGACTTCCATTTAAGTGAACCGTCAGAATTTAACGCATACAAGGGGCCAGCAGAGAAATAGATAGTATTATTTGCACCAATAGATGCTGGGGATTTTATATTAGATTCCTGTGATGTATATTCCCATTTAAGTGAACCATTAGGGTTTAACGCATATAATTTGTGATTCATATTCCCAGCATAAATAGTTCCGTCATTTCCTACTACAGGTTGTCCTAGAAATGAATTCATACCAGTTATCCTATATTTCCATCTTATGTTATTTACATCCGTACCGTTATATGGTGAGTTGTTGGACCAATTATAAGCTAAAGGTTGATGTGCTCTAGAATCATATTCTCCTTGTTCATATTGAGAACCTTGTGGGAAAAAATTCTCGTATTTTTCTTTTTCAGCACTAATATTAGAAGAATGCGTAAAAGAAGTAATTAGTACCATTACTAAGCTTAGTAATATAAATTTTATTTTTTTCATTAATATACTCTCCTTTTTTGTTTTAATTTTTATATTTTAACATTTTTATATAGAGATTTAAATAAAGAAGAAATTGATGAGAATTTTATTTTTTAACTGTACCGCAATTTTAATAAAAAAGTGCTAACAAATTTGCAAACAAACTTGCTAACACCTATAAGAAATAGACATAAATTATCGCTGATATGTCTTCTTTGAAAATAGCTTTAATCAGTTAAATCACACTTATACGAAATGTTCATAAAAATCGTCTTAATATCAAGAATATAATCATCCAGATATTCCTTTACTTTTAAGACGAAAACGAGGCATGATATTGATTTCTACCTCAGAGTTTGCGTCAAATAATAAAAAAATACGGTTTGTAAAACTAAAAATACAACAAGCTACAACCGGCATGAAATGGATTAAGATATTTAGAAATTTAAAAGATGATTTTCAAATAGGGGGAGAGGTGGATTTAGACCATATTCTCCAATATCCGAAAGATTATATTGTAGGGGAAAATAAAAGGGTGTTATTTCCATACAATGAGAGAATTTATAAAGTTCGAGGTACTAAAATAGAACCGGGTATAACAGTAAAGGAAAGAGAGTATTTATTTAAAGAATTTCAGCGTAAATTCTCTTATTTCACAATACTTCCAGAATGTAAAAAGGTAGCAACAAATAACAAAAATGAATTATTTCCTTTATTTGCACCAAAAGGATTAGAGACATTAACATTAGAAGTTTGGTCTGAAAATATAGCGCTGGAAATAGAACAAGCATTACTTGATAGCAAAATTGTTTTGACTAAAGTTGGTGAAAATTCTTATGTATTGAATACAGATTTTCCGGTGTTATTAAAGATTGTGAGATACAATATTGAAAAGGTGTTACAAAATCCATATAAAATGCAATATTGCCAAAAATATAAAACAAATCTTGTAGATGATGTTAAGAAAGCTGTCTATGCTACCGCGGGTGAGCGCAGTGATGCGACATTAGCATTAATCGCAATGAAAAATTGTGATGGACGCGAAAAAATTGATCCAAAACAAATCATTAGAGAGGGATTTGCAAGAACAAACCGTATTTCAACATTTATTAATTTATTTATAGGACAAAATGTATCTCGTAAAACAATTGTAAATAGTGTTTTTAGTCTATTAGAACAAAAAGGATTTTTGAAGCGTAGTTGGAATAAGATAAATTTACCTTGTACATATGTTAGTTTATCAATTGAACGAATATCGAAATTCGATTTCTTACCTATTTTTTCAAAAATAAAAGGAAAAGAAATTTTATATAAATTATATGGGAGTACAGAGTGGCAAACGATTGATTACGTATTATTAAATATAAATAAACATAATGCATTTTTACCACAACCATCAAAGAGAAATGATATGGGGGCTCTTTTTAAACAATATGTTTTCGAAACATTAATGGAAATTGTACAATATGCAAAAGAACAAAATGAACAAGTTTACTTCATTGTAGATGCAAATTTGAGAAAATATTGGATAAAAGAGTTACAAAATAAAGAAATTAATATAGATATTTTACCTGATATTGTTCCAGAGGTCTTAAAGGTTCCAAATTTAAATATTATTAGAATAAATACAGGTTTTGATGTACCAAGTTACGGTGTAATAGAGCGGGATGATGCTCTAGATAGCATTGGCTTATATGCAGATCAAAAAGGGATGTATTATAGCACTGGTGAATATTCACTTAATTGTAGTGGGATTTTTCAGCGATATATACTTGAAATTTTACCATTGGGTGTAAAACCTGTAGAAAGGGATTATATCGCTAAAATGATACATTACATGTGCTGTAATTCTAGTATGCTTTCGAAAAAGAATGTACACATGACATATTCCGTACATATGGAAAAAGTAATGAAGACTTATATTACTGACATAGATGCAAGAGAGTTTAAAGAATTTGATGATGAATTGGATGTAGATGTAGTAAAGGTAGAAAAGAAAGATTCAATTACTCTACTTTAAATACTAGTAAACAAATCCTGCTCGTTATATCGATCAGGATTTGTCATTTTTTTATGTAAATAAGGATATCCTTTGTCAAGTATCTTTTCGTTTACATATTTACTTTATGTGCAGACAGGATTAATATGTTTTTTAGAAATACAAAAACTATATCATATGGAAAAAGATTTTTATTAATTGAAAAAATTTGAAAGGAATGGGGAATTGTGAAGAAATTAGATGTGCTCTTAATGCTATTGAGCGGCCTCTTTCCAATTGCAGGACTTACAAAGCAAATCCCTCTAGAACAATCTATATATATTGGAGGGCTTTTATTTTTTACTAGTTTCGGTAGTTATTTTGCTAAAAAGATGTATTCACGTATATGCAGCTGGATAGCGTATGCGCCATTTATAACATTACTGTTAGTTATTTGGCATCAGGATATTTCAACAAGTTCAATCATAACAAATGCAAAAATTGCTGCATGTGTCGCGTTAATTCCATGTTTATTCCGTTTTCGTACATATGGACTTACTTTGGGCTTATTCTCATTATGGGCCGCTTTACTATGGGATATAAAAGAAGTACAGTCGTTAGTCATACTTGAACGCATAACGAGTTTAATGACAAGCCATTATGTATATATATTACTATTAATTGGAGGACTTGTATTAGGAGGATTACTTGCGATGTTCATTCACCGCAAAGAGAAAGATAATAATAAAGAAAATATAAATCTACTTGGACCAAAAAAGAAACGCAAAAGATTATCAATTAAGATTAGACTTCCAAGATTGCCGAAATTAAAGATGAAACTATTTAAGTTTGGTGGGAAAGAATCTAAAAGTAAAATGGCAGAAAAGAACCATGAGTATAAGTACGAAGAACCAGTTGCAACATATGAAATGACAGAGCAAATAGATCCATACAAAGAAAATGCAGTTCAAGGTCAAACAAGGATGGAACGCCGAAGAAATAGGTATAATGCATAATGAAGTTTAATAACCCCGTAATGACTTATCTTAATATTGATAAATCATTACGGTTTTTTTATGTAATGAAATGAAGGTTGCTATTGCGGAGGGGAACAGCATATTTTATAGGTAGGAACCAAAATGAAATAAGGGGAGGATAAAATGCTTATCATTACATATATATCTGCTTGTATATTATTCTTAGTTAGCTTTTTACATGTATATTGGGCTTTCGGAGGTAATTGGGGGACAAATAGTGTTATTCCAACTAAATCAGGGGAAAAGGCGTTTACACCTCGCGCCGGAATGACATTGTTCATTGCATTATTATTAAGTATGGCAGCAATAATTTTGTTGCAACAAGCAAATATTGTTCATTTTGCAGTTCCTAATGTTATTATTCAAGTCGGTTCCTGGATTTGTATGATCGTCTTTTCTATTAGAGTAATTGGTGAATTTAACTATTTTGGTATCTTTAAACGCCAAAAAGATACGCACTTTGCAAGAATGGATACCGGTTTATATATTCCACTTTGTGCATTTTTATCTTTATCTTTTTTATTAGCAATAATTTTGTGAGTGAATAATAGTAGTTTCCGTTCTCAAAATATATGTAAAAGTGAGAAATCTAAGAGTAAATAAAAAGGATGTAAGCGCCTTCTTGTCGAAAGGTAAATTATTATGAAAGGCGGTGACACTATGAAGTATGTAAAAGTTAGTATGAATGGTGGAAGTGAACATAAATTCTCAATGACTTTAGATCGGTTTGAAGAACTTATTACTACAGAGAATGGGATATTAGAAAATAAATTAGTATGTATTGAAAATGTAATGATTAATCCTACTAATATATCTTCTGTAGTTGAAAGAATTGGTGTACCGGCTAAGTTTATGGAAGCTTAAAATCGTTAGATAAAAAACATCCATTGAGGATGTTTTTTAATTTATAAATATGAAATTGTACAGTGAATATTTGAGTAGATTTTTTAGCAATGACTATGCATATATTAAGTACCTGAACATGGTGCTTAATACATGCACGAAATAATAAGTACAAGCATATATTATGTAGTAGGACAAGATCTTCGTGTCCTACTTAATACTCAGAAAAAACCTCTAATCACATAAGAGCAGCCAATTGCAGGGTGCTCTTATTTTTTATGAAAATCTACTATGAGCCTTATTTTATAGTAGGATGCAATAATAAAGGGCTATTTTGAAATAGTGTTTTTTAGCCTTTAATTTTAAATTTATCTTTAACGTTAATAAATATTAAAAATAATATGATAGCAGAAATTAAGTTAGATAAGTAGAAATTTTGATGAAACAGTAGTTCAAAGATGACATCGAAAGTAACGAATAAGGCAATAGCAGGTAGTATGCAAATAAATATAAATCTCCAATTTTTTAAGTAATGTTTATAATTTGTAAGTACTTTATCCATAAATATAGCTCCTATATTTTTGTTTTTATATAATTATACATTTAGATACAAGGATTTTCAAAGTAAAAATATTTAGCAATTCAAAAATATAAGGAGAGCTTTTGTTGAAAATCCAGATTGCTGTAGTAATCTGAATTTGACTTTAAAGAACTATACTAAAATGATACACTATAATCTACGTTATTTTTGAAATGAATAGAGGGATTTGTGTGATAGATAAAATTAAAAATGCTGTAGAGGATATGTACGAAGATGAGGCTAAAGGTTTACTTCAAAGTATTCTCATACAGTTAAACTTATTAAAAGAAAACTATAGTGAAGATACAATTAAAAATTTGATGGATATTCCGAAACAATTAACAAGTAATCCTACTTATAAAAGGAATGTAAAAGAAAGTACGCACGTACATATTGCTTTTGATGATTCAACGGCTGGTTGCTTGAAATATATGTTAAGTCAAGAAGAATTATTTGAAGAGAGTGTTGTTGCTTTTTCGGAATTCTTTTCAATTGGACCGATATATAAGTTGCATACGAATGAGGGGCAACTAGCAAGACAGAAGTGGTTAATAAATAACTTAACTGCATATGATAGTTATTTTGAAGAAGAATATTTATTAAGATTTATAGCAACTATAGAAGAACTACATACTATTCCTGTTGAAACGCCTATTACAATTTGGAGGGCTGATAATGCACATGAACATGTAGGTCTAAGTTTTGTAATAGCACAATTAAAGGATAAGAAAAACATTCGAATAATTAATACGTCTGAAGCAAGCAGAGAAATATTAAAACAAGAGTATGATATTCGTGGAACGGGAGAATTACCACCTGAAAGTTTAGCTCTATTCCAAAAAAGTTTTATAAAGTTACCTTATTTAACTGAAGAGAAGCGCATGAAGTTTGAACATGAGTGGAATAGATTATCGGAAAGCATAGAATGTTTAAGAGTGTGGAAAGAAAATGAAGTGCATTCTGTACAGGAAGATTATTTTGATCAATTTATAATTGAATGCGCGAAAAGTGTGGGTGCTGATCGAGAGTTCCTCAAAGCTCCTAGAGTAATTGGTGAAGCACTTGGTCTTGTTGAACAATTGGTTGGAGATACTTTCTTAGAATATCGCTTGAAACAATTAATTAAACAAGAAGTATTTGAATTTGAAGGTTCGTTAGATGAAATGCGTTTTTATAGTGTGAAGTTAAGGAGATGATAAAAATATTCTATTTTTAAAAAACTCGTATTTTTAATAATACGAGTTTTTTAAGTTGAATTTGGGCTATACATAAGCTTCCCAGAGAGGGCATATCACATATGAATGATAAAGGTAATGAATGAAAAGAAGGTGATTTGTTAATATGTATAACCAACAAAATTATCCATATGATCAAGCGATGTATTATAATCCACATGACTACGGGTATGAACCTACAAATGAAGTGAGAGATATTGAACAAGAAGATTACAGACCAGATGATGCGGAGGATGCTCCAACGTCACCACCACCGTCACAAGCGCCATCGTTACCGTCTACATTTGCTTCTCCAGCACAACCAGGCAATATGAAATCATGGATGTGTAACTGTTTAGGAAGATGGGGCTATTTACGTTTACATCGTCCTGGACCTTTTGGAAGGGATTTATGGTTCTTTCCGACTGAAGTGAGAAGAAACGGAGTATCAGGTTACACTTGGCAAGGTGGTCGTCGTCGTAAAGTAAGTTATCGCTATCAACAAATTAGTAATTTTATGTGCTTCGCATAAAGAGAGGTGGGAGAGTAAAACGATTGTACTCTCTCACTTTTTTATTTTTCAATATACGAAGTAAGATTTTGATTAAAAATTTACAATTTTCACGTTTTTATTAGAGTATAATGCATATGTTGGTTGGTTTTCAAAAACAAATGAGAGTGAGGGAATACAATGTCAATGAAAAACAAAGTTGGGTTAAGCATAGAGGATGGCATTAATTTAGCTTCAGCTCAGTTTAAAGAAGATGCGTATGAAATTTATAAAGAATCGCGAAAAAAACAACCTATATTATTTGTAAACCAAGTTGAAATCGGTAAAGAATGGCTCATTACTAGATATGAAGATGCTCTGCCACTTTTAAAAGATAATCGTTTAAAAAAAGATTGGACAAATGTGTTTTCTCAAGATATAAAGAACATGTATCTTTCCGTTGATAATAGTGACCACTTAACAACACATATGCTAAATTCAGATCCACCTAACCACAGTCGTTTACGATCTTTAGTTCAAAAAGCTTTTACACCGAAGATGATTGCACAATTAGACGGAAGAATTCAGAGAATAGCAGATGATTTGATAAGTAATATAGAGCGAAAAGGTACATTAAATCTTGTGGATGATTATTCGTTTCCGTTACCAATTATTGTAATAAGCGAGATGCTCGGTATTCCAAAAGAAGATCAAGCGAAATTTAGAATTTGGTCTCATGCTGTTATTGCATCACCAGAAACACCTGAAGAAATAAAAGAGACCGAAAAACAACTATCTGAGTTTATTACATATCTTCAATATTTAGTTGATATTAAAAGAAAAGAGCCAAAAGAAGACTTGGTGAGTGCTTTAATACTTGCAGAGAGTGAAGGGCATAAACTTAGCGCTCGGGAACTATATTCAATGATAATGCTATTAATTGTCGCAGGACATGAGACGACAGTGAATTTAATTACAAATACGGTATTAGCACTTCTTGAAAATCCAAATCAATTACAGTTATTAAAAGATAATCCAAAACTAATTGATTCGGCTATTGAGGAAGGATTGCGTTATTATTCTCCAGTTGAGGTTACAACTGCAAGATGGGCAGCGGAACCTTTTCAAATTCACCATCAAACAATACAGAAAGGAGATATGGTTATTATTGCATTGGCTTCAGCGAACCGTGATGAAACAGTATTTGAAAATCCAGAAATATTTGATATTACACGGGAGAACAACCGTCACATTGCCTTTGGTCATGGTAGTCATTTCTGCTTAGGAGCTCCACTTGCGAGGTTAGAAGCAAAGATTGCTATTACTACTTTGTTTAATCGAATGCCTGAACTACAAATAAAAGGGAATCGTGAAGAAATTAAATGGCAAGGTAACTATTTAATGCGTTCTTTAGAGGAATTACCTTTAACTTTCTAGAATAGTTAAAAGGAGACATGCATACATCGAAAATGATTTACATAGAGTATGTATGTGTTATTTAAATTCGAAACGGAAGGGTGAAAACATCCCAATGATCAACTAATTCTATTTGTAAGAGATCTTCGTTAAAAAACGAAATATTCTTCTGAATAGGGTTAGTCTGTACATTTATAGAAAAGGGATGTATTTCGCTCTGCGAATATATAGTCTTTTTATATGATTTGTGCTGCCTCCTGTTCAGAACATGAAATAGGAGGCTTTTTTATGTCGACAAATGTAGTAACGAAACAAAACAATGGGGTATCACAAGTATTAAAAAATCGGTTTGTTCAAGGGATTTTAGCATCAGCATTATTTTTACAAATAGGAATATGGGTTCGAAACTTTGCGGTATTACTATATGTAATGGAAATGACAAAAGGTGATGCTTTTGCTATTTCGATGATTTCAGTTGCTGAATTCGCTCCAATTTTTATTTTTTCATTTATTGGCGGTACTTTTGCTGATAGGTGGAAGCCAAAGAAGACAATGATATGGTGTGAAACGTTAAGTTCCATTTCAGTATTCGCTGTATTAATTACGCTTATGTTTGGAACGTGGAAAATTGTGTTTTTTGTGACACTCATCTCTGCAATCCTTTCACAGTTTTCACAACCATCTGGAATGAAATTGTTTAAACAACATTTATCAACGGAACAAATTCAATTAGCAATGTCTATATATCAAACGATATTTGCAATATTTATGGTATTAGGACCAATACTAGGGACATTTATCTTTCATAGTTTTGGAATTTATATTTCAATCATCATAACAGGTATCTCGTTTTTACTTGCGGCAGTTGTATTGTTATTTCTTCCGAAAGATCTTGAAAACGACGTAGAAAAGAAGGATATCACTCTGTTGCAAGAGATGAAGGATGGTATTAAGTATGTCAAAAAGAAAAAAGCATTAACTTTGCTAGGGCTTTGTTTTATGGCTGCAGGACTAGGTATAGGATTAATTCAGCCATTAGGTATATTTATTGTGACTGAGCAGTTAGGATTATCAAAAGAAAGTTTACAGTGGCTACTAACAGTAAATGGTGCGGGAATGATTGTTGGCGGAGCCTTAGCAATGGTATTTGCGAAAAATGTTGCTCCGCAAAAGATGTTAATTATCGGTATGCTTGGTCAAGCAATTGGTATTGGCATTATAGGATATTCTACAAATTTATGGGTGACACTTACAGCGCAGCTTTTTAGTGGTTTAGCTCTTCCTTGTATCCAAATTGGTATAAATACACTTATTATTCAAAATAGCGATACCGATTTTATAGGTCGTGTAAATGGTATTTTAAGTCCGCTTTTTACCGGTTCAATGGTAGTAACGATGAGTATAGCTGGCTCATTAAAAGAGATGTTTTCATTAAGTATGATGTATGAAGGGACGGCTTTACTTTTTATAATTGGATTATTGTTTATTTTACCTATATACAATTTAAAGCCAGTAATAACGGTAGAAAGTGAAATAAGTAGTAAAGGAAGTGCCGTACAAAATGAATCCTAATCCAAATGTTAAATACCCTATTGAAGGAAATCAAAACGTTCAATTTATAAAAATATAATAACAAAACCTAATATACTTGTTGGTGACTATTCTTATTATGATGCGAAAGATGGAGAAACATTTGAAGATCGAGTATTACATCATTATGAATTTCTTGGAGATCGCCTTATTATTGGAAAGTTTTGTTGTATTGCATCTGGAGTTAACTTTATTATGAACGGAGCCAATCATCGGATGGATGGATTTTCGGCATATCCATTTAATATATTTGGAAATGGGTGGGAGAAGTATACACCTAGTTTGTCTGATTTACCTTATAAAGGTGATACAGTTATAGGAAATGACGTTTGGATTGGTATGGATACAACAATTATGCCCGGAATAAAAATAGGGGATGGTGCAATCATTGCAGCTAAATCTGTTGTGACTAGAGACGTCGCACCATATACAATTGTTGGTGGAAACCCTGCAAATAAAATAAAAGAGAGATTTTCAAATGAAATAATTCAAGAATTATTGCAAATTCAATGGTGGCACTTTGATATTGAAAAAATAACTGGAAATATTGATGCTATTGTACGCGGAGATATTGAACCATTAAGAAAGCTAAAAAGGGAATGAAAAATGGATGACAAATAGTATCATACCTCCGAATTTTGTTAATGATAATAGAACAAGGAGGTGTGATACTATGGCACAAGACGTTTTATGTGAAGTAAACAACTGTAAATTTTGGGCGAACGGTAATAAATGTAGTGCAGAGGCAATTTACGTAGTAAGTCATAAAGGTAAACATGCATCTACAACGGAAGAAACAGATTGCAAAACATTCGATCCAGAAGTGTAATTTCTTTAAGGGTAGCCAAATCGTGGTTGCCCTTTTATTAATGATAGTATTGATAATAAATATCATTTTCATTCATTGTTTTTAACTTTTCTTGTTATTTTTTCATATTCTCTTCATAAGTGATGTAATCCAACTCAATTCATGTTCAATTCGTGATTTACTAAATTCAATGACTTCAGTAATAAAAGATGAGGTAACATCTAGAGACTGAATAGCAGTAAGCTGATTATGTAGTACGTTTTGACGTACAGTCAAAATCTCTTTTCTATCCTCATAGTCAAGTTTTTCAAATAGAGCAATACGAACAAGAAATTCTGTATTGTTTGTCGCAAGTTTTTCAGGAAACTCTCGTAACATTTCAGAAAAAATTTCTTCTCCTGTTTCTGTTATATCGTACATATTTCGGTTTGGTTTTCCGACTTGTTTATGTATTTTTTTCGTTATAGCACCCATATTTTCAAAGCGCCGAAGGGCAGGGTAAAGCATGTTGTGATTTAACTCAAAATTCTCACCTAAACGATTTTGAACATTTTTTTTGATTTCATATCCATGTTTTGGTCCTGTCGTTAATTCTGCTAGCAGTAAAATGTCAACGTACATAAAAATCCCCCTTATATATTTCTCAAGTTCTCTAATGAAAAATCTCCTTTTGTATATGTTAAAATAACATATGATAGTTTATACAACTTTGAACTGCCGACCTATCACTTTTATTGTAAAAGAAAAGGGAGGAAAGAACTATGGCTTCACCTGAAAATGTTATTTTAGTTCATGAAATTTCAAAGCTGAAAATAAAAGAAGAATTATGGAATCCATATGAATGGTATCGTTTGATGAGGGATAATCACCCAGTTCATTATGATGAAGAGCAGGATGTATGGAATGTTTTTTTATATGATGATGTAAATCGTGTTTTATCAGATTATCGCTTATTTTCAAGTAGAAGGGAGCGCAGACAATTCTCAATCCCTCCTTTAGAAACTAGAATAAATATAAACTCTACAGATCCACCAGAACATCGCAATGTACGTTCCATTGTTTCTAAGGCATTTACTCCAAGAAGTTTAGAACAGTGGAAACCTCGAATACAGGCTATCGCAGATGAACTTGTACAACATATCGAAAAATGTAGTGAAGTTAATATCGTTGAACAGTTTGCTGCACCTTTACCTGTTACCGTTATTTCTGATTTATTAGGAGTCCCAACAACAGATCGTAAAAAAATTAAAGAATGGTCTGATATTTTATTTATGCCGTATAGTAAAGAAAAGTTTAATGATCTGGATGCCGAGAAAGGGATAGCATTAAATGAATTCAAAGCATACCTTTTACCGATTGTTCAGGAAAAGAGATATCATTTAACCGATGATATCATATCTGATTTAATTCGAGCTGAATATGAAGGCGAAAGATTAACCGATGAGGAAATTGTAACCTTTTCATTAGGTTTACTAGCGGCTGGGAATGAAACCACTACAAATTTAATTATTAATAGCTTTTATTGCTTTTTAGTAGATTCACCTGGAATTTATGAAGAGTTAAGAAAAGAACCTAACTTAATTTCAAAAGCGATTGAGGAAGTATTACGCTATCGCTTTCCTGTTACATTGGCCCGGAGGATTACAGAGGATACAAATATATTTGGTCCTTTAATGAAAAAGGATCAGATGATTGTTGCGTGGGTTAGTGCAGCGAATTTAGACGAGAAAAAATTTTCACAAGCCTCTCAATTTAATGTACATCGAACAGGAAATGAAAAGCATTTAACCTTTGGGAAAGGTCCTCACTTTTGCTTAGGAGCACCACTTGCACGTTTAGAGGCTGAGATTGCATTAACTACCTTTATAAATACTTTTGAAAAAATAGAGCTATCTCCATCTTTCTGTTTAGAAAAATGTATATTGGAAAATGAACAAACATTAAAATACTTACCTATTCGTTTGAAAGCTAAATAAAAATCTTAACAAGGTGCATACATTTGCATCTTGTTTTTTGTTTCTCAATTGTGAGTTTTCAGTAATTACCTTAATATGGAATTGTATAAAGCGTAGAGGAGGATTCTTATGTTGACTTGTAATGGAAGTAAATCATTTCAAAAGTTTATTAAAGGTGTTACAGATCTTATGGAAAACGGTTTATTTGAAGAAGAAATAGTGTGTGGCATTGAAAAGTTACTAGAAGAACTTTTAGAAAAGAAAACATGGCTTCCGTTAGATAAACAGAAGGCCAATTTGACTCAATATGCACGACATTTATTGTATGAAGATCCGCTCAAACGTTTTGAAGTACTAGCTCTCGTATGGAAAGATGGACAATCTACACCTTTACATGATCATGACGGCACATGGGGAGTAGAAGGCGTTTTTACAGGAAGGATTATGGTGCAGAACTTTATACAAACGAAACAACTTGGAAATTCACTTGTTTATTTAACACATACAGGAAATCTTTATTTGGGAGAAGGAGAAACAGATAAAGTAATTCCACCAGCGGATTGTCATATTCTTGAAATCAGCAAAAATGAAAGCGTTATTACGATTCATGTTTATGGAAAACGGTTAGAAAAGTTTAAAGTATATATCCCAACTGAAGAAAAAAATGTGTACATGTGTGAGACGAAATACATTAGTTATAATTCATAGTTTAAAATCCAAAGCTTTTTTAAAAAGAAAAGCTTTGGATTTTATTTTTAATTATTTCTTGACCTGAAACGCTTTTCATAAATTATAAATAAGAAGTACCTCACGAGGATTGTATGAAAACGATACCTAATAATTAATTAGAACTCGTGTATTTATAGAAAGTGGTGAAGAAATAATGAAATTAATTGCAATTGATTTAGATGGAACTCTTCTTTCGGGGAATAAAATGATAAGTAAAGAAAATGCAGAAGCAATTCGAACATGTCAAGAAGCTGGCCATGTTGTAGCAATTTGTACAGGACGTTCTATTGTTGACATTGAGCGATTATTGTTAGAAGTTAATTTAGAGTGTCCAATCATTGCGGAAAATGGGGCTCTTATATATAAAGATAAAAAAATGATGAAGAGATATCCAATTCAAAATATGCAGGCACTTGAAATCGTAGAATATCTTGAAGAGAATGGTTTATACTATCAGCTTTATACTGATAAAGGTGTGTATGTACCGGATTATGGAGTAGAGAGTGTACGTAATGAAATTGAGTATGTGAAGAATTCAAAAGAAAATTTCGACTTGAAAGAGTTAGAAACAATCGCAGCATTATATCTTGAGCATACAGCGTTTCATAGTGCGGAAAGTTGTAAACCAATTGTAGAAACAGATATACATGTGCATAAACTATTACCATTTTCTTATGATATTGAGAAATTAAAAAAACTAAAAGAAACATTTCTTCATAATACGGATTTAGCAATTACATCTTCATATTGGCACAATTTAGAGATTAATCATCGAGATGCTCAAAAAGGGAATGGATTATATACTTTAGCAGAACATCTTAATATTCCGGTTGAAAACACTGTAGCGATAGGTGATGGACTAAACGATGTTTCTATGATGGAAAAAGCGAATATATCAATTGCAATGGGAAATGCAGTTGAAGAAATAAAAGAAATGTGTAAATACGAAACGTTATCAAATGAAGAACATGGTGTGGCACATGCTTTATATAAATATGTAATGTAATTAAAAAAAAGAAAAAAGAATCCAAATGGATTCTTTTTTCTTTTTTATTAGGGGTAAGGTATTCTATGAGATTCATAGAAGCCTTATTACATTTTATTATATAGAATATATTGGAATAAATGTTTAAATTTTTCATAAAAATTGTGAATATTTTATGAACTTTATACTTATTGCATGTTTATACCGCTATTAGTAACGTGTATGACTCTCAAGTGAAAATTCAGTGAATGTAAGGAGGAATTCAAGTTACTAGACAATAAGTGAGGAATCAACGAAATATATACTAATTAAAGGTATATTCAGTATATATATTCTTTTCTTATTTTAATTGAAAAATAAAATTTGTTCGAATAATTATTCTACAGCTATATACCTACACTAGCTTTCTTCGTATAATGGAGAAGTATGAATTTTAGATTTGTATTAATTTTACATATTGAGGTGAAAAAGGAATGAATTCGCGGCTAATGGAACTTATTGATGTGAGTACAATAGAAACCATGGCAGAACAATTTTATAAATTAACTAATATATCACATCAACTTCTTGATGCTGAAAAAGAATGTGTTTTTTCATTCGGAATGAATGAGATAAAAAAGAGTAAACTTCCAAAGATTGAAATCCCCATTTTCTTATACAATCAACATTTAGGATCTTTTGTTGTATGGTCCAAAAAAAGTGAAATTTTCAGTTGTCAAAAATACTTTGAAATGCTCTCAAGTTTAATTTTAGATAGCGCAATAAAAGTATTTCAAAGTAAAAATACAACGTTGCTTTCTCAGAAAGAGGAGGAACTACATACGATTTTACAAAACATGCCTGTTATGGTCGATGCGCTTGATTATAATGGAGATTTTGTTTTGTGGAATCGAGAATGCGAAATTGTAACAGGTTATACCGCTGAAGAAATAATTGGAAATCCCAATGCACTGCAATTATTGTATCCTGATCATAATTATCGCCATCAAATACAAAAGAAATTTTTAACTTGTGGAAAAAATTTCAGAGATTGGGAAATGCACTTAACATGTAAAAATGGTGAAATCAAAACAATAATGTGGTCGAATATATCAGAACAGTTTCCTGTAACAGGATATAGTTATTGGGCTGTTGGTGTAGATATTACACATTTAAAAGCGATAGAAGAGCAGTTAAAACAACAAACATCTGAACTGGAATTAATTTTTAAAGCTTTACCAGATTTATGTTTTTTAACAGAAGATGATGGCACAATTATAGATTACAAGGCAGGATCTCCTACAAAGTTTTACGTACCCGCAGAAGCTTTTATGGGAAAAAAGTTTTACGAAGTATTACCATCTTCAGTAGCACAGCAGTTTCAGGAAGCCATTAATCAAGTGAAGGAAAAAGGAACGAATGTAATTGTAGAATATCCACTCACACTTAATGGAAGTATTGATTTCTTTGAGGCTAGGTGCTTACCATTATTACATGATAAAATTATGATTATTGTACGCGACATTACAGAGCGAAAAAAGACAGAAGAATTGCTAAATAAATCAGATACGCTTGCAGCAATTGGTCAATTAGCAGCTGGCGTGGCTCATGAAGTAAGAAATCCTTTAACTGTAATTAAAGGTTTTATACAGTTATTTCAAATTAATAAAGAAGATCAAGAAAAATATTTTGATCTTATGCTCTCTGAAATTGAAAGGATAGAAGCAATCCTGCAAGAATTTCTGGCAATTGCTAAAACAGATGAGATAAATACAGAAAAGAAAAATATTTATCAAATTTTTAAAAATGTCGTATCGTTAATGAATACAAAAGCAATTATGACAAATATTCAAGTTGAACTATTTACGGATGACAAAGATATAGTTATTGAATGCTCAGAAAATCAATTGAAACAAGTATTTATTAATATTTTGCAAAATTCAATCGAAGCTATGCCAAATGGTGGGGGAATTTCAATTCACATAAAAGAAATAAATGATGATGGTGTCATCATTCATGTAATAGATGAAGGAATAGGAATACCTGAAGAAAGAATTAAGAGATTAGGTGAACCTTTTTATAGTACGAAAGAAAAAGGGACTGGTATTGGATTAATGTTAAGTTATAAAATTATTGAAAGTCATCAAGGGACAATTAGTATCATGAGCGAGGTTGGTGTCGGGACAACAGTAACTATTTACTTACCGAAAGTACTAAGTAAACAATCTCTTTCTAATTGTGACGACAAATGTATAGCAATACGCACTAGTAGTAATTCTTAAATCAATTAATACCCAATAACAAAGCGATTAGTGAAAACTAAGCTTTTTGTTATTGGGTATTTTTTATATTTAATTTAGTAAACTTTACCTTTTCTTTACCTTTGTTTTAATTTCTATTAAGTTTTAAACATTATATTGATATTTGTACAAAGCAATGTATAGAAATTGTACATTACTTTTAATATAGAAATGTGATTATTATTTGAAATATTGTAAGGAGGAGATTATGACAAGGTGAAAAAGCAAGAGAAGAAAAGTGGTAGAGTAGTACCTCTCCGGTTAAATATTTTATTCCTTTGTGTATTTTTATTATTTTCTGGCATTATTATTCAGTTAGGGAAAGTGCAAATTTTTGATGGAGAAACATATAAAAATGAAGTAGAGAAGAGAGAAAATGCAACCGTTGGTCTTTCTGTACCACGTGGGAAAATATTTGATCGTGAAGGAAATCCAGTAGTTGATAATAAGTCTTTACGTACGATTACATATACAAAGGTGAAAGGTGTAAAGCAAGAAGAAATATTAAAATCAGCAAGACAACTTGCAGACATTATTGAAATGCCGCAAGAAGATATAGACAAGTTAACGGAGACTGATAAGAAAGACTTTTGGATGCAATTAAATCCAGAACTTACTCAAGACTTAGTATCAAAAAAAGAAATAGATAAGTTCCGAGATAAAGATATTACCGGAAAAGAGCTAGACAAAAAAATAGAAGATTTAAAAAGGAAGCGCGTTACAGAAAAAAATCTTCAAGAACTAACGGCTAAAGATATAGAAGTGTTAGCTATTAAAAGTAAAATGACCTCAGGTTTTCAAATGGCACCTCAAATTATTAAAAAGGACGTTAGTGAACAGGAATATGCGGTGATTAGTGAAAATTTAGCGAACCTTCCAGGGGTAGACGCATCAGTTGATTGGGAGAGAATCTATGTAAATGATGGATTATTCCGTTCTGTCCTTGGTAACGTTTCAAATGCTGATGAAGGATTGCCACGTGAACGATTAGATTATTATTTAGTGCGTGATTATAGCCGAAATGATAGAGTTGGCAAAAGTTATATCGAACAGCAATACGAAGATGTACTTCATGGTACAAAAAAAGAAGTAAGAAGCATTGCTGATAAACAAGGAAATACTATTAGAACGGAAACGGTTTCGGAAGGGAAAAGCGGTAAAAATTTAACTTTAACAATAGATATGGAATTGCAAAAAAAAGTAGAGGAGAGCATAGAAAAAATATTAAAACAATATAAAGGATCAGAATCAATGTTAGACCGTGCTTTCGTAGTAATGATGAATCCGAAAAATGGCCAAGTATTATCGATGGCTGGGAAAAGGCTTGTAGAAAAAGACGGGAAAATGGAAGTTGAAGATTATGCTTTAGGCACGCTGACAAGTTCATATGAGCTTGGATCAACGGTTAAAGGTGCGACAGTGTTAACAGGGTTTGAAACAAATGCAATAACTCCTGGAACACATTTTTATGATGCACCTATGAAATTTAAAGGAACTAAGGAAAAGAAGTCTTGGAAAAATTTTGGTGATATAGACGATCTAAGAGCGTTACAAGTTTCTTCAAACGTTTATATGTTTAATATAGCATTAAAAATTGCTGGTGTGGATTATGTGAAAAATAGTTCACTAGATATTAAACAAGAATATTTTGATAAAATGAGATATTATTTCAGGCAATTTGGACTAGGCGTACAAACTGGTATTGATTTACCGAATGAAACTGCAGGACAAATTGGAAGAAAAGATAATCAGCCTGGTTTCTTATTAGATTATTCTATTGGACAATATGATACGTATACACCACTTCAGCTTGCACAATATATTTCGACTATCGCAAATGGAGGGTATCGAATGAAACCACAAATTGTTCAAGAGATTAGAGAACAAACCGTTCAAAAAGATGAGGTTGGTAAAGTAGTACAATCAATAGAACCCGTTGTTTTAAATAGAATCGATATGAAACAAGAATATATTAATCAAGTAAAAGAAGGATTTAGAAAAGTATTTCAAGAAGGAGATGGAACGGGAGTAAGAGCGTTCCAAAAAGCACCATATAAACCAGCTGGTAAAACAGGGACCGCACAAACTGTATATGGTGGAGAAAATGAAATTGGGCGAAATGCGAAAGGCGATCGTAGAGAATGTTATAACTTAACATTAGCTGGATATGCGCCATATGATGATCCAGAAGTAGCATTTTCTGTTGTAGTACCGTGGGTTGAAAATGATAAATCGGGCATTAACTCCGATATTGGAAAAGAAGTTTTAGATGCTTATTTTGATTTGAAAAATAAGCGATTAACTGGTGAAGCGCCAAAAACAGATGCCTCTAAAGAGAATTAAAATGGACGAAACGTCTCTAGCATTCATGTGAACTAGAGGCGTTTTTATCTGGGGATAGATTAGAAATGAGGTATATATGAAGCTGTTTATTCTAAAATATTGGAGGAACATATGTAGCTACATATTAATTATAATAGGGGTTATTTTTATTAATAAGTCCTTTTTATTTTGTATGGTAGAAGGAATTTCGATGCAACCTACTTTGAATGAAAAAGATTATATACTTGTTAATAAGGTAAACGTCTGTTTATCGTCTTTTCATCATGGAGATGTTGTCATTATAAAAAAAGAAGACGAGCCTACTTACTATGTGAAACGAATTATTGGATTATCGGGGGATAATATACAACTAAAAAAGGATGAGGTATTTATTAACGGTAAAAAGCGTGATGAGTCGTATATAAATTTAGATATGTCACAAGTATCCAATCGTTTTTCAAATTTTAGAGAAATAAAAGTTCCTACGCATAAATTATTTGTGTTAGGTGATAATCGTAATCATAGTAAAGATAGTATGAATACACTTGGACTTATTGATGAGTTAAATATAATAGGTAAAGTAGAAATGGTATTTTATCCATTTGATCATATAAAATGGATAAAATAATTCTATTAGCTATTCACGTTTTATAAAATCAATCATATATTAATAGCATAGGACAAGCAGAAAAGTTTGTTCTAACCTCACAGAACACTCCTTATCACGGTTAGGCATCTACATAGGTAGATGCTTTTTTTATGTTGATGACTGAAAATTATTTATCAATATAATGTAGCAAGCATATTAGGACTATTAGGGGAAGATTACTTGTACAAATAACAGTATGCTTAATTAAAACAATGAAATGTAAGGAGTGAGGAATAAGTGCTAAATATTTTAGTGGTTAATTTTCCAGCAGAGGGACATGTAAACCCTACATTAAATTTAGTAAAAGCTTTTACTAAACGAGGGGATAACGTACATTATATTACAACGGCAAACTTTAAGGATAGAATTGAAGATTTAGGAGCTACTGTACATATTCATCCGGATCTATTAAAAGAGATTTCTATTGATGCTGAAACCTCATCTGGGTTAAATGCTTTCTTTCATGTGCATGTTCAAACTTCTTTATATATATTAGAAATTACGAAACAATTATGTGAAAGTATAAATTTTGATTTCGTAATTTATGATATATTTGGCGCAGGAGAGTTAGTAAAGGAGTATTTACAAGTTCCAGGTGTAGTGTCCTCACCTATATTTTTAATTCCGCCAGAATTTTTGAAGACATTACCTTTTCATCCAAATGCAGATATGCCATTCCAACCAGAGGAAATCTCTGAAAAATTACTAAATCAGATGGAACATAAATTTGGAGTAAAACCAAAGAATAATCTTCAATTTATGAATAATAAGGGTGATGTTTGTCTCGTATACACAAGTCGCTATTTCCAACCTAATAACGAATCGTTCGGAGAAAATAACATTTTTATTGGACCGAGTATTTCAAAGCGTAAAACAAATATAAAGTTTCCACTGGAATCACTTAAAGAGAAGAAAGTTATTTATATTTCAATGGGAACACTGCTTGAAGGACTCGAACCATTCTTTAATACTTGTATTGATACTTTTTCAGATTTTGATGGGATAGTTGTAATGGCAATTGGTGATAGAAATGATATTTCTAAAATTAAGAAAGCACCAGATAATTTTATAATTGCTCCATACGTACCACAATCAGAAATATTAAATGAAGCAGATGTTTTTATTACACATGGCGGTATGAATAGCGTACACGATGCCATTCATTATAATGTCCCATTTGTAATAATACCGCATGATAAAGACCAGCCAATGATAGCGCAAAGATTAACTGAGCTTGAAGCGGCACATAGACTATTGAAAGAACATGTTAATGTGCACACTTTAAAAGAGGCCGTAACAGATGTTCTTTCAAATGAAAAGTATAAACATGGTATAAGAAAACTTAATGATAGCTTTTTAGAATGTGGTGGTTCAAAAGAAGCAATTGCAGTTATTGAATCTCTTTTAAATAAAGTAAAACTTTAATCGGTAGGGATTTTACTACCCATAAATAGCGGGATAAATAGTCGTAACTGTATACAAGCATAGAGGTTCTCACCTTTATGCTTGTATATTCTTATCCAGCAAATTGCACAGCAGTATTTGCATGTAAAAAAGCAGTATCAAAAACGGGAACAGTAAGATCATTTTGGGAGATGAGTAAAGGTATTTCAGTACAGCCTAATAATATACCTTCAGCGCCGTTTTGAATTAATGATTTTGTAATTTGTAATAACTTTTCTTTAGATGTTTCTGAAATGATCCCTCTACTTAATTCATCTAATATGACATGGTGGATAAAGGTTCTTTCCTCTTCATTTGGGATAATTGTCTCAATGTTATATTTCGCTAATCGTGATTTATAGAAATCTTGCTCCATCGTTTGTTTTGTTCCTAATAGTCCGATACGTTTTATATTCTGTTCTACCATTTCTTTAGCACTTACATCACCAATGTGAAGAAGCGGGATAGATATTGCTTGTTCTACTTCCTCGGCAAATAGATGTACGGTATTTGAACACATTAATAAACATTCAGCCCCAGATTTTTCAACTTTCTTTGCAACTGTAACTAGTTCATTTTTCACTTCTTCATATTGATGGTTTTGTAATAAAGTAGTTACTTCACCAAAATCCATACTATATAAAACTAACTTTGCATTTTGATCGTATTGAGATAGTGTAAGCGTATTAATATGTTTATAGTATAATGATGTAGATTCCCAACTTAATCCTCCAATCAATCCAATAACTTTCATAATGCATTCCTCCCGAAACGATTTTGAATTCATTATTTCACAATTCCGATAAGAATACAATGATTTAAATGCACTGTTTAATAAAAAATAAAAATAGTAAGAAAAGTGTTGAAATTTACATTCTTTAGTGCCATAATACGAATTACAAATTAATACTTATCCAGAGAGGTGGAGGGAACGGCCCTAAGAAACCTCAGCAACCCCTATGCAATTTTATAGGAAGGTGCTAATTCCGCAGAGGACACGATGTGTTTTTTGAAAGATAAGAGGATTCTTGAACGTGAAAGAAAATGACCTCTTATGTAAGAGGTCATTTTTTTGTTGTATAGAAAGGGAGTGTCGATGCATAATTCATTTTTAAATTAAATATAGAGTAATAAAAGTTGACTAATACGAGAGGGGAATTGTCATGAACAAATTATCAACAAAGTTAGTAGTAGCAATTGGTATTGGAGCAGCATTATACGGGATATTAGGACTTTGGGGGTTTTCTATTGCACCGAATACATTTATTAAACCAGCATTAGCTATATTAACTGTTTTTGGAGCATTATTTGGTCCAGTGGCAGGACTGTTAATCGGACTTATCGGTCATACCGTAACAGATACGATTGCTGGCTGGGGTATTTGGTGGGGCTGGGTTATTAGTTCAGGTATTATTGGTTTTTCAATGGGTCTTATTCAAAAAAGAGTTGGCTTTAGTGTGAAAAACGGGTCGTTTAACAAGGGGGATATTTCTTATTTAGCAATTACTGGGCTAGTTGGTATTGTCATTGCTATTATATTTGCTGGGGCATTCGATATTATTGTGATGGGAGAACCATTTGACAAAATTGTTATACAAGTATTAGGAGCAACAATTTCCGATGTTATCGTTTTCTTAGTACTTGGATTGCCACTTACAATTGGCTTGGCCAAATCTAATAAGAAACATACACATTTAAAAATTGAAAAGTAGGGATGTTAACATGCAACCAATTATTTCGTTTGAACAATTTACCTTTCAATATGGGCATGCTGCGCAGCCTACTTTAAGTGATATTACCTTTCATATATACCCTGGGGAAAAAGTACTAATTGCTGGACGAAGTGGTTCAGGAAAGTCGACATTAGCTCATTGTATAAATGGGCTAATCCCATTTTCTTACGAAGGGACTAGTACAGGTAACGTTTTAATTGCCGGTAAAGATCCGAGGGAAGGAAGTATTTTTGAACAAAGTAAGCAGGTAGGAACAATTTTGCAAGATCAAGATGCTCAATTTATTGGTCTGACAGTAGAAGAAGATGTAGCTTTTTATTTAGAAAATGAATGTGTAAAGCAAGATGACATGAAAAAGATTGTTTCGGACTCATTAAGAAAGGTGAAGATGCATACGTTTCATAAACAAAGTCCACATGAATTATCAGGAGGTCAAAAGCAAACAGTTTCTCTTGCTGGTTTATTAACAACAAATGCGGATATATTATTGTTCGATGAACCGTTAGCGAACTTAGATCCACTAAGCGCCGTACATACGATAGAACTTATGAAAGATATACATGAGCAATATAATAAAACGATTGTTATTATCGAACATAGGATAGAAGAAATTTTAAAACTGGATTTAGACAAAGTTATATTAATTGATGAAGGTAAAGTCATTGGGATAGGAACACCAAAAGAAATCTTAGCGTCAAATATATTGCCACGTATTGGCTTAAGAGAGCCTATTTACATCGAAGCATTAAAGAGATTACATTTTGATCGTAATAATGACGTAATATATCCAATGGAAAACCTTCAAAAAGAAAAGGTAGGCAACGTTCTAAAAGAGTGGATGGAGAAACAAGTCATATTAAAAGGTAATACGAAAAACAAGGAATTACTTAAATTGGAGAATTTATCATTTTCATACCCTAATAAACAAAAAGTATTAGAAAATGTAAACCTTTCAATATATGAAGGAGAAATTGTGGCACTGTTGGGACATAATGGAGCAGGGAAATCCACATTAGCTCATAGTCTTATAGGCATAAACAAAATAAAAAATGGGAAAATCTTGTTAGAAGGTGAAAATATTAGTTCTTGGTCTATTCGTAAACGTGGGAAAATCATATCTTACGTGATGCAAAATCCAAATCATATGATTACACAGCCTACTGTTTTTGAAGAAGTTTCATTTACATTAACATTACATAATTTTTCTAAGGAAGAAATTAAGAATAGAGTAGAAGGAACTTTAAAAATTTGTGGTTTATATCCATTTCGTAATTGGCCAATTCAAGCACTAAG
The DNA here is from genome assembly GCF_008274865.1 of Bacillus sp. AR4-2. Classification (NCBI taxonomy): domain Bacteria; kingdom Bacillati; phylum Bacillota; class Bacilli; order Caryophanales; family Bacillaceae; genus Bacillus; species Bacillus sp. AR4-2. The sequence goes on from NZ_CP031062.1 coordinate 2,496,687, forward strand.
CTATGGGCAAAAAAAGAGATTAACAATCGCATCTGTATTAACAACAAATCCTAAACTTATCATATTGGATGAACCGACAGCGGGACAAGATTATTATCATTATAAACAATTTATGTCGTTTATTAAAAAACTAGCTAAGAAGGGTATTTCATTTATTTTTATCACTCACGATATGAATCTCGCACTAGAATATGCAGACCGTGCAGTAGTTCTACATGAAGGGAAATTTATTGCGGATAATACAGTGTCTAATGTATTTGGTGATCAAGAAACGTTACAAATAGCTAACTTAAGAGAGACTTCTTTAACCAAGCTTGTTAAATTTAGTGGGATTGCATGTCCGGAAAAATTTATGGAACTTTATTTAGATAGTAATAGGAGGGAGGAAGGTGCATAGTACATATTTTCATCGTATGGATGGGGTAGTGAAATTGTTTTTATTTATTTTTTGTATGACGCTTACTTTTTTGTTTTTTGATTTTCGGGTGTTGCTAATATTATTTATTATTGGGTGTATTGGACTCAGCGTTGCTAAAATTCCATTTCGTAAAATTTTAATTGTTTTTAGTGTCATATTTACATTTAGTTTATTAAACTCTGTCATGATTTTATTTATTACACCAACTCATGGATCTGAATTAACTGAATCATATACCGCGTTTTTACATATTGGATATGCAACGATTACATATGAAACATTATTTTATGCAGCTACACTTTCATTAAAGTATTTTACGTTATTACCATTTACACTTCTTTTTATTTACACGACAGATCCAAGCGAATTTGTAAGTAGCTTAAGTAAACTTGGTATTCATTATAAGATTACATATGCAGTAAATATTGCACTACGATATATTCCTGACATCCAATCTGAGTATAAAATTATTAAACACGCGCAAGAAGCGAGAGGAGTGGCTTTTGAAAAAGGAGAAGCAAGTTTATGGGTTCGTATGAAGAATCGCGTTTTAATTTTCTGGCCTCTAATCATTCATTCTCTAGAAAGAATAGATACGGTTTCAAATGCAATGGATTTAAGAGGATTTGGAAAGAAGGATAAACGTACATGGTTTTATACAAGTAAGGCGAAACGTGAAGATTTTATCGCTTTATTTGCCGGTGTTTTCATATTCATTGTTGCGGTATATTTAAAAGTAAACGTATTTCAAAACTTTTGGTATCCATTTTAAAGCACTCTTTAAACGAGTGCTTTTACTTATTTTTATGTAGACATGCTCAAAAAAGGGATATATACATAATGTATAATACGAACCAGTTAAAATGATCAACTACCTATTAGTTTTCAAACCAAAAGGAGGAGAAAATATGAGTTACGGTGGTTCTTGTGGTTTTGGTGGAGGTTTTGCTTTACTAGTTGTGTTATTCATTCTATTAATAATTGTAGGATGCAGCTGCTGGGGCGGAGGATACTAATTTTTAATTAGTCTTCACAAATGTAAACTAAAAAAACATTGAAGATACTTATGTATCGAAACAAATAAAAAAGGAGCGACTATGCTCCTTTTTTATTTGTTTTAATGCGTATTCTTATTATATTTCGGGAACGTAATCGTTAAAGTCGTTCCTTTACTAACGATACTTCTGATTTTTAAACTTCCATGCATCGTCTCAATAATCTTAACAGCAACCATCGTACCTAAACCGGTTCCTTTTGTTTTTGTACTAAAATACGGTTCACCGAATCGATGTATTTGCTCCTGTGACATTCCAACTCCGCTATCTTCAATTCGTATTTCAACTTTACTATTATTGATAGATGAGGAAATATTTAAGGTACCACCATTAGGCATTGCTTCAATACTGTTTTTTATTAAGTTTAAAAAACATTGTTGAAAGTGTTGTTTATTACCAACAATGGTTGCCTCAGAAAAATCCTGTGTAATATGTATCGTATTCATATTACACAATGGCAATATCATATTAATAACTCGATTTAACTCTTGTTTTACTGAAATTTGATCTAATTTTTCTGGAGAAGGTTTGGCAAACGTTAAGTAATCATCGATAATTTCTTGGGCACGATTTAACTCTTCAAGTATATGTTTAATATATTCGTCTCTTGATTCAGGAGTTAAATTTGGTGTTTTTAAAAGCTGTGTAAATCCTTTTACAACCGTTAAAGGATTCCTTACTTCGTGCGATATACTTGCAGCGAGTTGGCTAACAATCTCCATTTTTTCCATTTTAATTAATTTTGAGCGCATTAATACAGCATCTTTTATAACTTCATTTATATAAACAATAAATAACATTAAAGTAGTCGGTAATACCATGAAATAAATAATATACAAATTATTCACTTCAAAATCTGATAAAGTTAATACAATTACAGTTGTAAATATTGCTAGGAAAAAGGTTAAAAACATGGAAAAAGCTACTTTAAGCTTTCTATTATATGTATTAAATTTTGAAGATGCGAGTGCTGTAACGATGAACATTATTCCGTAAACAACGACTGTTAGCATATTAAAGCCATAAAATATAAATCTTGTAATTAATAAAATTGTAAACAATATGATACCGACAGGGAATCCACCATAAAGCGTACCTATTATGACCGGAATTTGTCTTAAATCATGAATACAACTTTCATCCATATAGATAGGGTATCGCATACATAAAATAAGCGGGATACTAGAACAAAGGGTAATCAGTAATATTTTGTATTTTTTCAAATAATGCCTGCTATCATATATGAAATAAAAAACAAATATACTACATAAAATGTATAGAAGATTATTTAATACGTTTTGATTAATATAAACAAAGTCCATAATATTTGCCTCGTTATTCTGAATTTACTTAACATATGTATTATACATAATAACATATGTTAAGGTGAATAAACCTTGTTAATACAAGATTTGTTTGGCTTTTTGTTATAAAATAAAAACATTTTGAAAACGTTAGCTATCCAAAGATACTTTTACTAAAATTTTTTACTCCTTCTTCCTGCATGTTCGGTAAAACATGAGAATAAATCCTAAGAGTTAATGAATACACGGAGATTTCAAAGAGTTGTAGACAAGTTTTCCAATTGGGATACAGCTGAAGAATTGTGTAAGGCAGCGAGGGATAAAAAAGAAATAATTCCAGTAAGGGTTTATTTGGGAGGTGGTTTTAAAACTGATGTTGTCGAGTACATGCGGTAGTAAAAGGGAGATGGACATATGAAAAAAGTAGAAATTGATGTTAGTAGCAACAAACTTTTAATAGTTTAGGATGGAAATGTAACAGTAGTCAATCCACCAATGAGCGGATTTGGTGAGCAAGTCACGGTTTAGATAAACGGTAAGGTTGATCGTGTAGATACTAAGTTTACTGAAAAGATAAAATGATTATTTTTAGAAAGATACCCAGACGGATTTAGTCGAGAAGCTAGTCAAAATCGCGTAGATGTGAAGTGAAAATCGTAAAAAAAAGAGTCATGAGCGGAAAGGCTCATAGCTCTTTGTATAAGGGTAATGGTTTTATAGGTAAATATTATTATTAAATTCTAAAAAATTCAATGTTAGTAAATTAATTGGTATGTGATTTGGGTTTTATAGAAAGAGATCAGCTAACAACAGCTAGCTGATCTGCAGGTTCTGTAAGACAAAACAGAAAAGAATATTAACAGAATATAGAGGTTTATCCTGGTTGTTTGAACGTAGTTAAAGAAAGAATATCACATACTATCAATTTTAATAAAAACTATCTGTGGCTTTCACTTCTTTATTTTATTCACAAATAGTTCCAGTAGCTATTCCGGTTGGAGCGACACCTACTGGGACATTAGTGATAACAGTATTCGTAGCAATATCAATAACGGAAACAGTATTACTAGCTTGATTTGTAACATATGCTCGAGTGCCATCAGGTATGATGGTTACTTGATCAGGGGATAAACCAACAGAAATTGTATCGATCACAGTATTTGTCGCCACATTTATTACCGATACATTATTGCTAACTTTATTTACAACGTAAATAAGGTTTCCACCCGGTGTAATATCTATGCCAACAGGTTCAGTACCTACGTTAATTGTATTAATAACTGCATTGGTAGCGGTGTTAATAACAGAAACCGTATTGCTGTTTTGATTCGTGACATACGCACGAGTACCATCTAGTGTAAACACGATTATTCTAGGACGAATACCAACAGGGATGGTAGCAATAACTGTGTTGGTAGCAGTATTAATGACAGAAATTGTGTTGCTTAATTCGTTTGCAACATATGCAAGGGCACCATTTGGGGAAACAGTAATCCCTTGTGGAGCGATGCCAACAGGAATGGTATTAATAACTGTGTTTGTTGCCGCATTAATGACAGAAACCGTATTATTACCATGATTTCCAACATAAACAGTTGTGTTATTTGGAGAAACAGCTACACCTATTGGATTAGTTCCAACAGGAATGGTAGCGATAACAGTATTAGTAGCAGTATCAATAACGGAAACGGTATTAGAAAAAATATTAGTAACATAAGCACGAGCTCCATTTGGTGAAACTGTTACTTCAAGTGGTGCATTACCTACAGTAATAGTATCAACTACTATATTTGTTCCGGTGTTAATTACAGATACTGTATCATTTGTAGGGTCATCTATGAGTCCTGCATTTGTAGCATATACTAGGAAATTACATGCAGGTCCGGTTGGCCCAGTAGGTCCGGTCGGTCCAGTAGGTCCCGGTGGACAATCACAATCTCCAGTAGGTCCCGGTGGTCCTTCCGGCCCTTGGATTCCTTGCACTCCTTGAGGTCCAGTGGCTCCTGGTGGTCCTTCCGGCCCTTGAATACCTGACACACCTTGAGGTCCAGTGGTTCCCGGTGGTCCTTCCGGCCCTTGAATCCCTGGCACACCCTGAGGTCCAGTGGCTCCTTCCGGCCCTTCCGGTCCTTGAATTCCTTGTACACCTTGAGGTCCAGTGGGTCCCGGTGGTCCGGGAATTCCCATTCCGGTCCCTGAACCAGTAGGTCCCGGTGGTCCCGGTGGCCCTTGAATCCCTTGTACGCCTTGAAGTCCTTGAGGTCCCGGTGGTCCTTCCGGCCCCTGAATCCCTGGCACGCCTTGAGGTCCAGTGGCTCCTTCCGGCCCTTCCGGTCCCTGAATCCCTGGCACACCTTGAGGTCCCGGTGGTCCTTCCGGCCCTTCCGGCCCCTGAATACCTGGCACGCCTTGAGTACCCTGAGCTCCTCTAGGTCCAGGAAATCCTCTAGGTCCAGTGGCTCCAGTCGGCCCGGGTGTTCCGATGTTACTTAATAGCGAACTATTCAAGATTCCTTGTAAAATTAAGTTGAAAGTTTGTTGTAATAAGGGGTCCGATATATTTGAACAACTTATAAGTGAAGACAAGCTTTGGAATAGAAATTGGAATAATGCTGAGATTTGAGTGAGAGATGCGGTAGGTAAAGAATTAATTAATTGGTTTATAGTTCTTATAACTAAATTTCTATTTGGTGTATTTGGTTGTATTGCTATTAATAAATCATTTAATGCCTGTAATGCTAATTGGAGTATTTGTATAGTTGTTGGATTTGGTGTTGTGAAAAAAGAAAGGATGGCTTGATTTAATTGATTTATTATTTGCAATAATTCTTGTTGTTGAGAATTCGAGAAAAAAACAGGTGTACAGCAATTACTTTGATCACAAGGGGATATAGAAATAAAGCAGGGTTGCTGAAATTTATCACACGAATTTTGGGAATTTGATTTTCGATTATATCTCATAAATACCTCCTTTTAAAAAATGAATATTAAGTAATTTTTGATAAATTATTAGCAACTGAGTTTGTAGGTATATGTTTAATGTGAAATGTTTTTTCCTTCAAAGTATATGCCAATAAAATGGAGGTGTTCATATGGGATATATAATCAATACTTGGTTGTTAGGAGGATGTTGTAATCATAGGAAAGGAAAGGAAGGTTACAAAGTTTATAGACAAGCGATTGTATTTTAAAAAGCGTTATTGTAATAAAATTTGAAGTTTATTAAAAAGAAGGAATGAAGGAAGATGTAAAAGATTTTGAAAGATCCATAAAAAAGAATTCAGTAAAACTCTGAATTCTTCTACACGTATTTTTATTTGTTAATCCATTTAGAAATAATAGGATAATGAAAGTCTTTTTCTTGTAGCACATATAAAATTCCTTTTATAGGTCCAAAAATTAACAAGAGAAACAGTATTAGATATAAAGGAGCTACCCCGAAAATAAACAAAGCGTTATTTGAAGCCAAGTCTAAATTAGACCAAAATAGCATTAAGATTCTTATTATGAAAAGATTCCAAATTACTGTGATTATCCAAATGAATAGTTGGTAAAAAACAGCTTCAAGGATATTTTTTTGAATGTTTTGTGATTTGTATACAAAATAGAAAACCAAAGGTATATAAAAAATTGTGACACTAAAGAAAATAAGAATAAAAAAAGATAATAATGTAAGAAAATGCATAATTAATTTTATGTTCTTTTCTTTTCTTGAGTTAGGATTATTAAGGTCCTCCTATATTTATGAGATTTGTTGTGCCTATTAAAATATGTACTGTTGGTAATTATAACATGAAAATGGATTGTAATAGAATAATGCATTAAAAAGAACAAGTAATAAATTAAACAAAAGCTTTATTTTATTATAGATAAATAGGTGACTCAGCAATTGTGCTAGCCGAGTCACCTAGTACTATGGAACCAAATAATGTTCTTTTTCTATATGTAGTTATGTGGAGTTCTTAGAGGCTAGCCCAATAGACAGTTAAGGGATAAATAAAATCATTTTAGAGAGTTTTACATTTTATTATGTTAATGCTACAACAGCAAGAGTTAAGCCCAACGTATTTAATGTATTAGAATATGGTCCTACATTAACAGTAAGGGTACTTGTTATACCTGAAGGTGTAGTGAAAATAGCGGGTGCTGATACAGAAGTGAATCCTGCAGTATATCCCAGAGAAGTACCAGAGCCAATGATTGGATTATTATTAAGATACATAGTGATACCTGCCGAATTACCTCCTGGTTGAATGATAACTTGCACTTCATAGATTACCAAATAGGTTCTTCCACCTTCAAGTAAAACAGTTGTTGGTGGTGTGAATGAGATTGCCGTACCATTAGAATTTACCACGGTATCTAGTGGAATCGCAGAATTTACAGAGACTATTGATGGGGTAGTTTGAACAACATTTAAACTGTTAGCCGTGGGGGATGGACAAGTGCAAGGTTTGTGAATGTTAGAGTTATTATCATTTTGGTAATTCACAAATAATCAAGCCCCTTTGCGTAAGATAATTTTTTATCCTATATAAAACGTAGCTTTTTTGTATCTAAGTGATTTTTAATAAGTTTTTAAAGATAAGTCGAATATTGTTGGTCAGTTAACTTTTAAAAGTATTTGATACTCTGGAATTTAAAAGTGCATCTGATAAATATATATGAATGTTTTTTAAGGACATTACTGTAAGTTAGGAAACATAATAAAATAGTTATTTTGTTAAATAAAAACACATGCACAAAAATTGTGCATGTTCAAAAAAGTTATGTCTTGTCTATGTAAATATATGCTTAACTAATATATACCGTGTGTATGTTTGAACAAAATGGTTATTTATTAACAAATATAAAGAGCGCTTTTTAAGATGCTCCATGACCAAGATGTGTATCGAGAAGGATACTAAAAGATTAATAATGAGATGATCATGATTATTGTATGTACATTTCTAATGAATGTGAAGTCTTTAAATGCAATCAAAAAGAGCACGCATATAAGCATGCTCTTGGACAAGAAAGGTAGATTTCTATGAGTGGATATCTCCATACAATACTATATGCTTGTCCAGTTAAAAGGTGAAAAGTTTTAATGAAATCTTTATTTTATTAATTTGTAGGTTGATACAGTTCCACAAACGAAAAGAACCAAGTAAAAAAGTCTTTGTAGTAGACCTGCAGGTAAGGGGAAAAGAAAAACAAGTGAGATAATGATTGTTATTACTATTAAGTTTAGTAAACAGAAATATGTCCATTTTCTAGTTTTTTTAAGATTCTTTGCAAAAATAAATAGTCCTGGAAATACAGTAAGCATACCTATCCAAACTAGAATAGAATGTCCAATTAGGTTTACATCTGCAGGAATTAATCCTGAGACTATAGTGGAAACTCCTATTATAATTATAAAAAATGTTGCTATTTTATTAATTTTTGTTTTTTCTAGATGTTGTGAAATATATAGTACTCCAATACAAAATGTTATTCCATTAAGAATAAAGAGTAAATTCATCCAAAAGTGATTAGGGGAGCATATTTCATAAGGAGCTATTTCGTAGGTGAATTCTCCACAGGTTGTTACACCTAGATCACTCATTGCATGATGCAAATAGTTATAAGATGCTGTAGAAGTGAAAATAAAGAAAGGTTCAATTAAAAAGTATAGGCAAGTTGCAATCCAACTAAATAAGCCAATCCTATTTGATATATACATTAGATGCCTCCTTTGATTTTGTTCATAAAGATGCTTAAAGAAGAAGTAATATTATTTGTACATTGATGGAAAGGATATTTGAACTAAAAAATGTTATAAAAATTTCATTTTGTAGAAATAAAGAAACTAAAAAAGAGCACCATGCATCAGTGCCCTTTCGGATAGGAGGTAACACTTTGAGTTGGATACTTAAAAAGTATATGGCATAGAAGAGAAATACGACCTAAAATTTATTATCAACTCAATACAAAAGAGCAGTTAACGAAGGTTAACCGCTCAGTCCTCAGAGAAAGGAAAAAGAACATTACAGATGTCAATGTGAATTCAAGCTGTATCAGCCCATTTATAGTATCGGACATAATTAAAAATTTTATTCGGATAAACTAAAAAAAGACAGCTAGCAAAAGCTAACTATCCTGATGAATAAGTAGAACGAAATGGTCATTCGTATTCAACCTTGGTGTACTTATATTGTTAACACTTTTTAGAAATTTATTCAATAAAAGAGCAGTTAGCCCAGCCTAACTGCTCCATACAGAGGTAATAATCTAGATGCATAGATATTATATGCCAAATTATTTATTTTATTCGAGACAGATTAAAGAATTTGTCCTTATTAGTGAAATATAGTTAAAGAATCTCTTTAAGAAACAGAAGCAGTAACCAAATAAAAGAGCAGCTAGCAAGAGCTAACTGCTCAACCCTCGACCAAGAGAGCTAGAGTGGGAAGAATTTAAAGCTGACTTTTTACAGTCCTATATAGTATCGGTGAAATATAGAATTTTATTCGTGTGAAACATAAAAAGGGCAGCTAGTAAAAACTAGCTACTCAGCCTTCGGGTATGAAGGGAAATCAGAAACTGTATATACATTATTAACGGAATATTGGGTTTTATTCAGGAGTTAGAGGAAAATGAATAAATTTAGACTGTTCCAACTTGGTTTTGGTCTGCAACATCAGAATCAAATGTGTTTGTTGCACTAACACCGTTAAATGTATTGAGAACAAAAGCAACGTTAGATGAACCTGAACCATTATAAGCTTTTGTATTTTCTTTTGGAGAAACGTTATAAAAATCACCTAAGTTGAAAGAACCGTTACTATTTTGCACAACCATATTTCCGACAATAGATGGCATAGCTTTCACCTTCTTTCCTAGGAAGCATTTAAATTAGTATATGGTGTATGCGTCTAGTAGTTCATTTGAAACTGAGAATTTTGAAATGAAGTTTGATTGAAAACCTAATAAAATAATCCTTTTGAAATTATATAGGTACAATTCACATCTGAGCGGCTTTTTGAATGTAAGAAGGTATTAAATTAATGAGAATGTCTAAAAATGGAAAAACTGTTTCATAAGAAGGAGTGAGAGGATTGGATAATTTATAGAAAAAGAAACTAAAAAAAGCAATTGCTCGTCGGACAAAGGTTATACAAAAATATGAGAAAGACAGAATAGATAAAGCTCGGAGGAATCTTTTTATACAGACAAGTATAATGAAATAAATATAGTCCGGATAGAAAACTAGAGGACACCAATTCATTAAAGCAGCAATTCAAGTTGTTTTAATGAATTGGTGTCCTTTTTATTTTGGAAGGGGGAGATAGGAAAATATGAGGGCACTACAAGACTAATTACGTGAGTGGAAAAAACAATTGAATCAAACAAGAAAGAAAAAAAGATATAGAGTTCAAGTAGTTGTGAGATAAATTGAAAATAGAAATTGATAAGTAAAAAGATAAATAATTAAACATGCGGATGTATTGAATGCAAATGAAATAAAAATTAAATAGGTATATTTTTAATTTTTAAGTTAAGTATAGAGAAGAAATGAATTATCTAGATATTAAGAAAGGATGGATTTTTACAATGAGTTCAAATGAATCAAATTTCAGTTTTACCAGTAACAAAGATATTGTAAAGTACCTTAATGTAAGAAAAGACCCTGTTGATTTAAGAGACAAAATGTTTCGGAGTTACTTGTTTAGTAATGAGGCGGATTTGCCAACGCAAGTCGATCTTCGTCCTAAAATGTCAGGTATAGTAAATCAATGGAATATAGGTTCTTGTACGGCAAATGCAATTGTTTCAGGGTTACGAGAATATCTATTATTACAATCAGGTCGTCCATTTACTTGCTTATCTCGTTTGTTTTTATATTATCATGAACGAGAAATAGAAGGACATATTCAGGAAGATAGTGGAGCGAATGTTCGTGATGGTATGGGGGTTCTTAAAAATATTGGGGTATGCCCTGAAGAGGATTTTCCTTATACCGAGAATTTTAGAGATAAGCCATCACCAAAGGCTGAATCAGATGCTGCACTTTATAAAATTGGAACCTACCATCGTATTCAAGATTTATCGGGATTAAAGGCTGCACTTGCTCATGGATTAGTTGCTGTACTTGGATTTGCTGTACCAAAATCTTTTATGTCAGAAGAAGTGAAAAAGACTGGTATAGTTCCAGTATCAGGAACAGATGATGTAATTGTTGAAGATGGTCAACCAGCGGGACATGCTGTTTGTGCTGTTGGATATGACGATGATAAGCAAACGGTTATTATTCGCAACAGCTGGGGAGAAGACTGGGGAGATAAAGGATATTGTTATTTCCCATATGAATTATTTAAAAATGGAATTGTGCAAGATATGTGGACAGGTCGTTAATTAGAAAAGCGATGGAAGTATGGAAACTACAAAACATGTTATGCATGCAAGTGGTGTAGAGGTATCAATGATTCCAGATGAGCTATTCTGTGCTATTCGTTATTGAGATAACGATGGTTTTGGAGAGCCAATTAGTGGTCTAGAATCAGGTAATCCAATTGAATTAGAGGGAGTCTACATTGATAAAAATCATGTATATCCTTCAATTGGAAATCCTGATGATCCAGTTTTGTATTTTACCCATCATCCAGTAGGTTTTGTTATCTACAACGGAAAAGGTATGAGTAATATTTTTGTACAAGCTGGGATTTTAAAGTGAACGAAAAACAAATATAGTCCGGCTAGAAAACTAGAGGACACCAGTTCATTAAAGCAGTCATTTAAGCTGTTTTAGGAATAGGTGTCCTTTTTATTTTGAAAAGGGAGATGGGGGGAATAAAGGTGCTAAAGGATTAATTACACGAGTGGAAAAAGCAATCAAAACAAGCAAAGAAGAAAAATAAGAAAAAGGGAAAAGAGAAATTTAGCGCTCGTGAAATTGAAGAGTTAATGGGAGTTCATGGACCACGTTATGAAAGAAGACGTGGAACAATAAGACAAAAATAAATTAAAAATAAAAAGAAGTGATCTTACATGACTAAACAGTTATCTTTTTTAACAAAAATCGATAGAACAGCAACACAATTGGTGAGAGTACGGTTTCCTCCCTTTTCCTTGCTACCGACAATGATGTGTTATGTTAACTTCATATGAATTGGTTATACATCGTTATTCCTTCGTTTCTCGCTCTATTCTATATATTTGCATACCAAGTATGTGTATATCATATATTAATACAAGTAATCATATATACCCAATCTGTATGATATATATAGATCAATACTTTAAGTAGTACAGCACTCTATTATAGTGAGAAAGGAACATCAGATTTATGAATAACCTCAACGTTCTTTGTGAACAATTTGCTAAAATACTTAATGGAAAAAGCAATATAAATCAAGGTGTTTGTTCTGTCTCCTTGCACCGTAATATCAAAGTGTTTGTTCAAGGACGACCAAGCACCTCAGTGATACCGGTCGGGATATCTTTTGAATCGTTAGATCAAAATGGTAACGCATTGAACTTTGGAGAAATTGCTATTTTACAAGAAGAAATTCCTTTATTTATGCAATCAATTGTTCAACAGGGGATTATTGTTAGTGCTTTACATAATCATTGGTTATATATGAAACCATTGATTATGTATATTCATATCCAATCTGTTGAACCACCATTAAGTTTTGCGAAAAAATTGGCAAATTCTTTTTCATTTTTAAGTAGTTATCCAATTACTGATAATGAGAGTTAATGTTAAATAAATCATATTTAGCCACTTCTTATCTTGATAATTATGTAAGTAAGCTGTCCATATGGACAGCTTATTTTATTTTTCCGCATAGCGTAGGTTATTTTACAAAATGTTGGTGGTATCCCATGCCCATCAACCTAAGATTATATAGGTTTAATTTCAAGTGAAATTATTTCATTCTTCTAAAGATCCAGTGTAAGTTCTTTAAAGATTTGCATCTCAAATAAACCAAGAGACCTTATAAATCATAATTATTTTTAACACAAAACAATTCTTTAAAATTATCAATTTTTAAATTTCGAATGGGAATTTTTCATTCTAATACCTCTTTTATTTATATAATTAAACTTTTAACGTTACTCTACAATTTTTAAAAACATGTAAATAATCTAATCCATCTTGTATCAATTACCAAAATCATCAAAAACCTACCGTTCCATCTAAAACCAGTTACAGACCTTTGTCCTACAAAAATCGGATAATACCAAAACTGCTTACCATTATTAAGCCATATATAGGTGTTTCGAAATAAACAGAATGAAATTGCTCCTGGATCAACAGCAAATGGTGAAGCTACTGATTGTTGAAGAATAAATGATGGGGGAGGAGATGTTGGGGCTTGTGAACTTTGACCTGGTCTACCTGGAAAACTAGGGATTTGAAGACCAGGGAATTGACGATCGAAGTATTGATCATAATTTATATAAGGATAATAAATTGAATCATTATATATTAAAAGTCACCTCTTTATTTTATAATTTCCTAAATTATTAATATGTAATAGAAGGCGTATTGCGAAATGAAAGACAATTGCCAAACGGTTATGTAAGAGATGCCGTTGTATATAGTATTATCGCAAGCGAATGGCCGGTTATAAAAGAACAACTATTACAAAAACTAGCAGTATATAAATAAGGAATTATGGTCAAACATATATAACCGAGATACTCTCATTTATTCGATTTGGGGGTATCTCAATTTTGTTAGCTTGATAGCGATGGGGTAGAGCCCCATCGCTATCAAGCTAAGAGAAGACAACTACCCTAAAAATGAAATTTTGTGCTAACTTGAAATAAAAAAGCTCATTTTTCTTTTTGGGTAAATCTGTTTTCTTAACATGTATGGGGACCCATATATGTTGTTATAGAATCTATATTTGTATATTCCGGAAAAAATATAAAGGAAAACGTATTAGTGTTTTTGTATTCAGGGATATATTTCTAATCAAACGAGTTTAGGAATTGGATGTGTCATTTTGTATTATGAATAACTATAGAATAGTATGGTAAAGAGACATGTAATTTCAGATCATTCAATAATTATAATGATAAGGAGCATATTAGTGAAAAAACTTACTTTTAAGGATTTGAATTCACCGGAAACCATGCGTAATCCCATTATGTTCTATAAAAACCTCATCAAGCAACAAGAGCGTTTTTTTCAAATTGATGACTTTTATGGCATGGGAGGGACATGGGTCGCATTACACTATGATGATGTGATTACTATTCTGAAAGATGCTCGTTTTATCAAAGATTTACGGAAATTCACATCACCCCATGATAAGCAACACCCAAATTCGGAAAATACAGCTGCGAGTAAACTGTTTGACTGGTTGATGAATATGCCAAATATGCTTACGGTAGATCCACCTGATCATACTCGCCTACGTCGTCTAGTCTCTAAAGCCTTTACACCACGTATGATAGAAGATCTTCGTCCCCGTATTCAGCAAATTGCCGACGAATTGTTGGTTGCTGTACAGGAAAAAGGAAAGATGGAAATTATTTCAGATTTTGCTTACCCACTACCCATTATTATTATTTCAGAGATGCTCGGGATTCCCGTCACTGATCGAAACCAGTTCCGTGAATGGACACAAATACTCATGAACGCCTCTGTGAATCCTAGTCAAGGAACTGCAGTTACAACAACACTTGAAAAGTTTATTCAATACATCGAGGTATTGCTTAACGAAAAGCGTCTAAATCCTGATGCTGATTTGATAAGCAAGCTCGTTCAAACAAAAGAGCAAGAAGACAAGTTGAGTAATAACGAGCTTCTCTCGACAATTTGGCTGCTTATTATCGCTGGACATGAAACTACAGTTAATCTAATCAGTAATGGTGTACTGGCATTACTTCAACATCCCGAACAAATGAATTTACTAAGGGAAAATCCTTCCCTGATTTCTTCCACTGTTGACGAACTATTACGCTATTCCGGCCCGGTTATGTTTATTAGCCGTCTTGCTAGTGAAGATATGACAATACATGGAAAAAGGATTCGCAAAGGTGATTTAGTTCTACTCTCTCTAACTGCTGCAAATATTGATCCACAGAAATTTACTTATCCGGAAACATTGAATATTTCACGAGAAGAGAATAATCATTTAGCCTTTGGGGCTGGTATACATCACTGTTTGGGGGCTCCATTAGCACGTTTAGAAGGACAAATTGCATTAGGTACTTTGCTACAGCGGCTTCCTAACCTTCGCCTAGCAATCAAACCGGATCAATTAAATTATAATCATAGTAAAATTCGTTCTCTTGTTAATCTGCCAGTTGTTTTCTGACCTATAATTACAATGGGCTTAAGCTGTTGTCTTTATTGGATAAAATTGTTATTTTAAAATTTTATAGTACTTCCAGAATGAAGTTTTTGCTAACTTGCAACAAAACTTTATTCTAGAGTAATTCTAAATTCTTAAGTTGATGGATGTAGGGTCCCACCACATCGCCATCAAGCTAAGATTAAGTAAAATTCCGTTCAACTAGATTTGTCGGTTTTCTAAAAGATTGATATCAGTTATCTAAAAATCTGCATACAAAATTAACCTTTATAAGGTGAATTTTGTGCAAGTTATTGAAGAATATGTGGAGATAGATATTGCTGTAGTTCTTCAGCGAACAAATGAAACTTATCTTGAATCGATAGATTTATACAAAACGCCATACTTTCTGTATTTTTTACAAAAGAATAATGCTTTCTATAAGTTATAGGTATAAATTCATCAAAGGTTTATAGTAATGTAAATTGACCCCTATAGTGTGTTGCAATTTAATAAGTTCAGATAAGTTTTTTTTAGTTGTGACTGCATTGTATAATGAAAAAGTGTGGCTTTTTGACTTTTGGTGCACGGAGAATTGTTATTATTTTCCAACGATAAAAGTTTATGTCAGAGCTACCAAGGAGAGATCATACGATGTCCGAGAAGATGCATGCTGACGAATTGAAAATTGAAGAGCGACTTGTGCGTCGTTTGCTTGTCGATCAGTTCCCCCGCTGGGCAGAGTTACCCCTTCGTAAGGTGGAGCCAGTCGGAACGGTAAATGCCGTTTTCCGACTTGGCGACGAATATTCCATTCGGCTAGCGAGAAGGGAAGGACCGACGACACCAGGAGGAAGCGAGTTCTTATGGCTACCCAAAATCGCGCCATTAGTCCCGCTTGAAATCCCTGTACCTATCGCTCAGGGGCGCCCAAATAAAGAATACCCATGGTTTTGGGAGATACATTCGTGGCTGAAGGGTGAAACGGTGCCGATAGAGGCGCTTGAAGAGATTCAGGCAGCACGCGATCTCGCAGAGTTTGTCCTAGCGTTGCAACAAGTCGATCCAACGGGAGGGCCGTTAAGACGCGGCATTCCTTTGGCCCAACGGGACAAGGACTTCCGATATTGGCTAGCACGATTTAATGGCGATCCCGCGGTGTCTGCTGTATGGGAGTCGGCTCTTTCTGCCCCTCCATGGAACGGTCCTCCTGTTTGGCATCACGGCGATCTAGATGTACGTAACTGGCTCGTACGTGATAAGCGTATTAGTGGTGTGATTGATTGGGGGACAATGGGAATAGGTGACCCTGCGTGTGATGTAATGGTCGCGTGGAAGTTGCACTCGCCAGAGGCGCGCGATGTGTTCCTTGATGCTACTCGTACGGACGGTGCTACATTGGCAAGGGCCCGCGGATGGGTCGTATCACAGGCAGTTGCAATCCTTGCCTACTACACGCCGCAAAACAATCCAACTTTGTACAATGAGGCGAAATCCTGGCTAGACCTAGTGCTAGCTCAAAAGTAATTCAGTAATTTTAAGAAAGAAACATATCTCAGTTATTCAACGGGCTTATTCAGAAAGCGAGAGAACCATAAAAATCGTTATCCTTTCAAGTATTTTACTGAAAGAATAACGATTTTTTCATTTTGGGGGAATTTTGTCTCCTTAACTTGATGGGCAAGTGGTTCTACCCTATATTGTAACAAAATGATATTAGGAAGTTTATCTAATTAAAAATCCCACTTGTAGTGGATTTTTGATGAGGTTGCTTAAATTTCTTCTAATAGTTGCTCGATTTTTTCAGCATTAATAGACCAGTTTAAATCTTTTTTAATCAAACCATCTTTTTTAAGCTGACTCAGAATAGCACTGGTCGTTTCTCGTGTAGAACCAATCATGTTTGCAATGTCAGCATGTGTCAATTTCATATTGATGGTTTGCCATTCGTTTATTCTTCTGCCAGTTTTTTCACTTAACTTCAATAATAAGTATATTAGACGGTATTTAACATCACTAAGAGCAATTTTCTCGCTTAAGCTATAAACTTCTTTTAAACGGTTTGAAAGTATATTTATAAATTTCAATGCAATTTTGGGGTTCCTTTCAATAAATCCCTCAAAATCATTCCTTGCAATTATACATAAATAAGTATCTGTCATTGCTTCAGCATAAACCTGGTCATTTGTTAAAGATAAGGTAGATGTTTCTCCAAAAATATTACCACTTGTTAAAATATCAACAGTAAACTGTTTTCCATGATGATTCATACGAAATAAGCGTACTTGACCTTTCTTTAAAAAAAATAATGCTTCAATTGGCTTATCTGGAGATAATATAATCGTTCCTTTTTTAACAGGTTTCATCTCACTTAATTCTTCAACGGTTTTAAGATCGTCCATTGGTAATTCTTCTAATAGACTAATTTGTGAAAGAAGTAATAAGTTATCCACTTGAAATCATTCCTTTCACTATTTTTATTTTCATTATACCGTTCTTTGTAATTTTTACTGTAATCTAAATTACTGCATAAAAGTAATTAATTAGTATAGTACCAGGTAGGGGTGGTTTTGTGGAGCCAGTTTTATATACAATGGATGGGTGCTTAAGCTGTTTTAAAGCAAAACAACATCTAATTCAAAGTAATATTTATTTTATAGAAAAAAACTATTTAATGATCTAAATGCTGCATTAGAAATAAGGGGTTTACTAGGAGAAGTTAATGCCAACGTATTTGTAGATGGAACCTTCATTTTAAAGGGACGTGAAATTTTAAGAGTAAAAAAATAGGGATAATCCAAATAAATGAAAAACATACATATTTTTGAGGGATAATTAATTACTATAAAAAATAAATCGAGTTATAGCGAAATTTTCGTTTATATATGGTTTGGCATAATGGGAAAAGAATCGCTAATCGTCCGTTAATTAATCTCACGTTCAACAACAAGCTATCTAATAAGATACTTCAATTTTTAAATTAGCACAGTAATAAGAACTAGCATGTGTATTTTCGTTGCAAAATATTGAATAGTTACCTTTTAAGATGTTTGTTTTTTGAACAGATTTTAAACGCAATTGCAACTATTATAGAGAAAAACAAATGAGTTCCTAAGGTCATTAATTGCTGAGGAGCAAAAGCATTTAAAAGGTTTGTTCCCATCCCCATCATTATAGGCATGATTACAAGAGGACCCACTATCCAAATTCCAACCCCAAAAACAATTGTGAGAAGTGAGAACAAGACGATTTTTAATAACGGATGTTAACAATCCGAATGTAATGCCAAAAATAATACTTATCATCATATGAATAATCCAGCCACTAAGTAAGCTGCTGCTTCCCATTATCCCTGCAATCATGGCTATCTTACCCATCATTTGCATGATTATTCCGAAAATAATCCCACCAATGATGCCACCTATAATTCCAATTTTAATTGTTTTATTAACCGAAATTTGCACGTATATCACTCCTTTTTTGTTTGCATTGTTATCGTAACAGAGTGAAAAAAACAATTCTGTAATGCTAATTACAAAAATCAGAATTAGGCAATTTCCTATCCTCTATTGAATTCAAACTAGTTGTTAGTTAAGCTTAAAAATTAACTGGTTATTAAAAAATCATTAAAAAGAGCAAGCATACAGCTTGCTCTTTTCTTATAAATAGATTTATTTAGACTTTAGATTTTTACCTATATATTGAACAATCTTTCTAAGCTCTGTCGATGTTGGACGACCAAATGGACTGGTTTGCCTCTGCTGATATAGTAGTTGTCCATTTTCATCCACAAGAAAGTACGCAGGTTCTCCATGAGTACCGTGGTCTTCATAAGGTGCATCATCACCATGATAGAAAACATCGTAAGCTTTTAAAGCAACCAGGGATTCATCTGATAAAATTGGGAACGATAAGTTGTTCTCCAATGCCATCTTCTTTAAATTTTCTAACTTGTCAGTAGACACAGTAATAAGATGTACATTTTTCCCTTCAAAGAAACCTTTACTCTCTTCAAGATCCTTCAGATCATGGACGCAAACTGGGCACCAAGCTCCTCTAAAAAAAATAATTAATTTCCAACCCTTAGATTCTTTAAGATAGGTTTCTAAAGAAAATTCCTGTCCAGTTATTTCAGGGAGTGTAAAGTTTGGAACCTTTTTACCTAATGTAAAAATAGTCATTTTGTCTCCTCCTTTTCATAAATGAATGATTCCTAAATCTTCTAATGCTAAATTACACACATTATATTATCTTAATTAGCACTTAAAATATGTAAGCATCATTACATTGCTTGAGAATATCAAAAATCACACAAATTCCAGCTGTTCATAATAATTAATGGGGGCAATCCCCCTTCTATAAAGATAACCAGAATTTAGAAATCATATTTCTAGTAGAAAATAGCTATTCTAAGTAGGAAATTCATAATTATAAGGAGGGATTTGATTATGACAGTAATTACTAAGCTTAAGCAAACTATTTCTGGATTAAAAAGTGCTCAAGCATGTTTAGAAGGATTTGCTCTTGATACTGACAATCAGCAAGCAAAACAACTGTATCAAAATGCTGCTCAGCAAGCGCAGACAATTATTGATTCTTTAGAACCACGTGTTCAGGAGGTTCAACAAGATGAGCCTCAATATAAGCAATAAAAAGCTGTCATCTTCAGATTTTTTCCAGAAGTCTTATTATAGTTAGATTTATATATCTGATGGGGTTCGCTGTATGCCCATCAAGTTAAGAAATTTGTTGTTCCTCAAAACGAAAAAATCGATCTAACTCCTCATATATAGCTGTAAAACAATAAAATTTTCGTTTTGGGGGCATTTACTTTTTTTAAGTTGATAACGATGTGGTGCTACCCCATCGCCATCAACTTAAAAAATTGATTTTCCTCCAAAACGAAAAAATGAGTTGAATTCTCATAAATAACTGTAAAAAGGTAAATTTCTCGTAATGGAGATGTCTCAAAATCTTAGCTTGATAGGTATGTGGTGGTATCCCTATACAGTTACTCATAAATTTCGTACTGTGTAACTCAAAGGAAAAAGTTAAATGAAATTACTGATAGCAAGGGATTCAGTGATAGACTCAGTTACATACAATATAAGATATGGGTAAGTGGTGTGATATAGTAAATGAAAATATATCAATATAAAATGAGTTGCAAGTGATGTGATATAAACTTAAAGAATAGGAAGATCGTTATCAGCAGTACGGGTTTTACAAATAAACCTATTAAACGAAAAGCTTTAAATATAGAGCGCACAACTTTCATGAAGATGCCCCCTAAATCAAATAATATATCAAGTATGTATCGTTATAAGTTACTCTATCACTTTGCATGTTCTTCCATTTTCTTATCAAGTGCTTTAGCATAAGCATCTTTAGTTTCCTGATTTAATTCATAAATTGCCTTATCCCACTGTTCACCTTCTACACCTGACATATGTGGAGTGCTTTTAAGTATAGCTAATTCAATCTCTTTTCCATCTTCTTTATTAGCGTCTAGTATTATCTTTGTTCCTTTTCTTGCATTTGTTACGCCTTCTAACACAAGTTTGTTAATGTCCTTGTACTTATCAGGTACTTTTATATTCTCCATACGGTCTAAAGCTTCATCCATAGCGTCTGCTGTTTTGAATACCTCTTTATATCCTTAACATTGAATTCATTTATAAACAGTATATTAAGAAGGAATGTGTGAATCATCTAAACAAAAAAGTGCTAACAAGTTTGCAAACGAACTTGCTAACACTCATACAAAATAGACATAGATTATCGCTGATATGTCTTCCTTAATAATAGTCATAATCAATTAGAACATACTAATATGAAATGCTCATACAATCATTCTTGATATACATGATAATAGTATAAACTCTATATTTCTTTTAATAATTTAGGGTTATATCTTTTCTGCATTAGCCGCTTTTAACCACGCTTCGTAGAATTCTGTAACTGATGCATACCGTTCTGCTCGATTGTTATTTACAGCACGATACGCTACCTCATATAATTCCTTACTTGCTTCCCATTTTATAAAAGAACGATCTTTTTCGCCGCCTAAAAGTGAGAAAGCCATTGCTCCCATATTAAATACATTTGTTCTTTCATCAATTATAGCGTTTAGTTCAAATTCCTCTGGTGACATAAAACGGGAGGAACCCCATAGCCGGCCCATTTTATTTATGTAAGGTTTCTTACTGTATAAATCTATATCACAAATTTTTGTCTCGTTTGTATTAAAATTATATAAAATACTACCGTCATAAAAATCTATCGCTACATATTTTTTCTTTTCTACATAAGTATGGAAAGAAAAAATACAATGTAAGGAATGAATTCGTTCTATAGCAGATAAATGTCTAAATTTATAAAATGGAGAGTTTGGATTTTTATATTTTTCAGGAGGTGAGAAACGCCAATGCGAATGAAGACATTCACCATCAAACCAATCGAAAATTAATACATACCCAGATTGAACTGGAAAATGATCAATTAGTCTTATGAGCGAGTCATGCTTTAAATCTTCATAGATAGTAACTGAATTTTTTAGCCTTTCAATAGCATCACCCGTTGTTCCTTCATATGTAATTGTTTGTGCTCCTGCGTATTTAATAAATTTCTTATGACCATCTTTTTCTACACCAAAACTTATATTACCTGAATCTTGTTGGTCAAAAACTGCGAATACGGTCCCTAATTTAATAAGCCAATCAAAATTATGATATTCTTTTAATTGGAATGTTACGTTATTTAACTGAATTTCCACGGAATTATCTTTCATAGATTACCTCACATTTAATATAATTAAGTTGTACATTCCACTATTCGACATATTTCACGGAAATCCTATGCTAATAATATAAAATTTTATAAATATAATGATAAACACTTATAAAGAGGTGAATACAATGGATCAACAAATTGTTATTAAAGCATATCAAAAAGACTGGGTTGAAGAGTATATAAAAGAAAAAGAGAAATTCTGTTCCTTGTTAGGACAAGAAATAATTGCTGTTGAACATATAGGAAGCACAGCAGTAGAAGGATTAGGAGCTAAACCTCTTATTGATATGATGATTGGCGTAACAGACTTACAAATTACTGAAAACTGGATTGAAGTTCTATCGGAAATTGGATATGAGTATGTTCCAAAAGATGCAACGAATTGGCGTTTTTTTAGAAAGGGAAAATGGAGAGCGGGTACTCATCATTTGCATATTTATATTTATAATAGTGAAGAGTGGAGAAACAATATTTTATTTCGTGACTTTCTAATAAGCCATGAATGGGCACGTAAAGAATATAGAGAATTAAAAGAGAGGCTTGCTATTACATATGCTTTTGATCGTGTTTCATATACAAAGGCAAAAGCGCCGTTTATTCAAAACATAATAAAGTTAGCTGAAAAAAATCAATAATAGTTGCCAGTGATATTGAAATTCTCATTTTATTTTAATCTTTCTCTCATTTTATTTTCTTTTTTATTTGATAGACTGCTTGTTACAAAGCCTTTATTAGTAAGGAGATTAAATAAAATGGAGAAGATATTAAGAAATAAATATTTCCATGTGTGTGTTAAAATTATAGGTATTACTATTATTATTTGTAGTGTAGAGATGCTATTCATTAATGTTATGTACGGCAATGTTCTGAATGTAAAATGGTTAAATAAAAAATTAGGCTCTTTTGGTGAATATGGGGCTATTATGGCTGCTTCATTATGGTTTTTACGCCATATATGGGTGTTTTTAAAGAAGAAAAATATACAAGGATTTAAAAAAGTTAAAGAAGTGTATCTATTTGCAAAAAAGTTTCATGTATTAATTGGATACGCTATAATAGCTGTTGCAATTACTCATGGTGTTTACTTTTTTATAAAAGGGAGTCGTCATATTTTACTCATATACAGTGGCATATTTTCTCTATTAGCCTTAATTGTACTAGGGATTGTTGGGTTTTATTTACAACAAATAAATAAGAAAGAAAAATTTATGATGTATAGAAAAGTGCATCAAATCATTGCAATTATATTTGGAATAGGATTATTTATTCATTTAATTGTCTAGGAGGAACTACCGTTGCAACACATTTTAATTATTGAGGATGAGGAAAGTTTAGCAGATTTTCTAGAATTAGAACTAAAATATGAAGGGTATAAAGTAGATATACAACTAGATGGAAGAAAAGGGTTAAGCGCAGCACTTGAAAAGAATTACGATCTCATTTTGCTTGATTTAATGCTGCCTGGATTAAATGGACTAGAGGTATGTCGTCGACTAAGAGCGACTAAAAATACACCCATTATTATGCTGACTGCTCGTGATAGTATTATGGACCGTGTGACAGGTTTAGATAGTGGAGCGGATGATTATCTTCCGAAACCATTTGCAATTGAAGAACTGTTAGCACGTATGAGAGTGATATTTAGAAGAGAAGAACATATTGAAAACAAGCAGGTTTCATTTCTTACATTCAAAGATTTGCAGCTTCAGATTGAATCTCGAACTATAACTAAAGGAAATGAAGAAATTGAACTTACAAATAAAGAATTCGAGTTATTGCTTATGTTTATGAAAAATATTAATCGCGTACTTACTCGTGATGTTTTACTGGATCAAGTATGGGGATATGATGCAATTGTTGAGACAAATATTGTTGATGTATATGTTCGTTATTTGCGAAATAAGTTACATAGTGTAGATAAGGAGGAGTATATCCAAACAGTGCGTGGTGCGGGATATATAATGAAATGATAAAAAATATAATGTTTCGAATTCGAAATCTACCTATAAAGTGGAAACTAACACTTTGGTCCACTACACTAGTATTTATTTTATTCATCTTATATAGTGCTTTGCAGTTTATTGTAATTAATAAGTGGACTATAGATTATGAACAGAAACAAATAAATAGGCAAGTGACGGAAATAGCGGCATATTTCCAAGATAAAAATGATACCCTTTCGAGTAAAACATTTAAAAACAGTAAAGATTTTCTAAACAATATGATTGATAAGCATCAAATGATTCGTATTATTGACATGGATGGGGAGCCGATTATTACTGTTTCACGAGATTTTAATGAAACGTGGATAAAGCCGAAACAGGTTATAAAAGATGAGGCATTTATAAAAAGGCATTTAGAAGATCGAATATTAGTTAAGCGCATACCAATTAAAACGAAAGAGTTTACTGGAACTATTGAACTTACGAAAAACCTAGAGACATTTGATTATTTATTAAAAGTTATTTTAGTGGTAATGCTTATTGCTGGAATATTTGGATTGATATTTAGTTTTTTAGGTGGGATTCTTATAACGAAGAAACTATTATCAAGTGTTCAAAATATAACAGATACGATGAAACGTATTAAAAAGAATGGACTAAATGAACGGGTTCCAGTACGAGAAAATAATGATGAGCTTGCAAAATTATCATTTCTCTTTAACGAGATGATGGATGAAGTAGAAACTTCTTTTACACAACAGAAACAGTTTGTCGAAGACGCATCTCATGAACTAAGAACACCGTTAACAATTATTCATGGTCACTTAGCGATGTTAAACCGATGGGGGAAAAATGATCCAGCAGTATTAGATAAATCTCTTCAATCTAGTTTAAAGGAAGTAGATCGTTTAAATAAATTAGTTTCAGAATTGCTAGAACTATCAAGAGCTGAATCTGAACAATTGCATCCAATAGCAGCTGAGCCAGTCCATGTAAATAGCGTATTAAAACATGTTACACAAAACTTTGTAGTACTCCAAAGTGATTTTCAATTTGATATGAAATTCGGGGATGACGAGGCTTATGTGTCAATGCCATCATCTTACTTAGAACAAATTATTATTATCATAATGGATAATGCAGTTAAGTATACAAAAGAGGTTAATAAATATATTTGCATAGAATCCAGTTTACAATCAGGGAAAGTTAAAATTCGTGTAATAGATCATGGAGCGGGAATACCTGAATCCGATTTACCATTTGTTCTTAATCGGTTTTACCGAGTTGATAAAGCGAGAAGTCGAAAACAAGGTGGAAACGGACTAGGTTTGTCTATTGCAAAACGACTTGTAGAAAAATATAACGGAGCTATTAAAATAGAGAGTAAAGAAAATGAAGGAACAATCGTTACGATTACATTACCATGTATAATAAAATAAGCCTTCAAAGAAGGGGTGCTTCTTGCATTCCTTCTTTTTTTACGATCAAATCATTTTGTTTATTTCGAAATTTCTAGTACATTAAAATTATTAAGGGGGAATAATAATGAAAGCTATCGTACATCAATATAAAACTGGATTTGACGGTGTAGAATATAAAATATCACCTGAGAGAGCACTTAATGATGGGGAAGTTAAAGTGAAGTTAAAATCAGCAGGCTTAAATCATCGGGATTTATTTATTATGAATAATAGAAAAGAAATGCAATTACCTTTAATCTTAGGATCAGATGGTGCAGGTATTGTTACGGAAATTGGAAACGGTGTTTCTGATAACATATTACATACAGAAGTTATTATTAATCCTAGTATTGGATGGGAACATGCTACTGAAGTACCGGAGTTACCGGAAGTGCTAGGTGGACCGAAAGATGGAACGTTTGCTGAATATGTAATTGTACCAGCTGAAAATGTAGTAGAAAAGCCGTCATATCTTACTTGGGAAGAATCAGGTGTTTTATCTTTATCCGCATTAACTGCATATAGGGCGCTTTTTACAAAAGGGAGATTGAAGTGCGGCGAACACGTTTTAATTCCGGGAATAGGCGGTGGTGTTGCTACATTTGCCATGTTATTCGCGAAAGCAATTGGCGCAAAAGTGAGTGTTACTTCAAGGGTAGAGAATAAAAGGGAACTTGCTGCAAAATATGGTGCAGATATTTCTTTTCATAGTGCCGGAAATTGGGAAGAGAGCTTACAAGGTGAAAAAGTTGATTTAATAATAGATAGTATAGGTCCGGCAACTTTTTTGAAATATTTTGATGTATTAAAACCAAATGGAAGAATCGTGAATTTTGGTGCAAGCTCAGGAGATAAAATAGAATTACCATTACGCGCGCTATTTTACAATCAAATTGATATTATGGGAACATCCATGGGTAGCCGTGAGGAATTTAATGAGATGATAAAGTTTATAGAAAAACATCAAATTAAACCAATTATTGATAAAGTTTACTCGTTAGAAGAAGTAATTCGAGCACTAAGCCGTATGGAACATGGAGAACAATTCGGAAATATTGTTCTTCAAATGAATTAAAAAATATGATTTTGCAATTAGTATATTTAAATGAACATGTTCTGTATTCCAAACATGAAAAAAATACGAAACACCTTATTATAAAGGTTTACCGGCTTTATACATAAATAGCGTATAAAATTTGTTTTATAATTGTCACATGAGTAATAGTAAAATGAGAATTATATGAGAAAAGTTTAAGCCCATTTTCATAATGGTATTGTATACTGTGTAAATCAAGAACACTTGTAAGTAGGGAGAGAGTATTATGAATTACACAGTATTTCAGTGGTTTAATAATTTTGCTGATTCATCTAAACTATTAGATACGTTAATGGTTGCTATTACAAATAGCGCTGCATACGTAGCCATTTTATTTATGCTTATCTTATGGTTTAACAATGGCAAGAAAGAGAAGGCAATTAGAAAACAATATACAGTTTTATATACGACGCTTTCGGTTATTATTGCATTAGTAGTAAATGTTCTTATACACGCGGTATATTACCATCCGCGTCCGTTTGTATCACATGATGTACATCAATTAGTACCACACGCAGCAGATTCATCATTCGTTAGTGATCATTCTGTACTTGTATTTTCAATTGCCTTTGTATTTATTCTTAGAGGAGAAAAACTGAAATATATCGCGCTCTTATGGGCAGTGTTAGTCGGTATATCACGTATGTATGTAGGTGTTCATTATCCTTTAGATATACTTGGTGCAGCTTTCATAACACTTGTTACGAGCGGTTTAGTAATGCAAAGTACACGTATGTTTGAACCAATAGCGAAATTCGTATTCAAAATGTATGCATTAGTAGCGAATCGAATTCCTTTCTTAGCAAAATATAACCATATCGCATAATTTTCTTATAAAAAGTTCCCCTTTGGAAATCCAGAGGGGAACTTTTTATAGTAAATAAGAAAAGAGTTTAGAGTGCTATGCAATCAAGTTTTGGTGAAGTTAATATTCAGAAATTTCACGCACCGTATTTTAATGAAATAAAATAAAAACAAAAAATAACAATAGTTAGTTTCGCATTGTTTTAAAGGAATTAAAAAGAAAACTTCGAAACATATAGTATCGTAAACAAAAACTACAAATTTTAAAACGGATCTTCGTACGAATCCATTCCAAAAGAGAGGAGATAAGTATGCAAAAACTCCAAACGAATAAAGGCGCTCGATATATGATGATTGCTTTTATTGTTTTGTTTCTTATTATGATTTTGCGTATATTCTATATTCAGGCAGTAGGAGTCGTGCATAATGTGAATGTAAAGGATCTAGCGGATGAACAACATAATAAAAAAGGTATTTTAGAAGCGAATCGTGGTACTATCTATGACCAAACCGGAAAGGTGTTAGTACAAGATTCTACAACATATCGAGTTGTTGTTAATTTAAAAGGAAAAGATAAAGTGAAAAATAAAGATGAAACCGCACAACAATTAGCCGATGCGCTTGAAATTGATAAAGAAGAAGTATTAAAAAACTTTCATGAAGGGCGTACGCAAGTTGAAATTGGGAAAATTGGTCGGAACTTATCTAGGGAAAAGAAGGAAAAAATTAATGATTTAAAAATACCAGGTGTATCTTTTATGTCGGAAAAAGCAAGAGTGTATCCGAATGAAGATTTTGCATCCTATATACTGGGTTTTGCTAGACCAGATGATAAAGGGAATACGGAAGGAAAGTTTGGGCTTGAAAAGAGTTTGGATAAATATTTGCGCTCGACAAACGGGAATATAGAATATGTGGGTACACGAAGGGGGATTCCGCTTACAAATGATATAGGTAAAGTAGAACCTGCTAAAAATGGGAATAACGTGTATTTAACGCTTGATAAACAAATTAATAGCTTTTTAGAAGAAGCGATGAACAAAGCACAAGAGCATTATGATCCTTCTATGTTAATTGGCATTATTGCTGATCCAAAAACAGGAAAGGTTTTAGCGATGTCTAGTAAACCTAGTTACAATCCTAATGTAGGTGATATCGAATACTTTTTAAATGATCCGATTGCAAATGCATATGAACCAGGTTCAACAATGAAAGTTTTTACGTTAGCAGCTGCCATTAATGAAGGTGTATATAACGGAAAAGAATATTTTCAATCTGGAAAATATTCCGTTGGTTCCTCTGATATAAAAGATCATAATGGTGGATTTGGATGGGGATCAATTACATTTGATGAAGGTTTTGAAAGATCATCAAACGTAGCTTTTTCTATTTTAGAAGATCAGTTACTGAAACCAAATAAATTTAAGCAATATATGAATAAATTTGGATTCAATCAAAAAACAGGAATAGATTTACCTGGAGAAAGTAAAAATACTTTATTATTAAATACGCAAATTCAACAGGTTACAACTTCTTTCGGTCAAGGTTCTACAGTAACTCCGATTCAATTAATCCAAGCGGCTACTGCTATAGCAAATGACGGGAAAATGATGCAACCATATATCGTTGATAAAGTTGTAAATCCAACAAACAAAGAAGTTATTATGGAAAATCAACCGAAAGAAATTGGGAATCCGATAAAAAAAGAAACAGCGGACAAGGTTAGAAGCTTAATGGAGCGTGTTATAACATCTTCAAAAGGAACTGGTACAATGTATAAAGTGGATGGTTATCCAATTGGAGGTAAGACAGGAACAGCACAAATCCCGAATCCTGAAAATGGCCGATATATGGAAGGGAAAGAGAATTACATTTTCTCCTTTTTAGGAATGGCTCCAATTGACGATCCGGAGTTAATCGTATACTTAGCTATTAAGCAGCCAAAGTTAAAAGGAGATGAGTATGGAGCTCAGCCTCTTGCTGAAATATTTAAACCTGTTATAAAAAACAGCCTTGAATATTTAAAGGTGAAACCGTATACAGAAAAACAAATAGCTGATGCAGCGAAACAATCTCAATTAAAAGTACAAAATTATGTAAATCAATCGATGGATACAATAGAGAAAAGTGTAGAAAAAGAGAAGCTACAGCCGGTAATTTTAGGAGAAGGAAAAATAATAAAACAATATCCACAGTCTGGCGAGGTAATGAGTGAAGGTGATCGTATATTTTTATTAGGGAATAACGCACAAATGCCAAATGTAAAAGGGTGGTCCATGCGTGATGTTATGCATTTCTCTAAACTTTTGAAATTAGATTTGAAAACTTCTGGTACGGGTTATGTAACGAGTCAAAGTATTGAAAAAGGACAAGATTTACAAGAAGGAGATACACTAGAACTAGAATTAGAACCGCCGTTACAACCGTTAACAGAGGCGAATACGAATTAATCCAGGCATTTGGAAAGAGCTATATGCAAATAGCTCTTTCTTTAGAGTTGCGAGTAATTTCACGCACCTTAATTTTTAGAAAAAATAATAAATAAAAGAACTAACAGTGACACGTTATTAAATATCTGATTATTGTTTATTTACAGTTAAATTTATATGTGATAATATGGAAAAAATAAATGCAGTGAAGAGAAGAGTAAATAAAATGAATTTTTCACAGAGAGCTCCATGTAGCTGAAAAGGAGTAAAAATTCTTTATTGAACCAAGCCTCTGAGCAGCACATCGGAACCTATTATTAGGGGATGGTGTGACGGGAGCTCCCGTTATAGAGCTATGGTATAAGCATGAATTAGAATGCAGTACCTGATAAGGTTAGTATGGTGACATATTAACAAACTAGGGTGGCACCGCGATGATAAATCTCGTCCCTAAGATTAAAAGTCTTGGGGGTGGGATTTTTTTATTGTTGTAAAACAATTTTGAAAGCGGGGACCAAAAATGAAAAATTTACTTAAAGATTGGAAATATCCTTTATTACTATTGTCCGGAGTTGGTATTGCGAATTTAGGGGCATGGATTTACTTAATAGCATTGAATGTACTTGTCTATAATATGGGTGGCTCAGCCTTAGCTGTTGCTACTTTATATGTAATAAAACCATTAGCCACTTTATTTACAAACGCTTGGTCTGGGAGTATGATTGATCGTTTAAATAAACGGAAATTAATGATTCACCTCGATATATATCGTGCGTTATTTATCGCTATTTTACCTTTACTTCCGTCACTTTGGATTGTTTATGTATTCGTATTCTTTATAAGTATGGCCAGTGCAATTTATGAGCCAACTGCTATGACGTATATGACGAAATTAATTCCAGTAGAGCAAAGACAACGTTTCAACTCATTACGTACTTTAATAGGATCTGGTGCATCATTAATTGGACCAGCAGTAGCGGGGGGATTATTAATTGCAGGTACACCAGAGTTTGCTATATATATGAATGCTATAGCATTTCTCTTATCAGGATTCATTACATTACTTTTACCGAATCTTGATAAGAAAGAAGATTCGGATACAACTAGTAATACATTATCACTTACAGTATTAAAAAAAGATTGGAACACTGTTATAAATTTTAGTAGAAAACATGTGTATGTCGTATGTGTGTATTTCTTATTTCAAAGTATGTTCGTATTAGCAACTGCTACTGATTCACTTGAACTATCGTTTGCGAAAGAGGTATTACTACTAACAGATAGTGAATACGGTTTTCTAGTTAGTATAGCTGGTGCAGGATTTATTTTAGGTGCCATAACAAATACAATTTTATCAAAGAAATTAGCACCTTCATTTCTAATTGGAATAGGATCACTATTCATCGCAATTGGTTATTTAATTTATGCTTTTTCAAATGTATTTTTAATAGCTGCTATTGGATTCTTTATTTTATCTTTCTCTATGGCATATGCAAATACAGGATTTTATACATTTTACCAAAATAACGTTCCCGTTCATATAATGGGACGGATCGGGAGTATATATGGACTTGTTATTGCGTTAGTAACAATCTTTATTACAATATTATCTGGTGTTGCGACTCAGTTCATTTCTATACAACTTGTAGTTATTGTAGGTTCATTGATCATGTTATTTATTACTATCGTCTTGTGTGTGTTTACTTTATTCCCATCACAATCTAAGTTGTATTCTACTGAATCAATAAAGTGAAACTTTAATCAGGGGGGCATCCTCCGCTGATTATTAGCCCTCACCAATCGGGCTTTTACGGGCAGCAGGGTCCCCACCTCATTTCTTTGCTTCTACTGAATTTTGAGATGGGGGTCTTACTGCTCATAAATAGCGGGATAACTTCGAAATGAACTTTGTGTTCTCATTAACAATTTATCGTATTTAATAAGAGGGTTCTTTCCTCTTTATATGGAAAAATTAATAAGAGGAAAGAACAATACCGAAAGATAAGGGTGGTTGTCGTGATAAAAACAAAAGATGAAATTGATAAAATTGTAAAAGAAATACAAAAGAAAATAGATTTCTCTGGAGTAGTTTTAGTAAAAAAAGAAAAAGATTTAGTCTATGAAACAGCATTGGGTTACGCAAACCAAAGTGAATGTATAAACAATACGATACAAACAAGATTTGGCATTGCCTCAGGATGTAAAATCTTCACTGCAATTGGCATCTGTCAACTTGTTGAAAAAGGTGTTATTTCTTTTCATACAAAATTAAAAGATTGTCTAGAGATAAAATTTCCAAACTTCGATGAAGATATTACAATACATCAACTACTAACGCATAGTGCTGGTATACCAGATTATTTTGATGAAAGTATTATGGATAACTTCGAAGACCTTTGGAAACAAACACCTATGTATCTATTAAAGAGCGTAAAAGACTTTTTACCATTATTTCAAAACAATAATATGATGTTTGCACCTGGAAATAAGTTTCACTACAACAACGCAGGTTTTATTATACTTGGATTAATAATAGAAGAACAGACGGGACTTAAATTCACGGAGTATATAGAAACAAACATTTTTAATTCGATTGGTATGAATGATTCTGGCTATTTTTCGTTAGATAGATTACCAAGACATACAGCTCTAGGATATATAAAGGACGAAACCAACCAAAATTGGAGAACAAACGTCTACTCTATACCAATAAAAGGAGGAGCTGATGGAGGTGCATATGTTACTGCACCAGACATGTTGAAATTTTGGGCGGCACTATTTAATAATGAAATTTTAGGAAAGGAATATACAAAGTTACTTTTAACTCCCCACATTCATGTAAATGATAAACAGTCTTACGGATATGGAATATGGATTGAAACACGAGAAAACAAGGTATTCAAATATCATGTAATGGGATATGATCCAGGCGTCAGTTTTCGCTCGGCCATATATCCAGAATTAGGAATCACTTTAGTTATTCCATCGAATAAAGGGGCAGGACCCGAAAAATTAATGACAGAAATAGAAAGAGCTTTTTAATTATATGGATATAAAAGAAGAGATACGAAAATAATTTAAACGGGTTCATGCTTGTTTCTGTTTTGAAAAATATTTTAGTTAACGAGGAACCCTATATTCATTTAATAAGGGTTTTTTGTAATTCCGCACAATTATATATAAATATATGGATTTTTAAATAAAAAAACATTACTATATAGTTGTAAATTTTAATTATTACTTCATATGAAAGGATGTGTTAACAATTTGTATATGATCAACGGTAGTTTGTTTATTATTTTAGGGGTTATTTGTTATTTAATTGTACGTGGAATATTAATTGGTACCAAAAATAAAAAATATGTGATTTGGTGGAAAGAACTAGTAAGTTTTTTATTCGTGGTCTACATTTGTATGGTTGTTGCAGTAACTTTATTCCCTTTACCAATCGGTTTTCCTTCTAATATTGAAAATCTGAATCGCTCGGTCAATATAATACCATTTGCATCAATTATTAAAGACATCAATCAAATTGGTAGTGCTTATGATGGAGATGCCCTATTTATGATTGGTCTAATTGTAAGAAATGTAGGCGGGAATATTTTATTATTAATGCCTTTAGGATTTTTAGCACCTATCCTATGGGATAAATATAAGAAATTCAAAAATACAATTTTATTAGGATTTTCTATATCAGCTAGTATTGAATTGCTACAATTAATTGAGTCGTTATTTAGTGGAGTGGGACGTATTACTGATATTGATGATGTGATCTGTAATGTTCTAGGTTCTATTTTTGGATATTGTATTTATAATATCTTTTTAAAAGCCATTAATAAATTTAACATTCGAGTGTTGGGTAAAACTAATTCTAAAGGTATGGAATTAGTTGATAAATAGGAGTTTAAACGAGTTATTAAAGGCGTACGAGTAAAAAGTACGTCTTTTTATTTTTATAAATAATGCTTAAGGCTGATGAGAAGGGGAGAATATAAGCTTTAAAGATAAACAAGTTTATAGGAGGATTCTAAATGGATATTTTACTTGTTGTTCTTATTATTGTTTTGATGCAAAGTAAAGAACGAAAAGTGAAAATAAACCGTATTTGGCTCATTTCGGCTTTGTTGTGGTTTGTAACAATCCAGTCCATTATTCATATGGGACAAGTAACACCCCTTGTTTAACATTGCTAAGAACGGTAATACTAATTAACATTGAACTTTTACAACAAGGGATGATAATATGATATACATTTACACAGATTTTGGTGGAACACATACTACCTCACTAGCTGCAGCGTATCATTTAAATAAACTACCAACGGATCGTAAGTTAACGAAAGAAGAAATTTTGAATGTAGATTACTTTAATAAATTGAAAACAGAAGATATGGGAAAAATTATTTTTCATGGAATCGATGAACATGGTCATCCTGTATATACGATTGGATGTGGCGCATCAAAAGTTGTTGTACCAGCGATGAAGCATTTAGGAGAAATCTTGCAAAAACATTATCAAAGCCATGAAAAGATTATATTTTCTAATACATCACCAACAGTGCCTTTACCGATGACTTTCGGTGGGCTGTTTTCTAGAAGGTTCCATATTGATTTTATTGGCGTACCGTTACTCGTATGGGGAGCAAAAATTTGCTGTGATAATATACAAAGGCTTGTTAGTTATACAAAAGAAGCTGGACGATTAACGAATGATTATGTAGTAATTTTAGATAATGAAACTTTTAAATAGTATATGATAAGAAGAAAATCGAGCAAATTCCTTGATTTTCTTTTTTATTTGTGAAATAGACAAGAAATAGTCACATTTAATATGCATCTACTATAGCCAAAACAATAAAGTCCTGTTACTATTACAGGGATATTCTCTTTTCATAACATAAATATATAGAAAAATTAGAAAAGAGGAATTGAATTAAGGGAGGAACAACATGAATCGTGTTGCTTGGATTACTGATAGTACAACTGCGAGTTTTAAAACAGAAGGAGATAACTTTGTTATCCCAATTGAAGTTATTATTGATGGTGTGTCGTACAAAGATTGTGAAGAAGGTGTGCGTGAGCGCGTTTATAATGCTTTGAACGAAGGTAAAACTGTCACTACATCACAGCCTAACATAGGGGAAATGGTAGAGTTATTTTCGAAATGCAAAGAAGAATATGAAGAAGGATTTGCAGTTGCTATTAGCGGAAAAGTAAGTGGAACCTATCAAAATATGAAGTTAGCTGCAGAAATGGCAGGTTTTCCATTAACGGTATTAGACAGTGAAACAACAAGTTATCCAATGGATGAACTAATTAGAAAAGCGAAATCGTTATACAATGATGGTATGACTTTACAAGATATACACAAAACATTAGTAGAGGAAAAAAGAAGACCTTTCCACGTATTCCCGAAAAGTTTAAAAGGCCTTTATGCAAGTGGGCGTGTAAAGGGAGTTCAATTTTTACTTGGAAGTTTATTAAGTGTCAACTTAATATTAGAAGTAAAAGGTGGAGAGCTTTTACTTGAAAAGAAAGTTCGTAAAATCCAAAAATGTCGAGAATATATTAAAAATGAACTTGAAAAAGAATTACCAAAAGTACTTCACATGTTCCATGCTAACGATAAAGCTGGAGCTGAAGAATGGATTGCAGATATTAGACAAGCATTCCCTGAAATGGATTTCAAATTATATCCATTACCAATTTCATTTGCGGTTCATGCAGGTGAAGGTACAATTGCAATTAGTTATTAAAGTAAAACCCGTGAATAGTTCACGGGTTTTTTATTTATAAATGGTGCACGCCATCATCAAGTTGAATTTTTATAGCACTCTAGAACGAAATTTGTGTTAACTTGAAACAAAAATCTTATTTTATCGTTTTGGGGAGCAACCACAATTCCTTGACTTGATTTGAGATTAAAAATATAAACCTTTTCCTACTGGCTGAACAGTTTCTAGTACAATATCAACCATTTCTTCATTAAGTAGGGTCCTTATAATCCAGGCTGAGAGTTCTTGAGCAGCAAAACAACCCGCAGCAGTCGAGATATTTCCTTCGTTTACGAAACTTTGCTCAATAACGTCTACATCAAATTGTTTTAGCTGTTCTACTGCGGATGGATATGTTGTAGCTTTTTTACCAGTTAGTAATTTTTTAGCTCCTAATAGTAGTGAACCAGAGCACATAGATCCTATTAATTGTCTTTGAGGATCTACATGAATGCTATTAATATATTGTTGGTTTTTATATAAATCCTTTACACCTTTACCACTTGCAAATATTACAGCGTCGGCAAAAGGGATATCAGATATGCTTCCTGTCATGGGAATACGCAAGCCAGACATAGATATATGAGTTTCTTCCGTTCCTAAAAGCTGTACATCCCAATCAGAAAGACCACCGACTAAACGTACACGATTTAATAAATCCCATGGTAGAAAAACATCTATATCAGTAAAGTTATCGAAGCAGACTATTGCAATTTTCATTTTCTAACCCTCCACTTATATATATCATTTTATTTATAATATAAACATCTCCTTTTTATGTTCTATATCAAGTTATAAATCCCTGTATATTACACGTATATGAAGGGGGTGTAGTGATTTTTTAATTCCTCTAAACATAAAAAGATATAAAATCATTTTCTTGGTTTCTATCGATTTTTTGTACAAAACCAAGACCCGTAGCAACAACTCGTATGGTATTGGGGATGAGGATTTTTAAAATTCTCAGGGAAATAGGTGTAATTTATCACACATACAAATAGAAATAAAAACGTCATCCTTTCTTATAAACTCACAGATAGAAACACGTTTTTCGCTTTTAGGGGGCATTATTTCAGTAGTTTACTAATCTATATATAATATGATTTTTATAATTTCCGTAAAATAATTTTGACGTATTTATTTTTTCAATATAAAATAATATTCATCCATCCAAATTTAACCAATAGTATATAAAAGATATATCTTTAGTTTCAAGGGGAAAGGTTAATATAAAAGTAAGGAAACTAGTTACGCTTGCAGTACCATTTATGCTATTATACGTGTCAGTTCAATTAACCAGAATTCTTCAAGGCAATTTCAGCAACTGAACGAAATCAGAATGGATATTATTTTTGAAGAAAAAGTTTAAGGAACAATTGATGAGTTATACCGAAAATCGGAAATTTATAATAGAAAATAAGTTTCATATAGAGGTGAAATTATATGCCTAAAATTGACAGTATGTTAGCAATTCTTTGGATGCTTCGTTCAGGTGAAAAAATTACTGCGAAACAAATTTCAGAAAAGTTAGAGATGAATATAAGGACTGTGTATCGTTATATTGATACAATTTCAACTAGTGGAGTACCTATAATTTCAGAACCAGGACATAACGGCGGATACACTTTATTGAACAATTTTATTGAAGCCCCTCTTTTTTTTGATTTTGAGGAGCAAACTTCACTATTTCATGCTGCTGTTTTTGCAGAAGAAGCCGGGTATTATGGAGGTGAAGCATTAAATAGGGCCATTTCAAAACTAAGTAAATACTCAAATCAAGAGCAGGAAACAAAGATAAATCAACATTTAACTAGTCTTGAAGTAATAAGTCGATTAAGTCCGCTCTCTATAGAAACTTTTTTGAAGGAGTTGGAGCAGGCCGTAGCTGACGGGTACTCAGTAAAAATTCTTTACCATAAAAATGGGGAAAAGAAATTAAATTATAGATTGGTCGATCCATACAGAATTATCTATTGGAATAATAAATGGTATGTGATTGGATTTTGTCATCTTAGGAATGATATCCGTAGTTTTAGAGTAGATCGAATTGAAAGTTTAATGTTAACGGAAAATAAGTTTAACCGGCCAGAAAATTTTTCGGCACGGGACTTTTTTATAAAAAGTCTTCTTCCAACTATAGAAGATAAGAAAGATATTATTTCTTTGGTTATTAATGGGGATAAAAATGTATTAGCTGATATTTGCCAACATTGGTTTTTAGGACATTATTTACAAGAACGGACTTCAAATCAAGCTGTTTTTCTTCTTGAAAAAGATATGATACATACCTATGTACCTTATTTACTTTTACCGTACAATAAATCTATTAAAGTTATTGAGCCAATAAGTCTTAAGAAAAGACTTATTGAAGTTCTGTCGGAATTAATAAAATTTCATCAAGTATGATAACTTCCCTGACGTTAACTGTCAGGGAAGTTATATTATAATAGCTATATAAATTGTGATTGGAGTGTTATTGGATGCAAACAAAAAAAGTTTTTCTATATGTATTTAATACAATGTCGGACTGGGAATATGGATATTTAATTGCTGAACTAAACTCAGGAAGATATTTCAAAAAAGATTTAGCACCTTTAAAAGTAATTACAGTAGGAGCTAATAAAGAAATGATTACTACTATGGGAGGACTGAGCATAAAACCAGATATTTCCCTTGATGAATGTACTCTTGAGAGTAAAGATCTTTTAATTTTACCAGGAGGGACTACTTGGAGCGAAGAAATTCATCAACCTATCTTGGAAAGAATTGGCCAAGCTCTAAAGATTGGCACTATTGTTGCTGCAATTTGTGGTGCAACTGATGCCCTAGCGAATATGGGATACTTGGATACTAGAAAGCATACAAGTAATAACTTAGAATATACTAAAATGGTATGTCCTAACTATAAAGGAGAAAAGTTTTATGAGTTGGGATCTGCGGTATCTGATGCGAATTTAGTTACTGCATCAGGAATAGCTCCTCTGGAATTTTCAAGGGAGGTACTGAAAAAAATAGATGTATTTACACCAGATGCATTACATTCATGGTATAACCTAAATAAGACTCATAAACCTGAATACTTCTTCCAGTTAATGAATTCAATAAAAAAATGAAATAATTAAAAAGCGCAATTTCTCTGTTTTGATTTGCAGAGAAATTGCGCTTTTTAATTTGGAATTCCCTTATCATTGTAAATCGGCATTTTCCTGACGCTCCCCCTATGTAACCTTCTACACTAATCCTACGTGTTGAACGTAATTAAATAATATCGAAAAAGCGCAGGATTAGCATCCTGCGCTTTTCTATCGTAATTCAGCTGTTTTTCTAATAACAATCTTATCAATATCATCTTCTTCATCACCAATAAATAATCCGCGTTCTTTTAAATATGCTTCAAAATATAAATCTGCTTCAGCGCGTTCGTCATATGGCTTTACAGAGAGAACGAAACCTAATTTGTTTTGTTCTTCTAAGTGAGAAGTGGAGATGTAAGCCGGTACATTATGGCGTAAAAAGAGTTCTTTAACCGGAATAATCATATCTTTCATTAATTTCGTTAGCATACCCATTTCAAACTCGAAATTAAAGCGATCTATACTAGATAAATCAGCGAATACTACACCGATAAAACCTGTATTAAATACTTCTTGATATTCTACATCTTCGTCATGGCCGCCGTAAAAATTCTTTTCGATTAAATAATTTACAAAATAAGCAATGCCATCATTTTGTTCAAATGGTTTCGTTGAAAGAACAAAGCCAATTTTCTTTTGTTTATGTAAATATACACATGACATGTATGCTGAAATGTTATGTTCTTTAAACAAAGCGCTTGTTGCTCCAGAGAGACCATCTAATACGTGATGAACAATTTGAAGTTTTTTACGAGCGAAATAATAGGATTTCTTTTGTAACTCCAATGTATCAATAAAGACAGAGCCGATAAAGCCTGTATTTGAAATAATAGGTGCTTGCTTTTTTCTTCCTCTGCGCTTTAATGGAGCCATTGTTAAAATCATCCCTTCATGTACGTTTAAAATAGAAAAGAACGTTTGTTCGTATAATTATATTTTACTATTAAAATGCTATAAAGTAAAGGGTTTTTGATGAAAATATAACAAAAAAGACACCTTATAAAAGGTGCCTTAAACGCTGTAGGGAATAGGGTTTACCCTAACTATTTATATTATGATACAGAAACAATCTCTTCTGTATCTTCTACATCTAAATGACAGTCCATAGTACGAACATCTTGATCTTCATGACTTCCGAAATAAATAGTAATTTTCATATGTATCGCTCCTTTATTCTAGGAATACCTAAAATAATTACTAGTAATGTTAATATTTATTATATACCACTTTTTTCATTCCGACAACGTTATATCATTTTTAATTATTTTAAACTATAGAGCACAATTTAAAGAGGTACTTTTTATAAAAAAAGGTAAATTTCTAATATGTTATATTTAATATAGAGAGATTCGATTATTACTTTTTATGAAAAGGAGAACTATTGATGAATTATAAACAACTACTACTAGAAAACTTTGCATTTAAAACTTCATATGTTGCACAATTTGTGCCCGGAATGAGTATAAAAAAAACGAAAGATTATATTGCTGTTGATTGTGGATTACCTGCCGATACATTTAATATCATCACTCTACTAAACAATAATTTAACGGAAGGGATCGAGAAATTATATAAAGAGGTAGAATACTATTATCAAAGAAATTTTCCAATGAGTGTTTGGTTATGGGATGAGGAGCAAGAGCGGGATATAAAAAGTGAGTTAATTAAAATCGGTTTAAAAGAAGTGGAACAGAATATTGCGATGGTAGCAGACTTAAAAACAATTTCCCCAACAATAAACATGCCAGTAAGTTTTACTATTCAACAAGCATCTTCACCTGGACAAATAAATAAATTTGGAGAAACGTTAGCTGATCTATTCGGTACATCAGAAGAAGGTATACATGTACAAGCATTCTATAATCAAATTTCTAATCTTGATATATGTAACAGTGAGAATCTGAAATTATTTTTAGGGTTATATGAAGGTGAAGTCGTAACTGTTGGTTCATTGATATGTTCAAAAGATAGTATTGGTATTTATGACATAGCAACGAAAGAAGGAATGAGAGGACGAGGATTCGGATCTGCTATGTTCAATTTCCTGCTGCAAGAAGCACATAAATTTAAAAATACGTATTGTGTATTACAAGCTTCACCCGATGGAATCAATATTTATAAAAAATTGGGATTTCAAGATATCGGCAAAATGACTGTATTGGAAAATCGACATTTAATTGAGTAAATCATTCAAGTTAAATCGTCTTTATATAGGAGCTTATAAATCGTTATGAAAAAGATATATCTCGTTACAATAATTTGTGCATTTATAGTAATAAGTATCTTTGTTTTTCAGAAAATAAATGAACATAAGTATACTAAAGCTATTAATCAATCAAATCATATAAAAAATATCGCACATAGAGGTGCTTCTGCATATGCGCCTGAACATACAATAGCAGCATATAAATTAGGACAAAAAATGAATGGAGATTATATAGAAATTGATCTCCAAATGACAAAAGATGGGCATTTAGTGGCAATGCATGACGAAACCTTAAACCGTACAACAAATGGTACTGGGCTAGTGAAAGAGCATACATTAGAAGAAATAAAGCAACTAAATGCAGATTCTTTTTTCAACGAAAAATATCCGAACTTAGCAAAGAAAGAATTTGAAAATGCTAAAGTCCCAACATTAACAGAAATTATTGAAACGTTTGGGCATAACGCAAACTATTATATTGAAACAAAATCACCTAATGAATATCCAGGAATGGAAGAAAAATTATTAGAAATTATTAATCACTATGAAATACAGGATAAAGTTATTATTCAATCGTTTAGTGAAGAAAGTCTGCAAAAGATTCATAGCTTAAATAGTAATATATCTTTAGTACAATTATTACCTTATAAAAAAGCAGTTCAATTAACAGAATTAGAGATAGAAAAGTATAAAACGTACTGCATAGGTCTTGGTATGAATTACAAATATATTGATTCAGATTATGTAAATAAAATAAAGAAAAACGGATTAGAAGTTCATCCATTTACAGTAGATAATGAAAAAGATATGAAAAAGTTACTTTCATGGGGAGTCGACGGGATGTTTACTAATTATCCGGATCGTTTACATTCAATATTGGATTTGAAAAGTCATGAATAAGAAGTGTTATTCATAAAGGGAAAATTTACACAACCTATATATTAGGATTAATAATGCAAGGTGGCATGTTGCATATAAAAAGAAAATACCAAAAACCGCAACTAGAAGACCTGGGTTGCGGTTTTTTTATTGCTTCGATTTCAGTTTACAAAGTTTGAAGCTAGAAATGTAAATCTATTTAGATGAATTGGCTTCTTATGTATTTGTACTTCGGATCGTTCTAGGTATATGTACAACCCATGAGACGAGTTTTGCATAGGATAATAGAAAAGGAGATGTTGCATATTGAAATACCACAATAGAAATGTAAGTAATCTGAATAAATTAGCGGATAATACGAAAGCTGCAGCTTTTAAGTGGTATCAGTACTGTATCGACAATGGAATTGAAGTATTAATTTATGAAACAATCCGTACGGTCGAGCAACAACGTGAATATGTTCGTAAAGGAGCATCACAAACGATGCGCTCATATCACTTAGTAGGACAGGCATTAGATTTTGTTCCAATTCAGTCGAATGGTACAGAAGATTGGAATGGCTATAATAAAGAACCGTGGGCATCAGCAATTCGTTATGCTAAACAAATTGGCTTTGAATGGGGCGGTGACTGGAAAGGATTTGTGGATAGCCCGCATTTGCAATATAACTACAAAGGATATGGAACGGATACTTTTGGAAAAGGTGCTCAAAACGTAGTGACTCCTCCCCCGTCGAATGATAGTGTAGGGATTGCTTATATTAACGGTAGTAATGTAAATTTACGAAAAGGACCTGGTACTGGATATGGCGTTATTCGTCAATTAGGGAAAGGAGAGTCCTACAAAGTATTTGGACAATCAAATGGCTGGTTAAATCTCGGTGGCGATCAGTGGATTTATAACGATCCATCATATATTCGTTATACGGGAGGAAATGTACCAACACCTTCACAATCATCAAACGAGGGTGTAGGTGTAGTTACTATAATCGCTGATGTATTGCGTGTTCGTACCGGCCCAGGAACAAATTACGGCATTGTGAAAAACGTGTATCAAGGTGAAAAATATCAATCATTTGGATATAAAGATGGTTGGTATAATGTTGGTGGAAATCAATGGGTTTCTGGTGAATATGTTACGTTTGTAAAGTAAAAATAAGAGCCGTCCTGTTGGGCGGCATTTTATTTTAAATATTCATAGGGCGAGCACTCATGATATCATTCGTGATACATAGAGTATAATTTTTCATTCTAATAATCAGAAAGTAATCAAAATGTAATTAATTTCAACTACGCTTTTTATATTTTTTTGATACACTGGCTACGAGGGGGATACCAATTAAGGTGGGTAAAAACCAAAACCATATTGGCGGAAGTAAATTTATAATAGGAATATGGATGCCGACATTTACTAAAAGTGCGGTGACTGCCCCTATATAAGAACCTAACATACCTCTAATGTGGTGATGGAGCC
Source organism: Bacillus sp. AR4-2 (assembly GCF_008274865.1). Classification (NCBI taxonomy): domain Bacteria; kingdom Bacillati; phylum Bacillota; class Bacilli; order Caryophanales; family Bacillaceae; genus Bacillus; species Bacillus sp. AR4-2. The sequence goes on from NZ_CP031062.1 coordinate 2,539,731, forward strand.
AATTTTTCCAACGTTTTTTTCGTGCAAGGTATCCATAAATCGCAAATGAATAAGAGAAGATTGCTACATAAAATAAATATGCAATTTTATCCCAGTTGATAATGGATAATAGTATTGCCGTAAGGGTAATGACAACATAGGATGCATGATATATTTCGCCCCATTCGGTATGTTTTCCTTTCTTCTTTTGGGCAACCATCGCTACAATACCAGTGATTAAGCATATTGTTCCAAATAGGATGTGTACGGTTAAAAGAATGTTAAAAATGCTCATAATAATTCCTCCTTTTTTATTTTTATAGTATTGCAGTATAGGAGAAAAGTTGAAAAATATAGTTAGTTCGGCTTAATATATTGAAATAAAGGTACTCCTAGAACAAAATCCAATGATTGAACTATTTTCTCAAATTTAGTGAGCTGATTATTATGTTAAATGAAGGAGAGACTTCTATGTTTACATCTATTACATATTTACAATCGGGCAATGACAAGCAACAAAAAATATATGATGTTTTGAATAGCCTAAACATAATGGAAGATTTAGCTTTATATAATCCCGTTCTTTGCGGGACAATCCCGATAAGAATTGATACTCCTCAATCTGACTTAGATATTGTAATGGAAGTATATAACTTTGATGTTTTTGAGCAGGAAATGAGATCTTTATATGGTTCTTATGGAGGGTTCAACATTAAAAAGAAAAAAATTAAAGGTACTGAATCGATAAAGGTGAATTTTGAATTCGAAGGTTTTGAATTTGAATTATTTGCTCAACCTAAGCCAGTGCGTAATCAAAATGCATATAGACATATGATAGTGGAGCACATGTTATTAATGCAGCATCCCCATATAAGGGAAGAAGTTATTCACTTAAAGGAACAAGGTTTAAAAACAGAACCTGCTTTTGCTCAAGTATTAAATATTGACGGAGATCCTTATGAAGAACTTATTTTATTAGGGCAGGAAATGAAATTGTGGTAAATAAGATACATAAAAAAATCCTCCAAAAACAAAAGAGGATTTTTTTTATGCCGTTAACTTCCGAATTAATTCACTGAGCAATTTAATTCCGTTAGTCATTTGTTCTGGAGTAGCATATCCATATGATAAACGAATGTACTGATCTGATTCTTCTTCATAAATACGTCCCGGATTTAAAAGAATTCCTTTTGATAGTGCCTCTGAAAATAGTTTTTTCATCGGAATGTTATGTACAACCTTTAGCCATATAAAAAATCCACCACTAGGAATATCCCATGATGCAATATCTGCACAATATTTATTTAAAGCTCGTATCATTATTTGTCTTCGTTCTTTCAGGTGCATTCTTACGTTTGCTACATGTGCTTCATAAAAACCTTCATTTATCCATTCAGCAGCTACTCTTTGAGATAAAGAGCTGGATCCATAGTCTGTTTGCATTTTTATATCTGACAATCTATCAATAACAGGTTCTGGTCCGATTATCCATCCAATTCTAAGTCCTGGGCTAAGTGTTTTAGAGAGACTACCAATATATAATACATGTCCATGTTTATCCATCGACTTTAAAGGAGCTGGAGGTGATTCATCAAGCCATAACTCTCGGTAAATATCATCCTCGATGATAGGCAATTGCTCTTTTTTACATATTTTTAATATTTCTTTTCTTCGCTCTTTGGACATCAATATCCCCGTTGGATTTTGAAAACAAGGGATTGAATATAAAATATTATTCTTTTGACTATATTTAATTCGCTTTAATAAGTCGTTAGGTAAAATACCGTGATGATCCATTGATATACCGGATAAATTTATATTTGCTGATTGAAAAACATGAAGTGAATATAAGTAAGAAGGTTGTTCAAGTAAAACAGTTGATTTTCTATGTAAAAGACCAATTGATATTAATTGTAATGCTTGGAGTGCACCCGAGACTATTAATATAGAACCCGGTGATGCATGTATTCCAAATGATTTTACGTATTTACTTATTGCTTCCCGTAACGGATAAAAACCTTTTTGTTCTTCGTATCCAAAATAATCTAATTCCTCACTGACGTTTTTAATTATAGATTGCATAGTTTCGAGCGGAAAAAGATGAGGTGCAAGTTCACCTTTACTAAGATGGATAAGCGTTTTATTTGCTTCTGCTTCATTTATTTCTCGCACCATTAACTTACTTGGTTTATGAATACCGGCCTTTACATATTCACTCCAATCGGGCGGGGGATTAGTTGCTAATAATGACCATGTATTATTTGTTACAATTGTTCCTGCTCCGATTTGTCCTTGAATTAAACCATCTGCCATAAGTTCATCTAGCGCATTTATTACAGTACTTCGATTTACATGAAATAATTTTGCTAACTGCCGCTGACTAGGGATTTTACTTCCAATTGGCCATTCTCCGTTTTCAATTTTTTCTTTCATATAGTCTATTATCTGCCGATATTTGGGCACTTTTTTATCGGTTGTCATATAAAAAACTCCTTCGTTTATTTAAAAGATTCAAAGTGGTTGGTTTTTCCGATAAATAACTGGTTGAAGACATTGTATCAACTATTAAATATGATGAAAAGAAATAATTGGTAATTTAAAAATGGTTGGTTTTTTAGGGAAGGAGAGAAAATATGCATAATAAAAAATGGGATTTACGCATTATATGTGCTCACGCTTTTACAATTCTTATATGGGGAACTGCTTTTCCAGCAATTCGTATGGGGCTTGAATCTTATACGCCTGAACACCTTACTTTACTACGCTTATTAATCGCTTCATTTATACTTTTGTTATTTTCATTTATATACAAACTACGACTACCGGATTTAAAGGATATCCCAGCAATTTTTATATTTGGTGCTTTAGGGTTTACTATTTATCACATCGCATTAAATTACGGCGAAAAAACAGTAAATGCTGGATCTGCAAGTTTAATTATTTCAGTCACCCCAATAGTGACGGCAATTCTTGCTTCTGTTTTTTTGAATGACAAAATGAAATTAAATGGTTGGCTTGGTGGTGTAATTAGTTTTACAGGAATTGCCTTAATTTCATTTAGCCAGGGCGATGCTATTCAATTGAATAGCGGGGGATTATTTATATTATTAGCGGCGATTTCAGAAAGTCTATTTTTCGTTTTCCAAACATCTTACTTAAAAAAATACGGCTTCTTACCATTTACCATATATACAATTTTGTCTAGTACTGTATGTATGCTTATTTTCTTACCCGGAGTTTATCAAGAAATACTAGCAGCTCCTCTTGAAGTTAACTTGAGCGTTATATATTTAGGTGTCTTTCCAACAGTACTCCCGTATATTGCATTGGCCTATATTATATCTCGTGCTGGTGCTTCTGAAGCAACAAGTTCTCTATATTTAACGCCAATAACTGCGTGTTTCATTGCTTGGATATGGTTAGGAGAAGTGCCAACTTTAGTTTCGATAATTGGCGGAGGGATTACTATACTTGGAATTGTGATTGCTCATATACCGGTATTAAGAAAAGAAAAACATAGGAATTTAGCAAATAATCAATCCGTATAATGTAATTCAATAATAATTTTATGATACTTTTTTATATAGTTTCTTTCTTATGTTGATAAATATAATATTTTGTATTTCAGTTAAATATTGTATGTTACATTTTATGTAGTAAGCATTTTAAAAGGAGCTGACAACATAATGAATGGAAAAAGAAAAATTTTCACATGTATTTCTATTGTAGGAATCGGACTAGCTAGTTTTTCTAATTCTAGTTTCGCAGCAAGTGTAACGGACAATTCAATACAAAATTCTATTCCCGTAGTTAATCAACAAGTAGCTGCTGCAAAGGAGATGAAACCATTTCCCCAGCAAGTTAATTATGCAGGTGTTATAAAACCGAATCATGTTACACAGGAAAGTTTAAATGCTTCTGTAAGAAGTTACTACGATAATTGGAAAAAGAAATATTTGAAAAATGATTTATCTTCTTTACCTGGTGGTTATTATGTAAAAGGAGAGATTACAGGTGATGCTGATGGGTTTAAGCCACTTGGAACTTCAGAAGGTCAAGGGTATGGGATGATAATTACAGTATTAATGGCTGGTTATGATTCGAATGCTCAAAAAATCTATGACGGTTTATTTAAAACAGCAAGAACTTTTAAAAGTTCTCAAAATCCTAATTTAATGGGATGGGTTGTCGCAGATAGTAAAAAAGCACAAGGTCATTTTGATTCTGCTACTGATGGAGATTTAGATATTGCGTATTCTCTTCTTCTTGCTCATAAGCAGTGGGGATCTAATGGAACAGTTAATTATTTGAAAGAAGCACAAGACATGATTACAAAAGGTATTAAAGCTAGTAATGTTACAAATAATAACCGACTAAATTTAGGAGATTGGGATTCTAAAAGTTCACTTGATACGAGACCATCTGATTGGATGATGTCACACCTTAGAGCATTTTATGAATTTACAGGTGATAAAACTTGGCTTACTGTTATTAATAATTTGTACGATGTTTATACGCAATTTAGTAATAAGTACTCTCCAAATACAGGACTTATTTCAGATTTCGTTGTAAAAAACCCACCACAACCCGCACCTAAAGACTTCTTAGATGAGTCAGAATATACAAATGCATATTATTATAATGCTAGTCGAGTACCTTTAAGAATTGTAATGGACTATGCGATGTACGGCGAGAAGCGAAGTAAAGTCATTTCTGATAAAGTCTCTTCATGGATTCAAAATAAAACGAATGGAAATCCTTCTAAAATTGTGGATGGTTATCAATTAAATGGATCCAATATTGGTAGTTATCCAACTGCTGTATTTGTTTCACCGTTTATTGCTGCAAGTATAACGAGTAGCAATAATCAAAAGTGGGTAAATAGTGGTTGGGATTGGATGAAGAATAAGAGAGAAAGTTATTTTAGTGATAGTTATAATTTATTAACTATGTTATTTATTACAGGAAATTGGTGGAAGCCTGTACCTGATGATAAAAAAACACAAAATCTAATAAATGATGCAATTTATGAAGGATACGATAATTAATTAAATTTGAGAATGGTTACTGAAGAAAGGAATTAGCATTCGCTAGTTCCTTTTTAATGTTTTGTAAAACATTATCCATTCTAAAATTCGCATAGATATACTTGCTTTTTTCATATACATAGTTATTGATGACTCTATGTTTTTATGAAGGGAGAGTATTTCTTGGAAAAAGTATTATTTTTCGGAGACCCAGGTATTGATGACTCATTTGCCATTATGTATGGTTTACTGCATCCCGAAATTGAAATTGTCGGTATTGTAACCGGATATGGAAATGTTGAGCATATACATGCTGCACATAATGCAGCGTATATTTTACAGTTAGCAAATAGACAAGACATTCCTGTCATTAGTGGTGCAACAAAACCACTGACAGAAGAAATCACTACGTACTATCCTGAAATTCACGGAGCAGAAGGATTAGGGCCCATCCATGTTCCAGAAAGCGTATTATCTATTCCAATATACAATTTTGGTAGTATCGCTGCGATTCTTGTAAAGTACGGAAAAGATTTAACGATTGTTGATGTAGGAAGATCTACCTCGTTAGCAATTGCTTTTAATTTATGGAGTGACTTAATGCTAAATGTAAAAGGAATCTATTTCATGGGTGGCGTCTTTTTAGAAGTAGGAAATGTAACACCATTAGCGGAGGCAAACGTGTATGGAGATCCTATAGCAAGTAAAATTGTTTTCCATCAAGCAAAAAATTTATTCATATTCCCTTTAAATGTAACAAACAAAGCTGTGTTAACACCAAATGTATTTAACTATATTCAAGCTAATGCAAAGAATCCATTTCATATGATAATGAAACCAATGTATGACTACTATCTATCCGCATACCAAAAACTTAATCCATCTATGGAAGGACCTTTGCTACATGATGTGGTTGCAATAAGTGGATTAGTAAATCCAAGTTTTTTTGAATTTGTGCATCGTACAGTAAATGTAGATACATACGGAGATACGAAAGGACAAACATTTGCTGATTTTCGCCATAGCTCTATATCTGAAGGAGCCCGTATAGCACTAGAAATAGATGAACAAAAATTCATTCAAGATTTTATAAAAATCATGTTATAAGTTGTTGTCGAAAAAGGGAATTATTTCACTACGTTGAATATAAACATACATCCTCTATATAAGGGAGCTTACAATATTGAATGTCCAGTTAAAGGTTGTTACGAGAGAAAATTGGGAAGAAGCATTAAAGCTACAAGTTAAAGAAGATCAAAGAAAATTTGTCCCCGCTGTAGCAGTTTCACTTGCTAAAGTATATATAAAACCAGATGGTGACAATGTAGAGTACATACCATTCGCTATATACGATGGTGACCTTATGGTTGGTTTTGTTATGCATGCTGTTGTAATAGAGACATCGGATATGTATTGGATTAACGGATTTATTATTGATCAATCGCAACAAGGTAATGGTTATGGAAAAGCAGCATTACAAGAAAGTATTGATATAATAAAAAATACTTTTAAATCGTGTAAAGAAATAAGATTAACCGTACATAAAGATAATCTCTCTGCAAAGAAATTATATGAACGATATGGTTTCATATCATTAGGACAGGAGTATGATGGTGAGCAAGTATACCGTTTATTTGTTTAACTATTAAGAAGTAAAGGTGTGAAATGAAATATGCAATTTACTGAAGTGAAAATTGAAGTGTTCATTCCTGAAGAATATATTGAAACATTAAGGGATGAATTAAATAAAATTGGAGCATGTAAAACTGGCGAATATGACCATTGTCTTTCCTATAGTTCAGTGAAAGGATATTGGAGACCTTTAGAAGAGGCATCTCCTTTTAATGGAGAAATTGGTCAAATATGCGAAGGACAAGAATGTAAAGTTGAAATAAAGTGTAAACGAGAACTTGTAAAAGATGCTCTTGAAGTTATTAATGATATTCATCCGTATGAAACACCTATGATTTATATTATACCAATACTAAATGACTATTTTGAGAAACTATACATTAAATAACTAGGAGGAATATCAATTGAAAAGTAAATTTCATCATATTGTACGAGCAGTCATGATAAAAGATGAAAAATTATTAGTTGCTGAATATATTGGCCATCATTATTTTTTACCTGGTGGCCATATTGAAATTGGAGAATCAGCAGAGAATGCATTAATAAGAGAGTTAAGAGAAGAACTTGGAGTAAACTGTAGTATACAACAATTTTTAGGAGTCATAGAAAATCAATGGCAAGATAAAGAAGTGCTTCATCATGAAATTAACCACATTTTTGAAGTAGAGTCACAAGATTTACATACGGATTTACATACGGACTTAACACCGAAATCTAGCGAGTCTCATTTAGCATTTCACTGGATAGATTATAATAAAGAAGCCTTAAATCATTATGAAATCATGCCAATGCCTTTAGTGAAGGAATTACTAGAAAGAAAGTTAAGTGATGAACTACTAAATTGTTGGATTAGTAATTTTTAAATCACTTTATTTATAGTAAATATGTCCATCAAATGAATATAAAGAAAATAGGCTAAAAAACAAGGTACATTACCTAGTGTAAGTTCATATTTTGTTGATGTACGTATTTAGTCTATAGTCTTGTTTCTACTTTGTTTACAAGAATTTATTAACTTTAATATTTGGACGGAATTTACATTTATAAATGGAGGGTTTCATAATGAATCAGTTTCAACAAGAACTACAATCATTAAACCTTAATGATTATCAAACTGGCAATGTTGTGTATTGGGATCAACAACAAAATCAATATCCATATTATTACATTCAAGGCGATGTACGTCGTTGCGGCGGATGCGGAGGTTGTGGTGGACGCTGCGGTGGTTGCGGCGGCAGATGTGGCGGATGTGTAGGCTGCGCTGGATGTTTTGGTTGCTTTAATTGCTGGAACTGGTGGATTATTTAAGTATAGAACATCAAAGCTATTTTACTTGAAAGAAAGGTGTGAAAATTATTTTGCACTTTTCTTTCATGCTGTAATTTTGATGTGTATTAAGGGGGATTTATTTGTATACATATGATAAGTTGATTTCTTGGGTAGAGGATATAAAAGAAAAAAATCATAGTTCTGCTACAGCACTTTGTATTATAAAAGATAATAAAATCGTACTAGAGCATTATAGTGGTTATCACTCAAATACATCTACAAGCAAGAAAGTAACAGCATCTTCACAATTTAACGTTGCTTCTGCTAGAAAAAGTTATTTAGGATTAATGATAGCGTATGCGCTTTATGAGGGGAAAATAAACTCTATTGATGATGAAGCGATAAAATATTTTAAAGACTTTGATCCTGCATTGCTTAGTAAAACGACGATAAGACATTTAGTAACACATTCGCACGGATTAGAAGAAACGAATGACAGGACAATTTTTCGTGAATTTGCACCGGGACAATCATGGGCGTATAGAGATATTAATGTAAGAATGATGACACGTCTTATTTATCAGCTATATAACAAAAGTTTTCCTGAATTGTTAAAGGAGCGTGTGTTTAAACCTGCTAATTTTCAAGAAACAGGTTGGAGAGTTCAGCGAGATGAAAATTTAGTTGACGTTGTTAATAATCCAAATGAAGACGCAATTAGTGAAATTGGTACGGTAGATGACGGTACTGAAAAAAATTTGTTTGTCTCAGCTAGAGAATTTGCGCAGTGGGGCAATCTTCATTTAAATCAAGGTGGGATAGATGGTAAACAAATTGTTCCAAAAGAAGTTATAAAAATCGCTACGAGTTTGCAGAGTCCAACATATATAAACAAAGAGCTACCACAAAATGGATTGTTTTGGTTCATCCAAAATGAGCCTGCGCAATTAAGCGAACTTGGTGAACGTGTTCCAAAAGGGTCGTATCAAATATTAGGGATTACTGGACCGACCATTTTAGTAATACCTGAATATAATGTAGTTGTTGCAAAAATGTATAATAAAAGATATAACTACGGTGGTGATAATTACTTATATTATTTACGTGAATTTAGTAATTTAGTCGCAGATACATTTAGTAACGGTAATAGGGCATAATTACTCCTATAACGAAAAGGAGTGATTGAAAATGAAAGATAAAGTGAACAAAAATAAAAAGCAAAATATAAAAGATGTAAATATAGAGCAAAATGCAATTTATAGCGATCCTAAAGATGCAGCTAATATGCAAACTGTACCGCAGCCGAAAGATTTTGATGAAATCGAATATTAATTTTTCATCCGACTATATGATGAATGAAAAATACGTCTTAAGTCTCATCACATATAAGAAATTATTTGATAACATATATACATAAGCATTTGAAAATGGCTTATCTTAACAAAGCTTTCTTTAGAAACATCTGATATAACCTGCAAAAGGCACTTCTTTATGAAGTGTCTTTTTGTGTATATGAACTTAATTACCATTTTCCGTACAGTATCTTGCAATTTATGATGGATATACTAACTGTGAAAATTCATGTCAAGATAAAAGAAGGGGACAGTTAGTATGAAACAAACTTCTATAAATCCGTTACTAATTGTTCTAGGTACAATCATTGTTCAAATTGGCCTTGGAACAATTTATACATGGAGTTTATTTAATCAACCCCTTGTAAGTAAGTTTGGATGGAATCTTAATTCAGTAGCGATAACTTTCTCCATAACAAGTTTTTCTTTATCATTCTCAACTTTATTTGCAGCCAAGTTGCAGAAAAAATTAGGACTTCGAAAACTTATTGCTACTGCAGGAATTGTTTTAGGACTCGGCTTAATACTTAGTTCACAAGTTTCTTCTTTACCACTATTATATTTATTAGCTGGTGTCGTTGTTGGTTATGCGGATGGAACAGCTTATATTACATCACTATCTAATTTAATTAAATGGTTTCCAAATCGGAAAGGGCTTATTTCAGGTATATCTGTATCAGCGTATGGAATGGGCAGCTTAATCTTTAGATATATAAACGGAAATCTTATCGATAACCTTGGTGTATCACAAGCATTTTTATATTGGGGTATTATCGTGTTACTTTTAGTGTTAATCGGATCGTTCTTCTTACGTGAGGCAATTGTAAGTAATGCTGTAACTGAAACATTACACAATGACTATACTCCGCGTGAAATGATGCGAACGAAACAAGTATATCTGCTATTTTTTATGTTATTCACCTCGTGTATGGGTGGTTTGTATTTAATCAGTATGGTAAAAGATATCGGCGTACAACTTGTTGGACTTAGCGCAGCAACCGCTGCAAACGCCGTTGCTATGATTGCAATCTTTAATACAGTAGGTAGAATCATTCTTGGGACGTTATCAGATAAAATCGGGCGAATGAAAATTGTCTCTGCAACGTTTATTATTATAGGTTTGTCAGTCTTTACTTTAAGTTTTATTCCGCTAAATTACGGAATCTATTTTGCTTGTGTAGCAAGTGTCGCCTTTTGCTTCGGCGGTAATATAACTATATTCCCAGCTATTGTCGGAGATTTTTTTGGATTAAAAAACCATAGTACAAATTACGGGATTGTCTACCAAGGTTTTGGATTTGGTGCGCTTGCAGGATCATTTATTGGAGCGATACTTGGGGGATTTCAACCAACTTTCATTATAATCGGTATTTTAAGTGTTATTTCCTTCATTATTTCAATATTAATCCGTCCACCAAATGCAGAGAAGAAAAAGGAACTAAAACATTTACATCGGAAAGTGGCTTAATTTTAAAAAGAGTCCTCATGTTAGGGCTCTTTTTTATTCCATTAACTTTGCTTCTTTACGAACTTATTAAAGACAGGACAATTTCATTATAAAATTGAATAGATAAGTAAAAAGGAGCGTGACACTTAAAATGAAAATAGTACAGCAGTGGGTACAAGAAGATAGTGATTACATAAGAGAGAAAGTAATTGAATACAATCAAAAATATCTTGCAGATGAAGAAAAAACACCTTCAGAAAAGGTTAGTTTCATAGTAAGAAATGAAAAAGAAGAAATAGTAGGTGGGGTAACAGCAATAACTTTTTGGCACCATGTACACGTTGACTTTCTATGGGTTTCTGAAGAATATAGGCATGAAGGTTACGGAAGCAAGTTAATAAAGCTTATTGAAGAATTTGCAATTGAAAAAGGGTGTAGGTTAATTAATTTAGATACTTTTAGTTTCCAAGCACCTGATTTTTATAAGAAACATGGATATAAAGTAATTGGAGTAAGTGAAGATCATCCGAAAGGACATAATCATTATTATTTAGAAAAACGGTTAAAAAGTATATAGAATTTGTTAACGTTAGTATTTGAAATACAAATGCAATAAGGGCGAGGTTATTATTAATTTCAGTATTAATTGAATCAATTTTTATACTAAAACTGCAAGAACGTACTTTGGATAATCTTCCTAAGGTACGTTCTTTTTTTATATCAGTAGCCTATTCTTATTAACTCCACCAATAGTGGTAAAGGCAAGACTTAACTAACTTATATATATTAAAAGGAGTTAATGGTAGAATGAATAGAAGACAGAAAATTCCTTTTATTAAAAATAGAGGAGGTACATATGAAAAAAGTTAATGTTACATACGCGATTTTGTACGATAAAACTAATGAAAAGATTTTAATGGTAAAAAACAAAGGGGAAAATGGTTCTTATTATACATTACCAGGTGGCGCAGTTAAATTAGGAGAAACATTGGAAGAAGCAGTAATTCGAGAAGTAAAAGAAGAAACAGGGTTACATATAAACGTAAAAGGGATTTGTTCTATCAGTGAAGCCTTTTTCGAGGAAAGAGATCATCATGCAATTTTCTTTAATTTTCTAGGCGAAATAATCGGCGGGGAGACATATATATCAAGGCCAAAAGAAATCGAAGAGATTACTTGGATGGAATTACATATAGCAGCACCGTATTTACGCATACCAGAACATTTACTATATTTATTACAAAAGAAAGAAACAGTACCTTATTTTTTTAACGGAACAATCGTTCATCAATCTTCATAAAAATATTATCTCATGTAAGGCGGGGGAAACATGGAGTTTATCGTTAATCACAAACAATTCACTCAAGCACTTTCAGAAGTCAACAAAGCAATATCAACAAAATCTTTAATTCCTATATTATCTGGTATAAAAATAACTGCAGATCAATCTGGAATTACTTTAATTGCAAGTAACTCAAATATTTTTATTGAAAAATTCATTCCTGTTTCAATTGAAGACGAAAAGATTGCAACTATTTTAAAGGTAGGAACTATTGTTGTACCTGCAAAGTATTTCATTGAAATAATAAAGAAAATGCCAAGTGATATCGCAATAAAAAGTAAGAATGAGCAAACTATTAAGATACAATCAGAAGAAATCACATTAAGTTTAAATGGATTTCCTGCAGATGAGTTTCCGAATGTACCGCTTATAGACAATCATGCAGAAATCAAGGTAGAGACAGAGCAATTGATTGAAGTATTTAAACAAACAGTCTTTGCGGTAGCAAAAAATGAATCTAGACCTGTTCTTACTGGGGTGCATATAGAGTTATCTAATAATAAGTTAATTTGCGCTGCAACTGACTCACATAGACTAGCGATACGCGAAACATTACTTTCCTCAGATGTAAAAGCAAATTGTATTGTACCAAGCACAACCATTAGTGAACTTCTAAAATTAATGAACAGCAATTCGGAATTCGTATATATCTACCTTTCAGAGAGTCATATTATATTTACGCTCGGAACAACTACATTATATTCAAGACTAATTGAAGGGAAATATCCTAATATTTCTAACCTTATTCCAAATGATTTTAAAACGATTATTAACGTAGATAGAAAAAAGATATTACAAGGTGTAGACCGATCAAGTTTATTAGCAAGTGAATGGGCTAATAACAATGTTAACTTAGAAATCATAAACGAATCCACAATTAAAATTTCTTCAAACGCTTCTCAAATTGGGAAAATATCTGAAACGCAACAAATAGATGCGATTCAAGGTGAAAAACAATTAAATATATCTTTCGATGGGCGTTTTATGGTTGATGCTTTAAGAGCAATAAAAGAAGAAACGATTACTTTAAGTTTTGGAGGTTCTATGCGACCGATATTGATTGAAGCAGGAGAGCAATCTGCAGCAGTACATCTTATATCGCCAGTAAGAGCTTATTAAGGATAGAGGAAGGGATTAATAGACAAAGCAGCAATGGTAATCTGAAATACAAAGCAAAATAATAATAACCTCAATATAAAAGCCATAGATTAATTGATATGGGGTGAGTATGATGAAGAAAATAATTGTTTTACTCATTGGTATAGTTTTAATTACTTTTGCTTTTTATCAATACAATAAAAAAGACTATGCAGCTAAAAGTACTAACTTGTATGTAGAAAACTTTAAAGGGGGAAATGATTCAATAAAAATACAATCTGCTATTAATAAAGCAGAATCTAGTAAAATTAAAACGGTATTACTTGATGATAAGAAGTATAAAATTACGTCACCAATCATTGTTAAAAAAGGTGTGAAATTATTATTTGGTTATGGATCCCAATTTGTAGTTGAGGGAAACTTTAGAGTTCTAGAACTGGAGAACAACGCATCCATTGAAGGAGCGTATATAGCTATTGACGACCCTAAATTTAACTCTGAAGTTATTTATTTAGACGGTAAAAATAAATATTATAACACTTGGAACAAAACACAAATAAAAGATATAAATATTATTAATTGGACGGAAACGAATAAAGGTACCGGAATTTCTTTATACTCTGCTGGAAAAGAAAATGAAATTTCGTTTGTTAACTTCGAAAACATTAAAATTGTAGGAATGGAAACCGGACTAAAATTAGTAGCAAAAAAACCGAGCACCGGACAAGCTTGGATAAATGCCAATCGTTTTATGAACTTTTCTTTAGAAGACTGTGTAAATATGATTTATATGGATAGTCAAGTAACTACGCCAAATGAAATTAGTGGGAATCAATTTACAAATCTTCAAATACAGCCTTCAAATAAAACAAAAAGCATTATACAGGTAAGTGGTCAGCATAATGAATTTCATGGGATGGTGTGGGATTTAAATAAAATAAAACATGAAACCGAACTCATTGAACTGACTGATAAGAGTATGAATACAGTGGTTGAAATGTCCAGTGTACCAGCAAATAGAGTTTTAGATAGTGGGAAATCCAATATTGTGAAATAAGTTTAAATACAGAAAAAAGAGCGAATTCTTTATAAGAGGATTCGCTCTTTTTATATTTTAAAATTAAATTTCCTTCCACCAAGCGGATGAAGGATAATTTGTAGATTTTAACGTAATAGATTCACCAATTTGAGGCGTTGTAATTTTAACTCCTAAACGGTTAGCTTCTTTCGTAACACGTTCTATCGGGTCACTCCATTCGTGTAATGCTAATGTAAAAGCACCCCAATGAATCGGAAGAAGTAATTCTCCTTGTACATCAATATGAGCTTGTACAGTTTCTTCAGGCAACATATGAATCGCAGACCACCTCGGATCATATTGTCCGCATTCCATCAATGTAAGATCGAATGGACCATATTTATCACCAATTTCCTTAAAGTGAGGGGCATAACCGCTATCGCCACTAAAGAAAATTTTAGTCTTTTGACCAAGGATAAGCCATGAACACCATAATGAACAATCTCTATCTGTCATACTTCGTCCAGAGAAATGCCTTGCAGGAGCACAAACTAACTTAATATTATCAAATGTAATTTCGTCCCACCAATTATGTTCACTAATTTTACTAGGCGAAACACCCCATTTAATAAGATATTGTGCAACTCCAGTTGGAACATAAAAGTGCTTTGCGCGATCTTTTAACTGCATAATACTTTTGTAATTCAAATGATCATAGTGATTATGAGAAATGATAATCGCATCAATTTCTTGAAGGTCATCACGTTCTAAAGAAAAAGTACCACTATAGCGTTTACTATTAAACAAAGGAAATGGGGAAGAGGCATCTCCAAACATAGGGTCTAATAATAGTTTTTTACCTTCTATTTTCAAAAGAGAAGCAGAATGGCCAAACCATGTAACACTCTCTAACGATTCATTATTTTTATTTGATAAAACGATAGGCAAATCCTTTATAGGACGCAGCTTTGATTTTATTTTAAAGTAATCCGTCATTAAACTTATAATATCTTTCGGTTTAAAACTCATATCAGTATGAATTTGATTTGTATATTTCTTATTCATTCGTTCTCCTTTTTACGATTAACAATTTACGTATGTTGTTATTGTAGCTATTTGTAGTTTAAACTATATTATTTTACCTTTCATCTAAATTGCCTTGTATTTCATAAATTCGTCAAATTCATTATTTGTATCTATAAAGTACAAATTGCACAGTGGCAGCTAAAACAAATATTAAGTACATGTAAATTGTTTTTATTTAGTAAATTCCTTCTTATACGCAACAAAGAACATACGTTTCGTTGTATGTTATAGAAGAAAATATGTCTCTAATAAAAGAAAGGAAGGAGAGGATGTAAGTGCACATAGAGCGAAAAAAGAAATCAAAATGTAAACTATCAAAATCTGAAATCATGCATTTGTATACTGAAGGGAAGAGCACCTCAGAAATCGCCATGCTCGCTAATGTGTCTGCAAGGTATATTCGTATGGTTTTATCAGACAATAACGTACCAAGACGCGCTATAGGGAGTTGGAAGAGAAAGTATGACATAACAGAAGATTATTTTAAAACGTAGTCAAACAATATGGCTTATATTTTAGGGTTTATAGCAGCAGATGGTGTTATACAGAAAGAAAATCAATGTGTCAGTATATCTCAAAAAGAAAGTTATATTTTAGAAGATATAAAAAAAGAACTAAAAACAAACCAGCCACTTTATCAAAACAAAAAAACAGGCGTATATATGCTAAATATTAATAGCAAAACAATAAAAGACGACCTTATGAACATACACGGAATTATGCCATGTAAATCATTTAACATCGAATTTCCTTTTGTACCAGAAGAATATTTGCATCATTTTGTTCGTGGGTATTTTGATGGGGATGGTCATGTTAACTCTCACAAATACTTTGTTAGTTTTGTTGGTGGATCATATAATTTTATGAATTCTTTTAAAGATATCCTTGAGAATAATAAATTCCAATTAAGTTTTGTTGACAAAGAAAAACAATATCGTATTTACCTAAGTGGTAAAAATAATGTTAATAAATTTTCACGGTGGATTTATAAAGATAAAGGTTTACATTTAAAGCGTAAATACAATATTTTTCAAGAAAAAGAATAATTGTAATGATAATCGAATAATTCACAAATAAGTTCAATTATAAAATTAAAATTCACGATGAATTATTAATTGAGATCAAAGTAATTGCTAAAGCAAACAAATTATAAATATAGTTTAGTCAAATTCAAAGCAACTTGTTTAAATTTAATAATTAAACAAGTTGCTTTTTATTATGTTTTATTAATGATTATTTACGCTAATCCTGCATCAACGAACTATTCACTAATAAATAAAGAAAAGGGAAGTATACAAAATGAAACTAACCTATAATAAGTTTATTACTTTTTTCTAGTAGACATAATATATATTATAGGCAGTTATAGAAACAAAGTAATATCAGGTATCAAAAACCAAGTAAACTATACTTAATGAGACGAAACAGAGATTTTTAGTGAGATTCACATGAAATCTTATCTAAACAAATTTCTTCAGTTTTTATCGTTTTTATTTGTTATAAATTCATCACAGCAAATCTTAATCAATAATCGCTTAAGATTTAACGAATTAAAAACATTTTTGATTGGCAAGAAATTTTTATACAGACAAATTATTTCTATACAAAATCTAAATTAGTAATTTTATTTTATGTTTTACTTAATGAATTTATTGCTATTTGCACATGTTTTACAACTTTACATTATTTGTTGTTATTTCTGTTATTTAGACTTGACTTTCATTACACTCATTGTTTTTTATCCTAGTTAACATAACGCTTATTTTTAACATAAAAAAATCCTCCTCACCTTCAGGAAGATTTTTTGTTTGCTATTATTTTATTTATATCTTCTAGTAACAATCCCAATTGTAAATGACATTGGAAAAATCTAGATTTAACAAATCTTCCTTACGTATAAAGAAATTAGCAACCCCAGAATCGCCCCACATAATATTTAATGAATCGTCTGTATCGATTTGCAGCAATAATATGTCATGTTGCTGGTATTTTTCTTCCCATTCCCTTGGATCTGTCTGTGTGAAAAATGGATAACCACCAATTTTATGTCCTTGATCCTTACATAAATCA
This sequence comes from Bacillus sp. AR4-2, assembly GCF_008274865.1. Classification (NCBI taxonomy): domain Bacteria; kingdom Bacillati; phylum Bacillota; class Bacilli; order Caryophanales; family Bacillaceae; genus Bacillus; species Bacillus sp. AR4-2. The sequence goes on from NZ_CP031062.1 coordinate 2,557,051, forward strand.
TCATACAGTTCGCCTAATTCTGTATTATTTTCTTCATCAACAATTTCTTCCCAATCAATGTTATCACTAAAAATCATTTCAAATCGATAATCTCTTGGTGTTACTGGTTGATATGCCAACTCAAACTTTAGTTTTGCTGCTTCGGGTATGATAAAATTCTCTAAATCTAAAGTGTTTAAATAACTAAAATCAGTAATAACCTTATTTAAATCTTCTATAATTGTAGAATGATAAATAATTCGAAAGTCTTTTTGGACTGTTGGATGATCAAAATCTGCTCCAAAAAGATCTTCTTCAGCACTTATGAAAAACTGTAACATTCCATGTTGAGGCATATGTTCAATATTTGGTATTTCTTCAAGGTTTAACTGCGCAAGTAGCATCATAGGTTGTCCGTTTGAGTCTTTAGGATGCTCTTGATCTATAGGTAAATACGGATATCCACCAAACTTACTTTCAAAAAGCGTTGTCTCTGCTTGCGTTCCAGACACTTTAACATACGGTTTCACACTTTCTTCTAAAATACTACGATACTGTTCTAGTTCTTTCGGAATTTGAAGTTGATACGTATTCTTCACTACATTTGCCTCCCTTTAGTAATGAATTGAAAATGCCTAACTTAATTATATAGTAAGCGATAGCTCAATTGAAAATCGTTAAAAATCCATTTTCACCCTCATTTTTTGCGCGCTTGGTGGACAAAGTAGATTATGTTCTAATACCTTTTTATTAATAGTTCGAATTAAATCCGCTGTTTCTGCAGTATTTGTATTTTCTTTTAGCTTTTCTTTTAAATCGTCAATTTCTTTTGAAAGCTCAATTCACCTAGGTAAAACATGATTATTTGCTAAAGTTCTATAAAGTTGCTTTTCAGGATTGTACGAAAGATCTTTATCAAGATTAAGAGGTTTCCCTTTACCAGGTAAATGATCAAAAGACCCTTTCTTTTCTGCTTCTTTAACGATAGAACTAATATGATCTTCATACGTATAGGACCAAACTTTCTCATCTTTTACTAAAATCTCTTGCTTTTTTAGTTTTTTATCTAGTTCTTCTTGATTCATAGATTCTCTCTCCTTTTTATTTTCTAATGCCCTTAACCCATCGAATAGCTTTTCTCGCCACCATACGCTATCATGTCCGCCTTGAAACTCTTCGTAAGTGGTTTTGGTGTTTCATTTCTTCTAAAGCTTTATATAGCCGTCTATTAGCCGTTAAAAGAGGTTCGTTTTCAAGTTCACCTACTGCTATGTAAGTATTGAGGTGAGTTGCATTAGAATCTATTAATGAAATTTGATTTTCAATCCAAGGAATTGCATTTTCATAATCGTCCTTTTTCCAATGTACGGATCCAGACATTGACAACACATTTCCGAAAATATGTGGATTTTGAAGTGCTGCATAAAAAGCTGCTAAGCCACCAAGACTGAAACCAGCAATTGTTGTATGATTCCTTTCTTGATAAACGTGATACTTAGATTGAATCCACGGAAGTAATTCCTTTGTTAAAAATGTATTCATTTTATCGTTATAAGTTAGCTCTTCTAATCGATCAACAGGATCTATAGTAACAGCAATACACGATGGGATTTCTTTTTCGTAAATTAAATAATTAAGTGTTTTTGTGATTGAAAGGTCATTAATGAATGAATTCCCATCAAATACAATGAGAAGTTCTTGAATATGTGAAGTGTGAGAATAATCATGAGGCGTATAAATATGAATTTTGCGTGTGTTATTTAAAATCGAACTATAAAAAGAATATGTTTCAATCTTTCCGGATGGATAATCATTTGAAGGAAAACGACTGCTATATTGCACCTCCATTCCTATGTTTAACACAGACGCTTTATTGGTACCTTCTCCAAATGTATTTCGATTAAATTGGTCTATTTCGTACTGTTCACTACGCTTTATCCAATCATTTTCGAAAACATCGTTTACTGAAAAATAGTACGTTGAAATAAAACTCTTATCCGTCCTAAACGTTACATACCAAATATCTGTCTGTAACAATCGTTGTAATTGATTTACAGACAGATCCCAACCAGGAAAACTACCGAATACATAAACATTTTCAGTATTTTGATCGCCTAACCATATATACGTTATAAGTTTATACTGATTATCTGCAGGGCATTGTTCTATTAGTGGCGTGTGATTTGACTTGATTTCATGCAAAAAAGTATAAAGAGCTTTTTTGTTTCCATTCTTTAATTGATTTTTAAGCTTCTCTAACTTAGGACTGATTATTGTAGTCACCTCTCTTTCTCCTTTGTAGTATTTATTCTATATGTAGTTTTTTTCATTAGAATCCCTATATAAAAGTAGTCGTAAGTTATTTGTTTAGCGAAGTTATTTATTAGAAAAATAATCAATTGCCTGAATAGAAAGTTCTAATGATTTTATTCTTCTTTCTAAAAGCGTTCTTTGAGGACTCCCAAGCTTTGACTTAACGTAAATCTTTTCAATTGATGGAAGCAAACCAATTAGAACATTACGAGCTTCTGCTAAATCTTCCTGAGTATAATGATGAGTTTCTTGCTTCCAAACACTTTCTAACATAGCTAAGCCGATACTAGCTGCTTTGAGTCTTTTTTCACTAAAGTAGTATTTGATCCTTTTTGAGTCATCTGTGATAAGGCATTTTCAAGTTTACTAATTGTTGACTGTAAAGATTTTATTGATTCTACTTTATCTATATTTGATACGTTTTTCATGTTAATGTTATCCCTTCTATGTTGCTAACTTGTTTTGTTTAATGTTTAATGAAATCCTTAAAAGCTTGATTTCACTCGAAATATTTTAACATAAATAACTAACTGTATTCGAGTTGGACAATAACTTAAAGTAAAACAGCTATTCCTCTCTCCTCCCCTGTATCATTCTATTATATGTACTTCTTTCTTCTCATTAGAATTCCTATATAAACTAGTTGTTAATATTGAATGTTTTATGAACAAAAAAACGTACAAGTAATGTAACCTGTACGTTTTCGCTTTTATTCAGTAAGGTAATAAAGTAATAGCTTTCTGGTCTTCTCATAACTTATGAAATCTCTATACAAAATGGGATAATTCACAATTTCTGTTTCTAGAAAACGATATTGCGGAAACCACTCGAAAAACGATTTTCTTAACCACTTTATTTGTTGAAACGTAATGTTCTGTTCGTTTCCATTTAGTACAGAATTTAAAGTAGCTGCTGTATGCATCCAATAATGATTAAAATCAGCGTTTATACAGTCATCTTCGGTAAATTTACTTTTTAAATCTCGCTGCAATTTTGCTGTAGCACGATAAGGAAACGGTTTATGAAGTGGACTATGCATTTTCTGCAATTCCTTAAAAATAATTCGTTTTCCTAACTTCAACTTTCCACCCCTTTATTTCTCTATCCAATTTAATAAGTTTTCATAATGATATTGAGCATCGATATACCCAAGATTATATAGATTAACGAGCTTTTCCTTATTTCTTTCTATTCCGCTTATAGGAAGCTGTACACTTGGTTGAATTACATAAAAATTATCTTTTTGTTCTGCTCGATTCATATAAGATATCGTCTCATTATAAAAACGATAATGGTCTACTAAATTCTCTGCGATTTTCGGATATTTTCTATATAAAATTTTAGCCAGGCCTGAAAATTTATTTCGCTGCTTCTCATATCCTTCTGGCTTTGTCATAATTACAACGTTCTTTTCATAACCATCCTTTTGGGCTTTCAAAACAGGTATAGGGTCTATAATCCCTCCATCTAATAATTTTCGATTATTATATTCTACAGCAGGTGCTATAAACGGCACAGAGCTAGATGCACGAATGATTTTTAAAATATCATTTCCGTGTTCTGCTTTATTATAATAAATGGCTTGTCCTGATTCGCAATCAGTTGTCCCTATAACAAACTGTTCATTACAGTTTAAGAAAGTTTGAAAATCAAATGGTACAATTTTATTAGGTACTTCATCAAATAAAAAATCCATTCCGAATAATTCACGTTTTCGAATTAAGTTTCGATAAGATATATACCTGTAATCTGATACTAGCTCTGTATTTACTTTCTTATTTCTACCTTTTTGACGTGACAAATAGGTTGCTCCCATACAGGCTCCAGCTGATACGCCGACTACATATGGAAAGAATAAGTTCTTTTCCATGAAATATTCGAGTACACCTGCAGTATATAAACCTTTCATTCCTCCGCCCTCTAATACTAAACCAATATTCTTCATGCTATATCCCTCTGCTTCTTTTTTCTTAATTTCATATTAGCATAAGATTTTAAGATGAGGTTATATAAACTAATTACAACAATAACCAGAAACTACTAAAGTAATGTCATAATATCTTTGTGAGTAACATGTTACAATATAAGTAATTCATTCCACATATATTAAAGGAGGAATTTAATATGGGTTTATTTAGCGGTATTTTAGGAAATGCATCAAATACGAGTTCTGAAAGTGTAGAACGTGATTTAGAGAAGATTATGCTAGACGATGAAAAAGTAGAGCATGCTTATAAATTAATTCGTGATCTAATCGTATTTACAAATCGTCGTCTTATATTAGTAGATAAACAAGGAGTAACTGGCAAAAAAACAGAATACCATTCTATTCCTTATAAAAGTATTACACAATATAGCATCGAAACGGCTGGGCATTTTGATTTAGATGCAGAACTTAAAATTTGGGTGTCTAGTATGGAGGAACCAATTACGAAAGAATTTAAAGGTGACGATAGTATTTTAAGCATTCAAAAAGCGCTAGTAACCTTTACGACAAAGTAGTGGGTTTTGTATCTTTATTCATTTTCAAAATTACTAACCCGAGTATTTTGGAAGAACATACATTATTTTTGTATATTTAATCTGAAATAACATAAAAAGGTAAAGCGTATTTTAAATGCTTTACCTTTCTTTTTTGTAATAAACAAGTGTAGTTTTATCATTTAATTTCTTTATTACTTCTGTTCTTTTATACCCCATTTTCTCGTATAGAAAACAATTTCTTTCTTCTTCTAAAATCGTAGCAAGTTCAAAACTTCGTGCTTCTGGAAACATTTCTTCAATTAAAATAAGTACCTTCTGAGCAATTCCTTTCCCTTGATAGATTGGATGAATAAACATTGGACTAATCCAAAATTTATAAGGTAGTTCTTTTGCGGATATACATATTGCTCCAACAAGTTTCGAATCTATTATCACCTTATAAAAATTACTGCTGGGATTATTTATTCTAAAAATAGTTTTTTCAATAGTTTCATTTGCTGGATTTGTTTCATAGTCTTTATATTTATGTAATAAAGGGCTAAATGAGTCTATTTGCATTTGAAATAAATCTGTTGCATCACTTTCTGTCGCCTTCTCTAATGTAATCTCCATGTTACCAATTTAGTCGCCTTCTTAATGAAGTTATATGAGCTGTATGATGCCGTCCGTGCCATGCGTATAGTCCTATTGCAACAGCAAGTTCTGTTTCACCAGTTTCAGGATGGTTAAATGTCTTTTCTAAATCTTCAATTTCTAGAGAATATAAAAGGTTAACCCATCTTTTATGTAATGAATCTAGCATTACTAGTGAAACATCTACCGGTAATTTTGAATCGGGTAACTCTGCCCACTTCTCTTCTTTATACGGTTTGATAGTTGGATTCTTTTCTGTAAGTGCTAATTTGAAGCGTATGTAGCTATTCATATGGCTATCAACAACGTGATGAACAACTTGACGGACAGTCCACCCTCCAACGCGATATGGTGTATCTAACTGCTTCTGATCTAAATCTTTAATTGCCTTTGTTAGTTCATTAGGTAAATCTTCAATTTCTTGAATCCATGTATCAATCATTTCTTCAGTTATAGGACGTTTGTATGTAAATTGGCCAATTGGATAACGTAAATCATTCATGAATAAGTCCTCCTTATTATAAGCGCGAAGTATTTCTCCAAATATAGTGTACAAACTTCACATGTTCTCCATGTAATTCTACAGATGTTATATCTGATTCATTTTGATAAGAAGAAAATCCGCTTTTTTCTAGTACAATTTGTGATGCGAGATTATTAGTCGTTGTTTTAGCATGAACTTCAGTAATTTCATTATTTTTCGCTACATCTAAAATTAATTTTACGGCTGCTGTTGCAACTCCTTTTTTAGTAAATTTTTCTCCGACCCGATACCCGAGGGAACTAATTCGAGTTTCCGTATCTATATCTACTAAATTAATTCGCCCTACAATTTCTTTTTCTTCATTACGAATTAAATAAAAATAAGAATCTCCATCCGCTTGTTCTATTAATAAATCGTTTAGTAGTTTTTGGAAATATTCAAATTCAAAATATTTTGAGCCACGATTTGGTACCATTGTTTCAAAAAAAGATTTATTCGTAAGTTCAAACATAAATAAATCCTTAGCATCTTGTTCCTTTAGTTGCTCTATGTATATTTCCATCCCGTATTCTCCTTCTTGATTTACTAACTGTTATACATTCTTTTTTAATCAATTATATTCCTGCTATTTCTTTCGATTAAGTAATATAGATAGTAACACTTTCGGATGAAAAAGATGAAATGGATTACGAATTAAGTTCATCACTCGTACTAACCGAATATAAACATCAGAATTACTTGCAGATAGTCGATATATTTGTTTCGTATACCATAGCTGAAATTTTTGTTTTGTAGTTAATTCTCTCTTTAGTTGCGGGTGACGTGATATTTCTGTTGTTGTCATATCCCAAGGGGTTTCTATTATAGTAGCTGCCTTTTTATAAAATTGTTGTGTAAATGTTTTATCAAGATGTTTTCTATCTTGCAAAAGTAATTGCAATTGGTGAGCCTCCATAGCAGCAACTGATACGCCTTGGCCGAAAACGGGATCAAAACGACATTGCGCATCTCCAACAACTAATAATCCTTCTGGTACATTATTCACTAAATCAAATCGCCGGCGTACTTGATAAGGAATTTTGTATGTCTTTATATCAGTAATTCCCTCGGCCTTGTTTAAGAAATCTGTAACATTAGAAATTGATAGGTTTTCAGCAAAATCATAAAACTCATCATCTGTTTGTGGTGCTTTCTCGTTTGCGTATCCACTGAAAGTAACAAAATAACGATTATCTTCTATCGTTTGAATAAGAACGCCATAAGGGTTATCAGGGAAACTCGGAGACATTAGCACATTGCAACAGTCTAATTTCTCATTTTCTTTAAGTTTGAACATTTTCGTTGCGTAAAATAAATCAATACGAACTTTCTCTTCTTGTACTTCAATTTCGTATTCTCGTAGCCACTCTATACTTTTTGAGCCAAATCCACTCGCATCAACTACAAGATCCGCATGAACTTCTTCTTGTGTGTTTGTCTCTAGATATTTAACTTTTACTCCACACACTTTGTTAAGCTTTGCATCTACCAATAACCCTTTAACCAATGTTTCATATTTAATAGTAATATTTGAAATTTGATGTATTCGTTTTTGAATATGCCATTCTAGCAAAGGACGACTTTGTTGAATCATATGTACTTCCCCTATGAATGGCTGTTTCCATAAACCAAATTGATGCCATTTCAAATCACGCGTAAAGTTGTTTATAATACTACCCGCTTCTATTAATTCGTTCGTAATATTAGGAAACAATTCTTCAATTGCGTTTTCTCCACCTTTTAATAACACGTGAGGATGATTACTTTGTGGAACTCTTTTTCTCAAAGACTTTCCATCCCATCTTTCACCAGTTTCTATAATGATTACTTCTTTAAAAGAAGTTGATAATGCTTTTGCTGCAAACTTTCCTGCCATACTTCCACCAATAACGATAGCCTTATTAAACATATTTTCCCCCTTAATAAAAAGAGATCCTGCCTTGTATGAATGAAACAGGATCTTAAACTAATTAACTTCTTTATCATTATACTTAAAATACATCAGTAAATTGCAACATTAAAATTAAAATACCTAATCCCCATACGTAATACGCGAATACTTTTAAGGAGTGACGTTTTAAATATTGAATCATCCATGAAACAGCTATGTATCCAAAAAACGCTGCTGATAACGTTCCGATAATTAAAGATGTACTAGAAATAGATTCTGCTTTCCCTTGAAAAACGTCTATAAATTGCAAAATGATAGCTCCAACAATGGCTGGTGTCGATAGTAAAAAAGAAAAGTAAGCAGCAGTTTCACGGTCTAATTTTCTCCATAATGCAGCGACAATTGTCATTCCAGAACGGGAAATGGCTGGAAAAATAGCAGCAGCTTGAAATGAACCGATAATTAATGCGTCTTTATATGTTATGTCATCCATTTTTTTACGACCATTCTTTTGTTTATCTGCCGTGTAGAGAAAGAATCCGGTCACTAAAAACTCCCAACCGATCGTGATTCCTGTTTTTGAAATATCTTCAAAGAAATCTTTAAACAATAAACCAATTACAACTGCGGGTATTGTCCCAACGATAAGTAATAACATGAGCTTTGAAAATGGGTTTTTAATTAAATATATAAATTCTTTTTTGTAATAAATAAAAACCGCAAGTAAAGTCCCAATATGCAGCATCGTATCTAAAAATAAGCCAGCCTCATCTAATCGGAACAAATGCCTTCCTAAATAAAGATGTCCGGTACTACTGATTGGTAAAAATTCTGTTAAACCTTGAATTATACCTAGTATGAAAGCTTCTAACCAATTCATGATGGTCTCCTTTCTCTTTTGCTTGTACCAATATATGAGGGTTAAATTTTCGATATGAAAAAAACTATATTTCTCTATGAATTTACTTTTCATTTATGGATATATATGTAAAGAGGGTTAAGGAGGGTTATTATGTGGAAGCACACAAAATTCGGTAATGTATTACTTTGGGTGGGCCCTATCCTTGTATTTTTAGGACTATGTATGACAAATGTTATTTCAGATATTCCTTTCTTTGAGGGAAAACATAAAACGGTTGGTATTGTACTTATATTTATAGGTGTAATCTGTTTTGTTGCTGCTAATCATTTGAAAAAAGGAGAAAGATATGAAGAATAAATCTAAATAAAAAACAATCCTGGCATATTAGCTAGGATTGCTTTTTATTAATGTTGATTATTTGTAGAATACTTTATCAACGTTATATTTCGCTTTGTATTCATTAATGATATATGTTTCGTAAATTTCTCTTTCTGTTGGATCTTCTACGATACATGCATCAATGCGGTATACTTCATCACGGTGATTTTTAATTGGTGAAACATTATCTTCAAAATGCTTCTTAATACGTTGTCTAATTTTACGAGCTTTACCTACGAAAAGAAGTTCGTCATTAATATTGTAAAACATAAAAATGCCGCCTTTATCTCTAGGGAACAAGTGGAAATCGATAAATCCATTAATTGGAGTAATGATTGGCTCGTCTCCTTTAATAACTTGTTTACGTTCAGTAATTGAAACATCAGCTTCAGGAATATTAATTTTAATCAAGTTCATTCACGTCCTCTTTTATTATAAAGATAAATAATAGCATACATAAGTAAGAAAAGCTATGTTCAGAGGCATATTTCATTTTATAATTCAAATATTATAGGTGTATCATGTAAACTTTTCTTCCAAATCATATGATCACTGGATTCTCCCCAGTAATTTTTCAATACATAGCTAGGTTTTCCAAACTTTTTCATCCATATACTTTGCGCATTTTTATATCCACTATCTAAACAATATTCTGTTATCCCTCTGCTAAGTAATGTAAGAAACATTGTATGTAGTAATAAACTCCCTATTCCCTTTCTCTGATACTCCGGAAGTATGAATACAGTTCCTATTTCATACAAATTTTTAAGTACACCACCTGTACAACTATTAATCAATGTACTTGCTGGACCGATTTCGATTGTTCCAATGATTTTATCGTTACTTGTATCAATTGCTAATAAAAAGTAACGACTTTCTCCGTTACTATCAAAATCACTTTTCAAATACTGCTTTTTTGAGTTAATTTCATTTTCTATGTCATCTAATAATTGTGACAATCCTTCATTTTTGTATGTATTCGTAATAACTATACGGAAAAATAAATATAGTTCATCTATATCATTCAAATTCGGTCTTCTAACTGCAACGTTAGTCATGAATTCAATCTCCAATCCTCATTATGCCATTGTCAATACAACACTTTATATAATCTATTCATCATTATTCTGCAAAAACCTGCATAAATCCAACAGTATAGAAAGCTCATTATAAATATTGATAAAATAATTTTTATATCCATAGTTGTATGAACAGCAGGACCAAGTACCGGAAAACGGAAAACATCGAGAACGATCATAATACCAATAAGTAGACAAGTTGCTGAAAAGGAAACAATCCAAATTCTCCTCTTTAATTTTAAAAAAGATACTCCTAAGGCTAGACCTAATAAGCCTGTAGTAAAAGGAAAGACAATTAGTTCACTGGGCTCAATAATAAATAATAGAAAAATAGTAAGAATATAAGAAAGTATTCCCTCACGAATAGAATAGAAAATAGCAAAAAAAATCGGTAATGTCGAAAATGGACTAATGAGCAAACCTATACCAGGAACTAAGTTCCCAGCTGCTTGAAACATGGTGGCCAATGCACTCATCAAAGCTGTAAGTACTAACTTATTCGCAAGGGACAATTTTCTTTTATGAACAAAGCTCGTATCATGTTCTATCATCAGTTGATACCAATAACGTACAAACCAATTCATCAATATCTCCCCCTAAAGATGCCTCATTCATTACTTTCCATATTATTCATACACTAGTGGTTTATGAGCTGCTTTCTACTTGTTATGAATTACTATATAATAAAAGGCTTTTAGGGGGATAAATTGTGCGTTTTGAAACAAAATAAATTCCTTGGATTATTAAACTACGAGTGTATATCGTATCAGGGAATAATTTCAAAAATGGTACCTTTGTTAAAATCAGTTACTTTCATAGAACTGTAAACTCCTAAATATAATTTAGTTTGATCCGAATTTGTTCCTAAACTCATATAATAAGCTGGTTGCGTACCAAAATCATAATTGGTTTCAATAACATGAAAGTCAGCATGTTTACCGTCTGTACCTGCTCTAGTATAGGCTAAAACACCCTTAATTGGAGACTGAGATTCTCCTTTCTTGGCAAGGTCAGTAAAAACAACGCTACCTGTTAAATTTGGAATTGCATTTCCCATATATGGCTGAACTCCTGTAAGTGAAGTTCCTCCAAACTTATCTGTTCTAGAATCTTTATGAAAATAACTAAGTAGAGGCAGAATACGCTTCACTGAAGTTTGTATTGTTTCATCATAATAAACCATTGTTCTCTCATCCAAAGTCTGATTCTCAGAACAATGTCGTATAAAAGAAGTAGGTAAATCCCCTTCCCATCCTCGCCACCCAAAATTGATAACCCCATCTTGATTGGGAGTTAACCTCATAAAATGCATTTGAACAAGTTCTGTAACCGGTATAGGTTTATATTGAATAAATGAAAAAATAGACTCTACAATATCTTGTCCGACATTTCCGGCGTATTTGATATATTGATTATAAAACCTTTGAAATGAAATGCCGGTTATATTACGTACTCCTTTTGCAATTACTGTAAGTGTTTCTTGTATAGATAAAGGAAGTTCATTAAAGCGTGTAACTATAGGAAGGTTATTTATGAATGTATTTTTACTTACATCGATTTCAATAATTTTACCTGCTATTTCTAAATCATCTTGGCTTAAATTGAACGGATCATAACCCGAGCCACCATCTCCATTTGTAAAAACAAGTTTCCCCGTCTCTGGAGAAAAGTTTAAAGTATTTACTCCATTATGATTAAAAAATGGGCGTTTTATATTAAGTAATGTTCTACGTTTTTGAGGGTGCCCGTTTGATTGTAAAATCCATTCTTCAATTGTATCGATATGATCATATTGCGTATCTCTATTTAGCCATTTTAAATTTAAAGTTTTCGGGTCACAAGGATTCGGTTTAAATTGTTCAGAAAGTGCACCTGGCCCTTGAGTTCCAGCGACGGAATAATGAAGATAAAATAAACCGTTTTGGTAAAATTGTGGATGGAACGCAAGTCCAAGCAATCCTCGTTCATCATAACCGCTACTAGAAACACCTTCTTCAAATGTACCTAATTTAATAATTAGGTGACGAATATCTAAAAATGTCTTTATAACCCCGTCCCCTATGTAAAAAATCTCCCCTAATTGAGTTGCGATAAATAGTCTTTCGGTCGATTCACCTGGAAGTATCGTTGTTTTCAATACAGTTGGTAAATTTACGTTATGAACAATGGGTCGTAAACCAACTTTAACTTTTGTCAATTAACTGTACACCCCTTTTTCTTCTTTTTTATAGAAGAATATGATTAGAGTAGTTCTGTTAGTATCAAATAAGTTATATTCCTTTTTATTACAATTTTGTATATAATATGATTATAAATAATCCGGGGGACGAACTATGATAATCGTACTACAAATCATCTTACCACTAATTTTCGCAGTCTATTTATTTACCCTCTATCGTAAAGGGACGTATGGATCAGCTTCATTCATTTTAGCAGTCATGATAGGAATTTTCGGTTTAGAGAATATCTTTCAATATGCTAGTCTAACAGATCATGCTATTTATCCATATTGAGGCAGTTTGAAGGCTGTTGTTATCGTTTTATCAGTCGTATTTCTATTTAAAAAAGGTGGTTTAACAGGAAAATATTGATTTTTAATGCGTTACATATTTTCTTGTTAAATTGCTTTTATTTTATAAAAGAAGAAATATTTATGTAAAAACACGAAGAGATGTGTTACATATGTCTATAAATATTATTTCAATAGTATCTATCATAATATGGATTGTGTTAATTACAGAACTTATAAAACCTTCAAAAGAACAGAATGGACGAAAAATAGTAACTTTAGTAACTGCTGGTTCCGCATCAACACTTATTTTGACGGTTTCATTTATTCAAAATATCCCGTTTTGGAATTGATAGTGATATAACTAACAAAAATATGTATAAATAAAAAGATTAGGATTCACTCCTAATCTTTTTATTTTTTGAGGTAACACCACATGCCCAGCAAGCTAAGGTCTTGGAGTAGCCCCTAAACAAAATTTGAAATTTTTCTAAAGTTATTTATGTGAATTTAACTCGTTTTCAGGAACATATGTGATCCTTTTACAATTTGAATTTCTTTTTAAGCTTCTTATATTTTCTATACGAACGTCTAACAATGTTTAACATAAAATACGGTACTTTAATAGGGAAAGGCAATTTATATATGAAAGGAAAATAAAAGGTGAAATATGCCTTTTCTAGGTCTCTCCACTTACTATCTTCTTTTGTTTTTAAGAAATCAGATACATCGACTACATATCCCCTTCCTTTTTCCATCATCACATTTTTCCCGTGAACATCACAAGGAGTTAATCCCTGTTCCCTCGCATACTCTAAAGCCTTATTGATATCAAGTATTACCTGCTTAGGAATTTTAATCCCCTTATGAATAGCATCGTATAAGGTAATTTCTTTTAAACGTTTCAATACTATGAAATTTTCTCCTTTATATATAAGCTTTGAATAAGAAGGATGATTTCCGATTCTTCGGTATACTTCTGACTCTTTTTCAATTCCTTCTCCTTCTCGCACGTAAACTTTCACTACCCAATCTTTGTATTCTTTGTGCATGAATACTGCGGCATAATTACCTGTTCCTAAACACTTCCAAAGTCTAGGAATATCTTTAACTACTACAGGCTCGAATTCATCCTCACTTCTGATACTTACCTCTTTTAATAATTCGTTATTTATCAATCCCACAAAACTATTTATACTCATCATTCCCACTCCGGTTTTGCTAAAAGGGGGCCCACCCACATTTTAACGAAAATATACACTAAGCGAATTTTAGCATAAAACGAGTCATCTTTCTTCCTAAAATAAAAAGCTAACTCGTTTTATTTGAACTGTTGAATACTTAATATTTATTCCGTTATTCATAGCCAAAAACCGTACGATATAAAAATATTTCTAACTATTTTCATTTTTTCAGAGGCAAGTGTATAGGGCTTTTCTTAGTACAAGTTCTGTTCGTTCATTACCCATGCCAAATCTATAAAACATTGTTTAGAAGTGTAGCAAGGGTTTGTTAATGGTTCAATTCTTCTTCCACAACTATTTTTGTTAGCAAAAACTTTTATTGTTTTAATAGTCTTTTGTTTAATTCCCACAATGCTGTTTTGTTGCTATCCCATTTCAAAAGCGTTACTGCTTCCTCAAAGCATAACCATTTATAATTAAAGTGTTCTTTAGATAATGATATGTTTTTTGTAGGGACTTTAACTCCAAAAGAAAATTCTTTTATTACATAAACCTCTTCTCCCCAAAGGAATCCTCCAACTACATCCTCTACTGGTAGTGAAGACACAGAATCTAATTGTATATATGGACATTCTCTTGTAATACCAGCCTCTTCAAACGCTTCCCGTTTTGCTGATTCAATAGGAATCTCACCGTCTTCTCCGCCACCAGCTATTCCTTGCCAATAACCATAATCACTTCGGTTAAAAATGGCATATTGAATAGAATCGGCAGTTTTTATATAAGGAAATATCAATACTTGATATGACGCCCTCATTACTTAACCTCCTCTCGAAAATAAGTTTTAAATCAATATGAATAAAGAGCCGCCATCACAATTCTACATTATTAATGCAGGTTTATAATGTCGGCCCTCTATTTTTAAATAATTTTATTTTTCATAAACAGGCTTACTCTTAACAGAGGAAAAACTGATTATTTCTTGTCGAATTTATTTAACATGGTTTTTCCTAAATGTTAGCAGTACCCTATATTATTCAATTGCACCAGCAACATCATAATCATTTAAATCTAATTCAATCGTTTTTCCGAGCGCTAGTTTAGCAAGTTCCGCTCCTAGATATGGACCAGCTGTTAAACCCGAAGCCCCTAATCCATTCGCAACGAGAATTCCTTCAAAGTTAGGTAGCGGTCCGATAACAGGTAAGAATCCTGGTGTGAATGGTCTGAATCCTACTCTCGTTTCAAGCATTGTAGCATTTTCTAAGCCAGGTGCAACTGATAATGCCTTATGGAATACTTCATGTAAACCACCTGCTGTTACACGATGATCGAAACCAGTATCATTCTCATGTGTTGCACCAATTACGACATGACCATTGTCAAACGTTAAAATATATTGATCGTTTGGTGGCATAACAACTGGCATATTTTCTGTTACTGTATTTTCAATTTGTAGATGAACAATTTGTCCTTTTTGGAATGTAACTAAGAAATTAATTCCTAATGGGTTCAAGATTTCATTCGCCCATGCGCCTGCAGTTACAATAACCTTTTCTGCTAAAATTGTTTCATCGTTTACTGTAACTCCAGTAATATGATTTCCTTCACGGACTAATATGGCATCGCCTTTTATAAAAGTTGCACCATGTTTTTTCGCAGCACTTATTAATGCATTGCGTAATAATCTTCCATTTACTCGTGCAGCACCACTAATATGAACAGAACTATATTCGTCTGATAATGCTGGGAATAATTTTTTTGTTTCTTCAGCTGATAAGCGAGTTATTTCACCAATCTCTGGGGCATCTTCACGTCGTTTATAAGCTCGTTCTTCCATTTGATCTAACTTTTTCTCGTCAGTATGTAAACTAATTGCACCTACACGATTATATCCTGTGTCAGTTTCACCGTCTTCTTCTAATTGCTGAATTAACGAAGAATAGTAACGTGCACCGCCTTTAACGATTTTATACCATGCTTTATTACGACGCTGTGATAGCCATGGACATACAATACCTGCTCCTGCATCAGTTGCTTGCCCTAATTGTTGGCGATCCACGATAGTAACATTCGCACCTGTCTTAGCAAGATGATAAGCAGTAGACGCTCCTAAAATTCCAGATCCAACTACAATATACGATTTCATTTCAAACACCTTTTCTCTTTTGCTAATTATATAAATATACGAACATTCCTTAGTATAATGGAAGGAATGCTTTTTTCAATGTACTCATCACAATTAATTGTTGCAGCATTGTGACTTTCTTAATCATTATTTTTTCTTCTTACGGAATAATTCAATTGTTTTATAGCCTTGTGAAAGGATTTCTATCATTTTCTCTAGACGTTTTTCACGTGTTTTTTCTTGTTTTACAGAAAAAAGATTACGTGCCCAATCTTTCTGATATCCAGGCGTTAAACTTTGATAAAACTTAAGTTCATTCGGGTGATTTGTTAATAATGCTTCAACATCTTTAATTCGATCTGCATAATCGGCAACACATTGACTCATAGCAGATGTTTTCGTTGTTTTTTTCTTTTCACGTTTTAAACCTACAACAGTAAAGACTTCATCCATACTTACCATTCGTGCAAATTTAATATCGCTTTCTCCCACATAACCATCTTCTCCAACGTTTAATGCCGGAAACATCTCATCACGGTGAATAAACGTACTATAACGAGCATTACCTTTTTTCGGATATGCGAAGAATACGTAACCTTTTTCAATTAGTAATTCTTCATTACTAATAATAAAATTCGTTTGTTTCACCATTTCATCAAGCGTTTCTACAAATATAAAGATAGCATCGTGTTCTTTTGAGAATCCATTTTCTTTACCTGTAAAAATGTCATAATCACTTGGTTCGTTAATAACGACCATATTTGTATACTTATTAAGTTTCAATTTATCAATAACTGACATAATAATCTTCCTTTACATTCAAAATTCATTGTACATACTTTTTCGTACTGTTCTAGTGTATTATATGTATTAAGAAAATCAAACTTTAAATCGTGTTATTCTGCTGCAAAAGAACAGAATTCTTTAATAGATGGGGTGGTTTTATGCCATATGTAATCCGGGATGAAGGGCTAGTTTTACAAGGGGATGATGGAAAAGAACCAATTTTTCATACATATGAAGAAGCTGAGGAAACATTAAAAACATTAACTATATCGCAGTTTCCGAAACGTATTAGAAGAAAACCATTTACACCAAAAATAATAAAAATAGCCGCTTCTGAATAAGAACCGGCTATTTGTTTATTCATAACTTAATAGAAAATAAAGTATATAAAAACTCTCTATATTGATCTTCTGTAATTTCAAGCTTAGTTTTTTCCCCATGAATAATTTCAGTTAAACTTGTATTCGTTAATGAAATATGACCGGAGTTCGTCAACTTTACTGCAATTGGTCCTTTATTAAAAATAGACTTCTCATCTTCTATCACTCTTCTTTGAACGTCGTTTACTACTATCTCATCAATATTATGTTTATAAAAAGCATGACAAACTTTCCATTCTCCATCAGTATCTATTCTTTCTAAAACATAATTTCCTTTACTCGTATCTTTTCGTCTCACCCGGTACGAACCATTTTTTGAAGAGACAGACTTACCAGTAAAAGGTACAGGAACAAGAGGTACTAACGAAGCTATACCTACATCAATTAAATACTGTACATTATCATAAGTTAAAATAATTGTTATATGGCCATCCTCAAGTGCCCATGCATTTATATCGTTTTTATAAACCGTACCTAATGCCAGTTGTACATCATAGCCACAGTCTCTTAAGAAATAGTAAAAAAGAGTATTTAATTCGTAGCAAAGTCCACCACGGGAACTAGTTAAAATTTTCTCTCGTAAGTTTTCCAGAGAGATTTGATTCGTATTTCGTGCTATAACATCTAAATTCTCAAATGGTATAGTATGCGCAAACGAAAAGAGTATGGTAGGTAATTCTTCAAACGTTACTTCATTACGTTTTTTAAGATTTAATCTTGTGAAAAGCTGATCTTGTAAACTTGTCATATTTAGCACCCCTTAAAAATTTATAAGTTTAAATAATATATGCTGATTGTAAATTTTAAGGGGCACTGTAACAACGTACATTTCATTAAACTGTACCGGTACAAAAATTACGATTCACATAGGAGGTGTCATTACACATGTTTTTTGTAATCACTTCTTTTTGTGGCAAACCAAAAGCTACGAATATAAATTTAATAGTTTATCTATAGGCAAACTATTACTATCACTTAAATCAACAAAATATTGAAGTTGCCATGCTTGGCTCTTTTTAGCTTGATTACTAACAGTGGTATCCCAAACAGGATAAATTCTCATTGCCATTTTCCCTGTTTGACTTTGTGTTCTCAATATTTTTTCTTTAAGAAGAATCTCTTTAGGAAAAATAAATTGCCCTAGTTTATTATCAGCAATACAAGTGATTACTAATAAATCAGGAGCAGCTTCATAAGAGAAAGCTCTATTTCGCATATTTTCATCTTTCGCCCAAAAAGAAACGAATTGACCAATTTTATTAGGTGTAACTTTTGATTTTCTAAAACGAATGGTTTTGTTATTTAAGTGGAATAAACATCCGGCATATTCTGCGTTTTGCTTTTCTTCTTTTAGATTCGTAATCATTAAGTTGTTAGGTTTGTAAACTATATTATTTAAATCTTGGATTATATTATTAAAATTGTTCAAAAAAACTCCCCCTTTATTCATCTCTTAGTTTACCACAAACATCAGTTCTTCTATATCGTATATAATTATGAACTAAGTGAAATGGGGGAATTTAGCAGGATATAATTATTACTTTAATGTACTTAGTTTTTTAATTGCTTGTTGTTCAGTTGCTAAGTAAAAAATGTCATTCCCTTTATTACATTCATAAATAAAATCCTTTAAGCTTTTACTAGTATACATAGTGAAATCTCCAACAATAGCAATCTTTACCTTGTAGTTTATAAACTTTTGAAGGATATCGCCCGCAAGCCGTGTTTTTAGATCAAAGAAATCTTCACTTATTAAAGATTTATGGATAATAATATGTTTCGCATCTACCTCATATTGAACTGTTGCCATAGTATCTAATGCAGACTGAACATCCGATATTAATACCTTATCGTTTCTAATGAGCGCAATATTGATTCCATCGATTACTACTTTCTTTATTTCCATAGTCCCACCTGTACAGAGATAATAAAGTTGTTTAATTTACAATAAAGTCATTTAAAAAATAATATAGTAGTTTAAAAATCCTTCTTCTACTAACGAGGCAGGTTAGTGGAAGAAATAGCAAGTGGTTTTAACTAGGAGAAGTGTCGATGACATTAAAGAAGACACCGAGGTGTCTTCTGTTTTTTAAATTAAGGATATCGATAAATTAAGATTTATTTACTTAACATTATACTTATTTTCGGACCGAAGCACCTAATCGATGAGTATATACAAACCAAGTAATGCTTGCTGTTAATAATGTTGACGAAATTAAAGCTGTAAGAACACTATATGTTTGCCAAATAAGTATCGTTGACCAATCGAAGGCAAAAAACATTATACACTGGGCAATCGTAGCGATTAGGAAAATAATTGTTACGATTGTTCTCTTTTTTGTCATTGGCTGCTGCTCATTCATTTTCCTTTTTCTTAATCCTAAGAAAAATAACAGAACGGCTAATAGGCAAAGAATAATTGTGGTAGACGACAAAATGATGTCCAAAAGCTGTGTGCCGCTTATCTCATATGACTGAGTTAGATTGCCGTTTAATATATTATTAACTTGTAGTACCAGGTTTATATTGGTATTTGCGCCGTTGCTCAGTAAGCAGATGGCTGTTCTTTCATTTGGCAGTATGGCTACTTTGGTACTAAAATTTGGATTACGCCCAGTGTGTTCTATAAACGTTTGTTCGGCGTTTACCGACCAACCTGCCGCATAATACATATCATTGACAGCCGAAACAGACATATCACCTCTATGTGATTTTTCGATGGCCCTGTGAAATATTTCGGGTATGTCCTGCACGATACCCATCTGTATGCCCATCCAACGCACCATATCTTTTGTATTAGAAATGATATAGCCGGCAGGTTTATTCCCAGCATAATCCGGAGCGTTAAATGGAGTTGTTATAAAAAAGGAAGAACGGTAGCCCTGTGCTAACTGTCCAGTGGCTTGAGCATCTTCTTTATAAACATACGTCTGGTGAAGACCTAAGGGTAGAAATACCTGTTCCTTCATAAAGTCTTCATAGCTTTGTCGTGATACAATCTCAATAACCAAACCCAATACGTCATAATTAACGGTTCCATAGTTATATTGTTCACCGGGAGAGAACGCCAATTCTGCATCTACCAGCGTTTCCACAGTCTTTTGCAACATATCAGGCGTATTACCTTGTGGAATATTTTGAAGATGTCTAATATTTGTTAGGCCGCTGGTATGGTGAAGAAAGTTATTTAGTGTAAGGTTTTGCATATCAACAGGTTTACCTTTACCTTGATACTTTAACGTAAACCAAGGTAAATATTTTTGGATAGGGTCAGTCATTGATAGCAGCCCTTGCTCTTCCAATAGCAAAATCCCCATACCAGTAAAAGCTTTACTCACCGAGGCCAACTCATAGAGTGTATTTTCACTTGCAGACAGTCCCTTTTCAAGATCTGCATACCCAGAAGAAAAGTAGAACACTTCACCATCAGCAAGTATTGAGAGTGACATTCCAGGCACACCTGACGTACGACAGGCATCATCTAGCAATGCTTGTATTGCCACAGATTTCGAATCTGACAACGCATAACTTTGTGTTGCGAATCCTGAGAATAATATAAATATCGTTAATACAAAAACAATAGTCTTTTTCATACACTCTCCTTTCTGAAGAATTATAAGGGTATAAATAACTTATTTTTATAACTATAAACTAAATTCTGATTTATATTTCTATTTATCTATATAATATCAAATAATTGTGAAGAGTTACACTTAAAAACGGGGGCGTTAGTTTAATAAGAAGTAAACAACTTTATTATTCATTTTTTAAGCATTACATAAGCAGATGGATATAATTTGAAACAACTTTAAAGAGCCTTGCTGCATATAGAATGTAGTAAGGCTCTTATCTTTTTTAATCAAAATTCAATAACTTTATTATCACTATACACCACCCCTTTATAATTTACACAGTATGAGTAAAATTGTTTTACAAGACTTCGTATTAATCATAGATTAAATTAGCCACAGCTATTAAAATCGCCTCTATTTTTTATTGTAAGTATATATTTTTTATTACTAATACGGTCAATGAAATTAATGATAGTTTCTCTTTTTTATATTATTTAATATATATATGCGGAATTACTTTTACTTGTTATAAAAATATTGTGGAGTAACATAACTTAACAAATTATCCAAAGTGTTAATCTCGGCATATGGTTGTATTTTGGTAGTATTATTGATTTTCTGAGGGTTAAACCACACCCCTTTTATATTTACATTTTGAGGACCAGCAATATCCTTTTCTAAGTCATCCCCAACAAATAAAGTATGTTCCGGTTGTAAATTTAGCTTATTTAATGCTAGTTCGAATATACGTTTATCAGGTTTACTAAATCCTACTTCTTCAGAAATAATGATTGTTTCAAAATACCTATTTAAATTCGTGTTAAATATTTTAGCTTTTTGCCTCTGAGTTGAGCCATTTGTTATAATTCCAACTTTACAGTGCTTCTTTATTTGATTTAAGAAATGAATAGTATTTTTGTCTATTGAAAAACATCTAGGGAAATTATTATTCCAAAAATCTTGGATGTAATTGCGTGGCAATCTATACCTTGGCGTGAATTCATCAAACAATGATTCTAAAACTGTCGTTTTATTACTTATGCCATATTCTCTTTTATCGTATTCTTTGAATTTCTGTAACATGTTGCTTTTAGCCGCACCATCTACATTTTCATAACACTTTTCTAAAACAATTAAAAATAATGCCTCTACTGCTTTATCCCTATCAAGTAATGTATCATCTAAATCAAACAGCATCGCTTTATAACCCATCAAATCATTTCACAACCTTTCTAGCATTATATAAATCTCTCCAAGTTTGTACCTTTAAACTTTTGGTTTAGCAAGAACATTATTATGTAGTGATTAACGATTAAATAGAAACTAGATGAAAGAAATCCAAAGTTCTTGGCACACACTCTAGTATTACGGTAGTTTCTTCTATATTGAAATTCCTTTTCCTCTTTTGGTAAAGAAGCAAAAGTATATTTTTACAAATTTTAAGAAACTACATACAATTCACATTATTATACATTAGTTTTTCGTAAATATTAATCGTACACCAATTCATACAATAAGTTTTTTTAAGCAATTATTTCTCCATAAAAAAGTAATAAAGTTAATAATACTTTTTGGTAGTAAGCGTTCTATGAAGTTTACTACTGTATCTCCACATAAACTCCAGATTGTACGGCTATAATGACTACCAGAGGTGATATTATGAAAAACTATCATATCCTCGTGGTAGAGGACGATCAAGAAATTCAGGAATTAATTAAACAATTTTTAATGACACAGCATTATACAGTGGTAGTCGCTTCAGATGGACTAGAGGGTATGACACAATTTAATAAGCAATCCTTTGATTTAATTCTTCTAGATGTCATGATGCCCAATCTTAATGGATTTGAAGTTTCTAAAATGATTCGAAGTCAGTCAAACGTACCAATTATTATGCTAACTGCGTTGGAAGAAGAAGAAGATCAAATGAAAGGATTCGATCTTGGGATCGATGATTATATAACAAAACCCTTTTCATTTCATGTTTTGATTAGACGAGTCGAAGCTGTACTTAGAAGAAGTTATGATAAAAATGTAAATAATCATTTGATATTTAAAGAAGTTCGTATCGATGTGGATGCATATAGAGTCTATGTAAATGATGTTGAAATTATATTAACGACAAAAGAGTTTGAAATTCTACAACTACTATTTCAAAATGAGAGAAAAGTACTTACAAGAGAAAATATCGTAGAGAAAGTTTGGGGTTACGATTATTTTGGAGAAACACGAATAATTGATACACATATTAAAAACCTACGCAAAAAATTAGCTATCCCTTATATTAAAACAATAAAGGGTATTGGTTATAAAATTGATGAATAGTATTGTGAAACTCATGAAAATGAAGCAAATCACTTATAAACTCTTTATGACTACATCTCTCATTTTGTTATCCTTTGCAGTATTGATTTATTTAACTTTATACTTCTTTCTCCCTACATTTTATGAGCAATATAAAACAGATCAACTTCAAACAGGGATAAACGAAATCATTGATAAGTCTAAAAATCTTACGTTTCAAGATGCGATACCACTTTTTGATGAATACGCAAAAAAAAATAATGCGATGCTTTATCTTCAAAATAAAGAAGGAGTAATTATTTACTCTCCTTCGTTTTCTTTTATTCAAAGTGGTACGCAAAAAACAGTAGTTACTAAAGCAACACGATTCGAGAATGCAAGTACCCTTAGCAATTCATATAACGTTACGAAACCAATTCAATTCCAAGATGGTAGTTTAACGCTTATAGTCTTTGCTACATTTCAACCGATTGATGAAGCTTCACAGGTTTTAGTCCGCTTTCTCCCCTATATTAGTATCATTGTACTCGTAATTGGTATAGGGAGTGCTTATTTTTATTCCAGGTTTATTACAAAGCCACTTATTTATATTAATGAAGGTGCACAAAAGATGGCAAATTTAGATTTCTCCGAAAAAATTGAGGTTCGCTCTACAGATGAGTTAGGAGAATTGTCTAATAGTTTGAATGACATGTCTATTAACTTACAACAAGCTATGTTTGATTTAAAAAAAGCAAATGAACAATTAAAAAATGATATTGAAAAAGAAAGAGAAATAGAAACAAAACGCAGAGAGTTTTTTGCGATTGTAGCACATGAATTAAAGTCCCCTCTTACTGTAATGAAAGGCTACTTAGAAGGGATGATTTACAATATTGGCCCTTATCAAAATCGCGATCAATATTTAAAGAAAAATCATCAAATTATTGAAAGTATGGAACAATTAGTTCGTGAAATTTTAAGCGTATCGAAATTAGAACAACACACCTTCAAACTAAAAGTAGAGGAAGTTAATCCTTCAAAGTTAATAGGTACAATCACAAAAGATCTCGAATTTTTTGCTTCTCAAAAAAGCATCGAAATAATAAAAGAAATTGATTCTGACCTTTTTATTTATACAGATTGTGCTCTTTTAGAAAAAGCATGTAAAAATATTATTCACAATGCGGTTATGTATTCACCACATAATGAAAAAGTCTATATAAAGTTAAGTGAGGATTCGAAACAAGGTCAAATCGAAATGCAAATTATAAATACAGGTGTCAATATTAAAGACGAAGATTTACAACAAATTTTCAAACCATTTTATCGAATTGAAAAATCAAGAAATCGAAATACTGGAGGAAGTGGTTTGGGGTTATATATTGTTAAACAAATTCTTGAAACGCTAGATATAAAGTATTCAATAAAAAATATGGAACATAGTGTACAATTTCGCATGAGCATTCCATTATCTAAACACAAAAACAAACAAACTCTCCTTTAAATAGGACGAGTTTGTTTGTTTTTGTAGTAAATATAAACTTATTAACAGGTTTTTCACTTAATGGACAAATGCTGCTTCTTAAATGGCGATTATCATAAGTAGTGACAAACTGTATTCAATTTACATATTTATCTTCTACTATAACAGCAAAAAAACGAAATTCCGCATAGCGCAAATTAGATTCTCTTATTTGAGATGCATTTCATCTATGAAACTAAAAAGGAGGATGAAAAATGCATATTTGCCTCCATTTTTCAGATTAATTTGGAATTCTTTTATGATAAGCTATATGTAAAGATTAAACATAAAGGATGATTCGTATGCAAATAAGACCACAAGTAAGTGAATATAGCTCCTATTATGCAACGTATACCAACTTGGTATCAGACGGAAATATCATACATATTCTAGAACAACAAATGAAGGAAACGAATCTCTTATTAAAGGAAATTTCTGATAGTGAGGGACTTTTCCGGTATGCTCCTACTAAATGGAGTATAAAAGAAGTAATGGGTCATATAGCAGATACAGAACGGATTATGGCGTATCGATTGCTATCTATCGCTCGAGGCGAGACAGCAGAACTTCCAGGCTATAATGATGATATGTATGTTCTTAGAGCTGCTTTTGATAAGCAATCTATGCAAAATCTTCTTGAGAATTTAATTGTTGTTCGCCAATCTACCCTGTGTTTACTTAGAAGCTTAGATAAAGAAGCTTGGTCACAAAGAGGAAATGCGAATAATTCTGAAGTTACAGTTCGTGCATTAGCATACATCATTGCTGGTCATGAGCTTCATCATCTTCAAATTATAAAAGAACGTTACCTTGGTTCTGATGTATATCCAGCAACTTAATATTTGAAGAAAAAGATTCCTATTTATGTAGGGCTCTTTTTCAGAATTTATAACGGATTAGCGCTTAGAACCATGGCAATTAAATGTCTTTATTTATAAAATTCACCACATAATATATATGTTATCCCCTCTTATTCTGTACATAATTTTCTTTAGGCTGATATACTATAAACACAATAGTTCTGGAAAGGTGATGATATTATGTATGAACAACAAAATAATAGAGATAGAGATCAAAAAATGATGTTTTCTATGCAAGGAGTTCCCACAAATAAAATTAACATGAATCAATTACCTAAATGGATTAGAATTTTTGGCTATTGCGCGTTTGGTTGGATGATAGTATTTAGTTTAATTATGATTGTAGGTTTAATTCTGCAATAACTATACAGATACATAGGGAAACGGGACAGCATTTAGATTATATATCTAGGTATTGTCCCGTTTTTTATGTGTAATTATCCCATGATAGGTAACCAATTATAATAAAAAGAACTTGTAGAATATCCTACAAGTTCTTTTAAAAATATTATTAAAACGGGAACGACAAACTATTTTAACATTCAGTACAGGGAGACCATTTTGATTATGGCTTGATTTTATTATAAATCAAATATAAGCTTTTGAAAGGTCTAGTTTTTGAAAAATATGTGAATTAAACAGCTACGATGTTTATATTAGATTTCATTTATGACTAACTTCTTCTTACTTAAATACACTGCACGATCTGATTTTTTAGCAACCTCCTGTGAGTGAGTCACAACAATAATGCATTTATTCTCTTTATGTGCAAGTTCTTGAAACAGTTCTATTATATCCATTGCGGTTTCCTCGTCGAGGTTTCCTGTCGGCTCATCTGCAATCAGTAAATCAACATTACAAGATAGTGCTCGAGCAATTGCTACACGCTGTTGTTGCCCGCCACTTAGTTGCAGGACGTTTCGTTTCGCTTCAGCTTCTGAGAGTCCTACCCTCTCTAATAATTCTAATGCTCTTGCTGTTTTATTTTGCACTTTAACACCTGTAATTTCCATTGCTGTTAAGACATTTTGAAGAGCGGTCATATAGGTAATTAAGTTATAAGATTGGAAAATTACAGATACATTTTGATTACGGTATCGATCCAAACCAATTTTTCTAATATCTTTGCCATTATACAGTACATAACCATTTTTAGGGACATCCAGTCCACAACCTAAGCTCAGAGTTGTGGTTTTACCAGATCCAGATGGCCCTAAAATCGTGTAGAAATGTCCTTTTTGAAAAGAAAAGTTAACATTATCTAGTATCACTACATTTTTCCCATTACTTTCATAATAATAATCCAAATTTTTAAACTGTAAAATCGTCTCCATATCGAGCCTCCTCATTCATCTTTTAAAAGAATTTGTTTTGGGTTTAAACGTAGAATAGATAATGCTGGAAGAAGCGTTGCTATTATAGCAATAGCTAGTCCAATTCCACCCATTTTTCCTACATCTTCTCCTGTTACACTTACATCAATTTTATCAATTGGATCTTCTTTTTGATTTTGTAGAGTACCACCGGGTCCAGCCATCATTACAGTACCATGTTGCGAAGTATCTGTTTCTTCGCTTGCAGTAGCAATTTCATTCGAAAGTAAATTATCCCCGATATATTGAGAAACTTTAGCTCCTGTTGTTATGGATAATCCAAATGCTAAAATAGCGACACACACTACTTCTACTACGAATTGCGCCATCAGTTTCCACTTTTTCTCTCCAATAGACAATAGAATTCCCATTTCTTTACGACGCCCTTTAATTGATAGCATAATGATTAATCCTAAAATGATCGCACCTGCAATCGATACAATATAAATAATCATTTGAGAAGTCGAAGAGATATTTTCGATAGGACCAATCATTTGCTTGTACAATGAATCATGCGCATCTAATTTATAATAATTAAAATCAATGTTAGATTTTTTTGCTTCTTTTTTAAATGCATCAATATATTGTGGATCATTCAAGAAATACACGACTTGACCACTACTTATACCTTGGTCTACTTCTAATTTTTTCATAGTTGAATGCGGCATATATAGTTTATTAGCTGGATCCATAATAGGAGGAGCCTGTTGACCCATTGCTTGCTCATTTGTTTCGTAAATGCCGATAATTTCAACCTCAAGAGTTTCCTTCTTATCCCCTGATTGTACTTTAACTTTGTCTCCTACTTTCAAATTGTTTAATTCCGCTAATCGTTTTTCCATTAAAGCTACATTCTGATCTTTCATTTGCTCTGTTATTGGTTTTCCATCAATGATTTTACTTTTTCCGTTTTTAAAGCTTTCTTGTAATGCAGTCTTGCGAACTCCCTCAATCATAAAAGAAGCATTCATATCTATTTCTGTACCAGAGCTTGAACCGCCTCGCGCAGCCGTCATTCCCACTTTACCTTTTCCTTCTTCTTCTCCTTCTGAAGCTCCTACTAGTTTAAGCCCATCAGAAATACCGAAAGTGTTAGCTATGTAATTATAATCTTTTACATACTTGGACTTCGCTAATTGATCTGTTTCTTTTGCATCGAGCTGCGGCGGATTTGGCATTTCTCCAGTTTCCTTAGCTTTTTGACCTATTTTGTCGAAATCAAGACCTAAAGTAACATCTGCACCAAGTTTTTTTCTTGCAGCATCCGCTGCTTTTTTTGATGCATTTTGGATTGTGAAACCTGAAAGAACCAAATTTGTAACAATCAGAAAAACTGCCATCAAAATTAATGATGTTCCTATCCTTTTTTTCATACTGAGAATTGCTCGTTTCATAAAATTCATTTTTCTTACCTCCTTGATAACTTGTATTCTATATAGGTTATCTAGAGTTTATATGGAGCTAATCGGTAGTTTAACTAGAGATATAAGGAGTTTATGTGTAGTTATTTACCTGTTCCAGAAAAGCTAGAACACAAATTCAAAAACACAGTCGTTTTTGAATTTCGGTAAGGAGTTAGTCAATTTAAGAGACTTATAGAAAAGAGAGGTTAAGCTTGATTTAATGTATGTAACATAAAAAATATATTTATTGTATAATTTCTATACAATAAATATAGAGAACCAATTTGTGAATATCTATATGGGAATTGTAAGTTGTTCTTCATAGAAATTACAGCTTTTAATAAGAAAAGAAGCAAGTTAACATTCTTTTATAAGGATAATAATATTAACTTACTTCTTAAATTTTAGTATAAATTATTTATTGTAAGCTTTATAATATAATATGAAAATTTATCACCTATTTTTATAATTCAAGCACCTACTATTAGGAAAAGAGAATATTTCCTAATTAATTTAAAACATAAATTTTGTCTATGTTTTAAACAATATGTATTTTGGAGGAGGTTAATTTGATTTTTTCAAAACTCATTGATCGGTACGCCTTATATGATTTACACAAAAAAAGAAGTGTAGCGTTTCAGTTTACTTCCCTTTCTAACACTTCATTAAATATAAAGAACATAGAATCTTTTTATAAAGTAAAACCATCACATTTTCATTTTGACATTAAGCATTCAAAGCAGGAAAATGAATACATGGTTGGGCAATTCAACTATAAAAGTTCGATTCAATCCGGTGATTCACACAACGACTCTGTAACTGGGGAATTATTCTTACATAAAAATGAAAATGCACCTCATGTTATCTTTGTTCACGGTTGGAGAATGGATTCTAACGAACGTGTGAAAAAAATATTCCACGATCATATGACCAGCCTGAAGTGGAATATGTATTATTTCACTCTACCCTATCATTTTGAAAGAAAACCCGATCAATCCTTATTCAGTGGAGAGTATATGGTAAGTGCAAATATTGAACGAACATTACAAGCAACTAGACAAGCGGTAGCTGATTTACAAGCTTTGATTAAATGGATTAAAGCAAATAAAAAGGGGCCCCTGATTCTAATAGGAATTAGTTTAGGCGGATTTATTACTAACTTAACCTCTCTTGTTGAAGAAGAAATTGATGTGTTAGCATCCATTTTCTATGCAAATCGACTTTCTTATTCGATTTGGAATACAACTCCAGGTAAATTTATTAGAGAAGACTTGGAACATCATGGTGTTACGTATGATGATTTAATAGATTATTGGAAAATCACTGAACCGAGTCAAGCATTGCCAAAAGTAAAAAAAGAAAATATTTTATTAATTTCAGGTAAGCATGATCTATATGTGCATTCTGAGGATACAGACTACTTGTGGGAATCTTGGGAAAGACCTCCACGATATATTTATACATGCGGGCATGCCGGGATCGTTCTTAAACGTAAAAAAATTGCAACTGATACTATTGATTTTATTCAAAATCGATTAAACTCCCCACACTTATCCAATGTCATGCCTTAAATCGCGAGATTACTAAGTACAAAATCTTATACTTGTATTGTTATATTTTTTACTAGTCACCTTTGTAAATCTTAGCCCCAAGCCTTCCACGATTGAAAATGAAATAAAATAAATAACTAAGGAACTAATTTACCATATGGAAAAACATTGCTCAGCATTTTCACCAGTGGTCCCTGTATATGAAATATTACATACAAAAATCTTTATGTATTACGTTATTAATTTAAAAATAAATTATTCATCCATTAATCTATACCATCCGTATTTACAGTTATGGATACCCTAATTACATATGAAAAAGAGAGAAGAACATTGGTTAGTTCTTCTCTCTTTGTTTATTTTTAAGATAACCATCTATAAAATTTTGCTTTTCATAATTCTTCATGAGTCTAGAAAAGAAATTTTTCTAATGTACATAATTACAACGACATTAAACCTCTTTGCTCTTAAATCCACTACTTGTATTATTGATTGCATGAAACTCCTTCTTGAGAAAGGTTTTAATTTCCGAATATTCTGTTGACCGTTATAACATATCCAATTTACAATTTAATTGTGGTGTTCTTTCACAATTAAACTACTTAGAATACACTTCATTTATTTGAAAACAATTACAAATAGAGGTGCTAAAATGAAAACTAGAGTAAATCCAGAATTATTACAAGGGTTAGAGATGTTTCCGGATCTCGATTTACGCCCAGAAAATTTGCAATCAATCAGAGAAGGAATAGCTCAAATGAGACCACCTACCGTTGTTGATGACTCTCTTTCTTTAACAGATAAAATCATTGTTGGGCCTGATGATAATCCGTTACCATTACGAATTTATCGTCCAAAATCAAATCATGAATCTTTACCTGTCTTATTATGGATACATGGTGGAGGTTATATCTTAGGGTCTATAGATGATAACGATGATACTTGTATGAGGTTTGCAAAAGAAGCTAGCTGTGTGGTCGTGTCTGTAGACTACCGCTTAGCACCTGAACACCCTTACCCAGCACCAATTGAGGATTGTTATTCAGCTTTAAAATGGATTGCTGATAATGCAAAGTCATTAAACATTGATTCGAATCGAATTGGGGTTGCAGGAGTAAGCGCTGGCGGTGGACTAACAGCAGCATTATCATTATTAGCACGAGATCGAAAATATCCTTCAATTTGTTTACAAATGCCACTATATCCAATGATTGATGACAGAAATGATACACCTTCAGCGAATGAAATTAAAGAGGGATTTGTTTGGAACCAAAAGGCAAATGAAGCTGGCTGGAAAATGTATTTAGGAGAAATGTATGGAACGGATCAAATCCCTGCCTATGCAGCACCTTCTCGAGCTGAGGATTATAGTGACTTACCGTATACTTACACATTTGTTGGTCAATTAGATCCATTCCGCAGCGAAACATTAACCTATGTAAGCAAACTAGCACAAGCTGGTGTTGATGTGGAGTTTCATTTATATCCAAATGCCTATCACTGGTTTGAAGGGTTAAATCCAAATGCCGATGTATCTATTTATGCTGTGAACGAAATAGTACAAGCAATAAAGACTGGTTTCAAACGAGTATCCAAGGTTGAGGCTTAATCCCATTACAAGAGAAACACTTATAAATAGTATATATGTATTTATCATTTAAATATAATAGCCGATTCTAAATAAGAATCGGCTATTAATATGTAAAATCCGCCTAATATATCAAGGTTGAGAAACAGATATAAGATGTTTAGGCGATGTGTTTATTTCCTCTGCTAATGCTTTTATGTTCATCATGATTTGAAGTATTTCTTCTTTTGTTGTTCTTGGGTTGATAGAGCAAAGTCGAATTACTACTTTTTCTTTTAATTTAGTCGTACTTAGCATAGCAAATCCTCTTTGATTAATTTCTTCCACCAATTTTTTGTTTATTTCATGAATTGTATCTGTAGATGTTAGCTCACATGGAATATAACGAAAAGTAACAATTCCTAATTGGGCAGGTGTTACTACTTCCCAATCTTTTTCTTTCCTTAAAAACTCTTCAACTTGTTCAGCTAGCATAATGCCATGATCAATTGCCTCACGAAAAGCTGTAACTCCGAATGCTTTAAAAGAAAGCCATACCTTTAATGCTCTAAATCTACGAGAAAGTTCAATTCCACGCTCCCCAAAATTCACTTTTTCTTCTATATTAGTTTCTGTATCCTTAATATACTCTGGGATCATACGGAATGTTTCACTTAAATATTGGCTATTTCGAATAAGTACACAACCAACATCATAAGGCTGAAAAAGCCATTTATGCGGGTCTAACGTTAAAGAATCGGCACGATGAATTCCACTTAATAACTCCCTTCCTTTTTCACTGAGAATTGCTGCAGCCCCATAAGCCCCATCCACGTGTAGCCATATATCTTCATCACCACATACATCAGCCAATTCATCGAGGGAGTCCACCGCTCCGCAATTCGTTGTCCCTGCATTAGCAATAACACAGAATGGTTTTTTCCCTTTTAATCGATCTTCTTTTATTTGTTTTCTTAAAGTACTAACTGAAATTTTTAAGTCTTCATCTGTCTCAATTCGGCAAATTTGATGCTGTTTAAAACCTAATACTTTAAGTGCTCGATCTACAGAAAAATGAGTTTGGTTAGAAAAATAAACAATCGCATTTTCTATGTCATTATTCAGCTTGACCTGTCTCGCTACAGTAAGTGCAGTCAAATTAGCCATGGAACCACCACTGACAAATAATCCTTCAGCTGAATCAGGGAATCCTAGCATTGATTTTAACCAGTTAATTGTCGTTAATTCAATTTGTTCGGCACCTGCACCTACTATCCAAGCTGTAGGAAATACATTAAACCCACTTGCTAAAAAATCTGCTAATACACCAACATAATTATTAGGACCTGGCACAAAAGCCATAAAATGAGGATGATCCACATGAGTAATTTGATTAAACACATTGTTATTAAGAAAATGAAGTAATTCTTTTGGATTAGATCCGTTTTCCGGAATCGTTTCAATTAGCTTGTCTCTAAAAATATTACTATCAATCGTTTCTGAAACTGGTTTACTTTTTAAATGATTCATATGATCAACAATTAAGTCAACCGCTTGATATCCTAACTGACGCATTTCTTCGGCTGATAACTGTAATTTTTTTGTCATTTGATTTACTCCTATTCTATTTAAAAAGGCGAGTTTTTGCTCGCCTTTTCATTTTTTATAATTTGTAATCACAAATTGTTTGTATTGGATTTTGAAGAATCGTGTTGATTAACCCCTGGATGTGATTTAATATTTCCTGTATTTTCTCTGTTTCATATACCGTTTGATCATATCCAAACTTTATTGTAAGTCTTTCTTCAGGGAAGCACATAATTCCATACTTTACATGTGGCTCATCAACAACTTCGTAATCCGTGATAGCAAAATGTCTGTTTTCATTTGAAGAAAAGATTGCTGGATTAGTTGGATAGTTTTCAAAAACCCAAAGATGGTCAGTCAACTCAGTTTTTAATTCACTTTGCTTTTGTATATCAACAAATGAATAGTATGCATACTCATTACATTTCAATGTCTCTAGTTGTACCTTTTGCAGGAAGTCCACAAAAGATTGCGTTTCTGTCCATGCTAATCGGATAGGCAAAACATTTGTGAACAGACCGAACATATTTTCAATTCCTTCTACTTCGGGGGGTCTGACTGATACTAGGTTAGGCAATACTACTTCTCTCGTTCCGTTGAATTTGCCAAGCAATATTCCCCATACAGCTAGTAATGCCGTATTCATAGTTATATTATTTTTAGTTACAAATGTCTGTAACTGATCAGTCAAATCCTTGTCTAATGTTAAATCCATAAAAGTGAAGTTTAACCCTTCACTTTTAGATGGGACTTTCTTTTTAGGAATACTAATTTTCTGATTGTATCCTGATAAATAATCTCGCCAAAAATGACGTGCTTTCTCATGATCTTGTGCCAAAGTCCAATCTATAAATGTTTCAAAAGGTTTTACCATGGGTAACCCCGCCGTAGTTCCGGCATTTGTAGTTTCGTAGAGCTGGAATAATTCGTCTATCAAAATGCTGACGCTCCAACCATCACATAATAGATGATGGGAACTCCAAATTACTTTATGCTCGTTATTACCTAGTTGGAATATACAGAGACGTGTCATAAGTTCATCATTTTTAAATCCTCGACTTAAATTTTCATTCATCCACTGTTTTAGGAATTCTTGCTGTTCTTGTTTCGTCATCTCAATCAAGTTTTTTATTTCTGAATTTATTTGAACATCATATAGAACAGCTTGCCAAGGTTTTGCTTGTTCATCTTGCACAATTATTGTTCTTAAAGCATCATGACGATCAACTAATTGTTGGAAACACTGAATAAAGAGTTTAATATCCAGCTCCCCCTCAAGTGCCCAAATTGTTTGTTCAAAATATGCATTTGTATCAGGTTCATTCGTAGCATGCTCATAAATAACTTCCTGGAAAGGTGCTAACGGGTAAATACGTTCTATTTTTATATCCGGCATTTTTTCTTGTATTTTGTTAAGTGTATGTTGATTAAGTTGTTTATCTTTAACATTTAGTAATGTAGCTTTATTATCGTTCATTATGTTTACATCATTTGTTTGTGAACTTGAAAACTGGTCTAGCTTTTTAACAAATTGAACCATGTCCCTTAATATAGGAAATGAAAATATATTTTTTGGTTCAAGCTCGAATCCTTGTCGATACAGTCTGACGGACACTTGAATCGCTTTTATCGAATCTCCACCTAAGGCGAAGAAATGATCATTTACTCCAACTTGATCTATTTTGAGTACTTCTTGCCAAATACTAGTTAATATTTTTTCCATTTCAGTTTTTGGGGCAATAAATACTTCATTTTTTTGTTTCTCCGGAGTAGGGAGCGCTTTTCTATCTAATTTACCGTTTGGAGTCAGGGGTAATTGGTCCAAATAAACAAAATAAGAAGGAATCATATAATCTGGCAAGTGATCTTGCAAATGCTTTCGTAGTTCTGTTGTACTAATATTTTGCTCAGTTACCACATATGCAACTAAAAATTTTATTCCGTTCTCATCTGTTTGATCAATTACGACAGCATGTTCGACTTGTTTATAAGTTAGAAGACAATGAGAGATTTCTTCTAACTCTACTCGATATCCCTGAATTTTCACTTGGTAATCTTGGCGGCCTAAAAATTCAATATATCCCTCAGAATGCATTTTTCCACAATCCCCTGTTTTATATATAAGACCAAAATCAGGATGTGACACAAACGCTTCATTTGTTTTCTTTTCATCATTTAAATATCCTTTAGCAAGGCCCACTCCCCCGATATATAAATCTCCAATTACACCAACAGGGCACATTTTCTTTTCATAGTTCAACACATAATACGTTTGGTTTGCCAAGGGCATCCCGTATGGAATACTATTCCAATGTGATTCCACCTGTTTGACCGGATAATAAATTGACCAAATCGATGCTTCTGTTGCCCCTCCTAGTGAGACTACTTCTGCAATCGGAAAATGTCGTTTTATTTTTTCTGGTAAAGAAAGCGGAATCCAATCTCCACTATGTAAAACTAAACGTAAAGAAGGATATTCAAAATGAGAACCTACTTGCTCCAATGCCAAATCCATGATTGCAGGCACTGTATTCCAAATTGTAATCCCTCTACGTTCGACAGTGCGGATTAATTCTTGCATGTCTCTCGGATCACGAATCATTACTAACATTGCACCTGTGCTTAAAGCTCCGAAAATATCGTATACAGATAGGTCAAAACACATGGAAGAGATACCAATAATACGATCATCTTCATTCACCTCATATTTTTGATTTATGTCTTGAATAGTATTTGTAACCGCTTGGTGAGTAATAATTACTCCTTTTGGTTTTCCTGTACTTCCTGAAGTGTATATAATATAGGCAATATCTTCTGGACCAGCAATAGTGGGCATATCTTCTGTTGTATAAAATGACAAATGATTTTCTTCATAAAGACTAGGTTCTAATAAAAGCTTGCATGAGCTATTTTTTAAAATATATGTTTGGCGATCTAAAGGATGATCGGGATCAATCGGAACATAAGCGGCACCTGATTTTAAAATACCTAACATATTAACAATTGTGTCAACTCGCCTTTTTGCTAA
This sequence comes from Bacillus sp. AR4-2, assembly GCF_008274865.1. Classification (NCBI taxonomy): domain Bacteria; kingdom Bacillati; phylum Bacillota; class Bacilli; order Caryophanales; family Bacillaceae; genus Bacillus; species Bacillus sp. AR4-2. The sequence goes on from NZ_CP031062.1 coordinate 2,592,928, forward strand.
AAGACCCACTTTGTCACCTAGACCAATACCTTGCTCTTTTAAGAAGTGGGCAATTTGATTAGAACGTTTATGAAGTTCCGAGTATGTTAACCATTCTTGTTCAAATACCACTGCTACTTCATCCGGTGTACGTTTTACTTGGTCTGTAAATAATTGATACAGAGTAGTTGAAGGTTTTTTTTCTGTTGTTTCATTGTATTGCTTAATTAAAGTTTGATCCGATTCTTTCATCTGTAAAGATGTTATATCGCTTTGTTTCACCAATTGTTCCAATAAGTCAACAAATTGGGAAAACATTGCTTCTATTACATCAACATCAAACAACTCTTCAACATAGTTCCAGCTAATTAATAACTCTCCATTTTTTTCAATTACTACATTATCCAAATACACTTGTGGAGTCCGAGCATGAATATAGCGAAGAGAACCAAGTTGTTCCCAAGAGAAAGCACCTGCACCCGCTAACATCGAGGTGAAAACGATTGGCATAACTGCTTTTGGCGTCATTTGATGATATCGAGTAAAATCTCGAATAAAGTTAACTCCATCGTAATGACGATGTTCAAGGCCATCTAATAAAGTAGCTTGCGTTTCTTTTACTCTAGTAAAGAAAGTTTGCTCTGGTTTTACATCAACATCCAATAAAATAAGTGATGTGAAATCTCCAACAATCTGTTCTACTTCATCATGAACAGGATAACGGTTAAATACAGTCAAGTTAATTGCTAATCGACGTTGATTACTCCAATATGCCAACACATCACCATATATTGTACAAAGTAGAGCGGAAGGCGTTACCTCTTTCTCTTGTGCTAACTTTCGTAGCTTTGTCCATTTTTTATTATCCAGGATTTTTGTAAGTGATTGGAATTTAGGAGTAGCAATCTCTGCTGGATCCTTTTTTAACAGCAAAGAAGGTGCAAACGGAAAGTCAGGAAGCTTACTTGTCCAATAATCTTTTGCTGTTTTATATTCTTCGCTTTGTTCCATTTCATCATAGATAAACATATAATCTTGAAAATCAAAAGATAAAGATTCTAATTTTTGATTTGGTTTATAATAATAATGCAACAAATCCTGTCCAACAATGTTCATGCTTGCTCCGTCCATTAATAAAGCATCGTATCGAAAACATAATAAATACGTGTCTTCTTTTAAAAGAAAAGCTTTCAATTCAAACAAAGGCCATTGCCCCAAAGGGAATACATGGTTAGTCATTCGAGAACGCTCTTCTTGTAAGCGAGCATGTTGATTCCTATCATCTAAATCTATGAGACTCACTATTTCAATCTCGTAATCAGGAACGCTTTGTAATATTTGCTGTTTTCCCTCTGGTAAAATTACAGCTCGCAACATTGGATGACGATGAATTACCTTTTGAAAACTTTTTGAAAGACGATTGATATCCAAAGCTGTTTCATATTCAAAATATGTTTGAGGGGAAATACCACTTAATTCAAACTGTGAATTCCGTCCTATCATATACGCTGTCTGAACTTCTGTTAAGGAAAATGGCTTAGACAAATCTTTAACATGAGTTGGTCTACTTTCAAGGTTTTCCTCTTTATGCTCTAGCTTTACACAAGAACTCAGTTGAGCGATTGTGGGGTGCTTAAAAAAATCTGTTGTACTTATTTTTAAGCCGTCTTTTCTTAATAAATTAATTACCTGAAGTGCTTTAATAGATTCTCCTTTTAATGCAAAAAAATTATCATGAATACCGATTCCCTCGATCTCCATAACTTTTTCCCATGCACGCACTAATTTTTGTTCAATTTCATTGCGCGGAGCAACGTATGGAATTGATACATAATCCGTTTGTGTTATATCCAACAATCTTTTTCTATCCACTTTTCCATTTGGATTCAATGGAATCTCTTCTACCTGAATCATTTTTTCAGGAATCATAAACTCAGGTAATTTATCACTTAAATATTTTCTGATTTCATCAAAAGACACCTTGTTATCCGATACATAGTAGGCAGCTAATAATTTCCTATTTCCATACACTTGATCAACAACGATAGCCTGGTTTATTTCTGGATATTCCCTTAATTGAGTTTCGATTTCTCTTAATTCAATCCGATACCCCCGAATTTTCACTTGATGATCCATTCTACCTAAATATTCAAGTTCTCCATTAGGCAACCAACGAACGAGATCACCTGTATGATACATCATTTCCCCTGCCGCAAAAGGACTCGGTACAAACTTTTCATCTGTCAGTTTATTTTTACCAAGATACCCTCGTGCTACCGCTACGCCAGCAATGCAGAGTTCACCGGGAATTCCAAATGGTTTTAATTGGCCATACTTATTCAATATATAGGAATGATAATTCGGGTTAGGTTTGCCAATCGTAACTTCTTTGGAAGTGCTCAAGTCTTTTACTGTTGCGCAAATGGTTGTTTCTGTGGGACCATAAATATTTAAAATTGTTGCTTCACTGATACAACGAATTTTTTCAACCAAATCAATGGAAAATGATTCTCCTGCTAATAAAATAGATTTTAAATCTTTTAGAAAAATCGCCCCTTCTGGATCACTCAAAATCACTTCCATTCGCGATGGCGTTGATTCCCATAAATCCACCTTATGTTTTTTGACCAAATGAGCCAATTCTTTTGTTGCAAACTGGTCCTCTGTAGCAATTACTACTTTTGAACCTTGCGTTAAAGGAAGACATATTTCTAACAAGGAAATATCAAAAGATACACTAGCAAGAAACAAGAATGATTGATTAGCTTTTACTTTTTCTCTCATTACATTTAAAAAATGAACTAGCGATTTTTGTTCTATCATTACCCCTTTTGGATTTCCTGTCGATCCTGATGTGTAAATAACATAAGCTAAATCATTAGGATTATGTTCTCGTACTAAATTACTTTCTTCACCTTGAAAAAGATATTCTTTATCAAGATACAGTACTTCACCTGCAAATTGTGGCAATACTTCCTCTGTTCGCTTACTAAGTAAATATTTTGCTTGACTATCTTGTAACATATATTCAATTCGTTCAGTTGGGTAGTTAGGGTCGATTGGTAAATACGCTGCTCCTGCTTTTAAAATCCCCATCATACCAATAATCATTTCTAATGACCGATCTACCATAACGCCAATAATACTTTCTTTTGAAACACCTTTACTTTGAAGAATAGAAGCCAATTGATTCGCTTTCTTATTCAATTCTCTATATGTCAAAGATTGATCATTACAAACAACAGCAATTTGATCTGGAGTTTTTAATACTTGCGCTTCAAACAAATCTTGAAATGATTGAAACAAGTCTATGCCCGTTTGAAAAGTATTCAATCCTTCTAACAACTCTTTTTCTTCTTCTGCAATAATACAAATATCTTTCAATGCCAAATTCGGATTTTGTGAAACTTGCTTTAAAACATAACAATACGAATTGGCAAACTGTTGCAAAGAAGAGAATGAACGGGACTTGCAAGAAATTTGAAATTCAAATTCATTATGTATTTCATTCCATTTTCTTCGTATCCATAGGGCTAAATTATTCTCTGCGTATTCTTCTAGCGAATTTTCATTATGTAATCCTTCCATCCCGATTACAATTTGAAAAGGAGTTAAATTGTGTTTAACTAATAATTCAGAGAGCGGATACTCCTGATTTTCATACCCGAATAAAGTCGTTTGTTCAATCTCATTTACTAATTGTTTAAAGGTGTGATGCGGCTGGATTTCACTTCCTAAAGGAATCAATTTATTAAGATTCTCACTTTGTTCAAGATTCTTTTCAATTATAGGAATACCAATAGTAATTCTTTCTTGATCTGTATAATGTGCCAAACAAACCCTTAAAGCGGCTTGAAACCAGCTAAATAATAATAAATCTTGAGACTTACTTATTTTTTGTATACTTTTACTAAATTCTACATTCACTATGACTTGAACGTATTCACAAGGTGTTTCTTTATTTAGTTGGTAATCGTTATTAAATTTAAATACAGAAAAATCGAGAATCTCGGAAGATAATTGCTCCTTCCAAAACGCTTCTACTTCTTTATTTTCATGAATCGAACTTCGATCTTTAATGTGCATTTTTATCTTTATCCCCCTAATATTCATTTCTTCTACTCGTTAATTTTCAAGCCAACTTCAAGCCCATGAAGAAACACTTGATGATTATCCAAACATAAAAATTGCTGAATCTCTTCAAATTTCATATGACCGACTGAACAAACCCCTAAATTTAATGTCTCAGCAACCATATTTAAGGTAGCAGTGATAATGCCTGACTCAATACAAGCAAATAAATATCCATCTGAACCGTATTTCGGGATGGAAGCGTTCGCATTATAAACCAAATAAACTGAGAAGGCAGATTGAGTAAATAAATCCTGATTAATTAACTCATGATCACTTTTGATTACTTGATCAATGTTGTTTACAATCACAAGACTATTTTTTGATGGGTTATAATAATAAAATCCAGCTTTCATATCCTCTATACGTTTTGGTTTTACATAAACAAAGATATCAATGGGATAGAGCCCGCCTGCACTTGCGTAATGATAGTATATTTTTTCTTCCCTAACCTGTTTTAGAGTTGATAAGAATCGGGAAAATTCCGAAAAACTAATATGTTTTTCCATATCAAATTGACGACAAGACCTACGTTCCTTGATTATAGTAGGTAGCTCATTTGTTGTTTCAAGTTGAATTTCGGTCGACCGTGCAGCAACGTGCGTGCGATTTAATTGTTTACTCATATATTTATCTAACTTTTCTTTAGAAAAGCGAATCTGGTTGCTATATGGATTTGAAAAAATCTTTTCTTGTGAAGAAAATACTTCTCTTGGGTGTAATATATTACTTACTAACACACGATTTTTTATCATGAGCTCTATGTTTTTTTTTGTCTCTTCTACATTTCCTAACGAAAAGCGCTCTACTAGTTCACTAATTTTCACACCTTTTTGAGCCATAAAATAAAAATCTGGAAACCACTCAGACAGAATACCTGTAAATCTCATTTCCCCTATCAAAACTTCATTATGCAACTTCTCCCAATGCTTAATCGGAGACCAGTAATAAATTTTCTCGCTCATATAACCCTCCATAAACATTTAACTTATTTTTGAAATGCAATTTTCTAATTTACAAAAATTTTTTCGGATTCTGCTCCTTGTCTCATAGTGATTATAAATACATGCACTTTAACGAAACTTGAAAATAATGAAATAACTTTTTCTTCATTAAAATTTTTTATTTCATCATAAAAAATGATTTCTTTTTGGATATTTCACATCCTTTCCCATAGTAATCCTATAAGGTATAAACCATTTGTAACATTGAGAATATTCATGTATTTCCAATGTGAAATTATTGTAATGGATTGGAGAGCGGTTGAATATAGTTATTAAATCAAATAATGTTGAGAAAGTTTTATTTATTATATCGATAAAATTTTATGATGTAATTTATTACAAATAGATTAAGAAAAGAGTTTTAAATTTTTCTTAATCAGTTAGTGTGAAAATATCACATACTATTACATACAATCGAGTTACTTACATTTCATATTCAAAATAGAGAAAAGACACCTTGAATGGTGTCTTTTCTCTATTTTAATTCCATATACTTTTTACGCCTTTGTTATTTTTAAACGATTTGTAGGAGTTAATACAACTCGAACATCTAGTTCGTTATATGTTCGAATATATAATAAACATTATATGAATTACGAATGTATTTCAGGTAATTTTATAAATAAACTCAAAGATATCTTCTCCTCCTACTGTCATAAAAGAAATAATCTATTGCTTATTTCTTTTATTAAATTGTAATATAATTACAGTATGTGAAATTATATTACATTAACTTTAAAAGCGAAGTGAGAATAATCTTCACTTCGCTTTTTTCATTTGCAATCCTTGTTAAATTTGCTCAATGCAGTATTTATTTCCACATTCTTCGCTTTTATTTAATCGGTTTCTCTGTTTTTAAGACAAATGAACTTAATGCAGGAACTTTAATTTTATTGTCATGGACAACATAAAGTAGTTTACTTCCCGCCTGCTTGCCATCTACTAGTACTTTCCAAGGCCCTTTCGATGGAAGTGTTATTTCAACAGCTTCTCTATTTGCATTGTGAGCCACTGTAAAGTATTCATGTTTATTCCCCTCTATTATATAAGCTACAGTATTTTTTGGAGCATCAATAAATGATACGTGTGTTTTTATTTGCTCTGCAGATGTCATTCGAAAAGCTGAGTACTTTTTGCGTAATTCTATTAAACCCTTCATATAATCTACTTCATTATTAAACGTTGCACGGCGCAGCCAATCCATCTGGTTAATTGAGTCTGGAGATTTGTAACTATTATGATCACCGTATTTCGTCCGCATAAACTCTTGCCCTGCATGTAAAAATGGAATTCCTTGTGATGTTAATAAAATCGAAGAAGACAATTTGTGCATTTGTGTTCGCACTTCATCGCTGTCACCTGGATTAGTTAACTCAAGTTTATCCCATAATGTATGATTGTCATGTGCTTCCACATAAGTTAGCACCTGCTCTGGATCTTGATAGGTAGACGAATTTGTATCGTAGTCAATACCTGCCGTAATACCTTTTTTAATACGATCTTCCATGTTTTCCTTTCCATTTATAAAACCATTTTCTTTTTCCTCAAATACACTACCTTTTAACCCATCACGTATATTATCGTTAAAATGAGCAATCCCTTTCATTTTCTCTGCATTTTTTTGATTTGCTTTCAGCTCAGCTGCAAGAGGTGTATTTAAATCCCATCCTTCTCCGTGTAGTATAATAGAAGGGTCAATTTGATTAACAGCTTTACGTATTTCATTCATCGTTTCATAATCATGAATACCCATTAAATCAAAACGGAATCCATCTAAATTGTATTCTTTTGCCCAATATGTGACGGAATCTATCATAAATTTCCTCATCATTTTTCTTTCTGAAGCAGTATCATTTCCTACTCCAGTTCCATTTGCAAATGTTCCATCTTCATTGTAACGATAATAATAACCTGGAACTAACTTATGGAAATTAGATTCAGCAGCGTTATACATATGGTTATATACTACATCCATCACCACTCGAAGATTATTATCATGTAGTGTTTGAACCATTTGCTTTAATTCAGTTATTCGCACAGTCGGCTCATAAGGATTTGTAGAATAGGAGCCTTCTGGAACATTGAAATTTTTAGGATCATATCCCCAGTTATATTGCGGTTCATTTAAAGTCTCTTCATTTACAGAAGCATAATCAAATATCGGTAAAAACTGAACGTGAGTAACACCAAGATCCTTTATATGATCAAGTCCTGTTTTTACACCTTCTGGCCCGTTTGTTCCTTTTTCTGTTACACCTAAATACTTCCCTTTCTGTTTAATACCACTTTCAGATTGAATGGAAAGATCGCGTACATGTAACTCATAAATAATAGCATCTTCCGGATTTTTAAATTTTGGCTTTTTGTTTGCTTTCCATTTTTTCGGATTTGTTTCTTCTAAATTAACGACTGCACCTTTATCCCCATTTACAGAAGCAGCACGCACATATGGATCAACCGCTTCAGTCCACTTATCACCAATTTTGACCTTATACGTATAAAAGAGCCCTTTTTGGTTCCCCTTTAGTTCTGCTGTCCAAGTTCCCTTTTCACCTTGTTGCATGTTTATTTCAGCACCTATTTTATCGTTCCAGTTTTTATATGTAACTAACTTCGCTTCGCTTGCAGTAGGAGCCCATAAACGGAACTTTGTATGTTGCGGAGTATATGTATTTCCTAAATCGTTACCACCATAATAAAATAAATTATCAAATTCTTCGCTACGAATGACTTTACCAATTTCAGTATTCGTATCAGCTAAGTTTTCTATTTTAACTTTGTATGTTTGTTTTAAATCAATTTTCTGTTCCGTAATTATTTTGACCTTATTAGTAATATCTCCACTGTTTATATCATAAGGAGTAATATTCTTAATTTTAATGCCTTCAATTTCAATTTTCTTTTCCTTAATATGAAACGGGACATTAGTCGTTACAGTAATTTCATGGAAACTATCAATAGTTGCTTTTTGAATTGAGAGATCCGATGATGGCTTAGAGTTATATACTTTTTCATCACCCGAAAGAATCCATACTTCAGCACGACCGTCCTTTATATTTTCAATCCAACGATCCCCACCATCTTTTTCCCATTCATTTGTTCGAACTATAAATCCTACACGATTATAGTCACCGTCTATTTTTATCTTAGCGTATTTTCCAAATTCATCTTCACCAGTAAATTCATAAGATGTACCATTTGCATTTTCTCCCCATAACCAAAGATTCCAGTCTTTTGTATTTCCAAGCTTTTCTTTGTAATGAATGATAATTTCAGTTGTTTTCGAATTTGAAACTGCCTTCACACTCTGAAAGGAGAAAACAGATGATAACATAACGATTAAAGTAAGTAATAAAACTGTTTTGTTAATTAATCTTTTTATAATTTGCACCACATACACCCTTTCTTCAAATATTACTAACGATTTATTATGCTTTCACTACATAACACTGCTTAAATTAATCTAGAAATCTCTTTTACTTCACCTCCATATTGGCTATTTTCACGTATGTATTTCAATGACCTTTTAATACGAAAACGTTTGCATTAGTGCATAAAAAAATAGATTTTTTTATGCCTTCATATATTTGTAAATACTAAAAGATCAGGGAAAACATTTTAAAGCAATCGTTTGTTATCGCTTTCATTTTATAGACTTTCTATCAAGAGGTCAATATATTATTAATTTTCTGTTTTTATATATTTTAAACCTTATTTATTTGTCACAACTTCTTACAGATAAAGTGCCTCATTATTGCTTAGTCAGTTTATTTTCAATAATACATTGCTACGTAAAAAACAGCTAATATCCTTAAAATGACATTAGCTGTTTTTCATAATGTATTAATATATGAATGATAACTATATTTCTAAATTACTTAATTTTTGCTGCATCAAATGCTTTTTGAACTGCTTGAACTTCAGCTGTATTCGCACCATATTTATTAGTTGCCACTCGAATACATGCTGATCTCAATTCTTTGAAATTAGAAGTCATGTTTAACTCATCTGTATTTGCATAATAGAAAATATCAAACATTTTATCTTCACCAATTCCTTTAACAGTTACTCCGTTATGAGTTCCGCCTTTTGCAATCAGATACGCAACTTTATTAATAATACTTGAATTAAAATGAACACCGCCTTGATCCCATCCATTAAAATCGTTAAATTCACTGTAATCATCTGGATAAGGCACTCCAAGTGAAGATGGAACAGAAGCTGGGTTTTCCATATCACGGAAAACAGATCCCGTTTGTTCTCCCATTGTCCAGTTAAAGTTTCCATTATTTACGTATTTCTCAATAGATGTTCCCATAATATCAGATAGCGCCTCATTAATCGCACCGGATTCCCCGTAATATTCAAGATTAGATTCGCTAGAAGTAACAGCATGTGTAAATTCATGTCCAGCTACGTCATATGCTTTAACAATAGGATCGCCATATACAAGCATACTTCCATTATTAGCACTTAATGCATTCTGCCAATTTTTCGGATCATTCGTCTCTTCAGAATCCCAAGCGTGTACAACTGAAACTACCTTTTGTCCCTTATTATCAAAGCTATTACGCTTGTATTTATCTTTATAAAAATCAAATACTTTTGTTGCTAAGTAATGAGCACTTACTGCTTTTGGATCGTTAAATGTTGCCGAAGTACTTGTCGCTAATGTACCAGGATAATAGCTTTCTTCTTTAGTAATATCTCTGTAATTCACATCATATGTTTCAATGCCTTGCCCTCTTGTATAATCAGCAAGAGCATATTTGCCATTACTTTGTTTAGAGATACCAAATGAACGATTAATACCTAAATCATCTTTTCCTGTTCCCGTTAATGATGTAAGGCTGCTTTGTTTACTTTTCTTTAAGGCTCCAACTAGTTTTTCACTTGCTTTTAAGTTAGATTCTTTTACCATATTTTTTAACATATCACCATTTTGTGCATTTACTAAATAAGTACCAGAAACATAGTTTGGTGTTGCAGCTTCGAAGGTAACTTGGTATGCATTGCTAGCTTGTCCATTATTTTCATCAACAAAAATAACCTCTTTAACTTCTGGCTCAGAAATAAATTTGATATCGTTCCCGTATTTCGTATAAATATATTGTTTTGCTTCATCTTTTGATAGATTAATAGTTTTTTTCAATTCTTCTTGTTTTAAATTTTGCGCGCTATCGCCTGAAACACTTTTAATAACACCCTTATTATCTACGTGTGCAGTTAATTGATGTCCATATACTTCTTTTCCTTCGTATGTTTGCTGCATACGCACAAGTGTAGTTCCATCATACGAACCACGTTTTTGAAGGACTTTATAATCTACTCCTGCTTCTCCATTGACTTGTTTTTGGGACAGAGCTTGTTCTGTTTTCTCCTTAAGTGCATCCTTTACTACATTTTCTGGTGCCTTTTGTGACGGCTGTGTAAGTTCACCCGAACGGAACGATTCCTCCTGAATTTGAACTTGTAGTTGATCTGTTTCCTCTGCATGACCTACCCCATATGGTGCCACAGCTGTTAAAGCTAATCCTGTTGTTAATGCTACCTTAGTTAATGTCTTTTTGTTTTTCATTATTTCACCTCGTATAATTTTTGAAATAGAAAGCTTGTACAAAGTATACTGTCTATTAATGTCTAAAAAAAGAGAAAATACACAATTTATGTAACATTATGCAAAATTACATAAATTAAGGATGATGCTACAATTAAAGAACAACTCATATAAATGCATTAATTTCAATAAAAAAGAGCTCCCTAAGACGCTCATCCAATTGGTTAGTTATTAATTATCTATATTCATTCTAATAAAAGTATACTTACATCTAAATAACAACATAAAAACCCACTCTTAACTATTTTAAGAGTGGGTTTCATGCTATTAAAATAACAATTACTATAAGAAATTTTATAATTTATATTTTTTTAGTAATCCTACTAAGTTTTTTGTAAAATTCACCTTTTGTCTTTACATGATTAAACTGATTTGGATTAATATTTGCTTTTTGTGAGAGTAATATAATCTCTTCTTTTGAAATTGAGTCTTTCGTATTTATAGATGCTATATTTGTGTATTTTCCGTCTTCTGTTTTTGGAATTTCTAAAATCCCTTTATTCACAAGATCAACTACCGCCTTATGCTCTGAAGAATGTAAATCTACACCAGTAATTTTCCAATTACGCATAACTTTTGGCGTGTATACACCGTTCTTTACCTCTTTTAAATATGTAATAGCAAGGTTACGAATGGTCCCACCTGTTTCTCCAAATGCATTCTCTTGTTTAGATGACCAAATTTGTTCAAACTTACGCCCCTCTAAAGCTCCTCCTTTTGCCTGAAGAGCCTCCATTCTATATGCATTCATTCCCAGCGTCATAGCATCGCTCATTTTGATTGGTTTGTTTGTACGAATAGAGCGTAAATTTGTAATTCTACTTCCATATGGTTTTGTTAAGTCAATTTCGTATTTTACGCCTCCAAAGAAATCGTTCGTACTGTATTTAGAGGCACGGCGGGTTTTATCAAAGCTAACGGTTACATCTCCGGCACGAGATGAGTTAAAATATCCTGCTGCCCATTCCATATAGTCTTTTAAATCTTTTCCAGAAATCTTATATACTGTAATTTCTCCCAAGGCATATTGGTAATTGTACGCAATATCTTTTTTCTTAATAGGACCTATATCTAAACGGGCATAATCATTATCAATTTGATGGGCTACTACATCTGCTTTACTGTAGTAGAGCATGACTTCATGAAAGAAATCTGATAAAGGTGTTTCTTGAATCTGAACACTTGGAATACCCTTTATTTCATTTTCAGGAACAAGATTTCTACCCTTTAATTGAGCGACTACAACATTTGCATCTCCTCTCGCATATTCGTGAAAAGGTGTTAATGTTTCTTCAAGTGTAGGATCAGATAATATTGTTGTTCCATCAGCATTTTTTACAGGTATAGCGGTAGCAGTTTTATTTTTTAAAGCCAACTTCCCATCTTGCTTTGTAAAAGTAAGGTCAATACGTGAAATATGTGTTCCATATTTATCTGGTTCTGTAATAATTACGCCATTTACAACTTCTTTTTTTACAAGTTTATGCATGTGAGCCGCAAAAATAGCGCTTAGTTCCGGACAAGCATTTGCAATATCTTGAACACCAGTACCAGGGATACCATTCTCATTTTCTAATCCCATATGCATAACTCCTACCATTACATCTACTTTACCTTCTAATTCCTTAATTGCCTTTTTCGTCTCTTCTACCGGATTTTTCACCACTAAACCATTTAAGTGATCTGTCCCTTTTTCAAAATCACTAATCATTGGTGTATTCATACCAATAATCCCAACTTTAATTCCACCTTTTTCTACAATTGTATATGCAGGAAGAAAGCGCTCTCCATTTTCCTTATAAATATTTCCTGCTAACGTTTTTCCCTTATATTGCTCACTAACTTTTTTCAATGTATCTAATCCAAAGTTGAATTCATGATTTCCAAATGCCCAGGCGTCATATCCCATTGTATTCATCGCTACCATCATTGGCGATTGTGGCTTATCGTTGAATAATTCTACTGAGTTTCCTTGAATTGTATCCCCGGCATCTACTAATATGGTATTTGGATTTTCTTGACGGACCTTCTTTATAACCGTATAAAGCTGTGTCAAACTTCCACTCATATTTGCTCCATCAAGCGCATAATCCCAAGGCATAAATCTACCATGAATATCTGCAGTACCTAACAATGTGATATTAACTTCAGATTCCTCAGCCTTAGAGATAGGTGGTTTGACTATTACTGCTGTTCCAAGCAGTAATAGAATTACAAAGTAACATACAAAGTTCTTCCATTTCATTTTTTGCATAATAATAATATTTCTCCCCTTTTTGTAATTTCATAAAGTTGCTTGAACTTTAAAAATGTAACTTATTATTCAGGAAACTTCAACTACAAAAGATAATTTTGAAGGTGGTTCTGTTGCAAAAATAAAGAGAATAAATTGCATACATCCTCTAACAGAATTGTATTTTATCATTTCCTGACAGAATACCCCTTTCTTAAGAGTGTGAAGTGTACTTTCAAAATAAGGACATATCATTTATCATCATAAAAATCATCATTTCAATTTATTAAAACGGGCATATACAATATGTTATGATGATTAATTTTTTGAATTTCGTTACTGATTTATCTCCTTCTAAATAAAAACACTTTCAAAAAAATAACCCCGCTCTTCATTTAAGACGGGGGTTACACTTATACAGAAAATCGGATAGTTTCATATTTTCTTAAGCTTATTGGTTACTTTCAACTAATTTCATTCTATTTTTGGTTTCTTCTGAATCAATAAGAATCAACCGTTTTCCCCTGTTTATAATACGTATCGATAATAAATAGGGAATAATTTTTACTTTTCAATTTCACAAAGCAATTTTATCTCTTTGATTTGTAACATATGACGCTGTTCATGCAAATAGATCAGTTCTATCCACTGATCAAGGGGCAATTCTCCAAGAGCTGGATGCATCACTGATTTTTTCGCTAATACAGACTCATCTTCTATTGTACTCAGGAAACGCATCAATTCTTTTCTTGATTTGCTTAGCATATTGAGCATTTGCTGCACTTCAAATGGTTCTATACTTGGTTCAATCATTTCTGGAGCTATAAACTTTTTCGTTCTATCTAATAAAATAGTGTGAATTTCTTTACGCTCATTTTGGGTACTATCTAACTTTTTTAATCCTGACGAAATAACTGTTATCACTCTCTCATCTAATAAAACTAAATGATGACAAACTTGTGCAATACTCCATTTATCCTTATCTGGTTTCCTATTAAATTGAGCATTACTCAACAAAGTAATTTCCTCAACTAATTGATTTCTCGTTTCATAAAACTTGTCATTTACAATTGTATCCATGTGGATTCTCCTTTCATTGCAGCCTACATACCTAAATTTCTACGCTAGAAATATTATCTTCGAAAAAAGATTTTCTTTCACTACTATTCCAATTTCATTTTAAAACCACAAATGAAGTTATTTGTTTTTTATATATTTTTAATTGGCACAAATAAATCAACCTTTAACTTTCCTTCTAGATCTTCAGCAACATTATTTAAGCAAAACTCTAAATTATCTCTATCATAATCTGCATCATACTCACTATTTGGTAGCCACTCTGCATACATGTATTGATACACTTCACTTAATTTATGAGGTTCATCATAGAACTGGCATAGACCATATGTACCTCCATCTAATCTTTTAAATTGCACAGTATGATACTTTTCTTTATCGAAGTTTTCAGGAATCGTAATACATGCATCATGCCGGCACTTATGACTTGCAACAAGTTCAGGATTATCCAATGATATTCCGATAAATGATTGCTCTGGTGGATACAGTTTATTTTCAATTGACCAATTCAGTAACTTTCCCCAGTGATCTTGCGGTTCAAAGTAGCTACCAGTTCGTCTTATATACGCTACTTCTAATGGTGGTAATTTTTTTATAACAACTTTCATTTATATCTTCTCCCCTATAAATATGTACACTGTTTAATTAGCTTTCTTTAACATTTATTCCTTCTTAAATAAAAAGAATTCTCTAATCATATAAAGTGAAACTTTAATCAGCGGGAGATGAATTTGAATTGAAATATAATTGATTACTATTACTACTAAAGTAGTATGTACTTTCATACTTTTATTTGATTTTACATTCTTTTTAAAAGGTGGAGGATTTTAATTGATTAAAGGAATATACGAAGCGCATTTACCAGTATAATGTCCTATCAATTTATCATTAAATAAATGTAAAAAATGACCCTATTTATTCATTTTTAATGCGTATGTATGTACATTTGTTAATTTATTCGATATATTATGGGTATTGAATGATTACGTGAAGTGTATAGGTCGCTTATATAACACCTTATATTTTTATATCCGTGAAAACTACAAAGTGTATGAAAATCCATTTGTCAAATGAATTTAGTGCGGAAGGAGGTTTGTGGTTACTTCATAGGGTATAATAATCAGTTTTTTACTGATAAAAATATAGGAGGCGACATAATGTTTCGTACGATTTCAAATTTCATGAGAGTAGCTGAGATAAGAAGGAAAATCCTTTTTACACTAGCGATGTTAATCGTTTTTCGAATTGGCACGTTTATTCCAGTTCCTCATACTAACGCAGAGGTATTAAAAGTACAAGATCAAGCTAACGTTCTAGGTATGTTAAACGTATTTGGCGGAGGAGCATTGCAACACTTCTCAATCTTTGCTGTAGGTATTACACCATATATTACAGCTTCCATCATAGTACAGTTACTACAAATGGATGTTATACCTAAATTTTCGGAATGGGCAAAGCAAGGAGAAATGGGCCGTAAGAAATCAGCTCAATTCACTCGATACTTTACAATCATTCTCGCATTCATACAGGCCATCGGAATGTCTTATGGCTTTAATAATATAGCAGGTGGACAATTAATAACAGATCAAAGCTGGACTACATACTTATTTATTGCGACAGTTTTAACTGCAGGTACTGCATTTTTACTTTGGTTAGGCGAACAAATTACCGCTAACGGAGTTGGTAATGGTATTTCGATGATTATCTTCGCAGGTCTTGTTGCTGCGATTCCAAATGTTGCAAATCAAATTTATTTACAACAATTCCAAAATGCTGGCGATCAGCTATTTATGCACATAATAAAAATTGTTTTAATTGGACTCGTAATTTTAGCGATAGTTGTTGGTGTTATTTACATTCAACAAGCTGTACGTAAAATACCGATCCAATATGCAAAAGCTGTTTCAGGAAACAATCAATATCAAGGAGCAAAAAACACTCATTTACCGCTTAAAGTAAATAGTGCTGGTGTTATACCAGTTATCTTTGCTTCTGCATTTTTAATGACGCCGCGTACAATTGCGCAGCTCTTCCCTGATTCAAGCGTATCAAAATGGTTAGTTGCAAATCTTGATTTCGCACATCCAATTGGAATGACACTTTATGTCGGTCTTATTGTTGCTTTCACATACTTCTACGCATTTATTCAAGTAAATCCTGAACAAATGGCTGAGAATTTGAAAAAGCAAAATGGATATGTTCCTGGTATTCGTCCTGGTAAAGCAACTGAACAATATGTAACTAAAATTCTATACCGTTTAACATTTATCGGTGCAATTTTCTTAGGTGCTATTTCTATATTACCGCTCGTATTCACGAAAATTGCTACGTTACCACCTTCTGCTCAAATTGGTGGTACAAGCTTACTTATCATTGTCGGTGTAGCACTAGAAACTATGAAGACGTTAGAAAGCCAGCTTGTAAAACGTCATTATAAAGGCTTTATTAAAAAAGTGAATTAATTATCAAAAACACAGTTGGTTATTTTTTCAACTGTGTTTTTGATTTTATCAGTCCTGTAATATACAGGGCTGTTGCTTTATTAAACTACATCTCCTTCTCTAATAACCGCCCTTTTTTGAAATAAGTCCGTAGTGTTGAACGATTGGCCAAAAATACACCAATCAATATAAGACAAGCCCCCATTCCCATTGTAGGATTTAAAGGTTCTCCTAAAATGATATATCCCACAATTATTGCAATTAATGGTGATACATATAACCACGTCGATGGAAATACTGGATTTGTTTTTGATAAGAGCCAGTAATATAATCCGTGTCCACCAATCGATCCGATAAATATGAGATATAAAATAGGCCATTGCACACTCCATGAAGTTAATACGGTTACATTTGGTTGTTCTACAATAATAGATGCGATTAGTAGTAAAATCCCTCCATAAAACATTTGAATACCGTTAATAAGAAATGGTGATACATTTGATAAATCTGACAGTATTTCTTTCGAACGAATAGAGCCTATTCCGTAAAATAACTCCCCTATAACTAAAACAATACAAGCAATACTCCATATGAAACTTACTTGTTGATGCATTCCTGGTAAAGAAACAAATATAACACCTATTAGTGCAATAACTAAAGCAACGAGTTGTTCCTTTTGTAATTTCTCCCTATTCCTCTTTGCTTGTATTAATAAAATCATCATTGGTCCCGTAGCAGAAAGAACAGCAGCTAATCCCGAAGAAATATATTGTTCTGACCAATATAAACTTGCGAATGTCATAAATGTTAAACAAAATCCAGCATACATAATGCGTTTTGAAAATATATGTGGCATAATTTCTTTTCGCTTTAATTTAAAAATAATCATAAGGATTATGCCCGCTAAAAAGAAGCGAATTCCTGCTGAAAACAACGGTGGCGCCCCTGCTTCAATTCCAATTTTTATCGTTAAAAATGTTGTCCCGAAAATAATACATACTAAAATGTAATTAAAAATGACCATTTTGCTTCCTCCTTTTTACTCTTAGAATGAGTATAGAGGCTATGGTGTATAACAGTGTATCGGTACATATAACAGTTACTTCAAGTTGTAGTTGATTCCCTATATATTTTTCGCTTTAATTAAGTTAAAAAGAAAAATAGGTGAACCTATGAAAATTGTATTGCGTAAAGAAACAAACATACCGTATTACAAGCAAATATATATGCAAATTGTTGACAGAATACAAAGTGGTATGCTTTCACATGGTGAATCTCTTCCTTCTTTACGTTGTATGGCCACAGATTTACAAATCAATGTATTAACAGTTCGTAAAGCGTATAAACAGTTAGAAACGAAAGGGTATATACGCATCGAACAAGGAAAAGGTGCTTACATATATAAACGGGTAAAGAAAGATTTCAAACCAATTCCGTATAAATGGCAACAAACGAAAACGATTAATGTTATGCGTTCTCAATATGCAATGAATAAGCACCGTAAATATTATAATTTTTCACAAGCAATTCTGTATCCTCGTCTGTTACCAAATCCATTTTTGGCAGATGAAATGCATAAATTGCTGGATAAAAATCCGATGTTGTTAGCAACTTATGGGCCAGTTCAAGGCGATTATGAATTGCGAGTTGAAATAGCAAATTACTTACATGAACACCAGAAATTAGTGACAGACCCATCTCAATTATTAATTACAAGCGGCGCACAACAAGGAATTGATTTAATTGCTCAAACATTATTAAAACCTGGAGATATTGTATTGGTAGAAAGTCCATGTTACAGTGCTGCGCTTGATATTTTCATCAATAAAGGTGTTCAAATCATTCCCGTTTCTCTTGATAATCATGGAGTTCGCTCCGACTTAATTGATGATATTTGTCAAAGTAAAAATCCCGTTTTATTGTATACGAATCCCACCTTCCAGAATCCGACAGGTACAGTAATGAGTAAAGAACGAAGAATGGAACTTATAGAACTATCGGAGCTATATCAATTTTTTATTATTGAAGATGATTCTTTCGGAGAAATATATTTTGAGGATGCTATAATCCCGCCCCCAATCAAAAGTTTTGATAAGGATGGCCACGTAATATATATAAAAGGATTTAGTAAAACGTTAGCACCAGGACTGCGTATTGCAGCACTTATTGCCGATGGTCCTATTTTTGAATGGCTATATGCAGTAAAAGGTTCAATGGATATCGGTAGTCCTTTATTAACACAAAAGGCACTTCTACCGTTTTTACGTGCAGAACGTATGAAAAACCATTTAGAAAAATTACGTACAGCTTTACAAATGAGACGTGATTTAACAATTGATATATTATCGCCATTAAAAGAACTACACTTTGAAATACCAAATGGAGGTTTTAATTTATGGGTGACACTACCTGATTCGATAGATCCCTTTACCTTATTACAAAAAGCAAATGAAGTAGATGTCTCTTTTTTACCAGGAACAGCTTGTCTATTAAACTACGAAACAAATGATAACCAATTAAGAATTAGCTATTCAATGTTAAACGAGAAAGATATGGAAATTGGATTAGAGAAATTACATGATACAATACGAAAAAGTATTTGTTAGAAGCAATATCACATTAGCCAACAATAAATAATACCCGCAAATGAAAATGTATAGTATGGGATATTATCTATTGTTGAGCTTTTTCGTTATTCTTAACAACCGGTTTTAAAACTTGTCTTTCTTTTAATTCTTCAACACTGCCATATCGATCAATAACGATTGCTTTCATTTCCTCTCCTCCTTGCTGTTTATTTTAATAACATACAATTATTTCTCAAAATTTTTTGCCTTGAATTACCATATACTTATTTTTGGGGGTAATTATGCAAAAAGCATTATAAAGTAAAACTTTAATCATTCCTCACCAATCGGGCTCTTACTGCCCGGCAAATAGCGGGATGAATTTCAAAAAGAATCTTACACACATCTTAGAATTATTCAAAACTGTATTATTAATTAAATTCAAAAGAAATGGGGCTAACTTTATGAGTGAAAAGATATTTAAAATAAACGGTATTGATATATGTACAGAAAGCTTCGGTAACTCTAATGATCCCGCTATTTTATTAATTATGGGAGCTACTTGTTCAATGATATATTGGGATGAAGAATTTTGTGAACAGTTGGCGAACACAGGAAAATTTGTTATTCGCTTTGATAATCGCGATGTTGGACGCTCTGTTACATATGAACCTGGCACTTCAAATTATTCAGTAACAGATATGGCTGAAGATGCAATCGGGGTATTAGACGCTTATCATATTGATAAAGCCCATCTTTTTGGTATGTCATTAGGTGGTATGATTGCTCAAATTGCCGCTGTAAAACATCCCGAAAGAATTTTGACGCTAACTTTACTAGCGACTAGTGTAATAGGATCTGATAATAATACTCGCGATTTACCCCCAATGGATGAAAGGATTTTAACACATCATGTAAAGAGCGCAAGTATTGATTGGACAAATAAAAATGATGTGGCAGAGTATTTAGTTTCAGGATCTCGTCTATTATGTGGATCAGAACGAATATTTGATGAAAATAGAGTTTATACACAAGTAAAACAAGAAATAGAACGCGCAAACAATTTATTAAGTATGTTTAATCACGCTTTACTTCAAGGTGATGATGCATATGAAGGTGTACTTCACTCCATACAAGCACCAACATTGGTTATTCATGGAACAGACGATACAGCACTCCCATTTGAACATGGCCTCGCACTAATTGATGAAATTCCAAGCTCAGTACTATTAACTCTTAAAGGGGCAGGTCATGAAAATCATCCAAATGATTGGGAAAGCATAATTACTGCGGTTTCTAAACATACATCTGAAATTTAGACAAACAAATAATTAACAGAAGGGGCACAAATTGTATTGTGCCCCCTTCCATTTACAAACAAAAACCCATCACTGTATTCGTATGTATAGTGATGGGACTTCTTATATTTTTCTATGTTTAAAAAAATGGACAATCTAATTGATCAACAGATTCCCATAATTTTTTTTTTGCATTTTCGGTGGATGTATTTGCTTCTAGTGTCATGTTTTTAAAAGGGTTTACTTCGACTTTTAATAAGGATGAAGGCTCCACATATAATGAGAAAACATGGCTGCTTGGTAAAGCTTTTGAAACGTCAATATCTCCTACTTGTTTAAATAATTGCTGCGCAGCAAAAAAGAAGAAATTAGTTGGATTTGATTGTTTATTCAGCCACGCAAGCATTTCAGGTGATACCGATTTATGAATATTGATTTTTACTCGATCACCACGTTTATATCGCCTAGATCGCATACTTCCACCAACTAACTTATCGTTAAGTTTGTAAATCCTAACTCTTTTTGCTTATGCTCTCTATATTTTGGCGAACAAGTATATACTAATAATCCTCGTGCATTTGTAA
This sequence comes from Bacillus sp. AR4-2, assembly GCF_008274865.1. Classification (NCBI taxonomy): domain Bacteria; kingdom Bacillati; phylum Bacillota; class Bacilli; order Caryophanales; family Bacillaceae; genus Bacillus; species Bacillus sp. AR4-2. The sequence continues at coordinate 2,613,859 of NZ_CP031062.1, forward strand.
ATAACGGATTATCTACAAAGATTACATTTTTGAGTCGTCCTTTTTGCTTTAAAATCATTTTTAAACTATTTTTAATAATTACTGCACCCCCGCCATAAATAAACACGTATGGATCGTCTTTCATATCATCAATTTTATTTATAATATCTGTTGCGACACGCGCTGCTAAACCTAATAGTGCCGGCTGTGATTCCTCAACTAATAAGGTATTTCTCGGATGCGTATCATTTAAATAAATTTGATTGAATTCTGTAATACTATCAATCGTCTTAGTTGGATACTTCCGGTTCCATCTCGTAATGATTTGTAGTAACGTCTCTTTTACACCATAAGATAAACCTTTACTTAGTTGCGGACGGAAATTTACCCCTAATGAAACAACTTCTTCTGTCGTCCCTGCACCAATATCAAAAGAGAGTAGAGTTTTATCTACAAAATCAATTTCAGAAACTTGATTTTGCTCACATTCTATTTTATGTTTCACAACATTTCCTTCTTCATCGTATACAATGCCCCACGTCCCAGAAGCACCCTCAGGCAGGCATTTACAATACTCAATTGAAACATTAATTGTCACATCGCGTCCGTTCGGATAATGGAAAATAACCTTATGATTTCCCATATAACGTTTTGCATTTTCAGCAGCTATTTCTTGTGTAATAAGCTGCATAGGAAGAGCGACAGATAAATCATAACGAATATTAATATGGCTAGAAGTTGGACTTTGACGCATAGCGCTTACCGCCAAACCTGATAGTATTGTAATAACCATTAACTCATCCGTTGACTTATTTGATTTCTTCTCTACCTCAGTACCTTTTAATTGATCTTGAATAACTTTTTCTCCAACGATGTATCGTACATTATTTAGCATTAACGATGGCGAACTTATAGTCACATCAATGTGGTTTTCTAATTCAGATAATGAAACATCTACCTCATCTAAGAGTCCTGTAGGCTCACCTATATATAAAGAATAAATACTCGGAATAAAAATAGGGTCTTGCCCTTTCACCATTAACTTCAAACCGTTGTTTCCTGCATCTGCACCAGCTTTTAAAAGTATAGACATAACTACCCCCTAAATTAATCTGACATCCCTTCCAAATATATGCGAGCCCATTCTTTTACATTCAAATGTATTGTAATTTTTTATTTATCATAAAACCAAAATATTGCATACTTACATATTTCGTGTAAAAAGTATTTGACATGATACTTTTCCAATTTTATACTTATATTTGTAAAAAGTTTTTTACAATCGAGGGGGCAATTATTTATTGAATACTAAAAAAACTATTTTTATAATCATTGTTTTAGCATTAATTGCAATACTAGTACATGGCACATATAAATACATAACTGAAGGTTCTATTTTAGGTGGTACGATTTTTGCTATTTCGTTAATACTTAGTAATTTAATTAATCACATTACTTGGGGAGATCCCCACGGTGTGTCAGAAGAAAGTCAAGATGAGATGGGACAACAAATTACATATAAAAGCTTTAAAATTGCGTATTTTGTGCTTGTAGTTGTAATGTTCCTTTTATTAATCTTCTCCGAAGGATTTTCTATGGGGGCTAATTTAGATGGAGTAAAAAACCTCCCCCTGTTCATCGCAATTTGCTCTTCATTCTTTATTTATCCTATTGTCGAACTCATAGTTGCAAAACAATATAAGTAAAAAGATGAGGTTTTCTACATGTAGAAAACCTCATCTTTTTATATTTACATACTCTCTACAATTGCTTTTAATTTATTCACAGTCCGCCAATTCCTAACTGTAGCTGGTGTATGTGACTTCTGAAACTGGTTCATTAATTTAGAATTTCGAATGCTATTTTTGAAAAATAAATAAACGACCTTCTCATCTATATAGCAATCTTCAAGTTCACTTTTAAATGTAAGCAATTGACTACTCTCTTCTTCAGAAAGTACATTAGCTAAAAAAGCAATATGAACACTTTCTCCTTCTAACAATGAATGAACTTCATATGGACATTGTTTAATAATATTTATAAATTCATCATGTGTTCTTAGCATGACTGGAACATCGAAATCAAATTCTTTTTTTATTTCAGATTGTATTCGGTCCTTTAGAAAGTTTATACCTTCCTCAGATTCGAACACAATATTACCACTTTGTATATATGTTTTCACTTGTTTTAACCCTATTGATTCAAAAACTCGTTTTAAATCAGCCATTTTGATTACTTTATGGCCACCGACATTGATTCCTCTTAGTAATGCAATATAAAGTGTCATATTATCCCCCCCCACAGTAAAATGAACTTATCGATTGAATCGGTTTTCCCACTCATATTTCTCGGATATTTGTTTTAATTCTTCTAACATATCATGAATAGATAATACCTCAAATAAAATAATAGATTCACTTGAAAAATGGTGATGATAATGATTTGGTTTATAATCTTTTAAATCATTTTTATAACTCCAAGTTGGGATGTTAAAAAAATCACAAACTAACACTGTAAGAAAAACTGCAATCCCAGTTTTAATCACTCTTCCTCCAACGATATTCCATTTTCTATCTTGATTCATTTTTTATATCCTTCATTCCTGTTTCATTTTATATACATATATTATATATTGTTAAAATAAAAAAACCTACTACTTGAATATTCAAGAGTAAGTTTTCTATTTCATTATAGGTAAATGCATTATTATTTGTTGGCCAATTGGCCCCATTCTTCTAAAACCTTTATCTTGGAAACCAACTTTTGCATATAAATTTTGTGCAGGAATATTTCTTTCATTCACAGCAAGTACAACTTCATTTTTTATTGGAAAATAACGTTTTACAAACTCTTGTAATAGTGACAGTGATTTTTTAGCATATCCCTTCCCTTGTCTATTGTGATTTATAGAAAATGAAGTTAAAAGTAAAGCATCCTCATTATCTGTGAACTCCTTTACTCTATCTCCCGTTTCCAATGCGAAAAGACCCACCGGTACCCCATTGCGATCTAAAATAACAATCACATTTTTTGTATGATCACTTTTTGCTTTCTCCAGTAATGCGCTTGGATCTGATGTAAACTGAACTTGTTCACTTGGTAAAGTAAATGTTTGTATAACTTCTTTATATTTCTCCTTATACGGAGCTAATTGAATTTCCCCTGTGTGTATGTTCATGCTAAACTCTCCCATTTTTTAGCTTATTAACTTATACCTTGCTGTGCTTTTGAATGCACTCTTCCATCTAAAAAGGTAATTTCAACAAATGAATTTGGATCGTTCCCTTTCCAAGCAAAAATTTGTTTAATTTGTGTAGAATGCTCTACCCCTTCTTCTATAAGTAAATCTCCTTCAAAACCAATTAAATCTTTTACTTCTGTATAAGTCATTCCTTCATTTATACTCGAGAAATGATTTATATTGATAGACTCTTTCTGTTGCCTTTCCATCACAGTAGAAGAAGTTGCTGTTTGGTTTTTCACTTCTTTTCTCTGTTCACACGCTGTCATACTGAAACCTAAGCATAAACTAAACAATATACATGCGCTTTTTTTCATCATAACAGTTGTCCCTCCCATCATAATTAAACCATATATTCCCTTAAAAATAAACTGAATATTTAATATTATATTTAAAAACCTCGTACAATTAAGTACGAGGCTAATTTCATTTATTCAAATGATTATTTGATTGATCATCCTGTTCTTTTCTTAACTCTTGTTCTTCATCTTTTGGTAATTGTTTATCATTATCTTTAATTGGATTCGTTTCTCTATTTTCTATCATATCATTTGGAACTTGTGGCATTACTCGGCCCACAATAGCGGCTAATTCATCTAGTATACCTTCACCTGTTTTTCCTTTTTTAATTTGCTTTCCGATTTGTTTGAGGCGTTCATACGTATCAACATCTGCTACAACGACTGCATTAGCACCGTCAGGGTCATTTTTTAAACTTTCTGCAACAGAGTATTTAATTGATTCAACTCGAGTTCGATCAAGTTTTGCTTTTACATCAATACCTACAATAGCATATTTTCCAACAACGACCGCTGTTGCATCATTCACACCTGGCACACTTGCTGCTAAAGATGCTAAATGATCTGCTGCTTTTTCATTTGGCTTATTTGATTTATTCGTATAATTAACATTTTTCATTGAAACATTTTTTTGTTCCGGCTTTTCGTTTGGATTGTCTTTTTTTCCAATACTGCATCCAGTTATAACGAAGCAAAGCATCAATATATATATTAGAGTTTTCATTATTTTCACCACTTCACTATTAAGGTTTAATCATAAATTTTTTCAACAGCTTGCATTTTCTTTACCTTTTCCTCAGCCCCGCTATTAGCATTAATGAATATTTGGTACGTATCTTTTCCTAAAGTGCCTACAAATTCATAGCAAAGTACTTCATTATGCAAATCATTGACTACTAAAGCTTTACGTTCTTCCATAACTTTTACATCCGGATTGATTTTCTTTCTTGCTTCTGCTGCAGTTAGCTTTGCCGATGGAACTGTTCGCTTTTGATGTGACGCTAAGTATTCTTTTGCGGAGAACCCAACGATAGAACCATCATCTAAAGCAATTTTCATTTGGATTGCTTCTGGATAAATTCGTACTCCATTTTCATTTACTACATACGTAAATACACCAACATTATCATATTGAGAGCTATCATAAAGCTCCATATTATTAAACTTATGGTCCTTTAAAAATTTCAAACCTTTACTACCTGCATCGTTTAAACTAACTTTCTGTTCTTTAATTTCGCGGTTATTCATAACCCAAATTGGATATCCGCCTTTTCCGGTAATATCCATATAGAACTCATTGTTCGTTGCTTCATCTTTAATTTTCACACTATAGAAGGATTCTTTCGCACCTTTTCCGCTTTTCTCAACATCTACTTTTTCATTTCCTTTTAAATTCAAAAACGATTTGGCAATTTTCGCCGCTTCATCTTTAGAAATTGCCTTTCCTTCCGCTTCAAATCCACCTTTTTTATTTTTTTGCGCACTTGTAAAGGTCGGTCCGAAGTTTGTAGAAGAATATGATGTTACGTTTTTCTCTACAGTTTTCAATCCATCAATAATTGTGTTATCTGCTGGATCGCGATTTGATGCAAGTGCCATTTCTACATCCATCCAGCGTAAATTATTTTTCAAAACAAGATGTTGTACTTTTCTTAGTTCATCTTGTATATTTCCTGCATTTGAATATAAAGTTTGTAGCGTTTTATATTCTTGCTCATTTAACGGCTCTTTTTCTAAATCACGAATGGCTGCACGGTAACTGAAATCACCGATATTCGCTAAAAATTCTTCCGTTTTATTAAATGGCATTAATGTTAAAGGTAGTTGTCCTACATCTGAGCGAGCTTCAGATGTTAAACGCCATACATCCGCTAATGCAGGTGATAAAGATGATCGTGAATTCATCGCAAGTGTTGTGCCAATTTTATCGTGTAATAAATCGACTTCGTATGCTAAATCATGGAATGCACGTTGATAGCTATTTTCCGCTCGAATTAAAACTGCATTTTTCTCTTGGTGCTCTTTATAGCCCCAATAGCCTGTTCCTACTACACCGACTGTTAATAATACAATGATAATACCTCGTAACATTGTCCCACCTCCGCTCTATTTACAGAAAATATGTTTACCGATTTTTTTAATTTGTGGACGAGTCCAAATCCATTTACTAGTCGCAGTATCTGGATTGAAATAATATAAAGCATTTCCTGTTGGATCCCATCCGTTAATCGCATCTAAAACTGCTTTTTTTGCTGTTTCATTTGGTGTTAAATATATTTGTCCATCGGCTACCGCTGTAAATGCTCTAGGTTCAAAGATTACACCTGAAACAGTATTTGGGAATGATGCACTTGTAACACGGTTCAAAATAACAGCAGCTACTGCAACTTGTCCTAAATACGGTTCACCACGTGATTCTCCGTATACTGCGTTTGCCATAAGCTGAATATCATTTTGAGAATAACCGTTCGGAACATTTGTCCCTTTATTTTGAGGTGGTTTATTCTCTTGTGCAGTTCCGCCGCTATTTCCTTTATTTGTTGTCGTCCCTTTATTAGCAGTTGACTTGTCATACTTCGTTGCCTTCACGAGCATTTGCTTCGTTTTAGCTCCAGCTAAACCATCAACGGGTAATCCGAATTTCTCTTGAAAATTCCGAAGTGCCCAATATGTACCCCATCCGAAAACACCATCCACTTTTCCCGTATAAAACCCGTTATATTTCAAACGAGATTGCAGTTCAATGACATCTTCGCCAGATGCTCCTCTTTGAATAACTTGATTAGAAAAAGCTTCTACATTCTTTAGTTGTATACTACTGACCATTAAAGACAGTCCTATGAACGCAAGTAAAACTGCTATTTTAAAAATAGCTTTTTGGCGCATAATTTTCCCTCCTTAATTACGGAAATGATTTCTTGGTTATGTTTTGTAAAAGCCTCGCTTTTATGTAAAGAAGACAAAAAAATCCAAACTAATATCGTTGAAAAAATATGTAAACAATATAAAAAAAGGATAAAAGGAGTTCATCATGAAGAAATCTTTAAAACACATCGCACTCGTCATTCTGTTCCTAACAACATGTTCAAATATATATACAGGCTCATCAATTGTTCATGCGCAGCCACCGTATGCCAAATGGGGTAAACTTGCCGTAGAAAAGACGAAAGAACAATACCCAAAAGCAGAAATTATTGACTATCTTCATATAGGTAGAAAACCAAAAACAGTTCAAATAACTGTTGAAAAATTTAAATTGTGGTTACGTGAGAACGGAAAAGAATACGGTGTTTTTGTTGATGTAGAATTTGAAACGAAGACGGAGAAATTTATAAAGCTGTCGTTTCAGAAGACGAGTAGATAAAGTGAAACTTTAATCAGTGGGGGTTTTGTTCATCTCCCACTGATTATCAGCCCTCACCAATCGGACTTTTACGGGCAGCCCGACAAATAGCTGGATAAAGTGAAACCCCCACTGTTAAAAACAGACACAGTGGGGGTTCTTGCATTTCTAAAATTCTTTTCTAAAGTTTCGATTCCCTAAAAATCTTACCAATATACAAATAGCACCAATTACAACTGCTATCCCTATACTGTATAAAAGTACTTTACCATATCCACCTATTCTCGGATCTAAAAACGGATATGGATACCAATTCACGATTGGACCACGTATTAAGCTATATACAACGTAAAAAAATGGGAATAAAAGCCAACTTGCAGCTTGTTTCCAAGTGATTTTCTTAATAGGTGGATTTAAAATCCAATCTAAAAGCATTGTAATCGGCATGATATAATGTAGCACAGTATTTACCCATGGTATTGCCGTTTGAAGTGACTCTTCTAACCCTCTTAGTAACAAAAAATAAACGAGTCCTGTCGTAAGTATATATACCGTCGCCGCACCACGAAGTATACTAAACTGTTCTGAGCGACCAAATGTAGCTGTTCCGATACTGCTTAAAAGGAGAATACATGCAACTAAAATGTTACTTTCAATGGTGAAGAAACAAAAAAAGTTAACTGGATTAAACGGCTTCACTTGTGCCCTAATTATGAATTGCGTAATAATGGCGCTACACACTAGAAGACTTAAACATAATCTAAATAAAGATAAAATTTTTTCATCCTTCATACATTCCCTCCTTTTCTTATATATAATTAGAATTTCCCTGTACATGCTCAATAAATAATTTTAACGGAACGAGCCCACGTTTTGGCATATGACTACTTATAATAGCTACTACTTCTAATTGAGGAATGATAACGATGTATTGTCCGCCGTATCCCATAGCAAAATATATACAATACGGTATGTGAAATCTTTCGTTATGTAATACCCACCAGTGATACCCATATGCGCCGACATGTTCATATGTTTCAAATAGAGCCCTACTTGACTCTTCTAACCATTTCGCTGATACAATTTCTTTTTCATTCCAATATCCATTTTGTAAACATAATTTTCCTAATTTTAACAAATCGGTAGATTTCATTTTCATACCGAAGCCACCTACATATATACCCTGCGGATCTTGTTGCCACTCGTATTCGTTAATTTTTAATGGATCAAATAAATATTTCTTTGCAAACCGCTCTGTCGACATTCCAGTAGCTTCTTGAATAATATAGCTCAGTAAATGAGAAGAACCTGAATTATAATTCATTTTTGTAGCAGGTTCTTCAATTATTGGCTTCTCTAATATGTACTGTACCCAGTTCTCTGATTCTACAAAGTCATTTGGGAATACTACTCCATTCCCAAACTCTTTCCAGCCCTCACCAGTAGTCATTGTTAATAAGTGATATAGCGTTAAATCATGTTTTTCCCCAGGTACATTTTCAATCCACTCTGTAATTGATGTATGTATATCATTTATATAGCCCTTATCAATTGCAATACCAATTAATAAAGATACGATACTTTTTGTAATCGAATTTATTTTATATAAATTATTTGCACATTCGGGTGTTTTATAATACTCAGTTGTTAATTCCCCTTTTTGATAAACAAGAAATGTATTCACTTTTTTCTTTTCGAATTTATTTTCTAGTTGCTTGAAATCCAAAAACTTTACCTCCATTTAAATAGTTACTCCATTTATTATATCTTGTTCCTTCATTTTAAACATAATTGTGCTCAAATAAAAATAAACCTGTCAGCCATAATGAACTGACAGGTTTATTTTTATAATTTTGTACGAACATTCCAAAGCTCCGGGAAGAATTGTTGATCAAGTACTCGCTTTAAATAAGAAACACCGGAGGATCCACCTGTACCCATTTTATGTCCAATAATTCTTTCTACTGTTTTCATATGACGGAAACGCCATTGTTGTAGCCAGTCTTCAATATCAATCAATTTTTCAGCAAGCTGATATAAATTCCAATATTTTTTCACATCCGCATACACTTCCAACCATGCTGCTTCTACTGTTGCATCTTCTTCATAAGGCTGCGTAATATCACGGTTTAACACATCTTTATGAATAGGGAATCCTTCTTTTACTAATGCTTGAATCGCGACATCATATAGACTTGGTGCATGTAGCGCTTTATGAAGTCGTGCATGTAATTCTGGATCCTTTTCATAAATTTTTAATGCGTGTGGCGTTTTATAGCCAAGTGCATACTCAATCATACGATATTGATACGATTGAAAACCTGAAGCTTGACCGAGTGAGTCACGAAACTCAATATATTCTGATGGTGTTAATGTCGCAAGAATATCCCAAGATTGAATAATTTGAGACTGAATTTTTGATACACGTGCTAACATTTTAAAAGCTGGTTGTAATTTATCTTGTTTAATAGATTCAATCGCCGCATTTAGCTCATGTAAAATGAGCTTCATCCAAAGCTCACTTGCTTGGTGAATAACGATAAATAACATTTCATCATGATGGTCCGATAATCTTTTTTGAGAAGATAGTAAACTATCTAATTGTAAATACTCCCCATACGTCATATTCTCTTTAAAATCCGTATGAATCCCTTTTTCCATAATTACTTTTTCATTTTCTTTCATATTAGCCAAACGCCCCTTTTATATGATTCTACTTATATTGGTCTAATAACGGCTCGAACTGGACTTCCATCTGCATCAGTTAATGCAAGTGGTAATGCAATAAGTTCATAATCACCGTCTGCTACATGATCTAGTACGACATTTTCTAAAATATGAATTCCATGTTTAAATAATTGATGATGCGCTGCTAATTCTTTATCATCTAGCGGATCAACTGATGGTACATCTACTCCGATTAAACGAATACCTTTCTCTGAAAGAAACGACGCTATGTCTGCACGTAAATGAGGGATCACCTCTGGAAATTCTTCAGCTTTTCCATGTGAAGATGTACGTAATAATAATCGTTCTACACCTTCTAAATGAAAGCTTTCTAATTCCTTTTTCCCGATGCTTTCAAGATTAGAAACGTCAATAATCCGTGCTGGGCCAACATAAACTTGAACATCTAAATCCAATACTTTCTTTCCATCATTATCAAAATGAAATGGTGCATCAATATGAGTGCCTGTATGAATACTCATCGTTAACTTTCCGACATTTACTGAGCCACTTTCTTCTTTTGACCATGAAACTTCATACGAGAACGGTGTGTCTCCTGGCCACGTTGCAATATTATTATTTAGCGGTTGTGAAATATCAATCCACTCTGATGTTTTCATATTTATGCCACAACCTCTCGCTTATTTTCAAACTGCTTATACTCTTCATTTTTCATAATTTTCTTTAATATTTGTACAGATTTCCACACTTCTTCGTATGTGTTATATAAAGCGACCGGCGCAAGTCTCACCCCATTTGGCGCTCTAAAATCTGGGATTACTCCATTTGCTTTTAGTGCTTTACATATACGTGCTGCTTCTGCATGCTCTAAATAAATGTGCCCGCCTCGTTTTTCATCCTCTAATGGATTTCCAATTGTAAATTCGAAATCTTTTAATTCATGTCCAATTAAATTCAGCATGTATCTCGTAATATGTAAAGATTTCTCACGTAAACGTTCAATACCAGCATCTTTGAAAATTTCAAGTGAACCAATTAATGGTGCTGTACTTAATACGTGCGGTGTACCAATTTGATAAGCACCTGCATGATCAGCAGCTGTTAATGTATGCTCCATATCAAACTGTTTATCTTTTCTAGAACTAAACCATCCAGACAATCCTGGCAGTCTATTAAAATGTTTACTATTTACATAAAGGCCTGCAACACTACCCGGTCCTGCATTTAAATATTTATAATTGCACCAAACAGCAAAATCGACATCCCAATCTTTGAAATGATGCGGAATAGATCCTATTGAATGGCATAAATCAAATCCAATGTGAATGCCGCGTTTATGAGCTTCCGTTGTTAAACGTTTCATATCAAGAATTTGACCACTTCTATATAAAACAGAAGGTAATAAAATTAAAGCGATATCATCTTCCATCGCATGGATAATATCTTCTTCAGAAAGTGTTCTACCATCTCGGCTTTTCACTCTTACTAAATGCTCCTCTGGATCTAATCCTTTTAAACGAATTTGACTTTGAAGTGCATAAATATCTGATGGGAAAGTTAATTCATCCGCAAGTATTTTTGTACGTATTCCTTTTGGTTCGTAAAACGTCGCAATAACTTGGTGTATATTTGTAGTTGTAGAACCGGTTACAATAGTTTCTTCCGGTAAAGCACCAATAAGAGGGGCTGTAAGTTTACCTAATTTCTCTGAAAGGAAAAACCACGGGTGCTCACCTTCTGTCCAGCCGTCAATGCCATACTCTTTCCACGAATCTAGCAACGTAAGTAATGATTTCTCTGCTCTTTTTGAAAGTAGCCCTAATGAGTTTCCATCTAAATATATAGTACCTTCTTTTTTATAGAATTCAGTTTGAAAATCTTTCAGTTCATCATGTTTATCACATTCAAGCGCATACTCATAAGTTGGTTGAAATGGTTCTTTATACATGGTGTCACCTTCTCTTAATTTTCTTTTTATTCTAACTAGTTGAAATATATCACCTTAATTGATACAACGTCAATGATATTATGTCAGTTGACTTTATATATGAACTTCTTTTACAATACAGTTATATTTTCAGATATTTCAGTATAAAGAGGTGATTCTTTGAAAAACTCTACTCTTTCATCAAGAAAACACCGCTCCTTAGAAACGAAGAAGAAACTATTACACTCTGGTTACACTATTTTTATAAATAATGGATTTCAAAAAACGACAATTACACAAATTATTAAACATGCAGAAACTGGTTACGGAACAGCATATGTATACTTCAAAAACAAAGATGATCTCCTAATTAGTTTAATGGAAGATGTTATGAATCGTTTTTATAATATCGCTGAACGCTCTTTTTCTCCACAAACAAAAGAGGAAGCACGTATAATGATCCAAAATCAAGTTAGAGCATTCCTGCAATTAGCAAATGAAGAACGCGCTATTTTGCAAGTTGTAGAGGAAGCGATAGGATTATCAAGAGAAATACGGCAAAAATGGGATGAGATTCGGGAACGTTTTATAACAAGCATTAAACAGGATATTACTTACTCTCAAGAAAGTGGATTAGCACAACCTAATTTAAATAAAGAGATTGTAGCACGCGGTTGGTTCTCGATGAATGAATCGTTTCTTTGGACTATTACGCAAAATGACAAAAAGATTAACTTAGAGGAAATTGTGTATACGTTAACGGAGATGTATACGACCGGGTTATATAAATAGCACACCTTCAATAAGTAAGGTGTGTTATTTTACATCTATAAAAATATATTATCTGGGTATGGTAGTGCTAAAATTCAGATTTTCGGTTATATCGATGGCATTCCGACTTCTATAAATGATAATGTTTTAAAACAATATTTCCAAGGTAAGAAAAGAGAACAAATCATTACATCTTCTGAACTTAATTATTGGATAACAGAAAGATTTTGTGTTGATAAAGAAATATATGAAAGAGCTATTGAGATTTTCAATGAAAAATCTTCAAACAGTAAAAGCGTTACTCATGAGATTGAGTAACGCTTTTACCTTAATATATTTTTAATATTAATCTTCTTTATGATAAGCAGCTTCTACACATTCTGCTAGACGCTCCATTTGTTCCATAGTTAAACCTCGTGATATCCAGCCTGTTAACTTATACATCATTTTATAATAAAAATTACTAGGTTCATATTCTGAAATTAATGTTAGTGCTGTACCTTCCTCATCTTCTTCTAACATATAAGTCATTGCTGAATATCCTTGCTTCATTTCACTACCAAGTGAAATAATATGCGGTGCATCGTATTCAAGGATTTCTACTTCAGCCTCGAATATTTTCTTACCGACTTTTTGAACAGTAATATATTTATCTCCTACACGTGGATTCTCTTTATCCATATTTGAAGGATAGCGATTTTCTATTATAAACGTATTCCATTCTTTTATTTTTTCATCTTCTATTATATAGTCACATACAATATCCATTGGTGCTTTTATTACTATTTCAATTGCAAAACTCATTATACTGCCCCTCTCAAATACCCTATCCATTTCTATTTAACTAAATCATTATGCCATATTTTATATAGTGAAATACAAGTGGAATTTTAACTTTTATTGCGAGAATGTTTTTCGTAATAAGAAAATCATGAATAAATAATTTAAATACTTATTCATGCAAAATGTTTTACTAACAATACAACAATTAAATATAACGCAACGAGTAGTCAAGCGATGCCCATACTTTTATTTTCTTTATTTTTAAAATTTTGCACTCCTAAACTAACTAACATAATCCCTATAAGCGTTTGTAAAATTAGCATACTCTGTTCCGAAACATCATTCCAACTATAAATGGAATACCTCATTACAATAATTGCAAGTACAATCGTTAAGATCCTATTCATATGAAAATCCTTCCTATAAAAAAAGAAGCCACTAAGTTTCCTTAGTGGTTTTATTAACAATTTATATTTAGTAAAATTACTTTTTATGAGTTTGATATAAGTCAATAGAATTTCCTGGCCAATATAACTATGTATGTTAGCACACTTTTTCTTTATTCAGTCTACTTACAATTCCAACTATAAATTTATATTCAATCCTCTTCTTCTTAATCTTTTTAAATCCTTCTTTCGTATCAAAAATTAAACACGTTTTCCGAAACCACATTCGTACATATAGTGACTCAAAATAAATAGGTTTTATAATTCCTCGTTCTTCAAATTCAGTTCCATCTTTATTTTCGGTTTCTGTTCGAACGAACCACCTATTTCCGAAGCCAATTTCAATATACTTCACATAAGTCCCCCTTCCGGGAATTATTTTCTAACAATTCTATTATTTCCCCGGTAAGCGCACATTCCGACAGAACATGAGTCCACAAAGAAAAAGTAGATTACAAAAATCTACTTTATAGCTTATATTTCTGCATTCGTTTATAAAATGTACTTCGAGGAACATTTAACAGTTTTGCGGCTAACGAAACATTTCCGTTCGTCTTTTCTAACGCTTCAATCATGCTATCACGCTGTATTTTTTCGCGAAAATTCAATGTATGTTCTGTTTTATTTTCAACTTGTAACTCAAGTTGTTGTTGATTTCCCGTCATTGTTTGTATCAAAAAAGCGACTTGCTTTTCGCATATTTCCCGTCCTTGCGACAAAATGTAAATGCGTTCTAATACATTTACTAGTTCCCGAATATTTCCGGGCCATGTATGTTGTAAAAATTGATTGTATATACTCTTTGGAAATACAACATTCCAATTCTTCCGTTCGCAAAAGTGTTGTATAAAATATGGGATATCCTCTTTTCTTTCTATTAACGATGGAACATATAACGGATAAACGTGCAAACGATAATATAAATCTTGACGGAATTTCCCTTCTTCTACTAACCTTAGTAAATCTTTATGTGTGGCAGTAATAATACGAATATTTACTGGTACCTCTTTTGAACTTCCTATTGGAGTTATTGTGCGTTCTTGTAAAACACGCAATAAGGCTACTTGCATCTCTGGTGGTACTTCGCCAATTTCATCTAAAAACAGTGTTCCTCCATTCGCTTGTTCAAATTTCCCTTTATATCCTTGACGTCGCGCACCTGTAAACGCACCTTCAGCATAACCGAACAATTCACTTTCCATTAATTCTTTAGGCAAAGAACCGCAGTTAACAGCTATAAAGGGTCCGTCTTTTCTTGGACTATTTTCATGAATCGCTCTCGCGACATATTCCTTTCCTACTCCTGTCTCACCACATACATACACACTAGCATCAGTCGGTGAAACAAGCTTAATTTCTTCTAGTGTGTGTTGAAATGCTTTACTTGTCCCGGTAACTCCTGGAAAAGTAATTCCTTTTATAAATGTGAAAGCAGAATATGTATTCATTTGTTTGTTTTCCTTTAAATACATACATTTCCCGATCATTCTTTCATTACTATATACCGGTATCTCTAATTTAGTTTCCAATCCATGGTGCACTAAATCTTCAAGTTTCATTCTTGACCAATTAGTTACTCGTTCCCGAACGCTCTTACTCGCAGAAACGATAACATCACGATGATTACAAATAACTACTTGTTCATCACTATCAATGACATCTAAAAAACGATGGATTAAGTGTAATTCATTTTGATGAACTCTTATGCTACATTCACGTTCAATCGCATGTGCAATTGAAGTTACCATACCGAGCATATATGGATGCGAAAATTCAATTGGACAGGAGAAATCTAGAATACCAATTAATTTCCCGTCATCGTTATGAATGGGAGCAGCCGCACAACTCCAGCTATGAGATACCACGGAGTAATGTTCAGTACCACTTATCATAATAGCTTCTTCAATTTCTAGCGCTGTTCCTATTGCGTTTGTCCCCACAGCTGCTTCCGTCCATTTTACACCTTCAATAAAATTAATATGTTTCGCTCGCTTTAACGTTCGTTTATTTCCACTTAAGGATAGGACATAACCATCTGGATCGATTAATAATGCCATCATTTGTAGTTCATCAATGGTTTTTCTCATATTTTGTATTTGGGGTAATGCTATATCAAGGAAAATTTCACTCTTTTTCTTTTGTTCTCGAAAAATATTAGAAGACAAAACTTTCTGACCTTTATTCATATGAGGATTAACATTAGCCTGTTTACATCGATGCCACGATTCTGAAATTCTTTGATTTATGCGATTTGAATCAAGAACACCTTCATTAACAAACTTTTTCCATGTATGTAAGTAAAACGGTGAAGCTAACATTGTATCATCTCCCTTTTAATTGTTTTGGAGATTTATAAAACATACTTTTATTATAAAACTGAATAAAAGCGTTTTCAATACAACTAGCAATACGACACAAATATGTTAATAATTTGAATATCCTAATGCACTTCTTTATTCTTTTTTAGTAGCACTATATTTTGTATAATGGACGCAAAGAAAATACATAACCAAAACCACTTTTGTGGATTACCATTTATAAAGAAAACAATCACGGCTATTGCAAATAAAATAGCGGATGCTAAACTAAAATATAATTTTGTTTTAATTTCTATTATCCCTCACCCCTCTGTTACTTTACAGTACATACTAACTCTTCATTTTTCATCTCTACTATGTACTCCTGTAAAACATATTCTTTCCCGCCATGGTTTTCATACCATTCATGCATTCTTTTAATATGCCTCTCGTCACTTCTAATTTTCAATTCTATTTCATTATACTGTTCATAACTATCATATTCCCATATGGCAAATACTTCATACGTACCATTCTTATTATCTTTCATCCAGCGTCCTATTAGCCTAGAACCATGCTTTAATTGATTAGGTAAGTTCGTATTATTGAAATGATCATTAAATACTTCTATAAATTCATTTTTCACTACATAGTACTTCCTTCTGTAAAACATACTTCTTCACCTCTTTCATGAAAAGTATTAGTAAATCTTCCCATCACTACCGTATTATAATACTTTCCATCCGATAGTCTTTTGTCATTTTTCAAAATGCCTTCTACTTCAAAACCTAATTTTTTATAAAGATGAATAGCTTTCTCGTTTGTCTCTAATACTTGTAAAGATATTTTATTCACTGCATTTTCGTCAGCCCATTTAATAGATTGTTGTAATAGGCTCTTCCCCATTCTATATCCCCAAAACTCTTTTAAAATGCAAACGCCAAACTCCACTTTATGAGATAATCTCTTAAAATTTGATCCTTCACATCTTGAAAATCCAACGATTCGATTGTGCACTTCTGCAACTAAAAAGAGATTCTTAGTCTCTTCACTATCTGTTTTTATTATTTTTTGAAATCCTAGATTATCTATAAATCCCTCTCCAGCATCTCTATCCATATTTTCAGTTTCTCCATCAATCTGAACTCTAATTTTCGATAACTGCTCAGCATCTTTCTCAGCTGCAGAACGAATTGTATAAGTTAATCCATTTATATAAAACTCTTGCTCTTTTACAATCATGTCAAACTCCTTTCAAATGAATATAATGGCACTATTACAACTTGTTTACCTTGTTTCTCAAAGTCCTGAACAGTTTCTTTACTAGCCTCTTCGTCAGTTATAATAATGTCAATTTCTTTTAGAGACTCTCCTCTTATAAAACAATCTATTCCAAGTTTATTATGCGGAACTAAACAAATATTTCTTCTAGCAATTTCACTTACTCTTTTACTAAAATAAGCAACTTCAGGTGTTGCAGTACTAATACCTTGTAATGAAATGCCTCCACCTGTAGAGAAATAAAGATCAATAGAAAATCTACTTATCAATTCAGAGGCAAGTGTATCAGTAATATTCCCTGAAGGTTTTACTTTTCCGCCAATTAAATACGTATCAATATTCTTATATTCTCGTAGATAACCAGCTATTTCTATAGAATTCGTAATAACCGTAAATGATACTTCTGGTAAATATTTCAGCATCGCATTATGAACGGAAGCCCCACCAATAAAAATTGAATCACCTTCTTGTATATAAGATACCGCAACTCTTGCAATTGTGTCCTCATATATTGAGCTATCACTATAACGTTTAGCTGGTTCCGCAGCTAAGTTTCTCACTCGCGTAAGTTCAATTGCACCTCCGTGCGTTCTTTTTAATAAACCATCCTTTTCCATAATAGACAAATCTCTTCTTATAGAATCAATAGACATATCAAATCTTTCCGCAAGATCCTTTGCGATTACTCTTCCATCTGTATTAAGTAGCTCTAAAATTTTCTCTCGACGCTCTTCAGTAAACATGTCATCACCACCGTTATTGAAGATTCAGAAACTTAAACTTTATTTTAATTATATGCATGCCTCTTCCATTTTACAATATTTTCAATTCTTATTTATTCCGTTTTATACAGTCTTCTCCCTCTTTCTATCCTGTTAACTTGACAACCGAATAAATATATATCTGTATATTACGAAAAAATACTTCCATTCACCTTCCTATTGATGTAAAATTATTCCTATGTTTTACTTTTTAATACAGAAAGGGATTACTATGAAACCATTAATCAAAACGACATGTACAGCATTATTATTTACTGGAATATTAACAGGATGTAATAGCAATACTACATCAAAACAAGAAAAGAGCGCTCTCGAAAAGAATGCAATGCACTATGGAGAAATAGTTAAAAACGAATACTATAGAGCGACAGTTGAAAATGCAAAGTTTGAAAAAATAGACAAAGAGCGGCGCCTTACTACTCGTGTTATGATTAATAATGTTCGGGACGATGGACAAACTATTGATCTTTCGGAAATGAAATATTTCATACAAGATGAAAAAACTGGTCAGAAATATGAAGGTGAAGCTCATCCGATAGATGACGAGCACTATAAAAATGTTCCACACGAATTCTCTTTAACTACTGACGTTGTGTTTGAACTGAAAACTTCACCAAAAGATTTAAATAATATGTATTTATACATAGATAGCAAAGCAGCGCCGTTAACAGATACATATTGGAAGCTTGATAATTTAGTATCTAAATAGAAAGACCAGTCTTACATGACTGGTCTTTTACATTCATACATTTAACTTTCATTAACACTTATAATAATTTTCTAATAACAACTTGAATAACATCAGCTAAACCAGTGTGCCCTTTCCCTTCAATTCGCTCTTGTTCGCCATTAAAGAAATGAATTACCTTATGTTCTTCACACCAAGTAAGGATATCAATTGGATCATACAGCATATCAACATCTTTTGGTCCACCAGTACCATAGTTTATTTGTTTTTTTGAGTAAACTTCAAACATAATTAAACCACCAGGCTTTATCGTTTGTATCATTTTACCTAATATCATTTTTTTATAATCATCATGAAAATGTCCAAATACCATAATTGCTGCATCATATTCATTTTCTGGCAAACTATCAGCTAATAAATCTACTTTTTTTGTATGCACGTTTACGTTATGCTTCTCTGCCAATTTTTTTGTCTTCTCTAATCCATCTTCCGAATAATCAATAGCTGTTACTTCGTTCCCTTGTCTTGCTAGAAATACAGCATTTCTACCTTCTCCCTCCGCAAAAGCTATTACTTTATTGTGATTTGCTAAACGAAATGCTTGTTCTTTAATAAATGTATTAGGTTCTTCCCCGTAAAAATATTCATCTGATTTATATCGATCATTCCAAAATTTAGTCATCATCTTCTCTCCTTCTTCATATCATTTTCTAACTACAATTAAAGATATCAAAGAGTCTTTTTATCCTTAATTAATTTAAAAATAAAAGCAGATTAAAAATCCACTTTTATTTTTTTCGCAAGATCTACGATTTTTTGATTTCGTAACTCTTCTTCCATTTTCTCTTCTGCTGCAAGCATTACTTCATTAATTAAACATCCAGGTTTGTCATGTAAACAACATTCAAACAATGATGTTTTACCTTCAATTGCATGTATAATATCTAAAAATGAAATATCTTCCCAATTCTTACTAAGCGAGTAACCGCCCTTTGGACCAGATGATGAATGTATCATCCCTTCCTTCGTCAACTTAGTTAGTATTTTAGACAAGTACGTTGGTGAAACATTTTGCATTTCTGCTAATTGGTGAACACTAACTAACTTATTTGGTGTAGCCTTTGCCAGAAAAAGCATTGTATGAAGAGCATAATTTGTAGCTTTAGAATATTTCATAGTACAGCCCCTATTGTAGACTTCATGTATCTACAATAACTTTATTTTTTTATTATGTCAAACGTTTGTAATGCTCCATAAAAAATTATTTCTTCACAAGTAATACATCTGTCGCACAAATCGTCACTTCTCTAAATGGACAGTCGAATAAAACACCTAGTTCAAAACCATCTTCAGTAAGAGCTATTTCATGATATAACCACCAAGCATTTTCAAAGTTTTCCGGCATAGAACACTTTGCTACTCCTATAAAGGTTACTTCAAATTTATCAAATTCACTAAAAGTACCACTGCAATCTAATACGATAGACAAAGTATCTTCTGACTTTCTCTTTACTACTTTAATTACACTGTCGTGTAATGATGTCTTGTGTAACTGAACGACATTTGACGGAAGTTTTTTCTCAATGGAATTAAAATATTCTACGTATGATTGATCTAATTGTGCCACTCTTTTCTCATAATCTGTTGACCACTTTCGCATACGTTTTTTCAGTTCACCTGATGGGTATTCTGAATTAGTTGTGATGTTTTGTATAATTGAGTATATCGATTCAGGAAGGAACTTTAATAAATCTATTTTCCTTTTCTCAATTTCCTCCTTTAAACTTTCTATATCCATTTCCGACCATTCTTTTATAGAATCTATAAAACTTACAAATTCTAAAACTTGCATTTCTTTATACCAATCTCTTGTAAAATATTTCAATGACACCTCTCCTAAAACATCTTTACATCCAGTAAAAACAATATATCCACTTATTATATCATTCCAATAACCATTCTTTCTAAAGAAAAAATGTAAAACTGTAAATATTCCGCCTATTATTTCTAAAACTTCAGAATATTTACAAAAGTATAAAATTAGAATACATTTTAGCTGTACAAGATTCACCTGTACAAAAATTCAAACAAAAAGGGATGGTTATATGTTGAAGAAATTAGTAGCAGGGACATTAGTAGCGGGTTTTGCACTAACTGGAGGACTAGGTGCGGTAAGTGCTGAAGAAAAAAGTAACACAATTAAGTCATTTGATTATTTAAAAGTGGATGAACAAAATGTTAATTCATTTGCAAAATTAAGTGAGCAGGATAAGAAAGATATCCAAATTACTATGGTATTACCAGAGCAAAATGAAAATGGAGATTGGCTAGCTTATGGTTTTACTAGCCGTGAAACATTAGATGCGTATATTGAAAAGGATAAAAAAGCAATTAAAAATAAAATTAATCCTTTAGGTAGCGGTGCTGGTAGTACTGATTTTTATGAACATAAAGATAAAGGTGGACAATATATTTACTGGAGTAGCGGCTTTAAAAACTTACCATCTAGCTGGAATGACAGAATTTCTTCTGTAAGTACAGCGTCACCTTCTGCAAGTTATTCAACTACACTTTGGGAGCACACTTCAACACAAGGATATGGAAAAGGCGTTTTATTTAAACATGCTGATTGGTACGGTAAAACTGCTAATTTAGCTGCTGATTGGAACGATATTACTTCAGCGATTGAAATTAAATAGTAATAAGATATTTAATTTCTTCTATAAAAATTCAAACCACTATTCTCTCTTTCATTTAGAGAATAGTGGTTTATCATATTTCTATTTAAGCATGTACAGCATGTCCTACTGCTTGCATTAACGCTTCATGAATCGCCTCAGATAAAGTTGGATGTGCTGCAATATAATCTCTCATTATATCAGCGGTAACTTCTGTATGAATCATTACGGTTCCTTGACCAATAAGTTCAGTTGCATAAGGACCGATAATAGAAATCCCTACAATTTCTTGGTATTTAGGTTCTACAATGACTTTTACTTTACCTACTTGTTCTCCTAAAATAAGAGCTTTTCCGTTCGCTGTAAAAGGAAATTCTCCGATGAGAATATCACCATATTGTTCTCTTGCACCTTTTTCACTTAACCCTACACTAGCTATTTCTGGAGCTGTGTATATACAACGGGGCACAGCGTGATAATTTACTTTCACGTCTTCTCCGCTTGCGTGTAATGCTGCTGTCGTTCCTTCATGGAAGGCAACGTGAGCAAGCTGAATTCCACCGATTACATCACCAGCTGCGTAAATATGCGATACGTTCGTTTGCATATGTTCATTCACAGAAATCCCTTTATTTGAAAACTGAACCCCTGCCTTTTCTAATCCTAATTGTTGCACTCGTGGTTTTCTTCCTACAGAAACAAGAACAAATTCTGGAGTTACTTCGTGAGTAATTCCCTCGTACTCAAATGAAGCTTGCTTCTTATAGTTATTTAATCCTTTTAAAACTGCTCCCGTAAAAATTTTCACACCATCTTTTTCTAATTTCTCTCTTAAAATATTCGCGATATCTTCATCTTCACCAGGTAGTAATTGCGGTGCCATTTCAACTATCGATACTTTTGTGCCAAGTCTACTATAAATACTTGCAAACTCACATCCTATTACACCACCGCCAACGATTAACAATGAAGATGGTACACTCTCAAGAGACATGGCATGGCTACTATTTAAAATCCATTTTCCATCGAACGGAGCGAATGGTAATTCTGTAGGTTCGGAACCAGATGCGATAATAAAACTCTCTCCATCAACTACTTCTTCTTTATTTCCTTGTACAACTCGCACACGATGATCCGTTTCGAATTTCGCTTTTCCTTTTACAACTTTAATTTTATTTTTCTTCATTAAATATTGTATTCCTTGGACGAGTTGCATTACGATTTGTGATTTTCTCGCCTGTATTTGATTCCAATCAATTGATATACTTCCTGTATTAAGCGTAACTCCATAATCATTCGCTTTTCTCACAATGTCATGTATTTCAGCACTTTCTAATAGTGATTTCGTAGGCATACAACCAACATTTAAACACGTTCCGCCAAGTTCAGCTTCATCAATAAGAGTGACACCTTTGCCATTTTGAGCCGCGGTAATTGCCGCTACATATCCAGCTGGTCCGCCTCCAATTACAACTAGTTTACTCATTCTCTCACCTTCTCTTTATAAAAGAATTGTTATAGGTTCTTCTAAATAATGTTTAATTGTGCGTAAAAATGCAGCTGCTGGTGCACCGTCTAGTACACGATGATCGAATGTTAAACTTAAAGGTAACATACTACCTTTTTTTAATTTTTTCCCTTTATATACAGGAACATGTTCAATTGCGCCAATACCTAAAATGCCAGTCTCAGGTGTATTTAATACAGGTGTGAAATATTCAATACCAAAGCTACCTAAATTACTAATTGTAAATGTCGTTCCGTGCATATCATCACTACTTAAGCTACCTGCTCGCGCCTTTTGTGCCACATTCTTAATCTCTTTAGACAATTCTACTAAAGATAAATTATTTGCAAAGCGAATAGCTGGAACGATTAACCCTTTTTCTAATGCGACTGCCATGCCTAAATGCACATGTTCAAATTGATGAATTGCATCATCTATATAAGCGCTGTTCATTTCTTTATGCTCTCCAAGTGCTAATACAGCAGCACGCGAGACGAAATCCGTAATGGTTAATTTATTATCATATCTTTTTTGTACAACTTTCGCTATTTCTTTATGTAAAGCAACTAAATCTGTTACATCTACTTTCATCGTTAACGTTAATTGTGCGCTATTTTGTAAGCTTGCGTGCATACGATTTGCGATCGCTTTACGCATACCAGTAACAGGAATCACGTTACTTTCTTCTTGTTCAGATATTTCCGGAACGATTCCTCTTACCTCAAGTGCTTTTAATACATCTGCCTTTGTAATCCTTCCGCCAGGACCTGTACCAACTAATACCTTGATATCCAAATTTTCAGACTTTGCAATTTTCTTCGCTACAGGTGAAATTTTAATTCTTTGCTTGGCTACTTCTTTCCCATTTGGTTCTTGATTTTGTACATTTTGTACTTCTATATTAAATGTTTTTTCTTCTACCACATGTGTGCTTTCCTGCATTTCTACTTTTTCATTCGGTTTACCGATGTAGCAAATTACAGTACCAGGCGGCACCCCTTCATCTTCACTTACAGCTATATCAAGCACCGTACCATCAGCTGGCGCTTCAATTTCCGTTTCAATTTTTTCTGAATTAATACTAGCAATTAGTTCTCCTTTTGCTACATTATCGCCTGCTTTAATATTCCAGTTCGTAATAATACCTTCTTTCATCGCCATACCTAACTTTGGCATTACAACTTCTACAGCCATACCGCTCTCTCCCTTCTCATCGTTTCATTACACATGTAATAAAGATTGGTCTCCGATCATTTCTGATATAGTTTCAATTACTTTTTCTGGCGTTGGCAAATACAACTTTTCAAGTGGTGGCGAAAACGGAACAGGTGTATGTGGTGCTGTAATTCGTTTAATAGGTGCATCTAGCAAATCAAATCCTTTATCCGCTACAATTGCCGCGATATCTGTTGCGATACTACATCTTGGGTTTGCTTCGTCAATGACGATAAGACGATTTGTTTTTTCAACAGATGCTAAAATCGTATCTTCATCAAGCGGTGATAAAGATCGTGGATCGATTACTTCTACTTCAAGCCCCTTTTTCGATAATTGCTCAGCAGCTGCAAGCGCCGTATGAACTTGTTTTCCAATTGCGACGATTGTTACATCAGAACCTTCACGTTTCATATCGGCTTTCCCTAATGGAATTGTATAGTATCCTTCTGGCACTTCACCTTTCATGTTGTAAAGTGTTTTATCTTCAAAGAAGATTACTGGGTCATCATCTTCAATTGCTGCTAATAATAAGCCTTTTGCATCATACGGCGTGGAAGGAACAACAACTTTAATACCTGGTATGCTCGTAAATAATGCGTACAAACTTTGTGAATGCTGAGCTGCTGCACTAAAACCAGCGCCATGCATCGTACGTACTGTAACAGGTACTTTTGCTTTACCTCCAAACATATAACGGAATTTCGCACCTTGGTTTAATACTTGGTCAAGACAACTACCGATAAAATCATTAAACATTAACTCAGCTATCGGACGTAACCCAGTTGCAGCAGCTGCCATCGCGGCTCCCATATAACCCGCTTCAGAAATTGGTGTATCCAATATACGATTTCGGCCAAACTCTTGTACAAGTCCTTTCGTAACACCAAGAACACCGCCCCATGCTTCATCATCTTGCAAATGATCAACTTGTGCACCACCTGCAACGTCTTCTCCTATTAAAATTACATTTTCATCACGGCGCATCGATATTTTCATCGCTTCATTGATTGCAGTTGACATACTTACTGTTCTAGTCATAATTTTTCACCCTCCTCTTATTTATAAGAAACATAAACATCTTTTAATAATTCTTCATCATCTGGATACGGACTATTTTCACTAAACTCAATTGATCTTTGTACTGCCTCATCTACTGCCTTTTCCATATCCACAAGTTCAGACTCAGTTAATAAAGCTTCATGAATTAAATGCTTACGAAAATTCACAATTGCATCTTTTTCATTTAAATGTTCTTCTTTTTCTTCTGATGTTTTATATGTTTGCGCTTCACCTTCGAAATGACCGTAATTACGATATGTCATACATTCAATAATTGTTGGACCATCCCCATTACGCGCACGTTCCACTGCTTCTGCAGCAGCTTTATATACAGCTAGAAGATCTTTTCCATCTACTTGAACACCTGGAATATTATAAGCTTTTGCACGATCAGCAATAGAATCACAACTTGAAGCATATTCAAATGTAGTTGCTTCACCGTAACCGTTATTTTCTGCGATAAAAATAACTGGTAACTTCCAAATCGCCGCTAAATTAACCCCTTCATGAAATGTCCCTTCATTATTTGCTCCGTCACCGAAGAAGCAAACACTTACATCTTTTGTTCCTTTATATTTAGCTGTTAATGCTGAACCGCAAGCAAGTGGGAAACCGCCGCCTACAATGCCATTCGCACCTAGCATTCCTTTATCTAAATCGGCAATATGCATGGAACCACCTTTTCCTTTACATAATCCTGTCGCTTTCCCGAAAAGTTCAGCCATCATACCATTTAAATCACAACCTTTTGCAATACAATGTCCATGACCTCTATGTGTACTTGTAATACTGTCACTATCCGTTAAGTGGGCACATACACCAACTGCTACTGCTTCTTCACCTGCGTATAAATGAACGAAACCTGGCAAAACGCCTTGCGCGAACAATTCATGCACCTTATCTTCAAACTTACGAATCTCTAACATTTTTTCGTACATCCAACGAGCTTGTTCTTTCGTAATTTCATTCCCTTTACTTTCAGTTGTTTTTAACATGTCCAGCCCTCCTATTTTCTTGTTCGTCTTTTATATTGCAAGTACCGTGCCAAATTCTAATCCTTGCTTTAATAGGTTTTCGCTTTTCTTTCATAATAAAAAGTGGACAAAATGAGACATTTGTCTCGTTTTGTCCACTTTTGTTCACCTAATTTGAGAACTATTATCTTATTCATTATCAAAGCTCTGCTGTAATTTTCGGATGTAAATAATTTGCCCAATATGATATGCATTATGAGTTGTTACATTCGCTAACACTTCCCACCATTTTGCAGAAACAGGAAATCCCACTACATCACTTTCAACCTTTTCTTCATTTATGAGAGTTTGCCATTGTAGCAGTTTTTCTAGTAGTTTTTCCCGTAATTCATCGAAAGTTTGATTATCTGAAAGCATAAAACTTTTATTATTATCTCCTATAGCGGGTACTGCATTAACATGTGATTCTTTATACCTAGTTTGCCACGTAGAGTTCCAATACAGTAAATGTTGTACGATTTCGGCTATACTATTACACTCTTCATTCGGTTTCCAGAAAGCTTCCCTCTCAGATAAATCCTTAACTGCATCTGAAAATGGCATATACCAACTGGGATCATTCGCATTTGCTAATAACTGATCTGCTAATACATCTTTCACATGGACCATTTTTCTTCCCTCATTTCATTATCATATTAATATACACTACTCTATATACGCTCATTCCCTATAATCCCCTTCTTTGCATACAAATTGATTTCATACTGAATGTAAGAATAATAGATTTTCTTATCATAACTCGTTATGATAAAAGAAAAAGAAAGCTGGCGAAAAATGAATAAAAAAATCGCAATAATTACAGGAGCCTCAAGTGGATTTGGACTATTAACTACACTCGAACTCGCAAAAAAAAATTATTTAGTTATCGCTACAATGCGAAACCTTGAAAAACAAGTGCGCTTAATATCTCAAGTTACTCAACTTAACTTACAGCAAAATATAAAAGTTCAACAATTAGATGTAACCGATCAAAATTCTATACATAACTTCCAATTATTTTTAAAAGAAATACAAAAAGTAGACCTTCTTGTTAATAATGCAGGATATGCAAATGGCGGCTTTGTAGAAGAAATTCCAGTAGAGGAATACCGTAAACAATTTGAAACGAACCTATTTGGAGCTATATCAATTACCCAGCTTGTCTTACCGTATATGAGAAAACAAAGAAGTGGAAAAATCATTAATATAAGCAGCATTAGCGGTCAAGTTGGATTCCCTGGTTTATCTCCTTATGTATCTTCAAAATATGCATTAGAAGGCTGGAGTGAATCGCTTCGCTTAGAAGTAAAACCTTTCGGAATAGATGTTGCTTTAATTGAACCAGGTTCTTATAACACAAACATATGGGAGGTTGGGAAACAACTAGCTGAAAACCAATCTGATACAACATCTCCTTACAAAGAGTATATGGATAAAATACAAAAACATATTAATAGCGGTAGTAATACATTTGGTAATCCGATAGATGTTGCTAATAAAATTGTTGAAATTGCTGAATCTAAGCGTACAAATTTACGATATCCAATCGGTAAAGGTGTGAAATTTATGATTTTTGCGAAGAAGATTCTTCCTTGGAAATTGTGGGAATACCTTGTTTTGAGAAGCTTTAAGAAGATGTAAATATAAAGAGTAACTATCAAGATAAATAATGGTAGCTACTCTTTTTAAATATTCATCATGAAAAACCAAAACGACATTAGTATGTAGAAAGAGGATCAAAATAAAGTAACATTGAAACCATAAAAACAAATGCAAAGAATCCAATTATAGAAAGAATATATTCCTTTGTCTCTCTGTTATACTTCCATTCCATCCATACGCGTAATAAGGAAATTGCTCCGAAATAAGTAAGTACAGCAATTCCTATATTAGCATTTTCTACTTTGAACAGATAAATAAAACTTACTATAAGATATACGATAAAAAGACCTATTTCTAATTTTACATGTAAACTATTTACATGCTTATATATCCAAGCATTGCCCTTTGGCATATTTAGTTTTTTTCTTAAAAACTTTTCTAAAAAATATCCTCCAATTATCATAATAATAACTATAATCCAAATAGTAGAGTTGCCCATTGCATTCCCTCCTATTAAATTAATTATGTTTTCGTAACAAAGTGGATTATATATTTTTTAATATGTAGATAATGTATTCATTTTCTTTATCTTCTTTAGTAGTAGTTTTATCAAAACATGTTTTATGTATTGTATAACAACAATCTATTTCCCATCCCTTTTGTTTCGGGATGTTTATCCTTTTTCTTTCTATTTTTTCAAAAACGAATATAGATAGTACCGATAAAATTAATAGAGTTATTTTTATAATTGACAGAAAACCCTATCCTTTTATTTTCTTACTTGCATTTTCTCCGGCTGATCACTCGGATACGTAGCATTCCTTTTATTTTCTACGTCCCAACTAATAATTGTCGCACTATCACGTCCCAACTGATGATGCACGTGTTCTAAAACATTGTGAATATTTTCTTTAAGTGTTTTATCATTTCTATTCATAGCATTATACAAATTTACAGGTGTTTCATATCGGCGTTCCCCGCATTCTAATACTCCATCTGTCACTATTACAATTCGGTTCTTTCCAGTACGTAATTCACGAATACCTGATGAATAACAAGGAACAGGTAAATCGAATGTGTTTACATTCCCAATCCATTGGTAAAAATGACGTTGATTTAATGCATATTGCCCTAACTTATGTAACTCTTCATGAAATACATACACTAAACAATCACCGATAGAAAGCCACCATATATAATTTTCTTTCCTTACACATAGTAAGCAAGCTGTTTCACCTTTAATTTTTTTGCACTTTTCCTTAAATGAAGATGACTGAAAAATTGTCAGTATATGATTTTCAATAGATTGAAACACTGTATTAATTGGTTCATTCAAAATTACTTTTATATTTTCATATTCTTTTTCGATTGTGTTTACTACTAAATCAACACTTTCTGCACTATTATGTCCATCTAATATAGCTGCAAATTCCCAATCACCATTTGACCAAACTAACGCACCATCTTCGTTCTTTTTTGCTCTGGCACTAATATTCCCACCATATGCACCGAGCACGATATCACCATATTGCTTTACCGAAATTTCGTCTAAACACATTTCTCTACTTCCAACCCATGAATGTTGTCTATTATTTGTTGTATGCATATTCACTCACCATATACTCTCGTATTCTTTCGCATAGTTTTTTGATTTTCGCTGCGTCACCATATGGTGCGCCAGTCCATTTCGCTATCTCGGTTGGTGACCAAAACTCTTTTGGTGTATTTGCATAACGCGGTATGATATGCATATGCATATGTGGTACACCATTCCCTGAAACAAAAGTGTAAATATGCTCTGCACCTTCGCTTTCTTTTAGCGCTTTACTTACTCTACTTGTTATAAGTCCGAACGCTTTCGCTTCTTCATCTGTTAGTTCAGCGAGGCCAGGTACATGCCTTTTTATATCTATCATTACATAACCCAAGTATGTTTCTTCACTATCCCAGTGGACATGTCCAACGTAAACGAGTTCATCTTCGTAAATAGCTCCACCTGGAACTATAATATTTCCTTTATGCTTTTCACAAATAAAACAGTTTAGTTTTACTTGATCGTTCGTTGACATATTCATCACCATCCTTTTCATATATAATATCATAAAAAAAGGAAAAACAGGATTTATATTCCGAAGATTCACTCTTTTGATACAGCAATTTTTGAAATGAATTTAAACCTCATTATTTCTTCAAAAACGCAATCCCAATTACGATCCCAATCACAATTCCGATTACTAAATTATTTGTAAAATAACCTTGGAATACACCGATTACAACTCCTATACCAATACCTATTGCCAAAGCATCATTTCTTTTTTTATTTTTAGCCAAAATTGCATCTCCTCCCATCATTTCTCGCTAAACAACATACGCTTACTTGAATGTATTAATATATTCACTATCTCACTTGAACATTTCAAAAAAATGTACTTTAACTTCACATATAATATTTTCCATTTTCTGTACATACTCCTTTTATATTGAAAAATTTTCAAGTAACTATTGATTATACATAGGCATTTACTATAAGAAAGCTTCGTAATTTATTGAAGGAGGAACAATTCAAATGTATCCTCATTGGAATCCAAATATAAATCAACAGTATGTTTATTCCCCCCATCCCGCAAGGAATACATTGCATCATGATTCACAATATATGATGCATCATATCGCAAGTCTTGAAAGTCAATTAACTAAATTAATCTCATTAATCGAGGAAAATAATCAATTCATCAAATCAATGGAACAACAACAAAACCAAGTTTGTGCACCAGCTGGAGGTTCTGTTATCGTTCATATGTAATCTAGATACAATAAAAAACACACTTTGTATTATAAAAGTGTGTTTTTTGGTCATTATTTTCTTTTCGTATGGAACCCTTGTGTAATTCGATCTAATATGATTGCGATTACTACGATAGCTAATCCAGCTTCAAATCCCATTCCGATATTAACTTGTGTTACAGAGCGATATACATCAACTCCAAGCCCTGGAGCTCCTACAAGTGATGCTGTTACAACCATCGATAACGAAAGCATAATGCTTTGGTTCACACCAGCCATAATCGTTCCGGTTGCAAGTGGTAATTGTACTTTAAATAGTTTTTGTGATGCTGTGGATCCAAACGCATTCGCTGCTTCAATTAAATCTTCTGGAACTTGTCTAATTCCTAAGTCAGTAAAACGAATTGTCGGTGGCATTGCAAAGATTACCGATGCAATAATTCCAGGTACTACACCAACTCCGAAAAATGTAATCGCTGGAATGAGGTATACGAATGCCGGCATTGTTTGCATAAAATCTAATGTTGGCTTTAAAAATTTTGAGAACCGCTCATTTTGAGATGCTAATATACCAATTGGAATTCCGACAATAATTGAAATAATAACAGACGTAAGTACGAGTGCTAATGTTTGCATCGTTTGTGCCCAGTAGTTAATATTCAAAATGAATAATAATCCAATAAGCGTAAAAATGACTAAAGATAATTTCCTCGTTGTGTACCAAATGAAGAAACACAAGATAATAATCATCAATATGGCAGGTATTATTGTTAAAAAATTAGTGAGTAAATCAACGAATCCACCAATAATATAAGAGAATCCTCGGAATAAGCCTTCAAAGTGCTCATATAAACTTGCAACAAATGAGTCGACCCATTCCCCTAATGGAATACGTGGTATACTATTCATCGTCTTTCACCTCTTCCTCAATGTTTCCTGCAAGAGCTTGAATGACACTTTCACGTTTAATAATTCCTCTTAGCCTTTTCTTCTCATCGATTACTGGTAACGGATATTTCATCTCTGCCATTTTTGCATATGTCTCTTCCAGTAAAGTATCCAAATACACATGCGGAATATCATTAAGTAATAAATCAGCAATCGGCCACTGTTTTTGTACTGCTTTACTCGCATCATCCGCAGTTAATATACCTAAAAACTCATACTTTTTGTTTACAACATATACAGTTGAGACGCCTGCATTCCTCATAATTTGAAGGGCCACACGAGGTCCACGATCAATCAATAAAGTTTCTGGTCGTTTTAAAATAGACTCAGCCGTAATTACTTTTCCTAAATTCACGTCCGCAACAAACTTTTCTACAAATTCATTTGCGGGGCTCATCATAATTTCTTCTGGCGTTCCAATTTGGACGATTTCTCCATCTTTCATTAATGCGATACGATCTCCAATTCGAAGCGCTTCATCTAAATCATGCGTAATAAATATAATCGTTTTTTCCATTTTATCTTGTAACTCTAACAATTCATCTTGCATTTCTTTTCGAATAAGTGGATCTAATGCACTAAATGACTCGTCCATTAGTAATACATCTGGATTATTCGTTAGTGCCCTTGCGATTCCAACGCGCTGCTGCATACCACCACTAAGTTGACTTGGATAATTATCTTTATGATGATCGAGTCCTACTAACTGTAGCGATTCTAACGCTTTTTTCTCTCGCTCTTCAACCGGAACTCCTTGTATTTCTAAACCATATGCAACATTTTGTATAACTGTACGATGCGGAAATAGAGCGAATTTCTGAAATACCATACTCATTTTCGTTCTTCTTACTCTCCGTAACTCTTCTTTTCCCATCGTTGCGATGTCTTCACCATCTATGTATATATGACCTGCAGTTGGTTTAATCAATTGATTTAACATACGAACTAGCGTAGATTTCCCGCTACCAGACAAACCCATAATAACGAAAATCTCTCCAGAGTAAACTTCAAACGTTGCTTTTTTCACCCCAACGTTCATTCCTGTCTCTTTTAAAATTTCCGATTTACTTTTTCCTTCTTTTAATAAGGAAAGGGCTCTTTGCGGATGTTTCCCGAATACTTTTGTTACGTTTTCAACACGCACCTTTGTATTATCCATGTCACTACTCCTTTTCTACCCATCTATTCACATAGTGTTGCGATTTTACAAAGAAATATTACATAAAAATGACATTCATAAGATTTCTTTAAAATTCTCGTTTCCGTTCATAATAAGAATGCTTACTTATACATTTATTTTATAAGGCAAACGTTACTTAGGAGGTTTTCGATGCGAAAGAAAATTTGGTTTATATGCCTTGCATTATTTATTACTATGATTTTCACTTCATGTAATGCAACAAATGCAAATTCGAAAGGAAAAATTAAACTTGGTGTAACAAGTTGGAAAGAAAATATTGCAACTGCAAACATGTGGAAAGTTTTATTAGAAGAAAAAGGCTACAAAGTTGAGCTCATGTATTTAGAAAAAGCCGCAATTTGGACTGGTGTCGCTCGTGGCGATGTTGATGCGAATTTAGAAGTATGGCTACCAGTTACAGATAAACCGCTAAACGATCGTTATAAAGATGATATTGTCTTAAAATCAAAATGGTACGAAGGTACTGGACTAGGTTTAGTCGTCCCTTCTTATATGAAAAACATAAACAGTATCGAAGATTTAAATGCTCATAAAGATGAACTAGATAATAAAATTGTCGGTATCGAACCCGGTAGTAGTCTTATGAATTTAACGAATAAAGCAATGAAAGAATATGATATAAAACTAAAACTTGTCCAATCTTCTGAAGCTGCGATGATGAGTGAACTAAAGAAAGCATATACAAAAAAGAAACCAATCGCTGTTACGCTTTGGAATCCGCATTGGGGTTTTTCAGAATTTGACTTAAAATATTTAAAAGACCCTAAGAAAGTATATGGTGAAAAAGATGACATTTATTACTCCGTTCGTAAAGGTTTCGAAAAAGATCACCCAGATGTTATAAAATACTTTGATAAATGGAAAATGAACGATGAACAGCTCGGTACGTTAATGGTCATGTTAAATAAAACAAAAGATCCTGAAGAGGCTGCGCGAAAATGGATTAAAAAAAATCAAGCATTAGTTGATGAATGGGTAAAGGATTAATAAAAAGGCTAGAGAATTAACATATCCTCTAGCCTTTTTCATCTTATTTTTTCGTAACAACGTCATCTACAATCCCATATGCCTTCGCTTCTTCTGCAGTCATAAAATAATCTCTTTCTGTATCATGTGCTACTCTTTCAATCGGTTGGCCTGTTTTTTCTGCAATCATTTTATTAATATCATGCTTTAACTTTAATATTCTTTTCGCAGTTATTTCAATTTCTGTTGCTTGCCCTTGTGCACCACCAAGCGGCTGATGAATCATAATTTCACTGTTAGGGAGCGCAAACCGTTTTCCTTTTGCTCCTGATAATAATAACAATGCACCGAATGATGCCGCAAAGCCCATGCATAGCGTTTGCACATCTGGTTTAATTAAATTCATCGTATCTAATATTGCAAAACCTGCTGTCGTTGAACCTCCTGGGCTATTGATGTATAAATATATATCTTTTTCTGCATCTTCTGCTTCTAAAAATAATAATTGCGCTACGACACTACTCGCTACTTGATCGTTAATTTCTGAGCCGATAATAATAATGCGGTCTTTTAATAACCTTGAATATATATCATAGGAACGTTCTCCTAATTTTGTTTGTTCTACTACATATGGAATTGCATTCATTTTAAATCCCTCCAATACTTGTTATGCTGCGCAAAGCATACAACTGTAGGAAGAAGGTTTTTTCACATTAAATAATAACACTGGCTGTTTAGATGGTAACTTAGTAAAATCTATTGTCGGAAGAAGTTTCGTTAACAATTCTGGTCTTTCCTCACGAATAGATGTTACAACAACTTCAATATCCTCTGTGAATTCGACTATCTCAATCCCTTCTTCACTTACAGTTTTCAGCCTATTTCTACTTCGAAATAAAGAAGCCTTTACTGCACCTTCTGATACAAAACACACTTTAGCAATATCAGCGATACTATATTGAAAAACATCTTTTAATAATAAAATTGCGGATTGCTGTACATTTAATGAAGACAATACTTTCCCTACCATTTCATGCAAATCTGCAATGTTCTCATGTGGTTCTTCAAAAGTGATTTGTTCTCTTATTTTTTCATGAACAGACTTAGACTTTATCTGATCTAACCAACGATTTCTTGCTATTTTATAGACGAGTGTCATACAAATATCTTTATTTCTATATTTTTGAAGCACTTTACACACTGTTTCTTGGGCGAGATCTTCCCCATCCCATTTGTTTTTCGTTAAAAAAGTACAGTATCTTTTTAACTCTCCATATTGTTCAATTAAAAAGTTTATATTTGAATGATTCATATCGATATGGTTCTTTAAAACATGAGTTACTTTTGTGCACAAAATAACCACTCCTTTTCAGCGCTTACTTAATAAACGATTCAACATTAAAAAAAGTTACGGGGATATAAAAAAATAATGTTTATGTTCAATAATTCGCGGTCATAAATATGTTATGTACAATTTTACGTGAGGAGGAACAAATTTGCCAAAATTAACAATTGAAGGTGCGGGAACTTTTGATGTGAAAGAAGGAACAAAGTTAGTATTAGCAATTGAAGATAGCGGTGTCAACATTCTTCATCGTTGCGGCGGGAATGCACGTTGCACAACTTGTAGAGTAGAAATACTAGCAGGTGATTTCTGTGAAGCGAGTGCGAATGAGAAACATGCAATGACGGAAAAAGGAATTGAAGATCATTTACGATTATCTTGTCAAATGCGTGTACATAAAGATATAGTCGTTCGTCCGGTACTTACAGTTGAAAATTCAGGTCTTGATGCTGGGCCACGTCCGGCGGAGTAAAGCGATGAATTTAAAACAGCTCGCTGGCGAATATGCTGCTAACTTTGTAAACGATGGCATGAAAATTGGGCTTGGTACAGGTTCTACTGTATATTGGACAATACAAAAATTAGGTGAGCGTGTAAAAGAAGGATTATCATTTCAAGCTGTACCAACATCAAAGGAAACTGAAGCATTAGCACAGCAACTAAACATCCCCCTAATTTCGTTAAACGACGTACAAAGTCTTGATCTTACAATTGATGGAGCGGATGAAATTGATTCAAATTTACAACTTATAAAAGGCGGTGGCGGTGCATTACT
Organism: Bacillus sp. AR4-2; assembly: GCF_008274865.1. NCBI lineage: Bacteria > Bacillati > Bacillota > Bacilli > Caryophanales > Bacillaceae > Bacillus > Bacillus sp. AR4-2. Next base: position 2,649,480 of record NZ_CP031062.1, read on the forward strand.
TCGTGAAAAAATCGTTGCCTCTTCCTCTAAAAAACTAATTATCATTGCTGATGAATCGAAACTTGTAACACATTTAGGTACTTTTCCATTACCTATTGAAATCATCCCTTTTTCATGGAAACAAACCGAAAATAAAATTCAGTCTTTAGGATGTCAAACAACATTACGTTTGAAAAACAATAAAACCTATATAACCGATAACAATAACATGATTATCGATTGTATATTCCCTAATCATATTTCTAATCCTGCCCATTTACACACTCAATTAAAAATGATTACTGGTGTAGTTGAAACAGGGTTATTTATAAGTATGACGAGTAAAGTAATTATCGGCGCTAAAAATGGGATAAAGGAATTGTAATAAAAGCTAACTTTTTAAAGTTGGCTTTTTAGTATGTTCTTCTCTTTATAGCGCTTTATTATGATATACTATGAAAACACAAGCTGATTACATTAGAAAGGACTGAACATTTTGCAATCCAAACTTATAACAGAACTTGCTGATTTAGAAACTGCCTTTCATATTCGAAAAGAAGTATTTGTAAAAGAACAAGGTGTCCCTCTTGCAGATGAATTTGATACATTCGATGAAATCGGAGAGCAATGTAAACATATTTTAGTTTATTATCATGAGCTTCCTGTAGGCACAGGGCGTATACGATTTGTTGATGGTGTCGGAAAATTAGAACGTATTTGTATTTTAAAAGATTATCGTACATACGGATTAGGTAAAGTCATCATTCAAACGTTAGAAGAACTTGCTCGTAACAAACAAGTTACAAAAGTGAAACTACACGGTCAAACACAAGCTGAAGGATTTTATACAAAACTAGGTTATCAAACTTCTTCTGATATATTTATGGAAGATGGCATTCCACATATACTTATGACGAAAGTATTATCATAATAAAAAGGTAGTGTATGAATCTTATGTATTCATACACTACCTTTTTTTATTAATAGAAAAGTGAATTCTCAAGATTCCCTTTTGCATCAAAGCCCATCATCTCTTAGTTCATACCTAAGTAAAGCTTACACTGTTTTCCATAATGATAATGCATAAATCCAGTTTGGATCACCATTTCCTTGATAACTCTGGACTGCTTCATATACTTTTCCTTCGTGCAGAACTCTATCTCCCTTTTTATATGCTTTTTTTGCATCCCACGCTTCATATGAAGCGTTTTCAGTTTTTGTAGTAATTGTGAATATATCACTCTGTACGGATTCATTTCCAGCTACATCAACAGCTTTCACTACATATTTATAAGTAGTATTAGCGAGCAGATTTTTATCCAAATAAGAAGTTGTATTGGATGTTGCAATCTTTTTCATTGCCCCTTCTGTTTCTCTATAAATATCATAATGGTCTACACCAATATTATCGTCAGATGGACTCCACATTAAATCCACACTTGACGCTGTCGTTCCCATACTATGTAATCCTTTTGGTTGTGTTGGTGCTTCTGTATCAGGAGTCTCAACTGTCGTTTTTACTGTAAGCGCTGCACTTTCTTTCGATACATTTCCAGCTGCGTCAATTGCTTTTACAGTATAAGAGTATTCTGTACTTGGTTGTAATTTCTTATCAATAAAATGAGTGCCTAGTACTGTATCAATCATCTCTCCGTTACGGAAGATTTGATATCCTTTTACCCCTACATTATCCGTAGAAGCGTTCCATGTTAGTTCTACACTATTCGCTGTTACTTTTTGCGTCTGAAGTCCATTTGGAATACTTGGCGCTTCTATGTCTGGTTTCACATCATTAATAAGATTAACATCAATTACATTATAGAATGCATTTGCTGTATCAGCTACATCCCATACTGCTAAAATCACATGATATCCACTACGATCAGTAGGTACATTGATTTTATGAGTTAAATTATTTGAAGCTGCAGAACCATCATGTTGTACTGTTCCAATTGGTTCAAAATCTGCTCTTGTTAGCGCTTTATTTGGATTCCATCCTTTTTTAGTAATATAGTAATGCCACTTACTCGTTAAGTGAGGCGCAGTATACTTCCAAGTAAATGTATTTTCCCCACCAGTGATTGTATTTTTAAACCAACGATTTGCTGTTTGTTGATCTAAAATACCACCAAATTTTCCGCCTGCTGAAGCAATTTGTCCATCTACTGGACCACCTTGTGGGAACCCTTTTGGAGCTTCTAAACTTTGTGGTTCATACATAACACTTCCACAGTTTACATTTAGCGCACCATAAGTTGGACTACATAAAGCAGATCGGCTACCAGGCTTTTCAACAAAACCGTGCGCATAAGCATTTTGAGGAATAAGTGTCGTACTAATAATTCCAGCTGTTAATGCTACAGCTCCTAAACTTTTTTTGTTCATTTTCATATTTTGTAGTTGTTTTAAAAATCGATTATTCATGTTCATGTCTCCTTCTTGTTATACTTTGTAGTGGAATGTGGGCTTTGATGTAAAAGAATAACAAGAGACAAACTTGTACCGATGTATGTGTTAATTATGCATACACCGCAGTGAAATTATATTTTTCTTGTGAAATATTTCACTTTATGAATATATCATGACATAGAAATTACCTGAGTATGTGCAGAAGTTGTGCAGAAACAGTGAAATTATTACTAACATGTAAAACTAAGTCCTAACATTTTAAAATAAAATTTGAATATATTTATCTATCATCTTTACTTCATAATTGACAATACATTTAACTAGTTAACTTTTATTCTTATACTTATATCTCTCAGTGCCTTAGTTTTAACCATACTAAATATTAAAAATAAGAATTATAAAGTTAAATAAAAAGCATCCTATTTAGATGCTTTTCTAATGTATAATTTCATTTTTTCACTGACCTACAAATATAAAAATTTCATCAACAGCTTCCTTATATCCACCTGATTTTTGGAAAGATTTCTTCAAATTCAAAGCGACTTCTTTAAATGACGGATTATTTAATACCATTTCTACACTTTCACTTAGTTGATCCGCAGTTAATCCTTGCATTTGTAATTTTATTCCTGCTCCAAGACTCTCCACTTGCTTTGCGACTACTGGCTGATCTGCACTTTGCGGTATTACAACGAGCGGAATCCCGTTATACAGTCCTTCATGCGCACTGTTCATCCCGCCGTGTGTAATAAATAGTTTCGTATATGTAAGCAGCTCAGTTTGGGGTACATAGTTTTTCACAATGAAGTTTTTAGGAATTTCGCCTAGATCACTTATTTTTGTTTTACTACCAATAGACATAACAATTGTATGCTCACTATTCTCAAAGGCCTTCATACACAGTTTATAAAAGTCAATCGCTTCATTAAAAACAGTACCTAATGAAATATAAATCGGACTTTTTTCTTCAATTGAAGTAAAATCAACGTCTCTGTTTTTCATTTGTGCAGAGATAGATGGTCCTACAAATTTATATGTTTCATCAAACGTATCACCAAAAGGCTGGAACTCCTTAATTGTATATACAATAGTAAGGGGTGCAGGATTACAGAAAACTTCATACGATGATTTTATTTCAACACCATATTTTTCAGCAATTCCCTTCGTTAAGTTTTGAAAATCATTCTGTATTTTATCATAAATTTCTACTGAGATATTTTTTGATAGATGACCTAACATTTGCTCAAAGGATTTTTCATCCTGCGCAAAAGATGTGCATGAATTTATGGCTGGAAGTTTAAGGATTTGAGCAATTAAATGGCCACAGCCAAACATAGAATCATGAATTATGTAATCAAAATGTTCACCTTCAATTTGTTCTAGAACGCTAGGTATGACAATATCCGCTGTATGTAGAAGGCCATTTATTCTCTCCTGTAAATAATTTCTGCCTCCAGATAGAAACGCTTTTATAAATTTTTGATCATCAATCGTTCGTACAGTAGCACCTGTCTTCTCAATCCGCTCCCTGAAAGCTTCTATTGAAAAATAAACGATCTCTTCACCACGAGAAATCAATTCTTCTACAACTTGTAAAGTTGGATTTATATGTCCTTCTGATCCAGCGTTAATAAATAAAACACGCGCCATAATAAACACTCCTTACGTTAAATCGTTTCTATGTTGGCAAGAGTACGGATTCTCTCCATACTCTTTTCCTAGCTGTTCGTAACATGTTCCTACTAAATTGACCTAGCAAGTCTAAAACCGAGATCATCTATATGAAATGTAGGATGGCTTCGACGACGACAAGTAGCGCCGCATCCTCTCGCTGTTTCAGCCCAACTACCACCACGAAAAATGCGGTATGATCCGTACACTGTTTCATCATACAAATCATAACACCATTCCCAAACGTTCCCTAGCATATCATAAAGCCCCCATGCATTCGGTTCTTTTTGGCCAACTTCATGAATCTCTCCATTTGAATTTTCATTATACCACGCTATATCATGGAGTTTCCCGTATGTATATCCGGTTGTACTTGCTTTACATGCATATTGCCACTCTGCCTCAGATGGTAATCGGTAGCCATTTGAATCTAAATTACATTTCACAATTTGACTATCATCACTAATAGAATAATATTCTTTTAATCCCGCTTTTTTTGAAAGTACATTACAAAACGCAATGGCATCGTTCCATGAAATATTGACAACTGGTTTATGATTTTTATCAAAATTATTTAATGTACTATTTGTAATAGCATCATATAGTTCCATTGTTACAGCATACTTTGCAAGAAAAAATGGTTGAATTTGCACTATCCATTCTTTTTTTATTCGATCATCTCTTAATACTACCTCTCCAACTGGAATATTTACCATTAATGAATCGATTGTTTGAATTAAATCATTAGTCATTTTCTATTCCTCCAAACGTTCATTTTATATGAACTTATAGTCATATACTCATTACAAAATACAATTTTCAAAAAGCGTTAAATTTTTCATAATAAAAAACGATTAGTTTAATTAAACTAATCGGTAAGATCCAAAAAGAATTGTTGTGTCACATTCTATTATTATATGTGCTCTAAAAATTTCCGAACCTCATTTGGAGATTTTAAAACAATAACCTTTTTCTCTTCGGACAATTGCTCTAACCCTTTTAAAATTGTAGGTCGTTTAGTATTAGGATATTCCCATATCCATTTAAAGAATTGCAAATCAAATCTTTCTTCACATCCCGCGCCCATATCTGGTCTTGTTTTATTCCGGTATTTTACAATTCTTTTAAAAGCACGATAAATACAAATTGTTCTATGCATATCAAGGAAGATAATTGTATCAGCTGCATTCAGTCTGATACCCATCGTCCCGCCATAATTCCCATCAATAATCCACTTCTCATCTTTAATTAAGTTATTTTGAACTGCTATTTGTTCTTCTCTCGGAACACCTTCCCAATTCGGTTTCCAAAATAATGCATCAAGATGATGCACCTTAATATTTAATTTATTTCCTAACTGCCTTGCTAATGTGGATTTTCCTGAACCGCCAGAACCAATTAATATTATTTTTTTGATACCTTTACGATACCTTCTATAATTTCTTCAATATCTTCCTTCTTAGCAAAAATCCAGAAGAACATTTCTTCATTTAACTTTAATAAATTTGGTAACTGGACAAAATAAGCAATAAAGATAATTTGAATTGAAAGCATAACATACCAAATAGCTTTTAGTTCTTCTTTCGTTAAATCATTTTGTTTATAATAACCTTCAAAGACTTTGCTAACGATATGTAACCATTTTTCTCTTAATCTTCCATCACTAAATAGCTCGCTTAATACACTTGTACAGCAATAACATAAATCAAATATTTTTACATTATTTTCTAAAATCTCGAAATCTATAAACCCTTCCAGTTTATCATCTTTAAAGATTACATTTGATAGATGCATATCACGATGAATAATTTGTCTCGGTAATGGATGGACCGTTTCCTTGAAAGCTGTGTGCATTCGCTCCATCTTTTGAATTACCTCTCGATGAGCATGCTCGTTCTTTTCTAAAATCGGTATAGCCCATTCAAATACTATCTTATATAAATCTCTTTTTATTAACTCATGGTCACTATTCACCGAATGTAATGCTTTGTGCAGATTAGCTATTTCTTCTCCAATTGTACTTGCTAGCCTTTCCAGCTTATTCGTATCTTTTATTTCTAAAACACTTCCGGCAACATACTCATATAAGCAATAATATTTTTCTTTATATAATACATATTGTTCATCATTTTCTGTCTTTACTACTTTCTGTACTTTAATTCCCTTTTCATACAGTTGCTTCAAAACATCGAATTCAACTAGAAGTTGCTTTATCGATCCCGTTCTCTTTAAAATGTACTCTTTATTCTTGCATAAAACCTTCGCTACTTTTGGTTGCATTACAGTAGCTGTGACATGTTCATTTCGAAACCAAAGCTTTGCAATTTCCATTGCTTGTTCCATTTACAAATACCCCTTTTACAATTCTTATTTCTTCCGAAAAATAACCTCACACAGTATTCCCACTCCAACACCAATTGTATAAGCCACTACATCACTCCACAAAAAAACGTATCCCAACACGAGTCCGCCCAAAGTCGTTGCACGAATGCTATCTATCCATTCCGCATGATACAATTGGCTCGCTTCAATCCCGTAGCAAAACATTAAACTAGTAAAAGCCAACTTCTTCGTCTCTGTTTTAGGAAACAAAAATCCAAAGCCAGTGAAAATCATTAATGCCCATAATGCATCACCTAAATAATCATTTAATAGATGTGGTAGTGCAAAAGCAAACTTTCTTGAGCTAAGACCTAAAATAATAACAACTATAGTAAATAGTGCATATACTACTCTATTTCGTTTCGTATTCATTTTAAAGTCTCCTAATATGTAATGTAAAACTGTAAATAGCTAGTAAAACAAAGTTATTTTACTAGCTATTTATTGATTGCTTTTATGATAAGAAAATGTGGATTCATATTTAAATAATGATATGATTTTTCGCTTACTTCTTTCATTTTTTCAATTGCCTTCGGTTCCACTATCTCTTCTAATACAAAATAATTTGTAGTTTCATTTAGTATGTCTTGTAATGATCTTCTAAAAAACTTGACTTCAATAGTAATATTCGGTTTAACCCAAGTATCTATTAATAACTGTTTTTCAAAATAATTTTCACATGGAAACTTTGTGAAATCCATAAAAGGATGATGAATAGAATAAATAAGTTCTCCACCTGGCTTCAATACACGACGAAATTCTTGAAATACTTGATTCCAATTTTCTATATAATGAAGAGTTAATGAACTTACAATCACATCATACGTATTATCTTCAAATGGCAATGTTTCTTGCAGATCATGACAAAGGAACGTCGCTTCTTCTCCTATATTTTCTTTTGCTGCTTTTACCATTTCAGGACTTACATCAATTGCTGTAACATTTGCTCCTCTTCCTATGAATTGAGAAGTATACCATCCAGCTGCACATCCAGCATCTAATATCTTTTTTCCTTCTAGTTCCTTTGGAATAAGCTCCATCATCGCCGGTCTTTCATAATAACAGTTATATGGATTTGCGAAATCTAGATTTTCTTTATATGTACTCGCTAATTTATCATACGTATCTTTAATCGAATCTTTCATTATACACACTCCTAATACATATTAATCCATTAACTCCTGCTGCTTTTTCTTTGAAAATGATTGTAGTACTAGATCATATGACCAATCAATCATTTTATTAATTTGCTCCTGCTCTATACCCTTATGAATATAAACGGTATTCCAATGTTTTTTATTCATATGATACCCTGGAATAATTGTTTCTGGATAATCTTCTCTTATTCTTAATGCGACTTCTGGATCACACTTCAATGTAATCGCAGCTTTTTCGCCTTCTTCATGATTTACTATCGCAAATATTTTATTATTAAGCCTCATACATGTTGCACTCCAGCCATCTGGAGAATCTTCTGTCGCTTTTCTTTTCGATAAACAGTACGCTCTTGTTGCATTCATTTTAATTGGCACCTCTTATTCTTTCCCTGTTTGATTACGATGCATCACAATTTGCTTCGTTGCTTGAAATTGCTGCTCACCGTAAAACTTTATTAGCTTCTCACCGCAAAATAGACTAACAATATCAATATGAGATATTTCTCGAAGTAATATTGTAAGCATTTTCTCTCCAATACCTTTATTTCTTACACTCTCATGTACGACAACATCTTCAATGTATGCTCGAAAAACACCATCAGAAACGACTCTAGCAAATCCAACTAATTCATTTTCTTCCCATACTCCAATGGCTATACTATTCTTTAACATTTTTTCAATATCGACTTCTTTTCTTTCTGGCCACCAACCGACAGAATCATAAAGCTTCTTTATTTTTTCTGCACAGATTGGTTGTTCTTGTTGCAATTTATACGTGTACATATGCTTTCTCCCATCAACCAGTATACATAATACTATTATAATCTCTTTTCAAAAAAGTGCTGACTATGACCTTTCGGATGATCTTCAACGACACCATACTCCCTGTAACCGTGCTTTTTATAAAATTCTGGCGCTTGAAAACTAAATGAATCTAGCAATATTAATCTGCACTCTTTTTCCTTCGCAATTTCTTCAATTTTATGTAAAAGTTGGCTACCATAACCGTCATGACGAACTGATTTATCAACCCATAAAAAGTCGATATGAAGATGATAAAAATACATCGTACCTGTTACACCACCAAATATTTTTCCTTCTTCATTTTTTACTACGAGGCTTACTTCTTCCATCGGCTGTTTTACTTCATCTGTTAAGATGGACATATTATATTGAATAACTTTATTTTTAATGTATTCTCCTTCAATACGTGTACCGTTCTCTATATGTTTCATATACATTGCTTCCTTTCAACTTAGTAAGCTACATTTTGTTTTTCCCCTTTAAAATACTAATCAAAACGAATCCACCATATGTAACAAAGCATGAAAAGCCAATTATCCCTGGTACAGAGACATAGCCTACCCTTATGTAACTTATAACTGCAAAACAAGCGATAGACAATAAAATAGATGGCCAAAATATAACAGCTATTTTTCTTCGTCCTCGTTTCGATGTACTTTCTTTCTCTTCAGAAACACGTGTGCCAAAAAGCAATACAATACAAATAAGGATCGCTGCAAAGTAAATTGTATCTAATGACAAATTGTGATCATATAGTGCGATTCCAACTTCAAGAACAATAATCGTTAAAATTAAAATAATGATTGTTGAAGTCTTTAAGTTTCTTTTCAATCGCTCACTCCTAGCATGCTTTCACTATATTCTTTGTATATGTACTTTAAAACTGCTGCAAAAGCTTCATCTACCTCTTTATTTTCACGTCGATTCGGTAAATCTTTTCCCCCCATCACATAAAGAAGCGGAAATTCGTTAAACATTCCTATAATACCAATATTTATTGTAGCTGTGAGTAATCCACCTGTCATATGAGCTAAATGATAATATGGGATTTCTTCATACTCTCCTTGCTGTCTTACCATGCCGCTAATAATTGGTTCCCATAATTCTGGTTCTGATTTATAACCTTGAAAGGTTTGTATGAAAAGGGCAAGAACTTCACTTAATTCTCCAACATTTTTCTCATCTCTAGCATTCTCTTGTATATAAATTTTTGAAAAGTACGTTTGTGCGTACATTTTCACAGCATCCCATCCACCACAGTGCATTACAACTGACTGTGCAACGCAACTATCATGACAAGCAATCATTACCTCTACCGCTTGACTAAGTGTTAAAGAAGTTCTTCCTTGTAAATGCGGATATAACTGCGCACTATCTTCATGCGGATTAAATTTAATGTGATGAAGTATATCATTCCAATTATGTTTATTTTCCTTCACCATTTGCGTTACCACAAATCCAATGACTAATTTTGCTGCTGATGCTAACGGAATATTTAATTCATTATTATATGAAGCAACTATCCGATTATCTTTTGTAGAATAAATTGCCATTCCCACATAATTAGATTGTACCTCTTTTATTTTATTTATAACAGTTTCCATTTCCATCCCTCTTTTTATATCGTTATATTAACTTCTAATATTTCAACATTGAATGTAAAAAACCTTTTCATTAGCTATTTAAATAAGAAAAAGGTAGCATGAGTTTTTTCTTGCTACCGAAAAATATTTATTCTTCTATAGGATTTTCAGGACCGTTAAGTTCCAGCTGATAAAAAGCTAAATCTAGCCATTTATTAAACTTATAACCAGCTTTTTTTATTGTTCCTGCATGAACAAATCCATAGTTTTGATGCAAGGCAATACTTTTCTCATTCTCTGCATCAATTCCAGCAATTAAGGTCATATACTCTCTTTCCTTTGCAATTTCGATTAATGTTTTCATTAAAGACGTCCCAATCCCATTTTTTCTATAATCCTTATCAACATACACCGAATGCTCAATTGAATATTTATAAGCAGGCCACGCTCTAAATGGTCCAAATGTCGCAAATCCTACTACTTTATTATCTAATTCGTATACGAAAATGGGATAACCGTCAGCCTTTTTTTGTTCATACCAATCTATTCTATTTTCAAGGGTTACAGGTTTATACGCATATACAGCTGTTGTATAAAGTATCGCATCGTTATAAATATCTAAAATGTATGCTAAATCTCTTTTCGTTGCTTCCCTTATCATTGTTTTCTTCCTTTCATCATGTTCATCTTATTTCACTATCTTTTTAATAGTTTTATTTTATCGAAATTTCCGATTTTTATCTACATACGAATACTAGCTTTTCGGAAACCATCAAATATATTTATTGCAGCAGATAATGTGTAGAAGAAAATTCCTCCCCCAATGAGCCACGTTTTAAATCCCTCTGGGGAAATAGTAAATGCATTTGCCAAATACGTAATAAACCCTGCGTTAAATACATGTGGATTTACTACAATTACAATGAATACTATCGTCCCAGCTATTTGAAGAATAGCATTCCCAATCGCCAATCTTTGAGTCCATTGTCCCTGCACCAATTTATAAAGGGATATACATATTTCAAAAACGATCATAATTATAACGATTGGCCAGTACTGCAATAAAACATCTTGATTAAAAGTTGGCGAAACAAACTTCAGTCCATTTGCCGTACCGTTATATACGCCAACAAGATGATTCGCATAAAAGTAAAGTGTAGCCCAAACTGCTGTCCACATTAAACCTGCAAAAACTTCAAACTTCGAGATTGCTTTTTTCTTTGGGATATACGAGATGTTTTTCAAATCATCTGGTGTCCATTTTTTTAAACTTGTCGTCAACGGCTCGATACCTTTGTCTTTATCTGTTCTTTCTAAAATAACGAACACAAGTGTCAACCAGAAAAATACATGGAGGCCCACTTCAAAAATTTCCCCAATGCCTTTACCTATCAATTGCAAAATAACATTTAATATCGCTTGATCACCACTATAGCCTATAAAATTTTCTGCAACCATTGATATGAGTGCAATGACAGCTGCGATTGGTATAATCATTTTTAACAACGTTGTATATACATCAAAATAACGTGGTCCAATTAAATGCATCGGTCTATCCAAATAACCATTAGCCAATGAAACCGGACTCCCCAATTTTTTGAGAACGCTCTTTACATCCTCCTCACTATAATCTTCAGGTAACATATCCTCTATAGTTGACCTTAGTTCAAGTGTAATATCTTCACTATTTTTTTCAGGTAATCTCTTCGCAACCTCTTGGATATAGAGATCAATTAAATTCATTCTCTTCCTCCTTTAATAAGTTATAAAGTTCTTTCGAATCCTTTATCCATTCTTTTTTTAACTGCAAAAATATTTCTAATCCATAATCACTTAAAACATAATACTTACGAGGTCTACTCTCCGTTTTATCCCAACTACTCGTCACTAATTCCTGTTTTTCTAATCGGCGAAGTAGCGGATATAAAGTACTTTGATCAATTGTAATCCCTGATTGCTCCAATAACTGGACAAGTGAATATCCGTACTGCGGCGTTCTTAATTGACTTAAAACGGCTAACGTTAATGTCCCTCTTCTTAACTCAGTAATTAACGAGTTTAATAAAGTATCCATTTACTCACCTCATTTCCATTACTATATGTCATACAGTATGTGTTTTATACTATGTATCGTACAGTATTAATGTGACAAAAACTATATTTTTTACCGAAAAACGGATAATGAAAAGCACAAATTATATGATTTGTACTTTTTTAGCTAAGTTATATATATAACACTCTAAAAGATAGCAACCTTAACTACTAATTTTGAAGTTGCAGTAATGCTATATTAAGTGACAACTATCGTATACATATGATGTGAACATAACATCTCACTATAGGAAGCTAATAAAACGGAAAATTATCATGGTTGAATGATTCCTGTTTTATTCTTTAGGCACTGTTGATTTCACACCGTTTTCAGCACCTAATCAACGTTATTTCCTTCATAAACTTCATCTTGTTCAAAATCTTTATTTTTGTTTGGTTTATTAGAGAAAAAAAACAATTAAATTAGGTTAATTGTTTTTCAAATGCAAAATCTTTATTTTTTTAAATAATCTATGATATTCGAAAAGACAAACTCTCCAAATGCAAGTGGTATATAAATAAACCATAACTTTAATATTGCCTTTGTTTCTTTGTGATCAGAATCCCCCATTAAAACCAACCCTATCCTTTTTCTTCAAATATTTTCTTTTTAATTCCAATAACAAGGAAATTATACCATTTATTAATGTTATAGTCTATTTTTTCTAAAAATTAAATAAATAAAACCCTTGTATTCCCTTAATATTCAGATAAATATAATAACTTTTTTACGTTTCATCTTCAAAGTCAATAATGAGTCCTGTTAGAACCGCTACATTACCAATCGATTGGATCCCGTGACCAATAAAATCCACCTTAAATTCTTCCCACTTTAATTTATGTAATGATATAATAACACTAAATTTTCAACACGTGCTTAATAGATTGGGGACTTATAATGGATAAACCTCTCACTGCATTACAAACTATTATTATACATATGAATACAACTGAGCATTGGCATGATTTTATTTGTTACTGTCAGCATCGCGAAGCGGGACTTCGAAAATTAGCTTATAAACATTTAGAGACATTTATTACAAATGCAAAGAAATGGGAATCAAAAGATCAAGAGGAGTTTGCCATTTCACTGTTTACTATTTTAGATGCATCAAACGAAAAAGATGAGGTGTTAACTTTCTCACTAAATAGTTTTCTAATTGACATTCTATATAGATGGACAGAAAACACCCCATTTGATTCAAGACCTTTTAGATGGATAGGAATTTATATGGACTCTAGCAATAAAGAAGACGATTTAGAAAAATCCCTTCGAAAAGCGATTGAATTAGGTGGTGATACCGAACAAGAAGCCATGATATACCTAGTTTCTAATTACATCAATACTTTAGATTTTGGTACACATGAATTACCGTCAGGTTATTGCGGGGATTTAGGCGAATGTATAGAAAAACTTCCCTATATGCTGCAATTAATTAATAGAATTCAGAATAAGAACATAAAGGAGCAAAACATTGGGCAAATACAAGAACAACTACACTTAATTCTAGATTGGTTAAAACATACACAAATTCCAGTAGATGCTGTTCGTATATGGGAAAAAGAACAAACTAAGGAATTAGAAAAAAGCATCGTATATCATTTAAACAACAGCTCAAGTCGTTAATTCATCGTGTACAGAGATAATAAAGTTGTTTAAAAAACGCCAGTCATGTTATTCAACAATCGGGCTATATAACGGAATAAATCCTTGTAAAAATTAAAAATATTTGAAATAATCGTCATTAAGTTGAAGTAGAGCGATTGCAGAAAAAGGTGATACGACTTTTTCTTACTTAATAATTGCACGATAGTTAAAAAATTCAACTAATTATATTCCGAAAGGGTGTGTGTAGTATCTTATCAACTAATGTTTTTACTTATAAATCTAAGGATGGAAAAACAATAATAATTAGAGAAGCTAAAGAACGGGATGCAGAAAGAATACTAGATTCTGCTTCAAAAGCTTTAATAAACGCTCCATACATGCTAAGTACGGTTGAGGATGTAAAAAAGGTGCGTATCGATGCTATTCAAAAAACGTTAAAAGCTTATCATGAAAATCCAAATTATGTACAGTTTATTGCTGAAGTTGATGGTAAGTTAGTCGGTACAATAGATTTTAAGAATGGAAACAAAGAAAAAATTAGTCATCAAGGGGCTTTTGCGATGACCATACTACCCGAATATCGAAATTATGGTATTGGAAGAGCTCTTCTAGAAACGTTAATCAATTGGGCTAAAAATAACAGTAAGATTGAAAAAGTTTGTCTTGAGGTAATGGAAGATAATCTAGGTGCAATCCAGTTATATAAGAATCTAGGCTTCTTTGAAGAGGGTAAAAAAGCAAAGGGTGTAAAATTGGATGGTGGCTATCAAGATTTAATATTAATGGCTTTATTCGTTTAAAATTGAACATTAATTTCAATATAAAAAGAGGATCTTCATGGTCATCTCCCTGTTAAGTAGACAGTAATAGAAATCCTCTTTTTATATTTATCCCACATTAGCTTGCAGTAAAATTCCTCACTGATTATAGTTTTACTTTATTTTAATCCTTTAATTAAAGGTGACGCTTCCCCACTATGGAAAATCCATAAGTCATGAAGTGATCTCGTACATCCGACATATAGTAACTTTGCATCATGTTTTGTGTTTTTGTAATGTTCTTCATCCACATCAATTAAAAGCACCGCATCAAATTCTAAACCTTTCGCTAAATAGACAGGTACTACTGATATACCACCTTCATATTTACTTTGGTTTGCTTCAATTACGTTTACCGTTAATCCTGCATTTGTTAATTTCACATATATATCACGGCATTCATCTTCTGTTCTTCCGATTACCGCAATTGTTTTCACATCTGCATTTTGCAAATGTTTTACCGTCTTCACAATTTCAGTAAATTGATTTTCTGCATGAATTACTTTCACATCTTCTCCACTGCGGAAGACTGGTGTTGCGAGTCCTACTGGGATTTCTGCATTTTTAATTATTTCATTTGCAAATTCAATAATTTCTTTTGTAGAACGATAACTTCTTGTCAATTCATAATAACCGGTTTCTTGGAATACTTCCTTAAAAGCATTCCAATCTTCAATTCCTTGGTAATCATAAATCGCTTGCGATAAATCACCTAATATAGTGAAAGAATTACCTAATGTAATTTCTTTTAATACATAAACTTGGAAAGGCGAAAAATCTTGCGCTTCATCAATAACAACGTGATGAAACTTCTGCCCGATTTCGATCCCTGTTATACGATGATGTATGTATATTAAAGCTGGTAAATCTTCTACACACACTTCTTTTTTACGACAACTCTTTTCTGTTTCTTTAACAAGTTCTTCAGGTAATACCTCAAGTATTTCTTTACTTTTTACTATTGAACTATACAGTGAAAGAGCACTCATTTTCGGCCAAAACTTCATATATGCGTTCAGTCTCTTAGTCGCTTCTTTTTTTAGTAATTTTTTCTCGTTTGTTTCCCCGAATTTTTTAAGTTCAATTTCAATCCAGCGCTTCATTCGTCCTACTAATCGTTCTCTTCTTTTCTGTAAAGGATAATGTTTATATTCAATTTGCATCCATTTTTTAACATCTTCTAATGGAATAATCGCTCTATCCCACGCCTCAAAATCTTTTGTCGGAACTAACTCATTTTCAAATTGGATCATTCTCTCTTCAATAAACGTCTTAAATTCCAACGTACCCTTTAATTTACCTAGCATTACCTTCTTTTCATCACGATTAATTGAAAATGCTTCTTTCAATTTTTTTTCTGTCTGCTTTAGTTTCACTGAATCATCTAACGTACGTAATGCCCAATCTGGAAACGTTGTTTGACTAATATTCCCTACACCTAATTCAGGAAGTACACTCGAAATATAGTCTAAAAACAGACTATTCGGTGCAAATACGATCATTCTTTCTGCTTCTAGTTGTTCACGATATTCATAAATTAAAAAAGCAAGGCGATGTAAAGCAATTGTTGTCTTTCCACTCCCTGCAACCCCTTGAATAAGTAATGGTAAATTTCTTTCCGCTCGAATAATATCATTTTGTTCCGATTGAATCGTTGAAACAATATCCTTTAGCTTATTATCTTTATTCTCACCTAATCGATATAGAAGAAAATCATCGGCATGTGATACATCTTCATTTCCTTTTACATATGTATCAACAACACGTTCAAGTTCTCTTTTTCGAATGGAAATGTTTCGTTTTAAATACACATCACCTTCTACTAACCCATCTGGTGATTGATAAAATGCTAATTCTTCTCCACCGGTAAATGAATAAAACATACTTGCGACAGGCGCTCGCCAATCAATAATGATTGGCTTCATCGTGTCCATATCCGAAACCCCTACTTTTCCGATATAAATCGGCATAACTTCTTCTTTTCCATCTTCCTGAAAATCTAACCTTCCAAAGTACGGCTCTTGCACACCAATACGTAAGTTTTGTCTATTAGACTCCCTCATACTTTCAAGAATTTGCTCTTTAAAATCTTCTCCATAATAAACCGGGATTTTTTCAAGCCTATCCAATTGCTCATCCATCGTATGTAAAGTATCCTTCATTTTTTGTAACTCATCTTCAAATATGTTGCTCATTTCGACGATTCCCTCCTGTCCGTTCTAATTTTTCAGTCGAAGTATCATTGTATTAAAAATCCAATCATAAAGTCAATAGTTTCCATTTAAATTTTCCGAAAAAACTTACTTTTCATCTTTCTAATTTAAAAAGAATATGCAACATCTAAATCACACACATACACATATAGTATAGTGATGCATGTAAAAGATACTTCTTTCTATTTGTCTCCTATTTAATTTATCTATTAAAAAACATTGTAAAAATTAAAGACTTTAATCAATGGGCGTTTTACTGCCCATAAATAGTAGGATAAATAAAAGTAAAGGAGGCTCTTCAAATGAATATTTTGAATCTATCTCAAGATTAAATATGCTTCTATCTGGCTGTATCCTTATGGTTTGTTGGTCAATTATGTATGTTGAAATATATAGACTTACAAAATCCGTCTGGCCATGTGTTATCATGCATGCGATCGAGGATGCTGTTCCTACTGTTTTAGTTACAATAACAGGGATTATTACTCTTACAAACAGTAGTGATTTTTGGTTAAATCCTACTAGCGGGGTCACTGCTACTGTTTTATTTCTCGGAATTGGAACCGTACTAAGAACTATAAGAATAAAAAGAGAACGACAATTATTCACACAATAAAAAGCAGATAATGAATTCGTCATTATCTGCTTTCCAATTTTTAAAACTACCTTATTATATTTTTTGATACATAAGCCAGTCACCAGAGTCTATCACTTTCTTTAACATCTTTTTATCCTGAGCGATATACACATATGCCTCAATTTCCCCATCAGCAACATATACTGTTTGCGTGATTCGATCATATAAATCAGTCTCCGCATTGCCTCTATATTCTTCTAGTTCATCTAACTTACACAATATCTCATCATTTACTACATAAACTTCTCCATACACCTGTTCTTCAATCGAATAAGTCATGGCCGGATATCCTTCGTTCGTATCAAATAATTTTCCATATGTCCAAGCTCTGTCTGCGATACATGTTGCACCTAGCATATAATGAGCATTCGTTTGTCCTCTTCTTAACGTGCCATAAACGAAAACATGATACATAAATTCTTATCCCCTTTATATGCCTCTACTTTCTTATTTGTAAATAAGCACGAATCATAAAGTAACTCACTTCATTCGGAAGCTGTTCTTTAATAGATTTCAGACCACCATCTGCATTTTGAACGGCAGTTTCAATAAGAGATTCATACTCTGCTGGAACAAAGCTGTGCCAATCTACTTCCATTCCATCCTCATAGCAGCGAATTAAATGGTTTTCGATTGTTTGTCTTGATAAGTTACGTTCTTTTGCAATCTCATTCAAATCAATACCTTGTTTATACATTTCATACGTTTCTAAATGAGAATTTGCGGACGCTTTTCCTGACTTTTTACGCTCTGAAACTACTTCTGTCTTAATCGTTTCAGCATAATTTGGATTTTCCTCAATAAAATGCTGAACTGCTTGTAAGAAGTGCGAACCATATTTCACAAGTTTGTGTTCTCCGATACCTTTTACCGTCAACAATTCGGAATCACTTTGCGGCATTTTCACACACATATCTTTTAATGTTTGGTCAGAGAAAATAACGAACGGAGGTACACCTTCTCCTTGTGCAATTTCTTTACGTACTTCACGAAGCACTTCAAATAAAGGATGGTCTTGAACAATTTGTCTTGTCTCTACTCGTTCTTTTCGTAAAACATTCTCTTTACCAAGTAATACTTCTTTCCCTTTTTCAGTTACTTTTAACGTCGGATAAGTGCCATGTTCAACTGCAATTAACTCTTCTGAAATTAAAAACTCGATAAACTCACTGACCTCTTTTACACTACGGTTCGATAAAAGCCCATACGTTGGTAAAGTATGAAAATTAAATTCAATAACTTTCTTATTCTTCGACCCAGTTAATACTTGCGCTATCATTTGCTTTCCAAAGCGTTGGTTCGTTCTAATCATGCATGATAAAACCATTTGTGATTCCCTTGTCACATCGATGCTCTCGCGATTGTCTGTACAATTACCACAGCGTCCACAATCTTCTTTCGGTTCTTCTCCAAAGTATTGCAAAATGAATGATTGTAAACATTGTTCTGTATGACAGTAATCGGTCATATTTTGCAATTTTTCAAGTTCATTTGAAAAACGTGATTCTCCAGTTGATTGATCAATTAAAAAACGCTGTACTTGTACATCTTGAGAAGAATATAACAATATACATGTACTATCTAATCCGTCACGACCAGCACGTCCTGCTTCTTGATAGTAACTTTCCATATTTTTTGGAAGCTGATAATGAATTACGTAACGAATATTCGATTTATCAATACCCATCCCGAATGCAGATGTTGCTACCATTACACTTACTTCATCTCGTAAAAAGAGTTCTTGTTGCTCATTTCGATCAATATCACTCATACCAGCGTGATATTTTGATACAGAAACTCCTGCCTTCATTAAATCTTCATATAAATGATCGACTACTTTTCTAGTAGCTGCATATATAATCCCAGATTCCTTTTGATTTTGACGAATATAATCCGCCAAATATGCATTTCGATCTTGCCCTTTAATAACAGAAAACAATAAGTTCTCACGCTCAAACGTTGTCATAATTGTATTTTCTTGATTAATTTCAAGTGTATTACAAATATCATCACGTACTTGCGGTGTTGCTGTTGCTGTTAATGCTAATACAAGCGGCTTTTCTGGAAGATAATCTAATATGCGATGTATATGTAAATAACTTGGACGGAAATCATGTCCCCACTGTGAAATACAGTGTGCTTCATCAATCGCAATCATAGGGATTTTCATATCGATAAGTTGGTCAACAAACTCCATCGAATCAAGACGCTCAGGCGCGACATAAAGTAATTTGTAATGTCCTTGTTTCGCTAATTGAATTCGCTGATTTGCTTCAGCAATAGAAATAGAACTATTAATATATGTAGCTGAAATGCCATTCTGTACCAATGTATCTACTTGATCCTTCATAAGTGATATTAAAGGTGATATAACCAACGTCGTTCCTTCAAATACTAATGCCGGAATTTGATAACAAATCGACTTACCGCCACCCGTTGGCATAATACAAACCGTATCTTTCCCATCTAATACGTTTTTAATTGTTTCATCTTGTCCTCTTCGAAACGAAGAATAACCAAAGTAGGACGCTAAAAGTTCTTGTGCTTTAGTAAACAAAAAAGAGTCACCTGCTTTTCTTTATCTTTCATCTACTTCTATTATATCAATCACTTATGCGACTTGAAAGGGATGATTAGATGCTTATTGTTTTTTCATTATTCTATGTTTCTCCACTTATTTAATACTAACTAGCATCATTATTTTATATGTTTTACAACATTTATAATATAAATCCAGTACACAAGAAGAAAGAGTTTCAATTTAAACGTTCATTTTATTTCCCTTTCTTGAATACTACTAATCGTATACATATAAATTCAGGAGGTTACTATATGAAGCATCGTAATATGAGTTCCATCACGGCGAAAACGAAAACACAAAAACTCCAATTCTCTAATAATGATGCGTGGAAATATGAATCATACTATAAGTATCAGCCATTATTCTCTTATAAAAAGCTTTTTAATTTTCTTTCTCAACTTTTTAGACGTTAATATATGCGCAAAAAATATATCATTCACAAAATTTTTCTCAATATTAAATGTATAGACTTACTACAATTCAGTTGTTACCATATATAATAATCTGTTGGATAAACCCCTTAAGTTGACCTGCTTATATTAGCAGGTCTTTTTCATGATTACATACTTCTGTGTACCTCGATCTCACTTCCAAGTCTTTTCTCCATTTTATAACCATATTTAACTCCCAACAATTCATGATTATCATGAATTGTTGGGAGTTAAATTGTTCACATATAATTATGCAATTTTTCTTTCTCAATACACAAAAGACATTTTACTTGTTACTATAAAAGTACTCCAGATGAGTTTTTTGCTCATCGACATTATCTAGTTATTGGGGCCTGCCGCGGGAAGCAGGTCCCTTTGACTGTATGAAGGTCCTAATTTCATTTGGACACATTTACCAGGTTTTTTCAAAAGAATTTTATGATAACATTACGTAGTCGAGTCCGACATCTCGGCAATACCCTTTTGAGGGTCTGCAACTTCCCTTGCAGACCCTCTTTTACTTTATATTCAATTTATTCGTATATACCACAACATCATTCACCTAATTTCTCCATTTCAAATTCCCTAAAAATAATCTAGGACACGTAACTAAAAATAAATCTTCATCATACTTTGAGTTATACATGTTCAAAGGAGTGTTACTATTTATGTATTCTTATTGGCAATCGTATTACTCCCCCTACCATAACCCTTATGTAAACTATGATTTATCCGTACGGAACTACCGAATTAGTAAAAATGAGAATTTTTTAAAAGGGTATATGCGTTCTTTATGGGAACAACACGTCGCTTGGACGAGATTGGCTATTATAAGTATAGTCTTTAATTTACCAGATGTTAACGTTACTGTTGGACGACTTCTACAAAACGCAACACATATGGGACTATCACTTGAACCATTTTACGGTGAGGATGCAGTGAAAAAATATAGTGCATTAATTAAAGATCACTTAGTAATTGCAGCGGATCTTGTTAAAGCCGCAAAAGCTGGTAATCAAAATGCAGCGGCCGCTATAGAGAAAAAATGGTACGCTAATGGTGATGAAATTATTGAATTTCTTAACAGTATCAACCCATATATAGATAAAGAAGAATTTAGAAAAATGTTTTATGAACATTTAGCACTAACGAAAGCAGAAGCACTTGCCTTCCTAAATAAAGATTATGAAGCAGGAGTAAAACTTTACGATAAAATTGAAAAAGAAGCATTGGAAATGGCCGACATGATAACAAACGCAATCGTAAAACAATTCCCGCAAGTATTTCAATAAAGTGAAACTTTAATCAGAGTAGGTATTACTACTAAGTAATACTTGATAAAAATAAGTCGATTTCCAAACATAAATCGGCTTATTTAGTTTTCTCTCTATGATATTTCACCTCTCCTCTTTACATTTAGCTTATATCGATATATTTTATTAATATCCGTTTTTTATAGGAGGAAATAGTTTGATTAACGCAATTGGTCTCGTTTTTATACTTACAAATAAACACGAGAAAAAAAAGAAAGTTTACTTAAATGAAAAATTTGCACTAATAGATATTATTGATTCTAAAGAAGTATTTGATGATGAAGGGAATCCTTTAGTAGAACTAACATGTAAATACAGTATATATTTAGATGAAAAATATTACTGTAAATCTCTCGATGATTATACCGGACAAGTATTTCCTTTCTTAAGTGCAAAAATAGGAAAAGGTCTTCTAAGAAACTTAAACTACTACTTTTCTTACGTTGATGCCTATGATAAGAAACCACCAGTTAAAGAAATAAGACCACTTATGAAACAAGTAACGAACAGATAGCCAAAAATACAAAAAAAAGAAAGCATCTAACTCTGGATGTTTTCTTTTTTATTGAAAACTCATTAACTTTCATCCTCTTCTAAAAGTATGTATCCAAGCATATTTTAAATTAAAAACATTGGAGGATTAGAGTCAATGAAATACTCAGAAACAATTATAAGCAAACGACTTCGAATACTTAAAATGACAGGTATGTTTTTCATGCTAGTGTTAATAGCATGGATTGGCTATACAAAATTACTTTATGAAAACGGCTTTCTTCAAGAAAAAAAGAATTCAGTAGAAGTAATGAACACTAGCATTACAGGAGAAATAGAGCAGCTTTTTCATATAAACTTGCAAGGTTATCGAAAAACAAGCCTTGATGCTGTTATAGAAGCAAGCAAAACCGATCCAAGTGAACTATCCCTAATTGAACTGGTCAACAAATCCTGCTCGCGAGATTGCATAGGCGAACCAGTAACATATGTAAACTCAAACAATGGATATATCTTTTATAAGGAATCTAATGGAACTAATGTAGCTATAACGGTTAAAAAGAAAGACACATGGGTAATTGTAAAGAAATCTGTTCAAGATGGAATATAATCACCCAAAAAAGAGTACGTATCGTACTCTTTTTTATTATTAATACCCTTCCTCTTCATGAATACAATGGCATTTCGGTTTTGTTTTACAATGACATTTTTCACATTCACATTTCGGTTTCTCTTTGCAACAACATTCGTGAAAATCATTGCGTTTACATCTACATCTCCCAAACATTAAATTATCCCAAAATGTATTACAATTTCGGGAATGCCCACAATGACAAGTATTTCCCATGAATCTGCTTCCTCCTTAATAGAATTCATCATATTCTATGTTTAAAAGTATACAAAGGCTTGTTTATTAGTCTATTTTCTCCATATTATAAGTAGAGTTAAAAGATTACATAAAAATAAAAAACCGTCACATGACGGCTTTTTATTTAGCAAACTACTCTTTTGTATAAAAATATTTAATTCCTTTCGTATCTAACCAAGCAGTTGCTTTGTCCAGTTCATTCCCTTGACGATAATCTGTTTCGAAATACACAAGCCCTTGGTTATCTCCACGAGATATTATTTTAGAAGTATATCCAAGCTTATCCATCATTTGAATCATGTCAGGAACTAAATTTACACCAAATTCATAAGTAACTACTTTGTTATATTTATTCACTATAATTCCAACCCCTTCTTGTTTTTTTATCGGCTCAACAATTGGATTTGTAAACCAAGCTAACGGCTTATTTCCAATCAGCTTATTTAAATCACACTTGCCGATACCAGCCACATTCCCTGTTTCTGTGTATTGCCAAATATCACATGAATACGCCGGTTTGTTACCACCATAACGAGGAATCCATACAAAATCAGAATTGATATTTGCCATTCCAAATGGAGCATACATATGATGAGCAATATATAAACCAGCCTTCTTAGCTCCTAATCTGCGTAATTCATCAATAAAAGCTTGTGCACCCGCTCTCATATCGTTCATTGTTCTTACTTCTACGTCAGCTACCCAAACTGTTGCATTTTTATCACCACGGTTCCAAAAGTCTCTTGCTTCTATCCGTGCATCCTCTACTGAAACGAAACGACAGAACGCATAATTACCAAACGGAATATTCCTTACTTTCATTGCTTGTACATAATTTTTATATAAAGGATCTACATAGTTTGAACCATCTTGCACACGTGCAATTACGAAATCCAATTGTGGTGCTGCGATATCCCAGTTAATGTCGCCATTCCATTTCGAAATATCCACAATATAACCCATTATTTAACATCTCCTTTTTCATTATTATATTCAAAGCTTGTTTTTTTGCTATTATCAACTAATAAATAGTATGAGAGGTAGTATATTATTGGGTAATAATTTAAAATTCGGCTTATGTATTGAGAAAACAAAATATTATTACAGGTTTAACAAGTAAAGATTTACAAAGCTCTAAACTATATAAAGTGAAACTATAATTAGTAGGAGGCTACGAGCAGTGAAATTCCCACTTAATTTCTTAGCTTCATCCGAATTTTGAGGTGAGAATTTTACTTCCCGCAAATAGCTTGATAAATAAAACCACCTTTCTGACAGGTGGTTTTGTGTACTAATTTACATATACATTGTCCATATTTTTATAGTTACTTAATATACTTGTTAACTAAAAATAAGACAATTTTTAGTTTTTAATCAAACCAATTTTCGTTTTATCTCACGTACTCATAGTACCATTTACGTGCATCTAACCAAGCTGTAAATTTATCGATATTCCCGGACGGATAGCCATTCGTTATAGCATAACCAATGCCATCTTTTTGAACGACAATTTGTCCATCAATACCCGCATCAACCATAGCTTGAGCCAAAGCTTGTAAATTACTAAATGCTACACCACCAGTTTTTACTTTGAGCAAATCCGCTGCACCTCCTCCAGTTTGTCCTGTAAGAGCAAATACAACAGAATTAGCGATTTTATCAACATTCCATTTTGCCATATCAGATTCATTGTCAATAAATCCTAATTCTATAAGAATAGCAGGTGCTTTCGTCCCATTTAATACCGCTAAATCTGTACGCTGTTTCGCACCTCGATCACGCCATCCAATATCTTTTGCTAGTTGAGCTGAGATTTTAGCCGCCAAATCTTTCTGATCATAATACAAAACCTCAACACCCTGTCCATTTCCATCACTTGCATTAAGATGAAAAGAAATAACTAAATCCACAGCATGGGAATTGCTATTCCGAATGATATTATTTAAATTTTGTGATTGAGTTGCCCCTACCTCGTCCGTATCGTCATAAACCGTGTGTCCTAGGGATCTTAACTTAGTCGCCACAGCATCTTTAACTTGCCTATCTAAAACGTGTTCTTTCCGATTCCCAAAATTAGCACCTTGAACAATACTATTGTGTCCTCCGTGCAAACTATATCTGGCCATTATTTATCAACATCTCCTTTCTTAATATCCTATTCAAAACTTGTCTTATTGCTATTCCCACTTACAATCTTAACTGTACCCATATGTCCTACATTTTCTAGAAGTGAAGCAATTTGTTCTCGATATAAAAAAGCTATCGCTTCATAAATCGAATGATTTATTCTCTAAATTACTTTTACATGAATGACGACACGAACAAAAAAAACATCACCCTTTCGGCGATGCCTAAAAACTCTATTTTACTTTTCAGCTCCCTAAATAAATAGAGTTTAAAATCACTGAAACTACACCTATATTTCCTCCCCTTCCTTCACAGCTTCTTTCAACCTCTGCAACATATATCCAATCCCTTTACACCCCTCTAGCGGATATGTAATCATTTCTTCTGGATATAACTTTGTCACTACTTTTTTATGCTTCTTCCCTGCTAGTAAGACGATTTCGTCAAACTGTAATAAACTTTTATCTACCATCTGTTTTTGTAATTGCTCTATATTTATTACCTCATCACTTTTTGAATCAAATGCAAGATCATAGTTTTCTAATACAATATCATTTGGTCTTAAAAATCCATGTTTCGCCGATAATATAACCCAGTTTTCGAAAAACATAGTTGCGTACGCCTGACATGCTTTTCCGAACGGACTAATATACACATCTTTTGCTTCCATCGGTCCGTAGTCTGAATGTTTATCCCAAATTTTCTTTTTTCCACATGGAATTATACATATCCTTTTCATATATATTTCTACTCCCTTTACTTTGGTAAATAAAATTCGTTATTTTGTACATTTTTCTCTCAAAATACTATATAATAATTCTGAAAAGTTTAAATTACACATTTTACCATATATGTACTATGGATCACTCTCATTGCAAATATTATAATACCATAAAAATTTTTGCATTTTTTTCTTCAAATTATTATAACTAAATTGCAATATTATAATTTATTAATTAAATTAGGAAGGAGGTCCATAAAAATGAAAAATATTATCCCTGCACTATTAGTCTATTTTATTGTTTGCGTTATTTCCGTTATCATCCCAGCATCTGAAGGCTATAATTATGTCGGCTGGAAGTTATTTGTTGGGCAAGTGTATGCGATACCTATTTTCTTCATTACTGCCATAATTACATTTTATATAAACAAGAAAAAATCTTACGAATAAACGATTATAAGGATAGCTAACGCTATCCTTATTTTAATTCGTTAATCAAATTTAGAATGACCCTTGCAGTACTTTATATCCTTTCTTCTAAAAAGTCAAACGCAACTTCTGTATTTCAGCGTTTAAACGTAGCTCCTCCGAGAGCCAGCTCTCTAATTCTGAAACCGACGTAATATTTCGTTCTAAAAGTGACTGTAATTTACTCTCCAAATCATTAAACATACACAATCCTCCCGTTTTTAATTTTCTGTTTTTTAGAGATAAAAAAGGACAAGTAGCCAATCTGACTACTTGTCCTTACTGTTCATCTGTACGCAATACGATTAAGCTTGGAATGCTTCTGTTAATACTGGTACGATTTGTTTTTTACGAGATACAACACCTTTTAAAGTAGCTGTGTTGTTTTCTAGTGATACGTTGTATGCTTTCTCAACAACGTTTGCTGCTTTACCGATCGCAAGACCGACAGAATCATTAGTTAAGATATCAGTTACAACGAATAAGAATAGGTCTAAACCTTTTTCTTCTACTACTGCAGAGATTACTTTTTCAAGTTCCGCTTGGTGTACAAGAACGTCGTTTGTATCAACAGCGTTTACTTGTGCGATTTCAACTTTCGCATTACCCATTTGGAATTCTTTAGCGTCAAGAGAGATTAATTGCTCCATTGTTTTTCCGCTTAAGTCAGCACCAGCTTTTAACATTTCTAAGCCGTAGTTATCTGCATCTACACCAGCGATTTGCGCTAATTCACGAGCAGCTGCTACGTCTTGTTCTGTGCAAGTTGGAGATTTGAATAGTAAAGAATCTGAAATGATTGCAGATAACATTAAACCTGCAACTTCTTTACGAATTGTTACGCCATTTTCTTTGTACATTTTGTTTAAGATTGTAGCTGTACAGCCAACTGGCTCACAACGATAGTATATAGGATCGCTTGTTTCAAAGTTAGCAATACGGTGATGGTCAATAACTTCTAACACACGAACTGATTCGATATCGTTAGCACTTTGTTGACGCTCGTTATGGTCAACTAAAATAACGTTGTCCACTTCGCTTGCTACTGTCTCAACAAAACGCGGTCCTTCTACTTTAAAATAGTCTAACGCAAATTGAGTTTCACCGCTGATTTCGCCTAAACGTACAGGCTCAGCATTCATTCCTAATTCTTTTTTCAATTCTGCATAAGCAATTGCAGAACAAATTGCATCTGTATCTGGGTTTTTATGCCCGAAAACTAGTACTTTTTCCATGTTTTCCACCTCTTCATGAAAAGGATATCTTAAAGAAGCAAATATGACAATATTTAAAGCATATTTTTTTATAAATAATTGCACTTTCTTCTATATTTTTCATCATTTTCATAAAAAAATCATCTAAAATGAATTAGATGATCGAAATGTATGTTTCAATTAAAATAGTGTAGGAGCTTGCACTACATTGTTAAAAGCGAAATTTGAGGATAAGCCATTATTCAAAAGGTTTACATCTATAACTTGATAAAACGCATTTCCAGTGTCTGCAATTTCCCAAACAGCTAAAATAAGATGGTATCCACTACGGTCAGTTGGTACATTTGCTTCGTGCGTTACTGTTGTCCCTGGTCTAGCTCCACCGTCATTTTTCACATAGAATGGCACTAAATCTAAATCTGATCGCGTTAAAGGTTTATTTGGATTCCAACCTTTTTTCGTAATATAATATTTCCACTCTTTTGTACTATGAGGAGCCGTTAGTTTCCACTTGAATGTATTCGTCCCGCCATTTAACGTAACTTTCTTCCACCTATCTACAGTTTGAACATCTAAAGCGGGAAAATGACCAGCCCCTGCAATTTGTCCATCAGAAGGTCCTAGTTGCGGAAATCCACCTATCCCTTCTACGCTTTGTGGTTCATATTGAATCGGTCCACAATTTACATTTACCCCTTGCTTACATAAATAAGATCGGCTCGCTGGTGATTCTACATATCCATGAGCTGAAGCCTTTTCTGAAAATCCAAATGTTAATAATCCCGTAAGTAATACTCCACCACTTAAAATAACTTTCTTCATCTTTTGTAAACTATTCTTTTTCATACTTTCATCCCCTTCCGATAATAAAGCGAAAATAACTATAGTTGGCTAGTCATCTTCTCTACATTTATTATAAGACGAGAATCATTACTAAAAGAACCCTCTAAAAACTTTCTCAAATTCATTTAGTGCGTTAATTAGATTATAATTAACTATTTTAACACCGCCAGAAAAATATAGACTGTGTTAAAAATAGTTGTTTATTATTCACTTACTAATAATTAAGCACTCCCCCCGTTTGATTATACCTTAAATGTTTTTATAATAAATAACCGTAGCATCTAACTTACCATTCGGAGAAATTGCATACCCTGGTATTGTTCCAACTTCTTGGTAGTCTAGTAATTTGTACAGTTTATTGGAAGGATCTCCTTCTCTAGTATCTAATACTAAAAGAGACCTGTTTTCTTGCTTTGCTCGTTCCTCTGCTTTTTGCATAAGCGATCGTCCAATACCGTTACGTCTAAAGTTTGGATGAGTCATTAATTTGCAAATCTCGGCTCTATGAATTCCGTTAGGCTTAGTAACTAATTGTAATTGAATACTCCCTGCTACTTCGTTGTTTATTTTAGCCACATACAATATCACTTCTGGCGCTAATACTGTTCGCCAATACTTTGTTGCGTCTTTTTGTTCCAGTGGAGGCAAAAAACCAATTGATGCCCCATCATTTACAACCATTTTTAAAAGTTTCGAAAGTTCTTCCATATCATTTTCTAGTTGCTTTATTTCTTCAATTACTAAATTTCGCATTACTTTTCCCCCTTTTGTTTCATTGTAACAATTTTTAAAGAAGGAATAATGAAATAATAAGATGAATTTATAGAAAGATATGATTTTTTGTGAAAGGATAACGATATGAAATATATATTAGATAGAACGTACGCAAAAGAATTACTCGAATGGGCATATGAACAAAACCCGGGCCCTTGGTTTGAACATTCACTACATGTTGCTCATGCAACTGAAAACATAATTATAGAACTTATAAAAAAAGGGTACAAGCTAGATGCTGACATAGCATATAATGCTGCCCTTTTGCATGATATCGGAAGATACAAAGGTTTTACCAAATCGGTTATTCATTCCTATGATGGTTATATGTATATGAATGATTTAGGGTATACAGGAAACGCTGTTATTTGTGTGACACACTCATTCCCATGCAAAAATGAACATATAAATATCGCAGCGGAGTGGAGTCTCGTTCCTGACCATATGAGAAGCCGGTTAGTTGAAATATTAAATGAACATTGTAACTACGATTTATACAATAAAGTAATTACTCTTTGTGACGCTCTTGCTGATGCGGATGGCTTTACTACGCTGGAAAGAAGATTAATTTCTGTTGGTTTGCGTCATGGTACAACATCTCATACATCTTTACATTGGAAAGGGTTTTATGCGATTAAGAAAGAATTAGAATCTTTAATCGGTAAGAGTATATACACAGTTCTTCCTGATGTAGAAAAATCTATTTATGAAGATATAGAATATTAAATTGCATACAAATTGAAAACGATAAAATTTGTATGTATGTTTCTAAAAAACTCTTTCAAAAGTGGAGGGATTTCTTATTAGTAAAATAGGATTTGACTTGATAAACCTTGAGATGAATTTTGATTTTGGATATGAAGATATAAAAGAGATTTCTATGAGATGTAAATTTTCTAACTGTTCACATACAAATGAACCAAACTGCGCGGTTAAAAGAGCTATCTCTGACGGTGCTCTTTCTGAAGAAGTAGTTAACAGTTACTATAGAGATTTTAATGAGGCACATTATGTTTCTAAACAGAAAAATAAAACAAAAGCCATTGACTATATGAAGCAATTGAAGCTTTTTACAAAACCTTAAGATTAAATAGTTGTTATTTCTCATTTCTACTAAATTTAAAATTCTCCCATTATTGTATAACCATAAATTGAACCCATCCTAGATAATTTTTATACTCAAATTTAATTTCACATAAAAAACGTTTTAAACATAAAGTTTAAAACGTTTTTTTATTCAATGCTTTTGATTTTTCAGTTCTGTTAAACACTCTTGCACTAAAGTTACCGCTTGACTCATCGCAGCTCCGCCAGCAAATGCTGCTGAAACACCACATGCTTCCAGAATCTCTTTATCCGAACATCCTTGATCAAGACAACCTTTTGTATGATAAATTGTACAATACTCATCTTGCGTTGCTAAACTAATTCCTAGTGCAATAAGTTGTTTTTCTCTTTTTGTTAAAGCACCCTCTTGAAAACAAGCTTGCGTGAACGCATTATATGTCTCAGCGATTTCAGGAATTTGATTTGTAAAACTACCTATACCTTCTTTATAATGATGTAGAATATCATTTATCGAACTATGTTGCTCATGTTCCATCTTATTCCCTCCAGTCATATTATCCATACCTATTGTAGTATGCGATGAAATGAAGGCAATATACCTTCTTTTAAATTAAGAATTTTCAGTTAATTTACGTTATAATTTTAAATTATCATCTACAATAACTTTTTCTCTAGAACTTTTTCTTTCAACCTCTTTACTTCTTTCTTCCCAAAATGTTAATCCTTCAATCCCCACATTTTTAGGATTAAATACTGGATCTTTCCCTTCTTTTTTCTGCGTTTCATAGTCTTTTAACACTTTTAATGCGATTTTACTTAATAATAGAATCGCGATTAAGTTTAACCATGCCATACTACCGATTCCTAAATCTCCGAGATTCCATAAAAGCGACGCTGATTCAACACTACCGATGTAAACCATAATTAAAAATCCAAATTTTAAAACTGGTTTTAACCAGCCATACTTCAATTGACAATCTAAATAAGTAAGTGTCGTTTCAGCAATATAGTAATAAGCGAGTAACGTTGTAAATGCAAAAAAGAAAATTGCAATTGAAATAAATATTGGACCAAACCCTGTCATCACAGTTTCAACTGCTTGTTGCGTATAAATTGGACCTGCTTCCACATTTCCTATGTTTTTTACAATAGCGCTTTTCCCTTCAGGTATAACATTATACATACCTGTAATTAATATCATAAGAGCTGTCGCTGTACATACGACAATTGTATCGATATATACGGAAAACGCTTGAACTAATCCTTGTTTTGCAGGATGCGATACTTCAGCAGCAGCCGAACTATACGTTGCTTCTCCGACACCAGCAACGTTTGAAAATACAGCGCGTTTTACACCCCATGCAATAGCTGCACCAACAATTCCACCAAACATTTCATTTACACCAAATGCGCTAGAGAAAATTAAAGCAAACATACTTGGAATCTCCGTTACATTCGCAATTAATATGATACATGTAACAATTACATAACCAATTGCCATAAATGGAACAAGCATTTGAGAAACGCCAGCAATTCTCTTTACACCACCAAAAATAATTGCTGCTAGTAACACGACTAAAAATATACCAGTTATATATTTGTTAATACCATTAGAGTTTTCGAATCCAACTGCGATACTACTAGATTGAATACCTGGTAATAACATGCCATATGAAAGTGTTACAACTACCGCTACAATGACTGCAAACCATTTCATTTTTAAACCTTTCTCAATGAAATATGGAGTACCGCCGCGATATTCATTCCCTACTTTACTTTTGTATACTTGAGATAATGTTGATTCAACAAACGCACTCGCTGCCCCTAACAAAGCCATTACCCACATCCAAAATACAGCTCCAGGCCCGCCGAAAGCAATTGCTGTCGCTACCCCTGCAATATTACCAATTCCAACTCTTCCTGATAAGGCTAAACAAAATGCCTGAAAAGATGATATCCCCGTCTCTGAACTCTTTCCTTCAAATAATAGTTTAATCATCTCTTTAAAATAACGAATTTGCAAAAAGCGTGTTGCAATCGTGAAATATACGCCTGCCCCTAATGCAAAAACAACTAAACCGATACTCCACACTTGCCCTACTAACCATTCTACTAAATTCTCCATCCAAATCCCCCTTATCATTTTTTTAAAAAGCAATTTTGTATATAAGAAAACGGACAACTATTATCAAACTTTCTAGTTGTCCGCATCTTTCATTATTTCATCCCTCAATTTTTGTCAGTAAAACGCCCTATTACTTTATATTTACCCAAACACTTTTCACTTCTGTATAATTGTCAAGCGCATATGAACCTAATTCGCGGCCAATACCAGATTGTTTGTATCCACCAAATGGTGCAGCTGCATTTTCTAAGTTATAATCATTAATCCATACTGTTCCTGCTTTTAATTTATTTGCCACTTGATGACCCGTTTTGATATTTTGCGTCCATACACCCGCAGCAAGGCCATAGGATGAGTTGTTCGCTCGTTCAATTACTTCTTCTGTCGAATCAAATGGAAGTACAACAACAACTGGTCCAAATATTTCTTCCTTAACGATTGTCATATCGTCTGTAACGTCTGTGAATACAGTTGGCTTAACGAAATAACCTTTTTCAAGCGCACGTTCACCACCAGCCGCAACTGTAGCACCTTCTTTCTTCCCTTGCTCAATGTAATGTAACACACGCTCTTGTTGTTTCTTAGATACGAGTGGACCCATTTCCGTTTCTTTATCCATACCTGCTCCAAGTTTTACGTTGTTCGCCATTTTCACAAGTGCATCTACTACAGTTTCATAATGTTTACGATGAACAAACACACGTGATCCTGCGCTACAATTTTGACCGTGATTATACATAATACCTTGGAATGCACCATTAATTGCTTCTTCCAAGTCCGCATCTTCTAAAATGATATTTGGTGATTTTCCGCCAAGCTCTAACGTTACATGCTTAATCATTTCTGCAGACTGACGCATAATATACTTTCCAGTAACAGTAGATCCTGTAAAAGCAACTTTATCAATGTCATGGTGATTTACAATTGCCGTCCCTGCTTCAGGACCAAATCCTGGTACAAAGTTTACAACACCGTTTGGAAATCCAGCCTCTTTAAAGAGTTTCGCTGTATACAGTAAAGATAAAGGCGTTTGCTCTGCTGGCTTTAATACGATCGTACAACCTGTCGCCAGTGCAGCTCCCATTTTCCAAGAAGACATAACGAGCGGAAAATTCCACGGAATAATCTGACCTACAACACCCACAGGTTCATGTCTCGTGTAATTTAAGTAATCTTTTGAAATTGGTATGGTTTGCCCAATAATTTTTGTAGCCCATCCTGCGTAATAACGATAATTTTCTACAGTCGCTGAAATATCATCATCAAGTGCTACTTGATATGGCTTTCCATTATCTAAAGCTTCTAGTTGCGCTAATTCTTCTCTATGTTCTTCAATTAAATCTGCTAATTTATAAATAAGATGCGCTCTTTCAGCAGTAGTCATTTCTGCCCACGGACCAGATTCAAATGCAGATCTTGCCGCTTTTACTGCAGCATCAATATCCTCTTCTTGCGCTTCACATACGACAGCTAGAACATCTTCTGTAGCCGGATTATACGTTTCAAACGTCTTTCCGCCAATAGCAGAAACAAATTCGCCATTAATAAACATTTTAATTTCTTCATTTAAGAACGCTTCCACTTTTGGTTTCAGCTCAATATTTGTCTTTAACATTATGTTCTCCTCCTTATTTAAACAGCTGCATGAGCTGCAATATTTGATAAAATCATTTGAAGCTTTTGATCTTCGTCAGCAGTTAACCCTAGTCTTGGATAGCGAGAAGGTCCTCCGGCTTGCCCATGTAATTCCATAGAACGTTTAACGATTTGAACATATTTCCCTGATCCTTCAAGAAACTCGCAAAGTGGTAAAATAGCATCGTTTATTTCCCACGCCTTTTCTAATTCACCATTCTGAAAATGCTCATACATTTTTGTAACGAGACCGGGAACGATATTTCCTGCTACTGAAACCCATCCCGAGGCACCAACTAAATATGATTCCATAACTAAATCTTCAGAACCACAGAAGACTTGGAAAGCCCCTTCACTTTGTCTTACTAAATCTCTTGCTTTTCGAATATCTCCGCTAGATTCTTTAATATGTGTAACATTTTCACACTCTTTTCCAATACGGAGCATTAGCTCTGTACTCATATCGACACCAGAAGTAAATGGGTTATTGTATAGCATAATTGGTATATTTACAGAGTTTGAGATTTCTTTAAAATGAAAATAAATCTCCTCTTCCTTCGGTTTACAATAGTAAGAGTTTATAATTAATGCACAATCCGCTCCGTGCGCTTCTGCATGTTTCGTATATTCAATTGTTTCTTTTGTGGTCTCTGCTGCAGTTCCAACAATGACTGGAATACGGCCATCAATTTCTTTCAACACAGTTTCTACCATTTTAAATCGTTCTTCTTTTGATAAACTTACAAACTCTCCTGTACTTCCATTAATGATAATACCTGCAACCTTTTGTTCGATAAAGTAATTTACATTTTGTTTTACCCCATCCCAATTAATTTCCTGAAATTCATCCATCGGTGTTATTAATACTGGAAATGCCCCTTTAATTTTTTGCATATTTATCTCTCCCTATCACATTTTATTTTAATAAGAATCCTGCCGGAAACGGATCCGTAGGGTCTAATAGAAACGTCTGCATCCCTGTAATAAATCCTCTACTTTCAAAACGGAAAATGTATCCTAGTTCCTCCTTCTTCACTTTTTCCACAGTTATAAAACTATTAAATATACTTTCATTTTTAAAAGGTTTATCCGCCATATAATCATTTTTAAATAATGCATGAACATAGGAAACGATAGTAGAAACAAAACCTGGCGAACGTACGATAAAGTTATCTTCATGAAATGTAATCGACTTTATATGGTTCTTTTCTTTTTGCGAAGGATCTACTAAAATAAGCCTTTTTATTAGCGACTGTTTTTGTATAGCCTGCAGTGTAGCTTCTCCCCATCTTTTCAATTCTGAAATGTTTTCAACACGAATTTCTGGCGAATACGCACCTTTTTCTACAACTGCATATACTTTATCTGCTTGTATGAGAGAATAACTTATATTACCAACCTGTAAATTTTCCTCAATCAAATAGCAAAGTTTGCTTTCAAACGAAACAGATATAACTTCATCATTCTCTACATACGCATGAACTAAAAATATTCCAGATAACGTTTCAATTTTGTATTGATTGGACTCTCTCTTTTTTAAATATCCACTTTCGAGTAACATCGTTATTACCGCAACAATGCCCCCATAATGAAGCGGAATCGAACCTTCATGATTAAAAAATAATACAGCTGCATCCACTTCATTATGGATAGATGGAACGACAATACACCCATTCAAACCGATAAAACCACGTGGTTCATTTAATAAAAGCTTCATCTCTTCTGCTAATTCACCTGAAAATTGTTCATTTAATTGCTCCAAACTGTAGTAGTATTTGCACGGTACGTCTTTCATTACACGAAATGCCTCGCCATTTACATGTACGTCTACTGCTGTATACATTTTTTGAATGTTCATTTTATATCCTCCGTTTCATGTTCCATCGGCGGAATTAGCAAAAATCCTTCTTTGAGTGGATCCATTTCATTGTAAAAAAATTTATGCATACCCATAAGCCAAGCTGATCCCGTAATTTTCGTTATGACAGCTTCAATATTTTCAACATGTGTCGTATTCACGACATATCCTTTAAATAAAGAACCAACGATACTCTCATGAATGAACTCTTCACCAATTTTGATTTCTTTCTGAGCGTATAATACAGCTAGCTTCGCAGATGTTCCTGTACCGCATGGGGATCGATCTATTCCGCCTGGTGGTACAACAACTGTATTTTTCACATGCGCACATTCATGAGTAGCATCTGTATAAAATTCAACATGTGTTAATCCTCTAATAAACGAATACTCTGGATGAATGATTTCAAACTTCTCATTAATTGTGTTTCTTATATGAATCGCCTTATCGATGATTGTAGATGCATTTTCTGGTATTAATTCTAGGCCTACTGACTTCGCATCAATAATGGCATAAAAATTCCCTCCATACGCAATATCAGCCTCTATAGTCCCAATGTCTTTCACTTGTACAGTAATATTTTTCAATAAAAAAGCTGGTATGTTACAGAAAGATACTTCTTTTGCTTTTCCATCTTGAACAGCAATATCTACTTCCACTAAGCCAGCCGGTGTATCTAGTTTTAAAGAAGTAATCGGTTCAACTACCGGAACTAAACCTGATTCAACTAACGCTGTACATACACCGATTGTATCGTGACCACACATCGGTAAATATCCACCTGTCTCTATGTATATAACACCTATATCAGCCTCAGGATGACACGGGTCTGTTAATAATGCTCCTGACATTACATCATGACCACGCGGTTCATTCATTAACAATTTTCGAATCCAATCATACTCCTTTTTCATATGTAACATCTTCTCTGCCATCGTCTCTCCAATCAACTTTGGAAGTCCACTAATTAATGTCCTCGTTGGATTCCCACCTGTGTGTGTATCAATCGTCGTAAAGACTCTTTGTGACCTCATCTGTTTAACACCCTTTCTGTAAAACGACTCAAACGAAGTGGTTCAATAGGAATAATTGTCTCTTTTTCATTTAATAACTCTTCAATTACTTTTCCAGTAACTGCTGCAAGACTAATCCCATCACCTTCATGTCCAGCGGCAATGAAATAATTCGGAATATGTTCCACTCGTGAAATAATCGGTAAATGATCTTCTGTCCACGGACGTAAACCAGCGTAAGAACGAATTACCATCATATCTGCCATTTTCGGATAAAAGCGAATTGCTCTATTTGCGATACATTTAATGACTTCATTATTTATCCTCGTATGAAATCCTACAAATTCACGACTACTACCAATTAAGAAATTTTGACTTTCAGTAGGCTCAAATACGAGCGCAACCCCGTATTTTTCAGTTAAAGCATCTACTTTTCGTTTTCCGCCAAATTTAGAAATTAAATAACCGAATTCCATTACTTTACGGCATCCTACGTGTTGTTGCCTTGAAGCTACAATAATATGCCCTTTTCTCGGTTCAATTGGTATATTTATATTTAACATCTGACCAATCTTAGGAGCCCACACACCGGCTGCATTTACAACTTGTTGTGCTGTAAAAGTTCCATTCGTAGTTTCTACAACAAATGAACCATCCGTCTCTATTTCCATACTCTTTACTTCCGTCTGCTTAAAAGCTTTTGCGCCAAACTTTTGTGCCTCTGACAGAAGCGAGAAAGCAAGGAGATATGGATTCACAGTTGAATCCGTCGCACATTCTAAACCGCCTAATAAATCCTCAGCAAAAAAAGGCGACTCTTCCCTTATATCTTGCCTATCAAGCATTCGAAACGGTAATCCAGCTTCTTTTTGCCGATTTACCCATTGCTGCGCAGCTTCCATCTCTTCGTCTGACTCACATACGAGAATACTTCCTGGTGCCCTATATTCAAATGAATGCTCTAATTCTTCACTTAAATCAGTTACTAATTTTTGACTTACTAAAGACATTTGACTATCAAATCCTGGGTCTTTATCAATGGCCAAAATATTCCCATCACACCGTGAAGACGTCCCGCTGACAAATTCCCCTTTTTCAATGATTGTTACGTCTCTTCCGTATTTTGAAGTGTAATAAGCGATAGAACACCCTATTATTCCACCACCTATAATTAAAACGTCGCAGTGCCTCACAATATACTCCTCCTTTCCCTAAACCTCTCACTTTCTTTTATGCAATTGACGTGCCAATTTTTCATATATACAATTTCCATAAACAATATTTTTATTTGTAAAAATAATTTAAATTTACAGTAAATAGGTGTATTATTTTTTTATCACTGTCAAAATTTTTATACATAACAGGAGGGCATTATGGCATTTTCATTTCCGACTATACAAGAGTTTTTGGAACGTGTTTTAATCGATCATACATGTAGCCTTAATCACATTAAGCAAGTAAACGAAAGGTTTTATTATCTCCCTTCTACTACAGATGAATATAATTGCGCCATTATTTATGTAGATGACTCATTCACTGCACTAATTGACGCTTTTTCTTATGAATTAGCTGTTATCATCCTTAACGAAAACGATGAGCCGATATGCTGTATAACTTCTCAGCAAATGATTCCATTTCTTTATAAGTCCTACAATGAACTACAGTCATTTTATGACACCGTAATACAAACAACTGACTCTTCTGTTACAGTCATTGATAGTAAAGAATGCGTTCGAACTTGGACAGATGGTGCTGAAAAAATATTTTCAGTCAACCATAATGAAATTATTGGGCAACCGATTACTCATTTTTTTGATTATAAAGACTTGGAAATTTTACAATCTTTACATGATGGAAAAAGCATAGTCGCTCAGTTCCATCAGCCTCGTCCCGATTTATTCGTATTAATTAATTCAAATCCAGTTTATTGTAATGATGAAATTATAGGAGCAGTCGTTTCAGAAACAGATGTTACAAATCAAGTCGCTTTAAATGAAAAACTATTTAATATGTCACATGAAATGCACCGTTTAGAACAAGAAGTGGCAAAGTATAAAGATGAATCCGATCCATTCCTTGCGATGAATGGGAAAAGTCCTGTTATACAAAGAACGATACAATTAGCTAGAAAAGTTTGTTCGGTAAAATCAACTGTTTTAATACTTGGGGAAAGCGGAGTTGGAAAAGAAGTATTTGCGAAAGCAATTCATGAAGCAAGTGAGGCAGCGCAGGCGCCTTTCATTTCGATTAACTGCGGGGCAATTCCAGAAGCGTTATTTGAAAGTGAATTATTCGGTTACGAGCGTGGGGCGTTTTCTGGAGCAAATAATAAAGGAAAAAAAGGTAAAATTGAACT
Source organism: Bacillus sp. AR4-2 (assembly GCF_008274865.1). Lineage (NCBI taxonomy): Bacteria > Bacillati > Bacillota > Bacilli > Caryophanales > Bacillaceae > Bacillus > Bacillus sp. AR4-2. The sequence goes on from NZ_CP031062.1 coordinate 2,688,720, forward strand.
CGCGCAAGGCGGTACTTTATTTCTTGATGAAATAGGTGAAATGCCACTTGATATGCAAGTAAAACTGTTACGTGTACTGCAAGAGCGAAAGTATTACCGAGTTGGTGGTGAAAAAGAAATTAATATTGATTTCCGTATTATCGCTGCTACAAATCGTGATTTACAAGAAGAAATGAGAAAAGGAACTTTCCGAGAAGATTTATATTACCGCTTAAATGTAGTTAGTTTGCAGATTCCACCGCTGCGCGAAAGACGCGAGGATATTATTGAATTAACCTATTCTTTCTTAAACGATTTTTCAATCAACTACAACAGACCAATTCGTGACCTACCTTCAAGCATTATGCATGAACTGCTTCATTACAATTGGCCAGGTAATATTCGCGAACTTCGAAACGTTGTTGAACGGCTTGTGGTATTCGCAACAGACGGAATTATAAAACAAGAATATTTACCATTTCATACGACTGAAACTTTAGACAACCATACAGCTCATTCCCTATTACTCAGCAACAATAATACAATCCTTTCTTTACAAGAAGAGATGGATGAGCATGAGAAAAAAGTTATTGAAAGGGCTTTACGAATTTTAAATGGGAATAAATTAGAATGCGCAAAACAACTTGGTGTAACAAGGGCTACTTTATATAACCGTTTAAAGAAACTTGGACTTCAATAAAGAATCAGTATGCACCGATCAGGCGTTTACAGGTAGCCCTCTCTCCCTCCTCTATATTGGCATGATTTTTGCATGTATAATTTGTGAAAATCGAACTAGAGGAGGAATACACATGACAAATAAAAACAACTTAATCGTTTGTCGTTGTGAAGAGGTTACATATGGGCAACTTCAATCGACAATTGCTGAATATAACTGCTCGGCAAGAGAATTAAAATTAAGAACACGTGCTGGCATGGGATTTTGCGGTGGTCGCACATGCAGAATAATGATAGATCGAATGATTGAAAATGTGAATCCTGACGTAACTCTTAATGAACTACCGTTAAAATATCAACCACCAATACGTGCAGTTACTTTTGGATCAGTAGGTGAAAGTAAATGAGTAGAATTACACATCACCCTATTTTAGGTACTTTACAAAGTAGTGAGCATATTACCTTTCAATTTAACGGTCATCAATACGAAGCATATGAACATGAAACGATAGCTGCTGCCCTGTTAGCAAATGGAATAAGGACATTAAGAGTTCATGAAGATAGCGGAACACCGCGAGGTATTTATTGTAATATCGGGCACTGTTCCGAATGCCGCGTGACAGTAAATAATCAAACAAATGTACGCGCATGCTTAACTGTTGTAGAAGAAAACATGGTTGTTGAAAGCGGGAAACAGCATCCGAATATCGTGAGAGAGATGGTGAAAAAGCGATGAGTGATGTAATTATTATAGGTGCAGGGCCAGCGGGATTATCTGCTTCTATCTCTTGTGCTCGTTTCGGACTAAAAGTGCTCGTTATTGATGAATTTATGAAGCTGGGCGGGAGATTGTTAGGACAGTTGCATCAAGAGCCTACTGGAGAATGGTGGAACGGAATAGAAGAATCGAAGCGACTTCATGAAGAAGCAGAATCACTTTCAGTACATATCAGGTGCGGTGTTTCGGTCTATAATTTAGATAGAGATGAAAACAATTGGTTTGTACATACTAATATCGGTACGTTAGAAGCTCCTTTCGTACTACTTGCTACTGGAGCTGCGGAATATTCTATTCCCCTTCCTGGCTGGACACTTCCAGGAGTGATGTCAATTGGAGCAGCTCAAGTTATGACAAATGTTCATCGCGTGCAAGTTGGAAAAAAAGGAATTATTATTGGTGCTAACATTTTGTCTTTCGCCATTTTAAGTGAATTGCAATTAGCGGGAATTAAAGTAGATCATATTGTACTCCCTGAAAAAAGCGAGTTAAGTCAAAAAGCTGGTGAACCTGAAGAAGTTTTAAACTCTCTTTTAAATGCAGCACATCTCGCTCCTTCTGCTATTTTACGAATAGGTAGCCACTTTATGAAATATGATTGGATTCGAAAAGCTGGATTAACATTCTATCCAAACAGCGGAATGAAAATAAACGGAACGCCACTTCACCTTCGGAAAGCAGCTCTTGAAATTATCGGAACAGATCAAGTTGAAGGTGTACGTATTGCTAATATTGACTCTAAAGGAAATGTTATTAATGGAACAGAGAAAATATATGAAGCAGATTTTGTATGTATTGCCGGGGGATTATACCCACTTGCCGAACTTGCAGCTGTAGCTGGTTGTCCCTTCCATTACATTTCAGAATTAGGTGGACACGTTCCTCTCCATTCTGAAGCAATGGAAACCCCTCTTCCCGGTTTATTTGTAGCTGGCAATATTACAGGCATTGAAAGCGGAAAAATTGCGATGGCGCAAGGAACAGTTGCAGGTCTATCTATTGCTAAATATGCAAGTAAAAAACCTGATATAGTCGACCAACAATTATCTCACGCCATTCAAAACGTTCACTTTGTTCGTCAGAAAGCTACAATTCAGTTTAATCCTATGCTAGATATCGGTAGACGAAAAATGAATGAAATTTGGCGTGATTATTCTTCTACATATGCACATACTAAAAAGAGCTGTTGAGATTATTCTCAACAGCTCTTTTTTCTAGTCATCTGAGTTATTAAATTTCGCTAATGCGTAAATGCCTTCTTCATCATCTAATTCAAGTTGTAATCTCGCTGCGAATGGATTGACATTATATTCTCTGTCAAGCAATAAGCGTAAAGCTTCGATTAAGTTTGCTTGAATTAAAATTTGCTGGCGACCATTTACCTCTACTTCCGCAGAGAAACCGTAGTCGTCATCATACATGAGTTCAACTAACACTTCTTCTGGACCCACTTGTCTTTTTTCAGCTATATATACGCAAAGCGCATTTATAAGCTCTTGTTCAGAAATTTTTATTGTTTCCATGCTACTTCATCTGCTTTCTTCTTACGTTGGTCTTTGAAGTATTTAAATGCACGAACTGCTAACATTACGATACCAGCCATTACTAACATATTTACCATAAACGCTAATACAGAACCAAGAGCTCCCATATTTGCAAATAAGCTACCCATTAGTAAACCACCAAGACCACCTAGTAATAAACCTTTCATAAAGCTTCCTTTATTACTTTTTGGTGCCGTGTTTGTTGCTTTCGTTTTTGAATCTGGAGTCGTTTTTTGAGAATTTACATTTGAGTCTTTTTTGTTTAAATCAACTTTTGACTTTTGACCTGAACTTGGTGTAAATGATTTTTTACCAGATTTGTAACTTTTCGCTGCTGCATGATCTACGAACATAAAGCTGCTAGCCCCAAAGATAACCATGAATGCTGTCATTACTGCTACAAGTTTTTTCAACATATTATATCCATTCTCCTTTTATATAGATATATGTGAAATCTATCTTTCTAGTAAATTCAGAATGATAGATTTGTTTTTAAGAACATTTTAAAGGTTCTTATGAACTTATTATATGAACTTTTGTCGAAATATGCAAGTATTATTTACTTTCAACAGTTTGGTCACAAAGGAAAAATTAAGCAAAACAGAATTGACTTTAAATGAAACAAAACATATTATAAGTTCATAAGAACTTTTTATTATTTTGGAGGTGAAAAGATGGAAACATTTCATCTCACACGAAACGAAATGGCTACCCTTCTTCTATCACTAAGAGGATGGAATACGAAAAAGCCTCTCGGTATTTTACAAGAAGCTTGGGCAAAGTCACATAAAAAAGATATTGAAAGCGGACAAAGCGTTACAGCTTTTATTACTACCGCACTTTCACCTATTTTTGAAAAGCTGATTAAAATTGACGATACTGATGTCGGTTTTTCTTTAAATGAAATAGTTGCGCTTGGCAATCAGATTGAAAACACAAGTTTCTCTGTAACTGCTATGCAAAACTGGGTGAAACGAGATATAAAAGAAATGATTGGCTCTCCTCAAAAAGGGAAAAAATATTCAATTGAACAAGCAGCCTTACTATTTATTGTCGAAGATTTAAAAACAGCACTTGATTTTGAATCCATTCGTAAGCTATTACGCCTTATTGTAAATGACCCAGCCGATCGAAGTGATGATTTAATCAATCCTGTTCATTTATATGTAGCATACTCTTCTCTATTTGAAGAACTCAATCAAGGGAATTGCTTACAATTAAATGCAACAGATACCGTTCATACAATTGAAAACATCGTAAAAGAAAAAGCTGATAAAATCGCAAGCAAGTTCGATCAAATTAATAACGAACAACGCGAAGCAATTCGTAACGCTATTATTATTGCGACCCTTTCTGTACATACCGCATATGTACAAATGTTAGCAAAGCGTTACGTAACAGCAACTTTATTTTTACAGAACTTAGATGTGAAGCCTTAAAAAATAGGAGCAGAAATGCTTCTATTTTTTTATGAGAAATTTTTAATAATCTTTTCATTAACCCTTCATGAAAACGCGGCTTATATCTTTTACTATAATAATTATGAGAGACATAAAAGAATTGAAATAGCAATCCCCTATGTAAATAAGGTATAATCTACATATAGTGAACCTTTTACGTCATTAAATAAAAGGTTCTTATACTCAAAAATTCATAAACTAGAAGGTGCAACAATGTTAAGTAGTTTTATTCATTCAGTATTAACGTTTTTTGAAGGATTAGGTTATTGGGGCATTATGCTTGGACTTATGATTGAAATTATCCCAAGTGAAATTGTCCTTGCTTATGCAGGATACTTAGTATTCAATGGAAGTATCTCATTTATAGGCGCTGTTGTATTCGGTACAATTGGCGGTGTTATTGCCCAAATCTTTATTTATTGGCTTGGACGATACGGCGGACGCCCTATATTAGAACGTTACGGAAAATATATTTTCATACATAAAAAACAAATAGATGCTGCAGAAGATTGGTTTAATCGTTACGGAACTGGCGTCATTTTTACAGCACGCTTCATTCCAGTAGTGCGTCATGCGATTTCAATTCCTGCTGGTATTACAAAAATGCCATTACTACGTTTCACTACATTAACAGCACTTGCGATTATCCCTTGGTCTATTATTTTCATTTATTTAGGTGAAAAACTAGGTGAAAATTGGGAGAATATAAATGATATTGCTGGTCCGTATGTGAAATCATTCGCAATTGGTGGCGTCGTACTTATACTTTTATACTTCGTTATAAAAAAATGGACAAAAAAGCGTAAAAATCTTGCTTAAGAATATAAAAAAGCCGCTATAAATTCAGAATTATAGCGGTTTTTTATTTATATTAATCTTCAGGAATTATATAACACCTTTCCATCTACATTTACATGGATAAGCAACCATTCAATCATTTCTTTCGTATATTATCTCAAAAAGGAGTGATTCCCCTATGCATTGGCAGCAAAAAATACCGTACTTAATCGGACGCCCTATCGGCATTTCCTTCATAAATGGGCAAGGAACTTCTGGTGTATTATGTTCAGCGCATGATGGTCAATTATATGTGTATGAATACCTTTATCAAGCTCAGTTTGCAATGAAACATTATGATTATAGACAGATTCAAGATATACATGCATTCCCAAATTGTCCTCACCAAAATCCTCTATACTAAAAAAATTGGAACGGCTCATAGCCATTCCGATTTCTATACTTTATTTCTCAGAATAAAATTTCTGCACTGCTTCATCAAAATAAATCCAACCTTTCCAGCCCAAATGAATCGTATCTTTTAAGAAATACTTATCATATTCATGACCAGAGAAATCAATTACTGGATATCCTGCTTTCTCAACCTGTTCTCGAACCTTTTTATAATACACTTCACGGCGTTCTTTCGGGAAGCCAGTATAATCATACCAAGGCCCATTTACAGGTACAGAAATAAAGAGTGGTTTGACATTTTTCTCTTTAAATAACTCTAAAATAATTTGTAAATCACCGTATTCTGGTGATTCATCATATGTTTCATTTGCTCTAAAGTTTTTTAAACCTTTTAGTTTTTTCTTCAAATTATTCTTATGATAATACGGATTTTCAATTCCGAATGTATTTGTAGTAGATTCAGCTTTCCCTTCTTGTTCTGCGTGTTTACGTGCGTCTTCCCAAGAAATTGAACGAAGTCCGATATTTGTTTTCTCTTTCATCGGTTCGATTTTAAATAAAGAGTTAAATAAATCTCTATGATCTAAAATATTTCGATGCATATAAGCAAGTGGTTTAACTAACCCTGCTTTTATGTTATGTTTCGAATCATTATATACAATACCTTCTAATGAATTTTTTAATATATCATCTTCTTGAACAACTTTATAATCTAATAGCCGTTTCGCGATTTGCTTCTTCATTTCTGGATTTATCTCATCATTAAAAATAAAATGATATGCTTGTTGTTTGGAGAAATTATTAGTGAAATCCCCTTGTGATACACCAGTCTTTGTAAACCATTGTGGTGAAAGAACAAAGACTACTTTTTTACCTTCTAATTCATCCATAGTAGATGTCATATTTAAAATATGAGCTAAACTTTGTGTACCACCAGTTCCAATTAAAAACGGTGTAAAACCAGCTGGGTTTACTTTGAAATAATTAGACGGATGATATGCATCCATTCGTAAAAATTCTGATGAACCGTACATCGGTAAATACTGTGAATTCTCTAACATTTTTTGCTGTAAGAAAACACTTTGTAATTTCTCTTTTTGTAAAGAAGTTGCCGCATCTTCTACCTTCTTATCACTAATAAGCGATACTAAACTTTTCGATGGGATTAGAATGATAATGAAAAAAAGCACACACGCTAAAATTATAGGACCAAAAGCATGCTTCATTTTCATCTTCTGTCCCTCTTTCTATCGTTATTAAATTGTAACCCTTGTTTTTGACACGTCATCTTTTCTCTCCTTTTTCTCTATACATGTTCCATTCTATTTATCTATTATATACATGTATGTATTTCCTTACTTGGTCTATTAAGTCCTATATAAATAGCACAAGAAAATGTTTCCATAGAAACACGTTAATTATACAAGATTCTACATAAATTTCACACTGGAATTTCATTAATAATTTTATTTTTTAACAATAAAAAAACATATGAAATGTCTAGAATTCTTCGGATGATGTATGAAGTTCAAAATATGATAATAAACGCCCGCTATGATTAACTTCATGAGTATATATAAACCCGAGCTTTCGTAAAAGTTTTTTCGAGCTCTCATTTGCTACTTTAACTCTAGCAATTATTCTTGTTACATTCAAAGTCTCTATTGCATATTTAATGGAAGCCTCTGCTGCTTCTAATGCATACCCATTCCTCCAATGTTCTGGGTCAAGGAGATACATAATTTCTATTTCACCTGTTTCCTCTACCGTTCTTAAACCACAATGTCCTAAAAGCTTTCCTGTTTTACTATTAAATAACAACCATACCCCGAAGTCATACTGTTCCCAATGTAAGATAAGTTGCCCAATATAATCATTTGTTTCTTCCTTCGACATTCCTCTTGATTTAGCCAACCATTTGCCAACAGTATCTTTTTTTAATATGTTATAAAACTGATTAATATCTTCTACAATTGGTTTCCTCATAAATAATCTTTTTGTATAAATTACTTTCTCTTCTTCAAACATAGACATCATTTCCCCTCCAAATACTGTTTACAGACTAATAAATTATACCATGAACTATTTTTCTAACTTTAAATGAGAAAAACAGACTATCACATACATGAAGTCTGTTTCTCCATCACTTTATTTTTGTACATCTGCCCATTTTAAACTTGTAGCTGGACCAAATTGATGTACATATAAATCTTTCACATAGGGTTTTTGTAAGTAAGATAATCCGCGCTGGAATACTGGAGCAATTACCGCATCATCCAGTAGCATTTTTTCAGCATCTTGCATTGCTTTCCAGCGAGCCTTTTCATCATTACCTAATTCTGTTTTAATCTTCTTAATTAACGCATCATATTCTGGGTTTGCATATTCTGTATTATTGACGCTACTTCCAGAAAGGAATACTTCTAAGTAAGTCATTGGATCTGGATAATCTGGTAACCAGCGTGATAACGACATTTCATATTCTTTCTTCTTCTCAAGTGCTAATTTTTGCGTATGTGGTTGTAATTTCACATTCACTTTTAATCCTGGTAAGTTTTTCTCAAGCTGCTCTTTAATGTACTCTCCAACTTTTTTAAAGTTTTCCAAGTCATAATTTAATAGTTCTAACGTCACTTCATTTGTACCTGTCTCTTGTTTTGCTTTCTCCCAATATTCCTTCGCCTGTTTTACATTTGTCTTATTAAACTCACCAGCCGTACTTCTAAAATCTTTCTTATCTGGGCCCTTTAAAAATCCTTTTGGTACGTAATAGTTTGCTGCAACCGATCCATCATTTAAAAATGAATCTGCGAGTCCCTTCTTATCAAAAACTGTACTTAGCGCAAGACGTGCATTTTTATTTTTAAGAATCGGTACATTTTCATTAAATCGGAAGAAGTACATAACTGGATCTGTATATTGTTTTAACTCTTTATTATTTTTATATTTATCTACGAATTCTGTAGAAATAACAGCTCTATCAACTTTATCTGTTTCATATAAATTTACCGCAGTTGAAATTTCTTTTACAATTTGATAGTTTACTTCATCTAACTTCACTTCTTTTTTATCCCAATACTTATCGTTTTTCTTCATTGTAAAGCTAGCTTCATGCTTCCACTCTGATAATGTAAACGGTCCATTATATACCGCTTTATTTGCTTCTAATCCATATTTATCACCTTGCTCTTTCGCATATTTTTCGTTAATTGGATAGAAGGATGGTAAAATTAATAATTTCGTAAAATACGGTACAGGATGTTCTAGCTCTACGACGAATGTTTTATCATCCTTCGCTTTTACTCCTAATTCATCTAGACCTAGTTGTTTTTTATTTATTTTCTCAGCATTTTTTACATCGTACGCAATGTATGCATATTGAGAAGCAGTATCTGGATTTACCAATTCCTTCCAAGCGTATACGTAATCATGAGCGGTTACTGGCTCTCCGTTAGACCATTTCGCATCACGCAATTGGAATGTATATGTTTTTCCATCTTTACTCACTTCATATTTTTGTGCGCCGGCTTCAATTACTTCATCATTTTTCGATAGACGAAATAGTCCTTCCATTACGTTATTCAAAACGTTAAACGAGACTGCATCTGTTACTTTCCCTGAATTTAACGACGGAATTTCACCTGTTTCTAGTAACTGTAATACTTTCTTCTCATCTTTCGGCTTTGTTGCAGTTTTTTCTTTTGCGCAACCAACTAAAAATGAAGAAACTAATAGAGTACTAACTAATGAGTAACGAACAACTTTTTTCATTTAAAAACCCCCTTCTATTTTTAAGGTAAGTAACGACGAGCACCAGCGTATTCTTCTATATATCCTGGTGTATTTAGCGGTATAATCTCTACCGACCTTTCAGCTCTTGGTGAGTGAATCATATTGCCATCACCAATATACATTGCAACGTGATGGACACTACCTTTCCCTTGATCATGTGCAAAGAAAATTAAATCTCCTTTTTGTAGATTTTCTTTATCAACTGCAACCCCTGCTCTTGATTGCGGTCCAGAATCTCGCGGAATTGTAATGCCGTGCGATTTATAGATCGTATGTGTGAAGCCAGAGCAATCAAATCCAAAACCACTTGTACCAGCCCATATATACGGTAAGCCTAAAAACATTTTCCCTGTGTTAATTAAATCATCGGCCGCCGGAGTTGGAATATCAGTTTGAGATCGGTAAACTGTTCCATCATTTTTTCGTAGCCATGCTTTCTGACCATTTGGCAACAATACACGGTATGAAATTGTGTCTTCACTTAATAGCGGCAGTCTTGTATTATAACTGACTTCAAGTGATTTATGTTTTTCAGAAGGATTTATATATAAAATCGCTGTTGGTTTGGTTATTAAGACAAAAGGTTCATTTGTTTTATCTGCAAATTCTTGATTATATGTTAATTGTTTTTCAGGCATCCAGCCCGGATAACCTTCTTCATTTCGTGGTGTTGGCTGTCCATGCACTAATACCTTCACCCATTCGCCTTTCTTATCAATAACAGTTACTTCTTGACCGAGTAAAGCTTGTGTTTCTAATTTATTTGCATTTGTTAACCATAGTTTCTCGTCAAGTGTCATTGATTTCGTCCATTTCCATAGATCCACTGGATTTGTTGCACTCGGTGTATCGATTGGTCTTAATGAATCAGGTGCTGTCCATAACGTTGCAGCAGATACATCTATAAATGCTTTATTATCCTTCTTTTCTTCAGCATTTGCCGATGTAAACGATGAAAATATAAATAAAGTTGTTAAAAATGCAGTTCCTACTTTTTTCATATATATCCCCCTTAAAAGATAGTTTACTTGTCTCTTCTCCTAAGATTTACTATTCACTGTCGATTGAAGGTTTACCTTTGATCCAGAATAAGTCATTCCTTCTGGCTCTTCCATTAACCAAAGCGGTGCATCAAGATCAAAATAAAGAATATTAGGATGCGCTGCCGCTAAATGCGCAACAGCACTAACGGAAAGTGAAGACTCCATCATGCTGCCCACCATACACTTCACACCAGCTGTTTCTGCGATATCAGCAATACGCCATGCTTCACGTATGCCACCACATTTCATTAATTTAATATTAATGAAGTCTGCATATCTTCCTTGAACGAGCTTTAATGCGTCACTTGCTGAAAATATACTTTCATCGGCCATAATTGGCGTTTGCACACGATCTTTGACGTACTTTAACCCATCCCAATCTTTCGCGTGTACTGGTTGTTCAATAAATTCTATATTTAAATTACGATTTTCCATCTCTTGAATGATAGAGACCGCTTCTTTTGGACTCCAACCTTGATTCGCATCTAAACGTAATGTCGTATTTCTTGGTACCACATTTCGAATTGCCTCAATACGTTCCAAATCTAAATGCGCCTCTTTACCCACTTTAATCTTTAATGTTTGAAATCCTTTTTCTATATGTTTCTTCGCTTCTTTTGCCATTAATACAGGCTCATCTACACTCACTGTAATATCGGTATGAATTTCTTTCTTCCCGCCTAACAATGCATATAACGGCACATTTTGATATTGGCAATATACATCATATAAAGCGATATCTACCGCTGCTTTTGCACTTGAATTTCCAATACAACTCATTTGAATGCGCTGTAGTAACTGCTGAAATTGAATGATATTTTGACCAATTAAACATGAACGCATCGGCCCTAAAATCGCTTCTTCCATTCCGCTGGTGAAATCCCCCGTAATAACTGGCGTTGCGGCTGCAGCCCCCTTACCAATCACTCCTTCGTCTGTATGAATATAAACATCTATACTTTCAATTTCGGTTACAGTACGAAGCGCGGTTTTAAACGGTGTATGCAGTTTTACACGTCTACGATTTACTTTTACATCTGTAATTTTCATTTTGTTCATCCTTTCGTTCTCCAATGAAGTGAAATTTTAATCCACCGGAGATTTATACCCACGGATTATTAGGTAAACCCATTGGGCATTTACTCTCCTATCTCTCTACTTTATTTTCGTTTGCTTTTGATGTAGGACGATAATGTGAAATAAAAAAATCCAGCCATAAGAATGATTCTTACGGCTGGATTTTGTCTATGATTGAGTAGACAAAGCAGCAATCTGATTATATTTTTTCTGTGCATCTTTTAGCGCTACAAGTAACGCTTTTTGAGAAGAACCGAAATATCGGTTCTTTACTTCCATTACTAACGCCGGGTCATTTATATTTTTATGTAGAAATAAATATTTAACAAATTGAGATGTTAATGCAATTGTCGCTGAGCAGTCTGCATCTACAATTTCCCCTGTATCCTTAACAAGTATAAATGCTACGAAATAGCTTTTAAACTTTTCAGTAATGGGATTATTTTGAGGTGCTTTCGCATCCCCTACGATATAAATTGTATTTGAGGCGTACACAGCTATCTTCCTTTCTTATACGAGGATAACGGGTTTCTTAATAGTCGTATGAGCGAGGAACTCAACGTTGATTAAAAAATGTATCCGCTTACCTTGTATTATAATATAATTGACAGAATTTTAACAACATTTATTTTAGTGCATATTCCATATTTATGAAAATAGCTTAAACTCTTCATTTCTACAATATGTGATTGTTCCTTGTACCATGACATTCATACATAAAAAACTGCACCCCCAATTGTTAGACGGTGTCTAACAATTGGGGGTGCAGTTCAATGGCTAACTGTTTTTATTACTTTGGCATCACAAATATAGTTTCATTTGACTTAGAAAATTGATACTCTTTTCTCGCTAACTTCAAAATTTCTTCCTCATCGTCTGTTAAATTTTCTATGTTAGTCTTTAAAGAATCTTTATCTTTCTTTAAAGATACTAATTGCTTCTTTTGATCCGTAATCGTATCTTTCTTTTTATCAATTACTTCTTGTTGTTTCGTTAAAATATATTGAACATATAGAGTAGTTGCCGCAATAAAAAGGACCATTAAAATAAGTCGCCTTAACTTCTTTTTATTTATCCTACGCTTGTCACTAGGTTGTGATAATTGCTCTGGTATATTAGGAACATTTACTCGCTCGAGTTTCCTCATTCAAATCCCCCTAACCCATATTTTTCACTACCATCGGCACGTTTTCTTACTAAACTAAATTCTATTCTTATAAAATAAACTCCTTCACAAAAATATCCCATAAATTAACCAATTAAAGATAGCATTCGACGACATTTCCATATTTACACCGATTTTTTTTATACATGCTGCTATAAAATAGTAGTTTCTGTAATTCTTTTTCTACTATTGTAGAAGAGTTTTTTCACACACAAAATTCCTTCCCCACATATCCATGTTATAACATGCTTACAAGGAGGGGGAATATGTATTACCGCACATTAGGTAAAACTGGAATAACTGTTTCTGAAATAGGTTTTGGCGCATGGGCAATCGGTGGTGATGAATGGGGACCTGTTAACGATAAACAATCTATAACCGCTATAAAAAAAGCAATTGAGTGTGGTGTGAATTTTATTGATACTGCGGATGTGTATGGTTTAGGACATAGTGAAAAGTTGGTAGCTACCGCGATTAAAGGACATCGTAATGATATTATCCTATCAACGAAAGGTGGTTTAATCGGACATCACTACGACCCTAATGGAGTTCCTGTATATGATACTCCCGAAAAAATCATCGCCGTATTCGAAACAAGTTTACAACGTCTTCAAACAGATTATATTGATCTTTATTTTTGTCATATTTGGTGGCATAATCGTAGAGAAACAGAAGCATTTCTACATGCATTTGACATATTAAAACGTGATGGCAAAGTAAGAGCAGTCGGTGTTTCGACTCATGATTTACAATACATTCATCATTTCAATAACAACAACGAAATTGATATCGTACAACTTGATTACAATATATTAAATCGAAAACCAGAAAAAGATATATTACCATTCTTACAAGAGAAAAATCTAGGAGCTGTTATTCGTGGTCCATTAAAAATGGGCATTTTAACTGGAAAATTCACAAATAAAACAATTTTTCCAGATGGAGATTTACGCAAAGATTGGCCAAATGAAACTTGGTTTCAAGAAGACTTACAAACCGTAGAGAAACTTCGGCTGCTCTCAAATAAAAATCAGACCCTAGGGCAACTTGCACTTCGCTATGTACTCTCTCATCCGGCAGTAAGTGTTGTAATTCCTGGTGCAAAAACAGGAACACAAGCACAAGAAAATGCAAATGCATCTGTTCGCCCTATTTTGAGTGATGAAGAGCTTAACTATATTCATTCAATATAAAAAGCCCAATCCGGGCTTTTTAATTTGGCAAACTAATATCATACTCCATTCGCTTCGCTGTGTCCTCCGCAACATGCACACCTAACAAGTTTTTCACAATATGAAATGCCATATTAATTCCAGCTGAAATTCCGGCAGATGTTATAATATGTCCTTCATCTACAAACTTTACATTTTCTATAACTTCAACATTTTGAAACTCATTTTTAAACTTTTCAATACTAGCCCAATGTGTTGTTGCTTTTAAACCTTCCAGTAAACCTGCTTTCGCCAGTAATAGCGCTCCTGTACAAACTGAAGTCATCAGCTTTACTTCTTTCATTTGTTGGCGAATCCATTTTATTACTATTTCATTTTTCATTTCATATTTTCTAGCACCTAGTCCACCCGGAATTATTAAAATATCCACTGGTGGTAAATTTTCAATACTATAATCTGGCTGTACCTTCAATCCATTCCTTGCTGTAATCATTTCCCCATTCTCGCTAACTGTATAAACAGTAAATGTTTTTTCTCCATTCACCTCAGTCACAGAAAAAACTTCAAATGGCCCTGCAAAGTCTAACACTTCTACTTCATTAAATAAAAATATACCAACACTCCATTTATTCATCATAAGTTCACTTCCTGTTTCAAATGATGTAAAAGGTGATTATATCCTTTTTCTAATGCAATATCATACGCTGTTTTCCCATCATTTTTCTTAATCATCTTATTAGCTCCATTTTTAAGGAGCAACATAATTATTTCTTCATTTCCTAATAATGCTGCTTCGTGGAGTCCTGTCCAGCCACCACTTTGCATAATATTTACATCTGATCCTTTTTCAATTAAGAAAGCGACAAGTTCACTTTGCTTGTTCGCAATTGCCGCTTGCAAAGGTGTATTTTCATTTTCGTTTTTCGCTCTATTATGTAAATCTGCACCGCTTTCTAAAAGACAACTCGCTATTTCTTTCTGTCCAAAATAAGCTGCTAAATGAAGTGGTGTCCAGCCATCTTCACTACATTCGTTAACAATACTTGGACTCGCCTTTATAAACTTCACTACTTTTTCCTTATTACCACTTATCACAGCTTGTGCTATTGATTGTAAATGCTCCATAATAATCTCCCATCCTTCAAAATATTTAAGCATCTCCTTCTACATGTTCTATTAATTATTATATTTTCCTTTTAAAATCTTAAGTTTACATAATAATATTATATATATTACTTTTTTGTGCTTAATGGCTGAATAGCAATAATGTTAAAAATACTGCCTTTAAACAATGAAGACCATGATTTCATTAGAGTTACTGAAAAAGCAAGCAAAAAACTATACACATAGTTTTCATCATATTTGTTCAGTTTCATGAACTAAAACAGGTAATGTTTATTCTGCTATTTATGCTTTCAACATATCAAATAATATTATTCCAATAAAAAAAACAATCCCTTTTTAAAATGGATTGTTTTTTTATTTCTTTTTTATACTGTTTATTTTATTTTTGTATTTTCAATGATGAAATAATTACATTTACAAAAATGAAACGATACTATCTTAAACCCTCTTATAGTAAATTTTTCGTTTGAAAACAAAAAACACACTTCCACCTTACGATTGAAAAAACATATGTAAAAGTCTCTAAAACAGCTGCCTTATCATACTAATCTATAGCAATTCTGTCTTCTTCCCTTACCTGTTTCCTTTAACACATACGATTTTAAAACTAGCGCCGTTAATGAATCTGTTAATGTTTTATATGATAAATTTGATAATGCCAATAGATCGTTCGTATATAGCATTCTATGCTTCTCTAATAATAATAGTACTAATCGTTCAGACGGTTTTAATGCCTCATCACTTTCTAGTATAAAGTCTATATTTTTCATTTCTCTAATTATTACTCCTTATATAAAAAAATACTTTAGACGCTTATTTAATATAAAAATAATACATAACAAAATTATAAATATATTAAAATAGCACCATCTAAAAACACTATTATACTATAACATAGAAGTAGTGTTTCCCCAAATAGGAAATGCTTTTTTATATCGCTTATAAGATTCTTGCAAACCTACATAATATTTTGTACCATTAGCCGCCAAGTTTTCTTCTAATTTCGCTGCTCATCCTGATGTATTTGTAATCAATGAAGTTCTTCTAAATTTATAAACAAATAAAAAACGGTTCGTCTATCATGCCCTAAACATGAATGACAACCGTTTTCCAGCTTCTTCTTAATTAACATGTTCTATCTTAAATATTTCTTGCAATATGCGGCTTACTGTAATGACTTGTTCCACCGCCACCAACTACTACTTTACCGCCTTTTTCGAAAATTAATAATTTACTTGAACCATCTGCAAGAAGCACTATTACTTCAGCATTATTACTTGTTGCTACATAAATTACATAACCACTCTTTGATATACAAGTTTCCCAATTCGAATCAAATTCTGATCTTACTACACGATTTGAATACACTTGATTTTCAATTCTATCTTGTTCTACGTTTTCCAAATTGATTCCTCCCACTTCACTAAAATAGCATTTATAGGAAAATAACAGCCCTATATAAAATAGTAGCCGACTTTAACATAAATAGTATATGTAATTAATAGGAAAATGCTTGGACAACGAAAACGAAATAAACTTACTAGCCTTTTTGCTTCTTTCGTACTGTAATCAAAAATTGGACTTACTAAATCAATTGTCATGTGGTTATGAAAAAGTTTTAAACCGGTTAATGTTGCTAATTCTTGCCCCACTGTCATTTTTCCAACTGCTTGTGGGCCAAATATTAATATAAGTTTCATTTATTTCCCTCCAATCTTTCTCTATAAACCATTACATAAAATAAAAAATAAGGCAGCCGATTTTAAATCGATTGCCTTATTTTTTATTCATAGTTTTAGTTCTATTCTTTTCGCACAGCTTCAAAAGTAATCATTTGATTTGCATTTGACGGTTCTTTTTCATAATCATATTCAGCAGAGCAAGTAATATTAGAGAAACCTATACTTTCTAAAAGAAGTTTAAACTCTTCTATTCCATACCAGCGCAGCGCAAAGCGTTGCAATTCTGTTTGTACTAACTGTCCTTTACTCCACTTTTCATATTTCAAATATGACACAGTAACTTGGTTCAGCCAATCTATTTCAATTGATTTATTTTCTAATGTGATTCCGTCTCCACTCGGCAAAGAGAAAGTCGATGTATGAATTTCCCCAGTCTTCCAGTCATGCGGAAGCATAATATCTACGATTAATCGTCCATCTGGATTAAGATGTTCATAAAAACATTTCAATGCATTTATAGAATCCACACGATTTTCAATTAAACAAAAAGATCCAGTAGGAATGATAATTGCGTCATATTTATGCGGAAGTGAAAATTGTTGCAAGCTTCCTTCATATAAATTAGGATGTAAGCCTCTCTCTTTACAGCGCTTACGGCAAGAATCTAGCATTTCAGGTGAATAATCTATCCCATCCACTTTAAAACCAGCCTCTAGAAGCGGAATGATGACACGTCCTGAACCTACTGCGGCTTCGAGGATTCTTCCTCTACAATCTTTTAAACGTTTTTTGTAATACTCAATATCACCATTTAAAGAATAACCGACTGGTTTTGTGTAATCATACAGTTCTGTACAAAGTGTACTATAAAAGCTAAACATTTATTTTCTCCTCCGTTTTTACGTACGGAAGATTTCAATTCAACTAATCTTCCTGCACCTCTGATTTTAATGATATTTCGAAAGAGCTGACTGTCATAATATATCACTCACTTTCCATAGAATATAATGATATTGTATTACATAACCTTCCAATTTGAAATATAAAAATTAAAAATTCAGACTACAAATTAAAGAGCTTACTTTAGTAAGCTCTTTAGAAAAAATATTTATTTCACAATCGGCAATGTCACTTCACTTAATTTCACTGTAAGTTTCGTGCCAGCTTTCGGTCTAATTGTATAATCATAATCACTTGCAATTAAAACAACTCCGATTTGATGCCCCACTTTAAATACATAATCATCTGGCTGCATGTCCCATGTAAATGTATAATCTTTGCCCGCTTGAATCGCTGTTGAATTTTCTATACTCTTTACGTTTTGTGGATCCATCCAGCCTCTCGTTACGATTTCCGGCTTCGCTCCTCCATAGTCAACAAGTAATGCTGTTAAATTTGATACAGATCGATCAATATTTCCTGTAATTGAAATCTTTGGTGTACCACTTATACGCGTATCTTTTTGCAGTACAGGCATTGTATATACTAATCGATTTGCTACTTCTAATTCTGGGTTTGCTACTAATTGGTTTGATTTCATTTGTGCATCATCTAAGAATGAGAAAACTTTATTAGCCGATCCCATACTTAATGGCAAATTGACTAATTTATTACTTAAATACATACGGATTTTTGAAGGTACAGCTGATGGATCTGGCCAATTTTTTATCTTTTGCCACGTTTTATTTTCTCTTTGCACATCAACCATTGGTTCATCCATAATTCCATTTTCAATCCCGTATAACCAATAATCTAACCATTTATTTTGTGTTTGCTGCCAGCTATTACTTGATGTCCCACCATGACCACCTTGATGTAGCCACATTTTACGCGGAACATTATTTTCTCCAAGTGCTTCCCACCATTGCGCGAACTGTTTTGTTTTAACATTCCAATCGTTTAAACCATGAACAACAAATACACTCGCTTTTACATTTTTAGCATCTTTTACATAGTTACGTTTATCCCAAAAATCATTATAATTACCTGTTTTTCGGTCTTGTCCAGCCGTTAACTCTTTTATAACTTGTCCGCAAACTTCAGGGTTTTCCCTTGTCAGTACTGCTTCTGCCATATTATCTGTATCTTCCCCTTGATATCCGCCTGGAGCAATGACTGCACCATTTGCACGATAATAATCATACCAACTACTAATTGCTGCGATTGGAATAATTGTTTTTAAACCTTCAACTCCAGTAGTCGCAACAGCATTTGGTAATGTACCATTATAAGAAACTCCAGTCATACCTACATTTCCTGTAGACCAATTTGCCTGAACTTCCTCACCCTGTTCTGTAAATGCTTTCGCGCGACCGTTTACCCAATCAATAACAGATTTTGTCCCGAGTATCTCTTGTTCATCTCCAGTTGTAGGGCATCCATCTGATTTTCCAGTACCGATACTTTCGCCTAGAATAACTGCATAACCTCTTGGCACGTAATAGTTCCCATACGAACCAAGATTAACCGCTCCATACGGTTTTCCTTCATACGCATACAATTCTTCATCTACATTATATACAGGAACATCTTTTAATCCAGATCGATATGGACTCATTTCATAAATAACAGGAACTTTCACATTCGGATCTGTTTTTGGACGCATAACTTTTATCGATACTCTGTCTTTCTTACCGTCTCGATCACTATCAACTTCTGTCTCTACATATAAATTTTCGATAATAGCTTCATCGAGAGAATAAATCGGTTTTGTCATCCCATTTTCTAATTCAATTTTCGTACTTTTAGTCTCTTCCTTCTTCTCTGCATGCACATCCATAGTAAAGCTAGGTATAATTGTTGCAGATAGCATTGCTGACAGTGTAATTGCCATTTTCTTTTTACTCAAAATATTCCCTCCCCTTATTCGTTCTCTTTTACTATATAACAAAATAACTGAAAATTCAGTTTTATTTTTATATAAAAGTTGAGAAACTCAAAGATTTCTTATTAAGTAAAATTTAATAGAGGTGTGAAATTATTTTCCCACTTCCTCCTTCTTTATAACGTGAAACTTTAATCAGCCCTCACCAATTGGGCGTTTACGATCAGCAGGGCCACTTCTTTGCTTTCGCTGAATTTTGAGGTGGGGTCTTACTGCC
The DNA here is from genome assembly GCF_008274865.1 of Bacillus sp. AR4-2. Taxonomy (NCBI): domain Bacteria; kingdom Bacillati; phylum Bacillota; class Bacilli; order Caryophanales; family Bacillaceae; genus Bacillus; species Bacillus sp. AR4-2. The sequence goes on from NZ_CP031062.1 coordinate 2,708,507, forward strand.
CGGCAAATAGCGGGATAAATAGAGAAAAAGACAACCGATATTTCTATCGCTTGCCTTACATTCCATTTATTATTTTTCTAACTCTTTAAAGGTATCTTTCAAGTCTTTATCAGATACCTTTATATCTGCATTTTTAAGCAGTTCTCTAGTAACTTGTTGATGGAATTGAGGATCTTGTATACGTTGCTGTTCTAATTCTTTACGAATATTCTCTTTCTCTTCCTCATACGGTTTAAGCTCTTTTTTATCCGTTAGCTTAATAATATGATATCCGAAAGAAGATTTAACAGGTTCACTCAATTGACCAACTTCTAACTTATACGCAGCATCCTCAAATTCTTTCACCATCATACCAGGTCCAAATTCAGATAGTTCCCCACCTTTTTCTTTAGAACCTGGATCCTCTGAATATTGTTTAGCCAATGCCGCGAAATCTTCGCCACTATTTAATTTTTCTTTAATTTCTTTTGCTGTCTTTTCATCTTTTACTAAAATATGGCTAACTTGAAGCTTTGGCTTATAATGATCTTTAATATCTTTTTCCGTTACGGTTGCTTTAATAGCTTTTTCAAAAGCAAAAGTAAGCTTTAATTTCTCTTTCAACTGATCTTCATTTTTCACACCATTGGATTCCATATATGTATTAAAATTATCGCCCATCTTGTCTTTTAATTCTTTTAGTTGTTTCGTTACCTCTTCATCCGTAACTTTATATTTATCATGTAATACTTTTTCTACTACCATTTCAGATAAATTCTGTTTACCGTAGTTTTCTTTTAATTTTTTGTTAAAATCACTTTCTGAAATGCTTCCTGATTTTGTCGTTACAATATTATCTGATGAACCACATGCAGATAAAGATAACGTCATACCCATTAAAATGCTACCAATTACTAATTTCTTTCTTTTCAAATCTGAATACCTCACTTCATTAAATTCAAATATAACTATGTAAATATAACGTTTTCCTGTGAACTTCACGTGAATTTAATGAAAGTAGAACATTTGCTAATTCTCCATTTAATACATCAATTTTGAAAATTATGGTGATTCATCCTGTATCGCTAATCTCTAAAGCTGCAAAAAGGACTAATATTTTCATTAGTCCTTTTTCACATTTATATAAAATTGAATTTCTCCATCTATAGAGGAAACTCCATATTCAAAACCATGCCTTTCTAAAATACTTTTCACTATCGCTAAACCTAATCCTGTACCTGATTTTTCTTTACTACGAGAAGATTCTAGTACATAAAAAGGCTCCCAAATTTTCTCGATATCCTTAATTTTATCCGTAGGAATGCCATTTTTTATTTGGAAATATATACTTTTATTTCTATCTTCTAATGTAATTATTATGTTTTGATTTGCTGTATATTTTATCGCATTAGAAATTAAATTTTGAAACACCATTCTCATTTTATTTAAATCTGCATAAACGATTGTATCGCCCGCATTACAATTTACTTGCAAGTTAATTTCTTTCGAATCCAGTTCAATCTGATGCTTATCTAATATACTCTGAACCAGTGGTGCAATGGGGAATTCTTCTTTTTGTAAAATATCTCTTTCTAGTTTAGAAAATCGTAATAGTTCTTCAATTAAGTTTGATATTTGATCTGTTTGTTTAATAATTGTATCTACATAAGTCCCATCATCTAATCCATCTTTAATCCCCATAGAGTATGCTTTTACTAATGCGATCGGTGTCTTTAATTCATGCGTTACATCACCCATAAATCGTTTTAAATGTTCATTACGATCAGTTAAGTCTTGATGTGCTTCATGTAGTTTTTCACTCATGATATTAATACTATTGGCCAACTCTCCTATTTCATCATTCGTTTTCACTTTCGTTCTTTTAAACTGCAAATGTGAAATATCCTGAGCCACATCACTTAACTCTTTCAGTGGTGTCGTTATTATTTTTGAAAGTATCCACACAAGTAAAATAATAAGAAGGAGCGAGAAACATAGGATATATAAGTAAAATGTATTTAACGTATTTATAATTTCATTTGAATTCGCAATGGAAGTCCCAATTAAAATTATCGTATCATCTTTCGCAATATATTTAGCAAAAAAACTCGCTTTTACCTTTCCTTGATCGTACAGTTTATTCGATTGCCCTTCCGTCTTCACTTTCATAACTTCGTCTTTCGTAATCCAAAGCTTATTTAACGTTACTTTCTTTTTCGTAAGTTGCATGCGTAACGCGTCGTTCATAGCATCTTCCGACTGATTAATTGGCGTATACGCAATTGTAACGTTATTTTCACTTTCAATTGTATGAATAACATCCTCTATATTTTCCACTGTTGTATTTTGTATTTGTGTTGTAAATTTATTTAAGTTTTCACGTGTTTTATAAATATTATAGTTCGGTAAGAGATTGTTAATGAATAATAATGAAATCATAAAGATGAGAATAACAGTTGCAGAAATACTTAAAAATAACTTTTTCCCAAGTTTATTCACTTTGTTCCTCCAAACTATAACCCAGCCCACGATGCGTCTTAATAATATTTTCTCCAATTTTTTTACGTAGCCTTCTTACATGTGTATCAACCGTTCTCTCTTCTCCAAAATAGTCAAATCCCCAGACAATATCTAGCAATTTTTTACGAGTTAAAATTGTTCCTTTATGATTTAAAAAGCATTTTATTAATTCGAGCTCTGTTTTTGTAATTTCTAACTCTATATCATTTTTATATACTTTATTTTTGGCGAAATTTATCTTTACATCTTGTACTTGAATAATATCATCATGCTGAATAAGTTTTTTCGCTCGCGTAATTAGTACTCCTGGATGAAATGGTTTTTTCACGTACTCATCTGCCCCACTTTGAAGCGCTGCTAATTCATCTTCACTTTCACTTTTCGCCGTAAGCATTAATACTTTTACGCTTGAATTCTTTTTTATTTCCTGACAGACAGTAATACCACTATGTTTTGGCATCATCCAATCCAAAATAGCTAAATCAATTTTTTCATCATAAAATATTTGAAGTGCTTCCTCCCCGTCTTTTGCTAAAAAAACTTCAAATCCTTCTTTTTCAAAATAAGCTTTTAAAATCCTTAACATATCTTGTTCGTCATCTGCAATTAAAACTTTCATATTTTTTCCTCCATTGCTTTTAAACAAAAACCAATTGTATCATACAACATCTTTGTTACATGAATGTGACAGAAAAATATTTAAAGCTTTTGAGGGGATAGTAATGGTGAGGTGTTGTACTATGATAAAAAAAATCGGGGTCATTTCTCTTCTTCTATTTCTATTATCAACAAATGCGTTCGCAAATACAAATCAACAAATTGAAGTATTTGATTGTCAAAAAGAAATGGTCATTCAAAAACAATCTTTAGATCCAGTAATCCAAAAAGAAGCAGTTCAATACGCTAAATCAATTACTGGTCCATTTAAAAACTTAAATGTCGTTCCAAAAGATGGCTATATGATAAAAATCCCTTTATCTAAGCCGGTTTCTATTACTAATCAATGGTTACACACTACAATAGACGAAATACTTATACTACTCCCACTAAAAGAAAAGCCTTATATTATGCTTTATGATGATGAAAATAATCCGCATTTTTATTATGTAAAAGGTAAACCAGGATTATTATTGAAACAAATGAAGGTTAAAATGTAATTGAATGAAAAGGAGTCACCTTATAAGCTAAATTTTAAAAGCTAAGGTGCTCTTTTTTATAATAACAATTTGGTAAATGAAATTATAAAAGTTGTTTTTAATATAAGGGTCGCACCTTCATATATATCAGGGATTTTTAAAATATATCGATTTATCAACGAAAATATCTTTCCGTAGCTATTCTTTGGATAGCAATCTCTATAATAGTTTGTAGTGACTCGATCCCTTATATAATCCCCCTTTTACAAATCCATTTGAAGTATAAAACACATCCCCTTGCTTCGTGTCAGCATGTAAAACAATCACTTCAAAATACTTTTCCGCATGACATAATAGTTGATTTAATAATAAATTCCCTAACCCTATACGCCGATAATCCTTGGAAATATAAAATCTCCTCAACCGCCCAATCTTATTGTCTTTTGTGTACGGATCTTTATTTAAACCTCCAACTCCGATTAACATATCCCCTTGGAAAATACCATATAAACATTCTCCAGTTTTATTGAATACATTTACTTTGTGTTTATATTCATTTATTAGTCTTATAAGGAAATTAAACCCTTCTTCTTCACTGTCTTGAACGAGATGACTGAATTCATATTCCATTAAATTTTCTATTTGTTGAATATGTATATCTTTCAAGTCCATTCCCCCTAAGTACGAAAATACATAAAAATGCTCGAGAATCATTTATTCTGAGCATTTTTATGGTTGTTACTTTATTTAATTCATAGTATGCATATACTTCACTTCATATGTAAATCGATAATACAGTTAATTAATTTTATTATGAAAATATAAGAGCCTTGCTACAATCTAGTGTGTGGTAAGGCTCTTTAAAGTTGTGTAATTCTTATTGAACTAAAGCACCTGTTTACTTAAATGAATACATATACATTTATAATGTCTCTCAAATATAATATCAGTTTATAAATTCACCATTCTTCTCTAACAGGTATAAGTTAAATTATAATTTGTTAATTGATATGCTTGTGTAACCACTGTTCAAATATTTTCAACTGTTCTTCAGTATGAAAGTAATGTTCACCCGTCTCCATAACTTCTAATTCACAACGATGTTTTTTTGTAAAATAGTTAATAGTTTCAAATTCGCACAGCTCATCCTTAGCTCCGTACATAATATATGTATCTGTATTCCATGTACTAATAGGATGCTCTTTTACATAGCATAAATAATCCCAATATAACTTTTGACCAATAGGTGTCTCTATAGTCATTTCTTTTTGTAAAAGCTCCGGTGTTACATTAAACCATTTCATCATATTTTCGATAATTCGTTCCATATTAACTACTGGTGATAAAAATAATGCCTTTTCTAGCACATCATTTTGATAAGCTAAAAGACTAAAATACGCTCCCATACTACATGCAAACACATTTATTTCTTTCCAATGTACTTTTGCGTAGTTCATAATTATAGATAATTCACTAACACAAAACTGTACTTTGCAAGGAGTGTTATCATTTTTTCTTTCTCCATGCTCAGGTAAATCAAAGCTTAATACTTGATAGCCTTTTTGATTGGCTTCTTCAGCTAATATTTGAATAACTATATCTTCCTTATTTGACATATTTCCATGTACTGCAATAAAAACTTTTTCACTCTTCTCTCCCCATAAAACCGCAGGAATATTACTAATTTTAAAATTATTTTTAAGCATACTCCCTCCATAAAATAAGACATATAGGACTTGGAAAAAATGCACACACTTTATTTATCTCTGTACAGCAGGCAGTATCCGCTTTAACTCTATTAAATCATCTATTACTATATCAGCCTGAGCAAGTTCCTCTTCTTGCGCAAAATCAAAATTGCACCCAACTGCAAGTAAACCGTTGTCTTTCGCTGCATTTATATCAGATAGCCGGTCACCAACTACCGCTGCCTCTTTTATATCATATTTGTTCATAATACTTTTAACTAAGTCACCTTTATTTAGCGATTGTATTTGTTCAATACTAAACGTTTCAGTCACCCACTTGTCTAAAGCATAATACGTTACGATTGCTCGTAAATATTCTTTCAAACCATTACTAGCAATGTAAATTGAACAATTATTTTCTTTTATATATGTAAATATTTCTTTTACATTTGGATATAAAGCGCCTTTTCCGCTTTTTATGTTTTCAATTAGTCTATCTAAAAAATATGCATCTGTTTGTTCTCTTATTTCAATAGAATGGTCCGGTAATAAAGCTTCCCAAACTTTCGGTAGCGGCACACCCATAATTTCACGGTATTTTTCAATCGGTGTTACCGTATCCCATAATTGAAGTGATCTTAAGTGATCAAAAGTATCATCTAACGATAATTCTAAAATTTTATCTGTTTGAAATAATGTTCCATCCATATCAAAAATTAATGCTTGTAACATTCCTATCTCTCCTTTTGGACTATAGTTTTACCAGATATATTTTTAAGCATCTCAATAATAATTTCTGAGCAATAATTCGCAGCAGTTTTCGCGAAATCATCATAAGAAACTTGAGCTTCATCATCTGCACTGTCAGAAATACATCGTATAACAAGAAACGGTATATCATTTATGTAGGCAACATGTCCAATTGCTGCACCTTCCATTTCTGTACAATGAGGTGCGTATTCATCTATTAATTTTGCCTTTAACTTTGAATCTTCAACAAAACATTCACCACTTACAATTCTTCCTTCGTGAGCTTGAATATTTGAACTATTACTGTTACATGCTTTACGTGCTAACTCTATCAATTCCTTACTTGCAATAAACTCCTCTTGAAACGGGAATAATTTTTTCATTTGATTTTTACTTACATCATGATGGGTAACATTCGTTGAAATAACTACATCACCAACTTTTACATCTGGATGTAATCCACCAGCAACGCCCGTATTGATGATAGAGTCTACATTAAATTTATGAATTAATGTTTGCGCACATGCAGCTGCATTTACTTTCCCTACACCAGAACGTGCAATAATTACTTCTGTTCCCATGAATTCTCCAATATAAAATGGCATTCCCGCTATTGTCTGTTCTTCTTGTATTACTAGCTTTTCTAAAAGTAAATCTATTTCAATTTGCATTGCTCCGATAATGCCGATTCTGTTCATGTATGTAGTCCCCTTTATTAATTAATCCCTTTAATCCTCTCTGACATAACCGACAATAAAAATTTCGGAAGTACAAGTTGTCTCTTTAATCTTTTCGGCTGTGAGAGTAACCTATACAGCCATTCAGTTCCAGTATCCCTCATTATTTTCGGTGCTCTTTTTACAGTACCAGATATTATATCAATCATTCCCCCGATACCAATAGATAGCGGAACGTTTAATGTTTGTATGTTTTCATAAATGAACTCTTCTTGTTTTGGTGAACCTAGTCCTACAAGTAATAAATGCGGCTTGAATTGCTTAATTTTCATTTTTATTTCTTCTATTTCTTCACCATTTACAAATCCATGCTGTCCTTTAAATTGTGCTCCTGGGAACTGCTCATTTAATTTTTCTAATGCCTTTTTATTACTTTCTGGCGCAGCTCCAAAAAGAAAGACACGATATTCATTGTCGTTACAATATTTTATTAAATCGTGAGTTAAATCCGCCCCAGTAACACGTTCTTTCAAAGTTCCTTTTAATATTTTCGAGCCAATTATGACACCAATCCCATCCGCTGTTATTAAATCCGCAGATAGTAACATCTTTTTAAACTCCTTTGATTTTTCCGTATTTTCCTTTGCAGACATAACAATTTCAGGATTTGCAGTTACTACAAACCTTGGTTTCTCTTGTTGTTCATGTACCCAACCTTTTAATAAACTTATAGCTTTTGCATATTCTAAAGTTGAAAAAGGTATACCTTTTATAAACTGTTGATCCACTATACTCTCCCCTTATATAAGCTGCAAATATTCATCAATGTCTTTAGAAATTTGAATAAAAGCTTTATTCCAAAATTCATAATTTCTTATATCTATTTCAAAATGTTTTTTCATAAGCTCCTCTACTGGAGCCTTTCCTGTTTCTCGTAAGAACTCTTTATATTTCGAATGAAAAGTACTTTTACCTTCTTGAGCTATTTCTAATAAACTAAAACTTACTAAATATCCAAACGTGTATGGATAATTGTAAAAAGGAACATCTGCTATATAAAATTGAATATATTTCATCCATACAAACGGCTGGTATTCACTTAAAGCTTTTCCATAAGCTTCTTTTTGTGCCATTATAGATAATTTCTCAATTTCATCAGCACTTAATGGACCCTCTTTACATTTTTCATAAAATGTTTTTTCAAACTGATACGATGCTCGTATTGCCATTACATAATTAAAACTATTTCTTATTTTCCAGCTAAGTAATGACTTTTTCATATCTTTACTATCCGTTGTTTCAATTAGATAATTTAAGAGTACCGTTTCAAAGAAAATAGATGCTGATTCAGCCGTACTCATCGGCAAATAATCATCTAAAAAAGATGTAGATTGTTCAAAACTCATATTATAAAAATGCCAAGCATGTCCTAATTCATGAGCGAGCACTCTTACACTATCTATACTCCCATCATAACGCATGGAGATTCTCGATTCTTTCTCACTGAAAAATGGAGCACAAAACCCACCTGGTGGTTTATTCTCTCTCGGTTCAGCATCTATCCATCCACTTTCTATCGCATTACGTGCAAATTCTGCTAATTCTTGATCAATATTCTTACATGCATCATAAACGTTTTGTACTGCTACTGAAAAAGGAATCATGACCTCATTACTTTCCTTTACTGTCATAAGTTCATGCCATGTAATCGAAGCTTTCCCTTTCTTATACACGTTTAAAGCACTTACTAATTTATCAAGGTTTTCTTCTGTCACATTCCACATTTGGAATAATACAGTTTCTGAAATGCCATTCGCATGAAAAGATTGTGTTAAAATCTCTCTATCTTCTATTTCATTACTCTTTGCATTACGCAATCTCCCTACTTGATTTAATACAGTAGCAAAGATTTCTTTTTCCTTATGTAAAGCACATGTTAATGAATCGAATACTTCTAATCTTTCCTTTTCATTATCACTATTCATTGCAATAGTATTTGCTTGTCCAAAGGATAATAGTTTATTATTGTGCTCTATTTCTATCCTATCCCGTAATTGTATGTACATATTTTCCCACGCATTAAGTTCATCTTTTATTAACTTAGTATTATCTGAAGTTTCCACTTCATTATGTTTTATTACTTGCTGTAATTCACTTTTTAGTTCCTTCACTTTCACGGTCAATTTAGTAAGGTCAGATGGAACACTTTCTTCAACCGATCGACAGTACAAATAGTATTCTGCTTTTTCAATAGCTTGTATAAGCTTTGAAAGAATCTCTACATCTTTTGTTACAAAATATTGCTCTTTCAACTCCAAAATCGGAAATAGAATATCCTCATTCAAATACAAGCGATTTAAATCCCATCTAGCACTTTCTTGCATTTTTATAGCCGCCTCCTATTTTTACAAATAGTTACAGATATTTCTCCACACACAATTATATATGAAATGGAAAAATTTTGATATCTTCAAATATTTAAATTCCTATAAATATATTCTTATTTATACTCTTTTCTTCTACCATTAAGTATCATTACACATATAAAAAATAATCCCTCTACAAGATTGCATTTGATATAGGGAAACTTCAAAGATTTTATCTTCATCAATACCATATCGACCGATTATCACAGATTAAAAAATAAAAAAGGATTGATCAAAAGATCAATCCTTTACTCTACTTCATTTAAGAAAAATAACGTTATAACGCCAGGTCCTGTATGTGCACCGATTGCTGCACCAATTGTATTTACGATAAATACTTCACAGCCAAATCTTTCCGTAATTAATGATTTTAATGCTTCCGCTGTTTCTAAATCGTCACCGTGAGTCATACCGATTGTTTGACCTTTAAGGTCTTTACCACGTTCTTCCATAATATCAACAATACGGCTTAATACTTTCTTTTTCCCTCGTACCTTTTCAAGTGGTACAAGTTTTCCTTCTTCCACGTTTAAGATCGGTTTAATGTTTAGTAAACCACCGATAAATCCTGCGACTTTACTTAAACGTCCACCTCTCACTAAGTACTGTAAGTCAGCTACAGTGAAGATATGTTCCATATGGCTCATTAGAAAATCAACACGCTTTAAAATATCTTCTTTTGATGCGCCGTCTTTTGCCATTTTAGCAGCTTCTAAAACGACAAGACCTTGACCAAGCGAAGCACATTTCGTATCAATAATTTCTAAATCTAAGTTAGCATATGTTTCTTTTACTTCCTCTTTAATGACAACTGATGATTGATATGTACCAGACAGTTCAGATGAAAAAGCTAAATATATACAAGGATTACCTTCTTTTGCATAAGAAACAAATTTTTCTTGGAACGTTTCAAGTGAAGGCAATGACGTTCTATAAACAGCGCCTTCTCTCATTTTTTGCAATAATGTAACTGACTCTAATGTTACTCCATCTAAATACTCTGTTTCTGCTTCATCATATACACGGAGTGGAATTAAATCAATATCATATGCTTGCAGCAATTCTACTGGTAAATCCGCCGCACTATCCGTAATGATTTTAACACCCATTTTTAAACCTCTATTCTGTTATAAATATAAAATAATAAAATAAAAATAGTACTTTTAAATTATATACGTAAAACTTAAATGAAGAAAGGAAAACACTTTATATTGTATGCACTATTCTTCAAAACTTGAACTGTTAATGAAAATGATTCTATTTTAAACACCTTTTTCTTATTATTTTTCTAAAACACGAATAATTTTATAAGTATTTTGTATCATTATATTTTAATTCTTTATCTTAATATAATCTTTTCAAATTCATACTGTTTAAAATTGAAAAGCCAAATCCAATAAAGGAAATGGCTTTTACATTTTCATAAAATAACCAAACTTTATTTTCCATCACATTGTTTGTTTACATTCATACTTTGGTGATGTTGAATATTAGTCCAGTTATGATAAATATTTATAGCCTGTACTATAATTAAAACAGTGAATATTCACCTGTAAGAATCACTAGATAAAAACAAGTTAAACATTTTATAAAATATTTAATTTTACTAGTAAAGCTAATAAAATTTGGAGAAGAATTTGAACATTTACTGCTATGTCTGTATCCGTAGTCGTAACTGTAACATTTCTAGAATTTCTAATAACAGTTTCTTGTTTATTAATTTGTTTAATAGATGATTTTTGAAACAATTCTTGTGCTACACGGTCAGCTTTTTCACTATCTGCTATAGAAATACTTATTATAACCACGATAGCTGCTTGTAATGCTGCTTGAATAGATAAAGCAGCTTTTGTATCTGTAGTAGTAACTTCTACATCTGCTGAATCTACAATTGTAATAGATTCTTCAGAAATTTGATACGTTTTACTTTCTTGCGCAGCTGCTTCTGAAACGCTAGCATTTTTAAAAGATGGATGAGGATTTGAGGAATCTAATGCACTCCACTTTTTATTTTCATCTGAATGACATGTTTTGTCCATGCGTTCACCCCCTTTCAATCTAAATAATTATTAACTTGTGATTGTATTTCAGAAACAATACTTTTAATTTGCTGCTTTTTTTCTGGTGATAAATTTTTTAATTTTTCTTCATTTATCCCATGCCTATTAAAAATATCTGAGAGTAAAAGGTCTATAATTATATTCTTTTGATCCTTATCAAACTTAAAGGAAGAAAATTTGTTTAAATCATCCATTTACAATATTCACTCCAATCAATTTTCTATAAAAATTTTAAATATCTACGAGCATTATATGTAATGAAATAAAAATTGCTTGGACAAGTAACTTAATCTTCTATTTTCACTTCTTTTTGCTAATAAAATCAAAAGCTGACTTCTAATAAGAAGACAGCTTTCCTTCACTTCACATAAATATAAGTTTCATTACTGTTAAATCATGTATTTTATCTTTATTTGTAGTTTTCCACACTTGCTTTACCATTAATCTTGAATATTAATTCAGTCATAATAAAAAGTCCAAGCTTGTACCACGTATTACAACAAAAAACATTTACTTAGAGTGAAAACTTATAGCTAAATATCAATAGGATAGACACTTTATAAAATGTTTAGTTTAACTAATAAAGCTAATAAAATTTGAAGGAGAATTTGAATATTCACTGCAATATCTGTATCAGTAGTTGTTACGGTTACGTTTCTAGAATTTTTAATAAATGTTTTTTGTCTATTAATTTGTTTAATAGCTGATTTTTGAAATAATTCTTGTGTTATTTTATCTGCCTTTTCACTATCTGCTATAGAAATACTTACTACAACTACGATAGCTGCTTGTAATGCCGCTTGGATAGATAGCGCAGCTTTTGTATCTGTAGTAGTAACTTGTACATCTGCTGAATCAACTATTTCAATATATTCCTCAGAAATTTGATCGATTTCATCTGTTTGTATAGCTGCCTCTAAAAAATTTGCATTTTTACTAAACGAATAATCATTTAATGATTCGCAATCTTCTTTTTTTGGCTCACAATCTTCTTTTTTTGGCTCACAATCCTCTTTTTTTGGCTCATGAACTCGTTTTTTCGGCTCAAACTCCCGGTTTAATGGATCCCGATTTTTCTTTCGTCTACAAACTTCACATTCACACATAAAATCACCCCTTTTAGTCTTAAAAATTAGCAATATTAAAATATTGACTAACTAATAGCATTTTATGTATTTTTTTAAAATTTGTTTGGACAAGTAACTTAATCTTCTACTTCTTTTTCTAATAAAAAAAGCTGCCTTCTAATAAGAAGACAACTTTCTTTGTGACTACTCTAGAATAGATTTCATACAATATAATTGTTCCTTCCTTATAACCTGAGTTCGTCACTTTAGTTATAAAAATGTGGGTATATCCTATAACCTTTTTTAGGGACCATCCATAATTTATTTCATAAAAAGTGCTTTGTTTTACTGAAAGGTGGTTGCGGAAACAACCGCCTTTTTATTCGGAACAAAATAAAACTTTTATATAAAAGACCCATACTTAAATACACTAAACTTCATATAATATATTGCATCCTTTCTTTTTAGAATAAGTAGTCGTTTACTGAAGGGCACTTTTCGAAGTGCTCTTATCTTTAATCCCCCTCTTTTTCAGGAAGAGTTTTTTTACTAAACCATAATATGATTTGTATCACTAAGGCTAGGGATTACGACATTTCCTTAATAACTTCAATGAATACAGTAGCTACTAATTAAAATACCCCTATGATCTTCTCTACACTTAAACCATCGTGCATTACCGAACGCATGAACTAATTTTTATTTTGACTATGTAACACTAAATTCACAAGATTATTATCCTATGTTTGGTGAAGCCATCATTTCAATGCCAACAACCCCACACTTTTAACTAATAACTTAAACAAATGGGCTACCTCAAGGTTCCTTTGATATAGTATGTTATGTTCTATATAATGAAGAAAGCGCTAGTATTTCCAAGGAGGATGTATATGAGTATTCAATTAGCCACATCTAACGATTTAGAATGGGTTAATAATCAATATGACTCAATAGGATTTGTACGAAGTGATTTAAAAAGAGATAAAGTTGCAATTATTACATATAACAACGAGTATGCAGGTGTTGGCCGATTAGTCCAAATATATGAAGATACTTTAGAAATGGGCGGGATTTTTATTCTGCCTCAATTTAGAGGGCTTCAATTAGCTGGTGAGCTTGTTTCATTTTTAGTAGAAACTGCGAAAAAATCACAAATACAAAATGTATATTGTCTTCCTTTTGAGGAATTAGAAAACTTTTATAAGAAATATGGATATACTGAAGTCGATACTACGACAGAAGCAGTCCATCCAATTATTCTAAAAAAATATAATTGGTGTTTGGAGAACTACGATAAACACGTTCTACTATTTAAATTGTAAATGTAATAAAGTGAAACTTTAATCAGTGGGAGTTTTAATCAAACCCCTCACCAATCGGGCTTTGATTAAAACTCTATGTTCCGTCAATACTATAGATAATATGATTGTATTTCTCCATTCCTCCTGAGAGAGGAGCAGTTGGCTTTTGCTAGCTGCTCTTTTATTTTTTCAAAAAGTCACATAAATATCTTTAATTCCAAACATTCAAAAGATAAAATATGATATGATTGTTATGAAGATATTTACCAACTAATAAATGCGCCCTAGACTTACGTACTAGGGCGCATTTATTTTTTAGTATGTAACTCCTTCACTCATCTATTATCCACAAAATAAGTATCATATGCCTTATCAAATTCATATCCTAACTTTTCTGCTAGTTTAGCAGATGTAGTATTCGCTGCGTCCCAGTTTGGATACTTTCCATTTTCTAAGCAATCCAATATAAGAGCTGCACTTACTACAGTTGCCAAGCCCTCTCTTCTATGATTGTGATCAGTCGCAACTTCAATTTCAATCCCATCATTATAAATACTATACGAGGATGCACCGCATACAACTTCTCCGTTATATAAAATGCTATAACCTATACCACGGTTTATATAATCTTCTACCGAATGAAATTGACTTGTGAAATCTTCAGATATCTTATGTAATGTAGGGCTATTTGCGATATGCTCGTCTATTCTTCTTAACTCATATTCTTTTGGAAGTGCTGATATAAAAGATTTTAATTTTGAACGATTAAAAACTTCTGGATTTCGTTTGAATTTATAACGTAAAAACTTATCTATTTTTCTTTCATGGAATGTTTCTAAGCGTTGTTTCCACTCTTCACTATTTACGATAACTAAAATTCTTTCTGGAATATTACGTAATAACTCTTCTGTTTCTTTCGTATTTGGGTCTCCAGCGTAAAATGTAAAAATCCCTACCGTAACTTGTGCTACTTTTGGATTTTCAAGATCATTTACCCAAGCAGTACCCATATGCCCTTGTAAATAAGAAAGTAAAACAACGTTATTGAAATTCTCAAACATAGAAACTAGTTTTTTTCTTGTATGTATATTCGCTTCATATATCATTTACATTCCCGCCTTCTTTAGAATCAACTACTCTTAACATTTTCATGAGCGCTCCATAATTCGTATTCATATACATACCCACCTGTTCATCATAAAAGCAATTGACTATTAAATTAAAACTTCGAATATTTATAAAATATCAGTAAACATAAAAAGATTATAACATCTACTAACTATGAAATGATCAACATATAAAATAAGTCAACAATAAATATATTTCTTACCCGTTAACAAACGGTTTGAAGGACCAACATAATTAATTATGTAACAACCCTCAACAATAGTTTGAGGGTGCATTTAAATACATGTGTTATAACTCATTTTTATAAATAAAAGATTCCGTCTCACCGTTCTTATATACTTTAGTCAATTTAACAACTGATTTGTACGTGTTAACGTCATCCTCTATCATTTTTTTCATCTCTTCTATTTCGGCATCACCAGTTCCGCCCTCTATTTTTAAACAGTTCGAAATGGAAAGGTATCCGCTTGATGCCAATATAAAAATAAAAATCGTATCAGGAAAATTAATAAATAATAATCCGTAGTTTAAAGGGTCTCCAGCTGGATGTGATAAAAGTAATCGAAAACCTACCAGTTCAGGTACTTGAACAAAATCTCTAGAAACTCTCGCCTCACCTACTATAGTAATTTGCTTTACTACATTCCCGAGATCATCTGTAAATTCAGTACATCTAGGTGGATTAATTGTTGTTGCTTGGAAAGACACATTTAATTCAGGATTGTTAAAATCGAAAAAGATTGTACTCCCCTCTGTTAAACAATGCGGGCAAACATTTCCTAGCAAGCTAAAGTCCTCTTCAATATATTTAACTTTTGTTTTGCAACTACATACTTTCCCTATTCGAATTGCATCAATCTTTGAACAATCGACAAATATAACCTCATTGTCTTCTTGTACGAATGATACGATACCTGTTTTCTTATTAAATGAAAGAAAATAAGATACAGCAATTTCGTTTCCTGCTATTATGATACTTTCAACTTTTGTATACGGTTCTAGACTCTGTAAAAACTCACATATACTATTTTGGCAACACCCACAATCACGTTTCGGTTCACACCCCACTTACACTCCATCCCTTCTCTATATAGAATTGCTACTACATATATATGAGAAGAAAATAAGAAAAGCTTGGACAATATAACGTTAACGTAGCAATATCGTTACCTAATCGTACATTTATATGGAAATCACACCATTTTTGAGTAAGGAAACATAATTTTTACTATAAATACATATAACAATTTCATCTTTCATGAAAAAAACGTTATAATAAGGTGTAGCCTCTACGATTACGTTATAAAGGAGATTAAAACAATGGCTAAAATTAAAGTATACCAAGCAAAAGAGGAAAATATGGAAGCAGTAAAAAACATCATTGATGTTGAGGAACAAAACCCAACTGCTGAAAATTTACAAAATCTATATGCGTGTGTATTAGATACTGAAGATATGGCATTGCCTGAATCATATATTGAAGAAGATATCTTAATTGATTCTATTGAAGTTATGGTTAACGCTTCTCAAAGCAAAGTAAGAGACTTAGGCGCATACGATGTAATCGAAGTTCAAAACAAAGGCAAGAAAACGCAAATTTTATTACTTGCAGACGAAGAATACGAAATTATCGAAGGCTAATCTAACACCGTACATACGAAAAAGCTCCTTTCCAATTAGAAAGGAGCTTTTTCATTACGCTTTTGATGTTTCACTCTTTTTATTCGTTTGTTGTTTCTTAATTACCATGCGCTCATTTCCCATAAAGAAAATGAATATGAATGCTAATCCAGCTGGTACCAATGCCCACATGAATGTTTGAACAATTGAACTAGAAAGAGCGTCAATAATCTTATCTAATATTTGCGGAGGGATTTGAGATCTTGCCGATTCTGATAGAATAGCTCTTGAATCCCCTAAAGCGTTTGTATTCATTCCCCCGCTCATCCCTTTAAATGCTTCTTCTAATTGATCTTGGAAACCTGTTCTTTGGATCATTCCGAAGATTGTAATGCCTAGTGTCATTCCTAACGAACGAATGAAGTTACTCGTTGAAGTCGCAGACCCGCGCTGTTCCATACCGAAGTTGTGAATAGCTGCCATACTTAGTACAGAGAATGAGAAACCGACTCCAAATCCGATAATAATCATATAAACTGTTAATAATGCACGACTTGTTTCTGGTGTTAACGTGCTTAATAAGAATAGTCCAATTAGCATAATAACCGCAGAAATAATCATAATGTTTCGGTAGCTAAGTTTAGTTGTTAAAAATCCGCCTAACTGCGCTGTTACGACTGATCCTAACATCATCGGTAAAAGTAATAATCCTGAGTTTGTTGCGGTACCACCGTATACACCTTGAATAAATAACGGAATGTACACAGTTGCTGACATAAATGCAGCACCGTAACATAAAGCAATAATTGTACTCATTCCGAATAAGCGCTGCTTAAACATCTCAAATGAAATAATTGGTTCTTCTACTTTTCGTTCAATAAAAATGAATGCGATGATTAAAATGGCGAATCCACCAAATAAGCTTAAAATAAAGCTAGAATCCCAATCATATTTTTGTCCACCTAGTTCTAAAGCAAACATTAAACAAATTACTGCACCAACTAAAGTAATTGCGCCAAACCAATCAATTTTTTGCTTTCTATGAACGCGTGATTCTTTATAAAAGAATGTAATAAAAATAAGTGCTAAAATGCCAAGTGGTAAGTTAATATAAAATACCCAGTGCCAGCTAATGTAATCGGTAATATATGCGCCAAGTAATGGCCCGAAAATACTAGATAATCCAAATACCGCTCCGAATAAACCACCCATTTTCCCGCGTTTTTCAGGTGGGAAAATATCAAAAACGATAGTAAACGCGATTGGCACTAATGCCCCGCCGCCAATACCTTGAATGGCACGATAAATACCTAACTGTGTAATATTTTCAGCAGTACCACAAAGTGCCGAACCAATCATAAAGACAATTAAACCGAAAATAAAGAATCTCTTTCTACCATACATATCTGATAGCTTACCGAAAATCGGCATGCCTGCCATTTCTGCGACCATATAGGCAGAAACGACCCATACAAAGTTTTCGAGGCCTCCTAAGTCACCAACGATTGTTCCCATCGCCGTTACGACAATGGTATTATCCATCGATGCCATTAAAATACCTAGCAATAAGCCCGCCACAACAAAGCCGAGCTTATTATTCTTCTCAACCATATCTCTTGCTCTCCCTCATACTACTTATATTTGTTTATGTTCTTTTACGACTGCATTACCTTTTTGATTAAAACTAGTATGATATTCTACAACACTAATTTCACATCCAGGACCAATTGTGACGTTGTTGCCTCTTACAACTTCAGCAATCGTATGTTCTAAATAGATATCATCTCCTTCAACAATCGAAGTTTGGAGGTTTCCAGCATGACTAGTAAAAGGAATAAATCTCGCTTTTTTACGAACAGTAATCTTTTTACCACCAATTTCTCTTACCTTACTGCCTTCATAACGAAGTGAGATTTGAATATTTTCAGCATTAAGTAATCCATCACTTTCAAGACCACCAGTTAATGATAAATCTTCTACTTCAATATCTCCCTTTACATTTAAAGCACCTTTTACATCTACGAAATCACCTGAAAACTTTCCTTCAATATCTATCATACCTCTAACTTTTGTTTTTTCAATATGAGCATCACCATGAATTTGTGTATTACCATATACTTTTACATATTCCGCATCTACATTTCCTTGTACTTCGTTATCTCCATACACGACATAGTTTTTCACTTTCACATTACCGTGTACATCACTCGTTCCGTACGTTTTAAACTCATTGCAACTCATATCATTGGTAATTGTTCCTTCACCGCGAATCTTCACTTTATTATAATCTCCGCCTGCTGAATTACCAGAACCATTTACTGTGAGACTATGTGGATGTTCCATACTGATTTCTCCCTTCCGTTAAACCTGCTTAATTTCTTTTACATTTGCATTTTTATCAACAGTAAGAACACCGGTATATTCAATCAGTTCAATCTCACAGTTTGCTCCTACTGTAACATTGTTTCCTCTTACCGTTCTTATATGAGCATAATCAATATCGATATTGTCACCTTCTAATAGTTCAGCTTCTAACTGCAAGCCAAACACTGTTTTAAATAACCTACTAAATGTACCTGATCTATGTCTTACTTTAATCGTTTGACCACCAATTTCTTTCGCTCGACATGTACCGTGAATATTTATATTAATTTCATCTGCGCTTAATAAACCACCGATTGTAAATTGTCCTTCTGAAGAAAAAGTATCCACTTCACAATTACCGTCAATTGTAGCTTGACCATTGACTTTAAATTCTTCACCAGTGACATTTCCACCTATCGTACCTTTTCCTGCAATTTTCAAACTGTTTGCTTTTACATTTTGCGTAATTGTTGCTTTTCCATCAATTCGCATCGTTTCAGCATGAACTGTACCATCAACTTTACCAGATCCGCTAATTCGTGCACTGCTACTTTTCAAATCACCAGTAACTGCACCGTAACCGTTACATTCAAATTGCTCACATTCAACATTTCCATTCACAGTTCCTTTTCCGTTTAATTGCACTTTATGAAACTCGCCGCCGTTCGATGAACCGTAACCATTTATAATCAAATTATCTGTACGCATACTTTCTCCTCCACTACAACAATTTAGTTTTTAATGCTTCGGTATATTTCATAATCGCTTCGCGTAAAACGATTTTGGTGCCTTTTTCAAAAATTAAATCGTCCACGTTTGAAACTAATAAACATGTAGAAATCCCTAACTTTCGGACGATGATTAAGTCACAAGTTTTATGTTTCATTGCTTCATAATTTTCACGTAAAACTTGCAAGACCATTTTTCCTTCTTCTAAACTAATCTCTCCTGATTGTAGTAATTCTTCTAACATGTACACATAAAGAATGTCTACAAATTGAAACTCTGCTGTTTTATTCGTTTGTTCTATGAAAAATTGTAAAACTGGTTCTGATGCAATTCCCTTGCATAAAATGTCTTCCTTTGTTAAAAGAATTTCTCTCACACTCGGTGAAAACATGTTAGCTAGTTCATCAAGTGATAAATCCTCTTTCATCGTTTGGATTTTATCGATACGCTCTAATATCTTTTCTTTCGGAAAAAATGTCTCTTGACCTGTAAACGTTGATTTTCGTACAAACCAATCTTCCGGAATTAAATTTTTTCTTTTCCACCTATATAACTGTCCGTATGAAATACCAGTTAGTTCTAATAAATCTTTTTTTGAAATTAAATCTGTACTCAACTGTATAACACTCCTTCCTGATAACAATGTAACATAACACTGTTACGCTGTAAATAGACTTTTATCACAAGTAGCGTAACAATGTGTAAAACAAACCTATTCTCACATACAAAAAGGCTCTTACACATCTTATGAAAATGTGCAAAAGCCCTTATATATCAAGATTTAAACCAAATATTATAAAAATCAATCCAACCTTGTGAATTAATCATTATATTTTGAACTTTTTCATGTGTACTTACCTCTTGTTTATTACGATATAAAGGAATAATATGAATTTGACGTAACAAAGTATCCTCGATATCGCGTAACAGTGTAACTCTTTTCTCTAATTCTTCTTGTCTAAAATAAGGAGACAACTTTTCATGAAAGTCCATGCTGCTTTGTCCATGAATAAAACTATTTTTTGTAAGAAACATATATAATAAACTATCTTCTATTCGTTCACTTATTGTGGCACTATCATGCATCATATCGGCCTTTTGTATCGTACTTACTTCCAATAGCTCTTCTATCTCAAGAAAATTATTTTCTACACGAATCCCGTACTTCGCACACTCTTTTTGTATCCATTGTGCATCTTCAACATGATCTCGTCCTGTAAATGTGTAGAGTTGTAGCACTTCACTATGATAAGTACTCCTTTTAATTAAACTTTCGATATCTTCGTCAATATCTACTATGCTTTCATTTGCTAATATTAGTTTCTTTGCCACTTCTCCACGTTCTCCGCCGAGTTCTTGAACGATTGTATAACCATGAATGATGTTATATAACGCTTTCCGAAATAACGCATCTTGCATTGGTCCTTCTTTCGTAAGATTACATGTTATATATGTCACGTTCGACTCAAGCCGGGACAATTCTTTATTATGTTTTTCTTTATCTTTATACTGCGCCTTTACTAAAACATCGTATGTACTTACACCTTGTTCTACATTCCACAACTCAACACGATCTAAAAAAGGTCTTTCACGAAAATATAAAGGATGTCCTTCTAAAATGAACAGATTTTCATTACTTTTATATAATTGAAAAGGCCCGGTTCCAATTAGCCCTCCTGCTTCATCTTCATTCACGATAGAACACTGTTCTGCACTTAGCATATGTAAAAACATTCGATTTTCTGTATGTAATTGAATTTCGAAAACGTAGTCATCCACTGAACGGATACTTTCAACGTGTTGTAACATCCATGCGTGTGCATTATTTTCCAGCTTCATAAATCGATTCAACGAGTATATAACATCATGTGCAGTAAGTTGTTTTCCATTATGAAAGTGAACTCCTTTTCGTAAGTAAAACGTCCATATTTTTTCAGCGTCATTATATTCCCAGTGAAATGCAAGTCTTGGCTCTATAATGTTTGTATTACCGTCTACATACACGAGTGTGTCGAATATATGTTTTACCATATGGCATTCTGAGCGCATTGTAGCGTATACAGGATCTAATGTGATATCTAAATTCATTTGTACTTGCAACCGGAGTACATCTCTTCTCCCTTCAGATGTCATTTCAACCTTATGACCAAATATTGAATCCACCCAGGAATGATATTCTCCCTTTACCGATGGAAAATGTGAGCTATAGCGTTCCACAAATATACTTCCGCTTTTCACATCCCCTTTTTTCGTTATTTCTTTTCCTCTATCTAAAATTAAAGATATCGGGTGCTTTTGAAATATTAACTTAGACCGATTTCCTCTGCCGCGACCTGGAAACCACTTAATCCAATTTAACTCATCTAATTTTTTTATAATTAATTTACTATTGCGCTCTGTACAAAATAATGTACCAGATATATTTTGCACTGTTACTTCCAATCGTTCTCCCTCTTTTTTTCCTTTTCCATAAGCAATCCATAGTTCAATGTATTGATCTAAAATAAACATCATACTCCCCCTAAAAGGTGAAAAATCCTCCCTATAGTTTCTACCCTTTTTCCAACTCTCCTTTCATCTTATCATTTCAATATAGAAAGGAGGAATTAATATTGAATTATCTCTTACTTCGTTACAATAAACCTATTTTTATTAGATTGTGTGGTGAATTATTAACCCGAACGACTGAATCTATGTTAGCTCTCATTATGATTATTTACGTCAATAAAATGTTAAACGGCAATGTAATAATAACTATGCTAATTTTCGGATTACAGCCACTTTCAGACATTTTATTTACACTTATTGCTGGAGGAATTACTGATAAATATGGCCGAAAAAAGATTATGTTACTCGGATTATTACTACAAGGTGTTGCAATCGGTAGTTTCGTTTTCGCTCAATCCGTTTTTATATTTGCACTGTTATATGTCATTAATGGTATTGGCCGTTCCTTATATATTCCAGCTCAACGTGCACAAATTGCTGATTTAACAAAACAAGAGCAGCAAGCAGAAATTTTTGCTCTCCTACAAACGATGGGAGCAATCGGATCCGTAGTCGGCCCTTTAATCGGTGCAAGTTTTTATAATACTCACCCAGAATATTTATTTATCGTGCAAAGTGTAACTCTTACGATATATGCCGTTGTTGTTTGGACCCAGCTCCCAGAAACTGTTC
Organism: Bacillus sp. AR4-2; assembly: GCF_008274865.1. Taxonomy (NCBI): domain Bacteria; kingdom Bacillati; phylum Bacillota; class Bacilli; order Caryophanales; family Bacillaceae; genus Bacillus; species Bacillus sp. AR4-2. The sequence continues at coordinate 2,731,132 of NZ_CP031062.1, forward strand.
CACCTATAAGTAAGTCGAAACAAACAGTTGAGGCAAGTTCACCAAAGCAATTTGCTTTTAAACATTACGCCATATTCGGTCTTATGGTTTCTACACTTCCTATTAGCTTTTTTTATGCACAAACTGAGACGAATTATCGTATTTTTGCAGAACATGTATTTCCTAATCTCGTATTCATACTCGCATTTATTTCAACATGCAAAGCCATTTTGGAAATCATTCTACAAATCTTCCTCGTAAAATGGTCTGAACGATTTTCTATGGCGAAAATCATCCTTATTTCTTACGCCTGCTATACAATAGCTGCAGTTGGCTTTAGTTATTCAACGACGATATTGTCGTTATTCTTCACCTTACTCTTTTTAGTCATTGGAGAAAGTATTGCTCTAAACCATTTATTACGATTCGTTTCAGAAATTGCACCTCATGATAAACGTGGTTTATATTTTTCAATTTACGGTATACACTGGGATATATCTCGAACGTGTGGACCAATTATTGGTGCAGTTATATTAAGTAAGTTAAATGGAAGTATACTGTTTTATATTTGTGCTAGCTTCTTATTAGTTGGAGGTATTGTTCAAGCGCTATTTGTTCAAAGTTTGGAACGTAAAAAAATCGTGAACCATCCTACACATAATTTATAGGTTACTACTTTTTCAGTAGATCAATATTTCTTATTGGATGAATATTAAAAAACAAAAGTGAAGTATTTTGCATATGAAAGTATGTTTTATATGACAGGAGACGTTCCTTGTTTACAACTAAAAACACCTCACTTCAAGAAAGTGAGGTGTTTTTGAAATCACTTAATTTCTTATCCTGCCATTTTATTAATACTATCCTCTGGCGAAAATACGGAAATATGATCGACCTTACCAGTCGATTTTGGAATGACAAATTTCAATTCATACTGGTTATTTACTTTGTATACATATATTTTATCTTCACCATTCTCTTTAACTGAAGATGGTTTTCCTAATGCTTTTTCAATTTCTTGTAATGTAATCAATTTTAGTTCTGCATGATATGAGCGTACATCAAAAACTTGTGACCCTTTATTAAATCCGAAAACAACATTTTTATTTGTAAAAGTTGCGTACATTCCATTCCCTGCATATTCGGTTTTATTTGCTTTCCCCCACGCTTTTTCAATTTCTTCAATATCCCCTGTATGGGCTCCAAATGGCACATTAGGTACCTTTCCTTCTTTTGCTAGTTCAAACAAATCTTTAACGTGGTTAATTGATTTTTGATTAAGTGTTCTATCTTTCGAATCTTGCTCAGCTGATGGTTTTATTGTTTTTTCATTACTTGGTTTTGCTTCAAGATTTTTCTTTTCTTCTGAAGAATTGCTTTGTTCATTTTTATTATTTTCCGAGGCTGGATTTGCTTCCTTTTTTTCGTCTGTCCCTTTACATGCTGCTAATGCAAATGTGCATGTAAAAGTAAGAAATAACATAACTATTTTCAAATATACCTTCATCATTTTTACCCCCTATTGTATTTTATTCATTTCGATAATCAACCGGATGCGAAGTATAGTATTAATTAAGGACTTCTAATTCTAAATCGTCACTTTCCCATAATTTTAAAAAACTTGGAATTATATTGTTAATCATCGTATTCATCTCCTTCTTTAAACCTTCTCTTCTCAATGATAATATCCTCTATCTATACTGTCACAACAGCTCCTTGAAACAAAAAAACCAGTAGGAAGTGATTACTCTTTTCCTACTGGTTGAAATGAAATTAAACGGTAAATCTTAGCTTCTTAAAAAATGTAGCGATAGTGTTTTTTACTGTTTCAAAATTATAAGCAAACGTGTTATCTCCACTTAATGATGAAATACATGTTAAACCTGCAGCTTTAATAAAAGCTTTTACATCTACAAGCATAGAATTAGCCTCCAAGAATTTAATTACAATCATTATAACAGGTGTTTTAAGACGCTAACATGAAAGTAATAAATAAATTTCTATTATTAATTTATCCCGCTATTTGCCGGGCAGTAAGATCCCCACCTCAAAATTCAGCGGAAACAAAGCAGTTAGGTGGGGGCCCTGCTGCCCGTAAAAGCTAAATTGGTGAGGGCTGATAATCAGTGGGAATGAACAAAACCCCCACTGATTAAAATTTCACCTTATTTAGCTTACAGTACACCATTTCAATGTCATATAAAAAAGCTGCCCAAAAAGAGCAGCTTCAAATATGTATATTACACTTCGATTGATTTACCATCTTCAACAATATGATAAAGTAAATGCGCTAAATGATGAATTGGACCGTATTCTTCCTCTTCCTCATCTGTTTCGCCTTGGAATTCAAGATCGTTTAAGTATAGTGCTAAAAATTGATAGTATAGTTTTAAATCAAATCCGTAGCATGCAGTTGGTTCTTCATGATCCCCTTCATATTGTAACATTAAGTATTGATCATTTCCTTCTGCATCTTCTGCATCAAAGAATACGAAGAAGCCAACGTTTGTATCTAAATCAAATAAATGACGAGTACCTTTTTCAGTTGCTTTATTGAAGTCCTCTTCACTTAATTTATGTACTGTTGTCGCTTTTGCATTATCTTCTTGATGGAAATTTACTGTAAATGATTTCAATGCTGACACCTCCTGATTGTATAATACTAGCATAACATATAAAAAGGACTGCTTACAAATGTAAACAGTCCTTACATTCATTTTCGCATTGCTCGTAATAAGAAGCTTACGATGAAAATTAAAATAATCGCACCGATTAAAGCTGGAATAATTGCATATCCGCCAATGACTGGACCAAAACTACCAAGTAATTTCGAACCAACCCAAGAACCGATAATACCAGCAATAATATTACCAATTACACCACCAGGTACGTCCTTTCCAGTAATTAAGCTCGCAAGCCATCCTAATATACCACCGACGATTAAAGACCAAATCATATAATAACCTCCTTTACATTTCACCAATCAAAATATAATTAGAAACAATTGCTTACCATTAGTTATGTGACATTTTTCATAAGTTATTCATGTTGTTCAACTTTAAGATTTTTGAGAATAATACACACAGATTAAACCTTTTTTTGAACTAACGATTTATCCGACTTGTTATTACACACATTAAGAACAATCTGGCTTCAATATTGTTCGCATAAACTCTTCTTTAAAAGCTGCATAGTTAAAACCAACAGCAATTCTTTGAATCGGCCGATCATCAAACCTTGTTGGCTCAGCTATTTTTCTAAAGTCTGCTACACTTTGGCCCCTAGTCACATCATTTGTCGTACTAATCCACACTGCCGATTTTTTATATTCGAAAATACTGTCATTTATAAACGAGATAAACGGTAGTAAATCGTGTATAGGACTTCCACCAATACCCGGATATTCTTTTTTATAGAAATTCTCATAATAAAAATCAATCATTGGTTTAATGAGTTTCGCCTGTCCAGTTCCTTGTTTATCTATTATATTGGCCATTTCAGGCGTAATAAGCGCGCCCTGTGTTACATTTAACGGGTATATGCTAGCGTTTTTCGCATATTTCATAACAATATTTGCTGCAATTGGATCACCATAAAAATTCGCTTCAGATACTGGTGTAACATTACCTGGAAATAGGAAAGCGCCGCCCATTATATAATACGAACAAATACGATCCATTATATTTGGATACAATAAAAATAACGTAGCAAGCGTCGTTAGTCTCCCTGTCGCCACAATTATAATATCTTCTGGACAAGGTTCGATTAATTTGATTAATTCACAAAAATTTTCTCGTTTACAAATTCTCATCTCAGGTGGAATAATAGGACCTAAACCGTGATCCCCGTGGATTTCAGGGAAAAACAAAGGCTCTTCAGCTGTCATCGGTCTACTCGCACCTTCAATAATTTTCACTTGTGTAGCATAGTACCTTTCTAAAAAATAAACATTTTCCGTAACGATATCTCGTGATACATTCCCGTACTCAGCAACAATACCTAGAATATCTAATTTACATGTTTTATTTGCATAAATTAACGCTACGGCGTCATCAATACCAAAATCTCCAAAAAAGATAATTTTCTTATTAACTATTCTCACCCCTCTTAAGCATAATCTACTATTATTATTATGTGAAAAAGACAAGGCGGTGAAACAGCGCAAACTAAAAAAGTCGCCTATTTATTGGCGACTTCAATCTTTTTATAAGACAAATATGCAAGTACATTTTTACTTGAATCGTATTTCGGGTTATTTCCTTTTCTCGGCTCTCTCATATGTGTCTTTTCAAATCCAGGAATGTCTGGCATTTTCCCCATAAATTCAAGCATTTCTTCCTCAGAACCTTCAATGCGTACACGAATCATTATAACTATTCCTCAATTCTCAGTTTCTCTGTACTAAGTATATCGTACTTCAGAAAGACTGCAACACATTTATCTTTTTAACGTTGTACTTTTTTTACATATAAACATAGCCATTTCAGTATAGAACGATTCTACTTTATTATTTTTAAATTGAATATTAAAATATCCCTTCATTTCGTTTGGTGCTTTCATCATACATTCTGTTAATTTTTCACGCTTTTGTAAAGGGACATCCATCATATTACACCACCAGTCAAAATCAAACTTCTTATCAAAAGTAAGACATGACTGCATTTGCAAACCGTTTTTTTCTAATAAAGTAAGCCATTCTGTCTTTTTTAGAGCTCGTTCATGACTTGGGTCTCGCTTTTTTTCTATAAAATTATAAAATGTATCATATTCATTATTTTCTGGCGAAACATTATCTGTTAAGATGAATAATCCATTATCCTTCAATGTACGATTTACTTCATAAATAAATTGAGCCGGATTCGTAAAATGATGGGCTGCAATCCGGCATGTGATTGTATCAAAAAAATGGTCTGCAAATGGTAAATCCTCTGCGTTTCCTGCTACAAAAGATACATTTTCATGCCCATTCTGCTTTATAAAAACTTTTGCTTTTTCTAACATCTGTTCTGTTAAATCAAGTGCAACTACTTCTTCAAACATGGGTGCTAACATATTTGCCACATGTCCGCCACCAGTAGCAACATCAAGAAGACGATTATTATGACGAGACTCAACTTGTTGAACTACATATTGTAAATCCAGTCCTTTAGCATGTATTTTACTATTTACATATTTATCTGCATTACTGCCAAACTGTTTTTTCACAAGCTCTTCTTTACTCATATTATCATCTTCTTTCTATTGTTATTTACATATACGACTCATATAATTATTACAATTCTCTTCATGTATTTTCAAATCCTCTTTTCATCTCACTTCTCATCACGTTCCCGTATAATCAAAATAATATGATTATACGTTATTTCATTAAACAAAAAAAGGCTACGGGAACTTGCCCCCTAACCTGACTAAATATTTACTACATTTTTATTTCTTCATATATATCTATATAATATAAATCCTCTTTCAACTTCATAATAACATCTACTTCGTTATAAGTAGCCTCACGAGCATGTAAACCAAATTGATCCATACCAATCCATATCCACCCAGGTGTAAGATATAAAACATCTATATTAAAATAATCTAACTTAGTAAGCTCCGATGTAATAAATTTATCTTTATTAGCGATTTGTTTATCTATTAAACCATATTCTTTTCCATTTTCAAATAGCGATATAAATTTCCCTACAATCGGATGTTCACGAACAATAAAATGATATTCTTTTTCCTCTATATTTACCACAATCAAACGAGAAACAGATAAATCAGGCCCTGAATTCGACATATTTGTTTATTCACCTCCTTATATAGGCTTCTTAAATATGATAACAAATGAATATTCGAATTAAGTTAATATAATGTAAAAAATAAAAAAGCTGAATCCCCTTTAGAAATCAGCCTTTATAATTCGATCAACTTTATTCTTTTACAAATTATTATAATGTTTCTTTTTCCTCATCATTTCCGGAAACTAAATTTCCTATAGCATCCGCTGTTACTTCCACTACAAACTCACAAATACCTGCTACAACTTCTCCAATTACTTCATCCATCTTTTTACCCCCTTATTTTATGTAACTTATTTGTAGTATAGAAGAAATTAGCGAATGTAAACTATCGAAAAAGGTGACATAAACCTTACAGAATTGTAAGCTCTTTCATCCCTCTGCTTATCCCCTTTGAAACTTCAAGTATTTTTAGCAGACATATAGGCCATCATAAATATGAAGCAAGTAATAATCTAGTGTCAGGAGGCGTTTAATATGTATTACGTAAAATTAATTAAAGGTCAATCTTTCTACGCTTTTGATCATCGTTTCTTGGTGTCTGAAGAAGAAGAGGTTTCAGAGAAAATTTATAATTACTTACGACGTAATGAATTTTTTGAAGTACGTAAAGAAGAATACTCTGCTTAATTACAAAAAGCATTAAGAAGCATATCATCTTATTGTGATATATTCTTAATGCTTTTATGTGAATTTCTTCTTTTCAATAATTGTTGTTGACTCTATTAAATAATCTAGTATTTGTCCAAGCTAATTCTTCACTATTTTCATATTCTAGTATATGAGGAGGTGAAGAATATGACTCATATCATTGATTACCAAGCTACTCAACCTATTAGTAAAACTGGTGAAACAACTTTTGCAATCCCAGCTTCTCCAAATAAAGCAATTTTAGCAAATTTGAAATTGAGAATTTCAAGTAGAGATTCACGTAATAATCGAGTAGAATTAATCGCTACAATTGGTGTAGAAGGTATAACTGAGACTTCACAAGTTTTATTCCGAATTTTCCGTGATAACATTGAAATTTTTAATGCGCAAGTAGGTATTGAATCTACAGATTCTGAACAATTCTACGTACAAACATTTCAAGCTATAGATCAAAACGTTAGCAGTGGAACACACGAATATTCATTAACTGTAGAAAACCTTACTAGTGGTGCAAGCGCAGAAGTTGTTGGCCCACTATCTTTTAGCGCTTTAGCTATTGGACAAGAGCGTAAATGTTGCTAAGTGAATCTAATATTTAATTTTGTACTTGAGAAAAGCGAGGCGTAGTTATACGTTCTTGCTTTTTTATATGTATCCTTACTTTCTATTAGCTTTAATCATAATTTTTTTACGTTTTGATTCACTTATTTCATCAATTAACACATCAAATTTTTGACCAATCAAAAAGATTGAAATCCAATTATGAAACACGTAATATAGACTCTGACTCTAAAAAAGTTCGTATGAAAAGAATACATAAATAAGGAGGTTTTATATACGAGTTTTTCATTTTAAAAGACGGAGAGGTTTTAATGTTATGTGGCGTAATAAAAACGTTTGGATTGTTTTAATTGGGGAGTTTATTGCAGGTCTAGGATTATGGCTTGGTATTCTTGGCAACCTTGAATTTATGCAAAAATATGTCCCTTCTGATTTCATGAAATCAGTTATATTATTTATCGGACTATTAGCCGGTGTTCTAGTTGGACCTATGGCTGGCCGTGTCATCGATCAGTATGAAAAGAAAAAAGTTCTTCTTTACGCTGGGTTTGGTCGAGTTTTAAGTGTTATTTTCATGTTTTTTGCTATTCAATTTGAAAGTATCGCATTTATGATCGCATTTATGGTTGCTCTTCAAATTTCAGCAGCATTTTATTTCCCTGCATTACAATCTGTAATTCCACTCATCGTACGTGAGCATGAGTTATTACAAATGAACGGTGTACATATGAATGTTGGTACAATTGCTCGTATTGCAGGCACTTCACTAGGTGGAATTCTTTTAGTTGTGATGAGTTTACAGTACATGTATGCCTTCTCAATGGCAGCATACGCCTTATTATTCCTCTCGACTTTCTTCCTACAATTCGAAGACAAGAAATCAACAACACCAAGTAAACAAGCTGCAAAAGATAATAGCTTTATGGAAGTATTTCGTATTTTAAAAGGAATTCCTATTGCTTTTACAGCACTTATATTAAGTATCATCCCTCTATTATTTATAGCTGGGTTTAATTTAATGGTTATTAACATTAGCGAAATGCAACATGATCCTACGATTAAAGGGTTCATATATACAATTGAAGGTGTCGCATTTATGTTAGGTGCCTTCGTAATTAAACGTCTATCTGATCATTTCAAACCTGAAAAATTACTATATTTCTTCGCAGTTTGTACTGCTTTTGCACATCTGTCATTGTTCTTTAGCGATATAAAATGGATGGCTCTTACATCATTTGGTTTGTTTGGGTTTAGTGTTGGCTGCTTCTTCCCTATTATGTCGACGATTTTCCAAACGAAAGTGGAAAAAAGTTATCACGGTCGCCTCTTCTCATTCCGTAATATGTTTGAGAGGGTTATGTTCCAAATCGTCTTACTTGGCACAGGCTTCTTCTTAGATACAATTGGGTTACAATATATGGTTCTCATCTTTGGAGTCGTTTCATTATTGATTATTTCTATTTCCCTTTCTAAGCAGAAACATTATGAAAAACAGCATTCGCAATCTGCAAATTTATAAAATAAACAAAGAAGTATGGGTCTAATATTGAATCCATACTTCTTTGTTTTATAATACGCCTATTTATTACGTTTATTGAAATTACCTAAAGGAGTATCCCCCTTTTATTTCGAATAGATTATAAAAAGTACTCTTTATAAAAGGAGTGGTAAAATGTCTGATGGCATCGAAGTATTTATTGTCCTGCTCTTTGCAATTGCTCTGTTTAGCATCCTAAACTTTTTAGCCATTTCCTTATCTGGACATAGTTTTAAAAAAAGAATCGTGGCAGGTTTCATATTTTTACTACTGACTCCCATTATTTTTTTGACTATCGCAACATTTGCTTCTATATTCGATAAAGCAGGATTTGGCGCAGGTACGTTAGCCTTTATGATCGCAAGCGTATATATATTAAATGGAATAGTGATTCTGCTTTCCTCTTTATTTATCCTCAAAAAAGACATAACATAGGCTATAGTACTAGCATGAATCTGACTTTACACTAGATTCATGCTTATTTAATTTCTCTTAAATTTTTATATGAAATTAAATAATTCTTTAAAAAAATTTAAACTTTATTTATTATAATATCCCTATCGTATTCGCACGTTTATTCAAATTTAAAAGAAAGGAGCACAAAATGAAAAAGGTTCTACTTACAATTCCTATACTAATCATCCTACTTAGTGGATGCAGCAATAACGATATATACGGTTCTTGGGAAGTCGTTGACAATAAAAAAGGTGAATGCCCTGTATATTATAAATTTGAAACAGTTGTCAAAAAAGAAAATAAAGAGGAAATTGTGCAAAATTTAGTAGAAATGCAGACAACAAAGAATAAAGACGATTTATATAAAGGCTCATTTGTCAAAAATTCTAATGTATATCACATTGATTATGGTAATTCATTTACATCGGACCAAACTTTAAAAGTTGCCGACGGTACATTAAATGTATACTTTTTGACAGCCGAAAAATTATGCACATATAAAAAGAAATGATTACATTTCAGAGGAGACGCAGAAAATATTTTCTGCGTTATTTCACTTTAGAAATCGGCCACAAAAATAGCCCTTGTTTTCGTATTCTTTTTCATTCAAAACATGAGAAATATACTTAATAAAAACTAGAAAATACCTTAAGTTATATAAAATGAATCCTATAATAGACATTTCAATTAACACATCTACGCTATTTACATCGATACTTTTCAAAATAGGCTAATCCTTCCTCTAAATTTGTCAATCGTTTTAATTTTCATAAAAAAATGATAAAATATAAACATGTGTTTTCAGAATAATTAAAAACGCAGAATGAAAGCACTGTTTTAGGAGGGGTTTTGATGACTTACACGTTAGCAACTAGAATGAAAGCATTCCAATCTTCTATATTTAGTGAATTAGGAGCCTATAAAAAAGAAAAAATTGCAGCAGGTCATAACATGATTGATTTGAGCATCGGAAATCCTGATATGCCGCCCGCTGATTTTGTAAGAGAAACAATGGTACATACAGCGAGTGAGAAAGAGAGCTACGGGTATACATTATCAGGTATTCAAGAATTTCACGAAGCTGTAACTGAATATTACAACAACACTCATAACGTTTTATTAAATGCGGATAAAGAAGTTTTATTATTAATGGGTTCACAAGACGGGCTCGTTCATTTACCTATGGTTTATGCAAATCCAGGTGATATTATATTAGTTCCTGATCCAGGATATACAGCTTATGAAACAGGTATTCAAATGGCTGGTGCAACATCTTACTACATGCCTTTAAAGAAAGAGAATGATTTCTTACCAGACTTAGAAGTCATCCCTAAAGAAATTGCCGATCAAGCAAAGATGATGATTTTAAACTTCCCAGGGAATCCCGTTCCAGCAATGGCTCATGAAGATTTCTTTAAAGAAGTAATCGCATTCGCGAAAAAGCATAATATTATCGTTGTCCATGATTTTGCTTATGCTGAATTTTATTTCGATGGTAATAAGCCAATTAGCTTCCTCTCTGTACCTGGTGCTAAAGAAGTTGGTGTAGAAATCAATTCTTTGTCAAAAAGTTATAGTTTAGCGGGTAGCCGTATTGGATATATGATTGGAAACGAAGAAATTGTTCGTGCACTTACTCAATTTAAATCTAATACCGATTACGGTGTATTTTTACCAATTCAAAAAGCGGCATCTGCAGCACTAAGAAATGGCGCTGCATTTTGTGAGAAAAACCGCAATATTTATCAAGAACGGAGAGATACTTTAGTCGATGGATTCCGAACATTTGGCTGGAATGTCGATAAGCCAGCTGGTAGTATGTTTGTCTGGGCAGAAATTCCACAAGGGTGGACTTCTCTAGACTTCGCTTATGCATTAATGGATCGTGCGAATGTCGTTGTTACACCTGGTCATGCATTTGGACCTCACGGAGAAGGCTTCGTACGTATTGCACTCGTTCAAGATAAAGAAGTGTTGCAACAAGTTGTTGAAAACATTAGAAATAGCGGCATTTTCGTTCTTGAAAAAGTAAATGAATTAGTTAAAAATTAATTCCGACTCCCCTGCTTAACTTTAGCAGGGGTATTATTAATTGGAGGTACTTTCATATGCATATTAAAGACACACTTCCCCATCGTTATCCATTTTTAATGATTGATAAAGTAACAAATGTAAAACAAGATGAATTCGTTACAGGATATAAACTCATTACAAATAACGAATGGTTTATAAATGATAGTCACAAACATATGCCTCATATGTTAATTGTAGAAGCACTTGCTCAGCTTAGTGCATTTGTACATACAAGTGATTCTGAAGGACTAGGATTCCTCTCCTCTTTAGATGGAATTGAATTCCACGGAAAAGCATATTCCGGTGATAAACTTGATTTACATTATGAGCTAACGCGCAATCGCCGAGGTTTTGTTCTTGGTAAAGGTATTGCAACTGTAAACGACCAGCCTATTGTAACTATAGAAAAACTATTAATATATCAAGCAGATTAAAATGTTCCTTATATCAGTTGGAAATATCTATTCTCAACCAATTAAGTAAATAGGAAAATATATTACGTAGTTAGGAGCAGGAAAATGGAACGTACTATCGGTATCGATGCTGGAGGCACATTAACGAAAATAGCTTATTTTAACAAAAAAAAGCTATTAACTTTTGAAAAATTTTATTCGCATGAACAACATAAAATAATAGATTGGATTAAAAACAACAATGGCATAAAACAAATATGTATTACGGGTGGTAAATCGAAACTATTACAGCAACTGCTTACAGGTTCATATAAAATAATAGAGCTAAGCGAATTTGAAGCTACTCTTGCAGGTGTCCAATTCATATTAAAAGAAGAACAACATACTATAAACAATTTTATTTTAACCAATATCGGTACAGGTACTTCTATCCATTATGTTTATAATGAACAATATATTCGCGCTGGTGGAACCGGAGTTGGCGGTGGGACTATTATGGGACTCTCAAAATTGTTAACAAATATAGATCATTTTGAAGATATAATACCTCTAACAAAAGTAGGATCTAGAAAAGAACTAGATATTACGGTTGGAGATATTTATGGTGGTATTCTTTCCCCTATCGATAATAACTTAACTGCTAGTAACTTCGGAAAAGCAGCCATTACAGAATCAAATAATAGTAGCTCCGATATACTAGCTACTGTACAAGGACTTGTCGGTGAAGTCGTTACTGCATTAAGCCTTCAATTCGCTGAAACAAAAAACATTGAACATATTATTTATATTGGTTCGACTTTATGTAATAACGTACAACTTCAACATATTATTAGTAGCTACACCGAATATCAAAATAAAACACCAATCTTTTTACAAGATGGTGGTAATAGCGGTGCAATTGGTGCATTACTTCATGCTACGAAATAAAAAGCTGACTTTTGTCAGCTTTTTAGAAATGGCACTTCAAATTCAATAATTGATTCCCCGTTCTCTCCAATTCGCTCCACGCTTATTCTATCAATCAAACAATTTAACTTCCCATGAAAACTAGGAATCTCCTTCACTACTTCAGCAGCTAATTCGGCACTTTCTTTTCTTCCGACTGTTACATGCGGGATGTACGGAATGTCTTCTTTCAAAAATTGTAATAAAGGTCCTGTATATAGAATATTATGTAGTTCCTCTATTTGTTCTTTCCCCTTTTCAACTCGTAAAAACAAATATTCTCTTTCACTTGTAATTTGATTCGTAAATTCAATTTCTATATTCTGTATCGGTTTTGATACATTTATAATATGTAATTTCAGCTCATCATTTGAAATCGAACTTTCAAATGGGAATACGATTGTTATATGCGGTGGAATTAATCCAACTAAAGGATCATGTTTATGTCTAATGTTCTCTATTTTATCGATGGACATGTTGTTTAGAAAAAATAAAATTGTACGCATTTTTATCCCCTCAACTTTTCCTCATTATAATATGTATCATATTCTATGATAGCCTGCCCTTCAACAACTTGTTTTGCTTACCTATAAAAATAAAAAAACTTCTCAAATGAGAAGTTTTCATATAGCATGATTATTATTTTCCCGCCAAACTTTTCTAAACTTATACTTTGAACTGTTCCACCACCGGGTAAATGATTAACAATTGCAACCACATCTGAATTATTACCAACGTATGTCCCAGTATATTTCTTAAAATCATCTGACCTAACATCATATATATCTTTTATTCTTTCTCCGTTAGAACAAGCCGCAATGAATAAAAAAATTGTTAGCATAACGATCATGTTATGATGCATATATTTCATTTAGCATCCCCCATTTTTATCGATATTTCGTTAATTACAATATTTACTTTCAAATCCCTTTTTTAATATACGCATTTTAATCAAAATTAAAAATTTTCATTTTTTATGTTTACAATTATCCATTAATTGTATATACTTACTAACGTAAGAAAAAAATTCTAAAAGGAGGTCGAAGGAAATGATGAAATTACAATTACATGCATTAACTTTAGCGTTAACTGCACCTGTGTTTTCTGGACAATTAAATATGAATTCGACCACCCTAATGGAGAATTGAAAATCGTACTTTATTTCATTTAATTCATAAATTCGCCACAGGAGGTCGTATACTTTCCTGTGGCTTTTTCACGCCCAGCCATAGGAGAACTGTATCTTCCTGTGGTTTTTTTGCGCGATTTTTTAGTCTCTTACATTATTTTTCTAAGAAAGGAGCAACATTCAATGACTATTAGCGTATTGTTTTTAAGTATTACGATTCAAAGAAATACAATTTCCAAAGATGAAATTCTTCATAATGAGCAAATTGAAAAAGCTATGAATGATGTTAAGGAGCGCCAAGCACTTTACTGTGATCACCTGTAATTCCTTTTCGAAAGGAGGAATTCATTTATGACTTTTCATATTTTCTTTTTTACGACTGCACTTCAAAAAAATACTTTATCTGAAACTGAAATCAATCGTAAACAACAGTTAAAACAACTGACTGATAAAATAACTGACATTAAAAGTTCATACTACACTCAAATGTATTAAAAATATATTTTAAAGGGGTAATATATTCATGAAATTTAAAGCATTCTTTTTAACAATCACTATTCAAAAACGTAAGCTCTCACAGAAAGAGATTTTACGTGAACAACACATTCAAAATATTATGGACGAAGTAAAAGAGCGTCAATCTTCTTATTACACTCGTCTTTTCTAAATCACTTATAAAGGGGTAATTATTTTATGAAATTTAAAGTATTCTTTTTAACCATTACCATTCAAAAAAATAAATTTTCCGAGTCTGAAATGCTTCATGAGCGACAAATTAATCAGGCTATGGATTCTGTAAAAGAAAGACAAAGTCATTACTGTAGTCACCTATAATTTCTTATTACACTCGTTTTTTCTAAATCATTTATAAAGGGGCAATTATTTTATGAAATTTAAAGTATTCTTTTTAACCATTACCATTCAAAGAAATAAATTTTCTGAGTCTGAAATGCTTCATGAACGACAAATTAATCAGGCTATGAATTCTGTAAAAGAAAGACAAAGTCATTACTGTAGTCATCTGTAATTCCAATTCGAAAGGAGGAATTCACATATGAAGTTTCACCTTTTCTTTTTAACGATTACGATTCAAAAAGAAACAATATCTCAAAATGAATTAAAACAAGAAAGACAATATAAACAAGTTATTGATGAAATTCGAGATCGTAGAAGCAAGTACTACACTCACCTTTAATCGTTTAACTATATAGAATTGAAAGGAGTCGATTATGATGTTGATAGCACGCTGTAAGGAAATGATTTGGATAGTTCAGAGGGATTCCACATAGTTTTATAGAGCTTATATCACACAAGTTTATCACTGAATTTGATGTATAAAAAATATATAATAAAATCAAATCAACCCGCTTTTAATTATTTATTTATAAACAAAAGATACACCACTTAAAAAGCGGTGTATCTTCCTCAGTTTTTACTATTTTCGGTTACTTCTCTTCGTCTTAAACAATCTCACTAAGTTCGAAACAACTGTTTTTGTTACTGCATAAACTGGTACTGCTAAAATCATTCCGATGATTCCAGCAAAGTTTCCTACCCCTAAAATTAGGATAATAATTGTTAATGGGTGGATGTTTAATTTCGAGCTCATAATACGTGGTGAAATAATATTACTTTCAAACTGTTGTACAATTGTTACGATAATAATTACGTATAAGGCTTGCATCGGAGATACGAACAGTCCTACAATAACAGCTGGTGCTGCCCCGATAAATGGACCTAAGTTAGGAATGATGTTTGTAAATGCTGCGATAATTCCTAAAACGAAAGCGTACGGTAAATCGATAATTAAATAACCGATAAAAGTAAACGCACCTACAAATATACAAACGAGCGCTTGCCCTTGAATATATGCAGATAATGTTTCGTTCGTTTCCTTAATGATACGAAGCCCCTCTTCACGGTAAGACTCTGGTAATAAACTTACCGCTTTTCCTGGAAAGGCATGTCCATCTTTAAACATGTAAAATAAAATGAACGGTACAGTAAATACAACTAATGCAACGTTCGTGATAATACCAAATAAAGCCGTTGCACTCGACGTAATTGTATTTGGTATATCTTTTAAGTATTCAATCGCATTTTTTTCAATTGTTTCAATGGAAACGTAGTTTTGTGTAGATAACCATTCAAACAACCTATGATGTGATAATTCTTGTATGTATACTTTTCCCTCTTTTATGTAGCCTGGCATATTTTTTACTAAGTCCATTAGCTGTTGTGAAATCGTAGGAACAACTACTCCAACGCCAACCGCAGTTAATGTTATGATAAAAAGATATAACAGCAATATCGCTAAATTTCTAGGTACTTTTTTATTCTCCAAAAAGATTAATACAGGATTAAATATGAAGTATAAAAAAAGCGCGATTAAGATTGGGAAAAATAATGTTGATATGAAGATACCAATCGGTTGAAATAAAAATGATATTTTTGTGCAAATAAATATGATTCCTACAACCATTAGCACTTCTAATGTCCAAAAGTGCACTTTTGATTTCAAAAAAATGGCCTCCTTTAAACTAGCACTTCTCTTCATTGTACCAAAATAAGTATGAATTTCACATAATATTTTCCTTTACAATATTCCAAAATACCGATAAATACACTACAATGAGATTACATACAAATTTGCAGGTAAAGGTGATAAAAATGACACAATGCATCATTTGCAGAAAAGATACGAAAGAACTTAGTGAACAATATGTCATTCCAGAAATATTATGTGGATATTATTTCACAAACTCAATTTGTGATACTTGTCATGAACAAATGACAACAAATATTGATCGTCCTTTAATTAGGCATAAATTGAGTCAATTTAAGATTGAACAAATGAAAAGACAAATTGATTCCCCACTCTATACGAATGAGCACGGTGAGGAACTTGCGGCTGCTGAGACTGATGTTGTCGAAGTAAGCGACGAAATTCTTTATTCTAATGCATTAATTATGAAACTATGTAAAAAGCACGATATTTCCTTACATAATGAAATTTGGAAAGAGGAACGTGTAACGAAAGTAGCGAGTTCTATTCAACGTGAATTACTATTAGATAACCGTAAATATAAAATGAGTATATTAAAAATGGCTTATACATTCGCTGTACAAGCAGTTGATGGCTACTTTGAAGATCAAGATGCAATTGATATTTCTACCATTCTCTCAAATGCAGATTTCGTGGAACTAAAAGAAAAAAGCATTGTACGTGATTTAAGCAAAAGTTCTTTATGGAATACGCTAAATACAAGTAGTGAAAATCATTACTTTATTTTACTTAGCGATAAAGACGGTCTGTTTTGCTTCATTCGCTTGTTTGACATCTTTGATGTTGTCGTTCATTTATCAGAAAAAAGATTTGACCTTCCATCACCCATTGTCGGTGTAAATAATGTGAATACACAGAAATTTTATGTCCAAAGTTTAAAACAGTATATGGATGGGCTGTTTAAAGAAAAAGCACCTACTATATAATAGTGACCAGAACATACGGTCTCCTTTCTTGATGAAAAGACACTGTGTTATAATGAGTATGAAAAGAACAATACAATCACATAAACCAATTATAAATTGTATATAAATAAAAAAGACTAGTGTGCGGCTACACACTAGTCCACGTAACTTAGCAGATTGGATTGTTCATTTATCCTATTTGTTTCTTACAAACAAAACAACCCACATTCTATAGGCATAGGTGGGTTGTTATTTTTTGAGCTTGTCTATTAAAACGACGACGAACGTTAACAATGCAACGAGAAACAGTCCACCTTGCAGTAGCAACGCTATTTCACTCACGTATTATCACCCCCCTCCTACTCGGAGAAGTGATAATTGAACAACCAACCGCACCTTAAGTTACCCTTTAATTTTACCATATTTTCTAATAATTTACGATGAAAACCCGCAAGCGAATAACTTGCGGATTTTTTATCCCGTATTAACAGGCAGTAAACAAAATGAAGCAATAAATAAGTGAAACTTTATTTCTCACTATCTTTTTAATGCATATGCATCAGCAATCATTTCACCAACAATTTTATTTTCTTCTTTCTTCTTGTCTTTCAATAATGGGAATAACAATTCTGCCACTTCATACGCTTCTTCTAAATGCGGATATCCTGATAAAACAAACGTATCAATTCCTAACGATTCATATTCTTTTATCCTTTCTGCTACTGTATGCGGATCGCCTACAAGTGCAGTACCTGCCCCACCTCTTACAAGTCCGATTCCAGCCCATAAATTAGGGCTTATCTCTAACGACTCTCTCGTACCTTTATTTAAATGTGTCATCCGTTTTTGACCAACCGAATCATATCTTGCAAATGTCTTTTGAGCAAGCTCAATTGTTTCATTATCCACATATTGAATTAAACGTTCGGCCTCTTCCCATGCTTCTTCTTCTGTCTCTCTTACAATTACGTGTAATCTAATGCCAAATCGTACTGTACGCCCCTTCTCTTCTGCAAGTTTTCTTACTTCTTCTATTTTCTCTTTCACTTGCTCTGGCGGCTCTCCCCACGTTAAATATACATCACTATGTTCAGCTGCTACTTCTTTTCCAGCAGCTGATGATCCTCCGAAATATATAGGAGGATATGGCGTTTGAACTGGTGGGAATACAACTTTACTATCTGTAACTTTAATATGTTTTCCTTCTAAAGAGATCGTTTTACCTTGCAATGTCGATTTCCAAACTTTTAAAAATTCATCCGCTGCTTCATATCTTTCATCATGATCAAGATATAATCCATCTCCTTGTAGTTCAACTGGATCTCCTCCAGCTACTACATTAATAAGCAATCTCCCATCTGAAATTCTATCAAATGTAGATGCCATCCTCGCTGCAACTGTAGGTGACATTAGTCCTGGCCTCACTGCTACTAAAAATTTTAGTTTTTCTGTTTCAGCAGCAAGAGCTGAAGCTAACACCCAAGGGTCTTCACATCCTTGACCAGTTGGAAGTAAAACACCCGTATATCCTAAATAATCAGCTGCCGCAGCAACTTGCTTATAATAACCATATTCAGCTGCTCTTCCTCGTTTTGTCGTTCCTAAATATCGACCATCTCCATAAGCCGGAATAAACCATAATAATTCCATACCTTTACACACCCCTTATTTATTTTGAAACGTATACTAACACATTCTATATAAATTACCCCTAATAATTTATATGTTAATTCCCAGTCTCACCTTTAAAATTATCTCGCCATCTTAAAAACTTCACTTCTAGTAAACGTACTAGAGAGTCAGAAAACTTCCCAACAAATGCAAAGATAATTATGCCGACAAATACGATATCTGTATTTGAAAATTGCCTTGCATCCATAATCATATAACCAATACCTTCTGTAGATCCCATAAGTTCTGCTACTACTAAACTCACCCATGCAACACCTAACGATAACCTTGCTCCTAGTAAAAGGTTAGGCAATGCAGATGGTAAGATGAGTTTCGTAATTAGTTTTCTTTTGCTAAACTCTAACACTCTCGCAACATCAAATAACTTTGAATCCACACCTCTAATACCTAAAAATGCGTTCACGTATAAAGGAAAAAATGCACCATCTGCAATTAATAACACTTTCGATGTTTCACCAAAACCGAACCATAATACGAAAAGTGGCGCAACAGCTAGATGAGGTACAGTTCTTAACATTTGCACAGATGGATCTAAATATTGCTCACTTCTCGTTGAAAATCCAACAATCGTTCCTAAAATGATTCCTAAGCCCCCACCAATAAAGAAACCAGCCGCAGCCCTGAATACACTAATACTTAAATGGCCGAATAACTCTCCTGTTTTAATAAGCTCTTGGAAAGCTAGAAAAATATCTAATGGTGTTGGTAAAACTGTTTTAGAAACAAGACCGAATACGCCAGCTAACTGCCAAATTATTAATATAATAACCGGTATAGTAATCGCCCTTACTAAAACTTTTACATTTAACTTTCGCACATTCTTAACGCTGTTTTTCTCAATCGTTATACTCGCTGGTTTCATAACAGCTTTCGTATTTTCCACTTTACAAAACCTCTTTTCACTTCGCTTTCAATGCTTTTTCTACGAAAGAATTATCTACAACTTTTTCCGCCTTAATTTCTTTCTTTATAGAACCGAGCTTATATTGAAAATCCGCTGTCTTTTGTTGTTCTGCTATTATTTCCTTCGTTACCGGAACTAAAATTGGTTTGTCGTGATTAAACACTTCTTTTACGATCTCCGCATCTATCTTTTTTACAGAAGTATATACTTTTATTGCTTCATCTAAGTTAGCATCTTGCCATACACGTGCTTTCTCATAAACTTCGAGGAATTTCTCAACTAATTCTGGATGTTCTTTCGCAAATTTTGTTCTCGTAATTAAAAATTCTGGCGAAGAGACATTTAATGTTTCACCGTCTGCAATCACCTTCGCACCTTTATTTAACGTATGTAATGATATGAAAGGGTCCCAAATCGCCCATGCATCTACTGATCCTGATTCGAATGCAGGCTGCGCTTCATCTGGTTGTAATTGAATGACATTTACCTCTTTTGCATCAATCCCTTCTTTATCAAGTGCTCGATACAATAAATTAAAGGCACTACTTCCTTTTGCTACTGCAATTTTTTTACCTTTTAACTCTTTTACACTCGCAATTTTGCTATCTTTTTGAACGAGAATTCCAGTTCCTTTTCTTGCATAACTTGTATTGGCGATTTCGGTAAATCCAATACCTGCTGCTTGCGCTGAAATGACTGGAGAATTCCCTACTTCACCAAAGTCTAATCGGTTTGATGCGATTGCTTCAAAATAAGGAGGTCCACTTTGGAACTCTGTCCATTTCACTTTAACTCCTTCTTTTTTAAACTCCTCTTCAAACCACCCCTTTTTCTTTGCTAGTAATAGCGGGCTTAACCCTTGCTGTATACCAATTTGTATTGTTACATCTTCTTTCTTACTACTTGCTGTACTTTTTTCACATCCTAATAAACATACTGATATAGCTAAAGCAAAAGAAAGAATTTTAAATTTTTTATACATATAAAATCACCCTTTTCCTATATACTTGTTTGAATCAACCCTCCATATTCAAACTGCTGTAATACTTTCGTTCGAAGTTGTTGGAACGATTGAGAAGTTTTATTTCGCGGATAAGGCAAATTATTTTCAATCACTTTATGTATTTTCCCTGGTTTTGCACTCATAATGATGATTCGGTTTGAAAGATATATCGCTTCGTCTATATCATGTGTAACGAATATCATTGTTGTTTTCTTCTGCTCCCAAATATTTAGCAATACTTCTTGTAAATGACTTCGAGTAAAAGCATCCAGCGCTCCAAAAGGTTCATCAAGTAATAATACATTTGGATCTCTTAATAACGCTCTCGCTATCGCAACACGTTGTGACATCCCACCTGAAATTTCTTTCGGATACGATTTTTCAAAGCCATTTAACCGAACGATTTCAACCCATTCTCTCACCTTATCTTTCACATACTTATCTTTTAACGACAAATCAGCTGCAACATTTTCTTCCACTGTTAGCCATGGAAACAATCGATGCTCTTGAAATATAAATCCTTGCTTCTTACTCGGTTTTGTTATACGCTCCCTATCAATAGTGATCTCACCTTCAAAATCGCTGTCTAAACCTGCAATGATTTTTAGTAATGTACTTTTTCCGCAACCACTCGGACCAATTACTGTAACGAAATCCCCTTTTTCTAATTGAAAATTAATATTCTCTAATACTTGAACCGTACCAGTTTGTTTCGAAAAATATTTTGATACCCCATCAATTGAAACAGTCATTTCTTCCCCTCCTTAAAATGATTCATATAAATGAACAGATTCAGTATTTATGCAATAAAAAAACCAAAGGCATTTTATCTGTTGATAAAATGCCTTTGGTTTCTCCAATCAGCAATACGTTATGGAATTAAGTACATATTATACAAATATTTCCGATAAGTCAACTAGGTTTTATTAAAACATACATATGATTTGTTTGAACATTTTACTTTTGATTATTTAAACGATATCGTTTACTTACTATTTTTTCTGATCTTTAATCCACTGTAACCAATAAGAAAACTCACACGCTAAATGCATTTGATGGGATTTAATTAGACTATTAGGACAAAGGGCTGGGAACTCAACAACTAGACTTACTTCTATCCCTGTATCAGTATCTTTAAATTGATGTCGAACTCCACCAATAGTAGTACCATCTTTCATACGTGCAACACCTGTTGATTGATATTGATAAGATTTATCTCTTGGTGTTTTCAATCCAGTTTCGTCACCAAAAACAATGAAAAATTGAACTGGAAACGGAGAATTACCAGTAGTTTCGATAACCTCTAATTCATTTTCCCCAAAGGGTCTTAGTACATAGTGATCAGGACAAGCAGATAAATTCACTTTGTTATTTTCACGTGATTGTTCAAGCATAAAACTATCAATTCCATGTATGGCTTCTTCTGCTGTAATCCCGTCTAAATAAATACTAGTTTTTGAAAATTTTCGTCTATCGCCAGATAAAAGAGTACAGATACGCATACCTATTGCACTTAATCTAAGTTTTGATTTCAACTTTTCGTACATTTCATTGTATGTATATCGCAACTTTATTTCCGTTAGCTGTTTTATCATAACGTCTGTATCATTTATTTCAGGCTCTTTATGTCCTAATATATATAATACTTTTTTTATCCGTTCTCTTTTCCATTTTATAAGTTGCTCTTGTGAGATATTATTTTCATCGATAATAATCTTCATATACTCTCTCCTTCCTTTTGATTGTATCGTAGTGTAGTTAATACTAAATTAACCATTTCTTGTTTTGTATCTAGATTCAACTTTACTTCTGAATGAGCAATACTGCTAAGACCGTATAAAATAAACCCAGAAGCTAATAATGAGTTATCAGTATAAAAAATCCCTGTTTTCACTCCCTCTTCAATTACTTGTCTAATTAACGGTTGCATACGTGCGAATAATTTCTGTTCCAGTTGAAAATGTTGTTCCGTCTGAAACGAACTCACATTTTTATAGGGTGCTAACTTTTCAATAAATGTCCAAAATATATCTAGTGAATCTTTCATCTTTTGCATGACAGACCGTTCATTTGAAATAAGTATTTCTTCAATTAACTCCATATTTTTCACAATAAAGTCATTTAAAACTTCATCAACAAAATTCTCTTTAGACTTGAAGTAATAATAAAATAAGCCCGTTGCTACACCTGCATGATTCACAACATCTTTTATGCCAAATCCTTTCATACCATTTTTCATATATAGTTCAAAACCAATATCCATTAACTCTTGGCGTCTTACATCTGGTTCTTTTGATATTCTTTTCATACGTCATCTCCTACAATGTTTTCACCACGACTGAATCTGATTCAATCATAAACGACTGAACTTGATTCAGTCAATATTATTTCATAAATTTAAAATCGATTTAATAACTAAGCGACGAAATTTCTACAAAAAAAGAGTAATCTCAAGAGATATGCTACTAACCTTAGTTTTATCAAAAAAGTTAGATCATATAACTTGAGACTACTCATTCCCATTCAAAATATTTATGTAATTAAATTTTATTTCCTCTGCACCCTGGCTGTCTCCAAAACTATTGGTGGCAGCTCTTTTTGAATGATTTCTTTTAATCCATAAAGAGCTTTCTTCACATAACCACCTTCGAAATTTCCTAATGGTTCTGGTAATTCATCCTCATCCAATATGAAGTATTCTCCATTTGGAAGTACCATAATATCGATGATTAAATCTTCAAAGGAAACCACTTCATCTTTTATTTGTGTGTTTTTTACGATATTAAAATAGGAACCTAAATACTTTCCTTTTATATCTCTCCATACGTATAAATTGTACGGACGATCTTTCCAGTAATATGCGATTGTATAACTCCCTTTTGGGATTATTAACTTAGTATCATTTGCAGTCATTGTAAATGAATACTGCACCTCGTGAAATAAAACGATACTTTGTGATTGCTTTTCAAGTAATAAGCAATTGTGATCTACTATTGTTGAGTTATACCGGATTTTTCTTTCTATAATTTCAATTTTCGATGTAAGTAACTTATTCATTATTTTGTTTCCCCTTATGCTAGTTCTATCCTCAATTATATCCATTTATGTAGTAATAAAGAAGTGTATAGTTTTTTATATAATGATTTATACAAGTACATAATAAAAACTCCTTCTTATTTAGAAAGAGTTTTTCACTATCCATGTTTCATATTTTTTCACTTCTAACGGAAGCTCATTTGTTTTTATGCAACTAACAGTACTATTACTCATGTTTTAACTTTTCCTTAACCGCATCATAAAATTTTCGTTCTTCATCAACATTTAAGTAAACACGACTTACTGTTTTAGAAAAGCCGTATAACAACTGCGCTTTCACTGGCTCTTTTAATGTTATTTCAAAAGTAGCAGGTTCTTTTATGAACTCCATAACAGTTGCATCCAATACCTGTCTCCCTTCTTTTGCCGTTAGCAATTCACCCTTGTAGAACGCAATATTATCAATTTGTGTAAATGGCATAACAATTTTCTTTCCTAATCCGATTTGAATGATTACTTGTTCTTCTGTTACGACAAGTGGATTTTTGCGCATCGCTTGTATTTCAGCTATAAAATAAATCATCGCGTATACATTTAAAATAAGTAAAATCCATGCTATTACTGGATTCCACTGATGTAGTAAATAATGAAAACCAATGCTTTCAATTGCTGTTGCGTGAATAATCATGATATACACACCTATAGCACCAGTCTTTTTATGATATGAGTATACAGATTTACCTGTTGGTACTTTTTCACGCCACGATAAAAACGCATAATAGATTAACTTACACTCTGTTAGAATGACATCTATTAACTTACCTCTTTTCATAGTAGCGTCAAACGCTGCATCAATTGCATAAGAAAAGGAATACTTTTCTCTTCTATATTCTTTATATTTTTTTATTATTTTAGGAAGCACTCTAACAATTTTATAGAGAAGGAATAATTCTAAACCTACAAATGCAATTTCAGCCGCAACAATAATATAAGAGATGAATGAAAAAGTTTGTAAATAGTCACTTGGAATAATAAATCTTGCAAAAATATAACCAGCTATTACAACAGGAACTATATATGTTAACGAGTATCTTTTTTGAATAATGAAGAAATACGTGATGATTGGAATGACAAACATGCAATCTAATAATGACCCAAGCACAACTTCTTTCGGCGCAACTGATACAATTGGAAGGGCATACAATAAATAGTTTGATAGCATAATTAAAGAGACGAGTCCAATCCAAATACCTTTTCGCCTTCGTGATAGTGTAACCTTCATACGTTCACTCCTTTATTTAAAAACCTCATTTAAATGGTCTTTATAAAATGAAATGGCACGTTCAAATTCTTTTACTTCCTCTACTTTCACGACAGTTTCAAGTAATAATTTCATCGCTGATTCGTGATCGTTTACGTTATATTTTGCTAATGATAAAAATACTTTCATTGGAGCGTTCTCTGGGAATTTTTTCACCCCAGCTTCTAATACTGTAATTGCCTTTTCATATTCCCCTATACAACGATATGTACTTCCTAAACCAATATAAGCACCGCAAAGCGATTCGCCATCAAGTCCATTTGCGATTGCCTGCTCATAATACGGAACTGCTTCTGTTTCTAGCCCCATTACATCATGTATCCACGCACACTGATACAGTACTTCTGCATCCTTTGTAAAGTTTGTTAATCCTATAAGCATCTCTTTAGACTGCGCATATTTCTTTTCATTTCTAAGTTTAATAGCTTGCTTTAATAAATGTTCCATAGAATCCACTCCTCACCAATTATTCTGTGTATAGCTCTTGATTGGTATACGCTTCACATTCGTGTAAAAGTAAAATTCCCACCAATTAAAGTTTCGCTTACTTATTACTATGCGGATTCATTCTCATCTAAAAACTTAATTTTAAAAAGCAGTGACACGATTACATAATACCTCTAAGCTTTTGACAATTTCTTTCGCTGTTTCATCTTTCCCATTACACAACTTCCCTTTACCATCCTGTCCAATTACATAATGCACAGCCCCGCGCGAATATAAAGAATGTGGTGAATTCGCAATCATTACATTCGCCCTTGCTTCTTTCATTCTATTTTTTGCTCTTTCAAACAGTTCCTCTTCATTTAAATCACTTTCAAGTTTAAAACCAACAAGTACTGTTTCTGGGTCCCATTCTTTTATTTGTTTTAATACCTTTGGAGCCTTTTGAAAGTGAATAATCGGTGCTATATCACTTGAAATTTTTCCGTTCATATTAAGAACATTACCATCTTGATCACAAATTTTCTCTACAATCCAATCTGATCCAGCTGCTGCCATAATGACTGCATCAACCTTTTCATGTGATATGATACTTTTCATTTTATCTTGTAAATCAACGATTCCTTCAAATGGATGTAATTCTAACCCTCTATGTATATCACTCGGTTTCTCCGCAAAATAACCGTGTAAATATATAACATGTGCCCCTTTAGTTAGAAGTTCTTCTGCGATTATCCTTCCGATTGTACCTTTGGCCATATTCGTATGCCCGCGTACTTGATCCCATTTTTCTAGACAACCACCGCTTGTAATTAATACCTTTTTCCCCTTCATTGTAACCATCCCTTACTAATTTTTCTTACGAAACCATTCTGTTCCAAAGTCAACTATATCACGCTGTTTCATTAGACGACACGTTGCATTCCCTATCTTCCCATTTTTTACAGTTCCTTTTCGCTCAAACTCCACACCAATTTCTACAAACTTCTCAGATTCGTAATCCATTTCAACAAACTCTTTCCACACTCTTTCACCGTTTTCTATAATAGGTGCTCCTACTTGTATTAACTCACATGCACCAGAACGCACCTCGGATAAATGAACAGATGTATTGGAATCATATCCAACACCAATTAATAATACGTACCCGTCTAAATCATATATTTTTCTTAATGGAGATTCTTCTCCAAAGCTCATTGATAACGAATGGTTCATTGTTATTTCTACTGCATGTTTTCCCCATGCAGCAAAACTTCCTAACGGATGATTACTACGTACTACATTCGGATATGTACGAAAACATTCAACTATTTCACCCATTCCCCTTGTTGGGGTTATACGTGAATCAAATGCTGGGACGTTATCTCGGATAATTTGCCACCAGTCTTCCGGTACAGGTGGTCTTGACCAATGTTTCGGATCGGACAAATCCGAAGATTGCGTTGGCATTATTATCGTTCCTTCTTCCGTAACAACTTTCATTAATGCTTCTACTACAGCAACCGCACCACCCGATATCCACCCGATAGAACTTAGTGATGAATGAACGATAATTGTCATTCCTTTTTCGACTCCTAATGCTTTTAAATCTTTTGTGATTGTTTCGATTGTATTTGGAAATTGTGTACTTGCTACTATTTCATTCATTTTCATATTGGTTCCCCCACTAGCCACGTAAATTTAAACTTTTATATAAATATATTATCATATTTTTCTTAATTTTTAACTTAATCATTTTTCATATCTATAAAAAATGGTAATATTATTACACAAAAAATTTTTAAATTATAATATCCAGATTTAAAACACAAAAAGAAAGTGAAAATTTTACATCCAACCATAAAAAGCTGTTTTATACATAGACGAAAGAGCTCATCACAAATGATGAGCTCTTTGTTTATTTTATCCTTCAATTGTAACCCCAGTAAACATTGATAAGTTTCCCGTTATTTTCTCACCTACACGTAAAAATAAGCCTGCTGCTCTTCCGCTTATACAGTGAGAGCCAATTAATAGTTTACCAGTATATGGACCATCCCATGTGTCAATGGTATAGTCAGGCATTTCTATGTATTGCTGGTATATCTTCCTTTGTTCAAAGTAATACTCTGTTTTATCTTCAGCTAATAATTCATCATTTTCGTATATAGATACTCCGCCACCTTCACGACCAAATACAGGTTTGGAAACGTATGATTCATGTCTTTCTAGAAATCGCTTATTTGAAAAATATGTTGGTAGAAAGTATTTATAAATAATGTCTTGCTCTTCTTCTGTAAAGAAAACACTTTCTTCATAAAGCTTCCAAATTAGTGCGAGTACACTTTTGTTTTGCATAACAAATGCGGCTGGCGGATTAATAATTTTCACTCTTTCTTGCGCAATATGATCTAAAAATTGTAAACCAATCCTTTTTCCATTCTTATCAACGTCCGTTACTAAATACTCTATTGGATACAGTCTATATAAATATTTTATTTTTTCTCCACTCGGCGTATATATACCATCTTCCGCAACGACAATGTCTTGTATTCCTACATAGTCCGTTGACTGATTTAAGCAATACGTTCTTAAAAACTGAACCGTTTGACTATCTTCATCGTGCCAATCATAACTAGTAAAATATATCGTCTCTTCAGGGCCTATATGATAGTCATGTTTAATTTGTTCCCATGCCTGCACAATATGCTCTTCTATATGGTTTGGGTGATTTACATCATGATAACGGCATAACACTTCATTTGCGACAGACGGTTCTAAATAGCCTGTTGGCGTATCACAATTTACTTCTATTAATTTTATATCGTCACCATTTACGATAAAATCAAACCTTGTAAAATATGAAAATAAACCATTATGTTTCATTCTCGCCATTTCCCACGCTTCAGCTGGGAATCCAAGTTTTTGAAAATCTTCTGTCGTATTTACAATATATTGATACGTTCTATATAACACATACATGATTTCTTCTGTCGCTTTTGAGATAGCAGTATAAGTTTTTGCTGGCATGCGATACATCCCTGTTGCCATATATTGATTCCATTCTTCATTCTCTAACAGACTAGGCCAAGTGAAACCATTCCTACTAGCCTCTTCTGCAAGTGAAAACCATACTTTCATATACTCTTCTTGCTCTCGTTCTGTATACATTACTCCATTACCCTTTCGTTTTAGGATCCTGCTGGCGCTTTTGCGTTTCCAATTCCACTTGAACCAGAGTTTACTTTCGGTGTTTGCGTAGTAGATGATTTTGGCGTATTTGTATCTGGTGTTACTTTATTGGATGGATTTGGCTGCTGTTTATTTAAATCTACTTTATTGGAAGTATTATTGTTACCGTTAGAACCACCAGAATAACCACCGCTACTACCGCCACCTGTTCTACGCTCATCTTTTTCACGATATGGAATAACATTATTTGCATACGGTTTCTTCATTAAATTTGGTTTTGCTGTATAATTCATATTTGAAGTTCTACTCGCTAATAAATATCCTGCTACAAATGGAAGTATCGGTAAATGAGAGTTTTCATGATAAGATGAAAATGACGGATTATTTTCCTTGCATAACTCATCTTTCTCTACATTTTCATTGGTTGGGGTTTTATCATCACAATTTAATGTTTCTTGCTCATTTCTTTGTTTTGCACCATCTGTTTTAACAGCTGTACTTTCTTGCTGAGCAGTTTCTTCTTCATAATCACCACAACCTGTTAATAAAAAAGATGACACCCCTATTGAAGTAGCTATTTTTATAAACTTACTTTTATCCATTCTCACTTGTTATACACCTATCTTCTTTTATCTATATTTTTCCAGATACCTTTATTATATATTGAAATTATTATTTTTTTCAAACTATATTCAATATGTACAATTGTATATTTTCATGCTATTTTTCCA
The DNA here is from genome assembly GCF_008274865.1 of Bacillus sp. AR4-2. Taxonomy (NCBI): domain Bacteria; kingdom Bacillati; phylum Bacillota; class Bacilli; order Caryophanales; family Bacillaceae; genus Bacillus; species Bacillus sp. AR4-2. Next base: position 2,760,438 of record NZ_CP031062.1, read on the forward strand.
TGTAACAATGAAATCTTTCTATCCCTGGATATTTTTCTCCTAAACTTTTAACTTGAAAACCAATTCTTTTATAAAATTCTACCGCCCCATCGTCTGTCTCCGCTTCTATATAAGTCAATTGATATATCCTTACCACTTCTTTAATCATTTGCAGTGCAATTCCTTTTTGACGATAATCTGGAGCCACTGCTATATGACATATGCGTGCTTTAGTTTCTCCGATTATTTCAATACCTAGACAAGCTTTTTCTTCATATTTGTACAAAGTCCCTTTATTACTTTGATAAAATATTACTGCCTTCTTTAAGCTTATTTCATTTGGACCGACGGCATATTGTAGCACATTTAATATTGAATCTTTCTCAATTTGTTTAACACACTGTAAATTCATACTTTCATCCCTTTCTATGAAAAAAGACTAGCTCTTAATAAAAAGAGCTAATCTCATTACGCCGTTATTTTTTCTTCTTTTTTTACAACGACAGCCACATAACTATGAAGTATCATTCCAATAATAACGAGACTCATACCAATCCAAGATAATGATGATGGAATTGGTGCAGATAACCAGATCAACTCTCCTACTAGCGCAAATAAAACTTCACCAGACTGCGTCGCTTCCACTGTTGCTAATTTTTGCGGATCATCTTTCACAAGATCTGTTGCAAAGAAAAATAATACTGTCGCGATTAACCCAGAGCTAACTGCTACAATAAAACATTGAAAAACTTGGCTACTTGACGGTAATCCGCCTGTTGATACTTCGTAACCAGATAATAAAAACCAAAATGGTAAACTTGCTAATGTCATACCGAGTACTCGCTGAAATACATCTAATTCCCCTTTACAAACTTGCATCATTTTTCTATTTCCAAGAGGATACGCAAATGCTGCAATAAGTACAGGAACTACACATAAAACGGTTTCACGAATACCTAATGAAGAAGCATGTTCTGCTTGCATGAGAACAACACCGAATAAAATAATGCCCGACATTACTAATTCCTTCATCGGAAGTTTTTTATGTAGTGGATCCACCGCAAAAAATGGTGTTAACAAAATCCCTGCAACGATTGTAATTTGCCATGTTGATGCAACGAGCCAACCTGGTCCGAACGCTCCAGCAAAACTAAGCGGTGCATAAAAGAGACCAAATCCAACGATACTCCACACTAACCATTCTTTCGGATTGTTTTTCATATATTGAAAGAGTTGCTTTAAGTTCCCTCTATACATAACAATAAGTAATAGCATTGGAACCATAAAATAATACCGTAATGATGCACTCCAAATCCAGCTTCCACCTTCTAAGTCCATTGCCCTGTTTAAAACAAAAGTAAAGGCAAAGAAAAATGATGCCAGTATCCCTATAACAATTGCTTTCATTGTAAAACCCCTTGTATTTAATTTTTTATCTCTATGACATATATTTTAGTATACGCGATGAAAAATCTACATTCAAACTTACATTTCACTTTAGGATGATGAAGGAATTGTAGTAGATTTACATGGGAATAAAGTGCATTGGTATGAAATCGAGGCCATTACATGTCAAAATTTTCAACGGTCAAAATCTACTTTAATCTCGCCCCACTATACTTACCATGAAAATATACGCATCCGCTATAAAAGATGGCTACCAACTATTGCACATTCAATTTACTGGTTTTCTATTGAGAAACCAAAAGATTATCATAAAAATTTAATGATAGCTTGGGAAGAAAAGCGAACGAATAAAAACAAACGCCTCCTTTAATTATTATTTAGGGGCGTTCGTTCATTAAAAAATTAAAGAATATGTAGTTTATATTCTCTGTATAATTTCCTCAATCGACTTATATGAGCTTGATGATACCGATTATGATCTGCTATATGCCATATTCCCCATCTTATTGTCGCAGTTTCGCCTTTTTCATACAAAACTTCCTCTCTTAAAAGAACAACACCATATGTTCATCATCACTATACACACCATTCATTTTTATAGCCCTTTTTTCAATTCCGTATGTTTTAAATCCCATTGATTCATATAATCGTTTGGCTGGTTCGTTCGTTGACACAACCCCTAAATTCAATTGCTCTAGCTTCATCTCTTTTGCCCTTTCAATTGCTTTACGTATTAAATCACGTGCAAGACCACTTCTTCGATTTTCAGTATCTACATACATTGCAACGATATGTCCTTTATGCTTATATGCGTCTTTTTCTTCTGTTAATAAAGTAACAACCCCAACTAAACGATTTTCATTATTAAAAGCACCAAATGTAAAACTACTGTTGGATGAAAGATTACTAGCAACTCGTTCAAGAGGGTTTTCTTGACGTACTGCTTCTTCATAAGTCGTTATAAATGCTTCTGGATTTACTTGTAGTGCTTGTAAACGCAACTCCCAATATTTTTTTGCATCCGCTTTTGTAAGTAATCGAATCATTTTATTTTCCCCTTTTTAATTTACATAATATTTTTATAGGTTATTATTTTTTGATTCATACTCTTCTTTTAATATACTGTAACGATAGCGATGAATGAACTTTCCCTGTCTCAATCGATCATTTCTCATTAACCCTTCGCATACAAATCCGGCACTTTCATAACTCTTTTTAGCTTTTGTATTATCTTCATCTACACGTAACCAAATTTTCTCCAATTCAAACTGAGAAAAACCTATTTGTAACATGCTGTTTAGAGCTGCCATTCCAAATCCTTTACCCCAATAGTCTTTATTTCCAATCGCAATTCCTAGTTCAGCATTTTTATTTGTTTTATCAAAATTTTTAAGGTCTACCCATCCAATATGTATACCTGTCTCAGTAACGATTGCCCTTTGTTCATAACCATTTTTTCGGCTTATACAAGCTTCAATCCAGTTTCTCGTATCTCCACGAGTGAACGGAGGATATTGATCTGGTACAACTAAATGCTTTGTTACATCTCTATCTAATGACCATTGATAGCGATCTTCTACATCATCTAGTGTCAATTCTCTTAATTGAACATATGGTACATTCATTTTTTTCTCCTCTCTTTATTTACCAATAGAAAATCCTTCGAACACTCTTCCACCATACTGTTCTAACGTCTTTTCTATAAAATGAATTAATTCATTTTTCCCTCCCGTTTTATAAAAATGATCAAAAGCGGCTACAAATTTGTTTGCATATTGCTCATCATATCTTTTTAGCACTCTAATAAACCATTTTGAACTCCCAAGCCACTTACCATTTACTCTTAATACATATTCATGTACTAAATCGGCTAATAAATTAGCGATAAACAATTCTTCTTCTCTTTTTGTTGCACCAATAAAGTCATCTAAAGTATCCGTAATAAAATATCGCTTCTGCTTAATCGTTTCTTCGGTCCATTTAGCCGGTCCTTTATGTAGTAAATCATTCGCTTCTTTTTTTAATTTCTCAACAATTTCCTGTTCCCCTTTTAAGGCAATCCCTTCTGAAACTAATTGTGGTAACGACGGTCTCCCTCGATCACAATCCATTTTGAAAAAGGTTTTATATGTTTCGAAATTATGAACAAACACCTCAACAGGCCATCCATTACTATAGAAAGATTCTCTATAGCAAGAAGTTAAACTTTGATCGACTATTACAATGTCAAGGTCAGATGTTTTCGTCGCTTCTCCTCGTGCAACGCTTCCGCCGAGTAAAGCTACATCACAATTCGGAAATTGTAATGTAATTATGTTTTGTGCTGCTTCAATTGGTTTCATAACCGATCCTCTTTTCTTATTTCACTTTCTTTTTTTCAGCTCTTTCTCTCGCTTTTTTTATATAGCTTTCTGCATCTGGTGTTTTACATGATGTTGCACCATGATCAACCTCTATTTTTCCAATTTCACTTGCAATTTCAATCGCTTGTCGCTCTAAGTCTTCATTACGAATTCCTATTGCGATTAAAGCACTATTCATCGCTTCTTTTTTTCTATTTTTTTCATTATGTATATTTTCTTTAATCTCTTCTAAGTACGGAGAGAAGAAATCATCATGTAACGTTTTATTTTTAATCGCTATATTTGCTAATAAAGACCAGCCAGCTCTTCCAATCCATTCATCATTAGACTTTGTCCACTCTTCCATTCTTTCTATTGCAATTGGCGAAGTACATATAGATGTCATAAGAACATCCATTAAACAGTAATAATCAACATCCTGAATCCAACTATTAAGCTGTTCTGTCGTTATTTTTTTCGGGTCTAAAATATAAGTTGCTAATGTCATTGCGTCCATATTTTTCGTTTCCCACAATTCAACTGCTAAATCGTGATCTTTTTTTATCTTCTTTTTTAACAATTTTAAATTCGCAAAACTAACTCCAAATAACGGCTCTTTCGCTCCGTGGTTTTTATACGTTTTTCGATTTTGTTCTGTTCCATATTCCTCTAGTTGCCGCATTACTTCCTCAAGTAACATATACCCACCTCTTTATCTTTTATGTTGACTGTATATATGTATGTACGATATATTCTACATTACTTTTTGGTTTTCCTATATTTATTTTTAAAATACGGTATGTGAAATTTTTAAACATTGCACAGCTATACCATCAAAAAACTATACATGTTAAACATACAGTTTTTTGATGGTATCAATTTTCCGTAGAATAAGATATAAACTACGAAAGAACTTTTAATGAGATGTGTATTTCCAACATGTTTAGAAAACTCTTTAAAATGGTTTACTATCATACTTTTATACCTCCTTCATAAATTATGTTTATTACATTTATTCTTAGCCAAAATCTTTCTACATTTTAATAACTCTCTCAATAAGATTTTCTTATATAAAAATCCCTACAAACACTGTAGGGATTTATGTGTAAATCATTTTGTTACACTCTATTTCATATGAAAATAGTTTCATTCAGATGCATTCATAAGCACAATTCTCCAACCATCTGGATCCTCTATTGTGGTTCCTTTCTCTATCCAATATGGGTTTTCTGGTTCCACCTCATGATAACCCATATTACGTAATCGATTTACTATCTTTTCAATTTCATCTTTATTAGGCATATAAAAAACTAGTAAATTATCTTTTGTCGGTGCCGGACATGGACTTCCATTAACATGTGTAGTAAACTCCAAATGATACTCTTCATCTGGTAACCCAAACATAACCCCGTCATATCCTTCATGATTGTGAAATTCCCCTATACGTTTTAATCCTAATCCTGTTTCATAAAAACTTATCACTTTTTCAAATCTATCTGTTGGTCTTGCAATTCTAAATTGAACCCAATTCTTCATGCAAATCTCCTCCTTTTTATTTTCCAAAGCTTTATTACTATATTCCCTTTAACATCCCTCATTAGGGTAAGCTTCCTAAGTTGAAAGAACTATTAGTTAATAAACAATAGGACTTTAGTATAAATTGCTATTTTGCATTGTTTCTAATGTTATCCATGACTGCCCAATTGGATTAACATACTGTCTTTCCTCATTACAAATTTTACAGCGAGAAGGTGCTTCTTCATTTTCGGGATACTATACTCCACATGTAGTGCAAATATAATTATTCATATTCCCACTCCTTTTTTCATGTAATTGTTTCTTCACCAATATTTTAATAAAAATCAAAAATATTCGAATCAATAATTGGAACGAAAACGAAGTGATACGAAAGTATGATTTGGTGATTGAAAGTTTAAATAATAAAGTTTAAATTCATCCTACTTTTCAAAACTGCAATTGATATAAAATCTTGCATACTTTTGAGTAAACTTTTTTACACTTGTAAAAAAGTTTTTTTGCATTTCCCTACCTATAATTGCTAATATAGTAGAGTAGAACTTTTATAGAGAGAAGGAAAATTATGCACAATGGAATTCGAATGACAACTTTAGTAAAAAGGGCTATGTTAGTTTGTGCGGGGGTATTATTCACATACGAAGTAGCTTTTGGATCAGTACATACTGCTCTAGCTAGTACAGAGGATGAAGCAAAATCTGTTCAACTTGTAAGTGAGATTCAAACATCTCTTGCTCCGAAAGAAGCTCCAAAACATTATAACGGGCAAGTTAGAAAAGTCGCTTATTTAACATTTGATGACGGTCCTGGAAAATACACAGCTGAGCTTTTAGATATGTTAAAGAAAGAAAATGCAAAAGCAACATTCTTCCTAATTGGTTCAAACGTAAAAGCTTTCCCTGATCTTGTAAAACGCGAAGATGCTGAGGGCCACTACGTTGGGATGCACAGTATGACTCATAACTACAAGAAACTTTACACTGAAGGTCATTACGTAGATGAAATGAAGGAAGACCAAGGCTTAATCGCTGGTGTTTTAGGTAAATCACCAGTATTAACTCGTCCATCTTACGGCTCTATGCCAGGATTAAACGAAGCTCTTCGCAACAAAGTTGTAGAAAATGGCTTAAAAGTTTGGGATTGGACAATTGATTCTTTAGACTGGAAATATAACAAAATGCAAGTTGATGCTGCATCTGCTAAAATTGTAGAAAACGTTCTAGCTCATTCTACAAATCCAACAGAAGTTATCCTTATGCATGATATTCATCCACAATCAGTAAAAGCAGTACCTGGAATTATTAAAGGACTGAAAGAAAAAGGATATGAATTAGAAGCATATAATGAGAACGAACACTTCCCATTAAACTTCTGGCATGATAATCGTATGTAATGAAAAGACTTGATTTCCTTTAGCTGGGAATCAAGTCTTTTTATCATTTTGGGAATTACTCCTCGTATATTCGACTCAAACTCCCCCTTCTCTAATATCAATAAAAATTCAAAATCACATGTTATACTATAATTTAGTTTAAATAAGTAGGTGCCATATGATCGTATATACAGTACAAACTGAAGAAGCATGGAAACAATTTAAGAAACTTGGTTATTTAGAAGGTAATAAAGAATTCATCGATCCGGACGATGTATATTCATATGACTGGATGGTGCGCGTCGCTAAAACAAGATTGCCTCATTACGAAGGTAACTACCCTATTTGGGTCTGGGAAGCAAATAATTACCCAAATCGAAATCATAAGGCTTGGGGTAGAACAAATTCAAAAATGGTAATTTTAACACTAGATGTACCGAAAGAATGGGTACTATGGAGCTATTTTGACTATTGGTGCTGTGCTATGACTGATGGATCAACATATTTACATACAAAAAATAAGTGTACTTTAGATGAATGGTATACATATATGGATAAGGAATACGGGATAATATTTGATTTCGACTATTTATTATCTCATCCTGATTGGTGTCTAGGTAAAGAGGATTCGTTAGAAAAACAAGGTGTTATCGGCAAAATACCCCTTTCCTTCGTGAAAAAAGTAAGACGTTTTCGTGCTAAGACAGATAAGTCTATTAGTAAAATCCGAAGTGATAACTGGGATAATAGAAAAGAAAACCGCATTAAAAAGATGAATCGAAAATTAAGAAAGCGAAACGATAAACAAAAAAGAATACAAAAGCGACTTATACGAAATTAAAACATATATCAAAATACAGTAAGAAATTATGGATTGAATATACAAATTCAATCCTATTTTTTATATTATCAACACTTTAGCACATATTACTCTTAAGGAGTGATATGTATATGGATTTTCTTTCATCTGAATATTTGTCTGCCTTGCTTGCCATTATTGTAATCGATTTAGTGTTAGCCGGAGATAACGCCATTGTAATTGGATTAGCAGCAAGAAGATTACCGAAAGACCAACAAAAGAAAGTTATCATTTGGGGAACCATTGGAGCAATCGCTATTAGAGCTCTCGCTACCTTAGTTGTCGTTTGGTTATTAAAAATACCTGGATTACTCCTAATTGGTGGTGTACTTCTTATTTGGATCGCTTACAAGCTGATCGCTGAGGGCAAAAATCATGATATTAAAGCCGAAGAAGGATTTTGGTCTGCTATTAAAACCATTATTATTGCTGATGCGTTAATGGGCATTGATAATGTACTAGCTGTTGCAGGAGCTGCCCATGGTAACTTTTCTTTAGTAATCATCGGATTATTAGTGTCTATTCCAGTAGTCGTATGGGGCAGTACATTGATTTTAAAATGGGTGGATCGTTTTCCTGTCATTATTACGATCGGAGCAGCCGTTTTAGCTTATACTGCCGCGAAAATGATTGTAGATGAGAAATGGTTCGCTGGATTTTTCGAAAGTAACCCTTTCGTTAAATGGGCATTTATCATTATTATTATCGTCGGTGTAGTTTTCTTCGGAAAGGCAAAACAAAAAGCAACAGCTGGTTCTGTCTCATAATGATGGTATATTTACAAATAAAAGGCGCTATTCATATGAATAGCGCCTTTTATTATTTATTTAGCTTCCCCTTCCGGAGTCGTTTTTACCTTCGTTTTGTTTTTATCGCGGTTGTTATAGTTATACTTCGAACGATCTACTGGAGTGAATCCTTCCGGTGTGTAGAATCGTAATAAGTCACCATTTACGACTTGGTCAGAGTATTTTAGTGAGTTTTGAACCATTTGTTCATTTTTCTTTATTTCATCTGTAAATTCTACAGGTTTTCCAGTAGTTGTATCATAGTATTTGCCGTTTAGTGCAGTAACTGTTGGGCTTACGTAGTTACCGTTACGGAACGCAACGACTTGTTTATGATCTGGTGATAATAAATCAGAACCGAATTGAACATAGTTTTTTGTATCTGTACCTAGTAAGTGTAATAGCGTTGGGAGAACGTCAATTTCACCACCGTATTGATGTTGTACGCCACCTTTCACTCCTGGTACACGAACGATTAATGGTACACGTTGTAACTGTGCATTTTCAAATGAGTTCATTTCTTTACCCATTACTTTTGACATTGCTGCGTTATGATTATCTGAAATACCGTAATGGTCTCCGTACATAACAATAATTGAGTTATCATATAAACCAGATTGTTTCAAGTAATCGATGAAGCCTTTTACAGATTCATCTAAATAGCGTGCTGTTTGGAAGTACGTATCTACTGATGAATCACCTGTTGTTGCTGGTTCAATCGTTGCTTCTGCCTTATCGATTGGATAAGGGAAATGGTTCGATAACGTAATAAACTTCGTATAGAACGGTTGTTTCAACGTTTGTAATAACGGAATAGATTCATTAAAGAACGGTTTATCTTTTAATCCGTAGTTTACTACATCTTTTTCATTCATATCGTAGTATGACGCATCAAAGAATTTATTAAAACCAAATGATTTATAAATATCGTCACGGTTCCAGAATGTTTTGTAGTTACCGTGGAATACTGCTGATGTGTATCCTTGTTGTCCTAAAATAGCTGGTGCTGATTGATACGTATTATGAGATTTCGTTGTAAAGACAGAACCTTGCGGTAAACCAAACATTGAATTCTCTAACATAAACTCCGCATCAGATGTTTTCCCTTGTCCTGTTTGATGGAAGAAGTTATCAAAATAAAGTGTATTCGCATCTTTTGTAAATGAGTTTAAGAACGGTGTAACTTCTTGACCATTTAATTTGTAATCAATTAAGAAGTTTTGGAATGACTCTAAATGAATGTAAATTACGTTCATTCCCTTTCCTTTACCGAAATACTCAGGGTTTGGACTTGCATAAGTTGATGTTAAATAATTTCGTACTTCTGTCATATTATCGCCATCAGCTAATGCTCGTTCTGTCGATGCTTTCGCACTTTGAATTCCATCATAAATTGTGTAGTTGTATGCACCTAAATATTTCACAATATAATTACGGTCAAACGTTCTTGTTAATAATTCAGGACGGTCAGACTCTGCAAGACCTAAGTTAACACTGAATAATAAAATACCTGCTACAAATACTAGAGATAATTTATGCTTCGCAACACGAATTGGTTTTGGATTTGCAAATTTTGTTGCGACTAACACAATTAATATAATCGTGTCTAAGAAGTATAATGGATCATAAAGATGTAGCAACGCAAGAATACTACCACCTAAATCTCCAAAGTTATTCGTTTGTGTTAATGTCGGGAACGTAATAAAGTCACTGAAAAAGCGATAGTATACTACGTTTGCGTATAAAAGAATCGACAATAACAAATTAATGATAATTAACCAAATATAAGATCGTTTCCCTTTTGCAAATAATGCAAGTCCTAAAAATAGAACTGCTGAACTAAGCGGGTTAAAAAACAGCAAGAATTTTTGAATTGTGTTTGAAATTCCTAAATTGAATTCCGTTACATAAGCTGCATATGTTTTGAGCCACAATAAAATAACGGCAAACAGAAAGAATCCAAAATGATTGCTTAACACACTTTTGCTCTTTAATAAGAACTGTTTCATTTCTCCACCTCTTTTGATCATCCAAGGCTTATTTTTTATAAGTCTGTCTCTCTATTCAGATTTTCTTCTTCAAATAGATTATCTTTATTTAACTATATGAAGAATATTAGTAATTATAATTTGAAGCTAGTATTTATTCAACTATTTCTTTCTAGACATTTTGACCTTGGTTTCTATTTAACAAAATAAATTTGTAACATTTCCTGTTTTCTCCCAAGATTCATCCACTAATTATGACACCCCATACTATATACCTTTATAAACTCATTCGCAAACTATTCTATCTCCAAATTTGGTACATATTTCACATGACAAAATAATACGATTTGATTATATTACTCCACTTACATTTCCCTTCTTCAACTAACTCTTTAAATCTTAAAGTCATTACATCCCTTCATACATGAAAAAATTCTCCTGTTCATTAATATTATATTTGAATAATTATTCATTTGACCGACCAGCGATGTTACGTTTTCTCGACAAAAAAACTCGCTCTAAAAAGAGCGAGTTTTTTCATTATATATTATTGACCTTTGTACATTGCATCTACTTGTTTTTGAAGTTCCTCATTTTCTAAGAACTCATCATAAGTAGCCTCTTTATCGATTACACCGTTTGGTGTTACTTCGATAATGCGGTTTGCAATTGTTTGCACGAACTGATGGTCATGAGATGTGAATAAGATTGTACCTTTGAATGCAATTAAACCGTTATTTAATGCTGTGATTGACTCAAGGTCTAAGTGGTTCGTTGGATCGTCAAGTGTGATTACGTTCGCACCACTTAACATCATTTTAGATAACATACAACGAACTTTTTCGCCTCCAGATAATACAGAAACGTTCTTCTTAACTTCTTCACCTGAGAATAACATACGGCCTAAGAAACCACGTAAGAAGCTTTCAGACTCATCTTGTGGAGAGAATTGACGTAACCATTCAACTAAGTTGTAATCACTGTTCTCAAAGTACTTAGAGTTATCTCTTGGGAAGTAAGATTGAGAGGTTGTAACACCCCATTTGAATGAACCGCTATCCGGCTCCATTTCACCCATAAGAATTTTAAATAATGTTGTCATCGCAATATCGTTACGGCCGATAAATGCAACTTTATCACCTTTATTTAAAGTGAAGTACACATTATCTAACACTTTTTCACCATCAATTGTTTTAGACAGACCTTCAACAGTTAATAAGTCATTTCCTACTTCACGCTCAGGTGTGAAGCCAACGAATGGGTAACGACGTGATGACGGTCTAATATCATCTAATGTAATTTTGTCTAATAATTTTTTACGAGAAGTTGCTTGTTTCGCTTTAGAAGCGTTTGAACTAAAGCGTGCAATGAAGTTTTGTAACTCTTTTACTTTCTCTTCTTTTTTCTTATTAGCATCTTGTGTTAATTTTAAAGCTAATTGGCTTGACTCATACCAGAAGTCATAGTTACCAACATAAAGTTGAATTTTACCGAAATCAAGGTCAGCCATGTGCGTACATACTTTATTTAAGAAGTGACGGTCATGGGATACTACGATAACTGTGTTTTCAAAGTTCATTAAGAAGTTTTCTAACCATTGAATCGCTTTTAAGTCCAAGTGGTTGGTAGGCTCATCTAATAATAGAATGTCAGGTTGACCGAATAAAGCTTGAGCAAGTAATACTTTTACTTTCTCTGCCCCAGTTAATTCTGACAATTTCTTATCATGAAGGTCTTCACCAATACCTAAACCTTTAAGAAGAATTGCAGCTTCTGACTCAGCTTCCCAACCGTTAAGCTCAGCGAACTCACCTTCAAGTTCAGCAGCGCGCATTCCATCTTCATCACTAAAGTCTTCTTTCATGTAAATAGCATTTTTCTCTTGCATTACTTTGTAAAGTTGCGTGTGACCCATAATTACTGTTTCTAATACTGGGAACTCTTCATATTCGAAGTGGTTCTGTTTTAATACTGCTAGACGCTCACCTGGCGTAATATGTATGTCACCTGTTGATGGTTCAATTTCTCCAGATAAAATCTTTAGGAATGTAGATTTACCAGCACCGTTTGCTCCGATTAAACCGTAGCAGTTACCTGGCGTGAATTTTATGTTAACATCTTCAAATAATTTGCGATCCGCGAAACGCAAACTAACGTTACTTACTGTAATCATTTGTGTCCTCCTACTAATACCGCTTATTTCAGCGTTTTCTCACCGATTGTCTTAAAAAATCGCATATTACGACTCAATTATTGTAGACTATAGCTATTATATAGTAGAAGCTGGATGAATAGCAACGGTTGATTACCTTTCTACAATGAAATCGGATAGTTTTTGTCCATTCCCCTAGCTATTGTATGTATATCATCGACCTCTTTCTCATATAACCTTTCACTGCTCATTCTGTAATATATCGGATTCATTTTCATCTGAAATATTATATACCGAAAAAACTGTAGAGAAATCATTCCCTACAGTCTCTTCTTATTTCGTATTTATTATTTTCTCTTTGTAACTCTTCATTTTACTCGTTAACCCTATTAACGCCGGTAATAATATCGGCATCACAATTAAAGCTAATAGAAGAAGTGCAACGCCAACTACTGATGCAACTTGTATAAGTGTTAATACACCTGATGGAATTAATGCTGCAAATGTCCCGCCTAAAATTAGCGCCGCTGATAATACAACTCCTCCTATATGACGAGATGCAGTTACAATTTTCGTTACCGAATCCCCTTCTATCTCGTTATAGCGCATCATTACGAAAATACTATAATCCACTCCTAAAGCGACAATCATAATGAAGCTAAAGAATGGAACATTCCAGCTTAATGAATCTACATGTAATACATGTGCACTAATTTGTTCGCTTATACCGAGTGATGCGAAGTACGCTAATAGTAATGAGCCAATAATAAATATTGTGTTTAGTAATGAGCGTGTGATTACGATTAATACAATCGCAATTCCAATTAACATAATTGTAGCTGTACGTAAGAAATCTTGCCCTGTTACTTCTTTTAAATCAACGTTTCTAGCTGTTGTTCCGCCAATTGCTGTTTTCGCATCATGTAATTCCGTTCCCTTTACAGTGCCATCGATTGTTTTATTGATTTCTTGAATAATTGGCATCGCTTCTTTTGAATACGGATTTACATCTAAAATGATAGTCATTTTAGCAATTTTTCTATCCTGTGACATGTACGTGTTCAATGCTTTTTGGAAATCCTCTCCCTCTAGCACTTCTTTTGGAATATAAAACTTCTCAGAGCTCTTCGATTCATTGAGCTCCCCTAAATATTTTTGTGCGTCATGCAGGCCATTACTTACTTTTCCAAGCCCTTCTGTACTTTTAGATAAACCGGATTGTAATTGCCCCATCTTTTCTTGCAGGTCTTTAAGGCCCGTTAAAAGTTGTCCTTGCCCATCGTTTATTTTCGTTAATCCAGATTGTAACTCAACTGATTTATTTGTAATTTGTTTTGAACCTGAAGAACCTTCATTTAATCCATTTTTAAGATCGGCTGCTCCCTTTTGTAACTTATTAACTCCATTGCTCATTTCTTTTAAGCCGTTATCCACTTTCAGTAACGATTGATTCGCTTCTTTAAATGAACTCATCGCCGTTTTGTGCTGTGTTGCTAATTGATTTAATTCATTTGAAAGTACGCTTAATTTCTTTTGAGCCTCTTTAGCAATTCCTATCGTTTGTTGTATGTTTGGATCATTCGCTAATTCTGGTTTCGTTTGAACGAAATTGGTCATTAACATTTCAATTTGTTCATATCCCTTTTTCGCACCATCAATCGCTTGAGAAATACTTCCGAAGTATTGATCGTAAGAGTTTAAACCTTTTTCTAACTGTGCATAACCAGCATGCAGCTGCGACGTTGCATTAGATAGGACATTTATATTTTCGTTTACTGAAGCTAAACCACTCTCAATTTGCTGTGCTCCTTGTGCACCGTCGTTTATGCCATTTGATAATTGATGTAAAGCTGTTCCTAATGCTGATACCCCGTTTTTCGCCTCGTTCGTTCCATCAATTAATTTTTGAACATTCGCAAGACTATTTGAATCATTACTTCCCATTTTATTTTTCGCATCTGTTAATCCATCATTAATTTCCTTTATGCCACCATCGGCATCTCCTAATCCTGTATTCAATTCTCCCGCTTGCTTATTTAAATATAATTCTTTTATCTTCTCACCAGTTGGACGTGTTGGTGCATATACTTCTGACACACCTTTTACTTTCAAAATCTTATCAGTTAGTTCATCTAAAGTTTGAAGCGAACTCGCCTCATCTAACTTGTTATTCGATTGAATGACTAACGTACTTGGTGAAGAAAAACCAGGTGGAAAATGTTCTTCTATTACGTTAATCCCCATTTTCGACTCATATTTATTGTCTACTTCAAATAAATCGTTGTAATTAAGTGTATTAGAATACTTTAATATGAAAGGAATTGATATCACGAATACAATAATTAAAGCTACAAATGGTCTCACTACTGAGTTTTTCGCAAAGAATCCCCATAGACGACTGTCTTCATGACCTTTAAATGTTTTAACGGGATAAAACATCCCTTTTCCTAAAAGCACCATAAAAAACGGATTTAACGTAGTTAATACTAGTAATAAAACTGCGACACCAATTGCTACCGCTGAAGTAGATTGATATAATTTAAAACTTGCTAACGCAAGTGATGCAAAACCAATTAGCACCGCAATTCCGCTATATAATACAGTTTTACCTGCTGATTTAAATGTTTCTTTTGTAGCTAAAAATGCATTTTCTTGTTTACTTAATTCTTCTTTAAACCTCGTATATAATAAAATATTATAATCTGTTCCTACCCCAAACAGGACGACGACTACGAACACTTGTGTAAAGTTTGAAAATGGAAAATTAAATTGATCTACAAGCTGAGCAATAATCCCCATTGAAACTAAATACGATATACCAACTGTAAGAAGAGAAACAATTGGAACAACTGGTGAACGGAATACGAGGATTAATACTACAAGAATGAAAATGATTGAAATAACTTCTGTCTTTTTCACTCCCTCTTGAGAGGATTTAAGAAAATCACCCGCTATTAAGTCACTTCCTGTTAAATACGTTTTTACCTCTTTCGTTTGCACTTTTTCATGAAGATTATTTGAAACCTTTGATATTTCACCGTGTTTTTTATCTATCGATATTTGCGTTAAAATAGTCGTATTATCTTTAGAAACTAATTGTTTCTCCAAGTCTTTATTGTCTAAATGTGAAACAACTTCCTTAATTCCTAATTGCTCTTTTTCATTTTGCAGGGCGTTGATTGTTTTTGTTATTTCCTTCTTTTGTTCATCTGTTAAAGCTGCCTTATTGCCACTATTAAAAACGGCTATAATTTCATACTTTTCAACCCCTTCTTTATCCATCTCTTTCATCATCTTGTCAGCAATACTGCTTTGCTTTGTATTAGGGATTGTAATTTTCCCTTTTTCCTTCACTAATTTATCCATATTAGGCATCGTTACGACCATTGTAATAGTAATAACTATCCATAATAGAAAAGATAAACTTCTCCAACTTTTTAACTTGCTCATTTGAATCATCTCCCGTTTTGAAAGTTTCACGTTAGTAACGGAATGAACGTTCATTCCTATTATTCTATTACGTTATTTTGTAAATTCTATTAAACTAGCCTTTCCGGAATGAATGTTCATTCCCTTAGTTACACAAATATCCTTTCCTACTCTCATTTTTTTAAATCTATTTAGGAATGAATATTCATTCCTGTCCTTATAAAGCTATAGAATCAAATGATTCTAATAGCGTTCCAAGAGCTTTCTTCTAATTCTTTTACTAACTCTTTCGAGTATTCTAATTGCCCTGTTGCAATTACTTTCGTTAATTTTTCTAGCGGTTGATATACAATAATAATTAAAGCAACTGGAGGCAATGGACGAAGAAAACCTTTTGCGATTCCATCTTCAATAATATTCATAAAGAAGCCTATAAAATCATCAAATATTTTCTTACTCTGTTCATCAAGAAAATAACTATCACAGTGAGAATTTGTAAATAAAAAAGCATCTACATTGTTTCTCGCAAATTCAAATAAACGGTTGTACGTATGACTAAACTGTTCACGAATATTTGCTTCAACAGGAAAATCCGTTTTTATTATTTCAGAAAGCTCTAACATACTTTTTGAAAATAATGAGTTAACAAGTGCCTCTTTATTTTCAAAATAGCGATAAATAGTACCCGCACCGACTTTTGCCTTTTCAGCGATCATTGGAATTGTCGTACCATCGTAACCACGCTCTGCAAAAAGTTGCATCGCAGCATCAAAAATATCCTCTTGTTTGTTTTTAGCCATTTTTTCCACCTCTATTTTCAGGAATGAAAATTCATTCCGTTTTTAATTATAAATTACAGGGAATAAAAGTCAAGTGCGTGACAACGTATAGTTGCGATTCTATTCTCTTGTATGTGAATAAAATTATATCAGCGATTTTCAGGATATATCAACTTACCGACAAAAATTAATACGATGAGATGGAGCTATCCCAAAATTTTGTTCGAAACAACTCCATCTTATATGCAAATTAAAAGAAATCATAAATAAACGGCTTGCGCACTGGTACTACATTCTCAAATGCCCGTATTTCCTCTTCGCTTCCGCTAATTAATTCTAATTCATTTAGTTCTAATGGGCGTTTGTATCCAAGCAGTATTGTGGATAGTGCATTTATATCTAGCTTGATCCCTTTATCCATTGGTTCTTCTATAATTGCTATTTCATAATTTGCAAGTCTCACCGATACATTATTCCACGGTGCAAATGAATCTGTAATATGTAAAATGACTTCTTGTTGTACATTGTTCCAGTTTAACTCATACTGTTTTAAGAACTGCTCTACATCTACAATTCTTCCCATAAAATATGGTTTTATTTCTGTTTTCACACGTGGTTCTTGCAATGTATATAACAACTGTTCGTTTTCACTTACTTTCATTTCAAGCTCTTTAATCATAGAATCATGCTGGCAAATAAAATTCCATAGACCATTTCGTGCTTCATTATGCAGTGGTACAAATTCTTCTACTGTCATTTTATAGTTTTCTATTTTGTATAACATGTAACCTGCTGCCTTTTTATTTTCATCATAGTAAATCGCTAATGTTAAATCATCATAAACCGCTTGTAACCACCAGTTCTTCTCTCGAACTAACATACATGAAAAACGTTCTGCAAATGCTTCATAGAGCTTCTCGACTTCTTTTGGATGATTTTCTTTATTAAAACGTTTCACAGTACCATTTACTTGTTTTTTCATCACTAAATCGCTCTTACTTATATGACATTTGAGTAGATTCGCACAAAGTTCCCAGCCGTATTTACGGTAAAATGAAACAGCAAATGGGTGTAACATAGAGACTGTATAGCCATCTTTTTTCATTCTTTGAAGTGAATGTTGAAGTAGCTCTTTTACATACCCACTTCTTCTGTACTCTGGATACGTCGCTACTCCTGCAACGCCACCCATTTTAAATTTTTCTTTACCTATGTAAATATGAAACGGGATGAGGTGTAGTTTTGCAGCTAAGTCTTTCCCTTCCATAATGCCGTATATTTCATGACTTTCCTTCATTTTTGTAAGTTGCTGCTGTAATCGTTCCTCATCTACTTTATATTGAAAAGCGTATTCTGATAAACGTAATGCTTCTCTGAATTTATCTTCTTTTAATTGTATGACATTCATATAATTCTCCTCCATTCCCTTTTTGAATTGTATCATAATTCTCACTATTATAGTTCGGTAAGTGAAATTACAAGGACGTTTTAACAAAAAAGCAGATACATCACGTATCTGCTTTCCACCCTTTTTATTTAGCTAACTTTTGAAGTTCGTCAAAGAATGTAGGATATGATACACCTACTGCTTCTGCATCTTCAATAATTGTTTTTCCTTCTGCTAGGCAGCCAGCAATTGCAAGCATCATTCCGATACGGTGATCACCATAACTATTTACTGTATTGCCTTTTAGAGCTGATTTTCCGTAAATGATCATACCGTCATCAGTTGCTTCTATTCGAGCTCCTAGTTTCGTTAACTCAGCAACTACTGTATCAATACGGTTTGTTTCTTTTACTTTTAATTCGTGTGCATCTTTAATTACTGTAATTCCTTCTGCTTGCGTTGCCGCTAATGCGATTACAGGAATCTCATCGATTAGTCTAGGGATAATATCTCCGCCAATTTCAATTCCTTTTAATGAAGATGTTTCGATTGTAATATTTGCAGCTGGTTCTGATGCCCCTTCGTTAATTAGGTCTACAGTGAACGTAGCACCCATTTTTTCTAAAACATCAATAATACCTGTACGGGTTGGATTCATTCCTACATTTTGTAATACTAGTTTACTATTTGGGATGATTGCACCTGCTACTAAGAAAAATGCTGCTGATGATACGTCACCGGGCACTTGAATGTCTGTTGCTGTTAATTTTTGTCCACCTGACAGCTTCACTGTTTTCCCTTCGCGAGTTACTTTAACACCAAATGCTTCGAGCATTCTTTCCGTATGGTCGCGTGAAATATGTGGTTCTGTAACAGCTGTTACACCTTCTGCACGAAGACCTGCAAGTAAAATAGCTGACTTTACTTGTGCACTTGCAACAGGAGAAATATATTCAATTGCTTTTAAATCACCGCCACGTATTGTTAACGGTGTAAATGTTCCTTCTTCTCGGCCGTCTATGTTTGCGCCCATTTGTTTTAATGGGTTTGTTACACGCTTCATCGGTCTTTTTGCGATAGATTCATCACCTTGTACGCAAGAGAAAAATGGTGTGTTAGCTAATATACCTGACATTAATCGGATTGTTGTACCAGAATTACCAACATCTAATACAGCTTTTGGTTCTTGTAAACCTTCTAATCCTTTACCAACTACAGTAACCTCATCACCGTTTTGCGTAATTTCTACTCCCATTTCTTTAAAACATGAAATCGTACTTAAACAGTCTGCACCGGGCAAGAAACCTTTAATTGTTGTTTTCCCTTCTGCAATAGAACCGAACATAACAGCACGGTGTGAAATGGATTTATCACCTGGGATTGTAATATTGCCATTCAATCCGTTATTAACAGGTTGTATTGTTCTTTCTTTCACGTTTTTCACCTTCTCATTTAAATTGTTTCATAAGTTTGGTATTCTTCTTCTCCAAGCGCTAGTTTTGCTTTCATACGATCTTCTTCCCTTTGGAAGCTAATACGTAATACCCCAAGCAGTCCTTCACGCGCTTCTAATATTTGCAAGTTCGTAATACTAATTTCCTCGCGCGCCAAAATACTCGTAATATGAGCCAATGCCCCCACCTTATCTAATACATCGACGTATAAGTCGTGATAGGCAGGAATTGCCCCTCTCTTTCTTACTGGTAAAGAATCACGGTATTCTTTCGCATCTGCAAAATAGTTTTGAATCTCGCATGCATCTCCGGTAGAAACTGTTTTATATAAATCTTCCATTTCAGAGATCCACTCTTTTAATAATACCATTAAATGCTCACGATTTTGCTTTACAATATCACTCCACATTTTCGGACTACTAGATGCGATACGTGTAATGTCTTTAAACCCTCCAGCAGCTAGCTGATGAATGAGCGGATTATCTCCTGCATGTTTCTCTACTTGCTTCACTAAACCTGCTGCGATAAGGTGCGGGAAATGACTAACGATTCCTGTTACATAATCATGTTCTTCTGTATTTAAAACAAGGAAATGTGATCCCGTTCCTTTTAACCAATCTTTTAACTCTTCCACATGTTCATTTGGCACAGGATGCATCGGTGTTAAAATGTAAAATGCATTTTCAAATAAATGCGCTTTTGCACTTTCAACTCCCGTTTTATGAGAACCTGCCATTGGATGTCCACCAATGAAAGATACTTCCTTTGAAAATAAAGTTTCTGCTTCATTCATAATCGTGCCTTTTGTACTACCAACATCAGTCACTATAACATCTTCTCGTAAACGGAATGACGCAAGTTTGTGTAATAGCTTCTTTGTTTCTTCAACTGGAGAAGCAAAAACAATTAAATGTGCCTCTTCACATGCATGCTGTAAATCAACTGCTATTTCATCTACTACGTGTAATTCTTTTGCACGCTCTACTTGTTCTTGAAATATATCATAACCTGTTATCGTTACATCGTGCTCTTTCTTAATTGCTAATGCGAGAGAGCCTCCGATTAAACCAGTTCCAATTAATACTACCTTTTTACGCATTTTCCTCATCTCGAGACTTTCTTTTTTTATTTTCAAAGTGTTGTTGTAACACTGAAATCACCCCTTCATTTTGCTCCCTTGTTCCGACTGTAATACGGATACCATTCGGGAACGGACGAATAATAAATCCTGCATGTGCACAAGCTTCATAAATCTCTCCAGCATTCTCAACTGGCAAGAAGATGAAATTTGTTTGCGATGGATAAAATGGAATATCATTTTCCCTACAAAAGCTCTCGTATTGTTGTAATCCTTCTGTATTCACACGAACTATTTCTTCAATAAACTCGTCATCACCAAAAGCAATCGTCGCTGCTTTTTGCGCTAATGAAGATACGTTAAATGGCAAACGAACGACATTTAATTTTTCGATTAATTCTTCCTGTCCAACCGCATATCCAACGCGGAAAGAAGCTAATCCGTACGCTTTAGAAAATGTTCTAAGTACAAGAATATTTTTATGTTTTTCTAAAAGCGGTAATGTCTCTGGGAAATCTTTTGCTGTTACGTATTCATAGTACGCTTCATCAATGACAATTAACGTATTTTCACTAATACCTTCAATGAATTGAGTCAATTTTCGGTCATTCACATATGTGCCTGTTGGATTGTTCGGGTTACAAATCCATACAATTTTTGTATCGTTATCTACTACTGAAGAAATTTCTTCT
The DNA here is from genome assembly GCF_008274865.1 of Bacillus sp. AR4-2. Lineage (NCBI taxonomy): Bacteria > Bacillati > Bacillota > Bacilli > Caryophanales > Bacillaceae > Bacillus > Bacillus sp. AR4-2. The sequence goes on from NZ_CP031062.1 coordinate 2,781,680, forward strand.
AAGTCGTATACACCGTTATTTAACGCAACTTCCTTCACTTCGCAACCTTCTATAATGGCATGATGACGATACTGTGGGAATGTTGCACCTGTTGTTACAATGTTATCTCCCGCTCGTAATACGGCGCGGCTTATTATTTGAATGATTTCATCTAAACCACTACCACAAAGTACTTGTTCCATTTTCACATGTAACTTATCTGCGATTGTTTGACGGAGCGTTGTAGCACCTCCGTCAGGATATAAAGCATGTTCCAACCACGATTTTTGCAACTCATCTAAAACACGTGGCGAACAGCCGAATGGATTTTCATTCGATGCTAATTTCACAAACGAATGATCTCCGTACACTTCTTTCATTTGTTCTGGTGATTTACCTGGTTTATATGGTTGTAATGATGATAGTTGATCTTTTACTTGCACGTTAAACCCACCTTTTTATTAAAATTCTTTTGCGTAGTTATTGTGTTGCATAATGTTTTGTTTTAATAATTCCATACGATCTTTTCCGAATTGTTCGACTAGTGCATCTGCAAGTTCCCATGCCACAACAGATTCAGCTACTACACCCGCCGCTGGTACTGCGCAACTATCAGATCTTTCAATACTCGCTTGGAATGCTTCTTTCGTATCAATATCAACGCTTGCTAACGGTTTGTATAAAGTAGGAATTGGCTTCATCACGCCTCTTACGATAATTGGCATACCTGTTGTCATACCGCCTTCTAAACCGCCGGCATTATTCGTTCTTCTCGTGTATCCTTTTTCTTCATCCCACAGAATTTCATCATGCACTTTGCTTCCTGGTTGTCGTGCCGCTTCAAAACCTACGCCGATTTCAGCACCTTTAAATGCATTTATACTCATAATTGCACCAGCAAGTTTTGCATCTAATTTACGATCGTAATGGACGTAACTACCGACGCCAATCGGCATACCTTCTACAATGACTTCCACAATACCACCGATTGAATCTCCACTACTTTTTGCGTTGTCAATCGCATTCATCATTTCTTGCTCTACTTCTTTATCTAAACATCGAACTGGTGAGTTTTCAGTAATTGTTTGAATTTCTTCAATCGATAAGTTTGAAATATGTTTTGCTTTTACTCCACCAATTTCAAGAACATGTCCTGCAATTTCCACGCCTAATTCGCTTAAAATTTGTTTTGCAACTGCACCAGCAGCTACACGAACTGTCGTTTCTCTTGCAGATGACCGCTCTAATACGTTTCTTATATCACGATGACCATATTTAATTGCTCCATTTAAATCTGCATGTCCGGGACGTGGTTTTGTAATTGTACGTTTCATGTCTTTACTTTCTTTTTCCGAAATTGGCTCTGCACCCATTACTTTCGTCCAATGTTTGAAATCATCATTTTTTACAATTAACGTAATCGGTGATCCAAGTGTCATCCCGTGACGAACACCACTTACAATTTCAACTGTATCTGTTTCAATTTGCATACGTCTTCCGCGTCCATGACCTTTTTGTCTTCTTAATAATTCTTTATTAATATGTTCCGCCGTAAGTGTCAAACCTGCTGGTACACCTTCTAAAATAACTGTTAACTGCGGTCCATGTGATTCTCCAGCTGTAATGTATCTCATTTCTCTTGCCCCTTTACTATTTTTTTGTACAAAAAAGTCCCTACTGAGCGCTCAGTAGGGACGATGTTTATCGCGGTACCACCCTAGTTGTAGACTTCCTTCGTCTACCTCTCTTCTTCTTTAACGATCGTTTGACCGTCTTACCCTCCAAAAGTTGTCGGGAAAGATGCTCCAAGGCTGTAATTCATGCTTACCTTTGTACTGATTCACACCGACCATCAGCTCTCTTTAACAGTGAGATAAGCACTACTGTTTCCTCTTCAACGCATATATGATATGGAATTAAGATAATTTATTTTTGAAACCTTTTAACTCATCCATGAATCTATGGAATTCTGGAATGTCCATTTGTTGTGCAGAATCTGATAATGCAACTGCTGGATCTGGATGAACTTCAGCCATTACTGCATCTGCGCCAATTGCAAGTGCCGCTTTCGCTGTTGGTAATAATAAATCTCTGCGTCCAGTTGAATGTGTTACATCAACGATAACTGGTAAATGTGTTTCTTTCTTTAAAATTGGTACTGCAGAAATATCTAATGTGTTACGTGTTGCTCTTTCGTATGTGCGGATACCGCGCTCACAAAGAATAATTTGATCGTTACCTTGCGCAATGATGTATTCCGCTGCGTTAATGAACTCATCAATTGTTGCTGCTAATCCACGTTTTAATAATACTGGTTTGTTAACTTTACCTACAGCTCGTAATAAATCGAAGTTTTGCATGTTACGTGCACCAACTTGAATTACATCAACGTAGTCTAATGCCATTTCAACATCGTTCGGATTTAAAATTTCACTAATAATTGCTAAGTCAAACTCGTCTGCTACTTGACGTAAAATTTGAAGTCCTTCTACTCCCAAACCTTGGAAATCATATGGAGAAGTTCTCGGTTTGAATGCACCACCGCGCATTAATTTTAAGCCTTGGTCTTTCATCGCTTGCCCTACTTGACGAACTTGTTCTAAACTTTCTACTGCACAAGGTCCCATGATGAACGTTTGTGTTCCGTTTCCAATCAATTCACCTTTTACATCAACGATTGTATTTTCTTGTTTCTTTTTACGTGATACTAGTAACGCTTTACGGTTATCATCTTCTTGTAACTCTAAGCTTGCTTTGAAAATCGTTTTGAAAATATGTTGAACTGTTGATGTTTCGAATGGTCCTTCGTTATGCTCTGCAATCATATCAAGTACTTCACGCTCACGTACTGGATCAAAGCGTTTCGTACCTTGTACTTGCTTTTGCTCTCCAATTTTTTGAACAATTTCACCACGTTTGTTTAAAAGGTGTAATAGTTGTAAGTTAATTTCATCTACCTGTTTACGTAATTGATCTAATTCATGATTTGCCATTTGGAAATCCTCCTCTAATGTTTTAAAAGTATAGTAAGAGAATAAAAAATTCTCTATTTTCTGAACTGACTAATTATACAAATTCATAGTGGAATCGATACCTCTTCTTATTTTAAACTGATAATTCTTACAAAGACATGAACTACTAGTTAAAAATCCACTTTTTTGTACAAAAAAGCCCTACTGATCCAATCAGTAGGGACGATATTTATCGCGGTACCACCCTAGTTGTAGACTTCTTTCGTCTACCTCTCTTCATTGTTAACGATCATCTGACCGTCTTTCCCTTCATAAAGACAATACTATCTTTACTACGAAAAAGATGCTCCAGGACTGTAATTCGCTCTTGTTTATGTACTGGTTTGCACCAACCACCAGCTCTCTGTTACAGGGAAACAACAACTACTGCTTTTCCTTTCAATGCATGACTATTTAATTTTCAAGTTGAACCACTAAAATACAAAAAGTCCCTACTGAATAAATCAGTAGGGACGATATTTATCGCGGTACCACCCTAGTTGTAGACTAACTTTCCGTCTACCTCTCTTCACTGTTAACGATCAATTGACCGCTTTTTCCTCATAAAGACAAACTATCTTTATTACGAAAAAGATGCTCCAAGACTGTAATTCATGATTATCCCTGTACTGGTTCACACCAACCACCAGCTCTCTGTTACAGTAAGACTAACCACTACTGTGATCTCTTCATTGCACTTTGTTTATTCAAATGTTTTTGAAATTGAATAAGTATGATTCGTATTATAGAACGCTTTTCAAAACACTGTCAACAACTTTTTATATATTTTTTTAAATTCCACTTTCGTCCTATAATTCTTTTTGTAAATCACCCATTACAATTCCTATGCGAATTATTTCATTTTCCAGTAAATGTAAAACATATTCCTCTACTTCATACTGAACTAATAATTCTTTTATTTTTATGATTTCTTTTTCAAATAAAACGGCTTCGTGACATGTTTGTAGTAAAATAAAAAACACATTTGCAAATATTTCTTTATGCGCTTTCATACTTTCTTTTTTATGAAGCATTTCAATCAATAACTGCTTCATTTCCTCACCTGCACATTTACCATGTACACTTGAAAATGCACGAGACATAATACATAATCCTTTTTCTAATATTTCATCCATGTATAAAATAATACGTAAAAGCATTACATATTCTCTTGCAGTTATCTCACCCATTTTTGGTCGTTCTCGCAAAAATACACTGAGCCAAGCTGTCCAAAATTTTTGTTGTTCTTTTATACTTAATGTTTTGACGTAATAGCATAAAAACTGCATAAACTTAATTTTATTTTCTTCATTTTCTAGTATGAGTAACGGGTATAACCAATCTGTTTTTTGCTCCCAATATAGTACACATTTAATAAATACAAAGCTAAGCCATTTCAAGAAAGCTTCTCTCGTATGCGGATGTAATACTTCCAAATGTTCTATCGCATACTTAATAAATCGCTTCATTTCTGTAAATAAAGGTAGATTTATTTGCGTGTAACATAAGCCGGCCCATGCATATTCCGTAATCTCATTTTGTTTTTTTAAATCTAAGTATGGTAACAAATATTTTCGGCACCATTGTTTTTCAATATGATATAGGAATGTAATATCTGCTATTAAACGAGCAAACATAAAGTTTGTTCGTTCCGAATTAACTCTTACTTGTTCTTCAAATAAAAATAAATATTCATATACATTACGATCGTATAAATGATCATATGATAACAACTTTAATAATACAGCCGTCATTTTTCCAACTGGATGCTGAATTGATTCATTATAAAAATCTTGTTTCCCAAGCTTAAAGTCTGTATCACTCTTCATAACTTGAGGAAACACTGAAAAAGCAAATCGTTTTACAACACGTATACTATTCTCTTCTAACTCTTCTAGTCGATTACTAATTTCATATAGAAAACTACTAATTAACCAATGAAAAGCAGTATTTCTAACAAATTTCTGCAATAGCGGAATAATTTTTTGGATTTGCTCATTCGTCAATCCTCGATTATTTCGCCATTCTCTAATACAAACAAACCATACTTCATTACTTATTTCTTGCACTCCTACTAATTGGTATGCAAATGAAATACTCCACTCTGTGTTTAATTTACATGCTTTTGATAACATCTCTAAAAAATGGCGTTGTTCAAAAACACCATCTTGCGAAAATTGCTGAACTTGCTTCATAATTTCAACATCTTTCAGCTGTAATAATCCGTCAGCAGTTACATTACAAGTAATGCTTTCTGCTGTATCCTCTTTCTTTTGTACACTGTATCGTTCAGAATGAAAATGAGGATGCTTTTGCTTCATTAACTCATACCCATTTGCCGTAGATGGGCTATTCGAATCACACTTGAATAATAAGTCTAATACGAGACATGCATCAAATACCCTCTCTTCTGTAAGATGCTTTATTACAGTTCGAGTGACTTCTTCTTTTGTTTTTTCTAAACAATGTGCATAATGCCTTTTTAAAAGTTGAAAAACTTCGTGTTTATAAGTGAAATCTAAAAGAAGTCCTTCATGTAACAACCATTTCATTTTGTCATCTACACGAACAAAAATATTTTTATTCATCGCATCAATTGCAATTCGCTTTTGAAGTACACTATTTGCTTCTATCATTTCTGTAATATAATAATCCGCTTTTTTCTCATTGTTTTCGCATAAATAAGTTAGACACTCTTTTACAATTCGTATTAAAAATGCAAGGTCATTTTGATGAAACTCTTTCTCTACATTTTCCTTATTTCTTTTTTTCAGTGCCGTTTGTCTTAACGACAACATTCTCAATTTTTCTAATCCAATCATCATAATTGGAACAGCATAATAAGCGATATATGGCCTCATCTTTTCGTTCCAAATTTGCTCCACATGAGAAAATGTAGATACTGGTAAGCGACTCGATTCCTCGAGTTCTATTGATTCTTGCGTATCATTTCCCCATTTTCTTACACGTTTCAACTTCAGTTTTCCGTCTAAAATAAAAGTTAGTAACAATAAGGCAATTTCTTTATGCTCAGGAAAAGAACATTTTTGCAGTAACTTAGAAATCTTTTCTATAGAGCTACTATCTTTTTCAGCTGTTTCTAATAAAAGGAGTGTCCACCTTGCAAACAACAACGGGTCCATCTTACTCTTCGTTTCGTTTAAGTAGTTACAAATTGTTCTCCATAATAACGGTGATATTTTAGAATAGTTTTTATAAATTAATTGAAATAATTCTTTCTGATGACTAAAAAGAAATTGTTCCACTAACCATTCTGCAAGTAATTCATCTACTTCATTATAGTTTGGCGTAAGCATAAACAAATTTTGTAATTTACCTTCTGCTTCTAACCATTCGACCCATTCATAATCATGAGCAAATTCCACAAAGTAACGTACTGTTTCAATTTTTTTAATCGATTGCTTTATGTATGATAATTGTTCCTGTTCTACTGACGGGGGAACCGTTACAATATCCCGAATACGCATTCTTTTCGTAATATAATTATCACCCATTAATTCAGCCCAGCGTTTTACCGCTTTTACAAGGGATTGATGATTATTCACCTTATTCGGATACACAATTGGTCTTATCCCTAAATGTTCCCAGTGGTATGTATTTTCTCCTTGTGCGACAAAAGCAAATCGTCTTGTACTTGGTGGTAAACCAGTTGCTAAATATTTCATTACTGGGTCATTATGACTATATCCAACGAATAAAACGGTGTAATTTGAGAATAGATCAACTAAAAACCTTCTCGCCCACCCTTCCGTTAAGTAAGCCCTTCCAAAATCACCATCTGTTAAAATTAAAGCCTCTTTCTCCTGTTCTACATTACCATGTATGTAAGCAAGACCTTTAAAAGCTCTCCCAGTCGGTAAAGCTGGAGCGTAATAAACATTGATATCTCTATTTATTTCTTTAATTGCAGTTGTAAAATGTTGATCAAAATTTGTTGTTACAATGCGGATATCTGTATCTAAAGGAAATAACCTTGGAATTGCATAATGCAATGGATTCGGTTTTGATTTCTCTATATGAACGAGATCTCTTGCGACTTGATGTACATCTTTTGTTTTCGCAATTTTGCCAAGATAATAATCATGTGGCTCTGTTATTTCACGTTTTTCGACATATAACGTTTTTGCAATTTCATCAACTAAATCATCAAAATTCGGTAAGTTTGATTTCCCTTTCATAGAAACTCCCGCTCCAACAAATAACACTAACTTTCCTTGCTCAAGGTGATCAATTAACTCATCTGGAATTTCTACTTCTGAAGTAATCCACATCTTGGATTCCCCCTTACCTAAAAATGTCATACACTCTCATTTTACTATAACATTTTTTCATTGTTTTTATAATATTTAGACTAAATTCCGAACATGAAAAAGTTTTATGTAAATAAATCCGTTACAATGTATGAACTCCAGAATTTATTGAAAAACTATGTATAAATCGGAGGTGTAAATTTTGAATGATTTCACAGTAGTGCTTATCAAGTTTATATCGTGCATTATCGCATTTAGCATTGGGCTTGCTTTATTTTTCCCTGCAACGTTTGTTCAAATTATTTCATTCAGTCTCTTTGTTACAATCGTATCCTACATGTTCGTTGATAAAATTATTTTAAATCGAATTGGCAATACTGGTGCCATTATGTCGGATTTCTTATTAACATATTTAAGCGTATGGATTTTTGGTAATATTTTATTAGACAACTATATGCAAATTGCATGGGGCAGTATCCTTTCTGCCATCGTCTTCACTTTATCTGAAGTAATCGTTCATCGCTTCTCTAACTCTCATACAAGGCACAACAATGATAACATTCGTATTAATCGCCGCTTTGCATATGGTACAGAGTTTGCTGAAGAACAAAATATATTGGATAAAGATAAGAAAAAGTAACGTTTTAATGCAGGAGCGCCCTTTTTAATTATGTGGTGCTCCTTTTTGTATTTTTTCATTATGGTACGTGAAATTATATAAGTGATTATTTCAAAATACCGAATTACTAACAATATTTGACGCTATTTTTTCTAATAAAAAACTGCCTCTTATTTAGAGGCAGCCACTTTTAAGTCTTTTACTGCAACAACATCCGCAAACGCTCCCAATACTGCGTTATGATGTTTCACAATATCTTCAGCACGTAACACTTCTGTATTAAATGTACTATGCGCATCACTCACTAACGTTACTTTATACCCTTCACTACATGCTCTGCGCGTTGTCGTATCTACACAATACTCTGTTTGCATTCCCGAAAGAATAACGTGTTCAATTCCTTTCTCTTGTAACACTTCGCTTAAGTTTGTATTATGGAATGAATCTGGAGTCGTCTTTTCAACTATATTATCTCCTTCTTGCGGAGCGATGGCCGCATGGATTCGCCATCCATCCGTACCTTTTTCTAACGGATGGTCTTTAGGACCGTTATGTTGGATATAAATAACTGGAATATCATTTGAACGACATTCCCTAATAAGCTCTTGCAATGTTTGTAAAAACTTTCCCCCATTATGTACTGGCATTCCAGCTGTATACATACCCGCTTGCACATCAATTACGATTAATGCTTTTTTCATTTCACACATCCCCCTTTATTTGTATAAGCCATTATTATTGTTTATATTCCATCATCCAACAATCTTCTAATTTCCCCTCATGCAACTCATGTTCCTTTAAAATCTTTACTTTTTTAAATCCACTTTTTTCATAACACTTTATTGCTCGTTCATTATTTACTTTCGGATCCATTGCAATTGCTTCTGCTCCCATTTCACCCATAATATATGTAATTGCTGCCTGAACGAGTTTTGTTCCAATTCCCTTTCCCCAATAGGCTGGTTCACCGATAAATTGGTCCATACCCCATACATTTTGTGATTCTTTATAGCCATATAACGCTTTCCACTCTGAATCCACTGGGTACATTTGTATGTAACCAATCGGAATGGTATCAAATTCTATTAAACATCTTTTTTCATTACTGTTTGGACTATGTATAAAATGATCAAGCACCTTTTCTACAGATTGCGGATTATCTCGTCCTTCGTAATACCGCAGGACTGCTGGGTCCGTTAACCATTTAGAAATGATAGATGCATCATCTTCCATTACGTATCTAATCAATAAACCTTCTTTTTGAAAAAGCATATTATACCTCTATTATTTCTTTATATTTTTTCTTGCTGTTACATCTTTCATTGCACCTACTAATGCATATGGTAGTAATGTAATCGCAAAAAATGCTGTAAATACGTTAAGTTGCGGGATTGTATAGAGTGTGAACCATTCGGTGAAAAATTGAGAATTTAATATTCTATTAAAAAACTCTCCGCCTGGCCTAAAGTTTGGCGCCCACGCAGTGATTTCACACAAAATAAAGTGAAACTTTAATCAGTGGGGGTTTTGTTCATCCCCCACTGATTATTAGTTGAACCAATCGGGGTCTTACTGCCCTTTAATGCGGGGTAAACAGTAACTGAACAATAAAAAATGCCCCTAGATAACGAAACCAAGTCCGTTTCCATATAGGTTGTGCATTTTTTAATATATCTCCCATCTTACCCCCTCCTTAAATATCCATCATATTAATTATACACTTTCCTCACTTTATTTGTTAAAATTTTCTATATAATTAATGCTGTTGGGGGGAAATACATTATGTCTAATCCTATACTTACATCCACTTTAATCATTCTTAGAGGAAACTCCTCAAGTGGTAAAACAACGATTGCAAAACAACTACAAGAACATTTCGGACAAGGAACACTTTTAGTATCACAGGATGTTGTACGTAGAGATATGCTTAGAGTACACGACACAATGGGTAATTTATCACATGATTTACTATTTGAAATTACGAAGTACGGAAAAGGAAAATGTGAATTTGTTATTTTAGAAGGTATATTGAACAGTCATAGGTATGGTGAGATGTTAAAAGAATTAATTCGTTATTTTGATGAAAATGCATTTGCATATTACTTTGATTTATCATTAGAGGAAACTATTAGACGACATAACACAAGAGACAAACGACATGAATTTGGTGAGGATTCCCTACAAAAATGGTATAATCCGCACGATACTATTAAGGTTGCCACAGAAACTATTTTTACAGATAACTTTACGCAAAAAGATATATTTGATGCAATTCTTAATGATGTTGCGATCGAAAAACAAGCCTAACATAATATGTTAGGCTTGTTATGTATTTTGTATTTCAGTTTTTATAATTAAACAATCTATACATAAATAATAGTATATATTCATTTCCCCAAACTGGAAATCAACTACTGAAATAAGTCCACGTTCCTCAATATCTTGAGTAATTGTAGCAACATATTTCATCTCTTTCGCACAAGTTGGACACGCCAAATCCTTTGGAAGATCATCATATAATGGTACGCCTAATAATCTACATACATATTCAGAACCGAACAAGTCAAAAGCTTCCCAGTAACTATCTTCATCTGTAGGTATATCTTCATTTTTCATATTTATAAGCTTTACCGTTGTTTTTGGTAATGAAGCTGGTAACTTATCTTCCTCTTCCATTATCCATTCTTCTGTATTTTGCTGCTTTATGATTTGAACTGTTTTACCTCCATCACTTAACTGAAAATATTGCGGTTCCCACACCATCGCGCAGTTCAAGCATGAAACGAATGGTAAAATATTTAGTTCATTACTTTTAAGTTCAGCAAGTCTCCCATCTTTTAAATCAAAACAGGGAATTTGATGCATCTTCTCACCGCATAACTTACATACTGGCAAATTACAATCTTGACCGCCAAAGTAATGATTATATGAACCTCTTCCTTCAATTACTCTATACCCTTTCCGCTCATTACAATGTGCGCCATATAATTCTATTGTCATATTCTATCCTCGCCTTTTATAAGAATGATTCACAAAATGATAATAATTAAGACTAAAAAACATCGTCTTCCTGAATAGTTTCCATAATAAATTCTTTTAAACTCGGAGATATTTCTTCCATTTCGTCATCCGCGTGATACCAAATATATATTTTATCATCCATTTTTCCATTATTTATTTTAAAGCACAATTTATCCCCTGAACCATCGTCACCAATTATGATAAGATTTTCTGGTATAGACTCATCTCTCATGTCAATATTTTGTCTAACAATATCATCCCAAGTTTTCGTTACATTTCTATTATCTTTAATCGGATATAGTATCCATTTCCCTATTTCAGCATTATTAACTAATTTAATAAGATCCCTATATTGATTTGGGAAAGCAGCACCTAGCTTTTCTTCCGTTTCTTTTATTTGCAACTCCAATACACCTTGTTTCTTTGTTTCAATATATTCTCTTACTTCTTTCATGAAATACACCTATCCTTTGAACTTAATTACACTATTATGAGTGAAAGTGTTTAGTAAACGATTTGATCCGATTTATATATTTCATTATACGTTAACCCTTCGTTTTCAACATACTATTCTTCTCTACTTCTCAATAACCTTCTGTTCTACTTCCTTACCTCATTCTTAATAGTTTTTCTAAACATGAGACAATTTTTATGTTTTATTACAGGTTTATTAATAAGTCATTTAAAAATCCTATTATACTTCCACTAAAAAAATAAAAGCCAGCCTCAATAAAGAGAACTGACTTCTATTTGGATCATTATAGTTACTATAAAATTTTTACTTTAACAGTTTTTCTTCCCCAATTCATAGCTTTACTTTTTGACCCCATTAATACATCAATACGATTACCTTTAATTGCGCTTCCAGTATCACCAGCGATAGCTTCTCCATAACCTTCTACCCATACTTTAGATCCTAATGGGATTACTTTCGGGTCAACTGCGATAATTCTCATATTCGGATTTGCCGTTAAATCATGCCCCATCGCAGTTAAAACGCGTCCACCATATGTACCATTTTCACTTGGATCAGCAGTATACGCTGTCGCTACTACCGTTAATTCACGTTTAGCAGACTGTATGTTGTTTTTAGATGCTTCTTTCGCTCTCTCTTCTTCTTTAGCCTTTGCTATTTCTCTTGCTTTCTCTTCTTTAGCTTTTGCTATTTCTCTTGCTTTCTCTTCTTCTTTAGCTTTTGCTATTTCTCTTGCTTTCTCTTCTTCTTTAGCTTTTGCTATTTCTTGCGCTTTCTCTTCTTCTTTAACTTTTGCTATTTCTCTTGCTTTCTCTTCTTCTTTAGCTTTTGCTATTTCTCTTGCTTTCTCTTCTTCTTTAGCTTTTGCTATTTCTCTTGCTTTCTCTTCTTCTTTAGCTTTTACTATTTCTCTTGCTTTCTCTTCTTCTTTAGCTTTTGCTATTTCTTGCACTTTTTCTTCTTCTTTAGCCTTTGCTATTTCTTGCACTTTCTCTTCTTCTTTAACTTTTACTTCTTCTTTGATTTTTGCCTCTTCTTTAGGCTTTACTATTTCTTGCGCTTTTTCTTCTTCTTTAACTTTTACTTCTTCTTTGACTTTTGCCTCTTCTTTAGGTTTTACTATTTCTTGCGCTTTCCCTTCTTCTTTAGGTTTTACTATTTCTTGCGCTTTCCCTTCTTCTTTAACTTTTACTACTTTTGCCTCTTCTTTAGGCTTTACTATTTCTTGTGCTTTCGTTGTTTCTTTCGCTTTTGCTACTTTCTGCGTCTTTACTTCTTTCTTTTCTTTAACTGATTTTTGTACTTTCGCTACTTGCTTCGTTTTCTCTTCAGTTTTCTTTTCAGTTGGTGCTGTACTTGATAGGAAAGAAACGTTTGCATAAGCAGTTTTTCCTTTATACTCAAATTGCAACCATCCGTCTTTTACTTGATGCGTTGATTCAATTACATCATCTTTTTTTAGTCTGCCAAGAATTTCTGAATCTGTGTTTGCTTCAGTACGTACATTTAACAAATTCGCCGTTACATGATATACATCTTTTGTAAACTCCGAACTTACAAACACTTCTTTACCATTCAACTCAATTTTTGACCAGCCATCTTCGGTATTTATGACTTTTAATTCTTGCCCATTCTTTACTTTTTCGACCACTTTTGATTCTGTAGTCGGTTTTTCACGTACGTTAAGTACATCTGCTGTTACGATTGTTTCTGCGGTAGCAGTTGTGGTAAACGCTCCCAATCCAAAAACAGTTGCTGTTGCTGCGCCAATTACTTTTTTCATATTAGCCTCCATTAAATTTTTTTGAATTTTATCAAATGCCTCCGTAAAATTGTATAATTTTACATAATATCAAAACATTTGCAACAGTATATTAATATTGTTTAATATACTGTTATTAAAACTCCTTACTCCAATACTATCAAATTCTCATTTCTAATTCTATATATTATAAATCTCCTTATCTTTTATAAAAGCTCCATGCCCTTCTTCACACTAAATAGTTGTGGCAATTCCCGCCAAAAATAAACTTACGATTGCTAAAATTTGAGTAGCGACTATAGCCCCTCTTAAATGAAACTTATAATCTTTATAACCTTTCATACCTTCCGTACTAGGAATCACAACAAACCTTGGAGTAATCCAGCAAAAAATTAGCCAATCAATTATAAGTAAATCTACTAAATTGAAAATCATTAAAATACCAAAAGTGTGTAAATAGGCATCCATATACATTAACTTTTCATGCTTATGTAGTATATATGTAGAAACGAAAGGACTACCGAAAAGAATAGTATTATATACAATATTAAAATAAATGGTTTGCTTTTTTTCATGAATCGATTTTGGAAAAACTACTTTTTGAATATCTTTCGGATAATCAGTTAACGAAAGTCGAGGATTATAATATAAGGACCCTAAAATCATTACGGATAGTACAATAGACATGATGACACCAACGTACATCATTTGCTCAAATTGATTCATATGCTTCATTCACCCTTTTCTGTAATTACTATGATGGTCATTCACTTAATTACATATTGTATGTACGTACACAATCAAAAATTAACAACTAGCTTTAATAGCGAAGCAAAATTGTTGTAATGCAAATGCAAATTTAATACAGTGGAAGCCTAATTGATACAGATAGGATTGGTGAAACCTATGAAAATTGAACATATTGCAATTTGGGTAAATGACTTAGAATGTATGCGTGATTTTTATATGAAATACTTTAATGGTAAAGCAAACTCTTTATATCATAATAAAACGAAACAATTTGAATCTTATTTTATTACGTTCGAATCTGGAGCAAGACTTGAACTTATGCGTAAAAAAGGGATTGAAAATAAGCCTAATTTAAACATAACTGGCTATGCTCATATGGCTTTTTCTGTCGGTAGTGAAGAACGTGTGAATGAACTGACAAAGGTGATAAAAGCTGCTGGTTATCCTTTATTGAATGGACCACGTTTTACTGGAGATGGCTATTATGAAAGTGTAATAGGCGATCCGGAAGGTAATCAAATAGAAATTACGATTTAACTTACCCTTTTCCACCACCTCCGTATTTTTCCACCGATTAGGCGGTGCTGTTGCCGAGGTGCCAAATGAGGCGACTGCTTATTTTTACCGAAAAGCACTATCAAACATGTCAATATTTGCTACTTGGGGGCAATCAGAAGGTGCTGGTGGAAGTATTCGATGGGTTGAAGATTTCCGCTTGGCAATGCTCCCCTTTACAAAGGGTGTCTACGTTAATACACCTGACCTTTCCATTAAAAATTGGCCAGATGCATACTTCAGTTGCAGCTTTGACCGATTAATGAAAGTAAAAGCGAAATACGATCCGAAAAATGTTTTTAACTTTCCGCAAAGTATTCCGCTTTTTTAAACTATATATTCCACCTAATATATCAAAATATAAAACATCCATTTTTTTATGGTTGTTTTACAAAAAGAGTTTACATAATATAATTATTAGTTGCTTCTTTTACTAAATATCTATTCAACAATCGAAAGTAACACTTTCTCAAGGTCTTTTTTAGATAACATACTTTCGTTTATATAGCCATTCTTTTAATTGTACTTCATCCAAAGCTCCGTTCCCCTCTCATAATCCTTCACACTATATTCGCTCGTTTTTCACAAAAGGTTCATTTTACATGAAAATTTATTTATTACAATAAAAATATAAGGTATATTTTTATGAAAAGGAGGAATTCAATAATGAATACAGAGGATAAAATTCACGCTGAAAAAGTGTTGAAAAATCTATTCATCGGATCACAAGTTGATGGATTACAATTTGGTATTTCTCCAGGCGCTATAAAGATTCATTTCACAAACTTTCACGACTCAGTTGATTATGACGGACAATTATATATCAATATCGAATCCAAATGGTGTTTATTTAATAAACCTCAAAAAAGCTACCCATTAAATGAAGATGAATTTGAAGTTTATTCTGAGAAAGAAGAATATGAAAGAATATGTAAGATAAGAAGACAAAAAGTTACCGATATACAACTTGGCTTAGAAAGCCCTCATTTAATTATTACATTAGAGAGTGGACAAATTATTTTTTTAAATGGTTTTCATGATTATTATGAATGTTGGCAAGCTGGTGTCCTATGTGAGCAATGGCTTGTAGTCGCTGCACCTGGGAATGAAATCGCCACTTGGGCTCCCGATGAGTTTACCGATAAGTAAACTGTCTTCACGGAGAAGAAACGAAGATATTTTATGAAGTACTATACTAATGAACTACATAATCATTTCTATTACACGTAAACAAAATGACGATTTTACTTTAATAGAACTCACTTTATTAAAGTTGAAAGGATGATAATGATGGCATGTGTCCATGATTTTGGAATAATTGACGATTTTACTTCTCAAAAAAATTACGAAGATTATACACCAGAGAAATATCATTGTATATCTGTTGATGATGATATTATCAGTAGTTTAAATCAAAATTTATCAATTATGAAAACCTACTTCCATACAGTCAAAAATCAGAAATACGGTTTAGCTTATTGTGGTATTACAATTATCCCGCCTGAATCATTAGCAATTTTCTATGAAACAGTTACATCCTCAAAGTTCTTCAGAAAATCTGATGAGCTGAATGAGTTAGCTTCAAAAATTGTACAAGCTGCAGCAGAACAGAAGTACATGATCCATTATGGGGTTTAAATGTAATTCAAAAAATGCTTAGGATTTCTCCGAAGCATTTTTTGTATGTTACTAATACATTTATTCCTTAACCATTTAGTCAATGCTTGATCCTATGGCCCCATCTTTTACAAGTGAGGGCGCCCCTATTAATCTAAATAAGCGTCTCATTTCCAATCTTCCAGCTAAACCATCTCCCATGCCCTTCTGTTTCTCCAACTGTTTCACGATATTCGTTTCCGTTAATATAATAATCAATATGAAGGTCACGATCCCACATGTTGTTATACAGGTGGAATACATCACGTTTTGCTCCAATTTCTTGTATTTGTTTTTCTAACTTATGTTTTACTTGTTCTGGTATTTGATTTGCAACATGTGTATGGAAAATACAAATAACAGCTTCTTCACTTATTTGTTCAATAATAGATGATAATAGCTCTACACCGTCTCCTTCTATTAATTGGACAGATTCATTTTTCACTAAAGATGCAGCTTGATCAAACATCTCAAGCCTTTCTTTATGTTCTGGCCAAATTAAAGCACGTAACCATAAATAATCTTCCTCATTATGTAAATCATTCACATGTAAGTCCAGTCCGATTCTTTCTACGACAGATGGGCTTTCTTTTAGAAAATGCGGCACATTTTCCCCTCTTATTTCAGAAGTTACATGCACATTTGAATTTATATTCCCGTACATTTTATTCGTTTCGTACGAAGAACGATATTGGTCCCAGAACAATTGCAACCCAGAACTTGTCCCAATTTCAATTAACGCTAACGGCTTCTTCACTTTCTTAAATATGTAGCAGAAACTTGGGTATAAGTATGCGCACCGTCTTACTTCATTCGTTTGAACAAGTTTTGTTTGTAACAAAGTAATGATTTCTTCTCGGTACTCTTTACAGAAATCTTTAAAATGATTAAAAGCTTTATCTAAATTTGTATCAGCATCTTCAACTAAACTACTATAATACGTTTTTAAATGATGTTCTTTCCCTGCTAACAATAAATAATGTACTGCACCTAATAGTAAGTTTGGGACTGGTTGACCTACCTGAGCATAGGACGATAGTGTAAGTACTTCCTCATCTTCAGCAATTTTCATTGATAAATATTCATATAAATCACTTGACCCTTTACATTCCTTTATTGAAAAGTTTCGAAATAAGTTTGAAATTTGCTCTTTTGTACGCATTAAAATCCCTCCTTTTTTTCAGAATAATCTTACCATTACAGAAAGAATAATCCCATAAAAAGGTACTCGATTTAGTCCCTTAAGGATACGTAAGCTTTTTCGAGATAATTTCAAACTGTAATTTTTTTCTATTTATCACCTTAAAAGAGCTTGTTAAATAAGATTTTTAGCGAATAAAACGTTAAATAGTTTAAAATTATCAGATAACACTAGATATTTTAGTCTATTAATTATTATAATAGAGTATGAGATGGTTATATAATTGAGACAAAAAAGGTATACACCTAGGTGGGGCCTAGGCGGTGTTTCTCTTTTACGGCTTAGACATAGAAAACACCTACACTTTTTTGCCAATATAGGGGATGGAGAGATTATCATGAGCAACATGCAGCAAAAAACAGACGTTATCTTAATTGGTGCAGGAATTATGAGTGCAACGTTAGGCTCATTACTAAAAGAATTAGCACCAGAATGGGAAATTAAAGTTTTTGAAAAACTCGCAAGTGCCGGGGAAGAAAGCTCTAACGAATGGAATAATGCAGGTACAGGGCATTCTGCGCTATGCGAACTGAACTATACTTCCGAAAAAGCTGACGGATCTATAGATATTAGTAAGGCTGTAAAAGTGAATGAGCAATTCCAGCTTTCAAGACAATTTTGGGCATATCTTGTAAAGAGCAAATTAATTCGTAATCCACAAGATTTTATTATGCCACTACCTCATATGAGTTTAGTACAAGGGAAAAAAAATGTTGAGTTTCTAAAAAACCGTTTTGAAGCGCTTTCAAAAAATCCACTGTTTCAAGGAATGGAATTTTCTGATGCTCCTGAAACATTAAAAAAATGGCTTCCACTCATTATGGAAGGCCGCACATCTAATGAACCGATGGCGGCAACGAAGATTGACTCTGGAACAGATGTTAACTTCGGTGCATTAACACGTATGTTGTTTGATTACTTAAAAACAAAAAATGTCGAGCTAAACTACAAGCATAGTGTCGAAAATATTAAGCGCACGAAAAATGGTTTGTGGGAAGTAAAAGTACACGATATGAATAGTGGTAAAATTGAGCATCATACTGCTAAATTCGTCTTTATTGGCGGCGGTGGCGGTAGCCTACCTCTACTTCAAAAGACTGGTATCCCTGAATCAAAACATATCGGTGGATTCCCGGTAAGTGGACTATTTATGGTATGTAAAAACCCAAAAGTTGTAGAGCAACATCATGCGAAAGTGTACGGTAAAGCTAAGGTTGGTGCTCCGCCAATGTCTGTACCTCATCTAGATACGAGATATATAGACAATAAAAAAGCTTTACTGTTTGGACCATTCGCAGGCTTCTCACCTAAATTCTTAAAAACAGGTTCAAATCTTGACTTAATCGGTTCTGTAAAACCGAATAACGTCTTAACGATGTTAGCCGCTGGTGTAAAAGAAATGGGACTTACAAAATACTTAATTCAGCAAGTTATGTTATCACATGAAAAACGTATGGAAGAATTACGCGAATTCATTCCGAACGCGAAAAGTGAAGATTGGGATATTGTAGTTGCTGGGCAACGTGTACAAGTAATTAAAGATACTGATGCTGGCGGTAAAGGGACACTTCAATTTGGTACAGAAGTAGTAAGTGCAGCTGACGGCTCAATCGCCGCATTACTAGGCGCATCACCAGGTGCTTCTACTGCTGTTCACGTCATGCTTGAAGTATTAGAAAAATGTTTCCCAAGCCGCATGGTAGAATGGGAAGAAAAAATAAAAGAAATGATTCCTTCATATGGCATTTCACTAACTGAAAATCCAAGATTGTTCCAAGATCTTCACACTTCTACTGGTCGTACACTTGGATTAAACGAAAAAGAAACTGTTCATAATTAATGAAGAAATAAAAAAACGTCCGATATATTCGGACGTTTTTTTGTCTACTAAAAATTATACTTATCAATATTATCTTTCGTAAATACAACTCGTTCTGGTAATACGATAATTCCATTCCCTTCTGCCTCATAATCATATCCTTGAATGGAGTTTGGCTCTACCTTCACTTTTCCAATTCCTTTTACTTCGAAGCTATCCCCTACTTTTAACTTCTTCCCTTTTACAACAATTTCATTTGCTACATACGTTGCGAGAGCACCTTGTTGTTTTACATCCCATAAACCAAATTGTGCTACTGTTCCTCGTTTTACGTAATCACGCATAACGTTTGGTGTAGAGAAGCCAGTTACGACAACCTTTTTATCCATTTTTAAATTTTCAGCTGCTTGTGCCATTGCCGGAAGTGCCGTTGCATCTGGACAAATGACTGCGTTAATATCAGGATACGTTTTTAAAATATTCTCTCCTACTGACAAAGACTTTTGCGCATTATTTTCACCGTACTGCGTCGTTACAATTTCCCAGTTCGGATATTTCTTTTTAATAATTTCTTTCGCTTTCGTTACCCATTGGTTTTGATCCGTTACTGTCGGGCTAGAATAAAAGAAGGCTACTTTTCCTTTATCTCCAATTTGCTTTGAAGTCATTTCTATTAATAAATTAGCAAGTTGGTCTGGTGTTCCTTGGCTTATATAAAAAGAACGATCTTTCGGATTCACATCAGAATCCCATGTTAACACCGTCATCCCTTTTTTCTTAGCACGTTGCAGTGATTGCGATAACCCATCCACTGACGTAGATGAAACCATAAGTGCATCATAGTTTTGATTAATGAAATTGTTTATATATTTAACTTGCCCTGAAACACTCGCTTCAGACGGTCCATCATACTTCACTTGCACGCCTAACTTATCTCCCATCTCTTTTGCCCCTTCACCACCCGATGTGAAGAAACCAACCCCTGTTAATTTCGGAATAAATGCAAATTTCACATCATCAACCTTTTTCTTATCTGCCGTTTGACTAGAACACGCAATTAAACCGATTAAACAAATACATACAATCAATACAATCCCCAGTTTTCTCTTCATGACATTTCCCCCTTATGCAAATTCTTTCTTTTCTCCGCTAAGAATTGATGTAATTTGAAATGTCTCATAATAACTGAAAGAATAAGGATAATACCTATTACTACATTGGATTGTTCATTTGTTAAACCCGTCATTTGCAAGCCATACTGCATGAGCCCAATGAAAATACTCGCCAGTACAGTACCAATAATGCTTCCTTTTCCGCCTGTAATAAGTGTACCGCCTAAGACGACTGCTGTAATGATTGGTAAAATTGTTTCACTTCCCATATCAGCACGTGCGGAACCGAAGTAGGCAGTTAAGAAAGCGCCTCCTAATCCACCTCCTAACCCTGAAAGTATGTAAGCAATAATGACTACTTTTTTCGTTTTAATCCCAGTGTATTTTGCTGCATTTTCGTTCGCACCTGTTAATTTTACATGGCGCCCGTATATAGTTCGATGAAATAATACAGTACATAAAACTGTTAATACGATCAGTAGCCATAATAAATTCGGTATTCCTATAAAACTACCATTTGCCAGTTGTACAAATACGTCTGGTAAACCGCTTATTCCTTCATACCCAGAAGCACCTGCCCCTCCTGAAATGACGAGGGCAATTCCCCCGTATAAAAACATCGTTCCGAGTGTAACGACGAGTGGTTCTACATCCGTCATTTTTATAATCAGTCCGTTTAAAGCGCCTGCTAAACAACTAATTATTAGGGCGATTATAACAGCAAACAAAATAGGTATTCCGTTCATCCAAAGTACACCGATTAAGATCGAAGTGAGCCCCATTATTGAGCCGATCGATACATCAATTCCTCCTGTTACTATAACAAAAGTCATTGGTATCGCCGCAATTGCGATAAATAAGAAATCATTTGTACTAAAAAGGAGATTACTAATATTTAAGAAATCACTATTTATTAAACTAAAAAGGATGAATTCTACAAGAAGTAATACAATTAGAACCCCTTCCCATCTATATA
The DNA here is from genome assembly GCF_008274865.1 of Bacillus sp. AR4-2. Lineage (NCBI taxonomy): Bacteria > Bacillati > Bacillota > Bacilli > Caryophanales > Bacillaceae > Bacillus > Bacillus sp. AR4-2. The sequence continues at coordinate 2,802,887 of NZ_CP031062.1, forward strand.
CATACTTCATAGATTCATCCTCCTTTCTGCCTTCCACTTTTTCATAACACTATCTAATATGATGATAAGTAATAATAAAAAACCTGAAATAGCATTATTCCAAAATGCTGGTATTTTTAAAAAGACGAGTGAGCTACTTATTGTTTCTAAAAATAACGCTCCTAATGCAGCTCCAAATAAAGATCCTGTTCCTCCTTTTAAGTGAATTCCTCCTAGTACAGCGGCTGCGATTACTTGTAATTCTAATCCTGTACCTGTTTGATTTGGCACGAAACCGATATTCATAACAAATATGCAACCAGCGATCGCAGCGCTTATGCCTGAAATCATAAACGCATATATCTTCACTTTATTAACAGGTATACCAATAAGCCTCGCGCCATCTTCATTATCACCTACCGCATAAAAGTATCTTCCCAATGGCACTTTTCTTAAAAAGAAGTATAGTAGTAGTAAAATAATAAGAACGAACCATACAGTTATAGGTAAACCAAGAATGATGATAGATGGCAGCTGCTTAAAATCGTTTGGAATATCTTCAATCCACTTCCCGCCTGTGAAAATTAACATTGTACCTCTAATAATTCCTAACATGCCTAATGTCATAATAATGGCTGGTACCCGAAACTTCGCAACTCCAATACCATTTACGAAACCAATAATGGCCCCAAGTATAATAGCTACAAATATCGACAAGAATGCACTATACCCATTCGTTAACATCATTCCGCAAACTGCTGCACTTAACCCCATGCTTGAACCAACTGATACATCTATATTTTTCGTAAATAAGACGAACGATTGACCGATTGCTAGCACGACTAAAATAACGCTTGATTTCATCAGTAAAGATAACGAGTTAAATTGAATAAAACTAGGGTTTATCATTCCTACAATAGCTATATAAATTAGTAGTAACAGTATGATAGACGTTTCATGCACTTTTAACATATGTTTCATTCCGCTACACCTCCGTATGCAAGGCGTGTAACTTCATTCACACTCAGTTGTTCTTTTTCCATATGAGAAACAAATCGCCCATTTCTCATTACATATACACGGTTTACTAATTGGACAATTTCTTCAACATCTGAAGAGATTAATAAAATTGCGAGTCCTTCCCTTTTCATTTTTTTTATCGTCTCATACACTTCAAGCCTTGCTTTCGCATCAATTCCGCGAGTCGGCTCATCAAGAATAATAATTTTAGGATTACATGCAAGATACTTCGCAAGCACGACCTTCTGCTGATTACCTCCTGATAAAGATGCCAGTTCTTTATTCATATTCTGTACAACAATTCGGAACTGTTCTATAAACGAATTAACTAAAGCGCTTTCTTTTTCTTGATTTATAAAAAAGCGATTATTTTGATATAAACTTGCTGCTGCAATATTTTCTTTAACAGAAGCAATTGAGAAAATTCCATTCCTCGCCCTATCCTCTGGCACATAAACTAGTCCTTCGTCTAGCCTTTTATGCAAAGAACACGTATCAATTGATTTTCCACCCAATAAGATAGACCCTGATTTTATAGTTTTCAATCCAAATATCGCTTCTGCTAATTCCGTTCTGCCAGATCCTATAATGCCAGCAACACCTACAACCTCACCCGCATGTACAGTGAATGATATATTCTCGAATGCGTGACCATTTATATCAACCACTTCTAATATTTTTTTCGTCTTTACTGTCTCTTGAACTACTTCTATTTTCTCTTTCTGTTTATATCCTTTTGGCAATAGTCCCTCCATCAGCATGTCATATGTATAGTCACATACATCACCTTGGCTTACAACCATTCCATCACGTAGTATTGCTACTTTGTTGGCAATTTCAAAGATTTCTGGAAAACGATGCGTAATATAAATCATCCCAATTCCTTTTTCTTGTAAACTTTTCATCAACACAAAAAGACTCTTAATTTCGTGTGTTGTTAATGTCGATGTTGGCTCATCTAGAATAAGAATCTCAGCTTCTCTTATTAATCCTCTAACGATTTCTACTAACTGTTGTTGCGCAATCGATAATGTTCCTCCTAGTTTATTAAGGTCAATATCCCATCCTAAGCTGCTAATCAATTGCTGAATCTGTACTTTTAGTTTCTTTTTCTTTTCTTTTAACCCGATACATATATTTTCTTCAATAGTCATATGCGGAAAAATGAGTGGTTCTTGCGGTATTAAATAAATACCTTTTCGGTGTGCTTCTGATGGATTTGAAAACTGTTGCTTCATTCCTTTTACATACATCTCTCCATCATCATACGAATATAACCCCGTTAATATTTTCATTAATGTTGATTTCCCGGCGCCATTTCCCCCCACTAAAGCGTATATATCTCCGCGCTCTACTTGTAAGTTCACTTCTTTTAATACAAGTTGATTTAAAAACGCCTTACTCATTTTCTTTACTTGTAATAAAGGTACGTTCTCCACATGATGTCACCTGCCTTTATCCAGAACATTTTTTGAGAAAATGATTATTTGTTCTACTTGTTTTGTAGCATTGTATATTCCTTTTTTTATATCTAGAACACTTTTTTCTACGTACTATTAATCGTTTCAACTGGAATAAACAAAATATATGGTACATATGTTTAAGCTGTGGTCAATTGTTGAAAGGGATGAAGAGTATGACTCAGCTGAACTTTGAAGAAAATTTATTAACTAAAGTAGCTTGGTACTATTATAAAGACCAATTAACACAACAGGAGATCGCGTCACTTCTTCATATTTCAAGAAATAAAGTCGTCCGGTTATTAGATAAAGCGCGGAGTGAAGGTATCGTTACATTTCACGTAAAAGGGACTGGTTTGCACTGTTTAAGTATTGAGCGTGACCTAATGAAAAAATTCCACTTAAAAGATGCTTTTATTATCCCTACCCCAGTAAACAATTATCACGCTTCTCTCGGAAAAGCTGCTGCACAATATTTAGAAACTCATCTCCAGCAAGGCGATTTACTCGGTATTGGCTGGGGAGAAACAATTAGCAAAATGCTAGAAAACATTCATTTTGAAAGTTCTATCAACCTTTCAATCGTAACGCTCACAGGCGGGGTAAATCACTATTTCCCGAGAAAACAAAACTATTTACACTACATGCAAGGCGAGCTTCACATTATCCCTACGCCGTTTCTAGCGTCTACAACCGAAATGGCACAAAGTATTCTATCAGAACCGAGTGTAAAAGATATGCTTCAAGTCGCTTCACTTGCTCATACGGCTGTTGTCGGTATTGGGGGATTATCTCAAGACGCTACGATTGTAAAAGAAGAAAAATTAACACTACGTGAGATGACATATATTCGTAGTCAAAACGGTGCTGGCGATATTTTAGGACAGTTTTATAATACAAATGGCGATTTATTAGAGCTCTCGCATCACAATCGTCTAATTGGCACGCCCCTCTCTATTTTGCGCAATATGAAGCATGTCGTCGGTGTTGCTGGAGGTACTGAAAAGATAGATGCAATTTATGGTGCCTTAAAAGGAAAGTTTATTCATTCATTAATTACCGATGAGGAAACTGCCCTCTCCTTATTACGAAAGGATGGTGATTGTTAATGTCCCATTTATTAGCTTTCGATGCTGGTACAGGGAGCATTCGAGCAGTTCTTTTTGATTTACATGGTAATCAAATTGCAGTAAGTCAAAAAGAATGGATTCACAAATCTGACCTTCGTTATCCAGGCTCTATGAACTTTGATGTAGTAGAAAATTGGAAGCTAGTACAAGAATGTACGAAAGAGGTGCTTCAAAAAAGCAACACTCCTGCCTCTTCTATTCTTGCTATTAGCGCTACAAGTATGCGAGAAGGATTTGTTTTATATGATCAAGATGGGCAAGAAATATGGGCGTGTGCAAATGTTGATGGGCGCGCATCCGTCGAAGTTAGTGAATTAAAAGAAATTCGGTCACATCTTGAAAAAGATTTATATACAAAGTCTGGTCAAACTTTTTCATTAGGTGCTTTACCACGCCTACTCTGGATAAAAAAACATGAACCCGACGTCTATAATAATATTCACTCTTTTACAATGTTAAACGATTGGATTTTATATAAACTAAGCAGCGTACTACAAATTGATCCCTCAAACGGATGCACGTCAGGTATTTTTGACTTACAAAATAGAGTGTGGGATAACGATGTCGCTAAGGAGTGCGGTCTATCTTTGCCATTTTCACCAACAGTAAATGAAGCTGGTACAGTAATTGGCAACGTTACAAAAGAGTGTGCAGCATTAACTGGATTACGTGAAGGGATTCCTGTCGTCGCCGGGGGTGGAGATGCTCAAATGGCATCGCTCGGAACAGGAATCGTGAAACCGAATCAAACGTTAATATGCGGGGGTAGCTTTTGGCAACAAGAAGTGAATGTTACTGAGCCAATAACAGATCCACATGCTGCGATTCGAGTAAATTGTCACGTTGTTCCGAACCTATGGCAATATGAAACAATCGCCTTTTTCCCAGGTCTCGTTATGCGCTGGTTTCGAGACGCTTTTTGCCAAGAAGAAAAGAAACTTGCTGATAAACTCGGTGTAGATGCTTATGAATTACTAGAAGAACAAGCGAAAGACGTACCTGTCGGTTCACATGGCATTATCCCTACTTTTTCAAACGTTATGAACTACATTTCTTGGCGTCATGCCGCACCTTCTTTTTTAAATTTAAGTTTAGACGCTGACAAATGCGGAAAAAAAGAACTGTTTCGTGCTATTGAAGAAAATGCAGCCTTCATTACACTTGGAAACTTAAAATTAATAAAAAATCTAACTGGCACATTCCCTTCTGAAGTTATTTTTGCTGGCGGTGCCGCTAAAGGAAAACTATGGCCACAAATTCTATCAGACGTACTCGGTATTCCTGTAAAAGTACCTGTTGTGAAAGAAGCAGCTGCTTTAGGAACTGCGATTGCTGCTGGAGTTGGTGCTGGCATATATTCATCTATGGAAGAAACTGCCGAAGAGTTTGTACAGTGGGAGCAAACATTCAAACCAGTTACTGAAAATCACGAACTATATAAAGAGTTCTATGAAACATGGAAAACTGTATATGACAGTCAGCTCGCTTTAGCTGATAAAGGGCTCACCTCACATATGTGGATTGCGCCTGGTGCACTGTAACACATTACATAAAGGAGTGAACTGTATGTTAAAAGCGAATGAAAATGACTTCTCCTATCGCTTCGGTGATAACGGGCCGAAATATTTAATACAAGGTCCAAATATTGATCTTGGCCTTGTTGTCATTCAACCGGGCCAGGAGTTTCAAAACCATTATCATACGACGTGCGAAGAGGTCTTTTATGCATTAGAAGGTGAAATAGATTTCTATGTGAATAATGAAAGAGTTCCAATTAAACAAGGTGATGTCCTGCAAGTTCGTCCTCATGAATCTCACTATCTTATTAACCATTCTGACAAACCTTTTAAAGCTGTTTTTATTAAGTCACCACATTTACCAAATAAAGATACTGTACAAACGGAAAATCCAACATTAACGAAGGAGTGATTTGGAATGACTTGGGGATTTAAAAATCGATTAAATACAATTTTACCTGATGGTAGAGCGGTTATGTTAGCAATAGATCACGGTTATTTCTTAGGACCAATTCACGGACTAGAACAACCACTTGAAACAGTAAAAAACTTACTTCCTTATACAGACTCCCTCTTTTTAACGCGCGGTGTACTTAGCTCCTGTATTCCTGAAAACTGCAGCACACCGATGGTTATGCGTGTATCTGGCGGCGCTACTGTCGTCGGTAAAGATTTAGCGAATGAAACAATTGTTACACCTGTAAAAGAAGCAGTGAAGCAAAACGCAATTGGCGTTGGCGTTTCTGTTTTTGTCGGATCAGACTATGAAACACAAACTGTTTCGAATCTCGCAAATGTAGTCTCTGAAGCTCACGATTACGGCCTACCTGTACTCGGCATTACCGCAGTCGCAAAAGAATTACAAAAACGTGAAGCTCGCTTTCTAGCACTTGCTTCCCGCGTATGTGTTGAAATGGGTGCTGATATTATTAAAACGTATTACTGCGAAGGATTCGAAAAAATAACGAGCACATGCCCTGCCCCAGTCGTCATCGCGGGCGGCCCAAAACTAGATTCAATTGAAGACGCATTAAACATTACGTACAATGCATTGCAAGAAGGAGCAATTGGAGTAGACATGGGCCGAAACATATGGCAATCCGAGCACCCAGCTGCGATGATCCAAGCAATACATGGCATTGTGAAAAATGGATTGAATGTGAAAGAGGCACTTGAACTTTATGATGATGTGAAGAATTAATGTGAAAAGACAGACTATTTATTAGTCTGTCTTTTTTACTTTACAGTGAAACTTTCTTAATCCGTCTTCTAATATGATACATACTTAAATTTTATACACCTTCAAATGATTACTCTTGTTGATCGCTATTAAGCTTTGAAACTTTCTTACCTTCTCTATAATCAAGACAAGACACTTCAATTAATAAGCCATTAAATACTGTAAAATAAAAACCATAACTACTACCTCGCATCGAATAAGGTTCCTTATCTATTTCAATGCCGCCTGCTACTAAACGATTATACGCTTGATCAACTTCATTTGAAGTATCCACTAAAAAACCAATATGAAAAGCTTCTGGATACATCACTTCCTTATTCCCCTTAAATGCTTTGGGGTCGCTTAGCACCAGTATAAATCCACTCTCATCACTCATTACTAATAATGCCTTTCCCTTTTGCTCTAAAAATTGAAAATCAAAAAATGTTTCAAAGAAATGTCTCGCTTCTGATAAATCATCAACACATAAATTCAAATGATTTAACTTCATTCACTTCATCTCCTTTTAAGCAGAGGGTATGTAGACTCATTTTCATAACACTTAAATATGCAAGGTAAGATATTCAAGCGTTCCGTCTAAGACTATGCTTTATAAGTCTAATACTTTTCTCCATAGCCTAGAACGTTTTTTAAATGAATGAAAGATTTCCTATCATTCCCATCCCCCCAGTCATAAAAAAGAGGATACATGATTGCTTCTACAACATGTATCCTCTACTTATATATTACGACTGTTGATAAGCCGATTTCGATGATTTCACATAATAAACCGCATGATCCACATTAATAATATGATCTGGCTTTGGTTTACCACGTCCCGCTCTATGTCCAGCTAAGTGTTCTTCACTTGTTTCCCAGTTTTTCCATGCTTCTTCAGATTCCCAGCGAATCATAACGACTACTTCTTCGTCGCCGCGTCTTACTTTTTTCACAAGAACACTTAAGTCAATAAAGCCTTCAAATTTTTCAATAATACCTTCTCCAGTAAAACGTTCTACAACTATATTTGATGTACCTTCTTTTACTGTAAATGTTTTCGTTTCGATAAACATATATCCCACTCCTTCATTGTAATACGAATACTACTATTATAGTTGATTATGATAATTATTTTCAATTATAAAGTTTAAATTTTTCGAATTATGCTGTTTTCTCTTCTATCGCCTCATCTAAAAATTTGAAATATGGGAGTAAGATTCCGACTAAAGAAGTGACACATATAATTGAACCGATAATAAAGTATAGTGCTCTTACTCCCCACATTTCACTCAATATGCCCCCTACTAACACACCTAACGGCATAGCGGATCGTATGAAAAATAATCGCACTGAAAATACTTGTCCTATCATATTATTCGGCACGGTTTGTTGGCATATTGTCGTGTTATGAACATTGAAAAATGCAATACAAATCCCTGCTATTACTTCAATTATTATTGCAATGATAATACTATGATTGAATCCTAATGAAATGTATGTGAGTCCCCCTATAAACAATCCTCCAAGCATAAGTATACGCCGACTTTTATATGTTACTTTTCCGACTAATACTGAGCCAATTACGTAGCCAAGTGGAAAACCTGCCATGAAATAACCGTACTCTGCATATCCCGCTGACAGCTCGTCTTTTATATAAGGAAGATTTGTGACCATCGTTACCCCTACTCCAAACTGCACGAAAGTAAGAAATATACCGAGCCAAACGATGATTGGTTTTGTAAAAAAATATGTAAAACCGTGAAGAAACTGTCCAAGCCACGTTTTCCGAATTGGTTGCGACGTTCTATTTTCTTTTATATAAAGTAAGAAAGTGCCACTAACAAATAAACAAATGCATACGAAAGATAATGTAAGTTCTGTTCCAATGAAATGAATGACTACTCCACCTAATACTGGCGCAAGAAACATCATAAGGCGAGTCATTCCATCAATGTACGCATTCGCATCTTGAAGTTGTTCTTTCCTTACAATGCTCGGTGTAATGGCTTGACTTGCAGGTGTATAAAGTGGTGTAATAAGTCCCACTACAATTTGAACAACATAAATGTGCCAAACTTCTATACTACCCGAAACTAACATCACCAAAGGTAATAAGAATACGGACGCTCGTATCCATTGTGAAAAAATCATAATCCACTTCCGGCTCCATTTATCAATAAACGGACTGCTGATTAATTGCAGTATGAGTGATGGGATGAAATATAATAACCACATACTACTTAAAGCCATTTCTGATCCCGTTAACTCATATACTAGAATTGAATTACATAACGTTCCGAAAGCCCCTCCTAATTCTGAGATTGCACTACCAATCCACATAAAAAAAAACGAACGATTTTTCAATACATTTTTCAATTTCATACACCAACTTTTCTTTTATATTCCTCCCTTTATGTACATTCTCGTTGTTAATTATCTATTCAAAAACATATCTAATTCTTTCGCTAAAGACTGTACTGCTTTCTTTCTTAATACATATTTTCCATCGTGTATATCCACTAACTTCGCTGCACGTAACAATTTCAAATGGTGGTGTACAGTCGATTTACCAAGTTGCAATCTTTCTGTAATTTCCTGCAATGTTCGTTCTTTTTCGAACAACATTTTTACAATGCGTAACCTCGCTTCATCTCCAAGAGCTTTATGTTTTTGAACTAAAAAATAATTCGGTTCATATGGATCTTCAGGATGGATACTTTCGTTTGCAACTGGATAATGAAATACTTTCGTATCATCAATATCTGCTTCAATATTCCACGGTCTGTACGTCATTTGCGGAATAAGAAGTACGTGATGAACACTTGGCTCTGGCATATAGTTCACTCCGCCAGTCGCCCACTCGACAAACTCTTCCGGCTTCATCTTTTTATTCATTTCATTTTTTGCTTCATAATCTCGTTTTAATATAGAAAGTATTTCTTCTTCCTCACTCTTAATTACACTCTCATACCACCCTGTCATTACAGCGATTAAATGAGATTTCAGCACTTGTACATCTACATCACATATAAAGCGAATGTACGTAGAGAAAAACTGATGATCATGTGTTAATTCCTTTAGCTCATGTATTGCAGTTCCATCTCTACTTGCGGCTAAACGTCTTTTTTTCTCATATTTCTCCCCTAAAAACGGTAAACATGTATACTTCAAATCTTCTTCTGAAAGTGAATCGATTTTAGCATGAAACTGCGATACATCCTGCATGTCTTCTTCATACAACACCTGAAGTAATGCTTTCCACGTATTATGTTCTTCGACAAATTGTAAGTGCTCTCTCATTTCTTCTGTTAATGATTTCTTAATTTCTTCCCATTCATTTTGACTCTTTTCAAGAGTATCAATTAACCGCTTATGAGTAATTGCTGCAATGCCAAGCGCACATTCGAAAAGTATCGAATATTTCACTTGAACGTTATAAGTTTCCCTCTTTCTACTCGTTATGTGATAGACCTCCATTTTTATCCCCTCCTTGTTTGCTATATATTTAATTCTATTTTTATCGAATTTAACCTTCTATATTTTTAGAATTATTTTGCGACTTCAAAAAAACTCTAATCAATGAGCAAATAGAGAAAGGTTTATACTCTTTTTCATTCTGACTTAATTAAAGCCTTGATTATTAAGTATCATATTAAAAAGAAGTTTTTTAATGGCTCTGTTATAAGTTGTCTTTCACCCTCTTGTGCAACTATAGAAAAGGTTTATTGAAGAGAAAAGAGAATTGGTTTTATTAAGAAAAATGAACAGGAGGCTATACGAATGGGAAGAAAAGAAATGTTGCAAAATGGAGTCCAACAAGTTTTTTACGAAGAAGAATGGTACCCACCAATATCAGAAGCGTTAAAGAATCTTACGGTTGAACAAGCATGTTGGCAACCAGAAGGTGCTGCGAGTAATACGATTTGGGAAAATGTGAACCATTTATTAATCTTTAAAGAACGCCTACTTTCCCGCTTACATGAAGACGACACATTTGTTGCTCCACAAAATAATGATGAGACATTTATCCAAGGTGGACCTAATGATGATGCCGCTTGGCAGCAAACCGTAAAGCGAACGCTTCAAGTACATGATGCCTTACAATCTTCATTAACCGCCCTTCAAGAAGCAGAACTAGATCAACTAAGTCCTTCTCTACCAGTTTGGCAACAATATATGAATATCCTTTTGCATGATGCTTATCATACAGGACAAATTATACAGCTTCGGAAACTTCAAGGTTCATGGCCAACTCATCGTTCTTATTTATAAGCGATGCTTACATTTGCTTACGTTTAACATGAAACAAAACAATTGAAAATAGCTACTTGTTTTGTAATTACTACGATTGCTCAAAATAAAGCAAATTAAAATACATTGATTCCTAACATAACTTACATGCTTCATAACTTCTAATCATAATCCAAATTTGGAAGAATAGATGCTTTTTTATATACAAATAATAACTCTCAAGGAGTTGTTGACATGTATTTCATATTGAATATGTTAGGGATTTTCGTTGTCATATTAATCATTTTCTTATGTTCGCCTAATAAAAAACATATAAAATGGAGACCAATTGTAATTCTCATCCTATTGGAGCTTTTTATTACGTGGTTTATGTTAGGCACAAAGCTCGGCAGTATTATCATTAATAAAATTGCGTCATTTTTCAGTTGGCTACTAGCATGTGCGAATGAAGGTATTCGATTTGCATTTCCTTCAGCTATGGAAAGTCAGCACATTGATTTCTTCTTTAGTGCGTTACTTCCTATCATTTTTGTTATTACTTTTTTCGATATTCTTTCTTATTTCGGAATCTTAACTTGGATTATTGATAAAGTAGGTGCAGTTATTTCAAAGATTTCTCGTTTACCAAAGTTAGAAAGTTTCTTTTCGATTCAAATGATGTTTTTAGGAAACACCGAAGCACTTGCGGTTGTTCGGGATCAATTATCTGTTTTAAAAGAAAATCGATTATTAACTTTTGGAATTATGAGTATGAGTAGCGTTAGCGGATCCATTCTTGGTGCTTATTTATCAATGGTTCCAGCAACATATATTTTCAGCGCAATCCCATTAAACTGTATTAACGCATTAATTTTAGCCAATGTATTAAATCCTGTGGAAGTTTCGAAAGAAGAAGACGTTGTTTACACACCTTCAAAACATGAAAAAAAGGATTTCTTTTCTACTATTTCAAACAGTATGTTAGTTGGGATGAATATGGTTATCGTTATTTTAGCTATGGTAATTGGTTATGTAGCTTTAACAGCATGTTTAAATGGGATTTTAGGATTTTTTGTAACGGGGTTAACAATTCAAAAAATCTTCTCCATTATCTTTAGTCCTTTTGCATTTTTACTCGGTTTATCAGGCAGTGATGCTATGTATGTAGCTGAATTAATGGGGATCAAAATAACGACGAATGAATTTGTTGCAATGATGGATTTAAAATCAAACTTAAAGTCGCTACAACCGCATACGGTTGCGGTTGCAACGACATTTCTAGCTTCTTTTGCTAACTTTAGTACAGTAGGTATGATTTACGGAACTTACAATTCATTATTTGGCGGAGAAAAATCATCAGTCATCGGTAAAAATGTTTGGAAGCTTCTTGTTAGCGGGATGGCTGTTTCTTTATTAAGTGCTATGCTCGTTGGGCTATTTGTATGGTAATTAATTTTTATAATAAAAGACACCCAAGCCAATTGAGTGTCTTTTATTATTATTTTCGAATTTGCCCATTTCCACGAATCACATATTTTGTAGAAGTTAATGCTGGAAGCCCCATTGGTCCTCTTACGTGTAACTTTTGTGTACTGATACCAATTTCCGCTCCGAATCCAAATTCGGATCCATCTGTAAAACGAGTCGATGCATTATGATAAAGTGCCGCGGCATCTACAGAAGTAAAAAACTTGCTGACGTTTTCCTCGTTTTCAGTAATAATTGCTTCAGAATGCATAGATCCATACGTATTTATATGATGAATCGCATCTTCAACAGTGGAAACCACTTTCACTGCTAGTGTGAGAGATAAAAACTCAGTTTCCCAGTCTTCTTCTGTCGCAAGTAAGATAGAAGAATCAATCGCCACTGCTTTATTATCACCACGTAGCTCCACTCCTCTTTCCTTCAAGGAAGAAAACAACTCGCTACCATATTGCTCTGCCCAATTCTCATGAAGTACAATCGTCTCAATTGCATTACATACAGATGGACGCTGTGTTTTTGCATTTATAATAATATTAAACGCCATTTGTTTATCTGCTGTTTCATCAATGAATATATGACAATTTCCCGCACCTGTTTCAAGTACTGGAACAGACGCTTCTCTCACAACAGTATCGATTAATTGTTTGCCACCTCTTGGAATAAGAACGTCTAGATAATCCTTCATTGTAAACAACTGCTTCGCGCTATTTCGCGTTGTATCTTCTATAAGCTGTACGCTTTCTTGAGGTAAGCTTGTTAGTTTGAGCGCTCTGTGAATAACGGCAACGATGGCCTTATTAGAATGAATAGCAGAAGAACTACCACGTAATATGACTGCGTTTCCTGTCTTCAAACAAATTGTAGCTGCATCCACTGTTACATTCGGTCTTGCCTCATAAATCATGCCTATAACACCAAGTGGTACGCGCATCTCCTGAATAGATAGTCCATTTGGCCTTTCCCATGCACTTACACATTCTCCTACAGGATCACGTAATTCAATTAGCTGCTTAATCCCCTCTGTCATATCAATAATACGATTTTCAGTTAGCAGAAGACGATCAAGGAGTGAATCAGAAAATCCTTTTGCCTTACCTTCTTCAATATCCCTCTTGTTTTCTTCTAAAATATAAGCTGTTTCTAATATTAACTGATCAGCTATTGCGGAAAGTGCTTCGTTTTTTTGCTCTGTAGATTTAAGCACAAGCTCTCTAGCAACCTCTTTTGCTTTTATCCCCTTTGCCAACACTTCATTCATTTTTATTTCCTCCTTTTTAAAGTGAAACCCAATGATCCCTATGGATGACTTCATAACTATGTCTCTCGCCTCTTACTTGAATATCTTGGCTTTGCATACCTTTTACATCTCTTAGTTCCTCTGCACTATATGTGCATTGTCCTTTTCCTATTACGCGCCCTTGTTGCGTTACAACCTCTACAACTTCACCCACTTGGAAAAATCCTGATACATTCGTAACACCAGCTGGAAGTAAACTCTTACCATGCTGAATGATGGCAGTAGCTGCCCCAGCATCTACTTCAATTTGTCCGCTAACAAGCGAATGTAAGGCAATCCATTGCTTGTTCATCTTCATTTCTTTTTGAGGAGCATTACCAACATACGTTCCATCACCCTTACCCTTCAAAACATCTACAAACTTTTCCTGTCCACGTCCTGTTCCGATAAATACACTCACACCAAGAGAGAGCGCTGTCTTTGCAGCATCGATTTTTGATTTCATACCGCCAGTCCCAAGTTTTGAGCCAGCATCTCCTGCAAGAGAAGAAATTTCTTCCGTAACTTCAGGAAGAAAATAATATTTTTTTGCATCCGCATTTTTCTGAGGATTTTTGTCATATAACCCGTTCACATCCGTAAAGATCATAAGCATATCCGCCGAAACAAGCCCGCTTACTAAAGCTGACAGCATATCATTATCACCGAACGTCAGCTCCTCTAAGGAGATGGAATCATTTTCATTAATAATTGGAAGAGCGGAGCGGTTTAATAATTCTCCTAACGTAGCGTAAGCATTACTATATTGTTCTTTTCTAGAAAAATCACTTCTCGTCAGCAAAAGTTGCGCAGTAACGATGCCATATTTACGGAATTCCTCGGTGTACGCCTGCATTAACAAACTTTGTCCGACAGCTGCTGCAGCCTGTTTCCCTTTAATCGTTACAGGTCTGCTAGGATATCCTAGCGCTGAAAAACCTGCAGCGACGGCTCCAGATGTAATTAACACAACCTCGTGCCCATCTTCTTTCAACCGAGCCAATGCGGCAACGTGATCTGAAAGCTGTTCTGTAGAGATGCCTCCGTGACTATCTGCCAAGGAACTACTCCCAATCTTTACAACAACTCGTTGTTTTTTCACTTTTTTATCCCCCAAGTCTAAAATCAAAGTTTTTTATAAATTACACTTCATTCACTTTGTAACTATATCTATTCTCATCAATGCTGCAATGAAGTATTTAAGAGCAAAATAAAAATGACCGCTTCGCCCTTAATAAAATAAAAAGGACGAAACGGTCATTGTTCCGCGGTACCACCTTAATTGATATACATAGATATCCACTTGGTGCCTATAACGCAGGCGAACGCCTAAACTTTCATTTAAGACTCAGGGATAGGTTCGATATATTCTATACGAGGAATCTTTCAGCCGGTGAATTCCACTCTCTTTCGCAAGAAGACATATGTACTAGTTCCCTTCAACGATTTTCAATCTAATTTTTTTATATTATGCGATATAGTTCGATTCGGTGTCAAGAGGTATTTTTAAAAATAAATAGAGCCGCAAGTTATTTGTATGAAATTATCGCCCTACTGAATGAAAATACAAAATGATATAAGTTTAACTCATATTCATAAACATAAAACCTTACATTATAGTGTATATATTTACATAATGTCGAATATAATTAATTTTTATCTTTTAGTGTTGCAAAAAGGAATATATTCTCTTAGAATGTTTCTTTATATTGCACAGGGATGTTATTCTTATTCTAAGAAAATAATATCAAACCGATATAATTGATTATAAAAGGAGCAAAATTGAGTTATTATGGATAAACAAATTGGATTCATCGGTTGCGGAAATATGGGAATGGCTATGATTGGCGGAATGATAAACAAAAATATAGTGTCTTCAAATCAAATTATTTGTTCAGATTTAAACACTGCTAATTTAAAAAATGCTAGTGAAAAATATGGGCTAACTACAACTACCGACAACAATGAAGTAGCTAAAAATGCTGATATTTTAATTTTATCAATCAAACCAGACCTATACGCGTCAATAATTAATGAAATAAAAGAAGTAATCAAAAACGATGCTATCATCGTTACGATCGCTGCTGGGAAAAGTATTGAAAGTACTGAAAATACCTTTAATAAAAAAGTAAAGGTTGTAAGGGTAATGCCTAATACTCCTGCTCTTGTTGGAGAAGGAATGTCTGCATTATGCCCGAATGAAATGGTGACAGAAAAAGATTTAGAAGATGTACTAAACATTTTCAATAGTTTTGGTCAAACAGAGATCGTAAGTGAAAAATTAATGGATGTTGTCACATCCGTAAGTGGTTCTTCACCAGCTTATGTATATATGATTATAGAAGCGATGGCAGATGCTGCTGTACTAGATGGTATGCCAAGAAATCAAGCATATAAATTCGCTGCTCAAGCTGTGTTAGGCTCTGCAAAAATGGTACTAGAAACAGGAATACATCCAGGTGAATTGAAAGATATGGTTTGTTCTCCTGGCGGAACGACAATAGAAGCTGTAGCAACATTAGAGGAAAAAGGACTGAGAACAGCGATTATTTCAGCTATGCAGCGTTGTACGCAAAAGTCTGTTGAACTATCTGGTCAAACTAAAAAGTAAAACTGTAAAAGAGATCGCGTTAGCTATGAATTCATATGAATTTAATTAGAAATTCACTACATGATAAACGGCCAAACTCATATATACTTGAGTTTGGCCGTTTCAGTTTTAATTATATTAAAATAATTTCATTCAAATCTTCTTTACAGGTTCTGTTTTATCCCTTACCTATTCCCTACTATGATTGTGTAATTTTATTAGAAACTAATAATTTTTCAATGCATTTCGGTAACATATCTAATAGCGTTTCAAATGCGTAGTTTACATCTAGACGTTCTGTCCATTGATGTGCATCTTTTCCTACCGGCCCCATATTTAATACTGGAACATCAAACTCTTCTAATTCCTGAAGCGGAATTGAATAACCTTTATCCCATAATGGCATATTGTCTACAAGCGAACTCATTGAATCCAGTGGATACTGCAAGCCTACATAACTTAAATCTGAAATCCCCCCAAAATAATTTTGGTTTTCAAATGTAATTTTATGATTGTAGTGTGCATACTTTTCCATTTCTACAACTACCTCTTTTATTAAAGGATTGTTGCGTGAACTCACAGCTGGATAGTACGGCGGAGCGAAGAAAAGTACAATCATCGGTGCCTTTTCTTTACATAAAATCGCTAATTTATCTACTAAATCAATGGTTACCGCACGATCATCTTTATCTCCTCTATTTTTTATAATATTAGATTGAATATGATTTATTTTTTCTCGTCCATGTTGCTCAATTGCATATGTGATAAGCTCTTCATAAGTTAATACATTTACTTTGAGATTAGGTGGTATAAATGAATTATATTTAGAAAAACGATATGCATGTTTTTCATATGACTCTTCTATTTTCTCTGCTACTTTCGTTACTTTTTGACGTAACAATGCAACTACATCTGTCATTGATTTTTCTAATAAAAACAAATTAAATAATGTAACTGCACGATGCGGAATTTGTACAGAATAATCCTCTTTTAAGTCCCTTTGAAGTAAGTTAGTTGGCGGGGGACTCGCTTCCCCTTCTACAATATCACAAAGGTCTGTGTTTAACTCTAATTCTGCTGTTATTAATGAAGCCATATAACTCCCATTTAACCCTGCAAAAGGTTCACCTACATGTGTCTCTTTTCCGTAGCAAAGAAAACCAGGTAACACTTTACCAATAGAGCCAGTGTAAATATACTTATTTTGGTCACCAGGATGTCTTGAAAACATAGGCTCTGAGTTTAAGACCGTTTTATAATCTAAGTTATGCTCTCTTGCTAAATCTAACAGTCTCGGAACAGCGGCCCTCATCCCTACAGAATTTACTTCTTCATCTGGTACAGCCAATAAAAGAACATTCCCATCAAATCTTTCTTCGCAAGCTTGCTCAATCATTGCCATTTGTAATGCGAGGCCGCATTTCATATCCATTGTTCCTCTACCAAACAGCCATTCTCCATGTTCTATATCTTCACGTACATGGTCTGGAAGTTCATCTTTATGAGAATAAAACATAGATGTTAACTTTTTAGGATTAAATGCATCTTCTTTCCACATTCCGTAATCTTGTACATCTACAACATCAAAGTGACTTACTAGAATTACAGTATTTTTTGTACTATCGCTTTTCTTTACTAGTGCTGTAACAAAATATCGTCCGTCCCCTGTCGGATTTTTTTGCAAATGGTGCGGTTTTTGTTTGAAATACTGTAAGTCAGATAATTGTTCCACAACAAAGTCTGGCAATATTACTTCAGCTTCTGAACCGGTAATACTAGGAATTTCAACAAGACTGCTTAATAATTGAACCAATTGTTCTTTTGATTGCCACTTTGACATATAAATCCCCCTATTTTCCGCATTATGAAAACTAATTCCATTATATGAATAAAAAATGACGACAGCTATCAAAATTATAGTTCTGATGTACTGCCGATTTTTATTGATATTTCATGAGCCGCTTGTTTTACCTTGCTAATAAGAAAAGATAGTCGATCATCATTAATACGATGACTAATTAACCCAACACTTAATGCTCCTACTACTTTATGATTAAATCCGATAATAGGTGCAGCTACTGAAGCTGTCCCTTCTGTTTTTTCACCATAACTGACAGCATATCCTTCATTTTTTATTTGCTTTATTTGATTAAGAAGAATTTGCTTTTGTTCTGGTAATGAAGGAAGTAAATACTCTACAATATGTTCCATTTCATTCGTTTTCATATTGGCAAGCATCGTTTTATTTGCAGCACCAATTGAAAGTGGAATTTGTTCTCCTAGATTATCGATAACTCGAATTTTTAAAGGACTATCAATTCTTTCAATGATAATAGAATGTGTTCCGTTTGGAATATTCAAATAGACACTTTCTTCCACTTCAGAAGCCAAACGTTTCATCACTTCTCTTGCAACAGATCTATAGTCTACCTTCTCCAATTGACGCAACCCTATTTCCATCCACATTGGTCCAATTTTGTACTGTTTTGTCTCTGTAATTTGTGTAACTAACCCATGCTCCATTAGAGAGTTAAGTAATCTATGTACTGTACTAACCGGGAGATGTGTTCCATCAGCTATATCAGAAATAGCCCAATACTCTTTTTCATTTGTAGAATTCAATAATTTAATAATACTTATCGCTCGATCAATGGACTGTACCATAACTCGCCTCAACTTTACTCGTAATATGTTAGTACGCTTAATTAACTATCAATTTAGCAAACATTCGAAATGAAATCAATCTATTTATTTAATTTTCTAACAATAAAAACATATCACTAACAACGAATTGAAAACGCAAACAAAAAAATATTGACTTTTCTTTTTAATTATCTGAAAATTATAACAAGATTTCACATCACGGAATACATTCCATAATACGGAAAAACATCAAACATTATTCTATCAACTACGAAAGTGAGGAAAACAATGGCGCAAGTAAGCAATACAAACAATGAATTAAAACGTACGATGAAAAGTAGACACTTATTCATGATTGCACTCGGTGGTGTGATTGGAACCGGGTTATTTAACGGATCTGGCTTTATTATAAGTCAGGCTGGACCTGGTGGATCCGTACTTGCCTTTATTGCTGGTGGATTATTAATGTATTTCGTTATGCTATGTCTTGGTGAACTTGCTGTAGCCATGCCTGTTTCAGGTTCTTTTCAGGAATATGCTACTAAATTCATCAATCCTGCAACTGGCTTTACAATCGGATGGTTGTATTGGTTAAGCTGGGCGAATACGACCGGTCTTGAATTTACAACTGCCGGTATTACAATGCAGCGCTGGTTTCCTGATATTCCTGTTTGGGTTTGGTGTTTAATATTTGGCGTTACCATCTTCACTATTAACGCATTATCTGCTCGTAGTTATGCAGAAACAGAATTTTGGTTTTCAAGTATAAAAGTATCTGCCATTATAGCTTTTATAATTCTTGGTGGCGCCGCTATGTTCGGTTTTATTGATTTAAAAGGCGATGAACCAGCTCCACTTCTTTCAAATTTCGTAAATCATGGTGGTTTATTTCCGAATGGACTTGCAGCTATTCTATTAACAATGGTTACAGTCAATTATTCCTTCCAAGGTACAGAGCTTGTCGGAATCGCAGCAGGTGAAAGTGAAGATCCAGCAAAAACTTTACCTCGTTCTATTAGAAATATTATATGGCGCACAATGTTTTTCTTCGTCTTAGCAATCTTTGTTCTTGTTGCTTTAATTCCTTGGGAAGAAGCTGGATTAACAAAGAGTCCATTCGTTGCTGTTTTTGATAATATCGGTATTCCATATGCAGCTGATATTATGAACTTTGTTATTCTTACTGCTGTTCTTTCTGTCGCAAACTCAGGACTATACGCTGCTACTCGAATGCTTTGGTCTTTATCAAAAAACGAAATGGCTCCAGCATTTTTAAAGAAATTATCATCACGTGGGATTCCTCTCAACGCTTTAATCATGACAATAGCTATTTCTGCTTTTTCTCTTTTGACAAGTGTAGTAGCTGCTGAAACTGTTTACTTGTGGCTCATTTCAATTTCCGGAGTTATTACCATTATTGTTTGGATGTCAATTTGTGTTTCTCAATTCTTTTTCCGCAAACATTATTTAGCAGACGGCGGAAAATTAGAAGACTTAAAATTTAAAACGCCACTTTATCCACTCGTACCAATTCTTGGTTTTGGATTGTATGGCATTATATTAATCAGTCTTATTTTTATCCCAGAACAACGACTTGGAATCTATTGCACTGTCCCATTTATCATCTTTTGCTACACTTACTATCACTTTAAAGTTAAGAAAAGAAATTCTACTAACACTCATAGTGAAACTAAAATTAGCGAGACTTCGTAATATTTGACTATACATAAAAGACCACACATAGCGTTTCACTTCATGTGTGGTCTTTTTTCATTATTTTAATATGATTTCATCTGAATTTAATGAATATATCCCCTTTCCTACAAAAGTAGTAGAGTGTTCATTTAAACACTTACTACCTCAGTGGGATTTATCACATTCCAATTTCAATATAATAGTAAATAGGTATATCGGATATAGATGTACATTACTAGGCTTATACATATTTCAACTTTAGAATTATATTCACTATTCAATTGGTAGTTACCAATAAAGAAAGGAATGATCATAATAATACAGAACATATACGAAACTCATTTACATGTAAGAAATTTAGAGAAGGCAATAAATTTCTATCAAAACAAGCTAGGATTAACGTTAGCAAGAAAACTCTCCAAAAGAAGAGTGGCTTTCTTTTGGGTCGGAGAAAATAAACAACAAATGCTTGGACTATGGGAAGTACATAACATTGAAGACTTTGAGCCGAGACATTTTGCTTTTGGTGTAAATTTAGAGTTTTTAATGACTTCTAAAGCGTGGTTAGAGGAACGTGGAATAGCAGTGATAGGAAGTCAAGGAAAAGGAAATCAAGAGCCAATTGTCCAAAGGTGGATGCCTGCTGCAAGTGTATACTTTCTAGATTGTGATGGAAACAAATTAGAATTCATTTCTATGCTACATGAGAATCCAGATGAATTAGAATATGCGTCCTATTTAAGTGTATGGAATGCGGAACACCAAGAAAAATGAATGGAATTTTCGTTCAAGTCTTTTCTTATTTTTGGATATAATGTTGTACGATCCCCCCTTTTACTATGAATTTGTTAACATAATGCATTTACTGTCATCTTATATTTGTACTTACGTACGAGCAATTCCTAATCTGCTTCAATTACAATTTGAATTATGTAAATTTTCCTCTTATCTGGCATCTACTCTTTAAACACAAACTCCCCTTAAATCGAACATGATTAAGGGGAGTTTTATATACGATGCAATTATAGTTCAGATTTCACTCGAACAGAAACATTATTTTTAATTATATTTTTGACATCTTTAAAGCTAACAAAATTGTTACTTTTCTCATCCCAAAGACGGAAACGTAGTGATTGTAAGCTTGTAGCAAGCGTAATCGTTGGTACATTTTTTAACGGAAGCGTATTATTGTGTGCCTCTTCTAGTTTATAGTTAGGTACCCTTGGGCTTAAATGGTGAACATGATGGAATCCAATATTACCAGTTAAGAATTGCAAAATTTTAGGAAGCTTATAAAAAGAACTTCCTTCCACTGCCGCTTTCACATATTCCCAATCTTTATCCTCTTCAAAATAAGAATCCTCAAATGTGTGCTGTACGTAAAACAGCCAAATCCCTACTGAACCTGCTATTAAGAATATAGTACCATGTACTAACAGAAACGATTGCCACCCAATTGCCCAGCAAAGTATAGCTACTACAACAACAATTATAATATTCGTCAAATAAGTATTCATACGTTCTTTCTGCCTTGCACCTTTTCGGTTAAATCTATTTTTAAGCAAGAAAACATAAATCGGACCTAATCCAAACATAACGAATGGATTGCGATATAAGCGATATGCTAAACGAAGTCTAAATGGTGCAGCTACATATTCATCAACTGTAAGCGTCCAAATATCCCCTGTACCCCTCTTATCCAAATTACCACTCGTAGCGTGGTGAATAGAATGTTCATGCCCCCACTGATCAAATGGGAATAATGTTAAAACACCCATACACGTTCCAACTATTCTATTTGCACGTCGACTTTTAAAGAACGAATAATGGGTGCAATCATGAAAAATAATGAAAATTCTTGTCATAAATCCAGCGGCTAACAGTGCTGGAACTAATGTTAACCAATAAGAAACTGACAAACTTTTATAAGCAAGATACCATAAAATAATAAATGGCACGATTGTGTTGATCAGTTGCCAAACACTTTTTTTAATCGTTGATTTTTCAAAAGGAGCAACTTGTTTTTTTAAATTTTTAGTATTTTCTAAGGTCATTGTTCTAATTCCTTTCCTTTTTGTTGCTAATTCATATTATAGCACACTATTAGTATCAGGTGTTAAAAGTAGCTATAATAAATATTATATACTATGAAAATCTCTTTTTTCTTACTCATTACTTACAAATTACTTACGCCCAAAATAGCTTCTATAATTGGACAGGCGGAGTATTTTATTTATAAAAGAAACTTCGAATTTTTCCAATAAGTACATAAAAAAACAGCAAGTTTTTTCACAAGAAGAAAAAAGCTGCGATAAGTCAGTTTCACCGACTTATCGCAGCTCCTCTTCGTTTTACCTTATTTTATCGATGAAGCCACACTGCACCTGCAGACTTGTCTTCAGCTTGGCCTACCACTTCAAACTTCAGTCCTAGTTTCGGTAACTTACGTCCTGCATCAGGAATAATGCTGTTGATGTATTGCTTAGAATCATCAAATTTTGCCACTCCTGGTAATCCTTTATAATCGAAGATACCGCGAGTTGGTGAATTTACTTTCCATGCTGGTGTTTGATCAAATGAGAATGCCGCATCGGCAATTTGGTAACGCGTACTGCTCTTCACAGTAGGTTGTCCGTTTAATGTCCCTACAATTGCCTCTGGATGAGAATCTACTACTCCTAAGAACCCTTCACCTGGATGAACGCCTACCCAGTTATCTGTAAAGCTTTGATCCGCATACCATACAACCATTCCTGTATTAAATACTGGGCCACGTGCATGTTGTAACGCAGTGTCAGAACCAGCGTAATTTCTCCACTCTACATAGTAATTATGTTTTTTCTGTTCAAATCCGTTAGACACAGTAAAGCCTTTTAACGTCATTGCTGGCTGACCTTCTGCATCATCAGAGAAAACAACTTTTCCATCTACAGTTAATGCTGCATTATCTAACGCAAACCCTTTATAAGCTACTGCAATATCTGTTAAGTACTCAAATTGCAGTTTTACTTTTTTTCCTTTGAATTGGCTTAAATCGTATGATTTATCAACCCACTTACCATCAGTTGTATCCGCGCCGCCTTTTACATCTTTTTCGCCCATTCTATCAATGCGTGTCTTCGTTCCATCTTCTGCAATCGCATATACGTCAAGGAAATCATACTTCGCTTCAAGTTCGTAAAATGCCTTATAATCGAACTTAGCATCCTTTGCATTTGTTAAGTCAAATACTGGTGTCTCAAGTGTTGTATGAATGTCATTTCCTTTTGTACTGTAATAGAATTTCTTACCAAACGCTGATTCGATATTTTTTATATCTTTGTCCGGCAAGTTAACACGAACGATTCCAGGTCGTTTAGATTTTGTAGTACTTTGATCTACATATGTTGCAACACCGATTCCTTTGCTAAGTTTGTCATAATCTACTTCAAGGATATTCGCCCAGTTCCCCTTCATATTCTTTTGGAAAAACTCTTTATTTTGTGGTGAGAAACTCGTTGGCTCTGTTCCTGCAATTTTTCCAGCCCAGCTACCACCACTCATAATAGACCATGACTCAACAGGTTCACCTTGTCCTGAGTACTTTGTATCATATTCATCTGGTAAGCCTAAATCATGGCCATACTCATGTGCAAACACACCAACTGCCCCGTCTTCAGGCTCGATTGTATAATCATATGCAGCCATCTTTCCGCCCCAGTTCGAAACAGAAGATTTCGTGCCATCAATTGCATATGGTTTTGAACCTAGTTTTGAACGATGTGACCAAATCGCATCATCTTTCAATTTACCGCCGCCAGCTTCTTGACCAACGCCAGCATGTACAACCATTAAATGATCAATAATGCCATCTGGCTCATTTTTATTTCCATCACCATCTTGATCGTATTGATCAAATTGGTCATAGTCTGCTAAATTGATTCCTTTTGCTACCGCTGCTTTTAATGCTTCTTTCACAAAATCTTTTGGTCCTAAAGGCCCCTTGTTATCATGCCCAGTACCCGCATCAGCACCATAATCTGATGCTTTTCCTGGAACAGTAAGCCATTCTGTTACAGTCCCATCAACTGTGTAGCTACCACCAGATTGTTCTTCATAATATTGCTTAAATGTGTTAATCTTCGATCCATCAAATAAAGTAAATGGTTCATCACCAAATAACATTTTTTGATAATGTTCACGATTAAAGTCTTTAGAATACATGTATCCTGGCTCTTGATCAATATTGTTATGCTTAAAATCGCTAAATTCTACAAGTAAAACAAGTACTTTATCTTTTCGAACAGCTCCATTGTATTCTTCTTGCTTCGCTGATGTAGTAGGTACTTTTCCATTTAATTTCCCAGGGTTCAATGCTGCACCTTGTCCAGCTACCGGGCCTACTTCAGGCTGCTGCGCCTGTTCATTTTCCTTCATTTTTGCATCTTTTACTTTTTTCATAAAATCAGAAGCTTCTTGCGTAAGACTATCTCCTGTTAAGATTTCTTTCCCAGGGTTTTCCCCTTTCTTTTTCTCAACATATTTTTCGACAGCCTTTGACGTCTCAGCTTGCGATGCAGATTGATCAATTACCCCCCGTTGTTTTAGCGCTTCAGCCAAACGCTCCTCCGGTATTAAGTGCTCATCTATTGGTAGAGATGATGTTGGTGTCTCAGCATACGCTGCGTGACCTCCAAAAGCAAACGTACTACTTAGTACTGCTGCTGTTGTTAATACCGCTAATGGTTTTAATTTCTTTTTCTTTTTCAATGTATTTCCTCCCCAGTGTCTGCAAATTATCGTTTTTTGCCGATAACAACATAATATTCGTTATAATACGAATATTCAATCTTTTTCAACAAATAAAATGTTGAGAAATATTTTTTTATGCAGGGTGAAATACATAAGATAGAAAAACAAACTCACCTATAAATAACAGTGAACTTTTTTAGTAAAAATAAGAATTAAATATTTTCTATACTACTTAATCTATGGGTTACCATATTACTCACTAATCTCATTATTACAAGCTAATAGTGGTTCGTACATCATTATAGCGTGATTCTCTGTTACATATTGATCTTCTATTAACTGTTTCTGTAGATTATATACTTTACGTTGAATCACATTATGTCGTATATAACCGCCCCAGTATGCAGGTTGAATTGAGTGTTCTTTCTCATACACTTCATATTGATAAAGTTGCGGATAGACTGTTCTCCATTCACCAACTAAATGTTCATCTGTCATATAAAGGTGAAGTTGATACGGTTGATCCGTTTCATTTTTAATTTGTAAATCCAAATAGTTATAGGAACAAGTTGCCCCACTCCCAAACGGTTGAGTTCGCCTAGAATCAGGAAAGACATCAAAGCTATGACGATATCGTTCGGTTACTGTCAGTGGTGTATGTAGCGTCATCCAATATATTAAATTTGAAAGCTGACAAAGACCTCCTCCAATACCTGTTTGAAAAGATCCGTAGTGTAATACCATACCTTCTACATACCCTTTTTTCCTCGTTGGCTTACCTATTAAACGCCAGTAAGAAAATGTTTCTCCCGGTCTAATGACGATACCATTTAGTTTTTTAACAGCAATTTTCAAATTAACAACCTTATTCTGTTGATACCACATATCTACATCTTTGAGCTTACGAAGTAATATTGTTTGGTGCTGAATTGCTGTACAAGGTAGCTTTTCTTGTTGGAACCTTTTTGCATATGTTTTTCCGTCTGCTAACCACTGAATGTGCCTCTTTGTAGAGTAATACCACTTCCCTAGCATAATGCGATACTTAGACCGCTGTTTAGGACGTAAGTGCACTATATTCATTTTATTCCCTCTCTCTTTCTTCAACTAAATTCTAATATATTTCTAATTCAATAAATTACAGTTTTCTTAACTGCATAATAATTTTCGCAAAAAAATAATAAATTTACTCTAGTGGAGATTTTATTTTGATGATTGCTTTATAATTATATAAAACTGAGCTTCAATACAATAAATTGAAATAAACACATTATAAATATAACGGATAACCTTAAATAAAAAATAATGAACATTAAAGAAATTCTAAAGTATTAATATATTTTTCGTAAATATTAATTGATAACCCATTAGACTTTACTATATGTATAACTTCTTATTCTACAAAACGAAATTTTTTAATGTAAGAAAAAACTATACTTTCCCTTTAACATTGATACCAGTCTCATATGGAAAACTTTACAAAACAATTCGAACACTTACATTTAGAATAAACACAAAAAATTGCCACCAGTTAGCTTAACTGGTTGGCAATTTTTTAACGAGAATGCTTTACAAATAGTTGAATTGCTTCTTCTGGTACATAGCACTTTCCATTACTCTCTACAATAATACTTCTTAATTCATACCCTTTACCATTGATACGAATTATATTTTTGTTACCAAATAATTGTGCTTCTACTTTATTATGTTTTACTACCAGTAACGGGTTTGCTCCTTCGGTTTTGTTGGCTGTTACAGTTGCACCGATCTTCTTAAAGGCTTGTTCACTCTCTAAAAATATTTTATTCGTTACTTCTTCTAAGTTAAAGCCCATCGCTTTCGCCATCGTCTTCGCAATGTCTGTATTTTGGATTAAGCCTTCTGGTTTTTGAGGTCCATAAGAATGTAAGAATACATCCTCACCTGTATGTCCTCCTGTCGTAAAGCCGATATTTGCACGATTAGCCAATAATGTAGTAAGAATTCGTCCTACATCCATTTTCTTTTTTGCCGCTTTTAATTTTTCTTTTTCATCATGAGTTAGATTATCCAAACCATATAATTTAGCTACATCTTCTACATTTGATAAATCAGATTTCAGTTTATTTATAGTTCCTTCAAGTGTCATTTTCGCCTTTTTCAATGGGTCAATGTATGCAGAAACCGGTGTAGTATTGTATCCTTTTGTCGTATTCCTATTCCCTATAGAGATGCCGCTGTTACCATGATCAGTTAAAGCGATGAGCATCGTATCCCCATCTTTCTTCGCAAATTGTAACGCCTTTGCTACCGCTTCATCAAATGCCAATATATCACTAATCATCCCAATTGGATCATTAGCATGGGCTGCCCAATCAAGCTTACTACCTTCTATGAATAAAAAGAAACCATCTTTATCTTTTGATAATGTTTGAATTGCTTTTTCTGTCATTTGAGAAAGTGTTGGTTGTTCTGGGTTTGTTGCTATACGATCCATATCAAACGCAAGAGCATGATGTGAGAAAGAGCCCCAAATTTTATTAGATTTGGAGTTCAATAACGCATCTTTCGTTTCAACAAAATCGTATCCTTTGTTTTGAATCACCTTTACTAAATTTTCACCATCTTTTCGGATTCCATTACTTTTCATAGGTAACAGCGCCGCTTTTCCCCCGCCTAATACGACATCTATATTTTGATATACTTGCTGCTTCGCAATTACGTCAAATTGCTTGCGATTGACATGGTGAGCCGAGAATCCCGCCGGAGTAGCATGCTGAATTTCAGATGTAGCAACAATTCCAGTTGCACGACCAGTACGTTTTGCACCTTCTAATACGTTTGCGACCGGCCGTAACTTGTCCTCTTCTTTTATTGGCTCTAAGCTAGGCGAACTTACAATAGAAGGTAATACACCTACATATCCTGAATTTGATTTATTTCCAGTTGCTAATGCTGTTGCTGCTGGCGCTGAGTCTGTAATAGCTGATTCCGCCGAAAACGTACGAACTCCTCCTGTTACAATTTGATCTAACGTAAGCGGTGCCCCTTTATACCAGCGAGCCAATGTTGTCGCCGTTGAACTCGTTCCGTCCATAACCATCATAATTATATTTTTAGGCTGATGTTCTACTTTTTTCACCTTAGCTTTGGCCGCATGATAATTCATCATACTTTCCGTACTTAATACGCTTACTATTATAGCTGCCACTAATAGCAACTTTTTCATCTTCACACCATAATTCAACATGATTGTTCCTCCATAAACTTTGCATTCATTTAAATACACACTATTTCCTTTTCCATACCAAAACCTACATATGTTTTATTAGTTCCCAATTCTCATAAAGCTAACAATAGTTACTTTCCCTTTCTTTCCTTTATTAAATATCGGTATGTATCATCTATCTTATAAAAAAGATTTAACATCCTTTTCATTAATTACTTGTTTAACAATAAATCCTCGATCAAAAGAAATAAAAATTTATTGTTAAACAATAAATTCCGTGTTAAATTAATAAGATATTAAATAAATGAGGTGCTTTTTATGAAACAAGGATCCACACTCTTTTTAAAGACCGTTGTGATTCTGATTGGAATCCCCGTTCTTGCTATGTGCATTTTTTTAGTCCCTAAAATAGGAAATTTCGCCGCAGAATTATATCCAGATATTTCATATATTAAATATCTTGTATTTATCAATTTATACGCAACAGCAATACCTTATTACTTCGCACTGTATCAAACATTTAAGCTTTTAAACTATATTGATAAAAATAACGCATTCTCAGAGTTATCTGTTCAAGCTTTAAAAAATATTAAGTACAGCGCATTGGCAATTAGTGTATTATATGTATTAGGTATGCCACTTTTCTATCTCGTGGCAGAGAGAGATGACGCCCCTGGCATTATTATTATCGGAATGATTATGATTTTTGCTTCAATGGTAATCGCGGTCTTTGCTGCCGTTCTCCAAAGACTATTAAAAGATGCTATAGATATAAAATCAGAAAATGATTTAACGGTCTGAGGTGAATAATATGGCAATTATTATTAATATTGATGTAATGTTAGCAAAAAGAAAAATGAGTGTCACAGAACTTTCGGAGAAGGTTGGAATTACAATGGCTAACCTTTCTATCTTGAAAAATGGAAAAGCAAAAGCAGTCCGTTTTTCAACTTTAGAAGCAATATGTAAAGCATTAGAATGCCAACCCGGGGATATTTTAGAATATCAACCTGAAGATACCAAGTAAAAAGAGTCCTTCATACGAGAAGGACTCTTTTTATTACACATTACGGTGCAAAACTAATTTGACCAGTAAACAATAGGATAATTGCTATGATCCAAAATATAAAAAATGATGAGGACAGTATTAATGAAAGAATAGCAATTCCCTTCTTCTCTGTTCTTTTCGTCATTGTGATTATTGAAAGTGTGATACCTACACCTGTCAGGGCAATTGTAATATAATCTCCAACTATATTACCTGCATTGGCTATCCTTGTTGGCGTTATAAAAACGAATAGAAAACACAAAATGCCGATGAGTAAAGATACATAGCTTATTATACTGTACTTCTTTTTAGGAACTATTTCAGTTTTCATACTAACCCCACCCCTTCTATATAGCTATGAGTTTATATTAGCATGAATAACCATAATTTGGTTACAACAAAAAAACAGATACAGTGGAAACTTCCACTGTATCTGTTTTTTTATTTAATAAATAAGCCTGCTATTTCTTCTTTATCATTATAAGTTATAATAAATGTCCGTTGTTCTTTACTATATTTCGCTACAAGAATAACAGTATATAAACCATCTTTTTCTTCAATCGATTTTTTCTCTATTTTGTCGAACGTACCAGCTTTCTCAATTACAGGTGTAAGGTCTTTCATCTTTTCTTCTGGTAACCCCGCTTTCATTTTACTATCAAATTTTTCATGCACTTCTTTATACTTTTCCTCATTTAATAATGATACAATTTCTTCCGCCTTCGGAATAAATTTTTTTGACGTACTTTCTTCTACTTTATTACCAGTACATGCTGCGAGCGCGAACGCCGCGATAGCACTTATAATAATAAGTAACATTCTTCTCATTTTAATATACCCCCTTTCTTTTTAATATGAAACTATGGCTAAAAACGAGTACAGCAGAAATTGCGATTGAAACTTCTACAGCAATGATTCCATTTGTTCCTGATACATATTGCGGTATAATACCTGCTAATGTATTTACAGCTCCATGAATGAGTATAGCAAAAACAACATAACGAAATTTCTTTTGGACGACAGCTTGCAATACAATGAAGGAAAGCCCAATATGCAATACCATCGCAAAGACGCGCTCAATACCGCCGAAATAATAACTAACACCATTTGGGATGACTGTTTGTGACAATAATAAGGATATTACCGGGATACCAACTATCAACACTGCCTCAATACCACCATGCCCTGCTCCAAATAAAAAACCAGACTGCCAATCTCGTTGTTTCATAAAATAGCGCATTGCGATAAAACGAGTTATCTCTTCAAAAATACCTGCTGATAAACTAAGCAAAAGTACAAATAGTACAGGCTGCGTAACAGAAAACATTTGAAAATCTGTGCTAGTTCCATTTAAATAATTCAGTATTGGTATGCGAATTAATATTTGTGATACAACAAAAGCCAATACACCTAACATATATGGAAAATAGCGTTTCTTCCAAAAAGCATATAAAAGTGCTACAAGCGGTAAACCAAAGCTAATCATTGTTGTAAAAATAAGACCATTCATCTCGCTTCACCTCTTACTTGAAGTGTATAAAATTAAGTGAAGGAAGTATGTAATTATTTCTTATTCGGTTTTATTTTCATCATAGATGGTCATTTTTTATCTCTTTTAATATGAATGTTTGCGTGAAATAAGGGCTTATATAAGTTGTTTCTAATGTCGCGTTATTTGTTTTGTTAATGATTCTTTTTAACGAGAATAACCCGTATCCTCTCGCACCTTCTTTACTTGAATGGTTTTTCTCATAAATTTTTTGCAAATCAATCCCTTCACTCTTTGAACTATTACGTACAATAAAATACTGTCCTGAATCCATTTCAAAGAATGCAATTTGCAATATCTTTTCCTCACTATGTACTGCTTCTTCAATTGCATTGTCTATTAAAACCGAGATAATGCGAATAAATGATATGATCGTCATCGAAATACTTTCAATTTTCTCCGGTATATCAAGCATTACTTTTAGGTTTTGTTGCTGGGCAGTGCCAACTTTCGCTCTTAATACACTTCTCACTTCAGGAATATGTATGCGAGATAATTTTGCAATATCAAGTTCATAATCATTTATTGTTTTTAATGTAGGAGCTATAACATCATAATACACTTGCTCAATTTCTTTCACATTATTTGTACGTATTCCCTCTTCTAACGATAGTAATACATTCATATAATCATGACGGAAACTAGCAAGCTCATCATGCATATCCTCTAATTTCTCCACATAATCTAATAACTCTTTATCTAAACGTTTTTCATGCTCTTCTCGTAATTTTTCTTTCGATAGGTGTGAGCTTATTAGTACAATGATTATTAATAATAAAAATACAATAATCGCTGAAATATAACTTACTTCACTGTATTGTTGATTTAGTTGTTCTAAAAACTCAGTAGATGGCCTAGTTAAAATTAGTTCAATAACGAATCCGATAATTAATAATATATAAGTTACATAGTATAGCGGACTACCTACTATATATTGAGCAATTTTTCGAATTCTTTTACGAGCTACTAAAATACCGATAAAAGTAAGGATTGATACAATAAGATGAATAATGCTACCTGTCCATAAATATAAATTGAATGGCGTTAACATAAAGATTTTCATTCCTAAATCGAAAAGCAACATTTTCACTAACGTTATAATCACCATACTCACTAGTGCAAAATATAAATTATGCTTAAATTTCAATTCATTTTGTATTAATCCTAAACTTATTAGAAATAACACAATGGTACTATTCAACTCTGGATATCTTGTTACTGTTACGACAACAGCAAGTAAAATAATGAATACTGTACTCAAAGCTATTAACATTCTAACTGACAATCTGTTGTACCGGATTAATTGAATGTATAAAAACGTATGGCTCATACTAGTAAGCAATATTGCAAATAAATCATAAATATACATTACATCTCACCTTTTAACATCTTACGTACTTTACTCACTAAACGACGTGATACTGGAATACGTTTCCCACTTTTTAAAACTATCATTTTTTGCTTCGCATCATAAGAAGACATTCGCTTCGTATTCACGATATATGATTGATGACAACGAAATAAACGTTCATCTATTAATTCAATTTCTTTTAAAGTGCCGTAAAAATAAACCATTCGATCTAACGTCACTAATGCTAAACGATGTGGTTCATCAGTCATAACATATTCAACTTCTTGAAATGGAACTCGCACAGTCGCATTACTGTTTTCAACGATAAAATCATCGGATGGAATGATATGCTTATTACGCACTTCATATTGGAGTAAACATTGTTCAAAAACTTTATATCGCTCTTCGTATGGCAACCCTTTATCAATGAAAGTTAAAGCCGATACCATGTATTGATATGAAATAGGTGCAAATTCAGAATGTGTCGTTACAAACACAATGATCCCTTGCGTATCATACTTTCGTATTTCTTTCGCCACTTGTAACCCTTTACGCTCTTCTCTTTTTATCTCTATATCTAAAAAATAGATTGGAATATACTTCGCCTTTGGAATATTATTAATGATGTTGTCACTTTTACTAGTTACCTCAATAAAGTCAAAAGGTAACATATATTTTTCACAAACCTCCTCAACTAACCGCTTCATTTGCTGCGCTTGTATGACATCATCTTCTAAAATGAAAATACTCATGTGATCACTCTCTTTTTTGAAATCTTTTCATCTATAGATTTATCTATAACTATATAATTCAAATTGTTATACTAATCTCCTTCCCAATACTTACTAAATAATTTGCTATAACATAGAATAACCTCAACTTTTCAAGCAAAAAGCTGAGGTTTTCTTCAAATCATTCAATGACTAAATCCGCCTTATCCCTCGGCAATTCCGTTTTTAAGTAATAATCCTCTGCTTTCCAATACCTATTTTCAAACTTTGAAAGGTTTTTCTGCGTTTTTTCACTCTCACGTAGAAACCTTGTCTCTCTTGGACAGTCCAAATAGACCATATAATGAAAAAAATCTCTCCATTCTTTTCGCTGCAGAAAAACTCCTTCAATAACAATTACGCCTACAATAGGAATCTGTACTTTTTTCATTTCACATATATCTGTTTCTTCATGAAAGAAAGGTAATTTCAATTTTGTTTCATGTTGTAGCTTTTGAAAAAATTTCCGCCTTAGCCATTCAATGTCCCATTGTAAATAATAATACTCATACCATTCTTCATATCCAGTATGATATCGTTTATTACGCTCCACTATATGATCATCAATATGGAAAATACGAAACGGAATGCCTTCTTGTTTCATATTTTCTTTTAAATTGGCTACGAATGTTGTTTTTCCAGATCGACTTAAACCATCTATACCTAAAATGAATCTATTTTCCCTATGCTTCTTCATAATCGTTATAAGTTCGTTTGTACTCATTACTTCTTCCACTCTTCTTTTAATAAAGAATATAAAATGGTATCATGAGCAACTCCATTTTGAATCATATGTTTTCGAAGTAATCCTTCTTCTTGAAATCCTGCTTTTATTAATAATTTTTGAGAAGCTTTATTTTCTACATATACAACCGCTGCGATTCTTATTAGTTGCAGTATTTCAAATCCGTAAGCTAAAATTGCTTGTAATGCTTCCAATGCATATCCTTGTCCCCAATATGTATCATCTAATTCATAACCAATTTCAGCTCGTTTATGATGATTATTAATTAAATGAAATCCGCACGTTCCGATTAATTGGCCCGTCCCTTTTTTCTCGATTCCCCAGCGAAATACACTGCCCTCTTCATAACGATTTTTGAACGTTTGAATCATTGTTTTCGCTTGCTCAATATTTTGGAAAGAATCCATTCCGAAATAACGTATAACTGATTCTTTCGAAAAATATTGGAACATCGTTTCTGCATCTAATAGTGTAAGTTCTCTTAAGAACAAACGTTCTGTTTCTAGTTTCGGAAATCCCATCTCTCTTTCTCCCTCTATTCTAATGAACTGCAAATTTCAATATAATTTCCATCTGGATCAGCAATGTAGGCAATTGTTTGTCCCCACGGTTTTACAATTGGCTCCACTAAAATTTTTATACCTTGCTCTCTAAATTGCTCAATCGTTTCTTGTACATTCTCAACAACGAATCCTAACTCGAAATGAGAAGACTGTAATTCACCTTCTGTAAGCGGTAATCCTGTTAATTCTTTCACATCTTGCCGCGTATTCATCGCTAAAATGGTAGTTCCAGTATTAAATTCAATATATGTTCCGTGCTCTGCTTTTATAGGTAACTGTAAAATATCTTTATAGAACTTTAAACATTCCTCAAACTTTTCTACATATAAAATGATGTACTTCATTTTCAAATTCATTTTACATCCCCCTTTGTATCTATCCCTAAAATTTCGACAAAAGTCTCATAAAAACCTTGTTCCTTGTAGTAATGAGCAAAAAAAATGAGGCCGATTTCTCGGCCCCCCAGCTTATTGGCATAAAACAGGAGATTTGGTTTGGACATAACCAGTTCGTACTTTTATTATATTTTATTTTTTCTGAATTTTAAATACATTAAACACCTATTTATATTGAGAAAGTTTTTTGCTTGCATAAAATTAAAGATTTTAAGAAATGATACAAATGGAGGTGTATACATATGGAACCAATGCTATGTCCAAGTTGTAAAACGAACCGTACTCGCTTTAATATTCTTGAGCAACAAGTAAAACCAGTTAAAATAAATCCACAAACTGGTCAAGTGGAAGAAGAATACACAAATGAAACGATGAATGCTTTTCATATGGCTTATCAAGGACCTACATACCGTGTCCAATGTGCTGTATGCGGACTTGTTGAAAACCCTGAACAATTTATTAAACCTGCGCAAAATCAGTCTTTCTAATAAAAATATGATTATCCCTTGTAGAAATAGATTTTTCTATAAGGGATTTTTTCGTTTAATACGTTAATTAAAAATGTATTTCTTCCTTATTATATGTTAAATTCCACACCATTTTAGTAATATTTATATAAGGGAGGTGAAACAAATGATTTTAAATAAAAAGATAATGCTTCCATCAACATTTCTACTATTAACTTGTCACATAATCATCTTTTACTTTTGGATTTCCGATTGGAAGAAAATCTCGAGTTCTTACGGTTTAGCTATATGGATACTTTCTACTATTTGTGGTCTTTTACTTTATTTCCTTTATAAAAAACAAAAATCTAATAAAGTGATATTCATTGCTAGTTCGTTATTATTAATTACTTCTTCATTTATGATTTTTTTAGGTATTGTTACTGGTATCATCTTTGTAACTGTTAGTTCTATGCCTTAAATATACAATATTTTATTATATAAAAAATACCCAACAAAACAAGGATATATAGAAATTAAAGAAGATGATTTCCATTCAATATACAACCATCTTCTTTAATAAACCCAATCTTTGTTACAATATTTCATTTTTTAACTTTTTAATCTTCCTAAATAAATTAATAAACGCATATAAATATATACAAACTAAAAACCCAACCATACCTTTATATAATCCTGATTCTGATACTCCAAGAAAACATAAGTAAAACACTGGAATTAACATTACAAACATAATTGCAACGAACTGTATCAATTCAACAAATTTTTGTATCTTCGTTTCTTTGTCTGAATAAATATCAGGTAACTCATTTTCCTCGTCTACTTCTTTACAAAAATAATTCCACTTCGCAAAACTCGTTACATGTTTCCAGCCACACATTTCATATATTTGGATATATTCTTTTTGTTTTTCTGTCGAATCTTTATACTCTAATCTAAAGTCTGCTTTATATACTACATCTTTCGGCTCAGTTTTCTTAAACGTATACATTACGTTATACTTTTGTAACGCCCAGCCTTGTTGATGCATTTTACGTAAATACGCTTCTTCTTTTTCTAAGCTCCATACTGCGAAAGGTTTGAATATCTTCTTTGTCTCCATCTCCCATTCACTCCCCTAATATACTATTTCCATTCCTTACAGATCTCTGCAATCTGTTATATTCTAGCTCTAACACTTCTCTCCCAAACGGCGTTAACTCATAGCACTTCTTTCTATCTGTAGAGGCAACTTCAACAATTAATTTTTCTTTAAGTAATTTCGTTGTATTCCCGTATAAAGTACCAGGACCGAGCTTTACTTCCCCATTTGTCATCTCTTCTACCATTTGCATAATTCCATATCCGTGCATTGGTTTCACTAGTGATAACAGTATGTAATATGTCGCCTCAGTTAACGGAATATATTTTTGCGCCTTCACATTCATTATAACTACCTCCGATACATCGTTTTATGATATATCGACTTACGATACATCGTATATCGATATTGTATAATCATATTCCAAAATATGCAAGAGTAATTTAATAATTAAATATCCATTTCTTTGAATTAAAAAATCATACAAATTTTCTGAATAATTTGTTAAAATATAGAAATATTAGCTCTTTTATAATGAAAGGAATGGTACATATGATAAATAAATTGAAAGAAAACATCGGATCTGTGTTTGTTGGTAAAGAAAATGTTATTGATCTACTGCTCGTTTCACTTCTTGCTGATGGACATGTACTACTCGAAGACGTGCCTGGTACTGGGAAAACGTTACTGGCGAAAACCATTTCAAAAAGTATTGGTGGTAGTTTTTCTCGCGTTCAATTTACCCCTGATGTACTTCCAAGTGATGTAACAGGTATTGAATACTTCAACCCAAAAACAAGCGAATTCGAATTAAGAATTGGACCAGTTATGACAAACATTTTGCTAGCAGATGAAATTAACCGTGCAATGCCGAGAACGCAGTCGAGTTTGTTAGAAGCGATGGAAGAACGACAAGTGACGCTGGAGAAGCAGTCAACTCCTCTTCCGAAACCGTTCTTTGTTATTGCGACGCAAAACCCAATTGAATCACAAGGGACTTTCCCTCTTCCAGATGCACAGCTTGATCGCTTTTTAATGACGATTTCAATCGGTTATCCAACTCCTAAAGATGAGTTACAAATGATGCGACGTTTTCGGAACGATTTACCATTAGAAAGTGTCACATCTGTCATCTCATTAGAAGATATTTTAGAAGCTCAAAAACGAGTAAAAGAAATATTTGTTTCGGAACCGTTAGAACATTACATTATTAAACTTGCTCATGCTACAAGAAATCATGATTATATCGCTAACGGTGTAAGCCCACGTGCCACATTAGCTTTAGTACGTGCTGTTCAAGCTTTAGCCTTTTTACGCGGGAGAGAATATTGCACACCAGAAGATATACAATTGTTAGTTCCTTCTGTTTGGAATCACCGTATCGTCTTATCAATGGAAGGTGCCCTGCGTACGACAAAGAATGATATTATGCAAAGTATTTTAAAAGAAGTTGACGTACCTGTGGAGATTGAACAAGCATGAATGGACAGCGTGTTGTAACTGTGCCTTTATTTTTTCAACTCCATATTATTCAACTAACCGTTCCAATCGCATTACTTTTCACATTCTTTTTCCCGCAACGAATGCTTATGTTTCTCTTTTTCTTCTATTATTTATTTGCGATTTTTATTTATAAATATGTCGCTTTCATAGAGAATAAGTTTCAAATCATAAATGAGAAACAAACTACACGGATTTTTCCTGAGGAATCTGGACAGTTTTTTATTCATTTAAAAAATGGAGCCAGCATACCGATCGTTAATGGTGTTTGTTACTTTCATTTAAATTCGTCCCTTATACCGCATAAAGAGCAAGGCATTGAACAAATATCAAAAACGTTATTCTCTTTCCCATTTTCACAACCTGCACATTCGGCACAAAAATGGGGGTTAACATTAACCGCCACGAAGCGTGGTGTGTTTCAAATTGAACAATTTGAATGTGTATTAAAAGATCCATTTCATCTATTAACTGTACATTTACCTGTTTTTGATAAATTAAGGACTGAGATTATTGTGTATCCTTCTCCTAAAGAAGTAGCAGGTTTGCAAGAACTTCAGCAACTTTTGAATGGATCTTATCGAACGAATTTTTCTTTTTACAATGATGAAACATCTATTATCGGTGTAAAGCGATATGAGCGTGAGTCTTTCCGCTCTATTCATTGGAAGGCATCTGCTAAAATGCAACAATTACAAGCGAAGCAATATGAACCTGTAAAAAATTATAGTTGGACGATTTGTCTTTCTTTAGCTGCCGATCGTGGATTTGGTTGGAAAGATAATGTAGAAGAACTTATTTCATATGCAACATACATTTTCCAGTATGCAACGAAGCACCACATTCCGTTTGAATTGTTTATTAGTGTATTAGCAGAAGACGGTGCATTACATGTACCGTTAAATGAAGGACAAACACAATATGCAAAAGCTTTAGAAGAATTAGCCCGTATTTCAGATGATAGTACGTTACTTCCGAAACAAGGATTCCTTCATTATGTAAAGAGAAAAAGAGAACGATCGTCTACAATGATATACATTGGTTTACAAAGAAATGAACTCCCTCTTCTCTCGCAGCCAACGTTTCTCATTACTAGTGAAGGGATGGTGGAACCAGTTGAAAACTTGGCTATATCACATTCATGATTTCATTCTGCTCCTTCTGCTTTCATTATTAACAGAAAGAGATGAACTAATTAGTATTGCAATATTTTTAACAACAGGCTATATTGGAGTATTTCTTATTCATAAATTTATGCAGAAAAAAACAACAGGATTTGTAATACTTTTAGTTCTTCAAATCGTTCTTTTCTCTTTATTTTTACCTTTTTCTCTATTTGGCACAATCATATTACCACTATTTTTCTTTATCGTACATGTGGTCGGACCTGGATATCCAGTTCAAAAATCTTTAGGTGGTATTGTATGGTTTGTCGTTTCAGCTATATTTTATGCACCCTTTCCACCGTTGTGGAAACTATTAATGTTAGCCTTGCATCTTATGATTACATTTTGGTTAACCGGGGCCAATCGCAAACAACAACTATTACGTTTTTCTTCTATCATTACGATTGGCTTAATGAGTATATTAATTGTTCAAGTATTTCCTTTCATTCGACTTATTTTTGGTTTTATAACGGAAGTAGTCGCATTAGGCGTCGGCTATGCTTTAATGCCATTAATTAAAGCAGCGGAATTAAAAGATACTGAAGATGTTTGGGCAAATAAAGGACATCTCTTAAAACCAAAAATTGAAGACGGAAAAAAAATTCCTGATTTTGATCCAATACTCATAAATAGCACTACAATAATAGTCTGTACAGCTATCGCTATTTACGTCGTTTGGAAAATAGTAAAAAAACGAAAACATTTAAGTTTACCAAATATGCACGTCTTCGAATCTACTATCATTACTGATAAAGAAGGAATGATCCAAAATCGTTTTAAACGAAATAAACCGCCACATAACGAAATTCGGAAGGAAATTTTTAAGCTAGAGAGTAAGTTAACCCCTCCTTTAAATAGAAAACGGGGAGAAACTGTTGAGGCTTGGCTAGAAAGAATAAACGATGAAGAAGATGTAAATATTCAAAGTGATATTATTATAGATGCTTATAATACGGTGCGTTATTCAAATGGTGCAAACACTGTACTTCTACATGAATTTAAGGAAGAGATTCATAAGCTTTATGCATATCAAAAAAGTTTGAAGAAACGAAAGAAATAACGTAACAAAAAGACCCCTATATTCATAGGAGTCTTTTTGTACTTCTACGTTGCTTTTTAAATGGAAGCATTCTTCCCTGCTTCAATTTCTAATGACTCTTCATGCCACCAAAGTGTTTCTTCAGGGTCTTCTTTAGCGATTTGGTGTGCTTCTTTTTTCGTTTCTACTGTAGGATATGAACCTTTTAGCGCACGCCCTGAAGTTGTAACGAATAGTACACTAAATACAACTAATCCAATAATACTTACACCTGCTAAATAAAATGCCGGTGCGAGCGGGTTACCAGTTGCATGAACTAAGTATGAACATACGAGCGGTGTTGTTCCACCGAATATCGATACAGAAATATTAAATGAGATCGAAAGTGCTCGATAACGTACATCAGTGAAAAAGAGTGATGGTAATAATGAAGGTAATGTTCCTTCATATACACTTAAGAAGAAACCTAGTACGAAAATACCTGCAAATATAGCTGCAATATGTCCGTTACCTATTAGTAAAAATGCTGGAATTGCAAATACAGTTAAACCAAGTAAACCAATTTGCACAACGCGTTTATTACCAATTTTATCACTTAATTTACCGAAATATAGTGCTAGTGGAATCATAAGCGCCATCGTAATAGAAATAATTAATAAGCCTGTTGTTTCTTCGACTTTAAGTACTTGAGTTAGATAAGAAGGAATATACGAAAGAATCATATAATTTGTAATATTAAAGAAGGCGACAATTACTGTGCTTAATAAGAAGTCTTTTTTGTGATATTTAATAATATCCATGAATGAAAATTGTTCATTGTCTTCAGATTCCTCTTGTGCTTTTTCCATCTCTTCAAAGATTGGAGATTCATCTAGATGACGGCGTAAGTATAAACCGACCAAACCAATTGGTGCAGCTATTAAGAACGGAATACGCCATCCCCAGCTGAGCATTTGCTCATCTGTTAACAATAACGTCAAAATGGTAACAATTACCGATGCAGCAATGTAACCTGAGAGTGTTCCAATTTCAAGACCACTACCGAGTATACCACGCTTTTTATCTGGAGAAGATTCTGCGATATAAACCATTGCTCCTGAATATTCGCCGCCTGTAGAGAAGCCTTGAATCATTCGGGCAACTAAAAGTAGTATTGGTGCCCATACACCAATTTGTTCATAGGTTGGTAGTAATGCGATGAATAATGTAGAAAGTGCCATTAAAATAATAGTAGTACTTAACACGATTTTTCGGCCGTACTTATCTCCTATTCTACCAAAGAATACACCTCCGATTGGTCGAACGAGAAAGGCTGCTGCAAATGTACCGAATGTAAGTACAAGTTGCAATCCACTATTATCAACACCAGAGAAGAATAATTGACTTAAAATTACCGCTAAATACGCGTATAATCCGAAGTCAAACCACTCCATTGCGTTCCCTATACCAGTAGCAATTACTGCTTTCCTGGCTTGTTTAGGATTAACAATATTAACGTCTTGAGGTTCAAAATTTAAATCATTATTTTGTTGCATATAATAAAACAGCTCCTTATTTAATTTAACTTCTTTAAGCACACCTTCTCTTATTGAATAAAATTAATTCGAAGCACTTAAGGAAAAGCAACGTCTCCTTATCTGTTATTATTATTTCACATAATTAATTATTTGTCCAATTAAATGCTCTTTTTATATAAAATTAAACCCTGTTTAACTTGTTATAGAATGACGTTCAGCTTATATAACACATACCTTTACACTACAAATGAAATTTTAATTTATTTATATCTATACGTTTCTATAATTGCTTCCTTTAACCTAGAAATTAGTAACTTTTACTAAAGATTTGCATATATTTAAAAAGTG
This sequence comes from Bacillus sp. AR4-2, assembly GCF_008274865.1. Classification (NCBI taxonomy): domain Bacteria; kingdom Bacillati; phylum Bacillota; class Bacilli; order Caryophanales; family Bacillaceae; genus Bacillus; species Bacillus sp. AR4-2. The sequence continues at coordinate 2,844,612 of NZ_CP031062.1, forward strand.
AACTCATTAGCTCGAATTTTGTCTTATTACATTCAAATATAGTATTATTATAGATTTAAAGGAGGGTGTTTTATGTTGGAAATAATACTTTTACTCGCTACTGTTTCTTTTCTCTTCATTATTTCTGGATTTTTCATTACCTTAAAACAATATAAAGAAATAAAAAATATAAAGACTATATTAACTACCAAAAAAGAAAATGAGAAAACTACATCCGAAAACTCAATCCCTATGCAATTAGACCTGAGCGTTCTCAATAATTTACTCGCTTCTGGAATAAATAAAGGTACTAATTCAGGTAATGAGAATTCTAAGTCTGAGAAAACTAAATAGTCGTTACGTATATAATAAAATATATATCTCCTATTTTATCTAATCTTATTAATAACTACCTCTGATTAAAAAGGAGACTACTTATGTGTAAAAATCCGATTTCTATTATTATTCGTATACAGCATAACATAAAAGTTTTACCTGAAATTTTGAAAGCCTGTGAACAACTACAGCCTTTAGAAATTATCCTTACTATTAACGGATGTATCGATGATTCCATTGATATTGCACAATCTTACAATTGTAAAATTATCACACTAGAAGAACCGACAGAATCAAATAATTGTTATGTAATTGGTGCCAAAAAAGCAAAGGGTAAGTACCTCTTATTTTTAGATGCAAATTACATTATCCAATCTTCCTTACTTACACAATTTCTTCAACCATTACTAGACGAATCAGCTGACATAGTATTAAACAATTTAGATGACTTTTTTTATCAAAAGCAAAAGCCAACTATAGAAATGATTTGGCAGCAAGTTACGAATCATTTTTTTCATCGTCCAGATTTACATGTTAACTCACTATTATTTCCTCCCTATGCAATAACAAAAGAGATTCTTGATGCAATTACTCCAGAAAGTTTATTAAATCCGATATTAGCACAAATGAAAATTATTAAAAATAAATTTCGCATTAGCAATCATTTCAAAATTTCTATACCGCAAATTCCCTCCTTCCCCTCAAAACAACTCATTCGTTATCACCTAGAAGCAATTGAAAATTGGGTAAATATATTACAAGATTCGAGAGGAAACTATACTGATAATAATCGAAGGCGGGATATTATTTTAGAACTTCAAAACGGTGAACAAAGAGCTATATCCAAAATAATTACAGGTAAAGAGTTTTATTCAAATACTTATGGAAATAAACAATTATCCATCATTATCCCTGTTCAAAATGAAGAAAAAACGATAGAATCTATCATTTTTGAGGTACAGAAATTAAAACCTTTAGAAATCATCATTATTGTTAATGGATCAACAGATAAAACAGAGGAATTGGCAAAGAATTGCGGTGCAACAGTTATTACTTACAAAGAAGCACTCGGCATTGATACCGGACGTGCCGTTGGTGCATATTTTGCAAAAGGTGATATATTATTATTTATTGATGGTGATTTCTTAATTCCTAGTTCTGATTTATTACCATTTGTACAATCTGTTCAAAATGGCACCGATTTAGCTTTAAATAAATTAGAGCACTACTACATGTATCGTGTTCCTTATACTATCGTAACTGCATGTAAGCATGTTGTTAATTTAGCATGTAATCGAAAAGATTTAGGTATGGGCTCCACAACTGCTGTCCCTCATGCTTTTAGTCGAAAATGCATTGATACAATTGGGTTTGATTCTCTTCTTTCACCAACCTTAAGTCAAGTTAAAACAATTTTAGCAGGATTGCATGTACAAAATGTTCATTCTATCGACGTTGACAAGATAAATCGAGTTCGACCAGAAAAACACTTCTCGCAGGAAGGCTACCTTTCATTAGCAACGCAACAAATCATTGGTGATCATATAGAAGCAATTTCTTACCTCATCGAACAAAAAAGAAACACTGAATGCTTTTAATTGTATATTCTTACCACCAAATAATATATGAATTCATTTTAAATATATAGCAAAATAAAAAAGATGGTTGTAACCATCTTTTTTATTTTTACATTAGATCAAAAGAAAAGTAGCAGGCAGGCTTTTCATTTCTGTATCTTTCTTAAGAAGTTTGAAAATAGAGGCTTGTTAATGAAGAGTCAACACTTAAATCATCTTTTAGTGCAATTGAGAAACATGCAACTAATGGTAAAGTAATAACAATTGATCCACTAGGACTAATTACAATAGTAGGACTTGTCCCACATGTGCCTCCACAATCGACTACTGCATCAATTCCACTACCAGGGGTAATTGTAATTTTAAGACACACATCTAAACAAACATTATTCGTAGTACATGCCATAACTCTCCCTCCTTTCTTTTAACAATATATGCAGTTAATTAAATTCGGACACGACTCTCTTACTAAGTCTTATAAATTAGATGTTATTTTATTATTAACTGCATAGAAAATTAACGTTTTATTAAACTATCTAAATCAACTAAAAAACTCAAATCATCCTTTACTGAAATAGAAACACATGCAATAAACGGTATTACATTAAAATTAGATAAACATTCATCATTGCACCTTACGAATATTTCTGCCCCACCATTTGGATTGACTTTAGTTTCTAAAGAAATATGAAAACAACTTTTATTGATGCAAGACAAGATATTCCCTCCTTTCTTATATCTAATATCAATTTATCCAAAAATAAAAATACCGTTACAACTTTATTTACCCTTTACCTTCCATACTTAAAATAAAAAAGATAAAAGCTTCTTCATATATATAAAGAAGCCTTTACCTTTTAGTTACTTGTTCATTTACTATCAGTCAGTGAAACATGCTCTTCACTTGTACCTGAGCTAAAAATAATAAAAATTTTTGATTTTAGTTTCATTGCAATACTAAATATCGTCAAGTTGCATAAATGAAATGTTTAAGTTACTCATTCAATAGACAAATTTACCTTTTAAAATAAATCTTTAAAATCCTTATTCTTCAATAAATATGAAAGTCCTTCTAAATGATCCCCAGTAATTCTCAATACAGCTGGTGGATGTCCTATCGTCGCAAAATGCTCTTGTGGCCGAATACGATTTGGTTTCATTACATCTACAAAATGGAGACATTCGACTTTATACCCTTCTAATATTGCCTTTACTTGTGCAACACACGCTGTGTGAAGAGTGTCCCAGCCAATTCCCTCTAAACATTTTCTACTAATAGCATGGGGAACAGCAATTGTAGATCCTACCCCTAAATCTTTACGGTTACAAGCAATATTCAACATATATTTATATAAACTTACAATATATAGAGGAAATCTAAGATTTAAATTTAAATCATTTAAAACCATATCAACACCATCCGCAACAGCTTGCGTTAACGGATGAAGATCTTTTGCTGGAATAGCAAAATCAGCATCAATAAAGAGAAGTATATCTCCTGTCGCTTCTTGTGCACCAATTGCCCGTCCTACATCATGCCCTAATCTTTCTTCATAAACAATTACTGTTGCCCCTGATTGCTTAGCAATTGCTTCTGTTTGATCTGTTGACCCATTAATGACAACAATTATTTCTTTTGGTTCAATTTTTCTTGCCTCAAGAATAACTTCTTTAATCGTTGATTCTTCATTTTGTGCTGGTATAATAATTGATAACTGTTTTCCATTATAAATAGAGGAATTCATTCCCCATCCTTTATGGAAACGTGAATAATTCTTTTGTTTTTTTAACTGCTCTATAATTTCTCTTTTTCTTCCTCCATCTGTATAATTACCTCTATCATCTTTTCGTTGTAACCAACTCTCCAAAGCTTTTATATTTTCTTTAATCTCATATACTTCTAATTTAGTTAATCCATTTTTATAGAAAGAGGTTTTGTTTGCGGGCATATTATTCAAGGAGGTGTTAGTGATGGCTGACGAGGATTGTAGTCGCCACCCTTTCTCAATAAGAGTTACTTGGGACAGAATAGGGTTCTGCAAGATATCATATCCAATGTCTTCAATTGCTTTTTTAGTAATAGCATATGGCATAGATAACATCGAATCATATTTTAAATCCATACGCCCCAATACATCGTTTACTATTTTTTTATACACCATAGCAATGCTTGGCCATTCTACTCTCATCTTTTCAAAACAAACCGAGTCTATATTATTTAAAATTACATCCTGTTCCTTTTTTAGTAGCGGTTCTATAAATCGTTCTAATTCTACCGAAAAAATAACATCTTCTCCATTTAAAAATAAGACTACATCACCATTGGCGACTTTTGCCCCATGAACTGGTGCTTTCCATTTACTTTTCTCCTCAATCACAACAACGTTACTTTCAACAAATGTTGGTATAGATTGTATCGCACTCATTCTATCATCAGCTACAATAATAATTTCTAGTGGTTTTATATGCTGCACTTTATTTAAAATTTGATTCAATTTTGATTTTTCTTCTCCTAAAACTATAACAACTGATAGGTCCACTTCTTTTTGTTCTTCTTTTACAGTCTGATTAGGTTTTACTTTTTTTATATATTCAATTGTTTCACTCTTCCCTACAGCTGCATGCCCTGCTTTTTTATCAAAATATAAGTCAATTATAATTTGATTTACTTCCGTGTCTTTATCAAGTTGCTCTAATTCGGAAATAAATGGTAGCAAATGATTTTGCACATCAAATTCACACGCGAAATTTTGCAAAAAATAAATATTCGGTACATATTTAATGTGATTAAAAAATTTCACAACATTAATTCTTTCGCCAAATTTCTCTTCAACTTCTTCTCTTGATAAATTTGGATAAGACAAATCGAAAACTAGATTTATTGGTACAGGTATCCATTTTAATAAATTTGTTTGAGGATTATTAATGAAAGCTGTGGAGCCCTTAACGAATCCAGCTAAAATTAAAGACATAAATCCTCCCCCAGAACTGCCATAAAACAACACATTTTTCGAATCAACTTTTAACTTTACAAATACTATTTCTAAAATATTTGCTATATCTTGTAAATAAAATCTATTTAACTCTCCCTGTCCCCAACCTAAAGATAATTTTCCAAGATATAACGTAGGGTCATTATAATATATAACAGTATCTTCAAATTCATCCATCCAAGAATGTCGATGAAAAATAGGTGGACCAATTGGCTGTTCTTGAAACCCACCTGCTCCGGATCCAAAAACAATAGTGTTAGAAGCATCGGGCTTAATACGAATTAAAAATTCATACGTTACTTTATCCCAATCAACCTTGAGTATAAATGGTTCTGTAATTTGAAAATCCATTTGCCATAATTGTTCATATGAAATGTTAATTATTTTATACTGGTCTAACAGTTTAATCACCCTTTCCATCCATTTCGAGTTGTTCTATCAAGTAAGAGAGAGCTTCAACGTGATCACCAATTATTCTTAATACTGCTGGAGGATGCCCATTGTGACTTACATTTTCCTTTAAACGAATTCTATTCGGTTTTACAACATCAACGTAATGTACACATTCTACTCTATACCCTTGTAATATTGCTTTTACTTGTGCAAGACTAGGGCATAGTAAGCTTTCCCAGCCTATTGCATCTAAACATGATCTACTCATAGCATGTGGAATTGCTACTAATGAGCCATTGCTTAATTCTGGACGATTATATGCTAAATTAAGCATATATTTTACGACGTCTACAACATAAAACGGAGGGTGTAACATCGGATTCAAATCATTTAATGCTATGTCTACACCAGCTGAAACTGCATTTGTAAAATGATGCAAATTACTTCCTGAAACACTAAAATCACCATCAATAAATAAAAGAATATCTCCTGTAGCTTCAAGCGCCCCAATAGCACGTCCAACATTATGACCAAGTCGTTCGTTATATTCAATAATAGTAACACCAAGTCTTTTAGCAATATTAGCCGTTTGATCTGTCGAACCATTTACAACGACAATGATTTCTAGTGGTTCTATTTTTCTCGCCTCAAGTATTACTTGTTCTATAGTCTCTTCTTCATTTTGTACCGGTATAATGACAGAAAGTTGCTTCCCATCATAAATTGAAGAATGCATTCCCCACCCTTGATGATAGGAAGGGTATCGCTTACATTCACCTAGTTTTTGAACAATATCTCTTCTTTTTCCTGCATCAGTAAACCCTACTCTTCTTCCTTTTTTCTCTATCCATTTAGCTATACCGCGTAAATATCTTTCTACTTTCTCTTTTTCATTTTTGGATAACTCTTTTTTTATTAAATATCCTCCTTCCTCTATAGTCTCATCTTTAGATAACGTATTGATTGCATATTGATCGTTAATCCGCCACCCTTGATTCACAATCTTCATATGAGATAGAACGATATCTTCCATATAATTAAAGCCGATATTTTCCACTACTTCCTTCGTAAGCGCATATGGTAACGAAAGTATTGAATTGCTTTTTAAATCTGGTCGACTTAAAATTTCATTTAACATTTTTCTCCATACAATATCCATATTTGGACATTTACCTATTTCTATCAATTTATCTATTTTATTTAAAACTACATCGGCTTGATTTGTAACAATTGGCTCAATAAATCTCTGCATTTCATTTGTGGATAACGAAAAATTGCCATCTAAAAATAATAAAACTTCTCCTTTTGCTGCCTTTATACAAGCTCCATATCCATCATAATGCTTATTATATTTGTCCATAAAAACAATATGACATTTATGTTTCTTTGCTATTTCATACAAATTACTTCTATCGTTAGGAACGAAAATTATAATTTCAAGAGGATTTAGCTTCCATATAGATTGAATTGACTCTTCTAATATTTGCTCTCTTTCACTGTACAAAATAATAACCGTTAACGATTTCATTACACGCCCCCTTTACACATCATGTGACATAAAATATTAAGTATTACCATTTCCTATGAATTTGCTACTTTATTAACATATTCAAAAGTGAATTATACTGTGTGAAAACAAACGTCTATTTTTGAAAATATAAGTTATGCACTTACCTCCTTTCTCTTATCATTGTTTGTTACAACTCTCACCATAAAAAACAAAAAAAGTCCTAATTTCTTTAGGACTTTTTAAATAAATTTTTCAATATTATTAATTTTATATACTACCTTTTTCCATGTTATACCGCGATCTTTTGTAGTAAATATTTCTTTTTTATTACACGCCCAACCTTTACGCCGATTAAAAAAATGTAAACAAAATACATTTTTCAGCAATGGATTACTTGATACCTTTATCCATTTTGCTCCTTTTTTTATTATTTGATATACACTTCCATGTTCACTATTTATAACCCAGCCATAATAGGAACTAAAAAAAGAAACAGCCGCTTTACTAGTATTTATTGTTTTATTTGAAATATGCCACGAATTCCCCTTATCAAATGAGTAATTCATTAAAAATACATCATTATTCATTTTAGTTGGTATTACTAACAAGTTATTTTTATAGATTGCTTTATAAGCCATAGAAGTCTCATTATTACTTCCTTCAAGACTTGGAATATCTTTTATAGGCTGCCAACTTGCCCCACCATCTATTGTTTTAAATACCGCTGATGTTTCATATTGTTTGTGTAATGAAATAAATCCAACTAACTCGTTTATAAATGTTATTCCTGAAATACTATCACTAATACTTATATTTTTAATTACTTTCCATACTCTCCCTTTCATTTTCATATAGTATAAATTATGTTCAAATTTATTTGATGCAAGCTTTCTAGACAATACAATCCATATACTATCCATATTCGCGGCATGCAATTGTACTTGAACATCAGTCGATTTCTCCCAATCTTCTTCAACCGGTAAAATAAACTCACTCCATCTTTCCCCTCTATTAACTGTATAAAATATAGCGGGTAATAAATCATCATTCTTTTTTGTTAAACCATATGCCCAAGAGCTTCGAGCGTTTATTGGATACCCAAATAATACAATTGAATTAAGAGGATTGACAACATCCCATTCTACTCCTCTATTTTGAGTATATAAGATAGCCTGCTTTTTATTTGTATATTGAATACTAGCCCAACCATATTTATCCGTTCTCATTTGTAAAGAAGTAAATTGAATATCATTATTTTCCAATATATCACCTCATTCTTATTATTTATATATTCGTATGCTATTATTTTCAAAACGTTCTATCATTAGTTGTTAGTACCACTCGTTTTATCTACTATCTTTACACATTTACTTTCTCTTTTCCTCACCAACCAAATATCAATAAATAAAATTCTACTATAAAAAATGCACCCCAATTGTAAACTATCCCCAACAATTAGAGTGCACTTTATATAAAATATAGCTTTTAATTTTTAAGCACTTACTACAGTAGCAACCTTATCCATACAAGTAATAAATTGAGTAATAAATGTATCAATTTCTTCTTTTGTAATTATATATGGAGGAAGTAAACGGATGATATTCCCTTGTGTTACGTCAACTAATATCCCTTTCTCCATTAGCTCTACCTGTAATTTTTTCACATTTTCATTTGTATCATTTAAACTAATTCCAAACATCATACCAGCATGACGTACTTCCTGAATATAATAAGAGTTTTCTTTCTGAATTTCTTGTAATTTATCCTTTAAATATAGTGACGTTTCATACGCTTCGTACATTAAACCATCTTCAATCAATGTGTTTAATACCGTTAACCCTAAAGCCGTTCCCATTGATGAATGAGCAAACGTTGTCCCGTGATCTCCTGGTGAAAATACATCACATAACTTTTTGCCTACAATAATTCCTCCTAGCGGTATCCCACCTCCTGCTCCTTTACCAATTTGAATAATATCTGGTGTAATATTAAAATTTTGATAAGCAAATAGTTTTCCCGTTCGACCCATACCACTTTGAACTTCATCAACGACAAGAAGTACATTATATTTTTCACATAAATTTTGAACACCATGCAAATATTCACTTGATAAAGGATAAATTCCCCCACTTCCTAAAACAGGCTCTAGCATAATCGCAATTGGTTTTTCTTTAATAATGGTCTCCTCTAATTGGTCTATATTCTCACGCTCTACTTCGTATACAGGAATAGATGTTTTAGGGAAGTTTTGATATACCTTTTCTTGTCTCGTAAAATGAAGTGCCCCTAACGTACGCCCATGGAAACTATTCTTCAGCACTACAATTCCTTCACGTTCTTCATTCGTATTAGCTCTATATTTATCAATTAATTTCAAAGTTGTTTCTGTCGCTTCCGTACCAGAGTTTGTAAAAAAGACCTTTCCGTTTTTTAATGAGCAATCCACTAATTTCTTTGCATATTCAATCGCAACTGGATTTAAAAAATGAAACGGCAGATGCAACGATTTTGTAACTTGCTCCATTGTCGTTTGTACAATTTTCGGATGATTATACCCTAATACGTTCACTCCGACTCCAGAAAATAAGTCTACATACTCTTTACCATCTACATCATAAAGCTTGCACCCTTCTCCTCTTTCTATCGCAACCTTCGTACGACAATACGTAGACATCATATATTCTTTATCTAATTGAAACCAATCCGACATGTTAAATTCCTCCTATTTATTTTCCCTGTTTATTTCTGTTCATTCTCTATAAACTCATGTATAAATTCATTTTTCAGATTAAAATTTTAATAGTAATTTTCTTCACGATATTCATTTTTCCATAATTTCTTCTATTTCAACAGGTCCACTACATATGTGTTTTTTTCATCTAGCGGTATGTTACTGCTTTGAACTTTGTATGTCATACATAATCGAGACTATAAAATCATATTTAGTAACAATCGACGAAAAAATTTGGAGGCTATATCGATGAATGAAAAATATGATAAACATAGGAAAGAATTATTAGAAGAAGACTTTAATAAACATCGAGAACTTACTGAACCAGCTAAATTTCACTCTCAAACAGTTGGTTCACGTGGACCCGTACTAGAGCAAGATAGTGTACTGCATGAGTCATTACAACAATTTATTCATGAAAAAATTTTAGAAAGATCTGTTCATGTAAAAGGATTTGGTGCGTTCGGTTATTTTCAAACGATATATTCGATGTCTGAACATACTAAATTAAGTTTTTTACAAAATTCTAATGAAAAAGTTCCTGTTATGGTGCGATTTTCGTTAGCTGTTAGTACGAAAGGAACACCGGATACTGCTAGAAATGTACGCGGTTTTTCTACAAAATTTTATACAAAAGAAGGCATTTTTGACCTTTTATGTAATCACATTCCTGTTTTTTCTGTTCGCGATCCGATGCGTTTCCCTGAAACGATTCAAGCATTATTGCCTTCACCTAAAAATAATTTAATAGACCCTAATAGATTTTGGAGTTTTGTCGCTAAAGCACCTGAATCTATTCATTTTGTTGTCCGTTTATACTCTAATAATGGTACGGCCAAAAGTCTTCGCCACATTCCAGGACATAGTGTTAATACATATGTATGGAGAAATGCGGAAGGTAATCGAAAGTATGTAAAGTATCATTGGTACCCGTTTGAAGGTGTACAGTACATTACTAGTAAAGAAGCAATTAAACTAGCTGCCGAAAATCCTGATTATAGCGGGAAAGATTTATATGATGCTATTGAAAATGGTAAACCAGTGGAGTATGGTTTATACGTCCAGCTCATGGATCCGAAAGATGAAGCGCATCTTTCTTATGATCCTTTAGATGACACAAAAGTATGGGATGAACAGACGTATCCTCTCATACCAGTCGGGAAAATGGTATTAAATAAAAATCCTGAAAATTTTATGGAACAAGTAGAAAAAGTCGCCTTCTCTCCTTCTAATTTGCTAGAAGGCGCTGAGTTATCAGATGATAAAATGCTGCAAGGGCGCGCTAACATTTACAGTGATTCACAAAGAAGAAGAATTGGTCCCGAATTTCGCAAATTAACGATTAACCAGCAGCAAGATTGGACACCTGCTAATCAAATTACAACCGGTGAAGGAAGGTACGTTGAAGGTAAACTTGAAAGAACTTCTATAACGAAACAGGATGACTTTACGCAGGCTGGTGAATTTTACACGAAGTTACAGCCAATAGAAAAAGAACATCTCGCTGAAAACTTAGCTAGTGATTTGAAAGTTATATCCGATGATATTAGGAAGATCGTTTTGGGGTATTTCAATCGAGTATCCACTGATTTGAAAACAAAAATCGAGACAAAAATGAAAGAGCATTAAGAAGATTAAAACATGCTTTACGAATGAGAATTCAACTCTATATTAATTATTTTCTTGTCAAAATCCAATGAGGTTATTTAATTTGAAAATATAAAGCCAACATATCCCTGTTCTATAATTAGAACAGGGATATGTTGAATTAGTTTAATGTTTAACATTAAATACTTTATTTCGCTAAAAAATGCGATAAGTAGCCTTTCAAAACAAACTATAGTAAACTATTTTACTTGTACCGTATAATTCCCTGTTCCACCACCATACTTATATACACTTAAGTAATATTTCCCTGGCTTTGCATTATAATTTCCAAGCAATTTGTTTCCATCACGTTTTGTTGCATAAGCTACATAATTATTTAAATCTGATTCAGAATATAATACCCAGTTCAGTCCAAGATTTTGTTCGTTTGTAACAGAAATTTGTAAATCTTTTTGATCCTTTACATCAATAACAAATTTATCCCCCTGATCTTGATCGCTCAAGGTTCCTCTTAACAAAATATTCAAAGATAGTGGGTTTGCTGTTTCAAATGAATTATTTGGTTCTTTTTCTACAGCCGTACCTTCTTCCGTATTCACTCCGCTAAACACAACATCATATTCAAATTGCCCAGCATTATTTACACGGTAATTTACAAAATAAGCAGTCAATGTTTTATATCCTGTCCACTCTTTTCCTGAAAGACGTTTCAACATATCATTTGTTGCTTCATTCATCACTTTCCAGTCCTCAACTTCTCCTTTAGCCGCACTTCCTGTATATGTCCCCTGTAGTGTAAATGTATTAAAGAATTGTGATGTATTCTTTGTTACTTTCACATCTTTTAATTTCGCTTCATTCGTAATATCTGAAGTAACGTCCGAAAGCGATTTTGGATCATGCTGAGTTAAATACTCATCTGATACTTGTGGAATTGTATACTTATCGCGATTATCAATAAGCATTTGCATATAAGATTGATATTCTTCATTTAACTTATTATCTTTGCTTAATGTAGCACGGTATGCATCGTAACTTGAAACATCATTTGCGCGAATTAAATCATGTACTTTATCGAACATTTCTGGGCGCTTATTATACATATATGATTGCAGTGCAAACGAATAATTATAAAAATCCCACGTTCCATATTTCGCATTTAATGTTTGTGATGCTGTATAACGTTTTGCAGGATCATTAGATAACCCACCAATTATACTTTTTCGCGGTACTACACTATCTAATCGCGTTGCACCTGCAAAGAACTCTGCATTCCCTTCTTCAAACCATGTTAAACGTTCATTTTGATACATTTCCCCTTGGCCCCATAATCCCTGAACTTCGTACCTTCCCTGTAAGTAGTGCGTAAATTCATGGCGGAACAATTCTTCCAGACTATAAATACTTTGCTCTGGTGTACGTTCATATGTAAAGAAAGTCCCTGTCCCTTCAATATAAATCCCACCATTATTCGTTTCATATCCGTACAGTTGACGATTAAATTGATACTCATCTGGGCTATTATAAATAACCATCGTTAACACATCATCAGCATGTCCACTTTCAAGTGGTTTATCGCTACCAACTGTACGATAAAATTGAGAACGCACCTCTTTTGCCGCCCAGTATAGACGTTTAATTTTCTCTTCGCTAACTTTATCCCCAGCTTTAAAGACAATTGCTCCATCATCAAACGTATACGTTTTCGGTAAATATTTCTTTTTACCTTCTTCCCGAATTTGATCTAAATTTACAGTTTTTCCATTCGCATCTATTCCTCCATAATTTGTAGTAATTTGTTCTGCCGCAACAAAGTATTGCTCTCCTAAATATGGATAAATTCGCATTGCATCTGTAACAACTTGTTGTCCTTTTGTCGGCGTGCTATGAAGCTTGCCCAATCGGCCAGCATAATAAATTCCATTATTAATTAACCATCCATTTTTATTTGTTACTGTACCAAGTAGTGCAAAACGATTTACTTCATTAATAAAGTTATCGATATTCCGAAACCACATCGTATCTTTTGGCTCTTTTCCAGTCGTGTACATATCCGTCTGAATATCAAAGTCAATTCCCTTCATCAACTCATATATAGCGTCTCCTTTTGTTCGGTCTTCAATGAAAGTTGCAAGATTATCGTTATATTGTTTAAAAATTTCACCTGCATATAAAACCGTTTCAACATCTGCTGATGCATTTCCAATTAATTTTCCATATGATGCAATTACTTTATTTTGTTCTGATGTACCAAGTTTGAAATTTGGATTTTTTGCAATTGTTTTTAAAGCTGGTAAACATTTATCATGGTAGCTACGCTCATTTAGTTTGCTTAATTCATCATGGTAAAAACCTAAATAAAACGCTGCACGTAGAGCTTCTACTAATGTTTCAATCCCTTTTGAATCATCTTGCGTATAAGCTTGTCCTTGTTCTGCTAGTTTATTAATAATCGCTTGCATTCGGCTATCATCTTGATAGAATTTAAGACTATCACTATTAAACTGAAATAATTCCGGAATTTGATACCATTTAATTGTCACAAGAAGATCAGTTAATTGTTTATTATTTAATTGATTTAACTCAGCCATCGAATACTTTTTTTCTTCAGCTAACGGCTTAATATTATCGGTTGGTGCTAGTGGACGCTGCGATAAATCCGCTAATTTTAACCGTTTTGTAAAAGATTCATTTTCTTGTACTTTTGAAGGGTGCGCCAATTCATCAACAGATTTCTGTATTCCTACCGGCTCCATTTGTAATACGTTCTTCACATTTTTCTCTTTTGTCTCTGCTTGAATTTGCAAACCATTACACGTTATTGTCACTAGTCCAACACCAAGAATCCACTTAGAAATTTTCGAATATTTAACCATACCATTGCCCCCTAGTTATTTAAATGAAAATTCAGAATTTTAAAATCAAAAAAACCACTTATTTGTATGTATTTACAGTTCCCCTATAAATACAACTATGATTAATAATGCAATAGTAGCTTGTTTTATACTATTACGAGTACAGATTCCTTACATACAATCTCCCTTCCTTACATGTAATACAAGCAAAAACCGTGCCAATCATATTTCTTATGAATAGCCAACATTCTTTTATAAATACTGTAGAATAAAATATACATAGGTGTTTCGGCAATGTATAAATCATTTGACACAAAATCTAATGTTTATGAAGAACAAATTCATTGAATGTTATAAATTCATTAGGCAGTAAATAATCCCCAATTATTAAATCTCTCAAAAAAAGGTAAACAAACATATTCCATAAAGCTAATATGTTCGTTTACCTTTTTCTATTTCAAATCAACAGCAAAATATCGTTGAATAAAAACAGCATGAATAAGTATTTTGTTATTCATTTCTCTTTTTCATATAATCTTTTTCACATTGCAACGGCTTAAATTTCACTTTTTTCCCTTTCTTCTTTTTCGTTTTTATAACGAGCCATTCCCCTTTTTCAACGTCTAGTTTTAGGCGTTTCATTACATTGATATTATCTTTTTCTTTATAAAGTAAAAATGCTTCTTGTGCCCTCACAAATAAGCTGGGCTGTTCGCTAAATCCACCACTATCATAAATTTTAGTTAGCGAATTATAATAAGAATCATTTTCCTTTCCACCATACATCAAATGAGCAGCCTCCAGATCTCTTTTACTTACTTCCCAAAAACTATGTTCATCAATATTTAAATTAAATGTGGATTTAATGTCCTGTATTATATTCTTCACATGCTTTTCATCTCTAACTTTTCTTTCTTCGAGACAATCCGAAGATAATTCTGGTGCATCTGATTGGGAATGTACAACGTGTTGTATCGATACACACAGAATAAATACGCTTAAAATGTAAAATATTTTTTTCATATTTACATATCACCTCAAATGATTTAGATACTATATCATTTGAGGCTTACAATATTCTTATGCTAATAATAAGAAAGATCCTATAAAATAAAATTTTTATAGGATCTTTCCTTTTAATATTGCTTTATCAAATTCACGGGCGGGGCAACTACCTTACTACTTTTCACATCATATAATCCTATAGGTGTTACTCGTATAAAAGGCAAGTGCGTCGCAGAAAAGAATAAAATTGTAAATGCTGGATCATCATGCGCGTAGCCACGCTCTTGTAGTAATTTCACCATCTGTTTCTCTTCCTGTATTAATTCTCTCATTTTTAAATTAGACATAATCCCGAGCAATGGTAATGCTATTTCGTGTAATACTTCATTCTTTTCAGCTATTACCATTCCCCCGCCAAGCTCTTTTACTCTACGAAAAGCTGTAAGCATATCTTCTTTTCTTTTTCCGATAAGAATGATGTCACCTGTACCAGAATAAGAGCTAGCAAGCCCACCTAGTTCTTTCGCAAAACCTTTCACAGCTATATTCACTTGCCAACTGCCATCACGAGCAATCATCATAAAGAAACATTCATCATGATCTGTGGACAATTCATCACAGTCTATATTGATTTCACTAGTGTATGGTTTTGTAATAACGTTATTTAATAAGTGTATCCCCGTTTTATTAGAGAAAATCATATCCTCTTTTTCTATGGACCAATCTAATGATAATGGAGTTACTTTATGTTTACTCCAGTCTATATGTAATGCTTCATGTGTATTTACACCGTCACGCTTCACCCATTTCCCCTTTGCAAGGACACTGATTGGTACTGGGTTTTCTTTACTTTCTAAAATATTGATATTAGCAATTCTACCTGTCGCAATCGAACCATGTACATGTTCCATATTATAATAGCGAGCAATATTATAACTTGCCATATCGTATGCATCTATTACTGGTACTCCTTGTTTTATCGCGGTAGAAATCATAACGTTTGTCATTCCATTCTCATAAAACGAAGGATGTGAGCCGTCTGTTGTAAAAAAGAATCTATCAAACTGCTTTACGCCTAGTTCCAACAATTCTTTCAGTAAAACTTCTAAATCTGGGCGGATTGAAGAATTTCTTAAGGAAACAGTGTAACCTTGCATAAGACGAGTGAAAGCTTCCTGCCCTGTCATCGCTTCATGATCACAATCTGTACCTAACAGTTTTAACTTCGCTAAAGTCGTTTCAGATGCACCCGGAAAATGTCCTTCTACTTTCTTTTGCAATCGCTTCGTTTCCTGCACCCAAGTTAACATTTCATCATCGCCATGTAATAGTTTTGGCCATGCTGTTAGCTCGCCGCCTTGAAGAACCGCTTCATGCTGCAGCCACTCTATTATTTCTTCACTATTAAACAAAGATTCCCCGTTTTGCAATTCAGTCTGTCCGTCAAAACGGCACCACCAATACACACTTGCTGGAATCTTATTGAATTCATCTAATAAACGAAATGCTTCTTCACGCTTTAATGTGAAAAATAAAGTTAAATTATCATTAATAAAAGTTGTTGTCCCAAACTGCATCGCATGATTCGCTAGCGTCTCTGGGTTATACAACTGATACGGATGTGCATGTGGTTCTATGTAACCGGGTACGACATACTTTCCTTCGCAATCAACAACTTCACACTCCGTTAATTGCTCTGGCAGCTGCTCCCCTACGTATACAATTCGATCATTATATATCCAAATGTTCGCTGTCATCCACTCGCGCATATAAGAATTTAAATATGTTGCATTCTTTAATAATATGTGTGTGCTTCTCTTACCATCTAGTACTTCAACATGTTCTCGTAATTGTTTATTACTCCATTTATAATGATTTTTCCCCATTGTATTCAACTCCAAATCAACTCATAATTATTTTGATTAAAACGAGTAATATTTAACTAACTAAAGTATTTTCCATTCATAACTCCCCAATTGGTGCCCCTATATCCTTCATTATATGTAAAAATTTTAAAAATAACAATTTTCAGAACTATATGCATACCTCTTTTATCCAAAATAAAAAGAATGTCATGTAACTGACATCCTTTTTTATTTTGTCGTAAGCATTAAGATTGATTTTCACTTTGGAATACACTTGATGTCATATCATAAATGCAACTACTGTCCATAGTTACGAACTTAAAAAAGCACCTCTTTTAAATATAACTATAACAAAATTCCATTCACTTTCTTTTCATCTATTTATTAAATTCAATTTGCATCATTTTATTAAACTGCGGAACAATATCGACCCCACCTATAGAGTTGAGACTGATAGCCAATGTATGTTTGCCTCCAATTACTCCCCCAGCAAAAGTTGTAAATCCAGGAATTCCTCCTCCATGCCCCCAAACTGAAACACCGTTTGGAAGTTTAGTCTCATAGATTCCAAGACCGTATGCGTCACCAACCCCTTTGCCTTCTATAGGAACTGTAGTAAGCATTTCTTTTAGCTCGCGTTCCTTCAGTAACTTACCACCGAGTAAAGATGAAAAGAACTTATTTAAATCATCCGCATTAGAAATCATATCTCCAGCTGCATTAGCTAAACTCGGATTATAATACGTAATGTCTTTCAACTCGCCTGTTCCTTCCATTTTCACATATCCACGAGCATGATTCTTTCCTGGGATGACGGGTGAATTTCCTGGTAAAAACGTATTTGATAGGTCCAAAGGTTCAATAATTCGCTTTTCGATTTCTTCCGCATAACTATTTCCAGTTATTTTTTCAATAAGCATTCCTAGTATTACGTATCCTGTGTTTGAATACAACCAGTCTTTACCCGGCGAGAAATCTGGAGGCAGCGAAAGGCCTATTTTCACTATTTCTTCTGCTGTATACGTTTTTTTCGAATTCATTATGTCCGCGTCTTTTGACTTTAAGTATTCAGCGATACCACTCGTATGATTCAAAAGTTGTCGTATCGTAATTTGATTACCATCATACCCATTTCCTTGCACGAGACCCGGTAGCCACTTTTCAATTGGATCGTCAAGTTGTAAGCGATTTTCTCCTACTAATTGAAGAATAGTCGTGGCAGTAAACGTCTTCGTCACACTACCAATCCGAAAGCGATAATCCGAATTCACCGGTTTCTTTGTACTTAAGTCCGCCACGCCTGCAGTAAAACTATTAGTTTTTCCGTTATTAGACGCCTTAGCTAATATTCCTACAGCACCAAGCTGTACTGTTTCCTGCATTACTTGTTTCCAGCCATTACGATTCTTTTGATCATGTACTTGTGACGAACTAGAAATATTTTGGGTTGACTCTGCAGTCACAGTAAAACCAGGTGTGAATAGAGCAGTACCCGCTAATAAAACTGCAAAACTTGCTAACTTAATTGAATTACATTTTTTCATAAGGCTTTCTCTCCTCCATTAATATCGGATTGATTCAGGCTATACTTTCATCCTATATGATAAATCTCTCTTTTTTCTTATCCATTCCTTACGAAATACTTACGTTTAAATTTAAATAGGGTAAACTGAGGAAGAGTTATGCATGCAAATAAAAAGAGAACATGTTTTCATTTTTTATGTAAACATGTTCTCTTAAACATTTAAAATTCTATATCAACTTTTCATCCTATTCTTTACACAACTAATTTATATGCCTTTTTACCAGCCCGCACTAGCATTCATACCATTTCCAATAATAGAAAGTAATAGCGGCCATAATACTGGTCCCAATGTAAGAAATACATTTAGAAGTATGAGCATTCTATATCCAACGGTGAAATTGTGATTTTTACGATTAACAAATACTAAACTGATTAATGATATTATAGTTGTTAAAAATAATACTAACATTAGCAACCAATACCACACCATTAAACTAAGACTCCATGGTGTTAATAGCTCATGTATGATACAAAATGAGATTCCTAATACAGAAAAACTAAAACTAGTCACCGCTGTTTTTATAAGCCATTTATTTATTTTTTTATCGTATGTATTTTTACAATATAAATCTATTAAAGTATATAAAGATAAATATGCCATTAATACACCTATCCAAGACAATAACCAGTCTCCGTCCCCTTTGAATAATACGTACAGTAACCAACACATACCTACTGCAGAAAAAACAAAGGAAATAAGTATGCTTTTTAATACCGATTTCATTACATTTTCACACCCTTAAAAAACTTAAAAATTAATTATAGTTTATAAAAATTAAGTATAGGTTAACATGTAATGAAGTATAAGTAAATAATGTTAATTTTGTTTACCTATTTAAATACGGTTTCATATAAGAAAATAATTCATGTTAATCAAATTTCCGTATAAAAAAAGAAAAGGTGGATATTTATGTATCCACCTTCCCATCTCCCTCTACCCACTTCATTATTTCTTTCACATCTAAATCCGTATACGTCTTTTCCCCATAACGAACAGACTCATATAACGAGATAATATCCCTTGTTCTACAAATTCTTTTTAACCATTGTTGCATCGTTTCATAGGACCTTCTCTGTTCATGAAATGGTAATGTTCTTTCCCATTCAACTAACGTTTTTCTTATCTTATCTGTCGGTAACGGCTGTTCTAACTGATGAATGACTTTTTCATTCTTTATGCTTCTTACCGCAGTTTGCTTTGTGATCGATTCTTTCTCCTGTACTATTTCTGTTTTCGTCAATTTTTTCCTAATATACTTGTAGATGGCATATATAATTGATATTGCGATTATCACATAAAAAACTATAGTAATCCATACATTTGAAAGAACAGAAAGCACGTCATTCCATAGACTTTCTCTTTCGAAAGGTTGAAATTTTTTACCCGTTTTCGTTCTTATACCTGTATCTTCTACTTCTTCATATTCATCTTCATCTATTTTGGAATCATCAAAATTTTCACCTATACTAGTAAAGTCATAATTTCTTTCCGATATTGTCTTAGTCTTACTGAAAAAACGCTCTTTTACTATGTCTTGTACATACACAACACCTTGTGATAACGTTATCGCACTAATCGCAAAGAAAAGTATGATTAAAGTTCTTACACTCCATAACTTCACTTTCATATGCCGCTTTTTATTCACCATGACATAAGCCCCTTCTTATTCTTTCATTACAATCCATTTATTCGTTCTACTGTATTTCTTTGGTGAAGTACCAATAATTAAAGGAACCGCATCCAGTTCCTTTCGACGAAAGCCTGCTGTGTAAAAGTAAGAAGAAGATATAGGCGTATCTTGGTCTGATATCGAGGCAAGTACCTTTAATACATTTTGCAAATGTTTCCGATTATCCCCATTTTTTATATGTAGCAAACCGTTATCTTTTACACTATTGATCCATACTTCAAACGAACAGTTTTGCATAAGAAGTTGTTTGCATATACCTGCTGTTAATTCAATTAGTTCCTCTATATCATTTCGCAAAGAAACACCACTTTTATTTTGCAAGTTGAGATAAATCGCGTATTTATCACATTGTGTTCGCTCATACTTTTTCGCAATTATCGTCCCTGTTTTCGCTGTTGCACTCCAGTGGATGGAACGAAAATCTTCATTTTCATAAGACTTTACTCCCATTACTTTCGTTTCATCATATAAGGGTGAAGACATCGCTTTTCGAAATCCTCGTGACCATTCTTGTAATTCAGGAACTTGTATTTTCGGAACAGCTGGTAAGACTAAATAAGAGGGCGTATCAACTTGTTTATATGTTATATGGTTCGTTATAAATCCAAAGAGATCAGTAATAACAATTTCAACTTCTTCCCATTTCGCGATGCCTCTTTTTAACGCTACAGCTTGCAAATCAAATGAAACTGACTCCCTTCCTTTTAAATTAAAATTCATATAATAATTTGAACCTGTACTATGATTTTTGTTTATTTCATCATGATTCCAAGTTAGCTTATTTTCACATTTAAATCGAAATACGATATTAAGAATAGGAAATATCGACTTGTTTGAAATTTTCATTTTGCACATATTCGTTTCACCTATAAAAACATTCGAATTCCCTTGACTGTATTCCCATTCAACACGAGATACTTTACGTATATATACATGCGTAGCACCTATTAAAATTACATATAAAAATACGAGAGATAAAAACAGTAGATTACTTGAAAATACACTTAAAATAACGGCTACAACTGACATAACCCCCATTACGAAAGGCTCCGCTAAAGGTGTATACACAAGCTGTTGATTCATCGTACATTCTCCACTGGCACACTAATCGTATGAAGAATTTCTTTCATAATTTGTTCTTTCGTCGTTTTCATCTCTCCCTCAATTGTTAACGTTAAACGATGAGCACAAACGGATGCAGTGAGCGTCTTAATATCATCTGGCGTACAGTAATCTCTTTCATTTAATATTGCCCGTGCTTGAATCGCTCTCATAAATGCCAACGTTCCCCGAGGGCTTACACCAATTTCAATTAACTCATGGTTACGAGTTGCTTCAATAATTTCAAGGAGATAATCTTGCACATCATTCCCTACTAACACTTCTCTTGCACGCTTTTGCATCGTAATAATTTCTTCACTTGAAATAATAGAATGTAACGTTTCTAACGGATCATTCATTTGAAACCGATTCATCATTTCCTTTTCAGCTTCTCTCGTAGGATAACCTTGGCGTATTGTGAGTAAAAACCGGTCTAACTGAGCATCTGGTAAAGGAAATGTGCCCGCTGATTCGAGTGGATTTTGCGTTGCTATAACTAAAAAAGGTTCTGGTAATGAATGTGTCTGTTTCGCAATTGTAACCGTACGCTCTTCCATAACCTCAAGTAACGAAGATTGTGTTCTCGGTACAGCTCGATTAATTTCATCCACTAATACGATATTTGCAAAAATGGGTCCTAACCTTGTTTTAAAATCCGATTCCTTCACATCAAAGTATTCAAGGCCAATAACATCTCCAGGCAAAGTATCCGCTGTAAATTGTATTCTTTGAAATTTAGCGTCCACACTTTTAGCCAAACTTTTCGCTAATGTTGTTTTTCCTGTCCCAGGTACATCTTCTAATAAAATATGTCCCCTTGCTATAAGAGCTATAGCTGCTAGTTCTATCGATTCGTCTTTTCCTATAATAACCTTCGAAATATTATTAGTAATTTTCTTTAATGTACTCATATAGTATCTACCACCTTTTAATTATCTAAAAATTAAGAATATATTTTTCCAAATTATAACATGTAATCTGAAGATGAAATAGAGTGAAAATGAATCTTTTATTTTTTCTTCATTGCACGCAAAAAAGCACCTATTGTCGTATATTGACAATGAGGTGCTTAACTCAATCCAACAGCCTTCTTTCCCTCTAATTTTTAGTAACAATACATCCTTTTTTCTGCCACGCATGCATTGTTTTCAATTAACTAGTAAAATGCATTCTAATATTACATATAATAAAAACCATTTCGATTTGTTCGTTATAGAACTTCCTCTACATCGACACTCTCAATCTTCACTTCATACATATTTGGGATGCTTGCTTCTTTTGGTACCCATGCATAATAATTTTGATCATTCTCTAACATAAATTGAATTAGCTTTGTTTCTGATCCATTCCAGAAATTTTTAAGATTATCAATGTAGTCTTCTAAATCTTCTTTATAGTCCAGTTGTAATATATAATCTCTTACCGTCAGGGCAAACACAATTAAACTTCCTAATAGATTTTTTTGCTCATTTTCTTCTTCATACTCTTGTGGTAAGAACCACACTTGACCTATTCCTATCGTTTTTTTGTATTTCTCATAAAAACTACTATCATCCATATTCTCATAGTCATGTATTAATTCATTGACCAATGAATGCCATTTTGGCGGAATAATATTTTCCAATGCAGGATTATGTTCAATTCCTTCTACTATATCCTCTATTTCTTCTGTCTCATCTTCATAGTGATATTCACTTAGGTCTATATGCTTAAATTTCATTTCATTTTTATAATGTGCCAAATCATATGGATAATGATTATTATCTTTTAAACTTATATCATCCAGTTCCAAAATTTTCGCAAGCGCTGCCGTTTCAAAGCTCCAATATCCTACATATCCAGGTTCTTTATGCGCATTTTTCCACTCATAATCATAATGACCTTTAAACCATTCTTTCTCCATGTACGTTTGTAATCTTTTAGATGCTTCTTTTTTATCTATTTGTGCAAGTTCTATAATCTCTCTCGTTTTTGCATATGGATTTTCTTTATAATATCTGTTCGTCATGTTTGTGTATCCAATATCACTAGCGCATAAGAGGAAATCAATTACTGCGTCATTCATATTTTTTGTATCAACTATCTTTTTTAATCTTTCTATATTCTTTTTATCCGTTTCTAACAAAATCCCTAAGGAAATCATCCAAATCAGACTTAAATATCCAATTTCCCTACTTCCTGTATTCTCTAAATCATAAATTGCATTATGAAAATCTTCTTCTATTACACTAACATCTTCCCCTAAAGAATACTTTGCCCTAATATCCTCCATCTCATATCTAAAATTGGCTAGATATGTCCCTTCTATAATACTCTTATTATCTTTAGAATATCTTTGAATTCCATTTTTAGTATCTTCTTCTAAACTTTTAATATCTTCTCTATTTTCCTCTATAAACTCTTTATGATATTCAATTCCTTCTCTACACTTTTCTTCTATACATAAATAATCTCTCATACCATTCAATTCCTCCTAGCTTCTAAATTATGGCCATTCTCCAGCGATGTTACCCTTTGCATCTATCTTAAATGTTTTAACCTTTCCGCTACTATCGACTTTTGATAATACTCTTTCTACCTTATCTCTCTCCAACGCTTTTGTAATCTTATCTGCTAATTTGTTATCTCCATCAACAGCTTTCAATATTCTACTTTTTTCAGTATTCACACCTGTCAACCAACCATCTGACATTTGTGGTCCATCTTTAGTTTTTCCTAATTGTGAACTACCAAACTTTGCTTCATCAATAACATATTTAATATTTGAATTTGGATTTGCATTTTCGTATAATCCATCAATTCCTTTTACTATTTTATCATTTATACCTGTTGGTGCACTTTTTCCGACTGGCTTTAAATCAAATCCAGCTTCTTTTAAACTTTGATTATTCAATAAATTGTCACTAGATTTTATTTCACCATAATTACCTTTTTGCTTATTTGTAGCTGTTTTTGCATCAAAATTGTCTACATTTGTATTTTTGTTACTGCTAGGTTTACCGTTAGCCGCACCTCCACCAAAAGACTGGATTTTTTGAATAGTATCCTTAGTATTTTGAATCGATTTATTCCAAACAAATCCACCATGTACAAAAAGACTTGCCCCAGTAGCTGTTGCTGCTATATCTAATGGAATAACAATTGGTGATACTAACCCACCAGTTCCTACTTCTGCCACGATAGTTAAGAAATTAGATCCGCCTATGAGCGAGATACCTTCAAACATTTCTACAATGGACCCGGCTATTTAATAATATTGCCCTGTTTTTTTTAATGTTTTTTGACATTGAAAAACAAACTATATACCTGCAATTGAAGCCTATATGCACATTCTGTTAGCTTTAATTCATAAAAATAATTTCGATAAATTTATAGCTTACCTTTCAATTAAAAAAGCACTTATTGTCTCAAATAGACAACCAAGTGCTTTAAGTTCATATGTTTTTAAGTAGTATTAAATTTGTACGTTTTGTAGTAGTTGTCATGACACCTTCTGTATGGTATGACAATTACTACATTAAACCTTACGAGTTTGTACGAGTTCGTTAGTTTTTTGCCCATTCCAGATATTTATATTTATCAACTAATCACTATGAGTTGTAATCTCAGAGTCTCATTTCCCTAAAAATAAAACATCATATCTATTACGCTTCATCAAACAGACATCCCGATTTGTATAATTATTGTCGGATGTAAATAAAAATATTAAATAACTAAATCAATTTGGCAGCTGAATAGTTACCTTATTTTTCTCCTGAAAACACATTAAAAATCTAGTTTATTTAAATCATTATGTTTTATAAATCGAGCTATTTCCATTTCTAAATCAATTCTATTAATATTTTTATCAAAAATAAATCCTATTTCCCCATTATATTTTTTTAATTTAGTTGGCATATCCCAATACTCCATCTCATTTTCAAACTCATATAATCCAAAAGTAAGGCACATGTTTCTTCCGTTTTTTTCAAAAAAAATAATTATGTTATCTTTATCAAAGTCTTCATAAATAATATTTATTTTAGTGTCATTCATTCTTGCACACCTTCCCAAGTAGTATACTTACTAGATTATCATTTTTAACCATACAATAAATTATTACTTACTCCCAATTCTATATAAATGATAATATTTATCATATAAACCACAACATGCGTCCATTCCTGGGTTTGCACTCATTGACTTTTCGATCACTTTTTCCCATGAACCATACTTATTAAATGAAAATTCTGCTGTTGGACCATGTGGATTACCATATTTAACCTCATTTCTAGCCATTACACGCTCTAGTCCTTTTGGATCATCTATATAATCATTTAATCGATTCTGATTTCTTTGATTATTTACCGCTCTTGCAATTTCTTCAATTGAATTTCCCTCATTCTTCATTTTATTAATTAGTTCTATAATATTATCATTTTTATCATGATAACTCTGCCTTCTTACAGTTGCCTGAGCCACTTGTTCTGGATTTGTCCAGTCTAGTGCATCAGCAAATCCACCTATACTCTCCGAGTTTGGATTTGGAGAAAACCCATAAACTGCATCTGGATTTTCATGTATATCTTTTGCCGCCTTTGGATTATCCATAGGATTATTCTTATAAGCAAATCTAGTATCACCCGTACCCTTACCACCATCTTTAGACTTCGCAAACTTATAATAAGCTTCTATTAATTCGCCTTGAGGTATTTTGGTTACAATAGTTCCACCAACACTAGAGAATGCATAGGAAGCCTCTCTCTTAAATGATTGTAACATTTCAAGCGTAGGCTTCAATTCTTTTGCTAGTTTTACTGCATTAGCAAATGTACTTAATCCACTTGATGCTTTTGCTCCTTTTGTGATATGGCCTACTTTATTTAGTGCCCTATCGCCTAATATTGTGGTAGCTATTTGTGTTAATCCATAGGTAGTCAATTCTGTACGACTCTCTGCATCTCCCTCTATCATATCTCGTTTTATTTTATTTGAAAATGCATGCCACATATTTTTTGC
Organism: Bacillus sp. AR4-2; assembly: GCF_008274865.1. Lineage (NCBI taxonomy): Bacteria > Bacillati > Bacillota > Bacilli > Caryophanales > Bacillaceae > Bacillus > Bacillus sp. AR4-2. The sequence goes on from NZ_CP031062.1 coordinate 2,870,839, forward strand.
AGTTTCATCCAAATGGAAAAGTGCATAGGTTACATTAATAAAAGTTCCTATGTCCATATTACTTAAAGCTATTGCGGACTCGATTTCATCACCAATAGCTTTCCCCGATCCTCTTTGAATAGCTTCCCACATCTTTTTCGCTGTTTCAAACGTGCCAACTATACTGTCTGTCGCATCGTCCCAAGCATTTCTAACCGGAGATTTCTTCTCAATTATGTTATTTGTTTCTATATCTTTAATTGACTGATCATTTTTTCGAGCTGTTTCTTCTATAATCCCCTGAATCGAACTCACCCAATCCATATTCAACCCTTGTGTACTAAACGTCCCACTCACAGGACTAAATCCTTTCCCGCTTTGCACTTCAGCGAGTCCGGCTGTGATGCTAGCCGCTAATTGGAGAGCGGTGCTGTAGTTGTTGCTGGATGAATGATTGAATTCATATAAATGCTCTAGTTTTTCTTCCAGTTTTTTTCTCATTGCACCTAATACCGTTACAATCGCACCTACTCCAGGCATTGGTGTAAGTACTTCTATTGCTTCTATACTTGTAATCGATTGATTAATTCCCCTTATTTGTTCTCTTATTTCTTGTTCAATCACATCTGTCGAAGCAACTTTCGCTTGGAACTCATTTGGAAATGCTTCATTTTGGCGAATTAATTCTTCACATAAGCATATGAGTCCTTGCGCTAACGGCCGAAATGTTTGGACAAGGTAGGCTTTTGCACTACTGTATGTTTGTCCTTGTAATACTGTATCTATCGCAAATGCATCAATAGATTGAATGGCTTGTTCCATACTTTGAATCGTAGCATTACATATAGCGTTCATACTTTGAGTTTGACTTTGTACTTCTCCCAAATACATGTTTAAACTCATGTATTGGCCTCCCTTTGTAGTTGCTGCTGTTCATAGGAAAGGTCGTTTTCTTTCTCACTGAGATGCCGTTTTTCTTTAAGCAACGTCTCTTTTTCATTTTCTAATTCGAATGTAAGTTTTCTTTCATACTGTCCGATTTCTTGCCGCATATTCGTAAAAAGGTGAAACACTTCTTTGTCGCCGTGCCAAGTTTCTAGTATTCGGTTAAATAAACGATTACTTCTATTTTTCCATTCATGAAAACTAACCTCAGCTCGTTCTTGATTTTGCAGCGCGATTCGGTTTTCATTTTGTTCTTCAAATATATTTCGTAATTTTTGATTACATTGACTGATTCTCTTTTCAATTTCTTGACTCATCTTTTCTCCCTACCTTTTCCCCTTTACGTAGGTTGTTACATTATTGAAAAGTCTTTTGAAGTCCTGTATCCATTTTCTCAAATTCATTTGCTACGGAATGGATATTATCAATTGTTTGTTGAAAAGCAGTACAAAATTGTTTCGTGATCTGTAAATTTTGTTGATTTGCTTCTTGTGCCTTGAAGTTCACAGATAGTGTAGTACGCGTTGCCTTATTTATAGAGCGACTAGTAGCACTTTGCATTCTATCTGAAGCATTTCTCATTTTCGTTGCAAGTTGCGTTGCCGTATGCAAATTACTTTGAAATTCTCCCATTACTTACTCCCCTCTACCTTTTATTTACAAGAAAATTATAACACGGAAAAATATCCCAATAAACCAAATGTTCGAATTTAACATACAATTCACCACAGTTACTGAGGATACGAGCAACACTTATAAATCAACATAACTGAGTCCAAAATGGATTCTACTTATACAAAAAAGATGACTTCAGCCATATGCTAAAGTCATCTTTTTCTACCTTATTATTTTACTAACTCTCCATTATAAGCTTTTATATCAAGAGGAGCAGTTAAAAATTGTGCTGCTTTACTAACGAAAGATGTGAAGTGTTCACTCGTATTATGGCTCGCAACTGCTGCTTCATCTTTCCATACTTCTACCATCGTATAAACACTTTCTTTTTCTGTATCTTTATATAAGTCATAAGATACATTTCCACTTTCTTCTCTTGAACCATGAATGAGTGGCTGAATTTCTTCTAAAAATGCTTGTTGTTTTGCTGGATCTACTTGAAATATTGCGTGAATAATAATCATGGTGTTTCCCCTTTCATATTCCACTTATTTCTTTAAAATTACTTCCACTCTGCAACTTTTTCAATTGGAAGACGTACTGATTGGTAACCACTGTCAGCAGCTTTTCCGATTGAAATTAACATAACTGGTACGTGACGGTCTTTATCTAGTCCGAAAGCTTCTGCGATTTGATCTTTCTCAAAACCACCAATTGGACAAGTGTCATAGCCGTGCGCACGAGCTGCTAGCATAAATTGCATTGCTACAAGACCACCGTCAATTAATACCGTATCTTTCATTACTTCTGGTGTAACCATTGAGAAGTAAGCTGAAAGTTTTTTCATTTGGTCTTCTTTTACTTCTGCTGGCATTAAGCCACGCTCTACTGCTGTACCGTAAATTTCCTCTGCGTTATCAAAATTGTTTAAATCACCAAATAAAGCAATCATTGCTGAAGATGTTTCTACTTGAGATTGATTGAATTTCGCAAGTGGCGCAAGTGTTGCTTTCGCTTCGTCACTTTCAATCACTACGAATCTCCATGGTTGCATGTTTACTGAAGATGGTGCAAGTGTTGCTTCTGTAAGAATTTCTGTCATTTCTTCTTTGCTAATTTTCACTGAAGGGTCGTACTTACGAATTGAACGACGTCCTGTTAAAATTTCGTTAAAATCATTTGTTTTTACTGAGTTAGTCATAGTTGTATTCTCCCTTTTTTATAATTCTTTTATATTTTCTTGAATGTGATTTAACATATTTAAAAGATTATCGCGTTCTTCCTCACTTAATCCTTTAAATGCAGATGCTGCAAAACGTTCTTTTTCTTCTTGAAACGCCTGAATTTTATTTCGCCCCTCTTCAGTAAGAGAAACTAACGTAATTCTGTTATCATCTGGATTTTTACGTCTTACAATCATTTCATTGGCCTCAAGCTGCTTTAAATGCCTTGTTATCGCAGCATTATCAATATTCACTTCTTGCTGAAGTGCTTTTTGACTAATTTCACCTACTTCAAATAATTGAAGTATAAGCTCTAATCGAGACTGGCTCATACCCGTACACCCTTCAAATTTCGAACTTACTTCTTTATTTAGAAAGTGTAATTTATATAAAATAATCGCTTCTTTTGAGCATGAACTTGTCAAATTACCCCTCCTTTACAATCAAAATAAAAACATTTGATGTATCAATAGTTGATATGTCAATTAATATAATCTATATCGATTTAGAATGCAAGCATTTTGTTTTCATTTTATTTTTTCCAAATTAAGGCGCTTTGTAGCGTTACAAATAATGTTAATTGCACTATAATAGTAATAATTTAAATGACTGGAGAGTGATTGATAATGCGGCAATACACAAATAGAAATGAGGAAATGAAAATGGAAAATGAAATGAGGATATTCATAAATGACAACAATAAATATAGGGATTGTCGCGCACGTAGACGCTGGCAAGACGAGTTTGACTGAGCGTATTCTTTATGAAACGAATGTGATTAAAGAAATTGGCCGAGTAGATAGTGGTAATACACAAACTGACTCAATGGAATTAGAAAGACAACGCGGCATTACGATTAAAGCATCTGTCGTTTCTTTCTTTATTGATGATGTAAAAGTAAATGTCATTGATACACCTGGACACGCTGATTTTATCGCTGAAGTGGAGCGATCATTCCGCGTTCTAGACGGTGCGATTTTAGTTATCTCTGCCGTTGAAGGTGTGCAAGCACAAACAAAAATTTTAATGCGAACATTACAGAAACTAAACATACCGACTATTTTATTCGTTAATAAAATTGATCGTAGTGGCGCAAACACTGAAAAAGTTATGAAACAAATAAAAGAGGTTCTTTCAAATGAAGCATTCCCCTTCTATTCTGTTCTAAACGAAGGAACGAAAGAAGCCCGGATCATTGAATACAAATCATATGACGATTGTATGGAACTGTTAGCACCATTTAATGAATCGTTACTTGAATCATATGTAAATAACGAAATAATACCGGACGCACTATTAAGAGAAAAACTAGAACAGCAAATACAGCAAGCAAATGTGTATCCAATCTTTTTCGGTTCAGCAATGACAGGTATAGGAGTAACTGAAATACTTGAAAAACTTCCGGCCCTAATGCCAGCTCTTACATCGGCACAAGAGGAACCATTATCCGGTGTTGTTTTTAAAATTGAACGTGAACCTTCTGGAGAAAAGGTTGCTTATATAAGAGTTTTTTCAGGTAGCTTACATGTTAGAAAATATGTTGATATACAGCGCGACGAGTCTCTACCACATAAAGAAAAGATTAAAAAAATGTGTATGTTTCATAGCGGAAATGCTGTTCAATCTACTATCGTTCCTAGCGGAGAATTTTGCAAAGTGTGGGGACTGAATGATATAAAAATTGGTGATATTATCGGTGAACGTACGGATTATATAAAAGATATTCACTTTGCCGAACCACAAATGGAAGCAGCGATTGATGCGGTACCTAAAGAGCGAATTCATGATTTATACGCTGCACTTATGGAACTCTGTGAAGAAGATCCACTCATTAAAGTGTGGAAAGATGATGTTCATAATGAACTTTATATTCGCCTTTTCGGTGAAGTACAAAAAGAGGTTATCGAAACAACACTTTATGATAAATATAACTTACAGGTTACTTTCTCAAATACGCGAGTTGTATGTATTGAAAAGCCAATTGGCATTGGGAATTCCGTTGAAGTCATGGGTGAAAAAGCGAATCCATTTTACGCAACAATTGGTTTTAAAATTGAACGTGGTGAACTTAACTCTGGCATAACGTATAAATTAGGTGTTGAGCTTGGTTCATTGCCTTTAGCATTTCATAAAGCGATTGAAGATACAGTATTTCAAACGTTAAAACAAGGATTATATGGATGGGAAGTTACAGATATTATCGTCACGTTAACACATACTGGTTATGCTAGTCCTGTTACAACAGCGAGTGACTTTAGAAATTTAACACCGATCGTATTAATGGATGCTTTAAAGCAAGCTGAAACATATGTATATGAACCAGTAAATGAATTTGAATTAACTGTACCGGAGCACGCAATTAGTACTGCAATGTATAAGCTTGCTGCCGTTCCAGCAACTTTTGCAGAGCCTATATTCAATAACAATTCTTATCAGTTAACAGGATCATTACCTGTTGCGAAAACAGAGAGTTTCAAACGAATACTACATTCATTTACAGAAGGAGAAGGCATATTTACAACGAAGCCAGCTGGTTTCACAAAACTTATGGCTCCCTTCCCTACTCGAAAACGTGTTGATTATAATCCGCTGAATCGTAAGGATTATTTACTTCATGTTTTGAAGGCTTATTAAAGTAAAAGAGGTGCAATTCGCACCTCTTTTGCATGTATTAATAGGTTAGTTTGTCCTAACAACTTCTTTAAGTTTTCCTATTATTTTCGCTATAGCCTCAATTGAATTTTCCGTTTCATATCCCCCAACATTTACAGAATGATTTACATTTTTGACAACTTCAATCTGTAAATTCGTTTTATATAACTGATCAATTTGACCTGCATTGTATTGGTGATCTTTATCCCCAATAACTAAAAACCCTTCGTGTCGACTATGTAAGATAGAATCAAAAATTGTATCAAACGTCAGTAAAGGTGTAAATAGTATCATTTTTGACTGCGCGAATTCTTCTCTCCTCATTAAATCATTTGCAATCGGAATTGTTCCGAGTGACTTCCCTAAAAACATAGTCTCGTTGTATTGCTCATCTTTTAATACTTCATTTATTACCGGATTAATATCATCCATCATTACTTTCGTTACTTCTTCCATTGGTTTATTCATTAATTGTCCATCATAAGAATAATGAATATGTACAACATCTATTTTATGTTCAAGCATTAACATCGTCGCGTAATAAAATAACGGCTTATCATAATTGTATCCTGAACCTGAAAACATAAAGCAAACGGTACTAGAACCTTTTTCGATATGTGTGTAATAAATTACTTTGTCATTTATATGTACCTCTTTTTTAGTTCCCTTCACCATTTTCCCCTCCGAATACATTTACTTTTGTAATACGATATGTTCTGTGTGAACTGATACATCCTTTACTTTCTCTTTTATAAATGCAGGCTGTAAGTTATATGTATGCAGTTCTTCTACTGGCACCCATCTAAACAAATACGTTCTACCCTCTTCTTCCAAAATATATTGATCCGCTCCACTCGCAGGTAACTCATGTAGCTCTACTTCATAATAAAAACTAATTTCATGAAACTTTCGCTCAGAAAGTGTAAAGAAATTTTCTACTGACCATATTAACCTTTTCCTTTTAATAGGAACACCTATCTCTTCCGCAAGCTCTCGTTTTAATGCATCTTCACTATTCTCTAGCATTTTTACTCTACCGCCGGGTACATACCAAAAACCTTCACCGTCACCTTGCAGAATGAGTATTTTATTATCATGTTTACAAATTGCTCCAACGCGGTAATTAAAACATGTTTCCTCAACTTTAAACGTAAGATCCATCCGTAACGCCCCCTTATATAAATATCGAATTATTACAAAACAATTATGTAATTACTGTACAAATAAGGTTACTAAATTTATCCACTCCATTCAATGGTTTTTGAATTTTCTAAACTATTATTTTTCATCATTACAAGTGTATATACATATGTTACAATCATATTGCACACTAGAAAACATTATGGGGGTACGGATGGAAACGTTATTAATCCAGCAAACTGAGAAATCAAATAAGTTTTGGAAAATCGTTGTGAAAGAAAAAGACTATGTTGTGTTTTACGGAAAAATTGGCACAGCTGGCAGTGTGAAAGCGAAAGAGTTTGAAACAGAAGAAGAATGTATGAAAGAAGCTAATAAACTAGTTGCTTCCAAACGTAAAAAAGGATATACAGACCCGTTGCCTGGGGAAGATTACATAAAAGAAAAAACGATAACCGAAGAAGAATTTTGGGAGCTACTTCATCGTGCAAAAACGAAAGGTGAGGACCAAGAAGAACAAATAGAATGGCTTACTTCTCACCTTGCTAAACGTACAGTACATGAAATTGTAGCTTTTGATACGCATATGCATCGCCTTTTGAAAGACTCCTATACCTCCCGTTTATGGGCAGCAGCCTATATTATTATGGGTGGCTGTTCAGATGATACTTTCGATTACTTCCGCGGATGGTTATTATATCAAGGAAAAGAGACATACGAAGCTTGTATTGAAGATCCAGAACGATTAATTCCTGTATTAGAAAATTTGAGTGAGTATGACGTCCCAGAGATTGAAGAACTTACTCTATATTTCGGGCAAGAAGTTTACATGGAGAAGACTGGGGATGAAGATGATACATACTTTACACTATACCATGTCTTAACAAATGAAGAGTTTGAGGAAGTTGATATCGAGTTAGATTGGGATGAAGACGATGAAGAAGGTTTAAAAAAGATGTTTCCTAAGCTATGGGAGATGTACGGGGAAGAACCGATTGAGTGGTAGATTAATTATTCGTGAAAAAATGCCTTGTTTCTTTAGTAACAAGGCACTTTTTTTGATACTATATTTAAATTATCATCTTTCCACTCTCCCACCACTCCATAAAAGTCTTTAAAGAAGGAGCAACCCACGTTCTACTATCATTTTCATGGTTCCATACATATATGTCATCTCTTTGTACTTTTCCATTCAAAATGGAATAGCCAAACAAATCACCATTTCCCCCATCAGCAAAAAATAATAAACAGTCAAAAGGCATGTATAAATCCTTAAAATCAACTATATTTCTCATACTCATATTTTCAGTTTTAATTTTTGAAGCAGACCATATAAAGTCACCGTATTCACCTTCTATACCGTTTGTTTCCTGTAATAATTGATATAAATCATTCGGTAACTCCACATGTAAACATTTTTGTATATCAGTAAGTTCATCCTTCGTAGCTGGGTTTTTCAAGCTTAAATTTGATGAGATACTGTGAATGGTGTCTTTCCACATCACCTTTTCCTCCTTATGTGCAATCAAGCATATTCAAAGAACTCCGCTAAATTTATTGATACCATCTTTCTAACAATTCCTTCTCCCTCTCGCCTGAAATACCTGCTTTTAATTCCCATTCTTCCGTACTCTCCATCCACTCATACACATCTGTAACTGTCTCTTCTATTCTTCTAAAAGTAAGCCCTTCATTAACCGCACTTTCGATACAAATAGAAAACCCGCCTCTCCACGGCTTCGTCTCACCATCTAATGGGAAAGTTTCTGGAATCCACAAAGGCATTTCTGTCCAAGGCTGCACATTATGTTCACTCATAAACGCTTCGTCTACCCAAACAAATTCAGCATCGCTATTCGTAACCTTTTTACACGTATTTAATAGCTCTTCCATCGTCAATTCATCATTCGGACCTGTTATATTAAATGTTCCTGCTTTATGATGTTCTGCCATATTTAGCCCCCATCTCGCGACATCTTTTATATCAACTAATTGCACGGGACGAATTTTTCTTCCTGGTACTAATACTTTCCCACCCTTTGCTACACGCTGAATCCAGTATGGAAGTCGATCTGTATAATCAAACATTCCTGAAAGAAGACCTGCTCTTGCATGTAACACACGCCCCGGCCAATACTTCTCTGCTTCTTTTTCGCATAATACTTTCAGTGCACCATAATACTCATAAGGTGAAACTTCACCATTCTCTACAGCCTTTATTTGATCATCCGTCGGTTCAGGTTGTAATATATAGTCTTCTTTTATGTCATGCGGAATCCAATCTTTATATACGGAAAGGCTTGAGATGAATATATAGTGTTCAATATTATCTTTAAGTACTTCTCCAACATTTCTAATGTGATGCGGAGAAAATCCACACGTGTCTATGACAACATCCCACTTTCGATTTTTTAAACTTGATACATCGTTATTTCTATCACCGATTAACTGCTCCACCTTAGAAAAAATTTCTTTGTTTGTTCCTCGGTTAAATAACGTAATTTCATGCCCTCTCTGTAAAGCCTCATCTACAAATGCTCTTCCTAAAAATCGTGTACCGCCTAGAATTAGAATTTTCATGGTTCTCCCCCATTCGTGATTAATAACCCTTCCTAATGTTTAACGATTTTTTATTGAGGAAAGTTACGGGGAGCGTTTAAATTTTTCTACAAGCTCACCATTACTCTGTTAAAAGTATATACTCTTTGATTAATCTCCATCTATCATTTGCTTCTGGCACAACTTCAGAAGCCATCACCACCACCAATTCCTTCTCTGGAATACAACAAATCATATTCCCCCCATCACCCATTGCACAGTATGAAAAGATTCCATCTTCTTCTCGTAACCACCATAAATAACCATATTGATTTTCGTTCATTTCTGTCGATTCTTTTATCCATGATTTTGATAGTATTTGTTTTCCATTATGAATACCTTCATTCAAATACATCTGTCCAAACTTAGCCATATCCCTAACCGTTAACGTTACTCCCCAGCCGCCCGTCGAAATACCATTTGGATCGTGAACCCATCCTTTTACATCTTTTCCGAATAAGTCATCGAATCCAAATGCTTTCATATTGTAGTTTGGAATTTCGCTCATGCCGAGTGGTTGAAATAAGTACTCATTCGCAAATTCACGTGCACTTTTCCCTGTTGCATTCGTAATCATTGCTGATAGTACATGCGCTCCTGCAGATGAATATTTAAAAGCTCCAATCTCTCCACCGTTCCCCATTCTATGAAGTGTATACTGTACCCAGTCTGGTTGTGTACATAATTCTTCTAACGGTTCCTGCCAGTCTACAAAAGGGTATGGAGCTGTCATTGTAAGTAGGTGTCGCACTGTTACTTCAGATGACTTTACTTTATATTCAGGGAAAAACTCTATTACTTTTTGATCAACACTTTTTATATAGCCCTTATCTATACATATTCCAATTAGCGCAGAGATTATCGTTTTTGTGACTGACGCTATGTGAAATGCATCATCTGGACCGGAATCGTTATAATATTTTTCAAAAATAACATTACCTTTCCGCACTACTAACATGCCATTCATATTTTTATATTCTTCTTGTATAATTTGATCTAACTTTTCAGCAGTTTTCATTATTCCTTCCCCTTTAACCTATAATTAAAAAGGTTCGATAGGTACATATATATCAACTATATGTTTATTTTCCGGGTGCTGCTTTGGATCATTTCTATATACTTCAAAAGGATACAAGTCTCTCGGTTTATATCCGCTATTTGGCAGCCATTCACCGTATAAGAAATCCCATGCTCCTTTATATTCATCTTGGCATATTTCAAAATGTCCTACTGCATACTTTCCAGAAGGTATTACCATTATTCCAACGTCGTTCGTTTCTACTGTGGATTCATCTGAAATTGTTACACATAAACTTGTTCTTAAATGATATTCCTCAGTAAATTCATGATGATCGTGGTAAATGGTTAATACTTTCGTATCATCAAATACATGATAGTTTTGCTTAGCTGCGTAATGAAATAGTTTTTCTATCATTTCTGGAAAAGCTATAGTTAACTCCTCATATGTACCGATATGTCTTATGTATGCGACGTTTATATCGTCCGCTGTTACAATTTCAACATTTCCTCGAACCTTCTTACATTCATTGTATTGAGAAATTCCCCTTACGTCTTTGCAATTCTTGCTATTATCGTTTCGATATTGAGACGGACTTACACCGTAATGACTTTTAAATGTTCGGGAAAAAACTGCTGAATCTGTGAATCCGAAGTGATACGCAATATCTGTAATCGTCATATCTGTCCGATATGTAAGTAGATGTGTTGCCCTTTCTAACTTCAATCGGTTTACATACCGTGATAATGACTCGTTTACTATCCCCTTAAAAATCCGATGAAAATGAAACTTTGAAAATCCTGCTACATCCGCTAACTCTTCAATTGAAAGTGAATCATTTATGTTTGATTCTATATAATCTTGCACTTTATAAATGCGTCGTAAGTATTCATTTCTACTTTGTTTACTCTCCATACTTTTAGCTCCTCACAACAAAAAGGCTAACTTTGTGCTAGCCTACTTTTACACATGTTTCAAAAATAAAACTCTACTCCCGCCATTCCCATCATAATTTGTATGTACCGATACACCCTCTACCTCATCATCCCCAGTCTCAATTCGAAAACCGATTTCTTGATGAAACTGTATCGACTTTTTATTAGTTGGTGACGTAATTGCTTTTACAACTTTACGATTATTTGCACGAGCGACATCAAAGAAATATGAATACAATGTCGATGCGATTCCTCTTCTTCTATACTTCGGATTTACTCCAATAAAATGAACGTACGCTTCCTCTTTATGCGTTTGTGAGAAGAATCCGCATAAGAAACCTAACGTTCCTCCCTCTTCTTCAATGATAAAACTCGTTTCCTGAAAATGGACGAAGAACAATTTCGGCAACATACTAGCCATATCTCTCCCGCCCCACCATTCATTTAATACGGAATGAATCTTTTCATAATCTTCCCCTTGGATGTTTCTTACTCGCATATGTTTCTCCCTCTCACTCACTTCATTTTTTCATAAATTTTAATGACTGTTTCTACTAATAGGATGAATACCCATATCCCGCAAAATACAAGAATAGACTGGAATAAAGAACCTAGCATAACAATACTTATTAAACCTAATTCTGGCCCTGAAATGGACATTTCATCAAATCCTATATTAGGTATAAATGGACCAGTTGAAAAAGCCATTAAAATAGATCCTATTAAATAAATCACACTCATTATTTTGAATATTTTTATAGAAAGATACGAAGTTTGTTTTTCTTCCACTTGTGATAATTCGATTTCTCCACTCGCAATTCCTTTTTGTAAACAGTCCTCACATAGAAATTCTTCCTTAATTTTTTTACCACCGTGCAATGTACCTGTAATTTCTTTACAGCGCGAACACTTTCGATTTATCATTTTGTTATCACTCCAATCTCGTAAGATTATACTTATACAATTCTATTTTTACCTTATTATTCCTTTTGTGTATTTTATAGAGAGGTGACGTGTTTTATGATATCTAAACTTATTTTTGGTTATAAAAAGCCTACTGAGCAATATGTATTACGGCCTAGTTGTTATGCAATTATTTTTAACTCAACTTCTTCAAACATTGCTATTATCCAAAAAGGAGACCGTTATTTTTTACCTGGTGGCGGTATGGAAGGTACCGAAACAAAAGATGAATGCTTACATCGTGAACTACTAGAGGAATTAGGATGGGCAATTGAAATTAATCAATATATCGGTAATGCAATGCGATATTTTTATGCGGAAAAAGAAGATACATATTATTTAAACGATGGATTTTTTTATATTGCGAACATGGTGCAGACACAAACTGAAAACTGTGAGGAAGATCATGTTTTGCGGTGGATGTCTCCATTACATGCTATAGAATATTTACTTCATGATCATCAAAAATGGGCTGTTGAACAAGCGCTTTTATTACGAAACAAAAAATGATCTCCTTCTATATGAAAGAGATCATTTTTACTGTTAGCTTACCTTTTTCAAATTGAGAGCTGGCTTTTTGATTCCACCTTTTTTTACAACATATAGACCCACAAAGATAATAAGTCCGCCAACCAGTTGCATCATATTGATTTGCTCCCCTATTGTTACTGCCGCAAAAATAACTGCGAACAACGGTACAAGATACATATAAACCATTACTTTCGTTGAGCCTATTTGACTAATACCGACATACCACATTGCTAGCCCAAAGATTGTCGCAAAAATAATTGAATATGCTAGTGAACCCCAACTTGGCATGTCTACTGGCCACGTTAATGTGTTTACGTTGAATAAACAGTATATAACGAGAGGTACAATTCCAATTAAAGTAGACCATGATGTGACTCTCATTGCGGAATATTTTGTTATAAGAGGTTGCGCTAATATTGGATACCATCCCCACGCAATCGCTGCGACTAATCCAATTATGTTTCCGAGCCACGCATATTCGTAAGTAGTTCCTCCTGTATGTCCTGTTAGTAAAACGAATGCTGCACCAATAAACGCTACGATTGAACCAATTTGTACTTTCATCGAAAAACGTTCTTGTTTGTGCAATACTGCTAATATCCCTGTAAAAATAGGTGACATTGCAATTAATAATGAGGCGTTCGTTGCTGAAGTATATTTTACAGATAACATAAACATCGTTTGATACATTGTCGTACCAACGATACCGACTGCTACTAATCGTAGCCAATCTTTTCTTTCAATACGTAATGAGCGTTCCATCATAAAAGTGATAAGTAATAATACCGGTGATGCTACTAAAAATCGTAAACTATTAAATTGAATGGATGACATAAATGCCACTCCATACTTTCCTATTGTATAATTTGCTCCCCATACTAATGCAACTGATACTAGGAGCCATTCCATTTGCCATCGTTTCATCCGAATCTCCCCTTCCCTATTTAGCATAGTAAAATTGGCTGGATATAACACCGTCCAATTGGCTGTTTTTTTACCCAGCCAATCTGCTATACTTGATGTATATAAGAGATACGGAGGCGTTTTTTATGGAATGGAAACTAGATAGTGACAGTAAAATCCCTATTTATCAGCAAGTTGTTGACTTTATTGAAAAACGCATTACATACGGAGAACTTCCTCCAGGAAGCTTCCTACCTTCAGAACGGAAATTAGCTACGCAATTAAATGTAAACAGAAGTACAGTAACGACTGCTTATAATGAACTTCGTGCGATGGGAATTGTAGAAAGTACCACTGGTAAAGGTACACGTGTAAGTACACATATGTGGGGCGTTTCTCCAACATTAACACCCAACTGGAGAAATTTCGTAGAAGGTGGTACGTTTTTACCAAACTTACCGTTACTTCGCCATATTCGGGCAGAAGTACAACAAAATGAAAATATTATTGATTTTGCAAACGGAGAACTCGGTTGTAATCTCTATCCTCATGATCAACTGCAAGCGATTTTACGTGAACAACCTTTAACGCATTCATTAAGTTACGATCATCCGCAAGGCTATCTCCCGCTAAGACAAGCGGTCGTAAAATATATGAAGGAATATTTAAAAGTTGAGGCGACTGAACAATCCATTATGATTACATCTGGCGCACAGCAAGCACTTCACCTTATCGTGCAATGTTTATTAAATCCAGGTGATGCTGTTGCTTTCGAAAGTCCTTCACACTGTTATTCCTTGCCGTTATTCCAATCAGCAGGTATTCGTATTTTCCCATTACCTGTCGATGAACACGGCATTAATCCAGACGATGTACAAGAGCTATACAGAAAGCACCGCATTAAAATGATCTTTTTAAATCCAAATTTCCAAAACCCTACGGGGACGATGCTTCATCCAAACCGTAGAAAAAAACTATTATCACTTTGCGCAGATTTACGAATTGCAATCGTTGAAGATGATCCATCTAGTTTGCTGACGCTAGAAAAGAAACAACCTTGTCCTACTTTGAAATCAATAGATGAAAACGGAACTGTCATTTATGTACATTCTTTATCAAAAATGATTGCACCAGGCTTACGAGTTGGTTGGCTCGTTGCCCCGCAGTCTGTAGTAGAAAGGTTATCCGACGCAAGGCACCAAATGGAATTAGGTATGAGCATATTCCCGCAGTGGCTTATGCAGCAATTTTTCGAAACCGTACCATTTCAGTCTCATATCGTACCGTTACGAAAACAACTAGCAGAAAAAAGAGACGTTATCGTTCGCGCCTTAAACGAGCAACTTCATGATAAAATCTCTTTTTCAAATCCGACCGGTGGAATATACATATGGGGAAAATTAAAAGAACCGATAAACGAAAAACAACTTATTATGCAAAGTTTAAAACAAGAAATTGCTTTTATGCCAGGTAGTATTTTCGGCGCAAAAGATGGTTATATACGCTTATCTTATGGAAAAGTGAATATTAATCAAATTGAGGAAGGTATTTCTCGTTTGCGGGAGGCTATTTTGGTTTGTGAAAATAACTTTAAATAAAGCTTTCTCGTTTGACAAAACCTAAATCTACCATTATTATCAACACGAACCTAGTTATAGGAGTGATAAAAATGAAAATTTACGTTGATGCAGATGCTTGTCCTGTAAAAGATGTAATTATTTTTGAAGCTACGAATGCGGAAATTCCTGTTACACTCGTTACTAGTTTTTCTCATTATTCTAATGCAGAGCAGCCGAAAGGTGTGGAAACAATATATGTTGATTCCGGAGCAGATGCTGCTGATTACCGAATTATGCAGTTAGCAAAAAAAGAAGATTTAATCGTAACACAAGATTACGGTCTTGCTTCGCTCGCTTTAGCAAAAGGCTGTATCGTACTACACCATAAAGGCTATAAGTATACGAATGATAACATTGAACAATTGTTACAAACACGATATTTAAGTGCAATGGTTCGAAAAAGTGGTAAGCGTACAAAAGGACCGAAACCATTTACAGCAGAAGATAAAGAGAAATTTAGAGCGCTCTTTAAAAGTATGATTGCACTGTAGAAATGAACCGTCTATTTGTAGAGAAAGAAAAGAAGAGAAGAGAATATCCAAATGAACATTCTCTTCTTGAGGTTTACCCGTTTAAAATGAAGGTAAATTATCTAAGTTATTTTCTTTTATTCCATCCGGTTCACTACGTATAATATCTCTGCCATACTTATGAAATACGTCCACATGAGCTAACTTCCCTGATTTCGCTTCATTAAGAGCAGTCATATAATCTAACTCTCTCCCGCTACTTGTTTTAAAAGCAATTAAATCACCTTCATCATTTTTACGAACAGCAACAATTTGTTCTGCTCCTGAAGTAACTTCCTGAGCTATTTCAAATTGAGCTTGCTCTTCCCCTTGATGTAAATAATCATTATATACTTTTTCAAAGTCTTTTTTGTCCATTAAACTCACCTCCAACACATTTTATTAGTATGGTTGGGATGTAGTGTTTTTATGTACTTTTCTCTTAGAAAAACGGATTTTTAATACCTATGCAAACCCTTCAAAGTCTCCAATATATCATCTGTAAAGGCTGTACTACCCTCTGTCTCTAAAACTCTGAAATATAAACTTCTTAAGAACGATCTAATATTTTGTACTAAAATAGCATGCTGCGGATGTCGGATGTCCTCAACAGTTGCTATACTATGTAGCCAATTGCTCCACTCTTCTTCAGTTAAAAGCTTTTGGTTATGTAACGACATAATTGGCTTTACTAATCTCTCATCCTCAAAGTGTACATATACGTAATCACTCAATCGAACCTTCTGACGAACAGCCGCAAGAATCGCATATGAAAACTCACGATTTTGAATTGTACGTGCTAACGCATCGAGCGCATCTGCTGCATGTGCAGTAGAGTGTGCCCAGCCTTTTCCTTCTACGTAGCCCCTTACATCTTCTTCTAAATATACATATTCCAACACTTGTTCTGCCACACTGTACAATTGTTCTTCCGATAACAACGGTTCTCTTTCATGAACAGATAAAATAAGTGGTGGAATTAATACGGAGAATGCACGTTTAAATACAGAGTCTGTTCCCTTTTCACCAATTTTATAAAATAAATAATCAGGACTAATTGCTTGTAACATTAATCCTCTTAACTCTTTTTGTCTAAATACATCATTTGTAATCCATGTGTGAAGCGTACTATAAATTAAATCATCACGTAATTCAGCATCAGGTGATCCGATATAATCTAGCATCCATTGCGCATATGGATATGCATCTACGTCTTCTGGTACAGCATAATTGTTATTTTTAATTTGTAGTAGTTCTTCTTTTAGTTCGAGTACTTCATTCATTATATTTCTTGTCCCCTTTTTGCGTTTTTTATTGTCTTATCCCCTTTTATTTGCTTCATAAAATTAATTTAATTATAACAATAAACAAAAGGCTATACATATATTTCTGATTATGTATTACGCTCTTTCATGAAATATAACTTCTGGATTTCCTAAATCACTATTCTTAAATATAACATTCGCACACTCTTTTGGATTATGCTCATCTATATACAACTTACAGGCCGCATGATATCTGTTCAAAAACATCTTCTCTGCTTCTTCATAACTTCCAAAAGCTTCAGTTTCCCGCTTCGTACCACGTTTTCTCGCAATCTCAAAATTTGTATCTACAAAGATTTTGTAATCAAATAAATACGCAACGTCTTTTTTCAATAGAAACGTTCCATCTACTATTAATATCATATTTTGCGTGGCCAATAGCGGCTCATTATGTACAGACATATCCGTTATTAAGTTATGAGAAATCGTTTCATACTGTAAATTCCCGTTAGGTCCTAAAGGCATTAATAATCTTTCTTTGAAAGCTGTATAATCGTGTGCATCTTCATAATACCCTCTTGCAGATTCTTTTCCTTTTGCATAGCGAATCACTCTTGGATTATGAAAATCATCAATGCTTGCGCGTGTTACTGGTAATCCTCGTTTTTTTATTTCTTCCGCTAATTCGTTTGCAAATGTTGTTTTTCCTGATGCTGTAATACCACTTACTCCAACTCTTGTTGGATAGGTTAAGTTTAGCTTTACAATATGATCTGCAATTTCTTTGATTCGTTGTTTTCGGTTCATGATATCTCCCTTTATAATTAGTTTACATAATATAATTATAAGTAACAATCCATGTCACTATTTGTCGGTAAATCGATATCCTTTATCGAATCGTTGATATATCGAAAAAATCGTTGATATATTTTAAGTTATGATAGATATATTTGAAAAATCGTTGATATATTATTAGCTTACTTCCCCTTAAACCCCCGATATAAGGCCGTCCGTAACTCTTGCTTATACTCTTCAATTTCTGGCATTTCGAGTTCTTCTGCTAATCTGATAGCTAATTCAATATCATACGGTACTCGTACAAGTTGAATAGAAAAGCTCGCCGCTTCTTTTTCATTATATGTTCCTTCAAATATTAAATAGGAAGCTTGCGTTATTTCAAGTGGGTTTCCTACGCTACCGGCATTACATAACGTTTTCCCTCTGAAATTTTGAACGAACGCTTGGTGAACATCGCCGTAACAAACGACATCTGGTTTTCTTTCTCCTTCTATATTTTCTGTCAGATCACTATTTTCGAACATACTAATACGTTCTTCTCTTGAAGCGTGTGGTTGAATTCTTTCATATAAACTTCTCGGTGAAGCGTGAAACATACGAATGAGTTTTCCACTCATAAAAAATTCGATTGAAAATGGTAAACTTCTTAAATAATCATTTTGTTCTTCCGATAATTGTTTTTGATGCCATTTTAATGCTTCAAATTCAGTCGGCTTTGTAATAAAATCATCCCAGTTTCCCATTACGACTACTTCACATTCTTTACGAATGATTTCAATTGCTTCACTGGAATGAGGTCCTTTTCCTACTAAATCTCCAAGACAAATAATGCGCTCGATTCCTCTTAATTTAATATCATTCAACACGGATTCTAATGCTTGAATATTACCGTGAATATCTGAAATTACTGCTATTTTATCCATATAAATTACTCCTTTATTTATTACATTCGCTTGATTGATACCATTTTGGAATATAGGATGAAAAATCATTATGATCTTCTAAAATTCCATTTAATCTTTCCTTCATATCATCTACTAAATGCGGCGTACTTCGATTCGTCCAAACGATATCCGCTGGGAATGTCATCGCGGCGTACAATGTATAGAGTTTCCAAAAATGAAGCGATGGTTCGCCTCCGCAATAACCGTGAACTTGTCCAACCGCAAATGGTTTGCTTATATTCGTTGTAAATAGTGCTACTTTATAAAAATCATGAATAGGATCACCAATATCGAATCTAGCAAAATCTATGACAGCCCGAAACTCATTTTGGTCAATCATTATATTAGCCGGATGAAAATCGTCATGTAAAAATACGATGGGACGATTTTTTAATAAATCTTTATGATTTCCTACAAAATCTATCACTGTATTTAAACGAAAAAAGTCTACTTCATATTCTTTCAACGCTTCTAAGTATCTCTCATATTTACTCCATATAGACATTTCCCATGAATTACTTTTATCTTCTTTTTCAACTAAATGAATCTTTTTTAGTACTTCTCCAGCCTTTTTTCCAGCCCTATACTGCTCTTCTGTAGACAACGTTCTTAATATATCTTCACCATCTAATCCATCAATCCATTCAAAAACTTGTACACATTTATTGAATTTAGTAAGACTAATAAAATGAATTAATTTTGGCATAGGAATATGTAAAGAATCTAGCTGCTGCATATATTCATATTCTTCCTGCTTCCGTTCAAAATATGATGAATCGCATACTTTAATAAAATACGAGGCCCCACTCTCTAATTCAATTTTATATTTCTCATCGAATGAAAAGCCTTTTGAAATAACAGTCGCTTTTAACATACGAGGCCATTCTAGTATTCTCTCTATCTCCCTAAGCATTTCTTCCACAACGTTCACCTCTATTAATATATGTACAAACTACCTAGCACTTCATGCTCTCGTTTATTTCCACCTTTAAACTCTACTGCAAATGGATATTCGCCATTCTTATTCAAATGTTCTAGTACTAGCCCTTCTCCAATCGGTTCACAAAACTGCACATGAATATTTCCAAACACTACACTTTGACTCTCAGCATTCCATTTTTCATTTTTCACAACTGAACTTGTAGATAGTCCCATTACTTTTTTCCATTTCCGTACTGTTTCTCGAACGTTTTTTACTGCGTAATGAATCGTTTCAATTTGTTGCACTTTGTTTTTATGTTCAGTGATCGTCCTACTGTTACGTAAATCGTTTCTTCTTTCTTCGTCCGTTTCATTCCACTGTATAAAGAAAGGTAATTTCGGTCCGTTCTCTTCTTGCCTAACAAATAACATTTTCCATTCTAAAAGCCGGCCATCTTTTCTCATGCGTTTCCCTTCAAATGGCCCTATCGTATGTAAGCCGTACTTATTAAAGTTAACTGCTAGCTCCTCAATTGCATCTGTTCGGATCGCGATTTGTAGCATTCCTTCTCCATTTTGTAGTTTCACCACTGTTTCTTGTACTAATGGATTTTCTGCTTCTTTCGCTTTTTCTTCATGTTGAACTGCTAAAAATTCTATATATGATAAATCAAAATAACTTAAACTATTCCAAGTACCCCAATTCGTATGCTCTCCGCCTAATACAGTATGAAATCCAAGTTCCTGCATTTGTTTTGCCGCTTCCTCCGGTGTACCATGAACTGCGTGAACAAGATGATCAAATCGTAACATGTCTTTCTCCCCTTTCTCTCCATCCTTTTATTGTATATTTTATTTTTATTTCATTCAATTCAAAAACTTTAAAACCTAGTTGATTTATACGATTAATATGTATTATAATGAAACAAATTTAATTATTGCTGATTGGAAAAACCAAAGGCACTTTTCTCATACGGGAAAAGTGTCTTTTTCATTTATTATTACAGGGGGATTATTTATGCAGAAATTAATTGTCTTTGCTATTATTGGATTTTTCGCTCAACTGATCGATGGAGCACTCGGAATGGCGTATGGGGTAACGTCTACTTCACTATTATTAATGTTTGGTATTGCACCGGCTGTAGCTTCCGCATCGGTTCATTTAGCTGAAGTCGTTACAACTGCAGCTTCTGGCGCATCTCATATCAAATTTGGAAACGTTGATAAATATACAGTTTCCAGGCTTACATTACCTGGGGCAATCGGCGCATTTGTTGGGGCATGTTTTTTAAGTAATTTGCCTGGAGATGTAATCAAACCGTACATTTCCGTATTTTTATTTACTTTAGGGGTTTATATTTTATTACGATTCATCATTCAAAAACAAATTGTCACTTCAAATAAGCGTATGTCTGCAAAACAACTTGTGCCGCTTGGTTTATTCGCTGGATTCGTTGATTCAACTGGTGGCGGTGGTTGGGGGCCGATTACGACACCTGTTCTTCTAGCAAGAGGAAATGAAGCTAGAAAAGTTATTGGATCTGTAGATACGAGTGAATTTCCTGTTTCACTCGCTGCAACAATCGGCTTCTTCATCTCACTTGGCTGGGAACAAGTAAGCTGGGTTTGGGTATTTTCTCTCATGCTCGGTGGTATCGTAGCGGCACCAATCGCGGCATGGCTAGTTCGCATCGTTCCTTCTCATTTACTTGGCGTATTAGTTGGTGGTCTTATTATCTTTACAAACATTCGTACACTGCTTACTACATTTAAAGTGGATCCAACTATTATTTCACTTTCTTACGTTGCAGTTGGTCTTGTCGTTATTATTTCTATTTTCATTGCTGTTCGTAATCATTCCAATCGTCCTAATACGTCAACGGCTGAGTATCCGAATGATCAGAAGCAAATGCTACCATAACTATAAAAAATACCGCTCAATTTAGAGCGGTATTTTTTATTTTTCTATTTTCCAATTAATCATCATTTCTGTAGCATTTACTCTCTTCATATGTAACTTTTCTAAAACACGCATCGAACTATAATTATCTAGAAGTGTCTCTGCAATTATTGTTTCTACCTCTCCTGTTTTGAAAGCCCAATCGATTAGTTCTTTTACAGCTTCTGTTGCATAGCCCTGATTCCAATATTTCTCAATGAATCCATAGCCAATTTCTACTGTTTGATCCTCGTTTGGTTTCCCTTTAAACCCAATATCACCTAAAACGCTATCATCTTCTTTTCGAAGAACATACCACGCCCCCCATGGTAATAAAGTTGCATCTTGTTTTACATTCTTTACATGCCCTACAATATGCGGGCCGCTATTGTATCCTTGCTCGTTAGCGACTTGAATCCTCTCTTCTGTACACGGCACTATATAGAGCCTTTCTGTTTCTAATTTCATTTTGATTTCCCCTTTTTGCTTAAACGTTACTCTAATTATAACAAATAATATGACTTTATTATGAATGTCGAATTATATTTTCTGAATTTTCTTTTAATTTAGAGGGTTTTTCAATATTTTTTGCGAAACATTTGTATAACAATTTTTTCTTTGCTTATTGCTACATAATAGTAGGTTCGGGTGGAGTTTTGCAAGCGTTTCCTATACAATAACCGATATTTTTTGACTTTTCCTAACAAAATATCTTGCAATATATTCAGAAAGTCATTACAATTGCCATATATTAAAAATCTTAGCAATATATCAAATCCTCATCAATCCGATGAGGTAGAGGTTGCGACTTTTAAGAGTACGACGGACGAGACACAGAGAATGTCACCGACTCCGTTTGAAAGGAAAAGTTGCCGAAGTTTATATTTCTTCTCTGGAAATATGAGCTGGGGCTGTCTCCGAAAGGAACAGAACTGTCACGTTTACAAAATTACCGTGTAAACGTGGGGTGCTATCTTAACGGAAGGGTATGATGGGGTGGTTATTTGTGAAACGTTCCGCCAAATTCCTTTGGCGGTTTTTTGTATTTTTCTCCCCCGCTCCTTCCTAACCTACAAGAAAAGGAGTGTTGAACATGAATAGCGCAACAAATCAATCTACCTCTAAAACGCAAACTACACAAGGACAAGGTGAATTAAAACGCGGATTAAAATCTCGTCACCTTACGATGATTTCTCTCGGCGGTACAATTGGTACCGGACTATTTCTTGCCAGCGGTGGTGTCATCCATTCAGCTGGACCTGGTGGTGCATTAATTGCATACGCCGCAATTGGAATTATGGTTTACTTTTTAATGACAAGCTTAGCTGAACTCGCAGCTTACATGCCTGTTACTGGATCTTTTAGTACGTATGCAACAAAATTTGTTGATCCATCACTTGGCTTTGCACTTGGATGGAACTATTGGTATAACTGGGCAATTACGATTGCTGCTGAACTAGCTGCTGTAACATTAATTATGAAATTTTGGTTCCCAGATACCCCTTCTCTTATTTGGAGCGGATTATGTTTAGCTATTATTTTCCTTTTAAACTACTTATCTGTTAAAGGGTTTGGTGAATCTGAATATTGGTTCGCACTTATTAAAGTAGTTACGATTATTATCTTTTTAATTGTTGGTTTCATGATGATTTTTGGAATTATGGGCGGCGAAATGGTTGGCTTCAAAAACTTCACTGTTGCAGATGCACCATTTAACGGCGGTATCATGGCAATTATCGGTGTGTTTATGGCAGCTGGTTTCTCATTCCAAGGTACTGAACTATTAGGAGTAGCTGCTGGTGAAACATCTGATCCAGAACGTAATATCCCAAAAGCAATTCGTTCAATCTTTTGGCGTATTCTTTTATTCTATATCCTTGCAATTCTCGTTATCGGTTTATTAATTCCTTATACAACTGAAAGTCTTGCTGCAAGTGATGTAACAGTAAGTCCATTTACACTTATTTTCGAAAAAGCGGGCGTTGCCTTTGCTGCTTCTGTTATGAACGCTGTTATTTTAACGGCAGTACTATCTGCTGGTAACTCTGGTATGTATGCATCAACTCGTATGCTTTGGGATTTAGCTCGCCAAGGGAAGGCACCAAAGTTTCTTGGTAAATTAGATAGCCGCGGTGTACCTGTTAACGCATTAATCGTAACATCGATTGTCGGTAGTATTGCTTTCATTGCTTCTTTATTCGGTGACGGTGTTGTATACATTTGGTTATTAAATGCATCAGGAATGTCTGGCTTTATCGCTTGGGTCGGCATTGCAATTAGTCATTACCGTTTCCGTAAAGCGTATATCGCACAAGGAAAAGATTTAAATGACTTACCATATAGAGCAAAATGGTTCCCCTTCGGTCCAATCTTTGCATTTACACTTTGTATCATCGTAATTTTAGGACAAAACTACGGGGCATTTATGGGTGAGTCAATCGACTGGAACGGTGTACTCGTTTCTTACATCGGTTTACCACTCTTCTTAGTACTATGGTTAGGTTATAAATTTACGAAAAAAACAAAAGTGATTCCACTTGATAAATGTGAACTAAAATAAAGTGAAACGAGCAAACAAATTTGTTTGCTCGTTTTTTGTTGCAAACCTCTTTACTTCCCTATTGCTCCTGTTTTTGCAATAATAAAGGAAATATAAATAAAGGTTGGGATACAATGAACATTCGCATTACTGATGAAGCAAAAGCAGCTATACATAGATTAGAACTTGAAGATAAAAAGATCGTTCGCATTAGAGGAACAATGACGAACTCTTGTAGTATTTTCGTTGATGTCGATTTAATTTGGGATACATATAACGCAGATGATGTTGTATATGAAGATGCAGAGCTTATCGTACAAATGGATTCATTCACGAAAGACTACACTGGTGATACGGTGAAACTTGATTATAAGACGACAGGTTTTAGTATTACGACTCCGAGTGAGACTTTGGTTTATGGATTGTCGATTAAAAAATAAAAATTGTTTTCATTTGACCACCGAGGTGAAAAAATGGGTAAATATGTTCCGTTAAAATTTTTATTTAATGAAGAATTAGCAGAAAAAATAGCTGATTCTATTTGTAAACACGATCCTTATTTCTCTAAAAACATCTTTGTAGATTCTGTAGCTTGTAAAGTTGAAAATTTAGAGTTAAAACAGCGTATTGAAGTAATTGCAGATGAATTACACAATGCTTTACAAAAAGATTTTAATGCCGCAATACATATATTACTGAAGACATTAGGACCAGAAAATACAACAGAAGTAGGCACATTTACAAATGGATATATGTATATGCCTCTTGCAAAATACGTTGAAAAATATGGGCTTAACGATTTTAAAATCTCGTTCAATGCAATGTATGAAATAACGAAAAGGAATACTGCTGAATATGCCATTCGGCCTTTTCTTCAAACATATCATGAAGATACACTAGACATATTGCAACAGTGGATTCATGACGAAAACAGCCACATTAGAAGATTAGTTTCTGAAGGTACAAGACCAAGGCTTCCTTGGGCTAAAAAAATAGGAGCTCTAAAAGGTGATTTTAAGTACAATTTACAACTTCTTGAACCATTAATGAATGACCCTTCTAAATATGTTCAAAAATCTGTAGCCAATCATATTAACGATATTACGAAAGAAGATAAAGAACTCGTTTTTCAATGGTTACAGCAATTACGTGATAAACAGCATCCTATTAATCCTTGGATTATAAAACATGGACTAAGAACAGTAATAAAAAGTGGTACTTTACCAAAAAATTTTTCTTTTTAAGTATTTTAAACAAAACCGCTTATGCTTCAAAAATGAAGCATAAGCGGTTTTCCTTTTGAATACAGAAATAACAAACATAAAAAGTACTTTAAATTTCTTCTTTATATCATTATTTTACTAACTCTTCTATGTTATTACTTTCCTTAATTTTTTCGGATGATAGCCAGAGTGAATAACTTGTTCCATCCTTGTTCCTTAAATATATGTTAAATTCCTTATTATATAGTTCTTCTTTAAGAATAGTGACTACCTTTCTCAAATCATCTATTACATATGGATCATTTCTATATTTTATCTCACTGTCATTGAAAACTAATGTCAATTCATACTCTAGACAATTGCCGTCTTTCGGGTGTGGACAAGTAATATCCTCAATTTCAAAACGATCATTTTGAATTTCATTTAACCTTACGCCTACTTTTGTTTCAGTTTGAACCAAATATGTCCAATAACCGCTTACTGTGTTTTTCATTGTTAAAAGCAGTTCTTCTTTCGTTATAGCTTTTTGCACATTTTGAAAAGGCAAGCCTATAGATTCACCATTATAATCCTCAATTTCAAGTGTTGTTATCTTTCTATTACTCTTCTGAATGAATTGGATTAGAGCATATAAACGATCTAATTCTTTTGATTCAAATTGACTGTAATCAATCTTGTCACTCGTTTTTAAAGTTAATAATAACGTATCCGTTGGTTTCTCCTCTATATCATCATCCACTATATATTGAAAAACATTTTTATTTTCAGGTTCCACGTAACCTAATTTTTTAATTTCTTCTAGCATTGGTTTAAATTTCTTATATTCCTCATATGTTTTTTTTCCGTATTGATATTCATCACCTTTTATTCTTGAATATAAGAAGCCATCTACCTCTACTCTAAATTGAATATTTTTGTTATTTTTTGCTTGAACAGTATGATATGTATGCCCCATATTCCCTTCGTTTATAGCACCCCAATGTGTTACAATCACATCAATTCCGTGCTTTTTTTTCACATATTTTTTCACCTGATCGTCATCTTTATAATTACACCCACTTAAACATAAGAAATATAAGAAACATAACAATACTAACATTACATTTTTCATTCTTTTCATATAGCACCTTGCCCTCTTTTCGCATAAACAAAATATTCCATATATAAAGAATACTAAATCGCTGAATGTTTTCAAAGAATTAAAATATTTTTACACTCGGTTTATATATCTATTTCTTTTATTAATGGCTCTAATAAGTTTTAATATTGATAATCGAATATAATAAAAAGAAACCTAAATTTAAGGTTTCCCATTTTTACCAACAATTTAAATTTTAATAGATATTTTTTAGCCAAGTAATAATTCGTAGTACCTGAAACGACTCAAACCAAGTAATGAAAAACAGGAGAACAAAGAAAGAGATAAGTGATATAAATTTTAATCTTCCATCTTCACGTCTAGCAATCGCTATAATACTCAGAACCACTCCAATTAAAAAAGAAATATACCCTAATAGGATAATAGGCTCAGAATAGCTATCTATTATCCTATTTAATCCAAATAATAACATTCCAAAAGTCATCAATATTATTGAAAATACACTAAATTTTTTCATAATTCAACCTCCAATATAATTTTACTATTTTATGGAGAGAATAATTTTTTTATGCGTATGGATGAACAATTACACTATAAAATTAGATAACTCAATTTATTTTTTCATTAAACAACTGCCTTCTTTTATACCCTCAAAGGATTCCCACTCGATTATCCCGAATATATAAATTACTATTCTCATAAGGAGCGAATGTATATGAATCTATTCGAACATGAAACGTAAAACCGCTTCTCTTTCATAAGAGGTCCTCCCGTTCTCCTTTCTCATCATATCATTCATTAAAAAATAGGAGGACATAATTATGAAACGTGATCCATTATTTTTAACTTTATTAGAAAGCGCCAATACAAATTTTAGTGGCTGGGATTTTTCTTTCATTTCAGAAACGGGTCGAATGAAGAGCGAGCCATTATCGTGGTCATACGGCAGCATTGCTTTCCTGCTTATGCAACGTGCAAAGTCAATGCTCGATATGGGTACTGGCGGCGGAGAGTTTTTATCTATGTTACAACCTTTCCCGTCAACTATTTATGCGACTGAGGGTTATGCTCCAAATGTGCCAATTGCTCGGAAGAAATTAGAGCCTTTAGGAGTTACAGTCGTCGAAGTGATTAATGATACTGTATTACCATTTCAAGATGGGCAGTTTGATTTCATTATAAATCAACATGAATCCTATGCTGCCTCTGAGGTAAAACGAATTCTTTCTCCACATGGCGTTTTTCTTACACAACAAGTTGGTGGTCTTGATTGCGCGGTACTGAATGAGCAGTTCGGCTCACCACTAAATAGCGAATTTGCAAGTTGGTCGCTTGAAGCGGCATGTAGTGAGTTAGAGGAAAATGGATTTACTATCTTAGATGCAAAAGAAGAATTCCCTTTCCAACGCTTTTATGATATTGGCGCTATTGTCTATTATTTAAAAGCGATTCCGTGGCAAATTCCTGATTTTACTGTCGAAAGGTATTATAAGGAACTATATCGTATACATGAAATCATCTTGCAAAAAGGATATTTTGATGTGAAGCAACATCGATTTATCATTAAGGCGATTCGTGACTAACGGAAAAGAGGTGGCAAAGCCACCTCCTTTTTTGTTCCGTTTACATATATTCTCTACTCTTTCATAATAAGAAAAGTTATATCATCCCACTTCTTATCTAATTGTAAAGTAGTCTTTTCAATCCTAGCCCCTGTTAACAGATCATATCCTTCAATCTCAGCTACCAATTGTTTCGTTTTACTCTTTGGATTCATATCTTTGTATAAGATGTATAACTTATTACCATGTACTTGTATATCAGAAATCCCTTTGTCCTCTCTAGTAATTTTTGTATTTTTGTCACTTTGTAATGAATATGTACGTATGATGTTCAAGTTCTCATCTAGCTCTTTCACTTTTTCATCATTATTTAAAATATACACCTTATCTTCAATCACCTGCACTAGAACAGGTATGAATTGCTTTTCGTCTAATATTGTTTCTTTTTCTACTACTCTAGTCTTTGTATTTACCATAATTAATTTAGGTGGTAACTTTTGATTTACATTATCACTTAGTACGAACAATAATTTATCTTTATACTTTTGAAAAATTATTTTTTGAGCAGTTGGTGCAAAATACACATTTTCATTAGGAATTTCAAATTCGTTTGTTTTTTTATTTGTGACCAAATCTATTTCTGAAATATATACTTTGTCTAGCGTTTGTGAAAATGCGTATATATGATTCTCAATAATATGTGCACCTTGAATCGTTCCCTTTAGTTCTACACTCTCTTGCCTTTTGTCACTATCTTTCCAATATACAAGTTCACTTGTATATCCCTTCTTTTCGTCTACCAATCCAATATTCACATCATAATATACATATCCTTGTTCTGCATGGATGAAATATGCCCCTGCGTTTACATCTTGTAATTCTTTAGGTCTATTAATCCCTTGTACCTTGCCTGTCTTATTTATTGCATAATGATTGTTATTTCTATTTGATGAAAAGTAGTATCCCTTTTCATCTTTTGCATTGCTCATCATACTTTGACCATCTACTTCCATCTTACTAATCGTATTTCCTTTCTTATCATATGCATATATGTAACCACCATCTTTCATTGCATTTGAATAGGATACTAGATAGTCCGCTTGTTGAATGTTTTTAAGTTCTTTACCACTATTAACATTTTTAGAACAACCTACAAAAAGAAACATTGTACATATTATAACTTTGACTAAGGAAATATATTTCTTTAGCATGTAATCACCTCACATATATAGTGAAAGCAATCGACAAATAAATGCCGATTGCTCTATAAAATATAGTTTATCAATTAGAATAGAAAATAGTAGTATTTGATGATTTTACTAATTCCATAGGTGTAACAACAGTATCCCAAGTAACATTATCAATATCAATACCCTGATTTTTCCAAGAACGCCATGCCAATTGAGAACAATAAAACTTATCCGTTCTATTTTTATCGAAGAATGACCAATTATACCCTTTTCTAATTTGCCCCTGAGCATATGAAGCTGCATTTAAATATTTTGTATTGTTAGCTCCCTTCACCCATAGACCATAAACTTTAGAACGGCCTTTCCATGTATTAGGGTAATATTGGACTCCATCTTTACCAGTTGGGCTCCAACTTTTTGCAAATGATTCTATTGTACGACTACTATCTTTTGATACGATCGCTGTGTGTCCTACACCGATAGAAGAACTTCCAGAATTAATTTCATAACTAACTAAAACATCCCCTTTTGTACCTAAAGCAGATCCTGCTAACGCAACAAGACCATTTAATTCATTTTTACTATATGCAGGATCATCAATTTTAGAATACAGTTCTTTCGCTTCTTCTGGATGTGTTGTTTTTAACTCATCAATCTCTTTCAAATCGTTTTCCGCTTTAATTTTCGCATCTTTTTCGAAAAACTCTTTTCCTTCTTTAGAAATTTCAACAAATTGTTTTACCTGTTCCAACGTCATGCCACTATCTTTCATCATCTGAATCTCATACTCTACTGACTTCGGCTGAATAACTTCCGTTTCAGCCCCATACGCAGTTTCAGCTACAATGCCTCCCCCAGCTAGTATTCCGCCTACTAATAACAACGGTACTATTTTTTTCTTTGCGACTTTCATCATAACAACTCCCATCCCTTGTGATAAGCGCTTTCTCCTATATTTTTAAGTGCGCCTTCATATTACAGTAAAAAATGGTAAAAATATACTATTAGTTTTTTTCTCAAGAATTGTCAGGAAAACCAATCAATTTAATAATTTTTATATAAAAATACAAATTTCATACTTTACTGTAAAGCAACACTACACTATTAAGAAATATTATATAGAATACTAAATAAAAAAAAGAGTGCTTTTCTTCAAAGCACTCTTCCAAAGTAATTTACCACTCTTTACGTTCATCACAATCACAATCACAGTCACGATCATGGTTATGTCTACGACGACATTTATCACAATCGCAATCACGGTTACGTTTACAACGACATTCATCACAGTCTCTATGTCCGCATCTGCAAAACATTAAATCATCCCAAAATCTATTACAATTTCGAAAGCGTTTGAAATTACTATTACATCCCATAACTATAATTCCCCCCTCTTTTTAATAAGACTCATCTTATTCTATGTTTAAAAGTCAATAACAGCTTGTTTACTAGTCTATTTTTTCTACCCATCTTCCCTTAACAACAAATCAGACGCTAACCATGTAAAGGTTGCGCCTACAATCATCATTAATATTATTTTAATCAAAATAAAAACGGCGCTTTAATTTCGCCCATTTCTTTTATACTTTTGATAATAGCTTGAGTCATAACTTTCCCTTCACCATTAAATTCAACTGTATCACCCTTATCCAAAAAATTAGCTGATACTACATTCTTGTTTCCTACTACTTTCACTTTCCTCCAAAATAAAAAGCACCCTCCCTGGGTACTATGTAATTGCTAATTATATTGTAATTCAAATACGGTACATGAAGTTTCATACTTCTTTCAGCTACCTAATATTGTTAAATTTATCTTCATTACATACTTTATTAAATAGTTAGAAGAAGAGCAAAAGCCCTTCTCCGTATACACAACGTGAATTGCAATTAAATTAACTTATTAAAACTAGCCCAAAAACGCAATCGCATTTTTCGTTTTTCTAGCAAATGCAATAGGATCTTCTACCGATTCCCAGTGAACATATATTAAATGAGGATTATCATCTAGCCAATGATTGTGAAATGCCGATACTTTAAAGCCAAATCTCAGAAGTTGTGAGATTAGTTGATCAGTCTGATCTTGAGTCGTTGCCGTTTCACCTAAACAAAGTGCAACTTCGGATGGATCGAGGGATTCGAACGAAAAAAGTTGATGTCCCACAAGAGGTGAATTTGCAGGTCTTCCAAAGATAGTCGCTCCAAAATTCACATTCCGCATAACAAAACATACAGGCCCTGGTTCAATTTCACCGTCACCACCTAGCGTAGCAGTAAATTCATCACATAATGCTTGAAATTCTGGAGATACTACAGGTGGTGGCAAATCTGGTGGTAATACTGGACCTAAGAAATCAATAGATTCTCTTGATTTTCTCGCAAATGCAATAGGATCATCTATCGATTCCCAGTGAATATAAAATAAACGGGGATTTTCATTTATCCAGTGATTGTGCAAACCTGATACGATAATACCGCGATTACGAAGATTAGAAAGGACTTGTTCAACCTGATTTTCAAAAGCTGCAGTTTCCCCTAAACAAAGTGCATTTCCTGATTCATCAAGAGATTCAAACGAAAAAAATTGATAATTCACCAAAGGCGAATTTGATTTTCTTCCTAATACTGTTTCATCAAATATTCTAGTTCGAGTTACAGTACATACAGGTCCTGGATCAATTGAATGATCAGTACCACCTAGAATATCAAAAAATCGTTGACATAGATTTTCAAATGCTGGATCTACTTGTTGGTTTTCTATTTCCATAGTATATTCCTCCTAAAATTTTATAGGATTATCTTCCTAAAATTGCAAAAGACAATATATTCTATGCTAGCAATCTAATAACTGCTTAGACAATTGTGAAAGATTAATAGAGAACCATAGCAAATTATTCAATGTACAAACTATATTTTAAATTATGTTACACAATAAAGTTATAGACATATAATAAGGGGCACGTTAAACATGTCTTTTTCTCAGTTAAATAATGAGAGCAATCAACATATAAATGTCGATTGCTCTATTAAAATATTCTCTACTAGATTATAAGATTGATTGTTTTCGCATTCTTTCTATTGAGAAATGAGTTGTTTTTCATATCGCTTGTTCGCATCATCTTCTGTCAAACATGCAGTTGTGTAATGAATAATATTCCGGTTATCATACGTAAACATATGTTCTAACTTATTTTCTTCTGTTAATACTGTCGGTAAGTATTTTGGTAAATTGCTAACTACACCTCTATTATCACCATCTAATATCCAATCAATTTCTTTCCATTCTAATAATCCTTCAGCCGTACGTAATGGTGTATTCATTTACATTCCATCTGGCAAATCAGCAACGAACACATACATTCCTTCACTAGCCTGGGGCTCATCTTTACCTTTAAAAACAACAGTCCCTTTATACATTACACTTGAAAGTTCTATACCCGTTTCCTCAAACGTTTCTCTAATTATTCCTTCGTATGGCGTTTCATTCTCTTCTATTTTTCCTCCAACACCATTCCACATCCCCATATTCGGCTTTTTATTTCTATTTAATAGCAGTATTTTATCGCTTTTTCTAATAAAGCAAATTGTGTATTTGTACATACGATCATTTCCTTTCATTTTCCACATGAGTTATTTGGCTTATTTTCAAGTAAAAACACTCGCCTTACAATTCCTTACTACATAATATATAGTACAACTTTCATGCGTAAGCACTTTACGTCAAACGAGAGAATCCTTTTTAGAAAGGAGAATTTAAAATCGATACTATAAGCAATGAATTTCTAAACCAATATTACAACAGCCTCGTATGGTTAAACGATACACACTGGTTCGGGGTTCCAATCTGTAAACTTCCCTCTGATCTCTTTTTGTATCAAGAAATCATTTATGAATTAAAGCCCGATTTAATTATTGAATGCGGGACTTTTCACGGTGGTAGTGCACTGTATTTAGCTTCTATGTTAGATTTAATTGGAAAAGGTCACGTACTTACTATCGATATAACTCCGCAGCCAAATCGGCCATCACATAATCGGATTACGTATTTAACAGCATCTTCTGTTTCTGTGCAGGCCATCCAAACAATAGTAAGCATGCGCAAACCTGATGATGTGATTTTAGTTATTTTAGATTCTGATCATAGTAAAGAACATGTATCCAAAGAACTCTTACTATATAAATCTATCGTCACTACTGGCAGTTATATAATTGTAGAAGATACCTCCATTAATGGAAATCCGCTTCTTCCCGATTGGGGTCCTGGCCCGATGGAAGCTGTGAAAGAGTTTTTAACTAAAAACAATAACTTCATAATCGACGAGTCTAAACATAAATTTTTCATATCATTTAATCCAAAAGGTTTTTTAAAGAAAATAAAGTGAAACTTTAATAAGTGGGGTTTTGCTCATCCCCCACTTATTCTATCATTTTCATTTTTGAAAAAGGATAATATACAAATTCCACCTTGCCTATTATGTTATCTTCTTCAATATATCCTAAGCCATTTCGACTATCTCTACTTACTTCGCGGTTATCTCCCATTACAAATAACTTATTTGGCGGAATTTTTGTCTTTTGAAAATTATAAAACACTTGTGTGTTGTTAAATAAATCTTTGTTTGTATATGGTTCTTCTTGCTTTTTATCGTTTACATATACCTTTCCGTTCGTTATGTTAATTACATCACCAGGAAGCCCTATTACACGTTTCACATAATATTTCGATTCATCCTCTTCTTTTATAATGACAATTTCTCCATGTTGTAAATTAGAAAGACGTACTACCGCTTTATTTACAAATACGTAGTCTTCTTCATATAAAGTCGGCTGCATCGATTCCCCTTCCACCTTACATAAAGTAAAAGAATGGTAGCCTATGACTATCACCAATATAAATAGTATGTACTTTCCCCAGCCTCTCTTAATCTCCTTTTTCATATCCATTCCCACCTTATAAAGCGCTTTTTAACTCAAAAAATATATCACTGCACAATATGTTTCCATGCAGTGATACTATTTTTACTGTGCCTTGTTCGGTTGTTCTACTGGAATTGAATTTGTATTTGATCTATTTGTTTTTAATTCAAAATACGCATCCAAAATCTCTTTACCAATCGCAGAATTAATTCCTGATTTATCATCATTCACCCATGGTACAACAACTGAAAAAGCTACTTCCGGATCAGCATCATATGGTGCATAACCGGCAAGAGTTAAATTATAACATTTTTTTCGGTTGTTGTTCTCATCTCTTCCAATATCACTTTCTCCACCATATACTGTCTCAGCTGTTCCTGTTTTTCCCGCTGGTTTATATGGTAGACCTTTAAACGTTCCGGTACCTGTTCCGTCAGCTTCTTGAAAAACTCTTCTAAATCCTTCTTTTACATGATTAATGTACGAAGTGTCCATATCCACTCGATTTAATACAACTGGTTCAATCGACCGAACGACTTTTCCTACATCCTCTGGTCTATTCGGTTGCTCTCTCACTTCCTGTACAATTTGTGGTTTCATTCGGTAACCGCCATTTGCAATTGTGGAAATATATTGTGCAAGCTGAAGCGGCGTATATGTATCATACTGTCCAATCGCGTAATCAAGTAAAAATCCGGGTATGTTATCAGTTCTACCTACTTGACCAATTGATTCATTTGGCAGGTCAATACCAGTCGACACACCTAGGCCAAATTGTCTAAAATAGTAGCGCATTTTATTAAATGTTTCTTGTTTAATGTCTAATGGATTGTTTGGGACATAATTAATGCCTGCCATTTTTAAAGCCGTATTAAACATATAAACGTTCGATGACACTTGCAAAGCTCTTAAATCATCAATATCCCCAAATTCTTTCCACGATTTCTTCGGCTTAGAACTTCCTTTAAAATACATTGGCGCATCAAAGAAATGTGTATACGGCTTAATCGCTTCTGTTTGATATCCAGTTAATAAAGTAGCCCCTTTTACAGTTGACCCTAACTCATAAGAACTTGTCATCGTTCCTAATGCATAATCTTCTATTTGCATACCGCCATCTTTATTTACAATTTTCTTTCCTGCCATTGATAAAATTTGACCGTTTTTCGGATTCATCATTACTACGAACGCACGATCCATCATCGGCTCTGCAGCATGAAAGGCTCGTAAATTCTTTTCAAGGCTTCCCTCTACTCTTTTCTGTAAATCCATATCGACTGTTAACATCAAGTTATTTCCACTTTTTC
Source organism: Bacillus sp. AR4-2 (assembly GCF_008274865.1). NCBI lineage: Bacteria > Bacillati > Bacillota > Bacilli > Caryophanales > Bacillaceae > Bacillus > Bacillus sp. AR4-2. The sequence continues at coordinate 2,906,172 of NZ_CP031062.1, forward strand.
CTTCAGTCACTTTTTCTGTTCGAACAATCTTCCCTGCTTTATCCATAATATTTTTAGACTGTTCCTTCGTTCCATGTAGTGCATCTTCATATTGTTTTTCAATGTAACTTTTACCAATACGGTCGTTTCGATTATAATCACGAACTAAATAATAATCTAAGTGTTCTCTTGGCAACCCTTCATTTTCATTAGAAACGCTACCTAGTATAGAGCGCAGTATTTTATCATTTGGGTATTCACGTTCCCAATCTACTGTCGTATCTACCCCTGGTAAGCTTGCCAACCTTTCACTAACGACAGCATATTCATTTTGACTTACATCTTTTTTAACGATTTGCGGCGTCATTTTATATCCCGCATTCATTTTGCTTTTAATTACTAATACTTCTATATCTTCCTTTGAAAGCTCATTCAATTCTTCTTGTGTAATTCTTTCCCGGCGCAGTTCTTCTACTTTTTTATCTAACTCTTTTCCTTCTATTTCTTGCTTTCTAAATTTACTCTCATCTTCTTTCGTTACTTTCGCCGCTGCCCGTTTTTCATTTAACTGCATCCAAAAATCTTTCTTATCTGTCTCTGTTAACTTATCCATGTCCTCTTGCGACATTTCAATTAGCTTGGCTAAATCTCTTGCTACTTGTAAAACTTCTTTCGAGTCTACTCCTCTCATTTTCGTATATGTAACGGTTCGTAATGGTTTATTATTTACAATAACATGACCTTGCCGATCAAACATTTTCCCTCTAGGAACGGGAGTGCTTACCGTTACATCTTCCTTTTTATTTACTTCATTTCTATACGTTTCTCCATCAATGATTTGTACTTTACCTAATTGAATTATAATAGCTGAAAATAAAAGAAAGACAATAAAAAATAGTACATTTAACCGAAATGGAATATGAGTCTTTTTCTTTTTCGATTGTTTTTTCTGCTCCTTTTTCTGTCTCATTTCGCTCCCTCGCTTCATTCTATTAACATTTCTACGCAAAATCATTATGTATCAAATTTATTTATATGATATATATAGAATTTTATATTAATTATAAAAGAAATAAAAGATTTAATTTTCAGTTTTTTGTTTTTACATCCTATTTATTACCATTCCCTTAATGCACAATAACATGAATATTATTCTAAAAGAAAAATGGGCAAATTGATTTTTATAAATTATAGAGATGTTGTTACTACATTATCAAAATGTTTTCATATGGCTTAAAACAGTGATTACTCAAATAAAAAACTGAGGCAGATACCTCAGTTTTTTCGATAACTTATTTCATTGAAGATAACCCTTCAACAAACTCACCAATCTTATTTTGAAAAACAAAATCAAAGTTATATTCCTGTCCTGTTAACTCTTCATTTACTAAAATAGTTGTTGCTCCTACTTCCCTCTTTGCGATTTCCGGGAATGAAGCGACAGGTTGTACTTTTAATGACGTTCCCATAACGAGAAGTACACCTGTTTCATATAAACGTTTCATCGCATTTTGATATTGCGGCAGTGTATCTCCGTATAAAACAACATCTGGATTTAAAATGAAATTACACTTCTCACAACGCGGTACTTCATGATCAATCATATACTGTAAATCATAGCCTGATTTACATTTTGGACAATGTGCTGTTTGAAGTGTTCCATGTAAATCAATGACATGCTTACTGCCACCTAATTGATGTAAACCGTCAATATTTTGCGTTAAAATCGTAATATCTTTCCCTTGTTCTTCTAGCTCAGCTAAAAAGCGATGGCCACGATTTGGTTTATATTGATGGAACGTATTAATTTGAAAGATTTCTTTATAATGCTTCCAAAATTCTTTCGGACTTCGGTTATAGTACCCTCTTGATAAGTACATCTCCACATTCGCATCAGCATACAATCCATTTGCTGAACGAAAATCTGGAATACCACTTTCCGTACTTGCACCAGCGCCTGTTAATACTGTAATTTTCTTCGCTTTTTCTAAAATTGAACGTACTTCTTCAAATTGTTGCACAAAAATCACCTCTATGTATTTTCCTATTCTTATTATACCAGTTGTTTACAGGAGGTGTTGTACAATTCATTTTACTTAATGCGTTGCGCCCCCAACCTCTACAATATCTACTTTAACTGTCGTCGTTACTTCGATTGCCAATTCTATCCCCTTACGAATAGTAGAAAGTGACATACTCGGTTGCCCTGGATAATTACTCGCTTGTTCTGGTAAAAACGGAATATGAATAAATCCGCCTTTTATTTTCTTATCATGTTTCTCTAGTTCATGCATAAGTCCATAGAATAAGTGATTACAAACGAATGTGCCTGCCGTCTGTGAAACAGATGACGGTATACCCTCTTCGCGAAGTTTTTTTACGATTGCTTTCATCGGAAGTGTAGACCAATACGCAATCGCTCCTTCTTCTACAACCGGTACATCTACCGGCTGATTCCCTTCATTGTCAGCGATTCTTGCATCATCAATATTAATTGCGATACGTTCTATCGTAATATCTGGTCTGCCCCCAGCTTGTCCAATGCATATAATAATTTCCGGCGCTAGTTCTTCTATATACTCTTTTAATACGCTTATTGATTTATGAAATACAGTTGGTACTTGTTTGCTTATTATCTTGTATTCTCCAATTGTTTTTTCATGCAAACCTTTTGCTACTTCCCAAGCTGGATTGATATTTTCTCCGCCAAACGGATCAAACCCTGTTAATAATACTGTTTTCATAGTTTTCTCCTCCTAATTAGAAACGATATACAAGGCCGTACATAATAAACATATTAATAATGAAAATGGAAAGAGCAATTGGTACTTGCGCTTTAATAACCGCATTTTTATCCTTTAGCTCTAAAAGCATCGCAGGTACGATATTAAAGTTTGCTGCCATTGGTGTAAGCAGCGTTCCGCAATATCCAGCAAACATACCGAGCGCTGCCATAATTGCTGGGTTTCCGCCGTGCATTTGAACTATTAAAGGTAATCCAATTCCGCCAGTAATAACAGCAAACGCTGCGAATGCATTTCCCATTACGACTGTAAATAGCATCATGCCTAAACAGTACGCCATAACGGCAACGAACGGATACTCTGTCGGTAGCACTTGTCCGACTAAGTCTGAAACAACTTGTCCAACGCCAGACTTCGCGAATATACCGCCAAGTGCTGCTAACATTTGTGGTAAAATTACAGCCCAGCCAACAGCTTGTAATAGCCTGCTTCCTTCTTGTACAGGTGTTGTTATTTTTGATTTTGTAATACGCATCGCCGCAACAAATGCGAGTAATGCACCAAACGCTAGTGCAACTAATGTTACTTTATCTGGATCAACAAGAGAGACATTTCCCCATTTAATTTTCCCTAAGGTCAACGTACCGATAATTGTAAAAATAGGAATTAATAGTGCAGGCATAAAAATTTTATTTTTTAATTTCTCAGCATGTTTCACACGTTCTTGTACTGGAACTTCTTTTTCCTCTGATTTTGTTACTTTATTTAGCGAGGCTAAAACGACCATAGCGAGCACGATACAGCCAACGTAAAACGAAGGAATTACATTTCCAAATAAAAATGTAACTGCAAACAATGCCCAAAATAAACTAGAACCGAATCTGTTTGGATGTTTACGATCGAATGCGATACGAACAGCGATAAAAGCAACGATTATCCCTAATACATAATAGATTGTATCCATTGTGATGATGTTCATATTAGATTGCCTCCTTCTCTTCTTTTCCTTCTGCCTTCATTGTTTTCTCTATATATTTATCAAACCTTCTAAATCTAATCCAGCTTACAATAAGTGCAGATATTGCTGTCGGAATGCCCCAAAGTGCCATATCCCATACACCGACATGCATACCTACTGAATCGAAGAATCCTTTCATTAATAAAATAGCACCAGTTGCGATGAAAATATCTTCTCCGAAAAACCAAGCTGTATTTTCCGCAGCCGCTGCGTTTGCTTTAATCTTTTCTCTTAATTTTTCAGGAAGTTTACCGTATTTACCTTGCGCGGCCCCTTCTGCCATCGGTGCAACGAGCGGCCTTACTGTTTGCGCATGCCCACCAATATTAAGCCCTAGTGCTGCTGATGATTCTCTTATCGTAAAATATGACATTAATACTCTTCCAGTTGTTGCTCCTTTTGATTTCGTTATAAGTGCTTCGGCTCTTTCTTTTAAACCGTAACGCTCTAAAATTCCGATTACCGGTAAAGTTAATATAATTGGCATAGACATATATCTATTCTCTATGAAAAATTTACCGAACATGCTAATCACATCATAAAAACTTAATCCTGAAACCATACCAGTAACAATACCTGCAACCATAACTACTAAAAGTGTATTTAATCTAAATAAAAAGCCCACTGCAACAAGTAGTATTCCGATTAATTTAATCATTTCTAGCACTTCCCCCTATTTTTTATTTCGGTGCACAAATAGAAATACTATTGAGTTTGAATGTTCTGTATATTCTTTCTGCAAATTGTACAGCTTTCTCTCCATCACCATGTAAACAGATCGTCTGCGCCTGAACTGCTACTTTCTCACCATTCACCGAATTTACATAGCCTTCTTTCACCATTTGAAGTACTTGCTTTATCGCTTCGTCTTCATCTTTTATAAGCGCATTTTCTTCTGTACGGCTCGTTAATGTACCATCTTGTTTATATGTACGATCCGCAAAAGCCTCTTGTACAAGAGTTACTTTGTATTTTTCTGCAGCCTGTATAAACGCCCCGCTATTTGCTAATCCATAAAGTAATAGACTTGGATTTATATGATAAATTGCCTTTGCAATTGCATCTGCAATTTCCGGATTAGTTGCCGCCATATTATATAGAGCTCCGTGCGGTTTCACATGATGCATCTTCCCTCCAGCCACTTTTACAAACCCTTCTAATGCGCCGATTTGATATAAAACATAATCGTATACTTCACTTGCTGAAACATTCATGTTTCTTCTACCGAATCCAATTAAATCAGGAAATCCAGGATGCGCCCCTATTGCTACGTTATGCTCCAAAGCTTTTTCAACAGTTTGACGCATAACAGACGGATCACCCGCATGAAAACCACAAGCAACGTTTATAGAGGAAACGAACGGAAGAATTTCATCATCATTCCCCATTTTATAAGCGCCAAAACTCTCTCCTAAATCACAGTTTAAATCGATTGTCTTCACATTATTTCCCTCCTAATTTCAGCTTCGTAAAGCAATGAATTTCTTTAATAGATTCATATTTACTTCTTGTTCTATGTACAATTGTTCCGCTTCTTCAAGCGTAATTTTCTCAAAAGAAACATATTCCCCCGGCTTTAGCTGGGCAAGAAGAGGTAAATCTACTGAAATGATATTTCCCATTCTCGGATAGCCACCTGTCGTTTGCCTATCTGCCATTAATATAATCGGCTGTCCACCATTAGGAACTTGAATGGTTCCAAATGTAACAGGACTCGATAAAATCTCTTTTTCTTCCATCCTATTTAATACTTCTCCCTCAACCCTATAGCCCATACGGTCAGCATAATTAGATACCTTATACTCTTTCGTAAAAAATGCCTTTCTACTTTCTTCTGTAAATTGATCATATTCAAAGTCAGCTATGACACGAAGCTTAGGATGTTTCTTATACTTTGGTAGTATGCTGTTGCTAATTGCCCATTTCGTTTTTATACGCTCATCTTTTTGTAAGTCTTGAATGAAACGATTCGCCATTTCTGGTTGTGCACCAATTTGGAAGTAGTCACCCTTTTTCAGCATTCTTCCTTCTATACCACCAATCGCAGCACGTATGTACGTACTTTTACTTCCCATTGTACGCTCAATATGTATTCCACCCGCAAAGGTCACATACGCTCTGCAACCACTTTTCACTTTTCCAAAACAAAGCATACTACCTTCTTCCGCTAAAATTGGACGCCATAAGGGGATACGTTCTCCATTCAATAACGGTTCCATATCTGCTCCGCCAATCGCAAGTAAAGTCGTTTTCTTTATTAACAATTTAGGTCCCATAATCGTCATTTCGAGTCCCGCTTCATTCTCTTCATTACCAACTAACATATTGATCATCCGAAGTGCACTTTGATCCATCCCCCCGCCAACTGGCACACCGTATTGTTGATAATGAGATCGCCCTAAATCTTGGACTGTTGTAAACATTCCCGCATGCAAAACCTCTACATCCATTTTTTAGCCCCCTCAAGCGATACGTACTCTTCCTTCGTTATTGGAATAAATCGTAAATACATACCACTTTGAATATATGTTGGTATTTCTTCTTCCGGATTAAATAATGAAATAGGAGTTCGGCCGATAATATTCCATCCTCCTGGTGTTTCAAGCGGATATATACCTGTTTGATTTCCGCCAATACCTACCGAACCAGGAGAGATTTGTAACCGTGGTGTTTCTTTTCTAGGTGTTTCTAATTCTTTTGAAAGTCCTCCTAAATACGGGAACCCTGGTGTAAAACCTAGCATATATACAAAATATGTAGTTTCACTATGTATTCGAATCACATCTTCTACTTGTAAACCGTGATAATGCGCGACTTCTTCTAAATCTGGTCCATATTCTCCCCCGTAACAAACGGGTATAGAGATATGTTTCACATCCTGTTTTACTTCTTCTTTATAAGAATCACACAGCTCCTTTATATACTGGCGAACGTAATCATGTGACCTTTCACTTCTCTCATTTCGCTTCCATACTTCGTATACATTGTAGTAAACAGCTAATGAAGTAAACGACGGAACGCACTCTATCATTCCTGCAAACGGATGTTGCTGCAGTGCTTGAAATAACCGCTGTACTTTCTCATATATATCCCTCTTAATTTCTTCACCAAATGTAACAATAATTGCTTGATCCCCTAACGCAGAAAATTTCATCCTACTCCCTCTTTCTATGCCAAAAAGCCGAGTTCTTTCGAAATGCGATGCGCTGTTTCTTTCACCTTCGCAATAAAATATGAAATGTTACTTTCGTTGTACTCAATTGCTAATCCCGAAATACTAATGCCTGCTACAACCGTTCCATCGCTCGCGAAAATGGGTGCTGCTATCGCGGCTGTATGATTTTCTAACTCAGAATAACTAATGGTGTAGCCTTCCTTTTTTGCCATTTGCAACACTTCTAACAATTGTTTCTTATCCACGATTGTTCCATCTGCAAACTGTTTTAAATCCACTTCCTCTATGTATCTCCGTTTCTCTTCCTCAGAGAAATACGATAGTAAAATTCTTGGACATGCGCCAGCATAAAGCGGTGCTCTTCTTCCAACCGCCGTATACACGCGTACCGGCTGAACACCTTCCATTTTTTCAACATAAATTGCGTCATTTCCATCCTGAATTATTAAATTAACTGCCTGTCCTAAACTATCACTAAGTTCTTTCATATAAGGAATTGCTATATTTCTTACTGATAATCGGTGTGAAACAAGTTGACCGAACCGTAAAAATACGACCCCTAAACGATATTTCCCCTTTTCGTTTTTTTGTAAAAACTCCATCTCTTCCAACGAACCAATTAAACGATAAACAGATGTTTTCGGCATATTTGTAAGCTGAACCATCTCAGTTAAACTTAGCTCTTCATGCTCATAAAACAACTCTAAAATATCCATTGTCTTAACTGCCGTTTTATTTATACTCATTCTATCTCCCTTTCGTTCCGAATTACGGAACTTAAATTCCGTTTTTCGAAACAAACATATAATTTAAAATTATAAAATATTCTTTCAATTCAATCAATAGATTTTAAGCAAATAAAAAAGTATGGAAGAATATCTCTCCCATACTTCACCACACTTTATAACGCTCTTACTTGTTCCAACGGCCAGAAAACAGCTTGTCCTTTTCCGACAATTTCATCTTCTGAAATAAAGCCAAACATGCGACCATCCTTAGAAACTTCACGATTATCCCCTAAAACAAATACTTGGCCTTCTGGCACTTTCGTTTTCCCAGTGATTTGTTCTAACGTAAAGTCTGGAGTTAATACACGGCCTACTGCTTTTTCTTTAAACTGTTTTAAATATGGTTCTTCCATCGCTTTTCCGTTTACATATAAAACATCATTTTTATACTCAACTGTATCGCCTGGCAAACCAATTACTCGTTTTACTAAATCGTATCCTTCTTTCCCGTGGAAGACGATAATATCAAAGCGATCTAATCCACTTATACTATAACCAATCTTATTCACGAGAACTCTTTCGTTATTTTTTAAAGTGGGCATCATTGATTCACCTTGTACTAAAGAAGGTGTAAATAAAACACCGCGAATAATAGCAATTAATACAAGGGTAAAACCTATCGTTTTAGCCCAAGAGAATAATTCTTTCTTCGTATTTTCCTTCATCGTTTCTCCTCTTTCTTAAGCACTTATTTTATTATTTCAACTAATTCTTGTACTAAATTAGGATCTATTTCAGAAAAACATGATTTTCCTTCTCTTACCGCTGTACCGACATGCGCCTGCGTGATTCCAGTTTCATCTAGCAATCGCTTTATATTTTCTTTCGTCACGCCAGCTCCAGCTACAAGCTGAATTTGACCATCACTTACCTTTTGCATTTCTGTAAGCACCGGAATATTCTCTACTATATTTCCTTGTCCACCTGAAGTTAAAACGTGAGTCACTTTATGAAACTTCTTTAAAGTGCTCATCGCTTCTACTGGATTTTTTATATCATCTATCGCACGGTGGTACGTTACATTTATTCCATCTACAACAGATAGTAAATCCGCTAATTTCTCTTCATCCACTTCATTTCGTTCGTTTAATACGCCTAATACTACCCCAGCTGCTCCTAACTTCTGTGCAACTATAATATCTTCTTTCATCATTTCAATTTCTTCTTCCGTATATGTAAAAGACTTCGCATGCGGACGAATCATAACATGAATTGGTATACTTACCACTTCTACCGCTTTTTTTATAAAAGCATAACTCGGTGTTAAACCACCTTCTGTATAAGATGAAATTAATTCAATCCGCTTCCCGCCAGCACTTTCAATTCGTTTTACATCTTCTAAACATGTTGCAATAACCTCTAGCATGAGATGACCTCTTTTCGTGCTTTTTTCTTATTATAACATTAGTAAAAATAAGAAGCCTAGCTTTCTCCTTTAAAACTTAAAAAAGAAGAATGAAAAGAAAGATTTTTTTATTGGCAATAATTATTTGGGACATCCTATTATTCATGTACACTCCTACCATAATGAAAAAAACCGTCATTTTGACGGACTTTTCTAATTTCAAACTTTTCTTTCCTCAGTTTTCATATCAATGCCTAATTGATCTTCCAATAACTTTACACCTTTCTTTGTAAGATGGACAGCTCGGTTCTTATCCGTTTTCGTAATCCATCCCTGTTCAAAAAACAGTTTTGCAATTGCAGACCCTAACCAACCAGAAATATGGTAACGCCGTTCACTCCAATCAAGGCAAGGTTTTGCAAATACCCTCCTTTTTGTATCTGCCTCATCAACATTTATTCCAAAATTCAGAAACCATTTCTTACCTTGTTCCGTTACAATGTATTCTCCACCCTCTAAAATTATAAATTGCCTATCTAGTAATTTTTCAGTTATCTCTACACCGAGTTTGCCTGCAAGATGATCATAACAAGTTCGAGCATAACGAATTTGTTTTAGTTGGGTTGATTGTTTTAAAGAGCGAACTTGAACTGTTGGTGCAATTGTCCCTAACTTTTCAAGCACTTCGGCAACTTCTTGATTAGCAAGTCGATAGTAACGATGTCTACCATGTTGTTCAACTGTAAGTAAATTCCCTTCTACTAATTTAGAAAGATGCGAACTAATTGTTGGATGTGACACTTTTGCCATATAAGCCAATTCACTAGCAGGTAGTGCCTGATTATTCATTAGACAATCTAAGATGATTGCTCTTGTAGGTTCAGCAATTAGTTTAGCTATATATGAGATATTCGGATATACATTCATATTTCGATGATACCCTAACTATTAAATTGATACAATTATTTTAAGTTTAATAGTAAAGGAGAATGTATTATGAATGCAATTGATCTTAGTATATTAAATTTAAAAGAAACGAGAAGGCGCTCAGAAAAATTATGGAATTCTCTTCCCGATAATTTTCTTAATTGGAAGCCTGATCCTGAGGCTATGTCCTTTGGTGAAATGATTCGTCACGTATGGAGCTCAACTTTTTACTATCATATGATTATAAAAAACAACGGCTCAATAAACGACATACGTACCCCGTATGATGACGAGCCAATTACTTGTGTAAAAAAAGAAATTGAATTAGCACAATCATGTTTTGCCGATTTCATAGAATATGTTCAATCAATAAACATAGCAGAGCTAGATACAAGACTTATTGATCGAAGCGATGTTGGCTATCAACGATATTTAGGCGATATGCTATTACGAATTGCCTATCATGATGCGGTCCATGCAGGTCAATTTTTACAATATTTACGAATGGTAAACTTAGAAAGGCCATTAATTTGGGATTAAATACGAAAAATGTTTATACAGCCTCCAAACTGGCATTACAATAAGAATTTTTCAACAAGACACAATCAAAAAAACATGATAATCATTTATATTAAAAACCTACATCTCAACCAAGTGCTTCATACATATAAAAAGCATGGGTTTGATTAGTAATCAAACCCATGCTTTAAAAACTATGACCGAAACGCCGCATCCGCAAGCATAGATAGTGTTGCATCATCCATCGGCGGATTATGCAGTCCTGCTCTGACATTTAAATAGTAACGATGGAGCGGATTTTTTTCTGATAGACTTTTTGCTCCTACGATGCGCATTGATTTATCCACTATGGATATCGCCGCATTTGTTACGGCGTATTTCACTGCCGCTAATTCTGCTTGCAGTGACAGTTTATCTTCTGCCTCATCGTATTTTTTCGCAATTTGATATAAAAAGACGCGAGCTTGCATAAGCTCGAGTTCTAATTCTCCAACTAATCTTCTAACATTCGGTAATAAACTAATAGAATGGTTTAAACTATTTGGTTTGTATGATCCCGCAAACTGAACTGCATAATTTCTTGCTGATTGTGCAATTCCTAAATAACATGCTGGTATATGTAGCAACCAGCCAATACCCTTTTGTTTCACTTTCCCGCCTTTTATATCCGTAAAAAAGCGGTTGTCTATCTCTACATTTTGTAAGACAAGGTCGTGGCTAGCAGTCCCTCGCATTGCAACGCTATCCCACGTTTCTTCAATAGATACACCGAGTGTATTTCTCGGAATAACAAACTCACCAACTTCTTCACGGCCTTCCATACTTGCTGAAATAATAAAATAATCAAGTACTGGCGCCATCGTTGTAAAAGTTTTTCTTCCATTTATAACCCACTTCTCGCCTTGTTGAACCGCTATTGTTTCTGGTTTGCCGCCACGCGTCGGACTCCCTGTTTTCGGTTCTGTTGCTGCCCTGTTAAAGAGCGCACCATTACGTACTTCTTCGCAAAACCATTTGAGCATCTCATCATTCCAAGAGCGATTTTCCGCTAGCTCCTTCACAATGCCAAGATGCCAGCCAATCGATAATGCAGTAGCTCCACAGCCTTCCGCGATTTTCTCTTGAAATAAAACGAAGTCATATAAAGAAATGGCACTACCACCAAATTCCTTCGGTAACGTTAATTTCGTATATCCGATATCTTTCAAATCATTTATATTTTCATACGGAAATGATCCTAATTCACTTAACTGATGCTCCCTTTCCATGAACTTCGGAATCAATTTATTTATTTTCTCAATAATTAAAGACTGTTCTTCTGTTTCAACAAATGAGAGTGCCATACTATAATCTCCTTTATGCTCGATTCATAAACCGTTCATTTTGTCATTATGATTATATGAAGCTACCTCTCTATTGTTTCACTATTCCGATAAAAATACAATGGTTTTGACTAATAAGAAAAGTTCCTATTTAAAGATAGGTTCTTTTCTTATTAGTCCCCCTTCAATGCTTTTAACGGCAAAGAGGTTACATATCCAATATACGAGAATAATTCTTTAAAGAAGAATGGTATTTCTGTATCTAACGTTTTATATGCTGATGTCGGCGTTGGTGAAGCATACGCTTCAATATTAATATGTTTTGCGATTCTCATTGCGCGTTTCATATGAAGTGGATCACTTACAATCGTGTATGTTTGTATGCCGTTCTCTATTCCAACTTGCTTCGCATTTTTTAAATTTTCTTCAGTGAAAAGGGATTTAGTTTCAATTAAAATATCTTCCTCTTTTACACCTTGTTTCATTGCATATACTCTTGCAGTACGTGCTTCCTCAAGTTCTGCCTCGAACTTTGTACCACCTGTAAAAATAATCTTTTTAATATTTCCGTTCTTATATAAAGAAATCGCATGATTAATTCTTTCTTTAAATACAGGAGATGGTTTTCCGTTCCATGAAGCTGCTCCTAGTACGATACCAGCATCCGTTTTCACGTCATCATTTGCTTTAAAACGATAACTCCAAATATCGTAAGCTGCATAACTTACATATAAAATAGCAGAACAAATCATTAGTAAAAATACTTGAAAGATTCGTCTTTTCTTACTCTTCTTATTTTCTTTCATTTGTAATTGCCTCCGTACATCATCCATACTTCTATAAAAAACATTTATATCAAATCGTTTTGTTTGAGTTTATTTAAAAGAAGGAACTTTACTTGTTATTTATGTATAAAAGGGTTTTCATTTAAAATTGAGGATTATCAATTCATTTTCATTTGCGGTTTTCATTACATTTTTTAAATTCATAAGTTTATTACCATACAACTACATTGTAACGAATTTTTTCTCAGAAGGGAACGATGAAACAAAAGGAATTAAAATAAAGTAGCATTTTGTAAGAAAAAAGGTATATTTTTCATATCTCACGAACAATATACCTTTCAAAACACGAATTATAACTTTTCTTTATACAACTCTAATTTTTCTAACAATTGTTCTTTTACGCCTGGCCATTCACTCGAGATAATACTGTACACCACCGCATCTCTCACATAACCATTCGGTAATTTTCTTTCATTTCGAAGCACACCCTCTTTTACTGCGCCTAACCGTTCAATTGCTCGTTGTGCTTTTTCATTTCTTGCATCCGTCTTAATTTGCACTCTCAGCATATGCAACTTTTCAAAAGCATACTGAAGAAGCATATACTTACACTCTGTATTTATACTCGTACGTTGCACACTCGGATGATACCACGTTTGCCCTAACTCAACTGTCTTATCTTCTACTGAAATATTATATAAACGTGTACTTCCTACAATCTTATTCGACTGTTGATCTACGACTATGAAAGGTATTTGAGTACCTCTTCCGTAACCCTTTATCGCTTTTTGAACGTATTGTTGCATATCTTGCACACTATCCATTTTAGAGATTAAATACGCCCAAATATCCCGATTTCCTTCTACAATCGAAAACAAAGTTTCGACATCAGTATTATCCATTAACCGCAACTTTGCTCTTTCGTGAATAATTTCCATTTTTAAGCCCCCTTTGTTGTTACTATATCATAAGAATCAAAAACGTATTATAAGAATAAAAAAATATAAAGAAAAGAATTCTTTTCAAATATATTCTTCTCGTATAAGGTAGGAAGACTCATCAGTAACCATTAAAAAAAGAATTTTTTGATAATTTCCAATAAATTCTATATAATGATAAACGGGAGGGGATAAAAAATGCTAGATCAAATTACTTGGGGAACGCCAGGCAGCTTATTATGCTTAGGATTCTTTTTTGCGGGACTAGGAATCTTCTTAAGAAGCGTTACGTCATATACGAAAAATAAATAAGAATATCCCGCTTTTAAACAAAAGAAGCCCCCTTTTTACAGACGGCTTCTTTTGTTTAACTTTATCTTATTAAAACTTCAAAGCAACAAATAAGCAATCGGCGTAATAATAAGCAACGTTAAAATCGTTCTCTGCACATATAAAATAATGAGTTCAGATACTTTTAACGGAATATCTGTTGATAATATACAAGGAATGGAAGCGGAGAAAAACAAAATAGATGATACGGAAACAACTGCAATAACAAACTTTGTCACGAGTGGTGCACTTACTACTAATAATGACGGTAAAAACATTTCTGCAATGCCAACTGATGCGGCTTTAGCAGCTAAGTCTGCTTCTGGTAATTGTAATAGCCATGTAAACGGATAGAAAATATAACTGATCCAATCAAATATTGGCGTGAACTTCGCTAAGACGATACCAATTAATCCTACTGACATAATGGATGGTAAAATTCCCATTGTCATAATAAATCCGTCTTTTAAATTCATTGCAATATTTTTCATAATGCTCGGTGCAGACTTTGATACTTCTAACGCATCTTCCCAAGCACGTTCTAACATTTTCTCTTTATAAACAGGCTCTGGGAACCCTTCTTCTGTTACATATGTATCTGGTTTTCTACTAAGGGGTGGGATTCTTACGGTGATAGCAGTCACGATGAATGTTACAACAAGTGTAGTCCAAAAATAAACATTCCATAAATGCATAATATCTAATGTTTTTGCGATGATGATCATAAATGTAGCGGATACTGTAGAAAATCCTGTAGCGATAATCGCCGCTTCTTTTGTCGTATACTTTCCTTCTTTATACACGCGATTCGTAATAAGGAGAGCAAGCGAATAACTTCCAACGAAAGACGCAACTGCATCGATTGCCGATCTCCCCGGCGTATTCCATAATGGCCTCATAATCGGACGACAAAATGTACCGATAAATTCAAGCAATCCATATCCGACTAATAACGCTAAAAACGCCGAGCCAATTGGAACGAGCAAACTTACTGATATGACTAGCTTCTCATATAAAAACGGTCCAACATCTGGCGCAAAGAACCAATCTGGTCCTACTTTTAAACAATATAATATGCCAAAAACAACGCCAACTACTTTTAAAATAGAAAAACAAATGTCTACGATAGATGCATTCCATTTCTTCGTATAAAATGGATAAATCGCACCAATTGCCATAACAAATAATGCATAATAAGGTACTATGCCAGGAACCAAAGCCCTAATCCACGATACGATATGATCAATCATAATAGACGATGCACCGTTTATCGTAACAGGAACGAAAAACATAAACACTCCAACGAGACTAGCAAGTATAAATCGAAGAATAATCCCCTTCTCTCGCCCTGTCTTAATTACATTACTCTTTAATTCAATTTCCCTCAAAATTCGACACCTCCTATTATCTAAATATTCTGTATAGTTATGTCGTATTCCTTCTTTCCGTTTCTACTATTTAATCATATGAAAAAGCCTATTTTAAAATAGGCTTTTCTATTACCCTTTATAATCATCCACAATCACTTGCGTGATACGATACGATTCTTCTGCTACTTTTTCATTACTATCCCTATTCGCATCATATGTAATTAACGCCTTCCAAAGTGCCCATCCTCTCGCTCTATTCCACGTTTCTTCATCCATGCGTAATACTTCTTTAAATACATTTCTACTATTTTCATCAAAAAACGTCCACGCCATCGCTGCATCACAAGCAGGATCTCCTACACCTAAAATACCAAAATCAATTACAGCACAAAGCTTTCCATCTTTAACGAGTAAATTCCCTGGCGCTACATCTCCATGAACCCAAACTGGCTTACGATCCCATGTCGAACTAAGTGCTACATTCCAAAGGTGCTTTAATAATGCCTCGTCAAAAACATCCTTATTATTTTCAATAGCAACTCTCGCCTCTTCATCATATACAGATATAAGTCCGCCTCGGTAAAAATTATGTGTTCCAGCTAAAGGTCCGTTACTCGCATTAATAGATTGCAATTCTACTAAAAAAGATCCTAAGTCCGCCGCAAATTCATTTAAATCCCGAACGTTTTGTTTCGTAACTGTTTCTCCCTCTATCCACTTATTAATAGACCAAGGCAATGGATACGCTTCAGACGGATTTCCTTTCGCCAGTGGGGTAGAAATCAGTAAAGAAAGCCCCTTACTTAATATAGGAAGCCAACTATTTTCTTTCTCTACTTGCGGTGCATATGCCACATCACTTGGCAATCTTACGCTCATCTCATCCCCTAAGTGAAACGTCCTATTATCATGCCCACTAAACTTTACAGGTCTCACTTCTAAATGGGCCCATTCAGGAAACTGTTCCTGTATTAACTTTTCAACTAAACTTACGTTAATTGGATGCATTCACATTCTCCTTTTCTTTTGAAACTTACTAAGCCCATCCGTACTTCCAACATATTCAAAACTATTTTTCTTATAAAAATCATTCAACGTACGATTATGCCCCACGCAATCTAACTTCAAATATTCTTTATCACATTGCACATTCTCTTCTACCCACCGTAAAATCCATTCTCCTATTCCATTTCCCTTATACTTCCGTTTCACCGCAAATCTATGAATATATAATGAATTAGAAACTTCCTCTTTACCAAAAATATGTTCATCCCATTCATTTTGTTTAGGAGAAACTGTAACCGTACCAACTATTTCATCTTCTTTCAGAACAACATATGTATATTTCTCTCTTATACATTCTAGTATTTCAGCCGTAGCTTCCTCTCCTAAAAGATACTGCCACTGATCCACTTCTTTATATTGTAGCCATTGTGCTACCTCTTTTAATAAAAGGATAATACTATCACTTTCATTTTCAGTAGCAATTCGAATTGCATGTTCTTTACTTATATTTCTCTCCATATTGCCTTTCCCCTTTCAAATTGCTACCATACTGACAAACGAGTCCTTCCATCATTTTCATCTGTAATATATTCTACATAAAATCCTTGATTCACTGCGTTTTCATACATCATTTCAATCTCTTCTTGGTTTTTCGCATAAATTTGTATATACTCGCCATCCGCTACTAATACGACTACTTCACACTTACTCTCCTTAAATTCTTCAAATGTTGCAATTTCTCCTATTACCTCTCCTTTTGGACATGCTTTTAGATCTAAAAATAAAAGATAATATATGTTATCTTTTATTAGCTTTTTTAATTCTGATCCTTCCATGATCTCGTTATCTTCTGAAAATAATTCTGGACCTAATTCATTCCCTATTATTATATAAGCTTCCTCCCTTCCCATGACTTGCCAATCAAATACAGTAATATCAATTGGCTTTAATACTTTCCAAAGTAAATTATCATATCCATCTAGAATATCTACTGTAATCCCTCTTTTCATATGTCTGCTCCTAGCTTATTTATTTTTGTTCTATACATTATATATCAAATTTAATTACTATATTTTGTCGATACATAAGTACATCATAAAAAAACCGCTCCACTACTAGCGAAACGGTTTCCTTCTACTTACATTTACATATCTTATTCAATCGTTGCACTGCGTTTTAAAATAACTTCTAATATATTCACCACATCAGTCATTCTTAATGTTCACTTCGACTTCACGAAGTAATATAAAAACCATACTGCATGATTTTGTTCATCCGCAGCTATTCTCCGTAACAACTCTTTCAAATGTACATCCGATGTCTCATCTGAAATTTCCAAATAAAAATCTACTGTTTTTTGTTCATCTTGTATAGCGAACTCTAATCCTTGTAAATACGTATTTGGGCAGTCTTCAGTAATTTGTGGTTTTGGCTGCCTTCCAGTTAAGTTCGTATAAATTTGTACAAAGTTGTGGAAATGCTTTATTTCATCATTACGAATTTCAAGAATTTGTTTTTGTTCTACTTGATTTGGAGCCATATTCGCTAATTTTGCATAGCAGCTTATAGCGCTATACTCTCCATTTATAGCTTTTTCAATATCACTAATTAACTTATCATTCTGCCTATACCAATCATAATAATTCGAATTATACATCATATCCCCCCATACTTTCGCTTAACATTTTATGCATTTAGAAATAGTAGGAGCCTGTGTATTTAACGGGACGGCTTTAGAATGAAAGAAAAGTTTGAGAAAAGGGTCTATTTTGTAAAGGAATTGATTATGCATAAAATAATACTATTGTATACTGTTGCTATAAACTCTCGCGGGAGTTAGGAAAATAAATTCGCGAATCAACGATTGGTTCAACATGATGCAGTGCGAAGCTATTATGAGTTCAGTGACATAACTAGGAGGTTCCACTATGCCATCTTTATTTAAAACTATGGAGTTCCAGCTAAAAACCGAACGACTTGACCTGAGTATGTGGGAGGAATCCGATTCAGTTTGGATGAGAAAATTAATTGGCGAACGTGGTGTGGACATGCCGACCCTCGACTCCGTTCGTAACCGGCTTATTGAGATGCGCAAGAAGGCAGACGAAAATGGTATTTCCCTTCTCACTATTCGAAGGAGAGACGAAGGCGATTTCATTGGGTACTGTGGCTTAATTATCGGTCGTTCCACACTTGAAGAGCCGGAGATTGCATACGAGTTGTTCCGCAGCGCTCATGGTAAAGGTTATGCGACTGAGGCCGCATCTGTTGTACTGGACGCGGCGATTGCTACTGGGCGCCAAAGACTTTGGTCGACTGTAGGTGCTTGGAATATCGCTTCCCTCCGGGTACTAGAAAAGATAGGATTTAAGCGTCATCACAGTACGTGGGATGATGAACGTGGTGAGATTGTTTGGAACGTACGCGATCTTTAGAGATTTCGCCTTAATTCTAAACACTACACTTTTCAACAATCAGGCATTTACATTGAGAAAAAATCACAAACAAGCCGTTTCACTAATTAGTGAAACGGCTTGTTTTTAAGCGTTCAATTCTGTTTTATGCCCTTTTACTACACTACGTTTGAGTGCAGTTGCTAATATAGTAACCATACTTACTATACCAATCCAAACGAGTACAGTAACAGGTGTATTCCAGCTTAACCCTTTTCCGAAGAAGAAGATTTCTCTTAGGCCTTCAATCATAAATTTCATTGGTAACCATGAGTAAACCCAGTCTTGATAAAACGGAGACAACATCTCAGGTGCTAATGATAATAACGGTGCCCCGAAGAATAGTAATAAAGCGAATAAACCGATTCCTTTTAGCCCAACTAATGATAGTACTGCAGATATCATTAAGAAGAAACTAAAAGAAGTAATGGATAAGAATAGAGCTGTATCCGTGAAGTTCGAAATATTTAACCCTACCATCCCATCTGCAATCCATGTAAGACCAAACCCAATTACAAGTGTCGCAATAGCTCCTGTTACGATTTGTTTTACTTTTAACAGAAAGTTTTCTTTTCTTGAGCTTACTGGCATTTTACTAATCGCAATAAAAATAATTGCTGCACTAGCTAAACTTGCAATCCATAACGGCTGGAATAATGATATTGGTGAGTTACCGTTCGCACTATTTTTGCCGACCTCATTCACATTTTTCACGTTCTTTACAATAGGTGTTACTAATTTCTCAGCTTGATCTGTTGTTACAGTAGCTCCTTTTGCTTTCAACCCTTCTAATATTTGTGTACGAACAGTATTGTTCATATTATCAACAATCGCCTGTAATATTTGCCCTGCCATAGTTGATGCAGCCGTATTCATTCCTTGATTAATATATATTTCTATCTCAGGTGAAGATGGCTGTGGTGTTCGTAACGACGCTTGTTTTGCGCTAAATTCTTTCGGGATGACTAATGCCGCGTAATACTCTTTATTGTTTAATCCCTTTTGAACGGCTTCTTTATTTTTTAATTCTACCCACTTCACTGCGGGTTCTTCCTCTGATTTCGCTGTTTTTTTCATGTTATCAACGATCGTTTGCCCCATATTCATTTTCGGTTGATTTGGAATTTCTACACCTTGATCCTCATTTACAATTGCAATTGGCAAGTTTTTCGGCTGCGGTTGAACAGTTGGAAATAGCGTTAATGAAAAAATAAAAACAACAAGTAGTGCAATAACTGGTGATAAAAATAAAAGTTTATTTTTAAACATTTTCTTTTCTCCTCCCTTAATTTGATCTATAATAACCAACAACGTGTTGTTTATTTATATTTTGAATTATATGTTCGAGTTGAACCTTATACAATAATCAAAAATCGTGAATGTGTTGGTTATAAGACACATTTTCCAAATGTGTTGAGTAAAATTAAGGAGGGATATGCTTTGCGCGATAATAATTTAGATTTGCGTGTTGTTCGTACGAAAACTGCCATACGAAATGCATTGGTGGAGCTAATTGAAGAAAAAGGTTTTGACGCCATTACAGTGAAAGATATTACAACGAAAGCAAACATTAATCGCGGTACTTTCTATGCGCACTATCAAGATAAATTTGATTTAATGACAAAATGCCAAGAAGACATTATGTACGAGTTTTCTAGCATTGCTAAACAGAAATTCCCGGAAGTTATTGCTGACCTTGGATCAAATCCTTCTCCAACAATGCCATTTATACTTATCACTTCTATTCTTGAATTTCTAAATGAAAATAGTGATTTTATGAGAGCTGTACTAAGTCCGAAAGGAGATTTATCTTTCCAAACAAAACTGAAAGACTTTATGTGGAAAACATTATTTGAAGATACGAATGGTCCTCTCATTAATAAGGAGAATTTACTTGTTCCAAGCGAATATTTAACTTCTTATATGGCATCTGCACATATAGGTGTCATCCAACAATGGTTAAATAATGGACAAAAAGAAACACCTGAGGAGATTGCTCGCTTTTTATCAACAATCGCAGTTCATGGACCTTTTTATGCTGCTGGCTTAAAGAAATAAGCCCGCTTGCTTAGTAATTTCTATTATTTTATTAATAACTTGAAATTTATGTTTCTGTAAAAAAAGCTGTTGAAAGGACTCCCCTTCAACAGCTTCTACATTATTAACGATATAAACGAACTGCACCTGCAGAATTATCATCTGCTTGTCCAACTACTTCAAATTTCAATCCAAATTTCGGTAATTTACGTCCTGCATCTGGGATTAAATCATTTATATACAATTTAGAGTCATCAAACTTCGTTACACCTGGTAATCCTTTGTAATCATATGTTCCACGTGTTGGAGATACCACTTTCCATGCTGGCGTTTGGTTAAGGGAGAACGCAGCATCTGCGATTTGGAATCGTGTACTATTTTTAACAGTTGGTTTGCCGTTTAGTGTTCCAACAATTGCCTCTGGGTGAGAGTCAACAACTCCTAAGAAACCTTCACCTGGATGTAAACCAACCCAATTATCTGTAAAACTAGAGTCTGCATACCATACTAGCAGACCTGTATTATACGGTACACCACTGCTATATTTTAACGCTTGATCAGCACCAGCATAGTTTCTCCACTCTAAATAGTAGTTATGCTTCTTCTTATCAAAACCGTCTGCTACAACAAAACCATTTAATTTAAATTTCGTTTCGCCTTCTGCATCATCAGAGAACACAACATTTCCATCTACAGTTAATGTAGCATTATCAAAAGTAAAACCGGTCGGCGCTAAACCACCATCTGTAATGTATTCGAATACTAATTTTACTTTTTGACCTTTGAATTTGCTTAAGTCATAAGACTTATCTACCCATTTACCATCTGTTGTGTCTAGACCATTTTTCACATTTTTTTCACCAATTCGATCCACTAACGTTTTCGTACCATCTTCTTTCACTGCATGTACTTCAAGGAAGTCATAATCCGTTTCAATTTCATACATTGATTTATAATCAAACCTCGCATTTGTTGCATTTGTTAAATCAAACACTGGCGTTTCTAATGTTGTATGAAGGTTATCACCTTTTGTACTATAGTAGTACTTCTTACCGAATGCAGGCTGAATACCTTTTACCTCTTTATCTGGTAAGTTAACACGAATCAGACCAGGACGATTTGATTTCGTTACACTTTGATCTAAATACGTCGCATAGCCAATACCACGATTTAATTTATTATAGTCAACCTCTACAATATTGGCCCAGTTTCCACCCATGTTCTTTTGAAAGAACTCTTTGTTTTGCGGAGAGAAACTCGGTGGCGTTGTTCCTGCAATTTTACCAGCCCAGCTACCGCCACTCATAACAGACCAGGAGTTAATTGGCTCACCTGCTCCTGTGTACTTCGTATCATACTCATCTGGAAGACCTAAATCATGACCAAATTCATGTGCGAATACACCAACCGCTCCGTCTTCTGGCTCAATTGTGTAGTCGTATGCTGCCATCTTACCGCCCCAGTTATCAACTTTTGCTTTTGTTCCTTCAATTGGATATGGTGTTCCAAGGTGCCAACGATGTGACCAAATTGCATCATCACCTAGTCTACCACCGCCCCCATCTTGCCCAACTCCAGCGTGAATGACCATTAAGTGATCAATCAGACCATCTGGTTCATTTTTATTGCCATCACCATTATTGTCATATTGATCGTATTCGTCAAATTCAGATAAATCAATACCACTTTCTACAGCCGCATTTAATGCCTCTTTTACAAAATCACGAGGTCCTTTTGGTCCCATATTATCATGACCGCCATCTCCTGCATCTGCGCCATAATCTGCCGCATTACCAGGAACTGTCAACCACTTTGTTACTGTGCCATCTACTGTATAACTACCACCAGATTGCTCTTCATAATATTGTTTAAATGTTGGTACTTTTGAACCATCAAAGAGTGTAAATGGCTCATTACCAAATAACATTTTTTGATAATGTTCTGGATTAAAATCATTTGAATACATATAACCTGGTACTTGATCAATATTGTTATGCTTAAAGTCCGCAAACTCTACTAGCAATACGAGAACTTTATCTTTACGAACATCACCGTTATATTGTTTTTGCTTCGCTGAAGTAGTTGGTACTTGGCCGTTTAATCCCCCTTTAACCGGCTCTTGTCCCGCTACTGGACCACTAGCAGGTTGATCTGCTTTTTCTTTCTCATCTGCTTTTGCATCTTTAACTTTTTTCAAAAAGTCAGCCGCTTCTCTCGTAACACTATCCCCCGCTGCTGGTTCTTTTCCCGCATTTTCTCCTTTTTTCTTCTCTACGTATTTTTCAACAGCTTTTAATGTGTCTTCTTTCGACGTAGATTCATTAATTACACCGCGTTTCTTGAGCGCATCTGCTAAACGCTCCTCTTGAATTAAATTTTCATCAATCGGACTTAAAGTTCCTCCATTAGACGGCGTTGCCGCATAAACAGATTGACCCCCATACCCAAATGTGCAACTAAGCACAGCTGCCGCCGCAAGCGTAGACAGCACTTTAAAAGGTTTTTTCTTCATCCCTATTCCTCCCCAATATTAAATACGATACAACGTTTATATATTACGGAAAATTCAGAAAATTATCAATGCATTGTCTGAATTTGTAATATTTTTGAAAAAATCCTTTGTTTTAGATGAACATACATTCTGATTCATCAATATTTCAGAAAATATTGATGAAAGTTGATAAAACTATTAAAATCATAAAGAAATCGTCCACTATATTTAGTGGACGATTTCTTTATTTATCTAAAATACAACTACAACACTTCAATATATCCTTCTGTTCCATGTACCCGAATTCGTTGCCCGTCTTTTATTAGTTTCGTAGCGTTCTCTACTCCAACAACTGCTGGCAGGCCATATTCACGTGCAATCACTGCTCCGTGCGTCATAAGCCCGCCGACTTCAGTGACTAACCCTTTTATAGAAACAAACAAAGGTGTCCACCCAGGATCGGTAAATGCCGTAACTAATATATCTCCATCTTCCAAATTCGCGTCTTCCATGTTTAAAATAACGCGTGCTCTCCCCTCAACCACTCCAGAAGAAACAGGCAAACCTACAATTGCTTCAGCCGGGAGATTTTCGCGTTTGTACTTACCTGTAATGATTTCTCCATCAGACGTGATAACACGCGGAGGTGTTAGTTTTTCATATAATTTGTACGCATTTTTTTGTTTATGAATAATCTTGTAATCTAGTTTATTTGTGCGGACGACTTCGTGAAGTTCTTCAAAAGTTAGATAGTATATATCTTCTATTTCATCCAGAACATTATTTTGCACAAGTTTCTCTGCTTCTTTCAGTAATGCCTGCTTATATATGAAATAACGATGAATCATGCCGTATTTCGGATATTCACGATAACCGATGAAATTGCGGATGTTACGAATCATTCTCTTCGTCTCTTCTACTTTTTGTTCCCCATCCGGCAAGTGCTGCAATCGCTCTAACAACTCTTTTTCTTTTTTCAAAGCTTCCTGCAGCCCTTCTTCAAACTTCCGCTTACTAGCACCATATTCAAAGTCTCTTATATGATTTAAAATCATCGGTATAATTGTAGCTGGCTGTTCACTCCAGCGCGTTTTCGTAATGTCGATTTCTCCGCTGCATCTCATTCCATATTTATTTAGAAAAGCATCGATTGCATCCCGAACTTTTTCCCCGCCTTTAAACTGAATTAATTCATCTAAAAAGCTGTCATCTTCTACATGCTGTAAATACGCAATGACTTCCGGATACGGCCGAATCACATCTGCCACATCCAATAACGCTAGCCCCATTTCTGACGTAATATTATGTTGTACAGATTGTGAAAGTACATCTGCTGCATTCTTTTCCCCTAACCATTGTTCCATCTTTTCATTAATCCATGATGAAGCATTCATACCTGCCATAATGATAGCTATACTTTGCGAGTTAAATAATACTTTCTTTAATTGCTGAATGTCTTCTAAAATAAAATCAAGTACATCCACCCCTGATTTCGTTTGCATGTTTCGTTTTAACTCTTCTATTGATGATTCACTATTCTTTATTAAATTCGTAACGATTTCCGGATCGTTTTCAGGTTGTGGTTGCGAACTTGCAGGTGGCACTTTTTTACTAAGATCCTTTTCTTTTTCATCATCCGATAACAATTCAATAAAATTCTCTCGCTCAATTACAGTCGTTAATGCATCTCGTATGAGCGGATCCGATTTACCTAAAGTGTTTATTAAGTAATCTCTACTAGCAGGTGAAGCTAGTCTTTGCGTAGCATCAACAAATAGCCTGCCTCCAGCTTTACACATAGGTGCACTAGTCGTTAACAGGAAAAAAGATAAACCTAATGGTTTCATCGCATCGGTCATCATTTGTTGGTGACCAACTGATATATACACGTGATTTTTCCCATCATTTACTTCTGGAATTGGATATAAAGTTGTAATCGGTCTGCTTTGGACTATATAAATTGTATCATCAACTAAGCACCATTCAATATCTTGCGGACAACCAAAATAAGCTTCGATTTGTCTTCCGATGCGTGCTAGTTGTAAAATCTGTTGTTCAGTAAGTGTTTGAATTTTTTGCTGATTAGGAGCAATTTTCTTCCTCTCTGTTCCGCCTTCTTTTCGTCCATAGATGGCTAATTTTTTCGTTGCGATGACCTTTTCGACGATTTCGTCTTCTTTTACCTTATAATTATCGGCAGAAACCAATCCAGATACTAGCGCCTCGCCAAGTCCAAAGCTGGCATCGATTGATAACACCTTCCTATTCGAAGTAATTGGATCCGCAGTAAATAAAATCCCTGAAGCCTCAGGGAAAACCATTTTTTGAACGACAATACATATAGAAACTTGATTATGATCAAAATCGTTTTGCATTCGGTATATAACTGCTCGATCTGTATATAAAGAAGCCCAGCATTTTTTTATATGCTGCAAAATGTTTTCTTTTCCAATAATATTTAAATACGTATCTTGTTGACCAGCAAACGAGGCATACGGTAAATCTTCAGCAGTAGCACTAGACCGCACTGCATACGCATGTTCATCGCCAAAGTGCGAGAGATAATGAGCTACTGATTCCACTACATCAACTGGAATTTCCACCGCCATAATGACTTCTCTAATCTGCTTACTAATTTCACCAATTCGATCTCGTTCCTCAATTTTTAGCATTGTTAATTGATTCAACAAAGTTTGAAATGCTCCATTTTTTCCGATGGCCTGTTCATACCCTACCGTTGTAACACAAAATCCTTCTGGCACTCGTATCCCTTGAATATTGGATAACTCCCCTAAATTCAATCCTTTTCCACCAACGAGAAAAAGCTGCGTTTTTTCTATTTCCTGAAAATCGAGAACGAAAGAACTCATTTGGCACCTCTCCTTACTATTCATGTGTTCTTGATTGTAACAGTAGTAAATGAGAAGAAACAGTCTATTTCGAACGTAAATTACATGATATAATTAAGTTAGGAAGAGATTATCACTTCTATTTCCCCTCTAATTCACTTCAATTACATCACCAAGCTTAAACATTCTTTGATTATGAAAAGCAATCATTAGACATAATGGATTTCTATCGACCTTTGTTATGTCTTTTTTATATAAACCCATATTGTAATATCTTTATAAATCTTTTATTAAGCCATAAATCCGCCTCAAAAATAGTAGAATCTGTGACTTTAAAAGCAATATTTTTTGTTTGCACTTTATATAAATTGATATGAATCCCTCTTAATTCTAGGACTAAATTATTGTTTTTAATCCCACATTAATTCTTTTCTCAAATTCGCCAAAATGAATTTTCAAGATTAGGGAACTATAATGTCGTATTAAAATATATTAAGGGGGAGAAAAATTGGACAATGAAATGAATTATGGAAGTGATTACAAGTTTATTCCAGCAACTTCAATTGAAAGTGGTCACGGCATCGAAGTATTACCTGATTTATTTTGTTACACGATTCAAATTGTCAATATATGCTTTGTTGGAAATCCGCATACCAATGATTTTGTTTTAGTTGATGCTGGAATGCCTAAATGTGCAAATGAAATTATCTCTATCGCTGAGGATCGATTTGGTACCAATAGTCGCCCAAAAGCAATTATTTTAACTCACGGTCATTTTGATCATGTTGGGGGGATAATTGAACTCATCAAGCATTGGGATGTTCCCGTCTATGCACATCAAATGGAGCTACCGTTCCTGACCGGACAACAAAGCTATCCAGAACCAGACCCTACAGTTGAAGGTGGTATGGTAGCGAAAATGTCTCCTCTGTTCCCAAACGAACCAATTGACTTAGGAAATAACGTAAAAACGCTACCTACCGATGGAACTGTTCCCCATATGCCAGAGTTTAGATGGACTCATACACCAGGACATACTCCAGGGCATATTTCATTATTCCGAGAAAAAGACCGAACTTTAATCGCTGGGGACGCTTTTGTTACAGTGAAACAGGAGTATCTGTATAAAGTAATAACTCAAGAACAGGAAATAAGCGGTCCGCCTCGTTATTTAACAACAGACTGGAAAGCCGCTAAAGAGTCAGTTCTTAAGCTAGAGAAGTTAAAGCCTCTAACCGCTGTTACTGGACATGGAATACCGATGTCGGGTGAATTGCTATCAACAAACCTCAAAACACTCGTTCAAGAATTTGATAAAATTGCTGTACCTGATTACGGAAAATATATAGATAAAAAGATGCATTAAACGCGGAAATACTTTGTTTATTTTCACATTAATGAATCAAAATATAATGCAAAATCAAAACACCAAAGAATATTAAGTTTAATATGAAAAAACACTGTACTTAGGCAACATCTCTATTATAAGAATGGAACTACCCTTTATGAATAAAGCTCGATATTCCGCAAATACTATCCATAGTATAAGCCTGCTTCTTACCCAGGTTGTACTTCTTACCATTAAAGGGTGATTAAAACGGGTTACGCTATATAAAAGCATAATCCGTTTTTAATGAAATATTGTATTCCATATACATTTAAACAATGGAGGAAAATAATGAAACATATTGTTGCCTTATTAATTAAATACACAGCGATAACTGCAGTATTGCTAATCATGCTCAGTATCTTTCAAGGCATTTCAATTCCTAGAGTATTATTAATTTCTCTTTTCCTTACGGGAACTGCCTATTTAATCGGAGATCTCTTCATTTTACCTAAATACGGAAATGGGATTGCTACAATGGCAGATTTCGGTTTAAGCTTCTTTGGAATTTGGTTATTAACATCCTTGTTTACTAATTTAGATGCTACTCATAATATTGGATTTACTTCATTTTTAGCTGCTTTAATTATTGGCGGAATAGAAGTTTTCTTCCATATTTATATGCAGAAGTTAGTACTGCGTAATGACAATGAATTAAGAGAACATAATCATATTCACCATGATAAATACGCTATGGAGATATCAGATGAATATATGGATTCTTCCACAATAAATAAATCCAAGCTTAAGGATACATCTAAAAAATAAAAAAGTGGCCAACGCCACTTTTTTATTTTTGTTTATTACGCTTGGTCAGAATTTCTTACATGTAATGGAGGTGGAACTACCCATCCCTTTTTCTTACTTAAACGTAGCAGAGTTACACCTGCCTGCGCTTTTTTCATATGAAATTGTCCGAATAGCATACCTACATCTTCTCGAAGACATTTTCCCATTACTTGACTACATGTCACAAGTCCAGCTGCTAATCCTGTAGAAACAGCTGCAGCAATTTCAACATCATTAATACGCGCTCCCGGAGGAATGTCTTCAATAGATGCAACTGGACGTTCTGGAGGCGCTGGCGGTAAAGCGACCCCATTAATCTTTAAAAGAGCTTTTAATTCTTCTATTTCCGAATTCATATCATTTTCAATTAAGCCTTCTAAAAACTTCTTCAAATCTTCATCACCTGTGTGATTCATAAACACTTGATGGCTTGCAATTGCACCCTGTGCAGCAAGAAGATAACTCCAAATGTCAAATACTTCTCCGTAATGTAAAGGTTCATTTTGAGGATTTCCACTTAATATACCCATTTTTAAATTCCTACCTTTCGAAAATATCATAATAAATATTGATTTCAATATTGAAATCAAATTTTTAAGTATGCTTTTTCCTGCAAAAGATTTTCTACTATGCATGGAAAACACCTTTCCAACACTGCGTGTTTATTGTTTAGGAAAGTAGTTTACAAATTAAATACTCAAAGATTATGAAAGAAGATTATCAATAATCTTTGAGTGAGAATCTGTTTAATATAAGGTTTTTTATTTTTATGAATACACAAAAGAAATTGATTTACATATTTGCTATATTTTAAGCTAATTTACTTAGCGGTTAGCTCTACCACCAAGTTGTTGTTCTGCCATTGCTACTAAACGTTTTGTAATTTCACCACCAACAGATCCGTTTGAACGAGCTGTTGTATCTGCACCAAGTTGTACACCAAACTCTTGTGCAATTTCATATTTCATTTGATCAAGAGCTTGTTCAGCGCCTCGAACTAATACTTCATTACGACTTCCACTATTATTTTTTCCCATATTGTTTCACCTCCGATGTTTTTAATATGCTACAAATTATGAAATAATAATTATCCTTTTTATGGAAATTAGATTATGAATAAAAATTGATTTTTTTCTTAAAGTAGGGCAAAACATATAAGAAAGAATAACTGATATAACATACTTTCATAACAACACTATGTATACTTTCTAATTCCCTTCAGTAAATAAAAGAAAGATTTCTATTTCACCAAGAGATTAAATAAAATTATGTTTTGAGACATAATTCAAAAGGAGATATGAGATGAAAGCTGTAACCTATCAAGGACCAAACCAAGTACAGGTTAAACAAGTGGATGATGCAAAATTAGAGAAAAAAGATGATATTATTGTAAAAATTACTTCAACCGCTATTTGCGGTTCTGATTTACATCTATATCAAGGCAACATGCCCTTACCTCAAGGATACATTATCGGCCATGAACCAATGGGAATCGTTGAAGAAGTCGGGCCAGATGTCACTAAAGTGAAAAAAGGCGATCGTGTTGTCATCCCCTTCAACGTTTCTTGTGGACATTGTTTCTATTGCCAACATGAAATGGAAAGTCAATGTGATAACTCAAACCCTCATTACGATTCTGGTGGATACTTTGGTTATACAGAGAAATTTGGTAATCATCCAGGAGGACAAGCAGAATATTTAAAAGTTCCATTTGGTAATTTTACTCCATTTGTTATACCGGAATCATGCGAACTTGAAGATGAATCCCTACTATTTCTATCAGATGTTTTACCAACAGCCTATTGGAGTGTAATAAACGCAGGCGTTAAGCCAGGTGATACTGTTATCGTCCTTGGTTGTGGACCTGTTGGATTAATGACACAAAAATTCGCTTGGATGCAAGGTGCTAAACGTGTAATTGCAGTGGATTACTTAGATTATCGGATGAATTATGCAAAAAAGATTAACAATGTTGAGGTATTTGAGTTTACAAAATTCCCCGATATGGGAGAACATTTAAAGGAAATTACACATGGCGGTGCTGATGTAGTTATTGATTGTGTGGGGATGGATGGAAAAAAATCGCCTCTAGAATTTCTGGAACAAAAATTAAAATTACAAGGTGGAACTCTCGGTCCTATTCAAATCGCTACGAAAGCCGTAAGAAAATATGGAACGGTTCAAATGACCGGCGTTTATGGTGGCAATTATAACGCCTTTCCACTCGGTGCATTTTGGGTTAGAAATATTAATCTTAAAATGGGACAAGCACCTGTCATTCATTTTATGCCGGAACTATTTGAAAAAATAACAAATAAAGAATTTGATCCAAAAGAGATTATTACACACAAAATTCCCCTTGAAGAAGCGAGTTATGGTTATCAGATTTTTAATAATCGTGAAGACGACTGTATAAAAGTCATTCTGAAGCCTTAAAGCTACAATTCATTATTCTTAATGAAAAGATAAGATTACATTTCGTAATCTTATCTTTTTTTATTAAATGCTAAGTATCTATCCCTATTTTCATCTCACATCTAAAATAGTTATTTTCAAAAACTTTGCATTTTGAGGTAATAAATAATTGGTAAAAACATGAATTAAAGTATTAAGTAACCAAATAGCGGACACGATAACAATGTTAACTAACTTAAAAGTGATGTTGATTATATTGCTGCTCCTCTTAATTTTGTTTCTATGAACTATTAAACGCCACTGTTACTTACTTATAATCTCCCTACCTCTATTCACATATAAAATCCCTATATTGTAAACAAAGAGGAGGGACTTGTCCCCCCCTCTTCTTTTAATTTTTCTTTAAAAGAGTTGCTCCTGCAATCCCTGGGTGTGTCATTTCGAATGGATCTAGAATTAACTCTAAGTCCTCTTGTGACAATACACCATTTTTCACACAAAGTTCTCGAACAGATTGCCCTGTCGCGATTGCTTCTTTCGCAACGCGAGCTGCTGCTTCATAACCGATATGAGGGTTCACGGCTGTAATAATTCCTACACTTTTCTCAACATACTCTTTTAAGCGATCTTCATTCGCTTCAATTCCTTTTAAGCAATTATCTGTAAAGGCACGGAAACCGTTATTCATAATGCTAATCGATTGCAGTAAGTTGAAAACAAGTACTGGTTCCATAACGTTTAATTCTAATTGTCCTGCTTCTGAAGCAAGGCAAATTGTATGGTCATTACCAATTACTTGGAACGCAATTTGATTAATTACCTCTGGCATAACAGGGTTTACTTTCCCTGGCATAATAGATGAACCTGGTTGACGAGCAGGCAGCATAATTTCTGCTAAACCAACACGTGGACCCGATGCCATTAAGCGAAGGTCATTCGCAATTTTAGACATATTCATCATACATACTTTCAGTGCTGCAGATACTTCAGTATAAGCATCCGTATTTTGCGTCGCATCTACTAAATCTTCTGCACCAACAAGCGGTAATTCACTAATTGCAGCTAAATGTTTTACAACTGCTTCAATATATTCTGGATCTGCATTTAAGCCTGTACCAACTGCAGTTGCCCCCATATTTACTTCATATAAATGTTGACGCGATTGTTGAATTCGTTTCATATCACGTTCAAGTATGCGAGAGTATGCTTTAAATTCTTGTCCAAGACGGATTGGCACCGCATCTTGTAAATGTGTACGACCCATTTTAATCACATGATCAAACTGTTCTGCTTTTAATTCAAATACATCATGCATATAACCCATCGTTTGTAATAAGCCTTCTAATGCATTTAACGTTGCGATATGAATCGCCGTTGGGAATGCATCGTTTGTTGATTGCGCCATGTTTACATGACTATTTGGACTAATATAATGATAGTCTCCCTTTTCCATCCCTAATAATTCAAGAGCACGATTGGCAATGACTTCATTGGCATTCATGTTCATTGAAGTACCCGCTCCGCCTTGGATTGGATCTACGATGAAATGATCATGCCATTTTCCATCAAGAATTTCTTGAGCAGCTTCTGCGATCGCGCCGCCCTTGTTCAATTCCAATCTTCCTACATCTGTATTCGCAAGCGCTGCTGCTTTTTTTACAATTGCGAACGCTCTAATTAAACTTTCATGAATTTTATACCCTGTAATCGGGAAATTTTCAACAGCGCGTAAAGTCTGAATTCCGTAATATGCCTCAATAGGTAATTCCTTTCCTCCCAAAAAATCATTCTCCACTCGCACGTTCTTGTTTGTCATTGCCATTTTAATTTCTCCCCCATATTAAATGTAAAACCTAAATAAATCATATGAAGTCATTACCAATCCTTATCAGATTTTATTGTTAAATCGTAGGCTAAAGGCTCTTCAATAATTTTTTTAATCTCTTCTAATTTATTAGTTTTCCCAAGCGCCCACATCAATTTTGCTATGATGGCTTCCGTATTCATATCTCCAGACAATATTACTTGATGTTGCGCCACTTTCCGTCCTACTTCATAGAGAAGTATGTCTTCTCCTTCTTCCAGGCATTGAGTAGTAATCACTACAGCAATCCCCATTTCAGTCAACTCTTGAATTTTCGAAAGCAAGTTCCTTCCTTCAAAAGGTAATCCACCGTTTCCAAAACTTTCAATAATAATCCCTTTATACAAATCTTTTAAACAATCAAATACCTCAGGCTTTGTACCTGGATACAATTTCATAAGAAAAACATCCGTACATAAATCAGTATTTATTGAAAGTTCACTATGTGAGGAAGTTGGCTTCCAATGATATTTCACTTCATCTTCATTTACCTCAGCAACATATGGATAATTCACACTTTCAAATGCATCATAACTTTTTGTTCGCATTTTAACTGCTCTCGTCCCAATAATCACCCTACTATCAAAAACAATAAACACACCGCCAACATCCTCACAGGCAAACCTAAGAGCATCAGCTACATTTTTCTTTGCGTCTGTCTTTTTAAAACTAATAGGTACTTGTGAACCTGTTAAAACAACTGGTTTTCTTAAACCTTGCAGCATATAAGATAACGCAGAAGATGTATAAGCTAACGTATCCGTTCCATGTGTAATCACAAACCCGTCATAGTCATCATAGTGATTAAAAACAGCATTAGCTATTTCTTTCCAGTGCTCAGGTTGCATATTGGTACTATCAATATTCATTAAGATTTTGCAATCTATTTCTAAGTTTCGAGAAGACTTCGAAAAATAATTCAATAATTCCTCAGCGGACAATCCTGGAACAAGCCCCTCATTCCCCTCCACAGATGCAATTGTCCCACCAGTTGCAAGTAATAAAATTTTCTTCATACACAACCCCTCCATAAAATAAACAACGATATATCGTTCGCGTAATGCGTATTTATATTTATCATTATAGAACTTAATTTGAATTAATCAAGATTTTGTATTCAATACGCGTACTTTTTTTCTATTCTTGATTCTTTTTCTATGTTATAATTAATTTAATAAAATTAGATGGGGTATGAGACGAATGCTGGAACGTTTATCTAAATTAAGAAAAAATCAAAAATGGTCCTTACAAGAGACAGCAGATCGACTTGGGATTGCGAAAAGCACCTATGCCGGGTATGAAAATGGTTATAGATTACCTTCATTACAATCTTTATCAAAAATAGCCGATTTATTTGATACATCTGTAGATTATATATTAGGTCGAATTGAACATTCACATCAAAACAAAGATGTAATTGATATTACAAGACTCCTAAACGATCCAGATCCAACACTTTTAATAGATGGAGAAGCACTGTCAACAGAAGAGATAATAGATTTTATTGCTTTTGTGAGAAGTAAACGAGAACTAAGTTCCAAGAGAATAGAAAATATTGAACCAACATGTAAAAGTTGATTCAATAAAAAACGAAGACACTGTACTCTTTAAACTTAGAAATACTTAGAAATACTTAGACAATTAATTTGCAAACGGTTTATATAATGAATTCTTAGCAACTGGCCTCATTCTGGGACTTATACTTGGAAACAATCCCATTGGTTATATGATTCAATTATTTTTCATCATTTGTGTAGTGATAGCAGCTATTTCCGGAGGTTTCACATCCAATAAATCAATTATCATGAAACAAGGATTTCTCGCTATTTTAGCGTTGCTTGCCCTTTTATCTGTCATATAGAACTAAAGCTTTTCAATAAAGGAACTCACTTTTGAAGAATACGCCATTCTTTCTGTAAATTTATAAGAAAGAATGGCGTTTTTGTATGTCTATTTCTGTATCGAAAGAATTTGAAAGTATAACAGAATTCAAACAAGAATTAGCAAAGTATATAAAGTACTATAATCATGAAAGAATCAAGGAAAAATAAAAGGAAATGAATCCAGTATTGTACTAGGCTCATTCCCTAGAGGCTACTTAATAAACCGACCTTTCTAATTTTCGGGGGCACAGTCTAGTTGAAGTGCTACAAGCAACGAATTTACTATTTTAAAGTTAAGTGTTTAACCTTGAAGTACTTAAATTCTTTTTTCCAGATAAAGCATACATTATATCTTGATGCTTTATTGTCCTCTTATAATTATGTGGTATCGGGAATTTGTTTCGGTGTTCTTTTATTATAATTATGATTACTATAAGTGATAAAGCTACAGGTATAAAAACGATTAACAAAACATCTTAATGTTTATGAAATTCTTTGTTAATCGTTTCTCTTCTCCCTAATCTCCTGCGAGACTATATTTTTTTGTTGAAATTTACCATATCTTATTTGATTTATTCTGTAACACCAGATTGGGTTACTTTTACATCAGCTGTTACACGAAAACGTAAATGTTTATAGGATTCTTCCCATTCTTGACTGTTCCATTTTCTTACATGAGTTCTACCAAGCTTTCTAAGTCCTATAGGATCTGTGTCTTTTTTAATAAATCTCTTTATCAATGTAGTTGCTTTTTTTTCTATTTCTTTTTCCATAATTTTTTCTAATTTTTTTATTTCTTTAGGATTATCTAGATTTTTTGTTTTTGTAAATTCTTGAATTTCAGCTTTAACTTGAATATGAGCATTTACGAATGGATGCTTACTATTCCCCTCCATCTTATATTTTGTTCTAGCCTTTATATTCTCTATCGTGGCGTACGTATTTGAAGAACCAGGTAGCTTGAATTGGTATGTACCTTGTTTAAAATTATCTGTCAACAATTTAAATACAAATAAATCTTTAGGATTCACTTTATCAACCATTTTACATCTTTTAAAAAGTGCTATTCCATCTAACTCCAACACGTTACCTTTTTTAGATATCATCGGTAAATATGAATCTCTCGCATCATCATTAAGTTGGTTTAAAAACATAAAAAAATTTGTTTTTGGTTGCGTTCCATTGTCCATATTTTGCTCCAGTAAAGAGGATAGATAGGAAGCAATTTCTTTTTCTTTAGAATAGTTCCCCTTTAATAATGATTCCCCTTTTACATTTGTAATTGCTAAATAAATTGCATTTCCTACACTAGGATTTCGATTCAAAGTCTCTAAAATTTCCTGCATTCCCTTTTCAATTATTTTTTCATTAAATATAATAACACGCAATTGCCCCAACTCTAGAGGTCCAGAAGACTTTTCGGATGCTCTTGCAAGAACTTCTCTACCAGTCTGGCCTGATGCTGAATAGATTTTCGTTTCACCTTCCCCGCCTCCTTTATAAGCTGAAATCGCAAAGGTTCCTTTTAGCTTACCTTTTGCTTCGGTATCATATGCCGCAACTTGAACTAAGTCAATGTCATCCACAATTTTCGTTTTAGCACAACCTATTAAGAAGACACTTACTATAAGGAAAAGTATCCATCGCTTCATGTTTATCTCCTTAACTTTATTTTGGCGGTTTGAATTAGCCATAATATAGGTAGGTATACATATATATATACAAAGCCAATTTGACCTGTCCAAGTATTTAATAAGTTAATTTTATTACGGTTATTCAAGAAAAATGATAAAACAAAGATGAACAGGATGATAACTGGCAAAACATATTTTTGCTTTATTCCCAGTGCCTCTTTTATACCACGACTTACTCCCCATAATGTAAAGGAAACGTTAGGTAATATAAAAAAAGCCCAAACAGAAACAATAATGTATTCAAACCGCTCTATAAAGGGAAATTGTATAATTTTAATCATGCTTAAATATGCCCATATCGCGCTCGCTAGTTGTTTTTCACTAAAAAACGCAAGAGTTAAAATCATAAGGTATGTGTAGACAATAGTCGTTACTAAATTTGCATAGTGCGCATATTTTTGAGAGGTTCTTGCCTTTTTAATAAATGGGTAGTACAACAATAACATTTCAAATCCAAAAAAACTAAACATATTTCCTTTCATTCCTTTCATGATTTCTAGGAATGAATGCTGTGCAATTGGAAATAAATTCTGAAAATCTGCATACTGCAAAGGATAAAAAAATGTGAAGATTAGAATGCTTGGGATAACGATTCCAAAGAAGCCAATTCCGGCAACTACACGAAATCCTCCAGTCACAATGTAATAACATAGACCCAAAAAAGCCCCTGCT
This sequence comes from Bacillus sp. AR4-2, assembly GCF_008274865.1. Taxonomy (NCBI): domain Bacteria; kingdom Bacillati; phylum Bacillota; class Bacilli; order Caryophanales; family Bacillaceae; genus Bacillus; species Bacillus sp. AR4-2. Next base: position 2,942,951 of record NZ_CP031062.1, read on the forward strand.
ATAATCCAAGATGAAATGGAAGGAAACATCCAAACATGTACTACTTCGATATAAGTATGTAGTGTTGTTGCACCTAACAATACAATATAGGATAAAAAAATGAAGTTGAACAACCCACCAATCCATTTTCCAAGTACGTCTTGATTGATTGCAATGATATCTCCATTACCCTGATTTAAAATCTGATATATGATCCAAATCATAAGATTAACAGATATTCCAAAAAGCAGCGTACTAATCCAAGCATCATTTCCAACTAATTTTGCACTAATCCTTTCAAAACCAAGCATACCAACCCCCATCTGTATAGTAATAATTAAAAAAAACACCATATATGGAGAGACTTGATACTCAATTGGGATCTGTTTCATAATGCTCCTCCCTGTTAATTTCAATCATCAAAATCATTTCGTGATTTGATTTTATTTTTCTCTACCTCTTCTGGATTAAAACGAAAACGCTGTTTAGATCTTGAAAAAATTGGGCGTCGGAACATCGTTGAGATCGGCAAACGGATAATGCTGTCTTTCCAATCTGTAGGGCGTGTAGGATAAAAAGGAAACAAATAAGGACGTCTTAATGATTCTGTACGTAATAAGCGTGCTAAAAGGAAAGAACTTGTTAAAACAATTCCTAATAAGCCCAGCAGGTGTGCAGATATTATAAAAGGAAAACGAATTACTCGAATTGTATTACCAATTCGATATATTGGTGCTGTAAATGAACTAAGAGCTGAAAGTGCAACAATGATAATAAGTACATTACTTGTAAGACTTGCTTGTACCGATGCTTGTCCAATTACAATACCACCTACTATACCGACAGTTAGACCCACTTTAGTTGGTAAACGTGCCCCCGCTTCTCTCAGTAATTCAATCGTTATTTCTAAAAAAAGCGCTTCAATTAATGGAGGAAAAGGTACTTTACTTCTCGATATGATTAACGTTTCAAGAAGTTCTTTTGGAATAAGCTCGTAATGATATGTTAAGATTGCAACATATAATGGAGTCGTTAAGACAGAAAACATAAAAGCAAAAAGCCTTAATAGACGAAAAAAAGAGGCAATAATCCAAGGCATGGTGTAATCTTCTGTCGTAGAAAAAAAGTCAATTAATGTTGTTGGAAGAGTGATTGCATAAGGTGAGCCATCTACAAAAAGTGCAATTTTCCCTTCTGCCAATACAGCAGCTACACGGTCTGGTCGTTCTGTATTCAAAAATTGAGGAAATATAGAATTCGGGTTGTCTGCAATTAACTGCATCAAATACGTGCTATCCAAAACGTGGTCTGTTTTTATTAGACTCACCCTTTTTATAATTTCTTGTAGATTTTGATCATTTACAATTCCCTCAATATATACAATCGCAACGGTTGTGTTAGATAGAGAGCCTACTTTCAATTCCTTCATTTGTAAATAAGGTGTTGGAAGCTTTCTACGTACTAAATTTAAGTTTACATCTAAATCTTCAATAAACGCGATTTGTGGACCCACGATATTGTATTCAATTTCAGCTTTTGTAATATCTCTTTTTTCTTTCTTTGCCACATTGATTAACAAGCCATTTAATTTATCTGTATCGAACTGAATAAGTATATAGCCGTTTAAAATACTATCCTGAATATCTTCCATTTGATTTGTTATTTTTGAATTTTCAAAGGGTAAGACAGACCGAATATCTTGTAATGAATCGAAGCTCTTCTCTTTTATATAAGTTAAAACCTCTTCATGAAATATATTTACATCGATTAAGGTTCTAAAATATGAAATGACTATAGAGGATTTGTTTGAAGCGATCTCCAACGTTATAAAATCTTTAGATTTTTTTAGTAATTGCATTAATTCCTGCAAAGATTTTATAGAGTGAACAGGTACTTTTTCATGTGGTTTCAATTGATAATACCCTTCCTTTCAAAAAGAACCTATATATAGTTTTTAGAAATTTCTATTTTAAAAATGAGGGATATTTATATGTCAATATGCTCATTAAAAATAATACCTTTTTAACTAACTTAACCAAAATTAGTTAAAAAATGTATTACAAGTAAAAATTTGAAATGTCCCCAAGAAAAATTACAATATTAAAAACATCCTTTCTTTTGGTTCTAAAGAAAGGATGTTTTTATAACAGGCTTTTTCAAGTGTCTATTCTATAGGGTACATTTACCAGTGTTCTTCTCTTTATTATTTCATTAAGTAACATTGGCATTACATTCTGTATGGTTTCTTAAAAAATTTCAGTAAGAGAATATCTTAATTTTGAAGTGTACAAATAGGGAGAGTGACTTCAACTGTAGTCCCCTTATTCATTTCACTCTTAATAAATATCTTTCCCTGATGTGTTTCAATGATTTTATAACAGATCATTAATCCTAAGCCAATCCCCTCTTCTTTAATACTATAAAAAGGTTCTCCGAGGTATGGTATACGTTCTTTTGGAATCCCACACCCTTGATCGATAAAACGAATGCTTACTTGATTATTATCAAGTATATTTATTTGAATCAGAATTTCCCCTCCCATCGGCATAGATTCAATTGCATTTTTTAATATATTAACAAATACTTGTTTTAATTGATTTCCTTCACATGAAATCAATGGAATACCAGGGTTAAGATCGATTCTAAATTTTATATTATGCATCATTGCTTGAGGTTGTAGTAGCATTAAAACTTGATCCATTAGCACACTAATGTTATTAGGTTGCATTTTTACTACCTGTGGTTTGGCTACCGCCATAAATTCAGTTGTTATGCTCTCTATACGCTCAATCTCTGATGATACTATATTAATATAACCCTGATTATTCTCATTTTCCGTTGATTTTAGTAATTGCATGAACCCTTTCATTGCAGTTAATGGATTATTAATCTCATGCGCCATTACAGTCGCTAATTGTCCTACAACAGCAAGTTTTTCAGATTTTCGTAATAATTCTTCTGTTTTTAGCCGTTCAGTGATATCACGAGAAATACTTAGAAAAACTTTTTTACCATTTAAGTTAAAAACACGAACACTAAACTCAGTTGTTATTACTTTTCCTGTTGGAAAAACATATTCATCTTGCAAAGTGAAGGAAGTTTGTCCTTTTTTAATTTTTTCTAATAACCTTACGATTATTTGAGAATCTTGTGGTACTATATTTGAAAATGATAATGAGAGCAACTCTTCTCTACTATATCCAAATCTTCTACACCCAACAGGGTTTACCTCAATAAATCGACTTGGAGCATTATCTTCATTCAGCTCTACTACATATACCGCATCAGTTGCTTGTTCGATTAGTGCACGGTACTTCATTTCACTATCTCTTAATTGCTGGTGTAATTGATGCCGTTCTCTTTCTGCTTGTTTTCTTTCAGAGATGTCTCTACATATTGCTGATAAAGCTATCACATTTCCTCTTACATCTAGTATAGGAGAAACTGTCAGACTGATATCAAGAAGACTCCCATCGCTCCGTTGTCTAACAGTTTCTAATCTAGTAACCACCGATTCTCCTGTTAGAATTTTCTGAATATTTTCAAGTGATTCTTCCATTAAAAAATCTGGTACACAAGGTAATCTCTTACCTATGATTTCTTGTGATGACCACCCAAATATCTTTTCATAAGCTTTATTGGCTTGTAAAATATGCCCTTCTCGATCAGAAATGGTAATAGCATCTAGATTGTGCTTTATAAATGATTCCAATAATTCTTTGGTAGCGCTTAATTCTGATTCTACCTTTTTCCTTTCGGTTATATCAACTGTAGAACCAACAACTTCAATAACTTGTCCATTTCGTTTAATCGGCCTAAGCGCAATAAGAATAATAGTTTTATCATTTGGCCAAGGTAATTCAAATATAATTTCTTTTCCTTCCCATGCCTGAAGATAGTACTTCATCAATTGTGGAACTAAATGTGGAGGAACAATAGAAGCATCAATAGTACGTAAGCTTTTTCCTACCACCTGTTCAGAATAAAATCCGTTTTGATAATAAAACTGTCCATCACATAAAGTGTGTATAAAGTGCTTATCCACTTTTTTAAATTTAAAAATTCCTCCTTGAAGCTCATGTACGGTATCTGCAAGTTCTTGCTTCGATTTTTTTAATTCTCGATTCATTTTAGATAAGTCCTGTGTTAAATAATACAATCTCTGGTAGGCTTCCATAAGAAATAGCCCAATTAAAAGTCCTAACGCTATATATAATAGGCCTCCTGTGTAAAGTAATGTAGTATTAAATAATACGCCAACTAACCACTTTATTCCAATAAAAACAGAAAAATATAACGATGCACTTTTAAAAGGATGTAGTTTTTTAAAATAAGTTTTAAAAGTAGAAAATAGAATCCCCATACCTAAATAAGCAATCACAGGAGGTTCCCAATACCCTCCAGTGTAAAAGATACGCATTAATATTATGCTAATTAGCGTAATCCAACCAGCAATACGACCAAAGTAAATAAAAGATAGAATAAGAGGAACAACTCGAAGATCGTAGGAAAATCCCATGTATGGAAAAGAAAAGAACATTAACGTAACTGCAATAATCCCTCCATAGAGCTTTTCGAAATATCGACTAGAATTAATTGTAAACACTTGAATAAATATTGCTGCGCTAACTAATAAAGAAAAAATAGAAAGGTTGATGAAATAATCTTTAATAATCATGTAATGTCCCTCCTTGCATTAAGTGTATTCGACAAAAAAGCTAAAAATCCTACAAATTGTATAAACAGTTCAAATGCATAAATTTTAAACTAGGATAAAATCTGGAAAAGTAAATAAGGAACACAGCAGATGGGATATTTTAATGAAAAATAGTTCAAAAAAGATAATAGTAACCGTTGACTACTATTATCTTTTTTCTTTAAGTTATCGTAATACGTATGAAACTCTAAGGGACGTGGTATGTCATTTCATCAAACAATGATTATATGCTGAGTCATGAATATAGAAATTTCAGCAGTAATTTTTGAAAAATAACATAAAAAACAAAACTATCTTTGAAAATGGAAAAAATCTATATGAATGTCAACTAATCTATGTACAAAAACGTTCACTTAATTTTGCATAAAATCACTCCACTTAGGAAGCTAAGTAGTTCTTCAAGGTCGATAAGAACACCTGTAGATGCTTCAGGATAACTACATAATTGTATGGGGAATGTACTTGAAACCTTTCGGTAAAACCATACACATAATACAACTAACTCCTTGGTTCAATATTTACTTTTTCGCTGAACAAATTCTTTTTCTTGAGCAAAATATTCTAGGATATAAGGAGATTTTTCGATTAACTTGGTGTCTAGTTTATTCTCCAGCTCCAATTACTTCGTTACTTTCAGATTCAGTTCATTATATTTTGTACTTTGTCTTTATACACAACATATTCTTTACCATCCACTACTGCTACTACCGCAAATTCATCATTTGGATTGAATGAAAGCCAATCAGCCCACATGTTAGTATTAGCCCCTCCACTCCACATATTATGAACAGTGTTTTTCGTTAAATTCATAACTTTATAAGACGCATTTGGCGCATTTGTTCCAGTCTTTATTTCAAAAGTGTATGCGTTATGAATTTTTTTATAAAAGTAGAAAACGTTTGATGGACGAAGCTGATTCAAAAAATCCTGTTCTTTTTTCTCTGCAATTTTTATCCCTTCTTGCAAAGTGACAACATCTGTTTTTAATGTTTTCCAACTGTTTTTCGCTGCATTCAAGCTAGGGGTTAAGAATTTATATTTATTTTGATCAGCTTTTTGATCAGCTTTATCAATATGTCCCAGTACACCCGAATATTGAGAATCTAAATCCTCCCATTGCGTAGACATATAAGTAAGAGCAGTGATAGCACTATCAAGCATACTATGCATATCACTAATATTATGAAATGCAACTCCAACTACACGATTCAATGTTATTTTATAATCTACAGTCTGACGCAATTTTGCTAATTCAGGTTCTAGCCAACCTAACTTACCTCTTGCATCACCTATCATTATGCCACCAGCAATCAAGGTTGGAATAAAGGGGATTTTCACCATGTCTAACCCCTTAGATTCTATGTCTTTCTGATATTTTACTTGTCCTAAAAGGTCCTCTAGACGCTTTTGGTCCGCCTCCACATCAGCACCTTGGTTTTTTAAAATCGATTGCAATGTCTCTTTATGACTTCCAAATGTTCTAACATCTTCTCCAATAGCATTTTTTAATTGAATTAATTCTTCTATTAATGCTTTTGCAGACTTTTGATTTTGTTGAATTCCTCCCTGTAGATCTTTAATCCCTTTTTTTAAAGTATCTCCATTTCCAGTATTGATCGCCTCTACTAATGTTTCATAATGATTTTCAAATTTTGTATCGTATTCTATAATGCCTGTCAATGTATCAAAAAGTTGTTTTTTTACTTGTGTATTCCATGTAACAGCATGTGCTCTTGCATTCTTTTGATCTTGTACAATTTTACTAGGTAAATCTGCATTTCCATTAATAGTTATTCCTTCAAAACTCACATCTGGATTATTAATTAGCAAATAAGAGTATTCATTCATAGCTTTTGCAAATAAACCAGCATCTTGCAAAGCTTTTTTCATCTGTTCTTCATTTGCTGAAAGAGATATATTTTCAATGTTCGTTTGTTCAATTTCAATTGCAAAAGTTTCTATTGGTATGACTGCATAAGTAGTTGTTATAGTTATAAACGCTGATACAGCGAGTAGTTTATTAGGGATTTTTTTCATCATTTCGTATTCCTCCTATATAAGGTATGGTTTCAAGTTCTAATCTTATTAAAAAGCGATGTCTTTCAAAATGAGTTCTACATCTTTTATCAGTATCGTTTGAACTTTCTTTAGCAGCCTTCAAATCATTAAGTATTAAAGAAAATGTATATAATCTACTTCAAATTAACCGATTCTGTTGCAAATTTTAAAAAAGCAATTAAACTACAAGGTTATTTTTTATTCGAATCATACTTATATATAATTGAAAGGCGAAGTCTTTAATGAGACTCCGCCTTTCTGTTATATAAGGATTTATTAATTATTACTTTTCTGTTTAACAGTGTAATCATAGACTTGCTATGTTTTAGTTCACTTTACAACAGAATTAATATTTCCCTATTTTTGTGGAGTAACAGTTTCCACTTTTAATTCCTTTATTCCTTCTTTTAATGTAACAGCATCTGTTCGTAATGTTTTCCAACTGTCTTTCGCTGCATTTAAATTAGGTTTTAAGAATTTAAATTTATTTTGATCGGCTTTTTGAGCTGCATTCTCAATATGCCCTAGAACGCCCGAATATTGAGAATCTAAATCATGCCACTGCGTGGACATATAAGTAAGAGCGTTAATAGCATCATCAAGCGCCTTGTGCATTTCATTAATATTACTGTAAGCAACTCCAACTACACGATTTAAGGTTACTTTATAATCCACGGTCTGACGTAATTCTGCTAATAAAGGCTCTAACTTACCTAAATTATCCCTTGCTACTCCCACTATAATACCGCCAATTATTGGTAGACCCAAAATAGCACCCTTCATTACATTAAACCCATCAGATTCTAATTGTTTATAATAGTTTACTGATCCTAATACTTCTTCTAGACGCTTTTGATCGGCATCAACATCTGCACCTTGATTTTTTAAAATTGACTGCAAGAGCTCTTTATTACTTCCAAATGCTCTAACATCATGTCCAATAGAGTCTCTTAATTTAGTTAATTCTTCTATTAATTGCTGTGCATACTTTTGATTTTGTTGAATTTCACCTCGCAAATCTGTAATCCCTTCTTTTAAAGTTTCTCCATCCCCTGTATTAATCGCTTCTACCATTGTTTCATAATAATTGTCAAATGTTGTATCGTATTCAACAATACCATTCAATGTATCTAAAAGCTGTTTTTTTACTTTCGTATCCCAAGTAACAGCATGTGCCCTTGCATTCTTTTGATCTTGTACGATTCTACCAGGTAAATCTACATATCCACTAATAGTAATTCCCTCAAAATTCACATCAGGATTCTTAATTAACATATAAGAATAGGCATTCATAGATTTTGCAAATAATCCAGCCTTTTGCAAGGTCTCTTTCATTCTCGCTTCATTTGCAGAAAGAGCCGTATCTCCATTGTTCGTTTGTTCAATTTCACTTGCAAAAGTTGTTACTGGTGAAACTACATTAGCAGTTGTAATAGTTAATAGCGTCGATACAGCGAGTAATTTATAAGGGATTTTTTTTATCATTTCATTTTCCTCCAATTTAGGTTTTTAATTTCAGTTCTACTCCTGTTTAAAAGCAATATCTTTTGAAATGAATTCTGCATCTTTATGAATATCATTCCAACTTTCTTTAGCGGCTTTTAAATCATCTGGTATTAAAGAGAATTTGTGGTCTTGCATAGAATCGATATTATCCAGTAAATCTGTATAATTTGCGCCCATTGTATTCCATTGCTTTTGAATATTTGTTAGAGACAATATCGCTTGATCTACAGTCTGATATAAATATGCCAATGTTTCTTTCGCGTTAGTAAGCGAAAGAACTGCTTGATTAGCACGATCTGCTTTCATACTTAATTCTCCGATTTTGTTAGAAATTTCATTATAGGAGTCCATATGCTTAGATGCTGTGACACCAGCCGCTGTTCCTAAACCAATACCAGCTGCACCAAGAGCCGAGAGTCCACCAACAACAGCCGGTGTTGCTGTACCGCCAGTTACAACAATAACGACCGCTCCTCCAATAGCTGCAATAACTAAAATAGCTGCTCCCAATCCACCACCAATTGACCATGCTAATACATCATCAAAATGTTTTTTCTGAGTAGAACGAAGTTGCTCAATTTCAGCTTGAAGTTGTGGAATCGTTGCCTGTTGACCTGCTAATATTGCAGTTAATCCACCTTTCCCATCTGGACCACCAACATTATTTTTAAAATCTGTAGAATTTTGATATAGTTTCCCTTTGAAGTCTTGTAGCATCTTAATCACATCTGTAACTTCTTTTGAATTTGTATTGATTGTAGTAATTAAATCATTTATACCCTCTTTTAGACCTGCCTTATCTTTCTTTTGTACAGTTTCTACTAATGTGTCGTAATAATTTTGAAATTGTTCATCGTAATTTACAATATTACGAGCAGTTTTTTGAATCTGTGGCTTCGCTGTATCTAACCAGTAATTCGCATTGATTCGTGACAGCTCTTGATTAAGGTGAATATTTTTGAGCAACTCTCCCCCCTCTGAGCCTAAATCGATATTAGATAAATTTACATTTGGTTGCTTAATCATTGTTTTTGCGTATAAATCCATTACTAGAATATGAGACCCTGTTTCAGCTAATGCTTTCTTCAGTCCTTCGGGGCCTAATGCATAATTGCCAACTTTTTGTTCTTGAGCGGTCGTTTCTTGTGCAAATGCATGAATAGTGTTACCGGTAGTAGCAGTTATAACAGTTGCTAATGTAGCTAAAGTTAGTACTTTGAATGGGAATTTTTTCATGACTATTCTCCTTCTTTCGCTAAATGCTTATACTCTTTATAGATTTCCAAAAACGTAATATCAAAATTTATATACTTGCTCTTCAAGGTAACTTATTACATTTTTTAATTGTCTTAATGTATCTTTTTGAGACTGCTCGTTAGTTGTATCAACATTAGTAGATAATTTTGTAATGCTATTTTTTATTAGATTTAAATCTTCTTTATAGCGCTTTAGTAGATCAAGTTCTACATCTACTTGATTTGCAAACGTATGCAAATCATTTTGTGTAAGAAGAAGCATTGATTTTTGTAAATCAGCTATTGATAATTTCGTTGTTAAATCATATATTTTTTGATTTTGTTTCTCTAAATCATCTAAATATGCTCGCTGCTCTGCTGTTAATTTATTTACTTCAGCAAAAACGCCAAATGTTTTCTTAATCTTTTCGGTATCAATGACCTTCATCAGGTCATACTCTTGTGTTTTTGCTGCGGCTGCGGCTGCTATTTCACCTTGTTTGCTTTTCTCAATTGCTTCACGAGCTGCTTTTTTTGCTGATTCAATCTCTAGAGCAGTTTTACCTTGCTCTGTTGCTTCTTGCACTGCTTTTTTCTCAGCTTCTAGAATAGAGTTGTTAATTTCTTTTCCTTTGTTATACGCTGCCACCCCTGCTTGAGCAGCTGGTTCAATAATTTCTTTTGAAAGACTATAAACTTCTTTGAATATAGCAAATCCCTGTTCATTTAAAGCCCCTGGTATTAATGCAATTTGCTGTAAATCATTTTGAATTGCTTTTTTGGTATTTAATATTTCATTTTTTAACTGGTCTATTTTTCCTGTTCCATCTGTACTTAGTATGCCTTGAGCAGTTGCCACATTGGTATCAAAATCTTTTAATTTTTTATCAAGCTGTAATTTAAGATCTGTTAATTCATTGATTTGCCGTTGCGTATTTTCTTGATTCGTCATAGCCATTTCTTGAAGTACTTCAAGTCTATCCGAAAACCCTTCTCTATCTTCTTTATTGTCTACAAACGATTTTAATGTCGGGTAATAGCTATTAAATTTTGTTACAAATCCTTTACTTTTTGAATTTAATAGAATTAACTGTGGATAGAGTTCCGATGACCATTCCTTCATATCTTGTTTGATTAGGAATTGATTTGTATTTAAAGCTGTGACTTCCTCTAACTGTACATTAGGACTCATTAAAGATTGATCAATATACGTTTGGATTAATTTAGATTGCGCACCTAATTTTCGTAATGAAGAGGAAATATCCATGCCTTCCTGTTGAGTTTCCGCTTGAACGGTTGGTGTTGCGAGAGTATTGATAGGAATATTTCCTCCAGTTACAATGGATGTGACTAATAATCCTGTAATTATTTTAGTTTTCATTCCGTACACTCCTTTACCATTGTTTTTATAACTTAATTCATATAACTTGTACGACCTCTCTCTTTGTAAACTGATTAAGAAGGAGAAATCTTTCAGATAGGATAATATCGTTATTTTTTACTTCTAATAGGATGTAAGGATTTTACTTACTTCTCACTTCGATACTTTATTTTTTCAAATATAAATAACAAAAATTTATTAACTATATTTGAATCAAGCACCCTATGAATAGTAAATGAGTAATTCTTCCCTAGAATTGCGGTTTAACTTACAGAACTGCGAGAATCAATAAACCAATGCTTACAGTTAATCTTGTCATAACATTGTTTAATTTAAATTTAATAATATTACTCTTAGTTTTATCAGCAAGCTCCTTACTAGACTACAAAAGGTGAAATTATACTGTACATCGCTTATACTTTTATTGCGGAATAACTTCACTTTTGTTATGCAGAAACTTAGAACAGGTTTATTACAAATTTGATTCTTGACCTCTTGTAAATAAATTGACTATTTATAAAATTATTAACGACATAATGTTACTTACAACTTCACTATAATTCCTATTAGCGTAACCTTATCCTTTCTGTCTGGTCATACCAGTTATGTTGTTCATTAAAACATTAAATTTTTAATGCGTAAATAGAAAAATTTTGTCGATTACGATCGATAATTTACTGTTAAATAAAAATATGAACCGAAAAAAATTATATAAATATAGTTATCCGTAAATTTCATTTCTGTAATTGTAATGATTACAAATTAATGTGTATACGGTTAAAAATAACTATTTTAGCTCAACCAAGAAATTTTATTTTAGAAAAAATACTTATAGAATAATATAATAGGTCTTTTTATACTTTTTTACCTTTATTTAGTTATGTATAATTGCATAAAATGTAGATATATTTAGTAATATATGTTATATTGTTGATTTTTTCACAAAACATCCTAATATCATTATTAACAAATATTCAGTATGAAGATATTAGTCTATAAACTTATCATCGTTATAAACATAGGTTTTAAATTACAAAAAAGCTGCAAAGCTTACTTGAAACACTTTGCAGCCTTCTGTCTTTTTGTTTTCTTTAGCAAAATAATGGTTAGTGTATTTTCATTTTTTGGGATACTTATACCCATGTTTAAGTCTTTACATTGAAGACAGCAGATAACAAGCTTATATTACTGTATATTTTTCACGGTACTGCCTAGGAGTCATACTAGTGATTTTTTTGAAAACTCTTATAAAATAACTTTGGTCATTAAAGTTAAGCCACGCACAGATATCTGATAACGAATAAGTAGTGAGTGTTAATAATTTTTTTGCTTCTTCCACTCTTTCCCTTTGAATATATTCGCTTAAAGTAATTCCCATTTCTTTTTTAAATAGTTTAGACAGATAAGTAGGCGTAATTTCTAAATGATTAGCAAGTTCATTCAGAGATATTCCATCGTAAACATTTTTATTAATATGTTTTATACATGTAGTAACCGCGTAAGAATACTTTTTTGCACTGTATTCTTTCACACGATCTGCAAAGGTACGTAAAGCGTCCCCTGACAATCGCTTTACAGATTCTACATTATCTAATTGTTCTAGGGTTTGTATATATAAAATACTATGGGCAAAAGCAATATCTGGTGGCAGGTTTCCTTCTATTGCATATCGAGTGGCTAAGGTAATCGCAATAATTCCAAGGTTTTTTTGATTCCTGAGCGGATCCTCTATTAGCATAAGTTCAACATCTTCTTGCGAAACCGCATACATATACTGTATTAACTTTTTTTTATTCCCTTCTTTAATAGTCGAAAAGAAATCATTTACTAATGCCATATTGTGCGTTTTAGGTTTGTTTTGTCGGCGTTTTAAAATATATAAATCAGGTTTCACATTTTTATTAGGAATTTCCTCTAGTACTTTATTTTTTTCCAAGACAATATCTACATCTAACTTTTCATTGAAAATCATGTAATGTAATAAAATTCCCATATCAATTAATGTAGTTTTTTTAATCTCAGATAAACACTGATAATAGGCAAGTCTTTCTTGAATGTTATCATTTGATTTAAATTCTTTCTGAAATTTTATGATCATATCATCTGAATCTTTTGGATGTATAGTAGGACCGATTATGATAGTCCCTTTAATATCATCATGATTTTCTATATGAATTAGAACAAAATTTTCAAGATAGTTGTTACTTCGGAAAAGTGGCAAGTTAAAGGGATCGTTTTCTTGATAAATATCAGTAAGATGTTCTTCTTTTGAAGAATAAAAAGGACTACAAACATTATCAGATGTAGAATGATATAAAATTTTTTTGTCTGCAGATAAAATATGTACAGGGGCATTAAATGCTTTATGTGCAAGATCACACAAGTGTTGTATATCGATAGAAGTATTCATTACATTCTCCTTTATAGATCCATAAAATATATTCTGTTATATATAATTCACGACAAATAATACTATAAAATATCAAATTAGTACAATTCACAACAAAATATTACTATATCTTTTTTATAAAAATCATATATTATTTAATTGTAGTTAGCATCTAAATATCAGAGTAGATAAGTAAAGGAAATAAGCTAAGTTCTTTTCTTAATTCTACAAAATATAATTATTGAACTTGAGGAAATAGTGAAGTACTACAAAATACAGTGGTAGTCAATGCGAGGACCAAGCTGGAAAAAGATTTAAAATAAAGCGAAGTAACAGGAGATACTGTACCACCGCAAGAAATAACAGTCAAAGTTCCAATTCAATCCTTTCTACAAATTGAATTCAAAAAATAAATACTGCTAATTTACATGTGAAACTGAAAAACTATTTTCCTCCAAATTTTAGAAAAAGATAATAAAGAAGTTGTGAATTTGGAAACAGATGAAAGCGATACGGCTATTTTTGAAGCACTATGCTTTGAAAAGTACAAGATGGAGGAAATTCAAGTACTCAACTAAACACGAAGAAACGATGGAATATTCAAAAAAATGACACTATATTACTGGTCGCAACATTAGTTTTACTTTCCACAAAAGAGGAAAATATATAGACTTTACAAATACTAAAAATAGCAAACTAGATAGTTTTATTACCGCATCACATAAAGTGAAACTTTAATCAGTGGGGGTTTTGTTCATCCCCACTGATTATTAGCCCACACCAATCGGGCTTTTACGGGCAGCCCGCCCCCCACCTAACTTCTTTGCTTCCGCTGAATTTTGAGGTGGGGGTCTTACTGCCTGGCAAATAGCGAGATAAACTTATTATTAATTTCCAAATACAATAGTTGTTAATCAACAAAAAACTTCAATAACCAAGATGCACAGTAAATTAACCTCAAAACAATTCTTACTACAATATCAGGTTTTGCTTATTCTATAAAAAAAGAAATATCACTAAAAAACTATTCCTTTATATCGATTTAGACATAAAACATTTTATTATATCGGCTTAAGTATTATGAAATTAAAATTGCAAATAACACCAAAACTCTTTTAAAGGCTCATACATCGTTCGTATCGGGTTAATTTTCTTTTGATACCTATGTCATTAACACAAATAAAAAAGTTTATCACAAAGGAATCTGAGAGGTTTTTTCAATTTCGAAATTTATTTTTTTGTAAATTAAAGGAAAAATAATCCATATATATATACGGATTATTTTCTTAGTGTAGTCTGTATTGACCTGTTAACTGTTTTTCAGCCATTCAAACTAAGCGTTTTGTAATCTCTCCACCGATCCGAACCATTTGCAGATGATGTGATGTATCAGGTCCCCGTGTGACCCCTAGTTCAAAAACACTTTCATACTTCATTTGCTCAATAGTAATTGTAGTAGCAGAAATAAGAATTTCATTTGTATTACTTTCGTATCTTTGAATATTTATAAATAACATGTACCTAATTATGCTATTTACGCATGAATAACCTAATTTATTCCAGCATTTTTATAGGAACCCTTTCCCTCCCCTTATTTCACCAATTAAATTTGAAACACAAATGTACATTGCATTTCAATATAACAATAAAAGCTACAAAAGCAACGAATTTACTATTTTAAAGTTAAGTGTTTAACCTTTAAGTACTTAAATTCTTTTTTCCAGATAAAGCATACATTATATCTTGATGTTTTATTGTCCTCTTATAATTATGTGGTATCGGGAATTTGTTTCGGTGTTCTTTTATTATAATTAAAGTTTGAAGTTCTATGCTCAATACTTTTGCGAGGACATGATAGTTATATCCATTATTTAACAGAGAAATTATGTCATAAAACATAGTTTTTCCACCCACTAATTTTACTAATTTATTCTTTAACTCATCCCTTTTTTCTTTAGCTTCATCAATTTCTAACAACATAGATTTTTTATTTGTCTGCTTAATGTATTGAGTATACAACTCTGGGAATTCTTTTTTGTACTTCTTTGTTTAATACTGGTTTATATTTAATTATATAAGTAACTTGTAACAAAGAGCGTTTTAACAAACTATCTTCAATGAGATACGCTACTTTATTAAATAAATGTACATATTCCTCAATATTGGAATAACTATTAAAATGAGCTAATACTCTACTTTTTATACTAAAAGCCTTGCCTATATAAATAATATTGTCATTATAGTCTTTAATGAAATAAATACCACTGTCAGATTTTTTCAATTTATTATCCAATTCTTCTATACTCATAAAATGCAATTCACTCATACTTCTCTCTCCTTAGCAGTTTTAAATCGTAAAAAACAAGCAAGGTTTCTAAAAAAGTACTTAGCTGCCCTAGCATCTCTTATTTTATCTCTTGCTAAATGTCAAAAAACTGCTTCTATGTTACTCAACTATCAATATGATTATTAATAAAATTTTCGATCGTTATTATCTCGCAATTTTATCATGTAATTTCGAGATCGTTTCCTCATTTAAATTACTGTGTTTTATCGAATAAAGGAAATATACTACTACCCCAATAGTAATCCAAATACTAAAGTACACCCATGTCCTTAACGGTAAATTTAGCATTAAAAACACACAGCATACAATTGCAACGCATGGTAATACAGGTACAAAAGGTACCATAAATCCACGTTTTAAATTTGGGTGTGATTTACGAAGGATAATAACTGATAGACAAACTAACGCAAATGTCACCAAACTACCGATATTAACTAAATTAACTAATTCTTTCAAATCAATAAACCCAGCTATTATAGAGCTCCCTATTCCTGCTAATCCAGTTATAAAAGTGGGTGCTCCAGTTTTCTTATTAACTTTCGCAAATGATTTCGGTAACAATCCATCACGACTCATTGCAAAGAATACTCGTGTTGCCGCATACATATTGGAAAAAATAACAGCCATAAGGCCAATTACAGCACCTGCAGCAATTGCACCAGCGACTTTTCCTTGTCCTACAACTTCCATTACATACGCCATTGCCTCAGGAACATTTAATTCTTTATAGGAAACCATTCCTGTCATAACAAGGCATACCATAACATAAATAATTGTACATATGATTAATGATGCAATAATACCGATTGGAAGATTACGTTTCGGATCTTTTACTTCTTCTGCTGAAGTTGCTAATATATCAAAACCCGTAAAAGCGAATAAAATAGCTGCTCCACCCGTAAAAACTCCACTTAAACCGTATGGTGCAATTGGTATCCAGTTCATTGGTTTTACATAGAATATACCAACCGTAATAAACAACAAAATCATTCCAATTTTAATCAATACCATTGTATTATTGATTCGTTTGCTTTCCCTCGTACCACGGGATAACATCCATGCTAATATCAATGTAATGATTACTGCTGGTAGATTCACAATACCACCATGCGAAGGAATTGTTACTAGAGCTTTAGGTATCTCTAATCCAAATCCCTTTATTAAATTGTGGAAATAGCCTGTCCATCCAGCAGCGACAGCTGCTGTTGCCACGATATATATTAACAGCAATGACCAACCTACTAGATGAGCAACAAACTCACCAATTGTTGCATATGAGTACGTATATACACTACCAGACGCCGGGAGTGTAGAAGCAATTTCCGCGTAACATAATGCTATAAATCCACATATAATTGCTGCAAGTATAAATGAAAAAACAACTGCTGGACCAGCATCTCTTGCTGCTACTAATCCAGTTAACACAAGAACACCTGTTCCAACTATCGAGCCTACCCCTAACATAATTAAATCAAATGCCCCTAATGTTTTCGTTAAAGTCTTGCTTTGATTATGCTCTAACAATTGTGTAACGGATTTCTTTTTTAGTAAATTACTCATATTTTCTGTATCCCCTTTAAAATAAGGTTTGTTCTTCTCGTTAGTGTTGTATATAAATTTACTTAGTTATTAACTAGCCTCATAATATTTCTTTTACATTAAATAGATTTGAAATATTATATAAATTCGCTTCTCACTTACTAGTTAAACTAGACATTTCCATAGATTTTTGCGTACAACGTTTCATAGCTGAAATGATAGCTGTTCTTAAACCTTTTTCTTCTAGCGTTACTACAGCTTCTATCGTCGTTCCACCTGGAGAACAAACCATATCCTTCAATTCACCTGGATGTATTCCTGTTTCCAATACCATTTTTGCAGAACCTAATACAGCCTGAGCCGCAAATTTATAAGCTTGTTTTCTCGGCATACCACCAAGTACAGCAGCATCTGCCATGGCTTCTATAAACATATACACATATGCTGGAGAAGAACCACTAATAGATGTAACAACATCCATTAGCTTTTCATTTATGACCTCCGTCTGGCCGAAAATATTAAATATGTTCAGTACCTCTTTTATATCTTTTTCTGTAACCATTTCATTAAAACATAACGCAGACATTCCTTCTCCAACAAGTGCCGGTGTATTAGGCATTACTCTAAAAACTTTTAACTTTCTACCAAATTCATTCTCAGTGCTCTTAATACTTTTTCCTGCAGCAATAGTTACAACGATTACATCATTTTTTATTTGATCTTTTATTTGGTTAATTACCGATGAGTATAAATCTGGTTTGATTGATAAAATTAAAATGTCAGCACTGTTAGCGACTTCATTATTGTTAGTAGTTATAGTTATGCCATATTCATTACTAGCATTTTTTAAATTAATGACGTTTAAATCTGAACAAATTATTTGATCTGGAGAAACTATATTTTTTTTTATCATCCCACCTATCATAGCGATACCCATGTTTCCACATCCGATGAATCCTATTTGTTTATTCATAATAATTTGCTCTTGCTCCTTCTACTCTAAATTTTATTGATTTTGAAATTATTATTCTAAATAAGGGCTATTACAATTACTTGGTTTATCAATAGAATTTCAAAATTCTCCTTCCTATATAGAGCTTACATATACCTCTAATAACTTCTTTGCTTTCGCTGAATTTTGAGGTGGGGGTCTTACTGCCCGGCAAATAGCCGGATAAAATCATTTCTTTAATCTATAATAAGAAAGACATAAAAAAACAAAAAGTTACAAAAATTTTTGTTTTGATGCAAATATAATTTCAATTAAGGTATCTCACCGTTTTAAACTTGACGCTCCATAATCTTGTATAGTTACATTTATATGATATTTAATCGGTACCTTACTAAATGTTCGATCCCAATCTTTTTTGACTTTCTCCCATGTTCTCGGGTGCTTAATTCTTAATTGGTTTCCAAAACCCGCAATATCGACTTGGTATTCTTTTTGTATTTTTTTTGTAACATGATGTACTAAGTGCTTTACTTCTTTTTCAATAGCTTTTTCTTCCCTTTTCAAAAATTCATTTTCAAAATCTTTTCCTGATTGCATCCAATTTTCAGACAAACGCCCTTCTGATTCAATGTTTACATCAAAGGAAATATTATTTCCGTTAACATGTGGTATGATTTTGCTTTTTATTGACTTTATTTCGTATATAATGAGTTTCTTTGATTCTTTATCAAAAGTTTTTACCACACCACCATTCCTTTTTCCGTTTATCCATACTACTCCTTCCAATTCCTGCTCATTTAAAAAGCCCATCAACTTTTTTGTCTTCCCTTTAATTACAGCAGCTCCTGCAAATTTTGTTTCCCCATTTATCGAGATTACATTTTGCAAAAGAAAACTGGCCCCTGACCGCATCTTTCCTTCCAATTTAGCGAGCGATACAGGAGGTAAAATCCTTGTTGTTCTATTTCTATTATCTGCAATTCCAGACAAACGAAATGCTGGGATTTCTCCTTTTTTGTTTGATTCCAGTACCTCCTTCGCTAGACCCTTGCTAATTAAGAGCATACAGCTAAGCCGAACTTCATTGTCACGGAGATACTGTTCAAGTAATTGTTCTAAACTGTATGTACGTACAAGACTATCGCTAATAACAATATTTTTTAAATGTGGGCTGAACATTGTGCTCTCTCTTTTCAATGAAAACTCACGAACAATTTGATGAATGGAATCACCGGTCTCAGAAACATTTATATAACGTTTTTGTTGTCCATTTCCTTTACTTTGTGCTTGCGAACTAACAATTTGATAAGTAGCTGTTATAAGATTTCTTTTAGGATAACCTCCTTCCTCATCCTCTTTCTCAATTGTTGAATCCTTCCCTTTATCTAGTGCTATACCTGCAGTTAAGCTCAACTCTTCTACTTCTTTACTGCTCCAACATCCTGTTAAAAACAGAAGCAAAAGCGTCCATAACAAAGCCAAATAGAACCGCATATAATTAAATTTATGTTTCACACTACTCCTCCTTTTAATCGCGTAATAATAAGAAGAAGCAGTGGTAGTAAACCAAATAAAAATAAAGCAGCATTACCGAGCATATCCCCCAATTTAAGCAAGTCATTTATATTTTTCGAAGTCATAGCAATGATGTAAATGATTGGAATCAAAGCAAAAATAAATGGATCAATACTCTTTTTAAAGAGTTGCGCTAATCCTAATGCAGCTGCATAATAACTAATCGTATAGGTAGCAAATATTTGCATAATCCATATTACAAGCAGTAAAGATTCAAAACGTTCAAATATCAAACCAGAAATTTCAAAACTGCGCATAAGGTCAATTGTCGGCCATGTTCTTGTTACAACCCCATCAATTGATAATGCACCAATGACCATTACAACAGTTATTACATAAAAAATTAACGGAATAGAAATTCCAACTAAAATAGCTTTTACTGCTTTCTTTCGTTGTTCCATAAATACCAAAAGAATTAACATAATTTCAGGACCTGTATATGCGAGAGACGTTGTTTTTATCCCATCTAACACTGGTTTAATTCCCAAACCTAATACGGGACGGAGATTATCTATCTCGAATATTCCGATACTCATAAAGGAAATGATTAAAAAAATAAAAACAGTAATAGGAAATATTATTTCAAACATCCGTGCAATTGAATTAATACCACCCATAATCAAATAGAGACCTATCCACATAAAAGGCATAACAATAGCCCATGTGGGGGTTCCTTCGAGCAAAAAAAAGCTTATTACTTCTGCCATTGAACGAATTTGAAATGCTGAAGTTGTAAGAAAATACCCTATAATAAGAAAACTAAGTAATCTACCTATCCATTTCCCTACAATATCTTGACTATATTGGTAAAATGTTTTTTCTGGAAACTGCTGACTTAATTTGACCATAATTACTCCTGAAACCATTGCCAGTATTCCACCTAATATCACACTTAGCCATACATCTGGTGTTTTCACTTTTTCCACAGATGCTCTGGGCAGAGTGAGAATTCCTGTCCCAAGTATGTAATTTACAATAATAACAACTGCCTGTGCAGTTGTTATTCGGTCTTTAAGTTTCGTAATCACTGAAGGCCACTTCCTTTCTTCATCAGCTACCTTTTGCGGATATTTTTTTGGGTATGCATTATTTTCGGTCGACGTCTCATTATTTTTAATGGCATGCGAACCATAAAATCTTTCCAGTCACTGAATCGATATGGAACAGCAGGGCTGGTATAAGGGACGCCAAAACTTTTCAGTTTCACTAAATGACTGCAAAGTAAAAGAAAGAAGAGAATAACCCCATACAAGCCAAATATCGCAGCACAAAACATAGCTATAAAACGAAGAATGCGTAACGTAATTCCCACACTATATTGCGGAATAGTAAAAGAAGAAATAGCTGTTACCGCAACAACGATAACCATTATTGGACTAACAATTCCTGCTTCTACGGCAGCCTGACCAATTATTAAACCGCCCACAATTCCCATTGCCGGTCCAATCGGTTTAGGCAGACGTAAACCTGCTTCTCGCAAAACTTCGATAGCTACTTCCATAATTAACGCTTCTATTAAAGCGGGAAAAGGAACTCCTTCTCGCGATCCGATAATAGAAATAGCGAGCTTAGTGGGAATTAATCCTGGATGAAATGAAATAAAAGAAATATACAGTGCTGGAGCAAATAATGAAACAAAAGCTGTCATGAAGCGTAATAAGCGGAGAAGCGTACCAGGAAGCCACCTTTCATAATAATCTTCTGGTGATTGCAGCAGCATACTAAATGTAACTGGAGCAATTAAAACAAATGGTGTTCCATCTAACAAAATAGCTACTCGACCTTCCATCAAAGCACTAATAACACGATCAGGTCGTTCTGTATTTTGAATCTGCGGAAAAGGACTGAGATAATTATCTTCAATGAGTTGCTCTATATAACCAGATTCGAGTACACTGTCTATGTCAATTTTCTGAATTCTGTTTTTTATTTCATCCACCAATTCTGTACTAGCAAGATCTTTAATAAATGCGACGACTAACTCTTTCTTTGCACGTTCTCCTACTGGTAGCTTTACTAATGATAAGCTCTCATCCGCACAGTGTCGTCGCAAAAGTGAGGTATTATCACTTAATACTTCAGTAAAACCGACCCGTGGCCCTCTGACTAATGCCTCCGATACTGGTTCTTCAATGTTTCGTTTATTTGCTTTTGTTGTACCAAGAATAAACACATCTGCTAAACCATCAATTAAAAGAGCTGTTGAACCTATCAATACTTTGGGTATTAAATCTTTTATGTAATGGACTTCTGCTACTTCACTAATTGTAAGAACTTTATTTTTAATATATTCTTTTGAAACAGTCCCCTCCACATAAGAAGATTCATTTTTATATTCATCAGAAAAATCATCCATTAGTAATTTCATAATATGTTTGTCAATTATCTCTTTATCTGATAGACCATCAACAAAAACGATCCCAGCCTGAATATCTGTGCGTCCAATATTAAACTTCCGAAATCGAACATCAGAATTATGTCCGATTTGTTGCTTTATAAGTTCTAAGTTAGAGGCAAAATCATTTGTGAAATGAACGTTTGTATTTTGAGATGGTTTATGCTCTTGTTTCGTTTTACTTTGAATATTATTTTTTTTCACTTGTTTGTCTCTTGACTTCCACCAACTCATTCTTCCCACTCTTTCTCTGACATACGAACCCAATGAAAAAATCTTGAGATAGTATACGGAATTAAAAACAAGATAAAAGCTTGTACAAAGACTTTCCAATCTGGAAGATAAGAAGTAATTATGTTCCACATTTTTATCACCCAATGTATATACTCTGCTAGGATTGAGATTTCTAAAAAACGATATGTACTTAATAAAAAATAACGATAAGATTAAAGAGCAGAAAAGCGAGACATTATGCTTATTTAGTACCAATAACCTAATTAGTATAAAAACATTTCTGACCTAAAATACCATTTCCAATTATAATTTGTTAAATATTATCTCCTTTTCCCTTATTTATATGCCCGCATTTGAATTTCAAATAATATAAGGATCAATGATATTTCCTCTTAAAGAAAAAAAGATGCCAGAAGATAGCATCTTTTTTTCAATTCAACTTACTATGTATTTATATTTTATTGTGAAAATACTCGTTTTTTTAATGAATATTAATGTGTAAAAAATACATATTCTTTTGTTTTAAGTTCATACACTTCTACCGAATCGATACGGAATTTTCTGATTTTAAAGCCAATATGAAATAAAGGAAAATCCTCTCTTAGAAAAACTATATAAAACCAATAACATGAAAATAATTATCAATCTATCAATTGAAAATAATACTTAGCAAGAGTTTATCATCTTAACTCCAAGTGTATTCGTTTTGCTTCAAAATAAAGAACTTGAATAAATTTTTTCGTATCAATACGAGCAGGTAATGTTGGTTCATTATTCAATTCTGTCATCTTTCTCCTTACGGTAGTAAAATCAAAAAATCTAGAAGCATAATTTTCGAACTTCGGGTTTAAAAAATCAGTAAGTCCAAGGGATGCTAAATGGTTTAATGATTGATAAATTGCTCTCCGAATCCGTTGTTTGGAAGCTTCTATGAACCTTTTTAATTCGGCATCTTCAGCTGAATCCCCAAGTTTTTTTTGAGCTAAATTCATAAAAATCTCTTTTAGTGAGGGAAAGCCTTGTTCCAACGTGTTATCTTGTTCATATTTATATAAATAATCTAGCATATCCATTAAATCTTTACTTCCACTTTCACTGGCTATTCCTAATTCAGACAAAAGAAAATGGATGGAATTTTGAAAATGATTGAAAGTATTTAAATGTTTTTCACTACGGTATTTTTCTTGCGTACTTAAATTACTATCCAATTTTAGTACCATATTAAGCGATTCTTGAATGTTTTTTATCGATTTTTCCAAACGAATTCGTTCAATGACTTTCCGAACAACTGTTAATACTTCAATCCGGTTAATTGGCTTAATAATATAGTATTCAACACCAAGCGAATAAGCTTCAGCAATTAATTCTTTTGATTCTACTTGAGAGACCATGATGATTTTCCCTTTAAACGAAGGTTTTATTTGACGAATTGTTTTTATTCCATCTTGATTCGGCATTAACAAATCGATAAATAAAATGTCTATATTTTTAAGGATTACCATTTGTTGCTCTAAAGATAAACCATCCTCAGCTTCTCCTATAACCTCCCCAAGATCTTCATCCTCGATAATTTGAGCCAACATTGAGCGAACCGCTTTTTCATCATCTACTATATAAAAATACATAGAATCACCCTTTCGAAATTATATGATCAATCCCTAATCTAATTATAAAAATTGATCCTTTTCCTTCGGTTCTGTCCTCAAGCGTAACATCACCTTCAAGTTGTTCGACCATTTCTTTAACATACGATAATCCGATACCTGTCGATGGGTTGCCTAAATCATCATATTTAGAAGTAAACCCAGGCTCAAAAATTGAATCTTTATATTTTGAAGAAATACCAGGACCATTATCGCCTATTTGAAATTCAACAAAATGGTGGTCTTTATTAATGTCAATTGTGATGGTTCCCATACCTTGGATAGCTTCTACAGCGTTTGTAACGATATTATTTATAATAGATAAGATTGTGTAAATATGATAATGAGGATGCACACCATCAATTTTATACACAAATTGGATGTCTTTCTCTAGCAACCGTGCATATTTCGTATTTGCCCGTATAATGATATTTACTAGTTCATGCACAGACATATAATCTGTAAAACTTTCATCAGAAATTAATTTTGAAAGTCCCGCAAAAATACGTTGGTTATCCTTTTTAACATCATGGACCTCACCAGCAATTTGTAATGCCTGTTGCCTTAAATCCTCAAACTGAAAATCCATCTGTTTGTGCTCAAAAGAGTCTAAGGTTTTATATAAATCATAGGATTTTTTTGTTATATTCTCAGCATCTTGTAATGTTTTCTTTAAATGAACAGCATCTTCATATAAATTAGAGATAAGCATGAGCATATGTTCATTTTGTTTCTTTATATGTCTCTCCCTTGATTGCGCTTCATACAATTTCATCATATTGAAAAAGCTTAGAACTATAAAACTATGGGAACATGCGATAACAATGATCTCATTTATTGCCTCGGATGTGATCGATGTTTTTAATACGAAATATTGAATCATTAATTCCACACAGTCTGACAGTATTTCAATCATGCAACCAATAAAACCAATCATTAGTGGTTGATGATAAAAACGTTTGATTTTTGCTAAATGAAAGAGATACGAATAAGTAAAATAAAAGAAAAAACTAGGATAGTGAGTATGAAAAGCGGCTAGCCAATCCATATTTCCCTTTATAATGACATCCATTGAGATACGAAATACTACCACGACTATCGCTGTTAAAAAACCCGGTAAAAATGCTGGAATTCGTCGAAACAATAACAAAAAAAAGAAAAATGTTGGTGCGCCAAAGCTCATTCTAAATGTTTCATTTAAAGGAAATGACTTTATTTCACCTACTAAGGGTACTGTAAGTATCATTAAAACGAGAATATAGATGTCTTTTTTTACTAAATTACTAAGATTCAAAATAATCACTTCTCACTTTCGCCTAACAGTCAGTATACAAACCTATTTGCATTAATACAATACTTACTCTATTTTTTTCAAAAACTGATAAATAAGATATAAACGAAAGCATTCTAGATTGTGAGTATTCATTACACCCTTCTACTTTAGAAAGATACTTTATAACTCAAAAATGTTCAGACACAATATAAGGTCTGAACACTTTTGGACTCGCTCTAACACCAAAATATCTGTGCTCCTTTTTAAAATATACTTAAATCCCATTCTTTTGCAATATGTTCTAACAACATAATTCCTGGTAAACTATTCCCATATTCATCAATGGCTGGTCCGTAAATACCAATACCACATCCATCTTGGAACGATAAATCCTTCCTAGATTTTGAGGGAACAAGTGTCATAATTCCGCCCGATACCCCACTCTTAGCTGGTAATCCAATGAAAGCAGCAAATTTTCCAGAAGCATTGTACATTCCACAAGTTAGCATTAAAGCTTTTGTTAACCTAGCTACTTCTTTAGGGAGCACTTGTTCTTTGCGAATAGGATGATATCCATCATGTGCTAGTATAAGCCCTATTAAGGCAATATCTTCTGTATTTATTTCAATCGAACATTGTTTTAGGTAAACCTCTAGTGTCTCCTCCACATCTGATTCTAGAAAACCATTCTCCTTTAAATAGTATGCTAATGCTCTATTACGATGAGCCGTTTCCCATTCTGATTGAAATACTATTTCATTAATAGCGGGACGCTTCTCTATCATTTTTTCAATTAATACGTATAGAAATTCTAATTTTTCTTGCACCGATGTCCCTGGCAAAAGTGAAGCTATCGTAATTGCTCCAGCATTAATCATAGGATTAAAAGGTTTTCCTGGTTTATGTATCTCTAAACGAATAATTGAATTAAAGGCATCTCCAGTTGGCTCTACGTCAACTCGTTCTAATACATAAGAAATACCGCGACTTAAACAAGCGGCTATAAAACCGATTACTTTTGATATACTTTGTAATGTGAAAGGTATCTCCCAATCTCCTGATTTTATCATTGTTCCATCTGGCTTTACTATACAAATACCTAACTGCGATACATTTATTTCCCCCAGAGCAGGAATATAACTGGCGCTTTGTCCCTTAGCTGCATACGTTCGATAATGAGCCACCCATTGATCTAAGCAAACTTTTTCTTGACCCTCAACTTGAACGCTAGAATCCTTTATCATTTAATCATATTCCCCCGTACTATTAACTTTATATAGAATGATTTTTTCTTTACTATAATCAATAATATTTGCACTAGAACCAAGAAAAATATTCAGACATATTGCAGTCTGAATATCCTTCTTATTACACACTTTTCTTTTTTGAAGTTTTCTCATAACTATCCCAACATTCAATATTTTCAAGCCCTTTAATGTTTTCTTTATAAAAAATAGGATCTTTACCAGCTTTTTTCTGGTTTATATAATCTTGTAACGCCGCAAATGCTACTTTTGAAAGTAAGGTAATAGCAATTAAATTAATAATAACCATAAAGCCCATAAATAAGTCCGCTAAATCCCATACAATTTGAATCTTTGCAACAGAACCAAATACAATCATAGCCAACACACTTATTCTGTATATCATTAACCACACTTTACTTGTATGTAAGAAGCGAATATTTGTTTCACCATAATAATAGTTGCCAATTAACGCACCAAATCCAAATAAAAAAACAAAGATAGCAAGACAACCCGATGCCCAAGGACCTATGTGTTCACTTAATGCTGCTTGTGTAAGTGCAATACCATTTAACCCCGGTTGTTTATATGCATCAGACAGCAAAATAATAAAGGCAGTGCTAGTACATATGATCAGTGTATCCGTTAATACACCAAATGCTTGAATCAGTCCTTGTTTCACCGGATGACTTGTTGTTGCTGTTGCGGCAACGTTTGGTGCACTTCCCATACCAGCTTCATTTGAAAATAAACCACGTTTAACTCCATTCATAAGTGCTGCACCAATTGAACCGCCTGCTATTTGTTTAAAACCAAATGCGTTTTGAACAATAAGAGAAAGAACTTCCGGCATTTTTGATATGTTGGTAACTACAACAAATAATGCAACTCCAATGTATAATACCGCTAAAAATACCACCTTGTATTCAGCCATTTTTGCAATACGTTGTACACCACCAAAAATAATCGCAGCGAAAGCAATGGCCATGATTATCCCAACTGTTAGACGATCTGTACCAAATGAGTTTTGAAAAGCAATTGTAACTGTATTTGATTGTACTGAATTGAATACAAGACCAAAAGTAATTGTGATTAAAATAGAGAATAATACTCCCATCCAACGTTTATTCAACCCTTTTTCCATATAATAGGATGGACCACCGCGGAAACCAGTTTTATCTTTTACTTTATATATCTGTGCTAATGTGCTTTCGACAAAACTGGAGGCCGAGCTAATAATAGAAATAATCCACATCCAAAATACAGCTCCAGGACCACCTAATGCAATTGCAATCGCAATTCCTGTGATATTCCCTGTTCCAACGCGGGCTGCCATACCAATACAAAACGCTTGAAAAGGAGAGATTTGATCTTTAGAACCACTTTTCCCCTCCATTAATACACGGACCATCTCTTTTAACATTCGAAACTGTACAAAATTCAATTTAAATGTAAAATAAATTCCGCAAATAACAAGCATAATAATTAACAATTTAGACCATAAAAAATCATTTGTTGATCCGACTAACTCTACAAAAAATCTTTCCATATTATCACTCCATACCAAAAATTTATCTATCATAATCTATATAAAATCACCTATATTCCTTGGCATAAATACCTCATTCATATTCAAATACAACAAGGATAAAAATTTTCTATATGAATAGAATTGGCCTGTTTAAACAAACATCGTAACATGCAACTTCAAAACTGAATTTTCTAAAAAATTTCCGTTTATACACACGATGCTCTATCCCCTTCTGCAAAACTAATATTCTTATCCACTAATGTTGTTGTACTATTATGTTTGTTTCGTTTACCGGTGATTTATATTTAAATCATAATAATCAATAGTGATTAACTGGTTTTTTGTTAATTTTCTTAAGAACATGGAAATATCTCCTTTCTTACTACTAATCTCAAAAATAGGCTAGGTAAAAATTTCACGAAAAACCTATAAAGCGCTTTCAATCTTTAACTAAGAGAAGCTTGTCTTTAATTTATAATTAAAAGTACAGAATGTTACGAAAAAGTACAGATTTTTATAAAAACAAAAAAATATTTTAAGATTTTTCATCTAAAAAAACAGTGAGATTTTGTGAATTTTATACAGTATCCAAACGTCGCAGATTTTGTTCTACCTATCCTTTGACAAGCCTCTATTTTCTTCATAAAAACATGCATACTTTTTCTCTTTTAGAAGTTCATATAAAGTATTTGAAATCAAGAATCAATAGAATATTATAAGGATATTATAAGAATATTAAAAAAATAAAACATTTAATTTATTTATGGTATCATACAAAAAACATTTGTTTTCTCAATTAATCCCCCTAGTTGGATTCGTCTATATTGCACATATTTACAACATGAAAGACACTAAGAAAAAAGGATTTTGTTGAAAGGATGAAACATTACAAAACTCTTATTTAGGACCTTATGACATCGTCTTTTCTAGCAATATCGAGTTATCCCAAAAAACGTATATTTACTAACATAGATTACAGGTGGTGTATTGTGAAAGAAATAGTATTCGTTCAAAATAAAAAAAGACTCCTTATGAAATTCGAATTTTTAAAAAAGGATTTAGTGCTTACCATTTCACTGATACTAGCAATTGTAAGCTGCTTAATACATTCGCCAAAGATCGAATATATTAACTTTGAAGTGTTAATTAGCTTATTTAATCTAATGGTGGCCATTAAGGCCTTGGAACAGCTAAAGATATTAGACAAACTTGCTGTTGCGATTTTAAATAAATGCAATAACAGCAGGTCAATATCTATTATTCTAATTTTGTTATGCTTTATTTGCTCCATGTTTGTAACAAATGATGTCGCTCTCCTCACTTTTGTACCAATAACACTTGTCATTAGTAAAAAAACACAAATGAACATGATGGATACAATCATCCTGCAAACAATTGCGGCAAACATCGGTAGTAGCTTGATGCCTATGGGAAACCCACAAAATTTATACCTATATTCTTACTATGGAATTAAGCTCATCCCATTTTTAGGTTCAATCCTGCTTTTAGCTGTACTTGGAATTAGTTTGTTATTTATATGTACTCAAAAACTTCAAAAAACAGATTTGAAAATAGAACTACCTGTTATTACCGTGAAAAATCGAAAAAAAGCTACCGTCTGGATTTTAATACTTATCACTATCATTGCATCTATTTTTGGTGTCATTAATTATTACATTGCGCTAATAGTTACATTGGTGGCAGCATTTACGTTAGATAGAAACTTACTATTTAAGATCGATTACTTTCTTCTAATAACCTTTGTCTGTTTTTTTATTTTCATCGGAAACATTTCACATTCGGATGCACTGGAGACATTTGCTCGCGCTAATTTAAAAGGAGATACTTCAGTCTTCTTTAGTTCCATATTTTTGAGTCAATTGATTAGCAATTTTCCTACTTCAATTCTTCTATCAAACTTTACTTCTGATTGGAAAGCTTTATTACTAGGAGTAAATATTGGAGGGCTTGGAACAATTATCGCATCTTTAGCCAGTGTAATCTCCTATAAACTATTCATTCAGGCCAATGTTAAAGAGAGTAAGGCGTATTTAATTAAATTTAGCATTTACAACTTTTCATTTTTAATCATACTTACATGTATACAATACTTTATGTTTAAATTTCTAAAAATTTTTTAAAAAATTGATTCCTTTAGAAAAACCCAAATTTCTCAATTTAATGCTGAGATATTTGGGTTTTAATATAGGTATGTTTAAAGAGCTACAACAAAGTTACCATCAATTTAATATTTTGAGATGTTCTCACAGCGAAAATCTTTTAGCTTTTACGTTGTTTATTAGATTTCAGTTCATTTTTGAAGTCTTCTTCACAAAATCCTTAATGTCCCTCAATTTTTTCCTGCTAATATTATCTTTAATGGTTGAATCTATTTCAATTTCTAATTTTGCAAATGCTGCTCCTACACAATTATAGATACTTAATCCCTCTATACTCTTTCAAGCGGTAATCCATTCCGATGGAAATTACAAATGACAAAATTTATCCGTTTTTCCTACTTGCTAAATTCAGCAAGTAAAATGTTTTTAAAAACTTCCGGGTTATTAATGTTTAAACTGTTCGAATTGATAGCGAGTGTATGTTTACCTCCAAGTGTTCCACCAGCAAAAGTGGAAAACCCTGGAACGCCCCCCCTGTGTCCCCATACCGAGACACCGTTCGGAAGCTTAATTTCAAGGATTCCAAGACCATATCCGGTTCCCTCTCTATTTGTATGAACTGTAGTAAGCATTTGTTTTAACTGCTGTTCCTTCAGTAATTTGCCACCTAGTAAGTAAGAGAAGAATTTGTTTAAGTCGTCAGCAGTAGAAATCATATCTCCATCCGAGCTACCTGGGTTAATATAAGTAACGTCTTTTAGCTCACTCGCTCCGTCTAGTTGCAAATAGCCACGGGCATGCTTGGTGCCTGGAATCACGCTTGAATTACCAGGTAGAAATGTATTTGACAAATCAAGCGGTTCAATAATCCGATTTTCAACCTCTTCCGCATAACTGTTGCCAGTTACTTTTTCAATAAGGATCCCCAGTAATACGTATCCTGTGTTTGAATAAGACCAACCCTTTCCTGGGGCAAAGTCTGGGGGAAGTGAAATCCCCATCTTTACAAATTCTTCAGCCGTATACGATTTTTTTATATCCGTAATATCAAAGTCTTTTGAATTTATATAGTCAGCAATACCACTTGTATGATTCAATATTTGCCGGATCGTAATCTGGTTACCATCATATCCGTTTCCTTGAATAACACCAGGTAACCATTTTTCAATGGAGTCGTCTAGATTCAAACGGTTCTCTCCAGATAATTGAAGTAGAACTGTTGCAATGAACGTTTTCGTCACACTGCCAATGCGAAAGCGAAAATCTGCTTTCATTGGTTTCTTAGTTTTCAGATCCGCTACCCCAGCTGTATAACTCCAAGTTTTACCCCCCTTAGAAATTTGAGCGAGTATTCCCGGGTATCCAAGTTGCAGTTCATCTCGCATTGCTTTCTTAACGGAAGTACGATCGCTTTGCGTACTTGTTTGTAACGAACTAGATACATTTTGCGTAGGTTCTGCTTTTACAATTAATGTTGGTGTTATGTATAACAGGGAACTTCCAGCTATTAAAAGTGCTAGACTTGCACATGTAATTTTACTGCGTGTTTTCATAAAGAATTCCTCTCTTCTATTTAAATTGTATTGATGGCTGATAGCTTTCTCATATACGAACCACACAGCTATCAACTCTCCCAATGATAAAAGTCAACACTGAATTTGCAATCAACGTACTAATCATTATTTTCACAAACACCATTGTGTTCTAACAATCTCTAAATCACTCTTTTTCCACATACATATTAACCATAGAAATTACTTCTTTTCCTTAAAACACTCTTGTTACTGATTATTTGTTTTATATGTAGGCCGTACTTGTCCCCCCCTTCATGCCTCCTTATATTTTTATCCTACACAATGAAAATCTCTTTTTTCTTACCTATTCCTTACAAATTCCTTACATACAAAATCACTTCTACAATAGGATTGAAGTAGCATCTGTGCCCGAAAGCGCAAAAAACACCGATGCTTTTCGCTTCAGTGTTTTTGCGCTTTACATATTGAAGATTCGTTTTACTCTTAACAGGTTAAACTGCTAATTTTTTCTAATGCGATTATTCTTCTTGCTATATAGAACAAATTTCATTGTGTTATATGAAACACTATGAAATTTGTCATTAAGGCACATGATTCTAAATTTATTGATGTACTTGAGATGGACTCACTTTTTGAATTTGAACAAGTATATCAAATGCTTTACCTAATGATATATCAACAGTTTTTGGTATATCAGGCCCTTCGGTAGTTATTCCAGCGAAAATTGGATGTTGTTCGTTTAACCAAGTTTTTGTCACGCCATTCGCCTTACGTAAATCAATAAAAAATTGATCTTTTTTGACCTGTCCAAAAATGTAGTTATAACTGTTTGGATCATCCGATTTTAATGTTCCATAGGGGCCAAATTCACCATCGCTATTCTTGACATTATATTGTCCTTCATAAACTGACGTTCCAATAGATACGTACCGTTTTCCGTAATATTCTGCTAAATGCTGCCCTGCTACTTTAGGGTATATAAAAGAAAGCATATTTGTTTTCGAAACGTGTCCATTATGTCCCCATACAATGGTTTTTCCTAAATGTTCTTCAGTCCACTTCGCATTTTCATACATTGCAATATCATGTTTCAAATAAAAATCCGCTGGTTTATCAGGAGGTGTCGCTAACATTGTAGTAAACTGTTCAATAATACGAGCATTTTGCTTTATCCATGCAAACTCTTTAGATTTCCCATTTAAATAGCTTTTATTTTCCTCTAATAAAGCACTAATTTGTTTAGCATCTAAAACATACTTTTCTTTTTCTTCTTTCGTAAGGCTTTCAAAAGTATTCATATCCTTTGTTACAGGAATAAGCCCTTTTATCTTCTCTTCTACTCTAGGCAACAGTTTTGAATTGTTCGCTTTAATATATTCTATTATATTATTATAAATATTTTCGTTTACTGATTGAATGTCCATCCCGATGACACGTACTTTCGATTTATGTTTTGGATTAGCATTATATTGCCGAATCCAATCAAGTAAATCTAGCATTTCTTTCGTCTTAAATACAGGTGTTAGATGTTGGCTTGGGTTTCCCTTACCAGTAAGAACATATCGATCAAGTTCCAAGGCCCTGTCCCATCCCTCTTCTAAAACTAGATTGGTAAAGCCCTTTTCAGATACTAAATACTTAACAATGCGGTGTTTCATTGTAAAAACTTCATGAGCCCCATGCGTAGCTTCACCTAAACCTACAATTGAAGCTGAACCTACCATATTCTTAAGTGGTTTCAAATCATTAAGAGATGCAGTTGGATTAGTTGTTTTTAAAGGCTTTGCATGTGCTTCTAACCATTTCGCTATTTGATTTGTATTATAGGGAGCTGTAACAGAAACCTCTGTTTTCGAATCTGCATAAGTATTTCCTACAAAATGAGTCATTGTTATAGCAGAAGCAACAATTGCAATAATTATTTTCTTTTTCATAAAAAACCTCCTGAAATATTTACTTATAGCTTTTTGACATACTCTGCCAATTTCCGTTTAAAACATTCATTTTCTTATTACTGTTAAGATACATTTATTCTAGTTCCTAAAACTCACTTATTTCTTAATAGGTTCTTAAGAAATTCTTAATTCACTTATACGAATATAAAACTAAATAAGCTTCAATTCATTGTATTGTAAATTCCTCATTGCATAACATTATAATGTACAGATATTCGTTATAGATGATGTTATCTAAAGTATTCAATTTCAGTATGTATTATTAACGTAGTTAATATATGGTTAATATGAAGTTCCAAATTTTGATTGTTTGTAGTCTCTTTATCATAGAGTTAATTTAGGGGTTATTTTTTGTTCACTTCATTTTTTCGGCACTCTGCATCTAGACGGTATACCCATTGGCCACAGTTAGACTATTTCAAATCAAAAAAATAGATTACCTGCACACTAAAGAGTATAGCGCACAGGTAATCTAGTTGTTTTTGAGATTAATAAAAAACTAATTTATCTTTTGAATTCTTCCATCAATAATAGACTGAATTGGTTCTTTTGATTTTTTTATATAATCTACTAATGCTTCAAAATCAGTTGGTCCTGTTTCAGCATCTTTACCGTTTTTAAAGGATACAAATCCATCTCCACCTGAAGCTAGAAATGCGTTCGCAACGACGCTGTAAGTTTTAGAAGGAATAATTTCTTCTCCATTTGTTAAGCGAATACTTGTTACTTTTTCTCCATTAGGCTTGTTCGCATCCCAAGTGTATTGGATCCCTGAAATTTGAAGCATTCTTGTTATGTCTTTTTGCCATTGTTGATTTAAAATATCACGAATGTCTTGACCTGTTAAATTTACTTTTATTAATTGATTTCCGAATGGTTGAATACCATATATCTCTCCCCATGTAATATCACCAGCATCTAAGTCATTACGAATACCACCAGGATTCATAAGTGCAATTTGGGATTGCATTGTTGCACGCTGAGCATCAGCAACTAAATTTCCGAGAGTAGATTCACCAGCCGTATTGAGTTTACGATCTAGTGGAGCAATAGACTTACCTACAATTTCATTAACAAGAGGTGCGATTTTTGCTTGATATTTCTCCATCTTCTTCTTGATTTTTTTATCAGGCTCCATGCCTTCATGGTAAGTTGTAACAATTTCTGCTTTTTTCTCAACAATATCTTGTGTTTTACGATCAATCTTTACATCAACATCAGCAAAAGCCATACCATATGAATTTGCTTGTACGACAAGTTTATTATTAACAGTTCCATTTACATAGGTGTGGCTATGGCCACCAAAAATAACATCGACTTCTGGATCAGTCTCATTTGCTAATCGGACGATATCACCATTTGTTACGCCGTTCCCATCTGTTATACCTCCGTTATGTGCAAGAACAACGATAGATTTAACGCCTAGTTTTTTTAATTGCTTTACGGATTTGTTAATAGCTTCAACTTCATCTGTAATTTCTACATTCTTTAGCATAGTAGGCATAACAAGGTTAGGAACATCCGTTGTTACGACTCCGATAAAGCCAACAGGAACTCCTTGTACCTTTTTTATAGTGAATGGTGGTAAAAATAAACGACCGGTGGATTTATTATAGAAATTTGCAGCAACATATGGGAATTTTGCTCCTTTAAAATTTCCTGTTTTCTCATGGTATCCACCATAAATAAGGCGGTTCATTTCTTCAACACCTTCATCAAATTCATGATTTCCTATCGTTCCAACATCGAATTTCAAATCATTTAGAAATTCAATCGTAGGTTCGTCTTGTAATAATGCTGAAACAGGAGTACTTGCTCCAACAACATCGCCAGCATGTACCTTTAATGTATTCGGATTTTGTTTTTCACGATCACGTAAATAAGCCCCTAAGTACTCAATTCCCCCTGCATCTTTATTGTTAATTTTTTTTACAGTGTCTAGTTGCCCATGAAAATCGTTAATACCGAGCATTTGTACATCTATGTAGCGGTTTTGTTCTGTACTTGCTTGGATTGAAGGCGCAGCAAATACACTAGTAAAAGTAACTGTACTTAATGCTAAAGCAACTGGAATGATTTTTTTCAACATAAAATTTCTCTCCCCTAATTAAAATCTGACATAATACGATGTTATTTTAATATATTAAGAGAATTATTTCTACAAAAATTCTACCAATTATAAAAATTAATAAGATTTTATTGTTTTCTGATAAGATATTTCTTCCTCAGAAAAATGTATATTTCTTTGTTTTGAGGATTATTCAAAATATTATCTTGATAGTAATATAACAATACTTCTAAGAAATCTAAAAAACTCTAATCAATATATTTTAACTGTTAAGAAGAGTATTCAATCCAAAATTAATGGAGATTTATCAACCTAACATCTCAATATCACCATTTAAAAAGATGCTCCTGGATTTATCCAAGAGCATCTTTTATAAAGCTTTATTTTTTACTTGTTTATAATTTATCAATTAACAATTATATAGTTGTAATCAGTCATTTAAAAATAATAGGAGTGCTTCATTAAATTCTTTAGCATGCGTTGCATGTAGCCCATGTGGACCACCCTTTATTAAGGCCACTTTAGAATTAGGAATTGCTTCATGTGTTAATTTCCCACTATATTCATATGGTACAGTTGCATCAGAATCACCGTGAATAATAAGAGTAGGTATATTAAACTTCTCCAAGTCTTTTCTAAAATCTGTCTTACTAAAGGCGGTAATACAATCAAGTGTTCCTTTAGGTGATGCACTGGCTGCAATATCCCAATTATATAAACGGAATGGCTCACTAACTAAATCTGTTCGATTACCAGCCGCGAAAAATCCCTTAGTAAATTCATCAAGAAATGCAAGGCGGTCATTTATCACACCACTTTTGAATGCTTCAATTGTTGCATCATCTAATGCCCCTTCAGGATGATCCTCTGATTTGTATAAATATGGAGGTACTGCTCCAGCAAAAACAGCCTTTTCAATACGATCTGTTCCATGCGTACTAATATACCGGGCTACTTCGCCTCCACCCATAGAAAAACCAACAAGTGTGACATTTTGAAGCTCTAAATGTTCTAATAGTTGATGTAAATCAGAAGTAAAGGTATCATATTCATACCCTTCCCACGGCTGAGATGATTGTCCAAATCCTCGACGATCATATGTTATAACTCTGTATCCAGCCTCAACAAGAGCGGGAACTTGGTATTCCCAAGATCGACCACTTAACGGCCAACCATGAATTAGTACAACTGGTTTTCCTGTACCATGATCCTCATAATATATCTCAATTGGTTCTTGATTTTCGGTTCCTACAGTTATTTTAGCCATGCTTCTACCTCCAAAAAATATTCTAATATATATCCTTTTCTTCAATAATCCGGATGAATGTCATAACCTATTCATGCACGTTCATGTTGTGAACTCTAAGTATGAAACTCTATTGTTCCAATGCATTCATTTTCTCCTTTTGGAACAATCCCCCCTCTAATACCTTTTTCATCATAAAATAATTACTGAACATTACTCCTATTCAATTGTAATAACAAAAATAGGTGACTATCAATATTGTTCTATCTATAGGATGTATAGGTAAAACCAATCTATTTTATAGTGAAAACAACTATAGTTACGACCTATACGAATTATAGATAATTTAGAATTGATTAACGAATCAGTTTTCAAATACTATAAATTTGTATAGCACTTCATGTTCTATGAATGCTGCTATAACCAATATTATTGGTCAGCTTAGTTATAAACGAAGAAACTTATGATAGTATTCGACTATTTAAACTTTCTTCGATTACTTAATTTTTAGGAGGAATACATAATGACTGATCTCTATTCTCGTATTAACAAAGACGATGCTGTCGTGCTTTTAGTAGATCATCAAACTGGTCTTATGTCCGGACTAGTACGTGACTATGGTGTTGATGAATTCAAGAACAATGTTTTAGCTCTTGCTCATACTGCTAAGTTTTTTGATTTACCAGTTATTTTAACAACAAGTTTTGAAAACGGGCCTAACGGACCTTTAATGCAAGAATTGGTTGATCTCTTTCCTTATGCACCAAAAATAGCTCGACCTGGACAAATTAACGCATGGGATAATGATGATTTTGTAAAAGCAATCGAAGAAACTGGAAAAAAGCAACTTATCATCGCGGGCGTAGTTACGGACGTTTGTGTTGCTTTCCCTGCACTTTCCGCTATAAAAGCTGGATATGAAGTATTTGCTGTTACTGATGCTTCAGGAACTTTCAGTAAACAAGTTGCAGATGCTGCCAATACACGTATGGCACATAGTGGCGTGCAACTTATGAACTGGTTTAGCGTAGCTTGCGAATTACAACGCGATTGGCGCAACGATGTCGAAGGTTTTGGCAATTTGCTTGCTAGCAATCTTCCAGGCTATCAAAATATAATTGGAAGCTATAGAGGAGCTCAGCGAGATCTTAGTAAACAAAATGCATAAATGTATCTCAAGTAAATAGCTTTAAATCACCTTTTTTAAAGTAGATAGTATAAATTTAGTGCTGATTAAATCAGCACTAAATTTAAATTAAAAAGTATAGTAGAGCTTCAATTGACAGAAGATACATTACTTTCAATAAACAATTGAAAAAGGAGCGTTTTATTATGAGTAATTTAGAATTGTTAAATCCGGAGAACAGTGCCTTAATTTTAATTGATTTTCAACCTCAAATGACTTTTGGAGTTGCAAGTATTGATAGACAAACATTGATTAATAACGTTATGCTACTTGCTAAATCAGCAAAAACTTTTAACGTACCTACTATTCTTACTACAGTTGAAACACGCAGCTTTTCTGGTTATTTTTGGCCACAAATTCTTGATATATTCCCAAACCATGAAATTATAGAACGTAGTTCAATGAACTCTTGGGAAGATCCGAAATTTGTTGAGGCAGTTAAAGCAACCGGTAGAAAGAAATTAATATTTGCAGCACTTTGGACTGAAGTTTGCCTTGCATTCCCTGTGCTTGAAGCAATTAAAGCTGGCTATGAGGTATATGCAGTTGATGATGCTTCAGGTGGTACTAGTTTGACAGCACATAACGCTGCTATGCGTCGTGTAGAACAAGCTGGTGCAATTCCAGTGACAGCAATTCAAGTTTTACTTGAATACCAACGTGACTGGGCACACAAAGACACTTATGATGCTGTAATGGAGATTGTAAAGGAACACACTGGTGCTTATGGTCAAGGTGTAGAATACGCATATACTATGGTGCATGGCGCGCTTCCAAGCAGGAAAATATGAAACAAGAAGGAGTAGCTGTCGAAGAGACTTATACAGGGAACACGATGGATGCCGGCAATCCAGTAACAACGATTGTTACATGGGAAATTCAAGAAGGTAGAGAAAAACAGTTTGAAACATGGAGACATGAAATTGAGGCTGCGGCTACTAAATTCCCAGGACATTTAGGTGTAAATCTAATAGTCCCAAGTAACGAATCCAGAGAGTATACTGTTATTTTTCGCTTTGATACGTATGAGCATCTACGTACTTGGCAAGAATCAGATGTTCGCCGGGATTTGTTAAAAACGGCGGAGCAATTTCAAGCCGCTAATCCAACTTACAAAACTGAAAGCAGTTTGGCTTATTGGTTTGTTACTCCGAAAACGCCAGTTCCACCGCCAAAATGGAAAATGTCTATCGTTACCCTTCTGGGTGTATGGCCTCTTAGCATGTTAGTTCCTAAAGTGATAGGACCTATTATAAAACATATGAATCCTATTATGTCAGCTTTTTTTGTTTCTGTATGTATCGTGTCCTTGCTATCATGGGTAGTCATGCCGATTTTCGGTAAATTATTTCATCCATGGTTACAAAATAATAGGAAGTAGACGAGGTGTGAATATGAATGTACCGGATATGGTCTTATACAACGGAAAAATTACTACCCTTGACCCTTCTCAGCCTGAGGTATCTGCTATCGCCATAACTGATGGTTTAGTCACTGCAGTAGGTGGAGATGAGCTTCTTAATAGTGCCACGGAAAAAACAAAAAAAATAGACCTTAAAAGAAAGAGAGCTATTCCAGGCCTGAATGACTCTCATATACACGTTATTCGTGGTGGTCTGCATTATAATATGGAATTACGTTGGGAAGGCGTACCATCACTTTTTATTGCTCTAGAAATGCTCAAAGAACAGGCAAGACGTACACCTGCTCCTCAGTGGGTAAGAGTAGTTGGAGGTTGGTCTGAATTTCAATTTAAAGAGAGACGGATGCCAACATTAGAAGAGATTAATGCTGTTTCTGAAGACACGCCTGTCTTTGTGCTACATCTTTACGATAGAGCACTTGTAAATCGTGCAGGGCTACGTGCACTGGGATACACGAAAGATACCCCAGATCCTCCAGGCTGTTTAATTCAGCGGGATAAAAGAGGTAATCCAACGGGCCTTTTAATTGCTAACCCTAACGCTTCTATTCTTTATTCAAGTTTGGGTAAAGCTCCAGTACTTAATCTTGACGACCAGATTAACTCAACTCGCCATTTTATGCGTGAATTAAATAGATTAGGTATTACAAGTGCCATTGATGCAGGTGGCGGTTTCCAAAATTATCCTGACGACTACAAAGTTGTTGAACATTTAGCCGAGAAGGAACAATTAACTTTACGTATTGCTTATAATTTATTTACGCAAAATCCTAATCATGAATATGAAGACTTTGCTTCATGGACAAAAATTGTTTCTCCAGGTCAAGGAAATGATAAGTATAAAATGAATGGTGCCGGAGAAATGTTAGTATTCTCTGCAGCTGATTTTGAAAAATTTCAAATGCCACGGCCCGAACTAGCTACGATGATGGAAGCCGACTTAAAGAAAGTAATTTCTCTATTGGTGGAAAACCGTTGGCCATTCCGTTTACATGCAACTTATGACGAGTCAATCACACGTTTCTTAAATGTATTTGAGGAAGTTAACAGAGAAATTCCTTTTAATGGGCTACGCTGGTGGTTTGATCATGCAGAAACAATCTCAGATCGTAGTATGGAACGTGTTAAGGCTTTAAATGGCGGTATTGCCATCCAAGACCGCATGGCTTTTCAAGGTGAATACTTTGTTGACTTATACGGAAAGGAAGCTGCAAAGCATACTCCTCCGATTTATCGTATGTTAGACCTTGGTATACCTGTTGGCGCCGGTAGTGATGCAACCAGGGTTTCCAGCTATAACCCTTGGGTTGCTCTTTACTGGATGGTTGCTGGAAAAACCATTGGTGGGCTTTCCATATACGATGAAAAAAATAAACTTGATAGAAAAGTAGCCCTGGAATTATATTCAAAAGGAAGTGCGTGGTTCTCTGGTGATGAAGGTAAAAAAGGAACCCTGGCAGTCGGTCAGTTTGCTGATATTGCTGTATTGTCTGCTGACTACTTTACTGTGCCGGAAGAAGAAATCAAAGACCTTGAATCATTGCTCACCATTATGGGTGGGCAGGTTGTTTATGGAAATAATGAATTTAAAAACTTATCACCTGAATTGCCGCCAGCATCACCTGATTGGTCACCGACGGGCGTTTATGGGTATGGTGGTGCTAACCTAGCCAACACTATACTTTCTCACGATTCCCATGATAACAAGTTACAT
The DNA here is from genome assembly GCF_008274865.1 of Bacillus sp. AR4-2. Lineage (NCBI taxonomy): Bacteria > Bacillati > Bacillota > Bacilli > Caryophanales > Bacillaceae > Bacillus > Bacillus sp. AR4-2. The sequence continues at coordinate 2,984,196 of NZ_CP031062.1, forward strand.
AGTTGTAGTAACCCTCTCCATCAACACACTCATACCGTAATAGGAAAAGATGGAACTAAATGGGGTATTGGTTGTACTTGCTTTGCTTTCTAAATCAAAACCACCGGTATAATGCCGGTGGTTTTCTTTCTACAATAAGGATATATAAATTCAAAATAGCAGTGTATATCCCTTATGGAATCTGTTACTATACGATAAGACCAAAGAATTGATTGATTAACTTAACTTGTTTTTGATAACCTTCTCTCCTTGCAAAGTCTTTCCTTTTTTCCTTAATTAAAAGTCAATGGTATCCCCTTTTGATCGACTACACCACACATATAAATCCACTGCCCTTTGACTTTAATATAGATCTTAATTTTTCAATTGTTACACTAAAATCATTATTATTTCTATTACACTGATACTTTTTGAGAATCATTTAACTTCTGCATAAAGATACGTGCTGCAAAACTTAAAAATTTATCATCAAAGTGAATAAGATTAATATCTTGACTTGGTGTTGGATCAGTAATACGAACTATGCTCAAAGTATCATTATTAACAAAGTTAACCAGTGAAAGAGGTATTATAGCAACCCCATGTCCATTGTATACAAGGCTCAATAGAGAAATAGAAGATTTTGTTTCTATATTTGCTTCAGATAAAGATAACCCTAAACTCTCACAATATATCTTAATAGATTCACGACAACTACATGAAACCATTACTCTACTGAGCCCTACTAATTCTCGAAAAGAAACAAATGATTTTTCATTCAAAGGATGATTTTTTGGAATGACAAGGACGAGCTCTTCACTATACAAAAGGGTGTTTGTTAATGTATCTGGAATTTGAGCACTACGTGTAATCCCGAAATCAATATTTTTGTCAACGATTTGATTTACAGCAACTTCGGATTCTATAATCTTTACTACAATGTTGGGATAATGTTGTTGAAACTTCATAATATAAGGTGTTAAATAAGTGAGATCCTCTAATAAACCTCCTATAGTAATCACACCTCTTTTTACACCCTTTAATTCAAAAATTTCATTATAAACGTCATCAAATTGTTGCATGATAAATTTTCCTTTATCAAATAGCAGCTTACCCGCTTCTGTCATTTTGATACCTCTTCCAACTCGATGAAACAAGGGTGTATCAAGTTCACCTTCTAAAACTCGTATTTGTTGACTTAAAGTCGGCTGTGAAATACCTAGAACTTCCGCAGCTTTAGTGAAACTATTATTATTACAAACTTGAATAAAATACTCTAAATGACGTAATTCCATTCTTGATACCCACTCTCCGCTTTATGAAAGATTTATAATTTAAAGGACGATATGTATACGTTAACATAACAACTTTATTTCATACTATACCAATTGAAATTACACGTTTTATTCATTTTGTATTATAATAAATTTACTACCATTTATTAATTTTTCCTCCTATTTATTTAATTTATATTTAATTAGGACATTACTAATTCGAGATATATTTCTAAAAATTTATAGTTCGAGTGCATAATACCCTAATTTTTTCAACTTTTCGATTATCATTTTTTTCTCAATATAGTCCAAACCACCAAATATTTGCCGAATCGCCTCTTTATGCTGAGGAAAAATAATATCCATCAATTCAATACCTTCTGAAGTAATTGACGCATACGTGACACGGCGGTCTTTAGGACATGGTTTTCGTATTAAGAACCGCTTCTTTTCCAACTTATCCACTACATACGTGATACTACTACTTGCAAGTAATATTTTGTCTCCAATTTTTTGTATAGGCTGATCGCCTTTACTATACAGTAGCTCAAGCACTGCAAATTCAGTTGGATTAAGTCCATAACTTTTTATATCCTCTTCAATACGCTTAGTAATTGACTGTACTGCCCTTGATAATATAACAAATAACTTTAAAGATAAGCTCTCATCGTTAATCACGCTCATAATTACCAATCCTTTACAAGTTATCTTGAATTCGAGATTCATTATATTATCGTCAAAATATTATGTCAATCATTCATTTTAGCTTTATCAATCCAATCATAATTTATTTCTCAACATATGACATATGGAATTAGAAGAAAACAATTGTTACTATATAAGTATCTCAATTACGTTATTTCTTTTAAAGAGAGCTTGTTTTTAATGGCAAGTTCTCTTTTGCCATATTCTAAATTGAATCCGGACAAATTTCAGAGTATATGATATAGTTTTTAAACAAAGATTAGAGCTCTCCTACAAGAAGGAGAGCTCTAATCTTTCATATAAATATTCACCATTTTTATCATTACGGGGACATCAAAACTTTAACTTGATGGGGATATGGTGCTATCTCGATTAATAAATATTACAAATCATATATCTATCATATTTTTTATAAACAGGATTAATTAGATTTAAAAAAAGATTTCTTTTTCTTTACTCGTAATAAGTCACCTGTCCATCCTTTGAATCGCATATACATATACATCCCCCCTGTTGTGAAAATAATAAATAAGAGAGCGATTAAATAGCTATATTTCCATTCTAGTTCAGGCATGTATTTAAAATTCATACCCCATAATGCTCCTAAGGCTGTCAAAGGCGTACTCACAGCAGTTAATACAGTAAGAGCTTTCATAATTTCATTCCCACGATGAGAAGAAACAACTTCTTGCAAATGAATCATCGTGTCTAATTCTTCTTGGTACTCTTTAACGAGTTGTAATCCACGCTCTAATTTTACGCTTGTTTGTTTATAACAAAGGGTGTTTGTTAGTTTTTCTAACCAAGCTTCTTTTAGGCCTTGTAACACTTCTTGTATTAAGCGAAACACGTGTGTGTTCATAAATAATTCATGACGAATATGATAAATCCTTTCTAAAACTGCTATGTTATTATGATGATAAAAATCCCATAATACATTTCTGAAATTGTTTTCAAAGTAGTCAACCTTTCGCAAATAATGAGATATAAACATTGATAAGATAGCACATAATCCTTCAGCGGAACTATTACAATTTTTTGTACCCATAGGGAAATTATGTATTAATTTTTTGAAATCCTCTTCCTCTTTTTCCTGAACTGTTATCAGTATTCCATGAGCTACGAAATAATGAAGAAATTTTTGAATTTTGGCGTCCTTTTTATCTTGATCATATAAAAACGAACCATATACACAAGTTTGACTTGGTGATAACGTATAAACATATAATCCATTTTCACAAGGAGAACTTATTTTCTTTACAAATTGAGAGAAATAAGATGTTACATCACGAGGGATTATAGAAGAAAGTTTTTCAAGCTCACTAGTTTTCACATGATACCAACTCCATTTCGTCATTTTTATGCATTCCATATTATTCTTCCTTTCTAAATTGTTTTATGTTTAATCGAATCATAACCGTAATATGACATTTGTATGTAGGTATTCATGTCTTGGAGGAAAAGTTTTTAGATCATCTAAATTACAAAATAAATGACATAGGAGGCCTTATTCTTTTAAAAGAAAGACCCCCTATATATTAGTTATTTTCATTCTCAATTTTAAACATTTCCTCTATACAAGCACTTTTTATCTTTTCTTATAAAGAATTTATTATATATGGAAAAGAAGCTACATAATTTGGCACGTCTATTCAACGAACTCCATTTCAGTCGTTATTATAATTTGGATTCATAGCAGATTGATTGGTGATGTCGTCAAATACTTGACTCCCAATAATATAGTATCCATGGAGTGCAGCCTCTTTCGAAGCGTCTACCATACGGAAAGAAGAAATTTCACTTTGCATTTTTTCAATTCGTTTTTTGTGGAGATCTACTATTCCTCCTGTCCAAATAATAGTGTTATACTGTTCTAACTTAAATTGTTCTTGTAATACACGCATGACGTCTTGGAAGTGTGCATCCAACTCTTTTTGAATCAAAGTATGAACCTGATTTGTCTCATGATTTTCTTCTCGACATTCATATCCTTTTTCTAATATGTTTGGCATGTCGTTAATATGCAATTGATTACTTTCACCCTCATGATTCTGCACGATATTCTTAATATTTTTCAAAGGCTTGCTACATCCTAGTTCCGCCTCATAATGATTTAAAATGACATTCTGTTTCATATCTGTCATTTCTACTGTACGAAATCCGCCATCAATAATTAAGATGCGATCTCGTTCCTGAATGATTCCCTCTTTTAAGAAATAGGCATGTAAAGCGACCGGTTGCTGAAGAATCAAAGCATTTTCCACCGTAATATGAATAAATTTCCCATCAATTTGTACGGAAGTTTCTTTTTTTAGTGCACGTTGTAATTGCTCATGCTGACTACCAAAACAAGTAACGGGGAGCCCGGTAACAACTAGAGGTAACACGACATTTTCTTTATAATCCTTTGCAATGCAACCAAATATTTGTTGTTTAAATCGTTCGCTTTCATAATAATTTTCTATTTCTTCGTCAAATGGAGGAAGAAACGAAGCGTCAGATTGATGTGCTTCATTTCCCATGTAGTATGCAAAATCTAAGTCTATAAAACTTACCTTTGTTAAATCTTCACTTTCAGCATGATTAGGTACAGGGGCTAGTGTGGAAGCTTCACTCTTGATTGTCATCTCAGAATCTACATCCTGTCGATATGCCCTTTTGGTAAAGCCAATTCCTACATCAATTGCATACAGAGATTTCATACTTTTTCCCTCACTTTCTATTTTTAGAATTAAATCTAGGCACTCTCTTCTTTCACATATTTCTTTTCATTTTTCGTTTTTTCCCCGTCTAAGTTCTTACTATTTTCATTTATTTCGTAATCCTTTTCACCTGTTTTCTTTTTATTATTTTCGTTTTCTGTTAAGTCTTTAATGGTAGAAATGACAACTGGTGTGGCTGTAAGCAGTTGTGGTAATGTTTGTTTTGCAACATTAGCTGCAGTTACAGAAAATTGTTTACTTGTCTCAGTTACCTTCTCCAATGTTTCCTTTATGTTTCCTTCTTGTAGTTTTTCTTTTACGCTTTTTCCTTTTGTTTGTATAGCTTTCCGATTTTCTTTTTTTAATAGGGAGACTATGACTCCGGTCGTAATTCCAATCACAGCATATTTAAATATTGTATGTTTCATTTTTCTCATCCTTTTCTATTTTTATTTTCTTCCATGCTACAAACTAAAATAATTCCCTTACCTATTTATCAGATGTTGCAATCTATTACAGAGAATGATAGTTTTGCGGCTGCCTAGCATTCGCCATTGGTACTTCAGCTGTTACTAGGAGTAAAATCTTCCCTTGATCTAGTTTTTCTTCATATAAGTTAGCTTCCTCCTTCGACAACCCCATTTCTTCCATTTGATTTCGAAGTTCGTCCCCTTTTTTGGAGAAAAAGTTGATAATACTTGTTCCCAATCCTTGTTCTTTTACTCCAATCGTATTTGTGTTTGTATCATCCGCAATCCTTTTTGTTATATGTTTTTCATGTGCTAAAACATAAATGTCATCGTGGCGAACCCCTTGCAATTCTAGCTCTTTTACTTTCATAATTACTTCCTGTTCATTTTGATATTCATAAACTACCGTTTTTCTTTCATTCGTATGCATCGTATCTTTCCTCCTTTAGATTTTTTATTTTTTATTTAGTTGTTATGTAATATGTAATACACCTATTTTAAAGATGTTAAACCTAAATTTTCAAAAAATTTCACACAATAGGTTATTCATGTTTTTAATATCAAAGAAATGTCACAAGAACTTTGCTTTGATAAAAGCGCTCCAAATAACGATTTGTTTGGAAGATAAGCCCATTGTTTTATAGAAATCATAGAAAAATAAAAAAGCACTCCTTTTTAAAGAGTGCTTTTAAAAAACATATAACCTAATCAAAATATTTCTATTTTGATTACGGAAAGAAAGTCTTTATTAAAACATATGGTTGCTAATTTAATTGCGATCTGTCTTGCACCCAAGCAGCAATATCATTTATAACATACTCAGGGATATTAGCAGGACTATAATATTCCTTTGGCTTACTTATTTCCCCTTCACCCTCTGTAAAGAAATGATTTAACTTTGGATATAGTCGATAATCTACGTTATCTCGTTCTTTTAATTGTTCTTTCCAAAGAGGAATTTCAATTTTTGATTGAACTTGATAGTCTCTTTCTCCTTGAATAATAAGAAGCGGTGTCTTTTGTTCTTTTGACATTTCTGCCGCTTTAATTTTCCGTATAGAATCCCAAAATACTGCTGATCCTAAGTAAAAATCTTTTGGGGGATTCTGACCAGAGAAATTAGGATCATTTAATAATTCAAATTGCGATTTGTAGAATTTATATTGATCCAGGTTCATTGCTCCAATAGAGAAAAGGTACTCAAATTGATCTAAAACAACGTCTTGGATCGTACGAGCTGGCCCTCCCATTACAATTGCTCCAGCAATATTTTTATTTTGGTCTTTTTCAATCATTTTCGGAAGCATCATTCCACCTTGACTATGACCCAAAATATAAATTTGATTTTTATTTATTAGAGGCTCATTTTTAAGAAATTGAGTTACAAGAAGAGCATCATCTGTTGTCTCTTTATCAACTGTATAAAAGGGACTGAATTGTGTTTTCAACCCATGTTCATAAGTTCTTTTATTATAGCGAAGGACAGCAATTCCCTTCGATGCAAGACCTTCAGCTAAATCGCGAAATGGTTTTAAAGCAAACGCTGTTTCATCCTGATCAGTTGCTCCTGATCCTTGAACAAGAATAACCGCTGGAAAAGGACCCTTTCCTTTTGGAACCGACAATGTTCCTGGTAATGGAAATGCACCACTTCCAACTACTACTTCTTTATCAACAAATGATTCAGGCTTACTATATGATGGACGCTCTGCAACAGGACTAAACGACATGCTGAGTTGAAAATCGTCTATTTTTCCAGATGGATCTAGTTTAATTAGTAAAGGTACAGTCATTTTTTCAAAAACTAATTGAATCTCCACATTTGTATGAACAGGATTTATCTCTTTTTGTGTAACCTCCCCAATTTCTATAAAAGAACCTGCTTGTAATTGCACTGGGAGTCCCTCCCAATAGTTCTTCAGCCATTCTTCGGATATTATTTTCTGTAATGACCTTGAGGTTAAATCAAATGCAGATTTATAATCTTCACTATTCATATGGCGAATAAATGAAAGAGTAGTAGATATAATAGGATTTTCATCATCACTATTGTCTACTTTTTTTATAGTTGTGTTTGCTTCCTTTAATTTCGAACTAAATTGGTAGTTAAACGGATAGTTATATGTATAAGGATATAAGCTTGTTTTCAATACTTCCGTATTCCGTCCCTCATACAAACTTGAAGAACTCGTAAAATTTTCAGGTGAAATTACTTCCTCCGCATATGAGACTGAGGGAATTGCTATTGTAAAAATTGCACTGACAAGTAATAACTTATTACTTATTCTTCTTTTCTTACCCATAATTATTGATTCTCCTTTCAAAATTAAAAATTTCTAATACAATATGCCAACTATAAGGAAAATAAAAATTATTAAAGAGATTAATAATCTATTTTACGATCCCCCCCTAACTAGTTAAAAATCTATCATTAACAAACTTCAATAAAAAATGCCTTCCCCCTCTTTTTTTATCATTGGATTTTTCAGTGACATAGAAGCACAGTGCCGTATTACATGTAACTGACCCATATGATTCTCTATTCCAAAAGAAAAAAGCAATCCACTAGATGCTTTCTTTAATTGTTCTCACTCTAATTTTTTTAGATAATTCTCTTATTACTGTAAGATACATTTATTCTAAATCCTAAAACTCACTTATTTCTTGATAGGTTCTTAAGAAATATCAAAAAATAAAGAAAACAAGTTATTTGGTTATTCATTCCGTAAGCTTAATGCTCAAGTTAGTTTTTTTCACACGGTTAAACTTTATTAAGAAAACCTTAAGAAATTTCCCTCTATATTCATAAGAATTTTTTTCTATACTGAATCCTGTAAATGAACAAGAGGAGAAACGACCATGAAAAAATTTGTACTTTGCATACTAGGAATAGGCCTTCCTATATACTTACTACCTTTCATATTACGCGGGGATTTAGACAGATTTAATCCGATTGCTGAAGAAAAAAATGTATACGCCGTTGCGAAGGGATATGGCATTCCAGATTATCATTATAAAGGCCGAGCTATGTACTCACTAAAGGGTGTTGATGAACTAAGCAATGAAAAAGAATATAAAGTTGGAACGAACACGCCTAATGATTTTATAAGAAAAACTTACTTAAAAATTCATATGAAAGGAAAATATGTGTATTCTTACGATATTATTTCTAAAGAGGATATTCCGGAGAAAATAAGGGGACAATTGGAGATAGCAAATAAATAAAAGAGCCAATTCATACGATTTGGCTCTTTATTCTCTCTCCCATCTACCGTTGGGAAAATTCTTTCGGTAGATTTATTAAATTCGTTATCATTGTTCCAATAACCATTCTTCAATTACTTTTACTGTTTCATCTCGTTGTGCTTTTGCCGTAATTAAACTCGCATTATCACCTTTTTGCTCACCATACATGCCAAAATGAGCATGGTTTCCCCCTTTTATCATGTGCATAGTAGTATTCTTTGACATGAACTTTTTATTGTTCTCTATTTTTTCTACAGTTGCTAAAGCATCTACTTCCCCGTAAATTGATAACATTGGAATCGATTTCGTAGAGAAGTCATCTGCAGGATACGAACCTAAGAAAATAATCCCGTCTACCTTTTCTTCATGTTGAAAGGCATACCTAGAAATCATAGCTCCGCCCATTGAATGCCCAGCAACATACCATTTTTGAACTTCAGGATACTGTTCAATTACACTATCTACCTCATTTATTCCAAATAACGCTAAGTTTAATGGTAACTTAGGCATTACTACAAAATGCCCATCTTTTGCAAGAGCTTCTCCTAAGTAACTATAAGCCTCGGCTTCTACTTTAGCTCCTTGATAAAAAATAACTCCTATTTTTGCATCTTTCTCTCCAAAAACTATATAATCTTCATCTTTTTTATCATCTACTAAAGACAAAGCCTCTTTCGTTGGTTTATAAGTAAACTGAGACCAAGTTAAAAAAGTAATACTTCCGACGATTAAAATAGCTAGTAAAGAGTACAGAACAATTTTTATCCATTTTTTCAAAAAGATGCCCCCCTAAGATGTATATATTCTATATTTCAGATTATCATTAATAAACATAAAAACTCGAGCATTTTTATTGTGCTCAAGTTTTTAGTTCCGTCTTTAATTTATACTATAAATTGTCCAAGATAAATATGTAGCAAATGCAGACCATAAAAAATATGGTATTAGCAACCATGCCGATACTTTAGATAAATTGGAAGAAAACATAATGAGAAGTAACGTAGTAATAGCGACTAGTAAACAATCTACTGTTGCTAAAAACAAATTCTTTTGGCTAAATTGAAAATAGCTGAACGCTTGATTGAATATATAATTTAAAAGGAATAAAAACCAAAATGTTTTTGGCTTGAATCCATAGTTGTTGTAAATAATTGCAACTGATAATGCGATAAGTCCAAATAATACAGCCCATATCATTCCGATTGTCATACCAGGAGGTGTCCAAGACGGCTTTTCTAACGCATCATACCAAGTACGATCAATAGGGAATAAAACACTAGAAACATAAAACAAACCATATGTTAGGAAAAATACTATAATACTAGATTTTTTCATAAACATTCTCCTTTTTACTAGAAGATTATAGAAACTTTATATGATTAGTATGTCCTTGTAATGGATAAAATTCTAATATTAAAATTCTAAATACATATTGTTTAACCTATTTCATACAAATTCTTTCATACTTTTATATGCACAAAGGGCTCTCTCTCGTGCTGCCTTATGATCAACAATCGGATAAGGATATGTATCACCAAGTTTTATATTGGATTTTTGTAAAATATGCTCAGGTGCTTCCCAAGGTTTATGTATATACTTATTCGGTATACCTCTTAATTCTGGTACCCATCTTCTTATATACTCTCCATTTTTATCAAACTTTTCTCCTTGTGTGATTGGGTTAAAAATACGAAAGTACGGTGATGCATCTGCTCCACTTCCAGCAACCCATTGCCATCCCATTGTATTATTTGCAATATCAGCATCTAGTAGTGTATCCATAAACCATTTTGCTCCTTCTTGCCACGGAATTAACAAATGCTTTACAAGAAAAGAGGCTACAGCCATTCTTGCCCGGTTATGCATAAAACCTGTTTGCCATAGTTCTCGCATTCCCGCATCAATAAACGGATAACCCGTTTTCCCCTTTTGCCATACTCTTAATAACTCCTCTTCCTTATTCCACGGAAAATGTTCAAAGCTCTTATTAAGAGGTTTATATACTGTAAATGGATAATGGTATAGTAAATAATAAGAAAACTCTCGCCAAATTAATTGACGTATAAAACTATTAACTTGTTTTTCAAAAAGACTACATTGTCTTTCGGTACTTTTATTTATTAAGTAATGAAACATTAGCTTTACTGATATTTGACCAAATGAAAGATACGGTGCCAACATCGAATGGACATTTTGACCTGGAAAATCTCTTCCTTCACTATAAGAGACTAATTTACTAGAGAAAAATTTCTTGAATGTTTTATATGCCCCTTCTTCTGTCGGATCCCATATTACTTCCATATGAGATGTCCACGGTATAGTCGGCAACAATTGTAATTCTGAAACAGATAAGCTTGCTGGTAAAGAGTTTCCCCACTTTATACTCTGCACTCTGCTAAAAGGTTTAGGTATTACCTGCTTTTGAAATGCATTGTAAAAAGGCGTAAACACCTTATATTCAGTGTTATCTTTCTTTTTAATAATCCACGGTTCTAATAATAAATGCGAATTAAATTCTTTACAGATAATACCTTTATCCTCTAACATCATTTTCATTTTTTGATTAGATTGTAATCTGTCCGGATCATAACAAATATTCCAATATACAGCCGTTATATCTAATTGCTCTATGAGAGAAAGTATTTCTTCCTCCGTACGTCCTTTACGAATTATTAAAGTAGAGCCCAATGCCTCAAGTTGCTTCTTTACATCTATTACAGCATGGTGCAACCACCACTTTGACGCACTTCCTATTGAAAAAGTTTCCTCTTGTATATATACAGGAAGAACCTCACCAGACTGAACAGCCTCAAATAGAGCTGGGTTATCATATAAACGAAAATCTTTTTGAAACATAACAATAATTTTATTTTGCATGGCTATCCTTTCCCATTCTTAAAGCAAAATTCATTCTTTATTAGAACAAATACTTCTGTTATTTTTAAATGATTATAAGAATCATTTTTTGTAATTGCAAACAAACTCTTCTATCTTTAATGGATTTTTCCAACTCTTAATAAAGATAAAAATATAATGCACTTTGTACTTATCTTAAACTCTTATAAAATAAAAAAGAAAATGGAGAGAAAGATGAAAAAACAATTTTATAAACAATCAAACTTAAATACATCTATAGATTCAACAATCCTATGGACTTTTCAAAACCAAAATGCCATAAATACACTTTTGAATGAAGGTAAGCTTATAACCGATCCTATTTTTGTTAGTAAAGAAGATTGCACAGCATATAAATACATTGTAAGACACATGAAACAGAAAGGTATTGACTTTATTATAGATTTCCCCATTTGGGCATGGCATTCATGCAATGGTTACCAAAAGAAGCCTACTTATGAGACTGCAAGAGAATTACTATCAGATATTCAATTAGAAAAAGAAATATACCTCATCGAATTCACATGTCCTAATTTTTTATTCATGTTAACAAACTATAGCGGATGGTGCGACATTTATTTTAAACTTACTGGCAATCCTAAAGCAAATGTAACAAATGATGAAGAAAAATACTTATTTAATCTTTACCCTACCATTGAGGAAGAATGGGAATATCATCATATCCAAGCAACTCTACCCTACCTAAAAAAAGAATGGATTATACAAATAACTGAACTTAGTAAAATGAATGGATTTAACAAATAATATTGTTTATGAATGCTTTATTTAAGCATTCATAAACATAACAAATAGTCACATGAAACTAATACATTTAAAATAGCGTTTTTTTATAATGGAACCCTAAATAAGCTCCTTACTACTATGATTTTGTATACATGCAGTTTACTCATTTAGTTTTGGTCTAGTTTGTAAATATAAATTCAAATCTGGACTTGAACCGTTAATAATTATATCTCGAACAATTTTAGAAAGTACCATACTATAAACTAATCCATTATCTCCATACGCATAGATAAAGTGACAATTTGGAAACTCTTCATACATTCCAATTATAGGTAAACCATCATGAGTACCACCATAAAAAGCACTTAAATAAAATTCAGGTCAACTGTTATATTGGGAAAGAGCTTATTAAATTCATTCACTAATTTCTCTTTTTTATGGATTAATTTTGAATCTCTTTCTTGAGCAATGTTTGTATCTTCATCTAATCCACCTATAATAATCCTATTATCTGCAGTAGTTCTCATATAAATATATGGTCTCGCAGTTTCCCAAATGAGAGTGCGTTTATACCAAGAAGATAAATCTTCCACAGGATTAGTAACAATTGCATATGAGCTAATCAGTGTAGCGTTCTTTTCCTTTTTAAATTCCAATCCTTCATATCCTGCAGCCACAATTACTTTATTGGCAGTAATAGAATTGCCCTCCTTTGTATAAAAGATAGCACATTCTTTCTCTAACTTTTTGCCAACAATCTCTGTATCTTCATAAATGTGAACTCCTTTATTAGAGGCTTGTTCTAATAAACTATGTGTAAATTTATAAGGATTTATTTCACCATCATTATACGTATAAATAGCTGCACGTTTTTTAAATGGATATCTCTGTCCAATTTGTTGTTCTGATAACCAAGCCGCTTTAAAATCATGCTTATGTAAATAATACAGTTCCTTTTCTAATTTCTTTATATCCTCTTCATAACTTGCATAATATAAGCTGTCACGTCGTTTAAAGTCAGAGCAATAAGGCAAGTTTTGATCAGCATATTCAATATCATTAATAGCTTGTTCACATAATTTCATATGCTTAACTGCATACTCTTCCCCAAATGTATTTACAAGTTCAAAAAACATCTTATCACCTAAATATTGAATAAGTGCTGTATTTGTAAGGTTACTTCCATGTCCTACCTTTCTTTTATCAACGATAACAATATTTAAATCTGATTCACTCAAATAGTATGCTGATTGAGCACCCGAACTTCCTGCTCCTATTATTAGTACGTCACATTTTATATCTTCGTCCAAACGAGGATAAGAAGGTGTATTAGAAAAAGTCGTGTTCCAATATAATTTCCCTTTCTGTAAATCCATTTTAATTGCACCGTCCTAAATAAAATAGTTATATCCCCATCGGTATCTCCAAATCATTCTTACTATATACTTCTTATCAAAATTATCTTGCTATCATGAATAAAGGTTTTCATAAACCTAAAAGCCTTGTCTTAAAAATTTTTTTCGAAAAAACGTCAAATAATTTTTTATTTTTATTATAAAAAGAGCAAAAGATCTCCATTTATAGAAGATTTCTTTTACTCTTTTTAAAGGAAACAACTCCAAATATTTAACATATTATAGTATCTACCAAATAAAAGTTGCTTATCTATCGATAACTTACACATAAGAATGCATTTGTTTCACTACTTTATTAACAGAAACTTTAACAACCGTTTCTTTTTCCCCTGTTCTATCAATCTTGAAACCATAAACTTTAACATCAGACGATACTAGTGGATGATGACAAATCATATCTATACTCTTCTCAATATTTTCACTAACATTTTCTTTTCCACTTAGCCATTCATCAAGGCTACCACTTGAAAATTCAGGCATGCAATTTTCAAAGAGATAGTCTAGTTCCCTGTTATTTTTTATGGAATCACGTTGAATTTGTAGATTAACTACATCCGTTTCTTTATCCTCTATTCCTACAACAAAAATTTCTTCAACATTTTCTTGATAAATAGCAATAATAATAGATCTCATTATATCTCCATAAGGATGTACAATTACAGAATCGTAGCTGTGTATAGTCAACATGTTTTCTTGTTGAATGTTAGTTACTTGCTGGATAATAGGCTCTATTCCGTGCTTAATGTCTGTTAACAATAAAACTTTTTTATTCTTTGAATTCATATGGAGCACTCCTTCTTCATTATTGTATTTATGAAACTTTTAAGCTAGTAACATTAGTTGATAATTCATTACATGATTGTTACCAGTTTTTCCAGCGTCCCTCTGGATCAACACTTGCAAGTCTAACCCATCCATTTTGAACTTTTTCTCGAAATGTGAAATCATTATTTAGCAAACGTTCTATATATTGAATAGGCGCTTGAATTACAATTAGTAAACGAAGTGGTGAATGATACGTCTCACTATCTGACTGCATAACGGATTGCCAAGGTAAGCCTGGCAACAAATCACTTGCATTTCCCTGCATAACACCTAGACCCGCCGTTACGGTTTGGGTTGTTTTGTTTCCACTACCATAATAATGAGGAGCTACAGTTGAAGCGTAATATTGTAGATTTATCCACTGAGCTACTGTTCCTGGTCCTGCAATAATGTTAGCTAATATATCGCCACTTTCATCCTGTTTCCAATCATAATTATGGAGGAAAGCCCTACCTTCTAAGTCACAATTCTGAGTTAATTCTCGTTGCCCGATAATAAAAGATGCATTACGAGCTAATCCCCATTCTGGACGTATTTCACTCCAATCTTCTGCAAATCGATGTGCCTCTTTACTCGCATTTTTTATTTTCGTTTTAAAATTTGGTAATTGCGTTAAACGCTCTCTATTTGCATGTTGACTCACATTTGGCATAATCGACTCGATACAATCAAATGCTTCTTGCGCAGTTTCCGAAAGTTCTGGGACGTAAATCCATTCCAATTCATCCACTGTTGTTTTATGTTCAGCTGCTGCAAAAATGGTATCCTCAGGAATTTTAATACCTTCAGCAAACAACGCTTCTCTCACTTCTGGAAGATTACATAAAGTAGCAAAAACTCTTGCATTGAATCCCCCTGCTGCTCCGCCACAAGCACCACACTCAAGTGCTGCAGCATAAGGATTGTTCGTACTTTGACTACTATGTCCGCACATTACAACTAAAGGAGCAAATTTTTCTGTCAGTCCCACCATTTTTAAAGCTTGACGCACATAGTTCACTTTTTCTTCTTTCGTAAAACCGATAGGTATCTCACCCTTTGTGTCATGAACATGATTAAGCGAGAATGTTGTATCAGGTTTTTGTAACATAGTTTTACGAAGGTTACGAATGAAACTACCAACTCCTCTTGGGACAAAACTTCTTGTCACCATCTGTAGACCAAGTAAAGGACCACTTAACTCAGGTAGCGCCATACTTGTCATTACGTTCTGTTTCATCGTTTTAAATGTATAACGTACCGAACTGCCTACCCTCTTACGCTGCTCATAAGATTTAAGTTCATTTTCATTTGTGAGCTCTTTTATTTGATGTTTCGGTTTGAGTATAACTGGCAAAGAAGGGTGGTTGTTATTACTACCTAGTTCACTAGTTGCAATTGGTAACCCAAAGAAACCAGCTATTCCAAATGTTTCAAACGGACCTAATTTTTCAAGGTGGCGACGAAACGGTTCTGAACGTACATCAATACAGAATGCTAATTGAGCTAATACACGCTTTTTATCATTGGTTGCACGTTGTGTAGAAGCAATCTTCTCCCTTAATTGCTCTGCATGCGTTTGTTCCCAAGCTTCCAGCCAAAGTTTCCTGCGAATATTTTCATCAAAACGATAAGCGAATGCTAATAATTCACTTTGTTCAGCAGCAGGCATTTGTAACCATTCCCGTGTTGAAATATTCCCCCAATAGATCCAAGAAGCTATAAGTGGGACGATCGAAACTTTTTTCTCAACCTTTTGATTTTTTAAAGGTAAATAAGGTTTTACAATAGCCAGCTCCATAGAAATTCGAACTGCTAAATATTCTATGAGAAGTTCCTGTTCCTGAATTGATTGTTGTGAGCGCCATCGTATCATTCCTGCCCACCCAGGCAAAGAAAGTAAGTGCCCTTCAAGGTAAGATTGTATGTTAGATTCAGAAATTCCTAGTTCACATAATGCTCTCGCTAAAGCTACTTCGGCATCTTGTGGCCAATCTTTTAAAACTTTACGCTCATTTTTACTGAGCGCTGGATCAAATGTAATAAGGTGTTGCCATGCACGATAAAAACCTTTCTCTCGATTTGGCATCGTCCAATTTGATCCGGATTCATCAAGATATAATTTACACCATTTAATGATATGATAATTAAGAACATCAGATAGGTTTTCACTATTTTGACTCTCTATAAGCGAACTTATTGGCTGCATAACAGAGGCTTGCATACTTGCTGTATTTATATAATTCATTTCTTCTGCCAATTTATTTACTTCTGGCGATGATAATAGACTAGAAGGTAATTTTTCTAACTTTAAAGCCGCTTGGCAAAATCGCTCTGCTTTCTCTCGCGGAATATGAAAAGATTGTGAATCCAGCCAACGAGACAAACTCATTTGTAAAAATGATTCCTCAATCTCACCTTTCGCTTTTGCCGAATGAATCATGGAGGCACTAGGATAAATATCCACATTACGAGCTTCTTTTAACCAATTTGCGACTTGTTCAAATGATTGCTTTTCAAGTCCCATCCAAGGGTGGTGAGCTGCAAACGTAGAGATAGGCCAAAGTGGCGCAATAACTCGGCTAGCAGATGCAACTAAATCATTTATATTATTTTCTTGCATATCAATGTTTGTATCTTTCTTTAATATTGACGATATGCTCATCACGAATTACCTCCCTTTGATACATAATGTTTCAGATAGCTTGGGTGACTTTCTACTGACTTTCGTCTCGCCTCACCTATTCGAACTAACCAAAGATAAAGTACAGCGAATAAAGTAGAAGATTGATGACGAGTAACGAAAGTACTAATAACACTACTAAATAGTAAAATACATATAACAAAGATAACGGCTGGAGCTGAAGGTTGAACACTTTGATAAATATCAGTATGCAACCATTTATAAAGAGAATTATGAACGGTAAAGTAAATGAGAGAAAATCCAATCAAAACAATTACGCCAGCAATTCGTCCCATTCTTCCCTCTCCAAAAACAACAAGCTGTTTCCATGAAAAGTATAGTGACCAGCCTAAGATTAACGCACTAACTAGTTGATACCCCTCTCCAGAAGTCATAAACCAGAAAGTAATTGCTATAAATAATCCTAAAACACGCCCAACTATCATCCATAAATTAGACATCTTTTCATTAGACTGATTCACTACCCCAAAACGTTGCACGGAAGAACCAGCTTGTAAAAATAGTGTAGCTTTAAACAAACCATGTAAAATTAAATGAATAATAGCTGCTAAATAGGCGCCTAATGCACATTGAATAAGCATAAATCCCATTTGTGCAATAGTTGAACCTACTAGCTGACGTTTATAATCAACTTGAACTAAACTAATTCCTGTTCCGATTAAGACAGAAATACTAGAGAAAATTAGTAAAATGATTTGTGCAATATCATCATGAAAAAGTGGCGAAAATCTAGTTAATATGATACCTCCAGCATTTACTAAACCCGCATGCATAATAGCAGAAACAGGAGTTGGAGCAACAGCTGATTCAATTAACCATCTGTGAAAAGGCCATTGTGCTGCTGGAATCATCACAGCTACTATAATCAATAAGTTAATTCCTGTTTTCTCCAATGTTCCAAATTGAGCTACATTTTCATTCGTTAAAACTGATGTTAACTGCCACTGTCCTGTTACTTGAAAAAGCCAAATGATAGCTGATAGTAAGGCAATCCAACTTATTGTAAATAGGTAGCCAGAGATTTTAGTTGCTTCACTAACTACTTTCCACCCTTTATTTAGCCCTATAAGTAGAACCAATCCTATAAGCGTTGCTCCCCAACAAATGAGCATTAAGCGAAGATCATCACTTAACCATACAACCGAAGATACACCTGTAGTACATGTAAAAAGTGCAAAGTATTTTCGATATGAGTGATCCCCCATTAAATAACGTACAGAGAAACGCTGAATGATTAAACCAATTGTAAGAACAAAGAAAGCCATTAACCAAGCTAAAGTATCTAGATGCCAAGGCCCCACAACTCTATCTCCATTGTTATTAACAAGTGCGAGTAAAGAAACCAATGAAGGTAAAGCAGCAATACCAATATGGATATGAACAAAACGTAAAGGTATCCTTGCATTTAAAAACAATAATCCACTTAGCCAAGAAGCACTAAGCGCCATAAAAAATAAAGTTAACAGTGTTGATGAACTCAGCGAAATTAACATGTTAAATACTCCCTTCTAAGCGAAAATAGCCTATAAAAATTCCTTTTCATTACGATAGTTTTTTTAATTTCAATTTTCATTCACTCTTTTAGTACATCGTTTTTTCCCATAAAAAAAACCGACAACTTCCATAATTCAATGATTTTATATCATCATTGAATTATGGAGATTGTCGGTTTCACTTCAACTAACTTCAATAAAGTTTTTTGAAGAGCTCCCATTTTATAGAGGATAGTAATGTATGTATTACTCCTATTAAAAATAACAGTATATCTCTGATCTCCTAGATTATGCAATCAATATATCAATTTATGTTATGCGCTATCTTTCAATTAAGAAACTTTTTCATTTAGTCAATATTACATATTAAAAAAATGCTAAAGCCTTAATTATAGCAAACAGTTAAAATAAGCATCTATTAATTTTTTAAAACAATTATAAGATAAACCATATTAAGCAGTTTGTCAATTTATTTATCAATTTTTTGAGCGTTATTCCAATTAAAATTCAGTACACGTAAATAATTTCAAATTTTTAATTATTATCATGTTAATAAATATAAATAAAGTGCAAAACTTTTAGGTTTCTTAATTATCTCCCACTAACCCTACGATGGTTTTAATTTTTAAAACTTTTCCTCAAGATTATGAAACAATTTAAAAATCATTACTCGCTCACCTGTACGCGAACTTATATCCGTATGAAAACTTTTCACTTTTTCTCCAGTTAATTCTAGTATGATCTCTTTCAAATCGTCAATTCCAGATTCAACTAGCTCCGAACGATTTTTCTTTATCGTTAGCATACCGTCTTTTGTTTCGCAAACCGTATATTCAGCTGGCGTTAAAATACCTTGTAAATTTACGATAATCATATCCCGTAATATATCTGTCTTAACGGATATAGACCCGCGTCCTAGGTAGTCCTTTTCCCAGTGAGTAATTGCTTTGCTTATCTCTGATTCAATAGAGCCTTTTGAGTTTTTCATCTTTGTATCCTCCTTCAATAAAATGTAATTACATTTATAATTACAATAACAATATAATAATCTGGATTGATTTTATTTTCAATTATTGAGAAGAATTTATAGGAATCGTTGTCATGTATCCTTTAGTATTAAGATGAATTTTTTATATTGTAATATACGTTTTTTTGATTATTCCCCGACAAAATACTCTTACTATAAAGACTCTGTTGCATAGATTTCAAAAAAGGACATTCCGGAGAAAATAAGAAAACTCTTGTAACGTAATACATAAACGAAAGAGCCGATTTCTTTATAAAATAAGAAATCGACTTTTGGCTTAGTTATTGATTTAGTAATGGAAAACACCTTTTTAAAATAATTATGTTTATACTATAGACGTTGATCTTTCTGGAAGTTTAGTTGAAAATGATCCGCTTCATTGTATACCCCGAATTCATATCCTTTTTCCTTATAAAATTTAATAATTTCCGGAAGCGCTTGTAATGTCTGTAGTTTTTCATGCATTAGAACTACTTCCACATCTTCTGTTGTTGTACGCTTTACATTTTCTATAATTTGCTGTGGGTTACCTTTTAATTTCCAATCATTTGAATCTATCGTCCAATCCCAAACTTTTATTCCTGCTTCTACAATTTTGTTACGAATGTCCTGCCCCTTTAATACTGGTGCAGATCCATATGGGGGACGGACTAGTTTAGGAGTTGTACCTGTAATATTATGAATAAGAGCTAACGTTTCTTTCATCTCCGTTACAAATTGTCCTTTTTTGTATAGCTTATCACTATTATGTGTCATACTATGTGCACCAATATAATGTCCTTCTTTTACTGTTCGTTTTACATTTTCCTGAAAACCTGTATTCTGTAAATTGCTACCTTGCATAAAAAATGTCGAAGCAACATGTTGCTCTTTTAGTACATCTAAAAATTTCCCAGTTAATTCACTAGGACCGTCATCAAATGTTAAATAAACAACCTTTCCTACTGGTTTTCCATCAGGTTTTTTCTGTTTTGCCGGTGGTGTTTCTTTTTTCTTTTCTTGTTGTTGTGTATTAACTGGGTTACTACTTTCATTCGCTACCCCTTTCGCTGGGATAGCGTTCCATTTTCCTATTAAAAAGAACGTGAATAAGGTCGTTGCTAAAACAACTCCTAGAGATAGTATTGCCTTCGTTACTACACTTGTTTTTTTCTTATTTTGTGATTCTTTCATTATGTTTCGATCCTTTCCCTACTCATTTTCATCTTCATTATTTATGCAGCTAAACATTAACTTCAGCTGATATTTACAATAAATAGATTAATAGAGGAAGGTGAAGATAAAATGCAGATAATGTCGAAATTAGTTAAAGAATAGCGTATTGCATCTACTCTTTAGAAGAATATTTATTTTTCTAACATAGTTAAATTTGAAAACTGGATATACATCCAAAATAAAAAATACTACTCTTTCTAAACAATATTTTCATATCAAGATAACAGCATACTGATATAAAGATAAAATACAAAGATAGCCGTACTATTGAAATTCTATTATAATTTTGTAATTGGAATTTATTTGAACCAAATGAAGAACTAGAAGAAATATTATTATGTGGAGGTGCCCCGATGAACCTTGTAATTAGAGAGTTAGAAACAAATGATTTAGATAATCTCCCGGAGATTGATGACAGTTTTATAGTGAATGCTCGGTTAATTCTTTCTCTTTCCAAAGGAAATAGACGTATAAAATATACAGTAGAAGACGTTCCGAGTTATGAAAAAAGTTATTTACAAAATCAAGATGATAATGAAGAACTGGCTTACAATGAATATATAAATAAACCTAATCAAGTCATTTACATAGCTCTGTTACATAACCAAATCATTGGATTAATGGTATTAAAAAAGAATTGGAACCACTATGCTTACATAGAAGATATAACGGTAGATAAAAAATATCGTACACTCGGAGTTGGTAAAAGATTAGTTCATCAAGCAAAGCAGTGGGCAAAAAAAGGCAATATGCCAGGTATCATGCTTGAAACGCAAAATAATAATGTCGCAGCATGTAAGTTCTATGAAAAATGCGGATTTGTAATTGGTGGGTTTGATTTTCTTGTTTATAAAGGTTTGGATATTGAAAATGATGAAGTTGCAATTTATTGGTATTTGCATTTCAAATGAAACTGTTTTTAACATGAAACAAAGTCAAAATAAAAACCCCAATCTCTCTATATTAAAATTGAGAAACTGGGGTTAAGTTACTTAACAATATTTTTCATTTAAAACAAGTAACTAATTAATAATCCTGCTGACAACAAGAAGCCGAAAATCGTATTTGTCATCGCTGTTGATTTCATTGCGATGCGCATATATCCAGGATCCTTTGCCCCTTTTTGGAAACTTTGAATCGCAGAAATTGGCTTTCTCAAACCTAGGAACATAACTAATGCCCAAGGGCTTATATAACCCATTAATACAATTACGGCAATCCATAAATACGCAATGAAAAAGGCTATCGCTAGTGTTACCACAGCTTTTTCTCTCCCAAGGAGGATTACTAATGTCTTTCTTCCACCTTTAATATCTTCTTCGATATCTCGGATGTTATTCGACATATTGATTGCACCTACTAAAATTCCAATTGGAATGGAAATTAATACACTTTCAATCGTTACAGTATTCGTTTGAATAAAGAAAGCAATGAGCACAAAACATGTTCCCATTAACAATCCAGAAACTAATTCTCCAAACGGGGTGTACGCAATTGGTAATGGACCGCCTGTATATAAATAGCCAACCGCCATTCCAATTAAACCGATGACGACTAACCACCAGCTGCTATTCATACAAATATAAACTCCAATAATTGCTGCTACGACATATAATAAAAGCGCAACTGTTAACACATTTTTTGGCTTCAATCCATGACGGACAATTCCGCCACCGATGCCAACGGATTCAGCAGTGTCTAATCCACGTTTAAAATCATAGTACTCATTAAATAAGTTCGTTGCTATTTGCAATGCTAAACATGCAGCCATCATCGCAATAAATAACAGCCAATCAATTTTGGCAACATAAAGTGATGCCACTGTTCCTAAAATTACAGGAGAAAACGTCGCCGTTAACGTATGCGGGCGCGTCATCTTCCATATTAATTTAGCGGAACTAATTTCTTTTTCTGTCCCCATAACTCTGTTCAATCTCCCTACATTTTAAGTATAAATTACTAGCAGTATCTTTCTATCTATTTCCTGCCACGCATCCATTCATTATATCAATAAATGATTGTCCTTTCTAACAAATCAACTTTTAATAAGATGAAAAATTATAAAATGAAACTTTACCATCTTCACATAATATTCTGTATTATTCCTAAGAGTGGTTTTAAAGCGATGCGATAAGTAAATGAAATACATAATAAAAAAGAGCCAATCTCCAACACAATAGAAGATTGACTCTTTCCTTTATTTATTCCCCTGTTTCAGAAAATCGCTTTATACGTTCACCAATTTCATCGCGAACACGTTGAAATTCAGACCATTCTTTTCCTGCTGGATCATCAAATCCCCAGTGAACACGATTCACATGCGGCGGAGTAGATGGGCATACAGCATCCGCATGACTACAAAGCGTAACGACTAAATCAGCACTATTTAAAATGTTTGCATCAATTATATCTGATGTTTGATTTGTTATGTCGATATTTACTTCGTTCATTGCTTTAATTGCGTTTGGATTTACTCCTTAATACACAAGCAGTTATGCATAAAAACTTGCATATTTTAGGCTATTTAATTGTATTCCTTATTTTATTAAATTTACCCGTTAGTTCCATTCAAAAGGCCTCAGCCGATGATTAACTCAAGTACCGGTTTCGGATGACTCCCATGTGATGAAGTTCGTGTCCTGCGATGCCGTACGCGAGGGCGCGCGCCGTAATGCTTAGGTTGTTGGCTGTGCCCTTACGGGTCCACGCCTCCGCCGGTAGTCCGCGCAGCAATGTGATCGTTGATTGCCGTACGGCCCGGTAGTCTTCGGCCAATTGCGCGGTTGTCCAACTTCCGAAAGGAGGTATGAACAATTCCTGATCGAAACCGGTCAGAGGCGTCCGGTCCCCTCTTGCAAACCGGAGCAGGCGGTAGGTCATGACGCGTTCCGCGTCTGCAATGTGGCCCACGACTTCTTTCAGCGTCCATTTTCCTTCCTCATACCGATATGCGGCCTGGCTTTCGGTCAACGATGCCAGGAGCTCGGTCATTCGCTTTTCCTGAGCGAGCAGAATGTCGATGATGTTACCGTCCGGCACCAAACGGATATATTCGCCGGAGCTCCCGGCGTATTCTTCTTCTGACGGTCTTTGATTCATGCGTAGTCACCTCTTTATGTATATATAGAAAATTATAGCACTCGTCTATGTCTAATTAATTCGCGAAATGATAGAACTTCCCTTCTAATAATTGAAGATAAGCAACTATTTAGTCGGTCGCCACACTATCCTGATTCGTTAGCACAATAAGCAATGCTAATCAATGATGCATAAAAATTATCTGTTATATAATATTTCGAAGTTATTAATATATATTGAGTTATTCCGAAACATACATAAATACATTTTGTCGAAATTATTAAAAAAGGAGAATTTCGCTAACTGAAGAATTAATAATTGTGTTACCAATATGTAAAAATCTCAATTTAAAACTAAAGGAGAACAAAATGGGACAAATAATTGTATCGATGTACCTCTCACTAGATGGTGTCATGGAGGAACCAGCTTGGACTGCTCCATATTTCAATGAAGAAGTAGCAAAGTTTCAATCCGATTTACTGTTTGAAAGTGAAGCTCTTCTACTAGGGCGAGTAACCTATCAAGGTTTTGCAGCTGCCTGGCCTTCTATGACTGATGAAGAAGGTTTTGCTGATAAGATGAACAGCATGCCTAAATTTGTTGCTTCAACAACTTTGGAAGAAACCGAATGGAATGCAAACCTTATCAAGGGGAATATTGTAGAAGAAATATCGAAACTGAAGGAACAGCCCGGTCAGAACCTTTTAATTTATGGTAGTGGTGAGCTTATACAGACATTGATGCAACACGACCTCATTGATGAATATCATTTTATGGTCAATCCTGTTATCGTGGGAAGCGGAAAGCATCTCTTTAAAACCGGAAACGATACAAAGGCTTTAAAACTGATCGAAACAAGAACGACCAGTTCAGGTGTCGTTATTCTTTCCTATCAGCCGGAGAAAAAAGAATAATTATTGATAAATTATATAAACAAAAAAACTCATCAGAATAAATCCTGCTGAGTTTTTTTATAAGATAATACATATATTAATTTATAAAAATCAGGGTATTATATTAACCAAAATCAAACAATATATCAATCCTTTTAAAGGGTAAAATAGGGAAAAAGGAGATTCTAAATAATGCCTTTAGAAAACTCTATTTATTACATGGGAGTTGCTATTATTTTAGTAATCATCGGTGCAGTGTTCGGGGGAATTATACGTATAATTCGGCATACTAACAATCGCAAAAAGCAAGATTCAGTTGAACAAAAATTAGATACGGTTATTCAACTATTAGAAGAACAAAACAAAGATTGACTCTTTCGGATCAGGAAAAGTTAAAAATAACTTCCAATAACGAGAATAATGTAAATAAGCTGTCCATGTGGACAGCTTATTGTTTTGCTTAGCGTGCAAAATTCGCTTCTCGTTGGCGGTACCCCATGCCCATCAACTTAAGGGATTTATTAAACAAAAACGTAAGCTTTCTGGTTTCGGTTTAAATAGAAACCTGTCAATAAGATCAGGATTGCATTGGAAATGTATCTCTGTTGTTTTTTGTTATATATTTGGACCAGTATACAGTTATGCCAAATCCAATAGTAAGAATTAATCCTGCAAAGATATATGGTAGATTAACATTTACATTAAGTAAAATGCCTCCCGTTGCTGGCCCAATTATATTCCCGAGACTTGTATAAGTAGAATTCATCCCTCCGATAAATCCTTGATTTTCTCCAGCTATTTTAGAAAGTAATGTTGTAATTGCTGGTCGAAGTAAATCAAATGCCAAAAAGATGATAAACGTTAAAATCGCGACCATCCAATAATTACCGACAAATGTAGATACAACTATAATTATAGCGGCTATGAATAAGCTATATTTAATGATTCCTTTCTCACCAAATTTTTTTACTAATTTTTCAAAGAACATGATTTGTGCTATTACTCCTAATATGGCGCTTACTGAAATAATTATTGATATATCTTTAGGTGTAAAACCAAACTTTTTATCAACAACAAAGCTAAACATATGTTCATAAGCTGATAAACCACATCCTAAAATAAAAACAAGTAATAGTGGGATAAAATATAAAGGGTGAAAAGATTGTTTCATTTCTTTTAAAAAACTAACTTGTATTTTGTTATCTTGCATTTTAATTCGTTGTTCTTTAGATACAGGTTCTTTCAAAATGAATACTGAAAAACACGCAGCGATACCAGAAATTACTGCTGCAAAAAAGAACGGTGCACGTATGCCAAAATCAGATATAAAACCACCAATACCAGGTCCAATAATGAATCCTGTACTAATAGCTGCCGATAAATACCCTAATGCTTTTGCTCTGTTTTCTAATGATGTTGTATCAGCTATAAAAGCAGTGACTGCCGGCATCATACATGCAGCACTAACGCCTCCTAGTGCTCTAGAAAGAAATAATACCCATATTTGATTTCCAACTCCAAATAAAAATTCAGAAAAGGAAAATAGAATTAACCCTGCTATAATCATTTTTTTTCGACCAAATATATCTACCCATATTCCGGAAATAGGAGATGTTAATAGTTGAAAAAATGCAAACATAGCAATTAAATATCCCATAGTGTCAGTGCCTAAATGTAATGCCCTCATATAAGATGGCATTACAGGAACTACAAGACCAATTCCTAAAAATACAATAAATACATTAAATAATGCTAAAACTAAAGCCAAATTTCTCCTATTGTATATACCCATATGACTTTCCTCACCTTATGATTAATTATATATAGACATAAAAAAAGCTTTTTTATGTAATTGTCTTTAGCATAAACCTTAAAGTAACTTTAAGGTCAATACAAAAATTAAAAACGTAAAAATATCTATAAGGCGTACCACCAGATCAGGTTGCCCCAAAACGATAAAATGAACTTCATTGCTATAAAAGACTCAAATTTTTCGTTTTAGAGCATTATAAAATTTTAACTTGATGGTGATGGGGTACCGCCACATGTCCATCAAGTTAAGAACTTTCTTTAACCCCAAGTTTAAAAATACGCCATCCTTTTCTCTGATTCTACAGAAAGAATAGCGTATTTTTTTATTTTAGGGAGTATTTTGTTTTATTAGCTTAATAACATTGGCTTGCCCCCGTAATTCCAAAATCCCCAAAAATTTTTTAGAATAAGTTTTTCGAACCAGAAATATATATTTCTAACTATAAAAACTATGGGAAGGTTTATCTGTTTTTCCTTTTTACCTACTTGCTAAATTCAGCAAGTAAAATATTTTTAAAAGGATCAGAAGGACTATAACTAGTTTTATGGCCATTCAAATTGATGGCCAATGTATGCTTGCCTCCAAGTGTGCCTCCAGCAAAAGTAGAAAACCCTGGAGAGGCACCTGCGTGTCCCCATATCGAGACACCGTTTGGAAGTTTAGTTTCATAGATTCCAAGACCATATCTGCCGATTTCAGCAATTCCTGTAGGAACTGTAGTAAGCATTTGTTTTAGTTGCTGTTCCTTCATTAATTTGCCACTGAGTAAGTAAGAGAAGAATTTGTTTAAATCGTCAGCAGTAGAAATCATATCTCCATCCGAGCTACCTGGGTATGAATAAGTAACGTCTTTTAGCTCACTTTCTCCGTCATATCTTTCATATCCACGGGCATGATTGGTACCTGGAATAACAGTTGAATTACCAGGTAGGAATGTATTCGACAATTCGAGCGGTTCAACAATCCGATTTTCAACCTCTTCCGCATAGCTGTTTCCAGTTACTTTTTCAATAAGGATACCCAGTATTACGTATCCTGTGTTTGAATAAGACCAGCCCTTACCTGGAGCAAAGTCTGGTGGAAGAGAAATTCCCATCTTTACTAATTCTTCAGCCGTATACAATTTTTTTGTGTCCATAATATCATAGTCTTTTGACTTTAAGTATTCAGCAATCCCACTTGTATGATTCAATATCTGCCGAATCGTAATCTGGTTAGCATCATATCCGTTTCCTTGAATGACGCCAGGCAACCATTTTTCGATGGAGTCATCTAGATTCAAGCGGTTCTCTCCAGCCAATTGAAGTAGAACTGTTGCAATGAATGTCTTCGTCGTACTGCCAATGCGAAAGCGAAAATCTGTTTTCATCGGCTTCTTGGTTCTCAGATCCGCTATCCCGGCGGCATAGCTCCAATTTTTGCCACCCTTAGAAATTTGAGCGAGTATTCCAGGGTATCCAAGTTGGAGTGAATCCCGTATTGCTTTCTTAACGGAAGTACGATCGCTTTGATTACTTGTTTGTAACAAACTAGATACATTTTGCGTGGGTTCTGCTTTTACAATTGAGGCTGGTGTTATGTATAACAGGGAACTTCCAGCTATTAAAAGTGATAGACTTGCACATGTAATTTTACTGCATGTTTTCATAAAGCATCCTCTCCTTTATTTAAATTGTAAAGTTAGTTGCTTGCTGTTTCGTATTAATCACACAGCTATCATCTCCAACAATGACAAAAAAGTCAGAATTAAATTCGTAATCATATTCATAATTATTATTTTTACAAAGGCTATTCTGTCTTAACAAACGGTAAATCCCTTTTCTTCCACATGTATGTTAACCCCAGAAATTACTTCTTTTCTTTGAAACACTCTTATTACTGGTTTGTTTTTTCATATATAAGTCATATCTGTTCCGCCTTTCACACCTCCTTATATTTTTATCCTACACAATGAAAATCTCTTTTTTCTTACCTATTCCTTACAAATTACTTACGTTCAAAATAGCTTCTATAATAGGATAGAAGGAGCATCTGTACCCGAAAGTTCAAAGTATTTTCCAATAAATATATTTATCAAAAAGAAAAACAGGTTTTTTTCGCTTCTATGTTTCTTTTTTTCGTTTTGGGGAACAATTAATTCTTAAGTTGATAGCGATGGGGCGGGACCCCAAACAGTACGATTTTATTTCAAAGACACAACGATCTTACTACACACTTTTTATTTATCCCACACTCTCATCTGCTACTATTACTATTTTTTATTACTAATGTTGCCGTTTCACTCGGATGGCTAAGAGGAAAATGATGGCCATATGGAACAAAATCAACCTTACCAAGATGCGATGGAGCAGAATAGACTCTGTCATAATTCCCCCAAATAATGTGAAGATTATACTTTGTTACTTCATTGAAATCACCTTGATCGTTTTTCAGTAGTAAACTGTTAAGCTGAACCGTAGTATTTAAAATTCTAGGAGAAGTAAAACTGTTACTTATTTTTTCAATATAATGTTCAGGGATGCTCTCCGTACTTTCAAACAAACCATTACTTAATAAATAACGCCCTATCAAATTAGTAGTTGCTAATTTTAATGTCCATTTGTTCATAAATTGAGGAACATTTAGCGATTTAGCATTTTTTTTAGCAACAGGTGGCTGAAGTAAAGTGATTGCATACTTCTTATCTATGTACTCTTGTACCAATGCTTCCAGAAGAATAAATGCACCGAATGAATGGCCAATTAGATGTGCACCATTCGTAGCTTTCTCCAATAACTTTTTCACTACATTCAAATAGATAGCTAGAAGATTTTTCTCTCGTTTAAAAGGAGAACGTCCCAAACCTGGAAGATCCAAGATCCATACAGGTTGACCAGTTTTTTCATGAAGCTCTTGTGCTAAAGGAAATAAATCTTCTCCATCACTCAATAAACCATGTAATAAAATAAATGGTTTACCCTCTCCTTGTAATTGGTAAAGGGTAGTGTTATCGCATAATGTTCGTTTAAATAAATGATTATGCTGGCCATTTTGATACATCATTCGATAATCCAGATCAGCTACTACGGCAGGGAAAAACTTCATTACACTCGTCTTCTTAAACCAATCTCCTCCCATAATTTTTTTCGCTGAAACATTTGAAAATTTTTGTTTTGTAATAAAATTCAGTCCATCAGAAGGAATTTTTGTTATTTTACTTACTCCACTATTCATAATTGCTTTCATAAGTGGCATTGGGACAGAAATTTTGGGTTCCCTCATATTCATACTTTCCGACATGATACTTAATAATTCAGTAATGTTCTGATCGTACTGTTTGTCTTCAACAAGTGTATATGTTTGAATAGTCGGTTGCTCCAATCTGAAAACCTGCACAATAAACTTCGCAAGCTCATCGTTTGAAATAAGTGGTAACCTATATCCCTTACCTCCAGGAATCACTGGCATGAGCCCTCTTCGCATACTCATCACAAGCAAACCTAATCCTGCTATCTGCTCTGTACTCCCTGTTTTACTACTACCGACTACAGTTGGCGGATTAATTACAGAAAGCGGATAACCTACTGCTGATGCCTGCTGACGGATATAAAGATCTGCTAAAAATTTTGTTCTCTCATATGGATTTTTTATTTTCAAATAATTGTTTCCTTCTTGAAACACATCAATTGCAATCTTGCTATTTTTATCATCAAAGGGACTCATATAACCTACAACATGAATAAATTGTTGCAAGCCCTTCAATTGATGAATACTTTTAGCTAATTCACTAATATGTTTGGCACCATTTAAAAATACGGAAGCTGCCTCTTTACTTGTCGCTTGAATATCCATGGGGCCTCCTGCGTGAATAATCACATCCGTTTTCAATACCCTCTCCTTATCTTCAGCACTTAGACCTAAATCTATTTTCGTCAAATCACCTTCAATAAAGTGCATAACTTCCTCTTTTAAGATGCCTCTTTCTTGAAAAAGGCGTATTGCTTTACTTTTCGACCTTACTAAAAGAAGAATTTTAACATCTTCTTTGGCTAATTCTTTCACTAATTGCTGTCCAATAAAGCCTGTTCCACCAGTTAAAAATACTGTTCTCATATAAAATCCCCCTTTTAGTACTAATCAGTACTAATTTGATGTAAAAAAAAAGCTTCTTTTATCGAAGCAATTTTAAAAAATGATCTGCTGTTTTCGTGATTACAGTTGCATCTTTCAATGTTTCTGAAATAAATAACGCTCCTTCAAGATTTGTAATAAAAAGTGATGCAACCTCATCAATATGAATCGTATTTCTGAATTCTCCATTCTCTACCCCTTGTTTAAGTAATAGAGAAACTTTCTCTTGTAATCCTGTAAAAAAAAGACCTATTTTTTCTTTTATTTGCGTGGCCTGTGTAGGACTTTGAATATACAGAGTAATAAATGGACAGCTCCCCTTATACTCTCTCGACTGAACTCCTTGTGATAATTGCTTTAAAAACAGTTGGATACGATCTTCAACTAAAAATTGGTTCTGAGAAAGTACGTCATCAATTGCAGTTTGATACATTTCAATCCAATAATCAACGACTCCTTCTAATAATACTTCCTTATTAGAAAAATGATAATACACATTAGACTTTGAAACTTTGCTTACACGTACTAATTCATCCATACTTGTATAAGCAAACCCTTTTTCTAAAAATAATGTTGCAGCTACTTCAATCACACGTTTTTGATTCATTAATTTTACCTTTGTCATAACTAGAACTATATAGTACTAATTTAAACATTGCAAGTATTTATGTTAATTTTTAAAAAAGTTCCACTAACATTGATTTTACTGCAAAAAAATCTTATTTTGAATAAAGTTGAACTGCCCCCCCGAAATTGTTCATTCACTATCGACTAATAGAGGTCACCATACATGTCCATTAACTTAAGAAAAAGAAATGCCCCCAAAACGAAAAAATGAGCGGTTTCTCAGAATAGCTATCTGTAGAAAAAGAATTTTTTAATTTAGGGATATATGAAAGTATTGGCTTGATGGTGATATGGCGGTACCTCAAATAAAGAAATTTTAAACATCTTAATCTGCCTTTCCTTTATGTAAATATGGGAATAATGAAATTACCCCAAGGATAGCTAAACAAGCTCCAATCCATAGAGGAGATACAAAACCATATCCTTTACTGATCCCAAGACCACCTAGTGACGAACCAATAACAATACCTAGCGTAATAAAAGAACTATGAACGGTATTTATCATTATTCCATTACTAGCTGTTTTCATCACCCTCGCAACCATAGCTGGATTCAATGCTACACCAGTTAAACCAATAAAAATCGTAGAAATAACTGCAATGTATTTATTCTCTGCACTTAAAGCAAATAAAGACAACGCTATGATTAATATAATTAATCCACCCATAAGTATTTTCATTGTAAATTTATCAGCGAACTTGCCAATTATTATATTCCCAATTACCGTCGCACTACCATAGAGAGCAAGTAAATATGGAATACTTGCACTTGAAAACCCTGTAACATTTGTAAAGATAGGAGTGAAATAACTAAATGCTGCAAACGTACCACCAATAATGAACATACTTGTTACGTACGCTGCCCAAAGATGAATATTCTTAAATCGCAGAAGTTCATCTTTCCAATTTAATTGCTCTTTATTTGAAGATGATGGTAACAACCGTTGAATCATAATCCCTGATACTAGCACAAGAACAGAAACAGCCCCAAAACTAATACGCCAGCCAAAATATTGCGAAATAACGGTCGTTATAGGTAAACCTAATACAGTTGCGAACATTAAACCTGCAAGTACAATTGATGCAGCTTTTCCCCTTGAATCAGAGTGAACCAATGTCGCAGAAAAGGAAATCGCAACTCCAAAAGCTGAAGCTGAAGCAATACCAGTTATAATACGTGAAATCATCATAATATCATAGTTCCAAGCAATAGCTCCGAGCGATTGACCAATTAAAAATATGAACATTAAAAACAATAATGCTTGTTTGCTGCGCATTCGTAAGAGGATTGCAGTTAAAATGGGGCCTCCTATTACCATTGCTCCTGCATAAGCTGAAATTAAATACCCAATAGATGATACAGGAACCTGGAATGCAAGAGCAAGTTCATTCATCATACCTGCAACCATAAATTCTGATGTAGTCATACAAAAGATTGCTAAAGCTAATAAATAAATAATCGATGACATAAAAACACTCCTTATTCATTATTGTAATGATCGGTACAAAAATAGTGCGAAAAAAGAGCGCACTAAGCGCCACAAATAGACTCTACTGTTCCTTTGATAACTTGTTCAGACAACATCCGATTTTGCATCGATACATTAAGAACACGGAATCCGTAATAACTGCTTAAAAGCAGACTAGCTAATTCCTCAGCTGATTGCTTCTTTGAAATTTCACCTGTTTGCAATCCTTCCTCCATCACTGTTTCAATAGCTTGTTTAAGAAGTTCAACATGCTTCGAGAAAATTTCTTGTACCATTAAATCGTTTTTAGCACGTTCTATACTGGCATTAATCAATAAACATCCTTTTTGATCCATATTCTCAAAGTCTTCTTTCAATGCCCATTCAAAAAAATTACTTAATCGTTCTTTAACTGGAATTGGAGTATGTAACAATTTCCTTTGTTCCCTAATCCCAATTTCATGGTAGCGTTCTAATACTTGTTTATACAGTTCATGTTTACTACCGAAAGTATTGTATAAACTTCCTTTTCCAAGTCCTGTATCACTGCATAAATCTTGTGTAGAACACCCTTCATATCCTCTTATCCAAAATGTTTTCATTGCAACATCTACAATTGAGGAATAATCAAACTCTCGAGGTCTGCCGCGTTTATTCAATCGTATCCTCCTCTCATTTTAAAGATAACATGAATAGAATACCCTTTTTGTACCATGCGGTCAATAATTTTGTTTTATTGTACTGTAAAATAAAATTTGATTATTTTAGATTACGAATAATGAAAAATAGCCCCTTTATTCAAATTTCCTAGCGAAAAAATCACGTTTTAATAGACTTCTTTATCATCCCTACCTTTCTATAGATTACTAGTTATGAAACAAGGATCGTTTCATAACTAGTAATTTACTTGATTAGCTTGATGAGTATGGAGTAGTGCCCCTATAAGCAAAACCCTCCAGAAACATCTAAAATCTGCCCAGTTACCCAGCGGCTATCAGAAGAAGCAAGGAATGCTACTGCATCTGCAATATCTTCAACTTGCCCTATTCGCCCGAACACAGATGAATTCGTAGCAAAACTTCGTATTTCCGGATCATCTAGCAATTTTGCATTAATATCTGTCTTCGTATATCCAGGCATAATTGTATTCACTGTTATACCTCTTTCTCCGAGATGTTTAGCTAGAGGAAGTGTCATCGTATTTAATGCACCTTTGCTTAAGCCGTATGCAATTGAGCCTGTAAAACCAAGTCGTACTTCAGCTGATGAAATGTTAATAATACGCCCCTCTGCTCGTAGTAACGGCAATGTTTGCTGAATTAAGAAGAACGGTGCTTTAATATTTACAGACATAATTTCATCAAAAACTTCTTCTGTCGTATTTTCAATCGTTCCTTGTGTACCTATCCCTGCATTGTTTACTAAAATATCAATCTCTGATGTACCAACTTTTATTTGTAATTCATTCTTTAACTGTTTTACTAGCTTTTTGACACCATCAATTGAATTGAGTTCAGCTTCAATTAAGAACGCTTTTCCTCCATTAGATTCAATCTCACTAATTGTTTCATCTGCAGCTGTTTTATTTCGGCCGTAGTGAATCGCAACTAATGCTCCATCTTTCGCCAATCTCATCGCAATCGCACGGCCAATTCCGCGACTCGCTCCTGTTACTAACGCTACTTTCCCATCAAGATTCTTCATTTTTTCCATCCTTCCTAAATTTCCGTTTGATAAAAACCTATACTTATATTTTCATGTAAACACCAATCATTTTAAATATAGATTTATAGGTAATTTAGTCCATTCGCTTATGATATTATAGTTATAATTCGTAATTTACTTTATAAAACAAAAATAAGGAGGCTACACAATGCAAAACGCCGTAAAACTGGATGAAATCGATCATAAAATTATGAACTTGTTGTATGAAAATGCGAGAATTTCTGTTTCAGAAATAGGACGAATTATATCCATGACGCAGCCTGCTGTAAAAGAACGTATTAACAAGCTTGAAGATCAAGGAGTTATAGCGGCTTATCGAACTAAATTTGAGCCTGCAAAAATTAATAAAAACATTCAAGCATTCATCATGTTTAAAACGAGCCAATGTACTGATTTTATTCAATATTGTAATGCCGCTCCTGAAGTAACTGATTTATACCGAATTAGCGGGGAATTTAATTATATGATGAAGGTCATGAGCGATTCGATGGATTCTCTCGCTACATTTTTAGACTCTTTAATGCAATTTGGATTATCGTCTCCTTTAATTGTTTTAAAGAGTGAGTTTGAGGAGAAATTGTCGTTCTAATAAAGGGATACGTATTATCCCCGGCTAACAGTAAAAGTTTTTTCGTTATGAGAAAAGCCAATAAAATTAATGATTAGTAAACAAAAAAGAACATTGATATTTCAATGTTCTTTTTATATCTCTACTTATGAATTAGATCTCTATTCGAAAAAAGCACCTTAATCCCCTTACCCTTGATTCCTCTGCACCTCTCTAAATTCCTCCTTCACCTTCTCTAACAACCCTTCTTCCGTAATTAATCGATACGCCGTATTTGCTAATGCTTTTGCCGATGTAATTAATGCTTTATCTCCAAGTTCTGAACGTGCTGCTTCTCTAAATTCATTCGTATGTGCGATTAAATCATCTGGTCCGATTTTAATGTACGGATGAATTGTCGGTACAACTTGACTTACGTTTCCTGCGTCGGTTGAACCGATCCCTACTCTTTCTTTACGATTTACATCTTCACCTAATAGTTCTAGTTCTTCCGCTACAATATCGTTATATGTTTTTGTTACGAGTAATTCATCGATTTCATTTTGGAATTGATGGATTTTTACTTTTGCACCTGTTGCTAACGCTGCTCCCTCAGCAATGTTTCTTACTTTTTCTGTTACTTCCGCGCATCTTTTTCGCGTTGCTGCACGGATGAAGAACCTTGCTGCGGCATAGTCAGGAATAATGTTAGGTGCTTTTCCGCCTTCTGTAATGACGCCATGAATTCTCACGTCTGACGGAAGTTGTTGGCGAAGTGCGTTAATACCGTTATAGAGCTGAATCACCGCATCTAATGCGTTAATTCCCTCTTCTGGTGAAGCTGCGGCGTGAGCTGTTTTTCCGTAAAAATGAAAATCAAGTGGATCGACTGCTAGTGAAGGACTCGTTGTCGCTGTTTTTCCGCTCGGATGAATCATAAGCGCCGCATCAATGTCTTTAAATAAACCTGCCTTTACATAACTTGATTTCGCGCTACCATTTGGCCCTCCTTCTTCTGCTGGCGTACCAAACACGACAACTTCTCCGCCAATTTCTTCAAGTGTTTCTGATAATGCGATTGCTGCTGCAACACTAATTGTGCCGATTAAATTGTGACCACACGCATGACCGAGTCCTGGTAAAGCGTCGTACTCCGCTAAAAATGCGATTGCCGGTCCTTGTTTTCCAGAGCTTTTTCGCGCGATAAATCCCGTTTCATGTCCAGCTATATTGTGCTGCAACTGAAACCCTGCACTACCTAGTAATAAACTTAACGTTCTTGATGCGTAAAACTCTTGGTTTCCAATCTCCGGATTCGCATGAATATCATGACTTGTTTCTATGTACTTTTCCTTATTTCTTTCGATACTCTCTTCAATTGTTTTTCTTTGTGACGCTACTCCTGTCGCTCCCATTTTTCTTCCTCCTTTTATTTTCACGTAAAAAAGCCTCTTTCTAAAAGATAGAAAGAGGCTTCTGTATATATACAGTCAAAATGAGCTTCTTTCTTATCTTTCAAGTTACCTTGCTGGAATTGGCACAGTATTCATAACGAATCCGCTGCCGAGGTATCATAGGGCCAGTCCCTCCACCTCTCGTGATAAGAATTTTCATAAAATTATATTAAATTATTTTTTATTCTAAGTTCATTCCAAGTAAAAGTCAAGGAATTCCTATCCGAATTTACCGAATATCTAAAAATCCTTTTAATACACCAATTGTCTCAGGTGCTTGCAGTCTTGCACATACGTACGGAAATTCCGTACTACCTTCAAACATCATTTGAGATGTAAGCGGTGCGCCTGCCCAGAAGATTTCATCATCGATTACTAGGAACGGGAATGCTTTATTTTGTCTTTGTAACTTTACATTTTTCAGTGGAACTGGTCCGTCACTATACACTGTTATTTGCGCATTTGTACGCATTAACGCTTGCCATACTCGCTTATCCACTTGTTTTGTACTTGGAAGTGAAATAATAATTTTTCGTTTTGCTGCTAAAATATCTTTTAATAGCCCTTTCGTTTCCTCAAGATTCATTTCCATAAACCAGCGTAAACGTTTCGATATTTTTCGTTCCCACAATTGTCTTGATGTCGTGCGATCATACACATCTCCGTGACGTTCTATATGAGCTGTTAATTGTGATAACGCTTGTTTTCTCGAAAGGTTTTTACGCATATAATGGCAATCTGATAATTGAATGAACTTCCCTCTCGCCCTTGTCACTGCTACATTGACGAGGCGATGGTTTTTGTGATCAAAGAATAATACGCCAGGTCGTTCTTGCGGATAACTGTCAACCGTATCAAAAATCATCATATCTCTTTCAGAACCTTGGAACTTATGAACTGTCGCCGCTAAAACTGGTATGTTTTGATATTTCGTTCTCTGCAACATTTCTCTCATACACGTTGATAAAAAGCGTGACTGCGCCCTGTAAGGTGTCACAATACCAATTGATTGCACACCATCTAACAATCCGATTAACATCATTTGCATTGCTACTAAACCAGACATAATGTTAAAACGTGAACCAGAAGCAGCATCTTTTAACGAAAAAGCTCCCATTTGGCTCGTATCAAATAAAACGCTCGCCTCATTTGCGAACGGCTGTAACTGTGCAAGTTCTTTACGCTCTGAAACAGACGGATGATCGTATACTCTATTTTTATAAATAAACGAATTCGTAAACTTCGATATATCCGCATGCATACGTCTTTGTTCCTGCAACATAAATAGGTTTGGGTGTGCTTCTGATTTATTAACAGACTCAACAATCCCAGCATGGTAAAACATATCTTCCCCAAGCCATTTGCGAACAAGTTCATGATTTGCCATCGCAATTGGAGGTAACTGTAAAAAGTCACCGCAAACGACGATACGTTTTCCAAGTGAAGCAGCTAATGCAATTTGCGGAACATATGCCATACTTACTTCATCTACAACAACTAAATCAAATGTACGCTCATAAATAAGTGAATCAATGGCACATTTCGATAAAGTTGCTCCGATTACTTTCGCATTTTCAATATATTCTTTTTCTACTTCTTTAATTTTAGCCTTTTGCTTTCGAAGATCACTTTCAATCTCTTGTATACGCTTCTTATCAGCAGATGTTGCTTTATACGATAAGATTTTTTCACGAAGCTCTTGGCGTGTCTCTTCTAAATAGAGTCTTTCCTCACCCCAAGATCCGTTCGTCGTTTCAACTAACTTCGACGCAAGTAACGTTTCATGATTTCGTATATGTTCATGTTGACTATAACCGTAACGAACAATTTCACCAGGCGTCCATTTCTTTTTCTTCTCAATTTGCTTCGTTACTTCACTCATTAATACGTCTACTGCCGCATTACTATGAGCCAACACAAGTACCGATTTTCCTTTTTGATAATGGGCCGAAATAATACGTGATAAATTGTAAGACTTCCCTGTTCCCGGCGGTCCCCATACGTACGTTGTCGGATTATAAAACGCGCGATATGCCAGTTCATTTTTTGGATTTTTCATCTTCTCAATATGTTTCGGACTGCTCGTCCCATCAACAAGACGCTTTATACGATTACGTTTCAGCTTATCTTTACGTGCTTCTTTCAATCGCTCTTGCAGTTGCTCTAAAAGTTGCCACGGTTCACTGTATAAAACCGCTTCTCTTATTTCACCTTGTATATAATCATTTAATTTCAGTTCTATTTCTAATCCATGTACAGATAATACTTCTCCTGTCGCTTCCTCACCATCGAACTCAATTCGAATTGGTGAACCTTCAGGTAAGCTTACTTCCGAAATAAGCTGAAATACATACACTGTATTCTCATAATCTGTATATAAAAAACGACCGTTCATGATAGAAATTTTACTACCACCTATCGTTTTCCAATGTTTAATTTCATATGCTAATGCATAATGCCACTCTTTCATCGTTTCTGATAATGAAGGAGTTTGAGTAGTTGTATTCATCGTATAATCTCCTTCCTTCTCCCCAAACATACTTTCTCACTATACCATACAACACGCTAAAATTTGTAAGGTTTTTATCTTGCTTATTTTCTTAATTTTCAATAATATATTGTATATAATTTTCAGAAAGAAGGAATCTACATGCCAGTTAGAAGAATTGAACACGTAGGACTTATGGTTGCAAACTTAGAAGCATCTATCTCATTTTATGAAGAAGTAGTCGGCTTACAGCTCCTTAAACGTATGGGGCACCCGAATCCAGACTTAAAACTCGCTTTTTTAGGTGTGGAAGAATCGAAGGAAACGATACTCGAACTCATTGAAGGTTATAACTCTTCTCTTCCGGCAGAGGGAAAAGTACATCACATTTGCTTTAAGGTAGATTCATTAGAGGATGAAATCGAAAGACTAAAGAAACACGCAGTAACCTTCTTACTAGGAGAAGAAATCGAAACATTACCAGATGGAACACGTTACATATTCTTCGCTGGCCTTGATGGGGAGTGGATTGAGTTTTTTGAAACGGAGAGATAAAGTGAAACTTTATTTTGCGGGATAGAAAAGGAGCCGGAATTCTGGCTCTTGTTTTTAACCAGTAACAATGAAACATACCTCCAACCTAAGAATTTACCAAGATTAAAAACACAATCATTTTGTTAGGAGGAGAGAATGGGAAATACAGTCTTTATTATTGTTTTTTGGATACTGATACTATTCCCAATCCTTTATGTAATCAAGATAAAGGATTGGAATATAAAAACAGCTGCCTTATTTGTTGGAAGGATTCTATTAAGCATTTTCTATTTCATAAATGGAATGGTGTTAGGTCTGCAGCGAAATTGGATAGAACCTCCC
Organism: Bacillus sp. AR4-2; assembly: GCF_008274865.1. NCBI lineage: Bacteria > Bacillati > Bacillota > Bacilli > Caryophanales > Bacillaceae > Bacillus > Bacillus sp. AR4-2. The sequence goes on from NZ_CP031062.1 coordinate 3,023,948, forward strand.
CATGAAACAGAATGGGATTTCTTTGTAAAGTCTTTACTAAACGGAAAAACTGATGCACTTATACACTTTTTACTTCTAATTATTATCATTACTTTGGATTTATTCTTTACATTTTATTATATCAATAAAAAGAAATAGGATATTCTATCCTATTTCTTTTTTTTTATGAGTAGCGCCATATCGCTATCAAACTAATGTTTTACGCTGCCCCTAAACAATAATTTTTTACATTTTTACTCTGAGAATGTCAATTTTACTATTTTTGGGGTATTTATTTTTACTAGCTTGATGGACATGGGTTTGATTTATTTTCTTAGGTTAGTAGACATGTGGTGCTATCCCATTGCTATTAAGCTAAGAATTTAAGTGTAATATCATTTAAGGTAATACTTAAGATACAAATAAAATATCTTTTCCATGTCGCACTGTTTTATTGAAGTCTATCCCGAGTTGTAGCTAGTTCAATGCGACTGTAAATTCGGAGTTCGGTGCGCCAGCAAATACAACCGTTCCGTTCTCTGGTAGTTTCACTTTGTTATTATTACTAACAACGCTAAAATTGACGCATACTCCATTCCCATCATACACCGCGAATGAACTTCCTGATGGCAACTCCACATTCATCGTTTTCCCTGCTACCTCTTGCGGAATCGTAAACCATTTCGCATGCCCATTTTTTTGCAGTGTAACTTTCGATAATTGACCTGCATCAAGGGATTTTACGTTAGATTCACTGACGTATAAAAAGCTGGCCATCTCCATATATTCAGTACCATTCTCTGTATAGAAATGAGCTTCCTTCGTATCCCTCCCATTCATCACAGGAATCTGAATTTGATGCGTCGCCGTATTCGGACCTGTAATTTTTTTGCCGTCCCAATAGCCATCCTTGATCGTAATTTGTGTGTTAAGAGGTATTTGTTGTCCTAGATAATTTATAGAATTAAATTTTTCGTTAACAAGGTAGAACTTGCCGCCCTCGCGCTTCGCCCATGCAGCAGCTGTTTTCTTCGGTAACACATTGTTTTCTAATTTCTGAGCTAAATAGTGAGTCAGCACATTTTGCCCCAATCCCGGTGATAATTCATATGTGCTCTCTCTTAAATAAACTTTTCCATTCTTCTCAGTGACGAAGTTAAGCTTGGAAGTACCCTTTTCATTTATAAAGCTTCCATCCGCCGTATATACATATTTTTCTTCCGGTTTAGTTGGTAAAAACAGTTCTCCCTTCTTCGTAATCTCTATTTTGAAATGGCTTTGGATATTTCCATACAATCCTGCTTTTTTTACCACATCTTGAGGCACTTTAGCCTTGACTGGCTTGCCGAAGGATTTATCTGGTTTTATATCCTTAATTGCCCCTTTCTCTTTAAGCCTAGCTAGCAGTAATTTATTTGCCAATAGTTGATTTGTCATGCTGCTCCCACCGGAGGACAATACAGCTGCTGCCATCTTCTGTTCTGGAAGCACGACCAATGTAGCATGTTGCAGCATCGTATCCCCACCCTTAGTCAACGCTTTTATCCCATATTCACTGAATGGGTATAGTTTCACACTATCCCAGCCAAGACCATAGTTGAACATATTTCCGCTATCTCCTGGCCACATTCCTTTTTTATATTCTTCTTGTTCCATCGCCTTGATTGCTTTATTAGAGAGAATTTCTTTTCCCTGTCCCATAAATATTTGTGAGAATCGCACCACATCTTCTGCAGTAGAGGAGATTCCTCCCGTACCAATCACATTTACCATTTCACTTGGAAGCTGTCCCTGGTATGTCGGAGAATACTGTCCAGCCCGCTTTTCGTCTTCCCATTTGTCTTGCGATGTTATCGTTTGATTCAGTTTTAATGGCTCTGTAAACTTTTGATGTAGAAATTCAGTAAAACTCATACCGCTGACTCTTTCTACCAAGATCTCAGCCAGCGTAAAACCGTCATTACAGTATACTGAAAACGCGCCAGGGTCTGCCTTCAAGTTTTGGTTGGACAATTGTTGCAACAAGATATCATGGGCATAAGCATCATTATCTTTAAATAAAAATGCATTATTGAACGTCGAACCTTGCAAACCTGAGGAGTGATTCAACAGCATACGCGGTGTAATGCGTTTATATCGTTTATCTTTCATTTTGAACTCAGGAATATAGCCAGTAACAGGAGCATCCAAATCAACTTTTCCTTCGTCTACTAGTTTCATAACAGCCGCTGCTGTATATACTTTACTGGTTGAACCAATTCCGTATAGAGTATCTTTAGTTAATGGTTCTTTCCCTTCTATGTCGTTCTTGCCTGTCTGCCCCGACAAAATAAGTTTACCATTATCAATCAGCGCATACTGCACGCTAGTCGTCTCATAGGACTTCGTGAGTAGTTCAGCGTTCTCTGCAGCAATCTTCTCCAAATCTTTACTAGCAACTTCTTGGCTAGATACAACCGGAGCCTTACTGCTAGAAGACGCTATCGCTCCTGTTGGCAAGCTCATCGTTAGGGCCAAAGTAGCGGCTAACACCCCAGATAATTTATTTTCCATAAAAAAATGCCTCCTTAGATAAATGATTAATTTCATCTTTTATTTGTTCAATTACAAACATCACATAAACTACTATTCTGGCTTTATCCCTACTGTTGTAATAAACGGTAAAACCTCTCTTTTTCACATGTATGTTAGTACCATAAATGATTTTTTTATTTAGAATGCGCTTGTTACTAGTTTGGTTTTCGTATAAATAAACCCTATTTATCCTCCCTCTTTTGTGCTTCTCTATATTTGTATCCTACATAATAAAAATTTCTTTTTTCTTATGCATTTCTTACAATTTCCTTACGTTCAAATCACTTCTATAATTAGGTAAATTTTATTTTAAAATCTCCAGGATAATAAATGCTTATATAATCCCACAATTTCATAGAAGATGGATTCATACCCCTGCGCCAAATCATCATACACATCTCTGCTATTTCCTTGGATGCCCCCCTCAACCTTTACAACAGTTCCAACTGGCATCAACACTTCTTCACGTTCTTATAAATAGTAATAACTAATCAACTCCTTACCTGAAAATAAATGAATATAGAAAAAGAGAGATAAGGTTAAAATACCTTTATCTCTCTTTTTCTTTCACAAATTTTGCAAAGATTTTTTTGTAAGAGTCCCCTCACCATCAATTTAAGAATTAAAAAAAGAAGGGGATTATCCCCCTCCTTTTTACGCTTGCTCCGACTTTCGAAATTATTTAATATACCCACGATTCAACTTAGTTAACTTTTCATTGATGTTAAAAATTTTCACTCTAATATCTTTTACACCAGCTGCTTCAAGTCTGCTCTTGTGCATTTCCGCGTATTTTTCAGCATCTTGTTTTTCTTCAAATACATAAATGCCTCCAGCTTCTTTTGTTTCTTTATTCTCAGTCCATATTTTCCAGTGGAATCCTTCTTCTTCGTTAATACTATTTGCTAAATCCCAAAATCCTTTTTCCATTTCTTCACCAAAAGGACCCTCAAACGGAAAATCAACTTGTAATAAATATGCCATTTTCACTCACTCCTATTTTTAATATAAAATTCTTGCCATTCTTTTACTGATTATGATCCGAATGATCGTAATGTCTAAATTCGTATTGCTATTATTATTCAAGCACTAATTTGAGAATCCCCCTATTTGTAAAATAATCACATAATGATAGTAACTTGAACGCATAAAGTGAAAATTTAATAGTTTTCGGTTATTTTTAAAAAATGTGATACAAACTTATCCCTAAACTAAGGACAAACAAAACAAGTGCAGGTATCGCTTTCTTAAAGGGATCTCTCGCTAATACAATTAGCGTTAATGCAGCTGCAAGCATCGTACCGCCTAATAACAATCCTGCCCATAAAGCTACTGTTGAAATCCAAATTCCTATCAACATTCCAATCGCTCCTACAATCTCAAAAGCTCCAGTTAAGAAATTAAAAAACGAAGGTAAACCAAATCGTTTGAACTCATCTGCCATTTTCCCGGATATAATTTTCGTTCCTGTCATTAAAAAGAACAGAAACAACACTACTTTTACAATATTGATGAAAATTAAAATAGTAATCACACCTTTCTTATTATTTGATAAAAACTCAGTATTGTTCAGATAATAGTCACTACCTTTATCCTATTTCCTGAGATTACCTGTATGGAAGTCGCTTCCATTTACATTACCCTTTTCCATATTAAAGGGCCGAAAATTACATGCTATAGCATATATAATGCGGAAATTTGACTGGTACTAGGCAAAAAAGTGAACCTGAATCAGATATGATACAAAATAAAGTTATCTTCCCATTCGTCCAAACGAAATTATATGCTGTAGCATATATAATACCTAAAACAAAGTTTGTTCCTTATGAATAGCATAGCATCAATAAGGAACAAATATTAATAGTGTGTATCATACAATTTGTTTAATAACGATTGTAATACTTTAATTTCTTCCTCGCTCAAATTACTCGTAACGAAATGGTGAGCGTCTTTCACTACAGGCAAGATTGTTTTCTTTAACTCGTCACCTTTTTCAGTTAAAAAAAGGTTATGTGAACGCCTATCTTGGTCATTCAAAGCCTTCTTTACAATCCCTTTTCTCTCCATTGACTGTATCATTCTAACAACAGTAGTTTGATCTTTATCAATAGCTTCCGCCAACTCTTTTTGAGTAGTGCTCCTTTGGCTACAAAGAACACTAATAATCCCCCACTGCTCTGGCGTAACTCCATACGGCTTTAATTTCTTCGTAAAATAATTGGTCATTTTCACATCAGTACGATGAACAAGATAGCCTATTAAATCATGTAAGTTCATATACCACCTCTATAAATTAAGATATGAAAGGATATAGCATACCAGTCAATCATTCACAATGAATGTATTTGTTTCATCATATATATGCTATGGCACATATAATAAAGTAGATTATTTTAATTGTCAAATGATTTACCTATTATTTTTCGAAAACAAAATCGCCCCCTTAGATTATAGAAGGAATGACTAATTTGACGTATTTCTCTGGCGATTTCTCCCCTGTCGTTTTATGATATGCTAATAACATTTGATAAAATATGGTATCTACAAATAGTCAAATACCTTTAAAGATACCTCGTCCAGTTCTTGCTATTGCAAGATAAACAGCATATAATCAGTTAACCACCCTCATAAGCAACAAAAACATAAAAAAGACATTCCAAATACGGAATGCCTTCTTTCATTTTATAAACCCATCCACTTAAATCTATTTTACAACTATAACATTCAACACGCTGAAATCTTCTATTTAACGTAATCAATCAATTAACTAAAAAAAATTGTTAATTGCACAATGCTCTTCTCACTTTTCTTGCAAAATTTAGTGGATCATCAACGTCTTCGATATTAACGTAAATCAAATTTGGATCATCACATAACCACTCATTGTGTATAGACGAAACGATTATTCCTTGTTTAATAATTGTCGCCACAAATTCAGTGACTTCTTTTTGTAAGAGTGCTACTCGGCCTAGGCATAATGCCCGTCCAGTTTTATTGTCTCGTGATTCGAATGAAAAAGAAGTGGTTACTCTAAAACGTTTTCCCAAGATTGTTGCTCGTATTTCATCCCTGTTTATTGTTGCCACGCATTTCCCACCGGCGAATCCTTCTTGTCCACCGATAATTCTTGCAAACTGTTGACAAATTGATTCCTCATTAACTGCCATACCTTTAATCATCCCCCCTTTTACTGTTAGGTTATGAATGAATACATAGGTCTGAAACGGTAATGAATCTAATGTATTATAAAAAAATGATGACAATCTACCGAAAGCTATTAACTCAATTATTCTTGATCGTATGAATTGTTATCAGAGTTTAAATGGTGCGGAATTTTCATTTTATGTTTAATGGGCATCGGAGACTGAAAGCAAAACTCAGCTATTATATGGTAAGACATTTTTAAAAAGCATAAAAAAGACACCCTAAGGTGCTATCCTCCGACTTGAGAATCGTATCTATGTATGGAGAAATTTAGAAAAGACAGATACAAAAGAGAAGATTCTAACTATAATTTATAGAACTCTTATGCCATGAATTACTTACATATTTCCTTATTTACCAGAAGAAGAATCTCAGTTACATTATTTTCTGAACAGTCTCGTTAAAGCCATCCCAAGAAATCCAATGCCCATTCCTATTAGCCATCCAGTTTGGGCATTACCTAACATAGATCCCACTCCTCCACCAAGAAACATACAGCCAACGAATACTAATCCTCCAATTCCCCAATTCGGCCGTTCCATAATTCAATCACATCCTTTCAATAAAACATATGCGATTAGCTCCCTCAACTTTCTTCTATAGGATAGTTCATTATTTTGCTTAGGTTTAGCGCTTCAAGGAATTCATAAGATGTGAAGTTTAAGCCATTTATATAGATTGTAGAAGTATAAAGATTTTCCACATTTCAAAATAGTAACGTATAAACATGAAAAAACTATCGAAATAAAACCCCAGAAATCCAACGGTCTCTGGGGCTCCACTATATATTTAGCTCTTTTTGCTTTTTGTTTTGTTTATGTCTATACAGCAATTTTCGGCTTATTAGAGAAATCACTAATAAGGTCAGAATTAATAAGATAAGTTGCATAAATGATAAATCAAAATATTTAGCACCTGTAACGATTAAAAGTGTAGAAATCGTGCCTTTTACAACGAAAAAAATAATAACCCATAATCCGCCTTTTTTCCAGTTCATTTTATATTACCCTTTCCTACGTTTAAATTCTTAAAAGATTTAATTATAGTTCTTAAATGTGACAACTTAATAGAACTCTATTATATTAACAAAAAATTCATGTCTAATTAAATGCAACGATTCTATATTAAGTGAAAATGATATTCATTGTCAATTTTATTGACTATTTGAATACTTATTCTTAATCTCTTCCTACTTTGTTTCTTATTAACAATACACTTTTGTATTCAAACAAAAACACCTCCATTACATTTGCACACTTAGTATGCGAATGCAAGAGGTGTTTTTTCATATACCATCAGGTAAGATTTCCTGTTTTGTTTATTTCTTGATACGTAGCTATTTTTTAATACACGATAACTGGATCATACGTGTTCAAACTATCATATACAGTTTTTGCAACATTAGGAAGAAGGTTCACACATCCACCTGATCCTCCTGTTAAATAAGCATTATTTCCCCAGTCTTTTCGCCAGCCGGCATCGTGGAATCCTTGACCACTATTTGTGAATGGAACCCAGTAATCTACTTTAACCGCATAATCAGCTTTTCCTACTGCGTTACCTCTTAGCGTATATGGTGTTCGTTTATAGAGGACGTACCACACACCTGGTGATGTATCTTCACCAGTACTATGTTTACCAGTTACTACATTTGTTGTAACAACTAATTTTCCATCTTTGTAAATCCAAATTTGTTGCTCTGCAATTGAAACTTCTGCATAAGTGTCTCCGATGCCATTATTCGATGTTGTTTTATAACCGATACCTTCCTTCTCCCAACCATTTCCGTGAATATTAGAAGCAGAAAGCGACTTTTCGCCTTTCTCAAAGGCTTGTTGAACTTGTTTAGTTTCTTTTTCAACATCTAGTGCCCAGCCGTATCCTTGTCCTTTTACTGATATGACTGAACCGGAATGCGTTTTAAATGAGAAATCTTTATTTAATGTTGATTTGGCATTATTAATTTCAGTAATTTTCTTCTTAATATCACTCGCATCAATTGTAACTTTCATATCCTTTGACATAGAGGCATTTTGAATTAAATCTTTCGCTTTTAAAGGATAAACTTCATCCTGCACTTTATACTCAACAGACTGCCCAAGAAGATTCTGTAGTGCTTTCTCCTCTTTTTTGACAATCGGATCGTCTTCTTTAATAGGTTTTATGTATGCAGACTTCAGATGAATTTCGCTTTTATATTTTTGCTTATCATAATCTTTCAGTAGACTAGTAACATCATACTGTTTCCCTTCCACACTTTTTGAAATAACAATTTTCCCTTGTTCTAGCTTCGCCATAGCATCTTGAGGCGCTTTTAATTTTTCATTCATAGAGATGAGCGTTTCTTCTACAAGTTTTTTCATCGTTTCACTACGATACTGATCTGCCTTCTCTGGTAGCAATGAATAATTTTCTCCCTTTGAGGAAGGGAAAAATGTCCACTGACTTTTTAATAGTTTCTTAACTTGAGGCAAATCTTTTTCCGTAAGTTCCGTTTTTGTATCTTTTTCATCTAAAATTTGTTGTTGATCAACATAGACTTTGTTTGCTAGTCCAGATGCCTTTAATTTCTGTATTGCCTGATCAGCGCTCAGACCACCAACTTTTGTGTCATTAATTGTAACATTCGAATTGAAGTGAGTTGCCTGATAATAACTCATTCCCCCAATAAGAAGTGCAATTACACCAATACCCACTGCGATAAACTTCCAATTTGTATAACGTTTTTTTGATCTTACTCGTTTTTGATCAATTTCTTCAACTGATTCATTTGTTGTATTGTTGTTCATCAATCTTTCCCCCGTATGCATTAACGTCAAACGATTTTCAACTAAAATCATAAACTAGTGTACCTTATTTTTCCTAAAATTTCATTATTTCCGACCACATTTTATCGCAATTTAATGATTAAATTTAGATTTTTTAATAGTACGATGCATTGAACAGTCACTTACAAGTAATAAATCATTCAAAAGTGTTGCTTCCTTATATCTATTAATCTAACAGAATAAGTTGCTCCCAAAACGCTACAAACGAACTAAATTCTCATGAATAACAGCTTGTATTCATATTTGGATACTTCAACATATTTAATTGATAAACATGACAATTCCCCTTTAAGAAAAATATAAAAAATCAGACAGTATACTTGAATTGCTCTTCGCAAGAGAATATACTAATAAAGCAGGCTATGACGTTCCTTCCTTCTAACTTCTTTGGCGAAATAGGGATGTTACTTTCCTGCTAAACACATAGGCTATGACAATTCTTCCTTCTTTGTAGAAATTTCAAATTGTTTTAGAGTTGTCAATTTCCTATGAAAATAATTAAACTATAAAACCTCTTTCTTCTTTGGGATTGAATAAACTTTAGTTTATCAACCATTGATGTAGAGGTTTTCTTTTCTTAATTAACAAATTACCACTTAACAACTAAATGTTATACCCCTAATTTTTCACTAAAAAATAGCTTTATACCCTCTGTGCATTTTTCTACAATTAGTGTGTTTATACATATAAAAATAAAAATCTACCACTGAAAGGAGGACAGTCGGACTATTCCCCTCTTTTATAAGGAGTGAATAATCGGCGTTCTCATGAAAAATTCTATTTATATAAGAAGAAGTTTGAAAGTAATTATAAAAAGAGAAGAAAATAAACTACCGAACATGTATTTAGCCACTGTTTTAAAAAACTTGGAAAGTTTAGGATTTACTTTTTCTGAGCCTTTAATAGAAGAGTTGCAAACACTTTCGGTTGATGCATTCACATCGTTTTACAAAGAGTTGGTAAAACATTTAAAAGAAATGGTTGGTGCACATATTCAGTTTACTCCTATGTATCCAAACTTTCCGCAACAAATGATGGATTTAAGTGACGCTGATTTATACATCAATGCCGTTATTCATTATGTGACGTTGCGCCTGCCTATATCAAAAGTTGAAGAACGACTTCCTCTTTTAGATAGCGTTGATTTGAAAGTTATTGACTTAGGAAGTGAAGAAGATTTCAATCAAATGATTTCTCAATTGATTCGTGCAAACAGCTCTATTTCCTCAACTGATAAGACAGATGTAGAATGGGCTATTACACACACTGAAGATGTTTCCTGTTTTCTACCTAATGTAATTCCTCATAAGGAAAATATGTCTTTTATAATTGGGGTTTTATTAATAAACAGAAAAATATCAGCCGATGCTGCTGCAAAGTATTTTAAAACGGCAACTGATGTTCTTCGCCTTGCAGTTGCTTTATCTGAAGGTGATGTGAGTTTAGCATCCTCCGTTCGATTCAAGAAGTTTAACCGAGCCGAAAGACGCTTCCTTTTAGGATTGTTAGAGCAATGCGGAAACATTACCGAAGATATGATTCGATACAAAAAACGTTGGATTCGTTTAGGTGAAATTCTTCATCCAGCAGAATATCATACTCGTTTCCCAAAAACCAACCGAGCATTTGAGATGCTTCGCAACAACATTAAAGTTGAAACATTTAATGGAAAAATAGAAGCAGCTTTGTTGAATCGTGATATCATGACAGCAAAAAATCTTTTAAAAACTCGCCCGGGGGAATTTGCCAGACGTTTGGATCATTTAATCCGTTTATGTAGTAATAAGTCAACAGATGTTTTCAATATTCTCGAAGATTTTCTAAGTATAATAGGAAACGTTTCTACTCCTGTATTACTTCAACTCACGGCTCATTTTAAGCATCGAAATGATAAAAATGAATTTCGTACATTTTTTCCAAAGGGAAATGTAGCAAAAGCTATAGGTATTGAAAATACACTTCCATTTATCTCAGAGGATATTTGTTTAATGATTGTAAAAATGTGTGAAGATACTTTAAAAAATCGCTTCGCAGAACTTCCAAGTCTCGGAAAAGTATTTTTGGATGAACAGTTAAAAAATCACTTAGTTCCCTTCTCTCAACGTTCAGCCAGCAAATCGCTTCGCACATTATCTCGAGGGAGTAAAGTAGATTTGCCAGAAGGAGATACGATTCGTTTTTTCCTATGGTGGAAAGAAGGCTATGTGAATGGACAACATACAGGACGCGTTGACATTGATTTGTCTGCTGCAATGTACGACGAAGATTGGCAATACAAAGAACATGTCTCCTTCACGAACTTACGTTCAAAAAATTTCAAAGCCTACCATAGCGGAGATATTACTTCTGCACCAAAGGGGGCATCTGAATTCATTGATTTCGATATTCCGTCTGTGCTGAAATATGGTGGACGCTATGTAGTCATGACTTTGCTTTCTTACACAGACCAACCATATAAAGATTTACCAGAATGCTTTACTGGTTGGATGGTTCGTCAATATCCTGGTTCAGGTGAAATATTTGAACCTTCTACTGTTCAAGATAAAGTGGATATTACTGCCGACACCCAAATCTCTATTCCAGTTATTTTAGACTTAAAGGAACGAAAATTGATTTGGACAGATTTATCTCTTACAAGAGATCTAACTTATGATAATACCATCGAGGCTAATCAAAAAGGTATGATACTAGTTGGGAAGTCTTTAACTAATTTAGTTAAACCGAATTTATATGACTTGTTCCGATTACATATTGAAGCTAGAGGTGAACTCGTTCAAGACATCGAAGAAGCAGAAACTATTTTCTCTTTGAATAAAGGGATTACTCCTTTCGATATCGAAAAAATAATATCTGATTTTATCGCTGACCCAAAAGGCTAACTACATTACAAACATTGATAATGTGTGGAAAATATCGATGTATAATGTCTATGTGAAACAGGACCTGATAGATGCATATCAGGTCCTGTTTTTTATTTAGTAGATACTAAATAGTCTGGTTAATCACTATTCATCTAAATACACTATACTAATAAAGTGAAATTTATTCGAAAGAAGTTCATTAGTTAATATGTATCTAATTAAGAAACATTCATATACCAGCCCAAACATCTTTTCCATATCGCCCTTCATCTTGCACACGATCCAACCAATTTCTTGCTTCTTGTTCACTGACTTCATGAATTTCTTGATATGCTTGACAAAGGGTATCTTCTACATCCGGAGCCATTTTACTTCCATCACCACATATATAAAGATGAGCTCCATTATCTAATAACGAAATTAAATTGCTTCTATCTTGTTTTATTAAATGCTGTACATATGTTTTTGGATGTCCCTCTAGACGAGAAAAAGCTGTGTGTAAAGAGATTAATCCATCTCTTTCATCATTTTCTAGTTCTGTACGATAAAGATAATCTTTTTCAGGATGACGACAACCAAAATATAGATGCGCTTGTCCTAAGTTCATACCTTTTTGCTTTTGAACACGACGCGCTTGCAAGAATCCACGGAATGGTGCAATTCCAGTACCTGGCCCCACCATAATAATTGGTGTTTCTGGATCTTTAGGTAATTCAAAGTTTGATTGCGGCGTTCGAATGAAACAGATAATCTCATCTTTATTATGACGCTGAGCTAAGTAATTAGAAGCGACTCCTTCATATGTCCCTTCCCCACTCCATGCAGGCGCATTAACAACACCGACCGTAATGCTCAGACGATTGTGTGCAACGAGTGGAGAGCTTGAAATAGAATAGTAACGCGGTTTGAGCGCAGGAAGAAGTTCTAAAAAGCGTTCAAATCGGATTTCACAAGCCTCATACTTTTCAAGAAGGTCCAACATTGAAATCCGTTTCTTTAGTATTTGTTCATGGTAAACTCCTTCTTCTAATAATGCTTCCAATTCTTTTTTATGAAGAGGACATGCTGTGAATGTTACCATTTCTCGTATTTGTGCTCGAGTGGCTGCTTCTTGAACTTCAACACTATAACTAAGGAGGTCCAATAAACTAACAGGACTGTCTAAAGGTATGTGATTTATACTTCGTCCACTTGCACTCAGTATAACTTGATCCTTCCCATTTAATCCAAAACGTTTTAAAATTCGGTTGATATTTTTCTCACTATTAACTGGCAACACTCCAAGGTGGTCTCCTTCTTTATATGTAGCACCTTCTGGCAAGGATACCTCGATATGTCGTGTACTTCTATCACTGCTGGATGATTGGAGTTCACGATTTTCTAGTATAGATGCATACACTGCTTCATATGTTCGTGCAAGAGGAGATCCTCCAAGACGACTAACAAATTGCAGACTCAAAGTACTGCGCTCTTTTTCCATATTTTTGTTTAGTTCCAATCCAAATGCCTTCATCGCATCAGACCACATGCTTTGTTTCCATTGCTCGAGCTGTTCCTCGAAATCACCACTTGCATCTGCTTCTCCGCGTTTAGAAAATCTTGTTGCTCCTTTTTGAGCCATCTGCTCATCAATGTATCTTGGAATCCGTTGGTAGGTACTAGCCCAATTATGATCTCCACAACCAAAAACTGCGTATTGAACCCCTTTTAGCTCATCTGGTTTTAGTTCCTCCAACCATTGCACAAACTGCCCTGCATTACTTGGCGGTTTTCCATTATAAGAAGAAGTCACAATAAGTACCGCTCCTTCTTTTGGCAAACTTCCAATTCGATCGTTAAGAGCTACCACTTCCGTTTGAACTCCTTCTAAACTAGCTGTATCTGCTAATTCTCTTGCAATACCTTCTGCTACACCTGTATCCGAGCCATACAGAACAAGAAGTGAAAGATTATCGGCCCCAATAATAGAAGGTGTCTTCTGAACGTGCTGCTTAATTTCATCGTTTTTCAGCTTGTCCTCTGTAGGTGCAAGAACAGTAGGATGACTAATAGTTTGTTTTCGAGGTAGAATCCTAATCTTAAAATCACCAGGCTTTAGCGTTAATGTTTGTTTTACGTCCAGCTGATAGTTTTGATAATCGATTAATTCAAAATGTTGAAGAAGCATTCCCATTACAAGAGTGGCTTCATGAAGTGCAAATTGCATACCGATACATGCTCTCTGGCCATTTCCAAATGGCTTATAAGCATGATGAGGAACCTTATCCAGCTCTTCAAATCGTTCAGGTTGGAATTCTTCCACATTGTCTCCCCATGCATCTTTATCCCTATGTAGCTGTGGAATAAGAACAGAAATACGATCTTCTCCTTTCTTAATTGGGTATTTCCCGCCAATCACTGTATCTTCTTTTGCATAGAGACTGAATGCTGGAGCGGTAGGCCATAGACGTAGCGATTCATTTAAAATCATCCGTATATACTTCAGTTTCATAACTTGTTCGTATGTTGGAGTAGGATCTGTCAAAACACGGTCTACTTCTTCATAGGCTTTTTTCAATTTATCCGGATTCTTTAATAAAAAGTAAATTGCAAAAGATAACAATCCACTTGTTGTCTCATGCCCAGCTATTAAAAAAGTGATAATTTGAAAACGAATATTTTCATCATCTAATTTTTCACCAGTTTCCGGATCCTTCACATTTAACATACGGGAAAGTAAATCATTTTCTTTCTGATCTCCACTACTTTTACGTTCAGCAATAATATTATCTACTAAAGAAAACATAGATTGGATATCATGCTGAAATTGACGTTTCGTTCTCCACATGAGTTTGTCTTCTATATCCAGCCTCTGTAATTGGTGCATCGCCTCATCTAGAGCACGGGTCATGCTAGTAATAAAAGGATGAGGTGTCTCACGATAAAAGCTATTGAAGCGGTAATTAAAACCACATAGACCAATTGTATCTAACGTAAGGCGAGTCATATCCTCCGGAACATCTACGTTTTCATTCGGATTAAGTCGTGCCCATTTTTGAACGAGTTGTACAGCAATATCGACCATCATGGCATGGTAATCTTTCATTGCCCGTTGACTGAATGTAGGCATCAAAATATTATGAGCTTTTTTCCAGTTCGGTTCGTGAGTCTCGCTTGTAAATAATCCGTCTCCAGCAAAGGCACGAACTTTTGCTAAAGCACCCTCTATACTTTTATCGAACCGTGTTTCGTCACAAACTTCTGCTACCAATTCATGTCCAGAAACGACAATGATGGTATCACTTAAAGTTTGAATTTGAAAAATGGGACCATACTCTTCCGCTATCTTGATAAAGGATAGGGTCGGTTTATCTTTATCGATTAATGGGAGATTACCCAGCGGTCCATATGTTTTCGGCTGAGGAATGGCAGATACTTTTTTTTCCATTAAAAACACCCTTTCAAAAAAGCATGAAATAAAGATATGTAATTGATTACCTTATTTTATCTTTTCCCTAACTATTCATGATTATGATATTGCGTATAAGCTTGGCAATTAGATTTATAACTTGTAGAAAAATACTAAATTAAAATGAAGCGAATAAATATAGTTGGAGCCTTTTAATGTTGGTATTAAAAGATAATCTAAACTTGTAATGTTTATGAGAAATTGCAAACGGATCTCATCTCTTGTATTTGTTCATAAAAATGATTATTTTGATTCATTTTCTTCTAAAACACCCCAAAATAGAGAAGTTGACGAGCTTAAGATTGTAGTATTTGAAAAATCAGTGGTTTAGTTAAACCAATACAATAAGCAATATACCGTGTTACTAATGAAAGAGGACCTGATATGAACATCAGGTCCTCTTTCACTACATAATTATGTCACTGCTTCTTTCAGTTCTTTTCCCATTTTAAATACCGGCGCCTTAGTAGCAAAAATTTGTATTTCTTTATAGTTTATCTAATCAGCAAACAACTTGTAGGAATCATTATCTAACGTTTTATTCTTCTCTACCGATTTAACTTCTCGACGGCTTCCGCACTTGTATCTACACGTTTAACGAAAAAAACTAATAGTAGTGCAACAACATTCATGCCAAGCGCTACATAGAATGAATACTGAATTCCGGATAATAAAGCCTTCTGAGTTACTATTGCCTTCGTAGTTTCTGTGAAGGTTGTTGGATCTATATGAGACATTAAACTTTCAGCTTTTGTTTTTGTTACAGAATTCATAATCGTAACAAGAATAGCAGTACCAATGGAACCGGACACTTGTTGAGCTGTATTATTAACAGCTGTACCGTGCGGATTTAAGCGAGTTGGCAATTGATTAAGACCATTTGTCATAAGTGGCATCATCACCATCGCCATCCCAAACATCCGCAGTGTATAAATAAGAATAATATGTGTATGACTAGAGTCAATTTGCAGACTTGCCAACATATAAGTTGAAACAGCTGTAATGGAAAGCCCTACTATGCCAAGAATCCGAGGACCATATTTATCAAATAGTTTACCTGTAATTGGTGACATAATCCCCATTATTACCGCACCTGGAAGCATCATCAGCCCAGAGCTCAGCGGCGAAATACCACGGACGTTTTGTACATAAGCTGGTGTTAAAATCATACCCGAAAACATGGCCACCGCGTTGACAATTGCAATTACAGACGCAAGTGCAAACATTGGGTACTTGTAAACACGTAAATCCAATAACGGCTCATCCATTTTTAATTGACGGATAATGAAAGCAATTAAGGCAATAGCGCCTATGATTAAGGCTGTTAAGACAACTTTATTCGTCCAGCCATCGGAGCTTGCAGAACTGAATCCATATAACAGACCGCCAAAACCGACAGAAGATAATAGTAATGAAAGATAATCAAGTTTTGCATTTTTGTTTTGTTTCATGACATTCTCAGATTTCCAAATCCCTAACAGTAAGCTAATGATTGCTAACGGTAAAATCATTTCAAAAAGCAAACGCCAGTCATAATACTCTACAATATAACCTGATAGTGTCGGCCCAATTGCTGGAGCTGTAATCATAACTAGTCCAAAAATCCCCATTGCTGTTCCCCTTTTTTCTCTCGGAAAGCTTACTAGCATAATATTCATTAACAAAGGTCCCATAACTGAAGAGCCTGCCGCTTGAACCATCCGACCAGTAAGTAATAAACCAAAATTCGGTGCTACAGCCGCTAAGGCAGTACCAAGAATAAAAATCACCATAGATGTAATAAATAGGCTCCTATTTGAAAAACGCGTTATTAAAAATGCTGAGGCCGGAATTAATATACCACTTACAAGCATATACCCTGTAGAAAGCCACTGGATCGTTGAATAATCTTGAATGTTTAAATCTTTCATTATTGATGGCAAGGCTACATTTAAAAGGGAGTTATTTAGAAATGAAACAAATGCCCCAATAAAAAGGATTACAAGCATTACATATGGTGGTTTTCTTTTATGTAATGTTTCACTCATATATTTAATTGCCCCTTCATTATAAATTTCATTGATTCGTTTAAATCGTTTACATATTTGCACAAGAAAACATTACCCTTGCAGTATTTTGCCAAACTCTTCGAATGGATATTCTCTTTTTAGCAATTCCACTTGCTCAACATACCATTTTAAAATCTTTTTGTTGATGAAACCTTTATAAAAACGTTTGTTAACGGAATTTAAATTAGGCTGAAATACAAAAAGAAGCAACTGAAAATACCCTTCTAAAATAAATTGAAACTTTAAATCAATGGGAATTTTACAGGCAGTGAGAAAAATCAACAAGACCACGCACCCATTCCTTTAAATACAGGCTTGTAGATCTAGTTATGTAACCATCCATAAAAAGGAATATTACATAGGCTAAGTCTAACATTACATTTTTAAAGTGAGGAGAATAAGCGTATGGACCAATATTGGTATTTGAATTCAAAGGGAAACGGGGAACAATATACTAACCAAATTTCATTATATTCACAGCCCGAAATAACTAAATCTAAGGTAATGAATGATTTGAAGATTCCTGAGAATTGGAGTTATCGAGTCTATCCAGTTAGTTGGGATTCATCAGCCAATTATACGGGATTCAATCCCCAACCTCCTCCCTTCTCTTGGGGGCAGCAGCCAATCAATTATGCAGGGATAATGCCACAAGGTCACCCTACTAATTGGACTCCACTACCAGGTCATGCAGGTTTTAATTTTCAAAAACCTTCCTTCCCCTGGGCCCAACCATTCAATCATACAGGGATGTTCGCACAAGGGCATCTTGCCGCTTTACTATCGCCGCCAGCCAAGTCTTTTCATTTCAATACCAATAACTCGGGTGTTTTTGGAAACCCTCCAGGATGGGGTAGTCCGTGGGCCCCAATGGGATGGGGAAATAACGGAGGTAACGGTCAGCTAGGAATGCTTGGAAACTTACTTACAGCAGGAAAAGGCACAATGGGTGGAATAGGAATGATTAGTAGTCTAATCGGGATGGGGAAGTTCTTCTTTTAGTTAATTAAAGTGATAGAATTGGTCCGCAGCTCAAATAGTCCAGTATATAACAAAAAGCATTGGATACCCAATGCTTTTTACACTTACGCAAATAGAGACGTATTCGCATATAAAGCTGGTGAACCACCTGAATGTACGAATAAAATATTGTCTTCCTTATTAAAATTACCTTTTCTAATTAAGTCGATTAATCCCGCTACTGCCTTACCTGTATACACTGGATCAAGTAAAATACCTTCTGTTTTCGCAAGTAACTGAACTGCCTCTACCATTTCTGGCGTTGGTAACGCATAGCCTGGCCCTACATATTCATCAAAGCACGTAACAGCGTCGCGCGGGATAAAGTTTGGAATACCAACGTGTGCTGAAGTTTCATCTACAAGTTTTGCTACTTTCTCTTCTTGCTCAGCTTTTCCTCTACTTACATTAATTCCAATTACAGGAATATGACTTTGCGTTCCAGAAAAACCAGTAATTAAACCAGCATGCATACCGCCGCTACCACTTACACAAACAACTGAACTGAAATCAATTCCTTGCTCAAATGATTGCGCCATAATTTCTTGGGCACAAGCAACGTATCCCATTGCGCCCGTAGGGTTTGATCCACCAACTGGAATTACATATGGTGTACTACCTTTTTCACTTACTTCTTTTGCTACTTTATGCATTTCTTCCATCAGGTCTGCTCCGTTCGGTACAACAATGACATTCTCAGCACCTAATAAGTGATATAAGAAATAGTTTCCGTTAAAGTCTCTCTTCTCTTCTGGCTCAAGCCCTTCCTCTAATACAAGAATACATTTCATTTTTTCTTTTACCGCAGCTGCCAGTGTCAGGCGGCAATGATTTGACTGAATACCACCAGCTGTAATTAACGTATCTGCACCCTTTTCCTGTGCATCTGCAACTAAAAATTCTAATTTTCTCGTCTTATTGCCACCGGCTGTTAAACCAAGTAAATCATCTCGTTTAAAATAAATAGTCGGACCACCAAGTGCTTCAGAAAAATTGTTTAACTTTTCAATTGGTGTATATGATTCTGTATATTTTTTTCTCGGGAATTTAGCTAAATTCATTGTAACGCTCCTTTTGTACTTCTTTCACAATATATGTAACGTTACTATTATTACACGTAAAAATGGTGAAGTCATCTTTCTCGGTTAAAAATGTATTAGAATTTCATTTTGATAAGTAAAACCGTATTAATGCTTTTAACTTAATTATGGTACATGAAATTTATATCAACGATTTTTTAAATATATCGTTCATTACTTACAATATATCAACGATTTTTTAAATATATCGATCGTAACTTGCAGTATATCAACGATTTTCTTAATATATCGATCTATCGACAAAAAACGACAGACAGGCAACCCCTTTCTCATCAACAAAAAAAGAGCCCACACATTCAAATGCAGACTCCCTCCAATCACTTATTTACCGAAAAACGAAGTAACTGCGTTAATCCCGGCTCTAAATTCATTTCACCTTTATGACGTACGTATACGACTTTATCTCCATCAAATTCCGGAGGATTTGCTTTACTATACGTATGCCACTCATTCGTTCCTTCTATAGTGTACTCCATATATTCAGTTGCACCGACAATTATATTTTTACTATCATCTGCCGTTACATTTGGTGCCATCTGCGCAATTTTTGAATCACTAATTAATAACTTCTTTATATCCTTATCACGTTTGTAATCGTAAGCTGTCACAATTACATCGTTACCATATGCTTTCACTTGCAACCCTTGTTTAAATGAATAGCCATCAGGAGCAGTCTTCTCTCCTCCATTTGGTCCAGCCGACATCCAGCCCGTTTCAATCCCGCCCGTATTTACAACAGTAAATCCTTTTTTATCTCCGCCTGCAATTTTCTTTTTACCAGCCCAGTCCGGTAAGTTTAAATCCCAATGCGTATGACTCGTAAAGAAAACGACCTGCGGATAGTCTTTTAATATATCGTACAATTTATCAACGTTTAAATAGTCTTGTAAATATGGTGATTGTCTTGATCCAGACACAGTATCGGGTAAAACGTGATGAGAGAAAATGAAAACTGGTTTATTTTTATCTTTTTGGCTGTACTCTTCTAAATTTTGTTTTAACCAACCTAGTTGCTCATCACTCATATATACTTCATCCCACATTTTTGAATCATGGTATTTCATATATTTTTCCGTCCCTAAAAATAGAAGCGGATAACCATCTAATTCTTTTTTATGATATACCTTTTCTTGTCCACTAAATTTCAGATAGCGGTTAAATAAAGTTTCCTCAGTTACACCATTTGGCCATGTACTTTGAGAGAGTTTCCCATCCGCTGTCCATTTACCAGCATAAAACTCATGATTCCCAACAGTAGACCATACATTTTCTGGATGCTTATTTTTATTTAACACACGCTTTACATCATCATATTGTGACTGTTGTCCAGTCGGCGTTATATCCCCATTCATAATAAGCGCTCTAGAAAGTGGCGTCACTTTGTTCATATCTTTTAGCACATGATCAAAATCCCCTAAATCCCCTTGAATATCACTAATAACATTAAAAGTTGTAGCTGATTTTCGGGCTTGCTCTTTCCCTTCCGCATGCACTGAAAACGTCGGTAATAATGCCGCCATAACTGCTAACGAAGCAACTGTCTTTTTCATACAAATTCTCCCCCTAATAATAGAATGTACAAACTGACATGTTCTGCTTTCTCTTAGGTGCTTGTCCAATTCACATTATAAAGAGGGATTGTAAAGATAGATGGAGTAAAAAATTAAGTGTTTTTTAAGAGATTTTGTCTTTTTTCACACCCCACAATTAGCAATTCGCGCCAATATAGCTTTCTAGTCTTTAACATTACATAAATGTAAATGAATATGATGAATCTCTTAGTTTAATATGTTGTCTTTTTAATCTCTGTTATATAACCGCCACAAAATATGCTATCTTTTCAAGTTCTCTTTCTTTAATAAACGTTACTCCTCTTTTAATTAGCCTTAAAATTGTAAAGTGGCTTAATAATATGTTTAATATCAATTGTTTCTTTTGTATTCTCAATAATTTCATCCATTGGCTTATATACCATTGGTGCTTCATCTAAAGTACTTTCTGCAACAGATGTAGTCCAAACCTCTGTCATTGTATTTTGAAAATCCTCTAAGTTAAGTACTTCTTTCGCCTTCTTGCGACTCATAATACGCCCTGCTCCATGAGGGCCAGAAAAGTTCCAATCTGGATTTCCTTTACCAAATGCAATGATTGAACCATCTCTCATATTGATTGGAATGATTACTCGTTCATTTTTCTGAGCTGAAATAGCACCTTTTCGTAGAATCATATTTTCCATATCGATGTAGTTATGAATTGTAGTGAATTGATCTGTTACTTTCCAATCCATTTTAGTGACGATTTCATCAATCATTGCCTTACGATTTAACTCCGCATATTTTTGTGCAATTTTCATATCATTCATGTAATCTTTAAATCCTTGTCCTTCTAAATAAGCTAATTCTTTGCGAATCACCGGTTTCTTAATTTCACGTAAAGCTTCATGTATTTCTTGTTGTCTACCTTCTTTCGTTAAACGCTCAATCAGTTCTTCTTTAATAGATTTAACGTTTATAAGTTGCTCGTAAGCAAAGTTTTGATAATACTCTGCTACTTGTTTCCCTAAATTACGCGAACCACTATGAATGACAATGTATACATTTCCTTTATCATCCTCATTCAGTTCGAAAAAATGATTGCCCCCGCCAAGTGTACCAATACTTTTTTGAGCACGTTGCAATGTAAACGGGGCTCTTACACTATCAAAATCAATCATTTTTGAAAATCGATGTTCCTTATCTCGAATACGAAAACCACTTGGGACAAATTTACGTATCGTTTCGTCTAAGTGATCGAAGTTGATTTCCTCTTTTTTCTTATTAATCATAACAACTTCCATGCCACAACCAATATCGTACTTACCTCTCAGTTTCCTGAAAGAGTGGACTATACCTTCTCTACAGTCATCGAGATATGCAGTCTCTACTGTAGGCTCACCGTATTAATTATTCCTCTTCAATTCAAAATAGATGAGGAATAATTCTGTACCTTAGTCTGCTAACATGGTACAAGTCTCTGAACCATTCGATTATGTCACCATAACCACTGGCTGCTGATTGCCCTCGCCTTTTATCGTTAGGGTTCCCAGTCAATTGAGTGAGTAGTTTAAAGTCTGAGCCGATTAGTTAACCCCGACTAAATTAGGAACAATCTTATCTTGAATTGTCATTGTTGTCCCAATCGTGCAACCTGCACCCGCATGTGTATCTGGCATAATACGAATCTTGCTATCCTTTACGAATTCTTGATTACAAAGATCAATAATTTGACCTGCTGCAGTTTTTTCTACATTCGTAGTAAACACTTTTGCTTCATTGTATTTCCCTTGTAATTTCAACATCTTCTATTTCCCCTTTCCTTTAGTTTCTACAAAACATTAATTTATATATATTTATAATTATATTTTCCACCACTACAGCTCATTTCCTTTTTTATAAAAAAAGACACAGAGATTCCTCCCCATGCCTACTAATTTCCTACCTTTTCACCGCATGCACATAATGCACTGTCTCAAAAGCTTTCAAATAATCGTTTCGTCCTTCAAAATATAATTTATTTATGTCTTCTGGCGATAAATGCTCATAAATGAGTAAGCCCGCCTTCTCTAACAGTGCTTCCATTTCAGCATAAGAATAACATGATTTCATCGGTTCTCCGCCTACCGCAGCCATTTTCACCATATTTTCAACTCGATTGGACAGTCCCTTTTCTGTAAACAAGTTTTCATCGGGATAATCAAAAACGATAGAACTGCCTGCCGGAACCATCTCGAATAAACATTCTAATAAACTAGCAAGTTCCTCTTTCGTTAAATAGTACGTAACACCTAAAAGGCTAAAGAAAGTCTTTTTATGTTCAAATCCTTCATTGCTTAACTGTTCATAGGAAAATCCTTTCGTAAAATCCATTGAAACAAAATGAAGGTTTTTTGGAACTTCAAGTTCTGTTTCTTTTATTCTTTCCTTCTTAAACACCTGCGTAGAAGGATGATCCACTTCAAATATTTCTATTTTATTTTCCAATTCTCGGTGTCTAAAACTGAACGTATCTAAGCCTGCACCGAGTATGACGTATTGTTTCGCTCCTAATGTAATTTCATGTAGTAATACTCTTTCACAATATGCAGCACGTGCTAAAGGTGTTGGTGATAATTGCACTTGTGTAATCCATTTTAATATTTCTTGTGGATTATCTTGAAACTGCTGTGCAATGTCTGTATTGAAGAAATGTATTCCTTGAACCATATTCGTTTCAATATTAATTCGTTCTTTTGGCGAAATGAACTCTTTAGCTACATAATCATCAAAGATTTTCGGATTATCAAATTCACTATGATATGCCCTGCTGAAAGCTGATACTAACGACGTTACACTTGCTTCACCTTGTTTCACGCACATACACTCTCCTTCATTTTCACAACAAAAATAGGGTTCCCCTGGCCAGGAGAACCCTATTATACACCTTATTTTTATATTGGTAAATTATAGCATAAATAAGTTTTTTGTCAAGTTTTCAGCCTACTAACGCTCCAATAATTTGTGTAATCTCTAGCAGGAAGATTTCGATCTACACAGAATATTCCAGTTCATAACAATACAAATGGAGGGCGTCATGAAAAGATTAGTCATCATTACAGTTGGAAAAACACACAGTGGAAAAACTACATTTGCAAGAGCATTAGAAAAAGAGTTACCCCACTCTTTCGTTATGGATCAAGATAATCAAGCTGAATTTATTAACACGCATTATGAAAAATTACAACCGACAGAAGGATCAAATACACTAAAGCACAGTCTTTCAAAATTCATTGTTGATTATGCGAAAGAACATACAAATTTACACCTTATTATTTGTAATTCCAATCGCAGTAAAAACGGAAGATTCTATTTACTAAACGAATTATTTCCACAGAATGAATATGTACGCATATTAGTTCATTTTGACATTCCAGATGATGTACTTTACGAAAGAGTGGCTCGAAGCACGCGAAGTACGAATATTTTTAGAGGTGGATATTCTAGTTTCAAAGAAGTACTTGATCGACAACAAACTGAATCACTTCACGATAATGTGGTAGATCCTGTAGAAAACGAGGCTGATTATTTGTTTGTTATTCGCAATAATAAAGATGTAAGCTTTACTATAGAAGAAATTGTTCATCTAGCTAAAGGTTTATCCCCTACCCCAAATAAGAGATTATAAAAATTACATAATCATAGATTATTATGCAAATCCTTCCTCTAAGCGCCTAACATAGTATATAATAATAAGATAATCTACTTCTATATGCTCATTTTTACACAAAACAGTTCATGCATATGAAAGAAAAGAGGTACAAAAATATGAAAACAAAACAAACAATCGCTGCGTCTACACTAGCTTTAGCAATGATTGCTGGCGCGAACCCTGCTCATGCGGAAGTAAATGATGCTACTCCTCAGCAAAGTACGGGAGATCGATTAGCTGAAATTAAGCAACATAAACAAGAGTTAGATGCGAAATTGCAGCAACACAAAGAAAACGTGGATCAAACATTGAATGAACTTAACAAGGTTAAGGAAAATGTTGATACGAAGGTGAATGAACTACATGAACGTAAACAAGTTGCTGATGAAAAAATTAACGAGATTAAACAACATAAACAAGAGTTAGATGCAAAACTTCAGCAAGACAAACAAATCGCCGAAGATAAAATCGCTGAAATTAAAGAGCATAAAAAACAAGTAGAAGATAAAGTTGCTGAAGTAAAAGAGCATAAGCAAAATATCGATAACAAAGTGAATGAGATTAAAGAACATAAACAAACTGTCGATGAAAAAGTGAATGAAATGAAGCAACATAAAGAGAACATTGATCAAAAGGTTAATGAACTTAAGGAAGTTAAAAAACAAGTAGATGAAAAATTAGCTGAGTTAAAAAAAGCGAAACAAACTGCTGAAGACAAACTCGCTGAACTAAAAGAAAACAAGCCGAATACTGGTAATACGTTAGAGGAACTTAAGAAAATTAAAGGCAATTTAGACAGTCTTTCTGCTAACTTAGAACTAGCTAAACAAGATGTAAAAAACAAACTAGCTGAATTACAAAAGGCTAGAGAAGATTTACTAAATAAAATTAACGAAATTAAACAATCGAAACAAACTGTTTCAGACGATTTAACAAAGAAAAAACAAGACTTAGATATTAAAATCAACGACTTTAAGCATACTGAGAAAAAAATTGACGACAAATTAGCTGAGTTACATACAACGAAGCAAAATGTTGATAACAAGATTAATGAAGTGTCACAGTCTAAACAAACGCAAGCAGATAATAGTACTAAAAACAATAACGCTAAAGAACTTCCTAACGCTGGTAGCGAGCAATCAAACAATATGGCTCTAGGAATGCTATCTGTATTAGGCGGGATTTTATTAATAACACGCAATAAAATTAAAACGTTATTCTCAAAATAAAGCCATTATACTTATTAAAAACAATGATACAAAGGCCAACCGCATGTACGGTTGGCCTTTTTTCTTTATATTAACTGTCCATCTCGAAGCGTCAATATGCGATCACATACATCAAGCATTCTTTCATCATGTGTAATCATAATCGCTGCTTTTTGGCTCTCTTTCACTTCACGTTTCATCATTTCAACAACTTCACGTGCGCGTTTTGAGTCTAAGCTTGCCGTTGGCTCATCCGCTAATATTAAATCTGGGTTGTTCATGAACGCACGAGCAATTGCTACCCTTTGTTTTTCCCCACCAGATAGTTGATTTGGATAATGATTTTTTCTTTCTCCTAATCCAAATGCCGCTAATAAATGATCCGCACGCTTTTCTGATTCTTGTTTACTTTCTTTTTTTAGCTTTGCAATATAAAGCAATTGTTCTTTCACATTTAAATATGGAACAAGATTTGCAAACTGGAAAATGAAGCCGATTTTTTTCAAACGAATGTCTGTCATTTCCTTTTCTGATAGCTTCGTAATATTTTGCTCACGAATGTAAATATCCCCTTTTGACGGTGATAATAGTGCACCCGCGATTGATAATAATGTACTTTTCCCTGATCCAGAAGGACCGACGATTCCGATAAACTCTCCAGCTTTCACATCAAGCGACATCGGATGAAGGGCTGTTACTTCCGTATTCCCTTCTCCGTACACTTTACTTACTTTGTCTAATTTCAATAATGAAGTCATTACATCCCGCCTCCAATTGCTTCTAATGCATCAACTTTTAATACTTGGTATAACGAAATAAGTGTTCCTAAAATACTAATTACGATAAAGATTGCTGCGTATTGTGCAATCATCGGTGTTGTTAGTAAGAATGGCATACCTGCTGGTAAAATTTGTTCTAACCCTTGTACAAGAACAATACTAATTACCATCGCAACGACTGATAAGAATAACGCCTGTACGACTAAACTATTTGCTAAATACGAGTTCTTCGTACCAATTGCTTTTAATACGCCTAATTGCTGTGTTTTTTGCAGTGTAATAACGTAGAAGAATACACCGATTAATAACGCTGCGATAACAAGTAAGAATGCAATGATCATCGTTAATGTTCCTTGCTCTTCTTTAAATCCTGGAATACTTTGCAGTACTTCTTTTTTGTCGATAACATGTGCATTTTTAATTTCTTTATCTGTATTCAGCGCAATTGCACTATAATCTTTTTGGTTTGGTTGTGAAATAGATCCCCATACATCTTCATTTACATATACAACTGGTGTATGGCTAAACATTTGATCTTTCGTAAATCCAACGATTGTAAATTCTTTCTTTGAAACAGGATCAATAATTGTATCTCCAATATCGATTCCTTTTTCTTTAATGGATTCATCAGCAACCATTTCATTATTTGCTGTACCTAATTTCTCACCTTTTACAATGTTCGGTTCTAAAAATGAATCTCGTTCGCTTGAGAAAATAGCGATATCAACCTTTTTCGAACTATCTTTCTTTTCATATGTTGAAACTTTCACACGAAACGGAACTGCCTCTTTGTCACCTACTTGATTTACTACGTTATCTACATCGTCTTTCTTAATTTGTGAACGAAGTAATTTATTTTCCGCATCATCTGCTAAAACGAACTTATTTGCCTCCATATTTTGAATCGATGAAGCATTATCATATGATAATCCATTTGCTAATCCTGAAATAACAAGGACTAAAAATGATAATAACACCATAATCAATCCGATTAATCCGTATCGTAATTTTGATTGTTTTAATTCACGCAGAGCTAAAAACATTTCGCTCGCTCCTTCCTCTTTCTTTCTATGCACTTATCATAAAAAAGAAATATGAACGGAATATGAACAGAAGATTACAGAGGGTAAGATTAAATTTTCAGAAAGTATTGAAAACAATCAAAATCCTTGATACAATTCAGTCAAATAATCTTGACCGAGTAATTTCATTTAAGGAGTTGATCATTTTGAAGCCCGTATTAACACTAACTACTTATAGCCAACTAAAAGCATTAAGCGATCCACTACGTGCCGAAATGATGATACGTCTATGCGAACGTCCTTATACTGGACAATTACTATCTGAGAAATTCGGCATTTCAAGGGCGAAAATTCATTATCATTTAAAAGAATTAGAAAAGAATGGTCTTATAGAGATCGTTTATACAGAAGAAAAGAATGGGATTATTCAAAAGTTTTATCAATCTGTCGCGAAAGGCTTCACCCCTGCTACAGATCTATTACCTCATTTAGAAATATTAAGTAAATCAGGTCGCCAAATCTTTTTACAAATGATAGAAAGAACGAAAAGCCAAATTCTCGCTGCACCAGAAGAAGCTTTTACATTACGAAATGCAAGTGAAGATCCAGCTAAGTGGAATTACGTTTCATCCTGCTGGGAATTTGATGCTACGCCAGAACAATTTCAAGTGTGGGTGAAAAAGTTTCATCAATTGATGGCTGAATTAAACGAAATTACAAAAGGTGCAGATAAAGATCCGAATAGTAAACCTTATTATATTTCTACTACTGCACTTCAAATCGCTGAGAGAACAATGCAGCAATTTATTAAAAAAGAAGAAAAATCGTAATACGATTTTTTTTACATAAACGGTCAAATTTATTTTACCGAATAAATTTATTATAAAGGAGTAGATAAAGTGGACATATTAAAAAACCGGAATTTCCTCTTATTATTTTTAGGAAGAATTTTCACCAACATAGGAGATAGTTTGTATTATGTAGCCGCGATGTGGCTCGTATACAAATTAAGTGGTAATCCTTTTTATTCTGGATTGGCTGGTTCCCTTACGTTATTACCTTCTGTATTACAATTTCTTACTGGTCCATTCGTTGATAGATGGTCCATTAAAAACACCCTCGTCATTACACAAGTTCTGCAATGCATTCTTATTTTAATCATTCCTATTACACACTACTTCGACCTACTAACAGTCCACCTACTACTCATCATCATGCCTATCGTAGCCTTTATTGAACAATTCGCCTATCCCGCACAATCAAAAGCTTTACCACTTCTACTGCATAAAACACAATTATTAAAAGGAAATTCACTCTTCTCATTTGCATATCAAGGCATTGATTTAATTTGTACGACGCTTTCTGGAATATTAGTAGCACTATTTGGCGCGATCACTTTATATGTAATTGACTCTTTCACATTCGCGATTACTGCCCTTTTGTTCTTTTCATTGAAAATACCAAAGCAAACCGAAACGGGCACATCACTTTCAACTAAACAATATTTCTCTGATTTAAAAGAAGGGTTTTCAATTGTCTTCCGTTCCTTAATGGGCGTATTCTTAATCGGTTCCGTTGTCGCTAATTTTTCAATCGGTATGACGATGGCAATACTCCCTTCTTTCACTGATTCCTTAGGCGGGGTGAAATTATACGGTTTCTTTTTAGCCGCTATATCCGCCGGTAGTTTAATTGGAGCACTATTCAGTTCATGGGTTGGTAAACATAGTGTTGGCCGTGTCTCCATTATTAGCTTTGCGACTAGCGCTTTCTTTTGGTTTCTCTCTACGATTGTACCGTTTCAATGGTTATCTATTCTCTTATTTGGCTTAGCTTGGATACCAATTGGGGCGACCAACATATTATTTGCGACAATTGGTCAAATTGTAATTCCAAACCAGTATCTTGGGCGCATCAATTCAGTTACACGAAGTATGGGCACAATTGCTATGCCGTTCGGTTCTTTAATTGGCGGATACACTGCGAATGTATATAGTAGCCAACTTATTTTCTCGCTCGCTAGCATCGGAATTTTATTCATTTCTCTCGTATGGCTACTCCATCCGAAATTACGGGCTTTGCCGAAAGCTGATGAAATTACAGCGGATACTTTTGAGCTTCAGTTTAAGGAAGAGTGCGGGAAAGGTGCGGCTTTATAACAGAACAAACATAACCCCGTTCTAAATTGGGGACGGGGTTAAAAATATAATTATTTCATTTTGGATGTAAAATACTTCACTAAAAATATAACAATGAAGTCGTTTGAATATCTAAAATTTATTCAACAATAGCACCAACTAAAAGGTTCCGTTAACGCTTTGATGGCCATGCCCCCTGCATTTTCCTTAATTGAATAATTTGGCCTGTATGATAAGCATCATGAAGCATGATGTCCAGTAATTTACCTTCAAGTGAATTTTGTTCAAGCTCTCTTTCAGAAATTGCACTTAATACCTGTCTTAAATTACGCTGAGCATTTTCAGAGCGTTCAACGACTTCCTTCCATTCCGTATCATTATTAGATTGCTTAGTAAGATAAAAGGTGTCATTACCGTCAAGATTATGTGTCCATTCACGTCCTTCCAAGTTTGCAGCAAGTCTTTCTTTGTAATAAGTGAGATGATTAACATTCTCCCAAATGGTATTCGTTGTCTCTCCAGCTGGTTTCCACATAGCCTGTTCAGCTGTAAGTCCTTCTATAGCATGTTTAAACGGTGCATACCAACTCTCTTTGTCGAATGTTGAATCTAGTTTATTTAATAACAAGTCAATTCGTTTCAAAGTAATTTCCTCCCTACACAGTTCAAGTTTTAATACACTCCCTCTAACTCTGTAGAGATTCTACATTTTTAAATAAACTTCCTCCTAACCCCACTCCATAAACTCATCCGATTATGCAATTAAAATGACTCATATTTTTTCATTTTACACGTATACTAGCGACAAAAAAAGAAGAGGCTGTTCCCAAACAGCCTCTTCTATCTATTTAGGAAGCTCCACCCGAACAGTGGTACCTTCCCCCTTCGTACTATATACCGAAACGTTTCCGTTATGCAGTTCAACAATCTTCTGCACAATCGACAATCCTAAACCGCTACCTTCTACGTTTCTTGCCCTTGCTGTATCTACTTTGTAAAAACGATCAAAAATACGATCCATTTCTTCTTTTTCCATACCAATTCCGTTATCCGATATAGAGATAATGACACTAGACTCTAACTCTTCGACAAAAAACTCAATCGTTCCACCATCGTTTGAAAACTTGATGCTATTCGTGAAAATGTTACTCCATACTTGATGAAGTAAGTTTTCATCACCTTTTATAGTGATATCTGGCACATCAAATTCAACGGCAATATCTTTCTCGCGCCATTTCCACTCAAGCATAAAAATGACGTCTTTAATTTGCTTCTGCAGATTGAATTCTCTTATTTGTAGAACCTTTTCCTCTTTATCTAATGAAGCGAGCGTAAGTAACTGTTTACATAAACTAGACATTCGCTTACTTTCGCCTTCAATAATTTGTAAGTAATGATTTCTTTCTTCCTCACTCATCTTTTCTGTTTGCAACGTTTTTGAAAAACCTTGTATGGAAGAAAGCGGCGACTGGAATTCATGTGAAACGTTCGAAACAAATTCTTGTCTCATTTCATCTAGTTCTTTAATACTCTTCGTCATCTTTTGGAAGCTTGTAGATAACGTTCCTATTTCATCTTTTCGTTTTACATCTAATTCAATTTCATATTCCCCACTCGCAATTTTTTGCGTAGCCTTCGTAAATTTACGAATTGGGCGAACGATGTAACCTGCTGCAATCACTATAAAGATAATGCTTAATAGTACGATAAACCCAAGTAATACCGCTAAGAAAATTCGCATCTCGCCAAATTGGTTCTGAATGTCGGGACGAATAAATAAAGCGTACTGTTTATCACCGTGTTGCACTGGTACACCGACACTATTTATTAATTCATTATCGAAAAAACCGGTAATAAAGAGACGCGTTGGATACGTAGAAACACCATTAAACGTTTCTCCTTGCAATACTTTATGAACAGTAGCATCGCTAATAGACGTCTTACGAAACGCATTACCGATACGCTTCCCATTCTTTTGATCATCGACAATATAAATTTCATACCCTAACTTTGCAATAGAATGCAAATACGTCTCTTGATTTTCTTCACTTTGCTTTTCATATAACGATTTAACTTCTTCCGCATACTTTAAAATCTTTTCACTATTATACGGTTTTAACTTCACTTGATAATATACGTTCGTTAATAAAAAGCCGATAATACTACTAAGTAGCATAATACCGACCGTCATAAATACAAATCTAGAATATAGTGATTTCATTTTATTTCAGCTCCAACTTATATCCGAGTCCGCGTACTGTCGTAATTTGAAAATCATCCGTTCGTTTTGAGAAACGATCTCGGAGCCTTTTCACATGAACATCAACTGTTCGTTCATCCCCTTCAAAATCCATTCCCCATACTAGTTCAATTAACTCTTCTCTTGAAAATGTTCTTCCAGGATAACTAGCAAGTTGTGATAATAGCTCAAATTCCTTTAAAGGAAGCAAAATTGTTTGACCGTTACACTTTACTTCCACACCTTTTCGATCAATTGTCGTTCCGTGCAACGTAATAATATCTGCACTCAGCATTTGATAACGACGTAATAAAGCTTTCATACGGAAAATGACTTCAGCTGGCTCAAATGGTTTTACGATATAATCGTCTGTACCAGAAATGAATCCTTTTTCTTTATCCACTAACTGGTCTTTCGCAGTTAATAAAATAACAGGAATATCATGATACTTCCGAATTTCTTCACATAACGTATAACCATCAACAAACGGCATCATAATGTCTACAATCGCAAGATGAATGTTTTCCTTCTCTAATACGTCTTGCGCTACCTTTCCATCTTCCGCCTCAAAAACTTTAAACCCCTCTTTTTGTAAATGATAATGCAATAACTCTCTAATATGTTTATCGTCATCAGCTAATAAAATATGTATCATCTTCATTAAACCCTCTCTCGTTCATCCTTCTACATCACTACATTAAGAAACAATTGGATTTTTTGCAAGAAAAAGAAAAAGAATCTATTTTGAAAACAGATGATTCAAAATAGATTCTCACGTTTTAGTATTAAGTTTATTTTAATCAAAAACAATTTTTAAGCCTTCGAAATATCAACAAATCCTTCTCCGAACACGTCACGAACATCGTGTATAGCGATGAACGCAGCTGGATCTGTAGTTTGAACAATCCGCTTTAGCTTCACTACTTCTTGCTTATTAATAACAACATAAAGAATTTCCTTCGGAGTTTTCGTGTAATAGCCATGACCTGAATACACAGTAACCCCTCTACCCATTAAAGTCGTCACCTTCCCAGCAATTTCATCTGGTTTATCAGAAATAATCGTGATGGCCTTTTTCGGATTTAAACCTTCAATTACAAATTCCATTACTTTCGTTCCTACATATAACATAATAATTGTCAGCATCAGTTTTTCTGCACCAATGATGAAATAAGATGAAAACGCAACGATTAAATCGAAGAACAGTAGACCATAGCTAATACTCCAGCCTAAATACTTATGCGTCATTCTTGCTAAAATCGTAGTACCTGCAGTTGTTCCGCCAACACGAATGATTAGACCAATACCACACCCGATAAATATTCCACCGAAAATGGCATTTACGAGCATTTCATCAGAAGCAATCGTCCAGCCTTCTGTTAAATGAAGAAATAGCGAGTTGGTCACTACAGCGATAATCGTATAAATCGTTGTAATCTTATTTAAAAATTTATAACCGACTATTAACAAAATCGCATTTAAAATTAAGTTAACTAAACCTGGTGACCACTCAAATAAATAGTACGTAATAATCGTGATACCTGTTACCCCGCCCTCACCAAACTCGTTCGGAATAACAAATAAATTGACACCTAACGCAAAAAGAAATGCACCGATAATAATAAAAATAATGTCTGTCGTTCTTTTTTTCATACAGTACCTCACTTCTTATGTAAATATTTATTCTGCCATAAACTCTCACTATTATATCGTGGAATATTCAAATCGAACAGTGGTTTGTTTTTATTTTAATATAAGATAAAAAATCAACATTATTTATTATGTACTGCAAATAAAGTTTTGATTTCACCCGTAATTTACTCTTAAAAAGAAATGCTGAACATTGACTTGCACAAATTTCAAATAAAAAAGTACCCATCTAATTGTCATACACAATGATAATTAGATGGGTACTGCATGATACATTTAGTTTTTACATGTATTGTTTGGAGAAAATTGCAAATAACGATTTATACTCGCCTTATTAAGACCAAATCCATACATCATCATTATTTTCAACGTTCGTCTTTGCTTCATGAACTTTTTCAATATGGTCAACTGTGTTCCAGTTAATAGAACTTCCGCCCCACCCTACATACTTCATATCAATTCTCACTTTCTCACCCACATTAAATACTTGTCCCTTTGTTAAGAAAACATCAATAATATCTTTCTTCCCATTTAACGATGGATACTCAACTACAACATATTTAGTAGCACTGTCTCCCTCATCTTCCATCGTTCCTACTTTTGATACTTCTCCAATTACATAATTAGGTGAGCCATCTTCTTTCATGTGCATACCTAACTTGTTTGTTGTATTTTCAACTGCAGTTGCAACCATATATTCTGTAAAATTACGCATCATAGATCCAGTAGCTTTTACTTCATCTCCTACTTTCACGTTTGAAAGTGAATCAATATACACACTAACAGGTTCCTCATATTGCTTAGATTTTACAACAATCACACCGTTATCTACTTCTACTACTCGTCCTTCTAACGTCGAGAAATTCGATTCAATAGAAGCTGCACTCGCTTTTGTTAGTTCTAATCCTGGTACATTTGTTCCTGATAATGCTGCGATCCCTAAAGCACCTGCTAAAATTATTTTTTTCATACCCATATGTAACATCTCCATTCATGATGATTTTATTTTTTTGATTGGTATCGACCAACCTGTAATCATTATAGTTACAGGTTATAAAAATAACAACCGTTTTCCTCATGCAATGATGCATACTGTGATTTTCAAATATAAATTTAGCAAAAAATATTTGTAGATTATTCCTATATTCAGCACTAATACTAAATTCTCAAATTACAGCAGGTGAACTTATTGAAGGCGGAGAAACTAATGTCATGTACAATGTTCTTCAACTCTACGGTTTGTATAGCCGTAGTTCATTACATTATGTAGGAGCGGGATTCATATGTTAATAAAGCCAAAGAGATTACAGCCAGGAGATATCGTAGCGACAGTAAGTCCTTCGTGGGGAGGAGCAGGTGATGCTGAAATAAGATGGCGATATGAGCAAGGAGTAAAAAGATTAGAAGAAGTTTTTAGTCTTACGGTTATCCCAATGCCAAATAGCTTAAAAGGTAGCGAATACCTTTATAACAATCCAGAGGCTCGTGCGGAAGATATAATGACAGCATTTAAAGATACACGCGTGAAAGCAATTATCGCGAATATTGGCGGTGAAGATAGCATCCGGTTACTTCCCTATATAGATTTTAATGTGATACGCGAAAACCCGAAAATTTTTATGGGGTACTCTGACGTTACTATTACACATTTATTTTGTCATAAAGCAGGGCTTTCCTCTTTATACGGTCCAGCAATTCTGACCGATTTTGCCGAAAATGTAGAAATGGATCCATACACAATTGAAATGGTAAATCGTACCCTCTTTTCAAATGAAACGATTGGCGAGATTCAACCAGCTCATGAATGGACAAGTGAGCATTTAGAATGGATTGAAATAAATAAGGATACAAGACGTACGATGCAGCAAAACAATGGATATGAGGTACTTCAAGGCTCTACCACTGTACAGGGGCGCTTAATTGGTGGTTGTATTGAAGTATTGGAATTTGCAAAAGGAACGGAACTTTGGCCTGAGAAAAAACATTGGGAGAATAGTATTCTCTTCTTTGAAACTTCTGAAGATCATCCAGAACCAAGTTATATAAAATATTGGTTACGAAATTATGCAGCACAAGGTATTCTGCAAAAAGCAAAAGGAATCATTTTTGGTAAACCGAAAGATGAACAATACTATGAAGAATATAAACAGGAAATATTGCAGGTTATGAAGGAACATAACTTAGAAGATTTGCCGATTCTTTATAATTTAAATTTTGGCCATACTGAACCGAAGTTTATTTTACCTTACGGTGCAATGGCAGAAATTGATTGTGAGAATGGATCTTTCTCTATTTTGGAGAGTGGTGTGGAATAAAGGAAAACTTTAAATAAGTTTAGCCATAAGTTTTATAATTTTTTTTCATTTTAGGGTGTATTTTATTTTGATGAGCTTGATAGCAATATGACAGGACTCAAATAAATAAAAACACTCCTATAAGATATGACTGTGAATTAGTACTTTTTAAATGATATGGAGATTACTTATCTAATGATAAAGGGGGATTTACGTGTATGGAGGTAACATTTACAGTAAGTAAGTGGGATGAAAAACCAATCGATGATAATAAAAAAGATTTCCCTATTAATATTGCTCATGTTGAATATGATATCGATGGGGAATTACAAGGAAAAGCTTTTGTTGAATACTTATTATATTATTTGGACTCAAATATAAATGATGGTCACTTGGCTACTGCTAAAATTTCTGGTTTTTTACACTTTGAAGGAATTTATAAGGGGCAACAAGGGACATTTACAGCTATAGAGCAAGGAATATTTGATAAAGGAAATTTAGATTCCCCAGGAACAATTATTAAAGCTACCGGTAACTTAGAAAACCTGAGAGGATCCTATAATTATCAGTTTACAGGTCAAACTAGTAAACTAATTTTAGAGTTTGAATTTCAGCAAAATACCTTATAATTTAGTGGAAAGGACATTTCTTGTAATACTAGGAATGTCCTTTTTGTTGACGAGTTTATCCATCACCTATTTTCTAATAGTTAAGAAAAGAACA
The DNA here is from genome assembly GCF_008274865.1 of Bacillus sp. AR4-2. Taxonomy (NCBI): domain Bacteria; kingdom Bacillati; phylum Bacillota; class Bacilli; order Caryophanales; family Bacillaceae; genus Bacillus; species Bacillus sp. AR4-2. Next base: position 3,060,286 of record NZ_CP031062.1, read on the forward strand.
GAGTATATTACATAACGTCTTATTATCAGTATTCAACGATACATCAAATTTTCGTTATGAGGGAAATTAAAACTCTAAGCCTGAGAGGCAGCGGGGGCCCACTTATTCATTACTTTTCCTACCAATCAAAGAATAATGCCTGAAAAGCTCCCCTGCATTACTTCTTTTCCAAGTTGATTCATACATATAAACATTTTAATTATCTTTGGACGTTTTTTCATCAGGTTCTAATTGTTCAATGGTTACGTCACAACGAATGGTTACTATTAATTGGTGACTTTCTATTAAATGAAAATCGCCTCTTATAGAGCGCAGTTTTACTTATGTTCATTCTTATGCAAATTCTGAAGCATATTCTTCGTATGTCTTTAATGTATTAAGCAATCGAGCTGATTCAATCATGATTTCGTTCGATGAATCAGTTACACAAATGACAATAAATCGATTATCATCTCTATCTCCAAACAACCCTTCTGATTCAAGTTCCATTAACACATTTAACGTTTCTTTCAACAGTGTATGTACTCGTATGTTAAAGTCATCTTCGACGATATTATGATATTTCTTAATAATTTTGTTCACTTCATCAAACATTCCAAAATCGTCCCATTCGCTCCACTCAACAGCTCCGTATCTATAATAATTGTATAAAGGGTCCGATTTATTAACTTTGATTAGTCTTTCTTTATTTGCCACTGGTCCAATGCTATTGACACAATCGTCTGTTAATATGGAGTACCCGTATATTGTGTCAACACCGCATCTTGTTAAAAGTTCGTTATAATGACAACGAATTGCATTTTTCAATTCAACATAAAAACTTTTTTGCAGCTGCATTTTCATCGTATTTCCTCCATTTTTTGTAGCGACCTGTTGTTACATATTTCAATCTTAACATTAAAATCAACATTAAACGTTTACTGAGCCAAAATAAGAAAAACCGAAACTAAAATCATTTCGGTTTTTCAAAACTATAGAAATCAATATTTACTTTAAAGAATGAACAAACAACCCACTACGCAGTTTCGGTTCAAACCACGTTGATTTCGGCGGCATGACTTCTCCGGCATCTGCGATTGCTAATAAATCTTCCATAGATGTCGGATATAATGCGAATGCTGCTTTGTATTCGCCGCTGTTCACAAGGCGTTCTAGTTCTTCTAATCCGCGGATTCCTCCGACAAAATCGATACGTGAATCAGAACGGGGATCATGTATTTCAAGCACTTGGCTTAATAAATGATCTTGCAGGATAGATACATCTAAACCTCTAACAAGATCATTCGCATCAAACGTTTCCTCTTTCACTGTGAGCTTATACCACTTCTCATTTACATACATACCAAATGATTTGGGCTCATTTGGTTTATACGGAGAAACAGTTGCTTCTTCTACATAAAAGTACTGCGTAATTTGATTTAAAAACTGTTCCTCTGATAAGCCATTTAAATCTTTCACAACTCGGTTATAGTCCCAAATCGATAATTCATCATGAGGGAATAGAACCGATAAGAAGAAATTAAATTCCTCTTCTCCTGTGTAATTTGGATATTGTTCTCTTCGCATAAGTCCTACTTTTGCAGCTGATGCAGAACGGTGATGCCCATCTGCAATATAAAGATTAGGAATATCTTCAAATGCGTTTACTAAAGTCGTAATTACATCTTCATCTGCAATCTTCCACGCAACATGCTTAACACCGTCTTCTGCTGTAAATGTATAAATTGGCGCATGCTCTTCTTTCCAGCTTCTAATTAAATGCTTTACTTCATCTTTTGTACGGTACGTTAAAAAAATCGGACCTGTATTTGCGTCACACACATCTACGTGGCGAATACGATCTAGCTCTTTTTCATGACGTGTTCTTTCATGTTTTTTAATTGTATCATCTTCATACTCATCAATAGATGTACAAACGACAAGGCCTGACTGCGTTCTTCCTTGCATCGTCAGTTCATAAATATATAGCGCTGGCTCTTCATCTTGTATGAACACTTCTTCTCGTATAAATTGCTTTAAATTGTCTCCCGCTTTTTCATACACGCGATCATCATACGGTGACAGTTCAGGATCTAAATCAATTTCTGCTTTATCAACATGCAAGAAAGAATATGGATTCCCTTTTACAACTTCCCTTGCCTCTTCACTATTTAATACGTCATACGGTAAAGCTGCCACTTGTGCCGCTTTTTCCTCTACTGGACGAATGGCCCGAAACGGTCGTATTTTTGCCACATTCCTCTCTCCTTTACACAATCATTCGAACGGCTACAACACCTGTAATTTTGCTTATATTTTCTACAATATTCTCTTTTATTATATCATCAATTCCGTTATCGATATCAATCATTGTGTATGCCCAAGAATGTTTACTACGATTAATCATATCGGCAATATTAATATGATGTTCCGCTAAGCATCCTGTAATTTGCCCTACCATATTCGGGACGTTTTGATGCATAATTGTAATGCGTTTCTTTCCGATATACGGCAGCTCAACATTTGGATAGTTGACTGAATTACGTATATTTCCTGTCTCTAAATATTCACGTAATTGACGTGCTGCCATTACTGCACAATTTTCTTCTGATTCAGACGTAGATGCACCAAGGTGAGGCGTCGCTGTTACATTTTTCATCTTTATTACATTTTCATTCGGGAAGTCCGTTACGTAATGTGTAATAATATCTTCTTCCAATGCTTTTTGAAGAACCTTTTCATCTACAAGTTCTCCTCTAGAGAAATTAAATAGACGCATCCCTCTTTTCATCTTCTCTACAGCGTGTTCCCCAATAATCCCCTTCGTTTGATTCGTAAGAGGAATATGCAATGTAATATAATCACATGTTGCAAAAATTTCATCTAGGCTAAATGCTCTTTGCACATGTGTAGAAAGACGCCAAGCTGTTTCAACTGAAATGTAAGGGTCATATCCGATAACATCCATCCCTAACGCTAACGCATCGTTCGCAACTAAAGCACCGATTGCGCCAAGTCCGATAACACCTAGACGTTTCCCTGCAATTTCTGATCCAACAAATTGTTTTTTTCCTGATTCAACAAGCTGTGGTACTTCTTCACCCTCTAAGTTTTTCGTCCAACTTACACCATTAATAATGTTACGTGAAGACATAATAAGACTGGCAATAATGAGTTCCTTTACAGCGTTTGCATTTGCCCCCGGCGTGTTAAATACTACAATTCCTTTTTCTGTACATCGCTCGACAGGAATATTATTTACACCAGCGCCAGCTCTTGCAATCGCCTTTAAGTCTTTTGAAAACTCTTCTTGATGTAAAGAGTAGCTACGAAGCAAAATTCCATCTGGATGATTGATTCTATCTCCTACTTCATAACGTTCTTCAGTAAAAACTTGCAAACCTTTTTCTGCAATTTGATTTAACGTTTGAACACGAAACATATCCCCATCTCCCTATCTATTCTCAAGCTCAAATTCCTTCATATAATTTACTAATTGCTGTACGCCTTGTACTGGCATCGCATTGTAAATACTAGCGCGCATACCACCGACTGATCGATGCCCTTTTAACGTAACAAGTCCTCGTTCTTTCGCTTTTTGTAAAAACTCACTGTTCAGCTCTTCTGACGGTGTTGTAAACGGAATGTTCATAAGTGATCGATACGTAGGATCAACTGGTGAAGTAAACAATTTTGATTCATCTAAGAAATTATAAAGAAGTGAAGATTTCATTCTATTTTGTTCTTCAATCGCAGATACTCCGCCTTGCTCTTTCAACCACTCTAGTACAAGTTTCGTTACGTAAATACTAAAGGACGGCGGTGTATTATATAAGGAGTTATTTTTACTGTAAGTTTCATAATTTAACATTGTCGGACAAGAGCGATCTGCTCCCCCAATTAAATCTCTTTTTATAATCGCAATCGTTAAGCCCGCAGGTCCTAAATTCTTTTGCGCCCCCGCATATATAAGACCAAACTTCGAAACATCATATCGCTCTGATAAAATATTTGAGGACATATCCGCAACGAGCGGCACTTTTTCTACATGTGGAATGTCCACATATTTTGTCCCCTCAATTGTATTATTCGTTGTAATATGTACATAATCTAGTTTTTCATCACTTAATAAACCGTCCAGTTTAGGAATCTTAGTAAACTTCTCTTGCTCGGAAGAAGCAATCACTTGTACTTCCCCAACTTTTTCGGCTTCTTGCAATGCCTTTTTAGACCATGAGCCAGTTAGTACGTATCCAGCTTTTTTATACGTATTCATTAAGTTCAACGGTATCATAGAGAATTGTAATGACGCACCGCCTTGTAAAAATAAAACTTCATACTCATCAGGGATGCTCATTAATTCACGAAGTAAGTTACTCGCTTCCTCTATAATACTTTGAAAATAAGAAGATCGATGACTCATTTCCATAATAGACATGCCTGTCCCGTTATAATTTAATAGCTCCTTTTGCACTTTCTCTAAAACTGGCAAAGGGAGTATTGATGGTCCTGCTGAAAAATTATAGACTCTCTCCATTACCCTCATAACCTCCCTATTTCTCATCGGATTATTTTTTAAACTTTCTGAATTATAACCTAAAATATAATATGTGGTCAATTTGTTTTCTATTATTAGGGCGCAAGACGCGATGGAATCGCTTGCAAGTGCAGACTTTTTTATGGACATATAAAAAAGTGTTAAGTACATAATCGTACTTAACACTCTAATAATGAAAGAATAATAGCTAGTCGTTCGTAAAGAACCGATCAAAAATTTGATAAATAGCAGAAAGACCAATGAGCCAATAAATAGTGTCCACAAGCGCCGGCATAGAACCAAACCATTTCTCAACTACATTGTAATCTAACGCTACCAATAACCAATTCAAACCGCCAAGAATCACCAATATTACTGTAAGGTAAGACAAAAATTTCATTATGATTGCCCCCTAGGTGATAAGATGGTGAAAGGCCTTTCACTAGAAATATATGTAGTAAACTTTAAAACTTACCTATTTTATAAAATTTATTTTCGGTACCACCCGCTAATAACTGCCTCTGCTTCTTTACTATGTATTTGATACGCATGTGTACTATCATTAGAGCCAATAAACCATATTGAAAAACCTTTAAAATATGGTTTCGGTTCTAATACATCTCGGTAAGCACGCCATCCATTTAATTGTACATCTTTCGAAAACACATTTGAAACATCTGGATTCCATGGATTTTGTAATCCAAGTTCACGTGCTGGAACGTTAAATCCACCGAAGTAAACTGGCTTTCCTGTTGCATTATGTAATTGTTCCAATTGCTGAACAACATTTTGCCCACGATTATATACTGTTGTCGCAAATAAACTTTGCTTCACTTCTTCATATGTTGGATTTCTTTTTCCTGACACTTCAAACCAACTGTCTATGCTAACAATATCCACCTTTTTTAAATACGGGCGATTGATTTTCTCTTTAAACTTCGCTTCATAAGAAGGGTCCCAGCTTGCTGTTAACCACCAGTTCATTTGATACAAAACATTTCCTTTATACTGATTACGAACAAAATCAATTGTATCGCTCCAGTATCCTTCTGCATACTCCATATTCACGAAATTAGAAGCAATCTTTAGTCCATACACATTGTATTTACTTGTAATGGAATTAAAAATATCTTGCAGAATAACCGTCTTCCAATTCCAGAAGAAATCATTAATGTTACTTGGGTTCCATTCTGTCTCTCCAACATTCCCCTGCTGAATATACGGGAACGGTTCCACTATAACTTGAATATTACGCTTTAATAATTCTTGAATTAAAATAATAGCTTGTTGCTTTTGCGCTTGATTAATTACCATGTTAGTAGAAGTCACATTTGGGATATCTACTTGAATCGGTACATTTACTGTATTTAAATTTAAGCGCTCCACATCCGCTAATACTTTCGCTACATTTCCAACTTCCCATACTGTTACGTTTCCTGATTTGATTTTTCCAGATTGAACAGTATTTACATCTGCCTGTACATTTCCTTGAAAACAAAAAGAAAACAACATAAGAAACACTCCTAAAAAACTTATTAAACTCTTATTTTTCTTCACAACTTTCCCCCTATAATTTTTGGCTTTCTTGATTATTTTATACAACGTTTCACATTTATTCCAGAAAAAAATGAAGTGCCGTTCAACTTTATTCATATAAATCTTCTAAAAATAGTAGGAAAAATAAAAAAGAAGCAGATTTCCGCCCCTTTTTATCCTTTTACGATTGAAATTATTGAATCCCTTCTGGTAACTTAATTGAATCAAACTTTTCATATGAATCAATCTTTATACTCACAACTGCATCCAATTTTTCCTTATCTGTACTAGCTTTTTTATCTGAGTTACTTTCACTCACTTTTATAGTTGTTCGCATCTCTTCAAATTTATAATCTTTTGTTATTATATATTCAATGTTAAACGCATCCATATTAAATCCTTCCGTTAATTTTTTCATATCTCCATTGATTTTTTGTAACGTATCTACCGCTTCTTTTCCCTTTAATTCAAGTGTAAGTTTATATGTGTCTCCATCTTTCTTTGCCTTCATTTTCCTAGCCAAAGCTTCTGGTAAATCTAACTCATTAAGTAAATTTTTACTGACCATTACATCATTTACATTAAATTGATCATTAGGTATCGTAACTAACTCTCCTGTATCAGGGTTTTTCACTTGAGCAGCGACCTTTCCATCTACTTCATACGTTACAATATCTGTACCACTTATTTTCATTTCAGCTCTAGAATTCTTCAGTTTCGGCTCCATCTGTATTTTCATTTTAATTTCTTCTGATTGGCCGCTCCCCTTCATTGACATAAGAGATGTCAATGTAAGATATTCCTCTTGTTTTAATCCGTCAGCTGCTTTTTTAAAAATATCTTTCGCTACTAACTCTTTTTCTTTTTTTACAGATACTGTTTTAGGTCCACTTGTTTTTTCACTGCTACAACCAGTTGTTAAACCTACTATTAGCGCCAAACTAGATATTACAACCATTTTCTTCATACTGATTCTCTCCATTTCCCACTTAAAAATATTTTCATCCCATGTATAGTAAATCAACTGAAATAAATATATATACAATAATTATTTAACCTCTAAACGAAACCAGTTATTCAATCCGTATACTAACGTAACTAAAGCTCCTATCACACCAAAAACAACAATATTTATACCAATTGACGAACCGAATAAAACAGCTATCATTGACACTATTAGTAATAGCATGGCAATACTATTTATCTTAATTTCTACTACATCGCCATCCTTTACTTTCTTTTCTTTACTTCCAAAAAAGAATTGTTTTACTTTAATATTCGCTTCATCTAATTCAAAAGGAAGCGTATATTCTTCGTTATTCTCAAGTTTCATTACTACTTCGTTATCTACCTTTACAGCAACTCTTGCTGCTCCGCCCATCATCCCTGTTGCCCTTATTACTTTAACACTCATATTAAATCCCCCTATTCGATTTCACTGCAACTATTAAGAAATTTTCCTTGTTGTACACTACTTCATCCTCCGTTTAATAAACATAATATTCCAAAAGGTATTATAACAAGTCTCTGTATAATATTTTGTCAAAACTTGTCGCTTCTTTACAAAAAGGATATTTTATCCATTATCATAATAAAGAGACTCTTACAATCGTAAGAGTCTCTTGTATAAAGCAAAACTTTCATTAGCCGAAGGAGTATTACCTCATAAAGCTGGGCCATCTGCAAATAAGAACTTACTATCACTTCGGCTGCAAAGTTAATACCTTCCCCTCTATCCCCTCCGTATTCAATGTAGTCGTATGATACGTGCCATTTACCCAATCATCTATTTGATCATGATACCAATCGCTTCTAAAATGGCCCGACTGTCCTGGCCCTACGATATGATAACCGTTTGACATATCTTTCGTATCAATAATGAATCTCCAAGACGCCCCGTGATTTACAATGCCGTTTTCGCCGTAACTCGCTGCTTGCACGGTAACTTGGCTCCCACCAATTGGAACTGGCTTCTCACGATTAAAAGCGAGTAATGCTAACATACTCGATGATTTCGAAATGGGATGTGTAAAAGCGAGTTGATGGTAATCGCCCCACTTCCACTCTCCAACATCGGGTCCATATTCCTTCTGCAATTTCTTCATTACATTCTCGTACGATGTATGCACAACTTTTGTGAAACCTCCGTACTTCGTAAACCAAACGCTATTTTCTTCCGCTACTTCTTTTCGAATCAATTCATCAACAACTTGTGACTTCCCTTCAAATAACTTCATTACATCTTTCGGTATTTCTTTTGAAAATAACGTATTTGAAATCTCTTTCATTAACAAATGGAATATTAATGGTGCCGCTTCATCTTTACTATCGTAAAAATTCCACTTTGTTAATTGGTCTACGCCTTCTTTCTCTACCTCATTTAAAGATGCTTTATTTAACTCTTTTAAAAATATAGGAGTAAACTCTTTCCCATATAAATTCTTTTGATCCATCTGTAACTCTTCTAAATCTTTCACCGTATACTTTTCCTTCTCTTGCAAAAATTCTTGAATACGCATTTGCCTATATGGCTGCGCCCACGTATTGCTAATATGATACGGATAATCATCATCAACAATTTTATTATTCGCAGTTGAAATAAACCCTTGTTTTGGATTAATTACTTTTGGAAGTTGATCAAACGGGATATACCCTTCCCATTCATATTCATCTGTCCATCCTGGAACAGGTAAGCTACCATCACCTTTTTTACGCACTGGTATATTTCCATTCGCTTTATAAGCAATTGTGCCGTCGTTTGATGCAAACACAAAGTTTTGGGTTGGTGTATGAAAATCTTGAAGAGCGGTTTCAAACTCATTCCAGTCTTTTGCTTTGTTCATATTTAATACAGCTTTTAACTCAGCTGACGGTTCTAAAGCTGTCCACTTTAAAGAGAATACTGTTTTCGTTTTCTCCTTCCCCTTATCCGCAAACTCTGAAATTACTGGTCCATGCCTCGTAATCGTAACGTTATAAGGAATTGTCTTCCCGCCTTTTACTTTAATAGACTCGTCTACAACGGTAGCTTTTTCCCATTTATCGTTATACAGAAATTCATTTTCATTATTAGGATTTCTCTTCTCAATATATAAATCTTGCACATCAGGCCCTGTATTCGTAACACCCCACGCTATTTTGTCATTGTGTCCTAATATAACACCTGGTACTCCAGCGAAAATAACGCCACTCACATTTAAACCTTTCATTTCAAGTCTCGTTTGATACCAAATAGAAGGGGTCGCAAGAGATAAATGAGGATCATCTGCTAAAATTGGCTTACCTGACGCACTCTTCTCACCGCTCACAACCCAGTTATTACTACCGTTAAACTCCGGCGGAATTATCGTTTTTGAAAAACTTTGTGCTACGTCCACATTTGTATTTTTCAGTTCAGCTAGCAATCTAGGAGCATCTTTCGGATATGCAGGAAATAGCTCATTCGCTTGCTCTTTCGGAAGATTTTTCAGCGCCCAATATCGAAATGCCTGTCCGTGCCAATGTCCTCCTAAGTCAAACGCCATATACTTCCCGATCGTTAAAGTATCAACAATTGACCACTCAGCAGGTTCATAACCTAATATAGTAAACTCAACTGGTAATTTCTTTTCCTCTTTCGCCTCACGTATAAAAGCGTTCACCCCATCAGCAAATGACTGCAGGGCATATTTCGCTTCTCCATCATATTGACTAACTGAAGCTTCGGCAGCTCGCCGTAAACCGAGTGTTCGAAACAATTTATCTCGATCAACAGCTGCTTCCCCAACAACTTCACTTAACATACCAGACGCTTGTCTTCTACTTAAATCCATTTGAAACAAACGATCTTGCGCTTGCACATATCCTTGTGAAAAATATAAATCATGTGCATTTTCCGATTTAATATGCGGTACACCTTTACTATCACGCTTCACCGTAACAGCTTGTTGTAAATCCTCTAGCTTTATCGTTCCATCTATCTTTGGCATAGATTTCAGCGTATATATGTTCAAAAAAATCGCAGCGGAAATAACTAACAAAAGAACGATACTACTAGCCCAAATAAAAATTCTTTTTCCCCTTTTTCGTTTCTTCTTTATAACGACTTCCATATAACCACCCCTTTCTCACACTATTCGCTTCTATAGTAAAAGAACCTTTTAGACTAGAAAAAATCCTTATCCAAACTATGGATCATACGAACCAAATACTTCTCTCCTATGCATTCCTTCACTAAAATCTACTCGTCCTTTCTTACACCAATTCCTCAAAATCCCCTTCACATAAGCTAACGTTTTCTTATTATTTTCAAACGCAATTTTAAGTGCCTCTAACACTTTCTCTCCAGAAAGTCTTTGTATCCAATTCTTCAATTCCTTCACAATATATAGGGATAAACTACTAATATTTTGTTCATAAAACTTATAAACTTCACTATTTGGAACGTCCTCTTCTATGGTTTCCACCTCTATCTCTTCCGCTTCTTCTTTCTCTTCAATAACTACTTGTGAACTACTATTATCCTCTTCTTTTGGCATACCAAAATGCTGCAATAATAATGGAATCTTGTATTCTTCTTCAAGGCATTTACGTAAAAATATATGTATGAACTCATTACTTTTTATAGTCTTTAACTCACGTAATACGCACTTCTCCACATTCGTATTTGAAATAGGGTTATAGTGTAACCAATTTATTATGAATACCTCTTTCGTTTCCGTATCATATAAAATCTTTCCATACTCAACAAACCTGTTTAGCAACTTCTCAACAGTCTCCATACTATAACCTGTTTCAAGCTCTGCCACACGCTTCGGTAATATATAAATACCACATTGCTTCGTTTTCGTACCAGTTAACAAATATATGTAAAAATAACGCTCCTCTGGCGTTAAATCTAATATGAATTCATCTTGCCAAAAGTTCACCTGCACATTACGGTATACTGCCATATGTTTCCCTCCACTCTTTGCTAGTAAATAGGAAAATTTTAATCCTTCATTATAAAGATAGGCATGCGGGAATGGTTTTGGCATTCGAATTACAATTTTTTTACTACTACAACGCCGGTTTCATTTTTTCGCGCTTGTTTTGTTCTTGTAGTTGTTTTTGTTTTTGTTTTTTCTTAGTGATTTATTACTTGGTAGGGGCTTATAAGGGGCTTGGAAGGGCATTCTACATTACAATCTATCAAATACAATTTGTTCTTCCTACTAAATAGGAGCTATTCCAAATTATTATTTTGGATAGCTCCTTTCAAATTCTTCTTATTTTTTTACTTCTACCAATGTCAGCTTCTACATACAATTTCTTCTGCTATTTGTGGGCAGTAACACTCTCATTTCAAAATTTGGTGAATAAACTGCTTGATTGCAATGCGAGTGGCCCTCACTGATTAAAGTTTCCTTTTATTTTTGCATTGAATCTAACATCTTCACAATAAAGGCAGCCGCCTGACCACGAGTTGCTGTGCCTCGAGGATCAAACTCATTATTTCCAATACCATTAACTACCTTTAGACTGTATAATCGTTGAACCGATTCTTTGTATGTTATTAAATGCTTATCTGTAAATGGTAATGCTACTAACTCACCTGTAATTCCTTTATATCGTAATGCTTTGTCAATCATAATAGATACTTCTTCACGAGTAATTGGTGAGTTAGGATCAAAAATCCCTTCACCACGACCATTAATAATTCCTGCACTTGCACAACGTTTAATACCGTCATGAAGTGATGGATGTGCCTCATTAATATCTACAAATGACTTATTTCCCTCTGGTAGTTTAAGAGCATTCGAGATTAATTTCGCAAACTCCGCTCTCGTTACATTTCGATATGGAGCAAATACACCATTGCCTTCGCCTTGCATAATACCTAGACTGTTTAATTTACGAATATGCCCTTCAAACCAGCCACCTGTAATATCATCTTTTGGTTTTTGTACTTCTTCCTTAGGCTTTTGTACTTCTTCCTTTGGTACATTGTAGTTAATTTTAATCCAACTTGGGTCATAGAAAATCCATTCTCCATTACCTACTTTATACCAACCATTTTTAACGGCTAATACTTTGTAACGATCTCCGTTTGAAGCTTTACGTACAACACGATGTTCAATACCCGCATCACTACGTACATTGATGCCACTACCATTTACCACTAGTTCCATGCTAGGTTCAGCTGGATTATTTTCATTTGGATTAAATGAGTCATTTTTATCTTGTAAAGGCGTATCAATCTGCGCATTTATATTTGCATACCACTGAATTCCTTGTACGAAACCAGCCCAATTACCACGTGAAATTAAAATGTCAGGACATTTTTTCCCGCTCCATTGTTGATGCTTGTAAATATGATCTGCACCAATTCCTTCTTTGTTCATTAAATAACCTGCAAGTCGTTTTGCATTTTCTAACGCTTTATTGTAATCACCGTCTTGGTTAACCGCAATCTCGATACCGATAGACTCCCTGTTTCCTGAACCATCTCCATCTCCTGCATGCCAACCATTTTCGTTTGTTGGTAAGTGTTGATAAATTTGTTTATCATCTACAGTAAAATGCCATGAAGCTGTTCGGAAAGTGCCTTCAGTTGCTTGCTTGTATAAATATTTCGCATGATTTTCAGCATTAGCACCAGCAGCTGTATTTGCGGTCTCATGGATTGTAATGTAACGTGCTTTCATCGGATTTGCAGGACGAATATCAGGATTTCCTGCTGGAACAATCCACTCCACAAATGGAACTCCTGCAAGTGTTCCATATTTCTTCGTACTCTGTGCACTATATTGAATACCTCTTGGCTTTGCAACAGGTTTCATTTGACGATCAGATCCATCATTTCGACCATCTACAGATTCAAATGCCTTTTCAATGTTTGAAATAGCTTCCTTTTCTGCTACTTGTCCCTTCTTAGCATCTTGCATTTTGTTTAATTCTTCTGTTTCATCATGTTTATGCTTATATTCTTCTAAAAGCATTTTTTCATTTTCAGATACTTCTGCTTCGTTAATTTGTACATGATCAGGAACTTCCAACTTGAAATTAGAATAATTTAATCCGCTCGTTCCGTGTTCTCCTTGGGCAATATTAAGTTGATCAGTTTGAGATTTGTTGATCTCTTCTGCTGATGCTGATAAAGGTGCGCTCCCTAAAATCACTAGACTTGTTGATAGTGCGATTACTTGTTGTTTGATTGTCTTATTCATTATTATAATAAATACATACACACTCCCACCGTGTATGTATCTCAACCTCCCTTTATTGTCACATTAATTTTTAAAAATATGAATCTACTATGTACTCCTAATATATTTTCTTTTTATTTATATATTTAAATTACCATATTTTATACCCATTAAGAAAATATTTATATGTCATCCCTACAGATGAATTTCATCTAACATACTTTTTATAAAATTCATCAACAAACATTATTTTACAACTAATTACAAATACCGTCAAAATAATCAATTTAAACTTAGACAAATAACTGGCATACAATTTCATAATAAGAGATCCTATACTATCGACATACATCTATTACAAATTCCCTTTAACGTTTTCAACAATCTCATTTATCGTATTCCGATCAAACTTATCACTAATTTCATATGACTCACGATCTCCTACGAATTGCACGCCTACGATATCATTGCGATCCTTACCGTATTGCACTTCAATAATAGATCCTCGCTCTATTTGTTTCCAAATGAGACCTGCTTCATCTTTATTATCTAAAATAATGCAGTCTTCAATATTTTCATCAATCCCAATTAATTTATTATCATCCATATATCCAATCTCGTATTGTTGCCGTTCTTTCGCTTTGCCACTTACTAATATACCTTTGCTACCATATGAGTAATCCATATAGTCCTTTTTCTCCGTTTGTACCGCTTTCGGCTTTTGTGCTTCAGTTTTTTCAGCAGTCCCACAACCTGTAATAAGACTGATTGGCATAACCACTATTAATACTAATCTAGTAAATTTCTTTATCATTTGTAACCAACCTCATATATTTAATGTAAAACTCCATTTATTACTTCTATTAAAGAATAACATGATATTAAGTAAACAGAACGAAAGATAACATATTATTTACATACCCACTCTTTAATGAAGGACCAGGCCATTTAAACCTAGTCCTCCATAACTTTAACTTTGCTTCACATACCTAATTGTATGAAATGACGTCTCATTAAATAATTGCAAGTTTTCCCCATCATAATCTTGAACTTTATATGCTATTTTCTTTTTTTGAATTGTATCTTCTACACCGTCTACTAAACGTTTATTGAGATGTAAATAGATTGTAAAAGCTTCCTTATCATATTCCCAAGTGCCTTCAATATAATTCTTTTTATTTGGATACTCACCTTTACCATACGTTTCAAATGTCTTATCACCTTTTAGAATAAGTGACATAATGAAACCGTCTGTTCCTTTGAATCCCCAATTACCGATTAATTCCGTACCATCTTTCACATTCTTCATAACGTTATCCGTATTAATTCCAGCTTTCTTATCTAACTCTTTCAAATCTTTCACAGATACTGTACCGTCACCGATTTTAATATCCCCTTCAAGATCTTTGAATGCCTTAAGCCAGTAAATATCTCCTTCTTTCACTAACTTTTCGGATTTCTCCATTAACTCTTTATCAGTCTTATCGCCTTTTTCTCTTTTTTCTTTTCGGGTGAATACTTCATTTATTAAAGAAAAAGACTCTCTAAAATAACCAATTGCTTTTTCAAAATCCTTTTGTTGATTTACATACTCTGTAGGGGGATCTATCGACTCAAATTTATCTAACACTTTATTTAATTCTTTCACACTATCTACTATATCTGATTTCTTTTTCTTACCGTCAAAAACCTCTCTTGTAATATTGTTATGCTCCGCAAACAACTTATCAAACTCTACCCCTAATTTATACACTTTATTAGGATAGTCTTCCTTTGAAACTTTTTCTTTCTTACTATTAGACTTCGATTCTTTTACTTTAGACTCTTCCGTTTTCTCCTGTTTAGAAGTGTTCGTTTTCTCAGAAACTCCACAACCAAATAACAACATGACCGGAACTGCTACCCCTAGTAGTTTCTTTGCATTCATGACTGATTTCTCCTTCTACTTGAATAGATTACTCTTGCTATACCCATCCTCTTTTTTTATCTTGTAATTAAAGTTACAATCGCAATAACTCCTAGAATCGGTCCCCAATATTCCATTTTTATAAAAAATAATGAGTGCTTTTTGTTAAACATAACTTTTTCACCAGTTTCGGCATCTATATAAACTTTCCCATCTGGCTTATTAATATATTTACCTAAATACCAAGACATAACCCCTGATATAATAAACATTACCGCCATTGGCCAACTATGGTCTTGAAAATATGTAGCGTCCCCCGTTATAGATCCAAAGATAGCCTTACCCAAAAGAGTATTAATAATTACAATAATTGCGACCAAAAAACCCCAACCAGACCAAATAATCATCTATTTCTCCTCCTAAAGCGTACAACTTTGTACTTTATGTTAATTTGAACTGCAAACGAAAATGTTTAAAAAACCGAATATTCAGACGTTGATAATTATATTTAGCTTACATTCGATTCTAACTTTAATGTCCTAAATGCAAATGAACCAGATATAATTTGTAAAATTGTCGGAATAAGTAAAAAGAATAATGACATAAACAACATAACTATAGGAATCACAATCATACAAACTCCATAAACTTTATTATTAACCTTG
Organism: Bacillus sp. AR4-2; assembly: GCF_008274865.1. Lineage (NCBI taxonomy): Bacteria > Bacillati > Bacillota > Bacilli > Caryophanales > Bacillaceae > Bacillus > Bacillus sp. AR4-2. The sequence continues at coordinate 3,076,075 of NZ_CP031062.1, forward strand.
TTTACTAAACACGATAAAATGAACAATCCTATTTGAACCGTTAAAATAATAGAGTAATAAGCTAAAAGTTCGTAATCAACACCTTCCATAATATTAAACGCTACAACTATTAATATTATGGAAATAATAATTCCCAAAATGCCACCAATTAAACCTAATACAAATTCAGGTGTTCTTTTCAATTCAATCCCCCTTTTTTGAAAAACTAACAACTTGTATATTTTTCCCATTCACCATCATACCAAATATTTATTGGAAAAACTATACAAATCATTTTTATTCTACTGTACTTTACTTCTAACTATAGATAACTTGTAGCAGTTACAAAATCAAAAGCTTCAAAATTACTAACCGGTTTCGATACTTTTAGAAAGTAGACATACCCCTTGAATACAATTAGTATTAACATATGAAATACGAAAGGCTTAAAAAGGCTTTCACATGAAGAAAGGAAGTTGCACAACTATGGATTTTAAAACAGTTATGCAAGAACTTGAATCTCTAGGTAAGGAACGAACGAAAAAAATATACATATCTAACGGTGCGCATGAGCCAGTATTCGGAGTAGCTACAGGTGCCATGAAACCAATCGCTAAAAAAATAAAATTAAATCAAGAATTAGCTGAAGAACTTTATGCCACAGGCAACTACGATGCTATGTACTTTGCAGGTATTATTGCCGATCCAAAAGCTATGAGTGAGTCTGATTTTGATCGCTGGATAGACGGAGCGTATTTTTATATGCTATCTGATTATGTTGTAGCAGTAACTTTATCGGAGTCAAATATTGCGCAAGACGTTGCTGATAAATGGATTGCAAGTGGGGACGAGCTTAAAATGTCTGCAGGCTGGAGTTGCTACTGTTGGCTTTTAGGAAACCGCAAAGACAATGAATTTTCCGAAAGTAAAATTTCCGATATGCTTAAAATGGTGAAAGATACAATTCATCATTCTCCAGAACGAACAAAATCCGCTATGAATAATTTCCTAAACACTGTGGCAATCTCATATGTACCACTACATGAAAAAGCAGTCGAGATTGCAAAAGAAGTTGGTATAGTTGAAGTCAAACGTGATAATAAAAAAAGCAGTTTGTTAAATGCTACAGAGAGTATTCAGAAAGAACTTGATAGAGGAAGACTTGGTTTCAAGCGTAAGTATGTAAGATGTTAAAAGTATGAAGGTGTCAATCTAGGAGAGATTGACACCTTTTTAGTGGACATTACTAGACTAACGGAGCTGCAAGTTAAAGGGAACCAATCATTCATCTCCCACTATACATCTCAAACTTCTTCTTTCAATTTATATACCCTATCTCTTTTCTCATCATCTTTGATAAAAATAAGTTTTCCTTCTGTAACAAAACCTTCTAATAGTAAACATACTTGTCCATATGCTTTAGGCTTATTCGTAGTGAATCTTTCATCGGGTATTTTACCAGATCGTATTAATCGTTCACATAGCTCAAGCGCACTTATTTCTTCAGAATCAATTAATTCTAAAATATCTTTTTGTAATGGTGATAAAGGGGCTGGTACCTTACATACCTCAGCTACCTCCACCTTTTCTTTTTCTTCTTCAAATAAATCTTCAAATGAAATTTGATTCATACTTCTTTTCCTTTCTAACGATTGATTTGTATAATATGAACTGAATCCTATAGCGTATTTATTATTATGTATTACTTACCTTTTTTCATAAATCTCAAACTCATGTACATCGTTTCATATAGTATGTTTTGATTATACCAAATATATGTTCTGTTTTCTATTGTAGAATTTTCATAACAGAAATGAAAGTAATAGTGAACATTTTTCTTCTCTTTAGTTGTATAAAAAATCACGCAAAAAGTTTACATAATAAAATTATAGTGCTCTGTTAAATTTCTACGCTAAAACGCAAAAAAACACTCGTTGCCTTTAATCGACAATCGAGTACTTTAAGTTCATCTATTTTTAAGTAGCATAAATTGGTAAGTTTTGTAGTAACAGTATGACACCTTTTACATGTCATGACAACTACTACGTTAAAACTTACGAGTTTGTACGAGTTCGTTAATTTAATATACATTCCATGCGTTTATATTCATCACACAGTAAAATGTCATCTCGCCTAAGCTCGTACTTCGTTTTCTATTCTATCATTGCACACAGTACTCCATGATGGTACAACCATCATGGAGTATCAATTTTCAAACACCCTATTATTTTTTCTATCCACTTCACATAAACTTTATTTTTTTAATCATGTAATTTATTTAAAAAATCAGTAAATGTATCTGCAATGTAAAATACATTCTCTCTTGCACGTTCTTCCACTTGTTCTTCTGTTAATCCTTCTTCTCGCAGCAACATTTCTTTTTCACCAGCATTTTCATGTTCCCAAAATACCACAACAGGGTTATTTTTGTCATTTTTATAGTCAAAACATATTAAATTTCCCGCTGGGTCAAAAGCAAAAGGAACTAATTCTGCTGGTAGTGTATCCTTGTAATCATCAAATACTTCCATAATATTTTCATCATCTTCCATATCGTAACTTAATAACGTTCCAAAAACCTTTCTTTTCCCTTCAACTTCAAACACCTCTGGACTAACATGCGCTCCATTATTATTCATCACACATTCTATATAATCTAAAGGAAAATTAATGTTCAATTCCTGTTCAACATTCTTTACATCTTCTCGTATAATAGGTTCATCTGGTGATCTCCATTGTACCTTACTCATCTGATTCCATCCCCCCATAATGCATTTCCACCTAAATGGTTAACTTTATGCGTTTTAGACACTACTAACTGCATTTTACCAGGTACTTGATGATCCATGTCTATCTAATAAAAAAGCACTCGTTGCCTTTAGTCGGCAATCAAGCACTCTAAATTCAAATAATATTTTCTAAGAGTTTAATTTATTGATTATATAAGACACACACGGAACCAATAGCAATTTTTCAACAATATTATTTTGAATTAATAATTGTATTAAACGGTTCTTAATTCAAATACCCTCTATTTTAAGCCCTAAAATCAGTTAATCAGTACTAGATATTTTCAATATATCCCCTAATTCGCCTAACAGTTCTATGTTTTTTAAAGCCAACTCAACAGGTATGTCTTTCATTAACACGAATGGTAATTGTTTTGATCCTTTTAATAAGTCAAACAATCCCTTTTTGATGATAAATACCTCTTGTATTTTCTTTAAATCCATAGCCCCTCCTACTGGTGGACTTACCAATATAAGATTACACAGTTTTTCCTTAAACACTTCCTGTTCTTCGTCCACACAGTCAATATCTATCGCTCCGTCATTTATCCACTGTATTAAATTCTCACTTACTGTGGTTGCATAATTCGGATCCATAATCCCCGAATCAACTTGTACTAACTCTGTTGCGTTTTCATTTGCAGTCATTAACAGTATTTTGCCTCCACCATTACTTCCTACAGCAACATAACCCTTTGCATATTCATGGACTTCATATGTTTTATTCATTTCATCTATTATATCCACTCCAAATATAACGACTCCATTATCGGACACAAAACCATTTGTATGCTTTAGTAATTGTTTATAAGCATTAGGGAGTATTAATCCCATTTCCTCTTCAATTTTTTTAATTTCATTTTCATCAACTGGAGAATATAATTCATAAGTCGACAATTTTTGAACATTTATCATTTAAATCCTCCTAATCCATCAAAATATCTATATGCTTCTCGCATTACTTTTTTTTCTACTTTTAAATCTACACCCACTTCAATCATTTCTTTATAGCTAATATTAAATTCGTATATTATATCCGTACTAAAACCTTCATTCCTTCTTCTAGCTCTTTGAAGAGCGGATATTATAGCATGTGGTTCACCAGAGGTAGATTTGAGTAATATTGATGGTGCTTGTCGACTGCTATAATTATTACCGCTTGTTTTAGCCCATATCTTAGCCCATTCATCTTGTATTGCATGATGCGCTTGTACCAATCCATCATTTTTGGTATTCCGAAAACCTAGAGCACGATTCTTATTTGGACTCATTTTTTTATACAAGTCAACATCTTCAACAATATAACCTCCATTTTTAAGTTGACTCCTAGTGGACCTTTGCGGAAATGCAATACCAGCCCTTTCATTAATATTAGCATGGAGCTGTTCAGAAGTTAATTCGCCATATTTCCCTCTCAAATATTCTAATCTGGATTCTCCCGTACCCTTAACCCCACCACTCTCCAAATTCGAGATCCTACTCTGAATACTCGCCTTCGAGGCATCATGGGCTTCTTGGAATTTCCCGCTATAGTTCTTTCCAGATCTAACGACACTTCCATCTGGCATTATTTCTACACCTTTAACGAATGGGGTTACGGTTTCCGTGTCCACAACTTTTACTAATTATATAATACTGGTAATTTATGTTAACTTTAATTTACAAAAATATTTTTTTAAATTTTATAGTATGCCTATCTATAAAAAAAGCACTTGTTGCCTTTCGTAGACAATCAAGTGCTTTAAGTTCATATGTTTTTAAGTAGCATAAATTTGTAAGATTTATAAGATCTGTAAGTTTTGTATTAACATTACGACACCTTTTACATGCCATGACAACTACTAAGTTAAAATTGACGAGTTTGTACGGGTTCTTAGTTTAATATACTTTCCATGTGATTATATTCATCACCCAGTAAAATGCCATCTCACCTAAGCTCGTACTTCGTTTTTTCGACGTACAATGAATTAGAGAATCTATTCAAAGTTGTATAAACTCTACCTACTAAATTAGGATTTTTTTGTTTATATAAAAACTTTGCAACAGAACCTTTAAACTAAACTTCAAATCCAATTACTATCCATTCATCTACAATGTCCCAAAAATTTATATTATATCTAGGCTCTTTATTCGTCCACCATAAAGTCGCATTATCATTATTAGAATTCTTATAATCTACTGCAACATAACCACCCATACCACTTTTAAAGAAACCAAAAGTAGTTTGTAAATCAATTTGTAAAGGTTCTTCTAACTCCTCAATAATACCCCATTCATCATCATCAAAAAAAGTTACATTTTCTAAAGGAACTAAACCCATAGATTGACTCGCATAAAAATAGAAACCATTATGAACAGTTCGATAAAAATTTCGTATTGTTGAAGGAATCTTATCCCAAGATTTTTCTAATTCTTCATTATTAAACTCATCTTTGGGATTTCCCCATTATCTGTTTTAATAGTGTATAAAATTGAATATCTACCATTTGTGTTCATAAGCTCTACTTCTTCAAGGTGCTTAGACAAATAAGAAATAGTGTTTCTTAATTCCACTCCTACTTGCTCTTTCCATATCGATAAAATACTCTCAACTCTCTTGTCTACATTTTCTTCTTGAAACAATTCATACCATGAATTTGGTATTTTCCCACTATCAAGTTTATTAATCCCATGGCATGATATAAGTTGTGCATTTCTTTTATATTTTCTTAAAAAACCAAGTTTTTGTTCCATAATTCTATCTCCTTTATTTATCTATATCCTTTTTATTTCCTTCAACAAAATCATCAATTTGTTTTTGTAATTTCATTTCTAATTCTTTTTCCTTCTTTATCATTTCTTCTCTAAACTTAGGATCAACTTCAATTTTTTCTTTCTTATAAATTGTCCAATCAGAATAAGATTTAGACCCCTTAGATTTATTGGCTGCTTCACTTAATCCTAGAAAATTCTCTTCATTATTTAAAACCTTAAGTTGTTGTTCTTTCGTTAATTTATCAAAATTTTCCACATTTGCTATATTTTTTATTGATACGATATGATCAGCTTGAAGCCTGTCTGTAATATACTTACCAGGTAAAGCAGGGTCAGGCGTTCCTATTTTATCCTCAATGCCCTCATTAACTTTTTCCCGTAGCTTTGCAGTAGGCGTTCCATCTCTTAATTCATCATATAATTCCTTTGAGATTCTTCTTTCCCCGTATCGAGGCGGTGTTCCAATATCACCCGTACCCTTAACCCCACCACTCTCCAAATTCGAGACCCTACTCTGAATACTCGCCTTTGAGGCATCATGGGCTTCTTGGAATTTCCCGCTATAGTTCGTTCCAGTTCTAGCGACACTTCCATCTAGCAGTATTTCTACACCTTTTACGAATGGGGTTACGGAGTCCACACCTTTTGCTAATGTATTTTCAATTATATAATTTTCACGACTTAATCTATCTAACAATCCTTAAAAATAATCTATATTGATTTTCACTTATTTATCAATCTCTAATATCTCTAAGAAAAAAGCACCCGCTACCAATCATAGGTTTTCGAGTGCTCAAATGTATATAATCCCCATCATATTTAAATCATTTTTAAGATTTGTTCCTTCACATTTTCATCAAATTTGGCTCCTTCTACCTTTGCTCCTGTCCAAACTACATTGTCAAGTTTAGCACCGGTAAAATTCGCGCCCGTAAAATCACCATTTAAAAGGGTCGCTCCCGTTAAATCTGCGTCAGTAAAATCTGCATTTCTAGCGTTTACTTCTGATAAATTAGCATCTTCTAAATATGCTTTTTCAAAGTTACCTTCTGTAAGATTCGCGTTGCTGAAATTTGTTCCCGTACAGTCAGCCTGTTCCGCATTGATTCCTGATAAATTTGCATGGCGAAAAGTAGCATGATTTAATATCGTTCCAACTAATTCTCCATATGAAAAATCAACTTCATCAAAACATGTTTCAAAACAACTACTTATATTTATCTTTGCATATTTCATATTCGCTTTAGAAAAATCCGCTTCGCCAAACCTACAATCTGCAATATGTATTTCCTCTAAATTACAGCTCCTGAAATCAGCAAACTCAAAATCACAATCAAAAAAAGATGCTCTCATTAGTGAAGAAGCTCTTAAATGGACTTGTTTTGCCATGATACCCTCTGCCATCACCTCTGACAAATCAGAAAAAGTAAGGTCTAAATTGCTCATATCTAGCCCATCTATAACCTCATCATTGTATTGAGATCTATTTAATATTTCCATGACTCTTATTCTATCATTACCATTCTCATTCATTATTACGACCTCCTTTCATTTAGCTTTTCAGATAGTCCTTCCAAGCAATATTTGGAGAATAAGTTACACCCATTTGATCTCCATCAAAACTTGGTATAGCCATTACTTGTGCTGGTTCCAAATACTTCATTACTTGTAGCCAATTATCAAGTAATGTATCACTATCACTCTCTAATGGATTATTTAAAATATCAATACAAAGGCCACCCCAATCTAGCTCAGATACCACAGCTGGACTATTTTGTAATAATTCCTTATCAAACATTTCTAAAATATGACCGCTAAAGTATGTTCTAGCCCCTACCCCTAAGGGACCGTTAGGAAGAAACCTAACTGGTATTGGTTGGGAAGATATTTCCATCCACATTTGTAATCGTTCACGTTCGGTATTCCACGGATATGATAAAGGCCAAAAAATTTGAGTTACTCCATAACTTGGTTTCGCAATTTCTGCAATTTGGTCAGACAACTCAAAAAAAGCAGGCCATAATTTTTTAGATATCGATTTATGAAACTCAAACTTCAAAAATGAGCGATGACTCCAGTTAACTTCAAAACTCCCACTATAGTTCACCGATTTATCACGATAAAGGTAAACTTCTGATACTTTATGCTCTGAAACTACTTTTTCCAGGATTTCCTGACGATTATATTCTACTCGTACCATTTCACTGTTACCCCAATGAGTAGGAGCAAATTTTTCATTTGACTCAAACACATCCAAAAGACGACCTAATACTTCTTCTTCGTTAAAAGATACTGTAGGATACATTGTAATTGAGAAAAAATCAGGTTTCATGTATATCCTCCTTAATACTAAAAAATATAGTCACATAATAATTTTTATTCATAGTTTTTTCCATCGCCCTCCACCAGGTAAACGTGAATTGCCCTCCCATTTATGAGTCACTTTTCCACTACTTGGGTCAGTATAGTAAATCTCACTCTTTTCTCCTAAAGGCCCACTTGGTCTTGGTTTAGGAGGAATTCCATTCAAATCGGGTTTATCACTTGATATTGTCACAATATGACTTCCACTTTTATCTTCGAGCATCTCTCTTTCAGCTCGCATTTGACTGTCATTATGAATAACGTGTTCTTTGTCACTTATTTTGTGTTTGTGATCATGAACTAAATCGATTTCATCCTTAGCATTACGACCTATACTATCTGGACGCGTAAGATGCCCTTCACTGGATGTATACGTAACAACCTTGCCAGAGTTATTGTCCTCTAATGTACGATTTAGGTGTTCTCCCAAAGCTTTTCTTCCTTTTATTTCTTCTTCTCTTCCACGCTCTTGACTTTTCTTTAAATTTTCACGCTTAACATCCCACTCTTTACGTTCTAAAGGCTCTTTTGTTTCTTCACAATGACGATTATACCTAATGTTATCTGCTTCCTTATAATCCCCCCGTGCTTTGGCTTCATCTATTTTTATTCGATAGTATTTTTCTCTTTCCGGGGTTAGTTTAATTTTGTTTGGGTTTGCGTTACTACCTCCACTACCCTTAGCAAGTTGATAAGCGTCATCCTTAGCTGCCGTACTTGCCTTTGAAAACTTTCCAGCTACTTCTCCAACAGTTGAAGATTCTATATAAGGAAGCTTCATTCCTATTCCAGTATCCACCGTCCTAACTGCTACTGGAATAGGAGTATTTTTCATAGCATCTAGTGCATTTTTTAAAGTCTTATTTTCCTTAAGCGATTGTACCACATTTTTACCCAAATTTGGATTAAAACCAGGCATTCCTTCTTTGAATTTTAATAATTTGGCTAAATCAGCTAATTCACTCGTCCCTTTGAATGCTTTTACTCCTTTTCCTACCGCTCCAACAACTGGGATTGCGTCTAATCCACCAAAAATGATGTTTCCTACCCGCTCTTCTTGGCTCAATTTTCGGTGTGTTCCCCAGTCTTCTCCGTCGATACCGCTTTTTATTTGTACACCTCCGTATACTACTGCGGCAGCGGCCCCGAGTGGTGGACAAAGGATTGTTGTGATGATGATTCCTACGCCTATTCCTATGTCTCGCACCATTTCTAGTTTTTTCTGTTCATCTTCTATCGATTTGTATTCAAATCCTCGTGTGGATGGGACTACTTTCTTGTATTCTTCATAATTTAGTTTTGCATCTGGATTTTGTTTTTTTAGTTCTTTGTACTCCCCTCTCAGTACGTTATCAAATGCAGGTGAATCTCTAAAAATATCTTCTACTGTTATTTTATCTTTCTTCTTCTGTATTGTTTGTGGTACACTTCCATAGCCTGCATGCGCACCTGGTAATACTGTCGTTGTTGTAGAGCCAATTCGGTTATTTGTTTCGAAACTGAGAATAGATGTATCTCTCATTTTTTGAGCGAATTTATCCATTTCTACTAAAAAAGGTTTATCTATATGTTCAGAGACTAATCGCCCTGCTTCTCCGCAATATTTTTGTAATGTCGAATAGCTATCAAGTAATTCCCCGATTTTTTGCGATTGATCTTTTGGGTTAAAATGTATACTACCATCCGAGTCTAAATCTCGTATTCTTCCATCAATTCTTTTTAATGATTCATTTGCTTCCCGTAATTTCATGAGTGCATCTTTTGTAATTCGATTCATACCATCCCCCATGTTTTGCCATGGTTCAGGTCTATATTTCACATCCATCTCGTTTTCATCCCCCCAGCCGTATGGTGATTTCTACAACTTACTTAATATTTCACGTAATTGTTCGTCCTTTTCAAGCATTTCTACACATACATTTCCTACAACTGTCGCTGACCTAGAATAGTGTTCAGCCAATTCTAGTGTTTTGTGTAATATATCAGGATATTTTTCAATTACTCTCATCGCTTCACCTTTTTGATAAAAATCACAGCTTAATAAACTCTCAATATTCGTTCCAATGACGTCTACATGGATTTTATATATATTTTCTAACTTCATTACTATATCAAGTAGTTCTTGAAAATTAACTAATACTTCTTCTCCACCACCAGAACCACTATCTCCCATTGATACTTGCATTATTGAATACCTCCTAACGAGAATTGTCTCGGGTCAATTAACTTTTTATATGGCATTTTTAACACGTCATACAATTTCTTATTAACCGCATAGAGGCTCACCCAGTCATATCGATTACGATCTACATCTATTTGAACGAAATCTTCTCCTTCAGTGAAATATAAGAAACATTCCCATTTTCCTCCTCTATTACTTCGAGGCCTCGTATACGTTTCTATCGCTATAACGTCTTTATTTGATAAATCTTTTTCTTCAAATGTTTGTTGTTCTGCCTCTGTCATTCTCTTTGAGAAAAATGTATCTTCTATTTCCCTCGGTTCTCTCAATAAGAAAGGAATGCGTGTTAATAATGAAAAATATACGTCCGGTTTTGGTATGTAGTCGATCTCGTATTTTTTATTTGGCTCTATTTCCGTTAATACAGCCACTCGATCTTTATCCTCTTTTAAAAAGCCAATTAATACATTATTCATTCTCGTGTATTCATGACAATTTTCATATTCCTTTAATAGTTCAATTATTTGAAAAGCTGCAGGGGTAATTCCATTTTCACTTGTAAGTAGGCCTTTTTCTTTTAAACTCGTAGTTGCTTTCGTGACACATTCTGCATCAAGTAAAATAATTGCGTCACGGTTTGGCAATCCAAATATATCGGTAACCCCAGCTGCACCTGCGAGAACATATAATTCAGCAGGTGCAAAACTCATTTCTTTCCCCATTCTTTTATCCCTCGTTTCTCCATCACAGTTGTTTTATCGCCCTTACTTCCGATTTATCTCCGTACGTTTGAATGCTTTTATCTAACTCTTTCAAAGCTTTCGTATGTCCTTCAAATGCCTCTACCATTTCTGAATTATATTGAATGATCAAATCAAGATAACTTAAAAATGCATCTCTCGTTTTTCCATTCCATTTCGCACCTGTGATATATGCTTTTAAGTCTTTCGCTTGGTTTAAAGAATCCTTCATACCATTTTCAATGTTTTGTGCGTGAGAAATGGCACTTGCAGTGTTACTTCCTATAATTTCAACCTCTTTACCACTCATGTTGGTTCCCTCCATTCTTTGTATGCTTAATGGATAAAGTTTTCAAATTCCTTTTTCTTTTCTTCAAAAGCCTTGGTCGCTGCGGCGTATGCTGACGCTTTCTCCGATTCTGCTTTCGCTTTATATTCCAAATACTTTGCATAAGCTGTACTTTTTGCAGATCCAATATCGCCTAATGCACTTTTAAAATAGGATAATACTGTATTTAAGTCTTCATCCTTTTCATGACGTTTTTGTTCAAATTCAACTGCCGGAATTTTATTAGCTTCTAAGCCATTACTTTTACTCTCATACTCTCTCTTTGCTGATTCAGCCTCTTGAATGAATTGCTTTAACTCTCTTTCTTTATCTTTTAAATAATCATGTAAATCATCATACCGATCTCGTTTCCTCGCACTTTCTGTAAAACCAGACGCATTTAAAAAAGCATTGTACAATTCATCTAACATCTTTCTCCCCCTTTAGCACAATAACTATGTAGTTAAATTCGTATATTTAAACATGAATATTCATTACATTAAGAATTAACAAATAATTATTTTTACATATTGCTATTTTATCAAAGGGATTTTAACATTTCCATATTTTATGAATGGCTTTCGCATTTTTCTTCAATAAAGTGAAACTTTAATCAATATGACTATGTATTTATGTGCAGAAATAATAAAAAACACTGCCAGGCACAGTGTTTTTTATTACTACCTTTTATCCAATTCATTCGTATTAAATCCTTGCTTGAGAGTAAGACCAGTTCTTTCTTATTTCATCAACAACTATTTCTGGATAATCCCAATGAAGCGTACGAGTAGGCTCCCTGATTCGTTATACTATTTCTTGGGCTGTTTTGTTTTCTATATTCATTCCAATATTTTGGCTCAGTCGCTCTTAAAAGAACGATAGAAAAAGGATCTGATATGAATATCAGATCCTTAACTTTAATTTCTTAATACATACATCTTTTTACACGATAACTGGTTCGTACGTGCTCAAATTATCATACTCAGTTTTTACAATACTAGGTGGAAGGTTAACACATCCTCAGATTCACCTTTTCTTGTAGCAGTGCATAATATTTAATAAAATTAAAGCATATTTTTACTTACCAGACTTAATTTTTTCGTTATATTCTTCTAAAGTTAACCCTTTTTCTTTTAGATAAACGGCAACTTCTTTTCCTACATAACGATAGTGCCATGGCTCATACTTAATGCCAGTAATATTCTCTTTATCTTTTGGATAGCGGAGAGTAAACCCATATTCTGCAGCATTCTTATCTAACCATTTGAATGCATCGGTAGTTTCAAATTTTGCATTTAAATCTTCTACAGTATTTTGCCATTCAACTGAAATAATGTCTAACGCTAATCCAGTATGATGTTCACTTGCACCAGGATACTGAAGATATTCCAATGCCTTAGCACTAGCCTCTTTATCCGACAAACCTTGAGATTTATAGCTTTTAACTGAAGCATCATAATAAGTTTGTTGTAATTTTATAGCTCGATAACCTGATCTTAAATAAAGATTGATTCCCTCTTTTTTTGCAGCTGCTACCATATCCTGATAGGAAGTTGCAATTCTACTATCTATTTTCATATTTGGCTTCGCATTTTGGGTGATACTTGTTAATTCAATTCCTAGTTCCTTTGATAACATATGCTCTCTATTTACAAGGATAATTCTCCAATCATTAACATCAGAGATAGGTAAAACATCTTTTTTCTTCGCATGTATTTCATTTTTATTTTTATCGTTATTATTAGTAGTTGCCTGAGATATTTGCTTTCCACTACAAGCAGCCAGACTCCATCCCATTGCTAATACCAATGCTAAAATTATAAATTTTTTAATTGTATCTCATTCCCTTTTTGTTTATTAGTCTTTATACCAATTTCCCAACACGTCTCTAGGAATCTCCTTGAAATCCTTCAAAGAAACGGGGCCGACAAATTTTTTAATTCCATGTTTTTTAGAATTTTCATCCGAATAATCTTTTAAAAATTGAATTTTAAATTGTTTCTTACCATCAGCATAGTCGGTTACTGTCGGTACGATTGCCGCTTGTCGTATACCAAAAGTTTTATCTTCATACTTAACAAATTGTACATAAGATAATCCTCCAACCAATGTTTCTAGTTTTTCTTGCGCAGAAATAAGATTTCCAAGAGAATAATAGATTAGCGTTTCATGTCCATCTTTATTTTGTTTCCACTCAATTGGTTGAATTACATGTGGATGATTTCCAATTACTACATCTACACCTAGATCTGTTAAATATTGAGCAACTTCTTTTTGTTGCTTTGAAGGTGTTGAGGTATATTCTACTCCCCAATGCACCATAACAATCACCATATCAGAGCTACTCTTCGCCTTTTCCACATCATTTTGTATCGCTTTTTTATCAATTAAATTTAAAGCCCAAGACTTATCAGCTGGAATTTTAATTCCATTCGTACCATATGTATAATTGAGTAACGCAAAACGAATACCATTTTTTGTAATCGTTTTTATTTCATTACGCTCGTTTTGACTCTCATTAATGCCTACTGGGATAACATCCGGATATTTCTTCCAGTATTCTCTTGTATTCGCAACACCTTTAATACCCATATCCATAGCGTGATTTGTCGCTTGCGTCACTATATTGAATCCAGTGTCCACTAAAGATCGGCCTACTTCTTCAGGTGTATTGAAAGTCGGATATCCCTGTACTTTTAAATTATTTCCGGCAATCGGAGTCTCCTGGTTCACTATAGCAAGATCACTTGATTTAACAGCTTTTTTGATATTTTCATAAATATAATTATAATCATATGAACCGTCTTTTTGTTTGCCATCTTTAATTACTGCGTCATGATATAAATTATCACCCGTAGCTATTAAATTCACAACCGATTGTACTTTTTTATCTTCCGTAAAATTAGGAGACTGTTGGATAGGACTTTTCTCTACCCAATTTGGTGCTTTTAATGATGTATCTATATTGGATTCAGCCGGTGGTAATGAAGCTTTAGACGTCTTAACATCTGTATTACCACAAGCGGTTAAAAGCACTAAAAAAATAAGACATACTAAAAAAAACTTTTTACTTCTCTGTAAAGTATCTAACATGTGATCCTCTTTTCTGTTTTATTCCTTATAACCAGTTCTAACAAATCATTCTTTACAACAACGTATTTTGGTTTTACCCTTAATTATGGAAGGACACTCTGTTACACCTGCTTCGGAATATACTAATAATTGTTTTCCGCTTTCTAGCAATCTATCGATTCCATCAGAAGTGATAGGTTACTAGAAAAAGATGATCGATCAGGATGTCGACTAGTTTGATATACCTATTCCAATTGCAATAACTTGTTTAATATTTAAACAAGATAGGAGAATCGTTCATATAGCCTCTTCTCTCGCTTTATGTTTAAAGTGCCTCCAAAAAAAGGGATCGTTGCTGTAACCCTTTACATAGTGCGAAATTTTTGCAACTAATTTCTTTCATTCAAGCGACAAACATTATACCGATAACAATAAGTAAGACCCAAGAACTTATTTTACCAATATACGAAAAAAGTAGCAATCTTTTGTCCCATATAAAGAAGCCAATTAGGAGAAATGAACGAGAGATTCATTCTATTCAATTCCTTCATTGATTAATAAAAAAACAAGCCACCCAACTATTGGATGGCTCTATACTATAAAGAGAATTTGTTATTGGATTACTTCAATTTCCCTTCAAAAACAATCTTCCTACCGCACGGCTCAACTACTGTTTTGCCGTCTTTCTTTACTTCATGAAAGATTGGCTCTTCCATACGACGAGACGGAGCGTAGCCTTCTTGTTCCATACGTGCTAAGCAGTCTGTAATTGTTTCATTTTCAAGTACTTCAAATTTCTTTTTATTAGGTTGTTTTGTCATGCCCTAACCTACTTTCTATTTTTCTTGATGCGAATTGATTTTTCATGTAGACCATATATAACATTGCGAGAATTCCCATTATAATCATAACCGCAATAAAAAAGCTTGTATACTGTATTTTTTCTATAAATACGCCGCCTAATACAGGTCCCATAATACTTCCTAAACTAAAAGCGATTCCGGATAATATATTACCTGCTGGTAGTAAGTGTCTCGGTAATAAATCAGTCATAAATCCAAGCCCTAAAGAGAAGCACGATCCAATAACCATACCCGCTAAAAGCATGCAGGCAAAGACGATCCAGTAATATTGATCAAATACGGCGGCAAGTAGAAAAATGCCCGTACTTATGCTAAACGTCCACGTTAATATGCGGTCCCTTCCGTATTTGTCACTTAATATACCGAGCGGAATTTGTGTAATAATACCCCCAACTGCAAATGCTGGTAACAAGAAGGATACATCTGAAACAGACCACCCTTTACGAAGTGCGTATACTGGTAAGTTACTGTTTAACATCGCTTCAAGTACGCCATATGCAAGTGGACCTAGCAATGCAATCCATCCTAATCCAACAACTTGTTTATAACGAGAAAATGATGATTCACTCTTCACTTCTCTTTCATCTTGCGCTGGGAATGCATTTTTTGTTGGAAGTAGTAAAAGCCAACCTATTAGACAAAGTATAGTAGATATAATAAATGGTGTCGCAAGACCGTACTGCACAGTGCTTGCTAAATACGGACCAACGGCAAAACCAATTCCGAAGAATACACCATATATCGATACTTGTCTCCCTATTTTACTTGGGTCTGATGTTGTCGTGATCCATGTTTGTGTTCCGACATGAAGCATATGATCTCCGACTCCAACTAGAAATCTAAGGATAAACCATACCCAAAACGAAAATGTTTGTGTAAAAAAGAATAATGAAATAATAACGAGAAACCCACCTATAACAATAATCGGCTTCATTCCAAACCTTTGCATCGGTTTTTCAAGAAACGGCGAAATGACTAATATCCCAATGTACAATGCCGTCGCATGAATACCATTAATACTTGAACTAACCCCTTCTTGTTCAAAAATCATTGCAATGGCAGGTAAGAGCATTCCTTGTGATAAACCCGAGATTGCTACAATCCCAACCATAATCCAAAAAGTAAAACGCATTGACATCCCTTTCCCTCTCCTTCTCACGCTTCCACTTTTCATTATAAACTGTTTTTTCAAATGCGTGTACGAATATTCGCAATAAAAAAGAAGCTAAAAGAATGAACCTTTTAGCTTCCTATCCTTCCCAAACTTGCGCTTTCACGTTGTTATGAAATTGCTTGAAATATGGATGTTTATAAAAAGCAGTTTCATATAAATAATGATGCGAATGAACAATTGGTGGCTGTTGTATTTGTAACGGAACTACAGCTGGTGAAACTTGCATATACAGCGGAGCTATCATCATTTTTGTATACACATGATGATTATATGGAGAATGCACAATTAAGAACGGATGATGCATTGATAATCTCCCCTTTTACCTACAATGTTATAGTATATGCAATACCTTTCATTTCGGGGATTATTTCTGTTCTAACCAATTCTCTACATGTTTTATAAATACATCTAAACAATCAATAAACGGTGAGTGTCCGCAATCTTCTAATACCTTCAACTCTGCATTTGGCAAATGTTTCGCTAATTCCTCACCGACTACTTGCGGTACGACATAATCTCTATCACCTTGTATGACGAGTGTTGGCGCTTTAATACGATGAATTTGTTTACTTCCCTCTACAACCCCATTATGTTCATCTGAAATATTAAATGTAATGAGCGCATAATTCACATCTACGAAATTACGTTGCGTTAACATATCATCTAAATACTTTTCATAACGGTCCGGTTCAGGTTGATTATGTGTATATATTAATAGATTCCATACTGTACGGTAATATAGTTTGTTCATATTTTTTATCGCATCTAATACTGGAGCAATTTGTACTGGATCTTGCGCAATTTCTTCTTTCGTCTTTACTAAACTTGATACAATCGGCTGCCCATTCGTATCTTTTTTAAAGATTGGGTATCCTTTCATTCCTACTGATTCCACTAAAATTAACTTTTCTACAAAAGTTGGGTGATTCGCTGTAAATTGCATCGCAACGCCACCGCCCATTGACCAGCCCATTAATGAGAATTTCTCTAGCTTTAACTCGTCAATAAATAATTTTACATCGTCTGCAAAGTCTTGTAATGAATCTATCGACTGATTATACGTTGATTGTCCAAACCCTCTTAAATCAAGAGCGTAAATATGGTATTGATCTTGCAACTTTTCAATAACTAAATCCCAATGTTGTGACGATGTCATGTTCCCGTGAATGAGTACAAGAATATCTGTATTTCGCCTTCCAACTTCCTGATATGCAATCGTTTCTCCGTTCGATAGTGAAATAAACTCCATTGTTGCAGGCTTAATCATCACAAGTTCCCCCATTCTATTTAATAGAAAGAAAATTCTTTACTTAATTAAAGAATAGCACGCAGAATATACGTTCGCAACATAAAACCTATAAGAATTTTTTACATAAATCAACATGTCTATTACTAGACAATTATTATAAAAAAGTATATAGTTAGCTAGGTAACTAATTTGAAAGGATCAAAATACATGGACGAAAAACAACATTTTTTTCACATCGTCAGCCAGACTTCTCGGAAGTTTACGAAAAAATTTAATGAACGTGTATCTCCAACAGGGTTATTTAGTGCGCAATGGGCTGTTATTTTCCGCATTAATCAAACTGGTTCTTGTACGCAAACAGAATTATGCCAGTATTTAAATGTTGAATCACCAACGATGACTCGTACGTTAACACGTATGGAAACGATGGGATGGATTATTCGTACAGAAGGTAAAGATCGCCGCGAGAAGCTCATTTCTTTATCCGAAACAGCGATAAAGATGATTCCAGTATGGCAAGAAGAAGTTGATACTTTCGAAGAAAAAACGCTAGAAGGTATTAACGAAGATGATTTACATCAAGCATTTCAAGTGTTACAACAAATTATTAAAAATTTAGATTAAATTGGAGGGATGACGATGCAAAGTGAGAAACTTTGGACGAAGGATTTCCTCGGAACTTGTTTTAGTAGTCTATTTCTCTTCTTAACATTTTACATGCTTATGACTACTCTGCCTGTCTATGTTATAGACGGCCTAAAAGGAAAACCTGAGGAAATTGGTTTAGTTGCAACTGTGTTTCTTATTTCTTCTGTTTTATGTAGACCATTCACAGGAAAATGGCTCGATGATTTAGGAAGAAAGAAAATATTATTTATTTCACTTTCATTATTTTTAGCCGCTACTGTTATGTATTTCGGTGCGCAAAGTTTATTCTTATTACTTGCCCTTCGCTTCTTGCACGGTATTGGGTTCGGGATGGCAACGACAGCTACTGGTACGATTGTAACTGATGTTGCGCCAGCTCATCGACGAGGCGAAGCGCTTGCATATTTCGGCGTATTTATGAGTCTGCCGATGGTAATTGGTCCTTTTTTAGGTTTAACAATTATTTCTCATTTTTCGTTTACTGTATTATTTATCGTTTGTTCCGTATTTTCATTACTTGCATTTTTATTAGGACTACTTGTAGATATTCCGCACGAAGCACCTGTTAGCAAACAAAAACGTGAAAAAATGAAATGGAAAGACTTAATCGAACCATCTTCTATTCCGATTGCACTTACAGGATTTGTTTTAGCCTTTTCTTATAGTGGTATTTTATCCTTTATTCCTATTTATGCGAAAGAACTCGGTTTAAGTGAAATTGCAAGTTACTTCTTTATTTTATACGCACTTGTTGTTGTCATTTCTCGTCCATTTACAGGAAAGATTTTTGATCGCTTCGGTGAAAATGTACTCGTTTACCCTGCAATCATTATTTTCACAATCGGAATGTTCATATTAAGCCAAGCACAAACTTCATTTTGGTTCCTTGGCGCAGGTATGCTAATCGGTTTAGGTTACGGGACATTAATTCCGAGTTTCCAAACGATTGCGATTTCTGCCGCTCCAAACCATAGACGTGGTTCTGCGACAGCTACGTATTTCTCATTCTTTGATAGTGGTATTGGTTTTGGTTCTTTCATTTTAGGTATTGTCGCAGCGAAATCCAGTTATCATAATATGTATTTTATCGCAGCTATTATCGTTGCGTTCACTTTACTTTTATATTATGGATTACACGGACGAAAACAAAAATTCAAGAAACAACCTACAGACGGAAAAATTTCCGCTTAACGTTAATAAGGAAAGTAAACTTCCCCGTTTACTTTCCTTATTTTGTATTTCTTTCAAGACGAGCGTATACTTATAGTAGAAATAAAAAGGAGGGCCATATATGAAACTAAAAAAATCTCCCCTACTCTTACTTATACTAACATTCATATTTGTAATTACAGGGCTTGGGTTTACTTACTTCAAACAAAATAAAACGACCCCATCAAAACATAATGTGACAAAAGAAAACTGGTTAAATGACCCTTACTTACGTTGGTCGTACACACACATGAAAGAATTCACTTTAGTTAATGACGTAAAAAACAATCCTGACCAAATTGCTCACTTCCCTTCCGCATTGCAAAACTTAGACGATTTTGCTGTAGAGCGTAGATTCGGAAATACAACTCCTCTAAAAAAACTTTTAGATGATAACAAAACAGATGCTTTTGTCGTTGTACATAATGGACAACTTGTTTACGAACGATATTTCAATGGGTATAAACAGAATGAACCTCATGGTATGGCATCATTAGCAAAAGTCTTTACCGGGGCAATTATACAATCTCTCGCTGAAGAGAATCGTATCGATTTAGAGAAAACAGCTGACACTTACATAAAAGAATTAAAAAACACACCGTTCGGTAATGCCACACTTCAGCAATTAATGGACATGCAAGTGTCAGCAGAATACCCGACCCACGGATATGAGCAGCCTGGGCTAGAAAATCAAGATGCACAATTATATTTAGCTAGCAATATTTTACCCCGCGGCAAAAATTACGACGGTCCGATGAAAATTTATGATATGTTACGGGAAGCCGAAGAAACTGCACCGCCTGGTTCTTCCTTTTCTTACAATAACGGATCAACAGAAACGCTCGCTTGGATTATTAGAACTATTACTGGTAAATCACTAGCTGAAAATGTAAGTGAACGAATTTGGTCTCAAATTGGTATGGAAGAAAACGCGTATTACGTTACAGATGAAACAAAAGTAGAACAAGCTAGTGCTGGATTAAATGCAACTGCTAGAGATATGGCGAGATTCGGGCAATTACTATTAAACAATGGGGAATATAACGGAAAACAAATTCTCCCTTCTTCTATTACTAAAGATATAAAAAATGTCCAAGAAGGTGAACTTGCAATTGCCCCTGGAGCTTCCATTTCTTATCATAATCAATGGTGGATTCCGCACAATGAACAAGGTGCTTTCGAAGTGTTAGGTAGTTACGGACAAACACTTTACATCGATCCGAAAACAAATATGGTAATCGTTCATTTCTCTTCTAACGCAACGCCAAGTAATGAAATACATTCGGTTTACTCAAATATGTATATTGATATTGCACATCATTTAGAAAAGCTTCCACAGTAGTGGAAGCTTTTTCATTACAGTACATTATTTACACTACTATACCAATTATCTTTTCGTTATTAGAAAAGATTGAAAAAACAATTACCTAAAATACACCTATCGAAAATTTTATAAGCAGGTTACAATTTTAATTGAGCGTTTAACTAATACACCCACATCTTTTGGAGAATGTATTAAAACACTTCCCTTACAAAGATTGTCTGTTCATATTGGTCGAAAATTTCTTCTATAGATGAAAATAAAGTTTCTTCCGGTATGATGAACTTTATTTTTTGACCAGTTTGCAACAGTTGCTTTGAAGCCAGCTAGTAACCTTTCTCTATACTATCCCTATAAGTGCTACCCCATTTCCAACCGTTTTTCTTCTAGTATATTAAAAGCAGAATTTGATACGAGGCTCTATATCAATCTATCAATAAATTACCACTCTGTAAATATCTGAATTTTCTTTACATTGAAGGTTATCTCCTAAACAACCTCGAATAATTGTAATACATATACATAAGGAGGTTGATCTATTTTGTTTCGTTCCTTTACAAATGGTTGCGTCGCCTTAGTGCAACGCTTCTTGCCAGAACCGTTTATTTTATCATGTTTACTAACTGTTTTCGTTATCTTCTTTGGTATGTTTGCGACTCACCAAACACCTGTAGAAATGATTAATCACTGGGGTAATGGAATTTGGGGACTCCTCGCCTTTTCTATGCAAATGGCACTTGTACTCGTGACTGGATCTGCTTTAGCAAATGCTCCTCTTATTAAAAAAGGATTAACGAAAGCTGCCAGACTACCAAAAACGAATGGACAAGGCATTATTGCCATTTCAATTGTAAGTTTACTTGGTGCATACATAAACTGGGGCTTTGGAATTGTTGTATCTGTTTTATACGCAAAAGAAGTGGCAAGGCAGCTGGACGGATTAGATTATAGACTAGCAATCGCCTCTTCTTACTCTGGATTTCTCATTTGGCATGCCGGTCTTTCTGCCTCTATTCCTCTTACGTTAGCAACAGGCGGTGAAACGTTAATTAAAACGACTGCTGGAAGTATTAAAGAGGCGATTCCAATAACAGAAACGTTATTCTCACCATACGCTCTCGTTCCAGTTATTATTTTTCTCATTACGATGCCTCTCATCAATAAAGCGATGCATCCAGATGAAAAACATACGATTACAGTAGATCCTAGCGTGTTCCATGAAGAAGCTGCTGCTCAAGAAGTAGAAAAAAATACGTTCGCTGAAAAGATGGAAAATAGCATTATTATTACACTTTGCGTTGGATTGTTAGGTCTCATTTATATTTTCAATTACTTTTATACGAAAGGTTTTAACCTTACTCTCGATATCGTGATTTTTATGTTATTAATTGCAGGTCTTATTTTCCACCGTACTCCGATTCAGTATATTCGTGCTTTTTCAGACTCTACGAAAAGTGCTTCTGGCATTTTACTTCAATTTCCGTTTTACGCAGGAATTATGGGCATGATGATTGGAGCAAATAGTGAAGGACTTTCACTTGGAGGAGCTATTTCTAATTTCTTTATTAGCATTTCAAATGAAACGACTTTTCCGCTCTTTACATTTTTAAGTGCTGGCATTGTTAACATTTTCGTTCCATCTGGCGGCGGTCAATGGGCTGTGCAAGCACCAATTATGATTCCAGCTGGCGCTGAACTTGGTGTACCTGCTGCAAAAACAGCAATGGCAATTGCATGGGGCGATGCTTGGACGAATTTAATTCAACCTTTCTGGGCATTACCAGCATTAGCGATAGCTGGTTTAGGTGCTCGTGACATTATGGGATTTTGTGTTGTGAACTTACTATATGCGGGTTTTATCATTAGTCTATGTTTCTTATTTATTTAAACGAAAAGCTAGTTTTATACTAGCTTTTTTACATAATAAATCACTTATTTCCCACGCAATTTATAATCTTCTCCCACCCTGACTCCGTAAGATGTAATGACTCAAATGCAAAAAAATCTTCGCACACTTTTTCAATTAGATGTGGATTTCCCCTCAAAAAATTCCACTGTAATACTTTAGGAAGAAAATACATTTCATATTCTTTACTTCCCCGTACTACCTCATCAACTTCTCTTTCACAAATTCCTCTTATTAAATAATCATTTCTTAACTCTATTTGAATTTGCTGAAATGTTTCGCTGCATTTTTTCAATTGAAGTAAACACGTAACATACTTCCGAAAAAGTTCGCCATCATACTGAACACAATTTATAATACGGTCGACTTCATTCATAATGTACGAGCCTTTTCTTCTATTTGTAATAACCATTTTTCACGCTTTGATACTTTACTCGTTTTCACAGATTGAAACACTGAACGTTTTATATCGCGAATGCCACAAAAACGTAAAACACCTCTCTTCATCATAATCCAATCTGCTGATCGATATAACAATGCGACGTACCATAGAGGTGAGTCTAACGTATTAATAACCCACGCTTTTTTCCCTTGCAATAATCCTTTCGGCAGAGCCCCTTCATATTTATAAGCAAATCCAGCTACGAAAATACGGTCAATAAAACCTTTTAAAATAGCTGGCATTCCCCACCACCATATTGGATAGATGAATAAAAGTGTATCTGCTTCTTCTACTAACGTTCTATACCGAGCTGTTTCCTCTTCATTTACTAAATCGCGTCTTTTCTTCTCTTCATTAAATACGAGGACTGGATCAAATTGTTCTTTGTATAAATCAAGTACGGTAACTGAATGATTTGTTTCCTGTAGTCCTTTTTGCACATGATTGAAAATTGCCGCGTTAAAACTTGAAGGGTTAGGATGGGCATATATAATTAGTACGTTCACTACAAAACAACTCCCTCTATACGTTAAAGTTTCCCCTTCTTTAATAACTTCTCTACAATTTGTACGTTTTTCGAACTTTGCAACAATCGATTTAATAATATAAGTAACTCTTCTTTTTCTAAATCTTTCAGTTTCTCTTTAACTGCACTCTCACCAGCACCTTGCATATCATAAACAACTGCCGCCATATGTTTACAATAATTTTCATACGGACACTCACAGTTACTTTCTGAAAAATCTTCGAGATCGATAACTACTTCATAATTCCCTGCATTTCCAGTAACGAAAGCAAACACTTTTTTATCTTGTATTTCAACATCTTCTACATGCCCATCTTCATAATATTCATATCCCTTATCTACAATGTACTTTGGGATCCATTTCGTTATATCTTTTAATAAGTAAGCGTACATAATTGTACCCCTTCCTTTAATTCCCTTTTGACTTCAAAAATCCTGCATGTTATTCTAATTACTGTTAAGTAGCAAGTCTACGTGACAAAACGACTGACACCTATTCGGCGAAGGTGTCTCTTTTCATTTGCAGCCGATATGAATTGCCTCTTTCAGGCACATTCAATTTTTGACACTACACACTCAACACCATTCCCTGTATCAGGCTGCTTTAGCAGTCTTTTACTCTACATACTCCGTTATTTTAAGAAAAAAGAGAGCTTAGCTCCCTTTTCTCGCCTTATACAATACCCCTTTTTCAGCATAGAGATATTCATCAGCTAATGTAATTTTCCCATCCAGTTTTAGTTCGTCTAATAATCTTGATAAATAAAATTGATGCAACATCTTTTTCGTGAATTTTCCTTCATGATGCGAAACGATATGTTCTTGAATATCTAACAATGATATCGGCTTATCTTGCTCTATCATATATTCATAAACTGTACTACGCAGTTTTACGTATTTTTCGAGTGTCACAGTAATGCGCAACCCCTTTCTTCTTAATATAAATTTTCGTAATCGGTTTTTTTGCAATAAAAAAACCTCTCCGATAAGAAGAAGTTACGTATATATCTTCGTCTTATCTCCCAGAACAAATATGTTCTGCTGGAATTAGCACCTGCATCGCGGTTGCTGGGTTTCATCGGGCCAGTCCCTCCACCTCTCTGGATAAGAAAATATTCACTTAATTCTTACTATACGTAATTCCACTTTAATTGTCAAACAAATATAATAAATATAACAAATTATATTTTCTTCCTTACTGTTCATACTACCCATATACGAACATGCAAGGAGGATTATGAAATGCATCAAAATACTCGCGGATATGTACAAGATTCTTTTCAATCATTACAAGAAGCTAAAAATTGTTTAGAAGAAGCGCTCGAAACAGTTGAAAAAGATTTTAATCGCGCTCGTATTGAACAATCACTTTATGCTGTTGAACAAGCTATTCAACGTTGCGAGTACACCGTTCACATTTTAGAAAAAGATTAAAAACTTCCCATCAATTGATGGGAAGTTTTTTCAAATGGCATACTTCATAATTATTGCCGTTATGATTAAAAAATATACAGAATTAGCAATTTCTAAAATTCCTACTTTTATAATAGAAATTTTTTTGCCATACAACACAATTGCTCGAATGACACTTGTTATAAAAATAAGAGAACACCACGGATTAATCGCAAATACAATTATCGTTAATACGATATGATATCCCCAAGATATAAGACGATACTTCGGATTATTTTTTTCACGAATCATCGTTTTCACATAGAACGTACTACCTAAAAAGTATAAAAATGAAATAAGTGCAATAAATATAGCTGTATGATCGATTTGCTTCATTGAAAAGTAATAACTAATTAACCCACCGATACAAAACACAATAATCGCACAAATATCATTTAATAGTGCTCTTTCATTTTTTTGACGAGCGTAATACATATTCACTATAAATAATGGAATCATTACTATTACGAATAAAAGAATTCGCCACTCATATAATAAAGAAATCGTCCCAAATAGGAACGCAATAATAAAATAAACAATGGCAGCTTGTAAAAACTCTTTTTTTCGTCTTTGCTTTATGTACGTAAGAAATGGATACGTGGCTAAATAGATAAAGAACCACGCTAAAAACAATGGAATATGATAAATAGTAGGTTTCCCAAGTATGACACTTAATAAAAAAGGAATAACAAGCATAGCCCATGCACCATGTTGCTTCGGAATAACTAACTTCATTAACTATACACCTCCCTTTTGAAAAAAGTTCTCACCTACAATTATACAAATAATTTTATATAATAGCGGATGCATATTGAATCGATTTTTTGACAAAAAAATGCTCCTTACATTATGTAAGAAGCATGAAAGAGGCAAACGAATATGTAAGTCGCGACCCTACCTTATATGAGTATGCTTTTCTATGTCACGTTATGCTCATCTAATATACCGTATTTCTTTTTAAATCTTGTAAGAATCGTAATCCATGAAGTACTAAATAGTAATAAGAAAATAACATTCGAAATCGCATGGCTCAAATCAAAGTAAAAACTTGCGATATAATACGAAATGACAGTTTCCCATGTTGCTTCTCGTATAAAACCGAGAAGGCCCCAGAAATTCATAATCCAGCCAAATAAAAAGCCAACAATTACTCCGTAAAGAAGTCTCCCCCATAGCTTTTTCATAAAAAATGTATTACGAAGTAAACCTGCTATAAAACCAATCATGCCCCACGAAAACATTTGCCACGGTGTCCATGGACCTTGTCCCAAAAAAATATTAGATACGATTGCTGCTGTAGCACCAATCATAAAACCAGTTTCACTTCCAAATACAATTGCAGAAACGATAATGACAAAAGAAGTTGGTTGTACACTTGGTAAAATAGAAAATGGTACCCGGCTTACTGCTGCAATTGCCGCTAATACAGCAACGAGAACAATTTCACGTGAAACAAACGCCTTTCTTTCAAAACGGATATAGAAAGGTAACATAATAACCGCTAATATAAACAAACTACTTAACATGTAATAACCGTCCATGACAAGTGTCGTAAAGAGTAATGTGCCGATTATTACTGCAAAGATACATATTATGAATGCAACATATCGTTTGGACAAGCTTCGTACACATCCTCCCACGTTAATGCATATGGCAATTCTTTTCGAATGAATCGATTAATAGATGTTGTATAAAAGAAGTTGCCGCTAAAAAATTCTTTCGGTGCATCATTCATAATGACTGTTCCATCAAATAACATCATACATTGATCCACGTATTTCGCTGCAAACTCAATATCATGCGTTGCCATTACAATTGTTGTACCTTCTTTTTGTAGCTTCCTAAATAGCTCTCCTACTCTTTCTTTCTTCCATGGATCTAATCCCTTTGTCGGTTCATCCAGTAATAATAAAGTCGGCTTTGATAACAACGTCGTACATAACACAAGTAATTGTTGCTCTCCTCCGCTACAATCGTGCGGATGGCGTTCTTTAAGCGAATACAACCAAAACTGTTTTAGCGTATCTTCTGCTATTTCTTTTCCTTGTTCTCCATATAATTCACGCGCACGTTCATAAACCTCGTCCCATACTGTATCAAATGTAAAATGGTAATACGGATGCTGCGATACATACCCAATACTTTTAAACCGTTCTTTCGAATCGATTTTATGTATCACTTTTCCGTTCCACTTTACTTTTCCTCTTCTCGCTTTTTGTAATCCTGCTAAAATCGTTAACAGTGTAGACTTACCTGTACCGTTCTTCCCAACGAGCGCTACCCATTTTCCTTTTTCAATCGAAACTGATAAATCACGTAAAATAAGCGGACTATTTTTTTCATATTGGAACGAAATATGCTCTGCGCTTAAAATTACCTCTTGCTTTTCACTTTGTGCTATTGGGTCATTTACATATGATATCGCTGCAAAATCATTCATTTTCATTTGCGCCTCTCGCACTGTAAACGGAATATCTCTCACATTCCACTCTAAAAATAGCCTTGGAATTTGCGGAATAAATGGACGGAATGTTTCTACTCCCCACATATCCGTAATAACAATTTTAGGACTACCATCATACATAATACGGCCATTATCCATACAAACAACGCGTGTTGCAAGCGGGATAACTTCATCTAAACGATGTTCACTTAAAATAATCGTAATTCCAAGTTCTTCATTAATCCGTTTTAATAATCCTAAAAACTCTTTTGCAGCGATTGGATCTAACTGCGCTGTCGGTTCATCTAATAATAGCAATTTCGGCTGCATAACTAATACCGCAGCTAAATTGACAAGCTGCTTCTGCCCACCAGATAACGTATGAACAGATTGATGCAATAAATCTTGAAATCCTAAAAAGCTAATAAGCTCTGCTATTCTTTTTTGAATAATATGTGATGGTAATCCGATATTTTCTAAAGAAAATGCTAATTCTTGAATCACTGTATCCATAACGATCTGGTTTTCTGGGTTTTGAAATACCATCCCAATTTCTTGGGCAGATAACAAATCAGCTACTTCCTCTATTAAAACACCCTCATAAAATATCTCTCCAGAACGCGTACCAATTGGAAGTAACTCCTTTTTAAAATGTTTTAATAACGTCGTCTTCCCAGATCCCGATCCTCCAGCAAGTGCAATAAACTCACCTTTTTGAACAGAAAGAGAAATATGCTGTAACGCGTATTCGTTTTCATCAGCATATACAAATGATAAATTGTTTATTTCTGCATGCGCCACCATATCCATTCTCTCCCTTCCATCATAATTGGTAAACTAATAAACAGTGTAAATAATACAAACATCATTCCATCGTATTGCTGGAATAAAATAGATTCGACTTTCGGATAAATAATCAATTTCCCTCCGCCATAATTACTACATACAATAGCAGCTATAAATAAAATGATTAAATAACTGAGCGTATACCAATCACGCCTCTCCATTCTATAGCGAATATACGTCGTACGCTTCGTTACACCAAATCCACGAGCTTGCATAGAATCTGCCGTTTGCAGTGCATCTTCTAATGAACAAATTAATAATACTTGCAGCAATTGCATACCATTTTTGACGCGTTCAATTATCGAACCTGAATCTACCTGCACACCTTTCGTTTTTTGGACGAGTGTGATTTTCTTTAATCGTCTTATAAACAAAGGAACAAATCTCACTGTAATCATCGTTAACAATGCAACTTTCGGTGAAATTCTTGAAAACAAATATAAAAATTTATGACTAGAAATAATATCATTGTATGACGCAAACGTAAACATAACTGCAACTAGTAATAACCCCATTACTATTCCAAACATAATCGCCTCAAGCTTAATACGGCTATCACCTAACCAAAATAACGTAGTTCGACCTCTATGCGTTAATAACGAATTAAATAAAATTACCATAAAAAAGAAAACAATTGTGCTCAGTAGCATCTTTCTTATCTTTTCGCTATTTCCTTGCATCACATTTAACATAATAATTAATACTATTGCTCCAATTAAAAAAAGAGGATGAAGACACATCGTACATAGTATCATCACCCCGATATAATAGAAAAAATTCACAAAAGGATGTAAAGAAGAAAAACTTATTTTCATAGCCCTTTACCGAATGCCTTTCTTATTGTAATACGTATACCCACTCAATTGTATCTCCTGGTTTTACCGTAACTACACCAGCACTATGGTTTGGAAAAGCACCGTTCACACGATATTTCCAACCACTAGTATCCGAAATATCTTTTTCATATAAATCATTAATACCTTTTACATAAATACTATCTCTAGATCCGCTTGCATCAACATCTAATCCTGTACGTTGCAATACTTTATACACTGTATCGCCTTCTTGTACATCCATCTTTTTCGCACCCATTATATATCCGTTATTTCCTTTTACCGAGATTGTTACTTGTTTTGCTTTAGGTACTGGTGGTACTGGTGGTACTGGTGGTGGCACTGGGTTTGGTGGTGGTACCGGTGTTGGTGGAGCTGGTACACTATTGT
Organism: Bacillus sp. AR4-2; assembly: GCF_008274865.1. NCBI lineage: Bacteria > Bacillati > Bacillota > Bacilli > Caryophanales > Bacillaceae > Bacillus > Bacillus sp. AR4-2. The sequence continues at coordinate 3,105,585 of NZ_CP031062.1, forward strand.
TCTCTTCTGGCTTTTTCTTTTGCTCCTGCTTCGGTGTTTCTTTCGGCTGATTCACAACCTTTGCTTCTTCTTTTACTTCTGGTGCTTTCGGTTGTTGTTTCTCTTCTTGTGCTTGTTGCTGCTCTGGTTGCTTATTTACAGCCGGCTGTTCTTTCGGTTGTTCCTGTTGTTTCTCTTCTTTCTTTACCTCTGGTTGTGCCTGCGGCTTTTCCTCTTTCGGCTTCTCTTCTACTTTTTGTTCTTGTTTCTCTTTCTGTTCTTCTTGCTGCTTTTGCTCTGATTCAGCTTGCTTTTCTTCTGTTTTTTCTTCCGGCTTCACTTCATCTTTTTGTTCTTCTTGTTTCGCTACCTCTTCTTGCTTCGGTTCTACCTTCTTCTCAGGCTTTACAGCTGCCTCTTCACATCCGGCAAGTAGCCCGAGCGAAAGCAGTAAAGAAATGAACCATTTCACCTTACTCATCCTATCTCTCACCTTTCATACGAAAATTAGGAGCAAATAATTACTCCTAATTTTTTGTTAAGCTGCTTTACGTCTCCATAATACATATGCAGAAGCAATACATAATACACCCATACCTACTTCTGTTGCTGCACCATGAGAAGATGCTCCTGTTTTTGGTAGACTGTTACCGTTTCCGATTTTTTTATTCTTAACCGGTTCGTTATCTACAACTACTTTTAGATTTTCATCTTTTGTTTCTTGTTGTACTTGTTTTTGTTCTTTCGGTTCTTCAGTAACTTCTTTTTCTACTACATTATTTTCTGGTTCAACGACCTTTTCTGGCTCTTCAATCGGTTTTGGCTTAATTACATTACCAGCGTCTACATTAGACCAATCATAAATAGATTTTCCCATTTCCTTAAATTGAAGTAATGCTAAAAGAGCCTGTTCTGTAGCCATTCCGTTACCATTTTGATCACTTGGTAACCATTTAAATTCACCATTTGAAAGTTGATATGATAATAGGTTTTGCATTGCCTTATGAAGACGGTTTTGATCTACATCTTTAACAAGCGATAATCCAATAATTGCTTGCGCAGTACTATTTGAATTTTCTTGTCCATCAGCTGAAAAACCACCATTTTTCAGCTGTTCGTTATATAAATACGCAACAGCTTTTTGTATAGCTGGTTTCACATCTGATCGCTCTTGATAAGGAGCTAATGCTGATAAAACCATACCTGTTACATCAACGCTACTAGCACTATCTTTACTACCTGAACTATTATAAGTCCATCCACCGTCTGTATGCTGATTATTTAATAGTGCTTCCACTAGAGCAACTCTGTTCCATTTTGATTCAACTGGAATCTCATACTTCTTCGTATCAAATGCAAGTAAAGCAAATGCATAACCTGTAACAGAATTCACTTTATCTGACTCATACAATTTTTGAACTAAATTATGTCCACCTACATTTTTAGGGTCTGCACTCATTGCATTCATCATAATAATTGTTCTAGCTAAATCTGTCGCTGAAAAACGATTAATGCGCTTTTCTACTTTTTCAGTTACTGACTTAACATAATTTAATTTTGCCTCAATTGGCACATTCTTTCCAGAACGAGAAAGCGCTACAGCTACCCAGTCACTTTCAATTCCATCTTGTAACATTTTTTCAGATGTTTTTGAGATTGCTTCCTCTAATTGCTTCGCTGGAATTTGAACATTCTCTTGCTTTGGTTGTTCTGGTTTTTTACTATCTTGGTCACCTTGGTTTTCCCCATCTAGCGTTTTACCGTCTTGGTCACCTTGGTTTTTCCCATCTGGCGTTTTACCATCTTGATCACCTTGGTTTTTCCCATCTGGCGTTTTACCGTCTTGGTCACCTTGGTTTTTCCCATCTGGCGTTTTATCATCTTGACCTTCTGATTTTGGTTCTTCTGGTTTGCCGCCGTCAGGTTCTTCTGTTTTACACGTTCCGAACTTATCTAACGTTTCTTTCAATGTTTCCTGGCTTATATTGCTCCAGTCTGAAACAAAACGAAAGACAACAACGTCTCCAGATTTTAATTTATAACTATCTGCTCCGACTTCTGCAGACTGATCATTTACATCATACAGCCAAGCACTTGTAGCCCCGGCCATTAAACCATCGATGCCTTTTACATATGTTCCAAACGACATCGTTTCAGATTCTACTTTGTCCCCCATGACCTTTTGCAGCAAACTTAAAGCTGTTTCCCCATCTTTAATTTGCTCTTCTTTCGGACATAACATAATGCCTTTTTGTGATTCCCCAATAATTGCAAGTTTTGCTGTATTTCCTTCAGCAAACGTAATATGTACTGTATTCGCAAAAGAAACAAATACAAGTGTCACTGCCATTAACGACGTAAGCAGCCATTTTTTCAACATTGCCATCCCAAAATTTCCTCCCTTACTACCATTTACACAAAAAAAGGCCCTTCAAGGGCGTGCGATTGACACTCTCTTTTTGTAAGTGTCGAACAAAAATGTACAACACCTCCTACCCGCATCATTCGCGGCTATATTTGTATAGGAAAAATAATTTTGTTTATGAACGTATCATTGTGATAACATTCACTTTTCTTGGCACAACTTACTCCCATTTAAGTTATCGTAAAACGATAAACCTATACATTCTGTAAATTTTAAATTTCTGTATTATTTTACTATTGACAAAGAATTTTGTCCATGCTTTATCGGATTTATTTTCTAAGAATAATAACTTATTAACTCTTAACGATGTAAACTCTTTTCACTAATAATGACGCCATCTTCATCCGCATAGACATATTCATTTGGATTCCATTCTACTTGTCCAAAGTGCAATGAAATATTTCGTTCTCCTTTTCCTTCTTTCACACTTCTATTTGGCATCGTTCCTAACGCTAAAATACCAATATTAATATTCTTTAGTTCACTAGAATCACGAACATACCCATTCACAATAATTCCTGCTAGCTTTCTTTCTTCCGCAATAGCTGCCAAATTATCACCGAGTAACGCACAATTCGTAGACGCTCCGCCATCAACAACTAATACTGTTCCTTCTGGTAATGTTTGCAATCCTTCCTTCACTAGTACATTATCATCTTTCACTTTTACAGTTGCAATTTTCCCGTGGAATTGTTCTTTCTTCCCAAAAGACCGAAAAGACTGGCGACATATTTGTAATTCCTTTTCAAATTCATCACATAGATCAGTAGTTTTCCACATCTTGTTCCCTCTTTTCCTTTTTCTTTCTACATAACATATTCTTGGCTTATTATCGTTTCCCTGTCTAATATTGCAATAATTTGTATGTACGGGAAAGGATACAAAAACTATTGCCTTAAGAAGCTACCTTTATTATAATCTATTTCACAGATTAAATTCAGAATATTAAAAATTAACCGAGTAAAGAAGGAGGGATTTTATGCAAATACAAACTGAGGCAAAAAAACAACCTAGTAAACCAAAGTTTAAAATGCCTGATGCGTACGTACTACTATTTTTTATTGCCTTACTTTGCGCCATTGCTACGTACTTCGTTCCTGCTGGAGAATTTAAAAGGGTTACAAACGGGACCGTTACAACGACAATACCAGGTAGCTACCATTCTGTTCCGCAATCACCCGTAGGATTTGTTTCTTTTTTTACCGCTATTGAAAAAGGAATGACACTTGCTGCTCCTATTATCTTTCTAATTTTATTTACAGGTGGAGCCATTGCAATTCTTGAAAAAACAGGTGCTCTTGACGGTTTAATCTATCATGTTATTAACAAATTTCGTAATCAGCAATTACTTTTCATTTGTATAGTTGCTGCGCTTTTTTCTATTCTTGGAACGACTGGTATTATCGTTAACTCAGTTATCGGTTTTATCCCCATCGGCATCATCGTTGCACGCACGTTAAAATGGGACGCTATCGTCGGTGTAGCAATTATTTATTTAGGTACTTATGCTGGTTTTAATGCTACTATTTTATCTCCCTCACCTTTAGGCATTTCACAAAAGATCGCAGAACTTCCGATGTTTTCGGGAATTGGTTTACGCACAGCAATTTATATATCTTTTTTACTTGCTACCATTCTATATATAAATTGGTATGTAAAGCGCTTGAAAAAATCGAATAAAGGAAGCATCCTTGGCGACAACTGGTTTCCAAGTAACGCTCTTTCAAGCGAAAAAGAAGCAGAGAAAAAGGAAGTTCCTTGGACGATACGTCATAAATTAATTTTACTCGTTTCAGCTTTATCATTAATTGCATTTTTAATAGGCGCTTTTCGTCTACATTGGACGGACGCAGAAATGACCGCTACTTTTATTTTCATAGCAATTACAGCCGGAATAATAGGTGGCATGAAAGCAAACGATATCGCTTCTACTTTTCTAACTGGCTGCCAAAACCTCATCTACGGTGCTTTAATTGTCGGAATGGCTCGCTGTATTTCAGTCATTTTAGAACAAGGAAAATTGCTTGATACAATTGTTAACCAACTCGCACAAGCTCTCGAAGGACAAAACCCTGTATTTGGTGTTATCGGCATGTATGTGAGTAGTGCCGCATTACATTTCCTCATTTCATCCGGGACAGGAGAATCGGTTATTTTTATTCCGATATTAGCTCCATTAGCTGATTTTATGCACATTACACGCCAAGTTACAGTACAAGCTGTTATGCTCGGAGAAGGTGTAGTAAACTGCTTAAATCCAACTTCCGGTGTTTTAATGGGCGTTCTCGCAGCAAGCGGGATTTCTTATGGAAAATGGATTCGTTTCATGGCTCCACTTGCACTCATTTGGTTTATCATTGGACTTGTTTTTCTTATTGTTGGGGTGAATATTGAGTGGGGACCTTACTAAATACTTAACTAGATAAATAAGTACTATCGTTCCATATAAATATCTATTCTATTTCCCTCACTAGTCCTATAAAAATCATTTATTCTAGTAAAAATATAAGAAGGGATTGATCATAATGATCAATCCCTTTTATCAAAATATAATACCTTTAAAAATCTTAGTTCCAGATTTTATTTACCCATTCTGGATGATCAATAAAAGGATTGCGGTTATGTTGATATTTTGTAAAAATCACTTCATTACGCTTTCGCTCTAAATCATCGACCGGGTCTTGTTCATTCCATTTTAATAAGACAGATAGTTTCCCCATGTATGGATCTTTATTGTTATTCACTTTTTCATTTAGTTCTAAATCTATTTCGCCGTTGTCTCCCTCGTAACGAACAGCCATATAAAACAGCATTCTAGCAATATCTCCCTTTACACTATCACGAGGTTCCCAAGAATCACTATCATATTTACATTCTGTCGCTTCAGAATGATTCACACCACCATTATCAAAATCTAGATTTCCACGTGAACTATTTACAGATACATCCGTCGCTCTTAAATGATGTAGATCTGTTCCAGGTCCTGCAGTCGTTCCAAAGTCACCGTGAGATTTTGCCCAAACATGCTCTCGGTTCCAGTTATTTACTCCTGATCCATTCGTAAGTTTCCCTTGCGAACGACCAGTATATAAGAGTATCACATTATTTTTATTATTTGGATCTTCATCAGTATCTCTTATTGCTTCCCAAACCGCACTGTATGATAGCTTTGTATGATTATCAATAATATTATGCAGTTCCTTCTTTAATTCTAACCCCGTTTTTCCTATTGCGTTATTATAATATGTATCATCATAATTTTTCACAATAATCTCTTGTGCTGATGCAGAAGCTACTTCACCGTGTATAGTATCTGTGAATGATAGAGATGCAGAACCTAAAATAAAAAATGAAGATAGTGTAACCATAGCAATCTTTGTATTTCGAAACTTCATATACCCATTCCCCTTTAAAATATAATTTAAAGCTATTAACTAAAAAGTGCTTTCTAACCCCCGAAACCTTTTAGAAACCCATACCCCTTTTCTGTTTATTTAATACAAGACTCTATCCAGTCTGTATCACTTCTAAACTTTCTGTTTATTCACATTCCAAATAATTTCACTTTTTACAAGGAATATCCTTTTCTTATAAAGATTATTAACATATTCTTTACAACTAAAAAGTAGTTTAATATTAACTTATAAATTTAAATTTATTTATGCAATAATGCATATTTGATAAATACTTTAAAAAACAGTTTGAATAAAATGCATTCAAAGAAAACCGTGCCACAAAACAGATACGGTCTAAGACAGAAATAATAAAAATTAAGATGATAGCTCGACTTTTCCCTTTTCCATAACTATCTTTATTTTTGTGTAAAACCATTCTTTCTCTGAATAATACGTACAAAAATAGATTGGATACCATGTAGGCACCAATCTATTTTAATTAAAGAAACTGTGTCAATTCTGAGTTCACAACACGTTGTGCAGTAATAATAACATTTTCAGCTGTTAGTCCATAAACACTATATAGTCCACCAGGTTGATTAGGAACAATTTGAACTTCATATTCAAATGCTTGTCCAAGAGCAGGATGAACTAAACTTAGAGTTGCAAAAGTAGAAGCATTAGAATTCACATTGAAGTTTACCTGTTCAATTAATACTAATGAACCGTCAAGTCTAAAAACTCTAGCTACTCCAGTAAGTGGGCCCGCAGTACGGTTAAGGATCTTCACCCTAACTTTATTTGCATTAGCAGGTTGATTTCCTACGTTTTCAATTGGTCCTGTAGTAAGAGCCATATAACACCACCTCCATTATATTATTATTATATTCAATGATAAACATTAATGTTATAGTCTAATTACCCAATTTATTTAAAATAAAATAATGTTCGTTTTTATCTCGTTAATTAATAAAAACGAACATTTTATAATGAATGAATTCGCAAAAAAAAAAAATAAATTCATATACTAAACTAAATCAACCTACAACAACCGTTTTTTACAGACAATTACTCTTCCTTCCGACTTCCTCACTTTCGCCTAATATTGAGCCGGGAATCTTACTACCCGCATGTTGCGAGTTAAAATGTGTATCCAGCCAATTCACAATTATTTCTTCCAACTCTGGATGAAGGGGCTTTCCCGCTCCTTTTTCATAATTCTTTTTAAACTCTAAAGCTTTGAACTCCCCCTCAAAACTTTTTAAACTATGATCCATATTTTTTATTACATGTACTTCAGAATCACCCTTCACATAATCACCGATCCGCTTCGCTCTTTCAGGATCAGCCTGAATATCTTTATCACCAGCGATTGCTAATACCGGGCACGTTACTTTCATTAAATCTTTATAAATGTCATGCTGAAAATGCTCTCTAAACCACTTTGCGTTCATCGGTTTAAAACCAACTTTAATCGTATCTTTTTCTGTATTCATCATTTTCTCTTTTATTTTTTCCATTTGCTTCTCTCCACGTTTCTCTACATTGAGAAGGCGCATTAGTTTTCCTTTTATTCCTTTCTGCTCCTTTAGTTCTTTATATGCAATTTCCCTTTGTCTTTTCGTAGCCTCTTCTAATGATTCCGCAGCCCCTGTAAGAAGGATAAGCCCATTAACTGGTGTTCTTGCATTTACTACTGTTGCCAACATACATCCTTCACTATGACCAGCTAAAATGATATTTTCTGGATCAACAAATGGTTGTTCTTTTAAATACGTAATCGTAGACTCTATATCACTAACTAAATCCCACATTCCAGTCTTCAGAAATTCTCCATCACTCTTCCCTACTCCGCGCTTATCAAAGCGGAGCGTCACTACACCCAGCCCCGCTATTACATGCGCTAAATCTTTATATATGTTCGCCTCAAGCTTTAGCGGTACGATCGTTCCATCACGATCAATCTCTCCAGATCCAGCGATGATGACAACCGCAGCATACTTCCCGTCAGCTTTCGGTTTAGTGAGTGTACCTTGCAGCGTTAATTCACTTTTGATCGCTACTTCATATTCGTCAAAAGTCATCATTTTGTCCCCCTATTCTTTTATATCCAATTTAAATTTCAAACTCGCTATTATATTTTTATACTCTCTTACATCTTTCATCGGAGCGAAAACTGGATTCTCTGCAATACTTTGTAACATGCTTCGCTTTATAATCTCTTCATTTCTAACTGTTTTAGCGCCGAGCGGAAACTCTGCAAACCATCCATCAATCGCATCAAAATAGGAATCACCGTGTAAATGCAGACTATTTACTGTGAAGCTTGCCGCACAAACTGCTACATATTTCCGTAACATTTCTAATGCTCTTTCAAAATTGCCTTGCATACAATATACTTGCGCAGCAGCATAGTATACTTTTAAAGTCATATTGGGATGTAATGTTTCTATTTCATATATATCTATTAACATAAAAGCTCTATTTAAAATTACCTCTACCTTTTCAGCGCTTGAAGCATTTACTACTACATAATTCGGTATTGTCGCAACGAGTTGTATTAAATGTTGATACATACTAATTTGCATTATTTCATTTGCTTTTTCATTATTTCCAAGTATTTGATACGCCTGTGCAATTAAATCCTCCTCTGGAACGTTAGGACGTATCGTTTCGCCAAGCAATTGCAATACTTCATTCGCTTTATTGAGTATAAGATAGCAAGTTGCTTGAAACGATATCGCCTCTTTCACAAGAGAAACATCGTTACTTTCTTCTTGCACTCTGCTAAAGAGATGCATTGCCTCTTCTAACATTTCAATTCTTTTATCCGTATCCTCTGTTAACATATGGTGATTAATAAAAAGTAGTCCCATTTGAAGTAATAACGAAAAACAAGAATAATATTTTTTGATGATTCCTCTGCACTCTATCATTACTTCATCAAACGGTCTTTCACTAAAAGCTTCCGCTAGTCTATGATATAAATCCTTAATATCTTCCGGTTCCATTTGCGGTGTATAACAGATTAGTTCATCTATACTTATATTAAAGTACGATGCTAACAGTGGTAAAAATGTAATATCCGGATAACTTTGCCCCGTCTCCCATTTGGAAACAGACGCCTTCGTAATACCGATATACGCCGCTAACTCTTCCTGCGTAATTCCCTTTTCTTTTCTCTTATCCGCAATTACTTTATGAATGTTTATCTCCTTCACATCATCACCTCATACTTTTATTATATGCTTTTATTTCACACAAAATATGGATTTGAAGTCGACTTTCGTTAACAAAATCAACTGTTAGGAAACATTTCTCTAAAATCAAAGGCAGGAACATATTTGATATGTTCCTGCCTTTTTATTGTGGGGTACCGATACATGGCAATCTAGCTAAGATTTTGAAGTGCTTCAAAATCAAACATTTCATCTCACCACAGTTTTCTATGGGAATCCAGTGAACATTTTATTTACATAATTTTCGTTATTGGTAGTTAATACATCTAGAAGTCTACAAAAATATCCTCCAGTTAAGTACTCTGGAGGATATTCATATTTACATAATCATTCTTAAAAGAAGCCACACAAAATGAAACCTCTTTAGCTCCCAAAAGGCTTACTCTTATCTATTAATAACTGTACATCGTCTTGCTCCTCTACAGATTAAACGCTCGGCTTCTCTTAATGAAATTGGAACAAGTACAGCTTCATCAACATCGTCTTCTACATCAAAAACCGCAAATGCTTCCCCACCCACGATTAAAACACAAATGAATTCTACTTCTAAATCATCATGAGACCTAGGAATACAATTAGAAATAGTACAACGTTGAATCCCCCCTGCTAACAATGTTCTAGCTTCTTGCTCAGATATTCGAATAAAAACAAATTCCTCTATGGCTACATTTCCAAATTCCATTTCAATTTCTACTAGAAGAAAGAATCTGTTTCTAATTCTCACTATACAATTTGCTCCAATTGAAATAATATCTTCATTCATTCTTTTCACCTCCTTTAATACTATAAAATTCACAAAGAGGTGAAATGGTGTGGACAAGCAAACAAAAAAGTAGTTTTTTTGAAATGTGAGAAATCAGTTAACAACTATCATCAAAAAAACAGAAAAAATACCCTACACAACAGGAAGTTTTCTCTGTTTTTAGTCTGTATACGATATTCAAAATTAGTTAACATAACGTCTCATTATCAGTAGCAATGAAAAAGGAGAACCCTGCTCTCACAAGTGAAACTTCTTTTTTAGTTCTATGAATCTAGACATTTTTTATACATTCCTATCCTAACGCGGTTTTAGTGTTCTTGTTTGTTACTGGATTAGCAAAAAAACTGTATAAAATCTTTCATACTTTTAGCCGATGGGGGCCAACACACTGCCCCCCAATACGTGCTTTCTTAGGGTATTTCTTGAACCTCCATTAAACACTCTCCCGTCACTTGTCTATCTTTAAGAGTAACTTATTTAAAGTCCTCGCACCGAGCCTTTGTCCTCCTCCCAAAGCCAAACAAACAATTCAGATTACATGCCTATATCAAACTAAACATTCAATCTTTATCCAGTTTGTAAATAAAAAAGGACAATCAGCCCCATAATGGACTAACTATCCTATAAATTATTATCTAAATTCAATAAAGTGAAACTTTAATCAGTGGGGGTTTTGTTCATCCCCACTGATTATCAGCCCTCACCAATCGTGCTTTTACGGGCAATTAATCCCCACCTAATTTCTTTGCTTCCGCTGAATTTTGAGGTGAGGGTCTTACTTACTGCCCGGCGAATAGCGGGATAAAACCAGAACTTCTTTTCCTATGTATATTTACTTCGTTACCTCTCCAAACTGCGCTCTCGTCACTTTCGCCAAGTCATCAACTTTCAGCTCAATTTGTATACCAATTTTCCCGCCGCTCACTATCATCTTATCAAGTAATTGGGCGCTTTCATCGATACATGTAGAAAATAACTTTTTCATTCCAACTGGTGAACAACCGCCGCGAATGTATCCTGACACTTTCGTAATATCTTTAACAGGAATCATTTCAATTTTCTTTTCACTTACTGCTTTTGCGGCAGCTTTTAAATTTAGTTCCTCATCTACCGGAATAATAAACACATGATAATTTTTACTATTCCCTTGAGCGATTAACGTTTTATATACTTCTCTCACTTCTCGTCCAATTTTCTCGGCTACTGATACGCCATCAATTTTCCCATCGTCTGGATCATATGACATCATCGAATATTCAATTTTTTCTTTATCTAATATTCGCATCGCATTTGTTTTATCTTTTTTCATAACGTTCTCCTTAAAACTTTATTTCATATCATTAAGTTTTCCTTTATTATACACCCTTTTCCATTTCTCCTACATAACTTCACGTATTTTTCAAAACTAAAAATATTGATAATTCAAAAATCATCTGATATAATTTGGAAAAACTTACGTTAAGGAGAGATTTGTAATGCGAAATTTTAATACTTCTTTCCAACTTCATCATCATACGTAACGCCGTGTATCCGAAGAAAAGTTTTTCTTCGTGGGTACAGGGCTTTTCCTGTTGACCCACGAAGCGTTCATAAAGCTATGTGGGTATTTTTATACCTGCATAGCTTTTTTTAATTTAAAAAAGGAGTGATTATGATGGAAATGAGAAATGTAAAAGGAACGAAAGACTATTTACCAGAAGAACAAGTGCTGCGAAATAAAATTAAAAGAGCTTGTGAAGATACGTTTGAACGATACGGATGCAAACCTTTAGAAACGCCGACGTTAAATATGTATGAGCTTATGTCTTACAAGTACGGCGGTGGCGATGAAATATTAAAAGAAATATATACACTTCAGGATCAAGGGAAACGTGAGCTCGCCTTACGATACGATTTAACTATTCCATTCGCAAAAGTTGTGGCAATGAATCCGAACCTCCGCCTCCCTTTTAAACGTTATGAGATTGGGAAAGTATTTCGAGATGGGCCAATTAAACAAGGAAGATTTCGTGAATTTATACAATGCGACGTTGATATCGTCGGTGTTGAGTCTGTCATGGCAGAAGCTGAACTTATGGGTATGGCGTTTGAACTGTTCCGAACGTTAAACTTAGAGATAACGATCCAATATAATAACCGAAAATTGTTAAATGGTATTCTTCAGGCCATTAACATCCCTACTGAGTTAACAAGTGACGTCATTTTATCATTAGATAAAATCGAAAAGATTGGGATTGATGGTGTACGAAAAGATGTATTAGAGCGCGGAATTTCTGAAGAAATGGCTGATACGATATGTAATACCGTATTATCTTGTCTAAAGCTTACTATCGCTGACTTTAAAGAAACTTTCAATAATCCACTCGTTGCCGATGGAGTAAACGAACTACAACAATTACAGCAATATTTAATCGCCCTTGGAATAAATGAAAATACGATATTCAACCCGTTTTTAGCGCGAGGACTCACAATGTATACAGGTACTGTATATGAAATCTTTTTAAAAGATGGATCGATTACATCTAGCATCGGTAGCGGTGGTCGATACGATAACATTATCGGAGCTTTCCGTGGTGATAATATAAACTATCCAACAGTCGGTATTTCATTCGGTTTAGACGTTATTTATACAGCACTATCGCAGAAAGAAACAATCTCATCTACAGCGGATCTATTTATCATCCCACTCGGGACAGAGTTACAATGCTTACAAATTGCCCAGCAATTACGTTCCACCACTTCCTTAAAAGTCGAACTTGAACTAGCAGGACGCAAATTAAAACGCGCCCTTAATTATGCCAATAAAGAGAATATACCTTATGTGCTTATTATTGGGGAAGACGAACTTAGTACAGAAACCGTTATGCTGCGGAATATGAAGGAAGGTAGTGAAGTGAAGGTTCCGATTTCTTCTTTAAGTAGTTATTTATAATACGAACCACCCTCGTTTGGGTGGTTTTTCTATTTTATAGATACCTAACAATTAGTTTACATAAAATTATTATAATCTATTAAAAATACAAATAAACAATATCCAATTACCTATTATTTTTGGTAATATATAGATATGAATTGTTTTAGGAGGATTAACTTTGAAAACCTACATTCAAGCACTAAAGTGGACTACAGGGATCTATCATCTTTTATTACTTCCTTGTTATTATGTATTTCCAAGTCTTGTTAACCTATATGGGTTACCTTTACTACTATTGATTGTTTTTCATATCACTACTATTTTATTAGCTAAAAAAGAAGGCATGAATACGTACCCTCAGTATATCGGTATTATCGTTACTCTAGTTGCCTTCTTTCCTTATATAGACATCTTTCTACATATGATAGCAGCCATTTTCCTTTTATTAGATGCTGCTTCTACGAATGCAAAAGAAGTGTATGATTCATAGATGGATAAAATGAAACTTTCATCCATTGAGTTTTGAAATAGGTCAGCAAAAAGGGTTTACTTTTTAAGTAAACCTTTTTTCATTTTTAATTACTTTCCTTACTTCAGAATAATAAAAGAATATTCTGTTTAATTTTTATAAATTTCTAAATATTTATAAAACATTCAAATTAACATACATTTTAGTTATGTAAAAAATCTAAGTTTTAAGGAGATGAATCCATGCTGAAAAAGTTGGTAGCAGGTGCATTATTAACTGTCTCGTCGTTAACTGGAGGACTGGGATCAGTATCAGCTAGTACCGAAAAAGATTATACGATTTCCTCTTTCGAATATGTAACTGTAGATGAAAAGACTGTTGATTCGTTTAACAAATTGAGTGCTCCATCAAAGGAAGACGTAAAAATAACGTTAGTTCTACCGAAACAAAATCAAAATGGAGACTGGTTATCTTATGGATTTTCGAGCAAAGAAAGTTTAGAGTCTTTTATTGAAAAAGATAAACAAAGGTTGAATCATTCAATCACTCCCCTTGGTGTTGGAGGAAGCGGACCTGGTAGTACAGACTTCTATAAACTTACAAATCAAGGTAGCGAGTATTTTTCTCTAAGTAGCGGTTATAAAAACTTGTCTGCTAGTTGGCAAAATCAAATTGTTTCTGTACGTACAGCAGCTCCTACTGCTAGCTACTCAACAACACTATGGGAACGTACTTCAACTGACGGATATGGAAAAGGTGTTGTTTTTAAACATGCTGATTGGTATGGTCAAACTGCAAACTTAAATAACTTTCCAACTTCAGCAGTTGAAGTTAAAAAGTAAAAAATATAGAAATAAAAGGTGTTTTCACGTATGGAAACACCTTTTATTTCTACAACTATTTCACATAACTCGTCTATATCAATTTCAACTCTTAACTATTATTTTTCGTATTCCTATTCTCCAAAACCTTCTCCATATTATGAGTTGCCCATTCCATCATTAATAGAATCACTGGACGTAGTGATTCACCAAGCTCAGTTAACGAATATTCAACTTTAGGTGGTACTTCACGGTATACTTCACGATGTATAATCCCATCAGCTTCAAGTTCTCTCAGCTGCAGTGTTAACATCCTTTGTGTGATATTTGGTTTTAATCTTTTTAATTCATTAAACCGCTTTGTACCATCTAATAAATGATACAAAATTACCCCTTTCCATTTCCCTCCAATCACCTCAACCATAGCTTCAACTGGACAAGAATATTTATTTAAAAATGGGTAATTTATATTATTTTCATTTGAACAATCCATAATAAATCCCTTCCCTTATCAATAGTATCTTTTTTGATACTATACCACATAAATGTGCGTACTTGTATCTGTGTTACTTTAAAAATATAATTTACTTACAAAAATAAATTCATGAAAAGAGGAACTTTTATGACAAATACAAATGAAATTACAAAAGAAAAGATTATGGAGGCTTTTCATTTCAGACATGCATGTAAAGAATTCGATCCTATGCACAAAATTTCAGAAGAGGATTTCAAATTCATTTTAGAAACAGGCAGATTATCTCCTTCTTCTTTTGGATATGAGCCTTGGAAATTTATTGTCGTACAAAATAAAGAATTAAGAGAAAAACTACAACCGTATTCATGGGGCGCTGGTGGGCAACTTGCAACAGCTAGTCATTTTGTTATTGTTCTTTCAAGAAACATTAAAGATATGCATTATGATGCAGAGTATATTAAATATATGATGAACGATATTATTGGATTGCCTGAAGACACTCAAAAAATTAGATATGAATTCTTCAAAAAGTTCCAGGAATCAGATTTTAACTTATTACAATCCGATCGTGCTGTATTTGATTGGGCATCTAAACAAACTTATATTGCTTTAGGTAATATGATGACGAGCGCAGCTCAAATCGGTATTGATTCTTGTCCAATAGAAGGATTTGATAAAGAGGAAGTAGATTCTTTACTTCGTCAAGAAGGCATTATACAAGGCGATAATCTTGAAGTATCAGTTATGGTTGCCTTTGGTTACCGTAAAGAAGAGCCAAAGCGTGATAAAACAAGACAGACTATGGATACAATTGTTGAATGGATTAAGTAATATAGCACAGACAAATAATGCTCCTAATAGCTGTATACTCATACTAAAGAAGAATGAATTGTTTTCTTACGTATGAATTTGGTTTTTCATGGAAAGATATGTTAGTATGTATACAGTTTGAGTGCTCTATTTTTAGAGTCGAACAGGAGGAGAATGAATATGTCTGATATTGAAGTTGGCGAAGTGTTTACTCTTAGTGATGAGAATAACGAAGAGCAAGAAGTAGAAGTACTTGGAGCGATGGATGTCGAAGGTGCAGAATATATTGCAGTTGCCTTTGTTGAAGATATCCAAACAGAAACTGAGGAAGACATTGATATTTTCTTTTTAAAAGTAGAAGAAGATAATGAGTTTTCATACATTGAAAATGATGAAGAGTTTGATAAAGTATCTGCTGCGTTTGAAAGGATTTTGGATGAGCAAGAGCAAGAATAGTATGAATGAAAAACACGCGGGCGGATGTATATCCGCCCTCTTTTTATTTATTACTCATCCAGAGACTCACGCAGTAATTGCAGTACATCTTTCATCGCAAAAGGTCCATCTTTTTTAACATGTTCCGCAAATTCTGAAACGAGACGTAATGTTCTTACACTTTCGATTGGATGCTCTCCTGATGCACTTTCAGCTGAAAGCATAACTGCATTCGTTCCGTCCAGTACAGCTTGAAACACATCAGTCACCTCTGCCCTTGTTGGAATAGAATGATCTACCATAGATTGAAGCATTTGTGTTGCTGTAATGACATATGTATTCGTTCGATTACATTCCTGAATCATTATTTTCTGTAAAAGCGGAATGCATTGATACGGTAACTCTACTCCTAAATCGCCCCTTGCAATCATAATTCCATCTGCTTCTTTACATATATCTTGAAAATTCTCGATTGCTTCCATCGTTTCTATTTTTGCAATTATATTAGGTGACGTTTCTTTATACTGTTGTATAAAATCTCGTATTTCTTTTATATGACTAGGTTTTCTTACGAAAGAACACGCGATAAAATCAACATTCTCCTCTAAAAGAAACTGAATATCTTTTTTATCTTTCTCTGTAATAGCTGGTAAACGAACAGCCGCATCTGGTAAATTAACTCCTTTATGAGATGAGATATTGCCACCTATTTTTACCTTCGTTTCTATTTTGTCCGTACTTATCTTTTCAACAATTAATTCAACTTCTCCATCATTAATTAAAATTCTACTGCCTACTTTTACATCATTCGCAATTCCTTCATAATCAACACTCGCTTCTGTATTACTCCCTGTAACTGATTGTGTATGTAAAATAAAAGAATCTCCTGCCTGAAGTGTAATTTGCTCTCCCTTCACTTCACCTAATCTTATTTTAGGTCCTTGTACATCACCCAAAAATTTAATAGAGTCATCTAATGATTTCACTAAACGAATGATGTCTTTATGACTTTCATGCGTGCCATGCGATAAATTCAGTCGAACAATTTTCATACCATTCTTTATTAACTGTGCTAACGTTTCTTTATTATTACTTGCGGGTCCAATTGTACAAATTCGATCGATTGTCATTTTTGTCACCATCCTTTTTTTAATAAGTTTCCCATATGAACTTAAAAATAACAGAGATTCTGACATGAATAGATTTAAATTTACACGAATTTCATAAAGTTAAACCTGTATCCCTTGCTGGCTAAGCATTAGAAGATATATTCGCTTTTTTGCAAATGAAGACATGTTGAATCGAAAGTAAAAGAAAAGTTAAGTATGGAATAAACCATTGAGAGTTTCGAAATTTTCATATATTGTATGAATTGAGTTCGAACTCAAAAATTTAAAAAGGTGGGAAAATTAGTGAATATGAAAAAATCTTTATCGGTGACAACTTTAGGGTTAGCGGTTTTAGGTTTTGGTTTTACTAATAACGCAAGTGCTTCAGAGGTCGATACTGTAGACAAGCAGCCCGTTTTAGTTGACTTTGATACAATTCAATCAACAAAAACATCTAGTGTTCCTAGTTTGACTATTGCAGCTGCACCTAAGAATGACTCTAACATTAGCGTATATACTCCCTTTTTTGGTAACCCCTATGCAGTTGCTAAATCGAAATCAACTACGACCGAAGACTATGTTTATGCAAAAGCAAGAACTTTCAATGGCGATGGCTCATTAGTGAATACGAAAAGTAATAGTGCAAAAAAATCATCCTTTGTAAGTGCTACAGCGACCAACACAAGCATTTATTATGGAGATGATTACGCTATCGGTAATCATACCTATAAATTAAGCGGTTATAATGATGTGAATCACGAAACAAAAGCTTTCTGGTAAGAAAGAGAAAAAAGATATGCATCTTGCATATCTTTTTTCTCTAATATTTTACATATATTGAGGTGCTATTTATGAAACAAATATATATTATTAGCGGTGTTTTACTTATTTCATTACTTACAATTTATATTTTGTTCAATACTTCATTCATACAACCTCATCCACCTTCCATAGAAAATAAACGAGAGCAACAAACCAATACTATTTCTTACGGATTGAAGGATAATCAAGGCCAACATATTAACAATGGTAGTACAATTACTAGTGAGGATAATAAAATTAATGTAACATTATCATTCGTACATACTATTAATGAAAACCGAAAATATGGATTAATTGTTCTAGAAGATTACGAACAAAAACCTTTTAAAATAGAAGATACTACTAATGAAATATCACACTATTTTTTTGATATGAAACCAAACAGTTCAATTACTACGAAAATCTCTTTACGCACTTCTCCTAATGCAAGTGAATTAACCTTTTTAATAATTAAAAAACCTGAATACAAATTAAAAGATAATAACTTAAATAAAGCAGCTATTTTAGAAGATATTCTAAGTATGCGATATTCAATGCATCCTCTTCAGAAAGAAAACGAAAAAATAAAACTCTCCCTTATAAATCCAGATGCTATTTTAAAAGATGGTCTTTACGAACCAGTATTTGTTACGAACCGTGAAGAGAACTTACAAACTGTCTTCTTTGAAAAGGAAGGCAAGCAATTAATTTTATCAAACGGTAATGAAACAAATGATGAAATGACTTACGCAATCGTGGCTTTTAAAGATTGGAAACAAGTTGAAATATTTAACAATAGAAAAGTCGTTTATACTAAGGTTGCACCTGAAACAAGACAAATCTTTAATTTCACATTGCCTTCAGTGGATCAGGAAAGTAATTTGCAACTCGTCGCTTTTCCATTTCCTTATAAAGTTAGCGAAGAAGATTATATCAGTCAACAAGCATTCAGTTCCTTTCGCATCGTAATTGAAAATGAAAATAAATAAGTTATACTGTGCACATTACAACAAACTAAAAAAGGCCTACTCACACGAGTAGGCTTTTGAAACTATGAAAGTTTCGTCAATAACTGATTTAAATCTTTTTTCGTTTTCGTCGTTAATGATTTCATTTTATTAATATCGATTTTTTCTTTCTCCGCTCCTACAATTAACGGATACATACTTTGACCGATTGTTTTAGAATCCGTCGGATGTGATGCTTCTAGCTCTTTTTCAATCACATCCCACTTTTCATTAATTTGTTTGCCAAGCTTATTCACTGTTTCCAATTTTGGATTAGCAGCTAACTGCTTGTCCAAGCTATCAATTAATGCTACAACTTCTTTAACATTCGTTTTCACAGCAACACTTTTCTTCGGATCTTTCGTTGTCTTTCCATTATTGTTTGTGCTTGTACTTGTGCTTTGATCTGTTGTTTTCCCGCTAGTCGTTTGATCATTCGTTTTTCCTGTCGTCTCTTTTTCTTTTGTTTTTACATTTTCGTTTTGAGTTGACGTTTTGCCGTTACTTTCTGTCCCTGATGATTCTTTCGTATTTTTTGCATCCTTATCTGTTTTTTCATTTGAAGAAGTATTTGTTTCTTTTTCAGTATCTTTCGTTGTTTTTGACGCTTCATCTGCACTTGTCGTTTTTGCTTCTCCATCATTTTGCGCAGTTACTTGCTCTTTCTTTTCCGTTTCTTTATCTGCTGAAGGACTACAAGCTGCCATAGTAAGCATTGTACCAATTGTTATCGATGCGATAGCGACCTTTTTCATTTTCATATAAATCCCCCTATGTTTTACATAATTTATCCTCCCCTTTACGATTCGATTCCCCCTTAAAAAATCCCTTTTCATACGAATTATCATCTTTCCGACAGTAGTCTTCATAATAATACGTACAAAAACTGATAAACTCATTTTAATATTCGAGTTTCTTCTACTTCATTTTTCTACTCGCAAGTAAAAGAAAAAGAGTATATTGTCACATTAAGAATTACTATCTTCATATGACGATATACTCTTCTATCAAATTTTTATCTTTCTTGACATTTTATTTATACAAAAAAAATAAAATTTTCTTTCGTTTTTTGTTTCTCAACATTTGTTAACATAATATTTTTATGAATAACCACCATTCGAGTGAATGACTTGCCCAGTAACCCATTTCGCTTCTTCACTTACTAAAAAAGAAATTAAGCGCGCAGCATCCACCGGTTCTCCTACTTTACCTTGCGGGAACTTCCATACTAAATGATGCTTCAGCTCCTCTGTAATCCATCCTGTATTCGTCGGTCCTGGATCTACAGCATTCACTGTAATCCCCTTCTCCATCGCAACTGGTGCTACTGACTTTGTAAATGCTTCAATTGCCCCTTTCGTTGCTGCATATGCTAGTTCATCTGGCATTGGACCTACTGACTGTCCTGAAGTAAGATTAATAATACTCCCGCCCGTTTTAAGTGAATAATGTTTTATAAACAATGAACTTAATAGCATAGTAGCCCGAACATTAACTGTATAATGTTTATCCAACTGCTCTACATCTAATTCCTCAATCCTCGTATGAGTAGAATATACTGCATTATTAACTAGAATAGATGGATCACCTAACCGTTCTGATACCATATAAAACAAACGATTTGGCGAATAAGACTGCGATAAATTGATTTCTGCCATTTCACATCGAACATCGTAACTTTCAATTTCCTTTTTCAGCAAAAAGGGTTCTTGATCACTCATTCCCCATGGCATCGCTTTATCATACTTTGGCCAGTACGTGAAAAAAATGTCTATCCCTTTTTGAGCAAGCACCTTGCATACAGCTGCACCAATTCCATTCAGACGAGTTGCCCCTGTTACAATTGCTATTTTCTTCACCTTTTTCTCCTCCATCTATACACAGATCCCCTGCATGAATACAGAGGATCTATCTTCTTATTGAATATTTGACAGTATACGTTCAGCACCTAATTTTAACATTTTAATAAAGATATAATTTACAATCGTAAACATTACAAATAAAACGATAAACATAACCCACAGTCCGACATGAAGGAAGAAGTATAATACACTTACTCCCCCCACAATAATTAAAGCTATTAAAATATTAGCTAAAAAATTCCACAAAGTTGTATATCGACTTTTAAATAATTTCTGCTCTGTATCCCAATGAATATCTGCAGTTTGCGCGTCCCAGCGTGTTCCGATTAAATTAATTAATAACAACCCGTTCGCACTTAGTAAAAACCACAGTATCATAAAGACTGGAGAAATCCCAGCTACAACTGCCATCGTAATACCGAATACTGCTAAAATGATCACATTAATTAACCAAGCAGTGATTGCTTTCGCAAAAAAGATATCCGAAGCCTTTACTGGTAAATAACGATTCACAAACCAAGAGCTTCCATCTCGCGAAAATGACGTTGTTGCAATGACGTTACTACCCATTAAAAATAACGATGCACAAAGGCCAACACCAATTGCAAATCCCGTTGTCTCTGGATTGTTAATATACTCTGTAATAAACTTTAAATTTCCATCTTGCACAAATAAAATAAAGAACAACATAATTGGCATAACGAAAGTTTGTACAATGCAATTTAAGAAAAATTGTGGTGTACGGAATAACGTTTTAAATTCTTTTTTCACATACGCTTTTAAATGCGAACTTTGTACTGTTGATTTCTGTAAACCTTCCGCCGAAATAACTTGTTTCTTTGCTGTACTCGTTGAAAGTCCAATAACCCCTTTTAAATATGTACGCTCTGCTATGTAATAAAACAACACAAAGAAGACAAATGAAATAACTGCAAAGATTATTACATATAAAGGTCCCTTCCAATTTGCATTTTCTACTAATGCTACTGCTCCAAAATATGTAGTTGGAAAATAGTTTGTCATTTGTACTAAAAGAGAAGACTGGTTGTTTGCAAGGTAATCCGCAATTGCATCTTCAGAAAACGAACTTTTATTTTTCCACTGCAAAAATACGTTAATTCCTACAATAAATAGTATACTTACGATTCCAATAAATATATTTCCTCGGTCTTTATTTTTCGCTATATTTGTATACCTCATAATAACTGTCATCAGTAACGAAGCTAGTACTAACGGCACAATTGGGAAGAGTAAGTAAATGAAAATCATATATATGTAATATGTAATAAATGCGCCACTTTTTAAACCGTACGTAATAAAGATCGGTAATAAAATAAATGAACTCATTACGTATTGTGTAATTAATACTGTTAAAAATTTGGCTGAAATAATTTGCGCTGGTTTTAATGGTAATGGTAATAACATTTCAATGTCATTGCTGTAGTAAAATACAGTTAAAATGTTCGTAATACTCATTAAAAATACCCATATACTCGCAATCGCAAGTCCCATTGCGATAATCATTCCTGGATCTTGCCCTAAATGTATCATTCCCTCATACATTGCATGCGTGATAGAACCAAACAGTAAAAAGCCGACAAATAAAATAGCTGCAAATGAAAATACATACGCCCATCGCTTCTTCTTATCTGTTATAAAATCTGCATAATTTAATTTCAATAATACTTTCGTTAACGTCCAAATTTTACTCATTGCCCGTCATCTCCAAGAACATTTTTTCAAGTGATTCATTGGATTTAAAATGATCTCTCATTTCATCTAAATTCCCTTTAAACTGAAGGTTTCCCTTATTAATAATCGCGACGCGGTCACATAATTTTTCTGCCACTTCTAATACGTGTGTAGAGAAGAATACAATCTTTCCTTTATCCGCATGTTCTCTCATCATTTCTTTTAAAATATATGCAGATTTCGGATCAAGCCCAGTTAATGGTTCATCTAAAATCCATACATCTGGCTCATGTACGAGCACACCAATAATAACGATTTTTTGTCTCATACCGTGCGAATAACTTTGAATTTGATCAGATAAAGCATTATAAAGATCAAACTTCTTCGCTAAAGACTCTATTCGTTCTTGTCGTACTTCTTTCGGCACTTCATACATATCGGCCATAAAGTTTAAATATTCAATTCCTTTTAATCGTAAAAACATATCTGGACTATCTGGTACATAACCAAACGTCTTCTTCGCTTCCATCGGCTCTTCCATAATATTTTTTCCGTTAATCGTAATAGTCCCTTTGTCCACCCCGTGAATACCAGTAATCATCTTAATTGTCGTTGATTTACCCGCACCATTCGGTCCTAAAAATCCAAAGATTTCGCCGCTAGGTACAGATAAACTTAAGTCTTTTACTGCATAGGTAGACCCATTATAACTTTTTGACACATTCGTAATTTCAATCATTCCATCCAATCCTTTCCTTAATTACCAAATAACTATATTGATATTATAGCATAGTTCTATTTTAAGATTTTTACATTTTTCAGTATATTTAACCTTTAAAATAAATATACACCCCTAATCCAACAACTAAAACGACAGCTAGTATAATATAAATCATTGTTAAGCGTTTAATATTCCCTTTTGTCGCTTTGCTATAATTTGCATCACCATTCCGCCCAATTAAAACCGTCGCAATGACAGTAATCACTACAAGTAATACAACGATCATGATCCAAGTTAGCATTTCTTCCTCCCCCTCCTTACAACCATTTTACAATATTATCCTCTTTATTTCGCAGCATATTTCCTCTTTTTACTATTATTATGAAGCAAACTGGAAAACTATTATTACCATTCCTATCCATATGTGATATATTTATAACATAACGTGATTTATTTCTAACACTATAAGGAGGAACTATCATGAAAACAACTTGGATAAAATATTTAGGATTTCTCGGTTTCTTCGGTTTCCTCGGATTTTTTTATGAAAAAGGATTGTTTACTATGTTCTGTTTCTTCTCCTTTTTCACATCGTATAGAACAGTTCAACACGATGAACTGTTTGAACAAATTGTCAATAAATCGTGTCGCAATGCATTTATCGTTACGTTACTAACTACCACAATCATTATGTTTATTGAAATGTTATTTCCAAACCCTACGCTACAAGAGATTGATATCGCTCTTATTTTCGGCACACTCATTCTTACATTCGGCTTTTCTATGTTCTTTTTCGATAAACCAATTGATGAAATGGAAGATGCACCATGGCGTTCGTAACGAGAATAAAAGAATACCGTGCCAAATTGAACATGACACAAGAAGATTTAGCGAAGAGCGTTGGTGTGCGACGTGAAACAATTAGTCATCTCGAAAAAGGTAAATACAATCCTTCCTTACAACTTGCTCACGATATAGCGAAGGCATTACATAGTACGATTGATGAGATTTTTATTTTTGAGGATTGATTAAAGACGTCCAGTCACAAGAATCACATAAAAAAATACCGTCATTCTCTCCAAGAAGAATGACGGTATTTCTCATTGATTATCCATATAAAACCGCATGAAATACGCCTAATAGCAAGTATTGATCCTGCATGTAATCTTCATCATATACATTCATCTCAATGTAATACATATCTTCCTCAAGACGAATATTCCAATCTGCAATTACATAGCCTTTTCGTAATAATTTTCCCATTCCAAATGAAGTTTTATGAACAACATATTCTTCTGCCTTATATGTAAAGGTAAATAAGAAATTTGCATCCAATAACTTTCCGTCACATACAAGTATTTCATGCTCTGCATCATGATTATCTTTGTACATTACTAAAATCCTTCTTTGGCGCTGCCTACTTACATCCTTTGCAATGACGCGAATATTGTCCTTACTATCCTTTATTTCATAAATAATATTACTACCAATTTTCGGAATAAAATCCAGCACTCTCATCAGCGTATTTTTATAATAGCCCCTTACTACACCTACTTGCTCACTTCCATTATAAACCTCTATCGGTGTCGTATCTGCTTTGCTATCACACTGTCGTTTGTAAGAGAGCTGCATCATTCGCTCTCCTCTTAAGTACTGATCAAACGTCACAGGATATTCTATCATGCGCAGTTCTTTATTTAACTCATACAAATAGCGTTGAACACTCTCTATTAATGTTGTAGTAGCTATACGCTCTTGAAGTTCAAATTCTTGCCAGCTGGAAAAAACATTCCATTGATTATGATCCTCTTCATAGAAGAAACCAAGAATTACCTCTTCACGGTCAGCCGTTTCATACTTCATAGGCACGTTCTGCCCATGTTGCACTTGTTCCATCCACTGTCCTAAATAAATGCCCAGCTCTGCAACCTTCATACATGATTTTTGAAAAAATACGCTGTCACTCGCGCAAATCGTTACATCTCCTTCGATAAAGCCCTTTGAATAAGCATCATACCGTGGCTCATCCTTCTGCGGGAGATTCTTGTCTAACTCAAATAAAAACTTTAACATTCTTTATTCACCTCTAGTTGTTACACTAATCATACATGACATCGCATCACGCTAGGAAACTATTTATATACGCATATTTAATTCACGCATTATAACACGTGAATGACCTTGTATAGTAGCTCTATGTTTTTGTTCTATATCTTAGTATATGAATTTATATGAGCGATTTTTCAAATATATCTATCGCAACTTACAATATATCAACGATTTTTTCAATATATCTATCGCAACTTACAATATATCAACGATTTTTCAAATATATCTATCACAACTTACAATATATCAACGATTTTTTCAATATATCGATTTTTCGACAAATATCAGCACGATTAAAATGAAGCTACCTTTTCTTCCGCCACTTCTACAATTTCTAAAATTTGTAGAAGACTCTCCACTTCATAAGTCGGATTAACACTCGTCTTATTCTCTTTCAAACTCGGATTATACCAACACGTATCAATGCCGAAGTCTTCTCCGCCTTTCATATCAGAAGTTAGCGAATCTCCGACCATTAGTACACTTAATTTATCCGTAATCCCAAACTTCTCAAACGCATAATCAAAAATCTCACGTGCTGGTTTTTGATGACCAACTTCTTCAGAAATAATAATATGATCAAAAAAATTACATAAAGGTGAATTTCCGATTCTTGATTGTTGCACCATCGTATATCCATTCGTAATAATACCTAACTTGCAATCTTGTAGATTTTCACATAATTGTACTGCGCCTTCTATAAGATGTACTTCTTTCCCTAAGTTTTCAAGATATACATCACTAAATTGCTGTGCATCTACGTCTATATTATGAAGTGCAAATAATTGTCTAAATCGATTTACTGCTAATTCACTTAGCGTAATCATTTTATTTTCTAAATCTCTCCATAATCCATTACTAATCTCTTTATAGCTTGCAAGATAATCATTATACCCTGTAGGCATATCAAACTGTACAAACGCATTATGTAATGCGTGTCTTTCCGTTTCAGGGAAATCTAATAATGTATCGTCTACGTCGAATAATATAAATTTGTATTTCATGATGTTCTCCTCAATTCCTATTTTAAAAGCTTCGTTCTCATTGCTTATAAGTTTTTATATATGTCGTGATGAAGCGCTTTAACCCGCTCTTTATAGAATACACCTTTATCTTTTATTTTCAAATGTGCTATAAATAAATTTGCTAGCATGACTGCTGTATCTAGTCTATAAAATAAACTAACAATATGAGGAGTAACATTAAAGATACTATCATTCTTATATCCATCTTTAAATTCATCCCAACTAACCTCATTTGTTTCAGCTATTCTCATAAGCTCCAGCAATGGATGACCAATTAAAGCATTATCCCAATCAACTATTGCTTTAACTTCTCCATTATACCCGATTAAATTGGCTGGTCGAATGTCCATATGTAATAAACATTTTACATGATCTGCTGTACTAAGAATATATTCAATTGTTTTTGTATCCGGAAGATTAATTTTGCAGTTCGTGATTGTATTAAACCCTTCTATCCGTTTCACAATTCGTTCTGCTATATACTTACTAATGGGCTCTCTAATATTTTGTTTGTAATACAAACCATCAATTGGCATACTATGAAGATTGCTCACTAACTCCCCTATTTTGCATGCGGAAATTGGCATATGATCAGCATACACACAATCCGAAATTAAAAAATCAAGTTCGGTTGAAAGATGCAATCCGTGTATCCTTGGTACTGGAATACCTTTTGAATGACAATACTTAGACAGCTCCGCTTCCTTTTGCAACGAAATCCGACTGTTAAATAAGTCTTCATTTATATTTTCCACTTCTCTTTCCCACGGTACTCGAAATGCCAAAGACCCCTTTTCTGAATCTCCTTGAAAAACAATATTTTGCACTCCCGTTCCAATCACCTTTAAATCTTGAATAGCTAGTTCCTTATACTCTTGACTTAGTATTGTTGCCAGCTTTTCTCTTAACCCCTCTGCTTTTACACGTGTATGAATCATTTTATCCCCCGCTTTTCATCCATTTTCTCCTCGGTGCACAACATCCTCATTAACAAAATTATAGCAACAATAGTAAAAGGAGGCTAATCCGCTCAGCCTCCTTTTACTTATTAATCTTCTAGTAATAACTCTTGCATTTCCTCTAACGACTCTTTCGTAAAGCCAAGAGCCCTTTCAGCGTATGCTTCAACTGATCCGTATTGCTTTTGAATTTCACCAATCGCAGCTTGCAAGTATTCAGCACGTGCTTCAAACATTGCACCTAATATCGCTCTGCTCTCATCGTTTTGTAATTTCGCACCTAAAAAGGCCATCATTTTTTCATTTAGCTTTTCACGGAATCCGTTACTTAGTAAGTAGTCTTCCATTACTGTTTTTTCTGGTACACCCAGTAAAAGTAGTAATAATGCTGAACCAAATCCAGTACGATCTTTTCCAGCTGTACAGTGGTTTACTAACGGTAAGTTTTCCGGGTTTTGCGCTAAGTTTAAGAAGCTCACGAATGCCTCGTTGCCACTTACGAAATCTTGATTCATTTTCACAAGATACTCACCTGGTTTTCCTAACATAGAAAGGTCACCAACTTGGAAAAACTCATTTATATTTAAGTCTTTCGCTAAGTCTTGCATAACTGGTAAGCACACTTGACGAGCACCTGTAATCTCAGGATTTGGCTTATGCTTTACCTCAAAGTCTGTACGATAGTCACAAATTAACTTTAAACCAGACTTTTGTAAATAGTCGATATCCCACTCTGTTAGTCCTGCTAATTCTTCAGAACGGTATAATTTGCCCCATTTCACTTTACGTCCATCTGTCGTTTCATATCCACCCATATCACGGAAGTTAAACGCACCTTGTAATGGCAATCTACGCTCAGCTACTGTCACTGCTTGTCCATTACTTCCTACTAGTCTAAAATATGGACGTTCATTTTCACTCGGGTTTTCAATTGTATATGATAATTCTCCATTTACAGTTGCAAGTAGTTCTCCATTTTCTTCAATATGATCTGGTGAAGTACTCCAATAAATACGAACTTCTTCTATATTATTTTCCCACTTTATTTGTAACGTATTATCTTCAATTCTTTCTACAGTTGCTTGTAGCCAATTTCTTTGCTGCTCCATTCTTTCACCAACGCTTTCTCTTATAATCAAATCTTACTCTATTGTATTATAGTAATAACCACTTTGTCGTTCTCATTTTTCTTTTTATCTTACAAACAGGCAAAAAGTTCTTTTACTTGTTCAAAATTTGTACATAGATTCCCTCGAAATACGTATGCGATTTGTTCATTACCTAAATCTTCGTATACAACTGTTCCGCGATTAGGGTGCGAATAAAACTCTAACCCGTTTATAATTTGTTTTGGGCCATAGTTCATTGTCCATGAAGAAATAGGATAATACGCTTTGTTTTTATGTCTACAAATCCAAAGTGCATATAGTTTATTAACTTCGTCCCAGTATACATACTGCGTTTCGTCATTTCCGAAACCGACCGATTCAAGTTTCCAATTTAGTTTTTCATGAATTAACAAATTTACATAGGATACGTCATCTGGAGCATTCCACTCTCCACATCTTCCTATCTCACCCATTTCACTTCTCTTCGCTTGAAAGCTTAATAAGTGAAATGATGTATGTAATATCGTTTTCCCAAGCTCCATATTTACTGGTTGTAATTCAAATAGAAATCGTTCCATTTCGTCTTGGTTTACATATCCATGATCAACAGAAATTTCAACTTGTGTTTTCCATATAGATGTAACGTAACTTTCTTTTCCTTTATAATTTATACCTTTCCAATACACAAGCCCTTTATATTGAAAACAATCTCCTTTTGCTTGAGAAATACAGCTATCCGGAAATACTGGTTCCATTATATCGAGAAAAAATTCCTTTACTCGAAACATCCCAGTTGGAGTAACAACCTGAAACCAAAAAGTTCCCCACTTTTCACCTTCATAACGTTCTGAAACTTTTTCAACATTCCAGCCTTCTAACAATACATTTGAATACAGTAACACGAATGAATGCATGGATTGATTTAACATATATAGTCCCCTCCCGCTATACGAGTTCGAGAGTATACATCATTCATCCTCCTAAAACTTTCTCACATATCTCTCAGTTGAACTAAGCAGCTGACATCCGTTCTTTTCAAAAACATCCTTCATCCACTCATTTTGTACATTTGTCTCACCAATATAATAAGATGCACCTATTTCCTTTAAGACAAACATCGCACCTGCAAATAACGCAGCTTCATATCCCTTATTACGCATATTTGGAGTAACTGCGAAGTACATAAGTTTCCCTTCTTCTAACGTACCTCTTTCAATATGCGGGATTACAATTCCTATCGGCTCTTCATCGGCACTCGCTGTTAAGCAATGTTCTTTCCATTGCTCACCAATTTCTTGTAGCATCATATGCACAAATTGATCATGAGCGACTGGTTCTCCCGTTGCTTCATTCCACAGTGAATAAAAAGCCTCTTCTCCAACTTCTTCAATAAGCTTAAAATCAATTTCACTTTCTACATCTTCTACTTCGTATATATCTTTAAATACAATCATGTTTTCCGTAACATATTCAAATAAATACGTTTCAAAACATCTTTTATACACATCATAATTTGGACTTTTTGAAGAGATTTCAAAATGTAGTTTTTCTAATCCATCTTTTTTAGCTTCAGCAACGCAATATTGCATCATTTCCTCTAATTGCTCTTCTGTAAAAATCTCTGCATTATTTTCTTTTATCATAATAGAAGAAGCATTTCTTCTTATTTTAAAATGTTTTTCTAACTGTTCTATCGTCGTCATATTCTTCCCTCATCTATATCATACTCGAATTTCTAATCGTTCTCCTTGCATGAGCAGGATTGTCCTTGAATATATAGAATACTAGAAAAGATCGCATCTTTAAAGTGCGGAGGAGGTTCTCCAGTGGATATTACAGCATTGCAACAACAGTTAGAGCTTATACAACAAAATGACTATACGCAACTGCAACATATAGACGTAAATGAGTTAACTTTGAACATGCTTCAGTATATCGGAACGACTGATAGCTACGTTCGTTACCAACTTATATATAAATGTTTTGCGCATTTCATTCATCATGAATTCCTTATGGACGATCAGCTGAAATTACTTCTGCAAACTTGTTTAAGTGATGAGTATTTATATTGTGACATTTACTCCCCACATACAGATGGGGTTTTCACACGTTCTTACACTGTTTCGTTAATTGCGTTAATACTCCAATTCGCTAATTCGCACTACTTTTGTACAGAGGAGGATATCGAAGAAATAAAAAATAAACTCATTACATACACAAACTTAGAAACAGATTTTCGGGGCTATATCGAAAATAAAGGATGGGCTCATTGTCTTGCTCACGTATCTGATGCTTTTACTGAAATTGTTCATAATACGTATACCACTTTTGAATGGTACGAAGAATTAATTCATTGTTTATTAAATAAAATCTTTATTCCATCTGACCTTTTTCATAATAACGAAGATGAACGCATTGTTACTCCATTACTAGCAATGCTGTATCATGATTTTCCTCAGAACGATTTAATTTCTATTATTCAAAAAAAAATAAAAAGGCTTCCTCAAATTAGAAAACGCCTTTCGCTTAATGAGTATTGTATTTTATGTGCCAATATTAAAACCTTTTTACGCACATTATTTTTCAGAACGAAAGATGACCATAACTTAGCCTTTACAGCACGTAAAACAGAAAGAATGTTAAAAGAACTTCCTAACTATTATTAAATACAAGGAGCAATGACATGGGTTATATTGAAGACATGAGAAATCTAGTAGGAATTCATCCACTTATTTTAATAGGATCACACGCCATTATATTAAATAAAAAAGATGAAGTATTGCTGCAGCTCCGTACAGATTTTAACCGCTGGGGCATTATTGGCGGTGCCTTAGAATATAATGAAACATTAGAAGATGCTTTAAAACGAGAAGTATTTGAAGAAACTGGACTTATTATTAAAAATCCAGAACTATTCCGTACATACTCTGGACCAGATTACTTTCAAATCTATCCAAACGGCGATCAAGTACACGGTGTACTCGTTGTTTATATTTGCCGAGAATTTCATGGTGAACTTGTATGCGATCAAAGTGAATCAAAAGAACTACGCTTCTTTTCACTTGATGAATTACCTAATAATCTTCCCCCTGTTATTGAGAGGATTATTACAGATTATCAAAAAAAATAAGGGGACGCTTAACGTTCCCTCTTAAATCCAATCCGTTTTTTAATTTCCGCTAAATTTACCTTTGCAATAGCGCGTGCCTTCTCAGCACCGTTTTCTAATGCTTCATATAATAAATCCGGCTCATTCATATACATTGCGTACTTTTCACGAGGTCCAGCTAACTCTCGATCTACTACGCGAAACAACTCTTTTTTCACATCGCCCCATCCGATTCCAGTCTCATATTTTTCACGTAATGACTGTATTTCGTCTTCTGTCGCAAATTCTTTATAAATTGTAAATAAGGTTTCTAGTTCTTTCGGTTCATTTGGAAGTGAAGAATCTGTTTTGATTTTAAATATTAACTTTCGTAGTTTTTCTTGCTCTGCAAATAATGGGATCACATTTCCGTAACTTTTACTCATCTTCCTTCCGTCAAGACCAGGTAAAATAGCTCCTTCTTCTTGTATGACATACTCTGGAAGTGTAAATGTCGTGCCAAATGTATGATTAAAATACGTCGCAATATCACGCGCGATTTCAATATGTTGAATTTGGTCTTTTCCGACAGGTACATGTGTAGCTTGAAATAATAATATGTCAGCTGCCATTAAGATCGGGTACGTATATAACCCCATGTTCACTCCCGCATCGACCTCTAACCCTGCTTCTTTATTTTGCTCCACCTTCGCTTTATACGCATGAGCACGGTTCATAAGACCTTTCGGAGTGAGGCAAGCTAAAATCCAAGCTAATTCTAGAATTTCCGGTACTTCTGTTTGCCGATAAAAAATAACATCTTCTCCAAGTCCAAGTGATAACCAAGTAGCTGCTACCTCTTTCGTATAACTGCTGAACTTTTCTGAATCATGCACAGCATTTAATGCATGATAATCAGCTATAAAGTACAATGCTTTTCCTTCATTATTCTTTGACATTTGTAATGCAGGTTTAATCGCACCAATATAATTTCCTAAATGTGGATAACCTGTCGGCTTAATTCCTGTTAACATTATTTTTTCACTCACACTAACTCCTCCTTTCTCAAAATAAAAAGAGCCTCTCATCCTTAAAAAAGGACGAGAGACTCCCGCGGTACCACCTTAATTAGCTATCATTAGCTCACTTCATACTTCAATAACGTGAAGTAACCGTCTTTACCTACTCATTTCAGTTAGAAGCTCCAGAGTCCATTCCATATTCATCCCTTACTGATTCTCACCACATATCAGCTCTCTGAAAAGTTTCGAATATGTACTCTTCTCTTTCATTGCTTTTTCGTTATTTTTTACAGTTTATCACATTTCACTTCCAAACAAACCAAAATTTTCTATTTTATATAGAAGGAATTTCCACTTCAATTGTCTAATATTATATAGGTTTGCAGAAATATTCGAAACAACTTTGGAGGTTTTTTCATGGTAAAATATATATCCATTTTAGGTTCCACAGGATCCATCGGCACATCTGCATTAGATGTCGTTTCAGCTCATCCTGAACATTTTAAAATCGTCGGTTTAACCGCAAATTATAATATCGATCTTCTTGAGCAACAAATCAAAACGTTTCAACCTCGTATTGTAAACGGATCAATGGGCGCGCCAATATGCAAATGAATTGTTAATAAAAAAGCGCTAAAACAGTTCCCACTGTTTTAGCGCTTTTTTTCACGTATTCAACTTAACAAATCTATAACCGTGTGTAACTAACACTTTTAATATCGCATATCCTGGAATGGCTAAAATAATGCCCATAATCCCGAATAAGTTTCCGGCAGTTAAAATGATAAAAATGATAGTAATCGGGTGAATATCTAACTTTTTACCCATGACTTGCGGAGAAATAAATTTACCTTCTGCTAATTGTACAACCATCATAACAATAATTACTTTTAACACCATTGCTGGCGAGTCGATAAATGCGATAATTAACGCTGGTGTAATCGCGATAATTGGTCCTACGTACGGAACGATATTTACAATCATCGCTAAAATCGCAAGTAATACCGCATATTTAATACCAATAATAAGATAACCAATTAATAGCATAATACCGATAAATAAGCTGACGATAATTTGACCTCTAATATACGAGCTAATCGCATAATGCATATCATCTAGTATTCTCATTGCTGCTGGTTGTCTTTGCTCTGAAATAAACTTTAAAAAGTGATTCGGCAATTGCTCACCATCTTTTAAAAGATAGAACAATATAAATGGAACCATTACAAATGTCAAAACAACCTCTGTAACAGTACTCAAAAATCCAGTTACATTCCCAGTTACTGATGATAATGACTTTGTAAAATCAACTGTGTATTCTTTTACCATATTCGCAACATTAATATTTAAATTCTCCTGAATTTTACCGAGTAAATTACTTTCCCCGAATCTACGTGCTGCTTGTTCAATCTCATGGCCAAAATACGGTAAGTTATCAATTAATGCATCAATTTGATCTTTAATAATAGGGATAACCGTTACAACTAAAAACACAAATAATCCTAGTACGATTAAATATATGGAAGCTATCGATACGATTCTTGAAACACCTTTCTTTTCTAAAAGCGAAACGAATGGATGTAAAATATAAAATAGCACGCCTGCTAATAGTACTGGGAAGAAAATTGTTTTTAAAAATACGATAAACGGTGTAAAAACAAATGATATTTTTGTTAGCAATAAAATATTAATGAACAATAACGCAAATCCAAGTAATACCGCCAAATAATTTTGTTCTCTAAAAAACTTTCTTAACTTATCTCTTTTTCTTATATTTATTTTCTCCAACGAAACCACCTCTTCGAATGATGAAAAGCCCTTATTCAGGGCTCTTCATCATAATCTATATATCTATTTCTTTGCAGCTTTCACTACAAATGATACAATAAAAATTAACACGATTGCACCTAATAATGCTGGCACGACATGAATCCCACCAAAAGACGGCCCAAAAGTTCCAAATAATTTACCACCTAATGAAGCACCTAATAAACCTGCGATAATATTTCCGAACATACCACCTGGGAAATTTTTACCCGTTATAGAACTAGCAATTGCACCTATAATAGCACCAACTATTAATGTGATAATCCATCCCATTTTTAGTCCTCCATTTCTATTATAGTTTGTATGATTTAATACAAACATATGTATTTATCATTGCTAATCATATTTCACTATAGAAATATATTTACTACTATTTTACATATGGAGATACATATATTATATGCAAAAAAGAAAAATATTGTCAAACTCACCCATAAAGCAATTATATTCATATACCATATTTAAAGGAGGCTTCATTATCTATGATTCTTAAGTTAAATTCCACTTCTTTTGAAGTAGCAACATCCATTTTACAGGTTCAAATTCCAGCTTATAAAGTTGAAGCAGACTACTTAAATAGTACTGCCATACCTCGTTTATATGATACTGTAAACGATATTCAAAATTGCGTTGAAACATTCTATGGATATTTTTCTGAAAATAAACTTGTCGGTTTTATTTCTTTTGTACAAGAAGAAAAACTAATCGATATCCATAGGCTAGTTGTATCGCCCGATTTTTTTCAAAAAGGAATCGCAACGAAACTCCTAATTTATATATTTAACATGTTTCCCTCTCCAATGACATATATTGTACAAACAGGTAAAGCGAATACCCCTGCTATTACTTTATATAAAAAACACGGATTCATTACAGTATCAGATACAATACTTCCTGACGGTATGATTCTTACGCAATTAAAAAAGACAGAATACACAAAATAATTTGACTTGTTCGCTCCTTTATGTTATTTTTTACTTTATAAAACCTTTTGCTGAGTCCAAATTTTGGAGCGGGGGAACCATTTTTGTAGCTATGCTACTTGGGGCGAATCTTTTTTAAGTAGGGAAACTCTCACTTCCCGAGTCCGACAGCTAACCTCGTAAGCGTAATGGGAGAGGAAGGTGCTTTTTGCCTATGTTACACATTTTGCCTCCTTAATTATAAATATGGGATCGATATCAAATAGTCACCTATATTTATAGAAAAGGAGAATGTATTATGTTACGTTTATCTGATCACGCAATTAAAATGATGGAGCAAAGACTTCGAATTGAAAAACAACGCACATATCAAGCAAATAAGGTTGTAGATAACTTACATCACAAATACTTCTTTCAGCATATTTTTCAACCGAAAAGATAAAGAAAATGTTTATTTAATATTAAAAAACACAAGGTGTGTCTTACAAAGACATTCCTTGTGTTTTTTATATTCTTTATAAAATTCTCACTACATTTAAGCTTGCTGTAATCGCACCTGCTATAGTAGTCACATGCCCTACACCTAACGGGCCATTTTGTAATATTAATGTTGAATTGGCACTCGTCACATTCACAAGAAGTGTATTTGAAATGGCTGGTTCGATTACTACAGTTGATGTCGTTACGTTTTGTATAAAACTCCCTGTTAGTTGCGTTCCATTTAATAGCAATCTAACAGATACTGTCTCATTCCCACCATTTGCATCCCCTTGAAAATAGTAGCTTACTAAATATATTCCTGGCGTCGTTACTGTGACTGTCGTAGCACTAGTTAAAGATACACCAGTTCCATATACAGTGGATCCAGAATTAATTGGGATGTTGGCATTTGCTGCAATTGTGCTTGTTGATGTAGAAAAGAAATATCCGCCACCTGTCGATATAGCAGATGATCCTGTTGCTCCAGTTAAGCCTGTTGGACCTGTGGCACCTGTTGGGCCCGTTATCCCCGTTACCCCTGTTGCTCCAGTTATTCCTTGTATGCCTTGTATTCCGGTCGGTCCTGTTGCACCAGTCACTCCAGTCGCTCCGGTTGCTCCGGTTGCTCCCGTCACACCTTGTGGCCCCTGGATTCCTTGGATTCCTTGTGGACCTGTTGCTCCCGTAGGGCCGGTCGCTCCCGCCTGCCCCGTTACCCCTTGTGGACCTTGGATTCCTTGTGGACCTTGAGGACCCGTTGCTCCAGTAGGTCCGGTTGCTCCTGTTGGACCAGTTTCTCCTTGTGGTCCTTGAATTCCTTGAGGACCTTGGGGACCCGTTGCACCAGTAGGTCCGGTTGCTCCTGTTGCTCCTGTTGGACCCGTCGAACCGGTTATCCCTTGAATTCCTTGCGGTCCAGTTGGGCCGGTTGGACCGATTACACCTTGAATTCCTTGTATACCTTGTATTCCCTGTGGACCCATTACTCCTTGTGGTCCTTGAATTCCCTGTATTCCTTGAGGACCAGTTGCACCAGTCGGACCGGTTGGGCCTTGTGGACCTTGCACACCTTGTATTCCTTGAGGACCGGTTGGGCCTATACTTCCTTGTGGTCCCTGAATACCTTGTATTCCTTGAGGACCAGTTGGACCGGTTATGCCACTCGGACCTTGTACGCCTTGCACTCCTTGAGGACCGGTTGGACCACTCGGACCTTGGATTCCTTGTAGCCCCTGTAAACCAGTTGGACCGGTCGCTCCCCTTACTCCTTGCTCACCTTGTATGCCTTGTAGACCTTGAGGGCCGGTTGGACCGATTGGCCCCTGTGCTCCTTGCACTCCTTGTGGACCAGTCGGACCGGTTGCTCCTGCCGGTCCCTGGATTCCTTGTAGACCTTGCGGACCAGTCGGACCGGTTACTCCTTGTATCCCTTGTGGACCTTGAATGCCTTGATCACCCGTTGGACCCGTTGCCCCCATTGGTCCCTGTACTCCTTGCAAACCTGTTACACCAGTTGCTCCGGTCGGCCCCTGGATTCCTTGTACCCCTTGAATTCCAGTCGCTCCTGTTGCTCCGGTCGCTCCTGTTGCCCCTGTTGCTCCAGTCGGACCCGTTGGACCCCCTGGTGATCCTGCTGGACCGGTTGGACCAGTTGGACCTCCTGGCGGACCAGTTGGACCGGTTGCTCCAGTCGGGCCAGTTGCAGAACCTGTCGGACCAGTTATCCCAGTGGCTCCTGTTGGGCCGGTTGGACCTGGATCACCTTGTAAACCGGTTGGACCAGTCGGACCGATTACACCTTGCACTCCTTGTATTCCTTGTATTCCTGTTGGACCTACCTGCCCCATTTCTCCCTGGGGACCTTGTAAACCTTGAACACCAGTTTCCCCTTGTGGACCCATTGGTCCTTGCTCCCCTTGAATTCCTTGAGAACCAGTTGGCCCTGTTGGACCAATCGGACCCTGTATTCCTTGTATTCCGGTTACACCTTGTAAACCACTACCTCCTAAATTACCTTGCACACCTTGTATACCAGTATTTCCAGTTGGTCCAGTCGGACCAATTTCCCCTTGCACTCCTTGTATTCCTTGTACTCCTGTTGGTCCGGTTGGACCGATTTCTCCTTGCATTCCTTGTATGCCTTGTATTCCTGTTGGACCGGTCGGACCGATTGGGCCAGGAATTCCTTGTATCCCTTGAATACCAGTTGGACCAGTCGGACCTCTTTCTCCTTGTATTCCTTGAACACCTTGTATTCCCTGTGGGCCTCGTTCTCCCATAGGCCCTTGATTACCTTGAGCACCCCGTGGTCCTGTTAAACCAGTAGGACCTGTTGGTCCAATCTCTCCTTGCACCCCTTGCACTCCTTGTATTCCTGTCGGACCTGTTGGACCAATTGGCCCTTGTACGCCTTGTATTCCTTGCGGTCCAGTTGGTCCACCTAAAGAACCTGTCGGACCCGTTGGACCAGTCGGTCCCGTAATACCTGACGCCGGAAAAGGAATAGGTGCTTGAAACTTACTACACTTATCTTGATCCCTCACAAGCAGCTCCCCCCGTTATAACTAACGTATCAAACTATTTTTAATACATTTAAACTAGCTGTTATCACACCAGATAATGTCGTTACATGCCCAATAGCTAATGGGCCATTTTGTAAAGATAAAGTAGCATTTGAAGAAGTAACTTCAATGACCATCGTATTCGAAACTGCTGGTTCTAATATAAAAGTACCTCCTGTAACATAAAAAATAAAACTCCCTGCGACTTGTGTTCCATTTAAAGTAAGCCTCACTGAAATCGTTTCATTCCCCCCAGTTGGATCGCCTTGAAAATAATAGCTTACTAAATAAATTCCCGGCGTACTTAACGTTACAGTTGTTGCATTTGTTAAACTGACATCAGAACCAAAAACTGTAGATCCAGAATTAATTGGTATTAACGCATTCGCTGCAATTGTACTCGTTGAAGTAGAAAAGAAATAACCCCCCCCGCTAGGTAAGCCAGTCGCTCCTGTCGCTCCCGCTATTCCCAAGAAACCTATTGAACCTGCACTACCAGTTGCTCCTGTCGGTCCCACCACACCACTTGGGCCCTGACTACCTTGTGCTCCAACTGGGCCTATACTACCACTAGCACCTGTCACCCCACTTGCTCCAATTGGGCCTTGCAACCCTTGAATCCCTTGTATACCTTGTATTCCTTGCGGACCCGTTGCACCTGTATTGCCTGTCGTTCCCGTTATTCCTTGTATTCCCGTAATCCCTTGCACTCCTTGCACACCTTGTGGTCCAGTTGCCCCGGTTGCTCCAGTAGCCCCAGTTTCACCCGTTGCACCTGTAATTCCAACATTTCCTTGTGGGCCTTGTGGGCCTTGACTACCTTGCGCTCCTTGGACTCCTTGTGGGCCTGTTATACCGACTTCCCCTGCACTTCCTTGGGGACCTCTAATTCCTTGTGCACCTGTTGGACCGATAATTCCTTGCACTCCTTGTATTCCTTGCACTCCTTGCGCTCCTGTTGGACCCGTTATTCCTTGTAATCCTTGAGAACCTTGCAAGCCAATAGCTCCAGTCGGTCCTATTATTCCTTGCACTCCTTGAGGACCTTGTGCACCTTGTGTGCCTGTCAATCCGGTAGTCCCTTGTATCCCTTGAACACCTTGAGGACCTTGTATTCCAGCTGCTCCTGTTTCTCCTTGTATCCCTTGAACTCCTTGTATACCTTGTGATCCAGCAGGACCGGTTACTCCTCGGATTCCTTGTGCACCTTGAGCTCCTTCCGCTCCTGTAACACCAGCTGGACCAGCTACACCTTGGATTCCCACCATTCCTTGTGCACCTGTTGGACCGATTACACCTTGAATACCTTGAATACCTTTAGGACCTTCTGCACCTGTTGGACCGATTACTCCCAGCGGACCTTGTATTCCTCGAGAACCTTCTGCACCCGTTGGACCGGTTATACCTTGGTTACCTTGAGGACCTTGTGCCCCTTGTACTCCAACTGCTCCAACTACACCTTGGGAACCTTGCGCTCCTCTTACACCTTGAGGACCTGTTGGACCGGTTATACCTTGCACTCCTTGCGCTCCAATTGGTCCTATCCCACCGCTTACACCTGTTGAACCAGTCGCACCCGTTGGACCTGTTGGACCTCCTGGTGGACCGGGTGGTCCAGCTGGTCCAGTCACCCCACTAGATGGACCAATTGGACCAGTTGTTCCCGTCGGACCGCCCGGTGGTCCTTCTGAGCCTTGAATACCAATGCTACCTGTCGCTCCCGTTATACCTCTTATTCCTTTTATCCCTTGAAAACCTGTTGCTCCCGTTATACCTTGTATTCCTTGCACACCTTGTGGTCCTTGTAAACCTATTGCACCTGTTATCCCCTTTATTCCACTTATACCTTGGGCACCTTGCATTCCAGTAGAACCAGTTGGACCCACTTCCCCTTGTATTCCTTGAGCTCCTTGCGGGCCTTCCTCTCCAGTAATTCCTTGTATACCTTGGAAGCCGTCTTCTCCTTGTATACCAATAGCCCCTTGCTCTCCTTGTATTCCTTGAACACC
The DNA here is from genome assembly GCF_008274865.1 of Bacillus sp. AR4-2. Taxonomy (NCBI): domain Bacteria; kingdom Bacillati; phylum Bacillota; class Bacilli; order Caryophanales; family Bacillaceae; genus Bacillus; species Bacillus sp. AR4-2. Next base: position 3,145,614 of record NZ_CP031062.1, read on the forward strand.
TTGAGGGCCTTGTGGACCAGTTACACCCGAGACTCCAGTTATGCCTCTCTCTCCTTGCATTCCTTGTGCCCCTGTTTGTCCTCGCTCGCCTATTTCCCCTTGTATTCCTTGTGTGCCTTGTATACCTTGACTACCAGCAGGACCCGTTGCTCCTTGTATTCCTTCTAATCCTTGTACTCCAATATCACCAATTAGACCTTGGTTACCGATTAATCCTTGAGCACCTTGGAGACCAGTCGGGCCAGTTATACCTTGCTCTCCTGTATCACCAATAGCCCCTTGTATTCCTTGTGCTCCTGTTGTCCCTTGGGGACCTTGTATTCCCCTGATACCTTGAGGACCTTGGGGCCCAGTTGCTCCAGTCGGTCCAGTCACCCCTGTAGGACCAACAGGACCTTCATGCCCTCCAGTTGGACCGATTGGACCACTATTACCTGTCGGACCCGTTGCTCCTATAAACGGAAGAGGCAGTGCCACTCCAAATTTTTTGCACTTTCTATGATGACGCACAACAATCCCCCTTCCCCAAAATAATTACACCTTTTATATGAAATGCATTTTTATAAGAAAAGTACACCTTTAACCTGAATTTTATTAAAATAAAGAAGCCTATCATTTCATCTATTTGAAATCATAGGCTTCTTTTATAAAAACACTTTACTTTCTAGCTTTAATAATAAAAGTAGTCGGCACCATTCTAGCTTTATATAAAGAATAATACTTCGTAGACGGCTCAGCTAGTTCTCCATCAAACGAGCTTGATGGTTCAGGCTCTTCTATTCTCTCAATTTTAAATCCCGCTCTATTTAACTCATTTATGTATGTACTTATTTTTCTCTTATATAATGTCGCTTGTACATTTTCTCCTTTAAATGTTTCAAACGTAATGGGCGTTTCCTTATGATAAGAAGACTTTATAGCAACTTCTTCCGTACCATACTGTAAGTTTGAATATACCGGGTGCTCCCAACTAAAAATAAAACTTCCTCCTGGCTTTACATATGAATAAATCAGTTCCAACGTTTTTCTTAAATCCAAAGTCCAACCTAATGCATAAATGGAATATACAATATCAAAATATCCTTTCGGAATATCTCCTTCTTCTTCCATTGCTCCGCATACTAACTTTGGATTCCATTCCTTTAACGTCTTATTCGCTATTTCAATTTGTGTACTCGAAAGATCAAGCCCCCATAATTCCTCTGCCCCTTGTTCCGCCATATATTGCAACGAATGCCCACTTCCACAGCCAATATCAAGAACCTTTTTCTTTCTGATTGAATCGAACAAACGAATCTCATCTTCAGACGCCGTATACGGACCATATTTAGGTAAACAATCCACTTGAAAGAAATAAGGTGCAACTGTATCCCAACACTTTTTATTTAAAGCTAACATTTGCGTACCTTTCATATTCTACATTCCCCCATCCATTTTTCTTTCTCTAATATTAATTACATATCATAACCAGATCGCCCTTTTCTCTTCGCCCGGTAGTTTTTCACTTTCGCAATCGTACCGCATGCTCTTCCTCCTTCTTCTCCAGCATACATACCGCACCATCTTTTACTTCCATTTCGCGAATGATCATAAAATACCCAGCGACAATCTGGACATGCTTTTAACCTTCCCCATACATTTTCTTGAATTGACATTAACACAATGCTTAACACTTTTGTATACACATTCTCTTCATATACCGGTTCATATGTAATATCTTTCATATCATCCTTTATATGTACATAAAATGGGTATTTCTCTAACCATTTTTGCAATGATCCTTCGCCTTCAATTGTCATCCGAATATCTTCTCGAAAACCTCTTAATTCCTCTATCGTATGAAATGGAAACTCTTCATCAAAATATTCTTTCATAAAAAGCTTTATGTCTTCTTCTGTTTGCAGCAAATCAATTGGCTCTCTCGTATCGTTTGGTATTCTCCATGTATTTAAAAATTCCCGAATATGTTCTAGTTCATTTGGAGCGTTTTGATTCAATTCGATCCACCTTCTTCTTAAAATTTACTTTTTTCTGACTTTATGTATAATTATAGTATAAAATAGTTAACCATCAAATGATTTTACTGGTTACATAATTAGGAGGATTTCTATGAAAAGTTTCTCAACACCGATACGTTTCATGCTTATTTCTTCATTTTTTATGTCTTTTGGGTATTTTGCAGTATACGCATTTTTAGCTATTTATCTATTAACCTTTCTTCATTTTTCTGCTGTCCAAGTAGGAACAGTGTTGACGGTTATGACAATTACATCACGAGTTATCCCATTATTCTCAGGGTTAATTGCTGACAAAATAGGCTATATCATTATGATGATATCCGGTTTATTTTTGAGAGGAATCGGATTTATCGCTTTAGGAATATGCTCTGATTTCTATACAATTTCTATTTCTTCTGCACTTATTGGCTTCGGAACTGCATTTTACGAACCTGCTGCGCGCGCCATATTCGGTTCACAACCAGCTCATTTGAGAAAAAATTTATTTACATATTTAAACCTTAGCTTTAATTGCGGTGCAATAATCGGACCAATTGCAGGAGGGTTCTTACTCTTACTCGATCCACTCTACGCTTTCTCTCTAACAGGATCTCTTATGCTGTTATTCGCTTTTATCTTTTACTTACTTAAAAATCACTTCCAAGTCACTACTGAAAACACGTCTATTACATTAGGAATACAGGCCATCTTACAAAACAAGTCTTTCCTTCTGTTTTCCTTTATCATGATTTTCTTCTATATTATGTTTACTCAGCTTACTGTCGCACTTCCACTTCATATGAAAAACATTAGTAGTAGCAATCAACTTGCTACATTAGTCATTACGATAAATGCAATAACAGGCGTCCTATTTATGGTGTTATTCCGAAAACTCTTTCTCAAATACAACACCCTTTCCTTTATTAAATACGGTGTTTTACTAATGAGTATTTCCTTTTTACTCATTCCTTTATTTCAACACCCATATTGGCTCTTTATTTGTGTAATTTTATTTACAATCGGTGAAACACTTGTATTACCAAACGCTGATATCGCTATTGCAAATTACAGTAATGAATCATATACAGCCACTTTCTTTGGATTTTATCAACTATCACTCGCATTTGGTTTTATCATTGGTAATTATACCGGTACATCTTTTACATCCAACTTAAGCGGAGTGTATACACCATGGCTTATTTTTGGCGGAATAGGGCTTACTGGTTTTATTTCACTACATATTTTGAATATAAAAAAAGTGGCCTCTAAAGAGGATAGATATATACCTATGTAATACAAGCGTCCTATAATAAAAAAAATCGACCATCATATGTGACAGTCGATTTTTTTATTCTTCATATTCAAGATGATTATGCCTTTTACAACCAAACAAATAGCACCCACCTATAAAATCCGTTTCAAATTCTAACCCTGGAACATATCCTGATTTAATACGCTCTATCATTGTTTTATAATCATTATTCGCTTCTGTATATTCCTCAATTAACTCTTTCTTATCTTTCTCTGTCCAGTTGTCTTCTACTTCTTCATTCTCGACATCTTTTATTTCTGCTGTTTTCGCTTCGATAGATTCCCGTATCACTTCATTTATACGCGAGAAATGATTCACTTTATATAGAGCATAAACAAATCTACTAATCCAATTAGGACTTTTCCAGCATTTTTTGTATCCCTTTTCGAACCATTCAATTGCTTCTTTATAGCAATTCAACTCAACATATAAATCTGCTACATGAATTTCCCCTAAAAAATTATCAGACTCCCTGTTAAAAGTATCTAACTTCTCTTTTGCTTCTGTCGTTCGTTCTAAATCAATTAAACATTTTACATAGCTATACATGATATAGTCCGAATCCCCTGCAACTCGCAAGAAAAATTCTGAAGCTTTTTCCAGCTCTCCAAGGTTATAATGCGCTACAGCTACATTATGATATGCTTCATCTGATGGTTGAATCGAAATAGACTTTTGTAATGCTTCTTTCGCTTCTGTCCATTTTTCTTGTTTCATGTAAATGTCCCCTAAGATGTTATAAGGAAAGTATGAAGATGGATTCAACTTAACAACTTCTCTTATTAATTCAAGAGCTTTATCATCATTCTCTTCCTCATAAAAATACATCCAGGCAAGATTATTGAGAGATTGTACGTCTCTAGATTCATGTACTGCTTGTTGAAACAGTTCCATTGCTTCCTCATATTTATTTTGTTCAAACATTTCAATTGCCTTCTCATTAATGTTCAAATAACTACCTCCGAAGTAAATGAATTCATCTATTCCCTATCATTATAGTAAAATGTAAAAATTATAATTTCTATAAAAAATTTCTTTTTCTCGTCTACATTTCGATTGAAATAGAAGCTAAAACACACGAATTTACAACAATAAGTAAATTTTTCAGTCTCTCTTACATTGGATATACAGCCTTTTTTAATTTACATATTATGGTACAATAAAAAGAGTACTAGCTAAACATTTACGCTCCACACTAGCAGTCTAACAATGCCAAAATCAAAAATCACATAGAATCGGAGGGGATGTTATGAAAAGGAAATTACTTGTTCTTCTATTCACCGGAATCATACTATCAGGATGTTCAACTATAGCAGAGAATTCTTTAGAAAGCGGGAAAGGCAGTATGGAATTATTAACACCAACGATCACAGCAAAAGATAATGAGTTAGAAATTAAGACCGAGGGAATTGATGAAAATAAAGTAACTTTTATTTATGTTGCTAATAAAAAAGTGTTAGAACAAAAGCTAAAGAATGGTGAATCCTACAAGCTTAACATTAAAGATATCGAACACGCTCATCGGACAGACTACAAACCAAAAGTTCAACTTTTGCAAACGAAAGATGATAATGATGATGGAGAAATAGTAACCTTCAAACAAGTTAGATATACAGTTAAAAACTAATTTTAAAGTTGTTTCATTATAAATGTAACGAACGAAAATATACTTTTAACAGTAGATAAATGTAAGGGGTGCTAACATGAAAAAACGATGGATTTCTTGGTGGATTGGTAACCTATTTTGGATTATCGTTTTTGGAATATGGGCCGCTATTATTTGGTTACGAGAGATTGATGGTGCTGGTGTTATTCAAACACCTGAAATTAAATCCATATCACTTATCGTTATATTAATCGCGTTTATCATACCGGTATTTTTTCAAGTTATATGGCTAATCATTAATTTGAGGATGAGTAGAAAAAATAATTATACGATTTAGTTTTTCAATTAACAATAAAAAAGAGAGGAATCTACATCAAAATAGATTCCTCCCTTTTACATTTGGACTTATACTGCGCTTTTAATGCAGCACTACTCCTCTTTTTTACGATGCATGTTCATCTTTCTTTTTCATTAACGCTCTTTTCTTCATCGCCTTCGTTAAATATCCACCCTTAAACGAGCGAATTTCATACGAAGACATAAACGCTTTCGGTGCAATTTCATTAATGATTTCTAAAAGCTCTTTCTCCCTAGAACGCTTTGCGACGATATCTAAGCGATAACGTATAGAATTAATACCTTCGCCCTCAAATACTGTAACGCCAAATCCAGAGTGACGTAATTCATCTACTAATTCATTACAACGGTCTAGTAAACTAACTTGATACGTAATATAACCAATTGCTAATTTATTCTCTATATAACCGCCTAATAACAGTCCCGCACTAAAGCCAATGACATAGGCAACGATGTTCATCCAATTTGATAAATCTTGAAACACAATACCTAAACTGACAATGTAAATAGCTCCTTCTAACAATCCAACACCAGCAGCGGATCTTGTTTGATTCTTTACAAGCAAAATCGTACGGATTGTTAATATTGGAACGTAAATAATTTGAAGCACAAAAATAAGTAGCGCTTGTAACATTGGTATCCACCTCTTTCAAAAAGTCTTTTGTCATAATAACATACATAACCTTTAGAAATCGATGGGTTTTTTAAAATTTTTTTATTATTTTTCATACTATTGAAAAACACAAAAAAGAAGCGTATTATATTTGTCGTTAATTTGATTACTTGTATCATATCGCTAAACTAAAAAAGGAACCTGATTAGGTCCCTTTCATCATAGCTCTATATTTTTCGAAGCATGTTCTCTTTGCTTCTCTTCTTCCTTCACTAACTGCATATTTGCATGCGCTAAATTTGCAATCATTAAAAAGTGACCACCTAAAATACCTGTACCGAATGCCCACATTTCCATTTCATGCTCAATTTCATACATGATGATAGCTCCTAAAATAGCAGCTGCAAATCGGTTTAAAACTCCTAATCCAGGAGCCTTTTCCTTCATTACGATACTTTTTCCGAGTTTCTCCACTCTGCGAGCTAATAACCAAAGACAATAGGCGCTTACTGCTAATCCAATACCGAACCCTGTCACTTGTTTTCCAAACGGAGTAATCGTCCACATAAGTAGTAAACCACTAAAGATCACATACAATTGTAATCGATATACACGTAAGGCTTCTTGAATCAAAATATCCGCTCCTAAGTTCTCATTTTTTGTACTTTAGAAGAAAAGCAGCAACTTACACAGTTGCTGCTTTCTCTTCTTCTTGTTCTTGTTCCATCTTACGAATTTCAACACGTTTAATTTGGTAAGCGTCTTTTTCTAACACTTTAAATTCATAACCTTCCGCCTCAACGTGTTGTCCTTCTTCGATTTCATGATTTTGCATCATAATCCATCCACCGATTGTATCCACATCATCTTCTTCGATGTGTAATCCAAATAAATCTTTCACTTCTGAGATAAGCACTTTTCCATCAACAATAATATGTTGCTCGTTCACATGTTGAATTGGTGGTGCTTCATCTTCATCATATTCGTCACGAATTTCGCCGACGATTTCCTCCAAGATATCTTCAAGCGTTACAATTCCAGCTGTTCCTCCGTACTCATCATATAAAACAGCCATCGGAATTCGCTTCTTCTGCATTTGAAGTAATAAATCGTGAATTGGAGTCGTTTCCATCACTTCAATAATCGGACGCATATACGAGCGAATAGATGATAAATCTTTTTGATCCTCGGTCATATATCGAATAAAGAAATCTTTTACGTTGACCATACCGATAATATCATCTTTATCTTCTCCAAAAATCGGATAACGTGTGTATCGCTCATTTTGGATTACTTTCATGTGTTCTTCTACTGAATCTTCCAGGTAGAAACCAACGATTTCTGTTCGCGGTACCATAATCTCTTTTGCAATGCGATTATCAAATTCAAAAATGTTATTTACATACTTGTATTCAGCTTGATTAATTTCGCCACTTTCATAGCTATCTGAAAGGATAAGACGTAATTCTTCTTCTGTATGAGCTACTTCATGTTCTGAAGCTGGCTTTAAACCGAATAAACCAGTTATCACACGAGCTGAACCGTTCAATACCCAAATAAATGGATACATTACTTTATAGAACATCATTAATGGACCTGCCAATAATAACGTTACCCTTTCAGCCTTTTGAATTGCCATCGTTTTTGGAGCTAATTCCCCTACTACAACGTGTAAATACGTCATAATCATAAAAGCAAGACCAAATGTTAGTACTGATGAAATAGAAGGATTTAAGTTCCATTTCTCAAATAACGGGTGTAATAACTTTTCAATTGTCGGTTCACCTAACCAACCTAATCCCATAGCTGTAACTGTAATACCTAATTGACAAGCAGATAAATATTCATCTAAATTTGTTGTTACCTTTTTCGCTGCTAAAGCACCGCGTTTTCCTTCCGCAACAAGCTGATCGATACGGCTTGAACGTATCTTTACAATCGCAAACTCTGCTGCTACGAAAAATCCAGTAAATGCGATTAAAATCGCAACCATGACTAAATTAAATATTTCCAATGAATCCCCTTAGTTAAAAAACTAAGGTGTCCACCTCCTGTATACTATAATGTTTTCTTATTTGTTTGTTAGAAAACATAGCCCGATACAAAAATTAAAGAGGTCGGATTTCACTTATTCTATAATAATAGAGCAAGTGTCTGTATTAAAGCTGTCGTTTGACCAGATAAAGATTTCGATATTTTTTCACGTTGTGAATCAGTCAATCCATCTAAAAGCGGCTTTAACTCAGTAAGCTCCACTTCTAATTGATGAATATGGTCTGTCACTTCATTCACTTGTTTCGAAACGTGTTCATTGATACCGAGCAGCTTCTTCTTCTCCTCGATTTTCTCTTTAATCTCACAAAGCGGCATATGCATTTCTTTGCACTTCTCAATAAATTGTAATGTCTCAAATGCTGTTTCGTCGTAATAGCGATAATTAGATTGAGATCGCTCCGCTTTTAAGATACCTAGATTCGTATAATAATCAATCGTTCGTTTCGACACGTGAGCCATGAGAGCCAACTGTCCGATTCGATACACCTTCCCAACGATCTTCCCCCCTTGTTTATATTACTTACATCATACAACACATAAACTGTACAGTCAAACGTGACGGTTTATTATTCACAATTTATACAAAATTCCAATCTCCTCCTATGATGATTCAATACGAGTAATCTACACTTATACAATAAAATTACTAAACTACTACCTAATCACTACATTGTCTGCCACTTTTAACCTTTCTTATTTAAAAGCATATCCTACTAATAATGATTGCTTGTATAGGAGGGAATTAATATGAAAAAGACAATCATTTCTCATTTTTATAATGAAGAATACCTACTTCCATGGTGGCTTATGCATCACACGAAAATATTCGATCACGGCATTTTAATTAATAGAGGGTCTACAGATCGTTCCGTAGAGATTTGTAAACTATTAGCACCCCACTGGGAAGTACGAAATTCAAGATTTCTTGAGTTTGATCCAACTAATACTGATATTGAAGTGATGGAAATTGAAAGAGAAGTTTCAGGTTGGAAAATCGTTTTAAATACTACTGAATTCTTTTGTTGTAATAATACTGAAGAATTTTTTTCATCTCTTCATACACTAGGCCAAAACATGTATGCGATTAGAATGATTTTAATGATAGATAATCATAATTATAATTATTCAAAGCCTAGATATTCTATCCCCTTAGTAGAACAGCGATACCACGGTGTCTTCCCTTATAACCCAAATCTCGGATGTGCTTGGAGATTTATTCACAATCATCTAGACGGTGCATATTTACCTGGTAGACATCATTCGCGGCACGGATATATAATTTATGACTATCCTTCATTTATTTTAAAATTTTATTTTAGCCCTTGGAATGAACAATCAAAGGCAAGAAAATTACAAATTACACCTACCCTTTCAAAAAGGGGTGTTCAAATGGGACTTCAAACACATTACGGTCAATCTCCTGAAGTACTGGACATACGTTTTTTAGAGCTTAGTAACCTAACACAAGACCTCCGTCATAACCCTGAATATCAAGAATTATTTCCAAAATTCAAACCGTAATATTTTCTGCATCGTCATCACCTCAAACATTTTCATTCACTTAATCAAAAACAATCTCATTTGCATAAAACATGAATACTGTATAAATAATAAATTTTTATTTTAGGAGGAAAAAATGAAAGCTGTTATTCTTGCTGGTGGGTACGGTACAAGAATTGGGGAAGAAACACATTTAAAACCGAAACCTATGATTGAAATTGGAACAAAGCCCATTCTATGGCACATTATAAGTTTGTATAGTCATTACGGGATTACTGAGTTTATTATTTGCTTAGGCTATAAAGGATATGCAATTAAAGAGTTCTTTCTAAATTACAACTTACACATGTCTGATTTCACAATACAGTTAAACGATAATACAATTACTAGCCATTCTCATCGTGTAGAACCATGGAAAGTTACACTAATCGATACTGGTGTAAATACCGAAACGGGTGGCCGAGTGAAAAAGATTCAAAATTATGTCGGAGACGAACCTTTCTGCCTCAGTTATGGTGATGGATTAAGTAATGTAAATATAAAAGAACTTATTACATTCCATAAAAAACATGGAAAAATGGCTACTGTTACTGCCGTACAACCTCCTGGTAGATTTGGTTCTCTCATATTAGATAAACAGTCTGTAACATCTTTTCAAGAAAAACCATTAGGTGATGGCGGATGGGTTAACGGTGGATTTTTCGTTTTAAATCCTGAAGTTTTCAATTACATTAGTGGAGATAAGTCTGTTTTTGAAACAGACACTTTAGTTCAGTTAGTAAACAAAAATGAATTGGCCGCATATCAACATTCTGGTTTTTGGCATCCGATGGATACATTGCGCGATAAAAATAAATTAGTCGAGCTATGGGAAAGTAATAACGCTCCGTGGAAGGTTTGGTAATATGGCTTCATCATCTTTTTGGAATAAGAAAAAAGTATTTATTACAGGACATACTGGATTTAAAGGCTCCTGGCTCACCCTTTTCTTAAGTTCTTTAGGTGCAGAAGTAGTAGGCTTTTCTTCTCATCCCCCATCCATTCCTAACATTTTTGAACAAGGTAACGTAGCAAAAGAGTGCACGACAATGAAAGGCGATATTACAGATTACCATTCTTTATTTCATGCCATGAAGCAGCATAAACCTGACATAATATTTCATTTAGCAGCTCAGCCAATCGTAACCGCTTCATACAAAAATCCTATCGATACATTCAAAACGAATGTTTTAGGTACTGTCCACGTGCTAGAAGCAGCAAAGTCCGTCGAAAGCGTACGTGCCATTATTAATGTGACAAGCGATAAATGTTATGAGAATGACGGTAGTGGCGACCGAGCGTTCGTGGAAAATGACCGACTAGGAGGTTTCGATCCTTATAGCGCTAGTAAAGCTTGCGCTGAAATAGCGGCAACATCCTATCAAAAATCATTCTTCCGCACTAATACCCAGAAACTCGCCTCAGTCAGAGCTGGTAACGTCATCGGCGGTGGTGATTGGGCAGAAGACCGATTATTCCCTGATATCATTCGGGCATATTTGCACAATCATACTTTGTGTATTAGAAACAAATATGCCGTCCGTCCGTGGCAACATGTTTTAGATCCTCTACATGGCTATATCCTTTTAGCTGAGAAACTTTGGAATGATGCTAAATATGCAGAAGCGTGGAATTTCGGCCCAATGAATGAACCTAACAGAACCGTTCATGATGTCATTGAATCTGTAATAAAATTATGGAATAACCCACTAACAATCATTTCCTCCTCTACAAATACTCCTTATGAATCACCTGTTTTAACACTCGATAGTACAAAAGCAGTAAACAAACTCGGCTGGACTCCTAAGTTATCAACAGATGATGCTATCGCTTGGACTGTTGATTGGTACAAAAAATATGCATCTGGTGAAAATATAGAATCTTTCACACGACAACAAATCGATGCATTCAAAAATTTATAAGGAGGCTATAAAATGGAACAGAAAAAATGCCGTTTTTGCCACTCATTACTAACCAACACTTTTTTAGATTTGGGCGTTTCCCCTCTTGCTAATTCATTTGTAGCTCCTGAAAGCTCATATAAAATGGAACCTTTTTATCCGCTGCACACATTTGTTTGTAACTCTTGTTTACTCGTACAGCTAGATGAATTTGAATCCCCACAAAATATTTTCCATAACTATTTATACTTCAGCTCTTACTCCTCAAGTTGGCTACTACACGCTAAACAATATGTAGAAATGGCGATTAAGCGTTTCAACTTAACGAAACATTCAAAAGTGATTGAAATCGCAAGTAACGATGGGTACTTATTACAATACTTTAAAAAAGAAAATATCGAGACATTGGGAATTGAACCCGCGAAAAACGTAGCAGAAATTGCTATCAAAAAAGGAATTCCTACTCATGTGAATTTTTTCAGTAATGACTTAGCAAAAAAATTGCCACAAGCTGATTTAATCGTCGCAAATAACGTATTAGCACATGTTCCAAACTTGCATGATTTTGTTGCCGGTTTAAAAACGTTATTAAAACAAGATGGCACGATAACAATTGAATTCCCACACTTATTAAACCTCATATCCTTTAAACAGTTCGATACTATCTACCATGAGCACTTTTCCTACTTCTCACTTATAAGCCTTCAAAAAGTTTTAAGTTATCATCATTTACAAATTGTTGATGTAGAAGAACTTTCAACGCATGGTGGTTCCTTACGGATTTTTGTAAACCATCTAAGTGCCCAATCAACTATCCATTCCAATGTTACAAAATTAATTCAAAAAGAAGTCGACCACGGGTTAGATACTTTAGATTGCTATCTCCTTTTTTCTAAACGCATCGAACAATTGAAAATAAATATTTTAAAGTTTTTTATTGAAACGAAAGCTTTAAACAAACAAATTATCGGTTACGGTGCTCCAGCTAAAGGAAACACCCTTTTGAATTATTGCGGGATAGGTAAAGAATTTCTAGCTTATACAGTAGATAAAAATCCTCACAAACAAAATCTCCTTTTACCAGGAACTCGTATTCCAATAAAATCTCCAGCAGAAATTAAACGTACAAAACCGGATTACATTCTTATACTTCCTTGGAATTTGAAAGACGAAATTATGAAAGAATGCTCTTTCATTCGTGAATGGGGCGGTAAATTTTTAGTGACGGTTCCAGAAATTGAGGTGATCGAGCCATGAAGAAAGTTGTTGTAACAGGTGGTAGTGGCTGGATAGGTAAATATGTTGTACATTCACTTATACAAAAGGGATATGAAGTGCACGCCACGTATAATAAAAATAACCCCTCTCACCTCCCTTGCCATTGGCATAAAGTAAACTTGCTTCGCGATGACGAAGTAAAACAATTCATTTCGGATGTTCAGCCTAGCCATCTCATTCACCTTGCTTGGGAAGCGGTGCCACCAGCATGCTATGTATCTATTAATAATTACTATTGGCTAAAGTCTAGTATTTCATTGATTCAACACTTCACAACATGCGGCGGAAAGCGTGTTGTCGTTGCAGGTACTGGCGCAGAGTACGAATGGTTTAACGGCGTATTATTTGAAGATTCACCGCTCCTTTCCTATAAAACCCCGTATTCTTTATGTAAAAATGCACTGCACTCCTGGCTAGAAACGTATGCACAACAAACAGGCCTCAGCATGTGTTGGGGCCGCATTTTTCATATGTATGGACCTCACGAACAAGGTAATCGGCTCGTTTCTAACATTATCACTTCCTTATTAAAAAACGAGGAAGCACTATGTACACATGGAAAACAATCGAGAGATTTCCTCCATGTGAGTGACGTCGCTGACGCTCTCGTAACAATATTAGAACACAGCGTTACAGGCACCATCAATATCGCTTCTGGTCAATCTGTACAAATTAAAAAGTTAGCTTCTATCATTGCTAAAAAGATAGGAAAAGAACATTTAATTAAACTAGGTGCAATCCCTTTCTCTAAAGATGAACCTTTATTTGTCGGGGTTAATGTAGAACGTTTAAAAACTGAAGTAAACTGGAAACCAACATACGATCTAAATACAGGAATTGAAGAAACAATTTTATGGTGGAAATCATTTATACAAAAACATAACGATATGCATCATTAAAACGTAAATCCTTCGTTCCTCTCGCTAATTCCTTATACCATTCTCCTAATCTTTCCGACGTAATAATATGATGCGTCCCCATTCCCCCATGCTTACTAGCTTCAGAAAGAGTCGGACCAATTTGTAACTTTCTCTTTCTCATCGCATCGTTCCACGGACTAAACCCAAACCATAATATACAGGCAAGAGGTGGATAAATCATCGATTCATGCGCAGATAAATGTCTTCCAACCGTATAACTTCCATGCTCATGATTATGAATAAATCTACCTCTTCTCCATAACGGCCAATCTTCTGGTAAATAACCATGAAATCGCTGTTTCATTAAAGGTATTCCAAAGTTAAGGTCCGGATAGTTGTAGTTAGGATCATCAACCATAATAAGCCCGTCCAGCCAATACATCCTCCCCCCCAATTCATTTAGCGATTTCCAAAACTGATTTTTATCTTGCACGCAAAGAAACTCAGTCGTATTTAAAATCATTTTCCATCCTTGTACTTCTTGTTCTATCCTCATCACTTCATGATCTGTCGCATATGCATCAAACTCTGGATTTACAGAATCTCGCACCTCCCAATGCGGTGCGAATTTTTTACAAATCTCAACGGAACGATCTGTTGAACCTTTATTAATTAAAATACCATGATCAAAAAGTTTCGTATGATGCATAAGCCACCATGGCAATAAATACTCTTCATTGTAAAAATGTGAAATAACGGTTGTAGTTATAATAATCTCCTCCTCTTTCTCTATTAATCTACTTTTTATCCTACAACCAATATACTCATAAGCAAAAATATGTTTCCTAATTATTGATCAAATATTATTATTAATATTTTTGTAAGTTTTCCTTTGGTATCCAGCCCTTCTCACCATCTCTTCCTTCGCACCAAACCCATCCATTCAATTCTTCTAATCCGATCAATCTTTCTCCAATACTCACATTTAATTCTTTCGCAGTATATTGTTTTATAATAATTCCTGTTCCATTCATATCTTTTCTTATAATTTGCTCCGGAACCCATCCTTTCCGGTTATACTTCTCTTCGTGACAAAACATCCAGTTTTCCCAGTTTTCCGGACCAGCGTAACTCTCTATCATTTTCACTACATCCCCCTCTTCTAAGCGAATTGGATTAGGATAATTGCTAACATGTGATTTTATAACGATATATTTCATAACAACCTCCAATAATCAGAAAATTAAGTTATAATATCATTATAACTTAAAGAGGAGGAATGCACGCATGTACTACAACACTTCATTCGAAAACGATCAACCTGTAGGCCGTCTATAAACTAAGACGGGCAATCATATAACACATACACTACGCCTCGTCTTAGGGAACTCATAATACCCTAAAAATAGACGGAGGTACTTTACATGAAACAAACAATTTTAGGAGCTATATATTTATCACTAGCAGCAAGTATATGGGGCGGTATGTATGTTGTTAGTAAATACGTACTCGATTTTATCCCACCACTAACACTCGTTTGGCTACGCTTTATTATCGCTTTTGTTGTTTTGTATGGCATTTTAAAACTAGCTGAGAAAAAGCAAAAGAAAAAAGTAACCATTCGCAAAAAAGATTGGCTCCTCTTCGCTTGGATTGGATTTATCGGCTATTTCATTTCGATCACATGCCAATTTATCGGAACAAAATTATCCGACGCTCATACAGGCTCGTTAGTTACATCAGCTACACCTGCATTTATGGTTATATTTGCAGCGCTCATTTTGAAAGAGAAACTAACTGCTCGTAGACTTTTATCTACTATAATAGCGACAATCGGTGTCATTATCGTAATCGGATGGGACATTGAAATCGGCTCTTATTTTATCGGAACAATCATTTTAGTTGGAGCTGCTATTACGTGGGCTTTACTATCTATTCATGTAAAAATCGCTTCAATCCAATTTTCATCCTTAGTTATTACAACGTACGCAATTTTCTTTTCACTCTTTTTTATTACACCTTTTATGATATGGGAACTACAAGCGGCCTCTATCGGAACAGTAAATACGTACGTAATATTAGGCGTATTATACTTAGGAATCGTCTCAACAGCAGGTGCCTTTTTCCTTTGGAATAAAGGATTGGAATTAATGGATGCAAGCATCGGTTCCTTATTTTTCTTCTTCCAACCTATCGTTGGATCGTTACTTGGCTGGCTCTTATTAAATGAGACATTAAATAGTAACTTTTTCATTGGTGGTATTCTCATTATATGTAGCGTTTTCATTACTACTTTTGAAAAGAAATAAAAAGCAGGCAGAGATTCTTAGTCTCTGCCTGTTCGCATAATTGGATCTTGGTCGTGAAAACCAATACAAATCGGTATATATCATAATACTTCGCTTCTATTTGCTCTACTGCTAACGAAAAGACATCCTCTTGCATCTCTTCTAAATACTGAAATATATCCACACTAAACACTCCTCACTCTTTACGCACTCCAATGCGATGGACGGGACAATAATTTCGGTAATTTCGTATGCTTATCCCCTCTCGCAGCATTAACTTGAACTTGCGTCAGAAAAATACTATTAGTAAAATCAGCCCCGCGAATATCTGCATCTCGCAAATCTGCTCCGATGAGATCTGCTCCTCTTAAATCTGCACCATTTAAGTTAGCCGCAATTAAATAAGCTCCTCTTAAATTTGCACCTTGTAAATTTTTCTTTTTCAGATTCGCTCCCATAAGGTCTGCTCCACGGTGTATGATTCGTTTCTTACGCGCAGTATTCATTTCCTTCCATACTAGTTCGCTCGTTTCTAAAAGGAGAATGTTCACCTCTGCCCTATGCATTGGAACATTTATTTTCATTAACTCATCTGGATTTAAATTCGAAAGTCGCTCTGTCTCCTCAATTGCGTTCTCCAGCTCTTTATGAATTGGCTGTGTTGCCTTTAAAAGAATCGCCTCATTCAAATACCAAAGCATTTCATGAAGTTGATGCATAACTGGAAAAGCATCGTACATTTTTCTTGCATGCTTTGCATCTTTCCGCCAATCAATCCCTTTAAACGTACCCTGAGAAATCTTCTGTCCAGCACCGAAACACTCAAATACTGTACAACCTTTATAACCTTTTCCTCTAAGATTTTTATGTATACTACATTTGAAATCTGATTGTAAGTTGGAACATGGTTTACCACCATCTTTATTCACTGCAAAATCTACCGATGCTGCGAACGGTAATGCAACGCAACATAGACCGAAGCATTTTTCGCAGTTTGCTTTTAAATGATCGTTATGATTAGTCAAAATCTATACCCCCTGTTGTCTTTTGACTATTTCATAATATTCCAACTGTAATAAATAATCAATTTTAAAATAAACCAGCATCTTTCGTTTCAATTCATAACTTTATCATTCGATTTCCTTTCAATTGAAAAGGACTATTTCTATTTAATGAATTATAATTAAATTATAAATTTTCTAACTAAAAAGGAGACTTATTATGGCACTAGAAATGAAAACAAACTGTCAAATTTGCGATCAATCGCTCGAACAAGATTCTGAAGCATACATTTGTGTAT
Source organism: Bacillus sp. AR4-2 (assembly GCF_008274865.1). NCBI lineage: Bacteria > Bacillati > Bacillota > Bacilli > Caryophanales > Bacillaceae > Bacillus > Bacillus sp. AR4-2. Next base: position 3,162,720 of record NZ_CP031062.1, read on the forward strand.
ATGAATGTACATTTTGCGCACCATGTACAGAAGAAAGACATAACGTTTGTCCAAACTGCGGCGGCGAATTAGTACGTAGACCGAAAAAGAAATAATAAAAAGCAAAGCGATATCGCTTTGCTTTTGTTTAGGCATCTGAAATTATATATTTAAAAACTTCACACAAACAGGCTCTGGCACAACAACATCAGATTGTAAAAGTGTTAACTTACCTGTAGATTCATCTCTTGAAAATAACACAAGATTATGTGACTTTTCATTTGTAGCAACAAGAAACTTTTCAGTAGGATCTAATACAAAGTCCCTCGGCCAATTTCCTTCTGTAGATGTATGTTCCACAAATGTAAGCTGGCCTGAGTTTTGATCTACGCTATAAACAGCGATACTATTATGACCACGATTACCTGCATATACAAAGTGGCCGTCAGAAGAAATATGGATAGCACTGCCTTGACTATTTTCATCAAATTGTTCTGGAAGAGTAGAAATATACTGTAATTCTGTAAAGGATCCTTCTTCCGAGTTATATGTTAGCGCAATAACCTCTGAACTAAGCTCCGTCATTACATAAGCGTATTTTCCATTTGGATGAAAAGCAATGTGTCTTGGTCCACTTCCCGGATTCACAGACAGGCTATTCACTTCTATTAATGTACTATCTTTTATTTCATACGTAATTAATTTATCTATCCCTAAATCAACACCTATCACATATTTTTCATCAGGAGTATATCCCGCGTAATGTGCATGTGGTTTTTCTTGTCTTTCTTTATTCGGACCTGAACCTTCATGTGCCATAATAGATGCAGCAGGATTTACAGTTCCATTTTCTTCATTTACTTTAAAAGACTCAATCGTTCCTTTATGGTAATTTGCTGTAACTACTGTATGATTTCCACTATCAACACTAATATGACAAGGAGAAGCCCCTTCTACTACTTGTCTATTTTTCGCTTTTAGTTCTCCAGTATGACTATCAATGGAATAAGCAGCTACACCGCCAGATTCGCCTTCCTTAACAACAGAATAGAGATATTCATTATTTCGGTTAATCGTTACATATGTAGGGTTATCCAGCTTAGCGGCAAGTGTTACATTACTAATTTTTTTTGCTTCTGTGTCTAAAGTAAACTTATATATTCCTTCACTATTTTCTTTCGTGTAAGTTCCAACATATCCAATAAACTCTTTGTTATCCTTCATTTTCATAACCCTCTCTCCCTATATTTTTCATTCATCATACTTCTTAACATATTTTATGTTGAAAGAGTATCCTAAAAAATCGGAGTACCTCTTTATACGTTACCATATTTTCTTGGTAAATAGCTTTTAAACCCACTTTTTTTGATACGCTGCTATACTTTCATATTCTTCTTCCAATTGACGGGACAAACGGATATAGATTGGCGTTAAATCTTTATATTTTTCCACACTTTCCATATTTGGCTCATGATGAAAATCTGCACCTACCATTTCAGAAACTACGGATAATGTATCTATTTCACCTAAACTATATAAACCGAGGATTGCAGCTCCTAAGCAAGAACTTTCAAAACTTTCCGGAACATATACGTCTTGATGGAAAATATCTGCCATCATCTGTCTCCAAAGTTCCGATCTTGCAAAACCACCTGTCGCTTGAATTTTTTTCGGTTCACCAATTAGCTCTTTTAAAGCGAGAAGAACTGTATATAAGTTATAAATTACTCCTTCTAAAACAGCACGGATCAGATGTTCTTTCTTATGATGCAATCCGAGTCCAAAGAAAGATCCTCGTGCATTTGCATTCCATAAAGGAGCTCTTTCCCCTGCTAAATACGGGTGAAATAATAAACCGTCAGATCCAGGATTCACTTTTGCTGCTATTTCAGTAAGTACTTCATATGGATCTTTTCCTAAACGCTTCGCAAGTTCAATCTCTGAAGTACCCAATTGGTCACGAGCCCATCTGAAAATCATACCACCGTTATTAACTGGACCACCGATTACCCAATGGTCTTCAGTTAACGCATAACAAAAGATTCTCCCTTTTGGATCTGTTACAGGACGATTTGTTACAGCACGAATCGCACCGCTTGTACCAATTGTAACAGCCACAACGCCAGGATCTATTGCATTTACCCCTAAATTAGATAGTACTCCATCACTCGCTCCTACTACAAAAGGCGTAGAAACAGGTACATTCATCTCTTTGGCCAGCTCTTCATCTAATCCTGTTAAACTGTGCGTTGTTGGAACAAGCTTTGAAAGCTTTTCATCTGTAATTCCCGCAACATATAAAGCCTCTTCATCCCATTTTAAAGATTTTAAATTAAACATCCCTGTTGCTGATGCTATAGAATAATCAATTACATACTCTTTATATAACTTGTAAAAAACATATTCTTTAATAGAAATGAATTTATAACTTTTTGCGAATAACTCTGCCTTCTCATTCTGTAGCCAAACTAATTTCGAAAGTGGTGACATCGGATGAATTGGTGTCCCAGTACGAAGGTAAATTTCGTGACCATTCATATCATTCTTTATTTTCTCCGCCCAGCTTGCACTTCTATTATCTGCCCAAGTGATACATCTCGTTAACGGCTTTCCCTTTTCATCTACAGCAATGATACTATGCATTGCCGAACTAAAAGAGACACAAAGAATATCACTTGGCTGTACACTACTTGATCGTACAGTTTCTTTAATCGTATGTATTACTGCACGAAAAATTTCTTCTGGGTCTTGTTCTGCTGTTTCAGGCGTAGGAGAATATAAAGGATATTCAATTCCATGACTAGCAATAACAGATCCATCAGTAGAAAATAGAACTGATTTTGTACTAGTTGTCCCAATGTCTACACCAATCATATATTTTGAGCTCACCATTTCTTCCTCCTAACAAAAAATTGTTACAGTATCCCACCATAAAAATACATTCCTTTTATCTATTGATAACGTTGTATGCCACAATTATCTAAATAGAAACATCTTTATCTTAAACAAACATATCGATTAGTAAAACGCCTCCAAAAGCGATAAATGAAAGTAACGTTTCTAATACTGTCCATGTTTTAAATGTTTCTTTCACTGTTAAACCTAGGTATTCTTTTACCATCCAAAAACCAGCATCGTTTACGTGTGAAAACATTAATGCTCCTGCACCTGTTGCAATAACGAGTAATTCTAAGTTCACACCTGCTGTATTTTCAACGATTGGCGAAACGATACCCGCTGCTGTTGTTAAGGCGACTGTCGCTGACCCTGTCGCAATTCGAATTAAACCAGCTACTATAAATGCTAATACAATTGGAGATAGAGCTAAATGTTCAGACATTTGAGCAATAGCATTCCCTACCCCACTATCGATAAGAATTTGCTTAAAACCCCCGCCAGCACCAATAATCGCAACAATTGAACCGATTGGTAATAAGCTATCTTCTGTTATCTTCTTAATAGCTTTTTTATCGATACCTTGACGAAATCCAAGAAAATAGAACGCCGCAAAACATGCAATCAATAGTGCAATGATAGGACTACCGATTAATGTGATAATCTTCATCAAAATATTAGAAAGAGGCACATAAGGAGCTGCTGCAGCTAAAACCATTAACATAACAGGTAACAATATAACTAAAAATGAAACCCCTATTCCTGGTAATTTCGTTGATTTTGTATTTACACGAATCAATTCTGGCTCATTTTCAGGAATTACACGTTTGTGAATCCATTTCGCAAATATAGGACCTGCAATAATCGCTGCAAAAAATGTAATAATGAGTGAATACATTAGTACCTTCCCAAGATTCGCTTTATAAATACCAATTGCAACTATGGCCCCTGGATGCGGAGGAACAAGACCGTGCACGACAGATAGCCCAGCAATTGCTGGTAATGCTATTAATAAAATATTTTGTTTCGTTGTTTTATGAATTGAAATTACTAACGGCAGTAATATTAAAATACCTACTTCAAAAAACACCGGGATTCCAATAATAAAACCTGCAATTAACATAGCCCATGGTAAGTTTTTTATCCCAAAGGATTTAATAAAGAACTCTGCCACTTGCATTCCAGCACCTGACTCTGCCATCATTTTCCCTAAAATTGTACCTAATACTAAAATACCTACTAAATGCCCTAGAACACTTCCCACTCCTGTTTCATAAGCACTCACTATTTTATCCATTGGCATTCCAGACATAATTGCTAAAAACAAACTTGCAACCGTTAAACTAATAAACGCATGCCATCTCCACCACGACACCCCTAAAATAACAATTACGATTGATAATAATGTAATCATTAAAAGGTACATATTCATACTCAGTTCCACCCCTTTATGTAAACCCTTTCAAAATTACTATACAATTAAGAGAACCTATATCGTTCTTTCATGAGTAAGAATTTATATATCGATATACAAATCATCTTCACAAAATAATAATTTATACAAAAAGAATCTCCCTTATCAGAGATACATGTTAACTACTCTCTCTGATAAGGGGATTTCTCTTTCATAATTATAGTGTTATTTTATACATGCTTCATACGAGCATATTTTCCTTCTTCAAAAGTGAATGACACTTTCTTCTCTGCTGTTTTCACGTAGTAAGACTACAAACTCAGGATCCAGTTTAAACGATGAAGTTACTTAGGATTTGTCCTCTCATGAAAAGCAATTTTCGGAAAGCCCCTTCACTTTTATGCATTATAATTTAGGAGCTTTCGCCCAATCCGCAGCAAACTTCTCAATACCTTGATCTGTTAATGGGTGCATAGCAAGTTGCTCGATTACTTTATAAGGGATTGTTGCAATGTGAGCACCTGCCATCGCTACACGAGTTACGTGATCTGGATGTCTAACAGAAGCCGCAATAATTTGTGTATCTAATTGATGAACATCGAATAATTCAGCAATTTTAGCAACTAATAATACGCCATCTTCAGAAATATCATCTAAGCGTCCTAAAAATGGAGAAACGTACGTTGCACCTGCTCGAGCCGCTAAAAGAGCTTGGTTCACTGTGAAAATAAGTGTAACGTTCGTTTTTACACCTTTTTCAGTAAGATAGCGACAAGCTTCTAATCCTGCTAGCGTCATCGGAAGTTTTATTGTAACTTTTTCATCGCCGCCGTTAATCTTAATCAGTTCCTCTGCTTGAGCGATCATCTCTTCAGCTGTAACAGCATCTGGCGTTACTTCTGCCGAAACAGATTCAACTTTCGGCACTGCCTGACAAATTTCTGCAATACGGTCTTCAAACTTAATGCCCTCTTTTGCTACTAAAGAAGGATTCGTTGTAACACCAGCTAAAACTCCAAGTTTATATGCTTTTTTTATGTCCTCAAGATTTGCAGTATCAATAAAAAATTTCATGATCCATTCCCTCCAGTTTTTAAACGTTGATGAGTTACATGTTTAATATGCTTATCCCGTAAAAGCCCGATTGGTGTGGAATAAAGCCCCTACTTATTAAAGTTTCACTTTATTTCTTTTCTACTGCATGTCCGCCAAATTCATTGCGCAGAGCTGCTACAACTTTTCCTGTAAATGTATCATTGTCTAATGAGCGGTAGCGCATTAATAGAGACATTGCGATAACAGGAGTTGCTGTTTGAAGGTCTAATGCTGTTTCTACTGTCCATTTTCCTTCACCAGAAGAATGCATAACACCCTTAATTTCATCCAGTTTTGCATCTTTAGAAAATGCATTTTCTGTTAATTCCATTAACCAAGAGCGAATGACTGAACCGTTGTTCCATACTCTTGATACTTTTTCATAATCGTAGTCAAATTCACTTTTCTCTAGAATCTCAAATCCTTCACCAATAGCAGCCATCATACCGTATTCAATTCCGTTGTGAACCATTTTTAAGAAGTGACCACTACCAGCTTTTCCAGCATATAAAAATCCATTTTCTACAGCAGTATCGCGGAAGATAGGTTCAACGATGTCCCAAGCTTCTTGATCTCCTCCGATCATGTAACAAGCACCATTACGAGCGCCTTCCATTCCGCCAGAAGTTCCTGCATCCATAAAGTGAATGCCATCTTTCTTTAATTGTTCATATCGGCGGATAGACTCTTTATAATGTGAATTACCTGCTTCAATTAAAATATCTCCTTTTGATAAAAGTGGTGTAACCTCATCAATAACAGAATCAACAACAGCGTGTGGTACCATTACCCAAAGAATTCTTGGTGATTGTAATGACTGAACAAGTTCACTTAAACTAGATGTACCTGTTGCCCCGTACTCTTTCATTTCTTCCACTGCACTTGCATTTAAATCAAATGCTGCTACTTCATGTTTATGATCCATTAAATTTTTCCCTAAATTTAATCCCATTTTACCTAACCCAATTAATCCTACTTGCATAATATAATTCCTCCTCAGATTATCTTTTATTAAAAATTCATATCACTACGATTTTGAATACCATTCAGTATTGATAAATCTAGAAAGGTATTCACAGTCATAGCTTAAGAATTCAACACATTTTTTGTAATTTGAACAACATTTTCTATCGTAAATCCAAATAGATTCATGACTTCAGCTCCAGTACCTGAAGCTCCAAATGTTTCAATTGATAGTACTTTTCCTTCTTGCCCTACATAACGTTCCCAACCGAGAGATACACCCATCTCAAGAGATACTCGTTTCGTTATAGAAGACGGAAGAACGGATTCTTTATATTCGTTCGATTGGCGATCAAATAACTCCCAGCTCGGCATTGCAACGATGCGAACAGAGACATTGTCTTCTTCTAGTTTTGCTTTTGCACTAGCAGCTAAAGATACTTCAGAACCTGTCGCAATTAAAATTACATCCGGATTTTCATTTGTTTCCGTTAATACGTAAGCTCCTTTAGAGAGATTCTCTATGTTCGCTTTCGTTTCATTAAACACCGGTAAATTTTGACGACTCAGTACTAAAACGACTGGACCATCCGTTTGCTGTAATGCATACGCCCACGCACTTGCTGTTTCATTTGCATCTGACGGGCGGATAACTGTTAAACCAGGAATTGCACGAAGAGCTGCTAAATGTTCAATAGGTTCATGCGTTGGACCATCTTCTCCTACAGCGATCGAATCATGTGTAAATACGTAAGTAACAGGTAACTTTTGCAGTGCAGCAAGTCGAATCGATGGACGAAGATAGTCATTAAATACAAAGAATGTACTTACGAATGGTTTTACCCCTCCATGAAGAGCCAGTCCATTCGCTGCCGCGCCCATTGCATGTTCACGTACACCGAAGTATATATTGCGGCCAGCATACGATTCTACTGCATATACTGCTTCACCTTTTATATCTGTCATCGTAGAATGAGAAAGATCTGCACTTCCACCGAAAATAGAAGGAATCGTTTTCACATAATGATTAATAGCTTCCCCACTTGCAACACGAGTAGAAATCGTTTTTTCAGTATCAAAGGATAGAATGTCTTTCGCTTCGATTAAAACCTCACCTGTAATCGCTTTTTCTAATTCATCTGCTAGTGCAGGGTTTGACTCTCTGTATACGTTGAACTGCTCATTCCATTCATTCTCTTTTTCAATACCTTTTTGTTTCAGTTCATTAAAATGAGCTGTTACTTCTTCAGGCACAAAGAAGTCTTCCTCATAATCCCAACCATACACTTGTTTTGTCGCTGTTGCCTCTTCTACTCCAAGCGGATTACCATGTGCTTTGTTCGTTCCAGCAACTTTTGGACTTCCATAACCTATAATGGTTCTAATTTCTATAAGAGTAGGTTGATCCGTATTTTCTTTCGCTAATGTAATGGCTTTTGTAATAGCATCGACATCGTTTCCATCTTCAACTCTTACATATTGCCAATGTACAGATTCTGCCCTTTTCTGAATATCTTCAGAGAAAGCAATGCCTAATTCACCATCAAGTGAAATTTCATTTGAATCATACAGTACAATTAACTTGCCAAGTTTCATATGTCCTGCCATTGACATCGCTTCATAAGCGACACCCTCCATTAAGTCACCATCTCCGACTAATGCGTACGTATTGTGATCTATAATAGAGTGACCATCCTTATTGAACTTCGCTGCTAAATGAGCTTCTGCCATTGCCATTCCGACAGCATTAGCAATCCCTTGTCCTAACGGGCCTGTCGTCGCTTCAACTCCAGGAGTATGACCAAACTCAGGATGTCCTGGTGTTTTACTATTTAACTTTCTGAAGTTTTTCAAGTCATCAATTGAAACGTCATATCCAGCTAAATGAAGTAAGCTATACAGTAGGCTCGATCCGTGTCCCGCTGATAAAACGAATCGATCACGGTTAAACCATTTCGGATGATTAGGATTGTGATTTAAATGATTCGCCCATAATGCATAAGCCATCGGTGCTGCTCCCATCGGAAGACCTGGATGACCTGAATTTGCCGCATTAATAGCATCAATTGATAACGTACGAATTGTATTCACTGCTAATTGATTTATGTTTTGTGTCATAGTAATCGTCCCCCTACATGCTTTCATGAAAGAAAGTACTTATTTTTCCGTTTCTTGATCTAACCACCATTTAAATCCACTTTCTTGCAATAATTCATTCGACGCATCTGGACCATATGAACCAGACTCATATTCATGAAGTGGTAATAAGTTTTCCTCGAATGCTTCAAGAATTGGTTGTACCCATTCCCATGACAATTCAACTTCTTTCCAATGTGCAAAGAATGTAGCGTCTCCACTCACAGCATCATGAATGAGTCTTTCATACGCTTCAGGTACTCCCACATCTGCTTGCTCACAAGTAAAGTTAATACGCATCGGTTCAATTTCTCCATTTTTTAATGGATTTTTACTATTTAACTGTAATGAAACGTTCTCACCTGGGCTAATTTCAATTATTAACAAGTTAGGTGCTGCATTTGGATTACTATCTTGATATTGCTGTTTTAACGTATTTTTAAATTCGATTACAATACGAGTAGACTTTTCTTTCATTCGTTTACCTGTTCGTATATAAAAGGGAACGCCAGTCCAAAATGGATTATCGATCCACAAGCGAGCAGCAACAAATGTGTCTATGTTAGAAGAAGGATTTACTCCTGGTTCCTCTTTATATGCTACAACTTGCCCGCCTTTTATCTCTCCTGAAGCGTATTGTCCGCGAATGATATGGTTTTGAACGTCTTCTTTTTTCACTTTACGAAGCGTCTCCATTACCTTTCGCTTTTCCTCTCGAATTTCACATGCATTAACCTTTTCCGGCAGATTCATAGCAGTCATCATTAATATTTGTAACATATGATTTTGAACCATATCTCGAATGGCTCCTGCCTGGTCATAATATCCTGCCCTTTCTTCAACCCCAACTGTTTCACTAGCTGTGATTTGTACATTCGCTATATGTTCTTTATTCCAAATCGACTGGAGAACAGGATTTGCAAATTCTAGCGCTTCAAGGTTTTGAATCATCGGTTTACCTAAATAATGATCAATACGGTATATCTCGTCTTCTTCAAACGTGCGACTAAGCTTATCATTCAGCTCACGAGCAGATGCAAGGTCGTGCCCAAACGGTTTCTCAATCATCAGGCGTTTCCATCCATCTGTTTTATCAAGTCCGCTTTCCTTAATATTTAAAGCAATCGTCTCGAAAAATTCAGGAGCAACTGAAAGATAGAACATTCTATTACCTTTTATATGTAGCTCTTCTTCCCTTTCACGAACGACTTGTAATAATCTCTCATAGTCTTCCGGCTTACTCACATCTAATGAACAATAGCGAAAATTATCTAAAAAACCTTCCAGTTCCGGAGTACCTTCTTCCCTCTGACGAGAAAACGTCTCTATTGATTCTTTTATTCTTTCTTGAAAATCTTCGTGAGATACTTGACGTCTTCCAAGCCCGATAACAGATATTTGCTTTGGAAGCTTTTGATCTCTATATAAGTTATATAGCGCGGGGTAAATTTTGCGTTTCGCTAAGTCCCCTGTCGCTCCAAATAAAACAAAGGTCATTGATTCCAAGTTCAGTCCCCCTCTTGTTGTATAATCCTTGTCAATATTTTAAAAATGAATTGTACAGAAGCCCCTGTTTTATAAAAAAACAAAGAGTTATCAAATGCCAATTCCTTTTATACCTTTCGCTTTCTAATTGTCCCCAATATTAATAGTGGCAATTCAAAGCATTTCTACCACAGATTACTTATTTATCGAACTTAACAAACAAATGTATATCCGATTACTTTTAGTAATTAAATAATCTTATGTCTAGTATATTAACCATATAAATTATTATCGTCAATAAAAATGTCTTGCATTACATACTATTTATTTCGTAATACTTTTCTAAGTTTATCCTGAGTTACCATTCATTTTCAAAGATAATGATCGATATAACAAATGTCAGTTTCATCAAAATCTTCAATCATTTTTCCATTAAACTCACGAGCAGACGTTACATGATAACCAAAAGGCTTCTCTATAATAAGACGGTTCAATCCTTTTGTAGCCCACAATCCACTTTCCTTAATATTTAAAGCAATGACATCAAATACTTCTGGTATAACAGATAGGTAAAACATGCGGTTTTCAGGAATGTTTAATTCTGTTTCACGCCTCTTTACAAGACGCAACAAATCTTGATAGTCCTCTATATTCGCTGTATTTAATTGACAATAACGAAATGTGCTAATAAATTCTTCTACTCCTAATTCATCATCAGTAGATCTTCTAGAAAATGTAGCAAGGGATTGTTCTACCTTTGTTTGAAATTCCACATCTGACATTACCCTTCTACCGATACCGATAATCGAAATAGATTGTGGTATATTTTGATTACTAAATAGCTTATATAAAGCAGGATAAATTTTGCGTTTCGCTAAATCCCCCTGTCGCTCCGGATAAAGTGAAACTTTAATCAGTGGGGGTTTTGTTCATCCCCACTGATTATTAGTTGAACCAATCGGGCTTTTACAGGCAGTTGCCCCACCTAACTTCTATGATATCGCTGAATTTTGAGGTGGGGGTCTTACTGCCTGTTAATGCGGGGTAAAAGAAATGTCATTGAATCCATTTGTTCTCTCCCTTTTAAAACAATTGCTAGAATAGAATATATAAGTTCATTCGCTACTTAGCACAATACTGTCTCTAAAACCTCATACTTTACCAATGTTTCTTCAATACAATTTTCCCAAGAGCACGTTCTGACTCACTTATGTGGTGTGCTTTTTTTACACCTTCTACATGTAAAGGCAACACATGCGTGACAACAGGTTTAATCTTCCCGCTCTCAATTAATTCTGTAATAAGAGAAAGTTCATATCCGTTAGGTTCAGTAAATATATGGTCACTCTCAATATTTTTCTCTCTTGATATCTCGGTTTGCGGAATTTTCATACCTTTCGGACCATAAATAGACGCTAACTTTCCATTTGGTGCAAGTACTTTATAACTATTCTTTAGTACATCCCCACCTAACACATCAAATACAATATTGTAATTATGCAAAAGCAAAGAAAAGTCTTCCGTTTTGTAATCGACGACAGTATCAGCGCCTAGATCCTTTACAAATTGCATGTTTTTCGTACTAGTCGTAGTTGCAACATGTGCACCGAAACTTTTCGCTAGTTGAATAGCAAACGTACCAATCCCGCCAGATCCAGCATGAATTAAAACCTTATTACCTTTTTGAACATTTGCGAACTTCACTAAGCTTTGCCAACTTGTCAAACCTACTAGAGGGATTGATGCTGCTTCCTCAAAAGATAGATTTCTCGGTTTTTTCGCTACATACTTCTCATCTACAGCCACGTACTCTGCGTACGTGCCGTTTCGTTCAATATCTGGACGACTATATACTTCATCCCCCACTTTAAATGCTGTTACGTTTGGCCCTATAGCAGCAACTACACCTGCAACATCCCATCCTAAAACGAGCGGGAAGTCATAAGAAATTACGTCTTGAAGTAACCCCTCACGTATTTTCCAATCCACAGGATTTACACCAGCTGCATATACTTCAATCAGTACATCGTTGTCTCCCAATAGCGGTGTCTGCATTTCAATCTCTTGTAGTACACTTTTATCTCCATATTGCATAAGTCCTATTGCTTTCATTCTTTTCACTCCTTTACAAGGCTGGGAAATGCGGCAGCACTTCTTCTCCTAGCTCATCCAATACTTCGTCAGCTGGACGTTGACCATCAAATAGAGCAAGGAATAAATGATTCACACCAATACTTTTATATACATCAAGTAATTCAATTAGTGCCTTACGCCCTGTACGGTAACCTAAACGTATCGGTGTAGGACGTTCATTTGGATCTTCAGATAAATCTAAATGCATCGGTTGGATAAATGGTTTGAATACATCTGGATGATAATCCTCTACTCGTTCTCTCCATTGTCCAATTGCTGCTGCCTGATGCACTGGACTACGTGGATAATACATCCATCCATCTCCATGTTCAGCAAACCATTCCATATTTTGCTGACTAAAACCTGTAATGAAGGTTGGAACACGTTTAGACGGTTTTGGAACTAAATTCGCACCATGCACTTCTCCTAGCGTCGACTGGATAGACGGGAAGTTTTTATACAAAATTTCTTCCAAGTAAGCAAATGCTTCTCTAAACTTTTCACCTCGTGTTTCATGACTAACACCTAACGCTTTGAAATCGGCACGTCTGTCACCGGATGAAACGCCAAGCATAATTCTTTCTGGAAATAGTTGATCTAATGTAGCAATTTCTTTTGCTACACGCAATGGATGACGAAGTGACAACACTGTTGCCGACGTTCCAAATGCAATTTTCTCTGTCTTGCTTGCTAAATACGTCAAATAAATCATCATATCGTAAATTTGACCTGTTGCAGGATCACCAAAATCAGGGTCTTGCAGCAAAACATCGCGAAGCCATACACCTGTAAAACCATATTGTTCTGCTTTTTGCACTAACTCTACTTGTTTTTCCATCGTTGGAGCATGAAACTGATAATTTTCAATCGGAATGTGGACTCCTAACGTAAGCTGATCTTTCGCAAACATACGATTATATCCAAAATGATTCGCAAACTTTTCCATGTGTTTCACTCACTTTCCTTCATTCATATAAATCTATACTTTTCATATTTCTTCTCAAAATTGATAGGCAATACTGTAATACCACATTGTTGCCGATTGTCATCGTTATAACTTTCTTTGTGCTACGAGTGTTATTATAAATCGGCCATAACATGAATAACAGTACGTACTTTAAAGTGATGTAGGCACTTTTAAGTACCTATACTACATGCTTGCTTATCACTTTCAGCACTAATTCATGCTACACAAAATAACAATTCCCTTTCCTTCAGCAACTTCCAAAGTTGCTTTTGCATATGCGCTACACTATTTCATGCAATCTCCTTCTCTTTATAAAAATTCCTCAAACAAAATGATTGACTTGGAGTTAACTTCAAGTCATACACTTGTAGTGAAAGGAGTGTAATTACAAATGAACGATATATTCACAATATCAGATGTTGCAAAGAAAACAGGATTAAGTACAGATACAATTAGATACTACGAAAAAATTAACCTTCTTCCCCCAGCTAATAGAAATGGGAATAATAATAGGCAATATGTTCAATTAGATATCGATCGAATACTTTTCATTAATCATCTAAAAAGAACACAAATGCCATTAAATAAAATACAAGAATATATGAAATTTTCACGAGAAAAAAACGATGAAGCTTGCAAAACAATACTTGAGGAACATCAAAAACAAATCACAATACAACTAACGAATTTGCAAGCAACTTTAGATATTATAAATTATAAAATTACTCACTTTGAGCGTATAAAAACAGGGAAATTTAATAAAGGAACGGAGATGGAGTTACACAATGAATAATAATAATGAAAACACAATTCAAAAACCAATTTATTCTGGATTCGGTGCAAGAACTACTGCCAAAGAGGCTCTAGGTGGAAAAGATTTAAGCGGAAAGATAGCTATTGTAACTGGAGGATATTCAGGATTAGGACTTGAAATCACGCGCGTACTTGCGGAAGCGGGCGCTACAGTTATCGTACCAGCCAGAAGAATAGAACAAGCTCAAGAAGCTACTGCAAATATTCCGCGGGTGGAATTGGAAAAACTAGATCTTATTAATCCTGATTCTATAGATGCTTTTGCAAATAGATTTCTTAGTACTGGACGTCCACTACATATTTTAGTAAACGGCGCAGGAATAATGGCTAACCCATTAAAACGCGATGTACGAGGATATGAATCCCAGTTCGCAACAAATCATTTAGGTCATTTCCAATTAACAGCAAGACTTTGGCCCGCTTTAGTTCAAGCAAATGGAGCAAGAGTTGTATCAGTTAGTTCGCGCGGTCATCGTATTTGTGGTGTTGATTTTAACGATCCAAACTTTACAAATCGTCATTACGACAAATGGCAAGCTTACGGACAATCCAAAACAGCAAATGCATTATTTGCGGTCGAATTAGATAAACGTGGTAAAGAATTTCATGTACGTGCATTCTCTGCCCACCCTGGAACAATCGTAACAAGTTTATCTCGAAATTTAACTGATGAAGAAATGCATTCAATGGGAGCACTGGACGAGCATGGAAATCGAGCTTTAATAAAATACGATGAAGAATTTAAAAGTATCCCAGAAGGGGCCGCTACAATTGTATGGTGTGCCGCAAACGATCAACTTGATGACAAAGGTGGCGTGTATTGCGAAAATGTTGATATTGCAGAAGCTGTTTTTGCTGACAATCCAGGACCATCAGGAGTGAGACCTTGGGCTAGTAATACAGACTATGCAGACATGCTTTGGGAATTAAGTGAAACGCTAACCGGCGTTCATTTTTTAACTAAATCATAATATTATACTTATTTTTTGTACTTTGCTATGCTATAACCACAAACAGGAGGTATAAACAATGAAAGCACAAATTATCCATTCTTTTGGGGATTCATCTGTATTTCAATTAGAAGAAGTTTCAAAACCAAAACTTTTACCAGGTCATGTTCTAATCCATGTAAAAGCAACAAGTGTAAATCCAATCGATACAAAAATGCGTAGTGGTGCCGTTTCAGCAGTCGCTCCTGAGTTTCCAGCTATATTACATGGAGATGTAGCTGGTATTGTTATTGAAGTAGGAGAAGGTGTTTCGAAATTCAAATCTGGGGATGAAGTATACGGTTGTGCCGGAGGTTTTAAAGAAACTGGAGGTGCACTTGCAGAATTTATGCTTGCTGATGCACGACTGATTGCTCACAAACCTAAAAACCTAACAATGGAAGAAGCAGCTGCTCTACCATTAGTGGCAATTACAGCTTGGGAATCTTTATTTGATCGTGCAAATATTAAACCTGGTCAAAATGTTCTCATTCATGGAGCTACCGGTGGCGTAGGACACGTAGCCATTCAATTAGCTAAATGGGCAGGTGCTAAAGTTTTCACAACAGCTTCTCAGCAAAACAAAATGGAAATAGCCCATCGTCTAGGAGCCGATATAGCTATTAATTATAAAGAAGAATCTGTTCAAGAATATGTGCAAAAACATACGAATGGCAACGGATTTGAAGTTATATTTGATACAGTAGGTGGCAAGAATCTTGATAACTCTTTTGAAGCTGCTGCAATTAATGGAACTGTCGTAACAATTGCAGCCCGTTCAACCCATAACCTCTCTCCTTTACACGCAAAAGGACTTACTCTGCACGTTACTTTTATGGCGTTAAAAATATTACATATAGATAAACGTGACGCTTGCGGGGAAATTTTAACTAAACTAACGCAAATAGTAGAAGAAGGAAAACTTCGTCCATTGCTAGATTCGAAACCTTTTACGTTTGATGAAATTGCACAAGCACATGAGTATTTGGAATCAAATAAAGCAATTGGAAAAATAGTGTTGAAAAACGTTTGGTAACTTTCACTAAGTAATACAAATAACAGCGGGATTGCTTCGCCTTATCTTTGTCTTAAGAGGCGTGCCACAACCTTAAAAGCTTCCATCCTTTACAACAAGTAAAAAAATAACAGCCGAATTTTTCTTATAGTAGAAAATCCGGCTGTTTTCATATCACAATTTACTTTTTGTATATTTCTATTAATAAGTAAAATACAACTTATTTGTCTTACCATCTTTACTTTCTACAGAATACTATGTTGTTTTTAATTTATTAAAATACACTACGTACTAATCCCCCGTCTATTCGCAACGCGGAACCATTAATCGCTGAAGAAAGTGAGCTGCTTAAGAAAGTGACAAGATGGGCAATTTCTTCTGGACGAATAAGTCTTTGAATAATAGAGGTTGGTCGATTCTCTTTCATAAATCGCTTCTCAGCTTCTTCTATTGTCAATTGCTCATTAGGATAAAGACTATTTAGCATAGTCTCAACTCCTTCCGTTAAAGTCGAACCAGGCATGATAGTATTAACAGTCACATTCGTTCCTGTCGTCAGCTCAGCTAAACTACGAGAAAGTGAGAGTTGCATCGTTTTAGTCGCACTATAATGAGCCATTTCTTGAGATGGCATAATAGCTGCTTCGCTAGCAATAAAGATGACTCTTCCTTCTTTTCTTTCAATCATTTTTTTCAAATATGAGCGAGTAAGTCGAACACCACTCATAATATTGACTTCAAACAATTTAAACCAATCTTCATCAGGGATATCAAAATATTCTACAGGTTCAAAAATTCCTAAGTTGTTAATAAGAATGTCTACTTCAGGATACTTTTCAATCACATTTTGGCACCCTTGTTCTGTTCCTAAATCAGCTACTACGGGTTGAAGGATAGCATCAGGATACTGCGCTCGAATTTCTTTTATCGTTTGATTAACATTTTCTTCACGGCGTCCATTAATAAGTACAGTAGCTCCTTCCTCTACTAATGAAGTGGCAATTGCTTTTCCAATCCCTGCCGTAGATCCAGTAACCAGTGCTGTTTTTCCTTTTAATTGCATATGCATGTAAATCCCTCCAAATTCATGTGCTAAATGATTGACTTACGTTGGAATAAATAATTACGTTTATATTGTGGTTCACTTCTCTTATCTTTAACAAAAAATAAGCAGATCCACCCTTTTTTCGAAAGAGTATAAACGAAAATTATGTAGCTATTGGACTCTGTACTGAATTAAAAATCGAAATTATCATCATTTAGATCTACTCGATAATCCTGATTCTAATCATTGTCATGTTAAAAAATCACATCAACAACAGAGTAAAGCTAAAACCAACCAGTAAATACCATTATGGTCTATATTAACTAGAAAGAAAATTACGCACTTTAAAGTTCCATAGGAACAAAAAAGTGCCCTATATACTATAATTTCTAACTTTTTATATTTGCTAAAGTAGTATCTTTTTTTATCATAGAAAAGGTTGTAAAATCACACATTCTTACATACAGTTATAGGATTATTTTTATCCTAATTAACTAAAAACTATATAACACATTTGTAAAATAAAATTCTTAAAAAACCTTGCAGAAAAATTCTACAAGGTTTTTTCCTATACACAATTAATCACTATATTAAAATAAAAAAGGTTTATAATTCATCAAAATATTATTAAATATAAGCTGCTTTAAAGGCTTGTTGGACAGCTTGTACTTCTAATGAGTCTTTACCATATAAGTTCGTTGCTACATGAATACAAGCTTCTTTTAATTCTTTAAAGTCAGAAGTCATATTTAATTCATCCGTATTTGCATAATAGAAAATATCAAACATTTTATCTTCTCCAATGCCATGTACGTTTACTCCATTATGGTTTCCACCACTAGCAATCAAGTAAGCTACTTTATTAATAATGCTAGAGTTCGTGTGTACACCACCATGATCGTGGTCAGCATCAATAGGTAAGTTATTATAATGTCTATAGTCCTCCGGATATCTAGAAGAGATAGATGATGGGTTTTTCATATCTCTAAAAATACGACCAGATTGTTCTCCCATTGTCCAATTGAACTTTCCGTTATTTGCATACTTTTCAACTGCTACTCCTAAAATATCAGATAACGCTTCATTAATTGCACCAGCTTCTCCTGCGTACTCAAGTCCAGACTCATTTCTTGTAACCGCGTGTGTAAATTCATGTCCTGCCACATCAAATGCTCTAACAATTGGATCTCCATATACCAGCATAGCCCCATTACTAAATGCATTAAACCACTGCTTAGGATTCCCTTTATTCGTACCATTTGTGTTCCAACCATGAACGACAGAAATTACTTTTTGTCCGTTATTATCAAAGCT
The DNA here is from genome assembly GCF_008274865.1 of Bacillus sp. AR4-2. Classification (NCBI taxonomy): domain Bacteria; kingdom Bacillati; phylum Bacillota; class Bacilli; order Caryophanales; family Bacillaceae; genus Bacillus; species Bacillus sp. AR4-2. Next base: position 3,180,963 of record NZ_CP031062.1, read on the forward strand.
GTTACGGCCATATTTTTCTTGATAAAAATCATATACTTTCGTTGCTAAATAATGGGCACTAACTGCTTTAGGATCTGTAAAATTTGTAGAATTACTTGTTACTAAATCATCGAGATAACCCCATACATTTCTTCTATAATTATTATAATCTTTATAATTAGCAGTATATGTTTCAATTCCCTTACCACGAGAATAATCTGCAAGCATGTACGTTCCATCACTTCGCTGCGTAATTCCAAACGTACGATTAATACCTAAGTCATCTTTTCCTGTACCTGTTAATTTTGAAGGATCTTGTGATTTATTTACTGTCACAGATTGGACAATACTACTATCTACTTGTATACCTAATTTTTGAACGAGTTCTTTTAATAGATTACCACCAAAAGCATCAATTAATACTGTACCAGATACATATTCAGGTGTAGATGCACTAAAAGTAATTTGATATGCGTTTGTAGCTTTATTTGTATTTTCATCTACATATACTACTTGTTTAATTTCTGGTTCTTCAATAAATGTAAGATCATTTCCATAGATGTTGAAAAGCTGTTTCTTTGCATCCTCTTCTGATAAAGTAATAGGTTGTTTCAAATCTTCCTGTTGTTGTAGATCTTGGGCACTATCCCCCGAAACGCTCGTAAGTACACCATCATCATTAATATGTGCTGTTAGTTGATATCCGTATACATCACGTCCTTCATACGTTTGTTGAAGACGTACCAATGTAGTACCATCATAAGATTTACGACTTTGCGTAACATTATAATTAACTTTGGATTCCGTATTAACTTGCTTTGATGATAATGCTTGTTCTGTTTTTCCTTTTAGTGCATCCTTTGCTACATTTTCTGCCGATTTTTGAGAAGGTGCTGTTAAATTACCTGTTCGGAACGTATCTTCCTTTGTTTCCATTTTTAAATCTTCTTTTGCCGCATGTACTCCTCCATAAGGCATAATCGCCGATAACACCACTCCTGTAGTTAAACCTACCTTTACGAAATTCTTCATATTTTTACTCCTTTATAATCGTATTATCAAATTAAATAAATGTATTTTACAATTTTAAGCTTAGATAAAAATTGTAACTATAGCCAATCGATTTTACATACCTCTATATACATAGGCTAATAGATTGGTTTGCTACTTTTTAGATTCAATTCATTTCTCAAAAATTACTCATTATATAAGCTATCTTTATATTTATTTATATACGTTATTTTTTGTGGTTCTGATAACATATTTATTGCCATCCACACATTCTTTTTCATTTCTACTTTTTGCATTGGTATCTCTTTTAAAAACGGATTGCCTATAATCGCTTCCATTTCTTCATCAATTCTTTGTATAAGATTTTTTTCTGGATTATTTTGCAAATAAGTATTTTTCAATCCCCATTTTGTCATTATAAATTCATTTGTTTTATTCATAGGATTAATAATAGTAGCTTTACTAGTTAATCGTTTTTTTACTTCATCATGATAGATTTTAATTCTATATCCTTCTTTTAGTGGGATGATATCTTTTACAACGGTTACATTTGTTCCTTCCATTTCCTTCGTATAAATTTTTTCACCTTTCTCATTAAACACCTCTATTGATGCATATTTTTCACCTGCATAATAGCTATGAGGCATTTTAGTAGTAACCGTAAAAACAGCTCGCTTTTGCTCTAAGTCTGTATTTAATTCGGCAAACTGATCATCTCCTAATCCTAGGAATTGAATCGTTTCATTTACCAAATTGCTCACTTTCATTTCGTTAACATCAATCGTTAAACTATTATCCTTTTCCTTTACATAGGCATAATACGTACTGAAATGGTACATACTATCCGTTTTCCCACCTGAAATCTCAACCGTATAGATTCCATTTGGTACGTCTTGTAAATTGATATCTGCTGTTTCAATTGTTTTTTCTTGAATAACTGTATTCCCTTCTTTTAATTTAATCTTTCCTCCTTTCAATGTATCTATTTCATTTGTATTTAAATGGATATGCAAATTCCCTTTTAACCCAAGTGAAGCAATTTGCTGATTCGTAACTATTTCAAAGTTAGAGTTTATCGGAATATCAGGATCAATTAGAGCTCTCGCCTTAGCTAATTGTGATTCAGGCACTATATACGCTAAAGAAGTAACTGCCGGATAACCTTTCGCCCTATTCATCTCTATTTGTTTATGATTAAGCTTAAAGCCCCATCTTTCAAAAACGGGTGTAAAATCAACTTGTACATTCTCGCTATAATACTGATTCATTAAATCTGGTAAAGAATGGTCACCTTTTTTAAAAGCAGCATTACTAGCTAGTTTTCGATAACCTTGATACATTTTTGCAAAAGCTTCATTGCCAGCTTTTTGTTTCGCCATCGTTAAAAGAATAAGTTTTTGTCGTAAATCTAAGTCATCATAATTTTTATTTTCTTTCATTAAAGCATTGTATAAATTCCGTTCTACCTGTTCCTTCTTCCCAAAATTAAATAACCAACCAACTTGATCTGCTTTTTTGCCGTATTTACTATATTGATATTGAACACCAAATAGATTATTAGAAACTTCTCCTGTAAATATTCCTTGATTATCAAAACCAGCTTGGTATCCATGAGCGATTTCATGTAAAGTTCCCCAACTTAGTTTATCTAACCACATCTTTGTACTATCTGTACTATTGGCTGTCCAATTTACGCCATAATAGGCACCGCCAGCACCAGATATATCTGCTTTTAAGAAATAACGATTTTGACTTTTTTTATTTTCAACCGTTGAGCCATCTAAACCAATAATTGAATCATACATCGCAAAAATATCTTCATAATATGCAATTAACTCATCCAACGATTGAAAATCTTTTAAAGATCTTACTAACTCTTTATCTTTTTTAGGTACAAATAATTGAAAACTCTCCCCTTGAATTAACGCATACTCTCCATCAAATTGATCCCATGTACTAAAAAATTGAGATACATTTCCTTGTTGTTTATAAATCGGAAGAGGTTTAGTAGCACTTTCATTCCCTAGTTGGTACTCAAGTACAGCGTGCTCTTCACCATACGGAGTATCTATGAAAGGAACTAAAGGCGTATCACCTTGGATAGTAACCCATTCATTTCCTACTTGTATGGATTTTTCATTTTTTGAGTCATTAGACAATAAACGTAATGTTAATTTGTCTTTAAAATTAGGATTCGTTTGTCTTACCTTTAATGGTGTATTTCTCTTCAAAATAAATCCTAAATCTTGTCGATCGTGATATTTCCCCTTACTTATGCCCGCCTGAAATATCCAAGTAGGCTCTTCTAAACTAGTAATTTCTTTTACATTTGTTCGTTCATCAGCATGCAGGTGTATATTTCCTATGAGGAAAAATATTGTATACATTATGCCTATAACAAGTAATCTTTTCATTTGCATATCTCCTTTTCTATTTTTCATATACAAAATACAATAAAACCCTCCTTCTTCACTTATAACTGTCGTCAGTAAGTTACTTATCAGTGTAATTATTATAGTTACATTAACTCGTGATTATCAATCATTAAATGTATGTAATTTTGCATATGTGAATATTTAATAACAATTCCCAAAGTATCGTATAATTATCAATATTTTTTCAGACATTATTCAAAAAAAAACACGAAGACCCTTAAGTCTTCATGTTTTTTATACATGTTATTAAACTTGTGATTGAATTAATTACTAAAATCTTTTTAATCGCGAAAAATCAATTATTTTTAGGCTGATAGCCATACGTAAACTTTTATGATTTACTCATCCTTTTTGTTCTGTAATATTAAATTTTGAAACCAATTCCGTTAATTCTTCCACCTTTTCTTTCATTTTGTTGGATTGAATTGATATTTGTTCAATTGATACGGCCTGTGATTGAATTGAATTTACTGTTTGAAGAGTCTCCTTTTTCACATCCGTTGCAGTTTCAGAAACTAGCGAAAGAGAAGCATTTACTTCTTCTGTACCAGCAGACATCTCTTCTGTCGCTGCGGATACTTCTTGAATTTGACTTGTAATCTTATCAATATCTCTCATAATAGACAAGAAGGTTTGATTCGCTTTGTAAGCAGCTTCTTTTCCTTCTACTGCCTTTTGTTGTCCTTTTTGCATGACATTAACTGTATCTTGGGTATCTTTTTGAATGGATTTTATTAAATGATTAACTTCTTTTGCAGATTCTTTAGATTGCTCAGCCAAGTCTCGAACTTCTGCGGCAACCACTGCAAATCCTTTCCCATTCTCTCCAGCACGTGCCGCTTCAATAGCGGCATTTAAGGCAAGAAGATTCGTTTGTTCGGCAATATTAGTAATTGCAGCGAGAGCTGTATCAATCTGTTGTGTACGTGTAACAAGTTTATTTATTACTTTTGATGTTTCCTCGACAACATCATGCACACTATTCATTTGAAGAATAGAGTGATTTATCACTTCACTACCGATATTTATTCGTTCTGTAGTCGTTACTGCTACCTCAGCGACTACTGCTGAAGATTCAGCTACAGTTTGCACCCCTGTTGTAATTTCTTCCATTGAGGATGAGCTCTCCTGAATACTAGATACCTGTCCTTCTATTTTTGTTTTTACTTCTAAAACAGTCTGTACAACCTCATTTGAAATACTAGACGCTCGATTTGTATCTTGTAATACGCCCTCCGTAGTAGAAATAACCTCTTGTGTTGTCATCTTAACATTCGCAATTAATTGTTGAAGGTTATCTAACATACTATTAAAAGACTGAACAATATGCCCTAATTCATTATTTGCTTTATAAGGAGTACGTGTTGTTAAATCTCCAGCTGCTACTTTTTCCATATCATTTTGTAGTAACACAAGTGGTTTTCGGATAGTTAATTTAATAATATATCCAATTAATATAATTATTAAAATTGCTAAAAGCGAAATACTAACAAACATTATCATTGTATTTTGAGCACTATTATTATTTTCCTTCTGTAAAAGCTCTGCATTATTACTATTATATAAAATTAATTCACGAATTGATTTTATTGATTTTTGCATATTAGGTTCAATCTCTTTTAGGTAATATGCATATGCTTCCTCATTATTAGATTTCCCTAATTCTTGCGCTTTCTTCATTTGAGTTCTTAATTTATTAAATGTTTCATAAAACGTGTTATATAATTCTTTTTCTTTAGTAGAAATAACTTTAGCCTCAAACTGCTTTAAAAGATGATCATTTTCCTGACGAATTCCGTCCATTTCTCTTATTAATTCATTCATTCTTTTTTCATCTTTTGATACCATAATTTCCATAAAGTTCATATTAACATGATAAAAATTAGATTCTACAATACCAATCCACTCAATTGGTAGTAAATTATCCTCATACATATTAGAGGAAGTACTTTTCCCTCTTTCTAATCCCCAAAACCCTATTAGGGATAATACTATACATGCAATACTTGATATAGTTATTAATATGTTTAGTTTTGTACCAACCTTACTGTTTCTTAATAATTCCAATTCACTTTCTCCATTCTAATATATAGTTTAAGTAATGTATTTTATACCAAGAATCCAAAAATTACGATGTTTATTTTGTAATATGCAATTTTGCATATCATCCACTACTGATTCAAAATAACCTAACATTGTAATTTTGGTTTTCCAAAAATTCATGATTATGAACACACCCTATTAATTCTTGAACTTCTCATCCAAAATATCCAAAAATATTGTGGCACCAGGGGAACCCATCATTGATATATAAATTACACTACCATACAAGACTAGCTTAAAAATATTTTTCTTATTGCTCATTTTTCTATTTCCTCTCTATTAGAAGTACTCCTAGCACATCACACTAATAAAAACGATAGTATTAAAAAATAAGGAAAGACATAACACCTATGTCTTTCCTCTAAAATTGTAACACTCAATATACTCTTAGCTCTATTTGATTTGCCAGTTAAATCCTCACATTTCTTTCTTTATAATATCTCCTAACTCTGTCCAACTTGTAATACGTGGGATGTTGAGATGTTGATTGTAAGAAGTAGTTTTTGCATACACATTTATCGGTTTTCCTATTAACGTTTCTAAGACTGCCGGCTTATCATCAAAGAAATAGTTTAATTTTATTTCTTGTATGAAGTGTATTTTTTCTTCATCCTTCATTCCATAGAAAAAGCGATCTTCATGTACCGGAAAACCTTTTTCTATTAACCATTTTTTTGTTTGCTCTCCATGCTCTTTAGGTCGCGCCGTTATATAGTAAATTTCATGTCCCTGTCTTTCTAATTCTTGCAATGTCTCTACTGCATACGGAAACGGTGAACAAGAAGTATAATAAATTTCATCCAGCAAACTATTCCACATATGACTGCCTTCCTCCGAAGTCATGCCAAATGCTTCATGAATTTCAATTGTTTTTAAAGAATGAAATATATCCAATCCTACTTTTTTGTTTAATTTTTTATTATATAAATGAAAAGCATGCTGCCTTAAATCAATTAACGTATCATCGATATCAAATCCAAACTTCACTCTTCATCGCTCCATTCTGCCATCCATTTATCGGAACATATAAGTAGTTTTTATTCTCCTTATATGTTCCGATATTCTGGATAGCCAATAAATCTATAATCTTTTCCAGCCTGGGTAAATGATATATCCTTAAATTCAATTGCATCTTGCATTTTAGTAATACCAGTCCCCTCTACAAAGCTAGGCGCCAATCTGCCCCCAATAATTTTTGGTGCGACATATAATATAAGTTTATCCATCAATTTATTTTCAATAAACGAAGCATTTACCTCTCCACCACCTTCAATAAGCAGGGAGGAAACTCCTTTTTGCCCTAAAACATCAAGCATTTCATGTAAGTTTATATGCTTTTCTCCGCTAGTAACAAATACTTTAACTCCTGCATTTTCTAATGCTTTCTTTTTTTTCGCTGCATGATTACTTGTTGTAAATATCCAGGTAGGAGCTTCTCCATCTGTAACAACGTTAGCTTCCATCGGTATGCGTAATGTCGAGTCCAATATTATTCGAATTGGATTTCGTCCATTTGGAATACGCGTTGTCAATGATGGATTATCCTTTTGAACAGTATTCGCTCCTACTAAAATAGCCACATTTTCGTTTCGTATTTGGTGTACTTCTTGTCTTGCTTCTGTAGATGTAATCCACTTACTATCCGATGAAGACGTAGCGATTTTCCCGTCTAATGTAACTCCTGATTTAATCGTTACAAATGGACGCTTTGTCAAAATATATTTATTAAAGACTTCATTCATTTTTTTAGATTCTTCTTCACACACTCCTACAAGTACTTCAATACCTGCATCTTGTAGAATTTTAATTCCACGTCCAGAAACAAGCGGGTTTGGATCAAGTGTAGCAACTACTACCTTCTTAATTCCTGCTTGTACAATTGCTTCAGCACAAGGCCCTGTTCTACCAAGATGAGAACAAGGTTCAAGAGTTACATAGATTGTAGCACCACGTGCCTGTTCTCCAGCCATACGTATCGCATGTATTTCGGCATGTGGTTCTCCGGCCTTCATATGTGCTCCGACCCCTACAATTCGATTATCATTTACAATCACAGATCCAACCAATGGATTTGGAGTCGTTTGTCCCTTCATAGCCTTGGCATTTTCTAGTGCTAGCTTCATATACAATTCATGCTCAAGCATGTAAGTGTCCCCCTTCAAAATGTCCAGAACGCTGAATCTTCGTTTGCAAATATTTCTCATTAAACTCTGAGACATCACCCCATAACGGTTCACGACTCGTAACATTTAATCCAGCTTTTTGTAACGCTTCTAATTTTTTCGGATTATTTGTAATAAGTTTTACAGGTTTTGAGCGTAGCGCTTTTAATACTTCAATTGTATCATCATAGTTTCGAACATCATCTTCAAAACCTAGGTTCAGATTAGCTTCTACTGTATCTAACCCATTTTCTTGCAAGAGGTACGTCATCGCTTTACTAAACAAACCAATTCCTCTTCCTTCATGATTCGCTAAGTAAAATAAAGCACCTGAACCATGTTCTGTAATCATTTGTAAAGACTGCTTTAATTGGAATCCACAGTCACAACGTTTACTACCAAAGATATCACCGGTGTGACAAATACTATGCATACGAATTAGGGCATCTTCAGAATTCTCAAAATCACCATATACAAGCACACTAGATTGCTGCATATCAGCTAAATTAATAGATGAGAGTTTTTCAATAATTCCTTCTACACTATTTGTAACCTCACTACATTGTAACCAAGAATACCATTGAAAAACTTTAGTCTCCCCATATAAATTAATTGGCAATTTGATAGGACCTACTAAATAAATATCCTTTCCATCTTGATGTATAAATTGAATTTTATCTTCTAACATATGAATTGTATCTGTTGTAACCATTAGGTACCTCCTAGTATTGAGAATCTCTAAAAATTCTCTTCCATCGTTATATTTTTTATTGTTTAACTTACACAACGTAAGTGTTTTTACAGATGCTATTCTTTTTTCTCTCAGCTTATATGCAATATGTATCATTACAACTTTGGCCATTTAAAGAAAAGAGTTTCAGTTACATAAAACAACTTAGTTACTTTATGTAAGTGAGTATACATTCGTAATTACTTTACGTCAAGTAATTAATTATAAAAATATTTGTTACTAATAGTAAGATGTTATATAATTTATTTTAGGAGGTGAAGGAAAATGAATGATTCTACATTATGCCCTCGCTTTGAAAAAGGAATGAAATTTTTTAGTCAACGATGGACAGCACTCATTATTTACCAACTTTTCTCTGGACCTCAGCGCTTTTGTACGCTTGAATCTTCTCTTCCTGTTAGCGGAAGATTACTTTCAGAAAGATTGAAAGAATTAGAACTAGAAGGAATTGTCGAACGTAAAGTCTTTCCTGAGACACCAGTTCGTATAGAATATTCTTTAACTCAAAAAGGATTTGCTTTAGAAGCTATTATTCGCGGAATAGAAGAATGGTCACAGGAATGGATAGAACTTGAGGAATAACATAAAAGCTTTTTCGTATATAGTTTTAAGTAATCAAATTACAGATACCTATTATTAAAACGCTAGTTTTTCAAGCATTTATGAAAAGCTAGCGTTTTTTAATGAATAAAATAAAATTTAAGAAATGAAACAAGATGATCAAACCGATCACCTTGTTCCTTTAAAGATTAAAATAGTGATTTTAACAACTTTTATTAATACATACTCGATTAACAGAAATAATAAATAGAATTTTTGTAACTAAACAGTTTTATTTTCGCAATACAGTTAGCTTATCCCGCTATTTGCGGACAGTAAGACCACCACTAATTAAATTTCCATTTTATTACATTTGAATATTACTTATGAAATTTCACACGCTCTTCAAGTGGTTGGAATTCTTTTTCACCTGGTGCAGCTGTTGGATTACCAAATGGCATTTGTGCAATTAGTTTCCAATTAGCAGGAACATTCCATTCTTGTTTTACCTCATCGTCAATTAATGGATTATAATGTTGTAAAGATGCCCCTAATCCCTCTGCTTCTAAACCTGTCCACACGACTAATTGGTGCATACCTGATGCTTGGTGTGACCAAATTGGGAAGTTTTCAGCATATGCAGCAAATTTTTCTTGAAGCGATTTAACGATAGCCTCATCTTCAAAGAATAGTACTGTTCCATAACCAGCTTTAAAAGAATCCATTTTTTGTTGCGTTCCTGAGAAATCTCCATCTCCAACTACTTTTCTTAATGTTTCAGTTGTAATATCCCATAATTTATCATGAGCTTCACCAAATAATACAACTAATCGCGCAGTTTGAGAATTGAAAGCTGATGGAGTATATTTCACAGCAAACTCCACAATTTCTTTAATTTTTTCATCCGATACTTGTACCTCTTTGTTAATTCCATAATAAGTACGTCTTTCTTTCAGTGCAGTATAGAAATCTTTTGTCATAATTCATTTCCTCCTAAGTTTTAATATTCTTCAAAATGATACATTGCGAAGATAATATGAGTTGAAATGAGTTCATTTTTGAACCATTGAACACCATAACACCAATTGCTAGTCATTCTGAATCTAAACCACTGCTTCTTGCCTCAGTTTCCCTAAAAAAACACTTATAGCATCATTGATACAATCTAGTGATCATTCGGTATTATTTTACCCATTCTCTATTCATGTATCCTGCTTGTTTCATATTTACACAAATATGAAAATAACCTTAAATTGCTGGTCAAAAAAGCCAGGTAGCATGAATAACACATTACCTGGCTTTTTACATTTTTAATTTAAATTCAACTAAACATTACCAATGAATAGTAGTAAAAACTATACCTGTCACTTATTTAATAATTAACATCTCATAAGGATGTTGTTCCATAAATCTATTCTCCCAAGGAATCTCTAATGATGTCCAATTTGAACCACCGTCTACTGACTGATACACTCCTTTATTGCTAAACAGATAAAACGTTCCATCACTTGTTGCCTTTAATACTGGTATGATTGTGCCTTTAGGAGTTGGTAAACCTACATTCATTTCTGCCCAAGACTGATTTTTTTCTTTCTTATAAATAAATGATTCACAATTTCCATTATTGTAATCATGCGCTACGTGTGGATTTGAAGATGTCGCGATAATAATATTTTCTGGATCATTTGGGTTAACTGCCATTTGATATGCGTAATGATGCTTTAGCCCGCTACACATATAGTTCCAAGTCTTACCTCCATCATTACTCTCCGCATACTCTTGACCTGGTTCTTTCAAGAATGAATCACCTAACACCCCGTATAAACGATTTGGCGCATCGCCATGTGATTTAAGAATGTGAATATCTTGAGGATAGTTCCCCTCTTTTTCCTCAGTCCATGTCTTACCTCCATCTACACTTTTAATTAATCCGCCTACCTCAATAGTCGTATAAATAGTTTCTGGATTATTAGCATCAATTTCAATATGTTTTACATGGTGTGTATATGTTCTTTGAGGAAAGAACCATGATGCATATGATGGCATTTGTCGATAATCAGTTAGCAGCTCAAAACTGTCTCCTCCATTTTTGGATACGAACATTGCGCTCGGTTCAGTTCCTACATATACAATCCCGTTACCGTCATCCCCCTTCGCTGGAGATACAGAAACTGCTGTAATAGCTCTCATATGAATAGCATTTGCTGGGAACACTTCACCAAAGGAAGGTAACGCACCAATCGCTTCCCATGAACTTCCTCCATCTTTACTTCTCCATAATCCCCTGTCAAAGGTACCACAATACATTCTTTCTGGATCGTATGGATCTGAAGCTAACGCAACCGGATTCGCACCTACAAACTGCGATTGGACGCTCCATGTTGAGTCTTTTTTTTCTGCAATTACAAGTTCTCTATCAAACGCTAATATGAATTTTTCCATTACTAAAATCTCCTCGCTTCATGAATTTTCTACTATGTTATTTAAATTTTGAACATTACAAGTTAAGAGGTTCATTTTGCATGCTATAGCATACAAAAGATAAATTTTATAAGCAATATGTGATTAAAAACTTACATTATATAATTTGTTAACTTCACATCAGTATAATGAACAAGATGTCCTGTTAACTCATATAAGTCCATATGCCACCTCTAAATAAATCGCAATTTACATGCTATAGCATATATAATATAGAATCCATTATTTTATGTCAAACTTTAATACTGTTAATCAGTTCTTTAGCTCGCCTAAAGTAATTTAAAAGTCATAATATAAACAGAAACATTTTATTGTCTATTCAATAAAAAAAGAGTGCAATTTTTGCACTCTTTTTACTCATTTCTATTAGAAATCAAAGTTATCAGGATCTGGACCAACGCGGTGATTTTGATTTAATGCATCGATTTTTTCCATATCTTCTTTCGTTAATTCAAAGTTAAATACATCGGCATTTGCAATAATGCGGTGCTCTTTCGTTGATTTTGGAATTGTGATCACTTCATTTTGAAGATCCCAACGTAAAATCACTTGTGCTGTTGTTTTACCATGTTTCTCAGCAATTTCTTGTAATGTTTCGTTATCTAATAATTGACCTTGCATAAGTGGTGACCATGCTTCCATTTGAATACCTTGTTCTTTACAGAAAGCTTGTAATTCTTTTTGTGTTAAACGAGGATGGTATTCCACTTGGTTGATCATTGGCTTAATTTCCGCATCTTTTATTACATCTTGTAAGTGATGAATTTGGAAGTTACTTACGCCAATTGCACGTACACGCTTTTCTTTATAAAGTGTTTCTAACGCTCTCCACGTATCTTTATATTTCCCTTCTACAGGCCAGTGAACAAGATATAAATCTAAATAATCTAGTTTTAATTTTTTTAAACTCTCTTCGTATGCAGCAATTGTTTCTTCATATCCTTGATCTGCGTTCCATACTTTTGAAGTGATAAATAATTCTTCTCTTGAAATACCAGTTGCTTCAATACCGGCACGAATCCCCTCACCTACAGCTGTTTCATTTCCGTAAATTGCAGCTGTATCGATGCTGCGGTATCCTGCTTTAATTGCTGATTTAATTGCTTCTACAAGTTCTGGTCCTTCTTCTACTTTAAATACACCTAAACCGAACCAAGGCATTTCTACACCATTACTTAATACTGTTTTACTTTGTAAGTTTTTCATTTTATTTTCGCTCCTTTTATTTTACTTGATCTCTTTTTTCTAATGTCATACTCCATGCTGTTAAAATAACAGCACCTACTACCATAATGCCGCCTACCCAAGCTGTATGAATTAACCCTAACGAGTTCGTTACAATACCGCCTAAATAAGCACCAAGAGCAATCCCAGCATTAAACGCTGCAATATTAATTGCCGATGCAACATCGACAGCACTCGGTACAAATCGTTCAGCTAACATTACGACATATACTTGTAACCCTGGAACATTCATAAATGCGAATAGCCCCATTAAAATAATAGTGATTAACCCAGCTACCTTAAATGGTGCCGTAAATGTTAAAACAAATAATATAATCGCTTGAATAAAGAACATGTAGAATAGCGCTCGAATTGGATTATGATTCGATAATTTTCCGCCAATCACATTTCCTATCGCAATGGCGATTCCATACACTAATAAAATGATAGTAACCGTATTTGCTTTAAATCCTGTTACTTCTTGTAATAACGGAGATAAATACGTAAATGTTACGAATGTTCCCCCATATCCTAATGCAGTAATAATGAAAACTAGTAACAGTCTTCCGTTCGTAATCAATTTAAACTGATCGCGGAATGATACAGACGTACCTTTTTTCATATTAGATGGAATGAGAATACTATTTGCGATTAAGGCAATAATTCCAATTACTACAATTGCTAAAAATGATGTTCTCCAGCCAAATTGTTGACCAATAAATGTTCCAATTGGTGCCCCTGTAATAGTCGCAACTGTTACGCCGGTAAACATAATTGCAATTGCACTAGCACGTTTATTTTCTGGGACAAGTGCTGCAGCAATCGTTGAACCAATTGACATAAACACACCATGCGAAAGTGCAGAAACAATTCGCGCAATAAGTAATACAGTGAAACTTGTTGCTACCGCTGCGATTCCGTTACCAATAATGAAAATAATCATAATCCACATTAATAACGTTTTTCGTGACATATTAGCTGTTAATGACGTTAATACTGGAGCACCAAACGCTACACCTAACGCATATAAAGAAACTGTTAAACCAGCTGTTGTAACCGACACATGTAAATCTTCCGAAATTGATGGTAATAAACCGACACTAACAAATTCAGTTGTCCCAATCCCGAACGCACTAATTGCTAGCGCTAATAACGCAAATATACTTCTTCGATTCGTCTGAACTTCTGAAGACAATGCTGTATATGAATTCAATTGAGCTCCCCCTCTTCCCTATAATTCCTATCATAATAGTGAGATAAAAAGGCCCTTTTATCTTCTAAAAAATATATTTGATCTCTACAAACGCTATTATGAATGGTTGCATTCTCTTTTTAGTACCGTAAAGCTTGTCCCTCTCCTACATGTACTATTATGAAATATATTTAACATAATGAATAGTACGCACTTTAAAGTGCTGTAGGTACTAAAAAGTAACATAGTTAATTGCTCGTACCATAAATCTTGTTTCCCTCTCACATGTGCTATTATGTATGATATTTAACATAATAAAAAGTACGTACTTTAAAGTACTATAGGTACTAAAAAGTAACATTTATATAACCTAACTTATTTTGCTCAAAAATTGAAATCTACATTCCATGAAAAAGACTTTCAAATGAAGAAATACACTTTTCCCGTAGAGGCACCTTTAGAGGACATTACTTAAACATACAAAGGATCATGTTCATTACCACAGACAAATAATAAAAAGGCAAAAACGAACAGAAATGTGTTCATTTTTGCCTTTTTTATTTAACGATTAAAATGTACGACTTTTGGAAAGGAAATCTGCATTAGATCCTGTTACACCACTTTGTCCCCAGTTCCCTGGAATCATTTCACGAATAAGAATTAGCACTTTATCCAAAGGTGCATGAGTATATTTAGATGTCACTTGTGTAAGTTCTTTTACCCACTTATCCTTTGTCTCTTGATCAAATGTATTCCATATATCAATCTTAATAATAGCCATTCCATTAACGTTACAACCTGGTGTATCGTAAGACTCTTTTGTCTCCCAATCGGACACCCTACTTTTCTCAGCAAAGGTAGCATCACTTGCTACAGCTCCAGCTTTCCCCCAATTTTCTTTCTCAAGTTCCGTTATCAACACTTGAATTTTGTCAGGGACAATTTTTAATAGTTTTATTGTAAGTTCCGTTACATTATAAATAAACGCCTTCTTTTCTTCTGTTGACATGGTTGGCCAAGTATTTAGCTCAATTAATGGCATAGTGTTGCCCCCTAAAATTAATTATCTATTGACTCGTTACAACTATTGGTTCAAATGATTTTTAACTGCTCTTACTACCAATTCGTGATCTTCTTCTGGTGGTAATCCTGAAACTGTTATCATTCCAATAACCCCTACGTTTTTTATTCTGATAGGAAAGCATCCACCAAACGCAGCATATTCCGAAGTATCTAAAAGATATTTTTCATTATATGAAATCCCAGTTATTTCACTTTGTATCTGCATATAATACGAGCTACGATCATGCAGGGAAACGACTCGTTTTTTACGCTCAATCCATTTCGTATTTTCCTCATTTGTCCCTGTCATCTTGAAATGAAATAATTGCACACCATTTTTCGTTATATCAACAGCAATCAATTTTCCCTCTCGCTTTGCTGTTTCAACGATAAATAAACCTAGTTGCAAGGCATCTTCATTTGTAAAAGAGGAAAATTGAAGTGTTTCCTCCTCTGTTAAAATTTGTTTACTTATTTCATTCAAATTTGAAGTGCTCATATCTTTAACCTCCATAATTGTTTTATGCCACACCGACATTTTTTCGAAATTATTAGGCCATATAGTACAACCCTTCAATCAATCTGATTCTAAATAAACTGCTGTAACATCTTTGGTAACTAGTAGTACCGTAAAGCTTGTTTTCTTCTTACTGGTGCTATTATGAATGATATTCAAAGTTATAAAAAGTACGCACTTTAAAGTGCTATAGGTACTTTAAAGTACTATTCTACTTATCCCTATCTTACAGAGACTATTATGAAATATATTTAACATCTTAAAAATGTATGTACTAAAGAATAATATTTTTAATCACTAACTTTTTTGATCAGTCGTTATAATTCAATTTCAACAAAATTTTTATCAATTATTACACTATCCAACAATAGGAGGAAACAAAGATGGATGAAAATATATCCAAAAGCTGAAAAGCAGTTGAGTCCCTTGAGGAAATAGTTATAATTCACTACTTATAGAAATAGGCATACAAAAACGCCATCCTTTCCTATAATTCTACAGAAAGAATAGCGTATTTTTCAAAAATGAGTTCTTTTATTGAGAAACTTTGATTCTAAATCATACATAAAAGGGCAATCAGTGCTAAAACAGCCGGAAGTCCTTGTTTCACAATAATTGATTTATTAGATGTGAAACCTCCGAAAATAGCTGCTATCACCACACAAATCACGAAAAATAATTGGATCATATAACCAATTGGATTGAGCCCAAGTACAAGTCCCCAAATGAGACCAGCCGCTAAAAATCCATTATATAAACCTTGGTTTGCAAACATAATGGCTACGTTTCGATCTCCTTCTAAATGCTTCGGTAATTTGAAAGCACGTTTCGCTACTTTTGAATCAATAAAAAACATTTCAAGGATCATGATAAACAAATGTTCTAATGCTACGATCCCGACTAAAATAGCTGCGATTATTTCCACACTATTCGCCCCCTACACTCTCTATTCTTTAATATTCTCTACATTTTTTTGCATCTGTAATAGAATATGAATAAGTATTTTGCGTTCTTCTCCACTGATATTTACGAACATTTCCTTCATAAAATGTTCCTTTTCTTTCTTGTCAAAATATTAATTGATATATCAATTATTGATACATCAATTAATATATATATCTCTTTTTATTTTTGCAAGTTTTTTTGCTCAATTGGTTTTATTTTGTTCCAGCAACTTTAAACCAATTCAAAACATCAGTTCGCATTTCTAGAAATCATAATTACTTTAAGTTCATTCTGACAATCATATTTAACTAAATATATAAAAGAATTGAGTTATATCTCCATCAATTTATAAAAATTATTTTTTTCTAAAAACAGATACTTTACGTTTTTTATAGTAATAAAAATTTTTTTGTTTCAGAGGCAATCCATTTTGTTAGCTTGATGGGCATAGGATAGCACCCATATGACGAACCAATTATCTTTCAAGAAGACGGCTAGAAATCTGGATTTGGCACAGGCGTTGCCTACTTCCGTGATCCAAATGGTACTAATTTAGAGCTTATTGCTCCAAAAGGTCCATTTAGACGTGACTAATTAAAATATATTAATACTAAAAAACCACCTTTATGAGAGGTGGTTTTTTGTTGCTAATGGTCAAGATTAATATTGGGGTCTGATTGACACCTATTCCTTTTCCATATCTTTCATCATACCATCGAAAGAATAGTCTTATAGCTATTTCAAATATTTCGGCAGCACTATATCGCTAGCAAGCTAAAATTTCATGGTACTCCCCAAAAAAATCTGCTGAATCATAACCAAAAGTTCATTTTATCATTTCGAGGTAATTCGAAATTCTTAAGTTGTTGGGCACAGGGTACAGCTGAAAAACAGTGTATATTCATTAACTTCAAACTAATTTTGATGTAACAAAATTGTATTTATACCTTTTTAACAAATTCAGATTTTAATTTCATAGCTCCAAAACCATCAATTTTACAATCAATATCATGATCTCCATCAACTAATCGGATACTCTTTACTTTTGTACCAATTTTTACAACTGATGAAGTTCCTTTTACTTTAAGATCTTTAATTACTGTTACAGAATCACCATCGTTTAAAATATTTCCATTTGCATCTTTAATTACCTTTGTATCTTCACTATTTTCAGCTTCTAATTCTAAAGTCCACTCATGAGCACATTCTGGACAAACAAAAAGATTCCCATCTTCGTAAGTGTATTCTGAATTACATTTTGGACAATTTGGTAAATTAGACATATTTTTATTTCCTCCACTCGTTTTCGTGTATTCTATTAAATAAATATTATTTTAAATTTCCCTTTTTCGTTTAAATATACGGGAAATATTCTCTTCTTACTGTTTGATACTTATTTGTTGAATGTATAAAAAAACTACTTGTTCACACCTTGTAAAAAATCTTCTCCACATTCTCCAAAGCAAACCTTCTTCTTCTCTATTTTTTAATAAAATGATGAAAAAGTAGATTAAATCAAACAAACTTTGTATGTGAAGTGAAATTTTTAAAAATCTAATGCATTTACTTTATTCTTTATTGTATTGATTTCCTGAGATTGCTGAGAAAGCCCTGTACACTCATGAAAAGCAAAATGCTTACACCCTATACATTTTTTTGTATTCAGATGTCCTAAAGCACAATTAATTGCTTCCCCGGTATGATCAAAAAAGTTTTCTTTCCCAATTTCAGCATACAATCCATTCTTATCTAGATTGGCTTTTAGCTCTGATTGAATTCCAGAAATAAGAAGTACGCCACCTTGTTTTTTGAAGTGCTGAACAATATTCCTAAAGTAAGACTCTCCTGTGGTATCAATAAAAGGAACTTTTCCCATACGTAAAATTAAAACTTTAGGTTTATAATGAATAGTCGCTAAAATATTTTGTTCAAATGTTTGAGCAGCCCCAAAGAATAATGGCCCTTCTATTGTATAAATACTAATTTGTGGACAATCATGAGCTTTATTTACCACATGCGATAACAATTTTTCATTCTTTTTTGTATGATCAGGAAGCACTTTAGATATAACAAGCATATTACTCATACGTTTTGTAAACAAAATAACAGCTAAAATAAGACCAATCTCCACAGCTGTTGTTAAACTAGTAAATACAGTAAGTAAAAATGTTACTAGTAATACAAGGGAATCTCCTGTCTTCATTTTGAGTATGTGATAAAAATGTTTTTGTTCGCTCATATTCCAAGCTACCACCATTAAAATGGGAGCCATACTAGCAAGAGGAATATGTGAAGCATATGGAGCTAACAGTAAAAGTGTCAATAACACAAATCCCCCATGAATAATACCCGACATCGGAGATACAGCCCCACTCTTAATATTAGTCGCTGTACGAGCAATTGCTCCAGTTGCTGGAATCCCGCCAAATAACGGGGTAACAATATTTGCAATCCCCTGACCGACAAGCTCTTTGTTACTGTTGTGTTTACTATTTGTCATACCATCTGCCACGACAGCGGATAAAAGCGATTCAATTCCACCGAGCATCGCAATAACAAATGCAGGACCAATTAACTGTTTTATACGTTCTAATGTGATTTCTGGTATATCAAACTGAGGAAGTGTATTTGGAATCGTGCCATATGCTGTACCAATAGTAGGTACATGACCTGAGAAAAATACAGTTGCAATTACAGTTGAAATAACAACACCTACTAATGAACCAGGCACTTTTGGTAAAATCTTTGGTGTTATGAGTATAACAAAAAAGCAAATCAAAGCAGTTATAACACTATAAAAATTGGTAGTACTGATATGAGTGAAGAGTTCCTTCAAATTCGCTAGAAATTCCTCATGCTTTTTTATACCTGTTAAACCTAAAAAACTAGCAATTTGTCCCGTAAAGATAATAACAGCAATACCTGAAGTAAAACCAATTGTTACAGGACGTGGAATAAACTTAATTAAAGAGCCTAGTTTGAAGATTCCCATAAGACATAAAATAATTCCAGCTAACAAACCCGCGAGTAGTAAATTTTCGTATCCATAGGTAATTACAACTCCTAAAAGAATCGGAACAAAAGCACCTGTAGGTCCTCCAATTTGATACTTCGAACCACCAAACAGTGAAATGAGTATTCCAGCAATACAGGTTGTATAAATCCCATACTCTGGCTTAACACCAGAGGCTATAGCAAAAGACATAGCAAGTGGAATCGCAACAACTCCAACAATCATTCCTGAAAGAAGATCCTTTTGAAAATGTGCTAATGAATATCCTTCAAACCTTCCTGTAAATAACTTTCTCATTACAAACCCTTCTTTTCTATTTTTAATAGATCTGGATTACAAATGTATTTCTCGGTCCCTTATACAGAAAATTGTCCTTTTCACAAAAATAAAAAACATCCTAATATTTACTATATGTTTTACTTAAATGACACTCCAATTCACCTATATCTCCACCTTGTTGTACATAGGATTTCAATCTTTCTGCTAAACGTTCTCCGGCTCGACTATCTAGCTTCTTTATATCAATAAACGATCTAATCCTTACCTTATCTGGAGTAATATCTCTACGAAACATTTGTCCTGGAATTTCACTCCAAAAACGATTCCATTCATCCAGTAATCCTATTTGATCAAATAAAAAACCTTGAATTCCACATAACCAAGCTGTACAAGCAGTATTTCTTTTTCGACATCCAACTCCATCTTGTAAATGTTGGCATGAAAAACAACAAGAATTTCCACTTTTTATACAAACTTCACAAACGTAATGAGCTCCTAATGAGCGAAATGTTTCAATTCCATGTTGGATGATATCTTCTTTCTTAACCTCAATACTCAACCTATCCCTCCTTAGCCATCATTTCACTTTCTGCTCCATCTAGCTCTTCTAACATTGAAATCGCATCAATTAAATGGTTGTTAAAAATCTTCCGTGCAACCACCAATAAATCCACAATAATAGGGTCTCGTAAAGAATATAAAACTCTTTTTCCATCTTTCCTACCAACAACAATATTTTTTGAACGTAGTACACTTAATTGCTGAGAAACAGCTGAGCCTTCCTTATTTAAAATATCTTGAATTTCATTTACGCTTTTTTCACCTTCTGACAATAATTCTAAAATACCTATTCGCAAAGGGTGTGCTAAGGCTTTAAAGAAATCTGCTTTAAATTGTTGCATTTCGTTTCCCATTGAAATCCCTCCGTTACTTTTCCTCAATTTCAAAAAGTATCATATACATCTTCAAATGTTTGAATATGTATATGATACTTTTAAAACCTCGAATTTTCAATACAAATTTTACAATATTAAATAAGCATCAAATAGAGAAATATACTATTCAAATTCAGGTTCAAAATTTATTATCCAAAATAAAAGCGCCTAACATATTAGGGATATATAATACGTTAGGCGCTTGATATTTAAAATTTTCCGATTTAAGTCTTGATAATATTGGATGAGTATATGACCAAAACACTAGATGACTAATATGAATAAACTTATTTGTAAAATTAATTCCTTAGAATATTTTAAGAGCAAGTTTTGAAAAAAACTATTCAAAACTTGCTCCTTATTTTCTCAGATCCAACTATTTTGATACTAAAACCAACAGTAGTGAATTAGAATAATGACTTAATACTTGCTAAGACAGTAAGTACACCTACAATAATAACAAATACGTTGCTCATTTTCCCTTTGTATTTAGCTAGTACTGGCACTTTTTGAATCGCATACATCGGTAATAGACATAAGATAGCAGCAACTAAAGGACCGCTTAGAGAATCAATAAGTCCAAGAATACTTGGATTTGTATAAGCAACAAACCAGCATGATAATACAACAAAAGTAAGGATTATTGTCTTAATTGTTTTTTCTTCAATATCTTTTCCACGTGATTTACCGAACTTAATAATCATGTCACGCATTACTTCAAATGCTCCTATATAATGGCCAAGGAAAGACTTTGTAATAGCCACAAAAGCAATAATTGGAGCTGCAATAGTGATTACAGGCGAATTAAGCTCATTAGCAAGATATGAAAGAATTGATAAGTTTTGTTCTTTTGCCATTTTTATATCATCTGGAGTCAAGCTCAATGCGCTACTCCAAACGAAGAACATAACAACAGCGAATGTCATGATATAACAAACCTTTTGTATTTGCGCACATTTAGCATCAGTGGCTTCGATTCCATACGTAGCTCTCTGTTTCACAACAAATGATGAAATCATAGGTGAATGATTAAATGAGAATACGATGATTGGTAGAATCATCAATATCGTCCCAAAATAGCCTGTTCCTGTTGAAGCAGTTGAAACAGCTGAAAAACTAAGCATTGACGTATTCCACTGTGGAATTAAAGATATTGCGATAAAAAGTAGAGAAACTATGAAAGGATACACTAACATACTCATTACCTTTACAGTAATATCTTGACCAAAATTCAGTATAGCGATAAGACCAAGAACTAATACAAGTGATAAAATAGCTCTTGGAGGTTCTGGCATGTGCAATTGATGCACGATAAAACTACTTGCAGTGTTTGTAAGCGCAACCGAATACATTAGTACGATTGTATAAATTGAACCAAAATATACGATGTTAAAAATGATACTCGCTTTATTTCCGAAATACTCTCTAATTGTACCTGTGATCCCCTCATCAGCAGAATTAGAAGCGTATATCATTTTAGCAAGTGCCCTATGTGAGTAGTACATAACTGGATATGCAAGCAATGTAATTAGTAGTAAAGATAATAAACCACCTGAACCTGCATTAATCGGTAAAAAGAGCACCCCTGCTCCAATTGCAGTTCCAAATAGACTGAGTGCCCATGTAGTATCCTGCTTATGCCACTTTTTCGGATCTGCATATTGCTCATTTTTTAGTGCGGTATTTTCAGCTTGAACTTCTATTTTCTTTGCAGTATTCCCGTTCATATAATAACTCCCCCTTGTATCTATTCCTGCATCTCTCTTTACACCTAACAAATATTCCCTTTTCGGAAAATGAATTCCTTACAAGTTGCCCCACATTGTATGTCCTTCATCATAATGAATCCAAATTGAAACATTCGCTAATTAGCGTCCTAATATAATTGTTAGCGTTCACAAAAAAGTTCACTCGTAATATCCGCTCTTTATATAAAGACCCCTTAAGAGAACAATATAGAATAGACTTCATAAATACGTTGCAACATTTCTAATAACAGTGTATTACTTTAATGGTTTCTCTTTTTTACTTTTAACAGTAATTTTAGCTAAACCGGCCTCTCTTAATTTGCGAGGCATTTCTTTCTCAATTCTATACTTTACTTTCATAACTTCGGTAGCACTGATGATATTGCTTACACAAGCCACTGAAGCACATTACATACATTTCGCCTCTAATCACACACCTTTCTTACTAATAATCGCATTTTTTATATTTTCTCCAGAGATAATAAAATTTCTCTCGACGCCCTCATTATAACGTGTATATTTATAAAATTAATATTTTTATATTTTCAGAAATATTAAAGCGGAATAATTTTATATGGATAATATTTTACAGTTAGCATGTAGCCATTGTTTTTATCGCTTAAAGCTGAATTAGTTAGTAAAAAAATACAATAATACATTGTTTTTCTAGGTGACTTATTATAAAAATACTTATATCCCCTTTTATCAAAAAATTTTATTTTAAACACAAAAGATATTCTAATAAATAATTAATGTAGGTAAAAAGAAAAAAATCCCAAAATAAAAAAACCAAATTTTAGGATATATATTATTAATATTGAATTCATATACATTTTAAAAAGCTACACTGAGCAAAAAACAAAAAAGCTGCCCCATATGGACAGCTCATTTACATAATTATCGTTATCAGGAATACACAAACAAATCACTTCAATATCATCTTAATTGTAGTTTGTTCGGCTCTTCTTCAGGGATATCTCTATGTTTGTAATGAATCGTTTTTACATCATTTCCTTTTATGCGAAAAGTAATTGTGTCCCATAAGGCGGATTGTGTGCACCCTCAAAAGTTTAAATTTTAAAATCCCTCATTAACTAGCTCTTTTATCGAGTTTAATTTTGAAGAAAGCTCGATAAACCATTCTTCATCCCCTGTTAATAATGCAAGATCTATAAGATAAAGGATTTGTTCCTTATTTATTACCTTTAATTCAGGGAGTTTGTTAACGTGTTTACTAAAGAGTAAAATCGCTTCGTTTATTGTGTACTGGCCGTCACGTTTCACAATACTAACTGTAACTATATCCTCTACATCATCAAGTGATACAATATAACCAACTATTAATTCACCTTCATTTGATATTCCACGAACCCAATCTCCTACTTTTAAAACATGATTATTATTTGACATCATACCGTTTCACCTTCCTATAAATATTTTTTGTGACGATAAAAAAGATATAAAAACAAATTATACTGTAATATTTTTCATTACATTTAAGTGTTAAGAACTCACGGCTATATAATAATTAAGCCGCTTAACGCTCTTGATTGATAAGGTCAACAACTTCTTTCATTGTATAATTCTTTAAGTATTCACCTAGATGCTCTTCAGCACCTAAGAAAATAGCGAAAAGAACTTTTCGCATGTTCGAACCTACAACACACTGATTGTTTGATTCTGGACACTTCGGCTGCAAAGCACCTTCAGAGGTTATCTGATAAATATGCCAAAGATTAATTTCATCTAAATCGCGAGCGAAAATAAAACCGCCACCAGTCCCCTCTTTCGATTGTATAAACTTATGTTTTTTTAACAAACTTAGTACTTTGCGAATGCGTACTGGATGTACACCTGCACTTTCTGAAATAGCATTACTTGTTGACATCCGGTCTGGCTGTAAAGCTAAATAAGTTAAACTGTGTATGGCCAAGGTAAAGTCGCTGTTCATTGTTTTCCTCCTACAATCAAAAATATTGTTTCTCCTATATTAACATACTGTAGCCATAAACATTACAGATAGGTTAGTTGAACGTTAAAATATATAAGAACCACTCTTAGCATAAAGAAATAGATTCCATAACTTCATTTAGCTTTTTAAGTTAAAAATACATTTAAACACTCCACTGTTTCTTCACTTGTTCTTCTGCCAACTGTTTAATTTTTTTCCATATCGTATCTTTATTCACAATAACATTTGTTTGATAATTTCTATCGTTATAATTAACTGTAACGCATACTTCTATCATTTCCTTCTTCCTCCTTTCATACAAATTTCTTATCTATATTTAAGTCCTGAAAAGTCTTAGATTTAGTTAAAGCCTCTAACGTGTAACTTCACTTTTTAAATAATCCAATTTAAAAGCCCCACTGTTTTTTGACTTGTTCTTCTGCCAATTGTTTAATTTTTGTCCATATCATATCTTTACTTACAATAACATTTGTTTGATAATTTCTATCGTTATAATTGACTGTAACACATACTTCTATCATTTTCTGCTTCCTCCTTTCATACCACTTTTCCTAAAAAATATTACTTATTAATTAGCCAACTTTTGCAGTTCAATGTTTAAAAATGTTCGGACGCTACGTGGTAAAAATTTGCGAATTTCTTCTTCGTTAAAACCAATTTGCAATCTTTTTTCGTCCAGCATAATCGGGCGACGCAACATTAGTGGATGCTCAATTATTAATGTATAAAATTCATTTAGCGAGAGCTCATCAATATTTATATTTAAGTCCTGAAAAGTTTTGGATCTAGTTGAAATAATTTCAGTAGCCCCCTCTTCAGTTAAACGAAGAATCGATTTAAGCTCATCAACTGTCATAGAATTTGATACGATGTTTTTTTCAATATAATCAATTTGATGCTCTTCAAGCCATGCTTTCGCTTTTCGGCATGACGCACAGCTTGCTGTTGTATATAGAATTACCATATTTAACTCACTCCTTTAATGTTATTAAACGTACATTTTAAATATCGCTTATTGAAATGTATTAAAAAAAATTACAGTTTAGAATCAAATTCACATAATGTTAGTTATTCAGCAATGTTTCATTTATCTCTATTATTCATGCTACATTTTACAGACGTTAACAACTCACTTTTAAAAATCTTACTGTAATTTTAAACTTTACAGTTCGATTAATCAACTGTTAAGTCTTGGATTAATTTTAATAACACAACAAATTATTCTCATGTAAAATTCCCCATAGCATGATGGCTCCTTCAAAGCACATTTCACGCATTTCTTGCTTACAAGTGCTATTATGGATTATATTCATCCTAATAAATAGTACGCACTTTAAAGTGTTATAGGTACTAAAAAGGAACATATGCATTTTCAAGTGCCATTCTGCTTATTTCTCTCTTACATCGGTTATTATGACCGATATTTAGCACAATAAATAGTACGCACTTTAAAGTGTTATAGGTACTAAAAAGAAATAATTTTAGTATTACAACGGATGTAGGCTCACAACTGTAATCTAAATTCATCAAAGGAGTTTTTTTTATGAAGACATATAATATTCCTGTAGAAGCGACTTTAGAAGTTATTGGTGGAAAGTGGAAGGTTGTTATCCTTTGTCATTTAAAAAAAGGAACAAAAAGAACGAGTGAATTAAAACGTTTAATGCCTGGTATTACGCAAAAAATGTTAACGCAACAATTACGGGAACTAGAAGAAGATGGTGTAATCCAAAGGAAAGTATATGACCAAGTACCACCGAAAGTAGAGTACTCTTTAACGGATTACGGTTCGTCTTTAGGAGCTATACTTGATTCCCTCTGTTCCTGGGGAGAAGTTCATCTTGAAAAAACCGGGAACACATCCATGCTGATTACTGCTGATGAATAATAACTGTAGAAGACATAAAATAGGTTGAGACAATACTTGCCTCAACCGTTTTTTATGTCTCTTTATAATTTTTTGCCGTAATGACTGTTTCAAACTCAAAGGTTTCCGGTAAATGATCTGCGTAAGAATATTCAAAAGTTCGTCCATCCGTTAAGTAAGCTACTTGCTCAACTCGCATTAGGAAATCCTGATTTGTTAAGTTCATAAACTGCTTTTCCCTATCATCTGGGCGAATTCCTTTAACCCTGACAACAGATGTCCCTACTTCAAGACCAAGTTTATTTTGAATATGTGAGTATATCGACTCCTCTAAAACAGAAGCCTCAACACCTGGGATAACCGAAATTGGCATCCATGTATGCTCCATAATCGTCGGAATGCTGTGAATGATGCGAAGGCGAATGATTTTATAGACGAAATCACCAATTGAAACTCCCAATTTCTCAGCAACTACTTCATCAGCACCTACAATCGCAAACTCGATAATTTTACTTTCTACCTCACTACCGTAAACAGCTTTCGTACCTGTTAAAGTTTGAATCATTCGTGCCTTTTCCTGCTGATGCCAATCTTGTACCACTGTTCCACTTCCGCGCCGACGGATAATGTAGCCGTCTCTTACTAATAGATCTAGCGCTTTTTTAATCGTAAGTGCTGAAACATCGAATTCTTCAGCAAGGACGGAGCTACTCGGAATTTTTTTGTTGATTTTATATTCACCGTCTAAAATTTGCTGTTTAATCTTTTGATAAATGCCGAGGTATTTTACTTGTGTTGATCCGCTTGCCATTTCCATACCTCCTTTATACCGCAAACTCTCTTCTATTCATTCAAATGTAAAGCCTCAAGTTTGTAAACTGAAGGTGATGGGGCAGCAAATCCGTTTTCCAAGATTTCAATATTCGTTACTGCTTCTTCATCTTTCACAAGTTTTGGTGCACCATTTACAATTGTGGCATACGCTGCATCATAGAAACGACCGTAATCACCAAGCGGTGTTTTAATTTGTTTTTCAATCCAGTCACCATTTGCATTACGATACTTAGCAATTCCATAATACATCGGTGAATCTTCACCAAACCCTGCACTCTCAGGCATAATCCCCGCTTTCAAATCATTTTCTTGCTGATCTTCACCGTATTTAATAAATGATCCATTTGTTCCATGAACGATAAAGCGTGGATAATCTTTCGCTACGACATGGTTCGTTTTCAGTTTAATTTTCAGGTGATTTCCGTAATGTAGACCAACATCGAAATAGTTATCAACCGCACCTTCCATTTCATTATTACGAATATCATATGTTACCGTATCTGGACGGCCAAATAATGAAATCATACGGTCCATCGTATGAATACCTAAACTGTAAAATGAACCTTCTTCTTTTGGAGCTTCATGAGTGATTGAACCAGGACGGAAATAATCAATATGTGATTCAATCTCAATAATATCACCAAGGAATCCTTGCTCAACTACTTGCTTTACAGCTAAAAAATCACCATCAAAACGACGGTTTTGATAAGGCATAACGACTACACCTTTCTCTCGTCCTAAAGCTAATAATTCTTTCGCATGTTCTACTGTATCGCAAAATGGTTTTTCAACGATAACTGATTTTCCGGCTAGTATAACTTTTTTTGCTAATTCATAATGCGTATGTGCTGGCGTACAAATCGTCACAACTTGAATTTCTTTGTCATTCAACAATTCGTCTAAATCAGTAGTGAAGTAAACACCTTTTTCCTCATATGGAGCCGCTAATTTTTCATTTATTTGACGTACAAAAATTGTTTTTACTTTTATATTATTACGTGTCTTTAGATAAGGTAGGTGATAACGGTTAGCTGATTTTCCAAATCCAATAAAGCCCATTGTTAATGTCATGTTCTTCAACTTCCTTGCTCATAAATTTTCGTTTCTACATTTATTATATATTTTTATCTTTAAAAGTATATAGTTTTAATTTCAAAATTATATATCAAAAAGTCGAGAAAGAAATCATTTTCTGATTCCCATCTCGACTTTACGTTATAGACTTATATCCTATCATCATTTTATTTATACTCAATGACTTGAGAGCTACTTAGTTATATACTCTTATTCATACATATAAGAACGTGTCATCGGAATTGTATCATTAATCCCTTTTGTAAATACAAATTGATGTAAATCAATATTACCTGTAAAGAACGAAGCTGCACATGCATTTAAATATAAACGCCACATGCGGATAAATCGCTCATCTTTCGTTTTGCGAACTTCCTCTAGTACATTTTCATAATTTCGAGCCCAATGTTGTAATGTATTCCCGTAATGTCTACGTAAGCTTTCCACATCAACAATGAAAAATTGTTCGTTTGTCATGTTCGTGATTAATTCGTTAACAGCAGGAACATACCCACCAGGGAATATATATTTTTCAATCCAACCATTCGTAGCACCACCATTAGCCGGAGAAGTAATACAATGCAGCAGAGAAATCCCGCCATCATTTAGTAGTTTGTTAACTGTTTCAAAGTATTGCGTAATGTTGTCTTTTCCTACATGTTCGATCATACCTACACTAACAATTTTATCAAATTTACGATTCTTAATATCGCGGTAATCAAGTAAAGATACTTCAACTAAATCCGTAAGTCCCTCTTGTTTAATTCGCTCGGAAGTCTTTGCAAATTGTTCCTCGCTTAATGTTACTCCCATCGCTTTCACACCGTACTGCTTAGCGGCAGCTGTAATGAGCTCACCCCACCCGCAACCGATATCTAATAGCGTATCACCTTTTTGAAGGTTCAACTTTTTCAAAATATGATTCACTTTATTATGCTGCGCTGTCGTTAAAGAATCTTGTTCATTTTGGAAATACGCACAAGAATATGTCATTGTCTCATCAAGCCATAATTTATAGAAATCGTTCCCAATATCATAATGGTGAGCAATATCTTCTTTATTTTTTTGTTTTGAGAAATTCCATTTACTTTTGAAATATTGCAACTTACTATCACCTAAAAAGCTATCCTGCCTTTTATAAATAGATTGAATTGCTTTTTCAAGATTACCCTCTATTTCAAGGTCTCCATTCATATATGCTTCACCGAATGCAATAGAAGGATCCTTAGCAATTTCTTTTTTTGAGAGCGGCTTATGGAATGTTATATGAAATTGAGGTTCCCCTTCGCCATATTGTATTGTTTCTCCATTCCAAAGTGTAATTTGAACTGGATCTGAAAACAGATTTTTAAGTATTTTTTTATAAAAAAGTTCTTCAACCATAAAAACATCTCCTACTAAAAAATTGAACAAAAAACTATACTAGTTAATAAGTTTTTTTGAACATAGCTTAAAATCGTTATGACTTCTTGCTACGAGTGTCATTATAAAACGGTTATATTATGAAGCATAGTACGTACTTTAAAGTGATGTAGGCACTTTTAAGTACCCATGACTGAAACAGGTCCTCAAAAATTTTACTTTCCATCATAACAACTTTCTAAAGTTTTAAAACGAAAAACACCACCTCGTCATTAGGTGGTGTTTTCAATATTACATATAGAGATTTCACTTAACTTCTGTGTTTTTTCTATCTATGCATCGTTCTCCCCACGCGGTTAATTGATTTAATACATTTTGTAAAGACCACCCATAATCGGTTAGGGAGTATTCTACTCGAGGGGGAATTTCTTTGTAAATTTCACGTGTAATCACACCATCTTCTTCCAGCTCACGTAGTTGCTGCGTTAACATTCTAACAGAAATTTCAGGCATCAAACGTTGTAACTCACTCGTTCGCTTCTTCCCTTTTGTTAAGTGACATAAAATAACGACCTTCCACTTTCCCCCGATAATTTCTAAAGTTGCTTCTATAGGTATATTATATTGTTTCACGCGATCTCCTCTCCTTTTTTATAAATTCCTTATCTATTGTTACGTAAAAATAAATAATTTTCTATACGGCACATTTTAGTTCCTACAGCACAAAAAAGTACCTATATTACAAAAAAGTAATTATGCTGCTTAAAAATCTCCCTCTATACAAAAAGAAAAAACGAACGTATTCTCGTTCGTTTTTTCTTTCTTTATTCAGCTGCGGTTATAAGCATAGACGTGTTACCATTCTTTTCAAGATGATTTTCTCCCCAGTTACAAAGAGTATCGAGTATAGAATCTAAAGAATGACCGTAATCAGTTAAAGAGTATTCTACTTTTGGTGGCACTTGGTTATACACTTTTCTCTCGATTACACCATCTTCTTCTAATTCACGTAATTGTTGCGTTAACATCTTTTGTGTAATACCAGACATTAATTGTTTTAATTCGCACGTTCTCTTTTTGTCTTTCTTTAAATGACAAAGGATAACTACTTTCCACTTTCCACCGATAACCTCTAAAGTTGCCTCTACAGGAATATTGTATGTTTTCATATAAAAATCTCCTTTAATAATTTTATAAGACAAATAAGCTAAAATATTTAAATATTACTTTTAAGTATCTATAGCACCTTAAAGTACGTACTTTTTATTGTGTTAAACATGTTTCATAATAGCATACGTAAACAGCAGATGAGTAGTACGGCACCAAAAAGTACCTGTATTACTTTTTAGTATCTATATCACTTTAAAGTACGTACTTTTCATTATGTAAAATACATTTCATAATAGCATTTGTAAGAGTTGAGTGAGTCATGCAGTGTTAGAAATTACCTGTTAGTACCTGTACTTTAAAGTGAGTATTTTTATCATACATTTTGTCAGACGATGAAATGACATGTTTTCATTTTCATATCCATTCACAATGAATAAATAATTTTCAAATACATTTTAGGAGGATATCTATAATGAGTAAATTACTAAAAGAAAAAATCGGGTTTGGTACAGCACCACTAGGAAATATGTACCGTAATATCCCAGAAGAAGAAGCAATCGCTACAGTGGATGCTGCTTGGGAGAATGGCGTTCGTTACTTTGATACAGCTCCACTTTATGGATCTGGATTAGCGGAAATCCGTCTTGGTGAAGCACTGTCAAAAAGAAATCGTGATGATTACTTTTTAAGCACCAAAGTAGGTCGAACGATTTCAGATGAACTAGAAGATCCATCTGCACGTGATTTAGGTGAAAAAGGCGGACTTTTCGAATTTGGTCGCAAAAATAAAATGATCAATGACTATAGCGCAGATGCAACACTTCGTTCTATCGAGCAAAGTTTGAAACGTTTAAAAACAGATCGTCTAGACTTTGTTTTCATTCATGATTTAGCACAAGACTTTTATGGTGATGAGTGGATTTCACAATTTGAAACAGCTCGAACAGGAGCATTCCGTGCGCTAACACGTTTACGTGAAGAAGGAGTTATTAAGGGCTGGGGGCTTGGAGTAAACAAAGTAGAATCAATTGAACTTATGCTTGATTTAGAAGAAGCGAAACCAAATATATCCTTACTAGCTGGTCGCTATTCATTATTAGACCACGAACGTGCATTGCAACGAGTAATGCCTGCAGCTGTAAAGCATAATATGGATATTGTTGTTGGTGGCCCATATAGCTCAGGTATTCTTGCTGGCGGCGCTCACTTCGAATATCAAAAAGCATCGCCAGAAATTATTGCAAAAGTTGAGAAAATCAAAGCTCTTGCAGATCGTCACGAAATCAGCATCAAAGCTGCTGCACTACAATTTTCACTAGCCAATCCAGCAGTTGCTGCTGTTGTTCCTGGTGCAAGTAAACCGGAACGCATTGTAGAAGACCAAAATGCCTTAAACACAGTAATTCCAGCAGCATTCTGGGAAGAAATGCGCGAACAAAAATTAGTAGCACCTAATGCACCACTACCAATCAACGTAAAATAATAATATAACTTTAATCAGTGGGAGCATCCCCCACTGATTATTTACCCGTAAATACCGGGATGAAAAGGAGCGTAATGAATATGGCACATACTACTACATCTATGGAAATTTTTGCTTCACCGGAACAAGTATGGCAATTAATCGGAGGTTTCAACTCCCTTCCAGACTGGTTACCTTATATACCTAGCAGTAAATTAACTGAAGGCGGTCGTGTACGTCATCTAGCTAATCCAGATGGCGATACAATTATAGAACGATTAGAAGTATTCAATGATAAAGAGCGCTACTACACATATTCAATCATGAATGCACCATTCCCAGTCACTAATTATTTATCTACAATCCAGGTTAAAGGAGGTACTGAAAGGAACACATCGTTAGTAGAGTGGTCTGGTACGTTCACTCCTGTTGAAGTTAGTGATGAAGAGGCAATTAATCTGTTTCATGGCATTTACAGTGATGGACTGAGAGCATTGCAGCAAGCATTTCTAGATTGATTCATGTAATTGATTGAGACAAAAAAGTAAATTAACAGTCAAATATTCGATTTTTTTAGTTAAATTCATTATAAAAGATAAACAAATACAAATTTCATGCCTGCTTGTTAATGACAAGAAATAAAAAATACTACCTCCAAATGGAAGGTAGTATTTTTTTATTAATCAGGAAAAACAATCAATCCCTCTTCTTTTTCCTCCTGTTTTAAATCTTCTTCTGGGAAGGTTACAGTTGAATTTTTATCACCTGTTCTTTTTGTTTCTTCACCTGGAAATACGAAAGTTGAATTTTCTTTTCCTTCATTTTTTTCTACGTTATCTGGAAATACCATAGGATCATTGGTAGTCAAATCACTATGAAATCCAAGGTTAGACAAAATCGCTTTTAAATCTGGTAAAACCCCTATTTTATCAGATGATGGGTTATTAGACTTTGTGCCTGTATTAGGATTACTTAAAATTGCTCTCAATTCTTTTGGTGTATATGCCTTACCTAAATGTTCTTTAGCAATCCCTTGAATCGATACAGCAGCCCCAGCAATTATAGGCGAAGCGCTAGAAGTACCACGGAAATTAGAAGTATAACGATTAATTATGTTCTGATCTGTAACTTTTTGTCCTTTACTATTTTGATTTTGATATGTATCTAATGTATCAACATACTCTCCCCAACCATATACATCAATTCTACTACCATAGTTAGAGAAAGCTAAACGTTTATGAGGAACTCTTGCAGTAGATGCTCCCACTATAATAGCTCCTGAATCTTTAAAGTCTTGACTGTTTCGATTTAAAATCTGTTTACCATTACGGTCTTTAAATTCATCTAAATCAATCCCACCATTACCAGCTGCTTCTACAATAATAATGCCTTTATCTGTACCTTTGCGAATTGCGTTAAATATACTCGGGTATACTTCTACTGGTAAAGGGTCATCTCCATATCCATCATATTTAAAGGATTCTTCTATTAATAAAACATCTCCAGCCTGTAAAGAATCTACGGCACTTAAAATAGCATCTCTTACATCAATTCTCCCATTGTCTCGGATCACTGAAATTACTTTTGCCTTTGCTTTTGGTGCAATTCCAATGTTCCCAATCCCATTGTCAGCTGCAGAAACAACACCTAGAACTGAAGTACCATGAGAAAGATCATTACTCATTTTTCCAGACATAAATTCAATATTTTGACCGACTAAATCTTCATGATTTAATAACCAGCCTTCTTCCAAATCTACAAAAGTTGTCCCCTGACCATTCCCTCCTTTAATTCCCCAAGCATAAGGAGCATTAATTCCTAAAGGTGCCTCTTCAAGATATCCCTGTCTCGAAAATCTAGGTTCATCATAAGGATTGACTGATGATAATACAGGGAATCTCGAGCCAGTTGTTGTATTTATACTCTTATTAGAACGAACTTGTATTTTACTAGAATCGTCATTAGCAGCATGTACTGTATTTGTTACAAATGTCGTACCTACCCCAGCAAAAGTTGTAATTGCAAGTGATGATATCAACATACCTTTAAAATTTTTCATTTTTCCACCTCTAGTTTTCTATTAGAAATAACATATTTCATAATGTGTATGAACCGAAAAGCATTTTATCTTATTATGAAAATTAATAGATCTTTATAACTTTTTGATTTACATAAAAACTCCCTTCATTCTTGTAATTCAATGTGTACATTTCAAAATAACAAACTCACTGTAACTATTATAGTTACACCTTTATTGATTTTCAACTACGAAATATAAATTTTTAAAAATAAATTTATATTACTTTAAAACAGAACTCGCCTTTTAAGCACATAAAGTGAAACTTTAATCAGTGGGGTTTTTGTTCATCCCCCACTGATTATTAGCCCTCACCAATGGGGCGTTTACGGACAGTTAATGCGGGATAAAAACGCAAAATATCTGTCCAAATTACAGCGATCAATAAGTTTATGGACTGCGAAAGAAATACGAAAAAGCAAAGCACTAAGTGCTTTGCTCCTTATAAAATCCCTTTTAACTTTTCACCAATTAACTTCGCTACATACTCATAACCTTCTGGCCCAAAGTGTAATCCATCTTTTTCATCATTTTCTACAAATCTTTTATAATCCCGTTCTTGAATCATTTCAGCATACAAATTTAGAAAATAGCTTCCTGTTTCTTTTGCCACTTCCTCTACCACGTCTGCATACTGACTCAGCACTCTATTTGTTCTATTATGCTGTCTTTCTTCATCAACTGGTGCAGGACTAATCAGTAGTACTTTATCTGATGAAACTTGGTTCACAATCTTCTCTAAGTTTTCTTTATATGCTTGTAATGACACTTGAGAAAAAGAAACTGCATCATTCGTACCAAGAAAAACTGTTACGAAATCTGGTTTATATGATATTACATCTTCTTCAATTCTATTTAACGCATCGAATGTATTATCACCTGGAACACCTGCATTCTCTACTTTCCAGTTCGGCAACATTTCTTGCAAACGTGGTGTTAATCTTGGCATTCCATCAAAAAATGTTTCATCAGCTGTAATACTATCTCCAAAGCATACTAACGTTTTCATTAAGCTACTCTCCTTTTACGTATGAAACAACTTTCCTTCTATTGCTTTTATATATCTTTCAGCAGAACGTTCAACCGCCTCATTTGCATTTTCTTTTACTACTCGATGAAAAGCATTGTATAAACGATTAAACTGTAACGGCTTCACTCGATTCACCATTTCTTCCACTTTTCTCGCTGGTAGTGGAATTAAGTTTGGATAGCTGTACATGAAGCTTACCCACCGCTCATCTGCTACAACTTGAATAATATCACCTGTTAACAAAATTCCTTTTCCGTCATTACCTTCTTCCCAATGTAAGACAGATCCACCTTTAAAATGTCCCCCTAAACGATGAATGACTAATCCATCAGCTAATTGTAAAGACTCACCAGACCAATAAATAATACGACTACTCGGACGCATCACCCACTCTTTATCATCTTCATGTATATAAATTGGTACATCAAATGTCTCTGCCCATTCTACTTGCGTTGAATAATAATGAGGATGAGACAATGCAATCGCATCTAATTCGCCAAGCTCTTTTATTTTCATAATTGTCGTTTCATCTAAATACGTAATACAGTCCCACAGTAAACGATATGACTCTATTTTCACTACAAATGCCGTTTGACCGATCGCAAATCCTGGTTTTGTCGTAATACTATAAAGTCCATTTTCCTCTTCGATTATTTCATTTTTATATGTATCACCAATTTGTAAGCT
The DNA here is from genome assembly GCF_008274865.1 of Bacillus sp. AR4-2. Lineage (NCBI taxonomy): Bacteria > Bacillati > Bacillota > Bacilli > Caryophanales > Bacillaceae > Bacillus > Bacillus sp. AR4-2. The sequence continues at coordinate 3,216,815 of NZ_CP031062.1, forward strand.
TTCTAGTGTCGTCCAAGATTGTCCTTTTGGATTCACATATTGCCTCTCTTCATCACAAATATGACAACTCACCGGTTCTTCTACACTCGCTGCATACTGCACGCCACACGTTGTACAAACGAAATTTTTCATCATAATTTCCCCTATCCCTATATTTTTATTAAGCTGACTTTTGTTGATAATGATCTGCTTTTTTATTTTCAATCATTAAACTTATAAAAGTAAGTAAATAGACAACTGGAAATGACAATAGAATTACAGTAAATCCTTTTTCGCTTCTGAAACATTCATCTCACTATCTCCCCAAAAATATTTGTACTATAAAGTCACCTCAACCTCGCCCATCCAATAACGCCAAGCTGCTAAATAATTTTCTAAATCTTTCGGGTGGTGCCGTAAACATGTATCTATACGCAAATATAATCCTATGACTATTTCTTCATATAAATCACGGTCTTTTTTATGAAATACATATTGTTTCATCGCATAATCGATTGTTTCTTTTGTTAAATCTTCCGGGGTTGAACAGAACGCATAAATTAAATCGTATATAGGATCTCCTAACACTGGTAAAGGATCAATTACACCATGCAGCTTAATTCCTTGAAATATAAAATTATGAAATCCAAAATCACCATGCAATAAGAATGGCTGATTTATTCCAGTCCCCCTACTTGGACTATTTGCTAACTTAAGAACCGTTCTATACTCTTCTTCACTTATGTAACGTCTTACATTTTCATAAGCTTCTATCACATTGGTTGTTAAAAATTCATTCCAAGATTGAACCGGATTTTCTTTCCATCCCCAGCCATCAACCTCTGTAGCCACTTCATACTTATTGATAACTTCCTTTACAAGTTTACAAAGAACACTCCGTTTGTGGCTTAGTTTGCAAGAAGTTGTGCCCTCAAGGAATGAATAAACAATATAGCGATTTAAAGGTTCCTTATATAAAAGCTTTGGAAATAATTCTTCAGTTTTATAAAACTGAAGAAAATAAGCTTCTTCACGTATGACATCCGATTCATTCAACTTTACAACATATTGCTTATCTAACAAATATATAGTACTTGCCGTTCCCCCGTTTAACACTTTTACACTATTTGGATAATGTGAAATCACTTTCTCCTTAACTAGTTGTGCAGTGATTATTGAAATGTCCATTCTCTCACCCTTTAATTCGGAAGATTCCCTTAATTCAAAAGACAACTTTACTATTATTTGACAAACGCAAGGGAAATCCTCCCAACCATCCTAATATAACAAACAACAATTTTATTTTATTACAATGGCTTTCTTCCATATCTCATTTATGATAACGTGATTTTATCACTCTAAATGCTCTTCATATACTCTAATAATTTCTATTGCAGGGTCTATGTCTTGTAATTTATGAGCCAAACTTTCTACACCAAACACTTCTGTAAACGTATGACTGCCTACAATTAAATTAATCCCTTTAAATTTCGCATGTTGCACTGTATATAATGTTTTTTCACCTGTTATGTACGTGTCACACCCTTTTTCTAATGCACGTTCAATCAAATTTGTATTGTTTCCTGCACCGGTTAAAATCGCAATCCGTTTTACTGGTTTATCGTGATTTCTCCAGCTCTTCACTTTCTCTTCCATTTTTTCTTCAAGTTTTCCAACTAAGTTTGAAAAAGGAATCGCTTCTTTATATTCTCCTATTCCCGGTAGTTCTTCTTCCTCATACGTGGAATATTCCAGTATTTTATCTATCCCAATTCCGTTAAATAACGATGTACACGTGCCAAACTTTACAAAATCTAACGGCAAGTGAATCCAAAAATGATTCATTTCATATTGCTTCAATTTCTCAATACAAGCCTCTTCCATACCAAATAAAAAACTCCATGGTGCATGATGTGTAACTATCATATCGACTCCATTTTTATACGCTTCTTCAATCGTCTCTAATGTCAAATTTGTTGTGTAACCGATTTTGTGAAATTCATCTTTACTTATATGAGTAAAACCATATTCATCATCGCCGTATTTATGAAGGTCCTCTCCAAATAGTGATGTTATATGTTCGTTAAACTGCTTTATATTCATTTTATTTCTCCCTTCATTTACTTTTATATTTCATAAATAAGGAAATACTAAATTACAACGTTACATACATATAGGAGGACACATATGAAACCTGAATTTTTAAAAGCTGTACATGATGCCATTGGAAATATTGAACACATTCATATAGAAGAAAGCGGTGCTGACAGCTTACTTATTCATCATGATGATGCACAGCAATTACAACAAGTTGCTGTGGCGTTAGAAAATAATAATTTCCGCTCCGCTTTAAGAACAACTGGAAATGCTTCGTACATTGAAGTATTGAACAGATAATAAAAGTCCGGATGTATTCCGGGCTTTCTTTTTATCCCGCTATTCACTGGGCAGTAAGAGCCCCACTGATTAAAATTTCACTTTATATCGAAATTTCAAACTCTTTCACATACACCGCTGTTCCAGCAATATCTATTTGTAACTTTTCGTTTTCTATCCCTTTCGTTACATAAACAGTTACACGACCATCTTTATTTATTTCCTGTCCTTGCTCAACGATTAAACCCAATTCATGTTCAAAATCTTTCTCTAAATACTCCGCATAATACGCTCCCATTACACCTGAAGCTGTTCCTGTCACTGGATCTTCAATCGTCCCAGCGTAAGCTGATGAAAAATGACGGCCGTGCATTTGTGCTAGTTCATCATAAGTTTCTAGACAAATTGGGTGAATAGAAGCATTAGGTATTTCTTTTAATACTGATGGAAATGCAGCATTATTAGGTTTCATTCTCTCACATGCATTAAGATTTTTAATCGGTACAATTACAGTCCAATTACCAGTACTTCCATATACAATCGGTAAACTTACATCTAAATCATTTACTTCTAAACCGATACTATGAGCTAATTCTTCTTTTGAACCTGTAAATTCTTTAAACTGAGGTGCTGCCTGTCTCATTTTAATAAAGGGTTCTCCATTTTTATTTACACCTATTTGTATCGGTAAAATCCCAGCCTTCGTTTCAATCGTAAGGTTACTTTTCTCTTCTAATAAACCTTTTTCGCGCAAGGCATATATCGTCCCTACTGTCCCATGACCACATAAATCCATTTCAAAACCAGGTGTAAAATAGCGCATTCTTATATCTCCTACTTCTGAGGAAAGAACAAAAGTTGTTTCGTTATATCCAACTTTTTCAGCAATAATTTGCATTTCCTCTTCCGTTAATCCATCTGCTTCTAATACAATACCTGCTGGATTTCCCTTATTTGGTTTATTCGTAAATGCGTCGTAATGAAATACATTTATAGTCTTCATTTTCTTTTCCCCTTATTTGTCCATTTCTTTATTTTTATAATCAATAAGAAAATTGATCTAACCAACTTTCATAATCATCATTTTGGAACGGACGGATCATCAGTCTCTCTGTCTCTACCTGTAATAGCGGTAGCTTCATTTATATCTCTTCCCTCGATTGTTTTTTGAATATTCTTTATTATCTTACACAAAATACAAAATCTAGTAAATCATTATGTTTTTGATACATAAAAACCCAGTCATGCCTTATACATAACTGGGTTCTCCATCGTTTCATAATTTTCTATTTCACAAGAACTGCATCTCGTAATTCCCTCTTCAACACTTTTCCTAAAGCGTTTTTCGGTAACTCATCTATGAATACTACTTCTGGTATTTTATAACTTGCTAATTTCTCTTTACAATACTGAGTAATACTTTCTTCTGTTAATGTTGTTTCGCCATCCTTCACAAGATAAGCTCTTGGAACCTCACCCCAAAAATCATCCGGAACTCCAACTACTGCAACTTCTAAAACACCATGTATTTCATGAATAACATCTTCTACCTGATCTGGATATACGTTGTCACCACCGCGTATAATAACATCTTTATATCTTCCCATAATATGCAGGAATCCATCATCATCTATCATGCCAGCATCACCCATGTTAAACCAATTATCTTTTACTACCTTCTTTGTCGCCTTTTCATTATTCCAATATCCTTTAAACATGTATGGACTTTTCACATGAATCTCTCCAACTTCATTTGTTGTTAGTTCATGTCCTGTTTCCGGATGAACAATTTTCACCTCTACATTTTTCAAGGTCTTTCCTACAGAAGACATCTTTTCTTTTCCCATCATTGGATGCCATGAGGTTACAACCCAACCTTCTGTACTACCATAACCTTGCACCATATATATTCCTTTTTCCATATATTTTTGAATGAGTGTTTCTGGCACTTTTGTACCACCGCTTTGTGCTACTTTAAAGGTTGAAATATTACGTTCTTTTTTATTTAATTCATCAAGCATGTAACTATAAACAGCAGGGAACGCAAGCATCGTAGTAATTTTCTCTTCTTCAATCTTATCCCAAATAAGAGTAGGATTCGAATCAGCTAAGAAAATCATCGTAACGCCATGATAAATACAATTTAAAATAGAAAGCACGCCACTCATATGGAACAATGGATGCACAGATAAAAAGCGTTCACCTGCTGGGATTTCTCTTTGTCCCGCAATTTCAGCAAAATAATGATGTAAGTTTTTATGTCCAATTACACATGCTTTCGCCTGTCCAGTCGTTCCTGAAGTAAATAAGTAAATGGCGTCGTCTTCTTCATGAACTTCTACGTTCGGTTCTGTCGTTGGCTGTTTTTGCAGCTCTAATTCAAATGAACCAAAACCTTCTTTTGTCGTTTGAATTACATAAGGAATTTCTTTAACAGCATCAACATTTAATAACACTTCACTAAATTCTTCATCAATAACTAACACTTTTAATTTCGCTTCTTTTACAATCGTTTCTAATTCATATACAGTAAGCTGATGATTTAGCGGAATAAATACCGCTCCAATTTTTAAACTTGCCATCATAACGCTTGGAAATGGGTGATTATTTTTGCATAGTATTCCTATACGATCTCCTCTTTGCACACCATTATGTAACAAATAATGTGCAAGCTGATTTACTCGTTCATTATATTGCTGAAACGAATATCTTTTCTTCCCTCCTACAAGCGCTTCCAAATTTGGTGACTGCATTGCTCTCTTTTGTAATAATTGTCGCATCGTTCTCAAGTAAAACTCCCCTTTATATATGTTAGATTTTTTATTTTACCAGATTAATTATTAATTTACTAAAGATTACACTTAGTGAATATAAGAAGAATATAAAATAGCCATTTACTTCACAAGTAAATGGCTATTTTTCATTATATATTAGAATACTTCTTGTTCATTACATATTGCACATACTCAGGTGCACTTTTATCAATCTCTTCATCACTTAGTTTATATTCTGCACCATATAAATAAAAGGAAGGTATAAATTCCATACCTGTATATAGGCATGTAGCTTGGAATGGTTTCGTCAACTCATCCATTGTAATCCCACTATTTTCATAGTCTTTTTCTAATCCACCTATAGAAATAGCTACACCAAATTCTTTCCCCTTCACTTTATCTCCTTGTGATCCGTACGCAAATCCATATGTTAATACATCATCGAACCATTTTTTTAATAATGGTGGTGTGCTGTACCAGTAAAGCGGAAATTGAAATATATATCTGTCATGTTCTACTAATAACTTTTGCTCTTCTTCAATATTAAACTCCCAATCCGGTGCCACCTTATATAATTCATGCACCGTAATTTCATCTGAATGTTTCTCAAGTTCTTCTATCCATCTTTTATTAATTTTTGATTTTTCAATATGAGGGTGTGCTACAATTACAAGTGTTCTCATCATTTTCCAGCCCCTTTATAAATTAATCAATCCTTTACGTATTAGTATGAATGAGTTACATATAATTGAAAAGTACGTACTTTCAGGTACTATAGGAACCTTGAAGTACCTTTGGAGGTGTTATATGAATCAAAATGATAATTGCCCAATTGCAACAACACTCGATGTAATCGGTGGAAAATGGAAAGTTCATATTTTATGTATTTTGTCGGATGGAAAAATGCGAACAAATGAAATTAAACGAGAAATCCCAAACATTACACAAAAGGTTCTTACACAACAACTTCGGCAACTTGAAGCTGATGGGATTATCTATCGTACCGTATATCAAGAAGTACCACCAAAGGTTGAGTACACACTAAGTGAATACGGAAAATCTTTAATGCAAATAATGGATAATCTGTTTGAATGGGGAAAAGATCATCAAATTAAAAGATTACATGACTAAAAAAGCACTATATACTTTGTTTCATCCTCTACGTTCATATTTTTTATTTCTATAAAGTTTATTTTCATCATTTTTTAGCTAACTTGTTTTCTTAGATTGATGGACGTGACGCCACATCCATCAATCTAAAAAGATACAATTAGAAAAATGAGATTTCTATAAATTTTCGCATATAAACACTACTTCCGCCTCATTAAACGCTCGCTCTACTTTTTCTAATCTCAATTGTACGTAAGCTATAAAGAAGCACCCCTAAACCGAGAATTTTTTCATTATTAGACGCATTAGAACCTAAGGTAATAGTAGGTACATTTAAACCCATAAACCTTTCACTCCATTCTATAGGCATATAAAAAGATACTCCTTAAAAATAAAAAACGCTATTCTCTCTGTAAAATCATAGAAAAGAATAGCGTTTTTTATTTTGAAATAGAAGTCATTATTTAAACTAAACATGCTAATATTGATTTTGTGCGATTGTCAGTTACCTCATAATAAATTTCTAATCCTTTCCGAGTACCTGTAACCATTTTAGCAGCTTTTAGTTTAGATAAATGTTGACTAATTGTACTTTGAGGCATTTGTAAATCCCCATACATTGTTGTTACATTAGTAGGACCTTTTGCAAGCATTATTTTTACTAAAGATAGACGAACTGGATGCGCCAATACCTTTAACACCTCAGCGATTTCTTGAAACATTTCTTTTTTTTCTTTCATCTTATTTCTCCCCTTTTATATACATATTTATGTTATCCATATATATAATTCGAAGGTATATGCGTTTTTGTGTCCGTCATTTTAAAAAAATATAAAAAAACTTTAATCCGAAACTAAAGGATTAGCTTAACATAATGTCTCACTATTAATGGTGAATAGGAATCTCGTTATAGAAGCAGCAGTTTTTATGCTACAACTCTACATTCAACTAACTAAAATCAATGAAAAAAAGAGCAGATAGTCCGCTCTTTTATGATGCCTCCTTATGTTCCGTGGAATGTTTAACACTCCCCAGTCTCTTTAGTTTATTCCACCCTACCGCTACTCCTCGAAGCGATGAGAATATAGATTTAATGACAACATAAGTCATAAATTGACGATAAATAAAACGTTGTAAAATTAACCATACTAATGGTTTCGGATTTTCTTCCTCTAATTTAAATGCGAACAGAGAAGCGAAAAGATCCATTAAAAAGAATACAAAATAAAATCCTAAAACTTTTAGCGGATTACTACTAAATAGTCCTATAATCATTAATATATCTGCAAAAGGAGCAATGAATTGCAGAACATATTGGAATAACCACATGTTAGGCAGTGCAATAAACCCTAACGTTTTATGTTTTGAATTACACAACGCTTTTCGATGTTTCCAAAGACATTGAAGTGTACCATATGACCAACGATATCGCTGTTTAATGAGACTTTTCACATCCTCAGGTGATTCCGTAAAAGCATGCGCTTTTTCTTCATATACAATTCTATGCCCTTGACGTAAAAATGTAATAGTAAGATCGGTATCTTCTGCTAATGTATCTTCGCTTAAATATCCAGATTCAACTACATTCTTCTTGCGCCACGCCCCAATAGCTCCTGGAACTACTGTAATACAATTTAACTCATCAAAAGCTCTACGTTCTAAATTAAACCCTGTAATATACTCAACATGTTGCCAAGTAGTTAACAAATTCCGTCTATTCCCCACTTTGACATTACCTGAAACTGCAGCTACATTCTGATCTTCAAAGTGTCTAACCATTAAAGAAATAGCATCTTGCGCAATAATAGTATCCGCATCTAAAGTGACAATGATTTCTCCTCGCGATTGTTGAAACCCTAGGTTCATTGCCGATGATTTCCCGCCGTTTTCTTTCTGAATGAAACGAACTTTAGGGTGTTTATAAAATGTTTCTTTCATTACTTTTGACGTACCATCTGTCGATCCGTCATCCACAACAATAACTTCAAATTCTCTATAATTACTATTCAAAATTGAGTGAATCGTCTTGGCTATCACCTTTTCTTCATTATATGCCGCTATGACAACACTAACAAAAGGTTGATAAGACGAATTAATATAGCGAGATAACGTTTTTCTTTTCTGCTTCCATGCAAAATAAATTAAGAATAAAAATCGAAAAATCCCTAATCCAATAGCAATATAAAAAATAGTTGTTAATATATGCTTAAAATATCCAGCTCCTGAAAAGACAGCTTTATTGTAAAGTAAATATTGCTTCCCCTCAGAAGAAACAGGAGGCATAATTTCATCTCGTTCTTTATTCATTAAATCTGAAATTGTTACAAAACTATATCCATGCTTTTTTAAGTCTTTAATAATGATTGGGAGCGCCTCTACTGTATGGGTACGATCCCCTCCCGCATCATGGAGAAGAATAATATTTCCCTCTCCCTTATAAATAGGATTAAGAGCACGTCTTACTAATTCATTTGTTGATGGTGTTGCCCAGTCTTCGGGATCAACTTTTTCCGCTACCATTGTATAGTTCATATTTTGTGCACGTAAAATAGGCAATATTTCATTTGATGAATCCGGGTTAGCATCCGCTTCATATGGCGGTCTAAATAAAACCGTAGAATGTCCAGTTACTTCCTGAATTAAACGTTGCGTCGTATTAAGTTCTACTTTCGTTCGTAGTAAAGACGTATCAGCTATGTTAGGATGCTTGAAAGTATGATTCCCAATTTCATGCCCTTCATCGTATATTCTTTTTACAATACTAGTATTTAGTTGTGCGTTTTCACCAAGTACAAAAAAAGCAGCTTTTATTTGATTCTCTTTTAATATATCTAAAATTTCTGGCGTATATTTCGGGTCTGGTCCATCATCAAATGTTAATACTACTTGTTTCCCATTTGGTTTTCCATATCGTTGCACTTCATATGCAGATGGTAAGGATTGATATACTTCATCTGTAATATAACCATCTTTGCCTACTTTAAAATCTCTCAATCCATTTTTTCTTTCATTCTCAATCTGTAAAATTTCACCTTGTCCAGAATAATTTACTTCATCTAAACTATTGATTTTATGTAATACATTAGGATTTTTTTGTGCCTCAATAGGATTTTTTAAAACTTTCCATATTGTAGGGTCTTCTGCTCCTAGTCTCCATAATGCAAAGCCCTTTGCATTGTTCTCCATTGCAATTTTCACTTGATTATAGAGAGTAACACTGTCTAAGAACCAAGCAGTATGTTCTTTCTCTCCTGTTTTATATCTAAAATAAGGATTTCCACTACTCTTATCCCATTGAATTTTCATATTTGAACCTTGAGCCATTGCCATAACTTCTGAAAAAGTTAATGATTTCGCAGCTTCTTTACTATTTACTTCCCAATCATATCCATAGTTACCGAAAGCAACTATAAGCTTATTAGACGGAATATTCAGTTCTTTCAATGTATGTTGGAACCATTTATTTGAAGCAATTGGTCCTGGTTCCCCGGCTCCATAGTGCTCATCGTACATCATTACAATCATTCGATCTATTATTTTTGCTAACGCACTATAATCAAAAGCCTTATCATTAGCTGGAACATCTTGTGTAACGAGCAAATCATGTTCATGAAATTCCGTAGTAAGTTCTTTCATAAAATTTGTTAAGTTTTCTCTATCACTTTCAGGTACAGCCTCAAAGTCAATATTAATTCCTGAAAAATGATTCTTTTTAACTTGGCTTACTAAATCATTAATAAACTTTGTCTTTACATCATTTGAGGAATTCAGTAACTTATGAATTAGCCCACTATCAGGACCAGAAGCTTCCTCAGTATAGTTAGTAAGCAAAGGCATAATCTTCACTTGATTTTTTTCTGCCAACTTTACTATCTCAGGTTTGATCTCACTTCTAATCGTTAAATCTGCTTTTAAATGATACCACTCTGGTACTAACGTAGTTAAGGAATCGATATTTTCTTTTAAAGAAGCGGTACTATTTTCATCCCAGTTTACGTAAAAACCATACACTTCTTTAGGTTGTTTACTATCCTTCGGCGGATTCACCAAATTTTTATTATCCTTCGTTTCGGTATTTGGGTTAAATTCTTCCTTCTTTAACTGCTGATCACTAATTTTTTGATTAATTGGTACAAGTTTAGTATCTTGTTGTACAGCGGTATTCATATTTGGAATTTCTGGTGTTGAAAAAATACTTTGAAAGAAAAAATAGAATACAACACCTACACTAACTATTGAAATACATAGAAACGAAATAAAGGCTATGTTTCTCCTTCCTTTCGGATCATAAAAAACAGGTTTTTCTTTATCTTTCTCTTGTTGAATGTTTTTCTCCATTATATTTTTCACATACTCCTTCTTAATAGAACTATAGAATAATAAAGTGCAACTTTAATCAGCCCTCACCAATCGGGCATTTACGGGCAGCCCAATCCCCACCTAACTTCTTTGCTTCCGCTGAATTTTGAGCTGGAGGTCTTACTGCCCGGCAAATAGCGGGATAAATCCTTTTAGCTTTGAAATGAATCTCTCACTTCCATATTCTATTGATTCTTCTTTTCATTCCCTTGCTGGTGGCCTCTATTTTCTTGTTGAGACCCCCTACCATTGTTCCCTTGCTCGTTTCCACCATTTTCTTTCTGGGATCCTCTGCCATTGTTCCCTTGCCCATTTCCATTATTCCCTTGTTGAGACCCTCTTCCGTTGTTTCCTTGCTCGTTCCCATTATTTCCTTGTTGTGATTCTCTTCCGTTGTTCCCTTGTCCATTTCCATTATTTCCTTGTTGTGATTCTCTTCCGTTGTTCCCTTGCCCATTTCCATTATTCCCTTGTTGTGATCCTCTTCCGTTGCTCCCTTGCCCATTTCCATTATTTTCTTGTTGTGATCCTCTTCCGTTGTTCCCTTGCCCATTTCCATTATTCCCTTGTTGTGATCCTCTTCCGTTGTTCCCTTGCTGATTCCCATTATTTCCTTGTTGAGCTTCTCTACTTTTATTCTCCTGTTGATTCCCTCTATTTTCTTGCTGAGATCCTCTTCCATTGTTTTCTTTTATTTGCTTCGATGGCTGTTCCTCTGTTTTCTTTTGTTCTTTCTGCTCTTGCTTTTCATATTTTTTTTCGTCTACAGGAGATAAATCCACTGATGCATCAGGAGATGACTCCGGCTGTGATTGCACCTCTTCTTCATTTCCCACCGGATTAGGCGGCGTGGCAGGAGGCGTAAGCGATTTGTTTTTCTCATTCTCTTGCTTTATATAGACACCTGTGCCAATTCCAGCTTTTCTAGCATTCTCTCGTACTTGCATCGTGCTACTTTGATATTCAACTGTAATATGTTTTAACTCATATTCTTTCTTCAATTCTTTCATTGCCTTTTCTAACTGTGGTTCTAGCGCCTTGTCCTTTGCAACTGCTGTTAGCATAACTTGCTTATCATTCGTTAAATACTTATCCTCTTGACTTTGCTTTATAATAGTACGTATTACTTCTTGTAATTGTTTATTTTCCCATTGCTTCAATTCTTTTAAAATACGCCTTCCATCATCATTACAAGCCTGTAAATCTATAACACGAAAATCCTTCGTTACGCTCACCTCTAAACTTGGATTTATATCAACTGAGACGTAAGCAAATACTTTTTCTTCTGGTTGGTTGTAGAAAAACAGCACTGCAAATAGAAAACAAGCAACAAGTATTGATGCAGGTTTTAAAAAGGAAGGGATCGAAAAATGCGATACTTTTTGTTCTTGCTCATCAAATGAGATTTCCTCCCCGATCATGCAAGAATCCCCTTTTCTTTTACACGTAATAAACTCTCCATTTGGTGTTAAAACAACTACGCTATGCTTTTTTATATCCATCACAATTCCTTTATTCATCATGCTTTTCCCCTCTTATGTAATCCAGAATATATGTATAGTTGTTTGCAAAAATAATACACATTGCAATAATGTATTTTCTATGTCGTTCCAACGTTTTACGACTTACCCTAACACGCGGTTCAATATGTTTAAGCGGTAACTTTTTCTTTCGGAACAGCTCTTCCATCATTTCCTCTTCTTTTATAATAATTTTTACAATTTCTATTAAGTGCTCACGCGTATCACGATGCTTAGGAGATTCTTTAGCAAGCTCTGAGAATGTGATTTTAAACTCAGCTAGCACACTTTGAAAATGAAGAATTTCCTCCTTACGGTTACTATTTTCCATCTCTTTCATATACTCCGTAAGCGACACTTGCATTTCTAACATTTCCTCTTGCTCATCTTCTTTTAAAAAGACAAAGTTATGTTTAGACTCCTTACGTATATAGTCAATTACATCTCTTTTTATAAGAAGATCAGCAAACGCTAAAAAGGATTTTCCTTTTGTATAGGAATACTGTTCAATTGCTTCGTTAAATGCAAACAATCCAATGCTATATTCATCATCCTGTTCTGTAATATATCGGCGGCAGACAGATGAGATTGATTTTCTAATAAAAGGCTGATACTGTACGATAAACGCTTCTTTATCTTCTTCGTTGTTTTGTATGTTACATACGATATCTTCTATTTTCGGTTTTCTTAAGATCTTCATTACTAAACTCAACACTTGTAATCTCCCAGCCTCCTTCAAATAGCAAAATGGCCACTACACAAGTGACCATTTAACCAGATTTTCTTGGTACTTTTCTTCGGTCTTGTTTTCTTGCTGTTAGTTATATTTTTAGAGTCTAACGTTTTCTTAATGATTTTTCCTTTTCTCTCGGCACTAAAGTTAAGTTTGTATTTTTATCTACTTTCTTATTTTCTACCGTTCGTTTTGCTTATTCATTTTCTATTTTATCTGCAATCCTTGAATAACTCTTCTCTATATAATTGGTAATTTCATCCTTCCGTTTTGGATGCCACTTAATCTAGTAATTTTATTAATACTTCTATATTCTTTCATAGTCATTTTTCTTCTATTTATTTTTTTCACTATACATATTCGGAGGAGTACAAAGTTTTATGGGGGTCAAAAAATATTTTTATAAAAAAATACATATTTATTTCAAAAATAAAAACCATCAATTTGAAAAAGGGTAATCAAATTGATGGTTTTCTTATAATATCTATTAAATTAAGTTGGATTCTCATTATATCTAAAAAAGTACTAGCTCTCCCCTGCAGATTTTCTCCATTTTCATCTTTCTTGGTTATCATAATATGTCTTATCTGCGTATTTTCTATCATTTCCTTTTAGATAAGCTAAAATTACTTTTGGATTTTTAAGTAAAGTCCAGTCTCCATATGTATCAAATCTTCTGCATGAAGTTATCATTCCATTTTTAATAGTACCGAATTTCTTATTATTTTTCTTTCCCCACTCTTTTAAACGTTTAGCGAAATCTGCATCTTCTGCCATAAGCATGTTTTCATTAAATCCGTTGATTGCCATAAAATCTTTTCTATAGCACCAAAAAATCCCTACAGATATAGCTCCGTACTTAAAAAGTAAGGGGATTATGATTAACATTGCGGAGAGAAATATTCCTAAAGATATTCTTTCAAACTTCCCATTTACCCCACCACCAATGTATTTACCTGAAGCTAAATATTTATCTACATTAGACAACATAGACTCTGTCATTATGGTATCAGCGTCTATAGTGACGATTATTTCTCCATTAGCTATTTTAGCCCCTGCATTTCGAATTTTAGATAAGTTTTTATCGTTATTTTTCAATGTAACACAATTATAAGATTTTGCTATTTCCTCTGTTTTATCTGTGCAACGATTTAAAACAACTATAACTTCTGTTTGCTCTTTATATGCCTCTGATGCCTTTGCAATTGAATCTAAACATTTTCTAATGTACTTTTCTTCATTGTGTGCAGGAATTATAATAGAAAACTTCACATCTTTTTTCAAATTGACTCCTGAAGATTCATTTGTCTCAGTCATAATATTCCCCCTTATTTTATAAGGTAAATATCTGTTATACATAACGTATATTAAAATTCAATAAATTATATGATAGGAACTGCAGGTAAACTATTTCTTGCGTATAAAAAAAACAAAAACGTTATTCTTTCTAAACAAGCAAAATTATTAGAAAGAATAACGTTTTTATTAGTTACATTAATATTTTATTCGTTGCTTTATTTCTTCAAAACGAGCATGTATAATTTTTCTGATATCTGGATGATTCTTATATAAAGTAACAGTATACATGATGGAAGATGCAAGAATAGTAGACCATATTAACCAATCTCCAGCATGAGAAAGAACTTTAATTATTTCACTCGTAAATTGTTCCTGTTCGTCATGAAATGTCGATACGAGAGAATTAAGGTTGAATAATAATAAAATTACAATTCTCCCTAAAAGCATCATAATCCATCCGATAATATACGAATAGCCTCCAACACTACATAATTGATTGTTATGATGAAAAACTTTCACTCTCTTAGCTTGCCAGTAACCAACTATCGCTCCTAATATAAGCAAACTAATTAATTCAATTGTAATAATAAAGTCCAATCTATTTGGAAGACCCATATAAGTTCTAATTATAGCCATGATTGGTATACCAAGAAGATCAAAACTATCTACTTGTTTAGGGATAAGCTGCCTAATAATCAATACGATAACGACTACAAGAATAATAATGAAAACTTTATTCATGCGATCAATCCCTCTTTTTTTCTTTTAAATAATACTCAATTAGTTGATTTACTTTCTCTTCTGGATAGGATTCTGGTGTTTGAAGGACATGAATTACTAGCCCATCGATAAATCCGTACAGTATCTCCAATTCAAACTCTCTATTGTATCCTGGTGTGACGTAGCCTAACTCCTTCATTAAATCTAAGATCATTCCCATAAGATACCTCGTATGGGAATCCATTTTCTTCCGAAGTTCAATAAGCTCTGGAGAACTAAAGGATATACCCAAGAATGTAATCCAAACCTTACCTTCCAACAGTTCTTCTTTATTAGTAGGAATAATGAATTTCATTAATCTTCTAAGTGCTTCTTCTTTCGTTCCTTTAAATTCATTTGTACGAGTAGTTGCCCGTTCTTTCATTCGATTCAATACTAAATTCATCGCATAATGAATTAATTCATTTTTAGACGAAAAATGATGCTGAACAAGTCCAACCGAAATGTTTGCTTCATCAGCGATTTGTTGTATGGAAGCTTTATCGATACCTTTTTCTAATATTACACGCCAAGTAGCAGTGGCTATCTGATTTTTCCTTTGTATTTGATCAACTATTTTAGGCATTCATATCCTCCTCTTTTTTACAATATGATTATATTATAAAAAAAGTACCTAAAACAATATGAAAAAGCCTAACTTCTCAATTTAATGCGAAGAAATTAGGCTTTTTCATTTAGTGATGAAACCCATTATCACATTTCGTATCATGTGGCATAGGCCCATCCAGAGAATCCAAAAAGGCAACGGCCTGTTTGAGGTTCCTCAAAAATAAATGCGCGAGATCCATAGAAAATCCGTTTCGAACCACAACGCGCATAATCGTCAATGCTTCTAGATCTGGAGGCAATGGATATGCGGGTACTTGCCAGCCGAACACACGCAATTGTCGAGATAAATCATAAAGGTTCCAGTTTAATGTGTAACCTTTTTTCAGTTGCCAAGCGAAAACCGGAATATCCGAACCATCGGACAAAAGTTCGAACAGTTCCATCTCCTGAATCGCCTTGCTAAGGAAAAGAGCGACCTTCTGAGAAGCCCTTTGGACATCATAGTACCCACTTTTCCCCAAACGCAGGTAATTGTAATATTGTAGGAGCACTTGTGCGCCAGGACGTGAAAAATTCAGGGCAAAAGTCGGCATGTTTCCGCCTAAATAGGAGACGCGGAAGATTAAATCATCGGGGAGATCATCAGCTTCCCGCCAAATTATCCAACCCAAGCCAGGATAGACTAATCCATATTTATGTCCCGATACATTGATGGACTTCACCCTCGGCAACTGAAAATCCCAGACTAAATCTGGTTGAAGAAACGGTGCTATAAATCCGCCCGAAGCCGCATCTACATGCATAGGAATGTCGAGTCCCGTCCTCTCCTGTAAATCGTCCAACGCTTTTGCAATGGCGGCAACCGGTTCGTAAAGTCCGGTATAAGTCTCACCGAGAATCGGTACCACACCAATCGTATTTTCATCCACGGCTGCAAGGACCCCTTGAGGATCTAATCGGGGATGCTCAGGGCTAACCTTCACATAGCGTGGTTCAACCTCCCAATAGTTCGCAAATTTTTCCCAAACGACTTGAACAGCAGAACTAAACACAATATTAGGCCGATCCACCGGCTTACCCTCTCTTTTTCGTGCATTTTGCCAGCGTCTCTTTAACGCAAGCCCCCCGAGCATACAGGCTTCCGACGATCCAGTTGTTGAAACGCCCATAGTTGTAAGGGGGCTGGGGGAATGCCAGAGGTTGGCTAAAATGCGGACACACCGCTCCTCAATTTCAGCTGTCTGTGGATATTCGTCCTTATCAATTATGTTCTTATCAAATGCTTTAGCATATAAGTGCTCTGCGGTAGGTTCCATCCATGTACTAACGAATGTTGCAAGATTCAAGCGTGCATTGCCATCAAGAGTCATTTCATCATGGACGATTTGATACGCTGTTTCTGGTAACATGCCTTCATCAGGCATGTGAAAGCGCGGAACGACTGATTCTCCTTTGCGGGCAAAAAGAGGATTTATAGAAAATTCGGGAGGCAGCTCCATTTGCACGTGACGCGGTAGATATTGTGGATTATCTGGCATAACCTCTTTTCCTTCATATGTATCGTTTTGCACTTCTTCTTTTCGATCCTGCGGCATACTAGTCCCCCTTAATTAATGGTTTAACAAATATATTATTTACAAAAAAACATTTGCTAAACCAAGGGACAATTCTAATAAAAGGTGATGCCATCATTCAAAATAAAGGAGTATAGTTTTTGATTATAAAATAGAAATTGATTTATATTTCAATGAAAATATTGAATATTTTTAATATAATTATTGAGTTATGTATTTATAGAAACTTAAGGGGTATGATTATGGAGTTTATTACTTTTAAAGTAATTTGTATCTTTTTATTTTTAATGCTTATGACTTCTATAGAAGTTTTAGGATATGGAGTTCGACTTGTTGGGCGAAATTAGCTTTAGTTGCATCGACAAACTTAATATAGCTGAAGAATCATTACCTATCACAAACCGCACAAAACTTTGCTAAACTTTTAACGGCACACATGAATGATTGAGTCAGGTTTAAAAAAGTAAATTAGGGACAGTCATAACTGTCCCTAATTATTAAATGGGAAGAACCCTACTCGATATTTTTATTGACTATAAAGTTAGCCCACCATCCACAAGAACAATTGAACCGATCATATAACTTTCCTTATCTGATGCTAAGTAAGCAACCATTTCAGCGAGTTCTTCTGGATCAGCATAACGATCCATTCTCATATTGGGAAGATTCTTCTGGAGCGTACCCATCTTTCGCAAACTGAGCTTCAACACTTGTTGTTAATGCTATTTTCACACCACTAGGACAGAGTACATTAATACGAATTCTTTTTTTCGTATATTCTAATACAGCACCCTTGGTTAAGCCAACAACCGCATGTAGTAAAGATAAGTTTTTAACCAATTTGAATCCCCTCCTTTAAATATAATAATACATGGGAATTTAACATGTTTTTTTCGTTTTGGAGGTGACCTCTTTTTTTAGCTTGATAGCGATGTGGCGATACTCGTTTAGAACGATATCTTTGCCCTAAAAAAAATCGAACCATAAATTTTCCAGCAAGCTTATGATTCGATTTAAATTATTTACTTTTAGTAACTATTCAACCCCTCTATGAAAAAAAGCCAGAAAAGCATCTTTTTAAATGGACGAGAGGAACTGGCCATGCATAGAAGCGGTCTGGGCCTTTTCCTGCCACACGCAAAGCTTTAAAACAAAGAAAGGCAGCGAGGTATAGGTCCATTTTTATCTTTATGGCTGGAATTATACCCCTTACCAAACTTCTAAATGAAATGTATAGCTCAGTAGTTATCTTATTTTTTAAAAAAACATTCTGATTATTTCTTTTTCACTTCTTCTACAAATTCCCATGTCTCTCCGTTATCTTTTGATTGATAAAGTGCACTACTATCGCCATTGTAGTCTCCATCTGCCCCTTGTCCAACTAACATATTAAAAACCCCATCTTTCTCATATGGCATACTAGGTGAATCAAAAGGAGTTATTGTGGACTGTGTATGATCTAATTTCACTTCATGCGGCAGATATTCTACCTTTTTGAAAGATACTCCCCCATCATCTGTGCGATATAACTCTCCTTCATTACCAGAAGGCCTAATTGCTCCTAAAAACCCAAGTTTATCATTTATAAAAGTGATTCCTGATACACTACCAATCCCCCCATTAAATGGGTCTGGATTGATAACCTCCCATGTTTTCCCTTCATCACTAGTCTTGCTTAATGAATAAAAGGCGCTCCCTAATGCTTTATCTGTCATATTTAGTTTATAACCAACTTCTTTCGATAGGAAAAACTGTTCTTTTTCATTCTTTAAATCTTGTTGTTCCTTCTCTTTAAGCCTATCTTCTTTTGGAGGCGTCTTTGATTTACTCCAACTTGCGTCACTTATTAAATTATATCTAGCAGGGACTAGCTCTTTCTCTTTTCCAGGGACAAATATAGATACAGTATATCCAATGATATCAGAAGTTGCTTCTTTAACACTCTGCCTCTTACCATCCTCAGTAATATTAATAATTCCCTCTGTATTGGATCCCCAATTTCTTTTTCCATAATAAATCAACCCATACTTACTTTCATTCCATTTTTTGACCGTTTGCTTAACTGGGATCGCCTTAACCGTTTTAATTAAAGGTTCTACTAATTTATCATCATTATAATCAGGCTTTGCATATCCATCTCGTATTATAGTAATATCTTCTGATTTCTTCTTATTATAAGAGATTAAATAAGTTTCTTCTTTCCCATCAACATTTTTCCCATAAACAAATGTATCAAACGCTGTGATTGTTCCATCTGAATGAAATGTAAGATCAAAATCAGTTGCCATATACAATTTCTTTGGCAAAGGATATTTTTTATTTATATCTTCAAAAATACCTTCTACTCCAGATTTATATATATTATTATGTTTAAGTTTAACTGACCTTTCATGTTTTAACTTTTCTATAAACCATGCCAATTTGCCATTGTAATTTATTGCACTTTTATAAATCTGCATCCCATAAAATGATGTAATTGCAACAATAATGATAATAGAAATGGATCTCCATGCTATTGAATTAGTTAATTTTTTAGATTTATATTCTCTATTTTTTATCAATCGCATTGTAGTAAATGTAGTTATGGATATAAAAAGTACTATACATAATAACATAATGTAAATATTATAATTCATTCTTCCGTACTTACAGTATAAGGCCAACTCATAACAAAAAATCCCGTATACAATTATTAGTATTGGATTTGTTACTAATGACAAAAGTATCCTTTTTGTATTTTCTCTAAATATAGAAACCACTCCTAATTACATGAATTACTGATATTAAGTATACTTTATGAATATTCACCATTTTTATCATCGAATTTATACACATTCAAATAATATTTTCCTTGTTTCGCTACGAATTTTCCCTTTATAGTATTTCCTTCATCTTTACCACAAGCTACGTAATTTTACATGTCTGATTCATGATAAAGTACCCATGTCGTCCCAATATTTTGTTCATTTATCACAGAAATATCTACTTCTTTCGGAACTGTAACATCAAACGTATAAACATCTGTCTGATTAGGAGTAATCAGATTCCCTTTTACAAGCCTATGGGGAGTCCTTCTCCTCTTCGAGGGATCCACCTGTTTGCGGATCTTGTTTTACAGTAACTTTTGTTTGTTCTTTACTATCCTCCACTGTTAGTTCCACAGTATATGCTCCTTTTTCTCCATATACGTGGGTAAGATTCGCATCTGTACTTGTTGTACCATCACTATGAAATTTAATTTCTTCATAAAAAAAGATTTTCAATTTTTTTAGATACTCTTACTGTCGACGTTCAAAAGCTAAACGTACCGCAAGACCTGTCAAGACGCTTGCCATAAGCCAACGCTGCACTCGCAGCCACATTGGATGTGTGCCAAACCATTTCGCAATTTTACTTGCTGTACATACAATTAGAAGGTTAACTATAAAGCTAACAGTGATTTGCGTAAGCCCCAAAACTGCACCTTGAAAAAGCAACGATCCCTTCTCTGGATCTTCAAATTGAGGTAAAAGTGATACATACAAAATAGCAATCTTTGGATTCAGAAGATTAGTCATGAGTCCCATTAAAAATAATTTCCGTGGTGGTTCATTAGAAATCGTACGAGGTTCCATAATAGATATAGCACCCGGTTTAATCGAATTCCAAGCTAGCCAGAGTAAGTAAGCAGCACCTGCCCACTTTACTACTTCATATACAGCGGGAACAGCAAGGAATAGAACTGTAAGTCCAAACATAGTTGCGATTATATAGATTACAAATCCGAGCATGATGCCCAATAAAGAAATAAATCCCGCCATACGTCCCTGCGTAATGGAACGGGAAATGAGATAAATCATATTAGGCCCAGGTGAACAAACCATGCTAAGCGAAACAATTGCAAAAGCTATCAAGGTACTCAAGCTGACCATAAACCTTCCCCCTTTATGTTACATAAAATTTCCTATTGTACATTTTATCATGATTGAGGAGAGAAAAGATTAATATAAACCGATGCAGCTAAGTAATATTATCGGATCGAATGTAGTGTAATCACATATTTCTCATTCTCTTAAGTAAGGACTAAAAATAACCTATCCATAGAGCTACTAAAACCACTACGAATAAAGCAAAGCAACATGTAATATTTCGAATCCACTTTTGTATATCACCAAAATACCTTTCTATAAATATAGCGTTGATAGTAAGCATAAGAAATAAAACAATGTAAGTAAAAGCACCCAATTTATCGTTAAACTTCTCATTTGTAAATGTACTTACATGAAGGAATAGAAAAACAAACGTTACTATAAATAGCTCAAATAGCCTTTTTTTATTCACCCCACCACCACCTTACAGTAATCCCCTTTTATTCCATTTTATCAGAACATACTATGGAGCAGCATATGAATATTATATTCATGTTAAAAAGGCCAACAATCCAAGATTGTTAGCCTCTACTTCCCATATTCGCACCTTTTATCACTTTACTTCCTAACAACTGGAATCCACATTTCACCAAACACTAAGCCGTTTCTTTTCCCCATCTCAACCGTCGTATTTGGTCCACCAACATAAGCAAACTCATTTGCATCTGGTAAAGCTTGACCGAAGGCGATACCAGTCAACTTATTACTTAGCTCTTCAGCCGTTTTGTCCTCCCCTTTCACTACTAAGTATTCTCCCCTCGGAAACTGGATTACTCTAGATTCTTCTTCTATTTGTGCTTCTGTCATGACACCCGCATAATACATCATTTTGTTATTCACCGCTTCGCTCACGGAAAAAATGTATTCATTTGTCGCTAAAGCTTTTAAAGTGTCCAGCCTTCCATCTTCTTTAACAGCCGACCAAAAGTCTTCCTTTTCTTTATTTATTCCAGCAAAGTCTGTGTATTCACTCTTAATTTCAGTTCCAATACCTAACACAATAAAGCTATCTTTTTCTTCTATAGTATAATTTTTCATATGCAAAACCTGCCTCTTTTTTTATTAATCAAACGATTTATCTTTTCATCTGATACGTTTATAATACCTTTAAACCATATCAAAAAATGATACTGTTTAGGAGACTAAAATGAAAAAAGTTGAACGGATTAATACAATTATGCGGTATATCAACAACCGCTCTCACTTTACAATTTCTGAAATTATACAAGAATTTAACATATCACGGTCGACAGCTATTAGAGACATTAGAGAAATTGAAGCTATGGGAATGCCACTTGTCGCTGAAGTTGGGAGGTCCGGGGGATATTTTGTTATGCACAACTCTATCCTGCCCGTTGTTCGCTTTACTGATAATGAAGTGAAAGCTCTTTTTATTGCCTTTATGGCTACGAGGAATCAACAACTTCCCTACCTAAAGAGTCGTCAATCTTTAGCCGAAAAACTACTAGGACTCATCTCAGAAACCCAGCAAGATGATCTCGTTCTTTTAAATCAACTCTTGCTTTTCCAAGGGACTAACCCTCATAATCCCGATCTACTTGAGCTTTCTGATCTCCCCCATCCTATGTTAGAAAAACTCATTCAAATCCTTCTTTTGGATAACCATTTATTGATTACCATTAAAGAAGATGAAGAAATCAAGACTTATCCAATTTATCTATTGCACCTTTATCAAGAAAAAAGCCATTGGATCATTGAAGGGTTTGACTTAAAAAAAGAAAAGAAGATGATGTTTCCTGTCGATGATCTCATTAATATCGAACCATACACGACGAACAAAAGGCTAAATAAGAAAAAGATTTTAGAAAAACTAAGTAAGAAGGACGAAATAATCAACTTGGTACTTGAACTTGGACCAAAAGCAATTGCCCAGTTCAAAAAATACCATCCTTTAAAAATTTCAATATCTTATACTAATCCTTACCAATCCACAGCCATTTTAAAAACTTTTATCAATGTTAACAATCCCGATGAAGTGACGGAAATAATAAATTGGCTGCTTTTTCTAGGGAAGGATATTAAAATCAAAGAAATACCCGATGAAGTATTAGCAGATTTACAAAAACGAGTGTGCTTATACATTCCATAAGCAGTGAGCCTCAAATATTAAGCTTTATCACTGGATAATTATCCTATTTTTAAATACCATTTCATTTACTACAATGAGAGCATGATAAATAATAAAAGCACGGAAAATCTCCCGTGCTTTTCTAAATATATATTATTCCTGAAGGTTTCGTTTATCACGTTTCTTACCCTAACTGACGTTTAAATGCTTTACTGGCGAAAAAGTAAGAGATGACCATTATACCTACGCACCAAGCGAGCGCAATCCAAATATCGTTTCCAACAGTTCCTTCATATAAAAGAGCACGAATCGCATTCACGATTGAAGTTACAGGCTGATTCTCTGCAAACGCACGAACAATTTTTGGCATCGTTTCGGTAGGCACAAAGGCCGAACTAATAAATGGAAGAAAAACTAGCGGGTACGAGTAAGCAGTCGCCCCTTCCATAGACCTCGCTTTCAATCCTGGAATGATAGCTAGCCATGTTAGCGCCAGCGTAAACATCCCAAGTATCCCAGCTACCGCGAGCCAATCTAGAATATTAGCACTGGAACGGAAACCCATTAAGAGTGCAACAAGAATAACCACCACGATAGTAAGTACATTAGCAACCAGAGAGGTTAGAACGTGAGCCCACAATATCGATGAGCGCTTAATAGGCATCGTAATGAAACGTGCCATCAGCCCACTCTTTACATCCGTAAATAGTCGAACGGAAGTGTAAGCTACACCGGATGCGATAGCCATTAGCAAAATTCCCGGCAATAAATAATTAACGTAGTTTTCCGTTCCAGTTTTTATTGCGCCGCCAAACACGTAGACAAATAATAGCATCATCATAATCGGTGTAATCGCCACTGTAATAATTGTATCCGGACTGCGCATAATGTTACGCATTAAACGACCTAGTAATACACCTGTTTTACTTTTCATTTACATCTCCTCCTTTTTTCCAATGATCGCAAGGAATATTTCTTCCAATGTCGGTTGCTTCTCGATATACTCCACTTTTGCTGGCGGGAACATCTCTTTTAGTTCAGCAAGAGTACCTGTCGTAATAATTTTTCCGCCATGCAAAATAGCGATACGGTCTGCCAGTTGTTCTGCTTCCTCCAAATACTGAGTCGTAAGCAAAATAGTTGTACCGCTACCAGCAAGTTCCTTGACTGTATCCCACACTTCGATTCGCGCTTCAGGATCAAGTCCAGTCGTTGGTTCGTCAAGAAAAATAACTGCTGGCGCCCCAATCAAACTCATCGCGATATCAAGCCGGCGCTTCATCCCGCCTGAATACTGATCTGCCCTTTGGTTTGCCGCATCAGTCAGGCTAAATCTTGCAAGTAGATTGTCAGCAACTTGAGCGGGATTGGAAACACCACGTAATTTGGCGATCATTATCAAGTTTTCCCTCCCAGTCAGCATACCGTCTAAAGCTGCGAACTGCCCTGTCAAACTGATACTTTGACGAACATGATCTGGTTGACTCTGTACATCAAATCCACAAATACTTACTTCACCGCTATCTTGCTTCATGAGTGTCGAAAGGATGTTGACCGTTGTCGTCTTTCCCGCTCCATTTGAGCCTAGCAGCGCGAAAATTTCTCCACGCTGCACCTCAAAATCTACCCCTTTTAAAACTTCCTTATCTTTAAAGGATTTTTTCAAGCCTTTTACAGAAATCGCTGCATGACTCATACTTTTTTCCTCCCTATAAAAATGTTTTGCGAAGACTATTTATTTACCTCTATCTATTTAGTATCACTGATATTCTGTATTACTTAGTACCGAGTTAAAAATATAACTGAATAGCTATGATGGCAATTCATATGTGTAACCAGCTAATCAGTCTGTACTACTTATTCCATTTATTTTTTTCTCAATTTCTTCATAATACTTTCATTCAAATCTTCACGATACTTGGAGACGTAAGTTTTAGCATTTGCCACTAGTTCGTCAGCAAAGGAAGCCACGTCATCCCCAGTAATGTCAAGCACTTGTCTTCCTTCCGCTGCACCCGCTTCGAACAAATCGATTAATTCATACTGTATGTGTAACATATCCATCCCGTTACCCGCTGAAAAATTCCACATGTAGTTTTGAATTTTCTTAAATACAAATTGGTAGTCCTCTGGCAGAGCCTCAACTCGTGCCATCATCATTTTGTACTCTTTTTTATCACCAATTAACTTTTTGAACATTTCTAACATCTTATTTTCCTCCTTTTTTATAAAACCGAACAAGAAATTCCCAAAGTATCGGCCGGAACATTTTATCTTATGAACCTATTTTGACTTCAAGACGTTAATTTTTGACGATACAAAATCCCATTTTTCCCAAAACAATTCAAGCTCCTGGCGGCCTTCTTCATTTAATGAATAAAACTTACGAGGCGGTCCCATATCTGATGGTTTCTTTTCAATATTCACAAGCTTTTTCTTCTCTAATCGTACGAGGATGGTATACACCGTACCTTCCACAACTTCGGTAAACCCAAGATCATTCAGGTGGCGGGTAATCTCATAGCCATACGTTTCACGGCGACTAATGATTTCCAGTACACACCCTTCCAGTGAACCTTTCAGCATTTCAGTTAAATTTTCCATGTCCTGATCCTCCTTTACCCCCTATTCTGTCTGACTTATATTCAGTATCACAGAGTACTAAGGCGAATTTTTTACTGAACAGTTTTTGTGAATCCGAACTATTCAGTATCACTTATTACATCTACATTGTATGACTAAGTAGTTATGGATGTCAACTTTATTTTCAAAAAAATTAAAAATCCGCTTTACCCTAATCGGATACAGCCTACTTTTTTGTTGTAAGGACCATCACACTAGCAAAACAGAACTGATTCAAAGTGTAATTTAAATCAGCTCTGTTTTATTGTTTTTATACCGATATATCTTGTTTTTTCACGATACAAATTGTTTCTCACTACCATTCCCATTGCATATAAAGCATAAAGGCAAGTGCGGTCAGAGAAAATTTCCAGAGATTATCCGTACATGATACGAGCCCCTAAAATACAATTCTGTTAGAAATCTGTTCTCTATATTCTCTTTTATTTTATTTCTGATAGTTGATTAGCAACACTATCTAAAAATTTTTCTACCTTTTCTTTTGATGTATCCGGCGCATGATAACCGATCGTAAATGTAAGCCTTCCATTATAAGAGCTTGCTCCCATTGAAAAGAATGGTGCATACATAATAGGTGATGCCATATACCCGTCCTCAGCTTGAATTTGACCAAACTGAATAGGTTCCTCAGCAATCACTCCCAAATTTGTCAGTAATGGCAACGCCATCCCCATCTGTACAGCCTGTTCATATTGCTGATTATACATTTCCTTCACTGTAGATAGCTTCATTTCTGCCAGTAACTCCATTCCTGCTGCTGAAGAAAGACCTGGATTTTGAGACTTTATTTTATCCATTGATTGTTTAACTCGAACAAGAGTCTGCTTAAATGTTTCATCGTCTTCCATTTTAATCACTGGCATTTCCATACCAGATAAGTTGCAAATAGCACCAGTTGTATTATTAGGCAGATATCGACGTAAATCAATTGTCAAACCAATCATTTTTTCTGCAGTGCGAGGTTCTGCATACACAGTGAAATGTGATAAAACTCGGAAGTAAGCAGTCATGATTACATCATTCAAGGTAACCTGTTGTGCTTTTGTCCATTGGGTTAAACGTAGAGTTTGCTTATGGCTCAATCGCCGTACGGACATTTGGGGAAATTTATTTTTGTTAGGTTGAGATGGAAAAGACCATAACGATGCCTGTTGTTCTTGGTTAGGACGATACGCACTTTTTATGTCCGATATTCCAGCGTATTTGAATACATGTGATTGATCTCGACAACTCTCATTTCCCTCATCAAATTCCTTTATAATTTGCTTCTTAGACCGTCCCAATGAAAGGTGAGTATATATTGTTCCAAGCAATTTTATATATTCCTTGACTCCTGCACCATCTGAACATAGATGAGACAATTTCACAACTAACATATCTATTGTAGTGCCCCGTAATAATTTCGTTTGAACCATAGGCCCCTGAATACGATCACCAGGTTCCTTAATAAAATCTATTGCCATTATTTCAAGTTCTTGATTATTTCCTTCTGCAAAAAAGCAAATAGATGAGTTAGTGTCAGATGAATGTTCCTCCCAGTAAGGAATATCATTTTCTACAAACCGGCTGTTCAAAACTGGTTGCAATTGCAACGTTATCCTTACTGATTCTTCAAGTATTTCCTTAGATATACCTACAGGAAAATAAAGAACTGCATTAATTTGTTGATCTGCAGAATAAAGACCTAATACATAATTCATTCGATCTTGTGGTGTTACTGAATACTTTCTTTTCTCCATAATTCCGTCCCCCTTTAGGACTTTTTGTATAACCCTATTTTCCATATGCTTGTAATTTTTCTAGTCATTTTTCTTCAAGAGCTAATAACGCTTATTTTTCGAATTTTTAACAAAATCATCTTCTCCGTATTGGTTTCATTCTTTTTACAGGTGATATATTCATTATTTTATTGTTATCAACACTGCCTAACCTCACAATAAAACCAAACAAAAATAAATTAAGTTTACATATACATAAACATTTTATTATAACGTCTACAAATTATCAATACAGCAAATAAATCATTTTTATGTCTGTCAATAAAAAACAATATATTCAAGGGCCACTTCATAATAAAAGATTGATGTGCATGTAAATGTACCCATATCACTTTCAAAATAAGAATGAGAATTTTTTCAACAAAAATAAGATGCAGTTATTGATTTTACAGTAAAAAAAGCCCCTCCATTTTGAAAATGCGCAATCAAAATGAGTAGGGCTATTTCAAATTTAAATTTTATAAAAGAATGATTATCATAAATAATATTTTACTTTTTAGTCTACCTTATTATTTTCAATCCATTTTCCTAATAAATGAATGGATTTTATTCCTATAATTTGAGGTGGTATCGTTGGTTTTTAAAAATAGAAAGCTTATTTTCAAATCAAATGAAAAAGAGGTAAAATTATAGATATTCATGTAGAAATTTCGTTTTGGGGATACTTAAAATCTTAAGGTGATGGGCATGTGGTGTTACACTTTAAAAGCTCTATAAAATTTATAGATATAGCGATTTTCTTTATTAATAATCATTTGTATGTGCGTTTACTCACACACATACAAATGATTTATAAAACCACAATTAAGTGAAAACATCTTTTCCGTTACGATAACATCATAGCCATGTCTTCTGCTGCATTTGTAACTAGTTTTAAACCAAATGTTTCTTGTAATACATCAAGCACGCCAGGTGAAATAAATTCAGGAGCCTTTGGACCAATGCGAATATCTTGAATCCCAAGACTAAATAGCCCGAGTAAAATGGCAACCGCTTTTTGTTCAAACCATGATAGTACAATACTTACTGGCAATTCATTCACTTCACATTGAAAAGCATCAGCTAAAGCAGCCGCTATTTTCACTGTAGAAATTGAATTATTGCACTGTCCTAAATCAATGTAACGCGGAATTTCCGTACCAGGTACAACACCGTAATCCACATCATTAAAGCGGAATTTCCCGCAAGAAGTTGTTAAAATAACCGTTTCTGGCGGAAGTGACGTTGCTAATTCACGATAATATTCTCCGCCTTTTCCCGGTGCATCACAACCGGCGATAACAAAAAAACGCTTTATCTTCCCCTCTTTTACTGCATCAATAATTTCTGGAGCTAATGATAATACTGTATTATGATGAAACCCTGTCACTAACTGTTCATCCGACTCCATATGTACTTCTGGAAGTTCTAGCGCTTTTTGAATCAATGGTGTAAAATCATCATTTTCAATTTTTTGTACACCTTCTAAACCTGCAATTTCATATGAAAAGAATCGATCAGAGTACGAGCCTTTAATTGGCATAACACAGTTCGTTGTAGCTAATATGGCACCAGTAAATTTTTCAAAAAGGCGTCTTTGATCATACCATGCCTTACCGATGTTTCCTTTTAAATGTTTATATTTTTTCAGCTGCGGGTATCCGTGTGCTGGTAGCATTTCAGAATGCGTATAAATATTAATGTCTTTTCCTTCTGTTTGCTTTAATAGTTCTTCTAATGCAAATAAATTATGGCCCGTAACTACAATTGCTTTACCTTCTACACGATTTTGTGTAATTTGTACAGGCTCTGGCACACCAAAATGATTCGTATGTGCCTCATCCAATAACTCCATCACCCGTAAAGCTGATTTCCCAACTTTCATAGCCATATCAATATGCTCTTGTTCGTTAAAGTTAGAATTTGTTAATGTCATATATAAAGCTTCTTGTGTTGTAGCATCTACAAATGCATCCGTATACCCTAGCTGAGCAGCATGTGTGCGATAAGCTGCAATTCCTTTTAGCCCAAACACAATCGTATCTTGTAAACTCGCAATCGTTTCATTCTTGCCACAAACACCCATTACTTTACATCCGCCTGTTGGCGTTTGTTCACATTGATAACAAAACATATCATCCCACCCTCTCCCAATCATTCATTACACCTTAAGCATAATACCCATTGAAAAAAAGTGATGTGATATCAATCACAATAATATATAAAGATTTGTGACAGTTCATATTGTTGACATAATACTTTTATTGACATCCAAAAAATATACATTAGTGTGCACACATCTTTCGATACTTTTAAATAGCTAAATAATTAATTTGGAGAAATATATACAACGAAAAAATTTTTTTGAATCCCTTATACAAATAATTGCAATTCATCTCATATGAAAATAGCGTATTTTTTATTTTAAGGAACTATCATTTTTTTATTAAAGCCTTCATTGTAAACCTCTTTATTTACAATACATTTACATTATCTTAACATTACTTACATTATTTATATGATATATTTATATAGAAGCTACTTAAGAAATTTCATATACATTTTATCTTTATGATCTCTTATCCAATCAATAAAAAGATCATGTTATATTTTTATAACAGGGGTGAATTACGATGACTGAAACTTTAAAAACACTTATAATGCTTGATGCTACTTACGTTGTTATTGCAATTATGACAGTACTAGTATTTGTATACTTGGAATTAAAATCTCAGTAATATATGCTGACGTAATCGACAGATTCAGCATTTAAATATAGTTAGAAGAAAGAGAGGAGAAAATTATTTCTCCTCTCTTTTGTATTTCTACAATTTCTTATTTTAATAAATCCAATGTATGTAAAAGTAATCCCTTGCCTCCTACTTCTCCATGACCAGGTACTACCGAATTTATATTTCCATATCGCTTCAGCACATTCTCAATCGATGTAGACCATTCATTTACATACGCATCCGCAACATTTCCTAAATCTTTAGCTTCCGCAGATTTTACTAAACAGCCTCCAGCTAAAATTTGATATTGTGGCAACCAAACAACAATATTATCTTCTGTATGTCCTTTCCCTGGATAGAACGTTTCTACTTTTGTATTGCCAAACTTCAAATTCGTAACTGTTTGTAAATCTCCAAGTGGCTCTTCATATCCACTTTTCTTTGCTAGTTCTGCGGTTAATGCTGTACTATGCGCTTTAATTCCTCTTTCTTTCAACGTTTTTATTCCGCCAATTCGATCGGCGTGCGCATGTGTAATAATGACATCCGTTACGCGCTTCTGAAATTTCTTTTCTACCATTTCTATTAGTTCCTTCGTTAATTTGTCATCCCAAGAAGAATCAACAAGCACTAGTCCTTTAGCAGTATTAAGAACTAGACCGTTCGAAGGAACTGCTTCTCCATTAAAATAACCTAACTCCGTATGAACCCATACATTCTTGTTTAACTGAGATATTGAAATGGCTCCCGTCTCATTTTTTATTACTGTTTTCTCTACCTTTTGTGATGCTTGTACAGAAGAAATTGTGCTAACAAATTGAATTGTTCCTAGTAAACCTACACATAATCCTACTTTTAACAACGTATTCTTTTTCATGTCATCAACCCTTTCTTTCAAGCTAAATAGTTATTACCTATATTAGACAATTTATCTCAAATGTTTGTTCCATATAATTGGACACTTTATAATCGCGGCTTATGTAAATACACGCATGGTGCAGTGAAAAAGATCACCCAAATGGATGATCTTTTTTATAATTTATCAACATATTGCTTCGCTTCTAGTAAGGAAAAACCAAAAGCTTCTCTTACTCTCTTAACTGCTGTAACTTTTTTTCCTTCTTCTACAAGCTGGCGTAGTTCTTTATTAATTTCAGGTTCTCTTTCTACAATTCCCATTTCTTTCGTAATTAATTGTAATCTATCTTCAATTCTCTTTAAACGCGCATCATTTTTCTTTTCAATTGTAGCTAATTTTTCAGCGATATAAATGAAACCAAAGGCTAATATCAGTATAACCATCCAGAATTCCATAAATGTTCCCCTTTACTAACTTTCATTTGTTTTATTTCACTAACTTATGTAAATTTTACCACATGAAACATTTACTGTATAATGCCACTATATCAAACTGTTAATAAAACCTATTATTTTAGGGGGACACTTTATGAAAAGATTTTTAAATACGTTACTTCAATTTGTAGTTCTTTCAATCTTGCTACATTTATTATTTGATATAGTTGGTTGGCTTGTTTTCAATGCACCAATTAAAAACAAACAAATCATTATTTCTTTAATAACAATCTCATGGGTTATGTACATGTACCGAGACAAATTTTTTCAAAAGTTCACTTCAAACTAACAAAAAAAGAAAACACTTCATTGGTGAATGAAGAAGTGTTTTCTTTTTTTTACTACTGTATAATAAAAATAATATTCTGTCTTTAAAGAAAGGAGTCACCATGAACTTAAAAAGTAGCAATATATACGAGAAAATGAATCAATATTCCGTTGCAAGTTTAAGCCTCGCTGTTATACGTAATGGCAAACTAGATGAAGCGACTGCCTTTGGAACACTTGAAGCTGGAACAACTAGAGCTGTTACTACAAATTCTCTCTTTAATTCTTGTTCTATCAGCAAATTCATCACTATAATGCTCGTACTAACATTATCAGAGCATGGTATCGTGCATTTAGATGAAGACGTAAATGATAAACTCACATCTTGGAACATTCCTACTAATCTATTTACTTCACAAAAAAGCATCACTTTGAGAAACTTATTAAGCCATCAATCTGGACTCATTGATCCACCTAATAGTTTTGAACATTATACACCTGCAAAAGGATTACCTAATATGTCTGAGCTCCTTTCTGGTAAAACACTATATTGTCCCGTACCTATAAAGGTAACTTATAAACCAGAAAGTGAATTTCACTACTCAGACGCAAGCTTTTGTATAACCGAACTACTACTTGAAGATATTACAGGAAGATTATTTAGTCAGTTATTAGAAGAACACATCTTCCAGCCACTACAAATGAAAAACAGTACACTTTTCTCTCCACAAGACATAGATAAAACCGACGTTTTTGCTTGCGGACATAATAAAGATAGAACTGTAACAAATGAGAAGTATCCATTTTATCCATTTGCAGCTGCTTCAGGTATTTGGACAACACCAACTGACTTATCAGCTTTAGTTATTGAAATCATTCATTCCTTACAAGGAAAGGGCAAACTAAAACTTTCTCAAAAATTAGTAATAGACATGATTTCTTCTCAAGGTTGCTCAAAATGGACTGGATTAGGTGTTTTTCTAGATGATTCAAATGAAGACTTACAAATATATTCACTTGGATGGGGCGTTGGATTTCAATGTATGATGGTTTGTTATCCATACTGCGGGAATGGTGCTGTTATTATGACTAATTCCGATTTAGGTGTTCATCAAATGGAAGGGATCATTGGTGAGGTTGTAAAAACGTTATCCTTATAATGAAAATAAAGAAGCTGTTCCTTCCAGCTTCTTTATTTATATAACATTTTTCGCAACAATTTTTATATGTTCTGGTGCGATAATCTCCGTTATACTTTCTTGGAAATCTTCCCGCAACATTTCTTCCAAATGTTCTAACTGCACTTCAACATGTGTGCATTCTAAATTATGTATATTTAATAGTGCATAATGATCTTTTTTCTTAATTACTAAATATTGATTTTCCTCTGTCACAAGCACAGAACCTAATCGTACTCCTAGTAAGCGTTGATCATCAAACTTCATAATTACTTCTCCTTCCCTCATATAAACAAAACTAAAATGAAAATAATTACATTTATGGAAAAACACGATTATTTAGACTATATCATAATTTACTAAAATAGAAATATCTTTTTCTGTTTTAATAAAAATCCCTATTTTTTCATATATTTCGATACAAAAAACTTTCTCAACATGAAATTTGAATTTTCAGTTTTTAATTCTATGAAAATCTATTATAATAAAGTTAATAAATGTTTGACCTCTCCTAATTCATGTACATATGGATGATCAGTAGTTATCGCTACTGATCTATTTTTTTGATTTCAGAAAGTACATACGCTGCATCCTTTCCTACACCACAAATAAGTGCGGAACCTCTTTGAGACTGCCACGGTAAACCGATATAATACAATCCTCCTACTGGACTTATCCCCTTTACATGATTGGGAAGTCCATTCTCATTCACTGCCTTTTCAATTTCAATCCAGTTATAATTCTGAATAAAGCCTGTTGACCATATAATACTTTCTGCACTATATGTTTCACCGTTCTGAAACATAATGTTATTTTCTGATGCACTTACTACTTTTTCCTGTAGTTGTATTGCTCCATTACGAATGAGTTCCTTACCTTCAAATCCAAAAATAGGATCTTTTCTCTTCTGAAACCATTTCCCCCTCTTGGTACTAACTTCAGCATACAATACACCCAATTTTTCTAACCAATTAAAAATACTTTTTCTAAAAAAATGTAACGGTAAAAACGTTAAAGGATGACTGATAGACATCATAACTTCATGAGTTTTTGCAAGTTCTACTGCTATTTGCATCCCTGAATTCCCACCACCTACTACTAGTACTTTTCCCTTAGGAATTTGTGATGGTGATTTATATTGTGATGAATGTATTTGAAAAACATGTGATGATAGATTTGCTGAAACTGAGGGAATAAACGGTTG
Organism: Bacillus sp. AR4-2; assembly: GCF_008274865.1. Classification (NCBI taxonomy): domain Bacteria; kingdom Bacillati; phylum Bacillota; class Bacilli; order Caryophanales; family Bacillaceae; genus Bacillus; species Bacillus sp. AR4-2. The sequence goes on from NZ_CP031062.1 coordinate 3,250,999, forward strand.
CTGAAAACCACCTGTTGCGATAATAACTTTTTTCGTTTGTAAAATTTCTGTAGGAGTATATAATTCAAATATATCTCTTTCTTTTTTTATTTTAAAAACTTCAGTTTGCAATTGAACCGGTAATTGAAAATGTCTTGCATATTTTTCTAAATAAGTTGCAATTTCATCTTTATATGGAAATTCATTTTTTTCACCTATTAACGCCATACCCGGCAAGCTACTGTAAGACCTTGGGGTAAAAAGCTGCAAAGAATCATATCGATTTCTCCATGAATCACCAACTCGTTTTCCTGCCTCAAGTAATAAAAAATTATACCCTTCTTGCTTCAAGTAATATCCCATTGTTAATCCAGCTTGACCCGCCCCAATAATAATTAGATCTTTCATTCTAATCCCTCCTCTTCTTAAACGTATGAATACTTGTTCATATATTCATACGTTTCCATAATCATAACATTTTATTTTTATATAATTCAATATCTACTCAAAATAAAAAAGAGCAGTTCACTGCTCTATGAACTACTCTTCATTCCATTTCTACAATTTTTCCTCGTACAGTGTAATTCTATTTGAAAACGGATCAATTACAGTTAATTCAATTGTACCCCAAGGTGTTTTTTCTATATTCGGCTTCGAATAAGCATATTCTTTACTTAATAATACAGAATGATAATCCTTTACATCATCTATTTTGATCCGAATCGCACCACCTGGTGAGGCATCACCATGATGTTCTGATAAATGTATCACAGCATCCTGTAACGAAATTTGCAAATATAATGGCATATTTTCCTCATACCGATGTTCCCAATCCAGTTTAAATCCTAAAAAACCTAAGTAAAATAGTTTTGCTTTTTCAATATCAAAAATTCTAAATATAGGTGTTATCATTTATACTCTCCTCCTATTTATAAACATCTGCTGCCAATTCTCTCAAAACATCCACGTTTACTACTTCATAGCATCCATCGTTCTTCTTTATTATCTCTTTATCACAAAAAATATTTAATGTTCGCAACAAATGCCGATAGCTCGTTCCTAACAATTCCGCTATTTCCGTTAAATTCCCACTAAACACAATTCTATTTTCATGCTGAACTGCTCGTTCCCCTGCTGCTAACATGTAACTCGCAAGTCTATTTTCAAGCGGATACAATAAATTAATTGTACTATTTTTTGAAAGTCGATTTAACTTATGTGCTAACGATCCACAAATACATCTTAAAAATTTCGCATCATGAAATAGCTGATTTCTCACTTTTCCTAATGGTAAACCAACACAGTATGAATCTGCCATTACTTGTACATTTGAAGTAATCCTTTGGGAATGAATTAACTCCACATCTCCAAGTAACTGCAAACTATCATAAAAACACAGTAATACGGATTTCCCGTTACTTAATGTGTTAAACGCTTTCGCTTTTCCTTCAACAAAGAAATATAAATAATCTATCTCTTCATTTTCTCTACAAATAAACTCATTCTTTTTAAAAAATATAAGTTCCATATATGGCTTCATATCATGACTAAAAAATGAATCAATATTATTTTTCTTCATATACTCTGCTAATTTAATAGAATTACATACTTTCTTCATAGTTCCCCACCTTTACAACTCATCCTCATTGTAATCAAAATTTTCTTCTTCCACTATGACATATGTCATAACAATACACAATTTCAGCATGATACAGTCATTACAAATATGAAATACAAAGGGGATATTACATTGTATAACTTTCTTTCTGTCTTTATTGGTGTGCTCATCGCCGTTATGCTTCCACTGAATGGGATTTTATCTGAGTTAATTGGCAAGTACACAGCAAGCGTGGTCATTCACCTTGTCGGTTTAATTGCAGTTATTTTCGTTTTAATCTTAAACAAACATAAAATTCATTTCGATAAAGGTATTCCGCTTTTTTTATATAGCGCTGGAGCGATTGGAGTATTCACTGTTCTTTTTAATAATATAAGTTTCTCCGTCCTTGGTGCCTCTATTACGATCGCATTAAGTTTACTCGGCCAATCCATTGCTTCCATCATTATCGATCATTTCGGCTTATTAGGAATGAAAGTTGCAAAGTTTGAAAAGAAAAAACTAGTTGGATTAGTATTCATCTCTTCTGGGATTATTATCATGACAATATATTAATGGGGGCAAAAATATGTTATATATTACGATCGCTATTTTAGCTGGTGTTTCTATCGTCGTTGCTAGAATTATTAACGCGAATTTAGCAAAGGAAATTGGAAACTGGGAAGGCACGTTTTTCAATTATATTACTGGATTATTTTTCTCTATGTTATTTTTAATTTTCAGTTCAGATTCATTGTATATCCCTATTCATAAGTTGCAATCTATTCCTATCGCCGTATACTTAGGCGGATTAGTAGGCGTTATCGTTATTTCATTATCCAACTATATTACTCCTAAAATATCAGCCTTTTATTTAACATTACTCATCTTTATCGGACAATTATTTGCGGGGACTATTATTGATTTCTTCCTGACAAATGAACTCTCAATTGGTAAAGTTATCGGTGGCATTTTCGTATTAATTGGGCTCACTTACAATTTACTCATAGATCGCCCGATAAAAACTGTGAAGCATAACCAAGTTCAACTATAATACTTTACGCTTACCTATCATATATTAATAGAAAAGCTCTTCACACGAAGTAATAGAGAGGAGAAAATCCTATTAAAAAAATTATTTTATTGCTAGGTAGTGTATTGATTATTTGTGGAATTGTATGGTTTATAAACTCGGGAAAATCTATTCAAGATCTCTATACTGCAAATAAACCGAAAAAGAAAGCTACTATTATTTCAAGCTCGCGAGATCCAAATGAGCCTCCTGTTTTTTTAGGTAAACAGGAAATAAAAGATATACATGTCGAATCAATTAAAACAAAACAGGATATCTTTCTCACAAAAACAGATGAATTAAAAACATTTATTAACAGTATGAATACCGCAAAAAAAGGCAAATTAACATTGGATGAAGAAGGATCAGATTTAATAGATTGTGATATGTGGATTACTTTCGAGGATGGAACTTATAAAAAATATTTCATATGGATAGTTGATCATCACAGCAGCGAAGTGATGATTGCTCAGCAAGATACTCCTGATGATGTAAACCTTACGTACTATCAGTTAAACGAAGATAGTTCAAAAAAAGTTTATAATTTATTTAAAAAAATTATTTAAACGAAAAAGTCATGAGCACGCGAACTCATGACTTTTTGCACTATATATACTCAGGGAACACTCTACAACCCTTTTCCTGCTCTATATCATGACCAAAGAAAACAATTGGTTTCTCTTTCGCCACAACTCCTTTTAAACGTTTAATTGAAGATAAAGCTAATTCTGGATCAAATCCTGCGAACGGCACTTCATCTTCAAAATTCTCTTTCGTGTACGATGCATCAATCGTTAATAAAACTGAACCGGATTGCTCCGTCTCAATGAATAGCGACTGATGGCCTGGAGAATGGCCTGGCGTATACAATAATTGAACACCTGGTACCACTTCATAATCCCCTTCAATAATTTTATAGTTCAAATGCGGTAATATACATTCTTTCATATATTCTTCTCTATGAAGTGCTGCCTCATATTCCGTTCGTTGCACAATAATCGGTGTATTTGTAAAAGCACCGTTTCCTCCTGCATGATCAAAATGTAAGTGAGAACTAATAATATATAAAAGGTCGTCCGGCTCATACCCTACACGCTTTAATATATTCACGATTCTATCTTCTTCAGTCATTTTCGGTAAAATCTGTCCTTCAACAAATGTACCGTTAAAAAGCCCTTCATTATTAACTGCACTTTCTGGCATACCTGTATCTACTAAAATAGGACCTTCTTCTGTCTCCAAAAGATAACACCATACCGGCAAGTTTAATAATTTTCCCGGTGTTAACGTACTGTTAACAGACGAATGATCCAACATACAACGACCTGCTGGGATGAAATAAAGTTTCTTTACTGTCATTATGTATCCACCTTTACATTTAGTTTGGGATAAAGTAATACAGTAAAAAATTCTTCTTTTTAGAAATAAACTCCTTCTAGACTATCAGTACAGCTTACATAAAAATGAAACATTAACACCGATTAACGCTGAAAACTTAATGAAAGTACATGCACTACTTGAAACCGGGCACACCATTGGGAAAATCGTATTAGAGAAATTTTAATCATGATAGTGACAGATAGTATGTAAAATTATATTAACGATTTTTCGAATATATCTATCATAACGTACAATATATCAACGATTTTTCAAATATATCTATCATAACGTACAATATATCAACGATTTTTCAAATATATCTATCATAACGTACAATATATCAACGATTTTTCAAATATATCTATCATAAATCAAATTATATCGATTTATCGACAAATAACAACAATAAGAAAAGGCTGTTCCAGATGAACAGCCTTTTCTTTATTTACTTGAAATCTCTTTATTATTTTGAACGTCTAACGGAGCTCGCTTTCCTATTCCGAAAGCATAGAAACTAATTGTAACGATAGCTAAGAAAATAATACCTACAACTAATGAAATACGAGTATCATCGTTAAACCACATTCCGATTAATACCATAATTAAAAAGGCAATCGTTAAATAGTTTGTTACAGGAGCAAATGGCATTTTGAACGGATGATCTTTCATCTCTGCTCCCTTTTCTTTTCTAAAATTAATTTGACTAATTAAAATGACAAACCATGGTACCATTCCAGGAAGTACACTCGCACTATATACATATACGAATAAGTTTTTCGGTGCGATGTAACTTAAAACAACACCAACCGCCAGACCGATAATTACGCCAACTGTACCAAATAAAGGTACACCATTTCCAGAAAGTTTCGTGAAATATTTCGGTGCCTGTCCATTTACACCTAACGTATAAAGCATACGACCAGCACTATAAATACCACTATTACAACCAGACATTGCTGCTGTAATTACAACGAAGTTAATAAGTCCAGCAGCTGCCGTAATACCAACTTTCGCAAAAGTTGCTACGAACGGACTACCAATTGTACTTAATTGATCCCACGGATACACAGTTACAATAACGAAAATAGCACCAATATAGAAAATTAAGATACGCCAAATTGTACTTTGAATCGCTCTTGTAAGTGTCTTCTTTGGATCCTTCGCTTCACCAGCAGTAATACCGATTAATTCCACACCTTGGTATGCACCAACTACAAGTGATAAAGCAAAGAAGAATCCTGAGAAACCACCTGTAAAGAAACCGCCATTTGACCAAAGATTAGATATGCCAATCGCTTCTCCACCGTTACCAATTCCAAAGAAAATAAGGCCAAATCCTGCAATAATCATTAATAGAATCGTAACGATTTTAATCATCGCAAACCAAAATTCAAATTCACCAAATGACTTAACAGAAATTAAATTAGCTGCACCAAGAATAACCATTGCAATTATACCTGGTATCCAAGCTGGTAAATCTGGGAACCAATATTGCATATACGCTCCAACCGCGATAATTTCTGACATCCCAACGATAACCCACTGGAACCAGTTACTCCACGCTGTCATATAACCAGCTAGTGGATGAATATACTTATGACCGAATGTCGCAAATGAGCCTGTACTTGGCTCCATATACAACATTTCTCCCATGGCACGCATGATGAAGAAGATGAAAATACCTGCAATTGCATAAGCAAGCATTACTGACGGACCTGTCCATTTAATTGTGCTGGCTGACCCCATAAACAAACCAACACCAATCGTTCCGCCTAAAGCAATCATTTGAATATGACGTGCTTCTAAACCTCTTTTCAATTCTTTGTTTGCCACTTCACTTCCCCCTCTTAGATGATTCATAGCCGCATTTTAACACAAGATGCTTTCCCCTAATTCCTTTCGGCCCTGAAAATGATGAAGCAAACGTCATTTTACACTAGCTTTAAAGCTATCCTAAAATCGTTTTGCGCTCCTAATAAAATTCTCAAAACCTTTCATCTTCCAATATTCTATAAATCTTAAAATTACTTACCTTATATTAATTCATTAATCTGAAAAATTCAATTATTTTTTCAATAAATTATTATACATAAGTCTGATTAATTTTTAACTAAATTAACAATAAAATACATCTATTCAATATGATTCCGGCATGTATATTATTACAATATAAATAACCGAGGAGAGTATTTCTTCCTCGGTTTCATATCTCAAATACTTCAACCTTTATAGTTAATAACGTAATTCCCCACACATTCGATTTATATACCAATGAGAAATTTAATATATTAATAAACTACTAACTTCTTTACCCCAGCCAAAATATAAAAGAGTCTCATTAAAAAATGAGACTCTTTTACAATTTCATATTTAAATCGATTTCGAAGTTTGCTTACCAAAGATAAATACCCTAGTAAACACTACCATTATAACTACAATAACCAGAAAATAAAGTGGCATCACTAGTAACGAGCCTGTATGCAGCTGACTCATTCCCAAAATTGTCATCGTTACAATTACATAGTACCCTAAACTAAACAATGCACCTGCTGTACCAATGACATCTTGAAAATCTACTAACGCTAAACTTAAACAGTTAGGTAACGCTACTCCAATCCCTAATAACAATATAAACATTGCTATTAAAAATACAACCATATATATTACATTCGGATTTAATCCAATAAACGTAATAACAGATAAAAGGATAGCTCCCCCTGTCATTACGAGACAACCGATATATATAATTTTCTCTGGTTTATAAGTAGCAAGTAAACGTTTTGAAATTTTCGCTCCAACAATAGAAGCAGATGCAACAACAATTCCTAGAAATCCATACATACTAGGCGATAATTGAAAATATTCAATAAAGATAAACGGCGCTTCTGCATAATAGCTAAATAAAACACCATTTGCTCCTCCAATTAACAGCCCATATGTTACCACTTTCGGATTTGTAATTAACCTCTTCGAGACTGAAAATACATTTATTTTATTCGTTACTGAGACCGTTTTTGTTTCAGGGAGAGAAACAAACGTATACAGAAAAATACCGATACTCATAACTACTAAACTTAAAAATACTATTTTAAATCCAAACATTTGATCAAGAAAGCCACCAATTAACGGTCCTATCGCTGGTGTAAAAGCAATGACTGCCGAGATTTGAGCAAACATAACATGCCGCTTATGCCCTTCTACACTTTCCCGAAGAATCGTTTGTGTAACCACGGATCCTGCACTTGCTCCAAACGCTTGAATAAAACGACTTATCAATAAAACTTCAATGGAACTTGCAATATAGCATAAGAAACTCCCAGCGCCATATACGACAATTCCAAGTAACATCGCCCGGCGACGACCAATTATATCTGATAACCACCCAATAAAAAATACACCTAACGCAAAACCAGCAAAATACACACTAAGTGTTAACTGCACCTCATTATTACTTACATGTAACGCCTTTGAAATGTCTGGTAAAGACGGTGTGTAAATCGTTTCACTAATTTGCGGAAATGCGACAAGAACAATCATTAACAAAAGTGATGGTACTGAGACTTTTTTCATTTTTCATACCCTCCTATAACTTTGAAAATCTCAGAAATAAAAAGACTTTCCTTAGCTACGGAACAGGAGGGGCCATGATAGAAATCCGTTCATAAAACAACAAAGAAAACACCTCAATTACGTATGTTAATACTTATAGGAGGGTAATATTAACATCGATTTTTAAATATACTTTTTCAATTATATTACATTCTGCGTTTCTTTTACTAGTGCTCGGCCTTGGAGAATTGTTAAAAAGATAACTTGATGCATTCACCTTTTTGTGGAATAATTAGAAATAGTTTGAATTCGTAAGTTTAATTATTAAACGATAGACTAGCATATTTTAATGTCACAAGCTTACAAACTGGAGGCCTTTCGTAATGATTGAAATTTTAAGGACAGTAGTAAACTTTCTACTTTCTCTATTCTCAGGAGAATTACCATTTGTATATTATGTATGGATTATTACCCTATTCCTAATTCAAATAACCCAATCTACTCTAAACTATAAACTCTTTAACAAGAAAGGCAATTTCAGCACTTATATATCGGAAGGATTACTTGCTTTTATTATTTTATTGTTTGGAGGAATATTAGTATCTAAGTTACTTGCTTACATAATAGACGATCCTACTATTAGTATGACGAATTTAACACATTATTTTGTTTCTCTTATCATATTAACTATATTTGTCGTAATAACCTGTGTTAAAGACTTTATAGAGACATCTATAAAGAATAAAAATATATCTCTTTTGAGCTTTTTAGTAATTTCCTTAATAACAAGCATACTTTCATTCAAGTTTTTATCACCCTTAATTGAAGGTTCTTTTTCTCTTTCTAAATCTTTTATAACTACTTTAATCATTCTTGTAACTATATCAATCCCTCTATTAATTTCCTTAGAGGATAAGTATGCAGATGAAAAGGAAACGGAAAATTTATAGCTTCTCATTTACATAAAAGAAAGAGGGAGCTCCCCTCTTTCTTTTAAATCATCCCTTTTAATATCAATCCTAAAACTGACATTATTATCGCACTAATAATAATTCGCAAAATCCAAGTTGTGTTTGTACTTATTTTTTCTAATTGCTTATTGATTGTTGCTATATCTTTCTCATTAATAGTAGTACGCGTTTCTAAAGCACGAATATCTCTCATAATTTCTTTTTGCTCCGCCTTGAGACTGTCAATTTTAGCGTAAACATCTTCCATATATTCACACCCTCTGTTCATCTTAATAGAAAAATCTATATATATTATGAGACAACCCTCTTACCTGTGAATACATTGCGTATATCCGCGTACCAAATTATTTGTACAATCTAATTGAATTATTCACATGTTTCCTATCTTCTATATAAATCAGCGTTAAGATAAATTAAAAAAGGAATCCCTTGTTTATTTAACAACAAACAAGGTGCAATCCAACATTCGGGAGCACCTACGATAATTTCTATTGTTTTCATATTTACAACTCCATATAATCAGTATGATTTTCTGAAGAAGCCACTTTTTGAACTGCTTAAAGTATACTAATATGAATACGAAATAGCTGTATTGATAAACTCTCTAGAACAATAAATATACTGGCTGAAACGGATCTATATCCAATATTTTTTCCAGTAACATGAATGGTTATTTCTGATAAATACGTTTGTATATCATTGTTTTCAAAAATTTCATCCTCAACCTTTACAATATCTGCTTCACAATCTACTTCTTTAAAAGTTTTCAATAATTTTGTTTCCAATAAACTACAATCAAAGCTCTCATCTTTTATTACGGCAAATTTAACCTTCATATCGATTTCCCCATTTTTAACAAACTAAAATCACTAAATCAATATAAATATATATTATTCTATTAAATAATTCAAAATATATGTTTCTTATAAACCATTACTAAATCCCAGTTCTAAGGCTTTATATAAAAAAGAAAACAAATAAAGTGAAACTTTAATCAGCCCTCACCAATCGGACTTTTACAAGATTAGAAAATTACTCTTTCAATTGCTAAACTAATTAATATATAATCCCTCTGTGCTCAGTAGTTCGAAATTTTTTTATTTTTAATTCATAGATTCTGAGAACTTTTTGCTTTAATATTAACAAGTCACTTCTTAAATTCTGTAATATTGGAAATAACTATATAGTGAAACAAATTAACTATTAGGAGTGCTATTGATGTTTGATATACTTCGTCTCTTAATTATTTTTTTCATTGCTATCTTTTTATTTTTCTCCATAATAATGGAGTTTAAAAAACCTCAAAAAAGTGTATTTTGGTTTTCAATTGAAGTCTTATCTCTTCTAGGGATTATAATGCTTTTTAAAGATTTTTTATCCAAAATATAACTTAATCCACGAATAATAACGTGTTTCAAATACAATACCTTTATCTTTTGAACGACCTTATCTCTTCTTAAAGATTCTTGTTTTTATCCTATTTCTTAACAAGATCTCTACCTTAAGTTGTCTTTTCTTTATAAAAAATAGCCCGCCTATTTCTGTAGGCGGACTATATCTTTATTACACCATACAAAAGTATAATTTCTTCTCCACTCAAACTTTATGTAATGATACAAATTCTAAATAAATTATTATCTTTTCTATATTCTTATTATTGATTTTTTGTTCATAAATTCGTAACACATATATATGAGTTATCATGCTAAAATTAGTTTATTCAAAAGAAATTATTCTTAATGAATCGATAATTTTTAATACCCTGTTTAAAGCCTCGCCCCCCTGCGAGGCTTTTTCCTATTTAACTAGAGTAATGGTTATCAACGGTTACTCCGCTGCTACGGATTCTACTTTTAGCTATTCAGTATCAGCACACGTAAAATTCTTTCCTCCATCATTTGATTTACAAACTGTATTTATCGATTTTTCGGTTATTTTTTCACTTTCATTAGAAACTTGATCTAAATTCATTCGATATACTTGTTCCGGATTTTCTTTTGAATTTCCTTCAATATGAATTGTACGATTGAACATCTCAGCCGTGAAGCTGCTAGATGTATTTATCATTTTTACTCCATTATTTTCACCTACATAGCGTTCAACTACTCTTTCGGCTTCTTTAAGTTGTTGAGATGTAGGATACGGTATAGATTCCGCTAAAATAACTACACCTACTAAATATGTAATATACAAACCACCTGCAATCAAGATAACTTTCTTTACTGTTTTATTAATCATGCTCTAACTCCCTTTTCTTATTTCACTATTAAAATATATAATTTTTCTAATTTACATCAACTTCTTTTTAATACATAACATTCGTTTTACATTTTATAAAAAGCACCTCTCTTACTAATTTTCAATTTGATAATATCATTTTATTTATCGTTTTTCAATAAATAATTATTATTAAACGTTTTATTTTTACTGTTTTTATTTTTGATTCAATTTAAAAACAAGTGACTTATTTAAGTCCACTACATCATCAGCAAGTTTGAAAATTTGTTAATTATTAAAATAAAAAAGAGCAATTATATGTAAATCCCCCTCGTTATACCTATGTAGGTCAGTAGTTTAGCTTCAGCACTCACTCTATTTGAGAATACTTTACCAAATATTCGATCTAATGATAAAATTGACCAAATTAATATTTTCGCCCATCACTGTATCAAAAAGTACAATAAAGTAAGACTTTAATCGGTGGGGGTTTTGTTCCCCCCCACTGATTATTAGCCCTCACCTAATGTCTTTGCTTCCGCTGAATTTTGAGGTGAGGGTCTTACTGCCTGGAAAATAGCGGGATAAAGAAAAAATAGCACTCTCACGATTAAGTAAACGCGAGCTTTTTCTTCTATCTACTTACTATTTAAGGTTAATAGTTTAGTAACAAGATTTAAAAATTCGACTTAAATTCATTGATGAATGGAGAGGTTTATATGAAATTAAAAGACAAAGTGGCAATCATAACTGGTGGTGCAAGTGGAATTGGCGAATCTACTGTTCGTCTTTTTATCGAAGAAGGTGCAAAAGTAGTTATTGCTGACTTTTCTGAACGTGGAAAAGAACTATCAGATGAATTGAATGCACATGGATATAATACGTTATTTATTAAAACTGATGTAACAAAAGAGGCAGATATTAAACAGCTAATTCATGAGACAGTAAGTACATACGGTAAATTAGATATTATGTATGCCAATGCCGGCGTTGCTGATGATGCACCGGCAAACGAATTATCCTATGAAAAATGGAAAAGAACTATTGATATTAATTTGTCTGGGGTATTCCTTTCTGATAAATATTCGATTGAACAATTTCTTAAACAAGGTACAGGTGGTGTCATCGTTAACGCTGGTTCGATTCATAGTTTTGTTTCATTACCTACCCCAACAGCATACTCCTCTGCAAAAGGTGGTGTGAAACTATTAACTCAAAATTTATGTACTGCCTACGCTAAATATGGAATACGTATTAATGCGGTGTGCCCTGGTTATATTGACACCCCTTTACTGGGCAGTGTTAATCCTCAACAGAAAGAATATTTAACTTCACTTCATCCGCAAGGCAGACTTGGAACACCAGAAGAAGTCGCTAAAGCTGTCTTATTTTTAGCAAGTGATGATGCTAGTTTTGTTAACGGTACAACACTTCTTGTTGATGGAGGCTATACTGCACGTTAATTTAAAAATTTTGAAGCACCCTAAAAAATGTATAGTCTTCAACAAGAAAAAGCGCCATCACAAGTGACGGCGCTTTTTCTATGTAAGAGCAACTAGAAGGTATCCTTCTAGCCTACTCCCATTTATAAGTCCAAAACTGTTCAAGTTGCAGCCATTTTAATGTTGCTGCATCCTTGTTTTTTATTTTTGCATGCGTGTCTTCAAGCATTGCTTCTGTTTGTGAACGGTGCGCACCTAATGCAGTTAATTTATGATCAAATACTTCACTAATGTTATTTACAACATCCGGTTCTCCTAATACTGCTTCACGATTTTTCGTAATCGCAACAGCATGAATAACTGGGCGCTCTTCTTTTGGCATACGTGATACAGCGCGAACGACAGCGCGGCCAAATGCATTATGATCTGGATGTACACCGTGCTCTGGATAAAATGTAATAATTCGAGATGGATTTACTTCTTGAATGATTGCTTCAATTTTGTCAGCAACGAAATCAACATCTTCAAATTCTAACGTTTTATCATGGAAGCCAAGCATTCTTAAATCTTTAATACCCATCGCTTCACAAGCATCTTTCAATTCTTTCTTACGGATATGTGGAATCGTTTCACGGTTAGCGAATACGTTCTTACCCATGTTACGTCCCATTTGTCCTAGAGTACCACATGCATATGTTACAGGTACTCCTTGATCTGTTAATAAGCGAATTGTTCCTCCCGCAGCATATGCTTCATCATCTGGATGCGGAAATACAACAAGTACATGTCTCTCCATAAGTTTCCCTCCTTCTTACTTAAATGGTGTTAAGCTTAACTCAAGTGCAACTGCTAGACGACCTAAATTATCATGTCCAGCTAATAATAAACGCTCTTGATCGTCTACTTCCCAGTGCGTAATACCTTCAGCATATACCCAACCGTGATCCATTTTCAGACCAACTCGGTATGGATTTGTTCCAGTTATCTTCCCGCGTTCAAAACGGATAATCGCATTTCGAATGAAAGCACCAACTGTCATCATCTTTTCATTTATGTGTGATGCATACGCTCCGTTTGTCGTTTCTAAATGAATATATACATCTTTATTTACAAAACGTTCAATTTCATTTTGAATAAGAGAACTATCTTTTACTATTTCCATCGGAATTCACCTCTTTAAACCATTTTACGCAAAAATAATGTAAATTGCTATCTCTATATTAGAGGACAACGCTCACTTTTCCTAATAATTTGCACTGTGTTTTTTATATTTTTTATATGATATGTAAAAAATACATTTTTTCCTTCACTTTGTTAAATAGTTTTCTTTCTTTTTTGAATTTGCTACAATATATTTTATCCCGTATTATTGCAGCGAGATACATTTCGACAATTGAATACATAATTTAAAGAAGGTGACATGATTGGAACAGTCAGCACATGAAGTAGCAAATTGGCAATATTATTTTGCAATTGCCGTATTTTTAATCACGTACGGATTTATTATTTCTGAGAAATTGAATCGTGCTGTAATCGCACTATTCGGTGCTGCTATTATGATTATTTTTGGAGTTGTAGATTTACATACTGCTTTCACATCACATATTCAATGGGAAACGATTACCCTTTTAATTGGGATGATGATTCTCGTACATATTACGAGTCAATCAGGCGTCTTTGAATTTGTGGCCATTAAAGCGGCAAAAGCAGCTGGCGGAAAACCGATTCGCATTTTATTATTACTATCCCTATTAACTGCCGTCGGATCAGCATTTTTGGACAATGTAACGACTGTTTTATTAATCGTTCCTGTTACATTATCCATTACACGTATTTTAAAAGTAAATCCTGTACCTTATTTGATTTCAGAAGTGCTGTTTTCAAATATAGGCGGAACAGCAACATTAATCGGTGATCCACCTAATATTATGATTGGATCAGCAAACAAGCATTTAGACTTTAACGCCTTTTTAATTAACTTAGCTCCAATCGTAATTATTATTTCTATCGTGACACTTGGCATTATTTACTTCATGTATCGTAACAAACTAAAAACAACACCTGAACAAATCGAAAAACTAATGGCATTAAACGAAAAAGATTACATTAAAGATCAAAGCCTCCTTTTAAAATCTATTTCGATTTTAGGACTCACTATTTTAGGCTTCGTACTTCATTCGATTATTCATGTAGACGCTGCCGTTATAGCGATGACAGGCGCTACACTTCTTATGTTAATCGGCGTGAAAGAACATGATATTGAAGATGTATTTGCCCACGTTGAATGGGTAACCATTTTCTTCTTCGCCGGACTATTCGTTCTCGTTGGCGGGTTAATTGATATCGGACTTATCTCTTCACTTGCAAAAGAAGTAATCGACGTAACAAACGGTGACATCGGATTCGCAGCTATACTTATTTTATGGGTATCTGGCATCGCATCTGCGACAATCGACAACATCCCTTTTGTCGCTACGATGATTCCTCTTATTCAAGACTTAGCTACAGGACTCGGACTATCTGTCGATTCTCCGCAAATCGAAGTACTATGGTGGGCGTTATCTCTTGGAGCTTGCTTAGGAGGAAATGGAACGCTAATCGGAGCATCTGCAAACGTAGTCGTTGCTGGTATTGCAAAACGTGAAGGACATGGCTTCTCTTATATGGACTTCTTAAAAATTGGTTTACCATTAACTATTGTTGCACTCTTGTTATCACATGCTTATATATATTTACGTTATTTAATGTAAAAGTTGTATTGCATGACATTATATCGTCAAATACAAAAGGTTTGCAGCATCGTGCTGCAAACCTTTTTTCATCACCAAAATATACCGATAATTGCTAAACCACCTAAAATCATACCACCAATTTGTCCGATAATTGTTGGTGATAATTGAACACCTTTTCTCACTTCAACAACTGGTCTTTCGTGCCTTAGTTGCTGCACTTCACTTTGAAGTTGGTGCACACTTCCGTGTAACTCTTTAATAAGTTCTTTTAATTCGGCGACCTCTTCATTTACTGGTTTTTCCTTTTCTAAATTCATTTTGCATGACTCCTTATAAATTCAATCAGCACACTGTAAATTTTCGCCAATTACCATTATATCTCCTGCATACTACATATATAATTTCGAATGTACTTTCTAAACTTGCCGCTCTATCCATTCATCCCGCAATATCCCCATAATGATACGGTCAAAACACTTCCCATCTCTTTGAACCGCTTCTCTCATACAGCCTTCCATTTCAAAACCCATCTTTTTATACAATGCAATGGCAGGTTTATTATACGAAATAACATCGAGACCGATGCGGTGTAAATTCAATTCATAGAAAGCATACTTTAGAATAAGATGTATTGCTTCTTTCCCATATCCTTTTCCTCTATCATTCGCATCTCCTATACCAATGGCTAATAAACCTGTTCTGTTATTCCACTCTATACCATGAATCGCCACAAAACCAATTAAGCGATCTTCTTGAACTGTCCTTACCATGAAAGAAACACTATTCGATCTCCGTCCTTTTAATAACCCATCACTTGCTATTTCATTTAAAGATTGCGGGAATGCTACATCTGTATCAACATTTCTTAAATACTCACTATCTTCTTGCCACATAGCCATTACTTCAGCATCTGTTTCTCTCATAGCTGATAATTTAATCGTTTTATTTCGAAAAAGATTCATTGTCATTTCAAACTCCCCCTTTTAAATAACAGGGATACTTATTTTAGCCTATTTATCCCCTTGTTCCATAAACTGTTTCATAAACGGGATACTTACAATAAGCACTGACATTGGCACATCTCCTCCATATTGAATTAACTTCATTGTATAATTTTTTATTTATTCTAACAATAATAGAAAGGCCCTTCAAATTTAGAGGGCCTTTCCTAATAACAAAACTATATTATTTCGTAAACATTTTCTCCGCTTCATCCATTGCCATTTTGTTTCCTAAAGCAGAATAGTCAAGCCATGGTTGATCATTGATAATGTATACATGCTTGCCTTTAACTGCTTTTAAGTCTTTCCAAATTGGCGTTTCTTGAAGTTGTTTAAATGCTGCTTTTGCTTTATCATCTCTATTTACAACAACGAAAATCGCATCTGCATCAAAGTCAGGTAATACTTCTTGTGAAATGACTTCGAAAGGGCGGTTTCCATCAATTTTCTCTACACCATTTGCAGGCTGTAACTCTAAGTCTTGGAATAAAATTGGTCCCATCGGTCTTTTCGTACTAAATACACGCAATTCTTTTGCAGTAACGCGAATTGCCATTACTTTTTCGTTATTACCTAGCTCTTTATCTATTAAACCTTTTACTCGTTTTGATTGCTCTTCGTAATCTAGAATATATTTATCTGCTTCTTTCTCACGGTTTACAAGTTTACCAACTTGTTTTAAATGCTCTCTCCACGTACCTTCATCTAAATTGAAAGAATGTGTTTTTGCAATTTTTTCGTATTTCGCTACATCTTTACCAGCATATTTTTCATCAACATAAATGTCAGTTGGCTTTAATTGAAGTAACGCTTCCATATTCGGATCTGTTACAACACCAAGCTTCTTCGTATCTTTCAACTTCTCTTTAGCGTGCGGTAAGAAATCTTTTAAATCTCCACCAATAACAGAACCTACTGGTGTAATTCCTAATGCAAGTAAATCATTTGTTAAATGAATAGACATTGAAGCAATTTTTGGATCATTACTTTTTTCCGTTTTTTTCGTTGCCTCTTCATTAGCTTTCGTTTGACCACATGCTGCTAATACTAAAATACACATCATGCTAAATAAAATAGTAAGTTTCTTTTTCATATGTTCTCCTCTTTGAAGTATTTATTTTGTTTTTGTAAGTAAATAAAGAAAATACGGTGCTCCTAAAGCTGCCACTACTACACCAGCCGGAATAGAGTTTGGCTCAAATATAGAACGACCTATCGTATCTGCTAGCACTAAAATAATCATTCCGATAATGCCAGCTAAAGGAAGAAAGTGTTGATATGTAGTACCTACTAACTTCCTTGCGATATGCGGAGCAACTAAACCGATAAAACCAATTCCTCCTGCCATCGATACACTTGTGCAAGATAATCCAACCGCTGTAGCTAAAAGTAATAACCGTTCTTTTTGAACAGAAACACCAAGTCCTGCTGCTACACTATCACCTAGTGACAATGCATTTAACGTTTTAGATTTTAGCCACGCATAAGGGGTTAGTATGAAAATCCAAGGTAATAATGCAAAGACATGAATCCAATCCCTTCCCCACACGTTACCAACTAGCCATCTAGAAGCGAATGTATACGTCTCATCATTTAACTTGAGAGAGAAAAATAACGAAATTGCACTAAAGCCAGCTGAAACTGCAATACCAACGAGAATAAGTCTAATGGGAAGTAAACCTTTTGACCGATCACTCGCAAGTAAAATAATAAGAAATGCAGCTAATACTCCTCCGCCAAATGTAAATAACGGTATTAAAATGGATGCACTCTCATTAATAGAATGAAAGAGAGTAACAAATACGATAAGACCGAAAGATGCACCTGAATGCAACCCTAAAATCCCAGGATCTGCAAGTGTATTACGTGATAACCCTTGCAAAATCGCACCGGAAATACCAAGACCAATACCGGCTAACATCGTGATTATTATTCTTGGCATACGATAATCATATAGCACGGTTGCACTCTCAAAATCACCATAACCCAAAAGTGTTTCAATTACTCTAAGTGGTGCTATACTCAGTGTCCCTGTATTTAAACTAATTAAAATTACAGCGATACTTATACATCCGAAGATTGTAGTTACAGTAATAGCTCTCTTTTTATCCGTGTTAAAAAGATCTTTCACTTATAACTCCCTCCCAACTTTACGTGCTATATAGAGGAAGAACGGAACTCCAACAAGAGCTACCATAATCCCTATCGCAAGTTCCTTAGGAGGATTTACTGTTCTTGCCCCTAAATCAGCTACAACTAATAACATAGCTCCTAATAATGCTGCCATAGGAATAATGAGTCTATAATTAACACCAACTAATTTTCTAGCAATGTGTGGGATAACTAGTCCCACAAATCCAATAGAACCAACAGCTGAAACAGAAACACCTGCCAGAATAACTACTATAATCATCCCTAGTATTCTCGTTCGGTTCGTTTTCACTCCTAAATTTGTAGCAACATCATCCCCCATTGATATGAGTGAAATAGATTTCCCTAACACTATTGCAAAAATAATCGTTATAAGAATAATAGGGACTAAAAATTTCAAGTGTTCCCACTTAACCCCTGCAACACCACCAGCATACCAAAACGCTAAATCTTGGCTTAAATCATAATAAATCGCAACACCTGAACTTAATGAATGTAAAAGCGCTGCCATAACAGCTCCAGCAATCGTTAACCTCATTGGTGTTAACCCACCTGATGTTGCTGATCCAATAACAAAAATAAGTACTGTACTTAAGACTGCTCCAATAAAGGAAACAATCATTAAATAGGAATACGGCATATGCGGAAAAAAAGCAAAACTAAGTGCTACTACAAACATCGCACCTGCATTTATTCCGAGTACACCTGCATCAGCTAAAGGGTTTCGTGTTACACCTTGCATAACAGCACCAGCAACCGCAAAAGCTGCCCCTACAACTGCTGCTCCAATTACTCTCGGGAGCCTTAATTCATAAATAATTTGGTGCTGTGTTAATTTCGGATCGTAATTCAAAACCGCTGCCCACACCGTTTGTAAATGAATATCCTTTGCACCAAATGAAATGGCTAAAAATATAGATCCAATTAAACATAAAATTGTTAAGCTCATGAAACATATGAACTTAATATGTATCCAGCGGTTACTACCAGCATGTACAGTAGACTTATGTAACATGTTTCATTTCATCCTTTATATTCAGTTGTTTTTTATAATTATTTTTTATTTGTAATTATTATTGATAATAATTATCATTTTCATTTAGATATTATATCCCCACTTTTTTTAAATAGCAAACTATTTTTTCACTTCGCTAAATATTAAAATACTCATTACAATTCCCTTCCAAGACTTACAAATACACGCAAAATAGACTACTGAATTATTTTTTAAATTGTAGTATACTTATTAATTATTTTGATTTTTCTAATAAAAACCCCAAAGGTGACACAATGTTCTATATAAAACAACTACTACACTTCACTTACGAGCAAGCATTATCTTGCTTATTCCCAGTCGTTATTTTCTTAACACTAGCCCTTTCAAAAATCGTTTCTATTCCAGGGTTATATCGCTATGATTTCATACTCATCGCATGTCTTCTTATGCAGTGGATTATGTACAAGACTGGACTTGAGACGAAAGACGAATTAAAAGTAATTACTGTCTTTCACCTCATCGGCCTTTTACTAGAAATATATAAAGTTCATTTCGGTTCATGGAGTTATCCTGAAGAGGCGTATTCAAAGATTTTTGGAGTTCCGCTTTACAGCGGCTTTATGTACGCAAGTGTCGCAAGTTACATATGTCAAGCGTGGAGAAGGTTGCATTTACAAATGCATTATTGGCCGAAAGCTATTTTTACCGTGCCATTAGGAGCAATGATTTACTTCAATTTTTTTACGCATCATTTTCTATACGATTTTAGATGGTTCTTAACTTTACTTCTATTCATCGTTTTCTTTCAGACATTTGTGGAATTTTCATTACGAGGCGTTACATATAAAATACCACTCGTTCTCTCCTTTTTCCTTATCGGATTTTTCATTTGGATTGCAGAGAACATCGCAACATTTTTCGGTGCATGGCAATATCCAAATCAACGGGAAGCATGGAACCTCGTTCACTTAAGCAAAATTAGCTCATGGTTTTTATTAGTTGTTATTAGCATTATGATTGTCACGCAGCTCAAACATTTGAAGGAATCAAAAAGATAATGCTGATTATGTAAAATCAATTAGCCCATCACTCATTAGAGAGTGATGGGCTTTTTTTAGTAATATTTTTTAAACCGACCTTATCAAAGGAGTTATAATTTACAAGAGCATAAGCAGTTGCACATTATGAACCACTACTAGCAGAAGATGTTGCTGCAGATGAAGCAGCAATCGTTGCCATCATGGCTGCCTGTTGTGCTTGTATGAGGACTTCTATCATTGTTTGTAAACCTGTGTTGGTAGCTTTACTTTCCTCACCTTTCTGACTTACGAACAGTTGAATAGCAATAAGAATATTTGTATCTGTATGCCAACGGAACAATTTATCCCCCTGCAATTTTTCAATAAATGCTCGAATAGAATGAATCTCTTTTTCTCCGTCCTCGAGTAACGCTAGTAGCCCAATAGCTGGGTAATGCATCTGTTTTACTTTTACCTTTTCTTGCTTTAACAAATTCCATATGTTTGTGCATTTTGCAACTAATAGTTCTTCCCTGACCTCCTTCTTTAGTGAAAGAATATGACTCAAAAATTGAAGATCATTCCCTTTACGCAAACCAGCTGTCGCTAGTTTCTGATAAAGACGTTCCACTCGGTCCATAAGTGTTTCTACATGCTCTGATTGTCCTGCTAATAAAACTGCGAGCGGATAATCATTTGTACTTGTAAGAAAGAGATGATTCTTTTTCATGCGTTTATATACTTGCATCGAACGCTGAATGTGCGCGCCATGCTGTTCATCTTCTTCTGTCAAAAGCACAGCTGCTGCGAGATAAGTAAATATACTCCGGCTAAAGCCACCAGTGACCAATTGTTCATATAAATCTAAAAACGTCCGAAAAGCTTTCTTGTAATCTGTAAAGTGAATATCTAATGTTGCGGCCACTACAAAACGATGATAAGACTTTAAGTATGAAAACATCCCTACCTGATTCTTAATATAACTACTAATTTCTAAAAAACGTCCGAGATTAAACAATTTATCACTACCTGCATACATAGCAGCAATCATCATTCCTGTTCGAGAATCACTCGTTTTCCATTTTAGTTCTCCCTTTAACTGTACATATGTATGTTTATATTGCTCCAACTTTTGCTCTAATGTAATCATAGTATTCACTCCTATTTCTAGTTCTTCTCTATCATTATACGTATATTCCATATTTAGGAATACTATAATTAATAATCACAACATAAAAAATTATAAAATTCTCTAATCCTTCAAGAAGTTATACAAAAAAGGTAGATAATAATTTATCTACCTTTTTTGTATATATTATTTAACATTACAACTGTATTGCTTGTTATATGCAATTAAGACTAAAGAGCTTTAATAATACGTTCCATCGCCTTCATTTGCCCAATATGATCAGCTTCATGATAAAGCATCATACCGTAAAGCTCCCCTACTGTTTCCAATCCTAGGAATGGCTCTGGCAGTTTATTTTCAAATGCTTCTGCTGGAATTTCGTTAATACGTTTTGCTTGTTCTTTTAATTGAGCCGTTAACACTTCTAACGATGGTCCTTCTGTCGTCCATTTAGATGGTCTTGATCCATATCCAAACATACCTGGATATTCAGTTGGCAATTGTTTAAATTCTCTTCCGAACATGAAAGTCTCTGCTGCTGTTAACACGTGTCCAATATGCCAACGAATTGTATTGTTAAAACCCTCTGGCTGCGTATCCACAGTTTTATCATCTAACGTTTCCATAAATTTAAGTAACGCCCCGCGCGTTATTTCAAATTGTTTTAAACCCACTAGTCTATTCATTTTATCGTTCCCCTTCTTGATGTACAATTTATTATGAACTAAGAATGTTCAACTTATTAAAGTTTCACCTTGTTTAATCTATCAGAAACAAATAAGAAATACATCTAATATGCTTATTAAAAATAATAAAAAGGTTCACTCCTCGTAAATATAGAATTACTTACTATGTTAATAAAAGAGGAGTGTACTTGCATGTTACATATTTTAAAACAACAATATAATCTTATTAGTGCTACAAGAGAAACTCTATTTTCGTTTTTGGAAGAAATCCCAGTAGAGAAATTACATAGCACAGTTTCTAATTTCGGAAGCGGTAGCATTATAAAGACTCATATTCATGTAGCCGATTGCTATCGATACTGGCTTGGATCATTCGCATTCAAGCAAAAAAGAGCAGATTTTTCATTTGCTAGCGATTACGAAATTGAGCATGCAGATGTGGAAAAAGTTCGCGCTAGATTTAAGTTAGTAGATGAGACTGTACAACGTTTTTTAGATGAATACAATGACCGTTGGCTCGAAAATATAGCAAATGAAGTGAAATGGCAAAAAGAACCTTGGAGCACAACTCCGCTATGGCTTTTAACTCATACGGAGACGCATGAATTTCACCATAAAGGACAAATTGTATCTATGGCTCGTCACCTTGGATATACTCCTCCTGATACAGACCTTAGTTAATACATTCGTGTTCATTTAAAAGCGGAATGAGCAGCAAGAATAATAGTATGATCAAAAAACTCGTTGATACATTTTGTTGTGTATAAAACTTTTATTATTTGTTTTAGGTATACCATACCATTATAAAATTCATGTAACATCGAATTAAGATTCATATTTTTTATGTAACTCATTGAAGAAAGTTTAAGTATTTATACATTCAATTACTAACTAAAGGAGAAAATTATAATGAGATTAGAGAGCGAAAGAATTTATTTAAGGCCTCTTTGTCAGCTAGATGCTCCTATTATATTAGAAAGTACAATGGATGATGAAATAAGATATATGACTGGAACTAAGTCCACTTTTTCATTGGAGCAAATTACAAAACATATAGATCATATAAATAATGATTCAAGTCGCTATGATTTCGCTATTTGTTTACAAAGTACTGACGAGATGATTGGAGAGTTGTCGATTTTAGATATCGATGAGGAGAACAAAAGAGCAGGATTCAGAATATCAATGATTTCAATAGCATTAACAGGACAAGGCTATGGAACTGAAGCTATTAAAATAGTTTTAAGTTTTACTTTTGAACAACTATCATTAAATCGTTTAGAGTTAGAAGTATTTAGCCATAATTTACGCGGAATTAAAGCTTATGAAAAAGTTGGTTTTGTAAAAGAAGGAACCTTACGTCAATCTTTATTTTATAACGATACATACTCAGATGAAATTATTATGGCCATACTTAAAAGCGATTATATAGACAGACCTTTGTAAATGGATGTACTTAATCTATTAAACAATTTTAAAGAACCTTACCACAATAAAATGCAGTAAGGCTCTTTCTTTTTTTATATCAAATAACAGCTCTTAAAACATGTATAATCGTATCAATACCAAATAGTCTCCGCATAATTATATGCATCACTATTCGGAATGGCATGTTTCCCTTGTGCTTGTGCCTTTCTTGGATCTAAATCATATACCATTGGCGTATAGCATGATGTTTGCCCTTTATTTACAACACCATTTCCTCCAGCACTTCCGCAAGTGTATGCCTTTCCATCTGTTTTTCTAACAATCCTTGCATCAGCTTCATTATTATAAATTGCCAGGCGAGTTACAGTAACTTTCGCCCATGCTGTCTTACATGTCGTGCTAAATTTTAATTCTACATAAGAATTTGAATCAATCCACTTCTTTTCTTTCGTTACTGCGGATTGATCACAGCTATTATAATAAGGACTTTTCCTATCATATGAATGGTCTTCTGCGTATGCTTTATCATTGTTGGTCGTACTAAACACACTAGTTACGATGAGCAATGCCAGACAAAGACATGCGCTTACCTTTTTAAAAAGCTTCATAGAATTCCACTCCTTTATTAATAACGTCCAGTTTTCCCGTAGCCGTTATTAATCGTCACCGCTTCGGCATCAGCTGTATAACCAAAATCAGCAGTTAAATCAAACACCATTCCTGTATACGTACTCGTTTGTCCTGTTTTTATTGCTCCATTGCCACTATTAGAGTCTACTGATTTTTGGAATACACCATTTTTATATTTATTAATAACAGCGTAAGCATATACCCCTCCAGAAACAGAAGGAGCTGGTTGATCTAAAACAAGCTTAGACCATGCTGCATGACATTTATTACTGTAACGTAAATACACTGTTCCTACTTTTTTACTACCTTCATAAACTGCTGTAGACTTTGCATTAAATCCATCTGCATCACACGTCGTACTTCCCCCGTATACTTTCGTTGTTGCTGGATTTTTCCCGTCATAATAACTGCTTAAATCAGTAGCTGCAAATGTACTTCCTTGGAAACTAAATAATACACCTATACTTGCCGCACTTAACACGCATACTTTCATTAACTTTTTAAACATTTTAAATTCCCCCTCAAAATGATTATATATACTAAAGACAACCTATACTGCTATGTAAGCCCTCCTTTCACGCTTCCTAGATGCATCTTACAGAAACGAATAAATGTTGTAAATTCCCTTATGATTATTGGAATATACGAAGAATTTTACTTATCCTTGTAAGAAAAAAGTTGAGAAATACACATTTTATAGCATCCTTTATTTAAAACATAAAAGAACCGATACTTGTTATATTCAAGCATCGGTTCTTTATACAAAATTGCCATTGTTTCTTTTATATAAAATAAATATTTCTCCACTTAATCCGTTGTAAAAAACTCCCTCGTTACATCAATAAATTGTCGCAGTGGCACTGTCATCCATTTGTCTTTATGCCAAGCGATTTGCGTATAAATCGGAGAGATTGTATTTTCTAAATGTAACTCTTTTATCGTCCCCTCTCGTATATCTTTTTCTACTACTATTGCTGGTAAAACGGCTATGCCTAAATCTGCAATAACACATTGTTTAATTGCTTCAACACTAACAAACTCAATTTTATTTGCTGGATATACATCTTCCCAGCGAAATAGCTCTTCAAATAAAGTCCGATACGAGCAGCCTAATTCTGTTAGTAACAGTGTTTCACTCTCTAAATCTTTTATAGAAACTGAAGGTTGTTCAAGTAAACGATGCGTAGGAGCAGCTACTACTTTTAATTCTTCTTTCATAAGTGGTTCCACATGTAAAACATCTTCTGTTTTACATTCGTCCAAAATAAATGCAAGATCTACTTTCCCCTCCATCAATTGTTCCTTCGCATCTTTATTGGAGTGTGCTGGTTTAAATATAAGTTTTATTTTTGGGAATTGTATTTTAAACCTCTTTAATATAGAAGGCAGTCTGTATGTACATTGACTTTCTTGTGCACCAATTATTAACGTACCTGCTATTTCTTCATCATCTTTCACAGCCATTTTCGCTTCGTTACTGAGTGCAATCATCTTGTCGGCATATAGTTGAAACTTCCTACCTGCTTCAGTTAAGAAAAGACGTTTCCCTAATCTCTCAAATAGTGGTGTACCGAGCTCAGCCTCTAATGTTTTAATTTGTGCTGTAACGCTCGATTGGGCAAAGTTTAATTTCTTCGCAGTTTGTGTAAAGTTCAAAGTATGTGCCGCTACTTTAAATGTAATTAACTGTTTTATTTCCATTTATCATCCCTCTTTTCAATCGATATTTCCGATTGATTCCATCGAAATAATCCTCTTTGTCTATTGATATTTGTATTGTATGATAAAGAACATCTATAAACAATATAAATGGAGGTATTCCATATGAAAGCACTTTGTTTCGAAACATTCGGAGACGCTAATGTTCTACACTATAAAGAAATACACGATCCAATCATAAGTCCAAATGAAATTCTTGTCCGCACGAAAGCAATCGGATTAAACTTCGCTGATATTTATAGACGCCGCGGCGATTATCATCTTGCTGGCAATCCGCCTTATGTATTAGGTTATGAAGGAGCTGGAATTGTTGAAAAAGTAGGAGCTGACGTTACTACTATCAACCTAGGAGACCGTATTGCATTTGCGGACGTCCCATTTGCAAATGCAGAACTAGTTGCCGTTCCATCTGAAAAAGTAATCCCACTACCAGATTCTATTTCTTTTGAAACAGCCGCTTCTGTCTTATTACAAGGATTAACTGCACATTATTTAACGCACGATAGCTATCAACTAAAACAAGGTGATATAGCTTTAGTACACGCTGCAGCTGGTGGCGTCGGTCAACTTCTTATTCAAATGATTAAACTACAGGGCGGAACAGTAATTGGTCTTACATCATCAAAAGAAAAAGCAAAGATAGCTACATTAGCTGGTGCCGATCACGTATTTTTATATAACGAAGAATGGCATACGAAAGTACTTGAAATGACTAATGGAACTGGAGTAAATGTTGTGTATGAATCAGTAGGTTCTACATTAGGGGAAAGTTTTAACGCTACTAAAATTGGCGGTACTGTCGTATTTTACGGAATGGCTGGTGGTAATCCTGCGCCAGTTGATCCGCGTATGCTTATGGATACTTCAAAAACTTTAACTGGTGGAGACCTTTGGAACGTGCTTACTACTTTTGAAGAACGTAAGCAGCGCTCTACTCAATTATTCGATTGGATCACTAGTGGAAAAGTAAACATCGCGAGTCCTACTACATTCGCCTTACAAGATGGTGCTCTTGCACATAAATTATTAGAGAGCAGAAAAAGTACTGGGAAGATTTTATTGATTCCATAATCGTTCCAATAAGAAAAGGAAGCTAGATTTCTCTACCTTCCTTTTCTTATATCTATTGGAGATTTAATTATATTTCAACACTTTCTTTCCCTTTTGCAACGTAACTCATATCTCCAACAGACTCGACTGTGTATGTTCCATCTTGATATACAATTTTCGTCACACTAGCATTTTCCACTCCAAGTTTTGTTTTGCTACTGTCTAACATTTCTATTAAGGTAGTAATCAAAAGCCCATGAACGACAACTAAAACGTTACCGCCACCATTTCCAGCAGCTTCTTCACTAATTTTATCTATCTCTGTTTTTATACGAGTAGAAAATAAGTCCCAATCTTCCGCCTGTTTCGTAGGATCTGCTACTCTAATAAGATTAATCACTTCTTGAATAGAAAACTTCATAAGTTCTTCTGGTGATGCAACGCCTGCAGCTTTTCCAACCACATCCCACATATTCTCAAGTTTTTCACCTTCAAAAATACCGAAATTTAATTCTCGCAAATCTTTTCTTTGCTCAAGTTTTAATTTTGATTGCTCACTATATTTTAATACTAAATTAGCAGTTTCAATTGCGCGGCCGCTATCACTACTATATGCATTCATAAAATGAATATCTTTTAATCCTGTCCCTAAATTTGTGGCAACTTCAACACCTTTTTCTACTAATGGAGAATCAGCCCAACCTTGCGCGCGATGATTCGTATTTAATATTGTTTTACCGTGTCTTGTAACATATAACGTAACTGCATTCTCATTGCTATCTGTTTCTCGCTTATTCATTTCATTCTCTCCCTTTACGTTTCTATATCAATTTTACCACCTCAATTATTCATTGAGCAAAATATACGTCAGTAGATCCGCTTAATAAAAAAAGCTATCTTTCTGTATATCCATACAAAAAGATAGCACCTTTTATGATTACATTTCTTAACCGGTACTCCTACTCAGCAAAAGCACTCGAATATTGTACAATTCCTTCTACACCTCGAAGGGCATTTTCTGTTAATTCCATTATCATAAATACCTCTTCAGGCACTTCAAACGGTGCATTTACATTCCACTCACTTGCTTTCTTAAAACCAAATTTCGGGTAGTACTCTGGATGTCCTAATACTACAACTGATCCGTATCCAAGTTCTTTCGCTTTTTCTAAAGCAGCCGTGATCAGTTTTCCGCCAATGCCTTTCTTCTGATGGCCCCTAGCAACTGAAACTGGTGCAAGCGCTAACGATTCTACAGAAGTTCCATCTTGTTCTATTGTAATTTTCGATAACATAATGTGACCAACTATATCTTCATCTACCGCAACAATTGATAACTCCGGAACAAACGCGTCACATTCTCTAATACGTTTTACAAGTTCATGTTCTGTTTTATCACTAAATTCTTCCTTTAAAAATGCTTCTTTTACGACTTCTTCTGTTTTTCTATAATCATTTTTTTGTTCTTGTCTAATCGTTACCATTTTAACTTATCCTCTATTCTTTCTTATTTCTTTTTGAATTTTACGCAGTGCTTTTTTCGATCCGCGCTCAATATCGTGTTGCATTTTTCTTTCTTTATAATCAACAAATAGTGTATTTAAATCATATCCTTCTGGATATAACTCCTTCGCTGCTACTTCTAAAGTAATACGTTTTACATTTACTTCAACGAATTCACCGTTATAATATACAACAACGTTATAAAAATTATCTTTTTCCTTATAGATGATACCAAAATCATCATGATCCAATAAATTAACACGATCGCCGATTTTGTACTCATAATGAGATTCTCTTTTTTCTTGTACGAATTTCGGTTTTCTAATTTTACTTTCATTCACTTTTTCTAAAGCGTACTCTTTATTTCCCATGTACTCTTTCGCCCTTTTCAGTACATGTTCTTTTACGTTCATTTTATTCGCAATCCAAAGTGCATTACTTTCTCCTGATTTTCCGATAACTAATTTATAAAGCGGCTCTAACGTTTCACTATTAAACTGCATCGCTGCATTCATAAAGTCATCATGCATTTCTGAGAATCGTTTAATTTCTCCGTAATGCGTACTCGCAACGGTAATACATCCCGCAAAGTACAACTCTTCTAAAATAGAAATTGCAAGTGCTGCACCTTCATTTGGTTCTGTACCGCTCCCTATTTCATCAAATAAAAGTAACGTATTATTATTTGACATCCTCATAATCTCAGAAAGATTTTTCATATGAGACGAAAATGTACTTAGTGCATTTTCAATACTTTGATTATCACCAATATCTACGAATACATTTTCGAAAATAGCGATTTCTGTACCTTTATCTCCTGCAATATGAAGACCTGACATTGTAGCTAATGTTAACAATCCAATTGTTTTTAACACAATTGTCTTTCCGCCCGCATTCGGCCCTGTAATAATTAAACTACGATACTCTTGACCAATTTTAAAATGTAACGGTACAACTTGCCCTGTTAAAAGCGGATGCTTACAATTCACTAAATGAATGTAGCCATGATCGTTTAACTTCGGTTCTATTCCGTCAATCGATTTACTAAACTTCGCTTTCGCAAATACCATATCATACTGACTAATTAGCTCCATGTTAATCTTTATACTATAAATGTTTTCTAACACCATTCCTGATAAAGTCGCTAAAATCTGATACTCTTCAACCGCTTCTTCTGCTTTCAAACCTGCTAATTCTGCATTCAATTTCGTAACCGTATGCGGTTCTATAAATACAGTAGAACCTTTTGCCGAGGCTTCAATAATACTTCCAGCAACTTGATTTTTATAGGAAGATTTAATTGGAATCGTATAACGGTCATCCTTTTTACTAATAAAGAATTCCTGAATGAATTTCTTATTTGCACTACTATTTAAAAACTTCGTTAAACGTTCTTTTATTTTCCCATCTACAGAATCGATATTATTTCGAATTCGTTTTAACTCTTTACTTGCAGCTGCATCAATACTATTTCCTTTAACTGAAAAGTTAATTTCCTCTTCAATACTTTTATATTCAGTCATTGAATTTGCATAAGAAGCTAATACTGGTGCAAAAAATTCTTTATCTAACATAAACTTTTTAATCTTTCTACATCCACGTAAAAAGTCTGAAACACTCACTAATTCTTCTGGATCTAAAATCATACCTTTTTCTAATTTTTGAATTGTACTAGCAATATTAGAAATGCCGAAGAAAGGAACATGCCCTTCTGCATCTAATATAGCTCGTGCTTCTGTCGTTTCATTCAACCGATTTCTCACTACTTTTATACTCGTACTCGGCTCTAATTTGTTTAATAATTCCTTACCTAATCCACTTACACAATAAGATTTCACTATATCCTTTAATTCGTTATATTGTAACTTTTCAAAAGTCATCGTATTCATTTTGTTTCTCCTCACTATGATTGATTTTTATCATAAATGAAGATACCTACTCATTAGATTCCAATGAGTCATATATAAAATTCCATAATTATACAATAAAAACATATACAAAAAAGCTGCGGGGATACCGCAGCTTTTACATTTACAAGGCATGTGTAATAACGTATGAGGAAATAAGCCATAAAAAATAGATGGCAGTCCCTTATTACACGCTTTATAAAGTATTGTAGGTATCTTCATAGGTTTTGAAATAAATGCATGACAAAATTAGGGGTATGATGTACATAAAAATCCCCTGGTCTTATCCGATTTATTTCATTAAATTTTTCCTATTTAATACCTACCGCACTCACAAAAAGCACCTCTCATTAATTTATATTATAGTCATTGAAATCTAATTTATTGAAATCATCATACTATATGTTACGTGAGAAGTAAAGGTGTCATACTTTTATAACTATACAGAATGTAAAAAGGAAGAGGAAAACTTATATTTCAGTCTACCTCTTCTTTTTCATCACCAAATTATTGTTGAACATATATGGAAACTGATCCTCCACTTACTTGGAACTGCCCCCATCCGTCCTTATTAATTGTTACAGTATTTGTTTGATTACCCGTAATATCGTACCATACTTCCCCTGCGTTATTCTTTCCAACATCCATCCACTTCGCCCCTCCTGGTCCATCAGAGATTAATGTTGCTAAACCAGAATTAGCATGTACACTATCACCTTCTCTTGTCCAGCCAATCACATCTGGATGATCAAAATAATCACGTTGCGTACCATATGCAAAGTTTTTTCGTGCCGTCAAAATCGGATCAATTTTGTCCTTTAACGCTGGAATTTCATAGTTACTATTTCCTTTTGTACCATAGTAATCACCATAGAAAACAGAAGGATACCCCTCTGCACGCGTTAAAATAAATGCATATGCCAGCGGTTTGAACCAAGGGCTCACTACAGATTCCAATGACTGACCAGGCTGTGAATCATGATTTTCAACTAGAGTAACCGCAAGTGTAGGATGATTCGCAACTACCGTTCCTTTTAAAATATTTCTCATATCATAATTTCCATTTCCTGTTGAAGCATAATGAAAATTATAATGAAGTGGTGCATCGAACACAGATTGATTATAATTAACCTTTGCTAAATAATTATTTAAAGTCTGGATATCATTTTGCCAATATTCAGCTACTGTAAACATTTCTTTCCCTGTTTGCTGTCTAACGTGATTTACCCAATCGCGCAAATATTCATGATCAATATGTTTAACAGCATCTAAACGAAAACCATCTAAATTTAATTCATTCGCATACCACGTTCCCCATTTTTTCATTTCATTCGCAACATCTGGATGATCAAAATCAAGATCCGCATACATCAAATAATCATAATTCCCATTCTCGCTAGACACTTCCCAGTCCCATGCTTTACCTATGCCCCTAAATTTATAAATTCGGTTTAATTTCCTTCCTTCATCCCAATCCGTTCCGTCAAAATGATACCATTTCCATTTGAAATTAGAATAAGAATCTCCACGCCCTGGAAAGTTAAATCCCGTCCACGCACTAATTTCATAATCACCTGATACTTCATTATTTCGATTGCTCGGGTCTACCTCAACTGCTGTGACAGTTTCTGTATAATCAGCCCCACCTTTATGATTCATAACTACATCACCGTATACATCGATGTTTTTCTTATGTAAAGCGTCAATTGCAGATTTCAATTGTGCTTTCGTCCCATATTTCGTCCGCACTGTGCCCTTTTGATTGAATTCCCCCAGATCATATAAATCATATGCTCCATATCCTACGTCATTTTGCATAGTTCCTTTATATGCAGGTGGTATCCAAACAGATGTAATTCCTTTTTCCGCTAAATTTTCAGCATCAGTACGCAAACGATTCCAATGATTCCCATCATTCGGAGCATACCACTCAAAATACTGCATTAACGTTCCATTGTTAACTGTGTCTGCATATGCCTTACTCCCCTCATATATACTAGGTAAAAACATAACAACTGACAATCCGACTATTGTTATTCTTTTAAACATCTGTACACCATCTCCTTCCAAGAAAGCGTTTGCATAGTTTATCAGAATTATTATAATATTCGTCCCACCGCTAGTAAAGTAGCAATCTCTCACTCTCCCATATTATTTTTAATCTAATTTCAAATATTCAACGTAGTTTTCATTTCACATCCTATTCAAGATTGTTTACAATTTACCTATAAAAGCATAACGGAGGGATTTCGATGACAGACTTTCAAAAACAATTTTTCGCACGATTACATATAGAAGAAAAAGACACAGTTTCATTTGAAGATTTATCTAACATTATGTACGCAATGGCACAAACTGTTCCTTTTGAAAACTTAAATATTCTCGAAAAGAATTTTAAAGAAATATCAAAAGAAAATTTGAAAGAGAAAATTTTAGTAAATAACCGTGGCGGTCTTTGTTATGAACTCAATCCTACTATGTATTACTTCCTGAAAGATTCTGGATTCGATGTTCACCTCGTTTCAGGAACAGTTTATAACGCTGCAAACTCCATATGGGCTGTTGATTCTGGCCATATCGCAACCGTTTTAACACATCATAATGAACTTTATTTAATTGAAGTAGGATTCGGATCATACTTACCTCTTGCCCCTGTCCCTTTCTCAGGTGAAGTCATTCACTCTGCTACAGGAGATTATCGTATTCGTAAAGAAATGACCGAAAAGGGAAACTACATTTTAGAGATGCGGAAAAACAATGAGTTCTTGGATCAATCTTCTGCTGATGATTGGACGTTAGGCTATGCATTTTATATAGAAGAAGTGGATGAAGAAAAAACAAATACAGCACAAAAAATTATCGTTGAACATGAAGGATCACCCTTTAATAAAGTACCTCTTATTGTAAAACTAACTGAAGATGGGCATGCCTCTTTAACGAAAGATAGCCTTACAGTAGCGAAAAATGGTAAAAAAACGAAAGAAACCGTTACAGACATGCAATATACAAACCTTTTACATTCAAAATTCGGAATTACACTATAAGTAAGTAAGCCTTGTTATTTTAGCAAGGCTTTTCAATTTTCAGCAGGGATTTTTTGCAATTTGTTGTATTTCATAGTTATATAGAAATATAACTACATGTTTAGAAAGGAAATGATTATGACAGAACTTAAAGATCGATTACAAGTAGCTGATATAGAAAAATGGGATTTAACAGACATTTACCATACAATTGAAGATTGGGAAAGTGATTTTCATAAAATTGAAGTATTAACGAAGGAATTACACGAATTTAATGGCAATATTCACGATGGCAATAGTTTATTAGCTTATTTAACGAAGAGTGAAGAAATTTCTAGCATAATATCTTTAATGTTCGCTTATGCACGATTACAATCTGACCTTGATACACGCGATACTGACGCGCAATCTCTTGTCGATAAAGTATCACAATTACACGTGAAAGTAAGTGCAGCGAAATCTTTCTTTTCCCCCTTCTTACTTAGCATAGACGAAAACACATTACATTCTTACATAGAAGAAACAGAAGGCTTACAATATTATAAAGAAGACTTATTTGAATTATATCGTTATAAAAAACACGTATTGAATCAGGACCAAGAAGCAATTTTATCACAAATGGGTGAAGCTCTTTCTTCTCCACAGCACACATTTGGTATGTTAAATAATGCAGATATATTATTTGGTGAAGTGACGACTGACGATGGAGAAAAAGTGAACTTAACACGCGGAATGTATGCAAAGTTAATAGAAGATACGAATCGTGAAAAGCGTAAAGAAGCTTATAAAGCATATTACAAACCATATGTTCAGTTAAAGAATTCCATCGCATCTACTTTATCCGCTGCTATTAAAAATAATGTTACTGTTTCGAAATTAAGAAACTATCCATCAGCGCTAGAGAAATCATTATTTGGCGATATGGTTCCGAAAGAAGTATACGAAAACCTAATTGATACAACGAAAAAAAACATTCAAACATTACATACATACAATGAAATTCGAAAAGAAAAATTAAACGTAGATGAACTAAGACAATACGACTTAGGCGTCGATTTAGTAGCAGGTGCAAAACAAGACATCCCATATAGTGAAGCATTTGACATTATGATTGCATCACTAGCTCCTTTAGGAGAAGAATATATTGAGACATTAAAAAGTTTTAAAGATAAAAGATATATAGACGTAAGAGAAACACCAGGAAAACGTTCTGGTGCTTATAACTTTGGTGTATACGGCGTTCATCCTTTCATTCTTTTAAATCATCACGATGATTTAAACAGCCTGTTCACTCTTACTCATGAATGCGGTCACGGTATGCATACGCACTATTCACATGGATACCAACCAAGAATTTCTGCACATTATTCTATCTTTGTCGCAGAAGTCGCTTCTACAGTAAATGAAGTGTTATTAATTCACTATTTATTAAAAGAAGCAAAAGATACGGACGTGCGTAACCATTTAATTAACCATTTTATTGAGAAATTTAAAGGTACTTTCTTTACACAAATTATGTTTGCAGAATTTGAAAAAATCACACATGAAATGGCTGAACAAGGTAAACCATTAAATGCACAAGTCTTCAGTGAAATTTATGAAAAGCTATTTAAAGAATATAACGGTGATTCACTTGTATTTGATGAAGAAGTAAAATACGGATGGGCTAGAATCCCTCATTTCTATCGCCCGTTTTACGTATACAAATATGCAACTGGATTCGCATCTGCCATTCAAATCGCTGATAAACTATTAAGTGATGATCCGAATGCTCAGAAAAATTATATTGAATTCCTGAAAGGTGGAAGTTCTGACTATCCACTAAACCTATTGAAAAAAGCTGGTGTTGATTTAACTACGCCAGAACCGATTGAAAGTGCATTGAAACAATTCACTCAACTTGTTGAGGAGTTTTCAACATTATAAAAAGCATGCAGAGTATATGCTCTGCATGCTTTTTATTTGAATTACTCTATTCTATATGCTGCTGCGTCACACAATGAATCATACCACCGTATGCATACAATTCGTTAACATATATACCGACAATTCTTCTCCCTGGAAATTGACCTTCAATGATTTGAAGCCCTAATTTATCATGTTCATCACCGTATATAGGTACCAATACAACTTCATTACCAATGTAAAAATTTAAGTACGATCCTTTACAATCTGCTTCTTTTGCCAATTTTCTTGTTACTGGTACTGGAATGAGCTGAAATGGCTTGCCATCTATATTTCTTGCTTGTCGCAATTCTTGATAATGCTTTTCGTACGCCTCCAAAAGATATGACTCTCCTTCACCGAAAGGATCATATTCATACAATATCGTATTTTTATTTACAAACCGTGCCGCGCCATCAATATGATAATCTGTATCTTCATCATAATTATCCTCTCCGCGTATACCAGTTATCCATATAAAATTCGTTACTCCTAAATATTTCGTTAACTCCATTTCAATTTCTTTCTGACTTAGTGTAGGATTTCGATTTTCATTTATAATAGACGTTTCCGCCGCCATTAAGGTCCCGTTTCCGTTTATCTCAATTCCCCCGCCCTCTAAACAGACACTAGATTCAACTTTTGGAATGCGATACATTTCACTTATTTTATTCGGAATATTAGCGTCGTTTTCGTACGGATATTTATCTCCCCAACCATTAAATATCCAGTGCGTTAGATAGCGGTTCCCTTCTTTATCTTTTACAAAGATTGGTCCGTTATCTCTTATCCAAATATCATCAGTTTCTTGAATTAAGAAATCAATTTTATTCATATTCACGTTAGCTTCCATTAACTTCGATTGGACATGTATTTTTTCTTCTTCATCACATACAACAATATGGACATTTTCTCCATAGTGAAGCTCCTTTGCCATCGATATCCAAATATCATCTAACTTAGCTCTGTAACCTTCACCCCTATGTGTTTTATCATGTGGCCATTGGAGCCATGTACCTTCATGTTTCTCCCATTCCGCAGGCATATAATACAAACTATTTTCTATATTTCTCATACGTGTTCACCCCTTATATGAATGTATGTCCAGTCTATACTTTGACATCGTGTTAAGGTCAACAGGAATATATTCATTTACTTGTAGCAACTTTATAAGGTGACTCTTTATTTCTCCTTGTGATGCACTACTTCTCCTTGTAAAACCGTCACTAAAACTTTCGCATTCGGAATCTTATCGGCACTCATTTTAGTAATATCTTCATTTAGTAATACCATATCAGCTGATTTGCCTACTTCAATCGAACCTGTAATGTTATCAAGACCTAGCGCTTTAGCTGGCTTAATTGTATAGGCATCAATAGCTGCGTATACATCAGACAAGCCCTTTTCATCAATGCTTAATGCATTTGAAATCGTCACAAGTGGATTCAGTTCGTTTACATCCCAATCACTACTAAGTGATACATTCGCACCGGTTTTCCAAATTCGCCCTAACGGCATAATTCGTTTCATTTGCTGATTTGTAAAATACGTACTTGCCCAGCTTTGTTTTGGATCTTCCGCAAAATCATGACCTACTTGAAAATCAGCGCTAATACCTAACTTAGCAAAACGATCTATATCACTATCTTCTACCATTTCCACATGCGTAAGTGTATAAGGCTGGTTTGCACCTTCTTTTTTCGCTGCTTCAATCGCATTTAAACTCTCTCTTACCCCAGCATCTCCAATTGTATGAATAAGTGCACCGTAACCAATTTTATTTAATTCGGTTAACCACCATTTCATTTTTTCTTCTGGAATATAATTCAACCCATACGGAGTTCCTGTAAACCATTCAAATTTATATTTTTCTAGTGTTTTAGCAGTGCTATTAATACTAATTCCATCACTATACATTTTCACTTGATTAATAAGCATACGGGATGACACATCATCACGCTTAATTTTTTTGAAATACTCCATTTGTTCTGCTTCGTTTAAATTTGGATATACCCATGGTCGAAGTACTACGCGTGACGTTAGCTTTTTTTCGTCATTTACTTTATTCCAAACGTCTAACCAGCCTCGCTTCCAATAAAGACGTCCATCACCAACTGTAGTAATACCATTCTTTGCAACCTCATCTAAACCGTCTAATAAACCTTCATAATTTTTTTCAAACAGATTTGGTTGAGAATTCCATGCTTTTTCCATCACGATATCTCCTGCTGTATCATAAAGAATACCAAACGGTTCTCCTGTCTCGGAATCCCGAATAATCCTTCCACCTTGTGGATCTTTTGTATCTTTATTTATTCCAGCTAACTCGAGTGCCTTTGAATTAACCCATACAGAATGGGAGGTTCTTTCCATAATTAATACTGGATTATTAGGAAATAACTCATCAAGAACTTGTAATGGGGTTTGTTGCTCTGATTTTTCGTCCATATCTTTTAACAACGCTTCCAAACTGAACCCCGTTCCACTTATCCATTCGCCATCTTTCACACCTTTTTTACAAGCCTTTAAATACGAGCGTTGTTTTTGCAGAGAAGCATCTGGTGAGACACTACAATTTCCTGCTGCTGGTGATTTTGCTTCAAATATATGATTATGATTGTCCACAAAACCAGGAAGGATAAAACGTCCTTGTAAATCCACCACTTTCGTATCTTCATTTATAAATTCCTCTACATCCTTGTTTGAACCAACAAATATAATTTTCCCCTCTTTAACGGCTACAGCCTCTACGATGTCTTGCTTTTCATTTGAAGTATAGATTGTACCATTTTTAAACACTACATTTTTAGGTAGCTGATTAGGTAGAACAGCGCTACCACTCTCACCTTCTCCTACTCCAGAAGTACATGCGGAAATCCATACCATACTTAGAATCAGACAAATAATCATGATTATTCTTCTCATATTCTCTCTCCTTTTTATTATGATAAATTGCTTTCATACATAGAATAAGGATTGACATAATGTTAATGTCAATCCTTATTCTCATTCTATTTTCGTAACTAAAAAACAAATTTGTGTCACATACTCTTCTGCTAAACAATCACATTCAGGTCCCTTTATATAAACCTCATATGGCGAATTAATTATCACATACCCATTTCTTTCAATCCATTCTTCTAACGCTATATAAGCGTAACCTATATAGTCGTAACTTCCATAATGCATAGTAGTAACGATATGATGTGGACTTAGTTGTTTCATTTCATACTCTTGTGCTACGTCTTCATCATTCCCCTGCATAACCGGGATTCTTAATTCAATATCACTGTTACTTGGAATATATTCTTCATCATAAAAGACTGCAGATGGTGAACCGACTATTTGAAAATTATTTTTTTGTACCTCTTCATATAAGTCATAAAAATAATCATCCATATCATCTATATCTATTTTTACTCTTTGAGTAATTATCGTTACTTCATTCCTCATTCCCATTAATATATCGTAATTTCTATGACGAGCAATATTTAGACTACTATTCACCTTTACCATTTCATTCATTTCTGAAATAACCTGTAAATTTTGCTTCACTTCCTGAGACAACTCGATAATTTGTGATTGTATATGTTGAACAAACGAATCTTGATCCGATGACTGCAAAACAATTTTAATTTTTGGAAGAGGAAATTTATACTCCCTTAGCTTTTTTATTTTCAACGCTACTTCCAGCTGCTCTTGTTCATAATACCTATACCCATTAACCGGATTCACATATGCCGGTTTTAATATCTCCTCTTTGTCATAATGTCTTAACATCCGCGTACTCATTTTACAAATCCGAGAAAATTCAGCGATGGTATACATATTAATACTCCTTGAATATATTTTCTTTTCATTACTTATTTCTTAAAACCAATCAAAAATCTTCTTCATTGAAAAATTCCCATTCTGATTTTTCAATCTTCTCATTTTTGAAGGTAACAAATGACTTGGACAATACCATGTTAAACAATTCATTGCGCCTCCCATTGTTGATATTTCTCCTACATGAATTTGAATAACTTGTTTCTCCGTATACTGTTGAATATAACGTAAAACTTCCTCATCTTTAGCTAGTCCAAACTTAGGAACATAAAGAGCATCACATGATTCTAACATATTTATATACAACCCTTTTGCCGATGCTATCTCTTGATCATATTGTCCTTTCTCTGTATATGATGAGGGAACAACTATAAATTCAGCTTCTGGCATTTGTTCTTGAATAATCTCTTGAACACTATATCTAAATTCATGATCCCCTAAAAAATCACTAATAAACATTGTATGTTCATCAATAAATTTAACCATTCCGTCTGCGTGTGCTAGTACATCCCCTTCTTCAGCAGGAATAATAATAACTCGGCTCACATCTAAATCCCATTCTAACTGCTCAATAATTTCCTCTTCTGTCCAATCATCGTTATCATCAAATATGCGTTCTGTTAATATTACAGTATCTTTTTTATTCCAAATAAGATTACCGCCATCTAATATTAATGGGGATTTTTCATATTCAAAGTCATTCTTTTTCAACCATTTATTAAATTGTTGATCTAAATATCGCCCTTGATCATCTGGTAAATAATTTGGTCGATATTTAAATTTAACTAGATGATTTGTGACAACCGGTGCAACATCTCTTAGCCAAATATCATCATACTCAAAACAGCTCGTATGAAAGTCTTGTTCTTCAGCAGATAAAGATATAAGTTGATCCGCAATTGATTTCTTTTCATTTAAACATTCATTAAAGTAAATCAAGTCTTCATAAAATGGTTGATAATATTCATTTGATTCGTCTGGTATTGCAGTAAAAATAATTCCATTATGTTTTTGTTCCATATTATTTACCTCGCTTTTTAATAGTAGTTACATAATTGATTTCACAAAGCCAACTAATCCTCAATTCATGTCTTTTTCATTCCAACTCATGCAACATGTACATTTCATGAATGGATTATAGCATGGAGGAATATTATATATTTATATAAAAAATATAAAGCTGACGTTAAGCCTTAAATTGACTCTTGACAAGTTTTTAAATAACCTATTTTAAAACAACAATAAATGATTAAATGATTTTTTTATCAAGATTCAAACCCATTACTTCTAATAGATCATTTTGATTATATAGATTCACCAAATGCGCTTCTACTCCTATACAAATTCCTTCTAGCGGAAGATCATTTGGATCCTGACCAAAGGGATCTTCAATTTCAACCCCTATTGCTTCAATAC
Organism: Bacillus sp. AR4-2; assembly: GCF_008274865.1. Taxonomy (NCBI): domain Bacteria; kingdom Bacillati; phylum Bacillota; class Bacilli; order Caryophanales; family Bacillaceae; genus Bacillus; species Bacillus sp. AR4-2. Next base: position 3,291,369 of record NZ_CP031062.1, read on the forward strand.
CTATGAATGCAAAACTTATAAACGTAGTCGCAAGTACTGTAAACCATCCGAGACTATCAACAAGACCAATCGGTAAAGTTGCACAAAATATAATCAATAAAATTTTTATATGAGCAAAATATGCAAAAGGAATAGGTGTTGTTTTGATACGATCACATCCACCCACAGATGTAAGTAACGTATTCAAATCTGTTTCCATACTAATTATCGCATTTGGATGAATTTGCCCCGTTTTCAAACCTTTTGATAGTATAGTTTTCAACATAAAAACTATACTAATCGGTAAATGATTGGACTCAACCAAAAATGCTTTTTCCTTCTCAGAACAGACAGCAAGCAATGATTTCACTTCAGATAAATCTTTTTCCTCTCTCAAGTGTCCTTTCGCTAACTTTGGAAATGCAATTAATAGATGTAAAAATTTTATTTTTTCCTGCTCCATACTCTTCCCTTTATAATCCCAATGACACAAAAAACTAATTGCTAAATTTCTAGTACAAGCACCAATCGTGCCAAACAGCTTTCTACCTTCCCAGTACCGATCATAGGCAGTATTCGTACGAAACACTAATAGTAATCCTAAAGCTCCTCCGACGATTACCCAAGGAGTCTGATTTATATTTATTTCTGTATAGTAATAATTAATCACAGCTACTATCGTTGAAATACACGTATATAATACGATTTGTGGGAAAATATCTCTTATAATTGTCCCTTTTAATGTAAATATTTGATGTAAACTATTTTGATTATTGTAATGAATCATATTTACAAAAACCTCTTTCTCTATTAACCTTTTATTCTTTTAAATCATGAAAGTATACAATTAAATAATAGAATCATAAACCCTATCATTATGAGGCTGGTTAAGATTATTCCTTTCAATACCGTTACTCCTTTTTTGCAAAAAGATAAAATATCTTATTTAATTCAACAACAAATGTCACTATTCTAAATCCCGACGCATCATTTTAGAATTCGCAATGAACAATGCACTAATTAATACAAAGATTGCACAGGCATATAACAATAAATCTAACGGACTATCGTGATCTATAATGATGAGACGCACAATAGCTGTTATACCTATATATATAAAATATCGTAATGGAAAATGAAAATTCATTTGAAAATACTTTATAATCATTACGATGAATTCAAAGTACAGAAAGAATACGACGATACTATCAATTAAATGATAACTCGATTCATTACCATCCAATTTCAGTTCTTGTATAAACTGAATGACTTCTTTCATAAGAAACACACTTAGAATAAACCCTAAGCAAATTAAAGCTACATTTAAAATGTACTGTAAAACGATAGGGAAATACGAAAACACTATTTTAAAATTTTTTAACACAAACATTTTTCTCCTTTACCATATAAAACGAAAAGTGAATATACACTATAATTCTTTTATCATTATATTAAAATTTTATTATTATAAATAATAAGGAACGACAAAATAGGTAATAAGATTCCACCTATTTTGTCTATATAGCAGAACAACGAAATTACAATCAATTACTTCAATGCAATGGGTTGTTGTTGTGTCACACAATGAATCATACCGCCGTTTTTATACAACTCTCTCACATCAATACCGACTACTTTACGATCTGGGTATAACTTCTGAATCGTATCGTTTGCAATTTTATCATTCGGATCATTATAATTAGGCACTAATACAACTGTATTTCCGATATAATAATTGATATACGACCCCTTATAATCGAGAGTTTTTCCATTTTCTAAAGCAACCTTTTCTTTACTAAGCGGCAAGTATTCATACTTATATTTCTGTCCTGAAGCATTTTTTGCATCTAACAATGTATCCATATCTTTATTAGATAAACCCCATTCGGCTAGGTCATCTTCTTTCATCGTTACAATGGTAGATTTATTATGGAATTTAGCAAATCCATCAATATGAAAGTCCGTAATATCTAAATTAGGTACTCCGTCTAACCAAATAAAGTTTGATACCCCAAGGTCACTTATATATTTTTCAATTTCCTTTTCTGATAAATCAGGATTTCTATTTTTATTCGTTACTGCACTTCGAGTTAATAAAGCAGTCCCATTGCTGTCTAATTCAATTGCGCCGCCTTCAAGGACAAATTTCCCCCAATCAACTCTTTCAATTCCTGATTGTTTACTAACATTCTTACGTATTTGAGCATCATTTTTATAAGGTGTTTTCTTCCCCCAACCATTAAATGCTGGATCTAATATTTTGAGATTTTTATTGCTGTCATAAACAAAAATTGGTCCACTGTCCCTTGCCCATACATCATCAGTAGGCGCGATAAAGAAATCAATCTTCTCCATATTTAACCCTTCATCTGTTAAAAGGTTATTGATTCTTTCTTTTTCTTCCTGGTCATATGCAACAATGTGGACTTTCTCACCCTCAGTTAAAGCACTTGCCATCTTAACCCAAATAGGTTCAACTTCCTTCTTATACTCTTCACCATATGTGTATTCATGTGGCCATTGCAGCCATGTACCTTCATGTTTATCTTTTTCATCTGGCATCGTATATTTCCCAGCATTTTTCTGTACCTCTACTTTTTCCCCTTCTTTCCCTTTAACATTTTCATTGTTACCCTCAAAAGAGCATCCACTAATAATTGTTGTAGATAATGTAGCTATTAAACAAAACTTTATTGCTTTTTTCATTTTTTCAACCTCCTGTTCTTGTCTCCAATAATATAAAGCTTCACATAGTGTGAAGCTCAAGCTTTTTTATCAATGTAAAAATTACCAATTGTTCTTTGCATTACTTAGCATTTAACTACCTATTTAGATTTATTCATATGTCAATCACCTTTCTTACCTATTTATCCCGCTATTTATGGGCAGTAAGACCCTCACCTCAAAATTCAGCGGAAGCAAAAAAGTTAGGTGGGGGCCCTGCTGTCCGTAAAAGCCTGATTGATGAGGGCTTCTACTCAGTGGGGATGAACAAAGCCCCTCCACTGAATAAAGTTTCACTTTATTCAGTAAGTAAAACTTTACAAAATAAAAAAATCGGTATTGATAATTACATATCCATACCGATTTTTTATAATTATTTTCCTTCTATTAAATCATTCGCCATTTTCCTAAATTCTTGATTAAATGCGTCATTCATACCATTTTGGACGTTAGAAAATAATATGACAAACGTTCGTTTATCCCAGTTAAAATTATTAAAAGTGTTCCAGCCAGCTAATACACCGTGGTTATGATAATAATCTGGGTAAATATAGAAACTAAATCCATATTTTCTTGCAGGTGATGCAGAAAACATATCTGATACACTTTGTTTAGAAAGTAGTTTACCATCCATAATAGCTTCATCTAACTTTTTCATATCTTCAACAGTCGTATACATTTCACCACAACCATACAGCCAGTTCATTTTTAAGCGCGGCGTGGCTATTAACTTATTATCTTTTTTCGTATACCCTTCTGCTAAGAAAATATCTTCTGGAAGTGTTGCGCCCATTCCAGATTCATTCATTTCAACGGGAGTCAAAATATTTTCTTTCACATATTCAGCAAGTGGTTTATTCGATATTTTTTCTACAATATATGCAAGCACCATATAATTATAATCTGTATATTTCCATCCTGTCCCTGCTGGAAATTGTAACGTTTGTGCCCCAATCCACGTTACTAATTTTAACCGTGATGCTGCGTCAACACTACCTTGTCCCTGTTCTGGTAATCCAGACGTATGTGTTAACAAGTTTCGTAACGTAATGTTTTTATCTGCCGGAAACGATGGGATATATTTATTTACATTGTCTTCAATGTTCAACTTCCCTTTTTCTTTTAGTTGCATAATAGATATTGCAACAACTGTTTTCGTAATAGAACCAATGCGATATTTCGTTCTTGGCGTTGTTAATACTTGATCTTTCACATTCGCATAACCGTAGCCTTTTCGTAAAATTACATGACCTTTACTTGCTACAAGAACACTCCCATTAAATCCTTTATCTTTTAAGTACTGATCTAGTTTTCCAGCTGTAATTTCATAACGCTTTTTCTCATTCGCATCAATTTCCTGCTTAACATCTTTTTGCTTACTATTTACATTAGAAAATGCCTTTGCATCATATTTTTTCCCTTTATTTGCATGTATTAGTGTAACAATACTTCCACAAAAAACTGCAAAAATAAAGAAAACGATTAACCATTTCTTTAACATACTAGGAACCCTCTTTTATCTAGTTTCACTTAACGTACATCCATTCTATTTTATATCTTTTAATTATCAAGTATATTATAATATTATTTAATATTCACTCTGTTAAAACTAGATTCCTTTTTCTCATTTTCAATTTTGACTACTCTCTATTGTATTTCTTTCTTGCAAAATTTCCAACATACAATCGGATGCATTACACTATAATTTCAAATTCTTTTGTAACATTTGTTACATACTAAAAAGAATGGAGATGTAATATGAAAAACACCGATAAACGCAATCGTTTAGATGATAAGATGTTTCATTATCGGATAACAAAAAATAACATGGTATTAATTGAATATTACGGAAAACAGATTATGGTATTAAAAGGAAATGATGCTGAAAAATTTTTAAATAAAATAAATCATGCAAATAACGATAAAGAAAAACAGCTAATTATGGCTAAAATTACAGGTAATTTCAAAAGAGGTAATGAACGAAATTGAAAACGAATCTCATTTACATTTTGATTATACAACAAATAAAAAAAGAAATGTCGCTCATTCAACATTTCTTTAGACTTTCTTCATAAAAAATTTACATTGCCAACATTCCTTCATTTTCTATAATTCCTATATAAGCTAACCGCTGAAATAGTTAGTAATACAACTATGCATAACCACGCATACGTATATCCCTTCTTATCTACAATATAACCAAATAAAGCAGGCGCAGCCATAATGGCAATTTGATTTAATGTAAGTGCAAAACTCACTGTCATCCCTACCGATTCTTCACTTGCTGATTCCGCAACTTCAGTTATAAAAAGACTAAACCATCCAATTGAAAAGAATCCTAACAACGCACTTACACCATACAATACATTCGTTATTGTATGTATGCTCATTACTAATATTAGAATGAAGAAAATAGAAATACAAACAGTTATAAATAAGAGGGTACGCCTATTCCCCTTATAAAATAAATCACTAGTAGCTGCTAATATAACCCTACCAACCATTCCAGAAAAGAACATAACGGAAAATACTTTTCCAGCTAAAATTGGCGTGATTGATTGTTCCAATACTAAAAATTTTATAAAGTGCGCAACTAACACCATTTGCAATGAAATCATACAAATGCCAGTTATATAAATTGCATACAACTCTTTTTTACACATCACTTCTTTTAACTGCATCCAAAAAGAAAGTTTACTACGTTCTTGTTTAACTTTCTCTTGAATATATGGTTCCTTATAAAATATAAAAAATAAAAACCCTCCAATTATACAAATACATGCAATACTATTTACCGCATAGGCCATATTATATTTTATTGTAAGAAACGGGATCAATACTCCCGCTAATGTACCACCAATCGGTATACCGGCTTGTCTAATCCCCATCGCTAACCCGCGATTTTCTTTTGAGAACCACTTCATTATCACCTTACTTCCTCCTGGCTGCGAAACACTATAAAACGTTCCTACTAATAAAAGTACAAAGAGTAACCCATTAAATCCATTGACCATATTAGTCAGTAAAAACGAACCTCCTAGTAAAAATGAACCTATCGAAATTAACAACTTTTCATTGTATTGATCAAGTAGCCGCCCGACAAAAAGCATACAAAATAGCGGTCCTATATTTACAACACTTACTAACAATCCAATCTCCGTATTCGTAAGTGCATATTCTTCTTTCCAAAATAAAGCAAACGCTCCAACACCATACGTTATAAGTGTCGCTGTTGTTTGAGCAACCGTCGCAAAAATTAACATAACCCACTTATAAGTACTATTCACCCTTTCTTCCATTAACACAATAATCCCTCCATCCCCTTCCATTGTATGAAAGTTCTGATATCATATAAAATAAAGATTTATCATGTAATTCATCAAAAAAAATGATACCTTTTCTGGAGGGATGATACTTGGATATAAAAGATTTAACTGTATTTTACGAAGTTGCGAAAGAAAAAAACATATCTCACGCAGCTAAAAATTTAAACTATGTACAGTCTGGCGTAACAATGCGTATGAAACAACTAGAAAACGAATTAGGTGTGCCTTTATTTTACCGAAACGGAAAAGGTGTAACTTTAACTTCTAACGGTGAGATTTTATTAACATACGCCAAACAAATTATCTACTTAATGGATCAATCTGTTAAAGCAGTTCAAAGTAATGGGATCGAACCAAGAGGCACTTTAAAAATTGGATGTACAGAATCTACAACCGCTGTAAGACTTCCATCTATATTAACGGCCTATTATGAGAAATACTCAAAAGTCGAATTGATTTTAGAATCAAATACGACGGAACAATTGATTAGGCTTGTACTAGAACGAAAACTGGACGGAGCGTTTATAGCTGGCTCTACTCAGCATGCTGAACTTCATACAAATATATTTCGTGAAGAAGAATTAGTTCTCATTAGCAAAAAGCCTTTATCTTCCTTTAAAGACATAGGAGACATGAATTTACTTGCATTTAGTCATGGGTGCTATTATAGAAATTTATTAGAAGATTGGCTTCAAGAAGAAGGAATTTCACCTAAGCGAGTATTAGAGTTTGGAACAATTGAAGCGATTCTCGCATGTGTAAAATCAGGTATGGGCATAGCAATTATGATGAAGTCTATTTTAAGTGGTCATAAACATGACATATCATTCAATCCTTTACCAAATAGCTTCAAAAAAGTTCCTACTACTTTTATTACTAGAAAAGATATATATCACTCTGCTGCATTACAAAAATTTATGGAGATGACTCACAATGCGTGAAAAGAAAATACGTGGTATGAACCGAAAAACAAACACTATGATAAAGCGAATTGAGGAACATACAAAAACGTTCCCTTCTACTTTCTATAACGATGAATATTGGAATATGCTATTGCCAGTTTCGCAAGCTTTTATTGACTCTCGTAAAACACCTAGAAAAGTAAAACGGTTATGTATTCAAACCTTATTAAATCAAGCAAATCATTTAATAAATATGAAACCGAGCGATACACATACATATCGAGTTGTTGTTTTGATTTCTATAAATAATTTGTGGGATTCGCAAATCATTATATTTAAAAATGAGGACTACTTTCATAATTTCTTTAATAGAGATAGTGAATTTCAAAAATGGATTCTTCTTTCAAATGAAATTGATTTTTGGGAGACATGGGAAATGTCAGTTTGTCATTCCTTCAAAACGCTTCACTTTCAAGAAATTATTTATGATGCAGATGAATGCTATAAAAAAGAGATTCTGTTTATCGGAGAGTTAGATTAAAAAGGGTATACCTAAAACACTGGTATACCCTGTTCCACTTATTTTTCCTTCAATACACTATGTAATCGATCCGGATAATTTGTAAACATTCCTGTAGCACCCCATTTGATTAACAGTCTCATATCTGGTTTCTCATTAATTGTATAAGGGTGAATTAACAGTCCATTTTTCCTAGCCATTTTCATATAGGACTCATCAATAATTAGTTCCCCGTTATCATTACGTAAGTTTGGTCCAATACCCGCTGCATACTTTTTAATTTCTTGAAAATCATCATTTGTTACACTTTTCGGTTCATGTGTAATGCCAGACCATTCAACAATTTCATTGTTTTCATTTGGATAATACCAAAGCAATTGAACTAACGGAATATTTTCATTCATACTATGAATCTTTTTCAAACTATCTTTACTAAATGATTGAATCATAACACGACTAGAAGACATGTTTTGGCCTACTAAATTATATTTTTGTAACAACGCCAACAATTTCTCTTCCATTCCTGGATACACATCTGGTGATTTTGTTTCAATATAATACTTCATACTTCTTCCATACTTTTGGAAGATTTCTTCAAGAGTTGGAACCTTTTGCCCAACATACTCTTGCTTAGCCTTTTCTGGATACGCTTTATTAAACCATGATCCAGCATCTAAACTCTTTATTTCGCTTAACGTTTTATCGCGTACTTCGCCTGTTCCATTTGTAGTGCGATCAACTGCTGTATCATGCATTGCAATTAATTGGCCATCCTTTGTTAATTGAATATCTAATTCTAAATAATCCGCTTTCATTTTTTTCACTAAATCATAAGAAGCAAAAGTGTGCTCAGGTGCATGCCCACTTGCTCCGCGATGTGCAATATTTAAAAACTTATTCGTATTCCATTCATGCTTTCCTTCTGCTTTCGCATGAACAGCTCCCCCAGCAAAGATACTTCCAGTCATAAAGAAAATAACTAAAACGCTAATAATCTTTCTCATTCTTCTAACCCTTCCTACGTTGCAAATTTCAACAAGCTAATGAGATTTACACGAAACAGAAGACACACTTTCATTATTTTTATAAACCTATATTAAAATTCCAATCTTACAAATGTTTTCTATATTATTAATATAGAAAACTAGTATTATCCTATTTAATTTCTATAACCCTCCTTTTCACATGTAACTCCCTATTTTGTACGGTTCATTCAATAAAAAAAGCCATAAATTATTTAGGCTACACTCCTGTGTCCCTAAATAAATTTATGGCTTTTCTCAAATATCTCCGGCCTCTATTAACTTGTCGAATTTAATCATATCAAACCTATTGAAATTTGTGAATATTTTTTTCAGTAGAGTGAAGCACATAAAACAATATTTCTGTAGTTACTTAAAAATCACATAATAAATTTCTCATTACCTCTTCCAATACTATATCTGGATTTACTACCGTTTTTTCCGAACGCCATCCGATAAAGCCATCTGGTCTAATTAATACAGCACCTCCATTCTCTATACCATATAATTTGCTAAAAATATCTTCTGGAACAACAAAGTCTCCACTTAAGCCAACACGATACCCTTTTATATGTATTCCTAATTTAGCTGAAACAGCATGTGCTGCCTCAGCCCAAGAACTATTTTCTACTCCTGTAAGTAATACAAAACTGTTACCGAATAAGTCTAATGTAGAAACTTTCTTCCCTTCATACGTTCCCCATAAATGTGGCGCTCGCGTTCCAGGTCTTCCGTTCAACTCTATGCTATCCATTCTATGCGGAGTGACTGAATCATCTATAATTGCCTCTGAACAATACTGATATCCAACTGTAACAGCTAAACCATCCATATTATTCAAACTGCCTTCCTCTCTATTCGCAGCACGAAACAGTAAACTACTTGCATAAGCTGTCGTTAATTTTGCAACAGAGTGTCTCTCCTCATGATATGTTTCTAACAGTTTTGGTTTTGCCTTCCCTTTTATAACAGCTGCTAATTTCCAAGCTAAGTTATGCGCATCTTGTATTCCTGTATTTGAACCAAATCCTCCTGTTGGCGGCATAATATGTGCTGAATCTCCAACTAAAAAGGTTCGATTCCCTTGAAATTTCACCGCTGTACTTTCGGCCGCTTCCCACGGTAAAACACTTAATATTTTTGATTCAACATTTGTACTTCCAATTGCTATTTGAATAATTTGTTTACAACGTTCTATAGTGAAGTCCTCTAGCCCCTCTCCTTTTAATGGATCGTAGGCTACATGATAAATCCATTTTTTTACGTTATCAACCGGGATAAGTGCACCAAGAACCTCCGGATGAAGTACCATCGAAAAACCGAATGCGTCTCCTTGTATAAACTCTCTTAAATCAGCTTCAAAATAAATATTCATATAATAGCCACCAATGGTTCCACGACCCTCAGTTTTAATCCCTAACTGCTCACGTATTTTACTTTTCGCTCCATCCGCTGCAATTACATAGTCACAATGTATGACACTTTCTTTTTCTGTTTCACGATTTCGAATCTTTGCTTTTACCCCGTTTTCACTTTGTTCAAATGAAACTAATTCATGATAAAAAGATAGTTGCCCGCCTAGCGTTTTTGCCTCTTGTAACATCATCTCTTCTAAAATAATTTGATAACATGCAGTTTGTTTTGATGGACTAATCTTTTCTATTTTTTGAAGTAACTCTTCATCGTTTCTGTATTGCGTCGCTCTCATTTGTTCCAAGTCTTCTTTATTCGCTTCAGCTATTGTATGAACCGCTATTCTTCCTCGGCAGTTCTCTAATGCTTTACCTGCCAATTTAATTCTTTGTTCCAAGCCTAATTCTCGAAATAACTCCATTGTACGTAAAGTAAGACCACCTGCTTTCGGATGAATGGCAGTAGACGGATGCCTTTCAATAAGTAAGTACTCAATGTTATGTTTTGCAAGAAATAACGCAGACGCTAACCCAGATAATCCCCCTCCAACAATTAAAACTGGTACATAATTCGATTTCATATATTTACCCTCCACATCATTGTTCTGAGCTCAGTGACATAAATATAATCAAAAAAAACATTAAAATATAGACTTATATTTCATTTTGAATTATCATATAGATAGATTACGCCCCAAAATTCCTTTTACCTTTTCATACATCTATAATCCACCTGAATTGTGTCTGTATGAAAGTGTAAAACAAAAGAACTTACTTTACGTTGAACCATGTTCTATCGTAAAAATCAAAAATAATATAAACATTATAAGCGGTCGTAACCTTATGGATTATACAAGGTTACGACCGCTTATTTTATTGTTACATCATTTTTTGTTTTTAAAACTTCATCTATTGTGTTATGTAATCCTTCCAATCCCTTTTCTATCTCCCTATAATTTTCAACAATAAAAAATTCATTCGTCTTGATTTTCTTTCCCAATATTGCACCTCATGCAACAATCATGTAGCATTACCGTATCGAAGTAATGGTTCATCATCTTAAACCTTTCGACTAATTACCTGGAGGCAAAGTGATTGAAATGAATAAACAAGAACAATTAAATATTATAAAAAAAGATTTTATTGATTCTCAAAAAGTATTATTGGCAATTGGTGATGAAACACGTCAAGCTATTTTATTAGTGCTAATGGAAACGGAATGTCAAACAGGATTACGTGTAGGAGAAATTACGAAGCAAACACACCTTTCCCGTCCAGCAGTATCACATCACCTTAAGATTTTACGAGAAGCTGGCATTATTTTAATGAGAAAAGAAGGTACAAAGAATTTTTATTATATTGATATACGTACAAAATTAGGTTTATTAAAAAATCTTGTATTAGATATTGAGAAACTATTGCAAAACTTTTATTAAAACTTGGAGGTATAAGAAATGAAAGCAATGATAATTGATAGATATGGAAAAATCCCAATGCGTATGGCAGAGGTACCTACTCCTGAAATTAATGAGTATGAAGTGCTCGCAGAAATTCATGCAGCTAGTATTAACCCAATTGATTTTAAAATACGTGATGGAAAAGTTAAAATGTTACTGAAATATGAAATGCCTCTAATCCTTGGGAATGACTTTTCCGGTGTCATCACGAAGGTTGGATCAAAAGTGACTCGTTTTAAAGTCGGTGATGAAATATATGCTCGTCCAAGAAAAAATAAGATTGGTACTTTCGCGGAGTATATAGCCATTCATGAAGATGATATTGCTTTAAAACCAAAAAATCTAAGTTTTGAGGAAGCGGCTTCGATTCCACTCGTTGGCTTAACTTCCTATCAAGCTTTACATGACATCATGCAATTACAAAAAGGACAAAAGATTTTAATTCACGCTGGATCCGGTGGTGTTGGTACTTTCGCTATTCAGTTAGCAAAAATAATGGGTGCTACTGTTACAACGACTGCTAGTGAAGCTGGTGCAAATTTAGTAACGTCTCTTGGCGCAGATGAAATTATTAATTACAAAACAGAAAAATTTGAAGATATACTAAAAAATTATGATGCGGTATTTGATACAATCGGCGGTGCAACACTTGAAAAATCATTCAATATTATAAAAAGCGGAGGAAACATTGTTTCCGTTTCAGGTATGCCGAATGCTCGCTTCGGTAAAGAATTTGGTTCAGGATTCTTTAAAACTCTCTTATTTTCATTAGCCAGCAAAAAACTTACTGCACTTGAAAAAAAGCATAATGCTCAATATTCATTTTTATTTATGAAGCCAAGCGGGGATCAATTACGTACTATTGCAAACTATATTGAAGCCGGAAAAATTAAACCGGTAATCGATCGAGTTTTCCCTTTTGAAGATGCGCAAAAAGCAATGGAATATTCAGAGTCTGGAAGAGCAAAAGGGAAAATAATTGTAAAAATTAAATAATAATAAAACCTCCATTTTCTTAAAATGGAGGTTTTAAATTTGCTGTTAAATAGACATAGTGCAATGAAGTCCTTACAATAGATTGCAAGGGGAAATATTATATTATACTTTTAGTTAACTTTACAAAGAATACATACGTACAAATACATAACTTAAAATACAAAAAGGAGGAGATACAATGACTAAAAATAATGAAACAGGTTGGAATTTAGATAATAGTTATACGACTTTACCACAATCATTTTATACAGAAATCCCCCCTACTCCCGTAAGTTCACCGGAGTTAGTTAAACTAAACCATTCATTAGCGATATCTCTTGGCTTGACCCCTGAAGAACTGAAAAAGGAAGCTGAAATTGCTATTTTCGCTGGTAATGCACTCCCAGAAGGAGCTCATCCATTAGCTCAAGCATATGCTGGTCATCAATTCGGACATTTTAATATGTTAGGCGACGGTCGTGCTCTTTTAATTGGCGAACAAATTACTCCTTCCGGTGAGCGTTTCGATATTCAACTGAAAGGTTCTGGCCCTACTCCCTATTCACGCCGAGGAGATGGCCGTGCTGCACTCGGTCCGATGCTACGTGAATATATTATTAGCGAAGCAATGTATGCACTCGATATTCCAACTACCCGCAGTTTAGCAGTTGTCACAACCGGTGAACCAACCTATCGTGAAACAAAGTTACCTGGAGCAATTTTAACTAGAGTAGCTAGTAGCCATATTCGCGTCGGTACATTTCAATATGCTGCAGCTCGTGGTTCAATAGAGGACCTGAAATCACTAGCTGACTATACGATAAAAAGGCATTACCCAGAAATTGAATCTCATGAAAACCGATATACTGCATTACTACAAGAAGTCATTAAAAGACAAGCCAGTCTTATCGCAAAATGGCAACTTGTTGGATTTATTCACGGCGTAATGAACACTGACAATATAACGATCAGTGGCGAAACAATTGATTACGGTCCTTGTGCATTTATGGACAATTACGACCAAGGAACTGTATTTAGCTCTATTGACACACAAGGTCGTTATGCATATGGAAATCAACCATATATGGCCGCATGGGATCTAGCACGACTAGCTGAATCTTTAATACCAATTCTGCACGAAGATGAAGAAGAAGCATTAAAAATCGCTCAAGACGAAATTTCGAAATTTAGCGTACAGTATGAAAAACAGTGGTTCCTTGGAATGAAAAAGAAATTAGGACTATTTAGCAACGAAGAACAAGATCACTCATTTATTGAGCAACTTTTAAAAATGATGGAGAAATATAAAGCGGATTACACAAATACATTCCGTTCATTAACTCTTGATGCTATCGAAAATACAGCTCTATTTGAAAGTCCTGAATTTAAAGAATGGTACAAACTGTGGCAATCTCGATTAGACAGACAAGAACAATCGAAAGAAAACGCCTACGAGATGATGAAAAATAATAACCCATCAATCATCCCGAGGAACCACCGTGTAGAAGAAGCATTAGAAGCAGCTGTTACAAATGACGACTATAGCGTAATGGAGAAACTTCTTGAAGCTTTATCAAACCCTTATGCGTATTCTACAGATCAAGAAGAATACTGCGCTCCGCCTGCACCGACGAATCGCCCTTATCGTACTTTTTGTGGCACTTGATTAAAAATTTGTTTTTATTTTAACCCAAAAATTTATTAAGTTAACTATTAATCACAAACTTAAAAGTTGCTTTCAATATTGAAAGCAACACATTTAGTATCCAACCTTAAACAAGTCACAAATTATAATTTGTGACTTGTTTAATTACCCACGTTCAATAGAAGATTTGTTTTGCAGGCATCGTTGTATCTTCAGAGACAGCATATGGATTTTCATTAGGTTTTATAATTATAAACGTTCCACCATATCCACTTTGAGCTAATTTATTACAAAGACCTTCTACCATAAAACCCCATAACTCCAGCTGCTATTCCCATTATAGATAATCCAAGTTTTTTCTTTATTTCAATGCTTCTTTTTCAAGTATTCTCTTTTTTATTTCATAACTCATAAAAAAATACTTTTCTGCTTTTTCTATATTACCTACTTTATGAAACTCTAATGCCAGACTTTCAGTATATTCGTGAATATACTCCGATAAATTTTTTCTTTCAAAGTAAGAAAAACCTTCGAGAATAATTTTTTCTATTTTTTCTACCTCTAAATGCTGACAAAATCCCTTTAGAATTAAAAAGTGATATCTATATTCATCATTTTTTAATTCCTCACAAACCTTCAATCCACTTTCAATTAATTCCTTCGCTTTTTCTATTTCACCTAATTTATAATATTCTCTTGCCTCTAAAAAGATTGCCTTATAATGAGTAGGCATTTTTTTAGAAACCTCAGATAAGTGTCTAATTGCTAAAACTGAAAGATTTTGACTCGCATACAATAAACCTAAATTATGTCTGATTCTTAATACTAACATTTCAGCATCATTTTTTTGTAAAATGTTTATTGCTGACGCAATATATTCCTCACCTTTATCATGCTGCTTTAATTCCGAAAAAGATAATCCTAATATATTTTCGCACAGCGCTATGTTCACTTCATACCCTGCTTGTTTAACAAAGATATCTCTTGCTTTTGAAGCGTATTCAATAGCTGAATATGCGTAATGCAAGTGGTATTTTAATATAGCAACTCTATAATTAAACTCTGCATATTCAATTTCATCTGAAATATGCTCTAATAACCCTTCAGCTTTTTCAAAATAGTTGCTAGCTTCACTATAATTAGTAAGAATTGTATAATGAATGGCTTTGAATAAATAATAATAATAATTAGAATATTCATCATTTGGTTTAGGCAATGCATCTATTTTATCAAAAGCTTTTTTCAAATTACCTAAACCATCTATTAACACTTTATATCGAAATTCTAACAGATAATAGTGAAATGAAACCTTTACATCTGATTCGATAATATAAAGCTTTTTATCGATCTCCCCTTTTAATTTTTTTGCTTCACTTATACGTTGAGCTCTAATATCTCGATACCAATCATTCAGCATCTTAGTAATTAATTCATTGCCAGTGATTTGTATATTCATCAAATCCACTCTCCTTCTTTTAATTATCATAAAAATAACATAATTCGATTTTTTATATCTATCTATATATATATTTCTCAACAATTGAACGAAATTCATTCACTGAATTTCGTTCAATATTTTAATAAATCCGCTGTAAATATGAATACTTTTTCTTATAACCTCTGAATATGAGTATCCTTAAAACCCGTCTCATATTTCAATCCATATCCAAACATTCGATCCATTCCAATATGTGCTGTCCATATTAAGCCAATCATTATAACGGTATCTATCTTAAAATAGACACCTATTAGAACAATTAATATGGATATGATATATGTGTGACATACATTATATATTTTCGCACCAACGTGATTATTAATCCCATATGCTAACATTGATAGATCCGGCGCTAAAAGGAATACAAAAAATATAATCCAACTAAACTCATATATCGAATACATATAAATCGTGGCTAAAAATACAACCATTCCTTCAAAATGTACAATACGTTTTTGCATTATTTATCATTCCTATTTTTCTATATTTATTAATACATTTTCATCGCTAAAAGTATTCTTTTCATTTTTTGCATTTTTTGACCAGATGGTTGCTAATATTGGCCCTGCAATGTTATGCCATACTGCCGCTAATACACTTGGGAGTGCAGCAGCCGGTCCAAAATGCAAAATACATTCCAGCTACATTACTTATCGCTTCTAGTACTTTCATCCACTCAGCCCCTATCTTTTAATTGAAACACCTTATTCGGATTCAAAATATTTTGCGGATCAAGAGCTTTCTTTATTTTCTCCATTACAAATAATGCTGCCCCATGCTCTTCTTCTTGATACTTTCGTTTTCCGATTCCAACGCCATGTTCTCCTGTACACGTTCCTCCTCGTTTAAGAGCATACTGAACGATACTTTCATTTATTTCGTCTGCCTTCTTCACTTCCTCTTTATCATTTGTATCAATCATTAAGAGTACATGGAAATTCCCATCCCCAACATGACCGAGAATACCGCCAATAAGCCCTACTTTATCTAATACCTCTTTTGCATGTTGAATCGCTCCAGCTAATTCCGAAATTGGCACACATACGTCTGTACTCATTAGCTTTTTACCAGGATAACTATGCACGTAAGAGTACGCTAAGTTATGTCTTGCATCCCACAGTTTATTTCTCGCTGCTGTTTCCATCTCAAATGCAATTTCTATACATTTATGATCAAGAACGATTTCTTTCGTAAATTCAATATCTTGCTTTAACCCTGCTTCATTACCGTGAAACTCTAAAAACAGTGTCGGTTCTTCTCTGTAACTTGTTTCATTGTAATGATTTACTTGTTTCATAGATAATTCATCAACGAGTTCAATTCTCGCGATTGGAATACCTGCCTGTAATATGTTAATTACAGCTTCTACTGCATCATTTATAGTTGGAAACGATGCCCTCGCAGCCATAACATGTTCTGGTATACCGTATACTTTTAAAGTTAACTCCGTGAAACATCCAAGTGTTCCTTCTGAGCCTACGAAAATACCATTTAAATGATAACCTGATGATGACTTCGCCGCTAAATTCCCGGTATGTATTACTTCTCCATCAGCAAGAACGACTTCTAAATCTCGGACTTGATCACGCATTACCCCATACTTTACCGCTGTCGTTCCGCTCGCATTTGTAGCAGCCATTCCTCCTAACGTTGCATCAGCTCCTGGGTCTACACTAAAAAATAATCCATACTTTTTCAATTCTTTATTAAGCTGAGAGCGCGTCACCCCTGGCTGTACTCTCACAAGAAAATCCTTTTCTCTTATTTCAAGTATTTTGTTCATAAGAGAAAAGTCCATTGTAATTCCTTTTTCGTAAGGAATTACATGTCCCTCTAAACTGGACCCTACTCCAAATGGAACGACAGCTGTTCCGTGCTGACTCGCTATTTTCATTATCGCGCTAACTTCTTCGGTCGTTTTTGGAAAAACAACTACATCAGGTAAACTACTAACATGGTAAGATTCATCTTTACTATGTAACTCTCGTACTGTCATATTTATTACTACTCGATCTTCAGGAAGTATGCCTTTTAATTCATTTACTACATGTTCAATTGTTATTTCCATAATCAACTCTCCTTTTTAAATTTAAAACAAGTATACCATCTTTATGCAAAATAATTAGAAAAATGAGATTTTTAAACCTAAACATACAAAAAAGAACCTGCAGCACACGCTACAAGTTCTTTTCCACTACATTTTAAACGATTTCTTTATTAACAACATAAACCAAATTAAAGTAACTGCCATCAACGAATGAGAAAATCCTACAATATAAGTTAACCCTTTAAAGTCAGCTCCATTTAACTGAAGAAGCCCTCTCGCTGCTAGCGAACCTAACATTAATGTTAATGCAATGTTATGTAAAACAAACCACTTATTAAACCCTTGCACTTCATGAAACGCGAATACTTTTGCTAATCCTAAAGCAATTAAAAAGAAGAAAAAGCCAAGTACAAGTGTATGTGTATGCAAAAGATTTAACAAAGTAGATCCTAAAATCCCTTTATACTTACCATACTCCCTAGCGAAAATCCCTGATAATAAACCGATAATCAAATACGTAAACGATGCATTATATAATTTCTTCATTATGTACCTCCTTGAGTAGAATGTGTAGTGTGTCATATTTAGTAATAATGATAGTTATATAGTAAAAACTCCTAGTCACCTAGGAGTCATTGTATAAGCATCTCACTCTTTACAATCAATCCTAATTATAAAATATCTCTCTATACAAAACAAACGAACTTTATGTGAACAAACAAAGCTCCTTTAAAATATGTTGCACTTTTGTTTTACACAATCCATACTAATTGTTATAACTTTTTAAAGGTGGTGTAATAATTGATAGTTCTTGAAACCGAACGTCTTAACCTTCGTTGGTTTGATATAAAAGACGCTCCTTTTATTCTTGAGTTAGTAAACGATCCTGCATGGATTCAGTTTATCGGTGACAAAGGAGTTAGAAACTTAGAAGATGCAAAAAATTATATTGTAAACGGTCCCATCGATATGTATAACAAACTCGGATTTGGCCTTTACTTAGTAGAACGAAAAGAAGATCTCACTCCACTTGGTATGTGTGGCCTTATTAAAAGAGATTCATTAGAAGATGTTGATATCGGATTTGCCTTTTTAGAGACATTCCGTTCACAAGGATACGGCTACGAGTCAGCTTCTGCGATAATCGAATACGGTGTACAAAAGCTCAGCATGAAACGAATTGTAGCAATTACTTCTATAGATAACATCGCCTCAGGAAAGCTTTTAGAAAAAGTAGGATTACGATTTGAGAAAATCATTTCAGATTCAGGAGAAGATTTAAAATTATTTGGGTATAACGCATAGTAAAGAAGGTCGCCGTGAATGGTGACCTTCTTTACTATTTTACTGATCTCGTCATAATACTTTTATTTCCATTATAGTTTTGCAGTAATTCTTGTGATTACTACTATGCCTTTCATATCACATTTTTTGGAAATTCATAGAAATAAAACTTTCACATTTAAATAAATTATATTAATATATCAAATAAAGAAAGTGAGAATAAATGGAACAACCGCTATTTTTATTAGTTCTTCAATTCATTGCATTCATATTAATCATTTGTATCGTATATGGAATGTTGTACAATACCGTATTAAATTTAAATATGCCTAAATGGACTGCACATATAGTAGCTACGGTCTTTTCCCTTGGTATTACCTATCAAGCTTTTATAAATTTTATTTGAAAAACTTTTGTAGCAATTACTTCTATTGTTGATGCAGTAAAGCTTTTAGAAAAAGCAGGATTGCAATTTGAGAGGGTTATTTCAAGATCAGAAAACGTAACCATTTTTTATAAAGTCTTTCCAGCGCAAAATAGTGAAGAAGTTAGTTCCGCTGAAAGTGTGTTTGCATAAAAAGAAATGAATTTAATTGATGCTACAAAAATTTTATTTTAATTCTGGTTCTATTGTTTGGAATCGTTCTAGGGTACCATTTGTGTGGACTTTAAAAATTTTCATTTGCGCACCAAAATGTTGCGTTAAGTAAAATGTATCACCAGTTATTAAATTTCCAATCTTCCAATCAGGTTGATATGTACTTTCCATGGAACTTTCTAAATCCCCAATCATTATTAAATTGATATATAATGAAGATGAACTACTCAACATTTTCGTTAAAGATAGTCTATCAACCTCTAACTACCTAATGAACTCAAGTAAACACATCTTCAGTCATTTTAAGAGGTACAAAAGGCACCCTTTCGGGTGATTTTTGTATAAAAATTCTATTTTTTTATATTCGATACCAACCACGAACCTTTTTAAAATAATAGTATCATTATGTCTCCTTTTTAGAGATTATTTTTAATTACCTTGAATTTTTTGCACCAGAACCGGAAAATCCCTGACTACTCGAAATATCAACTATCAGGTGCTAATATTCAATAACGCGTACTGAAAATGATTAAACATTTTTATAAACCAGTGGAACATTTAAGAAATCAATTTTTCTCTTATCGAAATTTAATTAGCTTACAGTAATACAGTGGTCATATATTTTTAAGAATAACGGAAGAATATATAGAAATTGCTACAGAAATGTGAAGTTTAATTAATTTAGGAGGAACAAACTTGTTTAATCAGCTTGTAAAAGTTATACCGAATTTATTTACGATTGGAAATTTATTGTGCGGTGTTTTCTCAATCACCTTGAATATGAGTGAATATTTAGGAGCAGCCTCCATTCTCATTTTCTTTTCAGCTGTTTTAGATTTTCTTGATGGAAGAATTGCAAGAAAATTAAAAGTGAACAGTGAGTTTGGCGTAGAATTGGATTCCTTAGCTGATATTGTTAGTTTCGGCGTCGCTCCTGCGCTTTTATTTCATACGATAGCAACACCTTCTATTTTAACTTCTTTGGCATTTATCCTATTCCCAACAATGGGTGCTTTAAGATTAGCTAAATTTAGTATTAAACCAACTATTGGATATTTTAAGGGATTACCTATTCCAGCTGCAGGATTATCATTGGCTGGTATGGCATTGTTTTCATATAGTAATGCATGGATTACTTTAATCCTCGCCCTCTTAATGGTAAGTCCCATTAGGTTTAAAAAATTTTAATGAAGGTCACGCCCAACGCCATTAAGGAGCATTTTAAATGGATTTAACGCGTCAATAAGTATAAAAAAGCGGGACAATAATATTAAATTAGGTGCCCTTCGAAAAATTAAAACCTTGTATTTATGGCTATTGGGTTAATCCATCGATATGTTATTCTGAAACGTCAGTCCACTTTTAACAGGAGCTCCCTTTATCAAGAGAGCTCCTGTTCTTATTTCTTCTTCTTTTCTGTCGGTTGGCTTTGTTTAGCAAAATTAGATGAATCATCAAAATTTGGTTGCTTTTTACCAGCATTATTACTTCTACCTTTTCCCATATGTAATGCACCTCCCCTCCCCCTTACTATTCCCAATAAAAAAATTCTCTTGCATCCAAGAGAATTTTAAATTAGGTTCTTATTGATAATACCTAAGTACTTCCAACACTGCCATTCCATAAAAGATGGATCCAATGTTAAATTATTTAATGCTAAAACAAATATTACATTTTCATATTTAACTGGATAATCAATTAATAATCCTAATGTATTTCCTGAATCTGCGACAATTATGATTCCCTTTTCTAACACGTCATCTATAACTTCTTTTAATTATTCTTACCTAGCATATAATATTTTCCTACACATTGAGATTGCATGTTGTATAAGGAAGCCCTTCTTCTTTCCATGCAAGAAATCCTCCCTTTAAATTCACTACTTCCTTTATACCAGCTCTTTGTAAAATACTAGCTGCTATAGCGGAACGTAATCCGGTTCGACATTGCAAAACTATTGGAAAATCTTTCGGTATATAATCTAGTTGTTCAAATAGATTACCTAAAGTGATATGTATTGCATCATGAAGGTGTCCTTCCTCCCACTCTTTTTTACTACGCACATCGATAACCTTAACGCTTCCACCTTTTATATGCGGATATAATTCAATCGATGTTTTTTCTTTGTAACTTTCAAATCTATCAAGTCTTTGTATTACTTTTAAGGGTGCAAAAGCAATAATATTATCTAACCCAATAGATTCAAATTCTCTAATAACTGCCTCTACTTTAACCTTTTCCTCATCTAGAATTATTAAAGTTTCTTTTTTATAATCTAATAACCATCCACACCAAGTTGTGAAAGAATTGTTATAAGGTATGTTAATTGACTTCTCGATATGACCTGCAGCAAAACTCTCTACATCCCTTATATCAACTATTTGATAAACGCTCTTCAAAATTTCTTGAAGTTCTTCTACTGTATTAATAGCAGTACTTTTTCTCTTCTTACGAATTGGCGGACCATACTTATTTAAATTCTTCATTAATGAAAAATACTTTGGAGGCTCTGGCTGTCCCGTCAATAAAGTCGATATAAAATCACTTTCTTCATTACACCGAAATGCCCAATTGAACATCTTTTCATAACCTAATGTAGAAGTTGGAATTGCTCCTAATGCTTTTCCACATGCGCTTCCCGCACCATGTGATGGCCATATTTGCAAATAATCAGGAAGTATTTTTATTTTTTGTATAGAATCAAATAATTGTTTCGCTCCTATTTTTGCAGTATCTTTAATACCGACTGCAGTTTCTAATAAATCCGGTCTTCCTATATCTCCTACAAATATAAAATCACCTGTGAATATTCCTATCGGTTTATCATTCGTATAATTATTTTGACTTGTATCAGTTACTAAAAAAGAAATACTTTCAGGCGTATGCCCTGGGGTGTGAATTACATTAAATTTTATATGACCTACTTTAAACTCTGTGCCCTCTCTAACCAATTTGTATCGACCTTCGTTAAGATATTGATATTTCCAATCACAATCTCCTTCATCAGATACATATAAATTTGCATGGTAAAGATTAGAAAGTTCTCTAGACCCAGAAAGAAAATCAGCATGAATATGAGTCTCAGCCGCAGCAATTACTTCCATCCCCTCTTTCTTAGCAAATTCTATATATTGTTCTATATAGCGACTAGGATCAATAACGATTGCTACGCCTTCTTTCTGACAACCGACTAAATAGGAAGCATGTGCTAATTTTTCATCATAAAAATATTTTAAAAGCATAGCTATTCCCTCCAATTAGTTATTTCAAATTAATTTTCAATTTTTGTAACCACTTTTTATCTTCTCCTATAGAATCCCTTTCAACATTAAATTCCAATACATATATGGCAACATATATCTTTTAAGTAAAAACATACTATACCGTTCTTTCGCTTGATTAAATGGAAACGTTTCTTGAGGCTCATGTTCATAGTTAAATTCAGCAAGTATAAGACTTTTATATCCTGTAACAATCGGACATGATGTATATCCATCATATTTAGCCTGTAAATCTCTTCCGCTAAGTACGTCCATAATATTTTGTTTTAAGACGGGTATTTGTTTTCGAATTGCTGCTCCAGTTTTAGAGGTAGGTAAATTGGTACAATCTCCAAGTCCAAAAATATTTTTATATTGCACATGCTGCAAAGTATAAGGGCTTATATCTACCCACCCCTGATGATCACTTATCTCACTCTCTTTAATAAAATTAGGTGGCCCCATTGGCGGAACAACATGTATCATACTATATGGTACGGTTTCTCTTTTTAGTGTTTGCGTATCTTCAAAAATTGCCTCTCTCTTTTCGGCGATAATTTCCACTAGATTTTTATTATAATTCGTTATAATTTGCTTTCTTTCTAGTACTTGTTCTAAAGTATTTGCATATCGTGGAACCTGAAATATGTTATTGTTTGCAGAATAAAATATTACTTTACTTCTGTTTCTTACACCACTATTACAAAAATACTCCTCTGCTAAGTACATAATTTTTTGTGGAGCACCACCGCATTTAATAGGAGTATTAGGGTGGGTAAAAAGCGCATTTCCTCCTTTAAATTTTTCGATTTCTCTCCAAGTAGAATCAACATATGTATAAGAATAATTGCTACATACCCCATTAGTGCCAATAGACTCTTTTAAGCCTTTAATACTGTCCCAATTTATTTGGATACCAGCTGCTACAATAAGAATTTCATACTCAAGTAGCAGTCCGTCATCTAAAAGTATCTTATTTTCAGATGGAAATAACTCAACAACACTTTTAGGGATCCACGTTGCCCCTTTTGGAATAAGCGATTCCTGATTACGCATCGTACTTTCCTTTGAAACAATTCCTCCCCCCACTAAACTCCATAGTGGCTGAAAGTAATGTTTTTTTGATGGATCAATAATTGCTATACTTTCTTTCAATAGGGGTACATTTCGTAATAAATGTGCAGTAGAAGATAGTCCTGCTGTCCCAGCACCAATTACAATAATTTTATAACTATCTCTGGTCTTCATTATCCTCTTCCTATCTAAAATTGATTTTTAAATTAACTAATTAGTAGCCATTTTTTCATCGTAGTAACATGATTATAAGTTAAAAACATCATAGTTTTATCTGATTTAAATGAAAATTTTGTTAATTTTACCATCAACATTACTATATGCGTAAATCCCCTATGTTACTTCCATATTTTAGTTTTAATATTAAAACTAAATATTATTATATAAAATAAAAATAATTCATTAAAATACTTTTCATGAATCCGGATAAGTAATGTTTAAAAAACAACATCTAACATCTTAGATGTTAAAATAAACAAATTCACATACTTCACAAATATGAAAAGTATTAAATATCGCTTAAGTTTCGTTACCTTTTTCTGTATATATTGATAAAAAATTGTGAAATTTTATCGCATTATGCAAGACATTTAATATTAAATATATTACTTTTACTATGAACTAAATGGTTTATAGGGCTTTTCTAAATAAACAAGGTGCTAAATTAATTCTTAAGAAGCCATTATCATTGCATTTATCTAAAAATTTAAAAAAATACACGCAGATGGATATCATCTTAAATACATATATAATTACCTTTAATTTTTTGACACGATTTCACATAATTCTTAAACTGATTTTTTTGCGTGCATTATGAAAAAAAATGCACCGTGTCAGTCTTTAAAAGATTATATATCATAACTTTAAGAGAGGCAGGAAAACTATGAAGATGAAAAGAAAAATCTACTGGTTAAATGCTAGCCAATAGATTTTTCTTTTTTATCTAAGGATTCTTTTAAAAGAACAACAATTTTACTACAGTAATCAAGAACAGGTTTCTAAATTAAGTTACTGGAGAATATATAACTCTGGCGCAATATCCCTACCAGCTTTCATTCCAATAATAACTCCATGATATAACGTCAAAGATGAAATCCCTCAACTTAGGTATTTGACTTTTTAAATTTATACAAATGTCTTAGCTCTATGTACTGTGATATATAGGTCCACATCAATATGTTATTGCATCATATACTGAACAGATAATTTAAATTACTTTTATAAAGGATGATGAGGATGAACCTAGAAGATATACAAAAATCCTATGGCGTAATTGTAAGTTTAGGAGGATTGTGTCAAGTCACCAACCAAATCAAAAGACACAATTTAAGAACATTTTCTGGACCTTTAGATTGGTTTTATTATCCATCACTTTCAGATGTAAACAGATTACTTCAAAATCGATTTAAAAAATTCATGAAGTTGGAAAATATGGTTATAGAAGGTTCAGAAAGTTACGGTCTTATTGAATCAGAATTTGATAATCAAATTAAATGGGCAGAACGAATTACCTACTGTATAAAGGACACTTATTATAATTGTTTTTCAATGCATGATTTTCCTATTAATTCCGAAAAGGATTTGAAATCAACCTATCCTTCTTTTAAAGCTAAATTAGACACTAGA
The DNA here is from genome assembly GCF_008274865.1 of Bacillus sp. AR4-2. NCBI lineage: Bacteria > Bacillati > Bacillota > Bacilli > Caryophanales > Bacillaceae > Bacillus > Bacillus sp. AR4-2. The sequence goes on from NZ_CP031062.1 coordinate 3,316,718, forward strand.
ATTAATCGATTCCTTGAAAAAATAAATAGTAGTGAATCCATTTTATTCATTAGAATTTGGGGAAATCGAGATGAAGCGGTTGAATTACAAAACGTATTATCTAAAATTACAAATAAGGATTTTAATATTCTTATTGTTAATTTCAAGGAGGGTATATCTAATATTGTTGAACAAAATTGGGGAATATCGAGGGTTTGTTCAATTGAACTCCCACGTTATCAGGATAGATGGGAAGGTGATGATTCCGATTGGGATGTTATTTTAAACAAAATAACATTAACTTAATAATTTTCTTCTTACTTTTAACATGATTTGGCCCGTAAAATCAAATAGGTGTAGAAAAATAAAATTCCTGTCTAATTGATACACACTTAATTAACAAAACGTTCATATAATAATTCGTAAGTCCTTCTTTATTGAATAAATAGTTCTTTACAAAATTAGTTCCATCACTAGAGCACCTTTATGCGGTGCTCTTTTTTGAATTTATAAAATGTAAAAATAGTTGTTCCATTTTCCTTTAAATGGCTAATTCCCTTTGTTATTCTTCTATTGATTTCTGTATAATCATTTATGCGATCAGCATATTCTGCTTATGTAGTGCATTCACGACTACTTACTTCCATACTTTATCTTATATTTTGTCTTCTTGGATATTTCATTATAAGCTTCTTCAATTCCCTTGATTTCCTTCCCCTTCTTTTATCTTAAGAACAAGCAATTTCTTTCATTAATATTAAATAAACTAAAGCATAGATTTTAAAAGAACCTAATTTACATATAATTAATGATAAACTACAGTGTATATTCTCCACGTTTAATCAGCATCTGAATTATAAATCTAACATATTTTTTTTAGTTGATTGTCATTATGGTACAACCGTGTATACATTTACCAAACAAACTACATAGTTTAAATTAGTAAAATATATAGAGAGGAAGGAAATAAATCTATGAAAGTCATAATTTTGTGTGGCGGAAAAGGGCTTCGGATGCAAGGAATTTTAGAGGACATTCCCAAACCATTAGTTCGAGTTCAAGGAAAGCCTCTCCTCTTGCATATAATGAATTGGTATAGAAAATATGGACATTCTGATTTCATTTTACCCTTAGGATATAAAGGTGAGAAAATTAAGGAATATTTTATGGACTTTAGCTGGAAAGAGAATGACTTTAGTTTGAATTTTAAAACCAGTCAATATACGCTACTTCAGAAATTAGAAAATTGGAATATACACTTTATAGATACAGGAATTGATACAATGACCGGGGCAAGACTAAAAAAACTTGAATCCTTTGTACAGGGTGAAACCTTTTTATTAACTTATGGTGACGGATTAGCCAATATAGATATTGATCAACTAATAGCATTCCATAAAGAAAAAGGAAAAATTGCTACATTAACTGGAATTAAAAAAAATAGTCAATACGGCCTATTGGCGGTCGAAGATGGAATTGCTATTGATTTTAAAGAAAAACCATTACTTGATGAAGTAATTAATGGCGGTTTTTTTGTATTTAACAAAGAAATATTCAATTATTTAAGTAATAATGATGATTGTGTTCTAGAAGAAGATCCTCTTCGAAATTTAATAAAAGACAATGAGCTCGCCGTCTATGAACACAATGACTTTTGGGCTAGTGTCGATACACCTAAAGATTTAAAAACTGTAAATGAAAGTTGGAATCCAAATAAATTTTAGTGGAGAGGACTGAATAAGCATTGAACTCTAATGATAAAAAAATAAGTTTACCTCGATTGTACATCCCCTCTAATGAGAAAATAGTTAACCCACTTTCAACAGGAATTAAAGCTTCAAATCTCTCCAAAAAAAATACTCAAAAAAGAATTAATCCCCAATTCTATAATCAACAACATGATCTAAATAATCATTTCTGCGTCATTGTAGGTAGTGAGTATGTCTTGAAAATTATTGCTTTACAGCAATCATTAATGCAGTACTCAGAAAAATTCACATTGTGGATTTGTTGTATAGATCCTTTTGCATATTCACTATTAAAAGAAATGAGTTTAACTAATGTAAACCTTTTACAAGTTGAAGAATTAGAAGATCGTGAACTAAAAGCAATTAAGAGAAAAAGAAAAGTAAATGAATATTGTTGGACTTTAAAATCTGTCTTGATAGAATATTTATTGGTCAATTATGATTTACCATCTATTCTATATTGTGATGGTGATTTATGCTTTTTCTCTGACCCTAATATTATTTTTGAGGAATGGGGTGACCATTCTATCTTCCTAACCCCCCAAAGAGATCGTGATTGGGTAGAAAAAATGTACGGAAAATATCAGGCTGGTCTAATTGGATTTAAGAATGATCTCTATGGACTAAAAAGTGTAAGATGGTGGAAAAATAAATGTATAGATTGGTGCAGTGCCGAGGCTGAAGAGGGGAAATTTGGAGACCAAAAGTATTTAGATTATATCCCTATATATTTTCCAAAAGTAAAAATTTCAAATAACTTAGGTATAAATGCTGCGCCTTGGAACTGTATATATAATAACGATTATAAAATTGACAAGACTAAAAATGATATATTTATTGAAAACGACAAACTAGTTGTTTACCATTTTGCATGTATTACTATCTTTACTGAAAATGATTTTGATCTTTGGTCTTTGGGAGAAATTTCAATACCCAATAATATATTAAACCATATTTACACTCCGTATTTAGAGAGAATTCAATTTGTTTTAAAGCAATTAAAGGATAAATTCAATAAAGATACTAAACAATTTTTAAGTAAAAAAGATATAAATAAAGCTCAAACTTTATATAAAGATTCACAATTAAGAAGAAAAATGAATCAATCCAATCATTTTATGAACTTTTCCATGATTATAAGTAAAGAACGATTAATTCAAGGATTGACCTCTTATTATTCCTTAGAAAATTTCAACGCTAAATTTACTGTATGGATCTGTTGTATGGATGATCTAACTTATCAAATATTAGAGAAATTAAAATTAAAGCACGCCATACTAATTCCGGTAAAAGAAATTGAAAATCATGAACTCCTCAGTATAAAAAATGATAGAAGTTTACAAGAGTATTGTTGGACATTAAAAGCGCCCCTATGTCTACATGTCCTTAGTCTTTATCCGGAAGTTGATCACATTATATATTGTGATGCTGATATGTATTTCTTTACAGCACCTAATATCATTCTTGATGAGTGGTGGAAATACTCTGTATTCCTTTGCCCTCAAAGAAGCTCTACTGAAATTGAAAGCATACACGGTATATACCAAGCTGGTTTAGTAGGCTTCAAAAACGATCAAAATAGTAAAGAAATTTTAACATGGTGGAAAGATAAATGCCTAGAATATTGTAATAATCATTATGATGTTGAAATGGATAGATGGGGTGATCAAAAATATTTAAATCACATTCCTAACATCTTTTCTAATATAAAAATCATGACTCATAGAGGTATTGATGCAGCACCTTGGAATGTCATTTTAAATAGCAGTTCTATATCCAAAACAGATAATAAAGTTTTTATTGATCAAGATGAATTAATAGCTTTTCATTTTGGAAGTATGCAAATTATTAATCCAAATGAGTTCGATTTATGGAAACACGAAACTTTAGAATTACCTCCAGCAGTTTTAGATTATATATACATTCCTTATATTGAACAATTGAATAAGACATGTCATACCCTTCATAATACCTTTCAAAAACCTTCCTCCTCTTTATTTGCTGATCAAATTGATACAACAACAATAAAAAATTATTTTAAATACCCCTCCCCTCATCACAATTAAGACTGATACTTTCCTTATTTAAAAATAAATCTATTTATTTCAGCAACTAAAAATACATCTTAATAAAGGATAGATTATCACTATGATTGCTTCATTTAAAAATAAAACTTTCCTTATTACTGGTGGATACGGTTTTATTGGTTCTCACTTGGCACGAAGACTTTTAAATTTACAAGCAAAAATTGTTCTTTTCATAAGAACACCATCAAACTCTTGGAGACTAAAGGATATTCTAAAATATATTGAAACCTATGAAATAGATATACGAGATAAAAAACAAGTACAAGATGCAATAAAGAAAATTAATCCCGATTATATCTTTCACCTGGCAGCCTATGGTGTAAATTCTGCCCATACAGATTACATCCATGCTATAGAAACAAATGTTATAGGGACTTGTAACATTATTCAAGCAGCAAAATTGGTGAATTGTAAAAAAATCATCAATTTTGGGAGTAGTTCTGAATACGGTAACAAGATGGAACCTATTCATGAAAATATGTTACTAACTCCTGTGGATATCTATGGAAGTACCAAAGCTGCTGCTACTATACTCGCCCATCAAATTGCTAGCGAAAACAATATTAATCTTATAACATTAAGACCTTTTGGCATATTCGGAGAAGGCGAAGAGCCGCATAAAATTTTTAGCTATATAATCTTGCGAGTATTACAAAACAAAGATGTAAATTTAACTTTATGTAATCAATTAAGAGATTATTGTTATATAGAAAATGTAATAGATGCCTGTATCCTAGCAGTAGAAAATACTACTGTACAAAATGAAATTTTTAATATTGGGAGCGGCACTATTCACCCCTTGAAACATTATGTAGAATTATTATTCAAACATTTGAAAACCAATTCCAGACCAAATTACGGTGCAATTTCCTCTAGAACAAATGAAAGATGGGTTCCTGAAGCGGATGTGCAAAAAATAAAAAACTCTCTTTCCTGGGAACCTAGAATTAATATTGAAGAAGGAATTATAAAAACTGTTAATTGGTATAAAAATAATAAACATTTATACCTAACCCCCTAAAAATAGGGTACTAAAGGAGGTGGACTAATTGTTAAACCAAAACTTTAATAATGCTTTTTACGGAAAAACAATTTTAATTACTGGACATACTGGTTTTAAAGGTTCTTGGTTATCCCTATGGTTGAATGAATTAGGTGCTACTGTAATCGGATATTCATTAGATCCTAAAAATAAGAATGATAACTTTAACATTACTAACCTTCAAAATAATATAATTGATATTCGTGGAGACATTAGAGATTTTAATAAATTAAATAAGGTTTTTACAGATTATAAACCTGAAATTGTATTCCATTTAGCTGCCCAACCTCTAGTTAAGTATTCATATGAATATCCTAGAGAAACATACGAGGTAAACGTTGTAGGAACTATGAATGTACTAGAGGCAATTCGATTACATGAATCAGCTAAAATAGGAATCATGGTGACAAGTGACAAGTGCTATGAAAATAAAGAATGGCCTTGGGGTTATCGTGAAATTGACCCTATGGGCGGCCATGACATATATAGCTCAAGCAAAGGATGCTGCGAACTTTTAATTTCTTCCTATCGAAATTCTTACTTTTCAGAAGAAAACTTTTCTCAACACAAGAAAATAATTGCAAGCGTTCGAGCTGGTAATGTAATTGGTGGTGGTGATTGGTCAATAGATAGAATTATTCCTGATTGTATACGAGCATTAGAATCAAACAAAAACATTATTATTAGAAACCCTACTGCTATTAGACCCTGGCAACATGTACTAGAACCCTTAAGCGGGTATTTACTCCTTACAGAAAAAATTATAAATAATGGTATCCTTTATTCAGGAGCATGGAACTTCGGGCCATCCCTAAGCAATATTGTTTCAGTAGAAAAATTAGTGACCAGTTTACTAGATATTTGGGGCTGCGGGGATTGGACAGCAGAAAATATAGATCCAATAAATTTTCATGAAGCAAATTTACTAAACCTTGACATTAGCAAAGCAAAATTCAATCTTAATTGGCAGCCAAAATGGTCCCTACAACAGACTTTAGAAAATACAATAGAATGGTATAAACATTATAATTCTTACACCAGTTCTGAGATGAGAAATCTATGTATTAGCCAAATCAAACAATATTGCATGCTTTGAACTACTCCCACTTACCCATACTTGCTGTGAGTTCCTTATGGAGGGAGTCTTCTTGGTTAAAATAATAAAAGATACATTAATTTTTATAGTCTAAATTATAAACCTACTATACCTAAAATTATGTGATTGTCCATTAACAAAAATTTTATTTCTTCGGTTATTTCAAATCAACTATTGACATTATATTGAAGAATAAAGGAATCACGTATTTTTCTAGTGATTCCCTTGTTCTGAGAAAATAATGTCTTGCTTTAACGACAATACAGTATATGTGATTATTAATTTATTTGTTCTAGTTATGAAAAAATCTATTCCTGTCAAAAGAGCTTTCTTCAAAGAAAAACTTCCTTTTTTTCTACTTATCCTACTCGAAAAGTAAATAATGTTATTTTTCAGATAATTTCATCTACTATTTATAGAATTACACTGAGCTTTAACAAGTTTATGCTTATATATTGATTCTCTTATTTATTATCACCAATGTTGATGAATTTATGCATAGCTTATTCTATACACAAATAGCTTTTTGAATTATCTTTTCAGAATAAATAAAGGAGACTTTCTCTTTTATGCACTTTCCCCTTACCAGTCTTAAATTTCCCTTTAATCAACAATAAGAACAAATCTTCAATATAGTACATCTTCTTTGAACTACCCCCACTTTCACTTCGTTTAGAAGTGAGGGATTCCTAAGTAAAGAGTTCTATCGAACTCTAATTGATTAGGCTAACCCCGCAGTCCTTGCGGTTAGAAGCCTTATCGCTTCACTCTTTAGATTGATACTTGCGTTAATATCCCTATCATGGTGTGTACGACAAGAAGGACAGTCCCATTCACGTAGGTTTAGATTTTTAACGTCTTTATTTTGATATCCACAACAAGAACATAATTGGCTAGAAGCAAATGTTTTCGATACGACAATGACTTGTTTGCCATACCATTTTGCTTTGTATTCTAACATTGATCGAAATTGCAACCAAGATACCTCACTAATTGCTTTTGCTAACTTATGATTCTTTAACATATTCGATACTTGCAAATCCTCTATACCGATAACATCGTGGTTTTTGATGATTTCAGTTGAAATTTTGTCCAAGTAATCTTTTCTAGTATTTGATATGTATTCATGAATTCTAGCTACCTTTACTCGTTGTTTATTCCAGCGAGAAGATCCTTTCATTCTTCTAGAAAGAACACGCTGTGCTTTCGCCAACTTATCTTCTAATGATCGGAAAAATTTCGGATTTTCATAGTGTGTTCCATCTGACAAAATAGCGAAATCTTTTAGTCCTACATCTATTCCAATGTAAGAATGTGTTTTTGGAAGTTCTTGTACTTCTGTTTCAACTAATAGTGACACAAAATATCTACCAGAAGGGTTCTGTCTAACTGTAGCATTTACAATACGCCCCTCTACTTCGCGACTTTTGGCAAATCGAACAAGGCCTAGTTTCGGCAACTTTATTTTGTTCCCTACAACGGCAATGTTTTCATTTGTTTGTTTTGTGGTATAAGATTGTACGTTGTTCTTCTTAGATTTAAAGCGCGGTGCGCTGTTTTGTTTTTTGAAAAAGCGCGTATAAGCATCCGCAAGGTTGCGAACAGACGACTGAATCGCAATACTATCCACTTCTTTTAGCCAAACAAGCTCTTTCTTCATGGCAGGTAGTTTGGCAGAGCATATACCATAGGTCAAGCCTTTTCCTGTCTCTTTGTATGCGTGATCCCATAAGGATAAAAAATGATTGAATACAAAGCGAGAACACCCAATCGTTTTGTTGATTAGAATTGCTTGTGCTTGATTTGGATAGATACGAAACTTATAGGCTTTATTAATCATTATTTGATTCACCTCCATTTCGGTATATGACTATTATACACCAAACGTACATTCGATAGATAGTAGAGTAATACTTTCTATATGTCGAACAATTAAGATGGCTTCCTGCCATCTCTTGTTCGAGGCCAATTCATCTCCCACCTACTCACTGGACTGTGGCCCTTCACGCCCCTTGAGGAAGGAGTCTTCTTGGCTAAAATGATAAAATAAAATAAAACAAAACCATACGTAAGATAATTTTACTATTACAAATAATGACATAGTCTGTTTCACCTTTTACATTATCTAAAAAAGAACTTGTAGGAATTCTTACAAGTTCTTTTTTGTTTTCTTTATTGTCTTCTTATTTACATACGCAAGATTTATATATTTTATCGGATACATACTATATGTATCCGATAAAATAATTTAAAAATTAATATGTAATTGATCCGTTTTAAGAAAAGGAAATTTCATAAATCTTCAATCACAGTTTCTAAGTCCACCTGATAGAACGTATAAAGACTCATATCATCTTTTGATAATTTTTTGGATGTTTTATTCTAAGTATATTCGACACAAATTGATTGTTTTTTATGAATTTTCTTGAAAAATATTGTAATATCACTCCATTTTTTCTTCTATTTTGTTATGATGTTTATAATTAAATTGGATTAGGATTTTTTTAGAAAATGGGGGCGTATATTATGAGTGTTTCAGTAAAGGGAAATGAGCAATTAACCTCTCTATTGAACGACTGGTATCGAGCTATGCTATCTCAACAAGTTATAAAAGCTACTAATCTAAAAAAGAAAATTGATGAAAAAATTAATAAGTTAAGCATTGAGCCGGATCAAGAACATCAGGATCAAAATTTGTTACTATACTATTCACTACTCGAATTTCGTTACAAGGTCTTAACAGATAGCCTTGGTATTCAACAAAATAGTTTTGATACTATTAGCGATTATGATATGCCTACAGATCAATTTCTACAATTCTATTATCATTTTTTCAAATCCATTCATTCCACTTTTATATCTAATTATACTGAGGCAGAGGAACATTATAAACTAGCAGAAAAAATATTGGTAGCTATACCAGATGAAATTGAACATGCTGAATTTTACTATAGAATTGCTACTTTCTATCACCATACCTATAACAATCTCGCTTCTATCGAGTACGCAAATAAATCGAGAGCAATCTTTTCAAAGTACGAAGGTTATGAAGTAAAAACAGCCTTTTGTAATAGTTTGCTAGGTGGTTGCTGCATCTATTTAAAACAGTACGAACAAGCAGAAGAATATCTACATTGCGCAATTGATTTACTACAAAAAAATAGGGAAGAAGATTCCTTGTTATACGTAAAAAATACTATGGGGTGGCTGTATTCTGATCAAAGTATGTCTACTTTAGCTATTCGTCACCTTTCAGAAGTAACAGAGAAAATCCCTACACACTTCAAGGCCATCTTCCTACAAGCTAAGGAACATTATAAGTTAGGAGAACAATCAACGGCCAGCCAACTCATTGATAAGGGACTACAGATTTGTAGAGAAATTCATAACGAAGAATACACACACCACTTCTCTATTTTAAAAAAATTAAACGAAAATATTCCATTGGAAGAATTAGAAAAAATCATTCAAGAAGGAATCTTATACTTTGAGGAAGAAGAATTATGGGAATATGTTGTCGAATACGCCGAATTATTTGCCACAAAATGCAGACAATTAGAGAACCACCAAAAAGTAAGTGACTATTTCCATATTTGTTATCAAGCAAGACAAAAATCAATCGCAAAAGGAGTGTTAAAATAATGAAAAAAATTAGCTTATTATTATCAGGCATTGCTTTTATTGGGGTATTAACGGTGGGAATTTTTCAGTTTTCTAAAACAGATCAGCTTGCTACTCATGGGCATTATCCTGCTCCTTCATATAGTGTTGGCGATTATGGTGGTGCACCACCACAAATTTAATGTAAATGTATTTAAAAACCCTCCAAATGGAGGGTTTTTAAATGGCTTATCTGCCTGTTCAATACGCATAGAGAGTACATATTATACTTATTTACTATGTTATAAGATTTTTCATTTCCACTCTGTAACAAGATTCTAGCATTCTCTCCTAGAATCTCAACTTAAATCTTAAATCCACCAATTAACTCTTGAAGTTCTTCCGCCATCTGTGCTAATTGTATTGCTGAAGAATTTATCTCTTCCATAGAAGCATGTTGTTCCTCAGATGAACCAGCTATCGTTTGCATACTTGAAGAATTTTCTTTTACAGCCATAGCTATTTGATCAATCGATGTATCAACTTTCATTGCATCAGTTGTCATTTTATTTGATAGTTCTACCATACCATGCACTTTTGATACAATATCATTTGCAGATTTTGAAATCTCATAAAAACTTTGTTTTGTATCATTCGCAACCTTAATTCCCGACTGTACTTCTACGCCTACTTCATTCATAGCTTTTACAGTCTCATGTACGTCTGCTTGTATTTCCTTAATTAAACTTCCAATTTCCATTGAAGATTCGGATGATTGCTCCGCCAACTTTCTAACTTCATCAGCAACAATTGCAAACCCTCTCCCCTGTTCCCCAGCTCTAGCTGCTTCAATCGCTGCATTTAATGCTAATAAATTTGTTTGTTCCGCAATATTTTGAATCGCTTCTAATATACTGCCAATTTGCTGTGATTTCTTATCTAATAATTTTATGACATTATCGGATTGAGAAACAGAGTGATGGATAGACTGCATTTGTGTTACAGTTTGTTCTACTAATTGTTCACCTTCATTGGCTTTTTGTTTAGTGTATATGGATGAAGCCGATACTTCAGAAGCATTCTCAGCTACGTATTGAATATTTCGTGTTACCTCACCAATTAATTCAGCTCCAGACTCAACTTCATTATTTTGAACCTCTGCACTGTTCGAGATTTCTTCCATCTCTTTTGTAATTTGTTCTGTCGCAACACTTGCTTGCTCTACACTAGCAGTTAGTTCCTCAGAAGACGCAGCTACATGTCCTGCAGATGTGTTAATTTGAGAAATAATATTACGTAACGACTCTGCCATTGTATTGAAACTACCACCTAATTGACCAAGTTCATCCTTTGAACGAATATCTATTTTCTCGGTTAAATCTCCTTGACTAATTCTTTGAGCTGAAATGACTAATTGTCTTAGTGGAGTAATTATAGATTTGAGTATGAATAAAATTACAATTCCACCTAACAATAATGAAGCACCTATTATAGTGAGCGTTTTATAAAAAATAGGATTGGTAGCTTCTTCAATTTCTTTCGTAGGCATTACGCCAGCTATTTTCCAACCTGTTTTTTTATTTGTCTTAAAGCTTATGTTTCGATCTTCACCATTGAGGCTATAAGTAATTACTCCATCTTCTGTCTTGTACAATTCATCCACTAAAGTTTTATCTAATTTCTCTCCAGGTTTTAGTGATGGATGAACAACTATAGTTTTATCTTGACTAACTATAGATACAAATCCTTGCTTCCCAATTTTTATCATTTTGGATGTTTTTACGATATCTTTAATATTCAAATCTACGCCAATGACACCACTTTTATCTGCATTCTGCTTTGCAATTGCAATTACCATATTTCCTGTAGACTTTGATTTATATGGAGATGAAACAATAATCTCTCCATCTGCTTTTACTGCATCCTTATACCAACTGCTTTCTAGCGGATTAAACCCTTCTGGTATTTTTCCAACAGGTGCATGAATAAATTGATTGTTACTGGATGCCGTATAAATCGTTTCTATCTCTGGATGTAACTGTATATATTGATCAAATTTATTCTGTACATTTTGCGATTGTTCAGGATTATAATCCCCTTGTGTGAGTACCTTTGCAAAATGAGTGATATCTGTATGCTTATTTTCTAATTCATCATCAACAATCTTATCTAAAATACTTATATTATCTTTTGCTGATTGTAGAATTGTTTCATTAAGATCTGTTTTTGATTTATTATAAGATGATACTCCTACGATAAGGCTTGGTATAATTAATATTGCTATAAATGCCATAGACAACTTCGTTTTAAGCTTTATTTGCCCCAATCTTTCTTTTATATTAAACACTAGCTACTTCTCCTTTTCATTTTTACTACTTATATAGTTTATTTAAATTTTTCTCCTTTACTTTTCCACATTCATTTATGGTACCATTCGAAATGAAACCACAATTACATCCTATTATCCATACTTTATAATTTAGAGATTTAATTTTCACAGACAGAGTTTTATCTGTCCTCCTTTCGAATATGTTATTTTTCTAGATTCAGCAATTATTAGACTACGAATTATTCCAAATAAACTTGATGCAACATATACTTCATTTAAAAAATAATTATTGGATTTGTTTGGATAAAAATCTAGTTTAGCGCTAATCCAATCGGATGAAATTCTTACCATAATACATTCACTAAACATAAATAAGTAAATTTATTTCTTTTAATACTTATATTTAACTGCCTTTTAACCATTCTAACTGTATTATTTCATCGTTTTATCTATTTATTACAACCACTTTTGTTTTATTGAATCACTAAACTATAAATTCTAAATAGGAGAATAAAATAAATTAGAGAATTACATTGTAACACATATATATAAGTTGTTAATATTAAAATTTAAAACTTTACTATTTTTCATATGCAATATTACATGCGAAAAGCCATAATTTTTTTGTTATACTATGCATGTGGATTTTTCATCCAAAATCCACCCAAACGCATATTTATGTATATGCCACCCTAATTGATGAAAGTGAGAAGAGTGTTTATCATTTTTCTCACTTTTTTATTTAGGCTCTGTTAATATTGATTATTGATAAAAAGTATTAAATAAGGGAAGACACCTTAGAGTTGGTGCTTCCCTTATTTGTTGATTATTCAAATCTAAAATAGGTATTTTCTAAACCTATTCTTTGCTTTAATGTTCTGCCCAAAGCATAATTATTTGGTAATTCTTTTTCAATGACACAAATAATATAACCTGCTTTTCCTGTTGTTAAATTAGTTAGTTGTAAGTAGTTAGTGTTGTCGTAGATATAAGAAATAATATATTCATAGAAATTATTTTCTTTATCTTCTCTATTCATACCAACATTGTACAACCTAACTCTTGCTCCTACCCAAATTTCCTCATCATCATCAACATTACTTAAAGGCATCCATTTCGAGTTATCCAATATTTCACCCTTTTCTTAATTCATTCGTTTATACACGAATGTTGCTAGACACAAACTATCATAAGCATCCGTCATTTCATTGATTAGACGACCACCAACAGAGAAAAAAGACTCAACATAGCTTTTTACCCATTGAAACACTTGCTCTTTTAGTTATTTTTACATTTTGAATCTACGAAAATGAATTCCCTTATAAAAACTCTAACAGAGAATGTTCCCTCCAAATTTCACCTAGGGAATTATTTGTTTTCCAAAAAACCTGCCAACATCTTTATCAACTCATTTTAGAATATTTAAACAATAATTCCATATACATTACCTGCATAAATTATTCATTTTCTTTTATATAAGACCTACCTTTTTACTTTTGGTAGATTATTAGACATTGGATTATTATACATAAACCCGAAAAACATGCGGTATTTTGTAGAATTTTGTCTATCAATATGTATGTACACCCTTTTGTAGTGGATATAGACTGTGAGGTGTAAGGAGATACCTTACAAAATAATAAAAAGGAGATTATAGAATGAGTAGATTAACAAAATTCTCAAAGTTAGTATTTGCAACTTTAATCGCGGGAAGTAGTCTAAGCACCTTTGTTTCGTCACACAGTGTACAAGCTGACACCTTAGATCCTAATTACCAAGACAATGTAAAATTCATACCACCTTCTAGTGCTAGGCCAAAATTGGAACAAAAAAACACTATTGTTCCAGAAGCAAAAGTTGTTAAAAACCATTATGTAAAGTACTCTAAAGCACATTTCCAAACTAAAGAAAGTATACCAAAAGAGATTTATTATTCTTCAGAAGGCTTTAAGGGCTATATACAGGCAAGTACCGTTTGGGATATGGGAGATCATTTCGCAACACTATATTCCGGAACCGTTATTCGATGTTAGACTTTTAATCCATTCTCCCCTAATGCTTAAAATGATTAATAACTCACTGCCAATACTTTAATATCTATTGTTCATAAAATAAACCACAAAATCTTTCGATTTCATGGTTTATCAAATATAAAGATAATGCTAAACGAATACTCTAACATTACCTTCCCCAAAGTTAATTATAGAGTATTTTCAAAAAAAAGACACTCTTGTAGTGTCTTTTTTATAGTATTTTAAAAAGAATTCCACCTACTAACACCTTTTTGTTGCGCCTATTCGTTTATTTCAATATGATACTTTTCCATCTCGTATATGCAATAGACAATGATAGCTAAACTCCAACTGACACTATAATAATTATGTGTGTAGAAGTCATAGCCCGCTTTAATACCTTTCTCTATTACAACTAATGTAAATCCTAAAGCCACCCATCTGTTAATTTTCATCTTTATAAACGTTAAAGAGATAATTATTAAAAATAAAATATTTGTAAGATGATTTATCATTAGCTCATATTTTTGAATGGATACTGCCATTATACAAGCAACGATATTAGTCGCAATGCCAAAGGCAATCACCGCTCCCCAAACCCTGTCCGAAAGTCCCACTCCTGAGTCAGTCCCTTCCTAAACAAATATCCCTTTCTTTAATTCGTTCCTACACCCTATTCAAGATATGCTAAATTATCCTTGTCTGATGAATATCTATTTATCTTTTCATATAGAGCAAACAAAATTTCTACTCATAATTTTTTCTTTATTAGACAAACTATGTCTAAGCCGTTTGAACTAGCGGCTTCACTCTTCTGGTAATGGGATAGCACAATTTATTGAATTGACTAACTCATTCAACCCACTGGCACCGGCAGGCAACAAAATAGTTGTCTGCCATTTTCATGTATACTTTTTCTAATTTCATTTCAAACCAAGTGTGTGCTGTACTGATTTCAAAAGGACAGAATTTCATTTTTTAAAATGTAAAAAAGATAAGGTCCTGTCTACTTTTGGTATAGGACTTTTTCTTTTCACACATACTATTTTTGAACCTGTTTACCAATACGTGTCCTAATGGTGTCTTGAATTCCTCCTAAAAAGGGTTGCAGATACGACTGCATGCCCTTTTATTTACGTTGCTTCTCTATATTGAATAAAATAATTAAAAACTAAAAATGTAATATTACATATTTTTTCTGTTCAGATTATGTTAGGATTTACTTCGTAGTCGAATTATAGTTTCGTATCTAATTCAGCAATATGTGAACTGTTTACTTAAAGAAAAGACACCCAAAAGGTGTCTTTTCTTTTAATCTAAAAAACATTTTTCTTTTCAGTAAGATCCAATTATCCCTCTAACCTAAACCTCATAATTAAAGGCAATTTAATCATGGTACTCAAGAGTTTTCATCCATTTCAATATACCTATAGCTTAATTTAAAATCACATTTCCAGCACTATATTTGCTTTCCTACAGATTTTCTGTCTTGTTCTTAATTCTGTCAAAATCCTCATGTAGCTATACAAAGAATATATGCTACTATGATATTAAGAAACTATGCGTTCCCTTAACCCTGTATCCGGCCCTGTATTTATTACAGGGTCTTTGTTTATTTTATTTACTTTTATTGGCTTATAAGGGTTAATACACAACCAATTTCAATTAAAATTGTTTAAATGTTAGTTAGAATTTGAAATAATATATCTATTAACTTTTTTAACAAATGTAATCTAATATTAAATTTCTAAATCTATACTGTACTATACACCAGTTAACACTATATAAATAGTATTAACTATCTTAATTGAATATTAGTAATAGTAAGTATAAATATTATCAATTTACTACATCTTACATTTATGTAAAAATAAATACATGTTAAGCTTTTTCAAAATCTTTCCCTAATAAAGATTTGAAGTAGCATTTCATGATTCTCCTTACTGTTAATATGCCTTGAAAAAGAACCCTATAGGGTTCTTTTTCTTCTCATTATAACCTCAGTAAGTCCATGCAAAAAGGACTGCTAATTATTAGAACATTGCTTCATTTTCAAAGAAACAAAAAAAGGAATCCTTTACGGATTCCTTTTTGCAATGCACTCTTTTTCAAATGGTACATTTTGTACCTACTTTTAGTATAACTTATAATCCCTATAAGATAAATAAGATTAAATTGAATTTACTTCATTTATTTTCATAAAAGTATATAAATCTATAAATTAATACTACTAGGTTCACTTCCAAAAGGTTTGTATTTTTTCAATAAAAAGAATACATTATACTTCTTTATAATTTTACACTTTAGGTTTATCTGTTAATGCAGTAACAATCCTGTCCACTAAGTCTTCTGGCATCCATTCATGATTTGTATCATTCGTTTCATTTGGCCCTAAAGAATCAATAAACTTTTTAAACTTTGGAAATAAAACAATAGAAGTGATCCAATGTATCGTATGATTTATGGAGAAGAAATGAAAAACTCCTTGCTTTTCACCCTCCTGTAATATTTCTTTTAACTGTTCAAAATTACCTATGAAATACGGTTTAATCTTTTCTAATCGTGCACTTTCCTTAATAATCTCCTCATATGCCAATGATCCAATTTCAGGGTTCTCTTTTATATGTGTAGTAAAAACCGTTAAATAGTCTCTAAGGGCATTGATAGGATTAAATTGATTCTTCTCAAGAAAATTGGGTAGCTCATTAGCAAGACCATATTTCTTAAACACCTCATAATATAGGTTTTCTTTCCCGTTAAAATAGTAAGAGGCCATAGCAACATTCACTTTCGCTTCTTTTGCAATTTCTTGTATGCTCGTACCTTCGTAGCCACGCTCTCCAAATTTTTTCTTAGCAGCCTTTAAAATATTTTCCATCGTCTGCTCTCGAGATTTCCCCATTTCACACACCTCAAATAGTATATATTTCACTTCAAAAGCCCAATAAGGACTTTGAATAGAGTATCTTTTTAATGAAATTTAATTATATATTTAAAGTGGTAACTTAACAACCGATGAAGTTCTGATTACTTTAAACAATATCCCCTTGCGTAATATCAATAGCTTTCAAATACTTTACGCTCTTTTCTAATCGAGTGAAAGTCTGGACAAAAAACATCTAATATTATCTTAACTTCGTGTGCAAACAAAAAAATAATAAGGACCAAAGTTTATCTATTTTATAGATAAACTTTGGTCCTTTCATTACATTATACAGATTTAAAATAAACTCGTATATTGATGAGATAATTATCCATCAATCGGCCATCATTTACTGACTAGATCTGTTTAATCTCGATATAAGGTCCTTTAATGTTTAATTTGTTAATATCATTAGAGATATTGCCTACAGTTGATTTTTCATTAAAAGTATAGACCTTTTCACCATTTACAAAGATACCCCAATCTTTATCTTCGTAACTGATACCATAACCAGCATTGCTAGATGTAGCTTTAAGTTGATTTCCATTCATTGAAAGAGATAATTTCCCTTTTCCTTTGTTAAGTTTATCATTCACGCTGTTGATACTATTCATTTGTTCTTCAAGGGCTTTTTGGTTATCAAGAGTAACTTGATGGTTTTTCCAGTCTAATTTATAGTGGTTCGTAAAGAATTCATTATATGTATCTTTATTATTTGTTCCCCACCATTTTGAACTTACCCATTCGATATTGTACTGATCTGAAATTCTACGATTTGTTATTTTTAAATCTGATGTAGTTTCTGTTTTATCAGCAGTAATAACCGCTACTACGTTTGGAGAAAAACCATATCCTGTTAAAGCTGGTACTGTATCTTTTGAAACAAAATTATTCGTTCCTTCATTATAACTACGTGATTTCATAAATAGTTGATTACCATAGAAAGTATTGAATGAATCACGATTATAAATTCCCCACTCTGGGAAGTTAAATGATTGGAATCCTACTTTCCAATTTAATTTTTTATCTGTGTGAGTCTCTAATACCGTTTTATAATCTACTTGATCATAAGATACACTTTCTTTCCAAGCAAAGCTACCTGTGATACTTGCATCGGCATTTGGCCCTTTATCATTTACTCCTACTTTAACACTTCCACCAAGTGTATACCCTACCTCCGAAGTGACCTTTGCTGAAGTCATTGTATTAACTGGGGCAGCTTTATGGAATTGAGCACTATCACCACTTGTTATTTCTGCTTCAGTATGATAGGCTGATGGCCATTTTAAACCTGCGTTATAGTATCCGCTATTAATTGTATATTTAGCATCTATATTACTACCATCAGTGGTAACAATTGCAATCTTTTTATCTGCGTAAGGATCCTCAATAAAAGAAACCTTTATTGAATTTTTGATATTTTGCTTCATGTCATAAGTAGTTTTAAAACTATTATAGACCTTCCCACCATTTTGAAGATTTTCTACAGTTCCTTTAGAATCTGCAAATGCAGATGTTGCTTGTAAACCAAATGATCCAGACATAATAACGGACGCTACCGCAACGCATTTAGCTATTTCTTTTGCTTTTTTCATACAGACAGCCACTCCTTCTTAAACATTTAAAAGATATAAATATATTATTTCTAGTTCACAAAAATAGAGATATATTCATAGCCATACAATATAGAAATTCATTAACTTTTATGACACTAACTAAAAACACATATTTCACTAATCTTCCTCTCACTATTATTGATAACTATTATCAACATTATTAAAACATAAAATAACGATTTAAACAACAATTTTAAATGCAAATTTAAAATTGTTGTTTAAAAAATTTTAAAAAAATTATAGAATTCTTCATTTCGAGAATTACTATATTTTCAATTACTTATTACAGCCTATATTCAGATACATTATTTCCTTTCCATTCATAATAATCTAAAATTCCTTCATAAATGGCTTCTGCTGCAATTTGTCTGCCATTTTCCGTAGATAATTTACTGTAATCAATACCATTATCTATAAATGCCAGTTCCGTCAACACAGCTGGCATGTCATTTTCCCTTATAACATGAAGGTCTCCATGTTTAACTCCTCTGTCTCGTGTTTGAAGTGCCTCTACTAAACGTGTTTGAATTTTTTCCGCTAAAACACGACTTTCTTCCACATGAGGATTTGTTTTTTCAGATTTAGAAGATTTATAGTAATATGTTTCTGTCCCTTTTGCATTACCATTAAAAGCATTTGCATGTACGCTTATAAAGATATCACCCCGATTTTTCTTAGCAAATTTAACACGTTCCTGTAAAGAACTTTTTTGATCATGTCCTGGTCTATTATCAGATTGACGAGTTAATAAAACTGTAAATGGTGTATGCTTTTCAAGTAATTGTTGTAGACGTAAAGAAGTGTCTAGTACAATCTTACTTTCAGGTAATCCCTTTGTGGATTTCCCAGGATCTTCGCCACCATGTCCAGGATCAATAATAATTGTTTTGCTTTCTAATGGGTTTTTTTGACGATGTTGCATCATATCTGTTTTTGCAGTAAGTTGAGCAGCTTCAGCACGTGTTATAAATCTATTTGGTTGCCAACCGTTCTCAGTACCATTGGAAATTTTCAAACCGATTAAAATATTGGCATATTTTTCTCCCCAATGCCCTTTTAAATCTTCAAATTTAACCTGCTCATTATGATTTGGTGTGCTTTGTAGTTTATATGCATTTACTAGCATCGTAGCCATAGCAGCGCGAGTTACTTTTCCGGATGGATTGAAGATTCCATTACCCTCACCTTTAACAATACCAGCTTTTTCAGCAGCAGCAATATACGGAGTCGCCCAGTGGTTTTGTGAATCTGTAAATGATGGTTTTTCATTAGAGTCAATTTGTAGACCTAAAACTTTTGTCATAATTTTTGTAGCCGAAGCTCTGTCTAATGAGTCATTTGAACCGAAAGTTCCGTCTGGATAGCCATTCAATACCTGTTTATCAACTAAATAATTAACGGATTTGTCCGCCCATGCAGGAACATCTGGGAACTTATGAGTATTTGCAAATGTATTAGATGAGTAGGATAATAGACTTCCAGCAAGAATTCCTGTAGCAATTAATTTGTATTTCAAAATGTAACACCTCTATCAAGTTATTACAATTTGGTAAATATATCATTTATAATTAATCTTTAAATAATACGACCTTGAATAAAGAATAGATTAAATTGTTCGCATTACTATATAGCAGATAACGAATTTAAAATAGAACTATTACTCCAAAATAATCCTCGGACACACACTTATAGATAGAGATTATTAAATATACTCACCAACATTGCGTAACCAGTATAGTTACTTATACATACGAGTGTCAATTAAAATAACCTTACACTTTTGTAAGATAACCACCTTAATAGTAAACCAAGTAATTATTAAATAATATAAACAGTTACTTGATATAATAAAATAGCAGTCTTAAATTTTGAGCAAAGACTAATTATTTTGATAGGAGAATAACTTATAACAACCACATTTTTAACAATGCTTTTGAATCCCACTTTACTCTATAATTCTCTGTTATATCCCAACGTGAATGCTCCTATAATATAGTCAATTGCTGCAATGAATACTACAACTTATAATATTGTATTCCCCCAAAAAACATCTCTAGAAGTCACCGAAAGTGGCCTTTATTAATACACCCACACAATCCATCTTTTCACTCCCTTAGGACATCCTCAAATTTTACAAGGAACGAAAAAAGAAGAGGGATACCTTCCCTCCTCACCAATGAAATTAAAAAACACCTTAATTTATATCCCCTACCTTTTACAATCTCACTTCTATTGCTAGCCAGTTTAATTCTTCAATTCTATTTTCATAGATTCATATATTCTTCTAAGGTCTGCTTTTGTTTATATAGTTCTTAACAGAAAGAATGTATATCCTTCTATTTGTTTGACATCATTAAGATGCTCACAAATAAAAATAAATTCTATTCCTATATATAGATAAACAATCTAAAAATTTATATAATAAGATTAGAAGTGTAGCATATTATTATTGAAGGGTCTTGGTATAATGCTAGGCATTAATGTAAAAAAAACAAATGAAGAATTAATTATTTCATGGCAATTGGCGGAGATTACAATTCCATTACGTGATGTGATTGAGGTTACCGAAGATGCTACCTATGCTGGTGTTGAAGAAGTAGATGTAATACGTATTGGAACATCTTATGGGACAACAGACCGTATTTTAATTAAAACAGTAAAACAAAATTATGTATTGTTTACTACAAATAAAGTTGCTATTTTAAATGCCATTCACGCTTAAATATAGGAGTCTTCTTGGCTAAAATGATAAAAATAAGCACATCTTGTTATAAAAACAGATGTGCTTATTTTTTAATTTCTATGCATTTTTACGTTTTAAGAAAATCACTCCACCAACAATTAACAGTAATGCTCCTGCAGCCATAGAGAACCAACTTGTAAGATTAGTACCTGTTTGCGGTAACCATCCAATTTTAGATTGAATTTCTTTCTTAGGTTGTGGTTGTTCTTTTACTTGCTCGTTAGGTTGCTCTGGTGTTGGCGTATTTTTATCTGAATTTGGCTGTTCTGGTTTAGGTTGTTCCGGCTTTACCTCTTTAAATTTCACTGTTTGTCCCTTATCTTCAATTTCAGCGTGAATAGCTACTAATATATTATCTTGATACAGTTCTTCAAATACTACTACTTCTTTACCTTGTAATGCAGAAGCATTAAATGTGAAATCTAGTGTGATAGAACCATTCTTCTCTTTAGCAATAAACTTAGATTCTACTGTTACTTCTTTACCCTCAACTAATAATGGCTTGTTTGTTGCTTTATCCATCAGTTTACCTTTTACAACATACTCTTTACCCGCGATTAAGTCTTTGTATTCCACTTTATCTTGGATTGTTACAGATTTAGAAGCGTCTAACTCTTTAGAACCATCAGCTTTGTTTGTTGCTGTCGTTTTTACTGATGGCTTAACGAACTTAACTGTTTGACCTTTATCATTGATATCAGCATGTGTCGTAACAACTTTTCCGTCTTTCAGTAACTCTTCGAATACTACTACTTCTTTTTCTTCTAAACCAGTTGCATCAAAAGTGAAATCTAGTGTAATAGAACCATTTGCTTCTTTTGGTGTAAACTTCGTTTCAGCAGTTACTTCTTTACCATTTACAACTAATGGTTTATTAGTCTCTTTATTCATTAATTTACCTTTTAAAGTGTACTCTTTACCTACTTGTAGGTCTTTGTATTCCACTTTATCTTGGATTGTTACAGACTTAGACGTGTGCATTTCTTTTGTACCATCTGTTTTATCAGTAGCTGTTGTTTTTATTGAAGGAATCTTTTCATCTTTGACAATGTGTTTAATGATTTGACCATTCTCTTTAATTTCAAAAGAGAACGTTTCTTCATTTAATACATAACCTTTTGGTGCAACAGTTTCTTTATATGTGTATTTTCCAAATGGTAACTTTTCAAATTTAGCGATTCCTTTATCGTCTGTTTTTCCTTTTACTACTTCTTTTCCTGCTTCGTTATAAATCGTAAATTCTGCATTTGGAAGCTTGTTATTTCCATCAGCTACATCTACCTTTGTAATTTCTAGATCACCTTTGATAAGATGATTAACTGCCAATAGCTCAATAATCTTTCCATGTTCCTTTATTTCGAACATAATTGGTTCTTTAACAAGAACGTAACCATTTGGAGAAGCCTTTTCTACAAATGAATATTTACCATACGCTAAATCTTTGACGTTAATCTCACCATTTTTATCTGTCTTATATTCCCCAACTACTTTTCCACTTTCATCTTTCAATTCAAATACTGCACCTTCTAATTTTTTACTAATATCTTCATTATCTACTTTTAGTAATTTTACACTACCTTTCACTTCGGTATTTTCCACTGTAAAAGTAAGTGTTTTATTGTGCTCTTTAATTTCAAAAGGATACTTTGTTTTATTTCCAATATATCCATTAGGTGTTTTTGTCTCTAAGAAATAATATTTACCATACGTAAGACCTTCAACGTTTGCAATTCCATTTTCTTTTGTTACTACTTTTTTCACTTCTTTTCCATCTTCAGTGAAGACTGTGAATTCAACATTTGGTAAAATCTTTCCTGAATCACTAAGCTTTTTAATTTCGATGCTACCTTTTACTTTGTTATTTACTATTTGGACAGCTCCTGTTTCTCCTGTCTTAACTTCAATAGTTTGTGGTTTATCATCTGAAACATAGCCTGTTGGTGCTTTAATTTCTTTTAATGTGTAAGTACCAATTGGTAAGTTGTTTAATTCTGCCATACCATCAGCACCAGTCGTGATTTTTCCGACTGATTCATTATTTGCATTAAAGACCTCAAATACTGCACCAGCTAAAACTTCTTCATTTTCTCCAACCTTTTTAATTTTTAAAGAACCAGCTGCTTCCCAATTTACTGCAAGATCACTACTAAGCTTTTCTTCATTTCTCTCTAATAGTACTGTAGCATTCTGAACAGTATCCGTACCACGGTAAGCAATTGCTTGAACTTTAGTTAAATTAGCAGCAACACTTAAATTAAATTCACCCGTTTTTGTATTCTTAGGAATTTGGATACGAAATTTTTCTCCAACTGAAAGCTGATCTTTCACTTCTCCACTTTCACTAACAATTCTAACTCCATTAGGTGCATTTTTCGCTACTACCTTATAAGAACCACTCTTAGCATTTGTTTGTACTGAATATAGATTTGTTTCGAAGAATTCACCCTTTAATTCTGCTTTTTGCTTTTCAGCAGGAATCACATTCATAAAAACATCTTGAGTCTCTTCACTATTATTAGCATTACTAATAATAGCCTTAGCTGCTTTTTCAACATTTTTATTCTCATGTTTTAATTCATTTACATCGAGTTGACCTAATGCATTCCAAACCGCAAGTTGCGTTGCATAATGCGCTTCATTTTTATTAGCTACTCCCAGCTGTTCAGCACTTTTTTGCGGGAAACCATTTAATAAGACTCTATATACTACATTATCTGTTTTCCCCATTTCAGGAAGATCTTCACCATTTGGTGATTTTAATCCAAGGGTTAAGCAATAAGCAATTTGACCACTTGAATTTTTAATCATTTCAGTGCGAATGTACTTACCTAGACTATTACTATAACTCCAGTCCATTGAATATTTCTCATGCGTCATAACCTCTGCACTAGCCCTAGATAAAAATACATTAAGGAATAATGCCAGTACTGATAATAATGTAAAAACTCTTATAATGACTCTCTTACCCAATTTTGTAACCTCCCTAGAATAAATTAATCCGAGTATATATCGCAATATCTAAAACATTCACGATCGACCCAATTATCATTATAAAACAATAAATTACAAATATTAAATAATTTTAATAAAATAGTCAAAAAATTTACACATTTTATTATTTATCAAGTTTTTTAACGAATTTACTATATACAAATTCTAAAACACGCCTACAATTTAAAAGACAAATATGTATGTTAAATATATAAATAGCAATTCCTTTACTCCAGTTATTAAGCTTTCCCCTATTTAAAATAGCCTTTTCATTTTCTTGTTAACCTGAGTAATTTATATACCTCTTTTAATCTATTACACTCCTCCATTTAAATATACAGGTGAGTTCTCGTTCAAAGAATAAAGTGAAACTTTAATCTGCCCGATTCCCACCTAACTTCTTTGCTTTCATTGAATTTTTGGGCGGGAGTCTTACTCCCCAAAAATAGTGGGATATATTATGCAATATTGCATTTGATAATCATTTTCACTGTAACTATAATGATTACAGGGTTACTATTAATCCAATATTCTATATGGAGGTTTTATTATGTTTAAAAAAATTATTGTATCTTCTATGGCGCTTACTATGTTCGGTGGAGCTGCAACTATGCTAGAGGCACCTACTGCTCAAGCAGCTTCTTATAACTCAACGTCATCCTCTTACTTTGATGTCACTCCTGAAGAGGCCGTGGCTTTCTATCAATCTCAAGACTATAAAAAATTAAAAGTATTTTTGGATGACTTTGAAGCTAGAAACCCTTATACTCCAGGTGGAGGCTACGCTCAAGGGAGTGTACGTATGCAAAAATTCAACGATGCTCTTAGAGATGCCAAATTAACAAATGTCTACCAAGAATTTATTAGAATCTCATACTACAATCATTATCCAGAACCAAAATAATAACAACGGATTAAATGTTTATTATTTCTATAACTTAGCCTAATTTTAAATGTATAACCTAAAAATAATTACTAAAACCACTCATATAAGGGTGGTTTTTCTATTTCCCCATATAATTTAGCGGAATGTTACATCATCTTTATTTTAATATGTTTTATAGTAGACATTCTCTAGTTGACACAATCTAGTAGGTTAGCAATGGGAATATCAAAATATATTTATAATTATTTTCTGTTTAATAGCAAAAAACGAACACCCTCTCACAATTAGATAAGGTGCTCGTTTTCATTTTTATCGGTAATTCTCAATTCATTTTAGCTTCTTTCCAATAAGCAAAGATTAAATTAATTTAAAAACAAAGCGTTTTAAATTTAATTCATAGATCTTACTGAAACTTGGAATTGCCCCTTAGAACCATCATCATTTGAAACGTAAATTTTATATGTTCCATTCGGTAATGGAGATACAGCATTCCGTACATTTGTAACATTAATTTGTTGTTCTCCAGGTTTTATATAACCACCAACAATTAGCTCTGTATTTGGACCTTTTACACTATATCCCATTGTATTTTGACCATTATTTTTCATAGAGAAGCTTAAGTCAGCACTCCCATCATATACGAAAGAAGTTACAGCCTCGCCACTATAATCCATTGTTTGGGTTAATAATAAGTCTGCAGAAACATGTTCAACTACATGAATTGGATCGTTCGTTTTGTGTACTTCTTCAGCATAAGTATTATTCCCTAACACACCAAGTGTTAATGCTGAAACTACTCCACAACTAAGCACTAGTTTATTTAACTTCATTTTAAGTTCCCCCTTGATGTTTGTATTCTATTACCATCATACATCCTTTTTTAAGTGCGTTTTTATGTAATAATTCATATCTATAAACCTATATATTTTAACTTTCCGCCTTAATAGTTATTGAGAAAGCCACATAGATAAAGCTACAATATTACACTTCATAAAAAACATGTAAATTTTAAAATCTTTTTCTAACAAAGTTTTCTACGATTAAGTACCAAAATACTCAAATAAATAGCATTTCTATTTCAGATAAAATGTACTAATAAAATTTTTCTAAAATTTCACTTTGTAATTTGATATATTCCATGTTAATATAACGAAGGCTACAAAACAGGAGTCACCACGCATATCATTTTCACAGAATATTCATACTTAAAAAACCTTATTTTATCAGTAACTCAATCCCAATTTTACCTATACAAAAGTTAGTTTATAATTTCATATATACATAAATTTAAATAGATTTTTTATCTATTATTTTTTCTATTTTCCTTATCAATTTTAATACGAGTAATATAACAGCACTTTTCAAGTACCCTTCCTTTTTTAGATAAAAAGTCTACTAATACTAAACATCTATGTCCAACTCATACATAATTCTACTTACAAACTATCGGAGATGCAAAACTATGGGAATTTCTACTCTTTTATTAAATACCTTTATTATAATAATTTGTATCCTTAGCTATCACGTATTTTGGCTAGAGTTTAAAGAAAAAATAACATGTAATAATATGTTATTTTCTATCCTTTCCTCCATTGCTATTATTTTTTGTATGACTTTTCCTTTTCATTTACATGTGGGATTTATTTATGATTTACGTTTTATTCCTATAATATTAGTTTTTCTATATGGAAATACAAAAAACATTGTTTTTATAGGGATTTTATATCTTTCTTACCGGTTTTACTTAGGCGGAAATGGCGTTCTTCCATCATTTATTATCTTTACTATCATTTCTGTTATAACAATGCTCTTTCGTTACTTATTACCTATGTATTTTAAAGAAAAAAAGATATTATTAAGCTTACTTCTTATTTTAGTATGTACAGCTTCCCTTTCTATTTGCGGTATTGTAACTCAAATAAATACAGGAGGTAAAATAGACTCTACTCTCATAGAATTTTTATTAAATTATATAATCATTAATATTTTCACAGTATTATTATCAGTTTATTTTATAGAGGAAATGATTGAGAAATATAAAATGAAAGAAAAACTGCAACGGGCTGAAAAATTTTATATAGCTAGCGAACTAGCAGCGTCAATTGCACACGAAATCCACAATCCACTAACCACGGTACATGGATTCACTCAATTATTAAATGAAAAACATGCCTCTAAGCTATCTCAGGATCAATACTTAGAAATCATGTTAATTGAAATGCAGCAAATACAATCTACTATTAATAACTATTTATCTTTAACCAAACCACAGAATACCCTAAAAGAAAAAATAGATATTAATCACATTTTAAATCAGGTGAAAGATACTATTTCACCACTCGCTTTATCATACAAAGTTGAAATCAAACAAAATAGTACAGATTCCTTTTATATAAATGGGGACCCCGAAAAATTCAAACTCTGTCTAAACAACATCATCCAAAACGGAATTGAGGCTATGAAAAATGGTGGATTATTACAAATAAATATACAAAAAGTAAAAGGAAATATCATAATTGATATTATTGATTCAGGAATTGGGATGTCATCTCAACAAATAAAACGAATTGCTTTGCCATTCTATTCAACAACAGAAAAAGGAACTGGGCTTGGTACTATGATTGCTTATAGTATTATTAGAGAATTAAACGGAGATATAGAAATAGAGAGTGAATTAGGTAAAGGGACACGCTTTTCTATTAGTATCCCTTGCTAATGTGATAACAATTTTCTGTTTAGTTAATTACATAAATGAATTTTAAGAATCCCGCTAGCTAGCTTATTTATTAATTATCTTAAATTCATATGCGTTAATTAAATATAATAAGGATCAGAGCTTATCTATTGTTACAGATACACTCTGATCCTTTAGTTTAACTACATTAAACGCACTTAATATTTATAACTTTTCTTACATCGTGATGAAATACTAGTTCATCGATTTTATCTCATTTACTGATTAGATTTGTTTAATGTAAATATAATATCTCGCGACACTTAATTTGTTATTATCACTAGTGATATTTCCTGCAGTTGTTTTTTCATTAAAGTACAGACCTTTTTCCATTCATTGAAAAAGACAACTCCCCTTTTACTACTTTACTTCCACCGTATAATTCCCTGTCCCCCCGCCATACTGATACACATGTAAATAATACTTCCCTGGATACGTGTAGTAGCTACCTACTAATTTATTCCCTTGTTGCTGAGCATACGTAACATAATTATTTAAATCTGCTTCAGAATAAAGTACCCAGTTCATTCCAATATTATTTTCATTCGTTACGTTAATTTGAAGGTTTTTAGCAGTTTCCACATTAATTTCAAAGAAATCACTTGTATCGCCATTTCCTAAACTAGCACGTAAGACTTGATTTAACTGCAGTTTGTTTGCTGTTTGGAATGAGTTATTCGGTTCTTTTTCTACACTGTTATCTTCTTTCTTTTGAACAGCTACAGTCGCTGTAGCAGTATTAGTTGCTCCTTTATCGTCTGTTACTGTTAATTTAGCCGTATACGTTCCTTCTTTTGTATATACGTGAGTTGGATTTTGCTCATTACTTACTGCTCCATCACCAAACTCCCATTTATATGAAATAATTTTCCCATCTTCATCTTTTGATCCGTTGCTTGTAAATGAAATTGCTTCATTTACATTTCCACTATACGGACCGTTTATAACCGCAACTGGTGCTTTATTCTCTGCCCCTTCTTCCGTATTAATACCATGGAACACAACATCATATTCAAATTGTCCTGGTGCATTCACGCGATAATTTACGAAGTATGCTGTTACTGTTTTATAGCCTGTCCATTCCTTTGCACTTAAACGTTTTAACGTATCATTAACGTTTTGTGTAATTGTTTTCCAATCTTCATATTCTCCTTTTGCTGCAGTTCCTGTATATGTTCCTTGTAGTGTGAATGTATTAAAGAACTGTGATTTATTTTTCTTCACTGATACATTTTTCAATTTTGCTTCCGCTGTTATTTCTGCTGCAATATCTGAAACTGGCTTCGATGCATGATTCGCTAAATAATCGTCTGATACTAATGGCACATTATATTTCTCACGATTATCAACTAACATTTGCATATAGTCTTGATATTCTTTATTTAAATTCGCATCTTTACTTAATGTAGAGCGATATGCATCATATGCTGTTACATCATTTTTCCTAATAAGATCATGTATTTTATCAAACATATCATATCTCTTATTGTACATATACGATTGTAAAGCAAAGGAATAATTATAGAAATCCCACGTTCCATACTTTGCATTTAACGTTCGCTCTGCCGTATAACGCTCTGCTGGGTTTGAAGATAACCCTCCTATAATACTCTTTCTCGGTACAACATTATCCGTTCTCGTTGCCCCTGCAAAAAATTCAGCATTTCCTTCTTCAAACCAAGATAATCTTTCATTTTCATATATTTTTCCTTGTCCCCATAACCCTGGTACTTCATATCTACCTTGTAAATAATGCGTGAACTCGTGCCGGAATAATTCTTCTAAACTATAAATACTTTCTTCTGGCGTACGCTCATAAGTAAAGAACGTACCTGTTCCTTCTATATAAAGACCACCGTTATTCGTTTCATATCCGTACAATTGACGATTAAATTGATATTCCGCTGGGCTATTATAAATAACCATCGTTAATACATCATCAGGATTTCCTTTTTCTAAAGGTTGATCACTTTCAACCGTACGATGGAATTGTGCCTTCACTTCTTTTGCCGCCCAATATAAACGTTTTACTTTTTCTTCTGTCACTTTATCTCCAGCTTTTAAAACAATTGTCCCATCATCAAACGTATACGTTTTTGGCAAATATTTTTTCTTTCCATCTTCTCTTATTTGATCTAAATTCACCACTTTACCATTTGCATCTTTCCCGCCATAATTCGTTGCAATTTGCTCAGCAGCTACGAAATATTGCTCCCCTAAATATGGATATATTTTCATCGCATCTGTTACAACTTGTAACCCTTTCGTTCCTGTACTATGGAACGTACCGAGTCTACCTGTATAATAAATGCCATTATTAATAAGCCAACCGGTTTTTGCTGTAATCGTTCCCATTAATGCAAAACGACTTAATTCATTAATATAACTATCTATTTTCTGATACCATACTGTATCTTTCGGTGCTTTCCTCGTATCGTACAAATACGATTGAATATCATAATCAACACCTTGCATAATATCGTAAATAGCATTTCCAGCTGAAAGATTATCTACTAATGTAGAAAAATTATCATTATATTGTTTAAAAATCTTTGCAGCTGATGTTATCGTTTCCACATCACTCGAAGCGTTTCCTATTAACTTTCCGTATGATGATACCACTCTATTTTGCTCTAATGTACCCAGCTTGAAATTTGAATTGTTAGCTATCGCTTTTAATGCAGGTAAGCATTTATCATGATAACTCCGTTCATTTAATTTACTAAGTTCCGAATTATAAAATCCTAAATAAAATCCTGAACGTAATACCTCCACTAATGTCTCAATCCCTTTTGAATCATCCTTCGTATAGGCTTGTCCTTGCTGCTTCAATTTATCAATAATCGCCTGCATCCTACTATCATTTTGATAGAATGCTAGACTGTCTGTATTAAACTGAAATAGCCCCGTAATTTGCTCCCAATCAATTGTTACAAGTAAATCTACTAACTGCTGATTGCTTAATTGATTTAATTCAGCAATTGTATAAGTTTTCGCTACAGCTAATTGCTTACTTTCTTTTTTCACCTCAGGTGGTCTTTGTGATAAATCGGCAAATTGTAGCCTTTTCTCAAAAGACTTGCTTTCGAGCACTTTCGATGAATGAGCTAATTCTTGTACTGGTAGTTGTACACCGACTGGCTCCATTTTGAGCACATTTCGATAAGAAACTTGCTCTCCCTTAGTATCTTCTGCCAAACTTCCCCCTTGAAAACTCCCTAACATTAAACTAGCAAAACTTACCCCTACTAACATTTTCTTTGAATAGCCTTTCATGCTCTCCCCTACCTTACATTTTTAGTGTCCCGCTCCATTATTTTACTATTTTTACTTTTTGTCCTGTATTGAGAAAAAATAAGGTAACGTTCACACATGTATCCATTCCATGTAAAATTAACGCTTGACTTTCCGTGCATTTTATATCAAAAAAAGATAGATAATAGCAAAATTTCTGCTACATCTATCCTCGTTTTCAACACTATGATTTTAACTTTATAAACGTAACTTCCGGTAATGTTTGCATATGCTGAATAAACTCATTCTTTTCTTCTGACGATATATTTTTCAGTTGCATTCCTACCTTATAAACAGTTTCTGTACCTTGCTGTGAAGCTTCCACCTCATATGAGAGTATTGGGATGCCTTTCACTTGTAGTGTTTCTAATATTTGTTGTATCGCTTCATGTTTATTTACAAACATTTGCACTGTTATATTTTGTGGAAATAAAAATTGCACCTTAAAAATACGACTTACAATTTCTAAACCAATTAAAACGAGAATCGTCGCTCCAATGCCTACTACATACATTCCCGCTCCAATTGCTAATCCTATACCGGCAGTAGCCCATAAACCAGCCGCGGTCGTTAATCCTTTCACCGCCTGCTTTTGAATAATAATTGTGCCTGCACCTAAAAAACCAACTCCACTAACGACTTGTGCTGCAATACGACTTGGGTCTAGAGACATATGCTCTTCAAACACAATATCTGAAAAGGCATATTTCGAAACAACCATTATTAACGCACTTCCTACCGCTACGAGGAAATGAGTCTTTAATCCAGCTTCTTTCGATCGAATTTCTCTTTCAATACCAATCATTGCTCCTAACAAGCCAGCAACACCGATTCGTATAATAAAATCAAAATCTACACTCACGGGCACTTCCCCCTTTCATTCATTATAGATAGATAAAACAAAAAATATCACAAACATC
This sequence comes from Bacillus sp. AR4-2, assembly GCF_008274865.1. Lineage (NCBI taxonomy): Bacteria > Bacillati > Bacillota > Bacilli > Caryophanales > Bacillaceae > Bacillus > Bacillus sp. AR4-2. The sequence continues at coordinate 3,348,718 of NZ_CP031062.1, forward strand.
CATTTATCAACATGAAGGAATACCACTAAAATACACTTAATACTCCGGCCGTTTTATGTTAATATTTAAAATATTAACATAAAATAAATAACTTCTAATTTTAAACCTTCACTAATTTTCTAAAAAATAAAAGGTGAATTACATGAAATTAGGTTGAGAAACTTCGGAAAACGCTTTCATTTTGTATCATAATTTTTTATAAATACTACATAAACAAAGGAGCTTACTAACAATGAACGTCTCGTTACTTACACCTACTACTGATTTACAAGAAGAATACTTAGATTTCTATAACGAATGGAAAGATAGCGGTGAAACAATGATCCCGTGGGTTATCTCAAAAAATCCTGCTAACTTCCCAGCTATGGTTCAAGAACTTCTCGATGCGCATAACGGAATAAATACCCCTGAAACTTGGGTACCAGATTCTACATATTGGCTCGTTACAAATAATAATAGAATTGTCGGAGCTGTTAATATACGTCATAGTTTAACTGAACATCTATTTAACGCTGGCGGTCATATCGGTTATGGCATTCGCCCTTCTGAAAGAAGAAAAGGTTATGCTACGAAATTACTAGCATTATCATTAGAAAAAACGAAGGAATTAGACATCACGAAAGTACTTGTCGTTTGCGACGCAGTGAATACCGCTTCTGAAAAAACGATTTTACATAACGGCGGGCTTCGTGATCATGATTTCACTGAGGAAGATGGGAATGTAGTAAGAAGATATTGGATTGAGCTATGAATGATCACAAATAAGCGAGAAAGTGATTATACACTTTCTCGCTTATTTTACACTGCTTCTATTTCAAATTGTACTGTAATACCGCTTGGATCTACCACCACAAACCCATTTGTAGTTTCATTTATTTCATGTTGTTTTTCTATTAATCTTTCTTTCACTTCATCTAACGCCTCTTTATACGGTAGTACAATCGTATACACCTTTAGCCCAGTTGCATGTACTGGTGGGTGTGGATTGTTTACTCCGTTCCACGTATTTGCACCAATATGGTGATGATATCCCCCTGCTGAAATAAATAAGCAATCCTCTTCACGCTGTTGTACTTCAAAACCTACTGTTTCCACATAAAATTCATGTGATTTCTCTACATCAGCTATTCGTAAATGTACGTGCCCAACGACAGTATTAGCAGGCAAACCATCAAACTCATAATCAACAAGTGTTGCCAATTCTTTTAAATCAAGTGGTGTACTTCCTCCTGGCCCTTCTCCCCATTGATCACGCGGACGGTCTGCATAAATTTCAATACCATTCCCCTCTAAATCTTGCAAATAAAAAGCTTCGCTATATGTATGATCACTTGCACTATTAAACCTTGAAATTGGTAAAATTTCATTTGAATATGTATAACGCCCTTCTTGCTCATCCGGGCTGTCAATTACATTTTTATTACGAAGAACCCCAAATAGCGCAGAAGCAAAAGCTTCACGAGTCGGAACTAAAAAGGCTACATGATATATACCAGTCGTACGCGGTTCTTGCAGTACCCCGTCCTCTAACCTTTCAAGAACAAGTAACGCGTTCTTTCCACCTTTTCCAGATAAATATGCTTTATTCCCCTCTTGCTTAATTACCTCTAATCCTACAACATTCTCATAAAAAGCAATTTGACGCTCTAAATCTTTCACTTTAAATTCAACATGGCCAATACGTGTTTTCGGATGAATTTTTACCATGAATAACTTCATCTCCTTATCCCTATATTTTCCCATTACATATAACCGTTACTATGAAGGATACAACTAAAATCATCCTATGTAAATAAGAAAAGTCAGAATTCACATGCATTTTTATTTTCATAATAAAAATGCCACCTTTTCTAACTTTTAGAAAAGGTGGCATTTTAACTCTTATCTCATTTTATGTACTTCAGCAACTAGCTTTCCACCCTGAATGCCCATATAAAGCTTCACAGGTGCATCATTCGTATTTTCAAATACTAAATCTAAATATGGATATGCAATTGTAGCATCTCTTCCTTGTGGAACATAACCTACCGTTTTAGAATGTGTAGTTCTCTCCACCATTTTCAGGCCAGCTTGATCTGCTGCATTGTATAAAGTTGAAGATGTTTGACAAACACCACCGCCATATCCATCTACTAATTTACCATCAACTATTTCTTTCCCTAATTGATATCCTTTATCTGGTGTTGTATCACCGATTAATGAATTAAAAGAGAAACGGTCTCCTTTTGCTAACACAACTCCATTTATGCTCGCTGCTGACAAACGAATATTCTCAATACGGCCACCTGTTGAACCACCTAAGTTCGTTTCATATCTACCAATTACCGTACCATTTCCTTGCGCATCACTTAATGTTGCGACTGGTTTTTTCTCCACGATCGGCAACTGATACGTAGCATCCCACATACCAACATTTAACAATTTATCTACTAATTCTTTTTCCATTAATTCATAAGAAGGTTTTCCTTCTTGCCAACTTCCATCAGGTGCTATACGTGAAGGAACCATTTTTTTGTCGACGCTTTTTCCAACCTCACCAACAACCTTTGTTACAGACTTTTTAAATTTCGCTTCATCTTCAAAATAGCCTAAACTAGATAAATCTAATTTTTTCACTTCAGTACCAGTTCGACCATCAACTAAACTAATAGTATCCTGCACTTCTGCTTTAGCCTCTACAGTATGCCCACCAATATCACTTACCAATGCAACATCACTTACTTTTGCACCACAGCCACTCATTATAGCTACACATAACACCCCAACCAATATACCCTTTACTTTACGGAACAATATACTCTCTCCCTTTCCCCAACATCACTATTATGTATTTATTTCATTTTTATGTATGTTTTGTTACAATCATTTTACAATATGTTTATAAAATGTTACAAGTTATTTTTCACTCTATATAAATTACTCTTTTCTTTTATAAATGTCTATACATATTTACATAAAAGTTTGAGTTTGATAGAATTGTAACTTTTATGTAAACTCTCTCTTTTATCCAGTATATACCATTAAGCAAAAGAAATACAAATCAAAAACCCTCAAGCTATTTTTTATAAAGTGAAACTGTAATCAGCGGGGGTTTTACGGGCATCCCGACCTTCTTTGTTTCTGCTGAATTTTGACATGAGGGTCTTATTGCCCAGCAAATAGCGGGATAAAGAGAAATCCCGTCAACATAAATAGGTATTTGCCGTGCCACCACTCCGCTTTTGCACATACATTATGGTGAATTCAACCTATTTTAAAGAAATGGAGGATGTTATTATGTATCCCTACAATCCATATGATCCATATAATCAATATGCGTACCAACAACCACAGTATGACTTACAAACACAATATCAATCTTATATAGATCAAGCAGAGCACACGAATCCATATGACCAAAATAGACAATTCCAACTTCCAATCTCTTTTCCTGGCACTGGAAATCGTCAATTAGAAAGACGCGTAAATGAGCTTGAACAAAGAGTTCGTCAACTAGAAAATACAGTTGAGCGCCATACACGTAGACTAAACCGCTTAAACCAACGTTTACGCACAGTAGAAAACAGACTAAACATTCCATTCGCAGCATTAGAAGACGGATTTTAATCGAGAAAATAAAGATTATATAAAGGAAGGGGCTTCCCCTTCCTTATATAAATTGACGAAAGTTTTTTCCATCTCTATACTGATAAGAGTTAATGAAATGAAACAAGGTGATAAATATGGATTTTGAAATAAATTATCTTTCCTTTTATGTTGTACAAGTAGAAGGAAAAGGTGAAGCAGTTGATAAACGCTACAAACATTTTCAAACTTTAGACGCTGAAGAATATGAAGATAGTTCCTTAAAAGAATTTTTGAATGGTGAGTTATTAAAAATATCGAAGCGAAAAGTAGAACGTCATGCAAAAACAGAACAAGCCCCAACAAAAATTGGTCGCTTTATTGTAGAAGAAGGGCACGAACTTGATTCAAACCCTCATTACAACCTTTTTAATCGTATTCGCTTTGCAGAAACAAAAGAAAACTTTAAAGATATGAGCGAACCTCTCGTTTATACATATCTTGACACAAGCGCTGTACGTGGTGGTGTATTTTTAATTGCTCAGGCAAAACTACGCAAATACTTTGATGATCCATTCGTATTCGTAATGAAATGCGACTTTGAACCAAAGGTTGCTTCTATTTCTGATGAATCAACACTGATTCGTAACGTTGAAATGGCCATCACAACAAAGAATATGAAATCTATCCAATATCCGTACATGCCTGAAGAAGGTATGGTTGAAGTAGGCGAACTAAAAATACACCAAGCATCACATGCCCGCTACTTTGAAGACTTCTTAAAATTCGTCGAATACGAACGCTCTATGCCTGAAATTATGAAAACACAAGTAATGGACATGGTATACGACCAAATTGAAGATGTATTTGAAGAAGGTACGGAAGAACGCGAACAATTCGACCAAGCGATGGAAGTATGGGCTGCCAGTCCGAAACGCGAAATTATGGAACAATTTTCAACCGAAGAAGTAATGGAAGCAACTGCTCAAATCGTCGAGCATGCTCCTGAAGTCGAATTAAAACTAAAAGCAGATCATATCTCTGTGAAGGCCCTGCTTGCTGATTTCGGGGATCAAATACATATTGCGAAGGTAAATGATCGATATGTACTTATGATTGAAGCAGACACACTTACATTTGAAAAAGGCTTCTCTCCTATTGAGTTTCTGAAGCCAGATGAGCTGCAAGATGTGATTGAGCGGATTGAGAATAAGCAGCAGTATTCGTTTGATCCGAGCGGTATTGAATAAAGTGAAACTTTAATCAGTGGGGTTTTGTTCATCCCCCACTAATTATTAACCCTCACCAATCGGGCTTTTACGGGATAAATACTTCCATATAACTGTTGTTACTGGGCGCTTTTAATAAGCGCTCTTTTGTTTATATTAAAAACCGATTCTACTAAGAATCGATTTTTCTGCTTTATAATAAAACATGTTTATTTTCAAATTTTTTTGATGCACGATGACATTTGTTGCAGAATCAAATACATCCCTTCCTTGTTATACAAGCTTATTTCCATTAGAAATATCTACTTCAATATTTCTAGTTGACCAAGTCCTTCTATAAGTTGTTAAGATGCAAATTTCACTTTACTACCTCAAATTTATTGTACTCGTAAAAAGATAATTGAAAACGATATTCCGGATGTTCTCTCACCCAATCGTAGGCTTCTTCTAAAATTTCCATTTTGTTTTGCAAGTCATTAAGTTCACTACATTCGTCCCTTTTCTGTTTGCACAGAGGGCAGAATCCATTCACTATTTCCGCACTCGTCGCCCTAATAGTTTTACTTTCTAAATCAACTACTAGACGAAGAATAACAGAATGCTCTTCTTTTGTAGTCACCTTCATTTCAGCAATCCGATCCTCATTCCAAAAGACACCGTTTAATTCCATCTTTACTGTGACATCTTTAATATCCAAGTCTACCACTATCACACCTCCCTTGTACAAAACTCAATCTTACTCTTCTATTTTAAACTTTAATACACCACAACTTAAAGAGATATTAAGTTTTTTCCAATTCTTCTTTACTATGAAAGAAAGTGTAGTTAATGCTAATTGTGTGGTAAATATTATCCCAAAAACTAAAACAGTTAAAATGTTAAAGATTGTTTCCATTAAACTACACTCTTTTCTTTATATATATTTTTATTTTATTAATACGGTTTAAAACGCTTATTACGTCTTAACAATCCCAAAACAATTATAATGCACAATCACAACAACAAATTGATGCCTATTTAATATCAATACGCTGTTATTACATGTATGTAGTTAGAGGTGGAGGAGAAATTCATTTAACCTCTGTATTCTCCTCCATCTCAGCCAAATACCTAATCTGCCGTTCCGCTTTTCTCACTGCTGTACGAAAATGTTTTTTCAGGAGTTCTACTGTATTTTCACTTATATAATATCTTTCCGTTATACTTTCCCACGTGTCACCACTTTCAAATGTACTCCATTCAAAAGGGCGTTCTGTATTTTTCTTTAGTTCTTTAAACACCCATTTTCGCATCTTTTTTTTCGCTTTTTCTGTTAGTTTTCCGTTTTTTACAAGTTCAAGTTCACCATGTCTTTTGTATCGCTTATTAATATCTCTCTCGCTATATACTTTAAGAAGTATATTTGCTGTATTTTCAGCATCTGCTAAAGCACGGTGCTGTTTTCCTTCCCACGTTAAAGCGAGCTGTTCTACCGCAAATTGTAAACTTGGCGTATGTTCAAACAATTCCTCATATGCTTGGAAAACAAATTTTTGCAAATCAATTCTATTTTCTTTTTCTATACTTGGGCATTCAACACCATATAATGTACAATCATGAGATAGAAAGCGATAATCTTCTTTTCCCCATGAAACAAATATAGAACCTTCGCCGATGAACTGAATAAATTTCTCTATAATTTGAGGGAATTTTTCTACACCCATTAAATCTTTTTTCGTAATACCGGTTAATTTTGTTGTATGACGAGTTAATCGTGCACTTGGTTTTACTAACTCCGAAAATTCTTCAATTATCTTCATTGTACCTATTTCTATTTTTACAGCTCCGATATCAACTATTTCTGATGGATCTTCTGATTTATACGGTCTGAAATTCCTTTCAATATCAAACACAATGAAATGTGTAGCGTTTTTCAATTTATTTACCTCTTTCTAAATTCCTTTTCACACAAACACTTTATTTTCAGTATTTATTTATTCATGTACTTTATACAAAAATACTCCGAATAAATGAATGAAAATTCAGTCTTGTTATGATATGTAAGTAGGAGGACATCTATAAAAATGCAAAAAAAAAGAAGGGCGAGCCCTTCTTTTTTCAAAAATTACTTCTTGTTTACGTTAGTAGCTTGAGGTCCACGGTTACCTTGTTCTACTTCGAAAGTAACTTCTTGACCTTCTTCTAAAGTTTTGAAGCCTTCGCCTTGGATAGCTGAGAAATGAACGAATACGTCTTCTCCGCCTTCAACTTCGATGAAACCGAAACCTTTTTCTGAGTTAAACCATTTTACTTTACCGTTTTGCATGAAAAAAATCCTCCTACAATGTACCTATATGTACATATTCATTTTCAACCACCTTACAATAATAAGCCAGATATTAAAAAACTGCAACCCCTGAGGAGATTTAACATTGCTATCCTCCTCGGAAGTTACAGCTCATTTAAATCTCTATATTATTAAAAGTAAAATGGTTTAAATATACTATATCATATCAATATAATAAAAGTAAAGTTTTTTTCTTAAATTATTTTTTGTTCCCACTGCATTGCTTTTAATTCACCTGATCCGGCTACTACATAACCATCTTTTTGATTAACAATGCGCCATCCGTGCCCTTTAACTGAATCACATACTGTAACAATACCTTCTTCAAGAAGCACACGGCACACACTACTAATCCCCGCCTTATTTTGCGTTGAAGTTGTATATAAAACATGTTGATCTACACTTAAGTCTAAATAACTACTTGCTTTCTGCTCACTTTGACATGTATGCCAATATATTTTTTCACTTGCAATACTTTCATCTATTTTACAATAAGAAATATTCCCGCTAACTCCCTTGCACGATCCACTTGCCGCTACTAAATAAGAATTGTGTAAAGTCAACGCGGAGATCATTTGATTCATCGCAATTTTAATCCTCTTTAATTTACGTGTCTTCAAATCAAAGAGCCAAACACCACCATATTTAGCATGTATTTTCGTACCAATAAATAAGTAATGTTTATATAAAAATAATGATCGAATAGACGGTGCCGCACTGCCATACTCAAGAAACGGATGAATAGTTTCCCATGTCAAACCGAAATTATGAGAAAGATACAGCGTTTTTTCTCCATGAGCAACAACAGTTCCTTGTACAGTGCTACATACATTCCAACTCGTTGCTTTTGTTGGAAAACGCTGAATTGTCCAGTTCTCTCCACCATTCATACTGCGAATAAAAATCCCTTCGTCACCTACACCATAAACTACATTATCTTCGCTATGTAAATCCCTAATTCGTTTTTGAAAACCATTTAAAATTCGTTTCCATTCTCCGTCTTGTTCAACAAATAAGCCATTATATGTAGTAGCTAACAACAGTTTTCCATCTCTTAACTTTGTAATAGCAGTTGCACTTAACATTGTCTCCACGTTGACACTCCCATTCTTAGAACTTCTCAGCAAATGCAATTGCAAAATTACTGCATTTTTCAACATCCTCTTCATCTTCTGGAGCTAATTCAATTTTCAGCCCTTCTTGTACAAGCTCTGCACCGCGTTCCACAAGACGTTCTTCAAATATCGTTACCGCTTCACAAAACAGTTCATACGCCGTATCACCCGATCCGAATACCGCTACCTTTTTCCCAGCTAAATCTATATTTTCTAAGTCATCATGAAAATCTTCCGCTTCAAATGGTAATTCACCATCGCCCCACGTATAAGATCCTAAAATGATTCCATCATAAGCTAATAATTCTTCAGCATCCATGCCTTCCATTTCTTGCAATACTACTTCATGATCAAAAGCATCTAAACTAACTTTAATTAAATCAGCAATACTCTCTGTATTTCCTGACATACTTGCATAAGCTATTAAAATTTTTGCCACTTTGGCATCCCCCTCTAACGATAAATGATTCTCATTCTCATTATATTAATAATGAGAATCAATTTCAATTGATTTTTTCTACTTTTATTTACATTTCACATTACTTATTTCAAATAAAGTGAGGGTATTCATCTCCCACCTAACTTCTTTGTTTCCGCTGAATTTTGAGGCGGGGGGGCTTACTGCCCAGCAAATAGCAGGATAAAGTGAAAGTTTAATGAGTCCTCACCAATCAGGCTTTTTCAGACAGCCCACAAAGAGCGGAATAAATAAAAAAGCACAGATGACTATACAATCATCTGTGCTTTTTTATTATTTTTTAAAAATACCAAAAGGCTTTCCTACTGGTAAAACAACTTTTCCGAAGTGTGTATTTAACACTGCTGCTGCTGAACCGTAGAAAGATAATAACGAAATAAGAAGTTCAGAATATGCTGCTAAATTATGCATTGCATGCGGCATAACACCTAAAGTACTTAATGAAAGACCGATAAATAAGAAATCAATAAGGACGAAAATCATAAATAATACTTTATGTGTTTCCATTGCACCAATTGTCATAAAGATTGTGAAAATCAAATATCCGATAAAGGCTACACCAAGCTGTTTTGAATCTGCAGCTTGTGCTAATTTTTCGCCAAATACTCCAAGTTGAATTAACCAAGTCATTCCAACACCTAGCCAAAATAGACCGTACGCACCGAATGCTGTTGTACCGAATGTATTGTTATGCTTTGCATCATGAATGCAAGCAAAGATTTGTGCAAATCCTCCTAAAAAGATTGCCCACGGTAATACAAGTGAAACGCCATCTGTTAAGCCTAACTTTTGAGATGATGCTACAAGTGTTACCATCGCTAATCCAAATAGACCAATTCCAGATGGATCCGCTGTTGTCATTTTCACATGATGTGTAGTAGTTTGATTGCTCATATAAACCTCCTGATTATAAACATACTCGAATACAATACTTAAATCAGAAGACTATGTCAATGGTTTTTTTTGTATGTTGTCAGACGTTATATTTTATAATGATTAAATATATTTCTGACCACTTCATAAGGTTTTATATTCACTTTTTCCAACTCGTTTATCGGTAGCCATAACGGAATATAATTTCCCCTACCTTCCAGCTGAAATTCCTCAGCTGTTCCGCTTCCGAACACTCCGCCTGTAATATAGGCAGCATAATAATATTCATTTCCTTTATATTTTACCTTTGCAATAAGGTGCTCCACTTGTATATGTACCCCTAATTCTTCGTATACCTCTCTTTTCGTTGCCTCTTCAGGCGTTTCACCTTCCTCAATCCCTCCGCCAGGAAAAACATAATATGTTTCCTCTTCTCGAATACGTTTTATAAGAGCGATTTTTCCTTCCTGTACAATGATAGCGGCTCCGCGATTTCTTATCATTTTATTACCTCAATACGAATCGCAACTGTTCCCCACTCTTTTTCTTGTTCTTTCGTATATATTTTGTATGTACTTTCTAACATTTCCTCTAAACTATCATTTTCACAATCCAATAATTTTTTATCAATTTGTTCATACATAGATTTAAAGCTCTCGTATCGCTTTATTTCCGTTACTTTTACCGTCATCATTTCTGTTGTCGTAAGATTCGTAAATACGATTTCATCGTCTTTGTTTATTAGTTGACGTTTTTTATCGTATAGGCGTACTTCATATACTTTTTTCCCTGATTGAATTGACTGAAACGGTTTATTATATAAACCCATTTCGTATCGCATACATCCCACTCCCTTTTGTTCATTTCACCTATTAATACAGTTCACATTACTACATCCTGCATATAATATTCCATACGTATCGCTTAATTGAGAAAGGAGGCTGAAGAAGCATGTTATATTTAAATCAAAAACCTGAATATAATAAATATGATATTGGTGATTATACTTATAGTAAAGTAGGGCCAACCATTTTTTCTTGGAACGATGAAACAAAATTAAAAATAGGTAAGTTTTGTTCATTAGCAGAAGAAGTCGTTTTCATACTTGGCGGTGAACATCGCGCAGACTGGATAACAACTTATCCATTTAATGCACTTTTTGATGAAGGAGCACATATTACTGGTCACCCTTCTTCAAAAGGTGATATCGTAGTTGGCAATGATGTATGGATTGGTTATCAATCCTGCATTTTATCTGGTGTTACAATTAGTAACGGTGCCATTATTGGTGCAAAAAGTGTTGTTACAAAAGACGTCCCTCCATATGCAATTGTGGCTGGTAATCCAGCAAAATTTATTCGATATCGTTTCCCGCAAGAAACAATTGACAAACTAGAGAATCTTGCATGGTGGGACTGGGACATTTCTGTTATAAAAGGAGCTATTCCATTACTACTTTCCGACAAAATCGACGAATTTTTCACCTCGCCCGAAAAAGAATCTACATGATTAATGAAGAAAGAGCATCCTTCTCTTACAGGATGCTCTTTCTTCATTTATTTTTTCTTTATTTACAAATGATCACACGGAGAACATTGAAAAGGAATTTTCCCTAAGCAATTAAGATTCGTTTCGCAAATTTGTTCAATTGTTGGAACAAATGGAATGACAACTATGTTACTTTCTACTATTTGTGTAACAGGTGGCAACACTGTGCCTACTTGATGTTCAAAACGAATACTCGCTTGATTTATATAATTTCCTGAACCATTTGGCGCGCTCTGTACTGCTACTTGGAACGAAACTGTCCTTGCTTCACCAGGATTTAAACTTCCTATAATAAATCCTGATACTGGGTTTACATTTGGCACTGGCGTATTATCAACCGTTACAGTTCCAAGAACAAATTGAACACTACTATCTAACATATCTTGAAAACGAATATTTTGTATTGCTGTATCCCCCGTATTTGTAATAACTGTCGTAAACGTAATAACATCTCCAATTGTTGCTGCCTGTAAATTTGCCGTTTTTACGACTGTCGTTGAGACATTTTGAGGAATAAACGGGATAACAACTGTATTACTATCACCTTCAACTACTAATGGCGGCTCATTCGGATTTACAGTTGCAAGCCCATTCGCTGTAGCAGTATTTGTAACTAAATTATTTATTTGCCCTCCTATTATTACAACTTGGAAATTAATAATTGCTGCATCATTTGGCTGAAAATCACCTAACGGAATACCAGTATTCGGGTTAGCGAATGGAAAAGATACATCATTTACCGTTACCGTGCCATTTATAAATAGCGTATTCGGATCAATGATATCTGTTAACACAATGTTGGTCACAGGAACTGTACTATCATTTATAACAGCGATTCCGTAAGTGACAACATCCCCTATCATTGCTACTTCAAAGTTTGCTCCTTTTGCAACAAATAAGATTGCAGTATTTACCGTCACTATAACGGTATTGCTCGTATCCATCACTGTAACTGGCGGCTCCCCTGGTACTAAAATATATTCTGCTAACGCCCCAGCAACGTTCACTACTGTACCACCATCTGGAAAACTTGTAATCGTAGCTTCATATGTTACAATCGCCGTCTCACCGACTGGAATGTCTACAATCGTAAATCCAACCTGCGGATTTACTCCCGGACGAGCTACTCCATTTACAGTTACACTATTTGGTACAAAAACAGCTTCCTGAGATAGGACATCGATAAATTGAATATTCATCGCATCAGCAGTACCAGTATTTAATATTCGAACCGTATACTTTACTGTTTCTCCTACTCCAACAATTGAATGATCTACTTCTTTTTGCATATCTAAACTGCCTCTATTTACTGGTGTGACTGTCGTATTACTTGAATTCGTAATTGTAAACGGAGGTTCTCCTGGAATTAATTCAAAATCACCCGTTACTCTTGCTGTATTCATAATGCTACTAGAAGGCGGAACTGCGATTACATTTACTTCAAATGTAATTAATACGCTATCCCCTACTGCAAGATTAGGCAATACAAAGCCTACAAATGGATCTAAACCTACTTGCGGAATCCCATTTATTTGTACACTTCCAGGAACGAATTCTAAACTAGGTGATGGAACATCGCTAAACTGAACGTTCGTCGCTGTTACCGTTCCCGTATTTGTAACTTGCACACTATACGTTAACGTATCTCCTAATCGTGTCGCTTCTTTATTTACAGATTTTATAACGCTGAATCGTCCTCTATTCACTCTAGTTATCGTCGTATTACTCGGCTCTGTTATTACAACCGGTGGCTCTCCTGGCACTAAAGTAAAGCTTCCTGTTATATTTGCAACGTTCGTAATTGTTCCTGATGACGGGATGTTTGTAACTGTCGCTTGAAACGTCACTATAACTGTTTCACCAACTGGGATATCTCCAACTCCAAATCCAGTAATCGGATTTAAGTTTGGTTGCGGAGCTCCATTTATCGTTACACTATTTGGTACAAATGACGCACCTGTTGAAATCGTATCAATAAACTGAACATTGTTAGCTGTTACTGTTCCTGTATTCGTTATTTGCACTGTATACGTCAATACATCTCCAACTAGAGTAGCGGCTCTATTTACTTGTTTAATAACATTAAAGCGTCCTCTATTTACAGTTGTGAGTGTTGTATTACTTGGCTGATTTACTATAACTGGTGGTTCTCCTGGTACTAAAATAAAGCTTCCGGTAACATTTGCCGTATTGGCAATTGTTCCGTTTGACGGAACGCTAACAACTGTTACTTGGAATGTGACTTCTACACTTTCACCTGGAATTATATCCGGAAGTGAGAAGTCAGTGTTAGGGTCTAATCCAGGCTGTAACGCACCGTTTATCGTTACACTATTCGGTACGAATGTTATAGAGGATGGTAATACATCACTATATTGAACATTCGTCGCTATCACTGTTCCCGTATTTTGAACTACTGTTGTATATGTGATTGTATCGCCTACTGCAACAACCGGCTGACTTACTGATTTTAAAACATTCAAACCAGATTCATTTATTTCTGTTAATGTCGTGTTACTTGTCGTCGTTTCCGTAATAGGCGGCTCTGTTTCACTTACAGCAAACGTAGCTGTAACATCTACAAAGTTAACAATCGTTCCACCTTCTGGTATGCTCGTAACCACTTCCTGATATGTGACGAGTACAAAATCATCTACAGGTATATCTGGAACTGTAAAACCAATGAAAGGATCTAATCCTGGTGCTGGTACCCCGTTTATACTCACGCTTCCTGGTACGAATGCTACACCGGCGGAAGTAGTATCGATAAATTGAACATTCGTCGCTGGCACTGTTCCGAAATTAAAAATCAATACATCATACGTTAATATTTCTCCTACAGTCGCTACTTCCTTATCTACTATTTTCACTGGAAAAATAAACGCTATATTAATTGTCGTAACGACTAAATTCGTTAATATCGTTTCCGTAATCGGTGGTTCCTGCGGATTTGGTTGTGAAGTAAATGTAACGTCTGCATCATTTAATATGACTTCATTATCTGGAATTTCTGTAATCGTCACTTGGAATGTGACCTCAATACTTCCACCAGCGATTAATAATGGCGTAACTGTAAATCCTATTTCTGGATTTAAACCAAGTTGCTGCACTCCACCTATCGTTACACTATTGTCAACAAACGTCGTTCCTTCTGGTATGACATCTTGGAAGAACACATCTGTAACAGGGATAATTCCTACGTTTGAAATGAGCACGGTATACGTTAATACATCCCCAACAGCCCCAGTTGCAACATCAACTGTTTTTGTTGCTGTTACTTCACCAGGAGGAGGTAACGGTATTGTAACTACCGTTGTATTACTTGAATTCGTTGTTGTTACAGGTGGTTGTAAAGGATTTAATAAGAAAGTGGCTGTAGCAGATGCTGTATTTAATACTGCTCCACGTGTAGACGGTGCAACTACCGTAACTTGGAACGTTACTGTCAATGCTGTTCCAGCTGCAATATTAGGAAGCGGGAAACCAACATTTGGGTCAAATCCAGGTTGTGGCGTTCCATTTATCGTTACACTATTTGCTACAAATGTTGTTTCTGGAGAAACTGGATCAAGGAAAGAGACATTCGTTGCTGTTACTGTACCGTTATTTCGAATGACAACAGAATACGTGTAAGTTTCTCCAAGTGCTGCTTGTTGTACAGATGAAGATTTTTGTATATTTAACTGTGCTGTGTTTACTTGCGTCACTACAAAATTACTATTTGTAACAGTCGTTATTGGAGGGTTTGCTGGATTTATAAGAAAACTTGCAGTAACGTTCGATTGGTTTCTTATATTTCCACCGCTCGGAACACCCGTCACTGTAACTTGAAACGTAATGGTAGCCGTTTGCCCGACCGGAATATTTGGTACCGGGAATCCTGCCATAGGATCCGCGCCTTGCTGTACGACTCCATTTATCGTCACACTATTTGCTACAAAGGCAGTACCAGACGGAATTGGATCTTGAAAAACAATATTCGTTGCAGGAACAGTTCCTGTATTTTGAATAAGAATCGTATACGTTAACGTATCTCCTACACCGGCTTGTGGTGTATTTACACTCTTCATTACATTAAGTGATCCTACATTCACTCGCGTCACAACAATATTACTAATCGTTACAATTGTAATTGGTGGCTGGAGAGGACTTACTTGGAAATCAGCAGTGACATTCGCATTATTCGGAAGAACTCTATTTGGTGGTACACTCGTGATTGTCACTTGAAAAGTGACCGTCACCATACCTCCTACTGGAATATTAGCAAGTGGAAATCCAGTTGTCGGGTTTAAACCTGGTTGAGGTGTCCCGTTTATCGTTACACTATTCGCTACAAAAGTGGTTCCAGCTGGAATCGGATCAAGGAATGATACATTTGTCGCTACTACCGTTCCACTATTTTGTATAGCAACTGTATATGTTAGTGTATCTCCTACACCTGCTTCAGTAGCGCTTACACTCTTCATTACATTTAACCCTGAGGAATTCACAACTGTCATAACAGTATTACTTGGAACCGTCACAGTAATTGGTGGCTCTGTTGGATTTACAAGAAAATCTCCAGTTACATTCGCGTTATTTACAACATTATTCCCTGGTGGAATTTCATCAATTAATACCTCAAATGAAATAATTACACTCGCGCCAGTAGGTAAATCATTTAATGGGAATCCTAGTCCTGGATCTGCCCCCTCTTGTAAAACACCATCAACCAATACACTATTTTCAATAAATAATGTCCCTTGTGGAATTGAATCTTGGAAAAATACATTTGCAGCTGGTACACTACCTGCATTTATAACTTCGATTGTATATACTAAAACATCTCCTACCGTTGCAACATCCGTATTGACTGCTTTCACAACTTCAAAGTTTCCTGATTGTACTGTCGTATTCACAACATTACTCGGTACATTGATTGTTACTGGTGGTTCATTCGGATTCACTTGAAAGCTTGCTGTTACATTTGCTTGATTTAAAATATCTTCATTTTCTGGATTCTGTACAATTACTACGTCAAATGTGACTACAACCGTTTGAGCCGCAGGAATATTCGGAAGAGAGAATCCTGTATTCGGATTTAGTCCACTTTGCTGTACTCCATTAATTGTTACAGAATTTGCAACAAATGAAACAGCAGAAGAAATAGGGTCTTGGAAAAATACATTTGTTAACGGAACGTTCCCTGTATTTTGGACGGCAATTGTGTACGTTAAAGTATCCCCTACCGCCGCTTGCGTTGTATTTACTTCTTTTATTACATTTAAACCGCCTGTATTAACTTGTGTCACAACTGTATTCGTTTGTCTATTAATTGTTATCGGTGGCTGATTCGGAATAACGACGAAATTAGCAGATACATTTCCGCGATTCGCAATCGTACCTCCCGATGGTGTAGATGTTACTCGTACTTGAAATGTAACAGTCCTACTTCCGCCAGGAGATATATTAGCTACTGTAAACCCAGTCGCTGGATTTACCCCAGGTTGTGAAACCCCATCCACAGTCACACTATTTACGATAAATGTCGTTCCAATTGGGATCGGATCTTGAAAAATAACGTTCGTTGCAAGTACATTTCCTGTATTTTGAATTGTTACCGTGTACGTAAGAACGTCGTTAACCGTTGCAAAAGCTTTATCCACTGTTTTTCTCGTTGCTATATCAGCTATATTAATTGTCGTAACTGCAGTATTACTTGTCGCTTGCCCTGAAACTGGTTGTTGACCAGGCACTGGAGTAAAGGTAAATGTTACACTCGCACGGTTTGGAATTGGATTGACAAGAGGGTTCGATGTTACTCGAACTTGAAAGCGCACTACAGTCGTTTGCGATGCATTAATACTTCCAAGATTAATACTACTTGCTGGATTCGCTCCTGGACGCGCTACTCCATTTACCGTAACGCTATTTGCGACAAATGTTGTTCCAGCAGGGATACTATCAACAAAAATAACATTGTTCGCAGTGACGTTTCCATTATTTGTGACATTAACTGTGTACGTTAATACATCATTAAGCGTTGCCGTCTGTAAATCTACAGATTTCTGCATACTTATAGTTGCTTGATTCACTGTCGTTTGTACTGTGTTTGAAGAAGACGTACTTGTAATAGGAGGACTACCAACGAAGGGACGGAATTGATATGACACCATTGCACGATTTAAAATAGGATTGGGATTCGGGAATGATGTTATTCGAACTTGAAATGTAACAATTCTTTGCGTGTTATTTGGGATTGTGCCTAAATTAATTCCATTAGCAGGGTTTGCATTCGGCTGTGTTACTCCCCCTACCGTAACACTACCTGCAACAAACGTCGTTCCGCTCGGAATACTATCACGTAATACAACGTTTTCTGCACTTCCTGTTCCTGTATTTGGGACCGTAATTGTATAAGTGAGAGTATCCCCTACCCCCGCGACTGTTCTATTAACTGATTTAACAGGATTAATAATTGGACCTGTTGCATCAATTTGAACACCAAAACCAGCTGCAGCGTATCCATCTCCATTTGTAACAAATCGAACCGTTGCTGATGTTTGACTGTTTACTAAAGATGAGGAGGCATCTACATTCGTAATATCCCACCCCTGTCTTCGGACGGCCAAAGCTACCCCTAACGGCTGATTCAAATCTCCAAACGTGCCGCTCGTATCTAAATTTCCACTGTCATTACAAATTTGTGACTGAAAGAAATTATTCGCAGGATTTCTCGGTCCGAATAATGCAACTGTAGCATTTGCATTCGGCCCAAAGCGAAGTTGATCTCCAACAATGTTAGAATCACCTTCTTGAGCAGTTACGAGCACTCTTCCTGTAACAGCTCCTGTTGCCGGCGTAGCAAAACCTGAAATTGTAGCATCAACTGGCGGGGATGAAGCATCGATAATTTCTTGACCTGCATATACTGACAAATTTCGAAGTGGTAAACTTGCATTTTGATACACAACCTCAAGCGTCCATCCAGCTGAACGACTGATTGTTGGGTCGGCTGAAGTTCTTGCAGCTGGCACAGCACCCGTTGTATATGTGCCTGCCCCACCTGCACTAACAAGATTCGTTACATTGGCAGAGCGAGCATAATAAAACTGATTTCCTACTGAACCTTGCTGCGCGGTAGCAGGATCTGGCGTAACAGAAAACGTCCCTGCTGGCGTTGTAAATGTAATGTTATCATTTAAAAATGGTAACACATCTTCCGTATCAGTCCGGAAAGTACCAGCCCAAACTAATTCTGCATATAATACACTGCTTCCCGCTGGAAGATTTAAAATTGCACTTGAAGAATTCAATTGCCATTCATCTGTTGTCCCTGCTGGGAACCCTGGTACTTGCAATGCTGTATTTACTGTCGTAAACACAGCAAGTGTACCAAAAATATTACCTGGTGCAGGTGATGTAGGGCTAAGTCCCAGCGTATTCCCAGTAAACGTGACGGCACCAGGTACTGTTGTCGTAAACCTATTTATAAAAGGCACACAATCATCTCATTTCAATTATAGTAAAAAGTGCTCTATACTATAAAATGTAGACAAACTATACAATGTACGTTGTCCAACAAAATTCCGCACATATGAGAGGGGTTTATAAAACTATGCGCTACGTTATCATAACAGGAACTTCACAAGGTTTAGGTGAGGCAATCGCTACGCAATTATTAGAAAAAAATACAACTGTCATCTCTATTTCTAGAAGAGAAAATAAAGAGCTTACGAAACTTGCAGAGCAATATAACAGCAATTGCATTTTTCATTCCCTAGATCTTCAAGATGTACATAACTTAGAAACTAACTTTAAAGAGATCATTTCATCTATTAAAAAAGACAATGTATCCTCTATTCATTTAATTAATAATGCGGGTACAGTTGCACCTATGAAGCCAATCGAAAAAGCTGAAAGCGAACAATTCATTACGAACGTTCACATTAATTTACTTGCACCTATGATTCTTACATCTACATTTATGAAACATACGAAAGACTGGAAAGTAGATAAACGCGTTATTAACATTTCATCTGGTGCAGGAAAAAATCCTTACTTTGGCTGGGGCGCTTATTGTACAACGAAAGCTGGTGTAAATATGTTTACACAGTGCGTAGCAACTGAAGAAGCAGAAAAAGAATATCCAGTAAAAATCGTCGCTTTTGCACCTGGCGTTGTTGATACTAATATGCAATCACAAATTCGTGAAACAAATAAAGAAGATTTCATAAACTTGGACCGCTTCATTGCATTAAAAGAAGAAGGAAAACTATTATCACCTGAATATGTTGCGAAAGCTATTCGTAACTTACTAGAAACTGAGGACTTCCCTCAAGGCGAGATTATTAGAATTGATGAATAACAAAAAGGTGTGCTAAAATAGCACACCTTTTTGTTTTACTTCTCTAAAAATATAAGCACAGACTCCGCAATTTTCTCATAACCAATTTCTTGATAAATTTTATTCGATATCGGATTCGCTAAATCAGTATATAACGTAGTCGTCTTATACCCTTCATCTAACATACGTTGACTAAGTGCTGCTACACACTTAGATGCGTATCCCTTTTTCCTTGCTTCTTTCGGCGTATATACAAAATTAACTGTTATATTATTTTTAGTTGGTCTCGTTTTTGCAGCTACAGAAACGAGTTTCCCATCCACTTCCAAACCAAACAGTCGATTTGTAGTTATTAATGTATACGCAGTTTGTTTTGCTTCTTCTTTCGTAGTAGGAAGCTTTACGTCTTCACAAAATTGATATATCCACTGTTCTATTAATGGTAATTCATCATTATTTACCGCTCGAAAAAGTCCATTCGCATTACACTTCTTCTTTACTCTGTTCAACTCATACACACCTTGCTCCATTGCAACATGCGTTTTTTTATTTTCTAATACTGCAATCTCTTCCGCTAATTTCTGTACAATTTTCTTATTACCGATCAATCCAGGAATATCCGGATATACTTTCGTTAATTCTTTTGCAAGTTCCTCAATAGTTACTCCCGCAATTTCAGAAGTTGCAACAATGATTTGTTTCTTCTCTTCTGTTTGCAGAAATACAACCGCAATTTCTTCTCCTTGTTTCGCTATCCCCATAAATGTTGGTTGTTGGACCATTTGTAATACACCTAATATGAGATTGTTTTCCTGCTCATTCTTTTCTAGAAATGGTGTAACATCTTCTTTAAAATGAAAAATCTCTTCATATACATGTAATTGAATCATCGACAATCTCTTCTCTCTATTTATATTTTAATTAAGTATTGGCGATTAATTCATTAAATCCCTCTTTTACGATTCAATAATATTCAAAGCTAATGTATTCAAAGCATTTTCAGCTTGTAAAATTCTCTGTTTTTCCTTTTCAAATACATCTTCTTCTTTTCGAAATGACTCTTGTCGATTTTTAATCATACGATTCATTTCTTTTTTACTCGGTCCACCGTATACATTTCTTTTTTGAATAAAAGCTTCTGGCGATATAATTTCTTTCCACTCTTTTTCTAATAAATTTATTTTAAAATGTTCTTGCAAGTACATATTTACCTCTTTGAAGTGTAATTCATGTAGTTCTTTTTTCTGCTCCAATAACATATTTGCAATAGCACTTGCTGCATGATGAGCATGCCGAAATGGAATTTCATAGTTTTTTGTTAAAACATCGGCGAAATCCGTTATCGTTATTGCATGTTTATAGGAACGACTTTTTAACGTTTCTTCTTCTACTTTCATCGTTCGGATCACTGCATTCATCATACAAAAAACACGAATTGCCTTTTCAATCCCTTTATATAAATATGGCTGCAAGTCATCTTCCGTATCGACAATATCACCAAATGGTGTATTATGAATCATTTGAAATACTGTAAATGCTTCTCCTAAAGCACTACTCGTAATTGCACGAGCGTGTTCAATTGAAACCGGATTTCGTTTTTGCGGCATAATACTACTGATTTGTACATAAGGCTTTGCAACAGTAATACCTTCATATTCTTTCGTTGCTAACAACAAAAAGTCATGAATCCATCTACTCGTATTCGTCATCATTACCATAAGTAGCGAGCTAACTTCTAATAAATAATCCGCTCCAGCAACAGCATCATATGAGTTCTCAATTACATTTGTAAATCCAAGTAGATGAGCAACTCGTTCTCGTTTAATCGGGAAACTTGTTGTAGAGAGTGCAGCTGCCCCCATTGGAGACTGATTTAAAAGCTGGTACGTTTTTTTCATTCGTTCTAAATCTCTTTGCATCGTATCATAAATTGCTAACGTATAATGACCAAATGTTGTTGGCTGTGCTGGTTGTGTATGTGTATAAGCTGGCATGATCGTTTCCTTATGATCAACGGCAAGTTGCAGTACACTTTCTTGCAATAACAAATGATGTTCTATTAATCGTAATACATATCGCCTTAAACTCATGCGATACATCGTTACGCCCATATCATTTCTACTTCTACCAATATGCATATTACTTACAAAATCGCATTTCGCTTCTTGAGAAATTAAATGTTCGACTAAAAAAAAGAGATCTTCATGCTGCTCTGTATAGAGCAATTGCTCTTCTGGAATTCCCTCTACCTTTTTTAATGCGTGTAATATAACTTTAGCTTCTTCCTTTTTCATTAAATTTTCTTCCGTCAGCATCGTAATATGTGCTTTATGCACTTGAAACATATCTTTCAATAAGTAATTTCTTTGAAAATGAAATACATGTTGTAATACACAATCCACATATGTTTTCCCAGGGAAATCAGCGCCTTCACTCTTTATAAACTCTTCTTTACTTTGTTTCATCACCTTTTCCCCTCTCACCTAAGTATTACTACCCATCATACCCAGAGATAGAAAAAAAGTGCTTGTACATAAAAATAAACTCGGTGCTCTCTGCACCGAGTTTATTTAATAAAAGTCGCATCATACTTATCACTTTGCAACACTTGGAAATGTAAGTTTGCTAAATGTTTCCGTATTTCTGCACTATCGTCTTCATTTAAATTATTCGCCAAAAACACAATCTCCGTACAGTTTCCACGTTTATCCATAGCGTAAACTGCTTTTGTAACCGTCCATGGTGTGTAACCATTCTTTTGCCCCGCATGTCTGAATGTTTTACGGTATTTCTTGGCACTCATGTCTGTTTCAACGATATTTGCCCACACTTTTTCTTCAGCCTCTGTCAAGCCACCTTTATGGTTTGCCTTTTGAAGTAATACCATATAATCATTTGCAGAAGCTGCTGGTAATCTATCTGACCAAATTTTGTCGTAACGTTCCTCTAAATAAAGCGGAATTTCCTTCTGTAGTAATGGTCCCTTCTTCTTTAAGCGTTCATGAATAATCATCGCATATTCACGATATTGCTCTTGAGACATTTCTTTTAACTTTTTCTCTATTTTATATTTTGGAACATGTAATTCTTTATGCAAATATCCCGGGATATACAAAGATGAAACGATTGGAAATAGTGGTTGATGTGCAGGAAGTGATAAACTTTGTAAATTTCGATTGATGTTATCTAATCCTAACAATTCCATTAAGTATTCAGCATTTGCATTCGAACTAAACTTAACCATTCCTTTTGCCACTTCTTCTAAAGAAACCGCTCCTTCAGTTATCTTGCCCGTCTTCTCCAAATACTTTTGCCATCTATCTTGTGCACCACCATCTGTATTCGGCACATAATAACGATTCACATCATTAATCGACACGAAACTAGAAGAATCAATTTTCCCTTCAGTAACTTGTTTCGTATATTCAAGCGCCACAATTAATTTCATCGTACTAGCAACTGGCAATACAACATTTGGGTTTACAGAATAAACAACTTTATCATTTCTCTTTACTAGAAGCGCACTATTTTTTTCATCTTTATGTTCTTCAATAAAAGATGCAATATACTGTGCATCATCATTATTTGAACTCCACACTTTTTTCACTAAAAAGTTACCCGATATTAGCAAAACAAAAATACCCACAATTACTGCGCATACTATAGTTTTTTTCAAGTAAAATTCCTCTCCTATTGTGTAACTCTTCTCTATTTATCATTTAAAAACAAAATAATGGAGATGGTCATTTAAATAACCATCTCCATTATTTTAACTTGTATGCTCCTATTATGTCTACGTCATAAATTTCACAAAATCCTCAAGAAACTTTTTATAATGTAACGACCAACCAATTCGCACCCAATTTTTTAATGCTTTTGCATCAGGTTGAGGCCGAAAATCAGCAATACTCTCTCCTTTTGCAATTCCAACTGTATCTACATCGACACGACGATATACATAATCTAAAATGGATGGATTTGCCGCAACCATCATTGTAACGACGTCATGTACTGGACTACCTGTTATTTTCGGGTTTAACTTTTTATATGCTTTATAATAATACGTAAATATCGGCTCGATTAACTTATTAAAACTCGTTTTAGAGTGTTTCGTAATATATTTTACCATTTCCGGTGTAATAATTGCTTCAGATGTAACGTTAAGTGGCACTAATGTCACATTTTTGGCATTTTGCATAACTAATTGTGACGCAATGGGATCACCATGAAAATTCGCCTCTGCGACTGGTGTTACATTGCCAGGCATTAAGAAAGCACCGCCCATTATATAATATTCTTTCACATACTTCATCATCGGCTTTTCTAAAATAAATGCTGTCGCTAATGTTGTTGATCTACCAGCATCGACTATTATTAATTCTCCTTTATATTTTTCAAGAAGATCAAAAAATGTACAAAAAGGCTTTATATTTGGTGAAAAAGTTTTTGGAGGTTTAATTGGCCCTAAACCGTCTGTCCCATGAATTTCTGGATAATACGTCGTAATATCTCCGGATAAAGGAATTTTCGCACCATTAATAACAGGTATATCTTCCCGTCCTGCCATTTGCAATAAATATGCGGCATTACTTGTCGCCTTTTCTTGTGTTACATTTCCATATCCCGTTACTACACCAACAATATCAATATCAGGATGCAACAATCCATACATAATTGCTAAAGAGTCATCAATTCCTGGGTCTCCTAAAAATAACACTTTTTTCATCGACCTCAACTCCATCCCCTCAGTTGTTATTAATTTATGAATAACCGTGGATATACAGAATAAAAAAAGAACAAATTCATAAGAAAAAACGCAGTCTTATAAGGACTACGTTCTTCAGCTAACCTATACTGTTTTTTTTACAGCACTCATACTTCCAATAACATAAGCGATAAACGCAAAACAAATCGGGAAGACAACTGTATGTATACCGAATGGATTTGGATAGAAAAGATGAATACACATATATGAGCCTACCCCAACTAAAATAGACGCAAGCGCTCCTGTAGCATTTCCTTTCCTCCAATATAACCCTAATACGATTGGCCAAATGAATGCTGCTTCTAATCCACCGAAAGAAAATAAATTTAGCCATATTAAAAAATCTGGTGGTTTAATCGCCGCTGCATAAACGAGTAGTCCTACAATACCAGTAATCCATAAACTTCCTTTTTTTATCGTACTGTCTGCTGCATCTTTATTTATGTAATTTACGTATATATCTTTAATAATTGACGAGCTTACAAGTAATAATAAAGAGTTTACTGTAGACATAATCGCTGCCATCGGTGCAGCTAAGAAAACTCCAGCTAACCAAGGAGGTAACACTTCCATCGCAAGTAGCGGCATTACTTTATCTGGTACCGTTATACCTGGAAGTACTACTCTTGCAAATACACCAGTTAAATGCATACCGATCATAATTGTGCCAACGACAACGGTTCCAATTATTAAAGCTTGATGCATCGCTTTTGAATTTTTATAAGACATGGCACGCACGCTAATTTGCGGTAAGCCGACAACGCCAATTCCAATTAAAATCCAAAATGATGTAACATATGATTTCGTTAAACTGCCATCTGCTCCGAATGGTGTAATTAACTTTGGATTAATTTGAACAAGTTCCTGCATAATCTTTTCAATTCCACCACCAGCAATGACAGTAGCAATTAAAATGATTGTCGTTCCAACTAACATAATGATTCCTAATAATGTATCTGATAGAGCAACTGCACGAAATCCACCAATTAATACGTACACAAGTACAGAAAAAGTAAATAAAAATAGTGCTGTTGTATACGATAGACCCGTTAGTGACTCGATTAATCGTCCCCCGCCGACCCACTGGGCTACTGTCGCTGAAAATAAAAAGATAATAATACATAACGCAGAAAGTATAACAACTGCTTTATTATTGTATCTCCCTTTTAAATAATCGATAAGAGTAATTGCTTCCATCTTCCTAGCGATAATTGCAAACTTTTTACCGATAACCGTTAAAACGATATAGCCTGTTACAACTTGAATCGCAGATAACAGTACCCATCCAAGCCCCATATTGTAAGCAATACCAGGGCCACCAATAAAGCTACTTGCACTACCGTACGTAGCAATCATTGTCATCGCTAATAATAAACCGCCTAGCTCACGCCCACCAAGAAAATATTCTTGTAAAAATTTATTATGAGCAGTTGCTTGCACACGTTTTGAAGCATATACACCAATTAAAAATACAACGATAAACGAAATTATCATTGGAATGATTACATACCAATTCATCTATTATTCCTCACTTTTTTCTTCCTCATCGAGTGAAATATCTTGAAATACAAAACGAACAACTAAACTAAGTAAAATAACCATAACGATAAATCCAACGATACAGCTATAAAAAAACCATGCGGGAAAACCTAATACATATGTATATTCATTCGGATTTTTACTACCAAGCCCATAAGCAAATCCGTACCATATTATAAAATTAATAATAGCAAGTCCAAGACCAATTAACGCTTCTCTATGGGCTATTCGAAAGCGTGGATCATCATGATAATCTTTCATTTTTCCCCCTCCTCTCACGATGTATTATTGTACCATTGTTCTTCTAGTTTTTCCTACTAGAAAGCAAAAACAAGCAGGATTTTTTATAATCATATAGAAGCTTCTCTTACATTACATATTTTTTACAATTGTAACACAAATGAAATTTGAATTTTCAGTATTTATTAATTATGATTTTAATTAGAGGCTTTCCATCTAGTTTCCACATCCTTGATTTCGGAATAAACGCCGTCTCGTACTGCGTTTACATTATATTTTCAAGGGGGTTATACAATGAGTCAACTAGCTGTAAATCTTCATGAAAAGGTAGAAAAGTTTCTTCAAGGTACAAAAAAGTTATATGTGAATGGATCTTTCATTGAAAGCGCTTCCGGAAAAACATTTAAAACACCTAACCCAGCAACTGGTGAAACACTTGCCGTCGTTTCTGAAGCTGGTCGCGAAGATATTCATAAAGCTGTAGTCGCAGCTCGTATGGCTTTTGACGAAGGTCCTTGGTCTCGTATGAGCACTGCTGAGCGAAGCCGTCTCATGTACAAGTTAGCTGATTTAATGGATGAACATAAAGAAGAGCTTGCACAGCTCGAAACATTAGATAACGGAAAGCCAATCCGTGAAACAATGGCAGCAGACATACCACTTGCAATTGAGCATATGCGCTATTACGCTGGTTGGGCTACGAAAATCGTTGGTCAAACAATTCCTGTTTCTGGTGATTACTTTAACTATACACGCCATGAAGCTGTTGGTGTCGTTGGTCAAATTATCCCTTGGAACTTCCCGCTTCTTATGGCAATGTGGAAAATGGGAGCAGCGCTTGCTACAGGATGTACAATCGTTTTAAAACCTGCAGAACAAACTCCACTATCTGCTCTATACTTAGCTGAATTAATTGAAGAAGCTGGATTCCCGAAAGGTGTTATTAATATCGTACCTGGATTCGGTGAATCGGCTGGACAAGCTCTCGTTAATCATCCACTCGTTGACAAAATTGCATTTACCGGTTCTACTCCTGTCGGTAAACAAATTATGCGACAAGCATCCGAAACATTAAAACGCGTTACACTTGAATTAGGCGGTAAATCACCAAATATCATATTGCCAGATGCTGATTTATCTCGCGCGATTCCTGGTGCACTTTCTGGTGTTATGTTTAACCAAGGACAAGTATGCTCTGCTGGATCACGCTTATTTGTTCCGAAGAAAATGTATGATAATGTCATGGCTGATCTCGTCCTCTATTCTAAAAAACTAAATCAAGGTGTCGGTCTTAACCCTGAAACAACAATTGGCCCTCTCGTTTCCGAAGAACAACAAAAACGTGTAATGGGCTACATTGAAAAAGGGATTGAAGAAGGCGCTGAAGTACTTTGCGGAGGAAGTAATCCATTCGATCAAGGCTACTTCGTTTCTCCTACAGTATTCGCTGACGTAAATGATGAAATGACGATCGCAAAAGAAGAAATTTTCGGTCCAGTTATTTCTGCAATACCGTTTAACGATATTGACGAAGTAATTGAACGTGCAAATAAATCACAATTCGGCTTAGCGGCTGGTGTGTGGACAGAAAATGTTAAAACAGCACACTATGTTGCAAGTAAAGTACGTGCAGGTACAGTATGGGTAAACTGTTATAACGTCTTTGATGCAGCATCTCCATTTGGAGGATTTAAACAATCTGGTCTTGGTCGTGAAATGGGATCTTACGCATTAAATAACTATACAGAAGTAAAGAGCGTTTGGCTTAACTTAAATTAATGAGAAAGAACCTGACCTACCTGGTCAGGTTCTTTTCATTATGTATTCCTTTAAACTTGCAGTCCTCCGCTCACATTTAATACTTCACCTGTAATATAAGATGCGTATTCTGATGCTAAAAAGGCTGCTGCGTTCGCAATATCTTCTGGCGTTCCAATTCTACCAACTGGAATAGCGCCAACCATCTTTTCTTTCACTTTATCTGGTATCGTTTTGGTCATATCTGTATCCATAAACCCCGGACAAATCGCATTACAAGTAATACCGAAACTTCCAACTTCTTTCGCTGCTGTTTTCGTTAATCCTACAACTCCTGCCTTTGTAGCCGCATAATTTGCTTGACCTATGTTTCCTTCTCTACTAATTGAAGATATATTAATAATGCGTCCATACCCTTGTTGTCTCATGTAAAGAAGCGCGGGTTGCATACAATAAAAAACTCCAGTTAAATTCACTTGTAATACTTGTTCCCAGGCAGACTTCTCCATTTTATGTAACATTGCGTCTCTTGTAATTCCAGCATTATTCACCAAAATATGTAACGTACCAAATTTTTGAACCGCATATTCAATTAACGACTTTGCTTCATTTTGATTACTCACATCACATCGATATGAGCACACTTCATATCCTTCATCTGATAACTCGTGTGTCGTTTTTTGTAGATTCTCTTCATTTACATCGCTAATTAATACTTTCGCCCCTAGTTTTGCATAAACCCTTGCAATCTCTTTTCCAATTCCCTGTGCAGCTCCTGTTACAACAGCTGTTTTCCCATTTAAAAACTCCATTCCTATCCCCCATTTCTATTACTTATACTGTATATTTCGGCTCCTTGCTTTCCAATTCCTCTTTGTATAAAAAAGTCTATTTGTGTCAAACTAACTTTGCAACGTCGCATAAACGCAAGGAGATTGTGTCGAATGAACAAAAAGAATTTCAAACAAAGCAAAGCAACGGATGGCATTGATGTTGAGTTCTCTCGCGAACTCGCTGACCACAATGACTTAGAAGCAAACGCACGTGCAAATGCCGCTGATGCACGTCAAAAGCGCCAATCAACCGAAAAATAAGGTACATCACAACCTTATTCTTTTCAAAAGGGACCTACTACCCAACAAAATAAACCGAGAGACATCTCTCGGTTTATTTTCTATATTTTTTTGCATAATGAGCCAAAGTAAGCAACGGATATATATGAGCATAACTATGATAACGAATATAAAACCCACCTGGTAAACCTGTTCCAGTAGGATATTTTTCATTTATATAAGAGTTGGAGAGCAAATATGAAATACCTTTTCGAATAACTGGCGTTTCTTTATCATAGTAAGAAATGAGGGCATCTAACGCCCATGCTGTTTGGGATGGTGTACTAAATGGCAAAGTAACAAATCTTTTTTCCACACTACTTTGGCAAGATTCTCCCCAGCCACCATCTTCATGCTGTATATGTTCAAGCCATAAAGCTGCTCGTTTCACTGATGGATCGCTAGATGGTATTCCTAGTGACCGTAAACCAGTCAACACTGCCCACGTACCATATATATAACAAATTCCCCATTTCCCATACCACGATCCATTTTCCTCTTGTACATTCATTAACCAATTTATCGCACTTTGTTTTTGTTTCTCGGGCAATTCATTTTGCGTATACGTTCCGAAAAATTCTAATACTCTTCCTGTAATATCTGGTGTAGAAGGATCTGTAATCATATCACTTGCATTTTCGATTGGTAAATTTGCTAATATACGGCTCGTTACCCCTTTTTCAAAAGCCCCCCAACCACCATCATTATTTTGCAATCCTTTAACCCAATTAACCGCTCGCTTCCAAGCAGTGTCTACATTTTCGTTCCCTCTACTTCGCGCCAATGCTCTTAACGCAGCAGTTGTATCATCAATATCTGGAATCGTCGTATTCACATCCGAAAAGCCCCAACCACCTGGGAAGAGATCCGGTGCATGTACACTCCAATCTACTTTCTTTGTTTGCTGTTTTCTTAGTAAATACGCTGATGCATTTTGAATCACTTTACTTGCTTTCGGAACTTGAGCTTCTTGCAAAGCATAACTGAGTAAAGCTGTATCCCATATAGTTGACGGAGAGTTTTGCAAATGGCTCCCTCTCTCCATCTTCCATATATAAGATGTGATTCCCATTATAGCCTTCTGAATAATTGGTGAGTGAATAGAATGTCCTAATGCAAGTAAAGCATAAATCATATAAAACGAGGCAGTTGCGTAACTATATAATGTTCCATTTTCATCAATACGCTCTTTCATAAAACGTTCTACTTCCTCATATCCTTTATGATGCAAAGAAAGTGGATACGTTATAATTTTCTTCACGTCACTTACTAACGTTTGAAAAACTGGAGACCGATCCTCCCGAAACCATTCTCCGCCCCCGCCTGCAATATGATTTAAATTTGGCAATAACTTTTTCCCTACTCGAAATCTTTTATTTAAACACAACATCATCGGAATTAAATGAATACGTGCTGAGCTACTCAGTTCAAAAATACTGAGAGGGGAATCATTCTGCAGAAACATAATTGGTGTTGGCAAATGAAAGAGAGAAGGATATTCATATTCTCCATGAATCGCTAATAAAAACTTCGTCATAAAATGAGCACGCGCTACCCCACCGCGCTCATTTATAAACATTTCCGCTCGCTTCATATTCGCATCTTCTTTTGTATATTTTTCCGATGCAAGTAAGGCAGCATAAGATTGAATTGTAGCAGATAAATTACCACCCATTTCATCTTCATACAATTTCCATGTTCCTTCATTTGTTTGAAGTGATGCTAATCTTTTTACAAACGGTTCTATCTCTTTATCTCTACCTAATAATTTTAATAAAAAAATCATATGACAATCTGTTAGTGGCGCTCCTTCAAAACAAAACTGCCACGTACCATCTTGCCGTTGCATTGTTTGAAGTGCAGTTGTTCTTCTCGCTATTTCTTCATGCACTTTTTCATATAATAACAAGTTACTCACCCACCCTTTCGAAATCCGTATAACGATATTCAAAAAGGTAGCTGAATATGTATAAAAACAAAGAAAAGCAGAACATATAAAATGTTCCGCTCATAAACAATATCCTACTCCGACAATAATCCCTAATAAAGCACCAACTACTACTTCATACGGTGTATGCCCAACAAGTTCATTTAACTTCTTATATTCTGTTTGTCTACCGTGAAAAAACTCATTCAATATTTTTGCTTGTTTACTTACTGCAAGCCTTACTCCTGAAGCATCATACATAACAATAATGGCAAAAATAGTAGCAACCGCAAACATCGAGCTTTCCACACCTTCTACTACCCCAACTCCTGTAGCAAGTGCTGTAACAGTTGAAGCATGAGAACTCGGCATCCCACCTGAAGCGAAAAACTTTGCAAAATCAAATTCACCCGTTTTGACTAATTTAAAGACTACTTTCGTTAATTGTGCTAAAAACCATGAAATTACAGCGGCCATAAGCGGATCATTATGTAAAATTGTTTCCACGTTCTCAGCTCCCTACTAGCTATGATGGAAATCCTATATAGTATCAGTATAAAGAAAAATGCGTAGAAAATACTACGCATTATGATACTTTTGCTGATTTATTTTTTATAAATTTCGGTTGTTTCTGCACTAAAAACTTTGTCTTCGCTACCGAGAATACAAATAAAGCAACCCATATACAGAAAAATGCAATCATATGTGTAGATGTGAAATGTTCACCAAATACAAATACACCTAAAATTAAGCTAATTGTTGGCGCAATATATTGTAAAAATCCCACCATATAAAGCGGAATAAGTTGTGCTCCTTTTGCAAAATAAAATAGTGGTAATGCCGTTACAATACCTGCTCCTATTAAAAGTAACGTTGATAACATTGAAATAGATCCAAATGAGCCGAAACCATGTGCTCCTGTCATAACAAGATAAATGATTGCAAACGGCGTCACTAACATCGTTTCCATCGTAAGTCCAATTGTGGCATCATAGTTTAACAGTTTTTTTGTTAATCCGTATAATCCAAATGAAAAGGCAAGTGAAAGAGAAACCCACGGAATAGATCCGAAACGTACTGTTAAAATGACAACCCCTACTCCTGCTAAACCAACTGCAACATATTGCCAAAAGTTTAACTTTTCCTTTAAAACGACTGTACCAAGTAAAATACTAATAAGCGGATTAATATAATAGCCAAGACTCGCTTCAATAACATGATTATGATTAACGGCCCATATGTAAACAAACCAGTTTCCGCTAATCAAGACTGAAGCTATTGTTAATGACATTAATAATTTAGGTCGTTTAAAAAGATTCACAAATTCCCCAATAAACTGGCGAAACCTCTTCGTAACACCTAATACAAGTAACATAAAAACAAATGCCCAAACGATGCGGTGTGCTAATATTTCATCTGCTGGAACTTCCTCAACCCATTTCCAATAAATCGGTAGAATTCCCCACATCGTATAAGCACCAGCCGCATATAGTATCCCTTTTTTTTGCTCTGCTGATTGACTCCCCATCTTCCTTTTTCTCCTCTTCTCATTTTTTCTCCATTATACGGTCTCACATGCTCACTTTACCAATAATCAATCTGCATTTCTTTCGACATTTCTCATACAACGAATAATAAACATACCGTTATTACAACGAGTAACGGTATGCCGAAAACAAATTTCTTTTTATGAGTTTTATGATGAAACATATACATACCGATCCAAGCTCCAACTGCTCCTCCAGCTGCCGCCGATAAAAACAACGTACTTTCTGGCGTTCTCCACTGTTTCTTCTTTGCTTTTCGTTTATCAAGCCCCATAAGGCTAAAAGCTATAACGTTAATAATAAGAAAATAAATCCATTTCATCGCTTTCTCTCCTTATGAAAAATTCGATTAATAGTAACACGAAAAAACGACGGAAACAACTGAAGAACTCTTTTTATCCAACTAGTTTCATTCCTTTTTCTTAATTAGTTACCTTCATATTTACATAACCAACTAAAATCGCAGTTAAAGCATCTAATATAGAAAAATGTTATGAGTAGAATCTTATATTTCATTACATTCATCCACTACCATATCATCAAAAAAATTGCTCTCAATCACTTTCTCATCAAAACGAAGAACTACAATTAGCCCTACATATAAAGAAACAAAATTTAGAAACCATTCCCCATTCTCATCTTTCTTAGCTAAGCATTTAAATATCTCTTGAAATTGCACCCGCTCGTCTGCAGCAACAATGTGACGTACACCAAAATATTTCAATACAAGATTCAGCTTCAGCTGTACGGATAATGATAAAATATATTTTAATAGCTTCGTATACTCTGCACTATCTTTTTGACTATACAACTTCACAAGCTTTGGATGTAAATTCGAAAGCGATAATTCCTCGTCAGTCACTCTAGTTACTTCTATCGTTTCAATCATCTTTTTCATATCCATCACATTCACCCCTTCTGAAAAAATTCTAAAGCCAAAGAGTACTTAATTCAAAATGTACAACAATTGTGCGTTTCTCGTCTCTCGTTCTTCCTCACTGACTAAATCATACTTTTTTAGGAGGTGAAAAACATCATTTAATAATTTCTGTGAATGAATACCTTGCAAAAAACTCTTTAACTCTTTAAAGATCCCTTCAGGTAAAAAATTCTTTTGACTTTCAAGCTTATTCATCACATCTTCAATAGAATGATCAATGTTACATACCATACTAAACTTCCCCCTCTATCCTCTATAAATAATATCCTCAGCTAACGATGTAAACACTTCTCCAACAAGAGAATCTTCATCATATACAGATGAACCATTATTTTCTTCACGTTTCGCAAAAGGTATTTTGGCAATTACTTCTGTTTGCAATTGTTTTGCAAGCATTTCGCCGCCGCCTTTTCCGAAGAGATAATTTTTCGATCCATCTTGTTCTTCATAATAAGCCATATTTTCCACAATACCTAAAATCTCATGCTTCGTATGTTTTGCCATTACACCAACTCTTGAAGCAACGAATGAAGCTATATTGTGCGGAGTTGTAACAATTATTTCTTTCGCTTGCGGAATCATCGCTGCAACATCAATCGCAACATCTCCTGTACCTGGTGGTAAATCAAGTAATAAATAATCTAATTCTCCCCAGTGCGTATTCGCAAGGAAATTTTGAATCCATTTATTTAGCATCGGTCCGCGCCACATCACTGGGTTATTTCCTTCTGTAAAGAATCCCATCGACATGATTTTAACACCGTGACTAATGACTGGAATTGCCGTTTGATCAATCATCGTTGGTTTCTTATTCGTTTCCATCATAGCCGGAATACTAAAACCATATATATCTGCATCTAATATCCCCACTTTTTTGCCCATACGAGCTAGTGCAGTTGCAAGATTAATTGTCACCGTTGATTTTCCAACTCCGCCTTTTCCGCTCGTTACAGTAATAAAACGTACTCCTGAATCCGGGCGAAGCATGCTCGGCATACCAGTTTCTGTTCTAGTATTTCGCTTTAACTTCTCTGTTAAAGCTGCACGTTCTTCTTGTGTCATAGAACCAAATGTTACCTCCACTTTAGAGGCACCAATTGCGTGAAGCGATTCTTCAATATCTTGTTGAATTTTTGCTTTTAACGGACAACCTTGGATTGTTAGTACTACTTCAAGTTTAACCTCTGTTCCGTTCATTTGTATATTTCTAACCATATTTAATTCTACAACACTTTTGTGTAACTCTGGATCCTCTACATGTTTTAATGCATTCATTATTTGTTCTTGAGTAAGCATAGAACTCATCCCTTCTCTTATTCTAATTTATATACAACATTTTCTTGGCACTTCATCTGGTGAAAAAGCTTATTATCCCCCGCTAACGGGTGGGATTAATGCGACTATATCTCCGGCTTTTATCATCTCTTCATTTATTACAAACTCTTCATTAACAGCCACCATCACTTTATCCAGCGATTGTAAACAATAGCTGGCTTTGAGCCATTCTTTTAATTGCTGCACTGTCATTTCTTGCTTTTCTGAAATTACTAATCGATCCGATCCAACTTCCTCACGCAAATTTGCAAACAGTAAAATTGTAATCATTTTCTCATTCTTCCTTCTTTGGTTTTCCTTCTGGATAAGGTGTGTTTTCAAGTTGATCTCCAACCCACATCGTTCCATCTTCCCAAAATTCTTTTTTCCAAATTGGAACGATTCGTTTTATACGTTCAATCGCGTACTCATTCGCTTCATAAGCTACTTTACGATGCGGTGATGAAACTGCAATGACTACCGCAATATCCATTATTTCTAGCCGCCCTACACGGTGCGTAATTGCTACTTTTGCATCCAGCCATCTTTCACTAATTTCTTCACCAATTCTCATAAGTTGTTTTACTGCCATCGGTTTATATGCTTCATACTCTAAATGTAGCGTTCGTTTTCCTTTTGTTAATTCTCTCACCGTACCAATAAATGTTGTAATCGCACCTGCTTCCCTTCTTGCGACTTTATTCGTTACTTCTTCAACTAAAATCGGTTTATCTACAATCTCAAATAGCACTTGTCCCATTAAAACCACCTCTCACTTTATGAAATGTCCAAGGCCATTCACTACCTTCGTTATCTTCTAATAAAAGAACATCGACAAACATATCTTTTTTATATCCTCTTGTCCCGCCCGGCAATACGATAAACGCGTTGGATTCTGCCAATGAAGAAACTGAGCTAGATTTATCAAACCCTGATGGATAAGCGATTAATTTCCCCTCATCATATTGCAATTTTGCTCGTACAAATCTTGTAAATGGATTCGGTTTTAGAAAATCTTCTCCTAATAACGCTTTTTCTCTTTTTAAATGTACTTTTTCACTAAACATATACGTCCGAATACACGGTCTTACGAATAATTCAAACCCTACGTAACAAGCTGATGGATTCCCTGATAAACCAAATAATAACTTGCCATTTAATTGTGCTACAGTCGTAACACTTCCTGGTCGCATTGCAACTTTATTAAAAAGAACAGATGCACCTAACTTTTCGTAAATAGCTGGTAAATAATCATAATCTCCTACTGATACACCGCCCGTTGTAATTAACATATCTACTTGGCCAAGCGCTTCTTTCACAGCTGTAAAACACGTATTAAAATCATCACTAAACTTCCCAAAATATTTTACTCTTCCGCCCGCTCTTCGAATTTGAGACAATATCATGTACGTATTACTGTTTTGGATTTTCCCTGGCTGTAATGAATCATTGACATCCAGTAATTCACTCCCAGTCGCTAACAGTCCAATTACAGGCTTTCTCGCAACTGGTACTTCACTATAACCGAATGTAGCAAGAAGAGCTGAAATACCTGGATTAATGTACGATCCCTTCTTTGCAAGAACTGTTCCTTTACGAGCATCTTCACCTTGAAAAGAAATATTGTCGCCCGTTTTGAATGATCGCTTCACTTCCATATAATTGTTGCCATTCTTCTCATATTGACGAGTCAGCTCTAACATAACAACCGCATCACACCCATTCGGAATTTGTGCTCCTGTCATAATTCGAACTGCTTGAAATGGACCTACTTTCTCATGGAATAGCGATCCTGCACCAATTTCACCCACTACTTCAAATACAATTGGCGTTTCATAACTTGCTAAATTAGTATCTTCTGCTCGAATAGCAAATCCGTCATACGGCGAACGATTAAATGACGGTACATCATGGTCAGCTACTAAATCCTCTGCTAATATACGTCCATAAGCTAATTCAATTGGTAATAGCTCCTTTAAGCCCTTATCAGCAAATCCCATCACTTTACGAACAGCTTCTTCAACCGTAATTGGCACTCTTCTTTCCATTGTTGACACCCTCTCTATTAACCGAATACGCGATAATATAGTTGTTTCGCTTTCGAAATATCATTTGTACCATGAATAAAAACACGACCATCCCGAAAAAAAACGATGCGGTAATCATCGAATTGGCAAGATAGTAAATACGGATTCCGATCTACTTTTCCCAGTTTTTTTAATACTTTTTCTATATCATCAAAATTGTATTTCCTATTGTCTACTGTTCTAATTTGAACTGTATTTCTTCCGCATAAAACAGCTGCTTTCGTTTGATTTTCGTATGATAAATAAGGATAAGTTCGATTCAAACCGCATGAGAGACAAGCGTCTGTTTTTATTTTCCCTAATTTTATAAAATGATTTTGATTACTCCATATATCAAACATGAAAAATGTTTTTCTAATTGCTGAGAAATCTTCCACTAAAATTTTGAGCGCTTCTGCCACTTGATATGCTGCGACGATTTGAACAGTCGGGCTAATAATCCCAGCAGTATCACACGTCACACCTGTAACAGGGATATTTTTCAGCATACAATGTAAACACGGTGTCTCTTGCGGAATAATTATATAACTCATACCATATGATCCAACGCAAGAACCATATACCCACGGAATATTATGTTTTTGTGATAAATCATTTATTACAAATCGAATATCAAAATTATCTGTTGCATCAATGATTATATCTACATTTTTTAATAGACCTTCCATATTTTCTGAAGTTGCATCCATTACGAAAGCATGTATTTGTACTTCCGAATTAATTTGTTCTAGCCGATTTTTTGCAGCAATTGCTTTCGGCATTTTCTCTCTCGCATCTTGTTCAGAGTACAATTGTTGCCTTTGTAAATTACTCCATTCAACGTAGTCACGATCAATAATCGTCAACTTGCCAACACCTGCACGTACGAAACTTTCGGCACTTGCACTTCCTAATGCGCCTGCCCCTACAATTAACACATGTTTATTTCGAATTTTTTCTTGTCCTTTACTCCCAATTGGTTTGAACAACTGTTGTCGTGAATACCGATCAGCCATTACATACCCTTCCTCTCAAGAACTCTATTTCATATTAGAATGTTGTTTCTGATAACAAGCAAAGTAAGCAAAACCAACAAACCCAGCTCCTCCAATTACATTTCCGATAAAAACAGGAACAAAATTTTTAGCCAGATCCATCCACGTTAGATGACCAGCAAAAATAACAGCGGAAATGACAAACATATTTGCTACTACTTGCTGAAATCCAATCACTACAAATGCCATAATTGGAATCCAAATTCCGATGATTTTCCCGACAAAATCACTCGTCCCGTAAGCGAGCCAAAGAGCAAGACAAACGAGCCAATTACAACCAATTGCTAAAATCAAAGTTCTCCCAAATGATTCATGTAACTTCCCTTCCGCTATCGCTACCGTTTTATTTAAATACTCTCCCTCTGTTAATCCGCCAAGATGTCCAAAGCAATACGCAACGAAAATTGCCCCAATAAAGTTCATGAGAGTAATCCAAACCCAGTTATTCAGTACACTTATCAATGTAATTTTCTTTGCATAAAGCGCCATAGACAGTGACATCATATTTCCCGTAATTAATTCTCCTCCTGCTAATACTACGAGCATGAGTCCAACAGGAAATACTGCTCCTCCTAAAACATTCACTAGACTTCCCCAGCGCTCAGGTAAATTCCCTAAAACTCGAATGTTAAGTAAAAAACCTATCGCAATAAACGCTCCTCCTAAAAAACCGAGAATAAGCATCGCTGGCAATGTCTGTCTTACTTTTTGAACACCGGCCTCAATGACAAGCTCAGCAATTTGTTCCGGCTTATGAAATGCCATTACCCATTCCTCCATTTTCTCTAAATAAAAAAGCAGCTTCAAAAAACCTTCTCAAAATAAAGGTTTTTGAATGCTGCTTAATTTCTCTGCACATCTTTTACAGAGATATCAATCATCACTTTTACTATAAAATAGAAAATCCACAACTCTTGTAAATTTTCCATTTTTCACTATGACGCTAGCTTTATATATTAACCACCGATATGTGACATTTCAATTTTAGGTATTGTTTTCTTATTTGTATGATTTAAGCGTTCATCTGAATAACGATCTTCCCTATTATTCCATATATCGCGTACTACATCTGTAATGTCCTCATCTGTATGTTCAGAACGAAGCAATTCTCTTAAATCACTTCCTTTAGAAGCAAATAAGCAAGTATATAATTTTCCTTCTGCAGAAATACGAGCTCTCGTACATGATGAGCAAAAAGAATCTGTTACTGATGAAATAATACCTATTTCCTCATCGCTTCCTATATAACGATACCTAGTAGCCACTTCACCAGAATAATTTGCTTCTATCCGTTCTAACGGCATAACTTGATGAATCGTATCTACTATTTCTTGTTTAGAGACGACCTCTTTTAAATCCCAACCATTATAATTTCCAACATCCATATACTCAATAAAACGAAGAATATGCTTATTTTCCTTAAAATATTGCGCCATCTGCAAAATGTCCTGTTCGTTTTTTCCCTTTTGAACGACCATGTTTATTTTAATTTTCATTCCAACTTCAGCTGCAGCCTGTATTCCTTCCAGAACCCTTTGCACTTTGCTCCTATTACCATTTAAATAGAAAAACCGCTCTTCTTCTAAGGAATCTAAGCTAACTGTTACACGTGATAGTCCCGCCTTATATAAATCAGGAGCAAACTTTTTAAGTAACGATCCATTGGTTGTTAAACCGATATCTTCTACACCATCAATTTTATTAAGACGCTCAATAAGCTTTGGAAGCCCTCTTCGAAGTAACGGTTCTCCGCCTGTAATCCGTAATTTTCTCACACCTAAAGAAACGAAAATACGTGTTATCCTTTCAATTTCATCAAAAGATAAAATTTTATCATTAGACAAAAACGAGTAATCAGGACCAAATATTTCTTCTGGCATACAATATCGGCAGCGAAAATTACAGCGATCAGTAACTGAAATACGTAAATCCTTTAACGGACGTTGCAACTTGTCTAATGTAACTGATTTCATCTTCATTGCCTCACTTTTATTTTATATTTAAAACACGTTCTGGATGGGTATATACATTTAAGGAGTGATTACGAATAAATCCTATTGTCGTAATACCTAAATCTTCCGCTAGTTGCAAAGCTAACTCAGTTGGAGCTGATTTTGATAGTATAATTTCACAACCGATTTTTGCAACTTTCAATAATATTTCCGAAGAAATACGACCACTAAAAACAATGATTTTATCTTTTATAGAAATATCGTTTCTTAAACAATAACCGTAAATTTTGTCTAGTGCATTATGCCTACCAATATCCATTCGGCTTAAAATAATACCATTCACATCACATAAAGCTGCATTATGAACCCCACCAGTACGATGAAACGTATCCGCAGATTGCTGCATTTCTTTCATTAACCGAAAACAATCATCGGCAGCAACCTGTACATGGACACCCTTCATTTTTTTTGCACTTAGTGCATCATTTGCAAAAACAAACCCTTGCCTACTCATACCACAACAAGACGTAATATAGCGTTTATTTTGCATTTGTTCATAATACGGATTTACTTTTGTCGTTGTTACATGCACAAATCCTTCTTTCTCCTGCACCCATACACTATCAATATCTTCATACTTCCGAATGATTCCTTCAGACGCTAAGAAGCCTATTACCATATCTTCTATATATTCTGGAGTACTAACCATTGTAACAAACTCCTGTCCGTTCATTTTAATGGTGACAGGAAACTCTGTTACAATGCTGTCCTCTATATGTTTAAATGCTCCTTGTTCATAACGAAAGATTTCTCTTTCTACCTGTATCGGTTTCACGATCAGTATCCTTCTCTCACGTTATATTTTTATCAAAAACAAATACAGAAACTGCAATATCTTCTTCTACTTTCATATCTGAAAACAAATTCACTAATTTCGCTCCAACAAGTTCCTCCAAATGTTCACGGGAATTCGCAGCATACACTTCTTGAATCATTTTCGTTCTAGCCATATGAACCATTTCCGCACCGTCCATCGTACTTGAAATAAATTTTTCAGTAGGTGTTAAGTTTCCATAAAGAGTCGCTATAGCCATATTTTCCGCAAAAACAGTATGAATTCGTTCTGGTCCTTTTCCGAAAAGTTCCTTTCGAAGTTTTCGTATCATATCATTAAATTCATGTACTTTTTTTGACATACAATTATACCTCCCAAAAGCCTTATTTTACTCTATTATATATTTTACCAAAATGAGCCTTCCGCCCAAACTATTTCCTACAAATATTTGGGCGGAAAAGTTCACTTCATGAAGTTTATTCGTCTTTTAACCCTTTCCCCATACCTTTTAAGAAATGAAGCCCAAACCCGATAGCACGGTTAATATCTGGGTCTTTCAATACTTTCATAAGATCGAATACCCCTACTTTTTTATTACTTTCTAGATGTTCATTACCTTCTTCTAGCCCGACTAATAAACTACCTATAAGCTTTTTCGTAAGTTCTGGGTCAAGTTCAGTTAACGCACCTGCAACGCCCATCATATTATTAATTAAATTTGTAACAGGCTCACGAGTTACTTGACCTAGAACAATTTTCGCAATTGGTTCTTTCGCTTTTAGTATTGAATTTGCAGCTTCTAGCATTCCAATGTCATTTAATTCCCCTACTATATTAAACATCTGATTTAGAGCTTCTTCATTATTAGTTAGAAGCTCTTTTAAATCATCTAACTTTTGCTGTTTTATTTCTTCCTCAGTTAATTCTTGTTTTTGAATCATTTTTATAGGTGCAGCCATAGTTTTCTCCTCCTACTTATCCGTTAAATGCACATACCCTGGACGTGCCCACTTACGATGTACCTCAATTCCAGCTTGAGGGTGACGTTTTTTATTGCGTGGGTTCGCTTTTGGCATCGGATTTTCGCCATCAACTTCTAATACTTCCATACGTACTTTTGTTTGTTTATACGCAGGTGTATTCGTACGTACATCCACAGCAGGACCTGTTAAGAAATTAATTGCCGTTTCGTTATCTGTAGAGTTCATCGGTAAATATAACTCATTCGCTTTTACACGATCTGTAACGAGTGCACGTAATTTTAATGCTCCAAAAGGAGAGACAAGACGAACTAACGAACCTGTTTTTACGCCACGTTCTTTTGCAAGGTCTGGAGAGATTTCAACGAAAACACCAGGTACTTTCGTTTGAATACCTGTTGATTTATTTGTCATATTCCCTTCATGGAAATGCTCAAGCATACGACCGTTGTTAATGTGAAGGTCAAACTCAGCTGGAAATTCAGCTGGACGTACCCAGTCAGCAATCGCAAAACGAGCTTTTTTATCTGGGAAGTTAAATCCGTCTTGGAACAGAAGTGGTGTATTCGTTCCATCAAAACTTCCCCAATGGAAACTGTTCCATCCTTCAAGCACTTCATAGTTCGCTTGCGAGAACAATGGTGATAAACTTGCCATCTCAGCAAAGATTTCACTTGGGTGGCTATAATTCCAGTTTGCACCTAGTTTATTCGCAACTTCCTGGACGATCCACCAGTCTGGTTTCGCATCTCCTAGCGTAGGAAGAACTTGATATAATCTTTGGACACGGCGCTCTGTATTTGTGAAAGTACCTTCTTTCTCAAGAGATGGCGCTGCTGGTAATACAACATCTGCATATTGAGCAGTTTTAGAAAGGAAAACATCTTGCACAACGAAGAAATCAAGGCTCGATAACACTTCATGTACATGATTTGCATTAGAATCTACAAGAGCCATATCTTCTCCTACAAGATACATTGCTTTCATTTTTCCTTCGTCAATTGCGTGAAGCATTTCGATATTATTAAGACCTGGTTCACTATCAATTTTCACTCCGTAAGCAGTTTCAAATTTTGCACGTTCCATTTCGTTAGTAACGTGCTGATATCCTGGAAGCCATCCTGGTAAAGTCCCCATATCACAAGCACCTTGTACGTTATTGTGGCCTCGAAGTGGGTATGCACCTGCTCCTGGACGACGATAGTTCCCTGTTGCAAGAAGTAAGTTTGAAATTGCAGCGGAAGTATCAGAACCACCTGTATTTTGCGTTACCCCCATACCCCAAAGGATACATGTACCATCTGCATCATGAATCATTTCAGCCATTTGAATAAGTGTTTCTTTTGAAATGCCTGTTACTTCTTCTGCATATTCAAGTGTATATTCCTCTAGGCTTTCTTTGAAATCTTCAAAGAAGTTTACATTCTCATTAATGAATTCCTGATCATGCCAACCTTGATCGATCATATATTTCGTAACAGCCATTAACCAAACTTGATCTGTTCCTTGTTTTGGACTAATAAAGACATCTGATCGCTCTGCCATTTCGGTTTTACGAAGATCAGCTACAATTAACTTTTGTCCGTGTAATTTATGTGCACGTTTAATACGTGTAGCTAGAACAGGATGACCTTCTGTCGGATTACATCCTACAATAATAACAAGACCAGATTGCGCAATATCTTTAATCGTTCCGGCATCACCGCCCATACCAATTGTACGGAACAAACCATCCGTTGCTGGTGATTGGCAATAACGTGAGCAGTTATCAATATTATTCGTTCCAAATACTTGTCGAGCTAATTTTTGAATTACATAATTGTCTTCATTTGTAATTTTAGAGGAAGAAATGAATCCGATAGAACCTTTACCGTACTCTTCTTTAATAGCGCCTAATTTATTTGCAACTACATTCAGTGCTTCTTCCCATGTAGATTCAACAAACGTTCCATTTTTACGAATTAAAGGTTTTGTTATTCGTTCTTTAGAATTTACGAAATCCCAACCAAATTTCCCTTTTACACAAGTGGAAATTGCGTTAACTGGTGCATCTGAAGATGGCTGTACTTTAAGAATTTTACGCCCCTTCGTCCACACTTCAAACGAACAACCTACACCACAAAATGTACATACTGTTTTCGTTTTCTTCGTACGAGTATCACGCATGGCCGCTTCCACTTCTGATACCGCAAAAATACCGCTATATCCAGGCTCAACTTCTTTAATTAAATCTACCATCGGTTCAAGAATATCTGGTTTTAATCCCGTCATAAATCCAGCTTCACCGAGCATCGTTTTCTCCATTAAAGCGTTACAAGGACAAATCGTTACACATTGACCACAGCTAACGCATGAAGAATCATTAATATTTACTCCTTCATCCCAAATAACTCGTGGGCGTTCCGCTTCCCAGTCTATCGATAACGTTTCATTTACTTGTAAGTTTTGACACACCTCAACGCATTGACCGCATGCAATACATTGATTAGGATCATAGCGATAAAACGGATGCGTCATATCAACTTCACTTACATCTACTTTCGGTTCATACGGATATTTTTGATGTTCAATTTCCATTAATTCTGCTGTATTATGCAGTTTACAGTTCCCATTGTTGTTGTCACATACTGTACAGTATAATAAATGATTTTCTAGTAACCGATCCATCGCCTCTGTTTGTGCTTCTTTTGCGCGAACAGAAGCACGTTCAATGTTCATACCTTCCGTTGCTATCGTCGAACAAGAACGCATTAACTTTCCGTCAACTTCTACAATACAAGTGTCACATGTTTGAATAGGATCTACTTCTGGCACGTAACAAATTTGCGGATGTTCAATCCCGTTCTCATTAATAACACCCAATATCGTTGAACCGGGCTCCGCTGTATACTTTTTTCCGTCAATTGTAATATGAACCATGTTGTTATTCATGGTCTTTCCCCCTTTTTGAGAATAAAAAAAACTCCACCACGAAAATATACGCACCACATTTCGGCACGTTATTATCATGGTGGAGTAGTTTATTAGCACATCTTGCTAAAATACCAATCCATTTATTCATAAATAAAACGATAGAGTCATAACAGGTCATATCACGATTCCATCTTTAACACTATAATTATAGCGTTAAAGTTAAAAATATACAATATAAAATTTAAACTACGCATATGTCAGCTTGTAACTATCCATAATAACCCATATAAAGTGAAACTTTAATCAGTGGGGGGTTTTCTTCATCCCCCACTGATTATCAGCCCTCACCAATCGGGCTTTTATGGGCAGCCCGACCCCTACCTAACTTCTTCTGAATTTTGAGGGGGTCTTACTGCCCATTAAAGCGGGATAAAACATAACAAGGAGTAAGCGAACAAATGGGGTCTTTTAATAAATGGATTCGTGGTGAAAAATCTCTTTCTACCCAAGAGCAAGCTGATTACGCATTAAATAAAT
This sequence comes from Bacillus sp. AR4-2, assembly GCF_008274865.1. Lineage (NCBI taxonomy): Bacteria > Bacillati > Bacillota > Bacilli > Caryophanales > Bacillaceae > Bacillus > Bacillus sp. AR4-2. The sequence continues at coordinate 3,393,657 of NZ_CP031062.1, forward strand.
CTATCTCTTCTTCCCTTTCCCTTAATTTAAAGCACTTGTCCAAACTGTTTAGCGGTATTCCAGAATTAATAACACGCACTTTTCCATTAAAAAACGGACAGGAAGCTGCACTCATATATATGGAAGGACTTGTAGACAAAACTGTTATTAACGTAAACATTCTTCGTCCTCTCTTATTTAAAGAGTGGAATGAAGACGATTTTTGGAAAGCCTCTGTTTCTATCGGAAATATTAAAAAAGTTCAACAGTGGACAGACATTGAACAATCTCTTTTACACGGCAAAAGTATTTTATTTATAAACGGACAACTATCCGCTTTAGAGCTCGATACGCAAGCGGCACCAAAAAGGAGTATTGAAGAACCTACAACAGAGAGCTCCATAAAAAGCTCACACGAAGGATTTAATGAAGTAGCGAGCGACAGCCTTGCACTTATTCGTCGATATATTCCAAATCGCGAATTGAAAGTGAAGGAATTCACTGTTGGTGAACGAGCTACTTCAAAGGTTTTTTTGCTTTATCTAGCAGATGTTGCGAACGAAAATGTCGTAAAAGAAATGGCATCCCGTATCGAGTCAGTAAAAGTTGATGCGATTCTTACTACTGGTGAATTAGAGGGGTTTGTTGAAGATAATTCCTTTACTCTCTTTCCGCAATTATCAATAACTGAACGTCCTGACACAACAGCACATCATATTCTAGATGGGCGAATTGCCGTTATTGTAGATCGCTCACCAGGCGTATTAATAGGACCTATGACCTTTTCATCCTTTTTTCAGACGATAGATGATTACAGCTTCAGACCTATAATTCCATCTTTTATACGAATCCTTCGTTTCACTGGACTATTTATTGCAATATTTGCTCCTGCTCTTTATATTGCTATGATTTCCTTTCATTATGAAGTAATTCCACTTAAATTATTGTTAACAATTGGAGAATCTCGAGCCAAAATTCCTTTTCCGCCTATATTAGAAGCACTTTTGATGGAATTAGTACTTGAAATGCTACGCGAAGCTGCAGTTCGACTTCCCGGTCCCGTCGGACAAACAATTGGCGTCGTAGGAGGGATTGTCATTGGACAAGCTGCAGTTCAAGCAGGAATCGTAAGTAATGTTATGGTTATCGTCGTATCTATTACCGCAGTCGCTTCTTTTATCATTCCCAATCTGGAAATGTCAGCAGGAGTTCGGATTCTTCGCTTTCCAATGATGATAATCGCTTCTTTATTCGGAGTCATTGGAATTATGGTTGGAATGTCAGTTATCATCATCCATATTCTTTCTATAGAATCACTTGGTGTTCCTTACGGTAGTCCTTTTTCTCCATCATTTGCTACGGATTTAAAAGACGTTCTTGTGCGTTTGCCATGGAAACTAATGAAGAAACGACCACTATCCCTTAACTTAAAACAAGAAAATCGACAACCGGATATAGAAGAAAAGGAGGAAGATAAGTGACAAAGCGTGTAAAGCGGGAGATTAGTTTATTTCAATACATTTTAACGATTAGTGGTGTTCAAGTAGGATTCGGTGTACTTACACTGCCACGTGAAGTGGCCCAAGGGGCGAATACAGATGGCTGGATGTCTATTATTATAGGATGCGCTATCACTACTTTGGTCAGTCTATGTATTGTAAAAATCATGGAGAAGCATCCTGGTTACCATTTACTTGATGTGCTAACTCGTTATCTTGGAAAATGGTTAGGAAGAGTAGGAATGATTTTTTGGATTTTATATGCTGTTCTTGCAGCGGTTTCTTTAATTTTTTCCCTCTTATACGTTATTCACATTTGGATTTTGCCTAGATCTCCAATGTTTTTAATCATGATGCTATTATCTATTCCAATGGTAATGCTCGCATGTAAAGGTGTTCTTATTATTAGCCGCTATGCTGTTTTTACTGTCTTATTTACACTCTGGATGCCATTACTATTATTTATCCCACTTAAAGATGGGCATTGGATCTATCTTCTTCCTCTCCTTAAAGAGGGATGGATACCAGTTTTCAACACAGTAAAATCAACTATTATTGCCTTTCTCGGATTTGAGTTTGCATTCGTCCTTTATCCTTACCTCAGTAATAAATCATCTGCAAAAAAAGGGATTGTTATTGCAAATATGATTACTTTATTCGTTTACCTGCAAGTGACGTTCGTTTCTTTCCTTTATTTTAGCCCAGATGGTATAACTAAGTTTTTATGGCCTACCCTTTCTCTCGTTACACCATTTCACTTTTCTTTTCTGGAACGATTTGAAATTATCTTTTTGTCATTTTATCTCTTTATCATTTTTGATTCTTGCATTCCTTATATTTTTACTGCTTCAGATGGAATCAATCAATTACTTAACAAAAAAGGGAGTTCATTACCTATTTGGTTTTTATTATTCGGTTGTACTTTCATTCTGTTCTTTTATATCCCTTCCTCTTATCAAATAAGTGCGTTGCGAGAATTTTGGGGAACTGCAAGTTATTTTATCGTTTTTCTATTCCCAGTCGTATTTCTCTTATACATGACACTTTATCAGCATTGGAAAAGGAGAAGAGTTTAAATGAGGCGCTTTATTCATTTCACTATACTTTACTTTCTCATAACCTTTTTAACAGGCTGTGGAGATCGACTCGACTTAGAAAAACAATCGATTTCATTAATTTACGGCTTTGACGCAAAAGCAAAAGGAAAATTAATTGTGTACCACGTAAATCCTGTTTTTAATGAAGACGTAGAAAAAAAGTACGAAACACATGAAGCGAAAGTACGTACACCTCGAGAAGCAAAAGCAACGTTTAATAGTTCAAGTGGCGGTTTAGTATCTACAGAAAAGTTACAGCTCATTTTATTTAGCACAAATTTTTTAAAACAAGAAGGGGCTATGCCTTACCTTGATGTTTGGTATCGTGATCCTAAAAACACTGGAAACATGCGCATGGTTGCAGTAGACGGTCCAATTTCTTCAGTTATATATAATAACTTTAAAGATAAGCCTGCCCTTCCCGAGTATTTAACAGATTTAATTAACACGAACAAACTGTACAATCGGACCGTTTTTACGACATTCCATGAATTTCACAGGCAAACGTTTAATAAAGGTATAACACCTGCTATTTCAGAAATAAAAAAAGGTAAAAAGGATGTTATCGTTACTGGTTCCGCGCTATTAACTTCTCGCGGAATTTATAAAATGTCATTAAATCGTTATGAAAGCGCCCTTCTTCTTTTGTTACAAAAGAAAGCGAATACACCGGTTTCGCTTACATTGAAAATCCCTTCTACTTCAGTTGAAAGTAATAGTGATTTAAAAGATACCGATGGCCGCGATTTCGTAACAATAAATGTTCTTAGCATGAATCGTGATATCCATACAGATTATAGCGATAACCACTTCAAATTTCATGTTAAAATGGATTTGAAAATTGCTGTCTCTGAACTTACATTCAATATGGATATAGACAAAGATAGAAAGAAATTAACTTCTCTTATTACAAAACAACTAAACAAAGATTTGAACGATTTAATCCACAACATTCAAAAACAGCAACTTGATCCATTCGGATTTGGTGATTATGCGAGAGCGTTTCAATATAAAGAATGGAAACAAGTCGAAGATGATTGGCCGAGTGCCTTTTCAAAAGCTAATGTGAAAGTGGCACCAACTATTAAAATTTTAGAAAATGGGATTATTAAATAGAAAAAACACGCTACTTGTTCTTATATGAATAAGTAGCGTGTTTTCATTTCCATTACAAGTATTATTTCAATGGACTATACTTTATTTCTATTTCTAACATTACTATGTTTTTTAGCATATACAAAATATATGAAAACCCCTATTATAATCCATGCCACAAAACTAATTAAAGTAAGCTTAGAAAGGTTCAAAGCTAAATATATACAACTTACTATCGAAACGATAGGTAAAAAAGGTACTAGAGGAGCACGGAATGGCCTCTTCATATTAGGATGTGTCTTTCTTAATACAATGACAGCTATAGATACAAACACAAATGCTGTTATCGTTCCCATATTCACTAAATTAGCTAATAAATTCAAATCCACTAATCCCGCTAATAAAGCTGCTAGTATACCTGTAACCCATGTATTAAAAAATGGAGTTTGTAAACGTTTATGGACACTTGAAAGTCTTTTTGGTAACAATCCATCTCGACTCATCGAGTAAGATACACGAACAAATGCAAACATAGCTACTAACAGAACTGTTGTTAGCCCTGCTATCGCTCCCACCGATAACAACCCAGCAATTCTATCTTCTCCTACAGTGCGCAACGCATATGCAACCGGATCAGCAACATTTAATTCCGTAAACGGAACCATTCCAGTTAACACGAATGAAACACCTACATATAGAACCGTACAAATGAACAAGGAAACAAGTAGCCCAATTGGCACGTTACGTTGTGGACGCTTCACTTCTTCTGCGGCTGTTGCAACTGCATCAAATCCTAAAAAAGCAAAAAATACAGTAGCAGCGCCTCCTACCACACCGTGAAAACCAAACGGTAGAAATGGTTGCCAATTCTCTGGTCTTACATATTGTGTCCCTACAACAATAAATCCTACAATAACAGCCAGTTTAATAATAACCATTATATTATTTATTCGTGCACTTTCTTTTGCACCACGGCTTAATAAAAATGTAACAACTAAAATAATAAGAACTGCTGGTAAATCAATGATTCCACCCTTCCCCATTCCTGGTGCCGAAGCAAAAATCGTAGGAATGTGAATATTAAAACCTAGTAGCAATGACTGAAAATATGCTGACCAGCCTGCTGCAACCGCAGAAGTCGCTAATAAATACTCCAGCATAACACACCAGCCAACTATAAATGCAAAAATCTCACCTAGTGTCATATATGTATATGAATATACACTTCCCGAAACTGGAACTGTAGATGCAAATTCAGCATAACAGAAAGCTACACATGCACATATAATTGCCGCCAATACAAAAGATAATACAATCGCCGGACCAGCATGTTTCGCTGCTACAATACCAGTTAATACGAAAATACCTGTACCAATAATTGCTCCAATCCCTAAAAGAGTTAGATCAATCGCTCCTAAAGTTTGATTCAATACTTTTTTCTTTTCTTCATCCATTGCTTTCTTTATGAAAAGACTCATTCTTTGAAACCTCTTTTTCAAGTTTATCTCTTACTTGTTACATTCTTTATTACTGTTCTATTTTAAAAATAAAAATATACATAGTTCACTTCCCCTATAGACTTAGTAACCCACCTCAAAAAAAAAAACAGAAAAATCAATCTCCTTATGACATATTGAATTTTCAAAATATTAATGGTACAAAAAAAACATTAAGAATGCTGATTGAATTTATCATACAATTAATTATATTGTCAATAATAAATCAATCAAAAATAATCGGTTGATTATGTATCAAATGTTATTTTTATACATAATTATTTTCTCAAAAACATTGTTGTTTTCCACCTTAATATTCATACACATTTTATTACATTGATTTTCATACAATTTTCATTGCATACAATGCAATGAAAATCATAATAACCTCAAATGAATTATTATTTAAAAATAATAATTCATTTGAGGTTATTTTACCATTTTAATACTAACAAAAAAGTGCAGATTTTCATCTGCACTTTTTTTATTCTTCCGCTTCAGCTTCTGCACTACTATTTTCAAGATGCTCCTTCTGAGCTTCCTCTTGCAGCTCCGCTGAAATCATCCCATAATAAAGTTCCGGATATAACCCAAATATTTGATATACACTTCCTAAAAACGGCATCAGAATCCCTCTTTTCTAAAGTTGTATTGCCACTTTTAAGGATTCCCTTTTCTTTCATTATACATTCGTTTTTGACGTTTCTTCTTCATCTTGAACACCTAATAAATTTTGCCATTTTTTATACGGAGCGCTATTTGGATCTACATATCCTTTTGCATGCGAGCGATCCCACAATTGTTTAATAAACATTTCTTTCTCTTTCTTTGCCACCATATCGGCACCTGTACCGTAATAGTTCTGGAAATACAACTCGATTTCATCAAGGAATAGTCTTAATAATTCATCTGATGTTTCTTCTAACGTCGGATCATACTTCGCTTCACGGTCATACATTAAAATCATATCTAAAAGATTGTGGACATGTTCTTTTCTAAGCCATCTTACATCTTGGGCTCCTAATACGAACGGATGTGTATATAAATGTCCACCTTGTATCATCGCCTTTTCTTGCTCTTCTTCAAATCGTGACAAGATGTTTTCATAAATAAACGGATTATGAAGCAACGCTCTGTGTAATTTATAACTTTCGCTTGAAATATTTTTCCCCATCGACTGAATTAAAAAGCTACGTCCTACACCGTTATATTGATACACAAACTGTCCATCAACAGCAACTAAACTAATCCAGCGATACATATATGCGTATAGTAATGCACGATTACATTTATCATAATCTAATTTTGTTTGAGTCGCGTTTAAATCTGGCATAAAGGCTGGTAAGTGCCAATACTTATCTAAATGCGGCGTTAAACTAGATTTTTTACTATTTAATTTGTTTACACGGCGATAATATGATTGGAAATAGTCACCTTTATCATTCATAAATCCATTTGAAATATGTCCTGATGATAATTTAGGAAAGTCTTGCAGCGATAAGCCGTAATGCGCTCGATAACAGATCACTTCAAATGGCGAAAAGGCTTCATGTACTGTATCTTTTTCTTTAAACATTTCTTGAATTAATTCCTCTTGCAACTCTTTCTTTAAAGAAGGATGTATACCCCAATATTGTAATTCCCTATGATGAGCAACTTTCGGAACGAATGGACTCGCTAAATGGAACAGGTCTTCAATTTTTTCACGAACGTATTCATCGCGATCACGTTTCTTATAATCTGCTTCTTTTCGCAACGCTTCAATAATATTCAGTTCTAATTTATCACGATAGCGTACTTGCAGTTCGTCATAACAATAGCTCAGTATATGTTCTCGGTAGAAATCCTCTACCTTTTTCGACTGAATCTCTTCTGTTTTCGCATCACGACAATATTCCCCGTACAAACTCATATAAATTTCCGCTGATATATCTTTCGGTAGTACACCTAAATTTAAATGTTGCTGCATATCTTGCCATATCTTTTCTTGCAGCTGTTCCTCAGCTAATACATATACATTCGTCGGGTTTGTTTTCCCTTCAAATTCCTTACTGCGCTTTTGGATTTCAAACAATAAATTTTCACGTGTTTCATGTAAATTATCAAAAAATCTTTCCCAATATTGAATCATTTTATTAACTGCTTGATATAGCGATTGATATACAAGTTCTAATAGCATTTCTTTTCGATATTCATTTAATTTGTGTACATATTGCGTTACGATGTCTTCAAATTCTCTTTTGAATAAACGTTGCTGATTATTAATCATTTTTCCGAACCAGCCTTGTTGTTGAGCAATTTCTACTCGGCGTACAGCCGTTACCGTTCCATCAATATTACCCACATTAAATTTTTTATCGTAATTTTGAATTACATTACGCTTTTGTTCATTATTTTCATGTAGTCGATTCATTTTTTCTACTAACTGCTTTCGAATTTCATATAACATAAAACGTGCTGCTACTGGGTGAACAGGATCTGTTTTCTTTAAAAACCATGTATTTAATTGATAGGACTGCCCTTCAGAACCACTTGGTGAAAAGCGGTCTGATTCAATCATGTCATATAAAAGTGTCGTTACATGTTCATGTACCCGGCTCGGAATCGCATACGCATATAAACGAACCGCATGATCCACTCTTGCCACTTCACCCTTCATTTGTTCCATCATTTTCAGTTTCGTAGCTGAAATTTTACACTCATGTTGCAGACGATTTAATTCCTCATCTTTTTGCACCGTTCGTTGTACATAACTTTCTACAGCTTCTAAAAAAAGTTTTGATTTCGCAACTCCGAGCTTACCACCCTCTGCTCCTTCACGTGTTTCATTGTACATTTGTCTATAGAAAATATGAGCTTGCTCTGGACGGGTAGCAAGATGCTCCAAGTCCTCTAAATAACTTTTACCTCTCTCCGGCTTTTCACGTTGCATCCCACGTTTTACATCTTGATCGTATCTTTGCTTCTTCTCTTGAAACAGTTGATCTAAATGAAGCCACGATTCATCTAAACCTTGCACAGCCCATTTTAAAGCACAATATTTTAACACATGTTCATATGGATAAATGAGTTTTGCCGTTCCTGCCCCGCAATATCGTCCTTTTCCGCTTGATTCTGCTAATTGCTGAATTTGATTGTCTTCCTGTGCAAAATGACTTGTGGACATCGGGCTAAATAACTGTAAATAAATTGTATTTGCCATCTGTTCCATATAGTCTGATAAATTGTGTAAATGGTGTCCATGTAGGTTTTCGTAATCGTATAAGAAACAATAATTGTACGGTAAATGATGTTGTTTAATTGTATGATTCGTTCTTCCGTCTTCATCTACTTGATCAGGGCGATACTCTAATTCAATTGTTACACCGCCGCGTTTTGATAATTCTCCAGTAGACCCGAGCGTAATAGCATGTAATTCTTTTAACGATGCATAGCCATTTGCTTGCACCGTTTCAAATTCTTTCGCGCTAACCGTTCTCGTCTTTACTAAAACATCCGGCATTAAAAACGCACCGCGTATTAAAATGTTATGATGCTGCAATTTCTTCCGAAGCATTTCACGTAAATATAAAGCAATTTGCAAAAACATCCCTGAACCTGTTCCGCCTGCTAGTGATGTTACTATAATGACACGCACACCATATTCCGTTTGATCACTTGTAACCGGAAAAATCTTCTCGATTTCTTGCCAAAAAGACGTCAATTTATCTTCTTTCATCGCAGCACGTAACGCTAAACGTGAAATGACGCGTAACTGTCCTGCTCCTTCTGTTAATGGTTTATCAAGTATAGTCGGATCCATCGGAAACCACTCTGGGATCGTTGGATCTCCCGCAATATACTCCCTAGGCGTTTTACTAGAACTTGTTTGTGTCTTAAACTTTCGAATATGATCGAATTTACTTAATGTATTCACATCTGTATCAAATACGTGCATTGCTACCTTTTTCCGGCGCTCTTCAGGCAGTTTTTCATATATTTGATGCGTCACAGTACTACCGATTCCACCTAAACCAATTAATATTGTTGGAACTTGTAATGTCATGTGAACCACCTTCCTATTCTTGCTTGTTTGAAAAAAGGGAAAGAGGATCAATACTCCATCCCCTTCTTATCCCTACCTACTATTCACATTCGTACTTGTAAATCTCTTTACCATATCCCCTATCAATTAGTAAAAGTTCATTTGGATATAGTGTCTTATGTTCCATTCCTACTTCATCCTCTGCTATAAACATTCCATCAATAATCATTCCAACTACTTGTGATTCTTTCGCTACAAAGACAGATTTCGAACCTTTCTTCGCTATAAACGTAACGGATTGCACGGTTTTTCTTTCTGCTCTAAATGGGATACCAAAATAATGGTTCCACCATTTATTTCGAAGTAATTCTGGTTCAGATTGATATAGCCAATCTTTCGCTACCTCTTGATCCCATTCATAATACAGTAGTGCTTTCCGGTGAAATCTTGGCCGAACAATCCATCCTAAAACAATGATTCCTACTGCTAGCAGTAATAAAGTGATAGGAATGACAAACTTAAAAATAAGCGCATATTTTTCATAAAACGGAGCATCTTGAATATGGAATGTTATGTTTTTCTTTACTTCTTGTAACTTTGAATCCTGCATTACGATGGTAGCTTCTACGGTGCCGGTATCTGTAAAATTAAATGTGTCGGAGTAATAGGGACGAGGATAAACATAGATTTGATTTCCATGTTGCTTTATTTCATAATTGATTGATTGTTTAGATGTGACACCAGTAGATTTTAATAGTTTTTTTACAGCTTCTTCTGTCATTAACTTACCATCTAACTGTGGTTGTAAAACAAATGGTTTACTATTCTCTAAATTTGTCACTTTTTCTTCATAATCTTTTGTAACAGTTTGAAGTGATAATTTCGGTTTCTCAGCTGTTTCAATTTTAAATTCTTTCGTCTGTCTATAAAACCCCTTTATATTCATATGAACTTTCCCGCGTACTAACCCTTTACCAAGCTTCGTTTCGTAATAAAACACATGCCTTTTATCGTTCCACTTCATTGCATATTGTTTTCCATCTATTTCTACTTCTGCCTGAAAGTAAGAAGACTGAACTGGCAACTCCGTAGGCTTTGCTTCAATAACAGCAGTAACACCTTCGTACATGTTCTCTACATTTTTTTGACTACTATCATCTTTGTCATAAGTAGAAACCGTATAATTAAGCGCTGGTTCAACTAATACTTGTAGTCCTTCTTTCTCAATGTCCTGATCCACTTCTATCGTATAAGTTCCTGGTTTAATAACTTCCTCATTTTCCGTACTTATATGAACTATATTTCCGAACAATTTTGCTTCTCCTGGTGCATGTATGGAAAAAGAAGATTGTAATTGTAATGGTTTAGAAATTTGTGTGACCTGATAATCGGGCAGAGAAGGCGATTGTCGTACAAGCGTCATACGCTTTAACGGAAATGGTGTTGTAATCTCTACTCTTTTCCCCACTACTTTCGTTTTTACAATCGATTCAACAGAGGAGAATGGATCACGATTTGCAACTAATGCTGCCACTTGATTTACACTTTTTACAATGCCATCTTCTCCGCTTGACGGCATCGTAACACCATTTATCTCTTTCTTCCATATTTCCTTGAACGTATTTAGTTGTTCTTTTTCTTGTTGTCCTAAATCTTCTTCCATCGTAATTAAGACTGGATGTAACGATATCTTTTTTGTATCCATTTCTTTCTTAAACTGGGCTAATTTCTGCAAAATTTGTTCTTTTCCGCCAACCTTATCTTTCTCTAAATCATTAAATGCCCCGTCAGTTAATACAATAAGCCAAAATTCACGTTTTCCATCTATATCTGCTTCCTTTTTTATAGATTGCATCGCCGTTTCTACCGCGCTAAATGGAGTATTTAAATACGTTTTCCACGCTCCAATTCCCTCAATTTCTGTTTGCCTTTTATCCTTCGTTAACGAAATGTTTAATGGATCATTCGGCTTACTCATTGGAACGTAAGAAAATTTATCTTTTTCATCCAATAGCGCAACTAAACTTTGCAAAGCATAATTGGCATATTTCCAGCGATCGTTATTTCTCATGCTGCCCGAATCGTCATATACAAGTGAAACGACCCTTTCCTTTGCCTCCTCTCCTTTTGCAAAAGCTGATAAAGGTAAACATATAAATAGAAACAACATGAACGTGGCACAAATTCGGATTTTCATGATGAGGCTTCGCCACCTTTGTAGACAAATTCCTATGTTTAAATTTATGAGAGGAAACAAGATATATGACTTGTATTTTAGGACAACTAACCCACCATAACCTTATTATGTAAACAGATCATACACTTGGTAATATTCCTTCTAGCATTCTCTATCCAATTATATAAGTAAAAAAGCCTGTTTAAGCTCCACGCTTAAAACAGACTTTTCCTACTTTTTATTTTAAAAACACATAACAAAAAGTTTGATTTTTGACTTAACACATCACTTCTATTGTAAATCCACCAGGTGCTTCAATATAAAACGTATACGCATGGGCATGCTTAGGAGGCTCGACCAAAAATCCATCTTCCTTCAATCTTCGATTTATCTTGTCTACTTGTTCTTCACTTTCTTGTGGAAATCCTACATGAAATGTTTTTGGATACTGAACTTCTTTCCCTTTCATTAACGTTAGTATAAATCCATCATTATCACGCATAACTGCAAAGGCATTCCCCCTTGTTCCACTACAAGTTAAGCCAAAATACTTTTCTAAAAACTCTCTTGCAGCTACTACATCTGCAACTGTTAAATTAAGATGTTTAATTCCCAACTCATCACCTTCTTTCTTAATTTTCTAACATTTTATCATACAATTAAAAAACACGCCTTTCACAGCGTGTTTCATTGCTTTACATACACTTCAACAATCGGATTCTCTTTATGATCCGCATGCAAGCGTATATTCTCTTCACCTGTATTATAAATACTAGCTAATAACATTATCGTTAACACATTAGGTGTCTTCGCATCACTTCCGTATTTTCTCTCAAGCGCTTCCTTATATTCAAAATCTAAATCCCCCTGCACATATGTATACACTTCAAAACCATCTTCTAAATTGCAAACTACTGTATCAATAATATCTGTCCCTACTTGCTTCTTCATTTCCTCTCGTAACGCTTCAATAAAATCTTCCCATGGTACTTCGTATGTCTGAAACTGATCTGTAGATTTCATGCCTTTTCCTCCTTATATATCCTCTTCTTATATTTCCCCTTTCCTATAACAATTATGATAGATAGGGCATTCGTACAAGCCGCACTTGTCCCCCTTACATATCGTATTACTGTAATGCGGAAGGAGGAAAGAATATGCATAGACAAAAATGTTATCATACATGCCAACGTTATTTCGGAAAAGTTGTTCGGATTGAAGACCGTGATGGCCGTATACATTTAGGTAAAATAATCGATGTGACACAAAACTCTGTATGGATCGAACCGGTGCAACAGCGCTCATCTTTTGATTCAGGGTTCGGATACTACGACGCTTATGCAAACGGTGGTTGTGACCTTTGTGGAGGCCTTAGCAGGTGTGATAGTTGTGGATTCGGATGCGGTGGTGGATTCAGCAGCTGCGGATGTGGTGGTCGTGGTTGTAGTAGTTGTGGTTGCGGCGGCTGGGGAGGCGGCGGTTGTGGCTGGGGTGTTGAACTCGGATTTGGTTTCATCTTCGGAATTACATTAGCTGCATTATTTTTCATTTAACATAGTAAAGAGTTGGCTACCTTTAGCCAACTCTTTTTCTTTATTTTTCACATATAAAAATACGATGCCCTAAAATGTGCTGGTACATAAGCCGTACATTTTCATGCTGTGCCCACGCCTCATATAACTCATTCGGAATATGTGAGGATACATTCCATTCTGGCTCTTCTACAGAGCCAGAGATTGTTTCTGCAATCGTGCCACCACCCGCAATTGTAATTCTTTTAAAATTTGCTTTCTGAAATAATTGTACCCACTCATTCTCAGTTAACAGTTCTTTCATACCATATAATTGGGCGATTTTTTCTTCCTCACCCTTATCAATGTGCCTATCAATAATCATTTCAATGACAACAAGCTTACCGTCCTGCTGTAATACACGATAACACTCCGAGATAACCCTTTCTTTGTCTGTAAAAGCGATGATTGATTCTCCAAGTACGAACTCAAATGAGTTATTCAAACACGGTAAATTCTCTACATTTCCTTCAATTAATTGTATATCTAACCCTTCAAACAACCATCTATCTTTTGCCTTTTGAATCATAATTTCATTCTTTTCAACCGCTGTTACTTTATAACCAAATTCCCTTGTCATATATGCCGCTGTTTTCCCCGTACCGCAACCTATCTCAAGGACATTCGCTCCATATTTAAAAGGCAGTTGTGCTAACAATTGTTTTGTTAACGTAAAACCACCAGGATGAGCACTTCCTATTCCGTAATAAGCTAGGAAATCGATGTATGTGTTTCGTTTCATGGGATTCTCCCTTTTTTATTTTATATATTCGAGGACGGAAGAAAAGTGCATAGAAAAAGGGGGCGTATTGTACGCCCCTCATCTTACTTATCCTCTGTAATATATGCCCATTTATAGCTGTGGTCTCCACCAACTGGATGGTGAACAATACCTTTTACTTTCTGTCTTTGAACGATAGCATCACCACGTTGATATAATGGTGCAATTACAGCATCATCAAGTAACATTTTCTCAGCTTTTAGTAAGCTATCCCAACGTTCTTTCGTTTTCGTTAATAGCTCGCCTTTACCTTTTTCTACAATTTCATCATATTTTGGATTTGAATATCCAGTTTGGTTATGAGGACCATTTGTAACGAACATATCAATGAATGTCATTGGATCTAAGTAATCAGGGCCCCAACCAGCGTAAGATAAATCATAATCTAAATCTGATTCTAATTTTAACTTTTGTTTAAACGGTTGATTTTTCAAGTTCACTGTTAACCCTGGTAAGTTTTTCTCAAGTTCTCCTTTTAAGAACTCCCCTACTTTTTTCGCATTATCGCTATCGTAGTTTAATAGCTCAATCGTTACTTGCTCTTTTCCAAGTTCTTTTTTCGCTTTTTCCCAATGCTCTTTTGCTTTTTTCACATCTGTTTTTAAAATATCTCCGTTATCTTTACGGAAGTCTTTTCCATCTGGACTCTTCGCAAATTCTTTTGGTACTAAGTAATCTGCCGGTGTAGATCCGTCATTTAAAATAACGTTCGTTAAGCCTTTTTTATCATATGCCTTTGCAATCGCTAAACGTAAATCTTTGTTTTTTAATACTGTATCTTGCCCACCACGTTTTTGGTTTAAACGTAAGAAGAACGTTGATGGTGTTTTTTGTGTATAGAAGTCTGGATTTGATTTATATTTGTCAACCATTTCAGATGTAAGTCCCGCACGATCGATTTGTCCACTTTCATATAAGTTTACACGTGTACCGCTATCTTTTACTACGTTAAAGTTGATTTCATCTAACTTAACTGTTTTATTATCCCAATATTGTGCATTTTTCTTTAATTTCCATCCTTCTTCATGTTTCCAGTCTGTTAATGTAAATGGTCCGTTGTATAACGTTGTATCTGCTTCTAAACCAAATTTTTCACCTTTTTCTTTTACGAATTTTTCATTTAACGGATAGAATGTTCCGAATGAAGTTAATTCTACAAAGTAAGGAACTGGATTTTCTAATTCTACCTCTAATGTGTAATCATCTACAGCTTTTACACCTAACGTATCAAGTGGTGCTTTCCCATCATTAATTGCTTTTGCGTTCTTTAAATCAAACATAATGTATGCATATTCCGCTGCTGTATTTTTATCTACCGCACGTTTCCAAGCAAACACGAAATCCTTCGCTGTTACAGGGTCTCCATTTGACCATTTTGCATTTTTATTTAATGTAAATGTATACTTTTTACCATCATCACTCTTTTTATATGATTCAGCAACCCCTGGAGCTGCCTTATTATCTTTATCAAGTCGATATAAACCTTCCATTACGTTGTTTAAAGCTAGAAACGATACTTGGTCTGTCGCTTTAGCAGAGTCCATAGATGGAATCTCTTGAGACTCTGTTAAATTAAGCACTTGCTTCGCCGCTAACTTTCCGCCTTCTTTTTCACCACTTTTCGGTGTTGTGCTTGCCTTCTCTTTATCTCCTGATCCAGAGCAAGCTGTTAATGCCATACTCATTACTAAAACTGGTGCTACGACCGCTGTCAATTTTTTCATCTTTTTTCTCTTCATTTTTTTGTACCCTCCCCAATTATATGTACGATATTAACATTTAGAAATTCTCTACTAACTTTCGTTATCAGAAAATTCTTATTAATTAATATTCTACTGTTTTTTTAGATTTTGTAAAGTATTTTTGTAAATTTCTAAATATTTATTTTTTTATTATAGTAACTTGCTGTTTTAACTACTATATGAATTATCCCCCGTCTACTATATGTAAACATCCCTTCCCTTATTCCAATCTATTACTACGTTCTATATTTTTCTTATTAGCATGAGGTCTCTTACTATCATTCATCTGTCTTACTACTTACTGACCTCTCTATTTTCCTCCGATAGAACCTTCCTAATTACCTACCCGATTCTCAATAGGCTAACGAGATTTATTCCCTTATGCATACTAAAAAGCATTTCAAAAGCAGCTCAGCCACTTTTGAAATGCTTTCACTTTATTTTTTTCCGCCATCCTCAGTTACATACGCCCACTTAAAGCTATATTCTGGACTGATGTTATGTTTCACAATTCCTTTTACATTCGGTTTCATTACGTACGATCTTCCTGTTTGATATAAAGGAACTAACCCTGCATCTTCTTCAAGGAATAACTTTTCAGCTTTCCCTAACGTTTCCCAGCGTTTTTTCGCATCACTCATTAATTCATTACCTGCTTTTCCTACCATTTCATCGTATTTTAGATTTGAATAACTCATTTGGTTGTACGGGCTCTTCGATTCAAACATATCAATAAATGTCATTGGATCCGCATAGTCTGGACTCCAACCTGCATAAGAAATTTCATAATCTTGCGCAGTTTCTAATTTTAATTTTTGTTTGAACGGCTGAATTTTTGTATTAATCGTTACACCTTTTAAATTTTTCTCAATTTGATCTTTTACATAGTCAGCAATCTTTTTCGCAGTTCCATCATCATAACTTAGCAATTCAATTGTAACTTGATCTTTTCCAAGTTCTTTTTTCGCTTCTTCCCACGCTGCTGCTCCTTTTTTCGGATTATATTTCAGACCATTTTTAAATGTATCTTGATAATCTTTACCATCTGGCCCTGTTGCAAGTCCTTTTGGAACCAATTGATCTGTTGCTTTTGATCCATTATTTAAAATTACATTTGCCAATCCTTTTTTATCAACTGATAATGCAATTGCTTCACGAAGTTTTTTGCTCTTTAAAGGCGTGTCTTGTCCGTTACGTTTTTGATTTAAACGTAAGAAGAATGTACTTGATTCCGCATACTCACCATATTCTTCTTTGTTCGATTTATATTTATCTACAAACTCTCCTGATAGTAATGTAAAATCAATTGATCCTGTATCATATAAGTTTACTTTCGTTGCAACCTCTTTTACTACACTATAGTTAATTTCTTCTAATTTCACAGTCTTTTTATCCCAGTACTTATCATTTTTCTTCAGCTGCCAACCTTGTTCATGTTTCCATGAAGACATAACGAATGGACCGTTATACACAGTTGTATCTGCTTCTAAACCGTACTTATCACCTTTTTCTTTTACGAATTTTTCATTTAATGGATAGTATGATGGGAATGCTAATAAATTTAAGAAATACGGTACCGGTTTTTCTAATTCTACTTCCAGCGTGTAATCATCTACCGCCTTCGCTCCTAATTCAGTTACAGGTTTTTCTCCTTTATTAATCGCTTCCGCATTTTTAATATAGTAAGCAATAAATGCATATTCTGCCGCAGTATCCTTATCAAGTAAGCGCTGCCATGCGAAAACGAAATCTTTCGCTGTTACAGGATCACCATTTGACCATTTTGCATCTTTTCGCAGTTTAAACGTATACTTTTTACCATCTTCACTTTTCGTACTAGACTCTGCCGCAGCAGGAATTGGCTTGTTATCTTTATCAAGGCGATATAGGCCTTCCATCGTGTTCCCTAAAATTTGCGCACCTAATGTATCAGTAGATTTAGAAGTATCCATCGTCGGAATTTCTTGGTTTTCCGTACGATTTAATACTTGTTTCGCTGCATATTTAATATCAGATTTTTTTTCTTCCCCACTATTTGATGTAGTAGTCGTTTTCTTTTCCCCACCTGACCCAGAACATGCTGTCAATGCAACACTCATCGCTAAAACTGGTACTACAACTGCCGTTAACTTTTTCATCTTTTTTCTCTTCATTTTTGTACCCTCCCTAATTATATGTACATTACCAACCCTTGAGAGACCCCTTACTAAAGATTCGTTTTTCAGAAAATTACAACTAATGTTATTCTACTCTTTTTTTCGCATTTGTAAATAGTTTAATTTTAAATATTCTGACTTTTTATTCTAGTAGGATTTATCCCCCATCTACTATATGTACATACTATACACCTTATTCTCCTCTATTTAACCATACTAAAAATTAGTATTTTAAGCTCACAAAAAAAGCATTTCAAAGTAGCTAAGCTACTTTGAAATGCTTTTTTAACTCTATTATTTTTCAGTTACATATGCCCATTTAAAGCTAAATTCTGGACTGATATTATGTTTTACTACTCCCTTTACATTTGGTTGTAAAACATAAGAATCTCCACGTTGATATAAAGGTACAATCGCTACATCTTCTTCAAGTAATGTTTTTTCAGCTTTTCCTAACTCTTCCCAACGTTTTTTCGCATCGCTCATTAATTCCGTTCCAGCTTTTTTCACCATGCCATCATATTTAGGGTCAGAGAAGCTCATTTGGTTATGAGAATGTCCAGTCTCAAACATATCTAAGAACGTCATTGGATCTGCATAATCCGGATTCCATCCGCCATACGAAATATCATATTGTTGTTCAGTTTCTAATTTTAGTTTTTGCTTAAATGGTTGAAGTTTAATATTAACTGTTACACCTTTTAGGTTTTTCTCAATCTGATCTTTAATATATTCGCCAACTTTTTTCGCATTACCAGTATCGTAGTTTAAGAATTCAATCGTAACTTGATCTTTTCCAAGTTCTTTTTTCGCTTCTTCCCAAGCTGCAGCAGCTTTTTTAGGATTTGGTTTCAAACCGTTTTTAAATGTTTCTTGGAAATCTTTACCGTCCGGTCCAGTTGCTAACCCTTTTGGTACTAAGAAGTCAGCTTCTTTTGATCCATCATTTAAAATTACATTTGCTAAATTCTTTTTATCAATTGATAGCGCAATTGCTTCACGTAATTTTTTGCTCTTTAATGGCGTGTCTTGTCCATCACGTTTTTGGTTCATACGAATGAAATACGTACTCACTTGTGAATATGTGCCAAATTCATCTTTCTTGCTTCTATATTTATCAACGAACTCTCCATTTAATAAAGCAAAGTCAACTTGACCGCTATCATATAGATTGACTAAAGTCGCAGCCTCTTTAACAACACTAAAGTTAACTTCTTCCAGTTTCACAGTCTTTTTATCCCAATATTGATCATTTTTCTTTAATTGCCATCCTTGTTCATGCTTCCAATCTTTAAGAACGAACGGTCCGTTATAGACAGTTGTATCAGACTCTAAACCGAACTTCTCGCCCTTTTCTTTTACGAACTTTTCATTTAATGGATAATATGATGGGAATGCTACTAAGTTTAAGAAGTACGGTACTGCTTGCTCTAACTCAACTTCAAGCGTAAGATCATCTACTGCTTTTACTCCTAATTCAGTTACAGGTTTTTCTCCTTTATTTACTACTTCTGCATTTTTAATCGGGAATGCGATAAATGCATACTCAGCAGCTGTTTTTGGATCTAATAGACGTTGCCAAGCGTATACGAAATCTTTCGCAGTTACTGGATCTCCATTTGACCATTTTGCATCTTTGCGTAGTTTGAACGTATATTTTTTACCATCTTCACTTTTCGTGCTAGATTCTGCTGCTGCTGGAATCGGCTTATTATCTTTATCAAGACGATATAACCCTTCCATCGTATTACCTAGCATTTGTGAAGATACTGTATCAGTTGATTTTGAAGAGTCCATCGTCGGAATCTCTTGTGTTACTGTTCGATTTAACACTTGTTTTGCTGCTAATTTTTCCCCTGATTTACTATCTCCACTAGAGCTAGAATTTGTGCTTGTCTTCTTATCTCCACCTGATGTAGAACATGCTGTTAACGCCATGCTCATTGCTAAAACCGGTGCTACAACTGCTGTTAGTTTTTTCATTTGTTTCTTTTTCATTTTGTACCCTCCCTAATTCTTAACGATAGCTATTAAAGAATTTTCTGATAATTCTGTTTTTCTCTATATATTTATCAGACGATTCTTACTAATTCTTATTCTACTAATTTTTTAATTTTTGTAAAGTATTATTATTGAAAATTTTTAAAAAATTATTTTTTTACAGTAATATTCATAAAAATTCCATATTTTGTTCAAACCTTATTTCGCATTCATACACATTCGTTGTTTTAATCACTTTCATCTCATTTACCACTTGAATACTTGTTAATTATTGCTAATAAATAATGCATATATCTAAAAACATCTTTTCTACAAAAATAAAAAAGTCAGCAAAGCTGACTTTTTACCCGACCATTTTCTCTCTTTTCATTTCCTCTACTACTCTCGTATACTTCTCATCATCAAATTCATTTTCACTTTTCGCAACAACTACAGTTGCAATACCGTTACCAATTAAATTAACGATAGCACGTGCTTCTGACATGAAACGATCTACACCAAGTAATAACGCTAAACCTTCTAATGGGATAACATTCATTGCAGATAGAGTAGATGCTAGTACAATGAATCCCCCGCCGGTTACTGCTGCTGCTCCTTTAGATGTAACTAACAAAATAGCTATTATAGTTAATTGTTGACCTAGTGAAAGATCGACGTGAAAAACTTGCGCTAAAAATATAGTTGCCATTGATAAATAAATCGTTGTTCCATCTAAGTTAAAAGAGTAACCTGTTGGAATGACTAAACCTACTACCGGCTTCGAACACCCGAAGTCTTCCATCTTTGTCATCATCCGCGGCAGTACTGATTCTGACGATGATGTCCCGAGAACAATAAGTAATTCTTCTTTAATATGCGCTAAATATTTCCACAAACTAAATTTGTACAGTTTACAAATAAAATTTAAAACAATAAAAACAAATAATGCCATTGTCGCATATACACAAATCATTAATTTACCAAGTGGTATGAGCGTGCTTAAACCATACTTCCCAATTGTAAATGCCATCCCACCGAATGCTCCAACCGGTGCTAATTTCATTACAATTGATAAAATGTTAAAAAATACTTTCGATAATCTTTCAAAAAAGTCAATAACCGGTTGTCCATTTTTCCCTAACATCGTTAACCCTGCGCCGAATAAAATGGAGAAGAACAGAACTTGTAAAATATCACCTTTGGCAAATGCTTCAAACATGTTAGACGGCACGATATGTAAAAAGAAATCCATCCATTTCATTTCTTGTCCGCTTTGAACATATTGTGAAACATCTCCGCCCTTTAGTTTTGAGGGATCTAATCCATCTCCTGGACGTACAACATTCGCTACGATGATACCAATAATTAAAGCCGCTGTTGTAACAATTTCAAAATATAATAGTGCCTTCCCACCAACACGGCCTACCTTTTTCATACTTCCCATACTTGCAATACCTAGCACAATTGTTAAAAAGATAATCGGTGCAATAACCATTTTAATCATATTGATGAATGTTTCACCAATTGGCTTCATTTGTTGTCCAACACTCGGCCAAATTGCCCCTACTGCAATACCACAAATAATAGCCACAATAACTTGGAATGTTAAATTCTTTACGATTCTCATTTTTGATACTCCCCTGTATTTTCATTTCTCCCATACTATTTCAATAATTGCTAATGATATATTCTATGTAATAGCCCCCCTGTTATTTAACTTAAACTATAATTTATGTTACACTATTATCTTAAACTTGAAAATAGCATATAACATTTAAGGATAAAAGACATACTATTTAACATAATAAAAAAGCAGACATTACATCTGCTTTAATTCTCCTCAATCTGTTTTTCACTTAATCCTAGATGTGTTCTAAGAGTATTACTCAAACTCTGTAGATCTTTTTTATTAGGATTATAATAATATACACGTTGCCCGTTTGGGCCATTAGGTAAGTATAAATCATCACCAGCTAATTGTATTTTTTCAACTGAACCGTTTAAACCGTATTTATAAAAAGATAAAATATCATCCATTACTAAATTTGTTTTAAAATCACCATCAACCGCCTCAACTATTTTTTCTAGCTTCGTAACCGATCCTACACTTTTTAATTTACTTAAAATCGCTTCAATAACCAGTTGTTGGCGCTGTCCTCTCATTGCATCACTATCAATATGGCGCGTTCTTGCTAGTGCAAGTGCTTCTTCCCCATTTAATTTTTGTAATCCTTTTTTCAAATGAATCGCATCAGGTTCATCTTTACTATTTTGCTCCGTAAATTCAACTGGGACATCCACTTCAATACCATCTAACCCATCAACAATTTTAGTAAAGGAACCAAAATTAAATTTCACAAAGTAATCAACAGGCACCTGTAACAATTTCTCTACCGCTTCCACAGAAGCTTGCGGTCCTCCATCTTTACCATTTTTAACGAAACCACTTCCATATGCATGGGTTATTTTATCTTTTTTCTTTTCAACTGGAACATATGTATATGTATCACGCGGTATGCTCGTTAATTTCACTGTTTTATCGTCTTTATTAAAAGTCGCTAACAATAATGCATCTGTATGAAATGCACCATTATATTCCTTTTGTCGTTCTTGATTTTCATCAATTCCCATAATTAAAAGTGAAACATGATTTGCAATTGGCTTTACAGATTTCTCACGTAAATTGGATTTTTCACCTCGTGCTAAATTCAAATTAGATTTTTGTACAAGACTAGAAGTTTTCATATATACATAGGCTCCATAGCCAATTCCACCAAATAGTAATACCGCCAGTAGTAAACTTATTATCTTTTTCTTTTTATATTTTTGCTTATTTTTCTCTTCTCTTAAAAATGAATGATTCCCCATTTACTCTCCTCCTGTTTCTATTCATCCAATATGTTTTTCATTTTTTCATATTTAGCGCTATCCTTTTGAAACATACTTTCTTTCAATCCCTTATCTATTTGTATCCATTCAGTCGTAACTGAATATTGAATCAAGCCTTCTTGAAAACTAAGAAATTTCAACATAATCCCTGTATTTTTCTCCACAACCATTTCGAATTTCCCTCTTAAATCTTCAGAGGTGCTAACAGGCATCTCTATGTTTATAACTCCTTCAATTTTGTAGCAATCTAATCCAAGATATTTCGTTTCTTTATAATTCCAATCTTTATATCGAATTAATAAATCTGCGAATTCTGATTGAATACTATATTTAGCTAGCCCTACATATTCATCATCATATCTCTTTTTCTCATCTGATTTTCTCACTAACCTTTCCGTAGGATTTAATTTTAATAGTTCATTGTTTCTTTCTTTCGGGTTCCATTTTGTCTCTTTATAGGTATACTTCTCATCATCAAACTCTTTTTTCTTGCCCTCGTTATATATAATTGTTCGTTTTTTGGCTAGTTTATCTTCTTTCGAAGAGATACCTCTTTGTTTCTCCGTATCAATCGCATACTTATATGTTGTAGCAATTCTTGATGAGCTAGAATATTCCTCAAATTGTCCTGAAATATTTTTAAAATAATCAATAGAATCTAGCATTTTTTGATGAATCTTTTCTTTATCTGGATAATGTACATTCGATTTTATTTCTTCTTCATTTTCATAATCAGAAAACGCTTTTTTCTTTACATATTCAAATACTCCACCATTTTGCGCAAAACTTTGTATAGAAAACTCAGACATAGATACCACTGAAAGTATACAAACCGCTGCACTAATTATCATCATATGAATTTTGTAACTCTTCTTTTTTACCTTAAGATTATGTAGCGTGCCATTAATCTTTTCATTTAACTCTGGAGGTACTATAACATTTTCATCTTTTATTCTCTTTTTTAATTTCTCATCAAATAATTTTTCATTATCCATCCTTTACACCCCCTATTCCATCTTTAATCGTTTTTGTAGTTGTTCCCTCGCACGTGATAATCTTGATTTCACTGTTCCTTTCGGTATTTCTAACAGCTTTGCTACACTCTCTTGATTCATGTCTTCATAGTAATAAAGCACCGTAACAGCTCTTAATTCTTCATGTAACGATTGAATCGCATTACACAAATCTATATCTTCATACTGATCACACGCACTCATAATATAATCATTCTCTTCTGTCACAATTACATTTTTATACGCTCTAATAATATTGTTACACTCATTTATTAGTATTCGAATTAACCAGGTTTGAAAAAATTCTTCTTTTTTTAATTTTTTTATATTTTCATAGGCTTTTAAAATTGTTGTCTGTATCGCATCCTCTATATTTGTCTCATCACGTAACATCGCCTTTGCTATTCGATACATCTTCGCTTTTTCTGTATGTATAAGCGCTATAAAGGCTTCATGATCACCTTTTTTCGCTAAAGAAACATCCGTTTCTTCTTTTACAATCATTTTATATAAAGGGATTACTTTCACAATTGCTCCTCCTGTTTCATCCTCACTTCATCACTTCCAATTTAACTTTACATATATTAGACGTATGAACCTAGAAAAAGGTTCACTTTTTTGAATATTTTTGTAACTAAAAAGATAAATATCCTTTATAAGGATGCAATAAACATACTAGTTTAAATTTACAAATAAAAAAAGCCCACTTTCTCAGTGGACTTTCTACTCTATAACGGTAAATCCCTCTTCCTAAATACTACAATCGCTACGATAAAAATACAAAGCGCTACAGTAGTTAAACCTATACTTACCGGCCATATATTATATGATCCTTCAGCAATTTCTTTCGGACGAAACAGCGTGAATAATGATAGGTTTTTCATCCATTCTAACTTATCACTTAACTTCCCTACCATATCCAATACGAAAAATAAGATAGTTAAACTCGCTGAATAACTTAGTGCTTTTCTTTCGTCATTACATATACAAGAAAAGAAAAATGAATACGCACTAATGACTAAAAATATGAGCCCTCCGACTACATTTATCTTCAAAAATAATTCTTTATTTAAGTTATTATCTTGTAAAAACCATTCTGCACCTACTAACCCAGCTACATACGTAACAGATACAATAATTAGAAGTCCCAATATGAGAACAGCAGCTTGTGTAATCGCAATTTGCACTCTAGATACAGGTGTTGCTAGCAAGTATGCCATTGCGCCTTTATCTACATGACGAGCAATTAAATGTGTCGCAACTGTTACGCAAAAAATTGTTAAAATGATAATAAATAATAGACTATAGTATTCGCCCGCTAGAAAATCCATTACGTTTTGAATCGGACTTTCCATACCAACGATTTTTTTCACGCTATCAGGCATGGCAGCTATTAATTCATTTAGCCCTTTCGCTGATACCATTGACGGGAATATCCAAATTAATAACCACAGATATAAAGCTGCACCAGACGCATAACTCAAAATATTTTTTTGTGTTTCTTTCAAACTAGCTAAAAATAATTGCTTATTCATGCGTTACCCCTTCTTTCTTATCGTAATAATGCATAAATAAATGTTCTAAATCCATCGCTCTCGTTTGAAGTGCCGTTACATTATAGTTTGAAAGTGTTTGTAAAACAGTTTGATAGTTTCCTTGTACAATGATAGATGCCTCTCTGCCTTTTACCGCTTCAAATTGCAAATTACACTTTGTAAGGGACTCAATCTCTTCTTGTGATGATACTGTTACATCTATCACCTGTCTTCTCATACTTTGTAAATCGTGAATATTTTCAACCGTTACGAGTCGACCATCTTTAATAATAGCTACTCTATCACAAGTTCTCTCAATTTCAGTAAAAATATGTGATGACATTAGGATTGTTTTTCCTCTTTGCTTTTCCTCTAATATTAAATCTATAAATACTTGCTGCATAAGTGGATCAAGTCCAGATGTTGGTTCATCTAAAATTAACACCTCTGGATCGTGCATAAATGCAGCGACTATCCCTACTTTTTGCTTCATTCCTTTAGACATTTTGCGAATCGGTGTTTTCACATCAAATTGCAGACGCTCTATCAGTTCATCTCGTCTTTTCGTATCCTTTAATCCTCGCATTCCTTGCATTAATTTTAAAAACTCTAATCCGTTCATTCCTTCAATAAAAGAAATTTCACCCGGTAAGTAACCAACTTCCCTTTGAATTTTCGCCGCTTCATTCCAACAATCTAATCCAAAAATTGTCGCTTTACCAGTTGTCGGTTTTATAAATCCCATTAAATTACGAATCGTCGTTGATTTCCCGGCACCATTCGGTCCTAAATAACCAAATACTTCTCCCTCTTTTACATCAAATGTAATATGAAACAAACCTTTTCCGTTCGAAAACTGTTTTGTGACATCTTGAACTGAAATCATAATTCCACCTCATTTTTTGAAATATTTAATGTGTGATATTTCAAAATTATTGTACTCCTCATCTTCCATATTCGCAACAACTTTTTGAAATATTTATTAGTCCATATTTCAAAATTATTGTTTTCCATTATTTTTTCTTGTATATTTTAAGTGAGGTGATTGCATTGAACGGCTTTGAAAGAGTAAAAGAAAAGAAAAAGCGTGCCATTAAAGAAGCAGCATTCGTATTATTTTCAGAACGTGGATTTAATGAAGTGAAAATAGAACATATCGCAAAAGAAGCAAACGTTTCTCAAGTTACAATTTATAATCATTTCGGAAGTAAAGATGCGTTATTTAGGGAGCTTATACAAGAATTTATCATATCTGAATTTCAATATTATAAAGAGCTTGCAGAAGAAAAATTACCTTTTCATGATATGATGCAAAAAATGATTGTAAGAAAAATGAATACTGGCGGATTATTTCAACCTGATATGTTACTACAAATGATGCAAAGAGACGAAGAACTCCGTAAGTTTATTTATAGTTATCAAAATGAAAAAATCCTACCCTGGTATTTAGAAATATTAGAACGAGCTCAGCGCAAAAACGAAATTAATCCACACCTTACTAAAGAAATGATGTTACTTTACATTCAAATGTTTACAAAATTAGGTGATGAATTTGGAGCACAACTTCTTGAAGGAGATCGGGAAAAACATATAAAAGATATCGTTACGATGTTCTTCTATGGTCTTTCTGTTCCACAAAAATAAAAAGACACGAATTTCGTGTCTTTTTTATTTTATAGAAATGACTCTACCCTTTTCACTACTTTCAATCGCTAATTGAATCAGTTTAATAACATCTAAACCTTCTTTTGCTGTTACAGGTAGTTCCTCACCATTTAATATACTATCTCGTACACCTTTATAATAATTGTCATAACAACCGACTTCTGTTGGAATACGCTCTAAGCTTTCTTCTGTTTCTAAAGTAGCAAAATTCTCTTCATCGTCTACTCCATAACCGTTATCACCTGGCTTCATTCCATTTTTTAATTGCTCTTCCTGCGAATCCATACCGTACTTCACGATAGAACCTTTCTCTCCATGCACTATAAAATGCGGTCCAGCTTTTTTCACATAACTGCTACTACGTAAAATGACACGTTTAACTCCGTAATGAAGTACTATGTGGAAATAATCATCCACCTCTGCACCTGGTCGTTGTTTTATTACATCCGCACTTATCGCATCTGGTTTCCCGAATATTGATAACGCTTGGTCAATTAAATGCGATCCTAAATCGTATAATATACCGGATCCTGGTAGATTTTTTTCTCTCCATCGATCACGTACATGTGGACGGAAACGATCAAAATTCGATTCATATGCGTATACATTCCCTACTCTGTTTTCTCCTAACAATTTCTTAATTGTTAAGAAATCATTATCAAAACGACGATTATGATATACGCTTAACATTACATTATGCTGCTCTGCTAATGAAATAAGCTCTTCTCCTTCTTCAATTGAGACAACAAATGGTTTTTCTACAACAACATGCTTACCTTTTAAAATTGCTTCTTTTACATATGGAAAATGAGTTGTATTAGGTGATGTAATAACAACTAAGTCAACATCAGCTCGCTTCACCAATTCATCAATTGTACTAACAACATTAGCGTTTGGTAATGTTTCTTTTACTACCTCTTCTTTTGAGGATAATACAGCACGAATATCATATTCTTCTATTGTTTGTAATAGTGGGATATGAAATGTCGTACTAGAAAAACCATATCCTACAATCCCTACACCTATTTTTTTCATGTTGCCCCTCCATTTGTCCCGCTTTAACGGGCAGTAAGATTCCTAACTCAAAATTCAGTGAAAGCTAAGGCATTAGGTGAGGAATCAACTGCTTGTTAAAGCCCGATTGGTTCAACTAATAATCAGTGAGGATGAAGAAACTCCCCATTGATTAAAGTTTCACTTTATGAGAACGATTTCATTCAGTTATTATAACAAGATTATTATTATTTACATAATAAATTGCCTAGAAAAAAGCATCTTGCTACTATTCATAGCAAGATGCCCTCTTTATTCTGGTCTTTTCTTCGTCCACGTTTCTACTACTTCACCAGTATCATTAACATCTAGCACAAGGCTACCATTACTATACCGGTCTTTATTTCGATACGCTTTCGGATCAATCTCTTCTACAATGTTTTTCTCTGTCTTCATGTAAACTAATTCATCGTCCCGAACAATTTCAATACCGACAATGCGGTACGGATTACGTTTTAATTCTTTGAAAATAACAAGACCGCGTTTCGCCCTCGTTGACTTTTCAATTTCTGATGCTTTTAGACGTTTTACAGCACCGCGCTGTGTTACGAGAATAAGTTGATCTTTGTCACCATTTAACGGTTTACCAGAAGCGACATAGTCATCTTCTTTTAAATTAATTGCTTTAACACCAGCAGCTCTTACACCGACTGGACTTACTTCATCTTCATGGAAAATAAGTGCATATGCACCGTGTGTAGCAAGAACAATATCACTCGTTCCATCTGTCGCAAATATATCGACAACTTCATCATCTTTTTTCAAGTTTACAGCAACGAATGCCCTTGAATAACGCTGAACTTTATATTGATTTAATTCTGTTTTCTTTATCATACCATTTCGTGTTACAAATACGATAAATCGTTTTTCTTCCTCAAAGTTCGGTACAACCGTTGCCCAAATGATTGTTTCATCCCGGTCGAGTGAAACGATATTAGCAACGTGCTGACCTAAATCTTTCCAACGAATATCTGGCATTTCGTATACTGGCAGATATATATAGTTTCCTTTATTCGTAAATAAGAGGACTGTCTCTGTCGTATTCGTATCGAATCGTTCAAGTAAGATGTCACCCTCTTTCATACCGAAGTCTTTGCCGTTTGAGGCATTATGTGAGCGCCATCCAGTACGTTTCACATATCCTTCTTTCGTTACAGTAACGATGACATCTTCTTGTGGGATCATCACTTCTACATCGATTTTAATTTCCTCGATTTGATCTTCAATAATCGCGCGTCGATCATCACTATATGTTTTCTTAACTCTCTTTAAATCTGTTTTAATTACTTGAAGTAATCTTTTTTCACTTTGTAAAATTGCCTGTAGCTCAATAATTTTCTTATTAAGCTCATCTGCTTCTTCTTGTAACGCCGTAATGTCTGTATTCGTTAAGCGATATAATTGCAAGGAAACAATTGCTTCTGCCTGTGCTTCTGTAAAGCCAAATTTTGCACTTAAATTATCTTTCGCGTTACGTTTATCTTTTGAAGCTCGAATTGTCTCAATTACTTGGTCTAAAATCGATAATGCTTTCTTTAAACCTTCTACAATATGTTGACGATTTTCTGCTTTTCTTAATTCATATTGCGAACGTCTCGTAATAACCTCTTTTTGATGTCCAATATAAGCATCTAAAATTTTCGGTAATGTCATAAGTGTTGGACGACGATTATTGATCGCTACCATATTAAAGTTATATGGAATTTGCAAATCTGTATTTTTATATAAATAATTTAAAATACCTTCGGAGTTTGCTTCTTTCTTTAATTCAACAACAATTCGTAAACCAGTACGATCTGTCTCATCACGCACTTCAGCAATACCATCTAACTTTTTATCTAGACGTAATTCATCCATTTTCTTTACAAGGTTTGCCTTATTCACTTCGTAAGGAATTTCAGTGATTACAATTTGTTGTTTCCCACCGCGCACTGTTTCAACTTCTGCTTTTCCGCGAATAATAATTTTACCTTTACCTGTTTCATACGCCTTTTTAATACCATCAATCCCCTGAATAATACCGCCTGTTGGGAAATCTGGTCCTTTCATAACTGTTAATAAATCGTCAACAGTACTATTTGGCTTATCGATACGCATCATTGTAGCATCAATAACTTCTCCAAGATGATGCGGAGGAATTTCTGTTGCATAACCAGCGGAAATCCCTGTAGATCCGTTCACTAATAAATTCGGGAACGCTGCTGGTAATACAACTGGTTCTTCACTCGTATCATCAAAGTTTGACACGAATTCAACTGTTTCTTTATCAAGATCACGTAATAATTCAGATGCGATTGGTGATAAACGAGCTTCCGTATAACGCATCGCTGCCGCTGGGTCCCCATCAACACTACCGTTATTACCATGCATTTCAACTAAAACATTACGTACTTTCCAAGTTTGGCTTAAGCGTACCATTGCTTCATATACAGAGGAATCTCCATGTGGATGATAATTACCGATAACATTACCTACTGTTTTAGCTGATTTACGAAACGCTTTATCATGTACATTACCTTCTACATACATAGAATATAAAATACGTCTTTGTACTGGCTTTAAGCCATCACGTGCATCTGGAAGTGCACGATCTTGAATAATATATTTACTATAACGTGCAAAGCGATCACCTAACACGTCTTCAAGCGGGAGGTCATGAAACTTCTCTGCTTGCATGTTATTCCACCTCCGTCTCCATAATCATTTCATTTTCTAAAATATTTCCTTCTTCTTGCATACCAAACTGTACATTACGTTCAATCCATTTACGGCGCGGTTCTACTTTATCGCCCATTAATGTTGTAACGCGACGCTCTGCTCTTGCTGCATCATCAATTTTCACGCGAATTAATGTACGCGTTTCAGGATTCATTGTTGTTTCCCATAATTGATCCGCATTCATTTCACCAAGTCCTTTATAACGTTGTAACATATAGCCTTTTCCAACTTTTTTCGTTACACCGTCTAATTCCTCATCTGACCAAGCGTATTCAATTACCTCACTCTTACCTTTTCCTTTACTTACTTTGTATAAAGGAGGAAGTGCGATAAATACTTTACCAGCTTCGATAAGTGGCTTCATATATCTGTAGAAGAACGTTAATAACAATACTTGAATATGAGCCCCATCCGTATCGGCATCGGTCATAATTACAACTTTATCGTAGTTAATATCTTCAACATCAAATTCATTTCCTACACCGCCGCCAATCGCATAAATGATTGTATTAATCTCTTCATTTTTAAAGATATCAGCAAGCTTTGCTTTTTCTGTATTAATTACTTTACCACGTAACGGTAATACGGCCTGGAAACGTCGGTCTCGTCCTTGTTTCGCAGAACCACCGGCAGAGTCACCCTCTACTAGGTACAGTTCATTTTTTTGCGGGTTACGTGATTGTGCAGGTGTTAATTTCCCGCTTAACGTACCTTCTGATTTTTTCTTTTTCTTACCACTACGCGCTTCTTCTCTTGCTTTACGGGCTGCTTCACGGGCTTGTGCTGCTTTAATTGCTTTTCTCACAAGAAGTGTAGCTACATCAGGGTTTTCTTCTAAAAAGTATGCTAAATGCTCAGATACAATGGCATCAATTGAAGAACGCGCTTCACTTGTACCTAGTTTCCCCTTCGTTTGCCCTTCAAACTGAAGCACTTCTTCTGGTACACGTACCGAAACGATAGCCGCTACACCTTCACGAATATCTGTACCTTCTAAGTTTTTATCTTTTTCTTTTAATAGTGCTACTTTACGAGCATACTCGTTAAACACACGCGTCATCGCTGTTTTAAATCCAGCTTCGTGTGTTCCACCATCTTTTGTACGTACGTTATTTACAAACGAAAGAATATTTTCTGAGTAACCATCATTAAACTGGAATGCTAGTTCTGCTTCAATCCCGTTTTGTTCACCAGTGAAATATACAACCGGGTGAATTGAATCTTTTTCTTCGTTTAAATATGAAACGAAAGCTTCGATTCCTGTTTCATAATGAAATATATCTTCTAAATCATTACGTTCGTCTTTTATCGAGATTTTCATTCCTTTTAATAAGAATGCAGATTCACGTAATCTCTCACATAATGTTTCATAATTGTAATTTGTCGTGCTGAAAATCGTTGTATCTGGTTTGAAATGCATCGTAGTACCAGACTCTTTCGTCTTCCCGATTTTCTCAAGCGTCGTTACAGGAACACCGCCATTTTCAAAGCGTTGTTCGTAAATATTTCCGTCACGCTTAATCGTTACGACTAACCATTCTGATAAGGCATTTACAACCGATGCCCCAACACCGTGCAAACCACCACTCGTTTTGTAACCACCTTGACCAAACTTACCACCTGCATGAAGTACAGTTAAAATAACTTCAGGTGTAGGTTTCCCAAGTTTATGCATTCCCGTAGGCATTCCTCGCCCTTTATCTATAACGCTAATACTATTATCTTTATGTATTACGACTGAAATTTCGTCGCCAAATCCCGCTAACGCTTCGTCAACGGAGTTATCTACTATTTCATATACTAAATGATGCAATCCACGGCTATCCGTACTCCCGATATACATACCCGGGCGTTTTCGAACGGCTTCAAGTCCTTCTAACACTTGAATCGCATCTTCATTATATTGGAACTGATGCTTCGCCAAACTCCTTGCCCCTTTCCTAATTCAAAATCAGAACATATGTTTCTATTATAGAATAACGCCTCGACTATAGTTTTGGCAAGTTATCTTATCTCTTTTATATACCATCTTCAATAGAAAAATCCTTGTTTTCTCACAAGGATTCCTCTAGGCTACTATTTCAGAAAAATAATCGTTTGTCAACGAGAAATGGATATGTATTCCAAGATTACACATTCCAAACCTTTATTATGATCCAAATGATCAAGATCCAAAATGGGATTACAAATAACAATCCCCAAAAACAGCCTTTAAAAAATCTCATGATGAACACCTCGTTCATCGGCCCTACTTATCTATAATGAGGGCTGAATCAATCTTTCTACCTTTAAATCTATACTATTTTGTCATCGCATGTTCTACTTTAATACAACGATCCATTATTACAGTATAGTCTTTTTCTTTTAAAAGTTTATATGTATCCTCATCTTGTACTCCTAATTGTGCCCAAAAAACATCTGCATCAATCTCTACAAATTCTTTTGCAACATCCATTAAAAACTCTGAGCGACGAAATACATTTACAATGTCAACGTGTTCCTTAATATCCTTTAGTGAAGAAACTGCCTTTTCTCCGAGCACCTCATCTACTGTTGGATTAACTGGAATAATGCGGTATCCAGCATCTTGCATTGCTTTTGAAACCATATACGATGTACGTTCTGGCTTATCTGATAATCCAACAACCGCAATTGTTTTGCTTTTCTTTAACACTTCACCAATTTCCGTACGAGTTGGGTTTTCAATTGTCATAATTAATCCCTCCTATTCCTTTAGTATAGCCGATAAAGAAAGTCTCTTTCAATATGAAAGAGACTTTCTTTTATTTCGATTATTGATTCTTTGTAGCTGAATTATCTGCTAAAGTAGCCGATTTCGTCATTTTTTGACCGTTACGGTAGAATGTAACTTCTACTTTCTCGCCTACTTTTTTCTTTTCATATAAATATTTACGGAATTGAAGAGCATTCTCTACTTTTTGATTATCTAATGCTACTACAATATCATATTGCTCTAAACCAGCTTTTTCAGCTGGTGATATTGGGTAAATTTTACCTAATACAACGCCGTTTGTTACTTCTTTCGGTACTTTCAATTGATTGACTGCATAAGCTTGCACATCTTCTAGTGAAACAACACCTACTCCAAGAGCTGGACGTTTTACTACTCCATCTTTTTCAAGAGATTCAATAACTGGTTTTGCGATGTTAATTGGAATAGCAAATCCAATTCCTTCAACTTCTTGTTGTGCAATTTTACTTGAATTAATCCCAATTATTTCACCATTTTGGTTAAATAATGCACCACCACTATTACCTGGATTAATCGCTGCATCCGTTTGAATAACTTGTGCTTGCCAATCTGGTCGTTTATCCCCATCAATATCAACCGGAATTTCGCGTTCTTTACTACTGATTATACCTTCCGTTACACTTCCATCAAATCCAAGTGGATTACCGATTGCAATGGCTTTTTCACCCGCACGAAGTTTACTTGAATCACCTAAAGTGGCAACTTTATTTACATTAGATCCATCAATTTCAACAACCGCTAAGTCTAACCAAGGGTCCTTACCAACTAATTTCGCATCAACTTGCTTTCCGTCGCTCAGCTTCACAGCAAGTTTATTTGCTCCATCTACTACGTGGTTGTTTGTTACAATATATGCTTTATTTCCTGCTTTTTTATAAATAACACCTGATCCTGAACCGGCTTGTTGTTCTTGACCTGTCGGTTGCATTGCAAATGGATCAACACTTTGTTGCATATTAATAACACCTACAACAACATCTTTCGCCCCTTCAATCATACCAGGTAAATCAGTTTCATTTTTCGCTTTATTTACAACAGGAACTACAGTACCTTCTACTTTTGAATCCGAACTAAATGATGATACTGGCGCTCCATTATTTTGAGCCCATGGCATATATGGTGCTGCAAAACTAATCGAAACCGCTCCGACTACAGCTCCCACTAAACCTGTGAAGAAATAGCCTTTTTTACTACCTGATTTTCTCACTTCTCTCGTTTCACTATGCTCTTCATTTAAATTTGGTCCGTCGTAATATCCCATGTTTTATTTCCCCTCTCTGGTGAATTCGTATTTTCAGTATAGTCACGTTTTGTGTCCTTCTTGTGAACTCATCGTGAAATCCAATTAAAAAAATACACTTATCTAACATTGTAGACAAAAAAAGTATTTTTTGTACATTTTACCTTCAAAAGAGAGTATAAAATTACCATTTCCCTAGGCTAAATTACACAAATCGTTCTAGATTATTCTTCAAATTTATAACCAACTCGAATAACAGTACCGATATGCTTCGCTTTATCTCCTAGCTTATTTCGAAGTTTTTTAATATGGGTATCAACCGTTCGGTCATCACCGTAATAGTCATATCCCCATAACTGGTCTAATAAATGTTGACGTGATAACACAATTCCTTTGTTCTCCATTAAATACACAAGAAGTTCAAATTCTTTATGTGTCAATATAATTTCTTCTCCATCTACTAAAACAGTTCTAGATAGACGATTCACTTCTATTCCAGCTAAAGACATAGCATTTTCTTCCGCTACTCCTACCGCACCATCCGCACGTTTCAATAACGTCTTTGCGCGAGCTACTAATACTTTCGGGCTAAATGGTTTCGTTACATACTCGTCTGCACCTAATTCGAAACCTAGCAATGTATCATCCTCATCCGAACGTGCTGTCAACATAATAATTGGTACTGCTGATTCTTTTCTAATTCTTCTACAAACAGACCATCCATCTATTTCCGGTAACATAATATCTAACATAATTAAATCAATTTCATGCTCTGCAAATAACTCTAACGCTTTTTTTCCATCTTCTGCTTCGATTACTTCAAAGCCTTCATTACGAAAATAATCACTAACAATTTCACGTAATCTTCTTTCATCTTCAACAAGCAATACTGTTTTATTCATATAATCTATCCCGCCTTTTTACTCTTTCAATCGAATAATACGTTGATTGGAGCTTCCGCGAAATGGAAGTGTTAAATCTTTTTCCTCAATTTCAAACCTTCCATCGACTAAAACATCCCCATAATGTAACAACTCTATCATATCATTATTTTGAGAACTCTGTATCTCTTCTAACGTATAACCTGTATACATCCATAGGTTTTTTTTCAAATCTTTCACGATTTTTGCTACCATTTTCACTTCAGCAGCTTGAAAAAATGGATCTCCACCTGAAAATGTTACATCAGTTAATGGATTACTTGCAATCTCTTTCACAATTTCTTCTACTGTCATTTCCGTTCCGTTGCAAATATTCCACGATTTCGGATTGTGGCAACCAACGCAACGATGCGGACAGCCCGCAAAAAACACGACTGTCCGCAATCCTTCTCCATCTACTACACTATCATGAATAATATTCATCACTTTCATTTATGTTTCACCCGATCTATCTCTTCACTACGTTTCGCACTATTCCACTTTGACATATCTCCTACAAGATAGCCTGTTATACGGCGAATTCTTTCTATATTAGCCTCATCTTCATTCCCGCAACTTGGACATTCATTCCCAATAACCCCGTGATAACTACAGCACTTACAACGGTCAACAGGATGATTAATTGAACCGTATCCAACGCCATGTTCTGCCATGGCTTGTACAATTTGTTTTAATGCCTTTTTGTTATGCATTGCTGCTCCGTCTAGTTCAATATAAGTAATATGTCCCCCGTTACATAGAGCATGAAACGGGCCTTCTAAACGGATTTTATTTATCGCTTGAATGTTATAATAAACTGGAATATGGAATGAATTCGTATAGTAATTATGGTTCGTTATACCGCTAATCACGCCAAATTCTTTTCTATCTTTTTTCACAAACTTCCCTGATAATCCTTCTGCTGGAGTTGCAATTACTGAGAAATTCAGTTGATGTTCTTCTGTCGCTTTATCCATTCTATCTCTCATAAAGGAAATAATTTCATACCCAAGTTTCCATGATTCTTCATCTTCCCCATGATGCTTTCCTGTTAAAGCTACTAAACATTCCGCAAGACCGATAAAACCAATACTTAACGTCCCTTGTTTTAAAATCGAGGCTACGGAGTCTTCAGGCTGCAACGTTTCTCCACCACGCCATACACCTTGTGAATATAAAAACTGAAAATCTCTTGCTCGCTTCGTACATTGATACGCAAATCTTTCTAATAACTGCTTAATTCCTAAATCTAAATAATAGTTTAGCGCTTCAAAAAACGCTTCTTTTGAACCACTAATTAACGCTAATTTCACTAAATTAATAGACGTAAATGATAAATTCCCTCTACCAATCGCTGTTTCTTCTCCATGTATATTAGACATAACACGGGTACGACATCCCATGTAACATACTTCACTTTCTGGTCTTCCATCATAATGTACTGCATTAAACGGAGCATCTAAAAATGAAAAGTTAGGGAACAATCGTTCAGCCGTTGTCTCTAATGCTAATTCAAATAAATCGTAGTTCGGATCACTTTCTTCAAAATTCACACCTTTTTTCATCTTGAAAATTTGAATCGGAAAAATCGGTGTCTCCCCTTTACCAAGTCCAGCTTGTGTCGCTTTTAAAAGTTGTTTAATTAACATTCTTCCTTCTTTTGATGTATCTGTTCCATAATTAATAGAAATAAACGGTACTTGTCCTCCGCCCCTACTATGCATACTATTCGAATTATGAACGAAAGCCTCACACGCTTGATACGTATCATTTTCCGTTTCTTCCCATGCAAATTCTTCTATTTGTTCTTTCGTAAGCGGATATGATTGTAATCGTTTTTTATGTCTCTCAATTGTTTTTCGTACATAAGGTGCTAAATCAATATCAAAGAGTGCAAACGATTGACCACCATGCTGCATATTTTGATTCGCTTGAAAAATAATAGACGAAAGAGCCAATGCACTTTTAATGTCTTGCGGTTGTCTCATATGTCCATGTCCAGTATGAAAACCATTAGCAAGCATTTGCGCTAACGGAATTTGTGAACAAGTCGTCGTTCCTGTTGCATAAAAATCTAAATCATGTGGATATAATATATTTTCATTTATGGCTTTTTTCACTTGATCTGACAATAAATTCTCAACAGCATAATATTTTGCACTCTCAGATGCGAATGTTCCCATTACGCCCATTGGAGAGCGGCCGTCTACATTTGCATTTTCTTGCATCAAATCTTGTTCATTGCCGTGGACTATTGTCTCAAACACTTTCATTAATTCTTCTTCTCCACGTGTATTATTTTGTAACATTTATAACCCTCCACCAATATGTTGTTATCTTTTGATTAAAATGTTACTACATATAGTCTTACTGTTTCTGTGAGAAATGTAACATTACTGTGAAATTTTTTTCACGAAATAATGAATTTTTCATTTACAAAAAAGAAATGTGCTCTTTACAAATGTATGGTACAATATACGGGAAAAACTCTTTTTACCCTTTATCAACACATTTGAATAAAGGAGACTGAACTTATGGTTACTACATATCTTTTATTTATCGTTGCCTACTTACTTGGCTCGATTCCATTTGCACTAGTTGTTGGAAAAATCGGCTACGGAATCGATATTCGTGAGCACGGGAGCGGTAATCTAGGCGGAACAAACACATTCCGCACATTAGGGAAAAAAGCAGGTTTTACCGTTACAATTGCTGACATTTTAAAAGGGACATTAGCAACAAGTCTACCAATGATTTTCGGGTTAGATATTCATCCACTATGGTTCGGGTTAGCGGCTGTTCTTGGACATGTCTATCCAATCTTCGCGAAATTCCGCGGTGGTAAAGCAGTTGCAACTTCTGCTGGGGTGCTATTATGCTATTCACCAGTTGTTTTTGCAATATTGGCTGTTGTATTTTTCACCCTTTTATTTACAACAAGATACGTATCACTTTCTTCTATGGTAACAGCAGTTGTTGCTGTTATTGCATCCATTGTTAGCGGGGATAAAATCTTCATTATTGCGATGTGTTTATTAGCAGGTATGGTTATTTATAAACACCGTGCAAATATCGGACGAATTATAAATAAAACTGAACCAAAAGCAAACTTTTCAAAAAAGCAAAAATAAGATCGTAACCCACATAACGCAAAAAGAAAACGTGAAGCATATTAATAGCGTCTTTTTGCGTTATTTTTTATACTAAAGAAAAAGCAACATAATTTGGAGGAACTATACATGAATCTTTCCGTAACAAAAGAAGCAGCACAATGGTATAAAACTGAATTAAACTTACAATCAAATGAAACACTACGCTTTTTCGTACAATACGGTGGTTGCAGTACTGTGCAAAAAGGACTTTCTTTAGGTATTCGTAAAGATGATCCTGCACATCCTGCTGTTCAAATTCAAGAAGAAGGTATTAATTTCTTTATTGAAGGCGATGATGAATGGTTCTTCGATGGACATAATTTATCTGTTACACTTAACGAAGGTGACGACTTCCCACAATTTAATTATGAAAAATAAAAAAACGTGGCTTCTGCCACGCTTTTTTATTTTTTCTTAATTTCCTCATATTTCGCATACCACTCAGGATATAACTTTTTAAATGATACAGGGCGGAACCCTTCTTTTTTCGCACAAATATTCGTTGTGCTTGCAGTAATACACAGTTCACCATCACCATTATATATTTCATAACCATATACAACGCGAAGTGGGCTCACAGTATCTACCCATGTTTTTACGATTGCTTTTTCTCCGTAACGCATCGCTTTACGGTATGAAATTTGTAAATCTAACACAGGAGAAATAATTCCTTCTTTCTCCATTTCAACATATGAAAAACCTAAATCTTGTATAAGTTTCGTGCGACCTAACTCAAGCCACACTAAGTAGTTTGAATGGTAAACAACACCCATTTGATCTGTTTCCGCATAACGGATTTCAACTTCATGTTCTGCTACAAACATATGTATTCGCCTTCTTTCACTTCTGCTACCTTGCATACATTTAATCATAATACAGTGACATCAAAAATAAAATAAAAATAGTGAATCTTTTCCCGAAAGGAGCCAGCATATGATTCAAATTGTAACGGTTCGTAGTGGTGATAGCGTATATAGCTTGGCATCAAAATATGGATCAACACCTGACGAAATAGTAAAAGACAATGGATTAAATCCAGCTGAAACGCTCGTTGTTGGTCAGGCACTTATCGTTAATACGAAAGGGAATAATTATTATGTACAGCCTGGTGACAGCCTATATCGAATTTCTCAAACATATAATGTCCCCCTCGCTAGTTTAGCTAAAGTTAATAATTTATCTTTAAAATCTATTCTCCATGTCGGACAACAATTATATGTACCAAAAGGCACAAAACGAGCTGTAGAATCCATCGCTTATTTACAACCTTCAACTATACCGATTAAAGAGAGTTTAGTTAATGCGACACGCGCCATCAATCCATTTTTAACATACTTAGCCTATTTTAGTTTTGAGGCAAAAAGAGATGGCACATTAAAAGAACCTACTGAAACAGCTAAAATTGCTAATATTGCAACGCAAGGTAAAACAATCCCTATGCTCGTTATTACAAATATTGAAAATGGTAATTTCAGTGCCGATCTAACATCAGTTATTTTACGCGACGCAACGATTCAAAACAAATTTATTACTAACATTTTGCAAACAGCTCAAAAATATGGCATGCGAGACATTCATTTCGATTTCGAGAGTGTAGCACCTGAAGACCGCGAGGCGTATAATCGCTTTTTACGAAATGTAAAAACACGCTTACCTAGCGGGTACACATTGAGCACAACTCTCGTACCGAAAACAAGTTCAAATCAAAAGGGAAAATTTTTCGAAGCTCACGATTATAAAGCGCAAGGGCAAATTGTTGATTTCGTCGTCATTATGACATATGACTGGGGATGGCAAGGCGGTCCACCGATGGCGATTTCTCCTATCGGTCCAGTGAAAGAAGTACTTCAATATGCAAAATCTCAAATGCCTCCACAAAAAATTATGATGGGGCAAAATTTATACGGGTTTGATTGGAAGCTTCCATTTAAACAAGGAAATCCACCCGCAAAAGCAATTAGCTCTGTCGCAGCTGTTGCACTAGCTCGTAAATATAATGTCCCTATTCGTTATGATTTCACAGCCCAAGCTCCTCATTTTAATTATTTTGATGAAAACGGCGTGCAACACGAAGTTTGGTTTGAAGATTCACGGTCTGTTCAAAGTAAATTCAATTTAATGAAAGAACAAGGTATAGGTGGTATTAGTTACTGGAAAATCGGTTTACCATTCCCACAAAATTGGCGTTTACTCGTTGAAAATTTTACGATTACGAAAAAGGGCTGACAAAAGTCAGCCCTTTTTGTACATTTTGTTAAGATTCATCTTTGATTTCACTTTTTAATGAGTCAATACTTTCTAAACGTCTTTGATTTTTTGCTTCAATAGCAGCACGATCTTTTTCATTAGAAAGTTCCGCTGTTTCTTTTGCTTCATTAAAGTTATCAACTGTATTTTGCACCATTTCTTGTAACTTTTCAGCGTTGTCACTTCGATTATCTGGATTTGGCATGTACTTCCCTCCTAATATTGTATATACACACCATCTTAAATTACCTATCTTTCCTCAAATTTATACATAAAAAAGGAGAATGTAATATTCTCCTTTTCTTTAACCATTATCAACAATCGGTTGTTTACCTGTTTGATCTTGCATTTGCTTTCCTTTATTTCCACCAGCTTTTTTCGATTGTGTTCCAATATGATTTGGTGCAAAGTCTTTTGAATTTTTTTTCGGATTACCCATTACTATCGCCTCCTTAACACTAGTATCGTACTAGTGTTAAGAATTATTCAGCTTGCTTAAAAAGTTTCATTTCATAACGTTTTTCAATGCGCTCTTCAATGCGATCAATTGCATCACGATCGCTTAATAATTGTTGTTTATTTTCATTTACAAGTTCTTCAAACGATTTACGGCGACTTCTTCTCATGTTGTTCACCCTCTCTCCTTCGCTTTCTTATTACATAGTATGAGCAAACAAAAAACTCTTTAATCAGATTTGCAAGAAAATTTTATGTTTTAGTACTCCTAAAAAAACTCCGTGTACAATATATTGCACACGGAGTTTTTTATACCATAATATTTAAATACTCTTTCAACTTTTCATCTGCATTCATTTCATTTTCTTTATAATCATGAAGCGCCTGTAATACAAAATCATACTGCTCTAAAATATAACTTTCTAATTTCATAACATCCTCTAAGCTATTAAGCATAATTCTCGTATTACCAACTTCACTTTTTAACGCCGGTTCACATTTTAAACTTGTACATATTTCTTTCACATCTTCTTCTAATATCTCTGTTAATACATATTTCTTTCGCCCTTTTACCTTTAATCTCATAACTGGATAAAAAGCTTTTATATCTAAATAACTTCCTACGTTCATACAACGTAGCCATTCTACATTACGTTTATTACATGCAAGTATTTCTTTCACCGCTTCATATACCGCAGTTTCATCAAGCATAGCCTTATTTACTTTTCGTTTCCCTTCTTCTTCAATAGCTGCACACTTTTGATAAACAGCAGCACACGTAATGCAATCGTCAAATGCATTATGAGAGCTTAAACGAATTCCAAGCATTCGTTTTAACGTTTCAAGTTTATGATTAGGCGCATGCTTCATGTATTTCTTCGCTAAAAATACAGTATCAATTACTTTATTTTTAGGTTCAGGCAACCCAAGCATATTTACATTACTTTTCAAAAAGCGCATATCAAAAGAAGCATTATGAGCCACAATAACATTTGTATGTAAAAATGCTAAAAATAAAGGTAACACTTCTTCAATCGTCGGTGCATCTGAAACACGATAATTGGTAATACCTGTTAAACTCGTTATTCGGTCCGGAATTGGCCGCTCTGGATTCACGTATGAAACAAATTGATCTACCAGTTCATGATTACGATATTTCACCGCTGCAACTTGAATAATTTTATCATTATAAGGGTTAAATCCTGTTGTTTCAAAATCAATTACAACATAATCTAACGGTAAGGATACATTCCCCACTCCATACACTCCTTTATCTCTAAACGTTTATATTTCTTACATCATATCATGAAGTTATTACTACTTGAAAAAGAAAAGGCAGAAATGGGAACTCTCCACCTCTACCTTTTTACCATTATTTTAATTTAGCAACCCTTTTCTCCATCTCTTTTTGCGTCATCGGCCCAATAAACTTATCTTGAATGACACCTTTTGTATCTATAAAATACGAAGTTGGAATCGTAATTACTTTATACGCTGTTGTCACATCAATGTTCTTGTCCAATAAAACAGGAAAAGTAATTCCTTTTTCTTTAATAAAATTGCTTACCTTTTCTTCCCCCCCACCTTTTTCTGAAGGCGTATAATTGATTGCTAAAATTTCTACGTTTTCTTTATGTTCTTTATAGAAAGCCTCCATATCAGGCATTTCTTGCTGACATGGTCCACACCACGTAGCCCAAAAGTTTAAAATTACTTTCTTTCCTTTTAAATCCGATAACTTTACATTTGTCCCATCTAACTTAGTTAATTCAAAGTCTGGTGCGCTCTTCCCTATCTCAATACCATTCCTTGCGATAATCTCTTTCATCGCAGCTTCACTTTTTTCTTGCTTCACTTTTACCGCCTGCTCTTTATTACCAAACTGTTCATAAGCTGCATATCCCGCTAAACAAAGTAACACTACAATAATCGTAAGCTTCCGCCACATTTTATATCACCCTAACGTATTATCTTCTTTTAACACATTCATCAAAATACTATATACCTTATTTTAGCTTATACGGACAAGCTTGGAAATATTCAGAGTCGAAATAATTAGAATATTCTCATTTGAAGTGTAATCTTTTCCTTTTTATCATATAATTAGAAAAACAGATGAAGTGTTGTTTATCTTCTTATGGGCCCATTCACCTTTTTACTTTCGTAGTTATATAAACTTCAACAAAAGGGGGATTTTTTATGAATTCATTCGAAAAAATAACATTATATATTCTTAGTTTTCTTTTATACCCAATCGGTATTATTACATGGATCATTTCACTCTTTAGTAACGATCTTGAAAAAAAGAAAGTAGGGCGTATTTGTCTTTACATCT
The DNA here is from genome assembly GCF_008274865.1 of Bacillus sp. AR4-2. Classification (NCBI taxonomy): domain Bacteria; kingdom Bacillati; phylum Bacillota; class Bacilli; order Caryophanales; family Bacillaceae; genus Bacillus; species Bacillus sp. AR4-2. The sequence continues at coordinate 3,437,249 of NZ_CP031062.1, forward strand.
CTCTAGTCTCATTCGTCCTTTTCTTAATCCTTGGAATTGCAACTTTCCTTATGACTGCTACTTTTAACGTAGATCTAAATCATTCAGAATCTATCCAATATCAAATAAATGATGTTGAATAAAGATAAGGGCACTGCTCTTATCTTTATTCACATCTCTTTCAAAATGAATGACTATTTATTAATTTTTCAGGACTTCCACATGCAACAATACTTCCTTCTCTCATTATGACAACACGATCCGCTAGTATCACTTTCTCTACATCATGTGTTGCCACAATTCTCGTTACATCTATTCCCAGTCCTTCAATCATATTCCAAACAGTTTCTTGATTACTCGGATCTAACCCCGCAGTCGGTTCATCTAAAATAATAAGATTCGGATTTGAACCAATTGCTCGTAATAATGCAAGACGTTTTCTTTCGCCTCCTGAAAACTCTTCACCGCTTTTATGTAGCACAGTTTGACTCCCTTCAGGTAACCCTCTAATAATCGGCGTTACATTTATAAGTTCACTATTTTTTTCTAACTGATTTTCTAAACACTCTTCCCCGAAATACATATTCTCTGTTACCGTCGTTCGGAAAAAACGTGGTTCTTGCCAAACTGTAGTCATACGAGCTTCATTACCATAATAAGCAATGCTACCGTTAGATGGTTTATACAAGCCCGTTATTAACTTTAAAAGCGTTGTTTTTCCTGCACCGCTTTCTCCCACAATAATAACGAGTTCACCAGGACGAATTTGCAAATCAATATTACGAATTCTGCATTTCTCTTCGTCATTCTCCTGAAATGAAACATTTGTTATCCTGATACCCATCGCTCTTTCTACATTGTTATCTGCTGCTCGTTTATTTAAAAAGCAAAAAGTTCTATTTGCCGAAGCGACTGCAACTTGTGTCATTATTAATAAATCGCCCACATAACGGACAGGGAAAAAGAGCATCTCAATTGTCGCTAACACTGCAATGAGTGAACCAACTTCTATTTCTCCCCTCATTATTTTTTGTGCACCTATAATGAGAACAAGGATATATGCTCCTGTTTCAATCACCGTTCCAACTACTCCAATACAATGTTGCATCATCGTCTTCTTTACTTCCGATTTATACGATTGTGCCGTTACTCTTTTAAATAAGCGAATTGCCCATTTTTCTTTTTGTAAACTCCGTAAATCTTGTATCCCCTTTACAAACTGTGACACCATCTCTACAACACTTGAGTGATTTTTTTGAGCAACGCTTGCAATATCTCTTACCTTTTCTCCCATCAGTATTGGAACAATTGTACTTAAAAATAAAAACGGAGTTACCCACAATATAAACTGTATATCTATATGTTGTAGTGCTATGAAAGCTCCAATAAATTGGGCAATAGCGTGTATATATTCTATTAATATAGAGCCATATAATCTGACCCAGTTCGGAATATCAGACACGACCAAAGTTTCTAACTCTCCTTGCTTAATCTTCTCACTCTCTTCAAACGGTAATGAGAAATAGTGACGCAATAATTCTATACGTTTCGTTTGTAATATACGTTGACTCGCTTTTGAACTTATATAATCAAATAAAAGATTGTTCGCCCACATTAAAAAGCGACTACCCGCAAATAAAGCTATATATAAATACGCACCTTTTAGCTCTCTTTGAATAAGATTGTCTACAATTAATCCCATGAAAATTGGGCGTGATAAATTTAAAATGGCAGCAATTATCCCACTACATACAGCTACTATTACTAATATTTTCTCTTGTCGTAACGGCAACAATATTCTTTTATACTCTGTCATGACGTTTCCTCCATTTTTATAGTAAAAAGAAAGGGATGAAACCAAATGGTTTCATCCCTTTCCATAAAATAAGGAAGCTAACTATTGTTAGCTTCCTTATTGTTCATTTCAATTATTTAGTTCGACACTTTTGATTCTTCAATTTTCTCACGAAGAACCATTTGCAGAATACCACCGTGACGGTAGTAATCAATTTCAACTTCACTATCGAAACGAGCTACTACTTCAAATTGTTTTTCGTTGCCATCTAAATCAGTTGCAACTACTTTTACAAGATCACGTGGTCTAACTGATTTGTCGATTTGAATTTCAAATGACTCGTTACCAACAAGACCTAACGTTTCAGCACTTTCGCCATCTTTAAATTGAAGTGGTAATACACCCATTAACACTAAGTTACTGCGGTGAATACGTTCGAAGCTTTCTGCGATTACTGCTTTAATACCTAATAAGTTAGTACCTTTCGCAGCCCAGTCACGAGAACTTCCCATACCATAATCTTTACCAGCAACAACTAGAAGACCTGTGCCATCTTCTTTATATTTCATAGCAGCATCATAGATTGATGTTACTTCACCAGTCGGCCAGTATGTTGTATATCCGCCTTCTGTTCCTGGTGCAATTTGGTTTTTAATACGGATGTTCGCGAATGTACCACGCATCATAACTTCATGGTTACCACGACGAGAACCGTAAGAGTTAAAGTCAACTGGTTGTACGCCGTTTTCTAATAAGTAGCGTCCAGCTGGTGTGTGCTTACCGATTGAACCTGCTGGTGAAATGTGGTCTGTCGTTACAGAGTCACCAAATTTACCAACTACACGTAAGCCTGATAACGTTTCAACTTCACCTGGTTCTTTAGATAAACCTTCAAAGAATGGTGGGTTTTGAATGTATGTTGAATCATTATCCCAAGTATATAAAGCTTCGTTTGAAGTTTGGATTTCATTCCAACGCTCATTGCTGTTAAATACTTGTGCATATTCTTTCTTGAACAGTTCAGATGTAACAACGCTTTGAACTACATCTTCAATTTCTTTAGCTGATGGCCAAATATCGTTGAAGTAAACAGCATTGCCATTTGCATCTTTACCGATTTCATCATTTTTCAGGTCAATATCAACAGTACCTGCAAGTGCATATGCCACAACAAGTGGTGGTGATGCTAAGTAGTTTGCTTTTACAAGTGGATGAATACGACCTTCAAAGTTACGGTTACCAGATAAAACAGATGTTACTAGTAAGTCGTTTGCTGCGATTGCTTCTTCTAATTCTGGCGCTAATGGACCAGAGTTACCGATACAAGTCGTACAGCCGTAACCAACTGTTTGGAAACCTAATTGATCTAAATATGTTGTTAAACCAGACTTATCTAAGTACTCTGTAACAACTTTAGATCCTGGTGCTAATGATGTTTTTACATACTCAGGTACTACAAGTCCTTTTTCAATTGCTTTCTTCGCAACTAGACCTGCTCCAATTAATACGTATGGGTTTGATGTATTTGTACAGCTTGTAATTGCTGCGATTGCAATTGCACCTGTTTTCATCGTTACTTCTTTATCTTCTAATGTAACCTTCACTTCTTTATCGAACTCTTGCTCATTAAATCCAAGTCCTTGTGTTCCAACTGGTGCTACAACAGCTTTATGGAACGCATCTTTCATATCTGAAAGTGGAATTAAATCTTGTGGGCGTTTCGGTCCAGAAAGGTTAGATTCAATTGTATTTAAATCAATTTCAACAAGATCAGTATAGATTGGATCTTTACTGTCTGCTGTATAGAATAAACCGTTCGCTTTACAGTATTCTTCAACAACGCGAATTTGTTCTTCATCTCTACCTGTTAAACGTAAGTATTCTAATGAAATATCATCGATTGGGAAGAATCCACAAGTTGCGCCGTATTCTGGTGCCATATTTGAAATTGTTGCACGGTCAGCTAAAGGCATGCTCTTTAGTCCATTACCGAAGAACTCAACAAATTTACCAACTACACCTTTTTGACGTAATACTTGTGTTACTTTTAATGCAACGTCTGTCGCTGTAGTACCACTTGGAAGTGTACCAGTTAATTTCACACCGATTACTTCAGGTACTGGGAAGTATGAAGGCTGTCCAAGCATTCCTGCTTCTGCTTCAATACCACCAACGCCCCATCCAAGAACGCCGATACCGTTAATCATTGTTGTATGTGAGTCTGTTCCAACTAATGAATCTGGGTATGCAACTAAGTCACCTTCAGCATTTTTCACAGCATGAACAACTGGTGCTAAATATTCAAGGTTTACTTGGTGTACAATACCTGTAGCTGGTGGAACCGCACGGTAGTTATCAAATGATTTCTGTGCCCAGCTTAAAAATTTATAACGTTCTTCATTACGTTTAAACTCTAAGTCCATGTTGAATGCAAGCGCGTCTGCCGTACCCGCTCTATCAACCTGTACAGAGTGGTCAATTACAAGGTCTACAGTAATTTCAGGATTAATTTTGTCAGGATCTCCGCCCATGTCTGCCATTGCTTTACGAAGCGAAGCCAAATCAACAACAGCTGGAACACCAGTGAAATCTTGTAAAATTACACGAGATGGTTTAAATGGAACATCGATATCTTGAACATCTTTCGTTCCCCATTTCGCTAAATTTGTAACATGCTCTTCTGTGATTACACGTCCGTCTACTTGACGAAGTACTGATTCAAGTAAAACTTTCACGGAATATGGTAATTGAGATACGTTGCCAACCCCTGCATTTTCAAGCGCTTTCAAATCATAATAATGATACGTTTTTCCATCTACTTCAAAAGTTGCACGTGATTGAAATGGATTATGTTTGACCATTATGTTTCCCCCCTGTTAAACGTGACTAAGTTGTCTGAATATAAAATGTAGACAAACTTTTCAATACCTTACGATAATATCTTATTACAACTTTCTAAATAAGTAAATAATAAGAAACTTATAGATTATCATAAGTTTTCTTTATGTTTCTAAATTTGAATAGCTTTCATGCTCCTTATGAATACTATTACCATAAAGTAAAGTGCTCTATCCGCGGTTTACTTACAGTTCGTACATACTATGAACTGCTCATCATTCAACATACAAAAAATGTTATAGAGGTGAAATAAAATGGGTAAAAGAAAAGCAAATCATACTATTTCAGGAATGAATGCTGCATCTGCACAAGGACAAGGAACTGGTTACAATGAAGAATTTGCAAACGAGCCTTTAACTCCAGCAGAGCGACAAAATAATAAGAAACGTAAAAAGAACCAGTAAAGAAAAATCCCAAAAGGTCTATTTTCCTTTTGGGATTTTTTCTAATGTTTATAACGTAGTAATTCCGAAACCGTTACAAATCGATAACCCTGCTTTTTCAGTTCAGGTAAAATTTTTGCTAGTGCCGCTACCGTTTGACTACGATCATTTCCTCCATCATGTAACAATACAATATCGCCACTTTTAGCATTTTTCACTACATGATTTACAATGGATTCAACCCCTGGATTTGCCCAATCACGTGGATCTTGATGCCACGACCATAGAACAGTTTGATAACCAGCTTCTTTCGCTGTTTTAAATACAGCGTCGTTAATATATCCGCCAGGAGGACGGAATAACAAAGGTTCTTTCACCCATTTTTCAAAAAATTTCTTTCCATCTAAAATATCATTTTCTAATTTTTCATCTGATGAATTACTCGCATACAAATGATTCATCGTATGATTTCCAATTTCATGTCCCTCTTTTAACACTTGTTTCACTAAATATGGATTGCGCTGAACTCGAAATCCAATCATAAAAAATGTCGCTTCAGCCTTATATTGACGTAATAAATCTAAAACTTGTGGTGTATACGTTGGATCTGGTCCATCATCAAATGTAATTGCAATAATTTTTTCATTATTAGGTACTTCCCATGTTACATAACCAGTTGGTTCTAACTCTTTTCTGAGCAACATTTTCGCTTCCACTTTTTCCACTTGAAATATATGTACTGTACATAGCAAAGAAAAAACTAATAGAAAAATTTTCTGTTTTAGCATAACGTTTACTAAAGCAGCAAGGTTGTCGAATAAACAACAACCTCATTTACTTTTCTAATTGATCTACATTTCGCATTATATTTTGGAGATTATTTTCATATTGCTCAAGTTGTGGACGTTGTGTTTCTGAAGCTACCTCTAGTGCATTTTGAATTTGTTCATATGCTTCCTGAACCTCTTGGCGTAATTCTTTTAAATCATGACCGTAGTTTGGATCATTTTTCACAATGTTGTTAAATGCATTTTCTGCTTGTGTAACGCCTTGCTGCGCTGCTTGAAACGCTTGTTGTTTATCTTTATGATATGGCATTATATAATCCCCTTTCTGTAATAGTTAGTCCCAATTATCTTTACCTTTTTTTCTAAAAACATTCTCGTATAAATTTGCAAACTTCTCTCATTCTAAAGAGGAAGAGGAGGTGTCACATACAATGGGAAAAAACAATCGTGAAGCGAAAGAAAAAAAAGGACAACCTGAACCATTAAGCGGATCTCATAAAGTAAAAAACCGTAACCATTCACGCCAAAAACATCATGCGCATCATGATATGTAAAACAAAAAATGCACACTAGCTATCTTTTCCACATACAATGTTTATATTTTTCCATTTATTCTTCACCCCTAATTCATTCATGCATAACATAGTATGAATTGAGATTTTACGGAGGGTGTCTTACATGGGCAAGAAAAAGAAGGATTGTCTTTTTCATGTTGATGGTTTCGAAGAATGGATGGATCAATTTTGTTCTGACTCTTGTAGTAACTTTAGTTTCCCAAATCAAATTCATATTGACCTTTGCGAAACGGAACAAGAATACATTTTGGAAACAGATGTACCAAATGTAACTGAACAAAATGTAGTCATTAAAAAGATGAAGACAGGCCTAACCATTTGCATACTTCATAATAATATTTCTTTACAGCGGATCATTCCTTTACCCGATAATATTATTTATAAGAAGATGCTAGCCTGCTTAGAAAATGGATATTTAGCCATTCATATTTCCAAAAATGAAGTTGCTGATAAGCATGAAAAGAAAGTTCTTTTTTCAAATTAAGAGTTAATATAATACACACTAAGCCCCAGTTGGTTACTGGGGCTTATGTTATTTCGCATGCATTTCTATATTAGAATTTCTATCATATCTTTTTTTCGATAAACCTTTTGTAACTAAAAGCACAGGAAATGCCACAGTTGAAAATATAGCTAGTGCTGAAAATACTGCAAACCCATTTTGGTACCCGTAGTAATCGAGAAGTACTCCTCCAAACCACGGACCTATTACTGCTCCAATTCCCGAAAAACCCATCGCACCGAAGTATGTTCCTTTTAGATGCGCAACAGCAATATCATCAATAAATACATCCGTCATCGAAAACATTAAGACTTCTCCAATTGTAAAAATAATTGTACAAACGGCAGCACCTAGCATAGATTCTACTATTCCAAAGCCAAATAATCCCCCGCTCACAAATAAAGTCCCAACCATAATTGATGTTAACGGTGTATACTTTTTGCACATTTGAATAACAGGGTATTGGATAATCACTACAACAATTGCATTTAAAGCGAGCATATATGAGAATAGCTTCACCCCATCCTCAAATATATGTGCATTTGCAAAATATTGAGATACTGTCGTCGTTAAATGTGAAAAACCGCAATTACTCAAAATAATACCGACTAAAGCAACTAAAAATACTATATCTTTTCGCAATATACGCATTGCATTTAACATTGTAACAGGTTTTTCTGTACTCACTTTCTTTTTTTCCATTGGATACTTCTTAAATTGGAACGCTAATATAGCTGTATATAGAATATATACCCCAGCTGCTACTAAAAAAGGAATTGTTGATTTTGCACTTCCAATCTGTAATCCAACAATTGGTCCAATAGCAACTCCAACATTTATTGCACCGTATCGTAAGTTATAGACGAGTAACCGATACTCAGGCTTTGTTAAATCTGATAATAATGCTCTTGATGTTGGCTCAAAAAACGACCTACATAATCCATTTAAAGCGTTTAATAAAAAGAAACTTAAAACATGATCCGCAAGTGAAAAACCTATAAACACAAAAATCCAAACGATCATGGACCAGAGCATAATTGTTTTCCGGCCAAATCGATCTGATAAATTCCCTCCGATAAAACTAGCAAAAACACCAACAAGTGCACTCGTTCCGATAATAGCACCAGTCATTCCAGCTGATACACCTTTAACAGTCGTTAAATAAATCGCTAAAAAAGGGATACTCATTGAAGTTGCAAACCTAGCAAACAATGTCCCTAAAATAATACTCATTCCAAGCGGATGAATATGCTGTAGCTTCCCCTTCATCGTTAAACCTACTCTCTCTATTTTCACAAAAAAAAGAAAGCAAAGGATCTGCTTTCTTTTCCTTTTTCTATACTTGAGCTGTTGATACCCGAGTTGTTCTCGTTATGTCCATATCAATTCCATATGTGAACTGTAATTCTTTACACACATCTTTAATTAAGATTGCGACATTATACTTTTCATTAAATTGTAAAACTATGTTTTCTACTTCTTCATATGTATACTTATATTCCCCTGTAATGACACTTTTTAGATCAAAGCATTCGTTAATACAAAGTTGTACAAGTAGCTGGTCATATTTCTCTATTACATCTTCTTTCTTCCAAAGTAACTCTTTTACATATAACCGATCAAACTTCACACTTTCTCGATTACAATCCGTTAAAATCCGGGTCATTTCATTTAATTCTCGATATAATTCAGAAATATTTCTGCTTAAACTAAGCAGTTTATCTACGCCGTTTTCATATAACATATTCATTCCACCCCCGCATTTTCTTTTTCTTATTATAGCAAGAAAATTCTAAAAATAGTTTCTTTCTTCTGAAATATTAGGAAACTAATTTCAATTGCTTTACAATGAAACTAGTTAATGCGGGAGGAGAAAGAAAATTGGAGCACAAATTATATTACACTGACGCTTATAAGCAAGACTTTACTACTAAAATTATAAAGCAAGATTATGATAAAGACGGTAACTTATACGTTGTTTTGAATGAAACAGCATTTTATCCGACAGGTGGCGGACAACCATATGATACTGGTACATTAAATGATATCAATGTAATCAATGTAGAAGAGATAAACGGAGAAATTCGTCACTACATTGCAGAACAATTACATACAGAAGACGTAGAAGGTAAAATCAATTGGGATCGCCGTTTTGATCATATGCAACAACATGCAGCTCAGCACATTTTATCTGCTGCTTTTTGGGACCATTTTAACATGCCTACAATTGGATTCCATCTTGGTAAAGAAACAGTAACAATTGATTTAGAAACAGAAAATCTTCATGCAGAAACGGTTGAAAAAGCAATACAAATTGCAAACAAAATTGTTTTTGAAAACCATCCAATCCGCATCCAGTGGATGAACTTAGAAGAAGCGAAAAGGTTGCCCCTTCGTAAAGAACCGACTATGACAGAAAATATACGCGTTGTTATGATCGAAAACTTTGACTACAACGGCTGTGGTGGAACGCATCCGAAACGAACTGGTGAAGTTGGTCCTATTCAAGTACTAGGATGGGAGCGCAATAAAGGTGGTATACGCTTAACGTTTATCGCTGGTTGGCGTACACTTAAATTAATGGGACAACAGCAACAAATTATGAAAAATGTTTCTAAACAATTAAACAGTAGCGAAACTGATATTCCAGCAAAAGTGGCGCAACTGCTTACTTCTCAAAAAGAAAACGAAAAAGCAATACAAACAATGAATGAAAAATTATTATTTGCAGAGGCAAATGAACTACTTCTACAACCTATAAAAATTCATGCCGGCATACTTATTTCTAAAGTATTTACAAATCGTTCTATGCAAGAAATCGCAAAGCTTTCCGCTATTATTACAGAACAACGAGAGCATGCAATTACGTATTTCGTCATCGAAAATGATGACAAACTACAATGTATTCTCGCTTGCGGAAAATCAGTATCGCTCGATATGAATGCTCTTTTAAAAGATGCTCTTCCTACAATCGAAGGAAAAGGTGGCGGAAATAAAAAGAGTGCCCGCGGTGGCGGGAAAGCAATTATGAGTGGAGATGAATTTTTAAATCAGCTTGTTTCTTCTTTACAGTCAGCAGTTTAAAACATGTTATGAAGGATAGCGAAAGGCTATCCTTCCCCTATATTTACAGACCTATATTTTGTTTCAAACCTTGATAACTCCCTGCATTTACAAAACCTTCACTTATAAGATTGATAAAAGTTTCCGAAAAACCATAATGACTTAAATCTTTAATCGGCACCATTTGCACATCATGAATTGGATTATGATCAAACTCGTTAGAAGGTAGCATAATTTCACCTTCAATCCTTTTAAGCAAAAACGTTATATGTAATAAAGACGGGCGAGCATCTGGTTTATCACAAACATAGAGTAGCTTCTGAATGTTAACTTCTAACCCTGTCTCTTCTCTCATTTCTCGAATCATTGCTTCCTCTAACGTTTCGCTATTCTCCACTCTTCCTCCAGGTAAAGACCAATTCCTATTAGCAACTTTTTGCTTTACTAGCAATAATTTTTCACCTTCAATTAAAATTCCCGTAACACGAACTTGCATTACATTTTCCATATGTAATCTCCTCTTCCCATTATATTTACAAATTAACCCTTCCATAAAAAGAACATACGTTTTATAATTAAAGAAAATTATGGAAGAAAGTAGTTGTTACATTCATGCGTCCACCTTTAACAAAGTCTATATCAATTGAAGATTTCCAAAACTATTATTGGTTAAAAGCAGAACTCCAAACATTTTGTCGTGAGAATGGGTTGCCAGCTAGTGGCTCTAAGATCGAAATAACCGAGCGTATCTCACATTATTTAACTACTGGTAAAATATTAAAAAACAGCTCTGTTCAAAAGGTGAGTAAAGCTTCCCTATCCTATAAAGACCTTTCTCTTCAAACGATTATTACTAACAATCACCGCTGTAGCGAAGAGGTTCGTGCTTTTTTCAAAGAAAAAATCGGAGCAAACTTCCGCTTTACAGTAGCTCTTCAAAAGTTTTTTAAAGACAATGTTGGAAAAACATATGAAGACGCGGTAGCTTTTTGGCATGAAGAAAACAAACGAAAAAAAGACCCTGCATACAAAACAACTATCGGTGCACAATTTGAATACAATCGCTTTACTCGTGACTTTTTCGAAGATCCAAATAATAAAGGGAAAGCAAAAGCTGATGCGATTGCTGCTTGGAACGAAATGAAAGCGAAACCTGGTAGTAATGTTTATGTTCCTCAAAAAGTAGAAAACTAGTTACCTCGCTAGTCTTCTACTTTCTCAAATAATAGCGCAATCCCTATCCCGCCTCCAATTCCTAATGTAGCAATTCCATATTTCATAGACTCTCTTTGTGCCTGATAAAACAAACGTGTTACAAGCATAGCACCAGATGCGCCGTACGGATGACCGAGCGCAATTGCTCCACCATTTACATTTACTTTTTCGTACGGAATTTGTAACTCTTTTGCGCAAGCAACAACTTTTGAGGCGAATGCTTCATTTATTTCAAAATAATCGATGTCCTCTACTTTTACATTCATTTCGTTTAATAATTTGTTCACCGCAAATATCGGACCAGTCCCTGGAAGATTAGGATCCACTCCCACTACAGCACTACGAACGAAACGAAGGACAGGTTTATACCCTAACTTTCGGGCTTGTCCCTCTTCCATTACAAGAACAGCACATGCCCCATCATTTACACCACATGAATTACCTGCCGTCACTGTTCCATTTTGTAAAAATGCGGGCTTTGTTCTTTTAATGATTCGTTCATAATTCATTTCTGGCTTTATAGATTCATCTAATAATCCATTAAAAGAAAATATTTCATCATGTATATATCCTTTTTCTAACGCTTGCAGTGTCCGCTTATAACTAAGACAAGCATACTCGTCTTGCATTTCTCTCGTTATATTATAACGCTCCGCAACATATTCAGCCGCTACTCCCATGTCAGGATCACCAATTGTTTCAGGTGAAAATCGTGCTCTTTTTTGAAAAGGTGACGTACTTGTACTCTCTACTCCCCCGGCGATATAACACTTACCTGCCCCGCCTTGAATGAGATGACACGCAGTTCGAATTGCTTCTAAACCAGCACCACATTGCCGATCAATCGTTACACCAGGAATATGATAGCCAAGTCCCGCCTCTAAAGCAGATAGTCTCGCAACATTCCCTCCTGGCCCAACAACATTACCTAATATGACATCATCTATTTCCCTCTCAATCCCTTTACTTAAAAACGTAAGAAGCGGCGTTGTTAATTGCTGAACTTCATACTCTTTTAACATCCCATTCTTCTTACCAATAGGTGTTCTTTTCGCCTCTACAATAACTGCTCTATTCATATATTTTCTCCCGGTTTTCAATCATACTTTTTGCTTCCATACGAGCGATTTTCCCACTATTTGTATAAGGTATTCCATCTACAAAATGCCATTCTTTCGGTATTTTAAACGAGGATAATCGTTGTAAGCAAAAACTCTTTAATTGTTGTTTTGTAGCACTTCCTTTTACGATCGCGACCGGCTTTTCACCCCAGTAACTATCTTTCACACCAATTACAACTATTTCATCAACAGCTGGGTGTTCATGTAATACACTTTCTATTTCTTCTGGATAAATATTGATTCCTCCAAATAAAATCATATTCTTCTCTCTACCAACAATATATATGAAGCCTTCTTCATCTTCATAGCCTATATCTCGCACTGTCATCCAGCCTTCTGCATTCAACTCCCGTGTTAAAACCCCATCTATTATGTATCCCATAAAAAACTGATCACTTTTCACATAAACAGTTCCTATTTCACCTTTTTGTACTTCTTCGCCTACTTCATTACATATTCGAACTTGCACATTATGACAAGGTTTTCCTACTGAATTTGGCCTTCTTTCGCTTTCTGCATCGACTAGTGCTGTTACAAAACTTAACTCTGATGCACCATAAAATTCATATCTTTTCGCATAAGGAAATATATTCTTTATTTTTTCTTTCGCTTCAGCTTCCCATTTCGCTCCTGATGAAATAATTTTCATTTTATTTTCTATTAATCTATTTTCTTTATATAAAGATTCAAGCATTGTCGGAACTGTATACATAACCGATATATTTTCAGTTTCTAACTTATCTAATACTTGATTCGGAATGAACTTTCTCATAATGTGCACTGTTTGTCCTACATATAATGCACTTATTGCCCCGTATAAGAAAAGAGAATGAACGAGCGTCCCAGCTATTAAAATTGAATCCTCCCTTTTCATATGAAAGTCATGTACATTACAATCAAAACTATGAACCCACGATTGCTGTGCACGTAAAAATGCTTTTGCTGTTCCTGTTGATCCTGATGTAAATCCCATATAAAAAGGAGCATGTTGTACACTTTCTACAGTGGAATATGTAGGAAGATATTTCTCTATCATTCTTTTCCACTCATCAATTTCAATTACTCTTCCTTCTTCATCCAATAGATCATTCACCTTATATCGTTCTGTCACAATCATATCCGGATTACTAATTTCAATTCTTTCTCTGAGCTCATCTTGTTTCCACTTTATATCTAACGGAACACAAACCCACCCGGCCATAGCGGCACCAGAAAATAGTTGTAAAAACTCTATACGATTTTCTAATAGGATTGCTATCGTTTTATTCTTCGATTTTTTTTCATTTAACCAGCTTGCTACTTTACAAACTGATTCAAACCATTCTTTATATGTTAAAACTCTATCATTTTCCTTTATCGCTATTTTATTTGGTTGTAAAGAGGCATGCTTTTTATATTCTTTTGTAATCCCCATATGAGACGTCCTTTCTTTACAATAATAATAAAAAGAAACACGCAATTAACGTGTTTCTTCCCTTTATCATCCCGCATTTGTATATTTTCCATTCTTTAAAGCGGGCGTAATAATATGTTTCAATGAACGATGTAATTTTGTTACGAGAACTGCCGCAATAATTGCTTTTATACAATCCCCTGGTAAAAACACAGCACTCACTTTCATTATCTCCCATACAGAAACATCCATTAAGAACGCTTGTACAGTAATACCAAATACATAAACTACGAAAATACCACCAATTATATTAATACATAATACTTTTATAATAGAAACTTCACGTAAACGCTCAATTAAATAACCAATAACAAACGCCCCAATGATGTAACCAAGTAAATATCCTGCACTTGGTCCAACAAATACACCAAGGCCACCACGTCCACCAGCAAGCAATGGTGCTCCAACTCCTACAATAAGTAAGAAAATAAGCTGACTTAACGCACCTAGACGTGATCCTAACAACCCACCCGCAAGCATAACACCGAGTGATTGCAATGTAATTGGAACTGGTGTAATAGAAAGAGCAATCGGAGGTATTAACCCTAACACTCCCATAATAGAACTAAATAAAGCGACGAAAACTAAATTTTTTGTATTCATATTTGCTTCTCCTATTTGTAAACTTAAAATTGTTTTTAGATAACATATCACAAAAATTATATTATCTTTCCACCCCTCTTTTGTCAACCGTTAATGTATTAGAGTTTACAAACAGAAGTTCACTTATTTCTCTCTATGCAAATGCTCCAGTTCTTTCCGAAGCGCCTGTTTTAAAAACTTCCCAACAGATGTTTTCGGTATTTCTTCCATAAAGACAATATCGTCTGGCAACCACCACTTCGCAAACTGTGGTTTTAAAAACTCATATATTTCTTCTTTTGTAACCGTACTATTTTTCTTTTGAACAACGCAGGCAATTGGTCGCTCTTGCCACTGAGGGTGAGGAACTGCAACGACAGCCGCTTCAAATATAGCATCATGTGCCATTAAAGCATTTTCAAGATCGACCGAAGAAATCCATTCTCCCCCGCTTTTAATAACATCCTTCGTACGGTCAACAATTTTCACGCAACCTTCCTCATCCACTGTGACAACATCACCAGTATATAACCATCCATCGCGAAAACCTTCGACAGTACGATCATCGTTATAATAGCTTTCAGCGATCCAAGGTGCTCGTAAACATAATTCTCCCATCTCAGTACCATCCCACTTCACGTCACCATTTGTACCGACTACTTTCATCTCGACACCAGGTACAAGATATCCTTGTTTAGAGCGAATTTCTAGTTGCTCTTCATACGATACTTCCGTTTCATAACTTTTTAAACGCGCAAGTGTTACGAGTGGACTCGTTTCAGTCATACCATATGCATGTATGAACGGAACATTATGTTTCTGTTCAAATGCTTTAATAACACTTTTCGGCGCAGCTGCACCTCCGCATAGTATTCTCGTCATACTAGATAAATCGTAACTATTATTTTCTAACTCTTGTAATACGCCGAGCCAAATTGTCGGCACACCCGCAGCTAACGTCACTTTTTCTGATTGAATCATCTCTAATAAAATTTTCGGAGTAAACATCGGTCCTGGAAGAACTTGTTTTGACCCAAACCAAGTAGCAGCGAAAGGAAGTCCCCAAGCGTTCACATGGAACATCGGTACAATCGCCATTGCAGCATCACTTTCCGATAAAGCAGCTGTATCCGCTAAACCGAGTGCCATACAGTGTAATACAGTACTACGATGCGTATATACAACACCTTTCGGATTTCCTGTAGTCGCTGACGTATAACACATACCAGCTGGTGTATTTTCATCAATATCTTTTACAAATTGAAAATTTGGATCGCCTTCTTCTAATAGCTTTTCATAATGATATACAGGCTTCAGCGTAGTGTTTGGGAGTTCATCTTTATCAGTCATAATAATGTAAGCTTGTACAGTTGATAATTGTGATTGAATATTTTCAACAAGCGGTACGAGATCTTCATCTATAAGTAGAATTCGGTCTTCTGCGTGCTGAATAATATATGAAATATGTTGAGGAGATAAACGAATGTTAATTGTGTGCAAAACAGAAGCAATACCTGGAATAGCAAAATACACTTCCACATGCCGATGATGGTTCCACGCTAATGTTCCTACACGTTCACCTTCTTTAATTCCAAGCTTTTTCAACGCACTGGAGAGTCTTCTCGTCCTTTCCCCTAACTGCTTATACGTTAACGTTGTAACTGTATCATGCGTCCGTGAAACAATTTCTTTCTTCGAAAACAGTTTCTCTGCTCTTTCCATCATAGAACTAATTGTTAGCGGTACATTCATCATCATATTGGTTATATCCCCCTTTAAAGCGTTTTCATTTTTTCGTTTATTATAACAGACTTCCGCAAATGATTACGACATTTTTCTGTATTTTCTGAATTATTTCTTTGGAAATAATTCAGAACGATAAACTATCTATCTTTTTTCTTACTTTCTTTTTCAGTTTAAAAATAAAACGATTACTGTATTCCTTATTTTCTACTAAAATTCGATATATCTCCCATACTCCTAACACACGAACAAAAAGATAAACTCCGATTTGTTGTTATCAAAATAAAAAAACTCCTTGATTCATTTAAAGGAGTTTTCAATGTAAGATATTTCATTGATTCATATATCCTTCTCTAGATATACAATATCTTTTTGTATCGCGATTCTTACCTTTAATAAACATATCCTTCTGAATTGTATATTTGTACTCCATATTCAAACGTTTCATTAATTTTTCAGATGCTTCATTTTCTGAATCACATCCCGCTTCAATACTATTAAGATGCAACTCATGAAAACCATAGTAGAAAAAAGCTAATGCAGCCTCCGTGGCTAATCCTCTTCCCCAATATTTTCGAGATAAGGCGTATGCAATTTCTGCTGTATGTGTGACCAAATCATATTTTATAAATCCACACGTGCCTATAAGTTTTTTCTCCTCTTTTAATACAATTCCAAGAGGTGCTACTTGCCCTTCATTATATTGCCCCACAATTTCTTCTACATAGTTATATGTGTCACATAACGATTGATGAGCATCCCATACAGTAAAAGTTATCATCTCTTTATCTGTAGCATACTCATATATATGTAAACTATCACTCATATTCATTTTCCTTAACATAAGTCGTTTCGTATACAACGTTGGATATGACCATTTCTCAATGATCATAACGGCTTCTGCTTAAACTTTTCATAATGTCGTACTTTTAATAGAAGGATATTCCCGCAATCTGTACAAATATAAGCATCCACCGGTGAAGATGTGAACATCGTTTCCTTTTTCCGTATTTGTGCATATCCGACAAACTCACCTTCTCCTATGTTTTGAGAACCACAATTAGAGCATGTCTGCACGGTTTTTCGTTTCATGAGAGCACCACCTTTAATCTGTTTCCACTCCCTTCGACAGCTCACTTCCATTTCCCTTCCAAAAAACCTCTTATTCTCTCACATTTCAACAGGAATCTCAAAACAAAAATCGTATATGTACTATGAAATATATTTATTAACGGAGGAATTTTATGACTACTGTTATGACACTCGATATAGCAACAGAAATTGAAAATGCAGAAATTGATATGCTCTCTTCTAGATTAGAGAGACTACAAACAATAAGCGGAAACCCAATGCAAGTGCAAATGAAAAATTTCGGTAGTGCCACTGCCTTTTCATCAAAAATAATTGCCGGTCCTGCTTTTAATACGGTAAAAGGTATTACAAATGCAGATGCGATTGATGCAATCATTTCTTATTATGAATCACTACAAATCCCTTGTCGTTTTGAAATTACCCCAGCACAAGGTACAACTGAATTATTTCAATACTTATCTCAAAAAGGGTTTTATCAATCTAGCTTCCATACTGCTTTGTATAGTATACCGAGAGAGGGTTCATCACTTCCTCCTTCTAATATTACAATACGAAAACTAAAAGAAAATGAGTTTGATATTTTTGCAGACATATATATACGTGGATTTAATATGCCATCCTTTACAAAAGATAGCGTGCGCCAAAATAATGAAATTCTTTACAATGAACCAGGATGGCATTTTTTCATAGCTGAAGTTCAAAATATCCCTGCTGGTATTGGTGTCCTGTATATAAATAAGGGTGTCGCATCATTAGCTGCTTCTGCTACTTTACCAGAATTTCAGCGTAAAGGCTGTCACACTGCATTAATTCAAAAACGAATTAAGACAGCTATTGAATCCAATTGTACTTTAATAGTTGGACAAGCAAGGTTCGGTAGCGGCAGTCAAAATAACATGGAACGTGCCCACATGAAAATTGCTTATACAAAATCAATATGGACCGCAAAAGACATATAATTTACTTTATTTCTCCTTCCGTTACATTTTTAAACATTTTATGACAAATCCTTTTCTATCCTATTAATCATTTGAATATTCAAACTATATTTGTTACGCTATTACTAGATACATCATTCAACTTGCAATATGAAAAGAGAATTCTAATCAAACTACAAGGAGGAGAAATGTATGACTAAACATGATCATGGTTTAAAAGAAAAAGTAGAAGGTGCCATTGATAAGGTAAAAGGTGAAGTAAAAGAAGTTGTTGGGAAAGTAACTGACAATAAGAAATTACAAGCTGAAGGAAAATGGGATAAGGTGAAAGGCACTGCTAAAGATACAGTTGGTAATGTAAAAGAAAAAGTACATGAATATAAGGAACATAAATAATAAAAAACACGTTAGATGAATTTTCATCTAACGTGTTTTTTATTTTACTTTATATACATAATGAACCAAATAACATACGATATATTTTTATTTCTCTATACTCTTTGTAAGCGGTTCTTTAAAGGCATTTCTATTCCATACAGCAAAAACAATAAGAGAAATAATAAAGAATACAACAAGACATATACCCAGATAATCAAAATTAACTACCTGTATGAGATTCCAAAACGGTCCCTGTAAATTATAGCTTTCAATAAGCAAAGATAATAGTTGATATCCCCCTATTAAAAAAGCCGTTATAACAGATATTGAGGTAATGAATACATTATATGAATTTCTTATTCGACTATTTTCCATTGCCCACTTATAATTCGTATTCATGAATGTACTATCTAATGTATCCATCAATGACATTCCTGCAGCAAACAAAACGGGAAAAGCAAATATACTTACAAGTGGAATAGATTGACTTGTTGCGGTTACTGTAGAAAGAGCAATTAACCCAATTTCACTTGCTGTATCAAAACCAAGACCAAATAAAAAACCGATCATATACAATTGCTTTTGACTATCAATAAACGTAAATAAACGCTGCGTGAAACGGTATATAAATCCTAAGTTTTCTGGCTGTTTTTCCTCTTGGCTTCGTAACACTTTAATAAGGTAAAACAGATTGGTAAGGCCGATAATAATAAGGAATGTACTAGAAACGATTGTACCGATAATACCGCCTATAGTTGAAAAACTCTCCATTCCATGTTTTGCCGTTTTTCCAATTAAAGCAATCAATACAATCATCACAAATACTACCGTAGAGTGTCCTAATGAGAAGTAAAATCCCACCCCCTGTGAGTTTTTACCTTTTTCAATTAATTTCCGAACAGTATTATCAATTGCGACAATATGATCACTATCAAACGCATGACGCAACCCTAAAGAATATGCAATAATAGCCATTCCGATTATGCTATTACCTTTATACAGTTCCGGTAATAATAAGAGAATTCCAAGCACATGAAGAAATATAATAATAACAAAAAAGTTAGTTGCCTTTTTCAGTTCACTTTTCCACATAGTTACTAACCCTTTCTACTTTAAATTGAATACTTTTGAAAAAGAAAAGTGCCATAATAAAAACTACAATCGTTATAATAGTCGCTAAAATAATTACAAAATTATTTAATACGTCTGTATGATTTGTAAGTGTTAACAGAGCTGGTACCGTTGCAGTAATCCAAGATTCAACAAAGCAAACAATACCTACATAAATATGAATCTTCTTTTTCAATCCATCTTGTAGGAAAAATAAAAACCAAAGGAATGCCCAAAAGAACCAAATTATTGTACTTTGTAGACTTCCACTCTCATGTAATTGATTCACTATTCCCATAACCGTTGCAATGATAGCAACCCAAAGAGAATAGTAACCTACACCTGCAGAATCAAGTTTTAATATATTCGTAAGACCAACATATAAATAAGTAAAACCAAATAAAAAAATAGTTCCATTAGATAGGATAGCCCACTCATCAGATTGACTTCCTGTAAATAATAAATATAATGGTGTCAAAGTTTGTAATGCCCCTACAAATAAATTAAAGTATCCTACACTTTTGCTATCAATGAGTTTAAAAGCTGCTAGTGAATTCATAAATAGAACTGCACCGACAAACAATAATCCCACATTAGTCATAGTATCCCCTTCTCTTACTTAATATTTTCGATAGGATGTTAATTCTTCATGTAGACAATTCTCTCTAACAAAACGATGGCACTGAAAAAATATAGACTCCATATCCTCTGTATTATGACTAAGTATGCGTATGACAAAGCCTTTACATGGTGTAGAAGATATTCCAATTTTCATATTGTTAGTGTTAGAAAGTGATGTTTTCAATGCTGCAATTAAATCATTTGTAATGTTCTCATTAATAACTATGAAAGTACCATAATGGGAATATTGATTTAATATTCCCATTTGATCTAACGACTCTTTGAAAGGGTTTAGCAATAGATGATCGTATACTACAAGTTTATTTTTCATATATATTTTTGTTAACGAATCAAAATATTGGTATGTGAACTTCTCCATATTTGGCGACCAACCAGGCGTAACTGAATCGCATAAAATCAATGTAGAATTATTTTGCATATATATATTTGTTTTTTGCTTATATGCTGCATCCTTGTACATAATTAACGGGTCTGGCAGATATTCCATAACAGCATTCTCACCAATATAAAAATTCAATTCTTGCAAAGCATAACTATTTGGAGTCTTGTAAACTTTCGTTGCTGATTGGCTTGTTATATATGTTTTCGTATCTTTACCAACATTTATATTTATAGAATAGAAATCTCCTTTTAAATAGCCTCCACCAGAATTCATAATATAGTAATATGCTCTACCATACTCATCCAAATATATTGGCTGCGTTACTTTTAAGGCATCTTTATGATAAACCTTAATAGGTACGGTTTTATGTCTCTTTTCCATCATATCAATGTTTAAGACACCTGTAGGGGATTTCATTTTTTCAGTCCTTCTAACATAATGTTCTGTCTCATCCAATTTATTAATTCTTGTAAACCTTCCTCATCCTTCAAATTTGTAAAAAAGTATGGTTTATTATGTCGGTAATTTTTCGTATCCTGCTCCATAACTCCAAGATTAGCTCCTACATAAGGTGCCAAATCCGTTTTATTAATTACAAATACATCAGATTTGATCATTCCTTGTCCACCTTTACGCGGAATCTTTTCTCCCTGTGCCACATCAATAATATAAATTGAAAAATCCACTAGCTCCGGACTAAATGTGGCAGCTAAATTATCACCCCCACTTTCAATAAAAATAATATCTAAATTATTATGTCTAATCATGAGTTCTTCAATTGCTTCAAAATTCATAGAAGCGTCCTCTCGAATTGCTGTATGCGGGCACCCCCCTGTCTCTACACCAATAATTCTATCTTCTGGTAAAACACCTGTTTTCAATAAAATCTTTGCATCTTCTTTCGTATAAATATCGTTTGTAATTGCTGCAATTTCATAATCTGTATTTAGATGTTTTGTTAACTTTTCAACTAACATGGTTTTCCCAGCACCTACCGGACCACCGATACCAATTTTAATAGGCTTTATCATTTTATTCTTCCTCCCTATGACATGAAGACCCTTACATTTACATCTTCATGTTGCATTTGATTTATTTCGAATTCAGGATCATTCAATCCAAAATCCTCTAATGAAAGTATTTGAATTCTATCAATAGATTCGCAGATCAATTCATGGCATTCTTGTAATAGTTTTTGACCATCTGTTTGTCCAAGAGGAATGGCTCTCACACCGTTTTGAATTATACTTCCAACACTTGAGTATAAGAAAACTAAGAGCGTTTCTTCTATTGTCATTTTCAATTCCGCCCCTAATATTCCGTATACGATACTCGGATGACCTTGTAATTTATTACCCATAATATTTTCTTTATATATATTTAAATTTACAAACGAGAACAATTCACACAATAATTTAGAAGTACTTTTACTAATCATTCTATTTGCTTTTCTACATTCAAAAGGCAATGTTTGTGCTGTTATTAAATCATCTAAAAATGTAATTTGTTCTCCCTCATTATTCTTAATGGCTTCGTAAGTATATTTGCAAATTAAGCCGTCCGTGTATGTTAATTGGACTTTTACATATCGATTAACCCATTTGAAAAACCCGTCTTTATTTGTAACTTGTCCCTCTTGAATAAATGTTTCTAATCCAAAAGAGTGACTAAAACTTCCTGTCGGGAAGTTCGAATCACCAATTTGGAGTAGGTTAAGTAGGTTAAATATGTTTGTGCGAAGCATGCTTGAACGGTTTTGGTAATACTCTATTTTCTTTTTGATAAGGAACACCTTCCTTTTTAAGTAAATCTTCTACTAAGTAGTCGTTCGCCAAAATCATGCACCCTTCATCGAATTGTGCTGGTAAATGTCTATTCCCTAAGTTATGAGCAATAATTCCCATTTCTTTTATTGATGTTGGAGTAATTACAATTACCTCTTCTGGTAATACTTCAATATACACAATTCGATTTTCATCTTCATATAAAATATCACCGTTCTTTAATGTTTCTCCACTATCTAAAGACACCCCAATTTCAAAACCAGATTCTGAATATAATTTCTGAACTCTCTTCAGTAAAAGCTCACTAGAAATTAATATCTTATCAAGATGCTTTTTTGTGTTTGAGAAATCATTCATATTGCATACGTTGTTATTAATTTTTTCAATAATCATTTTATCTCCCCCGTTATATCAAAATAAAAAATATCTTTGAGCCATAGGTAGTATATCTACTGCTTCACACGTGATTACTTGTCCATCAACTTTAACTTCATATGTCTGCGGATCTACTTCAATTTCTGGTGTTGCATTATTTAGCTTCATATCTTGCTTCGAAATCTCTCTCGTATTTTTAACAGGTAATACAACTTTATTTAAACCTAATTTTTCTTTAATATTATTCTCATAAGCTACTTTCGATACAAATGTAATCGAACTTGACTGTACTGCTTTTCCATATGCACCAAACATCTTTTTTTCATAATATGGTTGTGGGGTAGGAATTGAAGCATTCTCGTCTCCCATTAATGCCATCACTACCATTCCGTTTTTCAAAACCATATCTGGCTTAACACCGAAAAATTGTGGATCCCATATTACAAGGTCTGCATACTTTCCTATTTCAATAGAGCCCACGTATTCTGAAATCCCATGTGTAATAGCTGGATTAATTGTATACTTAGCTATATAACGTTGAATTCTATTATTATCGTTATATTCTTTATCTCCCTCTAAACTACCAATCTGCTTTTTCATTTTATCGGCGGTTTGCCAATTGCGAATAATAACCTCTCCAACCCTTCCCATCGCCTGTGAGTCAGAGCTAATCATGCTGAAAACCCCTAAATCTTGCAAAATATCCTCTGCCGCGATTGTTTCTTTTCGAATCCTTGAATCTGCAAACATTACATCTTCTGGAATATTAGCTTTTAAATGATGACATACCATGAGCATATCTAAATGTTCATCCAGCGTATTCACTGTATATGGCAAGGTCGGGTTCGTTGATGATGGTAAAATATTATTCAGCGCAGCAATCTTTATAATATCTGGTGCATGCCCACCTCCAGCTCCTTCAGTGTGGTACGTATGAATAACACGATTATCAATAGCTTTTATCGTTTCTTCCACAAAACCACATTCGTTTAACGTATCCGTATGAATAGCGACTTGAATATCATATTTATCAGCAATCTGTAACGAGTGATTAATTGCTGACGAAGTTGCTCCCCAATCTTCATGGATTTTCAATCCGATAGCCCCTGCAAATATTTGTTCTTCCAGGGCAGGTAAACTTGAACTATTTCCTTTCCCTAAAAATCCAAGATTTATAGGAAAAGCTTCTGCTGCTTCTAGCATTTTTCTTAAATTCCAAGATCCAGGTGTTATTGTAGTTGCCTTAGTCCCTTCTGCCGGTCCTGTTCCCCCACCAATTAAAGTTGTTATACCTGAAGCCAATGCCGTATCAATTTGTTGTGGGGATATGAAATGCACATGTGTATCAATACCTCCAGCTGTAACGATTTTCCGCTCACCAGAAATTACTTCCGTTGATGTTCCAATGATGATATCAATATTATCCATAACTGAAGGATTACCACTCTTACCAATCGCTGAAATCTTCCCATCTTTTATACCAATATCCGCTTTATATACTCCCGTATAATCAATAATAATTGCATTCGTAATAACAACATCCACAACCCCCTGTTCTCTTGTAAGTTGTGAATTTTGTCCCATACCATCCCTAATTGATTTTCCTCCACCAAAGACAGCTTCATCACCATATACAGTGGCATTTCGATCAACATGTGCGAATAATTGTGTATCCGCTAAACGAATAGAATCTCCTGTAGTTGGACCATATAAATCAGCATATTGTTTACGTGACATCTTAAAACTCATGCTATCTCCCTCTTTTTGTGTAAGATTGAATATCGCCATCCACTTTATTTTTAAATCCATATACTTCTTGTTCCCCTGAATATGGAACTAGTTCAATCGTTTTTTCATCTCCAGGCTCAAATCTTACCGCTGTACCTGCTGGAATATTTAAATGTTGTCCAATTGCTACACTGCGATTGAATTTTAACGCCTCATTCACTTCATAAAAGTGGTAATGAGATCCAATTTGAATGGGTCTATCTCCCTGATTTATCACTTTGACTTTCATTGCTTTTTTATTTCCATTACATACTATGTCTTCTTTCGCAAGGATATATTGCCCTGGAATCATAACATTCACTTCCTTTAATGAATTGGTTGATGAATAGTTACTAATTTTGTTCCATCAGGAAAAGTTGCCTCAACTTGAATATCTGATATCATGTCTGCAATACCATCCATAACATCTTCAGCACTTAAAATGTTTTTTCCAAGTTCCATTAATTCCGCTACATTTTTACCATCTCTTGCTCCTTCCAAAATTTCATACGTAATAATAGCAATACTTTCTGGATAGTTTAACTTAAGCCCCCTCTCCTTTCGTCGATAAGCTAAATCAGCCGCAACAACTACTAGCAGTTTATCAATTTCTCTTGGCGTTAATCTCATTACAATCTTCCTTTCTGAAGTATTTTAAAACTAAGAATATTCTAAAAATAAAAGGTGTATTTTCAATGTCTTTTCCGTGTTTTCCCTATGTTTTTTTGCTATCAATCAAATAAAAAAAGAGCCGATGGGCTCTTTTTTTATTTTCCTTCATTCTTCTCTAACACGTATAAATCTTCTTCGATATTCGTTAATTTCTCACTTACAAGCTTTCTTGCATCTCCAATTGCTTGATTGTATGCAAATGGTCCAACTAATTTAACCATTTCTTCTATTAAACGCTCTGCTTGGAAACGTCCAATTTCATCTAAATCTTCTTCAACGAAAAATTGCTGAATTTGCGCTACAAGTTCTTCTTTTTTATCATTTGGTATTTTTATATTCATCATCGTTGTTACTCCTCTATATTTAAGATAATATCTTCCTTAACTCTACCATAGAAAAACGATTACCAGGACAGCTTTTTGTAACTCCTTCTAACTCCCTATGACCTAGTATATTTTCTTTCTTTATAGCAAATTGCTTCATAAACAGTTTACATAAAGAATATAATGCATTCACTTGTGCAGGAGTTGGATCGTATTTATCGAAATTTCCCGTCATACATATTCCAATTGTATGGCGGTTATGGTCTTTCGCGTGCGCTCCAATATGTAAACCTCGTCCTTCCACTACAGTTCCATCCTTTTCGATAAAATAGTTGTAACCAATTCCGCTCCACCCCCTTACAGTTTGATGAAATTCATGCGTTTTATACACGTCCCATCCATCTTCAGCTGTATGGTGAATAATCAGTTTGTTTACTTTTTCTAAAGGAACTAATTCATCTTGAAATGTTAGATTGACACGTTTAATTTCCATTTGAACTGCCTCCTCTTAAAAATCAATCATAATAATCGTTTTATCATCTGGCCTTATTCTCTTTTCCGCTTCTAGCTCTTCAATAATTGCTATATATTCGTTTATACTATTCTTTCTTATATATGCAACAGTTTGTTCTAATGACCAATCTGGGTGAAATAACCCGTCTGAACAAATAAAAATCCCACTCACTTCATCTGTATGTAATTCACCATGTTGTAAATAATGTATCGCTTCTTTCATTCCATTTGCAACTGAATAACCATTTGGCATATTTGCAAGATAACGATTGTATTTTAACTGTTCTCGAACATCTTGAAAAACATATTCTTCTGGTACAGATAACCCTTTTTTACGATCTTCTTCCCTCTTCTTTTTTGCTCTTTTACTAATTCCTTCAACTGTGTCTTTCGTTAATACTTGCATCGTTCCATTTTGAAAAGTTGCGACAATCATACAGTCCCCAAGCTGCGCATATTCAATTTTCTCACCAACTATTTGGACTGCCGCGATACATGTGCACCACAAATGCTCTTTTTTTCTCGTGTCTACTTCATATTCTAACATTTTGCTTTGCAATGCTTCATTTGCTTTGGCAACTGCAAATTGTAAACTATGATTCTCTCGTAATGCAGTAAAATAACTTGCAAATAAATGCGAAGCGATGTATGCTCCATTATGTCCCTTTTCATCACGAAACGGGACAAGTGGTGTTGCACCGTCACATACACCATAAATCTTTTTTTCTTTATTACAAAAATAAGAATCCTCACATTCTTGCTTCAACGGGCTTTTCTGTTGATATGTTTTTATCTTCACAACTGTATCCCCTTTCAAATGATAAAATACTCAAATTCTTTTGATTAATCTAATTTACCGAAATAAACTGTTTTTACCCAAAACTTTCAATATCATATATAATCTTGAAATAATATGAATTTTTCAGTGAAGGACGGGAAAGAAATGGTCAGATTCCTTGGTGTTATTATCGGTTCTATTATTATTGCAGTTGCCTTTAATCTTTTCCTTATCCCCCACAAAATTTTAAGTAGTGGAATTGGCGGAATTGCTATTATTTTAGGGATTGTAACCCCTGTAAACACAGGCATTATTAACTTTGTATTAAACTTACCTATCCTTATTTTAGGGTACATAGGTCTTGGAAAAAAAGTAATTTTTAACACAGTTGTCTCTGTAGTTGTATTATCTGTTGCATTATACTACGTTCCAGTAAAAGTCGTAGCAACAGATCCATTGTTATCTTCTATCTTCGGGGGTGTCATCGCCGGAGCTGGTATTGGTCTTGTTTTTAACTGTAATGGATCCACTGGTGGATTTGATATTATCGGTATGCTTTTATCCCGCAAGCGAGACATTAAACTTGGCGGATTCCTTATTATTTTAAATGCAGTCGTTGTAATAATCGCAGGATTCTTCTTCACTTGGGATGTTGCACTTACAAGCTTACTTTCAATTTATGTAACTGGTAAAGTAATTGATGCTGTTCATACAAAACATCGTAAAGTTACACTTATGATTGTAACAAATGAAGCAGAAAAAATGAAAAAACAACTTCTTTCAACTGTTGTACGTGGAATAACGTTACTTGATGGCGAAGGTGCTTATTCAAGCGAGAAAAAGCGTGTACTTATGACCGTCGTTTCTCGTGAAGAATTAGCAAGTATGAAACTAACAATTTCTGAAATCGACCCGAATGCTTTCGTTAATATTACAGAAACTGTAGAAGTGTTAGGACTTTTCAGAAGAAGTTAAAGACTAGGTGGGAATCCACCTAGTCTTTATTTTGCATAAATTCAATTCGGTTTCCAAATGGATCTGACACGTAAAATCGAATTACATCTGGCCGTGCATAATCATCAATCACTTTAACACCTTGCTCTATAAGTGTTTGCTTAAATTCATTAATTTCATTCACATAAAAAGCTGGATGAGCCTTTTTAGCTGGTATAAAGTTCCGCTCGACACCAATATGGATTTCTTGATTTCCGCATTTAAACCAACATCCACCTCGTTTTTTCAACTCTTCTGGCTTTGGAATTTCTTCCATACCAATCGTATTCCCATAAAAATCACGCGCCTCTTCTTCACACCCTACAGGTGCAGCTACTTGCACGTGATCAATCCCTTGAATATAATTTTTCATTTTCTCTCCCCCTCCTCTACCCTAATGTTATACGGAAAACAGCCGTCTGTAACTTACAAAAGGTTTATAAAACAATATAAGCTCCCCTTATTACCATCCTGCATTCACCTTGCAAAAAATAAAAAAACAAAATTTATTCTATAACTTCCATTTTTTATAGAAATACACATTACATCTATATTATAGTTATGAATAGACAAATCTTTTTAGATGCTATTTGTACGGAGGAACTATTATGAGTCGTAAAAAATATTCACCAACTCAAAAAAAACGTCATCCGAACATTTCTAGACGTTTGCGAAACCATATACAAGATCGTTCATTAACAGAAATGTACGCATCTCTGTTCGAACACAATCCTGATAGTATTATTTCATTAAATTTAGAAGGAGTTATTCTACATATAAATCCTTCTGCCGAAAGAATATTAGGTTACACTTCTTTAGAATTAGAACAGAAAAATATTACCTCTATTTTAGAAGCCCATATTTCTGAGCAAGTATTACAAAATATAAAGAATACTGAAGCGGATAATCAACAAGAGTATATCTTATCTATTTATCATAAAAATGGATTCTTATTAGATGTTGTGACAAAACTAGTTCCTATTTTTGTTCAAAATCGTCTTACTGGCGTATATGCTATTATGAAGCCGCTTGAAAAATCAGAAAGAATTGAGAATATGCTAAAAGAAAGTGAGAAGAGATTACGTACATTAGTAAACTCCATGCCTGCGTTTGTTATATTTAAAGATCATGAAGGGCGCTGGCTTGAGGCAAATGACTACGCACTTTCTTGCTTCAATTTCCATCATGTACCTTACCACGGGAAAAAAGATAGCGAACTCATTCAATATAATGAAGCATACCGAGAAGCTTTTTTACATTGTGAAGAAATCGATGAACTAGCATGGCAACAAAGACAAATTCTTCATGGCGAGGAATTTATTATACATAGAGATGATTTCGATCTAATCTTAAGTATATCAAAAGTCCCGCTTTATCATCCTGACGGTTCTCGCAAAGGTCTTATCGTGATGGGGAGAGATGTTACTGAGCTAAAAGAAACTGAAAAGTTACTACGAAAATCAGAGAAGCTCGCAGTAGTCGGACAACTGACAGCTGGAATTGCCCATGAAATTCGAAATCCACTCACTTCTCTAAAAGGTTTTCTAACGTTGCTCCTCCCTGAAATAAATGAGGAGCAAAAATGGTATATCGATGTTATGTTAAGTGAGATTTCACAAATGGAATCCATCACGAGTCAATTTATGGCGATGTCTAAGCCACAAGTATTATCTATCCAAACTTGTAACATACAAACTTTAATTGAAGAGGTAGTTACATTTATTTTACCGACTGCAATTATGCATAGCGTTCATATCATCATGGATCATTTTGATTACGTATATGATATTCAATGTGACGGTAACCAATTAAAACAAGTTTTTATAAACATATTAAAAAATGCGATAGAAGCAATGCCAAATGGCGGAAATATTTTCATCCAAACAAAACCATTAGAGAATAATTTCATCTTAATACGAATTATCGATGAAGGTTGTGGCATTCCAGAAGATCGTATCTCCCGTCTAGGCGAACCTTTTTATAGTTTAAAAGAAAAAGGCACAGGACTAGGATTAATGATGTGTTACAAAATAATTGAAGAACATCATGGTAAATTACACATTTCAAGCGAATTAAATAAAGGTACAATTGTTGATATTGAGCTACCACTTTCTTCATCTCACCTTGCAATTCAGTCTTAAATAAAAAAGAAGCATCTGCTAATCGTTAGCAGATGCTTCTTTTTTAAAATGCTTTGTCATACCACTCTTTTGCTTTTTCTACTTCACCCATCGTTAATTGATGCCCTCGATTTTCCCAATGCATTGTTACATTCGCATTTGCATTTTCTAATAGTACCTTCAATTCCTCTGACTCTGCTGATGAACAAATTGGGTCATTTGTCCCAGCAGCAATAAATACAGATTTCCCTGCTAAATTTGCTAATTGCATTCCTCTTCTTGGTACCATTGGGTGATGAAGCACAGCACCTTTCAATGCATTTTCGTAATGGAATAATAAGCTTGCTGCGATATTTGCCCCATTCGAATAACCGATAGCTACAATGTTATTTCTATCGAATTTATATTCTTTAGCCGCTTCATCTAAAAATTCATTTAATTCCTTCGTACGGAAAATTAAATCCTCTTCATCAAAAATGCCCTCTGCTAATCGGCGGAAGAAACGCGGCATCCCATTCTCTAACACATTTCCCCTAACGCTTAATACCGACGCTTCCGGATCAACTATTTCTGCAAGTGGTAGTAAATCTAATTCATTACCACCTGTGCCATGAAGTAATAACAACACTGGTTTTGACGTATCTTTTCCTTTTTGAAAAACATGTTTCATCATAATCCTTTTCCCCCTTCAATCACTTTAATCTAAATTTCTCACTTCAAATGGTAAAAGCGTTTGTTCAATCTGTTTTCTATGTTGTTCATATTGTTCCGGTAACTTTAATTCTTCACCCATCGTCTCTAACGATTCATCATGAGCGAAACCAGGAGGATCTGTTGCAATTTCAAATAAGATTTCACCATGTTCTCTAAAATAAATCGCGTTAAAATAATTTCGATCTTGTACAGGAGTTACGTGATATCCAAAACGCGACACATGCTCTTTCCAGTCTAGCTGATCAGCATCGTCACTCGCTCTCCAGGCAATATGATGAACTGTGCCAACACCCATTTGGCCACGACCGATTGTTGATAATTTCAAATCAATAATATTTCCAATGTCAGCAGAAGAACGGAATCGAACAAATTCACCCTCTTCTCCGATTTTCTCAAGACCCATAATATGTTCTAACAATTCAGCTGTTTTTTGAGGCTGTGCAGATAAAAGAACAGCACCTCCAAACCCTTTAATTGCTACTTCTGGTGTAACTTCTCCAAAACTCCAATTATTTAATTCGCCTGCTTCTCTTTCAACTAATTCTATATGCAAACCATGCGGATCATCAAATTCTAAATACTGCTCTCCAAAACGAGTCATTTTCGTATACGAAACATCGAATTTTTCTAATCTATTTTCCCAAAACTCCATTGCACCTTTTGGTACAACGTAAGACGTAATTCCTACTTGACCGTCCCCAATAATACCTTGACGAGCACCTGCCCATGGGAAAAACGTAATAATTGTTCCAGGTTTTCCTCCTTCATTTCCAAAATAAAGATGGTACGTACCTGGATCATCAAAATTCACTGTTTGTTTCACTAAACGTAACCCTAATACACCAGCATAAAAGTCTACATTTTCTTGTGGATGCCCTACAATCGCTGTAATGTGATGGATTCCCATTGTTTTCTTTTCCATTTCTTCCACTCCTTTTTTATTTCATTATAAAAATTCTTTTACATTTAAATTCATTATTCATTTTGTCCATGCTGCAAAGTAAAATCCGTTATAATAATTTTATCTCGAATTCGAGATATTAATTACAAAAATACATATTGGTGTCTAACCTATCAAATTATCTTGAACTCAAGATAATTCACAAAAAATATTCGTTCGATTTATAACCATAATAATTTTTCATTATGCATGTTATTTATCTCGAACTCGAGATTTATTATAAGTTACTTATTTTTTATTGTCAATAAGTCCTTACTTTCATTTTACATGTAAAAAGAGTAAACGCTATTCATCGTTTACTCTTTTTGCAAATCATTTCTTTTCTTCTTCCAGTACTGCTTCCATCTCATTAAATTCACGATGAACTGCCTTAACGGGTTCTTTCGTTAATAAACTTACAACGATAACAGTTAATAAACTACAGAAAAATCCAGGTACCATTTCATACATAATTGCTTTTAAACTTGGAATTTGTACCCATGCTATAACAACTACTGCACCAACAATCATACCTGCAAGAACGCCCCATTTATTCGTCCTTTTCCAATATAAACTTAATAAAATGGCTGGTCCGAACGCTGAACCAAATCCAGCCCAAGCATAACCTACAAGTGTTAAAATTGTATCACTTGGATGATACGCTAAAACAACTGCGATCATAGCTACTACTAATACTGACAATCTACCGATAAATACAAGTTCTTTGTCACTTGCATTACGACGGAAAAATGTTTTATAGAAGTCTTCCGTTACTGCACTTGAAATAACAAGTAATTGTGAGGAAATACTACTCATAATCGAAGCCAAAATAGCTGATAATAAAAATCCTGTAATGTACGGATGGAATAAAATATTGGAGAATGTTACAAAGACCATTTCTGGATCTTGCAATGTTGCATTATTTTTAGCATA
This sequence comes from Bacillus sp. AR4-2, assembly GCF_008274865.1. NCBI lineage: Bacteria > Bacillati > Bacillota > Bacilli > Caryophanales > Bacillaceae > Bacillus > Bacillus sp. AR4-2. The sequence goes on from NZ_CP031062.1 coordinate 3,469,800, forward strand.
ATAAGCGATACCAATTAGACCAGTAAGCATTGCACCTATAATTGAAATTGTCATCCAACCGATACCGATTCTACGAGAAGTCTTTAAATCTTTAATAGAGGTGATTGCCATAAAACGGACAATAATATGCGGTTGACCAAAATACCCAAGTCCCCATGCTAAAAATGAAATAATGCCAAGTATTGTGGTCCCTTTAAACATATCTAAATGCGATGCATCGACTTGTTTAATCGTATTAAATGTTTCTGTTACACCACCGACATCCGTAAAAGCAACAATTGGCACTAGTACAAGCGCAATAAACATAATACAACCTTGCACAAAGTCCGTCCAACTTACGGCTAGAAAGCCACCAAATAGTGTATACGCAACAACGACACCTACTGTTACAAATAAACCAATTTTATAATCAAGGTTAAAAGAATTTTCAAACAAACGTCCACCTGAAACTAAACCAGCCGATGCATAAAATGTGAAAAATACTAAAATGACGATAGCGGAGACAAAACGAAGTATTTTCGTACGATCTTTAAACCGATTCTCTAAAAAGTCTGGAATCGTAATTGAATCATTTGCCACTTCTGTATACGTTCGTAAACGCGGGGCAATGATTAAATAGTTTGCATACGCACCTATTAATAAACCTATCGCAATCCATACACTTGATAATCCTGTTGCATACATCGCACCAGGTAATCCCATTAGCATCCAACCACTCATGTCAGAAGCACCAGCTGATAAAGCTGTAACTGCTGGGCCGAGTCCCCTCCCGCCTAACATATAATCTGATAAATCGGATGTCTTCTTATAAGACCAATATCCGATATACAACATACCTGCCATATAAATAGCAAGCGAAACCATAATTTCAATCTTCACCAAATCTCTCCCTTAGTCCATAAGCCATTCAAAATTTCGAAAAATGACTTTTTCTATTTTCTTGTTTTCGCTTATGGTTCCCTACCTTAACAAACATTTTTTGTTCTTTCAAGTGAACGAGCACTTTTCATTACATGTGAAAACCTTTATAAACGCCTTTATCCCAGTGGATTACAATGATTTTTCAAGAGATTAAAGTAATAATATTCTGAAAATTAAAGGGTGTTTTTTCACACCTTATTTTCATTCCTTTACCCGATAAATTTTAAAAACTAAAAGCCATACAAATGTATGACTTTTAGCTTATTGACGTCTCAAATTTTGCTTTCTCTACATATACTTTACGAAATTTCATATAGCATCCAATACGCCAAGGTACTATATAACAAACCGCAAGAGTGTAGAAAAGAATGCCGATTGACTTTGGATCTAGACCTTGTAAATGTCTTCTAAAATAAGCACGTAAAAGAACGATAACTAAAAATGTAGCAATAAAAGCGATACTTTTTTTTGCATAAATTTGACCATCTTCTCTGACTTCATACCCACTTAAAATAATAAGTGGAATTGACAATAACAGTCCGATCCCAGCAGCTATACCAATTTGCCAACCAGCAAGTTGTATCGGTGCTGCGTATAAAGAAAAACCTGGTAATAAGAAGAATAATGGCAATAGTAGTCGTCTTCCTTTATTATTAATTGGTCGATTCATAGAGCGCATGCGTCTAAATATAACGAGCCCTATGACGAGTAAAAAAATTGTAATACTGTACGAACCTTGCTGCAAGTGAATCTCTCCCTAAAAATAGTCATTTTTAAAAATACTTCCCTATTATACTCCTAATTTTTCCAAAAATATGATTATTCCTTAAAAAAATCTTACATATCAAATATACTTTTAGGTTTGATTTACTATAGGAAACAATTCCGAAAGAGGAACTACTCTCCCCACCTCGTCTTTAAAAACAATATGCTCTCTAGTTAAATGGCGCGGGCTCTTCACTCCCGCCGCTGCCGCTAATGAAAATAAACTATATCTCATACTAATAATATAATTCATGACTCGCCACTTCTTCTCATACGGATCTAACGCTTTTTGATAATGCGGATTCGTCGTGGCTACACCAGATGGACATTGGCCAGAATTACATTGAAGGGCCATAATACAGCCGCTTGCCATCATAAATCCGCGGGCTGAACTTACAGCATCCGCCCCAATCGCTAAAGCAATCGCCACTTTATCTGGTGTGATTAATTTACCCGATGCAAATACTTTAAACTTGTTACGAACACCATAATGGTTTGCTGTATCAATAAATGTAAGTAATGCTGGAATAAGCGGCAGTCCCATATAATCTGCCATCGATTTATACGTTGCCCCTGACCCGCCTTCTGAACCGTCGATTGTAATAAAATCTGGGTAAATGTTTAGTTCTTTCATTGTTTTTATTAAATCTTCCAAAGGCTCCTGCTGACCAATTACAATTTTCATTCCAACTGGTTTACCGCTGTTTTCTTGCAACTGTTGAATAAAACAAAGTGTATCCGCTGCATTCTTTAAAAATGAAAATCGATTCGGTGAATTAATCGTCTCTCCCTTTCGGACGTTGCGAACAGAAGCAATTTTCTCATTTACTTTTTGCCCCTCTAAATGACCACCACGTATTTTAGCACCTTGCCCAAATTTCAATTCGAATGCTCTAATATTACTTTCTTTCGCTTTCTCCATGAATTTTCCCATTGAAAAATTACCGTCTTCATCACGGTATCCAAATAACCCTGGACCAATTTGCGCAACGATATTCGCTCCTGTATGTAAATGTTCTGGAATAACGCCACCTTCACCCGTATTAATCCACGATCCGCCTGCCATTTTTGCTCCAAAACCACTCGCTAAAATATAATTTTCTCCAATCGCACCGTAAGAAGTCGCAGATGCACCAAACATGCCATGTAGCTTCCACGGATATTTACGGTTCTCACCGACTATAATTGCATCATCTTCTTCGTACAGCCAAAGATTCGTTGTATCCGCTGTCAATTTTTCTCTTCTTGAAAATAACCCTTCTTTATGAATCACGTACTTTTTACCTTCCCGCTCTTGCGTGAGATTCACACTTAATTCCTCAGTTAATATCGGAAATAATGTATTAGCAATATAATATCCAGAAGCTTCAAAATCTCGTTTTGATCCAAAACCAAGTATTTCAGAGCGATATTTCGCTAAAAACATAACACTTTGAAAATCATAACGTGAGAAAGGCTTTCCATCCGTATCATGATCAAACCAATATTGTCGAAATTCAGGCCCTATCTTTTCCAGTAAGTAGCGCATTCTTCCTAAGTACGGATGTAATTTTAAAATAGAATGGTGTGTTCGTTTTTTTATAAAAAATGTAATGATAAAAAAGACGATTAAAAGCAACATTAAAAATAGTAATATACTAATAATAACGAGTAGCGTTTCACTCATCCCGCTTCCCCCTATGAAATTCCATAATAAAAGGAGAACACTAGATGTGCTCTCCTTTTATCTTTATTCATACTAACGTAGCAAGATGCTCTTTCGCGTCATATTCAACTAAACTTTCAGCGTGTTTAATTCGATGAACAAAGTCTGGATTAGCAATTAACGGTCTTCCGAATGCCGCTACATCAATCGTTCCTTCTTGCAACGCTTCTTCGGCCTCTTTCGGATTTAAATTACCAACCCCAACAATCGTACCATCCCAATATTTTCTTACTAGTTGATGAAAATTCTTTCCGTCAGCAATCTCTTGGGTATAATTCATCGTTGAAGGATGGATCATCGTTAACCCAACCTCTTTAAACATATTTATGAACGTTTCAATTGCAAACTCAGGGTTTTCCCACATATAAGTAGGATTATCACCTTTGAAAGCAGAGAAACGAAGAAGTGTTTTATTAGCTCCAACAGCTTCTATTACAGCCGCCGTTACTTCTTTCATAAACGTTAACCTTTGTTTTAAATCACCGCCATATTTATCTGTTCGCTTATTCGCAAACTCATACGTAAATTGATCGATTAAATATCCGTGTGCACCGTGAATTTCTACTCCATCAAATCCAGCTTCGATCGCATTTTTCGCAGCTTGTGCGTATTGCCCGATCACTTCTTGTATTTCTTCTAACGTCATTGCTTCTGGCGTATCAAACGGTTTACGAAAGCGTGGAACATTTCCCTCTGCAGCGATAGCCGACGGTGCTTGTGGCATTTGACCACCAATTATTTCATGATGACTCATACGCCCAACATGCCATATTTGAGCAATAATCGTCCCGCCTTCTTTATGTACCGCCTCTGTAACAGGTTTCCAAGAATCGATTTGCTCTTGTGTATAAATACCTGGTACTCCTGGGTTTCCTTTTGCTCTCGGACTAATGACAATTCCTTCTGTAATAATTAGTCCAATTCCATCCGCAGCACGTTTTCTGTAGTACTCCACTACATCCGCACCAACTACTCCAGTCTCATTATCTGCAAAGCATCTTGTCATCGGTGCCATCGCTATACGATTACGAAGAGACCAAGCTCCAACTTGAATTGGATCAAACAACTTTGTTTCTTCAACGTTTTCAAAAAATCCCCCAGCATTTACTTTTGTTCCTTCATAAATACTCGCTGCTTTATTACTTGAACTTGTCATTTTTCTTCCCCCTAAAAAATCTTACTATAATCGCATCATACTTACTTTTAGATAGTAACGTCAATTTTTACGACTTTACAATAAAAAATTCGAATATCCAAAAAATAAAATGCTATAAATAATATTAAAAAGGTTTCCTTAGGAGGAAACCTTTTTTGTTGACCATATATGGCTGTCAATTCGTTTATCTCTTTAATAAAAAAAACACCTTATCAATAGAAGTAAAAATGGTTCAGTATTCTTCTAAAAATAATAACTTATATACCTAAAACAATGAAAGCCCTACCTCTCTTTCATCCTTACGGCTCCTCGTCCGTGCCAGTGTGAATCAGGATTGCAAAAATCAAGTAACTATTTTATCAAAGTATTCAATTAAACTTCGAACATTCATAAATGAAATTAAAAAATAAAAATGGATTTGATTGTAGTAATAACAATAGAGGTAATGCTCTAAAAGTGGTTTGAAAGAGTTGAATGTCTTTGAAATGATAAATTTTCTATAATTATGTTCCCAAAAAATTCAAGATCTTTTTTGGGATATAATACATTATTTGTAATGAACCTTAACAAAAGCTTTTTATCTGATTTTCTGTGATACCTTCAATTAATCCCAGTTCACTAATCAAAAATTCATATGCGTTATCTAACATCTTCTTTTCGCTTGCATTAAGTGCTTTTTCTTTCTGTATACGCATTAAATCACGCACAACTTCAGCACCTTCTTGCATTTTACCCGTCTTTATTTTATCAGTGTTCAATTTATACCTTTGTTTCCATGTAAGTAATCTATCTGATTCCCCATGTTGAAAAATATCCATTATGTGTGCTAATGCGGTTATATCCGTAACTGGACGTATATTCGAATTCAATATTCTCCCTGCTGGAATCATTAGTTCCATATTACTAGCCGACATTTTTATAACATAATACTGTTGTTTTTCTCCTGAGATTTCCTTCTCTTCTATGGCTTTAATTATACCTGCTCCCTGCATTGGATAAACAATGTTATCGCCAATTTGAAACAAATAATCCACCTCCATATATGGTAACCTTCTCAAGCTTAACATACTTTTAGTTTTTTAGCAAAATTTTTATTTTATCATAAAATTATTTTACACGTCAATACTTCAGAAGCAAGAAATTAAATTTACACAATACACTATAAAAATCGCAATTCCATTAACGGTTCCACACACATTCATTCTCTTTTAATACAAAAACACATCACTACATTTAAGTAGTGATGTGTTTTTGTTAAGGCATAAATAAAGATCTACTTTTCCGTCTATATACTAACTTGCTTACTAACCGTTTCCCTCGCTAAAAGAAAACTCATAATCACTTGCGCTGCTACTCTACTCGTCATATCTCTGAAATCAAGAGTTGGATCAATCTCTACTATATCCATCCCTTGAACGAGCGGTTCTTTACCAAGGAATTCAATCGCATCTAGTAAAGTCGTACTATCCATTCCACCAGGCCCAATTGCTGGACAACCTGGCGCAAACGCTTGGTCTAGCACATCCATATCAAGAGAAATATAAATAGAAGTCACACCTTGATTTCTTAATAATTCAATACTTTCCGTGATAATATCTTTTATTTCTCGCTCTCGTACGTCTTTCATTGTATACACTGTTACACCATGCTCTATTGCATATTCATGGTACGCACGTGCATTAGAAAAATTACGAATTCCAATTTGAACAAGTTGTTTCCCTGTAATGACATCATTTTCTAGTAAACTACGGAATGGTGTACCATTTGACGGGCCTCCATCATCTAAATTACGTAAATCATGATGAGCATCAAATTGAATAATTCCGACCTTTCCTTTACTGTTTGCAAAACCTGTTATACTCGGAAAACTAATCGAGTGGTCACCCCCAAGAACGATTGGTATCATGTTCGGGTTTACTTTCGTTACATGACCAACTGTTTCCGCAATTCGTTTATGACTTTCTTTTATATCCGTCACATGCATCGTAATATCGCCGCAATCATATAAGACACTTTCTTTCATATCGTGTTTTTCTGTAATTGCATATGTGCTATATGCATCTAACATCGCACGAATTGTCTTTGGAGCAAAACTTGCTCCTGAATGACTAATAGATGGTTTAGAAAGGGGTGCTCCAATTAAGGCAGCACCGAATATTTCTACGCCTTCCTCCCAATCTTTAATCATCTCACTCCATTTTGTCACTTCACGATCAATAAACTTTGCATTTTTCTTTAAATAGTGGCCGTGCTCCACGATTGTTCACCTCTTGTATATGCAATATTACCATTCTTCCATACTGTATTCACATGACTTACGCCGTAATGATACGGTACGTAAGCATAATTGTAAGCATCCCATAAAACTAAATCTGCCTTACGACCAACTCTAATTTTCCCAGCTACATCACCACGGTTAATAGCATATGATGAGTTAACCGTTACGGCATTCCAAACTTCTTCTGGTGTCATTTTCAGTTTTAGCATCGCAATGCTCATAATAAGCTGAATATTTTCAGTTGGACAGCTACCTGGGTTAAAGTCTGTAGCTAACGCAACTGCAACACCTTCATCAATCATTTTACGACCACGAGCAAAGCTTTCTTTATTTAAATAGAAAGTTGTTCCTGGTAATAATGTTGCTACTGTATTCGAGTTTGCAAGCATTTCAATCCCTTTATCAGAAGCTCCAACTAAATGGTCCGCTGATGCTGCACCGATTTCTGCCGCTGCTTCCGCACCACCAAGAGGGTCGATTTCATCTGCATGAATTTTCACATCAAAGCCAAGCTCTTTCGCTTTTAATAAAAATTCTTTTGATTCTTCCACAGAGAACACACCTGTTTCACAGAAAATATCAACGAACTCCGCTAATTGTTTCTCTTTCATTTCTGGTAATAAATCTAACATCCATTGTAAAAACTCTTTCGATCTACCTTTATATTCTTTCGGAACTGCATGAGCACCTAAAAATGTGGAAACTAAATCGACTGGATGCTCTTTTTGTAATTGTGCTGTTGCCTCTAATTGTTTCCATTCCGTCTCATCATCTAATCCATAACCACTCTTCGCTTCTACAGTAGTAACTCCGAAAGATAGCATACGGTCTAAATGGAATTTCGCTTTTTGAACAAGTTCTTCTTTCGACGCCTGTTTCGTTGCATTTACAGTTGCAAGTATGCCTCCGCCTTGTTCTAAAATTTCTAAGTACGGAACTCCTTGTAGTTTTAGTGCGATTTCATTTTCACGAGATCCACCAAATACAAGGTGAGTATGCGGGTCAACAAGACCAGGAGAAACCATTTTCCCGCCGCAATCAATAACTTCTCTCGCTTGTAATCCTTTCGCTTCTTCCGCTGTTCCAACGAAAGTAATTACACCATTTTCAATTCCAACCGCACCGTTTTCGATAACAGGAAGCGTGTTCATCGCTTCCCGTCTTAACAAGCCATCTTCTTGATCCATTGTTAGTAATTGACCGATATTTATTAGTAAAGTGTCCAGCATGTTTTCTCCTCCTTATTTCATCATCGGAATGTTAACGCCTTTTTCTTTCGCAGTTTCCACAGCTAAGTCATACCCTGCATCCACGTGACGAACAACACCCATACCAGGATCAGAAGTTAATACGCGCTCAATTCGTTTTGCTGCTGCTTCTGTTCCATCTGCAACGATAACCATTCCCGCATGAAGTGAATAACCCATACCAACGCCACCACCGTGGTGAACAGATACCCAGCTCGCACCGTTTACACTATTAATTAATGCATTTAAAATTGGCCAGTCAGCTACTGCATCACTACCGTCTTTCATCGCTTCTGTTTCACGGTTTGGAGATGCTACTGATCCGCAATCTAAATGGTCACGACCAATAACAATCGGTGCTGATAATTCACCATTTGCAACCATTTCATTAATGATGCGACCAAATTTCGCACGCTCACCGTAACCTAACCAACAAATACGTGATGGAAGTCCTTGGAACTCAACTTGTTGACGTGCCATACGAATCCAGTTACATAAATGTTCATTATCAGCGAACTCACGTAAAATTACTTCGTCTGTTTTATAAATATCTTCTGGATCACCAGAAAGTGCTACCCAGCGGAATGGCCCTTTTCCTTCACAGAATAATGGACGAATAAATGCTGGAACGAATCCTGGGAAATCGAAAGCATTTTTCAAACCTTCATCGAAAGCAACTTGGCGAATGTTATTTCCATAATCAAATGTAATTGCACCTTTTTCTTGCATCGCAAGCATCGCTTCCACATGTTTTGTCATACTTTCTTTTGATAATTGTACGTAACGTTCTGGATCTTTTTCACGAAGTTTCGCTGCTTCTTCTAATGTGTAACCTACTGGAATATAACCGTTTAATGGATCATGAGCAGATGTTTGATCTGTAACTAAATCTGGCGTAATATCACGCTTCACTAGTTCTGGTAAAATCTCTGCCGCATTTCCTAGCAAGCCAATTGAAATTGGTTCTTTCTTCTCTTTATACTCGTTCGCAACAGTTAATGCTTCTTCTAATGATTCTGTATACATGTCACAATATCTCTTTTCAATACGACGATCGATGCTGCGCTTATCAACATCAATAGCAATGACAACACCGCCGTTCATCGTTACAGCAAGAGGTTGTGCACCACCCATACCACCTAAACCAGCAGTAAGTGTTAATGTACCTTTTAATGAACCGTCGAAATGTTGACGAGCTGCTTCACCAAATGTTTCATATGTTCCTTGTAGAATCCCTTGTGTTCCAATGTAAATCCAGCTACCAGCTGTCATTTGTCCGTACATCATAAGACCTTTTTTCTCTAGTTCTCGGAAGTGATCCCAGTTTGCCCATTTTGGTACTAAGTTTGAGTTCGCTAACAGAACGCGAGGTGCATCTTCATGTGATTTAAAAATGGCAACTGGTTTTCCTGATTGAACAAGTAACGTTTCATCGCTTTCTAACGTTTTTAATGAATCTACAATCGCCTGATAGCTTTCCCAGTTACGAGCTGCACGGCCAATTCCGCCATACACAACTAATTCTTCTGGTTTTTCAGCAACTTCCGGATCTAAATTGTTCATTAACATACGAAGTGCAGCTTCTTGCACCCACCCTTTCGTTTGTAACTCTGTACCTCTTGGCGCGCGAATTGTTTGTTTTACTTTTTCCATTTCAATCTCTCCCTTTTCTCGTTTTATAGTGCTGCGTTTACATCCAATCTTTCTTTTATTGAATAATTCGTTTTTAACCAATGTGCAATATTTTCAATATCCGTTGAGAAGATGCGATCATTTGTAATAGATGGTACTTGCTGACGCCCTTGATGGTAGAAGCTCTTCGTCACTGTACTCATGTTTTCAATCCCGCGATATTCTGCCGCTTGCATCGCACAAATCATTTCAATTGAAAGAACACGTCTTACATTTTGAATAATTTGATGTGCATGACGTGAAGCGATTGTTCCCATACTTACGTGATCTTCTTGGTTAGCTGATGACGGGATTGAATCAACACTCGCCGGATGTGCTAACGTTTTATTTTCAGAAACTAGTGACGCTGCAGCATATTGCATAATCATTGCACCAGACTGAAGTCCTGGTTCTGGACTTAAAAATGGCGGTAAATCGTTTAACTGCGGATTTACTAAACGCTCAATACGACGCTCTGAAATGTTTGCAAGTTCTGCCATTCCTACTTTTAAGAAGTCCATCGCAAATGCAATTGGTTGACCGTGGAAATTACCACCTGAAATTACTTTTTCCCCGCCATCAAAGATTAGCGGATTATCTGTCGCCGCATTCATTTCAATTTCTAATTTTTCTTTCACATAATTTAATACTTGCCAAGAAGCACCGTGTACTTGCGGGATACAACGAAGTGAATAGGCATCCTGTACACGTAGTTCTCCTTGTTTTGTTGTTAACTTACTATCATGAAGAATGTCACGAATTCTGCTTGCTACATCCACTTGCTCTTTATAACCACGTGCTTTATGAACATTTTCATCAAATGCATCAATAATGCCTTGTAACCCTTCAATTGTCATCGAAGCAATTAGTTCAGCTTGATACGCCGTTGCTTCTGCTTCTATATAAGAAAGAACTCCTTGTGCTGTCATCGCCTGCGTACCATTAATTAACGCAAGACCTTCTTTCGCTTCAAGTTCAATTGGCTCAAGCCCTTCTTCTGTAAGAGCAACCATTGCATGAACGCGTTTCCCTTTATAGAACACTTCACCTTCGCCTAATAATACGAGCGCAAGATGAGATAAAGGCGCTAAATCTCCACTTGCACCAAGTGAACCTTGTTGCGGAACGACTGGATGAATTTTACGATTTACAAACTCAAGAAGCATATTTACAACAAGCGGCCTTACGCCTGATACTCCTTTAAGCATCGTGTTCGCTCGTAAAATTAACATTCCGCGCGATACTTCTTCCGGGAATGGATCACCTATCCCACATGCATGTGACTGAATTAAATTATGTTGAAGTGCCTTTACATCATCTTTTTGGATAAGCACATCACTAAACTTTCCAAATCCAGTTGTAATACCGTAAACGACTTTTCCGTCCTCTACAATTTTCTCAACTACTTCGCGGCACTCCGCTACCTTTTGCATACTAGTTGGACAAGCTGTTACACCTTCTCCTTCCAGTAATAACCTCTTCATTTCTTCAACTGTCAATGTATGTCCTGTTAACGTAATCATCATTTTTCCTCCTTAAAAAGGCAAAAGGGGACCTTATCTTTTTAAGACAGACTTCTGTCCTAAAAAAGTAAGGCCCCCTTCTAACTAATAGACTATGGGCAAATCATATGTGATTAATTCCTAAACCAATCGCCTCATGCTCAGATCCTTTTACAGGTGCACCAATCGTTCCATATAATGCAACAGCAACCCATTCGCCTTCTTTTTTCCCGTCGTATGGTGTACCGCGCACAATCGCAAAACGAAGTCCTACTGTACGAAGAACGTCTGCTAACTGAATTTGACCTCTCGTCACTCCGTACAAAGCTTCCATAATTGCATGATAAAGTGCATGTGTTTCTCTGTAAACGTCTGTTTCAATAACTTGGTTGCTTTTAGCCGCTGTTTCCATTGCTGCGACAACCTTTTGCGAATTCATCGAACCCACTTTCCCCGTACAATACTTCCAACCTTTTGGAATGGATAATACAGGACTTTCATTCTCATCCGCAAGTGCCAACAGCATGGCCATACGACCAATTCGATGTGTTCCTTGAAGAAGCATGTGACTCTCTCATTTCTTTTGAATTATTTGAATATTACTTAATTTAAGAATATATGAAAACGGTTAAATCGTCAATAGTTTAAAATCATATTCAAACATTTTTTTCATCCCCCTAATTTTGTGTACACAAATGATTTACACAAAATTTCCAGACGTGCTATAGTCTCACTAACAGATGCAAAGGGGCGAAATTTCAGTGACAAAACGAAAAGATATTCATTTTCGAATTGAAGAGAAATTACTTGAAAGGTTTGAATCAGCACTCCATTACGAAGGTTTAAAGAAAACAGATGTATTAACACATGCAATCCAACAATTTTGCACAAAGGTGGAATGTGACAAAATGAATGATGTAAAACGTCAATATAACGTTAGCAACCATTTACAAACACGCATCGACACACATACACATTACGAAGAAAAACACGTAGATTTAGATAAGATCGTCATTGAACATTTACACCTTCAAGGGGATGAAAACATATTAGAGGTTGGGTGCGCTAGTGGAAAATTCCTTTCCCTTTTACAAACAAATGGTCATAAAGGCCCATTAACCGGGTTTGATCAATCCGAAGCTATGCTTGCTGAAGCTGCTAAAATAAATAACTTAATAGAATGGAAACGAGGGGACGCTAGTAAACTTCCTTTCGAAACAAATTGTTATGACCTAATAATTGCAAGACATATGTTATACCATGTGAAAGATGTTGAAAAAACAATTCAAGGCTTTTATAAAGTCATTCGTTCTGGCGGAACACTTTTAGCTACAACAAATTCTAAAGTTTCATTACCTCGTATAGTTGAAATGTGTAACAACATGCTTGACGCATTTGATCTACCGAAAACATCACCAGCAGTCTCTCCATTTTGTTTAGAAAATGGTAAAGAGATAGTAGCATCTGCTTTTCAAACGGTTGAAGAAACAGTTATTCATAATGCGCTCGTTTTTGATCATGCTACCCCAATAGTAAACTATATTTCCAGCATGTTTCCATCGTTAAATATACCCGATAATATGTATCTTCAAGCCGAGATGAAAGAATGGCTAACAGAAGAAATCAACAAGGAATTATCTCTCCATAACGGTATATGGCGCGATCCAAAAACGTTAGTAATTTATCGGTGTAAAAAAGAAAAAAGCTAGCATTTGCTAGCTTTTACACGTTTTCTCGTAAAAGTTTCTCCATTACTACATTACCTTTACCACAATAAAAATCTGTATTATGTTTGTCTGCCACTCCAAAATAAGAGGCAATTGCTATTCCAAATGGTACAAATGCATGCCCTTGTGCTGTAATAATATTTGAGTGTTGCACAACTTCTTCATACACGAAATTTTCTACTGGAAAACAATCGAATTTTTGATAATCTATAGTCGCAGTATAAGAAATCTCTTTAAATAACCCTGCTTTTGCTAGCGCATACGGTCCAGCACAAATTGCCGCCACTAATTTTTCTTGTTCATGAAATTGACGAATGATTGAAAAAAGAGGTTTTGCATCTTCCAACTGTACTTCTTCTCCACCTGGAATAAGTATCCCCTCATACTCATCTACACGTACTTCACTTACTTCTATATGTGGCTGCACTTGCAACCCAGTTTCACTTATAACCAATTCATTCGTTAAGCCCGCTGTAATGATTTCATATTTATTTTTCAGCAATGCCGTCGCTACTGTTATTTCAAACTCTGCAAATGTTGAGTATACAAATAAAAGTATTTTTTTCATAGCCCTCTCTCCTTTAACCAGTCCATAAAATATACCTCTAAATCGTCCACTGTTAATCTATTCGTGTCCACATAAGTTACAGGAAATTGTTTATACCAGTCTTTTTCAGTTTCTACTAATTTAAATTGCTCCTCAAACGTACTTCTGTTTCTTGTTCTATCATTATTTTTTCTATCATATACATTCTTTTTCGTAACATCTAAGTAAAAAATCACATCCGAACGGCATTCTCTTAATTTATATAATTCATCTTTCAATTCAGTTTCTATATCCCACTCTTCTCCTATAATCGTTGGATAAAAGAGTGTAAAAAACTCAATGTCTTCTGGTCCGCGATCAAAAATTACGACTGAATCTTTCACATTTTGAAACTCCTTTATTTTTGCTTCCATAAACATTTTTTGATTCATAATAAACCCTACTTTTGAATTCATATCTAAATTCAATTTTTTTCGCTTCTCTACAATTGGATATGGATTTTCATATATAACTCGAAACCCTCTCTTTTCTAACCTTTTTGCTAATGTTGTTTTTCCGCTAGCCATCGGCCCTTGCAGTGAAATTACGTATGTCACACCTCTCATTCCCTTACACTTTAGTACACCTATAATATACAGAATCTTGAAAACTCTCAACATTATATATATCATCTTGTTTCTTATTCTTATCTAACTTATAATGAAAAATAGAGATTATGACGGACGCATCAATAATGTAAGCTTGGAAATCCAAGCTTACATTATTTTTTGCTTTCCCTTTTCTAATAAAAAGAGTATACTAGATTAGAACGTATGTTCTTAATAATTACATACAGTAAGGAGATAGAACAATGGTATACGACACAAAAGCAATTTCTTGGAATGAATCTTTAAAACAACTTCAACGCCGCTATACAAACAAACAAGTTGACCGAAAAGAATTTGAGGATATTGAACTGATGGAATTCTTCCGCGATAACGACTACATTTCTTTACCTACACACATAAGCGGCCTATCAAAAACACGTTTTACTTCTTACTCTATTTTCACAACTGAAGATAAAGATCGTAAAGTTGGCACATTAATCATTGAATATGTAGAAGATGATAATAATAATTTACATGTGGAACAACTATACTTTGTTTAAATGATAACGCTTGGTCAAAATGACCAAGCGTTCTTGCTTTCTATGAATCTCACTGTATATAATATGAATAAAAGAAAACCGCTATCATTAAGGGGGGATATGCTTGCTCGAAGGATGGTTCAGTTGGTTCATTGTATTATGGACGGTTATTTTATTAGGGCTTATGTCTATCGGTGGATACTTTATGTTCAGAAAATTTTTAAAACGTTTACCAAAAGAAGACGGCATGTCCATTTTGGATTGGGAAGAACACTACATAAATAAAACGAGACATTTATGGGCTGACGAACAAAAACAATTGTTAGAAGAGCTTGTAAGTCCTGTTCCAGAACTATTTCGCGATGTTGCAAAATCAAAGATTGCTGGAAAAATCGGGGAACTTGCATTACAAGAAAATGCCTCTCAAATTACACAAGACTTACTTATTAAAGGATATATCATTGCCACACCAAAGCGTGATCATAAATTTTTAATTAAAAAACTACAAGAAAAAAAGATTGATTATTCTAACTATCGATCTTTACTCGCAAAGTAACTTCATATTATTTTCGATAAAAAAGACAGCGCCTTTGACGCTGTCTTTTTATTTGGTACATATACAGTTTTTAAGTTAGCTTCATATCTTTTTCATTATAAAAACCATCTTCTTTTTCCATTTCCTTCTGTAATTTCGTAAAGGAACGATACATTGCAATTCTCCATGACACAATCATCGCGAACGCAAGTAAAAAGAACATGCCACTAAGTTGTCCTAAATCAAGAGATTGGCTTAAGTATGTTTTAAATACAATCCGCACTACAAGTAATCCAATTAATATAAAAACAAAGGCTTTTGAACGCTTCAAATAAATCTCTTGTCCTCTAATTTCAAATTTAGATGTTTTAATAAGAAAAATAGAGAAAAACAAACCGACGCCAATTGCTTCTAACATTTCCGCTGGAGTTAATCGAAATTCAGGAAAAACATACATCAATGCTCCCGTGCTCATAAAAAATGGCGGAAGTATAATTTTTTTCAATGTTGCAGGTTTCTTAGCTGCTTTTAAACGAATAAACATCGCACCGACAGCCATACAAACAGCAACGATACTTGATAAAAGAACTATGTTCATATTTTCTCATCCTTTTTTGTGGCTATATGCAAAATATACTTTCATTATATGCTTTTCCGTTAGTATTTCCAACATTTTCGCAGAATAATACTAAAAACCGGTAAAACCACCAAATAAACTTGAGAAATATACGATAATTTTCGTCATCCAGTTAAAGTATAGGAAGACCCCCATAACAATCATAATATATCCTCCGACTTTCATGAAGGCCATACTATTTCTTTTAATCCAAGACATTTTCGTAATAAAGAATGACAGTACGAAAAACGGGATAGCAAATCCAAGTATGTAAGCAATCATGTAAATCATTGCTGATTCTGGGTTTGTTGCTGCTAATCCAATTACAGACACTAGAATTGGTCCGGTACATGGCGTCCACCCTGCTGCAAAGGCTAATCCAATTAGTACTGATCCAAAATAGCCACTTGGACGATTTTTAAATGTAAATTTACGGTCTTGCATTAAAAATTTCGGCTTAAACACCCCAACAATAATTAAGCCGAACACGATGATAAATATACCACCTAACTGTCTGATTAAATCTTTATAGTCAGTAAAGATTCCTCCAATAAAACTTGTACCAAATCCAATTGCAATAAATATAATTGAAAATCCAAGTAAGAAAAACGCTGTATGTATCATACTTCTTTTGCGAAGCATTGCATTTTCTTCTTTCAATTCAGAAACCGACATACCTGTTATGTACGATAAAAATGCCGGATAAAGCGGTAAGCAACATGGGGAAATAAATGATAAGAACCCGGCGCCAAACGCTAAAAAAATACTAATATCTTGCATCATTCCACTCCTCTCCCTAAATATTGTAACAAAAACACATAAAAATACTATGAACAATTCGTGAAATCACTTTTACAACGTGGCAATAAGAAAAACCGTACTTCCTCACAGTTTCTAATAAAACGTTTTCATTTCCTTCTATTATATAGAAAAAACTCAAATGGATTATGAAACTCCTTTAATTGTCACTACCATAACAAAGGTAACATAGTTTCTCAAATAATTAGCACGTTACTAGTACGTCTATATACATATTGGTTTAAAAAATATTTTTTTCAAATGCTAGCTCTATACAATGCAAAGTTGATTTTATAATACTTCTACTATTAATAATTTCAAGATTATGCATAAATATCATACTTTTATTATTATTCTATAAAATGTCATACTTTTCTTTCATTTGACCCTTTATTTCTAATTTTGTATACTTCCCTCTAGTTATATATTTTCGATACGGAACAACTTCATATAGATGGGAGGAATTTTTCATGCTTCGTTATTCTCTTTTAGTTTTATTAGGAGCGTGTAGTTATGGAATTTTAGCTATTTTTGTTAAGCTTGCATATGCAGAAGGATTTTCACTTGGAGAGGTAATTGGCAGCCAATATTTGTTCGGTTGGATTATTTTGCTTGCTATTACACTTCTATTTTCTAGACATCGCGTTCCTTTAAAGCAAGCATTACTTTTATTCGTTGCAGGAACATCTGCAAGTTTTACCGGGATTTTTTATTATGCTTCATTAAAAACTGTACCAGCTTCTATTGCAATTATTCTTTTATTCCAATTCGTTTGGGTCGGAATTATCATTGAAGCAGTCGCAACAAAAACATTACCTTCAAGAGAAAAAGTTATTTCTGTTATTTTCTTACTTGTAGGGACATTTTTATCAAGTGGTTTACTTGAACAATCAGTAGGTGCTTTCGATACGACTGGGGTCATTTTAGGTTTATTATCTGCTGTTACATTCGCAACATACATTTTCGTAAGCGGAAAAGTTGCTGTTGAAGTACCTTCATTACCGCGCGGTGTTCTCTTAATGACTGGTGCTTTAACTTTAGTCATGATTGTATTCCCACCAACATTTATTTTTAATGGTGCCATTTCTCAAGGTCTTTGGAAATACGGTTTAGGATTAGGAACATTTAGTATCGTTATTCCATCTATTGCCTTTACAATCGGGATTCCAAAAATCGGTTCTGGCTTAGCGACTATTCTTGGTGCAGCGGAACTACCAGTTACAACAATTATGTCAGTATTCGTTTTAAAAGAGGCTGTACTATCTTCACAATGGTTCGGTGTATCACTTATATTAATTGGGATTGCAATCCCGCAAATTGCATACGCAATGCGTGGACGTTATCGTAAACATCATACGCATAAAAAAGTCGCAGCATAAAGTGAAACTTTAATTAGTTGAACCAATCGGGCTTTTATGGGATAAACGAGAGAGGATTTTCATTTGAGAATCCTCTCTTTTATTGTTGTATACTTATGATAAATATTTTGCTGAAGAAAGAAGGCATACTACATGGTATCTATTTCAAATCAACTAAAAGAAAAACTTATTTCCATCCGTCGACATTTACATGAGTATCCAGAACTATCATATGAAGAGTTCGAAACAACAAAAGCAATAAAAAATTGGTTAGAAGAAAAAAACATTACTATCATTGATTCCAATTTAGAAACAGGAATTATCGCTGAAGTGTCTGGTAATAAAAACGGACCAATTGTAGCAGTTCGTGCTGATATTGATGCCCTTCCTATTCAAGAAGAAACACATTTGTCCTATGCATCTAGAGTACGAGGGAAAATGCATGCTTGTGGACACGATTTTCATACAGCTGCCATTTTAGGTACTGCTTTCTTATTAAAAGAAAGAGAATCTTCCCTAAATGGAACGGTTCGCTTCATATTCCAACCAGCTGAAGAAAGTAGTAATGGCGCTTGCAAAGTTATTGATGCTGGACATTTACGTAATGTGCAAGCGATTTTCGGCATGCATAATAAACCTGATTTACCAGTAGGTACAATTGGCATTAAAGATGGTCCACTGATGGCTGGAGTTGATCGATTTGAAATTGAAATTCACGGAGTTGGTACACACGCGGCTGTACCAGATGCTGGCGTAGATCCTATTGTCGCATCCTCTCAAATTGTGATGGCACTGCAAACAATTGTAAGCCGAAATATAAGTTCATCTCATAATGCGGTTGTTAGTGTTACAAATATTCACGCAGGAAATACGTGGAACGTGATTCCTGAAAAAGCTACGTTAGAAGGAACGATTCGCACGTTCCAAGCTGAAACACGTGAAAAGATTCCAGCACTCATGGAGCGTATTATTAAAGGTGTATCTGATGCATTAGGTGTAAAAACGAAATTCCGTTTTTATTCAGGCCCTCCTGCTGTTCACAACGATAAAGCTCTTACAGACTTATCTATTCAAGTTGCCACAAAGATGAATCTTAATATCATCTCGCCTAGTCTATCAATGGCTGGAGAAGATTTCTCATTTTACCAACAGGAAATACCAGGTTCATTCGTCTTTATGGGAACGAGCGGTACACATGAATGGCATCATCCTGCTTTTACAATTAATGAAGAGGCACTGCCTATAAGTGCAGAATACTTTGCTTTACTAGCCGAAAGAGCACTTAAACAATTCTCATAAAAAAAGCCGTTCAAAGTGCATCTCAGCACCCTGAACGGCTTTTCTTATTAAGTTAAATCACGTTTTAAAAACACAGTATATGAAATACATAAAAATACGAACAAATAAAGTAGCAACATACATGATGCAAACGGGAATGTTACTCCATCAATAAAACTTCCGTTCTTTGAAATACTATATAAATCTGTGTTTGCTGGCAATAAATATTTCGCCCAGTTATATCTAGTGGCTGCTAATAACGCAATATTGCCTGATAAAGCAAGGAATAGTGAAATACCAATTGCACCTCCACTAGATCTCGTTAACACAGAAATCATAAATGCAAACGATGCGTACACAACCGTTGGTAACCACGATAAAACATAATATTTACTTGCTTCTACAAAAATGTTTTGTTTTATTATATTTCCATCTTGGAAAATAAACTCACTCCATGCAGGCTGTTGGAATTTATAAATAACAAGTCCACATAAAGCGGAGAAGATCATATTAAATATAAATAATAAAGCTGCAAATATAACGATTGCTAAAAATTTTGCTGTTAAAATTTTAAAGCGACTCGCTGGTCGTATCGTTAAAAATTTATATGTTCCCCAGCTATATTCATTCGCAAAAATTGTACTTGCATACACGAGGATAAATGGGAGCAAAATTGGAAATACGATAAAACCTGTATCTCTCATGAAAGAAAGTGGAGAACTGCTTGCCGGTGCTGTATCCGTATCTAAATGCTTCATCTTAAGCTGGTATTCTTTTACAAGCTCATCCCCTGATTTTTCTGCTAAAATAGCTTCTTTTTTCATGCCAAGCTTTTTCTCAATTTCTACAGTTCGTTCTGTATAATCTACTTTCCATCCTTTTGTTTCCGGTTCAAAATACTTTACCGTAACCCATCCTAATCCGATTATTAATACTGCAATAACTGCAAATGGAATAATCGTTCGCTTCCGCTTAAATATTTTATACAGTTCGTTATATACTAAATTAAACAATATCTTTTCCCCCTGTTAATTCTAAAAATTGCTCTTCTAACGTTTTTCTTTCTTCATATACACGATACACTTGAATATTTTTCTCAAGCAATGTACGAATAACATTTGGGATTTCTTCATCTTTTACATTAATAAGTAATTCATTATCTTTTACTAAAACATCATGCCCTAATATTTCTGCTGCTTTATTCGCATCATCTACACGTATACGGATCGTCTCCATCTCTTCGCTTTGGCTATGCTGAATATTTTGCGTAGCCACATATTCCCCGTGCTGAATAATGATAACTCTGTCACACATTAATTCAACTTCTGAAAGTAAGTGACTTGATACAAGTACAGCTTTTCCTTGTTCATGTGCAATTTTTTTTATGTACATTCTCATTTCATGTATTCCACTAGGGTCTAATCCATTTGTCGGTTCATCTAGTATCAACACGTCTGGATCGTGAATAAGTGCCTGAGCGATTCCTAAACGTTGTCTCATGCCGAGTGAATACGCTTTTACTTTGCGATCAATTACTTGTCCCATCCCTAACAATTTCACTACTTCATCGATACGTTCTTCGGTCACATTACCATTCATTCGTCCGAAATATGTTAAATTTTCATAGCCGCTCAAAAAAGGATAAAATTCAGGTGTCTCAATTACCGCTCCAATTTTCGCAGCTGTTTTTTCGAATTGCTGTTTCACAGATTGACCATCAATCCATACTTCACCTTCTGTCATACGGATCATACCAACCATCATTCTCATTAAAGTCGTTTTTCCAGCACCGTTTGGTCCGAGTAAACCGACAACCTCGCCTTTTTTCACTTCAAAACTAATATTTTGTACAAGTGTCTTTGATCCGATTCGCTTCGTTAACCGATCGACTTTTACAATTGATTGTTCATTTGTCATTCTATACAACCTTTCCTTCCCATTCTTTGTCAGGTCTTTTCACTGTAACATGATTATTTTTATGTGTAAAATGGAAAAAGGCATGATTTCTCATGCCTTTTTCTTGAAATGCAACGAATTTTTATCTTGTAAACTTTGAACAAATCGAAAACATTGCACCATCGATAATAGAAGGATAACAATCATAATTATACTCACTACTACTATTGCATATATTGTAATCGGTGCACTATTTATCCCTTGTATTCCTGCTATTCTTATAAAGATAATCGTAAATAATTTTAAAAATAACATCCCATTAACTAATCCAAAAACAAACGCTGCTCCATAAATGAATAATTGCTCCTGACATAATAAACATAGTACATCATTTCTCTTCCTATTCTCTGCTACATAAGATTTAACTTCTTCTTTCTTCACTTGCAAAAGAGAATAAGTCATTTTATATGTAATAAACGTACATATGAAAATGACTACGATAAACAACGTGTAAAAACACATTTGAAATAAAAGCGTAGTCCCTAATTCCCCAGCAACTACTTCATTAAATTGTAACGATATCATAAAAAACAAAATCATAGTACTCATAGCAATCCACATAAATTGCTTCATCCTTTTGGTAGCAAATGTTCTAATATTTTTTCTCGCTAACCGACATAAAGACATAAAATTCTTCCCCTACCTTATTACATACGCATTCTATACTACTAGTGTATAAAAATATGACATTTTAAACATCGCACTACAATCGGAATTTCTTCTAAGTCTTTAGTCCTAGAAAACGAAATGATAAAAAATCACATTTAGAATATAATTGTAAAAAGGAGGAGATTGCATGCGTATAAAATTACTATCAATCTTGTGTTTATTATTACTCCCAAGTTGTAGCCAAATAAAAAACAATGAAGTTGCCATTGTTGAGCCATACAAATTAACAAAAGAGCAAGCTTCTATTTTACAAATGACTCCTTTTCAAGAAGGAAATAGCATGTTTTATAACGTTACGCTTAAAAATGATAAAGATGAAATAAATGCTACAATTGATTATTATAACAATGGTAAAAAAACAAAAGAAATTGCTAATATAGCTACCTCACATTTTTCAAAAAAGAAAGTAAAGCTTTCTTTTTTACCACCACATTTCCAATTCAATAAAGATATACAAGAAAAAAGGCAGTGGTATATGAATATTGAAGGTGGTTCAACGCTTGTTCATGAAGAAGCACCACCAAGCGTAAATAGCTCCGCAACTACTACAATCCAATCTATAAAAAATTTAAAATACAATCAAAAAACAATTTTAGCTGCTGTAATCCAAACAAGTAAAGAAACTGTAAGCGTCCCTACAATTGACGAAGACAAAGGTATTGATTTACTCTTAAAAGAAAATGAACACGTTTATCTATTTAGTATCGAGCTAAAAAAAGAACAATAAAGCGGAAATGCAAC
Source organism: Bacillus sp. AR4-2 (assembly GCF_008274865.1). Classification (NCBI taxonomy): domain Bacteria; kingdom Bacillati; phylum Bacillota; class Bacilli; order Caryophanales; family Bacillaceae; genus Bacillus; species Bacillus sp. AR4-2. Next base: position 3,492,396 of record NZ_CP031062.1, read on the forward strand.
TTAAGTTGCATTTCCGCTTTATTGTTTAACAAGGTGTACTTTTATAAATCTGAATTAACTCCATTTTCTGTTACTACTATTACTCATCTTCTACTTCTATTCTTTTCTTCTCTCTTGCAATTTTTAAAAACTCTAGTAGCTCTGGATTACTATTCATTTTTTTGTAAGCCACTGACATTTCTGCCACAAAATTAGAATCATATAATTCTTTATATACAACTTCTGTTTTATATAACTTATTTGCCGATACGGGTATTACTGTAATTCCAATCCCTGCTGCTACAAGCCCCATAACTGTTTGATACTCTGTTGCTTCTTGTACAATACGTGGACTAAATCCTACTTCTCTGCAAAGAGATAAAATTGTATCATACAAAGCTGGCCATACTGGTCTCGTAATAAATACAAACGGCTCATCTCGTAAATCTTCTATATGTATTTCATCTTTCTCTGCAAGTGGATGTGCCTTTGGTAAACATAAGGTGCAAGATAACCTTTGAATTGGCTCTAATTCTAATAATTGTGTTGGAATTGGTGGACGTAAAAAGCCAATATCAATACGGTTATCATGAAGTGCATGAACTTGATCTGGTGTTGACAATTCATGTAATGCAACAGACACTCTCGGAAATTTCTTTCTATATTCCCTAACAATTGATGGTAAAATATCATATATCGCCGCACCTACAAAACCAATTGAAAGTGATCCTACTTCTCCCCTTTGCGCACTTTGTGCAACTTCTACTGCTTTTTCAATTTGTTCAAACGCTTTTTTTACTTCTTTTAAAAACATTTCTCCTGCTTCTGTTAGTTCAACCTTTCTTTTCGTTCTTGAAAATAATGTAACTCCCATTTCTTTTTCTAATTGCTGTATTTGTTGACTAAGTGGTGGTTGTGTCATTTGTAAACGAGCAGCTGCCCGTCCAAAGTGTAACTCTTCTGCCACAACAACAAAATATTGCAAATGCCGTAATTCCATTTTTGGACACCCTTTTCACTTTCGATTAATATGTCTAATATATTAATAACATATAATTTATATATTAGACAAATATTTTGAATGAACGTATAGTAGAAATTGTTAATTCTTTTTTACAATTTTTATGTAAAAAAAGAAAGAGGTGGTTACTGTATGAAATGGTGGAAGTTAAGCGGACAAATTTTATTACTATTTTGTTTCGCTTGGACAGGTGAATGGATTGCAAAACAGGCACACCTCCCAGTTCCAGGAAGTATAATCGGTATTTTTTTATTATTAATTTCATTAAAATTTAACCTAGTTAAAAAAGAATGGATACAGGACGGAGCAGATTTTTTATTAAAAGAACTTATTTTATTTTTCATCCCTTCTGCAGTCGCTGTCATACGTTACAGAGATACACTAACACAATATGGAATCGATCTCATTTTAATTATTATGATTAGCACTCTTTGCGTTACCTTAGTTACAGGACTTTTAACAGAATTGCTACTAAAGCGGAAAGGATCAACGCAATGATCGGATTTCTTTGTTTACTATTAACACTATTCACATATTGGATATCAAAAAAAATGTATCAACGTTGGAATTGGAGTCTACTTTCTCCTCTTCTCGTCTGTCCCATTATTTTAATTGCTTTATTGCTCGGATTAGATACACCTTATGAAACATATGAATCTGGTGGTCACTGGTTAACTGAATTATTAAAGCCCGCAACAGTTGCTTTTGCATGGCCAATCTATAAATATTTTGATTTATTAAAGAAACATGGAATGGCTATCTTACTTAATGTCATTGTCGGTTCGTTTTTATCAGTCATTACTTCAGCACTACTAGCAAATTATTTTCAAATTGATTCATCACTAGAACATAGTTTAGCGCCACATATCGTAACAACACCAATCGCAATGGCTATTTCAGAAATGATTGGTGGCATGTCACAATTAACTGCTGTATTTGTCGTTTTAACTGCCTTAACAGGAGCATTGCTCGGTCCTTCTCTCATACGTATTTGCCGTATTAAAACAGCAATCGCAAAAGGTATTATGTTAGGAACGAGCGCAAATGGAACCGGTACATCAAAAGCATTCGAAATCGGTCCTGTGGAAGGAACAATCGCAAGTTTATCCATGCTTTTAACAGCAGGCGCTAGTTTAGTTATCGTTCCGCTTTTCTTGTCTTGGATACATTAAAGAAGCAAGTATTTACATACTTGCTTCTTTATCTATATATTGGCACAGCAATTCATAATCCTCTGGAAAAGCTAAACACAATTGTTCAACTTCATGTATCCCTTTCCAAGCAATTTCATGTATTAACTCATCAGGATCTTGGATTTTCATATTACCGCCTATTTGTTTAACAAAATAATAATGGACATACACTGGAACACCGTATGTAATACCCTCTTTTTCATATATTTTATTTACAACTTCCACATTGTAACCTGTTTCTTCCCAAACTTCCCTAATACAACATTCTTCTAGTGTCTCTCCCTTTTCAAGTCCTCCACTTGGGACAGACCACCTTTTTTCTTCTCCCTCTTTGCCCTGCAATACCATTAAAACTTCATTTTTTTCATTTACACATACCGCTGCACTACCTATCCATCTCTCCATAAACATCCCTCCCCTACTAAAATTCGCCTTCTTTATTATTTTCCCCTTGAAAAAAAAGGAAAATAATAAAACAATGACGAAAAGTTACATCAACTTCATAGACAATCCCTTCTTAGAAATTAAAACTGGAAGGATGAAAATATGATTTCTAATTATGTTGTGGAATGTGTCTTTTGTGAAGAAAATCGAAAACCTCGCCAAGCTATTGTCACAGTTCCCGCCACTACTCAGCTACTAGCCCTTGAAAAAGTGCGCGCGGAATGCAAACGTCGCTTCGGAAAAACTGTATTATTGCAAACAGAAATTAAAGAAGAAATAATTTTCGAACAAAAAGAAAGCTGACCATAAATTGGTCAGCTTTCATATCCGATCATATTTTCACATGAAGATTAGGGGCATCCTCTTTAAGGATCGGGATTTTCCCATTATGTACGTTCCATAATGGTCATCGAACAATATATTTCTATGCAATTAACTATTGAATAGAATAGGGCAAAACTTGTTCGCATTTTTAGAAAAGGGATAGGGATATAATTCAAGTAGTACTTCGAATACTCGAACTTTACACTCATAATATTAAAACAAATCCTTTTATATGGGAAATATGAATTACCTATATAATTCATTCGTAAAATATATTAATAGTTTGCTATATTAATTTTATCCCGCTATTTGTAAGCAGTAACCCCCTACTTATTATAATTTCACCTTATTCCATCAATAGCATACATCCAGCTAAAACCGGTGTCATAATCATCGAAAACCTCAAAAGCATTCGCGGTGCATAATTTGTAAACTTCGCGCCAATATATGCCCCTAACATGGTCCCAATTAATACTTGCAATAACAATATATAATCTAAATATCCTTCCGAACTATATCCTAGCCCGCCTCCAATTGCAATCGGTAATATAACAAGCATCGTTGTCCCTACAGATTGCTGAATCGTTAGTCTCAATAAAACCATTAATCCAAGCTGAATAAACGGTGCAGAACCAATCCCAAATGAACCAGCCATCATTCCAGTAACTAATCCAAGGCATATACATTTCAACAAGTAGTTCATGGAAAACTCTTTATGCTTATATAAAGATAACTGTTCTTTGTTTTGGAACATAATTAATTTAATAAACATAAAAATTGCCGATAAAAATAACATCCCAGCTGTAAACCAATGAAGAAGATGTGCTGGTATAAGTGAACCAAATTTAGAACCAATATAAGAGCCAATTGCGCCAAATCCTCCAACAATCCCGCCTATAATAAATGCAACATTGCCTTCACGGTAATGACTGACAACACCTGATAATGTCGTAAATGCCATTGCAGTTAAAGATGTTGCAAGAGCAACATGAATAGGAATATGAAATACTAAAGTGAGTATCGCGATAATAAACCCAGCTCCTCCAGCTCCAACAAATCCTAATAAAATACCCATTACTAACATTGTTATAATAATTGCCACAGACTTTCCCTCCAGTAACACAATTATCCATCATATTTATCCTTACATACAAATAAAAAGCATCCTAGACGGATGCTTTTTATTTCAAAAATATGTACTTAATCTTGATTAATCAAAATAACCGCTGGACCAGCGACCACTACTCCAGCTACTTCTATTTTTTCAAATTCTTTTACTGTAATAGATATAACTCCTTCTCTTTCCATCAATTCTTTACTCAGGACATCAGTCGGGATTGCTTTCACCGTCTTACCTCCTTTTCATTTATACAATATGATAAAGTAAAACTTTAATGAGTGGGGTTTTTGTCCGTACTTATTAATTATTACCCCTCACCAATCGGACTAATAATCACCCAATGCATCTATATATATGCATCACCTCCGCTTTCATTCCTTATTCCACTCAAAAACCTTCTCCCCCTTCCGTGACATATTGAAAAATAAAAAAGAAGCTATAACATATAGCTTCCCTCTACGTTTCTTTAATCTTTATGCACCGTATATTCCATGACTTTTCCATCTCTATCAAATTGGAAAACAAGCTGTTCGCTATCTATTGGAATAAAGCCACGTTCAGTCCCAAGATAATACAAAGTGGTAACTCCTTCTTCCCCACTTCTCGTTTCCATTGGAGCTCCTAACAATTGTGTAATTTCTTCATTTGATTTCCCTATTAATTTATATTTTTGTAATAGATCATCTACCATATATACCCGCTTATCTGCATGATTTAACCATCTATTTTGATTAAACTTTGATGTATATTCATTTACACTTAGTTGTACAGTGCACACTATTAATGGTATGAGTGCTACTATTAAAACCCCCAACATTTGCTTCTTTTCTTCATTACGATTTTTAGAAACATATAAAATAGCCCTTTGAATCATGACTAATAAAACAAATGGTATGAATACTACAAAAATGCTCCTTACACTTAAGGGTATATGGACCATATCAATGACGAATATAAATAGAATGTACATTACTATATACAAACAAAAAGAGACATACAAAATGCCACGTAGCATAGCGTTCAGAAAGATCTCCCCTTTTAACTCACTATATAATTCATCCGGCTAATCATTTCTCGAATCTGTTCTAATTCTTGCACTGTATATACTACTTTCCCTGCTAAGATTTCATTTCTGAAGAACATTACAATTTGCTCCTGATTTTTTAATCTAGGTGTTTCCTCACTAGAAAGGTCTACTATTTCTTTTCCATTTTTATTATAAAAATATACAACTGGTTTTACTTTTTCTTTTATACTATTAGCCTGCATTTCTTTCAAACCACTGTATAAAATTTGAGATAGTTTCTTCGCCCTATATACTGGATTCCCTTCATTTTTCACTTGTATAGTTGACGAATCTTTACCTACTATATATTCAAATGTCTCTTCTTTTTCAACTTCTTGTTGATACTTACCCATTTCATCAATCATAAATGAATATATACCAGCATTTTCTTTCGTTAAACCATGAATTAATTTCTCTTCCCATTCTTTCGTCTCAAGTAGATAAATACCAGTTTTGCACAAGATGAGATGATGGATTCGATTATCGTTTATTTCACTATTATTTTTAATAAAAACATTCGGCATGATTTGAATTTCAGCATCTAATATGATGCCTTGCTCTATGAATCCTCGCTTCATATAATGCAATGTTTCGTACGTATTCATTTCAGCACCGTTTTTAGTATATTCTCGTAGATTTGCAATTAATTTTTGAAACATATGTATTTCGTTATTATGTTTATTTTGCATTTCACTACGTTCTTTACTATGCTGCACAGCTAATTGATTTTTCATCATACGCATATTTTCAATTTCTCTATTTGCACTTACTTGTAAATCATTGTATTTTTTCTGTTCCATATTTTTTAAATTATTTTGTTGTTCTTTATGCTCTATCACCGTAGCTGCAATTTCATTTTTATACGTTTCAATCGCTTGTTTCTTTTCAAATTCTACTTGCTGACTCTCTGATTCTAACTGTTTATTTTTATAAAACAGCACAAATACTACAGCTAATAATATTAAAACCGCACCTATTAGCACATAATTCATATTTTTACCCCTTTATTTCATTTTCGATTATTTTTTATAAATATATCTATTATAGTATACTATGGTTTCGATATAGACTTTGTAAAAGTTGTATATTTTTAATAAAAGGCACCTCTGACGGGGCACCTTTTATTTTCACTCTATTGTACACCATACTGAATATAACTTGGATCGTAGTATATCCATTGATTTGTCCCTAAGCAAAGCCATCCATCTTGCTTACTCCATACTCGATACGATTCACCATGATGTAACTGTCTTATAACATTTCCATTTAATGATGGAGCATCACGCAAATTTACATTATCACCAGTAATAGTCGCCACATAATGTTTATACTGAATATAACTCGGATCATTATATACCCACTGATTTGTCCCTAAACAAAGCCATCCATCTTGTTCTCCCCAAACTTCATATGTTTCGCCACGATTCAATTGGCGAATTACACTAGACTGCAAAGATGGTCCACTTCTCAAATTCACATTATCTCCATTAATTATAGCAACCCCGTACACTGGAGTTGCATTATTAGGCGGGGAAACATTACCTCCACCACTTGCTCCATTCCCTTTTAAAGCTTCTAATGAAACTGCAGCTGATACATCACAATTTCCTACGCCTGAAATTTGTCCAGAATCTGTGTACTGCCACGCTGTCCACGCTGTCCATCCACCAGCATCAGCAGGCGGTGTACTCGAGTATTTAGCAATCCAAAGCGGTATATCACTTAATCCGCTAATTCCGAACTCATTAATATACCAAACTCCTGTATATAACATTACATCTTTTCCAGTAGCCTGTTTCACATAATTTATGAAGCTTCTTGCCCAATTCGATATAGCGTTACCAGTTAAATTACTGTTACTCGGATCTGTTGGTGATTCTAAATCCAGAACTGGCATTAAGTCTGTCTGGTTATTTTGTAATATACTCACAAAATATTTTGCCTCTGAAATTGCATCATTTTGTTCTGGGCGTGCAAAATGGTATGCACCAATTAATACATTCGCATTTCGTGCTGCTTGTACATTCTTAGTAAAAGTAGGATCAATGTAGTTTACACCTTCTGTCGCTTTTGCATACGCTGCTGGAATTCCAGATGCCTTCACTGCATTCCAATCAATATTCCCTTCCCAATGAGACACATCAATAAACGTAACATTTGAACTTGATCTGTTTTGCATATAAAATCTCCTATCATTTTTTTACTTCGTATACATACAATATGTACAAGTTTCATAAGAGGACACGACATTTATGCTATAGAAACAAAGAGTAAACATATTTTGTATACAAAATAAAAAAGACCTTGTATTACAAGGCCTTTTGCAAACTCACTTTATTTTGTAGCAAATACATATTATAATACAAACCTTGCTCACTTAATAATTCTTGATGTGTCCCTCTCTCTACTATCTCTCCATCATGCATCACAAAAATTTGATCCGCATCTTGAATTGTAGATAACCTATGCGCAATGGCTATCGTCGTTCTACCTTTTCGCATTTGTTGCAACGCTGTTTGAATAGCCTCTTCTGTTTCTGTATCGATATTAGCTGTTGCTTCATCTAATACTAATACTTTCGGATTCGTTGCTATCGTTCTAGCAAAAGCAATTAATTGTCGTTGACCGCTTGAAAATGCTGCACCTCTTTCTACTACTTCTGTTTCATACTGTTTTGGTAACTTTTCAATAAACGTATTCGCTTGCACAAATCGAGCAGCTTCTTTTACTTCTTCATCCGTAATTTCTTCATTATACATACGAATATTTTGCTTTACATTTCCAGCAAATAAAAATGCATCTTGCAATACGAGTCCTATTTTCTTTCTAATTTCTCGTTCTTCAAATTTTTCTAAATCTACACCGTCTATTACAATATTTCCTGACTTAATATTATAAAATCGCATTAACAAATTCATAATCGTACTTTTTCCGCTACCAGTATGCCCAACAAAAGCAACCGTTTGCCCTTGTTTCACGTGAAATGATACATTTTTTAAAACGTCACGCTTTCCATCATATGAAAAAGTAACATTTTTAAATTCAATATCTCCATCCACGATTTGAGGATTCTCATTGCCTTTTTGAACCGGTGCTAAATCTTTCTCGTCCATTAAATGAAATACACGTGATGACGAAACAAGTGCCTGTTGGAAGAAGGACAATTTCATCATCATCTCATTTACAGGTTGGAAGAAACGATGTATATAGTTAACAAAAGCATATAAAACTCCTACTTCAACAGGGCTCTTTAAAGCATCAATCCCAAATAAACCTAGTACTAACGCAATAGCTACAATATGTACTAAATCCGTAGCTGGTCGTAAAAGTAATGCGTCTAACTTCAAAGTACGTCGCCCTGCACTATAATGTTTATTATTCACTTCTTCAAACTCTTTTCTCATACGTTTTTCTTGTCTGAACACTTGAACAATATTCATTCCTTGTATGGACTCGTTCAACTTTGCATTTAACACGCTTAGTTGATTACGTACTTCTAAATAAAAAGCTGCACTTTTCCGGCGATATAATACCATAATCGCAAACATTATCGGAATTAATACGAGAGAAAATAGCGCTAATTTTACATCTAATAAAAACATCGCTACTAAAATACCTACTAAAAAGACTACATTTTTTACAAATGTTGATAATACACTGACATAAAAATCTTTAATCGCTTCCGTATCATTTGTTATACGCGATACAAGTGTACCAATCGGCGTACGATCAAAGAAACTTAATGACAGCTTTTGAACATGTTCATATACTTCAACTCGCATATCTTGAACAATCTTAAAAGCAATGTTCTGAAAGTACAATAGATTTAAATACGTAAATAGTACTTTTAATAAATGAGCAACTATGTAAATTACAAATAAAGTAACGAGCGCTGATCGTTCAAAATCCCGCGGTACTAGATGTTCATCGAGGAATTGTTTAATTAAAAAAGGACCCATCATTTCCGTTACTGTCGCACCAACTAAAAAGATAAATGCTAAAGATAGTAACCCTTTATATGGCTTCATATAGGAAAGCAATCTACTTAAATCACTTCGCTTCTTCTCTACCATCATACGCCTCCTTTCTCGACTAAAGCTTCTAATTGCTGGCTTTCATACATTTCCTTATACCAGCCGTTTTCCTTCATTAATTCCTCATGTGTACCTCTTTGTACAATTCTACCTTCATCAACAACAAGAATAAGATTGGCATGCTGAATTGCACTTAATCGGTGTGCAGTAATAATCGTCGTTTTCCCTGCTCTCTCCCTCTTTAAGGCACTTAAAATCGTCTCTTCTGTTTTTGCATCTACCGCTGATAAACAATCATCCAAAATTAAAATTTCAGCATTTGTTAATAAAGCACGAGCAATAGAGATTCGCTGTTTTTGACCACCAGATAACGAAACACCTCTTTCCCCTACTACTGTTTCATATCCTTCTGAAAATTGGAGGATGTCATTATGAATACAAGCAATCTCTGCAGCTTGGGTAATTTCATTATATGTAGCATCCGCCTTTCCAAAGGCAATATTCTCACCAACACTTGCTGAAAATAAAAAATGATCTTGCGGCACGTATGAAATGGCAGAACGGACACCATGAAGTGTCATATCTCGAATATCTCGCTCCCCAATTTTTAATTCACCATTAAAATGATCATACTCACGGATTAAACATTTTAATAAAGTCGTTTTCCCTGCGCCTGTACGTCCTACAACTCCTAGCGTTTCACCCTTCTTCAAATCAAAGTGAATATCGTTTAAATGTAACAATTCATTTTTCTTATACGAAAATGAATCAACGGCAAACGAAACATTACCGCTCGCTATTGTATGTACAGCATTTTCGCTATTTACTACATCTGATTTTTGTGAAAGAATTTTTTCTACACGGTCATATGAAGCACGCCCACGCTCCATAATATTGAATAACCATCCAAACGCTAACATTGGCCAAACGAGGGTACCTAAATATGTCGTAAATGTAACGAGATCACCTACTGTTAATTCACCTCTTACAACTAATACCGATCCGTAACATACTGCGATTAAAAAAGAAAATCCAACGATAAGAGAGATTGTCGGATCAAATAACGAATCAATACGTGCAACTAACACATTTTTATGTACAACATCTTCTGATTTTCTTCGAAACGCCTGTAAATCTTCTTTCTCTTGTCCAAGCGAGCGAATCACTTTCATTCCACTCATACTCTCTTGCACTTTATCATTGATTTCCGAAAACGATTGCTGTGCTTTATGAAACCTTTTATGTAATAAAGTTCCATAATAATTTGTCGAAATAGCTACAATCGGCATTGGAATTAAACTTAATAATGTTAACTTCCAACTAATTGTAAAACCCATCGCTACGAGTACACATCCTCCGACAGCTAATGAGTCAACAAGCGTCAAAACACCTGCTCCAGCAGTTTGCTGGATCGCTTGAATATCATTGGTCGCATGTGCCATTAAATCACCTGTTCGATTTGACTGATAGAAAGATGGACTCATCTTTGTAAAATGTTCATACAAATTTTTTCGTAATTGGCGAGCTAATTTTAATGAAGACCCGAAAATCATAATACGCCATATGTAACGTAATATGTACATCGTAATACCTACAATTACTAATAGTACAACCCATTTTAGTAACTTATCGGTCGTCAATGTTCCATCATTAATTTCATCTACAACGATTCCAATTACTTTTGGTGCTACAAGTTCTAAAAGTGCAACGCCAAACAATAAAATAATTCCAGTTATGTACGCTCGTTTTTCTTGTTTAAAAAACCACGCTAAATTCATAAACACTTTCATTTTTTTCCTCCTCCCTTAAAATGAGCGATGTTTTCAGTTTACCAAAAATACAGAATTTTTAAAAGTTTTAAAAACTATAACTAACAAAAAGAAAGACACTCTTAGCGAGTGTCTTTTAGCGCTTATTTCATTTGTTGCTTGTTCATTGCGCTCATCATTTGATTGATTTTCTTTTGGGAAGGTTTTTGTCCCATTTGCATCATCATCATTTTTAACATTTGTTCGTTAATTGGTGGATTTTTTTGTAAGTAATTCATCATGTATTTGCGGGCAATGAAAAATCCTAACGCCACGCCTGCTACTAGTGCTACTACGCCCACTAGAATACCTAACCAAATTGGCATATATTTTCCTCCTTCATGTTGTCTACCTTACAGTGTACTAAAACCTTTTCAATAAGACAAGATACAATTCGACATTTTTTACACATATGTTCGTACTTGTTTTAGAGGATTCAGCCATCCGTACTTTGTATTTTCATAATCCATAGCTAAAAATGTTAATTCACACTTTCTTAACACCTCAAAGAACGTCGTTTCCATAGAGACATTTCCAGAGGTATTCATACGAATATAGTGCGGTTTCACCATTATTTCGCCGTACTCCGCTCCCGTATAAAGTGTATGTGTATGATGTGTTCTATCATATTTACCAAGAACGCGCAAAGCTTGTTCTAATTTATGATGAATTTTCATTACTTGCAATGGCATCGTTATATACATCATTTGCTTATATAACACTTTTTTCTCCGAAAGGGACCCAGATTCTGAAAATCGAGCAAATAAATCAAAAAACAAATATTCACGACCAAAATAAGCTTTCGCAATATCCTCTTGAATTAAATACAATTCATACGTTTTCATTTTTCCACTCCCAATCTGGACAACCTTTTCTCTTCATTATATATAAGAAAATTTGCAATGATTGTCTGACTGCGGAGAGATAAAAAACTTTTTCTGTCGAAAAAACTCATTTACATAGAAAAACCTCTCCATGCCGGAGAGATTTTTCTGAAATCATTAAAGCATTTCTTTTACTTTACGAACAACGTTCTCTACAGTAAATCCATACTCTTCCATAATCTTCTCACCAGGAGCAGAAGCACCGAATGTATCGATACCTAACACATCTCCTTCAAGACCTACGTAACGGTGCCATCCGAATGTAGCACCCATTTCGATTGCGAAACGTTTTGTTACTGCTTTTGGTAATACAGATTCTTTGTACTCTGCAGTTTGAGCTTCGAAGCGATCCATAGATGGCATGCTGACAACAGCTGCGTCAACGCCGTCTACTGCTAATGCTTTTTGAGCTTCAACAGCTAGGCTTACTTCAGATCCAGTTGCAAGTAAGATTACATCAGCCGTTTCTTTCTTGCTTGCAGAAACTACATATGCACCTTTTGCTACTTTTTCATACGTATCATCTTTTGCACCTTCTAATGTTGGAAGGTCTTGACGAGTTAATACTAAAGCAGTTGGTTTGTTTGTAGATTCTAAAGCTAGTCTCCAAGCTGCAACAGATTCGTTACCATCAGCAGGACGAATAACAGAAACGTTTGGCATTGCACGAAGCGCTGCTAATTGCTCGATTGGTTCATGTGTTGGACCATCTTCACCAACAGCGATACTGTCATGTGTGAATACATACGTTACTGGCAATTGCATTAATGCTGCAAGGCGAATTGCTGGACGTAAGTAATCAGAGAATACGAAGAACGTACCACCGTAAGTTTTTAAACCACCATGTAGTGCAATACCGTTCATTGCTGCACCCATTGCGAACTCACGTACACCGTACCAAATGTTTTTACCGCTGTAATCATCTCTTGTAAAGTCTTTTTCGTTATTCATGTATGTTTTGTTAGAACCAGCAAGGTCAGCAGATCCACCGAAGAATGATGGTACAGACTCTGCAATTGCATTAATTACAGCACCAGAAGAATTACGAGTTGCTGCTTTTGATCCTAATTCATAAGTCGGTAAGTTTTGCTCCCAACCTTCTGGAAGTTGACCGTTCATTGCTGCTTGGAATTCGTTTGCTAATTCTGGGTATGCTTGTGCATATTCACCTAGCATCGTGTTCCACTCAGCTTGCGCAGTTTCACCAACATCTTGTACTGTTTTACGGAAGTTGTCATATACTTCTTCTGCTACGTGGAAGTCTTGCTCAGCAGTCCAAGCATATGCTTCTTTCGTTAATTTTGTTTCTTCTACACCAAGTGGAGAACCATGTGAAGCTGATTTTCCTGATTTGTTTGGAGAACCGAAACCAATTGTCGTTCTTACTTCAATTAGCGTTGGGCGTTTTTCGTCAGCTTTCGCTTCTTCAATTGCTTTCGCGATTGCTTCAATATCGTTTCCATCCTCAACACGGATTACTTGCCATCCGTATGCTTTGTAACGATCTTCTACACTTTCAGAGAATGAACGATTTAAATCGCCATCTAATGAAATATCGTTTGAATCGTAAAGCACAACAAGACGACCTAATTGTAAATGAGCAGCTAATGAAGATGCTTCAGCAGAAACGCCCTCCATTAAATCTCCATCACCACAAATAGCGTATGTATAATGATCTACTACATTATACGCATCACGGTTATATTTAGCAGCTAAATGTCTTTCAGCCATTGCCATACCTACAGCAGTTGCAATACCTTGTCCAAGTGGACCAGTCGTTGCATCTACACCAGCTGTATGACCGTACTCAGGATGTCCTGGAGTTTTGCTTCCCCATTGACGGAAGTTCTTTAAGTCATCCATTGTTACATCATAACCAGATAGGTGAAGTAGACTGTATAATAACATTGAACCATGACCTGCAGATAATACGAAACGATCACGGTTAAACCACGTTGGGTTATTTGGATTGTGTTTCATAAATTGAGTCCATAATGTATAAGCCATTGGTGCTGCACCCATTGGCATTCCTGGGTGACCAGAGTTTGCTTTTTCAATCGCATCGATGGATAATGTGCGAATCGTGTTGATAGAAAGTTGTTCGATTGAATGTGACATGCTATTCTTCCCTTCGCTTATATTAGTAAACGTTTTATACATTTATATGATAGCTTCCCACGCAAGATTATACAACATGTATCGACAAATATGTTGATATTTTTTTGATTTTTTATAAAAAAATCAATGTTTCCGGGAATGTATGGGCATTCAATATGACATACTTTTTCATTATTTTTATTTTAAAAAGAAAGGGAATTATCTGTATATTTATACAAATTCCTTCTATACTTACTTTTTTAAATAAGTTTTTAAAAACATAAAAAAGCATCTAACTTCGATGCTTTTCAAATAAGTTAAACAATCCGTTTCCGAATCGAGCTTGAAATCAAATCAATTATAATTACCATTAAAATAATACCTAATAAAATAATACCAACACGAGACCAATTCCGTGAACTCAGCGCAAAAATTAAAGGTGTACCAATCCCTCCTGCTCCAATAACCCCTAAAATTGCAGCGGATCGTACATTAATTTCAAATCTGTATAACGTATACGCTAGAAAATCTGGTAACACTTGCGGTAACACCGCATACCAAAGTATTTGAAAACGATTTGCTCCTGTTGCTAGTAACGCTTCCGTCGGTCCTTTATCTATGTTTTCAATTCCTTCTGAATATAGTTTTCCTAACATTCCAATAGAATGCAATCCTAAGGCTAATACTCCTGCAAAAGAGCCTGGACCAACAGCTTTTATAAATAAAAGAGCCATAACTAATTCAGGAAACGTACGAACAAAACTAAGTACAATTTTCCCAGATCCTGAAGTTAATTTTCCACTACTCATATTCGTTGCCGCCCAAAAGGCAAACGGAACAGATAAAAATGCAGAAATAAATGTACCTAATATCGCAATTGCCAACGTATCAATTAATCCATGTAATAAATCTTCACCATCTGGCAAAGATACATACGACCAGTCTGGACTCAATATCCCTGTCATAATTGCTTTTGTAATTTCTCCCGCCGTTTCCTTTATTCCCTCTAGCGGTACTCCTGAAAAAGCCCATATATAAACAAATGTAAGTGCTATAAAAATAAACGAGCGATACACACTCGGTTTCTTCGGTTTTGGTACGATTATCGTCGTTTTACTCATTATAATTTCTCCCGCAACAATGTACTTACATAATCAATTACCAATACAACAACAAGAGTATAGATGATAATAGATGCAGTTTGTTGATATTGTAAAAATCCAAGTGTACGATCATAATATAGTCCAATACCACCTGCTCCTACTAAACCTAGGACAGCCGCTGCCCGTACATTCACCTCAAATGTATATAGTACATAGGAAACAAAGTGTGCTTTTACTTGTGGAATGACTCCATAAACAATCCATTGCACCTTATTAGCCCCTACAGCTGTCATCGCTTCTAGTGGGCCAGGGTCAATTGATTCAATTGATTCATACAACAATTTCGCCACGAGCCCAATTGAGAAAAAAGTAAGAGCTAAAATACCCGGAAGTGGTCCTATTCCAAAAATAGCTACGAAAATTGCCGCTAATAATAAATCTGGTATCGTTCGAATAAAATTTAAAATCAATCGAGCTGGACTGTATAAAAATGTACTAGTAAACACATTACTTGCCGCAAACAGTGCAAGTGGAATAGCTAAAATCGCTCCTAAAGTCGTCCCAATAATCGCCATACGTATTGTATCTAACATTGCTGTTGTAATAACTTGAAAATAACTCCAATCTGGCGGCACCATTTCTTTTAACAAATCCATTATATTAGGAAAACCAACTACTAGCTTTGAAAATGATGCGTCGACCTGTATACTACTTCCCCACAACAGTAAAATGAATAGAATAAACGTTAACATATGTTTTAACTTACTCGGCGGCTTCGGTATCGACTTCGAATATATCGTCACATCATTCATTTAGCTGCCACCTCTAACAATTCACTTTTCTGTGCTACGTCACCATAAATTTCAGCAAACTTTTCATCCGTTGCTGCTTCTACTAAACCATCAAAAACAATTTCGCCTGCATGTAATCCAATAATACGCGTCGCATATTGCCTAGCTAAAGCAATAGAATGTAAGTTTACAATTGTTGTAATTCCAAAATCTTCATTAATTTTCTTTAAATCATCTAATACTTGCTTTGTTGTTAGCGGATCTAACGACGCAACAGGTTCATCTGCCAATATGATTTTTGCTTCTTGCGCCAATGCTCTAGCTATCGATACACGTTGTTGTTGTCCTCCTGATAATTCATCAGCACGTGCATATGCTTTTTCTAAAATATTCACTCTTTTTAACGCTTGAAATGCGAGCTCCACATCCTCTTTCGGAAACAAACCTAACGTTGTACGCAATGTCGAATGATATCCAACACGGCCAGCTAATACATTCTTCAATACTGTTGATCGCTTTACAAGGTTAAAACTTTGAAAGATCATACCAATATCCCGGCGCATACGTCGTAAATCTTTTCCTTTTGCAGCAGTAATAGACTCACATTCAATCATGATTTCGCCTTCTGTAATCTCATGAAGACGATTTACCGATTTTAGAAGTGTAGACTTTCCAGCTCCGGACAGCCCTACCATTACAACAAACTCACCTTTTTGAATTTTCAAGTTTATATTATTCAATCCTTTTGTACCATTTGGATACACTTTGGAGACATTTCGAAATTCTATCACACATCTTACCTACCTTCTATGTATTCAAAACGGCAAACTAACTGAAAACATTCCCTTTCAGCTAGCTGCCATTTCCATATGTATTATTGCGTTTTTACTTTCTTCCCATATTCACGAACGATGTCAAATTTACTATCATCAGATTTAACATATCCTTCATGTGAATATACTTCTTTAATGATTTTGTGACCTTCCTCATTTTTTCCAATTTCAATGAAAGCATCCTGTAATTTCTTGCTCCACTCTTCATCTAAATCAGAACGTACCGAAATCGTATCGTTTGGAATTTTCTCCGTAAATTTCACTATTTTCGTTTGCTCGAATATATTCGGATAATCTTTTTTTACAATATTACGAGCATCTTGGAATACAACAGCTGCATCTACGTCACCATTTAAAAGAGCAATAAGCGACTGATCGTGACCTTTTAATGTAACAGGTTTCACATCTTTTAACGGATCAATTCCCTCTTTTAATAGAACAGCTGCAGGCCATACATACCCTGCTGATGATGTTACATCTTGATAACCAATCTTTTTACCTTTTAAATCTTTTACACTATTTATATTAGAGTCTTTTTTAACAACAAACTCAGATTTATAATAATCTACTAAATCTTTTGTAGGAGCTCCTGTTTCATCCTCTACTCCAAAACGTTGTGCTTGTAAAATTACATTTGCAGCCTTCTTTTCATGTGCTAATACGTACGCTGTTGGCGGTAAAAATCCTACATCTACTTGTTTAGATGCCATCGCTTCTACAATTGTATTGTAGTTCGTTGAAATACTAACTTTTACTGGAATATTTAACTTATCACTTAATAGCTTCTCAAGCGGTTTTGCCTTCGCCTCTAACGTATCTGCATTTTGAGAAGGAACAAATTGAACATTTAAAGTCTTCGGTACATACCCTTTTTTCGTATCTTCATTTTTACTTGCACTTGATTCCTTCGTTCCACAGCCACTTAATAATCCCGCTGCTAGTACAACTGTTGTGCTCATTGCAAAAACTTTTTTCAACATATTAATGCCTCCATTTTTCATTGTTATAAAATAACCTTTCATAAACATGAAGAAATATATCACATATTTTTACAAATAATTGATTATTTACAGAATCTTTACACATTCTATACACTCACATTAAAATTCTCTTCACATATTTGATATGATGAATTGGAAGATAACAATAGAAAAGGTGAGTCATATTGGAACAAAATCAAACTGTAACTTTAAACATCTTATTAACAAGCGATATACATGGCACTGTTTATCCTATTCACTACCAAGATAACTCCCCAGCAGAACTTGGTTTAGCTAAAATTTCTACTCTTATAAAAAAAGAACGTTCCCAAAATACAAACGTTCTTTTAATTGATAATGGCGACTTTATTCAAGGAACACCATTTACTTATCATTATGTTACATACGAAAAAAACAAAAAAAACCCAATGTCCTTATTAGCGAATTACTTACAGTATGACGCTGCAATTATCGGCAATCATGAGTTTAATTACGGGATGGATATATTAAATAATGCTGTGACTACTGCGAACTTCCCGTACCTATCAGCAAACATTTTAGATAAAAACATAAAGAAGCCTTATTTCGGAAAACCTTATATAATCAAACAGATTGAATCCAATATAAAAATTGCTATTTTAGGGGTGACAACGCACTACATTACCAATTGGGAACAACCCCATCACATTAAAGACTTACAATTTGAAGATGCATTAGAAACAACGAAAAAGTGGGTTTCTTACATTCGCAAACATGAGAAACCAGATTTACTAGTCGTAGCGTATCACGGGGGAGTTGAACGAGATTTACAAACCGGGGTACCGACTGAAGTTTTAACAGGAGAAAACCAAGGATATGCAATGTGCCATGAAATTGAAGACATAGATATTTTATTAACAGGCCACCAGCACCGGGAAATTGCTCACACAATGGCTAACGGTGTAACAATTTTACAGACCGGATGTAATGGAAACTCAGTTGGAAAAGTAAAAATAACATTCGAAAAAACAAAACATAAATGGGTTAAAAAAGAGAGTTCTTCTGAATTATTATCTGTACAAGGAGTTGAGGCTGACCAAGATGTACTTTCATTGGTAGCCGATTACGAAGAGAAAACACAAAAGTGGCTTGATCAACCTATTGGAATCATTCAGGGGGATATGCAAATTTCAGATGCTATGCAAACTCGTTTGCATGATCATCCTTTTATCGAATTCATAAATAAAATACAGATGGATATAGCTAATGTATCAATTTCTTGTACAAGTTTGTTCCATAATACATCTCCAGGTTTCCCGGAACATGTAACAATGCGTGACATCGTTTCTAATTATATTTATCCGAACACATTAAAAGTAATTAGACTAACTGGAGCGGACATAAAAAATGCTCTTGAACTCTCTGCTTCTTATTTCACATTAAAAACAGATGGATCCATCACCGTAAGTCCTACCTACATAGAACCAAAGCCACAACATTATAATTATGATATGTGGGAAGGGATTTCATACGTATTAAACATTTCAAAACCAATTGGTGAAAGAGTAGAATCTTTACAGCATAACAGTGCTCCTCTTAATATGAATGAAGAATATGACGTTGTAATGAATAATTATCGTGCAAGTGGCGGGGGAAATTTCTTTATGTTTCAAAACAAACCGGTAGTAAAAGATATCCCCACAGATATGTCTGAACTTATCGCTAATTATATATTGGAACATAAAACGATAGAAGCAACAGTTAATAACAACTGGAAAGTTATTAAATAACGATTTTTACATATAAAAAAGATGGGCTTCGCCCATCTTTTAATTTAATCTTGCATTATCTTGCTTTTTTAAAGCTTTTAATTTCGTCGGTGTAACATCTGTACCTTCTTCGTTAACAACTTTAATACCTTTAAGTTCGTTTAACATATTTTGACGAAATCCTTTTAAATATTGTTCACGTAGCGATTGACGCTCACGTTGCTCTTCTTCAGTTAAACCTTCAGCTTTTGCTTTTTTCGCTAAGAAGTTAATGCGTTCAACGAGTTCGTGATTAATCATCTCGAATCCCCCTTCTAATCAAAACTGATTATTATCATACAATAGTTACTCTTCTTTATCAAGCAATTGCTTCGTATACTCTACATATCTACGATGTACAGTCGCCTTTGAAACATTATGACCAAATCCACGTAATGTTGCTGCAATTTCTTCAAACGTGAGTTCACTTTTTCGCAAACGTACAATTTCCTCAATTGGCACTTCTTTTTTCTCTCTTCCTACACTTAAATGACGATTTTTTAAATTTTTTTCTGGACGATAACCTTTTTCTACTGCACGTTGCATACCTCGTTTAATTTTCAAATTATGAATCTTTCTTTGATATTCTTCAACAATACCAATAATATCTAATACCATTGAATCAGAATCCGACAATTGTAATTCACCATTATGTGTATGCGTATATACTTTTATGCCTTCTTTATGTAAACAATGCATTAACGCGATCTTCGCATTTCCTCTACCAAGACGCGTTTCATCTTGTATAAGTAACACATCAATTTGTTCGTCTCGAATTGTATCCAACACCTCTAATATACCGTCACGTTCAATTGTATATCCACTAGCCTGCTCTTCAATCACCTTAGTAACATTCATTTGATAGCGCTCAGCTAAATGCAATAATTCATCTTTTTGACGTAATAATGATGTTTCTTGCGCTTCTTTCGTTGTACTCACACGTGCATAAATAATTGCATTCATTTTGAACCCCTCTTTCTCCCTATTATTTCCCTATAGTGTAACATAAATCCGCCATTTGTTCGAACTTATGTTTGTAGAATGTTTTTTCACATGTTATACTTATTAATAAGAAAAATGAAAGAAAACGAGGTGTTAGAAAACATGGAAAAGTTAACGAAACGCCAGCAAGACATTCTCGACTTTATTAAGCTAAAAGTACAAGAAAAAGGATATCCACCTTCCGTACGTGAAATTGGTCAAGCAGTCGGCCTCGCTTCTAGTTCTACAGTGCACGGACATTTATCACGATTAGAAGAAAAAGGATACATTCGACGCGATCCAACAAAACCACGTGCCATTGAAATTTTAGGTGAAGACCGAATGGATACGGAAACACAATCTGTTATTCAAGTTCCAATTGTCGGAAAAGTCACTGCTGGTTTACCAATTACAGCGGTCGAAAGCGTAGAAGAACATTTCCCACTTCCAGCTAGTATTGTTGCTGGAGCAGACCAAGTGTTCATGTTACGTATTTCTGGAGATAGTATGATTGAAGCTGGTATTTTCGATGGAGATTTAGTTGTTGTTCGCCAACAGCAGTCTGCATATAATGGTGAAATTGTAGTCGCTTTAACAGAGGATAACGAAGCAACAGTTAAACGTTTCTATAAAGAAAAAGACCATTTCCGTCTACAACCAGAAAACTCTTCATTAGAACCTATCATTTTAAAACAAGTGTCAGTTATCGGGAAAGTAATTGGCGTATATCGTGATTTACATTAAAAATAACAAAAAGAAGATAATTACCTTATTTATATACGGTAATTATCTTCTTTTTGTATTTTGATAGATTTCCATGCATTCTATTTCTTATTAACGAGTTTCAATCGTCACATCTCCCGCAGCCGTTTTACCGCTAATCTTTTTACTACCATTTCCAATTGTTACATTTTTATTTTCTTCATTAAAAATCGTTACATCTCCCGCAGCACTTTGCCCAGTAATTACCGCATCTTGTGGTTTTTCCGATAAAGTAATATCTATATCTCCCGCAGTTGAACTTGCTTCTAGATTATATTTAGAATCATGATCTTGAATATTTATTTCCCCACTTGTTGTTTTTGCGGTCACTTTCCCTAATACCTTCTTAAAGTTCACCTCACCAGCTTTTGTCGATCCCTCCACATTCTTAGCCGTTACTTGTTTCAACTCTACTTCTCCAGCAAGTGTTCTAACACTTACGCTATCACTTTTCACATCACTCATTTCGATTTGTCCAGCAGATGAATTTACTTTTACATCTTGGTAAGAGCGTTCGGGCACAAGTAGAGTCAATTTAGACGTTTGAAACCTAAAATCGTAAAAAGAAAAATCAAATGAAGCACCTTTTTCTCTTTCCCCAATAATTTTTAATGTGTCACCATTTTCTGCGATACGAATCTCTTGTTTACGTACATCTCCCGATTGCTTTACATAAAAAGAAGAGTCAGGAGATTTTTGAACAATAATATCCCCGGCATCTAACTTAACTTCTATATTTTTTAATGTTTCGTTTTTAATTACATTTTCTTTATCGCCTTTTTCAGCAGTTTGTACTGCTTTTTCATATGTTTGGGAAATTCCTATTACTCCAATAATGATACAAGCGATAGCGATTAAAAATAGTTTTTTCATCATTTACTCTCCTTTTATCATTTTGAAGTTCCATATTACATATCGTACACACAATCTCTTAAACCACTTTGTACTATAAAAAGCGATAATACATAACAATAAACCTACTCCAACAAACGTTATACTAACGAAAAGATCCAACCATATAAAAGTACCCATAAATACTTTTCCAATAACGAAAAATGGTGTTACTACACTAGCAATACCACCGATCCAAAAAGAAAATATAAAAGCAATAATTGCGACTAACGGGCCTAACACAATAATAAAATTAAACAAACTAAGTCCAATGGCTGCCATAACAGCTCTTGTCACATTTGAAGTCGATGGATTTTTTTTCATTTCATCGAAGCGATACATCGCAAGTAATTCTTTCGCGATTACTTTCGGAGAACCAAGGCCCTGTATTATTTCCGATTCAGTTTTCCCCTCTTCTAGTCCAAACTGAAAGTGCTCTTCATAATCCAATAAAATATCTTGCCTCTCTTCCTCTGGTAACTTTCTAAGATAACTTGATAATTCTTTAAGAAACCCTTCTTTACTCATCCCATTCCACCCCTTCAATAATTTCTTGTACCCCTTTCGCAAAATCACGCCATTCTGTTACTAACAAATGAAATTGCGTCTCCCCTTGCTCTGTTAATTGATAATATTTACGAGGTGGCCCTTCCGTAGATTCCTTTAAATACGTTTGAAAATACCCTTCTTTCGTCAAACGACGTAATAAAGGGTATACTGATCCTTCCGATATTAAAAATTTATTAGAAATTTGCTGAACAAGTTCATAACCGTAACTATCTTTACGTTTTACAAGTGCTAATACACAAAGTTCAAGCACACCTTTTTTAAATTGAACGTTCAAGTGCCATCCTCCTTTCCTATCTTAGTACCGTTCAATACACGGTACCTGTTTTATCCATAATATACCACTTAGTATTGTTTATTGCAAGGTACTAAACTATATTTATTCCCTAAATTTAGAAAATGAACTAACAAAATTCTGAATAAAACTATGTTATAACTAAGCAGCATTCAAAGTTTCATTTCATTTACATTAATATTAGACTTCATTCACTCTTTCCTCTTGAAAAATCCACCACAACCTTATTCACTATAGCTAATGAGAAAAAGCCTCAATACTTATCGGTATTAGGGCTTTTTCTCATTAGCTATATATGAATCGAATTCCTATTTGAGAACCTGCATATGCGACAAATACTTTAATACCATATTTTATTTCTCATCATCGTTCCCCAAGATTTTTCGCTTAACATCTGATAAATCCTTCGACAACGAACTAAATGCTTTTGCTTGTTCTTCAATGACCTGTTGATTTTTTTCAATAACTTTTTGATATTGTTCTTCGCGCTGTTCATTCTTTTTTTGCGTAGTAAACAGCATCCATACAAATAAAGCTGCGAATGCTCCTTGTTGAATCATTGAATTGAAGATTTGTTCTTCCATCGTTCTCATCTCCTTTTCAAAAATTAAAGAGAATCATACGAGTGATCCTACTCTCATATCCTTATCTCACATTAAAATGTTCTTCTTTTACCCATGTGTTTTGCCCAATATCGATATAACCATCTTTTCTTGCAAAAATCCCATATGGATAAGATCCATCCACATTTCCTTTATAATTTCCATTTGGACCATCATATGTGTTAATGCCATAACCTGCTGGATATTTTGAGTAAGCATGGAACCACTCTACTTCAAAGTGTTCTTCTTTCGCCCACGCTTCCCAACCTAGACATAACATATTTTCATTCCCACCATACCAAGCAGCATCTATAATTAAATATGGCATTTTTGTATTAATGACATGACCTGTGAACCAAGCATCTTTTCCAGGACCACTATATAAATTGATGCCCCATCCTTCTGGGTATTTAGACGTTGCAATTCCCAGCCCTTTTGGTTGTAGTGGTTTATTGTTATCTTCATTAAATGCTTTGTTTATCTTCTCAATGAATTGATCCACTCTTCCTTCATCGAGCATTCGATGTGGGCAATGCTTTCCACTCCACGATTTATGTGTACGTACATTACTAATCGGTATATTGAATTGTTTCATTAACTGAGCAATAACAATTGCTGCATTATCCTCCGCCTTGTAATATCTATCCCCACCGCTTAGAGAATAGCAAATTTCCACTCCGATAGATTTACGATTACCATTTCCGTTACCATCACCTGCATGCCAAGCATTACGATCAAACAGAATACCTTGTACTGCTTCTTTGTCATCTACTGCAACATGAAACGACACTGAATTATTATTCCCAATCATATACGATATCTCATTTTCTGCTGATGCATCATTGTACGTATTGTGTACTGTGATGAATTCTGGTGTCATTGTATTGGGACACTTTATACCATATTTACTTGGATCCACTAATTTTTTTCTAATTTCCATTACTGATTATCTCCTTTTTTATTTTTTATCATTTAAAATTCCACTGAATTATTAAGTACATCTAGAAACTAAATCCTCAGACAGGCCATATTCTATATAATGGGTTATGGTCCTCACATTCAAAAAAAGAAAAAGAGCAACTTTTTACATCAGTTGCTCTTTCAAAAATCGCACTCTATATTCCGCCCAGCATTTTACAGATATTACTCTCATCTCAAGAGGTATGATAACAAGTTTTTTCATCCTACTTAATACATGCTGATTTAAAGATATTATCTTACATTAAAATGCTCTTCTTTTACCCATGTGTTTTGTCCAATATCAATGTAACCATCTTTTCTCGCAAAAACACCATATGGATAAGATCCATCCACATTTCCTTTATAATTTCCATTTGGACCATCATATGTGTTAATACCATAACCTGCTGGATATTTTGAGTAAGCATGGAACCACTGCACTTCAAAGTGTTCTTCTTTTGCCCAGGCTTCCCAACCTAGACATAACATATTTTCATTCCCGCCATACCAAGCAGCATCTATAATTAAATATGGCATTTTTGTATTAATGACATGACCTGTAAACCAAGCATCTTTTCCAGGACCACTATATAAATTGATGCCCCATCCTTCTGGGTATTTAGACGTTGCAATTCCCAGCCCTTTTGGTTGTAGCGGTTTATCAGAAGGTTCAGTTGTACCACCACCGTCTCCTTTTCCTAAGTAGTCTAATGGATTCACAGCATTACTCTTATTGATGTTCCAAGACCCTTTATGCAATTCAAAATGCAAGTGTTGACCACTAGAATCCCCTGTGTTCCCCATAACCCCAATAGTTTGTCCTTGTGTAACATAATCACCTTCTTTTACTGTTCGAGAACCGCTACGCATATGGGCATATACTGTTTCCCATGTAACCCCATCAATAGTGTGCACAATCATAATACATTCAC
The DNA here is from genome assembly GCF_008274865.1 of Bacillus sp. AR4-2. Taxonomy (NCBI): domain Bacteria; kingdom Bacillati; phylum Bacillota; class Bacilli; order Caryophanales; family Bacillaceae; genus Bacillus; species Bacillus sp. AR4-2. The sequence goes on from NZ_CP031062.1 coordinate 3,517,850, forward strand.
CATAACTGGATGAAATATAAGAACGACTAACTCGTCCGCTAGCTGCTGCATAAATTGGATGATAGCCCGATTCAGCAAGATCTATCCCATGATGATCTGGTCTGCTCCCCCGAAATCCACTTGTTACTCTCGTTGTATCTGTTGGATAAATAAATTTTGCCATAATAATCTTCCTTTCTATTCATACGTAATATAAAAAGGCACTTAAAAAAGCACCCTTTTATATTTTTTCTATATATTAAAATTTATAATTTAAAATCAAATAATAAAAAACTTTGTTATTACCTTACATTAAAATGTTCTTCTTTTACCCATGTGTTTTGTCCAATATCAATGTAACCATCTTTTCTCGCAAAAACACCATATGGATAAGATCCATCCACATTTCCTTTATAATTTCCATTTGGACCATCATATGTGTTAATACCATAACCTGCTGGATATTTTGAGTAAGCATGGAACCACTGCACTTCAAAGTGTTCTTCTTTTGCCCAGGCTTCCCAACCTAGACATAACATATTTTCATTCCCGCCATACCAAGCAGCATCTATAATTAAATATGGCATTTTTGTATTAATGACATGACCTGTAAACCAAGCATCTTTTCCAGGACCACTATATAAATTGATGCCCCATCCTTCTGGGTATTTAGACGTTGCAATTCCCAGTCCTTTTGGTTGTAACGGCTTATTGTCACCGCCACCAGTTCCTCCATCAAAATCTACATATTGTTTAACAATTTCAGAGTAGAAGAAATTCCCCCCGTTTTTATATCGATAACCACCATTGTAGGCAACAGCGATAGGGTTACTATATTTCACCATAGCACCGGTCGTATTTCCAAGTGATGGCGCAACAACCGTTTTAGAATACAGATCTGCCACCGGTAATGAATGCTGTTTATTGTTAGAAGCTAACCAGCGAAGGTAAGCTCGTCCAAAATTATACGATTGAACAATGGCACTTAAATCTGTAATGCCATTTTTCTTCGCATCATCAAAAGCACCCTTTAAATGCTTCACTCCGTAATAAATTGAATCTTTCGGGTTTTTAATTGTATTCATTGCCCATCCTTGTGATTCACTAGACTGCATAATATCAGGTGTCGTTTCAGAATTCCCTCCACTTTCCACCATAATAATTCCAAGCACGTAAGGAACTAACTCAGGTACACCTTGTGCAGAACATTCGCTTTCTACCATTGATTGCCAACGTAATACCTGTTGTGGCAAATTCTTTGTTTTGACTGAAGCAGCTAATAAACTCATCATTAAACATCTCCTTATTTTTCTATTATTTTCGCCTGTAAAACTACTACTTTACTAAATATAACTAGAAGCTAAAGACCTATTAATCCATCAAATCACTTCATATTACTCACCTTCTTTCACAACAAAAAGAGCAACCATAAAAATAGTTGCTCTTTCGTCGAAATCTTATATTACTACTATAAATCACTTTTTCAATACTTTCTGTACACTACATGTATCCTACAAAAAGGTAACACTAAAATCCATCTAAAAACTTGACAATCTTCCTTATTTCAGCATGTTTTCGGCGTATATAGCCTGTACTATAATGTAATTCAAACGCAATTTGCTCTAAAGTCATTCCATCAACATATTTCATTTTAAGTATTTGATGATCCAGTCCTGTAAACTTATTAATCAAAAGCTTTAAATCATACTCTTCATTCATTTTATGAGCTAATTCATATTCAATTGCTTCAATCCGCCCTTCTACCTTAGCCCCTTCCGATTCAGCGGTTAATCTTACATTTTGCAAATCACCGCTAATCCAACGCTTCAATTCGGCTTTTGATTTATCTAAGTTGTATTCTAAATAAGCAATTTCTTCTTCTAACTTCTTATAATCTTTGAGCCATTCGAACACTTACTGATTCACCCACTTCCGTTCTTTTTACAAAGTCTCTTAATACTAATTTAATAGCATGAATATGCTTATTAGCCTTTTCAATCTTTATTACTTGTAAATCATCTAGCATTTTTTCTTATGACCTATATTTATTTAACACTTCTTGTAATCTCTCACGCTCTTCATCAGTAGACTGCACGGTTTTTCTTTCCTCTTCTAGATTTGTTGATTCATCATCTTTATATAACCAATCGGGTACAATCTCTTTTCTATTTGAATACTTCCTACCTGTCCCGTTATATTTCTTTTTCTTGCTCATTTCGAAACGTCTATCTAGTATGGCCACATCAACTAATGTTTTAACTTCTTGCTCCTTCCAATTCCTCAATATAGCCTTAATGTAGTTCCATCTTGGCGCATTCTCATCAACGGCTTTATTAATTGCATGCTGAATTAACTCCCCACTAAACAAATTACAAAAACTCCCCAACTCTGCAATTGCAATTTCACTTAACGGAATGCCCATCCCCTTAATAAAGTTACAACTTACTTTAACCCTCTCATTGATGAATACACGAGATTCTAATTTATCCATATCATCATTATTATTTCGTTTATTAGTATTTAGTTTATTAGTATTTAGTCTATTAGTATTTAGTAGTTTCTGATTTTCCTCATATGGCTTTACCACATCTTGGTTTTCCATTTGTGGCATGTTCCTTTGTGGCGTTTCGTAAATTTCCGTATCCCACCTTGTAATTTTTTTCGTATTCCCATCACGAACAGGATAACGTTTTACATAACCTAATTCTTTTAATTCCTTAAAACCTGTACGGAGCGAATCTTCTCCATCCTTAGCATGTCGAGCTAATTCGCTAATATGAAAAGTCCAATCGTCTGGTAATGTAAGCGCATAGGCTAAGATTCCTTTCGCTTTCCATGACAACCTTTCATCTTTTAAACCAGTATTATTTATAACGGAATAATTACTATCTTTTTTCACTCGAATAATCCCCATACTAGCCACCTCATCAATTCTCAAAAACGGTATTCAATGTTATACTTATCTAGAGATATTTTTTCTTATAGAATCCGCTGCAACGGATTCTTTTCTTATGCATTCATTCAAAACAATCATGCTATCCATATCTATTTTCTTCTAAACCTCTCTTATTCCTCAAGTTCAACATCCACTTGGATTTCGATATTCATTGGAATTTCTTGTGTTATACGAATCACATTTTGACTCATTCCTTTTTGAATAAGCTTTCTAACCTGCTCTTTTGCATCTTCTTTTGTTTTAAATTCACTGACAGTTGGTAACCCTGCTAAACTGCTAGTAATTACTAAAATCTTTCTTTGCATGTTCTTTCCTCCTACTGAATGTCTGCCATATTTATTTGTGAGTTTTTAACTGTAATTTCTTCATTTAAAACAGTTGGAATTGAATATTCTTCATTAATCATTTGTATTGCTCTATCCAAATGATAACGTTTAATAGCTTTATAACTATTCACACCAAATTCCCGATGTAACTGACTATAAATATCTCTATATAACTTCCTTCTAAGACCGATATCCTGATAAGAATTTGAATTTTTACCTCCCAATAACATAACACCTAACCTTTTTACAGCCCTTGTTATCTCTTCACACTCGATAGCATAAAGCGGCGTATTTTCTCGCAAACCCTTCACCTCAGACTTTATCTCTTGTATCTCCTGAGTATGTCCTTCTAACGCAGCAAATGTTAACTTTAAAACCCCCATTGGATCCTTTGGCACATTTTGTTGATTTTGTATATATTGCTTCATTCGTTTGAACTCTTTCATAAATTTGATTTTCATTCCAACCGCTTCTCTACTGGTATATCCCATAACAAGTAACTTGAATGCTTCTTCTGTTAAATCATATTTAGGGATTCGCCTATTCTTTGAATTAAAATAAGTGGACTCGTGAAAATTTTCTCCTCCAAACTCTTCACCTACATATACAATTTGTTTTCGAACTTCCTTCAAAACGTCGAAGTGATTTTTTTTGAATATCTTCGCAATTATCAAACTATCCGTTACTACTTTGCCATTAACTTCAAATACTAATGAACTATGTACTGATGAGTCAATTAATTGCCCCATCCTCATCTCCTCCTCACTACTAATTTTGGACTATCTTTATTGCATTGAGATAATTTCGCACTACGCATAATTCTTTACTTTCTTTTTACAAATTAACTAGTTATCGGAATTTAAATTAAATACTTTGATATGAACCCTCTTATTAAATCATCATTCAATAATTCGATTATAGGGTTACATTTTAAGTAAATTTCCTCCGATTTCAATTCGCTTCATTTTCTTCAAATTCAAAAAGATATTCCAAACTATGTTCTGGAAAAAAAGTTTTCTTAATTTCAAAAGCTTCATCATAATAAAAACGAAATTTACCATTTATTTTGTCGCTCACTGTTGCGTGGCGAAGTTTCAGATGCGAAGAAATTTGTGTAATCATAATTCTTTTTCTCGCCATCTCTGCACGCAAATTCGGATACATTGACTCACCACCTGTTTTTTGTACGATATTGCGTTCATTTCCATTTAAATATAAACTCAGTTTCGTATTTAGTCAACAAAAAAACGTATTTAAATACTCAATTTCGTATATTTTTCTATTTACTAACAATTTTAGTTAGGTTATGATATATACAGAAATACGCAATATCGTATACATTTTAATAAGAAAGATGGTGAAAGTAATGAAAAAAGCAGAGGTTGTAACACGCTTAATAAAAGAAGCTGGCTATAGCAAAAGAGCCTTCGCCGAAAAAATAGGTCTCCCCCCCACAACACTGCAATCCATGTTATCAAGAGGGATTGGTAAAGCGTCTGTTGATAATGTCATAAAAGTTTGTAAGGGATTAGGAATTACTACTGATGATTTAGAAAGACTCGCAACTCAAGAGGACAATACTGTTAAAGAAGAAGTTTCTATTTATGAAACCATCCAAAACGATCAATCAAACATTCTTCATATTCCTATCATTGGTTCTGTAGCAGCTGGTACACCAATATTCGCTGAAGAAAATATCGAAGGCTATTTACCCATGCTGAGTACATTTTTAAACAAACGTAAAAAGTATTTTTATCTTACTGTAAAAGGCACTAGCATGAATCTCGAATTCCCTGATGGTTCTTATGTTTTAGTAGAGGAAACTCCTTATGTTGAAAACGGACAAATTGCTGTTGTAAAAGTCAATGGTTATGATGCTACCGTGAAAAAGATTTCAAAATCCGGAAGCATCATTACTTTAATACCATTGAGTAATGACCCTATCCACGAACCAAAAACTTACGACCTTTCAGCTGAAGATGTAAAAATAATTGGTCGCGTTGTACAGGCAGTAAAGAATTATTAAGTTATAGCACAAGTGATTTAAAAAAGATAAAATCAATTCTTTTGAAAAGATTTTCTTAGTAACATGATTTAAAATAACCAAAAACAATCCATTATCTAGTAGTTAATATATCCAATAACTTCACTAAAAAAGCCCTGATACCGTAGTATCAAGGCTTTTTTAGTTCATAAATTATATAAAACTTACGTTTATCTGATAATGTTTTTCTATGATATCACTACTTGTTATTAATTATTGGCTTTTATGTGGCTATTTTTCATTTTGCAACCACATAAAATTGTAATAATAGGGAATTAAAAAACCCTTGATACGAGTTGTATCAAGGGTTCAAGCCTCTTAGTATAGAGACATATATTGATCGCGTTCCCATTGGTGAACTTGTGTTCTAAAGATATCCCACTCAATCTCTTTCGCTTCGATGAAGTGCTCAAGTAAGTGTTCTCCTAGTGCACCGCATACTACTTCATTAGATTGTAATGTAACTAATGCTTGCGCTAATGTTGCTGGTAAGTCAACGATACCTGCTTCTTCGCGCTCTTCTTTTGTCATTACATAGATGTTACGATCTACTGCTGCTGGTGGAGTTAATTTGTTTTTAATTCCATCAAGACCTGCAGCTAATAATGTAGCCATTACTAAATATGGGTTTGCAGCTGGGTCAACACTACGCACTTCTACGCGTGTACTAATACCACGAGATGCAGGGATACGTACTAACGGACTACGGTTTTGTGCAGACCATGCTACGTAACAAGGCGCTTCATATCCAGGTACTAGACGTTTATATGAGTTTACAGTTGGGTTTGCTATCGCTGTAAATGCTGGTGCATGTTTTAAAATACCTGCGATGAAGTGACGAGCATCATCACTTAATTGTAAGTCACCGTTTGCATCAAAGAATACGTTCTCACCATTTTTAAATAATGATAAGTTACAGTGCATACCTGAACCGTTCACACCGTATAGTGGTTTTGGCATAAACGTTGCGTGTAAACCATGTTTACGAGCAATTGTTTTTACAACAAGTTTGAATGTTTGAATGTCATCACATGAGCGAATTGCATTTGCATATTTAAAGTCAATTTCGTGCTGTCCTGGAGCAACCTCATGGTGAGATGCTTCAATTTCAAATCCCATTTCTTCAAGTTCAAGAACGATATCACGACGACAGTTTTCCCCTAGATCCATCGGCGCAAGGTCGAAGTATCCACCGTTATCGTTTAGTTCTAATGTTGGATTTCCTTTTTCATCAACCTTAAATAGGAAGAATTCTGGCTCTGGTCCAAGATTGAAGTCTGAAAATCCTAAAGCTTCCATTTCTTTTAACACACGTTTTAAGTTGTTACGTGGGTCTCCATCAAATGGAGTGCCATCTGCATTGTAAATATCACAGATTAGTCGAGCTACTTTACCTTTTTCAGCTGTCCAAGGGAAAATTACCCAAGTGTCTAAATCAGGATATAAATACATATCAGACTCTTCAATACGTACGAAACCTTCAATCGAAGATCCATCAAACATCATTTTGTTATCAAGAGCTTTCGTTAATTGTCTCACTGGAATCTCTACGTTTTTAATTACCCCTAAAAGGTCCGTAAATTGTAAACGGATATACTTTACATTCTCTTCTTTCGCCAAACGGAAAATATCTTCTTTTGTGTATCTAGACATTATAAATTCCTCCTTAGTCCCTCTAATCGCCTTCAGAATCAGTTATCTTTAGTGAAAAAATCTTGAAATGTCACCTTGTCGCAATGAAGTTCGATTGAATCTACCTGTATGTTGTAGTTCATCTCGAAGTATTTTGCGAAGCTCAGTTTTTGAAATTTCTTTCGTTTCTTCTTTTACTTTCACTGCTTCTGTTTGATTTTCTTTCATTAGTAACACTTGTTTAATACCAGCCATATTCAGGCCTTGATCTAACAAATCTTTAATTTCTAACAACTTATCTACATCGTTAAATGAAAATAATCTACGATTCCCCTTTGTACGGGTTGGAGAAACAAGATTATGCTCTTCATAGTAGCGAATTTGACGTGCAGACAATTGTGTTAAATCCATAACAATACCAATAGGAAACAGCGGGGCAGAACGTCTATCTTCTTTCATTTTTCAGTTCCTCCTTCGCCTTAACTGCTTCTCATTTTATACCATGTTATGTTTAGTGTCAATAGATGTTAGCTTTTCTTACATGATTTTTTATAATTTTTTTCTAATCGCATAAATCATTACTTTTATACGAAAAAAGCTGCCAAAATCGACAGCTTCCCATTAAGAAATTATTAATAAATTCTTTTCAATCAATTCGTCAATCGCAGAACAAATCGCAATTTTAACATGCGAATACGTTAAGCCACCTTGCACATACGCAACATACGGTGGTCTAATTGGACCATCAGCAGACAATTCAATACTTGCACCTTGAATAAACGTTCCCGCCGCCATGATTACATCATCTTCATAACCTGGCATATAGTTTGCATACGGAGTAAAATGCGAATTAATTGGAGATGCATATTGAATCGCTTGGCAGAAGGCAATCATACGGTCTTTATCATCAAATTGAACCGATTGAATTAAGTCTGTTCTTGGCGCATTCCACGCTGGTGACGTGTTCATTCCTAACTTTTCTAAAAACGCAGCTGTAAAAATTGCACCTTTCAGCGCTTGTCCTGCAACATGTGGCGCTAAGAAGAACCCTTGATACATTTCTTGCAGACTGTATAAAGACGCTCCAGCTTCCGCACCAATTCCCGGAGACGTTAAACGATATGCACACGCTTCAACATACTGTTCTTTCCCGACAATATAACCACCAGTTTTAACAATTCCGCCGCCCGGGTTTTTAATAAGCGAACCCGCCATTAAATCTGCACCAACATGACATGGCTCTTGCTCTTCAATAAACTCGCCATAACAGTTATCTACAAACACAACAACATCAGGTTTAATTTCTTTAACAAACGCGATCATCTCTTTAATTTGAGAAATAGTAAACGATGGACGAGTAGCATAACCTTTCGAACGCTGAATACCGATCATTTTCGTATTATTATGAATCGCCGCTGCAACAGCCTCAAAATCAACAAGCCCAGCACTAGTTAGCGGAACTGCATTGTAACCGATATTATATTCTTTAAATGAACCTACACCTTTCCCACGTACACCAACAATTTCCTCTAACGTATCATACGGTTTCCCAGTGATATACAATAACTCATCTCCCGGGCGTAAAATACCAAATAACGCTGTAGAGATAGCGTGAGTACCTGAAATAATTTGCGGACGAACAAGTCCAGCTTCCGCCCCAAATACATCAGCATACACTTTTTCTAACGTATCACGGCCAATATCATCATAACCATAACCTGTTGTCGGGATAAAATGCGAGTCACTAATTTTATGTTTCCGAAAACTTTCTAATACACGAAACTGATTGCTTTCAATCACTTCATCCGCACGTTTATGTACTTCTGTAATCTGACTCTCTACTTCTTTTACAATTGGAGCAATTTTTTCTCCATTTTTCAAACGATCAAACATTTTTATTTTCTCCTTCTTCCACTAAAAATCTCTTTAATTGCACATTAAGCGATGAATGAGTAAAAATATACCCTGCACAATCATATACAAATTTATCTTCTAGAAACTCCATCTTTGCTAATAGAGTTTCCGTCTTTAAAAGCGTTAACAACTTACCTTCACTCGAAGGGATTTCCACTCGATAACAATCCATTTCTTTCTTCATCTTCGTTTCTATCGCTTCTTTTATACGCAATAAATCACTTTCTTCAAAAGCACTAGTCATTAAGAAATCACTTTTCGGAAACGGAATAAAGTTTTGATGTAATTCATCTTTTTTATTATATAACGTAATAATAGGAATATGGTTAATTTCAAGTTCTGATAATAATCGTTTTACTGTTTTTTCATGCCCTATGTAGTTAGGATCCGCGGAATCAACTACCTGTAAAATGACATCTGCTTCCCCCGCTTCTTCCAGTGTCGAACGAAAAGCAGCGATTAATGAAGTGGGTAAATCTTGTATAAAACCAACAGTATCAGTTAGTAATACTGTATAACCAGAAGGTAACGGCATCTTCCTCGTCGTTGGGTCTAATGTTGCAAACAGAAGGTTTTCTTCAAACGTATCAGCTTCCGTTAATCTATTAAACAGTGTCGATTTCCCTGCATTTGTATACCCTATTAACGAAACTTGAAATACTTTATTATCTTTTCTTCTCTCACGATATCTTTTTCGATGTTCCACAACAACTGCAAGTTGTTTCTTTATTTCATCAATACGGGATCGAATATGACGACGATCCGTCTCTAATTTCGTCTCACCTGGTCCTCTCGTTCCAATACCACCACCAAGACGCGATAAGGACAATCCTTGCCCCATAAGACGCGGCATTGTATATTGCAACTGAGCTAATTCTACTTGAAGCTTACCTTCCCTCGACTTCGCACGTTGCGCAAAAATATCCAGTATTAGTTGCGTTCGATCAATTACTCTCGCATTTAATACTGAGGATAAATTCCGAATTTGACTCGGCGTTAATTCATTATTAAATACAATAACATCCGGCTCTAATTCTTCAGTTAACATTGTAAGCTCTTCTAATTTCCCTTTACCTATGTAAGTTGCCGGATGAAACTTTGGTCGTTTTTGCGTTGTTGACACTAACAATTCTGCTCGTGCAGTCTTCGCTAGTGATGCAAGCTCTTTCATGGAATGCATAAATTTTTCATCATCATCTTGTGGCAATTGACAGCCTACTAATATGACTTTTTCTTTTTCTTCCATCAAATATGTTCACTCATCCTTTTCGAAATTTAAACCTTCTAATATAATAGCAGAGGAAGCACATTTCATCTAGTTAGCGGGGGAGAAAATTCATGGCATGGGAGATTTTTAGCATCATAGGCACAATCGCTTTCGCACTAAGCGGAGCCATTGTTGCAATGGAAGAGGATTATGATATTTTCGGGGTGTATATTTTAGGAATGGCAACCGCATTTGGGGGAGGTGCCCTTCGTAATTTATTAATCGGTTATCCGATTGTCGCGTTTTGGCAACAAGACATGTTATTCCAAATCGCACTTTTATCAATGACTATTATTTTTCTTTTTCCAAATAAGTTAATTAGACATTGGAAAAAGTGGGAAAATATCACTGACGCTATCGGCTTATCAGCATTTGCTGTACAAGGAGCATTATATGCCCAAAAATTAAATTTACCAATTAGCGCCACAATTGTAGCAGCTGTTTTAACTGGTATTGGCGGCGGTATCATTCGCGATCTTTTAGCCCGCAGGAAACCTCTCGTTCTTCGAGCTGAAGTATATGCCTTTTGGACAATTTTAGCAGGTTTTTTAATTGGCGCTCAAATTATTGTTAGCGATTGGGCTCTTTACATTTTATTCATTTTAATTGTTTGCTTCCGCATGGTTTCTATTCATTACAAATGGCATTTACCACACAGACGTATCGAAACGAAAGAACGTTCAATCCATAAATAGCAATCTAACCTCTTTACATATCGTAAAGAGGTTTTTCTTTTCTAACGATTTTTTCTTTATATAATGTTTATACTAATTTTTAAAGTGAGGTGAATACAAATGACAAACCACGTTAATAAAGGAGCTCAAAAAAGCTCAGTAAATCAATTTGGACACGATCCTAATTCAGCACACGAAAAGAGCGCTAAAATGGAACACTTCCATAAAGTACACCAAGAAAAAGAAAAAAAAGAGTAAACGAACTTATACACAAAAATCGACGCACAGTTTATGTACTGTGCGTCTCCTCTTCGAGCATCAAATCCATACTCGATATTCCAATTAAATCATTTTTATCATAGGCATCTTCTTGCAACAACCGCATCGCCTGTGTACGAATTGATTTTTCAACAATATTCCGTACATACCGCCCATTACTAAACGATGTAATTTGCGACGAATACTTTACAGCATGTAAATGATCCCTAAATTTCCATTCAGCCTCTTTCGATAACTGATATTCACGATCTTCATACATTCTTTTCCCAATTTCCAACAACTGATTTACCGAGTAATCCGCAAATTCAATAATAAATGGAAAACGAGATTGCAGCCCTGGATTTAATGAAAGAAAGTGATTCATCTCTCTTGAATATCCAGCTAAAATCAATACAAAACCATGTTGTTTATCTTCCATATGTTTTACAAGCGTATCAATTGCTTCTTTTCCAAAGTCCTTCTCTCCTCCTCGAGCTAAAGAATACGCCTCATCAATAAACAAAATACCTCCCATTGCTTTTTTTATTAAGTCTCTTGTTTTTTGAGCTGTATGGCCGATGTACTCTCCTACAAGATCAGCACGTTCAGCTTCAACCAAGTGGCCTTTCGATAGAATATTCATCTCAAACAGCAATTTCCCTATCATTCTAGCAACAGTTGTCTTCCCTGTACCTGGATTCCCTTTAAACAGCATATGAAGTACTTGCTTCTCTGACTTCAATCCCTTCTCTTGTCTTTTTTTATTCACATAAATCCAAGCATATATTTCTTTTATTATCTTTTTTATATCATCCATCCCAACAAGCTTCCCCATCTCTTCTTCAATTCTCTGCAGCATTTCATGTTTAATTGCAGTTTCATTTGAAATTACCGTTTTATTTTCTGCGGCTGGCAAAGAAATTTTCTTTCGATGGTTTAACACAATATTAATTTGATTGTTGTTTTTCTTTCGCATCGATTGTTCCATACAATCACCTCATTTTATCCACTCACCAAATATTATTATTCCTGTCCCCCTTGTAAATGCCTATTTTCAGAAAAGTTTGCTATAATATAAGAAATAATTAAGGTGGTGGGACTATGGAGACAACGGAATTCCATGATACAATACAAGCCTTTTCTATTTTTTTATTGAATAAAGGCCGAAAACCCTCAACTATTAAACGTTATGTTTATGATGTTGAAGACTTCGGACATTGGTTAGAAAAAAACAAAAAGCTCCCTTCCAGTAATATATGGGCTACACTTTGTACAAAAGACTACGAAGATTACTTTTCCGATTTAAAAACGAATCGACATTACTCAGAAAAAACGATGCATCGTGTATTTATTGTACTAAATAGAATGCATCATTTTCTAAACATTCCTAATCCATTGAAAAATATGGAGATATCTATTCAACCAGACCGTACACTTCGTAACGAAGATTTCATTTCACCTGATGAAGAAAAAAGGTTAAAGTATATAGTCACTTCATTAGAAGGACTTTCAGAAAAACAACTTCCTGTGCGCCCCTTATTAATGGATCGCAATATTGCTATTTTAAATCTATTGATTGACTACGGTTTATCCTTACAGGAACTTACAGCATTAACAATGCATCACGTTCACTTTGAAACTAACACATTATCAATCCCAGCAACCGCAGGTGTAGAAAGAACAATTACATTAGCAAAAGAAGACAAAAAACAACTATATAATTATTACAAAAGCATCCCGGAACCAGTTCGTCCTAAATACCATAGTGATGATCCATTATTTGTCGCATTCGATTTTAACCGTGGAACATACAGGTGGGTATATGAAAATGATGCACCAAAGGCATTAACGGAAATTGCTATACAAAAAATGATTCGCCTCGAAGTGGCTAGAGCCAATTTACGTAAAGGAATTTCAGGACAACATTTTCGTAACACCTATATTTTAAACTTAATAAAAAAAGAAACTCCTGAATCAGAAATTATAAAACTCGCTGGATTCAAATCAAAAATTTCATTAAAGCGATATTATCAATACGCAGAAAATAGAAAAAACGCCTTATTGTAAGGCGTTTTTTCTATTTTTTCTTTAAACAAACGATTTTACTATGACCATTTAACTAATTTCTGCATCTACTATGATGAGTTTCGTTCACATTTTCGTGAGAAAGGAGAGATTTAATGTCTCGTTATAACGACAATCAAAACAAATTCTCCAAACCATGCTTTCCAAGTAGCGCCGGACGAATCCCAAATACTCCATCAATCCCAATTACTAAAGCTCAACTTAGAACATTTCGTGCGATTATTATTGATTTAACAAAAATAATCCCAACACTTTTCGCAAATCCATCTCCCCAAAATATTGAAGATCTAATCGATACATTGAACCTACTGAGTAAATTTATTTGTTCACTAGACGCTACTTCCTCCCTGAAAGCACAAGGGTTAGCTATCATTAAAAACTTAATAACTATATTAAGAAATCCAACCTTTGTAGCAAGCGCTGTATTTATTGAGCTTCAAAATCTCATTAACTATTTACTATACATTACAAAATTATTCCGAATTGACCCTTGCACACTTCAAGAGCTCCTTAAATTAATAGCAGCATTACAAACTGCTCTAGTTAATTCCGCTTCGTTTATTCATGGACCTACCGGACCTACTGGACCAGCAGGCGCTACTGGTGCTACCGGTGCCACTGGACCTCGAGGTAACACGGGCGCTACCGGCGCTACTGGACCTCAAGGTAACACGGGTGCTACTGGTGCTACCGGTGCCACTGGACCTCGAGGTAACACGGGCGCTACCGGCGCTACTGGACCTCAAGGTAACACAGGTGCTACTGGTGCTACCGGCGCCACTGGGCCTCGAGGTAACACGGGCGCTACCGGCGCTACTGGACCTCAAGGTAACACGGGTGCTACTGGTGCTACCGGCGCCACTGGGCCTCGAGGTAACACGGGCGCTACTGGTGCTACCGGACCTCAAGGTAACACGGGTGCTACTGGTGCTACCGGCGCCACTGGGCCTCGAGGTAACACGGGCGCTACCGGCGCTACTGGACCTCAGGGTAACACGGGTGCTACCGGTGCCACTGGGCCTCGAGGTAACACAGGTGCTACTGGTGCTACCGGACCTCAAGGTAACACGGGTGCTACCGGTGCCACTGGGCCTCGAGGTAACACAGGTGCTACTGGTGCTACCGGACCTCAAGGTAACACGGGTGCTACCGGTGCCACTGGGCCTCGAGGTAACACGGGCGCTACCGGCGCTACTGGACCTCAAGGTGTTCAAGGTAACACGGGCGCTACTGGTGCTACTGGACCTCAAGGTAACACGGGTGCTACCGGTGCCACTGGCGCTACTGGTATAGGAGTTACCGGACCTACCGGACCTTCTGGCGGGCCTCAGGGACCTACTGGACCTCAGGGACCTCAAGGTAACACGGGTGCTACTGGCGCTACTGGACCTCAAGGTGCTCAAGGACCTGCTGGTGCTACCGGTGCCACTGGACCTCAAGGTGTTCAAGGTAACACGGGTGCTACCGGTGCCACTGGACCTCAAGGTGTTCAAGGTAACACGGGTGCTACCGGTGCTACTGGACCTCAAGGCGTTCAAGGTAACACGGGTGCTACTGGACCTCAAGGTGCTCAAGGTAACACGGGTGCTACCGGTGCTACTGGACCTCAAGGTGCTCAAGGTAACACGGGTGCTACCGGCGCTACTGGACCTCAAGGTGTTCAAGGTAACACGGGTGCTACTGGACCTCAAGGTGTTCAAGGTAACACGGGTGCTACTGGACCTCAGGGTGTTCAAGGCAACACGGGTGCTACTGGACCTCAAGGTGCTCAAGGTAACACGGGCGCTACTGGACCTCAGGGTGTTCAAGGTAACACGGGTGCTACCGGCGCTACTGGACCTCAAGGCGTTCAAGGTAACACGGGTGCTACCGGCGCTACTGGACCTCAAGGCGTTCAAGGTAACACGGGTGCTACCGGTGCCACTGGGCCTCGAGGTAACACGGGCGCTACCGGCGCTACTGGACCTCAGGGTGTTCAAGGTAACACGGGCGCTACCGGACCTCAAGGCATTCAAGGACCAACGGGTGCTACCGGCGCTACTGGCATAGGAGTTACTGGACCTACTGGACCTTCTGGTGGACCTACCGGACCTACTGGGCCAACTGGACCTAGCTTCCCTATAGCAACAATTGTTGTAACAAACAATATTCAGCAAACAGTACTGCAATTTAATAACTTTATTTTTAGTACTGCAATTAACGTAAACAATATTATCTTCAACGGCACAGATACAGTTACTGTTATTAACGGTGGTATTTATGTAATTAGCGTATCCATTTCTACAACTGCGCCAGGATGCGCTCCACTCGGAGTAGGCATTTCAATTAATGGAGCAGTCGCAACTGATAATTTCTCTTCAAATTTAATAGGCGACTCACTTTCATTTACTACAATCGAAACATTAGCAGCTGGTGCAAGAATTTCTGTCCAATCTACTCTTAATGAGATTACAATCCCTGCGACAGGAAATACTAATATCCGCCTTACTGTATTTAGAATCGCTTAAATTTCATCATATATTGTTTATGACAAATAAAAAAAGAGCGAGGAAACTCGCTCTTTTTTGTTATGTACAATAATTCATTACTATTCTAATTCAATTGAAACATTTTTTTGTGGTACAAATGTAGAAATTGCATGTTTATAAATAAGCTGCTGCTTACCTTCTGTTTCCAGCAGGACTGTAAAATTATCAAATCCTTTAATTAATCCACGAAGCTGGAAACCATTTAATAAGTACAGCGTAACAAACGTATTTTCTTTACGGAGTTGATTTAAAAACTGATCTTGAATATTGATTGATTGCTTCATGTCGAATCCTCCTCTTTTTCTCTACTTACTATTATTCGACTTTACTTGTAACTTTCCTTCTATGTATCGTAAAATTTCTGACGTTTTTTCACCGTCTGTAACATCAAACCACGTGACATCCATTTTATTACGGAACCACGTTAATTGACGTTTTGCATAACGACGCGAATTCGTCTTTAATTGTGACACCGCATCTTCTAAAGAGGCTCGATTCTCAAAATAATCATAGATTTCTTTATATCCAATCGCTTGAATAGATTGACAATCTCGTATCCCTCTATTATACAGCCCTTCTACTTCCTCTAATAGGCCTTGTTCCATCATCAAATCCACTCGTAAGTTAATGCGATCGTATAGCATTTCTCGATCCATTGTCAAGCCAATTAATGAAACATCATAGAGTAACTCTTTTTCTTGTTTCTCAATTTGGTCACTCATTTTTTCACCCGTCATGTGGAAAATTTCTAACGCCCGAATGACACGTCGTGCATTATTTGCATGAATACGCTCCGCACTTTCTGGATCTACTTCTTGCAATTTTTTATGTATATATTCCACACCGCGTTCTAAAGCTAACTTTTCCATTTGCTCTCGGTATATCACATCACCAGCATCATCTGTAAACTGATAATCGAATAAAACAGATTGTATATAAAGACCGGTCCCACCAACTATAATTGGTAATTTACCACGTTCTGTAATTTCTCGAATATGCTTGCGAACACGTTCTTGAAATTCCGCGACAGAAAATGAATCTTCCGGATTTTTTATATCGATCATATAATGTGGAATTCCGTCCATCTCTGCTTTTGTTACCTTTGCAGTTCCAATATCCATCGTTCGATAGATCTGCATGGAATCACCACTAATAATTTCACCGTTCAACGCTTTGGCAAGATCGATACTTAACTTCGTCTTTCCAACAGCAGTTGGTCCAATGATGACAGCAACTTTTTCACGTTGCACTTCTCCCATATCATTCAACTCTCTTTATGTAATATACTCCATCTATTGATTATACCCAATCTTACCAATTTTAACGGCATGATTGCAAGTTCTTTCATTTCGGTACATGAAATTACACAGAAAAAAGAACATAGTTTGTCCAATTCTGCATATACATGATAAAAATAGTTTCGAGAGGATGAGTTAACTATGAAACAATCCACCATCAATTTTTCATCTTTGACAAAAGACCTCATTTTAGCCACTTCTACAAAAGAACAAAATTGTTCACAAGAGGAATTATACTTCGCCCTAAATTGTTTACTACGGGCTTTTCATTCTACTCTCCATGAAACAACATTACATCCAGAAAATAAAAATACAGAATATATACAAACGCAATTTTGCAGTGCATATAAAATTATCACAGGTAAAACTATTTATCCATTTCAATAATCCATAAAAAGCGGCTGCTTACATAGTTTCAAGCAACCGCTTTTTATATTAATATCGATAACCTATTGTATAACTTTCACTTTTACAGATTTGCGCCCCCAGCTATTAGCACTACCATCTGAACCGACTAATACATCAATACGATTTCCTTTAATCGCACCACCGGTGTCTCCAGCAATCGCTTCTCCATATCCTTCTACCCATACTTTTGATCCAAGCGGAATTACTTTCGGATCAACAGCAATTACTTTCATATTTGGATTTGCTGTTAAATCATGCCCCATTGCAGTTAATACACGACCACCATACGAACCATTCTCACTCGGATCTGCTGTATATGCCGTCGCTTCTACTGTAATTTCACGACCACCAGTAGGCGCACTTGTTTCAGTAGATTTTGCAACTGGTTTTGCAGCCGGTTTTTCTTTTACCACAGGTTTACTTGATTCTACATTCTTAATAGAATCGTTACTCTTAACAGACTCTTTATTCTTAACTACTGTATTATTTTTAACTGGCGTATTTGTTCTAGCTGGCGCTTCTTCTTGAGCTACAACCTCTTTCTTTTCGATTACAGGTGCTGTTCCTGTTAAAAATGGCACGTGAACATATCCAACTTTTCCATTGTAGTCGAATTGTAACCATTCATTTTGAACTTGATTCGTCGTTTCAATCACATCATTTTTATTAAGTTTACCTAAAATTTCAGAATCAGTATTCGCTCCAGCACGAACATTTAATACGCCCGCCGTTACATAATATGTGCTCTTTGTAAAATCGGCACTTACAAACGCTTCCTTACCGTTCAACTTAATTTTTGTCCATCCATTTTCTGTATTTATAACATCTAGTGTATTCCCACTGAACACTTTACCTACAAGCTTTGACTCTACATTTGGGTTTTCTCTAACATTTAATACGTCTGTTGTTACAATTGTTTCCGCTTTAGCAGAACCCGCAAAAATCCCAAGACCAAAAACTGCTGCTGTTGCTATACCTAATAATTTTTTCATGAATAGCCTCCATTTGCTTTGTTTTCGTATTTTCATTATAGCAACAGATTTTTAGAATTTTTAGAAATCACACAATTACAAAGCATTCGTAATATATGATTAACGAGTTGTAACATAAATTTCCATATTAATAAAATGTATTCCTCATACAATCTCCAGTGGTTTTCATATATTTTTCATATACGAGCACAAGAACTTTTTTCCAGAAAAAATTACAGTGTTACTTTTTTGTTACAAAAAAGTAACAATTCGTTACATATTTCACCAAAAACATCAATATTCAATTGTTAACCTATTTTTTTGTAATAAAAAGAGAGCAGCTACTAAAAACTGCTCTCTTTTTATTTGTTATTGAACTTTCTTTTTCCAAACACCTAGCATAACAGCCGAAACAATTGTTCCAATTAATATAGAGAAAATATATAGTAACGGTTTATTTACTAACGCTATTACAAATAATCCACCATGCGGTGCCGGTAATGTAATTTGGAATAACATAGATAACGCACCTGCAATACTTGAACCAACAACACAACTTACGATTACTCGAACCGGATCTGCAGCAGCAAACGGAATCGCACCTTCTGTAATGAACGATGCTCCCATAATATAATTGGTTAAACCAGATTTACGTTCCGCTTCTGTAAACTTTGATTTAAAGAATGTAGTTGCGAATGCAATCGCAAGTGGCGGTACCATCCCACCAGCCATAACTGCTGAGTGCACTCCAAAATTCTGTGCTTCTATTGCAGCAATACCAAACGTAAATGCCGCTTTATTAATTGGCCCCCCCATATCAATTGCCATCATACCACCTAAAATAAGACCTAGTAATATAGCATTCGTACCGTTTAAACCATTTAACCACCCTGTCAACATTTCATTTAATGCTACTACAGGCGGAATTACTACTTTTTGCATTACAACTCCTGTAATCAATAATCCAAAGACTGGATATAACAATACAGGTTTAATTCCTTCTAATTGTACTGGTAGTCCTGAAAATAATCTTTTCAACCCTAAAACAACATATCCAGCTAAGAAACCAGCAATTAACCCACCTAAAAATCCAGCATTCGCATTCGCCGCTAAAAATCCACCTACAACACCAGGCATAAAACCAGGACGATCAGCAATAGAACTTGCAATAAATCCAGCTAAAATTGGTACAAGGAATAAAAACGCACCTGTTTTTCCTCCACCAATTGACATGAACAATTCAGCTAAAGGACCTTCCGCCTTTATACCACCAAACGAAAACGCTAGCGCTATTAAAATCCCGCCACCAACAACGAATGGAAGCATATTACTTACACCGCTCATTAAATGCTTATAAATTCCTAATCCTTTTTCTCCCTCAATACTTTCTGATTTCCCGTCCTCTTTTACACCTTTAAAGATTGGTGCATCTTGTTTGACAGCTCGCTTAAGCAGATTTTCCGTTTTTCGAATCCCATCAGCAACTGGCACTTGAATGACATGTTTACCAGCAAAACGATTCATTTCTACTTGTTTATCCGCCGCAACAATAATAGCTGTTGCACGTTCAATATCCTCTTTCGTTAAACCGTTTTTAATACCTGTTGATCCGTTTGTTTCAACTTTAATCGCTATTCCTAACTCTGTCGCTTTTGCTTTTAAGCTATCCGCTGCCATATATGTGTGAGCGATTCCAGTTGGACAAGCTGTAACAGCAAGTACGTACGGTTCATTTCCTTCTGGTTTTGCGACTTCAATCTCTTCTTCTTTTTCATTCTCTTTTTCATCAAATAGTTGAAGAAGCTCACTTTCATCCTTTGCTTCTAATAGTTGCTTGCGAAATCCTTCATCCATTAATAATGTCGATAAACGAGACAACGTTTCTAAATGAGTATTATTCGCTCCTTCACTTGCAGCAATCATAAAGAATAAGTGTGCTGGCTGTCCGTCAAGCGACTCATAATTGATACCGCTTACACTTCTACCAAAACAAATCGATGGTTGTTTAACAGCCTTTGTCTTCGCATGAGGTATTGCAATACCTTCCCCTATTCCAGTCGTACTTTGGGACTCCCGCTTTAAAATAGCTTCTTTAAATTCCGTTTTACTATTTAAACGATTTGCCCCGTTTAATTTCTCAACTAATTCATCTATGACAGCTTCTTTATTTGAAGCTGTCAAATCCATAATGACTGTATCCCTTTTTAATAGTTCTGTAATTTTCATATGTTGCTTCCCCCTATCGCTTAGCTACAATTACTTGCGACAATAATTCTTCTACTTTTTCCTTCTTACATAAATCAGCTGAAAATGCTGTTGCACTCCCTGTTGCAACGCCGTATTGAAATGCCTTTTCAATATCTTTTGTCTGTTCATATTTGCCTACAAACCCTGCAACAAGAGAATCCCCGGCCCCAACTGAATTAATTACAACACCTTTTGGAACAGTCGCTTCATATATACCTTCTGCCGTAAATAATAAAGCTCCCTCTCCAGCCATCGATACGATAACGTATTTTACACCTTGTTCAATTAATTTTCTTCCATAAGGTAAAACGTCCTCTACTGTTGAAAGCTCCACTCCAAACAACTCACCAAGTTCATGGTGGTTTGGCTTAATTAAAAATGGCTTATTTTTAATTACATGTTGCAGTGCACTTCCACTTGCATCTACTACTACACGAATACCTTTTTCAGCTCCAAACGCAGCAATTGATTCGTAAAAGGTACTTGGAATAGAAACCGGTACACTCCCAGCAAGTACAACACAATCTCCAGGTTGCATACTCTCAATTTTTTTCATTAACTGTTCGAACTGCTCTTTTGTTACAATAGGACCTTGGCCATTTAATTCTGTTTCTTCTTCCCCTTTTATTTTCACATTAATGCGAGTATCTTCATCTACTTGGACGAAGTTTGTTGTTACACCTTCCGTCTGTAATACCTCTTTAATAAATTGACCAGTAAATCCACCAGTAAATCCAAGTGCTATATTTTTAACACCTAAACGCTGAAGAACACGAGAAACATTAATTCCTTTTCCTCCAGGAAACTTCATATCTTTTTCCGCTCGATTTATTGTTCCTAAATCAAAAGAAGAAACTTGCACTACATAATCAATAGATGGGTTTAAAGTAACTGTATAGATCATTGTTTATCAGCCTCAATTACATTGGTTTGTCTTTTATATTTTTCTAAATCAATTTCTAAATGGTTTGTAATAATATTTGCATCTTCAACATTTGCAATTTTCGCAAATGCAACTTCTGAAAACTTACTTTCATCAATTAAGAAATATCCTTCGTTTGCTAATGTTAATGCCATTTGTTTTAAGAGCGCTTCTTCTGGATCTGGCGTTGTAAAGCCAAGCTGTTCATGTACACCATTTGCACCTAAAAAACATTTATCAAAACGATACTTCTGCATACTTTCCTGTGCCATAGCACCGATTAAAGCTTTCGTCCTACTCTTCATCATTCCGCCTAGTAAATACGCACGAATATTATTTTCAACTAAAGCTTCAATATGCATAAGTCCATTCGTAACGACAGTAACATCTTTATTTATTAAAAATGGAATCATTTCAAATGTTGTACTTCCTGCATCTAAATAAATACAATCACCTTGTTCAATAACGCTAGCCGCATACTTAGCAATTTGTTGTTTTATTTGAATGTTTTTGGATGATTTTTCAACCATCGTTGGTTCTTGCCCTTTTCCTGTTAAAACAGCGGCACCACCATGAACTCTTTTTAATAACCTTTGCTTTTCCAATTGCGCTAAATCACGGCGAATTGTCGATTCAGAGCTTTCTGTTCTTTCAACTAATTGCTGTAATTTTACAACTTTCTGTTCTTTTACAAGTTGCAATATCATTTGATGACGTTCAGGAGTTAACATTTTATTCACCTCTTCTTTGATTACAGTATAATGAAAACGGTCACAAAAATCAACCGTAAACAATCAAAAATAATCAAAAACATCCAAAAACGTTTATAAACAGCAAAAAGAAACCTATTCGATCAAACAATCAAATAGGTTTCTTTTCTAAATTCACTTATAAAGAAGCTTTATATATACTTAAAACATCATCTTTATTTAATTTTTTAAAGTTACCAAATTCACCATACGCCATCGCTTTATCCGCCATTAAATCAATTTCATTTTCTCCAATAGCGTAATCAGATAATGTTACTGGCGCCTCAATTGAAGTCCAAAATTGACGTAACGCCTGAATTCCTTCTAACGCAATTTCTCGATCAGTCTTTCCATCTGTTTCTACATTGAATACTCGAATAGCAAACTGTTTAAAACGACTTACATTTTCCTCTACAACATGCTTCATCCAGTTCGGGAATAAAATCGCAAGGCCACCCCCGTGTGGTATATCATGAACAGCAGAAACTGCATGCTCAATATTATGAGTCGCCCAATCTCCTTTTACTCCCATTGCTAAAATGCCGTTTAACGCCATAGTACCACAATATAAAATAGTTTCTCTATGCTCATAATTTTCTAAATCACTTAAAAGCTTAGGAGCTGTCTCAATTACTGTTTTTAAAACAGCTTCACAATAACGATCTTGTAGTTCTGTATTCGTTCCATGATGGAAATATTGTTCTAATACGTGCGACATAATATCTACCATACCGTAAATTGTTTGATCTTTCGGTACAGAAGTAGTATGAACTGGATCTAAAATCGAAAACTGCGGGAAAGTAACCGGGCTACCCCATCCATACTTTTCATTCGTTTCCCAGTTTGTAATTACCGAGCCTGCATTCATTTCAGATCCTGTTGCTGCAAGAGTAAGTACAGTACCAAATGGTAATGCCTCATTAGCAAATGTTTTTTTCGTTACAATATCCCATACATCTCCATCGTACTTACTACCAGCTGCAATTGCCTTCGTACAGTCGATTACACTTCCTCCACCAACTGCTAAAATAAATTCAACACCATTCTCTTTACAAATTTGAATCCCTTTCTTTACAGTTGATACACGTGGATTCGGTTCAACACCTGTTAATTCAAATACTTCTGCATTAATATCCTTTAAAATAGAAATTACATTATCATAAATACCGTTTCTTTTAATGCTGCCTCCCCCGTATACGAGAAGAACTTTTTTACCGAACTGTGGAATTTCAGTTTTTAGCTGTTCTAATTGACCTTTACCGAAAATAAGTTTCGTTGGATTACGAAATACAAAATTTTGCATATTTCTTTACCATCCCTTCTATATGAAAAGCAACTATACTTTTGTATACCATATTTTTTTCATTTCACAAAAATATTTGCTTAATAAAAAAATCCCAGCCTACAGGCTGAGATTTTTTTATTGGTAATAAGGTGAGATCATTAAGTAAACAATAACACCAGATAAACTTACATATAACCAAATCGGCATCGTCCAACGTACAATTTTACGGTGACGTGTTAATTGATTTGTAAAACCAAATACAAGCGCAAACAATGCAAGTGGTACGATAATTGCTGCTAGGATAATATGTGTAATTAAAATGATGAAATACACATATTTAATGAATCCTTCTCCGCCAAAATGTGTTGCCGGCGCTAAGTAATGATACGATAAATACGACACACAAAATAGTAAAGTTGTCGTAAATGCTGCAAGGATAAAACCACGATGCATTTTCACATTCTTTTTAATAATAGAGAATAACGCTGCTAATAAAAATACGAACGTAAAGCTATTAAAAATCGCGTTTAACATTGGTAAAATCGTTACATCAAAATGTACTTCTCCTTCATAGCCAACAGGTCCAAAGAACAAAAATAAAATAATCGCATTTACAATTACAGAAAGCGTTATCACAATAGGAGCATAGCTTTTCTGATTTGTTGATTGATCCACCAAAATGGTCACTCCCTCTTCCTTCAAGTATGTATACATAACCTCACTATTTTAACATATTATTCACAGTGTAAATGTGACAATAGTTTGACACAGCAAGACCAGACAAAGAAAAAAATCCTTCTTAATAAAACTTCTTAAGAAGGATTTTATCGCTTTATTATTCAAATAGCAATGCGATTAGTTTTTGTTAAAAAATGTATCGCTATATGCTTGAAAAATTTCAGACACTTGATATCCCATTAATGAAATTGCTGTTAATGAAAAGAAACCAATCATAAGAAATCGAAACCACATATAAATCTCCTCCTTGTATTTAGCTTAAAAAACATTCGCTATATTACAAGTTGAGTGGCACTCTTCATCGTCACTTTCCTTTTTCCTTACAATTGCTGTAATAAATCGAATCATAAAGAAAACTACAAAAGGAAATTGTTCGTAATTCACATTGGCATAGTTTAGCAACGGCTCGCGCTGCACATCGAACGGAGATGAGAAGGAATAGAACATACCTTGCTCTTCCATATATACAATTACAATTTTCATGCAAAATACGATTCCTAGAAACGAAACAATATCTTGCCATTCTGTCGTATATAACAGGTTATACAGCTCTAATACATACTCTTCCATCATCATCCCCCCTTCCTTTTTTACCATTTTGCTCGCCTTCGTATAAAAAGTCAAGAAAAAAGTTTATATTCACTATGACAATAGTAATTACTTGTTTCTATGATTATATATGATTCTTTTATAGCAATGATTGGGTGTAACTCTCTTCGAAAATAAGAAAATTAGAATCGAACAGATTCCTCATTCTTACTTTTAGGATGCAAAACTGTGATATTTTTATTTCTATTAAAAATAAAATAAGAAAGTATTATAAGAACAGTAACAAACATTGTTAAAAATGCTTGTGAACGTAAAGTATCAATTGCGAACATCGCAACTAAAACTGCTATAATAGCAGCAATTGTAACATACGTTACATACGGAAAAAGCCACATTTTCACTTTCAAATTTTGTTGTTCTACTTTCCCCATTTTTTTACGCATCTTTAAATGCGAAACTGCAATAACGAGATAAACTAGTAACGCAATCCCGCCAGATGCATTCACTAAAAACAAAAAGACTTTATCTGGAGAAATGTAACTAAACACAACTCCAATATAAGCGAAGAAAGTTCCAAATAAAACCGCTCGAACGGGAACACCACTACTGTTCAATTTTAAAAATGACTTTGGAGCATCTCCTCTTTCTGCCATTGAAAAAAGCATTCTTGAATTTGTATATAAGCCTGAATTTAAGCAAGAAAGTACAGCTGTTAAAACGATAAAATTCATAATTTGTGCTGCCGCTGGTATTCCTATATGTTCAAGTACAGCTACAAATGGACTTTTTAATATGTTTGCTGAATTCCATGGCAGTAGCGTGACAACTACCGCTATAGACCCAATAAAAAATACAAGAATACGCCAAATCACACTGTTTGTTGCTGTTTTTACTGCTTTTACAGGTTCTGCAGATTCACCTGCGGCTACTGCTACAATCTCTGATCCCATAAATGAAAATATAACAACAGTAATTCCAAGCAGGACCGAACTTATACCGTTTGGCATAAATCCACCTTGTCCAATTAAATTCGAAGTGCCGGGTGCTTCTGTTCCTGGAACAAATCCTAAAATAACAGCAAGACCTAGACAAAGGAACAAAACAATACTTATTACTTTAATAAAAGAAAACCAATATTCAAACTCTCCAAATGATTTCACCGAAAAAACGTTCGTCAGCGTTAATAAAATTGTTAATATTAAACTTAATAACCAAAGCGGTATTTGTGGAATCCAATATTGGATAATACCAGCACCTGCTGTGGCTTCTATTGCAATAACAATTACCCAAAAAAACCAGTATAACCAGCCTATTGTATAACCCGCCCAAGGACCAATCGCTTCTCTTGCATACGTTGCAAATGAACCACTTGTCGGATTAACAGCTGCCATTTCTCCTAGCATTCTCATGACGAAAATGACTAGAAGTCCTGCTAATGCATATGAAACGATAGAACCTGGTCCTGCCGAATGTACAACTGCACCACTTCCAACAAACAAACCAGCCCCTATTACACCGCCAATTGAAATCATTGTAATGTGGCGTATTTTGAGGTCTTTCTTTAGATTTTTATCCAAATCTTGTACATCCCCTTCCAAACTAAATTTTAAAATTTATGTAAGAGTACTGTGCGAAAGATTTTGTCCTATACTTTAAAATATATCAAAATATTCTGAATTCAACAATTAAAATTCAACCTCCTTCAAAAATTATTACATTAGGTTTAATACTTTCCCATACACAATTGTTGAGAAAATTATAGTCCCTTTACAAAAGAAAGAATTTTCAGATATTATTAAATAAACAAGATTATACATCTAGACAACTTTTTGTATAGGAGTGTTGATATGTTAAACAAGTTCAAATTTTTTTGTTGTATTTTAGTAATGTTCTTACTTCTACCGTTATCCCCTTTCCAAGCACAAGCAGCAAACAATTTAGGTTCAAAATTACTCGTTGGATACTGGCATAATTTTGATAACGGTACTGGCATTATTAAATTAAAAGACGTTTCACCAAAATGGGATGTAATCAATGTATCTTTTGGTGAAACTGGTGGTGATCGTTCCACTGTTGAATTTTCTCCTGTGTATGGTACAGATGCAGAATTCAAATCAGATATTTCTTATTTAAAAAGTAAAGGAAAGAAAGTAGTTCTTTCAATAGGTGGACAAAATGGGGTCGTTTTACTTCCTGACAATGCCGCTAAGGATCGTTTTATTAATTCCATACAATCTCTGATCGATAAATACGGTTTTGACGGAATAGATATTGACCTGGAATCAGGTATTTACTTAAACGGAAATGACACTAACTTCAAAAACCCAACTACCCCTCAAATCGTAAATCTTATTTCAGCTATTCGAACAATCTCAGATCATTATGGTCCAGATTTTCTATTAAGCATGGCCCCTGAAACAGCTTATGTTCAAGGCGGATATAGCGCATATGGAAGCATATGGGGTGCATATTTACCAATTATTTACGGAGTGAAAGATAAACTAACATACATTCACGTTCAACACTACAACGCTGGTAGCGGGATTGGAATGGACGGTAATAACTACAATCAAGGTACTGCAGACTACGAGGTCGCTATGGCAGATATGCTCTTACATGGTTTTCCTGTAGGTGGTAATGCAAATAACATTTTCCCAGCTCTTCGTTCAGATCAAGTCATGATTGGGCTTCCAGCAGTACCAGCGGCAGCTCCAAGTGGTGGATACATTTCGCCAACTGAAATGAAAAAAGCTTTAAATTATATCATTAAAGGAGTTCCATTCGGAGGAAAGTATAAACTTTCTAACCAGAGTGGCTATCCTGCATTCCGCGGCCTAATGTCTTGGTCTATTAATTGGGATGCAAAAAACAACTTTGAATTCTCTAGTAACTATAGAACATATTTTGATGGTCTTTCCTTGTAAAAATAACAAAGTAAAACTATAATTAGCCCTCATCAATCGGACATTTATGGGCAGTCAATGCAGGATAAAAACAACAATAGGTCCCTTTATAGGTCCTATTGTTGTTTTTTACTTATGAAAATTACTTTGTCACATCTAAAGTTTTAAGAAACTCTTTTCCATCGACCAACATCGCACGTTCCTTGGAATCATATTGTTAAATATTCTAGTTACTATTTTGCTTCAACACAAAAATTGAAAGTTCAGGTACACTACAAAATCTAACAGGCATCCTAGTAGTCCCAATGCCACGATTTACATATAAATATAACGGCTTACTCTTCCCCTCTACTTCATACATACCTTCAACGTAGTGCTCAGCTAGTTTGGTAGTAATTAACGGACCTACAAAAGGAATTTGGACTTGTCCTCCGTGACTATGTCCTGACAGTTGAAGATCAACTGGGTAACGATTTATTTTGGTTACAACATCCGGCTCATGTACTAATAACATGTTGAAATCATTTTGTTTCAAGTTTTTTAAAGTTGAATCTATTTGCGGCTTCCCTAATAGAAAATCATCCAAACCTGATATTATAATATATTTGCCGTTTTCCACTTTAATTTTCTGCACTTCATTTACTAATACAGAAAAACCAGATTCTTCCATATATTTTTTGTAAAATAAACTACCGCCCCCGCCCCTATCATGATTCCCAAACACAGCATATTTCCCTAAGGGAGCGTAAATTTTCTGCAAAATAACCTTCGCTTCTTCTCTTTCCGCACTATAAGACCCAAATTTATCTATTAAATCTCCGGTAAAAACTACTATATCTGGATGTAATTCATTCATCTTCTCCACTAAATGTTCAAGTTGTTTCAGTGTAAACTCTGGTCCTAAATGTACATCTGAAAACTGCAATATTTTTTTATTATTAAACTCTTTAGGAATTGTAGAAGCTTCTATTTCATTCCACGTAACTGTTACTAGTTTTCGTTCTATTTCTGTCGCATAATAATACAAACTTACTGGTATCATTAATATACTTATAAAACTAATAATAAATATCTTTACGATTGATTTTTTTCGTTCTTTTTTTACATGATTCGTATTCATGTTTTCACCTCTAGAAACACTTTAAATCCTTATTGTTACATTCATGTGACAACATGAACAATGTTATCAATATGTAATTCCCTCTCTATTCACTTTGACAATTTTATACAGAAGTCATAACATATTTTTATAATACATAGATTTTCGAAATTTTTTCTATTCATTCCATCATTTTATTACGGAGGGGTTATTCATGTCTGTATTTACACCAGAAGAAATTACGGAACTTGCTGCGAATTCCGGAAGGAAAAAAGCTCATTTATCATTACTCCCTATGCTAATTCTCGGTTTTTTTGGCGGTGCTTTTATCGCATTAGGGTATTTACTCGATATTCATGTTATTGGGACAATGCCAAAATATTGGGGATCATTTTCTAGTTTTCTAGGCGCTGCTGTATTCCCTGTTGGTCTTATTCTCGTTATTCTTGCAGGCGGTGAACTAGTAACTGGTAACATGATGACAGTTTCTATGGCCTGGCTCCAAAAGAAAATTACTTTATTTTATTTCATACGAAATTTAGTTATTGTTACATTTAGCAATTTCATAGGAGCTGTATTTGTAGCCTATTTTTTCGGTCATATCGTTGGCTTAACTGAAGGAGCTTTTTTAGCGAAAACTATTTCTATCGCTCAAGTGAAACTACAAGATACACCATTGCAAGCATTTATTTCTGCAATCGGATGTAATTGGCTCGTTTGTTTAGCTGTTTGGCTCAGTATGGGAAGTAAAGAATTTATCGGAAAGATTATCGGTATTTGGTTCCCAGTTATGACTTTTGTTGCGATTGGATTTCAACACGTTGTAGCAAATATGTTTGTCATCCCAGCCGCAATTTTTGCCGGTCATTTCATTTGGGCTGAATATTTTCCAAACTTTATTTTTGTTTTCTTTGGAAATTTAGTAGGAGGTATGTTATTTGTAGCACTACCTTACTTCATATCTTATAATAAGAAACTATCTTCTTATCAAGAGAAGACTGAAATGAAGAACAAATCTCTGTCGGCTTAAATAGAATGTCTATAAAGAACCCTAAAAATATTACAAATTTCATTTTTTTTGCGAATATATGTACGTACACTTGTTCTCGAATGTTTTATACGTTATAATAACAACTTAAATAGCATTATTTACATATGAGGTGAAAAACATGAACAAAACAGAATTAATTAAAAACGTAGCACAAAATGCTGAGATTTCTCAAAAAGAAGCTACTGTAGTTGTACAAACTGTAGTAGAATCAATCACTAACACTTTAGCTGCTGGTGAAAAAGTACAACTTATCGGATTCGGTACATTCGAAGTTCGCGAAAGAGCTGCTCGTACAGGCCGTAACCCACAAACTGGTGAAGAAATGCAAATCGCAGCTTCTAAAGTACCTGCTTTCAAAGCTGGTAAAGAACTAAAAGAAGCTGTAAAATAATGAAAAATATCCTTCTCATTTATGAGAAGGATATTTTTTCATAACATAATTAATAAAAATCTGACCATTATGCTGTTTCTTTTGTTCTTTTATGCAAATAAAATCTTTACTTTCAAAAAAAGGTTTTGCGGTAATGCTCGCCTCTGTATATATCTCCCTATGTCCCAAGTTCACTGCTTCTTTTTCTAACTTCTGTAGTATGTATGAAGCGACTCTTTTCCCTTGATAATCTTTATGCGTAAATAAACGATCTACGTAACGATCATCGTTATAATCCCCAAACCCCACAATCATACCTTTATGATCGGCTACATAGCTAATATTCTTTTCTAAAGACTGTAACCAATTTTCTCTATCTAGTCGCTCCGGTGCCCACGCCTGTAGCTGTAACTCATTATAATCTTTTGCATTAACCGTATGAACTGTTTCATAAAACAATTGTAATACTTGATCTAAATCTTTTTTCTGGAATGTTCTAATTATAATATCTTTTAACATATATAAGTCTCCTTACCAAACTACCTCTTAACTTTTCTACTACATACGATTCTATATTTCTGCTTTATTATATCGTTTTAATTTCTATACGAACAAAAAAACAATACTTATTCAAGTATTGTTTTTTAATTCTATTCAATTACTTAATGTAGCTTTTTAAGATTTTAATTTAACTCTTTGTAATCGTAATGCATTTAATACAACGGATACAGAACTAAATGCCATCGCTGCTCCAGCAACCCAAGGGGCTAAGAAACCTAATGCCGCAATTGGAATTCCTAACGCGTTATAAGCTAATGCCCAGAATAAATTTTGTTTAATATTTCTTATCGTCATTTTACTCATAAATATCGCATCAGCAATACTATTTAAGTCACCACGGATTAACGTTATATCCGCTGCTTCCATCGCTACATCCGTTCCCGTTCCAATTGCCATACCAATGTTCGCTGTAGCAAGAGCAGGAGCATCATTTATCCCGTCTCCAACCATCGCTACTTTCTTACCATTTGCTTGCAGTTTTTTCACTTCTTCTGCTTTTCCTTCTGGCAATACTTCTGCAATTACGTGATCAATACCAACTTGCTTTGCAATTGCCTGAGCAGTTTGTGTATTATCTCCTGTAATCATCACAACGTCTAGACCCATTTTTTTCAGTCTTGCGATAGCTGCTTTTGAAGTATCTTTCACAGTATCTGCAACGGCAACTATACCAGCATATTCTTTATCGATTGCAATAAGCATTGCTGTTTTTCCTTCTCGTTCTAGCGCTTCCATTGATTTAGAAACTTCTTCAATATCAATATTGAATTTCTTCATTAATCGACGTGTACCAATTAATAAGTGTTTTCCTTCTACAACTGATTGGATACCAAATCCCGGAATCGCTTCAAACGTTTCTGAACTTGGGATATCAATTTTCTTTTCTTTAATTCCTTCTACAATCGCTTCTGCAAGCGGATGTTCAGAATTTCTTTCTGCTGCCCCTACTAATCTAAGCAGTTCATTTTCATTGAATCCATCTGCTACAATTACATCTGTTAATACCGGCTTCCCATTTGTCACTGTACCCGTTTTATCTAAAATAACCGTATCTAATCGGTGCGTTGCTTCTAAATGCTCTCCACCTTTAAATAAAATACCATACTCAGCCGATCTTCCTGATCCTGCCATAATAGATGTAGGCGTTGCAAGACCTAATGCACATGGACAAGCAATAACAAGTACTGCTATCATTTTCTCAAGTGCTCCGCCAAAATCACCAGGTGTAACAAATATCATCCATACTGCAAATGTGATAATCGCAATCACAACTACAACCGGTACGAAAATACCTGAAATTTGATCTGCTACCCTTTGAATAGGAGCTTTTGAACCTTGTGCCTCTTCTACTACTTTAATAATTTGAGCTAATGCAGTATCTCTTCCTACCTTAGTTGCTTTCACTTTTAAAAATCCATTTTTATTTATTGTCGAACCTATTACTACATCCCCAATTGACTTATCAACAGGAATACTTTCACCCGTTAACATCGATTCATCAATTGCTGACTTTCCTTCTACAATCTCACCATCTACTGGTATTTTTTCACCAGGCTTTACATAGACGATATCACCAGCTACTACTTCTTCAATCAAAATTTTTATTTCTGTTCCATCTCGCACAACTGTAGCTGTCTTCGCTTGTAAACCCATCAATTTTTTAATTGCTTCTGATGAGCGCCCTTTTGCTTTCGCTTCAAATAATTTACCTAAAATAATTAATGTAATAAGTACCGCACTCGTTTCAAAATATAAATCTGTCATATGTTTCGAAGAACCAATAGATTGAATACTTAAATATACACTATAGAAATACGCGGCCGACGTTCCAAGCGCCACGAGAACATCCATATTCGCACTTTTATTACGTAACGCTTTATAAGCTCCAACATAAAACTGTCCACCAATGATAAATTGAACAGGAGTTGCAAGTGCTAGTTGCACCCAAGGGTTCATTAACATATCTGGTAAATAAATAAACGACGTAAATGAGAAATGACTAACCATTGCCCACAATAATGGGAAAGATAAAATAAACGAAATAATAAACTTCTTCTTTTGTCTTTCAATTTCTTGTAATCGATGATCAGTTGATGCATCTTGATCATCTGGTTTCACTTCTAATTTATATCCTAGCTTCGTAATCGTACTCTTCATTTCATTTACATTAACTTCATCAGGATTAAAGTCTACTGTAGCTGATTCTAAAGCAAAATTTACTGTCGCTTTGTTCACACCATCTAACTTATTTAAACGCTTTTCAACTCTATTTGCACATGCTGCACATGTCATTCCTGAAACAGTAAATTCAGCTTTATCACTTACAATTCCATATCCTAACGATTCAACTTTTTCTTTAAACTGTTGCGGATTTGTTTTAGTTGGATCGTACATTATTTTTGTTTTTTCAAGTGCAAAATTTACATTTGCCTCATGAACACCTTCTACTTTTTTTAGACCTTTTTCAATTCTATTTGCACATGCCGCACATGTCATTCCCGATATTTGAAGATTGGCCTCTTTTTTTTCATTCATGTCTCTCACCTCTATATACCCTTATGAGGTATAATGATTAGCAAAATAAATCGTACTTCATTTAAAGTACGATTTATTTCCATATCTAAAAATAATTATTGAACATCGTATCCTTGGTCTTCAATTACAGCAACGATATCTTTTAATGTTACGGCAGACGAGTCGATAGTAACTTCAACAGTTCCTTCTGCTAATTGAACCTTCACTTGTTCAACACCGTTTAGCTCTTTCACACTGCTTTCGATAGCATTTACACAATGTCCACAAGACATACCTTCAACCTGTAATGTTAACTGTTCCATTTAAAATCCTCCTCTTGTTTATTCATTGTTTGTTAATCACAATTACATCTTACCATACCCCCCTAAGGTAATCAATGGTTTTATATCATGATTTTTCAATTATTTTCTAAAAGTTTATTTTACACACACTTTTTCATATCAATACGCCGAGATCTTATTATGAAGGTAAACAAAAAAACAAGCCAGTGACATACTAGCTTGTTTTTACGCTTTTGAAAAACGTTCAAATACAGTCATTAATTCTTCAATTGCTTCGTCACCATTGCCATCTTTAATAGCACCTGAAACACAATGACTTGTATGGTTTTTTAATACACCCATTCCTACTTTTTTCATCGCTGCATTAATCGCTGAAATTTGCACTAAAATATCCACGCAATAACGATCATTTTCAATCATATTTTGAATACCGCGGACCTGTCCTTCAATTCTCTTTAATCTATTTATAATCTGTTCTTTTTCTTTTTCTGATCTATGTGTTACTGCTTCATGCTCTTTATGATCCATATTATCACCTTCTTAAAGTTTCTCTTCATTCAATAAAACAATTGTTTTTTATGAGTATACCAATTATAGCATTAAATATCTACGCATGATACCCCATAAGAGTATATTTACACTTTATGATTATTCTTAACAACTCCTTAGCTTCTTAATCTCAATTTTCAGTATACCCTTTCCTTTTTGTCACAAAATCATTATATCTCTCATCAAAATTCAATAAAGTGAAACAAGAATAAGCGGGGATTAACCGCCCCCGCTTATTCTTCGTCTATAATTTTTTAATTTTAATTTTCAGATATTTAACCCTAGAATTTTTCTTTCCATATATAATTATTGCTGATCACATACTTTTGTATCATTCACTACTGAAGTTCCTTCAACGGTTACCGTATGAAAACAATCATTCACTCGAACTGTCACAACATTATCTTGCCGATTAATGATATGATATTCATTAAAATTTTTATTCAGAGCACTGCGAATTTGTTCTCCTTCATAAATTGGGATGCCATGCGATAAAACCCAAATAAGTCCAGCGATAGCAAGAATTGTTTTCATACGATCTACCTCCTTGGGAATATAGTGAACTTTTAATCCATGCTTTTTCAACTCTACGAATCATGATTGAAATAAACCAAGCCTTTTTGGAAATAAGTTCATTTCGTCTATTTTATGTTTATGCTAATTGTGACCGATTTGTGACAACTTTTTGTCTCTTTAGACGAAAAGTTGAAACAAAACTTTCGAAAAGGACAATTCTACATATTAAAAAAGGTTATGGAATGTTTTATCCATAACCTTTTTTCCTATACGTAACTAATAAACCTCAATCCTTTACTTAAAGACGTCGGCACAACAGATGCATGATTCTCCTCTTCAGCTTCATAAAACTTAAATTTAAGTTTATCGTGGTTTACTTGGAGAAGGCGCTCTGATAATTCATTTGCACCTACAACCATATGCTCTCGTTCTAGTGACCCAACTGTAAGGAACACTCCTGTTTCAAACTTAGCATTGTTTAATTCATGTATAAGGTTCTCTTCTTTTTCAAGTACGGATTTATTATTCCACCATATAGATGGACTACTAATAAAATAATTTTGAAAAGCATTTAAGTTTGTAAATAGTATATAAAGAGCAAATAGTCCACCTAAAGAATGTCCAAATAACGTTTGCTTACTTTTATCAATCTCAAAATTCTTTTCAATTTGTGGTTTCAGTTCTTCTTCAATAAAAGTATAGAAATTATGTGCTCCTCCTGTTTTAGGCCACGGTTTACCGTCTGGTTTTAAAGGGGCATCTTTTGAAATTACGCTAGGCGTAAAATCATAGCACCTTTCTTCCCCTGAAAATGCGCCTTCAATTGGATAACCCACTCCTACTATAATAGCTGGTGAAACACCGGTTTTTTCCGCTCTTACTGATTGTATTTTAACTGCTTCATGAAATGTTTGAAAAAAGGCATTGCCATCTAATACGTAAATGACAGGATATCCTGAATCCGGTGCTGGTTGCCTCGGCTTTGAAATATGAATTTGATATTCCTTACCTTCTAATTTTGAATACATTTTCCACTGCTCTGTATTAGATGTTATAATCTGCTGTTTTTCAACTGTAGTATTCACCCTATTCCCCCTCTTTTTTAACTTGTTACATATATTTCGATTTTTTCTTCTTCAGATACAACGCTATCATATCCGAAACAAACAGGAGCCCCGTTATACGGATCAATCATGACACGTGCATCAATATGAAATACTTCTTTTAACACTTCATTTGTAATGATTTCTTCCGGGCTACCAGTTGTAACAATTTCTCCTTCCTTCATTGCAATAATTTCATCTGAAAATCTTGCTGCATGGTTAATATCATGTAATACCATAACAACCGTACAATTATGTTCTTTATTTAACTTCTCCACAATTTGTAATACATCTAATTGATGAGACATATCAAGGTATGTAGTTGGCTCATCTAATAGCAACACTTCTGTCTCTTGTGCTAATGCCATCGCTAGCCATACCTTTTGTCTTTGACCACCTGATAAATTTGCAATTTGTCTCGTTCGAAATTCAGAAGTTTTCGTTATATTTAATGCCCAATCAATCATTTCTTTATCTTTTGTGGTTAACTTATTTACGTTATTTCGATGTGGATAGCGTCCATAAGAAATTAATTCTTCCACTTTAAGTTCACCTGGTGCAATTGGAGTTTGCGGGAGTAAAGCTAACTGCTTCGCAATTTCTTTCGTTGAAATTGTATGTAAATCTTGCCCTTGCAAGTATACTTTTCCGCTTTTTTGTTTTAAAATTCTTCCCATTGTTTTTAACAATGTCGATTTACCGCAACCGTTTGGCCCTATAATTGTCGTTACTTTTCCTTCTTGTATTTCCACATTTAAATCGCGAAACACTGTAAGCTTTTCATAACTTGTTTCTAAATTTTTTGCACTTAAAATACTCACTTTTATTCCTCCTCTTACGCTTTCGCCTTATAAAGTAAATATAAGAAATACGGTACACCGACAATAGAAATAACGATTCCAACTGGTAACTCTACAGGTGTGAAAACTGTTTTTGCAATAAAGTCTGAGGCAATTACAAGAAACATTCCGATTACGCCGCACGTAGGAATTATATACTTATGTTGAATACCGACAAGTCTTTTCGCTATATGCGGTGCCATTAAGCCAATAAAACCGATACTCCCTGAAACAGCAACACATGCACTCACAAGCCCGATACTGCTTAATAATAAAATCGATTTCTCTCTTTCTACTGAAACACCTAAACTTGTAATACTCGTTTCTTCCAATTGGAATAAATCTAATAAATAAGCTTTCTTTTGTATAAGTGGAATTAAGATAATAAGCCATGGTAACATAGCCACAATATACTTCCAGTTCGCACTATATATGCTTCCAGACACCCACACTGCAGCCATCTCGAAATCAGTTGACTTCATTTTGAGTGATAAGTACATAGAAAAAGCTCCAAATCCCGATCCAATTGCAATCCCTGTTAATAAAAGTCGCTGCGAATCTAATTTACCGTTTTTCCAAGAAAACAGATAAATGATGATAGCTGCACCTAATCCGCCTACTAAACCAAACATTGGCATCATCATAATAGAAACCCAGTCTGTGCTTTTTAATTGTCCTTGAAAGAAAAACATAAAAATGACAATCGCTGTTCCCGCTCCGGCATTTACGCCTAAAATACCTGGGTCCGCCAATCCATTTCTCGTAATCCCTTGAATAACAGCACCTGCAACACCAAGGCCTAATCCTACTAATCCAGCAATTACGATACGCGGAAGACGAAACTCAAAAATAACTAAATCATGTTCTGGTACTGGATCAATTCTAAACAGTGTTTTAAATACATCTGTAATCGTAATGTCGAACGTACCATTTGTTAAACTAATATAAATAGCACATAGTATTAAAAATATAATAATCCCCATCGTCATTCCGAAACGTTGACTTGAACTTTTAAGCATGTCTCTCTCCTCCTCTAGTACGGATTAAATAAAGGAAGAAAGGAATTCCAATTAAAGAGGTAACGACTCCAATAGGTGTTTCAAATGGATAGTTTACAAATCTACTCAAAACGTCACATAACGCTAAGAAAACGCCACCAATAACACCTGCACATGGCAAAATCCACTTATAATCTACCCCAATTATAAAGCGCGTAATGTGCGGAATAATTAAACCTACAAAACCAACTTTCCCCACTAAAGCAACTGCTGTTCCTGTTAAAAAAATTACCGATAAAATTGCCATCGCTTTAACTAGTTTTGTACGCTGTCCTAAATTAATAGAAACCTCTTCGCCTAATGAAAGAATGGTAATTGATTTTGATATTAACAATGCTAAAATTATTCCAATTATCCCAAACGGTATCGTGATTTTAATGATATTAGGATCTACTTGATCTAACTTTGCATTAAACCAAAAACTAACATTTTGAGAAATTTGGAAATAGGAAGCCATGGCAGCCGATACACTGCTTAAAAATGTTCCAATAACTGTTCCAATAATCGCTAACCTTACTGGTGATAAGCCATTTTGAAGGAGCGAACCAAAACCAAACACGATACCGGCTCCTAGTGCAGAACCAATCATTGAACATACAACCATACCAATTGATGACATTCCCGGAAGAAAAATCATACAAAGTGTAATAACAAAGGCAGCGCCATCCGTCACACCCATAATAGAAGGGGATGCAAGATAGTTTCTTGTCATCCCCTGCATAAGTGCTCCTGATATGGCTAGAAATGCTCCGACTAAAAGAGCTGCAACTACCCTTGGTAAACGTGAAGTAATAATAATATTATGATTTACATCGCTTGAATCAAAATGAAATAATGCGTTCCACACTGTTTCAGCGTCAATACTTTTTGCCCCATACAAAATCGAAAGTATAACTGTAAATAAGATGAGTATGGGTGCTATACATAATATAGTTACTGGTACTGCATTTGTTTTCTGCATATCATTCAACGCACCTTACTTATTGTATTATTTAGATAAATTTTTCACTGCTTCTTTTAAGAATGCTGTTTTACTCCAAGCTGTACCACCTTGTGCCATTGGATCTACAACATTTACAAATACTTTCTTTTCCTTCGCAGCATTCATACTTTGCCAAATTGGATTACTTTCAATTTCTTCTAACACTTTCGGGTTTTTATTTTCACTTGCCTCATATTGTAAGAAAATATAATCTGGGTTAAGTTCAGCAAGTTTTTCAAATGAAATTTTCTCTTGTGCTTTTACAGTTTTCAATTGTTCTGGAGCAGTTAGTCCAAGATCTTTATAAATTACAGGATTGAAGTATACTCCTTCTGGATATAGGAATAATTCGTTTGCTCTTAGTCTTATGACAAGTACTTTTTTATCTTTTAACTTACCTCCTAGTTTTGCTTTTGCTTTTTCAGCGTCCGAATTGTAATCCTTAATAATTTTTTCGGCTTTATCTTTTTTACCAGTTAATTCTCCCATTAACTTTAAGTTATCTTCCCAATTTGTTGAAACGTGTGATACCGGGAATGTAGGAGCTACTTTCGTAAACTTTTCAGCTGTTTCTGCTGGGAATTTCGTACTCGATGTAATAACATCTGGTTTTAATTGTAGTAATGTTTCGAAATTGGGTTGCATTTTCTCACCAACAGATTTAGCACCTTCTAACTCTTTTTCAAGATATTTTGGTAATTTACCACCTACAGTAATGGCACCAACTGGTTTAATTCCAAGTACTGCCGCATCTTCCATTGACTCTAAACTAGCTGTCGCAATTTTATCTACTTTTGCTGGCACTGTATACTCTTTACCTAAATATGTGATTTTTCGTTTTTCATCTTTTTTCGTTTCCGTAGCTTTTGTCTGTTGTTTTTGCTCGCCTGAAGTTTTATCCGCACTATTACATGCTGCTAAACCTACACTTAAAACTGTAACCATCCCTAAAGTAAATAATTTCTTGTTCATCTTTATATGTCTCCTCTCAAATTTTCAAACTATATTCTCAATAAAATTTAACTATATGAACCTTGTCCCATATATATATTTCATTAGATTAATAATTTTATCCAGAACTCATTCCCGTTCACTTCCCCTAGACTATAATTCTTTTACGCCTCCATCACTTGATAATCATTTTCAATGATAATGATTATCGTTACTAAGTATATATTTAATATGAAATTATTTCAAGAATGATTTGAAAAATTTTAACAAACTGAATTAAAAAAGAAGTATCTCCCTGATATTAGGGAGATACTTCTTTTTTTAGAAATTTATATGCAATTCAACTGGACAATGGTCTGATCCCATCACTTCACTATTAATTTTCGCTTCTGTTATTTGGTCTTTCATTCGTTCCGAAACAACAAAATAATCTAAACGCCATCCAATATTTTCACCTTTGTAATCTTGCTCTTACATTTATGAATACATACATACGCACTTTATTCAGGTTATACTAATTTCAGAGGTGATGTTCTATGCACAATGAAGGAGTTACATTAACAAATGAGTATTGGCAAGCAATTATTCATAATGATTCTTCCTATGATAGCAAATTCTTTTATGCTGTGAAATCAACTGGAATCTTTTGCAGACCATCATGCAAATCAAGAATACCGAATAGAAACAATGTACGAATTTTTCATCATGCAGAGCAAGCATTAAGTGAAAACTTTCGCCCGTGCAAACGTTGTAAGCCAAATGGAATCACTTTACCTAATGAAGAGTGGGTAAAACAAATTAAAGACTATATCGAAAAGCATTATGACAAATCTTTAACTCTCGACATGCTTGCGGAAATGTGTCACGGTAGCCCTTTTCATTTACAACGTACTTTCAAAAGAATCATAGGGCTAACTCCTATAGAATATATACAACAATTCAGGATTCTTAAAGCAACCGAATACCTTTTACACACAAATCAATCTATTAAAGAAATTAGTACTGCTGTCGGGATAGAAAACCCAGAATATTTCGCAACTTTATTTAAAAAGAAAACCGGATTTACTCCTACTGAATATCGAAAAAAGAACGAGATGAAAGAGGGATACGATAATGAATTCCTACAAAAATAATTATATATATTGGACGCTACTTACACATAAAAATTGGCAATTTCATATTGCTGCAACTGAAAATGGACTATGTTTCATTGGATCACAAGACGAAAACTTTGAAGAATTAAATATATGGGCTAGAAAAAAACTGCCCCAACATATATTGATCCATAGTCCAGATTACTTGCAAATATATACGAAAGAAGTTATCGAGTATTTAGAAAACAAGCGAGAAACTTTTACATTCCCTATCGATGCTTATGGAACTAATTTTCAATTATCTGTTTGGAATACGGTACGTGAAATTCCTTATGGAAAGACATATTCTTATACAGAAATTGCTGAAAGAATTCAAAAACCTAAAGCTGTGCGCGCCGTTGCTTCTGCTATTGCTGCTAATCCTCTTCTTATCACCATTCCTTGTCACCGCGTTATTGGGAAGAATGGGAAACTAACCGGATTTAGGGGTGGATTAGAAATGAAGAAAAAATTGCTTACATTAGAAAAGTTGCAGGTGGAATTCATATGACAGCAGAATATAATAGCGTATTATCTATAGCAGTTCCAAAAGAATTTTGTTTCCAAGAAAATTTACGTTATCTATCACGTTCTAACAATGAATGTATGTTCCATATTGAAGATAACAAAATTTATAAAGTTATCCCTGTTCAAGATGTAAATCCTTTAGTTGAAATTAGTGTGAATACAGATGGCAATATTCAAATACATTGTTTAGAAGAATCATATACATCTGAAAAATCGATACGTGAAGCTGTAGCTAACTATGTAAAAGAATGGTTTGATTTAACTACTGATTTAGCTCCCTTTTATACATTAGCTAAACATGATTTACTCCTTCAAGGACCAATTGAACAATATTACGGCCTTCGTACTTTAGGTATTCCAGACTTATTTGAGGCACTTTCCTGGGGAATTATCGGTCAACAAATTAACTTAACATATGCTTATACGCTAAAAAGAAGATTAGTTGAGCAATTTGGAAGTTATGTAGAATGGGACGGTAGAAAGCATTGGATATTCCCATCACCTGAAACAATTGCAAATCTACATGTAGAAGATCTCCAACAATTAAAAATGACGACTAGAAAATGTGAATATTTAATCGGTATTGCGAAGCTTATTACAGAGAGAAAACTATTAAAAGAGGATTTACTGCAAACACAAGATGTAAAGGTTGCTGAGAAACAATTAACCGCTATCCATGGTATAGGACCATGGACTGCCAACTATGTTTTAATGCGTTGTTTAAGATTTCCTTCAGCTTTTCCAATTGATGATGTTGGTCTGCATAATGCAATTAAATTTATAACAGGTTCCGAAAATAAACCGACTAAAAATGAAATAAAAGATTTCGCGGCAAACTGGGCTAATTGGGAGTCTTATGCGACTTTTTATTTGTGGCGAGTACTATATTAAAAGAACCAAGTAGCACATTCGTACTACTTGGTTCTTTTTTAAGCTTGCTCCTCAAAACGTCTTGCAATTTCCACAATAACTTGAACAGCTTTTTCCATAGTATCTACCGAAACATACTCAAATTTACCGTGATAGTTTTCACCACCAGTGAAAATATTCGGCGTCGGTAATCCCATATATGATAATTGTGATCCATCTGTGCCTCCGCGAATCGGATGAATATTTGGTTCAATGTCTAAACTTTTCATTGCTTCATATGCAATATCAACAATTTCTCTTACCGGTTCAATTTTTTCAAGCATGTTATAGTATTGATCATTCATTTCTAAAACGACTGCATCTTCGCCATATTTTTCTTGCATAGTCTTCACAATATTTTTAACGTTATTTTTACGTGCCTCAAAATTTTCACGATCAAAGTCTCGAATAATATAATACGCTTTACTTTGCTCAACATCACCATTTAAAGAAAGTAAATGATAGAATCCCTCATAGCCTTCTGTATATTCTGGCGCCTCTTCTACTGGTAAATACCCGTTAAACTCCATAGCCAGTTTAGTAGCATTGCGCATTTTATTTTTCGCTGTTCCAGGATGTGTATTCGTTCCGTTAAACGTTAACTTAGCACC
Organism: Bacillus sp. AR4-2; assembly: GCF_008274865.1. Taxonomy (NCBI): domain Bacteria; kingdom Bacillati; phylum Bacillota; class Bacilli; order Caryophanales; family Bacillaceae; genus Bacillus; species Bacillus sp. AR4-2. The sequence continues at coordinate 3,560,659 of NZ_CP031062.1, forward strand.
TGCAGCATTAAAACTTTCATACTCTAAACCACCTAATGGACCTCCATCCATCGTATAAGCGAATGATGCACCAAACGCTTCTACATCAAAATGCGCTGGCCCACGACCAATTTCTTCATCCGGTGTAAATGCTACTCTTATTTTCCCGTGCTTAATTTGCGGATTATGTATTAAATGGTTCATTGCAACCATAATTTCTGTAAGACCAGCTTTATCATCTGCTCCTAGAAGTGTTGTACCATCAGTTGTAATAATGGTATGTCCTTTATATGATGGTAATTCCGGGAACTGCTCTGGTGTTAACACAACATTTAGCTCTTCATTTAACGTAATTGCATTACCATCAAAATTTTCATGAATTTGTGGTTTGACGTTTTTCCCTGTAAAGTCTGTTGCCGTATCTAAATGGGCTAAAAATCCGATTACAGGAACATCCTTGTCCGTATTAGCTGGAAGTGTTGCCATTACATAGCCATTATCATCCATCGTTACTTCTGTTAAACCAATTTCTTTTAGCTCTTCCACTAATAACTTACCAAACTCAATTTGTCCTGGTGTTGTTGGTACTGTATGACTTTCTTCATTTGATTGCGTATCAATTTTTACATATCTCGTAAATCTTTCAATAAGTTCTTGTTTCAAGTTCATTCACTCCCTTTTATGTTCCTCCCTCCATTATAATCCTTAAAACGAAATATTTTAACTTTTTTGACTGTGAAGATGTATATTTCATTTACATTGTTAACACTTTTAAACGAATGATAAAAAGACATAATATTTGTACATTAAAACTGTAACAGGTAACATACATAATTATAAAATATGGGAGGTTGTAAAGATGAGGCTAACTCTCTTTCGCTATTTTCTTTTTTTCTTAGGATTAATTTTCTTTGGCCTTGGAAACGCTCTTGCAGTCAAAGTTAAATTTCTCGGCTTGCACCCTTGGGAAGTTTTAAATATGGCTCTCTACCAAAAGTTTGGATGGACCATCGGTACGTGGAGTGTCATGTGTGGGTTATGTCTCGTTCTAATATCTTTACTAGTAGATCGAAAATATATAAATGTGGGGACATTTTTGAATGCACTACTTATCGGTCCCATTATGGACTTTTTCTTACAATCAAACATGCTTCCAGACGCTAGTAATTATTTATGGATAAACTTACTCATTTTATTTTCTGGTATTGCCATTACAGGTATCGGGGGAGGTATGTACGTTGCGGCTGGGATTGGCGCTGGACCCCGTGATGGATTCATGCTTACTATTTCAGACAAAACAGGACTTTCTATTAGCCGTGCTAGAATCATAGTAGAATGTATTGTACTAGTTATTGGATTTATGCTAGGAGGTCCTGTTTTCATCGTAACTTTTCTGTACACCTTTATTCAAAGTCCAATCTTTCAGCAATCATTTAAGATGTTTCAAACACTTTTACATACTTTACATGGCAAAAAGAAAATTAGCGAACATATTTAAAGTACAGCTTAATACAAATAAATCCACCCTATTTACGACTCTCATCGCAAATAGGGTGTTGCTGTTTTTATCTCGCAATTTAAGAATATATACTACTCATTTACAATAAAAGTATATACATCATCATAAATACAGCCATTTACTTTAATCACATACTTCCCAGGTTTATTAAAACTAATTGTGTATTTATTTAACTGAATTGCTTCTTTATCTCCAGAAAGAATATCAATGCTTCTGCCACTTAATACATACAATTCATTTAGATTCATCGTTACATCAATTGTATTGAAATTTTCTACTTTCACTTGCTGTGCTTCCGCAACGCTTACACTTGGTTCTAAAAACAGTAGTCCACTTAATCCAATCGTACCTGCTAAAGCAACTCCCGCAAACTTTTTAATCTGTTTCATTACAATGACCTCCTTATAGATTTTACGTAAAGGCAATGTCCTCCCTTACACCACAAAGCCTATATGTAATGAAATGAAAAGTAAACGGGGACTGTAAGACAAAATTCTACATCTTTTTCTCCTATTGAATATAAATCCAACGTTTGGAATTTTGACACATTTAAAATTGTTTCCCTAAACCAATTTCTCCATAATTTATTCAAAGACTGAATAATTACTTATTTATTTAACATTCTAACAATAGTTGATAAAGATGCTTTCTATTCAAAAAAAGACTTTGCTATAAAAGTAACTTTTACAACAAAATCCATGCAACTAATTTTATTCAGCTTTCCATAATCTCTCTACATTCATTAATTGTTCTTCTTTAAATTCCATCTTATATATATCCGGTTTTGACGTATTCATTAAAAATTCAAAACCATATTGTTTATCAAAATAGTTCATCATTAATGTCATGACAAGCCCATGTGTACCAATTACAATTTTGCATCCTCGAAAATCCATTAAGATTTCTTTTAATACTTTCACTACTCTTCTCTGGCAATCTGCATATGACTCTCCTTCCGTTCGTGCAAAGTCCGGATTAGAGAACATCTTCTGTACAAGTGGATACACCTCTTTGTCTGATATAACCTGATCCTCACTTGAAAACATACACTCTTTAAGATTTTCATATACTACTATTTCTTTTTCATGGAAATTAGCTGACTCCTCTATCGTTAGCATAGCCCGATTATAAGGACTGGAAATAAAAGTATCAATCCTCTCCGCTTTTAATATGTCAGTTACTCTACGGGCATCCATATGTCCCCTCTCAGTTAATCCACGCATTCTTTCATTTCCTTCTAGTTTTGGTGATTCACCATGTCTAACCATATAAATATATGTGCTCATAATTTCTCCTTAAAATTTTTTATAAAGTGAAACTTTAATCAGCCCTCACTAATCGGGCTGCCCGGCAAATAGCGAGATAAGTTAATAAATCACGTTCATTTATCCCATTTCAACACTTAGGGGTAATACTAAAATACTTTATAAACTGTGCTGATTTGTTCGTCTAATCCATTCTCCTACTAAACTCTCAAATAATTCAGGCTGCTCAATTTGCAAATTATGCCCTGCCATATCTAACACTGCTAATGTTGCCCTTGGATATTCTTCAATAATTTCTATAATATTTTGATAACCTACTGATATATCTTGTCTTCCAGTCAGTAAAAGAACGGGATTTTCATATTTTTCATGCTGAAAATCCATAGTAAGAGAGTAATTCTTTTGCAACCTTTCAATAAATTCATAATTAGCAACATCTAACCCAGGCTTAATTTCTTCTTTAAATCGCTTATATGTATATTCATTTGCTATTACAGCTAACTCACAAAATTCCTCTCTTTCTGTGGAAGTGAGCGTATTTAAAAATTCCTCATCTTGTACAATTACCTGTTTATATGGAAGAATCCTTTTTTCTGGCTCCGCTACAACAACAGGACATACTAATAGTAATCCGCTAACTCTCTCAAACATCTTTGCAAGTATACCTTTGGCTAAATAGCCTCCATATGATTCTCCTACCAATAAAAATTTTTCAGTAGAAATGATTTCCTCAATAAATGTGATAAGCACTTCTACTATACGATCTGAACTATTTATCCAATTTGGAGCATTCGATTTTCCCATTCCAGGTAAATCAATATATATTCGCTTATAACCTTCATATTTCTGAAATACTGATTCCATACATTTCATCATTAACCTATGGTCAGGGGCGCAGCCATGTATGATAATGACCGGTTTACCCTCTCCCACAATTTCATAGTATATTTCTGCATCTTTAATTCGATATATCATAAAAAAGCCTCCCTATTTAGTGGCAATACTATTCCACTCTGTAAGAATACACGTTCTTATTTTATATCTTTTCTCAACATTTTCACAAATATTAATTTTCAGATTAAAAATAAAAAGCTCACCAAAAAAAGATACTCATCATTTTATATGCAATTTTGCATCTCCACTTACAAATCACTAAAAAAACTTTACAATTCAAAGGATGACTAAATATACAATTTCTATTTAAAGTCTTGATACAGTCTGTACTATCAACCGCAATATTTTTCCAACCTTAAGAATACTTACACTCTTTAACACTTTCCTTATAAACATGATTTTTATAAGGAAATCTGATACAATTCTTAAATAATATTATTATGTATAGATATAACGAACATAGTGCATAATTAAAGAAGGTGATTTCATTGAAATTAAATAAAAATTTACAATTATGTATATTAATCGGAACATTAATATGCTATTCAATCTATTTTATGTTTTTCTATCTATTCCCTACTCATTTTTCAAATTCAGATGTACGCTTCGCTTCACTTGTCGTTGAAGCCATTACATTTGTATCACTGATTTACTCTATATATTCTAAAAAAGTCAGTTCAAATCCGTTTTGGATATGTATTACAATAGCAATTGGTAGTTTTTTATTAGGGAAAATAGTATATACATATCAAGATAGCTTCTTCGAAATTCCAATACATCGTTTTACGGTTTCTGATGTATTTTACATGTTTTTTCTATTTTTCTGTCTTATCGCTTTCTGCTATAAAATCTTAAAGGAATGCAATAAATGGGAAAAAGCGTTCTTTATTTGTGATATATGCATAGTGCTTACTTCCATATTTACATTAGAATGGTATTTATTTAATCAACCAAATTTAAATATATTCGCTCTTTCACTAGGAGATGTTTTCCTTTCATTTTTATACCCAATTGCAGATTTATTATTTCTACTGCTAGGTGTTAGTCTCATTTTCCGTCCAACAATTTTTAATTCCAAACGGAAAATTTATATCTTTATTTTTGTATTAATAAGTTCTGCAACTTTTAACTATATTTATTTTTACTTAAATAACCACTTATCAACTGAAACGATAATATTATTACGTCTTTTATATAGAATACCTATATTACTTATTGCAATAGCTGGCTCTATTTCAGAAGATCATAATAGCCATAAAAATTATTTCCTTGTAAACCCTATAATAGGAAAAAAAGCTTTAGTTGTATTTCCCTATCTTGCTGTTGCAATACTAATCGGGTTTACATTAAAAGAACAAACATCATCTTCAACTCTCATTACAGGAAATTGTATTACTTTTATTTTCGTACTCATTCGTCATTCTATCGTACGTATGCAAAACAATTCCTTAACAAAACGTTTGCAGGCATTTAATGCCCAACTAGAAGAAAAAGTTACTTTACGGACGTCTGATTTAGTTCATAAATCAGAGGCTCTTTCTCAAAAACAGCAAAAGTTTAAATCATTATATGAATATCATCCTGACCCTATCTTCACCATTGATTTAAATGGAATATTCTTAAATGTAAATAAGGCTGGGAGTGTACTACTTGGGGCACCAACGGATGAGTTACTAGGTGAAACTTGTTTTTCGATCATTTTAGATGAAGATAAGCATAAGCTAGCATTGGCATTAGAAAAAGTGAAACAACAAGAATCGGCATTCTTACAACTTAGTTCTCAATATAAAGATGGCTTTACTTATTTTTTATACGTTACAATCATTCCTATTATAATAGACGGACAAATTTCAGGAAGCTATATTATGGTGAAAGATATTACTGCACTAAAAAAACAGCAAGAAGAAATAAAATATTTAGCATTCCATGACACTGTAACGAAAATTGGTAACCGTGCCTTTTTCCATAAGAAATTAAAGAGAGTTATAAAAAATGCTGAAATAACAGAAAGCGAGTTTGCATTATTATATTTAGATTTAGATCGCTTTAAAGCAATTAACGATACACTTGGACATTCATCAGGAGATTACATATTAGAAGAAGTAGCAAAGCGATTCCAATCATGTCTTCCATCACATACTCATCTTTCAAGAATCGGTGGCGATGAATTTACAATCATAATTGAAAACTATACTGACGAAGATTACTTATTCCAATTATGTAACCAATTATTTAAATGCATGAAAAAGTCATTTATCATACATGAGCATAAATTAACTTTATCACTGAGTATCGGCATCGCTATTTATCCACATTCCGGAATCGATACCGCTACACTTCTGAAAAACGCTAATGTTGCAATGTATGATGCAAAAGCAAAAGAACTTAACTCTGTATCTATTTATGACGATGTAATCGCTAAAAAAATTGAAAGACGATTGCGATTAGAAAAAGATTTACCAAACGCACTACAAAATGAAGAATTGTTCCTTTTGTATCAACCTCAAGTTGATAGTGAATCTAATAAAATTATCGGTGCAGAAGCTTTAATTAGGTGGAATCATCCTGAATTAGGTATTATTTCTCCATACGAGTTTATTCCGATTGCAGAAGAAACACTACAAATTATTTCAATAGGTAAATGGACATTAGAGCAGGCTTGTAAACAAATGAAACGTTGGCACGCACTCGGATATTCACATTTAAAAATAGGTGTAAATTTATCTGCTAAGGAATTTGAACAAGAGGATTTTGTAAAATCTATTTCTTCTACTTTAACAAATACAGGTTTACCAGCAAGCTCTCTTGATCTTGAATTAACAGAGCGAATTGCAATGATGGATGAGCGAGAAACATTGATAAAACTGCGTACACTAAAAAGTTTAGGGATTCACATTTCTATCGACGATTTTGGTACAGGTTATTCTTCGCTAGCCTACTTACCTTTGTATCCAATTGATACGTTAAAAATCCCGAGAGAATTTATTACAATGTCTGAAACATGTGATGATGGAATGGAAATTATTAAAACGATCATCACATTAGCAAATACATTAGGAATGTCTGTCATTGCTGAAGGTGTAGAAACGAAAGAGCACGTAAATTTCCTTCAAAAAAATAAATGTCAGTTTATTCAAGGTTATTATTACAGTAAACCTATCCATATTCATGCATTTACTGAGCTATTAGAAAACGGCATTCACCCATAGTACATAACTAATTAGAACAAATATAGCAAAAAGGAAAGAAGATACCTTCTTTCCTTTTGTTTTTCTATTTACATTTCTATTACTTCACCACTTCATTTATTATATCTATTATTTGATGAATTCCCTCATCATTTGTTTTCTTATATCCATTCATGTTTTGAATATATTTCTCCTTATTTGTATACAACTTATTTACTGCATGTATAAATGTATTCGTACTTACTCTGTCTTGGAGTATAACTTCCGCATATCCTTGCCGTGAAAAATATTCAGCATTTAAAACTTGATCTCCCCTACTGGAACTGTTAGTTAACGGGATAAGCAACATCGGTTTCTTCAAAAATAACAATTCAGAAATAGCAGTAGAACCCGCTCTAGAAACTACAACACTTGCCATATTTAGTATATGCGGCAACTCGTCGCCTATATATTCAAATTGCATATATCCCTCCATGCCAATAGATGGGTCTACCTTCCCTTTACCACATATATGAATAATATTAAAGTTTAATAGTATTGTATCTACACATTCCCTTACCATATCATTTATCCACTTAGCACCCTGACTCCCACCCATAATTAATAATACTGGTTTATCTTGCTGAAATTCACAATATCTTCTTCCTCGTAATACGTTACCCTTCTCAATTTCTTCCCTTACAATTGGTCCTACATAAACCTTCTTCTCATTACTTACATTTTCTCCTGTCTGAGGAAATGTTGTGCATAGCTTTGTAGCAAAAGGTAATGCTATTTTATTGGCAAGCCCTAATGTGCTATCTGGTTCACGTATAATTATAGGCACACGATTTAACCATGCTCCTATAGCTACAGGAACTGAAACAAATCCTCCTGCTGAAAAGATAACGTCAGGCTTTGTTTTCTTAATTAAATTATAACTTTGTAAACAACCGCGTATAATTTTAAAAGGATCTTTAAAATTCTCCCAATCCCAATATCTCCTAAGCTTTCCCGTTGAAACACTATTGTATTTAACATTTTGCACTAATGATTTTTCAATTCCATTTTTGGATCCAATATACTCGACTCTCCAGCCTTTCTCTATAAATTTAGGAATTAATACAATATTAATCATAACGTGTCCGGCTGTACCGCCCCCAGTAAAAAGAATCGTTTTGCTCATAACTTATACCCACCTTTATTATTAAAAATCTAGCTTTCTCTTTACCTTTTAAATGTAAATAAACTTATTATTTTTTATATAAATCTTTAACTCCACCTCTATATCTTGTAAAAGATCGTTAATGAGTTCATAAAAATCATTTCCATACTCACTACACTCGTATTGAGCAAAGATTTGAATCACATACCTAGTTTCCGTCTCTAATGCTGACTTTATTTGATTAACCCTTTTTTCTTCTACATACGCTTGATATTTATGTATTGCCTCATACAGACGCAATACATGCGCTTCTTCATCTCTCCAATCCAACGTATCAACAATTGAAAGAAATAGCGTATTTTGATTATCTATTATTTCATAATCATTCATATATTTCTTACACCCTTTTTTGTTTTTCATTGCATGCAGATGTCACTACACTTCGCATACTCAAGTACATCTTTTAATGATTGATGAAATTCAATTTCTGGGATCCAACCTAACCTTTTTATTTCCTCTATTGCTAAACTCTCATTTGAGTCGCTCCCACTTTTCCCTGTTTCCTCTATAAAAAAATTTAGCTGTGTTAATTCTTTATATTGTTCTAGTACATTTAATAAAGATTGTTTTACTCCTGATCCGATATTATATTGTTTTCCATTTATTCCATCTCGTAATAACACATGATACGCTTTAATCGCATCACGTACATCTAGAAAATCTCTACTATCTTTCAAACTGTTTACTTCAATAATGGCTTTACTTCTACCTGATTCTATATCTATCATTTTCTTTGCGAGAATCGAACAAATGCCATTCGATTCCCCTGGACCAATTAAGTTTGAGGGCTTTGCAATGATAATATTTGAATCCATTAATCCTCCCCAAGCCTCTGCGATAATGACTTGCATCGTTTTACTTAAACTATATGGATTTGAAATTTTTATTTCGTTCATACTATCTGCTTGCAAAGCAGATCCTATAACTAATGTTCTACAATGCGAGGCTTCTTGCTTAATTGCTTCTAATAAATATAACGTTCCTATTACATTAATCTCTATATACTCAAGAGCAGCTGTCCAAGATTCTATAACCGAATTCCTTCCTGCTAAATGCAATACGTAGTCTGGCTTTATTTGTTTCATTACCTTCATTACTTCGCTCTTATTAGTTAAATTACACGTAATACCATTTCTAATTTTTTCTCTATGTGCACGATTTTGAAACATAGGAATTACATGAAAGCCCTGCTCTAAAAAATAGTGGCAAGCATGGCGTCCTGTGAAACCATTTGCACCAGTTATTAAAAGGCTCGCATTTTTTTTCATCGCAAAAACCCTCCTTTTAATAGCATTTGTTTCACCTCATGTTTTGCAAGCAAGTCTTGTTGAGAACTAAAACTCTTCACATCCACTAGCGGATAGCTAGAATAATATTCTTGAAGTCCTTCGATAGGAATCGTCGGTAGTACCACAAAATAATTTTGATCAAAACTTATACTTGTTTTACTCTCTACCTCAGATAGAAGCATTTCACTTAATTTTTCACCCGGTCTTATCCCTACCTCTTTCACCTTAATATTTTCTTTTTTTGAATCTTCAATTAATATTTCTGCTAAATCTGTTATTTTACATGCCGGCATTTTCATAACAAAGATTTCCCCGCCTCTACCTTGATATACTGCTTTAAATAACAATCCAACAGCATCTTCAACTGTTAAGAAAAATCTAGTCATATTCGCATCGGTAATCCCTACTGGTGAAGATCTTTTAATTTGTTGTTTAAAAAGTGGTACTACACTTCCACTCGTTCCTAAAACATTTCCACCACGAACACAAATGAATTTTGTTTTCTTCGTTTGTATATTCGCATGAACCATTAATTTTTCACCAATTGCTTTTGTCATCCCATACGTATTTGATGGATCGGCTGCTTTATCCGTTGAAACATATATAACTTTTTCAACTTGCATCTGTATAGAGGCTTCAATTACATTTTGCGTACCATGTATATTGGTTTTTATAGCTTCATAAGGATAATACTCACATACTGGAACATGTTTTAAAGCTGCAAGATGGAACACATAATGTACACCTTGGCAAGCATAGACTAGTTGATCTTTATCACGAATATCTCCAATAATAAATTTTAACCTATCATCATTTATATACTTTTGCTGCATTTCAAACTGAACCGTTTCATTTCTTGAAAAAATTCTAATTTCTTTCGGTGATTTTTCTAATAATTGTTTTATAAGTTCATGCCCCCACGAACCTGTCCCACCAGTAATTAAAATTATTTTATTTAACATTCTTTTTCCTCCTACGAAACATCTCAATTTAAATAATATTTATTGAATTATTTTCAATTGATTCAAATCATAATCGTCGTTTGTTACATTTAATTGACAAAATAAAAAAACAGAAACTATTAAACATAGTTTCTGTTTTTCATTTCACCTCACAACAGTAAGATTTTTTATACTGTTTGCATGATAAATAAATTCCTTGTAAAAAAACACCGCTCATTTATTTCTTATACTCGTAATAAAATAAATAGAATGATTCATAGCCAATAATCATGTTTAAATTTATGAAAAAGGGAGGTAACGGAATGGACCGAAGCAATTCAAATCATACATATAACGGACCTTCCAAAGCACTGCCTCTCTCCCTATTCGACGTAAAAAATGAATTAAAACAAAAAAGCAAGCTTATTCCTTCTGACACCATGTATAAATTAACGAAAGAAGAACAACTCATCATCAACAAAATAAAAATACAAACAGAACAGCTAAATAAAAATAATGTTACAAGAACACGCGCATACTACCAATTTTACATTCAATATCCAGAAATACATTGGGCACTGCTTGGACATATGGTATCACGTAACGGCGGTTGGAATATGACTGATTTAAAGGGGGATTTATATACGAGAATTTTATCAGAGAAAGATCAATTCATATTTTTTTCTTTTTTAGAAAGAGGGAATTGGCTTATTTTCCAAGATGTATACCCTCAATTTTTACTTTACGAACAAAGTGTAAAGAGATCACAAAAGTTATTTCACCTTCTTTCTCACCTAAATGTTTCTACATTTATGGAAACGATGTGGAACCATTTTTGGAAAACAGGTAACAAAAAAACTTTAGCGATTGCAACTATTATTAATGAACAAAACTACTTAGAAAAAAGAGTGATTCAAAATGTACAATTTAAAAAGACTGTACTAAATAGTATTGGATTTAAACTCTTTGATTTCTTTCAGTTTAATCATATTCTTTTCCCATTCTACGAAAATGATAAGAAACAAAAAGTATTACTATTTGGTGATACAATGAAACATTTCACTTCCTTACATGAACGGATATTAATCGGAAAAAGATTGTACTCATTATTATTTCGAGATACACATGTTTTATCTCAAATAATAAGCTGGGCTCAACACCATCCACATACAGGATCAAGGAAAGATTACTGGCCCCATTTATTTTCAAGTGTAAATGAATCTTTTTCCCGTGAGTTTTATAAGCGCCGAATAAAGAAATGCCAGTTACGAAATGGCGCTTATCGCATATACAGCCCTGCACTCATCTATGCATGGCGAGATATGAAGCATGAAGAAGTTGACAGTGAAGATTGGTTTACCGATTGGCAAGTTGTAAATTACTTAGTTGATAAGGAGGAAAATATAAATGGACAAATTACAGAAGACTACTGCAAAACACTCGAAAAAATTGAACTCGCCATTCTCGCAAAGAAAAATGTCCTCCTCCGAGAAGAAGAATGAGTTTCTAGCATTAGTAGTTACAATCTTTCTCTCTTCTATTATCGGAACTTGCTTAGATGCCTTTTTTGTTCATAAACAAATATATTCCTTTCCGGCTAGGCCCTTCTCATCCACATTTTCGGTTAATATAGCTTTTACATTGTTCGTACTGCCGATTTTAACAGTTATCTTTATACACATTTCAAAAAAATTATCTAAAGTTTCTAGAATTTTATTTATTATTTCAATCGGTATTTGTGCTAGCCTTTTTGAACAGGTTGCTGAAAGTTTAGGTTTATTTGTACATAGTGCGAATTGGAACCATACATATTCTTTATTTGGTTATATGATTTTTCATTCTTTTATTTGGAACGTATATAATTGGATAAAAAAATAAAGAGACCATTATAGGTCCCTTCTTAAGCATACTCTTCCGTTATTGCTAATGGTGCCAATGTTTGAAGGCTTTTAGAGCGTAAACGATAGGCAACGACTTTCTTCTTATATTGCTTAATGACATCAACATGTTCCTCATAGCTATATAGAGAAAATCTAATCTCTTTATTCCCTTTCTTCGTATCAATGACTATTGGTGTCCCTTCTCCGTGCGGCGGGAAATAATGTTTATCTAAAAACAAAGCCTCATTAAATTCATGAATAACTTGTAGTTTCATTTCTCCCTCTATATTTTTTCCATCTATCGATATAGAAGTATTTTCCGCCTCAAGCTTTTGATGCAATTCAAATCTACTAATAATTGATTCTACAACAGAAGTGGGCATACTAGAAACTAGCACTTTAAGAGCGCCAAAAATAAATAATGTAACTATAAACCATGTTGTCATTTTCATCATCTCCATTACATTTTAAAATATAAATTTCGTTCCATACGGTATGAATATACTAATGAGTATTCCAGTTACAATCATCGTCACCGAACCGATTGTCGCCTCTTTCTCGCCTTCCTTCACGAGACGGCTCACACCGATAATATGTGATGCACAGCCCATTCCAACTCCTTTTCCAATCGTACTTGTTATACTGAAAAACTTAAGTACTGTTGGTCCGATCATAGCGCCTGTTATTCCTGCAACAACTACAAAACTAGAAGTCATAGATGGAATACCACCAATTTGATCCGCTAATGATAGGGCAATAGGCATCGTTGCTAACTGTGGTAAAGTAGTTAATATAAGTTCCTTATCTATATTTAAAATTCCGCCAATCACTACATTCATACTCGTTACAGCCACTATACCTATCACTACTCCAATAAGTATCGATAAAAAATTTTTCATAAGTATCTTTCGCTCTTTAAATAGAGGTATGGCTAATGCTACAATTGCAGGGCTCAATAAGCTTGAAAGAATGTCTCCTCCATTTTCCCTATACTCATGATGAGAAATACCAAAAATGAAAAATAAACAAATCATAATTGCCGTAACTGTTAACACCGGTAACGTAAATGCAAACGTAAATTTTTCATATAGCTTTGTCGCCAAGAAATAAATTGCTACAGTAATAATAATTAAGACCATTTGAATCGTGCACCTTGTCGATTTTATTTTTTTGTTGTTATTAATAATTGACTTATATACCCTGAAACAATCAAAGTTACTATAGTACTTGCAACTACTAAAAGGAATATAATACTCCCCTTACTGAAAAGAAAAGACCCGTATTCCATCAGCCCTGTTGTCGAAGGGATTAAAAATAACGGTAAAAATACGATTAACTTTTCCGCACCTAACTCAAACCATTTTAACGGTAAAATGCGAGTGGAAAGGAGCAGGAACAGCATTAACATCCCTATTAAACTTCCTGGCATTGATAGATGGAATACTCCTTGAATCCACGTACCCACTAGGCTAAATACATATAGCACGCCTACTTGAAGTAAAAGCGTCACGTACTTCATTTCTTTCCCTCATTTCACTATCACACATCCATATTATGAAATCTCATGTAGCGTGTCGGCAAACCGTTTAATTCCAAGTTGAATTTGTTCTATATTCGCTCTACCAAACGTAAATCGTATATATTCATTTTTCGAACCTAAAACACTGCCCGGAACAAATGCGACACCATTCCGTATAGATTCACCTAATAAGTGATATTCATCAAACTTTCCTTTCACTTTACACCATACATGTATTCCACCCTCTGGCACGAAACATTCAACTCGGTCTCCCAATGTTCCTTCAAGCTCTGCAATTAATTCATCTCTTCTTTGCTTCAATTGTCCACGAAGTATCGCAATATGTGTATGAAAATCCTTTGATTCTAAAAATTGATTTGCTACCCACTGCGTAAATACACTATGGCCAAAATCAACTTGTTGCTTTGCATCTGCTAAACGCTCAATTACACGTGTAGGACCAATTATCCATCCAATACGTAATCCTGATGCAACAATTTTTGATAATGAACTTATATAAAGAACATTTCCATTTTGGTCCATTGATTTTAATGTCGGGTTCACTTCTCCATTAAAAGAAATTAAACTATACGGATCATCTTCTACAATTGGTATACCGAACTCAGAAGACAGTTCTAAAATTTTTTTACGTCTCGCTAATGAAAGCACAGTACCTGTTGGATTTTGATAATCTGGATTCAAAAATACCATACGAATGCGATGCTTTTTGTGCAAATCTATTAAGTCATCTGGATTCATTCCATGCTCATCAACAGGTAAATGAAATATGTTTAAACCGGCCGATTTAAACATTGGAAGCGAAAAACAATATGACGGATCTTCAATCGCAATCGCATCGCCAGGTTTTAATAAACATTGAACGATAAGATTAAGCGCCTGTTGTGCTCCTGACGTAATAAGAATAGAGCTTGAATCTGCTTCAATTTGTTTATATTGCTGAACATGTGCTGCAATTGTTTTTCTCAACATCTCATTTCCAAGTGGATGGTCATAGCCGAGGTTTTCCATAAATGTTTTCTCCGACAAAATTGTTCGAAATCTATCACTTGGAATTAATTCTGGTGACAGTTCACCACTTGCTAAATTAATTAAATCATCTTTTTGTGTTTCCGTTCGAATTTGTTGAACGAGTGGTACGTTAGGTAAGAACGATCCATCCTCCACGTACCTACCCCAGTTCGGTATTCGTTTATGTGAGACACCCCATATATCTGTATTGACCCGTGTTCCGCTTCCCTTTTGTCGTTCTACTACTCCAAGTGATTTTAATTCTTCATACGCAGCTACTATTGTACTCCGGTTCACCTGTAATTTCTTTGCTAACATACGCTCAGAAGGTAACTTACTATCAGAAGGAAATTCGCCTGAAGAAATGCCTCTTTCAATATAATCCGCAATTTGTTTATATACAGGTGTCTTATCTGCACGATTTGGTTTCCATTCCATATAGTTGCCCCCTCTCAAAACTAACTATATTTTACTCACTAATAACAGTATTGACTGTAATAATAGTATTAATTAATTACATGATTTAAAAATCTTTCTACTGTCATATTAAAGATACTTGGCTTTTCTAAATAAGGTAAGTGTCCACTATTTTTAAACTCAATAAAAGTTGTATTTTTCAAACGGCTTTCAAACTCTCTTACATATTTCTCGGGGACAAAATCATCATTTTCCCCTCTTATAATTAAAGCGGAACATGTAATATTCGAAAGAAATGGTCTTTGATCATAATCTACTAATTCAGCAAATAATCTTTGAATATGCACCGGATTAATAAACTGTAAAGATTGATAAAATCCCCTGACAATTACTTCATTATTCGCTACTCCCATCGCCTTCAACAATGTATCCGCCCATTTTTTCCCGTTATCATGTAAGCTAAGCAAATCATATATTTCAAGCCGCTTCTTTCGATCCTCAGGCTCCAAATAGGGAAATGCATTTACAATAATTAAGCTAGAAACACATTCTGGATATTGGATAGCAAAATCAACACCTACTCTAGCCCCTTTTGAAAGTCCACAAATGACTACTTTTTGTAACTTTAAATAATTGCATAACTCATACAAAACATTTACATATTCTTTAAAGTTAATTTCTAGCCCTCCAGATTTTCCACGTCCTGGTAAATCAAGTGAGATCACTGTCCATTTTCCCTTAAAATATTGCCTTTGATATAACCAATTATTTGCGTTTCCTCCAAGCCCATGTAAAAACAATATGACTGGACCTGATCCTTCTATATTATAAAAAACCTTTCGATTCTTATATACAAAATACATATTCATCACCTTCAGCTGTAGCATCACTTATTTTTATCTTTGAATGAATATATCCAAAACGGTTCTCTTTCTAACCACTCGACTGTTTCCGGTACACCATCTTCATACTCTCTTTTTAGTTCTGTTACTTTAGTCGTAAACTGTGATGCATGTGCTTGCAATGCTTCTAGCTTTTTTGGAACATATTCTTTCACTTCATTTTTAAAATGTGGCGGACCTATTTCCACTTCATGATTATTTGAAAAAGCTACCGCATAAAACGTTGGTCTTTTATTTTCCTGAATAGTAGCTAAAGCCGCAGCCACCGCTTCTCCTGTTGCATCATGATCTGGATGAACTGCATATCCCGGATAAAAAGAAATGACCAATGAAGGATTCAATTCTTCTACACATTTTTGTATTACACGTCTTAACTCTCCAGGAATTTCAAATTCAAGGGTCTTATCACGATATCCCATCATACGTAAATCTTTAATACCTAAAATATTTGTAGCCCTCTTTAGTTCTTTCTCTCTTATAGCATATAATGATTCACGTGTTGCAAAAGGAGGATTTCCCATCGCTCTCCCCATTTCACCTAACGTTAAGCAAACATAAGTTAGAGGAACATTCCGCTGGACATAAGCTAAAATTGTACCCGCCACGCAATATGACTCATCATCTGGATGCGGAAAAACAATTAAAACGTGACGTTCATTTTTTATCAAAATCATCTTCCTCCATCATACACAATATTAACCTTTTTCTTTAAAAACTATTAAATCACTACTGCATACCACGTTACTCCAACAAGTAGTACGAAAAGAAGGATAATATAAATAGTTGATAAGTTTTTCACATTTCTCTTTGTAGACTTTCCGTAATTCTCCTCCACGTTTCTTGCAACTAGTACAGTCCCAAATAGCGATACAATTACAATAATAACGACTAGTGAAATTGCAAAACTCATTGTCTTTTCACCTCTCTAAGACCCATCTATTTTAATTAAAGAACTTACATAAAAACCTTCCTCTTTAAAACGTTGATAACATACTACCTTTCTTCTCTTATCATAATAGATGTTTGTAAAAAGCGGACCAACCACTTTCGTGTTTTTTTACTCATCCACTTTAAAAATAAAAAGAAGCGATATATTTTATCGCTTCTCACTCTCATCATCTTTATTCTTTTATTAATGACTTATTCGCTCTTATAACTTCTTGATACAATAATGGTGACCACTTTTCATTTATGTAGTCTTGAATTACCCAGCCTACTCTCGCAGGATTCTTTTGTTTTATATGGTTTGCAATTTCAGGATTTATATAAGAGGCATAGTAATATGGACTATTCCATGCTGTACCACCAGAAGACAAGCTTGTAAAATTTATATATAGATGATTTAAATCCTCACTATTGTTCATCGTTTCATTCATTGTATCTTTAATAGATTTTACTTTCTCATCATAACTCACTTTATATTTATCTTGTACTGTTACATTTACATTTTGATTTACAGTTGTGGTAAACGTCTCATTATCCGGCCAATAAAAATTATTATATCCTCCAGATTCATTACTACCACTATATCTTTTTAGTAGTACAATTTTCCCACGAGCATCTCCAAGTTTTATATTTCCTTCTGTTTTTAAAAAGATAGGATCAACAAAATAATTTTTTTCAAACGTACTACTAAATGAATCTTCTGCCCCTTTCATATCCTCATACTCTTTTTTTAAGGACATAATAATCGTTTCACTCGGATTATCTCTTAAAAATTGTTTCGCTTCGTTTATGAATTCATGCAGTGTTACATAAAGATATAATGGCCCATGATGAAGAACTATCGTATTATCATCTGTTAAACGTCCTCTTATATCAAAAATGCGAGCTCCATGGTCCATTTGATAGCGAAAATCATATTCTTGCGTCATTCCCCATACTTGCTTAATCGGATTTTGCAACTTGAACGTCCCACTATCGTGTGTTCCTGGAATTGAAATTCGTGCTAACGGGATATTATCAGGTATAGGTTGCATCCATTTCGACCAATTTTCAAGCTCATTAACAGAGCTAGCTGCAACTACTTGCTTATCATGTAAAGCAAATACAAATGTGATAAATATTGTACTACATATGAATAATTTCAAAATTAACTTCTTATTGCTCATTATTATCCCTCTCTTTTTCTGTTTTTATATCAAACTTATTGAATATAATATAAGCTAGTTCAGAAAAAATAAATAATATTTCATCAATATGAAATATTGCATAGAAGTAAAGTTAAAAAATCATTCACATATACTAAATTAGAAAAATTTAAAGGAACTTCATCTGAAGTTCCTTTTACTTATTTTATGTTCAATACGTATGAACCATCTTTATTCTCATATTTATAGACGTATAAATAATATTTACCTGGCTTTGCATTATAAGTTCCTTTAACTACATTGCCTTCATTTTCACCATATGCTACATAGTTATTTAAATCTGATTCATGATGAAGTACCCATGTCATTCCGATATTTTGTTCATTTAGTAAAGAAATATTAATATTTTCCGGCGAGTCAATTTGGAAAGTAAATACATCTACTCTATCACTATTATGTAGCGTTCCTTTCACCGGTGTATGAAAGTTAACTTTATTTGCCTGTCTAGGCTCATTATTTGGTTCATTTTCTGTTACTTGTAATTCATTCCCACCGTTTGGTTTTCTTTGTTCATAGCCTAAGTTTACTAGTATAGACTTCAAATCTGGTAAAACACCAATTTTATCTGCATATGGATCTTTAGATTTTGTTCCTGTGCTCTGGTTGCTTAATATTGCTCTTAGTTCACTAGGTCTATATGGTTGTCCTAAATTTTCTTTAGCAATGCTTTGTACTAAAGTCGCTGCCCCAGCAATAATTGGCGAAGCACTAGATGTTCCGCTAAAGCTTGAAGTATAAAGATTTACAGCACTTCTACTTTGTTCAGCTGTAGTTGTATCTACATTTTCTCCCCATCCGTACACATCAATACGGCTTCCATAATTCGAAAACCACATACGTTCATGAGGGAAAGATGAAGAGCCAGCGCCTACCATAATTGCACCCGAATCTTTAAAATCTTTACTATTACGATTTAAGACTTGCTTACCTTTTCTATCTTTGAACTGGTCTAAATCATTCCACCCATTTGCTCCAGCCTCTATAATTACAATCCCTTTATCTGTACCAGCACGAATTGCATCAAAGATATCTGGTTGTACTTCAACAGGTAAATATTTATCACCATATCCATCGAAAGATGCTTGCGCCTCTAACAATAAAACATCCCCAGCTTCTAACTGATTTACAGCGCTTAATATTGCATCAGCCGTATTATACTGTCCGTTATCTCTTATTTGAGAGATAACCTTTGCTTTCGCTTTTGGCGCAATCCCAATATTCCCGACTTCATTGTCCTCAGAGGATACAATTCCTAGTACAGACGTCCCATGACCGACATGCTGATCTATATTTCTTCCAGACATTAATTCAATATTTTGATGTAATAAATCCTCATGATTTAATAGCCATCCGTATTCCATATCAACAAAAGTGATACCATTTCCATTACCGCCTTGAATTTCCCAGGCGAAAGGCGCATTAATACCGTATGGGGCCGCTTCAAGATAACCTTGCTTTTTAAATCTAGGATTGTTACTAGGATTAAGAGCTACACTTGATGATTGCACTTCAGGTGGCATTATTTTCTCTTTTCTCTTCATATATGCATCTTCTATTAAAGAAGATGCCTTTAACTTATCTACTATTTCTTCTTCATACCCACTATTTTGATTTTGAAGAATATAGTAGTTTAATAAACTTGTAGATACATGATTAGGTGCTTTCACTTCAAGGTTTTGTATTTGTTCCGGGCTTACAGATGTGAATAAACGAGTAAATGTTACATCTGGATATTCTGTCAAAAGATCTTTTATTACTTTATCATTCGTTTGAGATTGTATTTGTTTTTCAATACCATCTTCATATGGCAAATCCAAATCCGCTTTAAATTTTACAATGATTTGCTTATCTGTTTCTTGTTCTATCCCTGATTTAATCTGCTGTTCTATAGAATCAGCATGTACACTATTGATAGTACCTCCTGTTCCTAAAAGTGCTGTAATGATTACAGTTGACGCACACATTTTTTGAAATATTTTCATTCCATTAATCCTCCTATTAATAATTAATTATTATATTAATCTATAATGATTTTATTTCTATAACGTATTCCCTTTCTACTAAATAGATTATAGTAATCAGAAATATGAACTTCAATGTATTTTCATATGCAATATTTCATATTCGGACTCTACACTACACGAATATGAAACTTATAGTGATTATTTATTTTATATGTGCTAATATACTTACATTAATATATTACGCATATATACATTTCAAACTACATTACTTAATAGTTTCACCTTAATTTTTTCTTAGGAGGATTTACAATGAAATTACTAAAACTAAAACATATAATCCCTTTATCTGCAGCTGCAATTACATTCGTATGTAGTCAAAGCACAGCTGAAGCTTCTACCATTCATACAGTAAAAAAGAACGATACACTTTGGGGCATTAGTAAACAATACGGAGTTTCAATACAATCCATTAAACAGGCTAATAATAAAGGAAACGATCAAACCTTTATTGGCGAACAGTTACATATTCCAGGGTCCGTGAAATCAAATGAAATCACTGTTCCTCAAAACGCCAAGCCAGCGAACATTTCTGGACAAATTATTTATCAAGTACAACCGGGAGATTCATTAGAAACGATAGCAAGGCGTTACAATGTCACTGTCCAATCTATAAAACAAATGAACAATACAGTCGGAAACAAGCTTTATACAGGACAACATTTAAAAATCAACTCAAGCATTTCACAAAAAGAAAAAGACTTAATGGCACGCTTAGTCACTGCTGAAGCAGGTGGCGAATCGTATAAAGGAAAAGTAGCAGTAGCGAAAGTTATACTAAATCGTGTAAATGCAAAAGGTTTTCCAAATACAATAACAGGCGTTATTTATGAACCTATTAAATACGGATATGCATTTACTCCTGTTACAGATGGAAGAATTAATCAGCCTGCAAGCGCAGAAGCAAAAATGGCTGTAGAAGAGGCTATCTCCACAAATGGAGTACATTCTGACTGGCTTTATTTCTACAATCCAAAAACATCAACAGACAAGTGGATTACGACACGTCAAACAGTAGCAGTAATTGGTAACCATGTGTTTGCTAAATAAGATTTAAAATCATTAACAGACCTCTTCACTTAAAAGGTCTGTTTTTTTCTATGTAAGATGTTATTAATCATATGACATAGTTATTTTTCAAACTATTTTTTCTTTCAAATAAAAATTTTTGTATTTACTCCACCACTCGTAGAAATTAATAAAGCATCAAGTTCAAAAACTCCCACTTTATTAATAAAAGCTATTTCTTAACTTCATAAAATTGTTATACACTAGAAAAATAAAAAACAAACTATTCGTTAGCAGGTGGAAGAATATGTATGATGTTACGATTATTGGCGCTGGAGTAAGTAGCATTTTTATGGCTTATTCACTAGCTAAAAGTAACAAAAAAGTTTTAATTCTTGATAAAGGTAAAGCGCTAGAAGATCGCCATTGTCCTTTAGACGAAGGAAAAGTGTGTAATTGTACTACATGTGATAAATATTTCGGGTTTGGTGGTTTAGGCAAATCTGAAGGGAAATTTAATTATACAAACGGATTTGGCGGAGAACTTGAGAAAAAAGTCGGTAAAGAGGGTTTTATACAACTCATGGCTGAAGTAGATGAAATTCTATGTCAGTTTGGTGGAAGTTCGGTTTCAAAATATTCTACTGAAAATTCAAGTCTCACTAAGAGAGCTGAAGCGTGTGGTTTACAAATGCTAACAACAGAAGTAAGACATCTTGGTACTACACTTTCCAGTAACATTTTTCAGCAGCTCTATGAATTTTTACTGACGAAAATAAAGATCCAATTTCATATAGATGTACAACATATTCTGAAACAGGAAGATCATTTTACAATAGAGACAAATCAAGGAACAGTTCAAACTAAGCAACTAGTATTAGCAACTGGGCGCTCTGGAGCCGATTGGTTAAAAGAAATGTGCAGTTCCCTAAATATTTCTCAGGAGCAAACACGTGTAGATTTAGGAATTAGAGTAGAAATGAAAGAACATCAATTACGCTCTATATTAAAAGATACTTTTGAAACAAAACTTTCTTATCAAGGTGAGCATTTCATAGCAACTACTTACTGTATGAATCCAAAAGGACGCATCATTCGAAAGTACGAAGAAGGTTTAGTTATGCCTGACGGTCAAAATTTTCGAGAGCAAGGAACTGGCACTTCTAACTTAAATTTCACTTTATTTATTCCTCGCTATTTTCCAACTCTCAAAGAAGCAAATGTATACGCAAGTTCAATTATTCAAGGCATTAACCAAGGACGAGATCGGATTGTTATACAGCGCTTAGAGGACTTACTAAAGAAACAACCTACGGTGGAAAACAGCATGGAACATAATCGTATACAACCTACACTACAGGGAGATTATGGAGATTTGAATCAAGAAATTCCTCAATTATATATTGAAGGGCTAAAAGAATTTTTATTACGTTTAGAACAATTTATACAAGAGCCTATCGATCAACATACTTTACTATATGGAATTGATGGAAAGTTCTATGCTCCTACGATAAAAATTAATAATCATTTTGAAACTAGTGTACATGGGCTATTTTTAATTGGAGATTGTTCAGGCGTTACGCATTCATTATCTCAAGCAGCTGCAAGTGGTCTGTATGTTGGAAAGTACTTATCTGACATTTAATTTTTATCATTAAGATGTCAATCAAATATTTTCAATTTCAAAACACTTTACTTATATAGTAAAAGTATATTAATAAGTCCCCTACCCTTCACGGCTAATGATTAACAGACAAAAGATTTTGATTTTACAAAATACATATGTAATATAACTGTATATTTAAAACGATTGACATTCAATTCTAATAAATTGAATGTCAACCGTTTTAAAAGTCTCTATCCATTTTCACTTTTATTTGTTCGATATTTTGTAACATCATCATAGTGTTTAATATGGTAGGATGTCTATAAGTCAATTTCACTACAACTATGACTTGTTCTGCCCGTTTCTCAAAAAGAGTTATATTTATGCTACTACGCTTTAAAAAACCCCATTATATATATGAATACTTCAAATTATTCCCTTTAGAAAACAAAATCTAAATGGTTCATCACACTCTAATAGTTATAAAAACATAATATATAACTTTAGTTAAATAAATTATATAAAGAAGGTGTAAAAATGAAGAACAAAATAAATTTACAAATACAAAATATAAGTTTTGTTATAATAATGGGTTTAGCAGTATGGTTAAAAACATATCTTATTACGCGATTCAGTTTTGATTTAAAAATCGAGTCTTCGACGCAAGAGCTCCTTTTGTTTATTAGCCCTCTAGCCGCATCATTAGCATTTGTTGGATTAGCATTATTTGCAACTGGTGAAAAGCGAAATTATATAGCGCTCTGTATTAATTTCTTATTAACAATCGTGCTTGTTGGAAATGTAATGTTCTATGATTTTTATAATGATTTCGTTACATTACCAGTACTTGGACAAACCTCAAACTTTGGCCAATTAGGCGGCAGTATTATAGAAATATTAAACTACAAAATTATACTCGCATTCGTAGACATTGTTTTCTTCTTTATTTTATTAAAAAAGAAATCATTGGTCTTTAAAACAGAACGTGTAACTCATTCTACGCGCTTGTTATACTTTCTTTTAACGATTGGTGTATTCTTTGCGAATCTACATCTTGCAGAAAAAGAGCGCCCTGAATTATTAACAAGATCATTCGACCGAGTCATGCTTGTCAAAAATTTAGGCTTATATACTCACCAAGTATATGACTTAACACTGCAAGTAAAAGCTGGGTCACAAAAAGCACTTGCTGATAGTAGTAAATTACAAGAAACTGAAAACTACGTAAAAGCAAATCAAAGCGAGCCAAACCCTAATATGTTTGGTGCAGCGAAAGGAAAAAACGTAATTGTCGTCACTCTTGAATCCTTGCAGACCTTCTTAATAGGCGCATCAGTGAACGGGCAAGAAGTTACACCATTCCTAAATGAATTCATAAATGAAAGTTATTACTTTGATAACTTTTTCCATCAAACTGGTCAAGGGAAAACATCTGATTCTGAATTTCTAATCGATACGTCGTTGTATCCATTAAATCGAGGAGCTGTATTCTTTACACACGGTAACAATGATTATACTGCAACTCCAGAAATTTTACGTCAGCAAGGTTATTTCACTTCTGTATTTCATGCGAATAACGCAACATTTTGGAATCGTAATATTATGTACTCCACTCTTGGTTATGACCGTTACTATAATGAACTTGATTACAAAATCACGCCAGAAACAAATTTAAATTGGGGATTAAAAGATATCGAATACTTTGATCAATCAGTAGATATATTAAAAACTGTTAATCAACCATTCTATGCTCGTTTCCTTACTTTAACAAACCATTATCCATTTACGTATGATGAAGATACAAAATTCATTGAACCATACAACTCTGGTAATGGCGTATTTGATCGTTACATCGTAACAGCACGTTACTTAGACGAATCCATTAAAAAATTTATTGAACGTCTAAAGGCCGAGGGGCTTTACGATAATTCTATTATTGTGTTATACGGTGATCATTATGGCATTTCCGAAAAACATAATCGTGCAATGGCACAGTTTTTAGAAAAAGATCAAATAACAGAATTTGATACTTTAAATTTACAACGTACACCTTTATATATTCATATTCCTGGACAAACAGAAGGTCAAACTATTTCAAAGCCTACGGGACAAATCGATATGAAACCTACTATTCTAAATTTATTAGGTGTTGATTCTACGAATGATATCCGTTTTGGCCATGATATGTTTTCAGATGAATATACTGGCTTTGTTGTTTTACGTGATGGTAGCTTCGTTACAGATAAGTATGCATACAAAAACAACACTTTCTACGACCGTATAACAGGTGAAATTGTAGATTTACCAAAAAAAGAAGCTCAAGCCCTCATTAAACGTGCACAAAATGAATTACGAATGTCTGACAAAATTATTGAAGGCGATTTATTACGTTTCTCAGAAAGTAATAAAATTAAAACTGGCGAAGTACAAACTAAAATTAAAGAAACAGAAAAATAATCTATATGAAAAAGGAGCAACTTATTACAGTTGCTCCTTTTTACTTTCTTATAACACATCAGATTTTTTATTCTACGCTTGTTTCTAAAACTACATCCGCAAAAGTATTATCATCACCTATATTTAAAATCACTTCACATTGACGCAATCTCAATTCAAAGAGCATGATAGAATCGTGATAGATTTCAGGATTTGATTTCATCTTATGTAATATCTCTTGTTTTTCTTGTATTTCTAAATGCGTGTTTTCTACAGCTTGCTTTAAGGAGTTAAATGGATTCCTAAAGAATATATTAATATCTCGCTCTTGTGTGTTTTCAAACAGCTCAAATTGCAAGAAAAATTTCTTCATAATAGAAGCCGTTACTTCAGTATAATCTTCATTTTCTACATACTGTTTGTATTTGTTATATAGCATAGATTTATTTTTAGGAAGAACTCCAAATAATTTACCAGCACTTTTCAGTAAAAATTGTGCTGGC
The DNA here is from genome assembly GCF_008274865.1 of Bacillus sp. AR4-2. NCBI lineage: Bacteria > Bacillati > Bacillota > Bacilli > Caryophanales > Bacillaceae > Bacillus > Bacillus sp. AR4-2. The sequence continues at coordinate 3,586,409 of NZ_CP031062.1, forward strand.
GTAAATCGACGTAAAATATTTACTTCATCCATTTGTATTCTAGTCGTCATCCTGTCAGTATCTCTGCGCCAGTCATCAAGTACTTTAAAGTCACATTCTAACTGTATTCTATTTTCTCCAAATAGTGAATTAAGCCCTTCACTAAGTTCTTCTAAATATGTTTGACTTTGAAGAAGCTCATTATTAGAAGTTGCAATCCAATTTTGCATAGAAAGAGCCAGATTAGGTAACACAGTTTGTTCTAAATATTTATGCACTCTTTCATTCATTGCTTTATTTAGTTCCGTATCCATGTGCCCGAAATCACTTTCTTCACTAATTAAATTAGAACAGCTCTTTAATATCTTCGGAATATTTTCAGTAAGATCATTTGTAATTTCAGTCTTCATTGAATGATACGATTGTGTAATGAAATGAATTTTTTCCCTCTCAAATGTAGTAAGGTTATTAATGCTACCGTTTAGTTTCACTAGCATATCTTCATTCCAATTAATAGCATCCACCAGATTATTTTCTTTCTCAACACGTTTATCCAAAAGATATGTAATTGTTTTTCGAATGAAAAATAATAACTTTTCAGTACGTTCTGCATCGATATTTTTATGATTAAAGTTAAAATGAATAAACTCAGTTAAATCATTTAATTGTTGACTACTTGTATATAACGAGGAATAAGGGAAAATTCTCGCATACGGGAAATATGTGTTTATTCTCGTTGCCGTATCATGTAATACCCTTTTCACTTCTGCTTCACTGTAAATGTTATCGATTTTATTTAATAAGAAATGAATTTGTAAATTTGGCGTATGCTCTTGAATACTTAATAGAATGTCACGTTCTTTATCAGTAAAAGGTGAATCCGCATTCAATACGAACAGTAATTCGTCTACAGAATTTAAATATTCGAATATCTCATCTCTAGTGTCGTTATTCCTATTAAAGCCAGGTGTCACTACAAATGTAAGTTTATTTTCATTTAAAAATCTACATGGTAATTTAAATTCAACACACGCTCTATCTCTATATGTTTGATAGTGCTGAGACATCATATTATGGTAATCAGAGACATCTTCCGTTGTTGTAATTGCTGAGTCTGTTATAGCGTTTATTTCTATATGAGCATCATTTTTTAAAACTACTACATTTGAAATTGATTTTTCTAATATATTTTCTCCTAATATAGAGTTAATAAATGTAGTTTTTCCGTTCCCTGAAGTTCCCGTTACTAAAATACGATTTGTTCTTAAATCTGCGAGTTCGTCAACTAACCATTTAAATCGGTGACCTATTTCTATATTCTGCTTTTGTGCCCACTGTGTAATAGATTCAAAAAGGTGTAAGCTGTACTCTAAGCCATTTACATGATTAATAGAATGTAACAGTAAGTTTTCCGCATGTTCTATATTTGCTGAATCTATTTTGGAAGGGAAAATCTCATCCCATGCCAATACAGCTGCAGATGGAAATACAGCATAAGATGGATTGACTACCTTTAACCAATTTGCTAACAGATTTGGAATGATATCGTTTAATTGTCTAAGCGTATATTGACCTTGAATTAATGCAAAGTACGTTTCTTCGTAAAGAGCAGAAACTTTGTTCCATATATCGGACGAATGTATTTCAATATGTAAGAAAAATTTATTTATTGTGTTAAGCCACAATAAGTAATTTTTTTCATTTTTATAACTGTTCCAGAGTGATGAAACCATTTGCGTAAATTGTACTTGATCTACATTATTTAATGTAGCTAATGCATCATAAAAATAGTCTGGTGAAATATGTTTAGTAAACCCTTTATCGATATATCCTTTTAACACCTCAAACCAAGGATACGATTCTATGCGAATTAACTCATTCACAGCAAGCTCTACTGCACTATCAAAATCTTGCTGTTCCTCATAAAAGGAACGGGCAATTTTTGTGACATTCGGATAATCAGGATTTAAAGAAACTGCTTCTTTAATAACACCGAAAGCTGAGTCAAAATTATTTTGCTCAATGTAAAGAGAAAGTAATTGTAGTCTAATTTCGGTCATCAATATTTTATTATCAGTAGTAATAGAAGTATAAATATTTTCAGCAAATGATAACTGATTCAGTTCGAAATAAGCATCCGCAATATTTTTTTGTGCCCATGGTGCTAATTCATTACTAACCTTCTCCCATTTAAAAATAGCTGCTTCAAAATCTTGATGACGATAATAAAATTCACCTTGTGCAAAACGAATATAAGACCCATCAGAAATCTCATTTTTTTCTTCGTTTACATAAGCTTGTCCAAGTACGTCAAGAGTTGGTTTTGTTTCATTCTCCATTAGGAATGTTTCATAATACATCTTTTTTATTAATTGTTTTTCTAATCTCATCTTTTCCCCCACTATATCTTGAAAATACATTTTTAAGATATGTCAATACTTTTTGTATGTATGCTTTTTATCTTAACAAAGAATATCTTTTGGAAAATTTCATTTTCCTTTCATTTTTCAAGTTAGATTGAATTTTTATGAGAAAAGTTTCAGTTTTTTTTCAATTCCCTTTCAGTTATGAAACAGCATTAAATGTTCCTAATAACCTAATAACACTATAATATTCCACATTATATTATCAGGAAAACCCCATATAAACCATATTATAAAAACAATCTATATTGAATTTATATACATAATTCACTGTGCTGTCAAACAAAAAAACAACAATAGGAGCCAACAGCTATTCATACCATTTCTTTCTCAAATTGTTTTCCTTTAAAATGTTTCAGTAGTTATGTAATTAAATTCCATTAACCTATATAAATAACTAGTCCAAAAAATATCTATATGCATATCATGTTATAGTAAAGAATTTAGGAGATCCTAAAAGGAGGCATTTTCATGTTTGAAGATAAATCTAAAATAAATTACCCATATGAATTTACTGAAACTACAACAGTTCCTCTAAAGAACCCCATTGATAAAAAATTCAAGAACGGCACAGGTACACATAACTTCCCAATTAAGAAGCACTATAAAGAGCAAGTTCTATACACTGAAAAAATTAATAATAATAAAAATAAGTAATTGTATAGACCTTTATAACAATTAGCCAAATAAGAAGCAACATTTGGCCATGCATAGTTATTTAGTTAGTAATGATACAATTCATGCACATTTTAAAAAGTGCTGTATACAGCGCTTTTTTATACATAGATAAATTTAAGCTAACGCAACCAAGAAATAAACTGCAAAATTACTCCACCTTATTCTCGTTTAACTATTAAATCTACATATGAAAAGGGAGCAACAGTAAATGTTGCTCCCTTTTGAAATATAATTTATTCACTCTACATAACCCTCTTAAACATCTTCTCCAACTCATAAGTAGAATGATGCACAAGAATCGGTCTTCCGTGTGGGCATGTGTATGGGTTTGTTGTTGTACGTAATTCTTCCAGTAAGGCAAATATTTGATCGTTCGTTAAATATTGATTCGCTTTAATGGATGCTTTACAGCTCATCATGATGGCTGCTTCTTCACGTAACTTTTTAATATCCACTTTTTTTAGTTTAACAACTTGCTCCATCATTTCATCGATAATTTCTGTTTCTTGTCCTTTCGGGAACCATGTTGGATGCGAGCGGACGATAAAAGATTGATGGCCGAATTGTTCTAAAAATAGCCCGACTTTTTTTAGTTCTTCTAACTGTTCTTCGACACGTAAAAATTCAGTAAGAGATAGATCAATACGGTACGGTACAAGTAACTCTTGTACTTCTTGCGCTACCCTTCCTACTTTATCACGGAAGTATTCATAATTAATACGTTCCTGCGCGGCATGCTGGTCAATCATATATAAGCCTTTATCATTTTGAGCGAAAATATATGTTCCATGCATTTGTCCAATTGGATAAAGTGGTGGTAAGTCATTCCCGTTCATTTCAATCTCTTTTATTTCCCGAACTTCTTCTTCTAATTCCTCTAGTTCAAAATCCTCTTCATTACTGTCCCACGATTTCTCTTCTTGAATTGGTTCTTCGATTATCGGTTTAGTGGATGGTTGCCAACTTTGTTCTTCTCTTATGAGCGACTGTGGTGGTTGCCATTCTTGTTTCGGCGGTTGCCACAGTTGTGGTGGCTGTTTCACAGCCTGCGGTTCTTCTTGTTTTGCATCCATGCCAGTTGGTAAAACAATGTCCGGAATAGATGGTTCTTTCGGCTTCGCATGCTCAAACTGGAACTGTTCTTGCACACTTTCGTCTTTTTCTTTTTTCTTCGTTGTTACGCCTGCATCTGGAATGAGCTGTATTTTTTTAAATGCAGCTTGCAATGTTTCTTCGATCAGCTTTAGCAATTCTTGTTCTTTACTAAAACGAACCTCTAACTTCGCTGGATGTACGTTAACGTCAACTAGCATTGGATCCATTTCAATCGATAAGAAGCCAATTGGATACCGGCCGACTGGCAGTAATGTATGGTATCCTTGCTGAATTGCTTTCATTAGTACAAAGTTTCGAACGTAACGACCATTTACGATCGTTGACATATAATTACGAGATGCTCTCGTTACTTCTGGTAATGTTACATAACCTTTAATTGTAAAGTCTAAAGATTCAGCTTCAATTGGAACAAGCTTCTTCGCAACTTGAATACTGTAAATCGATGCAAGTACTTGTCTTACATCACCGTTACCTGATGTATGAAGCAATTTCTTTTCATTATGAAACAGTTTTAACGATACTTCTGGATGTGACATTGCAATACGATACACGATATCTGTAATATTCCCGAGCTCCGTATGAATGGTTTTCATATATTTAAGACGCGCTGGTGTATTAAAGAATAAGTTTTGTACTGTAATATCTGTTCCTTTTCGGCTCGCAGTCTTCTCTTGCTTTATAATGTCTCCACCTTTAATTATGAGGTGTGTACCAGGCGCATCACCTGTGCTAGTAATTAATTCTAATTCACTAACAGAGGCAATACTCGGCAATGCCTCACCGCGGAAACCGAGTGTTCTTATGCGAAACAGATCGTTTTCATCTTTAATTTTACTCGTCGCATGGCGTTCAAAAGCGACGATACAGTCTTCTTCTGCAATACCATCACCGTTATCAATGATACGAATTTTCGATAACCCAGCTTCTTCTAAGTGGATTTCAATAGATGTACTATTCGCATCGATAGAATTTTCCACAAGTTCTTTTACGACTGAAGCAGGGCGCTCTACTACTTCCCCTGCCGCAATTAAGTTAGAGAGTTGGTCATCGAGTTTGCGAATTTTCCCCATCTACTTACTCATCCTTTCTTTAACTTTTTCTGTAAGCGATACAATTCGTTCATCGCTTCTAAAGGTGTCATATCAAGTAAATCGATTTTTTTAATTTGCGCCAATACTGCTGTTTCTTTTTGATCTAGCAGAGGTTTGTCTTGTTTCTTCGAAGACTGTTCTCCTCCAAAGAAAGATAGTTGCGATTCTTCTTCAGTCTCTACTTTCGTTTCCTGTATTTCTGCTATTTCCTCTTTTACAACTACAGGTTCTGGAGCAGCTTCTTGTACTTTCACTTCTACTCGTTTTGGAATAATAATTTCTTCCTGTCCTTCTAGCTGTGCTAACACTTCTTTCGCGCGGGCGATTAAGCTATCTGGAAGCTCTGCAAGTTGCGCAACGTGAATTCCGTAACTTTTATCTGCTGCCCCGTCTTGAATTTTATGAAGGAATACTACTTTTCCATTCTCTTCAATTGCTGAAACGTGTACATTTTTCAGTTGATCTAAACTCTCTTCTAACACCGTTAATTCGTGATAATGCGTAGAGAATAACGTTTTTGCACCAATTTGGTCATGAATATGTTCAATAATTGCTTGTGCAAGTGCCATACCATCATAGGTAGATGTACCGCGTCCAATTTCATCGAATAAAATTAAACTTCTTTCTGATGCGTTTGCAATTGCATTTTTCGCTTCTAACATTTCGACCATAAATGTACTTTGACCTGATATTAAATCATCCGCTGCACCAATTCTCGTAAAGATTTGATCAAATACAGGTAATACTGCTTCTGTTGCTGGTACGAAACAACCGATTTGCGACATAACCGTTACAAGTGCTAATTGTCTCATATACGTACTTTTACCAGACATGTTCGGCCCTGTAATTAAAAAGACATCCATATTCTCTGGCATAATACAATCATTCGGTACATACAATTTCCCGTTCAATACTTTTTCAACGACAGGATGACGACCATCTTTAATAAAGATTTCGCGCTTCGTTGTCAGTACAGGTTTTACAAACTGTTCTTCTTCACTAACTGTCGCAAAACTTTGCAGTACGTCTAATTCACTAATTACTTTCGCTAAATGTTGTAATTTCGGAATAAATACTTTTACTTCTTCACGAAGTGCTGTAAATAAATCGTATTCTAGCTGTACGATTTTTTCTTCAGCTTCCAAGATTAACGTTTCTTTTTCTTTCAGTTCATCTGTAATGAAACGTTCAGCATTAGCAAGCGTCTGTTTACGTTCATAGCGACCTTCTGGAAGTGCTGCAAGATTCGCTTTCGTTACTTCAATGTAGTAACCGAAAATACGGTTGTATCCGATTTTTAACGATTTAATTCCAGTAATATCACGTTCTCTTTTTTCAAGCTCAGCAATCCACGTTTTCCCGTTTTTACTCACGTAACGATATTGATCAAGCTTGTCATTATAACCATCTTTAATAATATCTCCATCTTTAATTGAAAGCGGTGGGTTTTCTTGAATACTTCTTCCTAGTAATTCTGTTAAGCTTTCACATGGATCTGCACCTTGAATTAATCTCGATGCATAAGCGTTATCTAACAAACTAATTGCTTCTAAAATAGCTGGCACTTGAAGTAATGAACGTCTTAATTGTAATAAGTCTCTTGCATTTACGTTACCAAATGCAACTTTTCCTGCTAAGCGTTCTAAATCATATACTTCTTTTAACTTTTCTTTTAAATCTTCACGTAAGAAGTAATCATTTACAAACGTTTCAACCATTTCTAAACGCTCTTCAATTCTTTCTTTCTGTATAAGTGGACGTTCCATCCACTGTTTTAACATACGACCACCCATAGCTGTTTTCGTCTTGTCCAATAACCATAATAGTGATCCTGTTTTTTCTTTCGTCCGAAGTGTTTCTGTCAGTTCTAAATTTCGCTTTGAATGTACATCAATTTTCATAAATTGATTCGTATAATAAATTTCTACTGGTTGCAAATGATCTAAAGAACGTTTTTGCGTTCTTATTACATAGTTAAATAAACGTCCAACTGCTTTAATTAATTTTGCTTGTGAAACATTTTTCACAAGATGTTCTAATCCTTCCGGAATTGCCGTTGCATCTTCATACGAAATCGTCATTTTCAATGTTTCAGTTAACTTGTTTAGTTCATCTTTAGAAAATGAAGAATCAACAACAATTTCTTTCGAACCAGTTGCATACACTTCTAATAAAATATCTTCTACTGAACCAGTCAGTAACGTTACTGTATTTTGTCCAGTCGTTAAGTCGTTACAAGCTAATGCATATGATCCATCTTCAAAATGTGTTAATGCGGCTAAGAAGTTGTTTTCTTTCTCATCAATTGTACGCCCTTCCATCATCGTTCCTGGCGTAATTAATTGTACTACTTCACGACGTACTACACCTTTAGCTGTTTTCGGATCTTCTACTTGCTCACAAACAGCTACTTTATATCCTTTTTCAACAAGTTGTTCAATATAGTTTTTAGCCGCATGATATGGTACACCGCACATTGGTATACGTTCACTACTACCGCCATCTCGGCTCGTTAATGTAATTTCAAGTTCATGGGCTGCTTTAACAGCATCCTCAAAGAACATTTCATAAAAATCGCCTAAGCGAAAAAATAAAAAGGCATCTTGATAATCTGCCTTAACCTTTAAATATTGCTGTATCATAGGCGTATATTGAGTCATACTTTTCCTCCATAATTCTTACATGATAATCTATTTTCATATATGTCGCATTTCACGGACACTCTTATCTCCTATTTCAGGAGTCTTTCTTCATTATAACATATTTCATAAAGAATCATGTTCATTCAGCGCCACTTATGTAAAGTAAAAAGCTAGGAAGAACTTCTCCCTAGCTTTCTATTACTCTTCTTCTGCATCAACGATAAAGTTCGGATCTAATTCTTCAAATTCATCATCAGCAATTTGGAAATCATCATCTGATTCTACGCAGCCTTCAGGATTTACACTTACACAAATTTTCGTTTCTCCAACTACTTCTGTTACAAATTCACGTTCTACAGTTACAACAATTTTATTACCATTTGGTGATACAAGTGCTTCTAAACAATTTGGCGGCTGAATAACACGAGCAATAATTTCTAAATCGTCACCAGAAAAGTTTTTATCACGATAACCAATACTTACTTCGTCCGTGTAGTTCACACGTTCTGTTACAACTTCAGTCTTTGTATTTCCATCAAATGAATACCAAGTGTTCACATCATAGAAACCTTCAATTTCCACATGTTTTCCATTCTTTCTTGCTTCGTACGAGTGGTTAATTACCCAGCACCCTAAAATACTTGTTGGCTCATTATTCGATTCACATGTATGCGTTGACTTTGTATACTTACGTCCTTTTCCAACCACTGCTTTTGTAATAATCTCTCTAAATTCGGACATTCGTAACCCTCCTCAATCACTATTCACTTAATCATATGCGTGACAATAGCGGAATGTGTCATTCTTTTTTTGAGAAGACCTTACGTTTAATCCACAAAAAAAGAGATGTCAATATGACATCTCTTTAACAACCACAATTTCCTTTTTTACTTTCTACCGCTGCGCCAGTTTCACCCTTTAGTACATCACCACCAGTTGAAATTAATATTTCATCTGTTACGTTGTTAGAAATTGTACTAGCAACTAACTGTAATAAGTCATTTACGTATGTTTGTGAAGATTTAAATTGTTGTACGACTGGAATACTGTCTAACTTATCTTGCAATGCATCAATTTCAGCTTCTACCTTTTTTAAAGCTTCCCATTTCCCGTAATGTTGCAAGTTTACTGCTTGTTTTTGCAGTGCTTTAATTTCATCGATTGCGCGCTTTACATTTTCATTTTTATGAATTTGCGCCTCTGCTTTCTTAAAAAAATCAACTTCTTCTGTTTCAGAAATCATTTTTGCTAATTCTTTCGCTTGTTCAACAATGTCATCTTTCGAATATACTTTCATCTATTATTTCACCTCAATCGGCTCTTCAACTAATTCCCCGTTAAGAGACCAAGTTTTTGCTTCCGTTATTTTTACTTTCACAAGCTGACCAATTAAAGATTTTGAAGCGACGAAGTTTACAAGTTTATTCGTACGAGTATAACCTGCAAGTACTTCCGGATTATTTTTACTTTCCCCATCAACTAACACTTCTACAATTTGACCTTTGTAACGACTATTCTTTTCAATTGCCAACGTATTTACTAGTGTATTTAAGCGTTGAAGACGTTCTTTCTTTACTTCCATCGGTACATTATCTTTCATTTTTGCAGCTGGTGTACCTTCGCGAGGAGAGTAAATGAATGTAAAGGCAGTATCAAACCCTACTTCACGATATAACGACATCGTTTCTTCAAATTGCTCATCTGTTTCATTTGGAAAACCAACGATAATATCTGTTGTTAATACTGCATCTGGAATTGCTTCTTTAATTTTTCTTACAAGTTCTAAATAATGCTCACGCGAATATTTACGTGCCATAATTTTCAACATATCCGTACTTCCAGATTGAACTGGTAAATGGATATGTTCTACTAGGTTGCCACCTTTTCCAAGCACTTCAATTAAGTGATCATCGAAATCACGTGGATGGCTCGTTGTAAAACGAATACGGGCAATATCAACTTTACGAAGTTCGTCCATTAAATCGCCAAGACCGTATTCTATATCTTCAAAGTCTTTACCATATGCATTTACGTTTTGACCAAGTAAAGTAATTTCTTTATAACCATTTGCAGCTAAATGACGAATCTCTTGGATAATATCTTCTGGACGTCTACTTCGCTCTTTTCCGCGTGTATACGGTACAATACAATACGTACAGAATTTATCACAGCCATACATAATATTTACCCAAGCTTTAATATCACCACGACGTACTTTCGGAAGGTTTTCAATTACGTCACCTTCTTTTGACCATACTTCAACTACCGTCTCTTTCGAGAACATCGCATCTTTTAGAATGTACGGTAATCTATGAATATTATGCGTTCCAAATACCATATCTACATGCTGATTTTTTTGCATAATTTTATTTACAACAGATTCCTCTTGAGACATACAACCACATACACCAATTAAAAGGTCTGGATTTCTTCGTTTGAGTGACTTTAAATGGCCTAGCTCACCAAACACCTTATTTTCAGCATTTTCACGAATTGCACAAGTGTTTAATAAAACTACATCTGCATCCTCAGTTGAAAAAGTTGGTTCATATCCAAGTGCGGTGAAAATACCTGCCATTACTTCCGTATCATGCTCATTCATTTGACAACCATATGTACGAATATAGAACTTTCTTCCTGTACCAAAATTGCGAAACTCTTCAGGTAAGCCAAAATCCCGTTCAATTTTAACTTCTTCTTTCCCACGCTTTTTCGCATCCTTTAAGGAAGGTGGTTGATATACATTTTCAAAGTATTTACTATAATCTTTCTCTTCTTTTTTCGTAGAGGAATTTGCTTGTTGACTTGCTAATCGTTGTTGCTCGTTCATCGGTAATCTCCTTTCACCCTTAACTATACATACTCTATAGTCCATTTTAATGCGCCTAGACTCACCTCAAAAATGGTTAGATAGCTTGAGAGATAACTTGTCCTTTGAAACTTGAGTAATCAATCTAATCATTCATAAGAATGAAGTCTTCCCCACGCAAATAGACATTCCCTTTTTATCATTTCTTGTTGTCCTACCAAAAAGCATATTGCTTTATCCCTATAAACATTACCATAGTATGATGTATTTCGCCAATTTTAACAATAAAGAGGCCCTTTATTATCTTACATTTCATAAGCAATGAACTTGCCATTTTTATACAACGATTTATATATTATTTTATCATTCTGAATTTTCTAAGTAAATAAGGCTACCCTATATTTTTGTACATAAAAAAAGGTTACCAAATCGGCAACCTCCTCTTCTTACATTACATAAATTCAGCAACAAGCTCATCAAACATTTTCTGATCCATATTTAAATCAGATTTCACTAAAGGCTCTTCACTATAGCCTTTAACAAGTTCTTGATATGATGGTTGCTTAGTATTTTGATAAATTAACCCTGTTACTAAACCGTTATTTTCCATTAAAGTTTGCATAGCCATCATGCGATTAGATGGATCATATCCCTCTACTGTGCTTAGTTTCGTTAAATTCTCTTTAAACCAATCGTAAGTATTTACTTTATTGTAAGTAACACATGGGCTAAATACGTTAATTAATGAAAATCCTTTATGGTTAATACCAGCTTCAATAATTTGTGTTAATTCTTTTAAATCACTCGAAAAGCTTTGCGCCACAAATGTCGCACCAGCTGTTAAGGCCATTTCCATTACATTTAGTGATGGTTCAATTGAACCTTGTGGTGTGCTTTTCGTTTTAAATCCAGCTTCACTACGTGGTGAAGTTTGCCCTTTTGTTAATCCGTAAATTTGGTTATCCATTACGATGTACGTAATGTCGATATTACGACGAATAGAATGGATTGTATGACCCATACCAATCGCAAACCCATCACCGTCACCACCTGAAGCGATAACTGTTAAATCACGATTTGCCATTTTCACACCTTGCGCAATTGGAAGGGCACGACCATGAATACTATGCACACCATATGAATTAATATAACCTGAAATACGGCCTGAACAGCCGATACCAGAAATAACAGCAAGTTCATCTGGATTTAGGCCAACGTTAGCTGCCGCACGTTGAATTGCAGCTTGCACTGAGAAGTCTCCGCAACCTGGGCACCAGTTTGGCTTTACACTGTTACGAAAGTCCTTAAATGTTGCCATTTAATACAACCCCTTTTTTGCATTCGTTGTAAATCTCTTTCGGCAAGAATGGGTTTCCATCATATTTTAAAAGACTAGAAATTTTCTCACCATTACCAAGATTCATTTTCATAATGTTAGCAAGCTGACCTGTTGCATTGTTTTCTACTACTACAACACGCTTCGCCTTTTTCACAAGTGGATCGATTTCAGCTGTTGGGAACGGGTGAATTAAACGCACATGAGCATGGTTTACTTTCATACCCTCTTGTTCTAAACGCGTCATTGCCTCTTCGATCGCACCACGAGTTGAGTTAAATCCAACAAGCAATACGTCTGCTTCTTCATGCTTAACATTTTTATAAACAGGGGTATTAAACTTCAAGTTCTCCATTTTACGGAAACGTTTGTCCATTTGATCTTTACGGTTTATTGCTGATTCGGATGGTTTTCCAGTTTCATCATGTTCTACACCTGTAACATGGTGAACACCATTTTTCATACCAGGTAAAACACGTGGTGAAACGCCGTCTTCTGTTACTTCATAACGCTTGAAGTATGCTTTATTTTCACGTTCTGGTAATTCTACTTCTAAATCAAGCTTACCACGACGAATTTCCACTTTATCTAATTTAAGTGGTTCTACTGTTTGTTTTCCTAAAGAAAGCTGTAAATCTGTTAAGAAAATAACAGGAACTTGATATTCTTCAGATAAGTTAAATGCTTCTACAATGTCATAGAAAGCTTCTTCAACTGTACTTGGCGCCATTACGATTTTTGGAATTTCACCATGCGTACCGTAAATCATCGCCATTAAGTCAGACTGTTCTTGCTTAGTTGGTAATCCTGTACTTGGGCCGCCACGTTGTGTATCAACAATTACTAATGGAGTTTCTGTAATACCTGCTAAACCGATTGCTTCCATCATTAATGAAAGACCTGGACCAGCAGATGCCGTTAATGTACGAACACCAGCATAGTTTGCACCGATTGCCATTGTACAAGCTGCGATTTCATCCTCAGTTTGGATTACTGTTCCGCCGACTTTCGGTAATTTTTTAATTAAGTATTCCATAATTTCTGATGCAGGTGTGATTGGGTATGCTGACATAAAACGAGCACCACCAGCTACCGCACCAAATGCGATTGCATCGTTTCCAATCATAAACATGCGTTTTTTACCATCAGCTTTTTCAAGCTGCATCATGTTTACTTTCTCACCTAGTAATTCTTTCATATATTGAGAGCCGCGTTTAATTGCGTCCATATTCTTTTGAACGACTTGCTCTCCTTTACGACCAAAGATTTCTTCAACAACATCTAAATAAGCTGTTTCATCTAATCCTAATACTGCACTTGATGCTCCAACAGCAACCATGTTTTTCATTAATGATGTGCCTAATTCTGAAGCAATATCTGTAAACGGTATCACATATAGATTTACATCTGTATTGTCAGGTATTGTTGGATTAAATTTCGCATCCGCAACTACAATTCCACCTGGACGTAGTTCGTGGAAATTAAAATCAATTGTTTCTTGGTCAAAAGCAATTAAAATATCTAAATCATCTGAGATCGCTCGTACTTCTGTTGTACTTACACGAATTTTATTATTTGTATGGCCGCCTTTTATACGTGATGAGAAGTGGCGGTAACCGTATAGGTAATATCCTAATCGGTTTAATGCAATACAGAAGATTTCTCCTGTACTTTCAATTCCTTCACCTTGTTGGCCTCCAACTTTCCATGAAAGTTGACTAATCATCTCCTACACCCCTTTTGGCTGCATTCATTGTAGTGTATTTTTTTACAGTAATAGTTTAGCATTTTTTATGCAAATAAACTACAACGGACGCAAATTATGCCTCTTCTGATTTCCCTGAATCTTTAGTATAAAGCTATTTTGTTTTTCATTCTAGTATTAGGTCTTAAAAAAAGCAATAAAATCAAATGAATTAATTTTAATTTTTCTGAATTTTAAACCAAAACTTAAAAACTCATATGTTCTACAAAATTATCATATAAAAATCGTTCTACAGTAGATGCAGCATAGTGTTTACAAAGCTCATTCATTACATTTTCATAATCTCGATAAACTGATACATTTACAACTGTTTCTAAAATCCCATCAAAATCTGAACCAAATCCTATATTGTACTCTCCACCTAATGAACAAATATATTCGATATGTCTTACTATATCTGTTATATTTGCTTCATTTTCATTCGTTAGAAACTGCGGTACAAAAGTGACACCGATCATGCCATTTTTCTTTATAAGAGCTTTAAGTTGTTCATCGTTTAAATTACGTGGGTGCTCGCAAAGTTTCATACAATTTGAGTGGGAAGCAATAGGATTTTTTGCAATCTCTATAACATCCCAAAAACTTCTTTCATTCAGATGAGACACATCAGTCCATACATGTAGCGCATTCAGTTCTTGTACAACCTGTTTACCAAAATTCGTTAAACCCGCCCCACGTGTCTCTAGCGCACCATCAGCTAAGAGATTGGCATAATTCCATGTTAGTCCAAAAGAACGTACTCCCAGGCGATACAACAACCGTAATTTCATTGCTTCTTTTCCAATTGCTTCGCATCCTTCTAGTGTTAATATCGCTCCAACCTCGTCCTGTTTTAACATGTTAATATCATCTTTTGTCTGAATAAACTTTACACCTGGTAGGGATAAAATTTCATTATAAAAAATATCTACCATTTGTAATGCTGCTTCAAATCGGTTTTCATATGCCACTGTTTCTGGTACATATATAGCAAAACATTGTATACTTCCTTTTCTTCTCTTTAACTGTTCAAATGTAATATGTAATTGTGAATCATCGTTAAAATTCCTTTTCCCTTGTGCACTCCATAACTGAAGAAGCACGTCACAATGAGCATCAAAAATTTTCATTTTCATTCCTCCATTATAAAAACAACCTGTTTGCATACTGCAAACAGGTTGTTTAAAACTTAACGAGGTTCTACAATTAATTTTATTGCTGTACGCTCTTCGCCATCAATCATAATATCTGTAAACGCTGGGATACAAATCAGGTCCAAACCACTAGGCGCTACAAATCCTCTTGCAATTGCTACTGCCTTTACCGCTTGGTTCAATGCACCTGCACCAATAGCTTGAATTTCTGCTGTTCCGCGTTCGCGAATAACACCTGCAAGTGCACCAGCTACAGAATTAGGGACCGACGTTGCTTTAACTTTTAATATTTCCATTCCGCGTTTCCTCCTCGTTTCTTTAAAAAGTATTAGCAATTATTTCACTTTAACTTATATTCACGAGGAATGGCGCGTATTCCTGCTAAATTTTCGTAATTTTTCTAAAAAATTAAAATATAATAACTTATCTAAAATTTAACGAGAATTTACTCAAAAAATGGTTGATCGTCATTAATTAAAATACGTTCAATTTTCTTTGCTTTTCCTGTATTTGGATCCACATCAATTAACACTGCACTTAATTGCGTTCTACCATTTGTTACTTCAAATCGTACTGGTAAGTTTGTTAAAAACTTCTTCAATACTGCTTCTCTGTCCATACCTAATATTCCGTCATATGGCCCTGTCATCCCAACATCTGTAATGTATGCTGTTCCGCTTGGTAAAATACGGTTATCTGCTGTAGGGACATGCGTATGCGTACCTACTACTGCTGTAGCACGCCCATCTACATACCAACCTAGCGCTTGTTTTTCACTTGTAGTCTCTGCATGGAAATCAACAAAGATAATATTCGTACGTTTTTTCGCAATATTAATTAATTCATCCACTTTACGGAATGGACAATCAATCGGAGGAAGGAAAGTACGTCCTTGTAAGTTAATAACTGCAACTTCTGTTCCATTACAGTTCACAAAGATAAGTCCTTTTCCTGGAGTTCCTTCTGGGAAGTTAGCTGGTCTTGCAAGATATTTTGCATCATCGATGAATTCAAATACTTCACGATTATCCCAAGCGTGGTTTCCAAGTGTAACTGCTTGCGCCCCACATTCTAAAAAGTTTCGATATATTTTTTCTGTAATCCCACGGCCACCTGCTGCGTTTTCTCCATTAATGATTGTTACTGTAGGTGTATATTTTTTCTTTAATGCCGGTACGTATTGTTGAATCATACCTCTACCAGGAGATCCTACTACATCCCCAACAAATAATATTCTCATATGTCTTACCCTTTCTATGTACTGCATTTTTTATTGCTATAGCATCAAGTAAATTCCTTATAATATGTTTATTATAAGTTTGTTTCACTTTTATACTATATAACTAACTGTCTTTATTTTATCCAATTCCAACACAAAAAAATAAAGTGGTGTTTCACCACTTTATTTTGCGTATTCCACTGCACGTGTTTCACGAATAACAGTTACTTTAATATGTCCTGGGTAATCCAGTTCATTTTCAATACGTTTTCGGATATCACGAGCTAAGCGATGAGCTTCTAAGTCATCGATTGTATCTGGTTTTACCAAAATACGAACTTCACGTCCTGCTTGAATTGCAAATGACTTTTCAACGCCTTCATAAGACTCTGAAATCTCTTCTAACTTTTCAAGACGACGAATATAGTTTTCAAGTGTTTCACTACGAGCTCCCGGTCTTGCAGCTGATAAAGCATCTGCTGCTGCAACTAAAACTGCAATGATAGAAGTTGGTTCTGTGTCACCATGGTGAGATGCGATACTGTTTATAACTACAGGATGCTCTTTATATTTCGTTGCAAGTTCAACACCAATTTCAACGTGGCTTCCTTCTACTTCATGGTCAATCGCTTTTCCGATATCATGTAATAGACCTGCACGTCTTGCTAGTTTTTCATCCTCGCCAAGCTCTGCCGCCATAAGTCCAGTTAAATATGCAACTTCCATAGAGTGTTTTAAGACGTTTTGACCATAACTTGTACGGTATTTTAAACGACCTAAAATTTTAATTAAATCTGGATGTAATCCGTGAACACCCACTTCAAACGTTGTTTGCTCTCCGACTTCGCGAATATACTCGTCCACTTCACGTCTTGATTTTTCGACCATCTCTTCAATACGCGCTGGGTGAATACGTCCGTCCTGTACTAGTTTATCAAGAGCGATACGAGCTGTTTCACGACGAATTGGGTCGAATCCAGAAAGGATTACCGCCTCTGGTGTATCATCGATAATTAAGTCAATACCCGTTAACGTTTCTAACGTACGAATATTACGACCTTCACGCCCGATAATACGTCCCTTCATTTCGTCATTTGGAAGATTTACAACCGAAACGGTTGTTTCAGCAACATGATCAGCTGCACATCTTTGCATTGCAAGAGATAAAATCTCTTTTGCTTTCTTATCCGCTTCTTCTTTCGCGCGAACTTCACTTTCTTTTACCATAACAGCGATTTCATGAGAAACTTCACTTTCTACTTTACCAAGAATAATTGCTTTCGCTTGTTCGCGTGTCAGATTGGAAATGCGCTCTAATTCTGTTTGTTGCTTTTGAACTAACTCTCCCACTTTGCTTTCCAACTCTTCAATCTGTTGTTGTCTCGCTACAAGAGATTCCTCTTTCTTCTCTAACTGTTGCTCGCGTTTATCGAGCGTTTCGTCTTTACGATCAAGGTTCTCTTCTTTTTGCATTAAACGATTTTCTTGTTTTTGTAATTCGCTTCTACGGTCACGAATTTCTAATTCAGCTTCTGTACGAAGTGTATGAATTTCATCCTTTGCTTCTAAAAGCGCTTCTTTCTTAAGTGCTTCAGCATCACGATTCGCTTCGTCTAAAATACGTCTCGCTTCATTAGCCGCACCATTAATCTTCGCTTCAGCAATAGACTTTCGAACAAAAAAGCCAACAACTGCACCGACTGTTGCAAGCAAAATGGAGATGAGTATCCAAACTGTACTCGTCATGATTTCACCTCCCCTTGCTATGAATGAAAAAAGACTGTCGGCATGTACATTGAATTACAACATACAGCAAAGACCGTCGTCCCGCTTTTTTAAGGGACTTTCTTCATTTCACAATTAAAATGTCATATTATTATTTCGGTAAGATTTAAACCTTACTCCGAATATTACTTCTCTTCTTGAGAAGAGTATATTGTATATAAGAAAAAATATACATTCTCATTGTATCTATCGTAATTTTCATTGTCAAGCGTTGTCTACTTTTACTTTCTTTGCCTTCAGCCTTGAATGTGACCTAAATTTTAAAAGTAAGGAGCCTACTATACTGGAAAACCTTAGTAATTCCCATTTCTTTTACTTAAAATATTTAAATATCCCTCTTTACACAACGCATTTGAAGTAAAAAAATATTTTTTATCTATAATATTATGCTCCTTAATAGTAGATAAAAAAATAAAAGACACGAGGCCGTGTCTTTTATTTTTTTAATCAAGAAGAGTTGAATCTTCTGCGCCCTCAGCACCAGAATCTTCACTAATTCCGTGATGCTCACGAATAAAGAAGGCAATTTCTTCTCTTAAATCTGTATTTTCTTTTAAGAACTGCTTCGAATTTTCACGACCTTGTCCTAGGCGTTCTTCATTATAAGAATACCAAGCACCGCTCTTTTGAACGATATCAAGCTCAGAAGCCATATCCAAGATTTCACCTTCTCTTGAAATACCTTCTCCGTACATAATATCAACTTCAGCAACACGGAATGGTGGTGCTACTTTATTTTTCACTACTTTTACTTTTGTTTTATTACCAACGATGTCGTTACCTTGCTTTAATTGCTCCGCACGACGCACTTCAAGACGGACAGTTGAATAGAATTTCAACGCACGACCACCTGGAGTTGTTTCTGGGTTTCCGAACATAACCCCAACTTTTTCACGAATTTGGTTAATAAAGATTGCAATTGTTTTTGATTTGTTGATTGCTCCTGAAAGCTTACGAAGTGCTTGTGACATTAAACGTGCTTGTAAACCTACGTGTGAGTCACCCATGTCGCCTTCAATCTCTGCTTTCGGTACAAGAGCTGCTACAGAGTCAATTACGATAATGTCAACCGCACCACTTCGTACAAGTGCTTCCGCGATTTCTAATCCTTGCTCCCCTGTATCAGGCTGTGATAATAGTAATTCATCTATGTTAACGCCTAATTTTTGTGCATATACAGGATCCATTGCGTGCTCCGCATCGATGAATGCTGCTTGTCCACCTTGACGTTGTACTTCTGCAATTGCATGTAATGAAACTGTCGTTTTACCTGAACTTTCAGGTCCGTAAATTTCGATAATACGGCCACGTGGATATCCGCCTACCCCTAGTGCCACATCAAGTGCTAAAGAACCACTAGAAACTGTAGAAACTCTACGCTCCGCTTGTTCTCCTAATTTCATAATTGAACCTTTACCGAATTGCTTCTCTATTTGTTTTAACGCCATATCTAACGCTGCTTGACGATCACTCATTCAAAATTCCTCCTTAACTGAATTGCTAATCTTATTATACCTATTTTCAATTCAATTTGCCAACAAAAATCGAACATTTATTCGATTTTTTTATTTTCTATCAAATAATATCTAAATTTAACCGTAAAAAAACTAGAAGAAACTTATATCTCTTCTAGCTTTTTATATAAATGATAAAATCCATATTTTGCTGTTCGTTCTCTAATTTGTTGACGACTTCCGCTTAAATTAAGAGGAAAGACTACAGTTGGTTCATCCTTAATAGAAAGCCCAACAAATACTGTTCCTGGTTCTTTCTGTTCTGAAGCATCTGGCCCTGCTACACCAGTGAAACTAATTCCGATATCCGCTTTTAGTACATCCTTAACATTTTCAGCAAGATAACGAGCACATTCTTTACTAACTGCACCATCAGTATGCAACACTTCTTCAGGCACACGTAAAACATGTTGCTTCACATCATTATGATAACAAATGACACCGCCTTTAAACACAGAAGAAACACCAGCGTTTTCAGTTACTTGATTTCCAAAAAGACCACCTGTTAAACTTTCTGCACACGCTAAAGTTAACCCTTTTCTCTTCAATAACTCGATTGCCTTATAATGCAAAAATTCTTGGTCATATCCGTAGAAAAATTCTCCTACTCTTTCTAAAATCAAATCTTCCACATATTGAATTAGTTTCTCCGCTTCGCTAACATTTTGATGCTTAGCGGTTAAACGTAATGTCACTTCTCCATCATTTGCTAATGGGGCAATTGTTGGGTTTGTTTGTCCATCAATTAAATCTTGAACTTTCACCTCTAATTGGGACTCCCCAATACCGAAGAAACGAAGCACACGAGAATAAATGTTTTCTCCTGTTGTAAAATTACGTAAAAAAGGCTCTACGTAACTTACATACATTGGTTTCATCTCTTTTGGCGGCCCTGGTAATAAAATATAAACTTTTCCGTTCTTATTTACCCCCATACCCGGCGCCATACCGTGGTCATTTGCAAATACTGTTGCTCCATTTAAAACGAGCGCTTGCTTTTTATTATTCTCCGTAAATTCACGGCCTGTACGCTTAAAGTAATTACTTATTAAGGCTAATGCCTTTTCATCATACACAAGCTCTTCATCTAAACTAGTAGCTATCGTTTCTTTCGTTAAATCATCTTTTGTCGGTCCTAATCCACCTGTGAAAATAAGTATATCAGCACGTTCTTCCGCAGCTTCAATCGCCTTTTGCAATCGCTTATTATTATCACCAACAACAGTATGATAGTACACGTTAATTCCGATTGAAGCTAACTTTTCAGATAAAAACTGGGCATTTGTATTTGCAATTTGTCCAAGTAATAATTCAGTTCCAACCGCAATAATCTCAGCATTCATCCCAATTCCCCCATAAACTTCTATTTTGAGTTTACAAAAGCAGCTCTATTTTTCCAGAAATAATCCCATCCTGAAATAACAGTAAAGATTAATGCAATCCATATGAAGATATCCGCAACTGGAATATGGATTAAATTTAAAGGTACATCGTGTAATAAATATGCTGCAATCGCAATAATTTGTGTCCATGTCTTAATTTTTCCTAGCTGGTTTGCTGCAACTACTTCCCCTGTTCCAGCAAGTACAAGACGTAAACCAGTTACCGCAAACTCACGACTGATAATTACAATAACAATCCAAGCCGGTACATATTGCATCTCTACCAATGTAATAAGTGCTGCCGAAACAAGTAATTTATCAGCTAACGGGTCAAGAAACTTCCCTAAATTCGTTACAAGATTATATTTTCTTGCGTAATGTCCATCAATCCAATCTGTAGCTGAAGCAATGATAAAGATAAGTGCCCCCACTAAATGTTGAATCGGTAAATCAACATCACCAATTTTGTATGAACCCCAATCAAAGGGTGCTAACATAATTACCATAAAAATTGGAATTAAGAAGATTCTAGATATTGTAATTTTATTTGGTAAATTCACAGCTATTCCTCCATCATATCAAAAACATTTGTTCATCGAAAAAAAGTCATCGAAGCGATGACTGTTATTGTGCAGGTTGCTCTATCCCTTGGTTTTTTATCACCAATCTTTGGTGAAGTTCTTTTTCTGGATCCAATGGATAAGCGACCACTTGGCCATTCAGTTTAACTTCAACATTCGTTGCATTTCCAATATTAAGTCGCACTTCTTTTAATGTTGATACATCACGTTTTTCTATTTGGCCCTCTTGTACTGTAGCGTTTAGAATCACATTCCCAGCTTCATCTTTAACATCTACATAACTCGCACCTTTACCCGATAATTCCAGTTCTAATGTTTTATTATTATGAATTTCCAAAGTAGATACCTTTCCAGTTGTTCCAACTACTTTCACTTCTTGCTGTCCAGTTGGTTGTGCTGGTTGCTCCTCTTTCTTTGGTTCTTCTTTCTTTGGTTCCTCTTTTTTTGGTTCCTCTTTTTTTGGCTCTTCCGCTTTCACTTCATCTTTCTTCGTATCTAACGGAGAATCTTTCGCTTTTTGAACTTCAATTTTCTCACTTTGAGCGCTCGGAACTTTTTCATCATCTTTTCCAGTTAACGCTTGAAACACAAACCAGATTACCACTCCAACTGCGATTACTAACAGCGCAACTAAGATTTTCGGCATGTGATCTGCAATTGGCCATGATGAAGATTTTTGCATTGTTTCTTGTGTTTTTTGTCCCGTTGATACTTGTGGAACTTCACGCTTTTCAGATTGTGGTATCGTACTCTGATGTTCTACGAGCAGTTCCTCTCCATTTAATCCAACCGCATCTGCGTATTGTTTAATGAATGCACGTGCATAAAAAGCTCCTGGCAATACATCATAATTGCCTTCTTCAATTGCCACTAAATGGCGTTTTTGAATTTTTGTAATCTCATGCAGCTGATCAATAGACAAGCCTTTCGCTTCTCTTGCTTCTTTCAGCTTTTGTCCCAATTCCGTCACTACTAACACCTCAATATTTCTTTAAAAGTCAAACATAGAGAAATTATTTTGCGTACCTTGCTCAATTTCATCTACTAAATTATATTGAATTTCTTCATCATAATCGTTACGCAACTCGATAATATAATCAAAATCATCCAATGTGTATTCTGACTGACTCACAAATACATCAGGATGTTCCACAACTTTCGTTGCAGGCAATCTCATAATTTCACGAACGAGCTGCCAATGTCTTTCGTTAGCACGCTTCGTTGACACAATTCCATCTAGGATGAAAATATTGTCATCGCTATACTCATCTTCAATTAATTGACTACGAACAGTTTGCTTAATAAGAGTAGATGATACAAATAACCACCTTTTATTTGCACAAACACTTGCAGCAACAATGGATTCTGTTTTTCCGACACGAGGCATTCCGCGTATCCCAATTAGTTTATGGCCTTCTTTTTTCATAATTTCTGCCATAAAGTCTACAAGTAAGCCTAATTCATCACGCACAAATCGAAATGTTTTCTTATCATCTGCATCTCGTTGTATGTACCTACCATGCCTAACCGCTAGCTTATCTCTTAGCTTGGGCGGACGATATTTCGTTACCGTTATGTTATCCATCGTATTTAAAATTGATTCAAGTCTAGAGATTTGCTCTTGATTATCACACATAAGAAGTAACCCACGTCGTGCATTATCTACACCATTAATTGTGACAATATTAATGCCGAGCATACCGATTAACGAAGAAACGTCACCAAGCAAGCCAGGTCGGTTTTTATGTATTTCATATTCAAAATACCATTCAATCATCCAAGATCACTCCCCTTGCTTACTTTACACCTACGTACTATATTATATGATTTCACCTTAATAGGGAAGCTAAATGTATAATCTACCCTGTGTAATTATTATACAAAAAAAGTAGAGAGGAGAATCTCCTCTCTACTTTTACTTATGTTGTACGAACTTAACCATTAAATTTGCAATTGTATGTTGCTCCTGTTCATCAGCAACTTTCCAAAGCTCAGCTAATAATTTCTCTTGGTCATTGCGTCCTTCTACTTCATTAGCAAGATAGTCGCCAACACGAAACGCCATATCTGATACCGCACCGCCATCTAAACCTTTGTCTTGCGCTTGCTCTAAACGTTCTCCTAAAAAGCTCTTCCACTGATCAAAATTATCTAATACTGACATAATTAAGCACCTCACTATTGAGTAATAAAATCATCCTTAATTTGTGCAACTATTCATTTTTTATGTAAGAATTTTTTAGCAGTGCCAACCGCCATTCACTCCGATAATTTGTCCAGTTATGTAAGACGCTCCTGGTGATACGAGGAATGAAACTGTTTTCGCTACTTCTTCTGGTAATCCTATTCTACCTAATGGTATATCTTCAGCAATTCCCATTTTATCTTCTTCAGAAAAAACACTTAACATTTCCGTTTCAATTGCTCCTGGTGCTACTGCATTCACACGTAATCCACTTAAAGAAACTTCTTTCGCTAAAGCTTTCACATATGAATTTTGTGCCCCTTTTACCATTGAATAAAGCACTTCACAAGAAGCCCCTATTTGTCCCCATATAGATGAAACAATTACAATATTACCACTTCTTCTCCCGATCATAGGCGGAAGTGCCATAGAAAGTAATTTATATACGTTCTTCACTTGAAGTTCTACCATATAATCCAATTCATCGTTTGTTACATCTGTTACTAGTCCAAAAATACTCTTCCCAGCTGCGTATACAATAACATCAATAGGATGTTCAATTTGTCCCCACAATTGCTCTGCTCCATCACTAGAAGCTAAATTCGCTTGAACAGGGATAACTTCTCCCCATGCCTTCTGCAATTCCAATACCTTTTCTTCATTGTTATTGTAATGAACATAAACTGTATATCCATCTTGAATTAATTGTTTCGAAATAGCACAGCCAATTCCTCCGCTCCCTCCAGTTACTAACGCATACTTTTTCATAAAGTCCCTCTCTTATCTCTACAAGTTCAATTTTCACATAACTAAATAATACCCTCATCTTACAATTTTTCAATGATAAGATGAGGGTATCTTTTTAATTTTATTTTTTCGGTAACACCTGACAAATACTCATTTTGTCTTCTGATAACAATAATTTCGCTACTTCTTGTAAGTCTTGAACGGTTAGTCCTTCTAATACAGTCAATGCGTCAAACAGGCTAGATTCATTAAACGCGTATCGTGTAAATTGATTTGCAATATATTCTGGTGAATTCAACGAGCGTAAAAAACCACCAATTTTCTTTTTCTTCACTCGTTCTAATGCCGCCGCATCTAATTGATCATAATCTGTTTTTAATAAAATATCTTTTAAACGATTTGCCAATTCATCAGGTTGTTTCGTATCACCGCCAACCATTGCAAAACCGAAGTTATTTTCTTCTGTATAGTCATACGAGAATGAATCATCAATAAGCCCTTCATTATATAAAGTTTCGTAATGAACAGAACTTTTTCCAAATAAATAATCTAAGAGTAACGTAAGCGCAATTTCTTGTTTTAAAAGCGCTTGCCCCTTTTCCTTTAAATTAGTCGCTTTAATACCAACTAAACATTTCGGTGTTTGCACAGGCATTGAAATAATTTTTTTCTTTTCATTTACCTCATTTGGTTCTTTTTCAAATGAACGCACAATTTCTGGCTGGTTTTTATAATCTTTTTTCGCTTGATTTTCACGTACTAAATCCATTGTTTTCTCTGGATCAATTGCACCCACAACAAATAATAACATATTGCTCGGATGATAAAATGTTTCATAACATTCATACAATAAATCTTTCGTAATTTTACTAATAGATTCGATTGTCCCTGCAATATCAATTTTAATTGGGTGTTTTACAAACAAGCTATCAATTAACCCGAAGTACAAACGCCAATCTGGGTTATCTTGATACATTTGAATTTCTTGCCCAATTATCCCCTTCTCTTTTTCAACCGTTTTTTCAGAGAAATAAGGCTCTTGCACGAAGTTTAGCAATGTATTTAAATTTTGTTCTACGTTTGAAGTACATGAAAAAAGGTAAGCTGTTCGTGTAAAGGATGTAAAAGCATTTGCCGATGCTCCTTGTTTACTAAACAATTGGAAAGCATCGTGATCTTCTTTTTCAAATAATTTATGCTCAAGAAAATGTGCAATTCCATCAGGCACACGAATCATTTCTTCTTTCCCTAATGGTACAAATGTATTATCTACAGAACCATATTTCGTCGTAAACGTCGCAAATGTTTTATTAAATCCTTGTTTCGGTAAAACATATACATCTAATCCATTAGGAAGTTTTTCATAATAGAGTGTTTCTTTTAATTGCTCATAAACAATTTTCTCCATTTACTCTCCCTCCGTTCCTTGTAAAAAGTAAATTGTATCTAGTTCAATATTTTTAGCAACTTTTACAATTTCTTCTTTCGTCACACTTTCTATACCTGTAAGCCATTCTTCAACTGGACGTGTACGATCTGAAATAATACCATGATATAGCATTTCTACAAAGCCACGTGGTGTATCAATTGCCTCTAATATTTGATTTTGGATGACACTTTTTGTTTGATGTATTTCTTCTTCAGAAAACTCTCCGTTTTGCATCGCAAGCATTTGTTCTTTAATAATCTCAACTGCTTTTTCATAATTTTTCGCTTCGATTCCTGACATAACAAATAATAAACCTTTATGACTTTCAAAGCGCGATGCTGCATAGTACGCTAAACTATTTTTTTCACGCACATTTACGAATAACTTCGAATGAGAAAAGCCACCAAACAATCCATTGAACAATTGCAATGCAAAATAATCTTCATCTTTATATGTGACAAATGTACGATAACCGATGTGTAATTTACTTTGTTTTAATTCTTGTTTTTCAACAACTTCTTTTTCTTCATTGTTTCGTCTATGAAGGAGTACATTTCTTTCTCTCACTGGACGAGTTGAAATAGAAAAATACTTACTTACAAGATCAACGGCGTTTTCTGAAATATCACCAATAATATATAGATCCATTTCATCTTCCGCTAACACCTTTTGATAATACTGATACAAACTTTCATTTGTAATAGACATAACACTCTCTTTTTTTCCATTTGCACTTAAACGATACGGTTCTACTTTGCACATTTCTTCAATTAAACGCTCGTTTGCATAACGCATTTTATCATCATAAGTAGCTTCAATTCTCTGTAACAGTGCTCTTTTTTCACTTTCTACGATAGAAGATAGGAAACCGTTCCCCTCCGTTGCTGGATGTAACACAATATCTGACAACATAGAAAGCGCTTTTTCAAATAACGGTGGTGCATCATGTAAATAAACTTCATTTGCAATGTCTACATAAATGGAGATAATATGGTCTTCCCCTTTTTTACTTACATCTACCGCTAAAGAAGATCCGTATAATTCTTCTAAATATTGACGAAGACGAATTACAGAAGGTAATTTTTCTGTCGCACTTTGCAATACGTATGGCAATAGGGCACGCTCTGTCACCGTCTCCTCATTTAAAGGCGCTTTAAAACGAAATACAAAGGTATTCGTTTTATATTTATCAGTCGGAATAATATGTACGCGCAAACCACCTAACTCATGTAGTTGTTGTTCCATTAGTTTCATTTATAGCCCTCCTTTACGTATATAGGAATATTCCTCTTCAATATACAGTTTTTAGAAATAAAAAATCAACTTTTCTCCCTTATTATGCTTACATATGATTCTTTCTAAAAACTTTAATATGTAAGGAACATAGTAAAATTCCGTATTAAATATATTCTATGTAAAAAAGCCCACACTAATGTGCGAGCTTTTTTATACTTATAAAATACTTATCGTTTTCCTTTTTCATAAGGAGTTCCTAATGCTTTAGGAGCTTCAGAACGACCTACAAAACCGACAAGCGCTAATATTGTGAATACATATGGTAATATCGTTAATAAAACACTTGGAATTTGGTCTAATACAGGGATTGTTCCGCCCGTTACACTTAAAGATTGCGCAAAACCAAAGAATAGAGCTGCACCTAGTGCGCCTAGTGGATTCCACTTTCCAAAAATCATAGCAGCTAAAGCTAAGAAACCTTGTCCTGTAATAGTTGCCCCTGAGAAGTTATTAGAAATTGACATTGCAAAAATCGCTCCACCAATTCCAGCAAACACTCCTGAAATACAGACTCCAATATAGCGCATTTTATATACGTTAATCCCCATCGTATCCGCTGCCATTGGGTGTTCACCAACAGCACGTAGACGAAGACCGAACGGTGTTTTATAAATAACATACCAAACAACGAATGCTAAAATAATGGCAATATATGACGTTATTGGTACGTTCGAGAAAAATATTTTCCCTAAAACCGGAATATCCGAAAGGCCTGGAATATCAATCTTTTCAATACGATACTGAATAAAGTCAGTCTGCCCTTTATCAAAAATCTTCTTAATTGCAAATACTGTTAAACCAAGAGATAAGAAGTTAATGGCTACACCACTTACAACTTGATCTGCTCGGAATGTAATAGAAGCTACCGCATGAAGTAATGCAAATAATCCACTACCAATTGCCGCAAATAGTAACGCAATCCACGGAGTCATCGTTCCCCAAGTATCACCCATTAATAAGTTTGTAACGACTCCAATAAATGCACCAAATAGCATTAGTCCTTCTAATCCGATATTTACAACACCCGATCGTTCACTAAATACACCACCTAGTGCCGTGAAAATGATAGGTGCCGATGTATATAACGTACCCGTCACAAGAATGGCTAATATATCTAAAAAGCTCATTTATTTCCCCTCCTTGCTCATGCGTGTAAGCGCCCATCTTAACACATAACTACATGCAACAAAGAAGATGATACATGCAATAATTACATTAATAAGCTCTGACGGTACATCTGCCTCAAAGTTCATTTGAGGGGAAGCACTTTTCAAACCACCAAATAATAAAGCTGAAAGGATTATACCAAACGGATTATTCCCTCCAAGTAATGCTACGGCAATCCCATCAAATCCTACTCCTGTAAACGAAGACATCGCTGTCATACTCTGGAATGTCCCTAATCCTTCCATCGCTCCACCAATCCCCGCAAATGCACCAGCAATTGTCATGGAGAATACTACATTACGAGAAACTTTCATACCTGCATATTGAGAAGCATGCTGATTAAATCCTACTGACTTTAATTCGTAACCTAAAGTTGTTCGATCTAATAAGAACCACATTAAAATAGCGATTAAAATTGCTACAATAATTCCCCAGTGTAGACGTGAACCATCAGTAATAGAAGCAAGCCAGTCTGAAGATAGTGACGCACTCTCTTTAATATCATACGTTTTGTCATTACCCGCATGTAAGAAACGCTTAATGATGTCATACGTTACATACAACGCGATATAGTTCATCATAATAGTTACAATAACTTCATTCACTTGAAACTTCCCTTTTAAATATCCCGGAATGAAGCCCCAAATTCCGCCCACCAATGCTGCAAATAAAATAGATAATGGAATATGAAGGAAAGCTGGTAGTGAGACTGCATAACCGAACCAAACCGCTGCAAGCCAACCAACTAACAATTGACCCTCTACCCCGATATTAAATAAACCTGTACGAAATGCAAACGCCACCGATAAGCCAGCAAGAATAAGCGGTATCATTGTACGAAGCGTTTCACCAATCGCACTTGCGCTGCCGAACATTCCTGTCCAAAGTGCACTATAACCAACAATTGGATCATAGCCACTAACTAGCATTACAATCGCTCCTACAAGTAAGCCGAAAATAACGGATAGTACTGGGACTAAAATATTTATCGTTCGTTCTGTTAAAAGCTTTTTAGCCATTTGTACCCACCTGCTCCTTCTTTGTTCCTCCAGCCATTAACAATCCAAGCTGTTGTTCATTCGTTTCTTTCGCATCAACTATTGCTACAATTTCCCCTTCATAAATAACAGCAATTCGATCGCTAACATTTAAGATTTCATCTAACTCTAATGATAAAAGTAATACACCTTTTCCTTTATCCCTTTGCTCTATTAATCTCTTATGAATAAATTCAATTGCTCCTACATCTAAACCACGTGTTGGCTGTGCCGCAATTAATAAATCTGGATTTCGGTCTACTTCACGTGCAATAATTGCTTTTTGTTGATTCCCCCCAGATAGAGCGCGTGCTAACGTTTGCTCACTAGGTGTACGCACATCAAACTGTTCAATAAGAGCCTTTGCTTTTTCTGTAATTTTGCTGAAATTTAAAATCCCTTTCTTTGAAAATGGATTTTTATAATACGTTTGCAGAACTATATTATCTCTAACAGAAAAATCAAGAACGAGTCCGTGTTTATGACGATCTTCTGGAATATGACCAATTCCTTCTTCTGTTATTCTTCTAACAGGCCAATTTGTTATTTCTTTTCCTTTAATTGCAATAGAACCTGACTCAACTTTTCGTAAACCAGTAATTGCTTCTATTAATTCACTTTGTCCGTTTCCATCAATCCCTGCAATCCCAACAATTTCCCCCGCACGAACAGTTAAGTCAAGGCCTTTTACAGCAGGTAGTTGACGTGCATCGTGAACAACAAGGTTTGCAATTGAAAGTACCTCTTCTTTTGGCTTCGCGTCTATTTTTTCTGTTTTAAAATTCACTTGACGTCCGACCATTAATTCTGCAAGTTTATTTTCATCCGTATTTGCAACGTCAACCGTTCCAATCCCTTTTCCTTTACGAATAATCGTACAACGATCGCAAACTTCCATAATTTCTTTCAACTTATGTGTAATAAGAACAATAGATTTTCCTTCTTGCACAAGCTTTTTCATAATTTGAATTAGCTCATGAATTTCTTGCGGTGTTAACACAGCTGTTGGTTCATCAAATATTAAAATTTCTGCACCGCGGTAAAGAGTTTTCAAAATCTCAACACGCTGCTGCATACCAACTGAAATATCCTGTATTTTCGCATATGGATCTACAGATAAACCGTATTGTTCAGACAGTTTTTGAATTTCTTTAGCAGCTTCCTCAACAGCAATTTTCCCTTTTTTCTTCGGTTCATTTCCGAGAATAATATTCTCTGTAACTGTAAAATTATGAACAAGCATAAAGTGTTGATGGACCATTCCAATACCAAGGTCATTTGCTATATTCGGATTTGTGATTTTTACAGGTTTACCTTTAATTTTAATTTCACCCTGCTCTGGTTGGTACAAACCAAATAGTACATTCATTAATGTGGATTTCCCTGCACCATTTTCTCCAAGTAAAGCATGTATCTCACCCTGCTTTACTTGCAGCGTAATATCATCATTCGCTACAATGCCTGGGAATACTTTCGTAATGTTATTCATCTCAATTACGTATTCCATTGTGTTCCTCCTTTTAACAGGGAACATTCCCTATTACACTATTAACTTATTAAGCAATTCGGAAGTTTTATACATACAAAGGTTAGTTCTATGAACTAACCTTTGCTATTTCTCTATTTATTTTTTTAGAGAAGCTTCGTATTCTTTATACTCTTTATCTGTAGCTGGCACTTTAATTTCACCGGCTGTAATTTTCTTTTCAAGCTCTTCTACTTTTGTTAAAATTTCAGGGTTAACTTTTTTCACGTTATCAGTTGTTTTTGAAATACCAATACCGTCATCTTTTAAGCCAAACTCTTCAATTTTTCCACCTTTTAAATTCCCATCTTTTGCTTCTTTAGCTACTTTTTCTACTGCTACATCAACACGTTTAATCATTGAAGTTAATGTTACATTTTCAGGCATACCTTCTTGATGTTGGTCACGGTCAACACCGATTACCCAAACATTTTCACCTTTTTTCTTACGGTTTTTCGCTTCTGTGAACACACCGTTACCTGTACCACCAGCAGCATGATAAATTACGTCTACGCCTTGACCATACATTGCTGAAGCAAGAACTGTACCTTTTTCAGGCTTATCGAATGCTTCTGCATATTCAGATACGATTTCAATGTTTGGATTTACTGCCTTTGCACCAGCTTTAAATCCATTTTCAAATTTACTAATTAAATCACTTTTCATTCCACCAACAAATCCTACTTTATTCGATTTTGTTGACATAGCTGCTACCGCACCTACAAGGAATGATCCTTCATGATCTTTAAACGTAATGCTCGTTACGTTCGGTGCATCTACAACAGTATCTACGATTGCAAATTGTTGTTTTGAAGATTCTTTTGCTACTTCTTTAATTGCACCTTCTAATTTATAACCAATTCCGAATGTTAAATCATATTTATCTTTTGAGAATTTTTTTAAATTCGGAATATAATCAGCTTCTTTTTCAGACTGAAGGTAACGATAATTTGTCTTTTCTTTTAAACCATTATCTTTACCAAACTTTTGTAACCCTTCCCAAGAAGATTGGTTAAATGACTTATCATCAACGCCCCCAACATCCGTTACAAGACCAACCTTGAAATCTTTATTGTCTTTCGTGTCTTTCTTGTCACTGCTCGCCTTATCCGAGTTACCACATGCACCTAAAACTGTACTTGCTGCTAAAGTTAATGATAATAAAAGGCCTGCTTTTTTCTTCATACTAGAAACCCCTCCAAAAATGATATATATTTATTTATTCTTACGCTGCTGTTCCTTACTTCTTGCTGTCACCTCCCTAAAAAGGAATTTACCTACATACGCTTTCTTAATACGTGGAAGCTAAATTTATCAGCTCTAAAGTAATTGATAGAATATAAGATTGGCTCATCATTTTGATCATAGTGCATTTGTTTTAATACAAGCAGTGCTGTTTCAGGCTCACATTCTAAAATTGGTGAGATTTTAGGGTGATAGCCAATTGGCTCAATGTGAGCAACCGCATATGTTATGCGCTTATGCGTGTTATTATGTATCACCGTTAATAATGATTCCTCATTGTAACCCGATAAGTCTGGCAATATTTCTTTTGCAAGTTTATCGATACAATACACAACAGGTTCCCCATCTGCTGTACGCACGCGTTCAATCATCACTGCATTAAAACCATCTTCACTATTAAACTTCTCTTTTTCCTCTTCTGTTAAAGTTGTAGTAGATGATGATAAAAAGATTGTTCCTGGTGTTTTCCCCACACTAGAAATCATATCTGTAATACTAGAAAGTTGTTCTATTCCAGAAGAAAATAATGGCTTTGCATTTACAAATGTCCCTACACCATGTCTACGAATGACAACATTTTCTTCTTCTAAAATACGCAACGCTTCCCTTAAAGTCGCTCTACTTACGCCAAGTTCTTTCGCTAAATCAAACTCTGATGGTAACTTTTGTCGTTCTTTATAAGCGCCATCTTTAATTTTTTCTTTGATGTGATCAATCACCCGTAGATATAGGTGACGACTATCAGATTTTACTGACATAAGACTCCCCCGCATTTCAATTATTCGACCTCTGATGTAAGACTTCTTTTCTCTTTTTTCAACTTACAACATAGTACAAATGACTAAACACCAAAATAAGTGTAATTGTCGAATAAATAATAATAATTTTTTAAAATAAAATTTTCACTCTTTATTGCATAAAAAAAACTTTGCACCATAAACATTCCTCATTTCGAGAAAAAGTTCGGCACAAAGATCCTTTACATCCTTTGTTACACACTTTTCCCCTCATAGTCTAGCAATTCATGGTTGCCAGGTAGAAACTTATGGACCTTATCTCCAAGATTATATGAGGCAGTGATTCTTTTCGAAGTAATCTTACCACTTGCTCTCATACGTGTCAACAAAATCTAACATTTTTCTGCATTAAATATCGAACATTTACATAAAACATACTAAAAGTATTCGTATTCTAAAGGGCACCCCTAAATGTAAGCCCTTTCTTTATCGCTGAGTATAGTATATAACAAAAACACTATATAAAAAAGCCTAATTGTAAAAACAATTAGGCTTTTTTTAAGAACTTTTTTCTTGTACATCATTAATGAGTACTTCCCTCGGTTTACTCCCTTCATACGGACCTACTACACCATTCATTTCCATTGCATCAATTAGGCGAGCAGCTCGCGTATAACCTACTCTAAACCTACGTTGTAACATAGAAACAGATGCTGTTTGCATTTCCACTACAAGTTGAACCGCTTCATCATATAATTCATCTTCTACTTCCTGCTTCGTATCAGGAACATCTTGTGGAATCATATCTTCTTGATATTGTGCTTTTTGCTGTCCAATAACATATTCTACAACTCTCTCAACTTCATCATCTGATAGAAATGCGCCTTGTACACGTACAGGTTTCGATGCACCAATTGGTATAAACAGCATGTCTCCACGACCTAGTAGCTTCTCTGCACCACCACCGTCAAGAATTGTACGAGAATCTGTTTGAGAAGATACAGCGAATGCAATACGTGATGGAATATTTGCTTTAATAACACCCGTAATAACGTCAACTGACGGACGTTGCGTTGCAATAATTAAATGAATACCAGCAGCACGAGCCATTTGCGCTAGACGCATAATCGCATCCTCTACATCAGACGAAGCAACCATCATTAAATCTGCTAACTCGTCCACAATTACTACAATATAAGGTAATTCGGGTTGTTTCGCTTCTGATTGACTATTATGCTCTTTTATATAATCGTTGTATCCTTCAATGTTACGTGTACCACTATGAGCAAACAATTCATAACGACGTTCCATTTCACTCACAACTTTTTTCAATGCTTGCGATGCTTTTTTCGGATCAGTTACAACTGGCGTTAACAAATGAGGCACACCGTTATATACATTTAGCTCTACCATTTTCGGGTCAATCATCATTAATTTTACTTCATGTGGTTTTGCACGCATTAAAATACTAACAATAATACCGTTAATACATACACTTTTCCCGCTACCTGTCGCACCAGCTACGAGTAAATGAGGCATTTTATTTAGACGGGCTAATACAGCTTCACCTGTAATATCTCGGCCAAGACCAATTAACAACTTCTCTTCCGGATGATTATTAGCCTTAGAGTCAAGAACTTCCCTCAGCGTTACCATCGAAACCTCTGAGTTTGGAACTTCGATCCCTACAGCTGATTTCCCGGGAATTGGCGCTTCAATACGAATGTCCTTTGCAGCTAAAGCAAGGGCTAAATCATCACTTAAACTGACAATTTTGCTTACCTTTACCCCCATATCAGGATACACTTCATATTTTGTAACTGCAGGACCTCTATGCACTTTTGTTACTTTCGCTTTCACTCCAAAACTTTGAAATGTACGTTCTAATTTACGAGCATTCTCATAAATTTCCGCATTTTCATTTGTAACTTGCTTATTCTTTGGAAATTTTAATATATCAAGTGAAGGAAGCTTGTAATCTTTATTTTCTACATTTGAAAATTGCATAGGAGGTGCTTGCGCTTCACTCTCTAACGATTCAACAATTTTTTCTCCACGCTTTTTCTTTGGTTCTTCAATTGGCGGAGTCTCTTCAATAAACGGTGAAGTGATCAACTCTTCTTGCTCTACTTCGATTCGTTTATCCTCTTCTTCATTTACAGGATAATTCTCAGTGAAATTCGAAATAATCGGAGGATCAATTGAGATTTCTTCCATCGGCTCAATAATTTCTTCTTGTTCTGCAGCACGTTTGCTTCTTGTGCTTCTTGTTGTTTTTTTCTTTTCTGTTTGTTCAGCCGTTCTTTTGGCTCTCCAATCTTTATAATCCCCTTGCATCACTTGAAACTGACTTCTAAGAATTCTACCAACTGGAGCTAACACTTCTCCAATATGCTTATTTGTTATACAAAGTATACCGAGAATAACTAGAATAATACCAATGATATAAGCTCCTACTTCGTCAAATAAGAAGTAACATGTTGCGAACATAAGCGCACCAAACATACCACCACCTAAATGAACGCTATCTGGCCCCTTTTTCATTTCAAGAAAGAAGTTATCTTTCGTACTCACAATAACAGAAGTATTTTGCACTGCTCCATCTTTTGTAAGAAGGTTAAATAATGTAATATGACTAAACATTAATATCGCCAATACAATTAAATAAAATCCAATTAATCGTTTATTTAAAAGGTTCGGCCATCCGCGTTTTATAACAAAGGAAACCGATAAAGCTATTACACCTAACACACCAATTATGTACCACTCACCAAAGAAGAAGCGAAAAAATAACACAAACGATTTCCCTACAACGCCTAGCTGTAAAATCGTAATGATTGAAAGTGCAAAAAGAGTTAAACCGACAATTTCATAATACAAAGTTGGCTTTATCGTACGTCTTGCCTTTGCCTTCGTCCCTCTTTGCTTTTGTTTTGCCATTTCTTCACCTCGTGTTCTACATATAAGTAAAGCTCCCTTCAAAATGCTCTATTTATATGTCTGTTTTCTCTATTTTTCAGGTCTTTATATCTTCTATTTTTACACTTCTTGTAAAATGCTAAATAAACAGAAGAAAGCAGCCTACTCATGGCTGCTCAACCGTCTTGTTTTTTATATTATACCATAGCTTCTAAACAAAATCCTTCTTTTTGCTAAAAGGTTATTTTCTGACCGGGCTCAAACTCTAAATAGTGAAGTGGGTCCGTACTTAGCACACGTACAATAGAATAACATCCATGTTCCTCTTCAGAAACCATTAATTCCACACCATTTATATTTACAACTTTTTGACTTTCACATTGTGAATAATCGACCGGATACACAAGTTGCTCTGGCATAATTGTATATAAAATCATTGTAGCATTGTCCCTTCTGTACTATCTTCCGCACGAACATCTATTAATTCGTTTAATTTTCGAATCGCATTTCCAATACCGCCGACATCATCTATAAGACCGTACTTTACTGCATCTCCACCAATTACATTCGTCCCAATATCTCGCGTTAAATTTCCTTTTGCAAACATAAGCTCTTTAAAACGATCTTCTGTTACTTTCGAGTGCTTCGTCACAAAACGAATGACTCTTTCTTGCATCTTATCCAAATACTCAAATGTTTGTGGCACACCTATGACAAGACCTGTTAAACGAATTGGATGAATTGTCATCGTCGCAGTTTCCGCAATAAACGAATAGTCAGTAGAAACAGCAATCGGTACACCGATGGAATGTCCCCCACCTAAAACTAGAGATACTGTTGGTTTTGAAAGTGAAGCTACCATTTCAGAAATTGCTAGCCCAGCTTCAACGTCACCTCCAACTGTATTTAATATTAAAAGCAAACCTTCAATTTTCGGATTTTGTTCAATCGCAACAATTTGCGGAATGATATGCTCATATTTTGTTGTTTTATTTTGCGGTGGTAATTGAACATGACCTTCCACTTGTCCGATAATCGTTAAACAATGAATACGTGATTCATTCATCTGTGGTACATTTGTCTGTCCAAGCTGTTGAATTTTTTCAACTATTGAAGCCTCTTTTCCAGCTTCTTTTGGCTCAGCTTCTTTTTCTTCATTTGTATATCGATCACGTTCTGTCATTTCGCATCCCCTTTCACTCGTATATAACTATTATTTCTTAAGTTATAAATTTCATTCGATAGGGTTAAAAAGAAAAAAGATCACCCATAAGGGTGATCTTTTTATACTTCCATAATAATCGGTAAAATCATAGGTTTTCTCTTTGTCTCTTCGTACAAGAACTGTCCTAATAATTCACGAATATTTTGTTTTAACATTGACCATTCAATTGAATATTCTTTAATTGACTGCTCAACAATCATACGTACAATCTCTGTAGATCGTTCAATTAACGCTTCTGATTCACGAACATATACGAAACCACGTGAAATGATTTCTGGACCAGAGATAATTTTCTTTTCATCTTTACCAAGTGTTACAACAACTACTAGTATTCCATCTTGAGATAACATCTTTCTATCTCGAAGAACGATATTACCAACGTCACCTACACCTAATCCATCAATTAAAACATTACCAGCTTGTACTTTACCGACTAAGTTCGCTTCATCGTCACCAAAAGCAATTACATCGCCTTTTTCTACGATAAAGATATTTTCTCTTGTAATACCTACATCTTCAGCTAAATATGCATGTGCTTTTTGCATACGGAACTCACCATGTACGGGTACAAAGTACTTTGGTTTCATTAAATTTAACATTAACTTTAATTCTTCTTGGCTACCGTGACCTGACACGTGAACTTTTCGTTCGCCGTAATAAACAACTTCAGCTCCAGCTCTAAATAACAAATCAATAATTTTTGATACAGATATTTCATTACCCGGAATTGGCGAAGCAGCAATGATAACAGTATCACCTTTACGAATTGAAATTTGTTTATGTGCTTGTTTTGCCATTCTAGATAGAGCAGCCATAGGTTCACCTTGACTACCTGTCGTTAAAATAGCTACCTTTTTCTCTGGGAAGTTGTCTACTTCTTGTAATGAAATAACCATACCTTCTGGAACATCTAAATAACCAAGACGTCTTGCAATGTCTACTACTTTCACCATACTACGTCCTACTACCGCTACTTTTCGCCCTGTTTCAGCAGCTGCATCAAATACTTGTTGAATACGATGTACATTCGATGCAAATGAAGCAACGATAATACGACCTTCTGCACCGTAGAACACTTTAGAGATTTCTACACCAACTTCTTTTTCTGAACCTGTATAGCCTGGGCGCTCTGCGTTTGTACTATCAGATAATAAGCAAAGTACGCCTTCATTTCCGATTTGCGCCATTTTCCCAAGGTCTGCTCCACTATTTCCAATTGGAGTTTGATCGAATTTAAAGTCTCCCGTATATACGACTGCACCTTTTGATGTATGGAAACAAACGCCAACAGAATCCGGAATACTATGTGTCGTTCCGAAGAATGACACCGTTGTAGTGTTAAATTCTACTGTTGAATTTGAATCGATTGTTTTTAGGTCTACACGGCCTAACATGCCCGCTTCACCAAGTTTTTCTTGTATAAGTCCTACTGTTAATTTCGTTGCATAGACTGGAATAGATAATTTACGAAGTACATACACAATTCCACCAATATGATCTTCATGACCGTGAGTAATAAATAAACCTTTTACTCGCTCTTGATTTTCCACTAAATATGTAATATCAGGAATAACGATATCAATTCCAAACATTTCATCTCCCGGGAACATTAACCCTGCATCTACGATAAAGATTTCAGAATCAATTTCAACACAGTACATGTTTTTCCCGATTTCACCTACTCCACCAAGAGCAAATACTTTAACAGACTCATTCTCTTTTCTCTTCATGTTGTTGCCTGGTTTAAAAATCTTGCAAACACTGATTTCACTAAAATTGCAGAGACACCAGGGGAAACTCTACAACCACCATATTTTCACCGTCCAAGACGAATGTCCTTACCGTTATGCGATATCATGTCCTTGTTTATTTTTTAAACCAGGTTTCACCTCTCTTTCATTATATAAATCAAATATCTTATTCGATATGATATGAAAATTTAATTAAATTATAATTTTTCCCAATTTTGCTAAGCATACCCGTACTAAGCTACTTAGCCATATTATACCTGATACAAGAAATAGAACACAAGTTAAATCGTGCGAAAGAAAGAGTAAAAGAACGGAATGACAACAAAAGTATCGAACGTATTTCCTTTATATTTACTCCGATTTTATACTCCATATTATTTTTAAGAACTAGCCATACATACGCTAAATTCATTTCATAATAGGAAGTTTCAAGATTTATTTTTCTAGAATCCAACAAAAACACTTACAAAATGGAGTTTTTTTATGAATTACGTCACATTTGAGGGGATTTCTCTAAAAACAGACACCGTAGTTTATTACGTTTATGCCATAATATCTATCATTTTTTGACTCAGTTAAAGGGGTACGATTATTTTCTTATACACATAATGAAGAAGCGATTAATATTCTTATAAGAACACATATAAGTGAGAAAAAGAGGAAAAGATTTGCATATAATAAAAAATGACCTAGTTCTACACTAGGTCATTTTTTATTAACGAGGGATAGATTGCATTACAGATTGTAACGTTACTCTTTCTTCTTCTGTTAATGGAAGAAGTGGTAAACGTACAGAACCTACATCTAATCCAACCATTTGTAACGCTGTTTTTACTGGAGTTGGACTTGGCGCCATAAATAATGAATCAGTTACTCTTACAAGTAATTGATGTAATTTTTGTGCCTTCTTAAATTCTCCTGCTTGAAATGCTGTAATCATTTCTTGCATTTCGTTTCCGATAACATGAGAGGCTACCGAAACGATACCTTTCGCTCCAACTGCCATAGCTGGTAACGTTAAACCGTCATCACCGCTGTATACCGCAAAGTCGTCCGCTGTTTTTTCAATGATTTCTGTCATTGTTAACACATCGCCGCCGGCATCTTTAATAGCAACAATGTTTTCTATTTCTGATAAACGAACAACTGTATCAACGGAGATTTGTACAATAGATCGTCCTGGAACGTTATATAGCATAACCGGAAGCGGCGTGCTTTCAGCAATTGCTTTAAAATGCTGATACATTCCTTCTTGACTCGGTTTGTTATAATACGGTGCTACTAGCATTACTGCATCCACACCAACTTCTGTTGCCTTTTTAGTTAAGTCAATAGAAGCATGCGTATTATTGCTACCTGTTCCAGCGATTACGGGCACTCTTTTATCGACAACAGATACGACATGGCGATATAACGCTACTTTCTCTTCTGAAGTTAATGTAGGAGATTCTCCTGTCGTTCCTCCTACCACGATTGCTGTTGTACCGTTATCAATTAAATAATTTACCAATTTCGTTGTCTTTGCAAAATCGATATTCCCGTTTATATCAAACGGTGTTACCATCGCGGTTGCAATTGTCCCAAAATCTATCATGGTCTCACTCCTTATTGTTCCAGTTGCTTTTCTTTTGAAAGCTCAAACGCACTATGTAATGCATTTACAGCCTCCACTAAATCAGTTTCTTTTACAAGAACCCAAATTGTTGTATGACTATCTGCCGATTGCAGGATTTGAATACCTTTTTCCGCTAAAGCTGTAACGATTTTCGCAGTAACCCCTGGGTATCCTGCCATTCCAGCCCCAACGATAGATACTTTCGCACAATGTTCTGTCACAATTGGCTCATATCCAAGGTTCTGTAATAATTTAACTGCATGACTTGATACATTATCACTCACCGTATATGCTACGCCAGTAGGTGAAATATTAATTAAATCAACACTTATTCCTTCGTTCGCCATCTCTTTAAACACATGTTGTTGCAAATCATATGCCGTTTCTTTTGCAAGCACTTTAATTTGCGTTACGTTTGATACGTGGGCAATGCCTGTAACAGGACGTTCTTCTACATCACGACCTCTTGTAGCACCGTCATATGCTGAAATAAGCGTACCTTCACTATCAGAATACGTAGAACGTACACGAAGTGGCACTTTTGCATGCATCGCAATTTCAACTGCACGTGGATGAACGACTTTCGCACCTTGATAAGCCATGTTACAAATTTCGTTATACGTTACAGTTTGAAGATGACGTGCATCTTTTACAATACGAGGATCCGCAGTCATAACACCTTCTACATCAGTGAATATATCGATGTATTCAGCATGAAGTGCAACACCTAATGCTGAAGCTGAAGTATCACTACCTCCGCGTCCAAGTGTTGTCGTATCACCTTTTTTCGTTTGTCCCTGGAATCCTGTAACGACGATTACATCTACATTTTCTAACTCTTCATGTATACGATCGCAATTCATTTCAATAATCTTTGCATTCGTAAAGTCATCATTCGTTACAAAACCAGCTTGTGCACCATTTAATGCTGCTGCTTTTATACCGTTCTCATTCAACATATTAGAGAAAACAATTGCAGAGATTAACTCTCCACACGATAATAATAAATCTTGCTCACGCTTAGAAATAGTAGATTCCTCTTGATTTACAAGACTTAATAACGTATCCGTTGCATATGGTTCACCTTTACGGCCCATAGCAGATACGACAGTAACTACTTTATAACCAGCAGCTAATGATTTTTTTATATGATGAAGCGCATGCTTACGTCCATTGTCATCACGTACTGATGTGCCACCAAATTTTTGAACAATTATTTTCATATTTTGCACCTTCTCTTAGCCGTTTACACTAATTGTAATTTTACTAAGCGCTCTGCAATTTGAACAGAATTCCATGCAGCGCCTTTTAATAAGTTATCAGATACGACCCAAAGATGGAATCCTTTATCGTTATTTAAATCTTTACGGATTCTTCCAACGAATACTTCGTTTTTACCTACTGCAGTAGCTGGCATTGGATATAACTGCTCTTCTGGATTATCTTGTAGAACAATACCTTCCGCATTTGCAAGTAAGCTCTTTAATTCTGCTACTGTTACGCCTTCTTTTTCTACTTCGATGTAAACAGACTCAGAGTGTCCTGATACAACTGGTAAACGTACACATGTTGCCGCTACTTCTAATTCAGGCATATGCATAATTTTTTTCGTTTCGTTAATCATTTTCATTTCTTCAAACGTAAATCCATTATCTTGGAATTTATCAATCTGTGGAATCGCATTAAAAGCAATTGGGAAATGCTTCTTATCACCTGATACAGGAAGAACATTTGCCTTAACTTCTTCGCCATTTAAGATTGCTTGTGATTGTTCATGCAGTTCTTCAATAGCTGCCGCACCAGCACCTGATACAGCTTGATATGTGGAAACGATTACTCGTTTTAAACCATATTGCTGACGAACTGGCTCAAGAGCTACTACCATTTGAATTGTAGAACAGTTTGGATTTGCAATAATACCATTATGTTCTTTTAAGTCGTTTTCATTTACTTCAGGTACAACAAGTGGCACGTTTTCTGTCATACGGAATGCACTTGTATTATCAACAACAATCGCACCGCGTTTTGCTGCTTCTGGCGCTAATTGTTTCGATACAGATCCACCAGCACTAAATAGTGCAATATCTACTCCTTCAAAGCTTTCAGGAGTTGCCTCTTGAACTGTAAATTCTTCGCCTTTAAATACAAGTTTCTTACCTGCAGATCGTTTAGATGAAAGTAACGTTAATTTCCCGATTGGAAATTCTCGTTTCTCTAAAGTATTTAACATTTGTTCACCAACTGCGCCGGTTGCTCCAACTACAGCGACATGAAAAGTTTTTTGCTTTTCCATCACTATGCCCCTTTCTAGATACCAATCCTTCTATAACTTAGAATCAGAAGGAGTATACAATACCCCTTCTAATCTTAATAACGTTAATTTTATCATATTCTACAGTAAGAATGATGGTTTCATCAAAAATTGTCCGTTTTTTTTCGTTTTTTAATTCATATATCTGAATTTTTCTACGACCACCGGTTGCAATTGCTTTCCTTGCAGCGCTTCTAATACTGTATCTTCCAGTAACTCCATACGAGCTACCATTGAG
The DNA here is from genome assembly GCF_008274865.1 of Bacillus sp. AR4-2. Taxonomy (NCBI): domain Bacteria; kingdom Bacillati; phylum Bacillota; class Bacilli; order Caryophanales; family Bacillaceae; genus Bacillus; species Bacillus sp. AR4-2. The sequence continues at coordinate 3,629,289 of NZ_CP031062.1, forward strand.
TTCGGTTTTTTCTCTGGCGCATCTTGACCGAACGGAACGAAGTAGATGTTTTTTGTTGCCATTAGGCGCATGAGATTTACCCCATTTAACCCTAAAGCATCATTCGTCGAAACCGCCAATACGACAGGCTTGCCATTTCTTAGCGTCGCTTTTGCTGCCATTAGTACTGGAGAATCTGTCATTGCATTTGCAAATTTACTCATAGAATTTCCTGTTAAAGGAGCGATTACCATGCAGTCTAATGGAATTTTAGGTCCAAGTGGCTCTGCTCCAACAATTGAATTAATTGCTTTAAAACCTGTTATTTCTTCAATCTTCTTAATCCACTCTGCTCCTTCTCCAAATCTAGTATTTGTTGATTGAACAGTGTATGAAACAACAGGACGTACTTCTGCTCCTTCAGCAATTAATTTTTCTAAGTGCGGCATAACTTCCTCATACGTACAATGTGAACCTGTAAATCCGAAACCAATTCGTTTCCCCTTCAAACTCATTTCTTTTCCTCCTCCTTTGCGATTGCATCTGCTGCTAATAACTGAGAAAGAACATTTGCTAAGATTTGCCCAGCCGTTTTTGGGGCAACAATACCTGGTAATCCAGGTGCTAGCAATGCTTTGACTCCTCTTTTTTCCGCATATCTAAAGTCGGTACCGCCTGGTTTAGAAGCTAAATCAATCACTAACGTATGAGCTGGCATTTTTGCAATAACATTCGCTGTTACAACGAGGTGCGGAATCGTATTAATTACAATATCAATATTTCCTACTTCTTTCTCTATGTCTTGCATATGAAAAGGAGAAAACATCATTTCTGTAATACGTGCAATATGTTCAGATCGTCTTGCTCCAACTTTGACATGGGCTCCTAATGATTGAAATGCTCTCGCAACACTCATTCCTGTTCTACCAAATCCTAGAACCATTACATTGGACCCATGAATTGTATAGTCGGTATGTTGAATTACCATCATTAATGTACCTTCTACCGTTGGAATAGAATTGTATATTGCTACATCATCACGATCAAATAATTTAACAAGTTTTCGGTTCGTAGTAGATACGAGATTTTCCAAGTAAGGTGTACCAATACCTGAATATATAGTAAAGTGTTCTGGTGTATTTTCAATTTGTTCTTTCGTTATTGAAACTTTTTCATTTGAAAAAATAGTATCTACTTCTCCTTTGGCATTTGTACCGGCAACCGGCAAAATAATTGCGTCTACAGAAGTGAAATCTAAATTTTGTATACTTTCTTTTGCTGCCCCTGTGAAACCATGATCTAACTGATCAAAACCTATCAAAGAAAGTTTCGCATCCAATTCAACTAGCTTACGAATTACTTCTAGCTGCCTTGCATCTCCTCCTATGACAGCAATATGCATCTCAGTCAACATTCCCTAATTCACCTTCTTTTTCTGTCATTTATAAGAAAAGTGCCTACTTTTTCTTTTTCCTCCACATCATATGTAATGTACGAGTTTATGGTGATTGAAAATCCAAATGCACATATGATTTATCAGGTTTCTATGTAGATACAAAAAAAGATGACCAAAATGGCCATCCTTCACTCCGAATTTGAACGATCTATACTATCACAAAGAAGCATATCGTGTCCGACTTTCTTTATTTGACTCCATGCCACCCTTACTTCTTGTGGTTCCTTTTTAAAACCTCCCCACTTCCCTACAGGTATTATAAGTGTTTGTATTTGCCCGTCTTTCTCATTAATCTCTAAATCCATATAACCTAAGACTCCCATTTTTTCCGCTTTTTCTATATCTACAACCTCTTTACCACTTAATTCACTTAATCGCATACACACTCCACTCCCCTAATGAATTTTTCATTTGCATTGTCTATAATTAGTACCTATTCTATATGTATAAAAAAAATAACCTTCTCTCATTTAAAAAGAGAGAAGGTTATTTTTTATACATCGTAAAAATTGATTATAGTTTTATTCCTTTTGGAAGTTTTCCGTCTGGACTAATAAGTGCCGCAGAGAACTCGTCAGTAAACATATTGCGAATTAATCCGTCCACATTTTCTTTTGTTACAGTGTTTACACTTTCAATAATCTCATCAAGTGAACGATGTTTACGAAGAAGCAATTCATTTTTACCGTTACGGCTCATACGGCTATTTGTACTTTCTAAACTTAACATTAAGTTTCCTTTTAATTGCTCTTTACTATTCATAAGCTCTTTTTCTGTAATACCTGTATTTTTCAATGTCTCTAATGTTTCTTGCATTGTTTCATACAATATATCTAATTGTTGGCTACCTGTTCCACCGTAAAGTGTTAACATGCCTGTATCTTCATAAGAAGAGTGGTAAGAAAATACTGAGTAAGCTAATCCACGTTGCTCACGTACTTCTTGGAATAAACGGCTACTCATGCTACCGCCTAAAACATTATTTAATACAATTAAGTTATAAATATCTTCGTGTCCCATTTGTAAGCCTTTATATCCTAGACATAAATGAGCTTGTTCCGTTTCTTTTTTACGGGCTACCTTATTGAAATGGAAAATTGGGCTATGTACTTGTTCACGGTTTGTTGTTCCTTCATAACTACCGAAATATTGCTCCACTGTTTGTAAAAATGCTTCATCAATATTTCCTGCGATTGATACAACTACATTTTCAGGTGTATAATGATCTTTTATATATTGACGTAACGTATCACCTGTAAACGTATTAAGCGTTTCTTCTGTTCCTAAAATAGGATATCCAAGTGGATGCGTTTCATATGTTGCTTTCGTTAACATATCATGCACAATATCATCTGGAGCATCTTCGTACATTTTAATTTCTTCACATACGACATTCTTCTCTTTTTTCAGTTCTTCCTCATCAAATGTTGAATTAAAGAACATATCTGCTAAAACATCTAAAGCATATTTAGCATGCTCATCTAATACTTTTGCATAGTAACATGTATATTCTTTTGAAGTAAATGCATTCACTTGACCACCAATGCTATCAAATGATTCTGCAATCTCTCGTGCACTACGTGTTTCTGTCCCTTTAAAGAACATATGCTCTAAAAAGTGAGAAATCCCATTATTTTTTTCATTTTCATTTCTTGATCCCGCATGGATCCAAATACCAATTGCAACCGATCTTACAGTTGGTATATTCTCCATAACTATTCTTACACCATTTTTACAAGTATATTTTTTAATCAAAAACTTTCCTCCTACTGCCAGTTTCTCTAAATAAAACGCTATTATTTAATGATAACAAGTTTAAGGATGAATGTCATGCAAATGTATTTAATCCACACGTTTTTCATCCAGTAATTCAGTTATATTCCCCACTTTATATCCTTGTTCCTTCAATTTTGTAATCATTATATCTAAAGCCTCTGCTGTAGACGAAGTAGGATGCATTAATATGATAGCACCTGGATGTATTTTTCTCATTACTCTCTGCAATAGTACATCCGGCTCAGGTCGCTTCCAATCAATCGTATCTACAGTCCACATAATCGTTCCCATTTGAAAATCATCTGCAATCTTTACGACTTCATCTCGAAAACTTCCACTCGGCGGGGCAAACCATCTTACTTTTTGATTCGTTACTACTTCTATCATTCGATTTGTTTTTTGTAACTGCTCTCGTATTTCATCAGACGATAACGTTTTCATATTTGGATGTGTGTATGAGTGATTTCCAACTTCTTGTTTTGCATCGACAATCATTTTTGCAAATCGCAAATTTTCTTTCACCCAACGTCCTTCTAAAAAGAAAGTGGCCTTCACATCATGCTTTTTCAATATCTCTAATATGCGAGGCAAATACTCATTTCCCCATGCCACATTTATTGTTAATCCTACCATCTTTTTATTTGGATGCCCTCTATAAATTGGAGCTGGTGATAAATCTTCTAAATGAACACTCGGTGAGACTTCTTTGAATTCAAGATATTTTTGATCAAATTCCTTTAGCTTCTTCATATTATTATACGATGCTTCAATATCCACTTGTCTTCCATTATATCCAGGTGTTGCCTTCCATATTTTATCAATCATCGCATTTTGAGGTGCAATCTCATACTGTTTTGCATGCTTTTGAATTTCTTCATGCAAGTTATCTTGCGCAAAAACAGAATAAGAGCCTAAACTGACATATAAAGAAAATATACATATGTATGCCAATATACGAACTTTCATATAAACCCTCCCAAATTAACTATATAAAAACATTTTCTTCTTATCTTTGTTAATTTGAGCGTTATAATGAAAACTATACCTATACCGACATAAAAATATATTGAACATCATGTTTTTTACATAACAAAAAAAGCCAGTTAAACTGGCTTTTACTTATTGCTGCTCTTGTTTGTTTTCTTCTTTAGCAGCTTCTTTTTCTTGCTCTTCTTTTAGCAATACTTTTCTAGATAGATTTACGCGACCTTGCTTGTCAATCTCGATAACTTTAACCGTAATTACGTCACCGATTTTTACAACGTCTTCTACTTTACCTACACGCTCAAGTGCAAGTTCAGAAATGTGAACTAATCCATCTTTACCGCTGAATAATTCAACGAAAGCACCGAATTTCTCAACACGTTTCACTTTTCCTTCGTAGATTTCACCTACTTGTACTTCGCGAACGATATCTTCGATAATTTTCTTAGCTTTGTCGTTCATTTCTTGGTTTATTGAAGAAATGAATACTGTGCCATCTTGCTCGATGTCAATTTTAACGCCAGTTTCTTCAATAATTTTATTGATTTGTTTACCGCTCGGTCCGATAACGTCACGGATTTTATCTGGATTAATTGTCATTGTAATAATCTTTGGAGCGTACGCTGATAATTCAGTGCGTGGCTCTGGAATAACAGATAACATATGATTTAGAATGTGCACACGACCAACTTTCGCTTGTTGTAATGCCTCTTCTAAAATTTCACGAGATAGACCATCGATTTTAATGTCCATTTGTAGTGCAGTTACACCTTGTGCTGTACCTGCTACTTTAAAGTCCATATCACCTAAATGATCTTCCATACCTTGAATATCAGATAAAATTGTGTAATGCTCACCAGTTTTAACTAGACCCATTGCAATACCTGCAACTGGAGCTTTAAGTGGAACACCAGCATCCATCATTGCTAAAGTACTACCACAAATACTTGCTTGTGAAGTAGAACCATTTGATTCTAAAACTTCAGATACAAGACGTACTGTGTATGGGAAATCTTTTTCAGATGGAATTACAGGCTCAAGTGCGCGTTCTCCTAGTGCACCGTGACCGATTTCACGACGACCTGGTCCACGCATTGGTCTTGTTTCACCAACACTAAATGATGGGAAATTGTAATGGTGCATAAAACGTTTTGATTCTTCTACGCCAAGACCATCTAAAATTTGCACATCGCCTAATGCACCTAATGTACAAATACTTAATGCTTGTGTTTGTCCACGAGTGAACAAACCAGAACCGTGTGTACGAGATAAAATACCAACCTCTGATGCTAATGGACGGATTTCGTCACCTTTACGGCCATCTGGACGGATTTTTTCAACTGTAATAAGACGACGTACTTCTTCTTTTACAATTTTATATAAAATCTCATTTACTTGTCCTAATGTATCAGCGTCAGCTTCCTGCGCTTCGTAATGCTCAATAACACGCTTTTTCACTTCGTTAATTGCATCTTCACGTGCATGTTTCTCATGTACTTGAATTGCTGAATGCATATCTTCTTCAGCCATTTCACGTACAGCTTGGTTAAGATCAGCGTCAACTTCATAAAGTTTCACTTCTGATTTCTCTTTACCTACAGCTTGTACAATCTCTTCTTGGAATGCAATTAGACGTTTAATTTCGTCATGACCAAACATAATTGCTTCTAACATTGTTTCTTCAGGTACTTGATCTGCTCCTGCTTCAACCATGTTAATCGCATCTTTCGTACCAGCTACAACTAAGTGGATATCACTTTGTTCTTGCTGTTCTACTGTTGGGTTAATAACGAATTCGCCATTAATACGGCCAACTGTCGCACCAGCGATTGGACCTTCAAATGGAATATCTGAAATCGATAACGCTAATGAAGAACCAAGCATAGCTGCCATTTCAGAAGAACAATCTTGATCAACACTCATTACAATGCTGACAACTTGTACTTCGTTACGGAAGCCATCTGCGAATAGCGGACGAATTGGACGGTCGATTAAACGACTTGCCAAAATTGCTTTTTCACTTGGACGACCTTCACGCTTAATAAAACCGCCAGGAATTTTTCCGACTGCATATAAACGCTCTTCATAGTTTACTGTAAGTGGGAAGAAATCTACATTTTTTGCTTCTTTTGATGCAGTTGCTGTAGATAGAACCGCTGTATCGCCATATCTTACTAATACTGCTCCGTTCGCTTGTTTTGCAAGCTGACCAGTTTCAACTGTTAGCTGGCGACCAGCTAAATCTATCGAGAAGACTTGCTTTTCTTGACTCATTTAAGTACCCCTCTCAATTTAAAGTATTCAATTCTTCTATGTAAATGGATAGTATATCACAATATTCTACCTCTAGTATTGCCTAAAATTAAGTAAGCTATAAAGCGTAGAAGATATATTTTTACCTAACAAAAAAGCGGGAATATTCCCGCTTCTTTGACTATCGACGTAAGCCAAGCTTTGTGATTAATTCACGGTAACGTGTGATATCGCTATTACGAAGGTAAGTTAGTAAGTTACGACGTTTACCAACCATCTTTAATAGACCACGACGTGAATGATGATCTTTCTTGTGAGTACGTAAGTGCTCGTTTAGAGTGTTAATTTGCTCCGTTAGGACAGCAATTTGAACCTCTGGAGAACCAGTATCAGTCTCATGAGTTCTAAATTGTGCAATGATTTCATTTTTACGTTCTTGTGTTAAAGCCATCCTATTTCACCTCCTATTAATTAAACCCCCAATTACCTAGCAAGCGTCGGTGAGTCGCAATGCCAAGCAATGGTTGTCATAAAGTACATAACATAGAATACTACTTTTCATTTGAAAAAGCAAGTATATTCTTTTCGCTCATAAAATATTCTTGTGCTGTTTTCTTATCTTTTGCGATTTGTTCAACTAACTCATCAATACCGTTGAATTTCTTTTCTGCTCTTATACGCATATGCCACTCTACTGTAACATTTTGATCGTATATATCTTTGTTAAATTCAAATAAGTGCACTTCAATTGATAATTGACGCTCATCTTCTTTAAAAGTCGGTTTATATCCAATATTACATACACCATCGTACCATTCATCGTGAACTTTTAATCTCACTGCATAAACACCTACAGGTGGCAATAAATACTCATCACTTAAACCTACATTAGCTGTTGGAAAACCAATTTGACGCCCACGTTTGTCGCCGTGTATAACTGTTCCCGCTACAGTATAGGCTCTACCTAAAATAGATGGAATTTGCTCCATTTCGCCATTTCGAATTAACTTTCGTAATGCTGTAGAACTTACTTTCTCTTCTTGAAATTCAACTTTTTCAATCACAGTCTGTGTAAACTCCCCTCTTGCATGAAATGGTAAAGTCTCCATCTTTCCTTTTCCTAAACGTCCATATGAATAATCAAACCCTGCTACTACATGCTTTACATTTAAACCAATAATATAATCATCTACAAATTGTTGCGGTAATAACCCTGCAAATGATTCATCAAATTTAATCACATATAATATATCGATTCCTAAGCTTTCGACTATTTTTTCTTTATCGCGCATTGGTGTAATATACTCCACATGCGCATCCTTTTTCCCTAAAACAACAGATGGATGAGGATGAAATGTCATAACTGCACTTTTATATCCTCGTTCGTCCGCTATTTTTTTCGCAGTTCGAATTACACATTGATGTCCTAAATGAATGCCATCAAAAAATCCTAATGCCATTACAGTAGGTGGTAATTCTAATTTATTTTGTTCATGTGGATGAGTTAAATGAATAAGTTTCACGCTTGAATTCACCTTTTTCTGTAATAATCCTTCCAATAATTCATTATAGCTTTAGTTCTTGATTATTCACAAGTACTTTCATCGGCTTTAACATGCCAGGATGTTTCGGATGATGTTCATAAATTGCTAAGCAACGATCATTTTTATCAAACACTGTAATAAATGGTGCTGTTATTTCTAATTCATTCTTTAAGAACATACCATTCTTTATTTTCTCTGCTTGCTTTTCATCTACAACCATTTTTGGAAACTTACTTAATGCTTCATCAATTGAAATGAAGATAGACTCTACTGTTCCATTTTGCACGTTTTCTTCAATTTCTTCAAATGATATGCAATCTTCTAATAAAAATTCACCAGATGCCGTTCTTACAAGGTGAGACATATGTGATGGGAAACCAAGTTTCTCCCCGATCATTACAGCTAATGTTCTTACATATGTTCCTTTACTACACGTTACACGGAAACGGAATGAAATATTTTCACCTTCAAAAACTTCACGATCATCAAGTAATACGAATTCATGAATTGTAATTGTACGAACTGGACGTTCCACCTCTTGTCCTGCTCTTGCATATTCATATAATTTTTTCCCGTTTACTTTTACAGCCGAGAACATTGGTGGCATTTGTTCAATCGTGCCTGTTAATTCCGCAAGGGCTTTCTCTACTTCCATACGAGTAATAGTACGATCTACATTTTTCGTTTCAACAACCTCACCAGAAGCGTCTTCAGTTGTCGTCGAAAACCCTAATGTTACTTCACCTTCATATGTTTTCGTTTCACTTGTTAAAAATTGTGCAATTTTCGTTGCTCGTCCCACACAAATAGGTAATACTCCTGTTACATCTGGATCTAATGTTCCCGTATGACCAATTCTCTTTTCTCGCAATATCTTTCTTAATTTAAATACACAATCATGTGATGTCATGCCTTTTGGCTTATGTAATAATACTACACCTTCCATATATGTTCACCTCATCATAATTCTTTCGTATTAAATATCCAAAACTTATTTTGCATTGAAAAAATGGATAGACAAATGTCTATCCATTATTCTTCACGTTTACCGTCTTTATTAATTTCATGTAAAAGTGTATCAATTCGATGACCATATCCGATAGACTCATCAAACTCAAAGGTAATTTCCGGTGTTTTACGAAGACGAATACGTTGGCCAATTTCTGAACGAATAAAGCCTTTTGCCTTCGCTAAACCTTTTAAAGTATTTTCTTTCTGTTCTTCGTCACCTAAAACAGAAATATATACTTTAGCAATTTGTAAATCACCACTCACTTGTACATCTGTTACTGTAACAAATCCAATACGTGGGTCTTTAATTTTACGACTGATAATATCGCCTAATTCTTTTTTCATTTGCTCGCCCACACGGTTCGCACGTAATTTCATAACTCTTCACCTCATTCAATACCATTCCAAATGTGTTATTGTACGTTCAATTTCAGGAAATGAATCGATGTACTCAAGTACACGATTCATTTCTTTTTCACAGATAACACGATTTGAGGATACGGAAACAATTGCAATTTCTGTACGTTGCCATACATCTTGATGCCCAACTTCAGAAACAGCTACATTATAGCGCTGTTTCACACGAGTTAACACACGTTGTAAAATTGCACGTTTCTCTTTTAAAGAATGCACATCGTAAATCATACACTCGAATGAGAGTGAAGCGATAATCATCGCTTCACTTCTTCCATAATGTACGCTTCAATGATGTCCCCTTCTTTAAGATCATTATATCTCTCAATTGTAATACCACACTCATAGTTTTGTGCAACTTCTTTTACGTCGTCTTTGAAACGTTTTAACGTATCAAGTTGTCCTTCAAAAATTACTACGCCGTCACGGATAATACGTACGCCACTATCACGCGTAATTTTACCGTCTGTTACGTAACAACCTGCGATTGTTCCAACTTTTGTTACTTTAAACGTTTGACGAACTTCTGCTTGACCGATTACTTTTTCTTCGAATTCTGGATCAAGCATACCTTGCATCGCTGCTTCAATCTCTTCGATTACTTTATAAATAATACGGTGTAAACGAATATCAACGTTCTCTAATTCAGCTGTACGCTTCGCGTTCACATCTGGACGTACGTTAAATCCAATTACAATTGCATTAGATGCAGAAGCTAAAATGATATCAGATTCTGTAATCGCACCTACACCAGTGTGAATGATTTTAACTTTTACACCTTCAACATCAATTTTACGAAGTGATGCTGCCATCGCTTCAACAGAACCTTGTACGTCTGCTTTTACGATTAAGTTAATTTCTTTTACATCGCCCTCTTGGATTTGTTGGAATAAATCTTCAAGGCTTAATTTAGATTTCTCACCACGTTGTGCAACTAAAGCTTCTTGTGCACGTGATTCACCAATTTGACGAGCTTTCTTCTCATCAGCGAATGCCATGAAACGATCTCCAGCCTGTGGTACTTCGTTTAAACCAGTAATTTCAACAGGAGTTGATGGACCAGCAACTTTTACACGACGACCAATATCACTTACCATTGCACGAACACGTCCGAATGAAGTTCCAACAACGATTGGATCTCCAACTCGAAGCGTACCGTTTTGAACAAGTAATGTCGCGATAGTTCCTTTACCTTTATCAAGCTGTGCTTCGATTACTGTACCAGTTGCATAGCGGTTTGGATTTGCTTTATATTCTTCTACTTCACTTACAAGAAGGATCATTTCTAGTAAGTTGTCAATGCCTTCGCCTTGAATTGCAGAAATTGGTACGAAAATAGTATCTCCGCCCCAAGCTTCTGGAACTAATTCATATTCTGTTAGTTCTTGCATTACGCGATCAGGGTTTGCAGCTGGTTTATCCATTTTATTCACAGCAACAATAATTGGTACTCCTGCTGCCTTCGCATGGTTAATTGCTTCAACCGTTTGTGGCATAACACCGTCATCCGCTGCAACAACAAGGATTGTAATATCCGTTACTTGTGCACCACGAGCACGCATCGTTGTAAATGCTGCGTGACCAGGTGTATCTAAGAATGTAATCTTCTTATCGTTTACTTCAACTTGATATGCACCGATATGCTGAGTAATTCCACCCGCTTCGCCTGCAGTTACTTTTGAGTTACGAATAGAATCCAGTAATGTTGTTTTACCGTGGTCAACGTGTCCCATGATTGTAACTACAGCTGGACGTTCTTTTAAGTTCTCTTCATCATCTTGCTCATCAATGAATGTTTCAAACTCAGTCTCGCTCACAATTACTTCTTCTTCTACTTCAATACCGTAGTCGTTAGCAATTAACTCAATTGTATCTTTATCCAAGTCTTGGTTAATTGTTGCCATAATTCCAAGCATGAAGAGCTTCTTAATAATTTCAGATGGCTCTTTGCTTAATTTTTTAGCAAGATCTCCTACTGTAAGGCTTCCAGAGAAAGTAATTTTATCTGGTGTTTCTACAATTTGAGTTTGTTGTCTACCAGCAAAGTTCTCTTGACGTTTGTCTTCGTTCCCTTTGCCTTTTTTCTTTTTCTTATTGCTGTTCTTTTTACTGCGAACAACTTTTTCTTCTACTTCAAACTCATCTGCAACAGAAGGTTTTTCAGTTTGATATTCATTATCTAATTTATTTACTACTTCATCGTCTAACATTGTCATATGATTCGAAACCTCGATATTCATTTCTTTTAGTTTTGTCATAAGATCTTTACTTGAGATATTATGTTTTTTTGCATATTCATGCACTCGAATTTTACTCATACCTTCACCCCCGGTAATTTGTATCGAGCATGCTACGCAGCTTTTTCGCAAAGCCTTCATCTAACACAGCTACAACGACTCGCTCATCTCTCCCAATCGCATGCCCTAATTGTTGTCGATTTTCGACCTTTCTCATTGGTACGTTGTAGTACGTAGTTTTATCTGTGATGCGTTTTGTAGTATTTACTGACGCATCTTCAGATAGCAATACAAGTTTTGCTTTGCCACTTCGTACTTCTTTTAAAACGAGTTCTTCACCCGAAATAATTTTCCGAGCCCGGTTTGCTAGTCCTAAAAACGATTTCCAATCGGACACTTATTTCGACTCCTTCTCAACAAGCTCAAGAAGCTCTTCATATAAAGAACCGTCGATTTTCGCTTTTAGATGATGTTCCAAAACATTTTTCTTTTGAGCTTGAAGAATGCTCTCCTTGTCCTTCGACAAGTAAGCACCTCGTCCTGATTTTTTCCCAGTTAAATCAATGGACACTTCTCCCTCTTTGGAACGAACAATGCGAACGAGCTCTCGTTTTGATTTCATTTCTTGCGTTGCAACACATTTTCGTAACGGAACTTTTCGATTGCTCATACTCATCACCTCTATTCGATTTCGTCTTCCACTGAATCGAATCCAAATGCGATTACGCTATCTTCTTCTGTTACAATACCAAGTTGTTTCGCATCAGACTCACTCTTAATGTCAATTTTCCAGCCTGTTAATTTAGCTGCAAGACGTGCATTTTGTCCACGCTTACCGATAGCTAATGATAGCTGGTGGTCTGGAACAACTACTGTTGTCGCTTTTTCTTCTTCATCTACAAGTACTTTAACAACTTGTGATGGGCTTAATGCATTTGCAACATATTCAACTGGATCATTTGACCAGCGAACGATGTCAATTTTTTCACCTTTTAATTCGTCTACAATGCGTTGTACACGTTGCCCTTTTGGTCCTACACAAGAACCAACTGGATCAACATCAGTGTTCTCTGCATATACAGAGATCTTAGAGCGATCGCCAGCTTCACGTGCTACAGAACGAATTTCTACAGTTCCATCATAGATTTCAGGAACTTCCATTTCGAATAAACGTTTTAAAAGACCAGGATGTGTACGTGATACGTAAATTTGTGGTCCTTTTGTCGTTTTTTCTACTTTCGTAATGAATACGCGAATACGATCATGTGGTTTGTATTGCTCATTAGGCATTTGCTCACTTACAGGTAATAAAGCTTCTACTTTTCCTAAGCTTACATAGATGAAACGAGCATCTTGACGTTGTACAATACCTACCATAATATCTTCTTCACGGTCACTAAACTCAGAGTAAATAACACCGCGCTCTGCTTCACGCACTCGTTGTGTTACAACTTGTTTTGCAGTTTGTGCTGCAATACGACCAAAGTCTTTTGGTGTTACTTCAATTTCTAGTACGTCACCATCTTGATAGTTTGGATTAATTTGTCTTGCTTCCTCTACAGAAATTTCAAGACGTGGATCAAACACATTGTCTACTACGTCTTTACGTGCTAAAACTTGAATTGTTCCCACTTCTGGGTTAAAGCTCACACGAACGTTTTGTGCTTGATTAAAATTGCGCTTATAAGCAGAGATTAAAGCTGCTTCAATCGCATCAATAATAATGTCTTTGCTAATGCCTTTTTCAGATTCTAATACGAGCAAAGCATCTAATAACTCAGTGCTCATGAAGATCCCCCTTCTAACTAAAACGTAACAGCAAGTCGCGCATTTGCGACTTTATCCATCGAAATTTGGATTTCTTTTTTACGTGTTTTAATTGTTAATAATAATGTTATTGTTGTACCATCGTAAGAAAGCAGCTTTCCTTCAAACATCTTTTCACCATCAATCGGCTCATATGTTTTAATTGCCACTTGTTTTCCTACCGCTTGCTGGAAGTCTTTTTCTTTCTTTAATGGGCGTTCCGCTCCAGGAGATGATACATCCAAAAAGTAAAGATGAGGAATTGGGTCCTCTTTATCTAAAGCTTCGCTTAAACGTTCACTTACCGCACCGCATTCTTCAATGTCGACTCCCTTTTCAGAATCGATGAATACGCGTAAGAACCAGTCTTGTCCTTCTTTCACATACTCTACATCTACAAGTTCAAGATTTAACTCTTCAACGATCGGCTGCGCAAATGCTTCTACAACTTCTGTGACTTTCTTATCCATAAACAGCCTCCTTCCTGCCGTCATGTACCATTTAAAAGAAGAAGACCCCGCCAATTTAAAAACGGTCTATCTTATTCTTTCTCGTTAGCTAACAAAAGCCCCTGCTGTTCAGCAGGGATTATCTGTCTTAGTATTACCAAATTTAAGAAGTAAAACTTGTAACAAAATATGTATATACGACAGAAATCTTTTACCTATCTACGTAGATAAAACATAGACAGTAACACGAAAGAGTGGGTTTCCCCACTCTTTTCTTTACACAATATACATGACATGGTTATCTCGGTTAATAGTATATCATAGGAAATGTTGATTTGCAAAGACTTTTCCTACCTACTAGAACAGTGATAACTGGTTTTGATCCGGTAAGTCTCCTAAACAACCTTGGCTATCTAAATACTCAATAATTGTTTTCGAAACCTTACTTCGCTGTTGCAAGTCTTCTTTTGATAAGAAGTCTCCATTTTTACGTGCTTCTACAATACTTAAAGCTGCGTTTGTGCCAAGACCAGGTACTGCATTAAATGGAGGGATTAATGTATCTCCATCAATAATAAATTCTGTTGCATGTGAGCGGTATAAATCCACCTTTTGGAATGAGTATCCACGCTCACACATTTCAAGTGTCATTTCTAGTACCGTTAATAAACTCTTCTCTTTCGGCGCAGCATCGAGTCCCTTTTGAGCAATTTCATCAATTCTTGCACGTATAGATGCTGAACCTTTCGCCATTGCCTCTACATCAAAATCATCTGCACGAACTGTAAAATATGCGGCATAGAATAACAGTGCAAAATGTACTTTAAAGTATGCGATACGTACAGCCATAAGTACGTAAGCAGCCGCATGGGCTTTAGGGAACATGTATTTAATCTTCTTACATGAATCAATATACCAACCTGGTACATTATTATTTTTCATGTCTTCTTCCCATTCTTCCGGTACACCTTTACCTTTACGAACCGACTCCATGATTTTGAAGGCTAATGATGGATCTAGACCTTGATAGATTAAATATACCATGATGTCATCACGACAACCGATAACTTCGCTCAGCGTACATGTACCGTTATAAATTAACTCGTTTGCATTACCAAGCCATACGTCAGTACCATGTGATAGTCCAGAAATTTGGACTAACTCTGAGAATGTCGTCGGTTTTGTCTCTTCTAACATCTGTCTTACGAATTTTGTACCAAACTCTGGTATACCAAGTGTACCTGTTTTACAGTTAATTTGTTCTTCCGTTACCCCTAACGATTCTGGACCAGAGAAAATTTTCATTACTTCTGGATCATCCGTTGGGATTGTTTTCGGATCAATACCACTTAAATCTTGTAACATACGAATAACGGTCGGATCATCGTGTCCTAGTATATCAAGTTTCAATAAATTATCATGAATCGAGTGGAAATCAAAATGCGTTGTTCTCCATTCAGCACCAATTGAATCAGCTGGATACTGTATTGGTGAGAAATCAAAGATATCCATGTAATCTGGCACAACGATAATACCGCCTGGATGCTGTCCTGTTGTACGTTTTACACCGGTACACCCTGCTACTAAGCGATCAATCTCTGCATTTCGAATCGTTAAGTTATGATCATTTGCATAACCTTTTACATATCCGTAAGCAGTTTTTTCCGCAACTGTACCAATCGTTCCTGCACGATATACATAGTCTTCACCGAACAGTACTTTCGTATAGTTATGGGCACGTGGTTGGTATTCCCCGGAGAAGTTCAAATCGATATCGGGTACCTTATCTCCTTTAAATCCAAGGAACGTTTCGAACGGAATGTCATGTCCATCTTTTACATATGGAATATTACAAGCAGGGCATTCTTTATCTGGTAAGTCAAAACCAGAACCTACAGAACCATCATTAAAGAATTCTGATTGCTTACACTTCGGACATACATAGTGTGGTGGTAATGGGTTTACTTCTGTAATTTCCATCATCGTTGCAACAAATGATGACCCTACCGATCCACGCGAACCTACTAGATATCCGTCTACTAACGATTTTTTCACAAGCTTATGTGAAATTAAATAAATTACGGCGAATCCATGCCCAATAATACTTTTTAATTCTTTTTCTAAACGTGCTTCTACAATTTCCGGTAGCTCTTCACCATAAATGCTACGCGCCATTTTATAACTCATATCACGCGTTTCATCATCAGCACCTTCAATTTTCGGTGTGTATAGATCGTCTTTTACTGGATGCACATCACCAATTAATGACGCAATCTTTTGTGTATTCGTTACAACAACTTCTTTCGCTTTGTCTTCACCTAAGAATGAAAAACATTCTAACATTTCATCAGTTGTACGGAAATGTACTGGCGGTAATGAATGTCGATTTAACGGATTGGCTCCGCCCTGCGAACTGACTAAAATTTTACGATACATTGCATCCTCAGGGTCTAAATAATGCACGTTTCCTGTAGCAACAACTGGTTTATCTAACGTCTCACCTAGTTTTACTAAGTTAGAAATAATTGTTTTTAATTGACCTTCGTCTCGAACAAGTTCACGTTCTACTAAATGACGCAACACCTCTGGAGGCATTACTTCAATGTAATCATAGAACTGGGCAATTTCTTCTACCTCTTCAGGTGCCTTTTGCATCATTGCCTCGAACACTTCACCTTTATCACAAGCCGTTCCTACTAAAATTCCTTCACGGTATTTTTTTAATAGTGACCTCGGCACACGTGGTACACGGTAAAAGTAATTAAGGTGAGAATATGAAACAAGTTTATATAAATTTTTCAATCCAACATCTGATGTGGCAAGTAACGTCATATGACTTGGACGGCCACGCTTATACGCATCCCCTTGTCCCATGCTATCATTTAATTGATCGTGATATTCAAATCCCTTTTCAATTACGTCTTTCAACATTTTCACAAGTAAATATCCCGTCGCTTCTGTATCATAAATCGCACGGTGATGTTGTGTTAATTCAATATCAAGTTTTTTACACATCGTATTTAATCGATGATTTTTCATTTCTGGGAATAAGAATCGTGCAAGTTCTAACGTATCAATAACGGGGTTATTCGTTTTTTCTAGTCCAGCCTTTTTAAAACCTACGTTAATAAAGCCCATATCAAAGCTCGCGTTATGAGCAACAAGTGTATGGTCGCCCATCCATTCCTCAAACTTTTTAAACACTTCGTCCACTTCAGGTGCATCAGTTAACATATCATCTGTAATACCTGTCAATTCAATAATCGTCGCTGATAATGGTTGATGTGGATTTGCGAAAGATTCAAAGCGATCAATAATTTCGCCACCCTTTACTTTTACGGCAGCCAACTCAATGACTGTATCGTATACAGCTGATAAACCTGTCGTCTCAACGTCGAAAACAACATACGTTTCCTCTGCAAGTAAACGATGCGCTTCGTTATACGCTATCGGTACACCATCATTAACTAGATTTGCTTCTACACCATATATAACTTTAACTCCAGCCTTCTTCCCCGCAGAATACGCCTCTGGGAAGGACTGAGCCACGGCATGGTCTGTAACCGCAATAGCCTCATGTCCCCATTTACCAGCTTGAGCAACAAGCTTAGAAACTGGAGTGACAGCGTCCATTTGACTCATCGGAGTATGGAGATGCAGCTCTACTCGTTTTTCGCCTTCTGGTGCTTTATCTTTACGAGACGGTCCTGTTATTTCATTAATATCATTTGCAATCATTACTAAATCTCGAACGAATGTATCGTTTTGAACAGAACCACGCGCTTTCACCCACATTCCTTTTTTCAAGGATTGCAGCATTGGAATATCTTCTTTGTCACGCGAGAACATTTTGATCATAATAGAATCCGTATAATCCGTTATTTTTAAAGTTAATAACGTACGTCCACTACGAAGCTCTTTTGTTTCTACATGGAAGACATATCCTTGAACCGTTTTTCTTCTTTCTTCATCTTGAATTTCTCGCATCGGTGTAATCTCTTCATCTGGCTTAATAAGATACCCGAGTGTAATCGGTCCTTCATACACAACGCTGCTTTCTTCAGCTTGCTTCTTCGCCATTTCTTCCATAGCTTGTATAACACGCTCGCGGTCTTCTTGCTGCGTTTGTTCACGAAACTTTTGCATTTCTTCTGTATTTTGCTGTATATGTGTGTCTAACTGAAAACGCGGGAATCCAAAAACTTCGTATTGATCCCCTACTGGTTTCGCAACGTTTTTCTTTAAAGCAGTAGACTCCAGCTCGTTATTCACATTTATTAGCAACTTCACTCCATTCACCTGCGGAAGCTGCTTCTTTAAGTATGCGAACATAGGTGAAAATGTAATTCGTTCCGTACAAAGCGGCCAATACGCCCTCACTTCTTCTTCTGTAAATTGTTTATTCTCTGTTTCTAATGCAAATGTTGTTCTTGCAATATGAGAAAATGATTGCTTAAGCTTTGTTTCTAGCAATTCATATAATTCTGTAGGCAAAATACGTGGCACCTGTAAATCAAAATGCCAACTTTTATTCGCTTTATCAATAACGAGCCTTTCAATACCACCGCCTTGTAAATATTGATTTATAAGGTCGTCTGGTATTTGCAACTGCTGGAGCAAAATTTGAAATCGCTCTTGTTGTTCATTTGTTAAAGACATAAGCACTCTCCTTCCATTTGCTATTATAAATTGAAACGTACCACAAAGAAAGATTTCTCACCTCTTCTTTTACAAAATACGTTTACAAAGAAAGAGAAGGTACCCCATTACGAGGTACCTCTTCTTATTTTAAAATATTTGCAATATATGTTTGAAGTTCTTCTACGTTTACTTCTTCAGACTCACCTGTAGCACGTACTTTCACTTCTACAATACCTTCGTCTGCTTTTTTACCAACTGTAACACGAACTGGAAGACCGAATAAATCTGCATCTGCAAATTTAACACCTGCACGTTCTGCACGATCGTCTAATAACACTTCATAGCCTTGTTCTTGTAATGAGTTGTAGATATTTTCACCCATTTCACGTTGTGCATCCGATTTCATATTTACTGGAATTACATGCACATGGAACGGTGCTACAGCTTTTGGCCAAACTAAGCCGTTCTCATCGTTAAACTGCTCTGCAATTGCTGCCACTGTACGAGATACACCGATACCGTAACAACCCATAATAAGTGGTTGTGTTTTTCCGTTTTCATCTAGGAATGTTGCGTTCATTGCTTCACTATAACGAGTTCCTAATTTGAATACATGACCAACTTCAATTCCGCGTGCAAAAAGAATTGTTCCGTTTCCATCTGGAGATTGGTCTCCTTCTTGGATGAAGCGTAAATCTGTATATTGACTTACTTTAAAGTCACGTTCTGGATTTACATTTACATAATGGAATCCTTCTTCATTCGCTCCTGAACATCCGTTAACAATTGATGCTACAGCATGATCAGCAATAATTTCGATATCACCTGTTACATTAATCGGTCCTAATGAACCAACTTCACAATTTAATAATGCTTTTACTTCTTCATGAGAAGCAAGCTCAACAACTGAAGCGCCGTATACATTTTTCACTTTCACATCGTTTACTTCGTGATCACCACGAACAAGTACCACTACTAATTTCTCATCTACTTTAAACACCATAGACTTAATGCACTTGTCAGCTGCAATGTTTAAGAATGCAGATACTTCTTCAATTGCTTTTTGGTCTGGTGTTGCTACTTTTTCAAGTGCTTTTTCTGCTTCGTCACTCTTCGTATACGTAGCTACAACAGGAGCCATTTCGATGTTTGCTGCATAATCAGATGTGTCAGAGTATGCAATTGTATCTTCACCAACATCAGATAATACCATAAATTCATGTGTATCTTTTCCGCCCATTGCTCCAGAATCAGCAATAACTGCACGGAAATTCAAGCCACAGCGAGCAAAAATGTTAGAGTATGCTTTATATAAACGATCGTATACTTCATCTAAGCTCTCTTGTGTAGCATGGAAAGAGTATGCATCTTTCATTAGAAACTCTCTTCCACGTAATAAGCCGAAACGAGGTCTTTGCTCATCACGGAATTTTGTTTGAATTTGGTATAATGTTAACGGTAATTTTTTATATGATTTCACTTCATCACGCACAAGATCCGTAATTACTTCCTCATGTGTCGCTCCTAATGCGAATTCACGAGCATTACGATCTTTCATACGCATTAATTCAGATCCGTAAGAATACCAACGACCTGATTCTTGCCACAATTCCGCAGCTTGCATAGCTGGCATTAATAATTCTACAGCTCCTGCGCGCTCCATTTCTTCTCGAACGATACGTTCTACTTTGTGTAATACTTTTAATCCAAATGGTAGAAAGCTATAAATACCAGAAGCATTTTGACGCATAAAACCTGCACGAAGTAATAGCTGATGACTCTTAATTTCAGCATCAGCTGGAACTTCACGTAATGTAGGACTGAATACCATACTTTGTTTCATTTATTTGCACCTCTTCATTTTACTCTTACACGCAGTAAAACCCCTCACCTCGAGTTAGGTGAGGGATTTTATTCTACGAGCTCTATTTCATTATAAGTTTCACTTTATTTTACAAGAAAAACTTACGAATGTCATTCCAAGTTACAACTAACATAAGTAACATTAATAATGCAAAACCAATAAAGTGAACCATTCCTTCTTTTTGGCGATCAATTGGTTTCCCTCGTAACGCTTCAATTAAGAAGAAGAATAAACGGCCACCATCTAAAGCAGGAACTGGTAATAAATTAAATAAACCAAGATTAATGCTTAGAACTGCAGCTAAACTTAGTACACGCGTAAACCCATAATCTACAACTTGATCTGTTAGATTATAAATTCCTACTGGACCTGATAACTCATTAATAGAAAATTGACCAGTTACTAATTTAACAAGAGATTCAAAAATTAGTTTCGTCCATTGGTACGTTTGTTCAAATCCTGATTTAATAGAACCCATTACTGTTTTCTCTACAGGAGAATACACACCGATTCTACCAACTTCGTCTTTTCCTTCTTTATCGAGTGTTGGCGTTACTTTCACATTAAACTGTTCATTATCACGCTTTACTTGTAACGTAATTTCTTTATTTGGGTTTTCACGTACAATAGTAACAACATCTTTCCATGTACTTGTGTTTTTCCCATCAATAGCTTGAATTGTATCATTCTCTTTCAATCCAGCTTGCTGTGCTGCACTGTTATCCATCACTTTTCCGACCGTTGGTTTGTCAATAGGAACCCCTTGTACAAATCCAAGAATCACAAAAATAACAAATGCTAAAATGAAGTTCATTGCAGGACCCGCAAAGATTGTTAAAGCGCGTTGCCCTAGTTTTTTCGAGCCAAATTGTCTATTATACGGAGCAATTTGAATTTCTTCCCCCGCAGTAATAATACGAGCCTTTTCATTCACTCGGAATGTTTGAAGCTCTTCCTCGTACTCTTCATAGCCCGAAATTGTTAAATTATGCTCCAAATCAGCTTGTTCGACTTCAATAACACGAACATTTGGATACTTTTCATATCCATCAAAAACTAATTTCACAACTTCGTCTTTTTCATTTAATACAAGGCCAACCTTTTTCCCAGGCTTTAACTCAACTGTGTCCGCATCCTCGCCGGCCATTCTTACATAGCCACCAAGGGGCAGTAATCGAATCGTATACACCGTTTCATTCTTTTCAAATGAGAATATTTTCGGACCAAAACCAATCGCAAACTCGCGGCATAAAATACCTGCTCTTTTTGCGAAATATAGATGCCCTAGCTCATGGAAAAATACGAGTGCACCGAAAATTAATATAAAGGCAATCGCTGTATTCAATTCCATAACCACCTTTGCTAAATTTGTTCCATCACAAACCGTCTTGTGGCCGCATCAATTTCCAAAATTTCCTCTAAGCTCGGTCGTGCAATGACATTGTGATGGTTCATTGCTTTTTCAATGAGGTCTTCCACTGTTAAGAAACCAATTCTCTTTTGTAAAAAGGCTTCAACAGCTACTTCATTCGCTGCGTTCATTACAGCTGGCATACTTCCACCTGCTTTTCCAGCTTCATACGCAAAACGTAAACAACGGAATCGTTCTTGGTCCATTTTCTCAAAATGCAACGTCCCTATTTCCCATAAGTTTAACTGTTTTGTGTCTGAAAGAGGCAATCTATCAGGATATGTAAGTGCGTATTGAATTGGTACTCGCATATCAGGTGAACCAAGCTGCGCCATTACACTACGATCTTCAAATTCAACCATAGAATGGATAATACTTTCTTTATGTAAAACAACATCGATTTGCTCATAAGGGATACCAAAAAGCCAATGTGCTTCAATTACTTCTAGTCCCTTATTCATCATTGTAGCAGAATCAATTGTAATTTTCGAACCCATTGACCAGTTTGGATGTCGAAGCGCATCTTCTACGGTCACATGATGCAATTCATCCCTCGTTTTATCACGGAAACTTCCACCAGAAGCCGTTATAATAAGACGAGAAATTCTTTTTTCATTTTCACCATTCAAGCACTGAAAAATAGCCGAATGTTCACTATCTACTGGAAGTAACGAAACATTATGTTTTCGTGCTGCTTCCATTACAAGATGTCCTGCAGTTACTAACGTTTCTTTATTTGCAATTCCAATTGTTTTTTTCGCCTCAATTGCACGAAGTGTTGGTAACAACCCTACGCTACCTACAACAGCATTTACTACAATCTCCGCATCTGGATGTAATGCTACTTCTAAAAGTCCTTCACTACCATATACAATTTTTGTATTACCAGAAACAGATTGTAATTTTAAAACATCTTCCTCTCTTTGCACAGAGACGATTTGCGGAGAAAATTCTTGAATTACCTTTACTGCGTAGTCAATATTTTTCCCTACAGAAAAAGCAACGAGACGGAATTGGTCTGGGTGCGAGCGTAATACATCTAAAGTTTGTGTACCAATTGATCCGCTTGCACCTAATAAACTAATGTTTTTCATGACTCCAACCCCTCGTTCATTTATTAATTGTATTGTAATAAGAAGTAGAGAATTGGTAAAACGAATAACCAACTATCTGTTCGGTCTAATATACCACCATGCCCAGGTAAAATTGTACCTGAATCTTTTACGCCATAATGACGTTTAAAAGCAGATTGTACTAAATCACCAATTTGTCCAAAAATAGAAATGATAATTGTCAGCACAATTAAAATTACTACATTCGATTCGACTGGGAAGAACACGTTGTAAACAAGTGCCACAATAATTCCACAAACGATGCCGCCTAATGAACCTTCAATCGTTTTATTTGGACTAATTTCTGGCCACAATTTTCTCTTGCCCAATGCTTTTCCTACGAAATATGCGCCTGAATCAGTAGCCCATATAACAAATAATGCGCAAAATACATATTTAATTCCTAATATTCTCGTTTCATTTAAATATAAGAATCCCATTGCCACATATGTCGTTGCCATCAGTAAAAATGAAGCATTATCAAAAGTAAATGTATTCTTAGAAAGGACTGTATATGATAAAAGTAATAAAACAATCACAAATGTGATTTCCAATTTACCTAATCCAATCCATGTAAACAGTTTTGATGCACTACTTGGAATTAAAAGAATCCACAATAATACTGCAGCTAAAACTGTCGGTACTGAAATAAGCGTAAGCTTATTCATACGAATTAATTCATATAAACCTATAGAAGCAAGTGCATACACTAAAACCGTAAAAGGCACGCCACCGTATATTACGATGGGAATGAATAGCGCGGCAGCAACCACTCCAGTAATAATTCTCTGTTTCACTACCAAACCCTCTCTTTCTACACGCCTCCGAATCTGCGCCCTCTATGTTGAAAGTCAGTAATCGCATTTAGCAAATGTTCTTCTTTGAAGTCTGGCCAATACACGTCTGTAAACCAAAACTCCGAATATGCAATTTGCCATAACATGAAATTACTAATACGTAGCTCTCCGCTTGTTCGGATTAACAACTCTGGATCAGGTAAAGAACTCGTCATTAAGTAGGAGGAAAGCATTTCTTCACTTACCTCTTCAGAACGAATTTTTCCTTCCTCATTATCTTTCATCATATGTTGCACAGCAGAAACGATTTCATCTCGACTTCCATAGTTTAACGCGAAATTAAGAATTAATCCCGTATTCTCTTTCGTATCTTCCATGGCTTTCTCCATCGCTCTGCGTGTATGCGTAGGAAGACGATCTTTTTGCCCTATTACTCGGACTTGTACGTTTTCTTCAATCAATTCTGGTAAAAATGTACCTAGAAATTCTTCTGGAAGCTTCATTAAATAATCAACTTCCTTTTTCGGTCTTTTCCAGTTCTCAGTTGAAAAAGCATAGAGAGTTAACACTTTCACATTAAGTTTACTTGCAAATTTTGTAATTTTCTTTACAACTTGCATACCTTCATGATGTCCCGCAATACGAGGCATTGCTCTCCTCTTTGCCCATCTTCCATTCCCATCCATAATGATGGCAATATGTTCTGGGATATATCCTTTTTTCACTTCTTCAACGAGATGATCAAACGATGTGTCCTTTTTACCTTTAAAAAAAGGAAAGTTTTTAAACATCATTCATACCCTCCAGCAAGCAGACGTATGCCTAAAAGTGTAAAAAGACCCCCTTAAGAAGAGGGTCATATTTGCGAAGTTATCGCTATTACACTTCCATGATTTCTTTTTCTTTGTTTTTTGCGATTTCGTCAACTTTTGCAATATATTTATCTGTTTCTTTTTGGATATCTTCAGTATATCCTCTTAAATCATCTTCTGTAATCTCGCCAGCTTTTTCAAGCTTCTTAAGATCATCATTTCCGTCACGACGTACGTTACGAACAGCAACTTTTGCTTCTTCAGCATATTTTTTCACAACTTTTACAAGATCACGACGACGCTCTTCTGTTAGTGCAGGAAATGCAATACGAATTACAGTTCCATCATTAGAAGGGTTTAAGCCTAAATCTGCTTTTAAAATTGCTTTTTCAATATCACCGATAGAAGTTTTATCATAAGGTTGAATTACTAGTAAACGTGCTTCTGGAACTGTAATGTTCGCTAATTGCACAACTGGTGTTGGTGCACCGTAGTAATCAACTTGTACCTTATCTAATACAGACGCGTTTGCACGGCCAGCACGAACTGTTGCTAATTCACGAGAATAAGCAGCAACTGCTTTTTCCATTTTTTCATTTGAAGACTTCAATACTTGTTGTCCCATATTTATTTCCCCCTTACCACTGTTCCGATATTTTCGCCTAAAACGGCACGTTTAATATTACCTTTTTCCATAACTGAGAATACAATTAATGGAATATCATTATCCATACATAGAGAAGAAGCTGTAGAATCCATTACACCTAAACCTTCTTTTAATACATCTAAGTAAGTAAGCGTTTCGTATTTTGTAGCTGTTGGATCAATAGATGGATCCGCATTATATACACCATCTACATTGTTTTTCGCCATTAAAATTACATCTGCTTCAATTTCTGCCGCACGTAATGCTGCTGTTGTATCTGTAGAGAAGTATGGGTTACCTGTACCTGCTGCAAAGATAACAACACGTTTTTTCTCTAAGTGACGAACTGCTTTACGACGAATGTAAGGTTCTGCAACTTGACGCATCTCAATTGAAGTTTGTACACGAGTTTGAATTCCGATATTCTCCAAGCTATCTTGAAGAGCTAATGAATTCATAACTGTCGCTAACATGCCCATGTAATCTGCCCCTGCACGATCCATGCCCATTTCACTTCCAATTTTTCCACGCCAAATGTTACCGCCACCAACAACAACAGCAACCTCTACATCAAGTTCTGCAATTTCTTTTACTTGTTCCGCAACTGACTTAATAACAGTTGGGTTAATTCCAAATCCTTGCTCTCCAGCTAAAGCTTCTCCACTTAGCTTTAAAACGACACGATTATATTTCGGTTTACTCATAATGAACCTCCAATTGCTTACATCTTTATTTTAAAAAAGGGAACACAATGTGTTCCCTAATCTGTATTAGTTACTACCTTTTACTTGGTTCATTACTTCTTCAGCAAAGTTGTCTTCGCGTTTTTCGATACCTTCACCAACAGCGTAGCGAACGAATCCTTTTAATGTTCCGCCTTTAGACTCAACGAATTGACGAACTTTCATATCAGGGTTTTTAACGAATGCTTGGTCAAGTAAGCAAATCTCTTCGAAGAATTTGCCTAGACGGCCTTCAACCATTTTCGCAACGATTTTCTCAGGCTTGCCTTCGTTTAATGCTTGTTGTGTTAATACTTGACGCTCATGCTCAACTTCTTCAGCTGTTACAGCATCGCGGTCGATGTATTTAGGGTTAACTGCAGCGATGTGCATTGCAACATCTTTAGCAGCAGCTTCATCAGTAGAACCTTCAAGAACTGTTAATACACCAATGCGTCCACCCATGTGTAGGTAAGCGCCGAATGCATCTGCATCAGTTTTTGATACGATTTCGAAACGACGAAGTGTAAGTTTTTCACCAATTTTAGCGATTGCTTCGTTGATGTGCTCTTCAACTTTTTTACCGTTTTCCATTGTTTGAGCCATAGCTTCTTCAACGTTAGCTGGTTTGTTAGTTAATAAGTGAGCAGCTAATTCTTTAATTAGTGTTTGGAAACCTTCGTTTTTCGCAACGAAATCAGTTTCAGAGTTTAATTCTAAGATTAAAGCGTCGTTACCGTTTGTTTCGATGAAAGTTAAACCTTCAGCAGCAATGCGGTCTGCTTTTTTAGCAGCTTTCGCAATACCTTTTTCACGTAAGAAGTCAATTGCCTTCTCCATGTCGCCGTTAGTTTCTGTTAAAGCTTTTTTGCAGTCCATCATACCTGCGCCAGTTTTTTCACGTAATTCTTTTACCATTTGAGCAGTGATTGCCATACTTTTCATCCTCCTAAAATATGTATTTATACCTTTTATAAAGGTGTTTATACCTTAAAAAAGGTGATAAAAGGCCGAACCCCTTATCACCTTTCCAACTTTGTTACGCAGTAACAGTTTCTTCACCTTGTTTTGCTTCAAGGATCGCGTCTGCCATTTTAGATGTAAGAAGTTTTACAGCACGAATTGCATCATCGTTTGCTGGGATAACGTGATCGATTTCGTCTGGATCACAGTTTGTATCAACGATACCGATGATTGGAATGTGTAATTTGCGTGCTTCAGCAACTGCAATACGCTCTTTACGAGGGTCTACTACGAATAATGCACTTGGAAGACCTTTCATATCTTTAATACCGCCTAAGAATTTCTCAAGACGCTCTAACTCTTTTTTAAGTTGAACAACTTCTTTCTTAGGAAGTACTTCGAAAGTACCATCTTCTTGCATTCTTTCGATGTCTTTAAGACGCTTGATACGCTTTTGGATTGTTTGGAAGTTTGTTAAAGTTCCACCTAACCAACGTTGGTTAACGAAGTACATACCAGCACGAGTTGCTTCTTCTTTAATAGCTTCTTGTGCTTGTTTTTTAGTACCTACGAATAAGATGTCTCCGCCTTCAGCAGCGATGTCGCGCATCGTTCTGTAAGCTTCCTCAACTTTTTTCACAGTTTTTTGTAAGTCGATGATGTAGATACCGTTACGCTCTGTGAAAATGTAACGCTTCATTTTTGGGTTCCAACGACGAGTTTGATGTCCGAAATGAACACCAGCTTCAAGCAATTGCTTCATAGAAATTACTGACATAATATAGTTCCTCCTAAATGGTTTTTGATATCCTCCGTTTACTTCATCTCTAAGCGAAACTACAAACGTAGCACCAACACTTAAATCAGTAAACGTGTGTACTTTGTACTGACACCACTGCTTACTATATCATACTGAAATATTACAATCAAGTCGAAAATGCGAACAATGTAAAACTTTCTTTGTTCATACTCGAATTCTAGTATTACCAACCTTCTTTTCTTTTAAGCAAAAAAGTAAATACAATTAATAGTTTTCCCAGAAAAAACGCTTATGACACTTTTCACAAGCATCTTCTATCCATTGCACAAAAAAACTCTCCTCAATTGAGGAGAGTTTTTTATAAATTAGTTTGTTTTTAATTTAGCAAGTTCTTGTAGAAACTTGTCGTTTAGCACTTTAATGTATGTTCCTTTCATACCTAAAGAGCGAGACTCAATAACACCAGCACTTTCTAATTTACGTAGTGCATTTACGATTACAGAGCGAGTAATTCCTACGCGATCAGCAATTTTACTTGCAACAAGTAAACCTTCTGTTCCATTTAATTCTTCGAAGATATGCTCAATTGCTTCTAACTCACTGTAAGATAATGAGCTGATTGCCATTTGAACAACAGCTTTACTACGCGCTTCCTCTTCGATTTCTTCTGCTTTTTCACGTAAGATTTCCATACCTACAACAGTTGAGCTGTACTCAGCAAGGATTAAATCATCATCTAAGAACTCTTGACCAAGACGAGCTAATACTAATGTACCTAGACGCTCACCGCCACCAACGATTGGTACGATTGTAGTTAAACCTTGACCGAATAATTCTCTGTTTTCTACTGGGAATGCTGTGTAAGCACTGTTCACATCTAAGTTTGAAGATGTTTCTGTAATGTTGAATAAGCTTTGTGTATATTCTTCTGGGAATTGACGTTCTGCAAGCATTTGCTTCATGCGTTCGTTTTCGATTTGTTGGTGAATTGCATAACCTAGTAATTTACCACGACGGCTAACTACGAATACGTTTGCTTCGATTACTTCACACATTGTGTCAGACATTTCTCTAAAGTTTACAGGCTTCCCTGCTGCGCTCTGTAATAACGCATTTAATTTTCTCGTTTTTGCTAATAATTCCATTTCAAAAGTTCCTCCTACATGTTACTCACATATTTTTTCATCACTTGGAAACTAGGGCGAGTCACCTGATGACACTATTACAAAATAAACTGGCTCACATCTTTATTTTTAGCAATTGTTGCTAATTTCTCCTCAACGTATTGAGGTGTTATCGTTATTTTCTCTAACGTAATTTCAGATGCTTCAAACGATAAATCTTCAAGGAGCTTCTCCATAATCGTATGAAGTCTTCTTGCTCCAATATTATCTGTATCCTGATTAACTTGATAAGCAATCTCAGCAATCTTACGAATAGCTTCGTCTGAAAATTCAATTTCTATACCTTCAGTCGCTAATAATGCCATATATTGTTTAATTAACGCATTGTCAGGCTCGATTAATATTTTAACAAAATCGTCTGTCGATAATTTTGTTAATTCTACTCGAATCGGAAATCTCCCTTGCAATTCCGGAATTAAATCCGACGGTTTAGACATATGGAACGCTCCAGCTGCAACGAATAAAATATAATCCGTTTTTACTGATCCGTATTTTGTCGCAACATTCGACCCTTCTACAATTGGCAGAATGTCACGTTGCACACCTTCACGTGATACATCTACGCTATTCGACTGCTTACCAGCAATTTTGTCAATTTCATCGATAAAAATAATCCCGAGCTGTTCAGCACGATAAACAGCCTCTTGTGTAACTTCATCCATATCAATTAAGCGCTGTGCCTCTTCATTTGTCAAGAGTTTTCTTGCTTCTTTTACAGAAAGTTTACGTTTTTTCGTTTTTTTCGGCATAAAACTTCCTAGCGCATCTTGGAAATTCATTCCCATTTGTTCCATGCCAGTTCCTTGTAACATATCAAACATGGAAGACTGTTGTTCAGTCACTTCAATCGATACAATTTCTTCTTCAAGAAGCCCTGCAGCAAGCTTTCTCTCTACATCTTGACGTTTCTTTTCGATTTCAACATCTTCTTGTGTATCAGACGTTTGATTCGAATTTTGAGCGCCTCCAAAAAGCATCTCTAATGGATTTTTGAATCCAGATTGCTTCTCCGGACTCGGCACTAAAATTTCAACAAGACGTTGATTCGCTTGCTCTTCTGCTTTATCTTGAACTTTCACTACCATTTCTTCTTTTACGATACGAACCGATGTTTCCACCAAGTCACGTACCATCGACTCTACATCTCTACCCACATATCCAACTTCTGTGAATTTTGTAGCCTCAACCTTAATAAAAGGTGCTCCAACGAGTTTCGCCATTCGTCGTGCTACCTCTGTTTTCCCAACACCTGTCGGTCCAATCATTAAAATATTTTTAGGTGCAATTTCGTCACGTAAATTTTCAGCTAATTTACTGCGGCGATATCGATTTCTCAACGCTACAGCAACCGCTTTCTTTGCGTCTTTTTGACCGATGATGTATTGATCTAATTTTTCCACAATTTGGCGCGGAGTAAAATGTAAATGCATATAAAATGCCTCCCTTACGATTCTACAATTCTTCAACAATTATGTTGTGATTCGTATAAACACAAATATCGCCAGCAATCTCTAAACTCGCTTTCGCAATTTGCTTCGCTGTTAAGTGTTCACTTGCATATTGCTTTAAAGCACGACCTGCAGAAAGTGCATAATTCCCACCAGATCCAATTGCTAAAATACCATCATCCGGTTCAATCACTTCTCCTGTACCTGAAACAAGGAGCATAGTTGTTTTATCCATGACAATGAGCATCGCTTCTAGCTGACGTAACATTTTATCGCCACGCCATTGTTTTGCCATTTCAACAGCAGCACGCTGCAAGTTGCCATTATACTCTTCTAATTTCCCTTCAAACATTTCAAAAAGAGTAAATGCGTCAGCAACTGATCCTGCGAAACCAGCTAAAACTTTACCTTGGAAAAGTTTACGAACTTTACGAGCTGTATGTTTCATTACAACAGCATTTCCCATTGTCACTTGGCCATCTCCAGCCATTGCACATTCTCCATTATGATGAACTGCAAATATCGTTGTAGCGTGGAAATTTCCCATAGAAAAAACTCCTTTATTTGTTTTTATAGCTTTTAAAGCAATTTATGCCCGCGGGTGATGCTTCATGTAAACAGAACGCAATCTTTCTTTAGAGACATGCGTATAAATTTGTGTCGTCGACAAATTTTCATGGCCTAATAGCTCCTGTACAGTACGTAAATCCGCCCCTTCATCTAGCATATGTGTAGCAAATGTATGCCTTAACATATGGGGACTTATCCGCATTGTCAGCGAAGCCTTTTTAATGAGTTCATTTAAAACATAACGAACCCCACGACTTGTTAGCGGTGTACCTTTCGCATTTAAAAATACCATATGAGAATCTTCGTCAGTCTTATTAACTAACTGTTTTCTCCCATTCTCTATATAAGTAATTAAAGAATCTTGCGCATAGCTTCCGAACGGAATATACCTTTGTTTTTTTCCTTTTCCCATTACTAAAATTGTTCCCACCGCAAAGTCAATATCGGTAAGTTGTAAATTGACACATTCACTCACACGGATCCCAGTCGCATACATCAACTCTAATAAAGCTTGATTCCTTTGGCCTAATGGCGTTTCCGTGTCAGAAACTTCAAATAATTCCTCTAACTCTTCAGCATATAAAAACTTTGGGATTGACAATTCTTTTTTGGGGAGTGACGCAAGTGCAAACGGATTATCCTTTCGATAACCTTCACGCATCAAAAAACGATATAAACTTCGTAAGCTTGATACTTTTCTTGCGACAGATTTACGGGCTAACTTTTCATCGTGCAACGTCGTTAAGTACAAACGAACATCCGCGTATGTAACGTCTAAAAAAGAGGATATGCCTTCTCGTTCCATAAATTGCACAAAATGTTCTAAATCATTTTGATAACTTGCAATTGTATATTTTGAATAATTTCTTTCAATTTGTAAATATCCAACGAATAATTGTAACAATTTCTTCACATTCACACAACTCACCTCAATAAAGGCTACTAAATCGTATCACAACTTAGTAGCCTTTGCAAGAAATTTAACTAAATATTTACAAAATTTCGAATCGTTTCTAAAGCGCGTGCTGCGTACGCTTCATTTCGTTCTGCTTTCTTTTTAATCTTCTTCTCTAACGGTGCAAATAGACCGAAGTTCGCATTCATCGGCTGGAAGTTTTTAGCGTTCGTTGCCGTAATGTAATTTGCCATGCTACCCATCGCAGTTACTGGCGGTAATACAACTGGCTCTTCACCTTGCACAAGACGCGCAGCATTAATTCCTGCTAATAATCCTGATGCTGCTGATTCAACATATCCCTCTACTCCAGTCATTTGACCAGCGAAGAATAAATCATCACGTTGTTTATATTGATATGTTGGACGAAGCAAATTAGGTGAATTAATAAACGTATTACGATGCATTACACCATAACGTACAATCTCTGCATTTTCCAATCCCGGAATTAACTGTAGCACTTCTTTTTGCGGTCCCCACTTTAAATGAGTTTGGAAACCTACGATATTGTATAAAGTTCCCGCTGCATCATCTTGACGTAACTGAACAACAGCATATGGCGTTTTCCCTGTTTTTGGATCTTCCAATCCAACAGGTTTCATAGGTCCAAATACTAACGTCTGTCTCCCTCTACTTGCCATAACTTCTACTGGCATACAACCTTCAAAGAAAATTTCTTTTTCAAACTCTTTTAAAGGCACTGTCTCAGCAGCAATTAGAGCCTCATAAAAACGATCAAACTCTTCTTCTGTCATTGGGCAATTTAAATATGCAGCTTCACCTTTGTCATAACGCGATTTTAAATATACTTTATTCATGTCAATACTGTCTTTTTCTACGATTGGGGCTGCAGCATCATAGAAGTAGAAATAATCTTCTCCTGTTAATTCTTTCAATTTTGCAGAAAGATCAGGAGATGTTAATGGACCTGTAGCAATAATTGTCGGTCCCTCTGGAATATCTGTAATTTCTTCATTCATTACAGTTACATTTGGATGGTTCTTTACGTATTCTGTTACTTTAGCTGCGAACTCATGACGATCTACAGCTAAAGCACCTCCAGCTGGTACAGAGCACTCATCCGCCGCACGAATAATTACAGAATCCATTAAGCGCATTTCCTCTTTAATAACTCCAACTGCATTTGTTAAAGTGTTTGCACGAAGTGAGTTACTACATACTAATTCAGCGAATTTATCTGTGTGATGAGCTGGCGTTTGCCTTACCGGTCTCATTTCATATAATCTAACTTGGACACCACGTTTTGCAATTTGGTAAGCCGCTTCACTTCCTGCAAGACCTGCGCCAATGACGTTTACTACTTGTGTTGTCATTTATATCACCTTTCCTTTTCTTCCCGAAAAAAATGTGAGCAGTTACGCTCACATTTGTTGTTCTTCTTCATAATCGCACGAAATACATTGTACTTGCACGCCTTTTTTCAACTTTTTCTCTACAAGCATGCCTTCGCACTTCGGACACTTACGACCAATTGGCTTATCCCAAGATACAAAGTCGCATTCCGGATACGTACCGCACCCATAGAAAAGACGTTTCTTTTTATTACTACGGCGTTCAATAATTTGACCCTTATCACACTTTGGACAAGTAACACCGATTTCTTTCACAATCGGCTTTGTATTACGACAATCTGGGAAATTCGAGCAAGCCATAAATTTCCCGTATTTACCCATTTTAAAGACCATTGGGTGATTACATAATTCACAATCTTCCCCAGCTGGTTCATCTTTAATTTCCACTTCACGCATTTCTTTTTCCGCTTTTTCTAAACGCGGTTCAAAACCTACGTAGAAATCATCAACAATTTTTACCCAATTCGCATTTCCTTCTTCTACTTCATCAAGGCTTTGCTCCATATTGGCAGTAAATTCAATGTTAATAATTTCTGGGAAAAACTCTAAAATAAGTTCAATTACTATTTCACCAAGTTCAGTCGGAACGAAGCGTTTATTATCCAAACCTACATACCCACGCTTTTGAATTGTTTCAAGTGTAGGTACATATGTTGACGGTCTTCCAATTCCAAGTTCTTCAAGTGTTCTTACTAGACGAGCCTCTGTATAGCGCGGAGGAGGTTGTGTAAAATGTTGCTTTGGTTCTAAATCCTTTGAAAATACAGTTTCCCCTACTTCTAAAGGTGGCAACATCTTATCCTTTTCTTCAGCACCATCATCTTTTGACTCTACATACACTTTCATAAATCCTGGGAACTTTACAACCGATCCACTTGCACGGAACTGAACATTGTTATTAATGAGTCTCGCTGTCACAGTATCCATTATAGCAGACGCCATTTGACTTGCAACAAATCGCTCCCAAATCAATTTATATAATCGAAGTTGATCACGACCTAAGAAACTTTTTAGTTCCTCTGGCTTTCTCATTACTGAAGTAGGACGAATTGCCTCATGCGCATCTTGTGCATTTGACTTTTTCGTTTCTTTCTTCTTTTCTGTTCCTATGTATTCCGTACCATACGCTTCAGTGATGTAAGTACGAGCCTCTGTTTGAGCTGTTTCTGAGATACGTGTTGAATCAGTTCTCATATACGTAATAAGACCTACAGTTCCTTGTTTTCCAAGATCTATCCCTTCATACAATTGCTGTGCAAGCATCATTGTTTTCTTTGCTCGCATGTTTAACTTACGTGCTGCTTCTTGTTGCAAGGAAGATGTTGTAAACGGTAATGCAGGATTACGTTTTCGCTCTTTGCGCGTTACATTTTCAACTGAAAACGCATTGTCTTTCATCTGTTCAATTATTTCATTCACTTGCGTTTCATTTGTTAATTGAACTTTTTCACCATCTACACCGTAAAAGCTTGCTTCAAATGTGTCTTTTCCTTTTACAAATTCTGTTTTAATTGTCCAGAATTCTTCAGGTTCAAAGTTTTGAATTTCCCTTTCACGCTCGATGATTAAACGAACTGCTACAGATTGTACACGTCCTGCACTTAATCCTTTTTTTACTTTCTTCCATAATAAAGGACTAATATTGTAACCAACAAGACGATCAAGTATACGTCTTGCTTGTTGTGCATCCACTAAATCCATATTAATTGCACGAGGATGTTTAAATGATTCTTTGATTGCATCTTTCGTAATCTCATTAAACACAACCCGACAATCTGATTCAACGTCCACATTTAACGTATTCGCTAAATGCCAAGCAATTGCTTCCCCTTCACGGTCTGGATCGGCCGCGAGATAGACTTTCTTTGCTTTTTTCGCCGCTGATTTTAAATCTTTTAAGACGGGACCTTTACCACGAATGGTAATATACTTCGGGGTGAAGTTGTTCTTTACTTCTATCCCCATTTGACTTTTTGGCAAATCGCGAACATGTCCCATAGACGCGACAACTTTGTATTTTTTCCCTAAATATTTCTCAATGGTCTTCGCCTTAGAAGGCGACTCCACGATTACGAGGTAATCTGACATGCTAGTGCCTCCTTAAGAGGTGGATTCAAGTCTTCATTAATCTTATTGATTTCTCTTGTTTTTGTCAATCAAGAATGAATATACCATACAGTGCCAATCTACCATTTGTCAATAATTGTTTAATAAAAACATAAAAATATAAGGTTAATTTAAAATCTCTTCCAAGATATCTTCTGCATTTCTTACTAGTTTTGCTCCTTGCTGAATAAGATGATTCGTTCCCGATGCCCCCTCTATAAATATAGGTCCAGGAAGCGCAAACACCTCTCTATTTTGCTCTAACGCAAGGTCTGCAGTAATAAGTGTTCCACTTCTCGATTTCGCTTCTACAACTAAAACACCTTTACTTATACCACTAATAATCCGGTTCCTTTTTGGAAAATACCACTTTTTCGGTGCATAGTGCGGCGGATACTCTGTCAATAACAATATATATTCCTTCCACATTTCATATAAATGTCTATTTTCTTTCGGATACATAAAAGACAATCCATGCCCTAATATCGCAATAGTCGGGCGATGATGCCTTACTGTAATCTCATGAGACATTGTATCTATCCCTTTTGCAAACCCACTGACAATAAGCCACTCTCTTTCTAATAAAGGGTGTAAAATAAACTTCAAACTCTCATGACCATATAATGATGGTTCTCTCGTTCCAACAACTGCTAATTTATTTACTTTATTCAGGAAATCTTTCTCTCCTTTTCCATATAAAACGAAGGGAGGGTCTTGTATTTCACGTAATAATTGCGGATAATCTTCATCCCATATCGTTATATAAAAAATACGATTTCTCTCTAAATAAGATATATATTGCGGAAGATTTGAACTTTGAAGAAATTTTACTAGTTCTGAAGATTTTTTCGAGGATATTCCAGTGTAGTGTTCCATTTGTTTTTCGTTAAATTTATATATGTTCTTTAATTCTGGATCGACATATAGTAGCCTCTCCATCGCCTTCCAATAATCTGCTAGCAAGTAATGAAGATGTAATAATCTCTCTCTTTTCATCTTGATTCTCCTTACCCATAATTTTTATTATGTAAACAGAAAAAAGTGTAAAAAGACACCCTCAAGTAAGAAGGTGTCTTTCAACAGATTAATAGTTTTTACAAGTCTCAAATAAACCTTTTTCTTTTAAAACAGAGATTAGCGTTTCTCCCATAACTGCTGGAGTTTCAGCTACTTTAATGCCACAAGCTTCCATTGTTTTAATCTTTTCAGCAGCAGTTCCTTTACCGCCAGAAATGATTGCACCAGCATGGCCCATACGTTTGCCAGCAGGCGCTGTTTGACCACCAATGAAGCCTACAACAGGTTTTGTCATATTAGCTTTTACCCATTCAGCTGCCTCTTCTTCTGCTGTACCGCCGATTTCACCAATCATAATTACAGCATGTGTTTCTTCATCTTCATTAAATGCTTTTAACGCATCAATAAAGTCTGTACCGTTAACAGGGTCTCCGCCGATACCTACAGCAGTAGATTGGCCAATACCTTCTTGTGTTAACTGATGTACAGCTTCATAAGTTAATGTACCAGAGCGAGATACGATACCAACATGACCTTTTTTATGAATATATCCTGGCATAATACCAATCTTACATTCATCTGGTGTGATTACACCTGGGCAGTTTGGTCCAAGTAAACGTGTATGTTTACCCGCCATATATCTCTTTACGTTTACCATATCTAATACAGGAATCCCTTCAGTAATACATACTACTAAATCAATTTCTGCATCAACAGCTTCCATAATTGCATCTGCCGCAAAAGCGGGTGGAACGTATACAACTGAAGCGTTTGCGCCTGTTGCTTTCACTGCATCTTCTACTGTATCAAATACTGGTACACCTTCAATATCAGTGCCGCCCTTACCTGGTGTTACACCACCGACAATTTTCGTACCGTATTCAATCATTTGTTTTGTATGGAATAAACCTTGAGAACCTGTAATACCTTGAACAATAACTTTTGTATCTTTATTAACTAATACGCTCATTTTTCTCCCCCGCTTTCTATTAGCCCACTAGTGAAACAATTTTTTGTGCACCGTCTGCCATAGATTCTGCTGCAACAATATTTAAGCCAGACTCATTTAAAATTTTCTTACCTAGTTCTACGTTTGTGCCTTCAAGACGTACAACTAAAGGTAACTCAAGACCTACTTGTTTCGTTGCTTCAATAACACCTTCTGCAATAACATCACACTTCATAATGCCACCAAAAATGTTAACGAAGATACCTTTTACATTTTTGTCAGAAAGGATAATTTTGAATGCTTCTGTAACTTTTTCTGCAGTTGCACCGCCACCAACATCTAAGAAGTTAGCTGGGTCACCGTGGTAATGTTTAATGATATCCATTGTAGCCATCGCTAAACCTGCACCATTAACCATACAACCGATATTTCCATCTAAAGGAATGTAGTTTAAGTCGTATTTTGAAGCTTCAATTTCTTTTGAATCCTCTTCATCAAGATCACGAAGCTCTAAAATGTCTTTATGGCGATATAACGCATTAGAATCAAAGTTTAATTTTGCATCTAATGCCATAACTTTACCTTCGCCTGTTGTAACAAGTGGGTTAATCTCAGCGATAGAGCAATCTTTTTCGATAAACGCACGATATAAGCCCATCATAAACTTCACAGCTTGTCCTACAAGCTCTTTTGGAATATTGATGTTAAATGCAATTCGGCGCGCTTGGAAACCTTGCAAGCCTACTGCTGGATCAATATATTCTTTAAAGATTTTTTCAGGTGTTTTTTCTGCTACTTCTTCAATTTCTGTTCCGCCTTCTTCAGACGCCATTAAAACAACTTGAGAAGTTGCACGATCTAAAACTAGACCTACATAATATTCTTTTTTAATATCGCAACCTTCTTCGATAAGTAAGCGTTTTACTTCCTTACCTTCAGGACCTGTTTGATGTGTCACAAGTGTAGTTCCTAAAATGCTTTCTGCATATGTACGAACTTCATCTAAATTTTTTGCAACTTTTACTCCGCCAGCTTTGCCGCGTCCACCAGCGTGAATTTGTGCTTTCACTACACATACATCTGTTCCTAGTTCTTTCGCTGCTTCTACAGCTTCTTCTACTGTAAATGCAACCTTCCCGTTCGGAACGCTAACCCCATAGCTTCTAAGGACTGCCTTACCTTGGTACTCATGGATATTCATGGTCCCATCCTCCCCTGTTTTCCTGTTTTACTCGAAAAGTTTTTTAATGTTTAAAAAACATTACATTGCCATTGTATAAGATGATTGGCACGCTGTCTACAATAAAGTGTCAGAAAACTGAAATCGCTTTATTCTTTTTCGAAAATAGTAATGTTTATATGCCAAAATAAAAAAATAAGCTGTATATTTACAGCTTATTTTTGAATCATATCTTTAATTGGTGCGAATGACTTGCGGTGTTCATCTAGTACTCCATGCACTTCAATTGCCTCTAAATGTTGCTTTGTGCCATATCCCATATGTTGCTCAAATCCATATTCAGGATACTTCTCTCCCAGTTCTTTCATCATACGATCTCTCGTTACTTTTGCTATAATGGATGCTGCTGAAATCGAAACACTTTTCGCATCACCTTTAATAATTGATGTTTGCGGAATTGGTGTAGGAAGCTTCATCGCATCAATTAATAAATGTTGGGGTGTACAAGATAAATTTGCAACTGCATCTAACATCGCTTGTTTCGTTGCTTGGTAAATATTAATATCATCAATAACTTGCGGTGATACAATTCCTACTCCAATTGCAATTGCTTGTACTTTTATTTCATCATAAAAACGCTCACGTTTCGCTTCACTCAACTTTTTCGAGTCATTTAACCCTGGAATATAAAAATCCTCAGGAAGAACGACAGCTGCCGTCACAACAGGCCCAGCCAATGGCCCACGCCCTACTTCATCAATACCCGCGATATATGTGACCCCTTTTTCACGCAAAGCATTTTCATACTTGGACATTTCAAAAAACTTCTCTTTTTCTTTCTGTTCTAACTCTTTTTGTTTATACCACTTCAAAACGAGCTTTTGAACACCTTTTCGATCATCTTTCATTAACAGTTGAAAGCGATCATCTTCTTCATTCATAATTTCTTTCAATACATTTTCCGCTTCTTTTATCGTCATAGTTTGCATTTATACAAGCTCCTTTTTAAACATATCCAAAAAGAAAAGACGCACAAACGCACGTCTTATACTTCTTCTATTTTTTCCACATCTTCCACTTGCTCTCCAAACTCTTCCGGTGTTTCAAACGTCATTTTTCCAAGTTTGCCACCACGAAGCTCACGAAGCACAAGCTCAGATGTCTTATCATAATCAATCATTCCGCCGCCCATTAAGCAGCCTCTATTTTTTCCAATTGCATCGAATAATTCCACAATATCTTCTGGAATCTCATTTAAATTATAGCGTTCTTTCAAGCGTTCTGGATAATGTTTCTCCATAAAACGTAATGCGTAAACAGCTACATCTTGTAAATTTAAAATTGAATCTTTAATTGCACCCGTTGTCGCTAAACGAAGACCCACTAATTGATCTTCAAATTTAGGCCACAGAATACCTGGTGTATCTAACAATTCCATTTCCTTCCCAACTTTAATCCATTGTTGAGCTGTTGTCACACCTGGACGATCTCCTGTTTTAGCAATATTTTTCTTTGCCAATTTATTAATCAATGTAGATTTACCAACATTTGGTATACCTACAATTAATGCACGAATCGCTCTCGGTCTAATACCTTTCGCAACCATTTTATCAAATTTTTCTTTAACAAGCACTTTACAAGCTGCTGCAATTTCCTTCATACCTTGTCCAGCTTGCGCGTTAATCGAAATTGCCATATGGCCTTTTTCTTTAAAATATGCGATCCATTGTTTTGTTAAACGATCATCCGCCATATCCGCTTTATTTAAAACAACAAGCCTTGGCTTATGTGTAATGATTTCATCAATCATTGGGTTTCGAGATGATAATGGTAATCGAGCATCTACAAGTTCAATTACAACATCAATTAATTTTAATTTCTCCGTTACTTGGCGTCTAGCCTTCGCCATATGCCCTGGAAACCATTGAATTACCATGTTGCCACCTTCTTTTTCATTTATTTCACAATACGTGCGTCTTCTAACGGCCAATATAACATATTAGCTTTACCAATTACTTGATCCATTGAAATCGTACCGATTGAACGGCTATCTTTACTAAAACGACGATTATCACCTAAAACAAATAATTGATCTTTTGGAACGGTTTTCTTGCCTGTCATTTCTTCAAGATTAAAATCATATGTAAGCGGTCCATCAGCAATTTGCTTTTTCTGCTTGTCTAAATACGGCTCCTCATAAGCCTTTCCGTTAACATACAGTTTATCATTACGATACTCTATTTCATCGCCTGGCAGGCCTATAATGCGCTTAATGTAATCTTTATCTTCTGTTGCTCGAAATACGATAATATCAAAGCGTTTTGGATCTCCAATGTGATAACCAATTTTATTCACAATCATTCGATCACGATCATGTAAAGTAGGTGCCATCGATACCCCGTCTACGAGAATTGGCGCAAAGAAAAACTGTCTAATAACACCAGCTAATACAACAGCAATCAAAATTGCTTTAATCCATTCCCAAAGTGAACTCTTCTCTTTTTTCATGCATTTCCCCTCCACGGTTATGTAAACTGCTCGTATTATACCAAAATTTCATATAGATTGGAAAAAGGGAGCTTGTGCATTTACAAGCTCCCATACATGTCTTATCGAATTTCTTTAATACGTGCTTTTTTACCGCGAAGGTTACGTAAGTAGTATAACTTAGCACGACGTACTTTACCACGGCGAAGTACTTCGATTTTCGCGATTCTTGGCGTGTGAACTGGGAATGTACGCTCAACACCTACACCGTAAGAAATCTTACGAACTGTGAATGTTTCACTGATTCCGCCACCACGACGTTTAATTACAACACCTTCGAAAAGCTGAATTCTTTCACGAGTTCCCTCAACAACTTTTACGTGTACACGTAAAGTGTCACCAGGACGGAATGAAGGAAGGTCAGTTTTTAATTGGCCTTTTGTAATTTCTGCGATTAATTGTTGCATATTAAATTCTCTCCTTTAAACAGATGCTCTTATAAAGTCTTAATAAATTACAGCGGAACATCGTTAATACGGCTACTGATTTCAGTAGCACAAATGTTATAATAGCATATTACTAGGCCTGTTGCAATAGCAAATATATGAAGTTATTACTGCTCTCGCTTTATTTCCTCAAGCCATTTTTTCTCTTGTTTAGATAACTCTCTCTCATCTAACAAATCAGGTCTACGCGTATACGTTCGACGCAAAGATTCCTTATGTCGCCATTCATCAATGTTTTTATGATTCCCTGACATTAATACATCCGGTACCTTCATACCACGAAAATCAGCTGGACGTGTATAATGAGGATGCTCTAATAAACCTGTACTAAACGAATCCTCTACTTGTGAAGCATGATTTCCTAGCACACCTGGCAAGAGACGTACAACACTATCAGTAATAACCATAGAGGCTAATTCTCCGCCCGTTAATACATAGTCACCAATAGAAATCTCATCCGTTACGAGATGCTCACGAATTCGTTCGTCATACCCTTCATAATGCCCACATACGAAGATCAAATGTTCTTCCCCTGCAAGCTCTTCCGCTTTCTTCTGCGTAAATCTTTCGCCCTGCGGACACATTAAGACAACTCTAGGCTTACGCTCTGTCTCTTTCGTCAAATCTTCTACAGCATCAAAAATAGGCTGAGGAGTAAGGACCATACCAGCTCCTCCGCCGTAAGGATAATCGTCTACGCTATTATGCTTACTTGTTGTATAATCACGAAAGTTAACAACACGAAGGTTTACCGCTTCTTTTTCTTGCGCCTTCTTTAATATAGAAGATCCAAATACACCGGTAAACATGTCTGGGAACAACGTTAAAATATCAATTTTCATTATAGCAGCCCTTCCATTACATGAATGGTTACTAATTTATTTTCAATATTAACTTGAAGTACAACGTCATCGATATAAGGAATTAAGAGATCTTGACCCTTCGGGCGTTTAATTACCCAAACATCATTTGCACCAGGAGATAGAATCTCTTTGATTGTCCCTAGCGCTTCTCCTTCTTCCGTTACAACACTGCAACCAATAATTTCATGATAGTAGTATTCACCTTCAGCAAGTTCACCTAACTGCTCTTCTGGTACTTTTATTAAAGAACCTTTAAACTTCTCTACTTCATCTACATTGTTATATCCTTCAAATGTTAATAAATCGAATGTCTTATGTTGGCGATGAGAAGTTACCTTCACCGGAAGGTAGTCTGTGCCTTTCTCATTCGATATGTATAACGTGTTTCCTACTTTATATCGCTCTTCTGGAAAATCAGTACGAGAAATAACACGGATTTCCCCTCTTACGCCATGAGTATTTACAATCTTCCCTACGTTAAACCATTTTGTCATAAATAGTATGTCACCCCTGGTTTCTATATAAATTAAGCATCTCCATTTCACAGATGGAACATGCACTCTCTATTTAAATGTTAAAAAAGGGAGAGGAATAACTCCTCGCCCTTTTTTACGTTTATTGAATTTCCAGTGTTACTTTTTCATCATTATGATGTCCCACTGAATACAAGAGCATTCGAATCGCTTTCGCAACTCTCCCTTGCTTTCCAATGACTTTTCCAACATCCTCAGGATGTACAGTTAATCGATACTTTATCTCTCCGTTGCAAAGTTCCTGTGTAACTTTTACATCTTCAGGATAATCGACAAGAGGCTTGACAATCGTCTCGACTAACTTCTTCATAGTCATTGCCTCAATTACTTACCTTGTTTAGATAAGTGGAATTTCTCCATGATACCTTGGTTAGAGAATAAGTTACGAACTGTATCAGATGGTTTAGCACCATTTCCTAACCATTTTAATGCTGCTTCTTCGTTGATCTTAACTTCAGCTGGTTGAGCAACTGGATTGTAAGTTCCGATTTCCTCAATGAAACGTCC
Source organism: Bacillus sp. AR4-2 (assembly GCF_008274865.1). Taxonomy (NCBI): domain Bacteria; kingdom Bacillati; phylum Bacillota; class Bacilli; order Caryophanales; family Bacillaceae; genus Bacillus; species Bacillus sp. AR4-2. The sequence continues at coordinate 3,672,604 of NZ_CP031062.1, forward strand.
GTCACGAGGAGAACGAGAATCTGCAACAACTACACGATAGAAAGGAGTTTTTTTAGCTCCCATACGTTTTAAACGAATTTTAACTGCCATTTATAAAGCACCTCCGAATTTATTTCACACAGATAATTATATTAGCAAAAAGACTATTGCTTTGTAAAGTATTTTTTCTTAACAGAGCCATCTTTTTTTCCTTACATGAATGGAAACTTCAATCCACCTAGTCCTTTTTTCTTACCTTTTTGCATTCCCGTCATCGTCTTCATCATTTTTTTCATGTCATCGAATTGTTTAATTAGACGATTGATTTCTTGTACAGTTGTACCGCTACCTTTGGCAATGCGCTTTTTGCGACTAGCATTGATTATTTCCGGTTGTTCTCGTTCTAATTTAGTCATAGAACGAATAATTGCCTCAATATGCCCAATTTGTTTTTCATCAACTTGTGCATTTTTCAGCCCTTTAATTTTATTTGCACCAGGAAGCATTCCTAACAATTCATCAAGCGGCCCAAGTTGACGCACTTGTCCAAGTTGTTCTAGGAAATCGTCAAGCGTAAACGAAAGCGTACGCATTTTTTGCTCAAGTTCTTTCGCTTTCTCTTCATCAACTGTAGCTTGCGCTTTTTCAATCAATGTTAAGACATCGCCCATCCCTAAAATACGGGATGCCATACGCTCTGGATGGAACGCTTCAATTGCATCTAGTTTTTCACCCATACCAGCAAATTTAATCGGCGTGTTTGTTACAGCCTTAATAGATAATGCAGCACCACCGCGCGTATCACCATCTAACTTCGTTAATACAACACCTGTTAAACCTAACTGTTCATGGAAACTTTGTGCAACATTTACCGCGTCTTGTCCCGTCATCGCATCGACAACAAGGAAAATTTCATCCGGTTTCGCAACTTCTTTAACTTTCGCTAATTCATCCATTAGTTCTTCATCAATATGCAGGCGACCCGCTGTATCGATTAAAACATAATCGTGATGATCTTCTTTTGCTTTTGCAATCGCTTGTTTCGCAATTTCAACAGGACTTACTTGATCTCCTAAAGAGAATACAGGCATGTCCAATTGCTTCCCTAATGTTTCAAGCTGTTTAATCGCTGCTGGACGGTAAATATCCGCTGCAACAAGCATCGGTTTACGGTTATGCTTTTTACGAAGCAAATTCGCAAGCTTACCTGTCGTCGTTGTTTTACCCGCACCTTGCAGACCAACCATCATAATAACAGTCGGTGGCTTATTAGCAACAGCAATTTTGCTTTGCTCTCCGCCCATAAGTTCTGTAAGTTCTTCCTGTACAACTTTAATTACTTGTTGTCCAGGTGTCAAACTTTTCATTACATCTTGTCCGACAGCACGTTCAGACACACGCTTCACAAAATCTTTTACTACTTTAAAGTTAACATCTGCTTCTAAAAGAGCTAGACGAACTTCTCTCATCATTTCTTTCACATCGGCTTCAGAAACTTTTCCTTTGCCGCGGATTTTTTGCATTGTCTGTTGAAGTCGGTCGGCTAATCCTTCAAATGCCATATTGCCGCCCTCCTAATCTAATTTTTCGATAGCTTCAACAACTTGTTTCATTTCTTCATTCACATGCTCTTCTTCGCTGATTAGCTGTTTTAGCTTTGCAACAAGTCGCTGTCGCTCTTGAAACTTTTGAAGTAATACTAATTTTTCTTCATATTCTTCAAGCATCGCTTCAGTCCGTTTAATGTTATCATACACGGCTTGGCGACTTACATCAAATTCTTCCGCAATTTCACCAAGAGATAAATCATCTAGATAATAAAGCGACATATAACTTCTTTGTTTTTGCGTTAACAACGATTGATAAAAATCAAATAAATAGTTCATTCTCGTTGTTTTTTCGAGCATGTTGGATCATCCTTTGTTAAGTGATTTCCCTTTACATGAATTAGTTTACATGTAGTCCAAAAGAGTGTCAAGTTTTTTTCTTAACATCATATATTTTTTATAGAAAAAGAAGCGGAAATACCGCTCCTTTCACTTATACTTCTTCTGTTTCTACTAAGTTCGCAAATAAACCATACACATATTGTTCTGGATCAAACTGTTGCAAGTCATCCATTTGCTCTCCTAATCCAACAAACTTCACTGGTACATCCATTTCGTTACGAATCGCTAATACAATACCACCTTTAGCAGTTCCATCTAACTTCGTTAAAACAATACCAGTTACATTCGTTGCTTCACGGAATGTTTTCGCTTGGCTTAAACCGTTTTGTCCTGTTGTTGCATCAATAACAAGTAATACTTCATGAGGAGCACCTGGTACTTCACGCTCAATTACACGCTTCACCTTCTCTAATTCTTTCATTAAATTTACTTTATTTTGCAAGCGTCCTGCTGTGTCACATAGTAATACATCTACCTTACGTGCTTTCGCAGCTTGTACAGCGTCATACATAACCGCCGCTGGATCAGATCCAGATCCTTGTTTAATCACTTCTACACCAACGCGATCGCCCCATACTTCTAATTGTTCAATCGCTCCAGCACGGAATGTGTCTCCTGCCGCTAATAGGACTGACTTACCTTCTGATTTAAACTTATGCGCCAGTTTACCAATTGTCGTCGTTTTTCCTACACCATTAACACCAACAAATAAAACAACCGTTAATTGGTCCTCTTGCATATTAATTTCGTTACTAAAATCGCTGTCGCCTTTGTAAATTCCTACTAGTTTTTCTGAAATAACAGCTTGTACTTCTTTTGGATCTTGAATGTTACGACGTTGTACTTCTTCTTTCAATTGGTCAATTAATTCCATTACCGTCGCAACGCCAACGTCTGCACCGATTAAGATTTCTTCTAACTCTTCGAAAAAATCTTCGTCCACTTTACGGTAACGATACACTAAATCATTCACTTTATCCGCAAATGAATTTCTCGTTTTTTCTAATCCTTGTTTAAATTTCTCTGTAACTGTATCCGTTTGTTTTGAAATTTTTTCTTTTAGTTTTTTAAAAAAACTCATACTTTCCCATCCTTCCTATTCACTTGCAACAAGTTCTTCTCCGGCGTCTAAACGAACCGAAACAAGTTTAGATACCCCTGATTCTTGCATTGTTACACCGTACAACACATCAGACTCTTCCATTGTACCTTTTCTATGTGTAATTACAATAAACTGCGTCTCATTACTGAATTTCTTTAAATACTGTGCAAAACGAGCTACATTCGCCTCATCAAGGGCTGCCTCTACCTCATCTAGTACACAGAATGGTACTGGGCGTACTTTTAAAATACCAAATAAAAGCGCAATTGCTGTTAAAGCACGCTCTCCACCTGAAAGTAAACCTAAGTTCTGCAGTTTCTTCCCTGGCGGTTGTGCTACAATATCAATACCCGTATTTAGTAAATCCTCTGGATTAGTCATTACTAAATCCGCTCTACCGCCTCCAAATAATTCAGAGAATACCGATTGAAACTCCATTCTAATGCCTTCAAACGTAGTAGAAAAGCGTTTTTTCATTTCTTCATCCATTTCGGTAATAAGCTGGTGCAATGTCGCTTTCGCTTCTTCTAGGTCGTCTCTCTGCTCTAGTAAGAATGTATGACGCTCCGCTACACGTTCATATTCATCAATTGCCCCTAGGTTCACTGTACCTAACTCTTCTATAGATAATTTGATTAATTTTACTTTCTTACGCGCATCTTCTGCAGGCATTGTCATTGTATATTTTAGTTTTGCCGCTTCAAATGAAATCGTATATGTTTCACGTAAATGTTGTAATCTATTTTCCAACTCTACATCAAGTCGATTTATTCTCACTTCTTGATCTTTCAACATTTCAAGAATATATTTATGTTTACCTGTCGTTTCTTTCAAATTGCGCTCTAAATGTTCTACCCTCTCTTGCAACGATACACGTTGTTCACGACGAGAGCGAATTAATTCTGAAGTTTGATTACGATCATATGCTTTCTTCTCAATCATATTCGTAATTTGCTCTTCACCACTTGAATTAGATGTCATTTCTTGTTTTAAGAACGCTAAATCCTCTTTCGTTTTTACAAGTGTCGCATCCGTTTCTTCTTTTTCCTTCGTCAATCGTTCAACTTTTTCTTTTTGATTAAATAAGCGTTGTTGCTTTTCAGCTACCAGAACTTTTAACTCCGTCATTTCTTTTTGAACTTTTTCTTTCGAAGAATGTTGCTCACTTTTTTGTTTTGTTAAAGCTACAATTTTACTATCTAACTTAGTGATATCAGCTTGAAGATTCGTTAAAATCCCTTCTAACTCCTCTTTACGCCCTTGCATTTTTACTCGATCTTGTAAAAACCCTTCAATCTCTAAATCATAAATAGACAATCGATCATTAATACGATGTTCTTCTAATTCTAGACGATTAATCTCTTCTCTTAATTTCTGCTCATCTACACGATCTACTTCTACAGTTTGCCTTAGTTCGCGTATTTTCACTTCTTTTTCTTGAATCTCTTGTTTTACTGCTTTAACAAAGTTTTCTAACTTCATTGTTTTTTCTTCCATATCAGTTAACTTGCGAGTCCACTCTTCCAGTTCACGTTGGCGTCCTAATAAAGAAGATTTCGCTTGCTTTACCGCCCCACCAGTCATAGAACCGCCAGGATTCACTACATCACCTTCGATTGTTACAATGCGATAACGGTATTGCAGTTGTTTCGCCAACTCATTTGCTCCGCGTAAATCTTTCGCAACAATAACCGTACCTAATAAATTTGAAACTACATTTTCATATTTATTGTTGTACTGCACAAGTTCTGCCGCCACACCTACAAACGATGGGTGTTGATTTGCAATGCGTAATTGCTCAAATGATAAAGACCTGCTTTTAATAACAGCTTGCGGTAAAAACGTTGCACGTCCATGTTTATTTTGCTTTAAAAATGCTATCGCATTACGAGCATGCTCCTCTGTTTGTACAACAATGTGCTGCATCGCTGCACCTAGAGCAATTTCCATTGCAACTTCGTATTCTTTCGGTACCGTTAACAGTTCCGCAACAGCACCCTCGATACCTTGCAACCTATTTTCTCTAGCTTTCAATACTTCACGTACACCTTGATAGAATCCAGAATAATCTTCTTGCATCTCTTCAAGCATTTCTTTTCGAGAACGTGCCTGTTGCACAAATTGATATGCTTGATACAGTTTTGTTTCATTTTCACTATACTGCGTCTTACATTTCCCAAGCGCCGCCTCTGTCTTCTGTATGTTTGAGAGAATGCCAGCTACTTTTTCTTTCGCTTGTTCGTAACTTTCTACAAGTTTCGTCTTTTTCGCTGTAATTTCCATACGCATTTCTACATATTTCGCATTCTCTTCATCTAGACGCTCGTTTTTAGACGTTTGCTGTTTAGATTGTTCTTCAATCATAGATAATTCATTACGATGACTAGCTTGTTGATTTAAAAGCTCAATATAGTCACCTTTTAAATTCTCAATCTGTTCCTCTAAATTGTCAGCAAAAGTAGCAAGCAGTTGCTCATTATCATGCAATTTTTGCTCCAACTCTTTTACTTCATTCACAAATTGCATTAAAGCTTCTGTACTTGACTCAATCTCACCATCGTAACTTTTAGCTTTCTCTGTTAATTCAACAATTAACTGCTCAAGTTGCGCACAATGCGTCGTAGCATTTTGCTTTCTCTCTTTTAACAACTCACGCTGCCCTTCAAGTTTTTCTAGCTCTTTACTAGAAAGAAGAAGTACTTCTTGCAACGAGTCTACAGACTCATCTACCGCTTGTAATTGTCCTCGTAATTCCTCAAGCTCTTCTTCACTTTTTTGTAAATTCGTTGACATTTTAGCTTCTTCGTTTTTATTATGCCCAAACTGATTTCGAAGCGCTTCCCATTTCTCGTGCAATTCTTCAATTTCATGGACAATAAGCGCGGCTTCTACTTTCTCTAATTCTTCTTTATTCTCAAGATAATCTTTCGCAATAGAAGCTTGTCTTTCTAAAGGTTCTACTTGACTACTTAATTCATGAATTATATCTTGTACACGATTTAAGTTTTCTTGTGTTTCTGCTAATTTCCCTTCAGCTTTCTTTTTGCGAAGTTTGTATTTTAGTACGCCTGCCGCTTCTTCAAATACACCTCGACGCTCTTCTGACTTACTACTTAAAATCTCTTCCACTTTCCCCTGGCTAATAATTGAAAAAGCTTCTCTTCCCATACCAGAGTCCATAAATAAATCGATAATATCTTTCAATCTACATGATTGTTTATTAATATAAAAATCACTATCACCTGAACGAGATACACGACGTGTTACACACACCTCATTGTATTCAATTGGTAAACGTTGATCTTCATTATTTAAAGTTATTGTTACTTCAGCAACATTAACCGCTCTCCTCGTATCACTGCCTGCAAAAATAATATCCTCCATCTTTGCACCACGTAATGATTTTGCAGATTGTTCACCAAGTACCCAGCGAATTGCATCAGTAATATTACTTTTCCCGCTTCCATTAGGTCCTACTACAGAAGTTACACCTGGGACAAAATCAACAGATACACGCTCAGCAAAAGACTTAAACCCTGCTATTTCTAATCTTTTTAAAAACACGAAAGGCCTTCCTCCTATTCTCCGTCGTTATAAATGTTCTCTATACAAAAACAAGTATTATACGGATTTACCTTCTTTTTCATTATAAACAAAAAGAAAGTTTCATTCTATGCACAAGGAATCCCCCTCATTCAAAGGGGGATTCCTTATAGTTGTTCTTTTAATTTTTTCAATGCTTCTGCAGCAGCTTGTTGCTCTGCTTCTTTTTTCGACTTACCACTACCAAGACCTAAAGCTACGTTATTTAACGTAACACGTGACACAAATTCTCGATTGTGAGCTGGTCCTTTTTCTTGCAAAATTTGATACTCAACATTGCCACTGCCATCACGCTGAATCAATTCTTGCAACTGACTCTTATAATCCATCACATGAGAAAAAGCACCCTCATTAATTTTCGGATATACAATTTCTTTTAAGAATTCCCAAACTGTTTCTAGCCCTTGATCAAGATAAAGGGCACCAATAAACGCTTCAAAGACATCCGCTAATAAAGCTGGTCGTTCACGTCCACCTGTCATTTCTTCACCTTTTCCTAATAAAACAAGGCTACCAAATGACAATTCGTTCGCAAAACGAACAAGAGATGGCTCACATACAATAGCTGCACGTAGTTTTGTTAACTCTCCTTCGCTCATTGTCGGATATTTTTGAAACAGATACTGCGATACAGTCAGTTCCAATACTGCATCTCCAAGAAATTCAAGACGCTCATTATCTTCATGCGGTTTTTTTCGATGCTCATTCACATACGATGAATGCGTAAATGCTTGAATCAATAATTTTTCATCTGTAAACGTAATACCTATCTTTTCTTGAAACACTTTAAATGCTTCACGATATTTTGTTTCGTATTTTTTTTCTCTATATTTTCGGTACGGCATAGGTCCCTCCAGATATAAGCCAGAAAGCCCCGCTAAAAAACGGGACTTCACTTAAGCATTATAGATGACTCTCTATGTAAGTCACAGCATCGCCAACAGTAGCAATCTTTTCAGCATCTTCATCAGAAATTTCCATTTCGAATTCATCTTCTAATTGCATTACAAGTTCTACTACATCTAGGGAGTCTGCTCCTAAATCTTCCTTGAAGCTTGCAGCTGGTACTACCTCAGTCTCTTCTACTCCTAAACGATCAACGATGATTTTTGTTACGCGCTCTAAAACATCTGCCATTCCATTCACCTCCCCTCAAATATTATATTAAATATTGACCAAAAAAACTAGGTGAAATCGATTCTTTTATTACATTACCATACCGCCATCAACATTTAACGTTTGACCTGTAACATATTTGCTTTGATCAGAAGCAAAAAACGTTACAGCATTCGCGATATCTTTCGCTTCACCAAATTGAGCAGCTGGAATAACTTTTAACATTTCGGCTTTAATATTCTCATCTAGTACATCCGTCATATCAGTCGCAATAAAGCCCGGCGCAATTGCATTCACTGTAATATTTCGACTTGCTAACTCTTTTGCAGATGTTTTTGTTAATCCAATAACACCCGCTTTAGCAGCAACATAGTTAGCTTGTCCTGGGTTTCCTATAACACCAACAACCGAAGCGATGTTTATAATTCTACCGTGACGTTGACGCATCATATAACGAGATACTGCTTTTGTACATAAGAATACACCTTTTAAGTTTGTATTAATAACTGTATCCCATTCTTCTTCTTTCATACGCATTAATAAATTATCTTTCGTTACACCAGCATTATTTACAAGAATATCAACTTGTCCAAATGTATCTACTGTTTGTTTCACCATATTTGTAACATCATCAGCATTTGCAACATCTGCTCTTACCGCAATTGCATCAGAACCTAATTTTTTAATTTCATCTACTACTTCATTTGCTTTTTGTTCATTACCAGCATAATTTACTACTACATTTGCCCCTTGTTTCGCTAAATCAATCGCAATCGCGCGACCAATTCCACGTGAAGCGCCAGTTACTAATGCTACCTTCCCTTTTAACATCAGTTTTCTCCTCTCAAATTTGAAATGGTATCTTTTAATGTCTCTTCATCGTATATCGCATATGCTTTTACTGATGAATCAATTGACTTCATAAGTCCAGCAAGTACTTTTCCAGGTCCAATTTCAATAAATGTATCTACTCCCTGGTTCACCATATATTCAATAGACGGGTACCATAATACAGGCGAATAAAGCTGTTCGATTAACTTTTCTTGAATGTCTGCACCACGTGTAATAACTTCCGCCGTAACATTTGCAATAACAGGAATATTCGTGTCATGAATTGTAATTTCATTTAAAACACTTTGGAACTTCTCAGCTGCCGGCTTCATAAGTGAAGAATGGAATGGCCCACTTACTTTTAGTGGAATCGCTCTCTTTGCACCATTTTCTTTCGCTCTTTGAGAAGCAACCTCTACGCCTTGCTTCGTTCCAGAAATCACAATTTGCTTCGTACTATTCATATTAGCGATTTGCACTGCATATCCTTCACTTGTTACTTCTTCTGTAACTTGTTTCAGCATATGTGGGTCAGCACCTAATATAGCTGCCATTGCGCCTTCCCCGCCCGGAACAGCTTCTTCCATATATTCGCCACGTTTCCTTACAGCATATACAGCATCTTCAAAAGTTAATGCACCAGCTGCTACAAGAGCACTATATTCACCTAAACTATGACCAGCGACAAAGTCAGGTGTAATGTCATACTCTTTCAAAGCTGTCAAAATAGCAAAACTCGTTGTTAATAATGCAGGCTGCGCATTTGTTGTTAATGTAAGCTTTTCCTGCGGTCCTTCAAAAATCACTTCTGAAAGTGAATCTTCCAACACCTCATCTGCTTTTGCAAACACTTTTGCAACCTCTTTATTATTCTCTGCTAATTGTTTACCCATTCCAACTGCCTGTGAACCTTGGCCCGGAAAAAGAAATGCTATTTTTCCCATTTCAAATCCTCCTCTTATTGGAGTGACTCTTTCTCCATTACGCTTGAAATCGTAGGAATTACTTCTTTCGCTACCATTTCTCTCGTTTGACGAATCGCACTAAATATCGACTGGTCATTAGAAGAACCATGAGCCTTAATGACAGGTGCTTTCAATCCAAATAATGCAGCTCCTCCATACTCCGAATAATCCATTTTATCTTTTAATACCATAAGTTTTGGCTTTAATACCGCCGCTGCTAATTTGCTCGTAAATGAACTCATTAACTGTTCTTTCAACATAGAGAATAGCGCAAGTGCTGTTCCCTCTAATGATTTCAACGCTACATTCCCTGTAAAACCATCACATACAACAACATCTGCTACACCTTGCAATAAATCTCTTGATTCAACGTTCCCAACGAAATTAATTGGCGCATCTTTAAGCATTGCAAATACTTGCTTTGAAAGCTCGTTTCCTTTTCCATCCTCTGTTCCAACGTTTAATAGTCCAACGCGAGGATTTTCAATTCCTCTTACCTTCTCAGCATAAACAGATCCCATTACTGCATATTGATATAAATGAATTGGTTTTGCATCAACATTTGCTCCAACATCTAACATAACAAAACCTTTTCCATCTACAGTTGGCATTGTAGGCGATAAAGCTGGTCGCTCAATTCCTTCCATACGACCGACTACAAATAATCCAGCTGCCATTAAAGCTCCCGTACTACCTGCGGATATACAAGCGTCTGCTTCTCCATCCTTTACTTGTTGTGCCGCAAGCACCATTGAAGCTTGTTTTTTTCGACGAACCGCTCTTACTGGTTCCTCCGTTGATTCTATTTTTTCGTCTGTATGAAGAATAGTAATTCGTTCATCACTCGTTAAGTATTGACGAATTTCCTCTTCTTTCCCTACTAACGTAATATGTAAATCAGAATATTCCTTAATAGCTTTCATTGCCCCTAATACTACAGCCTTTGGAGCGTGATCTCCGCCCATTGCATCTATTGCGATTTTCATAAGTTGTTACCTTCCTCACTATAATTACTAGATCGATACATTTCAAAAGTGCCTGTAAAAACAAGTTCTTCTCCAACGAAGCTACGCACTTTGACAACCGTCCGTCCCTTATCATTCTCTACATCTTCAACGCGCGCTTTTGCAACAACACGCTCTCCTAATTTTACAGGGCGAATGTATCGAATGGTAGACTTTGCAGTTAAAGCTAATTCTTCATCAATAACCGCAACAGCTAGTGAGTTTGCTTGCGCAAACAGATGATGCCCACGAGCAATTTGATTTCTTTTAAATACATGTTCTATCTTTACTTCAAAGATAGAGATTGCATGTCTATCTAATTCAATATCAATAATTTCTCCAACAACCTCTTCTAACGGTAAAGATTTCACATCTTCTTCATGTTGCTTTGTAGCTACATGTTTAATTCTCTCTCTTAATTCAGGAATAGACAATTCCATACGATCAAGTCGTACTGTTTGTATACTCACTTGAAATTTTTCCGCTAAATCTTCATCCGTAATAAAAGGATTTGATTCGATTGTTTGTTGTAATAACTCTTGTCTTTCTTTTTTACTTCTTCTTTTTTTCATACCGCACCATCCATTTTTATGACTAGGTACTAACAGTAGTATATAATCATTAAAAGTAGAATGCAACAAAAACTTTTGTTGACTCCCTTTAATCGAGCTTCTCTCCTTGGAAAACACCTGTCCCATCAAGATACGTACGCAAGGCAGCATACTGATCATTATGCCAAAACGCTTCTGAATCTACTAGTATCGCCGCATCTTGCCTTGCTGTTTCTAACGCTCGATAATCATGTACCATGTCAGCAACCTTAAATTCTGGTAAGCCACTTTGCTTACTCCCAAAGAAATCTCCAGGACCTCGTAATTCTAAATCTTTTTCTGACAATACAAATCCATCATTTGTTTCAGTCATTATGCGCATTCTTTCTTTCCCTGTTTCTGATTTAGGGTCTGCTATTAATAAACAATATGATTGTTCACTACCACGGCCGACACGCCCTCTAAGCTGATGAAGCTGCGATAAACCGAAACGTTCTGCATCATAAATAACCATTACAGTCGCATTCGGTACGTTCACACCTACTTCAACAACTGTTGTCGATACAAGAATTTGTACTTTATTTTCACTAAACTGTCCCATTATCTCTTCTTTTTCCTGAGACGATAATCTCCCATGCATCAATCCAACTTGGCATTTCCCTTGGTAATGATGCGTCAGCATACTATGTAAGTCGATAGCATTTTGCACATCAAGTTTCTCAGATTCTTCAATTAAAGGACAAATAACGTATGCCTGTCTTCCTTTTTTTATCTCCTTTTCAACGAAACCGAGAACGCGATCTAACATATCATGTTTTGCCCAGTATGTTTCAATCACCTTTCTACCTGCTGGCATCTCATCGATTATCGAAACATCCATCTCTCCAAATGCAGTAATTGCAAGCGTACGCGGAATTGGTGTCGCTGTCATAAATAATACATCTGGACTTTCACCTTTCTCCCGTAAAACTCGGCGCTGCGCTACACCAAATCGATGCTGTTCATCTGTAATAACGAGACCCAACCTATGAAATATAACTTCATCTTGAATTAAGGCATGCGTTCCAACAAGAATATCTATTTCTCCTTGTTCTAACTTCGCTAAAATTTCTCGACGTCTCGCCCCTTTAACAGAACTTGTTAACAGTTCCACCTTCATACCAAAATGCGAAAACGTTTCAGCAAGCGACTGATAATGTTGCTCAGCTAAAATTTCTGTAGGAACCATTAAAGCACCTTGATAATGGGCTAATTTCGATGCATAAAGGCCAATCGCAGCAACAACTGTTTTCCCAGAACCAACGTCACCTTGCAATAGTCGGTTCATCCGATAAGGAGATGTCATATCTTTCAAAATTTCATCTACAACTCGGCGCTGCGCACCCGTTAATGGAAACGGCAGTGCATCGATAAATTCTTGTAATTCTACTGACGGAATCTCTTTCTTCGTCCCTTTTGAATTTTCCCTCTCCATTTTCCGGAGCGTTTGCATTTTCAGCTGAAATAAGAAAAATTCTTCATATACAAAACGGCGACGCGCTTGCTTCAAATCTTCCTGTCCTACCGGAAAATGCAATGCCCTGAGCGCTTCATATCTTGGTAATAATTTATATCGCCCTAACAAACCATCCGGTAACACTTCGACTATAGAATCTCCATATTCCTTTAACGCTTGAGCAATAAAACGACGCATCTGTTTTACTGTAAGTTTCCCCTTTACTGAATAAACAGGTTCCACTTCTTGTTGACGTACAACCGGTCCAAAATGAAGTTCTGATACAGCAATTGTTTGACGATGTTGATCCCATTTACCAGTAATCGTTATCGTTTCATCTAACTTTAATTTTTGCTTATAGTAAGGCCTATTAAAACATACCGCCGTAATTAAATAACGACCGACGAGAACACGAACTGTTAAACGCGATTTCTTCTTACCATAATATTGCAGCAAAGGAGCACTATGAACCTTCCCTTCAACCGTTACACGTTCATCATGCTTTACTTCAGCAAGATCTTTCATCGCATAATCTTCATAACGGTACGGAAAATGTTCTAATAGATGAGAAACTGTATAAATACCCATCTCATGTAGTAACTCAGATGTTTCTCCTCCGATCCCCTTTACATCCGTAACAGGAACTTGTACAACATCATTCAAGATTCTCACACCCCGTCACATTATTTTCTTTATTGCATTTTGTTTGAGTACCAATTAGCATCTGTAATCGCTCTCTTTCACCTTATATATTCTATCATAGGCATTCTAAGAGAAACTACTCAAATCCCTTATATAAAACAAGTAAAAAAGAGCCTCACTATTAGCAGCAAGGCTCTTTTCTCTCTTCAATATGCTAGCCTTTTGAATAAAAACTAGTAATAAACTTCATATTACTACTTCTTATTCATTAGCAAGTAAGTAATCCATTTATTTTCAAAACGAATCTTATCTTATTCTACAGAGAAGATGAAAGAATACACTGGTTGGTTTCCAGCATGTACTTCTACTTCTGCATCTTCAAATTTCTCTTCTACAAATTCAACTAACTCCGCTACTTCTTCGTCAGTTGCATCTTCCCCTTGTAGAATCGTTACGATTTCAGAATCTTCATCAATAAGCGCTTCTAGTAATTGCTTCGCAGCTCCTACTTTTTCAGCATTTGTAGATACAATTTTCCCATCTGCAATACACATGAAATCATCTTTTTGAATTGCTACACCATCAATTTCCGTATCACGTACAGCATACGTAATTTGACCTGTTTTCACATGAGATAAAGCTTCTTGCATGTTTTCTTCATTCTCTTCTAACGTTCCAACTGGGTTAAATGCTAACATTGCTGCCATACCTTGAGGAACTGTTTTCGAACGAACAACAATAACTTCTTGATCTACAACTGATGCCGCTTGTTCTGCTGCCATTACAATATTTCCGTTATTCGGTAAAATAATGATTTTTTCAGCATTTGCTTCTTCAATTGCCTTCACGATATCCTCCGTACTTGGATTCATCGTTTGACCACCTTCGATAACTTTCGTTGCGCCGATGCTCTCAAATAAAGTTTTAATACCAGAACCCATAGCTACAGTTACGATACCATATGGTTGTTTTTCCTTCGATTGAGCTGGTTGCTCAGGAACCATAGTAGGTTCATCTAACAAAGCAGTATGCTGTTCACGCATATTTTCTACTTTAATCTTAATTAAACTACCGTATTTTTGCCCGTAGTTCATAGCGTCTCCAGGATGTTCTGCATGGATATGAACCTTTACAATTTCATCATCAGACACAACTAGTAGAGAATCACCATATACACTAATATCTTCACGGAATTTTTGTTCAGAGAAATTATGCTCTTTCACCTTTTCAGCCTCTAATTTCACCATGAACTCCGTACAATATCCATACTTAATATCTTCTGTACTCAATTGGCTTTGTACACTACGGTGATGTTCTGCGCGTACCATTTCATTCATAGATGGTTGCGTCGGTGCATCAGAAGAAATCGTTTCTCCTTTTAAGTCAGCTAAAAATCCTTCGTATACCACTACAAGACCTTTACCACCGCTATCTACAACGCCAACTTGTTTTAATACAGGTAATAAATCTGGCGTACGATTTAACGATGCGTTTGCTTCTTTCACAACGTCTTCCATAAACAAAACAAAGTCGCGCTGTTTTTTCGCAACTGTTACTGCATATTTACCCGTTTCTCTTGCAACCGTTAAAATCGTTCCTTCAATCGGTTTCATAACCGCTTTATAAGCCGCCTCTACTCCAGCTTCTAGTGCTGCAGCAAAATCAACTGTTGTTAATTCTTCTTTTTGTTCAATGGATTTAGAGAAACCACGGAACAACTGAGATAAAATAACTCCAGAGTTACCACGAGCTCCCATTAATAATCCTTTGGCTAAACTTACGCCGACTTTACCAGCATGCTGTGAAGGATTTGCTTTCACTTCACGCGCACCTGAAGTCATAGATAAGTTCATGTTTGTACCGGTATCGCCATCTGGAACTGGAAATACGTTTAATGCATCAACAAGCTGAACATTATTTGTTAAATTATTCGCTCCTTGCATGATCATTTGTGATAAACGTTTTCCATCAATTTTTTGAATTGACACAGATTTTCCTCCTTAATGCACATTACAAGTTTATTACTTTAACTCCTTGTACGTAGATGTTTACAGAATCTACTGCTAGTCCTACAGTTTGATCTAATGTATATTTCACTTTCGTCTGCACATTATGTGCCACTTCTGAAATTTTCGTACCATAGCTCACAATAATATACATATCAATATGTACTTCATCTTCATCTTTACGAACAATAACACCTCTAGTGAAGTTTTCTTTTCGTAAAATGTCTGTTAATCCATCTTTTAACTGATTTTTTGATGCCATACCTACGATACCGTAGCAATCTACCGCGGCACCTCCAGCAATTGTTGCAATTACATCTGTACTAATATCAATTTGACCGTACTTCGTTTTAATTTCAATTGACATCTCGTTTCCCCCTTCATAAATGGTGAAAGTGAGCTAGACTACTTTAGTTACTATCATATAATCTTTTTAAAGAAAATTCCATCGTTCTTTCTTTTCACTCTCATATTTTATGTTTTAAATTACACTTTTTTATGATGAGCAAAATAGTCCATTGTTATTATACAACATGTACCACTATAATATGTCAAGCAATTTTTATGGATTTCAACTTTTCTTCATTGACATATAGTGTCAAGTAAATTTTCTTGATTTCTTTTTTCTACGGTGTTGCATTCTCTTTTTAGTTGTGTTAAATTATAGTAGTGTTTTTAGCATCGCATAAAAGACTAACATTGAAAAATTACGTATGGTAAGGTATCAAGGGAGGGAAATATAAATGGCTCGTGTTTGTGCTATTACTGGAAGAAAAGCTCGTTCTGGTAACTCTCGTTCTCACGCAATGAACGCTACAAAACGTAAGTGGGGCGCTAACCTTCAAAAAGTTCGCGTACGCATCGACGGAAAAGTTCAACGTGTTTACGTTTCTGCTAGAGCATTAAAATCTGGCAAAATCGAACGTGTTTAATAATAAAAAAAAGAGCCGATAGGCTCTTTTTTTACTATAACAATGGAAAAAGCACCGGTGATAGGTGCTTTTTTTAATCTTTTTTGAAGGTATTTAACATTGCACGAACAATTCCACCAAGAAATTTAGGTAACTTAATTGTATAAAATCTCATGGTTTCCCTCCTAATCCCCATTACTCCACTTGGTCACTATATGATGTAAGGAGCAAAATTGTTTCTTCAATCAGTGCTTCTTATCAACATTAATATGCCAGAAGTAAATGAAAAAGTACCTTTTTCCTTAACGAGTTCGTTACTAATACAAAGTGTTGATCCCCACTCTATTGTTTTATTAGTAAGCGGGTACTTAAAACCAAACAATGTAATCCCTTCCACTATTTCAGTAACTGGTACAAAAGATACATAAGGAAATTTTTTATTTTCTTCAATTATATGTGTACCCACTTTTTTAACTGTTATTTCATTTTTATTGTCCACAATACACATTTCTATCTCTACTTCTAACCCTTTTAAAAGCATCTGTATATTTGCCAAACCGTGATCAAGCCTGCCACCGGTAGCACCAAAAATACGAATTAGTACCGGTTTCTGTCCTAATGCCCAGTTAATTGCAATTTCTAAATCCGTTTGATCTTTTTCTCGCGGAACAATATGTAATTCGTTCGTTTGCTGTCCCATCCATACTAATTCTTCTTCAGTAACTGAATCGTAATCTCCAAACGCAACAGCCGGTGTAATCCCTTTCTTTAATAGACGGTATACTCCCCTATCAACCGCTGCCCACACTACTTCCTCATTCTCATATTGAGCAAAATCTGCGCAATATTCCGAAGGTCCTCCTGCCAAAATATGAATAATCATTTTTTCTTCCCCTTCCATTGTAAAAAGGCAATCTGCCATTCGGTAGATTGCCTTTTTACATATTTTTACCCTATCCTATAAATACCTTACTAGGATAAAAGTTCATCACTACCCACGAATTACGCGAATTGCTTCACCGCGGTCTTTTTGATTGTATACTGCTGACCCAGCTACAAGTACATTTGCTCCTGCTTCCACACAAAGCCTTGCTGTTTCAGCATTTACACCACCATCAACTTCAATTTCTACTTCTAGATTGCGCTCTTTCACCATTTCTGCAACTTGTTTAATTTTCGGTAATACAGAATGGATAAACTTCTGTCCACCAAATCCAGGGTTTACTGTCATAAGTAATACCATATCTATATCTTCTAATACATGCTCAATCACTGAAACTGGCGTATGTGGATTTAATACAACGCCCGCTTTAATACCATGAGATTTAATTAACTGAATTGTACGATGTAGATGTGGACACGCCTCTACGTGAACAGTAATAATATCCGCTCCCGCTTGTGCGAAAGTCGGGATATAGTTGTCAGGATTTTCAATCATTAAATGTACATCTAATGGTAATGATGTAATTGGACGGATAGCTTCTACAATTAATGGTCCAATCGTAATATTTGGTACGAAATGTCCATCCATTACGTCAACGTGAATGTAATCCGCTCCGCCCTTTTCTACATCTTTAATCTCTTCCCCTAATTTTGAAAAATCTGCTGATAAAATCGATGGTGCAATTTTAATCATAACTAATACCTCGGCTTTCTCTCTCTAATTTCTTCTACGAATTGTTTATAGTTCTTATAGCGATATTCTGTAATCTTCCCTTCTTCAACCGCAGCTTTCACAGCACATTTCGGTTCAGAAAGATGTGTACACCCTCTAAATTTACAGTATTGGCTCGCTTCTTTCAACTCTGGAAAACAATATGTAAGATCTTCTACTTCTATATCAATGAAATCTAGTGAACTAAAACCCGGTGTATCTGCTACTAGTCCACTCCCAATTGCAATTAATTCTACGTGTCTTGTTGTATGCTTCCCGCGTCCTAAATGGGAGGAAATATCATTTGTTTTCAGCTCTAATTCTGGACGTAGCACATTAAGCATTGAGGATTTCCCAACACCAGATTGACCCGCAACGACAGAAACACAATTTTCTAAGTATGGTTTTAATATATCAATACTTTCTGACGTATTAATAGAAGTAAATAAAACATCATAACCCATCTCACGATAATCATTCGCATATGCTTCAACAGTTGCTTTCATCTTTTCATCTACTAAATCCATCTTGCTAATACAAATAATTGGCTTAATGTTATGATATTCAATCAGCACTAAAAATCGATCTAACAGTCCAGGATTAAAATCTGGTTCTACTGCAGAGAACACAAGGATCGCTTGATCGACATTAGCAATAGGAGGTCTAACAAGTTCATTTTTTCGATCAAACACTTCAAGCACATAACCTTCAGTTGGATTATCTGCCTGAAAAACAACTTGGTCTCCTACAAGTGGTGTAATTTTATTTTTTCTAAATACACCTCGCCCACGACATTGCGTAACCCCTTCTTCATGCTGCACGTAATAAAACCCACTTAAAGCTTTTATAATTTTTCCTTCTGGCATAGAATTCTCCTTTTTTGTATAAGGTGATGCTGAATTTAAAAATGAATGGATTTAAATTTTCCAAATAACGATTTCAAAACCTACCATATATACTTTCGCTAATATACATTAAATTTCCCATTAAATGCAAAAAAATATTTACAGCTGCATCACTTTACTAGCTTTTTGAATCATATATTTTTGCCTGCTATACCGTCCACTTTGTAGACAGCATAACAGGCAATAATAATAAGTAGACTTTCACTATTATTGAGTTGGATATGGTACTTCTTTATCAATAATCGTTACTCCATCTCGTACAATTTTATAGTGTCCCTTTGAACCTTCTTGAATTACAAATTCTAAAGAAATAGTCGCTGATTCAGTAATTGTTCTCGTTTCAACCGGTCTATCCATTTTTTGCTGCATGTCTTCTTTATAAATTTCTATTGTTTGCGGCTTTTTTTCACCTGTTACAGCAGGCTCATATGGGATAGAGATATTGTCCAATTTTACCGTTTTAGTCACTTTAGGCTTTTGACCATCAGAGATAATAATAGTTACTTTATCTCCCTCTTTTAATGGTGTACCTGGTTTTGGAAATTGCGAAATTACAAGTCCTTTTTCGACTGTATCTGAATACTCTCGTTTTATATCTGACGTTAGTTTTCTCTCATTCAAATAACCAGTTACACTATTTTCAGTCCACCCCGAAAAGTCACCTGGTCTAATTTGATAAGGACCTTTACTTACCCAGATTTTCAGTTCTTGCTCCGCTTCTATAACCATTTGATCAGGCGTCGGAATTTGCTCTACAATTTCACCTTTCGGCTTATCATTTTCAATATAATTTACTGTAACTTGTTTATATTTTTCTTCTAACTCAGCTTTTACACTCTCAAAGTTTTGCCCTGTGAAATTCGCCATCTTACTTTTCTTTTTTCCACCTGATTGATAGATAGTAATTTTAGCGTTTTCTTTTACGACTCTTCCTGCTACAGGGTCCGTTTTTATTACATCCCCAACTTCAACATCATCTGTATATACAATATTAGGCTCGGTCACCTCAAAGCCCTTTTCTACTAATGTATTTACAGCTGTCGTGTATTTCATACCAGCCACATCAGGAACTTTCACATCTTTCGGAATAAATAATCCTGGAATAACCGTAAGCGCTAATGTTATTCCTATTGCTAAAAATAAAAATGTTGAAATTAAAACTTTAAGCCACTTGTTACTCCGTTTTTTCTTCTTATCTAACTCAGCTGCTTCTGCTCTTATCGGTTCTTCCACCTTACTCCCTTTTAAAACAATCGTTTCATCACTTACATTTTCAAATAATTGTTCTTGTTGAATAATCGGAATCGCTTTCGTCGCTTCCATATCTTCTGGTATGTAAAACGGTTGCTCATTTATCCTCTCTGGATATAGCGCAGTTTCAATATCTCGCTTCATCGCATTGGCAGATTGATATCGATGGAACGGATCTTTTGCAGTTGCTTTTAATATAATATTTTCAACACTTTGCGGAATATTTTCATTCCATCTTTTTGGTGATGGGATTTCACTTTGTAAATGTTTTAAAGCTATAGCAACAGCAGATTCGCCAGAAAACGGTTGTCTTCCTGTTAACAATTCAAACATAACTATCCCAAGAGAATAGATATCTGATTGTTTATTTGCTATCCCGCCACGTGCCTGTTCTGGTGATAAATAATGGACTGAACCGAGCACTGAATTTGTATGTGTAATTGTTGTTGCACTTGTAGCTGTCGCAATTCCAAAATCTGTTACTTTTATTATTCCATCAGCTCGAATTAAAATATTGTGCGGCTTTATATCACGATGCACAATTTCAAAATGATGGGCGTGTGCCATAGCGGATGTTAACTGCTCCATAATATCAAGAGCTTCTCCTATAGGTAACATCCCTCGCTCAATTATGTATTGCTTCAATGTTTGCCCTGGTACATATTCCATGACAAGATAGTATATACCATCTTCTTCTCCGACATCATACATATTCACAATATTTGGATGCGACAACGTTGTAACAGACTGCGCTTCTCGATGGAAACGTTTAATAAACTCTTCGTTATTTGAGTAGTCGAGTCTTAATATTTTTACCGCTACATCCCGGCCAAGTATATCATCATGAGCTAAATATACATTGGCCATTCCGCCACCACCAATCATTTTCAGCAGCTTATAACGGTCATTTAAGCGTTTTCCAATCAGCACGTTGCACTTCACCTACTTTCGTTTGTCGAACCCGCATAATCAATAAGAACAAGTGTGATATTATCTTCTCCACCGCGATCATTTGCCAATTGAATGAGACACTGCCCTTTACCTTCAAGCTGTTCATTTAACTGTAAAATTTGTCGCATATCATCAATAGAAACTTTGTTTGATAACCCATCAGAGCAAAGAAGTAATTGATCATCTTCCTCAATCACCAACGTTTTAACATCTAACCCAACTTTTTCTTCTGTTCCTAATGCTCTTAATAACACATTCTTTTTCGGATGATACTCTGCGTCTTCCTTCGAAATTTCACCATGTTTCACAAGCTCATTTACAAGTGAATGATCTTCCGTTACTAGCGTCATTTCTCCTTCTGATACCATATAGCAACGACTATCTCCTATATGCCCTATTGTCACAAAGCTTGGTGTACAAACAGCTATTATAAGCGTTGTTCCCATACCATTACATTCTGCATTTTGCTGAGCATATTCATATATACGCTCATTAATAATCCCAACACTAGTATGTAACCATTGTTCTACTTTTTTCGGCTCATTCATATTATGTGTTTGCTTCCAATAATCATGGAATAATTGAATGGCCATCGAGCTAGCTACATCACCAGCTCGATGACCTCCCATTCCATCTGCTACTACCGCTAATACATTTCCATCTAAATTGTGAAAAACTCCTGCACTATCTTCATTATGTTGACGAACTTTTCCTTTATCCGATAGAAATACGGCTTTCATCTCGTCACCTCGTCTCTTCTTTGCGCTCCTTCGCACGCAACTGACCGCAGGCTGCATCAATATCATGACCTTGTTCACGGCGAATCGTTACATTCACTCCACGATCTTTTAACGTTTTCTCGAACAAGAAAATTTGTTCACGTGGCGTACGTACATAATCACGTTCAGGTACGTAGTTTACCGGAATCAAGTTCACATGACATTTTACACCTTTTAAGAGCGCAGCAAGCTCTTCAGCATGCTCTACTTGGTCATTTTCTCCTCCAAATAATCCATATTCAAAAGTAATACGACGCCCTGTTCTATTTACATAGTATTTAATAGCTTCCATTAAATCTGGTAATTTATAAGCACGGTTAATCGGCATTAATTTTGAACGTAATTCTGAGTTTGGAGCATGCAATGAAATCGCAAAATTAATTTGTAGATCTTCTTCAGCAAACTTATAAATTTTCGGGATAATTCCACTCGTCGAAACAGTCATATGTCTCGCACCAATATGAAGTCCTTTTTCATGGTTAATGATGCGTAAGAATCCCATTAAATTATCATAGTTATCAAATGGTTCTCCAATCCCCATAACAACAAGAGAACTTACACGTTCTTCTGTTTCATCAAGCGCACGCTGAACTTCTACTACTTGCGCTACGATTTCTCCAGCTTCTAGGTTTCGCTTTAATCCACCAAGTGTCGAAGCACAGAACGTACACCCAATACGACAACCAACTTGCGTTGTTACACAAATGGAATTTCCATATTCGTGTCGCATTAATACCGTTTCAATAGAATATCCGTCATATAATTGGAATAAGAATTTAATTGTTCCATCCGAAGACGTTTGTTTTACTAACGTTTTTAAAGTAGTAATATCAAAGGAATTCGACAATTTATCACGCAATCCTTTAGAAAGGTTTGACATATCCTCATAATTTTTTACACGTTTTTTATATAACCAATCAAAAATTTGTCCAGCACGGAACTTCGGTTCTCCTTGTTCCTTTAACCAATCTTGCATTTCATGAAGTTGTAAAGAGTAAATTGATGGTTTCTTCATTTCTAAATTTTTCTTTTGTTTTCTTACAGTCGTTTCCATGATGCTACACCTTCTTCCTTAAACAAGCAATATAAAAGCCATCCGTCGCAAAATAATGCGGTAAAATTTGCACTTGACCTTCATCAATATACGGAGTTAATTTTTCTGGCATACGCTCTTTAAGCGTAGTATCCCATTCAAATTCAGGATGTTCTTGTAAAAATTTCTCTATTACTTGTTCATTTTCTATTTTCTCAATTGTGCACGTACTATAAACAAGACGACCGCCTTGTTTTAATAATGGTGCTATTTTTTCTAGTATTGCAATTTGAATCGTCGATAATCTTTCACTATCGCCTTTATCTTTTCCTAACTTAATATCAGGTTTACGTCTAATTACACCAAATCCAGAACACGGTGCATCTACCAATATTTTATCAAACGTTTCATTTGCAAAGTGCTCTTGCACTTTTCTAGCATCTAGCGCTTTAGTTTCGACATTTTCTAGACCAAGTCGCTCTGCTTGCTGTTTAATTAAACGTACTTTGTGTGCATGTAAATCAAGGGACATGACCTTACCAGTTCCCTTTAATCGTTCCGCGATATGCGTTGTTTTTCCGCCTGGAGCAGCACAACTATCAAGAACTGCATCTCCCGTATTCGGTTCTAAAGCGCGTGCTACAAGCATAGAACTTTCATCTTGAATAGAAAGAAATCCTTTTTTAAACGCTTCTGTATGCGCTACATTTCCTCTTTCAATCTGAATAGCATCATCTGATAAGTCACCACGTTTTGCTTCTATACCTTCACTTGCCAACAACTCAATCGCTTCTTCTACAGTTACCTTATCAACATTCACACGCGCTGTTGGTACAGGGGGTAACATGTTTACTTCGCACATTTTTTCTGCAGTTTCTAAACCGTATTCTGAAGTCCACTCTTGGACAAGCCAAACTGGATGACTTGTTGTAATTGCAAGACGTTCTACTGGATCCTTGATTTCATCTACAGAAGGTACACCTTCTCTCTGAATCGAACGTAATACACCGTTCACCATACCAGCAATTCCTTTATGCCCGCGACGCTTTGCAATCTCAACCGCTTCATGAATAGCCGCTCTTTCTGGCACTCGGTCTAAATAAATCATTTGATATAAAGATAAGCGAAGCAATACTCTTACCCACGCCTCAACCTTCTTTTTTAAAAAAGGCTGTAAATAATAATCTAATGTGTCACGACGTTGAATCGTTCCATATACAATTTCAGTTAATAAACCAATATCTTTTCTATCAATTGCACTTTTTTCAATTAGATTATTTAAAAGTAAGTTGCTATATGCACCACTTTTTTCCACTTGAATTAAACCATCAAGAGCTAATTCACGAACATTTTGTCTCATGCATTTTCTCCTAACTTCGTTCCAATTTCAGGTTTTGTTCCACGTAAAAATTGTGAACAACTCATACGCTTTTTACCAGAAGGTTGCAATTCAGTAATTTTAACACCTGTTTCATTACTCGTTGCTACAACAAAACCATCTTCTTCGATTGCAACAATCGTACCTGCTTCAGCCGGTTCAGTTATAGGCACTTTTTCCCCCCACCATACTTTAACAACTTGTCCTGCTAAAGTCGTATAAGCAACTGGCCATGGATTCAATCCGCGAATGTGATTGTATACTTCTTCACCTGTTTTTGTCCAATCAATTTTCTCTTGCTCACGTTTTATATTGTACGCAAACGTTACTTCTTCTTCGTTTTGTTTAATCGGTTCTAACTTACCTTGAATTAATAAAGGCACTGTTTTAGATAGAAGGTGTGCTCCTGCTTCACTTAATTTATCAAATAATGAGCCTGTCGTTTCACGCTCTTCAATTTCAACTTCCACTTGCGTTAAGATATCACCAGCATCCAATTTTTCTACCATATACATAATTGTAATACCTGTTTTTTCTTTACCTTCCATAATTGCATAATGAATTGGTGCACCACCACGAAGTTCAGGAAGTAAAGAAGCGTGAACATTAATACACCCATACTTTGGTGCTTCTAAAATTTCATTTGGTACAATCTGCCCAAATGCAGCTGTTACAATTAAATCTGGCTCTAATGCCAATACTTTTTCATATTCATCTTTTTCACGAATTTTTAACGGCTGTAACACAGGGATACCATGTTTTTCCGCTTCAACTTTAACAGGTGTAGGTGTTAATACTTTTTTTCTACCTACTGGACGATCAGGTTGCGTCACAACACCTACTACCTCATAGCCATCTTCAATAAGACGACGAAGCACCGGCACTGAAAAGTCCGGTGTTCCCATAAACACTACTTTTATCATTTAAAAACCGCTCCTTTTAACACCTATTCTAGTTCGTTTTCTTCATAATATCTTGTCACTTTCGATGTAAATAAAACACCGTGTAAATGATCAATTTCATGTTGAATTGCACGCGCTAAAAATCCTTCCGCTTCTAATAAGAATACTTTCCCACGGCGATTTTGCGCTCTTACTTTAATATAATGGGCACGTTCTACTTCACCATAAAGTCCCGGGAAGCTTAAACAGCCTTCGGGACCTACTTGTTCACCACGTTTTTCTAATATTGATGGATTGATTAACTCGATTTTCCCAGTATCATCATCTACATCAACAACCGCTACTTGCAAGCTTACACCTACTTGAGGCGCAGCTAAACCGACTCCGTCCGCAATTAACATTGTTTCATGCATATCTTTCAACAATTTCACTAACTTTTTATCAAAGTTAATTACTCTTTCGCATGGTGTTTCTAACACTTCATTTGGATGCTTTATTATTTCTAAAACTGCCATATTTCCCTCCGCTACATTAACATTGTTGGATTAAAATCAATTGAGATTTGTAGCTCTTTTTGCATTTCTGCTTGATAATGTTCATTTACCATTTTGAGCACGTTCTTTAAGTTTGGTTCCCGTTTGTATTTTATCATGCATTGATAACGATATCTATCTTTTATCCTTGGAATCGCTGAAGCAACTGGTCCTAGCACCATTGTTTGCTGTGAGCAATGCGTTCGTAAATACGAGGCAATTTTTTCCGTCACTTGTACCGCTTTTAATAATTCTGGATGAGATACAGTTACGAGTACAACATAGTAATATGGGGGATATTGTCTTGTTCGTCTCATTTGCATTTCTTGGTCAAAAAACACATCATATTGTTGGTTCTTCGCTAACTCTATACTGTAATGTTCTGGCGTATACGTTTGAATCACAACTTCCCCTGGCAATTCATGTCTACCCGCTCGTCCACTTACTTGCGTCAGTAACTGATATGTCTTTTCACTCGCCCGAAAATCAGGTAAGTGAAGCATCGTATCTGCAGTTAAAACCCCAACGAGCGTTACTTTCGGAAAATCTAATCCTTTAGCAATCATTTGTGTTCCAAGTAATATATCTGCTTTTTCTTCCCCAAACGCCTTTAATAATTTTTCATGCATTCCTTTTCGACTTGTCGTATCTACATCCATTCGAATGACTCGTGCCTCTGGAAATAGTTTTGTAATTTCTTCTTCTACCTTTTGTGTACCTGTACCAAAGAAACGAATGTATGTACTTTGACAAGCTGGACACTCAGTTGGCATATTCTCTTCGTAACTACAATAATGACATTTTAAACGATGATTCATTTTATGATATGTCAATGAAATATCACAATGCGGACATTGGACAACATACCCACAATCACGGCACATAACAAATGTAGAATGACCTCTTCTATTTAAAAAGAGTACCATTTGTTCTTTCTTTTCTAATCGATCTGCTATTTTTTCATGCAGCGCCTTAGAAAACATTGATCGATTCCCGTCACGAAGTTCTTCTCGCATGTCAACAATCTCTACCGTTGGTAAAGCTTGTTCATTCATACGTTTTTCCATTGTTAATAGTTCATAAACACCTTTTTTCGCCCTTGCAAACGATTCAAGTGTTGGTGTCGCACTACCAAGAACGATAGGACATTTATGATATTGTCCTCTCCAGACAGCTACATCTCTTGCATGATACCTCGGATTATCTTCTTGTTTGTAACTTGATTCATGCTCTTCATCAATAATAATAATCCCTAAATTCTCAAAAGGCGCAAAAACAGCTGAACGCGCACCAACTACAACTTTCACTTCTTTTCTTAAAATCTTACGCCACTCGTCATACTTTTCTCCAACAGACAACGCACTATGAAGAACTGCAACTTGCGAGCCAAACCTACCTTTAAAACGATCCACCATTTGGGGCGTTAGTGCAATTTCAGGAACAAGAACGATAGCTTCTTTTCCTTTCTTGAGCACTGCTGCTATAGATTGTAAATATACTTCTGTCTTTCCACTTCCTGTAACACCATATAGTAAAAATGGATTATAAGTTTCATTTGTAATTGATGATAAAATCGGTGTAATAACTTGTTTTTGTTCCTCCGTAAGTGGAAATGGTTTTGTTTGTTCAAAATCATCATCGTCATACGGATTTCGGTATACTTCCACATACTTTTCTGAAATGAATCCCTTTTTAACAAGTGCTTTTATTGGAGCATCTGTTATTTGTAACTCTTCTGTAATTACTTTCAACGGTGTACTTTTATAATTTTCCACAAAATAATAAAGTACATCTTGTTGTTTTTTACTTTTCAGTTCAAATGCCGCTAATTCCAATTTATCTTCTGGCAACTCCGGCTGAACCACTCTTTGCTTCTTCTTTTGTACTTTATCTTTCACTTGATAAACGACTTCAACCGTACCATTTTTAATTTCTTGTTGAATAGTTCGGTATAAATGTGGCTGTTGCTCGATTACTTCAAAATCAATTGCTTCTTTATCCTGAAATAAATATAGTATTTCAGGTGCTATTTCTTCCTGTTTACAAAGTTGTAGACGTTTTTTATACGTTGCTTTTATCGCAGTTGGAAGCATCACTTGAAAAGCTGAAATCATGTAGCATAACGTTTCACTTGTAAGCCAATATCCAAGCTTTAATAATTCATCATTTAAAACCGGTGTTACATCTAATATTTCATGGATTGTCTTTAACTTCTTACTTTCTACATCCACCGAATCTTTAATCCCAATAATAAAACCTTGCAATTTTCTTGGCCCAAACGGAACTACTACACGCATTCCTGTCTGTACAATATCTTCCCATTTTTTAGGAATAATATAATCAAATGGTCGATCTGTCTGACGGGCAGGTACATCAACAATTACACTTGCAAATTTCATAAACGATCATCTTCTAACATCATTTCAATTTGCTTCAATATTTCACGAGCTACCTCTTTTTTCATTAAAAGTGGCAACTCAATAACTTTTCCATCTTTTCTATACATTGTTACAATATTCGTATCCGTGCCAAATCCAGCTCCTTGCGCTTTTACATCATTCGCGACAATCATATCTGCATTTTTCTCACGTAGTTTTTTCGTTGCATATTCCTCTACATTTGTCGTTTCAGCAGCAAAACCGATAAGTAACTGTTTATCCTTTTTCTGACCTAATGTTTTTAAAATATCCACCGTTCTTTCAAGTTCAATGACAGCATCACCATTTTGCTTTTTCATTTTATTCTCATGCACATATTTCGGACGATAATCTGCAACTGCTGCTGTTTTAATGACAACGTCTACGTTTTGATAATGTTGAAGAACTGCTTCTAACATATCTTGTGCAGATTCCACTTGCACTGTCGTTACATGTAACGGTGGATTTAATGCTGTCGGTCCTGAAACGAGTATAACATCAGCGCCTAAATTCGCTGCCACTTCCGCAATCGCATACCCCATTTTCCCAGAAGAAAAATTCGTCATAAAACGAACTGGATCAACCTTTTCACGTGTTGGGCCAGCAGTTATTAATATTCTTTTTCCCTGCAATGGTTTGTGTTCTGAGAAAGCTTCCTCTAACCGTGCAATAATTGCTTCAGGTTCTTCTAGTCGTCCCTTCGCTACATATCCACATGCTAAAAAGCCTTCCCCAGGCTCAATAAATGTATATCCTAGCGTTTTCAATGTCATCATATTTTTTTGAACTATTTTATTTTCATACATATGCACATTCATAGCAGGCGCAATCCATACCGGAGCTGTAGTAGCTAACAAAGTAGTTGTAATCATATCATCTGCAATACCACCAGCTAACTTTCCAATACAATTGGCAGTAGCAGGTGCGACAAGTACAACATCCGCCCAATCTGCTAAATCAATATGAGCAATAACAGCTGAGTCTTTCTCATCGAATGTATCCGTATATACATCATGGCGAGAAAGCGCTTGGAATGTAAGAGGCGTAACAAACTTCATTGCCGACTCACTCATCATTACTTTGACAATCGCGCCAGATTGTGTCAATTTACTCGTTAACGCAGCTGCTTTAAAAACCGCAATGCCTCCTGTTACACATAGAAGTATCTTTTTCCCTTTTAGCATATGACTCGTCCTCTTTCTTTTTCAAACTTATAATACTGAAATAGAATTCTCAGCTCGTCAGTACCAATATTTCATTCCTTTCGTAAAAAAATAACAACCTACTTGTAAATAGGTTGTTACCGTTACATAGAAAATTATAAAGTCTATGTTTTATTTTGTCGAAGGCAAAGGCTTATTCAGCTACTTTATCTTCACTTGGTACGTAGCTTAATGCTTCTGCATCGATTTCTTCTAATGCTTTACCTACACATTTATGAGAAACAGGTTGCTCTACAACACAGTTATTAGCAAGTTGCATTTCACGTGCGCGTTTTGCAGCCACTGTTACTAATGTGTACTTAGAATCGATTTTTTGTAGTAATGAGTCAATTGATGGATTTAACATAATTATAGACCCTCCGTCATTTCTTTATAATATTTTGCTACCCTTTCGCGGCGGCAATGTTCGCCAACCACAATTGCTTTAATTCTATCACAAGCTAATTCAACTTGATCGTTTTCTACTACATAGTCGTAAGCGTCCATCATCTCGATTTCTTCTTTCGCTACAGTTAAACGATTTTCAATAACATCTTCAGTCTCTGTACCACGTCCGACAATACGGCTCTTTAGTTCAGATAAACTTGGAGGTGCTAAGAAAATAAATACACCTTCTGGGAAAGCTTTCTTAACTTGAATTGCTCCTTGCACTTCAATTTCTAAGAATACATCTTTTCCTTCTTGTAATGTTTTTTCAACATAGTCAATTGGTGTTCCGTAATAATTACCTACGAACTCAGCCCACTCAAGTAATCTTTCATTACGAATCATTTCCTCAAATTCTTCTCTTTCTTTAAAGAAATAATCCACACCATCTACTTCACCTTCACGCGGCTTACGTGTCGTTACTGAAATAGAGTACTGAAAACGTGTATCCTCATGGCTAAACAGCTCTTTACGAACCGTTCCTTTTCCAACCCCAGAAGGCCCTGAAAGAACGATGAGCAATCCTCTTCTACTTCTCATAAATATGTAAAACCTACCCTTCCTCACTTAAATCTTCTTTATTATTCAAACGATGTGCAATCGTCTCTGGTTGAATTGGACTTAATACAACATGCCCATCATCCATAACAATAACCGCCCTTGTTTTTCTCCCATACGTAGCATCAAGCAAAGCATTATGTTCGCGTGCTTCTTGTACTGTTCGTTTAATAGGAGCTGACTCCGGACTTACAATAGCAATAATTCGATGAGCAGATACAATATTTCCGTATCCAATATTTAAAAACCGCATGGCCATAGTTTGCGCCTCCTAGTAAGTCTATCCGATTTCTCCACCACGTATAACTTTATATATTTTTTGAAAGCTACTCAATATTTTGTACTTGTTCACGAATTTTTTCAAGGTTATTTTTCATTTCTACAACATATTTTGAAATTGTTAAGTCATTTGCCTTAGAACCAATCGTATTAATTTCTCTATGCATCTCTTGCACGATGAAATCCATTTTCCTTCCAACAGGCTCTTCAATCTGCAATGTTTCACGAAATTGCTCTAAATGACTTTGCAAACGAACTAACTCTTCATGAATATCACAACGCTCTGCAAAGATTGCGACTTCTGTTAGCAATCTTTGTTCATCTAACTCTTGATTATGTAATTCTTTTAAGCGATTTTCTAATCGTTCACGATATTTTTGTGTAACAATTGGTGCATGTGGAATAATTGCATTTACACAATTGCTAATCTCTTGTAAACGATACGCTATATCTTTATGTAATCGTTCTCCTTCGTCATCTCTCATCGTTTTCAACATATGAGCAGCTTGACGAACAGCCTCATATAAACTGTTCTCAAAATGTTCATTTACATTTTCTATTTCTTCAATTGCTGTTACTTCTGGCATTGCCATTAATTGCTCGAGTGTAATAGAATCTTGTAATTGAAACTTTCCTTTTATATCTTCCATCATCGATTGGTACTGCTCAAGAAGTGACCAATTCACACTTAATTTTCTTTCAACAAGTCCTTCACCTGCTATACTAATAGACACTTCAATGCGTCCACGTCGAACTTGCTGTGCAATTATTTTACGAATTTTGTCCTCAAATACCATCATTTGCTTAGGAAGTCGAATACTCATCTCTAAAAAACGGTGGTTCACCGATTTCATTTCTACTGTAATTTGAAAAGTATCACTTTCTACTTTCGATCTTCCAAACCCTGTCATACTAGAAATCATTTTTATCACATCCAAGCCATAAAATAACTCAATGAAAAAGGTAATAGAGACAAGGCTCTACTACCTTCTGTAAATTATATCACATTTTCATAACATTGACTATTTCAAGTTTAATCCCTTCTTATATAACATTGGCTTTTTCTTTTTCGCCTTTTTCCCTGTTAATAAAGAACCTACTAGTAAGAAAGTCGGAATTGATGACAAACCTCCAATTAATAACCAATCTCTTGCTTGTATCGGCATTGTGCTAAAAATCGGTTGTAACGGTGGATAATATATCACCACTAGCATGAGTAGTAATGAAATGATAACCGCCCCTACTAAATACACGTTCCCAAATGGATTACGATGAAAGACAGAATGCTCACTACGACAATCAAATACATGAATAAGCTGAGCAAGTACCAACGTCGCGAACGCTACAGTTTGTGCATATTTCAGTTCATTTGGATGTTGGTTATACGCAATAATAAACGCTACTAACGTCACTGCCCCAATTAAAAAACCTCGACTTATTATTTTCCACGCAAGCCCTCTAGCGAATACCCCTTCTTTCGGGTGGCGCGGCGTTCTCTTCATCACATCTCCTTCAGCCTTATCCAAACCTAATGCCATCGCTGGTAAACCATCAGTAACTAAGTTCACCCATAAAATTTGAATAGGAACCATCGGCAGGGGTAATGCAAGTAACATCGCAAATAACATAACTAAAATTTCTCCAACATTTGATGCTAATAAATATCGGATGAACTTACGTATGTTCTCGTATATATTTCTTCCTTCTTTAATCGCTGACTTAATTGTAGCAAAATTATCGTCTAGTAAAACAAGTGAAGAGGCTTCTTTTGCAACATCTGTCCCTGTAATCCCCATCGCTATCCCAATATCCGCTGTTTTTATAGCTGGAGCATCGTTCACTCCATCACCTGTCATCGCTACTATATGCCCTTGATTTTGCAGTGCCTTAACAATTTTTAATTTATGTTCAGGTGATACACGAGCGAATACATACGTATCTTCTACAACATTTTCTAATTCCTCCACATCCATATTCGCGAGTTCTACTCCTTCAACAACGCGTCCATCTGGTGGCAAAACTCCTAATTGTTCAGCAATCGCCATTGCTGTCACTTTATGATCACCTGTAATCATTACTGTTCGAATACCAGCTTCTTTACACTCTTTTACCGCCTGCGCCACTTCTGGTCTTGGTGGGTCAATCATACCTTGTATCCCAACTAACATAAAATCTTTTTCAACGTCTCTTTCATGTTCAATAGAATCCGTTATTTTTAAAGGTTTAAACGCAACTGCAATTGTTCGAAGCGCTTGACTACCTAAGCTATGAATAGCCGCCTGTACTTCTTTTCTATATAGCTCACTTAACGGCTGTTGCTTATCCCCCCATAAAATCGTTTGACTCATTTGTAAAAGAACATCCGGTGCTCCCTTCGTAACAATAAACTTTTTCCCCTCTCGATCTCGTACAATAACACTCATCATTTTTCGAGTTGAATCAAATGGAAATTCACGAATAACTTCAAATTTCCCTTTCAATGCCTCACGTGTTATCCCAGCTTTCATTGCTGCAGCTACAAGCGCTCCCTCTGTTGGATCTCCATCTAATACGTACGCCTTTTTCTTTTGCATAATATTTGCATTGTTACATAGTGAACCAAATGTAAGTAGCTGATAAAGTGATTTTGTCTTAGCTGGATTCACTTCTTTTTCACCTTTCATAAAAGAGCCATTAGGTTCATATCCTTGCCCTGTCACTTTCCACAATTCTCCGCCTGACCACATATGTGTTACCATCATTTTGTTTTGCGTCATTGTTCCCGTTTTATCAGAGCATATAACAGAAGCGCAGCCTAACGTTTCTACGGCCGGTAACTTCCTTACAATTGCTCTCTTTTTTATCATACGCTGTACACCAAGTGATAAAGCTACTGTAACAATTGCTGGCAATCCTTCTGGAATAGCCGCAACAGCTAGCGATACCCCAGCTAAAAACATATGATATACTTCATTCCCTTGATACACACCAGCCAATACAACGAGCGCTGTCAAAATAAGAGCTACAATAATTAATATTTTTCCGAGCTGTTCTAACCTTCTTTGCAGTGGCGTTTCCATTTGCTCTGCATTTTGCAACATATTTGCAATTTGCCCCATCGCTGTATTCATACCAGTTGCTACAACGACTCCTGTACCAGATCCTCGCGTAATCATTGTCCCCATAAAAGCCATATTTTTTTGATCACCAATTGCAACATCTTGCCCTTGCAATGCTTCTACCTTCTTTTGTACAGGTACGGACTCCCCTGTCAAAGCAGACTCTTCAATATATAAACTTGATGCCTCAACAAGACGCACATCAGCCCCAATACGATCACCACTGGAAAACTTAATAATATCACCTAAAACAAGTGCTTTAGATGGTGCTTTTACCCACTTTCCATTCCGCATTACAGTAACTTGCGGGGCGGCTAGTTCCTTTAAAGCTTCCAATGATTTTTCAGCTTTTCTTTCTTGAAAAAAGCCGAGAATACCATTGATAATAACAATGGCAACAATAGCAATAGAATCAATGTATTCACCTAAAAACGCAGAAACAATTGTTGCTCCAAACAAAACGAGTACCATGAAATCTTTAAACTGTGCTAAAAATACCATTAGTGCAGAAGGCCTTTTTGCTTCTTCTAATTCATTAGTACCAAATTTCTTTACTCGCCCTTCTGCTTCTTTCTCTGTAAGTCCAACCTTTACATTCGTATTCGTTCTTTCTTCCACTTCATGTGCTCGCATTCCATACCAGTTCATCCTGCTATCGACCTCCTGATTCCAGACATACTCTATTGAAAGCTTATTCAGCCTCGTCCAAAAAAATGCTATAATTAACATTTAGTTAGAAAGGAGTGTTCATTTATGGCATTCGATGGATTATTTACAAGAGCGATTACACATGAAATTGAAAATTCTCTTTACACAGGAAGAATTTCCAAAATATATCAACCTTCAAAATACGAGATTTTATTACATATTCGAGCGAATGGAAAGAACCAAAAACTAATTCTTTCATCTCATCCTACATATGCGCGTATGCACTTAACGAATCAAAACTACGATTCGCCAGCAATACCGCCGATGTTCTGTATGCTTCTTCGCAAACATTTAGAAGGTGGATTTATTGAAAAAATTGAACAAATCGACTTAGAACGCATTATTCAAATTACAGTTCGCAGTCGTAATGAGATCGGAGACGAATCATTAAAAACATTAGTGATTGAAATAATGGGACGACATAGTAACATTATCTTATTAGATACGAAAACAAACGTGATTTTAGATAGCTTAAAACACGTTTCATTAGCCGTAAACCGTCACCGAACTGTATATGCTGGTGCTGAGTACGTCGCGCCACCAGCCCAACATAAAATCAATCCTCTGCAAATTGAAACCGCAGATGATTTTATTAGACCGCTAGACTTTCTATCTGGAAATATGGATAAACAACTCGTCGGTGCTTTCATGGGAATATCCCCATTATTTGCAAAAGAAGTAGTAAAGAAAGCCGGTATGGTAAACGAGAAAGCATTATCAGAAGCATTTTTCTCTGTACAAACACCATTACTATCTCATGCATATACACCTACAATGATTACTGCAAATGGAAAAGAATTCTTTTATCTTTTCCCTCTTACACACTTGCAAGGAGAAGAAAAAACATTCTCATCAGTGAGCGAATTGTTAGATCGTTTCTTCTTTGGCAAAGCAGAACGTGATCGTGTAAAACAACAAGCTCATGATTTAGAACGCTTTATGCAAAACGAAAAAAATAAAAACGAGAAAAAACTCATTAAACTCGAAAAAACACTGCAAGATGCTGGAAAAGCAGATAAATATCAACTATTTGGAGAGCTACTTACAGCCAATATGTACGCTTTAAAAAGGGGCGATAAAGATATTGAGGTCGTTAATTATTACGATGAGAATGGTGGAACTGTAAAAATCACATTAGATCCTTTAAAAACACCATCTGAAAATGCACAACGCTATTTCCAAAAGTATCAAAAAGCAAAAAATTCAGTTGTTGTTGTAGAAGAACAAATTGAAAAAACAAATGAAGAAATTCTTTATTTTGATAGCTTACTTCAACAAATGGAAGCTGCTTCTTCAAAAGACATTGAAGAAATTCGTGAGGAATTAGCTGAAGAAGGTTATGTGCGCAATCGCAAAACGAAAAACGCAAAGAAAAAGCCTACTAAACCAGTATTAGATAAATATGTAGCAAGTGATGGCACAGAGATTTTCGTTGGTAAAAACAATAAACAAAATGATTATTTAACAACGAAGTTTGCCCGCCGTGATGAAATTTGGTTACATACGAAAGATATACCTGGCTCTCACGTTGTCATTCGTTCTTTAGAGCCTGCTGAAGAAACTTTACTAGAAGCTGCCAAAATTGCTGCCTATTACAGTAAAGCGAAAGAGTCTAGCTCTGTACCTGTTGATTTCACCAAAATACGCCATGTCAAAAAACCGAGTGGTGCAAAACTTGGTTTTGTTACGTACGACAATCAGCAAACCGTATATGTAACACCAGATGCTGATATTGTAATGAAATTAAAAGCATAAATAAAAAAATGCGTTGCTTGTATGCAGCGCATTTTTTATATGTTTTCAATTTCATTGCTATATCCATTCAATATTGTCAAAAAAATTGACAGTATCATTTCACATTTGTATAAATTTTTTTACAGCATGTAAATAAAGTACAAGTGTAACTCCAATCATTTTTCTCCATCCCCCTGCTATTCATTGAAGCAATCTAGATTTTATGAACAAACCGTCTCCCACAAATTACGGGCTATTTTTTTATCTCCCCTAAAATATATGTTGTCCCTACTATCCTTTCTTCAAATATACATTTTGGCACGCTATTTGCTTTATTCAATACTATGAATAGGAGGAATTAACATGACTTTAAAAATTAATAAAATCCAAAATCAACTACAAAACTATGAAATTGACGGGTTACTTATTACAAAAAAAGAAAATCGCCAATATGCAACAGGCTTTACAGGTAGCGCTGGCGTCGTCTTAATCTCTGCCGATCAAGCTGTTTTTATCACTGATTTCCGCTATGTAGATCAAGCGAAATCACAAATAAAAGATGCTGAAATTATTATGCATAAAGGAAATTTAGAAAAAGAAATTGCACATCAAGTATCGAAATTAAACATTCAAAAACTTGGAATTGAAGAAAACAACATGACATTGCAACAATATAAAAACTTGCAAAAATACGTACAGGCGGAAATGATTCAAGTGTGCGAAATTATCGAAAATATTCGTATCATTAAAGACACGCCTGAAATAGAAACAATGAAAATTGCAGCTAATATCGCGGACGAAGCATTTCACCACATTCTTACGTTTCTAAAACCAGGAATAAGTGAAAATGCTGTACGAGATGAATTAGAATTTTTCATGCGAAAAAAAGGTGCTGCATCTTCATCATTTCAAATTATTGTAGCTTCTGGTGTTCGTTCTTCTCTTCCACATGGAGTTGCATCAAATAAAATAATTGAACGAGGCGACATCGTTACATTAGATTTCGGTGCACTTTATGACGGATATTGTTCTGATATAACACGTACTGTAGTAATAGGGGAACCATCGGAAGAATTCAAAAAAATATACAATGTTGTACGAGAAGCGTTAAAACGTGGGACTGAAGCGATTAAGCCTGGAGAAACCGCGAAAAGTATCGATGATGTAACAAGAAACTACATTACAGATTGTGGATATGGTCAATATTTTGGTCATTCTACTGGTCATGGTCTTGGCTTAGAAATACATGAACCTCTTCGCTTATCCCAAGAAAGTAAAGCTACATTAAAAGAAGGTATGGTTGTTACAGTTGAACCAGGTATTTACATACCAAACTGGGGCGGTTGTAGAATTGAAGACGATATCGTCATTACAAAAGACGGATATGAAGTTATTACAAAATCAAATAGAGAACTAATTGTAATCCCTTGTTAAAATCATGGCCTTTTTAAAAGGAGTTTTTCTCTACACATAGAATTCCTTCTCTGGAGTATTCGTTTAAAGAGGGGGAATTTAAATTGAATTTTGTAATTGATAAAATAGAGGGTTTACAAGTAGAATTTTCAAATCTTGTTTCCATGATGAATTACGCTCGCTATACAACAATGCAAGCAGTGGAAGGTTTAACAATTGAAGAACTTGATTATTTATATGATAAGGACGCAAATTCAATTGGTATGTTATTGTACCATATGGCTGCTATTGAATTTTACTACCAAATTCATACCTTTGAAGACCGTGAACCGACGGAAGCTGAATTAGAACATTGGTTACCTGCTATTGAGTTAGGGAACCTTGGACGCGAGAAAATAAAAGGAAAATCTATAAAATTTTACATCAATACATTACAAGAAGTACGTTCCAAAACGATTGCAACATTTCAATCATTACCTGATGAATGGCTGTTTAAAACAACAGACTTTTGGTATGACAAACCAGCTAACAACTACTTTAAATGGTTTCACGTTTTTGAAGATGAAATCAATCATCGCGGACAAATTCGTTTAATTAAAAAAATGCAAAAAGCCCATTCAGTAAAATGAGAAAATGCCACCGAATAAGGTGGCATTTTCTTTTATTCATTAACGAATAACTTTTCGTTTAATTTTTTAGTGACTATCGCTACCAACATTAAAATGCAAATTAAATATAGTAATTTCGCAATAAACAACCATCCTTGAAACATTACAATTCCATCTATTATTTCATTTCCTTTTAATAACAAAAATGGGATCATACTAATTATAATGATAAACTCGATACTGAAAAGCATTTTCTTTTTTCGACTATATGCTTTCCATTCATTCCAGCGATACATAGGAGCAAAAATCAATACGCCAATACATAATATAACTGGTACCCATCCACTGTTAAGAAATTGCCCTGAAATAACTGATAATAGTAAACAAACGAGCACACCATAATATCCTATTCTCTCTCTTATTCGTACTCCCCCATTCTACTTCTCCTCAAATTCCATTTTTAGGATCAATTGTATTGTAACATCCATTTATCGTCCTTACCATTACAGTACATGAAATTTTACTTTTTTCTTTTTCCTATACTCACATACTTTCACTGCTTTCATACAATAAACTACACGAATGCCTAAAGGATGTGAATGTTATGGGAGTTGAATTAACGCTATTACACGCTCTCTACATTATTTGTTTACTCACTATTATTACCTTTTTTATTCTCCGGAAAGATACGACGATTATTTGTATCGTTTTTATCTTTTTATTAGCATTAACTGCAACAAGTTCTATCCCTCTTGCCATTAGCGGGATTTTTCAAAGTTTCATTTACGCCATTACTGAGCTATTACCAACTATATTAATCATCTCCATTATCGTATCAATGAGCAATTTACTCGTTCATACTGGCATAAATGATACGATGATTTCACCATTTACAAAAATGATTCGTACACCTACACTCGCCTACTGGATTATCGGCCTTTTAATGATGACCATTTCTTTCTTCTTTTGGCCTTCTCCAGCTGTCGCCTTAATGGGAGCTATTTTATTGCCGGTTGCTGTACGTGTCGGTCTTCCTCCAATTGGGGTTGCAATTGCTATGAACTTATTCGGACACGGCATCGCCTTATCTGGCGACTTCGTTATTCAAGGTGCACCGAAATTAACTGCAGACGCGGCTGGTCTCCCTGTTTCCAGCGTCGTATCTGCAAGTGTTCCACTTGTTATCGTTATGGGCATTGTGACAACTTCCGTCGCTTTTTTCTTCTTACGAAAAGAGTTTCATACAGGCTTATCTATACAAGAATCTATTCCATTAACTGCGTCTTCTAAAACGCTCACTTCATTATCTCCTCGCACAAAGAAATGGCTCGCTATATGTATCCCTACCGTATATATCATTGATATCCTTTGCATGATTCAATTTAAACTACAAGGAAGCGACGCAACTGCACTTATCGGCGGAACGACTGTTATTATGATTATCATCATTTCACTCATCGCCTACAAAGGTAATGGACTAAATAAAACAACCGATTATTTTATAGAAGGGCTCCAATTTGGATTTAAAATCTTTGGTCCAGTTATTCCAATTGCTGCACTCTTTTATTTAGGAGATAGCGGCTTTGTGAAAATTATCGGAGACTATTT
The DNA here is from genome assembly GCF_008274865.1 of Bacillus sp. AR4-2. NCBI lineage: Bacteria > Bacillati > Bacillota > Bacilli > Caryophanales > Bacillaceae > Bacillus > Bacillus sp. AR4-2. Next base: position 3,712,216 of record NZ_CP031062.1, read on the forward strand.
ACCGAAAGGTTCACATGGAATCATTAACGACTTAGGGATTGCCTTATCTCAAACGGTCCCTTTAAACCAATACGTATCGGCGGGAACATTAACTATCGTTGGTGTCATAACAGGCTTAGATGGATCTGGTTTTTCCGGTATATCGCTTGCTGGTTCCATTGCAAACCTTTTCGGAACAGCTTTAGGTCATGGAACAGCTACATTAACAGCACTCGGACAAATTGCGGCTATATGGACCGGGGGCGGGACGTTAATTCCTTGGGCGCTTATTCCTGCTGCTGCAATTTGCAAGGTAGATCCATTTGAACTGGCACGCCGAAACTTTTTACCGGTTGTTATCGGTTTAATTGTCACCACTATCTTTGCGATGTTTATTTTATAACGTAAGCAAGTGTTCTCTTGCTTACGTTTTTTCTTGTAAAATTCATCATGAATTACTGGTTTTCAACAGGGATTCGTTATCCCTTAGCGAAATTATATTAGGAGAGTAATTTTTTCAAAACGTTTACGAGAAACAGATTACTGCAATTAGAAAAGGGGACATAACTATGAATGAATTGATTTTCGTCTTATTAATTTGTCCGTTACTTATCTTTATCGTTTCTGTTATTGGAACGCGCAAGTCGAAAACGTATTACGTAATGCCGATTGTAACGTTTGCTAGTTTTTTAATAATAGGTGTTATCGCCTTTACTCCAAAATTTTTCTTTTGGGTCGGCATGTATAGCATTTTCTCATTTATTGTTTCTTATGTGACTCTATTGTTTGTAAGAGGATATAAGCTTGCAGAAAGCACTAAGTAGTTAAGGAGATTGTAATATGATTTTCTTTGATATTGATGGAACTTTACTTGAATTTTTAACAATGATATAAAAAAACGACCGCGTTCCCCCGCAGTCGTTTTTTTCGTGTTACGCTGTGATCCAAGCTTCGTTAGCTGGATTTTTACGCCACTCTTGTAATTTTTTCGTTTCAGCTTGTCCAATCATACCTTTTTCTGCTGCTACTTCAGTTAATGCACTGTAATCGCTTAAAGAGTATGATACTACGTTAGCTGCTTCTAGTTTTTCTTTTCCTGCTTCAAGCTCGTATGTGAAGATTGATACGATTCCTAATACTTCACATCCAGCTTCGCGAAGTGCTTCTACACATGTAATTGCACTACCGCCAGTTGAAATTAAGTCTTCTACTACTACGACTTTTTGACCTTTTTCAGCTTTTCCTTCGATTTGGTTCCCTTTACCGTGACCTTTTGCTTTACTACGTACGTAGCACATTGGTAAATCCATACGATCGCTTACCCATGCAGCGTGCGCAATACCAGCAGTTGCTGTTCCTGCAATAATTTCTACAGTTGGGAAGTGCTCTTTAATTAACTCTTCTAATCCAGCTGCAATCGCTTGACGTACTTTTGGATAAGATAAAGTTAAACGGTTATCACAATAAATTGGTGATTTCATACCTGAAGACCAAGTAAATGGATCATTCGGTTGTAAAAATACTGCTCCAATTTCTAATAAATGCGATGCGATTTCTTTTTTCATACTGTTACACCTTCCCACTGTTGTTTTACTGTTTTATACGCTTCAAGCGGATTTTCTGCTTTTGTAATACTACGTCCAACTACGATGTAGCTTGAGCCAAGTTCCCTCGCACGTTTCGGTGTTGCTACGCGCACTTGGTCATTTACATCATCGCTTGCAAGACGAATCCCCGGTGTTACTGTTACAAATTCATTTCCGCATACTTCACGTAATTTTGGAACTTCAAGTGTTGAACAAACAACGCCATCAAGTCCACTTTCTTTCGTTAATTTTGCATAATGAGCAACCGCTTCTTCTAACGTTTTCTCAATGCCGATCTCTTTTTTCATCATAGCTTCCGAAGTGCTTGTTAGTTGTGTAACTGCAATACAAATCGGTCTCTCTTTTCCTTCTTGCTTACCTTCCTCTAATCCCTCAATCGCAGCTTTCATCATGCTGCTTCCCCCAGCAGCATGAACATTTACCATATCAACATCTAGACTAGCTAGGCTACGCATAGCGCTTTTTACTGTATTCGGAATATCATGAAGTTTTAAATCTAAGAAGATCTTATGTCCCTTTTCTTTTAAGTACGTAATAATCGCAGAGCCTTCTTTGTAAAATAACTCCATACCTACTTTGACAAATAACTCTTCCCCTTCAAAGTGGTGTAAGAATTGTTCTACTTCTTGTTTCCCTGGAAAATCTAGTGCAACGATTAACGACTGTGACATGTTTGCTTCCAGCTCCTTCCTTGACATTCCGAAATGTGATCAAATCCTAATTCATCTAATAATGCTGGTAACTCTTCAATAATTGTCGGACATACGAACGGATCGATAAAGTTCGCTGTACCTACTGCAACTGCGCTTGCGCCAGCATAGAAGAATTCAATTACATCTTCAGCTGTTTCAATACCACCCATTCCGATAATTGGAATGTTAACCGCTTGGCTTACTTCATGTACCATGCGAATTGCTACTGGCTTAATCGCAGGACCTGATAATCCGCCTGTACGGTTTGCTAAAATTGGTTTAGCTGTTTTTAAATCTAGACGCATACCAAGCAATGTATTAATCATCGTTAAACCATCTGCACCTGCATTTTCAATCGCTTTTGCAATTTCTACTATGTTTGCCACGTTCGGTGACAATTTCACGTATACAGGTACTTCAGAAACCTCTTTTACTCGCTTCGTTAAATCAGCAGCAATTTCAGGATTTGTACCAAAGGCGATACCACCTGTTTTTACATTCGGACAAGAAATGTTTAATTCTAGTGCATGGACATTAGGCGCTTTAGAAATTTCCTTCGCAACCGCTACGTAATCCTCAGCTTGTGAGCCTGCAACGTTTGCAATAATTGGAAGGTCAAATTGTTCTAACCATGGTAATTCCGAATTCATTACTTTGTCTAATCCCGGGTTTTGAAGTCCGATTGCATTTAGCATGCCGCCTGGTGTTTCAGCAACACGAGGCGTTGGATTTCCATAACGTGGTTGTTCTGTCGTCGCTTTAATCATGATTGATCCTAGTACACTTAAATCGTAAAACTGTGCATATTCACGACCAAACCCAAAGCATCCAGATGCCGGTATAATTGGATTTTTTAATGATAATCCTGGTAATTCAACTTGCAATCTGTTCATAGTACAACCTCCCCGATTGGAAATACTGGTCCGTCGCTACACACCTTCTTGTAAGAATGTCCACTTGGATCTTCTTGTAAGTGGCATACACATGCGAAACAAGCTCCAATACCACAGCCCATACGTTCTTCTAATGAAATATAGGCTTTTTTCTCTTTGTAACGTCCTTCTAATGCACGAAGCATCGCTAGCGGACCACATGAATAAAGAATATCAAAGTCAATTCCGTAATTATCAATTACATCTGTGACAAATCCTTTTGTACCGTGTGTACCGTCTACTGTCGCAACGTACGTATCACCAAGTTCTGCAAATTTTTCTTCATAGAAAACTACATCTTTCGTTTGAAAGCCTAAGATGTGAATAACACGTACACCTTTTGCAACGAGGCGCTGTGATAATTCATAAAGTGGTGGTACACCAATTCCCCCACCTACTAGTAAAGCTGTTTGACCAGCTTCTGCTTCTTCTACAGGAAAACCGTGTCCTAATGGTCCTAGTACATCTACCATTTCACCTTGTTTTCTAGTTGCTAATGTTTTTGTCCCTTGTCCTTCGGCACGATATAGCATTGTAAATTCGTTCTTCTCTTGATCTACATTACAAATACTAATTGGGCGGCGCAGAAGGGGCGCAATGCCCTCTGCTACCTTAATGTGTACAAACTGCCCTGGTTCGTTCATTTGCTGTACTAACGTTCCTTGAAGCACTAATTCGTAAATATTTTTTGCGATTTCTTTTTGGTTAACGACGATCATATTTTGCTTTTGCATCATGCATGTACCACCTCGTGACGCTTTGTTTGCGTAATTTCTTTCATTGAATGAGCTGAGAATGTCATAGATTCTAATACTCGTAAGATTGCTCTTGTTGTATCAAGTGATGTTAAGCAAGCCACACCATTTTCTACTGATTCACGGCGAATGCGGAAACCATCACGCGCTGGTTGTTTACCTTTTGTTAATGTGTTAATTACAAACTGTGCTTTTCCTTGACGGATAATATCTAGTAAGTTGTAGTCTTCAGAATCAATTTTGTTCACAACTTGTACTGGGATATTTTGCTCTTCTAATGATTGTGCTGTTCCAGCTGTTGCTAATAAGTTATAGCCGATTTCGTGGAAACGTTTTGCAATTTCCATCGCCTCTTCTTTATCTTTATCCGCTACAGTAATGATTACTGAGCCGTGCGTTGGGATGTTAATTCCAGAAGCAACTAATCCTTTATACAATGCTTTTTCAAGCGTTAAGTCTTTACCCATTACTTCCCCTGTTGATTTCATTTCAGGTCCTAATGTTGTATCAACTGAGCGTAGTTTCGCGAATGAGAATACCGGAGCTTTTACATATACTTCTTTCTCTTCTGGGTGATAGCCAGTTCCGTATCCTTGCTCTACTAGGTCTTGCCCTAAAATAACTTTCGTTGCAACATTCGCCATCGGTACGCCTGTAATTTTACTTAAGAACGGTACTGTACGGCTTGCACGTGGATTTACTTCAATTACGTACACTTGATCTTTGAATACTACAAACTGGATATTTAGTAATCCAACAATGTTTAATCCTTTTCCAAGTGCAATTGTATGTTCAATGATTTGTTCTTTTAGTTTTTCAGATAAACTTTGTGGTGGATATACTCCAATTGAGTCACCAGAGTGAACTCCAGCGCGTTCAATATGTTCCATAATACCTGGAATGAATACATTCTCACCATCGGAAATTGCATCTACTTCAATTTCTTTACCAACCATGTAACGGTCGATTAATACTGGGTGATCTGCATGAACTTTAACTGCATTTTTCATGTAGTGCAGTAGTTCTTCTTGGCGATATACGATTTCCATCGCACGTCCACCTAGTACGTAAGATGGTCTTACTAATACTGGGTAACCAATTTCTTCTGCGATTGCTACCGCTTGTTCTACAGTCGTTGCTGTTTTACCAACTGGTTGCGGGATGCCAAGTTTTGTTAAAGCAGCTTCGAATTTATCACGATCTTCTGCACGGTCTAAGTCTTCAAGTGATGTTCCTAAAATTTTCACACCGTGTTCTTCTAGTTTCGCTGCTAAGTTAATTGCCGTTTGTCCACCGAACTGAACGATAACACCTTCTGGTTTTTCTAAATCGATAATATGCATTACATCTTCAATCGTTAATGGTTCAAAGTATAATTTGTCAGAAATACTGAAGTCTGTTGAAACTGTTTCTGGGTTGTTGTTAATGATAATTGCTTCATATCCAGCTTCTTTAATTGCCCATACTGAGTGAACTGTTGCGTAATCAAACTCAACACCTTGACCAATACGGATCGGACCAGATCCTAGAACTACTACACTCTTACGATCTGTTACAATCGATTCATTTTCGTCCGCATATGTGCTGTAGTAATATGGCGTTGCAGATTCAAACTCTGCCGCACAAGTATCTACCATTTTGAATACTGGCATCATATTATTTTCTTTACGCATATCGTAAATTTCGCGCTCCGTTTTGTTCCAAGCTGCTGCAATGTAGTGATCGCTGAAGCCCCTTTCTTTTGCAGTTTGTAGTACTTCCATATTTCCTACATTCGCTTTTACTTCACGTTCCATATTTACGATGTTTTCAACTTTTTGTAAGAAGAAGAAGTCCATTTCACACCATTCATTGATTTCTTCTTTCGTTACACCTTGGCGAATTGCTTCTGCTACAATAAACAGTCGTTCATCATCCGCTTTAATGATACGTTTTTTCATCGTTTCTTTATCAAGTTCTTTTAAGTGGTCTAATTCTAAGTGATAAATGCCAAGCTCTAAAGAACGAACTGCTTTTAGTAATGATTCTTCTAAGTTACGTCCGATTGACATAACTTCACCAGTTGCTTTCATTTGTGTTCCAAGCGTTCTGTTCGCTGATTCAAACTTATCAAACGGCCAACGTGGAATTTTTGAAACAACATAGTCTAACGCTGGCTCGAAGCAAGCGTAAGTTTTTTGTGTTACTGGGTTTACGATTTCATCTAACGTTAAGCCGACTGCAATTTTTGCTGCTAATTTCGCAATTGGATATCCAGTTGCTTTAGATGCTAGTGCAGATGAACGACTTACACGTGGATTTACTTCGATTACATAGTATTGGAAGCTATATGGATCTAGTGCAAGCTGAACGTTACATCCACCTTCAATTCCTAGTGCACGAATAATTCGTAATGACGTGTTACGTAACATTTGGTATTCACGGTCGCTTAGCGTTTGGCTCGGTGCTACAACGATTGAATCACCTGTATGAACACCAACTGGATCGATGTTTTCCATGTTACACACTACAATTGCGTTATCATTTGAATCACGCATTACTTCGTATTCAATTTCTTTACAGCCAGCAATACTTTTCTCCAATAAACATTGTGTTACTGGGCTATGTTTTAAACCACTTGTTACGATTTCAATTAGCTCTTCTTCGTTATGACAAATTCCGCCGCCCGTTCCTCCTAATGTGAACGCTGGTCGAACGATTACTGGGTAACCAATTTCGTTTACAAATCCATATGCTTCATCAAGGTTATGAATAATTTCACTTGGTGGTGTTGGTTCATTTAAATCTTGCATTAATGTACGGAATAAATCACGATCTTCCGCTTGCTCGATTGCTGATAATTTTGTTCCTAAAATTTCAACTCCGCACTCGTCAAGTACGCCTGATTTTGCAAGTTCAACAGCCATGTTTAAACCTGTTTGACCACCTAATGTTGGTAGGATTGCATCAGGACGTTCTTTACGAATAATACGGCTTACGAATTCTAATGTTAATGGCTCGATGTATACTTTATCTGCTGTTGCAGTATCCGTCATAATTGTTGCTGGGTTAGAGTTAACAAGGATTACTTTGTAACCTTCCTCTTTAAGAGATTGACAAGCTTGTGTACCAGAGTAGTCAAACTCCGCTGCTTGCCCAATTACAATTGGTCCTGATCCGATTACTAAAATTGTGTTAATGTCTAGGCGTTTTGGCATAACTCTTCCCCTTCTTTCTTGAAGTTTTCAATCATTGTTAAGAAATCTTCGAATAAATCATTTGCATCTTCTGGTCCCGCTGAAGCTTCTGGATGGTATTGTACTGTAAATGCCGGGAACTTCTTATGACGAAGACCTTCTACCGTTCCATCGTTTAAAGCAACATGTGTAATTTCAAGATCTGTATTTTCAACTGATTCTTCTTCTACTGCGTATCCGTGGTTTTGAGATGTAATTGCTACTTTTCCAGTTGCAAGATTTTTTACTGGATGGTTTAAACCACGGTGACCAAATTTCAACTTACTTGTATTTGCACCTGATGCTAGAGCGAACAATTGATGTCCTAGGCAAATTCCGAATAAAGGAACTTTACCGATAATGTCTTTTAACATTTCAATTGCTTCTGGTACATCTTTCGGATCTCCAGGTCCATTACTTAACATAATTCCATCTGGGCTAAGGCGTAAAATTTCTTCCGCTGTTGTGTTGTAAGGAACTACAATTACATCACAGTCACGCTTATTTAATTCTCGTAAAATACCATGTTTCATACCGAAGTCTACTAGTACAACTCGGTGACCACGACCTGGGCTTGGGTATGGATCTTTCGTTGATACGCGTTTTACATGATCTGTAAATACTGTCGCTTTTAATTGGCTTACAATGTACTCTACATCTGCATCCATGTTACAAAGGCGTCCACGTAATGTACCGTATTGACGAATTTTTCTCGTTAATTTTCTCGTATCAATCCCTGCTAATCCTGGGATATTTCTTTCTTTCAAGTAATCATTTAACGAAATTTCATTACGGAAGTTTGATGGGTGATCACAAATTTCGTTTACGATTAAACCATTTACAGATGGGTGAATGGATTCAAAATCGTCACGGTTAATGCCGTAGTTTCCGATTAATGGGTACGTGAATGTTACGATTTGACCGCAATATGATGGATCAGATAATGTTTCTTGATATCCAGTCATTCCTGTTGTAAATACAACCTCACCTGACTTTTCGATTTCGCCTCCGAAACCTGTTCCAATTAATACTGTTCCATCTTCTAAGATAAGTTGTCTTTTCATACTAATGCACTCTCCTTTTGCCATGCGATCTTACCACCAACGATTGTCATTACCGGCCATCCTTGGCATTTCCAACCTGCGAATGGTGTATTTTTTCCTTTTGATAAGAATGTTGTTGGGTCAATCTCTTCTTCTTGTTCTAAATCAATGATTGTAATATCAGCTGCTCTACCTTCTTTTAGGCGACCTGCTTCTAAGCCGAATGTATCAGCTGGCTTTTCTGTTAAGAATTGAATTAACTGTTCTAGCGTAATAACTCCCTTTTTCACAAGGTTTGTGTATAGAAGCGGGAATGCTGTTTCAAAACCAGTAATTCCAAACGGTGCTCTTTCAATTCCTTGTGCTTTCTCTTCCGCTGTATGCGGTGCATGGTCAGTTGCGATCATATCGATCGTTCCATCTAATAAACCTTCAATTAATGCTGCATGGTCTTCTTTTCCACGAAGCGGTGGGTTCATTTTAAAGTTAGGATCAGCTGATGGGATATCATCTTCACATAACACTAGGTGATGCGGTGTTACTTCTGCTGTTACTTTAATTCCAGCGCGTTTCGCATCACGGATTACACGTACAGAACCTTTCGTACTTACATGACATACGTGATAGTGGCAATCTGCTGCTTCAGCAAGCAGTATATCCCTTGCAATATGTACAGATTCACATACTGATGGGATACCGTTTAATCCGTGTTTCTCAGAAAACTTCCCTTCATGTACACAACCTTTATTAATAAGCGTATTCTCTTCACAGTGCGCAACTACTGCCATATCTAATTTTGCTGCACGTTTCATAGCCGCTAACATCATGCTCGCATCTTGTACGCCTACGCCGTCATCTGTGAAAGCAAATGCTCCAAGTTCTTTTAATGTTTCGAAATCTGTCATTTCAGAACCAGCTTGACGTACTGTAATTGCTCCGTATGGTAGTACGTTAACATGAGCTTTTTCTTCAATACGTTTTTGCAAGTCTTCCATATGTTCTCTGCAATCTGGTACCGGGCGTGTATTTGGCATTGCGCAAATTGTAGTGAATCCACCTTTTGCCGCTGCTAGTGTACCTGTTTCAATTGTTTCTTTATGTTCACCACCTGGTTCACGAAGATGTACGTGTACATCTACTAATCCAGGTGCGATTAACTTTCCGTTCACATCGATTACTTCAGCATTATCTGCCGTAATATTTTCTGCTACCTTAGCGATTTTACCGTCTTGTACGAGAAGATCCGTTGCTACGATTTTTCCTTCTTCATTCATATAACGACCATTTTTAAACAAATAATTCATGTTTCATTCCTCCTAATACATTTGGTAAGGCGCGTTTTAGTACAGCCATTCTTACGTAAACTCCATTTTCCATTTGTTTAAATATACGTGAACGCTCACACTCAACAAGTTCACTTGCAATTTCAACATCACGGTTTACAGGAGCTGGATGCATAATAATGCTTCCTTCTTTCATACGCTTTTCTCTTTCTACTGTTAATCCGTGTTTCTCATGATATTCTTTCATAATGTCTGTTTCATAATGATCATGACGCTCATGTTGTACACGGAGTAACATCATTACATCAACTTCTGGAACAAGTTCATCTAATGGTTTGTATGTTCCAAATGTGTTGTCTTCATCTTGCCACTCTTCTGGACTTGCAAAGTAAATTGTTGCACCAAGCTTCGTTAATGCTTCTGCATTAGAACGTGCTACTCGGCTATGACGAACATCTCCTACTATTGCAATCTTCAAACCTTCAAATCTTCCAAACTCTTGTTTAATTGTAAGAAGGTCCAGTAGGCACTGTGTTGGGTGGTTTCCGCATCCATCTCCAGCATTTAAGATTGGAATATTCACCTGATCTTTTAGTTCATCGAAGTAGCGATCTTGCTCGTGGCGGATGACCACTGCTTTTGTTCCGATTGATTCTAGTGTTCTTATCGTATCGTATAGAGTTTCTCCTTTTTGTACGCTAGATGCATCAGCTGAAAAGTTTAAAACATCAAGTCCTAATCTCTTCTCAGCAACTTCAAAGCTAAATCTCGTTCTCGTACTATTCTCAAAGAACAAGTTCGCAACAAAAGTTTGCTCTGTCGTTTTGCTCTCTTTTCCATTCGCAAAATCTTCTGCATCTTTTAGGATTTCTGAAATTTCTACTTCCGATAATTCACTCATCGTTAACAAATGGCTCATCGTCATCCCTCATCTTTCTGATTTTTATGTTACCACTTTTGAATTTTTATAACAACTTTTGCATAAAAATACCCTAATCGTGTGAGACTAGGGTGCAAGAAAGAAGCCACCCTTTCCGGTCTCACAGGACTGAATTAAAAGGTTATTATTATGAAGCAATCTGCTTAGATTGTTTTATTTGTTTCGTTTCCGGTAGTAGTAGATTTAACAGTACACCTACAATTGCTGCTAGTGCCATTCCTTCTACTTGGAATGATTCTCCTACATGAAGTACCGCTCCACCAATACCGATTACTAATATTACTGATGCAATCATTAAGTTTCGTTTGTCACTTAAATCTGTTTTATCATCTACCATCATGCGTAATCCGCTTGATGCGATTACACCGAATAGTAAGATTGATACACCACCCATAACTGGTGTTGGGATCGAATGAATCAGTGCAGAAATCTTACCGATAAATCCGAACATGATTGCGAATACTGCTGAACCGATGAATAAGTATACACTGTATGCTCTCGTAATTGCTAGCACACCGATGTTTTCACCATACGTTGTATTCGGTGGCCCACCGATTAGTGACGCGATTAATGTTGCTACTCCGTCACCGAAGATTGAACGGTGTAAACCTGGTTTTTCAATTAAATCTCTTTTAATAACATTTCCAAGAACAATTTGATGTCCGATATGTTCTGATATTGTTACTAGTGCAACTGGTACCATCAAGAGTACAATCTTCCATGAAAACTCTGGTGTGTATGTTACAAATGGTACTGTGAAATCTGGTACAACAAACCATTTTGCCTCAGCTACCGGCTTTAAGTCTACTAGCCCTTGGAAGTAAGCGAAGATATATCCGCCGATAATGCCAAGTAACACTGGTATGATACTGAAAAATCCTCTTCCAAATATCGAGCATATAATTGTAATTGCTAATGTTACTAACGCTACTGAAAAGTGTGTAAAGCTATATTTGCCATCCGCACCGTTCATCGCCATGTTAACTGCTGTATGTGCTAAAGCTAGACCGATTACCATTACTACTGGACCAACTACGATTGGTGGTAGTAATTTCATAATCCACTCTGATCCTGATTTCTTAATTCCGAGTGAGATTAAGATGTACACAAGTCCTGCTAGCAAACCACCAAGCATTGCCGCTCCCGGTCCACCTGCCGTTTTCGCTGTTATAATCGGTGCGATAAAGGCGAATGATGATCCTAGATAAGCAGGTACTTGACCTTTCGTTATAAGAAGAAACGCTAACGTTCCTAATCCACTTGATATTAATGCTACTGATGGATTCAATCCTGTTAAAAACGGAACAAGCACTGTTGATCCAAACATCGCGAACAAATGTTGTATACTTAAAAATAACCATTTTCCCGGTTTCGGTACTTCATTAACGTCTAACACTGGCTTTTGTTCCATTGTTACATCCTCCTTCAGTTTAAATCTTTGCAATAAAAAAACTCTTTGTGCCTGTGCACAAAGAGTCCTACACTTTCGTATGCCAAATTTGACATATGAAAGCCAAGACCCTTTGGCAGCCTCACAGGACTACATTTAAAAGGGCTTTACTTATCGTATATGCTTACTCGATCTTGTTGATCTGTCTCTTGCAAATCAACTTCGATACGCTCTTCACTTGATGTTGGAATATTCTTCCCTACATAATCAGCGCGAATTGGTAATTCGCGATGACCTCTATCAACAAGAACCGCCAATTGGATTTGAGATGGTCTACCTAAATCCATAAGAGCATCCATTGCTGCTCGAACTGTTCTTCCTGTATATAATACGTCATCCACAAGGATAACTTTTTTCTTCGTAATATCTACAGGGATATCAGAACCTTTTACAAGTGGTTCTTTATTTTTCGATTGTAGTGTTAAATCATCACGATATAACGTAATGTCTAACTCTCCAACTTCCATTTCTTTTCCTTCAATTTGACCAATTCGTTCTGCCAAACGTTGTGCAATAAAAATTCCACGAGTTTTAATTCCGACAAGAACACAATTATCGACACCTTTATTTCGTTCCACGATTTCATGACTAATTCGTGTTAAAGCGCGGCGAATCATTTGGTCATCTAAAACGACAGCTTTCTCTTGCATGCTCTACACCTCCAAGCTTTTTTCTTGCGTGAGAGTAATGGTATAAAAAAAGTCCTCTCAGCGTGTGCGAGAGGACTTTTGAAAAAAGGGTACAACATACCCTAAGTATTTCAAACCGTTACCTTCTCAACCTCACGGGGCTGTGTTAAAGGATCATTATTTAACTGTTGTCAGTATCTCAGTTTTCTTATGATTTGTCAATACTATTTTCGTAAAATATTTAATGCGTCTTCAAACACTTCTGGAATCGGTGCCTCAAACTGAATATATTCACCAGTACGAGGATGATCAAAGCCTAAAATACCCGCATGAAGTGCTTGTCCATTCATATCTAACGTTTTCTTCGGACCATACTTCGGATCTCCTGCAAGTGGATAGCCAATATATTTCATATGAACACGAATTTGGTGCGTACGTCCCGTTTCTAAGCGACATTCTACAAGTGTAAAGTCTTTAAAGCGTTCTAACACTTGGAAATGCGTAACAGCGTTCTTACCATTTTCATCAACTGTCATACTTTGACGCTCTTTCTTATCACGAGCAATCGGAGCATCAATCGTTCCCTTATCATGCGGAATCACACCGTGTACAATCGCTTTGTAACGTCTCGTTACTGTTTTTGCTACAAGCTGATTTACAAGCGATTCATGTGCCATATCATTTTTAGCAACCATTAATAGTCCAGATGTATCTTTATCGATACGATGCACGATACCTGGACGCATTACACCGTTAATGCCTGATAAGTCTGTACAATGGTGCATAAGGCCATTTACAAGTGTACCACTTGTATGCCCTGGTGCTGGATGTACAACCATACCACGTGGCTTATTTACAACAAGCACATCTGCATCTTCATAATAAATTTCTAAATTTAAATCCTCTGGTTGAATATCTAACTCTTCTGGTTCAGGAATTGTTACTGTAATTTCATCTTCTTCTTTTACTTTATAATTCCCTTTTACCGCTTTCCCGTTTACTGTCACAACTTCATCTTTAATCCATTGCTGCACTTGCGTACGTGACCATTCGTTATTTATCCCTGTAACGAATTTATCAATTCGCTCGTTTTTTTGCTCTGCTGCAACTGTTACTTGTACTACTTCACTCATTCAATTACTCCTTCGCTTTCTTGCCTTCTAATAATGTTTGAATAATAATTAATACAACACCAATACATAATGCTGAATCAGCTATATTGAATACTGGATAGTTGTACGAGAAAATATACACGTGAATGAAATCCACTACTTCTTGTCTAAATACACGATCAATAAAGTTACCAATTGCCCCGCCCAAAATTAGGCCTAACGAAATACCTAGAAGCTTGTCTGTTTTCGCATACTTTTTCATATAAAATACAATAAACACTACAAAAACAACTGTAATAATGTAGAAGAACCACATTTTATTTTCTAAAATACCCCAAGCAGCGCCTCTATTTCGATGTGATGTTATGTATAATACATTGTCGATAATCGGAATACTCGTACCCAATTCCATGTTCTTTACAATTAACCACTTCGATATTTGATCGATAGCAATGACGAATAACGCTATTACATAATATATCATTTTCATTTCCCCCACAAAGACAGTGTACCTCAAAATTTTAGCATAGCTGCTACCTTTTCACAATGAACCTTTATAGAAGAATAAAATAAATTAAAAAAAGGTAATATAATATCGTTGTGCGTATTCATACATTTACCTTTTCATAAAAGAATTCATGAATCGTACGGGCAGTCGGCATTGTCTTCATTTGCTTTGTCGAAATTAATCTCCCCGTATCTTCACAAATACCATACATGTCTATTTCCATTTTAAATAATGCGCGTTCTACATCCTTTAAATCCTCTTTTATATCATGTAATAGCAATTTTTTCTTTATCTCTTCCTTAATTTCATATCCAAGCTCTTGGCTGAACTCGACATCATATTTGTGCATTACTTCTTTAGCTAGTCTCTCTTGCAACTCTTTTCTCATCAATTGCAATTCTTCTTTTATTTCCATGTAAATTTCATTCACGTGTACATTCCTCCTAGCTGTAATGTACAGTTAGTGTGTCCGAAATTTATTTGCTTACCTCACACACATTTTTCCTTCACAGGAAAGAGTCTGAAAGTGATTTTGATATGCCATCAACAAAAAAACTGACTGCATCAATAGCAGTCAGCTTTTTTTATTATTTTACATAGTTTTCTTTAACAACTGTTGCACAACGCTCACATAATGTTTCATGTTCAGCATCTTTACCAATTGTTTCTGAAACTACCCAACAACGTTCACATGTTTCACCAGTTGCTTGAGCAACAACAACCGCTGTATGTTCATACTTCGGTGCATCTGCTGGCGCTTCATCCATCATACCACCAAGTTTATACTCAGAAACGATGAATAATTGCTTTAAGTCTTCGCTAATAGACTCTAACATAGCTTTCATTTCTGCAGTTGGATATAGCGTAATGCTTGCATTTAATGACTTACCGATTACTTTTTCATTACGAGCTACTTCTAGTGCTTTTAACACGTCATCACGTAATGTCATAAATGCATCCCATTTTGTTTTTAACGCTTCCGCGTCATCTAATTGTACAGCTTCTGGCATATCAGTTAATTGTACACTTTCTTCTGTTACGCCTGGAATGTATGGCCATACTTCATCAGCTGTATGCGGTAAGATTGGTGTTACAAGTTTCGTTAACGCAACAAGAACATCATATAATACAGTTTGAATCGCACGACGATCTTCGTGGTTTGCACCTTCAATATATAAAATGTCTTTTGCAAAGTCTAAATAGAATGAACTTAAATCAATTGTACAGAAGTTATGAATTGCATGATACACAGCAGCGAAGTCGTATGTCTCATATGCTTCTTTAACTTTTGTAATTAAGTCATTTAATTTCACTAACATGTAACGATCTACTTCACGAAGTTCAGCTACAGCTACTGCATTTTCACTTGGCTTAAAGTCGTCTAAGTTTCCTAATAAGAAACGGAATGTGTTACGGATTTTACGATACACTTCTGCTACTTGTTTTAAAATATCATCTGAAATACGTACGTCAGATTGATAGTCAACAGAAGATACCCATAAGCGTAAAATGTCTCCGCCTAATTGATCCATAATTTTCTTCGGTACGACGATGTTTCCAATCGACTTACTCATCTTACGTCCTTCACCATCTAGTACGAAACCGTGACTTAGTACGCCTTTATATGGAGCTTTACCTGTTACAGCAACTGCTGTTGATAATGAAGAGTTAAACCAACCACGATACTGGTCAGATCCTTCTAAATATAAATCAGCTGGACGCTGTAAATCTTCGCGCTCTTCTAATACCGCTTGGTGAGAAGAACCTGAATCGAACCATACATCCATGATGTCTGTTTCTTTACGGAATTCCCCATTTGGGCTACCTGGATGTGTAAATCCTTCTGGTAATAGATCTTTCGCTTCACGCTCGAACCATACGTTAGAACCGTGTTCACGGAATAAATCTGCTACATGGTTAATTGTTTCATCCGTAATAATTGGATCACCATTCTCAGCATAGAATACTGGAATTGGCACACCCCATGCACGCTGACGAGAAATACACCAGTCACCACGGTCACGAACCATATTATGAAGACGAGTTTCTCCCCATGCTGGTACCCATTTTGTTTCTGCTACAGCTTCTATTAATTCTTTACGGAATGCTTCAATAGATGCAAACCACTGTGCTGTCGCACGGAAAATAATTGGTTTTTTCGTTCTCCAATCATGTGGGTATGAATGTGTAATGAATGTTAGTTTCAGTAACGCGCCTACTTCTTCTAATTTTTCTGTAATTGGTTTGTTAGCTTTATCATAGAATAAGCCTTCAAATCCAGGTGCCTCATTTGTTAATACACCTTTATCATCGACTGGGCAAAGTACTTCTAATCCATACTTTTTACCAACAACGAAGTCATCTTCCCCGTGTCCTGGTGCTGTATGAACACAACCTGTACCTGCATCTGTTGTTACGTGGTCTCCTAGCATAACTAATGAATCACGATCGTAGAATGGATGTTTTGCAACTGTGTACTCAAGTTCGCTACCTTTTACTGTTTTCACAACTTCAGCATTTTCCCACTCTAACGTTTTTGCAACTGTCTCAAACAGCTCAGAAGCAATGATATATTTCTCATCGTTTACTTTTACAATGCTATATTCAAGCTCTGGGTGAACAGAAATACCTAAGTTTGCAGGTAATGTCCAAGGTGTCGTTGTCCAAATGATGTACTTTTCATCACCTTCTAATACGTTCTTTCCATCTTTTACAGGGAATGCTACGTAAATAGATGCTGATTTTTTATCTTGATATTCAATTTCAGCTTCCGCTAAAGCAGATTCACTCGTTGGAGACCAGTAAACTGGTTTTTGACCTTTATAGATATAACCTTTTTTCGCCATGTCACCAAACACTTTAATTTGTTGTGCTTCATAAGCTGGTTCTAAAGTAATATATGGATTATCCCAATCTGCACGTACACCTAAACGCTTAAATTGTTCACGTTGACGTTCTACTTGTTCATATGCATACTCTGCACATAACTTACGGAACTCAGCAACTGTCATTTCTTTACGTTTTACACCTTTATTTGTTAAAGCTTGTTCAATTGGTAAACCGTGCGTATCCCATCCTGGAACATATGGCGCACTAAAACCAGTCATTGATTTATAACGAACAATAAAGTCTTTTAATACTTTATTTAATGCATGTCCCATATGAATGTCACCATTCGCATATGGAGGTCCATCATGCAATACAAATAAAGGACGTCCTTTTGTATGTTCTTGTACTTTTTCGTAAATATTCATTTCAGCCCATTTTTCTTGCATTGCAGGCTCACGTTTTGGTAAATTCCCACGCATTGGGAACTCTGTTTTTGGCATCAGTAATGTATTTTTGTACTCCATGCTCAATTCCTCCTTACATGTATAAAAGAAACACTTAAAAAACGGAATAAAAAAGAGACCTTCTCATCCCAAAAAGGGACGAGAAAGTCTCCCGCGGTACCACCCTAGTAGATCATATACATGTGTATAGAATCCTCTTTATATTCTTAACGCGAATACACGCCTACGCTTACTCTATTTGTTCAGCGCGGAACTCCAGGGTGATATTCCCACTATCTCCTTATCCTGAGCTTACACCATCCTCAGTTCGCTATATAAGGTTTGAAAAGGTACTTATCCCTATCTTCGTTTTTCTTAATAAATATGTTGTTTAAAATTATATGTAATAATGAGAAAAACGTCAAGCTTACACTGTTTCTTCTTTTTTCAACAGTTCATCTACTTCGTCTTCTAATTCAATTAGTTTATCCCAATCATCGTTGTTTAACATCTCAAGCTGTGTTTCTAATAACATACGGAAACGAGTTCGGAATACTTTCGCTTGTTTCTTTAGCTCTTCAATATCAAAAGCAACTTTTCTTGATTTTACTAATGCTTCGTTAATAATACGATCAGCATTCTTTTCAGCTTCACGCACAATTAATTTCGCTTCTTTTTGCGCATTACGTTTTACTTCTTCCGCTGCTTCTTGTGCAACGACGATAGATTTGTTTAACGTATCTTCAATATTAGAGAAATGATCTAACTTCCCTTCTAACTGCGCAACTTTTTCTTCTAAAGCTTTTTTCTCACGAATGACCAATTCATAATCTTTGATAATTTGATCAAGAAACTCATTTACTTGATCTTCATCATAGCCACGGAATCCGCGACCAAATTCTTTGTTATGAATATCTAATGGTGTTAACGGCACAACGCCACCTCCAAGTAGTTATCTAAATTTCCTCTTTCAATTATATCTTTTCTTCGACAAAATAGGAGGATTTCCTTCTAAAAAACCAATCATTTTAGTATACCATACAAAATTCTCCATTTGTCGCGTTTTGTTCTACCTTCTACAGAAAATAATTTACTTCGGCCATATCCTCTAACAGAAAAAACATCTCCTGGATAGCATTCATAAGAAGTTTGCTCCACTGTTTTCCAATTGACTTTTACTAAACCATTTTTTATGAAAGGTTGTACTTTCTGTCTAGATAAATGTAACATTTCAGCTAACATAACATCTAAACGAAGTGAAGAAACCGTTCCAGATTTCTCTCCCCACGTTTCATCTATCTGTAGAATTTGTTCTCCTTGCACTGACGCTAAAGAGACTTTTACTTTCCCTATTGATTGTAAGTTCATCTCAATATACGATACAATTTCTTTCGCAACTACAATTTGGGCACGATTTTCTTGCAGCAAAATATCACCACATTTTTCTCTTGTTAAACCAAGAGACATAAATGTACCTAATATTTGCCTATGTTCTAGCGTATAAAACTTGGAAGGATAGTCAATTTCTAATACTTCTACTTGAAATTCTTCTTCATTTAATTCTAGATAGTCTGGATAAATAAGTGCTCTTTTACGCTCTGCATTAGGCGTTGCACCACCAAATTGCACAGCAACATCACCTTGTCCTATTACCATAGAAACAATTTGTTGTTGCCTAGGATCAAGAAAATCCGTTAACTTCACTTGATGGTATTCCGCCGCTCGCTTCCACTCTAGCACTTTATCCACAAAGACCTCCTCATCAGGCCTAAAATGTTCGTAGATGCTCATGTATTTACCTTCTTACTATAAAAAATAGCTTAATAAACTGAACAAACCAGTTTTAGCAAGTTTCAACGCAAAGATCGCAACGATTGGAGAAATATCAATCATTCCAAGCGGCGGAATAAAGCGGCGGAATGGTTCTAAATACGGTTCACAAATACGTGCCAGGAACTCTCCAAAAGCTGATTCCTTTGCACCAGGAAACCATGATAGGAGAATGTAAATAATAAGTGCCCACGAGTAAATCTCGATAGCATAACTTAACACTATAAAAACTGTTGTCATGGCGTATTACCACCTCTTTATATTTGTTTCTTCTTCTTCACCGAATAACTCTGAAATCGCACCAACAATATCTACATTTTCAGGTGTACACATAAATGTTTTCGGTCCTATTTTTTGAATGTCCCCGCCTATAGCGTATACAGTACCACTTAAAAAGTCAACGATACGTACCGCTTGATCAGTAGACATTCTCTGCAAATTAATTACAACAGCTCGTCTACCTTTTAAGTGGTCGGCAATCCCTTGTGCTTCCGAATATGTGCGTGGTTCTAATAAAACAACTTTTGAAGATTGTTTTGCTGTTTCAATACTCACAACATTTTGCTTCGGTTGCGCTTTCGGAAACGTAACGTCTTGTTGTTCTGGTGGATCTTGCTGCTTTTTCATGTCTGTTTGCTCCTTTTCATAACCATATTGAGCTGCTTCTTTTTCTTCCGGTGTATCAAAAAAGAAGTATTTTACTTTTGACCAACTCATAATAAGATTCTCCTTCCTTTTACGCTTTCCCTACTAAAATCGTTCCCAAACGAATATATGTAGCCCCTTCTTCAATTGCAATTGTGTAATCATTGGACATTCCCATTGATAATTCTTTACATGGCGCATGTAATAACTCTAGCTCCTGCACCTCTGTTTGCAGCATACGTAATTCCTTAAAACAGCGTCTGATTTCTTCCTCTTCTTCTGTAAATGGAGCCATCGTCATTAGTCCAACCACTTCAATTTTATCGAATTCTTGCAAACTTTGAATAAAAGAAACAACCTCTTCTATTGCCAATCCTTGCTTCGATTCTTCAGATGAGGTTTTCACTTGAATAAAGCATTTCACTTTCTTATCAGCACGTTTCTGAATTTCTTTCGCCAGCGAAAGACGATCTAACGAATGTAAATAATCAATTTCATTAATGATTTCTTTTACTTTTCTCGTTTGTAATGAGCCAATAAAGTGCCAATTAACTTTTGAACCGAAATGCTCGTATTTCTGTAAGAAACCTTCATTTCTATTTTCACCTAAATCGATAATTCCAGCTTCAATTACTTCGTTTGTTTTTTCAATCCCTACAGTTTTTGTAACTGCAACAAGTTTAATATCTTGCAACGAACGTCCAGCTCGAGCGCAAGATTCTTTAATAGCTTCGTTTACAATTACTAAATTTTCTTGTACTGTCACTTGCTTCCTTCCTCCTTAAAACCTATGAAACTCAACATTCTTCCTGTCTTACCTTGATCACGACGATGAGAGAAAAATAGTTGCTCTTCACAGCTTGTACAAAGAGATGACATTACAATATGCTCTTCTTTTATGCCTGCTTGTACACATAATATACGATTAATTTCTTTTAAATTAATTGCGTACTGCCCGTCAGAAATTTTTTGATGAGGAACAGCACCGCTAACTACTTCCTGTGCTGCTGTTAATACACGATCATCCACAACATAACAACAAGATCCGATCGACGGCCCAATTGCAACATGAATTTCATCACTTGAAATACCTTCTGCATTCCACTTTTGAATCATTTCCTTTGCAATCTCTTGTACAGTGCCTTTCCATCCAGCATGCGCAAGTCCTATCATACCATGTGATGGTGCATAAAAATAGAGCGGAACACAATCCGCGTAACAAGACGTTAACAGAACATCTTCATTACTCGTATAAATGCCATCTGTTTTTGAAATGCCGTCCTCATATGAATAGACACCACTTCCCTTTTCCTGTTGCCCTACTTTTTCAACATGATGAGCATGAACTTGTTCAGAGCAAATCCAGTTTTCTAATGGTTTTTGTAACTTATTTGCTAAAATGCGTCTGTTTTCATGAACGTTCTCCACGATATCATTCACATGTAATCCTAAATTCATCGCATGAAAGGAGCCCGTACTTATCCCACCATCTTTTGTCGTAAATCCAGCAGTAATGTTTCCAAGTTCTTTCCACGCTTGTAAATACAGTATACCGTCCACATATTTAAATGGTTCTCTCATAATAAAGCGGCTCCTTTTAATTAAAATAACAGAAAAAAGCATGGTACTTCCTGTCTATTTTACCATACTTTTATTTTTTCATAATCCTAACAGAAAAAAAAGAGGAATTTGTAATATTCTTTATGAAATTGTCGGTGTTTGTATTGATTCTGTTACAGAATTAACAGGATTTACTCTTACAAGTATGACATCCTCCCCAATTTTCACAATTTCCTTCCAAGGAATTACAATCTCAACATCTTTTCCAAAAATACCTAGCATACGTGTCTGTTTGGAAATAATAACAGAACAAACTTGCCCTGTGTTCATATCAATTTCAATATCTCCAATATTCCCAATCCTTTTTCCATCTGAAATATTTATAACATCCTTCATCTGTAACTCTGAAATTCGTATCACCATTTTTATCCTCTCCCTTATATGACAAATTGGAAACTGTTTCTCATATTTACAGGAAGCCATCTATACGAAACACCATGCTAGTTTCATTATATGAACACTAATCCCCTACTATGAGCACAAACCATATTACATATAAAAAGGTCTCACCATAATTGGTGAGACCTTATCCTTGAATCGTTTTATTCATTTGTTTAATAGCTGACTTCTCTAAACGTGATACTTGCGCTTGGGAAATCCCAATTTCTTCTGCAACTTCCATCTGTGTCTTTCCTTGGAAGAAACGTTTTCTAATAATCATTTTCTCTCTATCATTTAAACGCTTCATTCCTTCTTTCAATGCTAATTCTTCAACCCACTGCTCGTCCTTTTGTTTTTCATCACTTAACTGATCCATAACAAAGATAGGATCTCCCCCATCATTATAAATCGGTTCAAATAATGAAACTGGATCTTGAATCGCATCTAAAGCAAATACTATCTCTTCATGAGTTACTTCTAGCACTTTTGCAATATCCATTGCTGTTGGTTCTTTTGAATTTTCTGCAATCAATTTTTCTCTTACTTGCAAAGCTTTATACGCAATATCTCGCAATGAGCGCGATACGCGAATCGGATTATTATCACGCAAATATCTGCGTATTTCCCCAATAATCATCGGCACAGCATACGTTGAAAATTTTACATTTTGGCCTAAATCAAAATTATCAATTGATTTCATAAGTCCGATGCAACCAACTTGAAATAAATCGTCAACATATTCTCCTCTGTTATTAAATCTTTGGATGACGCTCAGTACAAGACGTAAGTTTCCATTCACTAATTTTTCTCTTGCGCTTATCTCTCCACTTTGCATTTCACGAAATAATTTACGCATTTCATCATTTTTTAATACTGGAAGTTTAGCTGTATCAACACCGCAAATTTCTACTTTGTTTCTCGTCAAAGTGTTCCCTCCTATCGGGAGTTGCTGTACAGTGTAAAGTATTTCCTTTGAAGGGGATTTTATGCATGTGGTTTTTTCACGATTTTTTATTTAAATTATCTTTCCTAATACAACTAAATAGAATAAGACCAGCCTACATAACGGCTGGTCTTATTCTTCACACCATTTTATTAAATTCTTTTCGTAATCTTTTTATAATTCTTTTTTCTAAACGCGAAATGTATGACTGTGAAATCCCAAGCATATCCGCCACATCTTTTTGCGTCTTTTCCTCTCCTCCAGCAAGCCCAAACCGAAGTTCCATAATTTGTTTTTCACGATCATTTAATTGGTGTAATGCTTTCATTAAAAGGTGACGATCTACAGTAGCTTCTAAATCTTTTGTAATAATATCATCATCTGTACCTAACACGTCAGACAATAACAGTTCATTCCCATCCCAATCAATGTTTAGTGGTTCATCAAAAGAAACTTCCGAACGATTTTTGTTATTTCGACGTAAATGCATTAAAATTTCATTTTCTATACAACGCGATGCATATGTTGCTAATTTTATTTTCTTTTCTGGATTAAATGTATTTACCGCTTTAATAAGGCCGATTGTTCCTATACTAATCAAATCTTCAATATTTATCCCTGTATTTTCAAACTTTCTTGCTATATATACAACGAGCCTTAAGTTACGTTCAATAAGTAATGACCTTGCTGCCTGATCTCCTTTTGGCAATTTATTCAAAAGAACTTCCTCTTCTTCTTTTGTTAACGGTGGTGGCAACGCTTCACTTCCACCAATATAATAAATTTCATCGGTCTTAATTCCTAATTTCAGCAATACTTTATACCAAAGGTATACTAAATAAAATTTTAATTTCATCATATTATCCCGCCTCTCATTTATTAAGCGATCACCATTTTTTGCGAAATCAACATTTTTGGATGCACAATACATTGATACTCCCCATTAGTAGACAGCTGTTGTGTATTTAATCCAATTAATACTTTGTTTACAACAATAGAACTACCTTCATGGTCAACTTGCACACTGTCAGGCTTAATTGCCCACAAAAATTGACTCTCTACTCCTACTGCACGGAAAGGAATTAAGCGTAATTTGGTCGCCCAACCAGAATCATTTTCTGGTATTTGAGGAATTTCTGTTTTGGAATAAATTTGTTCTGTTAACCAAGATGGTAAGCAATGTTCTAATGATGAAACATGCATAATCATAACAGGTGTTTTTGTTAATGGGTCATAAAGTTGGTTCCCACTGTCAATAAGACCTGCGAGTTCTAGTTCTTCTTCGGCTAATTGAATTTTTACTTTCACAATTTGATCATAGTGTATTTTCGTGACCTCTACGCTTTCAATACGCTTTTTAGAAAAATAATAAATTACTGGAAAACCAAAAATAACAAATAACCAACTAATTGGATCACCGTAAGAAATTGACTGAGATTGAACCAATCCATTTACCATTTCATTCGTTTGCAAAAAGAAATGAGTTCCAATTAATCCTCCGCCAACCATAAAGGTTACAAAGTAAAAAGTAAAAACAGTTTGTGCATAATTTCTAAATGTTGTAAACCCAAATGCTGTATACACAATAAGTAACGAGTACAGTAGTTTCATAATTGGATGTGTCATCATAGAAGCAAAAGGAGTAAAGGCAAAAATAACAATAGTTGAACCTATAAATGCCCCTAACACAAGCCTCCATCTTTTGATTTTCTTTTTTAACACGGTAGCTGTTAATAAAAGCAAAAGAAAATCAATGCAGGCGTTTAACAACCAAACAACGTCGGCGTAAACAACCAAACAATTCACCTCTTTTTTCAAGTTGAGACTAGTATAATGCATATCCAATAGGAAAGTGTGTCAATTTGCGGAGGTGTTTTTTTGTTATTTTGTGATTTCTAGACATAATCTGTCGGTAAAAAATAAAAGTACAAATTCATAGAATGATATACTCTTATTTTCACAAACAAAATATATTGAAATATACGAAATAAAAAAAAAGACCTGCTTAGCAGGTCTTTTCCATAAAAAACAAAAAGGAGCATGAAAGCTCCTTTTTTTATCGTCTACGACGGTTACGTAAAAATGCTGGAATATCGATATCATCTGAATCTGAATGACGCTCATGTACAACTGGCTCTTCACGCTTCATTTCACGTTTTACTTCACGCTGTTTTGAAGGTTGAGCTACTGGTTGTTGCTGTTGTTGCGTGTGGTTCGCATTCGGACGAATAATTGGTTTTGGTGGTTGAGTTGCAATGCTATCATCAAAACCAGTTGCAATTACAGTTACAACGATATCATCTTTTAATCCTTCGTTAATAACAGAACCGAAGATCATATTTACTTCTGGATCTGAAGCTGAAGCTACGATGTCTGCCGCTTCTTGTACTTCATATAAGCTTAAGTTAGCGCCACCCGTAATGTTCATGATAACACCTTGAGCTCCATCAATAGATGTTTCTAGTAATGGGCTAGAAATCGCTTTTTTCGCAGCTTCTGCAGCACGATTTTCCCCATTACCAGAACCAATACCCATTAAAGCAGAACCTCTATTAGACATAATTGTCTTTACGTCTGCAAAGTCTAAGTTAATTAAACCTGGCGTTGCAATTAAATCCGAAATACCTTGAACACCTTGACGTAATACGTTATCAGCTTCACGGAATGCTTCTAACATTGGCGTATTTTTATCAACAATCTCTAATAAGCGATCGTTTGGAATTACAATAAGAGTATCTACATTTTCTTTAAATGCTGCAATACCAGATGCTGCTTGCGTCGCACGCTTACGTCCTTCAAAAGTAAATGGACGTGTTACAACACCTACTGTTAAAGCACCTAATTCTTTTGCAACTTGAGCAACAACTGGAGCTGCACCAGTTCCAGTTCCACCGCCCATACCGGCAGTTACGAAGACCATATCCGCACCACGAAGTGCTTCTTGAATCTGTTCTTTACTTTCTTCTGCAGCTTTTTTCCCTACTTCAGGGTTTGCGCCTGCACCAAGTCCACGCGTTAATTTTCCACCAATTTGCATTTTTGTTTCAGCTTTTGATAGATTTAATGCTTGTGCATCAGTGTTCACAGCGATAAAGTCTACACCTTGTACACCGTGTTCAATCATACGGTTTACAGCATTGTTTCCGCCACCGCCGACACCGATAACTTTTATATTCGCTAATTGATCTTGAGTAGTATCAAACTCTAACATGTCGAAATCCCCCTAGAACCTCATTTTTCGTGTCCAATTTTAATCCCATAAATAACGGAATACACGTTTTACTTTTGACATCATGCGGTCATCATTTTGATTATTATTGTTTTGATTACGAGTTTTTTGTTTCGTGGGTTGCTGTTGTACCGGCGTTGGTGCTGGTGCTGGTACTGGTTCAAAATGCTCTTGCTTTTCCTGCACATTTTTCCCACGTAATTTAGCTTTTTGATAAGAATGTTTAATTAATCCAACTCCACTTGTATATTGGGGCTCACGCACACCAATATAATCAGGAGTTGCTACACGAACATTTTCATGTAAAATATCATATGCAAGATCAAGAACACCTGGCATAGAAGCAATTCCGCCAGTTAGTACATAACCAGAAGCCACTTGCTTTACTCCTAACTTACGCACTTCATCTTGAACAAACATTAAAATTTCCTCTACACGAGCCTCTATTATATCCGATAATTCCAACTGAGAATATTGTTCTGTTTGATCACTTCCCATAATAGGAACCGTAAACATCTCTTCTTCAGATGCTGTATCATAAAAAGCATGTCCATATTTCAACTTAATTTGATCTGCATTTTCTGTTGAAGTTTTCAACCCAATCGCAATATCTTTCGTTATATGGTCTCCACCTAATGGTAATACGCTCGTCGCTTGTAACTCTCCATCTTTAAAAATAGATAAAGTTGTAGATCCTCCCCCCATATCAACAAGGGCTACTCCTCTATTTTTTTCATCTGAAGATATTGCAACTGTTGCAGCCGCTAAAGGTTGAAGACAAATATCAACAATTTCAAGACCTGCTTTTTCTACACAACGAAGTAGGTTATGTAGTAAAGTTCTCGAGCCTGTAATAAGTGTACCTTCCATTTCTAATCTTACACCGATCATCCCGCGTGGATCGTTAATCTCGTCAAGACCGTCTACGATGAACTGTCGAGGTACCACATCAATAAACTCACGTTCTGGAGCAATTGACACAACTTGTGCTGCATCTAGAACGCGTAAGACATCTTCATTCCCGATTTCACGATCTTCATTTGAAACAGCGACTACTCCGTGACAAGGAAGTAGCTGTACCTGGTTTGCATTGACACCTACTACAACTTGCTCAATGTGGATTCCCACCATGCGCTCAGCTTGTTCAATTGCTTTTTTAATTGATCGAACAGTCTCGTCTATATCAACTATCGATCCCTTCTTTAAACCATTTGATTTTACATTTCCAACACCAATAATGTTTAAGCTGTCATTAACCATTTCACCAATGATGACTTTAACATTGGATGTACCGATGTCAAGACTAACATATATTTCATTGCTGTTCATTCTTTGGCACCTCCTTCTTTATTTATACCATACAACTCAATATATGGAACAACAATCGCAACTTTACTATTTATAAGAAAAATATTCAACGTCTTTATACGTTTCCCTTTTTTAACCCTATATTTTTCTTATTTTTATTTAGCATTCAATTAAGAATATCGCAGTAAACTATGAATAACTGCTTATCTTGAAATAATTCTATTTCGAGTGTAAAGTTTACCGCCAAGTATAAGTCTACACTAAGATGTACTCATAGAAAAGTGAAACTTGTACCAATACTAGTATGAATCTAAGAATTTTTACATATTTTTCATCAAATGAACCATTCTTCTAAATTCGTATACACATAATAGAACATTCGTTTCGTTTTTTCTGCTATAAGTAACGAAAACTACCATTCTATTCTTTTTTTTCTTCCGCACCTAATTCTTTCGTATATGCACCTACTTCTAAGTCAATTAATACCTTCTTACCTGGCTCAATTGTTTTTAAAATAAGCGGATAGGCTTCCATACGTTTTGCGAAATTTTGAATTGTAGTGCTCACTTCATAACCTTCATTCATATATAAAGTAAGATGATCTTCATTCGCATTCGTTGGTGAATAGCGAATCTCCGAAATAGATTTTAAAATAGCTGGTGTTAATTTTTCTAGTTCAGCGATTAACTCCTTCATTTTCTCTTCTTTAAAAGGTTCGAAAATCGGTGCTGCAACAGGAAGTTTTCCATTAGGTAGTACATCAAGTGTTTTTCCATTCTCTAATAACGGTTGTAATTTTCCCTCTTTATTTATATAACCAATCGTTACATATTCTTCGATATGAATATCAATATTGTTTGGAAAACGTTTTTTTACATTTACTGCTTTAATTTCTTTTCGCTTCGTTAAGTTTTCTTCAGCTTTATGTGCTGTCACTCGGAAATAACTTGTATCATATGTCACGCCTGAATCCTTCATTACTTGTTCATCCGTCATATAGTGATTTCCAAACACACTAATCTTTTTTATATTACTAAGCGGAGACCGAAAATAAATTAAAAAGAGCACTAATAAAAATAAAATTGATATGTATAAAATCAATCGATGATTAACATTTTTTTTGTTTTTTTTCTTTTGATTTTTCAATTTTGGTACACGATCTTGTAGTTTAATCACTTTACTATTATTCATGTACGATCCCCCTATGTAACATAAAGAACGGCATGTTCCTCATGCCGTTCTTATCTTCTTATTATAACATAAATGATAATGAGCGGAACGAATAACCGTTATCTTCCAATGATTTCTACTTCTGTGTGCATATCTACATCAAATTTATCCTTAATTGTATGTTTTATTAATTCAATTAAAGACAATACATCTTGCGCTGAAGCTCCCCCGGTATTAACAATAAAATTGCCATGCATTTCAGAAATTTGAGCTCCACCAATCCTATAACCACGAAGCCCTGCTTTTTCTACTAAATCTCCTGCAAAATGTGGGATTGGATTCCGAAATACACTTCCTGCACACGGGTGATTCCATGGTTGCGTTTCACGGCGGTAATCTTTATTATTTTGCATGCTACGTACAATTTCTTCACGTTTTCCCGCCTGTAATTGAAACACCGCCTCTAAAACAATACCAGGACGTTTCGTTTGCAATACAGATGCCCGATAAGAAAACTCCAGTTCTTTATTCGTTAACCAGTCAATTGTACCGTCTTCAAACAGAATGAGAGCCTTCGATAATACACTCGATATATCCGATTTATGTGCACCTGCATTCATATATACTGCACCACCGACACTTCCTGGAATACCGCTTGCAAACTCCAATCCAGCTAACCCTTGACGACTAAGTAAAGTTGACAATTTAATAAGAGGATATCCACTACTAACTCTTACCTTATGTTTTTCGACCTCTAAGTGATCTAATCCTTCTCCTAAACGAATAACAACACCTTCTATGCCTTGATCAGATACAAGAAGGTTTGAACCGCGACCAATTACAGTCCACTTCGTTTTGTATTGTTTTACTAACTGTAATGTTTTTTCAATACCGGCTACATGCTTTGGCACAATTAAAATATCCGCTGGTCCACCTATTTTCATAGTTGTATAACGTGCTAACGGCTCGTTAACTAAAACACGACCAACGTCTGCTTCTATAAGCTCATTTACTAATTGTTCCATAGACAATCTCCCCCATATTAAGTCTCCTTATGACAATAATATGCAGGGCGTTCACCTAACGTTATCCCTCTATTTACGGGCAGTACAGCTCCTAAATCAAAATTAGGCGATAATAAAGAAATTAGGCGGAATGAGGATACCAGTAAACATCCGATTAGTGAAAGGTAATAATCAACGAGAGAGAATCACTCCCCGCTGATTAAAGCCTCACTTTATTTTTTTACAAGCTTATTCATTACTTCATACAGCTTATTTGCTGCATCTGGAATACCTAGTTGCTTAGCAGCTAGCTTCATATTTTGTAATGTTTGTGCATCTAATAAAATCTCATCAATATCACGAATAAGCGTTTCAGCTGTTAAATCTTTTTCTAGTAACATTTTTGCCGCTCCTTTATCAACAACTGAACGTGCATTCTTTTCCTGATGATTATTTGTTACATACGGACTCGGTATTAACACACTTGGTTTTCCTAACGCTGTTAATTCTGCAAGTGTTGTTGCCCCAGCCCTTGAAACAACAAGGTCTACACCAGTTAGTACCTCTGGCATATTATGAATGAACGGCTTAATAATAACATTGCTTGGGTTCCCTTTTTGCTTCACGGCTTCCATCACTTTGTCATAATGTACTTCACCTGTTACATATAGTATTTCGTAGCTTTTGTTCCCAAACTGTTCAATTGCTTCAACGAAGGCATCGTTAATCGGTCTAGCCCCACGACTTCCACCAAATATAAGTACAGACTTTTTAGGAAGAGAAAGCCCAACTGAACGTTTCCCCTTCATTCCATTTTGATCCATTACCTCTGATGCTCGTGGATTACCTGTCATTACCACTTTTGACTCTGGAAAATGCTCTATAGCTGCTTCAAAACAAACAGCAACTTTATCAACATAACGGCTTAAAAACTTGTTCGTTACACCTGGTACACTATTTTGTTCATGTACAATAGTTGGAATACCTAATTTGGCTGCAGCGTATACAACTGGTCCACATACATATCCACCCGTTCCAATTACGATATCCGGATTAAAACGACGAATATATCGTTTACTATCCTGTACACCTTTTAGAAAACGCATTACTGTTTTCACATTATCTAATGATATTTTTCGTTTAAATCCACTTATAACAATAGATTGAAATGGTATACCTGCTTTTGGAACGATTGTACTCTCTAGTCCATTTTCCGTACCAATATATAAAAATCTTGCTTCTGGATTTAACTTTTTTATTTCTCTAATTAAAGCAAGAGCTGGATAAATATGACCACCAGTACCCCCACCACTCACTAATACACGCACTACTAACTCCTCCGCTTCTCTTTTCTTATTTCCATTATATTTATTTCTATATACATATTGCATTTTTACACACATACGAAAAACCCTGTCTTATAAACAGGGTTTAGTAGCGAGAATGGCGACTTATATTTAATAATACACCTACTGCCATTAACATTAATGTCAAACTTGATCCACCATAACTTAAAAACGGCAAGGTAATACCCGTAACAGGCATCAGTCCTGTTACAACACCAACATTAATCATTACTTGAATCGCAATCATCGCCACAATACCTACTGCTAAAAACGTACCATATAAATCTGGCGCTCCTAATGCGATACGAATCCCGCGCCATAATAATAGACTAAATAATAATAACACAAATGAACCACCAATAAAACCTAATTCCTCGGATAAGATCGCAAATATAAAGTCAGTTTGTGGTTCAGGTAAATAAAGAAATTTTTGTCTACTTTGTCCAAGTCCAAGCCCAAATAATCCACCAGGTCCAATTGCAAGTAATGATTGGATAATTTGAAATCCACTCCCGAGCGGATCTGACCACGGATCTAAATATGATGTAATGCGTTTCATTCGATACGGTGCTGATGCAATTAACCCTACAAATCCTGCTACACCAATCAAACCAAACATTGCAAAGTGAAAGACCCTCGCTCCCGAAATGAATATCATAATGATACATGTCCCAACCATTACCGTTCCTGTCCCAAGGTCTGGCTGTAACATAATCATCCCAAAAGCAAGAAACACAAAACTAAGAGCCGGTAATAAACCACGTTTAAAAGATGTAATCAATTTTTGCCGTTCTGCTAAAAACTTTGCCAAGAAAATAATCATCGCAAACTTCATAAATTCTGACGGTTGAATCGAAAATGCTCCGATTCCAATCCAACTTCGTGCTCCTCCTCGAACAAGACCTACTCCAGGAATAAGAACGAGAATAAGAAGAATGAAGCAAACTAGCAAAATCACTTTTGAATACGTACGCCACACCCAATAATCAATTTTCATAATAAAAAACATAGCTACTACACCAAGACCCGCAAACAGTAATTGTCTTTTTGCAAAAAAGAATGAGTCCCCCATTTTATAAGAGGCCCAAACTGCACTCGCACTATAAACCATAATCATTCCGATTGTCAACAATGAAAGTGTTACGATGATGAGCATAAAATCAGGCGTTTTCTTCATTACCCACAAACACCACCTCTTTAGGCAGAACCTTTTGCCCTATGTAACAAAACATCAGTAGGTGTTAGCCTACTGATGTTTTGATTTACTTTATATAAGTTTATGCACAGCTTGTATAAAAATGTCTCCTCTTTCTTCAAATGTTTTAAATTGATCCCAGCTTGCACACGCTGGAGAAAGAAGAACGACATCACCATCTTTAGAATGAGCATAAGCTTTCACCACTGCTTCATCTAAAGTATCGACACTTTCAATTATATCTAATCCTGCTTTTTCTGCCGCTCTTACTAGTTTAGGAGCTGTTTGTCCAAATGTTACAATCGCTTTTACATTTTTGAAATACGGAATTAAATCATCGAATTCATTTCCGCGATCAAGCCCACCTGCTAGTAACACAATCGGTTGTGTAAACGCAGATAGTGCTTTCTCAGTCGCTAACATATTCGTTGCTTTTGAATCATTATAAAACTTACGGTTG
Organism: Bacillus sp. AR4-2; assembly: GCF_008274865.1. NCBI lineage: Bacteria > Bacillati > Bacillota > Bacilli > Caryophanales > Bacillaceae > Bacillus > Bacillus sp. AR4-2. Next base: position 3,744,764 of record NZ_CP031062.1, read on the forward strand.
TTAATCGTTGTTACATATTCTAAACGATGTTTTACACCCGTAAAACGTTTTAACACGACCGTAATTGCTTCATTAGAAGTACCTAATAATTTCGCAATACTCATCGCAGCTAAAATATTTTCTAGATTATGTTGACCAGGTAAAACGATATCGCTTACTTCAACAACTTTTTCACCTTTGAAATAAAGAGCGTTATCTTTTATACACGCACCATCTTCAATTTCTTTCGTTGTCGAAAACAGGATTTTTTGACCTTTAGAATACGCAGACAAAGCCATCACATCTGCATCATCCGCATTTATTACACTATAATCATTTTCTGTTTGGTTTTTAAAAATATTTGCTTTTGCTAAACCATATTCTTTCTTCGTCCCATGATAATCTAAGTGGGCCTCAAATAAATTTAAAAACGCAGCAATTTTAGGTTGGAACAATTCTACTCCCATCAATTGAAACGATGAAAGTTCTGTAACTACAACTTCATTTTCTTTTGCATCCTGTGCTACTTCACACGCTACAGTTCCAATGTTCCCTGCAATTACAGGATGCTTTTGTCCTTCTTTTAGCATTTCAAATGTCAGCATTGTCGTCGTCGTTTTACCGTTAGACCCCGTAATCCCAACAAATGGTGCTTCTGAAATACGATATGCTAATTCAACTTCCGTAACAATCGGAATTTGTTTTTCTTTCGCAGCAACTAATATTGGATTAGAATACGGGATTCCTGGATTTTTTACTACAAGAGAAATATTTCTCTCTAATAATTCTAAAGGATGACCACCGCATACAACGTCCATTCCTTTTGCTTGTAATTCTGCAGCAAGTACATTCTCTGCTAAAGGCTTTCCGTCATTTACAATAACATTTGCCCCTAGCTTTTGTAACAATGTAGCTGCTGCATAACCACTTTTTGCAATACCCAATACAAGAATATTCTTATTTTGAAATTCAGTTACAGTTTTCAATTACATCCACACCCCGATATAAATTCCTAACACAGCTAATAAAAATCCTGCAGACCAAAACGTCACAACAACACGCCACTCTGACCAACCGCATAATTCATAATGATGGTGTAATGGACTCATTTTAAAGACACGTTTTCCTGTTGTTTTAAATGAAATGACCTGAATGATAACCGATAAAGTTTCCATTACGAATACTCCGCCAATAATTACAAGTAGCAATTCTTGTTTTAATAAAATCGCTACAGCTGCAATGGCTCCACCTAAAGCTAATGAACCTGTATCTCCCATAAACACTTTTGCTGGATTCGCATTGAATACTAAAAATCCAAGTACAGCTCCTACAACTGCCATACAGAATATCGCTACTCCAAATTGCTCTTGTGCCACAGCAATAATACTAAATGCTCCAAATGCAATAGCAGCTGTTCCTGATAATAAACCATCTAAACCGTCAGTTAAGTTAACTGCATTTGATCCACCAATAAGCATAAATAGTACAAGTACGAAATACGCCCAACCTAATTCAAACTTAACATCCGTTCCCGGAATCATGATGTATGTGTGGAACGCTTGCCCTTTTCCAATTAAAAAGAATGCAATAGCAATAACAAGCTGACCTACTAATTTTTGCTTTGATGTTAAACCAAGATTTCTCTTCTTAACTACCTTTATGTAGTCATCTAAAAATCCAATCAATCCGTAACCAAACGTCACTAATAGTAATAACGAAACCTCTGCACCTAAATAATTAAACTTAATCGCCATAATAAGTGAAGTTACCATCATAGATACGTATATGACGATACCACCCATTGTCGGTGTCCCTGATTTTTTTTGATGTGACTTCGGTCCCTCATCACGAATACTCTGTCCGAACTTTAATTTTCTTAAAAATGGAATAAACAATGGCGAAAGGGCAACAGAAATTAAGAATGCTACCCCAGCCGTTACTAATAAACCTTGCTCAAGCACATGTAGTCCTCCTCTCACGTTGTTACTCTTCGTTGTTTAAACGCCCTGTAATTGCTTCTTTAGCAACTTCACGATCATCGAAATGATGAACTTCTTTACCAATAATTTGATACGTTTCATGCCCCTTACCAGCAATAATAATGATATCATCTGCTTTCGCTTTAGCGATTGCATGGTGTATTGCTTCTTTTCTATCAATGATCATTTCATAATTTTTCCCGCTTGCACCATGTACCATATCATCTAAAATAGCCGCTGGATCTTCACTTCTTGGATTATCTGATGTATAAATTGCATGAGTTGCATATTTTGTTGCAACACTTGCCATTATCGGTCTCTTCGTTCGGTCCCTATCGCCGCCACAACCAACGATACAATACACATCACCTTTTGCAAATTGTTTTGCAGTTTTTAATACATTTTCTAAACTATCTGGCGTATGTGCGTAATCAACAATAACTGTATAATTTTGCCCTCCATCAACAACTTCAAAACGTCCTGGAACCCCAGCTAAATCCTTTATAACAGCAATGATTGTTTCTAATTTCACACCCGAAACAAGTCCTGCTGCTGTTGCTGCAAGTACGTTATATACATTAAATTTACCTATTAATTTCATTGTAACATTTACACTTTCATATGGTGTGACAAGCGTAAATGTAGTCCCGCCACTCGTCATAACGATATTTTTTGCCATAATGTCACTTGTTGTATCAATACCATATGTTACAACTGTTGCTGCAGTACTTCTCATATACTCTTCTGTTACATTATCATCGCTATTCAGCACAGCGTACTTTTCACGATTATGATTATAACTATTGCCAAGCTGTGCAAATAGTAACCCTTTTGCATGTTTATATTCTTCCATCGTTTTATGATAGTCTAAATGATCTTGTGTTAAATTCGTAAACACCGCTACATCGTAATCACATCCGTGTACACGACCAAGATTTAACGCATGTGACGAAACTTCCATTACCGTGCTGTCCACACCTTGTTCAACCATTTTTGAAAACGTCTGTTGAAGTGTTAGTGCATCTGGTGTTGTATTTTTCACCTCAAATGTTTCATCACCGATTTTCATATTAATCGTTCCAATTAGCCCTGTTTTATGACCATGTGCTCGCATAATCTCATCCATAATATGCGATGTTGTTGTCTTTCCATTTGTACCTGTAATTCCGATTAAATGTAACTTGTGTGTCGGTTGACCATAAAAATAATCAGCTAAAACCGCTAACGAACGAAAAGTATTTTTCACAAGTACAACTGGAACGTCAACATCAATTGGTCTTTCCGCAACAATAGCAGCCGCTCCTTGTGCCGCTGCTTGCTTAGCAAAATCATGGCTATCAACCGTATATCCTTTCATACATACAAATAAGCTTCCCTCTTTCACTTTACGTGAATCAGCTTCTATAGATGTGATTTCTGGATTTTCTTTTGGAACAACTGGAAAATCATGCAAACATGATACAAGTGTATGCAACTTCATTTCACTAAACCCTCTCTACATTGTTTATTTATCTTTTTTTCAGTAAGCAACACATTACCTCCTATATAAGGAGGTAAGTGCTACTGACCTATTTATGAATGAGACACTTACTGTCTCAAATTAAGTAACTGTTCTATAAAGAACTCACTTCCACCAATTGTACCATAAAACGTACTATGTTACCTTTAATTCCCGAAGTAAATTCTAATTTTTGAGCCTTCTTTTACTTTAGCTCCCGCTTCTGGTGATTGTTTAATTACTTTCTCTCCATCTCCACTTATATCAAGCTTCAAATCGACGAGTTGTGTTTGTAAGTCTTTCTTTTTCATTCCAATTAAATTCGGAACTTCCACAGTTGGTGTATCGCCCCATTTATATTCTTTCTCAACTTGTTCTTTTCTCGGTTTCACTCCCATAACAGGAAGCGCATCTCGAAGGATATTCCCGACAATCGGAGCTGCTACCACTCCACCAAACTGTGTAACCCCTTTTGGATTATCAACAGCAACATACACAACAATCTCTGGATCATCCGCTGGAGCAAATCCGATAAAAGATACTATATAATTATTCTCTAAATATTTACCATCTTTCACCTTTTGAGCAGTACCCGTTTTTCCACCTACACGATATCCATCAATATAAGCACCTTTACCAGAACCTTTCGCTACAACATTCTCTAATGCATAACGAACTTTTTCTGAAGTTTCCTTGGAAATAACTTTTCTTTTCTCAACAGGTGTCTTTTTACTAACAACTTGATTATTTTTCGGATCAATAAACTCCTTAGCTATATACGGCTGATACAATGTTCCACCATTTACAGCCGCCGCTACAGCTGCTACTTGTTGAATTGGTGTAACAGAAACCCCTTGGCCGAATGAAGTTGTTGCTTGCTCTACTGGACCAACTTTATCTAAATTAAATAAAATCCCACTGCCTTCACCTTGCAAGTCAATTCCAGTCTTCTGCCCAAAACCAAAATTACGAATGTATTTAAATAATCGGTCTTTACCAAGGCGATCACCAAGTTCAATAAATCCCGGGTTACATGAGTTTTGAACGACTTCTAAAAACGTTTGACTGCCATGACCTCCTGCTTTCCAGCATTTCAATCTAGCTCCACCTACTTCAGCTGCTCCATCATCATAAAACGTATCCTTCTCTAAGTCTACTAAATTTTCATTCAATGCTGCAGCTAATGTAATGATCTTAAATGTCGAACCAGGCTCATACGTACTCCATACAGGTAGATTTCTGTTATACACTTCTGGAGAGACACTTTGAAAATCCGCTGGGTCAAAACTCGGTCGACTAGACATACCTAAAATTTCACCATTTTTAGGATTCATTGCAATCGCAATCATACCGTCAGGATTATAAGTTGACTCCGCAATATTCATTTCTCTTTCCATAATCCTTGTAATACGCGCATCGATTGTTAATCCTAAATTTAAACCAGCTTCTGGCTTTTTGAAATCATCACCAACATTAGGCATCCTTTGTCCTTTCGCATCTGCAAAAAAACGCACATGACCTTTGTCCCCATTTAGCTCTTTATCATAATATTTTTCTAGTCCCATAAGACCTTGGTTATCGCTACCTGCAAAACCTAATACATGTGATAAAAAGTTTCCAAATGGATAGTACCGGATAGAATCCTCTGCGATATACACGCCCTTCAAACTTAATCCTCGTACTTCTTTCGCTTTGTCATGTGATATTTTCCTTCCGCCTTTATCTAACCTTACAATCGATTCTTTTTTTGTAATCCTTTTATAAATCTCATCTTTTTCCACACCTAATACTGCAGCTAACTTCTCTGCAGTCTCTGCTGGTTTTTCAATTTGCCTCGGTACAACAAAGACAGTTGGAGCACTTTTATTCGTGGCAAGTTCCACACCATTTCGGTCTAAAATTTTCCCACGTTCGGGTTCAAAAGTAATATTACGACTCCATGAATCTTTCGCACGATCCGTTAACATATTCCCAAGAAAAAATTGCACATATCCAAGACGAATATCGATAATAGTGAAAATAAGTATACCTGATATAAGTATAAAAATAAGTCGTTTTCTAACTGTTACATTTGATACACGCATATCGGAACAAGCCTCCCTTACGCCTAGCTTGTTCCAATATATGCTTGTACTTATTTAATTAGAACTTATTCTCTTTTACCATTACGGCTTTTCTGCTTCTTGCTGTGGTTCGAGTGGCGGTACGAGTGTGACACCTAATTCTGTACCAGGTTGTAATAATGTTCCTTCCGCCACACTTTGTTCTGTTACGTATCCTGTACCAGAAGGTTTCAAGTTAAGCTGTAATGTCTTCGCTAAATTCATAACATCACGCAGTGCCCATCCTTGTATATTTGGCATTGTAGGCTTATCTCCTACCAAGAAGACTCGGTCGCCTTTTAATGTTTGTTCAGTCGCTTTTGGTACTTGTTGCTGTACTTTCCCTTCACCTAGTACGATTGGACGAAGTTTTGCTTTATCAATCGCTTTCCCCGCTTCAGCCATCGTTTTACCAGTTACATCTGGAACAGTAGTTTGTTGTTCTTTCAGATGTTTTTTCGGATCTTTCACTTCATTTGGCTTAATCTTTAAATACTCTAAACTATTTTTTGTTACATATTTAAAAATATCAGCTAAAGGTTGTGCGCCGTTCTCGTCATCTTTTAATTTCGGCTGTTTAACAGCTACATACACGACAAGTTGTGGATCGTCCATTGGTGCCATACCTAAGAATGAGAATATATAATTCTGTCTTCCTGTCATATAGCCGCCTTTTCCATCCGGAATTTGCGCTGTACCTGTTTTACCACCAACTGAATATCCATCAATTTTATAAGCTGTCCCTGTACCTTTCGGAGATGTAACAACACGTTCTAATAACTGTCTTACTTGCGCTGCTGTTTCCTTTGTAACAGGTTTTCCTACTTCTTCTGGCTTATGTTCTAATTTTACTTTGTCTGTTATCGGATCTACAATTTTATCAATTGCATAAGGTTTCATCATTTTCCCATCATTTGCAATGGCCGTTGCAGCTTGTACAAGCTGAATTGGTGTTACAGTGGAACCTTGTCCAAAAGCTGTTGTCACTTGTTGTATTTGCTGATCAAATAAAATTGTATTCGATCCTTCACCTGATAAATCAATGTTCGTTTTTTCATCTAATCCAAAACTATGAATATATTTTCGGAAACGTTCTGGACCAAGTTTTTGATCTCCTAAAATTGCAAACGCTACGTTTGAAGAACGCTCTACCCCTTCATCAAACGTGATAGAGCCCCAACCAGCACCGCCATTATGATCTTTTATTTTCCTATTTCCGACTTGATATGTCCCGGATTGATAATAATCTTGTCCTTTGTACACACCTTCATTAATAGCTGCCGCTAACGTAAAAATTTTCATTGTTGATCCAGGTTCAAATGCATTGGCAATCGCGTCATTGAAGAAATATTTAATTTGGCGATCATTAGGGTCATAACTAGGTTTAGTAGACATCGCTAATATTTTCCCAGTTTTCGGATCTGCAACAATCCCTATTAAACTTTCTGGCTCATATTGCTTACTTGCTGCTTTCATCGCGTCTTCTAAATAACTTTGGACACGTTGATCAATTGTTAAATAAGCGTTATCTCCATTTTTAGGTGCCTTTACATTAACTTTTCCCCCATCAAGGGACACACCTTTACGATCACCTGTATATGCTACTTCTCCGTTCGAAGCACTTAAGTATTTATCCAAGCTTTTCTCTATGCCAAATTGACCTACCGAGGTTCCATTCTCATTTGGTTTTGCATGACCTATAACGTAAGATGCAAAATCACCGTTTGGATACACCCTTGCATTTTCTGTAATAAAAGATATTCCCGGCAACTTCAACGCTTCTATTTGTTCCTTCTTTTCTTTCGTCAAATCCTTGCCTAACGTTCCAAATTCGACTTGACTTCTACCTTCCTTGTTTAAAGAAGCTAAAATATCCTCTTCGCCTTTTCCAAGTACTCCTGCAATTTTCTTTGCAGTATCTTCTTTATTCTCAACTGAGTTAGCACCTTTTAGTGCAGCTACCATTTTGTAAGAGTTTGCGTCTTGCGCTAACACATGACCGTTTTGATCATAAATGGTTCCTCGGTTCGCTTCAAGAACTCCTGTTTTACTATGCTTTTGTTTAGCAAGTGCATCTAAATCCTGATTATGAACTGTTCCTGTTGATTGTATGTAAAAAAATCGGGCTAATAACAGCAAAAAGAGCAGGAGGAAAAATATCATAAAATAACCTGCTCCCTTATTGGTATGAAATTTAGTCATATTCTTCTTCATCGTTCCTTCACACCTATTGCCTTATTTGAGGCCTTTCACATTATTCGCATTAATTTCTAGCCCGTGTTTTTTTGCAACTTCAGCGATCCGTTCATAGCGACTTAACTTCTCTACTTCAGCTTGTAATTCTTGATTTTCTTTTTGCTGCTGTACAATTTTTTCTTCTATCGTCGCTGCTTCTACATTAACTTGATAAAGGCCTGCTTTATTTCCAATAAACGCGACACAGGCATACAATAAAAAGCCAATAAACGCTACATACAACAGTTTTTCGATTCTTGTAATTTTCGCTTTAACCTTCGGCTTAGCCATCTGCTGTGGGGGCGTTTGAATTTGCACCTCTTCTTGCGCTTGTTGTTTGTACTTTACAGCTAAATTAGTCATACCTCTCTCTCCCTTTTATCGTTTTTCAGCGATTCTCAACTTCGCAGAACGCGCACGATTATTTTCTTCTAGCTCTATATCAGAAGGTAAAATCGGTTTTCTTGTAATAAGCTTTAATTTCGGCTTAAATTCATCAGGAATAATCGGTAATCCTGGCGGCAATTGTGGCGTTGTACTATTTCGCTTAAACGTTGTTTTACAAATACGATCTTCTAATGAATGGAATGTTATAACACTAACCCTTCCACCTGGCTTAACCATCTCAATAGCAGATTCCAATGCTTCTTCAAATACTTTTAATTCATCATTTACAGCTATACGAATTGCCTGAAACACTCGCTTAGCAGGATGCCCACCCGTTCTGCGAGCAGGAGCCGGAATACCTTCTTTAATTAGCTCTACTAATTCTCCTGTCGTTTCAATAGCTTTATTCTCACGATAAGCTTCAATTTTTCTTGCAATTTGTTTTGAAAATTTCTCTTCACCGTATTGGAAGAAAATCCTTACAAGTTGTTCATATGACCAGCTATTTACAACATCGTACGCTGTTAATGGGGCATCTTGATCCATCCGCATATCTAGCGGTGCATCATGATGATAACTAAAGCCTCGTTCTGGTGTATCTAATTGTGGGGATGAAACACCTAAATCAAATAAAATACCGTCTACTTCTGTTATACCTATTTCCTGCAGTTTTTCAGCTAAATAACGGAAGTTACTCTTTACTGTTATAAACTGTTCACCGTATGAAGAGAACTTTTCTTTCGCGTTTTGAATCGCTATCTCATCTTGATCAAACGCTATTAATTTTCCACCTTCAGTTAATTGGGATAATAAATAAGAACTATGTCCTCCTCCCCCCAGTGTACAATCTACATATGTACCATCTGGCTTTATATCTAAGCCGTCTACTGTTTCCTTTAAAAGCACTGTTACGTGTTTAAACATTGTTGCACCTACTCTTTTTCCAATTAATTATGTTGAATGTATCCCTTCCTCTAAACACATATTTCACGCTTAGAGAATGAAATAATACGAAAGAACGACTCATTTAACTTACCAACAAAGGCAACATACTATACAAATCGCTATTTTCTTTTATTATATACTAAATTTTATCATCTTTTGCGGGAATTTAAATAAAAAACTGTCGAAAAAGCGAATAATACGTTTACATTTTGTGCTATTTTGTCATATATTTAAGTATCCAACACAATTGCCATATTTAACACTTTTTTGATTGATAATTCAGAAAAAAATCACTTCACAGTAAATTCAACGGAATAAAAATAAAATCCTGCTCCAAAGAGCAAGATTTTATAGTTTTATAACATGATGTTTTCCGTCCCAAGAAAAAGGTTTTTCCATTACACGATCAACGAAATCCAAACCAAACTGATTTAAATAATAACATACATTCCACACACGTTCTTGCGGTGCACCTAATGGACGAAGTGCGAATTGTATACGGCGGAATTTATTTAGCTGAACCTCATACTTTTTCTCAACATTTCTTTTCAACATTCTTTCCAGCAGTTCAATTTGTTCATTAATTTTCAATTCGTTTTTCCCTGCAAACGCACCTAACCCTGGCTCTATTTTCTTTACAAATTGCTGTAAAGATGTATGAATATCGGCAATTTCTTTTTTCGCCTTTTCAAAATGATCATCAATCGGTTCCTCTATTTGATTAGACAACCAGTTTTCACGCAATTTATCGACATCATTTAAAAACGGATCACTTTCTCTCAATTGCAAATCAAATAAATCCGTCGCTATATCTCTCTCCACATAAGTAATTGTAAGACGAGGAACGACAGGTGGCATTTGAAAACCGACAGTATGGAATACTTGTTGTAATTCACTCCAATAAGCTAATTCTCCTGGACCTCCAATAAATGCGAGCGTAGGAAATACATACTCTTGCATAAGAGGACGTGTTACAACATTATTACTAAAACGTGCCGGATTTCTCTCCATCTCTTCAATCAACTCTTCGTATGAAAAGGAATGCGCCCCATCCTTTCCAACAAACTTACCTTGTTGATCTTCAAGCAATACTCGTTCATTATCTATTTCCATGAATATATGCACTGCATGAGACTTCGTTTCAATAATCGGTTTGTATCCTAGTTCTTTCATTACTTCTTGCTGATTACGAAGCCCCTCTTGTATCTCTTTATACTTACTTATAATTCGCTTAAAAAATGGAATTTCTAACTTTCTTAATTCAGGATGATGTGAATCAACAAGGATTAAACCAGAATTAGCAAAGATTTTCGTAATAAGATGAGCAAAGAAATCTACATACGTATTCGATTTTTTCAAAGCATCATCAACAAATTTTAATACATCCTTTGTAAAATTTGTTTCTGGGTATGTTTTAAAAATCTCTTCAATCCAATTTCTACAATCTTCAACAGAAAGTTCAGACTCAGAAGCACTCGCTTTTTTCGGATTACGGTCATAAAAAATAGTTTTTTTCATCTTTTTATTTTTCGCTACAAAAGTATGGTTAATCTCATCCATATCATGGTCTTCACCCGCAATCCAGAAGACAGGGACAACTTTAACTCCTAAACTTTCTTCCTTTTCCTTTGCAAGCTGTAAAATTGAAATAACTTTATGAATTGTATAAAGCGGTCCAGTTAATAACCCTGCTTGTTGTCCAGCTATAACAACATATGTATTTTCATCTCCAAGCGCTTTTACATTTTGAAGTGTAGATTCTCCCGCTTGTAATTTTGTATTATATTCTAATAAATGCGCTACTAAATCTTGGCGGAAAAACTCCCTTTCACGCAAATCATGTAAACGTTGTTTAAAAGCATCTTCTGTTAACATATAATCAAAACATGACTGTATCTCTTTTTTACCGTTCATATAGTCCGCTACAACACCTTGTTGCGGAACAGAGATTTCTTTTATCTCCATATAATTCTTCCTTTCGTATCCAGTTCTCTCACCAATCCACATTGTAGTCAATGTTTCACGTAAAAGCAAAGAATAACACTTATACTCTTGTTTCTAACCCTTTTATTGCATCGAACAAAAATTGAAGTGTCGGAACTGGTAGTTGCTGTTTCTTAGCTTCTTCTAATACATATCCAACAATCGCATTAATTTCCGTCTGTCTATTCGCTCTTACATCCGCTAACATAGAGGATGTATTACGAGACGTTCCTTCACACACATTTCGTACCATTTGCCATACCATTTCTTTTTCTCCTCTAATAAGAAATGCGACCTCCTGAAACACTTGCTCCATCATTTGATAAAAAAAACGATTCGTGATTAATTCACCATTCTTAACTCCCAATAGTGCTGTCAATGGATTGATACATACATTTACTACTAATTTTTTGTGCATAATCTCTTCCCAATCCGTTTCTATTTGAACTGGAAAATAAGTAACAGGAAAATAACGGCATATTTTCTTGAAATGTATAGATTGACCACAAACCACTCCAAATTTTGTTACCCCTATCCCAGTATGATGAACGATATGCCCTCCCTCTTTTTTCGCACCATGTTCTACAATACCAACAGCTATATTTTCACTCCCTATTTTCAGCATCTTTTGAAGATGCGACATTCCGTTTTGCAAAAAGATTAATGATGATGCCCCTTCCACAAACGGTAGTACGTCATCTATATGATATTGCTTCACAGAAATAAATATATAATCTAAATTTTGTGCTACCATACTTTCTATCGGTAAAACAGATGGATATACTGTTTCACATCTTCCATCTCTAATACAAGTTACACCTGTTTCATTCAACTCTTCAGCCTGCTTAGCCGTTCTTGTAAACAACGTAACATCTTGGTTACTTTTTTGTAAATAAAATGTATACAATAGACCAATAGCACCTGGTCCGACAATTCCAATTTTCATTTTCACACAAGGGATTCACATTAAGCGCCCTTGCCTCCCCTCCTTTTTATATCTTTTTAAAGTACATGAGCACGCCCTATAATTTCGTTGTCCTCTGCCAAACAAATACACTCTCTTTTTTCGCTATGTATAATACTGCCTATTAATACACTTGTACTCTTAGTTTAGCAAATCCTCAAAAAAATAATAAAAGAAATATACTATCTTCTTCATAAAAATAAAAAAATGAGTTATACTATTATTGTAAATATTTTTACTTTTCTGCATTCAACAAGATAACAAAAGGATGTGATGTAATGGGATTCCCAAAAGTTGAGCGCTTGCTCATCAATTATAAAACGTTAGATGAATTCAAAAAATTTAAAGGGTGCGGAGCCCAAGAACTATCTATGCTGGAAGAATTGCAAGCAAACATTATTGAAAACGACAGTGAATCTCCATTTTATGGCATTTATTATGGTGGATCACTAATCGCACGTATGAGTCTATATATGAAAAGAAACGGCGGAGAACCATTCGAAATTACAGGTCCTTACCTAGAACTTTATAAACTTGAAGTATTACCAACTTTTCAAAAACAAGGATTCGGGCAAATGCTTGTAAATCATGCGAAACAAATGCAATTTCCTATTAAAACAATAGCACGTATTCATTCAGCTGGTTTTTGGGATAAATTAAATTTCAACCCCGTATCAGTAACTGATGGTGATTTTTATATTTGGCATCCAGAAACAAATTTGAATGCGGTTACAAACGAAGAATCGGCTTAAGAAATAAAAAAACAGCTGTATAACAGCTGTTTTTTATTTCTTAAGCTTCTCTAACTTCTCATTCGAGCGAGCATTGTTTCTTTCCGCTACCATTACACTTCTTTTTTGATCGATATAATCAAGTAATGTTCTATACTCTTCTTCATATACTGATAATCGCTCCAGAAGGCGCTCTCTTTCTGTTTGTAATGATTCAACTTGTTGTTGCAACACCGTTAAAGAGTTTTCATCTTTATAATTTTGCAAGAAATCAATAACATCATTCAACGTAATTGACGTAGGTTCTAACACCTTTGTCTCTTTCACTTCATAATGTTCTACTTTACGAAGTTGCTTTGCTTCCTCAATACGTTCTTTATATTGCTTTCTTACGTAAGAATTCCACCTAAACCCACATGCTGCTGGTGTACGAGATAAATTTTTTCCCACTTCCTTAAAGGCAGAAAGTTGTGTTCCACCTTCTCGAATATGCCGGAGTACTACTTCTGCCAGAAGCAAATCTTCATCATCAGTCCAAGCATCTTGTCTTGTTGTCGCCATCTCTCTAGTCCTCCCTATGCATTTTTTATTAAGCATATGCAGTTACTAGAAAAGATAGAATACAACAACTAAAGATTAAGACAAAAAAAATAAACGCAGAAGATATCTTCTGCGTTTATTTTCCCGCAATTACTTGCTGATTACTTCTTTACCTTTGTAAGTACCGCATGCTTTACATACACGGTGAGCTAATTTCGCTTCACCACAGCTTGGGCACTCTACCATACCAGGTACTGATAATTTGAAATGCGTACGACGCTTTCTTTTTACTGTTTTAGAAGTTCTTCTAAAAGGTACAGCCATTCTTCCCACCTCCTTAAAAGAAATAGTTATTTTCATATGAAGGCCTGAACCAGTCTTCCGATTATTTGTCAAAAAACTTTGCAAGTCCTGCCAATCTTGGATCAACAGTCTTTTCTTTGTCTTCTTCCGAAATCACTTGCCAGTCTTGACCTTGCGTCGGTGCTCCACCAGAAACATCATCACTGAAAATTTGCATTGGAATCTCCAAAAGTATATTTTCCTTGATTACGGGCAGTAAGTCAAGTACTTCTCCTTCTAAAGAATGAATTTCAGCTTCAGTTTCAAATTCTTCTTGTGAAGTTTGGAACACCTCAGTTGTTTTAATGTCAAATGGTAATGTCACATCTACTAAAGAGCGAGAACATGGTAAAACCATGCTTCCAGTTATATGTAGATGAAACGTAAACTTACCGGAGCCAAAATCAACTCTTCCCGTTACATGAACAGGATTAATTTCACGAATATCTTTCTCGACCTCTTTTAGCTCACTTACATCTACCATCTCATCCAATGTCAATCCTTTATTTCTCAATTTATTCAATTGATGGATGGACCATTTCATATCATATCACCTCAAGGCAACAAACAAAATTATAGCTAGCCATTTTATATTTGTCAATGTTTTTTCTTTACACTATAATGAAGTCATCATAGTAAATAATATATAGAGTATCACGTTTTTCAAAAAGATGCTACATCGAAAGGAGAGATTACCATAAAAGCTGGTGGTATTGTTGTTGAATATAACCCTTTTCATAACGGTCATCTTTATCATGTGCAACAGACAAAAAAGTTAACACAATCCGATATAATAATTGCCGTTATGAGTGGTCCTTTTTTACAGCGTGGTGAGCCCGCACTCATTTCCAAATGGTATCGCACTAAAATGGCCTTAGCAAACGGCGTAGACCTTGTTGTAGAGCTTCCATACGTCTTTGCAACACAAAAGGCTGAAACCTTCGCAAATGGTGCTATTTCCATTTTAAATGCCCTACGTGTTTCCGAAATTTGTTTCGGTAGTGAGGATGGACAAATCGAAAATTTTTATAATACCATCTCCATACAAAAAAACGAAGAAGAGACTTTTAACTGCCTTGTAAAACAATTCATGGACGCTGGTAATAGTTATGCAAAAGCAACATCGGATGCTTTCTCACACATTTTAACATCTGAAAAAAACATAGATATGTCACAACCAAATAATATTTTAGGCTTCCAATATATGAAAGCAATTCTGTCACAAAATAGCTCTATACAAGCTCAAACTATAAAAAGATTTGCCTCTCATTATCATGATGAAACATTTAATGACCAACATATTGCAAGCGCGACAAGCATCCGAAAACAACTCTTTAGCGAAGAAGGATCATTTACAACAATTGAACCTTTTCTCCCACAGGCAACCACTTCGCTTTTAGCAAATTACAAACAAAACTACGGGATATTACATAATTGGGAACAATACTTTTCATTTTTTAAATATAGACTCATGACGATGTCTCCAGGGGACTTACGACATATATATGAAATAGAAGAAGGTTTAGAGCATCGTATTTTATCAAAAATACAAAACAGTTCCTCCTTCTATTCATTCATGGAAGCATTAAAAACAAAACGTTATACATGGACTAGATTACAAAGAGCTTGTACACACATTTTAACAAACACAACAAAAGAGGATATACGTAGCGCAAATATAGAACAACACGCACCATATATTCGCCTGCTAGGCATGTCACAAAAAGGACAAACTTACCTTTCAAAAAATAAGAAAAAAATCGAACTTCCAATCCTTACTCATACAAAAACATTCGACCATGCCGCTTTAGATATAGAGAAAAAAGCAAACTCTGTATATTTCTCCATCATGCACGAACCGTTACGCACACAACTATTAAAACAGGATATAACACACCATCCTATTCGCTATGATGAAACAACTACAAAATTCCTATAAAAAACCTCTCTATTTCAGAGAGGTTTTTTCCTTATCCATCTTTTCTAAATATGTTAACGCATCATCCAGCGTATCCACTGGTACAATTTTCATTTTTGTTTTAATATCCTTTGCAGTCTCAAGTGCATCTTTATAGTTCGATTTCTCCGCACCTTTTTCATTTGGCGCAAAGAACACTTCAGCCCCAGCATCGCTAGCAGCCACCACTTTTTGATTTATACCACCAATCGGGCCCACTTCTCCTTTTTCATTAATTGTACCTGTTCCAGCTATTTCATGTCCTTTCGTTAAGTCTTCTTCCACAAGTTGATTATATATTTCTAATGTGAACATTAAACCTGCGGATGGTCCACCAATTTCATGAGAATTAATTTTCACTTTCGGATCGACCACTAATTCTCTTTCCGTAACGATAGAAACACCTATACCGACACGTCCATTCCCATTAGGAATCGTCTTTACATTTAAATTCTCTTTCAATTGTTTTCCATTTCTCATGTACTCAATACTTACAGCATCATTTTCTTTTTTCCCTGTCATATATTCAATAAATTGCTCCGTCTTTTCAAACGTTTTTCCGTCAACAGCTATAATAACATCACCAAGCTTAAGCTTTCCTTCTGACGGCATTCCTTTTGCCACACCAGCAACTAATACACCTTTATTTTCAAAAGATACTGAGCGATTTGCACGTTTATATGCATTATAAATTGCTGCATTTTGTGAATCTTTCATCGCATAATTTTGGCGAAATTGATATTCTTCATCACTCTCACCTTTTTGCAATATTTCTTCCGCTTTCGAAATATGTGTATATTTATTAAACTGTGCCGCTATTAAATTCACCACATTTGCTGGTCCCATTGAAACCGTAACAAGCATAAAATCACCAGATTCTTTCGTTCCACCCTCAACTTGAACATAAGGCTCTAATTTGGCAGCCATTCCTGGTTTTGTTATATAATACGGTAAACGTACGTAAACAAGTAACATCGCCAATATAACCCCTATTAAGATTGCATATATAAACCGAAAACGCTTAAACATTATGTTTCTCCTTCCACTGCTCAATTAATAAATAAATATTTGAAATATGTTTTTCTGCTTCTACTTCTCCAACTCGAATAATGTCTTCAATGTTTGTAAAAGCACGTGAACTAAATTGCTCTACAGCTGGTCGCATCATTAAATCCGATGCAATTTGCCGATTCATTACAAGCTCATGCTGCATAATTTCAATACTTTGCATGATTACGTCATAAATGGACGTAACATCGCCATTTACCTTAATTGGAGATACATCAACAGCGATAACAATATCGGCCCCTAACTCTTTCACAACCGATACTGGGATGCGATCAATGACTCCACCATCCACTAATAATCTTCCATCTATTTTTTCTGGTACAAACACTCCAGGAACAGATATGCTAGCCCTCACCGCATCTGCAACTGGCCCACTTGTAAAAACCACTTTTTCCCCCTTCAATATGTCAGTAGCCACAACAGCCGTCGGGATATCTAACTCTTCTAAATTTTTATTATATGTAAACATTTTAATCATATCTTTGACACGTTTTCCAGCAATAAATCCCATTTTCGGTACCGTGAAATCTAAATAATACTTCCGCTTAAAAACAGATGCCAATTTATACAATCTTTCAACGTTACTACTTGCCGCATAAAACGTACCTATTAGCGCCCCCATACTACTTCCTGCAATCATGTGAATAGGGATACCCGCTTCCCTTAAAACCTTTATTACACCAATATGAGCAAACCCTTTCGCTCCTCCAGACCCAAGTGCTAAACCAATCTTTGGTTCTTTCATTTTTCTCACCCTTTAATTTTTTTCATTCCTTTTTCATACTTATGGTCTAAATTCACTACGTATCCACGTATACTGAAATGAACGTTTTTTGGGACAAAGGGGGATTTACTTACATGTATGAAAAATGGAAAACCGCTTTCCTTACCATATCAACGCTATTTTTAACCTTTTCTCTTGTACTCCACCCCCAAGCCGCTTTGCAAGCTTCTATTCGCGGGTTAAATATATGGTGGGAAGTTGTATTCCCTTCACTACTACCGTTTTTCATCATTGCGGAACTTCTAATTAGTATCGGTGTTGTAAAATTTATTGGCGTTATATTAGAACCACTCATGCGCCCACTTTTTCGCGTTCCAGGGATAGGCGGATTTGTTTGGGCGATGGGAATGGCTTCTGGTTTCCCTGCAGGCGCCAAATTAAGCGCTAGACTACGAAAAAGCAATCTTTTAACTCAGATTGAAGCGGAGCGCCTCGTTTCTTTCACAAATTCTTCTAATCCACTTTTTATTTTCGGTGCTGTGTCTATCGGTTTTTTTAATAATCCGAAATTAGGAATTATATTAGCCGCTGCCCATTATTTCAGTAACTTTGCTGTCGGATTAATTATGCGTTTTTACGGCGATAATACCGCTTACAAAATTAATACACACACTACAAAAAAACGTCGCTTTCAAAACCCTTTTTTAATCCTTCACGAGACACGCTTACAAGAAAAAAGACCAATTGGTAAATTACTTGGGGATGCCATTGTTTCTTCTATTCAAACATTACTTATGATTGGCGGATTTATTATTTTATTCTCTGTGTTAAATAAAATGATTACTGTATTTCACATTACAGCAGCTCTTTCTTTTATTATGCAACATATTTTATCATTCTTCCAACTAAGTACAGATTTTAGTATACCTATATTATCAGGTATTTTCGAAATGACACTCGGAAGCCAAATGATTAGTCAAATAAATGAAACACCGCTCTTACAACAAGCTATGGTAACAAGCTTCATTTTAGCATTTAGTGGTCTTTCTATTCAGGCACAAGTTGCTAGCATATTAGCTGAAACAGATATCCGATTTAAACCCTATTTTTTCGCACGAATTATTCAAAGTATTCTTGCCCCTATTTTTACATTTGTATTTTGGACACCATTTTATGAGAAAGTGAGTTCTTTCTCGCCTATGCCAAAAGATATTCCTGTATTTTTATCCGAGCATCCTTCTATACTACATGAAATTTGGACATCTTTTATACATTATGGACCAATTTTCACATTATTTTGTCTATACTTATATGTTATTTTATTATTTTTGCGCACATATAAAGAAAAACCCCGTTCACTTTAACGGGGTTTGAAACTTTTCTTTTAAAGCACGTTCTACAATAGGAGGTACAAGATCTACTACACTTCCTCCATACCTCGCAACTTCTTTTACAATACTCGAGCTTAAAAATGAATATTGATTGTTTGTCATAATAAAAAATGTTTCAATATTTTCATCTAATTTTCGATTCATAGAAGTAATTTGCATCTCATATTCAAAATCAGAAACTGCTCGTAAACCACGTAATATTGCATTTGCATTACGCATTTTTGCATACTCTACTAATAGCCCACTATGCGAATCTACTTTTACATTCGGGATATCCTTTGTCGCTTCTCGAATTAATTCTAATCGCTCTTCAACTGAAAAGAATGGTTTTTTTGATGAATTGTTTAAAACGACTACGTACACCTCATCAAATACTTTTGCTCCCCTTTTAATAATATCCAGATGCCCAAGGGTAATTGGATCAAAACTTCCTGAAGAAATAGCTATACTTGTCATTCTGTCCCCTCACCTTCATACTTATAAATCGATATTGCAGTAACCCCATAATTCTCAGCTCGTACTTTTACAAGCCTTCCTATTGAATTAGGTAAAACTACATCATTACCATGCTCTGCCATAATTAATCCATCACTATGTAGCAATCCATGTTGATCCATTATACTAATTAAAGATACAATTTTTTGCTCTTTATATGGAGGATCTATCAATATAAGATCGAATGACATTTCACGTTTTATTAGCGCCTTTACTGCACGTTCAGCATCATTTCGATATACTTCAGCTTGTTCCTGTACTCTACAACTTTCTAAATTTTGATGAATTACTTTTATCGCTTTACTATCCCGATCAACAAAAATTGCTTTATCAATCCCTCTGCTCAAAGCCTCAATTCCAAGACCACCACTACCACCAAATAAATCAAGGGCGATACCACCATCAAAATAAGGACCTATCATATTAAAAATAGATTCTTTTACTTTATCTGTCGTTGGACGTGTTGTATTACCAGGAACCGCTTTAAGTGGGTGTCCTTTACATTTTCCTGAAACTACTCTCATCTGTTGTCACTACCTTTATTTCAATCTATCGAGCGATTATAGAAAGCCATTCCCACTTCGGTAACCGTTAACAAACCACATTCACCTAACTATAGGAAAACTCGGCCTCAAATAACCTCTCGTTATTTTTATGTATTCATCTCATCATTCACTAATATGAACCCAATATGTATATTAGTTCCACTTTATCTTTTTTATCCTATCACAAAATAAAAAAAAGAAAAATAAAAAGCCCAACATAAAATTTAATTTCATTATGTATATCTTCATTTAGATTGGACATAAATAATTATAACAACATCACCTTCGATGTTGTTGCCAACCGCGGAGAAGACTTACGTTTCCCCATAAGTTCTTCCTCCGGTTTCTCCTCTCCCTTTGCCTTCTTACTAGTACATGCTAGTATAAGAAGGGCCCTGCTATGCAGGGTTTTTTTTCTTTGTGTGCTTTTCATTTAAAAAGTGAAATGGTACAGTAAAAGAAAGAGGAGGAAAAGATATGATTCAACGCTTTATAGAACTTGGAGAAGGCTACTCTGATTTATATGAATTACTTGAAATTGCCAAAACAAATCAAGAACGTATAGCACATATGTTACAATTTGAAACGATAAAAAACGATAAAAAAGTATGTTCGCTTGTTGTAATATTAAAACCAACTACTACTGGTGATTTCCAACCATTATACATATGTCGTGAAGGCATTCCTGTATTTGAAAATAAAAAAAGTAAACGTGTCATTTTATTTGAAGAAACGGCGGAACAACTCGGAAAAAAAGTGGCTACCTTTACTGTAAAACCATCTACAACTTTCCCAGAAAAAGAACTATTTTTTAATCATTTAATTGGTATTTTACGAATGAACAATTTCATTCCTCCGATGAAATAACACGTTATTTCAAGTGAAAAATCCCCGGCTAAATTTAGCCGGGGATTTTTTCTATTAGCTATAATCGTATTCTTTTGCTCGATCAGGACGGGAATTTTCAAATTCCGTTTTTAAATACGGGCGATACGACTGTTCTATCTTTTTCACAAAAGGAAGTTTGTTCAACTTATGCATCATATGCTCAATTTGTTCCATATCACAATATACTACAGCATATTTTAATCGTTTTGATATGTAATGTATGTTACCATATTTCCTTAAAATCTTGGCATGTTTCAATGAATGTAAATAAACAATCATACTTTGTCGTTGCCCGAACATAATCTTCTCCATCTTCTCCTTTTAAAAACATATATTTTATATTCTATGAAAACCAATCAGAAATTTATAACATTACAGGACAAACTCTGTATACGTTTTCTTCCAACTTCTAAAAAACGGGGTACATCACCCCGTTTTTTTACAACCACAACCTCCGCCAGTACCACAACCTCCACCACAGCCACCAGCATCAAAGAATGGATTTCCTGTTGGCACTTTAATGGAAGAAGACACTTCCGAACCGATTGCTACACTAACTTCGTCTAATAACTTCTGCAAAGCAGTTTCTGCTCTTTTAAAAGCTGCAACCTTATCATGTAAGTCCACAGAACGCTTTAATTCTCTCATTTTCATTGACACGGTAGTATAGTCAGGATGGTATTTTCCAAAACGCTGTACTTCCTCATACCGTTCTTTCATCGCTGTAAATTGCTGAATGAGCGTCTGAAGTTCCATATCTTCATGTAATTCTCTATAATACTTACGATAATCTTCTGCTATATCTGAACAGATAATCGCTTTTGCAAGCTGCTCTGCCTTATCTAATATTAATACGCTTTCTAGCGTCGCTACAATCATGAGAGACACCTCCGAGTATCCATCATACCACATTTAGATTAGAACTACTAATTGAAGTGACTTACTCAAAAGAAAGATATAATGAAACTATTTTTACACTATATCCGTACACACTTATACATTAATATGTTCCGCTATATTATATTTAAGAACATCCCACTTTCCACTATTTTGTTTCACATAACTAATACACGCATTTTTTAATGGTGTCTTAAATGTAATTTCATCTGGTTCTATGGCATGTAAAATCGCTTTTATCGCGTGTGAGTGAGCAACAATAATAATACGTTTGCCAAAATGAGTTGTCGCAACATCTTCTAAAGCAGCAAAGCAACGAGCTACAATCTCTTCATCTCGCTCCATACCTTCTACTTTACCTTCAGCAATCAACTCTCTAACAGCCGCAACCGGCTTCCCTGAAGCTTCTCCAAAATTCCGTTCAACAAATCGCTCATCTAATAAAATCGATTGTAATCCAACTGTCTTTGCAATTTCATTAGCCGTTTCTTGCGCTCTAATTAACGGGCTACTTATAATGATATCCCACGTTTCTTCTTGTAAAGCAGCTGCACTCTGACTCGCTTGCTTCTTACCAACTTCATTAAGCGGAATATCTTCTCGCCCCTGAATAATTTCTTGAAAATTCCAATCAGTTTGTCCATGTCGTACTAAACAAATTTCCGTCATGCTGCAACTCCTTTTTAAATAATCAACCTCTATTGTAACAAAAGTTCTGCATGACGGACATATTTTTCACTTCCAATTAGGTTGCATTTTGTTGCTTCATATACTGAAACATATCAATCATGATCGAAGCAACGGCCAATTGATTTTGAAACTTTTCCACTTTATCTGGTATTGTTTTTTTGAAATGTTGCATCGCCGCTAACTCAAAAGCCTCTTTTTCTTCAGGATTTCGTGTTAATTTTCTATACCAGTACGGTTGCTCTCTAATATAGCGAGATAAATCCTCATCAGCCTTTATAAACTCCATAATTTCTGCTCTCATCATCTTTCCCCCTAATCCTTTTGAAAGAAAAACGGGTTATTTTCTGAAGTACTTTGCTCTTGCTGCGTACGGTTACCTTGAAATTGCTGAATAACTTGTTGCACGCTCCCAATTGCACTCGTCACATTGGCTAAATGGTTCTGCATTTGTTCCACGTCCAACTTTTTAAAAAAAGAAAGCATTTGCCCCATCACATCAGCAGTTTTTTCCTCTTCAGTTCGATTATCTTTTTCTTTTTTATTTTCTTTTACCGAAGAAAACGCAGGCGCTCCATCCGGTCTATAAGTTGCCCATATTGGATCTTCTTCACCAAGTAAGTACCATTCTTCATAAAATTGTTGCCATGTTTTATGACCACTTCTAACCTCATGAACCATTTTAGGGTGATGGTTTACAAATTCTTTAAACTGTTGAACCGATGGATGTAACGGTCCTTTTGTTGTTGGCATAATCCTCACCTCTCCATGTATATCTACTATATAGTAAGAAAAAAAAGGCGCATGGTTCGCCTATTTTTAGACGATTCATGCACCTTTTTTTCTGCTATTTTCATACGGTCAGATTCCCACCTACAATTCAGTGAATACGAAGTAACTAATTTGGTGATGTTAACACCCCACCGCTTACAATTTCACTTTATTTTCGAATAAAGTTTTGTGTATAAAATTTATCGTATACACCAACACCTAATCCTGTAAATTGTTCATTTAATAAATTCTTTCTATGCCCCTCACTATTTAACCAACCTTGCACTGCCGCAATTCCATCACTATGTTGCGCCGCTATGTTCTCACCAGCAAGTTGAAATCCTACTTTCCCGCGCTGCAAACGATCTCCTAGTGTACCTAATGTAGGTGAGTCATGAGAAAAATAATTATTGTCTTTCATATCTTTACTGTGACCAACAGCAACATCTGCTGTTTCCTGATCCCATGTTAATAATGGTAATTTATGACGACTTCGAATGATATTTGTTAAATCAAAAATTTGTTGCATATTCCCATTTTCTACTTGTTTTATTTTTTCTGGAGTCAATGGTTGTTCTGCTATTAATTCACCTGAATAAACGAGCTGATACGGTCTTTGGCGTAATAAAGTTTCATCATCCATATAACGAACACCAACAAGCTCATGTGTAAATTGATCAAAATACAATTGCGCCCATCCATCTTCTACAGGTATTAACGGTTGTTCCATGACTTCGGTATCAGATAGCTCAAATTGATAACTATTTTTCCCTCTTTTTAATGAAATTTCATGCGAAAGCGGACTTTTTTTATATACTTCTTCATATTTTTCATTTATATAATAAGGTGGAACCTTAACTTGTTCACCAGCTGCGTATGCCGTTACAACTTTACGTTCAGAAACTCCAAATTGAACATACTGAGTTAAATCCTGGTTGTATACCCACCATTCATATCCGTATGCAGATGGCTCTATTCGAGAGGGTTCTCCCCACTTCGCTAATAAGTTTTCAGAGTCTTCACCAATCATATTTAAAACAGTGTCTGAGGAGTCTTCCTTAATTTGCTTTTTCTTTTTCACAATTTTATTTTCTTGCTTTGATTGAGATGGGGTTAATATATATTGTGAAACGAGTAATTTCCCGTATAAATCAACAGCTAAAATTAAAAATGTAATCATTACGATACGCAATAATTTCTTCAAACGATATACCTCCTGAACAAAACATAAAATTGAGATATACACAAATCCTTTTCTTTCTTTTTGTGTGTACCGTACTCTTTTCACTATATCATATTTTTGTGAAAAAAGTCTGGATTATCCCTTTTCTCTCAATATGAATTGCACTTTCTTATTATTCATACTATTATAAAAATAATGGTGTAACATTAAAAAAGGAGGTATTATATGCAATTTACAAATACGAAATTTAATGGAGCCGTCGTTGAATTAACTCTTTTAACTGAAATCATGGAAAACAACCACTTCGTACTTGCCGGACAGTGGGATTATGAGCGAGTTACATACGATTATAAATTTGAAATATTAAAGGATGTTTATTATTTACGAGTGCAAGGAGTTGCTGTTGAAGGTGACATTGGCAGTAGACACGCTGAAGTAAAACTACTTCCCCCCTTATTAGGAAAACATTATTATCCTCACGGCGTTGAATATGGTGATGATGAGACTTTCCCAACGAATGTACTTCAAAAAAGCGAACAACTCCTACAAAATGTCGAAAAAGAGTTAAAAGAATTTCAAATTATTGATTAACAAAAACAAGCGCATCAATATGATGCGCTTGTTTTATTTCCCTTTCCTAAGAATGAATCGTTTTTTTTACTGGATATCCATAAATAGATCCATCTTTTACTTTAATCTCATCTTCCCAAGGAACCTTATATTTACCTTCAGCTAAATCTTTTACAAACGTATATGGATTTTCTTTCACCCCACCAGGAGTTGCTACATATCCTCTTGAACCTAGATTATATATATTATTTTCCAATCCCCATCCTAATCTAGCCTGATCTGCTAGTTCTGGATATACTTCAGCAGTAACAATCTCCCAAGGATTTCGATGTCCCTGTACTAAAGTAGTCCCATCAAAATTACATACTTGTCCTTCACCAAAGTAATAAAATACGCCATCATAACCCGCTAAGTTTACCGACAATGTATACATTAAATTCTGCCATGCATTTGAACGATTGGTTAGCATCCATTGTTCACTAACTTGTGTACTATATCCAGAAATACGAATTAAGACATTTGCACCTTTATAGGCCGCTTCACGAGCTACTTCAGGGAACATGCCATCATGACAAATACAAACAGCTAATTTACTTCCTCCAGGTCCATCACAAACAGGTAAGCCTAAATCTCCAGCTTTCCAAGGCTCGACTGGCACCCAAGGATTTAGCTTACGATACTTCAAAATCATTTCACCTTGTGGATCAATAATAACTGCTGTATTATATGGCTCTCCACCATCAGGATTTTTCTCCATTATTGAAAAAACACCATATACTTTAGATTCTTTACATGCCTCAGCAAATAAGTCTGTTTCTGGCCCAGGCACTGTGCATAAAAATTCTTCTGTAGTCCATTTTTTTGTATTGAGCCCTTGTGTACTATATTCAGGAAATACTATCAATTCTAAACCAGGGTAACCTGATTTGGTCGAATGAATTGTTTTTATGATTTGTTGAATTTGTTTATCAATGTCTGCACGCGATTCTACTACTGGTACTGGATATTGAATTAGTGCTGTCAAAAAACCACTAATCGGCTTTACCATACTTCCACTACTACCCATTTAAACTCCCCCTTAAAATAGTTCGTGTTTATTAAAGATAACAATATATATTTGTAACTCTCTAAAAAACTTGCACTACATATGGAATTATTACGCATGAAAGCTAGTAGTAAATTTTATCTCCACTTTTAGTACACGCCTACACTAACTTAACATAAAAAGTTAGAAAATTCAATCTTTTTAAGGTAGCTAAAAAGAAAAAGCGCATGGAATCCCGTACACTTTTTTACTTAATCTGTAAATACGGCGGCAATTGTTGCAACTGCTCCTTATCCTTTTCACGTTCTCTACGTGCCCATCTAAAGAATACATAGCCTATAATTGTACCGTACACTATTTCCTGGACAATTTTCATTATGATACCACCAGTTTGCTGATCTTGTACGACTGGCATCCAGTGCAAAAATTCTGGTCCCGTTATATTTAAATCTGATAAAGTGCCCGCTGGTACACATAGTTCCATCGCTTTCATCCAAGCAGCCGGATCCGTATACGTTGCAAATAACGGGGCTGTCGCAAAAATGATTAACGCACATGCAGGCGTTAATAATATGCCGTTAGCAAACATATAACCAAGTTTCTTTATATCACTTAACGTTTGATATTCTGGTAATGGATTTAACATCGGCCACCACATCATGATTGCTGTAAAAAACAATATAGCGAGACA
Organism: Bacillus sp. AR4-2; assembly: GCF_008274865.1. Lineage (NCBI taxonomy): Bacteria > Bacillati > Bacillota > Bacilli > Caryophanales > Bacillaceae > Bacillus > Bacillus sp. AR4-2. Next base: position 3,771,361 of record NZ_CP031062.1, read on the forward strand.
AATAGGATGAGCTATTTGACTTTGTTTTACCGTATCAAAAACAACTGGTAAATGATAAAAAGAAAACAGGCCGTTAAATACAAATAACGCAATAAGCGGTTTAGCAAATGCCTTTAATATAATTTGAACAAACTTAAAAGAAGTAATGTAACGATATAACCAAATTGGTATACCAAGCAACAGTAACGGTGGAACTGCAATATACATGACTGCCATTTCAAACATATGAGCACTAAATATAATATGGCCAATTAAATCAATAGGCCCTCCCTTTACAAAATACAAAAGAACAATACCAGTCGTAAAATAAAAAATTTGCTTCTTACTTACCTTCGTCGCATTTTCAAATCGCATTCTATATGGCCCAATAATTAAGAAGTACCCAATAAGAATCGAAAGCATAAATAATAAAAAGATTGGACTCCATAAAGCCTGAAAACCAAATATCCACAAGTTACTCATTTTCACACCTACCTTCGTAAGGTTATCTCATAATATGAAGAGGGAGCTGTGACAACACAAGCTCCCTTATTTTTCACTTTTCAAATCCACACGATTGTCATAAAAGCTAAAATTGTAATTAACCCTATTAGCAGACCAGAGTAAAGAAAGAAACTTGCTGCTTCATGTCCTTTATGACTCATATGCATAAAATAATACAATTGAAAAATTACTTGTACCACTGCTAATAGTAAAATAAACGGTACAGAGAAAATCGGACTAAAAGTTTTTGGATACGCCACCGCTACAAATGCAACTAATGTTAAAAAAATCATTAATGCAAACGTAATAACTTGATGCCTCATTTCCTCCGCACTTTTTCTCTTCCGATAAACAAGATCAACTTTAGGATTATTCGTTTGCTTTATCGCCATTGTTTATCCCACCATTCCCATTAAATATACTACAGTGAAAATAAACACCCAAACTACGTCAATAAAGTGCCAATAAATCGATGCAACATAAAACTTCGGTGCATTGTATAAATTTAGACCTCTCTTCGCATTTCTAAAGATTAATGTTAAAATCCAACATAACCCAAACAATACGTGGAGTCCATGTGTACCAACAAGAGCATAAAACGCAGAGCCAAACGCACTACTTCTCATAGTATGCTTAAATTCATGTGTATAATGATAAAACTCATATATCTCAAATCCTAAAAACCCTAAACCTAGCAATACTGTTACTAGTAACCAAAGCTGCATTTTCTTAAAGTTAAAGTTTTTCATGTGATACATCGCATATACACTCGTTAAGCTACTCGTTAATAAAAGCATCGTCATAATGAAAACGAGTGGCATTTGGAACATCTCTTGAGATGTTGGTCCACCATTTGTAGAATTCTTTAACGCTAAATATGTTCCGAATAAGGAAGCGAACAACACTGTTTCGCCTCCAAGAAATAACCAAAAACCGACAAACTTATTTTTCCCTTCAAGGGTTGCTTTTTCAGGCTCTGCTGGAAATGTTTCATTCGTTAATTTTTCATCTACATGCATTATGCCTTGCCCCCCTTATCCTCTAAATCTTCTTTATGAATATGATACCCATGATCATCAATTACTGAACGTAGGAACATTGTGCCAAATGTAATGATTAAACCAATAATTGCTACTAATAACCAGAACTTATCTTTTCCGCCCTGCATATACATCGCACCAAATGCCGCTATAAACAATCCGAAAGAAATGACAAATGGTGAAAACGAAGGATTTGGCATATGAATATCACCAACTGGTTCCGCTGCTGTCATTTCTTTATTACCTTCACGTTTTTCAATCCAAAACGGATCTAATCCGCGAACAAATGGTAATTGTTTAAAGTTATATTCTGGTGTCGGTGCTGGCATTGTCCATTCTAATGTACGTGCATCCCACGGATCACGACCAGCTTTTTCTTTTGATACTGTCGTTTTAATTACATTGAATAGAAGAACAATCGTTCCAAGAGCCATAAACACCGCTCCGATGGAACTAATCATATTCCCCATTTCCAACCCTTGCCCTTCAAGATATGTGTAGTAACGGCGTGGCATACCAATCAAGCCAAGGAAATGCTGAATAAAGAAAGTTAAATGGAAGCCGATAAAGAATAGCCAAAACGTTATCTTTCCTAATGTTTCATTTAATACTTTATTAAACATCAGTGGCCAATAATAATGAGCTCCTGCAAGTAAACCAAATACAACACCGCCAACGATTACATAATGAAAATGCGCTACTACGAAATAGTTATCATGAAATTGATAATCAGCTGGTGCAGATGCTAGCATAACCCCTGTAACTCCACCCATTACGAATGATGGAATGAAAGCTACTGCCCACATCATTGGTGTCGTAAAACGAATACTTCCGCCCCACATTGTAAAGAGCCAGTTGAATATTTTGATACCCGTCGGAACCGCAATCGCCATTGTTGCGACTGAGAAAATAGCATTAGCAACTGGACCAAGTCCAACAGTAAACATATGGTGCGCCCATACCATAAATCCTAAAAATCCAATTAATACAGTCGCAAACACCATCGATGAATAACCAAACAATCGTTTTTTCGAAAATGTTGCGAAGATTTCTGAGAATATTCCGAAAGCTGGGAGTATAAGAATGTATACTTCTGGATGACCGAAAATCCAGAATAAATGCTCCCATATAATTGTATTCCCGCCCAATGCCGGATTAAAGAAACTTGTTCCAAATAAACGATCTAACATTAAAAGTCCTAATCCTACAGTTAACGGCGGAAAAGCGAATAATATAAGCGAAGATGTTACAAATGTTGTCCATGTAAACATCGGCATACGCATATACGTCATTCCTGGAGCGCGCATATTAATAATGGTTACAAGGAAGTTAATTCCTCCAATTAGTGTACCAATACCTGAGATTTGCAAGCCGAGTACATAGAAATCAACACCATGACCTTTAGAGGCTAAAGCTAAAGATGCATAAGATGTCCATCCTGCATCAGGTGCTCCACCTAAAAACCAACTTAAATTTAAAAATACTCCACCAAAGAAAAATAACCAAAATCCGAGTGAATTCAAAAACGGGAACGCTACATCACGTGCACCAATTTGAAGTGGTACAGCGGCGTTCATAAATGCAAACACGAGTGGCATAGCTGCGAGGAAAATCATTGTTGTACCGTGCATCGTTAATACTTGATTATAAGCATCCCCAACAAGAAAAGCGTTGTTAGGAATCGCTAATTGAAGGCGAATAAATAGAGCTTCTATTCCGCCTATTACAAAAAACAATCCACCTGCAATTAAATAGAGAATGGCAATCTTTTTATGGTCTACTGTCGTTAAATAATCCCATATGACAGCACCCATCCCCTGTTTTTTTGCTACAGAACTCACGTTTTCAACCTCCCCTTCGCGAATAGTCCCTCTTTACTTTTCAACTTTTAACGTTTGTAAGTATGCATTTAATGCATCAATTTGATCATCCGTTAAGTTGCCATATTTGCCAGTCATTTTGTTTCCTGGCTTCATATTTTCAGGATCTTTCAGCCATTTTTTTAAGTTTTCTTCATTGTTTTCGGCAATACCGGCAACCATATCGCGATCCGCAAAGTTTGCTAAGTTTGGTGCGATACGAGCGGAAGGTGGTCTACTATCATTAGATCCAACTGCGTGACAACCAATACAGCTTTTATTAAATATTTCTTGGCCCTCTTGCGCCTTTGTTGAAGCTACTTCTTTCTTCCCATCAATCTTCTTCATATCAGCAAGCCATTTTTTGTACTCGCTTTCATCTAAAGCTTTCACTTTAAATTGCATTAAAGAATGTGATGGGCCGCAAAATTCTGTACAAAAACCATTATAAGTGCCCGATTTATCTGCCTTTAACCACATTTTGTTCACATTGTCTGTATTTGTATCCATTTTCCCTGCTAAAGATGGAACCCAAAATGAGTGTTTAATATCGGCACCCTTCAAATTTAAATACACTTTCTTACCTGTGGGGATGACCAAATCTTGCGAAGTTACTATCTTTTCTGATTTATAAGAAAATTCCCACCAATAAAGATTCGCTGTTACATCAACAACGATAGTATCTTTATCAATATTCTTTTTCTCCATCGCACTTACATCAGCAAGTTTGAATGTATATGTAACTGTTGGAACAGCTAAGATTAGTAAAAGAATAATCGGAATAACTGTCCATATAATTTCTAGCTTGTGATTCCCTTCAACTTGCTCTGGAATATAATCTTCCTGACCTTTCTTTTGTCGGAAACGCACAATTACATATAAGAAAATAATAGTAACTACTAGTACTACTCCTACCATGATTGCACTCGCCAGTAGAAGTAAATCATATTGCATTTTTGCTACTTCTCCTTGCGGAATTAAAGTAGATTGAAAGGCTTTACCGCATCCCCCTAACAGTAAAGCCAGCAGTGAAACGAACGAAAGCAGTCGCCACTGTTTCTTCATACAAACAACCCCCACTTTCCTTGTGAATTAGATTGTACTTTATAGTTAAGTAAAGTAAATCTCAACGTAAAGAAATCCAATTATGTCGTTGTCTTAGAAGAATGTAACTACAATCATTGATACAAATAAGATTGTTAAATAATTTAGGGAATAAACAAACATTTGCACGGACCATTTGATGTCATCTTTCTTACGGAAGCCATAAAATCCTAAAACGATCCATCCGATGTTAAGCAGTGTTGCAATTACCATAAATGTTATCCCTAGTCCACTCATATAAAATGGTAGTGGTAATAAACATACTGTCCAAATCATAATTTGGCGTTTCGTAATTTCAAATCCATGAACTACAGGAAGCATTGGAATTCCTGCATTTCGATATTCATCAACACGTTTCATTGCTAATGCAAGGAAATGTGGGATTTGCCAAATAAACATAATTAAAAATAACATCCAAGCAATTGGATGGCCTAAAGATGGATCGATTGCTGCCCATCCAATTAAAGGAGGAACTGCACCAGATATACTACCTACAACAGTATTTAGTGTATACTTTCTCTTTGTCCATAAACTATATAGAACAACATATGTGAAAGCACCAATAAATCCCATTAAGACTGCCATTGGTGTTGTTAATAATAAAAATACAAAACCAAGAAGTAATATGACTAGTCCAAATGTAAGTGCAAATCCTGGTTTATACTTTCCAGTAACCGTTGGACGGGTCTTTGTTCTTTCCATTAATGGATCGATGTCTCGATCAATGTAGTTGTTTAAACAACATACCCCTGCCATAACTAATCCAGAACCAACGATTGTAAAGAATAACTTATCCAGATTGTCCATTACACTTAATCCATTAAAGTGTAATGCCAACCAAAATCCTGTAAATACAGTAAGTGTATTTGAGTTTACAATCCCCATTTTAACGAGTGCTTTTAAATCTTGTAACCGAGTTGTTTCCGGTACACTTGTAACAGCGGACTCATCATGCAGCTCACTTGTTGCATGGTTCATCACTCTAACCCCCTCTTAAAACTTTCATCTTTCTTTTTGCGCATATTTCAAATGAAATAATTCGCTTCTATATAGCAATATTATTACAGTAGAAACATTGTTAACCCATTCTACTACTAATCTACGCTCATACTCCAATATATTAAATCATATTTCCCGAACATTTTGTGAAGAAAACATGAACTTTTTGTGTCGAATATAAAAAACTTCATTCTGACTTGTCCTTATCATAACATGATGTTACCTTCTATAATAAACTATTTTGTCCTATTTAACACGTATTCTCCCCATTTCTTTTCAAAATAGCCTATTTTTCACCCAAAATTTTCCTTAGGAACCCTGTTTTTACACCTGTTTTCTCCCCATTTCCTTCCTCCTCCATTTCTTTGCTATTTTATTATTTTTTATATATCATAGGAACTAGCGCGTTTTATTCTATACATAATGGAATGAAAATATTTCGCAATAACTTCATAGCAGAAAGATGGTGAAAGAGATTGCAACGCTTTATTAAATGGTTAGCAGTCATTACAAGCCTTGATTTATTAATAGTTTTATTAGGAGGCGCTTTAGTTACAAAAACAGGTTCTGGTCAAGGTTGTGGTAAATCATGGCCACTTTGTAACGGTGAATTTGTTCCATCTAATTTATCAATGGAAACTATTATTGAACTTAGCCACCGATTAACATCAGGATCAGCTGGAATTCTTGTCACTCTCCTTTGTATTTTGTCCTGGAAATATTATAAACATGTGCGTGAAACAAAAACGTTAGCAATTTTATCCTTCGTATTTTTAGTTGCACAAGCATTAATGGGAGCAGCAGCAGTTGTTTGGGGCCAAATGCCCGCTGTACTTGCTATCCACTTCGGTATTTCCTTAATTTCATTTGCTTCTGTCATTTTATTAACGTGTCTTATCTTTGAAATTGACCAAAAATTTGATGCACGTTCACTTATTATGGACAAAAAAATGAAATTTCATATTTATGGTGTAACAATTTACAGTTATATCGTCGTCTACACAGGCGCTTTAGTACGTCACGAACGAGCTAGCTTAGCCTGTCCAGACTTTCCTTTATGTAGCAAAAACAGACCTATGCCAACTCAACTACATGAATGGGTTCAAATGGGCCATAGAGTTGCAGCGATGTTAATTTTCGCTTGGATACTATACGCGATGATTCTCGCTATTCGCCATTACAAACAGCAACCTGTCGTATATTGGGGATGGATCATTTCATTTATCCTTGTTACACTTCAAGCTGTAGTAGGAGTTTTAGTTGTATTTACAAACGCTAGTTTAGCGATGGCATTGTTACATTCTCTATTTATTTCTTGCTTGTTTGCTGTACTATGCTATTTAGTTATGTTAGGAACAAGAAGTAAAGTGAATGCAAAAGAAGCTGCATCAACTTCTAAACAAACAAAATAATATAAAACTAAAATTCCTTGCCGAATTGGCAAGGGATTTTTTTGCAATAAAAAAAGAGCTGTATTTACACAGCCCTTTTTTTATTTTAGTGATCTAATTCAATAAGTAAATCACCCGTTTGAATTGCATCACCATCGTTAACATATACTTTCTTCACTTTACCATTGAACGGCGCTTGAACTGTCGTTTCCATTTTCATCGCTTCTGTAATTGCCATAGAATCGCCTTTTTTCACTTCGTCGCCTTCTTTTACAACTACTTTAATTACCGTTCCTGGCATCGTTGCACTAATATGATTTGGATTCTCACGGTTTCCTTTCACACGTTGTGCAACTGTTGCTTTTACACTCTCATCTTTCACGATAATTTCACGTGGTTGACCGTTGAATTCCAAGTAAAGAACACGGTTTCCATCCGGCTGAGGTTCTCCAATTGATACTAGTTTAACCATCAATGTTTTACCCTGTTCAATTTCTACATCAATTTCTTCACCTAGTCTCATACCATAGAAGAACGTCGGTGTATCAAGTACAGATACATTTCCATAAAGCTCAGCAACTTTTTCATAATCCATAAATACTTTTGGATATAAAGCATATGCCACTACATCAAAAATCGTTACTTCGCGTCCAAGTTTATGGAATAATTCTTCTTTTAACGCTTCGAAATCTACTGGCTCTAGTAATTCACCTGGTCTTACTGTTAATGGCTCTTTCCCTTTTAAAATAATCTTTTGTAATTCTTTCGGGAAACCACCGTACGGTTGACCTAAATCACCAGAGAACATTTCAACAACAGACCCTGGGAAGTCCATCGCATGTCCACGCTCTAAAACATCTTGTTCTGTCAGATGGTTCTGAACCATAAATAATGCCATATCACCAACAACTTTTGATGATGGCGTTACTTTTACAATATCTCCAAACATGTCATTCACACGGCGGTACATTACTTTCACTTCATCGAAGCGATCTCCTAAACCAACCGCCTTCGCTTGTTGCTGAAGATTACTATACTGCCCACCCGGCATTTCATGCATATATACCTCTGTATGCGGCGCATTCATACCACTTTCAAACGGTGCATAGTATTTGCGTACATCTTCCCAATAATGAGATAGTTTTTCTAAAGAATCTATATTAACATCTGGTTGTCTTTCGTTTCCACCTAATGCATAGTATAGCGTGTTCGCACTTGGTTGTGACGTTTGACCAGCCATAGAACTCACTGCTACATCGACGATATCAACACCCGCTTCAATTGCCTTCGTATACGTTAATATACCATTTCCACTCGTATCGTGCGTGTGCAGATGAATTGGAATCGACACTGTCTCTTTTAATGCAGAAACTAAATCATATGCTGCATTTGGTTTTAGTAAGCCCGCCATATCTTTAATACCTAAAATGTGAGCTCCTGATGCTTCTAACTCTTTTGCTAAATTTTTATAGTAATTTAAATCATATTTACTACGCAGTGGATCATGAATATCCCCTGTGTAGCACATTGTTGCTTCTGCAATTTTACCAGTGTCTCGTACAGCGTCAATTGCAACTCTCATGCCTTCCACCCAGTTTAAGCTATCAAAAATACGGAATACATCAATGCCTGCTTGAGCAGAACATTCCACAAATTTTTGAATTAAATTATCTGGATAGTTTTTGTATCCAACTGCGTTTGAAGAACGAAGTAACATTTGGAATAACACGTTCGGCATTTTTTCACGAAGATCTAGTAATCGTTCCCATGGATCTTCTTTTAAGAAACGATACGCAACGTCAAATGTTGCACCGCCCCACATTTCCGCTGAGAATAGGTTCGGTAACATTCTCGCTGTTGGCTCCGCAATTTGATGTAAATCTTTTGTACGAATACGAGTTGCAAGTAATGACTGGTGTGCATCACGGAATGTTGTATCCGTTAAAAGTACACGCTTTTGATCCTGTACCCATTTTACTAATCCGTCCGCTCCACGCTCGTCCAAAATTTGTTTCGTTCCATTTTGGATTGGCTCTGAATGTTTTAAACATGGAATACGAGCATCTGGGAATATTGGTTTTTCTTTTTTACCTACCCCTGGGAAACCATTTACTGTTACTGTACCAATGTAATTTAACATTTTCGTTCCACGGTCTTTACGTTTCGGGAACAAGAACAATTCAGGTGACGCATCGATAAATGAAGTATCATATTCTCCTGATAAGAAGTTTTTATGTTTTACTACATTCTCTAGGAATGGAATATTTGTTTTAATACCACGAATACGGAATTCTTTTAAGTTACGTTCCATTTTTGCAGCAGCTTGCTCAAAAGTAAGTGCCCAAGTTGTAACTTTTACAAGTAAAGAATCGTAGTACGGTGTAATAACTGCACCTTGGAAGCTATTTCCTGTATCAAGACGTACACCAAAACCACCGCCTGATCGATACGCCATAATTTTTCCTGTATCCGGCATAAAATTATTTAGCGGATCTTCAGTTGTTACACGAGATTGAATTGCAAATCCATGTACAACTACTTCCTCTTGCTTCGGAACACCTACCATTTTGCTATGTAATGCATGTCCATCAGCTATTAAAATTTGTGATTGAACAATATCTACTCCCGTAATCATTTCTGTAATCGTATGTTCTACTTGAACACGTGGATTTACTTCAATAAAGTAAAACTCATCATCTTTTACAAGGAATTCTACTGTTCCTGCATTTAAATAATTTACATTTTTCGTTAACTTCACAGCAGCATCACAAATACGCTGACGCAGATCATCTGAAAGTGATACACTCGGTGCAATTTCTACAACTTTTTGATGACGACGTTGTACAGAACAGTCACGCTCGTATAAATGAACAACATTGCCTTCTTCATCTGCTAAAATTTGTACTTCTATATGTTTAGGTTTTTCAACGAATTTTTCGACGTAAACTTCATCATTACCAAAGGCTGCTTTCGCTTCTGATTTCGCTCGATTATATGATTCTCCTAATTCCTCACTAGTACGCACAATACGCATACCACGACCGCCACCCCCAAGGGATGCTTTAATAATAATCGGGTAATCATACTTTTCAGCAAATTTTTCGACTTCTTCTAATGAATTTACTGGACCATCACTACCAGGTATAACTGGAATTTGTGCTAGCTGCGCTTGTGTTCTTGCTTTCACTTTATCTCCAAACATATCTAAATGCTTACTTTTCGGACCGATAAAGATAATTCCTTCTTCTTCACAACGTTTAGCGAATTGAATATTTTCTGACAAGAAACCATATCCAGGGTGGATTGCATCTACATGATTACTTTTTGCAATCTCAATAATGCCTTCAATATCTAGATAAGCATCAATTGGTTTTTTTCCTTCCCCAACTAAATAGGACTCATCGGCTTTATAGCGATGATAAGAACCACTATCCTCTTTAGAATAGATTGCAACTGTTTTTAATCCAAGTTCCGAACAAGCTCGAAACACACGAATTGCAATCTCTCCACGGTTAGCTACCAATACTTTTTGAATACGTTGCAGCTTTGTCATGATTTTCCCCCTCTACTTTCCTACCACTCTAGAGATAAAATATATACACACCTTAAAAAGCGTGAAGTTCTTCACTTTCCACATTATATTATACTTAGAAAGCTTCACTTTATTTTTATCCATCATACCTTATTTTTTAACAAATGATAAGTTTTCTGTGCAATTTGTTTCACAAAAATAGTATAGCATACCTCTTCCTTTTCTAACAACTTAATTGTATATCACATTAAACTAAATGTGATATATTGTTTAACCGAAAGATATATTAATACATCACATTTAAAACTACTTAAAAATAAAAACACATTATGCTCTAAAGCATAATGTGTTTTTATTTTACAACTACAAGATGTGGTCCATTTTGTTCTCTTTCTTTCATTAGACCATTCTGTTGTTTCTCTTGTCGTTTCACGTGACTAGCAATATTGAGTAGTATCCCCATCGCAAGTAGATTAGCTAATAAAGAACTACCACCGTAACTGACAAACGGTAATGGTACTCCGGTAAGTGGTATTACTCCAGACATACCACCAACATTAATAAACGTTTGAACTCCAAACAAGCTTGCAATTCCGATAGCTATTAAACTTCCAAATGGATCTGTACACTTTTGTGCGACTCTAAATGATCGAATAATTATAAGCAATAAACAAATCAAAATGATTGCTACGCCTATAAAACCAAGTTCTTCCGATATAATTGCCATAATAAAATCCGTTTGTGGTTCTGGTAAATAACCATACTTTTGCACACTATTTCCTAATCCCCTACCATTAAGCCCTCCAGAAGCAATTCCAATAAATGAATTTACCAATTGGAATCCATCCTTTTGAGGATCATTAAACGGATCAAGGAAAACAGAAAAACGTGCCTTTTGATATGGATTTAATGCATAATTGCCAAGAAGATATAGTGCCGGAATCCATACTATAGAAGTTAAAGCAATTCGTTTAATCCATAAGTTAACCTGTACTCCCGAACAAAGGAACATAATTCCTACTGTTCCTGCAATTAACAAATCAGTACCTAAATCATTTTGCTTTAATATTAAAAACATGATTATACCAACACCAATGAGTACTGGACCTGACCCTTTGAAAACAGGTGTATTCGTTTCTTGTCTTTTCGCAAAAAAATGAGCTAATATGAGGATAACCGTTATCTTTACAAATTCCGCAGGCTGTATTCCAAATATCCATCCGTTTGCACCGTTTACTGACTTAGTGAAAAAGGCAGCTGCAGCTAATAAAGCAACACTAGCACCGTAACTCCCCAACAAAAAAATTCGTTTTCTCCAAACTTTATATGGGATAGTAGCAATAATTATTAATACTATTGTCCCAGCAACTAAAGTAATTAATTGTCTTTTAAAAAAGAAATTTGCTGGTTTATCAAATCGCGAAATCGCAACAATGGAACTAGAACTATATACCATTATTACCCCCAGCACACATAAGATAACAAGAGGAAGTAACAATGAATAATCCATTGATTTCCATACTTTTTTCATTTCATTTCCTCTTTCTGTTTCAATTTAATTATTGTTGTATTCCATATGTACATTGATTCTTCCTGCTTTATTATACAAATAAAAAGCTCAAACTAATTTAGTTTGAGCCCCCTTATTTGAACCCGTTATTGTTGTTTGTTTGTAAATGCTTCATGAAGTGCAGATAACTCACGTTCGAGCTCACCTAACATTGCTTTCCCTTGTTCTTCTGCAATAAGACCAAGGCGAACTGCAAAATCGACCTCGCGGGATAGTCCAAACATTTGTGTGTCTAACACTTCTTCATATAATGGACATTGCGGCATTGTAAGATGGTCCATTTGCACCTTAATAAGTCTTAAAATCTTCTCTGCATCCGCTTGTAGAAGGGCTAGTGCCTTTTCCTGATGATTTGCTACTGTCTCAGACGCCAAATTGATTCCCTCCGTTTCCGTCCTACTCTCCTCTATCCTATCTATTAATATTAGCGATAGTTTTAATAAATTGCAATAGAAACATTTTTTGTGACAACAGTGTCTAATACTATTATACTGAAAAGTGGGAGTATAACACAAATGGGGGAACAACAATGAGCGAAATTTTATTTATTAACGGAAAAGTACGTTTTCCAATCACTATTGATCCAACTGTTTGGATCTTTGATGATCGAAAAGTAGATTTGACAACTTACTTTGATGAAACTAGAGAAAACACGTCTGAACTAGAAACTTATTTAAAAAACACTTCAGAACATTGGGATCGCGAAATTCGTGATGGTGCCGCTTTTCCTCCAATACAACAAAGTGTGAAGAAATATAAAAAAGAACAGCTGATTACTGGAACATTTGGTATACCATTTCATCCATTCCTTGCTAACGCTGAAATTTTAGAGGACGCTACGCAAGTTGAAATTGAAACGGTAGATCATACAATGACACTTCCATTAGAAACTGTCAAAAATGCTATACTAGGCTTTTCAAAAGAAGGAAAACCATTAAAAGAAGACGGGCCTGTTCATCTCTATTTCAATGATGGATCTAATCAACAAAATCCAATCCGTCACATCCGTAAATTTACAATTATTTAAAGAAAAGGAGTGAGCTTAAGCTCACTCCTTTTTACAATAAATCTGCTGCTAGTTGAGCTAAATTAGATCGCTCTCCTTTAACAAACTTCACATGACCACTAATACGCTGTTCTTTAAACTTCTCTACAACATACGTTAAGCCATTATTATATTCATCTAAATATGGGTGATCAATTTGCTGAGGATCTCCCATCAATACAATCTTACTCTTTTCCCCTACCCTAGTTAATATCGTTTTCACTTCATGCTTTGTTAAATTTTGTGCTTCGTCAATGATAATGAACTGATCTGGAATACTTCTCCCGCGTATATAAGTAAGGGCTTCTACTTCAATCGAACCCATTCCAGCTAGAATAGCATCTAACTCTCCTGGCTTTTTCGTATTAAATAAATACTCTAGGTTATCAAAAATTGGCTGCATCCATGGTCTTAATTTTTCTTCTTTTTCTCCTGGTAAATAACCGATATCTTTTCCGACTGGAACAATTGGTCTTGCCACAAGTAATTTTTTATATAACCCTAAGTCTTCTGTTTGCATAAGTCCCGAAGCTAACGCAAGTAACGTTTTTCCTGTGCCGGCTTTCCCCGTTAACGTTACAAGCGGAATATCTTCACGAAGCAACAATTCTAATCCCATAATTTGCTGCACGTTTCGTGGTCGTATCCCCCACACTTGTTCATTGTGAAAAATAAGTTTCTTTACCTTCTTCCCTAAGTGATCCACAATGCCAAGCGCAGAACTAGAGCCCCCTAATGCATCTTTCATTACTACAAATTGATTTGGGTAAAAAGGATGATTCGCAATTTCAGATAGAGGCAATTCACCTTTCTCATAAAAATAATCCAATTGTTCTTTTGATATATATCCTTCTAAAAAACCAGAATATATATTTTCTACTTCAATTACGCGATCACTTAAATAATCTTCAGCCTTCAAACCAATTGCATCAGCTTTTACCCTTACGAGTACATCTTTACTTACTAAAATAACAGACTTCCCATCCTCTTTTTCCTGTTCTTCTAAAGATAGATTTTTTGCTACAGCTAAAATTCGATTATCATTTGTTTTTTCTACAAAAATATCTTGTAGTTGCACAAATGAACGATGGTTCAATTCAATACGAAATGTTCCGCCGTTTTCTAGCGGGATACTTTCATGCAGCTTTCCTATTTCACGAAATTTATCTATTAACTTAGATACATAACGAGCGTTTCTTCCTACTTCATCCATATAACGTTTTTTCGAATCAACCTCTTCTAATACAACTGCTGGAATCACTACTTCATTGGTTTCAAATGAAAAAATAGATAAAGGATCCTGCAAAAGTACATTCGTATCTAACACATAAATTTTATCCAACCTGTTACCCCCTGACTCCACTTTTAAATTTGTAGAACAAGGGTTTCATCCATACAATATGGACGAACCATTGTTATAATTATATGTACCGTGTAAACGAGGTAGAATCGAAAATCATAGTCATTAAACCTTTTATTTATTCTTTATTCATTTCTATTCAATATATTACTTTTTATTATAATTATTAACGTTAAATCACAATAACCGACTACAAAAGTGAATAAACGAATTTCTTATTTAGCATCTTTATAATTCTCTTATCCCTACTAAGACTTCGTTATCCAGCTTTTTCGCTGCCCGAAGATCATATGTTTTTTCATATGTTGGTTCAATTGCAAGTTTCGCTCCATAAAACATAACATCACGCACTTCTTGCACCTTTACTTCTATTACAGTTAATTTTAGAGAAATACCTTCCATTCTATCTGTCAAAATTTCACCTGCACCACTTATAGAAAATACGGATTCATTCGCCATTATAGTCAATACCACACCTGTATTATGACGTATATTTTCCACAATACGTGAACGTTGATCTACTGCAAATCGAATACTAGTTTTACTCACTGCATACACCCAAGAAATAGCACTTACGTTAGGAACTTGTTTTTCGAAATCTGTCGTTGCTATCATAACAATACACTCTTTACGCAACGTTTGTACTAAATCCTCTGTTAAGGTAGGCTCTACTACATTCGCCATATTTTCACCTCCAAATATACTTGGTATATCCTTATCATAACTTATTTTTCGAATTGCGAAAATATTATTTTTTCCCACTATTATTCAAAAACATTATACTTCCATGATATACTTATACTGATAGAATTCGTATTGAGGTGACGAAATGAGAGTCAAATGTATGATTTGTGATAAAAAAGATATGTTAGATGATGAAAATCCTATGGCAAAAAAACTGCGTAATCGCCCTATTCATACATATATGTGCATGGAATGTTCGGAACGAATTGCAGAGCGTACAATGGAACGTCATGCAAGTGGTAATTTCCGATTATATCGTGATAAAAAAATCGAAGATGATTGGTAAAATGTAAATAAGTCCTTACTCATATAGATAAGGACTTATTTATATTTTTCTGGTTCACGATTCATCTGATCCAAAAAACAATCAATGGCTTCTAACGGAAACCTTGCAGATTTCCGTTCTCCATTTATTTCATATGTAATTAAATACATTTCCTCGTTCTTTTCGACTTCCACATTTCTTAATTTATGTTCTTCATATACCATATTTTGAAATAACAAATATGTTTCTTTTGCAGCACTATCATCTGGACGTGCTTCCGCAACTGTTTTAATTGTTAACCAATTATATAGTGCATCTTGTACTGAACGCATGAAAACTCCCCTTTCTTATCCTGCTTTTTGTTGTTTCGCTTGACGCAAACGCAGTCTATAAATTCCAAGTACAATTGCCGCTACAACAAGTCCTTCTCCAACAGGTAAAAACACAGCAAAAAAGGTTAATACTGTGCATCCAATTGCTAATGATATGTATATCACAATATTTTTTAGTACAGACAACTTTCTAGCAAACCCTAAATTATAAACGAGAGCACTTAATATAATAATCGTCCCATAAAGTAACCACATTCCTAACTCTGGATTTTCATCTACCTTACACAATTTTGCAAAAAAAGACATCCTTTCTAACACACTCTTCCCCCCTAGCAGTAAAATGCAATTTTCTTTATACACTTAATACAAGAGTAACTCGCAAAAAAAATACTGTCCACAAAAAAGAGTAAATATTCTAAAAAAATAAACAAAATAAAAAAACAACGCCCTTTATAAAGGGCGTTGTTTTTTTATTTTTACGCTTCAACAGATTTCTTTTTCTTAGCAGCTCTTTCGCGCTCACTCTTATCAAGAATCTTTTTACGTAGACGAATTGATTCTGGAGTTACTTCACAGAACTCGTCATCGTTTAAGTACTCTAATGATTCTTCTAAAGTCATTAGGCGTGGTTTCTTCATTGTTGAAGTTTGATCTTTCGTCGCAGAACGAATGTTAGTTTGTTGTTTCATTTTCACAACGTTAACTGTTAAGTCGTTCTCACGAGTGTGTTCTCCGACAATCATACCAGCATATACTTCTGTACCTGGTTCAACGAAGATTACACCACGGTCTTCAACTTGCATAATACCGTATTGTGATGCTTTTCCTGTTTCAAGTGAAACTAGAACACCTTGGCGACGTCCACCAACTTGTCCAGCGTGTACTGGTTGGTAGCAATCGAATGTATGGTTTAAAATACCGTAACCACGAGTTAATGTTAAGAATTCTGTTGTGTAACCAATTAAACCACGTGCTGGAACCATGAAAGTAAGGCGAACTTGACCGTTTCCGTTATTCACCATATCTAACATTTCACCTTTACGTGCACCCATAGATTCCATAATAGAACCAGTGTATTCTTCAGGTACATCGATTTGTACGCGCTCTACAGGCTCACATCTTACGCCATCAACTTCTTTAATGATTACTTCTGGCTTAGATACTTGTAATTCATAACCTTCACGACGCATGTTTTCAATTAAGATAGATAAATGTAGTTCCCCACGTCCAGATACGATCCACGCATCAGGAGAATCTGTATTATCTACACGTAAACTTACATCTGTTTCTAATTGTGAACGAAGACGCTCTTCAATTTTACGAGATGTAATGTATTTACCTTCACGACCTGCAAATGGGCTGTTATTTACAAGGAACGTCATTTGTAGTGTTGGCTCATCAATACGTAATAATGGTAACGCATCTTGATGTTCAACTGGACATACTGTTTCACCTACGTTAATGTCTTCCATACCAGAAACGGCTACTAAGTCCCCTGCTTTTGCTTCTTCAATTTCTTGACGTTTTAATCCCATGTAACCGAATAATTTCGTTACGCGGAATTGCTTCACGCTTCCGTCTACTTTCATTAAAGCAACTTGTTGTCCAACCTTCATTGTACCGCGGAATACGCGACCAACTCCAATACGTCCAACGTAGTCGTTGTAATCAAGAAGTGCTACTTGGAATTGAAGTGGCTCTTCGCTGTTATCAATTGGTGCTGGAATATGTTCGATAATTGTATCGAATAATGATTTCATATTCTCTTCTTGATTTGCTGGATTTGAATCTAAGCTTGCTGTTCCGTTCATTGCTGATGCAAATACAACTGGGAACTCTAATTGATCTTCGTTTGCACCAAGCTCAATGAATAAGTCGATTACTTCATCAACTACTTCATCTGGACGAGCGAAGTCACGGTCAATTTTGTTTACAACTACGATTGGAGTTAAGTTTTGCTCAAGAGCTTTCTTTAAAACAAATCGTGTTTGTGGCATACAACCTTCATATGCATCAACAACAAGTAAAACACCATCAACCATTTTCATGATACGTTCTACTTCTCCACCGAAGTCAGCGTGACCAGGTGTATCTAAAATGTTAATTCTTTTATCTTCATAGTGAATCGCTGTATTTTTCGCTAAAATTGTAATACCGCGTTCTCTTTCTAGATCATTTGAATCCATTGCGCGTTCTTCAACGTGTTCGTTCGCACGGAAAGTCCCCGCTTGACGTAATAACTGGTCAACAAGTGTTGTTTTACCATGGTCAACGTGGGCAATAATTGCTATATTACGTAAATCTTGTCGTTTTTTCAACATGTCCAACTCCTAATGTCTTTTTAATCCTTCTCTATTATAAGAGCGAAGGGGATACAATAGCAATTAAAATAAAAGCAAGAATGAAAATATAGTTGTATTCTTACTTTTGTGAAAGTAAAATGAGATTGGAGGGTGAAGAAATGGAACACATTCAATATCGCTTTTTATTAACTGCAATTATCGGTGTTATTTTCTTAATCGGTATCGGCATTATGATTGCTGAAAATAGTCCAATCGGTATTATTATTTGCATTATCGGCACATTTGTTACAGTTGGATACGGTTTTGTAACAAAAAGAAAAATGCGCAAATCACAATAACGCTAAAAAGTAAGAAGCTTATACACAGCCTCTTACTTTTTTTGTTGCTCTCATATAAACGATAACACTTCTTCATACACTCCTGGTTTTGCAACTAACACACTGCTCTTCTCTATGATAGAAAGTGGCGCTCCAGAGAATGTCGTCACCTTACCTCCAACTTCTTCTACAATTATCTGCCCTCCGCCAAAATCCCATGGTGATAATCTCGGCGTTACATATGCATCTATTCTTCCTGTTGCAACGTATACCATCTCTAACGCTGCACAGCCATATGACCTTGTGCCCCTTGCTTTCTTAACAAGTGCCATCATACTTTCCATATTAAGCAATGGATTATCTGTAAGCCATATCGCATTTAAAGCTACAATACCTTGCTCTACAGTTCCTTTTTCCAATGGAGGAATTGATATATCATTACAAAAAGCTCCAGATCCCTTGACTGCATGATATAGTTCATCATGCACTGGATCATATATAAGTCCAATCTTTCCGATACCGTTCTCATAAATCCCAATTGAAATCGCAAAATTTCTTTTTTGATGAACAAAGTTCATCGTGCCGTCAATTGGATCAATTAACCAAACAACCCCGTCAGAAGACGTTATCTCGTCTCCATAACCCTCTTCTCCTAAAATATTATGATTCGGGAATGTTTCTTTAATTTTCCCAATTAAAAACTGTTCTATCTCTCGGTCCATATTTGTAACTAAGTCAGCTGCATTTGATTTTGTTTCTATAATAAGTGCTTTTTTCATTGATGCCATTAAATGCTCTCCTGCATCCCGAATCCACCGTTTGGCGTGTGCATCGATGTCTTTCCATACTTCTTGCATGTTTAAACACTCCGATCTATACTGTTCACAGAAAAAACGAACCCTTTATAAGGTTCGCACCAACTAATTTTTTATACATATACTATTATTACGCTTCTAAACGAATCATTTCAAGTCTTAACACTTCTAACTTTTGTACACACTCTTCTTTTTTCTGGTTATCATCTTCCATCATCGCATCATATAAAGTTGCTAATTCATAATCTAGCTCCAAACGTAGCACCGGTATTCTCTTTTCAGCATCTGTTCTCTTTAACGCATTAATCACCTGTCTCATATTATTTGCCTCCTCCCAATATTCGTCTGCCCTCGGACTAGAATTAATTCAATTTTCTGATTTTTTGTTTTATACTATACTATGTTGGATAAATCATCTATGCAACAAAATTATATTTTTTTATTTAAATTTTTTTGTGCTGTTTTTTTTATGAATAGTACAAGCTATGCTAAAATAAAAGCAAAATAGGAGTTGGAGGAACAATCATGACAATACAAACATTCAAGTCAACTGATTTTGATGTCTTTACAGTTGATGGTCTCGAAGAACGAATGAGTGCAATTAAAACGAACATTCATCCTAAGCTAGAAGCTTTAGGGGAACAATTTGCAGAATACTTATCCAAACAAACTGATGAGAACTTTTTTTATCATGTTGCAAAACACGCACGCCGCAAAGTCAATCCACCAAACGATACTTGGGTTGCTTTTTCAACAAATAAACGAGGATATAAAATGCTACCGCATTTCCAAATCGGCTTATGGGGTACTCATGCCTTCATATACTTTGGTTTAATCTATGAGTGTCCACAAAAAGTTGAGACGGCTCATGCCTTCTTAGAACATTTAAATGATTTAAAAACAAATATTCCAAATGACTTCGTTTGGTCCATTGACCATACTAAACCAAGTGTGAAATTACATAAAACACTTGAAACCGAAGACTTACAAAAGATGATTGAACGATTAGCTACTGTAAAAAAAGCAGAATTATTAGTTGGTATTCATATATCACCAGAGGAGTTTTCAGCAATGACCAACGAACAATTCCTTGCTAAGATTGAATCTACGATGCAATCACTCCTTCCTTTATATGCACTTTGTAATCGATAGTAGAAAACGGACAATTTATATTGTCCGTTTTTAGTTGTTATCACATTATATCACTTCAGTTTTTATTTTTCAAAATATTTTTTACATTTTTACAAGCTTTTGTTCTTCGACTTCTTTTGCCCTTTGAATAGCACGATATATAGAGTATCCACTTACTTCTTGAAATTCTTTATCAATTTTCTTTTCTTCTGCTTTCGATGGAACAATCTCTTTAAAACGACGATATAAACCCATTAACTCTTCTCTTATAATTCCTTTTTCATAAGCTTTCTCAATCGCTTCATAAAACTTCACCATTGTAACCATTTCCTCATTTGACCAATCATAATCTAACGGATATTGATATTCCATTTCGCACCTCATTTATCATTTCTTCTTGTTTCATTATGCTATCTTAAAGAGAATATTTTATTCTTCATTATAGCCACTCTGCATTATACACTATTTATTCATTTTAATGGAATTGTCTTCCTCTATTCATTAGTTGAGGCTAACTATTAAACATACTCACCTTAAAAAGATTTTTTTCTATACATCTATAATTATTGGTGATATAATGCTTTTGTTTTATAGAAAATAAAGTGAAGCTACCATCTCAAAAACGATTTTTTGAATGGCAGAAAAACAAGCCTTATTCTAAAAAGGGCTACACTTTTTTAGAGCAGGATTATATAAAACAAATTACACTAAATATTATGAAGAAGAAGGGGTGTATAGATTGTCCCAATACGAAACACCATTGTTTACCGCTTTAGTTGAGCACAGTAAGCGAAATCCAATTCAATTCCATATTCCTGGTCATAAAAAAGGACAGGGCATGGATCCTACATTTCGCGAATTTATTGGGCATAATGCATTAGCAATTGATTTAATTAATATTGCGCCACTCGATGATTTACATCATCCAAAAGGTATGATTAAAGAAGCACAAGATTTAGCAGCAGCCGCATTCGGTGCAGATCATACTTTCTTTTCTATTCAAGGTACAAGTGGCGCTATTATGACAATGGTGATGAGCGTTTGCGGTCCTGGTGACAAAATCCTAGTACCACGAAACGTGCATAAATCAGTAATGTCAGCTATTATTTTCTCAGGTGCAAAACCGATTTTCATGCATCCTGAAATCGATCCGAAGCTCGGTATTTCTCATGGAATCACAATTCAATCTGTCAAAAAAGCACTTGAAGAGCACTCAGATGCAAAGGGCTTACTTGTTATTAACCCAACGTACTTTGGGTTTGCTGCAGACTTAGAACAGATTGTACAATTAGCACATTCTTATGACATCCCTGTACTAGTCGACGAAGCTCATGGTGTTCATATTCATTTTCACGATGAATTACCTATGTCAGCGATGCAAGCTGGTGCGGATATGGCAGCAACAAGTGTTCACAAATTAGGAGGCTCTTTAACTCAAAGTTCTATTCTTAATGTGAAAGAAGGCTTAGTGAATGTAAAGCATGTCCAATCTATTATTAGCATGCTTACAACTACATCAACTTCTTACATCTTGTTAGCATCCCTTGATGTTGCGAGAAAACGTCTTGCTACAGAAGGAACAGCACTCATAGAACAAACAATACAATTAGCTGAGCATGTTCGTGATGCTATAAATTCTATTGAGCATCTTTACTGTCCTGGAAAAGAAATGTTAGGTACAGATGCTACCTTTAACTATGATCCTACAAAGATAATTGTATCTGTAAAAGATTTAGGTATTACCGGCCACCAAGCTGAAGTATGGCTTAGAGAGCAATATAACATTGAAGTAGAACTCTCAGATCTATACAACATACTATGTCTTATCACTTTGGGAGATACAGAAAGTGATACAAATACACTTATTGCAGCATTACAAGATTTAGCAGCAACATTTAGAAATAGGGCAGATAAAGGTGTTCAAGTACAAGTAGAGATTCCAGAAATTCCAGTGCTAGCACTTTCTCCTCGAGATGCTTTTTATTCGGAAACAGAAGTCATTCCATTTGAAAATGCAGCGGGTCGTATTATAGCTGATTTTGTTATGGTTTATCCGCCAGGGATTCCAATCTTTACTCCGGGGGAAATTATTACACAAGAAAACTTAGAGTATATTCGTAAAAACTTAGAAGCAGGTTTACCTGTACAAGGTCCTGAAGATATGACATTACAAACATTACGTGTTATTAAAGAGTACAAGCCTATCAGTTGATAGGCTTTTTTTCACCTTTTTTCCTTTTCTTCATACGATACTTAAGAATGTAACGTATAGGTGGGGATACTATTATGATTGTAATAGGCCGTTCTATTGTACATCCTTATATTACAAATGAATATGAGCCATTTGCAGCAGAGAAACAACAAATTTTATCAATAATGGCAGGAAATCAAGAAGTTTATTCCTTCCGAACAGCTGATGAACTCAGCTTTGATCTCAATTTACGAGTTAATATTATTATCTCTGCACTAGAGCTTTTTCAAAGTGGATTTCAGTTTCGTACATTTCAACAATCCTTTTGCAACCCCCAGTATTGGAAAAGAACGTCTCTTGGGGGATTCGAGCTTCTTCCAAACATACCACCTTCTATTGCCATACAGGATATTTTCAAAAACGGAAAACTATATGGAACTGAATGCGCAACCGCTATGATCATTATTTTTTATAAAGCTTTACTATCATTGTATGAGGAAGAAACTTTCAATCGTCTATTTGCAAACCTTTTACTTTATACATGGGACTACGACCAAGATCTAAGGCTTATAACAAAAAACGGTGGCGATCTTGTTCCAGGTGACCTCGTTTACTTTAAAAACCCACAAGTAAATCCAGCTACGATTGAATGGCAAGGAGAAAATACAATCTATTTAGGAAATTTCTTTTTTTACGGGCATGGCGTAGGTGTAAAAACAAAAGAAGAAATTATTTATTCATTAAATGAACGACGAGTCCCTTACGCTTTTATTTCAGCTTTCTTGACCGATACTATTACCCGTATCGATAGTCGTATAATGAGCCAATACGCTTCTTCTAGTACACCACAGACCTCCATAAGCTTTATTCCGATTAGGGATGATGCAATCGTTGCAACAGTTGGTCATACAACTACAATTTATTAAAAAAGCGCCTACACATGTAGGCGCTTTTTCTTATTATTAAGCTTTTGTATGTTCTTTATGGTCACATTCGCAATGAGATCCACATTTCCCGTATAGTACTGTTGATTTTTCATCTTCAAAATGTCCAATTGTTCCTTCACATACTTGGCATACGATTGTTCCCATTTTCATTTCCCCCTGAGTTTCAATAGTAATCTATCTATTTATTTATCATTAAGCTTTCGCATTATCTTTTCTAGCACAGTCACAATTTGTTCCGCATTTTCCGTAAAGTACCGTCGTTTTCTCATCTTCAAAATGTCCGATTGTTCCTTCACATACTTGGCATACGATTGTTCCCATTTTTCATTTCCCCCTAAGTTTATGGTCCTAAAAACTTTTAGCTGTCCATTTCCTATCAATTATTGGGCTTTTGTATGCTCTGTGTGATCACATCCGCAAGATCCACATTTCCCGTAAAGTACCGTTACTTTCTCATCTTCGAAGTGTGCAATTGTACCTTCACAATCTTGACATACGATTGTTCCCATTTTTCATTTCCCCCTAAGTTTATAATCCCAAAAACTTTTTGTAACCGCTTAACTTTCTGTCTTTATTTTAATATGTTATACTTTTTACGTCAATAGGTTTTTAGTATAACACATTAAATATTTTAAATTTAAATTAGTATGCGATATTCAAATAAAAAACAGCCATATTTATAAGTACGACTGTTTCACATTAATTATTCTTCATATTCCGCATGTAAAGAAGTTGACGGAACTAGAAATTTGAAAAACTGAGCTAACTCCTTTGCTTCCTCTTCTGATCCTAATTTAAAAATCTCCTGTATATATTGAACATTCTCTACATCATCTCGTCCGAGTAAAGTAGACCTTCCTGTTTGCATACAAACAATGAGCGGCTTTCCAAAAAACATATTTGTATAAATAACACCAAAATCATAACGTGTATCATGTGTCATAAACCCTAAAAATCGTACCTTCACACTTTCATGCTCATCATACAATTTTTCAAACATTGGTTTCCACCTTTCTACATCACGTTTCATTAATAGTATATTAAACAAAACATGTAATACTCCTTTTAATTGTCAAAAAATTCAGTAGGATGTAGAATGATAGTATTCTACTAAGTTAGGGGGAACTTATATGCAACACGCCTTTATTACGCTTGTACCGAAATCCAACCAACAATCAGTTTCAATAGATGATATAAAACAACTTTTTCATTATTATAAAACAGTTACTTCTAAAACTGGTGCCCAAATTAATTACACGTATACAAATACCGCTTTTCCTTATGAAATTTTAGATACATCTACAACAACATTAAAACTTCAATCCAATCACGACCGGTATGACTCAATTTATATTGGTGTTGGTATAGAAAATGAACAATCTTTCATCCAAGTTTCTTTACCACCTAATGCAACATTTGGTGACAAAGGGAAAGCAAATGAATTTTGCCGTTTTTTAGCGAAGAAATTAGAAGGAGAGTTACAATTATTTAATGGAAGAACAATGTATTTTTATAAACGCTAATTTAAAAAATAGATAATATGATTAAAAATAATATACAATTCGAACATGTAAGAAATAAAGCTTGCTTTCTTACGTGCAATACAAAATATGCTATTACATAGGCTAAATATAGAAATACGAAAAAAAGAATAACTTTATAATGAAACTTATCACCATTCGATAATGTTAATACAGTGGAAAAGCCACTCCATAGTAGTAAATGATAAAATATAACATGTAATATTTTCATGGAACCTTCTCCTTTGACATGCTCTATTTTATTAATATATGGGGTTACGTTTGAATCAATTACATATTATAGGATGATATATATTACCTTTGAAGTAAGTTAAGCCGGAATCATTTGTTAAAGTATTATACATTCATTCGACAAGTACGTTTAAAGACCTTGCAAGTCATTTGATGAAAATAAAAATAGCCCCTCTCTTACAATAAGAGAAGGGCTATTTACATTACTTAAATTATTTTACAATGTGAATTGGCATTCCAAGAGCAACTTCAGCTGCTTCCATTGTGATTTCACCTAATGTTGGGTGAGCATGGATTGTTTGAGCGATATCTTCAGCTGTCATTCCAGCTTCGATAGCTAAACCAATCTCAGAGATAATATCAGAAGCACCTGCACCTGCAACTTGAGCACCTACAAGAAGACCATCTTCTTTACGTGTTACAAGTTGTAAGAAACCGTCAGTGCTGTTTAATGATAATGCACGACCGTTAGCAGCGAATGGGAACTTAGATACAGTTACAGTCATTCCAGCTTCTTCAGCTTGTTTTTTAGTGTAACCAACAGATGCTAATTCTGGATCAGTGAAGCATACTGCAGGAATTCCGATGTAATCGATAGCTGATGCATGGCCACTAATTGCTTCTACAGCTACTTTACCTTCGTAAGAAGCTTTGTGAGCTAATGGTGGTCCAGGAACGATATCACCGATTGCATAGATGTTTGGTACATTTGTACGACATTGCTCATCGATTTCGATGATGCCGCGGTCAGTCATTTTAACTCCAACTTGCTCAAGACCGATTTCTTGAGTGTTTGGACGACGACCTACAGTTACTAATACGTAATCTGCTTCTACAGTTTGGATTTCACCTTTAACCTCAAAGCTAACTTTTACGCCAGTTTCTGTCTCTTCAACGCCTTTAGCCATAGCTTTTGTATGGATATTTACGTTACCTTTTTTCTGTAGAGCGCGTTTAACAACAGAGCTCATAGCTTTTTCGAAACCAGCTAAGATTTCGTCGCCAGCTTCTACTACAGTAACTTCTGTACCGAAGTTAGCATATGCAGTACCTAATTCCATACCGATGTAACCGCCGCCGATTACAACAAGTTTTTTAGGAATTTCAGGTAAGCTTAAAGCACCTGTAGAGTTGATAACACGTTTAGAGTATTTGAATCCTGGAATTTCGATTGGTGTAGAACCAGTTGCAAGAACAGCATTTTTAAACGTATAAGTTTGAGCTGCATCTTCAGTCATAACGCGTAATGTATTAGCATCTACGAAGTAAGCTTCACCGCGAATGATTTCAACTTTGTTACCTTTAAGAAGGCCTTCAACACCGCCAGTTAATTTCTTAACTACGCCGTTTTTCCATTCTTGAACTTTTGTAAAGTCAACTTTTACGTTTTCTGCAGTAATACCCATGTCATCAGAATGCATTGCATTCTCATAACGATGACCTGCATTGATTAACGCTTTTGAAGGAATACATCCAACGTTTAAGCATACGCCACCAAGGTTAGCTTTTTCAATGATTGCTACCTTTTGACCTAATTGTGCTGCACGAATTGCCGCAACGTATCCACCAGGACCTGCACCAACAACGACTGTATCTAATTCAATTGGGAAATCTCCTACTACCATTGTTATTACGCCTCCATTACTAATAATTGTGGGTCATTCAATAGACGTTTAATTTGGTTTAACGCTTTTTGAGCAGTTGCACCGTCAATTAAACGATGGTCAAAGCTTAGAGATAATGCTAATACTGGAGCTGCAACGATCTCACCGTTTTTCACAACTGGTTTTTCAGCGATACGGCCGATACCAAGGATTGCTACTTCTGGGTGGTTGATAACTGGAGTGAACCATTGTCCACCTGCAGAACCAATGTTTGTAATTGTGCAAGAAGCACCTTTCATTTCAGCTGGAGCTAGACGACCTTCACGTGCTTTACCAGCAAGATCATTGATCTCGTTAGAGATTGTGAAGATAGACTTACGATCTGTATCTTTAACAACTGGTACTAATAGACCTTTGTCTGTATCAGCTGCGATACCGATATTGAAGTAATGTTTATGAACTACTTCTTGAGATGCATCGTCTAAAGAAGTGTTTAACATTGGGTATTCACGTAATGCAGATGTTAAAGCTTTAACAACGTACGGAAGGTAAGTTAATTTAATACCTTTGTCAGCTGCTACTGCTTTGAACTTCTTACGGTGAGCAACAAGTTCTGTTACATCTACTTCGTCCATTAATGTTACGTGAGGAGCTGTGTGTTTAGAGTTAACCATTGCTTTCGCAATCGCTTTACGGATACCACTCATTTTCTCACGAGTTTCTGGATATTCACCAGCTGGGATTGGTTGTGCTTTTGGTGCTTCTTCTTTCGCTGCTGCTGGAGTAGCTTCTACTGCTGCTGGAGCCTCAGTTGCTGCTACAGTTTGTCCACCATTTGCAAATGCATCGATGTCAGCTTTTACGATACGGCCATTCTTACCAGTACCAGCTACTTTATGAATGTCTACACCTTTTTCACGAGCGTATTTACGAACAGATGGCATAGCGATTACGCGCTCATTTACTACTTCTGCAGTTGCTGCTGGAGTAGCTTCCGCTGCTGGAGCTTCTACTGCTGCTTCTTCAGCTTTTGGAGCTTCATCATGATCGTCACCTTTAAATTTAAGGTTTTCGTATCCAGGAGCATCAAATTTAATTAATGTATCTCCTACGATTGCAACTGTTCCTTCTTCTACAAGTACTTCAAGTACTTTACCTTTAACAGGAGAAGGGATTTCTACTACTGCTTTATCATTTTGTACTTCAAGAAGTACATCGTCTTCGTTTACTTCATCGCCTGGTTTAATAAACCATTTTACGATTTCACCTTCGTGGATACCTTCACCGATATCTGGTAGTTTAAATTCAAATGCCACGGAATTCAGCCCCCTGATTCATTTCATTATTATGGAATATGTACAAAAGAAACCAGCATGTGCTGATTTCTTTTGCACATGAAAAGCTAAAAATTAGAAGTTCATTACTTTGTTTACAGCTTCAACAATATCTTTGTGGTTTGGTAACCATACGCTCTCTGCTTGAGAGAATGGGAATACTGTATCAGCAGCTGCAACACGTACAACTGGAGCTTCTAAGTTTAAGATTGCACGGTCGTTAATTTCCGCTACAACGTTAGCTGCAATACCAGCTTGTTTTTGAGCTTCTTGAACTACAACTACGCGACCTGTTTTTTCAACAGAAGCGATGATTGTTTCGATATCTAATGGTTGAACTGTACGTAAGTCAACAACCTCTAAAGAGATACCTTCTTTTTCAAGTTCTTCAGCAGCTTTTAATGCAGCGTGAACCATAGCACCGTAAGCGATAACAGATACATCTGTACCTTCACGTTTGATATCAGCTTTACCTAAATCAATTGTGTAATCACCTTCTGGTACCTCTTGACGGAATGAACGGTACAATTTCATATGCTCTAAGTAGATAACTGGATCGTTGTCACGAATCGCAGAGATTAAAAGACCTTTAGCATCGTATGGAGTAGATGGAATAACAACTTTTAGACCAGGTTGTTGAGCCACTAATCCTTCTAAGCTATCAGCATGAAGTTCAGGAGTATGAACACCACCACCGAATGGAGAACGAACTGTTACTGGAGCAGTCCAACGTCCACCAGAACGGTAACGCATACGAGCTAATTGACCAGAAATTGAATCCATTACTTCATAAACGAAACCGAAGAATTGGATTTCTGGAACTGGACGGAATCCTTCAAGTGCAAGACCAACTGCAAGTCCACCAATACCAGACTCTGCAAGTGGAGTATCCATTACACGATCTTCACCAAATTCAGCTTGTAAACCTTCAGTAGCACGGAATACACCGCCGTTTACACCAACGTCTTCACCAAATACAAGTACGTTAGGGTCATTTTTCATTTCAACGCGTAAAGCATCAGTGATTGCTTGAATCATTGTCATTTGAGCCATGGCTTACTTCGACTCCTTTTCTTTGTAGATTTCATATTGTTCAGCTAAGTTGTAAGGCATTTTTTCGTACATGATTTCCATTAAATCAGTTACTTTTTGTTTTGGAGCTTGGTCAGCCTTAGCAATTGCTTGTTTGATATCTTCTTTTGCTTCTTCGATTACTGTCTCTTCAACTTCTTGAGACCATAGGCCTTTAGCTTCTAAGAACTTACGGAAGCGTACGATTGGGTCTTTTTGTTCCCATTCGTTTTCGATATCTTTTGTACGGTAACGAGTTGGGTCATCACCAGCCATTGTATGTGGACCGTAACGGAATGTTAAAGTCTCGATTAAAGTAGGGCCTTCGCCATTTACTGCGCGCTCACGAGCGAAAGCAGTTGCTGCGTATACAGCTAATGGATCCATACCGTCTACTTGAATTCCGTAAATACCTGCTGCTACTGCTTTTTGTGCTACAGTTTTAGCTGCAGATTGCTTTTCTACTGGAGTAGAGATTGCATAACGGTTGTTTTGAACAACGAAGATTGCTGGAGCTTTGAATGCACCTGCAAAGTTCATACCTTCGTAGAAGTCACCTTGTGAAGCACCACCGTCACCAGTGTAAGTAATTGCAACAGATTTTTTACCACGTAGTTTCATACCTAACGCAACACCAGCAGTTTGGATGATTTGCGCACCGATAATGATCTGTGGAGCTAATGCATTTACATTCTCAGGCATTTGGTTACCCATGAAGTGTCCACGAGAGAATAAGAATGCTTGGTATAATGGTAATCCGTGCCATACTAATTGTGGTACATCACGGTATCCTGGTAAGATGAAGTCTTCTGCTTCAAGTGCGAAATGACTTGCTAATTGAGAAGCTTCTTGTCCAGCTGTAGGTGCGTAGAAACCTAAACGTCCTTGACGGTTTAAAGAAATAGAACGTTGATCTAATACGCGAGTATACACCATACGACGCATTAATTCTTTTAATTGATCATCAGATAATTCAGGCATAGCTGCTTCATTCACAACTTCACCGTTTTCATTTAAAATTTGTAATGTTTCAAATTGAGCTGCGATAGCTTTCATTTGCTCATCAACATTAAATAGGGTCTTTTTTGTTTTAGTACCCATTCCGTTCACCTCTTCCTCTCTTGAACCATATTCTGAAACGCTTTCACTGGCTATTTTCCAGTTTAAAAAGCGCAACGATGTAAACCAACATGTTTGTATGTCGGTTGAGAATAATTTTGTGTACCTAACAATCTGTACTAATGTTTTTTCAGAAACATATTAATACAATCTTGATCACGTTTTTTAGTTTACAACTATTCTAATTACGATGTCAATTACTTTGAATACGTTTTTTTATAAATAATATGCAGGTTTCTACTACACAAACGTGTTTTTATTTTTTACATCTGTATTAGTAAGCATTGACCTACTGTTATATTATTCCCTTTTTCACTTATTTTTTCTCTTAGAATAATATGTAAACGATTTAATTCTCTTTAGTTTTTCTCTCTTCGTAACAAAAATATACAAACTACTCTTCCTTTTTTAGGTAAATACCTATACATTTCTACCCTCTCTTCCATACATTATAGTAACCGCAGTATTAGCGGGAAATGATAAAGGAGGTCATCTCATGTACGGATACTCATATTGCTATCCAACTTGTTCATATCCTTCCTACGGTTATGGCGGTTCTTGTGGCGGGTCTGGACGCGGCTTCGCCTTAATCGTTGTGTTGTTTATTCTTTTAATTATCGTTGGTGCTGCTTGCATTCGCTAATTGTAAAACGAAACAACTATGGAAAGAAAAAGACGGCTTTGCCGTCTTTTTCTTTTTATCACATACATAACTACTCTATAATAGAACGATTTCCAAAATGCCTTCCCTTTCTTGCCGATGACTTTTTCCATCTCCTTTGGTAGACTAAAGAGGAAAGGAGAGATTACATATGCTTACAATGAAAGATGTTATTCGCGAAGGAGATCCTATTTTGCGCAACGTTGCAGAAGAGGTGTCCTTACCGGCAAGCGAAGAAGATACAACTACCTTAAAAGAAATGATTGAATTCGTAATAAATAGCCAAGATCCTGAAATGGCTGAAAAATATAGTTTACGCCCTGGAATCGGATTAGCGGCTCCGCAAATCGGTGTTTCAAAAAAAATGATTGCAGTTCATGTAACCGATGCGGATGGTACATTATATAGCCATGCATTATTCAATCCAAAAATCATTAGCCATTCTGTTGAACGTACATATTTACAGGGTGGTGAAGGCTGTCTATCTGTAGACCGCGAAGTACCTGGTTATGTTCCTCGTTATACAAGAATTACAGTAAAAGCAACTTCTATTAACGGAGAAGAAGTAAAATTACGTTTAAAAGGTTTACCAGCAATCGTATTCCAACACGAGATTGATCATTTAAATGGCGTTATGTTCTATGACCATATCAATAAAGAAAATCCTTTTGCCGCTCCTGATGATTCCAAACCTCTAGAGCGATAATAATAAAAAGGCGGAAGTTAATCTTCCGCCTTTTTATTATGAAATGGGTTCCATATTCACTTATAGCAATCCAGCCCACTTTAGTCCATGATATATACCGTCTTCATTAACATCCTTTGTCACATGATTTGCAAGTTTTTTCAAGTCTTCATGGCCATTTCCCATCACAATACCTGTGCCAACGGCTTCGATCATTTCTAAATCATTTAAGCCATCTCCAAATGCATACACTTGATCACGATTAAAACCTAACTTTTCAATGTATTTCTCAATTCCTTTTGCCTTAGAACCACCATTCGGAATGATATCCATTGAATATGCATGCCAACGAATAAAATGGAAATCTGGATAATGATTAATAAACTTTTCCTCTTCATTTACTTCACAAAAAAGTAGTGTTTGATAAATATTACGTTCCTCATAAAAATTAGGCTCATATGCTGGATGCTCAAAGTTTAAGCTTCCAAAGCCTTCTTTCACATAATCATGATATTCCACTGATGCTCTCATATCTTGATGGTCAAGATATACAAGTGGATATCCTTCTTGTTTTGCAAACTGAGTAAACTTATGTAAAGCATCTGGATGTAACGGATTATTAAATATTACCTCATCTTCAAAGACAACATATTGTCCATTAAAACTAACATAATTATGTATATCAAGTTCCTTACGAATATCTTCGAACATAAATGGCGCGCGCCCTGTCGCAATTGCTACATGTACACCTTTTTCTTGTAACTGTTTTACTGCATCTCGTGTAGATTGCGGAATTTTTTTATCATGATCTAATAATGTTCCATCAATATCAAAAAAGACAATTTTATCATTCATTTGTCAAAATCCTTTCTGAGACTCTATATTCCTATTTTGAATATCACTTTTCAAATTCTAAAAAAAAGTATAACATATTAAACATCTGTGAAGAAAGCGTTCCCTTTCTGACCTTATTTGTAAACTTTGCATATATATATTAGTAAAACATGTAGATACTTGTTCGGATGAATTTTCTTTTCCATTCTTCCTCATACTATACCTATAACTAACGGCTACTGATCGTTACTATAGAATAACTTTCACTGTATGGGAAAGGACAAGATTCACCATTCACTTTTGTCCTATCTCTTATATCAGAGATAGAGTTTTCACTAGTAATAGGCATGTTTAAAATAAGGAAAGGAAGGAGTAATCATGCTGAAGAAGCTGAAGAAAAAGCTCAAGCGTTATTTAAATGGTCTAGTCCGTAAAAAGACAGTCGCTTAAATTGTGCCCATTTCGGGCTTTTTCTTCATTCTCATTCGAAAAAACATGAAAATCGTGACTGTTTGCTTTATAATAAGTAACAGATAATGCAAAACATAGACAAGGAGAGGTTTTCCAAATGATTTTTAAAGTATTTTATCAAGAAAAATTAACTGAGGTTCCAGTACGTGAAAATACAAAAGTTTTATATTTAGAGGCTACGTCTGAAAAGGATGTTCGTACAAAATTAAATAAGTTCGCATATAATATCGAGTTTGTTCAGTCTGTTACTGGCGCTCATCTTGAATATGAAAAAGAAAACGCTGATTTAACATTAGCGGAAATCGTATAGCGATATGAAATTTCTAAAAAACGACCAAGTTGCTGTATTTGCTCTCGGTGGGCTTGGTGAAATCGGTAAAAATACATACGCTGTTCAATTTCAAGATGAAATTATTATAATTGATGCTGGAATTAAATTTCCAGAGGACGAACTTCTCGGAATCGATTATGTAATACCAGACTACACTTATTTTGTGCGAAACGAAGATAAAATTAAAGGGTTATTCATTACACATGGTCACGAAGATCATATCGGCGGAATCCCTTACCTATTACGTCAAGTGAACATTCCAATTTACGGCGGAAAATTAGCAATTGCACTCATCAAAAACAAATTAGAAGAACACGGCTTACTTCGTAAAGCAAAACTTTACGAGATTCAAGAAGATGACGTTATTAAATTCAAAAAAACGTCTGTATCCTTCTTCCGTACAACTCACAGTATTCCAGATTCGTACGGCGTTGTTGTGAAAACACCTCAAGGTCAAGTTGTTCATACAGGTGACTTCAAATTTGACTTCACACCAGTTGGTGAACCAGCTGATTTAACAAAAATGGCTGAAATCGGTAAAGATGGCGTACTATGTCTATTATCTGATAGTACGAACAGTGAAGTTCCAAACTTTACTATGTCTGAGCGTCGCGTTGGTGATAGCATTCAAGACATTTTCCGTAAAGTAGAAGGACGGATTATATTCGCAACCTTTGCATCAAATATTCACCGCTTACAACAAGTTGTTGAAGCTGCTGTTGAAAACAACCGTAAAGTAGCTGTGTTTGGTCGAAGTATGGAAGCAGCGATTGAAATTGGACAAAACCTTGGTTATATTCGTTGCCCGAAAGATACATTCATAGATGCATCTCAACTAAACCGCTTACCAGCTAATAAAGTTGTTATTTTATGTACAGGTAGTCAAGGTGAACCGATGGCAGCACTTTCACGTATTGCAAACGGTACACACCGCCAAATTCAAATTATTCCTGGAGATACAGTTGTTTTCTCTTCTTCACCAATTCCAGGAAATACAATTAGCGTAAGTCGTACAATTAACATGTTGTACCGCGCTGGCGCTGATGTAATTCATGGGAAACTTTCAAATATCCATACAAGTGGACACGGTGGACAAGAAGAACAAAAATTAATGTTACGTCTAATTAAACCGAAGTACTTCATGCCAATTCATGGTGAATATCGTATGCAGCGTATGCACATGAACATAGCAAATGATTGTGGCATCCCTGAAGAAAATTGCTTCATTATGGATAATGGCGATGTTCTTGCTTTACGTTCGGATGAAGCTAGCGTAGCTGGAAAAATCCCATCTGGTTCGGTCTACATTGATGGAAACGGTATTGGAGATATTGGCAATATCGTATTACGCGATCGTCGTATCCTTTCTGAAGAAGGACTTGTAATTGTAGTTGTAAGCATTGATATGAAAGAATTTAAAGTTGCAGCAGGACCTGATATCATCTCACGCGGTTTCGTTTACATGCGTGAAAGTAGCGATTTAATCAATGATGCACAAACATTAATTACAACTCATTTAGAAAAAGTAATGGAGCGTAAAACAACACAATGGTCTGAAATTAAAAATGAAATTACAGACACATTAGCTCCATTCCTATATGAGAAAACGAAACGCCGTCCAATGATTTTACCAATCATTATGGAAATATAAAAAAAAGGACAATGCCATGAAGGCATTGTCCTTTTCTTTTCTCTTATCTTAAAAAGTGTTTAAATCGATCCACTTCATCGTCATGACCAATGACAATTAATATATCTCCTGCTTGAATATTCTCCGTAGCTCGAGGGGATACGATAACTTCTTTGCCTCGTTTAATTGCTACAATATTCAATCCAAACTTCGCACGAATATCTAATTCAATTA
This sequence comes from Bacillus sp. AR4-2, assembly GCF_008274865.1. Classification (NCBI taxonomy): domain Bacteria; kingdom Bacillati; phylum Bacillota; class Bacilli; order Caryophanales; family Bacillaceae; genus Bacillus; species Bacillus sp. AR4-2. Next base: position 3,806,535 of record NZ_CP031062.1, read on the forward strand.
AAGAGTGCCCATCAATTTTTTTATTCGCAATAATCTCTACAATACTATGCTCATCTGAAAGCTCAAGGTAGTCTAGCACATTGCTTGATGCAATATTATTAGCAATCCTTTTTCCCATATCACGTTCTGGATGCACAATATGATCTGCACCTATTTTACTTAACACTTTTTCATGATAATCATTTTGAGCTTTTACAGTAATATTTTTTACACCCAACTCTTTCAAAATCAAAGTCGTTAAAATACTTGAATTTAAATTATCTCCAATAGCAACGACTACGTGATCAAAATTTCGAATACCAAGGCTTTTTAATACCATCTCATCTGTTGAATCTGCAATTACAGCATGCGAAGCTATATTTGCAAATTCATTAATTTTATCCTCATCTGAATCGATTGCCATTACTTCCATTCCTAATTGAGCTAGTTCTCGGCAAATACTTCCACCAAAGCGACCAAGTCCAATGACAGCAAATTCTTTTTCTTTCTCACCCACGGGAATTCCTCCAATAACTTCAAGTACTATTTATTTTCAGTGTAACACACTTTATATGCGTCACAAAAACTATGATTAGCTCTTATTTTTGTTTTTGTATATAAAAATATTGTTGCAAGTAAAAAGCGATACCAACAAGTAGCATAGCAAATACAAATATATTTCCAAAAGAACTAAATGTTTCAAAAACGAATAATAATGTTTCTTGACCAAAAAAGGCAAATAGAAGCTGTGTGAATGCAAATAACAACGCCCATATGTAATGATGTTGATGGAATAAATAATGCGTTGCACCTAAAAAAGCAATAAACGAAAAGATAAAGATCCACCAATTTTCTAAAAATAGTTGCCAATTAGAAAATTGATATCCATTTACTAATATCGCAATAAGCGCGATAACTACCATCGTCGGCACACTCCAAAATAATGCCCGTCCTCTAAAGAAACGAGTGCCTTTAACATCTCCTTTTTCATGTGCAATATACGTTAGTACTACTGTGCTTATATACAAAACAGAAAGAATTGTTAAAACGATAATAAGCCAAAAATGTAATTGATAATATTCATGCTCTATATTTGTCACGATTGCAGCTAACATGCACGGAATTAACATTCCCGTCCAACCATCTACTTTTCTTTCATTCCAAAAGACCGTATTACCAATCCTTATTCCTAACAACATAAAAATAATGATACCCAATACAAATAACGTAGTTTTATTCCCTACTAAACTCGTTGAAAAAGCAATTAATCCAATAAATAAAAAGAGCACAAACCCATTCATAATTTCTAGTACAGGTGATAAATATCTCTTCACCCATTTGTATGTTTCGTCATATTCATTATTATCTACTAGACGATAGGCATAAAAACTTATCCCAAAATAAACCGCCGCAATAATAACATACGCATATAAGACGAAACATAAAATCGCACTGCTAATTTGCACGTAATTCCCCACCCTTTTTTCTATGTTTCACATTGATTTTACACACTTTTCATACTAAAAGTAAACATATATAAGTTAGTCAAATAATTAATAATGAGCAGTGGCTAAACCCCCTGCTCATTATTAAAACAGTACAATTAACTTTAATTCTTCCATTTGTATATAAATGTCTAAAATCAATCTATACGAGCGTTACTTACACCTCAGAACAAAAAGTTTTTTGGAACCTTCAAGAAAGTGGAAGTTTTATTTTCTATTCCCTTTCCACTTTACATATTGGCTTAAAAATGTAATTGCCTTTTCAATCACTTCTTCGTCTGGTTTTAATTTTGCATGATGTAAACCATATTCTGAATTTACTCCAAGCCAAAACATAAATCCAGGGATTTCTCGAAGCATATAACCAAAATCTTCACCCGTCATTGCCTCAGTACATGTAATAACATTCATATCAGTTTGTTTATGTACAAATTCCATAAACTCTCTCGTTAACTCTTCATGGTTATATACTTGATGATACATTGCTCCGTAATCTATAATCGCCTCACACTGGAAAGAAGCTTCGATACCTGCAACAATTGACTCAATTCTGCTTTTCACACGCTTCATTGATTCCACTGATAATGTTCGAATCGTTCCTTCTAAACGAGATTTTTCTGCAATAATATTTTGAACCGTACCACCAGTAATTTTCCCGATTGTAATTACTGCACTATCAAGAGGATTTACATTGCGACTAATAACGGATTGAAGCTGTGTAACAAGATGACTCGCTGCAACAATCATGTCATTTGCAGTATGCGGATAGGCAGCATGGCCACCTTTCCCTTTTAAATCAATATATAATTCTGAAGTATTGGCAAATAACAGTCCTTCTTTCGTTGCAATTGTCCCCACAGCGTATTCTGGTGCAATATGAAGACCAAGAATTATATTCGGTTTCCATTCTTTTAACTCTTCACTTTCTAACATAGGAAGAGCACCGCCTGGTCCTTCTTCTGCTGGCTGGAATAGAAATACAAGGTCATCATCTATTCTTTCGCTCACAGCTTTCGTTAGAAGGCCTAAACCGATTGTTGTATGTACATCATGGCCACATGCATGCATCATTCCTTCATGAATAGAAGCAAACTCGTATCCAGTTTCCTCTGTAATTGGTAAACCGTCTATATCTGCACGATAACCTATTATTTTTTCGGGATTTTTTCCATTTACTTTAACGATTACACCCGTTTTCCATGTCTTCACTTCCACAAATTCATGAGAAAGTGTTCCTATATAATCTAAAATATACTGTTGTGTTTTCCATTCCTTAAATCCGATTTCTGGAATTCTATGTAGATCTCTACGAATTTGGACAAATTTGCTTACTGTCATTTTTGCACCTCTATCTATAAAAAGCGTAAGAGCCCATTTACGCTCTTACGCTTTTTTTACTTTTTATTTCTCTGGGTTTAATTGACGAAGCTCTTGTTTAATTTCTGTTTTTGCTTTTGTCTTCTCATCAATTTCTTTGATTACACGTGCTGGAGTACCTGCAACAACTGTGTATGGAGGTACATCTTCTGTTACAACAGCTCCCGCTGCTACAACTGCACCTTTACCTACTGTAACACCCTCTAAAACAACTACATTTGCACCGATTACTACATCATCTTCAACGATAACTGGTTTTGCAGAAGGTGGCTCAATAACACCTGCAAGTACAGCACCTGCACCTACGTGACAGTTTTTACCGACTGTTGCACGTCCACCAAGTACTGCGTTCATGTCGATCATAGAACCTTCACCAATTACAGCACCAATGTTAATTGTTGCATTCATCATAATTACAGCGTTGTCACCAATTTCAACATGGTCACGAATAATAGCACCTGGCTCGATGCGAGCTTTAATACCTTTTAAATCAAGCATTGGGATTGCAGAATTACGACGATCGTTTTCTACAACGTAGTCAACGATGTGCTTATTATTCTCATCAAGAATTGTCTTAATTTCAGACCATTCTCCGAATAATACACCTGATTTTTTATTCACAAATGCTTGTACTGTTTCAGGGAATGTTACTTCTTTTAAATCCCCTTTTATGTATACCTTTACAGGAGTTTTCTTTTCACTTTTTTGAATAAACGAAATAATTTCGTTAGCGTCCATCATTTTCATTCTTGTTGCCTCCTAAATCCATTTATAATGTTACTCTACCAAACGAAAGAGCGAGTAGCAAGATAATAATCTTATTTTTCCCTTTGAATTTCTTCTATAATTTCTAAAAATGCTTGTACTTGCTTCAACTGCCTTGCCGAGTCACTTGTTAACAACCATGTTTCTCTCGTCAGTTGAACAGGTGTTTTATACATATTTTCCTGTACTTCCTTTAAAACAGTAGAAGGTAAAAGGGCATAACCTATACCATTTAAAACAAGTTGTTTACATGTTTCAATTTGGTCAACTACAATCGTTCGCTTAGGCGGATTAGAAAATAAACCATACCACCAATTTTGTATTTGTCCATAATAAGTCGAGTCACTTTTAAATTGAATGAACGGCCTATTTGTTTCTTTTAACATCGAAATATCTTTTATTTCTTTATCAACTAAATACAGTTCATCTTCAAATAATTGTTGCTTCTGACCTTTATATTCTTGTGTTCCCCTCAGTATAGCAACATGCACGTCTCCTTCATAAAACTGCTTTTGCACTTCACTACTCCATCCAGTAAACAGCGATATCTTTACAGAAGGATATTTATGCACAAACTTTTTCAAAACAGGAGGGAGCCAATATTGACCAATAACTGATGCAACAGCTATTTTTAACGTTCCATGAGTTTCCGTTCTGAAAACAGCCAGCTCACTTTTTATATCTTCTTCCCTTTGCAACATTTCTTTGGCATAATTTGCAACTTTTTCCCCTTCAGGTGTAATTGTCAATCCTTTTTGTGAGCGAATAAAAAACTTCATTCCCCATTGTTTCTCCATAGATTGTAATCGTTGACTCAGCGCAGGTTGGGAAACAAATAAACGTTCCGCCGCTTTTCTCATATTTGATTCCTGAGCTAACACAACCATCATTTGAAAATCATCAATTTGCAACTTTCTCCCTCTTTCCTTAGCTTCCATACACCTTATTTCAATAAGCTTTTCATCCTTAATTTATCCGAATGCTTTCATTCAGAAAATACAATTGTCCAGCGCAAACTTTCCTTATGTTTTATGTCTTTTTAAATATAATACATACACAAGTGATATGCACGAAAAAAAGTGACTTCTTCGTTTCTATGAAGTCACTTTTTTCACTTTATCGATTATGTTGCCTTACTTTCTTATTCAACAATTTTAAAATAGCCCGACGTGTTAAAATCCCCTCAAAATAGCCTTCTTCATTAACAGCGCAAATAAAAGGATGATCAATTGTCATTTCTAAAGCTTTTGCAAATGAATCGTCTAATTTAAGAACAGGTATATCTTCTTTCATCACCTGCTCTACTTTCATATCATCGAGCCTTTCAAACTCAATACGTTCTAATCCTAACATACCATCTAATATCATGGCAGTACTAATCAAACCATGTAGTTTATACATTGGATCTAAGACAGGTATCGCTGAATATCCAGATTTTACAAGAACAAGTAAAGCATGTTCTAAACTATTTCCAATTTGGACATGAGCTACTTTTTCCGATGAAATCATTAAATCCTTCACAAGAATTTGTTGAAATTCGTCTTTCGGAATACTAATCATATTACATCCCCCATTTTCCCTTTTTCCTGCTTATGTTCACAACTCTATTCACATTTTATGACAGCGTTTTCATATTATTATTTTGTCCTAAATTTATTTCAATAAAAATACAATCACACAGCTATTTTAGCATACCGCACAAAAAAAAGACTACCATTCCGGTAGCGCTTAATACCCTTTATTTTTTAATCTGTAAAATAACCTTGTGATTTTTTTATATTGCATCACATCTGTCTGTTTCAAACCATTCTCAATATCTGTAAGTTCCACAGCTAAAATTTCACTTGCGTAATTTTGCTGAAATAAAATATCTAGTAGTAAACTTTCTTCTTCCTTCGTTAAAACAACTTCCCTTTGCATATACCCCTCTCCTTACACTCGCATCGTTACTCTTATTATATAAAAAATTCAACCTATTTAATAGATGTAATATTCAGTTTTTATTAAAAGATTTGTAACAATCGTACACATACAAAAAAATCATTTCGTATATCGATTTGCATAGCTAAACGCCGCATAAGCATCCGGCTTAATTTTTGCAGTTAATCCCATCGCTCGAATTTTTTCTGTCATATCTAAAATAAATTCTTTTGTTAAGCCATCATTCCCAATGTCTAAATGAATTTCCATTATGAATCCAGCCCCATCTTGAGCATAAGGATGCAATAACTCCCATATTGTTTGTATATGAGTAGGCGTAAATAGACATGCGATTTCTTGACTAAACTGCGTTTCTAAATATATTTTCTCACGTAAGGTCGCTGGCTTATCTTTTACTGATCTATGGTGTAAACAACCCCAGGCACCTTTTCCAACACGATGAATATGGATTGCTGTAATAAACCTCGTATCCTTTTGATGCGCTTGCGAGTCTGTCCCAATGGATAATCGATACAAATTTCGCGGATCCTTTTCAATGAAACTACAAATACGGTTAAAGACCATATCAAAATTTAAATGTCTCTCTGAAACATTGTAAAATTTATGTGCACCGTCCACAGAGTCACGTCCTTTCAATTAGACAGACTTTTCGTATTCTCATTGTATGGGACAAAAACTAAAATTATAACTTCCTATCCTTTATTCGTTTCAATATTTCGAATTACAAAGTGACAAACTTGGCACGTATAAATTACATTTTGATTAGATTGAGCCGTTAATACATGAATAATCTCAGCAGAACTTTGACAATTAGGACAAATCACAACTGGTAAACGTTCCATACGATAACCTCCTAGTTATATTTCTCCCGCTATTTGCAAAACCCAGCGATAGTGAGAAGTTTAGCTTCACATATTCACCCGGTTGACGGGACTAATTATCCACATGGATAAGCAAACTTGCACGGATTAAATTTTCATTTTAATACCATTGTAGGAAAAATAAAAAACTTCTATACATTATGCTAGAAAGTAATAGAACTAAAAAAGGTACTGCCATGTGGCAGTACCTTTTTTATATGTATCAAGAAATGATATCGTAAATCTCAATTGCAACCATGTCGATATTATCGAATTGATATACTTGAGGTTTTTCACCTTGTTGATACACTTCTAACTCATACATTTCACTTTTATCGAAAAATTTCACGCTACATTTGCGCTCACCGTTCACTTCAAAATAGCGTTGTGCTACTTCACCGCTTTCAGCTTGTTCTTGTAGACTAACAAGTCGAGTTAAAATTCCTTGGAGTAGAGACATGAAATCTCTCCTTTCTCTGATCTTCCTACCAATAGGTTTTACAGCTATACTCATTCTATCCGTCATAACAGAAAAAATGTTCCACACTCTAGGATAAAGGTTATTGGCCAGAAACTCAACTAAAAATTTGTCGAAATGCGAAGGAAAAAACAGAAAGAACATATTTCTCCTTCATTATTGCGGTTTTTATACTGGAAGAATATAATAAAAAACAGAAAAAAGGAGGAATTACAATGAAAAAAATTGAGGTTTATACACAACCCGATTGTCCGCCATGTGTTATTGTAAAAGAATTTTTGAAGCATAATAACGTTGCATATGAAGAATTTGACGTAAAAAAAGACGCTGCTGCTCGCAATCGTCTTTTATACGACTATGATTCTTATTCAACTCCAACAGTCGTAATTGATGGCGAAGTAGTTGCAGGTTTTCAAATTGAAAAGTTACAACTACTACTCAATATAGAATAGGAATAGGTAAATACCTATTCCTATTCTTATCCCGCTATTTGTAGGTAGTAAAACTCCCACCCACTGATTAAAAGTTTCACTTTATAATTGTTGCAACCTTTTTATTTCAGTTAAAAGTTCCTGACTTTCATGATATCCTGCTAACTTCCATTTATCTTGATCCCTTTTCAATGTTACAATTTGATATTGTCCACTTTTTGTCCGCTCATATACATATAAATTTTTATGTTCTTCATCATACGACATTTTCGTTTCTGAATTAAAAGAAAACGGTGCTTCTTTTGCCGGAAGTAAATATTCACCACTTTGTTTATCACTTCTGCTATTTTCATCTGTAAATACTTGAAGGAAATTATCTGTAAAATACGGTGATAACGTCTCTATCATCTTATTCATCGGCAAATGCTTCCCACGAATTGAAAACTGGGTTTCATAGCCTTTTTGTATCGTTGTAAATACTTCTTTCCGATCGACTTCCACTTCCTCTTTTCCTAAAGCAGTCGTAACACTATAACCAACTAGAAAGGCAACACATACAAATAGAACAAGCCATATTCCATATTTCCTCATTTTTTCACCTTCCTTTTAAAAGAACTTGTCTTTGTAGTATTCATTGTAACAATGATTATGCAAAGAAAGGACAGATTTCGTTCGTAAAATCTTTACAACGATAGACAGCATTTTCATCACCATTTTCACTATTACCAATTTATGATAAAAACAAACAAAAAATGCACGAATCTCTTCGTGCATTAAAATAAAACATCTTCTTCATATAAATATTCATAAGATAAATCTATAAATAAAAAGTTGTCATCATCAATCGGGAAAGAAAATGTTCGTACCATTTCTCCCGTTTCAATATCTGCATATAAATCTGAAAGCCTCGCCTTATTCTCAAAACGCATTTTCATTATATTCTCGAGAAAATACGGGCGCCAGCTCCAGTTCTTCATATAATAATCCGGCATCACAATCCATTCTCCATCTTTTTTCATAACATTTCCTGATTGTTGGAAACCATCTTCATTACAAATAAATATACGAAAACTACACTGTGATACACTTTGACTAAATTGTAATAACCAATCATTTATATCTTCATTCTTTTTTTGTTTTGATAAAACATCGCCAATGCGATCGCGTAACATCTCTGTTAAATTATAAATTTTTTGTAACTTCTTCTTTTCATGCTGAATAAACTGATGACATTCATTACCTAGTCGCTCTTTCAAAACATTCGTTTCAATAAAATCAGGTAAACATTCTTTTAAATAATTACCTTGATAATATCTTCCGCCGTTCTTCCAAGCATATTGCAGTTGATAAAAAGCATCTATTTCTTCATATAATAAAGTTGCACCAATTCTTCTAGCAAGTAATGATAAAGAATATAAAATATCTTGATAAGATTGTAAAAGTGCTGTTTGCCTTAAGTTCGTTAAATCTACTTTTAAAATATCAGGTGCTAACACGCTAATACGCTCTAAATTACTTGTACCCGTTCCGACTTTATTAATCGAAATTTGAATACCATATGTACGATAATACATAAGCAAATGATTAAATTGCTCTATATCTTCTTTACATTCATGCTCTGTAATCTCTAAAACAATTTGTTTTAAATTTAAACCTTGTTCTTCATACCTCAATAAAAGTTGAAGCAAGCTTTCATCATCATCATTCATTAATACATTAGCATTCCGATGTATAAATAATAATAATTTTTGATCGCTTTCTAAATAACGATTTAAAGCTTTTTCTACTATAATATTATCCGCTTCCAGTTGAAATTCACTTGGAATCGAATCATCGTGAAAGAAAGAAGCTAAACTTTGTATGCCCTCTTCTGTTTGAATACGTCCTACTACTTCATATCCAATTACAGTATGCTCATCAGCACTAAAAATAGCTTGATAATAAGGAAGGACTTTATCCAAGTTACTCATTACATCTAATGCATCTATCAACGTGCTTCCCTCCCTTTACTTTTCAAAAATTATAACATGATATTTACGGAAAAATAATAAAAAATCCCTTCAGTTTTCCTGAAGGGATTAGAGGGGTAAAATGCTAAGGGGAATTAGCAATTCTACTATGAAGAAAAAAGAGGTCTTAAATATAACGTATATATGACCTCTTGTAAACACTTTTCTTTCATATGTCACAATTCCGTCACATTTAACCGTAAAAAAATGAATCAAACATTCATTTTTTTATCCCTTTTAAAATGGATATTGATGTAAATGTTGTCCTCCATCCATTGTCATGCAAGTTCCATTTATGTACGCAGCTTCATCTGAGCATAAATAATAAGCTAGACCAGCGATTTCTTCTGGCGTACCCAGCCTTCCAAGCGGAACACTTTGTATCGTACGCTTAGCCATTTCTTCTGAAATCCATAATTTATCAGCACCGCCCGTACGTTCAATTGGTCCTGGAGCGATAGCGTTAACTCGTATTCCATATTTACGTCCCCACTCAACAGCGAGCGTCTTCGTCATCGCTAATACTCCTGCCTTCGCTGCAGCCGAATGAATAACTCCTGGACCTGCATCCCATGCATATGTTGCTACCATATTAATGATATTCCCTTTTATACCTTTTTCAATCCAATATTTTCCGACAGCATGGCTACAGTAAAATGTACCGTTTAATACAATATTAATGACCGAATTCCAGCCATTCACGGATAAATCTTCTGCTGGACAAATAAAGTTTCCAGCTGCATTATTTATTAAAACATCAATTCGACCAAACTTCTCATCAATCTGTTCAATCATTTTCTGAATGTCATCCGTATTTCTTACATCCATTTGTACAGGTAATACTTGCCCTGGAAATTGTTCAATTTCCAACTTTGTTTCCTCTAGTTTTTCTTTTGTACGTCCTGTAATAACAACTCGTGCCCCTTCTTTTGCAAAGCGAGTCGCCATTCCTTTTCCCATTCCACTCGATCCACCTGTTATAATAACTACCTTTTCTTTCACATACATCCCCTCCAAAAAATGAATACACATTCATTTTATCACTTTATTTAATAGAAATCTTTATATTTTTAAACTTTTCTGATATTTTAATGTAAAGAACTTTCTTTTTATTCATTTTTTTCGTAATCTATACTAATTTTTTATTATGTAAAATATATTTTTAAATAAACTGAAAGGAGATTTGAGTAGCCTGTAAATGGAATAAAAACATTGAGGTATACTCATATTTTTATGACGCACATTACAAGAAGAAATTTTTTGAAAATTGGTATGCGTACTTGTCTCTATTCATTTATAACCAGTGGCATCGGATACTACTATGCTAAATATATAGAACCCCATTTCATTTCTTTTACACAGCACACATTAAAATCACAACTCATCCCAAAAAGTTTTCATGGTATGAAAATTCTTCAATTCAGCGATTTACATCTCGGATACTATTTCTCGCTTCAACATTTATCTCAAGTTGTTTCTAAAATTAATGCTGTAAATCCAGATATTGTCCTTTTTACCGGAGATCTCATTGATAATTATCAAACGTATACTGACACTCCTTTTGTCGCATCCATTTTAAAAAATATACAAGCCCCCTTCGGTAAATTCGCTATTTATGGTAACCATGATCACGGTGGATATGGAACTGAATACTATGAGCACATCATGCGTGAATCAGGATTTGAACTATTGCTAAATAGTGAAAAAAGAATTCGTCTAATGGATAATAGTGAAATTTCTATTTTCGGTCTCGATGATATACTACTAGGCAAACCAAAAATAGAGAAAACATTACAACATGCACGGCAAAATACTTATAACATCGTTCTTGTTCACGAGCCAGATATCGCGCCGCAAATTTCCAAATATCCAATCAACTTGCAACTTTCTGGTCATAGCCATGGCGGACAAGTACAAATTCCTTTTTTAGGTGCTATTATTACACCATCACTCGCCAAAGACTATATTGAAGGCTTCTATACGATGCAGGATTTAACTCTCTATGTCAATCGAGGTCTTGGAAGAACACGTGTCCCATTTCGTTTCATGTCAAAACCTGAAATCACAATTTTCACACTCCAACATTCGTAATAATTCGCCTATTTTCTTACATATCCTTTCTTGTACGCGCTCATCCATGTTTCGTTTACCATATGATAAAAGTGAGTCCAATAAAGGAGGTATGTTCATGTATCCATATTATCAACCAATTCCAGTCCGTTCAGCACCTATTGGTCCAGTAGGCGACTCACGCTTCTTCCCGTTTTTTGGCGTTCCCTTTCTAGCTGGAATTGCTGGTGGATTGCTCGGCGGAGCATTAGCTTTCGGCCCTCGACCATTTTATCCACCTTATCCACCACCTTTCCCGCCGCCAGCACCTTATCCTTGTTACGGTGGACCATGTCAGCAACCATACTATTACTAGGTTAAAGTAACGATTCTTTCAAATATTATTCTCTCAACGAGCCATCTCATTACACGCTTATAATAAAACTATTGTTTCTACTCATCCTTCCATTTTTGGAGCATATGAGTAGAAAAAAGTAAAAACCTCTTATGGACATAAGAGGTTTTTACTTTTTTTCATTATTCAGCGTCTGTATTTTGATACGCCATCTTAAACAACTTCACTTGGCTATCAATTTCTTCTGTACTACCATTAATAACATAATAGTAATCACCATCTTTATTTTGTTCACGTGTTTTCACATTATCAGCTAATGTAAGCTGTAAAATCGCCTTAATTCGTGCCTTCATTTCAATATCTAATATCGGGAAAGATATTTCCACTCGCTTCTCCATATTTCGCGTCATCAAATCAGCTGAAGATAAATATATTTTCTCCTCCCCATTATGATGGAAATAATAAATACGGCTATGTTCTAAATATCTTCCAACAACACTAACTACACGAATATTTTCACTTACATTTGGAATACCAGGTCGTAGGCAACATGTTCCTCGAACAATGAGCTCTACCTTTACTCCAGCTTGTGATGCTTCGTACATTTTTTTTATTAACGGTTTATCTGTTAATGAATTCATCTTAGCGATAATATATCCATTTCCATATTGCCTATGATAACGGATTTCTTCATCTATTAAATCCATAAATTGCTCTCTTATATCAAATGGAGCAACCGATAAATGATGAAAATGTGGCTTTGTTGTATAACCACTTAAATAATTAAAGAAATTGGTTGCATCGACCCCAAAATCTTTTCTTGATGTAATATATCCAAAATCAGTATATAACTTCGCTGTTGCATCATTATAGTTCCCAGTTCCCAGATGTACGAACCTTTCGATTTTTCCGTTTTTTCTCCTTACAACTAGCGTAATTTTACTATGTGTTTTCAAGTGACTGACACCGTAAATAACATGACAGCCTGCCTGTTCCAATTCTTTAGCCCAGTGAACATTGTTTTCTTCATCAAACCTTGCCTTTAATTCAACTAATACCGTCACTTGTTTTCCCTTTTCAGCCGCTATCTTTAACGCCTGAATAATCGGTGAATCACCACTTACACGATATAACGTTTGTTTAATCGCAAGTACATTCGGATCGTCTGCCGCATCACGGACAAAATCAACTACCGGCTGAAATGATTCAAAAGGATGATGTAATAAAATATCATGCTCAATTGCTTTTTCAAATACATCTTCTTCATCACCTAAATCTTGAGGCGGTTGCGGAATAAGAGCTGGATATACAAGATGTTCATATAAAGGAGCTAGTTTTTTATATAAAGAAAACAAACATGTCAAATCTAATGGGCCATCCATTATATATACATCTTCATCTTTTACTTCCAGAACCTCATATAATAACGCTAATACTCTTTCATCAATGTGTTCTTTCCCAACTTCTAAACGTACAGCAGCCCCCCACTTACGCTTTTTTAATTCTTTTTCAATTACCTTTAATAAATCTCTCGCACCTTCTTCATGAATCGTTAAATCTGCATTGCGTGTAATACGGAAACGAGTAACAGATGATACTGTATATCCCGTAAATAATTTATGAGTAAAGCTACTAATTACGTCTTCTAATAAAATAAATTTATGCTTTTGCCCTTCGCTCGGTAAAATTATGAAGCGCTCAAGTAATGAAGGAACTTGTACAATCCCTAACTTCGTCCTGTTTTCTTCTTCCGCTTGCTTCTCATCATATAAAAGAGTAGCCAAATTCAAACTTTTGTTTAATAACATTGGAAATGGGCGATATGCATCAATAGCTACAGGAGTTAACACCGGAAAAATTTGCTCGTCAAAATACTCTTCTATAAATTCTCGCTGCTCTTTCGTCAAATCATTGAATGTTAAACGTTCAATTCCCTCTAACTCAAGCGCTGGTAATACATAATTTTTAAATGTATCATATTGTACTGTCATTAGTGCATGGGCTTTTATCGCAATTTTATTTAATTGCTTTTTCGGTGTTAAGCCAGCTTTATTTTCTGGTTGATTAAATCCAGCACTCACTTGATCCTTTAATCCCGCTACACGTACCATAAAAAATTCATCTAAATTCGAACTAAAAATACTAATAAATTTCAATCTTTCCAAAAGTGGATTATTTGCATCTTGCGCTTCTTGTAAGACACGTTCATTAAATGCTAACCAACTTAACTCTCGATTATTGTAATAAGCTGTATCATTTAAATTTACTGCATTCCCCTTCAATAATTCCATTCTCTTCACACTTCCCCTTGAAACTTTTTTACTATAATTTAGTTAATTTCATTTTATCAAATTACAATATTACAAAGTGTAAATTTTTCGTAAAGACATCCGTACAACCTAATGTTTTAGTTCAAATAATAAATTAATATTCGTTTTTAATACTCTTTCTAACTGTTTTTTTTGTTTTTCAGCTTGTACTTTTTCTGCTAATGCCGATTGTTCACATAAAACTTTAAACGTTAATCCCTCTTCGCTTTCTGTTATAGATATGGTATCAATAAGCGATCGTTGCCTTACATTTAAAGTAGCTGAAAATTGTAAAACAGCTCCTAACAGGCGGATTTTTTTTTGTTCGCTTTTATCAAACCAACCTTCAAATGGAGATAAATGTTGTTTAAATAACATTTTTGATTTATACGATGCAATAAGCGCTAGCCTTACTCGATCTTTATGCATCATGCCATCAATTGTCTTATTCGCTAATAAATAAAACGTATGTAAACGGCTCGCTTCTTCGTCTATATATTTGCCTATATTAAATACTTTCGCAGCTTGATGGAACACTTCCCAGTCTTTTACTGTCATAGAAATAAGCCCTATTTCCTCAAGTTGTTTGCAAATTAATCTTCCATGTTTAATAAGTTGAATAACAAATTCCATGTCCATTTCGTATTCATGTGATAGTAAATGCAAACTTTCTTCAACTACGTTCGGATAATATGAAATCCCCAAATCTTTTGTCAACTCTTCATAGAAAACACCTTCTCTTAACCCTTTTCTACTTAATACAAATGCCGGTGCCTCTATAACATTAACAAGTGTATGAAATACTTCAACCGCTGGAATAATCGTATCTGCTCGATCTTTTGCTAATCCTTCCAATTTCTGAAGTTCTATGAACGACAATTTTTCCAATTCCTCTTTTACACTTTCAATATCTTCTTCTTTCATCTTGTATAAATGTAATCCTGCTATAGGATAACATATTAAATTTTGATGGATTTTTACTAAGTTCCTAGCACTACCACCAATTGCAATAAGAGGCAATTTCTTATTGATTAACCATGGTAACGTTCGAAATTGAAACTCTAAATACTGTTGCATTCCCTCTAACTCATCTTTAGTAGGAATATCACCTTTAATAAATTGTTGCTTTAAAGAAAGTGCCCCAAAAGGAAAACTATGGTACTCTAAAATCTCTCTATTTCTAAAGTATGTAACTTCCGTACTTCCCCCACCAATATCTACCGTTATTCCTTCTGAAAACGATGTAGAATTCATAACCGCCAAGTATCCGTAACGCGCTTCCTCATACTCTGATAATACTCTAAGAGTAAAGTCCGTTTGTCCTTCAACAAGCTTTTTAATTTCCTCTTGATTCTCCGACTGTCTAATTGTTGCTGTTGCAACACAAAGTACATGATGCAACTGATGGAATCTTGTACTTTCTTGAAATTGAAATAATGTCTGTAATAATACTTCTATTCCCTCTTCATTCAATACACCATCAATTAAGTAATTCCTTAACCTAGCAACAACTTTCGTATTTTCAATCTCTTTATAAAAACCTCCATTTTGCTTTTCATAAATAACTAAACGCATTGTATTAGATCCAATATCTATAATGGCATACTGTTGTTTTAATATTTCTTTCAAACTTCTCACTCTTTCATTATCAAATTTCAAAAACATATTCTATTACTATTATACAAAATAGTTGTTTTTTGTAACAATATTGCTTTAATATTGAAAATATATACAATCACTTTTTGCGTATAATAAATACCTATTTTATTTATGGTATAATAATGAAAAATTGAAAGGAGATTCAATATGAAACCTTCACAACCACAATCTCAATTACAAAACCAACATTCTATTAATCGACTAGCTCAATCTATTTTCGTTGTGAATCGTCATGCTAAAGCAGCTACTAATCCTAAATATTTATACTGGTTAAAAAAGACAGCTTTAGAACGTTTGATTGCTGAAAAAAAAGCAATTAAAGAAGGATTGCATTTTTCTAGAAACCCACGTTTTAGCCAACAACAATCTGATGTCCTTATACGTTTAGGCGATTATTTTTTCCACATCCCTCCTACGAAAGAAGATTTTCGAATTCTACCGCATCTTGGTCATCTTGAATCCTCCTATCGAAATCCGAAAACAACCTTATCTTTAACAGTAGCAAAAAAAACACTTCAAGATTATATTGGTCCTGAAGCATTAAAACAAGAAAAAAAATTAAGTGAGCCTGTTCCATGGTATAGTCGTACTTATACAAAAAAATAAAACAGTTTGGCCAAGTGTAGGCCAAACTGTTTTATTTTTTCTCTTCTTTAATTTTAATATTTGCTTGTTTATAAAAAGCTACTTTTTCTGTATTATAAGACTTTGTAAATTCATTAAATTTATCTTTTTCTGACTCAATATCCTTATAAGATTGATTTACTACTTTTACTTTTTCACTAATATCTTTTAATTTAGTACCTTTATCTTGTAACATTGTATATAACTCTTTTTCTTGTTTTAAAGATTTGTTATAGCTGTCATACATTTTATTAAATGAATCGTGGCGTTTCTCATACGTGCTTTTCACTTTATCAGCTTGATCTTTCAATTTCTTATCTTCAATTTTCTTCACATACTTATCAGCTGACTTCACTTCTTCTTGCGCTTTATTTAAAACTTCTTTTTCTTTTGTAAGCACTTTTTCTCGTTCAGTTGTATTTTTCACTGCTTGATTCAGTTTTTCTTTAACAGTTTGATTATTATCTTTTCCTTCTTGAACAATCTGGTTATATAATTCTTGTCCTTCTTTCTCTAAAGTCTCAAGTTTTTTTGCATCTTCAAACATTGTTTTTTCTTGTTTAGCAGCGTTTTCAAACGCTACATATAATTCTTCTTCTGGTTTCGGGCCGAAACAACCGGCTAATAAAATCATTGATAATGTAGTTACAATTGCTAATTTACTATATTTCAACATCTCTTCCTCCTACTTATAAACGACCATCGTGTAATATAAAAAAGTTATAAAATATGTAATTGTTCTATACACTCGCATCTTTTTTACGAAGATCATTAATATTGTTTGTACAAATTATTACTTGATATTACATTATTCTTTTTGAATTATTTAGCAATTCCATATCCATCTTTAAGTATACTACTTCGTGTTTTTTAAGGCCTGTTCACACTATGTATTACTTTAATATCCACGGAATTTCACCTCAGTCTTAATAAGACTATAATAGTTCACCTGATAAAAGGTGATCGCTCCGCTCTCACGTCTATCATTCCCTTTCTAGCTTTCTATCAATTAATCTCTTTGTTCATTTTACACAGTACAATCGATATCTCGCAACAACTTACAAATATTCTTTTCATTTCCTAAAAAGGAAAAGTGTAGAGCTTGCTTTCCTCTACACTTTTAAAATAAAACACACTGTGCAAATTGCATTGGCACTACCATCATAATTATATGCTTATTTCATATATTTTTAAAGACTTTTATTACAAACGCGGCGTTTTTTTGTAATAAAAGTCAAAAAAATGTTACAAATAAAACATCTTCCTATCATATATCTTCAAATCAAAGCTTCACTCATTTTCCTGCAAATTTCTATACTGGTACAATTGATTTTGCGACTTTCTCAACAGTTCTTCAAACGTTTTTCCTTCTACTGGATAGCTAGCTGCTCCAAATAAAAGAGTGACACTGAGTAAATCACCTTCTATTTCACTTTCAATATTTTTCATTAATCGTTTTGTTATTGTTGATGTTTCATGACCATTATCAATTGCTACAATAACGTACTTATTTTCATCCCACTTTGTAACAACATCACCCTTCCGAATTGTCTTTACAATGGTACTCTCTAATTTTTGTACTAACACTCCCAACTTTTTTTCTTGCAACGTGTCTTTTAATCCTTCCCATTCTTTTACAGAAAGAATGTACACTGTAATATTACGAGAATCTCTTTCAGATAAAGCAGCTACTTTCCCAAAAAAATCAACAACAAAATCATTGCTTGCCATTCCTCCTACTTCCATACCCATACGCTCGTTCGCTCTTTTATCGTACCAATGTCCAAAATAATAACCTAGTATCATTTGCAATATATAAATAATAAAGACGGTATAAAATGATCGTGAATCCAGTTTTGCAATTACATCCTGAAGTGCAATCCATTCTGTAACTGCCACAGTATTGCCAAGCAATAATCCACTAATTTTCCCTTTATGTTTCATACTTTTCCCCCTTTTATACCAATATATGTTTCTATATTAATAATGTTTTTCTACAAAATAAAAAATGTACATATGCAATGTACATTTCTGCTTAAGCTTGTATACCTTTTCTACTCTATTTCATATATATAATATATAACTTTTATAGAAAGGAGTAATCTATATGCTACAAAAAGAGAATCTATCAGATGCTATGCGTTTACTAGCTGGTTTTCTATTATCATTAAAATTATTATTTACCTCTTTCGGGATACACTTTATTACAAACGATCAAATCGACGCTATTGTTAATGTTGTTTCATTTTTATTTATTCTATACTTTGGCTACAAAAATAACTATGTAGGAAAAAAAGGAATGGAGCAAAAGAAAATACTCAAAAAACACAACCTTCACTAAAAAAGGAACCTTTTGTACAGGTTCCTTTTTATCATTGACGCACAACAACTTCATTTGTTTGCAGTGGGCCATATGATATCTCTTTATCTTGAAATGTATATGTAGCCTGAAAGAATGTTTGTTTAAGAGCTTTATCTTTATTAGCTTTTATTTTACAACGTAGTTCCACCTTCTCATTCGGTAACAAATCATCAATTCGCCATCTAACAAGCTGGAATAAAAACTCACTTATCCCCTTATCAACTTTTAAAGAATTAGGAATATAAGCAAAGTAATCTCGAATCATATGACTTACAACAACTCTCGAAATCATTTCTACCCCTTTATTTTCCACTTCAATTCGCATAATAAGTATGTCGTTTACATCGTAGGTCAATTCATACGAAAACTGTTCTGTATACATACTACCAATTTGTAATGTAACGGCTACTTGAGGAAATTCGTTTTCCTTTTTCGATCCGTCAATCCACAATACTGGTTGTAGCGGTATTGAATACTTTCCTGTATCCGAAATTCGTCCCCATATTTTCATAATATATATTCACCTCATTTCAGATGTAACATACACACAATGAATTCCCCAAATTACTAAAGCTTGCTACAAGCAATGTTTAATATTTCTCTTCCTTTTATCCTATTCGACAATATGAAGAAAAAACCATTTTTCATCTATTAACAGAAGGTGTTCTTTATGAAATTTTTTTACAATTTACTTCATTCCCTTCATAGCAATATTCAGTATGGCTCACTCGTTCTCTACTCATACGAAAGAATATTTTGACGTAAGAAAAAGTTTGCCTTATAGTCAAATTTGACTATAATATTCTTTATGGCATATCAGTGCACTTATGGAAAAGAAATTAAAATCAACTATACATTAAAATTTTTTATCCACTGCACTCAAAACTTAATATAGTTTACTTATTTCTAAAGGAGGGTTATATTTGGAAACTCAACCATTAAAAAAAGAAGCCAACAAGACAAAATTTGTTGTTGCTGGTTTACTGCTTGGTATATTAATGGCCGCAATGGATAATACAATCGTTGCAACCGCAATGGCAACAATCGTTGGAGACCTAGGAGGATTTGATAAGTTTGTTTGGGTCACATCAGCTTATATGGTAGCAACAATGGCAGGGATGCCTATCTTCGGGAAACTTTCTGATATGTACGGGCGGAAACGTTTTTATATTGGGGGCCTCATTCTTTTCTTATTCGGTTCTGCTCTTTGCGGAACAGCTTCAAGTATTGAGCAATTAAGTATTTATAGAGCTATTCAAGGGATCGGTGGTGGTGCCCTTATGCCTATCGCCTTCACAATTATGTACGATATCTTCCCACCAGAAAAACGCGGGAAGATGACAGGACTATTCGGTGCTGTTTTCGGGACATCTAGTGTATTCGGTCCTTTATTAGGTGCTTATATTACAGACTATATAAGTTGGCATTGGGTCTTCTATATTAATATTCCATTAGGACTTATCTCCTTTTTCTTCATTACTAAATACTACAGTGAGTCTCTAGAATTTAGAAAACAAAAAATTGATTGGGCTGGTGCTATTACACTTGTCATAAGTATCGTTTGCTTAATGTTCGCATTAGAACTTGGTGGTAAGGAATATGCCTGGAATTCTACTGTAATTATTGGCTTATTTACAACAGTAGTTATTACGCTTATTATTTTCTTCTTTGTAGAACGAAAAGCAACCGAGCCTATTATTTCGTTCCATCTATTTAAAAAACCTTTATTCGCAGCTAGTCAAGGAGTTGCCTTTTTCTATGGTGCCGCTTTTATTATCTGTACAGTTTATATTCCAATCTTCATTCAAGGCGTTCTTGGAGGTTCCGCCTCTAATGCTGGATTAATTTTAACACCAATGATGGTTGGTTCTGTAATTGGAAGTCAAACAGGAGGACAATTAGCTTCTCGAACAAGCTATCGTAACATTATGATGGTATCTGGTGTCTTCTTCGTTCTTGGTATTTATTTATTAAGTACTTTAACAATGGACACACCTCGTTTACTCGTAACACTATTTATGATTCTCGCTGGGCTTGGTGTTGGCTTCTCATTCTCAGTATTAAGTATGTCTTCTATTCACAAGTTGGAAATGCGGGACCGTGGTTCGGCGACATCAACAAACTCATTCTTCCGATCACTCGGTATGACCCTTGGTGTAACGATTTTCGGTACAATTCAAAATCATATTTTTACAGATAAACTAAACTCTGTATTCCCCCCTGAACTAGCAAAATTAGCTCCAAAAGGCGGAGACACAAGTTTCTTATTATCACCAGGCGCTACCGCAAAAATTCCTGCTGAAATATTAGCGGGTATTAAAGAAGCTCTCGCTACATCTATTGCGAATACATTCTTCTGGGCACTCATCCCGGCTGTACTAAGTATTATTTGTATTTTACTTATGGGAAATGAACGCCTCTTTACAGGCCCTAAAAAGAAAGAAAAACAAAAGCAAGTTAGTTAATATAAAAAAGAAGCGGCATATTCCTTTATGAAAAAGGATATGCCGTTTATAATTATGTATAAAGTGAAACTTTAATCAGTGGGGGGATGTTCATCCCCCACTGATTATTAGCCCACACCAATCGGGCTTTTACGGGCAGTTAATCCCCACCTAACTTCTTTGCTTCCGCTGAATTTTTGGGTGGGGATCTTACTGGATAAAGTTTTTATATACAGGAGTTGAGACAGCATGAGCATGAAATTAGTCATTCTCGGCTTGCTACTCGAAGGAGATAAACATCCATATGAAGTGCAGCATATTATGAAAGAACGACAAATGGATTGTTACATTAAATATGCTAAAGGATCACTTTATTACGCCTTCGAGCAATTAGAAAAGCAAGGGGCAATTCATATTACAAATGTAATTAGAGACACAAATCGACCTGACAAAACGATTTTTCATATAACAGAAGAAGGCAAAAAACTATTCCACACTTTACTATTAAAACAATTCGAAGCCAAAAACCAAATATATAAACCTATTTATTCAGCCTTATCTTTCGCTCACTTTAGCAATGATCACGAATTAGTTCCTATTTTAGAAAAAAAGAAAAACGATACTCTTCAATATTTACATACTATGCAAACGATATATGATTGTAATAAAGGAAAGGTTCCACGTGCACAACTATATATTTTGCAAAGTGTAATTGAGCATATTACAGTTGAATTACAATGGCTAAACACCCTCCTTAAAGATGCTATAGCAGGCCGACTTTCAGAAGTTGCTATAGATGAAGATTGAGCTATGAAAGAAGACATCCCTACTTCTTTCATAGCTCAATTTCTCTTTTCATACTGTAATATTATTAGTTACTCCAGAACACTAAAGTCAGAATACTAAGAAATAAAAACTTTAGAATTTTCTTATTTTAAAACAGTAGACAAAATTCCAAAAATTATGTTAAAATTTGTTTCAATATCATATCGCTTGTTAAATTCCTTTCAAAAGGAAAATAGGTACACGAAAGTTTTGTTTCGTGTTTAAAAGGGAAGCTTGGTGAAACTCCAACACGGTCCCGCCACTGTAAATGCTGAGATTTCTTTTTGGTGCCACTGTGAAAACGGGAAGGTAAAAGAAATTATATGAAGCATAAGTCAGGAGACCTGCCTGTTTTAACAACACTGATAGATTCACGGATGATGATGAGGTGTTAAAACAAAAAGGAAGGCTTATTTTCTATGTCTTTGTACTTTTTGTTATAGGTATTTCCTAGTAAACGGAAATGCTTACTTTCAATTAGGGAGGAATTTAAAATGGCAATTCAAACAAGTAACTTAGGTTATCCACGTATCGGACTACAACGAGAGTGGAAAAAAACATTGGAAGCTTTTTGGTCCAATAAAATCGATGAAGAACAATTTTTAACAACAATGAAAGAAATTCGCCTTCAACACGTAAAAGTACAGCAAGAAAAAGGGATTGAACTCATTCCAATTGGCGACTTTACATATTATGATCACGTTTTGGATACTGCCTATATGCTAGGATTTATTCCATCACGTTTTTCTGAGTTTACATCTTACCTTGATGTATATTTCGCAATGGCGCGTGGCTCTAAAGATCACGTAGCTTCCGAAATGACAAAATGGTTTAACACAAACTATCACTATATCGTTCCTGAATATGAAGAGGGATTACAAATCTCTTTAAAAGATAATCGTCCACTTCGCTTATACGAAGAGGCAAAACAAGAATTAGGAGTAGATGGAAAGCCTGTTATTTTAGGACCATATACTTTCTTAAAATTAGCTAAAGGCTATACACAAGAACAATTTCCTACCATTTTAAAACAGTTAGTTGCACCTTACGTACAACTGCTTTCAGAACTACATGCAGCTGGTGCACCAGCCATTCAAGTTGATGAACCGATTTTCGCTTCTTTAACTAAAAAAGAAGTTCAACAAGCAAAAGAAATTTATGAAGCTATTCGTAAAGAGGTTCCAAATGCGACTCTTCTTTTACAAACATATTTTGATAGCGTAGAAGAAAACTATGAAGAAATTATTACATTCCCGGTATCCGGTATTGGATTAGATTTCATTCATGGTAAAGAAGGTAATCTAAATGCTATTTCAAAATATGGATTCCCAGCTGATAAAACTTTAGCTGTCGGTTGTATAGATGGCCGTAACATTTGGAGAGCTGACCTTGATGAAGTTCTTGAATTATTTACAACGTTACAAAAACAAGTTCAAACGAAAGATATCATCGTTCAGCCTTCTTGTAGCTTATTGCATACACCAATCGATAAAACAGAAGAAACTCACTTATCGACTGAGCTGTTTGATGCGTTAGCATTTGCAAATCAAAAATTAGAAGAGTTAGTTCTTATTCATTCCGCTCTCACTCAAGGTACAGAAAGCATTAGTAATGAGCTGGAAACATATCGAAACGTACATCATACAATTCGTTCATCTGCTGCACGTAACCGAGAAGATGTCAAAGCAGCACGAACAGCACTAAAAGAAGAAGATTTTTCACGTCCTCTTCCATTTGAAAAACGATACGAATTACAACAAGTTGCTCTAGAGTTACCGCTATTACCAACAACGACTATTGGTAGCTTCCCGCAAACAACTGAAGTTCGTCAAACGCGAAAAGAATGGCGTAACGGTGTTATTTCAAATGAACAATATGAACAATTTATTGAAAAAGAGACAGAAAAATGGATTCGTTACCAAGAAGAAATTGGGCTTGATGTCCTTGTACATGGTGAATTTGAAAGAACTGACATGGTCGAATATTTTGGTGAGCGTCTTGCTGGTTTCTCATTCACTAAAAACGGTTGGGTACAATCATACGGTTCCCGCTGCGTAAAACCACCTGTTATTTATGGTGATGTAGCCTTTATTAACGGCATGACTATTAAGGAAACAGTTTATGCGCAAAGCTTAACAGAGAAAGTTGTAAAAGGAATGTTAACCGGACCTGTTACAATTTTAAATTGGTCCTTCGTTCGAAATGATATTCCAAGAAAAGAAGTTTCGTATCAAATTGCACTAGCTCTTCGTCACGAAATTGAACTACTTGAATCTTCCGGAATTAGAGTAATCCAAGTCGATGAGCCCGCACTTCGTGAAGGAATGCCACTAAAAGAAAAAGATTGGGATGCTTATATTACATGGGCAGTACAATCCTTCCTTTTAGCAACTTCTTCTGTAGCAAATGAAACACAAATTCATACTCATATGTGTTACAGTAACTTCGAAGATATTGTTGACGCGATTCGCGCATTAGATGCAGATGTAATTTCTATCGAAACATCAAGAAGTCACGGAGAATTTATTGATACATTAAAACATACAACATATGAAAAAGGCATCGGCCTAGGTGTATATGATATTCATAGCCCACGTGTACCGAGTAAAGATGAAATGTATAAAATCGTAGAACAATCTTTAGAAGTATGTGATCCTAAATATTTCTGGATTAATCCTGATTGTGGTTTAAAAACGAGAAGAACAGAAGAAGTTATTCCAGCTTTAGAACATATGGTGCAAGCAGCGAAAGATGCTCGTTCCCTTTTAAAAACAAACGCATAACAAAAATGGGTTATCCTTTTCTCAGGATAACCCATTTTTTATTCTTTACTTTCAAAAAAGAATTCATATTGTATTTTATATAATTCATCATCCGTTGGCTCTTCAAGAGGAATTGCTTGTAATACAACTGTATACTCACCATTTGGAATAGGTATTTGAAATTTATTAGAAAGAATACTCGTTATAACGATACTTTCATTTTCAACTGTAAAAGGAACCGTAATCGTTCTAACTACTTCTTCTTTTTCAATATGTTTCCCTGGGGTCACTTTCACTTCACAAGTATAATCAGAAAGTGCTTCAAAAATAACAGTTCCATCTGCCTTAGCATAACCTCTTTCAAAATCTTCATCAGTCCAATCTACATAAGGCTGCTCACCGTCATAGTTCATCAACATTAATTGCGAATAAGAAATCGTTAACTCCATAGTTCCCCTTCTCCTTCATTATGAAATATACAACTACTACTTCACTTCAAATTTTACTCGCGTACCATCTGGGTATTTATCTAACTTATTCCCTACCCAAGAGCCTGCTCCACGGTTATCCGCCGGACTTATATATTCAATATGTGCTCCTTTTCCGCCTTCCTTGCACATCGCCATTGGCCATTCATCACGATCATACCCTTTTTTTGATGGATATGGTGCTAACGACAATTTCCTTCTATCTGCAGCACCACCACGATCGATTGTACAAACTTCTGAATGCCCTTCTTTTATAGCATCCGTAATATGTTTTCCTGTCTCTGGATAACGTTCTTTCGGAAATTCTAACACTTGATCATACGTATTCGTTTTCTTTACACTTGTTTCCTCTGGCACAAGTACTTCATAAACTGCTACTAAAATAGACAGAATTGCGATAATTGAAATGATAATACCTTTTAATTGCTTCATGTATACCTCCATGTTTCTACCAGTTTCTTTTCCTCCGTTATTATAACAAACTTCTCCTGTATATGTTTTCAGACATTATTTTAGTTATTCCTTGCCATTCCGCCAAAAATTTTCATTTTTTCACTAATGCTGTAGAAAACTAATAGCCTTCCGACATTCTTTTTCAAAGGAAGTCCTCATAAAAGATTGAAATGATATATACGATACTTTTTGGGGAGGAAATATGATGGAAGCTACCTATAAAACGAAAGATGTCACGAATAAAACAGGCATCCCAAAACATATAGTTCGCAAATATAGTCAACTGTTAGAGGAACATGGTTATATGATTTCCAAAACAGCTGATGCTCGTATTTATAAACTTGATGATTTAAAATTATTGAAATCTATACACGAAAGAGCTGCTACATTACAAGAAGATATTTCAGAAACGATACCGATTATTTTAAAAGAAAAAGAGGCCCCACCTGTACCAGTTATACAAGATAAGCAAGAGATACAAACGAAAGAAAAAGAAGATGGGCGTAACTTTGAGGAGTTCATGTTAAAACTTGAAATGCTAGCTCAATTAAATGAGGCAATTATTCATCAAAATTCTACTTTAATTACACAAAATCGTTTAAAGGATGAGAAACTAGACGAATTGATGCAACAAGTTTATGTAAAAGAAGGCTCTCAAGAAAAAATGCTTCAAGAGTTAGTCGATCACGCCGCTCAAACAGATGCACTGCAAAAAGAAAAGATGGACTTATTAATGAATCATATGTATAAACGAGAATCCAAACAGGAAGAAAAAATGAATAAACTTGTTAGTCAAATTTATAATAAAGACAGTAACCGTGATGCACAGCTTATGCAAGTTATTCGAGAAATTCAAGAAACAAAAAGAATGGTTGCTGCCTCAAAAGAGCAAAGCTTCTTTCAATCATTTAAAAGTTTATTTAGCCGAGCAAAACAAGAAAAAACAAATGAATAAACAATATAAAATAAAAAGTTACCTTTCATCGGTAACTTTTATTCCTTATTTTGTACAGCTGGTAATATAATAATTGCTTCAGTGCCTTTTCCACTTTCACTCTTATATTCCAATGTACCATTATGCGCTTGTAAAATACTAAATGTTACCATAAGTCCTAATCCTGTCCCTTTTTCTTTTAAAGAATAATATGGTTGCCCAAGCCTTGCTAACTGTTCTTTCGTCATACCAACACCACTATCTTTAACTCTTATTATGATTGTTTCATCTTTTTGAATAGCTGTTACTTTTAAATATCCTTTATTTCCTTGAATTGCTTCAATACCATTTTTAACAACATTCATAATGGCTTGCTTCAATTTTGTCTTATCACCAATCGTATAAAGACTTTCTGAAATTTCAACTTGTAAATATACACCTTGCATCGCTGCAAATGACGACATAAGAGTGGTCATTTCTATTAATTGGGCTGATAAACAAATGTGTTCTTTTTTCTCAATTTGTGGCCTTGCTAAATTTAAGTAATCTGAAATAATTTGTTCCGCCCGATCCAATTCAGCTAATACGAGACGCATATAATCCTTATTCTTCACATCTTCCGTACTTTCTAGCAATTGGATAAATCCACGAACAACAGTTAGTGGATTTCGAACTTCATGTGCCACACTTGCTGCTAACTCACTTACAATATTAAGCTTTTCTGATTTTTGCATCTCTGTACGTAGCAATGCATTTTCATTTAAATATTCAGTTAAATACACCTGGAATACCATTGTCATGACCATGATAAGCGAGGCAAATATAAATCCGCTATATATTTGCGAAATATACGGTGTAAATCCTGTTTCCAAAAGAACATTAATCATGCCTAATACTAAAGAAACAAGCACATAAAATGATGAAATCATAAATGCTAAAATTAATTTCTTATCCCTTGAAAAAAGAGACCATTTCTTTGATAAAAATAGCGGAACTATCAATAAAAATATTACTTCTAAAACTGGAAGAAAGCTCATTCCCTTTAGTAACCATTCGTATGCAACAAAAATAACCGCTGGGATTAAACCAACAATCCCACCATATAAAAAACCACTGACAATTGGAATGGGATGAAAGTTATACCCACACACATTGCCAAAACAAATAGAGTATGTCATGGAGAGAACGAGCGTAACGCTAGATAAAAACATAATAAAGTAACGATTTGGCTTCGGAGGCATTTCTTGATAGCGATTTAAACGAATCGCTTCATATAAAAATAGTGGCAAAATTATGATGGCAATTTGAATCAATAAATCACGGATAAGCTCCATAACCTCTCATCCCCTATATGTATTTTGATATGATTATATCATTTTATAGGTGTATTTGTTTTAAAATTTTGATTTTTCTTAACATATTTGTTAATTCTTTGTTAACAACTCATAATAATTGTTACAGATTTTCGAAATGATTGTAAACCCTGTACCAAATTTCCTTCGTGCAGTATACAATGAATACGGATTACAAAGAAAATATAAAAATACTTTTTTAGACGGACAACTATAGCAAAATACAGCATATAATCCATACTATCTATGTTTACAAATAAGTGATCATTACTTTAGTAGGAGGAAGATAAATATGGCGGGTACTACGCTTGTTTTAAAAGAAGAAAATTTGGTTGTTCTAGAAAATGTTGAAAAATCAGTATATGAAGAGTTACAGCATAAAGCGGGAGAAGAAAACTGCACATGTGCTGTGAACGAATCAGTTGTTCACCTTGGCAAGGTATCCTCTGTACTCTGGAATGAAGATGAAATAGATTGGGAATACGGATATTAAAAAGTCGCTTATAGCGGCTTTTTTTCTCTTTTCTCTCTCTTTCTAAATAACATATACAAAGCGTAATCATAGAAAATATGATAAAATGAACTTAATTTTCAAACGGAAGAAAGGGAGATACAATGGAACAATTCATTAACCCTAGAGTGAAGGATATCCAAATTTCTGGAATCCGTCAATTCTCTAACATGATTCAAAACTATGATAATTTGATTTCTTTAACAATTGGACAACCCGATTTCCCTACACCTTCTCTCGTGAAAGAAGCGGCAAAACGGGCTATTACAGAAAACTATACAAGCTATACACATAACGCTGGTTTATTAGAATTACGTAAGGCAGCTTGTAACTTCGTAAAAGATAACTACGATTTACATTACTCACCTGAAAACGAAACCATCGTTACAATCGGTGCTAGCGAAGCAATTGATGTTGCATTCCGAACGATTTTAGAGCCAGGAACAGAAGTAATTTTACCTGCTCCTATTTATCCAGGTTACGAACCCATTATTCGATTATGCGGTGCAACGCCTATTTTTGTAGATGTTCGTGAAACTGGATTTCGTTTAACAGCTGAAGCGCTTAAAAATGCTATTACAGAAAAAACAAGATGTATCGTACTACCGTATCCTTCTAATCCAACTGGTGTAACTTTATCCACAGAAGAATTAAAAGATATTGTAGATGTTTTAAAAGATAAAAATATTTTCGTCCTTTCAGATGAAATTTATAGTGAGCTTGTATATGAACAAAAGCATACATCTATCGCACATTTCCCAGAAATGCGTGAAAAGACAATTGTCATTAACGGTTTATCTAAATCACATTCTATGACTGGCTGGCGTGTTGGACTTTTATTTGCACCAAGCTATTTAGCAGGACACATATTAAAAGTTCATCAATACAATGTAACGTGTGCTACTTCAATCGCTCAATACGCTGCAATTGAAGCATTAACAGCAGCTAAAGACGCACCAAAAATGATGCGCCACCAATATAAAAAACGCCGTGATTACGTATATAATAGACTCACTCAAATGGAATTAACAGTTGAAAAGCCAACAGGTGCATTTTACTTATTCCCATATGTTGGTCATTTGACATCTTCATCATTTGATTTTGCACTTGATCTTGTCAAAGAAGCGGGACTAGCTGTAGTTCCTGGAACAGCATTCTCTGAATACGGTGAAGGCTACCTTCGCTTGTCCTATGCGTATAGTATCGAAACTTTAAAAGAAGGCTGCGACCGATTAGAAGCCTTTCTAATGAAAAAAGCTAAGAGTTAAACTCTTAGCTTTTTTATGCATAATGATCACAAGTTTGACGTTTTAGTAATTTATGAGGAATAATGATACACTTTGCAGTGGATTCTGCATTCTCTACTTTATCAACTAAAGCTTTTGCTGCCTCATATCCTAGCTGATAAATATTCACATCAACTGTCGAAAGTGGAGGGCTCGCAATTTCTGATAATAAAGCATTATTAAAGCTTACAATAGAAACATCTTTCGGTACAACGAATCCTTTTTTAGAAAGAGCACTTAACACACCAAGTCCAATTAAGTCATCGGTTGCCATAATTGCCGTTGGCGGTTGCTGCAGTCCCATTAATTCCTCAACAGCTTGTTGACCACTTTCCCTCGAAAAATCAAAATGTAAAATATATTCTTTTGGTAATACAATGTCTGCTAATTTCAAGGCATCACTCATACCAGCTAAACGATCTCTCGTTACAAGTAAATCTGATCCACCACCAATGAACGCGATTTGCTTATGCCCTAATGAAATTAAATATTCTGCCACTTCTCTTGCAGCTGTATAATTGTCATTATCTACATATGTAATTTCATCTTTTCGATCATATGGTTTTCCTATTAAAACAAACGGGAAATTTTGTTCATGTAAATATTGAATAATCCGATCATTCTCCCTTGAATATAAAAGAATAATGCCACCAATTTGGCGTCCCTGTACCATCTTTACGACACCATTAAAAATTTCCTCTTCCGTTTCACCTGTCGACATGTAAAGCGCATAACCTTCTACGTGTGCAAATGAACTAATCCCTCTTATAACTTCTGGGAAAAATGGATTTTGAAAAGCTTTACTTGCAGAACTTGGCATAACAAGACCAAGTGTTTTCGTCGTTTGGTTCGCAAGATTTCTCGCATTTAAATTGGGATGATACCCTAATTCACTCATCACTTTCCTAACACGGCGCTTTGTCTTTTCACTTATACTTGGATTATCAGCAATTACACGAGAAACTGTTGATGGTGCCACATTCGCTTGCTTCGCCACATCTTTAATTGTAACTGTCATAAAAATCCCCCTCCTCTCATTTCTCTGCCATTTTTCATATATTTTATCTCGCACTCATTGCAAGTCATAAACTTTCATTTCTTATATCTTGCAAAACTAATCCTATTCTCCCTCTTCATGTATTGTAAGGGATATAGCTATTTTTTCCTATACTATAATATACTATTTATTTCACTTCTTTTCACATGTGATGTCAAATCTCTTTTCATCTCCCTATAAACTTATTTATAGGGAGATGAAAAGAAAAATGGGACGTAATGTCCCATTTTTCATCCTTTTGTACCTCCAGCTGTTAAACCAGAAATAAAGTATTTTTGTAGTGATAGGAATAAAATTGAAATTGGGATCGCAATTAACACAGAACCCGCTGCAAACGTTGTAAATTCATTACCGAATTTCTTCGCAACCATTTCATATAATCCAACTGCTAAAGTATAATTTTCTGGTGTTCGCAAAATAATACTCGCTAAAATGAAATCTGTAAATGGACCAATGAAAGTAAATAACGCTACAACCGCTACGATTGGCTTTGCAAGTGGCATAATGATTTGCCAAAAAATACGAAAATGCCCTGCTCCATCCATTCGAGCTGATTCATCTAGTTCTTTCGGAATCGTATCAAAATACCCTTTCATAAGCCATGTATTCATCGGAATAGCCCCGCCTACATAAATCAAAATTAATGCAAGGTGTGTATCAATTAATCCTGTTAATTGAGCTAATACGTATAAAGCAATTAACGCTGCAAAGTTTGGAATCATTTGCAGAATTAAAAATGTTAATAAACCATTTTTTCTTCCAACAAAACGATATCTCGAAAATGCATAAGCAGTAAAGCTAATTGCTAACACTGAGAAAATCATCGTTAAAACACTTACTTTTAATGTGTTTTTATACCATAGTAAGTAATTACTATTCTCTAGATCTAATAACTTACGATAATGATCTAACGTTGCATTTTGTGGAATAATACTTGATCCAGATAAACTATCACCCGGATTAAACGATGAGCCAATAATCCATAATAACGGATAGAAAATGATGGCACACATTACGAAAATAACTAAATAACTTAATGAGAGACGTAACATCTTCTGTCTTTTAATATTCATTTACATCATATCCTCTTCTTGGAATGATTTTGTTCTCTTAAATTGCCATAACGCAACTGTAATAACAATTAACGATAATATCATTGTAAGAGCTGCTGCTTTTCCGTACTGCGCTGAAGTCATCGTTAACTTATAAATCCATGAAATTAAAATATCCGTTCCACCTGCGTCTTGTCCAGCTACAGCAGGACCTCCACCATTAAATAGATAGATGATACTAAAGTTATTAAAGTTAAACGTATATTGCGTAATTAATATTGGCGCTGTTGCATATAACACAAGTGGCAATGTAATTTTGCGGAACTGTTGCCAAGCAGTTGCTCCATCTACTGTAGCCGCTTCATATAATTCTCCCGGAATCGATTGCAGTATACCTGTTGTCATCGCAAAGATAAACGGGAACCCAAGCCACGTTTGAATCATAATTAAAGCAATCTTCGCCCAAAATGGATCTGTCATCCAAGCAATCTTTTCAATTCCGAATAAAGCTAATACTTGATTGTTAATCGCTCCGAATGTTTCATTAAACATACCAGAGAAAACAAGAATAGATACAAATGCTGGAACCGCCCACGGTAAAATGAAGATTGTTCGAATAATCGCCTTTCCTTTAATACCGGGCTGATTTACGATAATCGCTAAGAAAATACCAAGTGCAACTTGTAATGTTGTTGCAACGAATGTCCAAATGACAGTCCAAGAGAATACACTTACAAATGTCTCTCTCCACATCGGTAAAGTGAAAATATCAATAAAGTTTTTAAAGCCCACCCAATCTACTAATTTAGCTGGAGGAGAATGATATAAATCATAGTTTGTAAATCCAATTAAAATTACGAAGATGATTGGAAATACGACAACAAAGATAAGTAGTAGAAAACCTGGTGAAACCATTAAATAAGGAAAACCTTGATCTAACAAATTACGATATTGCTCTTTTACAGAATTTAACGGTGTTCCGCTATCACGTTTCTTTCCATTTTGGTATGCATCATATAAGTTAAATGCATATATGCCTAGCCCAAAAGCGATAACGATAAGGGCCAAGATTCCTTCTACTAATAGAAAGACAGAATGGTCACGTGGAACTTCTGTACCAAGCGTTACAATACCCCATAATCCCATATTTAATAAATCAGCAAAGGCTACAATAAAAGAACCTGTTAATACTAGAAAAATAAGACCTTTTACAAATTGTTTATTATACATTTGGCCCACGCCTGGAATGATTGATAACATGGTTGCCATTTTCCTATGCTTTGAATGGTTTAACCCATTTGCTGGTTCCATAGATGTTTGCATGTTCCTTCCCCCTTTTTTCTTCCTACATGGAAGGGAGAGAATTCGTGCCTCTCATATTAGAGGCACGAATTTCACCTTATTTTTTCTTGTTATGATTTGCCTCAATATTACCTTTAATTTGTTTCACTGCACTATCAAGCGCCGCTTTTGGTGCCTCTTTATCTGTAACAACTAATTGAAGCGCATCTCCAGCTGGTTTCCAAACTTCTTGCATTTCTGGAATGTTTGGCATTGGAATTCCATTTTCAGATTGCGTTGCAACTGCTTTTGCAGCTTCGTTATCTTTAATAATTGGATCTTCCATTACTGATTTTACTGGAGGAATTTCTTTTGTTTTCTCAAATCGAATTTTTGCGTTTTCTTCATTTGTTACCCACTCAGTGAATTTTGTAGCTAAATCATTTTGTTTAGAGAAACTTGTTACATGCCATCCTTTAACCCCAACAAACGTTTTCATTGGTTGACCATTTGGTAATTTCGGCATTGGAGCAACGCCATAATCAATCCCGTTCTTTTCCATTGCTTGGAACGCCCATGGGCCATTCATGATAGAAGCTGCTTTTCCTTCATTGAATAGTCCATCAGCAGCAGGCCCACCTGATTCACCGATAATACCTTTTGGGAATAATTTTTCCTTGTACCATTTTTGAAGATATTCAGCACCTTGTACTGCTCCGCTATTATTTAATCCAACATCACTTGCATTTGGCTTTCCATCTTTTTCACCAAATACATAACCGCCCATACCTGCCATGAATGCATTAGCAAAGTAGAAGTTATCTCCTAATGCTAAAAATCCGTACTTGCCATCTTTCGTAAATTCTTTTGAGAAGTTAAACAGCTCGTCCATCGTTTCTGGCGCTTTTGGCATTAGTTTTTTATTGTAAATAAAGACTGGTGTCTCAATTGCTTTTGGTAAACCATATAATTTTCCATTATATGTCTGTGCTTCTATTGATGAATTAGTAAATTTACTCTTTACAGCATCATCTGCTTTCACTTCAGAAAGTAAACCTTCTGTTACTGCATTTCCGATTTGATCGTGTGGCAATGTTACAACATCTGGTCCAGTCCCCGCTGGCCCATCAAGGCGTAACTTCTTCACTTGATCTGTCATTTGCATTTCAACAACTTTTACTTTTACTTTATATTTTTCCTCAAAGCTTTTCACTGCTGGTTCTAAACCAACACCTTTTTTATCATCTTCCCAAACAAGAAGATCATAGTCTTTTTTCGCTTTACTTTCCTCTTTTTTCCCTGAATCTTTCGGCCCACATGCAGATAACATACCAATAGATAATGCTGAAACCGTTAATAATGATAATGCTTTCTTCATCCCAAAAACCTCCCTAAATTGTCTATGTACCTCAGTAACTGAAAACGTTTGCATTTAATAGTTTAATTGAAGCGCAAACAATATCTCAATCCATGAAAACGTTTGCGCTATTTGTCTATCATTATACATTCTTTTATTCATTTTGCAAATATTAATTTAAAAATTATGTCATTATACTCTTTATACATTGACTTTATATGAAATGAATACTACTCTTATAAGCAATATTAAAGCTACGAGAAAGGCAATCGTTTGCAATATAGGCTTTATTATTACACTTAAGGGAATACTATGTATAGAGATATTGAAGGGGGATTTTCTATATGTTTAAAGAAGCCATTTATCATAGGCCGAAAGATAATTATGCATACGCTTATGATGAACAAACAATTCACATCCGAGTACGTACTAAGAGAGATGATATTCAAAGCGCCGATCTTATTTACGGTGATCCTTACGAATGGAAAGACGGGAAATGGATATCAGCAAGTACACCCATGAAAAAAACGGGTTCTACTGCATTATTTGATTATTGGTCCATTTCAATCGAACCAAAATTTAAGCGCTTACGTTATGGGTTTGAATTAAAATCTGAAACAGACACTCTTATTTATGCAGAGCGAGGATTCTTTTCTAGCATTCCAAATGATGATGTTGGTAACTTTTTCTGTTTTCCATTTATTCATGCAGATGATGTATTCAAAGCACCATCTTGGATTAAAGACACCATTTGGTATCAGATTTTCCCTGAGCGATTCGCTAATGGCGATAGTACGCTGAATCCAGAAAACACCCTCCCTTGGGGAAGTGCGAATCCAACTCCAACTAACTTTTTCGGCGGAGATTTTTCTGGTGTTATTCAAAACCTTGATTACCTTGTTAAGCTTGGCATTTCCGGAATATATTTCACACCTATTTTCAAAGCTCATTCAAACCATAAATATGACACAATTGACTATATGGAAATTGACCCACAATTTGGGACGAAAGAAACTTTTAAAGAGCTCGTTGAAGAATGTCATAAGCACGGTATAAAAGTAATGCTCGATGCTGTGTTTAATCATAGTGGATACTTTTTCGAGAAATTTCAAGACGTACTAGAGAATGGTGAGAAGTCCGCATATAAAGAGTGGTTCCACATTCATGAATTTCCGATTATAACAGAACCACTTCCAAATTATGATACTTTCGCCTTTACACCGTATATGCCAAAATTAAATACAGCTCATCCAGATGTAAAAGAATACTTACTTGAAGTAGGACGTTATTGGGTACGAGAATTCAATATAGATGGCTGGCGCCTTGATGTCGCCAATGAAGTCGATCACAACTTTTGGAGAGAATTCCGAACTGAAATAAAGACACTAAATCCTGAAGTATATATTTTGGGAGAAATTTGGCACGATGCCCTTCCGTGGCTACAAGGCGATCAATTTGATGCTGTCATGAGCTATCCTGTTACAAACGCTCTACTTTCTTACTTTGCTAACGATTCCATTAAAGCAAGTGAATTCATGAAGCAAATTACAGAATCTCTACATTCCTACTCTATGAATGTAAATGAAGCAGCATTTCATTTATTAGACAGCCATGATACTCCAAGAATTTTAACAACATGCAACGGAGATAAAAATAAGTTGAAATTGCTCTATGTATTCCATCTTTCTTTCATCGGCTCTCCTTGTATTTATTACGGAGATGAAATTGGTATGGATGGCGGCATGGACCCTGATTGCCGTAAATGTATGATTTGGGATACTAAAGAACAAGATCATGCATTATTTACCCATATACAAACATTGATTTTATTACGGAAACAACATAAAGCATTTGGAGGACATGGTACTTTTCAATTCATCGAAGCAAATGATGAACATAATTATATTTCTTATACGAAAACATATGAGGATGAAACTATCTTTTTCGTTTTAAACCCTACTAATAGTGAAGTTACAGTTTCACTCCCTCTTCATGTTACTGGTAAGAAAATAATTAACATTTATACAAACGAAGAATTTTCAGCAGAAGCAAGTGTATTACAAGTTACACTTCCTCCATATGGATTCTCCATATTAAAATGGTAATCCAAAAAAGCCTTATGCCAAGTTTGAAGTGGCATAAGGCTTTTTCTTATTTCAATTTGAACACTATCGCTTCATACGGACGTAATGGAATGTTATCTATTGATCCGATTTCTACATCGTAATTGTGTATAAATAACTCTGATTCACTATAACTAATATCCTTAGGCATTTCAAATACACTTTCATCCGCAGTAAAGTTTGCAATGACAAGTAGTTTTTCATCTCCATATGTTCTTACATAAGCAAAAATAGAAGGGTCATTATCTAATATTAAATCATATGATCCATACACAACTATTTCATTATTTTTGCGTAGTTCAATTAATTTCTTATAGTAATAAAAAATTGAACCTTCATCTTGGATTGCTTGTTTCACATTAATCTCTTTATAGTTAGGATTTACAGTAATCCAAGGTTCACCTTTTGTAAATCCAGCGTGATTCTGATTATTCCACTGCATCGGAGTTCTAGCATTATCACGACCCTTTATATAAATAGATTCCATTACTTTTTCTATATCTTCACCATGGTCTATCACTTTTTCTTTATACATATTTAACGTTTCAATATCTCGATATTCATCAATTGATTGGAACCGAACGTTCGTCATTCCGATTTCCTCTCCTTGATAAATATATGGCGTTCCTTTCATCATATGAAGAACTGTCGCTAACATTTTTGCTGATTCAATGCGATACATTCCATCATTACCAAAACGAGATACAACGCGAGGCTGATCATGATTATTCCAATAAAGGCTATTCCATCCGGTATGCTCTAATGCTTTTTGCCACTTTGTTAAATTCTCTTTTAAAGTAAGAAGTGAGCATGGTTTTACATCCCACTTTCCACCTTCTCCTGAATCTAAATCCATATGTTCAAATTGGAATACCATTTGCAATTCTTTTCGTTCTTCTCCAGTATACAATTTCGCTTCTTCTGTCGTTACACCAGGCATTTCACCAACCGTCATAATATCATAATGCGATAATACTTCCTCATTCATTTCATGTAAATATTTATGAATGTTTGGACCGTTCATAAAATGCTTATGACCTGAAACATACCCCTCTTCTTCTGTTTCAACAGCTGGTAATCCCTCTTCTTTAGAAATAAAATTAATAACATCCATACGGAAGCCATCAATTCCTTTTTCTAACCAAAACTTCATCATTTCATAAACATCTTGTCTTACCTTTTCATTATCCCAATTTAAATCTGGCTGTTTTTTAGAAAACAGATGTAAATAATATTCATCTGTCATTTCATCATACTGCCATGCTGATCCACTAAACGCTGCTCCCCAGTTATTCGGCTCTTTTCCTTCTTTTCCAGGGCGCCATATATAGTAATCTCTATATTTATTATCTTTTGATTTACGTGATTCAATAAACCAATTATGTTCATCCGAAGTATGATTAACAACTAAGTCCATCATAAGTTTCATATTACGTTCATGCATTTCATGTAATAGCTCATCCCAATCTTCCATTGTTCCGAACTCGTTCATAATTTTACAATAATCGCTTATATCATAACCATTATCATCATTTGGAGATTCATAGACTGGTGATAACCAAATCACATCAATCCCTAACTCTTTTAAGTAATCTAGCTTTGAAATAATCCCTTGAAGATCTCCTATACCATCACCATTACTATCCATAAAGCTACGAGGATAAATTTGATATACTACACTTTCTTTCCACCATTGTTTTTCCATTATGCTACCCCATTTCATTCATCATTCATTTTTCTCTTTTTTAAGGCGCAAACGTTTTCATTAATGAATGATAACAGATTCTATCTCAATTTAAAATAGCGGTTACAATTTTTATTGTTCTTTTTCTAAGAAAACATATGAAAACCACTAATAAATCTCCAATAAATGAAAACGTTTTATTTTTTTATTTATTTTTTGAATCTATTCGTTTATAATGAACTCAAAGAAAACGTTTGCATAATTATTTCTAGGGGGAAATACCATGGCAGAACTTAAATTAGAAAACATTTATAAAATATATGATAATAACGTAACAGCTGTAACTGATTTTAATTTACACATTCAAGATAAAGAATTTATTGTATTTGTCGGTCCTTCTGGATGCGGAAAATCTACAACATTACGAATGGTAGCTGGACTTGAAGATATTTCAAAAGGCGAGTTTTCAATTGATGGTAAACTAATGAATGATGTTCCTCCAAAAGATCGAGATATCGCTATGGTATTCCAAAACTACGCTCTTTATCCACATATGAGTGTATATGATAATATGGCATTTGGATTAAAACTTCGAAAAATACCAAAAGATGAAATCGATCGTCGTGTGAAAGATGCAGCAAAAATTTTAGGACTTGAACAATATTTAGATAGAAAACCGAAAGCATTATCAGGTGGACAGCGCCAACGTGTTGCTTTAGGTAGAGCAATCGTTCGAGATGCAAAAGTTTTCTTAATGGATGAACCATTATCAAACTTAGATGCTAAACTCCGTGTTGCAATGCGCTCAGAAATTTCTAAGCTACATCATCGTCTTGGAACAACAACAATTTATGTAACACATGATCAAACAGAAGCAATGACTATGGCTTCGCGTCTTGTCGTTATGAAGGATGGAAAAATCCAACAAATTGGAACTCCAAAAGAAGTATATGAAACACCAGAAAACATTTTCGTGGGTGGATTTATCGGCTCACCAGCTATGAACTTCTTCCGTGGTAAATTGACTGAAACCGATTTCGTTATAGACAATACTATAAAAATTAAAGTATCTGAAGGAAAAATGAAGATGCTACGTGAACAAGGCTATGTAAATAAGGAAATTGTTTTAGGTATTCGTCCAGAGGACATTCATGATGAACTACTATTTTTAGAAGCTTCACAATCTACTGCCTTCACAACAAAAATTGAAGTTGCTGAGTTATTAGGTGCTGAATCCATTTTATATATGAAACTTGGGAATCAAGATTTTGCGGCACGTGTAGATGCAAGACATACGTTTTCACCTGGTGACCAAATTAAATTAGCATTTGATATGAATAAAGCGCATTTCTTTGATAACCAAACTGAACAACGTATTCGCTAAAAAATTTATCTTTACTATACACATACAAAAAACCGTCCACATATATTGAGGGCGGTTTTCATTATTATACTAGGGCTTCTACTGTATGAAATGATTGTCCTTTCGTGCTAATAATACCGAAAATCGGTAAATCACTAAGCACCACTTCTTCTTGCTGTTTCATAAAAGATGACGTTAATTGTTTTATCTCTATCCAAACGTCATTAATACAAAGTACATTGGAATCGTTCTCTTGTTGGCGAGAAAAAATAGAATCTATTTTATATAAACCAGCATTTTGAAAAAGCATATCAATGCGACTGAATGCATTCAAAGTAATGCTAATAACGCGTTGCCAATCTCCTTGCTTTCCCATATCATAGGATACAAAAAGTGCTTCTCCGCCTAGATTCATAATTTCCTCCACTGTTGCTTGTCCACTCTCTTGATCAATGTCCGTCACAATAACTTTTGCGCCTTGTTTAGCCAACAAAAGAGCTGTATTACGTCCAATACCGATGCCACCGCCAGTTACGATAGCAACTTTTCCTGCAAGCTTCATTTTCATTACCCCTTCTATAAGTCTTACCGTCATTCAGTATACTCCTTTATAAGATTAATCTGCAAGCAAGAAAAATTGCTATTTAATTTGTAAACGTTTACTTTTTATCCTTCTTTTTTCTTATTATTACGCTGATCGAAAACTAGACCGATAAAAATGAGAATACCCCAAAAAATTATGCTACCTCCTGTCATTTTAACTTCCCCCTTATTATATAAAGTGAAATTTTACTCAGCCCCAATATGGCGGAATAAAGATATTATTTTTAATCATTATATCATTTTCTTAATTTTCAATCTATTATAAATAGAAATAATACATTTTGGCTTTTCCTTACTGTAAACATTCCCCATATACTTATAAAATCAAAAAGACCCTTTTATATATAAAAAGGTCTTTTTTTCATTATACAAGACTTATTACTTTCGTTTTTGTAATTAAATCCTGAAAACCACAATTATCTTTGCGGAACAACATCATATATACATTACATATTAATGGAATTCCTAATAGCAATACGTTCGGTAATAACACTACAAAAAATCTTATAATTAATGTTTGCAATGTTAGCTTTTCACTCTTCAATGAAATTAGTTTTATTCTCGTTATCTTTTTTCCAAGTGTAACACCGTTCCAAAGAAAGGGTAATACAATAAAATATATCGCCATTAATATGAAAACTACTGCAAAATCATATCTAAAATCACCTAAGCTTATATTAAAGCGCTTAAACATAGCACTATAGTTTCCGGTCATAATAGCTACTACTGCACCATACATAACCGAGATTAAAAACATGTCAATTAGGGAAGCACCTATGCGATTCATTACAAGCGCTGGACGATGCATCTTTAACTTCATTTTATGTCGACTCCTTCATATCCTTCTTTACCCGTCTCATCGTACCACTTCTAAAAAACATTGTAAACTAGCGTTTCTCTTACTTTTCTTGTACAATTTGTTACAATAGCATTATAAAGGAGGTTCCCATATTGAAAAAATGGATAATCCTATTCGTCGCCTTCCTATTAACTGGTTGTGCAGGAAACACAAGTCACTTAACTTATATGGTTAACGATGAATACGAACTCATACGTACTTCTGGAAATGCATTTGAACTTTTCCCCTCGCAAGATGCTGTATATGCCACACAATACATCCCTGCAAAAATTACAGACATTGCTTGGGATGATAAATACATTATTGCAAAACAAACTGAGGAAAAATCAGATCCAAATAACCCTGACGCAGCAATTGCAAATAAAAAAAGTGAACATTATTGGATTATTGATGTAAAGCACAATAAACGTTTCGGTCCCTACAATGAAAAGCAATTTAATGAACAAAAAGATGCGTTTAAAATTAAGGTGCCTTTTCAAAATGTAGATTCATACATAAAAGAAATAAAAAAACAGTCAGCATAATATTTGTATGCTGACTGTTTTGTCTTACATTATTTTAGTGAGATGTTAAACGTTTGTGGCTCTTTTACAACATCTTGTGTTTCTGAATCTCCTGCAAGTAAATCATCAGTTGTAAACTGAATATCCTTTACCTTGTCTTTTCCATCGTCAAGTATTAAACCAATAATACCATCTCTTATTTCACCAGGCTTATAGTCTTCTCTTGATACATTTTTTGTACCAACTAACGTATCTTCGTCATATAAAAAGTTTTGAGTGGCTACTTTAAAATGTTGCTTACCATTAATCATAACATCATTCATAGAGAAAAATTGCATATTTTTATTTCCGCTATTCTCCACTTTATATGTAATCTCAACGTAACGAATTGTATTACTAATCTCTGTTCCACTTAGCGATGCATATAATTCTGCATCTTCTTGGCTTACTTTATCCCCTAATCTACGTTTTACTTCTTCAGGAGTTAGTGCCGTATATACTTTCAATGTATTTTTTGCCTTTTCACTCATTTGTGATAAAGAGATTACTTTCACATCTTGTACGTGAATTTTCATTGGCGCTACTTCAAATGTTTGATTCACAGAATGCATCTGCTCTAACTTGAAAGTACCCCATCCTGTTTCTTTCACTTTTTGTCCTACTTTTTTCAGCTCACGCCCACCATATTCTTTCGTTTCAGGAATAGATTCTTTCTTCTTCGGTTCAGCTTTCTTTTCTTCTTGATGGAAGCAACCACTTAACATAAGAAGAAAACTACATAAAACAAAAATACTTTTCCATGCTTTCATCATTTCATTTCTCCTAACGCTATCATTCATGAATATAAAATTAGTCCCTTGCTTTGTAAACTATAGAAACAATGACAATTCCACAAAATGAACTTGTCAATCCAGATACTATTATACCTCCAATTTGGAAAATATGAAAATAGGGATCTAGGAACGCATGCACGATAAATATAAAAGCTGTCACAATGATTATCGAAACCCAATACTTTCTTTTTTCTAAAGCTACAATCATATCTTTCCCTGTTTCATCTTTATACTTCCATAGTACGTATAATAGCAATAATAAGCCAACACATGTACTCCCATGTTGCATATATTTATACAATGGAATACTGCGTAATTCAATTTGTAACAATGCTATTTTCATAACGAAATAGCCTGTATTATGAGTAAATGCATCCCAAACAACATGCGTGAGCATACCGAATAATGCAGAATAGCAAAATACAAAGAATTCTTTCCAGGTATGTAGCCCCCACCTCTCATCTATTGCATATGAATAATAACCAGCAAACGGTTTAGGCAAATGCGTTATAAACGGCTTTTTTAAAATGTAATGATATATGTATGCGATTAGAAATACAAGCGGTAAATTTAAATATAAGAACCCAAGCCATGTATGGCCAATAACACCATAGGGTCTAAAGTGCAAAAAATATTCAAAGTCAGGCGCCATACTACCTAATATAAGAGCCGTTACTGAAATATGTTTAGAATGCTTTTTCGCAAAAGGAAGAACTGCTGCTGGATGTGCAAATGTAAACGGCATACTTTAACTCCTTCTCACATTTTCAATAGAATACCATATATCATAACGAGAGAATGGATCTCCATGCAATATTTATTTTCACATTGGAATATGATAGTTTAAATGATATAATCCACATAAAATATTCAGAAAACAAGAAGGGATTCAGGTGTCATTAACACTTGTATTTGCTGCCTTTTTAAATTCAAAATCCGTTATGAATTGAGGTTTATATATTGATTGACGTACCCTTTTTACAAAATGTCACATTAAAAAAAGAAAATATCCCTAGTTTTTCCGCATATCCTTACTGCTTACCCGCTATTCGAACATTACAATCACTAGCTTTCCATCCAAATGTAACATTCATTATTGGAGAAAACGGAACAGGTAAATCAACATTACTTGAAGGAATTGCAATTGCGTTAGGTTTTAATGCAGAAGGTGGAACGAAGAACTTCCGCTTTAGCACAAACGATTCCCATTCATCTTTACATGAATACCTTCGCATTTCAAAAAGTTTCAATACACCAAACGACGGTTTCTTTCTTCGCGCTGAATCATTTTATAACGTTGCTTCTTATATTGATGAAATAGATGCTGATAGAGAAGCACGTGGGAATCCGGTTATCAACTCTTATGGTGGTATCTCACTACACAAACAATCACACGGTGAATCATTCTTCTCATTATTTATGAACCGTTTTTCAGGACAAGGTTTATACATTTTAGATGAGCCTGAGGCAGCTTTATCACCAATGAGACAACTTTCCATGCTCATTCGAATGCACGAACTAGCTGAACAAGGTTCACAATTTGTTATCGCGACGCATTCTCCTATT
The DNA here is from genome assembly GCF_008274865.1 of Bacillus sp. AR4-2. Taxonomy (NCBI): domain Bacteria; kingdom Bacillati; phylum Bacillota; class Bacilli; order Caryophanales; family Bacillaceae; genus Bacillus; species Bacillus sp. AR4-2. Next base: position 3,850,574 of record NZ_CP031062.1, read on the forward strand.
TTAATGGCTTATCCTGAATCCACTATATATTCTTTAACACAAGAGGGAATTCACGAATCCACATTAGAAGAAACTGAGCATTACCAAACGACGAAACTTTTCTTTGAAAATCGCGATCGATTATTCCATCATCTATTTGAGTCGTAAAAAAAGAAGCAGCAATAGCTGCTTCTTTTTTATAGTGCTTCTATAAATAAGGCAACCCCGATACCGCCACCGACGCATAAAGAGGCAATTCCTTTTTCTAACCCACGTCTTTTTAATTCGTGAATTAAACTTACTGTAATACGAGCCCCTGTACAACCAATTGGATGCCCAAGTCCTACGCCACTACCGTTTACGTTCACTTTTTCACGGTCTAAGCCTAACTCTTTCTCTACAGCTAAATATTGAGCCGCGAAAGCTTCATTAATTTCAAGTAAATCTGCATCTTCCAATGACCAATCTACTTTTTCTAAACCTTTACGAATTGCTGGTGCTGGTCCAATACCCATAATTTTTGGATCTACTCCAGCTACTGAATATCCAACAATTCTAGCTAACGGTTGTAAACCTTTTTCTTTCGCTTTTTCTTCGCTCATTAATACTAGAACTGCACTCCCGTCATTAAGGCCAGATGCATTTCCAGCAGTCACTGATCCATCTTTACGGAATGCCGGCTTCAATCCTGCTAATTTTTCAGCTGTAATATCTGCACGTGGATGTTCATCCTTCGAAAATACAACTTCTTTTCTACGCTCTTTTATTGTAATAGGAACAATTTGATCGTCAAAGTATCCAGACTCGATTGCCTTCAGTGCCAATGTATGACTGCGAAGAGCAACTTCATCTTGTTCCTCTCTTGTAATTTCATATTGTTCAACTAAATTTTCCGCTGTTTCACCCATCATAATATGGTGAATCGGATCTTCTAACACTTCCCACACCGTATCACGAATTTCTCCGTGCTGTAGACGTTGTCCCCAGCGGTGCTGTTTCAATGCATAAGGGCTCGAACTCATCGCTTCTACCCCACCTGCAACAACAACATCACTTACACCTAATTGGATTTGCATTGCAGCTGACATAATTGCTTGCATACCTGAAGAACATTGACGTTGGATTGTATATCCCGTAACTGTGTCAGGAAATCCTGCCGCTAATGCAGCTGTTCTCGCCGTATTTGCTTCATCAGTTCTTTGAATACAATGACCTAAAATTACTTCATCAACTTCATGTGGTTCTACCCCGCCTCGTTTTACAGCTTCCTGAAGTACAGGAACAGCTAATTCTACTGGCGTTACATTTTTTAGCGCTCCTCCAAAAGTTCCAATTGGCGAACGAACTGCAGCTGTAATAACAACATTATGCATTTTGCACTTGCCCCTCTCTTATGTACCCTAGTCAGTTTTTAGGTGAAATTCCATAAGATGTATATCTATAACTATCATACTATAAACATACTAAAAAATCAAAATATTTAATATAATAAAAATAGAAGGAATTAACCTTCTATTCTGTCAGCGCATATAAAAACTTTTGTAAAATTTTCTCTGTCGTTTCATTCAATTTTGGCAACTTATCTACTGGAAAATATTGAAGTTTTAACCCTTCATGATCGAGCTTTAATTCCCCGCTCACATGATGTGCCTGATACAGATGAATAACATTGAAAATTTCATCGCCATTCGGATAACGGAAATATACTTCTTTTCCAGATAGAACACCAAGAAATTGCATTATTTTTGCAGTTAACCCCGTTTCCTCAAATAACTCTCTACGTGCAGTTTCTTCTGTCGTTTCGCCCAGTTCCATCGCCCCACCAGGTACACCCCAATCATATGTATCTGAACGATATTGAAGCAATACTTCTTGATTATCGTTTAATATAATAATTGCTGATCCTACGAGAATAAGCGGCCTTGTACCAACGACTTTTCGTAACTCTTCAATATACCCCATATGTAAATTCCCCTTTCCCTAACCTCCCTTATCATAACAAAATTTTGCTCTTTTTGTTCATGTAATTTTAAAGAAAAAAAGAAGCTTTCGCCTCTTTTTTTTCACCTTTATTTCTTAAAACTTTCATATTTTACAGCTTCAAAAGCTTCCTCAATTTCATCATTACGATAATGGACATATGTAAAACGCCCCAATTCTACTAATCTTGCTATTTCCTGTAACGCTTTATGCTGCTCATATGTTTCTTTCAGCTTAATATGTACATAAAACTTCATTAACGGATGTTCATATAAAGGTTCTCCCACCTCTACATATACATCTTCCACCCCTTGTACAACTCTTACATAACTCGCAAATTGATAAAGTGCTTCTCTGTCTGAAACGATTTTTAATGTATACATATATTCTCCCCCTTTCCTTTACTATATCAAAAAGATGATCACACTACGTTATAGAACTATGAAATTTTTTCGACTTGTCATCTATATATTCAATAAAGAAGGCGTTTATCCATACATGACATCTTTTTCCCACATATATTATAGGAAGAACTTTTTTCATTTGAGGTGTTCCTTATGGATCCATACGTCAATATATGTATTTGTATTACTCCCGGCGCCGATATTTCTGATGACCGCATCGCAAAAGATTTAGCTGTTGCAGAATCAATTTGGCACCCCATTACATTTCAAATTCAAGAAGTAATTGTATTAAATGAACTTTTCCGTTTTTTTGACCGTGAAATCAGTTATAAAAATTCCATTCAAAGTCAAGAAAAGCTGGCATCCTTTTTCCAAACATGTGTAAATGAAGCTCCTGAATGCGACCTTTATATTTGTTATATTGGCAGTGATTATTTCAAAGAAACAGCAGTAATTGCCTGCGCTTACTCTTTAGCAAAACAGCAACAACTTACAGGATATATCGTTTTAACAAACTCAGCTGCTCCTATGAAAAATATATATACGCTCGCTCACGAAATCGGTCATATCTTATTTACAAGACGTATTCACGGAAAACTTACTCATGCAGATCCTCATTCCCCAACTGGCTCGGAGCACCATCCTTCTCCAACCAATCTTATGTATCCGATAGTCCCTCGTCCAGAAAACGTTCATATTCATTCCTTATTAACAGCAGAACAAAAAGCGCTCTCTTTACAAAGCTCTTTATTACAAAGAAAAAAACAGTAACCCTCATGTTACTGTTTAAAACGACTTATTCCAATCAACAAACCAAATCCCGGCTGCTAGAAATAAAAATAGACAACTAAATGTAAATGTAATCCCTCTAAAAATCCCTATATAATATTTCTTTGGAAATAATTTTTGGTGTATCCAGAGCAGCCCTTTTCCAATAAAACCGAAGAACAGAATATAACCCGATGTGTCATCTAATAAAGTATCGAAATAGTCATCATGTACCTTTTTCAAAAAGGTAGTATAGAGCCCAAAAATCGTTAAACCTAAAAACACAATAGACAATATACCTAGAAATATACTTTGCATATTCGTTCCCCCCTTGATAAAAAATTCAGTTCGTTCACTTCACTATTAGTATAAAACTAGCTTACAGTTTTTTCCTCTTCATTTTTAAAAGACCATCTCATTAATACATATAAACTTCCGTACAGAAGTAAAGGCTCTAACATTCCCCAATATGGGTTTTGCTTCCCTAATTCTTTAAATACAAACATAATTAATAACGGTATGATAACAGCTAATATTCCAATCCATCCAAGTATGTACGCTTCACCAATTAGCAGTACTAATAAGATTATTCCAGCTAGTATATAACTTTGCATTGTAGTTAATTGCAATACAGGTGTCCCGTACCATTTATTCATAAACATTAATAACACTAATAATAAAATAGGTATCATTACTATTACATAAATAATTCCAAACTCTACTAATTTACTTTTAAAAGAAGACATTCTAAACGCAAAAACCGTTCCAATAATTGTAATAATTAAAACGATAGGATAACCAATTAACTGTACATTTGTTAACGTAAATTGTTGATTCGAATTTCCAAATAAAATATTGGTTAGTAACCAATACCCACCAATACCAATAATCATTCCTAAAACACTCTTTATACTTCCGCTTTTATCCTTCTCCATCTCTTTCGCTAATTCTTCCGCATACTCTTTTGGTGAGTCACCAAATATGTCCCTTACCGTCTTTCCCTTTTTTTCACCTTCTATTAAATGAAGTTCTGCATCTTCTAGAAAGGCGTTCACCTCTTCTTCTTTAATCCCTTTTGTTATTAAATATACTTTCGTATCGATTAAAAACTTTTCTCCTTCTTTAGAAACATTCATTATAACCCCTCCCTTATTTAACCATTTCTCTTCTATTCGTCTTCATCATAATTTCAAGGAAAATTAAAATAAACAAACTTCCGTATAAACATATAATTTGAAATAGCATTGGCATAAGATCTTCCGATGTAAATGTTTTAAACAGTAACATAATAGAAAGTGGAATGATTAAATATAAGTTTTTAAACCATCCTTCAAAATATATATTTATCGCTACTGTGATCATAAAAATCCCACCAGCTACTATATAACTTTGGACTTCGGTGAATGTGAGCATTTTTGTAGGATATATCACATCTAATATCGTAACAGCTCCTAATAAAAACAATGGAGCAATCATAACTAAAGACCACATGGAAAACCATGTTTTTGTAAAGCTTGTGACGAAGGTCATTTTGCGAAGTAGAAAATTAGGACCTATAACAACTAAAATCAATGAAAAACTGTAACCGATACACTGAATAAGTGAAATCTGTAACATTCCATGATTCACTATTAAGATAGAAGCAATAATCCAAAACGATACGATATTCATTACTGTAAAACCAATTTGCTTCCACGTTTCCTGTCTATCTCTTTCCATTACTTTGACAAGTTCATTTGCATATTCTTTCGGTGAGCTTCCGAAAATATCTTCTACACTTTTCCCATCACTCTCCCCCTCAATTAAATGGAGTTCCGCATCTTCTATAAAATTTTCAATATCGCTTTCTTTCACACTCTTTGCCGTCAAAAATAATCTCATATCTAACAAAAACTTTCGCGCTTCACTTGATAGCATTATTTTCTCCTTCCCTTCCCTTCAAGTAGACGTTCTACACTACTTTGCATCGTTTCCCAGCGATCCATAAATTCATCAAGTGCTTCCTCGCCTTTTTCTGTTAATGTATAATATTTTCTCTTTGGACCAGATGGAGATTCCTTCATTACGCTTGTTATTAGTCCTTCTTTTTGCATTCGTATTAATAACGGATAAATACTTCCCTCACTCGCCATTGTAAAACCATACTTCGCTAGCTTTTCACTCATTTCATAACCGTATATTTCGCCTTCAGAAATAATAGCAAGTAAGCATCCTTCTAAAATCCCTTTCAGCATTTGACTTGTCGACATAATTCAAATCCTCCTACTATCTTGCTTTACAAGATAGATAAGCGTAAGTATCTTGCTTTACAAAATAGTATAGCAAAGACTATTTTGCAAAACAAGATAGCTAACGATATTTTTTCCAAATGTTTGCAGGAATTTCATTATAGCTTCTCTAAATAGAGCACTATGAAAACTTTATTATGAAGGGATGTTTTTCATCATGGTTACAAATCGAGTTGTCTTTTTAACAGGTGCTGCAAGTGGCATTGGTTATGAAATGGGAAAGGCTTTTGCAAAAGAAGGTGCAAAAGTTGTGATTACCGATCGGCTTGAAGAACGCGCAAAAGAAGCTGCTGAACAATTACAAAATGAAGGTTTTCAAGCTATCGGTTTAAAATGTGACGTTACATCTGAAGAGGAAATTACAGCAGCAATTTCTCAAACAGTTGATCATTTCGGTTCATTACATATATTAATTAACAACGCAGGAATGCAACACGTTTCACCCATTGAAGACTTTCCAACTGAAAAGTTCGAGCTACTAATTCAAATTATGCAAATTGCTCCGTTTATTGCAATTAAGCATGCCTTTCCGATTATGAAACAACAAAAATATGGTCGTATTATTAATATCGCTTCTATTAACGGCCTTGTCGGGTTTGCTGGAAAAGCTGCCTACAATAGTGCAAAACATGGCGTAATTGGATTAACAAAAGTTGCCGCTTTAGAAGGTGCTACGCATGGTATTACTGTTAATGCCCTTTGCCCTGGTTATGTTGATACCCCCCTTGTACGTAATCAACTACAAGACTTAGCTACTACACGAAATGTACCACTTGAAAATGTTTTAGAAGATGTTATTTATCCACTCGTTCCACAAAAGCGCTTATTACAAGTACAAGAAATTGCAGATTATGCGATGTTTTTAGCGAGTGAAAAAGCTAAAGGTATAACTGGTCAAGCTGTCGTTATCGATGGTGGTTATACCGCTCAATAAAAAATAAAGTTTGCTCAAGAAGAGCAAACTTTATTTTTTATCCCGAGGATCTTCGTACTTTAGTAATTGCCGCGGGAGCTTCTCAATTGCAACAATTACCCCCTCTAATTTACTTTCAATACGGTGGAGTAAATATAATGTTACAACAATTGGAAACCCTACATTACCTATCATCTTGATCCACTCTTCCACCCTCTTCCCCTCCTTTCATTATATAAGTAAGAGAAAACACTGCATTTAGGCATAAAAAAACAAGCTATTATGTATTAGCTTGTTTTTCAAATAATGATGCAATTTCTCGTTTATAGTCCCCGCGTATAATACCTTTCTCAGTAATAATTCCTGTAATTAATTCATTCGGCGTTATGTCAAATGCTGGATTATAAACATCCGTTCCAATTGGTGCTACTTGTTTTCCAAAGATTTTCGTAACTTCTGTTTCATCTCTTTCTTCAATAATAATTTCGGCTCCAGTTTCTTTCGTAACATCAAATGTTGACAGTGGCGCAGCAACGTAAAATGGGATATTAAAGTACTTTGCTAAAATAGCTAAATTCATTGTCCCTATTTTATTGGCTGTATCTCCATTTGCGACAATTCGATCCGCCCCCACAATAATTGCGTTTATTTCTTTCGTTTGAATAGCATGAGCTGCAGTATTATCTGTTATAAGGGTCACATCAATATTTGCTTGCTTCAATTCCCACGTCGTTAAGCGACCACCTTGTAAAACTGGTCTCGTTTCACACGCATATGCATGTAAACGCACACCTTTCTCTTTTCCAATATAAAAGGGAGCTAATGCAGTTCCATATCTGGCAGTTGCGATACTTCCAGCGTTACAGATTGTTAAAATATTATCGCCATCTTTAAAACATGTTAACGCATATTCCCCAATATTTCGACACACCTCTTCATCTTCCTGTTGAATGCGAAGCGCTTCTTCTTCTAATATTTTTTGTGCTTCTTTTATTGTAGTAATCTCTCGAATAGATTCTCTCATACGATCAATTGCCCAAAATAAATTTACTGCCGTTGGGCGTGATGTCCCTAAATAGTTACAGTCTCTATTAAACTTCTTTTGAAATTCTTCGATATGTAAAGTATTATATTTTTTCGCTGCAAGCGCCAAGCCAAATGCAGCTACAATTCCAATTGCAGGCGCTCCACGTACTTCTAACATTATGATACTTTTCCAAACCCCTTCAATAGTCGTTAATGTTTTGTATTCTGTGCTATGTGGCAATTTCGTTTGATTTAATACTGCAATTGCATCACCTTTCCAACTTACAGATCTCGGAACAGTAACAATTGTACTCATGCTTTTACACCCCTTGAAACTGTCTGTTGAAATAATGTTCGAAACAGTTGAATATCAGCACTTTTAGATTCATATTTTATTAGTTCTTTTCCTAAGGATAGCGCTTGTTTCTTAGCTTGAATTCTTGTTTCTTTATTTTCTATTTCATCTAAATCTGCTACATGAGCTAAACCAATTGTTCTACGAATTAGTTCACATCCGGCAAATCCAACAGCATCAGTAAAGATATTTTGCAAAATAATTGGTAACCATTGTTTTTCTTTCGTATATGCTTCTACACCTTCCCCAATCCATAACTTTGTAAAAGTCTCTACAAAATAACTCCACGTCTTTTCTATATGAAAAAATAGTACACTTCTCTTTTCTTCTTCTCTAGATAAAGCATTTAATAATAGATTTGCAATAAATTGACCTATATCAAATCCAAATGGGCCATATGTCGCAAATTCTGGATCAATCACTTTCGTTTCAGAAGGTGACGAAAAAATACTACCAGTATGTAAATCACCATGAATAAGAGTTTCTTTTCTTGTTAAGAACTTATATTTATATTGTGCTACTTTTAGTTTTAAAGTTTTATCACTCCAAAGTTCATCAACCACGAGCTGTAAATCTGGCTCATAATCATTTGTATCATAATGCCCAAAAGGATCTGTAAACACTAAATCCTCTGTAATTTTACATAGGTCCGGATTTACAAAGGTACCTTCTAGTATCCTCTTCTCTTCTGACTGTAAACCAAAATCTGAAGTGTAAAATAAAACATGTGCTAGAAAACGACCAATATGCTGGGATAAAAGCGGATATTCTTCTCCGTCTATTAATCCTTTTCTTGTAATTGTTAGTCTTGATAAGTCTTCTATTACCGTTATCGCTAACTCTTCATCATGACTGTACACTACTGGAACATAATCCGGTACATACTGCGCAAAAATTTGTAATGCCTTGCTTTCAATCGTTGCTCTTTTTATAGACAATGGCCAGCTTTCACCAACTACTTTAGCATAAGGCAGTGCTTGTTTTATTATAATGGATTTCTCTCCATCATCTAATTTGAACACGTAATTTAAGTTTCCATCTCCAATTTCATGACAAATGACATTTGCCTTCTCTTCAAAATAACCATGATCTTTCGCATATTGTACAGCTGTTATTTCTGTTAATAAATAATATCCCATCGTCTTCTCCCCCTTTTTAAATTCAGAGGTTTTTCTAACACAGAAAAACCTCTTTCCACTAAGAAAGAGGTTTGAAGTTTATCTTCTCCCCTCTTATCTGCCAGAAAGTTTTACTTTCTGCTGGAATTAGCACCGTGCCTTTTGGCGTAATAAACGCCCCATTTCACAATGGTATTACGGTCGGTTGCTGGGCTTCATCGGGCCAAATCCCTCCACCTGCTCTTGATAAGAGTTGTATAATTTTTTGAATTTTTAACTTTATGTTGATGACTATACCAAGAATAAAAATCAATTGTCAACATTTTATTTGTATAATTCTGGACGACGATCCGCAAAAACTGGAATTCCTTTTCGTACTTCTCTAATTTTCTCGAATACAAGCTCTCCAAATAAAATTGATTCCTCTTCATTCGCCTCTGCTACAACTTCACCCCAAGGATCCACAATTAAAGAATGACCTGCAAACACATTATTCGGATCCTTTCCTGCTCTATTACACGCAACAACATAACACTGATTTTCAACTGCTCTTGCTTGCAATAGCAAACGCCAATGTGCTAAACGAACTAATGGCCATTCTGCTACAACAAATAATACTTTTGCCCCTTTAGCAGTATGAACACGCATCCACTCTGGAAAACGAATATCATAACAAATTGTTCCAGCGCATTCAACATCATCTAGCTTAAATTCGCCCGTACCATTACCAGCTATTAAATATTTATGTTCATCCATAAGCTGAAATAAATGTACTTTACTATATTCGTTGACTAACTGTCCTTCATTATTTACAACATACATCGTATTTGTAACGCCTTGCTCTGTTTGCTTTGCTATGGACCCACCAACAATATGTACATCATATTGCTTCGCCCATTCTATTAACTTTTCTTTCGTTTCCACTCCATCCCTATCTGCAATTTCAGAAAGTCTCGTTAAATCATATCCTGTTGTCCATAGTTCTGGTAAGACGATAACATCTGGCCTTTCCTTCATAGCTTCACTTATTTTATTTTTAGCATTCTCAATATTTTTTTCTACATCTCCAAAAACAATATCCATTTGAATACATGCGACTTTCATTTTTTCAGCCCCATTCTTATTTTTCTCTTTACAAAATACTGGAAAGATTATATCATTTGTCACTAGAATTGTAACAACTTTCAAAAGAGGTGGAAAGTATGAAATTATTTCAACCTTCTGAGATAGTAACATCATTGCCAACACAATTTTTCGCTTCACTTGTTGCAAAAGTTAACAAAGTCGTTGCAGCTGGTCACGATGTTATTAATCTAGGTCAAGGTAATCCAGATCAACCAACACCGCAGCATATCGTAAAAGCTTTACAAGATGCTGCCGAAAAGACCATTCATCATAAATATCCGCCATTTCGCGGACATGAAAGCTTAAAGGAAGCCGTGGCTACATTCTATAAACGTGAATACGGCGTGGAATTAAACCCAAAAACTGAAGTTGCTATTTTGTTTGGAGGGAAGGCTGGACTAGTAGAATTACCGATTTGTTTTACAAATCCCGGTGATACGATTCTCGTTCCGGATCCAGGTTATCCTGATTATTTATCCGGGGTTGCTTTAGCAAAAGCACACTTTGAAACAATGCCGCTTATTGCAGAAAATAACTTTTTACCAGATTATACGAACATTGATGACTCTATTGCAGAGCGTGCAAAATTAATGTTTTTAAACTATCCAAATAATCCTACCGGTGCTACTGCATCAAAAGATTTTTTTGATGCAACCATTCACTTTGCTAATAAACATAATATATTAGTTGTTCACGATTTTGCTTATGGCGCTATCGGATTTGATGGTCAAAAACCTGTTAGTTTCTTGCAAGCAGATGGTGCGAAAGATATAGGAATTGAAATTTACACATTATCAAAAACTTTCAATATGGCTGGCTGGCGCATCGCTTTTGCTGTAGGGAATGAAAGTGTGATTGAAACAATTAACCTATTACAAGATCATATGTATGTTAGTATATTCGGTGCAGTTCAAGATGCTGCTCGAGAAGCGCTATTAAGTTCACAGTCTTGTGTAATAGACCTTGTAAATAGTTACGAATCTCGAAGAAACGCTCTTATTTCAGCCTGTCACTCAATTGGTTGGAATGTAGACATTCCAACAGGATCATTCTTTGCATGGCTTCCCGTTCCAAAAGGATATACCTCTGAGCAATTTTCTAATATTTTACTAGAAAAAGCACATGTCGCAGTTGCTCCTGGTGTTGGATTTGGTGAGCATGGAGAAGGGTATGTCCGTGTTGGTCTCTTGCATACAGAAGATAGATTACGAGAAGCCATTCATCGAATTGATAAATTAAATTTTTTCAAAAAGTAATTGACAACACGAAAAATATCTGACAAAATTCAGTTATCTTAAAAATTTAAACATTTCTAAATACTTCTTATCAAGAGCAGGTGGAGGGACGAGCCCGACGAAACCCGGCAACCGATCTACAATTGTAGACACGGTGCTAATTCTCGCAGCATTACGCTGACAGATAAGGAGCTGGTTGTAAAAAAACCTCTCCTTAGCTGAGAGGTTTTTTTATTTAACTAGGAGGTTATAACAATGAGCGGAATTATAGCGACGTATTTAATCCATGATGATTCACATAACTTAGAAAAAAAAGCTGAGCAAATTGCACTCGGTTTAACAATTGGCTCTTGGACTCATTTGCCACACTTATTGCAAGAACAATTAAAGCAGCATAAAGGCAACGTCATTCATGTTGAGGAATTAGCTGAACATGAACATACCAATTCGTATTTACGTAAAAAAGTAAAACGCGGAATTATTAAAATCGAATATCCGCTATTAAACTTCAGTCCAGATTTACCAGCGATTTTAACGACTACATTTGGAAAGCTATCACTTGATGGCGAAGTAAAACTAATTGACTTAACTTTTTCAGACGAGTTAAAAAAACATTTTCCTGGTCCAAAATTCGGGATAGATGGTATTCGAAATCTTTTACAAGTGCATGATCGTCCCCTTTTAATGAGTATTTTTAAAGGAATGATTGGACGAAACATTGGGTATTTAAAAACGCAATTACGCGATCAAGCAATTGGTGGTGTAGATATAGTAAAAGATGATGAAATATTATTTGAAAATGCATTAACACCCCTTACGAAACGCATTGTATCTGGAAAAGAAGTTTTACAATCTGTCTACGAAACATACGGTCATAAAACGTTATATGCCGTAAATTTAACAGGGCGAACTTTTGATTTAAAAGAAAATGCTAAACGTGCAGTGCAAGCTGGAGCTGATATTCTATTATTTAACGTATTTGCTTACGGACTAGATGTACTACAATCACTTGCAGAAGATGATGAAATCCCAGTTCCTATTATGGCACATCCTGCTGTAAGTGGTGCTTATTCAGCATCCAAGTTATATGGAGTTTCATCTCCATTATTACTTGGAAAGCTACTACGTTATGCTGGGGCTGACTTTTCATTATTCCCATCTCCATACGGAAGTGTTGCGCTAGAAAAAGAGGAGGCTCTTGCTATCTCAAAATATTTAACTGAAGACGATGCATTTTTCAAGAAGAGCTTTTCTGTTCCGTCTGCTGGTATTCATCCTGGTTTCGTTCCCTTTATTGTACGAGATTTCGGTAAAGATGTTGTTATTAATGCTGGCGGCGGGATACACGGACATCCAAATGGAGCGCAAGGCGGCGGTAAAGCTTTTCGTACTGCAATTGATGCTACTTTGCAAAATAAACCACTCCATGAAGTAGACGACATAAATTTGCATAGTGCACTACAAATATGGGGAAATCCCTCTTATGAGGTGAAATTATGAGTATTCAAGTATTTTGTGATTTCGATGGCACGATTACAAATAATGATAACATTATGTCCATTATGGAAAAATTCGCACCACCAGAAGCCGAAGAAGTAAAGAATAAAATTTTATCACAAGAACTATCCATTCAAGAAGGTGTTTCTCAATTATTTCAATTAATACCTACTAATCTGCACGATGATATTATTCAATTTTTAATAGAAACTGCTGAAATCCGTAGTGGTTTTCATGAGTTTATACAATTCGTAAAGGAAAATAACATTTCTTTTTACGTGATATCAGGTGGAATGGATTTCTTCGTCTATCCACTCTTACAAGGAATCATTCCAAAAGAGCAAATTTATTGTAATGAAACAGACTTTTCAGCAGAGTTTATTACAGTTAAATGGCCTCATTCTTGTGATGATCATTGTCAAAATCATTGCGGATTATGTAAATCATCATTAATCCGTAAATTAAGTGATACAGATGACTTTCATATTGTAATTGGAGATTCTATTACTGATTTACAAGCCGCGAAACAAGCTGATAAAGTATTCGCTCGCGATTTTCTTATTACAAAGTGTGAAGAAAATCATATTGCTTATACACCGTTTGAAACATTTCAAGATGTGCAAGCTGAATTAAAACTTTTGTTGGAGGTGAAGGCATGAAACAACTTTTTCGTCAATGGTATGACTTAAGCGAGATAAAAAAAGAGTTAACAACACGAAATTGGTTCCCAGCAACAAGTGGTAATATTTCTATAAAGGTTAGTCATGAACCACTTACTTTTCTTATTACGGCAAGCGGTAAAGATAAAACAAAAACCACTCCAGATGATTTTCTATTAGTAGATCATGTAGGAGTTCCCGTTTTAGAGACTGAATTACGTCCTTCAGCAGAAACAATATTGCATACACACATTTATAACAATACGAATGCCGGTTGCGTACTTCATGTTCATACAACCGATAATAATGTCATCACAAATTTATATAGTGATGCAGTCACCCTTCAAAATCAAGAAATTATTAAAGCACTCGATATTTGGGAAGAAGGTGCAACAATTCACATTCCTATTATCGAAAACCATGCCCATATCCCAACGCTTGGAGAAAACTTCCGAAAGCATATACAAGGAGATTCGGGTGCAGTATTAATCCGTAACCACGGTATTACTGTATGGGGCCGAGATAGCTTTGATGCAAAGAAGAGATTAGAAGCTTATGAGTTTTTATTCCAATTTCATATAAAACTATTATCAATTCAGGGAGGCGTTTCTAATGGCGCAAATTCGTATTCATGAAGTAAATACTCGTATTGAAAATGAAGTGGAAGTATCTAAATTTCTACAAGAGGAAGGCGTTTTATATGAGAAATGGAATATTTCTAAACTTCCTACTCATTTAAATGAAAATTATTCGTTAACAGATGAAAACAAAGCTGAAATATTAGCTATTTTTTCAAAAGAAATCGCTGATGTTTCAGCACGCCGTGGTTATAAAGCACATGATGTAATTTCACTTTCAAATAGCACCCCTAACCTTGACGAATTATTAATTAATTTCCAAAAGGAACACCATCATACAGATGACGAAGTTCGCTTTATCGTCAGTGGTCATGGCATTTTCGCTATTGAAGGTAAAGATGGGAAATTCTTTGATGTTGAACTTGAGCCAGGCGATTTAATATCTGTTCCTGAAAATGCAAGACATTATTTTACCTTGCAAGATGATCGCCAAGTTGTAGCTATTCGTATTTTTGTGACAACTGAAGGCTGGGTTCCAATCTATTAAGGTAGTTAGTTGAATAAAAGGACTTGGACCCCCTTTTCCAAACTTTTATTCACTCTACATATATACATCCTCCTATGGAACAGGCTTATTTCATTTTGAAATAAGCCTGATTTTTTATTTACTTGAAAGTACCATTTCATCACAAATTTAACACCTTGATTTTTCAAGTGCATTTTTCGAACATTTTTTGAACATTTATTGAATTTTTTCTGAAAATTCTGTTTTATGTGTGATATACTACAATTAACTAAGAAGGAAAATAATATCGCAAACAGAGGGGGATAATCATGAGCTTACTTATCGCACTTATACTTGGAGTTACATGTGGAGCATTTCCTGTTATTTTAGGAGCTATTATGGAAGAGTTAGAAATTGGTGTTTTAGGATTTGTCGCATCTTGTGTAAGCGCTTTATTATTTGGTTTATTCGGCGCTATTCCTGTTTCAATTCTGTGTGCTTTTTATATAATACGCCATGCTCGTACAAAACAATTTGGTTCTAATCATATCGCACAAATTATCCCGTTCCCGGTTGAACGATGCCGCCGGGCTTCTAACTTATAATTATAAAAATTAAAGATGACTAAATAAATAAAAGTCCTCATTTGAGGACTTTTATTTATTTTCTTCTAGAAATTGAAACAATTCTTGTAGATGTAGGGCATCTTCACCATAGCTAATAGATACATAAAATATGCCGTCAATCTCAGCTTGCATATAAAGATCCACTCCATCACGATCATATTTCAATGCTAAATAAAACTCCATTTCTTCTAACATCTTTTTTGAGGTTCGAATTACATAATGCCCCTTCTCATCTCTTCCATATTCAAATTCTGGTTCAAAATCATATTTTTGTTTAAAAGCTTCTTTTTGTTTTTCATTAATTTGCATACAAGTAGCTCGCTGTACAGTATCAATCATCTCATCAAACTTTTGAAGGTCCACCTCGTTTACCCCCTTATATATTTTTTATATAGTACTTGTGTTCCACTATTTTCTTCGCCATCCTTAATTAACTCTTCATACAATTCTTTCGCCAAACTTAAGCCTGGGACTGGTAATTGTAATTTTTCTGCTTCCTCTAAAGCAATTTTCATATCTTTCATAAAATGCTTTACATAAAATCCTGGCTCAAAGTCTCCTTTTAACATTCGAGGAGCTAAATTACTTAATGACCAGCTACCTGCTGCCCCTGTTGAAATACTCTCTAACACTTTATCTGGATTCAGTCCAGCCTTCTTCGCGTAAGCAACAGCTTCACATACTCCAATCATATTGGAAGCAATCGCAATTTGATTGCACATTTTTGTATGTTGTCCACTCCCAGCTGGTCCTTGTAATTGAATGTTTGTTCCTAACTTTTCAAGTAAAGGTAAGCATCTATCATATATTTCTTTCTCCCCACCTACCATAATTGCGAGTTTTGCCTCTTTCGCACCAACATCTCCTCCTGAGACAGGTGCATCTAACGTATATATATTTTTGCTTTTTGCAACTTCATTAATCCGTTTTGCTAAAGTAGGTGTAGATGTCGTAAAGTCAATTGCTATCGTACCTTCTTTTGCATGTTCTATAATTCCTTCTATACCAAAATACACTTCTTCTACATCATGTGGATATCCAACCATTGTCATTACAATATCAACTTGCTTCACTAACTCTTTTGGCGTATTACACCAATTTGCACCATCTTGCACTAAAGAATCTGTTTTTGCTTTCGTTCTATTATATACATATACTTTATGACCATCTTGCATTAAGTGATAAACCATACTTTTTCCCATTACGCCAATCCCAATGAAACCTATTGATAAAGTTTTATGTTCCATTTTCTCATCCCCTTTGTTCTAATAAATCATTTACCATCTTTCGGAACTCTTTATTAAAGTCATCATCCATACTATTTTTCACATTTGAAAATAAAATAACAAAAGTTCCTTTTTCTTTATTAAAATTATTGAAAGTGTTCCAACCAGATAATACACCATGATTATGAAAATAATCTGAATATATATAAAAACTAAATGCATATTTCCGTTCTGCTGAAGGTGAAAACATTGCCTGTATACTTTGTTCAGAAAGAAGTTTTCCATTTATAATTGCTTCGTCTAATTTCTTCATATCTCCAACTGTCGTATACATCTCACCACAACCATATAGCCAATCCATGCCTAACTTCTGCGCTGGTACAAGCTCTTGATCTTTTTTCACATAACCCTTTGTAAAATTTTCATCTCCAGGTACCATATTTCCCATACCGGATTCATGCATATCTGCTTTTACAAATATGTTTTCTTTTATGTAATCTCCTAAAGGTTTTTTCGATATATGTTCTATTATATAAGCAAGCACCATATAATTATAATCTGTATATCTCCAACCTGTTCCTGCAGGAAATTCTAAATTTTGACGTCCAATCCAATTAATTAATTGTAAGCGGGAAGCCGCATTAATATTGCCTTTTGCGTGTTCAGGTAAACCAGAGGTATGCGTTAATAAATGATATAGCGTAATATTTTTATTCTCCGGAAATGAAGGAATATATTTATTTACATTATCTTGAATATTCAATTTCCCTTGTTCTTGCAGCTGTAAAATAGATGTGGCAACGACTGTTTTCGTAATAGAACCGATACGATATTTTGTTTGAGGCGTATTTTCTATTTTATTTTGAACATCAGCATACCCATATCCTTTATTCAATATAACATGCTCTTTATCTGTTACCAAAACTGTTCCATTGAATTGCTTTCCGACTAAATATTGATCTAATTTTTGAGATATGCTAGCATAATCAATTTGTTGCTCTTCTTTTTCTTCTATATTCCCTTGTACTTCCGATTCAATAGTAGGATTCACTTTAGTTGTTAATACAGTGTTTTCCTTTATATTGGGGCTAACAAGAAAATAGTATACTCCGCCGCCAACTATAGCAGACAGTGAAGCCACCACCATTACTTTTTTTATCATATTAATCCTCCATAATTCCTTCGCTAAAAATTGTCCCCCTATTCTATTATCAAACAATAAAAAAAAATCGCAACAATTTGTTGCGAAAAATCACATTTTTTCTTTTCTATACACACATACTTGATTCTTTCCATTTTTTTTCGCTTCATATAATGCAATATCCGCTCGTTGCATTAATTCTTCTCTTGTAGTTCCTTGTTCATATAACGCAACTCCAAAGCTAGCTGTTAACTTCGAAATTCCAGTGAATTGCTTTGTTTCAATGAAGAATCGTAATGATTCCGCAACTTGAAATGCTTCTTTTTCTACTGTATTTGTCACTAATATAATGAATTCTTCCCCTCCCCATCTTGCAAATACATGTTGCTGCTCCACTTTAGATTTCATAAGCTCTGCAAGTTGTATTAATGCCAAATCGCCAAAATCATGACCATATGTGTCATTAACTGTTTTAAAATTATCTATATCAAATAAAATAATTGCTATTTTCTCATCATTACGTATTACCTTTTCCCATTCTACCTCTAGTATTTGTTGAAACTTTAAACGATTATAAATCTCTGTCAATGAATCTATCATAGCAAGTCTTTCTTGTTCTTGATAGATTTCATCTAATTCTGTAATTTCCGTGCACTTTACAATAAATCTTGATAAATCTTCTGGCAATGGTGTCGCACGTAATAGAAAAGTAGATACTGCCCCTTCATAATTTGACATCTTAATTCTTCTACCGCTTGATAAAGTATCGTCTAGCCATGTTATATCATGCGTCGTCGAGTAGTATCCATTTTCTCTAATAAAATGTTCAGCAAATACTAAATGTTGCTCGCGATAGGCAAACAAATTTTCATATCCGAAAAACGTTAAAAAATTTGTATTACAATCAACAATTTCATCATCTTCTACTATAAATAATAAATCATTTTGAAAATCAAACATCGTTTGAAGCAGTTCCTGTTGTAAACTAACTTGCCTTACCAAAGAAAGTTGATACAAACTCTTATTCACTTCTTCTAACACTGCTTGCGGAGTTACAGGGGCTATTACAATATTACGTATTCCTAATGCAAGTACATCTGTAAATTCTTTTGTTATTTGTTGATCCCAAATGACAATGAATGTACTTTGCGAGGTATACATATTCTTTATATATTTTATTTGAGAATAATCTGTTACATACATAATTATAATGTGCGGTTTCGTTCTTTGAAATAATAGTTCGCCCTCTTCAAAACTATTTGCTATAAACATACATTTTGGATGGATATTTTCTATCGTTTGTTGATGTTTACATCCATTTTCTATATAAAGGACATTTAACTGCAGATCTTGTAACACATTTTGGAAAACCGTATTCTCTAATAAAAAATGTAGTATGTTCATCACTAGTCTTCACTCACTTCATATATCTTGTTCTACTGAATTCCTCACAAATATTTTTAAAAGACTGTTCTCCAATAAACTTTAATTTGTGAGAAATACATATTAACAAGCTAATTGAGAATGTTATCTTCCCTTTTCACTCTATAAATTCCTTTTTTAGTGTATGATTATAGGAATTATATCGTTTGTATGAATGCCCTAGCTTATTTCTTAAAACTTGACAATTAAAATAAAGATATTATATTCTTAAATTCGATAACTTACAAAATGTAAGTAATATACATTACGTTTTCCCGATAATTTTATATACAATTTGGAGGATATATTATGACAAACGACAACTTTTTTAACGTTCTATATGAACGCACATCTACACGTGCATTCAACCCAAATAAAGAAATCTCATCTACAGAATTACATGAGATTTTAAAAGCAGCAGCACAAGCACCTTCCGCTTGGAACTTACAACACTGGAAATTCCTTGTTTTTCAAGGTGAAGATGTACAAAAACGATTACATCCAATAGCTTATAACCAACAACAAATTCTTGATGCTTCTGCAGTAGTCGCTATTTTAGGTGATTTAGAAGCTTATAAAAATGTTGAGCCAGTATATGGTCCAATTGTAGAACAAGGATTTATGAAAGAAGAAGCAAAAGAACGCTTAGCTAAAAATATTGAATCTGCATATGCTCGTGAACAATTCCCAAGAGATGCTGCCTTTTCAAATGCATCTTTAGCAGCAATGCAACTTATGCTTGCAGCTAAAGCAACTGGTTGGGATACTTGTGCTATTGGTGGCTTCAATCCACAAGCACTGACAGACGAATTTAACGTTTCATCTCGTTACGTTCCAATTATGCTTATTACAATTGGTGAATCAACTTTAAAAGGCCACCCTGCACCTCGCATGAGCGTAGAGCAAGTGAGCGAGTGGGCAAAATAATAAAAAACGAAGGCAACTACATTGCCTTCGTTTTTTTATTCCCTGTCATACTTTTGTAATATTACTACAAATCATTCGACATTTATACTTATGGAAAAGTATATTCTATTCCCTTCTCATAAATAAACGTGACGTTTCGTGTCGAATTTTGTTAAGACGTTGAAATATACCCGTGTATTTTTGTTACAATTGTGATACAATGATAACAAATAGATAACAAGAGAGGGATTTTCATTGAGTTCATACGGAAGCTTTATCGCACTTTTATGTTACATAGTAACTGTACTGCTTCTATATTTTATTGGTGATGCCGCAAACATCTCCATTTTACAATTTCCAAAAGAAGAAGCATTCCAATTAGAATCAGAAAAACATACTGCACGATCCATTGTACCACTACTCCTAGCTCTTCCTGTATATATCATCGTTTTATATAAAAGTAAAAAAGTGTAAAGGCTACCCATTTCATTTATTTCGGTGGTTTTTACATTTTTTTGTTATATTCCCCCTATTTTAAACATCATTCCATACTAAACACCCAGCTAGTCATTTAAAATGAGAAAATCCCCTAGAAAAAATTCCACTCTCTGTCCAGTCACTAACTACCGAACTTACATAGATTATAAGTGTGAAGGGGGTGATGAGGATTATGTTTGGATCATTTGGATGCTGTGATAACTTTAGAGAATGTCATCATCATGAAAGAGAGCGCGACCATCGCGAGAAAGAGAGAGAGAGAGAGGTTAGACCACAACAACCAGCTGTATGTAACGTACTTGCTAACATTTCAGTTGGAACAGAACTTTCTCTTTTAAGCATTAGAGGTAACGGCACATTCAACAATGTTATTTTTGAAGGTTTCGCTAACGGTGTTGCTCTTTTCTCTGCTTTAGCTCGTAATAACAAAGACAACAAAGATAACAATAAAGACGATAAGAACAATCAAAATCGAAATACTTTTACTGGTATTTTACGTGTATGCCCAACTGATATCGTTGCAATCGCTATCTAATTCTGTCTCTTATCCTCGATAGTAAGCAAATAAGATTTACTTTTCTCATAGAAAAAACCTGAGACCGATTTCAAATCGACTCAGGTTTTTTTATTAATTATATGCTTTTAACTAGTTCAACAACTTCTTCAGCAGTTGACATCATTAATGCTTTTTCTGCTAATGTTTCCATTTCTGCTTTTGACAACTTGCTTAGCTGTGTTCTTGCAGGAAGAATAGATGTTGCACTCATACTGAACTCATCTAAACCTAATCCTAATAATAATGGGATAGCAAGTGAATCGCCCGCCATCTCACCACACATACCAGCCCATTTGCCTTCTTTATGAGCAGCATCGATAACCATTTTTACAAGACGTAAAATAGATGGGTTATATGGTTGGTATAAGTATGATACTTGTTCGTTCATACGGTCTGCAGCCATTGTGTATTGGATTAAATCATTTGTTCCGATAGAGAAGAAGTCAACTTCTTTCGCGAATTGATCTGCTAATACTGCTGAAGCTGGGATTTCAACCATCATACCAACTTCAATAGAATCAGAAACAGTTGTACCCGCTTCTACAAGTTTCGCTTTCTCTTCTAATAAAATCGCTTTCGCTTGACGGAACTCATCAAGAGTTGCAATCATTGGGAACATAATTTTTAAGTTACCGTATACGCTAGCACGAAGTAATGCACGAAGTTGTGTACGGAACACATCTTGCTCATCAAGACATAAGCGAATTGCACGGTATCCTAAGAATGGGTTCATTTCTTTTGGTAAATGTAAGTATGGAAGCTCTTTATCTCCACCGATGTCAAGTGTACGAACAACGACTGGCTGACCTTCTTTTACACCTTCAAGAACTGCTTTATACGCTTCGAACTGCTCTTCTTCTGTTGGAAGATTGTCACGGCCCATGTATAAGAATTCTGTACGGTATAAGCCAACGCCTTCTCCGCCATTATCGATAATACCTTGTACATCATTTGGTGTTCCGATATTTGCAACAAGCTCAACGTGATGTCCGTCACTTGTTACAGTAGCTTGGTCTTTTAATTTAGCCCATTCAGCTTTTTGCTCTTCAAATTTCGCTTTCTTTTCTTCAAACGAACGAAGAGTTTCTTCTGATGGGTTTACAATTACTTCTCCATCTAAACCGTCAATGATAACGATATCGCCGTTTTGGATTTTCTCCATAACAACTTTCGTACCAACAACAGCTGGAATTTCCATAGAACGAGCCATAATTGCAGAGTGAGATGTACGTCCACCGATATCAGTAGTGAAACCTTTTGCATACTTACGGTTTAATTGAGCTGTATCAGATGGTGTTAAATCTTCAGCAATGATGATTACCTCTTCAGAAATTGTACCAGGATTTGAGAAGTTAATTCCTAGTAAATGTGCAAGAACGCGTTTTGTTACGTCACGAATGTCCGCAGCACGTTCTTTCATATATTCGTTATCCATGTTTTCAAACATAGAAATAAACATTGATGCAACTTCATCCATTGCAAATTCAGCATTTACTTTTTCGCTATTTACTTTATCTTTTACTGGGTTTACTAGTTCTGGATCATTTAACACTAATAAATGTGCTTCAAAGATCGCAGCTTTGTCAGCACCTAGCTCAGCAAATGCGTGGTCCTTAATAGCTTCTAATTCAGTTTTTGCTTTCTCAAGCGCAGCGTCTAAGCGTGCAATTTCTGCAGCTTCGTTTGTAATTGATTTCTTTTCGATGTTAAATTCAGGATTTTCAAGTCTGAAAGCCTTTGCAATAGCAATCCCACTTGATGCAGCGATCCCTTGAATGTTAAGAGTCATTATTCTCCTAATCCTTCGTTTTTCATAGTTTCTTCGATAGCTGCTAGTGCTTGAGCTGCATCATCACCATTTGCAGTGATTTTAATTTCTGCGTTTTGTTGAATGCCTAAAGACATAACGCCCATGATTGATTTTAAGTTAACGTTCTTTCCGTTATACTCTAAGTTAATGTCAGAACCGAATTTGCTTGCAGTGTTTACAAGTAGAGTTGCTGGACGAGCATGAATTCCTGAGTCGCTAGTTACTTTAAAGATTTTTTCCATGATAATTTATCTCCTTTAAATTACAGTATTTTTTAGTTGTATAGACGTGAGTACTACATCATCTATTGTATATAATAGGCGATGTTCGGTCAACCACATCGCCTATTATAATTATAAACATTTTGCGTCAAATTCCTACTGAATGTCAATAATAGCGGTTTCGCCCTTCTTAACATTTCCATCTTTTTTCAATTCGACTTGTTGCCCTTGTTGTAAGTTTGTAAAGACAATTGGTGTAATGATAGATGGTGCATTTTCTTTTACAAATGCAAGATCTACTTTTAATAATGGTTGGCCTTGTTTCACCTTGTCGCCTTGTGCTACAAGCGCTTCAAAACCTTCACCATTTAATTTTACAGTATCAATACCGAAGTGGATTAAAATTTCTTTTCCGCCTTCAGATTGAATACCAATCGCATGTTTTGTAGGGAATACATTGACAATCTCACCGTTCACTGGAGAAACTACTGTTCCTTCAGTTGGCTCAATTGCAAATCCGTCTCCCATCATTTTTCCTGAGAATACTTGGTCAGGCACTTCTGTAATTGGTAAGATTTTCCCTTCGATTGGTGATACAATTGTTTCATTTTCATCAACTTTTTGAGGAGTTTCTTCCACTTTTACAGGTTCTTCTTTTTCAACATGAGGTGTACGACCTGACATAATATCATGAATTTGTGATTTTAATGTGTCAGATTTCGGTCCGAAAATAGCTTGAATGTTATTTCCAACTTCAAGTACACCAGCTGCTCCAAGTTCTTTTAAGCGGTCTTTGTTTACATTCTTTTGTTCGTTAACTTGAACACGTAAACGAGTAATACAAGCATCTAAAGAAGCAATGTTTTCTTTACCACCAAGTGCTACTAATACTTCACGAGGAAGTTCGCCTGCTTCTGCTTTTCCTGCGCCGTCATTTGCATTTGCCACTTCACGACCAGGTGTTTTTAGATTCCATTTACGAATTGCAAAGCGGAATCCGAAGTAGTAAATAACTGCTAGTACAAGACCAACAATAATTACCCACCACCATGCTGTACGGCCTGGTAGTACACCGAATAATAGGAAGTCAATTAAACCACCAGAGAATGTCATACCAATTTTAACACCTAAAATTTGCATTGTCATAAATGATAGACCAGCAAATACAGCGTGAATTCCGAATAATACTGGCGCTACGAATAAGAATGAAAATTCAAGTGGCTCTGTAATACCTGTTAAGAAAGATGTTAATGCTGCAGAACCTAAAATACCTGCTGCTAATTTTTTATTTTCTGGACGTGCTTCATGGTACATTGCTAAAGCTGCTGCTGGAAGACCGAACATCATGAACGGATACTTACCAGTTGTAAATGTACCTGCTGTTAATTCTACACCGTCTTTTAACTGTGCCATAAAGATTTTTTGGTCACCACGGATTAATTCGCCAGCTGCATTTGTATACTGACCGAATTCGAACCAGAACGGTGAATAGAAAATGTGATGTAATCCAAATGGAATTAATGAACGTTCAATTAAACCGAATATAAATGCTGCGATTGTTCTATTTGCATCAATCATTTGATGTGAGAACGTGTTTAAGCCACCTTGAATGTATGGCCAAACGAAGCACATGATAATACCTACTATTAAAGAGAATGTTGCAGTTGCGATCGGTACGAAACGCTTACCTGCAAAGAAACCTAAGTATGATGGTAATTCAATGTTGAAGTATTTATTATAGCAATATGCCGCTACTATACCGACGATAATACCACCAAATACCCCTGTTTGTAGCGTTGGAATACCTAATACGTTCGCATACGCTGGATCTGCAAATCCAATTTTTACTGGGTCTGCTCCAGAACTTGTTACTTTCACTAGCTTATCTACTTCTAAGAACACACTCATCGTTTTGTTCATAATTAAGTAGCCGACGAATGCTGCTAAACCAGCTACTCCGTCTCCACCAGCTAAACCAATTGCTACCCCAACTGCGAATAATAATGCAA
The DNA here is from genome assembly GCF_008274865.1 of Bacillus sp. AR4-2. Classification (NCBI taxonomy): domain Bacteria; kingdom Bacillati; phylum Bacillota; class Bacilli; order Caryophanales; family Bacillaceae; genus Bacillus; species Bacillus sp. AR4-2. The sequence goes on from NZ_CP031062.1 coordinate 3,875,419, forward strand.
GGTTAGCGAAAATAATATCACCAGATTGTTCCATAATTTTTGCAACCATTACGAACCAATCTGCTTTTAAAGCAGGAATAACATTTGTTAACTGTGGATTTTGAAATGCATTACCAAATCCAAGTAAAATACCTGCCGCCGGTAAAATCGCTACTGGAAGCATTAACGCTTTTCCGACTTTTTGAAGAACACCAAAGATATTCTTAAACATGGAAACCCTTCCTCTCTTATCTATATTGATACCTTCCGACAAACGCCAAAAAGACATGAGGAAAAAAAGATAGAACGATAGCTATACAAAGGGTAGTATATCCCTTTCTCTAGCTTACATTCCTTACTTTTCTCCACTCATGCCTGATCGAATCAGTAACACGTGTCAAAAATAGGTTTACGTATAAGTTCACTATAATTAAGGCAAACGTTTTCGTTACTCACCTTAATGTGTTTGTCGAAATTTGTATAACTTTGCAATAGTTATTATACATAACTATTGTAAGCGATTCAATCATTTTTTTTAACGTTTTCATTTTAGACAAAAATATATGACTTTTTACACATGCTCTGCCTTTACTAAGCGTTGCAAGTGCATCGTTAAATAAATACTTTCAGCTTCATATACAGGTAGTTGCAACTCTTTTTGCATGACCTTAACTAGCTTCCAAGCCAAGTTATAGCAAACTGGATACTCCGCCTTTAATAAATCAGCAAAACTTTGCGATTCCTCTACTTTTTCTCCTTTTTTCACCCTCTCAATAGCATATTGAAGATGACGAATAAGACGTAAATAATGAATGCTCTCTTGATCTAATGTAATTTGTAAGTTTGTCTCAATTAAAGATACAAGTTGTGCAATGAGACGGGAGTTTTGATTAACTGAAGATAAATCAGAATTTGTAAGCGAACTGTAAATGTGCAGTGCAATAAAACCAATTTCTCCTTCAGGCAATGTAATTTGCAAACGAGAATTTAAAAGTTCTACAACACCTTCCGCAATTTCATATTCCTCTGGATAGAGCATTTTTGTTTCAACTAAAAAAGGGTTATCAATTGTAAGTCCTTGTTTTAACCTTTTAATCGCAAATGAAATATGATCTGTTAACGCAATATGAATATGTTCATTTAGTGGAGATTTCGCTTTTCCTTGAATGTACAGCATAATATCGTTCATCAATTCAATTAATTTTTCACTAATATGCGGCACTAATAATTTGTATTGTTCACGATCACGTTCATTTTTTAAGACAAACATTTTTTCGATTTGTTCTTGCTCCAATACATCTTTCGCTTTTTTCCCAAATCCAATTCCTTTACCAATCACTACTACTTCCTCGTGTTCCGGATGGCTAGCAATGATGACATTATTATTTAAAACTTTTTTAATTTCTAGATAATTACTCATATAACACCACCCTCGTACTTAAATAGCCTACTTTTATGTTACAGAATATTCTTCTTTGTCGTCAATGTAAAACATCTGCCATTTAATAAAAATTCATTTTTTAGACATGTTTATATATGATGCGTATAATGTAAGAGCAACTGTACATAGAAAGGAGATAACAGCATGATTAAAATGTTTGTAAGTGATATCGATGGTACAATGATGCAACACGGAGGTCTTATTGATGAACAAGATGTTGCGGCACTGCGCAGCCTTGCCGAACAAAATGTTATTCTTTGCTTCGCTTCCGGAAGACTTGATAATGAAATTGCAGACTTAATGAAAGCTGTAAATACAAATTTTCATCGTATTAGTGTAAATGGTGTTTTTGTATATACACATGAAAATAAACAACTATTATCTGCAACTTTTGATTCCAGCATACTTCCCGATTTGTTAGCTATGACGAATGAAGAGCCTTATTTCCGTTATGTAAGTGATGAGCATAATTATTACATTGAAGAGAAAACACCTTTTATTCAAGAACTTGAACAACAAGTAACTATGACTTCTGTTGAAGAACCAAACTTACTACAGAAGATTGATGATACAATTTTCCCAAATAAAATTTCTGTCGGCGGAACAAAGGAGAGCTTACAACTCCTTCAGAAAAAAATTGATGAAAAATTCCACGGGAAAGTTAGTACTTTCATCTCAGCAGAACAATGTTTAGATGTAATGCCACCGAATGTTAGTAAAGGCTCTGCCATTTCTGTTTTATTAAATGAGTTTCAAATAAAACCTGAGGAAATTGCTTGTATAGGGGATTCTTATAATGACATTCCTATGTTTTCTTTAACTCCTCACAGTTTTGCTATGTCACAAGCAGATGATGCAGTAAAAAATCACGCTCACTATGTAGTAAATCACGTCAAAGATGCTGTTAACCACGTAATTGCTCATAATAAAAATACGACTCATTCCTTATAAGGATGAGTCGTATTTTTATTTCTTTACATGTTAACCATTTTCAATTCCACTGTACTTCACAAACTGAAATATACTATTTGTTACGTGCGATATTCGTAATAAATTTATAACGATCTCCACGATAAATACATTTCACGTACTCTAGCGGTACCTCACCTTCTGAATATGACCATTGACGCATTACAAGTACAGGCGCCTTTTTAGGAATATGCAGATGTTCAGCTTCATTTTCCGTCGCAACGGAAGCTTCAATTGACTGAGTAGCGCTAACAAGTTTAAAGCCCAGTTTTTTCTCTAAATGTTCATATAAAGATTGTTGCAATATCTCTTCGTTAATATCTTTTACAAGAGCTGGCGACAAATATGTCGTCTCAAAAGCAATCGGTTCATCATCAGCTAAGCGAATACGCCTCACTTCATAAACCGATTCCCCCTCCTGTATTCTCAACCGGTCTGCTATTTTAGCAGTAGCTGGAACTAGGCGGAAACTAAGTAATTGACTACTTGGGTTCATCCCACGAGAAATCATGTCTTCTGTGAATCCCGTCATTCCTTGCAATTTTTGTTCCACTTTCGGAAGTTGGACAAATGTTCCAATTCCACGCTTCCGATATAAATAGCCTTGTTCCACTAAATTATTAATCGCCTGTCTGATTGTCATTCGACTCACTTCGAACTTATCACAAAGTTCATTCTCAGATGGGATTTTATCTCCCGGCTTCCATTCGCCGTCCTCAATTAGCTGTTTCACCCACTCTTGAATCTGATAATAGATCGGAAATGGTGAATACTTGTCGATGTTCATCAGCAATCGCCTCACTGCATAAAGATAGAGCTTCTTGATCAGCGATTACGGTTACATTCGGATGACGTTGTAAAACTGTAGCCGGACACTCTTCACTATATTCACCTTGCAATAATTCTTTAACAGCTTCTGCCTTTTTAGAACCCATAGCAACAAGTAGAACTTGTTTCGCTTTCATAATGCTTCCAATTCCCATTGTAATCGCATGAGTTGGCACATCTTCTTCTTTTTCGAAGAAGCGAAGGTTTGCTTGGCGTGTAGATTCTGTTAATTCAACAATGTTTGTTGGAGAATTAAACGGTGTTCCTGGCTCATTAAATCCGATGTGACCGTTTTCACCGATTCCAAGAATCTGTAGGTCAACTGGGTTAGCAGCTAGAATGCTCTCGTAACGTTTGCACTCTTCCTCTAAATCACTTGCCATCCCGTTTGGTACATAAGTTTGTTTAAATGGAAGATGATCAAACAACTGTTCTTGCATGAAATAGTGATAGCTGTTTTTATCTTCATGTGGTAAATTTACGTACTCATCTAAGTTTACAGTGGTTACACGGCTTGTATCAAGTTTATTTTTTCGCATTTCTGCATAAATACCTAATGGAGAGCTTCCTGTAGCCATTCCTAATGTTGGATTTTCTTTTGTTTTTACAACTTCTTCAATTAATTTATAACCTGCTTCTGCTAGTTCTTCTGGAGTTTTTACAACAAGAATATTCATTTAATTACTTCCCTTCCTTCATATGAATTCCTAAACGAACCGTATCATATACATGTAAATCTTCATTCATCACAACAAAGTCTGCATCTTTTCCTACCGCTAATGCACCTTTATTATTTAATCCAAACTCTTCTGCTTGGTTAACTGATGTCATCAGTACTGCATCTTCGATTGAACAACCTGTAAATTCAATTACATTTCGGAAAGCTTGATCCATTTTTAGAATACTACCAGCTAACGTTCCATCTTCTAATCGAGCACTACCATCTTTTACATGTACTGGCTGTCCGCCAAGCTCATATAATCCATCTTCAAGACCTTTTGCACGCATTGCGTCAGTAATAACACTTACTTTTTTTGGTCCTTTTAACTTATATGCTAATTTCACCATATCAGGGTGAATATGAATACCATCTGTAATTACTTCAACCATTACATCTGGATTTAATAACACATGACCAACAACTCCTGGTTCACGGTGATGTAATCCACGCATTTGATTGTATAAATGTGTTGCATGTGTAATTTTTCTATTTTTTAGTTGCCCATCAATTGCATCTGTATGCCCCATTGTGCCAACTACACCAGTTTCAGCAAGATATTGTTCAAACTCTAATGCTCCCTCTTCTTCTGGTGCATATGTTACTAATTTAATTAAATTCCCACTTGCTTCTTGCCATTGTTTAAATTGCTCAATATTTGCAGGAACGATATGTTCAAGTGGTTGTGCACCTGCACGTTTCTTTGAAACATAAGGTCCTTCTAAGTGAATATATTCGAAATGCGCTCCTTTTTCTTTTGCTTCTTTTGCAGCAGTTAACGCTGCTTCAATTGCCTCTGGAGCTTGTGTCATTGTTGTTGGGAAGTAAGTTGTAACCCCTTCTTTTAACATTTCTTTACCTAGAGTTACTAACCCATCGCTATTTGCATCCATCGCATCAATATCGTATCCACCATGAATATGAACATCGATCATACCTGGAATTACAATCTTCCCTGTAGCATCAAAAACAGTTTCATTTTCTTGTGGTACATATTGAGCCATCAAACCAATTTCTTTAATGGTTTCTGCGTAACGAATAAATCCGTTTTCCACTATTTCTTGACCTGTGTAAATTTTGGCATTGATGACAATTTGCGTTTTCATTTTCATCGATCCTTTCCCATGAATTACCTACTTGTTATTATTACCTTATTCGCCTAGTTCCATCTTAATATACACACGAGTAGTTGTCTATACATTCTAATAAAATTTCCTTTTTATTCAACAGAAAAGGAAATTTCTTACGTCTCTTATAATTATAATATATATTATTCATTTTTCCAAAAAGGGACAGTATCGCCCCCTAATATAGAAATCACTTCAATAATGGCATTAACCCGCTAGACTCTAATATAATATGTTCACCATCTGTTTCCATTTCTACTGTACTTTTATTCGTTCTATATACCATTATACCGTGCCTTTTTAAGCGTTTCACTACACTTTGGTGAGGATGTCCATACGGATTACTACTCCCGTACGACAAAATAGCAAACTGCGGTTCCACTTTTTTTATAAACGTTTCACTTGTTGAAGTATATGAGCCGTGATGCCCCACTTTTAACACATCTGCATGGACATCAAATTGTTTTAATATTTCATGTTCTGTCCGTACATCCGCGTCACCCATTAATAAAAAATCCGCTTTTCCATATCGCACCTTTAAAACAATTGAGGATTCATTATTTTCATCTTTTGATTTCCCGTTGTTTAATACTTGTATAGAAACATGTGGATCCAGCGGTATATATTGTCCTTCCTTTACTGAAACGAAAGGTATCCCTCTTTTTTTTATATTATTCCGATACGTATGATAAGTAAGAGAACTATATGTTTTTCCGCTATCTAATATAAGCGATACCGGCATTTGCTCTACAATTGGAATTAACCCCCCTATATGATCCATATCGGGATGCGTACTGACAATTACATCTAAATGATTAATCCCTTTCTCAATTAATTTCTGAATAATAACCTCTCCTGCTTCATAAGGTCCTCCATCAATTAACATTGTTTGTCCATTTGGCATTATAATAAGTGTTGCGTCACCTTGCCCCACTTTTAAAAAGCTCACTTTCATTTTACTAAGATGTTGCCGATGCATATGTAAAGGAGACGTAGTATGAATGGACATCATATACCTTTTAGCTGATGCGCTATTTAAAGAAAAACATAATAAAACAGAAACTAATAATAAAATAATCCGCATACCTCTCATAACTCGTCTCCTTTTTTCATTTAGTATGGCACTGTAAATAATTGATATACAAAAAAAGCTTAGCAAAATGCTAAGCTTTTATTTCGATATCTCTTGTAAGGAACCGAAGAATAAATCTGCTTCATTCATTTGTTCATTCTCTTCAGAAAGCGGTGGTAAATCATCTAATGTTTTCAATCCAAATGTGTCTAAAAATTCTTTTGTTGTTCCGTATAAAATAGGACGCCCTGGTCCTTCTGCTCTTCCCATTTCTTTTATAAGTAAATGTGAAACCAACGTTTGTAACGCCTTATCAGTTTTAACTCCTCTAATCTCTTCCATTTCAGTCCTTGTGATTGGTTGGCGATATGCAACAATCGCTAACGTTTCGAGGGCAGCTTGTGAGAGTGAAGCAGCTGTTGGTGTATCTATTAATTTTTGATAATATGAAGCATGTTCTTTCTTTGTAGCAAAACGATATACTTTTGCATACTGTACAATTTGCAAACCACGGTTTGCACCTTCACATTCTTGTTGCATTTCTTCTAAAATATTAATTGCTTCATTCATTTCAATTTCAAGAACTTTCGCTATTTGTTCTGGATAAATCCCTTCATCACCAGAAACAAATAAAAGGCCTTCAATAATTGACTTTTGTTCTTTCCTATCCATTTCACGAGCTCCTTCCTTCTATTTTCTCATAAAAATACACATCAAAAAACCGAATCACAATTAATGCGTTCGGTTCAATATTTTTTCTCTTGTTCCAAACGATACATTAAAACATAGCATGAGATAAAATGTTGCTATCCCATTTTCACATACTTGCTCTATGCAGATTTATTAGAGCTTGATACGAAAATTTCATCAAAATTATGTTCTTGCTCAATTATGATTTGTTGATTTTTCATAAGTTCCAGAACTGCTAAAAATGTTACAACCATTATTTCACGTTCATCATCAACAAACAAATCATAAAAACTTTGGCGACCACCCTTTATTTTTAACTGTTTTAAAATATCAGTCATTCGCTGTTCAATTGGTATTTCTTGACGAGTAATACGTGTTGTTACAGGTTTTTTTGCCTTTTTACGGCGCATTAATTTTTGAAATGCTGCTAGCATATCATATAACGTAACATCAAGAGGTAAGCTTGTCTCCTCTTCTTGTTGCAACGATGTAAAGTCAATTGGTGGACGTGTATATAGCTGTGCTCTTTCTTGTTCTCTTTCTTTTAACTCAGTAGCAACTTGCTTATATTTCTTATATTCAATTAACCTCTCCATCAATTCTTGACGAGGATCATCTATAAAATCATCACCGTTATCAAGTACATCTTCTTCATGTTTCGGCAACAACATCTTACTTTTAATTTGTAATAACGTTGCAGCCATTACTAAATACTCACTTGCAACATCTAATTGAAGTTCTTTCATCGTATGCACATAAGATAAATATTGCTCTGTAATATCTGCTACAGGAATATTATATATATCAATTTCATAACGATGTATTAAATGTAACAATAGATCTAACGGCCCTTCAAAAGCCTCTACTTTAAAATTATATTGCACAAAGCATCCCACCACATTTTTTCTATAACAACATAAGTATAGAGCATACTCATGTTCTATCCAACCTTTTTAAGAAATTTAATTAAAAATAGACCGATGCCTATGTCATCATGCCCACCACTTCATATGATAACAGTGTAGTAAGAACAATGTAGGAGGTCAAAAAACTATGGGTCACGTTGATTGTGGTTTTAGCGGTGGGTTCGCATTACTTGTTGTACTGTTTATTTTACTAATTATTGTAGGAGCAGCTTGCTTCTGCTAATATGAACAATAACGGCTAGGGGGAAACCTCCTAGTCGTTTATTGTTCATATTTCTATGATACACTTATATGTATAACCGTTAGATAGGAGCGAGAAAACATGTATCCTACCGAATACATACAATTTTTAATTCATTTCCATGGAGATTATGACTATTTTGAATGCCACGAAATACTAGAAGAGTATTGGAAGACAAAACCAAGAGGTAATCGTGATCATTACTTAGTTGGTCTCATTCAAATTGCAGTTTCTTTATACCACCAAAGACGTGCTAATTGGAATGGTTCTACAAAAATGATGAAAAGCGCAATTACAATTTTAGAAAAAAGCGGTGTGCCTTTACAACGTTTAGGAATTAATCAAGTACAACTTCTTTCCTTGCTCAATGAAAGATTGCAATCTATCCATAAAAAAGAACGTTTTGTACCTTTATTTTTACCCTTATCAGATTCATCGTTAGAGAAGCAGTGCATAGAGTTATGTCAAAAACAAAACCTCCCTTGGAAAGACTTGAATGCTATCCCAGGTGAATATATTATAAACAAGCACACTTTGCGTGATCGCACAGAGGTCATTACTGAACGAAACGAACAATTACAAAAAAGAAAGCAGAGATAATAAACTACTTATCTCTGCTTTCACGAATGTATATTTTGTTCTAGCCCTTTACATTTTTCGCAAAAACTTGCTGTTTGCTCATTTCCGCAAATTGTAAACTCAAGAAATTTACTCTTTAACTCTTGAACCATCTTCGTCCCAATCCCCACATGACGGTGAGACGGGTTCACACTCAAATGCTGAATTTCTAATACTTGATTCTCTTTTTTTACAATCCCCATTATTCCAACAAAATCTTCATTTTCTTTCCACAAATACAATTGCCAATCATCTTTTGCTTCATATTCTTTCATTGTCAATTGTAATGTTTTCACATCTTTTTCAGTTGGCATAAACGAAAGAAGCCCCATTGCAATTTTTTCATAACTTTTTTTAAAACGAATTAACATAACCCTTATCCCTTCTTACAAAAGTTACAAACTAGTAATCCCCTCAATCACTCTTTTCATATCACATTCATTTTACAATATTTTCAACAGAGTGAGAAGAGTCTAAAACAACTTGATAATCATACAAAGCGAAAAGAAGAAAGTCAAATCTATGTTTCAGCACTATTCCTTTAATAAATAGAGTTAAAAAAAGAAAATTCTATATGGAATGGAAAGAAACATATCATTCAACAGCACTTCATTTATAGTTACTCTAAAGCAGCACAATTCTAGCAAAATTAATATAACAAAAAATATTTATTGAAACATATAATGTAATGTATTCTATGTAATTGGTTAAAGGTTTGTTCTCACAAGCAATATATTTTAGCAACAATACTACTTGTATGATGAGCTGTAGAAGTAGTACTCAATCTCATTAAAAATAAAAAAGAGAGCAAAAGCTCTCTTTTTCCTTACCTTATTCTTCCCAAACTTTAACTTCTTTCATTACATCGCCTTGACGCATTTTTAATACTGTTTCAATACCGCTTGTTGCTTTACCGAATACAGTATGAACACCATCTAAATGCGGCTGTGGCTCATGAACGATAAAGAATTGGCTACCGCCTGTGTTACGGCCAGCGTGAGCCATAGAAAGTGATCCTACAAGGTGTCTATGAGGGTTTCCATCAGTTTCACATGGAATAGAGTATCCTGGGCCACCTGCACCTGTACCTGTTGGGTCTCCACCTTGGCTTACGAAGCCAGGAATAACACGGTGGAATGTAACACCGTCATAAAATCCTTGCTCTGCTAATTTTTTAAAGTTTTCTACTGTTTTCGGTGCTTCTTCTGGGAAAAATTCCAAGTCGATTTTTTCACCGTTTTCCATTAATATGTATCCTAAAGTTTTCATACGTATATGTCTCCTTTCAAGTATCTCAGCACTATATTACCACATTCATGACTAGAAACAAAAAGAATCCGACAATCTAGATACTTCTTTTTTGAAATGTGGAAAAAGCTAGGTGACAAATAAGAAATATATACTATAATAACTTTGTTGCCCGAAAATTTTAGAAAGAGAAAGGGAGCGATTTTTCGTGAAAACGAAATTACTAGCTCTGCTATTAGCTGTAACGGTATTTATGATGCCAACAGCTTCGTTTGCAGACATCATCGAGGGAGAATCAATTGTTACATTAGGAGAGAACTTATCTGAACAACAAAAACAAGATCTGTTAAAAGAAATGAAAGCACCGAAAGATGCTACAATTATTACTGTATCTAATGCGGAAGAACATAAATTTCTAGAAGGCATTGTTCCAAAAGCACAAATTGGTACGAGAGCAATTTCTTCTTCTATGATTACATACACAAAACCAGGATCTGGTCTTATTGTACGATCAAAGAACATTAACTGGGTAACAGATGCAATGTACACTAACGCTTTGATTACAGCAGGTGTAAAAGATGCAGAAATTCAAATTACTGCACCTTTTAAAGTTTCAGGAACTGCAGCTTTAACTGGATTAATGAAAGCATACGAAACTGCGTCCAATAAACAAATTCCTGAAGAAGTTAAAAAAGTAGCGAATGAAGAAATGGTACAAACAGCCCAGCTTGGTGATAAAATTGGTGAAGAAAAAGCAGTTCAACTTGTTGCAAAAATTAAAGAAGAAATTGCAAAAGAACAGCCAAAAACAACAGAAGATTTACGTTCATTAATTAAAAAAATTGCTGATCAACTCGGCATTACATTGACAGATGAACAGTTAGATAACTTAGTATCGTTATTTGATAAAATGAAAAATCTTAATATCGATTGGAATCAAGTTGGTAGTCAATTAAACAAAGCAAAAGAACACGTTTCTGCCTTCTTAGGTTCTGAAGAAGGACAAAGTTTTCTAGATAAAGTGAAAGATTTCTTCTCAAGTATCATTGATTTTGTTAAATCTTTATTCAAGTAAAAAAGAAGCCCGCCAGTGACGGGCTTCTTTTTTTATACAAGTAACGGTAATTTCATAACAGCCTCTTCAACCGAACGCACTATATGATTTGCTTTCTCCTTTACATATGGATGGGCATGATGAAGAGTAAATGAATGCGGGGTTACTTCAAACATAGAAATATCATTGAAAGAATCTCCAATACAAGCAACTTCATTTGCTTCAATTTGCAAATGGTCCATTAGTCGCTTTAGAGCACTCCCCTTACTCACGCCTCTTGGCATAATATCAACATAGCGTTTACCTGATATAAAAACTTCCGCTTCGCCTTGAAACATATCTCGTAGCTCTTGATCTAACGTCACAATTTTCTCTTCTTCTCCAAAAACAAACAATTTTGCAGGGTGTACAGTCTTACCAAACTCTTCTTCTAACGCTTCAATTTCAGCGATATGCACGCCCATATACGCTTCAAAATTATGGTGATGTTCATTCTTCCTTTTTGTATATCGCTGCTCATTTGCACAAACAATATCCGCTAGTCCTTTTTTATGTATATATCGATATATTTCCTGGGCAACCACATTTTCAAAACTCGATTCATGAAATAAATTTCCATCCGGAAGCAACATTGTCGCTCCATTTAAGCCAGTTGTGTAATATGGGAATGAAAACCTTTTTACAACTTCATCAATTCTGTGTGTAAAGCGGCCAGAGGCAAAACAAATATTTGTCCCTTTCTCAGCTAACCAACACAGCGCACGTTCATCTTCTTTTTGCATATGATTCACATCGTAAACGAGCGTGTCATCTAAATCACTTACAAATAATTTAATCATGTCCTCTTCCCCTTCCATACACAATATCTACTCTAAGTGTACACAAAAAATGTTTGATTTTTGTTAAAAAATAATAAATTTTTGCTAAAAAAAATAAACGGGTGTATAATCCCGTTTATTTTTGTCTTTTTACATTTTGAGGTCTTACAATACTTGGTCGTACTTTTAAACTAGACATCGTTGGACGGAGTAAAATTTTTGTTAATGCGCCCCAATCAAATGGTAAAAACGGCCATAAATAAGGTGTTTGTAAACTTTTTATAGACGTTAAAAATAAAATTAATATCGTCATACCAATTACAAATCCCATCTCATGGAAGAGGCCTGTTAAAATAATAACAAACAATTTCCCAACCTTATTCCCTAATCCTAATTCATAACTCGGTGTTGCATATGCACCAATCATCGAAACTGCTACATACAAAATCACTTCTGGCACAAACAAACCTACATCAATTGCAATTTGACCAATTAATATAGCGGAAATCAACCCTGCTGCAGACGATAACGGCGTTGGAGTATGAATGGCTGCCATCCTTAAAAACTCAAGTCCGACCTCTGCCATTAACACCTGTAATAAAATTGGTAAATGCGTCATCTTAGTCGGTCCAATAAAAGCAAGATTTGCTGGCAAAAGAGTTGGATCAAATACAAACACTAACCAAAATGGTAATAAAAATAACGAGAATATAACACCTAAAAAGCGCACCCAGCGTAAAAATGTACCGACAGCTGGATTTTGTCTAAACTCTTCCGCGTGCTGTAAATGATGAAAATATGTTGTCGGTGTAATCATAGCACTTGGCGATGTGTCAACAAGTACTAACACATGTCCTTCTAGTAGATGATTTGCTGCTACATCTGGCCTTTCTGTATATCGAATAAGTGGGAATGGGTTATAGCTTTGCTTTACAACAAATTCTTCTACTGTTTTATCCGCCATCGTAATTCCATCTACATCGATGTTATTTAATTCTTGTTTTATAATCTTTACTAAATCTGGATTTGCAACATCTTGAACGTATGTAATACAAATATCCGTTTGTGATCTATCTCCTACTCGAACCATTTCATTTCGAAGACGTGGATCTCGAATTCTTCTACGGATTAATGCTGTATTTACAACGATATTTTCAACAAATCCATCCCTTGCACCGCGTACTACCTTTTCGGTATCTGGTTCTGTCGGCGTTCGCCCTGGATAACTACGAACATCGATTGCGAACGCTTCCGTTTCACCTTCCACAAATATCACGATGAGTCCTGATAATACTTGGAGCATTACCTCATCCATCGTTTTCACTTTACTTACTTGTTGATGGATTAAGCGATTCTCTAAAAGCTTCACTGTATCTTCTTCTACATCCCTTATCTCATTTGTATCCACCGCTTCTTCTAAAATAGGGATAATATAATTTGTATCACAAAGTCCGTTTACAAATAACACACCAATTTCTTTATTCAAAATTTGAAATTTACGAATACCAACATCGTATGTAACGCCTAGTCCAACTGTCTGCTTTAAATAATTTTCATTGTCACTTATGAAAGTTGATATAGGGATATCCACTTTTTTAGGCTTCGTCATAAAAACCACTCCTTTCCAAAATTAATTGAATTGCTTTCTTCGTAATAGGTGATCCCCTCTCCCATTCATCATTTCCACACATCTTACCAATGTCACCGACTCCAACGATGACAGGAACATTCAAGTCATCTAAACAATAAATTGTATCTCCGCTAATTCTGCCAATTTCACCATCTGGAAGTCCAAATTTATCAACACCGTATTCGGTTAAATTCCCGTTCCGATCTACACTTACATCTACACGTGCCCATTCCCAATGATGCGTATTAGACGCTACCGCTAAAATACCGAGCACATCAATTTGTTTATGGGTAGCCACATATTTTAAAGCCTTTTCACCAGATCCTTCTCCAATAAATCCACTGTCATCAAACATGACAAATACAGGGTCATATGGCGTTTGCATAATAAGCTCAACAACTTTTTTCCCTGTCAATTTGGTTGGATTACTTTGTGATGCTGAAATACACCTTCCCCCAAATTCCTTCGTTAAAAGCTCAATTGTCCGCTTTGCATATTCATCTCCATCTGTGACCAAAACAACCCTTCGTCTCATTTGATTTATCCTTTCGGTTTACATATAAGTGCTATAAAAAACGAAAACAATATCGCTGCGGAAATGCCCGCAGACGTTAAACTAAACATGCCAATACCAATTCCTAAATATCCATGTTTTTCTGCTGCATGCATTGCTCCGTGCAATAGTGAATGTCCAAAACTTGTAATAGGGACTGTTGCTCCAGCACCTGCAAACTTTATTAGTTTATCGTACAATCCAAATCCATCTAAAATTGCTCCGATGACTACAAAAGTTGCCATTAAATGAGCTGGTGTTAACTTTACGAAATCTAACAATAGTTGCCCAATTAAACAAATAACTCCACCTACAAGAAATGCATATATAAAATCCACAATTCACTCTCCTTTAACTCTCTCAAATACGACACCATGTGCAATTGTTGGAATCGTTTCCTTCTGTTGCATCATCATCGGGCTTAATAATGCACCAGTCGCAACGACAAAAATTCGTTGTAAATTCCCTTTTTGCATCTCGTGTAATAAATGACCATATGTGACAACTGCTGAACAAGCGCAACCACTACCACCTGCAAACACTTCTTCTTGACTTGATTCATAAATCATCAATCCACAATCATTGTATATATGCCCAAGATCATAACCTTCCTCAAGTAAAAGTTGTTTCGCAATCGGCGTCCCAACAGCTGATAAATCACCCGTAACAATCAAATCATAATCATCGGCACTTCTTCTTAAATCTTCAAAATGTTGTTGAATTGTATGAGCTGCTGCTGGAGCCATCGCTGCTCCCATATCCAAAGGATTTGTGATTCCTAAATCTTGCACTTTTCCAATTGTAGCCGACGTAATTTTAATTGCACTTTTTTCATTGCTAATTAATATAGACCCTGCACCAGTCACAGTTGAATTTGCTGTCCCTGGCTTTTGTCCACCGTACTCTGTTGGATAGCGAAATTGTCTTTCAGCCGTTGCATTATGACTACTTACTGTAGCTAAAACACGATTTGCAAATCCACCGTCTATAAAAGCTGAGCCAACTGCTAAAGTCTCCATAGACGTCGCACAAGCGCTAAACATTCCTAAAAAAGGAATGCCCCATTTACGCGCAACATAATTTGCTGTCACTGTTTGATTTAATAAATCTCCCGCTAAAAAGAAATCAATTTGCGATGTTTTTATATTCCCTTTTTGCACTGCTTGTTGAATTGAGTCTGACATTAATCTTCGTTCGGCAAGCTCCCAATTTTCTTCTCCACAATGCAAGTCATCATATGAAGTATCAAATTTTTTCCCAAGAGGGCCCTCAGCTTCTTTCGGACCGACAGCAGTACCCGTTGCATTCACATATATATCATTTTGAAATACCCACGTTTGTTTTCCGGTCAACCTCATACTAGCCCCTCCTTTAAGACATAAAAATTTTAAAGGTATACCTTATTAACCCAATGATATATGCACCAACAACCCCAAATACAATCACACTTCCTGCCAGTTTAAACATATTTGTAGCAATCCCTAGAACAACCCCTTCGCTCTTATGTTCTAAGGCAGCGCTCGCCATAGAATTTGCAAATCCTGTTACCGGTACCGCTGATCCTGCTCCAGCAAATTGACCGATTTTATCATATACACCACACCCTGTTAAAATCGCGGATAATAAAACAAGGGTTGCAACAGTTGGGTTTCCTGCCTCTTGTTCACTGAAGTGAAAATAATGTATATAAAATTTCATCAATACTTCTCCAACTGTGCAAATGAGTCCACCTACAAGAAATGCTTTGATACAATTTAGTAAATAGTTTGGCTTTGGATGATACTCCTTCACTTTATTTATGTAATCATCCTTCAATTTCTGACTTGTCATTTATATACTGCCTCCTACTTTACGAAATAAATCCAGTGAAACAACGATCCTATTACTTTCCCAAGTACAAGAGCAACGAGTAAAACAATAATCTTCCCCTCTACCCCTACTCGTTTCGCTAAAATAGGTAGAACATTTAACACCTCTGTTAATGCCGCAGCAAGCATTCCGATGAATGTGCCACAAAATATCCCTAATATAACGAGCCAATATTGCGACGTTTGAAATGTAATGTTTTTCAAACTGCACCAAGCCCCTGTTAAAGTACCTGCAATGACTGCCCACTCAAAATATTGAATATGCTTTCCATTTCTCGTTAATTGAGCTAAACGGGGGATTATACCAAGTACAGCTAAAAATGCGACATATCCGCTACCTACCGCAATCCCTCCAGCTAAACCAATTAAAATAACAAATCCAGACTCAATCATCGGCAAGTTGTTTCATATTATCCTTGTTTTCATTAACGATTACATACTGATCAAGTGACTGTTGGTATTGAAACATCTCAACTTCTAACGGACTCGGCTCTTCATTAATTCGCTTTTGAAATACATGATTAAAGAATAAAACCATCCCTAAGCCAAGACCTAAAGAATAAGGAATTTGAAATAAAAGTGGTTGTGCATTAAATTCTCCAGTAATCATGTAATATAACCGTTGATGTACTTGTTGCATACTTACATCTTCATGGAAATAAATGATCGCAAGGGCCGCTCCAATGAACAGTAACAGCCATACAAGCCCGAAAAAAATTGGGTGTGTCTTCTTTTTTTCGTATATAATTTCAACAAGAGTTTGTCCAGAACCGAGTAAATTAATTTGTACGTGAGATGCTTTCTGTTGAATAATCTCAATTACTTTCATAACATCAATTACAACATGCGTCTTATCATGCGCTGTTATTTTGTAAACTATCTCATTTTGTAACAACTCAACTACGGAAGAATCTCCGGCAAGTTGAGCAACATCGCCCAGCTTTACTTCATAAGTAGGAGAAACTTTTAAACGATTGCGCATTTTAATATAAATCGTTTGTTCCAACTTTCATTCACCCCTTCACTCTTCCTCGTAGTTGTAGTATGGTTATTGAATTTTTTTCTAATACAATTTTTTCATAAAAAAACATCTGCACCATTTCGGTACAGATGTTTTTTACTTATGCCTTTTTCTTAAATAAGTTTGCAATACTTAATGCAAGCCCTCCCCAAATAACTACTATTCCAATAACCATCATCATAATCGCTGATCCACTCATTATGAAACACCTCGATCTTTCCATTCTTTTTCAAGCTTGGCAGAATCCGAATGAATTTGTGCATCCCATTTTTTCAGGCCAATGATTATTGCAACTATGAGGAATGCTGCTGCTATCGACCAACCATACGTTACAACAAACTCAGTCGGATAATCTCCGTAGTTCTTTTTAATATTTTGGATTGTACCATCAATTAGCATATACCCTAACATAAGCGGAGTAATAATGAGTAAACTCACTCTCCAAAACGTTCCTAATTTAATATCAGATACAAAGTTGGCATGATTTTGATAATCTGGTAAACGGCGTAAAATGAGCCCTATCGTAACTACTTCCGCAAGTGCAATTGTAATTAATCCGAAATTATTAGCGAAATAGTCGACAACATCTAAGAACATAAGTCCACCACGTGTTGCAAAAACAAGAGAAACTAACACGAGAAGGGTTCCCATAATTCCAATAGTTTTTTCCCGACTTAAACTGAATTTTTCAGATACAGCGGCAAAGCATACTTCCGCGAGTGAAATAAGTGATGTAATTCCAGCAACCGTTAACGATAAGAAAAATAAAACACCAAACAACGGTGACATCGGCAATTCATTAATAATTTGGGGAAATACTACGAACGCAAGCCCAACGCCAGCACTTGCTACTTTATCAACCGGTACTCCCATATTATTTGCCATAAATCCAAGAGCTGCAAAGACCCCAATACCTGCTAATAATTCAAATCCTGAGTTTGCAAATCCAGTAATAAAGGCATTATTTGTTGTATCCGAGTTTTTCGGTAAATAACTAGAATACGTAATCATAATTCCAAATGCTAAAGATAAACTAAAGAATATTTGACCGTAAGCAGCAAGCCATACTTTCCCATCAAAAATACGACTCCAATCTGGTTTAAAGAATGCATCTAGTCCTTGCATAGCACCTTCCATCGTCACTGCACGAACAACGATAATAAGGAACATAACAACTAATAAAGGAATAAATATACGGTTAACAACTTCGATTCCTTTTTTAACTCCTTTAAATGCAACGCCAAGCACAATAATCCAAACGAGAGCTAACGGAATTAATACTTCTGGTACAAGTCCTCCAAATTGTCCTGGCTTATCTGCAACATGTAAGTACTCTTTAAATAAAAATGATTGCGTGTCTTTTCCCCATGCTCCAGTAATTGCAAAGTATGTATACGATATAGACCAAGCAATAATCACTGCATAATATGTTGAAACAATAAATGTTACGCACATTTGCCACCATCCAATAAATTCTGCACGCGGGCTAATACGGAAAAATGTAAGTGGTGCTGAGCCACGATGACGATGACCAAGGGCAAACTCAAACGCTAACAATGAAATACCAGTCGTTAATAATGCAAATAAATACGGTAAAAAGAATGCTCCTCCTCCATTTTCATACGCTGTATAAGGAAAACGCCATATGTTTCCTAATCCAACGGCAGATCCGACCGCTGCGAAAATAAATCCAGCTCTCGTTCCCCATTGTTGCCTCGTTTCCATGTTTCCTTCCCCCTTTATGACAAGTTCATACTTGGATTATATTTTAAATTGACTAAATTATCAATAAATTCTGTTAATTTTTGCGAAAATTAACATCTCTCTCCTATTAACGGCATAAAAAAATCGAATAGACAATTATTCGTCTATTCGATCTTTCATCTGTTTTAATATTTTCTTTTCAAGTCTTGAAACTTGTACTTGCGAAATGCCTATGCGCTCTGCTACTTCTGACTGTGTTTGATCTTTATAGTAACGCAAGTATACAATTAAGCGCTCTCGTTCATCTAGTTCTCTAATCGCTTCTTTTAAAGCAATTTTATCGAACCATTTCGTTTCAGATTGATCTGCAATTTGATCTAAAATAGTGATTGGATCTCCATCGTTTTCATATACAGTTTCATGTATAGATGAAGGGGCCCGGCTCGCTTCTTGTGCTAGAACAACTTCCTCTGGCGTTAGTTCTAGTGCCTCTGCCACTTCATTAATCGTTGGAGCCCTTCCGAATTCTTTCGAAAGCTCATCTCTCATCTTTCGAATTTTGTTTCCTGTTTCTTTTAAAGACCTACTAACTTTCACTGATCCATCATCGCGTAAGAAACGTTGTATTTCACCAATAATCATTGGAACTGCATATGTTGAAAATTTCACGTCGAAAGATAAATCAAATTTATCTACCGATTTCAAGAGCCCAATACATCCAATTTGAAATAGGTCGTCTGGTTCGTATCCTCGATTAAGAAACCGCTGTACAACCGACCAAACGAGGCGCATATTACTTTGAACGATTGTATCTCTCGCTTGTTGATCTCCATCTTGACTTTTTTGAATTAACGCTTTTAGCTCGTGGTCCTTTAACTGAGGTTTCTTCTTCTCATTTTTGACCTCTATGTCCATAGGCTATTCTCCTTAATTGCATAGAGCGTTACTATTTGATAAGTATTTTGTCAAATGGATTGTTGTCCCGAAAGATTCGTTTGAAATAACTTCTACTTCATCCATAAAATTTTCCATGATAGTAAATCCCATTCCGGAACGCTCTAATTCAGGTTTAGTTGTAAAAAGGGGTTGTCTCGCTTCATCTAAGTTAAAGATTCCAATCCCTTCATCTCGAATCGTGAGTTTCACCATTGCTTCTTCCAAAATTACAGAAATATAAACAATACCTTCTGCATTTCCTTCGTATCCATGAATAATTGCATTTGTAACCGCTTCTGACACAACTGTTTTAATCTCCGTTAATTCTTCCATCGTTGGATCTAGTTGTGCAATGAAAGCCGCCACTGTAACGCGAGCGAATGATTCATTTTGACTTAATGCTGAAAATTGAAGGTTCATTTCATTTCTCATCTATGCCACCCCCAACGTCGCGAGCGCGTGCGCTTCACTTTCTTCTAAGCGAACGATTTTGAATAAGCCCGACATTTCAAATAAACGCTTAACAGGCGGTGAAATTGCACAAACAACCATTTCTCCACCTAATCCCTTTACGTGTTTATATCGGCCTAATATAACACCTAGACCAGAACTATCCATAAACGATAAGTTCTCTAGGCTCAAAACAATATGATGAACACCATGTGTCTCAATCATATCTGTTACTTTCGTTCGCAACTCTTCAGCCGTATGATGATCTAATTCACCCTCTAGTCTCACACATAGGACGTCACGTTTTACTTCTAATTGCATGGAAAGACTCACACGATTTCCTCCTTATGCTCAAACTTTACTTATTCACATACATAAAGATTTTCGTGATATAAAATAAGAATCCTTCCTGCTGACAAAAGAAGAACTATTTCGTCATAAAGTGAAACCTTTCAGCATTATTCACTTACATACGAATAGAAAAGCGGCAAAATATTTGCCGCTATTTTGATGTTGAAAACATCCCAAAACTTCTTTTAAATAACTCCCACCAGCTCGCTGCAGCAACATCTTCTTTTGCTATAATTGTTTGTTTTAATAAAACATCTTTATCTTTTTTTATAACAAGGGTGCCAAGCGCGTCACCTTTTTTAATCGGTGCTTTTACTTTCTTTTCAGCAATTACTTCTTGTTTTACCTTGTCCATATTCTCGCCCTTCTTCATAAGAAGAGAAACATTATCTGACGCAACTAAATCTACTTTTTCTTTTTTCCCTTTTCCTACTTGAACTGTCTTAATTTTTTCGCCGCGCGTATACAATTTCTTTGTCATATATTGTCCAAATGCATAGTCAAGAAGCTTCGTCACTTGGTTGTTCCGTTCTTTTGATGTTGGTGCTCCCATGACAACTGAAATGACACGCATACCATTTTTTTCAGCCGATGCTGTTAAACAATATTTCGCTTCTGTCGTAAAACCTGTTTTTACTCCATCTACGCCAGGATAAAAACGTACTAGTTTATTCGTATTAACGAGCCAAAACTTTTTATCCGTATCTTCACGTAAATAATCTTCGTACTTACCTGTGTATTTACGAATAAGTGGATACTTCATCAATTCTCTCGCCATTATAGCCATATCATTTGCTGTCGAATAATGGTCTTTGGCCGGAAGACCTGTTGGGTTTTGAAAATGTGTATTTTTCAGCCCTAAATCTTTCGCCTTTTTGTTCATCATATTTACAAATCCTTCTTCTGAACCTGCGATATGCTCGGCTACTGCAACAGATGCGTCATTTCCAGATGCAATTGCAATACCCTTTAACATCTCATTTACAGTCATCTCTTCCCCAGGTTCTAAAAAGATTTGCGATCCACCCATTGAAGCTGCATGTTCACTCGCTCTAACTTTATCGGTCAGTTTTAATTTTCCTTTTTCAACTTGTTCCATAATTAAAAGCATTGTCATAATCTTTGTCATACTAGCAGGTGGTAATTTTTCATTTGGGTTTTTATCAAATAAAACTTTACCTGTATCTTGCTCAATTACGATTGCTGACGACGCTTGTTCCGCTAACTTCGGCGTTGTTTCTTCTGTTTTCTCTGGCTTCGTTTTCTCAGATTGCGCGAAACTCACTGAAGTTCCAGAAAGCAATAACATGAAACAAAAAAGTATTCCAAAAACTCGCTTCATGACTAACCCTCCATTCTATATCAGACCTATTTTTTCCAATTTATCTTTTTTTAATACCAAATTTTTCTAACATTTTTAGTTGACAAACACATTCTCTCCCTATATTGTATTAAGTGTATTACACACAGTAGTACACTTAATACATATGAGGAAGGAGACATTGCTCTTGCATATTCAACTTGACCCAAGAAGCAACACTCCGATATGGGAACAAATTGTTCAAAATATAAAAGAACTCGTATTGAAAAGCATGTTGGCTCCAAGTGATAAACTTCCTTCTGTACGCGAACTCGCTTCTTTACTCGTTATAAATCCAAATACAGTGAGTAAAGCGTATCAAGAGTTAGAGCGACAAGGAATTATTGAAACGTTACGAGGAAAAGGAACATTTGTATCCCAATCGATTACCCCAACATTAGACGAAAGGAAAATCGCTATGGTTGAAAAGCAATTTCATCAATTACTATTAGAAGCCTCTTATCTTGGTATTACGAAAGATAAAATTCATGATTGGATAGATTCATACTATAAAGAGATTGGAGGGAATACGGATGTTGAAAGTGACAAGCTTGAAGAAAACAATTGATAATCAAACAGTTTTAGACGATGTTTCTTTCACATTACAAAAAGGTAGTATCGTCGGATTACTTGGAAGAAATGGTGCGGGGAAAACAACTTTATTACGAACGATAGTCGGCATTTTAGACCCAGATGAGGGAACTGTTACATATGAGGATATCGACATTCATAAGAATCCTGAAACGAAACAAAAAATCGTATATGTCCCGGATTCTACTAACATACTGAACGGTTATACAGTAAAAGAAATCGTGAAGTTTTATAAAGCAGTTTATACCGCATTTGATGAACCATATTTCTACGAACTACTAGAACGTTTCAACTTACCAAACAAACGAATTCGTAGTTATTCAAAAGGAATGAAGGCACTGCTTGCTATCATTTTAGCTGTTGCTGCACAGGCAGAATATATTATTTTAGATGAACCAACAAACGGACTTGATCCTATCGTTAAAAGACAGATTTTACAGTTTCTCGTTGGAGAAGTTGCAGAAAAAGAAATTACCATTTTCATCTCAACTCACCATTTAGATGAAGTGGAACAAATTGCAGATACAATCATTATATTAAAAGGACATACTATATCTTCTATTACATCACTAGACGATGCAAAATCACGATTTGCTAAAATCCAAGTTGCTTACGAACGTTCATTACCTCAAAAACTAGAAAACTTAAGCAATATTAAAATATTAAATCAAACAGGAAAAGTATATACCATCTTAATTGAGGGAAATGTGGCTACAACACTAGAGAAGTTTTATAAAGAACAACCTATACTCATTGAAGAATTAACAATGTCACTTGAAGATGTCTTCGTTACGACACTGGAGGAGGATGGGTATGTTTCATAAGGCGTTGTGGATGTGGAATTGGAAGCGTGGGAAATATGCTGTGTTGCTATTCTTCTTTAGCTCGCTTTACTTGTTATCTTTTGGATACTATAGAAGTGCGCAGAGACAACTTGATGCGTATTACGAATTACAAGAAAAAGGGAAACAGTATTATTATTTTTATACCCTTTCGCAAGGGGAAGGTAATAGTTTTTGGTTAACTGTTCTTATCATTGCTTTAGCCTGCTTATTGATAGGATGGGAACGTAGCAACCAATCGAATACACTACTTATGACGATGCCTTTTAAAAGAAAAGATGTCTTCTTATCTAAATGGGCTTTTGGTTCATTTTTTATTGTGAGCTCATTACTTATAAATTGGATTCTTATGTATGTGATTTATAGAACAACTATTCATTTTGATTATCAATCATTTAGTCCATTTCATCGATACTTTCTTTATGCGATTGTTTCTTATGTTGCAGTCTATACAGCTGCACTATGCATCGGTACTTTTACTGGAAGCGTTGTTTCGCAGGTTGTTTTTTG
Organism: Bacillus sp. AR4-2; assembly: GCF_008274865.1. Lineage (NCBI taxonomy): Bacteria > Bacillati > Bacillota > Bacilli > Caryophanales > Bacillaceae > Bacillus > Bacillus sp. AR4-2. The sequence continues at coordinate 3,898,964 of NZ_CP031062.1, forward strand.
TATTCCTTGGTTACTAATGGGGCTTACATTTATTCCACTAGTGTACACTTTTACGATAAATCACTTAGAAGCTACCGATACTAAAAATTATAAGTTATATGAACAACTTTACGAAATTACTCAAAAAACAAATATAGTTGCACCAATATATAATTTCACGATTTATTACCATTATGATCCTGAATCACGTAAAAAAGAAAAGGACTCAACTACTTTAAGAGATCCAGCATCTTATCACTATTATTCAGCTAAATCGATGTTAGTCCCTATTTTTTATACAATAGTTTACTTACTACTTGGAACATATTTATATACACGATCGCCAAATGAAAACAGTCAAAAGATATTTATTTTCCAAAAGCATTTACGAATATGTATATGGGGGACAACCATTTACTTTGCATTACTAGGTGGCTATAAAATCAATCAATTTCATTTCTTACTTAACTACTATATTTGTTTGTTTTTCGCTGGAATTATTACTTATGTTGTATTATCACGCCTAACAAATTATAAAGTTTTTTAAAGGAGAGATCCTATGTTTCAAAAAGCACTATGGCTAAGAACATATCAACAAAGTAAATATGTTGTATGGTTATTTTGGCTCGTCAGCTTCTATACTTTGTCATATAAATACTATATGACTTCTATTCAACAGCAATATTTTCTAAATATGAACAAAAAATGGAAAGCTATATATCATTACAGTTTTGATTTAACACTTCTAGATTCTATCATGCTGTTAGGTAGTTTGCTAATCGTTCTAGCTTGTACGTTAATTGGATGGGAAAGACAAAATAACGCTAGCGACTTGTTATGGTCTATGCCCTTTAAACGTTCGCACCTCTATATAACAAAGTGGTTGTTTGGAATCTGTAATATCACCGCTGTTGTCGTTTTAAACTGGGGGCTATTTGCTATTATGAAAAAGTTAACTTTTCATAATAAATATCAAGTATTCTCCCCCTTTCATAGTTATTTTATATACATGTTAATTGTACTAATTGCTATTTATACACTTGCCTTATGTATAGGAACAATCGCTGGGAATGTTATATCGCAAGGAGTTCTCACTGCCGCTCTATTCATGTTCCCACTGTTACTTCCAGTACTTATTTCAGGAGTCATTGCTGTTCACTCGAATGCCGACTTTCATGAGAACAATGACATTATACATGATATTATGGAGAACATAGGTATTTCTAGTCCAGCAGAAGATTTTACTATTAACTTTAATTATGATCCACAAAGCGCTTATACCGATCAAAATGGAGTACGTCATAACGAACCAAACTTTACAAAGATTCCCCCGGCAAAAACATTGATTGCACCTATTGCACATATCATTATTTTATTACCACTCGGTATATATTTATATGCCCGTTCAGTCAATGAGCGAAATGGTAACTACTTATTATATCCAAAACTACAAAAAGTAGTTTTAGCTTGTGCGATTTTCTTTGGTGGGATCGTTGGAGGTTTAATACTAAGTCGAGCGCACTCATTGTCCAGCTTTTACATCGGATTTTTAGTGACTAGTTTCATTATGTATTTCTTCCTACCAAAAATATTAAAATGGAAAGTCTCTTGGAATTTTAAATAAAATAACCTCCTCTTATTGAGGAGGTTATTTCACATTCTCTCTCCTATCCCCATACACCATCTCTTCTTTCATCCCAAATCCATCACCATTTTGCACAATTTGCTCTGTCGGTGCAACTACACTTTCGGCAATTTTCCATTCCCCACGCTCTTTTACGAATACTTGTAGAAAATAGTTCATGCCATCTAATTGATATGCATTTTCTTTTTTCACATTATAGTGAATCGCAATGTAGTACACTTGAATGTTTTCTTTCCCTATTTTTGATACGTATTGCGATAGTCTCGGTATATAAAGTGCTGCTTTCTGAAAAGATAGTTGCTTCGCTTTAACAAGCGATGAACTTGTTACATTACGTAATGTGTCCCGATTACGAATATTATCGCTATGGTGGAATAATACTGCGTTTTGCATAGAACGAACCCATAATTTTGAATATAAGACTGTATTATCGTTTTCGATGTACTTCACTTCTTTTCGCACCACTTGGATAGGCGTATCTGCGTACGTGAATGTTTGAAAACAGAAAAAACTACCAAATAAAATGGTAAGTGCAGCAATATATTTCATAATCTTTCCTCCGATCTTTTAATTAAAGTATCGGAGTTTCAAAATATTTTTATTCAAAAGAAAAAGGATAGGAATGCTTTCGCTTCCTATCCTCATTTATTATAATACGCGGCCAAATAGTTCTAAGACCATTTCTATTTCTTGGTCGCTCCAACCTTTAAATCTCTCTTTATAATATTCTTTACGCACAGCTTCAAGTTTTTCAGTTACTTCTCTTCCGTGCTCTGTAATTTCTAAGTACACGATTCGACGATCTGAATTAGAACGTTTTCTTTCTACTAATCCTTTTCGTACGAGACGATCTGTAACAGCTGTAATATGACTGGAGGTTACGTTTACTTCACTCGCAATTTGCGAAGCCATCTGTGGACTCTTTAAAAATAACGCACGTAATACAGAAAATTCATTATATGGCATATGTTCTGCAAAACGTGTATTAATATCATTTTGTAATAAACGTATCATTTTTCGAAATGATGCAGATAAATCTAAAATCAGTGTTTCTCTTTTTTCGTTCAATAGCCTCGTCCCTTTTTTATCATATTTACACATATTATAATCTATAAATACCTATGTTGTATATGCTTTCTTTCCTCAACATTCTCATTTATGTAACTTTTTTCATATAAATTTCTTTTTTGTTCACACATATACATATAAAAAGGATGGTGATGGAAAATGCAGGGTGGAATGAATCCTTATTTACACAACGTACGCACAGCTAATACTGGTAAAGAAGCTACTATTACTGTACAAGGGGAAGGCGTCGTTAAAGCAAAACCGAATGTTGTTATATTAACGCTTGGCATTCGAACAGATGATAAAAATGTAAAACAGGCTCAAGAAGAAAATGCAGTGCAATCCAAACAATTGCTGGATGCACTTAAACAGCTTGGTATTGCCGATAAAGATATAGAAACGATTTCTTATACGATCACTCCTCAATACGAATATGTAAATGATAAAGCATTGCTACAAGGATACCGCGTGGAGCATTTGTATGAAATTACCGTTTTAAATGTACAAAAAGCTGGGGAAGTATATGATATAGCCGTTTCAAATGGTGCAAATGTAGCAAAAGGTTTACGTTTCCGAGTATCTCATCCAAATAAATATTATGAGCAAGCTCTCATTCAAGCTCTGCACCAAGCAGTAGAAAAAGCTCGTGCTATTGCGAGTACATATAATTTAAATATTAATCCTGTTCCCCTCTCATTCGTTGAAGAATCTGCCCAATTACCAAGGGAGGTTACGTCTTATGCTACTTTACATGCACAAGCAGCCCCGCCTATTCAATCGGGTGAATTAGAAATCATTTCATCCATACGGGCTATTTTTACGTATTTATAACGAATTCTCTTTACAAGTAAACGTTATCATTTTACTTGTTGTAAAAACATGATGTTCTGATATAATAAAGAACGGTGAGCTCTTACAAAAGAGATATCACGGGTGGGAGAGGGATATGAAAAAGAAGGTTTAACATGAAAGGAATACTTGAAAGAACATTTAAATTAGGTTTACACGAAACATCACCAAAACAAGAAGTTTTAGCTGGAGTTACGTCATTTTTCACAATCGTATATATTATGATTGTAAATGCGTCAATCTTATCAGATGCTGGCATTCCTCTTGAAGCTGGAATTTTAGCAACTGTTTTTAGTTCATTTGTCGGATGTCTACTCATGGCATTTTGGGCAAATGCACCTGCTATTCTTGTCCCGGGTATGGGTGTAAATGCATTCTTCACGTACACAGCTGTGCATACGCTTGGACTAACTTGGCAAGAAGCATTGGCTGCTGTCTTTATCTCTGGTATTATTTTTGCAATTGCCGCTTTTACACCAATCGCTCGCGTGCTATCAGTATCAATTCCAAAGTCATTAAAGGAAGCGATTACTGTCGGCATCGGATTATTTTTAGCGTTTATCGGATTGCAAAAAGGTGGTTTAGTCGTTTCGAACCCAAATACTGCTGTGGCAATGGGGAAATTAAGTAATCCTGTCGTTCTTGCGACATTACTTACTCTTATCATTGCACTTGTATTATTTATTCGTAACGTACGTGGAAACTTTCTATGGACGATTGCAATAGGAACTGGTATCGCATGGTTATTTGGTCTTGTGGATACGAGTCAAGTGGGAAATAGTTCATTCTCATTCGCTAATTACGGTGATGTGTTTGGAGCTATGTCATTTGGGAAACTTTCTTCCTTACCATTTTGGATTGCAACATTCTCTTTAAGCATGGTGCTTATCTTTGAGAACATGGGACTTCTGCACGGTTTATTAGAAGATGATCGTAAATTCCCACGTGCTTACCAAGCCAATGCAATTTCAGCAATGACATGTGGTCTATTTGGCACAAGTCCTACCGTTTCAACAGTAGAAAGTGCCGCAGGTATTACTGCAGGTGGTAAGACAGGTCTGACGTCTATCGTTACTGGGTTGCTATTCTTTGCATCACTGTTTGCTCTTCCATTTGTCAAATTAATTCCTGATAGTGCCATTGCACCAATCTTAATTATTATTGGCGGGCTGATGATTACAAGCATCCAACAAATTCCTCTGAATGACTTTTCAGAAGGATTTCCAGCATTCTTAATTATCGTTATGATCCCGCTCACATATAGTATCGCTGATGGCATTGCGTTCGGATTTATTGCTTACCCTATCTTAAAAGTTGCTCTTGGAAAGCGTAAAGAAGTCGCACCATCTATGTATATCATTACATGCTTATTCTTAGCTATGTTTGTATTACATGCTATTGGTTAAAAAAACACCGAGGAAATCCTCGGTGTTTTTTTACTTAAACCATCCTTTTTTATAAAACCAGGCCATCATTCCGCCGCCAATTAGTGCCATGATAAGTAGACAAATAAAATAACTATATTGTCCACCAAGCTCTGGCATATGCGTAAAGTTCATTCCATATACTCCCGCAATAAATGTTAATGGCATGAAAATAGTCGAGAATACAGTTAATGTTTTCATAATGTTATTCATATGATGTGAGTTTAATGAAAAATAACTATCCCGAATATCTGCTGTTAACTCTCGACTTGCCTCAATCATTTCTGTTAGTTTAAGCAAATGATCATGTATATCTTTAAAGTAAATTTCATGATCGCTTATACCATAAAAACGAGTCGAATTTAAAATACGATATAATAAATCACGCATTGGAATGATTGTACGCCTTAGCTTTGATAAATCTGCACGTATATCAAATACCTCTTCTAATACGCTTCCTGCTGTCTCCCCGGTTAAATTATCATCAATTGCATTTAAATGATCCTCAATGTAATATACAGGCGCAAAATAGTCATCTACAATTTGGTCAATAATTGTATGAGCTACGTGTAAAGGACTATTTTTAATACGCTTCTTTTCTCCAAGTGTTTTCCATACTCTTTCGATTGCATTGTTATGAGAAAAGTGGAAAGAAACAATATAACGATCACTAATAAATAAATCGATTTCGTGCGGTTCTAGTCCATCTTCCCCAAATGCATGAAGAACTAAAAAGTTATATCCATCATAAAAATCAACTTTTGGCCTCTGTACGTATTCTATACAGTCTTCAATTGCAAGGGGATGGAACTTAAAATGGTCCTGCAGAATATATGTATACTCTTCTTTCGTTGGCTTATATAAATCTAGCCAATACCATACAATATGGTCTTTCTTTGTTTCTTCTAGAGAAACATCATATAATACTTCATCTGTTTTTGTTACTGCACAAATTCTAATCATAATTTCACCCATTATTATTATAAACAAAAAATAGTAAAAAAAGCCAAGGAGAAACCTCCTCAGCTTTTTTTATTACTTCGTTACGATACCGTGTACTAAAGTTGGTGCATCTACGTGTTCTTTAGAGATCTTCATGTTCTCATAAATTTTCGCTTTTACATCTTCAACATTTTCGCGGTTTGCGTAAATTGTAACGAGAGATTCACCTTGCTTCACGCTATCGCCTACTTTTTTGCGCAGCATTAGACCAACTGCTAAATCAATTTCAGACTCTTTCGTTGCACGTCCTGCTCCTAAAAGCATTGCTGCTGTTCCGATTTCGTCTGCAACGATTTCTGATACATATCCGTCTTCTTTCGCTTCCACTTCAATTTTAAATTGTGCTTGTGGCAATTTAGAAGGGTCATCAACAACAGATGCGTCACCGCCTTGCGCTGATAAGAACGTTTTAAATGATTCTAGCGCTTTTCCGTTGTTCATTACTTCAATTAGCTTTTCACGTGCATCTTCTAAAGATGAAGCTTGTCCAGCAAGGTACACCATTTGACTTCCAAGTGTTAAACATAGCTCTTCTAAATCTTTCGGCCCTTTACCTTGTAATGTATCAATTGCTTCTTGAACTTCTAATGCGTTACCGATAGCTTCACCGAGTGGTTGACTCATATCAGAAATAACTGCCATCGTATTACGACCAACGTTATTACCGATACGTACCATTGCTTCTGCTAAACGTTTTGCATCTTCATCCGTTTTCATAAATGCACCTGCTCCAGTTTTTACATCAAGAACAATTGCATCTGCACCAGCAGCAATTTTTTTACTCATAATCGAACTTGCAATAAGCGGAATTGAGTTTACTGTTGCTGTTACATCACGAAGTGCATATAGCTTTTTATCAGCAGGTGTTAAGTTACCACTTTGGCCGATAACAGCGATTTTGTTTTCATTTACAAGACGCATGAATTCATCGTTTTCAATTTCCACATGGAATCCTGGAACTGCTTCTAATTTATCAATTGTACCACCAGTATGTCCTAAACCGCGTCCAGACATTTTCGCTACTGGTACATCTAAAGCAGCTACTAATGGACCTAATACAAGTGTCGTTGTATCACCAACACCACCTGTTGAATGCTTATCTACTTTTACACCTTCAATAGCCGATAAGTCGATTGTATCACCGCTATTTACCATTGCCATCGTTAAATCAGCACGCTCTTGATCGTTCATATCTTGGAAGAAAATTGCCATTGCAAGTGAACTTACTTGATAATCAGGAATATCACCATTCGTATATCCTTCAACAATAAAGTTAATTTCTTCTGTCGTTAATGCATGTCCGTCACGTTTTTTTGCAATTAGGTCCACCATTCTCATTGTGAAGTCACCCCTTCATTTGTTTTACGATTGCTTTTACTAATGCTAAGAAGTTAGCTTTAACACGTTCTGTCGTTTCAATTACTTCATCGTGATGAAGTGGTTGATCTAAAATACCAGCTGCCATATTTGAAATACAAGAAATACCTAATACTTTCATACCAGCATGACGCGCTACAATTACTTCAGGTACTGTTGACATACCAACTGCATCTCCGCCAAGTGTACGAAGCATACGAATTTCAGCAGGTGTTTCATATACAGGACCTGTCATTCCCACGTATACACCTTCTTGTACTTTAATATTTAAGTCTGCTGCAACTTGTTTCGCCATTTCGCGAAGTTCTACTGTATATGATGTAGACATATCAGGGAAACGTACGCCCATTTCAGAATCATTCGGTCCGATTAATGGATTCGTACCCATGAAGTTAATGTGGTCTGAAATTAACATAAGATCGCCTGGCTCAAATGATGTATTTACACCACCAGCTGCGTTTGTTACAACTACTGTTTCTACACCTAGTTCTTTCATAACACGAACTGGGAATGTTACTTTTTGCATGTCGTATCCTTCATAGAAGTGGAAACGTCCTTGCATTGCTACTACTGTTACACCTTGAAGTGTACCAAATACTAGTTGACCTGCATGGCCTTCTACAGTTGATACTGGGAATTCAGGGATTTCACTGTACGGTACTGTTACTGCGTTCTCAATTTCGTCTGCTAATACACCTAGTCCTGATCCAAGGATTAGTCCTACTTGTGGTGTCTCTTGAAATTTCTCTTTTAAGTATGAAGCTGATTTTGTAATAAGTTCACGATTCATTTGTTTATCCCCCTATTTCTTTAGCTCATTTAAGAAGCTTGTTCCGTATTCTGGCATTTTCACACCGAAGTTTTCTGCTACTGTTGCACCAATATCAGCAAATGTTTGACGAAGTGGTAACTCTTGTCCGCCTTCTTTCATGCTTGGGCTATATGCTAATAATGGTACATATTCACGTGTATGGTCAGTACCAGGGTGAATTGGATCATTACCGTGGTCTGCTGTAATTAATAATAGATCATCTTCTTTTAGTTTTGCGAATACTTCTGGAAGACGTGCATCATATTCTTGCAGAGCTTCTCCGTATCCTTGTGGATCACGGCGGTGGCCGAATAATGCATCAAAGTCAACTAAGTTTAAGAAGCTAAGACCTGTAAAGTCCATATTTAATGTATCTACAAGCTTATCCATTCCATCCATGTTAGACTTCGTACGAAGTGATTCCGTTACCCCTTCGCCATCATAAATATCAGAGATTTTACCGATAGCAATTACATCGTAGTCACTATCTTTTAATTCGTTCATTACTGTACGGCCGAATGGTTTTAATGCATAGTCATGACGATTTGGTGTACGTGTAAAGTTTCCAGGTTCACCAACGAATGGACGAGCAATAACACGACCTACCATGTATTTCTCATCTAATGTTAATTCACGTGCAATTTTACAGATTTTATATAACTCATCAAGTGGCACTACTTCTTCGTGTGCTGCAATTTGCAATACGCTATCAGCAGAAGTATAAACGATTAAAGAACCTGTTTCCATTTGCTCTTGACCAAGTTCATCAAGAATCTCAGTTCCAGAAGCTGGCTTATTACCGATAATTTTACGGCCTGTTTTTTCTTCTAATTCATCAAGTAATTCTTTCGGGAATCCTTCCGGGAACACTTGGAATGGTGTATCAATGTAAAGGCCCATGATTTCCCAGTGACCTGTCATTGTATCTTTACCAGTAGATTTCTCTTGCATTTTTGTGTAATATCCAAGTGGTTTCTCTACTTTAGAGATACCTTTCATTTCTCGAATGTTACCAAGACCTAATTTCACCATGTTAGGCATTTGTAACCCATTCATATGTTCAGCAATGTGACCAATTGTGTCAGATCCTAAATCACCAAATTGCTCAGCATCTGGTGCTTCACCGATTCCCACAGAGTCCATTACGACTAGGAATATACGTTTATATTTATTCATAACTGCGACCTCCTATAAGTTCAGTTCTACTTCTTGTAGTATGTTCAAAACGCTATAAAGTGAAACTGTTATCCAAAAGAATTCTCATTGTCAAACAGTACTTCTTTAAATCATTTTCTAACCTATTTCGTTTACTTGAAACGATTCAAAAACATTTCTAGTTTTTTCTAAGTCAGATGTCAGACATCTGATACTGATATCATAACATGTTTACGCTTTCTTTTTAATACATTTTCGTAGAATTTCTCATTTTCTTCACACTTCTATTGTAATCCATTCTGCAACGAAGTGCTAATTTTTTTATGATTTATTTCTTCATAAAAAATAAAAAGTAGCTCTAAAGAGCTACTTTTTATTTTACTTCTATTGTTTCCTCTTTATGTTCATGCAATTCGCCTTTTCTTACATGTACTTTCACTTTGTAAGCACCGTTCTCTTTGAAAGTATGTTTCGTTTCATACTCTCCTTTATTCCCTTCTTTCGCTGGAATAAATTCGTGTTTTTCAACACCATCTTTCCAAATCTCTAGTTGTACTTCAGCACCAGTTAGGGCTTCTTCTTTTTGTTTTAAATGAACTTTCATTGTAGATTCAGCATTTGCCTTTATGTCTCCAGCCATAAGATGGATCATTGTGTCACTTTTATGATCTCCATGTCCTGCACTGTGATCACTATTTTCTTTTTTCGCATCTTCTACTTTCGCATTTCCTACAGCAACTTTCACTTCTGGCATAACGTGCATTTCACGTGCATTTGTGTGAGCGATAATATGGTATACTCCATCCGTTTCGAATGTTTTCTCTACTGCATAAACACCTTTTCCTTTATGCTTACCATCTAACATCTCGTGCTTTTCGTCGCCATCTTTCCAAATTTCAAACTTTACATCATCGGCATCCGTTACTTTTTCTTTCCCTTGTGTAACAAGTGCTTGTACTTCTGTTTTTTCACCTGGTTTAATTTCTTTCGGATTTGTTTGGACTGCTACTTTTACAGCTTCAAGTTTCTGTTCTTTTTTCGGTTCTTCTTTGTTTGTATTACAGCCAGCCAACGCTAGCATCGCGATAAATAAAGTTATAATCAGTTTTTTCATCATCATTTCCTCCTTTATACTTTATTTAGTATAGAGGAAATACATTGTAATATTCCAGTCTTCTGCTGAAAACAATATACGAAATGTTTGTGAAGTTTCTGTGAAACGGTCTTCCCCTCTTAATCTATGAAAAAAAGAGCATAGTAACTATGCTCTCGGATGAAACTGTTTATATACATCTTTTAATCTAGTTTTTGAAACGTGCGTATAGATTTGCGTCGTTGAAATATCTGCATGTCCAAGCATTTCTTGTACAGCACGTAAATCTGCTCCATTTTCTAATAAGTGCGTAGCAAACGAATGACGCAACGTATGAGGTGTAAGCTCTTTTTCAATGTTTGCTTCTTTCGCTAATCGTTTTAATATTTTCCAAAATCCTTGTCTTGATAATCGATTACCATGATGGTTTAAAAAGAGTGCATCTACTACTTTTTTCCCCATTAATTCTCTTCTTCCTTTTTCAATATACTTTTGAATCGCTTCCGTTGCTAAACTTCCTAGTGGAATAATTCTTTCTTTATTCCCTTTCCCTATGCAACGAACAAATCCCATCGTTAAATGTACATCTTCTAAATTGAGTGCAATCAATTCTGAAACACGAAGTCCTGTCGCATACAGTAACTCTAGCATCGCCTTATCACGAATACCAAAAGCACTTGTCATTTTTGGTGTTTGAAGTAACGCCTCTACTTCATCAACTGATAATACTTTTGGTAATTTCCGTTCCCCTTGTGGCGTTTCAATATGTACGGATGGGTCGTGTTCTACCGCTCGTTCACGAAGTAAAAATTGATGGAACGAACGAATTGATGCGATATGACGCGCCAATGTTTTCGAAGATTTTCCGTTCTCTTTTAAATACTGCAAAAAGTTAACAATGTGTAAACGGGTCACTTCATGAAAAGTTTTCGTCTGTTCCACATTTTGCAAATACTTTACGTAGCTTTTTAAATCCCGTTCATACGATACTACTGTATTCTTTGCTAATCCTTTTTCGACAACCATATAATGAATAAAATCTTTTAATTGATCTTCCACTCTACACTACTCCCCATTTTCATAGAAAAACATCATTCTATTTACGAAAGCATCCTTTGCCGGTTCTTCATTCCCTGATACTTTTTCTACAGTCTCTTCTTTAGGTTTTTCATAACGATGATAGCTTTCATATTCTTCATTTATCCATAGTATAGCGAAATAAAACAAAATCGTACAACTTGTAAATAATAAAAATACTTTTATTCCATCAAAAGTTAATTTTAAAGCTCGGCGCATTGTAAATTCCTCCAAAATATAAGTTATTACAACATATGCCAAGCTTTCACCAATTTATACCTTATTCAAATAAAAAACCTCTTCCTAGATAAATAGGAAAAGGTTATTTTTCATCCGTTTCATTTTCTTGACAATTTTTACAAATCCCATGGAATGTTAAACGATGATCTTTCACCTTAAAGCTCCAGTCTCGTTCTACTTTCCTTTCCACTTCACCAAGTAAATCTTCTTGTATTTCTTGTACAGCACCACATTGTGTACAAATCAAATGATGGTGGAAACGCTGCGCACCTTCTTGGCGTAAGTCATAGCGTGAAACACCGTCTCCGAAGTTAATCTTATCGACAACTTTTAACTCAGATAATAGTTCTAAAGTTCGATAGACGGTTGCTAATCCGATCTCTGGCGACTTTTCTTTTACAAGGAGGTAAACATCTTCTGCGCTTAAATGATCTTCTTCATTTTCTAGCAGCACACGAACTGTTGCTTCACGTTGCGGTGTTAATTTGTAGCTCGCTGCATGTAATTGCTTCTTAATTCGTTCAATTCTTTCTTCCATTCGGTACTACTCCCTCCTCGCCACTCTTACACCATTATATCAGAAGAAGGGCTTCTGTCAAAAGAAAAAACAATAAAAACAAATTGATAATTATTCTCAAAAAGTATTTATTTTTTATTAATAGCCTCAACGACTTCTTTCATTAAAACTGGTGATGCGTAAGCCTCCACACTAGAAGCAAGTGCTAACACCACTCCAATTACGAGAAAGAAGCATGTATAACGGATTAATAATGGTAATAGTGGCTCGGTTATTTTTCTAATAAATTGATGCCTAATCATCCGTAAAGAAAAACTTGCAGCAATGGTTGTCATAACGAGAAAGACTGGAATGATAATTAAATTTTGTGGCAAAACAGATACAAATGCTAATAATAGTCCATTCCATCCATGCTGACTTACTAAAAAACCAACTGTAAATCCAACGACAACTCCTTTTACAAATAATAAAATAAAAATAAGTGGTAATCCAATAATTGAAATTCCTAAAATCCAAATAAATCCGATGTATTTTAATTGCGAAAAGTAACTTTCTCGAAACATTTCGCCCGCAATGGCAAATTCTCCTTTAGAGACTTGTCCAAAAAAACGTTGTAAATAAAATGATAAATCTTGTTTTTGATTGATTTGTAAACTATTCACGAGAATGGCTCCGAATATTACTCCCATCAATAATAAAACAGCGTTAAATATATATAATGAAGAGTTTTCCTGTATGTGAGACATTACACGGTCTTGCCAATTTTTTCGCCACATTTTTCTTCCCTCCGTTCACACTCTTATTAAAAATGTATGAAAGAAAGAAAAAAGTATGACGAATTAACATTGAAATTCCGCTCTACTTTGCTAAACTAAAAAGTAGAGAATAGGAGGGATTTCTCTTGAAACCATTATTATTAGATTTTCCAACATTATTTCAAACTGAACGCTTGCAAGTTCGTAAACCATTTCCAGGTGATGGTGCAGAAGTATATGAAGCAATCCAAGCTTCTCTAGAAGACTTAGTACCGTGGATACCAATTAACGCTGAAACAGAAGAGAGTGCTGAAGAAATTGTTCGCGAAGCTCACGGACAGTTTTTACTTCGTGAAACACTTGATTTTCACTTATACGATAAAGTATCTGGTACATTCATCGGAGCAATTACACTAAAGCCTGAAAACTGGGATATTCCAAAGTTTTCACTTCACTTCTGGCTACATAGTGCCTATACAAAACAAGGCTATATGACCGAAGCTGTTAAAGGTGCAATTCAGTTCGCCTTTGATAAACTAGGCGCTAGAAGAATTGAAATTCGTACTGATGCAACAAATATAAATGCATGTAGCTTAGCAGAACGTCTAGAATTCATTCTAGAAGGGACAATGGAAAATGATTTCCTAGCACCAGATGGTAGCTTACGTGATGCACGTGTATATGCAAAAATCAATTAAAAAACACTCGCCTTTGGCGAGTGTTTATTTTTGTAGTTGTAAATATTGTACTGCAAACATCGTCTTCGCATCATGAATACGAAGATCTTTCATAAGAGTAATCGCTTCTTCTAACGATACTTCCATTAATTCCACAAACTCATCTTCATCTAACTCAGCTTTATTTTCTTTTCTTGTCAAACCTGTCGCTTTATATACATATAAAATTTCATCTGCGAATCCTGGAGATGTATAGAAAGAAGTAATGAGCTCCATATTTTCACATACATATCCTGTTTCCTCTTCTAATTCACGAACTGCTGTTACCTCAGGTTTTTCACCAGGTTCTAACTTGCCAGCCGGAATTTCTATAATCGCCTTTTCAAGTGCTTTACGATACTGCTCAACAAGCACAATTTTCCCCTCATCAGTAATAGCAATAATAGCAACTGCACCAGGGTGATTTACAATTTCACGTTTACTCATTGCTCCATTTGGTAATACTACATCATCAACACGAACTTTTATAACTCTACCATCAAAAATTGGCTCAGTTTTTACTGTTCTCTCTGCAAGATTACTCATACTACTTCATCTCCCTGTTCTATTTCCTATTCTTTCCTCATACATTTTACCACATTGAAAGGAGCGTGATAGAAATGAAAGTTTATATTTTACCAAATCGCGTCACTTTAGTCGGAAAAGCATGGCAAATTCGCCATAAGCTAAAGCAATATAGCAAAGAGTATACAACTGTACAAGAGTGGATTACAGCAAATAAAGTGAAACATTAATCATGCTTTTACGGGCAGTTAATGCGAAGCGGAAAGTAAACGTTTGTCAACCTCTTTTCCCTCTCGTACAATAAAGGTAAGGAGGTTGACCTATGAAAAAACGTCAATTAGGAAACTCAGATTTGTTTGTTACAGAAATGGGCCTTGGCTGTATGTCTCTCGGTACATCTGAAACAGAAGCTATGCATATTATCGATGAAGCGATCGATTTAGGAATTAATTTTTTTGATACAGCAGATTTATATGATTACGGATTAAATGAAGAATTTGTTGGAAAAGCCTTGAAGGGAAGAAGAGACCAAATTGTACTTACAACGAAGGTTGGAAATCGTTGGACAGAAGAAAAAAATGGCTGGTCTTGGGATCCTTCTAAAGCTTACATAAAGACTGAAGTAAAGGAAAGTTTACGTAGACTTCAAACTGATTATATTGACCTTTACCAACTTCATGGCGGAACAAGTGAAGATCCAATAGATGAAACAATTGAAGCTTTTGAAGAATTGAAAAAGGAAGGTATTATTCGCCATTACGGTATTTCTTCTATACGCCCAAATGTCGTTCGTGAATATGCAAAACGCTCAAACATCGTTAGTGTACTAATGGAATATAGCCTTTTAAATCGTCGTCCAGAAGAATGGTTCCCCCTTCTAAATGAACACCAAATTAGTGTCATTGCCCGCGGGCCACTTGCAAAAGGAATTTTAACTGACAATAATGCAAGAAAGATAGAAAGAGTAAAGGAAAAGGATTATCTCTCTTATTCTTACGATGAATTACATGCAACTCTAGCAAGTGTAAAAGAAATAATTGGAGAACGCTCTTTAACAGGAACAGCTATTCAATATTGCTTACATAATAAGACTGTTGCAGCTGTTATACCTGGTGCAAGCTCTCTTCAACAATTACAGGAAAATATACGAGCTAGTCAACAGTTACCTTTAACGAAAGAAGAATATATACAACTTCAAAAGATTGTTAAATATGACACATATGCTTTGCATCGTTAAAAATATCGAATTACCGATAAAACAGAAGACTGTCTCCAGTATTAGGAGACAGTCTTTTTTATAACGTATCATATTTATCAGGATTCGTTCCTACATGTAAATCACGATTCAACGTGTTAATTTGACGTATCTCTTCTTCAGTTAGTGCAAAATCAAAAATAGTAAAGTTTTCTTTAATACGAGATGGTGTAACAGATTTAGGAATTGTAACAATCCCGCTTTGAATATCCCACCTTAATATAACTTGTGCAGGTGTTTTTTCATATTTGTTAGCAATAGCCTGAATGATTGGATGCTGGAATACTTCTCCGCCCCTCATTAACGGACTCCATGCTTCCATTTGAATTTGCTCATCTTGACAATAATTTCGCAACTCAAATTGCGTCAACATGGGATGAAGTTCCACTTGGTTTACCATCGGCTTCACTTTGCAATTTGGTAATAATAGTTCTAAATGATGTTTATGAAAATTAGAAACACCAATCGCACGCACTTTACCTTCTTCATACAATTTCTCTAAAGCTCGGTACGTATCAACATACTTCCCTCTTACCGGCCAATGTATTAAATATAAATCTACATAGTCCATTTGTAATTTTTTCAAACTCTTTTCAAACGCCTCGAGTGTCTCCTCATATCCTTGATCGTCGTTCCATACTTTTGTTGTAATAAATATATCTTCTCTTGGAATTCCTGATTCACGTATCGCCTCTCCGACACCGCTTTCATTTTCATATACAGTTGCTGTATCAATCGAACGGTATCCAACTTCTAACGCTGTTTTTACTGCTTGCTTTACTTCGTCTCCTTCTTTCGCTTTATATACGCCTAGACCAATCATCGGCATTTTCACGCCATTATGAAGTGTAGTTGTTGGAATATGCACAGTCGTCTCCCTTTCATTGTTACATTTTTTATAAGCCACAATTTTATTTCAACAAGATTCATCCCAAAAGTCAAAACATACGTACAGTTTACATAACACTTTTATATAGCTAAAAAATAGCGTGAACTCATTCATTCACGTTATTTTTTCTCCATTCTTTCGCTTTTTCATCCACATTGCGCACAAACTCATTTTTTCCTTCCGTATATAACGCGCCATCATATGTATACTTTTCGGCTAATTCTTTCTTTAAGGTTGCATATGCCTCTGCTTCTTCACAATGAGCCATCATATAATCACGAAATGCTAAATGCCTTACTATCTCTGGATTTCCTTTTTCAAATACGTGTAAATGATACGAGCGTTTTTCTTCAGTTCCATGAATAAAATATCGGCGTCTTGAAATACCATTTTCCCCTTTTACGATGTAACCAAGCTCTATAAATCGTTCATTCCACCCATCTACTCTTTCGATATTTTCTACTTCCATGATCATATCAATAATAGGTTTAGCTGCCAGTCCGGGAACTGACGTACTTCCAATATGATGAATTTTTACCGTTTCTGGCATCGCTGATTTTAATCTTTTAGCCTCCATTTGAAATTTTTCACTCCAATGGTTTTCATGTGGAACAACGACAATTTTTCTCATTCTAACTCCCCTTTTCTTACAAGCTCGTCAAAAAATGATCAGTGGTATTTCACTGATCATTTTTTTATTATTTAAAGTCTTTCCAAGTAAGGTTACTTTCACTTAGCAGTTCTTCAAATGATTTATTCTTTTCACGTTCTTTTTGTTCTTGGCGCTTTCTTTCCAGTTCAGCTGCCTCTTTTTCCTCTTCCCTTACTTGCAACTCTTTCTTCTTACTCTTTAATTGTTGCATGAGTGAATCATTTAATTGATCGCCTAATGTAAGTGTTTCTTTCTTTGGTTGATTCACTTGTGATTGTCTTTGCATTTGTCTTTGTTTCTTTTTCTTCATGCTACTCACCTTTTACTTTTTTCTCCATTATAGTAGATACACAATGAAATCGACAATAAAAAAGGGTCTTTACTCTATTATTCACTTTTTGTAAATATGTTAATTTTTCGAAAAGACTAAATTTTTATGTAGCTATAATCCTATGAATCTATTAAAATTATGTCGTATGATGTCAGATTATAAAAAAGGAGAATTATATTATGTGGAAAAAAATTATTCCTGCCGTTGCTGTTTTAAGCACCATTACTTTTTCAAGCGTATTTGCCGCTCCCCCATCTCAGAATCCAGCTGAACAAAACCGCTACATAGACGTACAAATGCTTGGTATTAATGATCTCCATGGACAACTAGATACTGTTAAAAAAATCAATAATAAAGAAGCTGGTGGCGCTGATTACTTAGCTACTTATTTAAAAGAACATAAAAAACAAAACCCTAATACACTTCTCGTACATGCTGGTGATATCGTCGGAGCTAGTCCACCAGTTTCAGCATTATTACAAGATGAACCGACGATTGAATTTTTAAACGACTTAAAATTTGATGTCGGTACAATCGGGAACCATGAATTTGATGAAGGCATTGATGAAATGAAACGCCTCATTTACGGTGGATATCATGAAAAAACAGGAAATTTCAAAGGGGCTAACTTCCCCTATGTAGCTGCTAATTTCTATAACAAATCAACTGGCCGCTTATTTTTACCACCATTTACTGTAAAAATGGTAGATGGTGTTCCTGTAGGATTCATTGGGGTTGTTACAACTGATACACCAAATGTTGTTATGCCTACGATGCTTAACAATGTACAAATT
This sequence comes from Bacillus sp. AR4-2, assembly GCF_008274865.1. Classification (NCBI taxonomy): domain Bacteria; kingdom Bacillati; phylum Bacillota; class Bacilli; order Caryophanales; family Bacillaceae; genus Bacillus; species Bacillus sp. AR4-2. The sequence continues at coordinate 3,917,118 of NZ_CP031062.1, forward strand.
ACTGATGAAGTAGAAGCAATTAATAAATCAACACAACAATTAAAACGCCTCGGCGTTAAATCTATCGTCGTTCTTGCTCATGTCGGTGGAACAACCGATGAGTCTGGGGTAACAAATGGCGACCTTACTCGAATTGCAAATGAAACAGACCCAGAAGTTGATGTTATTTTCGGTGGACATAGTCATACGTATGTAAATGGTACAGTAAATAATAAACTAATTGTCCAAGCAAATTCATACGGAATGGCTTTCTCAGACGTCGATGTAACAATTGATCGTAAAACAAAGGATATTGTAAAGAAAAAAGCTGAAGTTGTTACAACGTATCATGAAGGTGTAGAACCTGATAAACAAGTAAAGAAAAAACTAGATCAATATAAAGAAAAAATCGCACCACTTGTAAATGAAGTGGTCGGAAAATCTACAGCACCTATCGACCGTAAACAAAATGATGCTGGTGAGTCCACTCTTGGAAATTTAGTTGCCGATGCTCAGCGTCAAACGATGCAAACTCAAATCTCCCTCATGAATCCTGGTGGCATTCGTAATGACTTAGATGCTGGTGATATTACGTGGGGTGAGTTATACGGCATTCAACCTTTTGGAAATCAATTGATTAAAGTAAATTTAACAGGTCAAGACATTCGCGATATTTTAAATCAGCAATGGCAAAAAGGAACAACAAGAATGCTTCAAATTTCAGGTATTCAATATACGTGGGATGCAAATAAACCAAACGGTGAAAAAGTTACAAATATACGTTTAACAAACGGAGAAGAATTATCTCCATCTACAACGTATAGCGTAGTTGCAAATGCCTTCTTAGCTTCTGGCGGTGATGGATTCGTATCATTTAAAAATGGTAAAAATGCAGAAACTGGGCCAAACGATTTTGAAGCGTTAGTCAATTACGTAAAACAATTAAAAGAACCAATTCAGCCAGTTATTGATGGAAGAATTCAAAAAGTAAATTAAGTGTTTCTCTAATAATAAATTTCATTTTTCACGCATAAAGGATTTGTACTGATCCTCTATTTTATACGTAGTATACATCATAAAAAGGATACTCGTTCTTCTAATGAACACAGTATCCTTTTCTTTAGTTATCAAAATGTGATGTTTTGTCAACTTCATATTGCTGTAAAAATTGTTGCAACGCCTCTTCTACAAGTTTAGATTTTTGAATTCCTTTCGATTCTGATATAAGGTCCAATCTTGCTAATATTTCTGTATTAATAGAAAAGGTCCGTCTCTTTTTCTCTGTACTTTTACTCACAATTGGTGCAATTACTTCTTCTCTTTTTCTTAATAACTCATAAATGCTTTGTAATTGCTCATAAATTAATAATTGATAATCTGTTTTCTCATATTGAAGGGCGGTCGCTTCTTGGAGTTGTAAGTGACGTGGTTCTTCTCCATCTCCTACAAAAATACGTTTCTTCTGCTCTCCATCATATTCGTATCCAATCAATCTTAATTTCTTCGATAATGTATACGGGCTTATTTCAAGACGTTTTGCTATAATAGCGATGGATTCACGTCTATTTAAACCATCTATAATTTCTCCAATCGTCACAATTTCCCTCCTCCCGTGTTGAAATGACACTAGTATGGTATGTTACAATGATTTTCTAACAGTATATGCAAAATGAATAGCCTGTGCGATTCATACGATTTCACAAAAGGAGGTTTTCAATATGCTTTTTCGTAGCTACACCCCTCAGTTCTATAACGAAAACAAACAACTTATTCCTAATAGTATCGCTACGATAGAAAGCGTTATGATTAATAATCGAAAACAAACTCTCCTTATGCGTGGACAAAACGTAGAGCAACCTATTTTATTATGCTGTCACGGCGGACCTGGGATGGCACAAATCGGATTTATTCGCCATTTTCAAAAAGAATTAGAGAAGCAATTTATTGTTATTAATTGGGATCAGCGCGGGGCTGGTAAATCCTTTTCAATGAAAGATTTCGGAGCAAATTTCACAATCGAACAATTCGTTTCCGATGCAAAAGAAGTGATTCAATATGTACTTAAAAGGTTCAACAAACAAAAACTATTTCTCGCTGGTCATTCTTGGGGAAGTATTATTGGGCTTAACATAGCACATCAATATCCAAAGTATATCGAGGCTTACATCGGTATTGGGCAAATTGTACATATGAAACAAAATGAAGAATTGCTATATCAACATTTAATTCATTCTGCAAAAAAACATGATCATAAAAAAGCATTAGCTTCCCTTTTAAAATTAGGCAAACCACCATTTTTAGATACGAGACGTCTCATTATTCAAAGAAAGTGGCTTGGCACATTTGGAGGCGCAATCCAAAACGGATCTTCCTTTTCTTTCATACGAAAAGGTTTCTTTTCTCCTGAATATACGCTATTAGATTGGTTCAAGTTTCTCGCAGGAAATTTAAAATCTGGTGTTTTATGGGAAGAAATGCTGACAATCGATTTCTTTTCTTCTATTTCAAGTTTATCTATTCCAGTTTATTTTTGTTCTGGTCGCTATGATTATCAAACTCCTTATGCACTCGTTCAGGAATATTGCGATATTATTGAAGCGCCTATAAAAAAGATGATTTGGTTCCCAAATTCAGCACATTCTCCTGATTTAGAAGAACCAGAATTATTCGCTAATTCTTTACAATCAATTAAACAAGAGCTAGCTTTTCAGCATTAGTAACAAAAGGCTCTTTTACATTTCATAGAAAACATTTTATAATAATATGTCGCAAGCATGTATAAACATAGCAAAATGTTTCATATTTACTTGTCTTAACAGAATAAAAATTTAGGGAGATTACATTTATTATGAACGCTGTACTCGTCGCAGTAGCAATTATGCTATTGCTTAGTTTGTTACGTGTCCAGGTCATTGTCGCCATCATTGTTGGAGCTTTAACAGGCGGACTTATCGGCGGACTCGGTATTTCAGAAACGATTAACACTTTTACAACTGGTCTTGGAAACAGTGCTCCAATCGCTTTAAGTTATGCAATGCTTGGTGGTTTCGCTATTTCCCTTTCCAAAACAGGACTTCCAGATGCTATGATTCAAACTGCATTAAAATGGATTGGCAATGAACAAGACACGAAAAAACAAGTTTATTCTAAAATACTTATTTTATTCATTATTTTAACGATGGCTTGTTTCTCACAAAATGTGATTCCTGTTCACATTGCTTTCATCCCCATCTTAATTCCAGCACTTTTAAAAGTATTAAATGAGCTGAAAGTGGATCGCAGACTTGTCACATGTATTATTACATTTGGATTGATTACTCCTTATATGTGGATCCCTGCAGGATTCGGAAAAATTTATCATGACGTATTACAAACCAACGCTGCGCAAAGCGGCCTTACATTTGATGTCACACTTATTCCAAAAGCAATGACTATTCCAGCAATTGGTATGATTATTGGATTATGTGTAGCGGTATTCATTACGTACCGAAAACCTCGTACGTATGAAACAGAACAAATTCATACTACCGAAAATGAAATCGTTCCCTATACAAAACGTAGCATTACTTTCGGGTTATTATCTATCATTGCTACATTAACTGTTCAATTAACAACAGAATCAATGATTTTCGGTGCTTTAGCAGGTATTATCGTCTTATCAGTTAGTGGCAGTCTACCACTTAAAGAAGCAGATGCGATATTAACAAGCGGAATGCGTATGATGTCCTTTATTGGCTTTGTTATGATTGCTGCCGCTGGATTCGGCGCTGTTCTTCGAAAAACAGGACATGTTGAATCTCTGGTGCAAACGAGTGCACATATAATTGGAAATAACAAACCACTCGCTGCATTTCTTATGCTCGTTATTGGACTTCTCGTTACGATGGGAATTGGTTCATCCTTTTCAACCATCCCTATCTTAACAACCATTTTTGTACCTCTTTGCATTCAGCTTGGATTTAGTCCAATGGCCACAATTGCAATTATCGGTACAGCCGGAGCACTAGGTGACGCAGGATCTCCAGCATCGGATAGTACCCTTGGACCAACATCCGGTTTAAATGCTGATGGTCAGCACCATCATATATGGGATACATGTGTACCCACTTTTCTACATTACAATATACCGTTACTTATATTTGGCTTTATTGCCGCAATTACATTATAAAAAGGTGCGTATAAAACGCACCTTTTACTTTTTTATTTTTCCTTTTAATTGTTGAAAAGCTACTTTTCCGTTATCTTTGACATAGCTTTCAATTGTCGGTAGTGATGAACCTATCCATTCACACTCTATACTCCCATTCGGTCCAACAATTTTTAATTTATCTGGTATATGTATATTTAGAAATCTCGCTGACCGAATTAACTCAATAGCAATCTGATCACTTGAGGCTACAATTCCATCTATATACGGATTGTTTTGCAATAATGTAATAAATTGTTTATTTGTATACCCTTGTACACATTCTTCTCGATAAGAGATTCCTTCATCCCAAACAGCGTCTAAAAACCCTGCTATATGATCTTCCATTTCTTCACTTTCTTCTCCCTCACCGAAATATGCAAGAAAATGACACCCTTTCTCTTTTAATAAAGAAACAGCTCTCTGTCCACTTTCATAATAATTTCCATGTGATTGTTGCTCATCGATCACAACAAACGGAAATGGAATTTCTCCTACACTTTTAAAAACTGCTCTCGTCAAAATAACACCTGCAATGTTATTTTGCTTCAGCATATGTATGTATCTATCTTTATTCTCTATATTACAAATAATGATTTGATAGCCTTCTTTATATGCTATTTCCTCAATACAATGTAGCAAAGTGATGTTTGATTGGTTACATAAATTATCTACAAGTAATGCAATTATCGTTGAATTCTCTTTAAATAGTGGCTTCGCTGCACTGTTTGGCCTATAACGTAATTCTTCAATTGCTTCCTTTACTTGTTTTACTGTGTCCTCATGAACGTATCCTTTTTCATTAATAACTCGTGAAACGGTTGCGACTGAAACACCTGCCAATTTTGCAACATCACGTATAGTTGCCACATCGTCACCCCTTAATATGGTAATAGATTACAATTTTACGGTAACCTAAATTACACTATCCGTCAAGATTAATAACTCACATTTCTGAAAATTGTTACATCATTTCACTAAACGATACTCCAACTGAATTTCATGTAAAATTGGGATATTATCATATCCCATACGTGGAATTTCTTTCTTTATTTTTCGTGCCTCCTCTACCGCATTCACATATAAATTAGTCATTACAAAATTACGCTTTTGGTAAAATCGTAACGCATTCATATTATCATTTGTTGTAATAAGCCAAACCTGTCTGCACCGTTCTTCTTCTGCAACTTGTAATACACAATCCACAAGTTTCGTCCCTATTCCTTTTCTTTCTTCAAAGCTATCTAGCGATACAATTTCGCATATATTTCCGGTCACTTCATACGTTATAATTCCGATTATTCTGTCATCTGAGAGCGCAACAAATCCTGGCAACTCTTCTAACTGATGTCCCTTACCACGTGAAACCATCAATGAACTTCCCCAGTTCTCACACATGAACATTCGGATTGTTTCTTTCATCGCTGGCGTAATTTTTTGTATATGCAGCATTTCCTATTTCTCCCCTTTTATATCATTGTGATACAATATAAGTGTATCACATGTAACGGTATTTGGAGGATGAGGTAAAGTATGAAACGTTTTTTTGCAGCATTGTTTACTATACTAGGTGCAATAACTGCCCTTGGGATTTTCTTTACAAATAAAGTGATGTACTTAAAGAAAAAAACAGAGGAAGAAGTACTCGAAAGAGAAACGAAAAAACATTTTCGTATAGAGGATTTTGATGCTCTTCATAAAGAAGAAATTCATATCCCTTCACAATTCGGATACGACCTTCACGGATATTACATTCCTGCTGGTCATTCCACCAATAAGTTTATGGTTTTTTGCCACGGTGTAACTGTAAATAAAATAAACTCTGTAAAATATGCAAACTTATTCTTAAAAAGGGGATATAACGTCCTCATTTACGATCATCGTCGTCATGGTAAAACTGGCGGAAAAACAACAAGCTATGGATACTATGAAAAACATGATTTAAAATCCGTAGTTGACTGGCTAAAAAACCGTTTTGGCACCAATATTACACTTGGTATTCATGGTGAATCTATGGGAGCTGCAACACTTCTTCAATACGCAGGACTTGTAGAAGATGGTGCTGATTTCTATATTGCAGATTGTCCTTTCTCTGATTTTCACGGACAATTACAGCACCGTTTAAAGGTTGAATTCCATCTACCAAAATGGCCTTTATTACCTTTAGCAAACGCATTTTTAAAAGTTCGTGACGGTTATACAATTCGTGAAGTTTCACCAATCGACTGTATAAAAAACATTAACAATCCCGTTCTCTTTATTCATAGTAAAGATGACGACTATATTTTAGCTGATATGACAAAAGCGTTATATGAAGCGAAAGAAAATAATAAGCAGCTTTATATTGCAGAACACGGTGCACACGCTTGCTCTTATAACGAAAATAAAGAAGAGTACGAAGCAGCCGTCGATCAATTTTTAAACACATATGTGAAAGAAACAAAAAACAGGCTTGCATAAGCCTGTTTTTTATTGCGCTAAAACGTCTGTAACTTGTTCCATATTTTCAGAAATCCATTGCATTGCATCATCTAACGTTGGGAATTCTGTCGTTTGAAATGTTACTTCATCTTGAAGTAACCAAACATCCTTTGCCTCTTGCCCTACACCTGCAATGGACCAATGTAACAAACTATATGGATGATTATCATTCAAAAATGATGCCCACGTGCGCTCATTTGCAATGTTTCGTAATGTATGTAATTGTTTATCCATCTCTCGTCACCTTACTCTAGTCAGTTATGAAAACTATTATAACACTCTCTTCTTTCTCAAACAAAGTGCTCTTTTTATATTGTCAAGCACTTCCCTTGATTATATGATGAAATTAAGCGTTTGGGAAGGAGGGATAACGTTGGCAAAAGTACAAATTAAAGTAAATGATAATGGCTCTTTTCGCGTTACAGGGGACGTGGAATTAGTCGACTCACAAGGGAATGTATTCCCAGCAAAACCGGCATTTTCTTTATGCCGTTGTGGTTTATCAAAAAATATGCCTTATTGCGACGCTTCGCATAAAGGTAAATTCGAGTCTGTTGTTAGAGCACCAGAGGCAGAATAATTTTACATGTGACATGCACATTTTTTTGTGCATGTTTTTTCTTTTTAGCAACTCCGTTATATCCCTTCTCCTTACAACATTTCTAATACTTTTATTTCCATTCCAGCCTGCATATATTTTCACACAATTCTTCACATTCGAATATTTTTTACTAGCCTTTTATTTTTTTTGTGCTATAATTTGAGCAAACAGCATCCTTCGGGGTCGGGTGAAATTCCCAACCGGCGGTGATGAAGTGAAAACTTCTAAGTCCGTGACCCGTTTTCAACTCGAAAACGGTGGATCTAGTGAAACTCTAGGGCCGACAGTATAGTCTGGATGGGAGAAGGATATGTTTCTAGTTTTTTATATAGTGAATACACTTTTATTTCAGTATGCATATTTTTAAAGATTCATTTTGATTCTTTATATATGTTTAATTTTCTATACTTATTTTTTATACTGAAATAAAAAGAGACAACTAGCGTTTAAAAATTCGATATTTTGCTAGGTTTTTTCCTTATGCAGAAATATCAATTATCGTTAGGTTTCTTTCCTATGCTTTCGTATTCAAACTATATTTCTAGAAATCACGTCTCCCAAACCCCAAGGATATTAAATCCTTGGGGTTTTTTGATTTTTTTAGGAGAGGTGAAGAAAATGACAGATCAAGAATATATGAGGATTGCCCTGCAGTTAGCAGAAGGGACATCAGGACAAACAAGTCCAAATCCTATGGTTGGTGCTGTTGTTGTAAAAGATGGAAACATCGTTGGTATGGGGGCTCATTTACGAGCTGGTGAAGAACACGCAGAAGTTCATGCCCTTCAAATGGCTGGTCAGAACGCCAAAGACGCTACCGTTTATGTAACACTGGAACCGTGTAGCCACTTTGGAAAAACACCACCTTGTTGTGAATTGCTCATCGAAAAAGGAGTTAAGCGTGTTGTAATTGCTACTCTCGATTGTAATCCGCTCGTTTCTGGTAACGGAAAAAGAAGATTAGAGGAAGCTAGAATTGAAGTAACTACCGGTGTTCTTGAAGCAGAAGCAGTTTTATTAAATCGCTACTTTTTTCACTACATGAAAACGAAGCGCCCTTTTGTAACAATCAAAACAGCGATGAGCTTAGATGGAAAAACAGCAACTGTAACTGGTGAAAGTAAGTGGATTACAGGTGAAGAAGCACGTGCTGATGTTCACCAATATCGCCATACACATGATGCAATTCTTGTTGGAGTGAATACAGTTATAGCTGATAATCCTCATTTAACAACAAGAATTCCAAATGGTGGGAAACATCCTATTCGCGTTGTTTTAGATACCCATTTACGAACGCCACCATCTTCTCATGTTATAACAGATGGTTTAGCACCGACATGGATTATTGTCGGTAAGGATGTAAAGAAAGAGAAGATATCTTCTTATGAATCTAAAAATATAGCTATATTCCAAATGGAAACGAAGCATATAGAAATCGAGGACCTTCTTTCCTTTCTTGGAGAAAAACAAATTCTTTCTCTATTCGTTGAAGGTGGCCAATCGATTCATGCAAGTTTCTTAAAAACAAACAATTTTAATGAAATTGTAACCTATATAAGCCCGAAATTAATTGGTGGGAAAGATGCTCCTACTTTATTTGGAGGAAATGGTTTTTCAAAATTACAAGATGCGCTTTCCTTGAAAATTCAAGAGATGAAACAAATTGGTGATGATATAAAAATCGTTGCGAATGCCCGAAACGAGGTGACAAAATGTTTACAGGAATTGTAGAAGAATTAGGAACGATAGCAAACATGCAACAAAGTGGAGAAGCGATGAAATTAACGATTCATGCAAAGAAAATTTTATCAGATGTTCACTTAGGTGATAGTATCGCGGTTAACGGTATTTGCTTAACTGTAACAAACTTTACAACTACTTCATTTACAGTTGATGCAATGCCTGAAACGATGCAGTCGACATCACTTCGCATGCTTAAACCGCACTCTAAAGTAAATTTAGAGCGAGCAATGGCTGCAAACGGACGATTCGGTGGACATTTCGTTTCAGGACATATTGATGGAATCGGAACGATTTTAAATAAAAAACAACATTACAATGCCGTCTATTACAAAATAGCAATTTCTGATGACCTGCTGCGCTATTGTTTGCAGAAAGGGTCCATTGCTGTTGATGGAACGAGTTTAACGATATTTGATATAGACGAATCTTCCATAACGATTTCACTCATCCCGCACACAGTAAGCGAATCTGTCATTGGAGAAAAAAATGCCGGAGATATCGTAAACATTGAGTGTGACATGATTGGTAAATATATCGAACGCTTTATTACTAAACCTACAAAACGAGTAGGTTCAATGACCGAAAACTTTTTACAAGAAAACGGATTTCTATAAGGGGGAAGCACAATGTTTCATCGTATTGAAGAAGCTCTAGAAGATTTAAAAAAAGGTAAAGTCGTTATCGTATGTGATGATGAAAACCGAGAAAATGAAGGCGATTTTATTGCTTTAGCAGAGTACATTACACCAGAAACAATTAATTTTATGATTACACATGGCCGTGGTCTCGTTTGTGTACCGATTACGGAAGGGTACGCAGAACGTCTACAATTAGAACCAATGGTATCTCACAATACAGATTCACATCATACTGCGTTTACAGTGAGCATTGACCATGTCTCTACAACAACAGGGATTAGCGCTCACGAACGTGCAACTACGATACAAGAATTGTTAAACCCCGCATCAAAAGGCGCTGATTTCAATCGACCTGGACATATCTTTCCATTAATTGCGAAAGAAGGCGGTGTCCTGCGTCGTGCAGGTCATACAGAAGCTGCTGTTGATTTAGCGAAGCTATGCGGTGCCGAACCAGCTGGAGTTATTTGCGAGATTATAAATGAGGACGGCACGATGGCACGTGTACCTGATTTAATAGAATGCGCAAAACAATTTGATATAAAAATGATTACAATAGAAGATTTAATTGCTTACCGCCGCCATCATGAAACACTTGTGACGAGAGAGGTGGAAATTACATTACCTACAGATTTCGGTACTTTCCACGCAATTGGCTATTCTAACTCATTAGATACGAAAGAACATATCGCACTTGTAAAAGGTGATATTTCAATAGGTGAACCGGTACTTGTGCGTGTTCATTCTGAATGCTTAACAGGAGATGTATTCGGTTCACATCGCTGCGATTGCGGACCACAACTCCATGCAGCACTTGCTCAAATTGAGCGTGAAGGAAAAGGTGTTCTTCTTTATATGAGGCAAGAAGGAAGAGGCATTGGGCTTCTTAATAAGCTTCGTGCTTATAAATTACAAGAAGAAGGATTCGATACTGTAGAAGCAAATGAAAAACTCGGCTTCCCTGCTGATCTTCGTGATTACGGTATCGGTGCTCAAATATTAAAAGATTTAGGTTTACAGAGTTTACGATTATTAACGAATAACCCAAGAAAAATTGCTGGCTTACAAGGTTACGATTTAGAAGTAGTCGAGCGTGTACCGTTGCAAATGCCAGCAAAAGAAGAGAATAAATCGTATTTACAAACGAAAGTAAACAAATTAGGACACTTACTAAACTTATAATTAAAGGAGAGATTTATTATGGTATTCGAAGGTCATTTAGTTGGTACAGGATTAAAAGTTGGAGTTGTTGTTGGACGTTTTAACGAATTTATTACAAGTAAGTTACTTGGCGGCGCTTTAGACGGATTAAAGCGTCACGGTGTAGAAGAAAGTGATATTGATGTTGCTTGGGTTCCTGGTGCATTTGAAATTCCTTTAATCGCTAAAAAGATGGCTAGTAGCGGAAAGTATGATGCTGTTATTACATTAGGTACTGTAATCCGAGGTGCTACAACTCACTACGATTACGTTTGTAATGAAGTAGCAAAAGGTGTTGCGTCTTTATCACTACAAATGGACATCCCAGTTATTTTCGGCGTATTAACGACAGAAACAATTGAACAAGCGATTGAACGCGCAGGTACGAAAGCTGGTAATAAAGGATATGAATCAGCTGTTGCTGCAATTGAAATGGCTCACTTATCAAAACAATGGGCATAAAAAAAGAGGCTGCGGCCTCTTTTTATTTTTTCACCTTTTTTTGTACATCTTTTATTAATTCATTCATCGTTTTTCCTTCTGTTTTTATATGAAGAGCTTGTGCTGTTCTCCATACATTCTCTCTTTTTTTCGCTTCTTCTATAATAGTAATTTCTTTTCTAACTTCCTTTAAATCTTTTCCTTCCGTTTTCAATCCAAAATGTTCAGCTTTCGTTCGAAAGTGTTGTTCGATTCTTTGTTGCATCTCTTTTTGTTCAGGATTTTCAGCAGCCTTAACTGGATCAGAACTTATTGCTTTTATTAAAATTAAACAAGTCATAATCGCTAATATGTATTTGTACATGTAAAATCCTCCAACCCAATATAAATTACATATTTACTATGTACAACTAGGGCTTGGAAAATTCGTCCACAAAAATTCTTTTTTTCGTTCAAAAACCAATAGTATCAAGCGTTCACAACTATTTATTACATTTTATTTACAAAAAAGCAAACTCTTTTACAAGTTTGCTTTTTCATCTATCTTATAATGCACATTCTTCAATCTCAAATCCTAAATCTGCAATCATACCCCAGTCCGCAGTCGGCTCTTGTCCAGCTGTCGTTAAGTAGTCCCCGACAAAAATAGAATTTGCTGCAAATAAACCGATTGGCTGTACAGAACGTAAATTGATTTCACGCCCTCCTGAAATACGAATTTCTTTTGTTGGGTTTACAAAACGCATCATTGCCAGTACTTTTAAACATTCTACTGGCGTTAACTCTTTTTGCCCTTCAAGAGGTGTCCCCTTTACAGCAACAAGGAAATTACAAGGGATAGAATCTGGATCTATACGTTGTAATTCAAATGCAATTTCAGCACGCTCTTCAATTGTTTCTCCCATGCCAAAAATCGCTCCAGAGCATGGAGAAATGCCCGCTTGTTTTGCTTTTTGAACTGTATCAACACGATCATCATACGTATGAGTTGAACAAATACTATCGTAATTATTTGCATGTGTATTTAAGTTGTGGTTATAACGGTGCACGCCTGCTTCCGCTAAACGTCCTGCTTGATCTTCATTTAAGAAACCTAAACAACAACAAATCTTCAAGTCTGTCGTTTCACGAATTTCCTTAACTGCTCCAATTACGTGATTTACCTCTTTATCTGTCGGACGACGACCAGACGCTACAATACAATATGTACCTGCTTTACGGCGTATTGCTTCATGTGCCCCTTCTACAATCTTCTCCTGCGTTAACCATGCATATTTATCAATCGGTGCTTCTGAAATAATAGACTGTGAGCAATATCCACAATCTTCAGGACATAATCCAGATTTCGTATTAATAATCATATTCAATTTTACTTTCTTACCAAAGTGATGATGGCGAATAATGTAAGCCGCATTCATAATTTCTAAAACTTCTGTATCATCAGCTTCTAATATCGCTATTGCATCTTCTTTTGTAATCATCTTCTCTTCCACTACGTCGTATGCAAGTTTTTTCCAATCCCTTTTTGTTTGTACTTGTTTCATTTCATCTCTTCCCCTCTTTTGTTATATGTATAAGTAAAGCATGATACGTTGCCATTATCCCTTCATTTCCCGTGAAGTCTCTTTCGTATATGCGTAGCATCGCACGAAAGAGTGAGGGACTTTGACAATATGATCCTTCATTGCTATTAGTTGCTCCTACTTTTCGAATAGAATGCAGAAACTCCTTAACTTCTGTAAAACTTTCTATGTAACATGTTTCAGAAACATGCACATCCCCTGTTTCTATCTTACATATATGAAGCAACTGATCTTTTGAATAAAAACGTTGACCAATCGATGTTTCATTTTTTATATTTCTTTCTTCTTTCGCACGTTGGAACGAAGCATGCAATTCTTGAAATGTTTCATGTCCAAACGTTGAAAAGAGTAATATCCCATCTATAGACAAATGTTGAAATAAATTTCTTAACACTTGTTGTAAATTATTTAACCATTGAAATGTAGCATTTGAAATAATGACATCATATGATTCTTCTAATCGTAATCGCTCAATATCTTCACAGTGAAACGTTACATTTTTTACATTTTGTCTAGTTTGCGCAATCGCAATCATACTTTCAGCAAAATCAACTGCTGTAATATGTGATTTCGGAAATAACTTTGATAATTGCTCTGTTACATACCCCGTCCCGCATCCTAGTTCTAAAATACGTATTGATGCCGTTTCACTATATCGTTCCTTTAAGATTGAAAGTAATGAATGTGCCATCTTTTTTTGTACATTTGCATATCGATCGTAAGATACGGCTGCCCCATTAAACCGTTTTTGTAGTAACGTTTTGTTGATCATGTCGTATCCCCTCTACAAATTGAATTATCTCATTTGCGCAATATTCAAAATTCGTCACACATAATGCATGCCCTGCTTCACTTACTACTTTCAGCTCGCTGCTGCTATTCTCCGTCATACTACGTGCCGCAGACAATGGGCATATTACATCCTGTTCTCCGTGAATAAGTAGTATAGGTACTTTAATTTCTTTTAGTTCTTCTCTCATATCTGTTTCTATTAAATAATCCAAACCTAGTTGTAAAGACTGAATAGAATCACCTTTAAAACGGTCTACAATGTCTTCAAAGTTTTTATTCCCTTTTAGCTCATCTTTCGTAAACATATTTTCATAAAACCGCTTGAGCGTATCTTCTTTCCTTCTCGCCAAATTCCTTTTCAGCCGTTCTACATGCAAAGCATTCCATCCATTACTATAGTCGCTCGTATTTGTAAATTTAGCAGTCCCACCAATTAATACGATGCCTTTTGCCTGAATCTTTTTATAAGCTTCAACTGCTGCTAACGCTCCTAGTGACCATCCAACTAAAATTACGTTGTCGTTATGCGCTACATCTATAATTCGTTCCGCAAATTCACTTCGTTCTTTCACATTACGCCAATCTACGCATTGAACAGGATATCCTTTAAAATACGGAAGTACTAAATCCCAAATATTCTCTTCCATTCCCCATCCGGGGATAAAAATAATCTTTAGCTCGTTCATACGAAAATCTCCTCTTCTTTCGCAATGTGAATAATTCGGTCAATAGCCCATTTTAAATCAGCTATTGTATGTTGCGATGTAACTGCAAAGCGAATTCGAGAACTATGAACCGGCACAGTTGGCGGACGAATTGCAATGGCCGCAATCCCTGCCTCTTGCAACCTTTTACTAAATCGTAAAGCATGTTCATTTGAACCGACTACAATCGGTACAATATGAGTTGAACTATTCCCAATATCAAAACCAACATCCCTTAATTTAGTTCTGAAGTATTCTCCGTTTGCTATAAGGTTCTCTCTTCTTTCGTTATCTTCTTTTACAATTTCAATTGCTTTTTGCACTGCTCCTAACGTACTTGGTGGTAAAGCTGTAGTAAAAATAAAGCTTCTCATCATATTTTGTAAATACTCTATATAAATTTCATCACCTGTCAAATACGCACCATAACACCCTAAAGCCTTGCTAAACGTCCCCATATGTATATCAATTTTTTGAGCAAGATTTTTTTCTATATGAGATAACCCAGCTCCGCCGATTCCATATATTCCACTCGCATGTGCTTCATCGACTATAATGATTGCCCCGTATTTCTCTTTCAGCTGTACTAAATCTCTTAAATACGCAGTATCACCATCCATACTAAAAACGGTATCTGTTACGATTAATTTCCTTTTTTCAGGCGAAGCCATTTTCAACAGCTTCTCTAAATGATCCAAATCATTATGACGATACCTTTTATGCTCTGCCCCGCTTAATAGGATTCCATCAACAATACTTGCGTGATTTAACTTATCACTAAAAACAATATCGTGCCGAGAGGCCAAAGAAGATATGGCACCTATATTTGCCGTATACCCACTATTTACAATTAAAGCTCTTTCAGTACCTTTCCAGTCACATATGCTTCTCTCAACCTCTTCATATAATGGATGATTTCCTACAACGAGACGAGAGGCAGTCGCTCCAGTTCCATATCTTTTTGTACAGGCAATAGCAGCTTCTTTTAACCTTTCATCTCCAGCTAACCCTAAATAATTATTTGACGCTAAATTTAACATCCTTTTTTTATCTCGAATAAGCCAAGTCTCTTCTGCCTTCTCTGTTACATGCAAATCACGATACTGCCCTTGCTCATGTAATTGTTGTAATTTACATTGAAGGTGCGCCCGCCACGTTTGATTCATTTTGGATAAACTCCTCTAATTTTGAAATCATAATATGTTCTTTTGCAGATTCTAATACTTCTTCTTTCGTAAACTCACCTTCAAAGAATGGTAATAATCCTAAAACTGGTACCCCGCTCAGCTCTTCAATCATCTCTTTATTTTCTTGCACTCTTTCCATTTCACATTCTTTGCAACCTGATAAAATGACACCCGCTACGGTTAAGCCATGCGCCTTTGCGTAAGCAATCGTTAACACTGTATGATTTACTGTTCCTAATATAGGACGAGCTACTACAATAAGAGGCAACTGTAATTCTTTTGCAAAATCAATTACTAAAGCATCTTCTGTATATGGGACAGCAAGCCCACCTGCCCCTTCTACAAATAAGCTATTAAACTCTTTTAATAGTTCATTATAGTAATCAGTAATTTCTTTTAACTTTACTACTCTTCCAGCTCTTTTCATGGCAAGTCTCGGAGCAAGTGGTTCTTCAATAGAATAAGGGCAAATTTCATTTTCTTGTGTCGGCACACCTGATAATGCTTTTAACCTTGCCGCATCTCCCTCAGGGTTTGATGCAACATGCCCACTTTGCAACGGTTTATATACTCCGATGTTATATCCCAATTCTCTAAATACACCGGCTAATGCACCGGCAACGACAGTTTTCCCCACTTCAGTATCTGTTGCTGTTATAAAAAAACCGCTCATTATTCTCCCTCCGTAACATCCGAGATTGCTTTATACAAAATACGTAACATATCATCAATCTCCTCAATTGTAGAAGCAAGAGGTGGCATAAATACAATCGTATTACCGAGCGGTCGCAAGATCATACCCAGCTCTCTTGCGCGTTTACATACTTGAACACCAACTCTTTCTGTCCAGTCAAACGCTTCTTTCGTTTCCTTATTCTTCACAAGCTCAATACCAACCATTAATCCGCACTGACGAATATCACCTACATGTTTATACGCAAAGAGCTTTTCTAATTGCGCTGCCACATAATCCGTTTTATGTGTCACTTCTTCTATTAAATTTGTTTTTTCATATAGCTCTAAATTCGCGATTGCTACGGCACACCCTAACGGATTGCCTGTGTAGCTATGTCCATGGAAAAATGTTTTTTGTTCTTCATATTCTCCTAAGAAGGCATTATATATTTCATCCGTCGTTACCGTAACTGCAATTGGTAAATATCCACCTGTTAAACCTTTCCCAGCAGTTAAAATGTCTGGCGTCACATTTTCATGTTCACACGCAAACATTTTCCCTGTACGCCCAAATCCAGTCGCTACCTCATCTGTAATAAATAATACATTGTACTTAGTACATAAATCGCGCAGTCCTTTTAAATATCCTTTTGGCATTGTAATCATCCCGCCAGCACCTTGCATTAATGGCTCCACAATGATGGCAGCTACTTCTTCATGCTTTTCTTTCAACAATTCTTCCATTTCTTCTAAATGGCTTTTTACAATTTCCTCCCTATTATTTCCGTAAGGAGAACGATATGTATATGGATACGGCATTTTAATCGCATCAAATAAGAGCGAACTATACACTTGGTGAAACAAGTCTATTGCTCCTACCGAAACAGCTCCAATTGTATCACCGTGATATGCTTCTTTTAATGTAACGAATCTTTGTTTCTTTCGTTTCCCTTTATGCTGCCAATATTGGAAAGCCATCTTAATTGCAATTTCAACAGCGGTAGAACCTGAATCAGAATAGAATACCTTCTTCAATCCATCTGGTACAACCTCAATAATTTTTTCTGCTAATAAAATAGATGGAACGTTAGCAAGTCCTAACATAGTAGAATGAGCAATTTTATTTAATTGCTCACGAATTGCTTCATCTAATTCCGGTACTTGATGTCCGTGAACATTTAACCATATAGATGAAACACCATCCCAATATTCATTACCATTTACATCGTATAGCTTTCTTCCCTCTCCACGTTCAATAATGACAGGATCTTCTTCTAAATAATCTTTCATTTGTGTAAATGGGTGCCATACGTAAGCTTTATTTTTCTCTGCTAATTCTTCATATGTATAAGATGATTTTTCAATCGTTTTACTATTTATTGTCACAATTGTCACCCCTAATGTTAACTCGTTTATAAATATAGTTAACATTAAATCTGAATGACTGTCAATTATTTTAAAATCAAATAGTTCTTAAAAAAGAACAACTTATCATACGATAAGTTGTTCTACTTTCCATGCTGTATCTTTCCAATTTCTAAAATAATTTCTTCATCTTTTTTCCCCTCTGTATCAATTCCAAGTTGCTTAGCGTGCTCAATTAATAAATCATGACGCTTCTCAAATCTAGCGGTATTTACTTCTTTCGTAACCTCTTCTTTTGTTTTCCCCTCAGTAGAAACTCCTAGTTTTTCTGCTGCTTTTTCCATTGATTTCTTCTCTTCTATTTCTTTTACTTTCTTCACTTCTGACTGTTGTATTTGCTTTTGTTTCAACTGCTCTGATTCAGCCGCAAAAGCTGTGTAAATTCCAGCACTTCCTCCAATAACTAATAAAGTGGTAAAAAGAATTATTTTTTTCTTCACTCTTTCCTCCCCCTTTCAAATTCATTATAACGTACATTTTTACAGCGTTAAAAACAATTATCCTTTATTTCCCTAAAAAAACATTTAATATTTTTATTGACATGTAAGATGAAAATATGATAAAAATTTAACTAACATCATATGAATCGGCGTTGATAGGATTTAGTAGTATTTCGATTTCTGATTTCAGAGAGCTGGTGGTCGGTGCGAACCAGTACAGAGCGAATTATGAATTACCCCCTGGAGCTTCTTTTACGAAACGTGAGGAGTAGTGAAAGACGGTTATAGACCGTTATGTCTAAAGAGTGGTGAAACGACACTGTTTCACAATTTAGGGTGGTACCGCGAATTTTTCGTCCCTGCATATATTGCAGGGGCGTTTTTTATTTTATAAGCGCATATCATATGACCCTTTATTTTGTGATACATTCATTTCACAAGCTAGGGTGGTACCGCGATTTCTTCGTCCCTGCATAATTATATGCAGGGACGTTTTTTTATCCAATCATTTCCGTATCATATAGAAGAACAAACAATTACCGGTAATTTGTCACAAAATTCTAAATTTTAGAAGGAAATATACAATATTGGCGAATTTTATATAAAAAAGAGCTATTTCATATTACTTAGGAGGGGAAAACAATGGTTTCAAAAATTGAGTCTGTTCTTTTAACAATTTTTATCTTTTTCTGTATTGGTTTTAGTGTTATTCAATTAGAAGTTTCACCACACATCCCAATTTTATTTGGTATCGTTCTTTTATTAGCATTTGGATTCTTGAAGAAAATCTCTTGGTCTACTATGGAGAAAGGGATGATTAGTAGTATTTCAGCTGGTATTCCATCTATATTTATTTTCTTACTTGTAGGCGTATTAATTAGCGTTTGGATCGCAGCTGGAACTATTCCTACTTTAATGGTATACGGCTTCCAACTTGTATCTCCAAAAATTTTCGTTCCAACTGTTTTTGTTGTTTGTGCAATTGTTGGAACGAGTATCGGTAGTGCTTTTACAACTGCTGCAACTGTAGGACTTGCTTTTATGGGAATGGGTACTGCCCTTGGATACGATCCAGCTCTTATTGCTGGTGCAATTATTTCTGGTGCATTCTTCGGAGATAAAATGTCTCCTTTATCTGATACAACAAACTTAGCGCCTGCTGTAACAGGTGTAGATTTATTTGAACATATTCGTAACATGCTTTGGACAACAGTGCCAGCTTTCATTATTGCATTTATCGCATTTTTCATTTTAGGAAGCGGATCTGGTGGAAACGTTGATTTCTCAGCATTTATTAACACACTAGAAAAAAATGCAACGATTTCTATCGTTACACTGATTCCTATTTTATTACTGTTCCTATTCGCATTTAAAAAGGTACCCGCAGTTCCAACATTACTTGCAGGAATTGTGGTAGGGATTATTATTCTCTTTATTTTTAAACCTAGCACTTCTTTAGCTGATTTAATAAAAATTATGCAAGACGGTTACGTTTCTAAAACTGGTATCAAAGACATTGACAGCTTATTATCTCGCGGTGGCCTGCAAAGTATGATGATGTCAATTGCTCTTATTTTCCTAGCTCTTTGTATGGGAGGATTATTACAAGGAATGGGTATTATAGCGCAGCTGATGAATATTATCTCTAGCTTCGTAAAAACTAGTACACGCTTAATTATTTCTACTGCTTCAACTGCAATTGGTGTAAACTTCTTACTTGGTGAGCAGTACTTATCCATCGTTTTAACAGGACAAGCATTCGCTAATAAATACGATGAAGTCGGTTTAGAACGTCGTAATTTATCACGAGTATTAGAAGATGCTGGTACAGTAATTAATCCACTCGTACCATGGGGTGTCAGTGGCGTATTCTTAACAAACGTTCTTAGCGTTCCAACATTCGATTACTTGCCATACGCAATCTTCTGTTTAGCGTGTCCAGTCGTAACCATTATCGTCGGCTTTACTGGATTCGGTCTTTCATGGAAAAAAGAAAAAGCAGTACCAGTTTCATAATATAACAAAAAGGATTACCAAATCGGTAATCCTTTTTATATTTCTCGACTATCTATTCGCTTTCTTTCTTCTAAATAACATAAGTAATCCCGCTCCAACAAACGCAAGACCAGCTCCAATTGTAGAAGCAATACTTGCACCTGTTTTCGGTAAATCACGTTCATCTTTTTCAGCTTCTTTATTTTCACTTACAGTTGTTGTTGTTTCTTTTGTATTTTGATCATCTGTTGTAGTTTGTCCAGATCCAGTATTGTTTCCATCTTGCTTTGGTTCATTACCATTATTACCTTCTTCTGTTGGTGGTGTTGGGTTTTCTCCATTACCTGTTGGCGGTGTCGTCGGATTTTCTCCACCACCTGTTGGCGGTGTCGTTGGATTTTCTCCACCAGTTTCTTTATCATCATTCTTCTTCGTTATATCAATTGCATATTTAGCAAATTCATTTTCAGATGGTCCAACATATGAAATCTTTCCATCTTTCTTTATATACTCTTTTGCTTTTGGTGAAGAATCAAATGTTGTAATTAATTTATCTGCAACAATCGGTTTAAACGTCCAATTTTGATCTGCTGTCGGGTTAATAACTGGCGTTTCTTGCATATACTTTACAATAATTTGACGTGTTTCATCTTGCGATTGATATACAACTTCCCCTTTACTTACACCCGGGAACGTCTGGCTACTTCCACGATAATTATTTGTAGCGACGATGAACTCTTGATCATCAGCTACTAGTTTACCTTCATATGTCATATTTACAATACGATTCGTATTTGCATTTACAACTTTTCCATCTTTATCGTATTTCGGCGGTTGTGTTACATCAATTTCATATTTTAAACCATCTATAATATCAAAGTTATATGTAGGATATCCTGTATTCACCAATTGCTGTTCAATTTTTTCTTTTGGTTTAGGATCAATTTGATTAAACTGACCTGCAGACATTTCAAGCCATTCTTTCACTTGTGCCCCATTTACTTTTACAGCATATAACGTATTTGGATATACGTATAAATCTGCAACGTTTTTAATTGCTAACGTTCCAGCTGGAATATCAGTATAATATGCAGCACCGTTTCGGCCACCTGCTTTAAATGGTGCACCTGCAGATAAAACCGGAATATCTTTAATCTTTTCGTACTCTGGTTTTTTAAGTTCTTGTTCTACATACCATTTTTGCGCATTTGTCACAATTTGTACGGAAGGATCATCTTGTACTAATGAAAAATAACTATTAATTGGTGCTTTCGTTTCACCTACAGGTGTATTTACATATTCGATTGTCTTTTCATGTTCATCTTTAATTTCATTAACTAATTTTTGATCAGATTCTACTAACGGATTACCTTTACTATCAGCAATCTTACGAAGTGCTGGCTTAGATTGATTCTTTTTTTGTACTTCCCATTTTCCGTTTACCTTTTTCAATTGCATATCAATAATACCTAAGTTACTGCCAAAAACGCCAGGCATTACAACTGGAACACCATTAAATATATCCTGCACTTCAGTATGTGAATGTCCCATTAATACTGCATCTACGTCAGGAACCTCTGTTAAATAATACGACGCGTTTTCCATACCAACGTTGTATCCACTTTTATCAACACCGGAATGAGCTAGTGCAACGATAACATCTGCACCTTCTGCTTTCATTTTTGGTACCATTTTCTTCGCTGTTTCAACTATATCTTTCGCTTTAACTTGTCCTTCTAAATTCGCTTTATCCCAATTCATAATTTGTGGTGGAACAAATCCCATTACACCAATTTTCACTATTTGTTTTTGGCCTGCTTCATCCACTACTTCTTTCTCTAAAATATGATATGGTCTATCAAAGTAATGCTCGTCATTCTCATCATTACCATCATGGTCATCTATGTAGACATTCGAGTTAATAACCGGAATTTTTGTTTTACTAGTCACTTCCTTTAAATAATCTAAACCATAGTTAAATTCATGATTCCCAAGAGAGATGACGTCATACTTCATTAAATTCATTACACGATATAATGGATGGACATAGTTAGGATCAACAGGATTCTTCGGATCTTTATCTTTTATTTTATTCGCTACGTAATCCCCAAGCGGTGTCCCTTGTAATGCATCCCCATCATCAAATAGGACAGAGTTCTTCACTTCTTCACGTGCTTTATTAACGAGTGTTGCCGTTTGTACGAGACCTACTTTATTATCTGTTTTCGTTTGATAATAATCGTAATTCATTAAGTTAACGTGAATATCTGATGTTTCTAGAATTCGTAATTTAACTGTACTCTCCCCAGTGTTCTCATCTGCATGAGCTGTTGCTGGCATTACTTGCGGTGCTATAACACCAATCGCAAGAGTTGCTCCAGCTAGCATTTTTTTTGACTTTTTCACAAAAAATCCCCCTTATACAATTACCAGAAATAATGAAATGAATCCCTATCTGTCTCTAACCACATACCTTTTTTCTTCTATTAGAGACACAATTTTCATTTCACCCTGCGCTAACGAGTAGTCCCCTTAAACGCCCGATTGATGAAGACTAACAATTAATAGGAAATAAAGCTCCCACTCATTAAAGTTTCACCTTATCTGACATTATCATATATAAAGTTCTTTCCTATCGTCAATATTTTTTGACAAACTTCAACAAATTTTCTGTAAAGTTATTATAAACTTTTCATAAACATATAATATGCCCTTACATTGCTAATACTGCTGAATATGATACAATTACCAATTACAAGGAGGATGAATTTATGAAAAAAGTCATCTTAACAATTGTTTGTCTCCTCCTTCTGATCATTTCTTATTCTTATTTTGAAAAGAACGACGAGACAAAACAAAATGAATCTGAAGAAAAAACAGAAAAAACATCTGCCCCAAATTGGATTGATAAGCAAACAAACGAATCTTTTTATCATCTTGTATTAGGTGATTCACTCGCTAAAGGATATGGATCGACACAAGGTGGGTTTGCTGAATTAGCTTCTAAGCAAATAGAAGCACAAATTCACAAACCAATTACAGTAGAAAACCTTGGGGTAAACGGTCTTACAACAGATCGTCTCGCTAAAAAAGTTCAATCAGAAGATGTAAAGGAAAAAATTAGAGCAGCAAATATAATTACAATTAATATTGGAGGAAATAATTTATTTCGTTTAAATCGTGATGTCGGTGTTATAGATGGTATAAAAATGTTAAATAAAGAAAAAGCCCATTTTGAAGCGGATATAAAAAGTATTGTAAAGACAGTTCGAGATCAAAATCCGGATGCTTTACTCATTCTCTCAGAACTCTATAACCCGTTACAACTCGATGACTCCATCGCAAGTTATGCAGATATGTTTTTAGATGGCTGGAATGAATCTGTTTATTCCATTTCCAAAGCAAATCAACCATCTATCGTTTTACCAATTCGCAAATTAATATCGAATGATAAAAAAGAGTTATTATTTGACCAAGTACACCCAAATGATAACGGCTATGCAATTATTGCCAATACATTTACAAAGCAAGTGTTATCCTACAAATATTAAAGCGACCATGAAACAATTCTATTTTTATAACATGTCTTTTTTGTTACAATGATAGTGGAAGGGGGCCTTTATATGGAATCACGCGAGTGGGAACGTATTGTTGATCATCTTCTTTCGCTAGTGCCTCTTTTTTATCGCAAATTTATGCTTCCTGGAGAATTTTCTTCTCAAAGACATATGCCGCCATCACATACACAAGTATTACTGCTTTTGCATGAAAACGGCACATTAGCAGTTTCCGAAATCGGCAAGCGGCTAGCGATTTCACGGCCTAACATGACACCTCTATTAAACAAACTTATTCAAGAAGAACTAATAGAGCGTCATTATAGCGAAAAAGATCGACGGGTCATTTTAATTTCCCTAACAGCTGAAGGGAAATTATTAGTAAATCAGTATCAGCAATTCATTTTAGACAAACTAAAAGAAAATTTCCAAACATTATCTGAGGAAGAGCGCGAAAAGCTCATTCATTCTCTTCAAACCATTCAAAATTTAATTTTGAAAACAAACGTATAAAGCTGCTTCTAAATAGAAGCAGCTTTATGATTCGTAATAGTTACCATAGTATACATTGGAATATGGCCATGTTGTTAAATATGGTTTTTTTTCCTGTGTAGGCTGTTGTTGTGGTATTTGTGGTATTTGTGATAATTGCTGTAATTGTTGTTGCCGATATAATTCGTATTGTCTACTCGTATCATAAACCGGATAATAATTTACATATGGATATACTTGAGGTACGTAATAATAATACATTATCCTCTCCTCCTTTTTCTTAAACATATTCAAAGGAGAAAATGAATGTGACATTGTTTATAATTGTACAAGTGGTTCTCTCACTCGTTTCTTCCTTTTCTTCAAGCGTAACTTACGGTTCTTTTCGTATAAATAATGCACAACGAAATACGAAATGAGACCAAACACAACTCCTAAAATCGTCATTCCAATTAATACATACACTTCACTTTGTAATAAGCTCTTTAATATCGTAAAAATGTGACTTGAAAACAAGTCCGATATCTTAAATGGTTCATGATGAATTTTCTGTACATGAAATGGATAAATCATTTTTCCTAGCGTATACGCAAGCGGAAATAAAAATACTGGGAGAAACGATATTTTCCCAATAATATTGCCAATAACTGCCGCAGGAAAAGATCCCTTTGCTAACCTGACGATTGGATAAAATATTACATATACGAGCGATGCCGTATAAATGACTAACATTTCTAAGCCGAATCCTATAGCAAACCCTAATGATACTTTCTTTGCGCCTTCTGGCGATCGAAGCAACTTATAATATTGAAACTTTAATATTCTCCATATCCGCTGAAAAAACGAATATGTTTTCTTAGTTGTTTTCACCCTCATCATCTCTTTAACTATATTTTTATATGTAGTATGTCCTTACACACTCTGAAAAACAAATTTAGTTTTCTCTTTTATTATAAATGATATCGAAATGGTTAACTAAATATACATATGACATTTTAATATAAAAAAACCTCCCTTTTAGGAAGGCTCTTCTACATTTTTAAATAAACTCACTAATAACGCTTTTTGAGCATGCAATCGATTACCAGCTTGCTCAAAGACGATAGACTGCGGTCCATCTATAATTTTTCCTGTTACTTCTTCTTCACGATGGGCAGGTAAACAGTGTAAGAAACGATATG
Source organism: Bacillus sp. AR4-2 (assembly GCF_008274865.1). Lineage (NCBI taxonomy): Bacteria > Bacillati > Bacillota > Bacilli > Caryophanales > Bacillaceae > Bacillus > Bacillus sp. AR4-2. Next base: position 3,942,418 of record NZ_CP031062.1, read on the forward strand.
TTTGCTTCGCATGCTTAACAAGTTCGTTATTGATTTGGTAAGGTTGAAATAAAGAATATTTCTCTTCTTCGCCCTCTTGCCCCATGCTCATCCAAACGTCAGTATAAATGAAATCTGCTTCATTCACCGCTAATTCAGGATTATGCAAAACTTCAATCTCAGCTCCTGTTTCCTTGGCAATCGCTAACGCTTTTTTTACAATCTCTTCATTCGGTTCATATCCTACAGGCGTTGCAATAGTCATATGCATTCCGACTTTTGCACTCGCTAGCAACAATGAATGACATACATTATTTCCGTCACCTACGTAAGCCAATTTTATTCCTTTAAATGTATTTGTTTCTTCATATATTGTCATGAGGTCTGCCAATGCTTGACAAGGATGATGATCATCCGTTAAACCGTTAATAACAGGAATACTCGATTCTTTTGCAAGCTCTTCTACATCCGCGTGCGAGAATGTACGTATCATAATCCCGTCAATATACTGCGATAATACTTTCGCAGTATCTGAAACAGTTTCTCCTCTTCCCATTTGCATCTCTTTTCCACTTAAAAACATACCATGTCCCCCGAGTTGTACCATTCCCGCTTCAAAAGATACACGAGTACGAGTTGAATGCTTATCAAAAATAAGCCCTAATATTTTGCCTTGTAATAAAGGCTCTTGCTTATTCTTTTTTAAATATATAGCGAACTCAATTAAAGAAATAATTTCTTCTTTCGTTAATTCTTCTAGTGTTAAAAGATCTTTCGTATTTAATTTCGGTACTTGTACAGTTGACATGAAACTTCCCCCTTATATGATTGATACGTTTTTTGTACAAACTACTTTTTTTATTATATATACTGCCTGTTCTAACTCTTCATTCGTGACAATGAGTGGCGGTAATAGTCTTATAACATTAGGGCCTGCTTGTAATACGAGAAGTCCTTCGTTTTCTAGTTGTTCTATAAAACTTGCAACTTCATGCTTACACTCAATCCCAATCATAAGCCCTTTACCACGTATATTTTGAATACATTCGACATGCTGTAATTCCTCTTGCAACTTCTCTAATACGTACTCGCCTTTTTCTTGTACTTCTTTTAAAAACGATGGTTTTTTACTCACTTGCAATACTTCTTTCGCTGCAGCCATCGCGATGTAATTCCCGCCAAAAGTTGAACCGTGTGATCCTGCAGTAAACGACGTTCCGAGCTCTTTCCCGCCAATCATCGCTCCGACAGGAATCCCATTCCCAAGTGCCTTTGCAACGGTAACGATATCAGGCTCTATTCCCACTTGTTCATAAGCGAATAGTGTTCCAGTTCTTCCTATCCCCGTTTGTACTTCGTCTATAATAAATAAGGAACCGAACTTATTACATAATGTTTCAATCTCTTTCAAAAAAGATAGATCAGCAGGTATTACTCCTCCCTCTCCTTGAACTACTTCTACCATTACCGCCGCAACTTCTTCATTCATTACTTCCTCTAATGCTTTAATATCGTTAAAAGGGATGTGTAAAAAAGATGGAAGTAATGGACCAAATCCTTCTTTTACCTTATCTTGGCCTGTTGCACTCATCGTTCCAAATGTTCTACCGTGAAAAGACTGCTGGCATGTTACGACGAGAGATTTTCCAGTATGCTTACGTGCTAACTTTAAAGCCGCTTCATTTGCCTCTGCCCCACTATTACAGAAAAACACATAATCTAATGCTCTATTTTCTGTTAATAATGACGCAACTTCTTCTTGTAAGCTGTTTGTAAACAGGTTAGATATATGCCATATATCATCAAGTTGCTCTTGTACACCTTTGAGAACAGTAGGGTGACAATGTCCTAAATTACATACGCCAATTCCTGATGTGAAATCTAAATATTCCTTACCGTTATTATCAATAACTTTCGTTCCAGTTCCCTTTACAAACTCAATAGTTCTTCTGCCATACGTTTGAAAAAGATGACTCGTCATGCAATACTCACGCCTTTCGTTACCGTCGTTCCAATACACTCTCCCGTAACCTCAGTAAAATCTTTTGTACCATTCACAATACTTATCTTTTGCACTCCCATTTTTAATGATGCTAGTGCCGCCTGTACTTTCGGAATCATCCCACCTGTAATAACACCTGTTTCTATAAAAGTTGCAATTTCAGATTCATCCGTTTCCTTTACCAAATTCCCTTCATGTAATATTCCATCTACATCCGTAATAAAAACAAGCTCTTTTGCCCCTAACGCGGCCGCAATCCCAGCCGCAGCATTGTCCGCATTTATGTTATAAATTTCATTACCATTTACCCCGATTGGAGCAATAACAGGAATATACTCCATATTTATTAATCCTTTTAATAAAGCTGTTTCTACATAACTTACTTCCCCTACATATCCTATCTCTTCGCTGACAGGTTGAATTTGAAGTAAATTGCCGTCACACCCTGAACAACCTACCGCAAGTAAATTATGCTTTTGTAAATTCATTACGAGTTTTTTATTCGTACTTCCGCATAGCACCATTTGAACAACATCCATAACTTCTTTTGGTGTTATCCGTAATCCATCTCTTTTTTCTACGTTGATGTTACAATCTTTTAATTTGGCATCAATTTCTGGTCCACCACCATGAACAATCACTACTTTATACTTCTGTTGCAATTTCTTTATACATTCAAAAAACACATCATTTAATTGATTCAACATACTACCGCCGCATTTCACTACAATATAATCGCTCATCTTCTCTCTCCTTATGTACGATAACAAGCATTTATTTTCACATATTCATAGCTTAAGTCACAGCCCCAAGCTGATCCTGTCTCTTCACCTAAGTGTAAGTACACATTAATGACTATTTCATCTTCTTGTAACCTCTCTTTCATTTTTTCTTCAGAAAATATTTGAGGCTCACTATTTTTTAATACCGATATAGATTGAAGAGTAATGTCAATTGTGTTCGGATTAATAGCTACTTCACTTTGTCCAATACTGCTAATAATTCGCCCCCAGTTTGGGTCTTCACCATGTATTGCTGTTTTCACAAGACTCGAACCGACTATTTGCTTTGCAATTTTTTTTGCCTCTTCATTCGTTTGAGCTCCTAGCACATTTACTTCTATTAACTTCGTAGCGCCTTCACCATCTTGCGCAATTTTTTTCGCTAAATCTTCACATACCTTCTGTAAAGCACCTACGAAAGTTTCCCAATCTGTATGTTCCATATTTATCGGCCTTGTTTCTGATAATCCACTTGCCATAACGATGACCATATCATTCGTAGAAGTATCTCCATCCACCGTAATTTGATTAAATGTATGATTCGTTATTTGTGATAACGCTTTTTGCAATACGTTATGCTCTATATGAGCATCTGTCGTAATAAAACTAAGCATCGTTGCCATATTCGGATGAATCATCCCTGAACCTTTTGCAACACCCGCAATCACCACTTTCTTCCCATCAATAATCATTTCATAGCAAGTTTCTTTCGTGATAAGATCCGTCGTTAAAATTGCTTCAGAAAAAGAATATGCTTCACTTTCTTCCTTCGTCGGTATAAGAGTTGCAACCCCCTTTCGGATTATATCCATCGGCAGTGGAACACCAATTACACCTGTTGAAGCTACTGCAACGTAATTTTCTTTCATCCCAAAATGTTCCGCCCCTAACACGCGCATCTCGTATGCGTCTTGTAATCCTTGCATTCCAGTACAAGCATTTGCATTTCCACTATTAACGATAATTGCTTGTAACTTCCCTTCTGCCGTTATACTATCCTTCGTTACTTGCAAAGGGGCTGCTTGTATTTGATTCGTTGTATACACAGCGGCACATGATGCTGGTACGTCACAAACGATTGCCCCTAAATCCTTTTTCTCCTTTTTCAGACCATTTACAGTACCAATTGCCGAAAAGCCTTTCGGCGTTACAATTGAACCATTTTCTAATTTTGTAATAGACGCTACTTTAATCATCATGTCCCCCTTATAGATAAAGCGGCATATGTTGTAAACCTGTTGTCTCTTCTAGTCCCGCTATTATGTTTGCATTTTGAATCGCTTGCCCAGCCGCGCCTTTCATCATATTGTCTATAACAGAAACGACCGTAACTCTTTCAGTTCTTTCATCGTAAGCTATGCCAATATCACAATAATTTGAGCCTCTCACTTCTTTTGGACTTGGAAATTTCCCTTGCGTACAAATTCGGATGAAAGGCGATTGTTCATACGTTTCTTCATACAATTTTTGAAGTTGCTTTATTTCCATCTTTTGTTTTACTTTTGCATAAAGTGTAATCATAATTCCTCGTGATATCGGTATTAAATGTGTGCTAAATGTAATTGGCTGTGATTCACTATTCCATTCTGTAAGCATTTGCTCAATCTCCGGAACGTGCTGATGCTGGTTTACTTTATAGATATGTAAGTTATCGTATAGCTCAGGAAAATGAGTCATTGTTGTTGGTGTTTTTCCTGCTCCTGATACCCCTGATTTCGCATCAATAATAATTGAATCTTCTTCAATCATGCTACTACGTATTAACGGCGCTATCGCTAGCAATGTGGCTGTAGCAAAACATCCTGGGTTTGCAATTAAATTTGCCTTTTGAATCTCAGTCCTTTTCCATTCACTTAACCCATACACTGCTTTTCTAAGAATTTCTTCTTTCGCTGCTGGCCTTTTATACCACAGTTCATATGACGAAGGATCTATCATACGAAAGTCTCCAGATAGGTCAATTACTTTTAAACCTTCTGCTACTAACTTGGGAGTTAACTCCGCCGATACTCCTGCTGGTGTTGCTAGAAATACGATTTCTGCTTCTTTCCCTATTGTCTTCACATCAATTTCTTGTAACGTATGAACGAGAACATTTCGAAGATGCGGATATACATTTGTTATACACTCACCAACTTGCGAAAAAGAATGAAGAGATGCTATCGAAAAATATGGATGTTGTTCTAATAAACGAATTAATTCAATGCCCCCATATCCAGTGGCTCCAATAATTGCGACTTTCATAAGTTCCTCCTCAAATCGATTCTTTAAATTAAGTATGATTATAATATTGTATATTTATAGAGTCAATTAAATATTTATAAATTTTAAATTCTAAAAAAACTTAATTTTATTAGAAAAATAATATACTCAACCGAATTTTTATACAAAAATAGTGCATAGTAGTTTTTTTATTTCACTTCAAGTACAATAAAACAATACATACGTACATACAGGCGGGAAAAAATATGAACGAAAAATTAATTGAGAAAATGATTATAAAAAGTTTTCAGCAATATCAATGCAGTCCAATATCAAAAGAAGATCAGGAAATGCTAGTGAAACATATTCAAACGGTGACTCATTCAAATATTGAAATTGATTTATACGAGGAGATTGAGGATATTGTTTATGATTATGTGACTGGAAAACAATAAAAAATAGGAGATTTCCATGTGGAAATCTCCTATTTTTTACTTAATGATTTACCTGCTACACGTTCAAATAAACCTGGGAATAAAGCATAAAGTTTTGGACCAATTCCCATCCACTTCGGTAAGTTTACTTCACGTTTTTTCGTGTGCATCGACTTTACGATTTGTTCTGCTACGTATGTTGGTTTTAACATGTAACGTCCCATATTCTTTACATATGTACCAGATTGATCCGCTATTTCAAAAAAGTTTGTATCTATCGGACCCGGATTAATTGCTGTAACATAAATATCTGTATTCGCTAATTCCATGCGTAAACTATTCGTAAATCCTAATACAGCATGTTTCGTTGCTGCATACGCACTTGATTTCGGAGTTGCAATTTTTCCGGCAAGTGAAGCAATATTAATAATATGTCCTTCGTTCTTGTTTACCATATAAGGTAGTACCGCTTTCGTACATGCTACTAATCCAAATACATTTACTTGGAACATATCTTTTACTTCACCCATTGACGCATCTTCAAACGTTTTAAAAATACCAAATCCCGCATTGTTTACTAATATATCAATACGTCCCACTTCTTGTAATACCTTTGAAAAAACAGACTGTACTTCCATCTCTTCACTTACATCTAATACATAATAATAGCAAGGCGTATTATAAGTTTCTTTAATTTTGTCTACTAACGCTTGTAGTTTCTCTTCTGTTCGAGCCATTAATACTGGAGTCGCTCCCTGTGTTGCAACTTGCATTGCAACTTGCTCACCAATCCCACTAGAAGCACCTGTAATGACGATTACTTTATTTTGTAAACGTCCTGTCATTGCTGTCACCTACTTTGCATAATAAATCAATTGTTGCGATGACTCATCAATCATCACTTGTTGATTATATGCTAAATAGTCCAATTGTCCAACCGTTTCTGAAATAGTAAGTGGTAATTGTTCTTTATATAATACCGGAAATAGTTTTACACATACTTCAAATGCTGTCATTGGTTTTTCCTTTAATAACTCAAGCACTTTAAAAGCACGTGTTTCTTGCTTTTGTAATCTCGTTTCAATAAGTTGTTTCACATTTAGAACATCTTCCCCATGCCCTGATAAAATGCGTGAAATATTCATTTCGCTTAAACGCTGTAATGTTTGATTATATTGTAGTAATGGGCGTGCCCGCTCTGTTTGCCCTTCATATGGCGGTTCTAGTATTGGATTCGAAGAAATATGACTAATGAGAGCATCTCCACCAATTAATATTCCATCAGATTCTCTATATAAAGAAATATGAGTAGAAGCATGACCTGGTGTTTCAAGTACTGTAAATCCAGGCAAAGAATCAATACGATCTCCTTCTCTCACAGTATGCGTTAACGATCTATTACAAGAATATTTAAGTGTCCTCGTCGTCAATAACGACTCGTCTTTCAAAAATGCTGCTGGCACACCAAACTGTAAGGCCGTCTCTCTAAAAAATTCATGATACCGCTTTAAAAATTCTGGATTTTGTGTAATCCAAGGCTCATTCCAAGGATGTCCAATAATATTCGTCTTCTCAGAAAATATATTTAAAAGTCCACAATGATCTGCATGATGATGCGTAATGACTACTGTTTCAATATCTTCTATCGTATGTCCTAATGCACCTAATTGACTTTCTAACGCATTCCTTGCCTCTTCTGTATTCGTCCCTGTATCAATTAATGTTAATGTCTCCCCCTCAACTAAAAACACATTCACAGTTTCCACTGCAAATGGTACAGGAATCTCCATTCGGTGAATCGCCGTCATGCTTAGCCCCCCTGTCTCTTTCCGGTTCAAAAATGAATACTTCTTCAGTTTACAACTTCTATATATATTTGTCATTATTTTCAGATAAAAAGAGGTGTTTCCTATAAAAAAACGAATGTATGTACATTTATAAGAATTTCTAACCAAAATTAAAGGAGGAACATCATGTCTATTCAAAACATTTCCTTTCTCGGTGCAGGCTCTATTGCCGAAGCTATTATTGGTGGCTTGTTACATGCAAATGTCGTTAAAGGTGAACAAATTACTGTAAGTAATCGTTCTAACGAGACAAGATTACAAGAGCTACATAAAAAATACGGTGTCAAAGGTACTCATAATAAAAAAGAATTACTTACTGATGCAAATATTCTTTTTCTAGCAATGAAACCAAAGGATGTTGCAGAGGCGCTTACCCCTTTTAAAGAATACATAAATAATAACGTGCTTATTATTTCATTACTAGCAGGTGTTTCTACTGACTCAATTAGAAAACTACTTCAAAAAGACGTTCCAATTATTCGTGCAATGCCAAATACCTCCGCAGCCATTTTAAAATCAGCTACCGCTATCTCCCCTTCAAAACATGCAACAGCGGAGCATATTCTCACTGCAACATCTTTATTTGAAACGATTGGTCTCGTCTCTGTTGTAGAGGAAGAAGACATGCATGCTGTCACTGCATTATCCGGAAGTGGACCTGCTTATATTTATTACGTAGTGGAAGCTATGGAAGAAGCTGCAAAAAAAATTGGTTTAAAAGAAGATGTTGCAAAATCACTTATTCTTCAAACGATGATTGGTGCTGCTGAAATGCTAAAAGTAAGTGACAAACACCCTTCTATTTTGAGAAAGGAAATTACTTCTCCTGGTGGAACTACCGAAGCAGGTATTGAAGTATTACAAGAACATAAATTTCAACAAGCACTTATTTCTTGTATTACACAGGCAACGAAACGATCACATAATCTTGGAAAAACATTAGAACAACTAACAAAAGAAAAATAGAAAAAGGAGCTCAAGTTTATTTGAGCTCCTTTTTCTATAATTACACTTAGTTATTGTTCTTCCCAAAAATCTCTTCTTGCAGGCGACGACCAGTCGGCGTTGCTGCAAGTCCACCTTCTGCTGTTTCACGAAGTGCTACTGGCATCGTTTGTCCGATTCTAAACATTGCCTCAATTACTTCATCACATGGAATTGTACTCGTTACACCAGCTAATGCTAAATCTGCTGAAATCATCGCATTCGCAGCTCCTGCTGCATTACGTTTTACACAAGGTACTTCTACAAGTCCTGCAACAGGATCACACACTAAACCAAGCATGTTCTTTAATGAAATTGCCATCGCTGTAGCTGCTTGATCTTGTGTTCCACCAGCCATCTCAACTGCAGCTGCAGCCGCCATTCCACTTGCTGAACCAACTTCAGCTTGGCATCCTCCCGCTGCACCAGAAATACAAGCGTTATTCGCAACAACCATACCGAAAGCTCCTGCTGTAAATAAGAATTCAATCATTTCTTCACGTGTAGGCTGCAATTTTTCTCTTAGTGCAAATAGTACACCTGGCACTGTTCCAGCAGAACCTGCTGTTGGTGTTGCACAAATAATTCCCATCGCTGCGTTTACTTCATTTGTTGCAACAGCTTTGCTTACTGCATCCAAAATCGTATCTCCAGATAAGCCTTTTCCACTCTTCATATACGCTTGAACTTTTACAGCATCTCCACCAGTTAAACCAGTTGGTGATTTCACGCCGCGAATACCACGTTCTACTGCTTGCTCCATCACGACTAAGTTCTTTTCCATACCAGCAATTACTTCTTCACGTGAAATACTTCTTGTTTCCATTTCACATTGAATCATAATTTCTGCGATTTTTACATTTTGTTCTTTAGCTTGCGCCACTAGTTCCGCTGCGTTCCGAAACATGGTGTGTCCCCCCTGCAATTATTCCATAATAGTTACTTGACAAATATTTTGTTGCGCTTTTATTTCTGCAATTACTTCATCTGCTAATAATTCATCTGTTTCAATGACCATAAGCGCTCTTCTTCCTTTTTCTTTACGAGAAACACTCATTGTGCTAATGTTAATCTCATGTTTCGCAAGGATTGAAGCTACCGCTGCAATAGCACCGAAGCGATCGTTATTTACAATAAGTAGTGCTGGGCTCGTGCCTGATAATTGAAGATCGAATCCGTTTAATTCTACAACTTCAATTTTACCGCCACCAATTGAGCAAGCAACAACTTCAATTTCATCTTCACCTTTATACAAACGAATTCTCGCTGTATTTGGGTGAGGTGCATTGGCATCTTCTTCAATGAATTCCACTTCAATTTCGCGCTCTTTTGCTATTTCTAGCGCCTCTGGAATACGTAAGTCATCTGTTTCAAATCCTAATATTCCACCGATTAGTGCTACATCCGTACCATGCCCTCGATACGTCTTTGCAAATGATCCATATAACGAAATGCTTACTCTTTCTGGTTCATGACGAAACAGCTGGCGAGCAACTTGCCCCATTCTTGCCGCGCCTGCTGTATGTGAACTTGATGGTCCAATCATAACTGGACCGATAATATCAAATACTGAGCGATACTTCATCATAACTCCCCCTAAACCTCTATGAAAAAATTTATTCTACTATTCTATTAAGCTGCTACATCTGTCGCTTTTCCAGTTGTACCACGAATTTGTTCTGCTGTACGAATTGGATAGTTTTTGAATAAAAGTAATCCAATATAACCTGAAATAATACCAGTTATCATAATACATAAGAATCTTAGCATTATTTTCATTTAAAAATGATACAAGATAATCCAGAATAAAGTCTGGTAGCAATCCAAAGTTTAACACAGAAGCCATTGCAAGCATAGCATAAACAAGTGATATAACCATTGCTAATGCAACTAAATTTGCACCCGCTATTCCGCCTAGACTACCTGCTGATGTTCTGAACTCTTTTAAAGAGTGGTGTACCAATTAAATCTCCACCACCTTATTAATAAAAAGCTTCTACTAAGGAACTCGCAATAGCTACACTTGCTAATCATATCGTTTAGCTAAAAAGTGAAAAAGACTTATGACAAATAATAGTAATATCTTTCCTATTATAATTCTCGTGTTACTCTCTCATGATTTAGTCAACTTCACTTGTTACGATAATGACTAAAATACATGCGACTTATCATAAATTATAATCTGCCCTCATTATAGCTTGTTTTTTATAAAACGCTTACTTTTGTTGAATTTTAAAAGTTCTGAATAAAAGTCCATTTCTGCTATTTGTATCACTTGTATGTCATCTGACTTATATAACAGTTTTTCTAAATAATCATTATTTCGTATTTTTATCCTATATATTCAAACCATCCTAATTTTCTGTATCATCCAAGTATAAGTATAAAATAATAACAGTTTTATTTTTAAATTTTTTTAGACATAAAAAAATGGTAACCCGCTGTTACCATTTTTTACAAAATAATTATTTTTCTACTGGGAATGATTTCAAATCTGTCGCTATTTCTGTATTAGAAAACAACTCTCTAGCCTCTTTCAATAATTCCTTATATGTATCTCCTTGATAGCGAGAACTAATGTGAGTTAATATTAGTCGCTTCGCATTTGCCTGAAGTGCAATGCTCGCAGCTTGCTTAGATGTAGAATGAAAATAATCATACGCTTGTTGCTCATCTTCTGCTGCGAAAGTCGCTTCATGGACAAGTACATCTGCATCTTGCGCAAGCTCCCTACTCGCTTCGCAATATCGCGTATCACCTAAGATAGTAATAATTCTTCCTTTTTGAGGTGGGCCGATAAACTCATTTCCATTTAATATCGTGCCATCCTCTAATTCAACTACTTCACCATCTTTTAAACGTTTAAAGATTGGACCTGGTTTCACACCCATCTCAAGCAACTTATCAACTAAAAGAGCACCTTGTATATCTTTCTCTACAATACGATATCCAAAGCATTCTATACCGTGTGACAATCTTTTCGTTTCTACATAAAATTCATTATCTTCAAATACGGTACCTTCTTCTGTTATCTCCACAACTTCAAGTGGATATCTCACATGTGTCGTACTTACCGATAATGCCACTTCAATAAATTGTTTAATTCCTTTCGGTCCATACACCGTTAAAGGCGTAGTTCCTCCTTGAAATGAACGGCTACCTAATAAACCAGGCAATCCAAAAATATGATCGCCATGTAAATGCGTAATAAATATTTTTTCAATGCGGCGCGGACGTACAGATGTATGTAATATTTGATGTTGCGTGGCCTCACCACAATCAAATAACCAAGTTTGTCCTCGTTCTTCTAACAATTGTAAAGCAATTGCTGAAACGTTCCTTCCTTTTGAAGGAACACCTGCACCAGTTCCTAAAAATACAAATTCCACTTTCTTTCCTCCAGCTCTAAATATACTCTATCTCTCATCTTACGGAATGTTATTTCAAATGGCAAATTGAATTTACATAACCAAACATCTAGACAACTATATAACACGAACGTTATACTCAAAAAATTTAGCTATCGTTCGTGTTTTGTGTTAAAATAATTATACTACATTTTAAGGGAGCGTTTTATTATGAAAGAAGTATTTCGTTTACAAACTGATTTTTCATCTTCATTTGATCGCTGGGTAAGTTCTTTCGTGTCTGATCACCCAGCACAATTAGAATGGACAACTTTAAAGGAATTAATCCATGAATATACAACATCACATACAAATGATACGTTACCAGCATATATTTCTTCAGCTTTAACATATTACGCCCAACGCGTTTCAACTACAAACAGTTCAGAGATTGTTATTTTTGAAAACCCTACAATCTCGTAATCTATAATAAAAAAGCACTGGTTACAGTGCTTTTTTATTTATACTTATTTAACAAATGATCATATTCCATCCAAAAGTCGGTATACATACTTCGCTCAAACTCATTTAAAATTATCTTTTCACTTGATTTATTGAATAATTCTTTTGCCTGTAGCGCAAAAGAAACAATTTGTTTTCTATATTCATTTTCATTTACTTCTATATGAAGCCCTTCATAGTATATAGCCTTTTGATCAGTAGAAATAACTTTGACAAAATCCTTTAAAACCACATTTTCACCTATATGGTTTATAGTCCAATGAATTGAAATTGGGCATCCTAACATGAGCATAGTGCCACATCCGTGCAAAATAAGCCCCTCTTCATTTTCAATATCACAAATATATTCTTTATCTAAAGTTCGTAACAGAGCTAAAGCTGATTCACTTATTCCCCATTCCTCATCCATACCTGTTTGTGTAATAATCGTTCCATCCACATTTAAATAAATTTCCCCGTGAGAACATAAATCTTCCTGCTCATTAAACAACCACTTTTGATTCTCAATATTTATAATAAAATTTTGTGGTACCATTACAAATTCCCCTTTTATAAAAATATTTATTTTTCATATTATTTATAATCAATATCATACATTTCATCCCACATATCTATTATAAATCCGTTTAATATTTTAAAAACACAGATAAAAAAGATATTGACACTACAATTTTACAGTGCTAACACTCAACATGTAATTGAATATGGTCTCTGTTAGGTGAGGCTCCTGTATAGAGAAACGCTGCTGCCCAAAAATGTCGAGAGACGCCAATGGGTCAACAGGAAAGGTCGGAATGAAGGCCTTTTTTAATGTAGCTGGTTTCAGTACCTATGCTATACAGTGCTAAAACTCAACGAGGGAGAGGTGCATGTATTTTGTCATACACAAAAACTGTTTTTATTTATGTCTACTAACAGTCTTTGTTGTGGACTCTTTTAACTGCGAATTCAGACCTTTACTCGTTTTGAGTAAAGGTCTTTTTACGTCTATATGCACCTTACTATGAAACAAACATAGCATATTCAGAAACTACTAAATTGTACGGAGGTGAGGAACAGTTGGCAATTGATGATTCGGCCCATATACCCATACGTTTTACATTCATATTTCATCATGTAGGTAGGAAAGAAACTGTTCCTCACCATTTCAAATAGTTAGGTAACAGATTGTTTCCTCCTTCATGACAGAGGAGGAACTACCGATGTTTAATTTACAAAGACAAGAAACAAAGCATGCTTATGAGCAAGATAGCATGAAAACAAATAACGAATTATTAGTGGAGGTTGCAACACAAGATGTAAGCTCTGCGTTAAAACTTTTAGAAACAACACAAGATGGATTATCTAAACAAGAAGCGTCTCGTAGACTTTCTTTATATGGTCCGAACGAAATAGCTCATAATAAAATGGCACCGTGGTACATTCAATTTCTGTCGGCATTTAAAAATCCATTTATTTTCGTTTTATTAGCTCTTGGAGCACTCTCCTTTTTCACGGATGATATGCAAGGAACAATTGTCGTATCTGCAATGGTACTACTTAGTGCAACAATTCGGTTTTCCCAAGAATTTCGTTCTCAAAAAGCTGCCGATAAGTTAAAGGCTATGGTTCGAACAACTGCGAGCGTATTTAGAATAAATGGATTTGTACATGAAACAAAAAATGTAACGAATTTAAATCGAAATTACACAACAGAAATTCCAATTGAGGAACTTGTACCTGGCGATATCATTTCCCTTTCAGCCGGTGATATCGTTCCAGCTGATGTGCGTATTGTATCCGCTAAAGATTTATTTGTTAATCAATCTTCTTTAACAGGGGAAGCACTTCCTGTAGAAAAATACGAACACTGCTACCATACAGAAAATAAGCATATCTTACCGACAAACATGAAAAAAAATTACAATCCACTCGATATGGAAAACCTTTGTTTCATGGGAACAAATATTGTAAGTGGTAGCGCAAAAGCTGTTGTCATCTCAACAAGTACCGATACGTATTTCGGCTCTTTAGCCAATAAGGTAATTGGAAAGCGTGTAGAAACAAGCTTTGATAAAGGTGTAAACAAAGTAAGCTGGCTCTTAATTACATTCATGCTTATTATGGCACCTATTGTCCTTCTCATTAATGGATTCACAAAAGGTGATTGGCAAGAAGCTTTCTTCTTCGCTATTGCCGTCGCTGTCGGCCTTACACCTGAAATGTTACCGATGATTGTAACTGCTAATTTAGCTAAAGGTGCCGTTAACATGTCTAAACAAAAAGTAATTGTAAAACAGCTAAATTCTATTCAAAACTTAGGTGCTATGAACATTCTTTGTACAGATAAAACCGGAACTTTAACAGAAGATAAAGTTGTCCTTGTTCGTCACTTAGATCCCAAGGGAAATGAATGCAATCGCGTCTTGCAATTTGCCTATTTAAATAGTTTCTATCAAACTGGATTGAAAAATTTAATAGATAAAGCTGTTATTAAGCATACAGAGGCAAACAATACATTTAATCCATCAGCTTTTCAAAAGCTAGATGAAATTCCATTCGATTTCGCCCGCCGGCGTATGTCAGTCATCGTAAAGGATATTTCAGGTGAACATACAATGGTTTGTAAAGGTGCCGTAGAAGAAATTTTATCAATTTGTAACTACACTGAAGTGGATGAAAAAATCGTTCCACTCACCGAGGAAATACGTTCAAATGTCAAAAAACTAAGTGAGACACTAAATAGTGAAGGTATGCGGGTTATTGCTGTTGCTTATAAAAAAGATAGAAGAATAAATGATACAGAGTACGCAGTAAAAGACGAAACTGATATGATTCTCGCTGGATATATCGGCTTTTTAGATCCACCGAAACCATCTGCAGCAGCTGCAATTCAAGCATTACAAAAACATGGTGTACAAGTGAAAATTTTAACTGGCGATAACGAAATTGTTACAAGAAAGGTTTGTATAGAAGTTGGATTAGATATCTGCGAACCAATCCTCGGTTACGAGATTGATTCTTTACCAGATAAAGCATTAGCAAGACTTGCCGAAGAAACGACTGTATTTGCGAAGCTTAATCCAATGCAAAAATCTCGTATTATACACGCATTACAAGGAAATGGACACACTGTAGGTTACATGGGAGACGGCATTAACGATGCTGTAGCATTACGTGAAGCTGATGTCGGAATATCTGTTGATACTGCTACTGATATTGCGAAAGAAGCTTCCGATATTATTCTACTCGAAAAAAGTTTAACTATATTAGAAGCAGGGATTTTAGAAGGACGTACTACATTCGGAAATATTTTAAAATATATTAAGATGACAGCTAGCTCTAACTTCGGTAATGTGTTTAGCGTGTTAGTAGCAAGTGCTTTCATTCCTTTTTTACCGATGCTTGCCATTCATCTTTTAATTCAAAACTTACTTTATGATATTTCACAACTTTCTATTCCATGGGACAAAATGGATAAAGAGTTTCTAGAAAAACCACGAAAATGGGATACTGCAAACTTACGAAACTTCATTATTTGTATCGGCCCAATTAGTTCTATATTTGATATTATCACATACGTAGTCATGTGGAATGTATTTGGTGCAAATACATCGAGCGAGCAATCATTATTCCAGTCCGGTTGGTTTGTCGTTGGATTGTTAACACAAACTTTAATTGTTCACATGATAAGAACACAAAAGATTCCATTTATTCAAAGCACTGCATCAACACCAGTCGTTTTATTAACCGCTCTTATTATGGCAATTGGGATTTATATTCCATTCTCACCACTTGGTACAGCCGTTGGTTTACAAGCATTGCCACTTAACTATTTCCCTTGGTTAGTAGGAATACTATTAGGCTACGCTTTTTTAACACAATTCCTGAAAAAGCTTTATATTAAAAAGTTTCATAGCTGGTTGTAAAAATAAGAATGAGTGGGTATCCCCCGCTCATTCTAAAAAACATAACACATATTATATATGGAGGTGACCATGATGGTATGGTACGACATTGTATTCAGGTTAGTTATAGCAATTATTGTAGGAGCTTGCATTGGAATGGAAAGACAATGGAGACACCGAATGGCTGGGTTACGGACAAATGCTCTCGTATCACTTGGTGCCTGTATAATAGGAAAGGTGTCATGATTTTACTACTTCATGACACCTTCTACATAAACTTATTTTCTAACTTTTGTTGAAACGACTTCTCTTGCTTACGTAGTAGTTGACTACCTCGTTGTAAAATCGGTGTTCCATACTTATCGTTAATTTGATCAATGACAGCAAGTAGTGGTTCTTTTTTCGCATCCTCTTCAAATGAAAATAAATCTAATTGTTTCACCGATTCTGTCTTCCACTCTATTTCAGTAGCTGTAACACCTAGTAAACGAACGGAATCACCATCCCAATGTTGCTTCCATAAACGGGATGCTGCTTGAAAAATATCGCGTTCTTCCCAAATTGCATTTTTCAATTGCTTACTCCGTGTTACTGTTCGCCTATCATGGTATTTAATCATAATTTGAATATTATAGCTGACAAGGGTTCGCTTTTGTAATCTTTTACTCACTGATTTTGATAACCGTTCTAACATATCAAGTAATTCTTTCTCTTCATCCATATCCTTTGAAAAAGTCATCGAGTTACCGACACTTTTATGTTGGCCCATTTGACTCGGATCCACTTCCCTATCATCCGTACCTTTTGCACGCTTTTGTAAATCAATACCGTGCTTGCCAATTTTAGCGCGAATGATATGCTCGTCTCCCTTCGCTAACTGTTCAATTGTATGTATATGAATTTCATTTAATTTTTCAGCTGTTTTTTCTCCAATCCCATGCATTGCTTCAACTGAAAGTGGCCAAATCATTTCTGGAATATCACGTTTTCGAAGTACGGTAATACCGAGAGGTTTTTTCATATCAGAAGCTGTTTTTGCTAGGAAAAGATTTGGAGCGATTCCGATACTACACGGAAGCTGCAACTCTGTTAATAGTGCTTGTTGAATCATCTTTGCTATTTCAAGAGGCGAACCAAGTGCGTAGCAATCTGTAATATCTAAATATCCTTCATCTATTGAGACTGGTTGTATCTTTTCTGTAAAACGAGAAAGGACTTGAAACATTTGAAATGAAGCTTCGCGATATAATGTGAAATTAGGACGCCTTACAACTAATTGCGGGCATAACCTTTTCGCTTCCCAAAGGGGCATCGTCGTACGTATTCCGTATTCTCTCGCCTCATAACTACATGTTATAATAATTCCTTTTCTCTCTTTTTCATTTCCAGCAACCGCTAATGGCTTTCCTTGTAATGATGGATCATGAGCAATTTCAACAGATGCGAAAAAGCAATTCATATCTACATGTAAAATAACACGACCATTTTTCGGATACATTTCTCGCATAGTACTCACTCCCTAATCAGAACGTTCGTTCTTTTATTATATCAAATTTTGCACAATAGTTATAATAATTACTTGTTCTTTTTTATAATCGATATAAATCGAAACTTTAATCAACTCTCACTAATCGGACTTTTACGGGCAGCAGGGCCCCCACCTAACTTCTTTACTTTCGCTGAATTTTGAGGTAGGGGTCTTACTGTCCGGCAAATAGCGGGATAAACTCAATTATACATTCCTTGTAGTTATATTAATCATTGCAATTAATTATTTACTACTTCCGATTTTCAATATGAATACGTTAGGATTATTCCTTCGTCTAGTACATGTAGCAACAACGTATATACTTCCATAGGTTTTCTTATATTGGCTTATACGTCTTGTCAAAGCAATCGAATCAAAATAAAAAGCGTGTAAATCACAATTGATTTACACGCTTTTTCTATTCCATTACTTCGCTACTTCTTCAATAATTGCAACAACTAATTCTGCTGTTTTTGCTAATTCTTCAACAGGAATCTTCTCGTTTGTTGTATGAATTTCTTCATAACCAACCGCTAAGTTAACTGTTGGGATACCATGTCCTGCAATTACGTTTGCATCACTTCCGCCACCACTTTGGTGAAGAGAAGGTGTACGACCAATTTTTTCAGCTGCACGTTTTGCAACTTCTACAACGTGATCGCCATCAGCAAATTTAAATCCTGGGTACATAACGTTTACTTCAACGTCTGCATGACCGCCCATTTCTTTTGCAGTTGTTTCAAATGCTTCTTTCATTTTCGCAACTTGTGCTTCCATTTTCTTATTAATTAAAGAACGAGCTTCTGCAAAGATTTGTACATGATCGCAAACGATATTCGTTTGTGTACCACCTTCAAAACGTCCAATATTTGCAGTCGTTTCAGAGTCAATGCGACCAAGTGGCATCTTCGCAATTGCTTTCGCTGCGATAGTAATTGCAGATACACCTTTCTCCGGCGCTACACCAGCGTGAGCTGTTTTCCCGCGAATAATTGCGTTCACTTTCGCTTGTGTTGGAGCTGCAACAACGATTTCACCAACTTTTCCATCGCTATCTAATGCGTAGCCATATTTCGCTGTAATACGCTCACGGTCTAATGCTTTTGCACCAACAAGACCTGATTCTTCTCCGACTGTAATAATAAATTCTATTTTACCATGAGGGATATTTTTCTCTTTTAAAACACGGATTGCTTCGAACATTGATGCTAATCCAGCTTTATCATCCGCACCTAAAATTGTTGTACCATCTGATACGATATATCCATCTTTGATAGAAGGCTTAATTCCATTACCAGGAACTACTGTATCCATATGAGAAGTAAAGTAAATTGTATCAACACCATCTTTTGTTGCTGGTAAAGTACAAATTAAGTTACCTGCACCATGACCAGTTACAGCCATTGTGTCATCTTCAAATACTTCTACACCTAAATCTGTAAATTTCTTCGTTAATACTTTGCAGATTTCTGCTTCAAATTTCGTTTCAGAATCTACTTGTACTAATTCCATAAATTCATTTACTAAACGTTCTTGATTAATCATAAGACTGCGCCTCCTGCACTACCATTATGTATGTAACACTATTAATTATAACAGAATTTCGCAAAAGTTTCGAAATACAAGACAAAAAACAGATGGTTTACATGTCTAGATAACCATCTGCTTTCTATTACTCATTTAACAATACCCAGCGCATATGATCTTCCCACACGCCATTTACCATTAACATCTTCCTAGACACGCCTTCATATTGAAAACCTATCTTCGTTACTACTTGTATAGATGCTAAATTACGAGGCATAATCGGAGCTTCTATACGATGTAACTGAAATTCCCCAAAAGCAACTTGAATTGCTTTTCTAAGCGCTTCTGTCGTATACCCTTTGTTTAACTCTGCTTTATCTAATTTATAACTGAGTACACAAGATTGATAAATGCCACGAACGATTAAATTAAATGAAATACACCCAATTATTTTCGTATCATCACCCTTTTTAAAAATCCATAGTCTGATGATTTTCCCTTCTTCGAACTCTTTTCTATCCTTTTGCAACTTTTTCTTTTGATAATCTAGCGTAAAAAAACCATCCGGTCTATACTCTTCCCAAGCTTTTAAAAATTCACGATTTCTGTCGTAATATTGAAGAACTGTTTCAGCATACGACTCATCAATTTCCCTTAAGTATAAACGATCTGTTTCGTATATTTTCATCATCGTATCTCCATTCTTCAGCTTGCCCAACTAAAAATTAACAATATACCCTTTTACTATATTCTCTATACACACTCAAATTTCCTGTTATATTTTGCAATCCCCTCCCGAATTTTGTCCTCACTCTCCCCTTGTCCATAATTTCATTTCTCGTTACAATGAAATTGTACTGATTTGCAAGGAGGTATAACGATGCATAAAAAAGCTCAAAAAGTTATGGTTTATGTGATGCTGATTTCTATGCTTGTAACAACATTACTTGCTGGCGCGAGTATGTTTTGGTAAAAAGGGCGATGTGTTCGTCCTTTTTTTACTTTTTACACATGACAAAATAAACCATCTCGACATCGAGATGGTTTATTTTATATAAAACACAATCGCTACAATACTAAAGGAAAATGACATTACAAGTGCTATTACAAAACTTGTATATTGTTTCTGCTGAAATGCTCCAATAACAAAAGTTAGATTAAGTAATGCCATACATACAATCGCTACAAGATAAGAACATATATTAAAAGTTGCCAATATGAATGTAATAACAAATAGAAATCCCATAAAAAACTGCATATACGAAAGTTTTGGATTCAAGTACATATGAGCAACCCCTTTATCTAATTTTATCTTTCTATATTCTCATTAACGCACGGTTATGTACACATGTCAAGACAACTTATTATAATAGAAAAAGCCAACCTTTTCGTTGGCTTTTTCATATGCAACGGCTCCTTTTTCTTTTGCCAATTGCTGAAATGATTTTTTCGATTTCACAATCCATACTTTCGTTCCAATTGGAATGCGATCAAACAAATATTCCACATCGTTTTTCTTCATTCTTATACACCCTTGTGAAATATACTTTCCAATTGAACTCGGTTGGTTTGTTCCATGTATTCCATATTTACTTCCATCAGTTCCTCTTGCATTAAATCCAATCCACCTTGACCCAAGTGGATTTTTTGGCGATCCACCTGGAATATCCTTCGCAATGTAATACGGATCCTTTGCTTTCATTACAACATCAAAAGTTCCTTCTGGAGTTAATTCATTCGTTTTCCCTGTCGCTACTGGAAAAACCTTTTGAATCTTTCCATCGTCAATGTAAGCTAATTTATTCGTTGCTTTATTTACAATAATAAAAGGATCTCCGGCACGTGGATTATCCCCAAGAGGCCAAATCGGCAATAAAGAAAGACATAATATGATAGAGAGAAGATACGGCATAGATAATTCCTACCTTCTATATAAGTTCTTTTATATTATCCTTTCCCTTAAAGCGACTTTTAATGAGTAAATATTGTTCCATTTCATACACAAGTTGAACAAGTTTCGCACGTATCTCAAATTCTTCGCGTGTAGCTGGCAATGGCATGTCTCTAAATAATTCCCTCATTTCTTGAAGCTGCCTTAAGGAAATAACGCCAGTACTCTCAGGGCTAATAGCATTACCAATGTTTTCAACAACATCTGCAATCATGTCAGCTTGTTCATATGTCCACGATAAAGAAGCTGCTAGTGGTATCATTCGCTCTAAAATTTCGAATTGTTGCATACGCATATTAAAATAACGATAGTAATAATCATCTTCTCGCATAAATGCATTCTCAAGTTTTTTAAACGATAAATCTCTTGCTTCATTTAACATATTCTCGGTTTCAATGAGTTCTGCTCCACTCCAACTACTTTCTCGATTTCGTAAATACACAACCATTTCAAACAAAATCGTTTTAAAATTACTCTCTATTTTATCCTGATACTCTTTTAGCTTATTTTCACTACTCGGCATATACATATTTACTAATAACGCCACACTAATCCCTATCGTTAATATAGCAATTTCATTTCCAACTATAAGCCATGTAATTTGCTTCAATGAATATAGATGCATAACAATAACTGAACTCGTGACAATACCTTCTTGAATTTTAAGCATTACTGCAGTCGGAATAAATGTAAGTAACAATATGCTAATTGCAAGTGGTGTATAGCCGATTGTTTCAAAAATACAAAACGCGAATACCATTGATAATACACAAGCTAGAAAACGATGTAACGACACTTGAAGCGATTTGCGCTTCGTATTTTGTACACATAAAATAACTAAAATACCTGCTGAACTATAAAATTCCAACCCTAATAACTGAGCAATAAAAACTGCCGCGCCTGTCCCTATTGCTGTTTTTACTGTACGGTATCCAATTTTAAACATATCATTACTCCTATATGTATAAACGTATTTACAGCTAGTATAAAAAAAGGATGACACAATGTCATCCTTTTCTACTTATTATTCACATAACCTTTTCATATTACAATATTTTTTGTAAAAATTGTTGCGCACGTTCACTTTTCGGCGCTGCAAAAAATTCTTCTGGCGCACTATCTTCTACAAGCTTTCCTCCGTCCAAGAAAAGAACACGATCTGCCACTTCTTTTGCAAAGCCCATTTCATGTGTAACGATAGCCATCGTCATTCCTGTCGTAACTAACGATTTCATAACTTCTAACACTTCTTTCACCATCTCTGGATCTAGCGCCGATGTCGGTTCATCAAATAACATAACTTCCGGTTCCATCGCTAACGCTCTTGCAATTGCTACACGTTGCTTTTGTCCTCCCGAAAGACGATTTGGATACGTATCTTTTTTATCTACTAATCCAACCTTTTCTAAAAGTTTCTCAGCTTTCTTTTCAGCTTCTTGCTTCGTTACCCCTTTTACATTGATAGGAGCATACGTAATATTTTCTAATACAGTCATATGAGGAAATAAGTGAAAATGTTGAAATACCATACCGACATTTTCACGAACATGCATAACATTCGTTTTCGGATTCGTTACTTCTTCCGTCCCAATCCAAATGTGACCATCCGTTGGTGCTTCTAACATATTCATACAACGTAAAAATGTTGATTTTCCTGATCCAGAAGGCCCTATAATTGCGACTACTTCCCCTTTTTCAATTGTTGTTGTAATTCCTTTTAATACTTCGTTTTTACCAAATGATTTATGAAGGTTTTCAATTTTAATCACTTTTCTTCATTCTCCCTTCAATTGCCTTCCCGACTAATGTAAGAATAATGACTAACATATAATAAATCAGTCCAACAAAAAGTAATGGTTCAAGATATTTAAATGTCTCACCGCCTACAATGTAAGCACGACGCATTAAATCAGTCGCGCCTATTACTGTTACTACAGCCGATTCTTTCGTAAGTGTCGCAAATTCGTTCACAAGCGCTGGTAATATATTTTTTAATGCTTGAGGGAAAATAATATTTCTCATCATTTTTCCGTACGGTATCCCTAAAGCCATTGCTGCTTCTGTTTGTCCTTTATCAACCGCTTGAATACCAGCACGAATTACTTCTGACATGTATGCACCTGAATTCAAGCTAAATGCAAGTACAGCAGCTAAGAATGCTGGTATTTCATAACCAATTATTTGTGGGACGCCGAAATAAATAATCATTAATTGCAATACAAGGGGTGTACCACGAAAAATTGATGTATAAAAATCTGCTGCTATATTTAATGCTCGTATTCTAGCAATTTTACAAAGTGCTAATAGCGTTCCTAAAATAAATCCTGCTAAAGCTGATACTGCTACAATCTTCAAAGTAACTTCTAAACCTTTTAGTATATATGGTATCGAAGGCGTAATCGCCGAAAAATCTAAGTTCATTCTTTTCATTCCCCTCACAGAAAAGTGAAAGGCAGCTTATTTTCCGCTGCCAAACCATTTCTTCACTAATTTATCCATTTCTCCATTTTCTTGCATTTTTTTAATTACTTTATTAAATTCTGCTGTTTTATCACTGTTTTTCGGAAGGGCAATTGCTGCTCCAACTTCTTCTGGTGCTTCTTTAATTTCAATTCCTTGTAAATCTTTCATTTTCTCTAAATAATTTTTAGCAACTGTGTCTTCTATAATTGCAGCGTCAAAACGACCAGCTTTAATTTCTTGTACGATTTCTGGTATACGGTCACGTCCCTCAACTTGGAAATCTACTTGTTTTTTAAATTCTGCTGCTTTCTCTTCTTGAATAGACCCTGTTTGTACCCCTACTTTTTTCCCTTTTAAACCCTCTACAGATTGAATGTTAGAGTCCTTTTTAGAAACGACCATGTTTTTCGCAACAAAATAAATATCTGTAAAATCAACATTATTTTTACGCTCTGCAGTTGGCGTCATGCCTGCCATTACGAAATCAACTTTTCCTGAACTAAGAGATGCTAATAAACCACCAAAATCCATATCTTTCACTTTCACTTCATACCCAAGTTCTTTTCCGATATATTTAGCAACATCAACATCAAAGCCAATAATTTCATCGCTCTTTGACGCATCTACATATTCATAAGGTTTATAATCTGCTGAAGTTCCCATTACGAGTACTTTTTTATTTCCTTTTGTTTCTTTCGATTCCTCATTACTACAAGCGCTGAATATACTTACAATTAAAATAAGTGCAAACGATATTGATACTAACTTCTTCATCTTTCTTCCCCCTAATAATGTATATTTAAAAGTTTAATAGAATATTTATTCGATGTTTGTATTGTATCAGCACTTTTATTTTTATGCAATATATAAAATAAAAATAAATAAATAAACAATACAAACGCTGTTTGTTATGTATAAAATGATGCATAAAATAACATAACTATGCATATCTCAGAAATTTTAATAATAAATAAAAGGCGGCACATCCACTTGATTGTGGATGTGCCGCCTTTTCTTTATTTTTTATAGTTCTTCACAACTCTCTTCGAAATATGATTGTAGTTTCGCAATAACTTGCATCGGTTCATGACCTTCAATTTCATGACGCTCTACCATCGTTACAATTTTTCCATCTTTTAATAAAGCAAATGATGGAGAAGAAGGTGGGTACCCTTCGAAATATTCACGCGCTCTTGCTGTCGCTTCTTTATCTTGACCTGCAAACACCGTTACAAGGTGGTTAGGACGTTTATCATAATGTACGGAATGCGCAGCAGCAGGACGAGCAATACCACCTGCACAACCACATACAGAGTTTACCATTACAAGTGTTGTTCCATTTCTTTTAAACGCTTCTTCTACCGCTTCCGGCGTCGTCAATTCTGTATATCCAGCAGAGACAATCTCTTCACGCGCTTGGCGGACAACATCATTCATAAAAAAGTTAAAATTAATCACTCTTTTCCCTCCTCTAAAACTACCTATTTGTATCTTACCAGTTAATGTTTATGAAATACAAGTAAGTTTACTTGTATTTAAGTATAGAAAAGGTGTTAGAGCTCTTGCTCTAACACCTTTTCTTTAATGACCACGATGTTTTTGCTTTGCTTTTTGTACTTTCATTAAACGTCTTCTTTCTTTTTCAGCTTCTCGCTTCTCTTTAGACTGCAGTTTCTTTTCTTGTTTATGCAATTCATAAGATAAACTAATCGCCTCTTGCGCCTTAGTAAAACGTTTAATAGTTGTTTCTTTTGCTGCTTGTCGTATGATACGCTTTATGTTTTTAGGACGCTGTTTTTCTTTAACTTCTACACCACATTTTGCAAAGTGCTGAAAATGCTCTAAAAGTGAACCATTCACAAACATAAGCACTTCTTCATCTGACGGTTCCGCCCCAAAAATATACCTCGCCCCATACAATTTCCCTTTTTCTTTACATGTAATGATTCCAACAAAAAATTGGCCATCGTGATATACTGTCAAATCCATTGACAGCCCCTCCTTTAAAAGATTAGAAATACGGGACATCCCGGAGGGGAAGGTTACTGACATGAAATCATGCGTCTGGACTACCAACCAGAGCTGTGTTTTTGTATTTCTTTCACTATTATTATATCTTTTTTTCCATAATCTTCATATATTCAGCAATCATTTTTTTATGCGATCCTACAATATAGTCAGGTAGTTCTGTTACTGAAAAGAATTTAAGCTGAACTGCTTCTTCTTTATTCATAACAAAATCCCCTTCGTATTCATCCGTATAATAGGCGGTTGTTACAGATTGAAATTCATCACCGTTTTCTAATTTTGTAAAGTAGTTCGCTCCAGAAAATACATTGATTAGTCGCAAGTTCTTCACTTTTATTCCTGTCTCTTCATATACTTCACGATAAGCTGTTTCTTCTGGTGATTCACTAAGCTCCATTAGCCCGCCAGGTAGCCCCCATTTTCCGTACGGCTCTGTCCGCTGCTGCAATAAAACATATCCATTTTCATTTATAACGAGTACAACAGCACCAACTAAAATTAAAGGGCGATGACCAACTATTTTTCGTAATTCTTCTACATATCCCACCGTATCGCCTCCTTTTTCGTTGTCCACACTATTGTATCATATGTACGAAACGACAAAATGCGTATATTTTTCATTTTTTTAACAAAATATTTATTTTATGTGATTCATCTACTGTAGCTAACATAATAGATTCGACTTCTGTACTCTCCTCTAGAAATTCTCTCGCCCACGCTTCTGTTTTTCCTAATAATGCAAGAACATCTTTCTGTATCCTCCCATCCTTTACTAATACAAAAGAAACTGGAGATTTTTTTCCCGCCACTTTAAGATCAAGCCGCGAAACTGCTTCATATTCTGGATACCGAAATATAGAAACGACACCGTTTGCTTCCCATAATGCTAATTTAATCGTTTGAATATCGCTCACATTTCGCATACGAAGTTCCGAAAACAAATATTCCAAGGTAATTCTCGCCTTTTTCAAATTGCTAAAATTAATGGAACCATTGTGTATAAGAATAATAGGTGCAGGCTCTAAAAAACGTCTCCATCTATCCCATTTCAGCATTAAAACTGAGCTTATAATATGAAGTACAACAAGTATGAACGTTGTAATCATCGATCCCAGTAACCCTACTTTTTCATCAGACAATGCGTTAGAAATATTCCCACCAAGCAATAACACTAATACAACATCTAAAAAACGAAGTTGTGCGATAGACCTTTGCCCCATCGCTTTCGCAACTAATATTAAAAATATGTATGCTATAATAGCCCGAATAACCCATTCACTATTAGAAAGATGTCGTGCTCCTTCAAAAATATGCATATGCATCACTTTGCACTCCTTACCCGTCTCAAACTGCTATCCTGTTTTAGTTTGCAACGTTTATGAGCATATATGTAAAAAAGCTGGTTCGTTTAAAAACGAACCAGCTTTTTTTACTTAACTGAAAACATATATTTTTTATACGTTTTCCGTACCGATAATATGAGCCCCATCATAATCATATTTGAGAATAAGGAACTTCCCCCATACGATAAGAAAGGTAATGCAATACCTTTTACAGGCATTAACCCAACGATCATACCGATGTTTTGGAATATTTGAACTGTTAATATACCGATAGATCCAGCGCATAATAATGTACCAAATAAATTATCAGCGGAATAACCAATAATAATTGTTCGATATAGTAGCAACAGGAACAAGAAGACAACTAACGCTGCTACGATAAATCCACCTTCTTCGGCAATTGTAGCGAAAATAAAGTCAGTATGCTTCTCTGGGATATAGACGCTTCCTCCACCGTATCCTTTACCTTCCATACCTCCACTACCTACAGCTAGAATCGATTGCTGTGTTTGATAGCCTTGATCTGTATGTTCAAATGGGTCCAACCAACCTAAAATACGTGACTGTTGGTGAGGTTTTAGTAATGTAACTAAATTATTATAGAAAAAATCCTGATACTTAAAGTAAATAAACATTAACACAGATAATATCGTCACCGGAATAACTGTGCATATTGCTATCAATTTCTTCTGAATACCTGACATAAATAAAATACATGCAATAGCAGCAGCATATAAGAACACCATACCTGTATCCGGTTGGCTATATACAATTGCCGTAGGAGGAATAGATACTAGCATAATCTTTCCTACTAATATTAAGTCTGTTTTAAATGTTCGAACCATATGCTGTGCATTATGCTTTACGGCTAAATTTGCTACTAACATAACCAGTGCAATTTTGAAAAACTCTGACGGCTGAATAGATCCAATTAGTGGAAATCTAAACCATCTTTTTGCTCCTAGTATCTCCGGTGTAAAGGTTGAAACCGGTAATATTTTTAGTAGAATAATTGACAAAAACGTTGCAATATACAATGGCCATGATAATTTTTGTAGCTGATCTGAATCAACACTTGCAACAAGAAGTAACATTACAATTCCAATTATGTAGTTAATACCTTGTTTCAAAGCAAAATTCTCAGCCCCATATTGGCCAGTTTGCTGACTGCTATATATAGCAGCTATACTCGTCACACATAGTGCACACAAAATTAAAATTAATTTTACATCTAAACTTTTTAGAAACTCGGTACTTCTTTTCATGACATCCTCCTGAAACATTGTTACGGCAAAAATAAAAAACCAGGAGTCAACATTCTTCATGTTTTGACGACTGATTACACATTATCTATAAAACACTTATATAGAATAACTCTCTTTTTCATACAATACAATATATTATACTACAGTTTCATCAGTAAGATTTGCCAAAAAAATTATTCTTTTCTTATTTTATATCCATATACCATATATCAGCAATGTATTTTCGTAAATTCCTAATACATAATCATTTATTGTAAGATTACTGGGAAAGGTATTTATACATATAGTAGGATGTAGATGAAGAAATAAGATAATAAAAAGCTCGCATAAGCGAGCTTTTTATTAATATACAGATGTATTATTTTCTGACATGTTTTCTAAAATTTCTTTAACACGCCCTAAGAACTTACCACAAATTAAACCATCAAGTACTCGGTGATCAAGTGATAAACATAAGTTAACCATATCACGAGCACCGAACATACCGTTATCCATAATTACTGGGCGCTTTACAATTGATTCAACTTGTAAAATAGCCGCTTGTGGGTAATTAATAATACCCATAGATTGAACAGAACCGAATGATCCTGTGTTATTAATTGTAAATGTTCCACCTTGCATTTCGTCTGCTTTTAACGATTTCGTACGTACTTTTCCTGCAAGTTCTGTAATTTCACGAGCGATACCTTTAATTGTTTTCTCGTCCGCTTGCTTAATTACTGGTACAAATAGTTCTTCCTCTGTTGCAACAGCGATAGAAAGGTTAATATCTTTCTTCTGAACAATTTTATCGCCAGCCCACATTGAATTAATTTGAGGATACTCTTTTAACGCTTGTGCTACTGCTTTTACGAAGAAAGCAAAGAACGTTAAGTTAAAGCCTTCACGCTTCTTAAA
The DNA here is from genome assembly GCF_008274865.1 of Bacillus sp. AR4-2. Classification (NCBI taxonomy): domain Bacteria; kingdom Bacillati; phylum Bacillota; class Bacilli; order Caryophanales; family Bacillaceae; genus Bacillus; species Bacillus sp. AR4-2. The sequence goes on from NZ_CP031062.1 coordinate 3,971,406, forward strand.
GTCACCTTTAATTGAGTTACGGTATGACACAAGGTTTGTCACATCTACTTCAATCATCATCCAAGCATGTGGTGCTTCGTGTTTACTACGTAACATGTTTGCTGCGATTGCTTTACGCACACCTGTTACTGGAATTTCGATATCTCCAGGCATTGTAGGTACAGAAACTGGTTTCGCAGCTTCTACTTTTTGCGCTACTGGTGCTGCTTTTGGTGCTTCTGGGCGAGCTTCTACTACTGCCGCTACAGCTTCCTCTTTCTTCGCCGCACCTGCTTGTGGGATATTTCCAGATTCCACTAGCTTTAAAATATCTTTACGAGTGATACGGCCGTTTGCTCCCGTACCTTCTACTAGATCTAAATCAACGTTATGCTCACCCGCAAGCTTTAACACAGCTGGTGAAAAACGTGGTTTTCCATCAGTTGGTTGTTTTACTTTCGGTGCTTTTTCAGACGTAGCTACTTCTGCCTTTGATTCTTCTTTAGTTTTTTCCTCAACAGCTGTTGCTGCTACTTCATCTGCGCCTTCTACTTGAATCACACAAACTACTTCACCTACAGCTAACGTATCACCTTCACCAGCGATTAACTCTTTCACAACACCCGTGAAAGAAGATGGTACTTCAGCATTTACTTTATCAGTCATTACTTCTGCAAGCGGATCATACTTATTTACGTGATCGCCAACATTAACGAGCCATTTACTAATTGTGCCCTCTGTAACGCTCTCCCCGAGCTGAGGCATTGTAATATTTTCTACAGCCATGTATAGTCCCCCCGATTAAAATTCCGCAAGTTCACGCATTGCTTTTTCAACTTTATCTGGATTTACCATAAAGAATTTTTCCATTGTTGGTGCATATGGCATTGCTGGAACGTCTGGACCTGCAAGACGTGCGATTGGCGCATCTAAATCAAATAGACAGTTTTCAGCGATAATTGCTGCCACTTCACTCATAATGCTTCCTTCTTTATTGTCTTCTGTTACAAGAAGAACTTTACCTGTTTTAGAAGCTGCTTCAATGATTGCATCTTTATCTAATGGATATACAGTACGTAAATCAAGAATGTGTGCAGAGATGCCATCTTGTGCTAACTTTTCAGCCGCTTGAAGAGCAAAATGAACACATAATCCGTACGTGATAACTGTAATATCATCACCTTCACGTTTTACATCTGCTTTTCCGATTGGTAATACGTAGTCATCCTCTGGTACTTCACCTTTAATTAAACGATATGCACGTTTATGTTCGAAGAATAATACTGGATCTTCATCACGAATGGCTGCTTTTAATAAGCCTTTTGCATCATATGGTGTAGAAGGGATAACGATTTTTAAACCTGGTTGGTTTGCAAACATCGCTTCTACAGATTGTGAATGATACAATGCACCGTGAACACCCCCGCCAAATGGTGCACGAATTGTAACTGGACAAGTCCAATCATTATTAGAACGATAACGAATTTTTGCTGCCTCAGAAACAATTTGGTTTACTGCTGGCATGATGAAATCAGCAAACTGCATTTCAGCGATTGGACGCATACCATACATTGCCGCACCAATTGCTACCCCAGCAATTGCAGATTCTGCAAGCGGTGCATCAAGCGCACGATCTTCACCAAATTGATCATACAAACCGTGTGTCGCTTTAAACACGCCACCTTTTTTACCAACATCTTCTCCTAAAACGAATACTTTCTCATCGCGTTCCATTTCTTCGCGCATTGCTAATGTAATAGCATCAATATAAGACATTACAGCCATGAAACGTTCCCCCCTATTCTGCGTATACGTGCTTCAATGCATCTTCAGGTGCTGCATACGGAGCATTTTCTGCATATTCTGTTGCTTCATTTACGATATGCATAATTTCGTCTAACATTTGTTTTTCCGATTCCTCAGTTAATACACCAGCTTCTTTTAAATAAGCCGCGAATGTTATAATTGAATCTTTTTTCTTTGCTTCTTCTACTTCTTCTTTATCACGATAAACACGATCATCATCGTCACTAGAATGTGCTGTTAAACGATATGATACTGTTTCAATTAAAGTTGGGCCTTCACCACGACGACCGCGATCTGCTGCTTCTTTTACAGCTTTATATACTGCAAGCGGATCGTTTCCGTCTATTGTATATCCAGGCATACCATAACCAATTGCACGATCTGATACGTTTTTACATGCTAATTGTTTTTCAACTGGAATAGAGATTGCATATTTGTTATTTTCACACATAAAAATAACAGGTAGTTTGTGTACACCAGCAAAGTTTGCCCCTTCATGGAAGTCACCTTGGTTTGAAGAACCTTCTCCAAATGTAACGAACGTTACTAAATCTTTCTTCTCCATTTTTCCAGCTAATGCAATACCAACTGCATGTGGTACTTGCGTTGTTACTGGAGATGAACCTGTAACAATACGATTTTTCTTTTGACCGAAGTGACCAGGCATTTGACGACCACCAGAGTTTGGATCTCCAGCTTTCGCGAAAGCAGACAACATAAGCTCTTTAGCTGTCATACCAAATGCTAGTACAACACCCATATCACGGTAGTATGGTAATGCATAATCTTTCTCTCTATCAAGAGCGAACGCCGCTCCAACTTGTGCAGCCTCTTGTCCTTGACAAGAAATTACGAATGGAATTTTACCAGCACGGTTTAATAACCACATACGTTCGTCGATTTTACGTGCAAGTAACATCGTACGGAACATTTCTAATACTTGCTCATCACTTAAGCCAAGCTCTTCATGGCGCTTTTCTTTTACTTCTGCCATTTTTCATAACCTCCTAAATCCACATTTTTATGCGTGTAACGCTCTTCCATCTACAGCAAGTGCAGCTTCACCAATCGCCTCAGATAATGATGGATGCGGATGAATTGTATGTGCTACTTCCCAAGGTGTTGCATCAAGTACTCTTGCAAGACCAGCTTCAGAAATCATATCTGTTACATGTGGTCCAATCATATGAACACCAAGAATGTCATTTGTCTCTTCATCAACTACAAGTTTTACGAAACCATCTGATTCTCCGTATACAAGTGCTTTTCCGATTGCGCGGAATGAGAACTTACCTACTTTTAACTTATAGCCTTTTTCTTTTGCTTCTTGTTCTGTTAAACCGACAGAAGCAACTTCTGGACTGCTATATACGCATTTTGATACCATAGAGTAATCAATTGGTGTAACTTCTTTCCCTGCAATATGTTCTACTGCAGCAATTCCTTCATGAGAAGCAACGTGAGCAAGTTGCAGGCCACCGATTACATCTCCAATTGCGTAAATATGCGATTCTTTCGTTTGATAAAACTCATTTGTTTGAATGTATCCTTTTTCCACAACGATATCTGTGTTCTCTAAGCCAATATTTTGCGTATTCGCTTGTCTTCCTACAGATACAAGCATTTTTTCTGCTTTAAATTCTTTATTTTCACCGTTGTGTTCAGCTTGGATTGTTACTCCATTATCTTTTACCAATGTTTCTGGTAATACTTTTGCACCAGTTACCACTTTAATACCTTTTTTCTTGAATAGACGTTGCATTTCTTTTGAAACGTCTTGATCTTCTAGTGGTAATATCGTTTTCGCATACTCTAATACTGTAACTTCTACACCGAAGTCAGCAAGCATAGATGCCCACTCAATACCGATTACACCGCCACCAACGATAATAATCGAACTAGGAAGCGTTTCCATTTTTAGAGCATGATCTGAAGACATTACGTACTCTCCGTCTAATTCTAAACCTGGTAATGAATTTGGACGAGAACCTGTTGCAATAAGTACATTTTTTGGAATTAACATTTCATTCTCTTCTCCACTTGCAAGTTCAACTGAAATTGTCCCTGGCATCGGAGAGAAAATAGATGGGCCAAGAATACGGCCAATACCTTCAAACACATCAATTTTACCTTGTTTCATTAAATGTTGAACGCCTTTATGAAGCTGCGTTACTATCTTCTCTTTACGCTCTTGTACTTTCGCAAAGTTTAGTTCTACATTGCTTGCAATAACTCCGAACTCTTCGCTTTTTTTAGCAGTTGCATATACTTCCGCACTACGTAAAAGAGCTTTACTAGGAATACATCCTTTGTGTAAACAAGTACCACCAAGATTTTCTTTTTCGACTAGTGCAGTTTTTAACCCTAGTTGTGATGCACGAATTGCAGCAACATATCCACCAGTACCGCCGCCAACGATGACTAAATCATATTCTTTTGCCATTATCTCAACCCCTAGCTACCGTTTCTTTTTCACGTACAACGTATTCTTTTGGAGCTTCTTCTTCACGTAATACACGAAGTGCTCCTTCTGCTAACGCTTCTAACTCATCTTCGCCTGGATGTACGATAACATCTGCAATCCAGTCCACTCGCTCTTTTATTTCATCGACAAGAATTTTACTGTATGCCAGTCCACCAGTTAATACGATTGCATCGATTTTCCCGTGAAGTACAGCGCTAGCTCCGCCAATCTCTTTTGCAACTTGATATGCCATTGCTTTATAAATAAGAGTTGCTTCAGGATCACCTTTTTCAACCATTTGCTCTACTTTAATCGCATCATTTGTACCGATTAAACTTACAAGTCCACCTTGTCCGACAAGTTTTTTAATCATTTCATCACGGTAATACTCACCAGAGAAACACATTTCTACTAGTTGCCCTACTGGTACTGTACCAGCGCGCTCTGGACTAAATGGTCCTTCTCCGTTTAAACCGTTATTCACATCGATTACTCTTCCTTTTTTATGAGCACCAACTGTAATACCGCCACCCATATGTGTAACTAATAAATTTAAATCCTCGTATTTGTGATTTAACTGTTCAGCTACTTTACGAGCAACTGCTTTTTGATTTAATGCATGGAAGATACTTTTGCGTTCCATACCAGCAATGCCACTTATACGAGCAACCGGCTCCATCTCATCTACAACGACAGGATCTACAATGAATGCAGGAATGTTTAATCCAGAAGCAATTTCATATGCTAAAATGCCTCCAAGGTTTGAAGCGTGATGACCGCTAAAGCCATTTTTCAAATCTTCTAACATCGCATCGTTTACTGTATACGTACCGCCTTCGATTGGACGAAGTAATCCACCACGCCCACAAACAGCGTTTAATTTTGAAATGTTAATACCATGAGAATGTAGAACTTCTAAAATCGTTTCTTTTCGAAACTCATATTGGTCGATAATTCTCTTATATTTTCCAATCTGTTCTACGTCATGACGAATCGTTTCTTCTAGAACGGGTCTTTCATTATCAAAAACACCAATTTTTGTGGATGTACTACCTGGGTTAATAACAAGAATTCGATTTACAGACAATGTTGCTACCTCCACTAATAAATTCAAAAGGAAGTGGAAACCTCATAAGAGGTAACCACACCTTTTGTAAAAGTTATATATGAATGATTAGCGACGGCTAATAATATCGTGACCGTTGCGTAAGTAAGTGCTACGAGAATTCTTTAAGCTTGCAATGCGTTCTTCAGCTAGACGATCTGCCGCTACATAAGTTGCTATGCCATCGCGTTTTGAAATTTCGATTACTTTTGCAATCGTGTCATAAATAGACTCAACACGTTTTAGTGCACGTTCTCTATTGTATCCATATAATTCGTCTGCTACGTTAATTACGCCACCTGCATTAATTACATAATCTGGTGCGTATACAATACCCATTTCATGAATGATGTCACCATGACGATCTTCTTTTAATTGGTTATTTGCAGAACCTGCGATTACTTTTGCTTTAAGTTGTGGAATAGTTTCATCATTAACTGTTGCGCCTAGTGCACATGGTGCGTAAATATCGCATTCAACACCGTAAATTTCATTTGGTTCAACTGCTGATGCACCGAATTCTTCTACAGCACGTTGTACAGCTTCTTTATTAATATCTGTAACAATTAATTTTGCTCCTTCAGCGTGTAAATGTTTGCATAGGTGATATGCTACGTTACCAACGCCTTGAACAGCAATTACTTTTCCTTCTAAATTGTCAGTACCGAAAGCTTCTTTTGCAGCTGCTTTCATACCACGGTAAACACCGTATGCAGTTACCGGAGATGGGTTACCAGAAGAACCGAATGATGGTGAGATACCTGTTACAAAGTCAGTTTCTTCATGGATAATATCCATATCATCTACTGTTGTACCAACATCTTCAGCTGTAATGTAACGTCCGTTTAGTCCTTGGATATAACGTCCTAGTGCACGGAACATTGCTTCGCTCTTATCTTTACGAGGATCACCGATAATTACTGTTTTCGCACCACCTAAGTTTAAACCAGCTGCTGCGTTTTTGTATGTCATCCCTTTTGCAAGACGCAATGCATCTTCAATCGCCGCTTCTTCAGAATCATATGTCCACATTCTTGTTCCACCAAGAGCCGGTCCAAGTGTTGTATCATGAATTGCAATAATTGCTTTTAAACCAGATTCTTTATCTTGACAAAATACTACTTGCTCATAATCATATTTTTCTAAGTATTCGAAGATTTCTAATGTCATTGTCGTTTCCCCCTAATGTTTTACCCTTTTTGGTTTATTTTGAAGCAGTCGCAACTGCCAATGCTAATGAATATACTTTTGTTTCTGCTGAATCAGCACGAGATGTTAAAACAATCGGTGCTTTTGCGCCAGCAATCATTGCTCCTACTTTTGCATCCGCAAAGTATACGAGTGATTTATATAGCACATTTCCAGCTTCAATCGTTGGGACGAGTAAAATATCTGCCTTACCTGCTACATCACTTACTATGCCTTTATGCTCTGCTGCAATTTGTGATACTGCATTATCTAAAGCAAGTGGTCCATCAACGATACAATCTTTAATTTGTCCGCGGCGATTCATTTGTGTTAACATCGCTGCATCAATTGTCGCCTGCATCGCTGGATTCACAACTTCTACTGCTGCAATTGGTGCCACTTTTGGCAAGTCGATTCCTATTGCCCGGGCAACTTCTACAGTATTTTGTATAATAGCAGCTTTTTGTGTTACATCAGGTGCGATGTTCATCGCTGCATCTGTAACGAAAATAAGACGATCGTAATTTGGAACTTCAAATGCTGCTACATGTGAAAGTACGCTACCTTTACGTAGGCCCCACTCTTTGTTTAACACAGCCTTCAAAATATTCGCTGTTGGGATGTTCCCCTTCATAAGCACGTCTGCTTCACCATTTCTCACAGCTTTAACAGAAAGTTCTGCAGCCTCTGCACTAGACATTGCTGCAATCACTTCAACATGTTCTGAAGTTTGTAAACCATGTTCTTGTAGCATCCCCATTATTTTTTCTTGATTTCCATATAGACGAAATTGAGCTAACTGTAATTTAATTGCTTTCGCTACAGCTTCAATTACTTCATGATCTTCAGCTACTGCTACAGCTACAGTTTTTTTAGGCTGCCCTGCTGCTTGATCAATTAAGTATTCTAACTTCATATTTTGTAATCAACCCTTTCCGTCGTCCCTCGTCTATTTATAAAGCAAATACCGTGCCAACTTTTAAAAGTGGTCTTACCAATAATGAAAACGCATTCAAAATGCAGTAAAATCAATACTTTGGAAAATAACAAAAGATTCTGTCTTATTTTGTCGCTTTTTGTATACCATGCAATAAATTGCACGGTACGCAATTTATTGCATGCTATTTTTTGCATGGTCATACTTTTCTAGCTTGTAATATAAATTTCGAACGGAAATTCCTAACGCTTTTGCAGTTTGCGTTTTATTCCCATCAAATCTCTCCAAATATTCATGAATAATATTCCCTTCAAACTCTGTCACTAAATGTTCAAGTGGCTTTTCTTCTAATTCAGGTAATAAATGAGATTGCTTTGACTCCACCTGCTCTTCGTTATGTAATGGCGGTAAATGGTGTACATCAATATAGGTCTCGTTATAATTCATAAAGATAATAGCTCTTCCCAGAATATTTTCAAGTTCCCTCACATTCCCTGGCCATTCGTATGATTGTAAATATAAAATGGCTGAATCAGTGAGCCCTTCTACATTACGACCGTAATCTTGATTAATTTTTTGAATCAATCTGTCCGCAATTGTCGGTATATCTCCTTTACGTTGACGAAGAGATGGAATTTGAATTGGGATTTTATTTAATCGATAATATAAATCCTCCCTAAACTTCCCTTCTAGAATAGCCTTTTCTAAATTCACATGCGTCGCTGCAATTACTCGAACATTAATAGGTATCGCTTTCGTTCCACCAACTTTTACAATTTCTTTTTCCTGCAGTACACGAAGGAGTTTCGCTTGTGTATTTGCAGATAACTCCCCTATTTCATCTAAAAAAATACTACCGTTATTTGCTTCCTCAAAGAACCCACGTTTCCCGCCTCTTTTCGCTCCAGAAAACGCCCCTTCCTCATAACCAAATAATTCACTTTCTAACAACGTCTCCGAAATGGCCGCACAGTTTACACGGACGAACTTATTGTATTTTCGATTACTTCCATTATGGATTGCATGTGCAAACAATTCTTTACCAGTCCCAGATTCACCGCGTAACAGTACTGTTGCTGGTGTATTTGCTCCTAGCTTCGCCTGTTCGATAGCTGCCGTTGTTTCATCTGAATTCCCGACAATATCATCAAATGAATATTTCGCTTCTAATGTGCGAATAATTTGCCTTGCTCTATTCAATTCATTTGTTAACTTTTGAATTTCCGACACGTCACGGATAACGCCGACGCTTCCTTTCAATATTCCATCCACAATGACTGGTGCCACGTTTACAATTACATCGCGCTTTTTTTGCCCAATCTTCATATGTATTCCGCGCACCGCACGACGCGTTCGAAGTACTTTCATATGCATACTTTCGCCTTCTACAATATCAGTTGTAGCAGGCTTCCCAATAATATCTTCTTCTGTTAAACCCGTTAATTTCGTATATGCCGGGTTAATGACTAAACCTCTTCCTTTTTCATCCACAACCGAAATTGCTTCTTCAGATGAGTTAATAATTGCCTCTAATAGTGTTTGAATTTCCTTTAAATCTGTAACTTCTTCCGCTAAATCTACAACTTCTGTTATATCTTTAAAAATTGCAAATGCCCCTTGTACCTCTCCGCCCTCTTTTAATATCGGTATACGCGTTGTAATAATTTTCTTTCCATTCTCTAATGTTAGTTCATAATTTACTTCTATTTGTTTCGTACGTATAATGCGAAGTAATTTACTAGTTGGAATGACTTCTAAAATATATTTTCCTATCGCCTCTTCTTTTTTATATCCGATAATACGCTCTGCACTTTTATTAAAAAGACGAACTTGTCCCTCTCGATCAATTACGATCATGCCATCATGTGTAGAATTTAAAATTAATTCTCCTTGTTGCGTTTGTTCCTCTAATCGCCCAATTAGCCCTTCCTTCTCATGCGCTAATCCTGTAACAATTTTTGCGATATCACCTGGTATAAGAAGAGTGTCTTTTTTCTTTTTTTCCAATAAAACCTTATGCACATCATCTTCACCTGTCATATCAAATATTACATCGATATGCATAGAAAGAAATGGAGTTACACTTTCTCCAATTGCAATCCCGTATTCCTTAGCAATTTGTAGTCCTTTTGCCAACGGATTTATATCAATAATCCCTATAATTTGAAATATATTCGAACTTTGTAACAGATTCAGCAGTGCGCTCCCGCCTTCACCTGCACCAACAATTAATACTTTTTGTTTCATATATCCCACTTCCTCTCGAAGTAACTCTGCAAATTTTTTCACACTTTTATCTTACTCGTTCAGCACCCTCTTGACAAACCCCCTTTCCCTATAACATCATTAAAATATACGAAATAATCTGAAAAGGAGCGTTATGTATGCAGCGTTACGTTGCTCTACTATTAGCACTCATCCCTATTTCATTAGCTGTGTTTGGTATAAAGTTAATGAGAGATACTGTATTCGGGATTCTATTTCCACCAATCTCTATACTGTGGTTACAATTTTTAATCGGCGCTCTCTGCTTCGGGCTCGGGTTTTATATCTTCGGTGGCTTCGTCTTGCACCGAGACCGTAAACGAAATAAAGTACAAGCTCGCTTTAGAAGATAGGAATGCCCCACTATTTATAAATAAAAAAATGAGACCGTTACACGCGGTCTCATTTTTTTATTGGCTTTAACGTTCTTGCCGTTTCAGGGTAATCAGTAATAATCGCCGATATATTCATATCAAAATATTTACGCATAAGCGTTTCTTCATTAATTGTATAAGGGCGAACCTCTACACCACTTTCCATCGTTAGTTCGGCAATAGCATCTTGAAGGTAACGATAATTCGGATGTACTGCTGTAGCCCCCATTTTTTTCGCGTATGCCCACGGACTATGCAAACCTTCGCGATATAAAATTGCTGTTTGAATATCAGGAGCCATCATATGGCACCGTTTCATACTGTAGTGATTAAACGAAGAAAATATAACACGATCCTCTAGACTAAATTTCCGCACAAGCGTTATAACTTCTTCCTCTAAACCTCTGTATGGAATTTTATTATTTTTAAGTTCAATATTAAGTAGCAAACTCGTTTGTTCAAGCCATTCTAATACCTCTTCTAAAAGTGGTATTTTACAAAAACCTACTTTATCACCAAATTTATAACTTGCATCTAACTTGCATAAGTCCTCATATACATAATTCCGAACCGCGCCTTTTCCATTTGTTGTCCGGTCCACCGTTTCATCATGAATGACGACAACTTTTCCATCTTTCGTTAATTGAACATCAAGTTCAATTCCATCCGCTCTAAAAGACTCAGCCGCTTCAAATGAAATCATTGTATTTTCTGGGTACGTTCCAGCCGCACCACGATGTGCAAATATAAGAGTCATCCTCACTCCCCCAATCTTATGCTATACTATACGAAAAAGGAGGTACTTCTATGAGACCATTACAAATCTCTCCAGATACTGCAGTCCGCTTATCAAAAGCACTAGGTGTTCCACTTGAACAACTCATGCATATGCCGCAGCACATTTTAATTCAAAAGCTAGTTGAATTAGAAAAACAAAATAAAGACGAAGAATAATACAGTCCTGTTTTGCAGGACTTTTTATTATTTTCTATTATATCACGGATGCCTTTCCTACTAAAATCCTTTAACAGATGTACTACGATGTGATTTAGCCGTTCCTTCATCATTTAATAATGAATCACATCTTTTTTTTTTGTTACACGTCATAAAGAAAGCAGACTATTTATTTATAAGTCCCCATTGCGTTCTAAAAACACGATCATAAAAAAACTAGAAGCCCTTTATATTATTTTTTATTGAACGTGCGGAGCATCCCCTGATTCGTATAGTTCTTTCGCTTTTTCCTCCCCGAATGTAGTTAAAATATAATGTTGCTCTTCTAACGCATCCATTGCTCTAGTTACTTTACAAACGCTATCTTCTTGAGCATCCGAGAAATAATTGTGATCTTCTACAATTTTACTAAAATCTTTTTTCGCCCATCTATCAGCAATTGCTAAAAGTTCATTTTTCTTCGTAAAGCTACTCTTATTTATAATTTCTTTTAATTTTTTAGCATTACTTTGAATCATTGGGATAGAGCCCGATTTTCGTTCTGCCACCACTTTTTGATGAGTCATGCGATGCATCGCTGTAATGACTTCGCTTTCAGTAGAATTTTCAGTAACATACACATCAACAAAGACCCCATCCACCTCTCTACCTACTATTGTTTGGTCTTCTTTTTTATCTATTTGAGCGCTCACTTCTTTATCTACTGGATTATCTGCAAGTTCTAACATTCCAAATGTAACTGCAATAGCAAGAACTCCCATAGCTGCTACTATTCCTAGCCAAGTTGAAATTTTATTTTCCATTCCCCTTCTCCCTATCTATATCTATTTTATTGCCTTATAAAAAACTCACTTACATGTAATATTACTGAAAATAGGTTTTATTTTCCATACTATCAAATAATCTCTTTTTCTCAACAAAATAAAAAGACCAACGAATTATAACATTCATTGGTCTTTCATTAAAAAGTTTATTGGCTTTAAATTTGATATCGAGTATCAATTTCAAGAATTATTAAGCTTTACTAAAGCTTAAATCCCTTACTACTTTTACTCTCAACTAGCTTTATGTTCAAGTCTCAGCTTATCCGCAACCATTGCGATAAACTCAGAGTTCGTAGGTTTTGCTTTTGACATGGATACTGTATAACCGAATAAGGACGAAATAGAATCAATATTCCCACGGCTCCAAGCTACTTCAATTGCGTGACGAATTGCGCGCTCCACACGGCTTGCTGTGGTATTATATTTCTTTGCGATATCTGGATACAATACTTTCGTAATCGATCCTAATAATTCGATATCATTGTATACCATGGAGATTGCTTCTCGTAAATACATATATCCTTTAATATGAGCGGGTACACCAATTTCATGAATGATACTCGTAATACTCGCATCTAAGTTTTTCGGTTTTCCATCTACTGTTGTTGCTGATCGGAATGATGGTAGTGGACGCTTAATCATAGCGTTTGCTTTACCACTCACTTGACGAATATGACTCGTTAAATTCTCCATATCAAATGGTTTTAATATGAAATATGAGGCACCTAAGTCAACTGCTTTTTTCGTCACATCTTCTTGCCCGAATGCTGTCAACATAATTACGCTAGGCTGTTTTAACCTTTCAATATGTCGCATTTTTTCCAATACAGCTAAACCATCTAAGTGTGGCATAATAATGTCTAAAACGAGTACATCAGGTTGCTTATCTGTTAATAAGTTTAAACACTCTTGACCATTATAAGCAGTACCGATTACTTCCATATCATCTTGAGCGGCTACATAGCTCTCTAACATTGATACTAATTCTTTATTATCATCCACAAGACATACTTTAATTTTCTCCACAGCTTTTCCTCCCTTACCGAATCGATTCTCCGACATGTGTATCCTTCTAGGCTACATGAATTGTTCGACAATTGTGTGAAAATTCCCTTTTAAAGTTTCTTACTTTCCGATAAAATCACAAAAAAATATGTTTATCGTTCATTTATTCCCTTTCGCAACACATTCCATCATAGAAATACAACGAAACGTTCAACCCTTTCCTTTTATTTTACAACAAAAAACACCTCTTGCGGAGCTTTTACAAAATTTCAACGAATTTTTCAACAGAAAAAGCGAGCTAATAATATATATTAGCTCGCTTTTTTCTCTTGATCATAAATATTAATTCCAGCTTGATGTAACATCCATTCAATATGAACACCATATCCTGATGTTGGATCATTTACAAATACGTGTGTAACAGCACCAATTACTTTTCCATTTTGTACAATTGGACTTCCACTCATTCCCTGTACGATACCGCCCGTTTTCGCTAATAGACGTTTATCTGTTACTTTTATTACCATACCCTTTGTGGCTGGGAATTTTTGTTGCACTGTACTAACAACTTCAATATCAAACGCTTCTACTTTATCTTGATCAATAACTGTTAATATTTTTGCCGGTCCTTCTTTTACTTGATGAGATAATGCGATAGGCATCGCTTTATCCATTATACCGTTTTTCATATTCGTATTTAATTTTCCAAAAATACCATATGGACTATTAATTGTAATATTGCCAATCACTTCACGGTCTGGTGAGAATCTTGCTAATTTCTCCCCTGGATTCCCATGACTACCTCTTTCAATTGATGTAACTGTCGAGCGCATAATTTGTCCATCTTCGACTTGAATCGGCTTTTTCGTATCATTATCAGAAATAACATGACCAAGTGCCCCATATTTCATAGAATCTGGATGAACAAATGTCATCGTTCCAATTCCAGCTGCCGAATCACGGATATACAAGCCAATTCGATAAGACGATTCACCGTTGTCTTTTTGTGGAGTTAGCTTCGTACGAATATATTTTCCATCTCTTAACAATACAAGATTAAGCGGTTCACCTGTTTCTCCACTATTATGAATAAACGGTGCTACATCACTCATTCTTTCAATTGTTTTACCATTAATTTCAGTAATCATATCTCCAATTTGTACACCTGCTATTTCACCAGGAGATATTTTACCTTTTTCAGTTTGAATTAAATGATGGCCTACAACAAGTACACCTTTTGTATTTAATTTCACACCAATTGATTGTCCACCTGGAATCACTTTAAAATCTTTTAACACTTTCACATTTACTTTTTTCACTGGAAAACCAGCAAGCTGAAATACCATATCAGCTTCACCATTTTGATGAGAATTTACCATAAGTCCTTGTTTTTGTTCATTCGAACTCACTGTAAATACATGACGATTTGTGGATGAAGCTTTGAAAACTGGTAATGATGATATTTCTGATTGTTGTCCTTCAAAAACAACAAGTTGTTTCGGTGATGAAATAAACGTTCGAAGCGGTTTAAAACATCCAATAAAAACTAAAGAAACAAGGAGACAAAGACCTATTATTTTTCGAAATTTTTCTAATTTCAACTTGTTCACTCTCCTCGCTCCTACCCCACATTCAGCCTCTTGGCTTCACTTTTTAATCTCTCCTTGCAGTGCTTTATTTATAACCGGAAGAATTAAGAAATCGTCATTTGAGAAAAAAAGCTATCCATTACTGGATAGCCTCTGCTGTCTGTTTAAAATGATGTGCTTGCGTAAGTAATTCTTTCGCATGCTCCGTCGTTAAATCTGTGATTTCCACACCAGAAATCATTCGAGCTATTTCTGTTACTTTATCCTCCATAGTTAAAACAGTAACTGATGTAATTGTCCGATCATTCGCTACTTGTTTTCGAATAAATAAATGTGAATCTGCCATTGAAGCTACTTGAGGTAAGTGCGTAATACAAAGTACTTGCGAGTTTACTGATACTCGATAAATTTTTTCCGCAATAGCCTGCGCGACCCGGCCACTTACACCCGTATCCACTTCATCAAAAATAACAGATGCAACTCCTTGATGCTTAGAAAAAATGCTTTTTAAAGCTAAAATGATACGAGATAACTCTCCGCCAGAAGCAACCTTTGAAAGTGGTTTTAGCGGCTCTCCTGGGTTCGTTGAAATATAAAATTCCACATGATCGTAACCATCCGCCGTAAGTCTTACCGGCGCACCTTCCACAAGGGGCTCTTCTGCATTTCCTTCTCTCTTCATAATTCTCACTTCAAATTTCGTTTTTTCCATATATAATTCTTTTAATTCCTGATGAATTGCATTTGTAAGGTGTTCTGCAAGTTCATGACGCATATTACTTAACAACGTTGCTTCTTTCAGAATAACACTTTCTAATTCCTTCAACTGTTTCTTCGTCGTTTCAATATGAACGTCTTTATTTTCAATCGTAAAAATTTCCTGTTCAATTTTATCAGCATACGCTAAAATCTCTTCTACAGTATTTCCATATTTTCTCTTTAGCATACGAATTTCATTCAAACGTGTTTCGATTTCATCTAAACGATTTGGATCATATTCCATCATATCGAGCTTTTCTCTCAGTTGATAGGCAACCTCTTCTAATAAGTAATAGCTATTTGCAATTGAATCATGATTTTCCTGATACACTTCATCTAAATGTGTAATACTTTCCATTTGCCCCATTGCACTTCTTACATTATCTAACCCTTGTCCGTCGGCACTTAACGAACGATATGCATCACCTAACGCTTTATAAATCTTTTCAAAATTAGAAATTTGCAATCGTTCCTCAGTTAATTCATTTTCTTCATCCATCTTTAAATCCGCCTTGCGAATTTCTTCATGCTGAAATTGAATTAAATCTAAGCGATGTGCCATTTGTTGCTCATTTTCACTTAACGATTTCAATTGTTTTTTTAATTTTTCATAGTCAGCGTATACGTTTTGATATATGTCTAATTGTTTAACGATTCGATCCCCATCAAAGTGATCAAGCATAAACAGATGTCGTTCTTCATTCATTAAATCTTGCGTTTCGTGCTGTCCATGAATATCAACAAGTGTTTTCCCAATTTCTTTTAATATGCTAAGTGTAACAAGCTTCCCATTTACACGACATACACTCTTCCCGTTCGCAGCAATATCACGCTTTAAAATAATCATGCCATCTTCTATTTCTATATCTAACTCTTCTGCCTTTTCAATACATGGATGCTTCTCATCTTCAACATAAAATAGCCCTTCAATCTCAGCCTTTTCTGTTCCATATCGAACAAATTCTGCTGACCCACGGCCACCTACAAGTAAACTAATTGCATCAATAATAATCGATTTTCCGGCCCCTGTTTCACCGCTTAAAACCGTTAAACCTTTTTGAAAAGAAATATTTAATGCTTCAATAATAGCAAAGTTTCTAATCGATAATTCCGATAACAATGCCCCATTCACCTCGTTATAAAATAATCCCTTACTAAAGGATTTTCTCAGTTCTTCATTCAAATAATCATGCTATATATTTGTATGTATATACTCTTCTAACCCGCTTCATTGTACCAAACATTTGTTTTACGGGTCAATCCATCTATTTTCTAACTTTATGCAAACAAAATATTATATTACAATTGAAAATTCATATTTTTAACCAATAAAAATATCTTGTTCACTTTCCACTTTACGATGGAAAGCAAACAAGATTTTTTGTTACAACATATTTAAGAAACGATCAGAGACAACACCTGTATCGTCAGGTGTACGGCAAATAATTAAGCAAGTATCATCACCACAGATGGTTCCGATGATCTCATCCCACTCTAAATGATCAATAAGTGCTCCAAGTGAATGAGCGTTACCAGGCAATGTTTTTAACACAAGCATATGTCCTGCCGTGTCTAATTTTACAAATGAATCCACTAGATTTCGTTTTAATTTTTGTAACGGGTTAAATCGTTGATCTGCTGGCAAGCTATATTTATAGCGCCCATCATGTAATGGCACCTTCACTAAGTGCAGTTCTTTAATATCGCGCGATACTGTTGCTTGCGTTACATTAAATCCCTCATTACGTAAAATATCAACTAATTCATCTTGTGTTTCAATTTCTTTGTTTGCAATAATTTCCCTGATTTTAATATGGCGCTGACCTTTATTCATACATTTGCACCTCACACTATCTCTTACCATAGTTTAAACATTGGTATACTTCACTTATTTATGTTAACTTATAATTCGTTTCTTGTACACAATTGTTTTTACAATCATTATACAATTACAGCAAAAAGAGGAACAACATATGTTATTCCCCTTTCCCTTTTTGTTTTAGAACTTCATGCGCTTCTGTAACAACTTGCTCTATAGAAATCGGAGAATGATTTTCGCCATTCTCACGTTCACCATGCCATTTCAGATGAATTAAAAATTCAATATTACCATCCCCACCCGTAATTGGTGAGAATGTTAAACCTTCCACATCATAGCCTTCTTTTAAAGCAAACTCGACAATCATTTCTACAACAGCTTCATGTACTTTTCTATCGCGAACGATACCTTTTTTCCCAACTTGCTCTCTTCCAGCTTCAAACTGCGGTTTAATTAACGCTGCTACATCTCCGTTAGGCATAAGCATTGTTTTTAAAACTGGCAGTATAAGCTTTAATGATATAAATGAAACATCAATACTTGCAAATTGAGGTAAACCACGTTCTAAGTCTGCTGGTGTCACGTAACGGAAGTTTGTTCGTTCCATTACAACAACACGCTCATCTTGACGTAATTTCCACGCTAGTTGATTGTATCCTACATCTAATGCATAAGATAATTTCGCTCCATTTTGAAGCGCGCAATCTGTAAAGCCACCAGTTGATGAACCAATATCTATCATAACTTTATCTTGTAAATCAAGATGAAATGTCTCTAATGCCTTTTCAAGTTTATAACCACCACGACTTACATACGGCATAACTTGTCCCTTCACCGTAATCTCAGTATCTTGCGAGATTTTCTCTCCTGGCTTATCAAGTCTCATCTCATTCGCATATACGAGTCCGGCCATAATGGCGCGCTTTGCTTTCTCACGCGTTTCTATAAGTCCTCGCTCTACTAATAGTACATCTACTCTTTCTTTTTTTACGCTCATTTGTTACGCCCTTTTTTGTTTTGATGGAATCATTGTATGAATACGGTCTACAACAGCATCTGTCGTTAAACCAATTTCTTCTAATAATTTTGTTACACTCCCGTGCTCTATGAAGCGATCTGGAATACCCATTCGTTCAACTAATGCACTATGGTAACCATTTTCAGATGCAAATTCAACTACTCCTGTTCCAAAACCACCGATTAAACAAGCTTCTTCAATCGTTAAAATCGGTATATTCTTTCCTAGAAGATCATGTAAATATGCTTCATCCATTGGTTTAATAAAGCGAGCATTCACTACTTTCACTGAAACCCCAGCTTTTTCAAGACGCTCAGCTGCTTCCATTGCCATTGGTATTGTCGTACCAAACGTTAAAATAGCTGCTTGTGTACCCTCTTTTAACGTCTCCCACGTACCGATTGGAATCGCCTTTAATTCTTCATCCATATGAACGCCAAGTCCATTACCGCGCGCATAACGCAATGCGATTGGTCCATCTTCATATTGCATCGCCGTATAAACTAAATGTTGCCCTTCATTTTCATCTTTCGGCATCATAAGCACCATATTCGGCAAGTGACGTAAGAATGAGATATCAAATACGCCTTGATGCGTTTCACCATCTGCTCCTACTAATCCCGAACGATCTATTCCGATGAAAACATTTAAATTTTGGCGGCATATATCATGAACAACTTGGTCATATGCTCTTTGTAAAAATGTTGAATAAATCGCTAAGAATGGCTTCATTCCTTGCGTTGCCATACCTGCTGCCATTGTTGTAGCATGCTGTTCTGCAATACCTACATCAATCATACGATCTGGGAATTCTTTTTGGAATTTCTCAAGTTTTGATCCAACAGGCATTGCAGGTGTAATTGCTACGATACGCTCATCTGCTCTCGCTAGCTTAAGTACTGTTTCACTAACAACAGCACTCCATGCTGGTGCAACTTCTTTCGGCTTAACGAAGTCACCTGATTCAATTTTATAAGGTCCTGTTCCATGCCAAGTTCCAATAACGTCACTCTCAGCCGGTTTATAACCTTTTCCTTTTTTCGTAATAACGTGAACGAGTACTGGGCCTTTTGTTTTCTTTGCATATTGCAACGTTTCGAATAACTTTTCATAATCATGTCCATCGACTGGACCTAAATATGTAAAGCCTAACTCTTCGAAAAAGACACCGGATACTAGTAAATATTTAAGACTATCTTTTATTTTCTCTGCTGTCGCAGCCACTTTCCCGCCAACTGCTGGGATTTTCTTTAATATATACTCTAATTCATCTTTTACCCAGTGATATTTTCCTGCGGTACGTAAACGACCGAGCACATTATGAAGCGCACCAACGTTTGGTGCAATTGACATTTCATTATCATTCAAAATAACAATCATGTCTGTTTTTTCATGTCCAATATGGTTCAATGCCTCTAAAGCCATTCCGCCTGTTAAAGCACCATCTCCAATAATTGGTATAACATATTCTTTCGTTTTCTTTAAATCACGTGCCAGAGCCATTCCCATTGCAGCCGATAACGAAGTCGAACTATGACCAGTTTCCCATACATCGTGCTCACTCTCACAACGTTTCGGGAAACCACATAGACCTTGATATTGCCTTAATGTACCAAACTCTTTCGCGCGTCCAGTTAAAATTTTATGTACATAGGATTGATGTCCTACATCCCATAAAAATTTATCTTGCGGGCTATCAAATAATTTGTGCAGAGCAATTGTGAGTTCTACTACACCTAAATTAGGTGCAATATGTCCACCTGTTTGAGAGAGCTCTTCAATTAAAAACTTACGAATATCCTCACTCAATCCCTCTAGTTCACTGATAGACATATCTTTCAAAAAACTAGGGTTTTGAATTTGCGTTAGATCCACATGGATCACTCACTTTCATTTCATAATCTGTCAACATGTCAAATATTATAAAAAACATTTACACAAAACAAGAAATTCTCTTTTCTATTTTTCGTCTTGTCCCGCTATTAACCAGTCTATTGCGCCTTAATCCTATTATAAACCATATTTCTTCAGGCGATGAAAAAAATAGCCGCTAACACGAAGTGATAACGGCAATGTAATCTACATATATTTTTGCCAATAACAAGAAAAGAAAAACCTTTTCCTACATTTATATCATAAAATGATGAATGACTCAACAAATGAAAACGCTGTTATATTAGTTATTACGTTTTGCAATCAAATCGCAAATAGAGAGTAAATATTCATCTTGTAATTGCAAGGAGCTAATCGCACCTTTTGCTTCTGCAATTGTTTCTTCTAAAATATCCTTTGCTCTATCTACAGTAAACAACGTCGTATATGTGCTCTTTTCATTAGAAAGATCGCTACCAATCGGTTTTCCAATCTCTTCTTCAGTTCCTTCGACATCTAAAATATCATCTCGAATTTGGAAAGCTAGACCGATATATTTGGCAAACGTAAGCAACTTTTCTTCTTGCTCTTCTGTCGCATCAGAAAGTATCGCACCCGCAAGTACAGCAAATTCAAGTAGTTTTCCGGTCTTATGTTTATGGATGTACTCCAATTCATCAATCGTAAGGCGTTTCCCTTCCGCTTCCATATCTGCCACTTGTCCGCCAACCATTCCTTCTGGTCCTGCTGCTTTTGCGAGTTCAAGTACAAGTCTTACTTTTTTTTCAGCAGAAATTTCTTTTTGCTCATATGCCATAATAACTTGAAAAGCGTATGTCAATAAGCCATCTCCTGCTAAAACTGCCATCGCTTCACCAAATACCTTGTGATTTGTGGGCTTTCCTCTTCTTAAATCATCATCATCCATACAAGGTAAATCATCATGAACTAACGAATATGTATGAATCATTTCAAGAGCACAAGCTGCACCTACTCCAAGATTTCTTTCTTTCCCAAACGCTTGTAATGTTGCAAACAAAAGTAACGGGCGGAGACGTTTTCCACCCGCTTCCAAAGAATATGCCATCGCTTCACGAAGTACATTTGGACATTGTAATCCATTTGCATAGCTTACAAGTTTTTCTTCTACGAAAGTTTTACTTTCTTTCAAAAAAGTATCAAAAGCAATCGTCACTATGCTTCATCTCCTAAAGCAGTAAACGGTTCAAGCTCTCCATCTTCCCCAAGAATAACTGCCATTTGTTCTTGTACATTCTTCAGCTTCTCATCACAAAGCTTAGATAATTCCATACCTTCTTTAAAATAAGAAATCGCTTCTTCTAAAGGTACGTCACCTTGTTCTAGCTTAGAAACAAGATGCTCAAGTTGCGAAATTGCCTCTTCAAAGCTTAATTTATTTTCCATCATTCAATTCACGCTCCTCTATGCCTGATACGCTACAATCTAGTATTCCATCTTGTAATTGAACTGAAACAGCATCTCCAAGGCTTACATCTTTCACACTTTTTAACACTTGCTTCTCTTCATCATATACAAGCCCGTACCCTCTCATCATTACTTTAAGCGGACTTAACGCTTCAAGTTTTTGAGCAGCTCTTACAAAGGCAAATTCTTTCGTTTGAAGTAACGTTTGCATTTCACGTTGTAATT
Source organism: Bacillus sp. AR4-2 (assembly GCF_008274865.1). Classification (NCBI taxonomy): domain Bacteria; kingdom Bacillati; phylum Bacillota; class Bacilli; order Caryophanales; family Bacillaceae; genus Bacillus; species Bacillus sp. AR4-2. The sequence goes on from NZ_CP031062.1 coordinate 3,993,035, forward strand.
GCTTTTGCAACGTTTCCACAGCTACCTTCGTTTGCATAATTTTTTGAGATGGGTGGTGCTTCTCTAAATAAAATGAAAGTTGCTTTAACTGATTCACCTTTTTATCAATATAGCGCTCTTTCGCTAAAACAAGCTGTTCTAGCGCTCTATCTAATTGCTCTTCCTTTTGCTCATATACTTGTCTTGGATAACGGAACGCATACGATTTTTGCAACACTTGTAGTTTTTCTTCTTTTTTATGTACTAACTCTCTCATTGCCCTTTGCAATCTCAGAGTTCTTTGTAATACCTTTTCTTGTAACTCTATAATGTTAGGTGCTGCCAGCTCAGCTGCTGCGGTCGGTGTTGGCGCGCGTAAATCCGCAACAAAATCTGCGATTGTAAAATCCGTTTCATGGCCTACTGCCGAAATAATAGGGATTTCACTCTTAAAGATTGCTCTTGCAACCATTTCCTCATTGAAAGCCCATAATTCCTCAATAGAACCTCCACCACGACCAACGATTAGTACATCTATCTCTCCCATTTCATTCGCTGTACGAATCGCTTGTACAATCGAGGGAGCCGCTGACTCCCCTTGTACAAGTACCGGAAATACAATAACATTCCCAATTGGATAACGACGTTTAATCGTTGTTATAATATCACGAATCGCTGCTCCTGTTGGCGACGTAATCACACCTATTGTTTTAGCGTAAGGAGGAATCGCTTTTTTATAAACTTGAGAAAAAAGTCCTTCTTCTTCTAAACGAACTTTTAACTGTTCGTACGCTAAATGTAAATTTCCGACTCCGTCAGGCTGCATGTCTTGAATATAAATTTGATAAGAACCACTCGCCTCGTAAACAGAGATTTTCCCTTTCACGAGTACCTTCATCCCATTTTCCGGTTTGAATTTAATATTACGATTATGGCCCGCAAACATAACCGCTGCGATTCTTGCATTTTCATCTTTCAATGTAAAATACATGTGGCCACGGCTATGATTTTTAAAGTTGGAAATTTCACCTTTTAACCAAACAGACTGCAAATGCGGATCATATTCTATTTTTGTTTTTATATAGCGTGTTAACGCTGTAACGGTTAAATATTGCTTCTCCATTTCTCTCTCCTCATAGCCGACTCAAATTATTTACAAACGACACCTGCACGTTTGGCAGATTCAACAGTATTATGAAGAAGCATTGTGATTGTCATTGGACCAACACCCTTTGGCACAGGTGTAATGTAACCCGCAACATCTAACACGTTGTCAAAGTCAACATCACCACAAAGTTTTCCTGTTTCTAAACGGTTAACACCAACGTCAATTACAACCGCCCCTTCTTTAATATAATCCGCTGTTATCATTTTAGGTCGTCCAACAGCTACGATTAAAATATCAGCTAACTTCGATAACTCTTTCATATTTTGCGTCTTAGAATGACAATATGTGACAGTGGCATTTTCATTTAAAAACAATTGCCCCACTGGTTTACCGACAATATTACTTCTTCCAATTACTACTACATGTTTTCCAGAAATATCAAGATTTGTTTCTTTTACTAATTCTACAATACCATGCGGTGTACATGGAAGGAATGTATCTTGTCCCGTCATCATACGTCCCACGCTGATTGGGTGAAATCCGTCTACATCCTTTTCTGGTGAAATTCTTTCAATGATAGCTTTTTCTTCAATATGTTTTGGTAAAGGTAATTGCACTAATATGCCATTAATACGGTCATCGCCATTTAAGCGATCGATTTCAGCAAGCAAACGTTCCTCAGTAATTGTTTCAGGAAGTTCAATTAGCTCTGAGTAAATCCCTACTTGTTCACAGCCTTTTTCTTTTCCTTTCACATAAGAACGAGATGCTGGATCTTCTCCAACTAAAATAACTGCTAATCCTGGTACAATACCTTGCTCTTTCAACTTCACAACTTCTTCTGTTAATTGTGCTCGTTTTTTCTCCGCAACTTCATTTCCTTTGATGATTACTGCTACCATTTTAAGATTCCCCCTTAAAGAATTTACAGTGTATCTTTTATATTAGATAAAACGCCGTTAATAAAACGACGAGATTCCTCATCCCCAAATGTTTTAGCAATTTCAATTGCTTCGTTAATTGTTACGTTGTGTGGAATTTCTTCCATGTATTTCATTTCATACACAGCTACACGTAAAATACTGCGATCAACAATACTAATACGCTCAAGCTTCCACTTTTTTAAATTTTGACGAATCGCTTCATCGATTGCTTCTTTATTTTCTACAAAACCTACTACAAGTGACTCTAGAAACTCATTTGTTTCTTCGCCTTCATCTAGCGTGTTTTCCACTGCTACTTTCGGTTCTAATTCACCTGTAATATCCATTTGGTATAATGCTTGCATTGCTCTTTCTCTAGCCGTCCTACGTTTCATTGTAACTCTCCTTTATGCTTCAAGTCTTTCCTTATACTTTGTTATATTATTATAATTTATAAGCCGTCAATTCACTTACTCTTACAGTTTTCATTGATTTTCCAACCTTATAATACAATGATAATAACACAATTTATCGTTTCACACACGGGTTACAAGGCTGAAAAATAATAAAAAGATTAACTTCAAGTTCCATATCTTATCACAATGTACGTTTTTTGGAAAAACGAAACATTTTCTTGTTTATTTCTTATTTTTTGAAATAGTATAATAATTAGAGGGTTGTAATTTGTGAAGAAATGAAACGATAAAAAAGATGCCTATGTTACTAGGCACCTTTTCATTCTTACACTGGTTCGATTTCTGTTTTTTGTGTTTCGAATGTTACGCCAACGATGTGAACATTCACTTCTTTTGGCTCAAGTCCTGTCATTGTAAAGAGTGCTTGGCGAATATTGTCTTGAATCTTTTGTGCAACAACTGGAATTGCTACACCAAAATACATTACAACATAAAGGTCAACGATAATATCTTCGTTTGCTAATTCAACCTTTACACCTTTACCATGATTTTTCTTACCTAACTTCTCAACAACATCTGTAGCAAAATTACCGCGCATTGCCGCTACACCTTCTACTTCTGCAGCTGCAATACCTGCAATTACTTCAATTACTTCTGGTGCAATTTCTACTTTACCAAGAGTTGTATCTTGACCCATATCTAACATATGTTCAGCCATGAAAAAAACCTCCTTTAATGTATCACTGCGTCACAAGTTCATGCTCTTCCAAAAATTTCGTATTAAACTCACCTTTTACAAAATCAGGATGATCTAGCAATTGCAAATGGAACGGGATTGTTGTATGTACGCCTTCAATGACAAATTCACTAAGTGCGCGCTTCATTTTTGCAATTGCCTCTTCACGTGTTTTTCCGTGAACAATTAATTTAGCAACCATCGAATCATAGAAAGGTGGGATTGAATATCCCGGATATACAGCTGAATCGACGCGAATACCAAATCCTCCTGGTGGTAAATACATTTCTACTTTACCTGGAGATGGCATAAATTTTTTGGCAGGGTTTTCCGCATTAATTCGACATTCAATTGCCCAACCATTAAATTGTACTTCTTCTTGCTGTAACGATAACTTTTCTCCTGAAGCAACAAGAATTTGCTCTTTAATTAAGTCCATTCCCGTTACCATTTCAGTAACCGGATGCTCAACCTGAATTCTCGTATTCATCTCCATGAAATAAAAGGTTTTCGTTTTATATTCATAAATAAACTCAACCGTACCAGCACCTGTATAATCAACCGCTACCGCCGCTTTAACTGCCGCTTCACCCATCTGCTTGCGAATATCTTCATCAAGTGCAGGTGATGGACTTTCTTCTAATAGTTTTTGCAAACGGCGCTGAATTGTACAATCACGCTCTCCTAAATGAATGGCATTTCCGTGTGTATCTGCCATTATTTGAATCTCAACATGGCGGAAATCTTCAACGTACTTTTCTAAGTATACACCAGGGTTCCCAAAAGCGGTACTAGCTTCTTGCTGTGTAATTTGAATTCCTTTTATAAGCTCTTCTTCATGGCGTGCAACACGAATACCTTTTCCGCCGCCACCTGCAGTCGCTTTAATAATAACTGGATATCCAATTTGATTAGCAAGCTCGATCGCTTCTTCGGTATTTTTAATAATCCCTTGTGAACCTGGTACAATCGGAACCCCTGCTTCTTTCATTGTATCACGAGCAACGTCTTTTGTGCCCATCTTTGAAATAGCTTCTGGACTTGGACCGATAAAAATCAAGTTACATTCACGGCATAACTCTGCGAAATCTGCATTCTCTGCTAAAAATCCGTATCCCGGATGAATAGCATCGCAGCCTGTTAACTTCGCAACGCTAATAATGTTTGTCAAATTTAAATAGCTTTCTTTCGAAATCGTTGGTCCTACACAATACGCCTCGTCTGCAATCTGTACGTGAAGTGACTCTTTATCTGCTTCTGAATAAATTGCAACTGTTTCAATATCCATTTCTTTACAAGCACGAATAATTCGTACAGCAATTTCCCCACGATTGGCTATTAATACTTTTTTTATCATCACAAAGACTCCCTTATTACGCTTTTACAAGAAATAGCGGTTGTCCATACTCAACAAGTTGTCCGTTATTAACAAGAATTTCAACAATTTCGCCCTCTACATCAGCATCAATTTCGTTAAATAACTTCATAGCCTCGACAATACATACGATAGAATCTTTCGATACTCTATCCCCAACACTTACATATGGAGGGGTATCAGGCGAAGAAGAAGAATAGAATGTACCTACCATCGGTGATGTGATTTTATGTAGGTTTTCATTTTGAACAGCCTTCTTCTCTTCTTGTTTTGGTGCTTCTGCTTGTGCTGCTGCTACTTTCGTTTCAACTTCAACAGGCGCTACTGGTTGCATAGCTTGTTTTGCTGCAGGTGCTTGCACAGCAACAACTTCATTACCACGCTTTTTCATTTTGATTGTTGTACCGTCTTTTTTGTATTCAAATTCATCAATATTAGAGCTATCAATTAATTTAATTAATTCGCGAACTTCTTGAATTTTAAACATGTAAAATCCACTCCCATACTCTTGTTTGTCCCGTTTTTACAGATTCTCGTCACGAAAACTAGATTGACTGTAAAAATACGATGTACTCTATTAGAAAATATATTTCATTAACTAATAGAAATATTTACTATTTCCATCTTACGATAAATTTTTTAAACATTCCAATTTATATTTCTTTATAATAAATCGAAATTCCTGTAAAAATATTATTCCAATAAAAAATTTAATACCTAGTAATAATACCAAGTTTCACATGAAATTGGCAAGACCACTTCTAAAAAAACATTCACTACTTTTTCAAAACGTTACACAGCAAACATGCCATTCCCTCTCCACTCTTCACCACACCTATAGTCAATAACATATTTTTACCAAATATTATTTTTTTGTTTACACGCCGTTCATCATTCCTTCATATAAGAATAGTATGTTCAAAGTGTAGAAAATATATTGTGTCGAGGTGTGGAAATATGATATGGCTCATTCTCTTTTTACCTGCTGTAATCGTTTGGGCATGCGTTCTTTTCATCCACGTCAAATCCGGAAAAAGTAATCATCAGTACCATGAACCACTAATCTTTTACTCACAACATATTTCTCCGTTCCGAGTTGAACATAGTAAAAATAATTACAAAGACGAAATAGAAAAAAGCTATCGAAAATGATAGCTTTTTTCTATTCACACGTACTTACATACTCTTTTTACTATTTGCATACCCTTTGCTTAGTAAAAGATAATAATCCGCAGGGAAATCCCTACGGATTAAAGTTTCACTTATTTCGCTGGTGGATCAAATTTCACACCTACATCTTTTGATCCGCCTTCACTTCTTACAAGTTGAATAATTTTATTTGCTTCTTTCTGTGAATGTTTTGCCGCTTTAACCGTTACTCTAATATCAGTACCATCAGCTCTTACAAGAGCATCTGGATATCCTCCTTGAGATTTAATTACTGTCTCAAGTAATTCTTGCTTCGTTTCCATTGTAGTGATTGCATCAAAGTTATCTTTCGCTTTACTCTTTTCTGTCGCTGAAGATTTCGAAGAATTCATCACTTCTTGTAATTTTGCTTTCTCTTCACTACGCTGATCTTCCATTTGCATACGTAAAGCTGTGAAATTCTCATCACTTGATTGAACTGATACATTGCCCTCTTTTTTACTTGTTTCTTTTTTTGCATTTTCTTTTTTGTCTGTTTCTTTATTTGTTGTTTCTTTGCTTGTATTTTCTTTTTTCGGAGTTTCTTTAGGCGCTTCGTTTGTTACTGCTTTATCAGTACCTTGTTTTTCTTGTCCAATCTTTTCACCTGTTGCTGGCGATGCTGTATTCATTTTGTCAGGAGTTGTCACGTAATACACAGATAGTACAACAACTAAACTTAACATCGTTAATAGCCAAACTGTTTGTTTTTTTAACACTTTATTTCCTCCCTATCAATTTTTCGGTGAAACTGAAACGCGATGGGCCGGTACATCTAGCAGCCTTATCACAGCTTCTTTTACCATTGCTTTAACTTGTATATTATCCACTCCCTTTGCTACGACAAGAACACCACGTACTTTCGGCTTCTCTGTTCGTAAAACAACAGGAGTTTCTTTATCCCCTTCACGTATAATGACAGTCTTTTCATCAAGAGACTCGTCCTCTACTTCTCTCTTACCGCCTGTTTTATCTGTTTCACCTGTTGTTTGTGAGCGTTTCACTGTATTTTTTTCTAAAATTTTTTCTTCAGATGAATCCAAATTCACTTTAATCGTTACGTCTTTTACTCCTGCTATTTCTTCTAAAGCAGTTTTTAATTCTTGTTCATACGCTTTTTCATATTTTTCTACATTTGACATATTATCATTATTTTTTTGTCCAAAAGTTGGTACATCTTTTTCCTGGTTTTGAGTTTTTTGTTCTTTAAATACAGGTACTTCTTCTTTTTTACTTGAAAAAAAACTACTAGAAAACATAAGCAACATTCCAAGTATGAGTAGGACAAGTAAGAACTTAGGTGTTACCTTTCTTCCCTTCTCATTACTTTCTTTTTCATCTCCATTCAATAAGTTTCGAAAAAATGAGAACTTCGAATTTTTATCTTTATTGTCCATTTACTCTACCTGTCCTCCCTTCCATTTGAACTTGGATTTGTTTATTCTCTAGTTGCCACCTGCTTGAAAAGAAGTCTTTCATTTCTACATTCGTTTCCTCTACTTTTTTCGGTGGTTCTTTCGTGTTAATTTCAACTGGTTTTACTGTTTCGATTGCATCATTTTTACTACGTTCTTTTTCTTTTAACGTCACAACAACAGATTGAATATCTTTCGCTGACTTTACTTCCGCTGTGCTTTCCGCTGCGACTATTTGTATTTCAGAGACTGACATACCATACTGTTTCTCAAACTCTTTCCCTACTTCTTTTTTCATTTTGGTAGCCATCTCTTCTAAACTATATGCACGTGTTAGAGCTTGTATTTCTTTTTTCTTCGAATCTATTGAATTTTTTACAGATCCTTCTGCTACGTACTTTTCTTCATTAAAATTTGCAATTACTTCATTTACATCTGTCTGCAATAGTTTAAAAAGAGGTGTTAAAATTAATACGACTAACAAAAGACTTACAACGAATTTAACGTATTTTTGCAAATTCGAATTTGGAAGAATAAGATGAAGCATTGTCGCTAAGAGCAAAAAAACGATAATATTTCTGATCCACTCTGTAACAAATTGCATACTCTTCACCTCCTACCGCATCATAAGTGTAATATTCCCCGCAGCAATAATAATTGTAATACTTAAAAAGAACATAAATGATACGATAGCTAAGCAAGCAAATACGTAAATGATGCTTCGTCCAATAATGTCTAAGCATTGAATAATTGCTCCGCCGCCAACCGGTTGCAATACTGCTGCTGCGAATTTATAAATAAATGCGATACAGAAAATTTGAATCGCTGGAAAAGCAACAATTAAACATAAAATGACGAGCCCAATAATTCCGACTGTGTTTTTCAATAATCCTGATGCGCTAATAACAGTATCTGCCGCTTCTGTAAACATCCTTCCGACTACTGGAATGAAGTTCCCTGTTACAAATTTAGCAGTTTTCACAGCTATTCCATCAGCAACGGCTGTTGCTGTTCCTTGTACAGATAATACCCCTAAAAAAATCGTTAAAAAGATACCGACAATCCCAACGCTAACGTTTTGCAGAAGCTTGGACAATTTCGTCACTTTATATTGATCACTCATTGTACTTACAATACTTAATATCGTTGCCAGTAATAAAAGCGGTAGAACGATATAATTCATAAGAAGCCCGCTTGTATTCATTAAGAAAATGATAATCGGATGAAAGAAAGATACAGATACAACCCCGCCACCAGTCGCTATAAGCGCCAATAAAATTGGCAATAGCGCTAATATGAAATCTACCATTGTTTGTATCGTTTCTCTTGCATATGTCATAACGACATAAAAACTATTTAAAGCAAAAATAATAAGTACCATATATACAACAGCATCAGCAATTTTACTTACACTACTTTTTGAAAAAGCGGATTGCAGTGATTGCAACAATGCACTAAAGATTGTGAGCATAATGAGTGTGCCAAGCAGTTTTCCATTAGCTGCAAGCTCATGAAATAAATATTTTAATAACCCTATCATCCACTCTTTTAGAGAGAATTCTTTTTCTCCCTTTACAAACTCCATAAAACTCCCTTTTTGACTCTCTGGCAAATAGCCTCCATATTTTGTAACAAGCCCGTCCCAAAATTGCTTCACATCTTCAATTCCGAGCTTATCCAATTGTTGATCAACGACGTTTGTTTCTACAGGAGAAGCTTGTACAACAACTGGTAAAGAAAAGAAAAGGAAGCAAGCAAATAGCAGCTTAGCTCCAAACCTCCTCAACATTCACTCCCCCTTATCCCGTCGGTAAAAATCCGAGAATAGTTTCAATTACAACCGTCAAAATAGGAATTGCCATAACGAGAATTAAGATTTTCCCAGCAAGTTCAATTTTCGAAGCGATGGCACCTTGACCAGCATCTTTTGTAATTTGAGCTCCAAACTCGGCAATATAAGCAATTCCAATAATCTTTAGTAACGTTTCCACGTAGACGTTACTAACTTTCGCTTCACTCGCAACTCTCTCAATCATTTGTAAAATAGAATGAATTTGATCGATTAAAATAAGAAACATCACGCTACCTACGAACACAATAAATAAAGATGTAATACTAGATTTATGCTGGTTCAAAACAGCAGCTAAAAACGTAGCAACGAGGCCTAATCCGACAATTTGTATAATTTCGATTCGAACCGCCTCCTTTACTGGAAGAGAAAGACACTTTTAATCTTGTCGAATAGCGTATTAATTAAAAATGCAACATGAAATAAAATGACGACAAAACCGACAAGGATAACCCAATTTGCAATATCCTCACGCTTCAATTCTTTTAGTACAGTATGAATGAAAGCTAAAACAATGCCGATTCCGGCGATTTGAAATATTAATCCAACATCAATGGACATCGCCTTTCTCCCCCCTATAGCAGTAAAATTACAATAAGTAGCCCTGCTAGTACCCCTAAGCTCTTAATCATTTTTTCGTATTGCAGTTGTAAAGCTTTCGCTTCCTCTTCTTCTCTCTCCAAATGTGTAATACATAAGCGAATATGTTTTTGTTGTGATTCACGATCATGTTGCCCTAGCGTTTCACCAAATTGCTGCAGTATTTCATACTCGGTTTGTTGAAAAGCCGTCAACTTCCAATTCTCTTTCAAACTATCTATCCAAGCTTCCCTTACTGTTTGTTCTCCACTTTCTAGTTTTTTAGCGAAACTTTGAAATATCCAATTTAATGGCTTTGGCATTTGTTTAACTAATCGCTCGGCAGCCTCAGATAAAGGTGTGTGTCCATACATAATTTCTGCCTCTAATGATTGAAGTGCTGATTTTAATAACCTAAGTTGCCTCGGTCTCTCACTGTATCTTTTAGCGTACGAAAACCCGAAAAAGGTGCTGACCGCAACGATTAACACTGCACCAAATATTTTCACCATACGCCCTCAGCCTTTCTATTTGATAACACTGGTTTTCCATATTTATCTTTCACCTGCATAACCGTTCCTGGACCCCTCGCTTTTGACAACTCCACAAACCTATCAAATATACCAAGCTCTAGCACTGCCTTGAGCGATGGACGTCTCACAACATCCTCATAGGAAAATCCGTGTGCGCTTATAAAAAGCTGGACACCTGCATGCACTGCCTCCATAATTGCTTCACTATCTTCTTTACGGCCAATTTCATCTACGATCAAAATATCAGGACTCATAGAACGAATCATCATCATCATTCCTTCTGCCTTTGGACATGCGTCTAACACATCGACTCGGGTACCAAAATCATATTGCGGGATCCCTTTCACACAACCAGCAATTTCTGACCGTTCATCAACGATCCCCACTTTACAGGAAGGAATTTCCGAAGCACTTACCCCTTGACTCATGCAACGTGCTACATCTCTTAAGAGTGTCGTTTTTCCCGTTTGGGGAGGGCCAATTACCATCGTGTTTAACCACCTTTTTTCATACAAATATGGCAAAAGCGGTTCAGCAATCCCTATTTTTTGACGAGCAATACGAATATTAAAGGAAGAGACATCACGAATCATTTTCACTGCGCTTTTTTCTGTAATGACTTTTCCTGCTAACCCGATTCTATGCCCTCCGCGAAGCGTCACATACCCACGTTTTAATTCCTCTTCCATCGTATAAATTGAGAATTGACTTAACTTATTCAATAAGTAAATAGCATCCTCTGCAGTAGTGATATAGTCATAAAAAAACACCTTTCCGTGTGCAATACACTCTAGCGGCCTTCCAATTCGAACACGAATTTCCTCTAAAGCATCGTATTGCTTACATTCTTCAATTAAGTACTTCATCGTTTTTGGTAAAACTTCTAATACCTCTTTCATCGGCTTCTCCCCACTATACTCGACTTACTATTTCAGTAATGCGATAAAAATACAGCAAATTCCAAGCGCTAGAAAAAAGAGCTTCAAGAAAGAAATTTCACTTGCTACACTCGCTATCCCAATTGTCATTGTTAAAATTAATACGGTAGGTCCAACAAACGCCAACATACCATTTATAAACAACGCTTTCTTCGCATCATTCACATAAAGCATAAGCAAAGCAGCAAATATCTCCGCACTACCTGAAAATAATCGAAGTGCCCCCATAACAAGCACGGATGTTTCCATTGCCGCTAGCCACTGTTTCATTCTTCCACCTTCTCCCGTAACAGTTACTAACTTCGTATTCTAAAAAAGAATATATTTGTACAACCATATGCAGAGGTTGTCTATTTCAGAAGTAAAAACATAATTTTTCTCTAAATTCCGAATTACAATCTGAATATTCATATTATTTCATGGTATATTATGGTATATTTAGTTTAAAAGAGGTTTAAACCATGCAACACGTCACTTTATTACCACTAGATTTATGCCATACAAATGTGATTTTCGAGCTATCAAGTGATCCACATATAAAAAATGCATTGGGAATAACGGTAGAAAACATCGAAGACACGAAAACATTTCTTCTTTTCGCAATAGAAGAAGAGCATCAAAAGAAATCCTTATCGAGAATGATTGTGAATGAAGAAAATGAAATAATTGGCCTCACCACACTTAAACATATTAATAATGAAAAAAAGCAATCTCACATTGGTAGTTGGCTCGGCTATCCGTACTGGGGAAAAGGCTATAACGAGGCTGCTAAAAAAGAAATCTTTAAAATCGCCTTTTTAGACTTACAACTTTCCTACGTATTTGCTGGTGCTAAAACGAATAATATCCGCTCACTAAAAGCACAAGAAAAACTACCTTATATTTCATTGCATGTGGAAAACAAGTTTCCAGACGAACACGCTGCACTAGAGAAAGAAGTAAAGTCACCTTGCTCTCTGCATGTCGTGTCACGTAAAAATTTTTTAAACTGGTTGAAATTACAAAATGAGGAGGAAAAATATGAAGGCATTGAAAATTAGTTTAACCGTTGTAGTAGAATTAGCTCTTATTTATCTTTTTTCATTATTAGTCGGTTGGTCATTTATAGAGACCTTTTTCCTTGGTAGTTTAGCAATATTTGCAATTATGTGGTTAATTATTATGAGTAACCATAGAAATAACATTACAGATCACGCAATAAGTAAAACATTAACTGGCGTTGAGACTGGCGAAATAAAACCATTTCAAATTGTTTTGACTCCATCTATTATGGGTACTCTTTCACTTGTTTTAGTCAGTTTTATAATAACAGCTATTTACTATCTACCCTATTTCCTATAAAAAAAGCACTCGTGAATTATCACGAGTGCTTTTTTACTATGCACGAGAAACGTATTTACCTTCACCAGTGTTGATGATAAGCATTTCGCCTTCGTTAATGAAGATTGGTACTTGTACAACAAGACCAGTTTCTAATGTAGCTGGTTTTGTTACGTTAGAAGCAGTATCACCTTTAATACCAGGCTCTGTTTCTGTAACTTGTAATTCAACTGTGTTTGGAAGTTCAACACCAAGTACTTCGCCTTGGTAAGTCATAATTGCTACTTCCATGTTTTCTTTTAGGAATTTAAGCTCGCGCTCGATTTGTTTTTCACCAAGTTCGATTTGCTCATAAGTTCCGTTATCCATAAATACGTGAGCCTCACCGCTTGCGTATAAGTATTGCATACGACGGTTTTCGATGTGTGCTTTTTCTACTTTCTCACCTGCACGGAATGTTTTCTCTTGAACAGAACCTGTGCGAAGATTACGTAGTTTAGAACGAACGAATGCAGCACCTTTACCTGGCTTTACGTGTTGGAAATCAAGTACTTGCCAAAGGGCATTGTCCACTGAAATTGTTAAACCTGTACGAAAATCGTTTACTGAAATCATGTAAAAAAATCCTCCTGTGTATTACAAAATAATAAGTTCTTTTGGTGATTTCGTAATTACTTCATTACCTTCACTTGTCACAATGATATCATCTTCAATACGTACGCCGCCAATACCTGGAATATAAATACCTGGCTCTACTGTTACAGCCATACCTGGTTCAAGTACTGTATCAGAACGGAACGCTAAACCTGGTGCTTCATGGATTTCAAGACCTATTCCATGACCAGTAGAGTGTCCAAAGTATTCACCATATCCTTTTTCCGTTATGTAGTCACGCGTTAGCGCATCAGCCTCGCGACCTGTTAAACCAGCTTTAATACCGTTCACACCACGTAGTTGTGCTTCTAAAACGATATTATAAATTTCTTTTAATTTATCAGATGGTTCACCGACTGCAATCGTACGAGTAATATCAGAACAATATCCTTTGTAATAAGCGCCGAAGTCTAATGTAACGAAATCTCCTGTTTCTATCACTTTTTCAGATGCCACGCCGTGCGGTAATGCCGAACGAAGACCTGAAGCAACGATAATATCAAACGAAGAAGATGTTGCTCCTTGTTTTCTCATGAAAAATTCAAGTTCATTTGACACTTCAATTTCAGATACTCCCGGGCGAATGAATGATAGAATATGCTCAAAGGCAGCATCTGCAATCTGTGCAGCTTCCTTTAATATCTTAATCTCTGAATCAGTCTTTATCAAGCGTAACTTTTCTACAAGTCCAGAAGTCGGGATAAATTCAGCATCAATCGCTTCCTTATGCACTGAATAAGAACTATATGTAAGAGTATCTTGCTCAAAACCAAGTTTTTGAATTCCAAGCTCTTTCACTTGCTTTGCCACTTCATCAATGATCAATCCTGCGTGCTGTACAACCTCATATCCAACCGCTTGTTTACTTGCCTGCTCGACGTAACGGAAATCTGTAATAAATTGAGCACGATCTTTTGAAATAAGAACAACGCCTGCTGTTCCTGTGAAGTTAGCCATATATCTACGACTATGTTCATTTGTTAACAAAATACCGTCAATGCCAGCCTCATCAAATGCACTTCGTAATCTTTCAATTTTCTCCATTACTTTATGCCTCCCTCAATTTCTCCATTAATGCAAATAACGCTAACTTATAGCCATAAAAACCAAATCCTACAATTTGACCTGCACAAACAGCTGCCGTCACAGATTCATGACGGAACGATTCACGCTGATGAATGTTAGAAATATGTACTTCAATAACAGGAATCGAAATGCTCGCAATGGCATCACGAATCGCATAGCTATAATGCGTAAATGCTCCCGGATTTAAAATGATCCCTTCATATATATCTTCCGCTTCATGAATAATGTCGATAATGGCACCTTCATGATTCGATTGGAAACATTCTAACTCCACTCCCATTGTTTCTGCTTCTTGCTTCATATCTGCTTCAAGTGTCGCTAGCGTGCCCTTTCCATATACATTTACCTCACGAACACCGAGGCGATTTAGGTTAGGACCGTTTACGAGGAGTAACTTTTTCATATCCTTAAAACTCCTTAATATTAAATATCTATACAATATTTTAACATAGGAGTTACTTATTTGAATAGTTCGTCTTCTCTTTCCCTTCTTGTTCTGCTTTATTGCTATTTACTGCGTAAGAAACAGAATATGCTATAAACACACCATACAATATAAAAATACATATTGTCGTCACAATTGTCTCTTTTGGTAAATGGAGCGCACTTTTAATAACAGGAGCCATTAAACCCATCCCCAAAAACAGTAGTGCCCACCAAAATAGCCCATAAATAATTCCCGCTATAATCCCTTCAAACTTCGCAAAAAATGCTTTATACAAAAAGGCGATCAAAATTGAAAGAAGTCCCATACACACTATTCCGAACACATTGCCCCATACACCCTCTTTCCAACTTCCAAACGCAAATGGTAAAAGGAAATAATTCGGTCCCGCCTCCGTGAATGAAAATATATGAAGGAAATACCAGATCCCGCCCCAAAAGATTCCACCAAACAAACCAATCTGCACAAAATTCCTTGTTCCTAATTGTTCTTGACTCACATCGACACCTCCGCTCAATAGTATGCCCGAAACTATTTTGAAGCATGTTTAAATCCTGCGAAATTTGTCTATAAAAAGAATAAGAAATGTCCGACTCTCATAACATTTTCCCTTGTCATCTACTTGTATTTGCCGATAAAATAAAGGAAACTCGGTGATTGTCTTATTTCAAAACGACAGAACCCAGTATGACAATTGCCTCTTTTTCTACATAAGAGAGAAACAAATACAGGTTGGTGTTAACATGGCAGAAGAGTCAAAACAAATATATGGCGGGCAAGCGGTCATAGAAGGAGTTATGTTTGGCGGTAGAGAATATACTGTTACAGCGGTTCGTCGTAAAGATAAATCGATTGAATTTTATCGATTACCACGCGTTCGTAATAAAGTACTATCTACCCTAAAAAAAATTCCATTTTTACGAGGGATTGCCGCTATTGTGGATGCAAGTGCGAATGGAGCAAAGCATTTAAACTTCGCTTCAGAACGATTTGACGTCCACCCAGAAGATGATGAACAAATTGCAAATAAAAAAGAAGAACAATCAAAATTAACGATGGTATTAGGAGTTGCAGCTGTTGGCGTTTTATCTTTTATATTCGGTAAAGTCATTTTCACAGCAGTTCCTGCACTATTAGCTGAATTAACGAGACCGATTTTCCCATCTCATACTGGGCAAATCATTGTCGAAAGTGTCATTAAGCTCATGCTATTATTGAGCTATATATACTTTATTTCTTTAACCCCACTTATTAAGCGGGTATTTCAGTATCACGGTGCAGAGCATAAGGTAATCAATGCTTACGAGAATAACCTTCCTCTGACTGTAGAAAACGTTCAAAAGCAAACTCGTCTCCATTATAGATGCGGCAGTAGCTTTATTATATTTACAGTCATTATTGGAATGTTCGTTTATTTCCTAGTCCCTACAGATCCTCTTTGGGCACGAGTTATAAACAGGATTTTATTAATTCCAGTTGTACTTGGTATTTCTTTTGAAGTATTGCAATTTACAAATCGATTACGAGATATTCCCGTATTACGCGTACTTGGATATCCTGGATTATGGCTACAACTATTAACAACGAAAGAACCAACAGATGATCAAGTGGAAGTAGCAATTGCATCGTTTGAAGAATTATTACGTTTAGAGAACAAACAATAATTATTTAAAAATGGTGTTCAACTCCTTTCCTCATCGTTAATATACTAATTTCAATATATGTTTTTAGGAGGTGTCCCTTATGAACGGTCGTTCGTTTACTTTCGCTATATTTGTGCTTATTATCGGATTGGCAATATTCGGCCTTGTTTCATCTGTTATTACAAATCCCATGGGTGTATTAAGAAATATCGGGTACATGTTACTTGTTGTCGGTATCTTTTACTTGCTATACAAGATGTTTACAAATTCCAGTGGTTCCGCAAATTCGCAAAGCTCATATAAGCGTGCGGCAAAACAATCGAACCGCAAACATGGGAAACAAAATGTAGCACCCCTAGGCAATTCTTTCTTTAAGTCAAATACTTCTAATGACAAAAGTAAAAAAGGGAATTCTTCCACTTTGAAACGAAAAAGAAAACAGTCTCATTTAACTGTCATTGAAGGCAAAAAAAGCAAAAAGAAAGACCGTGCTTCCTTTTAGGAAATACGGTCTTTTTTTATACTTTGAAGCACTTCTTTTAAACTTTTCTCTCTCATACTTTCAATTCGAAGATGATGATTTTCAAACGGTAAATTCCGTGTCACATCATTAGGTACCACAACGCACGTTAATCCCGCTGCAACTGCTGCTCTCAATCCATTTAATGAGTCTTCAAATACAACAGCTTCAGATGGCTTAATTCCTAATTCTTCTATTGCAACTCGATAAAGAGCTGGATCTGGTTTTACCTTCTCAACATCTTCTCTCGTTTTAATTACTTCAAAATATTCTCGAATTTGTAGCTCTTCTAAAAAATGAATAACCCATTCTCTAGAAGAACTAGAAGCTAGTGCGATTTTTAATCCCATTTCTTTCGCTTCTTCTAAATATTCTTTTACCCCGTCACGAGCTTCTGGTATTCTCATTTTCTCTTTATGTAAAGTTGCCACTTTTTCTTTTAATACACTTTTGTTAAACTTCTCTTTTAATTGATCATTTAAATATGTATAAAGTACCTCATCTGTTGTTCCAATGCATTTCGCAAATTCCTCTAAAGGTAGTTCCCCGCCGTATTCACGAACAGCATCTCTGAAAGAGTGAAACCATATCGTTTCTGTGTCCACAATTAATCCATCAAAATCAAAAATAATTGCTTTCATAATTCTCCCATCCTTTTCGAATTGAAATAAAAAAGGAAACGCCATACGTTCCCCTTAATTACTTTTCTCTTCATTTGCTCTTTGAACACCGCGAAGCGTTTCCACTCGGACTGCATCTTGTTCAAAGTATTGCACTAAATCACCAATGCGATCAATCGCTTCCCAACTTAAATGATGTTCAATTCCTTCTACATCATTGTAAATTTTACTTTCATCCACACCGATAATACGCATAAATTGCTCTAGCAAGTCATGACGATATACGAGACGTTCTCCGATTTTTTTACCTTTTGTTGTTAATACAAGCCCTCTATATTTTTCATAAATTAGATATTCATCTTTGTCTAATTTTTGCACCATTTTTGTTACAGAGGATGGATGTACACTAAGCGCTTCAGCAATATCAGATACGCGGGCGTAACCCTTTTCATCAATCAACAAATAAATTTGTTCAATATAATCTTCCATACTAGGGGTAGGCATCGGTTTCCTCCATCCAAGTTCATTTTGCTTATTCCGTACGAAGCAATCAATAAAATGATACACCAGAAAGAATAACGTGACAAGTTGAAAACGAGCCTAAATATATAAAACAAAAAAGAATCTGTATTTGCATACAGACCCCCCTTAAGTAAAATATTGTATTTCTGCATTAGGAAAAAACTCATTTATATAACCTCTTATCGTTTCTTCCAATACTGCTGCATCATCCTTTTTATATACATATTTTCCGATGCCATATCGTCCCCATTTATACTTCCGCTTCTCTTCATCCATTTCAAGCTTCGTATTTGGATAACGCTCTTGAATAACCTTTTTCGCTGGTTTTGTAAAACGATGCTGAATTAATTCAAACGTTAAATTTGGTATCGTCATATCCTTCAGCGCATTGTACAGTCGCTCAAATAGTTCACGGTATCCTTCTTCCCATCCTTCATGCATATAAAGTGGCGCAACTATAAAACCAAGTGGATAACCCGCGCCTGCTACTTTACGAGCAGCTTCAATTCTTTCTTCAAACGGTGATGTCCCTGGTTCAAAATTTTTAATTACATACCGTGAATTAATACTAAACCTGAAACGCGTTTTCCCATTATGTTTTGCATCTAACAAATGATCAACGTGCGAATATTTCGTAACGAAACGCAAACGCCCATGCTCACTTTCTCCAATAAATTCAATCGCCCTCTTTAATGCATGTGTTAAATGATCAATCCCAACGATATCTGATGTACAAGCAGCTTCAAACCTTGTGATTTCAGGTGCTCTTTCATCCATATATTGCTGTGCCTTCTCAAATATTTCATCAAGATTCACATACACGCGAACGTAAGGCTTACTCCCAAGTGTCGTTTGCAAATAACAATAATGACAATGTCCCATACATCCTGTTGCAAGCGGAATTGCATATTCAGCTGACGGTTTTGAAGTATCAAACTTTAATGTCTTCCTCACCCCAACGACAAGCGTTGCTTTTGCATTACGATACTTTTGTAAATCATTTTCACCCGGCAAATTCCGAATTTGATTATGGGATGTCGTTTCACGAATTTCTAATCCCATCTTCGTAAACTTCTCATAAAGCTCTTTTCCAAGTGGATATTCAAGTGCCTTCGGTTCAAAGTACACGAGTTTTGGCATAAATGGTTTCATACGCTTCCCTCCTCTCGTTAGTATGGGAAACATTGAAAAATTAACACTCATTAAAGTTTTCCACTTCAGTAACTTGCGTTGCAAGTTACTGAATGTTATAATCCGGATAACAGCTACCTTGCAACGCAAGTTACCTGAGTAAAAGGTGGTGAAATCATGCACAGCCAAATGTTAAAAGGTGTACTAGAAGGTTGTATCCTATACATCATTTCACAAGAAGAAGTGTACGGATATGAACTGAGCACAAAATTAAATAAACATGGCTTTACATTCGTAAGCGAAGGAAGCATCTATCCGTTATTATTACGTATGCAAAAAGAAAAATTGATCGAAGGCACATTAAAAGCTTCCTCACTCGGTCCAAAGCGAAAATATTATCACATAACCGATAAAGGATTAGAACAACTTAAAGAATTTAAACAAAGCTGGGGAATGGTTTCTACTACGGTAAATAACTTATTACAGAGGGAGTGATAGGGATGAATGCACAAGACATGATTGAATTGAATAATAAAAAACGTGAGCTTCTAACTTCTGAAAACGAGGCTGCTTATGGTGATATGTTAGTATATCTTCGAATATCAAACGTACCCGAGCAACAAATGGAAGAACTGTTACTAGAAATATTAGATCACCTCATCGAAGCACAAGCAGAAAATAAAAACGCTTATGACATCTTCGGAGATAATTTACAATCTTATTGCGATGAACTTATATCAGCTTTACCAACTCAAACAAAGTTAGAAAAAGCCTCTTTAATTGGATTTTCTATTAGCTTACTTCTTGCTATACAGTTTGGCATAAATGCAATTATTTCATTTTTTATGTTTTTCTTTGAAAAAAACAATACATTATCAAGTCCGCCTTTTAGCATCCTTGGAACTACTTTGTCCGTTTCAATAATTATACTAGGTATACTATTTATTTTATATTTATTAAAGCGTTACTCCTTTAATCAGAAAATGAATTGGAAAAGAAGAATTCTATTTGGATTCGCATTTGCTACTCCATTTTGTTCCGCTGTATTCTTAAATATTTATTTCCAAAAGCAACCTTACCTCATTTATCATCTAAACTTTTGGCAAAATGCTTTAATTGCTATCTTATTTTTTATTTTATATAAATTACTATATAAAAAATCAAATTTTTAACAGCCCTTCAAAAGGCTGTTTTTTCTTCTGTCTAATTTTACAAATTGAAAAATTTCATAAAGAAAATAAGAAAAATGCAAAATAATTAAAGTTAATTGTTGACGTGATGCTTTTATTATCGGTATCATAAATCTTCGTGAGCAATTATTTTTCGTTATACGATTTTTTTATTATTACTGAATTTTTGAGAGGAGAAATTAGATGTCAGTTAAGAAGAAAACGCAAGTACGCACCGGCAAAATGGTACGTGAACTAATGTTAGCAGACGAAGATGTAAATGCTTCGCTAATTATGGTATATAGTGAAAACGGTGTAAACGCAGAAATTAAAATCGAGGGCTTAACGCCGAAATGTAACGAAGAATTATTTTTGAGCGGAAACGTGGATTGGAACAAGAGTGTTATTTATAAAATTGTTGATTTCACTGGAAACGCTGAAGTTGGTAAAGTTACATTAACAGCGATGAACAAAAACAATGTGTCTCTAGAAATTGAACGCGTTATGTGGAGTAAAGAAAATAAAGAAGCTGCCGAGCAAGAAGAAACACAGGTAGAAGCAGCACCGAAAAAAGAAGTAGTTGTAGAAGCTCCAAAAGCAATTACACATGCTCCTAAGCCTGTTACGCGTGTGGAAACACCTGCTATGGCACCTAAGCCTACTCCGGTACCGACACCGAAGCCAGTAAGCGTAGAAGCAGCTGTAGAACTAGTTACTCCAGCGCCTGTGAAAAAAGCAGTCCCTACTCCAGTTACAAAGCAAGAGACAGCACCGGTTGCTCCTGCAAAACCGAAGCAGCCTGCTTTGACTGAAACAAATTCAAAACTACAAGAAAATTATGTTAAACTCGTGAAAAAGACAATTGAAGTTTGTCAAGATTACGAGCTTGGCATCGACATAGATGATTCTATTGAAAGCTTAAAAGAAGAACTACAAAGCCAAGGTATTAGCGTTACATTTGACAAAGAAATTATGGACGTTGTAAGTCGCCTTCGTTCTTTACAAGATAAAGGAATCAAAGTAGAAAAAGTACTTAATTTACTATAAAAAAAATAAGAGGTGGCAATTGCCATCTCTTATTTTTTATAATTCCACTCATTACTTTCATACTTTTCTTTCGCTAACGTTTGAACTTCATGTAACTGTTCTTCTGTTAATTCATATGGAACAAGTTCTACATCCAATCCTTTTTCAAAGCCAACTTCAAACGCTTTAATTAACTGTTCTATCGTAAATGTACGGTCTGTTAATTCATTAATTGCTACTGCTTTAGAAGAGAACATACTCTTCATACGTTCCTTCACACGTTCATTTGGGAATAAAAATAGATCATATAGTTCATCTAAATCAATTTCTAATGGAATCGATCCATGCTGTAAAATAACACCTTTTTGACGTGTTTGAGCACTACCAGCAATTTTTCGTCCTTCCACTACAATTTCATACCAAGATGGTGCATCAAAACATACGCCTGAACGTGGATTTTTTAAATTTTCACGATCTGCTTCTGTTTTTGGAACTGCATAATAGGCTTCTAACCCTAATGCCTTAAAACCATCTAATAAACCTTGCGAGATAACACGATACGCTTCTGTAACTGTTTTCGGCATATTCGGATGATCTTCAGACACAATAACACTATACGTTAACTCTTTGTCATGTAGTACACCCCTGCCGCCTGTTTGACGACGAACGAATCCATATTTCTTTTCGTTAACTACATCCATATTAATATCTTTTTCAACACGTTGAAAATACCCAACTGTTAATGTTGGTACTTCCCATTCATAAAAACGAATTGTTGGTGGCATTTTCTTTTCACTTTGCCAATTTAATAAACATTCATCTAACGCCATATTAAATGCCGGTGAACATTGACCAGAGTTAATATAACACCATTTTTCTTTTCCCATCCTGCACCTCATATAACCAATTATTTTTCACATTCTCTAGTCTACCAAATTCGACAAAATTTGTGAAAGAATACGAAATTTCTTCTTATATGCAAATGAATCTGTTGCATAAATACATAAGGGCATTATAATATTGAAAGTAGGATAAGAAAAAAGGGAGCGATAGAATCGTGTCAACAACTTGGATTATTTTATTAGCCGTAATCGTAGCATTTATCGGCTACACTGTATGGATGTACTTCTATCAGAAAAAATTAATTAAAACTCTTACAGAAGAAGAATTTCGCGCTGGCTACCGTAAAGCACAGCTTATCGATATTCGTGAAGCAGACGAATATAACGCAGGGCATATTTTAGGTGCACGTAACATTCCGTTATCACAAATTCGCCTTCGCCATAAAGAACTTCGTCAAGATCAACCTGTTTACTTATATTGCCAAAGCGGATTCCGTACAGGTCGTGCAGCGCAATACTTAAAAAAACAAGGCTACAAAGATTTCTACCAATTACAAGGTGGATTTAAATCTTGGACAGGCAAAATTAAAAAGAAATAATAACATACAAAAAACTAGCTGAATAAATCAGCTAGTTTTTTCATTTCATCTTATTCGCAATGTATAATAAATTCTGCTTGATTACCTTTTCATCGTTCTCTTCTACATTCCGATACAGCAGCTGATATTCAATTCCTTTCTCTTTCCATATAAGCGTAGCAAATTCGTCACCACGTTCATAATCATCTTTATTTTTAAAATAAGCAGACGTTCCATTATTCAGTTTCATTTGTTCTTGAAATCGCTTCTCTTCCATAAGATCCGGAAAACTATAAGGAAAGTTCGCGACATTTAACTCAATATACTCATTTCTACCTGGCTCCTTCTGTTTATATTTAATCGTTAAGACAGCGTTCTTTTTCCCAAGCGTTCTTACTTCACCCTTCACATCACTTGTAATGTCGTACGGTAAAAACGTTGGAACTTTAAACTTCACCGGAAAATATTTTGGAAGTTCCTTTAGCGGAATAGGATCCGTAACACGATCCATAGCTCCTCCTGTTGTTCCCACAAAGTGTTTTTCTTCTTGCATCGTTTGCTGAAACGAACACGAACTAAGTACAAAACTAGAAAACACGAAACAAATGATTCTTTTTTTCAATTTGTTTCCGCCCTTTCATACCGCTCTCTTAACGAACGAAGCGTTGATATGCTCTTCATATTCGCTTTGTCATCAAACTCCACCTTTGAAAACTTTCTACGTTATTCTCACACATTTTGACAACACTTTTTGCAAACAAAAAAGACCCCTATCATTCTTACGCCCAAGTGAAAAGGTTACGCGAATAAAAAGAAGTCTTATTAATACCATAGTTTGTGAAAAGCTTTTCAGGTCAAGATTTTTTCTTTCTTATTATTTTCCCTTTATAATAAGTGAAAGAGGTGATACATATGGCCAATATAAAACAAATTGCTAAAACTGCTGGTGTATCGATATCAACTGTTTCTCGTGTCCTGAATAATCACCCTTACGTAAAAGAAGAAAAGCGTAAGCGTGTTCTAGATGCTGTTGAAGAATTAAACTACGCAAAAAATATAAATGCTGTCCATTTAATAAGAGGGAAAACATATACAATTGGCGTTATGCTTCCTTTCATTAACCTCCCCTACTTTAGTACGATTATTGAAGGAATCGGAAACGAAGCGTTATTAGCTGGGTATCATATTAATTTATGTCAAACGAATTACGATAGCATTGAAGAAATTCGTGTTCTTGAAATGATGAAAATGAAACAATTTGATGGGATGATTATTTGCTCCCGAACGAGCTCTTGGGAACAAATCGAACCTTTTGCAAAATTTGCCCCTATTATTTCATGTGAAAAAATGAAGCATCCCCTCATTTCATCCATCTACGTAGATCATTATGAAGGTTTCCGTCTTGGTACTGCCTATTTACTAAGTAGAGGCCATGAAAAAATCGGAATTTGTTTAGCAAGAAAAACAAGTGTAAATTCCATGGAGCGCGAAAAAGCGTTCGCCGATACACTTCGTAACGAAGGCAAAACGTTGCATCCTGAATGGATTTTCCACCAATGCTATACAATGCAGGACGGAGCACAAATACTCCATCGTATTTTAAATATGAAAAATCGTCCAACTGCTATTTTCACAGCGAACGATCAAGTTGCAGCTGGTTTATTAACAGAGGCTCGAAAACATGGTATTCGAGTACCTGAAGACCTTGCTATCCTTGGATTTGATAATCATGAAATTTCAAAGGCATTAGAAATTTCCACAATTGAACATCCCGGTCTCGCAATGGGCTCACATGCTTTTTCTTTATTCCATAAGCAGATCCAAAGCGAGCAAATTGTCGGCAGTGCAAAAGAACTTTCATTCCATTTAATTGAGCGAGAGACTGTCTAAAAAGAGCGTTACTTATAACGCTCTTTCTCAGCTCTTCACCTATTGACTTTATATTTCCCATCTCATATAATGAACCTAACGAACGGTAGGTAGGGGATGAAAATGACAGCAAACCGCATTAAAGCTGTAGCACTTTCTCATTTCGCACGCTACGGCTATGAAGGAACTTCATTGGCAAATATTGCTCAAGAAGTTGGGATTAAAAAACCATCGATTTACGCACACTTTAAAGGAAAAGAAGAGCTATATTTCATATGCTTAGAATCTGCTCTTCAAAAAGATTTGCAGAGCTTCACAGGCGATATCGAAAGCTTTTCCAATTCGTCCACTGAAGAATTGCTTTTAAAATTATTAAAAGGGTATGCAAAACGATTTGGTGAAAGTGAAGAATCAATGTTTTGGTTACGAACTTCTTATTTTCCGCCTGATGCATTTCGCGAACAAATTATTAATAAAGCAAATGTACACATTGAAAACGTCGGAAAACTTTTATTCCCTGTATTTAAAAGAGCAAGCGAACAAGATGAGCTGCATAACATTGAAGTAAAAGACGCCTTAGAGGCTTTTCTATGCTTACTCGACGGTCTTATGGTTGAACTATTATACGCAGGTTTAAATCGTTTTGAGACACGTTTAGACGCTTCTTGGAAAGTATTTTGGCGCGGACTTTCAAACTGACGGATTGCTCCTTTGCAATGCGTCGTTTTTAAGCCCTTTACCTAACGACTGGTAGGAAGGAGAAATGACATATGGCATGGATTTATGTAATCATCGCTGGTATTATTGAAATCTTTTGGGTGATTGGACTAAAAAAAGCAGAGGCACCACTTGAATGGGCTGGTGTTGCTCTATTAATTACAATTAGTTTCGTCTTATTATTTAGAGCTTATAAAGATTTACCTGTCGGCACTGTATACGCAGTCTTTACAGGAATTGGAGCTGGTGGAATTGTTCTTACAGAGATTTTCATCTTCGGAGAACCTTTCTCTATCGTAAAAGTTTTATTAATCGGTTTAATCTTCTTCGGAGTAATTGGTTTAAAACGAGTAACAGAAGAAAAAGAAGCGAAGGAGGCCGCATAAAATGGCTTGGGTATTTTTAATTCTAGCTGGTATTTGTGAAATTATTGGTGTACTCTTTATGAAAGTAGCCACTGAAAAGAAAGGCTGGGCACCAAAAGTTATTTTAATCGCTAACTTCGGCGTAAGCTTCTTCTTCTTATCTCTTGCGATGAACACATTACCGATGGGAACTGCTTACGCAATTTGGACTGGAATCGGAACTGCTGGAAGTGCACTTCTAGGCATTCTCATTTTCCGAGAATCAGCGGATTGGCGTCGTCTTGCTTTCTTAAGCTGTATTCTATGCGGCGCTGTTGGCTTAAAACTATTAAGCTAACGTGAGGTGAATGTCATGTGGAAAGAAAAAGGAAAGAAAATATTAGCATGGATCACACTTGGTATCCTCATTCTATTACAAATAAGTTTTCATATAATAGAATCATTGTTTCATAAAGTATTATCCATTCTCACATTCCTTCCTAACATGACACTTGAAATTATATCGATTGTTTGGTCCATTATCGCCTCCATTGCAATCGTCATTATATGGAGTATCGCCAAACTATGGAATAAGTTATTTAAAAAGGACAGTATTTCTGAAAAAGAATAACTGTCCTTTTTTATATTCATTCAGACTTTCTGTAGAAGTTACATGTGATAAGACAAAACAGACCAATTATGGCAATACTTATACCAACCCCTTTATGTAAACTTGGAAATAACAGTGGTATATCCGAGTAAACATTTGCTAATATGAGGCCGATTGAAAATAAAAATATTCCTATTCTATATAACCATTTTCTTTTGTTCATCATTCTCCCCTCCTAACATTTTTCATATACTCCTTTCTTTTGGACATACTACCTAAAAAAGGAGTGGATAATATGCAAAATTCTATACATAAGCAAATTCTATTTTTATTTTTCCTATTTCTTATTCTCGTTATCGTTTTCAGCTTTATATTACATACTCCAAAAGATGTTGTACCGAGTAACCTCTCTGTTTATAAACTTTTACTTTCCTATTGTCGTTATTGAAGAAGGTGCCTTTTATAGGGCACCTTTTAAAATTCTCTCTTCTCATACAATTTCACTGAAACGAAGATAGATATTATAAACATGCATATTGAACTAATGAATAACACGCTGTTATATAGTTGAATTTGTTCTAGGTTGATTCCAAAGAAAATAGAAGAAACGGCCATAGGTGCTATTAGTATAAAAATCGCAATAAAAATAGTTTTTTTATAGGCCAACCAAAACGATATCGGTAAAACAAAGCTTAAATACACTAAAATAAAGCTAATACTAGCAACCATTGTCGTTTCAATAAATTCAAATAGGTTAACCCCATTCTTCATTCCCATCGTAAAACAACCGACCATTACACTTATAAAAAGAATAATAATTGCTACTATATATTTTGCAAATACAATATGTTTTTTCAATATTGGTAAACTATTTACTATAACTTCACTCTCATTTTTACTATCTGCTTCAAATGTTTTTACTGTTGCCCCAACTGTAATAATTACTGACATAATTATGAACAGATTTTCCGTATCTGTTAAGGCCATATAAAAGAAAACAGGATACAGTATGTACCAAATTAAAAATTTCCATTGAATAATGAAATCTTTTAAAATTAGTTGCTTGATCATGTATTGCACCTCCTAATATGAAAATGTCCCTTCTATAACTCTGCCTGCTGAAACATTTTCATTGAGAGGAACATTGATATGAATATACTCACTAATACTCCAATACTAAGAACACCCATTGCTGGTGTAGCCTCTTGAGAGTGAAGTACTTTTAACATAATTGTTTTATCACCAAAAATATTGCACATAAGACCAATCATACCCATTAAAGGAAAAAGCATAATCAAATTCAAGACAGTAATAACTTTATATCCCCCAATGTAATTAGTCGGTATCGTTACTGCACAATAAATCAAAGTTGCTACTATCGCTGAAAACACTGCATATCCAGGCATGACTATATCCCTGTCCAATAAAATATTTCCTAATATTACGACTATAAAAGTTACACTTAAACCAGCCATAATAAATAATGTGCTTGAAATATATTTAGCTATAATTATCTCTTTTCTCGTTATAGGTAAACTCACTAATACTTTTTCCGCTTTACTTTTCTCGTCATAATAAAAAGAAATATATATAATCGTACTACATGTTATAAATATTCCTATTGCAATCCCCATTGGTTCGACGGAATTCTTAAAAATAGATAAAATAGGGATTAAAAAATAGAAAGGAAACATCTTCTTCTGTAAAAAAAACTCCTTCAAAATCAACTGTTGCATATGAATTCTCCTCTCTATAAATCACGCGTTTCATAAATTTTAATTGTAAGAAACATAGAAGCGATATAGGCACTAGCTAATATCATTCCTCCAACCGTAAATACACCAATATGTACTGGATTCATAATCCACTCACTGAATGAAGATGTTGTTTCATTCAGCCCATCACTAATAAATATCCAAAGAAGTACACCAATCCCCATTGCTGCCGCTGATACTATACTTCTCATGCCCTTTGATTTTGTACCATAATAACTAGGAAAAAATGTCGCCACAAATACTACAGAATAAATCACTCCACTTACCACTACATACCATGGAATTTCAATATAAAAATTAGGATGGTATACACCAATATCATCAATAACAGCAATACCTCTTAAAAGGAATACAATTATCATAGTTGAAACCATGGCACCGACAATAAATATTGCACAGGAAATATATCTAGCAATAATGATATCCTTCCGACTTACTGGTAAACTATTTATAATAATGTCACTTTTATTTCTTTCATCCATAAAGGTTAACGTCATAACGGAGGAGAGGGTTATAAATAGACAACTCATCGGAAATAAAAATTCACCACTTGGCTCTAACATAAAAAACAAAAGAGGCATAACAAAATTCACTAACCACATTACCCGAAAAAAGAACAAATCTTTATATACAAGCTGACGCATAAGCACCTCTTCCTTTCGCGGTGTAAACGATAATATCATCTAATGTAGGCTTTTCTAGTACAACCTCATTTCCAAACCAATCTATGATTGCTTGTTTATCATTCGCTAAACCTTCAAAACCAAACTTATTTTTTCGTAATCCAACAAATAGTTCTTTTCCTTCTCGGTCTAATAAATCATTACTTCCTTTTACGATTACGTAGTTCTCCATTAAGTCTTCTTTTTCACCAGTAAATATAATTTCTCCATCATTGATGAACGTAACATAATCTGCAATGCGCTCTAAATCTGTTGTAATGTGCGTTGAGAATAATACGGATACTTCATCTTCCATTACAATTTCTTGCAACATATCAAGTAATTCACTTCGAACAACTGGATCTAACCCTGCTGTCGGTTCGTCCATAATAATAAACTCTGCGTGGTGCGAAAGTGCGATGGCAATCGCAAATTTCATTTTCATTCCTTTTGATAATTCTTTAATTTTTTTATACTTCGGAACTTGCAATCTATGCATATACGATTGATACTGCTCTTCGTCCCACTTTTTATATAACGGTGCAATAATACGCTTCATTTGTTCACACGTTAAATCTTCGTAATAATGATTTTCATCATATACAAAGCCGATATTTTGTTTTATTTCCTTTTCAGCTTTCTTATTGTCCTTGCCAAAAATTTTTATATCTCCGTTATCTTTTTTAATTAAATTCATAATCATTTTGATTGTCGTACTTTTCCCGGCCCCATTCGGTCCGACAAACCCCATAATATATCCGCGTGGTAACGTAAAACTTATATTTTTCACTGCGAAACCGTCATAACTTTTACAAACATTTTTTAACTCTAACATCTCTCTCATTCCCCCTTATATAAAAACGCAATCATCTGCTGTAATTCTTCAAGTGAAAGCTGCAACGCTTTACTTTCATTCACAATCTCTTCCGCTTTACTTTCCAATAGGCGAAGCCTTTGTTCTTTTAATAGTTCATTATTTTTACGTGAAACATAAGTCCCCTTCCCAGCAACAGTTTCTATATATCCTTCTTTTTCAAGCTCCTCGTATGCACGCTTCGTTGTAATGACACTAATTTGTAATTCCTTCGCTAAGCTACGAATAGACGGTAATTGATCTCCACCCTTTAAACCGCCATTTAAAATAAGCTGGCTTAATTGTTTTCTTATTTGCACATAAATAGGGTCTTGGGAAGAATTCGAAATAATAATATTCATGTTTTCCTCCAGTGTGTGTATATACTGTATATACCTTATATATACAGTATATACACATCATCCTATTTTTGGCAAGAAAAAAAGACCAACATTTTCCTGTTGGTCTTTCGTATATGTATCACTTTTCAAAGCGATCTAACATCTCGTCTCTCATTCCGAAACTTACTACTGCAATTCCTATATACATAAACAGAAGGAATGCCGGATGAACCGTGTTGTACCAGCTGCTGTCAACGATTAAGTAAATCGTTAATGCGACAACAAGAACAAACGCTAAGATAAACATATAAAAGTGTCTTGTACTACCCATGATAAACTCCTCTCTTCTCACTTCACCATTCAACAGTTTATTTTATCGAATAATTCGATATGACTCAAGGTTAACTTTCTGTTATGTAATCAAGTTCTACCTTTACAATGTCCTCACATGCTATTGAAATGATTGTTCCTTGTTTATCAATCGCCGTCACTTCTCTATTATCCATTACACGATTTGCTACTCTTTCTAATACTTTCCCTTGGTCTCGATAGCAAAATTCTTTTACATCTTTAATTGTTTCTCCATTTTCTAAATGGTATACCATTCTATAACATCGATATCCCACACTTTCACCCCCGTCTTGTTCGTTTTTTCACATATACATAAAAATGAGTAATCTTTGCCTCATCACATCTTCTTAATTTCAATAAAATTCTAACAAAAATAAATACTTTTATCAAACCGACTTTTTCAACAAAACTACCTATAAAACTACAACTTTACACCATTAGGAAACAAAAAACATATTTTTTTAACATTTTCTTCACTATTTCTGCATAAAGTGAAACTTTAATCAGTGGGGATTTTTGTTCATCCCCACTGATTATTAGTTGAACCAATCGGGCATTAACGGACAGTTTATCTCCCACCTGGCTTCTTTGCACCAGCTAAGTTTTGAGTTGGGAGTTTACTGTCCGTTAATGCGGGACAAATTCTCCATACAAAGGAAGAACCCGCCTCAGCGAGTTCTTCCTTTGTTATTTTAATCAAACTTGTACAGGAGCTAGCTTCGCATAACGTAAAACTGGTTTACGTGCAGCCATCGTTTCGTCTAAACGTTTAATAACTGTCGTATGCGGTGCTTCTTGTACAACTTCTGGATTTTCTTCTACTTCTTTAGCGATTTGAATCATCTTATCAATGAAACCATCTAATGTTTCTTTTGATTCTGTTTCTGTCGGCTCAATCATAATACATTCTTCCACATTTAATGGGAAGTAAATTGTTGGTGGATGGTAACCGAAATCAAGCAGACGTTTTGCAATATCTAATGTACGTACACCAAGTTTCTTTTGACGACGACCTGATAATACAAATTCATGCTTACAATGTCTATCGAATGGAAGATCGTAGAATGGCGCTAATCTTCTCATCATATAGTTCGCATTTAATACAGCATACTCCGTTACTGCACGCAAGCCATCTGGACCCATAGAGCGAATATACGTGTATGCACGAACGTTAATTCCGAAGTTACCATAGAATGGTTTCACACGACCAATTGCTTCTGGACGGTCGTAGTTGAAGTGATAACCATTTTCCGTTTTCTCTAAAATCGGTTTTGGTAAGTACGGAATTAAATCAGCTTTCACACCTACTGGACCAGAACCTGGGCCACCACCGCCGTGAGGACCTGTAAATGTTTTATGAAGGTTTAAATGCACAACGTCAAATCCCATATCTCCTGGGCGTGCTTGGCTTAATACCGCATTTAAGTTTGCACCATCATAGTATAATTTACCGCCTGCATTATGGACGATTTCTGCCATTTCTAAAATATTTTCTTCGAATAGCCCTAATGTATTAGGATTTGTTAACATAAGTGCTGCTGTTTCTTCGTTTACAACACGTTTTAAGTCTTCTAAGTCAACAAGGCCATTTTCATTTGATTTTACTGTAATTGTTTCAAAACCAGCTACAGTTGCAGATGCTGGGTTCGTTCCGTGAGCAGAGTCAGGCACAATTACTTTCGTACGGTTAAAGTCACCATTCGCTTCATGGTATGCACGAATTAACATTAAACCTGTCCATTCTCCATGTGCACCAGCTGCTGGTTGTAAAGTAACAGTATCCATACCTGTAATTTCAATTAAATGCTCTTGTAAGTCGTACATTAATTCCATTGCACCTTGTACTGTCTTTTCATCTTGCAACGGATGAATATTTGCAAATCCTGCGAAACGAGCTACACTCTCATTAATTTTCGGATTATATTTCATCGTACAAGATCCAAGTGGATAGAATCCAGAATCAACACCGTGGTTACGGTTTGAAAGTGCTGTATAGTGGCGCATAATATCAAGTTCAGATACTTCTGGTAGCTCTGCATCTTCTACTCGAATATAATCGCTCTCAAACACATCTTCTAGTTTCACTTCTTCTACATCTAATTTGGGTAAGCTATATCCTATGCGTCCTTCTTTACTCACTTCAAAGATAAGTGCTTGATCTTGGTTCTTCATTGGATAGCCCCCATTTCGTTTACAAGTGTGTCAATTTCCTCTTTTGTACGAAGCTCAGTTACTGCTACAAGCATATGGTTTTCATGCTCTTTATAATCACGGCCTAGATCATAACCACCGATAATATTCTTTTGTAATAATGCATCGTTTACTTCTTTCACTGGACGTTTGCAATCTACAACAAACTCATTGAAGAATGGTCCAGCAAATGTTACTGTGAAGCCTTTCGCTTCAAATTGACGTTTTGCATATTGTGCTTTAGAAATATTTTGACGTGCCATTTCTTTCACACCTTGTTTACCAAGTGCCGTCATTGCAACAGAAGCTGCTAATGCATTTAACGCTTGGTTTGAACAAATATTAGACGTCGCTTTATCACGGCGAATATGCTGTTCACGTGCTTGTAACGTTAATACAAATCCACGTTTACCATCTGAATCTACAGTTTGTCCAACAAGACGTCCTGGAATTTTACGCATAAATGCTTTCGTTGTTGCAAAGTAACCACAGTGCGGTCCACCAAACTGCGTTGGAATACCGAATGGTTGTGCATCACCGATTACAATATCAGCACCAAATTTCCCTGGTGGTGTTAATGCGCCTAATGATAATGGATTTGAAGAAACGATAAATAATGATTTTTGTTGATGAACGATTTTTTCAATATCAGCTAATTTTTCAACTTGTCCGAAGAAGTTTGGATATTGAACGATTACACAAGCAACTGTATCATCTACTTCACTTTGTAATACGTCTAAATCTGTTACACCATCTTTATGATTAATTTCAACAACTTCAAGATTTTGACCTTTTGCATACGTTTCAAGTACTGCTCTTGATTCTGGATGAACCGCGCTAGATACAAGAATTTTCTTTTTGCGAGTATGGCCAGCTGCTAACATTGCCGCTTCAGCTAAAGCTGTACCCCCGTCATACATAGAAGAGTTTGCTACATCCATTCCTGTTAATTCACAAATCATTGTTTGGAATTCAAAGATTGCTTGTAATTCCCCTTGTGAAATTTCCGGTTGGTATGGTGTATAAGCTGTATAAAATTCTGAGCGAGAAATAACATGATCTACAATTACTGGAGCATAATGATCGTATACGCCTGCTCCTAAGAAAGAAGCGTATTCTTTTAAGTTAGCATTTTTACTAGCCATTTGAGATAGCTCTTTTAAAAGCTCTGGCTCTGATTTTGCTTCTTTAATTTTTAAATCCCCTTTAAAACGAACACTCTCTGGAATATCAGAGAATAATTCATCGATCGTTTGAACGCCGATCGTTTGTAACATTTCTTTTTTGTCTTCTTCTGTCATTGGAAGATAACGATGCAACATGAAATCTACCCCTCTCCCCGTTACTTTGAACGTTTGTAAAATGGTGTTGGAACAACTACTGCTTTGACGCGTTTATTACGAATTTCAATTTCTACTTCTGTATCAACTGCTGCGTATTTTACATCAATTAGTGCTAAACCAATGCTTTTCTTTAACGTTGGAGATTGTGTACCACTCGTTACTTCCCCAATTTTTTCTTCACCAATAAATACAGGGTAATGCGTACGAGGAATTCCACGTTCGATTACTTCGATGCCGACTAATTTACGAGGCGCACCGTTTTCTTTTTGCTCTTTTAACGTTGCTTTTCCAAAGAAGTCTGCTTCTTTATTTGTTTTTACCGCAAAGCCAATTCCAGCCTCAATCGGTGTAATATCTTTTGATAATTCTTGTCCATAAAGTGGTAATGTTGCTTCGAATCGAAGTGTATCACGAGCACCTAAACCACATGCTTTTAAGCCCTCTTCTGCTCCAACTTCAAGAAGTTTCTCCCAAAGTTTTGCAGCATCTTCACTCTTACAGTAAATTTCGAATCCATCTTCACCTGTGTAACCTGTACGAGATACAAGTGCTGGAATTCCGTCTACAAGAATATCGTTTTTAAATTTAAAGAACTTAATTTCTTTCAAATCTTCTGACACAACTTTTTGTAAAATGCCTTCTGCTTTTGGTCCTTGAATTGCAAGCTGTGCAACTTCACTAGAAACATTGACTACTGTCGTATCGCCAATTACATGACTTGCTAACCATTCGTAATCTTTCTCGATATTTGATGCATTGATTACTAATAAATAGTCTTCTTCACCACGTTTGTAGATTAATAAATCATCTACTGTACCACCATTTTCGTAGCACATAGCTGTATATTGTGCGCCCCCTACCTTTAAGGTAGATACGTCATTTGTAACAACACGTTGTAAAAATGCTAAACTATCTACACCTTTTACTTCAACTTCTCCCATATGAGACACATCGAACAAACCTGCAGCTGTACGTACAGCTTCGTGTTCTTCTTTAATGCTTGAAAATTGAACTGGTAATTCCCAACCACCGAAGTCGATTGTTTTCCCACCATACTTCGCGTATACATCAAATAACGGTGTACGTTGTAATGTAATCATGCTCTCTCCCCCTTATGCTTTGACAAATCAATAAAAGTTGCTTCCCTTTTCTAAACATTTTCATTCTGAAAAGATAGGATATACGGAATCTCATTATATTTTTTTATGAAAGCGTAAATAAAAAATCACTTTCTTGGATAAAATACGAAAGATTCCACACATTTCACACCATTATCCTAACATCATTCGCTATATTTCATCAATATTCTAGCATAAAAAATAATTTAGAATTTTTTATGTTAAAACACAATAAATACAGCTTTTGAGATTTAATACTTTATTATTGTCTATCATATAGCCTTTAATAACGATAATTATGCCTTCTTTTAAGGCAAATCATCATACATTAAAAAATAATTACTTTAGTTTATAAAAGGTGGGAGAGTTGTAATGAATGTCGATATTTCCGTAGATCGGACATGGCAAAACAATTTTTTAAATAGAATTGACGAAGATGGTCCTTGGACAAACTGGGATTTATATCACTTAGCTTATGAAACAGAAAAATCGTTACTTGTTCCTACTTTTGATGGACTACAAGCACCGAAACATTTATCCCATTTCACACCGCTTCCGCATCAATTAGAAGTCGCTCAAAATGTGATTGAACAAATGAACGGTAAAGCGATTCTAGCAGATGAAGTAGGCCTTGGAAAAACAATCGAAGCTGGACTTATTTTGAAAGAATACATGGTCCGCGGGCTCGTGAAAAAGGTACTTATACTTGTCCCAGCTTCTCTCGTATCACAATGGGCATACGAACTGAATACAAAGTTTTTCATTCCAGCTGTAGCCCAAAAGAAAAGCTATTCATGGGAACAAGCCGATGTGATTGTCTCCTCAATTGATACTGCAAAACGTTCACCGCATCGTGATATCGTTTTGAACTTAGAATATGACCTTATTATTATCGATGAAGCACATAAACTTAAAAATAATAAAACAAAAAACTATGAATTTGCACAGCGATTAAAAAAGAAATTTTGTTTATTACTAACCGCTACTCCTGTTCAAAATAAGATTGATGAAATTTTTAACCTTGTTTCTTTATTAAAACCAGGACATTTAGGCAATCAATCCAACTTTGAAGAATATTACGCTTCCAAAAATCGCTCAGCCGAATCAGATGAAGACTTAAAAGCTCTCATTAATAAAGTAATGGTGCGAAATAGACGACATAATACCGGTATCGATTGGCCGAAGAGACATGTACGTACAATTTTTGTTGAGTTTAATGAACAAGAACAAGCTCTATATAATGATATCGAAAATTGGCGAGGACAAGACGCCTTCACATCTGCTTTCTCATCGTTAACTTTAAAACGGGAAGCATGTAGTAGTCGTGAGGCTGTTTACTATTCATTGAAAAAGCATGTAGAAAAAAGACAGAAAGAAAACGAACATTATATAAAAGATCCACATATCGATGTGCTAATGGACAAAATTAATCATATTCCTTTCAACTCAAAAGCAAATAAAGCTCTTGAGCTTATAAAAGAAATTGACGATAAAGTCGTTATCTTCACAGAATATCGAGCGTCACAAATGTACTTACAATGGTTTTTACAACAACACGGTATTTCTTCCGTTCCATTCCGCGGCGGGTTTAAACGCGGGAAGAAAGATTGGATGAAGGAGCTTTTCCAAAACCACGCACAAGTATTAATTGCAACTGAAGCTGGTGGTGAAGGGATTAACTTACAGTTTTGTAGCCATATGATCAATTATGATTTGCCATGGAACCCAATGCGTCTTGAACAAAGAATCGGGCGTATTCACCGTCTCGGTCAAAAGAATGATGTTCATATTTATAACTTAGCTACAAAGCATACTGTTGAAGAACATATTCTGAAACTGTTATATGAAAAAATCAACTTATTCGAGCGTGTTATCGGTGAACTCGATGAAATTTTAACGAGAATTAATATGAAAAACATCGACGCGCACATTCAAGAAATTTTCGCGCAATCAAAAAGCGAAGGTGAAATTAGAATTAAGATGGAAAACTTAACATCTATTATCGACTTTGCGAAACGAAATGAAGCTGAGGTGCAGGGCTATGCAGCAACATGAAATTCATAATTACTTATACAATTTCTTTGAGGCGAATAACTGTGAAATTTTAGAACGTTCTCCTCATTTATTAGATGTACAGTTAACAATTGAGATGGATAAATTATTAATGAATCGCCCTTTTTATTGGCACTATCTTGAGAAAACAGGAGGCGTACCGAATCCGATGCGCCTTACTCTTATTACAAATCCAGAAAATGAAGAAAATGATGGTGAGCTTATTCACTACGGTTCACCACGTCTACATCAAATTTTCCAAACGACAAAAGAATTAGGCTCATACATACGTTTATATGAGGATGTAAGACATAATGGAGCAACACATACACCGCTCCACCCTTGGCTCGGTATTAATATAAAAGTTTCCTATCAATGTGATCGAAAAAAAGACATCCTTCACTCGATTGGTATTCATCTCATTTCTGGAACAATGATGGCAAACTTTCATGAAACATTAACAAACATTAAACTTACACCAAAAATACCTGATTTTTGTTTTACGCTCTCGCCCATCATTAAACCTCAAAGTGGTTTACAACGCATAGAAGACGCTTTAAAAAATATAATTGCAGAAGATGACCATACGTGGGCAAAAGAAGCAAGAGTGCGTTGGAATCATGATTTAGACCTTTTAAACCGTTTTTATGAAGAAAGTGACGAACTTCCTGAGAGCTATGAAATTGAAAAACAAGCTCTGCAAGAACAGTATGAACCACGTATTACAGTGCAAATTATTAACGGTGGACTCTTTTATGTTACCGCGAATCATTTTCTATCAAAATAAAGCTCCTTCTGCTTTAGAAGGAGCTTTATTTCGAGTTACTCTCTATCCTCATTACGCTCTTGTTGTTTTTGCTTTGCCATGCGTTTTTGATACGCACGATCCTTCGCGCTCACATGATTTGCATCAGTTGGAAGATTTTCTTTCGAACGTCCAATTCCATTGCTCATCTTTCCCACTCCTTTTTACGTTTTTCAGAATACATGTTTATTTTCAGCTAGAGTGACAATCCTTATACAAAAAAATAAGAGCAGCCATTGGCCACTCTTACTCGCTCACATATTTTTGAAACATATCATGGATGCCTTTATTTACTAGGTTCGAGATCTGCTCGTCAGATTTATTCGGATAACGATCACGCAATCTGATAGATGCCTTCACCATTAAATTTTCTAATACAGAACGGCCACCTTCTCCATAAATAATTTCAGCATATTTAACAAGCCTTCCATCCTCTACTGTTGCTGGATTATGATTGAAGAAAAATTTACTCATTGTCTCCACCTCTCTCTTTTGATAACGTTTACATTTATATAGATTATTTATGTTATTTATTTCACAATATTGTATGCATGTATATTTAATTAGTTTCATTATAAAGCAACATATCGATAGTAAATATGTGATTTTCCGTCCATTTTGTGAACAAATTAAAAATGAAAGCGTTTCCTTTATTATATACTAAAAAAACTTACTACGCTAGGGGCAATTTTTTTCAATCTACTAACCCCTCGAAAATTGATATATTTTTTCTTTTCCCATTAAACCCTTATACAATTTTCAGAAATTATATTATAAAATATATGTATGACTTAAGGAGGCTTTGTATGAATCAAAATAAAAAAGCTATATTAGATCTTGTCTTTTATCTCGTAATCCCATTCCTCATTTGGAAATTTGCAAAACCTTATATCGATCCTTATTACGCGATGTTACTTTCCTCTGTTCCGGGGATTATTTATACACTGTATACCTTTAAAAAAGAAAAACAGTTTAACGTGACAGGGTTCTTTATTTTAATTACACTCATTTCTAATACAACGGTAGATTTATTATCTGGGTCAGCTGAACGAATGTTGTGGAATGATGCATATTATCACATCGTACTCGGTATTATCGTCATCTGTACAATTTTCATAAAAAAACCACTCATGTTATATTTCGCTGCGGATATTGCAGCGCTGCAAGGCCATGACCGCGATAAAAGTCGTGAGCTTTATCGTGATAGTCGTATATATCCAGCACTGCAATATTTAACGTTATTTTTCGGGCTGCAATTTATATTAAAAAGCTTTTTAAAAATTTATTTCATCTCTGTTTTTGGTGTAGATGGCTATGGTGAAATGAGAGCGATTATGACCGCTGTAGGCTGGGGCATTTCTATTTGTATCGGAATAGGATTTGTATGGGTGAACAATAAAATACATGCCGTTACGGAAGAACAAGAATCCGTGCAGTAAATAAAAATCCCCTAGTGTAATACGACACTAGAGGATTTTTGGTTTGCTAAACATATGACTAAAATTCAACTTGATTTTTTTCTTTTACTTTTTACATTTCGGTAAAACAAAGCAGCACTCAGCGGCATAACACCAAACCACTTATTCATAAATGGCTCTTTTTCAGCACGGCGTTGTTCTTTCTTTTGTTTTCGATCTTCTTTTGGAGCATCCATATACGACACAAACTGCTGCGTCACAAAGCGAACATAATCATTAGTAGACATATTATCATCACCTCTACTTGATTAGTATGTCCACTTTTTTATACATTAATCTTTTCCTTTAATTCATTCATAATTTGCTTTACAGACTTATTCGTCGTATCAATATGTATATGAGCCTCTTCATAATAAGCTCGGCGTGATTCAAATTTCGTTACAAATGCCTCTATATCTTTCTTTTGAAATAGTGGACGTGTCGTATCTTCACGAAGCCTTTCTGCAATTACATGCGGATCGCAATATAAATACACGACAGTTCCGTTCTCTTTCATCCACTTGCGATTTTCCGCTCGTTCAATAATTCCCCCACCAGTTGTAATAATGACATTATGGACTGGTAGCGCACGTAACATTTCGCTTTCATATTCCCGAAAAGCCATTTCGCCTTCTTCGGCAAAAATATTTCGAATTGCCTTCTCTTGCTTCTCTTCGATTTTTTGATCAGTATCTACAACATCCATTTGAAGTTCTTTACTTAACGCTTTTCCAATTGTTGTTTTCCCTGCTCCCATGTAGCCGGTTATATATATAGATTTCATTTTCTGTCCTCTCAATCGTCATTTATTAATTGTTATTATAACGAAAGATGCTACTTTGTTTAATAAAAAAACGTTTTGTTCTTATACTATGAAGAACAAAACGTAACACTCGCTTTTACTTATAAGTACCTCTTCTCACCCACTGCGTTGCAATCCATTTCTCACCTTTCGTTACAGGTGCTCCTCCGTGTAACGTAAGCTCATTTAGTGATTGATCTTGATAAAAATACTCAAAGTATACTGCCATTCCCTTTCTAGGGTGTACAGAAAGATTTAATTTCGGGAAGTATGTTTCCCCGCCTTCTTCTACATCATTTAAGTACATTACAAGCGTACTAATACGATTGTTAGCAGCTGATCTACTATGTTCCGCAAAATAATCATAGTGGGCTTTATATTGTTGATCCACTTCATAATTTAAAATGTGTAATCCTTCACCATGCGACGCAGGAACATTCATGATAGATGAAATTCGTTTTTCAATCTTTGAAGTAAGTTCATTGTCTTCCAAAAATGCACCGCTACTTGTTCGAATATCATTTACATCACGTGATGAACCAATTTTAGAACGCTCCATTTTATTTTTAGACATTTCAATCAATTCACCACACTCTTCATCACTTAGTACATTTGCTAATACGACAATAAGAGGTTCTTCGAATTTTGAAATAATGTGTATTTCTCTATCTTCTGTCATAATCGTATTTCCTTTATGATCAAAAATAGTTTGTTCCTTATTTTCACCTATTTGATTGTTGTTTGTCATTTCCCTATTCTCCCTAAAAATAATGATTGGATAGCATGAATATATCATATTCTTTCTACCTTTCTCTTTTTTGAGAAAATTTAAACTTTTAATCATTATATTTATCCATTTCTTCTAAAAAATCAATTCAATTTACAATAGAAAATCCTGGTTTATCTCCATATATTTCACATATTATCCTTCTATCCAATCCACTATTTTTCCATCCTTTTTTCTATACCGAAAACTCACCGTATAGAAAGCTTCCTGTTTGAATTTGCACTGCATGAAGTTCGTGTTCCTCAAATCTGGGATTTGCCGCCGACTTCATTCACATTCCTCTCCAACACGAACACCCTCAGCTTAAGCTAATTGCTACTACTGTCTTTATGATTCGAGACTCAAATCATAGAGAATATCCACATGATGAACGCACTCAATATAAAAAAACCACCCTTTCGAAGTGGTTTTTTTATTTAATCAATACAGAATAACATAATGCTTATTATAAAAAACTGATGACTATTTCAAAATAAACTTATTTTCTTTACCTTCATTCGGAATTATCAACGAAGCATTGTCGCGCTGTAAATGCGGACGTCCTACTTGTCCTTCAATGCCAATGGCTTTAAATTTTTTCAAAATTTCTTCTTGTAACGACTTTAGAGATGCATCCTTTTTTTCACTCATATATAATCACCTCTCCTTATATCATATCATAAAATTAGCACTTTGTTACTCATTCTTAATCTTCATTAAACAAAATTTTGCTATTCTCTAAAAGCTGTACCAAATCTTTTCTTATATTATCATGTATAGTTAATTCCTCATGAGAATCCCATTCATCTTGTGTGTTTACAGAAATTAAAAACAATAAATTTTCTCCCTTTGCATTTTTACAAATATAAGAAAGATATTTTCTCGAACTCTTACCGTCACCATTTCCTTTATATGCAAAAGAAAACCACGCCTGACCTGTTATATTATGCGAATTAATTATAGCATTTGCAATACCAGTTCGCTTTTTCTTTTTTAATAAGGCAACTCTTTTGGCATCTAACACTGTCCCAAATACAATATCGAATTTCCATTCAATAAATGATATTCCCAATTCTATTAAAGCAAATAACATTGCATCATTATCATCCAGTTGATCAATGTCTTTCTCTTCAAGATATTTAATTTCTTTAGCTATAAAATCACTTAATTCTAAAGGTCGCTTGTGTGTCAAAGCCATTTTTGCTTTATTAGCAAAACTATGTAAAACTCCTTTTTCTATTTGATAATAAGATTGAACTATTGCATTTAAATCCTCTCTTTCCTTAACATAACCCCTTTTATAATTTAATTTAAATGTTACAGTATTTTCTTCTACCTTTTCACCCGTTTTCAAATATGGAAATGCTACTTTGTTATTAAATATTTTGTAGGAATATAATTGCATACCACAAACAAATTCATTAGAATCAACAAAACTTTTTAAAAGTTCATATTCAATTTTTTCGTTTTCAAATTGAGATAATTCTCCATAGTGGTTCCACAGTCCCTTAGTCTCTGTTTTTAATTCTTTATTTTTCTCATCTATAATATCCTCTAATTTCCCTTGAAAAATTAATAAATAAATAATAAAAATTAAAGTGAATAGCAAAAAATATGGACTAAATTTAATAACAATCTGTTTAGTATCATCACTAACAAAATACAATATAACCCCTATAATAGTAAAAGTAGCTGCTATGAAATTGAAAATTCTGGAACTACTATTAGAAGTATATTCTTTGTTTTTTCTGTTGATGGATATCTTGAATGTTTTCATTGTTCTCCCCCTATATAATAACTATTTCTGCATTCTATATTGCGAAATCCCTATATTCACTTTTTCCCCTTCTATGTTTCTCTTTAACTTTTCAACTAAGATTCACATCATTTTCAAGCAATTATTTTCCTTCAACATCAAACATTCCTTTTTTATGAATCAAATTCTATTCTACACCAATTAATCCATTCTCTGTATTTTTCAAAGAAATTTCTTCATTATTATTTCATGGTATGCTGCTCAAAATATACAAGGAGGATATCTATAAAAAAAAATCGTTAGAATATATTCTTAAAGCAATCCGGGAGAAAAAATGGGAATTAATTTACAAAAAATTATAGCTAATAAAACAGTTTTCCCTCTAGTAATTGCTCACAAAAAATAGTGAGTGGAACTTATACAGGGATTGAATAAACAACTTCATACAAAACTTCAAACATTGAAATTCATTAACATGTATTTTCAAAACATAATATAGTACACAAATAATAAATAATATAATTCTATTCCTTACTCGTATACGAACAACATAATTGAAATAAAAACAAAATAAACCGCATTCACTCAAATGAATGTGGTTTATTTTTTGCTATCCACTAAAAACAAAGAAAGACTACGCTTTTATACTTTTTAGTCCAATATTTATGTCAATAAATTAACTACCTCTATATATGCAACCGTGTCTGGTTCGATATTATGGATAAGATCGTCCTTCTGTACAGCTATTAACTTAGAATCTTCAATTTTTAATGACCCCTTATGAAATTGATTAATATATATCGCTGTATGTCTGGAAAATCCCCTACGTTGTAATGCAATTACTACGGAATCTCTAGACCCATACTCTAGATAATTAGCCCAATTCACACCAGATTTTTCCTCTCCTAGCAACGCTACTAACATATCATAGTAATTACTAAAATATTTTTCTATAGTAAACTGAAGCGTGTGTTCAATATCATACATTAAAGAATTAATCTCCTCATTAACATGAATTTTATTATTCATATCAAAGATTTCATTCACTCGTTCTCCATTCCTATAGTAGAAAATTTCTCTCTGGTTATCACGTTTAAATTCTAATGTCCTTTTAATAATTGAGCTTAAACTAGAACCATTGATCCAACTATTCATTAACTGTGCATAATAAGGTAGTGTAGCTTTTTTCTTCAATTTTTTCTCATCATTACCCAAACTCTTCCAATCGTACATGTCATAAAAGACTCCAAGTACACTTAAGCAGCTATCAT
Source organism: Bacillus sp. AR4-2 (assembly GCF_008274865.1). Classification (NCBI taxonomy): domain Bacteria; kingdom Bacillati; phylum Bacillota; class Bacilli; order Caryophanales; family Bacillaceae; genus Bacillus; species Bacillus sp. AR4-2. The sequence goes on from NZ_CP031062.1 coordinate 4,036,712, forward strand.
AATTTACTTTATCGGGGAAGTTCACCTTCTTTCCCTGATCTATTGTCTGCCGAACCCTCTTAAAAACATAATTTTGAAGTGGTACATAAATAGAATAACTTTTATTCATTACCTCATAAGGTATCTCAATTTTCTCCATATTATGTTTTGCCTGATTTATAATCTCAAAATTATCCTTCTCAATTAACCTATTTATAATAGGACTTTCATAATCATCTTCCATATCCCAAGTATCTATGCATATGATATTTGCTACATATTTAATTATTTCCTTTTCATATTGTCTTCCCTTATCAATTGTTCCTGTTTTTAAAAATTCTTCTATACTTTTAGATTTTGTTGTTATTTTTTGCTCAATACTCGTCTTTAAAATTATATTTTCCTTATTATTAAAAACGTCTAACTTCTTCCATTCGCTCTTATTTTCCCTAATGCAAAAAATATTACCTGATAATTCTACGTTTAGCCGACCAGCCCTACCAGCTAAGTTCCAAAAATCGATTTTAGACATTTTACTTGTTCCTTTTTTATTTTTCAGTATAAAAATATTTTTAGCTGGTAAATTTACACCTTCTAACAAAGTAGAGGTACAAAATAGAAATTTAATTATGCCTTTTTTAAATAGTTCTTCTATCTTGTTCCTTATAATTTGAGGTAATCTGCCAAAGTGAAAACCAATACCATATTTTAAACATTCAATTAAAAAATAATCAGGATGTATTAATTCTTTTGTAAGCTTTATTGCGTTTTTTAGTTCATTAATCTCTACCTGTGTGAAATTCCTATTATCTAATTGAACAAATTTTTTGAAAGAACGTGCATATTGGATAGTATCGTTAATAGAATTACAGTAAATAATATTCGAATAATTTCCTGATAGATTTTTAACCAATTCTAAACTCGAAGAATAAAACTTTGGACTTTCTGGATAAATGTCAACCTCTCCAAAATCATTAAAATATTTTACGTTCTTTTCAACTAAATCAACAAAGAACAAATTTTGAGAAACTGGTGCTTCATTAGTATGAAACGCGTTTTGGGGATTAAAACCAAACAACTCCAAAAATATACCTGGATTAGAAACATTAGGGGAAGCAAAAAAAACATTCATCCCCCTATATCTCTTTAACGATTTTTCTATAGATAAATATAAAGTGATACTACGATAATCATTTTCACTCGTAAGCTTATGTGCTTCATCAATAAATAGATAATCTATTCTAGGATTACCTTCTTCTGATAAATAACTTAACAGTCTCTCAGGAGTTAACACACATATGTATCTCTTATCTCTTTTCTGATCCTCATTCTCATCTTCAAAAACATCTGTAACATTAGAATTAGTCACAATACTATAATTTTTTTCTTCTAGAATTTTTTTTAATTCCTTCTTTAGTTCAAGAGAAAATTGATCAATTAACGCTCTAGTGGGAACAATAATAACAATATTTCCCTTCTTCTCTTTACTGATTGTATCCTTAATAAAACATTTAATAATAAACGATTTCCCCATTGAAGTAGGACCTGAAAAGCTATAAAAATTAGATTCTTTCATCTCAGAAAACAAATTAAATTGGGCATCAGTAAAATAAGTATCATTCATTCCTTCTACCCTTTGCCTTTTTTTCTTAACCCCAACATCTAATCTTCTTTCAAAAGGCAATTCTACCTTATAATCAAGATAATTCATCGCAGGGAAATTACCGATTTTAGATAAAATAGCTGTTGAATAAGTCTTATAAATCGGATTTTCACAAAAACTTTGATTCAACAACGATACAATTTTATAAGACATATTTCTAAATTTAGGATTGCTTGCATTTGAAAGAATATCACTAAATCTCAGTAAATGTTTCAATTCTTTCTCACTAATTACATCTGTAATATTTTCGCCTAAGATTTCATACGCATTATATTTTGATAATTTTAAAAATAACTCCTGAAAATAACTATCCTCAAATATGTCCGCTGAAAGTCTATCAAAAATCATTTTCTGCCACCTTTAAATTTTTTATAACTCTTTTTCTTGTTTCATCTAGTTCAAAGAAAGGTATCACATAAATATAAAAATCATATCCATATAATTTATATTCCTCGACTTTTTTCTTTATATATTTATATTCCTTCTCAACACTTTCTTTTATCAAATTTCTCACTTTTTCTCTAAATGCCCTGTTACTTAATTTCCAATCATCTTCATCTAAATTCAGTTCAAACCCTACAAATATCCCAAATGCGTTATCTGTATTAATTTCAGCTTCTCTTGCACTAGGAACAAGTATACTTTTTAATAGCGCATACATCTCCTCAGAAACGGTTTCTTTTTCCAGATAACTATTAATTAATCCAAGCTCATCATTAATATTATTAGTTGCCCTTGTAATATACTCTTTAATCGATTTAAAAGCTTCGTATAAACCACGTTGAAATTTTTGATTTAACTTAGATTCTCCAAATATAATTTGATAATTACAATCATCTAATTTCAATAAATGAACACCGTCTGCTCCTTTAACGTAATCTTCACTAGATGTTTTCAATTCCATTTTTGTAAAAATTTTTGGAGCTTTCAAATGGGATTCAAGCATACAATATAAAAGAATTTCCCCTAGCTCACCATCATTAGCTTTATAGTTTCTTAACTTCCTAACTGCTCTAGTATATTTTTTCCCTACATTTTCTTTTAACTTTTCAAGTTCTTTGGCTGATAAGCAATAAGTTACAATGCAATCCTCTAAAGCATCAACTAAGTCGTAATATGCAAATTTATTATTTGATATCTTTAAAGTGTGTAGATTTAAGTTTGTGTTACAACCATCGATACTATAGTCTTTTATATCATGATAAAATAAGTCTAGAAATTGGTTTCCGATTTCTGTATGTAACAAAAAAAGTCCTCCTAACAAATTATTCCACCTAAAAATCAGAGGAAGCTTTCACTTCTATAATTATCCATCTTATTTTATCATAAATTTCCTTTTTATTTTCCACATTAGATTCAAACCAAAAAATTAATAAATTCAATTATAGAACATCAGTTCTATTTTTGGAAGTGTTTTGATTTTTTTGTTTAATTCATTATCTGAATAAAAAAAAATCAAAACGGGTCGTTTTTTATTAATTAATTTACAGTTATATTAGATAAACACGTAGAAATTCACCCAAATTACATTTAAATCCAACGAATTTAAATCCTTCTCAAGAAGTAGTTCTTCTGTTAACATAGTTTCTTATACTGTTTCTTGGGATAAGAACACTTGTGGATATTGTTTTCTTAATACATGATTAGTCTCCAATGGTTTAATAATTTCCATCACTTCATTTGACATGCCTGATGTATATCGTATATTTCTCTCAGTATATAATCGTTTCATTATTATAAAGTGATTTTTTACTATTTGTTCTAGAGGTGTCTAATAGCCGCCAAATATTAGGATAAGATAAAGATAAAATAAATAAGCCTTACTACCTCTCAATCGATTTAATTAGATTAGATCATGAGTGTATATCTTCATATATTGATAATCATCCTCACTAAAAATGATAGCATCATTTATGATGTAACCCTGCGGTAAAAATCCATGAACATGATAAATAGGTATACACCCTTGAACATGAGATTGCTCCTTTCGCATCATTCGTATGCAGCGTTGTCATTACTAAATGTCCTGTCAAACTTGCTCTTATAGCTATTTTTGCTGTTTCTTCATCACGGATTTCACCGACTAAAATAATATCTGGATCATGACGTAAAATAGCCTTTAATCCTGTTTCATATGTGAGACCCGCTTTTTCATTTATTTGAATTTGTAATACATCGTCACTTCTTTTTTCAACCGGATCTTCAAGTGTAATGATGCGACGTGTTTTCTTTTTTCTAATTACCTCTAATAGCGCATACATTGTCGTTGTCTTCCCAGATCCAGTTTTGTAGTTTTTAGAGATTATTTTATCCTACATACATTATCAATTTCTAATACTTAATTTATAAGCATAAATTATCTCAAAAAAATTCTGATATAACCACTTTAGAAAACATAAAAGGAGGAATCATCTTGGATTTACCAATAGAAGAGCTAAATCAAAAAAAAAGATGAATTGAAAAACATTTTAATCCATGTGAAAAAAGCAGTTGAAATACAAGATGCCAGCGAAGGGGGATAATTGTTAGAATATTCCTATAATAGTTGCGCAGAATTAAGTACATTAGTGGTTAGTAAAAGCCTTGACAACTTAGATGATTTTGGGGGTTACACAGAAAATATGGGTAACTATTATGCTGAACCAGTAACTTTTAATTCTGTTGATAAATTAGAAGTTTTATCTGCGGACATTGAATCAGAAATTGACCATCTAAAACAGGCTATATCTAACTTGAATTTTTCTAATACGATTGGTTTGCCACTAACACGTGGCATAAATATTTCCAACTCATTACCCCAAAGCAATTATGACCAAATAATTCTCGATATACATAAATATGGTGTTAATATGAGTTGTACAAGCTCCACCTATTTTCCTCTTTAGGAAAACGATATTAGAAATACCATATTAAATACTTTAAATACACTCTATCCCGATTTAAATTGCACAGCTGAATCCCATAATGATAAAGGACGTGCAGATATCCTCATTAAAAACGAGGACAAAATTAATGTATTCATTGCTGAATGTAAAATTTGGAGTGTAAGTAAGAAAACAATTACTGATGGCTTGAAACAGTTATTGCAAAATTACACTTCTGTCCATGATAAAAAATTAGCATTAATTATTTTAATAAGACGGTTACTGCTAACAAGGTTACAGAAGAAGTTATGAAGAATGTTCCAAAGTTCTTAGAAAATAAAAGTTTAGATCCAAAAATTGTTCATAAATACTCGGTCCCATATCTATCTAACTATCAATTTGACCATCCAAAATCCTCTGGTAAAAAAGCAGAACTTTCGGTTTTTCTAATAAACATTAATAACAGTAAATAAAAAAGCAGCTCATTTCTGAGCTACTTTTGTTAAATAATCTGCTATATTTTTAATCGCTTCCACAAAAGGTTCATTCTCAATAATAACTTTAATCTTCGGTAACTCCTTCATTCCGATTCTCCCCCAACCTTTTTAATACTGTTATATTGAGAAAAAATTGAATGTAAAGTTGGCACATAAAAGTTATAAAATATAAATTATTCAAAATAAAACTCAAAAGAAAAGCTTCATAAGAAGCTCGCAATTTTTATGTAAGTTAATATATATTGAGAATGAAAAATTCAATTAACATTTTATCACTTTCAATATTTACTTATTTTCCGTCTCTTCTTAATTTTTCAAAGTCAGCAGGTATAGCTGCGAATCCACATGTTGTACAAATACGGTCTCCAGTGTTGCTACCTAAGTAGTATTCTTTTTCCGTAATCTCATGTGAACAAGGTTTATCGCCTGCTTCTTTCCATTGTCTTCTCAGTTCAGCTGCTTCCTCCGATTGCATATTTTCCGCCCCCTTTAATTAAATAATAATAATCAGAAAATAAGATTGCAAGGGAATTAATTTTACTTGTTATAAAATGTAAGTTTTATAACATATGGAATGAAGGGCTACAAACATTGTTTATAGCACATGGGCATTTGGTGACCAGGTTCAACATAGGCAGTATATACATTGTATATAGTGGGTGTGTCGTGTTATTCGACGGATCTCAATAATATTAGGTGTGTAGCGAAATGCTACATACCTACAAACTAAGTATGCTCTAAATGTAGCCTACCCAATTAACGGTACTCCTTGTTTAAGGAGTGCTTGTTTCTACTTTTTATTTTTTGTAGATTCACGCCAATCTTCACATTGTTTTTTAATTATTTTTAAGATTTCTTGATAATATTTTACAAGTAGTTCATTATCCCCTTCTTCAGCTTCTTCATAGGCACGTTGTCTTCCATGAATTCCCTCTATACTTTCTATTTCACTGATAATAGATTCGTCTAATAAATGATATATTTCATATAACAAAGGACGGATTTGTTCCAAGTATTTTCTAGTTTGAAATTGAAATCCGTGATGTATATCCCAATCTAATATATTATATTTAGCATCTAGATGCAGTATCTTACTAAATACTGCAAATTTTTGAGCTTCCATTTTATTATGATTATCCCTTTTCATTTTTTCTTCATCCCATTTTCGCTGTCTGTTAGACATGTAAAATTGAATACTAAATGTAATTAATCCTCCAACCATAACCCCCAGCAACGAAGGCAATGCTTTTACCAACTCATTCATACTAATCCCCCAATGTTTTCCTCATACTGTCATCATATATTTATTGTGATTCAATATTTTCATAGTATTTTTCTGTATTTTCCTTTGTATCCAAAAATCCTCGTCATCACTCTTTCAAGAAAATATACTCCCTGTAAATAAACGATAACTTGAGTATCCTTATCTAGTTGATACGTACTCATCTTTTTATCTGGATGAACAAGATTATTTCTAAAATCAACAAACATGAATACACCATCATTTTGGTACTTTTTAAGAAATTCTTCATCTAAAAGATCAGCATGTCGAATTTCTCTTGGAATATTTAATTGATAGCAAAGTAATCTTAAGATATCAGTTGCTCTTAACTTTTTATATCCTTCTTTATCTAACATTTGTTCTTGATTAACAAGATAAGTCCAAGCTAGTTGTTCTAAGGCTATCTGTGTGGAAATAATTTTATTTTCCAGCATACCATCGCCTTTTATTTCGAGATACCAGTTGAGCACAATTGGCAATACATCTTTCCATAATTCTTGCTCTAATTTTGTTGCAACATTTGAAAAGAATTTATTAAAATTGGTAACCCCACCTAATGGAATCCACTTCAAACCATTTTGATAATGACTCGTTTTATTTTTTTTAATTACATAGTTCTCCCAAACTTTACTCTCATCTTTAAGTCCAATCTGAATAGGAATGAATACACTTTCAGCGCTACAAAAAGATAAATACCATTCCATATTAGAAAGTATTCCTTCTATTTCTGCGGTATTAAAACATCGTTTGTCCCTTTTTGAAATAGAGCCTACATGAGTTATTTCATACCCCCTGCTTCTTTTTAAACTCTCATAATGAGACTCCACCTTTTTATCTGATCTAAAATTAAATGTTATTAACCAATCTTCATGTTCAAATTTATATTCTGCTTCTTCATAATCTCTTACTCCAATATGACCACAATTTATAATAAAGAAAACAACTTCATCAACTTCTGTATCTTTTGTTTTAACACTATCTAAATAAATAGTAAAACTTTTGATGGTGTCTTCTTGCTCTGGATTATATGTATTATGGGAGCCACTTTCCTCCATTATATATTCATTAATGGTTCGAATATCATATTCTTGTGGGAACCTTTCTTTTTGAGATTTTAACGTTACAGGGTTATTAGAAGTCATTAAAATCTCAGGGTGCGGCGATAATTCTAAAGTAATATTTCCTGTTGTTGAACTACTATCGTCTGGGTGATAAAAATTAATTTCCCCTTCATAAATGTTAAATAACTTTTCATTTAATATATCAACATACAACTGATCTTTCATGTTATGTTACTCCTCCGACACATTAAGCCCTTTTATTGTTTATTATCTTTATTTAATTATATCAATTTACAATTCCATTGTAATGAAATTAATCCATTATTTAACCAAACATACTGGACTATCAAAATTTCACGAGTAAATCACCCTGTAATGTTTTCCTATTACATACAACAAAACCACGCCCAGTGACGAGCGTGGTTCGTTTACTTGTATCTAATTCTCACCGTAGGTTCTTCATCGCCTTTTGCATACGTCCCTGCAATTCGTTCAATGATGAAATGTAAGCTTCTGTTCACTTCTTCGCCTGTCAGACCTTCTCCATCGAGAAATTGCCAATTTTGAAGTAAGTATTCAATACGTTGTTTCTTTTCCTTCAAATCAGAATTTTTTTCTTGTCGATTCTGCTTTTCAATTACTTGAAGTCCCAAATACAACTGCTCTATTTTCTCTTCATACTCATTTTTTCTTTCACGATAACGAGTTGGAGTTAAATCCCCTTCAATTCTCATTGTTTCAATGGTCTCCAAAGCTTTAGCTGTCTTGTTTATTTGTTTCTAAATCTGTTTTCGCTTATGCTCCATTTCGGCACCATTGTTTCGTCATTAAATCTTTTCCTATACGTAGTTGCACCGCTACATCCTTCTGCCGGGGCACAATATGTAAATCTGACGCTTGTACCCTACACGCTTCTTTTAAAATTGCATTCGCAAAAATTTCAATCCCATTCATCACTTTTCCCTCCTCACTATGTATATAGCATGAAAACATGCGCAATAAAAATTTGGACTTTTGTATTTTCAATAGAGGAAAAAGGAAAAATATGTTTGTGAAATTATGAACAATTTCCGAATTATTGTCTGAAATTACCTATACTCATGTTTATCTGTATTATAATGTTATTATCTTGGATAAAGTGATAAAGGTGGAGATCCTCATGGAACAAGCTTTAAAAATTACAGGTGTATTATCTGACCCAACTCGTTATTACATTTATAAATATATTTCGCAAAAACATAGTTACGTAACGGTACAAGAAATTGCAGATGAGTTTGACATTCATCCAAACGTAGCGCGTTTACATTTATCTAAATTAGAAGATGTTCATATGCTAAAATCGGAAACGAAGAAAACTGGAAAAGGCGGACGACCGAGCAGATTGTATGTCTTATCTGAAGATGTTATCCAATTACAATTTCCATTCCGTGATTATCAATTGTTAGCAAGAATCGCATTTAATTCTTTACTTAGCCTTGGCGCTGCTGGTGAAAAAGCGCTATACGAAACAGGAAAACAATTCGGAGCTGAATTAATGCAACAACATATGCAACGTTTAAATGTGAGTGAAGATGCTTTAACAGTGGAACAAAAAGTTCAAATTGCAAAAGAAGCTTTCTCAACAGCTGGCTTATCACCTGCATTTGAATTAAGTGCAGATGGAACAAAAATTTTCTATGATGTACACAATTGTCCATTTAAAGAAGTTGCTGTTCATCATCCAACTGAAATTTGTAACATGCACGGAGATATGATGAAAGGAATTTTTGAAATCCTATTCCCCAACATGGAATTAACTCGAAATGATAGTCTATTAGATGGATGTAAATCTTGTAATTATAAACTAACAATTTAATTTTTCATATAAAAAGAAGCCAATAATAATTGGCTTCTTTTTATATGAACGAATATTTACAATAGTAAGAAAAATAAACTATAATGAGGTGAGGTTTACTTTTTTTAGAAAAGGAGGGAGATGGCATGGAGCGCATGTTTCGCGTTCTCGGCTTTTGGACTGGAATTTTCTCGGTCATGTTTTATGTAGGGGATATGCAACCGGCCGCACTACTATTTTTAGGACAAACAGGTTTCTTCGTACTTTTAAGCTATTTAAAATTAACAGAGCGTATGTATATATACGTATTTGGGGCATATTTAACTGTTTTCTTCATAGGATTTACATACTACACGACATTCTTACTTGTGCCTGGGGCTGGACATTAAAAGATGGCATTTTGCCATCTTTTTTTTAATTCCGGAATTCCCTAGTTGACTTATAGGTTTTATTACCTTATATTCTATATAACAGATTGGAATTAGGGGGAATCAACATGAATACACTGCTTGTCGGAATTAACGTTGCAGTCATGCTCATTTTAGTTGGCGTATTATATTATATGCAACGTAAGCATGTATCTTTTAATAAACGCGTATTTACCGCTTTAGGAGTCGGGATTATCTTCGGTCTTATATTACAATTTATTTATGAGCCAACTTCTAAAGTAATTATTGAATCAAATACTTGGTTTGGCTTAATCGGTAACGGTTATGTGAAGTTACTTCAAATGATCGTTATGCCACTTATTTTAGTATCTATTATTTCAGCATTTACAAAATTACAGTTAACGAAAAATCTTGGTAAAATTAGTGGTCTTATTATCGGAATTTTAATTCTTACTACAGGAATTGCTGCAGCTGTCGGTATCGCTGCAAGTGCAGGATTTGATGTATCTGCAACCGGCCTACAACAAGGTGATGCAGAATCTGCTCGTCTGAAACTAGTTGAAGAAAGATTTACTTCTATTGAAAAGACAACAATTCCAGATAAATTATTAGAGCTATTACCTACAAATCCGTTTCTTGATTTAACAGGCGCTCGTCCAACATCAACAATTTCTGTCGTAATATTTGCAGCCTTTATCGGCATTGCCTTTATAGGTGTAAAACGAAAATATCCAGAACAAGCAGAGCTATTTAAGAAGATGCTTGATGCTGTATATGCAATCGTAATGCGTATGGTAACATTAATTTTACGCCTTACTCCATACGGCGTATTAGCTCTTATGGCAAAAACAGTTGCTGGTAGCGATATAAATGCTATTTTAAAACTTGGTAACTTCGTGCTAGCCTCTTACGTAGCACTTATCGTAATGTTTATCATTCACTTATTATTAATTGCATTGTCTGGTTTAAATCCAATTCAATATTTGAAAAAAGTGTTCCCTGTACTAACTTTTGCATTCACATCTCGCTCTAGTGCTGGTGCGATGCCATTAAATATTGAAGCGCAAAAAGAAAAGCTTGGTATTTCCGAAGGAATTGCAAACTTCGCAGCTTCATTTGGGGTATCTATCGGACAAAACGGTTGCGCAGGTATTTATCCAGCAATGCTTGCAATGATGGTCGCTCCAACTGTAGGAATTGATCCATTACAACCACAATTTATTTTAACTTTAATCGCTGTTGTTGCTATTAGCTCATTCGGTGTTGCCGGAGTTGGTGGCGGCGCAACATTCGCAGCTTTAATCGTACTATCTACAATGAACTTACCAATCGGTATTGTTGCTCTAGTTATCTCGGTTGAGCCATTAATCGATATGGGGCGTACAGCTCTTAACGTAAGTGGCTCTATGACAGCAGGTCTTATTTCAAGTAAATGGCTTGGTGAATTAGATCAAGATACGTACAATCAAGATGATACAAAAACTGGTGAAATTGCTTCATAATGAAAAAAAGACGCTAACATACAATTGTTAGCGTCTTTTTTATTCCGTTCCCTCTTTATAGATTTTATCTTGAGAATTATCACTCTAAGTATTCTTCTAGTTGCTCTTTTAACTCTTCCTCAATCTCATAACAAGATTCATCAGCGAGTTCCCCTACTTTCTTACTCCCCAAAATGTTTGATTGAATTGGCATTCCTAAAAAGATTCTTTCACATTTCCAAATTGGAATATTGTGAAATCCAATCATCTCTTTTTCTTCATCTAATATAGCTATAGCAACTGATGAATAATAACCCACCTCAAAGGGATTCTCTTTTTCCCTTGCAAATCCCATATCTAATTCCATGTGGTTTTCTATGTATAAACGTGAATACTCTTTATGCAGTTTAAGTGATATTCGCTCTATTTCCTTCTCCATACATTGAATGTTCTCTTTTAACTCCAACGTAAACTCCTGTTCTTTATATTTCATTTTCGCCTCCTTAAACATAGAAAAAGAGAATACAATAACATATCCTCTTTCCTCAAATATATTTCATTATCTCACAGCCCGTCCTTTTCACAAATAACCATTTTGTTCGCACCATTTATGAAATTGTCCTACGTCTACTCCAACTAACACGATATCCTTTAGCTCTACATCAATGACTTGTTCTCCAATTACAATAGCAAACTGCGATGCTAATTTTGTCTCGTTTTTCTTTACAATTCCAATTCGGTTCCGATGCGGTCCATCTTTTATATATGCTTTTTGTCCTACAATATCAAAGTTCAAAATTCTCACCTCTTTTACTGCGCTCAAATTGGAAATACGATCTCCACCTCGGAAAATTTCCTTTCATTGCACTATTTCTCTATATATATGACAAAACAATAAAAGAGTCCTTCCTTCTTTACAATTATTTTTTCTTTGTTTCATTTTTGTGATTGAAACGTAAAGTTTATAATAAAATACACTTGGAAGCGCTTTCTATGTATTTTTTTATGTTATAATATATAAGTAGAACTTCGTAAAGAGGGTTAAAAAATGAATACAAAAATGATTAAAAAAGTAATTGAAGCATTAAAAGTATATGGCTTTCAGGATGTATCATTCTGTGACAAAACGAAGCAATTTTTATTTCATAACGAAACCGATATTATGAGCGGCTATGCAGAAATAACATATAGTAGTCAATTTGAAAAATTCAACGTACAAATTCATCCAATTGAAACGCATCACCAAGCAGAGTTACAAGAGATTGAAAGACATATACAAGCTTGTATAAGAAAAGTGGAATATTTAAACGCACTTCTTACCGGGCAGACAAAACTAGATGATAAAATTATTATTATGTAAAAAAAGAACGTGATCCAATCACGTTCTTTTTTCATTATACGTTCATCTTTTCCTTTAGTTGTAATCCTGTAACAGATTCTAATACATCCATCGATTCTCCAAATGTCATATCAAAAATTGTCTTGTCCTCTATGTATGGAAACTGTCTGAAACGCTTTTCTAACACCTTCACAGCATCTGATGTAAAGTTTGCACTATCAATACCAAATTCTGTTTCAAGAAGAACGATCCAATCTAACACATGAAAACCTAATCCATTGACGAATGAAATCAATTTTTCTTCTGGGTTTGAAGATAAGAATACTTGGCGTTCCATCTCACTAAAAAGTTCTTCTCCTAAGATTTCAGCTAACTCATCATCATGTTCACGTTCAACAAGTTCTTCGTAGCCGTAATCATCCACAAGCTCTTCTACTTCTTCACTATCCTGACAAAGCAATTGACTAAGAAGTGCCTCTTTCTTAAATTCACTATTTTGTACGACTTCTAAAAAGCTCGTTTCCCATCCATTTTCTAATTTCATATTATGTACTCCTTTATATACGTTTCTTATCATCACTGTACCCAAAAGATCACTTTTATAACCTTTTAGGTAGTTACTATTATTTCACATGATTTATAACATAAGATGCAAACTCAGCTACATCTCCTTCAAAAATATTTATTTCTGGCAAGTGATAGAACGTTGTTTGGAGCGGGTTTCCTGCATGATATACATATATCGTTTTCTCTAGTGCAATCGCCATTCCAAACTCTGTATGGCTCCCGTTTCCGCCATCTAATATAAGTAAAAATACATCCGCTTCTTTTACAGCATTTTGTTCTGCCTGACCAATTTCTCTTAATTGTTCTTCATTAGCTGCTCTTTCATTTTTGGTCCAATCATATGTATGGTGCCATCCTGCATGTTTCAGTTCATTTGCTACGGAACGTACAAGATGTTTATTTTGGAAACCTGAGGCGATATAAAAATTCATTTATATACACTCCTTCATTATGTATGGGGAAACTCCTTTTTAGCGTTATTTGTTATAGCTACAATAAAGAACAACTTCAAAAAAAATCCCCATCTTTAAAACTTATTTGCGTTTAAATGATGGGATGCTTCATGGTCTTCTTTTATTTTTTGTTTTTTATAACTTTCATCAGCTAACATTTCTAGTTCAGCTGTTATCTCTGACTTTTCAAGCTCTCTTTCTTGCGAAAATTTCCTTGAAATATAAACAATAACACTACCAACGTACAACACAAAGCATATAATAAGTGCAGTATTTTCATAGAGACTTAGCTCCAACACAGTCACTCCTAATCCATTCGTATTTTCACGCCTCATTAATTGGAATTTCCCTATTAACCCATTTGTTATCCCGCTATTTGAGGGCAGTAAGACTCCCTCCTCAAAATTCAGTAACAGTAAAGAAGTTAGATGTGGGATGCACCCAACTGATTAAAGTTTCACTTTATTGTAACATAAAAATATCAATTCTTGGAATCTTTCACCCTACTAAAAGAGGCATGATTGTTTCATCATGCCTCTGAAATATTTTGAATGATTGTTTTAATTGCTTCTTTTCCATTATATTTTTTTAGTGCTGTTTTATACTTCTCATTATTTTGACTTAATTCTTCGACATACTTTATAAGAGATTTTACATTTACATCTTCTTCATATAATACGGAAGCATATCCTTGTCTTTCAAAGGACTCTGCATTTAATATTTGATCTCCACGGCTTGCAAATTTCGATAATGGAATTAAAACCATCGGCTTTTGTAATGTTAAAAATTCAAAAATTGCGTTGGAGCCCGCGCGTGAAATAACAAAATCTGTTACCGCTAATATATCTGGCAGTTCTCCATGTACATATTCAAATTGTCTATATCCTTCTTTATTTTGTAAACTTTCATCAAGGTTACCTTTTCCGCAAAGGTGAACAATTTGATATTTTTTCAGAAGTTCTGGTAACGCGGATCGAACCGTTTCATTAATTTTTTTTGCGCCCAAACTTCCTCCCATGATTGTAATAACTGGCTTTTTACGTGAAAAGCCTAAAAATGCTAAACCTTTTTCACGATTTCCCTTTAGTACTTCTTCACGTACAGGAGATCCTGTATAAATTACTTTTTCTTTCGGTAAATGTTTCGCAGCTTCTTCAAATGTAACAAATATTTTCGAAGCAAAACGAAGCGCAATTTTGTTTGCTAGTCCTGGCGTCATATCAGATTCATGTAATAAAACTGGTACTCTATTTAGCCATCCGCCAATTACGACTGGTACAGATACGAAACCGCCTTTTGAAAAAATCACATCTGGTTTTAGTTTTCGAATTCTTACATACGCATCCATAACCCCCTTCATTACAAGAAAAGGATCTTTTATATTTTTTAAATCAAAATAACGACGTAGCTTTCCACTCGAAATACTATAGTAGGGAATGCCTTCCTTTTCTATAATCGTTTTCTCAATACCTTGGTGAGAACCAATATAAGAGATATCCCAGTTGTCTTCCTGTAAATATGGGATAATGGCTAAATTAGGTGTTACATGTCCTGCCGAACCGCCACCTGTAAAGACTATTTTCTTCATACGTCTCCCCCTTCTAGACTATAATACACTAAAATATCTTGCCTCAGGGTGAGAAAATACCATAGCCGTTACGGACGCTTCTGGCTCCATCATGAATCCTTCTGTTAATGAAATACCTATTTCCTCTGGATGAATTAAGCGAAATAGCTTTTCTTGATCTGCAAGTTCTGGACACGCCGGATAACCAAATGACACTCGTATTCCTCTATATTTCGTACGGAAACGTTCTTCCATCGTCAGTTCAGGTGAGTCCGGAATGCCCCAGCGGTCACGAATGAGCATATGTGTTTTTTCAGCAAGTCCTTCCGCTAATTCAAGCGCTAACGATTGAATGGCATGACTACGTAGGTAATCACCTTTCGCCTTCCACTCTTCAGCAATATCCCGAACTCCTTCCCCAACCGTAACAGATAAGAAAGCAACATAGTCCATCTCATCTCCTATTGGGCGCAAATAATCACCTAAAGTACGATAGGGAGCCTTTCCTTGTCTAGGGAATGTGAAACGCTCTATAACACGCGTATGATCTTCTGGATCATATATTACAATGTTTTGTCCGTCGCTTTGCGCTGGGAAAAATTGATACACTGCTTTCGGCTTTAACCAAGATTGTCCTTCCTGCAATAATTCATCTATTAAATCATTTAATTCATGTGCTCTCTTATCTCCCTCTTTCAAAAGCTTCTTCACATTTCCTTTTAATCCAAGGTGATGCCCAAGTAGCATTTGTCTATTCAGAAATGGTGCGAGATGAAGGGCGGGAACATCTCGTAATACAATTCGTTTTGTTGAATCAGGCACCATAACCTCTGATTTTGGTAATGGCTCAATTACTGCTGGAATTTCTACTTTCTTCTCCTCTTTTTTTACGATATGAAGATGACGTTCTTTTTTATCCTGCTTCATCTTCTCACGCTCTTCTTCTTTTTGAAGCTTATTAATAATATCGAGCCCCGTCATCGCATCACTCGCATAACAAACGAGTCCTTTATATGATGGTGAAATCCGATTATCTGTAAACTTTCTCGTTAACGCTGCACCACCTACAACAATGGGCACATCAATATTTGCCGCTTTTAAATCTTCAGCAGTCGTTACCATTTGTTGCGCTGATTTTACTAATAAACCTGAAAGGCCTATAATGTCCGGCTTCTTTTCTTGTACTTCTTGAACAATTCGATCCGAACGTACATTAATTCCTAAATTAATAATCTCATATCCGTTATTCGCTAAAATAATTTCAACGAGATTTTTCCCAATATCATGCACGTCACCTTTTACAGTTGCTAACAATACTTTCCCTTTTTTCGCACTATCACTAGATTCCATATGTGGCTCTAAATAGCTTACAGCGGCTTTCATACTTTCGGCACTTTGCAATACTTCAGCAACAATAAGTTCATTATTATTAAATAGTCGTCCTACCTCGTCCATCCCTGTCATAAGCGGACCGTTAATAATATCAAGAGGTTTTCTTCCTTCTTCAAGTGCAAGACTTAAATCCTCGTGTAATCCTTGTTTCGTACCTTCTACAATATAATTTGCTAGTCTTTCATCAAGCGTTAACGTTTCTTGCACAACGACATCTTTCTTTTTAGCAACTCGGTAAAAGTTTGTAAATTCTTCTAACGTCTCTTTCGTCGTTTCAAACAGTAATGCATCTGCAAGGCGTTTTTCTTCCTCTGGAATCGACGCATAGCGTTCTAATTTTTCCGTATTCACAATCGCGTAATCTAATCCTGCTTTCGTAGCATGGTATAAAAAAACTGAATTTAATACTTCACGTCCAGCCGGTGGTAAACCAAATGATATGTTACTTACACCTAAAATCGTTAAACACTCTGGTAACGCTTCTTTAATAAGGCGAATTCCTTCTATAGTCGCTGCCGCTGAGCCAATATATTCTTCATCACCTGTCCCTACTGGAAACACAAGTGCATCAAAAATAATATCTGACGGGCGTATCCCATACTTCTTTGTAAGTAATTCATAGCTTCTTTTCGCAATTTCTATCTTTCGTTCCGCACTAACCGCCATACCGTCTTCATCAATTGTTCCTACAACTATAGCGGCACCATACTTCTGAAGAAGCGGTGTCACTTTTTTAAATCGTTCTTCTCCATCTTCTAAATTAATTGAATTAATAACAGCTTTTCCTTGAATATAAGTAAGAGCTCGCTCCATCACATTTTCATCTGTTGAATCAATCATAATCGGTACTTTTAAAACTTTCGTAACTTCTGCTAAGAAGTTTTCCATATCTTCTATTTCATCGCGATCAGGATCTGCCATACAAATGTCAATAATATGAGCATTTTTCTTCACTTGCGCTCTTGCCACTTCAGCAGCCTCTTCAAATTTCCCTTCTGCTACTAAGCGTTTAAATTTACGTGACCCAATAACATTCGTTCTTTCACCTACAAATAACGGTCTCATAGACTCATCATATTGCAGTGCTTCTAATCCACTAATTCCATGTCCTTCTCTCTCATGATGGTCACGAGGCCTAAGAGATGCTAGCGCGGATTTCATTGCTTTTATATGTTCTGGTGTCGTGCCACAACAACCACCAATAATATTAACCCATCCTTCTTCAGCAAATCGCTTCACCTTTTCAGCAAGAGAAGATGGAGATTCATGGTAATGTCCATCTTCATCAGGAAGACCTGCATTTGGATAACAAGAAATGTAACACTCCGATAAATCAGATAGTGAACGAATATGGTCCCTCATAAACTCCGGACCAGTCGCACAGTTTAACCCAACAGATAATGGTTTCATATGTTCTACTGATAAATAAAAAGCTTCAATTGTTTGCCCAGCCAGAGTCGTTCCCATTGGCTCAATCGTTCCTGAAATCATAATAGGAACCGTTTTTTTCAGTTCTTCAAAAGCGGCTTGAATTCCAATATAAGCTGCTTTCACGTTACGCATATCTTGACTCGTCTCAACGAGTAATACATCAACTGCTCCTTTTAATAATCCTCGTGCCTGCCTTGTATAAGCCTCAATCAATTCTTCAAAAGTCACACCACCTGTAACACTAATTGCTTTCGTTGTTGGTCCCATCGCTCCCGCAACATATACTTCCTTCCCGCTTTCTTTAACAGCTTGCTTCGCCAAAAGTGCTGCCTTTTCATTTAGTTCTTCATCTAAATGAGACAGATCATAATCACTTAGTACAATATTCGTTGCCCCAAATGTATTTGTTTCAATAATATCCGCTCCAGCTTCAATATAAGCTTTATGAATCTTTAAAATAACGTCTGGTCTTGTTTCCACTAAATATTCATTACAGCCCTCGTACTCTTCTCCTCCGAAATCTTCAGCAGTTAAATCCTCTTGCTGAATCATTGTCCCCATTGCACCATCTAATATTAAAATGCTATTTTTTAATTTTTCTTCTATACACTTCATCAATTAATACCTTCTTTCACTTCTTGCTTTTCTCTTACATATTTAACAAGATGTTCTGTAATTTCATACTTTAAAAATGGTGTAATAAGATAAATACCATTAAAATATTTCATCGCTGCGTCGACCAATTCTTGTGAAATGCGGATCCCTTCCTCAATTGCTGCCTCTTTCGTTTCATGTCCATCCATTCTCTCTCTTATTTCTTCAGGAAGAGTAATACCCGGCACCTCAAAATGAAGAAAATCTGCATTCCGCTTACTTACTAACGGCATAATTCCAATAAAAATAGGTTGTTCCAAATGCTTTGTCGCTTCATACACTTCTTCAATTAACTTGATATCGTAAATTGGCTGAGTTAAAAAATACTCCGCTCCAGCATCTATTTTTCGTTCCATTCGCTTAACCGCTGCTTTTAAGTGCCTCACGTGAGGATTAAATGCGCCGCCTACAGAAAACCTTGTCGCCGGTCCAATTGATTTCCCTAAAATTGAACGTCCATCGTTCATTTCTTTAATCATTTTAATAAGCTCAATAGAGGATAAATCATATACAGAAGTGGCACCGGGAAAATCACCAACGCGCGCTGGATCACCAGTTAAAGCTAACACTTCTTCCATCCCTAACGCCGATAAACCTAACAAATGAGATTGTAGTCCAATGACGTTATGATCTCTACACGTTAAATGCGTCAATACTGGGATATCATGCTTCGTTAATAACGCACCCATCGCCATATTAGAAACACGAGGCGATGCTAATGAATTATCTGCTAGAGTAATAGCATCTGCTCCCGCTCTTTTTAACGCTCTTGCTCCTTCAAAAAAACGCTGTGTATCTAACGTTTTCGGTGGATCTAATTCCACTACAACTGTCGTTTGTTTTTTCGCTTTCTCTGCTAGAGTGACGTGAGCCTTCGAACGTTTCTCATGCGTATGAACGACTTTCGGCCTTTGAATCGTGTCTTTTTCTATTACAGGGGTAATATTCGCAACAGCGCGCTTCATACTTTGAATATGTTCTGGAGTCGTACCACAACAACCACCCAATAACCGAATACCTTGCTCAATAAATCTCGGTGTCATCGCTTCAAAATAAGCTGGGCTTCCCTCATATACGTAACGTCCATCCACATAATTCGGGAGGCCTGCATTTGGGTATGCTGATAAATAGCCATTTTGAGGAATCGATATCATTTTGAAAGCTTCCGTCATATGAAGCGGCCCTAGTTGACAATTCAATCCAACAACATTTGCACCGTAATCTATAAGTTGCTTTAATATTTCATTGACATCATTTCCATTTTGAGTCGTACCTGCTTCATGTAACGCTAATTGCGCAACAATTGGAATATTCGTTTGCTTACGCAATACTTTAACGGCATGAAGTAATTCAAATTCATCGTAAAAAGTTTCTAATAGTAATCCATCAACCTGTTCTTCTAGTAAAGCCCCTGCCTGTTCAAGTAACATAAACTCTCTTTCCATATCAGTCGTTGTAACAGCTCCGATATGTTTCATACCACCAATTGTTCCTAAAATTGCATTTTTATCTGTCACAGATGCTTTCGCCAGTTTTACTGCCGCTCTATTAATTTCTATAACTTGATTTTCTAAACCATACATACGTAATTTCGCCTCATTTGCTCCATACGTATTCGTTTGAATTACATCTGCTCCAGCAGCTACATATTGTTTATGAATCGATATAATTAAGTCTGGATCAGATACATTCAATTCTTCAAAGCTACTTTGCAAGCCATGTGAATGCAATAACGTCCCAACCGCACCATCACCTATTACAATTCCTTTTGATAATAAATCTAGTAATTTCACGAATCTCCCTCATTTCTATCAATATAAAAACCCCCTCTTCACTTTGAAGAGGGGGACATAATCGTTCCTCCTCTTATTATGCAAAACATTCGTTTTGCAGGTATTAGCACCGTTTCAAACATTTCGTTTGAAGGTTGCCGGGTTTCACAGGGCCTTTCCCTCCACCGCTCTCAATAAGAGTTGTCTTTATTATTTTATTTATGTAGCTAAAAGGAAATGCGTTCCCCTTTTAACAATGTTTGTTAATTTTTTAATAAATTTAGCATGCACAAAAGTAAAAGTCAATGACACTTGCGCAAAAATAAAAATTATTTAAAATAAAGTTGCAATTCAGTTATATTTTATTGTAAAGTTAAAAACATAATAAAAATTTCATACGAACATTCTTATCTAGAGAGGTAGAGGGACTGGCCCTGTGACGCCTCAGCAACCATTAACATTTTGTTAATAAGGTGCTAATTCCAGCAAATTGTGAAAGATTTGACAGATGAGAAGAAGACTCTATTCAAACCGAAAGCCTTCTTCTTAGAAGGCTTTTTTTATTTTATATTCACTTAATGTTTCAATTTAAAAAGGAGGAATTTTCACATGTCAACAATCGAAACAAAACTAGCACAAATCGGAAATCGCAGTGAAACTACAACTGGAACGGTTAATCCACCAGTTTATTTCTCAACCGCTTATCGTCACGAAGGAATTGGTAAATCTACTGGCTTTGACTATTCACGAACTGGCAATCCAACTCGCGGTCTTTTAGAACAGGCGATTGCAGACTTAGAATATGGCGAACAAGGTTATGCCTGTAGTTCAGGGATGGCGGCTGTTCTCCTCGTCCTTTCTCTATTCCGCTCTGGAGACGAACTTATTGTATCTGAAGATTTATACGGGGGAACGTATCGATTATTTTCTGAGCATGAAAAAAAGTGGAATGTTCGATGTAGATACGTAAATACACAGTCTATTAAACAAATTGAGCAAGCTATCACAACTGAAACGAAGGCTATTTTCATAGAAACTCCAACTAATCCATTAATGCAAGTTACTGATATTGCTGCTGTCGCAACTGTAGCGAAAAGGAACGGACTACTTCTTATTGTAGACAACACTTTCTACACACCTTATATACAGCAACCATTAACAGAAGGTGCTGACATTGTACTTCATAGCGCAACGAAATATTTAGGGGGACATAACGATGTACTAAGCGGGCTTGTCGTTGCAAAAGGAAAGGAACTTTGTGAGGAAATCGCTCATTATCATAATGCATCAGGTGCAGTTTTAAGCCCATTTGACTCATGGTTATTAATTCGCGGTATGAAAACGTTAGCGCTTCGCATGAGGCAACATGAAGAAAATGCGAAAGCAGTTGTTGCGTATTTAAATGATGAGGACGGGGTGACAGATGTATTTTATCCAGGAAGAGGTGGCATGATCTCATTCCGCCTTAAAGATGAAGCTTGGATTAATCCATTCTTACAATCTTTATCCTTAATTACATTTGCCGAAAGTCTTGGTGGTGTAGAAAGTTTAATGACTTATCCAGCAACGCAAACACATGCTGATATTCCTGAAGAAATTAGAACAGCAAACGGCGTATGCAATCGTCTTCTTCGATTCTCAGTTGGCATTGAAAATAGTAACGATTTAATTCAAGACTTAAAGCAAGCCATTAAACTCGTAAAAGAAGGTGTAAGAATATGAGCTATTCTATAGATACACTCTTACTACACAACCAATATAAACACGACTCGCAAACAGGCGCTGTGAACGTTCCTATTTATAATACATCAACTTTTCACCAGTTTGATGTAGATACGTTCGGAAAATATGACTATAGCAGGTCAGGAAATCCAACTCGTGAAGCTCTTGAAGATATCATTGCTTTATTAGAAGGCGGAACAAAAGGATTCGCCTTTGCATCAGGCATTGCAGCGATTTCCACTGCATTCCTCCTTCTTTCACAAGGTGATCACGTACTCATTTCAGAAGATGTGTACGGAGGCACTTACCGAGTGATAACTGAGGTACTCTCCCGTTACGGTGTTTCACATACATTTGTTGATATGACCAATTTAGAAGAAATAAAACAAAACATTAAACCAAATACAAAGCTCTTTTATGTAGAAACACCTTCTAACCCACTTTTAAAAGTGACAGATATTCACGAGGTTTCTAAACTCGCAAAATCTATTGGCGCTCTTACTTTTGTTGATAATACATTTTTGACACCACTATTCCAAAAACCACTTGAACTTGGAGCTGATGTCGTTCTTCATAGTGCTACAAAATTTATTGCTGGTCATAGTGATGTTACTGCCGGATTAGCAGTAGTAAAAGATTCAGAACTCGCTCAAAAACTTGGATTTTTACAAAATGCATTCGGTGCTATTTTAGGACCTCAAGATTGTTCTCTCGTACTTCGCGGTCTAAAAACATTGCATGTACGCCTCGAACATTCAGCTAAAAATGCCAATAAAATCGCACATTATTTACAAGAGCACTCTAAAGTAAAAAATGTCTATTATCCGGGATTACAAACTCATCTCGGATTTGATATTCAACAATCTCAAGCAACATCAGCTGGAGCGGTCTTATCGTTTACTTTGCAGTCAGAAGATGCACTCCGCAAATTTTTATCAAAAGTAAAATTACCTGTTTTTGCAGTTAGTTTAGGAGCTGTAGAGTCAATTCTTTCTTATCCAGCAAAAATGTCACATGCAGCACTGTCGCAAGAAGCTCGTGATAAAAGAGGAATCTCTAATTCATTACTTCGGTTATCAGTCGGTCTTGAAAATGTTAACGATTTAATATCCGATTTTGAAAATGCCCTTTCTTATGTAGAAGAACCTGTAAATGCATAGAGAAAAAGAAGATATGAGATTAGGTTTTCATATCTTCTTTTTATGCGGTTTAGTTATATTCATTTGAATTTCTTCTTTTCTTATAGTCCATAAAAAATAAAAGTATATCATCTATTTCTAAATAATGGATTAATTGATATATTAAGAAATAAAAAGGGGTGAAAATAATGGATACTTGTGCAGATATTTTAATCGTTATCGATTTACAAAATGGCGTATGTTATAGCGAGGAGCATTTATTTGATTTACAGAACTTACTAACAAAAGTAAATAAAAGAATTTCTTCATATAGAAAATTAAATAAACCAATCCTTTTTGTTCAACATTGTGATGATGATTTAGTACCCGAGAAAGAACTTTGGGCTATTCATACCGATCTAGATGTTCAAGAACAAGATTTTTTTGTAAGAAAAACACATGCAAATTCATTTTATAAAACAAACTTAAAAGAAATTTTAGATCAATTATCTGTAAATCGCATTGAATTTTGTGGCGCCCAAACAGAGTACTGTATGGATGCAACGATTAAGTTTGCCCACGGACTAGGATACGAAAACTTTATGGGACAGAAAACAACCTCTACGTTGAATAATCCTTTTATGTCCGCAAAAGAGACAATTGATTTTTATGAGAACATATGGAATCACAGATTTTTAACGTTGCTAAAAGATGAATTTTAGAATAAATGACTAATGACTTGATCATCCTAAGATTTATCAGCCGTAATCAAATATTTCATTATCACCATAAAGAAGCGAATGACATTCAGCTTCTTTTCTTTTAACCTGTTTTATATTCTATATATATCATTATAATTCCTTTGTCATATTATTTTAAAAATTTCGTATATTCATTTGAAAGAATAAGAAAATCATGATAAAATTGTGTTACAAATATATCTATATCTTTCAATTTTTAAAACGCATCGAAATTTTCACCCAAAAATGTCATTTTACAAAAACATGCTAATTTACCTATTTTATTTACATCCGGGTCTCTTTTCTTACAATTTCTTTACTTTAGGACTTTTTTTCTGCAACAACTATTTTCTTTTCTTTAAATTTTTGGTATGTATAGTATGGTATAATAGCTCACACGGAGGTGGAAAAGAACATGTTAGAAACCTTTCAAAAAGAATTAGAACTATATGAAAGTAATGCAGAATTATTAAAAGTGCTAGCTCATCCTGTTCGTTTATGTATCGTAAAAGGATTAATCGAGCGCGGTCCAAGCAACGTTTCTACAATGTATACTGGCTTAAACATGCCACAATCTACAATTTCACAGCATTTAGCAAAATTAAAAAGCGCTAAAATCGTTTCTAGTGAAAGAAAAGGATTGGAAATTTATTACAAAGTAGAGAATGAAACAATCATTCAACTCGTTCGTGTATTATTAGGTTAGGGACTAATAATCGCAGAAAAAGAACGTATTCTATATTTTTTATCTCATATCTTTAATATAAATATATATCATGAGAGGAAATATATAATACTACATAAGTCGTATTAAAAAACAAGACACAGTATATACTGTGTCTTGTTTTTTATATTGTTACATACTGATCCAAATGTAAATGTTGCATATCTTTTGTATGTATAACAACATCAAACGAACTCCCTACTCCTCCATTTAAAATCATAGAACGAACTGCTCGATTTTGTTTTTGCGTTTCAGAAAAAGGATTCGTATCTTGATGGCTCGTAAGCTGTTCTAATATCCCTGCAGCTAACAAGAACTCAGATTGTTTCTTATGCCATACTGCACTCATTCCTTGCATACTAAACATCTCCTTTAGCTCGTCCCAATGAACATGAGTAGTAAGATCCATTTCACCTGGATGCGCTAGTGGGTTACGCATTAGCTTATGCTGATAATATCCTCGCAAACTTCCTTCGCGGTGTGCTGGATGCATCCATTCTTCTTTTGTGTATCCGTAATCAACTGTAATACATATACCTTTTTGAAACCATTTCGAAATTTCTTTTATATACTCCTCCATAACAATTGGTACTTCAAAACGTTGCCCTTCAGCAATATGAATATTATATTTCAATAAATAGCGACCAATTCTTTTATTTAACGGCCTACATACTTCTGAAAGGTTTCCTTCCTCTGTATATGTAATACGTACTTCATACAATATACCATTTCTTTTCTCAATTACTTCAACAGGAAATGCATCAAACAACTCATTCGAAAAAAGAATTCCCTCGAAAGAATCTCCCATTTCACTATAGGAGGTATAGTACGATACATTAGAAAATGAGCCAAGTTGCTCCTGCTGTAATTTCCTATGAAAAGGGCTCACTTCAATCATTGAATAGTTTAAATTAATAAAGGTGTTTGGAGATAATTGCTTCCATTCTTGTAAAACATCATAGGCAAACTTCCCTGTTCCCCCACCAACCTCACAAATATTCGAAGCAACTTCACCATTTTCAACAAGACGAATAAAAAGTTTAGCAAAAGTTTTTGCAAAAACAGAGGATACATTGCTACTTGTAAAAAAATCCCCTTGTCTTCCAATCTTTTCACGTTCTTTCATATAATATCCATGCCCCTCCGTATACAATACAAGGTTCATATACGTACTATATGAAATTGAATAATCCTTTTCTTTCCCCATCCATTCTCTTAAAATGAGCTCCATTCCCAATGACTCCTTATTGTAAAAACGGATTATTTTCTTTTTCAAAGCCAATGCTTGTTTCTGGACCATGTCCACATAACACCGCTGTTTCATCTGGTAATACAAATAATTTCTCTTCAATACTTCCAATTAATTCAGCAAAACTTCCACCAGGCAAATCTGTTCTTCCAATGCTCATTTGGAACAATACATCTCCTGAGAATACAGCATTCGCTTCTTTACTATAATAAGAAATACTTCCTGGAGAATGTCCTGGTGTCTCAAAAATTTCAAAATTAAATGAGCCAATTGTTAATGTACCTTCTGCATCAATAATATGATCCGCTGGTTTTGCTGTAATACTGCGGTTCATCATAAAAATTTGAGAGCCGTTTACAGTTGCATCTCCTAACCAATCTGCTTCTTCTTTATGTACGTACACAGGAATATGAAAAGCGTCTCTTACGGCATCAACAGCACCGATATGATCAAAGTGAGCATGTGTTAATAAAACAGCCAATGGTTTTAATTGTTTTTCTTGTAAATATGTAACGAGCTTTTCACCTTCATGACCAGGGTCAAAGATAATGCACTCTTTTTGATCGTTCATTAAAATATAAGCATTTGTTTGTAATGGGCCTAACGGCATTTGTATCCATTTCATATGAAAATCTCCTCCAGTTATTAAACTTACTTTTAATGATACAACATTTCTTTCTCTGAGGAAAAGAAAGGATGCTATCTCGACAATCATTTTTAAAACATGTACAATATAAAAGAGTAAATATTCCAAAAACTCATAATAAGAAATGGGTAGACAGAGGAGGATATTGTATGGGCCTTGTTATTATTTTTACACTTGTCACTCTGTTAGCTGTATTTGCTACGCTTAGAACACTTCGTGAAAAAAACTTTTTCGCGAGCGGCTTTGCAATTGCAACTGTACTCGTTTTCGGATGGTTTACGATCATGACTGTTCTATATAACGGGTATCCACCAGCAGCTTAATTCGTTTACACTTTATTCTTCATCGAGATTTTACACAAAAAGAGGAAGGGTTCCCCCTTCCTCTTTTCATATTTCACAACTTATATCATCTTCGCTTCGTATTTGTGCTTTTTTACAAGCCAAGCTCCTCCGATAACACCTGCATCATTACCAAGTGTTGCAATAGCTAACTTCGTGCTCTTTACAGCACGTGAGAAAGCGTATTGCTCGAAATAGCGTTGAATTGGTTCTAATAACGCATCTCCAGCTTTAGACACGCCTCCACCAATAACAATTTTCTCTGGGTTCAATGTACTAGAAAGGTTCGCTACAGCTAATCCTAAATAAGAAGCTACTTTTTCTACTACTTCACCTGCTAATTCATCACCTTGTCCAAGTGCTTCAAAGACATCTTTTGATGTAATACGTCCTTCTTCAGCTAACATAGAACGCAACATGCTCTCTTTATTAGTCTCTTGTATTTTTTGCATAGCAACACGTACAATACCTGTCGCAGATGCTACTGTTTCTAAGCAACCAGACTTCCCGCAATTACATGGGAAAGCATTTTCTGTAACGACTGTAATATGTCCAATCTCACCAGCAGCACCACTCACGCCGTGTACAATCTCACCATTGGCGATCACACCACCACCAACGCCCGTACCAAGTGTCATACAGATTAAATCTTTTGCACCTTCACCAGCACCTTTCCACATTTCACCAAGCGCTGCTAAGTTTGCATCATTATCAATAACAACAGGTAATCCTGTTTCTACTTCTAATAAATCTTTTAGCGGATAGTTTTTCCATCCTAAATTAACCGCTTCATAAATCATTCCAGACGCCACATGTACAGGACCAGGAGCTCCCATACCAATACCAATTAATTTGCTCTTCAATTCGCCTAATTCTTCTAGCTTTTTATCAATTGCTTTCGCAACATCAAGTGTAATATGTTTTCCTTGCTCACCTGTATTCGTAGGGATTTCCCACTTATGTAAAATTTCACCGTATACATTAATAAATGCTAATTTAATCGTTGTACCACCAAGGTCAACACCAACTAACCATTTCTCTTCCATGTTGCTTACCTACCTTTATCTAATTCTTATTTAGCTCTTTTTGAATTTCTTGCTTCAATAAAAATAAAGCTGTTTGATAGTCTTGTGGATCGATTAGCTGTGATTGATTTAATTCACGCAATTCATCTTGCATTAATTGTAAATCTGCAATTCGATCTCCCGTATAAATAATCGTACCAAATTTCTTTAGCAATTGCTGAATATCATAAATAGATACCATTTCATCACCCTCTATGCTCACTTACTATAAAAAATTATAATAAGAAAACGTTCACATATTTTATTATAATCAAGAAGAAAAAGTCTCGTCAATTTTTATTTGTCTATACAAGCTTATTTATAAGCAGTGTTCCTTTTTCTGTAATAATTTTTTCTATGTTTTTATCAAATGGCTCTACTGGAATGTGTTTTACCATTTGAAAATCATACGCTAATGACAGCGTTTTCCCTTTATAATGCACGAGATAACGATCATAATAGCCACCGCCGTACCCAATTCGCTCTCCTCGTTCTGTATAAGCTACGCCCGGCACAATTTGAAGATCAATTTCATCCATATTCACTTCTTCCGTAAGCCCAGGAATCGGTTCACGTAAATTCATATACACCGTTTCTAATTGATCAAAATTATTAATTTGCCGGAAGGACATCGTTCTAGTTCCTTTATTACACTTAGGAACTACAACTTTCTTTCCTTCTTCCCAAGCTTTTTCGATAATAGGATATGTATTCACTTCATTTTCCATTGAAAGAGTAATTCCAATTGTTTTAGCTTCAACCCACTCTTTTTGCGCATACAACGAAAATGCAATCTGTTCTGATAAAGTTGTATACTGTTCTTCTGATAAAGAATTCATGTGTTCTATTATTTGTTTACGTAAACGTACTTTCTCTGCTTTCACACATTCTCCCCCTTACAGTGACACTTTACTCTATGCTGATAGTGTATCACTTTTAACATAGGAATCGAATAAAAAAAAGAAACAGTAGGAAAATATTCCTACTGCTTACTTTGTTTCACGGTGTAACGTAGACTTCTTGTCACGCTTGCAATACTTTTTAAGCTCGATACGCTCAGCGTTGTTACGTTTATTTTTCTTTGAGATATAGTTACGATCTCCGCATTCTGTACATGCTAGAGTAATATTCACACGCATTCTTATTTCCCTCCAGTACTAATAACTTAAATCAGACTATACTATAATACCACTTTTAAAATAAAAATTCTACACCTTTTGATATTGTCTAATTTTTTCTATAAGATTTTTCATATTTTCCCTTGCTATTACTGGGTTTCTAGCATGTGAATACACCAAAAATTTTGGTTGTTTTGTGTCAGAAACGATATAAGACCACTCTTTTTCAGTATATTTGAACTGTACTCCTTCAAATATACCTTCTCCCTTCCTTTCTATATCATCCAATAATTTCCTCATAATTTCCCCTTTTTCATTCCATGAACATACCACTTCATCATAAAGTAAATAGAGCGGAGGTGATTGCTCTACTATGCTGAGAAACGTTTTTCCTTGCAATGCTATTAGCTCGAATAATTTTCCAATCCGATATAAAATATCTCGCTTCCACCTTACTTGAAACGACTTTCTTTCATCCTGCGTATAAAATAGAAGATAACATTCTCCTAACTTCAAAGACATTGGGTAAATATTTCCTGTCGATTCGAGTAAGAAATCTGGAATATCTACCTCTTCCAAATCTGTACCTTGGTAAATATTACTATGTTTATCGTATAACTCGAAATGATTTCCTTGCTCAGAAAACATAAGAGCCATATTCGCTTTACTTGATTTCATCAAAGCTTTCACATGATCTTTTTGTTCGCTTGCATAAATCCATGTAACTGTACAACCAAGTCTTTGCAGAAAGAGCATGAGTAAATGTTGCAACGTATCATTTCTCTTATTAATAAGAAGATGAAACTTCTGCATCTGTATTTTCTCGATATCAATATGCTCCAATATAACTTCTATATACTCATTCATAGAAACATGAACGAGCTTATTACGCCCCATTTCTTTCTCATGCACGTAATAAAACAATTCGGACATATATACTTGTTCTATCTCTTTTTGCTGCTTATACGTTAACGGCATGCCAGCTTGACCGTATAACTTTATAACAATCTCATTCTCCACTTGAATGAAAACACCACCTGCACACTTCAACTGGTGAACACTATATTGAAAAAGTGACTCGTTCATTTCTTTACATTCCATCGTATGAATCCCTATACCATGAATAGCATGTAAAAATAAATTTTTATAAGAGGTTGTTTCTATATTTTCTTGACTTCCAATTAATATACTTTCTCCTTTTTTAAAAAGAGAACCATACGCCATCGCAATCTTCACGATAAACTGGGGAGTAATTTCAACATTCCCTCTTCCTACAATGCGGCTTTTTTGTAACCACCCTGCACTCATTTCACTCTCTTGAATACCAGCCGCTCCTACTATCGAATGACTATCAATCGCCTTATAAGGCCATAGTTTTCCTTTTTGCTTAATTACCGTACTTCTTCCGATATGACAGTGATCCGCTACAACACTTTTTTGAAACAGTGTAACATCATCTTCAACTATTGTACGCTCTCCTATTGTCGTTTCTAATAGTTCACAATACTTCCCAATGTGGGCATTTGCAAAAACAATACTTTTTTGAAGATGAGAATAATTTGAAACGATACTATTTTTCCCAATAATAGAATATGGCTCAATTACAGCTCCTGTACCAATCTTTGCTCCTTCTCCAATAAAAGAGGGGCCATGAATTTTCGTCCCTTTACCAATCGTCACCCCTTCTCCCATCCATACCATCGGTAATACTTCTGTATAAGGAATAGGTACTTGTAACTTTTTCGTTAACAAATCAAATTGTGCTTGTCGATATTGATTAAATGTGCCGATATCTAACCAATAACCTTCTGACAAATATGCGAATAACACATTTTTGTTTGCCAATAACGGAAACACATCATGACTGAAATCAAAAAATTGCCTAGGCGGTATGTAAGAAAAGATTTCTGGCTCCATAATATATATGCCTGTATTCACAACATTAGATACTACCTCATTCCAGCCCGGCTTTTCTATATATCGTGTAACCTCCTGGTCTTTATTCATTACAACCAATCCAAATGAGAGTGGATTTTCTACTTCTTTCACAAACATTGTTACCATTCTTTTCTTTTGTTCATGAAACCTAATTCCTTCTGATAATTGAAAGTCAGTTAATGCATCCCCGCTTATCACAACAAATGTTTCATCTAAAAATTGTTCTGCTTGTTTAATACTCCCTGCTGTACCAAGCGGAGGAGAGTCTTCAAAATAATACAAGTTAACTCCCCATTTACTACCGTCACCAAAATATTGCTTAATGGTCGTACTCATATATTGAACAGTAATTGCAATTTCACGAATACCATGCTGGCGTAATAACTCAATATTATATTCTAAAACTGGTTTTTCTAATAATGGTAACATCGGCTTTGGAGTATTACATGTTAATGGTCTAAGGCGCCTTCCTTTTCCTCCAGCTAAAATAACCCCCTTCATATACTTCAGCCTCCACTTATATAATGTTCAGTAACTCCATATACCATATGTATATTCCCTATCCCACATGAACTAGCAGCATAAACTTGATTAGTTAAACACATCCTCATTTAGAAGACTATATAATTAAATTTCTAACCTATAAAAACGTACATTTCAAACAACAAGAAAGCGCTTACTATAAATTGGTAAATAATACTTATTAACGACAAACATATATACTAATTTTTCCATTACATTATGATACATCTTATCATCATAAACTAAAGGAAACAACGAGCTTTTTTTGTCATGTTTTGACTAAAAAAAGCAGGTGATTTCTCATCACCTGCTTTTTTTCCTACTCATTCAATAAATAATGCTTTCCTTTTACTAAATAAAAGACATTTTCAGCAATATTTGTAATATGATCTGCTACACGCTCAATATATCTCGCGACAAATGATAATTGTGTAATTTGCGTAATTGCTTCTGGTTGTTCCGGAACTGAAGATATAAACTCACGAATTGCTTTTCCATATATTTCATCAACGGAATCATCCATTTCAGCAATTTGTTTCGCAAAAGTTAAATTTTCTTGTTCATATGCTTCTAACGCTAAATGCAACATCTCATTTGCAACCGCAAACATTTCATCTAGGTTGTGCAAACTAACAGCCACTTCTTTTTCCCCAAGACGAATTGTAGCCTTTGCAATATTAACAGCATGATCTGCAATGCGCTCTAAATCTGTCGCTGTTTTAATTGAAATAAAAATCCTTCTTAAGTCACTTGCTACAGGTTGCTGCTTCGTAATGAGCATAAGCGCAAGATCGTTTATTTCCTCTTCTAAATTATCCATGCGGTAATCACCATCAATGACCTCTAACGCTTTCTCTACATCCCTTGTATGCAGACCTTCCATAGCAATCAATAAAGCCGCATTTGCTAATTCTCCAAGCTCAATCACCTTTTGCTGTAACGCTTTTAAATCACCTTGAAACTGTTCTCTTACCATTTTTCTTCCCCCTCAATATTATGTGCCATTATATAAAAGTGAAACTTTAATCAACCCTCATCAATCGGGATTTGATAGGCAGCAAGATCCCCTCCCTAACTTCTTTGCTTTCGCTAAATTTTAAGGTGGGGGTCTTACTGCCCGCAAATAGCGGGGTAAATCTCCTACATAGCCTCTTACGCTTGTAATAAACCTTAAGATAAGGAGAAGTATTACTTCTTTATTAACAGTAAGATAAAATAAGAAATGCCCTCTGTTAAGAGGGCATTTGCTCTTAGCTTTGAAACGATATCAACCAAAGCGACCTGTAATATAATCTTCTGTACGCTTATCTGAAGGAGTCGTAAATAATTTGTTTGTATCTGTATACTCCACAACTTCCCCGCTTAAGAAGAAAGCTGTTTTGTCTGAAATACGCGCTGCTTGTTGCATATTATGCGTTACGATAACAATACTAAAATCTTTCTTTAGCTCTTGAATCAATTCTTCTACTTTTAATGTTGAAATTGGGTCTAATGCCGATGTTGGCTCATCCATTAAAATAACGTCTGGCTCAATAGCTAAGCAGCGTGCGATGCATAGACGCTGTTGCTGTCCACCAGATAAACCGTATGCATTATCGTGCAAACGATCTTTTAACTCATCCCAAATCGCTGCTCCACGTAAACTTTTTTCAACAATTTCATCTAATGTCTTTTTGTCACGAATACCATGGATTTTTGGACCGTATGTTACATTCTCATAAATAGATTTTGGAAATGGATTTGGCTTTTGGAACACCATTCCTACATGCGTTCTTAATTCTTCAACTGGATATGATTTATCAAATATATTGCGTTCTCTATACTCAATTACACCTGTAGTTCGAACGATCGGTACTAACTCTACCATGCGATTTAATGTTTTTAAGTAAGTTGATTTACCACAGCCACTTGGACCGATAATGGCTGTAACTTCATTCTCATGAATACTTAAATTAATATCTTTTAAAGCATGGTCTTCCCCGTACCATAAATTTAAGTTTTTCGTATCAAATACTACCTTCTTTGGCGCAGTCTCGATTTTCTCTTCGTTTTTCACCTGTACATTTACTACTGTTGCTACCATTTGAATTCCCCTTTCATCCACTTCCAACTTATTTTCGATTTCGTAACCATAAAACAAATATATTGATAAATAGCAACAAACCTAACAAAACAATCATCCCAGCTGCTGCTACATACTGAAATTCTTCTTGTGGCCTACTCATCCAATTAAAAATTTGAATTGGTAGAACTGTAAATCTATCAAACATACTAAATGGAACATAATTTGCAAACGCAAGTGCCCCAATAACTAATAGTGGTGCAGCCTCTCCAATTGCTCTTGATATCGCTAACGTACAGCCCGTTATAATCCCTGGGAAAGCATATGGCAATACAATTTGATACATCGTTTGCCACTTCGTAGCACCTAATCCGTAAGAACCCTCTAATAAAACACTTGGTACTGATCGAATTGCTTCTTGACTCGCCACAACAACTGTTGGTAAAACGAGTAGACTCATCGTCAATGCTGCTGCAACTATACTCTCTCCTAAATGAAGAGCATATACAAAAATAGTTAAACCAAGCAATCCAAATACAACAGATGGTACTCCTGCTAACGTTTGATTATTGATCTCTATTATTTTTTTAAATAGAGATTCCTTCGCATATTGCTCTAAATAAAGTGCTGTTCCAACTCCAAATATAAAAGAAACAGGTATAACAATACTCATAAATAATATTGTCCCTGACAAAGCTGCAGCAATACCAGCTTCTTTCGGATTACGTGAAGCGAAATTTGTAAAGAAATCTATTGAAAGATAACTTATACCTTTTTCAACAATTTGAAACAGTAACAAAAACAAAATTACGATTGAAAATAAAATTGCTATATAAAATAACAATTTGTAAATTCGATCTTTTAAAAAGCGTGATGCCATATTTTTTTGTATTTTTTTATGATTCAACATTCGCATATTATGTCATCCTCCTAAAACGGCGCATAATTGACTGCGAAATGATGTTCATAATAAAGGTAAACAAAAATAACGTTGCGCCTACAGCATACATGCTGTAATACGTAATCGTTCCATGCGGAGCATCACCTAAACTTACTTGCACAATATAGGCTGTTAACGTTTGAATAGAATGTGTCGGATCAAGCGATACATTTGGTGTGGATCCTGCTGCAATTACAACAATCATCGTTTCACCAATCGCACGAGAAGCTGCTAATATAATTGCTGCCATAATCCCTGTAAAAGCGGACGGAAACACCACTTGTTTTACCATTTCAAACCGCGTCGCTCCGAGTGCTAATGAAGCTTCTTTCGTCCCTTTCGCCACAGCTCTCATCGCATCTTCAGATAGAGATGCAATTGTAGGCATCATCATAAATCCGATAACGATTCCTGGACTAATCGCATTAAAAAACTGTAAATCTGGTATAATCCTTTGTAAAAGCGGTGTAACAACTGTTAATGCAAAAAAACCATATACAATTGTCGGGATACCTGCTAATAGCTCTAACATCGGCTTTAATATTTTCCGTGCACTATTTGAAGCATATTCGCTTAAAAATACGGCACACGCTAAACCGATAGGAATTGCTACAAACATAGCAATTGCTGTTACAAGGAACGTTCCACATATAAGTGGTAATATACCGAATTTAGGGTCTTCAAAAAATGGTAACCATTCTTTCTCCGTCAAAAAGGAGTATAATGATATTTTTTGAAAAAACATGATTGTTTCATTAGAGAGCGTAAAAACAATGCCAAGTGTCGTCACAATAGAAACACTAGCAATTATTTTTAGTAATAAAGGTACTATTCGATTGATTCGCTGCGTTTTTTTTCTTTGTTTTGTATTTCTTTCAATCAAATGTTGTACAGAAAATGTAATTTGACTTTTGTCATTATGAGCCAAAGATGAAAACCCCTTTCCACCCTGACATTACCTTTTTATTTCTGTTAACATACGCAGCTGTTCATTGTATTTTTCTTTTTTTAATTTTACATACCCGACCTCTTCAGCGAGGTTACCGACATGCTGAATCATAAACTCAACATAGTTTGCTACATTCATTTTATTTCGGATAGATGCATTATTCACATAAGTAAGTAGCGGCCTAGATAACGGCTTATACTTACCTGATTGAATGGTCTCTTTCGTCGGAAATACACCATTTACTTTTATTGCTTTCACCTTATCTCGATTAGCCATATAATAAGCATATCCTACAAAAGCAATGGCATGTTTATCATTCATTACCCCTTGCATAATAACTTGATCATCTTCAGACAAAGAGACTTTTTTTACAATGCGATGATTTTGTAAGATGACATTTTGAAAATAATCATACGTACCAGAGTCTACGCCTGGTGCATAAAACTTCACTTGTTCACGTGGCCATGTTGAATGAATTTGTGACCATCGCTTCTCTCTTCCATCTTCACTCCAAAGTAGTCGTAACTCGTCTACTGACATATCGTCTACCCATGTATTATGGCGATTCACAACAATCGTAAGACCGTCGTTAGCAACCTCAAAAGGTGTGAACTGAATAGAGTTTTTCTTCATTTCATTTTTCTCGACTTGTTTCATTACTCTCGAAGCATTATTTATATCTACTTCTCCTTTACTGAAACGATTAAATCCTCCCCCAGTTCCAGAAATACTGATGGAAATTTTCACGTCTGGATGCACCTTTGTATATTCCTCCGCTACTGCTTCTATAATAGGAAAAACCGTTGAGGATCCATCAACTCTCACTTCTCCCGTATCATTTAAAGCAAATGCAGTAGACATTTCAAAACAGAGGAACCATATTGATAATACGAAAACTTTAATCGGTGTACGCATCCATTTCACGTGTTCTTCCTCCTAGAAGTAACCGGAAATAACAGGATTACAGATATAAGAATACTGCTAAACTATTAATTCGGTTTTAATTGTTTGTAAAAGTTTTGTAAAGTTCCACATAAATCAACATACGGTACAATTTTAATTCAGTAGTAGCTATTCATTTCCTCTGATGATTTCCCTATAAAATATTTATCCCCTATCCCACCATATACAAGTATCATTTATACGGCCGCGTTTTTTTCAATGTTGTATACTTGTCCACATTTATTACACGATATGCATAAACCATAAAAAAAAGCACACTATCTTTTCAGATAGTGTGCTTTTTTACAACTTTTTTATTCATCATCTTGCTCTTTATTTTTATTGTCTTTATCATCTTTTGGAGCTTCACCATTTACTTCTTTGTTTTTCAAATCAAAGTAAGCGTCCATAATTTCACGACCAATATATCCATTAATACCAGTCTTATCATCATGTACCCACGGAACGACAACAGAGAATGCTACTTCTGGATCTTCAAGTGGCGCATAACCTACTAATGTTAAGTTATATGTTTCCACACGTTCACCGTTTGCCTTTCTACCAATCTCTTTATCTCCGCCATACACAGTTTGCGCGGTACCTGTCTTCCCTGCCGCTTTATATTTTGCACCTGTAAAGTATTTTGTAGCTGTACCACCTGAATCATTATAAACTTGTCTAAATCCTTCTTGAACACGTTTAATTTGCGATTCTGGCATATCAACACGATTTAATACTTTCGGTTCCATAGATTGAACAACTTTCCCAACTTCATCCGGTTTCACTGCCGGTTGACGAATTTCTTTTACAACTTGTGGTTGCATACGATATCCGCCATTGGCAATCGTCGAAATATATTGCGCTAATTGAAGCGGTGTATACGTATCATACTGTCCAATTGATAAATCTAGTAAGAAACCTGGTTGACTACTTCTACCCATCTGACCAGCAGATTCATTCGGTAAATCAATTCCTGTTTTTACACCAAGTCCAAACTGTCCGAAATAATAACGCATCGTATCAAATGCTTTTTGAGGTATATCTAACGTACCACCTCTCACATACTGAACACCGGCGATATTCATCGCTGTTTTAAACATATAAACGTTAGAAGACATTTTTAAAGCTGTAAGGTCATTAATGTATCCCATCGTTTTCCAAGACGACTTCGTAGGTGTACCTTTTAATTTAATTGGTTCATCCAATTGCACCGATCCTGGTTGAATCGCACCAGTTTGATATCCAGTAAGTACTGTTGCACCTTTTACAGTTGATCCCATCGGATAAGAACTTGTCATGGTACCTAATGCAAAGTCATTTACTTTCGTTTGACCATCTTCGTTAACTAATTGTTTCCCCGCCATAGATAAAACTTCGCCATTTTTTGGGTTCATCATTACAACGAATGCGCGATCTAAAAGAGGTTCGCTTCCTTTAAACCTCATTAAATTCTTCGCAAGAATATCTTCCACGCGCTTTTGTAATTCCATATCAATTGTTAAGTTCAGGTCATTACCACTTTGTCCTTTTGATACATTAATCGTTTCTAAAATATTACCGTTTTTATCTGTAACATTTCTAACTTCTGCTTTCGTACCGTGTAGGCTATCTTCATACTGTTGCTCAAGATAACTTTTTCCTACTCGGTCATTTCGATTATAATCACGAACAAGATAGTAATCTAGTCTTTCTCTAGGTAAACCTTCATCAGATGTCGACACCCCACCAAGTACACTTCGGAATAAATCATCGTACGTATATTTTCGATCCCAATCAACATTCGTATCTACACCTGGTAATGCTGCTAAGTTTTCACTAATAATCGAATATTCCTTTTCTGTAGCATCCTTTTTAATAACTTGAGGTGTCATTGCATATCCGCCATCCATCTTACTCTTAATCGCTAGTATTTCTAGATCTTTTGCGGATAATTGATTAACCTCTTCTTCTGTTACACGACTTCGCTGGCGCTCGTCTAATTCTTTATCATCAATTTTTTTATCTTTAAACTCTTGACGATCTTTATTCGTAATTTTTTCTTTAGCTTCCTCTTTATGCATAGCAAGCCAATAATCCTTTTTATCGCGATCCGTTAATTTATCTGTCGGTACTTCAATCAAATCTGCTAGCTTTTTCGCTGTTTCTAAGCGATCTTCTGCAGTTGATCCTTTCATTTTTGTAAATGTAATAGTACGAATGGCTACATTATCTACTACAGCTCGCCCATAACGGTCAAATATTTTCCCACGCGGTACAGGATTACTTATCGTTGAGTTTTCTTTCTTCTCCACTTCATTCTTATATTCTTCACCACGAACAATTTGTACATATCCGAGCCTTACAATAACCGCGGAGAACATTAAAAACACGCAGAAAAACAGCACGTTTAACCGAAAAGGAACGTGGGTCTTTTTCTTATTTTGCTTCTGTTTCTTGCTCATACAAACCCCCTCTACCAACAGCTATGTAATGTGAAAGGGACACCTTCATACAGGTGTCCTCACTGCTGTCTTACATCTTTTTCTATTCTAGCATAAAACAAACGAGAAGTTAACCTTCTGGTTCAGTTTGGTTTTGCGCGTTCCCTTGCGTTACAACACTTGCTTTACTCGCATTTCTCTCATCATATTTGACATTTTTAACTGCAAAATAAATAAGAAAATGTCCAGCACCTAAAATACATAATAAGTAAGGTAAACTTTTTTCAGGTGGAAAGAATAGTACAGCACATAAAAAACTTAAAATGGAACAGATTCTTCCGGCGTTTAACCACAGCTCCCGAACAACGACATATTCCACACGCCATTCTCTCGCATTTTTCGCTCTACCAATTACGTCATATGTCATTGATCCGTACGGAACAAGTAAAATAGGATATGCAATTGCAATACATGCCGCATAAATAAGTAATTTCGTGTATGTAACATTGAAAATAACTAAAAAGACGACAGCATATAAAATAATGCCTCCAAGTAAAATTGCTTTTTTTCGCCACTCCTTCTTTAACATACGAGCAACTAAGTAATAACATACAAAGGATACAGCAGAGTTCACTAAACTGTATTTCCCTAATGCAAACTCACTATTAGTTGCTAAATAAACATATACTGAAATGACAAAAATAAACGTTCCTTCTCTCAATCCTTGGAAAAAATGAGCTCGTGTAATCTTTCCCCAATTTTTATCAATCCGTCGTTCTTTCAATACTTGCACGATTTCATAACGCCCTTCACATTCTCTTTTAGATAAAAAGAAGCTTAAGACGACAGCAATTGCAAATAGAACTAATGAAAGAAAGAATATAACAGTATAGCCACTCCATTTCTCCATACGTGAAATTGTGTATCCTGCTGCTATCGGTCCAATCATTCCAGAGAAGGATGTAAGAAGTCCAAGAAACCCATTAAAGAAATCTCTTGTTTCTGGTTCTGTAATTTCAAATGTCAATAAGTTAAAAGCCAACCAGTAAAAACCGTATCCTACTCCTAAAAGAGCCCCCATTAATAAAATATACTGAGAAGCACTTTTCCCTGCTACTAAGACAACAATAAAAAAAATTGCGAGCGTCCCTACTCCTATTCGTAATAAAATCGAACGATCGATACGTTTCGCTAATTTTCCCCCTACAAGAAATGTGAGAGGCTGTAATACCACGCTGGCTAAATTATACAAGCCAAGATTCACATAATTTTGTGTTTGTTTCCATAAATAAATATTTACAAACGAATTCGATAAAGAAATTGCGAGCGTGTATAAACCTCCTATAAGGAGCAATAACACTAAATCCCGATTCACTTCAACGTCACCAATTATATGTTTCCATTTCATACACAACTCTCCTTTACTTCATGTTCTAGTCTTCCAAAGACAAGCCCAATTATGTAAAAGGAAAGCATAGAAAAAAGCTAGGAGCTCTCCCCTAGCTTTTTCTATATTATTACGATTATTTTGCTTCTTGGTAACGTTTTTCAGCAGCGTTCCAATCTACAACGTTCCAGAATGCGCCGATGTAGTCTGGACGACGGTTTTGGTAGTTTAAGTAGTAAGCATGCTCCCAAACATCTAAACCGATAACTGGAGTTTTACCTTCAGTTAAAGGAGAATCTTGGTTTGGAGTGCTTGTTACTTCTAACTCACCATTGTTTACTACTAACCAAGCCCAACCAGAACCGAAGCGAGTTGCGCCAGCTTTTGCGAATTCTTCTTTGAATGCATCGAAGCTACCGAATTTTGCTTCAATTGCAGTTGCAAGTTCACCTACAGGTTGTCCTCCGCCGTTTGGAGATAGGATTGTCCAGAAGAATGTATGGTTAGCATGTCCGCCACCATTGTTACGTACTGCTGTACGGATTGCTTCTGGTACTTCGTTTAAGTTTGCAACTAATTCTTCTACGCTTTTGTCAGCTAATTCTGCATGACCTTCTAAAGCAGCGTTTAAGTTTGTAATGTACGTGTTGTGATGTTTTGTATGATGGATGTTCATTGTTTCTTTGTCAAAGTGAGGCTCTAAAGCATCATACGCATAAGGTAAATTTGGTAATTCGTGTTTTGCCATTGTTATATTCCTCCCAGTTTATGTATTGCCACTTAAGTGACATACAACTTCATTCTACCCTAATTGCCATAGGGTGCAAACAAATAAATCACATTGTCTTGCTATCATTAAAGTAGCAAAATTCCCACTTCTTTTCAATTAAAATGCTCATATATTCCGTAAAAAAAGCTTCCTTCTACAAGGAAGCTTCCTGCTAACATAATAAACATGCGAAATGGATATGGACCCTGTAGGACTCGAACCTACGACCGGACGGTTATGAGCCGTCTGCTCTAACCAGCTGAGCTAAGGGTCCACAATTATGTATGTAACAACATATCAAATAAAGGAATTCCTATCGGATATGCTCTTTAAGAAATGTAAGATAAATTTACCATATAGAAAAGAAAAGTGTCAATTGTATTTTTCTTATTTAAAAGAAGAAAGTTAATAAAAGAAATTTAGTTATCTCCACTATATGTAAATATAATATATCTTGAGATTCTCTAGATTCCTACGTTACAATGATTTTATACATACATAAAGGAAGTGAATCTATGTCCATATTTACCCAATTCGTAAAAAGCATATACTCGCCTAAAGATATGGCGCTATTCCGTTTTCAAAAAATCGGTAAAACCATTTTGTATATTATGCTACTTTGCTTAATTACTACTATTCCAAGAACTTTTTTGTACGGTAGTTTTATCCAGGATGGTGTTGGCATGGTAAATCAAGTCATCGATAAAGATTTACCTGATTTTAAAATCGAAAATGGCGAACTAAAAGCTGATATTGATCAACCTATTGAAAAAGAAGAAGGAAATACACTTTTCGTATTTGATCCAAATTCAACAGACCTAGAAAAATATCAAAATAAAACAGGTTTATTTGTTTTAAAAGATAAAGTAGTCTCTATGGGAAATGGTCAAACACAAACGTATTCTTATAACGATTTGTTAGGTGCATCTCTTGAGAAAAAAGATCTACAAGAATTTATTTCTTTATTCGATAATATTTATCCAATTTTATTATTTGTTATTGGATTCTTAGTGTACCTATTCCAATTATTCATAACTTTTGTAGGCGTGACTTTACTTGCGTTCATCGGTTCTGCTATGAGCGGTCAACGTAAACTATCCTATAAACAAGTTTGGACACTAACTGCATACAGCTACACAATTCCAACAATCTTCTTTATGATTATGGATGCATGCAAGATTGTCGTACCTGGATCAACATTCATCTATATCGCAGTTGTTTTAATTGTTCTGTACTTAACAATTAAAGAAGTTCCAAAACCGAAAGAAAAATAAGAACGAAAAAAAATGCCTAAATAGGCATTTTTTTTTTGGACAAGCATATATTCCTAGCAAAGGAGTGAAGAATATGAAGAGATTAGGTATATTCCTATTCGTGCTTGTTCTCGGTTATATATTTTATTACGATATAAAAATCGGTACTTTACCGATGTTAAGTTCATATAAAAAAACAACTGCTGCTCAAACAATTAAAAAAGAAAACACAGACAGTCAACAAAATAAAGCGAACAAAACAGAAAAAGAAACGGATGTATCTTATAAAACAATTGAAGTAAAAACTGGTGAGACAGTTCTTTCTATTACAGAACAAATTAACAAGAAAAAAATTCCTTCCATAGAAAAAGTCATTGACGACTTTAAACAATTAAACAAAAGTACATCTGCTACAAAAATACAAATTGGAAAGTCTTATAAATTCCCGTTATATCAATAAGCTATCACTTAATCCTTGTCAATTACATAAAGGCGCTGATACAATAGTAAAAGTGAAACCGAGTACTTCGGTTTCTATAGCCCTATATCACGTATACTATCATTGATATGAGGGACTAAATAAGAAACTTCTTTTATAAGGAGAGCGATCTATTCGTGAATGAAATGACTCATCGTACAAAAACACGTCCAGTTAAAGTCGGTAATTTAACAATCGGCGGTAATAATGAATTAATTATACAAAGTATGACAACAACAAAAACACATGATGTTGAAGCAACAGTTGCTGAAATCAAGCGTTTAGAAGAAGCCGGCTGTCAAGTCGTCCGCGTTGCCGTTCCAGATGAACGCGCAGCAGATGCTATTGCTGATATAAAAAAACAAATCAACATTCCACTTGTTGCTGATATTCATTTTGATTATCGCCTTGCTTTAAAAGCAATTGAAGGTGGCATCGATAAAGTACGTATCAATCCAGGTAATATTGGTCGTCGCCATAAAGTAGAAGCTGTTGTAAATGCAGCAAAAGAGCGCGGTATTCCAATCCGTATCGGTGTAAACGCTGGTTCATTAGAGCGACACATTTTAGAAAAGTACGGGTACCCAACTGCAGATGGTATGGTTGAGAGCGCGCTACATCATATTAAAATTTTAGAGGACTTAGATTTCCACGATATTATCGTATCTATGAAAGCCTCTGATGTTAACTTAGCAATCGAAGCATACGAGAAAGCTGCTCGTGCTTTTGATTATCCATTACATTTAGGTATTACAGAATCTGGAACATTGTTTGCCGGAACTGTAAAAAGTGCTGCTGGTC
The DNA here is from genome assembly GCF_008274865.1 of Bacillus sp. AR4-2. Classification (NCBI taxonomy): domain Bacteria; kingdom Bacillati; phylum Bacillota; class Bacilli; order Caryophanales; family Bacillaceae; genus Bacillus; species Bacillus sp. AR4-2. The sequence continues at coordinate 4,080,119 of NZ_CP031062.1, forward strand.
TTGGAGCAATCTTAAATAAAGGCATCGGAAATACACTACGTATTTCATTAAGTGCTGATCCAGTTGAAGAGGTAAAAGTTGCTCGCGAATTATTAAAATCATTCGGTCTTGCGTCTAATGCAGCAACACTTATCTCTTGTCCAACTTGTGGTCGTATTGAAATCGATTTAATTAGCATTGCTAACGAAGTGGAAGAATACATCTCTACACTTCAAGTACCAATTAAAGTTGCAGTACTTGGTTGCGCTGTAAATGGCCCTGGTGAAGCTCGTGAAGCTGATATCGGTATTGCCGGTGCACGTGGAGAGGGATTATTATTCCGTAAAGGGCAAGTCGTTCGTAAAGTGCCAGAAGAAACAATGGTAGAAGAACTGAAAAAAGAAATTGACGTAATTGCTGCTGAAATGGCTGCTGAACGAGAAAAAGAAAAAGAGACACAAGAACAATAAAAAGAAGGTTGCCACAATATTTGTGAGCAACCTTCTTTTCTACGTAAAAAAGCTCGTCAGTTATATAACCGACGAGCTTTTACTTTGCACATTTTGGACAACGACCATATATTTCAAACTTATGACCCGTTACTTCATAACCGGTAAAATCTTTATTCATAAAATCCATTGGGCAGGAAGTAATCTCTTTCGTTCCCCCACAATCCAAACAAATAAAATGATGATGATGTTCCATAATAGAACAAGTAAAACGAAAATGTTTTTCACCATTTAATTCCGTTTGTTCTAAAACACCAATCTCAGCAAAAACTGTTAAGTTACGATAAATCGTATCAAAACTAAGCCCTGGATAATCGTCCTTCATATGCTCTAAAACGTCTTTCGCAGTTAAATAACGATTATGTGCTGCAAATAATCTGAGCATCTCTTCTCTTTTTCCAGTATGTTTGTATCCTTTTTCTTTCATTAGGCGTAAAGCTTCTGTTAGATTCATACCTATCCCTACTTTATGCAGTTTTTTTCTTCTTCCATAAAATCGCACCGATTAAAATAAGAACTGCTATCATAACAATTGTACCACCTGGCGCTAGATCAAGTTGATACGAAGCAAACATTCCACCAATTACTGCAATTTCACCAAATAAAATGGAAAAGAAAATTGTTTGTTTAAATCCTTTAGCAATACGAATACTTGCTGCAACTGGTAACGTCATTAATGATGATACAAGAAGAACCCCCACTACACGCATTGATACTGCAATGACAAGAGCAACTAATATAATGAAAATAAAGTGAATCCATTTCGCTCTTAAACCAGTTGATACTGCGTATTCCTCATCAAATGATAATAGAAACAGCTCTTTATATAATAAAATAATTGTCGCAACAACAACAATTGCTACAATCCCAATAATAATTAAATCTGTACTTGTTACAGCACTGACACTACCAAATAAATAACTAAATAAGTCTGTGTTAAATCCATTTGCAAGTGAAATGAAAATAACTCCAACCCCCATCCCTGCCGAAAGGATAATTGGAATTGCTAATTCTTGATAGTGCTTATATACAGTTCGTAACTTTTCGATTAGTAGCGCTCCACCAATCGAGAAAATCATCCCCATATATAAGGGGTTTAAAAATCCACCTGTAAAAATGGTTTTTTCAAGTAATAAACTTGCTGCAATACCCGATAACGTCACGTGACTTAATGCATCCGCAATAAGAGATAAACGACGAATAACAACAAACACACCAATTAGCGGTGCAACAAGTCCAATTAAAATACCAGCGTATAAAGAATTACGTAAAAAGTCATATTGTAAAAAATCTTGTATCATTATATCCTCCCGTGATGCTCATGTTCGTGTTCTAAACGATGAACATGATGTCCATATAAGACGGACATTTCTGCATCTTCTAACTCTCGGAACTTCTCTACATTTCCATGGAAATGTAGATGTTGGTTTAGGCATGCAACATGTGTTACTTTTTCAGTAACAGCTCCCATATCATGAGTAACAAGAATTAATGTGATCCCGAGCCTTTTGTTTAAATCCTCTAATATTTCGTAAAAACTTTCCACATTTTTCACATCGATTCCAACAGTAGGCTCGTCCAAAATAAGCAATTCAGGATCACTAACGAGCGCACGAGCAATAAATACACGCTGTTGCTGTCCACCAGAAAGCTCTCCAATGTTACGACCTTGAAACTCACTCATCCCTACATCAGCAATTGCTTTTTCTACCTTTTTCTTATCCTCTTTTGTGAAAAAGCGAAAAAGCCCTTTTTTCGAAACAAGTCCCATTGACACAACTTCAGAAACAGTTGCTGGAAAACCAGAATTGAAACTATTTGCCTTTTGGGATACATAACCAACTTTGTTCCATTCCTTAAACTTCTTACTATCAACGCCAAACACGCGAATGCTTCCTTCTTTTGGCTTTAAAACACCTAATAAACACTTAAGTAAAGTTGATTTACCTGAACCATTCGGTCCCACTAAACCTAAAAAAGCTCCCTTCGGAACTTGCAAATTAATATTTTCTAACACATTCCGATCTTCATATCGGAATGTTAAACCTTCAATTTCTAATATATTATTCATAGCATCTCACCTATTTTAATTCAGAATGATTCCGATTTATATCTATTTGAATTATAGTACAGCTTATTATAGTTGTAAACCAATCTGCCTAAAATATATCTATTTTTTCAAGAAACCTTACTATTATAACAAAAAGCAGAGAAAAATTCTCTGCTTCCGAAAAATATTCCTATAAACTTTTTAGTGAATAGCCGATTTAAACTTACCACCATTTGTCTCTTGCGTGCTCATAATCGTAACAAATGCATTTTCATCAATTTCATGCACAATTGATTTTAACTTCGTCACTTCTAGACGCGTTACAACTGCATAAATAACTTCTTTTTCTTTATCCGTGTAACCACCTTTCGCTACAAGCTTTGTAGTTCCACGGCCAAGACGATGCAAAATCGCGTTTGATACTTCCTCATATTGATCAGATACAATTAAAACCGCCTTCGTTTCATCTAGCCCTTGAATTACTGTATCGATCGTTTTAAATGCGATATAGTACGTCATAACAGAATACATCGCTTGTTCCACACCAAACACAAATGCTGCCCATGCAAAAATAAATAAGTTCACAAACATTACGAATTCACCAACAGAGAATGGTAATTTCTTCGTTAATAAAATCCCCATAATTTCAGTTCCATCTAGCGATCCACCATGACGAATTACAAGTCCTACACCAAGACCTAAAATAAGACCACCAAACACTGTCGCTAAAATAGGTTCTGTTGTAAATGGTGGTACCGCATGTAACGTTGACTCAATGAAAGCTAACGCTACAATACCAAATGTCGAAGATAACATAAATGTTTTTCCAATTTGCTTATAACCGGAATACATAAATGGGATATTGAGAACAACGACTAAAGTAGAAAAACTTAACCACCAAATGTTAGGAGTAAGATAATCTAATATAAGAGAAATACCAATAATTCCACCATCAATAATTTTATTTGGCATTAAAAATAGTTCAATTGCTACCGCCGCGCATGCTGCTCCAAAAATAATCATAACTAAACGATAAATGAGATGAATAACACTTTCTTTTCGATGTTGCTTTTGCTCCATAAGTCCTCCCTTTACTCTTTTTCTGTAGTTTTGTCCTTATATTATAACATACGCTTCTTTTCCTCATGAAAAAGAAACTCCACACGAATATGTACAAGCTATATGCTCATATATTTCGATAGAAGAACGCGTGAAGGAGGATAATAAGATGAACCTCATTAAACAAATTGTTAATAAAAAATTAAATCATATTTCTACAAAAGAGCTATTAAAATATAGCAAAGAATATGAAGTTCCCATTACAGCCGCACAAGCTGATCAAATCGTTTTACTTATGAAGGGTAAAAATATTAATATTTACGATAACAACGAGCGACTAGAGCTTTTAAAACAAATCGCAAAAGTAACTTCCCCTGCCACTGCCCAACAAGTAAATACATTATTTCAGCAACTACTAAAATAAGGAGGGGATTTCCCCCTCCTTATTGCGCTTTAATTTTTTCAAGAAGCCCTTCATCAAAAGTGCCGTTTTTCAGCATTTCGATTTCCAATTTGTATGGTGGCTTCTTATCTTTTTTATCTTCCCCTACATACGGTGTTTCAAGAATTTTTGGTACATGCATTAACTGTGGATGATGTACAATGTGATGCAATGCTTTATACCCAATGTGACCAAATCCAATGTTTTCATGACGGTCTTTTCCTGCTCCGCGTACATTTTTACTATCATTAATATGAAGTACTTGTAAACGATCTATACCAACGATCTTATCAAATTCGTTTAATACGCCGTCAAAGTCATTTACAATATCATATCCTGCATCGTGCGTATGACACGTATCAAAGCATACAGATAGCTTTTCATTATATTTTACACCATCAATAATCTTTGCAATTTCTTCAAAGCTACGACCGCATTCTGTTCCTTTTCCTGCCATCGTCTCTAACGCAATGTTAACCGTCTGTTCTGGCGTTAATACTTCATTAAGCCCTTTAATAATTTGTTGAATACCAGCATCTGCTCCAGCACCAACGTGCGCTCCTGGGTGAAGAACAATTTGTTTCGCTACACCTAATGCCGATGTTCTTTCAATTTCCATGCGAAGAAAGTCTACGCCTAATTGGAATGTTTCTGGCTTCGTCGTATTCCCAACATTAATAATATACGGCGCATGGACGATAATTTCCTCAATTCCGTTCAGCTCCATATGTTTTCTTCCTGCTTCTATGTTCAATTCTTCAATTGGTTTTCTTCGTGTATTTTGCGGTGCACCTGTATAAATCATAAACGTTGTTGCACCGTATGAAACAGCCTCTTCACTTGCTGCTAATAACATTTTCTTACCACTCATGGAAACATGAGATCCAATCTTTAACATACAATCACCTCTTCAATATACAATAGATATAATGATAGCATAATTTGTAGAAATATGTAGTGAATTGTTTGTTCACAAAAGACGCACTACACAAATTCATATGACTATTTAGACAGACTATACTCTTCATTTAAATTAGCGGGATTAAAAAAAGATAAGGGAAACCCCTTATCTTTTTTTATTGCTATATTTTCTCTTCACTTTGTCACGTTCTGTTGCAAGTTTACGTTTATAGTTTGGTTTTACTTTTTTCGGTTTTTTAATAACTTTCGTTGCCATAACATCAAGTTCGTCATTTGGTTTTTTACGGCTCTTACGACGACGACGCTCACCTAAATCTGCCCACTCATCTCCACGTAAATCTACATGTTTAAACTCGATATGACGTTGTTTTTCTAAGCTATCTAACGCTTCTTCGTTTGCTGGATCATAAATCGTCACTGCAATACCAGAATGCCCCGCACGTGCTGTTCTTCCAACGCGGTGAACGAAGAAATCTAAATCTGATGGTAGCTCATAGTTAATAACATGGCTAATCCCTTCAATATCAATACCACGTGCTGCTAAATCAGTCGCAACAATATATTGGAATTCAAGGTCACGAATTTGTTTCATCATTTTTTTACGATCACGTGGTGATAAATCCCCGTGAATTCGTCCAACTTTTAAGCCACGTTCCATTAATCCATCAGCAACTTGGTCTGCCATCTTTTTCGTATTCGTGAAAACAACTGCTAAATACGGTTTAAATTGAAGTAGCATTTTATGCACTAAATCAATTTTATTACGATGTTTAGAAGGCACTAAATAGTGTTCAATGTTTCCAGCTGCAACTTGTTTTGGATTGATATGAATATGCTCTGGATTCTCCATATATTTCTTCAGAAACGGTTTTAGTTTTTGAGGAATTGTTGCAGAGAAAACTAACATTTGCAAGTTTTTAGGCATGCGTGCTGCAATTTTGTCTACATCATGAATGAATCCCATATCAAGCATTAAGTCTGCTTCATCGACAATAATCGTATTTGCTTTATGAACAAATAATGCTTGTTCTTCAACTAAGTCTTTAATACGTCCTGGTGTCCCAACTACGATATGAGGTTGTTTTTTCAATTTCTCAATTGAACGTTGTTTATCAGTTCCACCAATTAAACAACGTGCTGTAATCATTTGGTCTTCCGCACAAAACTTTGTTAATTTCACGATTTCTTCGTAAATTTGTTGTGCTAACTCACGAGTAGGCGCTGTAATAACAAGTTGTACTTCTTCACGACTTGCATTAATTCTGTTTAATGTAGGAAGTAAGTATGCATGTGTTTTCCCAGAACCTGTTTGGGATTGTCCAATTACACTTACACCTTTTTTCACGACTGGGAAAATTTTCTGCTGAATTCCTGTCGGCTCTGTAAAGCGTAGTTCACGAACTGCATCTATTAAAAATGGTTTAAAATCATACTGTGTAAAAGTTTGTTGTGTCATAAGTTACACCTTCTTTCTAAAATTTCTACTGCGCGCACAAATCAGTCAAGTCTACATTATATCGAAATCTACAAGTAAAATCCATCTTTAGTTTAGGTTTTCACTTCAAAAACTAACCTTCTTCCCTTTTATTGCATATTGTATGTGTATATACCTAACTGAAGAAAGGAGGATTTCTCACATGTTTCCGAAATCCCCTACAAGGCAAATGTATCCGAATCCAGGGCAGCAACCTTATACACCATATCCAATTCCACAACTACCACCAATGGCACAAAAAAAGAAAGGTTTTCTTGCTAAGCTTTTTAAAAAACACGATCCAACCGAGCCGTTTATGCAAATGGTTCCACCTTACCGACAAATGGAAGGGCAACCAATGATGCATCAGCAACCACCACCGCCGCAATATCATCAGCAATATCCGCAGCAATACCAGCAACAATATCCGCAGCAACATCCACAATATCAACCATACATGCAGCAACATCCTGAGCAAATGATACCGCCTCAAATGTATGAATCAAATGAAACGCGCGGCGGCGCAACTACAACTGCGGCAACAGCAAGCAGTGGCATCGGCAGTTTTTTTTCGAACTTAATTTCGAATCCAACTAATATGATAAATAACATCGAAAAAGTATCCCAAGTCGTTCAATCTGTAGGTCCTGTCGTCGAACAGTATGGTCCTATTATGCGTAGTCTACCAAGCATTGTTAAAATCCTCACCTCTGGAAAAAGCACGGAAGAAAATCAAACGGAAAATGTAACAGAGCCAGTTGAGGTAGAAAGTCCGCCTCCTGCACCTCAAAAAAAGAAACGAAAACGAAAGAAAATAGTGATTGAACCTGTAATAGAAAAAGAGTTACCGAAAGAACCAGTTCAACAAACAGCAACAAAACCAAAACTATATGTGTAACAATCCTTTGTTTTCTATCCACTCCTCCTTTATAATGTAAAAGACTATGCACAAAAGTATCCCTTGTTTAGAAGGAGAGGATTACTCATATGAAAATTGTTAAAATTTCCCCTCGTGGTTATTGCTACGGTGTTGTCGATGCAATGGTAATTGCACGTAACGCCGCATTAGATAAATCATTGCCGAGACCCATTTATATTTTAGGTATGATTGTTCACAATAAACATGTTACAGACGCTTTTGAAGAAGATGGAATCATCACATTAGACGGTCCAAGTCGCTTAGAAATTTTAGATAAAATTGATTCTGGTACTGTTATTTTCACTGCACACGGTGTTTCTCCAGAAGTTAAACAACGCGCAAAAGAAAAAGGTTTAACAACAATCGATGCTACTTGCCCAGATGTTACCAAGACGCATGACCTTATCGAAGCTAAGAAAGCGGAAGGGTATCATGTCATTTATATCGGTAAAAAAAATCATCCAGAGCCAGAAGGCGCAGTTGGTATTGCACCTGACATCGTTCACCTTATCGAAAGAGCCGATGATTTAAAAACATTAGAAATCCCAACAGATAAAATTTTAGTAACAAATCAAACAACGATGAGTCAATGGGATGTTCAACATTTAATGGAGGACATTCAAAAAAAATTCCCAACAGCAGAATTCCATAAAGAAATTTGTTTAGCAACTCAAGTTCGCCAAGAAGCTGTCGCTAAACAAGCTGATGTTGCAGACTTAACAATTGTTGTTGGTGATCCGAAAAGTAACAATTCAAATCGCTTAGCACAAGTATCACAAGAAATCGCGGGTACAAAAGCATATCGAGTTGCTGATGTAAGCGAAATTCAATTAGAGTGGCTACAAGGTGTAGAAAACGTAGCTGTTACAGCAGGTGCTTCTACTCCAACGCCAATTACGAAAGAAGTTATCGCTTTCTTAGAGCAATATAACCCAATGAATCCCGCTACATGGGAAAGAGTTCGAAAAGTACCGTTACAAAAAATATTACCTCGCGTGAAAGTGAAAAAAGAACAATAATAAAAACCGTTGCTTGCATGAGCAACGGTTTTTATTTTTCTTATACAAATATAAATGGATCTGTATGTAACTGCGAAGCATGAATGTGTACATTGAGTTTCTTTGCATCCACTTTTTCTTGTAATTGCTTTTGTACACCTTGTTTCATTACTTTTTCAACATTATGTCCTGGGTCAACTATATTTAAACCGAGCATCATCGCATCATGAGCAACATGATAGTACATGTCACCAGTTACATATACATCTGCTCCTTTAAATTTCGCTTGGTTTATATATTTATTACCATCTCCACCAAGTACAGCTACTTTACGCACTTTATCGTCTAACTTACCGACAACTCTTGCGCCCTTCACGTCTAATGATTGTTTCACATGTTCTGCAAATTGACCAAGCGTCATTTCTTCTTGTAAGTATCCTATTTTTCCTAGGCCTAACGTTTCACCTTTATTATCAAGCGGATACACATCGTATGCTACTTCTTCATAAGGGTGCGCTGTTACCATTGCTTTAATCACTTTCCGCTGTAATGAAGCTGGAATAATCGTTTCGATTCGCACTTCTTCTACACGTTCTAACTGTCCAGTTTCCCCGATATAAGGATTTGTCCCCTCTTGAGGTACAAATGCGCCTGTACCCTCGCTACTAAACGTACAGTGGCTATAATTGCCGATATGACCAGCACCTGCGTCTCCTAATGCATTCCTTACTTCTTCTGCATGAGTGACTGGCACAAACACAACAACTTTTTTCATTTCTTCTGCATATGTCGGTGCCAAAACTTCTGTATTTTGCAATCCTAACGCCTCAGCAAGTAAATCATTTACCCCGCCCTTAGCAACATCCACATTTGTATGCGCTGCATAGATTGCAATATCATTTTTAATACACTTTTCAATAATTTTCCCATACGCCTTATCTGTATGAATCGCTTTTAACGGGTTAAAAATTAAAGGATGATGAGCAATAATGACATTTGCCCCTAATTGAATTGCTTCATCCACAACTTCTTCCGTTACATCTAACGCAATCAATACGTGCCGCACGGGTTTATTAAGCGCTCCAATCTGCAGGCCAATCTTATCTCCTTCCATCGCCAAATGCTTCGGATACATACTTTCAAATAAAGAAATAATTTCATGGCCATTTGGAATTTTACTCATGATAAAACCTCCCCTATCATTTTCATTTTCGCTTCTACTTCCCCACGCTTCGCTTTTGTTTCTTCAGAATCAGCTGCACGTTCTAACTGTTTTAAAATATTTTGGAAGTTTTTTAATTCTCCTTCCCATTTTTCAACGAAGGCTTCACTTTTTTCTGTTATTAAAAATGGTCCCATAAACAATTCAGCTTGTTTATTTTCAGAGTAAGGCGCTGCAACATTTCCTCGCTCCCCTACTAAAATTTCGTAAATTTTCCCATCTTCTTTTACGATTTTTTCATGGATAAGCTCCCAACCATTCTCAATAAACCATTCACGAATATGATGCGCTGCAATATTAGGCTGTAAAATTAAACGTGTTACACCTTCTAATTTTTCTTTACCACTTTCTAAAATGTCACGAATTAACGCTCCGCCCATTCCGGCAACCGTAATTACATCTACTTCTCCTGGTGCGATAACAGCTAATCCATTCCCTTTACGCACATCTACTTTATCTTGTAAACCACTTTCAGCTACAGTTGCTTGCGCAGAGCGAAATGGTCCATCTACGACCTCTCCTGCAACTGCTTTTGTAGCAATATTATTTATAATTGTATAACACGGTAAATACGCATGATCCGATCCAATATCAGCGACTGTAGATCCTACTGGTATTTCACGTACAACTTCTTCTAATCGTTTTGAAAGCTTTACTTCATTCATGTATTTCCATTACTCCTTCTCTTGTCAGTCTGTCTCCATGATAATGAATTTATAGTAGTTGTTGCAAGTCCATAACAACAATTCACTGCTCTATCATTCATCGTATTTTAGAAAATATAGAAAAACAAGCCCTTTGCATAAGCAAAAGGCTTGTCATACGGAACTTTATTTTTTCTTCGATAACCAATCAGCTACTTTAGCGGCTTGATCAGCTGGAACTATATTGGCAGGCATATTGCCTTTTCCTTTCGAAAGAATTTCTTTAATTTCATCCTTTGAAAGTTTCCCACCAATTTTTTGCAAGTTAGGTCCAACTGCCCCTTGTAACTGATCACCATGGCAGCTCGTACAACTTTGCTTCACAATATCTTCTGGTTTTGATGCCGTTTGTGCTGGCTTCCCGCCATTTTTTGCATCAGCTAACTCTTTAGATTTATTTAGCCCCTGAAATGAAAATACAAACATAACGATAATACCCAATGCTGCAATAAGAGCGAACGGAATCAGCGGATTACGTTTCATATCTCTTCTCCCCCTTCTATATCCCTAAATAGTTAGATGATTCAGTCATTTCCATTGTACTTGAAAACGCTCTATCAGAAAAGAGTAAACTACCACTTGTTAAAAATATTCCATAAATTCAGTTTATTGTTTTTTATTGTCATATCGCTTATTATTTCGATAATTATTAACGTTTCTCATCATATTTTTCGCTTTTCTACATATATTTTTGTATAGAATAAACAAAATTAATCGAAAAATCGAAAAATGAGCATTTGCAAATCAAAAGACAATTCTGTAAAATAAATTACAAGAAATTGTAATCGTTGCCGATAGCTAAATTTTAACAAAAATTAACAAAATAAAAAAGTTTACTTCACAATGGTGAAGTAAACTTAAAAAATAACCTATTCTAAGAAATCCTTAAGACGCTTACTACGGCTTGGATGTCTTAATTTGCGAAGTGCTTTTGCTTCAATTTGACGGATACGCTCTCTCGTTACGCCGAATACTTTCCCAACTTCTTCAAGCGTACGAGTTCGTCCATCATCTAAACCGAAACGAAGACGTAGAACATTTTCTTCACGATCTGTTAGCGTATCTAACACATCTTCTAATTGTTCTTTTAGCAATTCATAGGCTGCATGGTCCGCAGGCGATGTTGCTTCTTGGTCTTCAATAAAGTCACCTAAATGGGAGTCATCTTCTTCACCAATTGGTGTTTCAAGAGAAACTGGCTCCTGTGCAATTTTTAAGATTTCACGTACTTTTTCTGGAGCAAGATCCATTTCTTCACCAATCTCTTCAGGAGACGGTTCACGACCTAAATCTTGTAATAATTGGCGTTGTACACGAATTAACTTGTTAATCGTTTCAACCATATGAACTGGAATACGAATTGTTCGCGCTTGGTCTGCAATGGCACGTGTAATAGCTTGGCGAATCCACCAAGTTGCATACGTACTAAATTTGAAACCTTTACGATAATCGAACTTTTCAACAGCTTTAATTAGACCCATATTACCTTCTTGAATTAAGTCTAAGAAAAGCATACCACGGCCTACATAGCGCTTTGCAATACTTACTACAAGACGTAAGTTTGCTTCTGCAAGACGACGTTTCGCTTCTTCATCGCCTTCTTCAATACGCGTTGCAAGTCGAATTTCTTCTTCTGCAGATAGTAAGTCTACACGACCAATTTCTTTTAAATACATACGAACAGGATCGTTGATTTTAACCCCTGGTGGTACACTTAAATCATTGAGGTCAAACTCTTCTTCTGTTTTTGAAATTTGGCGATTATTAGGGCCTTCTTCGTTGTCATTATCACCAACTAAGTCAATGCCTTGTTCACCCAAATATTCATAGTATTCATCCATTTGATCGGATTCAATTTCAAATCCATTCATGCGTTCTGCAATCTCTTCATATGTAAGAACGCCACGTTTTTTTCCGAGCTCAGTGAGTTGTTCTTTCACTTGCTCAAGGGTCATTTCAGTTTCAATTTGTTTAGAACGAGCTGGTTTGTCAGCCATCTGTTCCCCTCCTTACGCGAGATACAAACATTCATTATACTAAAACTTTATCAAAAAAGCTATTTTCTCGCTTTTTGATTTTGTAAATATGCTACATAATATTTAGCAGCCTCTACAGGATCTGTTTTTTCCATTTGTTTCACTTTAAAGATGATCTCCATCTTTTCAAGTTTTTCCTGATGCCGTCTAAGCGTCTCCAAATGGCCTTGTAACACTTCTTCTGTGTATTCTGGATTAATAAATTCATCCGTCGAAATATCAGTGATAATATTTTTCAACTTTTCATCAGAGAGCCAACTTAAAAATGTTCCGACTGAAGGTTCATTTCCCTTTTCATAATATGCGTATAGTTCATATAAAATCCCTTTATGTTCTTCTGTATGAAAATCTTCTATATGGGATTCCATACGAACAGCTACTTCTGCACTTTGCAACATATGGTAAATAATTTCTCTTTCCGCTCTTTCAAAACCTGTTAACTTCGGTTTTGTTTGAACGACTTGAGACGGTTTAGCAACCTGCTTTATTTGTTTTTGCTGTACCTTTTGTTCTTTGCGATATTGGTGCAATTGATTCAAAAGTGTTTCCATTGAATACGAAAATTCTTGCGATAATGACTTCAAATATGACTCTGCCTGCATCGCATCTTGTAACAACGATAACTCTTTTAAAACACTTTTCACATATTCTTCTTTGCCAGACTCATCTTGCAAATTTTTCCCTAAACGCAAATAATTTATTTTAAAACCAACAAAACTCACACTTGATTTCACAAGATTTTCAAAAGCAGTAGTCCCATATTGTTGCACATATTCATCAGGATCAAGCTTATCTGGCAAGGATGTGACTTTCACTTGGCAACCAACTTTTAGCAATAATTGCCCTGCTTTCATCGTCGCTTCTCGCCCTGCTTTATCACCATCATAGCAAAGAACAACAGTTTCAACGTTACGTCGCAGAAGTTTTGCTTGTTCTTCAGTTAAAGCTGTTCCCATTGTCGCAACAGCTTCTTCCACACCACTTTTTACCGCAGCTAGTACATCGGCATATCCTTCGAAAAGAACCACTTGCCCACGCTTTCTAATAAATGGTCTTGCTTGGTGGAAGTTATACAACAATTTACTTTTGTGAAAAATCGGTGTTTCAGGACTATTTAAATATTTCGGAGTGTCATCTCCTAACGCCCTTCCACTAAACGCTATCACCTTACCTTGTAACGTATAGATCGGGAACATAACTCTTCCACGGAAGCGATCATAATGACTACCATCCTTCTCACTTCTTATTAGAAGGCCAGCTTGTTCCATAGTAGACAGCGATAAACCTCTTTTTTGTAAAATTTTCGTCGCTGCATCCCAAGCAGGTGATGCATAACCAATTTCAAACTTCTCAATCATCTCTTTCGTAATACCACGGTTTAATAAATATGAAAGTGCTTCATTTCCCTCTTCCGTATTTACTAATAAATGATGATAATACTTTTTCAATAATTCATGAGCTTGTTGCATGATGACAGTGTCATCAGATATGTCTTCTTGTTGTCCTTGTCCTGATGTGTACTCTGCAACCGCAATTCCATTTCTTTCGCCTAGCTTTTGAACAGCCTCGGTAAACGCCAGTCCTTCCATTTTCATTAGAAAGGAAAATACATTTCCACCTTCTCCACATCCGAAGCAATGAAAAATTTGCTTATCAGATGAAACAGAGAATGAAGGAGAATTCTCACCATGAAATGGACAAAGGCCGAAATAGTTACGCCCCTGTTTTCTAAGTTGAACGTATTCACCAATGACTTCTACAATATCGGATGATGTCCGAATCTGTTCAACAACTTCTTCGGGAATTCTGTTCCCCATAACTCCATCTCCGTGTCGTATTTTGTATTCGATATAAATTAAAAAATTCCTTTATAATTCGACAATATTTTTCTAAACTTGTTAGAAAGTGTTGCCGATTACATTGTATAAACGATTTTGAACCTTTCCTATAGGTCCTTTATCTGCATAAATCGCATATACATACTTGCTATATAAAATTGTATACATTTGCTCATCTGTTACAAATGTATCTCTTAGAAACAATACATATACACCTTTTTACAAGAAGAGTAGCAAGCCACATATACTGTTTGATCTTGAGATCTGTAACTTTTTCATGTTGATCCATATAACAATCAACTCCATTTTGTTCAGTATCTACAATGATCCAATTGCCTTGCTATTTCCTTAAAGGATGAGCATATGATGCGACAAACAAAATTCCGACATGAAATTCCGCTCCAACTTGCACAATTTCAGCCTTCACGGGATATACATCTACACCAACTAATATGTTGTTGATGTTTTGCATATTTCTGTATTCTACATCCCTTCTGTGAATCCTTCCATAATGTGCGTTTTCTTGTATAGATTTTGTCGATTTAACGTAATTACATGTCTTTTTCGTAAATCCTATCCCTAGTTTATTCTGAAAAATTAAAGTCTAAACGTAAAATATAGGTTTTTATCACAATTTTTTATTATAATATATTTTCTTCAACTACGCTACATATCCCTTTATTTTTTCATCTTACATTTCAGGATGACAAACTCACACCTTGAATATACTAAAAGACAAAGGAGTATAAGTATAACCATTACACTACAATCTATTACAAAATCCATAGGTATCATATTTCACATGAGCGAAAAAAGCACATTCACCTTTGGTAAATGTGCTAAAACATTTTTTGGTTTTGCACTGCATTCACAATAATATTTGCTGTTTCTTCAATCGCTTTATTCGATACATCGATTACTTGGCAATTTATTTTACTAATTACTTCCTCAAAGTGATCAATTTCTTCTTGAATACGATTAATATTTGCATATGTTGCTCCATCACTTAATCCAAGTGATTTTAATCGTTCTTTTCGAATATGATTTAACTTATCTGGCGTAATTTTCAAACCGAAACATTTTTCTTTTGCCACTTGATATAGTTCTTCAGGTGGGTCAACTTCTGGCACGAGTGGTACATTCGCAACTTTCAAGCGTTTGTTATGAGCTAAATATTGGGAAAGTGGTGTTTTTGATGTACGCGAAACACCAATCAACACGATATCTGCTTTTAAAATACCTCGTGCATCTCTGCCGTCATCATACTTCACAGCAAACTCAATCGCTTCAATCTTTTTAAAGTATTCTTCATCTAACCTACGGACAACACCTGGCTCATATCTCGGCACTTGCCCCGTAATTTCTTCAATTTGATCAATAAGAGGGCCGATAATATCGTATGCCTCTACCCCTTCTTTTGCAGCCTCTGTTACTAAATACTGGCGCATATCAGGCTTAACTAACGTAAAACATATAAGTGCTTGATTACTCTTAGCAATCGAAATCACTTCTTTTAATGTCCCTGTATCTTCTACATACGGTACACGTCTAATATCAGGAGCAAACGGGAATTGCCCCATTGCTGCTCGAACAACCAAATCAGCCGTTTCTCCTACAGAGTCAGATACGACATATACGATTTTATTATCCATTACATTACCTCACTTTAAACAAATTACACTTATTCGTTATTTA
Source organism: Bacillus sp. AR4-2 (assembly GCF_008274865.1). NCBI lineage: Bacteria > Bacillati > Bacillota > Bacilli > Caryophanales > Bacillaceae > Bacillus > Bacillus sp. AR4-2. The sequence goes on from NZ_CP031062.1 coordinate 4,095,965, forward strand.
CTAAATTTACAAACGCACGTGTAATATTTGTTTTTGTAATTCGCCCAATCACTTCTAAACCTTGTTTCGTATCTTTTACAACTGGCATTGCATCAATCTGTCTTTCTATTAATTCCATCGCAATATCATATAAAGAATCCTCTCTACGACACATCGCAATGTTTGGCATCCTTGTCATGATAATATTAACCGGAAGAGAGGTTAAATCCTGCTTTCCTAAGCTCGCTCTTAATAAATCTTTACGAGACACAACACCAACTAATAGAGTCATCTGATCTACAACGAACAATGTACCAACGTCCTCTAAAAACATCGTACAAATTGCATCGTATACGGAAACATTTTTATCAATTACAACCGGTCTAGATTGATAATCTTGTACTTTAATTTTCTTAACAGCTTCAGATAATAGCTGCCCCCCAGTTTTACCCGTATAAAAATAACCTACGCGTGGACGTGCTTCTAAATAACCAGCCATCGTTAAAATTGCTAAGTCTGGTCTTAGCGTCGCACGTGTTAGACCCAATTGCGCTGCAATTGATTCCCCTGTAATAGGACCGTGATCTTTTACAATCTGAATGATATGTTCTTGCCGTTTATTCAGCTCTATGATAATCACCACCTTTAATGCACAACGAAAAAAGTTATACTATCTCTTAAATATTATATACTAAATATGCTATTCGAAAAAGAAAGTATGTAAAAAGGACCGTATACGGCCCAAAATTATATTTGAAACTTATCAAGTTGTTCTAAAAAACGTCTTGATTTCAAATAAATTCCGCAATATTCATCATAATATGTATTCAATACTAAACGCATTTGTTTTTTTGTGCTATCCTTTACCGATACATTTCCGAGCCTATGTAAATCGAAATGGAAGAAAAGGCGTAATAATTTATGAACAGCTTCTCCTACCGGTATACGATATGGGTCTTGCTCTGCATGACGTGAGCACAGAAAACCGCCTTCCCTTACGGAGAAGGCGACAAAGTCTGTTTCTTGATGACAAATCGCACATGTATCAAAGTACGGGCGCATCCCTAATACCGGAAGCATTTTCGTTTGATAAATTAATGATAATACTTCTGGATCAACACCCTCACACATATAATGCAACGTTTGATATAACATTTCAAATAAATACGGATTATGTTTTTTATCTTCTGTTGCTTTATCAGTTAACTCAACAATAAATGATGCATAAGCAGTTAAAAATATATCCTCGCGAATTTCTTTCATAGTTGAAATAATCTCGCCTTGTTGCAATGTTCCAAGCCCAGATCCCATTTGAATTAGAAAATGGCCATGTGTCATTAATTGCGACACAGATGCTAATCGGCTTTTCGGTTTTTTTGACCCTCTTGCCATTGCACTTACCTTACCAAGTTCTCTTGAGAATATTGTAACAATTTTGTTCGTTTCTCCGTAATCTGTCGTACGGATAACGATGCCCTCAACTTTTTGAAACATGTTCGTCACCATCCAAGGTTTGAACAAAACGGGTCAAGAAATTGGAGAGTCTAGATGCGCTAGCTCCTCTTCATGTTGATCCATCTCATCGTTTACGTCTTTTTCCATTTCTTTCAAAAGCAAGTACGTTTCAATGCTTCCTGTTTTGGAGAAAAACTTCCAGGTAAAATCTAGCATAAGAATCCACCTTTCTCAATAAGCGTAGCCTATAAACCAATTTCCTTTGTTGTTATTAAATTGACCCATTTTGTCCATTTTCATGTGAGAAAAATTTTTCCTAATTTATCAAAGTTCATAAAAACCAATAATCAGTGGATGAACCAACCATCCACTGATTACAACTTTACTCTATTTTAGTACTCATCCTCGCGGAAACCTAGGTCACGAAGCTGAGACATTTTATTACGCCAATCTTTTTGCACTTTTACCCATACTTCTAAAAATACTTTAGAACCAAGTAGCGCTTCAATATCAAAACGAGCTCGCTTACCAACTTCTTTTAACATTTTCCCTTGTTTTCCGATGATGATTCCTTTTTGTGATGCACGTTCAACAACAATCGTTGCATTTATATAAACTGCCCCGCCCTCACGCTTTTGAATCGCATCGATAACAACAGCCACAGAATGCGGCACTTCTTCACGTGTTAAATGTAGTACTTTCTCACGAATAAGCTCTGCAATAATAAATCTCTCCGGATGATCCGTTACTTGATTCTCTGGATAGTATTGTGGTCCTTCTGGTAAATACTTTTTAATTGTTCCAATTAAAGCGTCCACATTATTACCGTCTAACGCAGAAATTGGTACAATCTCTGCAAATTCATGTAGTTTACGATATTGATCAATTAACTCTAGTAATTGCTCTGGATGAAGTTGGTCAATTTTATTAATGACTAAAAATACTGGTTGTTTCGTTTCTTTTAATTTCTCAATGATGAATTCCTCACCACGACCAAATCCTTCAACTGCATTAACCATAAACAGAACAATATCAACTTCTTTTAATGTCGTTTGAGCCATCTTTACCATGAAGTCGCCTAATTTATGTTTAGGTTTATGTATTCCTGGTGTATCAATGAAAATAACTTGTGCATCATTTTCTGTATATACACCTTGAATTTTATTACGAGTCGTTTGTGGCTTATCACTCATAATAGCAATTTTCTGGCCAATAATACGGTTTAAAAATGTAGATTTTCCAACATTCGGTCTGCCAATAATAGAGACAAAACCTGATTTATAACCTTTTCTATTCATGTAAATCCTCCGCTAAAAATGCTCCTGGTAACAATTCTCCGACTGTCGTCTCCTGAACGTCACCATGTAAGTTTGATAAGTATACTTTCGTATCCTGTTTACATAATTCTACCATAACTTGTCGACATGCTCCACAAGGAGGTACTGGGCGCTTTGTATCTGCTACAACCGCAATGGCTACAAATTCTTTATCTCCTTCAGAAACCGCCTTAAATAAAGCTGTTCTTTCAGCACAATTACATAAGCCATATGATGCATTCTCAACATTACATCCACGATATACTTTTCCACCGCGCGTTAATAATGCTGCACCTACTTGAAATTTAGAATATGGTACGTACGCTTGTTTACGCGCTTCGATTGCTTCTAGAATTAATTGTTTACTATTCATATTCCCGCATCCTTCCTGTTCACAGCTATGAAGAGATACACTCTCTCATTAAAGGCCCTTACAGCACTTCCAAAGCTTAATAAAAGCTTCGGAATGCAACTATACCATATACGGTAAAAAGATAATAGCACCAATTATAACAGCTATAATTGCAAACAATAAAACCGCTCCTGCCGCAACATCCTTTGCAATTTTTGCAAACGGATGAATATCGGCAGTCGCTAAATCTACCGTTTTTTCCACAGCCGTATTTACCATCTCTAAACTCATTACACTCCCTATTACAACAAGTAATATCATCCACTCTATTTTCGTAATATGGAAATAAAAGCCGCAGCATATAACAATGACTGCGGCTAAATAATGGATTTTCATATTTCGTTCATGACGAAAACAAAAGAATATACCAGCTATAGCATATCCAAAACTATCTATAAGTTTTCCTTTTTTCATCGTCCTAATCCAAAAGCTTCTAAAATTTCTTTTTGTCTTCCGAACATTTCTTTTTCATCTTCTTCTGTCATGTGATCATAACCAAGTAAATGTAAAAAGCCATGTAACGCCAAAAATCCAAGTTCACGATCGAAAGAATGTCCGTACTCTTCAGCTTGCTCTTTCGCCCTTGGAATAGAGATAATAAGATCCCCTAACATGCGCGGCATCTCTGCACCAACAATCTCCATTTCTCCTTCTCCCATCTCTTCCATGGCAAAGGATATTACATCTGTAGGTTGATCTTTATCTCGGTAATCACGATTAATTTCTCTAATGCGCTCATTATCTACAAATGTCACCGATACCTCCGCACCATCCTCGATATTTTCCATTTGAGCTGCTTTTTCTAACACTTCACGAATTAAACTCATATACTCTTCTTTTACTTCTTCTGTTTCATCAATAAAATCAATTAACAAACTCATTCTTTCTCCTTTTCTTCCGGAGGTTCCGGATATGTAATACGCGAATGGAAAATACCATTTAACGTTTCACACAACGTTTTTCCAACGATTTGTAGTTCCTTAAACGTCAAATCACATTCACTAAATTGACCGTCTTGCAGTCGATCTTTAATAATACTTTGCACCAAATTATTAATTTGTTCTGGCGTTGGGTGATTCATAGAACGTACCGCAGCTTCTACACTATCAGCAATACCAACAATTGCCGATTCTTTCGAAGTTGCTTTTGAACCTGGATAACGGAACATCTCTTCTGTATATTTTTCTTTATCTTCTTTAATAGCTTTATAATAAAAATATTTCAGTAACGTTGTACCGTGATGTTGCCCAGCGATATCAATAATTTCTTGTGGAATATGATATTCTTCGAGCATTCTTACTCCATCCGTTACGTGAGCAATTATAATATCTTTACTTGTTACAGGATCTAATTTATCATGCGGGTTTTCAATTCCCATTTGGTTTTCAATAAAGAATTGCGGTTGTACTGTTTTTCCTACATCATGATAATATGCCCCTACACGCGCTAATACACCATTTGCCCCGACTGCTTCACAAGCAGCCTCAGAAAGATTCGCTACCATTACACTATGATGATATGTCCCTGGCGCTTCTAACAAAATTCTGCGTAAAAGTGGATGATTTGGGCTTGATAATTCCATAAGCTTCATACTTGATACGATTCCAAGTCCACTTTCTAAATATGGTAAAATCCCCATAGCCAAAACGGATGATATAATCCCTGAAAGTGAAGCCATTAATAATTGCGTACCAATTTCAAGAGGCGAAAAATTCCCATTACGTAATAATAAGAGCGCCGCCAATACGACTACATTTAATACAGAAACGAGTATACCAGCTTGTAAAATCATTGTACGACGATTTTTTTCTCGCAAGAAAATACTAACCGATAACGAACTTAACAATACGTAAATCCCTACACTATAATTTAATGTACTCGTTACTCCTTCATTAAACATAATACTTCCGCATACAGAAAAAATCATACTCGTTAAAAAGACAAATCGATCACCAATCATTAGTTTTACAAGTATTGTTCCCATCGCAACTGGGACAACATATGCAATCCCTGCGTATTCAAGTTTTTGAAACAAACTAATGATTTTCATTAAGACGATTGTGATAGACAAAATTGTAATATACGCTAAAACATACGGTCTATCTTCTCTTTTTCTCTTTAAAAATAATTCAAATTGTTTATGCATAAAGTATAGTAACACACCAATGAGTACCGCTAATCCAACATAAGGTTGAAAACCGTTCCCTTTTTCTAACAAACCAACTAATTTCAACTGATTATACACATCACTTGAAATTGTTTCACCTTCTCTAACAAGAACTTGTCCTTGAAGAATATAAACAGGTGGAACTAAATCTTCCTCTGCTTTTCTCTTCTCTTTCGTTAAGATTGGGTCATAAAAATAGTTAGCTGAAATTGCATATCTTCCTAGCGCCTTAATTGATTCTTTTAAACCATTATCAACATTAACACTATTCATCTCACTTACATATCGTTCTTTCGCATCTTTCAATTCGTCCATTTTAATATGCTCAGTCATGATACTATTAATCGCTGTGACCGCAGCATCTTTCGCTAATACTAATTGGCTCGGATCTGCATTAATCAAATTCAGTAAGTTTGAATCAGATAACTCTTTCGTTAAGTCAGCGGGTAGTTTCTTTTTTAACTTGTCCACTTTCTCAGCATCAGTCATCTTTTTTTGATCATCCGGTCCAACAGCTTTAATCTCTTGCACCACTTCATCCACTTTAGCAAAGACGTCATTCACAATATCAACTTTGTTTTGTTTATACTCACTTTTATATGTATATTGATCTTCAACTTTTGTAGCGGCTTCTTTTTTCTTTTTATCCGTTGTAACTTTATCTTCAATTTTTATAGGAGAATGGATTGTCTTTTTCGCAATAGAATACATATTAACATCTAATTGTTCTGGTTTTACATTATTCATAAGCGCAAAAAACAGCACTGCTCCTAACACAACGTAAGAAATCCAACTTAGTTTTTTCGAATGTTGTAAATTACGAAACCACTTAGAAATTTCTTGAGATCTTGACATGATTTCAATACCTTCTCCTCTCCAGAAATAAAGTGAAACTATTTATAGCTTTCATTTCTTCTACCAAACGATACTTTGAGGCAATATTTTATACACTAGTACCAATAGTTTATTTTCCTTATCTTTCATGATAGTAAAAAATATGACGTTCGCCAACCTTATCATACAAAAAGAAATGATCCTGACAAATAGGATCATTCCATTTTATCATATGCCTCAATAATACGTTGCACCAATGGATGTCTCACAACGTCCGTTTGTTCTAATGTAATAAATGACAGACCTGATACACCAGATAAAATATTAGCAGCTATAGATAGCCCTGATTTTACCCCTTTTGGCAAGTCTACTTGTGAAGGGTCCCCTGTAATAACCATTTTAGAACTAAAACCTAATCTTGTTAAAAACATTTTTATTTGAGCACCCGTTGTATTTTGAGCCTCATCTAAAATAACAAATGAATCATCAAGCGTACGCCCCCTCATATAAGCAAGCGGAGCTATTTCAATTACTCCTCGCTCCATCATACGCTGCGTATATTCTTGTCCAAGAATATCATGTAAAGCATCATATAACGGGCGTAAGTATGGATCTACCTTCTCTTTCAAATCCCCTGGTAAAAAACCTAAATTTTCTCCAGCTTCTACAGCAGGTCTTGTTAAAATAATTTTCTTTACATATCCTTGTTTTAAAGCCCTCACAGCCATTACTACAGCTAAATATGTTTTTCCAGTTCCTGCAGGCCCTATCCCAAAGACAATATCATTCTTCTTCATCGCATGAATATATCTTCTTTGCCCCATTGTTTTTACACGAATGGATTTACCTTTTGCAGTCTTGAAAATTTCTTCCTCATATAACTCTTCAAATTGAGCAATTTTCCCTTGTTGTGCAAGCTGAATCGCATACGCAACATCTCTCTCTGAAATTGATATACTTTTACGAATTACAACAAGTAATTGCTGTAAGATTTTTTCTACGAGTGCCACCGTTTCAACTGCCCCAGATACATGAACAGTTTCTCCTCTAGTTACGATCGATACATTCAGTTCTCGTTCAATTACTTTTAAATGCGCATCATTAACTCCAAAAAGAGCGATTGCTTCGTTAGCATTTTCCAATTGTTGGTTCATTTCTACTAATTGTTCTGCCATTACTCAGTCTCCTTGAATATCGGATTCGGATATTGGTTGTGGCTCTGCAATATTTTCAACCACAGTATAATGCAATGTGACTTTTAGTTGATCCGCCTCAACCTCTTTACTCAAAATCTTATCACTTACAATCATAGCATGTTCATCCAATTTTTTCTTTAGTTCTTTTTCGGCCATCTCCTTCGCTACTTTCAGCGCTTGCTTTTCTGTATATTCTCGATTCGCTTCTTCTTCTTCTCTCACAACATCTTTTTCATATGCAATCGGCAGTGTAAAACCAAATAATTTCACATCATGCTTTACACTTTCAGTACGAGAGCGTTTATACTTATCATGCTGAAATCCCCATATTTTTATTTTCGTATCCCCGAATTTAAGAAAATGTTCATTGTATACATTACCAGTATACACTTGGAATTGCGTCTTTAACGGGACATCCACCTTAGATGTATACCACGTTTCGCCATATACAATACCTTTCGCTGAAACAATCGTCGGACTTTCCTCATTACCATATATTCCCGATACGAGAATCTGTCCTTTTTCTACATGATCATTTTTCAGTACAACCGGCTTTCCAACTTCTACAAACGTTTTTGTAATAATCGCTTCTTTTTTTGCTACTAAATTTTGTGGCCTTTGTTCCTTTTCTTTCTTCGGTTCGTTTTTTTCAACAATTTTAAAATGATAAGTCGTTCCCCTTACTTCTAGTCCCGCCCAAGTAATGGCATTAATATTATCTGTCAAATGGCGTTGCACATCTTCTACATTCGGCATTTGAAATTGTAGTTTCCCTTTTTTAATACCCATTTTATCCAATTCTTTCATCAATATATATTCTGTTTCAGGTTTAGCTCCTGTAATTTCAATTTTCCAAACCATATTTGACATTGCAATCACACCAAAAAAGAAAATTAAAAAACCAATTAAAAATCCACTGTTTTTAATTAAACGTTTATTCCAAAAAGGAAAACCATAACGTCCAATAAAATATAATTTACATTCATTTTTTCTATAAATTGGTTTTATTTTTTTCACATCGCGTAACAACATACAAAAAACTAACGTTTCATCAGCTATCTTTTTAACATCCCAAACTAATAAATTCCTCCGTACACATTCATTAACAAACCGTTCCGCTCCTCTACCTTCAATTCGCACTTTTACATATCCAAGCCACTTTATAAACCATTTATTTTTCATTTACCACCTTCACTACCTTTCTAAAAGTAGATATACTACTTTTTATTTGAAGCATTAAAATAGCTCGTACTAAAATAAAACAGAGTAAAACTGTAATCAGTCTCTATCAACGGAACTTTTACAGGATAAAGAAGAAAAACTTCACAAATGGAAGTTTCACTTCAATCACCTTTTTTTTCATTTTCTAAAAATGTTACTTGCTCAATTATCCCCTCGAGTAAAAGCTCTTCTGGAAGAATCGTTTTAATAACAAAGGATTGTCCTTTAATTAATAATTGACCGTGTTTTAAAAGCAATCGCACTTCTTTATCTGAAAACACTAATAACCCCCGATGATTTTCTATATAAATATGTATTTGCCCAACAAGAGTAATCCGAGGTAGATCCATTAATACATCCACTGGTAGGTCTACTTGTTTTGTCAACCAATTTTTCATTTGTTCTAATTTCTTCATCTCGAAAGACCCCCTCTCATCCCATATATATGTATTTCTTCACAAGTGCCTATCGTGTTATAACGACTTCACTAACATAACTATATTCTGCAAGAGTTCATATCATGTTAATTAAAACAGTCGCTATATGAAATCATATTTGTCAGGACAATGATGGATCAGAGGATGTTACCTTTAATAATAGAAGTATTAATACAAGAATATGCGCCCCTACAGGATATCAGTACAAGTTACATTAAGAAATTGAGCCTAGCAAGAAGTTGGAAACTTGAAAAAACCTGTTACAATTCGTTCTGGACGTGACATACTGACCATAGAATAAGTAGTTGTCATTCATTAGACAAATGAGATAAAATCCGAAAAAGGAAATTGCTCCACTCTGAATTTTGCGGTGTAAGTAAGAATATTTTATAGGTGGTTGTTATATGAATTTCAAAAAAATATTAGGATTCATTAAAAAACAAAAAAATGAATTAATAAGCGAGGAAATACGAAAGGAAATTGGATTTAGTCAAGAAATTTTGAATGTTATAAAACAAGTTACTAACAGCAGCATCCAGCCCTTTTATGCAACTGATTCAAAATCTAAAATAGCCGGAGTCTCTTTCGTTACCTTTGAGGATTCTGCTGAACAGCAAGTTATAAAACTTCAATCTGAGGTTCAGAAACTTGGATACTTAGCTTTTATTTGCGAAAGAAGTTTTAGTCAAGGAAGTAAGAGTGAGTGTAGAATTGCAATTACACAAGGAAATGACCAATTTGATATCCTTACAATCCAACAAACAAATGGCGTTAATTACGAAGTTAGCAATATAGATGTTATTTTTAAACTAAGAAAATGGAATGATCGCTATCCTTTTATCATAATCGGTGCAGATCATGACTGGGTTGATGCCATTTTTAGCGCGTTACCTACAGACGAAGAAATGCAATCTTTCGCGCAAGAAATGTATGAATTTTGTCCAGATATAGTGGAACAAGGAACAGAAAGCATTGAGGAGTTAGTCGAAGAAATTAAGAAAACGAAAAAGCTTTTTTTATGGTGGGATTAATCATAACTAAGGCCGTTACCTTTTTTTACATACCAGAGGCGTTTCTATCACTTACAGAAACGCTTTTTAAGCAATATAGCGTTTTTCCTTAATAAGAACAATAAAAAAACGTCTCATACGAAATGAGACGTTTTTTTATGCTAATAGCTGGATAACCAGCTTATTCACAAGTGATCCGTCTGTTTTACCTTTTACTTTCGGCATAACAGCAGTCATCACCTTACCCATATCTGCTTTAGAAGTCGCACCAACTTCAGAAATAACTTGCTTGATTACATCAACTAGTTCTTCTTCAGTTAATTGCTCTGGCAAATATGCGCTTAAAATCTGAATTTCACTTTGCAGTTTATTAACAAGGTCTTCACGACCAGCTTTTTTAAATTCAAGGAGGGAGTCCTTATACTGTTTTACTTCACGAGCTAAAACTGTTATTTCCTCTTCTTCAGTAAGAGTATGTTGCAGTTTAATACCTTCATTTTGTAAAGCAGCCTTAACCATACGAATAACGGTTAATTTTTCTTTTTGTTTATTCTTCATCGCTTGTTTCATATCATCGTTTAAACGACCGAGAAGACTCATAACTTACACCCTCTCTTAGAATTTACGCTTTCTTGCCGCTTCAGATTTCTTCTTACGTTTTACACTTGGTTTTTCATAAAACTCGCGCTTTCTTGCTTCAGCAAGTGTACCAGTTTTAGAAACCGATCTTTTAAAACGGCGAAGTGCATCCTCCAAAGACTCGTTTTTACGAACGACTGTTTTTGACATTCTCTTTCCCTCCCTCCGAAACATCACACTTACATACTAACTTCAGCATGCAAAAAGAAACACTTCTTCAGCATGTCTTTTACGATTATAATACATTTTATCACTTCAGGTCAACTATTTGGCAGAATAAAAGAAGAATAGAAGCATTTCCTTTTCAAAAGTTATACAAATAGCTAGTATCCTTCTTTCATGAAGACAACTATATTTTTATCATTTCAACTTTTTTCATACAGGGATGCACGAAATGCCTCTCCACCTTCTAGTACTTAACCGCTTCAAATAAAGAAAGCATGCAAACCGTTTCCGGTTGCACGCTCTTTTTTATGCGCTTGCTGATTCTTTTTTCACATCATCTTCAAGAACACGAACAAATTGCGCTTCGTTATATGGATAACCAGCTTTCGTAATTTTCACTTTCACTAGCTTACCAATTAATTCTTCTGATCCTTCAAATACAATTTTCAAGTAGTTATCTGTATACCCTACATATAACCCTTCACGGTCGCCGTCTTTAAATTGCTCTTCTGGAATGATTTCAAGCACTTCACCTTCAAACGCTGATGCATATTCTTTCGCTAATTGATTAGATAGCTCAATTAAACGATGAACACGATCATTCTTCACATCTTCAGGAACTTGATCTTCCATGCGTGCTGCAGGTGTTCCTGTACGTTTTGAGTAAGGGAACACATGTAACTCAGAGAAGCGGTTCTCTTTAATGAAATTGTATGTTTCCATGAATTCTTCTTCTGTTTCACCTGGGAAACCAACGATTACGTCAGATGTAATCGCAAGGCCTGGTAACGCTTCTTTCAAACGATCTAAACGCTCTTGGAAGAATTCCATCGTATATTTACGACGCATACGTTTTAATACAGTATTAGAACCAGATTGCAACGGAATATGCAAGTGACGTACAACTACTTCAGATTTATCTAACACTTCAATTACTTCATCTGAAATTTGACTCGCTTCAATAGAAGAAATACGAAGACGTTTTAATCCGCCTACTTCCGCTTCCATATCACGAAGTAATCCAGCTAAGTTATAATCTTTTATGTCTTCGCCGTATCCACCTGTATGAATACCCGTTAATACGATTTCTTTATAGCCTGCATCCACTAATTGTTGCGCTTGTTTAATAACTTCTTTTCCATCACGAGAACGCATTAAACCGCGCGCCCAAGGAATGATACAGAATGTACAGAAGTTATTGCAACCCTCTTGTATTTTTAAAGACGCACGTGTACGATCCGTGAAATAAGGTACATCAAGTTCTTCGTACACACGTGTTTTCATAATATTGCGGACAGCATTAATTGGTTGACGCTCTTTACGGAATTCTTCGATGTAACCTAACATCTTTTCACGATCCTGTGTACCAACTACAATATCTACACCTGGAATCGCCATAATTTCAGCTGGAGATGTTTGTGCATAACATCCCGTTACGCAAATAACTGCATCTGGATTTTGACGCACAGCACGTCTGATTACTTGACGGCTTTTTTTGTCCCCAGTATTCGTTACTGTACATGTGTTAATAACATATACATCAGCTTTCTTTTCATATTCTGTTCTTTCATAACCACCTTGTTTAAACAATTGCCAAATGGCTTCTGTTTCATAGTGGTTTACTTTACAACCTAACGTATGGAACGCAACAGTTGACATTGATCATCACCCCATCAATTCAAAATGATACGAAGCAGCACTTAACGCGTATAACGGCGCCGTTTCTGTTCTTAAAATTCTTGGTCCTAAACTACATGGTACAAATTTATGTTCACGAAGCGCTGTAATCTCTTCCTCAGCTAAACCGCCTTCTGGGCCAAATACAATCAATAGCTTTTGACCTGGTTTCATTGTCGTTAAAGCTTTCGCAAAATTAGATTTCTCGCCTTGTTTTGCTTCCTCTTCGTAAGCAACAAGACAAGTATCATACTCACCACTCATTGAAAGCAATTGCTTAAATGATGCCGGAGCATGTACTTCTGGAATTTCACTTCTATGTGATTGTTCCGCAGCTTCTTTCACAATTTTTCTTAAACGCTCAACTTTTTTATCAGCTTTTTTCGCATCCCATTTTACGATAGAGCGAGATGCTTGAAATGGTAAGAATGCAGCTGCCCCAAGCTCAGTTCCTTTTTGAAAAATTAACTCTAGCTTGTCTCCTTTTGGCAGTCCACTTGCAATCGTCACGAAAACAGGAAGTTCACTTGACGCCTCTACCCATTCTACAATAGCCGTATTAATAAATTCACTGGTAATTTCATCAATTGAACATACTGCTGTTTTTCCATTTACACAGCAATAAATATGATCACCAGCTGACATACGCATCACTCTTGCGATATGATGTACGTCATCACCTACAATGCGAATACTTGTCTCATTTACATATTTCTCTTCTACAAAATAACGTTGCATATAATCACCTTAGTAGAGTTTCGTTCCTTTCGTAAGTCAACACTTACGAAAAGAACGAAACGTTATCATTTTTCATATAACAAACGGCAAGTCCCTCACCTTATAGTGAGAGACTCCCCTTTTCATTATAGACTAAAATCTATATTACGCATTTCGTGCAATAATTGCTACCCAATCTTCCATTCGTAACACTTCTTCAATTGTAAATCCAGCTTTTTCTAGCGCCTCAGAAATTACTTTTTCCTTCGCAGCAATAATGCCCGATGTAATAAATAATCCACCTGACTTCACAACTCTTGCTGCATCTTCAGGGAATAATAGAATAATTTCTGCTAATAAGTTAGCTACGATTAAATCAACTGGACCTTCAATACCTTCTAAAAGACTATTTTGTCCAACAGACACGATATCATCTGTTTTATTTAAACGTACATTCATTTCTGCACTTTCAACCGCAACCGGATCTAAATCATACGCTTGAACAGAAGACGCACCTAATTTTGCTGCTGCAATACTAAGTACACCAGAACCTGTTCCTACATCAATAATATTGTCACCTGGCTGTACTGTTTTTTCTAAAGCACGGATACACATCGTTGTTGTTGGATGAGTTCCTGTACCAAACGCCATACCCGGGTCTAATTCAATGATTTTTTCATCAGGAGAAGATGGTGTATATTCTTCCCAAGTCGGTACGATTGTGAATGTATCAGAAATTTGTACTGGATGGTAATATTTTTTCCAAGCAGTAGCCCAATCTTCTTCATTGACTTCGTTAACGGTAATATTTCCAGTACCAATTTCGATGTCGTAAGATGGAAGCACATCAATAGATGATTTTACACCTGCAATCGTTTCATGTAAAGAATCCGTTTGCGGGAAATACGCTTTTATTAATACACCTTCCGCCGGATATTCATCTGGGTTCAATGCATAAATTTCACCATATTGTTGCTCGCGCTCTTTCGTTAACTCCGCTGGATCCTCAATCGCAACTCCACTAGCACCAGCTTCATGTAAAATATGAGAGACAGCTTCTACTGCTTCTTCTGTTGTATGAATACTAATTTCTGACCATTTCACAATTTACCAACTCCATTTTTTATTTCCATTATTCCCCTTTGAAAGCACGTTTAAGCTTTCCGAATAAACTATCATCCTGCTCTTCTTGTCCTGCAAATTCACGTAATAAATCTTTTTGCTGTGAAGTCAATTTCGTCGGTACAACAACACGAACGACTACATATTGATCTCCTTGGCCGTATCCACGTACATTCGGAGCACCTTTTCCTTTTAAGCGGAATTCTGTTCCAGTTTGTGTTCCTGCTGGAATTTTCAGCTTCACTTTACCATGAACAGTAGGAACTTCCACTTCATCACCAAGCGCCATTTGCGCAAATGTTAATGGCATTTCGCAAATAATGTGATCTCCTTCACGCTCGAAGAATTCATGATTTCTTACATGAACGACAACATATAAGTCTCCTGCTGGTCCGCCATTTACGCCGGCTTCACCTTTTCCAGACACTCGAATTTGTTGACCATTATCGATACCCGCTGGAATTTTAACATTGATTTTTTTACGTTTACGAACTTTACCTGAACCGTGACATGTCGTACATTTTTCTTTAATAATTTGTCCAGTTCCTGAACAATGACCACAAGCTTGACGGTTTACGATACGACCAAACGGTGTGTTTTGTTCAACACTCACTTGACCAGAACCTGAACAATGTTTACATGTTTCTTTTGAAGTTCCTGGTTTTGCTCCACTACCTTTACAAGTATCACATGGATCTTCTACTGGAATTTCCACATTTAATTCCTTACCAAAAATAGCTTCTTCAAAATCTAAAGTGACTTGATATTGTAAGTCAGCACCTTGGCGCGGAGCATTTGGATCACGACGTCTGCCGCCACCACCGCCAAAGAAAGAACTAAATATATCTTCAAAACCGAAGCCACCGCCGAAGTCTCCTCCGCCGCCAAATCCACCGAATCCTTGATTTGCACCAGCATGACCAAATTGATCGTACTGCGCACGCTTTTGATCATCACTTAACACTTCATATGCTTCTTGTACTTCTTTAAACTTTTCAATTGCATTTTCTTCTTTGCTTACGTCTGGATGGTATTTTTTAGCCAAACGACGATACGCTTTTTTTATTTCATCTGTTGAAGCGCCCTTGCTAAGTCCAAGGACCTCATAATAGTCTCGTTTACTCATAAATTTACAACCCCCGAATCTTTCACATAAACGTAATTTTAACACCGAAAGAAAGTGCTTTGCAACAAAGTTTCCTCACTTACAGTATGCAAAGCGAAAAACTTAAGATCCTCACACATCGCTTCTCATTCGTGAAAAAAGCCAAAGTCAAGGCACGCTTGACTTTGACTTTTTGTCATCTTACTTATTATGTTTACAGTTGAATTACTTGTCTTCTTTTACTTCTTCAAACTCAGCGTCAACTACATTGTCTTTCTTCGCGCCAGCGTCTTGTGCACCTTGCGCACCTTCTGCTTGACCAGCAGCTGCTTGAGCTTGCTCGTATAATTTAACAGTTAATTGTTGTACGATTTCTTGTAAAGCATCTTTTTTCGCACGAATTTCTTCAAGCTCGTTTTTCTCAATTGCAGCTTGTAATGCTTCTTTCGCTTCTGTTGCTTTTGCAACTTCAGCTGCATCTACTTTACCTTCTAAATCTTTTACAACTTTGTCTGTTTGGAATACAAGTTGGTCAGCTTCGTTACGAAGTTCAACTTCTTCCTTACGTTTTTGGTCAGCGTCAGCATTTGCTTCCGCTTCTTGTACCATACGTTCTACTTCTTCATCAGAAAGACCTGAAGAAGATTGGATTGTAATAGCTTGCTCTTTGCTTGTTCCTAAGTCTTTCGCACGTACGTTAACGATACCGTTCGCATCAATATCGAATGTTACTTCGATTTGTGGAATACCACGTGGTGCTGGTGGAAGGTCAGTTAATTGGAAACGACCTAACGTTTTGTTGTCAGCTGACATTGGACGCTCACCTTGTAATACGTGAATGTCTACTGCTGGTTGATTATCAGCAGCTGTCGAGAATACTTGTGACTTACTTGTTGGAATTGTAGTGTTACGCTCAATTAATTTCGTGAACACGCCACCCATAGTTTCAATACCTAAAGAAAGTGGAGTTACGTCTAATAATAGAACGCCTTCTACATCTCCAGTAAGTACGCCACCTTGAACTGCAGCACCTAATGCTACAACTTCATCAGGGTTTACACCTTTATATGGCTCTTTACCAGTTTCACGTTTAATAGCTTCTTGTACAGCTGGGATACGAGTAGATCCACCAACAAGAATAACTTTATCTAATTCGCTTGGAGCAAAACCAGCGTCTTTTAATGCACGACGAGTTGGCTCTAATGTTCTTTCAACAAGACCTGCTGAAAGCTCTTCGAATTTCGCTCTTGTTAACGTTAATTCTAAGTGTAATGGACCAGCAGCTCCAGCACTAATGAATGGTAATGAAATTTGAGTTTGTGTTACACCAGAAAGATCTTTTTTCGCTTTTTCAGCTGCATCTTTCAAGCGTTGAAGCGCCATTTTATCTTGGCTTAAATCAATGTTATTTTCTTTTTTGAACTCAGCTACTAAGTGATCGATGATAACTTGGTCAAAGTCATCGCCACCAAGACGGTTGTCACCAGCAGTTGAAATAACTTCGAATGTGCCGTCTGCTAACTCAAGGATAGATACGTCAAATGTACCGCCACCTAAGTCATATACTAAGATTTTTTGTTCTTCGTCTTGTTTTTCTAAACCGTAAGCAAGTGCTGCTGCTGTTGGCTCGTTAATGATACGCTCAACTTCTAAACCAGCGATACGACCAGCATCTTTCGTTGCTTGACGCTCTGCATCGTTGAAGTATGCAGGTACTGTAATAACAGCTTTCGTTACTGTTTCACCTAAGTATGCTTCAGCAGAAGCTTTTAAGTTTTGTAAAATGATGGCAGAAATTTCTTGAGGTGTATAATCTTTACCTTCAACTTCTACTTTGTAGTCTGTACCCATATGACGTTTAACAGACATGATTGTATTTGGGTTTGTAATTGCTTGGCGCTTTGCAACTTCCCCAACTTGACGTTCTTCATTTTTGAAAGCTACAACAGAAGGTGTTGTACGGTTCCCTTCTGGATTTGGGATAACCTTTGGTTCTCCACCTTCCATAACAGCTACACAAGAGTTTGTTGTACCTAAGTCAATACCGATAATTTTACTCATGGCGAATCCTCCTAGTTTTATGTAAATTATTGATTTACTTTTACCATTGATGGGCGAATCACACGGTCTTTTAATTTATAACCTTTTTGGAATTCTTCCACAACCGCGTTTGATTCAAATTCACTATCTTCCACTTGCATAATAGCTTGGTGTTCATTAGGATCAAACTGTTTACCAACAGCTTCAATCACTTCCACACCTTCTTTAGTCAGCGCTTCTAACAATTGACGATGCACCATTTCCATACCTTGTAACAAGGATTTCGTTTGCTCATCAGTCGCTTCCACTTGCATTGCTCTTTCAAAATTATCAAGAGCTGGCAAGATGTCTGAAACTAGACTTTGTGCTCTATATTTTTCAGCAGCCTGTTTATCCATTTGGACACGGCGCTTATAATTTTCAAAATCAGCTTGTAGACGTAATGTGCGACCTTCCGTTTCCGTTAGTTTCGCTTGTAACTCATCTACTTTTTCTTGTAAAAGAGCAGCCTCACTTTTTTCTTCTACAGTTTCTTCACTGTTTTCTGGCGTGACAGCTTCTTCAACTTGCGCTTCTTTTACTTCTTCTACCACTTGTTCGTTACGCTCTTCCACAATATTCACCTCCTTAAAAGGTATTAGGTATCATGCATAGCATGATTACCTAAGCATTATATATTACACACAGCAATGAAAATTTCATCACTTGAGCGAATGTATTACTCTCATTTACTTTTTAAGCCCATCAGTAAATTGTCTCGTAAATAACTGTAACAAACTAATTACACGAGAGTATTGCATTCTCGTAGGACCTAAAATAGCAATTGTTCCAAGTTGCTCTTCGCCGATCGAATATGTTGCAGAAATTAAACTACAATCCTCCATAGCCGTCGAAGAGTTTTCCCTACCAATTTTCACTTGAATCCCGACTTGTTTATGACGCAAAATGTCATAAAATTCGGCTTCATTATCAATCATGGTAAGTAAAGATCTAACCTTTTGAATGTCATGGAACTCTGGCTGCGAAAGCATATTTGCTTTT
This sequence comes from Bacillus sp. AR4-2, assembly GCF_008274865.1. Lineage (NCBI taxonomy): Bacteria > Bacillati > Bacillota > Bacilli > Caryophanales > Bacillaceae > Bacillus > Bacillus sp. AR4-2. Next base: position 4,114,498 of record NZ_CP031062.1, read on the forward strand.
CCTCCAAAGTATATCTTTTCCGATAACGGAACTTGAAATGTACCATCCAACATTTTTATTGCACTATCGTAATTATGAACATACCCACGTAAAACTGTAACAATTTCCTTAAAGATTTTATTATGAAGTTCTTCCATCGGTACGCCAGATAGCTTTTCATTTAAAATATTAACCATTTTTTCTAAATCTGATAAATCAACAGATTCCGGAACGGTAATCGTTTTACTTTGTACATGCCCTGTATCGGTTACAATAATAGCGACTGCAGTTTGACGATCAAGCGGCACAATTTGTACATTTTTAAGTTTATTTGTACTTAACTTCGGTCCAAGAACAATTGCCGTATAATTCGTAAGTTCTGATAAAATTTGAGCAGATTGCTGTGCAATTTTTTCCGCTTCAAAAATTCTTTCAGCAAATAAATCTTTAATTTGTACAATTTCAGCGTTCGGTAAGTTTTGCGGCGCTAAAAGATGGTCTACATAAAATCGGTAGCCTTTCTCAGAAGGAACACGTCCAGAAGAACTGTGCGTTTTTTCAATAAAGCCTAATTCTTCTAAGTCCGCCATTTCATTTCGAATAGTAGCTGAACTAAATGTGATTTCATCTTTTTTAGCCAACGTTCTAGACCCAACGGGCTGCGCTGATCCAATAAAGTCATCAATAATTGTTTGTAAAATTAAGAGCTGACGTTCCGTAAGCATCTCATCATCACCTCTGTTAGCACTCTTTGTCTTTGAGTGCTAAATCTATTAATAACTTACCAAAATTGACATTCAATTGTCAACGGAAACGTCACGAAATAATGAAACTTTTTCACGCCTATAGAACATTTAATTAGTCAATCAAAAATGATTGGAATACTTCATTCCCTAATAATTTTCCTTTTCGCGTTAAACGCACATGTCCATCTTCCTCTTCAAGCAATCCCTGCTCTTGGTTGCTTTGTAACTGCTTCGCGAAAACTTGATCCATCTCTACATTAAATTTATTGCGGAACGCCGTTTTAGAAACACCTTTTGTTTTTCGAAGCCCTAAGAACAGCTCTTCTTCCATTCTTTCTTTCTCCGTCACTTTGTGAACATCTAAATACGGAAATCCTGTTTCATCAATTTTATTAAAATATTGCTTCAGGGGACCAACATTTTGAATACGTTCTCCGTTCACATAACTATGAGCTCCAGCTCCAAATCCATAATACTCTTCATTATTCCAGTATGTGAGATTATGTCTACTTTTATTGTCACCTTTTGAGAAATTACTAATTTCATACTGGTTATAACCGTGTTTCTCCATTTCATCCATTACTATTTCATACATTTTCGCTTCATGGTCTTCACCCGGAAGACGTAATTTCCCTTTGTTCATTAAGTTATAAAACACTGTTTTTGGCTCCACAATTAATGAATATGCCGAGAAATGTTGTACACCAAGCGTAAAAGCAATATCTAATGTTTCTTTTACATCTTCTATCGTCTGTCCTGGCAAAGCATAAATAATATCTACATTAATATTTTTAAAGCCTACTTCCTGTGCCTCTCGAATCGCGAGGAATGCATCTTCCCTCGTATGCTTGCGCCCGATCTTCTCAAGAAGTTCATCACGGAACGTTTGCACACCAAAACTAATTCGATTTACTCCACCTTCTAGCAGTACATTTAGCTTCTCTTTCGGTAGATCTCCTGGATTCGCTTCAAATGTTAATTCACAATTCGGGGCGAACGGACGCAAATGACGATTAATAATCTCGAGTAATTTTTTTGTCTGTTCCATATTTAACGCTGTCGGAGTTCCCCCACCCACAAAAATCGTTTTCATACTATCAAATGGAACTTTTTGAACCGTATTTATTATTTCCTTCTCTAAATAATCTAAATATTGATCAACCGGTTGGCGTTCAATAAACACTTTATTAAAATCACAATAGTGACAAATGTGCTGACAAAACGGAATATGAATGTATGCAGCTTGTACCAAATATAACTCCTACCTTTCTAAAAAGAAAACCTCCGCACTCCGGAGGGTTCTCTACTTCTCTAACGTATTACGAATTTGTTCCATTCGCATTTTTCCCCAATCATACATCATTTCAACGATCGGTAAAAGTGACATGCCTAGTTCCGTCATATAATACTCAACGCGAGGAGGAATTTCGGGATATACTGTCCGATCAACAATCCCATCTTCCATTAACTCTTTTAATTGGTTCGACAAAACTTTATGAGAAATGCTTGGGAATAACCGTTGTAATTCACTGAAACGATGCGGCCCTTCCACACCAAGATGCCACAGTATCACAACTTTCCACTTTCCACTAATAATAGAAAGCGTCAATTCCTTTTCACAATTAAAATTACCATTTTGTATTTTATCTTGAATATCTTTTCGAATATTTTCGGACATTAACAATCTCCTAACTCTATATGAACTAAAAAGCTCTCTCATTATTGTAAATGAGAGCTGCTCAGATGTCTAAAAAGTAATTATACAGAAAAAAGAAGCCGCACAAACGACTTCTTTTTTATTTCAAATATTAGTTGTCATCCATTTTCAGTACAGCCATGAATGCCTCTTGCGGTACTTCTACAGAGCCAACAGACTTCATACGTTTTTTACCTTCTTTTTGCTTATCAAGAAGTTTACGCTTACGAGAAATGTCACCGCCGTAACATTTTGCAAGTACGTTTTTACGCATCGCTTTAATTGTAGAACGTGCTACAACTTTATTTCCGATAGTCGCCTGAATTGGCACTTCGAACTGTTGTCTCGGAATTAATTCTTTTAATTTCTCTACGATTACTTTACCACGGTCATACGCTGAATCACGGTGTACGATAAATGATAAAGCATCCACTTGTTCATTATTTAAAAGAATATCCATTTTCACAAGTTTAGATGGTTTATAGCCAATTAACTCGTAGTCAAATGATGCATACCCTTTCGTATTTGATTTCAATTGATCAAAGAAGTCATATACGATTTCTGATAACGGGATTTCATATGTTAATGTAACACGCGTTTCATCTAAATATTGCATATCAATAAACGTTCCACGTTTACCTTGGCAAATCTCCATTACAGCTCCAACATAGTCATTCGGAACCATAATTGAAGCCTTCACAAACGGCTCTTCTACACGATCGATAGACTGTGGATCTGGCATATTAGATGGGTTATCAACAATAACATCTTCACCGTTAGTTAAATAAACTTTATAAATAACGCTTGGCGCTGTTGTAATTAAGTCAATCTTAAATTCACGTTCAATACGTTCTTGAATGATTTCCATGTGAAGAAGTCCTAAGAAACCACAACGGAAACCAAATCCTAGCGCTTGAGATGTTTCTGGTTCAAACTCAAGGGCAGAATCGTTTAACTCTAATTTTTCTAATGCATCACGTAAATCGTTATAACGAGCAGAGTCAATTGGATACAGACCACAGAATACCATCGGGTTTAACTTACGGTAACCTGCTAACGGCTCTGCAGCTGGACGTTTCGCATGTGTAATCGTATCACCAACGCGTGTGTCACCAACATTTTTAATCGATGCTGCTAAGAAACCTACATCACCTACCGTTAACTCGTCACGTTGCGTAGTTTTCGGTGTAAATACACCTACTTCTGTTACTTCAAATTCTTTACCCGTTGCCATCATACGTACTTTATCGCCAACTTTTACTGTTCCATTTACAACACGGATATAAGCAATTACACCGCGGTATGGATCATATAAAGAGTCGAAAATCATACATTGTAACGGCTCTTCTGAATCACCCGCCGGAGCTGGTACTTTTTCAACAATTTGTTCTAAAATTTCTTCAATACCAATTCCAGCTTTCGCAGAAGCAAGTACCGCTTCTGATGCATCTAAACCAATTACATCTTCTACCTCTTGACGTACACGTTCTGGATCCGCACTCGGTAAGTCGATTTTATTAATAACTGGTAAAATTTCTAAATTATTATCAAGCGCTAAGTATACGTTTGCTAACGTTTGCGCTTCAATACCTTGCGCTGCATCTACTACAAGAATCGCGCCTTCACAAGCCGCTAAACTACGAGATACTTCGTACGTAAAGTCGACGTGTCCTGGTGTATCAATTAAATGAAGAATATACTCTTCACCATCTTTTGCTTTATAGTTTAATTGTACTGCGTTTAATTTGATTGTAATACCACGCTCACGCTCTAAATCCATAGAGTCAAGCAACTGAGCTTTCATTTCACGTTGTGTTAACGCGTTTGTTTTCTCTAAAATACGGTCTGCTAACGTTGATTTTCCGTGGTCAATATGAGCAATAATAGAGAAATTACGGATTTTGGACTGTCTTTTTGCTCTTTCTTCTTTATTCATCTATGTTCTCAACTCCTAATAGTCTCGCCAATATACACTAGCACTGATTATATCAATAGAGCAACAAAGATTCAATGAAAACTCGTGCTGCTTACGATACAAATCATTCTATCTATATCTTATGCGAATAAACCATAAGAGACAAACCCTTTTCAAATTTTAAAACGGCTGTCTTACAAACCAGTAAAACAACCGCCTCCCATGTTACTCTTAGCTAAAAATTCCTTTTATTTTCCCAACAACGATATCCGTTCCGAACTTCGTCATTTCATAAGCTACACTTGCTACTGCCATCCCAATTCCTTCTACAACATTAAAACTTCTTAAACGTTCTAACTGTTGTTGTTTTTCTGAGGCCGAAAACGAGCTACCCAAAATTTCTGATTCAGCACCTGTACTTTCTGTCCCTGTCATATGAGCTATTTGTTCATATGACAATTGCTGATAACCTTTCATACTTTTCAAACCATGATTAGCAAGTGCCACTCCTGCTATCATCATAAGTAAACATAAAGCCACACTACATATACACAAAAGCGTAAAGCGACTCAAACGATAATCATCTGTTCCCCTCAATGTGTATATGCTCCCGTATTATCTTGATTAATTTGATGATGCAGCGCCGCATTTAAACCACTCGCTATTACATTCGCCATATCCTCAATAAAAGTATCTACTTCTTTTGGGGTTACCATTAAATTATGACCAAGAGGAGATAGCACTTCATAAATCAGCCTTCTTTTTTCTTCTTCTTCCAACGTACCAACAGCACCTAAAAACATATTTCTGCTCTTTTCATCCGGCATATCTTCTTCTGTTAATTTTTTCTTTTCTCCAAATGAAAATCCCGCTGGTAACAAAGATCGTGAAGGTTTATTTCCTTCTTTCATCTCTCGGCCGAAATGTTTCAAAATAAAATCAATCGTATCACTTGTAATCGAAACAGCATCGACCACAGTCGGAACACCAATTGCGATAACAGGGATACCCAATGTGTCTTTACTTAGTTCTTTACGTTTATTCCCAACCCCCGATCCAGGATGGATTCCAGTATCAGAAATTTGTATCGTGCTATTTACTCGTTCAATAGAACGGGCAGCTAATGCATCAATTGCAATTACAAAGTCCGGGTTCGTCTTCTCAATAATCCCATAAATAACATCGCTCGTTTCGATCCCTGTAATTCCCATTACCCCCGGCCGAATTGCACTAACAGGCCTAAACCCTTCTTCTACACTTTCAGGCTGTAATTGAAACAAATGTCTCGTTACTAATACATTTTCTACAACTATCGGTCCAAGAGCATCTGGTGTTACATTCCAATTCCCAAGACCTACAATTAAACAGCTTGCTTCTTTTGTAACTCCAACCTCTTCTAAGAAACAAGAAAATTCTTTTGCAAAAATACGCTCCACTTTTTGTTGAAGTTCTGTATCTTGCTGACGTATCCCTTGTACTTCAAGCGTTAAATAATTTCCAGGCTTTTTACCCATCGCTTCAGAGGCAGCTTCATCAATTGTTACTTTTGTAATTATAGTCCCCTCTTCTTCTCTCTCTTTTACAATAACTCCCTGTATCCCTTTTTGTTCTTCTTGGCTTTCTTGCAACATTTGATGAGCTTCTACAGCAAGGTCAGTTCTAATGCTATATTTACTTAAATCTAATGGTTCTTTCATCGTATCTCCTCCGTAATTCATAGTAAATATCGTTAGATTTCCCAAAGTTATATAAGGTCATTCTTTCCTTTACGTGAAATTTCATGGATATACTATTGCAATTCTCTTCACCGTTTGATAGAATATCACTTGTTCTATGTAAGAATCGAGTCATTCGATTGCACCAGGGAGGTGAAAAGTATGGCAAACATCAAATCTGCTATCAAACGCGCTAAACTTAGCGAAGAGCGTCGTGCACATAACGCTTCTATCAAGTCTGACATGCGTTCTGCTGTTAAAACTGTAGAAGCTTTAGTTACTAATAACGATCTTGAAAATGCTAAAGAAGCTTTCAAAACTGCTTCTAAAAAACTTGACAAAGCAGCTCGTAAAGGTCTTATCCACCAAAACGCTGCAGCTCGTCAAAAATCTCGCTTAGCGAAACAAGTAAACGCGTAAGGCGTTTAAAAAACGATCCATTTGGATCGTTTTTTTATATACAAAAAAGTTCATGTACTTAGTACATGAACTTTTTTGTGTCATCACATATGATTTAATCGCATTAAGAAAAACTCGAGCACAAGTTTCTTATCCATCTTTCCCGTCTTCATACTATAATCAGCTTCCGCTAATTCTATAATCACTTTTTTTAATTCTTCAAAAGAGAAAAACTTCGTTTGATTCATTGCCAACTTCACGCGATACGGATGTACACCAATATGAGACGCAATTTGATTTTGTCCATAACCACGTTGCTGTAGCTCTTTCACTTGATACAACAAGCGGAATTGACTCACTAATAACGCAAGCAATTTAATCGGCTCTTCCTGCTGCGTAAATAATCCATCCAAAATTTGCATTGCACCTGCAATATCTTTTTTCACCACTTTTTCTGTCAAAGCGAACACATTTTGCTCAACGGATTTTGGCACAAGCTCTGCAACAAGTTTCGTCGTAATCTCTCCACCCATACCAACGTATAACGTTAACTTGTCCATTTCCTTCGCCAACATTGTTACATTACTTCCCACAAGCTCTAGCAACAAACTAACAGCCGCGTTATCAATATGCACATGCACTTCATCTGCACGAGCAACAATCCATTTCTGAACATCCTGTATTTGCATCGCATTTGCTTCTACTACATCTGCTGTTTTCTTTAATAGTTTTGTAATTTTTTTTCGCTCATCAAGTTTTTCGTAAGGCGCAACAAAAACAAGAATAGAAAATGGAGAAGGTTCACCAATGTATTCTTCTAAAATTTTTATATTTTGCTCTAACTTTTCTTTTTGCGAAGTCAAAAATAACGGTGATTTTATTAACAGTACTTTCCGTTCTCCGAAGAAAGGAAGCGTACGCGCATCCTCAACCACATCTTCTAAATACGCTTCTTCTAAATCGTATGTCACAACATTAAACTCTCGATCTTCTTCTTCAAGTGCTTCTGTCGTAATAAGCTTTATCGTTTCATTTATAAAAAAAGCTTCCGTTCCATATAGTAAATATAACGGAGCAAACTGTTTCTTTTTAATTTTTTTATGTATATCACTCATACTTTTTCCTACTCCCTAACTTGGCAATATATATTTATACTAATGCCCTAGCTTTTGTTTTACAAGTACAAAGGAACAGGCTTTATAACCCGTCCCTTTATTTATATTAAACGCCACGCAATAAGCCCCGGGTTTCTTATTGGTGTGCGGTAATCACCTTCCCTTTATTATTCGCAATAAAAATTTGAGTATAAGTGCCAACTGTTAACATGCTTGGAAACGAAAAACTCACATTACTTCATGATTTAAAAGTAGCAAAAAAGCTCGTTTTCTCTTCATATGGAAATTGTAGATTTTTTTCTGACAATATTTTATACTAAAGTGGAATGTTGGGGAGGGATTCTAAATGAATGATTTTGAACAAAACGTTCAAAGTAAACGCAATGACGCTATTGATTCAGGGGTAGGATTTATCGTCTCATTTGGTTTTTTCGCAACACTTTTCATCATTGCAACTGTTATTAAATTTATCGGTTCTTAAAGACTGCCACTTCATGGCAGTCTTCTCTTTTTCATCTATTATGTGTTTTATCATATGTGATTTTACTTTTAAAGGTTCCATTTTCCCCTTTAAAAACATAGGAAATAGCACCTTGCTTGTCCGTGCGCCATATCGCACTCCCCATCTTCTCAAAACGCTCTATCACTTCTTTATGCGGGTGTCCATACCTATTCTGCTTACCAACAGATATAATCGCTACACGAGGCTGCATGACGTTCAAAAAAGGCTCTATAGATGACGTATTACTCCCATGATGAGCAACTTTTAAAACATCCACTTGTAAATCTGGATATGCCTCTACTAAAATCTTTTCCCCTTCTTCTTCCAAATCGCCTGTAAATAGCCACTTCAACCCTCCAAATTTTGCCCATATTACAATTGAAGCGTTATTTTCGCTTTTTTCTTTTCCTTTTGGAGCTAAAACGAAAAATTCCGCTTCATTTACACTCCAACTCGCCCCTTCCCCCACTTCAGTTATTTTCATTTCCTTTTCTAATGCCTGTTTCTTGACTACTTTTTCTAATACTGCATCTTTTCCCTTTCGGCCAAATACCACTTCTTTTACAGGTATATATGATAATAATTCTTGTGCAGCACCTATATGATCTGCATCTCCATGCGTTACGATTAATTTATCAATTGTTTTAATACCTTCTTTTTGTAAAAAGGGTATTAAAACATCATTCCCAACAGAAAATTCATGCTTTTTTTGTTGCCATTCTTCCTTATTCACACGAAGCGTTCCACCTGTATCAATAAGATAAATCCCTTTATCATACGGAAGGCGAATTAATATTGCATCACCTTGTCCAACATCAATAAATGTTACACTTCCGCTTCCTCTAAAATATGGATATATATAATGACATGTGCTAATAAAAAGAAATACACTTGCAACTATACAAACTATTTTTTTCGGCGCTCTTCTTTCCCAAACCATCAATATGCTGACAATACTCGCGCAATATACAGCTACAAGATTGAGGGGCGTTTCCCCGAAGATAAGCTGGGTAAATGGTAAACTTTCACAATAACTTAGAAAATCATTAGACATACTCAAGCCTATTGATAATACATCGGCAAATCCTTTTGCGAGAAACGGGACAATTGGCATACACAGTAAAATAATAATGCTACATGGTAATACAATGATAGATAAAAACGGAACGTATAAGAGATTGAGGAGAATGCTATATGGAGAAAAATAACCAAAGTGATATAACAAAATCGGAGTACTAACGAGCTGTGAAATGATAGAAATATAAATAGAATTCCGGATTACTCCGTTGCTACTCCCTAACAATAACGGAGCAGACAAAAGTAAAGCGAAGCTACCTACAAAAGAAAACTGAAATCCAATATTAAAAACAAGATAAGGGTCATATATAAGCATGCATATAGCTGTTACACTTAAAGCATCTAAACTAGACAAACGAATCGAGCACATAAAAGCAATCAACATCAAAACTCCTGTTATAGAAGCTCTTATAACAGAGGGTGACGCCCCTGCTAAAACCATATACAAAGGAATACAAACGATAAGGCAAATTGTTGCTACCTCCCTTGTCGCACCGCTTCTTAGCAAAATAAAATATACTATTACCATTAACAATACAATGTGCGAACCTGAAATTGCTAACAAATGTACAAGACCAAATTGTTGATATTGCTCTTCCACTTCAAACGTCATTTGTTGTCTATCACCAAATAGTAATGCATTCATAAAAGCACCTGATTGCTCTGGAAACATTTCTGTAACTTTCGAGATTGCTTGTTGCCTCAAAAGAAGAATCCATTGCGTAAGCGACAGTGATGTTTTATAGCATTCAGAAATATATGTAGCCTCAAATGTGAAATGAATATGTTGTTTGTATAAATAATCACGGTAATTAAAACCATGAAAATTCCGAGCTGTTTCCGGTTCTTTCCTCTCACCCTCGAATACACATGATATCCCTGCGTATAATTGTTGCATTTTTTTCTTTTCCAAAGCTGATTTTATTCTATAACTTAACTGCACTATATTTTTATTCTGATCTTCAAATTGAAAAGATAGGCGATCCCCATTAACAAGTGGTGTATTTTGTATAACCCCTCTTGTAACTCCATAGGACTCCCCTAGAGGCTTATTCCACGTTTGAACATATGAAGTGTATATAACGCTACTAAAGCACGCTACAATACAAAAAATGAAGGTTTTACGCGAAGTGCGATATAAACAGAAGAAAACATTTAAAAAGAGGCAAAAAACTATCAATAAAAGTGACGAGGAAAAGGCAATTGCAATCCCTATTATAAACGAGATTGCAACATACCCCCATTGTTCTTGCAACTTATACTCACTCCTTATAGCATCATTTTTGCTTTCGTGAATACATGCTGTAATTCTTCCATTGATAAATTATCTTTTTCTAAAGACGCAAATAATTCTTTCAACTCTGTATAACGTTTTTGATCCTCTAATGCAGCAATATCATATTCTAGCGGAACGTGTTTCACTGTTACATTCGCTTGTTCAAATAACTCTATGGCGTATGGATGATTTTTATAATCCTGCGCATAATAAACCGCTGTAATACCACTTTGAATAATTGCCTTACAACATTGTAAACAAGGGAAATGCGTAACGTAAATTTCTGCTTCCTCTGTTTTCGCACCAAACTTGGCACATTGTAATAAAGCATTCATTTCGGCATGAATTGTCCGAACACAATGATTATCGATTACGTAACAACCATCATCTATACAATGTACGCCACCTTTAATTGAACCATTATATCCACCAGCAATAATTCGTTTATCGCGAACGATTGTCGCTCCTACCGCAAGCCTTGTACATGTACTACGCAAAGATAGTAGATGGCTTTGCGTCATAAAATATTGATCCCATGAAATTCGTTCCATATTTTTCACCTACTTTTTTGTCTACTTGTAGTGTAGCGAAAGAAGAAAAACTTCGTCAATCTTTTACGGAATAATAATTTGATCTTTTATCTTTTCAAGAGACTTCGCACCAATCCCATCAATCTCTAATAAATCTTCTATTTTCTGAAACGGACCATGTTCTTCTCGATATTTCAAAATACTTTCTGCCTTTCGAGAGCCAATCCCTGTAATTTTTTCTAGTTGTTCTTTCGCCGCTGTATTTATTCGAATCTTGCCATCTTCCTTAGAAGAAGTAAGCACCCCTTGTTCTGATTCATTTTTACTCGGTATATAAAGGAGCATTTGATCTTGTACAATTTGTGCTAAATTCACTTTTTTCATATCTACTTCTGATAAAAAACCACCAGCCTTTTGAACCGCATCCTTTACGCGATCTCCTTCCTTCATTTCATATACCCCTTCTTTACTAACCGCTCCTTTCACATCAATTATAATTGTTCTTTTCTGTTCCTTTGTATCCGATATTTTCGGTTTACCCTTTTTTTCGATTTCCTTCTCTTGTACATTCATTGTAATAGGCGTTCGTTCTACACTCTGATTCGTTTTCCAAAAAACAAGAAAAAGTAAAGTTCCAATAATAACTACTAAACCTAACCACTTTTTCGGAAAATCCCACATCATTTTACACCTCTAATCATAAATTTATAACATCATTCATATTGTTTAGGAGAAAGCTGTTACGAAGGAGGGATGAAACTTTGAACATAGGAATTATAGGGACAGGAAACATGGGGAATATACTAATCGATGCATTTTTAGAAACCCGTGCTGTCAAACCTTCGTGCCTTACAATCATTAATCGGACGCCTGCAAAAGCATATCATATAAAAGAAAAATACCCTTCTGTTCATATAGCAAAAACAATCCCGGAAGTAATCGAACAATCACAACTTATTTTTATTTGTGTCAAGCCGATAGATATATACCCTATCCTAAAAAAATACGCTGAACATTTTTCTGATGAAACGTGCTTAGTTTCTATTACAAGTCCAATATCTCCATCACAATTAGAGACTCTCGTACCTTGCCACGTCGCGCGTATCATTCCAAGTATCACAAATCGCGCGCTCTCTGGCGCCTCACTATTTACATTTGGAGATAATTGCTCTGAAGAATGGCAACAAAAACTACTTCGTCTATTCAAAAACATTTCTACACCTCTTGTAATAGAAGAAGATATAACGCGCGTTTCATCTGATATAGCAAGTTGCGGTCCTGCTTTCTTTAGTTATTTACTACAATGCTTCATTAACGCTGCTGTAGATAAAACAAATATTACACACGAAGAGGCTACTACTTTAGTAAGTGAAATGGTCGTGGGGATGGGGAAATTACTTGAAAAAGAAATCTTCACATTACCTACCTTACAAGAAAAGGTTTGCGTGAAAGGCGGCGTTACTGGGGAAGGCATTCGGGTTTTAGAAGAGCACGTTGGAGATATGTTCCATAAGTTAATCGAGCGAACACATGAAAAATTTGATGAAGATTTAGAATGCGTTGATCAGCAATTCAATAAACACACATAATAAATACGTCATTTTCATTCCAAATCCTTTTTATAAATACTTACTTTTTTACAATACATTTTCACTTCAACTACTATTCCCGCACTTTACTCATACGATCTTCAGATTATGCTAGAACTAAAAATACATCTTCTTTATAAAACAAAAGCAACCTTCTCGGTTGCTTTTGTTTTATCCGTTTTTCTTCGCCATGAAGAAAATACGCTCTGTTTGTTCTGTAACTTCAAGTCGCTCAAAATCACCTGTTACACGAAGCACTGTAAAACCTGCTTCTTCAAGCCATTTCGTTAACTCTTCCACTTGATATGCACGTTGCACGTGACATTCGTCAAACCGATGGTACACATCTTCTTCCGGATCTTGAACAAAGAATGTTAAATCATGCTCTACACTATTTGATTCTTCACCAGGGAAGCAATTCCAAATAAGAGATATTTCTTCTCCATTCACTGTATACGTTTCATTTTGAAATACATGATGTATTTTATATAAAGAATGTACATCAAATAAAAACAAACCATCTTGACGTAAATGGTGAAATACTCTTCTAAATGTTTCTTGTACTCCATCTTCTTGCAATACATAATTTAATGAATCACAAAAGATGGTTACACAATCAAACTCACCTGGAACATCAAGCTCTCGCATGTCTTGTTGATAAAAAGGAATAAAGTATCCCTCTCCTCCTAGTTTTTGCTGAGCGACTGTTAACATTTCTTCTGAAAGATCGACACCTATTAAATCGTAACCCTTTTGCACAAGCGGCAGGGTTACATTACCCGTACCGCATGCTACATCAAGAATTTTTGCCTCTTTCATATCTGCCTGCTGTAAACTTTCCTCTGTAAATTCCACCCATTTATCATAAGGGACATCATTCATTAGTTCGTCGTACAACAATGCAAATTGTTCGTATTTCATTGGCCTAACTCTTCTGTAATATCTTCACGTGGCACATCGCCCCATAGACGCTCTAAATTATAGTGATTACGCTCATCTTTATGGAATACATGAGCAACTACATCTCCAAGATCAACTAATACCCAACGTGCTTCGTCAAACCCTTCCATACGTTGTACGTCGATTTGGAACTCATGTGCTTTTGATTTAATTTCACGTGCAATTGCTTGCACTTGTTTGTCTGAATTCCCGTGACAAATAATGAAATAATCTGCAATTGGTGAAATACCTTGCATATTTAGGACAACCATATCTTCTGCTCTCTTATCATCAGCTGCTTTTGCCGCTAATACTAATAAATCTTTATCGTTCATTTACTCATTTCCTCCTTGATAACTGCATTGTATGTTTGGAATGTTAATGGATAAATCGTCTGATCTTTTTCCATTAAAAATTGAATTGTTCTCTTTAACGCAAATAATAAAGCTTGATTTATATCCGTATATGCGAGTTTACGAGCCTCTTCCACTCCTGGAAACTTTCGCCCAGGTTCAATGTAATCAGCTACATAAATCACTTTATCTAACATCGTCATATTCTCATGACCACTTGTATGATATGTAATAGCTTGCAAAATTTCAGAATCCGTAATGCCTACTTCTTTTTCTACTAAGTATGCCCCAACAGGTGCATGCCATAACTCTTTGTTATAGCAAAGTAAATCTTTCGGCAAATCTTCACGTTTAATAATCTCTTCCATCTCTGAAATCGCTCTACATTTCGCATAATCATGGAATATAGCTGCCATCTCTGCTTTTTTTTCGTCCACACCGTATAACTTAGCAAGCTCAATCGCTGTCTCCATTACACCAATTGTGTGTATATAACGTTTTTCATGCATTTGTTGTTTGACAATATGCAGTGCATTCTCACGATTCATACAACCCATTCCTCTCGATATATACCTGTACTTTTTCGGGAAGTAAATATTTACACGTTTTCTTCTCCTTATATCTCTCACGTAATAAGGATGAAGAAACTGCAAATTCCGGAATTTCCACTGTAGTAATCTTATATGGTGTATGCAATGTATACCCAGGTCTTGCAACTCCAACAAACGTTACAAGATTAAGTAAAGCTTCAATGTTATACCACTTCGGTAAATACTCAACCATATCCCCACCAATAATAAAGTGAAACTGCACATCCGGATACTTCTTCGTCAATTGTAACATAGTGTCATACGTATAAGATGGGCCCTTCCTACTTAGCTCTTCTAAACAAATAGAAAAGTGCTCTTCTGCCTCAGTCGCGAGCTCTAACATATGTAAACGACTTTCTACACTTGTAATATTCCGCCCTTGTTTATGTGGCGGAATCTGGTTTGGCAAGAACCATACTTCTTCCAAGTTCAAAGCGTGATATACTTCATTTGCAATTAGCAAATGTCCATAGTGAGGCGGATCAAATGTACCGCCAATGATGCCAATTTTTCTCAAAAGAAACGCCCCTTCCTTTTACATACAGCAACTCTCCTCGGTTAGGAATGAAGAGAGTTGCTATTAATAAAAGTTCAATTGGTTTCGCTCTCTACATCATTACGCATAAACGATAAAAATAGCGCATGCTAGTCTTTTTATCGAGGAAGCTTAATTTGTTTATTTTCTCTTGATTCTTTGTATAAAACGATTGTGCTTCCAATTACTTGAACGATTTCAGCACGTGCACCTTTTGCAAGTTCTTCCGCAACCTCACGGCGATCAAATTCACAGTTTTGTAATACACTTACTTTAAATAACTCACGAGCTTCTAAAGTATCTGCGATTTGTTTAATCATATTTTCATTTACTCCGCCTTTTCCTACTTGAAAAATTGGTGTTAAATGATGTGCTTGTGCACGTAAAAATCTTTTTTGTTTTCCTGTTAACATATATGTTAGCCTCCAAGCTTTTCTATAACTAATTGTTTCATTCTCTCGATATTTGGCGTGCGTCCTGTCCACATTTCAAATGCAAGTGCTCCTTGATAAACAAACATATCAATACCATTTTGAATGATTGCACCTTGCTCTTTTGCCTCACATAAAATTTTCGTTTCAAATGGATTATAAATTATATCTGATACAATCGTTCCTTTTTTTAACGAACAAATTTGTAATGGCGTATGTTCTACGTGTGGATGCATACCTATCGTTGTCGTCTGAATGATAATATCATAATTTCCTTGTTCTTCTGTCGCTTTTTCTAACGACAAAGCAACAGAATTAACATCGGCCGTACGTGCAGCAATAAGTTCCTTTGCCTTATCTACTGTACGATTGGCTACATCAATCTCTTTTACACCTACATCAGCAAGAGAAAAATAAATAGCTCGGCTAGCACCACCTGAACCAAGTAACAAAATACGTTTCCCTTGAAGTGGTTCATTACTAATTGACTGCAACGCTCGAACAAAACCAATCCCGTCTGTATTATAGCCAATTAATCTTCCATCCTTATGAACCACTGTATTTACTGCACCGATTTTCCTTGCCAATGGGTCAATCTCATCCAAATACTCCATAATAGCAACCTTGTGCGGAGTTGTTACATTAAATCCTGAAATACCTAATGCTTTTAAACCTCTTACTGCTTCCCCTAGCAATTCCTCTTCAACAAGGAACGCATGATAATGGGCATCCATATTCAAGTGTTCAAATGCATCGTTATGCATAACGGGTGATAATGAATGTCCAATTGGATTTCCGATTACACCATATAATTGTTTCATAAATCCCTCTCCATATTAAATTAAAGATTTACGTAGTGAAACACTTACTCCTTTTGGTACGTGTGCAACAATTTTTGCTCCTGGTTCGTTCACAGTAACCCATCCTAATCCAGAGAATACAACATCCGTTTTAGGTTCACGAATATTAAATTCGTATTTCACTAGCTCAGGCATATTTGCTAATTCTTCTGGCGTTGGTGGGCTTAGTAAATCCCCGGCATGATTTTTATATAATTCATCTGCTTTCTCAAGCTTTGTACGATGGATTGTTAAGCGATTCGAGAAGTGACAAGTAAATGCACGACGACCACCACTTACATAATCAAAACGTGCCAATCCACTAAAGAATAACGTTTGTTCTTCATTTAATTGGAATACCATCGGCTTAATTTCTTTTGTTGGTGTAATAAGCTTTAAGCTTTGCTTTCCAACATAATGAGCCATTTGGTGGTGGTTAATAATACCTGGCGTATCATATAAAGAAGACTCTTCGTCCAATGGAATATCAATTAAATCAAGTGTTGTTCCTGGGAAATGAGATGTTGTAATTACATTTTCAGTCTCATCACTAAATTCTTTAATCATACGATTAATAAATGTCGATTTCCCTACATTCGTACATCCAACAACATAAACATCTTTGCCGCCGCGATAATACTCAATAGCATCTGCTAATTCAGCGATTCCTTGTCCCTTCGCTGCACTAATTAAAAAGACATCTTCTGGTTTTAATCCTAGCTGCTTTGCACTATAGCGCATCCAATGTTTTACTTTATCATGTTTTACTGACTTTGGAATTAAATCAGCTTTATTTCCAACAAGTAATACTTTATTATTCCCTACGAAACGATGTAAGCCAGGTAACCAGCTACCATTAAAATCAAAAATATCTACAATTTTGACTACTAATGCATCTGATTTTCCAATTCCATTTAAAATGCGTAGGAAGTCATCATCTGTTAACGATACATCTTGAATTTCATTGTAATGCTTCAAGCGAAAACAACGTTGACAAATAACTTGTTCTTTCTCTAAAGATGAGGCAGGAGCATACCCCACTTCGTTTTTATTTTCTGTTTGAATTTCTACACCGCAACCAATACATTTAATTGTTTCAGTCAAACTTTATTCCTCCCAGTTAATTAAACCTTTTTTCTTCATATTTTTCATAATTCTTCGTTCAATTTTTCGATTAAAGCGCGTTACTAATCCGTCCGTTTGTGCTACCGGTACAACTAAAATTGTATGAAGGCCTACTCGGTTTCCACCAAGCACGTCAGTCAGTAACTGATCTCCAATTACTACAACTTCATCTGGCTGCAAACGCATCTCTTGTATCGCACGCTTAAATGCGCGAACAAATGGTTTACGTGCACTATGAATAAATGGAATACCTAATGGATCAGCAAAATCTTTTACACGTTGCTCATTATTATTTGAAACGACCGTTACTTGAATGCCTTGCTCTTTCATTTCCAAAAACCATTTTTCAAGTTGCGGTGTTGCATTGGGACGATCCCATTCAATTAAAGTGTTATCTAAGTCAGTAATAACACCTTTAATCCCACGTTTTTTTAAATCTTCTGGTTGAACATGATATACATTTTTCACATATTCATTTGGTAAAAATAGTTTCAATTTCTTTCACCTCTTTGAGGATTTTTCATAAAATTTTTCGACAACATTTTTCGATATATAACCTGTGGATAAAATTGTACACATTTTCCACATTAATTTTTCAGTTAATTTGGAATTTACTAACAAACTATACACACTTTATCCACCTAGGTATGTGGATAACCACTCGTTTGTGACTGTCATATTTTTTTGGTACATTAAATGCATCAACGAATCAATCCTTATATTATTAGGAGGTGACTCACCTTGAAAACAAAACATATGGAACAGTTATCCACTGAGTTACTCACTGAGTCTTATTATAAAGCAAAAGAACTAAAATTAAATCCCGACTTCATTTTACTTATAAAACAAGAAATCATTAGACGCTCATTAGAGGACAAGCTTGTCAAATCATCTTGATTACATATAAAGTGAAAGTTTAATCAGCCCTTACCAATTAAACAGTTAAAGGATAATTTATTGGATGCCCTGTAAAAAGAGCCATCCTACGATGGCTCTCGAATAAACAAGTACTCCCATCTAGGGGATTTCATCATTAAGTATCTTTGCCCATAACTCTTACTTACGGTTATAAAAGCTTTTCTTTATTTATGAGCTAAGCGAGTAGCTATTTTTTCACCAAGACGAAGCTCTTGTCCACTCTTTAATTCCTGCACTACTTCTATCATATCTTTTTCAAACAATAACACAACTGTTGAACCAAATGTAAAGTATGCCATTTCTTCACCTTTTTGAACAGTGTCTCTCTCATGCAAAAGCTCAATACTATTAACAAACATGGCCCCTACTTTTACAAGAGCCATATGCTCGCCATCACTGCTTACTTCTGTAACAGAACGATAATTTTTTGACAGTGGTTCTTTCCCGTATTCCATACCAGCTGCATTTACCGGATATGATTTTCTACCGAGTACAAATCTTTCAGTCACAGAACCAGAAAGCGGACTATGAATGCGATGATAATGACTTGGACTCAAATAAATTACCATATATGTACCGCCTGCATATCGCGTTGCACGTTCTTCATTACCTAGCATATCCACAATTGAATAGCGCTTTCCTTTAATATCAAATGTTTTTGTATCCTCAATAGGACCATGATCTGCAAAAACACCATCAACAGGACTAACGATACTCGATGCATCTGTATCAATACTACGCTTTCCTTCTTTTAGCTTACGCGTAAATAATTCATGCAATGTTCTATATTCCTTCAAACCCTTTTCCATCTCATCTTGATTAATTTGAAAAACTTTCGCATACGATGGAATAATGATAGAGCTCAAACGAGATTGTGCAAATTTACGTAATATATAAGAAGTAAAGCGACCATTTGTAAGTTCTATCATAAGTCGATATAATGTACGTCGCAAATTGCGAAACCCCCTAATCAGTCTATAACTTTAGTTTTCCCTTCTTTTCTTTCTATATCATATGTAAAATTGGTTCTTATTCCCACATATCATATAAAGCAGCCTTATTATATATACAGAAAACTAAGTATGGTATTATTCTTAAATTATTTAGCACCTTCTAATATTACAGATAGAATCCGTCATTTTCAACAGTGAACATGTATTTCTTCTTAGCATAACGCGTTTTCTTTTCTTATTTACAATAAGAAAAGCAGCCCATTTTAAATATGGCTGCTTCTAATACACTTTACTCTTTCGCTTTTTTCTCTTTCTCTGCCCTGACAAACTCGTGGAACATTTTCATTAAAGCACGCTTTTCAATCCGTGATACGTAGCTTCTAGAAATACCAAGCGCCTTAGCGATTTCCCGCTGTGTTTTCTCCTTATCTAGCCCAAGTCCAAAACGTTTCACAATCACTTCTTTTTCTCTTTCGTCTAAAATATCGATATACTCTTTAATTTTTTCTAACTCCATACTAAGCTGAATCATATCAATTACATCTTCAGACTCTGATTTTAATATATCAATAAGCGATATTTCATTGCCCTCTTTATCTTGCCCGATCGGATCATGAAGTGAAACATCTTTTTTCGTTTTCTTTAGTACACGTAAATGCATCAAAATTTCATTTTCAATACAGCGTGCTGCATACGTCGCAAGCTTCGTTCCCTTTCCTGCAGAATAGCTCTCGATCGCTTTAATGAGCCCAATCGTAC
Source organism: Bacillus sp. AR4-2 (assembly GCF_008274865.1). Lineage (NCBI taxonomy): Bacteria > Bacillati > Bacillota > Bacilli > Caryophanales > Bacillaceae > Bacillus > Bacillus sp. AR4-2. Next base: position 4,134,479 of record NZ_CP031062.1, read on the forward strand.
CAATTGAAATTAAATCTTCTGCATCTTCTCCTGTGTTCTCAAATTTTTTAACGATATGAGCTACAAGCCGTAAATTATGTTCAATTAAAAGATTTCTCGCTTGAGCATCACCTTGCTCCATTAACTCTAAGTACTTTCTCTCATCATCTGATGATAACGGCTGCGGGAACGCATTATTCTTCACATAAGAAACAAAGACAAACACTTCTCGAACCATATATCCAATTGCGGCGAATAGACTCAAACCTTTCACCTCCGCCAAAATAGTGGTCTTTATTATGTGTATGTGGGCGTGAGGTTGTTTGTGTCTGTACAGTTTATTTATAAAACTCAACACTTCCAACATTTAAAATATTTTATTGTTATATTATAATTATATAAAATTGTTATTTATATATGAATATGCTATTAAAGGGGACATTATTCATGATTACATTAGAACGATTATTAAATGTAACAATTTATTTAGGGGTATTTTTACTTTTCATTTCGTTCATTACTTTTGTTATTAAAAGAGGACCTGATTTATTATTTTTTCAATTTGGAATTTCTTTATTTTTTGGAGCTCAAATTATAACTGGAATAAAATTTTTTCATAACTATGGTTTCTCGTTTCACTCAAAACTAGAACTACTTATCTTTATTTTCTATGTAATTGGAATTATTACATGTATACTATTGTTCTTTCATTTTCAAAATCTGTATCGAATTTTTTTATTAATTTGTAGTTTTTTATTTTTAACTGGATCCAATTATTACTTTAAAGAAACATTAAATTTTAGTAAAAAAATTCCAAAGCAACATAAAACTTTTTTAAGTACACAAGAAGACTCTTTTCCAAAAGAAGTCCGTAAATTTTCAGAGGATTACAATAATATAATAAGGAATGACTTTTATGAAATACCGATGATTCCTACTGAATTACAGATTACAAGCAAAAAAGATTCTTCACATAGTACATCTTTCTTAGTTGAACTTCATAATAGCGAGAATGAAATTACTGATGACTCTGTACAATTAACTCCATCAGACCGTTTTTATGTGCTGTTAAATACACAAAAAACAAAAATATCAAAAATAGTATATGAAGGGCAGAATTTTTTCACATTTACAGTCACACTAAAGGCTCTTAATTTACAGCAAGAACCAGAAATTCATAATATGTTTTTAGAAATAGATAAACGTAGAGCGATGAATCTTCTTAATTTTGAAATTAAAGCCCATACTAAAGAATGGAAAGTAATATTTAAAAGTGATAGTTCTCATTCCAATCTTCCTATCACATTTACTTTTGAAAAGCGAACAGGCAAATTATAAAAATAAAAAGAGTTATTTTCTTTGAAAAATAACTCTTTTTATTTTACTTACTCCAAATCTTTCTCCCCGCTTGGGCATCAATATAACGAATTTCCCGACTACAATCAAAAGGTTCTTTATGTTTTTCATCTGTCGTTTGTTTGTACAGTAGTTTGTATTTCGTTTCCTCTGCATCATGATCTAAAAACCATTCTAATTTAACTCGGATAGCCGCTCTGTATATTTCTAACGCTTTTTCTTTTATTAATTTTGGTGTTGTTTCATATGTAAGTAATTTTTTTATAAAGTTGCTAGACTCCCCCGAGTAGTGCATAACAGCACCATTTTCTGCATTGATGTTGATCATAAATTGGTTATACTCTGCCGGAATATCATTTATATATACAGAAAAGATAAATCTTTCAATCCCATCTTCTGCTTCTTCACGTTCCTCCCAAAGACGCAGATATTGTTTGATATCTGGAATAACTCGTTCTAAAAATTGAAGTGCTTTTTGTAAACATTCCTCTCTAGACAGTATTTGCTTTACTTCTTTATCATCTGTCAGTTTTATAAAACCAGTTAATTCATTGGTTAATTTATCAATTGTAACGCTAACTAAATTATTATATTTCAACATCGGTAAATGCTTTTTAAAGAATTCATTCATTAAATATGGATTCTTTTCTTCTTTCTGTTTTTGTAATTCCTCTTTCGGAACAAATTTCATCCTTATTTCATCATCATTTTCCGTCTCATCTACTTTTGTAAAACCTTCTTTATTCCAGTCAAATAATTCGAATATGTCACCTCGTTCGTTACCTTTTCTCGATTTTCCAACAGCTACAGCCGAAGGCAATTTATAATGATCTGGCTCATATAAATCTTTACCTGTACTTGCATCAATAAACGCATGACTAGGCTCTGGTTCATATACAAGATGGTACCCTTTTACTTCTTCCCCGCTTTCATACTCACATGAAGAGTATGTTAAATCTATAAATACAAGTCTCATATCTTGTCTAGCTTTCAAATTTTCTAAAACGATATTCTCCTCAACAATTTCACTTGGCCATAACGGTTTTTTCTCTATAGCTTTTTGTCCATTGTAATGAAATTGCACAACATTACCTGAAGGGTTCACTCGCACAACGCACCCTGTATTCGGCAATGGATAGCTATTCACTTCTTGCATATAATTTACTTCTTTCCAACCACGCCTGTCGTCCTTAACCGTTACATATGTATAGAATTCATATCCTTCTTTTGTATATTTTTTCAAGAACGCATTTGCAATCTCCCTTGCCTTCTTCTCCTCTATCGCTTCCTTACCACTTGAAAAAGAATTTTCATCATCTATCCTAAACTCAATTAAATTACCAGTATGTCTATTCAATGTAATTTGTATCGTTCTCTCCTGATCCTCTTTATGCTCCCACCATAATAGATGATACGGGTCATCAACCCCTTCTTGATCATCTACAACAAGACTATATTCATCTGGAATGTTAATAATATGAGCCACTCGCTCTTTTCTTTCTTTATCTTTTTGATTCATCATACCGCTCCCTTTATTACATTTTAAGGTAATTATAACAAACAAAACCAAAGAACTATAAAAAAAAGACTAGAGATATCTCTAGTCTTTTACTTCGTCTCACGATGTAACGTTACTCGCTTTAATCGTGGACAATATTTTTTTAGTTCGATGCGTTCTGGATTGTTTCGTTTATTTTTTTTAGAAATGTAATTACGATCGCCACACTCCGTACAAGCTAATGTAATATTTACACGCATATTTAATTCTCCTTTCTTTCAAAGATTGCAACTAAAACGTAATGATTACGATTTATATATTATAAAACTTCATTCTATTTGTCAATTGCAAAAACAAGAAGATTCCATTTAGAATCCCCTTGTTTTTTATAGTTAAATAAATTTTGTCCCGCATTAACGGCCAATAAGACCCCTACTGATTTAAAGTTTCACTTTATTAAAACGATTCGTATGTAACAAACTCACTAATCGGCTTTCGATATCCTCGTGGACGAGTTTTAGTCGTATCACTTTTTCCTATCGTAATCATTAAAACAGGTACTATATGCTCCGGCATATTTAATTCACTTTGTACTGCTTTTTCATCGAAACCAATCATTGGACATGTATCATAGCCATAATATTTAGCTGCGTACATAAAAGTCATCGCGCTTAACGAAGCATTTCTAATCGCTTCATCCTCCATGAAACGCTCTCCTTTTCCTTCATATAAACCTTTCGTTTTCCTAATTGTATCTTCATATTCACATTCATCAATCATCTTTAAAACTTTCATGCCGAAGTAAATATTTTCAACATTTTGGTATGCTTTTTTATCACCACAAACGAACACTACCGCTGATGCACTCGATACTTTATATTGACCGAAAGCTAATTCTTTTAATCTTTCTTTTCGCTCTTGATCACGAATTACAACATAATGTGTGTGCTGCAAATTATAGCAAGATGGAGAAAGCTTAGTTAACTCAAATATTTTTTTAAAATCCTCATCAGGGATTTCTATACCTTGTATAAATTTCATTGCAGAACGTCTAGCAATTGCTAATTCTTCAAAGTTCACCATATATCCTCCTCAATAACTATAAATTTAAATATACATTAATTTATACAAATAGATAAATCAAATAAAAACACTTTAAATCCGAATAATAATTATGATTAACAGCAAAAAAGACAAAAAGCTGAAACAATTAGTTCATACGAAATTCACACGAATCTATTACTATAGAAACTGTACATAGTGAACTTATTAACAATCACGTTTATTAATATAAAATCTTACTCGAAAGGAGTTGAAAGTATGAAAACTAAATATCGCTTTATGATCTCATCATTTGCTGCTTGCGCTTATATGATTTGGTATTTAGTATAATAACGACCTCACTTGCAAATAGGAAAAGGTGTGTATATAAATGGAATATAATCAATCAACAGTTAACTACTGGAAAGCTTTTGTATTACCATATACATTTGCTTTAGAAGAGTTAAAAACTAAATTTGAAATTATGAACCGGGAAGCTCAATTTCTAGAGGATTACAACCCGTTTGAACATATAAAAACAAGACTAAAACAACCTGAAAGTATTATTAAAAAACTAGAGCGCAAAAACTTATTACCAACAGTTGAAAATGCTCAAACACATTTACAAGATATTATTGGTATTCGTATTACATGTTGCTTCGTAGAAGATATCTATCATTTGAAAGAAGTCATTCAAAAACGCGAAGATATGGAAGTCATAGAAGTAAAAGATTATATCGCTAACCCAAAACGAAACGGATATAAAAGTTTACACATGATCATTAAATACCCTTTATCACTAAATTCTGGTACAAAAGATGTATTTGCAGAAATTCAGTTACGTACACTGGCAATGGACTTTTGGGCAAGTTTAGAACACAAACTTTATTATAAATATGAAGGGAAAATACCGGAGTATTTAAAAGATGAACTACATGATGCAGCAATGAAAGCTGAAGATCTGGATAATAAAATGGCCACAATTCGTCAAGATATTGATGATATTGAGGCATGTTCAAATCAAATTATGCTACCACTATAAAAAAAGGTTCTCGCCAATGAGAACCTTTTTTCTATCATTTTTGGGAAGTACGACTCCACACTTATTAAAGTTTCACTTTATTTTTTCTCTATCGTTCGAACCTCTTCAATCTTCCATTTATCATCTTCTTTCCCAAGAGCATACTGTACTTTCTTTTGAAGAGTGATACTGTCGTCTACTTCCTTTTCTTTCGTTTCAACAATAACATACCCTACTTTACTAACTTTCATATCTATATGTTCCAATTCAATTTTCTTATTTCCCTTTTGAAATGCGGCTTCTTTTTGTGTTTTTAAGTCTTCAGCACTAGGCATCTTCTTTGAAAATAACTCCATATGTTCTGCAAGATTTTTTTCATTCGTCGTTCGCACAAATGTATGAATAACATCTTGAATAGATCTCTCTTCTTCTTTTGTTATTTGTACCTTTTCCTCAGTTTTTTTAGTAGTAGATTTTTGTTCTACGTTATTCTCTTCTTGTTGACATCCAACTAGTAGTACTACAAACACTAGAAGGAACCTTAATTTCCTAAATAACTTTTTCATATTCCCAACTCCTAAAAAGAAAAGTGAGGCATTTCGCCTCACTTTCGCTCTTAATTAGCGTCTTCCTTTATTCGGATCGCCACCGCCAACAATATCAAAGACACGTTTCGCTATATTTGTATTCTCTTGAACGCCAGAGAACAAGTATTTACCTGGACCAAATGCATATACGTTCACATCTTCCCCTGTATGTCCACCCGTTGTCCAGCCTGTAACCGAGCGCTTATTGAAAATATCTTCAATTGCATTATCAATCTTTGTTACATCTTTTGACGGAGCTATATCATTTACAGCTTGAATTTCTTCTGGAGTTAATTGTAAATCAATATACTTTTTCAATGTTTCTTCTACATTTGCACCTTTTGCAATCTCATTTGCCATAAAGTCTGGTGTGCGCTTTGCAGCTTTAATTGGTTCTACTTTAAAGTTATACTCGCCATTGGCACCTAAAGATAAGCCACCAGTAGCGTGATCTGCCGTTGCAACAACTAACGTATTTTTATCTTTTTTCGCAAACTCAATCGCTGCTTTGAAAGCTTTTTCGAAGTCTTCCATTTCACTCATTGCACCAACAATATCATTATCATGTCCAGCCCAGTCGATTTGACTTCCTTCCACCATTAAGAAGAAACCATTTTTATTTTTGTTCAAACGCTCAATTGCTGCATTAGTCATTTCTTCTAATGAAGGTGTTTTCTCATTACGGTCAATCATTTTATCTAATCCACCTGGTGCAAATAAACCAAGAATTTGGTCATTTTTATCATTTAACAATTGATCTCGATCCGTTACATAGCTATAACCAGATTTCTTAAACTCTTCTGTAAGATTACGATCTTTTCTAACAAAGTTCTTTACGCCGCCGCCAAGCATAACATCTACTTTATGCTTCCCTTTAATTTTCTCATCAAAATAATCATTTGCAATTGCGTCCATATTTTTACGGCTAATGTCATGCGCACCGAAAGCAGCTGGTGTTGCATGTGTAATTTCAGAAGTTGCAACGAGTCCCGTTGATTTCCCTTTTTCTTTCGCTTGCTCAAGAACTGTTTTCACTTCCGCTTTATCATTATCAACTGCAATTGCAGCATTATATGTTTTAATCCCTGCTGACATAGCTGTTGCTGCCGATGCAGAGTCTGTAATATTTTCATGTTCATCTTCTGGGTATGTTTTTTGTGTTCCTACAAGATGCTTATCAAATTCTGTAGATTCCATTTCAAAGGTTTTTGGATTATCTTTCATATAACGGTGAGCCGTCATATATGAAGGACCCATACCATCCCCAATTAATACGATAACATTTTTAATCTTTGCATTGCTTCCGTTCTCATCTGCATTAACCTCACTAGAACGAGTAAAATTCCATGTTGCTACCGAAGTAACTGCTAATGATGCCACAACTGCAAATGGCCATGCTTTTTTCACAAACTTTTTCACTGTCTTGTCCCCCTAATTAGGTTATTCATTTCCCACTATCAAATTTAACGGAAGACTATTAAGAGAAAATTAGCTGTATGTAAATTTTTTGTTAACTTATGTAAATATCAGTTATAATTTGTATAACTTTGTCTTTTTGTATCAATCATCCCGCCCTTTACAATTTAAATATAAACAAGTTGGATTTCATTTAACGTAAATCTCTTTTTTACATTTTGACTCTATTTTTATGAAAATAAATAGAAATGCGGTGAGCCTTTATGAAAATAGTAAAGCTAAATGAGTCTTTTATTTTTGAATTACTTAATCTTTGCAAATCTGTTGGATGGTTACACGATGAAATTTTTATGAAAAAACAATTCGAAATGTATCTTTCTATCGGCACACTTGTAGGTTACATTCATGAGAACAAACTCATTGCGACTGGAGGAGTATTTCCCTTTACAAGTAACTTCGCTTCCATTGGTATGTTAATCGTTCACCCTAATTTTCAAGGACGCGGAATAGGGCGCATGTTGCTAAATCATTGCTTGGAACAAATTCATCCAAAACAACCCATTGCACTTATTGCGACAAAAGCTGGCGAACCTCTATACACATCATGCGGATTTCAAACAGCAACAACGATTCATCGTTTTGAAAAGCAAACTATTAAGACGTACCCTTCTCACTTACAACAAGTACAAGAAGAAGACCTTATATCTCTTACTTCTCTGGATCAAATTGCAACTGGTATGAATCGTTCTCTACTTTACTCTTTGCTATTACCAAGGGCTGTACACTCTTTTAAAATTGAAAGAAATAACTGTATAGAAGCTTTTTCATTATGCATACAAAAGGGCAATATATTATGTATCAATCCACTTATCGCCAAGCAAGCAGAAGATGCTATTCAATTATTAAAAAAGATATGTGAATGTTGGAATGGTATAGTACGAATTGATGTCCCACACTCACAATTTACATTTCGTAAATTTCTTCAAACAGAAAATTTCCAAGAAACGCTCCTTTCACCTCTTATGATAAAAAATGGTAGCCGACTTCCTGGAAATCGTAATATGCTATTTGCTATGATAGATACAGCGTTATGTTAGAAAGGAGACACCTAATTGAAGCGATTTAGCTATTTTATGGTAGGTTGTCTTACTCTTACACTATTAGTAGGATGTAGTGCAGCAGAAAAGCCAGTAGAACAAGTAAAACAAGTTAAAAATACAATTACAGCGAAACTAGCTACCGAGGAAAAAATGGTAGAAATAGATGGTCAAACCATTTACTTTAAAAAGATTGGTAATGAAAAACCACCTTTACTTATGATTCATGGCTTTGGAGGGTCATCAGATGGTTTTCAAAAGATTTACTCCGATTTAGCAAAAGATCATACAATTATTTCTGTAGATGCTTTAGGATTCGGGCGCTCATCTAAGCCAATGGATTTTTATTATTCTTTTCCAACTCATGCAAATTTGTATTATAAATTAATGAAAAAACTAGGGTATGATTCATTCGCAATACTGGGGCATTCCATGGGGGGAGAAATTTCTCTAAATTTAACATATTTATATCCTGAAGCAGTTACTCACCTTATTTTAACTGATGCTACAGGTGGCCCTCATACATTCGTTACTAAACAAGGCTCACCAAAACCACAATTGTCGACTGATTTAAATGCAGTTTCTTCTATTACAGATTATGATGAAAGCAAAGTGAAATTCAAACGTAATGATGAAGAGCATTATAATAAAATGAAATTATGGCCTAGACGTCTTAAAATTAATGCAAATGAAATAAAACAGCCAACTTTAATTATATGGGGCAGAAATGATAGTAGCGTTTCCTGGAAAGAAGGAGAAACGTATCATCAATTCTTAAAAAATAGCACTTTACATATTATTGAAAAAGGTTATCATGCACCATTTCGCCAAGAACCACAAGAATTTGTCGGGTATGTAAAAGATTTCTTTAAGAACAATCCGATCAAAGTTGAAAAATAACATAAACGGGTATCTCATTTTGAGATACCCGTTTTCATATATTAAGCAGCTTGCTTTTGGCGTTTTTGAGTTTTTGATCCTAATACTTTCGGGATAACAAAGCCATCCATTCCAAATTTCCCAGCGTTCATACCGGAAACAAGAACAAACATAGATAAGATAACCATCTCAGGGTTCACACCAATTGACCCACTAAACATATAGGAAAAGTTCATTACAAGACCAAAAAAGACCGCTGTTTTTGTTAAACAGCCTACAATTAAACCAATTCCGACTAAAATTTCCCCCCATGTTACAAGTGTATTAAACAAATCTACATTTGGAATTGCAAATTCTTGTAAGAATGATGCCCACCAAGATTGAACAGCCGGTTGTGCACCTTTAGATTTTTCAATTGCACCTTGCAAATAACCTGTTGCATCGAATCCTTTTCCTTGTAGTTTACCGATTCCAGCCATTAACCATGTGTAACCAAGATATACTCGAATTACTGCTAATACAAAAGAAACTGCTTTGTTTTCTCTTAAAAATTGAATAACCATATCTTCCTCCTAAAGTTGTAATTAAGTTAGTTACAGATAATATAATAACATTAGTTACTTATTTTTAAAACGTTAATTATGAATAATTCGTGACATGCGTATGAAACATTCAAAACTAACGTTTATATAGTAACTTTTATTACCTGTAAAAACTTGAACATATCATACCACAGGTGATAATCATTTTCATTGAAAAAAATGTAAAAAAATTGTGAGTTAAATGTGAAACACGTTTATTCGAATATAGAATAAACGTGTTTCACACTAATTATAGAATCGAAATGTATGTGTCTCCTCATCAATTAAACTCGCTTCTTGAAACGCTTCTTCTAACGTTTTCCCATGGTTAATAACCCCATAAAATAAGCGTATAGTAAACATAAGTGCTGCATTTCCATCTACATAATCAATCGATCCAATATATGATTTCGCACCACTATGTAAAAAAGATTTTGCTAGATTTTTCTCCCCTAACGTGCACCCGCTATTTACAATATGTGTATTATGCAATTTTGCATATTCATAAATTTCTTCTGCACCAAAATACCCTCTCGGTTCATCTTGTTCATATACTTCTTCGCCTAACTCTTCCATGACAAACTTCCCTTCTTCACCATGAAAGCAAAAAATAATATAATTAACATCGTTAAATAAGTTCTTTCCAGAAAGAACTCCCACAAAATCTTTCGGTCTACCAATCCAATATGTCACAACCCTTGCACCAAAATATTCAAGAGATGCTCGGATTGATTGCGCCTCTAAATCCGAATTAAAACCAACTACTAATGCAATATTCAACATACAATCCCCATCCTATAATCAGCCCTTATCAATCAGAATTTTCTGGGATAAATCCATTTCATATATACCCGTTTCTTTCAAAAAATCTGATCTAGTTAAAACGACTTTCTGTAAATATTGCCTATATGCTGTAATTGTTCCATCGTGGGATACAATGCAAATTCTTTCAACACTCAGTTCATAACACCAAAGAAGAAATTCATCTACTATTTGCTGAAAACTATTCTCTGAAATAGTGTTTATACCTTCCTTCCATAACTGATTATTTGAGCTTTTCTCTATCGAAAAATGCGGAAATAACTTTGTTATCATTCCCTGATCTACTATATAATCGCACGGTAATGTTCTCGCTTCTTCTCGATAAGGAAAAATACGCGGAGATACATATGGATGAACGATTTTTTGACAAGCAACTTTCGCACTCCATATTGTCGCCGTTTGCAAAGTTCTAAGTGTAGGACTAGCAATTAATATATCCGTCTCTTGTAATGGCACATTGCATTGAAGTAATTTAGCCTGATTCCTTCCTTCATCCGTCAATGGCGGATGAAGCACTTTTAAACTTGATGGCAAATCCCTTGTATGTTCTCCTTCCCCGTGCCGAACAAAGACGATTTTCATCCCCTTCCTCCTCTCATTATGAAATCCTCTTACATATTTCTTCCCTATCTCATACTTTATTCCTGCTATATGAAAACCAATATGTAAAAAACTTTTTACACAGAAAGGAGAATTACATATATGAAATGGATAATTGTCTTTATTGGAATGATTGTATGGGGATATATAAACGGCTTCTTTAGTAGTGATAAAACTGCTAATCCTTGGATTACAGATGATGAACGTGAAACAAAAATTAAGCAAAAAGCAATTACGGCAAGCTGGTCCGGTGTTTTTATGTTTTGTACCATTAGCCTCTTAAATAAATGGTTAGGTTTAAGCACAAACGATAAATCACCGTACTTACCAGACACTATCGCAGCTATTTTAAAAGAAAATGTAGAGTTACAAGTTTTACTCATGCTATTTGTTATGTATGGAATATTTTACTTACATTATCGAAGAAAATTAAGTGCCTAACTTCTAACTCATGATTATCCTCCTAAATGGTTATAGTAATCATGACAAAATGAAAGGAGAGATATAAACATGAGTAACTCGAATGAATTTTTAGATACACTACATGAAAAACAAGCAAAAGATGAACAAAATAGAAAGCGCCAAGGGAACGGAAACCCAGCGAAAAAAAAGCCAAATAAAACACATAAATAACAATTAAAACTGCCTAAAATGATCTTTTAGGCAGTTTTTTTATTCTTCTTTCACCGAGATAACATTTCCCCAATTCCATTTCTCATAATACCACGCTGGTACATCTATATTTTCAATCCACTTCTTTTCCTGCTTCCGATCTTTATGAGCAAGCCATACATCCGCTTTCTTACGGTCTGAACGTATCCAAATTAATTGATTACTCTTCTTCATGAAGATCGGGTGGTAATCCCCTTGCTTGTTCGTTTTCTTTGTGATTTGATGCTGTGCATTACTTGTACTATCGACCTCATATAAAGATGGTAGTGGCCTTTTTTCTGGTGGAGTTTCTATCCCTGCCTCTTTTGCTCGTGAAACGATAATTACTCTATCGTTCTTCCATACAAAATCCCAATCAACATATCCTTTCGGCGTAAATATGTTCTGCTGAAGTGCTGGCAATTCCTTTACTTTTAAATGTTTATTTTCTAATGCAACTCTTCCGCTCCCTTCAATATAAGCTAATATATTTTTTGATGGTGCCCATTGAAACCATTGTGCGTTTAATAACATTTGATCTACTTTTTCAAACCGACTGCCGTCTGCACGAACTAAGCAAAGCGTATTACTATCAGCTGACCATGAAGCTGTCGGTACTGCTAAAAATGAAATCCACTTTTGATCTGGTGACCACTTAAAGCCACTTGCTACTAGCGCTAGGAAATCATCGTGTTCATTTGGCAATGCATACAAATGCTTCATTTTGTGAGGATTCATATGTGCATCTTTTTGCACTTCATATAGCTGAGCCCCTGTCCATCCTGTTGGAAGTAAGTGCGCTTCAGAGGATACAAGAAAGTTCTTTCCATCGGGGTACCATGCATAATCCCCTACACCAGCCGATACATTTTCAAAATCTGCATTCTTTTTTTCTACATCAAATGTATTTAATGTACCTGTAAATATAAATGCAATTATATTTTCTGTTGGTGACCATTGATAATTCGATGCTTCTGAGTGAAACGGCGTAACTTTCTTTCCATCTTTCAGCCGATATAACTCAAGAATACTTTGTTTCTTCCCTTTTACATACGCTAGCCATTCCCCATCATATGACCACTTCGGCCCTGTTATGTACTCTCCTTTTGTAATCTGTATTTCTTTCCCATCAACTTTAATCCAAAGATTATGATGACGAATAAAAGCAACTTTCACACTATTATTTTCTGCACTAGTAATAGTGATAGAACATAAAAACATAAACAACACTACACTACTACTTACTATTAGCCTTTTCATACCATCACTCCATTTCCCTCATAGCATTCCTCACTTTATCCCTACAATATGTGAAAAATATCGATTCGACATAATCAGAAAAAATTTCCCAAGAAATTTTCAATCCATAGAGGATTGGTATGAATTATGTTGAAAGTATAGTTTAGCCAACATTTATATGTATAATTTCTAACTAAAATGCAAGATTTTATTTCTGAATATTGGCACTTTTATTAGGGGGAGTATCAATGAAAAAAACTACATCTACACTATTAAGCATGGCGCTTGTCTTTTCTAGTTTTGGAGCTTTAAGTGCTCATGCTGAATCACTACAAAAGGAGAAGCAATTTAGTCCACAATTAAAAACAACGATTGAACAGTGGGGAGAACATAAAATCGCTCAAAATGTTGAAACGAAAACAACAAAAGAAATATCAGTAATTGTAGAATTACAACATGCACCTCTCGCTGCTCAAAGTAATATTCAGCATGCTCCAGATTTACAAAATAGTAATGCACAGTCTTATCATGCTGAGCTCAAAAAAGCACAAGAAGATACGACTAAGAAAATAAAAGAAAAAGCACCTGGTGCAAAAATTAAAGAAGTGTATAATACGTTATTTTCCGGATTCTCTATTTCAATTCCTGGAGATCAAATTACCTCTCTTGCCTCTTTACCTGAAGTAAAAGCAGTCTATCCGAACTTAACATATAAATTACATGAAACATCAAAAAGTGCTATTAACGAAGAAGCACCAAATATCGGTGGACCGACAATTGGTGCACCTGAAGCGTGGAATTTAAAAGATCCATTTGGCAAACCGCTTGATGGAAAAGGCATGAAAATAGCCATTATCGACTCTGGCGTAGACTATACACACCCTGACCTAAAGGCAAATTATATCGGTGGATATGACACGGTTGATGAAGATAACGATCCAATGGATGGTAACGTACATGGTACTCATGTAGCTGGAATTATTGCGGGTAACGGAAAAATTAAAGGCGTTGCTCCAAACGCTTCTATTCTAGCCTATCGTGTAATGAATGACGGTGGAACTGGTACAACAGATGATATTATCCAAGGAATTGAGCGAGCAATTCAAGATGGTGCGGATGTGTTAAACCTCTCCCTTGGGCAGGATTTAAATGTACCTGATCAGCCTGTAACATTAACGTTAGAACGAGCAGCGAAACTTGGTGTTACTGCTGTCGTTTCAAATGGAAATGACGGACCAAAACCTTGGTCTGTTGATGCTCCCGGTAACGCAAGTAGTGTCATTTCTGTTGGAGCATCTACGGTTTCTATCCCGTTTCCAACATTCCAAGTAACTGGTTCCAGCAAAACATATCAAGGGTTACCATTATCAAAATCCGATTTTCCAATAGAAAATGATTCTCCTCTTGTATATGTTGGTTATGGCAATCCAAGTGATTATGCAAAACAAGATGTGAAAGGGAAATTCGCACTTATTTTACAAGGTACTTCTAGTACATTAGTAAAAGCAGAACAAGCGAAGCAAGCTGGTGCACTTGGTGTGTTATTAATCTCTAGCGAAAAAGAAATTAATATGATGCCGGAATATTTTTCACGTGAACATCTAGCTGTCCCAGTAATGCAATTATCAAATACAAATGGGGAAGAATTAAAAACTTTAATTACAAAACGAAAGAAAAATATAAAAATTGGACAACCAAAGCAAACAGAACTTATCGGTAACTTTAGTTCAAGAGGACCATCACAAGGAAGTTGGCTAATAAAGCCTGATGTTGTTGCACCTGGAGTACAAATTACTAGTACAGTACCGCGAGGCGGCTATGAATCGCATAACGGAACAAGTATGGCTGCTCCGCAAGTAGCTGGAGCGGTTGCCCTCTTGCGTCAAATGCATCCTGATTGGACGACAGAACAATTGAAAGCGGCTCTTGCCAACAATGCCAAAACATTACATGATGTCAATGAAAATACATACCCTGTTATGGCACAAGGATCTGGTTTAATTAACATTCCGAAAGCAGCTCAAACAAATGTATTAGTAAAACCTAACAATGTCAGCTTCGGTCTTATTAAGCCCAATAGCGGAAAAGTAAAACTGACGCAAAATGTTACATTACAAAACCTTTCTAGTAAAAAGAAAAGTTTTTCAACTCGTGTGGAATTACTAGATGCAAACACAAAAACAAAAGTAAAAGCTTCTGTCCCTTCATCGATTAGCATTCAACCGAATAGTAGTACCGAAAAACCATTTACTATCACTGTAGATAGCTCACTACAACAAGGTGTGTATACTGGAAATGTATATGTAAAAGAACAAGGGGCAAAAGAAGAAATTCGAATTCCATTCACATTTAGTATCGATCCTAAAGATTATAAACGTATCGATGGACTTGAAATTATTAATTCTACTTTTAGCCCAAATGGCGACCACGTACTAGATGATAATCTCATCAACTACTATTTAGTTGCGCCTGTGGATGATATCACATTGCATGCAAATTTAGTTACGAAAGAACGTGTAACGTATCAAGGGATTATCCATCAAGCTAAAAATGCAACTCCTGGGTATAAACCTTTCAAATGGAATGGTACAAAAGCAGATGGCACTCCTTTAACTGATGGGCTATATCAAATTGAAGCAGTTGCTTCTAATTCTGGCGGGGAAACAAAGCAAACAGCTGCTGTATTTCTTGATCGAACTGCACCTAAGTTAACACACGAGGTTGACCAAGAAAATCTCGTAATTAGAGGAAAAGTTGATGATATTCTACTAGATTGGATGTCAGAATCTGGTTGGATAGCACCTGGTATTCCAGTGAGAATGCAATATGAAATTAACGGAAATGGTGTATGGGAACAGGCATTCCTGAACCCTTGGGAGAAAAGCTATGACATTTATTTCGATCGCACTCAATTACAAGAAGGAAAAAATACTATTCACATTGTAGCAACTGATGCAGCTGGCAATACCTCTAATTTAACTGTTAATTTAGAAGTGAAATAAAGTAAAATTTTAATCAGTGGAGATTTCGTTCATCCCCACTGATTATTAGCCTTCACCAATCGGGAGTTACGGGCAGTTAATCTCCCATCTCACTTCTTTGCTCCAACCGAATTTTGAGGTAGGAATTTTACTGCTCATTAACACGGGATAAAAAATTTTTGTTGACAATTTTTTTAATATAGTTTTATAATACAAAACATAGTTTAGTTGAACGAATTATATATCGGCTTTGAAGGAATACTAGTAGCGACTTATATCACTGTCTCAGAGAACTGATGGTTGGTGCGAATCAGTACATATACAAGCGTGAATTACAATTCTGGAGCTTCTTTCCCGTAATGCTTTTTATGCATGAAGAGAAAGACGGATCTTTCCGTTATCGTAAAGTGAGTGGTAAACAATTAGTTGTTTACAAATAGGGTGGTACCGCGATTTTTATCGTCCCTATCGGATTTTCCGATAGGGACTTTTTTGCGTCCATCCTCTTACACAATTTCATATATACGCGTTGAAAGAATCGCAGTAGTATCTTATATCCCTGTTACAGAGAGCTAATGGTCGGTGGAAATTAGCACATATATAAGTATGAATTACAATTCTGGAGCTTCTTTTTCGTAGTGCTTTTATGCATGAAGGAAAAGACGGAATTTTTCCGTTATCATTAATTGAGATGTAAGTATATTTTCACTTACAAATAGGGTGGTACCGCGATTCTTTCGCCCCTATCGGATTTTCCGATAGGGGCTTTTTCTATTTCTCACAGAAACAGATGTTAAATAATTCCGAATCTTATGATAAAATTTTATAAGCGCTTACAAATAATGAAGGGAGGTGATACAAGCTATACGAAATCGATATTCAATTTTATAGAAAAAAAGGAGGATGTCTAAATGACAAAGAAAACAGAAATTCCATCGCATTTAAAACCATTCGTATCCACACAACATTATGATCAATACACACCGGTGAATCACGCTGTGTGGCGTTACATTATGAGACAAAATCATAGCTTCTTAAAAGACGTTGCTCATCCAGCCTATGTGAACGGACTACAATCATCTGGTATTAATATAGATGCAATTCCAAAAGTAGAAGAAATGAATGAGTGTTTGGCACCAAGTGGCTGGGGCGCTGTAACGATTGACGGACTTATTCCCGGCGTAGCATTCTTCGATTTTCAAGGACACGGATTACTACCGATCGCAACAGATATTCGGAAAGTAGAAAATATCGAGTACACACCAGCTCCAGATATCGTACACGAAGCCGCAGGACACGCACCGATTTTACTTGATCCTACATATGCAAAATATGTGAAACGTTTTGGGCAAATTGGTGCAAAAGCTTTCTCTACAAAAGAAGAACATGATGCATTTGAAGCTGTTCGTACATTAACGATAGTGAAAGAAAGCCCTACTTCTACTCCTGATGAAGTTAAGGCTGCTGAAAATGCTGTAATTGAAAAACAAAACTTAGTTTCTGGTTTATCAGAAGCTGAACAAATTTCACGTCTTTTCTGGTGGACAGTAGAATATGGATTGATCGGAAATATAGATGATCCAAAGATATATGGTGCTGGTCTCCTTTCTTCTGTTGGCGAAAGCAAACATTGCTTAACAGACGCTGTAGAAAAGGTTCCATTTTCTATCGAAGCATGTATAGGGACAACTTATGACGTAACAAAAATGCAACCACAACTATTTGTTTGTGAATCCTTTGAAGAATTAACAGATGCGCTTGAAACATTTTCTAAAACAATGGCCTTTAAAACAGGTGGAAAAGAAGGTTTAGAAAAAGCAATTCGCTCTGAGAACTATGCAACAGCTGAGCTAAATAGCGGATTACAAATTACAGGTACATTTAGCGAGACAATTGAAAACGATGCAGGTGAATTAATTTACATGCGAACAAATTCGCCAACGGCATTAGCACTTCATAATAAACAGTTAGCGAATCATTCTACTTCTGTACACAGTGACGGATTTGGAACACCGATTGGATTACTCACTGAAAATATTGCATTAGAAAATTGTACAGACGAACAACTACAATCATTAGGAATTACAATTGGAACTATCGCTGAGTTTACTTTTGCAAGTGGTATTCATGTAAAAGGAACAGTAACAGATATTGTAAAAAACGATAAGAAAATTGCTCTTATTTCCTTTATCGATTGCACAGTTACTTATAACGCCCGCGTTTTATTTGATGCTTCATGGGGCGCATTTGATATGGCTGTTGGCTCACAAATCACTTCAGTATTCCCAGGTGCCGCAGATGCCGCAGCATTTTTCCAAATGGATGAAGAAGTTCACGAAATTCCTGCTCCACTTGTACTGAATGAACTTGAACGTATGTATCAAACAGTTCGAGATATTCGAAGTGAGGGGATTTTACACGACGCGCATATCGATCAATTAGTAGCAATTCAAGAAGTATTAAATAAATTTTATGCGAAAGAATGGTTACTGCGCCTTGAAGTATTAGAGTTACTTTTAGAGCATAACAAAGGGCATGAAACATCGGCAGCATTACTACATCAACTTTCTACTTTCACAACTGACGAAGCTGTAACACGCCTTATTAACAATGGTCTTGCGTTACTTCCAGTAAAGGATGTGAAAAATGATGCTAAGATTAACTGAAGAAGAAGTTCACGAAGAATTATTGAAGGTAGATAAATGGATGGTAAAAGATGAGAAATGGATTGAACGAAAATATATGTTTTCCGACTACTTAAAAGGAGTCGAATTTGTCTCTGAAGCCGCCAAACTATCAGAAGAACATAATCACCATCCATTTATCCTTATCCAGTATAAAGCAGTTATTATTACTTTGTCATCTTGGAATGCAAAAGGTTTAACGAAACTAGATTTTGAGCTTGCAAAACAATTTGATGAACTATTTTTACAAAACGAAAAAGCAATTATAAGAAAATAAAAGGAGAAGCCTTTTTAGGCTTCTCCTTTTATTTTGAAATGGATACAATGTCCAAATGGATCCTCGACTTGTAATATTCCATCTTTGTACGTAGCAATCTTGCCAATATTTTTTAAGCTTTCACATACTTGCTCTTTTTGTTTTTCATCCGCTAGTACAATTGTGAAATATTTTAAACCAACAGAACCTGGCATTTGCGGTGGTACCCCTTCACCTTGCCACGTATTTAAACCGATATGATGATGATAACCACCTGCTGATACGAACAACGCTCCATTACGAGCTGGGATCGTTACCTCAAAACCAAGACCATCAACATAGAAACGTTTCGCTTCCTCTAAATCAGCTACATGGAAATGAATATGCCCCATCACAGTACCAGCTGGAAATCCATTCCATGTACTTCCTTGCTGTAATAATTCTTCACCAGCTAACGGGTTACTAACAAATGGGAGTTCTCCATTCTCATCACGCCAAACTTCTTTTTGTCGATCATGATAAATTTCAATCCCGTTTCCATCTGGATCAGCTAAATAAAGAGCTTCACTAAAGTAATGATCGGCTCCGCCATGTAGTGGATATACCATCTCTACAAGATGACGAAGAACATTCGCTAAATCCTGCCTACTTGGTAATAAAATTGCGTAATGATATAACCCTGTTCTTGCTCTTTGTTTCGGAAAAGCTTCTTTCTTTTCTTCAATGATAAGAAGTGGTTCATCATTTTCATTCCCAAATGTAACGACTGCTTCTTCTTCTTTTAGCACCTTCATACTTAGTACTTCCGTATAAAACTCTAGTGATTTCTTTACATTAGATACGTATAAATGAACAACATCAAGTGTTGTATCGGGATGAAGTTGAAAACTCATCTTGTTAGCCCCCCCATTTAAATTAGTTCTTCTTTGACATTTTTTCTTTTAAGAAATTATCTACAAAACCATCAGCTTTTGCAACAAATAAATATGCACCCATTGCTAATAATGCAAGTTCTAATTCGAAACCAGGATTTTTTCCATCTCCCAATAAACCAGCTGACCATTTCACTTTTACGATTGCTCCAACCATAACAAGCGCAAATAATAATCCAATATATCTTACACCTAAACCTAGAATTAATAATAGGCCTCCAACTAATTCAAATGTTGCTACACCGTATGCAAGTCCTCCTGGTAAACCAATGCTTGTAAACCACCCTGCAATATTGTCAATTCCTGATTGGAATTTTGTTAAACCGTGCATGAAGAATGTTACCCCTAACACGATACGAATAATTAAGTTACCAATATGTTGATTCATTTCTTTCTCTCCTTTATAGTTTTCTTATACAAAACTTTTATTTACATTACAAAACATACACTAATTTTTTTTATTCGTCAATTCATTTTCACTGGGAAAAAATATATTTTTTTTGCTATGATACAAATAGTTGTTTACAAAAAGGAGCTTGATTTTATGAATATTGGTTCTGCAATACGTGAAATTCGTCAACGTAGAGGCATAACAATCGCACAAATTTGTGAGGGAACAGGTCTTTCTAAAGGATTTATGAGTCAGGTTGAAAATAATAAAACATCACCATCTATCTCAACTTTAGAAACGATCTCCAATTTTTTAAACGTTCCCCTTCCCTATTTATTGTTAGAGCAAAAAGATCGATTAAAAATTGTCAAAAAAGAAGAACGGAAATACAGTGTATACGGCAAAGATGAGCAAAGAATTGAACATGTTGCGGAGCAAGGGGGCCTTCGCCTATCTTTAGTAGAAATCCCTACTGGATTCCCGAAAGAAAATTCACCAAATGCCCATGAAGGGGAAGAATGTCACCTTGTATTACGCGGAAAATTAGAAGTTCAGCACGGTGAAGATATTGCAATTGTAGAAGAAGGTGATTCTTTCTCATGGAATGCATGCGTTCCTCATATTGTTCGTAATATAGGAGAAGAAACTGCATTATTACTCATCTCTAGTTATGCAGAAAATCGAAAACGTGTTTACTAAATAATAAAAAAGAAGCCTGTTAAACAGGCTTCTTTTTATCCCCTTATAATTCCATAACTTGTCCCAACTAGTACAGTCTTTTCATGCTGATTGCGATAAACTGACTCGATTGAAACTTTTTTATAGCCTTCCATTTGCTCAACATTTGTTAAAGTTAGTTCACAAGTGATCGTATCTCCTGTGAAAACTGGTCTAATAAACTCACTTACTAATTCTCTTGCTATGTAATGTAACTCTTCTCCCACTTTCGTCCCAATGCTAGCAGTCAATAAACCATGAACCATTAATCTTCCATTTTCATCGTATTCCACATGGTGTCTACCTTTATCACCGGTAATATTTGCAAATTCAAAAACTTCTTCCTCAGTAAATCTTCTTTCATATTTAAATACATCCCCAGCTTTTACACTCATTTTTATCCCCCTAATAATAAACAGAATTTTCTTTTATTTTATCATAAAACGAGCCTCAATCCATTCTCTATTATCAAAAGTCTCAAAATTACCTCGCTATACTTTTTTACTTTCCATTCATTTATCGGTGACCATCTCTTTTTGCGACTTGATATCCATAATACGCACATGTTCCATTTCTCGATAGCTCTCTAACTTCAAATCCACAGCTTCTATAAAAATCAAAATTGTTCGCTGATGTATGCGCAAACCAATCACCGTGGGGAAGTTTTTGCAGGCAAAGAGCTACAAGCTTCTTACCTAATCCCTTCCCTCTATATTCACACTTCACAACTAAATTTACTATGTTCGCAATCATAATTCCATCAGAAATGACTCTAACCATCGCAATCATCTCTTCCTCATCCCAAATTGTGAAAGCCCATGTTGAATTTTCGAATGCTATCGTAAATTTTTCAATTTGCCAAGAAGGGATATTATCATTACTCCAACCGGCATCTTCAAATAAAGCTTTAATTGCATATGCTGGTACACTACTCGTTCCCTCACGAATAATAAGTCCATTATGATAAATGTACATGTAACCCCTCCCTTTATTTTCATATACCATTCTTCAAAAAATGCAATTTACCTTTAAAAAAGTAATTTTTTCATCCAACACGCTTAATAGAATAAACTAGAGCATCGATTCCATGAAATGACGTTGTTTTCTCGTAGCTGAGCCCAGTTTTTCTAGCAACAAATATTGAGGCGGGATGATTCGGATTAATAAGAGAAATTAATTTATTCATTCGTAATGCTTGGAAACCATAGTCACGAAATGCTGCCGCCGCTTCTTTTGCATACCCTTTTCCCCAATACTGAGGAAGTAACCAATAACCAATTTCAATTTCCTCTTTTCCATCTATTTTCTGCTTTACCAGCCCTGCATGACCAATTCTTGTTCCCGTTTCCTTTTCAATCAATACAAATAAACCGAGACCGTTTTTATAGCTAGGAATCACCCATTCCTCCAGACTTTTTTTACACTGCATATATGTTTTTAATGTCCCATTTCCAATATAACGCATTACCTTCTCGTTCCCCCATAGTGAAGCGTAGAACTGTAAATCATCCATTGTATATTTGCGAATTTGTAAACGTTCTGTATGAAACATGCTGGCACTCCTTTCCACTAATTTATTCTTCATTTCACGATCATGTTTTGTATGTATACAGTATGTTACTATTTATTATAAAGTGAAACTTTAATCAGTGGGGAATTTTGTTCACCCCACTGATTATTAGCCTTTACCAATCCGACGTTTACAGGCAGTGGATCTCCCGTCTAACTTCTTTTCTTTAACTGAATTTTTAGGCGAGAGTCTTACTGCCTGGAAAATAGCGGGATAAATGAACCAACGATAAAATACAGAATATTCATTCTAAATAACTAAAAATAGCAGTAGACAAATATTGTCCACTGCATCCATATCATAACTAGCATAAAGAAAACTACAATTGAGGGGGGTGTAGGATTTTCAAATATACTAGATACTTATCCCGTTCTAACGGGCGGTAAACTTTCCAATTGTTTCAAGTGAAAAGTTTACCGCACATAAGAACTTCCTTCGTTCATTAAGATAGTATTGCTAAATAATCATATACACGCTTAGATTTCTCTCCACCCATTCGTGCATGTTGAAGAAGAGAAATACCATGAGGGCCAGATGCACGCAATGCTTCTGGTTGAGCTACTAAAATAGCTTGTACAACTTCTAATTCACCAAGCATAGCTGCTGCAAAAATATCCATCCGAGCACCCTTTTCTAGTAAATAAAGAGCAATATCTTTACGACCTACATGTGCCGATGCGCCTAACGCACTTTCCCAATCTGATCCACCCCAATTATAAGAGGCGTGAAGTAAGCTTGGTGATTCAACCAATAGCTCTTGTACTTTCTCTAAATCCCCGTGAGCTGCCATAACAAATTCTCTTACTAATTCCGTGGTAATACGCTCTTCTGTTTGCATCGCTCTTCTCCCCTTTTAGAAATTCGTTTCGGTGTAAAAAAAGGCTTGTCACTTCCTTGAAAAATATCTACATCTATGCCAAATACATGTTGAAACATTTCATGGCATAGTACTTCTTCTGGTATACCATCATACTGAATCTTTCCTCGCTTTAATACAAGTAAACGATCGCTATATTGAGCAGCTTGGTTAATGTCATGTAAAACCATTATAATTGTCATTCCAAACTCCTCATTTAATCGTTTCACAAGTTCCATTACTTCCAACTGGTGAACGATATCTAAAAAGGTTGTTGGTTCATCCAATAATAAGACATTTGTACGTTGCGCTAACGTCATCGCAATCCAAGCACGTTGCCGTTCCCCTCCTGATAAAGAATGTAAAAGACGATATTCATACCCTTCAAGATTTGTAACAGACAATGCCCAATCAACAATTTCTTCATCTTCTTTATTTAAGCGGCTACTCCATGATTTATGTGGACCTCTTCCGAACTCAATTAGTTCTTTCACTGTTAAATCTAATTGATGATCATGCATTTGCGGTAACATTGCTAATTGCTTCGCTACATCAACACTCTTCATCATATGAATATTTTTCCCATCTAAAATGATGTCCCCTTCGCTTTGTTTCAGTAGCCTTGCTATTAAACGAAGCAAAGTAGATTTTCCCGATCCATTCGGACCAATTAAACTAACGATTTCTCCAGCCTTAATATGTACATTCATATTTTGCATTTGAAATCTTTCAGAGTGTGCGTAAAACACTTTGTTAACGGAAATCACTTTGTTTTCCTCCTCTATGAATTAAATATAAGAAGAACGGACCACCTAAGAAGGACAGTAAAATACCAACAGGCAATTCGATTGGGTCAAACCAACTTCGAGCTATTGCATCCGCAAAAACAAGTAATACCCCGCCGCCAAGGCATGATAAAGGTAGCAAATATCTATAATCATTTCCAACTAATAAACGTAGCATATGTGGTACGACAAGACCGACAAATCCAATAAGACCAGACACACTTACTGCAATTCCAGCTAATAATGTACTTACTACGATTAAATAAAACCGACTTTTTTCCACATTATGTCCTAATAACTTTGCCATTTCATCTCCAAGCATTAACACTCGAATATGCTTAATACCAAAGAAAGCTAATATAATGGCGAATATTGCATAATAAATAATCATGTTTAAATGTGCCCAACTTACACCACCAATACCGCCCGCTAACCACGGTAACACCGATTGTACTTTGTCACTATGTAATAACATTAATGCTGACGTTGCTGCACCAATTAATGCATTGATCGACACCCCTACTAAGACGATTCTTGAAGGTGGTGCCCCTTTTTGCCATGATAAAGCATAAATAACCATCGCTGTTATGAAAGCTCCTAAAAACGCCCCTAGTGGTAAAAAAGCTAGATGCTGTGGGAATAAAATCATGATGACAATTGCTACAAGGCCTGCTCCAGATGAAACTCCGATAATACCAGGATCTGCAAGAGGGTTTCTCATAACCCCTTGTAGCAGTGTACCAGATGCAGCTAAACATGTTCCTACTATAAACCCAATAAGCACTCTCGGTATGCGAAGATCCCATACAATTCGATGAACTGTCGAACCTTCCTCTTGTATACCTGTTAAAATATCTCGTATAGAAAAGGATAAACTTCCTGCGAAAAGACCGTACAAGAGACCTAGGATTGTTAATACAACTAAAGTAACTGCTATTATCCATCTTTTTTTCGCAAAAGGATGTTCCTTTTCTCTTACTACTTCACTACTTTCCATACGTATCATTTCCTTACATCTTGTATACTTTTATACATAAAATCCATTGCTTCTGTAACTTTTGTACCAGGATTAGATCCAAATAAATCAGGTGGCAAAATAACTACGCGGTTTTGTTTTACTGCCTCTAAATTTTTCCACGCTTCATTTTTCATCATTTCGCCTTCGAATGCTTTTTTCACACTTTTTGGATCTCCGTGTGTAATTAAATAAATCACATCTGGATTCGCCTCAATAATACGTTCTACACTTAGCTGTGCATATTGCGGATATTCTTTCGTTTCTGGAAAATCAGAAGCAATATTTTTTCCGCCTGTTTTTTCTAAAATATCACCTGATAAAGATGTTGGTAATGCCGCTAAATAAGTACCTGGTGCGCCATACACTAGCAATGCTTTCACATCGCTCTTTTTCTCATATTTCTTCATTTGATCATTCATTTTTTGATTAATTTCTTTTGCTTTATCTTCTTTCTTCATTACCGTTCCATATAATTCAATATTCTTTTGAATATCTTGTACAGAATTCGCAGAAGAAATGATAACTTGCGTTCCTTGTCCTTCAACCGTTGGCACATTCTTTTGGAATCCATTGTTAGCAACAAGTACATCGGGCTTTAAACTAGCAATTTGCTCAAAATTCGGTTGATGTGCATTTCCAATTACTTGTGCTTTCTTTAACTCCTCTGGAAGAGTTAATTTCGTATCCGGGCGACCTACTATTTTTCCACCTAAAGCATGAATAATATCCATGTCCCCCATACTTAATGTTGCAAAATTTTCTGGCACTTTATCGAATGTTACCTTTCTTCCTGATAGGTCGGTAATTTCGATTTTCTCTTTTCCTTTTTCTGTTTTGGTTGCAGACGCTTTTTCGTCCCCTTTGGCACTGCAACCTATTAACAAGAAAAAAATAGATAAAATCGCTGTAAATAGCGTAATAGATTTTTTCATTCCTTCACCTCTAATTGATAATGATAATCATTAACTACTATTCTACTTTAATTGATAAGGATTATCATTGTCAACACGAAACGCATACATTTTTCTACAAAAAACAAAAAGCGTGACAAAAAGATTTTTTCTTTTCGCCGCGCTCTAGTTAACAATATTATTCACATTCATTTTCCTCTAGCTGGTCACGCATCACTTTCACACGCTGAAAGAAAAAGAACGATAAACTTAAAAATATAACGATGCTCCCCATCATAACAAAAAATTGGATTGTCTCTTTTGCTCCATTCGGAATCAACAAGCCAACCATTAACAATGTACTTACAGCGAGAAGAATTTGTCCGAACCGAGTATAGTCTTCTATTTTTCCTTTTAATTCTTTCATTATATTCTCACTCCTCCATTTCACTGTATCATATTCTATGAAACTGAAAGACCAGTAAATACAGCCATTCTGGGAGATGTTTTCCAATAAAAAAAGAGCCGCTTTACTGCGGCTCTTTTGTAATCATTATTCACCTTTATATGCTTCCATATAAATTTCTTTCAGTTCTGAAATAAGCGGCAACTTTGGATTAGCAGTTGTACATTGATCTTCAAAAGCTCTTTCTGCTAATACTCCAACAACCTCTTCAAATTGCTCTTTATCTACTCCTTGTCCTGCAATACTCATATTAATATTTAAGCTTTTTCCAAGCTCAATAATTGCTTTGACGAGTGATTCCACCCCTTCTGCTGCCGAGCTTGCTGGAAGCCCGAGCATTCTCGCTATATGTGCATATCTTTCATCTGCCACAAAGTGCTCATATTTTGGGAACAATGCGTGTTTTCTTGGCTTAATAGCATTATAGCGGACTACATGCGGCATTAGAATGGCATTTGCGCGTCCGTGCGGAATATGGAATTCTGGTCCAATTTTATGTGCTAAGCTGTGATTAATACCGAGGAAAGCATTTGCAAATGCCATACCTGCAATTGCAGAAGCGTTATGCATTTTTTCTCTTGCTTCTTCATCATTTCCATCTTTATATGCTCTCGGTAAATATTTGAATACGAGATCAATAGCTTTTAATGCTAATCCATCTGTATAGTCATTTGCCATAACAGACACATACGCCTCAATTGCATGTGTTAAAACATCCATACCAGTATCTGCTGTTACATGTGGTGGTACTGTCATTACAAATTGCGGATCAACAATTGCTACATCTGGTGTTAATTCATAATCTGCAAGCGGATACTTTATATTATTTTTCTTATCTGTAATAACCGCAAATGGTGTCACTTCTGATCCCGTTCCTGATGTCGTTGGAATCGCAACAAACTGCGCCTTATTTCCTAATTCCGGATATTTACATGTACGTTTTCTTATATCTAAAAACTTCTGTTTAATGCCATAGAATGTCGTTTCTGGATGCTCATAGAATAACCACATTCCTTTTGCTGCATCCATAGCTGAACCACCACCAAGTGCGATAATTACATCTGGCTTAAAGCTTCTCATCATTTCCGCACCTTTAAAAACAGTTTCATCTGATGGATCTGGTTCGACCTCAAAGAAAACTTCAACTTTCACATCATTTGCATGCTTGTTTAAATAGTGCGCGACTGTATCGACATAGCCATGTTCAACCATTCCAGGGTCCGTTACAATAAATGCACGTGAAATGTTAGGTATATTTGCTAAATAAGCTGTAGCATGTTTTTCAAAATAAATTTTTGGTGGCAATTTGAACCACTGCATATTCTTTTTTCTATTTGCCAGCCTTTTTATATTTAATAAATGAGTGGCTGTTACATTTTGGGAAACTGAATTCTTTCCGTATGAACCACAACCAAGTGTAAGTGATGGAATAAATCCATTATATATATCACCTATTCCACCTTGTGATGAAGGTGCATTTACAATGAGACGGCAAGCTTTCATACGTAATCCAAATTGCTTTTGCACATCTTTATTTGTAGAATGGATAACTGCTGAATGTCCTAAACCACCGAGGTTCAACATTTCTTCGCAATATGTAAATCCTTCTTCTAATGAATTCGCCTTCACACAAGCTAATACTGGACTCAGTTTCTCACGAGATAACGGATATGCTGCTCCGATACCTTGAATTTCAGCTACAAGCATTTTTGTATGTTCAGGAACAGTAATCCCAACTAAATCGGCAATATACTGTGCTGATTTCCCTACAATATCACTATTTACTGCACATGTATTTTCATTTATAACAAGCTTTTCTAATTTTTTTCTTTCTTCTTCTGTTACAAAGTAACAATTGTTTTCAATCATTTCTGTTTTAACATCATCATAGATTTCTTTATCGACAATGATTGCTTGTTCCGATGCACAAATCATACCGTTATCAAATGTTTTCGATAAAATTAAATCATTAACAGCTCGTTTTACATGTGCTGATTTTTCTATATAACACGGTACATTACCAGGCCCAACGCCTAACGCTGGTTTTCCAGTAGAGTAAGCTGATTTCACCATACCAGCGCCTCCAGTTGCTAGAACGAGTGCTACACCATCATGGTTCATTAATTGTTTCGTCGCTTCAACAGACGGTCTTTCAATCCATTGAATACAGTGTTTTGGTGCACCAGCTTTCATCGCTGCATCATATACTGTTTTCGCCGCTGCCACAGAACATTTTTGTGCGGAAGGATGAAACGCGAAAATAATTGGATTTCTTGTTTTTATCGCAATTAACGCTTTAAACATTGTTGTCGACGTTGGATTCGTTACTGGCGTTACCCCAGCTACTACACCGACAGGTTCCGCGATTTCTATTATTTCTTCATGAGAATCTTCGTGAATAATTCCTACCGTTTTATCTTGCTTTATACTATGCCAAATATATTCAGTGGCAAAAATATTTTTAATGCATTTGTCTTCATATACACCACGGCCAGTTTCTTCAACTGCTAATTTTGCTAGCGGCATATGTTGATCAACACCTGCTAATGCCATTTCATGAACAATGTTGTCAATTTCCTCTTGTGTAAAACTTTCTAATGCTTGTAAAGCTTGTTGACCATTATTTACTAGTGTATCAATCATCTTTTTTACTTCCTGCATTTCATTTACAACTTTCTCTTTGACTACCATGTAAATTTCCTCCTATTCTACTATCACGGTCCTTATATGTCCCTATAGGTCAAAATAAGTCCCAATTAACATAAAAAAATAGAGATGCTTTCCTACATGAATTTCATTGTTTGTGAAATATTTCACAAGTTTGTTCGTGAGTAACATTTCCTGAATTCAATATACATGAAATCATTTCGTTTGTGTATGTCTATTTTGTGAAATGTTTCACAAAATAATGTAATAAAAAAACGCACTGCTCTATATTAGCAGTGCGTTTTTTTATTATGCTAGCGCTTGTGCTAAATCTTCAATTAAATCTTCACCATCTTCAATACCGACAGAAATACGAATTAATGTATCTGTAATTCCTAATTCTTTGCGGCGATCAGCTGGGATTGATGCATGTGTCATTTGAGATGGAATAGAAATTAAACTTTCTACTGCTCCTAAACTTTCAGCCAGTGTAAAATACTGCAATTTCTCAAGTACTTTATTTAATGTCTCTTCACTATCTACATCAAATGAGATAATAGCACCAAAACCATTTGCTTGTTCTGTTGCTAATTCGTGGTTTTGATGTGATTCAAGACCTGGGTAATATACTTTATTTACTTTTGGATGATTATTTAAGAACTCAGCAATAGCGCGTGAATTCGTTTCATGTTCTTCCATACGAATTCCTAATGTTTTTAAACCACGAAGTAGTAAGAAGCTATCTTGCGGCCCAAGAATACCTCCTGTTGAGTTTTGTACAAAGTGAAGATCTTCTGCTAGTTGTGGGCTATTTACAACTACTAGACCTGCAACTACGTCACTATGACCTCCTAAATATTTCGTTGCACTATGAAGCACAATATCTGCTCCTAAAGAAATCGGCGACTGCCAATATGGCGTCATGAATGTGTTATCAATAATTGTTAATAAGTCTTTCTCTTTAGCAAGAGTAGATATTTTCTTAATATCAGTAATTTTTAGTAGTGGGTTCGTTGGTGTTTCCACATAAATTGCTTTCGTATTTGGACGAATCGCTTCTTTAACTTCCTCTAAGTTTGTTGTATCTACAAATGTATGCTCAATACCGAAACGGTTTAATACTTTCGTAATAACGCGGTATGTTCCGCCATAAACATCATCTGTTAAAATAACGTGGTCACCTTTTGAGAACAACATAATTGTCGCTGTAATAGCAGCCATTCCTGAACCAAATGCAAATCCAGCATGCCCATTTTCTAATACAGCAATCATTTCTTCTAAAGCTGCACGTGTTGGGTTACCTGTACGTGAATATTCATATCCTTGATGCTTACCAACTGCTTCTTGTTTGTACGTACTTGTTTGATAAATCGGTACGTTTACAGATCCAGTTGAAGGTTCTCCTATGCGAATACCATGAATTAACTTTGTCTTTGCTCTCATTTTTTATTCCCATCCTTTGTATATGTCTTTACTTAAATAGCGCTCACTGCTATCAGGAAAAATGGTTACAATATTTGTACCTTGTGCTGCCTTCTCTGCCTCAAGTAAGCTCGCATGAAATGCTGCTCCTGAAGAGCTCCCAACGAGAAGTCCTTCTTTTTGCGCTAATTCTTTCACTCGTAAAAATGCATTTCGATCAGAAATCGTATGAATTTCATCAAAATAAGATGTCTTCAAAAATGGCGGGATAAATTCCAGTCCAATTCCTTCGGTCTCATGTGAACCAGCCTTACCACCATTTAAAATAGATCCTTCTGGCTCTACGATAACTGTTTTAATATCTATATTTTTTTCTTTCAAATAAGATGCAGTCCCCATAAACGTACCGCCAGTTCCTGCTCCAGCAACAAATATGTTAATCTCTCCATTCAATGCGTCCCACAGTTCAGGTCCTAGTGTTTTAAAATATGCACGAGGATTTGCCTCATTTGCGAACTGACTTGGAGAGTATGAATTCGGTATTTCATTTACTAACTCTTTTGCTTTAGCAATTGCACCGGTCATTCCTTGCTCAGTCGGTGTATGCACGACCGTTGCACCTAGTGCTTTCATTAATTCTTGTTTTTCAATACTAAATTTCTCTGGTACACAAACAATAACACGTAAATCATGCTCTAATGCTGCAAGTGCCAGTCCAATACCAGTATTCCCAGCAGTCGGTTCAATAATTGTTCCACCCTGGGTAACAAGCCCTTTTTCTAGCGCATCTTCGATTAATTCTCTTCCTAAACGATCCTTAACGCTTCCGCCTGGGTTATAAAATTCAAGCTTTGCAAATAAACGGACCCCTTTCGGAAGTGAAAAACGAGTAATTTCTACAATTGGTGTATGACCAATTAACTCATGAACTCCACGATATACATTCATCGTGTTCTCCCCCTTGTTTGCCAATAAAGAAAAGGCAACTGTATGTATTTTCTTTATATGAGACAGTTGCCTTTTTGTTACATTACTTTAACTCTTCTAACACTTTTACGATAAAGTTTGTAGAATGAAGAGCTGCTTGATCTAAAAACTGATCAAATGAAACATTTGATTCTTTACCAGCAATATCAGAAAGTGCGCGAATGATAACAAACGGAATTTCATATTGGTGGCATACTTGTGCAACAGCTGCTGCTTCCATTTCTACCGCATAAAGATTTTCAAATTTATCACGGATGGCTGCAACGCGGTTCGGATCACTCATAAATGAATCCCCTGTTGCAATCATACCTTTTACAACTTGAATATTTTCTTCAGCCTGCATACATTTCTCAGCTAATGCAACTAACGCCTCATCAGCTTTAAATCCAGGCGGCATTCCTGGTACTTGACCATATTCATAGTTAAATGCTGTTACATCTACGTCATGGTGACGAACTTCAGTGGAAATAACTACATCACCAACGTTTAGAGAATGATGGAATCCACCAGCTGAGCCAGTATTAATTACTTTTTCAGGCTTATATTTTTCTAATAAAATTGTCGTTGACATCGCTGCGTTTACTTTACCAATACCAGACTTTAACAAGATTACTTCATGCCCTGCTAATAGCCCTTTCGTAAATTCACAACCTGCAACCGTTTCTGTCTCTGCTTGTTCTAATTTGTCACGTAAAATACGTACTTCTTCTTCCATTGCTCCAATTACAGCAATTCTCAATCTAATCCCTCTTTCTATTGCTTAGTTGCCTCCATTACCCAAACGAAATGATTTAATCTCGTGAACGTTACATGGAAGCCATTGTTTTCAAAAATAGTCTGCATAACTGGAATACGTGTATAGTATTCCGTTTGCAAATCGTTTGCTAACTGGTGGAAACCTCTTTCTTTTGCTGTTTCAACAGTTTTATCATATGCATCTTGATCTGCAAATATCGTATCAGCAAACACTATTTTACCACCTTTGTTTAGCAATTGACTATACTTCGCAATTGCTACATTTTTTTCATCATCTGTTAAATGATGAAATGCATAGGTGCTTACAATGGTATCAATTGAATTTGGAACTTCAAACGAAAGAAAATCACCCTCTGTAATTGAAAATTCTTTTGGCAATTTCTCTTTTGCAATCATGCGCATTTCACGCGACGGTTCTATACCGTAAACTGTGCGGCCAGCAAGTAATAATTTATTTGTTAAATTACCTGTACCGACACCAAATTCTAATACATTACCAAATGACTTGTTAACTACATCCTCTAGAATGTCCTCATAATGGGCGAAAACTTCTTTATATTGTATATCTTCGCCTTGTACAAATGAGTCGTACGTATGAGCCCACTCATCAAATAAACCATTAAATTCTGTACCCATAAAAATCCCCCTTTTTCTTATCGGTTTTATCAGTATGATATTCCCTCTTTCTAAAAATGTCAATTGAAATGTACATGGTATTTCCTTCTTTTCTTTGTTACACTATAGTTGATTACATAGGAGAGGGGCCGTCTTCATGTCATTTACCTTTGAAATGTTAGAAGATAAAGTAGAGTTTTTTGAAGCGGGAGACTTAGCTTCTTTAGAACGAAAAATTAGTGAACAAATTGATAATAATAAAGCACTTATGCTTGAAGTTCATCACATCTCTCATCAAATGGTTATGGATCCTGAAAGCAAAAGACCGTATTATAGCGCGGTTGTTCATTTTAAATTAAAGAAATTGCGTTAACAAAAAAGAGAAGCTCCTAAGGAGCTTCTCTTTTTTAGTTTAGAGTTTGAACAAGTACTGGTTTCCAGCCCTCATTGTCTACCCAATCAATATTTACGTAATATCTTTTCCCACTTTGCTTATCTTGAACATCACCATAAGCTTTACTCTTTCCAGTTTTGTCTCTTCCAACAAAATGGAATACTAATTGCTCTTTCGGTATCTCAACACCTGCAGCAATTGCACTTTGCATCTCATTCCAATCTGATGACCCTTGTTTAAACGTCATCGCCGGTGATGAACCTTGTTCTGTTCCTACAGCTTTCCAAGAAGGTTTTGTGTAAGCCTCTTTTGCCTTAGATACAGTTTTTTCAGCTGATACTTTCTCGTTAGCTTTCGCTTCTTCTTCAGCTTTTTTCTGTTCTTCTTCAGCCTTTAGCTTCTCTTCTTCAGCTTTTTTCTTAGCTTCTGCTTGCTCTTGTTCTTTTTCTTTTTTCTTAGCAGATTCTTTATCTTCTGATTTTCCAGCTTTCTCATTCTTTGTTGTTTGTTGAGAGACTTTCTTATCAGTAGAAGATGCTTGCTCTTTCGTACTAGGAACGAACAATTGATATGCTACAATAGCTACTAATAGTAATACAATAGCGATTGCAATATTTAAAACACCGTTTTGACGACGTTTTTGTTGTTTCTGTTGGAATCTTGATCCTCCTGCCATTCTCCAAACCTCCATGCAGTTTTTCCTAATTGCTATTGTAACATTAAATCTAGAAAGGTTGAACATTTACAATGATATTTTCATGAAATGAAGACATTTCACTATAAATTGCAAGATTACTTTTCATTCTCCAATTGATAGATTGCTCCCACCATATCTTTAAAAATAGGTGTAACTTTATTCACTTTGCTATCAGTCTCTAGATCAACAACAACTAAAGCATATCTTGGATTCTCATACGGAAAATAACCTGCAAACCAGCGATTCACCCTCGTCCCTTTCCCCGTTTGCGCTGTCCCGGATTTTCCAGCGACACTTAGTGGCAACGAACGGAATGCCGTTCCTGTTCCTTTCTCCCTTGTTACAACGCCTCTTAATAACTCTTGTAATGTTTTCACTGTTTCATACGAAAGCTGTTTTCCATTTAACGTATGGCTCTCAAATGTAAAAAAATCCGCTCCATTTTTATATACTATTTTTTCAACAGCTTTCACTTCCATCTTTTCTCCATTCCTCGCAATCGTCGCCATCATATTGGCAATTGCTAGAGGTGATATACGTACATCTTTCTGTCCAATCGCTGTTTGTTCTACCGCTTTTTTATTACTTTTATTTTCTTCATTTCCCCAAATAGTAGTGCCTTTCTCTTCTGACATTTGCTCAAAATGAGGTGTATGAAATACAGAACCTTTCCATCCAACCTTTTCATTTGCTCCTAGAGCTGCTACGTATGTTTCTAACACCGTCCTATCCTTTTGTAATAGCTCGTTACCTAACTCGGAAAATGTCCTGTTACAGCTCCTAGCAAAGCTCTCTTTAAAGTTAAGTGTACCCATCCTAACTTGCGGGTCGTTTTCACCATATAAATCTTTATTACAGTTAAATGTCCGATTAAACAAATTTACTTTTTGATCAATGACTGCAGCTGCAACTACTGTTTTAAAAACAGAGCCTGGAAAATGTGGCGTTAACATTTGATTTTCAAGTGTAGTTTTATATAAATTCTCATCCCTTACTTGTAAAGACGGCTTACTAACCATCGCTAATATTTCATTTGTCTTTACATCAAGTAATACTAATCCCCCCTTCTTTATTTCATTTGCTTCAATCACTTCTTCTGCTTTTTGCTGCAACTCTTTATGTAAAGTAGTTTGAACCCTAACTGGATAAAACGGATTTCCTGGTGAAGTGTATTTCGCTTGCTTTCCGAAAATTGGTTCTCCTTGCCGATCTACTTGATATAATACTTTTGCCTCTCCATCAGTCAATAGAAATTCATCAAATGATTGCTGTAATCCTGAAATACCTATCGGCGTTTGTTTTGAAATTTTTTTCAATTCTCCATATCGCTTTTGAAACTCCCTTTCGTTCTCCCCTACATCACCAATTAAATGACTGATTTCTCCAGTTTGTTTTAATCGCACTTCAGCTGCTACAATACCTAATACATGTAATTCATTTACCTTCTCCATCTGCTCTCGTGTCACTCGAAATGGAGCAGTTTCTCCTTGTAGGGTAAATGCATTTTTGTTATTTTTCATTTGTCTTCTAATCTCTTGTCTCGACACACCAATGATATGCGCGATTTTCTCTAACATGTCATTTTTTATTTGTAAAAATGGAAAAATAATTAAAACAGGATATTTTTCCTCACCTATTTCTTTACCATTACGATCTATAAACTGCCCACGTCCATCGTCTACTGTAATGGATTGTGTGCGTTGCGTAACACTTTTTTCAATTAAATTTATTTTGCGATCAGTAAATGATTCTGTATCTATAATTTGAATTTGGATTAAACGACAAAGCAATACAAACATAACGCTCATAAAACAAATTAAAACAATTGTAATTCTCCGTTTTATTTTCATAAAAAAACACCTCGTCTATTGTAGTTTAGACGAGGTACTATTTTATTTATACAAGCTCCAAAACAAAAATAGATATTATATAAAGCTATTATTGTTTTTTTGGCTTCTCTAAAAATTTCGTAAGAAGCGATTTAAATTCAGTTTCATTCACTCCAGTGTTTTTAGCAACTTCAATTACAGTAGTTGTTACATTAGCCGCTACTTTTAAATAGTCCTTACTGAAATTATCCATTTCATTTCTTTTTTCTTTTGCATTCTCAACTGTTACAGAATCAATACAAGTAATCATCTTATCTACAATATGTAAATAATTATTTTGTGCATCTATTATTTTTTGAATATCATCTTTATTACTTACTTTCGATTGTTTTAAATATGTATATGCTTGATTCACTTCATCTTTTAAAATTTTATCATTATTCTTCGCCTGTTCTTGTAACATATTCTTCATATCATCTATTGTTTTTTGATCCATCGAATCTCGCAATAAATAATCTGGATTCCCAATTGCGTAATCATACTTAATCGTTACATCTTGAAATATTTTCATGACAATTGCTAATTGATACGCTACATCAAA
The DNA here is from genome assembly GCF_008274865.1 of Bacillus sp. AR4-2. Classification (NCBI taxonomy): domain Bacteria; kingdom Bacillati; phylum Bacillota; class Bacilli; order Caryophanales; family Bacillaceae; genus Bacillus; species Bacillus sp. AR4-2. The sequence continues at coordinate 4,170,739 of NZ_CP031062.1, forward strand.
ATCATTAAATTCCTTTTTATCTTGTGGATTTTCTAAGGCTTTTGAACTCTCAGTTGCTTTAATATCCTTTTTTTCTTCTTGCTTTACTTTTTCTCCCTTTGATGATGTAGTTTCTTCATTCGTTCCGCATGCAGCAAGTCCTAATATGGAGATACTACAAACCAATCCTGTAAAGATTTTATGTTTCATAATTAGCCCCTTTTCCCTTTTAAAACCTATGGTCTCTAATTATGATATCAAAGCTTAAAGTGTTTTTTTGACATTTTTTGTCGAATCACTCTAAGGTTTACACAATTTTTTTCATTCTACAGAAAAAAAAGATTCTCCCGATAGGAGAATCTTTTTTTTATTTTACAGAGACAATCTCTACTTGCATTTCTCCGCCTGGTGTTTGGATTGTTACTTTCTCACCAATTTGCTTACCTAATAAGCTTTTTGCGATTGGAGAATCGTTAGAAATTCTTCCTTCGAATGGATCAGCTTCCGCGCTACCTACGATTGTATACGCTTCTTCATCTCCGTTTGGTAATTCTTTAAATGTTACTGTTTTACCTAATGTAACAACAGTAGATACTTCGCCAGTATCTTTAATGATAACTGCGTTACGAATCATATTTTCTAATTGTGTAATACGTCCTTCTACGAACGCTTGCTCATCTTTCGCTGCATCGTACTCAGAGTTCTCAGAAAGGTCCCCGAAGCTACGTGCGATTTTAATACGTTCTACTACTTCTTTACGTCTTACTGTTTTTAATTGCTCAAGTTCGTTCTCTAGTTTTTGCTTACCCTCTTGCGTCATAGGGTATGTTTTTTCTGTTGACATATTTTCCACTCCTTTTATATACCAATCCCCTGAAAAAAAGAGGAGTTCCATATGAAAACTCCTCCGCTTCCATTGTTAGCGGAGGTTTCTAGTACCCTTGCACTAGCGGAGTTGTCACATACAACCCCGTATTTCCAATTCTTCTTTATATAAAGAAGATATGTATGGAAAGTTGATATAAATATGCCCTCACCTATATATAGATGAGGTTGCATGTTTCATTGTATTCGATAAGAAGGGAAAAAATCCCTTCCTACCGTATATCTTTTACTATGCTATTACAAATTTACTTTTTGTTCAAGAATTGTTGCAATTTTTGTCACCATAATATCAATTGCAACGTGGTTTTGTCCACCTTCAGGGATAATAATATCCGCAAATTTCTTAGAAGGCTCAATAAATTGATTGTGCATTGGACGTACAACATTTACGTACTGATCAATAACTGAATCCATCGTACGACCGCGCTCTTTAATATCACGCTGCATGCGGCGCAGAATACGAAGGTCAGCATCCGTATCAACGAATAATTTAATGTCCATTAACTCGCAAAGACGTGGGTCTTCTAAAATAAGAATTCCTTCTAAAATAATTACATCTTTCGGCTCAACTGGAATAATTTCTTCTGAACGCGTATGCAATGTATAGTCATATACAGGCTTATCAATTTGCTCATATGCAAGCAACTGCTGCAAATGTTCAATTAACAGATCATTATCAAACGCAAGCGGATGATCATAATTTGTTTTTAAACGCTCTTCCATTGGTAAATGGCTTTGATCTTTGTAATAATAATCTTGCTCTAAGATTAAAATAGAATGACCTTTAAAATGGTCAAAAATCGCTTTCGTTACACTCGTTTTACCTGATCCCGAACCACCAGCAATTCCAATTACAACAGGCTTATTCGTCCCCATTCGACTATCACTCTTTCTTATTGAAGTATGCTTTTGCGCATCATATTATTCACATACACTCGTTGATCCACTTTGAATTTCACGATTTGCAACGGATGTCTCGCTGCATCTAATTCGTTTCCATCCTCATCCCAAATTTTCTCCACCGTTTGCGTAAAGTTTTCTATTTCTGGTCCAAAGAACTCCACTTCATGTCCTGGTTTGAAATGATTACGTTGCTCAATCGTTACGATGCCCGTTTCTTCATTATAATCTAACACTAAACCAGCAAAATCATACGTTGTTTTCTTACTATGATTTCCAAACATTTGCTCTTGATGTCCTGGAACCCCTTCAAAGAATGCAGGAGCTGTATCACGATTTGCACATTTATCAAGCTCATCTAACCATTCTTGTTTAAACTCAAAGTTATCTGGATCCGCACAATAAGCATCAATTACTTTACGATATACAGTTGCTACAGTCGCTACGTAATGGATTGATTTCATACGTCCTTCTACCTTTAAGCTATCGATTCCGATTTCAATCATTTTCGGAATGGATAAAATTAAATTTAAATCTTTTGGACTCATCGCAAAGTGAGCATCTCCTTCTTGGAATAGAGGAAGCTCTTTTGCATCTTTATGTTGTGATACTGTTTGAACTAAATCATAATCCCAGCGGCAAGATTGGCAACAACCACCACGATTAGAATCACGCGCTGTCATATGGTTACTTAATGTGCATCTTCCTGAATATGCGATACACATTGCACCATGTACGAATGCTTCAATTTCAATATCCACTTTTTCTTTAATTTCTTTCATTTCTTCATAGCTTGCTTCACGAGCTAATACAAGACGATGTAAACCTTCTTCTTTCCAATACTGTGCTGCTTTCCAGTTGGATAGTGATTGCTGTGTGCTTAAATGCACCTCAACAGAAGGCGCTACGCGTTTACAAGTCTCAATGATAAGCGGATCAGCAACGATAATTCCCGTTACGCCAGCTTTTTCAATCCCTTTTAAATATTCCTCTAGCCCGTCCATATTTTCATTATGTGCAAAGATATTTGTTGTTACGTATATTTTTGCTCCATACTTCTTTGCAAACTCAACGCCTTCTGCCATTTCTTCTAGCGTAAAGTTACCTGCATTCGAACGAAGACCAAATTCTTGTCCACCTAAATATACAGCATCTGCCCCGTAATGGATAGCTACTTTTAATTTTTCTAAGTTACCCGCAGGGATTAACAGTTCAGGTTTCTTCACAATAACACGTTTGCCATCGATCACTCGTGAAATTTCTTGTACAGTCATTTCCTACACCCTCCTCGTTTAGTAAACCGTTTCTTTAAAGAAGAATCCTGTATCTAACGGACGATTTACTGGTTGCATTTCTTCTATTTCTTTATATAGATCATCTTTCACGTCATAATATGCATCACGATCTTCTACGCATAAATCAATCGCTTGACGATATTTCTTCGTTACTTCAATAATGTATTCAGAGCTTTTTAGTACACCGTCGATTTTTAAGCTATCAACTTCAGCTTCGATTAGTTCCTCTAATTCATCGATGAAACAAATATCGTTCGGACTCATAATGTGAGTACCATTTTCATCTTCATAAATTGGATATTTATTGTTACGCTCTGGGTCATATAAGAACATATTCTCTTCATATTTTTTCTTTTCAATGTCAAGATTACGTCCTTGATACTCAAAGTAGTTTCCTACTAATGAACGCTTCGATTGGAACATACAAGTCATACCGTGAATTTGTACTTCTAGTTCCACTTCAGCATTTTCTTTTAAATCAACAATTTCATCTAAGCTCAGCTCACGAGCTAATACAGCACGCTTCGCTCCTCTTTGTCCCCAGTAGTTACAAGTGAACCAGTTTGTTGCTGTCGTTTCTGTATTCCAGTGCAACTGCATATTTGGTGCTACTTCGCGAACAGCCATTAATACCGCTGGATCTCCGAAAACAATTGCATCTACATTTACTTCGTTTAAAAATGAAACGTAATCTGTTAATTCTTCTACTTTATCGTTGTGGAACATAGCGTTCATGGCTACGTATACTTTCACACCATTTTCATGTGCAATCTTCATAGTTTGTTTTACATCTTCACGTGAAAACTCCCCTGCTAAACGTAAACCAAACTTTTGCTCACCGATCATTACCGCATCTGCTCCTGCTTTCGCAAGAGGTTCGATATCCGCCACCGCTCTTGGCGTTACTAACAATTCAGGTTTCTTCATACCTTGGTCACCCTCTCTTTTTACTAACAGCTACTCCATCACCAATTGGGAAAATCGTTGTATCATATCCTTCATGATTCATAAGCCACTCATTGTACGTCTTAATACGACGGATTAAACCACGTGTACGTCTGTTTTCAATTTTCTCTTTTGTCGTTACAAGACCGTGGTACATAACATTATCTGAAATAATTACTCCACCAGGATTTAATAACGGTTCATATAAGTCAAAAAAGCGACGATACTGTCCTTTTGCTGCATCAATAAAAATAACGTCAAATGTCCCGTGTTCTTTTACTTGTTCACCTGTCTCTAACGCATCACCGTAAATAACTGAAATACGATCTGTTACTGGGGAACGTTCTATATATTCAAGTGCTTTTTCATATCTCTCACGATTGCGCTCAACTGTCACAATACGTGAATTTGGAATAGCTTGCATCATACGAATACTAGAATAACCGATTGCTGTTCCAAGTTCTAAAATGCTTTTCGGTCCAATTAAACGTAAAAATTGCAGCATAAATTCCATTCCAAGTCGATCCATAATCGGCACATGATTTTCTGTTGCATATTCTTCCATTTCAAGAATTAATTTATCTTTCGGATCAATAAATGATAATAGGTACTCGTTAACTGCATCCTCCATAAATGGTCCTCCTTATTTACATGGAGAAGTGCCTCTATGACGTCTTTTCACACATAGAATGCAATAAAAATACAAGCCAGCTTTATCCTTAGCTTGTACGTCCCGTTTTGATATTAAAAACGATTCTTCTGCCAGTTTTTAACCCGATATATTTTACCACAAAAAAGAGGGATGTGCGACTTTTTTCGCTATCCCTCCCCATTTCACTGTTTTTTCGTAATGTATTTTTGCTTTAATGCATTATGCTCTTCTAATGTTTTCGCATAGTACACTTCACCACTTGGTGCAGCTAAGAAATAATAATAATCTGTTTGCGCAGGTTCTAACGCAGCTTCTACTGAATGTTTACCAGAGTTTGCGATCGGCCCTACCGGCAATCCTTTTACAACATACGTATTGTACGGTGAGTTGACCTTTAAATCTTCGTATAATACACGTTGTTTATGCTTTCCAAGTGCATATAATACCGTTGGATCCGTTTGAAGCGGCATACCTTTTGCTAAACGATTATAAAAGACACTAGAGATCTTTTGACGATCTGTAAAACCAGTTGCCTCTTCTTCAATAAGTGAAGATAATGTTAAAAGCTGATGAACATCCCAATTCTTCGCTTTCATTTTCGCCTCATTTTGAACAATGATTGCATTTGTTTTCTCAAGCATTGGAATTACAATTTCTTCTAACGTTGTATCTTTCTTATAAAACGAATACGTTGCAGGATATAAATAACCTTCTAATGGATATTTAATATTACTATCAAAGATTTTATCCGTTAATAACTTCGGATACTTTTGCTGCATTTTTTGAATAAATGCTTTATCGTTTAATTGACGCGTAACATCATCTTTATTCCACTTTAGTTCTGTCGCAATCGTTTCTGCAATTTCAGTTACTTGCGCCCCTTCTTTAATCGTCACTTTATAAAGAGCTGGACGATGCACGTTGCCAGCTGACATTTGTTCGATCACATCTTCAGCATTCATTGAAGGATTTAATAAATATGTACCTGCTTGTAAACTTTTCGATTTAGCCTTTGTATAAAAACTAAAAACTGTACCGTTTTTTACAGCGCCTTTTTCTTCTAAAATTTCTCCAATTTTACTTGTAGATGATCCTTTCGGAATTTCTACTTCAATCTCTTTTTTATTCCCGCTATCAACTGGTCCTAATGCGGATGAAATATACGCATAGACTGAACCACAAACTAAAAGCAGTGCAATAATCGAAAATAAAAAGATGCGTCTACGCTTCTTTTTCACTTGATTCTCTATCAAAACATTTCCTCCTTACTTAATTGTAGACCGTATGTACACCTTTCTATACAGCACGATGTAAAAACGCAACAAATTCACTTATCTTTTTTAATTGACACTTTATTTTTCTACAATCCGTCTCATTATACTACAAAGACTTACACAGTTTCGACAAAAAATCTTTCATTTTACATATAAATACAAAAAAAGATGGACTGTATGTCGTCCATCTTTTCAGTACTTATTATTCAGCTTCTTGCTCATCAGCAATAGTGTTAAACGTTTCTTGTACCATTTCCCACTCTTCTTCTGATTCGATTGGAAGTAAAACTCCGCCCTCTTCTTCATTTTGCTCATAAGCCATTGCATCATAAATTGGGTCTCCATCTTCATCTACTTCACCGATTGGAGAGAAGATTACGTATGATTTTTTACCAAATTTGTCAGCATCAAAAGTGAAAATAATTTCACATAAATGTTCGTTACCTTTTTCGTCTACAATTGTAATTTGACGTTCTTCCATTTTGGTCACCTCTTATTTTCTATCTAAAAATCCTTGTAAGATTACGACTGCAGCCATCTTATCGATTACTTGTTTTCGCTTCTTACGACTTACATCAGCTGAAATGAGTAGACGTTCCGCTGCCATTGTTGACAAACGCTCGTCCCACATTACAACGTCTAATTGTAACAGCTCTCGTAGGTTTTCTGCAAATTGTTGGCACGCTTCGCCACGTGGGCCAATTGTACCATTCATATTTTTAGGTAAACCTACTACTATTTTGTCCACATTGTACTGCTTTACTAACTCAGAAATACGATCAAAACCAAAGTGACCTCGTTCTTCGTTAATCTTAATTGTTTCTAATCCTTGTGCTGTCCAGCCCATTTCGTCGCTAATTGCAACTCCGACTGTTTTTGTACCTACATCTAAACCTAATATCCGCATAAACTACTCCTCACGATGATGTTTCAAGTAAGACTTCACAAGCTCTTCAATTAACTCATCACGTTCAAGCTTGCGAATGATGCTACGTGCATCTTTATGGCGAGGTATGTATGCTGGGTCTCCACTTAATAAATAACCGACGATTTGGTTAATCGGATTATAGCCTTTTTCTTGAAGTGCATCATACACAGTTAAAAGTACATCATTTACATGGACACTCTGTTTTTCATCTTGAATGCTAAACTTCATTGTTTTATCAAAACCGTCCATTTCAAGCACCTCACTTATATAGTAAGTATAGGGAGAAGAACTTCTCCTCTCCCTACCATTGTACACTACTATCTCTTTATTTTGAAACAGATTTAACGTACTCTTGTACAAATGCTAAAGCTTCTTCGACTTGAGCTGGGTTTTTACCGCCTGCTTGTGCCATATCAGGACGGCCGCCACCGCCGCCACCGCAACGAGAAGCTACTTCTTTCACAAGTTTACCAGCATGGTAACCTTGGCTAATTAAGTCTTTCGTTACACCTGCTAGGATGTTTACTTTATCGTCATTAACAGACGCTAATACAACAACTGCTGACTCTAATTTATTTTTCAGATCATCCATCATCGTACGTAAGTTATTCATATCTGCAACATTTACTTTCGCTGCTAATACATTCACACCATCAACTGTCATTACAGAATCAGTTAAGTTTCCAGCTTCGATATTGCTTAATTTCGCAGCAAGAGATTCATTTTCTTTTTGCAGTTGTTTCACTTCAGCAAATAGACCATCAACTCTTGTTAAAATATCTTTCGGATTTGTTTTCATTTTTCCTGCTGCTTCTTTTAATAAACCTACTTGATCGTTCATTAATTCGTATGCAGACTTACCAGTTACTGCTTCAATACGACGAGTTCCTGCACCGATACCAGACTCAGCAACGATTTTGAAAATACCGATAGAAGCTGTATTATCAACGTGACAACCACCACAAAGCTCTAAGCTGTAATCGCCAACTTGTACAACGCGTACAACATCTCCGTATTTTTCACCGAATAATGCCATTGCGCCCATTTCTTTCGCTTCTTCGATTGCTTTTTGAGAAATCTCAACATCAATACTTTCCCAAATTTTTTCGTTTACCATACGCTCAATTTTTTCTAATTCGTCAGCTTGTACTTGACCGAAGTGAGAGAAGTCAAAACGTAGACGTTCAGAAGTTACAAGAGAACCTGCTTGGTTAACGTGTGTTCCAAGTACGTCTTTTAATGCTTGGTGTAGTAAGTGAGTTGCTGTATGATTTTTTACAACGCTACTACGGTTTTTCGTATCGATAATAGCTTTTACAGCCGCATCTTTCGTTAATGTACCTTCTTCAACAACAACTTTATGCAAGTTTTGGCCGTTTGGTGCTTTTTGTACGTCTTTTACAAGAACTTTCACACCATCTGCAAGAAGGTAACCACGGTCTGCAATTTGTCCACCGCTCTCAGCATAGAATGGTGTTACATCAAGCATTAATTGTCCTTCTTCACCAGCTTGTAAGCTGTCTGTGTATTCGCCGTTTTTCACAAGTGCAACAACGTCACTTTCTGTTGCAACTGTACCGTAACCAACGAATTCGCTCGCTACTTTAATTTCTCCAAGGACACCACCTTGAACTTGCATAGAATCAACGTCTTGACGAGCAGCACGTGCACGCTCACGTTGTTTTTCCATTTCATTTTCAAAACCTTCATGATCAACTGTCATGCCAGCTTCTTCTGCATATTCTTCTGTTAATTCAATTGGGAAACCGTATGTGTCATACAGACGGAACGCATCTACTCCAGAAATAACAGTTGTTTTTTCTTCTTTTGCTTTTGCAATTACTTCAGCTAAAATCGCTTCACCATCATGAAGTGTTTCATGGAAACGCTCTTCTTCGTTCTTCACAACTTTCGCAATGAAATCTTTCTTTTCAAGTACTTCTGGATAGAAGTCTTTCATTACTTCTCCAACAACCGGTACTAATTCAAACATAAATGGACGATTGATGTTTAATTTCTTCGAATAACGAACAGCGCGGCGTAATAAACGACGTAATACATAACCACGGCCTTCGTTAGATGGAAGAGCACCGTCACCAACAGCGAATGTTACTGTACGGATATGGTCAGCAATTACTTTGAATGCCATATCTTTTTCTAAATCGCCATTACGATATTTTTCACCAGAAATTGTTTCTGTTGCACCAATCATCGGCATGAATAGGTCTGTATCAAAGTTCGTAGGCACATCTTGAACGATAGATGTCATACGCTCTAGCCCCATCCCTGTATCAATGTTTTTCTTAGGAAGTGGTGTATATGAACCGTCTGGATTATGGTTAAATTGAGAGAATACAAGGTTCCATACTTCTAAGTAACGCTCGTTTTCTCCGCCTGGATATAATTCTGGGTCACTAAAGTCATTACCGTAAGCTTCTCCGCGGTCATAGAAAATCTCTGTATTCGGTCCACTTGGTCCTTCACCGATATCCCAGAAGTTTTCTTCTAAGCGAATAATACGCTCTTTGGGAACGCCCATTTTCTCATTCCAAATTGTGAATGCTTCTTCATCTTCTGGATGGATTGTAACTGATAGTAATTCTTTATCGAATCCGATCCATTTGTCGCTCGTTAAGAATTCCCAAGCCCATGTAATTGCTTCTTCTTTGAAGTAATCACCAATTGAGAAGTTTCCTAACATTTCAAAGAATGTATGGTGACGAGCTGTTTTCCCTACGTTTTCAATATCGTTTGTACGAATTGATTTTTGAGCATTTGTAATACGTGGATTTTGTGGGATTACACGTCCATCAAAATATTTTTTTAATGTAGCTACACCACTATTAATCCATAAAAGAGATGGATCTTCATGTGGAACTAGTGATGCACTAGGTTCTACTGCATGTCCTTTTTCTTGGAAAAAGTCTAAAAACATTTGACGAATTTGTGCGCCTGTTAGTTGTTTCATTGTATTTTCCTCCTTAAATATAAAAAACTCCCGTCCCTATAAAAGGGACGAGAGTTAACTCGCGATACCACCCTAATTATGAATTGATTACAATAACAATCAATTCATCACCTCATGGTGCCGTAACGTGGCAAGACGGCAGTGATTAGCTGCTCTCAGGATTAGCTTTCTGTTACCCTTCATCTAAAGCTTCTTTCAGCCATATGGAAGCTTCTCTCTATAAATGGACTGTAACGTACTTGTTCCGTCATTGATTTAATGTATTATATGACTAAATATAATAGAATTCTCTTAAGTTTGTCAATGTAGATAATCATTTATATTGTATTAATTGCTTATTAATCATAGGTATTCTACTATTCATTCTTAACAGCCTTTTCATATATTATGCGTTTATTAACAAATCGGAATCTCCTTACAAGAATGATTTATAAAAATTTCTAAATATTACTTTTTTTGCTATAATTAAATTATTGTTAATAAAATAAAGGAGCGATCACAATGACAACCTTACTTAGCAAAGCTAAAAACATATTAGCGACTGACGAAACGATATTATTTTACGCAGCATGTTCATTAGACATATTTATTTATCGTTCCGTCGCAAGGCCAGGATTGCTAATTTTAACGAACAAAAGACTATTCTTTTATGGGCCAGATGTAAGTAAGAATCCAATATTTGAAGAGTACTCTTTCGCAAAAATTTCTAATCTAAAAGAACAAAAGCGTCTTTTCAACAATCAAATTATATTTATGTATGATAACGAATGGAAAAAAATAAAACATATTCAAACAAATGATGTGAGCTCCCTCGTTCAAAAAATACACGAGCAACTTTCTAAATAAATATATGATTAGCCCTCTATTTCTTACATAGAGGGCTTCTATACTTACACATCTTCTTTTTTCAAGAGCGGTCTCACATGAACAATGACAGTGCGAATAACTGCTAAAATCGGAACCGATATTAGCAATCCTACAATCCCAGCTACCTCTCCCCCAACTAGTAAGGCAAGCATAATAATAACGGGATGCATACGAAGTGACTTACCAACGATGTAAGGCGATAAAATGTTACTCTCCACAAATTGCAAAATCGCAATCGTGATCCCCGCCTTAATAAGTAAACTCGTTGATACTGTTGCTGCAATCATTAACGTCGGGATCGCTCCTAAAATAGGACCGAAGTATGGGATTATATCCGTTACCCCAATAATAATGCCAAGCAATAATGGATATTTCATACCGATAAACCAAAAAGAAAGAGCTGATACTCCCCCTAATACTAAACAAACAAATAACTGTCCTCGAATATAGCTTCCAAGTGACTTATCAATTTCTTTCGCAAGCATTTGCCCCGTACCTCGCCATTTACTTGGGACTAGTTTCCAAAAGATATGATAAAACTCACCATAATCTTTTAATATGTAAAATACAATGAACGGTATTAAGAAAATAATGAGCAATGAATCGAGTACACCACGAGCTGTACTCATCACTTTATTTAAAAGCGCTTGAATCTTCGTTTCCACACCCACAAAAAGTTGTTTCACCTTTTCATGAATGAACGAAGGGAAATTCGCTGTTTGTTCTGTAACGCCATCCATCCACGAATCGTACATCTTTGTAAACTGGGGAAATTGTTCATTAATCTCTTGTAACTGTTTAATAACGACTGGTGTTCCTTTATAAATCCCATAACCAATTCCGCCAAAGAAAAGGATATAAATGAGCAAAATGGCAAGTGTACGAGGCATCCCTTCCTTATGAATTTTTTCAATTAAAGGGTGCAATAAATACGCAATAAAACACGCGATAAGAAACGGCGTGATTGCTACTTTAAATACAAAAATAATCGGTGCCCATAGCGGCTTAATTTTTAAAAAGACGAGCAGACAAAGAAAAACAAGTAACAATAATCCTAAACGATATATCCAAATGATTTTAAGATTCTTCACATGAAAAACCTCCTCCACCTTTATTTTGAAAATAAATGGGGTAGGTTATGTGCGAAACTTTTAAAATCTTTTCATACGGACCATACTGTTTTTTAAAGACGTACATATAAATAACATAACAAGGACAACCACCCCTGAGAATACAGCATGAATTAATATAATCAGGAGGGCTAATTATGGTTTTATTTATGCTTGGATTATCAGCACTTTTTATGATTCTTGAATGGATTTGTATCGGGTTCGGTATTTGGAAGGGGTTCTTTATTCATTCCTCACGTAAAGAAAAAGCGAAGCAATTATGGCAGTATGGAATACTTGGCGTTGGCTGCTACGGTCTATCTTATCTTTTCTCAGAGATCGGACTTTTTTATTTGCATATGGGTGCATAAAAAAACTCCCTTGTCTACAAGGGAGTTTTTCAATTTATCGAAATGATTATAAGTAAGACTTAATCATCTTACGTGCTTTTTTCATATTGCGTTTTGAAAATACATCTTGTTTACGAGCATATTGATATGCTGCAGCTCCAACACCTAATGCGATTAATGAATTGCGTAGATTCAAAGTAAATCCCCCTTTTCGTTATCCGATCGTTCTTTCATTCTCATCAAATAAATCATCAAGAGAGCTTAATGAACCATCTTCCTCAACTTGATGTGTATGGATTTTCCCCTTTGAAACCGATAATTCGATATAACAATTCCAGCAATAAAATTGGTTGACACCTATTTTTCCAATGTCTTTCCCTTTGCAATTTGGACAAATGAACATATGGCTTTCATCTCCTTACAGTCTCCCAGATTCTATTCGCCATTATGTCCAAACTGCATTCATTTATACATTACTGGAGCCTTTCAACGCTATGCGTTTGAAAGTTTCACTATATAATTTCACCTTGTTACATGAAATCATACGGTGAAATGTTTTCCACGTCCATTTCCTCGCCATTAACTGTGACCATCTGTACTTCTCCTTGTGATTCTTGCAAGCGACTAGCTAAAGTTGTTTGACGCATTGCATCATCAAGGCGATTTACACCAGATTGGAAAGCTGCTTCCTCCCCGCAAATAATAAGGAACTTCTTACTTCTTGTAATACCCGTGTAAATTAAATTACGACGTAACATACGGTTGTAACTTTTCACGATTGGCATAATAACAATCGGAAATTCACTACCTTGTGATTTATGAATGGAACAACAATATGCATGCGTAATTTGATTTAAATCGGGCTTCGTATACGTTACCTCAATTCCATCAAATGAAACGATAATCATATCTTGTTGCTCAACGTTCTCTTTCGCATAAAACACCGAAACAATTTCCCCAATATCACCATTAAACACTTGGCTCTCCGGCTGATTCACGAGTTGCAGTACTTTATCGCCTCTTCGGTACACAACATCACCGTAAGCAATTTCTTTACTCTTTTCCCTCTTCGGATTAAATACTTGTTGCAGCGCTTCGTTTAATACATTAATACCAGCAGGCCCGCGGTACATCGGTGCTAATACTTGAACATCCCTTGCACTAAAGCCTTTTGTTTTAGCATTTTCGCAAACTTTTTTCACAACCTCAACAATTTGAGCCCCTGTACAGCTGATAAACGAACGATCTTTTTTGTTTTGCGCTAAATCTGGTGGTAGAGTTCCATTTTTTATCGCATGGGCAAGTTGAATGACTGATGAGCCTTCCGCTTGACGATAAATTTCAGTAAGCTTCACTGTCGGAACTGCGCCTGCATTTAATAAATCTTTTAATACTTGTCCAGGTCCTACAGATGGCAACTGATCTTCATCACCTACAACGATAACTTGAATATTCGTCGGCAACGACTTAAATAGCTGATTTGCAAGCCAAATATCAACCATTGAAAATTCATCGATAATAAGGAGCTTACCTTGGACAGGATCCGTTTCATTACGCTGGAAAGATCCTTCTGGCGTCCAACCAAGTAAACGGTGAATTGTGCAAGCTGGAAGTCCTGTCGATTCACTCATCCGCTTCGCTGCTCTTCCTGTTGGAGCTGTTAATAGTATTGGAAATGGATTATCATCACTGTATTCATTCGGATTTAACGATAATCCGTGAAGTGACGCATACATTTCAACAATCCCTTTAATAACTGTTGTTTTCCCTGTTCCTGGTCCACCTGTCAATAACATCATCGGTTTATGAAGTGCCGTTTGAATTGCTTCTTGCTGAAACGGTGCATATTGTACGTTCAGTTGTTCTTCAATTTCACCTAACGTTTTTAACACTTCCGCTTCTGGAAATGAAGGTGTTTCTTCTTGATTCATAAGCCTGCGAATAGACTTTACAACACCTTTTTCAGAGTAGAATAACGTCGCTAAATACACTCGTTCTTCTTCTATGATGACTTTCCCTTCACTTTGCATCGTTTCAATACAACCTATAATATCTTCCTCAGTCACTCTTCCTTCTTGATTGTTTAAAAGTGACATCGTTTCTCTTACAAGTTGATCTTTCCTCATATAAACATGACCAAGTTGTAATGAGACATTCTCTAATGTGTAAAAACATCCCGCTCGTACACGGTCGTCATGATTACCCGATATCCCTAACGCACGCCCTATATCATCCGCTCTTCCAAAACCAATCCCGTCCACTTCTTCAATAAGTTGATACGGATTATTACGAATCACTTCTAATGTCATCTCTTTATATTGCTGGTAAATCTTAATAGAAAGTTTCGTTCCAAAACCGTAGCCATTTAAAAAGCTCATTACTTTCTCTAATCCTTGATGTTCAACAATTGTCTCATATATTTCCTGAGCCTTTTGTTTATTAACAACACCATTTAATGCCTCAGGGTCATCCATAATTTTAGAAATAGCATGTTCTCCGAGATGGTCCACAATTTTTTCAGCTGTACGCTTTCCTATCCCTTTAAATAAATCACTCGCTAAATATTGCACCATACCTGCTTTTGTTTGCGGCAATTCTTTTTTAAATGTTTCAACCATATATTGTTTTCCATACTTTGGATGGTCCTTAAAATGACCAGTCAATGTAAACACTTCATCTTCATGCATGCGGGGAAAATGACCGTTTATCATTACTTTCTTTTCGTCATACGTTTCATTCGTTTCAATGACTTTCATACTGACAACGGAATAGAGGTTTTCTTCGTTGTGGAAAATGGTATGAAGAACTTGCGCTTTTATAAACTTTTTCTCTTCCTCAAACAAATCCATTGCATGTTGATTTCCCATCTTTCCTCTCCTTTCCGATATTTTCACTTTAATGAGCAGTACATCCCCCACCTTTTTAGATGAGGGATAACTACCCATTAAACTATATTTTTATCTTATTCAGCTTCTTGCTCTAATAAACGAACGCCATTACCCGCTAAAAAGTGATCTGGCTGAATTTCAGTTGCTTTCTTAAATAAAGCGAGAGCCTTCTCATTATTTTCCTCAAATACGTACGCAACACCTAAATTGTAATACGCATCTGCATGCTCTTCATCCATTTCTAATACCTTTTCAAAATAAGGTTTCGCCTCTTGAACATGTTCTAATCGCGCGAAGCAAAGTCCGCACTGGAATACAGCTTCTACATCGTTTTCATCTAATTCTGTTGCTCTTTGTAAGAATGGTAGTGCAAGACGATCATTTCCAAGCTGTACATGTGTGATACCTAACATAAATGTTACATCAGCTGATTGTAATCCAGCTTGCATTGCTTGTTCAAATACAGCTTTCGCCTCAGTAAATTGCTCTTGGCCATAATATACATTTCCTAAACCATAATAGGCAGCTGCAGATTTATCATCTAACTCTAGTGCGCGTTTATAAAATAAAATCGCTCGCTCGCTATCACCTAATACGTCTAATAAATTTGCAAAATTAATGTATCCAAGCGCATCTTTCGGATTTTCTTCGATTGCTTCTGTAAAATTTTTAGCTGCTTCTTCCCAGTTTCCTTCTTGCATATATTGAATACCTGTTTCAAGTTTGTTTGACATGTCCTTCACCTCTACAACAAATTATAACAAAGAATGTATTTTCCAAGCGAACGAAAATTCGCTTTATGTAAAAGAAACCTCTAACCGCTAATCGGCAGAGGCTTCTCGTTTATCCTAAATAATCCAATTTCTTACCACTACGGTATACTTCATCAATTGTAGCACCGCCTAAGCACTCATCTCCATCATAGAAAACGACTGCTTGTCCTGGTGTAATTGCACGAATTGGCTCATCACAAAGAATACGAACTGTATTTTCATCAACGATTTGAACCGTTACTTTATTGTCTTCTTGACGATAACGGAATTTCGCCGTGCACTTAAATTCTGTTTCTTTTTCTTTGTTACTTACCCATCCTACATTCGTAGCAATAACTTCATCACCATATAGAAGTTCGTTATGGAATCCTTGATCAACATATAAAATGTTTTCTTTTAGATTTTTCCCAACAGCAAACCATGGATCACCATTACCACCAATTCCAAGGCCATGACGTTGTCCAATTGTATAATACATTAAACCGTCATGCTTCCCTTTCACTTCACCAGATAATGTTTGCATTACACCTGGTTGTGCCGGTAAGTAGTTACTTAAGAAATCTTTAAAGTTACGCTCACCAATGAAGCAAATACCTGTACTATCTTTTTTCGCCGCTGTCGCTAAGCCAGCTTCTTTCGCCATTTCACGAATTTGCGGTTTCTTTAATTCACCTAACGGGAACATTGTTTTTGATAATTGCTCTTGGCTTAATTGATTTAAGAAATATGTTTGATCTTTATTGTCATCAACGCCGCGAAGCATTTTATATTCGCCGTCCATATAAGCAACGCGTGCATAATGGCCTGTTGCCACATAATCCGCACCAAGCGCAATTGCATGCTCTAAAAATGCTTTAAATTTAATTTCTTTATTACACATTACATCTGGGTTTGGTGTACGACCAGCTCGATACTCATCTAAGAAGTACGTAAATACTTTATCCCAGTATTGTTTTTCAAAGTTTACTGCATAATACGGAATACCAATTTGGTTACACACTTCAATTACATCATTGTAATCTTCTGTTGCTGTGCAGACACCATTCTCATCTGTATCATCCCAGTTTTTCATAAAAATTCCGATTACATCATAACCTTGCTCTTTTAATAAAAGTGCTGCTACAGATGAATCGACGCCACCGGACATTCCGATGACAACGCGTGTTTCGTGAGGTAGTTTGTTCATCATGTCACCTCCCATGCTAATTTTGTGTTAATCGCTTCACGATTTTCACTGTTTCGTACGCCGCTTTTTCAATTTGCTCTTTCGTATTTCCAAGTCCAAAACTAAAGCGTACGGATGAACGTATTTGATCGGAGTCTTTTCCAAACATCGCTACTAATACATGTGATGGATCAATCGAACCAGCTGTACAAGCAGAACCGCTTGATACTGCAATGCCAGCAAGGTCTAAGTTCACAAGAAATGGTTCAATGTTCATTCCTGTAAAACTTACATTAAGTACATGCGGTAAGCGATGTTCTAAGTTTCCGTTTACCTCGAAAGTAATGCCTTCATTTTTGAAGACAGATACCATTATATCTTTAAACTCTTCATATTGGGCATTTTTTTGCTCACGAGTTTTTTCAGCTATAAGAATTGCATGCTGAAGCCCAGCAATACTAGGCACATTTTCCGTACCAGCACGGCGTTTTCTTTCTTGCTCTCCGCCTATTAATAACGGTTCAAATTTCACATTTGCACCAGCGTATAAGAATCCTACACCTTTTGGCCCATTAATTTTATGAGCTGAAATTGATAATAAATCAATTCCAAACTCTTTCACATTAATTTCTACTAAACCGTAAGCTTGTACCGCATCTGTATGGAAATAAGCTTGATGATCTTTTAGCAGCTTTCCTATTTCCACAATTGGTTGCATTGTCCCTACTTCATTATTCCCAAACATAACAGATACAAGAATCGTCTCTTCTGTTAATGCCTTTTGTATGTCAGAAGCTTGAATGCGCCCTGTTTCATCGACAGGTAAATATGTTACTTCAAACCCTTCACGCTCTAACAATTCGCACGTATGCAAAATCGCATGATGTTCAATTTGCGTCGTTATTATGTGGTTACCTTTATGGCGGTTCGCACGTGCTACACCTATAAGCGCTAAATTATCAGCTTCTGTACCACCGCTCGTAAATATAATTTCATTCGGATTCGCATGAATGCTGCGTGCACACACTCGTCTCGCCTCATCTACTATGTGACGAGTTTGACGTCCATAAAAGTGAATACTAGACGGGTTCCCGAATATTTCTGTCATATATGGAATCATCTTTTCGACCACTTCTGGGTGAGTCGGAGATGTCGCAGCATGATCTAAGTAAATGCGTTCCATTAAATCTCCTTCTTTCCAAATCGTTTCACAAGGAATTAAATGTAAAACATATAGCCCCCGTGATTTTCTTCCTCATAACGTACTAAATCTTCTAACGTTGTACTATCTAACACTTCTTGCACCGCATCACGAACACGCATCCATAACTGGCGCTGTGCTGGCTCTTCTTCTTCTATCATTTCTACAACACTAATCGGTCCCTCTAATACACGGATTACATCCCCAGCTGTAATGTTAGCCGGTTGATCAGATAATACATATCCGCCGTATGCCCCGCGCGTACTCTTTACAAGACGAGCGTTACGAAGTGGTGAAATTAATTGCTCTAAGTAATGCTCGGATAAGTCATGCGCCTGCGCAATTGATTTTAATGAAATCGGACCTTCACCAAACTTTTTTGCAAGATCAATCATAATTGTTAAGCCATAGCGGCCTTTTGTTGAAATCTTCATCTATTTTGCACCTCTTTTCAAATTTTCACTTCTATTGGTTATAATCTTATTTATAAAAAGAACACAATTTAAAATCCTATGAAATTATAGCATAATATAGTATTATAAGAAATTTCAACTTGTGTATCAAAATGATAACATAAAATCACATTGAAAAACTCGGAAATTATTACAATTGAAAGAAAAATGAAAATATTACCCTTCATTTTTCCCATAAAACAGCATCCTATTTCAAATTCCGTAGAAAAAAATGATACGATAGAACGAGATTATATATTAAGGGAGACGGTCCAAATGAAACAACCACTCGCACATCGAATGCGCCCTACAAATATTCAAGAAATTATTGGGCAACAACATTTAGTTGGTGAAGGAAAGATTTTATGGCGAATGGTCCAAGCCAATCATTTTCAATCTATGATTTTATACGGTCCTCCAGGTACAGGAAAAACATCCATTGCCAGTGCAATTGCAGGAAGTACCGGTACCCCGTTTCGTCTATTGAACGCTGTTACTCACAATAAAAAAGATATGGAAGTTGTCGTACAAGAAGCGAAGATGCATCGACACCTCGTTTTAATTTTAGATGAAGTTCACCGTCTAGATAAAGCAAAGCAAGACTTTCTATTACCTCACTTAGAAAGCGGACTTCTTACTTTAATTGGTGCTACGACAAGTAATCCATTCCATGCAATAAACTCCGCTATTCGAAGCAGGTGTCAAATTTTCGAATTACACGCACTAACAGAAGAAGATATTTTAATTGGGTTAAAAAGAGCTTTAGAAGATAAAGAAAAAGGCCTTGGAGAATATGCAGTAACGGTAACAGATGAAGCACTACATCACTTTGCAAACGCCTCTGGTGGTGATATGCGTTCCGCTTATAACGCACTTGAGCTTGCTGTATTATCTAGCTTTACTACAGACGATCAAGCGGCTGAAATCACACTCGAGATTGCAGAAGAATGCTTACAAAAGAAGAGCTTCGTCCACGACAAAGGCGGCGATGCTCATTATGATGTATTATCAGCATTTCAAAAATCAGTGCGCGGAAGTGATGTAAATGCAGCACTCCATTATTTAGCACGCCTTATTGAAGCAGGTGATTTACAAAGCATTGGCAGACGCCTTCTTATTATGGCTTATGAAGATATTGGACTTGCTAGCCCACAAGCTGGACCACGTACACTAGCTGCAATTGAATCAGCTGAACGAGTTGGATTCCCAGAAGCACGCATCCCACTTGCAAATGCCGTTATCGAGCTATGCTTATCACCAAAATCAAATTCAGCTTATAAAGCACTTGATGCTGCATTACACGATTTACGCAACGGTCAAACAGGTGACATTCCAAGCCATTTAAAAGATAGTCATTACAAAGGCGCAGAATCACTTGGAAGAGGCATTGGATATTTATATCCGCACGACCATCCAAACGGCTGGGTAAGGCAACAATACTTACCTGATAAAATAAAAAGCAAGCAATATTATAAACCGAAAACGACAGGAAAATTTGAGCAAGTACTTTCTACTGTTTATGAAAGATTACAAACTTCGAATAAAACGAAAAATAAAGGGTAACATAAACGAAAACGTCACCATTATGGAGGCTTCGCTTATGAAAACACGTCAAGATGCATGGACAAAAGAAGATGATCTCCTTTTAGCAGAAACTGTTTTGCGACATATTCGCAGCGGAAGTACACAAATAAAAGCGTTTGATGAAGTTGGCGACGCTTTAAACCGCACTTCCGCAGCTTGTGGTTTTAGATGGAATGCTGAAGTAAGACCGAATTACGAAGATGCGGTGCAGCTTGCAAAAAAACAACGTAAAGAATTAAAACGTTCTGAAGCTAATATAGAAAAAGATCGGTTCACGAAAACGAAACAACTCGTAATTGACGCCGATTTTTCAGAAGATATTACGTCAAGTAAACAAGATCTTACAATGCAAAATGTCATTTCATTTTTACAAAATTTAGAACATAACAATCCTTCACTTGCAAAGTTGCAAACTGAAAATGATGTATTACAAGCTCAACTCACCTCTCTGCAAAAAACGAATCATGAACTTGAAACGAAATTAGCAGTACTCACAAAAAAACAACAAGCAATCGAAGAAGATTACGCGATGCTTGTTCGAATTATGGATCGTGCTCGAAAACTTGTTTCAGTCGAAGAGCAAGAAGAGCAAATTGCCCCAATTTTCAAAACCGATCAAAATGGGAATTTAGATATTATTTATTCTGCAGAGAATTAAAAACAGGGATGTCACTTTTTTAACCGAGTGACATCCCTGTTTGTTTTCGGTGAACCATATATAGATATCGGTAAATGAAATTATATTAACGGTTTTTCGAATATATCTATCACAACTTGCAATATATCAACGATTTTTCAAATTTATCTATCACAACTTGCAATATATCAACGATTTTTCAAATTTATCTATCACAACTTGCAATATATCAACGATTCAATAAAGGATATCGATTTAACGACAAAGATTGACAATAACATTCCTCCTTGTCATACAAGGAAACTCCTACAACAGATTAGATATTTTTTACTAAAATGTTATTATAAACATATACCTTTAAAGGGAGATGGTTGCTATTTCATTAATAATCTTCAAAATAACTCTTGGCCTTCTCGTCCTAACTTTAGCTCTTTTCACCATTAACAGTCTAAAAAAGACATCCGCCTATAAATCAGATAAATATGATTATTGCTTACTAACCTTACTTACATTTGAACTAGTAGTGATGCAAATATTCATATTTCTTTAATACATATAAAAAAGCATATATCCAAAATGGATATATGCTTTTCTTTTATTCTTGCCCTACACGTTTCACTTCTACGTTTTTAATGCGTTCACGTACAACGTGACTTGCCATAATTAAGCCTGCCACAGATGGTACGAATGCATTTGATGAAGGCGGTAGTTTCGCCTTACGAATTTTTGCATTCTCGTCTGGTACAATTTCTTTACGTACTTCTTCACGAATTACGATTGGGTTTTCGTCAGAGAAGACAACTTTTACACCTTTTTTAATACCCTCTTTACGAAGCTTCGTACGAATGACTTTCGCAATTGGATCTGTATGTGTTTTAGAGATGTCCGCAATACGGAAACGAGTTGGGTCCATTTTATTTGCTGCACCCATACTTGAGATAATTTTAATTTTACGACGTAAACATTGTTTAATTAAATGAATTTTGAACGTAATCGTATCAGATGCATCCACTACGAAGTCTAAACCGTACTTAAAGAACTCTTCATATGTTTCATCTGTATAAAACATTTCTAGTCCAATTACTTCACACTCTGGGTTAATGTCCGCGATACGCTCTTTCATTAATTCTACTTTTGAACGTCCTACAGTAGATACTAAAGCGTGAATTTGACGGTTTACGTTTGTAATATCTACAACGTCTTTATCAACTAATACGAGACGTCCTACGCCAGAACGCGCTAACGCTTCAGCTGCAAAAGAACCTACGCCGCCAATTCCTAAAATACCGACTGTACTATTTTTTAATATTTCAAGTCCTTCTTTACCAAAGGCTAATTCATTACGTGAAAATTGATGTAACATTCAGCTCTACACTCCTATTACAAAAATGGTCTACCATGTATTCTAGCGTTTTTCCGACTATTTGTATAGAAAAAGTTATAGAATTCCTAAAAATACATATTTCGAGAATGAAAACATAGACCAGAATTTTATTTCTTCCTAAATACACGTTTAAAAAGGAGGATTTAGAGAACCGAGCAGATTGAGGCGCTGAAGCCAGGAGGAGCGCAGTGTAGAAATACTCGAGCACCGGACTGGCGAAGCAACGATGAGATGCGACAGTTATCTAAACCGGACTTTTTAAACAACCTCTCAAAAAAAGTCTAGACGGTTATAGTATAACCATCTAGACCCTATTCTTACTTCTCTTCTTTCAAGCTTAATTTTAAGTTCAGTTCTTCAAGCTGCGCTTCTGCAACTGGGCTTGGAGCTTCTGTTAATAAGCAGCTTGCGCTTGCTGTTTTCGGGAATGCAATTGTATCACGAAGGTTCGTACGGCCTGCAAGTAACATAACAAGACGATCTAAACCTAATGCGATTCCGCCGTGTGGTGGTGTACCGTATTCGAATGCTTCTAATAAGAATCCGAATTGCTCTTGCGCTTCTTCTTGTGAGAATCCAAGTGCTTTGAACATTTTTTCTTGTACGTCACGCTCGTAAATACGAAGTGATCCACCACCAAGCTCATAACCGTTTAATACAAGGTCATATGCTTGTGCACGTGCTTTTTCTGGTGCTGTTTCTAGTAACTCAACGTCTTCACGGAATGGCATTGTGAATGGGTGGTGAGCTGCGAAGTAACGATCTGCATCTTCATCGTACTCAAGAAGTGGCCAATCAGTTACCCATAGGAAGTTAAATTTACTTTCATCAATTAACTCAAGCTCTTTACCTAGACGTAAACGAAGTGCGCCTAAGCTATCTGCAACAACGCTCTTCTTATCTGCTACGAATAGTAATAAGTCGCCAGCAGTAGCTTCTAATGTGCTCATTAACACATTTGCATCTTCTTCACCGAAGAATTTCGCAATCGGTCCTTTTAGTCCGTCTTCTTCAACTTTAAGCCAAGCTAGACCTTTTGCACCGTATACTTTCACGAATTCAGTTAATGCATCGATGTCTTTACGAGAATATTTACTTGCAGCACCTTTTGCATTAATTGCTTTTACTTGTCCGCCGCTTTCTACAGCACTTGTAAATACTTTAAAGCCACAACCTGCAGCAAACTCAGATAAGTCTGTTAGTTCCATTTCAAAGCGTGTATCTGGCTTATCAGAACCGTAGCGAGCCATTGCATCAGCATATTTCATACGAGGGAATGGTGCACTCACTTCTACACCTTTTGCATCCTTCATAACTTTCGTCATCATACGCTCCATCATATCTAAAATTTCATCTTGTGTTAAGAATGAAGCTTCGATATCGATTTGCGTGAATTCTGGTTGACGATCCGCACGTAAATCTTCATCACGGAAACAACGTGCTACTTGATAGTAACGCTCAAATCCGCCGACCATAAGAAGCTGTTTAAATAACTGTGGTGACTGTGGTAATGCATAGAATTCACCATCATGTACACGACTTGGCACTAAATAGTCACGAGCTCCTTCTGGCGTGCTTTTCGTTAAAATTGGTGTTTCTACTTCTAAGAACTCTTCTGTATCTAAGAAGTTACGAATTGTTTTTGTTACGTCGTGACGCATTTTGAATGTGTTGAACATTACAGGACGACGTAAGTCTAAATAACGATATTTTAAACGCACATCTTCTGATGCATCTGTATCATCAGCAATGATAATTGGCGTTGTTTTCGCTGCATTTAGTACATTTACTTTTGTTGCTTGTACTTCAATACGACCAGTTGCCATATTGTCATTAATTGCGCCTTCACCACGTTCAACAACTGTACCTTCTACGTGTAATACGTATTCGCTACGAATTGTTTCTGCTACTTCTAACGCTTCTTTTGATGTTTCTGGGTTAAATACAACTTGTACGATACCTGTACGGTCACGTAAATCGATAAAGATTAATCCACCTAAGTCACGGCGTTTTTGTACCCAACCTTTTAATTGAACTGTTTGTCCAACAGCTTCTACTGTTACTTTTCCACATGCATGTGTTCTTTCAGCCACTGTAAGTTCCCCCTATATTAATTTCTCTGCTACGTATGAAGCAAATACATCTAACGCTACTTCTTCTTGTTCACCTGTTGCCATATCTTTTAAGTTAATGATGCCTTTATCTAGCTCATCTTCTCCTAATACAGCTACAAATTTCGCCTTTAGACGATCTGCTGATTTAAATTGTGCTTTCATTTTGCGATCTAAATAATCTTTTTCAACTGACAATCCAGCTTTACGAAGATCGAACGCAACTTTTGCAGCATGGTCTTTCGCTTTTTCGCCAAGCGCTACAACGTAACAATCAATGCTATGTTCAAGTGGTAATTCAATGTTTTCAGCTTTTAGCGCCATAATTAAACGTTCAATACTCATTGCAAAACCGATACCTGGCATTTCTGGTCCACCGATTTCTTGTACAAGTCCGTTATAACGGCCACCACCGCTTAATGTAGTGATCGCACCGAAACCTTCTGCCTCACTCATAATTTCAAAAACAGTGTGTTGATAGTAGTCTAAACCACGCACTAAGTTCGGATCTTTTTCAAATGGAACATCCATCATCGTTAATAGTTCTTGAACTTTGTCATAGTATACTGCTGAATCTTCGTTTAAGTATTCTGTAATAGATGGTGCTGTTCCCATTAATTCATGGTTACGGTCCTTCTTACAGTCTAAAATTCGAAGTGGGTTCTTTTCTAAGCGAGATTGACAGTCAGAACAGAATTCGCCGATACGTGGCTCAAAGTGTGCGATTAATGCATCACGGTGTGCTTGACGGCTCGCTGCGTCACCTAAACTGTTTAATACAACTTTAATATTTTTTAAGCCCATGCCGCGGTAAAATTCAACAGCAAGTGCAATTACTTCTGCATCAATTGCAGGGTCATTACTGCCGATTGCTTCGATACCGAATTGTACGAATTGACGATAGCGACCTGCTTGTGGTCTTTCATAACGGAACATTTGACCGATATAGTATAATTTCGTTGGTTGTGTCGCATCACCAAACATTTTATTTTCAACGTAAGAACGTACAACAGGTGCAGTACCTTCTGGACGTAATGTTAAGCTACGCTCTCCACGATCTTGGAATGAGTACATTTCTTTTTGTACGATATCTGTCGTATCACCAACACCGCGTAAAAATAGCTCAGTGTGTTCAAAGATTGGTGTACGAATTTCTTTATAATTGTAACGACGGCAAATTTCGCGTGCTTGCCCTTCGATATACTGCCATAACTCAACAGTGCCTGGAAGAATATCTTGCGTTCCGCGTGGGATTTGAATAGACATATTCAGTTCCTCCTCAAATTGTTTTAATCTTAATAAAAATAAAAAAACTCCCGCCTCTACTGTTTAAACAGTAGGGACGAGAGTATTATACCCGTGGTGCCACCCTAATTGAAGCACGTATGCTTCCACTTTTTTAATAACGCTTAAATATGCGTTCATCCCTACTAAGCATATATGCCGTTCAAGTTGAAACCTCTAGAGTGTCATTCAATCAGTCATCATGCAGAAATGTTTTCAGCCTAAGACATTCCTTCTCTTTCCATGTGTGTCTCATTTACTCTTCTCTATCAACGGTTATATTCATATGTAAATATAAAATTACTATACGTTTGTTAAGTAGGATTGTCAAGTGCTCTAAGAACGTTCAATCTGCTTCTTTAAACGCTTTACATCTTGAAGAGAAATCCCAAACTCCGAAGCAAGCTCCATTGAAGTATTGTTTTGCTCTTTTGAAATAAAATCATGAAAATTCACGTTAAACAGTTGATTTGCACCATTTGTAACAGAATGCCCTTTTTCATTCATACGCATACGTATATCCCTCACATTCAATATGGATGTTTTACTTTTTATTGTTCCATATTGATGAGAGAGTTATACATAACCGAAACTGCTATTGATTCCAAATAAATGAACAAAACATACAACAATGTATAAAAAAGAGAGGATTATATAACCCTCTCTTTTTTATGAACACTATTTACTTTCTACAATTAAGGTCACCGGACCATCATTGATTAAAGAAACGTCCATCATTGCTCCAAACTTCCCTGTTTCCACATGTAATCCTTGTTTACGAACTTCTTCATTAAAGAAATCGTATAAACGCTCTGCATAATCAGGTTTCGCAGCATCCATAAAGTTTGGACGTCTGCCCTTGCGGCAATCTCCGTATAATGTGAATTGCGAAATAGATAGAACTTGTCCTTCTACATCAAGTACAGAATGATTCATCTTTCCGCTCTCATCTTCAAAAATACGTAAGTTTGCAATTTTTTCCGCAATGTAAGTTGCATCTTTTTCTGTATCTTCGTGCGTAATGCCAACTAGTAATGTTAAACCGAACGGAATTTGTCCTACGATCTCACCGTCTACTGTGACAGACGCTTTCTTTGATCGTTGTAAAACAACTCTCATCTTTCTACACTCCCTATTAATGCATCATGCGTCGTACTGCATAAATTTCTGGAACGCGTTTAATGCGTTCTACTACTTTTTTCAAGTGTTGTAAGTTACGAATCGAGATTGACATATTAATTGTTGCCATCTTATTACGGTCACTTCTACCAGAAACAGCTGAAATGTATGTTTTCGTCTCTGTAACAGCTTGCAGTACTTCATTTAATAAACCGCGGCGATCGTAACCTGAAATTTCAATATCAACGTTATACTCAATTTCTTTTTCAGGGCTACCTTCCCACTCTACCTCTAATAATCGTTCTACAGCTTCTTCTGTATGAACATTTACACAATCACGGCGGTGAATTGATACACCTCGGCCTTTCGTAATATACCCAACGATATCATCGCCCGGAACTGGGTTACAGCATTTCGATAAACGGATTAATAAATTATCAGCACCGCTTACCTTTACACCAGAATCCCATTTTCGAATTTTCATCGGTTTACGGACTTCTTTAACTTCAACAATTTCTTCTTCTTCGCGTTGTTTGCGGAACTTGTCCGTTAGTCGCGTAACAATTTGCGAAGCTGTAATTCCGCTATATCCAACTGCTGCAAACATATCTTCTTCATTTGCAAAGTTAAATTTCTCAGCGACGCGTTTTAAGTTATCCGGCGCCAATACTTCTTTCATCTCATACTCTAGACCACGTACTTCCTTTTCAACAAGTTCACGGCCTTTTTCAATATTTTCGTCTCTACGTTGTTTCTTAAAGAATTGACGAATTTTATTTTTCGCATGAGATGTTTGAGCAAGTTTTACCCAATCCTGGCTTGGGCCATATGAATGTTTCGACGTTAAAATTTCAATGATGTCGCCTGTTTTTAATTTATAATCCAGCGTCACCATTTTCCCATTTACTTTTGCACCAATTGTTTTATTCCCAATTTCCGAATGGACACGATACGCGAAATCAATTGGAACAGATCCAAGTGGTAATTCCATTACATCGCCTTTCGGTGTAAAGACGAATACCATGTCAGAGAATAAATCAATTTTTAATGACTCCATAAATTCTTCTGCATTAGAAGCTTCATTTTGCCATTCTAATATTTGACGGAACCATGTGAGTTTCTTCTCTAATGTACCTGTTGTTTCTGCTGTTTTTCCTTCTTTGTATGCCCAGTGTGCCGCGATCCCAAATTCTGCAATTTCATGCATTTCTTTCGTACGAATTTGCACTTCAAGTGGATCACCTTTCGGTCCAATTACAGTCGTATGAAGAGATTGATATAGATTTGCTTTTGGCATTGCAATATAATCTTTAAAACGACCTGGCATCGGCTTCCAGCACGTATGAATAATTCCAAGCACCGCATAACAATCTTTAATACTATTTACAACGACACGTACAGCTAATAAATCGTAAATTTCATTGAACTGCTTATTTTGCAGTGCCATTTTACGATAAATACTGTAAATATGTTTCGGTCTTCCAGAAATCTCAGGTTGAATTGCAACTTCTTTTAATTTCTCACGAATACCAGTCATTACTTCGTCTAAATATTCTTCACGTTCTGCACGTTTACGCTTCATTAAATTTACAATACGATAATATTGTTGTGGATTTAAATAGCGAAGTGACGTATCCTCTAGCTCCCATTTAATAGTACTAATTCCGAGTCTATGTGCCAAAGGTGCAAAGATTTCTAACGTTTCATTCGCTATGCGACGCTGCTTCTCTTGAGGCAAATGTTTCAATGTACGCATATTATGAAGACGATCAGCTAGTTTAATTAAAATAACTCGAATATCTTGAGCCATTGCAATAAACATTTTGCGATGGTTTTCTGCTTGTTGTTGTTCGTGAGATTTATATTTAATCTTCCCAAGCTTTGTAACGCCATCAACAAGCATAGCAATTTCTTTGTTAAATTCCCGTTCAATATCTTCTAACGTAATCTCTGTATCTTCCACTACATCATGTAAGAAACCTGCTGATACCGTAGCTGGATCCATGTGTAAATCAACTAAAATACCTGCAACTTGAATCGGATGAATAATATACGGTTCACCCGATTTTCTATATTGTTCGCTATGCGCATCACGTGCATATTCATAGGCACGTGCCACTAGCTCAATATCTTCATCCGCTAAATATTGACTTGCTTTCTCGAGTACCTGTTCAGCTGTTAGTACCTGCTCATTTGCCATCGAATCACCTTTTATTGAAAATTGACTTTATCTTTATTTAATAGAATAAATTATATTCTATCATTATAACCCAATGATTGTGAATTGTGAAAAGGAAAAGATTTTACTGACATTTCACCATAATTTTTTGTTCAATTATACAAAAGTACCCGCTCCTCTCCAAGAGATTCACGGGTACTTTTTATCACCGTAGTTTTACCTATATAGTGATTAGTATTTTTCTAATACTAATACATCGTAACCATCTAACATTTTACGACCATCTAAGTAAGTAAGTTCTACTAAGAATGCAATTCCTGCTACAACTCCGCCTAGCTCTTCAACTAACTTAATTGTCGCTTCGATTGTTCCACCTGTAGCTAATAGATCATCTGTAATTAATACGCGCTGACCTGGCTTAATTGCATCTTTATGGATTGTTAAAACATCTTTACCATATTCTTTACCGTAGTCAACAGTAATTACTTCACGTGGTAATTTTCCTAATTTACGAACTGGTGCAAATCCTACTTCTAACGCATAAGAAACTGGGCAACCGATAATGAAACCACGAGCTTCTGGTCCTACTACAACATCGATATCTCTTTCTTTTGCGTATTCAACGATTGCATCTGTTGCTGCTTTGTATGCTTTACCGTCATTCATTAAAGGTGTAATGTCTTTAAACACAATACCTTCTTTCGGATAATCCGGTACAATTGCGATATGTTGCTTGAAATCCATATTTCTGAATCCTCCTCAGATCTAAAAGGTTTGTAAATACAAATCCTTTACCCTAACTGTTCTACTTCTTTATGATTACGAATCGTTTCAAACCATGTATATAGTTGCTGATATGTGCTATAAACCAATTCTTTTTCTAATTGTAAGTGGTTCATTTTCTCACGATATGTGTTCGATTCAATTAAATCACGCTTTTGTTTTTTGTCTGCCATAAAAATGACGCCATCTTTTATTGTAACAAATTCTAACTCAAAAAACACCTGTGTCATGAAATTTACTGTATCTTTTGACCAACCTTTATGACGACATAGTTGTTCTCCATATTGTCTTAAAGAAAATGGTGTTTTTTGGCTTAAGAAAGAATAGTACCATTTAAAGTGTTCTCTCGTCGGAACTGTACTAAATAAGTGGTTATTCTCTTGATAAAATAGCGTATAAATTCGCGCTGGGAATCCTACCTTAAATAGCTCACGTAATTCATCTGTTCCTTTTGGTAAATCAAGTAACACGATATATTGATCATCTAAATGCGTTACTTCTGAAGCATGCATGAGCTTTTCTTTATAGCTCTCTAAAGAAAATTTATTCAATACCTCTTCAGAAAAATACACCATTGTTATTTTTTCTTTCGGAAGTTCTGCTAAATTTGCTTCTGCATTACGCATACTACGCCAATCAAATAATTGCCACGCCTCTACAGCAATATCTTGTACCATTAGTTGTGGCTTCTTAAAGTTATTCC
This sequence comes from Bacillus sp. AR4-2, assembly GCF_008274865.1. Taxonomy (NCBI): domain Bacteria; kingdom Bacillati; phylum Bacillota; class Bacilli; order Caryophanales; family Bacillaceae; genus Bacillus; species Bacillus sp. AR4-2. Next base: position 4,201,154 of record NZ_CP031062.1, read on the forward strand.
ATTCATTGATGGATGCTTCTCCTATTACAGATACTTTTGCAACTGGAGAGATTTCTTTCGCATATGCACCAAAACCAAATCCAATTGTATCCAGTGTTGCTTGTCCATCACGAAGAGCCATTTTTAAATGAGAGCCATCTGATCCGATCGCGCGAATACTTTCTAACTCTGCATCTTTCACTGCAATACGTGGTTTCGGATTTCCAACACCAAACGGGGCTAGTTTTTGCATATCTTCAATTGCCGCTAGTGTTACATCCTCTACTTTACAAAAAACATCAACTGCTGTAATTGGAATAAAATCTTCTTCTGTTAAAATTGCATCTGCTTGTTCATTTAAGCGGCGACGTAATTCATCTACATCATTCATATGTAGCGTCATTCCCGCTGCCATCGGATGCCCTCCAAAGTGTGGCAATAACTCTCTACAATCTGATAAATTTGCAAACAAATCAAATCCTGCAATACTACGCGCTGAGCCTTTTGCTGTTTCTTTTATAGGATCAATGCATAATACAATAGTCGGACGATAAAAACGTTCAACTAATTTAGAAGCGACAATCCCAATTACACCCGGATTCCAACCTTCTTTTGCAAGTACTAACACTTTGTTTTCTTCTGGCGGAAAGTTATTTTCAACTTCAGCGATAGCCTCTTCTGTAATTTGCTTTACAATATCTTTTCGCAGTTTGTTCAGCTCATCAATTTCTTCGGCCAACTCTTTCGCTTCCTCAGGATCATCTGATAATAAAAGGTGTACAGCCGGCGTTGCATCTTCTAAACGCCCGACCGCATTAATACGCGGTGCAATTGAGAAGCCAATACTCTCTTCTGTAATTTCACTTTGCGAAACGTTAGCAACTTTAAACAATGCCTTTAAACCAATATTTTTCGTCATACGCATATGTTTTAAACCGCGTTTCACTAGCAACCTATTTTCACCATGAAGTGACACTAAATCAGCTACTGTACCGATTACTGCAATCTCTAATAAATGTTCTGGTACACGGCCTAATAGTGCATGCGCAACTTTAAACGCAACACCTACACCAGCTAAATAGTGAAACGGATATACACCGCCATCTAATTTCGGATGTATAATCGCAAGTGCTTCTGGCAATTCTGGCGGTGGCTCATGGTGATCTGTAATAATTAGATCTATTCCAAGCTCTTTCGCTACATTCGCTTCATGTACTGCTGCGATGCCAGTGTCGACAGTAATAATCAGTGAGAACCCTGCGCTATGCGCCCAACGAAACGCTTCTTCGTTCGGCCCATACCCTTCTGTAAAACGATTTGGAATATAAAATTCTACTTCTGCACCTAATTCTTGAAGAGCAAGATATAACACAGTTGTACTACTTACTCCGTCTGCATCGTAATCACCAAATATTAATATTTGTTCTCCATTTTGAATCGCCTTATTTACACGTTCTACCGTTCTATCCATTCCTTCTAATAAAAATGGATCATGAAATTCTTGATTTTCTGTATTTAAAAAATCTAAAATCTTATCTTCTGTATCTAGTCCTCTACCGAGGAATAATGAAACGACAAGTGGCGATAACTGTAATTTACTTGCTAATTCACTCACTCGTTCGTCATTATATTCTTTTTCTTTCCAACGCGTCTTCGGTTGTAACACGAAATCACCCCTTAACCTGTTCATTATACAAGACAGATTAAGGGGTGACAATATAATGCAAACTACGATGCAATATCTATATACTAAAATGTTAATGATGTTTAATTTGGAGAATACGGATTTATATGTACGAATACATTTTGTACATTATCTTGTTTCATAAGTATTTCTTTCACATGTTTTCCAATACGGTGTCCTTCTTCTACAGTAATGTATGGATCTACAGACACTTTAATATCGACAATAACATAATGACCATGCTCCCGTGCATATAAAGAACCAATTTTTTTCACACCATCTACTTGAAGGACTGCTTCTCTAAGCGGAATAACATCCTCCTCATGAAGAACATGGTCAAGCGTTGCATGAATTGCTTCCGCTCCAATGCTCCATGCCATTTTTACAACAAGAAGCGAAACAACTAATCCTGCAATCGGATCAGCATATACAAGCCAGTCTATACCAAGCTTACCACCGAGTATAGCTGCACAAATACCGATTAAAGCTGCAATTGAAGAAAATACATCCGAACGGTGCTCATATGCATTTGCAATAATTGCATCACTATTTACCCTTTTCCCTAATCGGAATTTATATTGAAACATTCCTTCTTTCACGACGATTGAAAGAACAACAGCAAAAATCGTAATTCCTTTCGGCGGTTCTAGTTCTTGCGAAAAAGCTTTTATAGATGAAATCGCGATTTCAAGTCCCACAATAAATAATAATACCGCAACAATAATCGCTGAAATCGATTCCGCTTTACCATGACCATACGGATGATCTTCATCAGGTGGCTGCTTTGCCGCTCGCAATCCAAAAAGTACAGCTAGCGAACCAATTACATCTGATGCAGAATGCACCGCATCTGCTAGCAGTGCTTTACTGTTCCCAATATAACCAATTACCGCCTTTACAATTGCTAATATAATATTACCAACGATCCCGACAATAGCACCAAACTCGGCCTGTTTAAAACGTTCATCTTTTTCCATAATTAAAATCCCTTCTTTTCTTAACCTATCTTTTTATTTTAACAAAAACAGCAATAACACCACCACTTTCTTCCATCTTCTTCCCATCAAAAAGTTGCTATCTTATTGTATCCACAAACGAAAAAAGAGATGCCTCATAATAAGGCATCATCTTTTCTATACTTGCGGTTCAGATTCTACTTTCTCAACCTTCTTCTTGTTTTTCCCCTTTTTCAAACGACGGTTTTCAAGCATTAACCAAATTTGAGAGGCAACGAAAACAGAAGAGTACGTACCTACTATTAATCCAACAAGTAACGCAAACGAGAAGTTACGTAGTGACTCACTACCGAAGATAAGCAGTGCAATTACTGGGAATAACACTGTTAATACGGTGTTAATCGAGCGACCAAGCGTTTGGCGAATACTTGCATTTACGATTTCTTCTAGATCTTTTATATCGCGCACTCGTTTTTTCTGTTTGTATAATTCACGGTTTCTATCAAATGTAACAATCGAGTCATTAATAGAATAACCGATGATTGTTAGTACTGCAGCGATAAACGTTAAGTCTACCTCTAATTGGAAAATACTAAACATAACAATCATAACGAATGCGTCATGTAATAATGCAAGTACTGCAGATAGCGCATACGTAAATCGGAAACGAATACTTACGTATAAAATGATAACCGCAGAAGCAATCAGTACAGCGATAAATGCATTTCGTGCAATTTCTTTACCGATTGTCGGTGAAACTGTACTTACGTTTGGATCTGTACCATATTTATCGTGGAAGAATGTTTTTGTTTTCGCAATTTCATCTTTTGATAAAACACCTAATGTACGAACTGCGAAACCTTTATTGTCATCTCCAGTCGGTACAATATTTTCTTCCTTCACATCAATGTTCAATTCTTTAAAATCTTTATGAACATCAGACACAGTAACGGCTTGTTTTGATTGCAAGTCGATACGTGTACCACTCGCAAAGTCAATACCAAGATTCAATTTGAAAATTGGTAAGATAATTGCACCCGCAATTACAACTACAATCGAGAAGATAAGGAATTTATGACCGATATTTACGAAATTAATACGATCAAATCTCGTTGGCGGATGTACTACACCTTTTGTTAATGGAATAATATCCTTTTGTTTCACACCAAAATATCCTGGTTTTTTATCAAAGTAACGGCTCTTTACAAGTAGACCTAGTAAGAAACGAGTACCGAATACGTTCGTAATAAAACCAACCAAAATACTTACGATTAAACTTGTTGCGAATCCTTTTACAGAGCTATTACCATAAACGAATAACACACCAGCAGCTGCAAGGGTCGTAACGTTCGCATCTAAAATTGTTGCTAATGAACGATGGTTACCAGCACGGAATGCCGACATCATGGACTTACCGATTTTCAGCTCTTCTTTCAGTCTCTCGTACGTAATAATATTCGCATCAACTGCTATACCTACTCCGAGCACTAACGCTGCAATACCTGGCAACGTAAGAACTGCATGCATCCAGTTAAAGACAAGTAATGTAACGAAAATGTATAAACCTAACATAATAACCGCTACAAGTCCTGGTAAACGGTAGAATACAAGCATAAATAAGAAGATAAGAGCGATACCAATCGCACTAGCGAAAATCGTTTGCTCTAACGCTTGTTGACCAAATTTCGCTCCAACAGATGTTGAATACATTTCTTTTAAATCAACAGGAAGTGCACCTGCATTTAATAAAGATGAAAGTTGTTTCGCACTTTCAACTGTGAAGTTTCCACCTACAATAGATACCTCAGCTTGGTTAAATACTTGGCTTACTGTTGCCGCTGATAAGAACTTCGGATTCGGTTTTGCAGATTCTGCTTTATACGAATCTTTTCCTTCTTCAAAGTCCAGCCAAATTACCATTAAATTCGTTGGTGGTGGCATTTTTGAAATCTTTTCAGTTACTGCACGGAATTTTTCAGCGCTTTTTAGTGTAAGACCTACGCTCGCACGGCCTTGCTCATCAAATGTTTGCTTCGCTCCGCCGCCTTTTAAATCCGTTCCATCCATAAGAAGGTTATCATCCACATCACGGAATGTTAATTTCGCTTGTGTTGATAACATTTCACGTGCTTTTTGCTGATCTTGTACACCAGCAAGCTGTACACGAATTCGATCTTGCCCTTCGATTTGAATGTTCGGCTCACTTACACCGAGAACATTGACACGATTTTCAAGAGCACCTACTGTACTTACAAGTACGTCTCGATCGATTTTATCACCTTTTTTGGCTGGTTTTACTTCATACAGAATTTCAAAACCACCGCGAAGGTCTAGTCCTAGACTAATTCCTTTTGCTATGTCTTTTCCTGCCGCACCAATTACTCCACCGATTAATAAGACGATGAGGAAAAAGGCGGCAATTCTCGTACCACGCTTTGCCATATGTACCCTCTTTCTGCTACTAACACTTTCAATAAATCTTTTACGATTCACTGCTATACGTGTGCATACGCCTAGTTAGTAGACTTCCTTTCTATAATTTTTGCTAGCTCATCACTAGCTGTATAGGTAAGCTTTTACACTCCCTACACTTTCATCATTTATTTTCCTCTTCACTACCTCCTTTATATATAATCTTAGACACAATTATTTCCTCTTTATCAATACATATCATTATACTGCAAAAGGAAGAACAAACCAATTGCAGTCGGTTATTTATTTTCATACTCATCAAATGACCAAAGTGGCGCTTGGTAAGCTTCAACAGTTAAATATGTCATATATTCATTAGTACTTACTGTTAATACGTCATTAACTAATTCATACAATCTAACATCGCTGTCTATCTTCTTCCACTTTTTCACTTTAAGAAACTTCCAAATGTCATCATCTGTCACTCGGTCGTAACCGAACATTTGAAACTCTTCTACTTTACTTTCTAAAACGACTTGTAACTGTCCGCGGTATGATTCTACCAAAGCCTCTCTATCTAACATCTATAACATCTCCTTCTTATTTCAGCACGAAAAAGTCGCTTTAATCCCGCTCTAATGGACAGCAATAACTACTTTCAAGAGCACTATCACACTTCACTCTCTTAAATGCTTGTCATTCTTGTCTCGTACGTGCATATAAATTATTGTAAATCATTCCATTGATTTTGAGAAGGTAGGAGAAGAACATGACGAGACAAAGCTTTTTAAAAGGCGCATTTATTTTAATGATAGCCGGCTTTATTACAAAAATACTCGGCTTTATCAACCGCATAGTAATGGCACGTATTTTAGGAGAAGAAGGCGTTGGTCTTTATATGATGGCCGTTCCTACATTCATTTTAGCAATTACATTGACACAAATTGGTCTTCCTGTCGCCATCGCAAAATTTGTAGCAGAAGCGGAAGCTGTGAACGATAAACAAAGAGTTAAAAAAATATTAACCGTATCACTAGCTGTTACATCCGTTATTAGTATCATTTTAACAATCGGAATTATGTTCCTCACACCTATTTTAGCAAAAACATTATTAACTGACAAAAGAACGTACTATCCATTAATGGCCATTTTGCCCGTTGTCCCGGTTATTGCTGTTTCTTCTGTTTTGCGTGGTTACTTTCAAGGGAAACAAAACATGAAACCTAGCGCTTATGCGCAAGTTCTAGAACAAGTCGTCCGCATTACCATTATCGCTATATGCATCCAGTTATTTTTACCTTACGGCATAGAATACGCTGCAGCCGGCGCTATGTTATCAGCTGTTCTCGGTGAAGTTGCATCCTTATTATTTTTACTCACGTTATTTCAGCGAGAAAAACATTTATCAATACGCTCTGGATTTTTCACTACTGTAAAGGAAAGCAAAGGGACATTTTATTCTCTGATGGATATTGCCCTTCCAACTACAGGAAGTCGTTTAATCGGCTCCGTTTCATATTTTTTTGAACCTATTGTCGTTATGCAAAGCTTAGCAATCGCTGGTGTCGCTGCTTCTGTTGCAACCCAGCAATACGGTATATTAAACGGTTATGCATTCCCGCTCCTATCACTACCCGCCTTTATTACATACGCTCTCTCTACAGCGCTCGTCCCTTCTATTAGTGAAGCAATGGCAAAAAGACAACATAAATTAGTGGAGCACCGTTTACAACAAGCACTTCGAATTTCATTAATTACCGGCGGATGGTCTGTCGTTATATTATACGTATTCGCTTCTCCTGTTTTAACTCTTATGTATGGATCAGACAGCGCAACAGCATTCATTCAACTTCTTGCGCCTTGCTTTTTATTTCATTATTTCCAAAGTCCACTTACCTCTGTTTTGCAAGCTTTAAACTTAGCAAGAGCTGCAATGATGAATACATTTATTGGTGCCATCGTGAAATTAATCGTTATTTTTGTACTAGCATCAAGGCCAGAATTTCAAATGATGGGGGTTGCTCTCGCTATTGCTGCAAATATTGTAACAGTAACATTTCTTCACTACGCTACTGTTTTAAAAAAGATTACATTTACCATTTACGCAAAAGACTATATTTTCGGTGGACTCGCCATCGGTATTGCGGGCGCCTTCGGTTTTTATCTTCATAAATATATTATTTTCTCTCATGCCCTTGGCATACAAACATTATGGGAAATCACTTTAACAACAATTGTTTATATCGTACTTCTCTTCACTTTCAAACTCATTCGAAAAGAAGAGTTAAGTCGTCTCCCTATCATTCGTAAACTTTCATTTTTGAAATAAGTTGAAACTTTAATCAGTGGGGTAATCTCCACTGATTATTAGTTAAACTAATCATTCTTACTCTTTCAAAGGATAAATCTCTAATCTTCTTTTACATCAACAAAAAATTTTCCGTTTTGAAAACTACAGTATAAAATTTGTGTTACATCGTTATAACCTAAGTTTTTTAATTTCTCAATAAGCCATGCATCTGTATGTTCAATCATTTGTAAATGACTAGATTGAATTTCTCCATCAATAATAAGAGGAAGCGTAAACTGTAATGTATCTTGTTTATTTTTTTGTTTTTGAAAGACAGATAACTTCCCAGACGGTTCCAAAATAGCATATTCTACATCCCGAATATCTCCAACTCCTTGTTCCCTTAATTGCATCATTAAATCATCTATATTATAACGTTGCTTTCTCATCTTCTTTTCATCAATCTTTCCCGCGTTTACAAGAATAGCCGGCTCACCTTCTATTAAATGCCGAAAGCGTTGATACTTTAGGGAAATGACTGACAAAATAATTTGGATGCACATAAGAAAAGTCATCGGAACTAATTGATGCCAAAGTGATTTATCGGTATTTTCAATTGCCACTACAGCCATTTCTCCAAGCATAATAAATACGACTAAATCTAATACACTTAGCTCTCCTATCTCACGTTTACCCATAAGACGAAAAATAATTAAGATGATGATATACAAAAGCATTGTCCGTCCAATTATTGATATCCATTCCATTTCTACATCTCCTTTTTTACGTATAGACTCCCCTATAAAAAAGAAACTAGTCTAACTTAGACAAAAGGAAAATATGCTTGTATTAAAAAGGGGGAATGCATAAATGGATGGAACGAAAAAATTATCAACTGCAATTGGCTTCGGTATTGTTACACTACTAATTCTCGCATCTATTACTAGCATGATTATGGCTCTTTTATTAAAGTTTACGAATATAAACGAAGGGACATTAACCGTTACTATTTTTATACTCGCTCTTTTATCTATGCTTATGTCTGGATTTACTGCCGGCAAAAAGGCTCAAGGAAAAGGTTGGCTAGTAGGTCTCACAACAGGTCTCACGTTCACTATACTCGTTTTTTTAGTTAACTATTTAGGCTTTTCTCAAACTTTATCGAACTCACAATTACTTTATCAATTAGCATTAATGGGGGCGAGTACACTCGGTGGTATTTTCGGTGTAAATATGTCAAAGCAAAGTAACTAAAAAAGGCCCTGCACATTTCATGCAGGGCCTTCCACATTAGTTTTTCACAACTTCACGAATCGCATTGCGATCGAAAGTTAAGTGTGAACCACCAGATTTAATAACAATTTTTGTCTCATCTACTGATTCGATTGTACCGTGTAAACCACCGATTGTTACGATAGCATCACCTTTTGCTAACTCACTTTGCATTTGAGCAACTGCTTTTTGACGTTTTTGTTGCGGGCGAATTAATAAGAAATAGAAAATCGCAAACATCGCAACGATCATAACGATATTCATCATACCTGCATTCATCTTTTGTTCCTCCTTTTAAATTATGTATTAGAAGTTTTTAGCATTCGGTTTATTAAAGCCATACTGTTCAAAGAACTCTTCGCGGAAATCGCCAAGACGGTCTTCACGAATAGCTTGTCTCACCTGCTCCATTAAGTTTAACAGAAAATGAAGGTTGTGATAAGACGTTAAACGAATTCCGAACGTTTCATCACATTTCATTAAGTGACGAATGTACGCACGTGAGTAGTTTTTACATGTGTAGCAATCACAGTTTGGATCAAGCGGACCGAAGTCTCTTGCGAATTTCGCATTTTTTACAACAAGGCGACCTTCACTTGTCATACATGTACCATTTCGAGCGATACGAGTTGGAAGTACACAGTCAAACATATCAATACCACGAATTGCGCCATCGATTAACGAGTCAGGAGAACCTACACCCATTAAGTAACGAGGCTTATTATCTGGAAGAAGTGGTGTTGTAAACTCAAGAACACGGTTCATAATATCTTTCGGTTCACCAACAGATAAACCACCTACAGCGTAACCAGGGAAGTCCATTGAAACAAGATCTTTCGCACTTTGACGACGAAGTTCTTCGTACTCCCCGCCCTGTACAATACCGAATAAACCTTGATCTTGCGGACGTTCATGCGCTTTTAAGCAACGTTCTGCCCAGCGGCTCGTACGCTCTACAGATTTCTTCATATATTCAAAAGTAGCCGGGAATGGTGGACACTCATCAAATGCCATCATAATATCTGAACCTAATGCATTTTGGATTTCCATCGCTTTTTCTGGTGATAAGAATAATTTATCTCCATTTAAGTGATTACGGAAGTGAACGCCTTCCTCTTCAATACGACGGAAGTCACTTAAACTGAATACTTGGAAACCACCAGAGTCTGTTAAGATTGCACGATCCCAGTTCATAAATTTATGCAAGCCGCCTGCTTCACGAATAATTTCATGACCTGGACGTAGCCATAAATGATACGTATTACTTAAAATAATGCCAGAATCCATTGCTTTTAATTCTTCTGGTGACATTGTCTTAACTGTTGCAAGTGTACCAACTGGCATAAATGTTGGTGTATCAAATGAACCGTGCGGCGTATGCACACGACCTAAACGGGCACCCGTTTGTTTACATGTCTTAATAAATTCATAACGAATTGCTGTCATAACTTACTCCTTTTATTTGTTTCTCATTTTAGCGTGAGATGCAACGAACATTGCATCACCGAAGCTAAAGAAACGATATTTTTCTTTTACTGCTTCATTATAAGCATGAAGTACATTATCTCTATTTGCAAATGCACTTACAAGCATAATTAATGTTGATTTCGGTAAATGGAAGTTTGTAATTAAACCATCAATTGCTTTAAATTCATATCCCGGATACATGAAAATATCTGTCCATCCAGAAGCGGCGCAAAGCTTACCTTCATGATCTGTTGCAATTGTTTCTAACGTACGAGTTGATGTCGTACCTACAGTAATAATACGTCCACCATTCTCTTTCACACGATTTAATAATGCCGCTGTCTCTTCAGACATATGGTAATATTCTGCGTGCATATGGTGTTCTTCAATCGTGTCTGCAGAAACTGGTCTAAATGTTCCAAGCCCTACGTGAAGTGTAATGAATGCCAACTGAACGCCTTTTTGCTTTAACTTCTCAAGTAACTCTTCTGTAAAGTGAAGTCCCGCAGTCGGCGCTGCTGCTGAACCGATTTCTTTCGCATATACTGTTTGATAGCGATCGCGATCTTCTAGCGTCTCTTTAATATATGGAGGAAGTGGCATTTCCCCAAGTTCATCTAAAATTTCATAGAAGATGCCGTCATATGAAAATTCAAGCTGACGTCCACCTTGATCTGCAGTTCCTGTGCAAGTTGCTTTTAATTTCCCTTCGCCAAAAGAGATAACAGTTCCTTCTTTTACACGTTTCGCTGGCTTTACAAGCGTTTCCCACTTATCGCCTTCTTCTTGTTTTAAAAGAAGTACTTCAATGTGCGCGCCTGTATCTTCTTTCACACCGTGCAAACGAGCAGGCATAACTTTCGTTTCATTTAAAACTAAGCAATCCCCCTCATGTAAGTAAGAAAGAATGTCCGTAAAATGTTTATGCTCAATATCACCTGTTTCACGGTCTAACACCATTAATCTTGATGTTTCACGATCTTCTAACGGGACTTGTGCAATAAGTTCTTCTGGTAAATGAAAATCAAACAGATTTATATCCATAGCTATATCCACCTATTTCTTATTTAAATCGATTTATTATATACATAATAAAAGATAGTACAATACTTAACACAATACATGTAATGATAGGAAAATAAAAGGTAACGTTTCCTTTTTTCACAAAAATATCGCCTGGAAGCCTGCCAATGAACTTCCAAGCTAATCCAACAACGATGAGTAAGATTCCCGCTGTAATAAGCATTTTGGGCATCTCCATCATACTTTTGGCATCTCCATTCCGAAATGTTCATACGCAAGCGGCGTTACAATTCGGCCCCTTGGCGTTCGTTGTAAAAAGCCAATTTGTAATAAATACGGCTCATACACATCTTCAATCGTATGAGATTCTTCTCCAATTGTTGCTGAAACCGTTTCTAATCCAACTGGACCACCACGGAATTTCTCAATAATACCAAGCAGTAATTTATGATCAATATGATCTAGACCTAATTTATCTACTTGCAGTAGCTCTAATGCCATTTGCGTAATTTCCATCGTAACCGTTCCGTTACCACGAACTTGCGCGAAATCACGTACACGTCTTAAAAGACGATTCGCAATACGAGGTGTACCACGAGCACGTCTTGCAATTTCTAATGCAGCTAACGAATCGATTTCAACTTCAAATACTTCTGCTGTACGTTCAACAATCGCAGAAAGCTGATCTACTGTGTAGTACTCTAACCTTGAAAGTACACCGAAGCGGTCACGAAGCGGTGCCGATAATGCTCCAGCACGTGTTGTTGCTCCAACTAATGTAAATGGCGGTAAATCTAGGCGTACAGAACGTGCTGAAGGCCCTTTTCCAATTACGATATCAAGGCAAAAGTCTTCCATCGCAGGATACAATACTTCTTCAATTGATCTATGCAAACGATGAATTTCATCAATAAATAATACATCCCCTGGCTGAAGCGCTGTTAATACAGCAGCTAAATCTCCTGGTCTTTCAATTGCGGGACCTGAAGTTGTTCTAACATTAACGCCCATCTCATTGGCAATAATATTCGCAAGCGTCGTTTTACCAAGACCTGGTGGTCCATATAAAAGCACGTGATCTAACGTTTCTTCACGCATTTTCGCCGCTTCAATAAATACTTCTAAATTATGTTTTGCTTTATCTTGGCCAATATACTGACGGAGCGTCTGTGGCCGTAATGAATATTCTAAATCCGCATCTTCATATGCAGATTCCCCTGAAAGGAGACGTTCGTCCATTATACTCACCTCTTACCATTTAGTAAAAGACTAAGTGCCTTTTTAATATACTGATCCGTCGTTAATGATTCTTTTAATAACTCTGGTACAACACGAGAAACTTCGCGTTCTGCGTATCCAAGTGCGCGCAGAGCTTCCAGTGCCTCATCAAGCTCAGCTGATGAACCTTTCTTCTCATCAAAACGTTCTGTGTCTGAGAATAAATCAACAAATGCATCTGGTACGACATCTGCTAGTTTTCCTTTTAAATCTAAAATCATTTGGCGTGCTGTTTTCTTTCCGACGCCTGGGAATTTCACTAAAAACTTCTCATCTTCATGCTCAATCGCTTGAACGACCTGTCCTGTTTGACCAGAAGCTAAAATTGCAAGAGCTCCTTTTGGCCCAATGCCAGACACGCCTAACAACTTTGTAAATAATAAACGCTCTTCACGTGTTTTAAACCCGTAAAGTGCCATAATATCTTCTCTTACATAATGATATGTATAGACACGGATTTCTTGCTTACTTCTTTGAAATACATACGGATTCGGTGTGAAAATTTGATAACCAATTCCATTATGATCAATTACGACATATTCCGGCCCTACATACTCCACGTAACCTGTAACATATTCAAACAAAATACGATCTCTCCCTCTTAAATCATGTATTCCATTTTAACATATTTAATGATAGAAAAGCGAGACTACCCCAACAAATGTTCTCCACTTGAAACTTCTGTTATTTTCCATTGACAGAAAGGTTAAAGCACCTTAATATACAGAAGTCGATAATGATTATCAATACTAATTAAAGGGGTTACATCAGGATGAAACGTAAGCTATTTATTTTATTTACTATTATGCTCGTTGTTCTTTCTATCGTTGGCTGTTCTTCTCAAAAAGAAGAATCGAAGGCAAAAGAACAACCGAAAACAAAAGTTGTAAAACATGCTAAAGGTGAAGCTACAATTCCAGTAAATCCAAAGAGAATTGTTGACTTATCTGGATCAACAGAAGAACTATTACTTCTTGGACACAAACCTGTTGGTACAGCAAATACATATAAAGATAAAATCCAAAATCACTTAACAGACAAGTTAGATGGAGTAAAAGCAGTAGGTTGGTACTGGGCACCTAAAGTTGATTTAGAAGCTATTACTGCTTTAAAACCAGACTTAATTATTTTAAACAACCGTCAATTAAAAATTTATGATCAACTAGAAAAGGTTGCACCTACAGTTGTTCTAGAAACAAACTTAGAAGACTGGCGTGGTAAGTTTAAAGAAGTAGGTAAGCTATTTGACGAAGAGAAGAAAGCAGACAAATGGATTGCAGACTACGATAAGAAAGCAGACTCTTTATCTAAAAAAATTAAAGAGAAAACAAAAGATGAGAACTTTATGTTCGTTGCAGTTACACCACAAAACTTCCGTGTATACGGTAGCTTCGGATACGGTGACATCATCTTTAATGACTTAAAACTTCCAGCAACAAAAGGTACGGATTTAAAACAAACGATGGCGCAAGTATCACTAGAAGGTCTAGTTGCATTCCAGCCTGACCAAATGTTTATTGTAAACTTCGGCGGCGAAGCTGATAAAGTTTACGAAGACTACAAAAACAGTGCCGTTTGGAAAGACAATAAAGCAGTTAAAAATAATCACGTATATGAAGTATCAAATGAAGTCTTCAATACGAAAGCATTCAATCCAATCGGAAAAGATATGCTAATTGATGAAATCGCAAAAGAAATTTTAGCTAAAAACAAATAAGAAAAAAAGCAGCTCACCATGAGCTGCTTTTTTTCTTACTTTGAACTGCGTATTGCTTCATTTTTTCAATCGTCTTCACAAAACCTTCTTTTGATTTAATACGAATGCCACGTTTCAATTTCGCACGTTCATAGCTCTCAAGCTTTTTCATATCAATTTGAAAGAAAGAATGGATCGCATTATCACTTTTCGGTACACCTTTGAAAATTTGTAATATCCCTTCCTCTGAAACACCAAAATACCCGCTCGTTTTCAATAACGGAGAAATATCATCAACTTTCTTTTGCAATACAATTTGTACATCATCACGATCAACGAGCTGCCATTCTTTATACTGCTGTAAAAACTTTTCTAAATCCGTCACTTTTTCTGTAAGTATTTCTTCGCTTACTTCGCCATCAACATACATACGCTCTAATAAAATTGTAACCTCAGGTTCTTTTTTCGTTACTTCTGGTACTGGCCCTTCCGCCTTCACATTCGTTTCATAAACGAAACAAAACATCATAACGAAAGCTTGCATCGCAATCAGTATCCATTTCATTTCCGTTCACCTCTTTTAGGCAAAATCAAACTTTCATTAGTAGTTTTTCCGGAAATGGGGGTTTTATCCACATTACATTTCTTTCGAAAAATAAAAAAATACAGATTAGGATTTACCTCATCTGTATGTATCATTTACTTTTATATAAAATGAAAGACGCCTGCAAAGCAGGCGTCTTGATGCGTTTACGGCGAGAGACCAGGCGACCACATTCGCGTGTTTAGCACTTAAGCATATCTCTCGTCTTACGTAAATTAGCTCATCGCTTTGCTAATATAACATTAATAAAGTATAAGTGCAACATGTTTATAAAAATATTTTATTTCCTCTGTTATCCAAACGAACAATATGTAAATTATAAATTGATAATTGCAACATATATGTTACAATTAATGTGACAGCGAAATCATAATAAGCAGGGGATGAATATTATGAAAAAAATAAAGGATGAACGCCTCATTCTTCAAATGTTAAAAAACATACGTATTGTCTTTCTTTTTCAATACATTGGCGTAGTTGGAATTTTAGGCTATATCGGATTCACTGAAGGCATTGATCAAATTACGAAATCTCCATTGTGGCTATTATTTATGTTTACAAGTATTTTACTTGCTTATTTACAGTTAAGTGTTTCAATCGATGTAGAAGAAGGCGAAAAGGAAATACAGTTAACTCCTTATTACAAACTTGTCTTCCGCTCCCTTATTGTAGGAATCGTTATGGCTATTATTTATATTATTTTCAGTCCAGAAAGACCACTGTTTGAAACTATTTTAACAGGTAGTATTCTTTTCATATGCTTTTTAGTTTCTTACTCCGTTAGTTATTTTATTAAAAAACGTCGTTTACAAGACAACGATGAATAAAGAGGAAGGGCTCACCCTTCCTCTTTTGTTTTGTTATCGCACTGTACCAGTTAAACCGTAACGAATGTCTCGGAACATATTCACTATGTCACGATTAAAATCGTTTGTAACTGTACCGTTACGTAGACGCGTACTCATTGCATCGACACGAGTAAACATATCATTTCTTACAGAAACATATACGTTTCTGTTTCCAACTTCATTTGCAACAGCTTGACGAATTTCGTTAGCCATCGCCGTTTCATTTGTCACTGTGTTACGTGGTTTTACCGCAATCGCTACATCGTTTCCATATACAACTGTAGACACACGGTCTACGTTATTCATACGTTTCACACGATTTGTTATTCTTTCAGCTGTTTTACCATCATTGTTAATGTATGAATTGTTCATTGTAATATTACGAGTTGGATGCGGATTAGCAATTTGTCCATTGTAATTTACATCTCGATAATAATTGTATCCTGTATCGTTACGACCATTTCTATATGTTACATAATCTGTATAACGATCATTACGCGTCACATTATCACGATACTGGTGTGTATCATTATAAGATGTACGCTCGTAATTGTAGTTACGTCCATCCATTGCATTGTTTTTTGGTGTACCACATGCAGCTAATGCACTAGTAACTAACAAAGAAGCAGCAATCACTTTTACTTTCGTATTCAATACAAAAACCCCCTCTGTTAGAATGAGCTTCTCTACTGAAAAGCTCCCTCTTATGATGAGTAACAGAGAAGGTTTTTACACTGTTAATATTTCACTAGGAATTTTCTAGCACTTCATAAAAAAACTTCATTTTCTTAATTAACAGGAATGTAAAAAAGGCGGGAATACTCCCGCCTTTTTAAACTTCTTCTTCGTCCTCTTCTTCTGAAACGGGCTCTCCAAATACATTTGGTGGATCTGGTTGATAATACATCGTTCCTGGCTGTGGTGCATATGCAGACTGAGTTGGTTGATAATATAAAGGATTCGCATATTGCGGACCGCCTGGTTGTGGACTATATAGTCTACTTTCTCCTCCGCATCCACAATCTTCCTCACCCTGCACAAGCGGCGGCATATTATTATTATCCATTGGCATCATATTCGGATTTGGCATAGACGTATATTGCGGTCCAAACGGCGCTCCTTGCTGATATGGCATTTGATATGGATTTTGTTGTTGATAATACGGATTCGGCGGCATCATGGGCTGTTGATACGGCATTTGATACGGCATCATATTGGGTGGTTGATTGTTATCCATAATTGGCATCATATTCGGCATTTGATTGTTATCCATAATTGGCATTATATTCGGCATTTGATTGTTATCCATAATTGGCATTATATTCGGCATTTGATTGTTATCCATAATCGGCATCATATTCGGCATTTGATTGTTATCCATAATCGGCATCATATTCAGCATTTGATTGTTATCCATGATTGGCATCATATTCGGCATTTGATTGTTATCCATGATTGGCATCATATTCGGCATTTGATTGTTATCCATGATCGGCATTATATTCGGCGGCTGGTTGTTATCCATAATTGGCATTATATTCGGTGGCTGGTTGTTATCCATAATTGGCATTATATTCGGTGGCTGGTTGTTATCCATGATTGGCATTTGAATATTTGGCATTTGAATATTTGGCGGTATGACTTGTGGAATAACTACATTTTCTTTCGATACATTTGGCGATACTATATTCCCTACATTCTCTTTCTTCACTTGTGGTGACACTATATTCCCTACATTTTCTTTCTTCACCTGAGGCGATACTATATTTCCTACATTTTCTTTCTTCACTTGTGGCGATATTATATTCCCTACATTTTCTTTCTTCACTTGCGGCGATACTATATTTCCTACATTTTCTTTCTTCACTTGCGGCGATACTATATTTCCTACATTTTCTTTCTTCACTTGCGGCGATACTATATTCCCTACATTTTCTTTCTTCACTTGCGGCGATACTATATTGTTTTTTTTCGTTTGCGGAGAAATGATATTGTTAGGTTTCATTTTACTAATTTGAGGAGCAATTAACTCGCTTCCTTTTTTTATTACATCTGAAATTTTATATTCTTTTTTCGGTTTTATTGGTGGTTGTGGCGGCTGCGGTAATACATTTACCGAAAACTTCGTGTTTTCTTTTTCCGCCGGTTTTTGTTTTTCTATCACAGGTGGTTTTTGAATAACAGACGGTTTTTCAACTGGTTTTTCTTTTTGAATTGGCTGTTCTTTTTGCACTTCTTTTTGCGGTTTCACCTGTACCTCTTTTTGCGGCTTTACCTGTATCTCCTTCTGTGGTTTCACCTGTACTTCTTTTTGCGGCTTTACCTGCATCTCCTTCTGCGGTTTTACTTGCACTTCTTTTTGTGTTTGTTGCATAGCTGGCTGCTGTGTAATTGGTGCTGATTGATACGTAACTTCTTCTTCATCTTCTATTCCAAGCGGAGTTGGTGTTGCTGCAAATTCTTTTTGCTGCACTTCTTTTACGTATTGCTTTGGAGGCGCTGAACCTGCTCCAGCCTGTTGTTTCATGTGAACACTCTTGGATGGCACTTTAATTTTCATACCTGGCATAATTAAATCTGGATTACTAAGTTGTGTATTTGTTTTTTTCAACGTGTCAAAATCCACTCCGTACTTTTTCGCAATTTTCCAAAGGGTATCCCCTTTTTGCACGATATGAATTTTCAAATTTTCCCCCTCCTGTATAACTTATCTATAAGTAACAAATCTCATGAAGTAACTCTTTCTAAATAACATTAACTTCTTTTCACTTTTATCACTTCTTCGATTTTCAATATCATTCGAAGCGGAATAAGCATAAAGAACCACAATGATTTCTTCAAAACAATGTATGCCCATTTCGTTCCCGTTATGATTATATGTATGAAAAAAAGCAACGGGAATACCGTTGCTTTACACACGCTCTAACATACGATTTAATGCAAAAACCGCTTCTGTCGTTACTTGTTTATCTACGCTAATAACGTTAATTTCTTCTCCTCTTTCTATCGTTTCAAGTGCCCATAATAAGTGAGGCAGATCAATTCGGTTCATCGTTAAGCACGGACACATAAATGGATTAAGTGAAACAATTTCTTTATCTGGATGTTGCTGAATAATTCGGTTCACTAAATTCATTTCTGTACCAATCGCCCATTTGCTACCAGATGGCGCTGATTCAATCATATCAATAATATATTTCGTTGAGCCTGCATAATCTGAAGCAGCTACAACTTCATAGCAACATTCTGGATGTACAATAATATTCATATCAGGATGATTTTTTCGTACGCTCTCAATGTTCTTCACTGTAAAATTTTGATGAACAGAACAATGCCCTTTCCATAAAATTACTTGAATTTCTTCTATATCCCCATCGTACTCTAATGAATCTGTGTGTGGGTCCCATACTGCCATTTTATCTAACGGGATACCTAAATCGTACGCTGTATTTCTCCCTAAATGTTGGTCTGGTAAAAAGACAAGACGTTCTTTTTGAGTAAACGCCCAAGATACCATTTGCTTTGCATTAGAAGATGTTACTGTTGCTCCTCCGTTACGACCACAAAACGCTTTAATTGCAGCTGTAGAGTTCACATATGTTAACGGAATCATCGTATCTCCAAATAATTTCGTGAGCTCTTTCCATGCTCTTTCTGTTTGTTCAATATCTGCCATATCCGCCATCGAACAACCTGCACGCATATCTGGTAAGATGACAACTTGATCATCTGTCGTTAACATATCTGCTGTTTCCGCCATAAAGTGCACCCCGCAAAACACAATATATTTTGCGTCTTTATTGCTCGCTGCAACTTGCGCAAGCTGAAGTGAATCCCCTGCTGCATCTGAAAATTGTACCACTTCATCTTTTTGATAATGATGCCCTGGAATGAATAACATTTTCCCCATTTTCTCTTTAATTTCACGAACACGCTTTTCCATATCTTCCGTTGACATCGTGTAATAACGCTCTGGTAACATCGTTTCAATTGGCTGTACTTGTTCTAAAATACTCATATACGTTTCTCCCCTCTAAGCCATTTTCCTTATCCTTCAATATTGAAACTAATATCAAGTGCTTTTACTGAATGTGTTAACGCTCCAAGTGAAATATAATCTACCCCTGTTTTTCCGTATTTCGATAAATCTTCAATTGTGATGCCTCCTGAAGCTTCCGTAACGATGGCACTTGGTACAATCTTTGAAAACTCCCGGATTTCATCTGGCGTACGATTATCGAACATAATAATATCCGCACCAGCAGCGACAGCCTCTCTCACCTGTTCCTCAGTTTCTGTTTCCACTTCTACTTTCACCATATGTCCTAACTTTTCTTTCACTGATGTAACAGCTTTTGTAATAGAACCAGCAAAAGCAATATGATTGTCTTTAATCATGACACCATCATATAAACCGAAGCGATGATTAAATCCACCGCCGCACACGACTGCATACTTATCAAACATACGCAGTCCTGGCATCGTTTTTCGCGTATCACAAATACGAGTATAGCTACTATCTAAAGCAAGAACCGCTTTACGCGTCATCGTCGCTATTCCGCTCATACGCTGAATAACATTTAATATAACGCGCTCTGCTGTTAATAACGATGCAATTGGACCTTGCACAGTTGCAATGATTTCGCCTTTTTCTACAAGGTCCCCATCTTTTTTATGAAGCTCTACTTCAATTCTCTCATCAATTAATTTAAATCCTGATTCAATTACTAAACGTCCTGCAAAGACCCCTGTATCCTTCGCAAGAAACGTTCCTTTCGAAAGCAAGTTATCTGGAAAAATAAGCTGAGATGTTACATCTCTTTCCCCTATATCTTCTAAAAAAAATCGATTTAATGCTTCTTTAACTTTTATCGTGTTCATAAAGCCCCTCTTCCCCTCATCACACAAGTTGTCGTTTTCTCTTTACTCGAACAATCTCTTTCTTTCCTATATTTCTATCTGGATAATCACTCCGGTAATGCCCGCCAATACTTTCTTCTCTTTGCAAGGCTGACACAACTATAAGCTCACAAACCGTTAACATATTAATAAGCGTTATCTCTTCATTCGTAAGAACATCATGTTGTAATATCATATTTCGAACACCATACTTACTAAGCCATCTCTTCGCATAAGATAAACTTTGCTCTGTTCGCACAATCCCAACATATTTCATCATGCATTTTTGTATTTCTTCTTTCGTCGGTAAATGATTCAGAACGATAAACTTTGCTTCCTTTTCGGCTAGCATGTTCACCTTTTCTTTTGTCTCTCTAGATAAAATGTGTCGTCCGATTCTTTTTCCAAACACAAGACCTTCTAATAATGAATTACTCGCTAATCTATTTGCACCATGAACCCCGTTACAAGCTACTTCACCGACTGCGTATAAGTTCGGAATAGACGTCTCTCCATCACAGTTCGTTTTCACGCCGCCCATGTGAAAATGAGTACCAGGCACGACTGGAATACGTTTTTTATTTATATCGACTCCATTTGTTTTACATATCGATGACACGGTCGGAAAGCGTTGTTCAAAGTTTTGAATCATTTCGATGTTTAAGTACACTTTTTCACCCGCAAGTAGCTGTTCATGAATAGCCCTTGCGACTACATCACGAGGCGCTAAATCCTGTTCGGAATGTATATCCATCATAAAACGCTGCCCTTTTCCATTTATAAGGACAGCTCCTTCTCCGCGAACAGCTTCGGACACAAGACCAGAACAACGCCCACCCGCGTATAACATCGTCGGATGAAATTGTATAAACTCTAAATCTACAAGCTCTCCGCCTGCACGGTACACCATTGCAAGTCCATCGCCTGTAATCGTCTCATCATTAGAAGTAAAGGCGTATAAACCGCCAATACCGCCTGAAGCTAACACCGTATAATCTGCATTGTAACGTTTCAATTCTCCTTTATTGTTGCGAGTTAAAGCCCCAACACATTTATCTTTTTCTATAATAAAATCGAGCACCATTTCCTGTTCCACTACCGTAACGTATGGAGCTACTTCTTGAATAAGATGCTCTAATAAATTCTTTCCTGTTGCATCGCCACCTGCATGTAAAATACGACGTTTTCGATGCGCTCCTTCTTTTCCAAGATGAGGACCTGTTTCATCTCCATCAAATTTCATTCCATTTTCAATAAGGTTATTAATTTCTTTCGGTCCTTCCTCGACTAAATAACGGACCACTTCTTCATTGTTATAATGACACCCTGCTACTAGCGTATCTTCAAAATGATCATTAGGATTGTCGTATGTAGCTACCGCTGCGGCAATTCCACCTTGAGCTAAATGTGTATTATTATTACGTTTCGTCTCCTTTGTGATAATAATCACATTCTTTTCGTGACAAATCTCTTTTGCAACACGAAGTGCCGCAACGCCACTTCCAATAATTAAGACATCTGCGCTTGGCATAATTGTTGCCTCCTACTTTACACTTTTCAACTGTCTTGACACCTATATTTACATAGTTTTAAAATAATGACAAGAGTTTTTTTATAATTCTTATTTTCACTACCATTTAAAAAGTAAAAGAAATGTAACTCTTACTAGAGAGAGGAACTTACATGATGATATATCTTGACTATGCAGCTACTACACCTATGAGCGAGGAAGCGTTACAAACATATATGAAAGCAGCATCGCAATACTTCGGAAATGAACAAAGTTTACATGATATTGGAGGAACGGCTTCTTCTTTATTACAAGTTTGCCGAAAAACATTTGCGGAAATGATTGGAGGAAAAGAACAAGGAATATTTTTCACAAGTGGTGGATCGGAATCGAACTATCTTGCAATCCAATCACTTCTAAATGCCCGAAATAAGAAGCATATTATTACGACACCTATGGAACATGCATCCATTCGAAGTTATTTTCAATCCCTAAAATCAAAAGGCTATACGATCACTGAAATTCCTGTTGATAAAAATGGACTCATTTGTTTAGTAGATTTAGAGGCAGCTATTACGGAAGATACTGTGCTAGCAAGTATACAGCATGGAAACTCTGAAATCGGAACCGTTCAAAACATTACAGAAATCGGGGCACTTTTAAAAAAATATAATGTTTTATTTCATACGGATTGTGTGCAAACGTTTGGTAAACTGCCTATCCATGTTTTTGAGATGGGGATTGATAGTCTTTCTGTTTCAGCACATAAAATATACGGACCAAAAGGTGTCGGCGCTTGCTACATAAATCCGCAAACTCGCTGGGAACAAGTATTTCCAGGAACTTCTCACGAAAAAGGATTTCGCCCAGGTACAGTGAACGTTCCCGGCATCGCATCTTTTTTAACAGCTGCTGAAAATATATTAAAAACTCAATGGGAAGAAAGTTTACGTTTTAAAGAGTTACGATCCTACTTTTTAGAGCAAATACAAACACTTCCGCTAGAAATTGAAGTAGAAGGTCATTCTACTTCTTGTTTACCACATATTGTTGGGGTTACAATAAAAGGAATAGAAGGTCAATATACTATGCTAGAATGTAATCGCCATGGTATCGCCATTTCCACCGGAAGTGCTTGCCAAGTCGGTAAACAAGAACCTTCGAAAACTATGCTTGCAATTGGAAAAACGTATGAAGAGGCAAAACAATATGTCCGCTTCTCTTTCGGACAACAAACAACGAAAGATCAAATTGATACTACTATTCATGCACTACACACAATTGGAAATCAATTTTATAGAGGTGTTAAATCATAATGAAACAAAATGAACAAAAAAAGATTTTAGGTGAAGAAAGACGACAGCTTATCCTCCAGTGGCTTCTTGCTGCAAATGAACCGTTATCGGGGAATGAACTATCGAAAAAGACGAACGTAAGTAGACAAGTTATCGTGCAAGATATTTCCTTGCTTAAAGCACGAAACGAACCAATTATTGCAACTGCTCAAGGCTATTTATATTTAAAGCCACAAGAGAAACAACAAACTTTTGAACGCGTAATCGTATGCCAGCACAAACCAGCAGAAGTACGTCAAGAACTTACAATGCTTGTTGACCACGGCGTTACGATTAAAGACGTAAAAGTTGAGCATCCTGTATACGGTGACTTAACAGCATCCATTATGGTAAGCAATCGCTTTGATGTAGAGCAATATTTACAAAAAATCGAAAACACAAACGCTTCCTATCTATCGCAACTAACAGATGGTATTCACTTACATACAATTGAAGCAGATTCTAAAGAGAAGTTAGATGCTGCTTGCGAAGCTTTAGATAAAGCAGGATTTCTCGTTTATTAATGTAAAGCACAGAGTTTTTATCATTCTCTGTGCTTTTTTAATGCTATAATATTGTAATCAATCGTAAAGGAGATCAAATATGGGAATTGAACTCGTTCACTTTAGCATTGGGAAACCGAAACAAATGAAATATAGCGAAGATAAAGAAATGATTACCGGTATATGTAAAGAACTTACCGAAGAAGCTTTCCTATCAAAAGATGGCTTCCTTGGTGATGATGTAGCAGATTTAAAACACCACGGTGGACCTGATCGCGCAGTTTGTGTGTACTCACACGAGCATTACGCACTATGGGAAAAAGAATTTCAAACAACACTTCCAGCTTCCGCATTTGGCGAAAACATTACCGTAACAAATATGTTAGAGCATGATGTTTGCATCGGAGATACATACAAATTAGGTGAAGCGATTATTCAAGTGACACAAGCGCGCGTACCTTGTAGCACAATTTCAAAACGCCTTGGCATCCCTGGCATACTGCCGCGTATTGTAGCAACTGGATTTACTGGCTACCTATGCCGCGTTCTTCAAGAAGGTACTGTACGTAAAGATTCAAAAATTACATTACTAGAACGTCCATCAAGCAATGTTTCTGTTTTATTCTCTAACGAAATTTATTTTCATAATAGAAAAGATAAAGATGGCATCGAGAAGATTCTTGCTGTTCCAGAACTAGCTGATATTTGGCGTGGTCAATTAGAAGATCGTCTTGCGAAGTTGAAATAAAGTGAAACTTTAATCAGTGGGGGTTTTGTTCATTCCCCACTGATTATCAGCCCGATCCCCTCATAACTTCTTCACTTTCGCTGAATTTTGAGGTGGGGCTCTTACTGCCCGGCAAATAGCGGGATAAAGAATCCCACCTTCTGCAGGTGGGATTTTATTAATCTATTAAAAAATATATTAGGCAATGAAATGATATTGACGATTAAACAAATACCAACATTCCATCTACATCTTACAACCAATAAGAAGAATAACTCCCCAGCACAGTAACAGAAAAACCGAGTGCTTCAAGTTCCATCGTTACGCCTGGCAATAATACGTCATCGTATGCTTTATCGACATCGATTAAGAAAAAGTAATTTCCAAGACCTGTTTTCATCGGACGCGATTCGATTTTTGATAAGTTTAATTTTCTCCATGCGAAAGCTGATAACACTTGATATAGGGCACCTGCATAATCTGCAGGTAACGTTATCATAAGCGTCGTTTTCTCTCCGCGGTTCTCTCCATTATTCGGGAGTACTGCTTTCTTTTTCTTATGGAGTACTAAGAAACGTGTGTGATTATTTTTATGCGTATGAATACTACGTCTCACAATTGTTAATCCGTATTTTTCTGCAGCCGCTTCATTTGCAATAGCGGCAATTTTCTCTTCAGGATGTTCTTTCACATATTGTGCAGCAGCACTTGTAGATGTCATATCTCGAACAGTTACTCCTTTTAATTCTTCATTTAAAAATTTATGGCACTGTGCAATGGCATGCGGATGAGAATGCACTGCATATACTTCATCCCACACTTCTGCATACTGCGGATGTACAAGTAAATGCTGCTGAATTGGTACTGTAATTTCTCCTACAATGGAAAGCGGCTGCTCATGTACAAGGTAATCAACCGTTATATTCACTGAACCTTCTATTGCATTTTCTAACGGTACAACTGCGAAGTCTACATTTTCATTTGCAGCTGCATCTATACAATCTGGAATCGTTCGATACGGTACATGCTCTGCTTCCGGAAAAAAACGACTCACCGCCATATTTGTAAATGTTGCTTCTGGTCCTAAATATCCTACTCGAATCATCGTCTTTTCCCCTCTTTTTCGTTTTCTTACTGTTATACCATACTTTTTTATATTCTTCTATGTAAATTTCGAATATTTAAAAAAGACTAGCATTCGCTAGTCTAAATGTTTCTTATACTCTCTTTGAGCGAAGAAGAAATAAATGATACATGCTGCGATATAAAACAGAATGAACAAACCTACTTTTCTTAATGATCCATCCATAAAAAGCGTATTATGAAACGTATATAATGCAACTGCACTATGCATACTCCCTACTATAATTGGCGCAAAAAATAGCATACATAATTGCCAACGAGAAATTTTCCATACTTCTTCCTTCGTCATTCCAAGTTTAGAGAGTGCACCATACTGCTTTCGGTCCGATGCAATATTATGGAACCATTTAAAATACACGATACTACATGAAGTGAGAAAGAATAATATACTAATAAATGAGCCTACAAATAGAGTAATATCGCCGCCTTCTTTCATATTTACATACAACTCCATATTGCTTCGAAATGCATTATTATTATCTTGTTTTATATGTCTCCGTAAATCTTCATTTAATTTCTTCGTATTTTCTATATTTGATAATGTGTAGCCTCTATATATCATTTTTTCAGAATCAGGAACCTGATTTGCTATACTGTCAAAATCTTCATCATTCATAACGAAGAACAGACCATTAATGTACGAAGGGTGATGGTTAAATTGAACCCCTTCTTTCTGACCGTTAAATACGAATTGATATGGTTGATTCATTACTTGCAATTGAATCTCTTTTTGATTATACACATTCGAATTATTGTATTTATTATAATAAACGAGTGTCACTGTACCTTTTTTAGGACGATACGTTTTCTGTTTTTGTTTCCTTGCTTCTTGGTTATATTCACTTTCTTTTATAAGCGGTACTATTGTTGTTTCTCCCTTATTAGACTGAAAGGATGCATAAACTCCAACAAAACTCATATATTGAAAATCATCATACTCATATTGATGCAGTAATTTTTCAACCGCACCTTCCTCAAAGACTTCATAAGTAGAAATACCTTTTTCTATGTACGAAAACGAGTGTACCCCTCCAGTTCGCCACATATCTTGCATGCTAGAAAAATATAAGAACACCGTACCTGTTGCTGTAACTACAAACGTCGTTGCCATAGACATCAGAAAGAAAAAGCGACCATTTTCCTTCATTCGATGTGACAATTGATTCACTATAAATAAATACGGATATGTATACATAATCTTTTTATTTCGCTTTATCATTTCTAACACTTGGGTAGCTCCATGTGTAAAAGAAAAGTACGTTCCAAAAAAGACAAGTATAGACACAGGGAAAAAGTATATTGCTATCGTAGTCATCGTCACTTGTAGCGCCAACGCATACCCGCCCACTAAACAAGCAAAACCGAATAAACAAAGCCACTTTGATGTTTTCTTCTCTTTTTTATCTGTTCGAAATTCTTTCAATAACCGAATGATTTTTATATTCCATATACGTAAAGCACTTATAAAAGATAACAAAATAAAAACGACCATATATGTAATAAATGTTACACCAATCGCCCTTACGTCAAATATCACAGGGAGTTCTTTCGGAAGCCCCAGTAACATACTAAATACCATAAAAAAGAGTTTTAAAAATATCATACCGAGCACAATACCGAAAATATTCGCGAAGACCCCGATTAAAATTTGTTCGGTCATAATCATTCCTATTACGTTAGATTTCGTTGCTCCCATTAACATATATAACCCTAATTCTTTCTTACGTGCTTCTATGAAAATAGAAGTAGAGTACAAAATAAATATGACGAAAAAAGAAATGATTATAACATTACATATGATAAGTCCCCAACGTACGTTTTGATACCACATCGTCTCTTGCATATACGGATGCACAATGACAGACATATATGCGTAAGAAGCAAATATTGCAAAACAACTACTTAAGAAAAACACTTTATAATTACGCCAATTTCCTTTTATATTTTGCAGCGCTAGTTGCCAAATGTTCATCTATCGTCCTCCTGTAACTTACTACATAGGCAAAAAGCTAGAGGTTCCCCTAGCTTTTTACGTGTTTTAAATATCCTCTTTGCGCGATCATAAAGTAAATGGCAGAAGCTAAAATGTATGCTCCAATTACAAGCGCACCTGATTTCCATAAATCAATATAAAGCATTTTCCCTAACGTATGAAGAGCAACTCCACTATGAATGGAACCGATTAAAATTGGGATAAAGAAGATAACTCCCATTTGTCGAATCGCAATTTTGCGAATTTCTTTATCTGTCATACCGATTCTCTTTAACGATTTAAATTGAATACGATCTTGTTCTTTATCGTTAAACCATTTAAAGTATGTCATACTACAAGCGAAGAAGAAGAACAGTACCGCTACGAAGAAACCGATGAACATTGTAATTGCTCCTGATTCCCTTATATTTTTATAAGCGAGCACTGAGTTGTTTAGTTCCCCTTGTTTATCTGGTGCAATCTCCTTTTTCAAATCTAACACAAGGTCTTCCGTACTTTTCCAGTCTTCTATATAATAACCGTAATATTTCGTCTTTTCTTCATCCGGTACGAGCTTTGCGTATTTCTCAAAATCTTGATCATTTACAATGAGATATTCACTATCATTAAAAACAGAAAATGAAGTTGGGTCATTTAATTGAACAGATTGCTTTTGTCCGTTAATTTTAATTTCATGCGGTTTCGAACGATCTATCTTCATCATATCGTTCGCCATATCCGTTATGACCATCGTTGCACTACCAGGTGCATTATGAACTTCTCTAACTTGCTCTCTTTTTTGTTTACGTACTTCAGCGTTATATTCTTTTTCTGAAACAATCGCCATTGGCATCTCATGTTCACTGTTAAACATCGTGATTTTTTGAGTTCCAGGAAGTTTTACGTACGTTACTTCTCGCGCTTCTTCAAATCCATGTTTTTTTATTAATTCTTTTGCTTTTCCTTCTTTGATGACATTATGCGTATGTATTCCCTTTTCCTCATACGAAATAGCATGCGGGGTACTAGTTGCTGCCTTATAACTCATATCCTCGAAAAATACGTACAGCGTACCAACTGCTGAAGATACAACGGCCGTAATGATAGAAATTACAAATAGAAAACGAGCATTATCTTTCATTTTATAAATAAGATTGCTAAGTACGAACATATTTGGATATGTATAAAAAGATTTTTTTTGTTTTTGTAACGCCTTTAATACAACTGTACTACCTTGTGTAAACAGCAAATAAGTTCCACCTATCGTCAGCCCTACAATCGGTAAAAACAGAATGATAAAATTCATAAATGTTACTTGGAAGCTAAGTACATATGCAGCAATAATACATCCTATACCAACTACACATAACCATGTAAATGCAAACGGCTCTACTTTTTGCTTTCTAGCTTCTCTTAATAAATCAATAATTTGCAAGCGTCCTACTGTCCAAACACTAAACAATGATAGGATTAAAAATAGGATAAAGTATACGCCAGCTGTAATCAAAACCGCTTTACTATTCCATACGAGTGGAAGTGTCTTATCTATTTTCAATAATACGCTTAACGCTTGGAAAAATAATTTTGAACAAAGCATTCCAATCCCAACACCAATTACAATTGCAATACTACCTAACATCAGTTGCTCTAATATAATCATTCGGCCGAGCTGCGATTTCGTTCCGCCTATTAATGTTAGTAGACCAAACTCTTTTTTTCTTGCTCGTAAAAACGTTGAATTTGCATATAAAATAAAGAGTGCCGAGAAGATGACCACAATATAATTCATCGATTCTAATCCTTTTGTGATCATCTTTCTCATACTAATATTACCGCTTACGACATCTGGATGATAAATAAAAGAAGCATACATGAAAAATACGACAATCGATAAACAACTGCTAATAAGAAACGCTTTATAGTTACGCCAATTTCCTTTTACGTTATTAAGCGCGAGCTGGCGAAAGTTCATGATATTCTCCTCCTAGCATCGCAAGTACGTCCAGAATTTCTTGGAAAAAGGCTTGTTTCGTTCTTCCTTTATGTATTTCCGAGAAAATTTCCCCATCGC
This sequence comes from Bacillus sp. AR4-2, assembly GCF_008274865.1. NCBI lineage: Bacteria > Bacillati > Bacillota > Bacilli > Caryophanales > Bacillaceae > Bacillus > Bacillus sp. AR4-2. Next base: position 4,230,822 of record NZ_CP031062.1, read on the forward strand.
GTATGAAAAGGATATGTTCACAATAACTAGCCGCTACTGGATCGTGCGTAACCATTGCAATCGTTACTTTCTTTTGCTCGTGTAAATCTTGCAGAGCGCCCATTAGCGATTTCGCTGACTTCGAGTCTAAGTTTCCAGTTGGCTCATCTGCTAAAATTAACGTCGGTTCATGAATGATTGCTCTCGCTGCTGCTGCACGTTGTTGTTGTCCCCCAGATACTTCGTATACTTTTTTATTTAAAATTTCTTCGATGTTTAAAAACTTCGCAATTTCCAGTACTTTCGCATCGATTTCATTTACAGATTTCTTCGCCATTACAAGTGGTAAAATAATATTTTCTTTAATGGATAACGTATCAAGTAAATTAAAATCTTGGAAGATGAATCCTAAATGTGTACGGCGAAACTCCGCTAATTTTGCAGCACGCATTTGATTAATTTCTTCACCATTTACAAGCACATGACCTGAAGTTTGCTTATCAATTGTTGCTAATAAATTTAAAAGCGTCGTTTTTCCACTTCCTGAAGGACCCATAATCCCTACAAATTCGCCTTCTTCTATTTTAAAATTTATATCATTTAAAGCAGTCGTCGCTACTGAACCTTTTGATTGGTACACCTTCGTTAATCCTTTTACTTCAAGAACACTCATTTCTAATCCCCCTACGTGTTTTCTTCTTACATTTACTATAAGAAAAATAAGAAAAAGAAACGAGTGATTTCCCTTACAAAACGTTTTGTTATCTTACAGTTTTGTCATTTTTCTCATCAATGTATGATATTCTTCATCTTTTGCAAATTGGAACGTGAATGTTGTCCCTTCTCCTTCAGCCGATTGGACATACATTCCATGATGTAAATTATCGCAAATTTCCTTCGTAATATATAAACCCATTCCAGTCGCTTCTCTCGTTTTACGGCCATTTACCCCCGTAAAGAATGGATCAAATATGCGCTTTACATCTTGCTCTGGAATACCGATTCCATTGTCCTTAATATGTAATAACACCTTTTGGTCTTTCTCTTCAATTTGAAATTGAATTTCTTTTTTCTCTGCCGCTGAAATTTTTGTATACTTAATTGCGTTTACAACAATTTGACCTATAGCAATACTTAGCCATTTTCTATCAGAGGCAACCATACAAGTATCTTCTTCAAACATCACTTTCGGAAATACAGACGATTGAATGAAGGATTTCCGATTTTCATTAATAATACCTCGCACGACATCTATAACATTTACTACTTCTACCTTATAATCTTTCGCAAACTGCTCTAGTCTTGCCATATGTAACGCTAAATCTAAACCATTTAGTATACGGTTATTTTCTTCACGAATACTTTCAACTGTTGCTCTTGCCTCACGATGCTCTTTGCCAAACTTTTGCAGCAATAATTCAATAACAGATACTGGTGTTTTCATTTGGTGAATCCATTGGTTCATAAATATCATTTGCTGTTGCTCTTTCGCATGCTGTTTATGAACTTCATTCATATATTGCTGTCTTAATAACGTAAAAGATTCAACGACCATTTCTTGCTCTGATGTATAAGATTCATCAATAAGTAAAGAGTCATGTAATGTATTTCCACCAGTAACATACTTTTCGATCCTCTTTAAAAACACACTCCGTTTTCGGTAATCGTAAATGAGGTATACAGTAAACACAACTGTTCCTAATAAAAGTCCATATAACCACGTACTCCAATCAATGGATTTCTTTTCTAAAAGACTTTGCAACTGCAAAACAAGCCCAAATAAACAAAGGCTAACAATATAAGAAAGTATTAAAGAAAAGCGGTCCATGAGGTAATTTTTAACCTTCATGCCCTTCGCCCCACTCTGTAAGAAGCGCATAACCATATCCACGTTTCGTTACAATTGCATTTTTAATGCCTAGCTCTTCTAGTTTCTTCCTTACACGTTTTACATTTACGGTTAATGTATTATCATCCACAAATGCTACTTCATCCCATAGAGCTTCTAACAGTTCTTCACGCGTTACATATTGATTCACCTGTTTCATTAAACACTCTAATAAGTAAAACTCATTTTTTGTCAGTTCAGTTTGTTGTCCCTGCCACTCAACGATATGCTGGGACGGGAATAACAACAGTCCATTTACACCTAAACAATCACTCTCAGCAGCAGAGGCATACTCTCCATAGCCACGGCGAAGCGCACTCTTCACCTTTGCCATTACGATATCTAAATGGAATGGCTTCGTAATATAATCATCGCCGCCATTTTCAATCGCCATTACTTGATCCATTTCCCCTGTTCTTGCAGAAACAAAAATAATCGGCGCATTCGATACAGTACGAATTTGACGACACCAATAAAAACCATCAAAGTACGGTAAATTAATATCAAGTAACACAAGATGAGGATTTATTTTTACAAACTCATCTTTTATATGACGTAAATCACTTGCTCTAAATGATTGATAGCCATACCTTTCTAAATGCTCCTCTAATATTCCCGCAATTTTCTCATCGTCTTCTACAATTAATATTTTATACATGTTCTTTTTCTCCCCATAAAAGAATTCTTCTACATTTACTCCTTTTTCCATTATAAATTGAAAATTTAATTAGTGGGGATTTTTTCCTATATAAATCCGATTTTTACGATATAAAAAAAGACTGCCGTATTTCGGCAGTCTTAATCGATAAATTCAAATTCATATTCAAGAATTTTTACAATATCTCCGTCTTTTGCACCACGTGCACGAAGCGCTTCATCAATACCCATTCCGCGCATTTGACGAGCGAAACGACGTATAGATTCATCACGTGAGAAGTCTGTCATCTTGAATGTTTTCTCGATATCGTAACCAGAGATAACAAACGTGCCATCACTTTCACGTGTAATTTCAAATTTAACACCTTCAGTATCAAATTTGTACATTACACTTGTATCAGACTCATCCGCAACTTCATGTATTGGGAATTCTGGTGTTGTTTCTATTAAGTTTGCTACTTCAAACAGTAAGTCACGAACACCTTGTCTTGTTACAGCTGAGATTGGGAAGATTTTTACTTCGTCTCCCACTTTCTCTTTAAATGCTTGTAAGTTTTCTTCTGCATCTGGCATATCCATTTTGTTTGCAACAACAACTTGTGGACGCTCAGTTAAGCGAAGATTGTATTCTTTCAATTCATTATTAATCGTTACGTAATCTTCATATGGATCACGGCCTTCTAAACCAGACATATCAATAACATGCACGATTACACGTGTACGCTCAATATGACGTAAGAATTGGTGTCCAAGTCCAACGCCAGCATGTGCGCCTTCAATTAGTCCTGGAAGGTCAGCCATAACGAAGCTGCGGTTATCACCAGTTTCAACAACACCAAGATTCGGAACGATTGTTGTGAAGTGATACTCTGCAATTTTCGGACGCGCTGATGATACAACAGATAATAATGTAGATTTACCTACACTTGGGAATCCAACAAGTCCAACGTCTGCTAGTACTTTAAGTTCTAGAATGACATCACGCTCTTGACCTGGTTCCCCGTTCTCAGCGATTTCTGGCGCTGGGTTCGTAGCTGTTGCGAAACGTGAGTTACCACGGCCACCACGGCCACCTTTTGCAATTACAGCAGTTTGTCCATGCGTTACTAAATCGGCAAGAATTTGACCAGTTTTTTCATCTTTTACTACTGTTCCTGGCGGAACCTTTACAAGTAAATCTTCAGATTTACGTCCGTGCTGACCTTTACTCATTCCGTGCTGACCGCGATCAGCTTTGAAATGACGTTGGTAGCGGAAGTCCATTAATGTACGTAAGCCTTCCTCAACTACGAAAACAACATCTGCACCTTTACCGCCGTCGCCACCTGCTGGGCCACCTTTAGGAACATACTTCTCACGACGATACGCAACCATACCGTTACCACCGTCGCCGCCTTTTACATATATCTTGACCTGATCTACAAACATTATTTCACCACACTTTTTTCAATTGGTTGTAATATAACTGAGACTTCTTCGTCTCGCACTGTATAAGAAATGGAATACCATTTATTGTTTTGGGTCGCAAGCCAATTCTGTAGTTCTTCTACACTCGTTAGCTTACCACGAAAATCAAAAAAGAAACGAGCATTCTCCGCGTCACATTCAATTGTGATACAAACATAATTTTCAACATATACGTCTAAACTATGCTGAAGCATTGAGAAAAATTGATTCGTCCATGTACATACAGTCTCATCCAAGTGAGATAAGTTATGTAATTTCCCTAATACTTCGTACTCCAATAAGCACGGCTGCTGTTTCCAATTATATGTTAAAATCCACTCTGAAAATAAAGGCATTGATAGCCCCATCAGATTGGATTCTTGTCTCGCTTCTTGGACAAAACGATCGATGAGACTATGAATTTCTTCCACTTTTCCAAGTGAAAGGTTTCCTTTCACCATCTGCATACGATTGAGCCAATCATGTCTTGAATGGCGCAATGCATCTATAATTGTCCATTTTTCATTCATTTAGATACCCCTTAATATAGAAAAACTCTAACCTGCACTCAGGTTAGAGTTTTCCGTGAGTTCTTATGCTTCTTGAGCAACAGGATATACGCTCACTTGTTTGCGGTCACGGCCAAGACGCTCAAAGCGTACTACGCCGTCAACTTTCGCGTATAAAGTGTCATCGCCACCACGACCAACGTTAACACCTGGATAAATTTTTGTACCGCGTTGACGGTAAAGAATTGAACCACCTGAAACCGTTTGACCATCTGCGCGTTTAGCACCAAGACGTTTTGACTGAGAGTCACGACCGTTCTTTGTACTACCTACACCTTTCTTAGATGCGAAAAACTGAAGATCTAATCTTAACATACGTTACACCTCCTGCACTTTTTCTATTAAACGGATATACTTTCCGTAATCAAGTTCGATCGTCTTAAGCGAAACAACTAATCCTTCTAAAAGGGTTTGTGCTTTTTCTGCTGCATGAACGTCTAAATCATTAGGCAATTCATACGTTAAGAATCCGCCATCACTTCCGAGTTCAATAGTTGCTTGCACATTACAAAGTTCTTCCACTGCATTTATAGAACCAAACACAACCGCTGTAGTTCCAGCACAGACAAGGTCTTGTCCATGTGGCGCATAATCGGCATGTCCAGTCATTTTAAATGATTGGATACTTCCTAATTTCGTGCGACTTATCGTAATTTTAATCATGTTAACCAGAATTAAGCGTTGATAGCTTCAACAACTAGCTTAGTGTAAGGTTGACGATGACCTTGTTTCTTACGATTGTTCTTTTTCGCTTTGTATTTGAAAACGATAATTTTCTTAGCGCGACCTTGTTTTTCAACTTTCGCAGTAACTGTTGCACCTTCTACAACTGGGCTACCAACTTTAACGTTTTCGCCACCAACGAAAAGAACTTTGTCAAAAGTAACAGTTTCACCAGCTTCAACATCTAATTTTTCAATGTAGATTGCTTGACCAGCTTCAACTTTAATTTGTTTTCCACCTGTTTCGATAATTGCGTACATACTTGCACCTCCTCTTAATTACTAAGACTCGCCAAAAACGAGGTAGACATAAATGCCTTTAGGGAACCTGTCTTGTGCGGTTGTAGCATATAGCCGTTTAGGTGCTATAAACTATAACATAAAGATGTTACCATAATTCATTGAGTATTGTCAATGAATCTTCTACTAACTATTTTTTCCGTTCTACAATTTCTTTTTTACTTCCAAAACGGATAATAGCGTACTTTTCGATAATATCATCTTTGAAATAAATTTCAAATGGAATATTTTTTTGTAATTCTTTTTGCAAAAATTGTTTTTGCAGTTCTTTAGGCGCAGCGATTAATACCGCTTCATCTTCTATATTGCCATATGTGATTAGTTCTCTCTCTAACTCATACGCAATTGTTTCATGCGACATCACATAACCCGTCGCTTTGCAAGATACACACTCTTCTAGTAATACGTCACGTAAAGAATGTTTTTTACGTTTTCGTGTCATCTCCAAAATTCCTAACTCAGTAAATCCAAGTATTCTTGTATAAGTACGATCATCTTTCATAGCAGCTATGAGACATTCTCTTACCTTTTCTTTATCTTCTCTTTTTTTCATATTAATAAAATCAATTAATATCATACCACCAATATCACGAAGTCTTAATTGGCGTGCAATTTCTTCAGCTGCCATCTCATTTGTGCGAAGTACTGTATCTTGTAAATTTTGTTTTCCAGTAAACTTGCCCGTATTCACATCAATTACAGTCATCGTCTCCATTTGCTCTACAATTAAATAAGCACCATTTGGAAGCCACACAATTTTTTGGAGTGCTTTCTCAATTTCACGCTCTATTCCAAAATGGTTAAACATCGAAGACTTTTCATTATAAAAAGATACTTTTTCTTTTCCAACTTTGTCTTCTAACTCTTTTACTATACTTCTTGTATCTACAACTACTTTTTCAATTGTTTCAATTGGGTTCTCTTGAAATACACGATCTAAAAAGGTCGCCGGTCGATGAAGTAATAACGGCGCCTTTCCTTGATCCTCTTTTCTTTTTAACTCTTCATACAACTGTTGTAACCCTTGCATTTCAGCTTGTATTTCTTCAATTCCCCCTTTTTCAGAAGCAGAGCGGAAAATGTAACCTCCCGTTCCTTCTACTTCAATTTCAAGTAGCTGTTGTCTTCTTTTATTATTTTTTATTTTCCGAGAAACAGCTCGCATCTCATCAAACGGCATATAAACGACATATTTCCCGGTAAATTCTATATTCGCTGTCAATTTAGGCCCTTTCGTATCAATTGCCTCTTTCACAACCTGTACGAGTATCGCTTGCCCTTCATGTATACGATAAGAAGGTGGTACATCATCGTATGAAAGATACGCATGTTTTTCTAAACCTATATTTACAAAAGCTGCGTTCATTCCAGCAATTGTTCTTACGATACGTCCAACATAAATATGCCCAACAATCTCTTGCTCTTCATTACGTTTCCATAAAAACTCAACAATCTTTTTCTTCTCTTCAATTGCAACGCGCTTTTCCGAACCAGCGTAATTCACATATAACGTTTTCAAAATTATTTCCTCACTTTATAATCTTCTTTGCTTTTACAATAATAAAAGGTTAGTGCTATCGTCAACACTAACCGATTAATTCTTCAACTGATGAGGTTGTTCGTTTTTCAGTAAAATATGCATAGAGCAATTCATTTTCATCCAATGTGTAATGCTCTTTATATTTTCCACGGACGATAATAGAATGCTTATATCCTCTACGAAATTTTGTGAATATCTTATATAAATGATCTTCTGATTGCACTTCAATAGGTGCAATCTTTTCAATCCCTCTTTTATTTCCATAATAACGTTCTAATAAAAAACGCATAAATGCATACCGTCTTTGTTTCCACTCTTGATATAACGACACTGCCAAAAATATGAGTAGTACCCACATCATAATATTGTTACTATTCCAGAGCAACTGCCATCCTAATATTACACCAAAAAAAACACATGACAATTTCATCATCTTTTCATGTGCTTGTAAATAAGGAAAACGATATGATAGTATATTAAACAATACTTTCCCGCCATCTAACGGCCAAATAGGGAGTAAATTAAACGCTAAAATAATTATATTATTCCACATAAAGAAATAATATAAATCTGCATTCAACCAACCGGCTTCAAACAACATATAACCTACCAGCATCATCCAAACATGTTGAATCGGCCCTGCAATTACGACAACAAGTTCCTCTTTCAATGACTTATTACCATGTTCCTCAAGCTCGGCCACGCCACCAAACGGCAAAAGCTGAATTCTTTTTATACGCCAATTATAGTGTGCTGCTGCAATAGCATGCCCAAGTTCATGAATAAGAACAATACAAAATAACAGTAATAACTCTTTAAAACGCGCAGTAAAAATACCAATAACAATAATAACCCAAAATAATGGATGCACGGAAATTTTCGTTAAAACGTCCCTATATTTAATCAAATGATATCACCTGGATCGGATCAATAAATTTCTCATTCTTTTTTATCGCGAAATAAAACTTTCCATTTTTATCATTTGTATCATTACTCACCGTTCCAATTTTTTGTTTCTTTGAAACGTAATCATATAATTTCACTGACATATCATTTAAGTTTGCATACCATGACTCCGTACCATCTGCATGTTGAATTTGAACTGTATTTCCAAGTTCCTCTTTCTTGCCTGCAAAAACAACTAACCCTTCATTTACTGACTCCACTTTTGCATTTGTAGCTGTTTGGACAAATACACCTTGGCCATTTTTTTGAAACCCTTGCATTACTTTTCCAGAAGCAGGAATTGCATAATCTTTTTGCTGAATACTTCCTTCTTTTTTCTCGTTCGGCGAATAGAATACAAGCGGTTTTCCAAATTGCTTTTCGTACCATTTCGCTACAGTAGCAAACTGAAATTCCTCTTTCATCACTTTTTCTGTAACAGCTTTAGCTCCATTGAATGAAGAAGGAGCATTCTTATATAAAATAGCAACCGAAAGAACTAATATTGCTGATAATAAAACTTTGAAGAAAAAGACTTCCTTTCGAAATAAGGGATGCATTTCCTTTTCTCCATCTTCAATAAATACTGCTTCACTATCAAAATTCCCTCCGTTAAAATACTGCTCTTCCTCCATCCTTTCTTGCTCGGCCTTCCTTTTTGCAATCCGCTTTTTAATTTCTTCTACGCGTCTATTCTTCATACTGTCTCCTTTCTTTCGTTAAGCTAATTTCATTTAGAAACAGTTGTATACAGTTTGTACATATGTATGAGCTAAGAAAGAAAGATATTCGTGTGAAGAAAAAAGAAAGCACCTCGCATATGTGCGAAGTGCTCTTAACGGATTCCAAAGAAGTTTTTCACCTTTGCAAATACCGATACCTTTTCTTGTTCAAATGCTTGTAATGGTACATTCTCACCTAACAAGCGTCTTGCAATATTACGATAAGCCAACGCTGCTTTTCCGCTTGGTTGCAACGCCACAGGTTCACCTGTATTTGTAGCTCGAATAACTTCATCGTCATCTTCGACAACACCAAGAAGCTCGATTGACAATGTACGTACAATTTCATCAACATCTAACATATCCTGTTCATGAAGCATATGACTACGTACACGGTTAATAACAAGTTTGGGTGGTTCAATATCCTCTTTTTCTAAAAGCCCAATAATACGATCCGCATCGCGCATTGAGGATACTTCTGGAGTCGTAACAACGATTGCTTTATCCGCACCAGCTACCGCATTTTTAAATCCCTGCTCAATCCCCGCAGGACAATCGATTAATATGTAATCATAATCTTGACGTAATACTTGTATTAATTCATCCATTTGTTCAGGTGTTACCGCTGATTTATCACTCGTTTGTGCTGCAGGTAATAAATAAAGATCATCAAAACGTTTGTCTTTAATAAGAGCCTGAGGTAAACGGCAACGCCCTTCAACGACATCAACAAGATCAAATACAATACGATTTTCCAGCCCCATTACTACGTCTAAATTTCGAAGACCGATATCTGTGTCAATTAAGCACACTTTCTTTCCAGATAACGCTAGGGCCGTACCAATGTTCGCAGATGTAGTAGTTTTACCTACTCCGCCTTTTCCAGATGTAATTACTATTGCCTCTCCCACAGCTATACAATTCCCCTTTCTAACTTTGTTAAATTAGGTCTAAGATGAGTGAGAAGTTGCAGGCGATCGACAACAATGTGATTGTTCTCATTAATATACGCACATTCTGCCGCCTCCGCTCCGTCTTCTTTCTCTTCCGGAGCCCGCATTGCCACATCACTAATTCGAAGTTGCATCGGGTTCATAACAGATGCAGCGATTACAGCATCCGAATCCCCATAATACCCAGCATGTGCAATTCCTCTTAATGATCCTACGACAAAAATATTCCCCCCAGCGATAACCGTTCCGCCTGGATTAACATCTCCAATTAACAACAAATTTCCTTTTACATGTAAAACTTGTCCAGAGCGAACAATTTTGGAAATAGGGACAATTTCTGTTTCTTCTTTCCAAGCTATTGCTTCTGCTTTAGTGATAACATCACTTTCAATTGAATCCACAACAAGATTCTTTTTATTACGAATTAACGTACGAATCTCTTCTTGCTGGACTTCTGTTAAATAACGATTTCCTACTTTCACATGCACTTCAATTAAAGAGCGACCATCACCATCGTAGTAATGTGTAGAAAGTTTTTCGTCTAATTCCATCAATAATTCTGAGAATGAACAACAATCATCTAAATGAAGCGTTATCCCATCTTTTGTCCCTTTTATCGTTACATTTTGTTGCTTTTTTTCTTCCACTAAAGTTCACCCCACCGATTCAATTCGACATAAAATTAGAAAATCCTTTTTTCTTTTTCTTCCATCGCTTTTGAAAGACGCACTATATATCGTCTCAGTGGGAAACAAACTATCAATAAGAAAATAGCATTTAACAATAAAGTAGAAAGGAGACGATCTGTGAAAAAGACATACGCTGGCATATGAGTACGTCCTAATAAAGTTAAGAATCCATACACATAATACTCTAGTGCTACAACGCTAGCTAATATGATAGAAACAACAATAAATAAATTCAATTGTAGTACTTTCATCACACTATATACTAAATAAGCTAAAATCGGATAAGCAAAAATATATATCCCGACAAGTTCTGTGTATACGGTATCAAATAAGAAGCCAAATAATAGTCCGTAATAAATCCCTTGGACCGGACTATAATACACTGTAATAAAACATAAGACGATTATAAAGAAATGCGGTGCTGCTATGCTGTCTTTCCAAAACACATCCGTTGGAACAACAGTAGCAAACATATTTTCAAATAGAAACACAAAAAGGAGCAAAAGAGGAAGAGCTGCTCTTTTTAATATCTTCATCATCTCTTCTTCTCCTCCTATTCTAATGGCGCTGAAGGTGTTGCACGTTTAGCAACCGTAATATGCTCTACGTCATTTAAATCAGCGGCAGGTTTTACATAAGCTGTTTTTGTTAAGCCATATGCATCCGGCTGAACTTCAACGATTTTTCCAATTACAAGACCTTTCGGGAAAATATCACCCAGTCCAGATGTTACAACTAGTTGATCTTTCTCTACCGGTGCATCAGAGCCAATCTTTGTGAAAAGAAGTAATTGCTTTTCTTTGTCATAACCTTCAATCAATCCAAAGATTTTCTCTTGCCCTTGTACAATAGCAGAAACGCGATTTGTTCGGCTCATAGAACTTAGTAATTCTACTGATGATGTAAACTGAGATACACTTTTCACTCTTCCAACTAACCCTTGTGAAGTTACTACAGCCATATCTTTTTTAATTCCTTGCTGTGCCCCTTTATCAATTCCAATTAAATCGTACCATTTATCTGGATTACGAGAAACAACAGTAGCTGGAATTTCAGTATACCCGCTATTTAACTCTTTTTTACCAGTTAGCTCTTGTAACTTCTTGTTATCATCTTCTAATTGTTTTACTTTCCCTGATAGACCTGCATAATTATCTAATTTTGCTTTTAATTCTTTATTCTCTTCATACGTGCGCTTTACATCCTCTACATTTTCGAAGAATCCAGCTACGTATTTCGCTGGCTTTTGGAATACACGTTCTACAACACCGACAGTATCTTTAACAAACTGCTCTGGCCATGTTAAACTGTTCCGTTCTTTCAATGAGATTCCAATCAATGCCACGAGAAGAATAATACTAACCAACAAAACAATTAATCTTTTGTTTAAGAAAAACTGTGGCACGTTCACACCCTCTTAATTTCACTGATTTTTATTTTGCAATATTATCGAGCAGCAGTTTTGAAAAGATCGATATTGTCTAATGCTTTACCTGTTCCAATTGCTACGCAATCTAATGGATCTTCTGCAACAAGAACTGGCATTTTCGTTTCTTCACTAATTACTTTATCTAAATTACGTAGTAATGCCCCGCCACCTGTTAATACGATACCGCGGTCCATAATATCAGCCGCTAATTCAGGTGGAGTTTTTTCTAACGTATTTTTAACTGATTCTACAATCGCATCTACTGTATCTTTTAATGCATCTGCAATTTCTTCTGGCTGAATTAGTACTGTTTTTGGTAAACCACTTACTAAATCACGACCGCGAATTTCCATAGGCTCGATACCTTCTGGCTCGCCTGCAGAACCAATTTCTAATTTTAATGCTTCAGCTGTTCTTTCACCGATCATTAAGTTATAGCTTTTCTTAATGTACTGAATGATTGAATCGTCCATATCATCACCAGCAACACGGACTGACTGGCTTGTTACAATACCACCTAGAGAAATAATTGCAACTTCTGTTGTACCGCCACCGATATCAACAACCATACTACCAGTTGGTTCCCAAACAGGTAAGTTTGCACCAATTGCTGCTGCAAATGGCTCTTCGATAGGATAAGCATCACGAGCACCCGCTTGACGAGTCGCATCGATTACTGCACGTCTTTCTACAGCTGTAATACCAGATGGTACACATACCATTACATACGGCTTACGTGAGAAGAAACCGTTTGATTTTTGAGCTTGTTGAATGTAATATTTCATCATTGTTGCAGTTGTTTCATAATCAGCAATTACACCGTCTTTCATCGGGCGAAGTGCCACAACGTTCCCTGGTGTACGACCAATCATTTGTTTTGCATCGCTACCTACAGCAACGATTTGTTTCGTATCAGTTTGTAACGCAACTACTGAAGGTTCACGTAAAACTACACCTTTTCCTTTTACATATACAAGCGTGTTCGCAGTTCCTAAGTCTATTCCAAGATCGCGAGTAAATCCACCAAATCCAAACATATTATTTATCTTCCTTTCTTGTTTTCACGGACTCATTTTTTCTTACTTTATATTATAAAAACAGTACGTTTTTTATATCTTTATCCTTTTTGTAGATAAATTTCTACAAAAAACTCATAAATCACATTATAAAACAAAATAAGTAAAAAGCATAGTCTTAAATATGACCTTTTTCCTTTAAACTCACGAATTTATGGTCACCTATTATAATATGATCAAGCACTTCAATTCCGATAATCTGGCCGCATTCTACTAAGCGTTTTGTTACTGCAATATCTTCACGGCTCGGCGTGGGATCTCCTGAGGGATGGTTATGAAGACATATGATAGAGGCTGCTGCACGACGGAAGGCTTCTTTAAAAACTTCCCTCGGGTGTACAATTGACGTGTTTAAACTTCCAATAAAGATCGTTTGCCTATGTATAACTTGATTTTTTGTATTTAAATATAAACAAACAAAATGCTCTTGTTGTAAAAAACGCATTTCTTCCATCATGTATTTCGCACAATCTTCTGGACTTCGAATACTATATCTATTTTGATATTCTAAACGTACCATTCTTCTGCCTAGTTCAAAGGCTGCCATAAGTTGCGATGCCTTTGAAATCCCAATACCATGTATACTAATTAGCTCTTCTAATGTTGCATCTTTCAACATACGTAAGCCATCAAATTGATGTAAAATTTTATCTGACAACTTTAAAACTGTTTCTTCTTTAGAACCTGTTCTGAGTAACACTGCGAGAAGCTCTCGATTTGATAAACTTCCAGCACCTTCTAACAATAAACGCTCCCGTGGCTGTTCTTCTCTTACAACATCACGAATACCGTTCATCTCTCCACCCCTTTATTTGTTCTCTCAAAGAAAACCCCATGCAATTTTACGCATGGGTTACATCAATATCAAATTGTTTTAATTCCCGAACGAGACGTGCAATTGGTAAGCCAACTACACTATAGTAGTCCCCTTGAATATTTTGAACGAAAATAGATCCTTTACCTTGAATCCCATAACTACCGGCTTTATCAAGAGGTTCTTTCGACGCGACGTATGTATCAATTTCCTCTTCTGTTAACTCCCAAAATGTAACTTCTGTACGCTCATAAAAAGTAACCGTTTTTTCTTTTGATATAATCGCAACACCTGTATACACTTCATGTGTTTTCCCTGATAGTAATTGTAACATCTCTTTCGCCTCATCCTCATTAGAAGGCTTACCAAGAATACGCGATTCATATGTAACAATTGTATCTGCACCTAACACAATGTGATCACTATTATTTTCTGCCACCGCTGATGCTTTTTGCAAGGCAAGCGACATTACAATATCAGAAGGCGATGAATATGCACCAATTGTTTCCTCTACTTCACTTACAACGATTTCAAATGGCACACTAGCTAACTCAAGCAATTCCTTCCTCCGAGGTGACCCTGAAGCTAAAATTATTTTTCTCATATTTTCTCCTTCCTTTCTCACATGAAGCAGAACAATTTATATTAATCGTATCAAAGGAATAGTTTGCCCACAAATGAAAGAAATATTAATTTCTCTAACTAAAATAACACTTCTTTATTGCATACGATTATATTCCTGTCATAGAGAAAGCACTTTGCTCTAAATTCAAAAGAAAAGAAAGAAGTACATGTACTTCTTTCTTACTCATTTTATTATCCTATCATTTCACTTTCTACGAAACAATTTTTTCATACGAGAGTAAACCATCAATAATAACTTGATTTAATTTCGCCAAAGATTCCTTATCCATCTTCCCATCTTTTACTGTTTGTACAGCTACCGACGTATACATATACAGTTTCTTTGCTTCTTCTTGTTTCATACTTTTCCCTTCTTTTTCAACCTTTTTCCATTCTTTTTCAATTGCTTCTATATCTTTTGCGCTGCTTTTTCCACCAACTTGTACGCTAGAAGCATATTTTGCTAAATGAGTGTATAATGGCTGCACTTTTGTTAAAAATGTCCCTACTTCTTTATCATCTTTCAGCAATGCTTTATCTGTTATATCCCAGTTCTTTTTTAAAACGGAGACACCATCATTTTTATACTTAGTCATTAATTGATTTATAGACTGTTCATCGCTAGCAATACCAACAACTATTGCATACTTATCACCGCTCGGTCTCAAAGCACCAATGCCCCCATTGCCTTTCCATTCTTCAAGAGCTGCCTGTCCCTTTTCTTCAGAAGAATAAAGCCCCCCTTGAACAAAAAATAATTTCATCGGATCCAATGACGTTCCTGCCTGTGCTTTTTGTTTTTCTTCTTTCGGTGCTGGTGTTTGTTCTGCCGTTCCACCCACCTTTGATTCTCCATTTCCAGTCGGCCTTGAAGCTGTCACTTCACTTCCTCCTGTCGTTCCTTGTCCAGTAAGTAAATGAAGCATCCCCATTCCAAACGCCGTACCGATAATGATTGCAGTTGCAACGATTACAATTAATGTATTACTCCACTTCTTTCGGTATTTTTCCACAGACATTGATTTCGCTTTTTGAAACGGAACAACATTTTTCGGTCGTTCACTTTCTACTACCATCCATTCAAATTCATCTTTCTTTTTTTCCTCATACTTCGCTTCTGTTCCATTCACTTTCACTGAGATCGTTCGTGATTGCTTGTCCATACACTCACACCTCACCTCTTATCGTTGTCCGCATCATATCATATTCATTTCATAAAAAAACGAGATATTTGTCAGAGGAATTCGCCAAATAACCCTATATATTTATCTTATATGTATGCATTTGACTTCATTTGTAGAACAAAAAAACTAGATAGCAAAGACTATCTAGTTTTTCTCGCGAATATATTTTCGTACTTCAGAAATGAAATAAAGAGAACCTGTTATGATAAAAACATCATTTTCTGCTATCATTTCAACTTTTGTATCAATTGCCTCTTTCCAATTTTCAAAAACTAATTTTGATTCTTTCTGTGAATATGATGCAAGCTTATCAGCAGAAATAGCACGATCAAAGGCGAATGTTGTAAAAATAATTTCATCTGCAATGGTTTCTAATTGACCTACCATGTTATGTAATTGTTTATCACCAAGGGCAGTAAATAACACTATTACATTTTTATCTTTGTAATGCGCTTCTACTGTTTTCACAAGGCTTTCGATACCTTCTGGATTATGAGCACCATCTATAATAATATCTGGATTACTTTGCAGTTTTTCAAAGCGCCCCACCCAATACGCTTCCTGTAATCCAGTTCTTATTTCTTCTTCCTCAATTAAAAATGATAAGTATGTTTTTACATACATGACTGCCATAAGCGCAAGTGCTGCGTTTCCTACTTGGTGGCTGCCTTTCATTGTGATTCGCACATCTTCAAAAGAGGCGAAAGGACAAGTGAAATCGAACTGTTCTCCATCTTCACTAGACTGTTTATGTAATGCTGTAAAATGGTTGCCCATCTCGTATAAGTTTGCATGATTTTCCTTTGCAACATTTTGAATAACTTGCAAAGCTTCTTCATCTTGTACACCAGTAATTACCGGCACGCCAGACTTAATAATCCCCGCCTTTTCATATGCAATTTCTCCTAGTGTATTTCCTAAAATATGCATATGATCGTGACCGATATTCGTAATAATCGTGAGAACAGGGTGTATAACATTGGTAGAATCAAAACGTCCACCAAGCCCTGTTTCAAATAAAACAACATCACAGAAATTGAATTTGCCGAAATAGCAAATCGCCATAACAGTAATAATTTCAAACTCTGTCGCTTCCCCTAAATCCGTTTCATCTAGTTTTTCCACGACTGGTTTTACCAGCTTTACAAGTTCAGTAATCTCTTCGTTTGCAATTGGTGTTCCATTCACACTAATGCGTTCATTAAATGATTCGATGTAAGGAGAGGTAAACGTTCCTACCTTATATTTCGCGCCTTCTAACATGTAACGCATATATGTTAACGTTGAACCTTTTCCATTTGTACCAGCAAGATGAACACATTTTATATGACGCTCTGGATTTCCAAGTTCTTCTAACATCCATCTCATTCTTTCTAATCCTGGCTTAATTCCAAATTTCAATCGGCTATGGATCCACCCTATCGCTTCTTCGTATGTATGTATCACGTATGTTTTTCCCCTTTCAAAAGACAACTTTCATAGTTCTATTATACGCAAAGAAAAGAGACTCACCAATATAGTGAGTCTCTAAAAACATTTTTACTTTTCAAGATCTGCTAGACGTTGACGAACTGCTTCGCGTTTTTCTAGGTAATCTTGCTCTTTCGCACGCTCTCCTTCAATAACCGCTGCAGGAGCTTTCGCTACGAAACCTTGGTTAGAAAGTTTCTTCTGTACACGTTCTACTTCTTTATCGAACTTCTCAAGTTCTTTCTCAAGACGAGCTCTCTCTTCATCAAGATTGATAAGATCAGCTAACGGTAAGAATAACTCTGCACCTGATACGATTGCAGTCATTGCCTTTTCTGGCGCTTGTAAGTCTGTTTGAATTGTTAATTCGCTTGGGTTACAGAAACGCTCAATGTAAGAGCTGTTTTTCGTAAGTTGAGCAAGTACAGCCTCATCTTTTGCTTTAATTTGCATTTGAACTTTTTTGCTCATTGGCGTATTTACTTCTGCACGGATGTTACGAACAGAGCGAATGATATCAACTAGAAGGTGCATTTCTGCCGCAGCCTCCGTATCTTGTAAATCTTCGCGAACTGTTGGCCACGCAGCTACTGTAATAGACTCGCCTTCATGCGGTAAATGTTGCCAAATTTTCTCTGTTACGAATGGCATGAATGGGTGTAATAGACGCATTGTTTGATCTAATACGTAAGCTAAAATAGAACGAGTTGTTTTCTTAGCTGCTTCATCTTCACCGTATAGTGGAAGTTTCGCCATTTCAATATACCAATCACAGAAATCGTCCCAAATGAAGTTGTATAATGAACGACCAGCTTCACCGAACTCATATTTATCCATGTTACGTGTTACGCTTTCGATTGTTTCGTTTAAGCGAGTTAAGATCCACTTATCCGCAACTGATTTTTCACCAGTTAAATCGATTTCTTCATACTTCATATCATCCATGTTCATTAATACGAAACGTGATGCGTTCCAAATTTTATTAATGAAGTTCCAAGTAGATTCTACTTTTTCCATGCTGAAACGTAAATCTTGACCTGGTGCACTTCCTGTTGATAAGAAGAAACGCATTGCATCTGCACCGTACTTCTCGATAACATCCATTGGATCAATACCGTTACCAAGAGATTTACTCATTTTACGACCTTGCTCGTCACGAACTAAACCGTGAATTAATACATCTTTAAATGGACGCTCGCCTGTAAACTCTAAACCTTGGAAAATCATACGAGATACCCAGAAGAAGATGATATCATAACCCGTTACTAGTGCATCTGTTGAATAGTAACGTTTGAAGTCTGCTGAATCTTCATTTGGCCAACCAAGTGTGGAGAATGGCCATAATGCTGAACTGAACCATGTATCAAGTACATCGTTATCTTGATTCCAGTTTTCAATATCTGCTGGTGCTTCTGTACCTACGTATACTTCACCAGTTTCTTTATGGTACCAAGCTGGAATACGGTGTCCCCACCATAATTGACGAGAAATACACCAGTCATGAATATTTTCCATCCAACGTAAATATGTGTTTTCAAAACGCTCTGGTACGAACGTTACTTTTTCTTCTTCTTTTTGTTGAAGCGCTACTGCTTTTTCAGCAAGTGGAGCCATTTTTACGAACCACTGTGTTGATAAATAAGGCTCAACAACCGCACCGCTACGCTCACTATGACCTACTGAATGCATATGTGGCTCGATTTCTACTAATACGCCAGCTTCTTGTAAGTCTTTTACTAATTCTTTACGGCATTCGAAACGATCCATACCGTTATACTTACCAGCTTTTTCGTTCATCGATCCATCTTCGTTCATTACTAAGATGCGTGGTAAGTCATGACGGTTACCTACTTCAAAGTCATTCGGGTCATGAGCTGGTGTAATTTTTACAACGCCCGTTCCGAAATCTTTTTCTACGTACTCATCAGCAATAATCGGAATCTCACGGCCTACGATTGGAAGTGTAACTGTTTTTCCGATTAAATGTTTGTAACGATCGTCTTCTGGATGAACTGCTACTGCTGTATCACCAAGCATCGTTTCTGGACGAGTTGTCGCAAGACGAATATGACCAGAACCATCTGTTAACGGATAGTTCATATGGTAGAATGCACCTTGAACTTCTTTATGAATTACTTCAATATCAGAAAGAGCTGTACGTGTTGCTGGATCCCAGTTGATGATATATTCACCACGGTAAATTAAGCCTTTTTCGTATAATTGAACGAATACTTTATTAACCGCATCTGATAAACCTTTGTCTAATGTGAAACGTTCACGAGAATAGTCTAGTCCTAAACCAACTTTCCCCCATTGTTGACGAATGTGAGAAGCGTACTCTTCTTTCCACTCCCAAGCTTTTTCAAGGAATTTTTCACGGCCAAGATCGTAACGTGAAATACCTTCTTCACGAAGTTTTCCTTCTACTTTCGCTTGTGTTGCGATACCAGCATGGTCCATTCCTGGAAGCCATAGTACATCGTATCCTTGCATACGCTTCGTACGAGTTAAAATATCTTGAAGAGTTGTATCCCAAGCATGACCTAAGTGTAACTTACCAGTTACGTTCGGAGGTGGAATTACAATTGTATACGGTTGTTTCTTCTCGTCTCCTGTTGCTTCAAAATATTTGCCTTCAAGCCACCATTGATAAAGGCCTTCTTCAACGGACATATGATCATATTTAGTTGGTAAATTCTTTTCCGTGTTTGACATTATTTTCCCTCCTTAAAATAAAAAATGTCCCTCATCCAAAAAGGACGAGGGACATCGCGGTACCACCTTTATTTACAAACAAATTCATAATTTGCTTATACTCTTAATTTGATAACGGACAAATCCGTCTTTTCCTAATAAGAACTATTCTGTTCAGAAAAGATGCTCCAGGGCTACCTTCTAACATAACTATCTAGAGAATCTCCCAGCTAATGATTCTCCTCTCTGAAGACGTTTCATGTTATACTCTTCCCCTTCAAGGCATTTATATGATTGTTAATTATTATATACAATAGTGTAAAAAACGAAACCTTATTCGTCAAGATAAATTTAAAACTACAGCTTTTCGTGCCAAAAAGAAGATAAGTAGAATCCTCTACTTATCTTCTTTACCACGCTATTTGTGGGCAGTAAGACCTCCACCTCAAAACTCAGCTGAAGCAAAGAAGTTAGATGGGAGCCCTGCTGCCCGTAAACGCCCAATTGGTGAAGGCTAATCATCAGCGGGGAATGTTTACTTTATCCGTTCCCTTGCTGGGCAGCTTGTAATTGTGACAGGAAATATTCTATATTGCTAACGAGCCAATGCGATTGTTGCAAACTCTTTACTCCGCGCAGTTCATTTTCCTCGTTGCGATTATCTCTTCTTTTCTTATAAGACTGGATTTGCCGAATAAATTGTGATGGATACGTCATATACGCAAACATAAGTAGTTGCTCTTCTTTCGTAAAAGGGAAATTTTTTTGATACATTTGAAACCATTCAAACCGATCACTTCTTGCGATTGGATATGTGTTTAAAGACCGTGAATAAAAACCTACTATATCTTGCACAGGCGTTGCAAACTTCGATTTTTCTAAACTAATAAAATAGCCATTCCGCTCATAGTCAAATAAAAAATGATTCAGTGACACATTACCATGCACAAAAGTAATACGCGTTTTCTCTTTTTCTTTCATCGCATCGTTCCACTCATTTAATTGCTTCGTTGCAAATTCACGCGCTCTCATTACATGATGATAGTACGTACAATATTGCAATTCAAATGGGGACATATACCATTTTGATTCAGATTCTACGAGAAACTCTTCTAACATCTCACCATCATTTTCCCAACGATCGGATATACTTGTATAATGTTTTTCTAAATCTTCTTCCGTATACGTTTCTTCCTTCACAGTTTTTTGATGCAACGTTCCAAGTGTCTGAAACATTTTATGGTATTGATCATTGTCCTCACCGTTTCCTTCTGCACGTTCTAACCAAGGCATTAAATAATAATTATACGTCCCGTCACTTAAAATATAACTTCCATCCGTCGCATGATATATAGGTACATAATTTGAAAAACCTTTCTCCTTCAAATATTGAATATGATGCAGAAAGTTATTCCGCTCTAACTTTCTGCCTTCTATTTTCTTGAGTGCATATGGACCTTGATTCGTATAAATTTTCATTACATTTCCGTGCTCTTCCATATGCTGCGTATCCAATCTATATTGCCTCACGATAGGTTCATAGTGATTTCGCAACTCAATATCCATACGAATAACCCTTTCTATTCAAAACATAGCCTCTAAGAAAGGAAGTGAGTGAAAACACTCACTTCCTTATTTCGCCTTTACCCTTGAAACGGGAATATAAATAATTTGCCCCGTATTTAAAAATATATCTTCTGTTTGATTGACACGGTATAAATTTTGTACAGACGTTTCATAACGGTCTGCAATAGATTCAATTGTATCCCCTTCTTGCACGAAATACATTCTTAACTTTGTAAATTCTTCTTCCGGTTCTTTCGTAAATAGTTTTGTTAAATAAAGCGCATTTTCATCTCGCTGTGAGTACTCTTCTTCTTGTTCTTCCTGCTTTTTCGCTTTTTCTTTCTTGAAATCTTTTCGTCCGAACAGTTCAAATTGCGGCGTTGTTTCTTGCTCCTCTTCACGTTCCACAAATTCATGTTCTTCTATTTTCTCTTCTTCTAATTCCTGCTCTTTTCTTTCCTCTAATTGGAACGGTTCAAACGCGTAATCTTCCCACTCATCTGATTCCTTATATGCTGGTTCTTCTACATGCGGCGCCGGTCTATTTTCATCCTCTTGCGCTGAATCTTCTTCTAACTCAGCATACACCGTTTCTTCCTCTTCAACTTCATCCTCGCTTCTCTCTTCATCACACAAACCGGTAATAGATATATCCGCTAATAATTGTAAGCAACCATTTTCCTTTAATTCATAATCAAATTCCTCGATTGATACATATAGCTCTTCAATTACTTTCACTCGATTTCTCGGAATTGATATTTCAAGTGGAAAGGAATGAACAAGTTCATTAACCCCATCTTCTCTTGTTTCTACATAATCAATTGACTTTGCTGGCGATAGTTCTCTTAATGAATACGCGGAATCATCTTTTCGTGCAACATACTCTCCCGTTAAATCTAATTGTCCTCTCACGATTACTTCATGATCAAGCTCTTCTATCTCAACGTCTGGATCTAACGAAATTGACAAAAGTTCTTCGACTTCCTGTCCTTTTTGGAACCACACAGATTCTTTTAATGAAAATCGTAATGAATGATCTGTAGCCACTTCTTTTCCCCCTCCCAAACTATATGTCATTACAGATTTATGTGTGGGAAGCTTACTTTATGAATAAAAAAAATCGCTCCCCTTATGGAGAGCGATTTTCTCTAATACACTACGCTTTTAATTTTGACATTGCAATTTCAGCTGCTGCAATCGTCGCTTCAATATCTGCATCACTATGTGCTGTCGATAAGAATAAACCTTCGAATTGAGATGGTGGTAAGAATACACCTTGTTCTACCATTTCACGATAGTAAGCCGCAAAGAATTCTAAGTTTGAAGATTTTGCTGCATCGTAATTAATAACGGGTTCATCTGTAAAGAAAATACCAATCATAGAGCCTGCACGGTTAATATGATGCGGAATGCCATGTTTTTCAGCTGCTTTACGTAATCCAGCTTCTAACATTTCAGCTTTACGCTCAAATTCTACATATGATTCTGGCGTTAACTGTACTAACGTTTCATAACCTGCCGCCATTGCAAGTGGGTTACCTGATAAAGTACCAGCTTGGTAAATCGGTCCGCTTGGCGCAACTTGGCGCATAATTTCCGCTTTACCACCGTATGCTCCTACCGGTAAACCACCACCGATTACTTTACCTAGGCATGTTAAATCAGGCGTTACGCCATAATAACCTTGGCCACAATTATAAGCTACTCGGAACCCTGTCATTACTTCATCAAAAATAAGCAATGCACCGTTTTCTTCTGTTACTTCACGAAGACCTTCTAAAAATCCAGGCTGCGGAGGAACAACCCCCATATTTCCTGCTACTGGTTCTACAATTACACAAGCAATATCATCACCGAATTGTTCAAACGCGTATTTTACGCTTTCTAAATCGTTATAAGCTACTGTAATCGTATTTTTCGCTACACCTTCTGGTACACCAGGACTATCTGGTAAACCTAAAGTCGCCACACCAGAACCAGCTTTAATTAATAACGAATCACCATGACCGTGGTAACAACCAATAAATTTCAAGATTTTATTACGACCTGTATAACCACGAGCTAAACGTAGTGCACTCATTGTTGCTTCCGTTCCAGAGTTAACCATACGCACAATCTCAATTGATGGCACGCGCTCAATAACAAGTTTTGCTAATTTATTTTCAATTTCTGTTGGTGCACCGAAGCTTGTACCTCTTTCAGCAACAGATTTTAACGCTTCTACAACACGATCATTTGCATGACCATGAATTAAAGGACCCCATGATAATACGTAGTCGATGTATTCATTCCCATCGATATCATATACTTTAGAGCCTTTTCCACGCTCCATAAACAACGGATTCATCCCAACAGACTTAAAGGCACGAACCGGGCTATTTACGCCACCAGGCATTAAGTCTTGCGCCTCTTCAAACGCTGCAATTGACTTATCAAACTTTTTCATTATTTAGCGCCTCCTTCTTGTAACCATCTTGCTGCATCTTTTGCATGATACGTAATAATTAAATCTGCCCCTGCACGTTTCATACTAATTAATTTTTCAAGAACAACTTCTTTTTCATTAATCCAACCATTTTGCGCTGCCGCTTTAATCATCGAATATTCACCACTTACATTATAAGCGACAACTGGTAAATTAAAGTTATTTTTCACATCACGAACGATATCTAAGTAAGAAAGAGCTGGTTTTACGATTAAGAAATCTGCACCTTCCATTACATCTGATTCTGCTTCACGGAATGCTTCCATACGGTTTGCCGGATCCATTTGATATGTTTTACGGTCACCAAATTGCGGTGCACCGTGCGCAGCATCACGGAATGGTCCATAAAATGCTGATGAATATTTCACAGCGTACGACATAACTGGCACGTGTCCAAAACCATTTTCGTCTAATGCATGACGAATTGCTGTTACGAAGCCGTCCATCATGTTTGATGGCGCAATAATATCCGCTCCTGCTTTCGCTTGACTTACAGCTGTTTTCGCAAGAACTGCAAGAGACTCGTCATTTAAAATAATCCCATCTTCAATTACACCGCAATGACCATGGCTTGTAAATTGACATAAACATGTGTCTGCAACTACTACTAGCTCAGGGAAATCACCTTTAATTTGCTGAATAGCACGTTGTACAATTCCATGATCACAATATGCTGATGATCCAACTTCATCCTTTTCAGCAGGTAAACCAAATACAATAACAGAACGAATACCTAAATCAACAACTTCTTGCATTTCAGCTTGCAATAAATCTAAAGACATTTGATATACGCCCGGCATAGAAGGAACTTCATTACGAACATTTTCACCTTCTAATACAAAAATAGGGTAAATAAAATCTTCCGTATGTAAAAACGTTTCACGCACAAGTGCACGCATGCCCCCGCTTTGTCTTAAACGACGATGACGATTAAATTGTAAAGAGTTCATAGATTTCTATCCCCATTCTTTCATTTTATAGATTCACAAACATATTGTAGTAATGCTTCTACAGTGTACTCTTTCGGCACAATAACAGACGGAAAATAAAGACTTGCCTCTTTTTCCGTAATAGGTCCTATACAAGCAATTGTACATTTTTTTGTCCATTCTCTCCAGTTTGTACCCTCAAGTAAACGAACAAAACTAGTAACAGTTGAAGGGCTCGTAAATGTAATAATGTCTACTTTCCCTAACTTCAATGCTGCTATAAGTTCTTGCTTTTTTTCTATATTCACTTTCGTACCGTATACGATTAGCTCATCTAGAGAAATACCAATTTCCCGAAGTGCAACCGGAATTACCTCTCTTGCTAAATTCCCTTTCGGAAATAAAATACGTTCGTTTCCACTTAATTCTTTTAGAAACTCTTCTGCAAATGCTTCTGCAACAAATGAAGTCGGAACAAAATGAACTTGATAGCCCCTTTTTTCTAACTCTAATTTTGTTTTCACACCTACCGCAGCGATTTTAATGGTTAGCGGTAGTTTCTTTTTTAAACTATCTAGAAAAAAAGCTACACCATTTCTGCTCGTAAAAATAACCCAGTCGTATGAATGTAGCTGCTCTTCAATATGTTGAATTTGCCTATGAGACATACCTTCCATACGCAAAAGCGGAATTTCCAATGGAATTCCGCTCTTTTCTTTCACTGCCACACTCATTTGTTTCGCTTGATGCTGGGCACGTGTAATCAATACCGTTTTTCCAGCGAGAGCGTTCATATTTATTGTTGCTCCTTATTTGCAGCAAGAATGAGTTCTTTGGCGCCTTGTTTAATTAAACGGTCCGCGGCCTCTAACCCTACTTCCTCAGGATTAGTACCCACTACTGTCTCTTTTAATAAAACAGAGCCATCCATAGAGCCGACAAGAGCTGTTAATTCGATTGCATCGTTTTCTGTAAGGGTTGCATATCCAGCAATTGGAACTTGGCATCCACCTTCAAGTTTATGAAGAAATACTCGCTCCGCTGCCACTGTTCTTTCTGTTATCGTATCATTAATATGCGCTAACAACTGCAATAAATCCTTATCATCCTCACGACACTCAATCGCTAATGCACCTTGTCCTACAGCAGGTACACATAACGTATCATCTAAATGTTCTGTAATAACATCATTATCCCAGCCCATTCTTTGTAATCCAGCTGTCGCTAAAATAATCGCATCGTAATCTTCTTCTTTTAATTTACGTAAACGTGTATCGATATTCCCGCGAATCCACTTCACTTGTAAATCTGGTCTCGCAGCGAGTAGCTGTGCACTACGTCTTAAACTACTCGTACCTAAAATAGCACCTTCCGCTAACTCTTTAAACGATGCTCCATTTTTTGAGATAAAAGCATCACGAGGGTCAACACGCTTTGGTGTACAGCCAATCATTAAACCTTCTGGAAGTACAGCTGGCATATCTTTCATACTATGTACAGCCATATCGATTTCTTTCGTAAGTAACGCATGCTCAATTTCTTTAACGAACAAGCCTTTTCCGCCTACTTTTGAAAGAGTAACATCTAAAATAACATCACCTTTTGTGACAATTTCTTTCACTTCAAATTCATATGGTAGACCTAGGGCTTTTAACTGATCAATAAACCAGTTTGTTTGCGTTAATGCTAGTTTACTCTTTCGTGATCCTACAATAATTTTGCGCATAATTCTCTCTCCTCATTATAAATACCAAAAGTGGAAATTGGACAAACTGCTTAATAGAAAAATGTTTACTAGCATTACGAGAAACGATCCGATATTCCACTGTACAATTTTCTTACCTTGCAACACATCTGCCGCTCGTAAATATAAACCTGTGCAATACACAAATAGAACGACAAAAGATCCGATTACTTTCGTATCATACCAATGGAAATTATCCAATTTTGTATATCCCCATATACATCCTAATAAAATTGCTAGTAAGAAAAATGGAACAGAAAATAAATTTAATCCGTAAGACATAGATTCTAGCTTCGGTAAATTCCCTAACCTTCTTAATCTCGCATTCCATTTTTTCTTTTTTAATAGGCGATATTGCAATAAATACATAATAGAAAAAATGAACGATACAGTAAACGTTGCGTAAGAAATAATTGCCATACCGACATGCACGTATACAAGTTCTGAAACTAATTGTTCCGCAAGTACTGGCGACATCTTTCCGAGCGGTGTAAAAATAGAAAAAGCGCTTACGCCAAATGCTACAACATTTGTAAAAAAGACTAAAAAGTCAATTCTCATAAATCGATTAATAACTAACGACATCGTAATCAATAACCAAACATAAAAATAAATCCCTGATAATAAAGTTAAAATAGGATTCGTTTCTGAATCTGTAGCTCTAAGCAACATAAAAATAGACTGCAGGACCCATACAATCGCAAGTAACCAAAAAGCAAATCGGTTCGCCTTTCGGTTACTTTGGAAATAATCTATAAAATATAAACTAATGCTACAAGCATATAAAATAATTGCAATATGATAAATAATACTGTTATTTAAAAAACTCATCCGATCATCCTTCCAAATTATAAAGATGGAACGGATGGTGTCCACACTCTTTTATGTTCTACTTCTTCCGCACGACTCTCTACTTCTTCCGTTTCTAAATCAAAAATCTTTGCAAATAACGCTAATTTTTCGCTCGCTCCCTCTTCAGCAGCTATTTCTTTCGCTACTAAAATTGGGTCTTTTAATAATTGATTAATAATACTTTTCGTATGCTTACTAATAACTTTTTTCTCACGATCACTAAGGTTTGGTATTTTTCGCTCTAGGCTTACCATCGTTTCACTTTGGATTGCAAGTGCCTTATCACGAAGAGCTGATATTAATGGAACAACACCAAGTGTACTTAACCACGTTTTAAATAGAACAATTTCCTCTTCAATCATAAATTGAATTTTCTCTGCCTCTTTCAAACGCTCAGCACGGTTTGCCTCCACTACTCCTTGTAAATCATCAATATCATACAAGAAAGAACCTTCTAGCTCATCAATCGCTGGATCAATATCACGCGGCACTGCAATGTCAACCATAAATAATGGACGACCAGAGCGCATTTTCTCCACCTTTGTCATCATCTCTTTCGTAATGACATACTCAGATGCACCAGTTGAACTAATTAAAATATCTGCTTCTAATAATGCACATTGTAATTCGCTTAACGATTTTGCATGTCCCATATATTTCTCAGCCATTACTTCTGCTTTCGAAAGCGTCCTATTCATAACTGTTACTTTACGAGCACCACTTCCATATAAGTTTTGTAGTGCAAGTTCGCCCATTTTACCAGCACCAAGAATAAGCACATGACAATCTGTTAACTCGCCAAATATTTTCTTTCCAAGCTCAACAGCAGCATAACTAACAGACATCGCACTTTCACCAATTGTTGTTTCTGAGTGGGCACGTTTTGCTAATGTAATGACTTGCTTAAACAATTCATTAAAAATTGTGCCTGTTGCTTTAACTTGTTGCGCTTCTAAAAAGCTATCTTTTATTTGACCTAAAATCTGTGTTTCTCCGACTACCATTGAATCTAAACCGCACGTTACGCGGAATAAATGATCTATTGCGCCATCTTGTTCAAAAATAGTTAAATATGGCGCGACTTCTTCTATTTCAAGCTGAAACCAATCAGCTAAAAACTTCTTAATATAATACCGTCCCGTGTGTAATTGATCGACAACAGCATAAATCTCAGTGCGATTACAAGTTGATACAATGACATTCTCTAACACGCTCTTTTGATTTTGTAATGTAGTCATCGCTCGCTCTAGTTCTGCTGCCTGAAATGTGAGTTTCTCACGAAATTCTACAGGGGCTGTTCGATAATTTACACTAACAACAAGAATATGCACGCAGCATGTCCCCCTTCACCCGTTTTATCACTTTATCTACTATCATAATACAACTTTCCTCTTATGAATCTGACAATCGTGTGAACAACCGATTATTTTTTAATTATTCTCCGTATGTAATAAAGGAGATTCAGTAACACTAATAAAAAAAATTCTACTTTATAATGATTATAAATTAATAACTCTATTTGTACGTTACCAAAAAAAGCCCTCATAATCAAGTGATGGAAACTATTCCATATAAATTATAACATCATCTTCCCTATCTTCTTTCATCATGAAGGAAAATATGTATGATTGTTCCAAAATGTAACAAAGACTTTCTCAATACAATGTATTTGACATTGCATTTCTTTTTCGTTATATTAGTTTTACAAAATTAAATTGTGCACAACTTAATTAGAAGGGAGTTATTTATGACAGAAGACTCTTTGCATCTAGATAACCAACTTTGTTTTTCTATTTACGCCTGCTCTAGAGAGGTTACTCGTTTTTATCGACCTTATTTAGAAGAAATGGGTATTACGTATCCCCAGTACATTACTTTACTCGTACTATGGGAGCAAGATGGACTAACAGTAAAAGAAATTGGAGAACGTCTATTTTTAGATTCTGGTACGTTAACACCTATGTTAAAACGTATGGAATCATTAAAACTTGTAAAACGTGTTCGTTCCAAAGAAGACGAGCGAAAAGTTTGTATTGAATTAACAGAACAGGGCAAAGATTTAAAGGAAAAGGCTTGTTCATTACCGACAACGATGGCTACAAACTTAGGAATTACAGAGCAAGAATATCGCTCTTTATTAATTCAACTAAATAAACTGATTGACACAATGAAAACAATTAATGATGGAAAAGGGGAATAAATATGGATAAATTATATACTGCTTCAGTAACAGCAACAGGTGGAAGAAATGGGAAAGTAGTTTCAGATGATGGCATATTAAATCTTGATGTAAAAATGCCGAAAGCACTAGGTGGTGCAGGCGGAGAAGCAACAAATCCAGAACAACTATTTGCAGCTGGTTATGCAGCTTGTTTCGATAGTGCATTACAACTTGTCATTCGTACAAAACGTGTGAAAGTAGAAAGTACAGAAGTAACTGCTCACGTTTCTATCGGAAAAGATACAGATGGTGGTTTCGGCCTATCTGCTGTACTTGATGTACATGTGGCTGGCGTTTCACATAGCGAAGCACAAGAACTTGTGGAAGCGGCTCACGGTGTATGTCCTTACTCGAAAGCAACACGAGGAAATATTGAAGTTACATTAAACGTACGCTAAAAAATTTAGCAAAACAAAAACGCGCGACATTCGTCACGCGTTTTTTGTTTTTGTAAATTTATGAATTGCTTTCCACGCTTCTTCTTTTCCAAGTCCTGTTTCAGAAGAGAATAGAACAATTTCATCGCCAATTTCAACAGCAAGCGTTTCTTTTACAACTTTTAAATGCTTTTGCCATTTCCCTTTCGGAATTTTATCGGCTTTCGTCGCAATAATAATTGTTGGGATTTCATAATGCTTTAAGAAATCATACATCATCACGTCATCACTTGTTGGTTGGTGACGTAAATCAACTACTAATACAGCTGCGTCTAATTGTTCACGCGTTGTAAAGTACGTTTCAATCATTTTCCCCCATGCAGCGCGCTCCGATTTAGATACTTTCGCATATCCATAACCTGGAACGTCAACAAAGTGCATCATCTCATTGATTAAGAAAAAGTTCAGCGTTTGCGTTTTTCCTGGTTTAGAAGAAATACGTACTAACTTTTTACGATTTAAAATTTTATTAATAAAGGAAGACTTCCCCACATTTGAACGACCTGCTAATGCAATTTCTGGTAAATCACTGTCTGGATATTGTTCTGGTTTAACAGCACTAATTACAATATCTGCTTTTGTTACTTTCATTGTTTCACTCCTACTAATGCGTGCTCCAATACTTCATCTAAATGAGATGCAAGCACAAACGTAAGGTTTTCTTTTACGCTCTCTGGAATATCATCTAAATCTTTCTCGTTTTCTGCTGGCAAAATAATTTTTGTTAAGCCTGCGCGGTGAGCACTTAATGTTTTTTCTTTTAAACCACCAATTGGTAATACACGACCACGAAGTGTAATTTCACCTGTCATACCCACTTCTTTACTTACAGGAATACCTGTTAGCGCAGAAATAAGTGCCGTTGCCATCGTAATACCTGCTGACGGTCCGTCTTTTGGAACTGCTCCTTCTGGAACGTGAATATGAATATCATTTTTCTCATGGAAATTCGGATCGATCTGAAGCTCTTCTGCACGAGAACGTATATAACTAAACGCAGCTTGTGCTGATTCTTTCATAACATCCCCAAGTTTCCCTGTTAAAATTAGTTTCCCTTTTCCTGGCGCTACAGAAACTTCAATGGCAAGTGTATCGCCGCCTGCTGCTGTGTAAGCTAGACCTGTTGCCATACCAACTTGGTCTGTTTTTTCAGCTTGCCCATAACGGAATATGTGTTTACCAAGTAAATCAACAATCTTTTTCTCTGTCACAACGATACGTTTACGTTCTGCTGTAACGATAATCTTCGCTACTTTACGGCAAACTTTTGCAATTTGGCGCTCTAGCGTACGAACACCAGCCTCACGTGTATAATAACGAATAATCTCAAGCAGCGCTTCATCACGCACTTGTAAATTACCTTTTCGTAAGCCATGTTCTTTTAATTGTTTCGGCAATAAATGCTCACGAGCAATGTGTACTTTTTCAAGTTCTGTATAGCCAGCAATCGAAATGATTTCCATACGGTCAAGTAATGGACCTGGAATACTTGAAAGTGTATTAGCAGTTGCTACAAACATAACTTTTGATAGATCATATGGCTCTTCAATGTAATGATCACTGAAGTTATGGTTTTGTTCTGGATCTAATACTTCAAGTAATGCCGCTGATGGATCTCCACGGAAATCGTTAGACATTTTATCAATCTCATCTAATAAGAAGACTGGATTAACTGTTTTCGCCTTTTTCATACCTTGAATAATGCGTCCTGGCATTGCTCCAACATATGTACGGCGGTGACCACGAATTTCAGATTCATCACGCACACCACCAAGAGATACACGGACGAAGTTACGATTCAATGATGTTGCAATTGAACGCGCTAACGAAGTTTTGCCGACCCCAGGAGGGCCTACTAAACAAAGGATAGGTCCTTTTAATGAATTCGTTAACTTCTGTACAGCTAAATATTCAAGTACACGCTCTTTCACTTTTTCAAGACCGTAATGATCGTTATTTAAAATCTCTTCCGAATGAGCAAGATCAATTATATCTTCTGTTGCCTCTGTCCACGGAAGCGCTAATAACCAATCAATATAATTGCGAATAACACCACTCTCCGCAGAACTTGCTGGTAACTTTTCATAACGATCTAATTCTTTCAGCGCAGCCTTCATTGTTTCTTCCGGCATTCCTGACTGTTCAATTTTCTCACGAAGTTCTTCTACTTCTCCGCCCTTGCCTTCTTTGTCGCCAAGTTCAGTTTGAATCGCCTTCATTTGCTCACGTAAGAAATATTCTTTTTGCGTGCGCTCCATGGAACGTTTCACTTTTTGCCCAATTTTCTTTTCTAGGCTAAGTAACTCTTGTTCATCTTGAATAATTGAAATAAGTGTTTGTAATCGTTCTTTTACAGATACAATCTCTAGAATCTCTTGTTTCTGCTTCGTTTTAATCGGCAAGTGAGAAGCAATTAAATCAGCTAATCTCCCTGGTTCTTCCACATCAGCTACCGTTGCAAATGTTTCATTTGAAACTTTTTTCGAGACTTTAATATATTGTTCGAAATGCTCCAGTAACGTACGCATAAAAGCTTTCTCTTCTAAATCATCTTCTACTTCTTCAGTTACCGTTTTAATAGACACTTGTACTACATTTTCTTCTTCGATAAACTCTATTACTTCTGCTCTATGTAAACCTTCCACAAGGACACGAAGCGTACCGTTCGGCAATTTTAACATTTGCTTCACTTTCGCCACCGTACCTACACTATATATGTCATCTTCTTTCGGATCATCGATATTCATTTCTTTTTGCATTGCTAAAAAGATGATATTTTCATCCATTGCCGCCTGCTCTAGTGCTTGTATCGATTTATCACGTCCTACATCAAGATGCAAAACCATCGTTGGATATACGAGAACGCCTCTTAATGGTAGGAGGGGCACGATTCTTTCGTTCGTATTCATACTAGACATAGCACCTCCATAATAAATTAAACTCCTGTTCAACTATTTTATATTACAATACACCTAGATGCAATTGCTGAGATTCCGCGCAATTGTAAATAGCTTGTTTTTCTACCTCACGAAAAGAAAAAAGACTCCGATTAAGCATACAAACTTAAACGAAGTCTGGCAAATTTTATTATTGTTTATTTTTACATAGATTGTGCATCTGTTTCGTCTACGTGAGTATGTACATCTAGCTCTCTATGCATATTTTCTTGCATAAACGTTAACTCAAATACTTCTTTTAACTTACGGACAGGAATAATTTCAATTCCCTTGATCGTATACAAAAATGGTTGCATATTTTCAGCAGGAATAATGACTTTCTTAGCTCCCGCTTTTTTCGCAGCTTTTATTTTTGCGTACACGCCACCAATAGGTTTTACTTCTCCGTGTATACTTATTTCCCCTGTCATCGCTACTTCATTATTTACATACGTGCGGTGCACCGCAGAATATACACCTGTTGCCATAGCGATTCCTGCAGAAGGTCCATCAATTGGGATACCACCTGGAAAATTAATATGTATATCATATCCTTCTGGCAACACATCTAAAGAACGAAGTACTGTTAATACATTATCAACAGAGCCTTTCGCCATACTTTTACGACGAATCGATTTCGTTTGACTACCAATACTTTCTTCTTCCACAATTCCGGTAACATTTACCGATCCTTTATCTTTCGCCTTGATTGCTGTTACTTCAATTTCTAATAACGCACCTGTATTTGGTCCGTATACAGCAAGACCATTTACAAGACCAATCCTTGGAATCGGATAAATGTGCTTTTCATATTTCGGTGTAAGCTGACTTGAGTGAACAACCCACTCTATATCTTCATCCTTAATGAAAGAACGTTCTTCATTTATCGCCATACCAGCAGAGATTTGCACGAGATTAATCGCTTCTCGTCCATTCCTTGCATACATCCCGATCATTTCAATACCATTTTCACCTATTTGCATTTCCACTTTTTCCGCGGCATTTTTCGCTACTTTTTGAATTTCTTCCGTATCTAATTCACGGAAAAATACTTCTAAGCAACGTGACCGAATAGCAGGAGGAATTTCCTCTGGCGAACGTGTCGTTGCTCCAACTAAGCGAAAATCTGCCGGTAAGCCTTTTTGGAAAATATCATGTATATATGTTGGGATCATCGTATTTTCTTCACTATAGTACGCACTTTCTAAAAATACTTTTCGATCTTCTAACACCTTTAACATTTTATTCATTTGAATCGGATGGAGCTCGCCAATCTCATCAATAAACAAAATACCACCATGTGCATCTGTTACAGCACCTTTTTTCGGTTGCGGAATACCTGCTTGCCCCATCGCCCCAGCACCTTGATAAATCGGATCATGCACCGAACCTATTAAAGGGTCTGCGATACCACGTTCATCAAACCGAGCTGTTGTCGCATCAAGTTCAATAAATGTTGCATTCGTACGAAATGGAGATTTAGGATTTCGTTTCGCTTCTTCTAATACAAGACGTGCTGCCGCTGTTTTCCCAACACCTGGCGGGCCATATATGATTACATGTTGCGGATTCGGACCACAAAGAGCCGCTTTTAACGACTTAATTCCGTCCTCTTGCCCTACAATATCTAAAAAGGTTGTAGGACGCACCTTTTCTGCTAGCGGCTCTGTTAAAGAAATCTCACGCATTTTACGAAGCTGTTCTAATTCTTTTTTCGATTCTCGATCAATTGAAACTTTTTGTGTTCGTTGATTTCGAAGTAAATGCCAGAAATACAATCCGACAATTACACCAAAAACAAGTTGAACAACTAAAAATATATTTGTCCAGCTCATTATTTATTTCCTCCCGCAATATTTTATCTCTTAGTATTTCCGCGGAGGAACGTAGCTAAACATAAAGAAAAACAGCAATTATAAAAATTGCTGTTTCCCTTTCGCATTATGCAGATGTTTTTGTATCAAGTACAGTACCGTCTTGTAACACCAATTTTGGCGGCTCATTATCAGCTACTGTTTCTTTTGTAAGAATACACTTCTCGATATCTTTACGAGATGGAAGTTCGAACATTACATCAAGCATTAAGCCTTCAATAATAGAACGAAGTCCACGAGCACCCGTTTTACGTTCAATTGCTTTTTTCGCAATTTCGATTAGTGCACCTTCTTCAAACTCTAACTCAACATCGTCAAGCTCCAATAATTTTTGGAATTGCTTAACAAGTGCATTTTTCGGTTTCGTTAAAATATCAACAAGAGCATCTTCATCAAGTGGCTCTAGGTTCGCAATAAC
Source organism: Bacillus sp. AR4-2 (assembly GCF_008274865.1). Taxonomy (NCBI): domain Bacteria; kingdom Bacillati; phylum Bacillota; class Bacilli; order Caryophanales; family Bacillaceae; genus Bacillus; species Bacillus sp. AR4-2. Next base: position 4,265,985 of record NZ_CP031062.1, read on the forward strand.
TGGAAGACGACCGATAAACTCTGGAATTAAACCAAATCTTAAAAGATCCTCTGGTAATACGTGAGATAAAACATGCTTCTCATTTACATCAGCATTTTTCTTCTCAGAACCAAATCCAATTACTTTTTCACCAAGGCGACGTTTAATAATCGGCTCAATGCCATCAAACGCTCCACCACAAATGAATAAGATGTTCGTTGTATCAATTTGAATAAACTCTTGGTGCGGATGCTTACGACCACCTTGAGGTGGAACGCTTGCTACAGTACCTTCTAAAATTTTCAGAAGTGCCTGCTGCACACCTTCACCAGATACATCACGTGTAATTGATGGATTTTCGGACTTACGTGCCACTTTATCAATCTCATCAATATAAATAATTCCTTTTTCCGCTTTCTCTACATCATAATCAGCTGCTTGAATTAATTTTAGTAAGATATTTTCTACATCTTCCCCAACATATCCAGCTTCTGTTAAAGATGTTGCGTCCGCGATTGCAAATGGAACATTTAAAATACGCGCTAAAGTTTGTGCCAGTAATGTTTTACCACTACCTGTTGGCCCGATAAGTGCGATATTACTCTTCGCTAATTCTACATCATCAATTTTGCTGTTAGAATTAATGCGTTTGTAATGGTTATATACCGCTACCGCTAGTGCTTTTTTCGCGCTATCTTGCCCGATGACATACTCATCTAAGATTTCACGAATTTCTACCGGTTTCGGTACATCTTTGAATTCTACTTCTTCGTCCTTCGCAAGCTCCTCTTGTACAATTTCAGTACAAAGTTCGATACACTCGTCACAAATGTAAACACCTGGACCTGCCACTAACTTTCGAACTTGCGTTTGTGTTTTACCACAGAAAGAACATTTTAATTGCCCTTTTTCATCATTAAATTTAAACATATTTTCACACCCCTTACAAAGTGCTAACCTCTTGCCTTCGTATGTACACGATAAATGTATCGTATGTAAATACATATTATGTCACTACGTGGCGAGAAATACAAATAATATGACTAGTTATGTACAAATAAAAAATTTTTAAAACTTTTGAAATATGTATATTCGACTTGTAAAGGAACTTTTCCTTCTCCATCGAAAAGTTTTATAAATATATTTCTATATTTATAAAACAAGGCACGATTTTAATCGTGCCTTGTTATTTTATTATGCAGCGTTTTCTACTAAGAAGTCTACAGCTTTACGCACTTTAAGATCTTCAGCTAAAGCGTCTACGCTTCCAAGAGCTTGCTTGATAGCGTCTACTGGCATACCGTACATTTCAGCCATTTTTTCAACTTCTGCAGTTACTTCTTCTTCAGTAACTTCGATGTTTTCAGCTTCAATGATAGCTTCAAGAACAAGATTGATTCTTACACGTTTTTGTGCATCTTCTTTCATTTGCTCTTTTAATTTGTCAGCATCAGTACCTGTGAATTGGTAGTAAAGCTCAAGGTTCATACCTTGTTGGCTTAAACGTTGCTCGAATTCACGAACCATACGATCTAACTCAGTGTTGATCATAGCTTCTGGAATTTCGATTTCAGCGTTAGCAGCAGCTAATTCTACTACTTCGTCACGTACTTTGTGCTCAGCTTCGTGCTTTTTGCCTTCTTCTAAGTTTGTGCGAAGTTTTGCTTTTAATTCATCAAGAGTTGCAACCGCTTCGTCTGCTTCTTTAGCGAACTCGTCGTTTAACTCAGGAAGTTCTTTGGTTTTGATTTCGTGAATTGTTACTTTGAATGTTGCTGGTTTGCCAGCTAATTCAGCAGCATGGTACTCTTCTGGGAATGATACTTCAACGTCTTTAGACTCACCAGATTTAAGACCGATTACTTGCTCTTCGAAACCTGGGATGAATGTACCAGAACCGATTGCTAGAGAGTAGTTTTCGCCTTTTCCGCCTTCAAATGCTTCGCCATCAACGAAACCTTCGAAGTCGATTACAGCTGTATCACCGTTTTCAACAGTTCCTTCTTCTTTAACAACTAGTTCAGCTTGACGTTCTTGTAAAGATTTTAATTCGTTCTCTACATCTTCGTCAGTTACAGTTGTTTCAACTTTTTCTACTGCTAAACCTTTGTACTCACCTAATTTAACTTCAGGTTTCACTGTAACTTTTGCAGTGAAGATAAGGTTAGCATTTTTTTCGAACTTCTCGATGTCGATTTCAGGATGATCAACTGGGAAGATACCAGCTTCTTCAATCGCTTCACCGTATGCTTTTGGTAAAATGATATCTAAAGCATCTTGGTATAAAGATTCAATACCAAAGCGTTGTTCGAATAATGGACGAGGCATTTTTCCTTTACGGAAACCTGGTACGTTAATTGTTTTTACTACTTTTTTGAACGCAGCGTCGATAGAGTTGTTTACTTCTTTAGCATCAACTTCGATTGTTAAAACGCCAACGTTACCTTCTAATTTTTCCCATTTTGTAGACATTTATTCTTTCCCTCCAACTATAATAATGTATGCACATACCTCTATAGATTAAGATCTTCATTATCTCTTTTTTGAAATAACAAATACACAAATAATCCTCTAGCAAAAGCTTTCAGATATAATGTTCCAATCTACTAATTGCCCAGAAGACAACTACGGTATATTTTGTTCGAGAATAATATGAAACATATTAAGTAAGAGAATTACACTTCTCTTCTCTTACAAACAGGCAGTTTTCTGCCTTTTGCAACCCTTACATTATAACATAGAATATGCTCGTTTCAAGAACTGAACGATTCTTTTTCATAATTATACGGGCAAATATCCTTCTCTTTCAACACGTAATAACCATTGATAGGCAATATGAAACTCTTCCAATTCGATATTGTATGCTGCCATAAGCTCTTCTTCATCAATAGCCAATCCGAAACGCTTTCTTCCAATTCTCTCTAAAACAGCTGACCAAATCTCTTCTTTATCCATTAATAGAGCGAATGGGAAAATGCTAATTTGCAATTCTTTCCAATATGTAACCATCGCTTCAAATATATCGGGATAATTTTGCTCTAATCGACTTGATAATTTATGTATAATGTTATTGGATTGCTCCTCATTATGACCTGTAAATGCTGGAATTACCTTAATCGTATTCCCAAACTTTTCTACCTCTATTTCCTCTTCTACCTGACTTTCTATCATTTTATACAAAATAGAAGTTTTCAAATAGGGGTGTTGCTCTTCATCTATTAAAAATTTCTTTAAAATAGGTAATGCAAGATCTAAGTCTTTTAATGAAAGTCGCTGAATCGCTCTTAGCTTCTGTCCAAAGTTTTCTCCAAAAATTTCATTAGTAAACTCATTCAACTCAAAATTTGAATCCACTAGCGATGCGTCTCCCTCATTTAGCATACCTTCTGCAAATAAAGCAAGCTGCGCTAATTTTTCCTTTTGATCAGGCATTATATCTTTCGTTTGTAAAACCTTTTCAACAGTTTCAATAACACCTTCATAATCATTTGTTTGAACTAAAATAGTCACGTACGTTTCAAGAATATCACCAAATAAGACAACTCCTGTTTTAAGCAACTGTTCACATTTGTCTTTCGCTTCTTCCATACGTTTTAATTCGAGTAAACAAATAACTGAAGCTAATTCCGTTTGTTCCGTTTCCGCATTATACTGACGTAATATTTCAAAGCAGCGCAATGCATCTTCGAACTTCCGCTCTTTCAACGCTAAAAAACCTTCATCAATATAGCGCTCTGATAGCTGCGGAAACAATACGACCGTATTTTCTTTTTTATCCATACGTCCGCCTCTTTTTCTTGATTTTAATTATGTTCAAAGTAAATATATCAAATGCGTAATGAGAACACAACATCCCCAAATTATTTGTTTGAAATATGAAAATATTTAATTTTTACATTCCAATACGAATAAATCTCTACTAAAAATTAAAATTGTACAAATAAAAATCCCCAGCAACAAACGCAGAGGATTCATCATTAATGGAAAGCTTTTATAATTGTGGGGTATATTACAAGGGTAATAATTTGGAGAACAATAATTGCCATAACAATCATGCTAAAATAGAAGATTGGCTTACTTCGCTTCATTAAAAACATAATAATAAGCATCGTACAAGCAAACAAACTTAAGAAGAACAAACTTGTTGTCGAACTAAGTATACCACTTGGGACAAAGAACAATAACACTACACTACAAGTACCTATAATTCCAAATAACCATTCCATTCATTCACTCATTCCCTTTCCCTCTCATGGCTGTTTTCTCTAAGCAATCAAATGTTTCACAACATCAACTACATACGTTAATTTCTCATACGCTACAAATCCAAAAGCAACCGTTAAGCCCGTTACAACTAATCCTTTCATCATTTCTGCCTCCTCGTTTTATCGTTGTTATCTTCATTATAAAAGATTAGCAATTTGTTACCATCGAACTACCTTACAGTTACCTTACAGAATTGTAAGATTTCAAAAGAGGATAGAAAAACACCTCACATAGCTTGAGGTGCTTTCACGGAATTTCTCTATAATCACTTGCAAAATTAACTTTTTTCTCTTGGTTATTTTTCGAAGAATCCAATCTTAAACTAATAGATTTACTAAATAATTTAGGATCAAAATAATTATTCATTACTTTTCTTAACTTACCTTCAGATATTTTCGTATTACAAGAAAACAAAGGATGAAAATCATGTTAATATATTTTTGTACAATTAAGAATTTAATTTACAAGGGGGATTATATATGTTTAAAAAAATGGCCGCAGATGTATTAGGACTAAGCGATGTAGGTTCTGTTATTACACCTAAAGACTATGATAAGGTCGATGCCGATGATTATGTAATGCATGAAGATGGGGAGAAAATTTACTTTCTAATTAAATCGAAATCAGATGAATATTGCTTCACAAACAAAGGGTTAATTCACTTAGACGGTACAAGCGCAACAAGTAAAAAACGTACACTACGCCGCTTTAGTTATAGTAAATATCAAATTAAAAACGTAGCACTTGAAACTGCAGGAACGATTGATTTAGATGTAGAAATTAAGTTTCAAATGGGCGATGAACATTACTCAATTGATGTTCATAAAAAACATATTGAAGAATTAAAAGATTTATATAAGGCTTTACTTAAAATCGAAGAAATTTCATACGACAACGATATTACATTACAATATGCACATAAAAGTTTAGATATGGCATCTAATGCCTTTAGCCGCATTTCAAACGCACAAGTAAATTTAGCAGAGCAATTTAAAGAAATGAACGAGATTGCCTTTAACTGGCTTGTTGATACGAAGAAACAATATAATGTGAAAGATTATGGTTTTGTATTTGAGAAGTTTATTAATAACTAAACAGAAAACCTTGTTATCAAAAGATAACAAGGTTTTTGTAGCGTACCAGGAGAGATTCGAGCTCCCGCTCCGCCCATTTCCGTACTATTTTATATATTTTGATCGCAGTCTTAATATATCTTCTCCTTCGCGAATGCCTGCCGATCCCTTCCTCACATTTTTTACGATAGTCCAATTCGGGTTAGTTTCATCACCGATGTTCTGTACTGTAAAATTGCCATCACCATATTTTCGGTGACCTTCTGCCAATTTCTCCGTTAAATCGTTCTCATTTGATCTCGCCATCTTTGCGCCATCTCCCTTTTTTATACGACCTTCTTAAACCATCTAACCAATCACAGGTCCAGTCAATTGGAGATTCTCGTTTTCCGCTTCTATTAATTGTAACACACTCACAGGGATAAGTTCCGATAACTGCTGCTCAATCGTACTAGAATGGTAAAGAGTTTTATAATATTGTAAGTAAACAATTAAGAGAATCTGGATATGGATTTGAGTTCCATCATAAACCTATTGATTCTTTAAATTAAATAAGAGGAATAGGGCGCATAAATGGTCCTCTTTTTATTTAAGAAAAAGAAGTACATATGCAACTGCTTAATATCAAAGGAAAGGTCGCAAATATTAAGCATGAACTACACTTATAACCCAAACAAAAAACCTTGTTATCAAAAGATAACAAGGTTTTTTTAGCGTCCCAGGAGAGATTCGAACTCCCGACCGTACGCTTAGAAGGCGTATGCTCTATCCGGCTGAGCTACTGGGACATGGAGCGGGTGAAGAGAATCGAACTCTCGACCAGAGCTTGGAAGGCTCTTGTTTTACCACTAAACTACACCCGCATATGTTATTTTCTTTTCTTCGTTAGCGCCGTTGCCCTATCGACAATATTTATTATATGTATAACCACACATAAAGTCAACACCTTTTTTAAAAGAGGATAAATTTTCTTATCCTCTTTTAAAAACTGCCTGTTCAACTAGTTGTCCGTCTAACGTTTCAAAACGAACTTCCATTTGATTTTCATCCATTTCTAATAAAGCAAATGTCTTTTCTACACGCTGACGTGGTAATAAAATACTGCCTGGATTAATAAATAAAACGCCCTCGATTAATTCCGCACCTAATACGTGAGAATGTCCGAAGCATGCAACTTGTGCTCCCACTTCTTCAGCATGGTACGCTAGCGTTTGTAATGTCATTTTCACATTATGGCGATGTCCATGCACAACTAAGAAGCGAATTCCATCTACATCAGTTACAATTTCATCTTGAAAGTTAGCATAATCACAGTTTCCTTTTACAACATGGAAACCTTGCAGTTCTTCATGAGCAGATGTTAGCTCTGAATCACCGCAATGAATCATGATATCTACTTTCCCTTCATACTTCTCTTTCAACTGCTGTAATTCCTTCACAGAGCTATGACTATCGCTTACGATTAAAGCTTTCATCATTCTCTCTCCCTTATTCTCCTAAAAACCATTCCGGGATTTTTTCTTCTAACTTACGAAGAGCACGTCCGCGGTGACTAATAGCATTTTTTTCATCTGAACTTAATTCCGCCATTGCTTTTTTGTACTCTTCCACATAAAAGATCGGATCGTATCCAAAGCCATTTTCTCCGCGGCGTTGTTCTAAAATAAATCCTTCACATGTCCCGTTTACAATGACAGGCTTTTTATCACCTTCAGGGAAAGCTACTGCTAATGCACAGTAGAAGCGAGCTTTACGCTTATCAAACGGTATTTCATTTAATTCTTGTAAAACTTTATCAATATTCGCTTGATCATCTTTTGGCTCTCCAGCAAAACGAGCTGAATACACGCCTGGTTTCCCGTTTAACGCATCTACAATAAGACCTGAATCATCCGCAATTACAATTGCATTCAACTGTCTACTCAAACTATCCGCTTTTAAGATCGCATTTTCTTCAAATGTTTCACCAGTTTCTTCGACTTCTTCAATATGAGGAAAATCGTGTAATGATTTCACTTCTAAATCAAATCGCTCAAATAACTCAGCAAATTCACGTACTTTCCCCATATTTTTTGTCGCTACAACAACTTGTTTCATACTTTCCACCTCTACTCTATATGAGATACGATGTCACCTAACGCTTCTTTTTGCATATCAATCAGTTGGAAAATGCCTTGTTCTGCTGCATCAAGTAATTCATTTAACTGCGCTCTACTAAACGTCGCTTCTTCTCCAGTTCCTTGCACTTCAACGAACTGACCTTTTCCAGTCATAATTACATTCATATCAACGTCTGCTTTAGAATCTTCTGCATAGTTTAAATCTAAAACAACACCTTGCTCTTCAACAATTCCTACTGATGTTGCTGCTAAATAATCTTTTACTGGAATTTTAGATACTTTTTCTGCTTGTAATAATTTCTCGAAAGCTAATACCATCGCTACATATGCACCTGTAATAGAAGCTGTTCTCGTTCCACCATCTGCTTGGATGACATCACAGTCAATCCAAACTGTTCTCTCGCCAAGCGCTTCTAAATCAACTACCGCACGTAATGCTCGTCCTATTAAGCGCTGGATTTCCATTGTACGTCCTGTTACTTTCCCTTTGCTTGACTCCCTAATTGTACGTTGTTCTGTCGCACGTGGAATCATCGCATATTCAGCTGTTACCCAGCCCTTTCCTTCTCCACGCATAAATGGCGGGACACGCTCTTCAATTGTCGCTGAGCAAATTACCTTTGTATCCCCAACCTCAATTAACACTGATCCTTCTGGATGTTTTAAATAATTCGTATGAATATGTATATGGCGTAATTCTGTTTTCTCTCTACCATCTACTCGCATAAAAATAACCTCCTCATAACTACTTGTTAGTATAGCCAAATTTAAATGTATGATATGTATACAATAAAAGCAGAGGAACCCAAAAAGCAATTCCTCTTTCTTACTTAAGTATATCAAATTATTGACGATTAAAAACTACCTGTATTCACGTTTTCTGGACGATCTACAGGTTTTATTAACTTTCCGCCCTTTTCATCTATAAGATTTGCTTTTCCATTCACTTCAATAGAAATATTTTTCACACCTTTCTTTTCTGTTAAAGATAAAACTAACGACTTCAATACGTAATTTGAGATCATATTTTTATCTGGGTTTACAAATATATTTTCATTAAAGTTTAATGTAAGATTTCCGTCTTGTAATTTCGGATTCGTAATAAGCTTAACGCCTGGATTAAAATCATTCAGGAGCGATTGATGGATCGGACCTTTTACAAGTTCATCTATAATTGTTGCATAGTCATTTTCTTTACCTTCCGCAACGCGGCGTGTGACTGGTACGTAGTATTGCTGTTTATTATTATTTTGCGCCATAAAATACAGTGTGACTGGTTTTGTATTTGTTACATCTGCTACTTGTTCATCATCGAAGTTAATACCATTTGCACGGCTCACTCCTTCACCAAGCGGTGTACCACCAACCGGCATCTTTGCCAATTTCTCACCATTTATTTGGAACTGCACTTGTTTTATCTCTGTAAATTGCGTCAACGTCCAAGCTATAGATTCAACGATTTGACGCTCTTCTTCTTTCGCATAGTTTTTCATTTCTTTAGAGAAATCAATAACTGCCGTTCCGTCCTTTTTCAAATCTAAGGTCATCGTTGTATTCGCCGGAATGACTGCACGAAACCCATTCGGTAATAAATTCGTTACCGGTCCATCTTTCACAAGGTATTCTAACGTTTGCTTCACAGTCTCATTTGCTTTCGGAGTAGGTATAGCTAACGTTTGTGGTACAACATAACCATTTTTATCAACAAGGTATAGTTCTCTATTTACCATTTGCCCTTGCTTATCTTTTTTAGCTACTTCTTTCTTCCCACCCTCTGTATACGTAACTTGTTTTGGCGGATCAATTTGTTCAGTTGCTTTCTCTTGATTTATAAAGCCACACCCTGTTAGTAAAACAGCACTCACAGTAGCACCAACAACCCATTTAAAAGTGGATTTAGGCATGCCATTCCCCCCTAAAATCTAAGTTTGTACTATTATGTATACGAGCTGTTTCACGTTTTAGAACAAGCTGCGCCTCTTATAAATTGAAACTTTAATCAACAGGGGTCTTACTCCCCAGCAAATAGCAAGATAAAACAAAAACTCCTGATTTCTCAGGAGCTCACTTATATAAATTCTACTATTATTCTTTTTCTAAATGAATATGCTTCACATTTTCAATCGGTTGACCGAACCATTTGGATGCAATTTCTTTAAACAAGCCTATTTTTCCTGTTGTTAAGAAGAGATGATCGCTTTGTTCTTCTCCTTCATTCAACATTTTACTATGATATAAGATTGTACTGACTTCACGTGCTGTTTCATCACCAGAACTAATTAGTTGCACTTTATCTCCCATTACTTTTTTAATAACAGGTCCTAAAATCGGATAATGTGTACACCCTAATATAAGTGTATCAATATCGGTACTTTTCAGTGGTTGCAGCGTTTCTCTTACAACTTCATACGCCATTTCACTTTCGAAATTCCCACTCTCTACAAGTTCAACGAAAGGTGGACAAGCTAAACTTTCTACCATAACACGGTTATTAATAGACTTTAACGCCTCTTCGTATGCACCACTTTTCACCGTTCCAATCGTTCCAATAATCCCAACGTGATACGTGTTTGTCACTTTTAAAGCTGTACGTGATCCTGGGTGAATAACTCCTACTACTGGAATTGGTAATTGTTTTTGCATCTCTTCTAATACAACTGCAGTTGCTGTATTACACGCAATAACTAACATTTTAATATTTAAATCTAGTAAATGCTCCGTCATTTCCCACGTAAATTGACGTACTTCTTCTCGAGAACGTGGACCATAAGGACAACGTGCTGTATCTCCTAAATATATGATACGCTCTTTCGGCAACTGACGAATTAATTCCTTTGCTACTGTTAAACCGCCAACTCCTGAATCGATAACACCGATTGCTCTATTCAACTTCATCACCCGTTTTCTCATTCATCATCTTTTATGCTTATCATTATATTTTACACACTTTAAGTTCGCTCACTTCAAATGCTTCTGTATGAAAATTTTCATTTTCCCATGTATAGACTAGGACCTTTTTTATTTTGCTCCTTTTTTTCGTAATTTGCAAGATAGAAAAATAACCGACCTTCTATAAGAAAGTCGGTTTCTTCTATATAAAGTGCATATTCATTGCTCCATCTTTTTTTGAAAAGAAGACATTCCCGTTAATAAGAAGAAATGAGCAGAAATTAAAATGACGATAATTTATTTACAGCCCTTTTTATAGCCTTACCTATTTCCACGCTAGACTGTGGATTTTGTCCTGTAATTAAATGACCATCTACTACTACATGCGGCGTAAAATTGGGGGCTACATAAAACAAAGCTCCTTCTTCTTTCAACTTACTTTCTAGCAAAAACGGAACGCGCTTTTCTAAATGTACAGCTCTTTCTTCATCGTTTGTATAACCTGTTATACGCTTACCCGCAACAAAAAACGAGCCATCCTTATTTTTCACACCGACTAAAGAGCTTACTCCGTGACAAACAGCCGCTACAATCCGGTTATTGTTATACATATTCTCAATCAAATTTGCTACATATGGATTACCTGGAAAATCTACAATCGCCCCGTGCCCACCACCAAATAAAACCGCATCATAATCCGAAAAATGAACATTTGAAATCGGCCTCGTATTTTGCAATAAAGAAGCTACATGCTTGAATTCGCGAGGTATACCATTCGGAATAGACACTCTATCTATAGGTACTCTCCCACCTTTTATTGACACAATATCAACATCAAACTTAGCCTTTTTTAATACATGATAAGGAGCTGCGAGCTCTTCAAGCCACAAACCAGTCGGGTGTCCATTCATATCATGAGCACTTGTTGAAACTAACAGTATCCTTTTCAACATATCCCCTCCTTATTACCTATTTATGTATGAAACGTTTTTATCATTCATATAGCAAGTGAAGCAAACAAAAAAATAGCCGACTTTTATATAAAAGTCGGCTGCTTTCTTATAATTCGAGCTCTCCCATACGAAGAAGCTCCACAACTGCTTGTGAACGTCCTTTAACCCCTAGCTTTTGCATTGCGTTTGAGATGTGGTTGCGAACTGTCTTTTCACTTATAAAAAGTTCACCTGCAATTTCCTTCGTTGTTTTATCTTGAACCAGCAATTCAAATACTTCTCTCTCTCTCTTTGTGAGTAAAGGTTTAGATTGATACGCTTTTTCCTTCAACTGGTATAACCCTCCTTGCTTAAGCCAGAGCTGTGTATGTGTAAGTTGGGTGTTTATTTAGTCAAGATATTGTATGAACGAAATGTGCAGGTGGTGAATGAAAATGGGCTTTATTTCCTATGTTATTTTAGACTTTTATACAGTGCGTACACTCTTTTTATCCACTTACTTTCCAACGCGCCATATTTGTTCTAGCAATATACTTACAACCGTACCTACGAATAAACCATTACCGAATATATATTGCATAACAGACGGCAAGGATTGGAGTACTCCAGACGGTAAAAACATAACGCCGCTGCCAAATAATACTGCAACGCCTAAAATCGTCACATTCCTTTCACTCATCGGCACTTGTTTTATATTATTAAATCCAATTCCAATTAACTGTACGAACGAAGCCATTAAAACAGCCGATGCGACAGCTGATGGTAAAGATGCTAAGTAACGAATAATACTTGGAAAAAGAGACATTACGACTAGTAACGCACATGCCATTAAGAACGATCGTATATACTTTTGTTTTGTTAAACGTATAAATCCTGCCGTTGCTGGTAACGGAACGACACCTACAGTTGAAAATACAGAAGAGATGATATGCGAAATCCCTCCAACCCATGTTCCATCTTTCAACTGTTTTTGTTCAATAGTCGCTTTATGAATAGTTGCTTGATTAATTGCTATAATAGCTGCCACCGTATTCGAAACTAAAATACATACCATAACAAAACTTGATACAGCCATACCTGTATTCCATTTTGGAAGTCCCCAAGCAAATATATGTGGAAGTTGCACAAAATGAGTTACTTGAGATGGGATTGTCACTTTTCCTGCAATGAGAAAAATAACCCACCCACTAATTAATCCTATTAAAACTGCATAACTTTTGACAAAGCCTTTTCCAAAATTAGATAGTATAATAACGAACAGAAATATACTAAACGCGATCATTGCTGTAAATCCGTCGATTTGAGAAATAGTAGCTGTAATTCCTAACATTCCTTTTAAAAATACACCACTTAATTGTAAACATAATAAAAGTAAAAACGTCCCTGTCACAAGCGGCGTAAATAAAAATAAAATACGTCCTATAAAACCAGTTACTCCTAATCCTATTAGAATAACACCGGAGATTATCATTCCTAATTCTAAAATTTGCAGTGTACTATGTAATTGATCTTGTCCGGCCGTTGCATAAGCAAGTACGGTAAATACACCAACCCAAGATCCAGCCGGCCCATCCGCAATTGGCAGTCTATGCCCAAGCCATCCTTGTAAAAAAGAAGATATACCAACTACAAAAAACGTACGCTGCATTAAATAAAATATTTCTTCCGTCGTAAGATGAAATAATCCGCCAACGACAATTGGTAGTGCGATTGAATTTGCTAATAAAAATATAAACCATTGTAAAGTTCCCATAATATGATTTTGGTTATGTTGATTGTCCAATTTTTTCATCCCTTCTAGCTTTCCTATAAAAATATATTGTAAGAATAAAAAAGAAGAGTTCTATACTCACCATTAGAACCCTCCTCAAAATATTTAAACGATTCTTCTACACAAGATTATTTAATTCCACCTCATTTAAACTTCCAACAACAATATTTCCTTTATACACGACTAAACGTTTTTCTGTTTGACGTGCTACTGCTTCAGCAGCGCATGTCGCATTCGTCAAAACAAAGCTCGCTTCATCCCCTACATTCGGCCATACTCGTTTCCCTTCCTTATTTAACGTTTCTTTTCCTCCTGTAATAAAGCGGAGTGCTTTTCCTAAAGACCTTTCGTCACTCCACCCAAAACGCTCTGCTAATCGATTCGCCTTTTGAAGCATATCACCTGTTCCAAACGGTGACCAATGATCTGTAATGCTATCATTGCCTAATGAAACCTTAACACCTTTTTTATCTAATAACGGAATTGGGATTACTTGTTTACCAATTGGCACTGTTGAAGTAATATCAATATTTACATTTGCGAGTCTTTCTGCCACTTCTTCAGCCTCTTTATCAGTAACACCACCAAGTCCAAGTGCATGACTGATCGTTACACGGCCTTGCCATCCTGCTTCTTCTGTTAAACTTGCCAATCTCTTCATCGTAAACGTTCCAAGATTATTCGCATCGTGCAAATGAATATCAACATCCGCATTAAATTCGACTGCGATATCCATAATTGTATGTAATGACTTTTCAATGTCATTATCCACTGTAGCTGGATCTACTCCTCCGACTAGATGAGCACCCATACGCATCGCATCTTTCACGAGTTGCACAGAATTACTGCGCAATAATCCATGTTGCGGAAACGCAACAATTCTACTAGATACTCGATTTTTATATGTTTCTAATGCCGCTAACGTCGCCTCCAAATTACCAAGCCCAATAATTGGATCAACATTACAATGCGTTCTAATATTCGTTGCACCATTTTGCAGTAGTAACTCTAGCATATTTTCCGCTCTATTTTGGGCAGTCGCTAATTGCTTTGGTAAAATTTTTTCTTCTTCATTAAAACGTGTAAAAATACTTTCTGCTGGCATACAAGCTTTCCATGGGCCACTATAATATGTTTTATCAATGTGAATGTGCATCTCTTTGAAAGCTGGCAACATTAATAAGTTCTTAGCATCAAAAGTTACTATATCTTCCTCTTGAACAATCCCTTTTATAATTTTTTTAATTCGACCATCTTCAATAAGTAAACTGCATAATTCTGTTTCTGTTTGTGAAATTCTCTCTTCTTCATATGTATATCCTGATTCAAGCATTACGTTAGTCAACCAATATACTGTCATCTCTATTTCCCCACCCTTTATTAAAAATCACCTCATAACTACAAGTTTAATATCCACTGAAAATTAAGACAATTAATACGATCACTTCTCACAAAAAAATGTAATACAACCCCATAGTCTTCTCATAAATTTCCATATAGAATAAAAGTATGCAGTTTGATATAAAAAGGAGTTGATTGGAATATGTCAAAAAAGTTATGTAAATCCGAAACTGATAAAATGCTATTTGGTATATGTGGTGGTTTAGGAGAATATTTTGATATTAGCTCTACTCTTATTCGTATCATTTGGGTTATTGCTGTTTTATGTTTTGGGACAGGATTTTTAGTTTATTTCATTTGTTTATTACTTATGCCACGTTCGTACTAACGGCATTATTTCACATACTTAAGAAGAGCAAATCACCTATAGAATCCTATAGGTGATTTTTTCATGAAGAATATTTCATCGTTAAATGTAATACCGCCACTTCTTCTTCTTCATTTTTATAAATATGCTTCTTATTCGCTTCAAATTGAATGGAATCAAACTCATTTAATTCGTATACATCATTCTCCACTTGAATAGACACTTTCCCTTTCATTACCGTTACAAGCTCAATCGCACCTTCATGATGAGCTTCTGGCTCATATATACTATTTGATCGTAAACAAGCACGGTGCATTTCCATCCCTGTTTCTTTCGTATAACGGAACATCGTTTCTAAATGCCACGCTTGTCCTTCATCTACTGCAAATCCTTCTCCACAGCGCGCAACAGCTACAGGTTCTCCAACAACCATTAATCTGGATAAAGGAATTGATAACCCTTTCGTTATTTTCCAAATGACAGCTAGTGTCGGATTTGTTTCCCCTCTTTCGATCTTTCCTAATGTTAATTTACTAACTCCTGTTTTATGGGCTAATTCTTCTAAACTTAATTTCTGTTCATTTCGAATTTGTCTCAATAACTGTCCAACTTGTTGAATGACTTCTTTCGTTTGCATATCTTCATTTTCTTTCATATATAAAACCACCTCAAAGTATAAAATAGTTTACTTTTAATAATTAAAAGTATATCATACTATACATAATTATTTATTTTCGAAAGGAGTGCTATACTTCATGCGCGCAATTTTATTAGGTCTTTTATCATCGGCCTTTTTTTCTGCAACCTTTATTATTAATAGAGCAATGAATGTATCTGGAACGAGCTGGGCTTGGACAGCTTCCTTCCGTTTTTTATTTGCTCTTCCTATTTTATTCCTTATCGTTTTATTTCGCAAAAACTTTAGGGAATTATGGGAAGAGTTAAAAAAACATCCATTGGCATGGATCGGATGGGGTTCTGTTGCCGGTATTGGTTTTTATTCTTTATTAAGTTTCGCAGCTGTCTTTTCTCCAGCTTGGCTCGTTGCTGGAACTTGGCAAGTTACGATTTTAGCTGGTTTACTACTATCACCACTATTTTTCGTGAAAATAGAAACAAAATCAGGTACGAAACTTGTACGCGGAAAAATTCCACTTCGTAGCTTATATGTTGCATTATTTATTTTACTTGGTGTAATTTGTATGCAAGCAACTGCCGCAGGCCATATTACAATGACTCAGTTCATTTCAGGTTTTTTACCTGTCGTATTAGCCGCTTTCTTATATCCGTTCGGTAACCGAAAAATGATGGAGCTTGTTGGTGGACGCCTTGATACGTTCCAACGTGTATTAGGAATGGCAATTGGAAGTCTTCCTATAACAATCTTGCTTGGTATATACGGATTTTCTACTACTGGCATTCCAACATCCAACCAAATGCTTCAAGGATTTTTGTTAGCGTTATGTTCCGGCGTTATTGCAACGATGACATTTTTCTTTGCTACTGACTTAGCAAAAGATAACCTCGCTCTACTTGGAGCTGTTGAAGCAACACAAGCTGGAACGATGGTCTTTACCGTACTTGGAGAAATCATTTTCTTAAATGGTTCACTCCCTGGAGGACTTTCTCTCATCGGAATGATTATTATCATGTTAGGAATGGTTGCAAATAGTATTTTAAACCGTTCTGTTCCAGTCGTTAAACAGAAAAAATCGGCATAAAAAAAGGGTATGGTTCTATAGAGATGAACCATACTCTTTTTTATTGTCCCCCTATTTCGCCTTATCAGAATAGTATTTCATTGGCTGTTTATACTAAAACTTATGTTATAATACGTTTCATGCGCATTAATAGGAGGTAAATTATGTTAAAAAAAGCAATCGCTGAATTTATTGGTACATTTGTACTTGTATTATTCGGAACTGGAGTAGCTGTCACTGGCGGCGGAATTGAAGGAATTGGAACATTAGGAATCGCTATGGCTTTCGGCTTATCTATTGTAGCTATGGCATATAGCATCGGAACAATTTCTGGATGTCACATTAACCCAGCAGTATCAGTAGCTATGTTCATCAACAAACGAATGAACGCTATGGAACTTTGTTATTATGTATTAGCTCAAATTTTAGGTGGTTTATTAGGAACTGCAACGTTAGTAACAATTTTAAAATCTGCTAAAACACCTTTAGATAATTTAGGACAAAATGGTTTCGGAACTCTTGGTTTATCTGGAGCATTTTTAGTTGAGTTCATTTTAACTTTCGTATTTATTTTAGTTATCGTTGCTGTAACAGGTAAAAAAGGAAGTTCTTCTTTAGCTGGACTAGTAATTGGTTTCACATTAGTTTTAATTCACTTATTAGGAATTCCGTTAACTGGAACATCTGTTAACCCAGCTCGTAGTATCGCACCAGCTTTATTTGTTGGTGGAGAAGCACTTTCTCAACTATGGGTATTCATCGTAGCACCAATTCTTGGTGGTATCTTTGCAGCTATCGTAGGTAAATTCATTTTAAATACTGAAAAATAGAATTTTCAATATTTCTGAATAAAAAAATGCGAGCCCTCATTATGAGGAAGCTCGCTTTTTTTATTCTTTCATTTTAGACTTTAAATTTGTAACTAATTGATCTACCGTTACATTTGCAAGTACGTTTTCCATCGCTTCTTGCGCTTGCATTAAAATAATTTCTAATACTGATTGAATATTAGCTCCTACTGGACATTCAATGTTGGGATTTTCATGGAAGGAAAATAGTTGTCCTTCTTCTACAACTTCCACTGCTTTATATACATCAAGTAATGTAATTTCTTCTAAATCTCGAGCAAGTGTCGTACCACCTTTACCAGCTTGTACATCAACAAGCCCTGCTCTCTTCAACATTCCTGTAATGCGACGAATCACAACTGGATTTGTATTCACACTACCGGCAATCCATTCAGAGGTACAGCGAGAGTTTCGATCTATCGCAAGTAATGTCAGCATATGAACACCTACTGTAAAACGACTACTAATCCCCATCTGCACACCCTCCTTTTTATTCATTCTATTAAAAGACGACTCTTATTATTATATACTATTTTTAATTTATACATAAAGAAAAAGCATGATTTCAATAGGAAATCATGCTTTTCTCTCATTATTGACGCTTTATAAATTTCGCTAAATCTTTAAATTTCACTTTATCTGAGTAATTCATTACGCCGTTTACGTAAATGCGGCTTGTAACAGCATTTAATACCGCAATTGTCGCCAATAAGACTGCTAATGTTATCGTAATTTCTAGCATACCTGCTTCACCAGCTACAATACGTGAGAAGGTAACCATCGGTGTAAAAAATGGAACGTAAGAACTTACAACAACGATAGTACTATTCGGATCACTTAATGATTTAATACTAATAAAGAATGCAGCCATAATTAAAATCATTACCGGGAAAGATACAGCTTGTAAATCCTCCGTCTTAGACACGACAGCTCCAGCAGCAGCATACATCATCGCATAAAGTAAATATCCCGTAATGAAATAAACAAGAAACATGCTGATAACCTTTGCATCTAATTTCGTAAAGTCAATTGGAATACCAAATAGTGAGGCACTTTCTAAATCGACCCAGCCTAACAAATATGGAATAAGATAACCACACGCCAATATGACAAGTTGCAATAACGCCGTTGAAACAACCGCTAAAATTTTCGCATACATCATCGTAAGAGGCTTCACTTTCGGAAGCATTACTTCCATTACACGTGACGCCTTTTCAGATGCAATATTCATTGCGATTGTATTTCCGAACGCTACAATAAACATATATAAAGCAAATGTAAAGAAATAGGCAATTCCGAAAGAAGATGTACGATCTTTTATCGCTTCTTGCTTTACTTGAATTTCTGTTTGTAATTGCTGTGCAATTTCTGGTGAAACATTATTTTTGGCAATCGTCACCATCGTATATTGTTGCTTTAAATATCCTGCCATAATTGCAGAAGTTGCTTGGCTTGGAAATCCATTATACATATATGTAATCGATGGAGCCCCACCCTTTTCCGTCACATGGAATAGACCATCTAAATCGCCTTCTTCTACTTGCTTATGCAGTTTATCAAAATCATCCTTTGAATCAATTGTTATTTTTGCTGATGGCAATAGCTTATTTAGCTCATCTTTTTGTACTTTATATGTGGAACTCTCTACTACAACTGCAATTTTATCTTTATCCTTATTTTTATCATCGCCTGAAGTAAAATGATTAAATGCAAAAATCCCAAACACAACTAAAAATAAAATCGCACTCGTAATTAATGATTTCTTAGATAAAAACGCTTCCCTAAAATAAAATGAAAATACGTGAGAAAATTTACGCATCGTTATTTCGCCCTCTCTACAAAGATTTCGTTTAACGTCGGCTCTAACATTTTGAATTGTCGTAAGCTAACACCTTGCTCTTGCAACTGTTGCAAAATCTTGAGAGCTTCCGCATCGTCTTGTACTTTCACATAAAGAAGGCCTTGTTGTTTTTCATACGATACATGTATAGCTTCTAATCCCTTTTCATTCTCTACTGTATCTTCAATCGTTAAATTACGGAAACCGTATTCTTTCTTAATATCACTTAGCTGTCCTTTTACGACTGCTTCACCTTTTTTCAAAATACATACATGTTGGCAAAAAGCCTCTACTTGTTCCATACGATGACTTGATAAAATAATCGTCTTTCCGCTCTGTACTTGTTCTTCAATAATACTAGCTAGCATCCCAGCATTAACTGGATCAAGGCCGCTGAATGGTTCATCTAAAATGAGAAGTTCCGGATTATGAAGAAGAGCAGCAATTAATTGTATTTTTTGCTGATTCCCTTTTGAAAGCTCTCCAGCCGTTTTAAATTTATATTCTGGTATCGCTAAACGCTCTAACCAGTGATCAATAGCGTGATCCACTTCTTTCTTCGACATTCCTTCTAATCTACCAAAATATCGCAGCTGATCTATTACTCTACTTTTTGTATATAAACCTCTTTCTTCTGGTAAATACCCAATTGTTACACCACTATTTCCAAATGCTTTTCCATCCCATGTAATCGAACCTTCATTAGGCGTTAATAATCCGAGAAGCATTTTGATTGTTGTTGTTTTCCCTGCACCATTTCGTCCAAGTAACCCTAGTACTTCACCTTTTGGTAACGAAATTTGCAAACCGTTAACTGCTCTTGATTCCCCAAATTGTTTCGTTAAGTTTTGAATTTGTAAACTCAAGTATAAAGCCTCCCCTTTAGTATCATTCGTACTCTCTTTCAAAGACTATGTTTATTCAAGACAAAATATAGCACCACGCTTCATTCTCTTATATGTAAACATCGTCATGAATCCATCATTTGTTCTATTTAGTTAAAATTGTAAATAAAAAAGTTCTTTTTGTCAATTATAATTGTCATTACGACAATAAAACTTGTCAAAACAACTATTATTATTTTGCTCATCTTTCTAATATAGGACATACTACTATATATACAAAAGACAATATGCAAATGTTCATATAAAAATATTATATTTTAATATATAATATAAAATGATTTTCTAACATCAAGGAGGATACATATGAAGATGAAGAGGGGCATTACCACTTTATTATCTGTAGCGGTTCTATCTACATCACTTGTAGCATGTTCAGGAACACCAGAGAAAACAGTGGCGAAAGAAGAGAAAGTAAAATTAACAGAACAACAATTAATGGCTGATTTATGGTATCAAACAGCCGGTGAAACGAAAGCACTTTACTACCAAGGGTACAATATTGGTCAATTAAAGCTTGATGCAATTCTTGCAAAAGGGACAGAGAAAAAACCTGCTATCGTGCTTGATTTAGACGAAACTGTTTTAGATAACAGTCCTCATCAGGCAATGAGCGTAAAAACAGGCAAAGGCTATCCTTACAAATGGGATGATTGGATTAACAAAGCTGAAGCTGAAGCCCTTCCAGGCGCAATTGATTTCTTAAAATATACAGAGTCTAAAGGTGTAGATATTTACTACATCTCAAATCGTAAAACGAATCAACTAGATGCAACAATTAAAAATCTTGAGCGTGTAGGTGCTCCTCAAGCAACGAAAGAACATATATTACTACAAGATCCGAAAGAAAAAGGAAAAGAAAAACGCCGTGAACTCGTTTCTCAAACCCATGATATTGTCTTATTCTTCGGTGATAACTTATCTGATTTCACAGGTTTTGATGGAAAATCTGTAAAAGATCGTAACCAAACAGTAGCAGATTCAAAAGCACAATTTGGTGAGAAATTCATTATTTTCCCGAATCCAATGTATGGCGATTGGGAAGGCGCTTTATATGATTATGATTTCAAAAAATCAGATGCAGAAAAAGATAAAATCCGTCGCGACAACTTAAAATCATTTGATGTAAAATAAAAGAGGATGGCATTCGCCATCCTCTTTTATTTTACTTTCTCTGTTAAAGGCAAGATAAATACTTCCACACGTCTATTCTTTGCCTTTCCTTCTTGTGTATCGTTTGGAGCAATTGAACGGTATTCTCCGTATCCAATCGCACTAAATTTTTCTGGTTGTAATTCTTTATTTTGCAGTAATACTTGCATAAAATTAACTGCCCGCTGCGTACTTAATTCCCAATTCGACGCAAACTGCGCATTGGCAATAGGGACATTATCCGTATGACCCGATACTGTAATTTCACGAGGTGACGCTGAAACAAGTAAGCTAGACATCTCTTTTGCAATCCCTAAAGATTCTAATTTCACATCTGCTTTCCCCGAATCAAACAGTATATTTTCTAATATTGTCACCATTAATCCCTTTTCAGTTAATTTAGTTTGAAAAGAAGAAGATAATTGTTTTTCATTAATATATTGATCAATCTTTTTTTGTAATGCTTTCAATTCATCCATCTCTTTTTTTTCTTTAGCTCTAGCTTCTTCTTGTTTTTTTGCTTGTTCTGCCTCAAGGCTACTTGCTGATAATTCTTTTTCATCATTTGGCTTTTGATCACTTAAAAATTCTTTGTTACCTGTTCCCCCAGCTAATTCACTTCGAAAAGCAACTGCCATCTGTTTAAACTTCGCAGCATCTATACTACTCATTGCGAATAAAACGATAAACAATGCAAATAACAACGTTAACATATCAGAATATGGGATTAACCACGTTTCATCGATATGCTCATCATGTTTTTTCTTTTTGCCTCTTCTATTTTTCTTACTCCGCATTTTTTTCTGCTCCTTTTTCTAGCTTTTTACGCTCAGTTGCAGAAAGTGCACCTAAAATGCGGTTCTTCATAATAAACGGATATGTACCTTCTTGTAACATTAATAAACAATCAATGATTAAACGTTTTTTCTCAATTTCAGCTGAAGATTTTTGCTTTAACTTATTTGCAAATGGATGCCATAATACGTAACCTGAAAAAATACCAAAAATCGTTGCAATAAACGCACCAGAAATAGCATGACCTAACTTTTCAATATCAGTTAAGTTACCAAGCGCAGCTACAAGACCGATAACAGCACCTAAAACTCCTAATGTCGGTGCATACGTACCAGCTTGTGAAAAAATAGCAGCTCCCTTTGCATGTCTTTCTTCAATTGCCTCTAATTCAGATTCCAAAATCTGCTCTAAATCTTCTGCGGATACGCCATCAATCACAAATTTCATACCGCGCAAAAGAAATTCATCTTGAATTTTGTCTAATTGTTGCTCTAAAGACAAAATACCGTATTTTCTACTTTCAGATGTCCAATGAACAAATAATTCTAGCAACTGTTCATAACTTAAATCCTTTTTATTTGAACCAAAAAGAACTTTAAATAATTTTGGAACCCTTTTTAGTTGATTCATCGGAAATGCAATACATACTGCAGCAAATGTACCGATAAAAATAATTAATGCTGCGGCAGGATTTAATAAGGCTGTTATGTCAGCGCCCTTGACGACCATCCCTACTACCACTGCTACAAATCCTAAAATAAGTCCAATAATTGTTGCAAAATCCATTCCCATTCACTCCTAGTCTATACAAGAAGTTCTTTATTCTCGATAATCGCTACATCTTCTTATGTATATATATTACATAAAAAATGCAAATCATGAAAGATAAGAAATGAATTATATAAAAAAATACTACAAATTCACACATTTTCTGACATTTTCTTTGCATTTCTATTACGTTATGACTCTTATATTCCTTTTCCAACAAACTAGATTTATAATAAAAAAACAATACACATTTTATGAAGAAGGGACTGTGATTACAAGGCATCATGAAAAAGATAATAATTATTTCTGCCACTACTATTGTAATCGGGATCACATCTTTCGCTTACTTTGGTTCTAAAACACCACTACATAATGAAGCAAAAGCTGTCGAAAGTCAAAAGCATAATAACCATAAAAAAGAAGAGATTCCTGCTTTTCCAAAAGCTGATCATAATGCAAAGAAAATAGACAATGACTTTTCAGTTGTAACAAATCCAAAATCTAATCTTGTCTTAATTAATAAACATCGAAAACTACCAGATGGATACATTCCTGAAGACTTAACGAGACCAAATGTACCATTTATTAGTCCAAAAGATAAAGAAAAAACATTGCTGCGCAAAGATGCTGCCGAGGCACTTGAAAACATGTTCAAAGCTGCGAAAAAAGAAGGGCTTGATCTTACAGCTGTATCTGGTTATCGTTCATACAAACGCCAAAAATCGTTGCATGATACATACGTTAGACGTCAAGGAAAAGCCGAAGCTAATTCGGTAAGCGCAATTCCTGGTACAAGTGAACACCAAACGGGTTTAGCAATGGATATTAGTTCAAAATCAGCTAAATTTCAATTAGAGCCTATCTTCGGAGAGACAGCAGAAGGAAAATGGGTCGCGGAACATGCTCATGAATTCGGTTTTGTCATTCGTTACTTAGAAGATAAAACAGATACAACAGAATATGCCTATGAACCATGGCACTTACGCTACGTTGGTAATCCATACGCTACATACCTATATAAACATCACTTAACATTAGAAGAAGCGATGGAAGACAAAAAATAAGAGAGCAAATTGCTCTCTTATTTTTCTTTCACTCTATTATTGTAGTAATTTCTTCTTCCATTCTTCAGGCCATGGTTCGCCTCTTCCTGTTTTTTTCGAAGCTTGAACCATCATTCCACGACCTACTAAACAAACCTCTCCTGCTGCATTCTTCACCATATAATGTAAATCTAAAGAAGAATTCCCGACCGATCCTGCCTTTACATACACCTTCAGCTGTTCATCAAAATATATTTGCTTAATAAAATTACATTGTAAATCCGCAACAACGATCATCGTTTCTGATGATGCATGTGTCCACTCTTGCATAAATCCAAGTTCTTTAAACAACGCAATACGAGCTTCTTCAAAATAAGTAAAAGCAACGACATTATTTACATGTCCAAACATATCTACTTCACCAAAACGAACCTTTACAGGGTTGTAAAACGAAAAACCACTTTCCCATTGCTCAAAGTCTTCAATATAAGAAATCCTCTTCATTGTTATCTCTCCTTTTCACCTTGAAATAAACAGAATAAACAGAAAAATACAGTTATAAATATTGCCTCTTCGATATGAAGAGGCAATATTTATTAATAGTTATTATCGCTACCAAAGAAATCTTTGAACGATTGAATTGTTGTATCACGGTTTAATGCCGCAATTGAAGTTGTTAAAGGAATACCCTTCGGACATGATTGCACACAGTTTTGAGAGTTACCACAGTTTGCTAGTCCTCCATCTCCCATAATTGCACGTAAGCGATCTGCTTTATGCATTTCACCCGTTGGATGTGAGTTGAATAAGCGAGCTTGTGATAACGGTGCTGGTCCAATAAAGTCAGACTTACTGTTTACGTTTGGACATGATTCTAAGCAAACACCACATGTCATACATTTTGAAAGCTCATAAGCCCATTGACGCTTTTTCTCAGGCATTCTTGGTCCTGGACCTAGGTCATACGTACCATCAATTGGAATCCACGCTTTAACGCGTTTTAGAGCATTAAACATGCGACTACGATCAACTTGTAAGTCACGTACAACCGGGAATGTCTTCATCGGTTTTAAGCGAATTGGTTGCTCTAATTGATCAATAAGTGCCGTACATGATTGACGTGGTTTTCCGTTAATCACCATCGAACATGCACCACATACTTCCTCTAAGCAGTTCATATCCCATGCAATCGGAGTTGTTTGGTTCCCTTTTGAATCAACAGGATTACGACGGATTTCCATAAGTGCTGAGATAATATTCATATTCGGACGATATGGAATTTCAAACTCTTGGTCAAACGCTTGCGCATCTGGCCCGTCTTGTCTCGTAATGATGAGGCGGATTGTTTTCTCAGACATGTTGTTTATCCCCCTTCTCTTCACCCTTAGCAGCTACATCGTGTTTTGAAGAATAATCACGTTTACGCGGTTTAATTAACGAAATATCAACGTCCTCGTAATGGAATGCTGGTGCATTTCCTTCTCCCTCAAATTTTGCCATCGTAGTTTTTAAGAAGTTTGCATCATCACGATTTGGGAATTCAGGTTTGTAATGCGCCCCACGGCTCTCATTACGGTTATATGCGCCAATTGTAATAACACGTGCTAACTCAAACATATTTGCAAGTTGGCGTGTAAATGAAGCACCTTGGTTACTCCATCTTGCTGTATCGTTAATGTTAATACGTTTGTAACGAGCCATTAATTCTTCAATTTTCGCATCTGTTTCTAATAATTTTTTATTTTCACGAACTACTGTAACGTTATCTGTCATCCATTCTCCAAGCTCTTTATGAAGAACATACGCATTTTCGTTACCATCCATCGTTAAAATATTGTTAAATTTCTCTGTTTCGATTAATTCATTTTGCTCATATACAGTAGATGAAACAGCATCAGATGATTTAGAAAGACCTTTCATATACTCAATTGCGTTTGGTCCTGCTACCATACCACCATAAATTGCTGATAATAGTGAGTTCGCACCAAGACGGTTACCACCGTGCATAGAATAATCACACTCACCTGCTGCAAATAAACCTGGAATATTTGTCATCTGTTTATAATCAACCCATAGTCCGCCCATTGAATAGTGAACAGCTGGGAAGATTTTCATCGGTAGTTTACGAGGATCATCCCCTGTAAATTTCTCATAGATTTCAATAATTCCACCTAGTTTAATATCTAGTTCTTTTGGATCTTTATGAGAAAGATCTAAGTACACCATGTTTTCACCGTTAATACCTAGTTTTTGCTCTACGCAAACATCAAAGATTTCACGCGTTGCGATGTCACGAGGTACAAGGTTTCCGTAAGCCGGATATTTTTCTTCTAAGAAGTACCATGGTTTACCATCTTTATATGTCCAAACACGTCCACCTTCACCACGTGCAGATTCACTCATAAGACGTAATTTATCGTCTCCAGGAATTGCCGTTGGGTGAATTTGAATGAACTCACCGTTTGCATAATATGCGCCTTGTTGATATACAGCAGAAGCTGCTGTACCTGTATTGATAATGGAGTTTGTTGATTTTCCGAAAATGATACCAGGGCCCCCTGTTGCCATAATCACGGCATCTGCTCCGAAACTTCTAATCTCCATAGTTTGTAAGTCTTGTGCAACGATTCCTCGGCACACACCTTCATCATCAACAACAGCTCGTAAGAAATCCCAACCTTCATATTTCGTTACAAGTCCTGCTACTTCGTGACGACGTACTTGCTCATCTAATGCGTAAAGTAATTGCTGTCCAGTTGTTGCACCAGCAAATGCTGTACGGTGATGTTGCGTTCCACCAAATCGACGGAAATCAAGAAGTCCTTCTTCCGTACGGTTGAACATAACACCCATACGGTCCATTAAATGAATGATACCAGGTGCTGCTTCACACATTGCTTTAACTGGTGGTTGGTTCGCTAAGAAGTCCCCACCATAAATTGTATCGTCAAAGTGGATCCATGGAGAATCCCCTTCACCTTTCGTATTTACGGCACCGTTAATTCCGCCCTGAGCACATACAGAATGTGAACGTTTTACTGGTACTAAAGAAAACAGTTCAACATTTACTCCTGCTTCTGCCGCTTTAATCGTTGCCATTAAGCCAGCCAAGCCACCGCCGACTACTATAAGTTTCCCTTTCATGCTCTCCCACTCCTTACTGGTTTGCTAGCTGTGGATCGATGAACGCTAATAATGCACTCACACCTACATAAGATAAACCTAAGAAAATAGCTAATGTTACATAAGTAGAGATTCTTTGTGAACGTGGAGATACTGTAATTCCCCAGCTGATGCAGAATGTCCATAGTCCATTTGCAAAGTGGAAAATTGTTGAAACAACACCAACTAAGTAGAATGCAAACATAGCTGGATTGTTTAAAATATCTGCCATCATATCATAGTTTACCTCTTTACCTAACATTGCTTGAATACGAGTTTCCCAGACGTGCCAAGAAATGAAGATCAGCGTAACGATACCTGAAATTCTTTGGAAGACGAACATCCAGTTACGGAAATAACCGTAAGAAACCGCATTGTTCTTAGCTGTAAATGCAATATATAAGCCATATATAGCATGGTACAGTATCGGTAAAAAGATGATGAAAATTTCTAGCGCATACCGGAATGGAAGGAGCTCCATAAAGCCTGCAGCTTTGTTAAAAGCCTCTGCTCCTCGTGTTGCAAAGTTGTTTACAATTAAATGTTGCGTCAAAAAGACACCAACCGGGATGACCCCCATTAATGAGTGCCACTTACGAAACGTATACTCGCGGCCTTTCATGTCCCCATTACCCCCCTTGAATGTTTGACTGCTGTTTTCAGATTAGTTTATGACAATAATGTTTTTTCACTATTGGCATAAGAAAAACTGAAAAAATTATTCGAAATATTTCAGCATAATTTGATACCAAGTTCATTTTACTCCTATTTTTGTCGAAGCGTCAAGAAAACGTATACATAATTTGCATATAATTTGCCAATTCTTTTTTTCTTCTTATATATTCAGATTTTCCTAAAGAAAAATCTGTTTTTATAAATGTGAAATGTTATATAATAATCCCTATAGAAAGAGGGGAATATTGTGAGTAAAAATACAATCGATACAACATCTTTAGAAGATGTTTCATTGAACGCCTTCGCTTATGAATTGCTACGTGAAGAATTACTACCTGATTTAATCGGCAACGATTTAGATGGTATTTTATACTGGTCTGGTAGAAACCTTGCAAGAAAATATCCGCTAGAAACAATTGAAGAAATCATTCAGTTCTTTGAAAAGGCTGGCTGGGGCACTTTAAGCATTGTTGAACATAAGCGTCGTGAAATGCAGTTCCAACTTAAAGGCACACTCATCGCAGAACGTCAAAAACAAAAACGACATTCTTCTTATCAACTAGAAGCCGGATTCATCGCTGAACAAATCCAAAAGCAACGGAACGTCGTTGCAGAGTCATACGAAGAAAAGAAAAAACGTTCTGACTCTATTACATTTCTTGTAAAATGGGATATAAAAGATCTCATTGAAGTGTAAGCATTACCTACAGTCAACTAGACATATCAGTTTAGTTGACTTTTTTGTATTTTCATTCAGATGAGTTTATTTTAAATCTTCAGAAATTATACCAAAAAACAGAAGACGTTGTAAACTACAACGTCTTCTTATCTGTTAAATACGTATAAATCGTCTCCGCGACATTTTTCGGCATACCCGCTTCGACAAATTCCTCTATAGAAGCTTCTTTCATCTTCTTTAATGAACCAAAATGTTTTAACAATACCTTTTTCCGTTTATCACCGATTCCTGGAATATCATCCAATGCTGATTGAATGACAGATTTCCCATGTAATTGACGATGGAATGTAATCGCAAATCGATGCACCTCATCTTGAATACGCTGCAATAAATAAAATTCTTGGCTATTTCTCTCAAGCATCACAGGTTCCGGTGGATCCCCAATAATTAAATGGGAGGTTTTATGTTTATCATCTTTTACAAGACCTGCCATCGGAATATATAATCCGAGCTCATTCTCTAAAATATCACTTGCAGCCGCTAGATGGCCTTTTCCTCCATCAATAATAATCAAATCAGGTAAAGGTGAATTTTCTTTAAGTGCCCTTGTATAACGGCGCCTCACAACTTCTCTCATAGACTCATAATCATCTGGCCCTTGAACCGTTTTAATTTTATATTTTCGATACTCTTTCTTCGCCGGTTTCCCATCGATAAAAGCAATCATTGCAGAAACGGGATTTGTTCCTTGAATATTTGAGTTATCAAACGCTTCAATACGATACGGCGTTTCAATCCCAAGCTGCTTCCCTAAATGATCTACCGCTTTAATCGTTCGTTCTTCATCACGTTCAATTAAGTAAAACTTCTCTTCAAGAGCAATCTTCGCATTTTTATTTGCCAATTCTACAAGGTCTTTTTTCTTACCACGTTTCGGCTGCGTCGCTTCCACTTCTAAAAAGCGCTCTACTAATTCCGAGTCTATACTTCCTGGAACGACAATTTCCTTCGGCTTAAAATGACTACTGTTTTCATAAAATTGGCCGATAAACGTTAAAAAACCCTCTTCTGGTTCATCGTAAATTGGAAACATAGAAACATCACGTTCAATTAGCTTTCCTTTTCGAACGAAGAAAACTTGAACACACATCCATCCTTTATCCACTGCATACCCAAACACATCACGATCCACTAAGTCACTCATAATCATCTTTTGTTTTTCCATAATCGCATCAATATGAGCAATTTGATCACGCAACTCTTTTGCACGTTCAAACTCTAGTTTCTCTGAGGCCTCATACATTTTTATTTCTAGTTCTGAACGAACTTCTTTATGTCCACCGTTTAAAAACTTAATAATTTCATCTACAATTTCTTTATTTTGTTCTTCCGTCACTTCTTTCACACAAGGCGCTAAACATTGACCCATATGATAATACAAACAAACTTTATCTGGCATATTCGTGCATTTCCGAAGTGGATACATACGATCTAGCAGTTTTTTCGTTTCATGAGCAGATTGTGCATTTGGATAAGGACCAAAATATTTCCCTTTATCCTTTTTTACGTTTCGAGTAATGAGTAAGCGCGGTTGCTTCTCCGCCGTAATTTTAATAAAAGGATATGTTTTATCATCTTTTAATTGAATATTATATTTCGGATCATATTTTTTAATTAGATTTAACTCTAAAATAAGTGCTTCTAAATTCGAAGAGGTTACAATATATTCAAAATCAACAATTTCTCCTACAAGCCGCAGTGTTTTCCCATCATGTGAACCAGTAAAGTACGAGCGCACACGATTTTTAAGCACTTTTGCCTTTCCGACATATATAACCGTTCCTTGCTTATCTTTCATCAAATAACAACCAGGTTGATCTGGTAAAATAGCCAACTTCTCTTTCAAATGTTCGTGCACTCGTCTCCCTCCATTTCTACATACTTAGCATTTTTATTTTCCCTTGAAAACATACTATGCCCAAACACCCAACATACGTTCTTTTATTGTAACGGAAAGACTGTAAAAAAGAAAATAAAAAAAGCTACCAAATGGTAGCTTTTTTTATTTTAGAAGTGTTTAGAAACTAATTCTACTAACGCTTCTTTCGGTTTGTAACCTAACGCTTGATCAACTACTTTACCGTCTTTTAATACGAAAAGAGCTGGAATGCTCATTACTTCGAATTGACGAGCAGTTTCTTGGTTTTCATCAACGTCTACTTTTACTACTTTTACTTTTTCGCCTAGTTCTGCATCAATTTCCTCTAATACAGGAGCGATCATTTTACAAGGTCCACACCAAGGTGCCCAGAAATCTAATAATACAACACCTTCGCTAGTTTCTGCTGCGAAGCTTTGGTCATTTGCGTTTACAATTGCCATTTTATTTCCTCCTTCAAGTATATTCTACCAAGAGTATATCATTAACTTATATACGTGGCGAATAATATGTATCGTTATGTATTGTAACAAAAAAATGTTCCTTTATACTATATAAAAATACGGATTAAATACTAAAAAGATGAGAGACAGGGGATCTCTCACCTTTTTCTATATATAGGGGTACTTCACTTGGAACTCAAGGGTACTTAAATCATGAATGTACTTTTAACTTTTTAAACTCTTCTGTTAAAAGAGGTACAACTTCGAATAAGTCACCGACAATACCATAGTCAGCTACTTTAAAGATACTTGCTTCTGGATCTTTATTGATCGCAACGATTATTTTTGAGTTAGACATACCTGCTAAATGCTGAATCGCACCAGAAATACCACATGCAATGTATAAGTCTGGCGTAACAACTTTACCAGTTTGACCAATTTGTAATGAGTAATCACAGTATTCAGCGTCACAAGCACCACGAGATGCCCCAACAGCGCCGCCTAGTACGTCTGCTAACTCTTTTAATGGCTTAAAGCCTTCTTCACTCTTCACACCACGTCCACCAGCGATAATAACTTTTGCTTCAGAAAGATCCACACCTTCTGCTGTTTTACGGACAACATCTTGAATGATTGTACGTAAATCTTTCACATCAACTGTAATAGAAGATACGTCACCGCTGCGAGACTCATCTTTTTCCAGAGTTGCAATGTTATTTGGACGCACTGTCGCAAATAAGATGCCGTCTGTTACAATCTTCTTCTCGAATGCTTTACCAGAGTAAATTGGACGAGTGAAGATAACATTTCCACCTTCAACCTCTAAAGCAGTTACGTCAGAAACTAAACCAGCTTCAAGCTTCGCTGCTAATTTTGGTGATAAATCTTTACCAAGTGCTGTATGTCCAAAAACGATACCTTCTGGATTTTCTTCAGCATGTACAGCTAAAAACGCTTGTGCATAACCATCAGATGTATATGATTTTAATTTATCATTTTCAACTGTCACAACGCGATCTGCACCGTAATGAATCAATTCATTTGCAAAAGAGGCAACGCTGTCTCCAATTAGAAGACCTACTACTTCACCGCCTTCTGCAATTGTTTTTGCTGCTGCTACCGCTTCAAAAGAAACGTTACGTAGCGATCCATCACGAACTTCACCCATTACTAATACTTTACGAGCCATAGATTTTCCCTCCTGCATATATAATTTCGTATTTTATTAGATTACTTTCGCTTCTGTATGGAGCAACGATACAAGTTCTTTTACTTGATCTTGCAGCTCGCCTTGTAACACTTTTCCTGCATCTTTCTTAGGAGGCAAATAGATTTCAATTGTTTTTGTCTTTGCTTCCACATCATCTTCTTCTAAATCTAAATCATCTAATTCTAATTCTTCTAGCGGCTTTTTCTTCGCTTTCATAATACCTGGAAGCGATGGATAACGCGGTTCATTTAAACCTTGCTGTGCTGTTACTAAAACTGGTAATGAAGTTGCAATCACTTCTGTATCACCTTCAACATCACGCTCAATCTTCACATTTGTACCGTCAATTTCAAGTTTTGTAATTGTCGTTACATACGGAATATTTAACGCTTCAGCTACGCGTGGTCCTACTTGTCCAGATGCACCATCAATTGCAACGTTTCCGCCTAAAATTAAATCTGCATCTTTATCTTTTAAATATTCAGCAAGCACTTTTGCTGTCGTGAACTGGTCACCATTTTCTACATCATCTTCAATATTAATTAATACAGCTTTATCACAGCCCATTGCTAATGCAGTACGAAGTTCTTTCTCACTATCTTCGCCACCAACTGTTACAACTGTAACTTCTCCACCTTGTGCGTCTCTTACTTGAATTGCTTCTTCAATTGCATATTCATCGTAAGGGTTGATGATGAATTCCGCTTCGCCATCGTAAATTGCACCGTTTTTAATTACGATTTTTTCTTCTGTATCAAATGTTCGTTTCATGAGTACGTAGATGTTCATTCCATTTACCCCCTTGTTTTTCAGAAAGATTCTATCAATTTTAATTTTCTGTTAATTTATATTAAAAAATAATTGAACTACCTGCCACTAAATGAAGGTTTACGCTTTTCTAAAAATGCAGCTACACCTTCTCTTCCATCTTCACTCGTAAATACTTCACCAAAAATCTGTGATTCACGTTGTACACCTTCATAGTAATGAGACGATTTTGTCGTTTGCAATAACTCTAGTACAGCACGAGTTGTTGCTGGACTTTTTCCAGCAATTTGTTTTGCAACTTTAAGCGTATCATCTAAAAGAGATTCTTCAGAGAACAATCCGTTAACAAGTCCCCACTTTAATGCTTCTGCACCAGTAATTGGTGTACTTGTTAACATCATTTCACAAGCTTTCGCTTTCCCAACATAACGCGGTAAGCGCTGTGTACCTGCAAAGCCAGGAATTAATCCAAGTGTTAATTCAGGTAAACCAAGTTTTGCACTTTCAGTTGCAAAGCGCATGTGGCAAGACATAGCAAACTCAAGGCCGCCGCCCAGTGCCGCTCCATGAATTGCCGCAATAACTGGTTTTGAACATTTTTCAACACGCTCAAACGTAACTTGTCCAAGCTGTGCTAATTCTGTTGCTTGCTTCGCTTCAGTAACAGATGTAAATTCTTTAATATCTGCTCCCGCTGAGAAGAAACGTCCTTCACCGTGAATAACAACAACACGAATGTTATCATCCTTTTCCACTTGATCAATTAATTCAGTAACGTCATGCATAACTTGTGAAGACATCGCATTCGCTGGTGCGTGATTTAATGTCGCCACCGCGATATGATCTTCAACTCTTACAGATAGGAATTTCAACATGATCCCTCCCATTATTGACGATAACCACAAGCTGCAATAAGTAGCCCGTGTACCGTTTTTGAAAGTGCGACCAGATCATACTTATGATCGCTCATTACCCAATTGGTCACAACTTCATCTACTGTTCCAAAGATCATTTGTCTTGCCACGCGAACATTTAAATCTGCTTGAAATTCACCTTGTTTTATACCAGTCTCTAAAATCTCATCCATAACTTGTAAGTAGCCTTTTAATACTTCATTTATTTTAAGGCGCAAGTCTTGATTGGACTGCCTCAGCTCTAATTGCGTAACGATAGCAAGAGGATCATTTTGCGACAACAGCAAGAAGTGCGTTTCTACCAACATGAATAACTTCGATACAGCGCTTTCAATTCCTGCTGTTTTTTGACGAATTGTTTCGACAAATTCTCCCATCTTCTCTTGGAATAAGGATATTAATATATCTTCTTTATTTTTAAAATATAAATAAATCGTGCCATCAGCTACCCCAGCTTGCTTTGCGATTTTAGAAACTTGCGCTTGGTGGTACCCATTCTCCGCAATCACAATGACTGCCGCATCAATAATTTGATTGTATTTCGGTCTATTTTTCTTCACTTTACTGTCCCCTTCAAGAAGATGACTGAATGAATAGTCATTCATATTCTTATAATACTGAGTATTTAGAAAAGTGTCAATCCTATTTTTTCAAAAAGAAAGGGCCTTAGCCCGTTTGCTCATCCTCATTCTTTCTCTTCTCTTCATCTATTAGAACACGGCGTAAAATTTTCCCTACTGTCGTTTTTGGCAATTCATCTCTAAACTCATATACTTTCGGCACTTTATAAGCCGCTAAATATTTACGTGCAAACTGATTTAATTCTTCCTCAGAGCACTCCGTACCTTCTTTTAACACAACAAATGCTTTAACTGTCTCTCCTCGGTACGGATCTGGAACTCCAATTGTCACTACTTCTTGCACTTTTTCATGCTCATATAATACTTCTTCAACTTCACGAGGATACACATTAAATCCACTCGCGACAATCATATCTTTCTTGCGATCTTTTACATAGAAGAATCCATCTTCATCCATGTAGCCAACATCACCTGTATGGAGCCAGCCATCTTGCAATACAGCCGCTGTTTCCTCTGGCTTATTCCAATATCCTTTCATAATTTGAGGGCCTTTCACTACAATTTCACCTATTTCTCCTGGCGGTAATGCCTCACCAGTTTCAAGCGACATAATGATTGCTTCTGTATCTGGCCACGGAACTCCGATGCTACCTGGCACTCGCTTTTCCCATAAAAAATTACTATGTGTAACCGGAGAGGATTCTGTTAAACCATATCCCTCTACTAGTTTACCACCTGTAACTTTTTCGAACTTTTCCTGTACTTCTACTGGCAGTGGTGCTGATCCACTAATACAAGCACGAATAGAAGAAATATCGTATTCTTTTAAAAGTGGGCTATTTAAAAGAGCGATATAAATAGTTGGTGCCCCTGGAAACAATGTCACTTTATGCTTCTTAATCGCTTCAAAAACCATTTTCATATCAAACTTTGGAATAAGGACCATTTTGTATCCTTGCATAATACTTAAATTCATAACAGCTGTCATACCATAAACATGGAAAAATGGAAGAACCCCAAGAACGACTTCTTCTCCTTCTTTGCAATTATATAACCATTGAACTCCCATTAACGTGTTAGAGACGAGGTTTTTATGCGTTAACATAACTCCTTTCGGAAATCCGGTTGTTCCTCCTGTGTACTGTAAAAGAGCTAGATCATTTTCAGGATCACAAGGCACCTCAACATCCGTATTCACTTCTTTTTCTACTGAATTCCAAAGATGAATCGTTTCACTCTCTGATACTTTCACAACTAAATTTGACTGTTTTTTCTGCACAAATGGATACAATAGATTTTTAGGGAATGGTAAAAAGTCCGCAATACGAGTTACGATAATATGCTCAATTTTTGTAGCAGATTGAACATTCGTTACTCTTGGAAACACTAAATCGAGACAAAGAATTACTTTTGCTCCCGAGTCATGAAGCTGATATTCTAATTCTCTTTCTGTATACAGTGGGTTTGTTTGTACTACGATACCTCCCGCAAGTAATGTGCCGTAATAACCAATTACAGCTTGCGGACAATTCGGCAACATAATAGCAACTCGATCACCCTTTTCCACACCGAGCTTTTGAAGATAATTTGCAAACCTCTTCACCTTATCATGGAAGTCCGAAAACGTAATATCCTTCCCTAAAAAGTGAAGCGCTTTCTTTTCTGGGTAGCGAGATGCCATCTGTTCTACATATCTATGAAGCGGCTGAATATCATAAGAAATCGTACTCGGAATTTCCTCTGGATAACTTTTCAACCATGGTTTTTCCACCTTCATTCCCCCTTCAAATACAT
Source organism: Bacillus sp. AR4-2 (assembly GCF_008274865.1). Taxonomy (NCBI): domain Bacteria; kingdom Bacillati; phylum Bacillota; class Bacilli; order Caryophanales; family Bacillaceae; genus Bacillus; species Bacillus sp. AR4-2. The sequence goes on from NZ_CP031062.1 coordinate 4,301,957, forward strand.
AAAAAATAAATGAATGTTCATTCATGATGGTTATTTTCATTATATTATAGTCACCATAACGTTACAATCATAATATTCTGACTTTTACATAACTATGCTTTACTTCATTAACTTCTTATTATATGTAGAAACTCTCTTAATCTTAAAAGAGTACGAGAGTTATAGTTTAACTTAATCTTATTATCGTTAACACTGCTCCTGGAGTAGTTGTTGATAATGTTGCGACAGCTAACAAACCAAATAATTGTAAGCTAATAGCATCTCCTGCTGCAAGAGTTGTAATGATTGTTGCGCTAAATGATGTGGTTGCGACAGCAGGAGAATTTATCGTCCCAGCAAGTGGTGCTCCATTAATTGTAATTCGTGAACTGACCAATAATGAAGCTGTTATATTAATCGAATATGAAATATAATAATTTCCAGCATTTGCAACCGTAAATACTGTATTTCCCCCGGAAACCGTAATACCTGGACCGATATTTTGATTATTCGGAAGCGGGACATTCGTTCCACCAAGAACTACCGATATCGCTGTTCCCGACGTATTATTTGCAAATGCATATGTCGCCGTGATACTTGTACCTGTAGCCCCGGTTGAGCCTGTTGCTCCTGTTATTCCTGTCGCTCCCGTTGGACCTGTTGCTCCTGTTATTCCTGTCGCTCCCGTTGGACCTGTTGCTCCTGTTATTCCTGTCGCTCCCGTTGGACCTGTTGAACCCGTTGCTCCTGTTATTCCTGTCGCTCCCGTTGGACCCGTTGCCCCTGTTATTCCTGTTGCTCCTGTTATTCCTGTCGCTCCCGTTGGACCTGTTGCTCCCGTTGCTCCCGTTGCCCCTGTTGAACCTGTTGCTCCTGTTATTCCTGTCGCTCCCGTTGGACCCGTTGCTCCCGTTACTCCTGTCGCCCCCGTTGGACCCGTTGCCCCTGTTATTCCTGTTGCCCCTGTTATTCCTGTTGGGCCTGTTGCTCCTGTTGGGCCTGTGTCGCCTGTTACCCCTGTCGCCCCCGTTGAACCCGTTGCTCCTGTTGCTCCTGTTATTCCTGTCGCTCCTGTTGGTCCCGTTGCCCCTGTTATTCCTGTCGCTCCTGTTGGTCCCGTTGCCCCTGTTATTCCTGTCGCTCCCGTTGGGCCTGTTGCTCCTGTTATTCCTGTCGCTCCCGTTGCCCCTGTTATTCCTGTCGCTCCCGTTGCCCCTGTGTCGCCTGTTACTCCTGTCGCCCCCGTTGGGCCTGTTGCTCCTGTTGCCCCCGTCGGACCGGTTGGACCAACCTTAGGAACTGTCCCATCGCAACTAAAACAGCATGAATCAACATGTACACCATTTTGATTATTACACCCACAATATCCATTTACGTTATTGCTCCATGAAGACATGTTGATCACTTCCTTTACATTCGATCTTTTTAGCGCAATCACCGACTTAAAAAACACCTATCTAAATAACAAAGAAATACTTTGCCTAGTCGGGGATAAAACACAGATTTCCTCCATACATTCTAGTAATTATTACATGCGATTCACTCTCCTTTTGCTTGTACTTTCGCCTTATCTCCACAGACTATTAACAATACACATTACACTATCGTACACAGCCACTTTCCCATTTAAACTTTCCACATTCGCCAATATTTTTAGTAAAGAGGCTTATTCTTCATAAATAGCGACTATAATATATAAAAATCCGTATAATTCGTTATTTTTCGTCAAAATTTTAAAAATATATTGACACTTAAAATACCCTCATAGTATGATTTGGGTGTTGTAATTGATAACCATTTTCACTTATGGTACTAGTTACAAAAAACACTTAATTTGGGGGCAGAAGATGAAGAAAATTCTCAGTATTTTCATAGTAGTTCTTCTATTCGCTGTTGGATGCGGACAGCAAAAAGAGGAGAAAAAAGAAACAAAAGCGGACAATAAAAATCAAGCTATAACAATTAAACACGCTGAAGGGGAAACGAAGTTAGATAAACCAGCAAAAAAAGTAGTTGTACTTGAGTGGGTATATTCTGAAGACTTATTAGCACTTGGTGTTCAGCCAGTAGGGATGGCAGACATTAAGAATTATAATAAATGGGTAAATACAAAAACAAAACCGAGTAAAGATGTTGTAGATGTAGGGACACGTCAACAACCAAACTTAGAAGAAATTAGCCGTTTAAAGCCAGACTTAATTATCACAGCTTCATTCCGTGGTAAAGCAATTAAAAATGAATTAGAGCAAATTGCACCAACAGTTATGTTTGATCCATCAACAAGTAATAACGATCACTTTGCTGAAATGACAGAAACATTTAAACAAATTGCAAAAGCAGTTGGAAAAGAAGAAGAAGGTAAAAAAGTATTAGCTGATATGGATAAAGCATTCGCTGATGCAAAAGCAAAAATTGAGAAAGCAGACTTAAAAGATAAAAACATCGCAATGGCACAAGCATTTACTGCTAAAAACGTACCAACATTCCGTATCTTAACTGACAATTCTTTAGCTTTACAAGTTACAAAAAAATTAGGTTTAACAAATACTTTTGAAGCAGGAAAATCTGAGCCAGATGGTTTCAAACAAACAACTGTAGAATCATTACAAAGTGTACAAGATTCAAACTTCATTTACATTGTAGCGGATGAAGATAACATTTTTGACACGCAACTAAAAGGCAACCCTGCTTGGGAAGAATTAAAGTTCAAAAAAGAAAACAAAATGTATAAATTAAAAGGCGACACTTGGATTTTCGGTGGTCCTGAATCTGCAACATCTTTAGCAACACAAGTAGCAGATGTAATGACAGCGAAGAAGTGATTACACGATGAATAGCCTAAAACATACACTTCGAGCAAGTCTTGTATTCGGAGGAGGAGCAGCTCTCTTGCTCCTCCTTTTCTTTATTCATATCGGACAAGGTCAAGCAAACATTTCCTATAGTATGATTATTGATGCTCTTATCTCACCGAACCAATCGCTAGAACATCAAACTTTAATCATGCTTCGATTACCTAGAGCTGTAATTGCCATTTTAGCTGGAGGCGCTCTTGCTGCATCAGGGGTTATTTTACAAACGTTAACGAAAAATCCACTTGCTGAATCCAGTACAATGGGTATTCACTCTGGCGCATATTTCTTTCTAGTAGCGGCTACAATTTTCTTACCGAAAGGTTTACAAATTAATTCTCTTCTGTTCACATTTATCGGCGGTGCTATTACTGCTTTATTTGTATACCGTATTTCTGGTGGAAAAAAGGGAACCCCACTTAGAATGGCATTAGCTGGTATGGTCGTTACATTAATGCTCTCTGCCTTTACCGGAACGATGCAGCTTTTCTATGAAAATGAAACAGCTGGTTTATTTTTATGGGGAGCTGGCTCTCTTATTCAAAATAACTGGGATGGCGTTCAATTTGCTTTTCCATTTATCATTATTTCTTTCCTAGTTTTACTATTTATGTCTCGTAAACTCAACATTCTCTTACTTGGTGATGATGTTGCTATTTCTCTTGGTGAAAAAACAGCAGTAACACGTCTTATCGCCTTCATTGCTGCAATCTTTTTAACAGCAGTAATTGTTACTGTTGTTGGACCAATTGGCTTTGTCGGCTTAGTTGCACCTCATTTAATGCGCCTTATCGGATACCGTCAACACTTTACTCTTCTTCTCTCTTCTTTCTTATGGGGGGCAGTATTATTGCTTGGAGCAGATGTTGTCGGTAGATTAATAGATCCAACCGGTGCAGAACTTCCTGTTGGGGCAGTCACAGCAATGATTGGATCTCCTTGGCTTATTTACTTAGTGTATCGAATGATGAAGTCGAAACAATATATGAATGATAACGGTGCGAATGCAGCTGGAGCTAGTTCCCGCTATTACTCTTATAAAAAGGTAATCATTATATCTATCACACTTTGTATTGTGACGATTGCTCTTGGTGTTACAATCGGTAGTAACGCTTATATCGAAAGCATTATAAATGTTATATCAGGTCAATTAACACAATTTGATAAAAATATGATGATGAATCTTCGTTTACCAAGAATGCTCGTTGCTGCTATTGCTGGCGCATGCCTTGCAATAAGTGGGCTTGTTTTCCAAGGTATATTACGAAATCCACTTGCCGATCCTTCTATTATTGGTATTTCATCGGGAGCTGGTGTTGGTGCTTTAACTATTATGTATGTCTTTCCTGCACTTCCTGGTTTCTTTCTACCAATTGGTGCATTTATCGGAGGACTACTTGCAGTAGGAATTGTCCTCTTCTTTTCATGGAAATCAGGATTTAGTCCAACAGCTCTCGCTTTAATAGGGATTGGTATTTCTGCGCTTGGCTCAGCAATTATTCAAATCTTTATCGTTAGAGCCAATTTGAATGTTGCCGCTGCTTTAACATGGTTATCTGGCAGTACGTATGCAAGAGGATGGAATCACTTAGAAAATATCATTCTATATCCATCTCTAATTCTTGTATTCATTATCTTTTTCTTAATAAAACAACTTGACGTTCTCGTACTTGGAGACGATTTAGCAACTGGACTTGGGCAACCAGTAAATAAGACACGTCTTGCTCTAATTGTGCTAGCGACACTACTTGCATCAGTAAATATCGCTGCTGTCGGTACAATTGCCTTTTTAGGCCTTGTCGCACCTCACTTAGCAAGAATTGTTGTTGGTATGAATCATCAAAGACTATTCGTTTGTTCAGCACTATTTGGAGCAATCCTTCTTTCTGTTGCTGACTTACTTGGACGTACAATCGCATATCCGAAAGAAATTCCTTCTGGTCTTGTCGTTGCTGTACTTGGAGCACCTTATTTCTTATGGTTGATGAGGAAGAGTGGGAAGAAAGTTAATTAAAAGACGGCTTCATATATGTGAAGCCGTCTTTTCCTATTATGGCATAAAATTAATATAGGCTTTGTACATAATATATATAACAAGTGAATACATGATTATATTGAGCACACTTCGTTTTAAAGTTAACTTTCTCTTTAATTTCTTATCTTGTAATCTCAATTCTATTCCATTCGCTATTTTCAACCTACCTACTATTTGAAATAACTCTCTGTAATCATCAGCATTTCCCAATAATACGTATTCTTTATCATTTTTATACTTTATATGCAGAAACTCACTTCCACCTTTACGGTCTAATATTGTTTTCATATAAGCTACTTCATTCCATACACATACTTTTAAATCAACTTCATTATAATAACGATCCATAAAAAACACATACAACCGTTAACACCTTACTCTGTGCCGTATCTAAAATACTATGAACTACCTTATAAATTAAATCTCCATATCGATCAATTGCTGTATGTAATGCTAACATATCTTGTTTTCGAAGACCTTCTACTATTTCTATATCCTTCACCCTTATCACCACTCTTTATCCCATTCTTTATTCATTATATATACGAATGAGCACATTCGTTTCCTGACACTTTTACAAATATTTTCCAATTGTTTTCATATTGTAGCAATGCTTAATTAATTATTTCTTGTGGAACAGGGATTATATTATCTCTCACGAATTTAATCTATGAACAAAAATAGGAGGGATAACTATGTACCAAACCATTGACGGCTTCTTGCAATCATGGACATACGAAGCAGAGTCTACTCAGAAAATGCTTGATTCATTAACCGATGCATCTTTATCACAAGAAATTGCACCTGAACATTGGACTTTAGGAAGAGTTGCTTGGCATATCGTGACGGCAATTCCTGTTATACTATCTGGCACAGGGCTAAAGTTTGAAGGAGAATCGAAAGATTATCCTGTTCCAACTTCTGCAAAAACAATTGCAGATGAATACCGTAAAGTAAACGCGGCTTTTGTTGAAACACTTCAAAGTAAATGGACTGATAAAGACTTAGCTACTATTAATGACTTCTTTGGTCGTCCTATGCCGAATTCTATATTTTTAATGACACTCATTAATCATCAAAATCACCACCGCGGACAAATGACGGTTTTAATGCGACAAGCTGGCTTAACAGTTCCTGGCGTATATGGCCCCGCAAAAGAAGAATGGGCTGCGGCTGGAATGGAAGCTCCTAAAATGTAACGACAAAAAAGACAAGATGTTTACATATCTTGTCTTTTTCTGTAACTTGTTTCATGTGAAACTATTTTTTCTTAATGGTTGTTTTATGGAAAAGATAGGTTAAAATGAATACATATTACGAAGAGGAGTAACCAAATTGAATACAAAAAATAAAAAAATAGCTATGGGAACTATTTTACTAACTTCTCTTATTGGAGTTATTAGTGTATCTCTTTATTTCACCTATTATGGTACCCCTTGGGGAAAACAAGTAGCAATTACGGAATCAAAAGAATATATTACAAAATACTTCGATTTAGATGCGGTAGTCAAAAATACTTCTTACGATGCTAAAATGAATAGCTATGCGATCTCCTTTAAAACAAGTACTGACGGAGAGTTTACTATCGAATATAAAAGTCCAAATAACTTTAACATTTCTCCAGGAGTACAAGATTATTTAAGTAAACACTCTAAATTTACAGAGTAGTAACGAAGCATATATATACAAAAAAGGAGTTAGTATAACACCAACTCCTTTTACGTATTCTTATCATACTGCTATATCTTCCTTCTCTATATTTTTAATGCCGTAATACGCAATCACAACTCCAATTGCTGCCAATGCTAGTTGAAGAGGAAGAAAAGTTGCTGTAGAAAACGATGGGTTGCTATTCATTGCAATTGAGACAACGATAAGAGATGAAACAATTGTAGTTGGCACGGAACGTTTACGCATTCCGAAATATAATGGGATTAAACTCATTCCCGCAGTTGCAATGGCTAAAGGAACTAGTTTTATTCCTTCTTGCATCAATTGATCTACTGTGAATGAATTAGGAAGAATCGAAAAATAACTATCTATCCCAAAGAAAATTCCTACTACTAAAATGTTAGATACAATAACTGTTATAAATGTTACTATCGCTGTAATAGCCAACTTACTAGCCATCATTTTCTTTCGGTTAATAGGATAAGAAAACATAAGTAGTATTGTTTTATTTTTATATTCACCAATTATTAGCCTTGCGATTAATACACTACCAAAAATAATAAACGTTGCTCTTACTATTGCGCTAGCCATTAACAATATCGTCTCTGGATTCCTTATTTCTGCATCACCTTCTACTTGAGCGATGATGCTCACAAAGATCATTAATGCCAGTATAACAATATTTGCAATAATTGCTCTCTTCACGTACCAACCAAGCTTAAACTTTTTCAATTCTAGCTTCATTAAATGTAGCATGATAGTGTCCTCCTTCCTCCTAAGATTTAATCAATATAAATGACTCCTGTTTCACTTAAAATCTTCGCTTCATTTTTTGCATCACCAATCGTTCCTACTTTTATTTTTTCTGTATTTTTATCTTTCTTAAGTCCTTTTAAATCTACTATTACGTCAGCCGAATTACTTTTAGCCATAAGCTTCAATGATGCCGGGACACCTTTATACCGTACGCCAATATCCCCTGATTTTGTTTCTATAAATAATGATTTTCCTTCTGTCATATCTTTCAGCAATACTTCCCCAGATGTTGAAGTGATGTTCATATTTGAGTTACTTACATTTGTTATATAGTTATCACCAGTCGTAGACTTTATATTTAATTCTTGTACTGAACTATCTTTTACAACTAACTCTCCACTTTGCGATATGAATTCACCTTTCTCGGCTGATAGTCCTACAATCATTCCATCCCCAGATTTGCCTTTCGTCATGATACTTTTTACTACTAGATCTCTTATTTTCACATCACCCGATTTATTATTTACTATAATTTTATCTATCTCTTTCTTCGGAATAGCTATACATATACTATTCTTCTTCCTAAACGTAAAACCATTAAAAAATTTGTTCGCCTCTTGTTTTTGCTTAACCATAATTTTATTTTCATCATTTTCTATTTTGACGGGATCTATCTCTTTATCTGCTTGTTCACCTTGAGCGGAAATTACTATTTTATTAGCATCTGTACTTTTCAATTCAATATCCCAGTTTTCATTGTCTACTTCTATTTCTTTTATATTATTTATCTCAAAAGACTTTTCTTTCTTAAAATCTTTCCCCTGAAACACCTTAATACCAAAAACTACACTAGCAATTGTAATGAATAATATTGCAATTACTATTATTTTTTTCACCAGTCATACCCCAGTTCGTTGTTGTTTTAGGCTTGCTTCACGCCACATCGATCTTGTCGATTTTACGAAACGATAGATAACTAATGAAAATTCCTAATAAACAGAGCACGATTGGGATAGCTATAAAATCAAACATACTTACTTGACCGTTTCCAGGACCATAGTTACCACTAATCAGCAAGCCAATTATTACTGCTGAAGTAATCGTTGTCGGTGTCGATTTCTTTCTCATTCCAAAAAATAAAGGAATTAAACTTATACCAGATATCATAAATGCACTTATAATAGTACCTGGAACGATAGCTATTATTTCACCTATCGTAGCAGGTGTTTCAATCAGTCCCATCATTGGACTCACAAAATATACGAGCAAGCTAATAATGAAAGTCGCGATAATCGTGCTCACAAAACAAAAACAGAAAACAATTGTTAATTTCGCACTCATTAGCATTTTCCTTTGTAGCGGATACATAAATGATAGTTGTATCGTTTTGTTCTTATACTCATCAATTACTAAACGTGATAAAATGACTGAACTAAAAATAATGAATGTTATCCTAATAAAAATATTTACTAAAGCCATGTTCTGTGTGAAGTCAAAGAAGAGCACGTCTCCCTCGGCTTTCATTCCCCATGCCATAAGGCTTACTGCAGCGAAAATTGCTATAATACAAATTGCTACACTTTTAAAGTAACTAGATAATTGATGTTTCTTCCATTCGAGCTTCATTAATTTAAACATATAAACCACGCCTCCATTCTTTATATACCTGTCTCTACGCTGCTAACATTCTAATTCCAGCAGTAACGAAGCTTAACATTCCTATCACTAGTAGGATTAACAACCATTTCCGCTCTGGTTTTCTATAATATAAAATTCCACTTACTAGCATTACGATAAATCCACTTACCAGGTTCAGCCACAGTCCATTAAGCATGAATACCTTCTCCATCCATTACATTTAAGAAATATTCTTCTAAGGAACTATGTTTCTTATTAATACTTTCAATTTCCACATCGTTCATAATAAGTGCTTTGGAAATGGCTTGCTGTGTCACCGCCACTTCATAAACCCGAATCATGTTTCCACTCATTATTTTGTAGTTTTTTATACCAAGTTTATCTTCTAAAATATAAGCTGCACGCTTCACATCAGGAACAGTAATTTCAATGTACTCTGTTTGTTTTCCGTTAATACTCTTCATTGAAACTTCTTTTATTAGTTTTCCATTTTGAATGACACCAATTGTATCCGCCATTAATTCCATCTCACCTAAAATATGGCTAGAAACTAATAATGTAATGCCATATTCTTTGCAGAGCATTTTAAATAAGTCTCTTAATTCTTTAATACCAATTGGATCTAAACCGTTAATGGGTTCATCTAAAATGAGTAATTCTGGCTTTGTTACGATTGCCCTTGCAATACCGAGTCGTTGTTTCATTCCTAATGAAAAATCTTTTACTTTTTTATTATCTATCCCTTGTAGTTTCACTAAATGTAATGCATGGTCAATTTCATTTTTATCGTAATAACCCATATATTCACAATGTAGGTCTAAGTTTTCTTTCGCCGTTAATTTATCATAAAAGATTGGGTATTCAATAATTGTCCCCATTCTTTTTAATACTTCATAAGATGTATCTGTTAATTTCTCACCGAAGATTTCAATATCACCACTCGTTGGTTTTATTAAATTTGTAATCATTTTCATAATCGTTGTTTTACCAGCACCGTTTGGTCCTAAAAAACCGTAAATTTCTCCTTTTTTCACATGCATGTTAACACCGGAAATAACTTCTTTCCCTTTAAACACTTTCGTTAACTGATTCGTTTTTAATATATAGGTCATGTCACTTTCCCCTTTCGCACTACTTTATATTTTTATAATAGACAACGGAAATCTCTTTTTTCTTACCCGTTTCTTACAAATTCCTTACGCTGAAAAAAAAGCTTGTAGAATCTACTTCTCTACAAGCTAAAACTGCATCTTTTTTAATGCAACTGTAAAAATTGTTTTTTCATACGGCTTACTAGAAAGATGAATTTTTCCATCCATCGCTTCCACAAGCCTTTTCGTAATCGTTAACCCTAAACCGCTCCCTTGGTACAATCTATTTCTTGAATCTTCAAGTGTGTACATACGCTCGAACACTTTATCAATATGCGATTCATCAATTCCTTTTCCTGTATCCCATACGTCTATATACACATTTGTTTCATCATCTCTTAACGTCATACCAAGTGTCTTTCCATCGTCTCCATATGTAATCGCATTTGATATTAAATTGTTCAATACCCTGCCTAATACTTCTACATTTCCAAGTGCATATATATTTCTTTCCGGTATATCAATATGAACATGAAAACCTTTCGATGTTACTAAATCATAAAAAGATAAAATCTTCTCACGACAAACCTCATTCATATTTACTTTTGTCATCTCGATTGCCTTGTCACCAGATTCTAGTTTTGCTAAATCAAAAAACTTATGAATCAGTTCCATTACTTCTAGTGTTTTCACATGCACCTTTTCAAGTAATATTTGCTGTTCTTCTTTATTCATCGTTTTATCCTTATTTAACATTTCTGTATATCCAAGAATAACTGTTAGTGGCGTCTTTAAATCATGTGAAATATTTGAAAGCATTTTTCTCATCGAAATTTCTACTTTTGCATGATCTGCATTCGTTTTCTGTTTTGCATCTAATAATTGATTAATTGCCACTAATAATTTTTGCAATTCTAAATCATCTGTCATAACGAGTAACTTCTCGCCCGTTTGTACATTTACAATATTTTCTAACTTTTCATATGTGTATCGTAAATTTTTACTACTATTTTTTCTCATTTTATATTGTATGTAAATGACACATAACAATATAAAAATAATACTTATTAACAAATTGACCATATTACATCACTTCCAACTTATAGCCGATACCCCATAACGTTTTAATATATTCTGGATTAGATGGATCACTTTCGATTTTCTCACGCAACCTTCTCATATGAACATTAATAACGTTATCGTCACCGTAATACTCTTCGTTCCAAATTAGTGTATATATTTGTGCTTTTGTAAATACACGATTTTGATTCTTTACAAACAATTTTAGAATCTCAAATTCTTTTAAAGTAAGTTTGAGAGGCTTCCCGTTTTTTTCTACAGTAAAATTAATTGGATCAATCGTTAAATCACCAATTTGAATCATCTTTTCTGTTGTTTCTGTAGCCGAATATTTCGTAGATCTTCGAATACCTGCCTTTACACGTGCAGCTAATTCAATCATAGAAAATGGCTTACAAATGTAATCATCTGCTCCAAGTCCTAATCCAACAGCTTTATCAACATCTGTATCTTTTGCCGACATCATTAAAACCGGAACAGCACTTTTTTCTCGAATGATTCGTACAACCTCTAAGCCATCTAGCTTCGGCATCATAATGTCGAGGATAATCAAATCAAATGAACCTTTTAAATATGTGTTCACGCCTTCTTCTCCATCAGACGCAATTGTTACTTGAAAGCCCTCTTTTATCAAATACTTTTCCACCATCTCTTGAATTGAAATATCATCTTCCACTAATAAAATATGATGTGACATATGTCTATCCCCTTTTTACAAACGTTAACAACTCAATTGTATCGTAACTACTACAGACTGGAAACAAATATATGAATTTTCAAACCAACTTCCCTTCCTTCCTTAACAATGATATGATGAAATTCACTATGATTGTTCATAATTAACTTTATATAAAGGAGACTTATCATGTCAGAAAACAAAAAAGTAAGCTTAGCTGATTTAATGCGTGAACAACTTGCTAAGAAAAAGCAAGGAAATGGAAATGGTCAAAATGCAAAAAATCAAAGCCAAGAAACAAAAAAACTACAAAATCAACAAACGAAAAAGACAAACAACCAACGTAGACGTACAGGTGTGTAAATGAACGGACAAAAACGTTCTAATATCGCACCCGGTCTTGAAGTTGATATTGTATTAAAACAAGATCTACGAACAGGTAAATTAACACGTGGCATTGTAAAAGATATTTTAACAAACTCCCCTTCCCATCCGCATGGCATTAAAGTGCGATTGCAGGACGGACAAGTCGGTAGAGTACAAAATATCGTTCAATAAGAAAAGGAGCTCAAGTAAACTCGAGCTCCTTTTCTTTATTAACCTTTAATTTTCTCGATGAAAACTACTTTTAAATAGTCTCCTTCTTTAAATTGATCAATGGTACGGAAATCTTCTGGTAAAGAATGTTCTTCTAATATTTTATATTTGCCATTCATTTCTTTAAAGGCTGTATCGATAAAGCCTTTAAACTTTTTCATATCGAATGCGCTACAATTTGTAGAAGCAACGATAATTCCGTTATTTTCTGTAATGGCAATTGTTTCTTTTAATAAGTTTTTATAATCTTTCGCTGCACTAAATGTATATTTTTTTGATCGGGCGAAGCTTGGAGGATCAAGTACGACCATATCAAATTTCATCTTTTTCTTAGCTGCATATTTGAAGTAAAGAAATACATCTTCTACAATAATATCTTGTGCTTCATAATCAACTTCATTTACACTAAACTGCTCAATCGTTTTACTTAAACTACGATTTGCAAGGTCGACACTCGTCGTTTTACTCGCTCCACCAAGCGCTGCAAATACAGAGAAAGCACCTGTATAAGAGAACATATTTAACACAGTTCTTCCCTTCGCATATTTATCACGAATTTGTTTTCGCACGTTACGTTGATCTAAAAATACGCCAACCATCGCTCCGTCATTTAAATAAACAGCGAAGTTCACACCATTCTCTTTTACGATAAGCGGGAACTCACCGCGCTCTCCTGCTACGAAATCATCGCCTTCAATGTATTTCCCTTTCGTATCAAAACGCTTTTTCTCATAAATACCTTTAAAGTTTGCTACTTTTTGAAGAGCGGCTATAATCTCATCTCTGAAAGTGTAAATCCCTTCACTATACCAACTTACTACGTAGTAGCCATCATAATAATCGATAATTAGTCCTCCAAGACCATCACCTTCACCATTCACCACACGGAATGCTGTCGTATCACTTGATTTGTAAAATTGCTTTCGTTTATGTAAGGCAGATTTGATTTTACTTTCAAAGAAAGATTGATTAATTTGTTCACTCTCTTTTCTCGTTAAAATCCAGCCATATCCTTTATTTTGTTTTCCATAATAACCTTTTCCGACAAAGTTGTTCTTCTCATCTACTACTTTAATGATTGTTCCTTCTTCCTGAACATCATTTAAATTTTGAATCGCATCTTTTAAAATAAGCGGATATCCACTTTTAATTTCTTTTATAAATTTCGGTTTTATTTTTACTGTTACTTCTGATCGCATATAATAACTTCCTTTCCATTTGCATGCTTTCTCTACAGGAAGCATTTAAAAAACGAGACTGAAAAAACAGCCTCGTTTCACTATACCATATTATTGCTTTGCTAGTACAACTAGCTCATTCTCGCACTTAATCGCCACATATTTACTACGTTTTGAAATGAAAATCTCACTGTCCAAAATAATAGAAAAAAACTTATATATTTCACATTTATCATTGACAATGATAATGATTTTCATTATCATTTAATGTATATGAGTTCTTGAAAATATAGCTACATTTATAGGAGGAATAAACATGATTATTGTTACAAATACAGCTAAAATTACAAAGGGAAATGGACATAAATTAATTGAGCGTTTTAATAAAGTAGGTAAAGTTGAAACGATGCCAGGCTTTTTAGGTCTAGAAGTTCTTTTAACGCAAAATACAGTTGATTATGATGAAGTAACAATTAGCACTCGCTGGAATGCAAAAGAAGATTTCCAAGGTTGGACAAAGAGCGCTGCATTTAAAGATGCTCACTCACATCAAGGCGGAATGCCAGAATATATTCTTGATAATAAAATTGCTTACTATGATGTAAAAGTTGTACGTATGCCAATGGCTGCAGCACAGTAAAAACAGTCCTTTTTTAAAGTATAGAATATGAGAAGCGTTACCTATCACTTCTCATATTCTATACTTTTTTCTTTAATTTCTTTTTACTAATTTTGCGTGTACAACTAGCCTTCCAGCCTCTGGATCAAGCGCATAATCACAAGTAGAAAGTGTTACGATTTCATCATTAGCCGTCAATTCCGTATCCGTTTTGTACAGTGATTTTTCTTGAATTTCCTTTAAGAACGATGTATATGCTGCATCATTTTCAAAATCCGTTTCAATGTAATAAAAGTCCGTTGTTGTCGTGTATACTGAAAAAACTTCCACGTCGTATCCTTCAAATAATGTATCGTAATATAATTTACGATGAGACATAAAAAAGTCTTCATCCAACATCTTTTTTAAACTACCAAACATAGAACCGTCTTTCATACGATGGCCATATAAAATCGTATTTCGATTTTGAGATTTCACATCATTACGATGGTCCATAAAAATGCTTCCCGCTCTCATATCTTCACCTTTATAATTACGAAATAAATAGTAATCATTATCTTTTGCTTGAACGATTGGATAATTAATTTGTGTATCATCCATCGTAATCCATCCGACTATCTCTGGATTAATTTTCTGGAGATCCTGAAACTGTTTACGTACCTCTCCATCTTCTGATTTTTCTTCCATTGGACTTCTTTTATAAATATGTTGTGCCTCAGCCATTACTTTACGATTTTCATAATAATCCATGAAAATCCCGCCCAACTCATAAATTGAATAGAAAAAGATTCCTAAAAACACAATTGTAAGTATGCGTTGAAAAAAAGAATTCTTTTTCCGTCCTTTCTTACTATTCAAATTATCACCTCAAAACGGATTATGCTCAGCCTTTAGATTCCCATAGGTACCATGTACAATCCGGTATCTTCATCCTGCTTTACAATGACATCTACACCATATATTGCTTTAACCATTTCTTCTGTTATTACATCATTAGGAATACCTTTCGTAATGATTTCTCCATCTTTCATAACGATAATATGGTCGCTATAACGAATGGCTTGATTAATATCATGTAATACCATTACAATCGTTAGTCCATGCACTTCATTTAACTCTTTCACTAACTCTAATATTTCTAACTGATAGTAAATATCTAAATATGTGGTCGGTTCATCTAAGAAGAGCATTGGTGTATTTTGAGCTAATGTCATCGCGATCCAAACTCGCTGCCTCTCTCCACCAGATAAAGCATAAATTGGCTTATCACGCTTACTTTGTAAATTCGTACATACTAGTGCACGCTCAATCGCTTCTCTATCTTCATCTGTTTGCGGAGAGAATATATTTTTATATGGCATACGCCCGAAGCTTATTAGCTTTTCCACTGTAATATCTGCTGGAGCCTCATTTTGTTGATGGACAACCGCTAGCTTTCTAGCAAACTCTTTCGGTTTATATTCACCAATCGCTTTCCCATCAAGTATTACTTCTCCACTGCTAGGAGCGTGGTTTCTAGACATGACACTAAGTAATGTTGATTTCCCACATCCATTCGGTCCAATGATTGTTGTAATTTTCCCAATTTCTATTTCACTACTAACAGACTTTAAACGATTTGTTACGTTATCGTATGAAAAGGTTACATTTTTAATTTCCATGAACTTTATCACTCTTTCTAAGCAAAAATATTAAGAATGGACCACCAATAACCGCCATAATTGTTGCTGCTGGAATTTCGTTAGGTGGCACAATTAACCTTCCAATCGTATCTGCCGTCAAAATTAATAACGCCCCTGCAAGAGCAGAAAATGGAATTAATACTTTATGGTCTGAACCGACTAATTGTCTTGAAATATGCGGAACTAGTAATCCTACAAAAGCAATAACACCTGCAATCGCTGTTGATACTGCCGCTAAGAGTACTGCAATGGCAGAAATAATAAGACGAACTCTCGTCACGTGCAAGCCTAAGTTTTTCGCAGTCTTATCTTGTAGCGATAATAAGTTACACCAAGCTCCTACGAACAGAGCAAGAATAAGACCAATCGTTCCATAAGTCACCATTATTTCTACATCGCCCCACGTCTTCATTGTTATGTTAGAAGTCGTCGTTTGCTTAATACTCTTAATAAAATATCCACAAATCGTAACGAATGATTCATTTAATCCAGTAAACATTGCATTAATGGCAATACCAATTAAAATAATGCGAAGCGGGCTTAATCCTGATTTCCATGAAAACGAATAAACGAGATAACATGCAAGCGCACCACCTAAAAAGGCGAATACAGGTGTCCAGAAAAAGAATTGCGGGAACAACGTAATAATAACGAGTGTCATAAAACTTGCTCCTGAAGATATACCGATTACCCCAGCATCAGCGAGTGGATTTTTCATAACAGCTTGAAAAAGCACACCTGAAACAGCGAGAGCCGCTCCAGTGAACAACGCAATAATAATACGCGGAAAACGTAAATCTTTAATGACTTCAACATCTTCATTTCCACCTGTAAATATCCCTTGTACAAGTTCAACAATACCTACTTCTAAACTACCTTTCATCGCTGACAATGATGTCATAACAATAAGCAATGCAGTAACAATGAGGAAACTCCAAGTTTTTTTATTCATTCTACTCTTCCTTTATATTAAAATGCATCACGGATACATCATTTTTTTCAATTCATCTAATGCTTCAATTGCTGCTAAATTACCTGTCGTTCCAAATAAACGCTCTTCTAAATCGTAAACACGGTTATTTTTAACCGCAGCAAAGTGTTTCCAAATATCATTTGTTTTAAATTCTTTATCAAACATTTTTACAACTTCATCAGGCATACCATGAGCTGCTCGTAAAATAATATCTGGATCAGCTTTCTTTAAATACTCTGTATTAGAAGCTAAATATTCTACTTGTTCACCTTGCACAATATTTTTACCACCTAGTTGTTTCACTAAATCTCCAATATAAGAATGCTCTGTTGCTACTAAATAACTTCCCGGCACACCTAATAAAATAAGCACTGTCGGTTCTTTCTTTCCTTTTACTTCTTTTTGAATGCTAGCAACCTTTTTATCTAATTTAGTTACTACTGCTTCGGCCTGTTTTTCACGCCCATATTTCTTACCTAAATCGCTAATAGAACTTTGCATATTTTTCAAACTCGTTAAATCTAAAAAGTTTGCTTTCATACCCACACCATCAAAAACTGGCTTTAATTCATATTCAAGTGTTGTCACAGATAACACTTCTGAAGGCTTTAATGACTTTACCTTTTCCATATCTGGACTCATTGGATTCCCAACTTCAGGTAAACCTTTATATCGCTTCGGTAAAGTTTTAGAACTTGTTGGAACGCCGACTAAATCTACTTCTAACGCATCCATAATTTCAGTAACAGCCACTGTTGTTGCAACGACGTGCTCTTTACTTTCACTCTTTACCTGCTTTGCTGATTCTTTTTTTGGTGATGAGCACCCGGCTATACTCATTAACAAAATGATAGCCATTAGTACACTTGCAATTTTCTTCACTCTCAATCACCACTCCTTTCCATACAATATGAAACAAGTCTTGATGCACGCGAACATGCATCAAGACTCCAAAAATTACAATCTACCTGCTCTATATTTACGAACTAGTAAAGCAAGTGAACCTAGCAGTAACACCATGTATAAACCAAGTTGTGCTGTATCTGCAGTTTTTGAGTTTTTCTCTTTTTTTGAATCATTTTTTGTATCTTCTTTTTTCTTCTGACCATCTGCATTTCGGTTAAAATCAGGAGTACCTACTGTTTTTACATTATCTACTTTCGGTGTAGTCACTGGATTTTTCGGTTCATTTTTCGGTTCCTCTTTAATAGTTCCTAACGCGCCGATATTATTTGTATCAAATTGAATTTGTACATCGTAGAAATGATGGTAGTTCATCTCATCGATGTCTACCTTTACTTTTGCATTTAATTTTTTAAATAGATCTTCTACTTCAAACTGTACTACTCGCGTATTTGCATTTTTATCTTCGCTTACTACTTTCGCATCAGCGAATAGTTCCTTATTTTCCGTTTGGAATTTCGTAATCCACGCACTATTTTTCAGCGTCATCTCAATGTATTTTTTACCATCTTTTACGATTAATTTCGCTGGATTTACAACATAGTCATGCATCTTTGAAATCTCATCTGTTTTATCTTTTAATACTTTAAATGTAATATCATATTGGCCATCTACTAAATTTTTCGGATCAACTATTACTCTCGGTTTATTATTTTCATCTTGGTTGTTGTTTCCACCTTGGTTGTCGTTTTCACCTTGGTTGTCGTTTCCGCCTTGGTTGTCGTTTCCGCCTTGGTTCCCTAAAGCTTTAATACTGTCTTGATCAAATACAAATTGAACATCATAGACATGGTGATAATTCATTGAATCAATATCTACTTTTACTTTTGCATTTAATTTTTTAGACAAATCGTTTACTTCTACTACTCTTGTATTTTGTTCTTTATTTTCACTTAACACTTTTGCATTAACGAAAGAACCATTTTTCTCAAATTCAAATTTCGTAATCCATGTACTATTTGTTAATGTAAACGATACGTATTTCTTACCATCTTTTACTTTTAATACACCTGGGCTTTTTGTGTATGTGTTCATCATTGAGATTTCATCTGTTTGATCTTTTAACACTTTAAAGCCAATTCTGTATTCACCATCTTTAAGAGCTTTTGGATCAATTGTTGTGTTATTATCTTGGTTGTTGTTTTCACCTTGGTTGGTGTTTTCACCTTGGTTGGTGTTTTCACCTTGGTTGGTGTTTCCACCTTGGTTGGTGTTTTCACCTTGGTTGGTGTTTCCACCTTGGTTGGTGTTTTCACCTTGGTTATCTAACGGCTTAATGCTACCTTTATCAAATGCAAATTGAATATCGTAAAAATGGTGATAATTCATTGAATCGATATCTACTTTTACTTTTGCATTTAACTTTTTCGATAAATCTGGTACTTCTACTTCCACTACGCGTGTATCAGTTTTTTTATCTTCACTTATTACATTTGCATCAACAAACGAACTATTTTTCTCAAATTCAAATTTTGTAATCCAAGAACTGTTCGTTAACGTAAATGATACATACTTCTTACCATCTTTTACTTTTAGCACACCTGGACTTTTTGTATATGTGTTCATCATTGAAATTTCGTCTGTTTGATCTTTTAATGCCTTAAAATTGATGCTGTATTCACCATCTTTAATTGTTTCAGCATCTGGTTTTTCTACTTCTGGTTTTTCTGCTTCTGGTTTTTCTGCTTCCGGTTTTTCTACTTCTGGTTGTTTCTCTTCATTTTTAATTTGTTCAAGTTTATCTTGTTCAAATAAAAGTTGTACATCATGCATTTGCTTATAATTTCTTGATGCCATTTCGATAAATACTTTTGTATTTAGTTTTTTAGATAAATCGTTTACTTCAAACTCTACTACTCTTGTATCTTTTTCCTTATCCTCACTCACTACTTTTGCATCAACAAATGCGCCATCTTTTTCCGTTTGGAAATTTTTAATTAATGAGCTACTTTTTAGTGTTACAATTGCTTTTTTCTTACCGTTTTCTACTTTTAATACTCCTGGATTTACCATGTAACTATTCATCTTAGATTCTTCATCTGTTTGATCTTTTAACACTTTAAATGGAATGCTGTACGCACCATCTGTAATTGTGTTAGAATTTGGTTGTTGATCTGGGTCAGGCTTTTGGTCGGGCTTCTGACCTGGATCGGTAGTCTCATTTGGATCTGGCTTATTAGCTGGGTCCTCTTTTTCATTTGGTTTTTCTACATGAATTGGTGTAATGCTATTTTGATCAAATGCAATACGAACGTCGTACTCATGATGATAATTTAAAAAATCAATATCTACTTTTACTTTTGCATTTAATACCTTCTCTACATCTTCTACATCAAATTCTACTACTCTTGTATCTTTTTCTTTATCTTCACTAATTACATTTGTCGCAACTAGCTTACCTGCTTTTTCTGTTTCAAATTTCGTAATCCATGAACTATTTGTTAATGTAAAGGATACTTTCTTTTTCCCATCCTTCACTTTTAAAGTTCCCGGACTTACTGAATATTGATTCATCATCGATTCTTCATCTGATGTATCTTTTAAAACTTTGAAGCCAATTGAATATTCACCGTCAGCCAACTTGGTAGCTGCTTGAACTGCAAGTGGTTGTAATGTTGATACGAGTGTAAATATCATTAAAAACATAGCAACAATAATTTTTGTATACCTGTTCAATGGAACGACTCTCCCTTTTGAAAATTATTTAATACTGTTCCCATCAAATACAAAGCGAATATCATACGAAGCATTATAATTAATAATTGGAATATTAATTTTCACCTTGCCATTTAGTTTTTTTGACAAGTCAGCAACTTCAAATTCTACAACTCTAGTATTATCTTTTTTGTTTTCACTTAACACGGTTGTTTCTACAAATTGACCATCTTTTTCTACTTGGAAACTTTTAATAGAAGCACTATCTTTCACTTTAAATGAAACATATTGTTTTCCATTTTTAACTGTTAATGTTGCTGGGCTTTCAAAATAACTATTCATTCTAGACGATTCATCTTTATCGCCTTTCCATACAGTAAAAGCAATATTATATTTTCCATCAGCTAGTTTTGTAGCAGCCTTTGCATCTTGTAAACCTAGTGTTGCGATAAATGTAAATAAAACAGCAAATACGGCAATAATCATTTTAAATTGTTTAAACATATATTCATCACCCTTCAAAAGATTTATTTACTCAATTTCACTTTACGAATTAAGAAAGCACCTGAAATAAGAATTAACGCTGCAAACAATCCAATACGTGCTTCATCGCCTGTTTTTGGGTTATCTGTTTTTTCAGCTTTTCCATTTTCATTTTTTGTTTCTTTATTCACTTCTTTAGCTGTTTCCTTACTCTCTACTTTTGTTTTCTCTTCTTTTACTTGTGTATCTGTTTTCGCTTGATCATTATTTTTTGTTGTAGCAGCTACGCCATTATCGCCACCTACAGCTTTTACATTTGCATCAAATGCAAAACGAATTGTGTAGTGGTGGTCATAGTTTGCATTTGGTACAACAACATGAATTTTTACAGCTGCCGGTTTGGATAAATCATCTACTTTAAACTCTACTGTTCTTTTATCTGCCGATTCATCTTTACTAACAACTTTCGCATCAACAAAATTTCCGTTCTCTGTTGCTTTAAATTCTGTAATCCAAGCACTATGATTCATCGGAACTTGTACTCTCATCTCACCGTTTTTCACTATTAATTTTGCTGGCTTTTCAAAATAGTCATTTGCCATTGAAGCTGAATCATTTTCCGCTTTTTGAATTACGTAATTAATATCGTAAGTACCATCAGCTAGTTTTGCTGAAGCATTGCCGTATGGCATTACAAGAAAAGCTAGCATACATACGAACGTTATAATAAAAGCGGGTAATACAGAAACCTTTTTCATTTTTCTTGTTTCCTCCTTGGTTATCTTTCATTTCACTTTTTCCGAAAATGATAATTATTCTCAATTAATAAGAAAAAAATAATCTCTTCTACCTATTATTTAATTAGCATTCTTTTATGTAACATAAGCATTATTGATTATCATTCTCATTGAATATTAAAAATAATATCTCACCCTATTCCTTATACGAAGGCATAGAAACTGAGAAAAAATTATAAAACGTATTTATTGATTATCATTCTCAATGTAAGTCAAAAAAAATAAACTTTCTCTTCTCCTCTTCTTTCACCTCTTCCCATAACAACACTATAGTTATAGAAACCCCGTTTCCCTCACTTCCCTTCCAATATTTCCACAACTAATTCAATCTTAGCCTACTCATAAATTTTTTGTCAACTATATTACGTATAAAATTTTTAATATCTAAATTTCTCTATATGCGGCTTTTTTTACAAAAAAAGAGACTTTCTATTATAGAAAGCCTCTTTTCTCTATTTTTCTACAGCAATTTCCTGCTTTTGAAACTTAGAAACTATATAACCAAATCCTATACCGAATATGCCTGGAACTAACCAACCAATTCCTACACTATATAATGGAATCTTATCTAAAATAGGTGCTAGCGCTGCAATTTGAAGATTTGCATTGTGTAACCCATCAAAGAAACTTATTGCAAATGCTCCTACAATCCCACCCACATACATCGCTAATGGAAGACGAACGTAGTTTTCAACAAGTGATAATACGATAAGTACGATTCCAATTGGATAAATTGCGATTAAGATTGGTAATGCTAATGCATTTAACTGAGTTAACCCAAGGTTTGCTACCATAAATGCTAATACACAGAAAATGAAAACGACTTTTTGATAAGAAAGCTTTGGTAATAAAGAAGAGAAGTAATCACCACAAGCTGCAACAATACCTACAGAAGTTGTTAAACATGCTGCTGTAATTGCGATCCCTAGTAATAAAGTTCCGTAGCTACCAAATAAATGATTCACGACATTCGTTAAAATAATTCCTCCGTTTGCGCCCATTCCAAGTGACACACTAGAAGCTCCAAGATAAGCAAGTGCTAAATACACAAGTAGTAGACCAAGCGCTGCAATAAATCCTGCAAAGATTGTTACTTTTGCAATACTGTTTTTATTTGTAATTCCTTTTTCTTTTAACGCATGAATTACAACATTTCCGAATACCAGTGCTGCAAGTCCATCTAAAGTTAAATATCCATCAATAAATCCTTTAAAGAGAGGAGCACTATACGCTTCTGTCGGTGCACCAAATTCTCCAATTGGTGTAATAAGTGCTTTACCTACGATAATTGCAATAACAGCTAATAATATTGGAGTTAGCACCTTACCAATACGACCCACTAATTTCGAAGGATTTAAAGCTAAATAGAAAGTGACTGCAAAGAAAATAAATGTAAAGATAACAAGTGGATATGACTGACCAGCTATCTCACTTGGTAAAAACGGTGCAACACTCATCTCATAAGCTACTGTTCCTGTACGCGGCACACTTACGAATACGCCTAAACATAAATAAATTGCAGTGATAAAAACAAGTGCGAATATAGGATGTACACGTCCTGCTAGTTCATTAATATCTCCCTTTAAAGCTATAACAATTACTCCTAATAAAGGTAGTCCAACGCCTGTTACGATAAAACCAAACAGCGCGATCCATACGTCCGTTCCAGCACCTTGCCCTAACGCTGGTGGAAAAATCATATTACCTGCACCGAAAAATAGTGCAAATAACATTAAACTTATTGCAAACATCTCAGAAAACTTTAAAGATGATTTCATTTCTACTAACCTCCTACATAATAATTATAAATTAACAAAATATTCTGAATTAAAATCCGTCACATATCCTCTTTCAAGCATACTTCCCCGTAAAAGAACGCAAAAAACACCCGTCCCTAACAAAGGGACGAGTGTTGAAATCGTGGTTCCACCCTTATTCTAATAAAATGAATTTATAACGAAATAAGCTCATTTTATAGCTCGTGTAAATTGATAACGGTTTTATCCGCCAAGAATTACAATGCATCATGCAGTTCACTCTTGAAGTTTAGAGGTGGTAAGTTTGTCTTTCCGTATTAGGAAGCTCACAGCCTAAGGCCTCCCTCTCTGAGAATCGTAAAAAACAACTCATGTCCTCATCATTACTTTTATAAAATATCTTGTCGAAACTTGTTGTTTTTTATTATATGGGCTATTTTTTAAAAAATCAATAGTTTTATTTTTTCTGACAAAAAAATATAGGGAGAAAATTTTTCCTCCCTATAACTGTCCTATTAATAATTCTAATTCTTCACCTGTAATGTCTCGCCACTTTCCTACTTGAAGATCATTTAGCTTTATATTCATAATGCGTTCTCGCTTTAGCTTTGTTACAGTAAACCCGAAAGCGCGGCTCATTCTACGAATCTGTCTGTTCATTCCTTGCGTTAAAACGATGCGAAATGTAGACTGATCAACCCTCGTCACTTTACATGGCTTCGTCATCCCATCTTTAATCTTTACACCGCTGGACATCTCATCAATAAACCAATCTGTAAAAGGTTTATCGACTGTGACAACATATTCTTTCTCGTGCTCATGATCTCCGTGTAAAATTTGATTCGCAATCCCGCCGTCATTCGTTAATAAAATAAGTCCTTCTGATGCTTTATCTAATCGTCCAACTGGAAAGATTCTCTCTGGATAATTGATATAGTCAATAATATTATCTTCAATATGATCAGCTGCTGTACAAGTAATGCCAACTGGCTTATGAAAGGCGATATACACCTTTTCTTTCTCTTCTTTTGCAATAACCTGTCCATCAATCGTTACTACATCACCATCGCTCACGAGTGCACCGTGCGTACATATTTCGCCGTTAATAGCCACGCGTCCAGCTTTAATAAGGCGGTCTGTTTCACGTCTTGAGCAGGATTTTGCTTCGCTTATGTATTGGTTGATTTTCATGTTTTGTTCCTTTTCACATATATTAAAAGCGTCAATCTATGGCAATATCATTCTGCCACGATTGACGCTTTTTCACTTCGCAAAAACAACTAAATAAATAACCCCAATCACCAAAAATATTCCACAACAAGCTAACAATACTTTTGCAAGTTTTTCCATAAACATATAATGGTTTCCCCTTTGTTTCGTTGTTTTCTATTTTAATTCGACAACTGTTACGCCTAGGCCTCCCTCGCCCATGTCACCGTAACGGAAGGTTTTTACACCGCGATGCTTCTTCAAGTAATCTTGTACACCTTGGCGAAGTGCTCCTGTCCCTTTACCGTGAATGATTGATACGCGAGGATAGCTTGCAAGCTGGGCATCGTCTAAGTATTTCTCAACGCGCGCCATTGCATTTTCAAATCGTTCACCACGAAGGTCAAGTTCTAATGAAACATGATAGTCTCTACCTTTTACCGTTGCAACTGCTTTTTTCTCTGTTTGCTTCGGTGTGTTAATGTATTCCATATTAGATTCTTTCACTTTCATCTTCAGAATACCGATTTGTACGCTCCACTCTGTATCGCTTACTTTTTCAAGTAGTTGACCTTTTTGACCGAACGTTAATACTTTCACTTCATCACCTGCACGTAACTGTTGTTTCGGTGCAGTGTTTTTCACATTTACTTTTTGTTTCTTAACAAGCTCTGGCGCTGCGCCTTCTAGACGACTCTTCGCTTCAATTAGCTCGTGGTCTTTCACATTTGCAAGCTGTGCTTTACGCAATTGACGAAGTTCTTGAATAATGCCTTCTGCTTCTTTCTTTGCAGCTTCGACTTTTTCTTCCCCTTCTTTTTGCGCTTTTAATAATCGTTCGTCGCGATCTTCGTTAAATTCAATAATTTGACGTTGCAACTCACGATGAAGTTTCTCAGATTGTTTGCGAAGCGCTTCTGCTTCGTTCCAGTCACGCTCTGCGTTCTTCTGGCTTTCTTCTAACTTCGCAATCATATTTTCAATTTTATTCGTATCTGTACTAATGTGGTTACGTGCTTGGTCAATGACGCGATCAGATAATCCAAGACGTTTCGAAATTTCAAAGGCATTACTACGTCCTGGTACACCGATTAATAATTTATACGTTGGGCTTAACGTGTTCACATCAAACTCAACACTCGCATTAATAACTTGTTCACGGTTATATCCGTATGCTTTTAATTCTGGATAATGCGTCGTTGCAACAACGCGAGCACCGCGATTACATACTTCATCTAAAATTGAAATGGCAAGTGCAGCCCCTTCTTGCGGGTCTGTTCCAGCACCTAATTCATCGAATAAAACTAAACTTTCAAAATCAGCTTTTTCTAAAATATCAACGATGTTCACCATATGTGAGGAGAACGTACTTAAACTTTGTTCAATCGATTGCTCATCACCGATATCAGCAAAGATATTTTTGAATACACAAATCTCTGACTCATCCATTACTGGAATGTGAAGGCCAGATTGCGCCATTAACACACAAATACCAACTGTTTTCAGCGTAACTGTTTTACCACCTGTATTCGGTCCTGTAATAACAATTGTCGTGAAATCTTTCCCTAACATAATGTTATTTGGCACGATTATTTCTGGATCGATTAGCGGATGTCGAGCTTGTCTTAAATCCATATAACGCTCGTTATTTACGATTGGTTTCGTTGCTTTAATTCGCTTCGCATAAAAAGCTTTCGCAAAGATAAAATCAAGATTTGCAACTACTTCTACGTTTGATAAAACGATATCCGCTTCTACTGCCACTTCTTCTGTTAACATTAATAAGATGCGTTCGATTTCTTGTTTTTCTTTCACACGTGCTTCTTGCAGTGCATTATTTAATTCTACAATGACTTGTGGCTCAATAAATAACGTTTGTCCAGAAGCCGATTGATCGTGAACAATACCACCATATACGCCGCGGTATTCTTGTTTTACTGGGATTACGTAACGTTCGTTACGAATCGTTACAATCGAGTCAGACAGCATCTTTTGCGCGTTTGAAGAACGCGTCATATTTTCTAGCTTTTCACGAATACGGCTTTCCGCAGTACGAATTTGAGTACGAATACCACGCAGTTTATCACTTGCGCTATCGACTACTTCACCGCCGTCACCGATGCAATTTGTAATTTTCTTTTCTAAATCATATAAAGATACAATTTGAGCGACGTGAGTTTCTAAAATCGGAAGCTCGACACCGTTATCAGCCATATCTTCAATGAAACGTTTCATATTACGACTACCATACATCGTATTCGCAATATCAAGTAATTCATTTGGACTTAACATACTCCCAATTTTTGCACGCTTCACATTTGAGCGAATATCCGTAATACCACCTAATGGTGCACTACCTTTTAAACGAATAACTTTCGCTGCTTCATCCGTTGTATCTTGCATTTCTACAATTTCTTCAAAATCAGTGCTCGGCACTAAATGCTTCACTTTGTCACGACCAAGTGAAGATGCTGTATGTTCAAGTAATTGTTCTTTTACTTTATTGTATTCTAATACACGCAACGTTCTTTCTAACATGTTGCAGGTCCCCCTTGTATTACTTATTACGTTTAATATAGTCTAATAAACGTTCAATATCCCACGTGTTAATCACGTTATCTTTTTGAATCCAACCTTTACGTGCTGCTGCTACACCTGTTTCCATATCTTCTAACATTTCAAGCGTATGAGCATCCGTATTAATCGCTACTTTCACACCAGCATCTTGTGCTTGTTTTAATAATTTCGCGCTTAAATCTAGACGGTTCGGATTCGCATTTAATTCTAAAACTGTATTTGTCTCTTTTGCTAGTTCAATTAATAAATCTGTATCTACATCATAACCCTCACGACGCCCGAGAAGACGTCCTGTAGGATGGGCAATCATTGTGACATGTTTATTCTCAAGTGCAGTACGTAGACGCTTCATAATCGTTTCACGGTCTTGTGAGAAGCTAGAGTGAATCGCTCCAATGACATAATCTAATTCTGCTAATACTTCATCATCAAAATCAAGCGAGGCATCTGGTAAAATGTCCATTTCAATTCCGCGTAAAATTGTAATGTCTGGATACTTTTCATTCATACGTTCAATTTCTTTCGCTTGCTCACGAAGACGCTCTTTCGTTAAACCGTTCGCCACTTTTAAGTATTGCGAGTGATCAGTAATCGCCATAAACTTATATCCACGAGCACGGCACGCTTGTACCATTTCTTCAATAGAAAAAGCACCGTCACTCCAAGTTGTATGCATATGTAAATCACCTTGTATATCGGAAAACTGAATTAAGTTCGGATACTCTTTAATTAATTCAATTTCTTTTCCATCTTCACGCACTTCTGGCGGAATAAATGGCAAACCGAAATGAGCAAAGAAGTCTTCTTCAGTCTCAAATGTTTTCACTTCACCTGTTTCCAAGTTCTCTACACCGTACTCACTAATTTTCTCGCCTTTATCTTTTGCGATTTGACGCATTTTTACATTATGGTCTTTTGATCCTGTGAAATGGTGAAGAGTTGTAATAAACTCTTCTGGTTTTACTAAACGGAAATCAATTGAAATATCATATTCATATTGAAGACGGACAGAAACTTTCGTATCTCCACTTGCTATTACTTCAATCATATTATCAAATTGTAGTAAATGCTCACGTACCGCTGCTGGTTCTGTCGTTGCAATGATAAAATCTAAATCTTTCACTGTTTCACGAACACGGCGCAAACTACCAGCGCGAGAGAAACGAATTACTTCAGCAATATTCGACAATTTCTCCTCTATTTCCCCGGCAATAGGCAATACCATCGCAATTGGTAAACGCTCTGGACGAGAGCCTACTTGATCGATTGCTTCTAATATTTTCTCTTCTGTCTTCTTACCGAAACCTGCTAAAGCTTGTACTTTATTTTCCTCACAAACAGCTTTTAGCGATTCCATATCAACAACACCAAGTTCTTTATATAACTTAGCTACCTTCTTACCACCAAGTCCTGGTAGTTTTAATAACGGCAATAAGCTACTTGGTACTTCTTTTTCAAGTTCTTGTAATACTTCAGATGTTCCCGATTCTATATATTCTTGAATAACGGCTGCTGTTCCTTTTCCGATGCCTGGAATCTTTGTGAAATCTTCAATTTCAGAAAGACTACGATCATCACTTTCTAACGCTGCTGCCGCTTTACGAAATGCAGATATTTTAAATGGATTCGCGCCCTTTAATTCCATAAAAAGCCCGATTGTCTCTAATAATTTGATCACTTGTTTTTTATTTACTTTCATCATTGTCCCGCCTTTCTTTCATAGAAAAAAACTTCTCTTTCCGAAAAAAGAGAAGTTATACTCTGCTACCTGTCTGCCATAGTTCCTTCACCTTTTCAGAGAGAATCGGTGTATCGTCTACAATTATTTTGCTAATTGATGATTGTTGTAATGGTGTTTGTAATTGTTCAATCGGAAGAATGTTCCCAATGATAATTAAGACAAACAAAATAATATATACTTCTAAAAATCCGAGGATTGCCCCCGCAAACGCATTTACTTGCTTTAAAACCGGTATTTCTGCAAACATATTTAACAAATTACCAAGTAATGAAAGTGCAATTTTAGTGATAATAAACAATATGATAAACGCAAGCGCTTGATAAAATACTGTCTCAATATTATTTGCATCAATCCATTCTGGAACAGATACGTTTTTATCAAATGGATACGGAATAAATTTCGCAAGTGCTGGCGCTAAATCTTTACAGTACCAGTATGCAACAAGGTATGCGATAATAAAGCTTGTTAACTTTACAAGTTGCAGAATAAACCCTCTGCGTAAGCCGAGGAAAAATCCCATAACAAGCAGTAAAATGATAATAATATCAATCATGTTATTCCATTCCTTTTTTTGTCATACTTTCTTTCAATTTCTCATGTTCTTCTTTTAATTTTATGTAATCGTGTATGACGTTTACCGCCGTCAATACCGCTAGTCTACTCGTGTCAAGCGAAGGATTCTTGGCATTGAGTTCGCGCATTTTATCATCCACAATCGCTGCTACCATGCGGATATGACTTGTACTTTCATCGCCAACAACTGAATATTGCTGACCATAGATTTCTACATTAATTCGACTTTTCTTTCCCTTTTGTTGTGACAACTCACCGGCCTCCAATCACGTACAGAATCCTAAAGTTTATCATACCATGAACCTTCATAATATGGAAACAGAAAGAACAATCCGATATGATAAAAATAACAATATAAAAAAAGGGGCGACCATTATGTCAAATTCTATCGTAATTCAAACAAATTCTACAGTAATTGAAGACATGAAACAACAATATAAACATTCGCTTAGCTCAAAAACTCCGCAAGGCGGAATCTTCATGGCAAAGGTACCATCTTGCACGATTACAGCGTATAAATCTGGAAAAGTAATGTTCCAAGGAGGCCGCGCTGAAGCAGAAGCTTCTCGTTGGCAAACTGTCTCTCAAACACCGAAAACAGCTGTAACAAAATCTGTCGATTCCCATCGTTATGCGCCTCCTGCTTCCATCGGTACAATGTCTATTGTAGGGTCTGATGAAGTTGGTACGGGAGATTTCTTTGGACCGATGACAGTCGTTGCTGTATATGTGGATGCAAAGCAAATTCCACTACTAAAAGAACTTGGTGTAAAAGACTCTAAAAACTTAAATGACGATCAAATTACTGCCATTGCGAAACAACTTCTACACGTTGTTCCTTACAGCTCCCTTGTCCTTCATAATGAAAAGTATAACGAGCTATTTGATAAAGGAAACAACCAAGGTAAGTTAAAAGCTTTACTACACAATAAAGCTATTACAAACTTATTAGCTAAAATGGCACCTACAAAACCTGAAGGCGTCTTAATCGATCAATTCACACAACCTGATACATACTATAAATATTTAGCAAAACAAAAACAGGTACAGCGTGAAAATGTTTATTTCGCTACGAAAGGTGAAAGCGTCCATTTAGCAGTAGCCGCTGCTTCTATTTTAGCTCGCTACTCATTCGTAAAACAATTTGACGAACTAAGTAAAAAAGCTGGTATGCCACTTCCAAAAGGTGCTGGTAAACAAGTTGATATCGCCGCTGCTAAATTAATTCAAAAAGTAGGTAAAGAAAGATTACCTGAGTTTGTAAAACTGCATTTTGCTAATACAGAGAAAGCGTTTCGCTTATTGAAATAGTATCGACAAAAACAGGGGCTTACAAACTCCTGTTTTTTGTTTCATGTGTTCTCGATTCAATGTAATTGCATTTACTATTTTCCTCTTCTAACTATATCGCTAAATTAACTCATTTTTAGTAATTCCCCTATAAAAAAGGAGAGCCGCCAAGACTCTCCCTTTTTTATATTAGCTTCGTTTCTGCTTCTTATTTGATGAAGATACTTTATGAGAACCCGTTTCATGTGTTGTTGTCCCTTGTCCTTCCACTTCTGGAGAACCTAGGATTGATCTTGAATGGTCTTTTTTCACTTTTTTACTCATTGCACTCACCCCCAAGGTTACTTTTTACTTAAGGGTAAAAAACTATTCAACATAATAATCTGAACATATACTCGCTACTCTTTTACTCTCGTGTTTGGTTTTCGCTTATGTCCCATAGACGCTTTGCTGCATCCTTATCCAAGGCAGCTTCAGACATTTCCCCTACTTGTTTATCGGCATAGTAATAACCACTCTGATTAGTAAATCCAGTTGATTCTGCTAGCCATACTAAAGTTTCAGCACCTTTCTCCGGCGTACGGGAGAAAGGTTTCATCGCTGCCATAGTTAAGCGAGCAGCTAGACCATTATCCTGGTTAAAATTTGTATTCACTAGCCCCGGGTCAAAGCTATAAGCACTAACACCCGTTCCCTCCAACCGCTGTGCCAATTCAGAGGTGAATAAAATGTTAGCTAGTTTTGTTTGTGCATAACGCATTGTAGGACCGCCCATGAACTTCTTAATACCGCGATACAGTTGTTCTGCATCTAGATCATCGAAATCAATTCCCTTTTTAGCCATTTTATGACCGTGAGATGCAGTGGTAATGACGCGAGCAGGAGCACTTTCTTTTAAACGCTCCAACAACAAATCTGTAAGTAAGAATGGACCTAAATGGTTTACCGCCCAGGTCATCTCCAAACCGTCCTCTGTAATTTGTCTTGTTTGAAATAAAGCACCCGCATTATTTACTAATATATCAATTCTCGGACATCTTTCTAAAATATTGGTAGCTACCTGGCGTATAGATTGTTGGGAAGACATATCAGCGAAAAATATATCTACCACTGCATTCCCATCCGTTATATTTTCAAGTTGAGTCATAACATCATTCGCTTTTGCTTCATTACGTGCAATGATTCCTAGCTTAGCACCGCTTTTTGCAAACACCTTAGCTGCCGCTAATCCAATACCACTTGTTGCACCAGTGATTACTATATACTTGTCACGCAATGTCCACTTTGTATGACTTGGAATTTCCCCCATTGTATAAAAACCCCTTCCCTATATAAATGTCGCATTCATTTTACTTATATATGAAGTGGGAATTGAACTATGAACAACATCTTTTCTAGTCGTGAAATACTTTATAAAGTTCAGGTTGCAATTACAACCTTTCTCAATAAAAAAAGCGAGAGCAGTTGCTCTCGCTTTTTTTATATCTTAAAACTCAGAAGAACCTGGAGTTCTTGGGAATGGAATTACGTCACGGATGTTAGCCATACCAGTGATGTACATTAGGAAGCGCTCGAAACCTAGACCGAATCCAGCGTGTTTTGTACCGCCGTATTTTCTAAGTTCTAAGTACCACCAGTAGTCCTCTTCGTTCATACCTAATTCTTTAATTCTGTCTACTAAAACGTCCATTCTTTCTTCACGTTGACTTCCGCCGATTAATTCGCCGATGCCAGGAACTAGAAGGTCAGTAGCAGCTACTGTTTTACCGTCTTCATTCAAACGCATATAGAATGCTTTAATGTCTTTCGGATAGTCAGTTACGAATACAGGGCGTTTGAAGATTTCTTCTGATAAGTATCTTTCGTGCTCTGTTTGTAAGTCAATTCCCCATTCTACTGGGTATTTGAAGTCAGCACCTGATTCTTGAAGTACTTTAATTGCTTCTGTATAAGTGATGCGACCGAAGTCTGAGTTAATTACGTTGTTCATGCGCTCAAGAACTGTTTTATCAACGAAGCTGTTGAAGAATTCCATTTCTTCTGGTGCATGCTCTAATACGTATTTCATTGCATATTTCAGCATATCTTCTGTAAGGTTCATTACATCCCCTAGTTCCGCGAATGCAATCTCAGGCTCAACCATCCAGAACTCAGCAGCGTGGCGAGTTGTGTTTGAGTTTTCTGCACGGAATGTAGGTCCGAATGTGTATACATCACGGAATGCTAATGCATAAGCTTCAGCGTTCAGCTGTCCACTTACTGTTAAGTTTGTTTCTTTACCGAAGAAGTCTTTTGACTCATCAACTTTTCCGTCTTCACCTTTTGGTAGGTTATTTAAATCTTGCGTTGTTACGCGGAACATTTCGCCAGCACCTTCTGTATCACTACCAGTGATGATAGGTGTATGAACATGTACGAATCCACGCTCTTGGAAGAATTGGTGAATCGCAAATGCTGCGATAGAACGTACGCGGAACGTTGCAGAGAATGCATTTGTTCTTGGACGTAAGTGAGCGATTGTACGTAAGTATTCAAATGTATGACGTTTCTTTTGAAGTGGGTAATCAGAATCTGATAAGCCCTCGATATCAATTTTTTCTGCTTTAATTTCAAATGGTTGCTTCGCTCCAGGCGTTGCAATTACTTTACCTTCTACTTTAACTGAAGAGCTAAGTGGAAGTTTTGCAATTTCTTTGAAGTTCTCTAATTCTGTATCGAAAACGATTTGAACGCTTTTGAAGAAGCTACCGTCGTTTAATTCGATGAAACCAAATGCTTTTGAATCACGTAAGTTACGAATCCACCCTGATACTTGTACTGTTTGATCTGCATACTTTTCTGTATCTCTATACAGACTTTTTACTAATGTGTTTTCCATAGTGAAATTCTCCTTTGCTCATATATTTAAATACAAAAAAACCTTTCATCCATAAAGGGACGAAAGGTTAAACTTCGCGGTACCACCCAATTTGTCATAAAGACCAACTTTAACTCGTATGTAATACATACTTCCCGGTTTGTAACAGGCCGGATTCCCGTCTAAGTCTACTCTTGAATACAAGATTCAATTTCGGTTAGCAACTCCAAGGTGTTCTTCACATATACCGCCTCATCAGGCTCTCACCGTCCCTGACTCGCTTTGGATTATAGTATATACTACTTTTCCTTATCATCGTCTTTCATTTTGTTAAACTAAAATTAATGTACTACATTCGAGAGAAAGATGCAAGGTGTCGGAAAATATATGAGCGATTTTTGTAATATATCGACTTACCGACAGTGTCCGACAACTAACCCAATAAAAAAATTGCCGGAATATATCCGGCAATTTTCTAATTACTTACGTAACTCCGCACCGAATTTCTCTTCTACCGTTGTTAGTACACGGTTATGTGCTTCTGTTACTTCTTCGTCTGTTAATGTACGTTCTGCATCGAAGTAAGTCATAGAGAATGCAAGTGATTTCTTGCCTTCTTCCATTTTTTCACCTTCGTATAAGTCGAATAGTGTTACGTCTTTCAGAAGTTCTCCGCCAGCTTCAGCAATGACTTGCTTCATTTCGCCAGCTTTTGTTTCTTTCGTTACGACAACAGCCATATCACGTGTCATAGATGGGAAACGTGGAATTGCTGAGTAGTAAGTTTCTTCTGCGTCTGCACCGAATACTTTTACAAGAGATAGTTCAAATACGAATGTATTTTTCACATCTAATTGTTTTTCTGCTTCTGGGTGCAATTGACCGATGAAACCAATTACTTCGCCATCTAATACGATGTCAGCCGTACGACCTGGGTGCATACCTTCACGTTTTGCTGGTGCATATGTGATTTGGTTTGAAACACCAAGTACGTCGAATAGTCCTTCTAGTACACCTTTCATAACGAAGAAGTCTACTACTTTTTTCTCACCTTGCCATGCATGGTGAAGAGCAAGACCTGTCATAACACCTGCAAGATGTTGTTCTTCTTTCGGAAGTTCTCCTTCTTCTGTCGGTAAGAAGATAGAACCTACTTCGTATAAAGCAACGCTGTCGTTTTTACGAGCGACATTGTATGAAACTGCTTCTAGTAATTGCGGTACTAAGCTTAAACGAAGTTGGCTACGTTCTTCACTCATTGGAAGTGCAAGACCTACAGGCGCCTTTTCGTTTGGCTCAACCATATATTGTTTCGCTTTGTCAGCGCTTGTTAATGAATACGTGATTGCTTCATATAAACCAGCACCCTCTAAGAAGCGGCGTACTTTACGACGTTTCGTTTGTGCTGATGTTAATTTACCACGAGTCATCGTTCCAGAAGGTAATGTAACTGGAATGTGGTCATAACCGTATAGACGGCCCACTTCTTCTACTAAGTCTTCTGAAATTGTAATATCAGGACGACGTGCTGGTACATTTACATGGAATGTTCCTTCTACTTCTGTGAATGGGAATTTCAAGTTTGTGAACATTGTACCCATTTCACTCGCAGAAATATTTGTACCTAATACACGGTTTACTTTTTCAGCAGTAACAGATACTGTACGCTCTTGTACTTGTAAGTTGTCAGCTTCTACTACACCTTCAAGTGCTTCACCGCCAGCATATTTCGCCATTAAAGCAGCTGCGTGTTGAATTGCTTCAAATGTACGTGTTGGGTCGATTCCTTTTTCAAAACGTGCACTTGATTCACTACGAAGACCTAAGTCTTTTGATGTACGACGTACTGTTTGACCTGCAAAGTATGCAGACTCAATTAGAACGTTTACTGTCTCATTTGTAACTTCAGAATCCGCCCCGCCCATCACACCAGCAACAGCTAAAGCTTTCGTGCCGTTTGTAATTACAAGGTGGTGGCTTTGTAATGTACGCTCTTGATCATCTAACGTTTCAATTTTTTCGCCTTCTTTTGCAAGACGAACAACGATTTCTTTTGAACCTAATTTATCGTAATCGAATGCATGTAACGGTTGACCGTATTCCATTAAAATGTAGTTTGTAATATCAACTACGTTGCTAATTGGACGAATGCCAGCTGCCATAAGACGAGTTTGCATCCACATTGGTGATGGACCAATCTTTACGTTTTTAACCATTTTTGCAATGTATAATGGGTTTTCTTCTTTCGCTTCTACACTTACAGAAATATAATCAGAAGTTTTTTCTGCTGTTTCTTGTAAGTCGATAGCTGGAAGTTTTACTTCGCGGCCATAAATAGCAGCTACTTCATATGCAACACCTAACATGTTTAAGCAATCTGCACGGTTTGGTGTTAAGCCAAGCTCAAGTACTTCATCGTGTAAGTTTAAAATTTCAAGTGCATCTGCACCAACTTCAGCGTCACTTGGGAAGATAAAGATACCATCTGCGTATTCTTTTGAAACTAACTTTCCATCAATACCAAGCTCTTGAAGAGCACAAACCATACCGTGAGAAGCTTCACCGCGTAGTTTTGCTTTTTTGATTTTGAAGTTACCAGGAAGTACAGCTCCAACTTTTGCAACTGGTACTTTTAAACCTTTTGCAATGTTAGCAGCTCCACAAATAATTTGAACTGGCTCTTCTTCACCGATATCGATTAAGCATTTGCTTAATTTATCAGCTTCTGGGTGTTTTTCACATTCTAATACGTGACCAACTACAACACCTTTTACACCTTTATTTAATACTTCAACGCCTTCTACTTCAATACCACTTTTCGTGATTTTGTCTGCTAGTTCTTGTGCTGTTACATCTTTAATATCTACATACTCTTGTAACCAACGATATGATACGAACATACTTATCCTCTCCTTCCCTTACGCTCGTTTGAATTGTTGTAAGAAACGTACATCATTTGTATAGAAATGACGAATGTCATCTACTCCGTATTTCAACATTGCGATACGCTCTGCGCCCATACCGAATGCGAAACCTTGATATTCTTTTGAATCATAACCAGCCATTTCAAGTACGTTCGGGTGAACCATACCTGCGCCTAGAATTTCAATCCAGCCAGTTCCTTTACAAGTGCCGCAACCTTTGCCATGACACATCATACAAGAAATATCCATCTCTACAGATGGCTCTGTGAATGGGAAGAAACTTGGACGAAGACGGATTTCACGATCTTCACCGAACATCTTTTTCACGAATACTTGCAGTGTACCTTTTAAGTCACTCATACGAATGTTTTTATCAATTACAAGACCTTCAATTTGCATGAACTGATGTGAATGCGTCGCATCGTCGTCATCACGGCGATACACTTTACCAGGACAAATAATTTTGATTGGG
Source organism: Bacillus sp. AR4-2 (assembly GCF_008274865.1). Taxonomy (NCBI): domain Bacteria; kingdom Bacillati; phylum Bacillota; class Bacilli; order Caryophanales; family Bacillaceae; genus Bacillus; species Bacillus sp. AR4-2. Next base: position 4,339,082 of record NZ_CP031062.1, read on the forward strand.
CCTTTTTCTTTATTATTTTCCATCGTACGTGCTTGCACAGAAGATGTATGTGTACGTAGTAACGTTTCTTCTGTAATGTAGAATGTATCTTGCATATCACGCGCTGGGTGATCTTTCGGTAAGTTTAGTGCTTCGAAGTTGTAGTAGTCTTTTTCTACTTCTGTTCCTTCAGCTACTTCATAACCCATACCGATGAATACATCTTCAATTTGTTCAACAACAGCTGTTAATGGATGGTGGCAACCTGTTTCAACAGGACGACCTGGCAATGTAACATCAATTGTTTCAGTAGCTAGTTTCGCTTCGATTACTGCTTTTTCTAAGTTACTAATTTTGTCTTCTAGACGCGTTTGAATCGCTTCACGTACTTCATTTACTAATGCTCCCATACGTGGACGCTCTTCTGCTGATAATTTTCCCATGCCGCGTAATACTTCTGTAATTGGGCCTTTTTTTCCTAAATACGCTACGCGTACGTCGTTTAAGCCCTTTAGCTCTTTCGCTTCTTCAATAAGCTCTAACGCTTTTTGCTTTAGCTCTTTTAAACGTGCTTCCATTTTGGAACCCTCCTAATTTTAAAAATAAAAAAACCTCGCTCCCAAAAAGGGACGAGGTAAATTCGCGGTACCACCCTAAATTGACAGAACAAGTCTGCCCACTCATTAGTTATAACGATCAATTCTGACCGGAACGCCTTTACATATACATGGTCCTGGCGTCAACTCCAGAGGTGAATTCACTTCCGTCTACCATAAGAATGCTTTCAGTCTACGGCACTCTCTCCCTATATGGCGATTTTGTAAGTTACTCTTCTCTATCAACGTTTTTCGTTATTTAACTTTTAATATAATGTACTTCAACTTATTATAAGAAGTTTTTTATTTGTTCGCAACCGGGCTTTGCAAATAATACGTTAAAATCCCTGCTGCAACCGCAACATTTAATGATTCTGCCCCGCCGTAAATCGGAATATACAAGTTTTGATCCGTTTTTGCAAGAATTTCTTGGCGTACGCCATTTCCTTCATTTCCTACAATTAATGCAAAACTGCCAGCCGGCGTTACTTCACCATACGAAACTCCATTTTCAAGAGCTGTTCCATATACAGGAACGTCATTTTCTTTTAACTTGTCTACCCATTCTTCTAAGTTCCCTTTTACAATTGGTAAGTGGAAAATAGAGCCTTGTGTAGAGCGGAGTACTTTACTATTGTAAACATCAACACAACCTTCTCCAAGCACAACGGCGTGAATACCAGCTGCATCAGCTGTACGAATAATTGTTCCTAAATTACCTGGGTCTTGCAGGCCATCTAATAAAAGGAATTTCCCATCAGTAAGAGCTACTTCTTTCTCACGCTTCTCACAAACAGCAAATACACCTTGCGTCGTTTCTGTTTCACGAAGTATTTTTACAATCGCCTCAGGTACGATATACATTTCCACATCATTAACTGTCCAATCTTTCGGAAGGTCTGTCTGATCTGAAACGATAAGTTCTGTTACAATCCCTGTCTTCAAAGCTTCCTCGACTAAGTGGAATCCTTCTACAAAAAATAAACCTTTTTTATCGCGTTCTTTTTTCGTTTGCAGCTTTTTCCACTGCTTTACACGCGGATTTTGTACTGAATCAATGTTTTTCATAATATGTATTTCCCTCTCTTCTTGTCTTATCATTATAGCCTATTTTTCATACATATTTACATAAAAAAGAACAAAAACTAACGTCAGTTTCAATTCTGAAGAAGAGGTGAAAGCAATGAGTTTTAATTTACGCGGTGCCGTATTAGCGAATGTATCTGGAAATTCACAAGATCAATTACAAGAAACAATCGTCGATGCAATTCAAAGCGGTGAAGAAAAAATGCTTCCAGGTCTTGGCGTTTTATTTGAAGTCATTTGGAAAAACGCTGATGAAAATGAAAAGCACGAAATGTTAGAAACACTAGAGCAAGGATTAAAAAAATAAGCAATTTGAAAATCACCTTTGCATAAGCTAAGGTGATTTTTTTGCAGAAAATTTTTTTCTTCTCCTAAACATTTCTACTTTACTAACGAACTATGATGGAGTACAATGTTCAAAATACATTTAAACCGATCGATTTTTCTTCATATACACCATAAGATAAAAGGAGTGAATGTTTTATGCACCGTATTACGCTTGAACAAATTTTTAAACACCACATTACACAAAAATACGTAAACCGTTCTGGAATGGTCCACGCGATCGCTGTCGCTTACCATGCGTTTCACCTAGCCAAAAAGCATCACGCCTCAGTCGATGCTGCCACAAAAGCTGGCTTCCTTCATGATATCGGACATCATACGTGGTACACAGGCGGCGAATGGGATTATGACTTATATAAAAAGAATGATATCCATGCAATTAAAGGCGCTGAAAGAGCACATAAATTACTTATTAGATTGGGAGAACATCCAAAACTAGCAAAAGAAATTTCTATTGCAATTCTTCTTCATACAGATTCTTTCTTAGTGGAACAAGAAATTGAAAGAACATCTCTTCAAAATATTATTAAATGGGCAGACGAAGCAGATGAAGAACCGGGCGGAGCGCATCATTATCGAACAATTTCTTATGAAAAAGCACTTAAAGCAATTCAGCAATTAGATCGATTGGTAGAGCGTGAATTGCAAATAGAGCAAGCAAAATTGAATAACAAAACAGAACATAGTTATCAATGAGAAAGAGGCATCACTACAGGGTGATACCTCTTTTATTATTTTATGGAAAATACACCTTTATATGTAATATTTAAATATTATGCCTGAAAACAAAATCCATTATTCCAGCTATGTTATTTCATATTATGAATAATATGTTAGCATTCTTAGGATAAAGAGAGGTATCATGATGATACCTCTCTTTACTCTTTTTATAACAACTTCTTTATACTAATTTTAATTTCTTTAATTGTCTTATTAGCGAGGATAAGTGGATTACAAGCACAATGTAAAAGTATACACAACATAGGGGACTACTGGGGGGTATTTTCTGGGTTCTCATGTCTGCAGGTGATTCATTCTATATCTAATTGAATCCTTGTATAAGAAAACAAAAAAGCAGGGAAATTAATTCCCTGCTTTTCTATTTGGTTTATTGCCTGATTGTAAGAAGAACGATAACACCCAAGCGATACCTGCTAGTATCGTTGCGATTAAGAAGGCATCGTTAATACCGTTAATTGCAGATAGCTTTGAAATTTGTCCATATAATAGTTGTGTACTCATCGCGTCTCCTGCTTGAGCTGATCCAGCTAAGGCCGCTAAGCTTTGCCCCATGCCGTGTACTTTATCAACTAAAATTGGGTTTGATGTTGTTAACATGTTGCCGTAATCTGCTACGTGAGCAGTCGTTTGTTGCGTCATAAGTGTAATTAAAATCGCTGTTCCGATTGAACCCGCTACTTGTCTTGACGTATTTTGCGTTGCTGTACCGTGAGAAATTAATTTCATCGGCAGCGCGTTCATACCAGCTGTCATAATTGGCATCATAATGAATGACATACCAATTGAACGTATAATATAATCCGTCATAATAACGCTATACGGTGTATCCATCGATAATTTTGTAAATTCATATGTCGCATACGTCGTAATTGCCAATCCAATTATCGCTAATGGACGAATACCATATTTATCGAACAATTTACCCGCTACTGGTCCCATGATCCCCATAATTAATGATCCTGGAAGAAGTAGTAAACCAGATTCAATTGGCGTAAAGCCACGAATGTTTTGCAGATATACTGGAAGCAATAACATACCTCCGAATAATGCCATCGTAACGATTGCGTTAATTACTAAAGTAAAAGTAAATACTGGATATTTAAATACTTGTAAATCAAGCATTTTATTGTCCGTTGTTAACTCTCTCCAAATAAATAACGCTAAACCAATTACACCGATAATAAGTGAAATAACAACTTCTGCACTAGTCCAACTATTATTTCCAGCTTCACTAAATCCGTACAATAAGCTTCCTAGTCCAATACTTGAACTAACCACACCGAATATATCTAATTTCGTTTTAGACACTGGCTGAGCTAGTGTAAAGAATTTTAAAGATAGGAACGTAATAATTAAACCGATAATAAACATCGCATAGAACATTAAGTTCCAGCTATAGTTTTCAATCACCCAACCTGTTACAGTTGGTCCGATAGCTGGTGCTAAAATCATTGCTACACCTAGTAATCCCATCGCCGCTCCGCGTTTATGAGGCGGGAATAACGTCATGAAGATATTCATACCAACCGGCATTAAAATACCCGCACCAACAGCTTGAATTACGCGACCTGTCATCATCATTGTAAAGTTTCCTGAAGTAGCACAAATGATAGATCCTACCGTGAAGAATAACATTGCTGCTACGAATAATTTACGATACGTAAATCGTGAAACTAAAAAGGCACTAATCGGTACTAAAATACCATTTACAAGCATGAAGCCTGTAATTAACCATTGTGCTGTTGAAGTTGATACATTAAATTCATTCATTAACGGAGGTAATGCAACATTAATGATTGTTTGGTTTAAAATAGAAACGAACATGCCTAGAATTAATACAGCTACAACTGCTTTTACGTTCACATTCTCTACAGGCATAGACATTTGTTTTTTCGGCACTTCTTTTTCTTGTTTTACTTCTTCTTGCTTTCCTGTTTCTAACTCAACTACATTAGAAATTTCCGATTCTTGCTTTCGTTCAATTTCTTTCTCTTCTGTTTCAACTTTACTTACTTCTATTTTACTTACGGCTGGGACTTGTTCTTCTCCCATTTTCGTTTTTTTCTTTCGTAAAAGACGATTTACAAGGAAGAAGACGATTATACAAAATAGTGCATATCCTGCAATTACAATTGAGGACATCTCATCTCCCCCTTACTTATGAATACGAACTGTCACATTCATGCCAGGAACAATATTTACTGATTTGCTATGATCTAAAGAAATTTTAACTGGTACTACTTGTGTTACTTTCGTATAGTTCGCTGTTGCGTTACTTGATGGCAACATAGAGAATGTATTCGCTGTTGTTAAGCCAACTTGTTCTACTTTTCCTGTTAACGTTGTATCTGGGTATGCATCTACATACACATCTACATCTTGACCTTTTTGAACATCATCAACATCTGTTTCTTCAATGTTTGCTGTTACCCATAAATTGTTCATATCAAATGCATAAGCAATCGGGCTACCTGCTCCAACGAAAGCATTTGTTGTCGCGTTTGATTGTACAACTGTTGCATTTTGTGGAATTGTTACATCTACTGTTTGTTCTCCATTAGCTGCCGCTACAGTAACAGTACCTAATTTATCGTTCTCATTATAATTTTTTCCTACTTCAGCTTTCCAGTCAGTTAGTTTACCTGCTACTGGTGAAGCAACCGGAATTACCTTTCCATCAATCTTTGCATTGTCTGTTTTTAAGTAATTTTCCGTTTGATTGTAATAGTAATAACCGCCAATACCGCCGCCAACTAGTACAATTAATGTGATAATGTTGATAATTACCATTCTTCGAAACTGATTCATTGCATTCCTCTCCTTATATCGCATATAATTTTTTTCTAAACTATTTATGTCCTTATTGTTTAGATTGTTTAATTGTTAATTATATTAACCTTTTAACAAAAAAATCACACCATCTGCAGCGTAAATCGAAACTTCTCTACCTGCGAGCGGTGCTGATTTCTGAAGGACTATCGTTTATAATTATAAATAATTATTTTGAATCTACAACCGACAATTTACGTATGAAATGTTGCTTAAACAACAATATAATACCAATATGTTGTTTAAGTATAGAAAATTAAACGAGGAGAAGGAAAATGTCTATTAAAAATACAAATGATCCACGTGTAAAGCGAACGAGACAACTCATTCAGGATGCTTTTGTCGCTTTAGTAGGCGAAAAAGGCTTTGAAAATGTAACTGTTCAACATATCGCAGAACGCGCTCCTGTAAATCGCGCTACATTTTATAGCCATTACCATGATAAATATGACCTATTAGACAAAAGCATTGAAGAAATGTTAGAGAAGCTAGCAGAAGTAATTAAACCGAAAAATAGAAATAAAGAGGATTTTCAACTTACATTTGATTCACCTCATCCTACATTTTTGGCTTTATTCGAACATATCGCAGAAAATGTAAACTTTTATAACGTTATGCTTGGGGATAAAGCTGCCGGAAACTACTCTTATAAAATGATGAAAACAATACAAGTACATTTAACATTAAGCTTGTCTATTTCACAACCAGATGATGAAGATCTTATGGTTCCTCGTGATATTTTGATTAGTTATGTGACAGGGGCTCACATCGGAATGATTATGTCATGGTTAAAAAAAGGAATGATATATACCCCACATTTTATGGCGATGCAATTAACTCGTTTAATTATTTTAGGTGCTCATACTGCAGCGGGATTAGAACGGCCTTTTTAAAACATAAAAAAGCGAAGGAGAAGCTCCTTCGCTTTTTCTATTAATTAAATGTAATGTTATGTACAGCCTCTTTATCAAGACGTTTAATAACTTCTACAATTAACTTCACTGCATTTTCATAATCATCACGATGTAACATTGCCGCATGAGAATGGATATAGCGCGTTGCAATTGTAATTGCCATAGAAGGAATACCATTTACAGCAATGTGAATCGCACCCGCATCCGTTCCTCCGCCTGCTACTGAATCATATTGATACGGGATTTGTAATTCATCAGCAACATCAACTACGAAATCACGTAAACCTGTATGTCCAATAACAGAAGCATCATATAAAATGATTTGTGGTCCATCGCCCATTTTACTTTGTGCTTCTTTTGACGTTACACCCGGTGTATCTCCAGCGATACCAACATCTACTGCGAACGCGATATCTGGTTTAATATAATTCGCAGATGTTTTTGCGCCACGAAGACCAACTTCTTCTTGTACAGTTCCAACGCCATATACAACGTTTGGATGCTTTTCATCTTTTAATTGTTTTAATACGTCAATTGCAATTGCACAACCGATTCGGTTATCCCATGCTTTTGCAAGTAACATTTTTTCATTCTTCATCACTTGGAATTCAAAGTAAGGTACAACTTGATCTCCTGGTCGTACGCCCCACTCCATCGCTTCTTCTTGGCTAGAAGCACCGATATCGATGAACATGTCTTTAATTTCAACTGGCTTTTTACGAGCTTCTGGAGGTAAAATGTGCGGTGGTTTTGAACCAATTACACCTGTTACATCTCCTTTACGCGTTACAATCGTCACGCGTTGCGCAAGCATAACTTGTGACCACCAGCCACCAACCGTTTGGAAGCGAAGGAAACCTTTGTCATCGATTTGTGTAATCATAAATCCAACTTCATCTAAATGACCTGCAACCATAATTTTCGGGCCGTTTTCTTCCCCTACTTTTTTCGCAACTAAACTCCCTAAATTATCAGTAGAAAGTTCGTCCGCAAACGGCTCGATATATTTCTTCATTACTTCACGTGGTTCACGCTCGTTACCAGCAATACCACGTGCATCTGTTAATTCTTTTAGCATTGTCAATGTCGCGTCTAATTTTGTCATTGCCAACACCCTCCTTTTTCTTCAGTCAATTCATTATACAATAATTAAATTGAAATATTCAAAAATTAAATTAGTATCCTTGTGTTTGACGCTGATGATTTACTTCATTTTTATCTAAATATGCTTTTTCAATCTCTTCTTGTTCAAATTCAAGTGCTTGTCCAAGTCGAAGATAGCTCGTAAATAATTCAATATAATTTGTAATAGATGGTTGATCTGTAAAACGAATTACTTTCGCATATGTGTCTAAGAAAATTTCCACTTGTGTTTTATTCGTCTGTGCACATTTATAGAATAGGAAGTTTTTATCAATACCTAAATCAATTCCGATTGATAAAATAAAATGCAAACCATCTACGTATTCTTCTAATATTACTTCACGTTCTGATGCTGGTTTGTTGCTCCAATATTTAAAACAACGTGTTTCATTTGCAAGTTCTCCAATTTCTACAAGAAGAGCTAACATTTTTTCTTTTAATAATTTTTTCGGTTGTAAGTCATGTTCTTTTGCAATACGGTCATCTAATTCTTTTTGTAATTTAAATAGTTGTAGTAAGTCCATTCTATTGTCCTCCTCCAACATCGCATTTTACGCAACAATGTTGTTTCATCTCAAAGTTCATTATTATGTTTCAGTTCTTATGAATAAGTCAGCTATCTAACTCTTTATAAAATAGCTTGTCCTTAATTTACAAATACGTTTCAGTCATCGCTCTTAAATTGTTCATCTGATGAAAGTTCCATATCATCTTTCCATTATAGCAGTGTCGTTTCAGCTAGGAAAGATACTCTTCTTTCCAAACGGGCAGAATTGAAAAAAGCCAGGAGTATTCTCCTGACTTCATATGTATATTCTTCTATACTGCTATAACTTTTATATTGATTTTGTCATATTGATAACAACATAGCCGTTAATCTTTATAATTTCTTTCACTTCTAACTTCTATTTGAATACAAATAAAAAAACCTTAGAAGAAAATTCTTCTAAGGTTTCAACTAATTAATTAGTTAATGTTGTTTTTTGCAACTGTTGCTAATTCAGCGAAAGCTTTTTCGTCATGAACAGCTAAGTCAGCAAGCATCTTGCGGTTAACTTCGATGCCAGCATTTTTAAGACCGTGCATTAAGCGGCTGTAAGAAAGACCATTCATACGAGCTGCTGCGTTGATACGTGTAATCCATAATTTACGGAAGTCACGTTTCTTTTGACGGCGGTCACGGAATGCATACATTAGAGATTTCATAACCTGTTGGTTAGCAACCTTGAATAATGTATTTTTTGAACCGTAGTAACCTTTTGCTAATTTAATTACTTTTTTACGACGTTGACGAGTAACTGTACCACCTTTTACTCTTGGCATAATATTACCTCCTAATTGTTCTATATATCAGCCGAACTTATTTTAAGTTGTCAAGCATTTGACGAATGCGTTTGAAGTCACCAGCGCTTACTACACCAGCTTTACGTAGTTTACGTTTAGCTTTTGTAGATTTGTTAGCGAATAAATGGCTTGTGTAAGCGTGAGAACGTTTCAGTTTACCTGATCCAGTCTTTTTGAAACGCTTTGCAGCGCCGCGATGAGTTTTTTGTTTAGGCATAGGTATTTCCTCCTCTATCTATTACTTATCGTTTTTCGGTGCTAAAACTAAGAACATACTGCGTCCTTCCATTTTAGGCTTAGATTCAACTGTACTAACTTCAGCACAAGCTTCTGAGAAGCGATCTAAAACACGTTGACCGATTTCTTTATGAGTAATGGCACGTCCTTTAAAGCGAATTGACGCTTTAACCTTGTCGCCTTTCTCTAAAAACTTGATAGCATTACGAAGTTTTGTGTTAAAGTCGTGTTCATCAATTGTTGGACTTAAACGAACTTCTTTCATGCTAATTACTTTTTGATTTTTGCGCTGCTCTTTTTCTTTCTTCTGTTGCTCAAAGCGGAATTTACCGTAGTCCATAATGCGGCATACTGGCGGTTTCGCATTTGGAGCAACTAATACTAAATCAAGATTAAGATTTGCAGCTAAGTCTAAAGCGTCATTACGAGACTTGATTCCAAGTTGATCGCCATTTGCGCCAACTAAACGTACTTCACGTGCACGAATTTGCTCGTTAATCATCATATCCTTGCTAATAGTAAGCCACCTCCAAGGTTTTCTCAGAACATATTTTGTAGTCATAGAACCCGAACAAAAAAAGTGCGGGCATACGACACCCACACTTGTAAAATCTTAAGTAAGAAATACATTTACCTGTTAACTGCGAATGCGTCCATCAGGTGAGAAGCGGGTGCTTCTACTTGTTCCACAAAACAATATTCTATTATCCTTGATGAGTTTATCATAGGACATGACGTCTGTCAAGAAGACGCGATGTGTTTTACTAACAACAAGAAATATTGTAACAAACAACTAACATACTTGCAATACTTTTTTATGATAAGTGTTACATGGTTATTTTTTCTAATTTTTCTCAAGTATATTACATAAAAAAGCCGCGGTATACCGCGGCTTTTTCTTATCGTTTTCCTTCTACTTTAATCATGTCAACAAAAGCATCTAATGCGATTGTTTCTGATTTTTGTTCACCATATTTACGTACGTTTACGCCGTTTTCAGTTACTTCATTGTCACCTACTACAAGCATGTACGGAATTTTTTGCATTTGTGCTTCACGGATTTTGTAACCGATTTTCTCTTCACGAGTGTCTAATTCAACACGGATACCAGCACGACGCAATTCGTCTTGTACTTTCTTCGCATAGTCTAAATGTACTTGCGGAGAAACTGGAATTACTTGTACTTGAACTGGAGCTAACCATGTTGGGAATGCACCTTTGTATTCTTCAATTAAGAAGGCTACAAAACGTTCCATAGTTGATACAACACCACGGTGAATTACAACTGGACGATGTTGTTTACCGTCTTCACCAACGTATGATAATTCAAAGCGTTCTGGAAGCAAGAAGTCTAATTGTACAGTTGAAAGTGTTTCGTCTTTTCCAAGAGCAGTACGAACTTGAACGTCAAGTTTTGGACCGTAGAATGCCGCTTCACCTTCAGCTTCATAGTAATCAAGACCCATTTCATCCATAGCTTCTTTTAACATACCTTGTGCTTTTTCCCACATCTCATCATCCGCATAATACTTTTTAGTATCTGCTGGGTCGCGGTAAGATAGACGGAATGAGTAGTTCTCTAAACCGAAATCTTTGTACACTTCTAGAGTTAAGTTTACAACACGTTTTAACTCTTCTTTAATTTGATCTGGACGAACGAAAATATGCGCATCGTTTAAAGTCATTCCGCGTACACGTTGTAATCCAGATAACGCACCTGACATTTCATAACGGTGCATTGTTCCAAGTTCCGCAATACGGATTGGTAATTCACGGTAGCTGTGAATATCATTTTTATAAACCATCATATGATGAGGACAGTTCATTGGACGAAGAACTAATTCTTCGTTATCCATTTCCATTGATGGGAACATGCCATCACGGTAGTGGTTCCAGTGACCAGAAGTTTCATAAAGCTCTCTGCTTCCTAGTACTGGAGTATATACGTGATCATAGCCTAAGCTTGCTTCTTTATCAACGATATAACGCTCGATAATACGACGAATTGTTGCACCCTTTGGTAACCAAAGTGGTAAACCTTGTCCTACTTTTTGGCTATTAGTAAATAGTTTTAATTCTTTACCTAATTTACGGTGATCGCGCTCTTTCGCTTCTTCAAGCATACGTAAGTGCTCATCTAATTCCGCTTTCTTAACAAATGCAGTACCGTAAATACGTTGTAGCATTTTATTATTGCTATCGCCGCGCCAGTAAGCACCCGCAACGCTTAATAATTTAAATACTTTAATTTTCCCTGTAGATGGAAGGTGAACACCACGGCAAAGGTCGAAGAATTCGCCTTGCTCATAGATTGAAATAACTGCATCTTCTGGAAGATCGTTAATTAAATCTAATTTTAACTCATCGCCGATTTCTTCAAAGCGACGAATTGCTTCTGCACGTGGTACTTCATGACGAACGATTTCTAAGTTCTCGTTCACAATTTTTTGCATTTCTTTTTCGATTTTCTTGAAGTCTTCAACTGTAATTGCTTCTTCCATATCAATATCGTAGTAGAAGCCATTTTCAATTACTGGACCAATGCCGAGCTCAACCTTAACATCTTTATATAAACGTTTTAACGCTTGTGCTAAAAGGTGGGCTGTTGAATGGCGTAAAATATATAGGCCATCTTCAGAATCTAATGTAATGATAGAAACTGCACCATCTTCTTCGATTGGTGTAACAAGATCGATCATCTCATCGTTTAATTTTCCAGCTACAGCTTTTTTCTTTAAGCCTGGGCTAATAGAAGCTGCGATTTCTTCAGTTGTTACGCCTTTTGGAAACTCCTTCACAGCTCCATCAGGGAAAGTAATTTTAACTACATCTGCCATCACTGGTCACTCCTCTTTTTCTCAAAATAAAAAACACTCATCCCGTAAAAAGGGACGAGTGTTGAATTCGTGGTTCCACCCTTGTTCCAATTAACATAATTGTTAATTGCTCAAGTTCAACATAACGGTGTTGTCCGTTAGCAATTACTAGAAAACCGTTCACTGCTAAAGTTTAGAGGTGGTAAGTAATAATCCCGTACTAGGAAGCTCACACCCTAAGGCTTCCCTCTCTGAAAATCGTAGAAAACTACTCATGTCCTCATCATGACATTTCAATATATTTCATTTATGTAGGTAATTATATGCTCAAAAACTTAGAAAATCAAGGGCGTTACCTTTATTTTTTAAATTTTTCACATTGCGCTCAAAATCATGTAATCCATGTAATTGGACCCGTTCTTGGAACACATTTCGCAAAGTAATTATCATATTATGGTCTTGTTCTTTCGTATATAAATAAATCTTTTTGGGCGAAATAGAAAGAAGCGGCGCAATTACTTTCGTATCAATATATACATCATTTTGCTTTAATAATTCCTCATCTATATATTGGACCAACTTCTCCTGTTTTAAACGTCTACCTTTATCATCATAAAAGATAAAGCTTTCATCAAAAATAAGATGCACGCAAGACAAACGTGATTTACGGCTACTTACTTGTTGCCGAAGCGTCTCAATGAACATTTGGTATTCTTGCTCCATCTTATATTCATCAATTGCCACTTCCGCAAGTTTAGCCACCATTTCCCTATATGTACGAAGACGAAAACGGATATATGATGAAAACGAGAATGAGAGCGGATCACAAAGCCAATTATTTAAAGAAGACTTAATATATGACTCAAATGCGTTACGCGTTAAATCCTGAGCTACACCTTTTCTTTTTCCCTTTAAAATCTCATGTGCCATGTGCAATATTTGATGACACTCTTCTTGTTCTTCATAAAAAAACTTTTCTTTTAAAATCGTATAAATCCACTCATTTTGTTTCACATTCACAATGAAATACACCATTACTGGCAATAAGATCTTTTCAATATAATTCGATTCACGTACTGGTATGTGAATCACCACTTTTTGTTCCTGTAAATACACACTCGTTTCCTTATATAACACTTCCGCTCTTTTCAGCAATTGTCTATATACGTGCATAGCATCATTTTTTTCTTCGAAGCAAATTTCAATCACTTTTGTCCCCCCTTTTATCCCCGCTCTAAAGGACTGTATCTATACGTTACAAATCCTATAAGAGTCCGTTCCACGTGAAGTTCACTCTTAGTAGAATTACATTTCCTATCGTTAGAAAATCCACTCAATATGGCTTGCTAATTTTATATATATTAAGGGAGGGAGAAAAAAATGATACAAGCTACTATGAATTTTTATTGTATACTTTACTTATCAATAACAGGGGTTATCCGAATGTTTGAATATAAATTCGTAAAAGTCGAACCACATTGGGGGTTCACTCGCTCAAAACCAGCTGAAGACTACCAAGAAATTATTCAAGAACATGCTAGAAATGGCTGGAGGTTCGTACAGATTGTTGCCCCTACGATTGGCAGTTCTGGACAACCTGAATATTTCGACCTCATATTTGAAAAGAAAATATCACTATAATACAAAAGAGCAAGCTTCTCAGCTTGCTCTTTTACTTATGACGACGGTTTTTCCCACCAATCGGAATTGGTTTCGCTAAATATTTAATTCGTTCCATAATACGTGCTGCCTTCATTTCTTCAGCCTCGCCACGCTGCGTATACGTTAAATGGTGTTCCAGTTGTTTAAAATCAAAATTAGACGTAAAGAACGTCGGTAAGTTTTCTAACATACGGAATTGTAAGATTGCACCGAGTACATCGTCACGGACAAAGCTTGACATCGCTTCTGCCCCGATATCATCTAACATTAAAACTTGTACGCGTTTAACCGCATCAATCTTCTCACCAATCGAATTATCTTGAATTGAACTTTTAATTTCACGTAAAAATTCCGGGAAGTATACGAGCATCGAACTTATTTTCTTTCGAGCAAGCTCGTTCGCTATTGCTCCTAACAAATACGTTTTTCCTACACCAAATTTACCGTACAAATATAAACCTTGTGCTTTTTTACCTGGTTCATATGTACTTAAAAATTCATTCGCTGCACCAATCGCATCGATACGTGCATTTAAATCAGAAGGATCTAAGTTTTCCATAGTTGCCTGTAAAATATCCGTTGGCATATATACACTTTGAACAAGTTTTTCATATTTCTTTCTCTCGTCATACGCTACTTTTCTAACGCAGCGATCGTATTGAATATCAATCATCTTCCCTTGAATAACAAGCTTTGGCTCGTACCCTTGTAGCATATTTTTACATGAGCCTAAATCCGGACAATCCACGCAACCTACACTTTGTCCAATATATTCATATAACTTAACAAGACTGCGCTCAATCATAGAAGTCGTTACTTCACCCTTATGTTCGTCTATAAATTCTTTCACACGCGGATGCGCCATTACTTCTGCCTTTAATACTTCATATCTATTTTTAAAGTTTTCATTTTCCATTAATTTTGCAAATGAATTTTGAATATGCTCCATTTTCTCACCTCAAAGAGCGTTCATTCTCTTCTATTAATCACGCTTATATTTTTTTAACACTTCTTCTAGTCGTTTTCTTTCATCTTCTAGCGTACTTGCATCTTTTTCTACACTTACATCTTTCTTCTCTGTTTCTTTCTCTTGTTCTTTCGGCTCTTCTTCCTTAAGCCAATCTGGCACCATTTCTTTCCGCACCGTTTTCTTCGCCGTACGGCCTTTTTTCTTCGTCTCAGCCCACTCTTGATACTGACGGTTCTCTTCTTTCGCTAACGCCATCGCGTCCGCTACTGTACCGACCTTTTTACGTGCCCAATGCCCAGCAATCTTCTCGACATACGTTTTCGCAAGTTTCATATCTGAGCGTAGCATAACGTAATAAATAAGTACATTCACAACTCCTGGTGTCAATTTTTGATTAATCATGACATCTTCAACGATCTGCAAGTCCGCTTTCGTTGCCTCTGCACCACCAGAAATCTCTTTCAATAGTTGTTTTGGTGAGATTTCCTCTAGTTGCTTTATTAGCATCTCCTCTTGCGATGAAGGCTCTTTCTCTTTCATCGTACGTGCAGCATGAGGCTGTACTCTTTCACTTAATACCGGTAATGCTTGACCATTTTCAAATTGATACCAATCGCGCGCTCCTTTTCTAAGCCTCTCCATATCAATTGTTTGCATCTCTGTCACTGCACCAAGAACGATATTTTGCATCGATAACACATCTACACCATACACGTAAGCAAGTGTTATAACGCAGTCTCTCACTTGATCTGTAATCGCCTTTTTAGGAACAAGAGCGGACAATCCATCTATAAATAAAGAGAAATCAAAGAAATCATTCCAAACTTTCGGAGCGTCTCCCTTCTCGTTACTTGGCATAGTTGTCGTTTTTGGAATACGAAGGTCTTCTTGCGCATGCTCAAGCTGTCCTGGATTAAACGAACCAAACACATCATTGAAAGAACGCGTAACATTTTCATAAGAAGCAAAATCAAATTCTTCTTCTAAGAAATATTGCTTTACTTGATTATATTTTGTCCTGCTCAATCGATTGTATAAAAAGATACTTAAAACAATATCATCAAAAAACTGCTTCGGAGATAAAGGTGGTTGCAACTCATATATGAACATTCGAATATCTTTTTCTTTCTTAATATATACCTTCAAAAGCCCAATTGCCTCTAACTTTACTCGTTCCTCATATACTTCAGGAAGTTGCATTTGCATAGTCACCATAAGGGAATGATGCGTATTCTCTTTTCCAAATACACGATCTTGCTCAAGCTCTCCCCATAGTGTCATGTATAAGCTAAAAGCTCTACTACCTATTAACGGCTGATACAACATCGTTAACACTTTTCGGTCGTAATTGTGCAGTAGTCCTTTCGCACTTACTTTATAACGATCAATCGGCAATAGCTCCATCCATGACTGTTTTTCCATTCTTGCTTTTCCTTTCTCTCATCCAATCTATCCTCTACTTCATTCGTTCTATCTTCATTATATAAATTCTTAGTGAAAAAGAGCTATTAGCTTGCGCTTCTAGCTCTCTTATCCTATTACTTACGGTATGTAAAGAGAATAAAATACAACTTCTACTCTCTTTCTTTTTGCAGTATATCTTTTAATTCTTCAATAAATACATTTAAATCTTTAAATTGACGATATACAGAAGCAAAACGTACGTAAGCAACATCATCAATATCGCGAAGTTCTTCCATAACAATTTCACCAATCATATCACTTTTCACTTCTGATATACCTAAATTACGCAGTTCACGTTCCACGCTTTGTGTTACTTCTTCTAATTGTCTTAAAGATACTGGTCTTTTTTCACACGCTTTAATTAAACCGCGTAAAATCTTTTCTTTATTAAACTCTTCTCGTGTGCCTTCTTTTTTTACAACGATAAGAGGTGACTCTTCTACCCTTTCAAAGGTCGTAAAGCGACTTAAGCAGCTTTCACACTCTCTCCTTCTTCGAATAGAGCGCCCCTCGTCTACCGGACGCGAATCTAACACTCTTGTACCATTATGAGAACAGGATGGACAACGCAATTCATTCACTCCTTTACACTATACTCTTTATTTTTCTCTACTCACTTCACCTAAAATATATATACAATATTATATAACTCATTCTAACTCTCTTACCACTTTAAGTTCCAGCGCATCACTTTATCATCTCATCCTTAAAAATAAGATGGTATATAGGGCACTACCTCATTTGCAAGAGTCCAATTTATTCAACTAACGAGTACGTTATATTTTCCCTTTTTTATAAACTAAAAAAGAGGTGCATTATACACCTCTTTACATTTTAAATCAATTATGTTCTTTTTTAAAGAGCTTTTGTTTCTCTCTGCTTAATTTCGAAGCTACCAGTGCCTCGAGGAAGCTCGATGCTCTCACGCGTTTTCGCGTTTAAACCCTCTGCAATATATTCTGCAGCAACATTTGGATCAATACGATCCCCACAAGTATAAACATCAATACTTGCGTAACCGTGCTCCGGAAAGCTATGAATTGTTAAATGTGATTCTGAGATAATTACTACTCCACTTACACCTTGTGGTGCAAATTTATGGAAAGCAACCTCACGCACTTCAGCACCAGCTCTTAGTGCTGCATCCACAAATAATTGTTCAATATACGGCATGTCATTAAGCTTGTCGAAATCGCAATCCCAAAGTTCAGCGATCACGTGACGACCCATCGTATCCATAGTATCCATTCTACAGTTCCCCCTTGTAAATTTATTCTAACTGTTCGAATTGAAAACTAATTTGCAATTTGGCTTGCTCCACTACCACGGGGGAAAGTTAGTCCAGAGAGGTCCTAACCCTTTAAGTAGTGACTACGTACCTCAGCTCTTAAGTTTACGAGTGTTAGTATACTTTGTTTATTTTCATTTTGCAACAACAGTTTTTTCGATTTTCTGTCATATTTTCCTCTTTACTTTTCCCTAAAAAAAATAAACGATTCACAAATGCAGTAATCACAACGTTTCGTGGTATGTCCACTTTTTAAAATATACTTATATAATTTTTTTCCTTTTCAGAAAAAATTAAAAAAAGAGGGCAAATATTGCCTTGCCCTCTCCTCCCTTATTCACTTAAATGTGTTGCACATTTTCTTGTTTCGCTAACTCTTGAACAACTAACGTTACAAGATCTACAACACGACGAGAGTAGCCCCACTCGTTATCATACCAAGCAAGTACTTTCACTTTACGATCACCCATTACCATTGTAGATAAACCATCGATAATAGCTGAGTGTGTATTTGTATTAAAGTCGATAGATACTAAAGGCTCTTCGCTGAATTCTACAATACCTTTTAACGCACCGTTTGCAACAGTTTTGAATGCATCGTTAATAGCTTCAACTGTCACATCGCGTTTTACATCTACTACTAAATCAACAAGAGACACGTTTGGTGTTGGTACACGAAGTGCCATACCATGAAGTTTTCCGTTTAAATGTGGAAGAACTTTTGCTAGCGCTTTCGCAGCACCTGTCGTTGTCGGAATGATTGATTGTCCGCAAGCACGTGCTCTTCTTAAATCTTTATGTGGGTTATCAATATTTTTTTGGTCATTTGTATAAGCGTGAACTGTCGTCATTAAACCGTTTTCAATTCCAAACTGCTCATCTAACACCTTCACAACAGGCGCTAAACAATTTGTTGTACAAGATGCATTTGAAATAACAGTATGTTTTGTAATATCTAATTGGTCTTCGTTCACACCAACTACAATTGTTACATCTTCATTTTTACCAGGCGCTGTTAAAATAACTTTTTTCGCTCCAGCTTCAACGTGAAGAATTGCTTTTTCTTTTGAATTAAATTTACCAGTTGCTTCAATTACAACTTCAACACCTAAATCTGTCCAAGGCAATTCCTTTGGATCGCGGTTGTTTAAAAGGCGAATCATTTTTCCATCAACTAATAAGTGATCTTCAAATGCTTCTACTGTTCCGTCAAACTTGCCATGAACTGTATCATATTTAATTAAGTGTGCTAACGTTTCAGATGGATAGCTTGCATTGATTGCTACAATTTCGAATGCGCTTTCTTTTATTGCTTGACGAAATACCATTCTCCCAATACGTCCAAATCCATTAATTGCCACACGAGTCATAATATGTTATCCCCCTTGAATGCGTTATACTATTTATCTCCAATCCCAATAATAGTATAACACAAAAAGGGGATATGTCACTAAGCATTTTCATTAATTTCACAATTTTTTAGTCAATAATGTTCCACTTCTTTAAAATTACCTGCAATTGTGTTTTCGTTCCCATAATTGTGCCATCATTATTTATCACTTCATCTGCATTTTCCACTTTTTCTTCTAACGGCATTTGAGATTGAATACGAGCTGTTGCTTCTTCTTCTGAAAAGTTATTTCGTTTCATTAAACGTTCTAATTGCGTATGCGGCTTAACCGCTACAACTAAAATGCGGTCAACGAGACTTGTTAATTTGCTTTCAAATAAGAGAGGAATATCTAACACAACCGCTTGCATACCTTCTTTTATGTACATTTCCTTTTGCCTATTCATTTCCTCACGCACTGCAGGATGAACAATTTTATTTAACTGCAATCGTTTTTCTTCATTATAGAAAACGACACTTCCTAGTTTTGGACGATCTAATTCTCCATCTTCTTGTAACACTTCCGTTCCAAATACTTCTACTATTTTGTTATATGCTGGTTTTCCTCGCTCTACAACTTCTCTTGCGATAATATCTGCATCAATAACTGGTATGCTCAGTTCACGAAACATTTCTGATACCGTACTTTTTCCACTTGCAATGCCTCCCGTTAATCCAATTACTACTGTCATAATAATCCTCCTCATAATAAAAGGCGCGAAACTAACGTTCCACGCCCATACTTACATTTTCCAAATTCCAATAATGATGAGTAATACTCCAGGCAGGAATGTAAATTTTTGTAACCACTTCATATTTGATAAAACCGTTCCAAGTTTCATTCCAATAAATAAAAACAAAGAACTCATAACTGCAACTAATATCGCCATCATAGCGGGTGCATACCCTAATAAAGATGCACCAATTCCGGCACCAAATGAATCTACAGAAAGAGCTATACCAAGAAGTAATGCTTCTCCTGCAGAAATGGTGCCTGATTTATCAAAATCTGCAACAGTCGGTTTCCGTAAAATTTGAATCACTAGGCCTAGCGAGGCAATCTCTAATTTCCAGACCTTCTCCTCTTGCTTCGGTTCTTCTTTTTTCTCACTTCGAAAAAATTGATATAATACCCAAATCCCTATTCCAATAAGAACAAGCCCACCGATACGCGTTGCGATAACAGGTGAAAATACTTTCGCGATCATATGTCCAATTCCCATTGAAACAAGCATAACAGCCGCTGAACACATTCCGATAATTATAATTGATCTTAGTGGAATTCTTACGCTTCTTAAACCATATGTTAGCCCTACACTACAGCTATCTAAGCTTAATGTAAAAGCTAATAAAATAAGAGATAAATAAAGGTACATCGGTAAGCTCCTCCCTTATACATAGCTCTGCTGTATGTATATGACAAATGCCTATCCGATGTTATCTCTTTTCTATATTCTAGGCTGACAAATTGGGCAGTAATGCGTTCCTCGCCCGCCAACAACTGTTTTTTCTAATATCGTGCCACAAGTTACGCACGGCTCTCCCTTTTTCCCATATACATTTAGGAGTTCTTGGAACGAACCAATTTGCCCTTGTGAGTTGATATACGTCCGAATTGTACTTCCGCCACGCTTTACTGCTTCGCCTAGCGTTGTAACGGTAGCCTCATAAATTCGCTCAATTTCTTCTACTGTTAAAGACGAAGCTTCTCGTTCTGGATGAATTTGAGAACGGAATAAAACTTCATCTACATATATATTTCCAAGCCCTACTAAAAGACGCTGGTCCAGTAGCACAACTTTTATTTTACGATTTGTCTTTTGTAATCTTTCTTGTAAATACTGCGGTGTCATTTCAGCATCAAATGGCTCCGGACCTAAGTCAGCAAGAGGCATTTGGTTCATTTCTTCACCTTTCTTAAAGAGATGCATCGTACCAAACTTTCTCACATCTTTATAATGTAATTCCGTTCCATCTGTAAATAAGAAACGGACGTGCGTATGTTTATCAATCGGCTCATCCTCTTGATGCAGTAAAAACTTACCTTCCATACGCAAATGTGAAACAATGACATAATTCGTTACATATAAAAGCAAAAACTTTCCTCTTCGCTTTATATTTTCAATCTTCTCGCCTTTTAGCATTTCTTTAAAGATTTCTGCATCATCCGGTCGTTTCACTATTTTTGGATAAGTAACAATAACATCTTCAATCGTTTTTCCTGTTACAAGATTTTCAAGTGTCCGTCTGACGTTTTCAACCTCTGGTAATTCAGGCATTTCATCACTTCCTTATTTTGCGTCGTACCAAGTTGGACCGTAAGAATAATCAACTTTCAGCGGAACTGCAAGTTCAATCGCATGTTCCATTACTTCAGGTACAAGCTGCTCTAATTTTTCGATTTCTTCTTTTGGTGCTTCAAATATTAATTCATCGTGTACTTGCAGAAGAAGACGCGCTTGTAATCCTTCTTCTTCTAAACGATCTGCCATAATAATCATCGCTTTTTTAATAATATCTGCTGCAGTACCTTGAATTGGTGTATTCATCGCTGTACGCTCAGCGAAGCTACGCAAGTTAAAATTACGACTCGTAATTTCTGGAATATAACGGCGACGATTTAATAATGTAGCTACATATCCTTTTTGTTTCGCATCTTTTACGATGTCCTCCATGTATTCTTGTACACCAGGGAAACTTTCTAAATACTTTTCAATAAATTCCGCTGCTGCTTTTCTTGTAATTCCTAAGTTTTGTGAAAGACCATAATCACTAATACCATACACAATTCCGAAGTTAACAGCTTTCGCTTGTCGTCTCATATTTGAAGTTACTTCATCTTTTTCAACGCCAAATACATCCATAGCTGTTTTCGTATGAATATCCATGTCATGTTGGAACGCTTCAACTAGCCCTTTATCATTTGCAATATGAGCTAATACACGCAGTTCGATTTGTGAATAATCAGCCGCATACATAATCCATCCTTCTTCTGATGGAACAAATGCCTGACGAATCTTTCTTCCTTCTTCTAATCGAATCGGGATATTTTGCAAGTTCGGATCCGTTGAACTTAATCGACCTGTTTGCGTTAACACTTGATTAAAGCGAGTATGAATTTTAGATGAATCTTCATGTACAACTTTCAGTAAACCTTCAATGTAAGTTGAATTTAGCTTCCCTAATTGACGATAATGTAAAATATTTGGAATGATTTCATGGTGATTCATAAGCTTATCTAGTACATCAGCTGACGTAGAATAACCTGTTTTCGTCTTTTTAATAACCGGTAAGTTTAAGTTCTCAAACAGAATAACACCAAGCTGCTTCGGTGAATTAATATTAAATTCTGTTCCCGCAAGCTTATAAATTTCCTGTTCCATTTCCTTTAATCTACCCGCAAGTTCTTCTCCCATATTACGAAGACGCTCTGTATCAACTTTTACACCCTTTACTTCCATATCAGCTAATACACGTGCAAGCGGCAATTCTAATTCTGTAAACAGTTCATATTGCTCATTCTTCTTTAACTCCTCAACGAATGTTTGCTTTACATCATATAATACATGCACTTTACGAGCCACATGCTCCGCGACTACCTCTAACTCTGGAACCGCACGCTTCGCACCTTTTCCGTAAACTTCTTCATCTGATTTCACAGCATGCGTTTCTTTCATTTTCGCTACAGTACGGAAATCTTTATCTGTATCAGCCGGGTCAAGTAAATAAGCAGCGATTAATAGATCAAAGTCAATCCCTTGCATATCTATCCCATTCCATTTCAGTGCAACGATTGCACGCTTCGCATCAAATGTATGCTTTCTCATTTCTCCATCTGCAAGCCACTCTTTAAAAGCATCTGACTTAAGAGCAATGTCTGTCTGAATAAAGTAACATCCATTTTCATTTTGAATACCGAAACCTTGAATGTCTGCTTTATGATAGTTATCTTCTTGTACTTCAACGATAAGCGCACTATCTTGCTGAAGCATTTCTTCTGTAACTTCTTCCACAATATCAAATGTAATATCATCTAATTCAGCTGGAGCTGTTGCTTCTGGCGTAACGCCTAATTTATTTAAAAGAGATGTAAATCCTAAACTCTCGAACATTGGAATGACATCACTTGCTTCATATCCTTTATACACCATATCATCCACATGAACTGTAATCGGCGCATCTGTAATAATAGTTGCAAGATCCTTACTCATAAGAGCTTGTTCTTTATTTTCTTCCAGTTTTTCTTTTAATTTCTTCCCACTTACTTGATCTATATTTTCATACACCGCTTCAACCGTTCCAAACTGTGTTAACAATTTAATTGCCGTTTTTTCACCAACTCCTGGTACACCCGGTATATTATCTGACTGGTCTCCCATTAAACCTTTCATATCGATAATTTGCTTTGGTGATAAGCTGTATTTTTCAAATAAAGCTTCTTTCGTATATTCATCCACTTCTGTAATCCCTTTGCGCGGAATACATACAAGCGTGTTATCAGAAACAAGTTGAAGTAAATCTTTATCTCCTGAAATAACTTTTACACTTGCCCCTTGCTCACTCGCTTCTTTCGCTAACGTTCCCATGATGTCATCCGCTTCATAATTTTCTAATTCATAACGCGGTACATTGAACGCATCCAGCATCTCACGAATAAACGGGAACTGCTCTGATAATTCAGGTGGAGTCTTTTGACGTCCTCCTTTATACTCACTATACGTTTTATGACGGAACGTTGTTTTGCCTGCATCAAACGCCACTAACATATGAGTTGGCTTTTCTTCCTCTAATATTCTCATTAACATCATTGTAAAACCGTAAATTGCGTTCGTATGTATACCTTTGTCGTTATTTAAAAGCGGTAGTGCAAAGAAAGCACGATACGCGATATTATTACCATCTACTAATACGACCTTTTTTTCCAAAATTGAAACCTCCCCATACAAATTTGAAATGATTTTTTTCACAGAAAAAAACCGTTCCTTTCCTCTCTCTATATTAACATGACTAATAGAGAGAAGAAAAATAACGGCTATTTTCTTTCATATATAAAACAGACTTATATTGGCATAAAGGGAAGTGACGAGAACAGCTTAACTATTCTCGTCCAAAATTACTCCTTGGATGAAGGGGTTTTCATGTATTATATTAACAGAGCTTTATTAATATTTAATTAAGCCATTGTTAATATATTGTAAACATCCTTCATCCTATTTTTCAGTTGCTGATTTCGGTAAAACAACTGTAAACGTTGTCCCTTCTCCAACTTCACTATCTACTGTAATCGTACCTTGATGCGCCTCAACTAAATGCTTTACAATCGACAATCCAAGGCCGGTACCACCAGTATTTCTACTTCTTGCTTTATCCACCCGGTAGAAACGTTCAAAAATACGCGGAATTTCCTCTTTACTAATACCAATTCCAGTATCCGATACTTTTATATAAGCATTATATTTATCTTCCGCTAACTCTACTGAAACAACGCCTCCAGCCGGTGTATATACGATTGCGTTATTAATTAAATTAATAAAGATTTGTTTCAAACGACTTGGATCTCCAATAACAGAGGCACGTTTTAATACATTCACTTGTAAAGAGATTTCTTTTTCTCCTGCTTTATTATCAAGTACCATATGAATATCTTCAAGCAGCCCCTTCATATCAACGGTTCCCATATTTAATTTAAATCCTTGTTGTTCGATCTTCGACAAATCTAATAAATCTTCAATTAATCCTTGCATGCGCTCACTTTCTTTTAAAATAATGTGCAAGAAATGTTCGCAGAATTTTTTATTATCCATCGCTCCGTCTAAGAGTGTTTCTGAAAAACCTTTAATAGAAGTAATCGGTGTCTTTAATTCATGAGAAACATTCGCTAAAAAGTCTTTTCTCATTTGTTCTAATTTCTTTAACTCTGTTATGTCATGGAATACGAGAACAATCCCTTTCCATTCATGGTTTGTCCCGATAATCGGCGCTCCATATACTTCGAAATGCTTCCGTTCAATTCCAAGTGGCAATAACATTTGTTTACGCACTTTCACTTCTGTCATAAAGATTTCTTCTACAAGCTCAATAATTTCTGTATGATGAAACGATTCATAATATAAGCGATCTAAATATTCTTCATCTGTTACGTGGAAAGTTTCCTTATAAGAGCGGTTTACAAGGTTTATATATCCTCGGCTATCAATTAAAATCATTCCACTTCCCATATTTTCAATTAACGTGTGCAGACGATCTTGCTGCATTTCTTGTTCAAGTGTCATCTCTTGTAAATTTCGTGCTAAAATATTAATCGCTTTACTCAGCATTCCTGTTTCATCCGAATGACTTTCGTATGCACGTGCTTTATAATTACCCTTTGCCAATTCAATTGCAACTTTCGTAACCGATTCAATTGGCCTAATATATTGCCCTGTAATTTTCATACCTAAAAATACAACTACGAGACAAGCAATGACAAATCCGATAATTAATAATCCCCACGTTTTTTGATGTACGTCTCTTAAAGGATCAATTATACTTTTCACCAAAATGTATCCTTGTTTTCCTTCTACATCTTGAACGAACACCGCATGATAAAATTCATTCTTTCGATCCGTTTCTTTCGTAATTACTTTACTTCGTTGTTTTGCCACTTCCGAAGAAAGTTCTTTAATCGTCTCTGGACTAAATGCCAATTCTTGTCCTTTTCTATATTGAACTTTCTTTTTTTCATCCAAAAATACGATAGAAGCTGGTATTTTTTCTTCTAACTTTTCAAATACGTATGGGTTTTTTAAGACATTATCAAAACCTTGCTCTTCTGCTAACGTCGCAACATACTCTGTCTCTTTTACCATTCTCTCTTTAGCATGATCTATATAGTAGTTTTCAAACACAGTTTCTAGTAATAAACCTAGTCCAACTAAAATAAATACAATAAGAGAAACAAATGTAAAAAGAAGCCTGGAACGAAATTTATTCATTCCCTTTTGGCTCCTCTAATTTATATCCTAAACCACGTATCGTTTTAATGTACGTCGGTTTTTTCGTATTTTGTTCAATTTTATCGCGCAAATGGCTAATATGAACATCAACAATTCGTGTATCACCAGCAAAATCGTAATTCCATACAGCACTTAGTAATTGATCACGTGTCAACACGCGACTTTTATTTTTCGCAAGATACACAAGTAGTTCAAATTCTTTTGGTGTTAATTCAAGCTTTCTTCCTTGGAAATAAGCCTCATAAAACTCCGGTAAAATTTTAAGTTCTGCAATTGTGATGCTATCTTCATCTGGCGCTTCTGCAACTTGTTCTTCTTGTTGTAATTTCGTACGGCGCAAAATCGCCTTCACACGAGCAACAACTTCTCTTGGACTAAATGGCTTTGTCATATAATCATCTGCCCCAAGTTCAAGGCCTAGCACCTTATCAAACTCATCATCTTTTGCCGTTAACATTAAAATCGGCGTCATAACGCGCTGCAATCGTAATTCTTTACACACTTCCATACCATCCATTTTCGGAAGCATTAAATCTAATATAATTAAATCTGGGCGTTCTGTTGTCGCTTTTTGAAGCGCCATTTCTCCATCCATCGCTGTTATAACTTCAAACCCAGCTTGTTGTAAATTAAATTCGATTAAAGTTAAGATAAATTCCTCATCATCAACTACTAAAATACGATTGTTCATTCTTTTCCTCCAAGTTATAGACTTGAAACCTTCTTCATCCTAGTATTTTCCCCGTTATTCTCATCATACTAGAAAACAAGGTCCCTCTCAATATAATTGTCTATTCATGGAGATCGTTTGTGTAGAATTGAGAAAATAGAAGTAATTACGATTCATCTGCAACTACACAGGATTTTGCCAAACTTTATAGATTGCCCTCTCTTCTTTAAAGCTCACTTCCGTATGAACTATAAAATCTTGATTTTGTGCTAGGAAAAACGAAAGAGCATACGCTATTTTATAATCTGGTGTTTCATATCCATCAAATACTCTCCCGTACATTTCATTCGCAACCCCGTCTGCCCACACTTCAGCTTCTCTTACCGTTTCAAAGATCACGTCTTCTCTTTTCCACCTTACCTAAAAAACCACTCCTTTAATTGACTTCAATTACCGATAATTATATCATTAATCTTAATATATAAATTAATAATATACGGAGGTCTATTATGCGACTAATACTATCCATTCTATCTTTAGCAGTCACATGTATCCTTGCTTTTAACGCTCCGAGCTGGGATACGATTAAAACGGGGTGCTCAGAATTTGCTGAAGGGTTCAAAGAAGGGTTCTTCAACTAAAAATAGCGCTAGCATCCTTATTAAAGGTATGCTAGCGCTATTCATATTTTCATCTTTTTAAAAATTATCTAATGCTTTTTCCATAATAGAAACTGATTTAAAAGGTGGCGTTACTGTTAATGAACCTTTCACAACAGTTTCTCCTTTTTCATCATGAGCAGATACAAGCATATCAATTGTATGTTCCTCCTCAGAAACAGCCACAACTTCAAAGTGGATTTGTAACGTTTCATAATGGTGAACATGTTTCACGAATGTAAGGTCCTTTCTCGTAATATGACTTCCTGGACCCGGTAAATATTTCGTAACCGCCGTTGTAATCATTCCCGTTAGCATAATGCTTGGTACAATCGGCTTTTCATACGGAGTTTGGGATGCGTAATCATGCTGAATATATAATGGATTGGCATCATTCGTTAACCCTAAGTACAATAACAAATCTTTATCCTCAATTTTTTCAGTGATAGATAATTTCTCTCCTACTGTAATTTCATCCATTTTACGACCAATTTGAACTTTTTTCTTTAACATGTTACAACCCCCTCCGATTTTTTCACCTTATTATCCTACTAAAAGCGATACCTTATCCGAAATTTACTATGATGAGGGCAATGTATAGTATAAATCTACAGTTTCATTATAGGATATTACAAATGATAGCGTTTTCATATTATTTCAAAAAAACAATTCGGTAAATAGTAGAAAAAGATTCGGAATCCCGAATCTTTTTCACTACTATTCAATTATTAAACAAGAACTTTCATTACATTACGTACAGATTCTACAGAGCGATCTAACGCTTCTTTTTCATCTGCAAGAAGTTCTAATTCAATAATTTTTTCAATTCCGTTACCACCTAGAATTACTGGTACCCCTAAGTAAAGGTCACTATAACCATACTCACCTTCAAGGTACGCAATAGCTGGTAATATACGGCGTTGATCTTTTAAGATTGCTTCTGTCATTTCAACTAAAGAAGCTGCTGGTGCGTAATATGCACTACCGTTTCCTAATAAGCCTACAATCTCACCGCCACCTTTACGTGTACGTTCTACGATTGCTTCTAAACGCTCTTTCGGAATTAACGTTTCTAACGGAATACCGCCTGCATAAGAATAACGCACAAGAGGTACCATGTCGTCACCGTGTCCGCCAAGAACAAATCCTGTAATGTCTTTTACAGAAAGATTTAATTCTTGTGCGATGAATGTACGGAAACGAGCTGTATCTAATACACCCGATTGGCCGATTACACGCTCTTTCGGGAATCCTGCTTCTTTAAATACAGAATATGTCATTGCATCAACTGGATTTGTTAACACAACAATAATTGCATTTGGTGAATGTTTTGCAATGTCGCGCGTAATACTTTTCATAATTTTAGAGTTTGTTGCTACTAAGTCATCACGGCTCATACCAGGCTTACGTGCAATACCTGCTGTAATAACGACAACGTCAGAATCAGCAGTATCTGCGTAATCAGATGTTCCAATAATGTTAGCATCAAAACCTTGTACTGGGCTCGCTTCTAACATATCTAACGCTTTCCCTTTTGTTGGATTTTCCAGTTGTGGAATGTCCACTAATACAACATCTGCAAGTTCTTTTTGTGCTAATAAGAATGCCGTTGTTGCTCCTGTAAATCCTGCACCGATGACTGAAACCTTCTTGCGTTTGATTGTCATAATTTACCCCCCGCTTTAATTATGCGTTTTTGATTATCGCTACATCCATGTTTTTAATAAGTTCATTAGCGAACTCAGAACATTTCACTTCTGTTGCACCTTCCATTAAGCGTGCGAAATCATAAGTTACTACTTTTGAAGCAATTGTTTTCTCAACAGAAGCAGTTACTAATTTCGCAGCTTCGTTCCATCCTAAGTGTTCTAATAATAATACACCTGAAAGAAGAACAGAAGATGGATTTACTTTATCTAAACCTGCATATTTTGGAGCTGTACCGTGTGTAGCTTCAAAGATAGCATGTCCAGTCACATAGTTAATGTTTGCACCAGGTGCAATACCAATTCCACCTACTTGTGCAGCAAGTGCATCAGAGATATAGTCACCATTTAAGTTCATTGTTGCAACAACATCGAACTCACGTGGACGAGTTAAAATTTGTTGTAAGAAGATGTCTGCAATAGAATCTTTTACGATGATTTTTCCAGCCACTTCAGCGTCTGCCATCGCTTTATTCGCTGCATCTTTACCATCTTTTTCAACGATACGATCGTATTCAGCCCAAGTAAATACTTTGTCGCCAAATTCTTGTTCCGCTACTTCGTAACCCCAGTTTTTGAAAGCACCTTCTGTAAATTTCATAATGTTTCCTTTATGAACTAATGTAACAGAAGAGCGTTTTTCGTTAATTGCATATTGAATTGCAGCACGAACAAGACGCTTTGTCCCTTCTTCTGAAATTGGCTTAATACCAATACCAGATGTTTCTGGGAAGCGGATTTTATTAACACCCATTGCTTCTTTTAAGAAAGCAAGAACTTTTTCTGCTTCTGGAGATCCTTGCGCATATTCAATTCCAGCATAAATGTCTTCTGTATTTTCACGGAAAATAACCATATCAGTATCTTCCGGACGTTTTACAGGTGAAGGAACACCTTCAAAATAACGAACTGGACGTAGACATACATATAAATCTAATTCTTGACGAAGTGCTACGTTTAGAGAACGAATACCACCGCCAACTGGAGTTGTAAGTGGACCTTTAATCGCGATTAAATATTCACGAATTAAGTTTAAAGTTTCTTCTGGTAACCACTCGCCTGTTTGGTTGAATGCTTTTTCCCCTGCAAGCACTTCTTTCCAAACGATTTTCTTCTCACCATCATAAGCTTTTTCAACTGCTGCTTCTAGTACGCGAGATGCAGCTGCCCAAATATCAGGACCAATTCCATCTCCCTCGATAAATGGAATAATCGGATTGTTTGGTACATTCATAACACCATTAGTTACAGTAATTTTTTCACCTGTCGTCAATGTGATAACCCCCATGTTTGAAATTTCATATGTATGAAACTGAGGGAATAACCCCTCAGTTCAAACCGTTAGTCAAATTAAAATATTCTAATCATTACATCTTTCCGAAAAAATCAGACTTTTGAAAGCGTATTTTCACTATCAAAATAGTGTTATTCGCTTATCGTTGTGCAATTGGAACATACACTTGATGCGTTGGTCCATTATAATCAGCACGCGGACGAATTAAACGGTTGTTTTCATATTGTTCTAGAATATGAGCTAACCAGCCTGACATACGGCTAATTGCAAAAATAGGTGTAAATAAGTCATGGTCAATTCCTAAACAATGGTATACAGAAGCTGAATAGAAATCAACATTTGGTGGAAGACCTTTTTCTTTTGTTACAATGTCTTCAATTTTGATAGACATATTATACCATTTCTCTTCTCCTAAAAGCACGCATAATCTCTTAGACATTTCACGTAAGTGTTTTGCACGTGGATCACCCTGCTCATACACACGGTGGCCAAAGCCCATGATTTTCACTTTATTTTGAAGAGCATTATGAATATATGACTCTACATTTTCTTCTTCACCAATCTCAGTTAACATCTTCATTACATTTTCATTTGCCCCACCGTGAAGAGGACCTTTTAATGCACCGATTGCTGCTGTAATACCAGAATATACATCTGAAAGTGTAGCTACGCAAACACGTGCAGTAAATGTAGAAGCGTTTAACTCATGATCTGCATGAAGTACAAGCGCCTTATCAAAAGCTTCAATTTCAACTTCATTTGGCTCGCGATCATTTAACATGTACAAGAAGTTTGCAGCTAATGATAAATCCTTTCTTGGCTCAACAATATCTAAACCTTTACGGATTCTCGCGTAAGCAGCAACTAAAGTTCCTACTTGCGCCTGTAATTTAACCGCTTTCAAATAATTGGACTTTTCGTCCATAATTTCAGCGCTCTCATCGTATAATGATAGCATGGAAATTGCAGTTCGTAAAACAGACATCGGATGTGCAATTTTTAAATCTACTTGTTTCAAATATGTTAAAATCTCACCTGGAACTTTATAGTATTCTGATACAATTTCATTAAATTCTGCTAGTTCTTTTTCATTAGGAAGCTTGCGGTGCCATAATAAGTACACTACTTCTTCAAACGTAGCATTCTCAGCTAAATCATCAATATTATACCCAACATAAGTTAATGTATCATCAATAATAGAGCTCACAGATGATGTTGTTGCTACTACCCCTTCTAAACCTCGAATAACAGTCATGACATTCTCTCCTTTTCCTGAAAATTCTCCCAACCTTGCTCCTTATATCTATTTGCTCCCCTTATGAATTATGAACGCCCGTTCACTCTTTAGGCAAGCAAAATGCACGATCATGCAAATTTGTTGCGATGTTCCCCTCTTATTGTCCATTGTTTACATGGAAAGCATGAGCGTGAATGTCTCCCCGAATCCTCACGCTCAAAACAACAAGTTAGTGAGGAAAATACATTCCGAAGAGTTTTATGATAAAAACAACATAAAACAATATCATTATAAAATTGTTTTATGTTGTTTTTATTTTATCTGGTGTAAAGTCTCTGCTGTTATGTAACTTTTCAAAGTTTCTAATCCTATTATAAACAATTATCTGACTTTTGTGAACAGAAAGAATTCAAAAATTTTATATTACTATAAAATTCCTTATTTAAACATTTGCATAATACTCATAACCGCATAGGCAATTCCAGCCCCAATTAACGGACCAACAGCAACCCCATTAAATAGCGCAACCGCTATAATTGTCCCAAAAACAAGCGCAGTTGTAATGTGAGGATCCGTTGTCAACAATTGTACGCCGCCTTTCGCTAACAAAGCGACCGCTACACCTGAAGCTAAAGCAATCCACGCATAATAAGATTTTGCCGCTTCTCCAAGTTGTTTAAAACCTATTTCCCCCGTCGCAATCGGTACGAGAACCGCTATTGTAATGACCGTTACACCTAGGTTAATTCCTTTCGTTTGTAAATAAGGAAAGACCTTATCTCCTAAAAACGTAAACTTCAATAAAAATAACACACCAATAGCCACAGTAAGCGATTGGTTTTTAGCAATAAGTCCTATAATAAGTAGTATGAATAAAAATAACGTTGACTGACTAATCATGTTTGCACTTCCTTTCTGAAAATAATGAACTCATTTCCAAACAAAAATACCTTTAAACCTATCGTTATACATGCTATATCGATGCCTATTCAACATGAATCACTTCATTTTTTATGTATTTTAAAATGACAAACTGAGACTTTCACCATCAAAATTTAAGCGTGTATACATTTTAAAAAACGGGCGTCTCTTCTTTCTTTTCTAATTAGAAACAGGTAAAATAAAAAGAAGAGAAAATGAAGTTTTTACCATATAGTAGAAGCATCAACACCAAACTTTCACAGTCACTCACATACTGAAAAAGCAAGAAAAATCCATCATTCCACTATAACATAAAGTGAAACTTTAATCAGTGGGGCATTTTCCACTGATTATTAGTTGAACCAATCGGGCTTTTACGGGCAGTTTATCTCCATCTAACTCCTTTGATCCAGCCGCACTTCGGGTAGGAGATTTACTGCCCGTTAATGCGGGGTAAAGTGAAACTTTAATCAGTGGGGCACACTCGTTATAAGTTGAACGAATTAGGATAATCCAAATTGGAATGGGAGGTATACATCTTTGAACCGAAACTTACTATATATGATATTGCGACTCATATTTGTCATTGTAGCAACGGTAGCTGGGTTCTATGTATTACTATACATGTCAGGGCTTATCTATCCTTTTATTATCGCTTTTGCATTTGCTTATTTGATTAATCCTGTCGTCAATTTCCTTAATCAAAAACTACAATTTCCTCGCGCACTAGCAGTACTCGTTAGCTTAATTCTCGTATTTGGAGCTATCGTTGGACTTGTTACATATCTTGTGACTGAAGCAATATCTGCCACAACATACTTACTACAACTTGTTACAGTAAAGTTTCCAGATATCGTTACATTCGCTCAGCAATTTGCACTTAATCATATTATGCCTCTCTACGATGATTTAATCTCTAAATTTAATCATCTTGGAGAACCACAGCGCTATACAATTACACAAAACATTCAAAACTTAGGAACAGAGGCAACAACACAAATGAAAGAACTTTTAACCGCTATTATAAGCGGGTTAACGAATTTCATTAGTGCACTGCCAACAACTTTAACTGTCCTTGTATTCATTTTATTAGCCACTTTCTTCATTAGTTACGATTGGCACCGTCTTGCTCAGAAAGCAAGAAAATTGCTACCGAATCGTGTACATGGCTATGGAAAAACTATTTTTGTCGACTTAAGAAAAGCTTTGTTTGGTTTTGTGAAAGCACAACTTACACTCGTATCTATGACAACTGTCATTGTACTAATTGGGCTTTTAATATTACGCGTACCATACGCCATTACTATCGCGATTATTACAGGAGTTGTAGATTTACTACCATATTTAGGAACAGGCGCAGTCTTTGTTCCATGGGTTATATACGTATTTTTCACTGGCGATACCGCATTCGCCATTGGTCTTCTCATTTTATACATCGTCGTGATTGTCCAAAGACAAATTATGGAGCCGAAAGTACTTTCATCTAACATCGGTCTCGATCCATTAGCAACACTCGTCGCTCTATTTGTCGGCTTTAAACTTTTTGGGTTTTTAGGATTAATCATCGGTCCAGTCACCTTAGTACTACTCAATACATTACACAAAGCTAATGTCTTCCATGACTTGTGGAAATATATTAAAGGTTCACCTTCAAAATAACAGTTTCTAATTCATACACAACAAAAAACTTACATGTAATCAGTGGGAAATTCCTACTGATTATTCCTTGTACTTATTTTTCATGCTCATTACATAAAACAAGAGAATTGCACTCAAAAAAGATAATTCTCTTGTTTTTTTGCATGAAAAACGCATATTCCGTGGTGTTTTTACATATTTATTCTATTTATTTTATAATTATCATTTACATTTATTACTTTTTATGTAAATGAATAAATATACAAAATAGCATGAAATAAGACTTCAACTAACAATCTCCGCCTTTTTATATGAATTTTTTACACCAATCGTTCCTCTATATAAGAAAGCAAAACTTTAATTTAGCAGTGTTTCCCTCCATCTTATTCATCTAAATTAATAGCACTAAAAAATCACAAGTTTAATCGAAGTACACGCAAGAGTTCAAACGAAAATTATATAGCAAATATAATAAGCGAACGTTTTGTTCATCCCCACTCATCATTCGCCCCACATCAGACACTTACGAGCAGCCCAGCTTCGAGATAGAAATTCCACCCCACAAATAGCGCGGTAAAGCAAAGCTTCAATCAGAAAATCCCTCTCCTCTTACAAGACAAAAAATAGCACTTAGATTTCTACAATCTAAGTGCTATTTCTGAATAATAATAGTAGAATTCTTTCTAAATTTCCATTCCATCCACTTCATAACAAGCGGCTTCAATAAAGCTCTCGTAATAGGGATCACGCAGATAAACCCTAGCATATCTGTCACATACCCAGGAAGCACTAAGAGAATACCTCCTACAAATACAAAAATACCATCTAGTACCGCCTCACCTGGCATTTCCCCTCTATTCAACTTAGATTGAATCTCTCCAAGCACTTTAAACCCTTGTCTTTTCGCCAAATACACACCTACAACACCTGTAAATACAATCATAGCGAACGTAGACCATAAACCTATTACATGACTTGATCCAATTAAGACCGTAATCTCAATCGCCGGTATTAAAATAAACAAGAATAGTAACCACTTCATAGTTCTACACCTCTCTCACATCTCACTTTTAACGCCCTCACAATGCCTATATACATCATATGAAATATAGATACCCTTTCATATTAAAACCCATAACAAACAGCTTTTAAAAGCAATTCTAGGCGCTTTAAGCTAATTCTATCTCGTTTTTGTGTAAAAAAAAGAGAAGGACTCCGATCCTTCTCTCCGTATTACTTATAGCACTTCCGCATGTCCATTATAAACAATTCCGCGTGCTGCATCAACTGTTACTTCTTGGCCATTTTTTAAAGTTGCTGTTACGCCGTTTACACCAACGATAACAGGAATACCGATTGATACACCTACAACAGCTGCATGGCTTGTTAAGCCACCTTCTTCTACAACTAAAGCTGCAGCTTTTTCGATTGCAGGAATCATATCTTTATCAGTGCTTGTTGTAACAAGGATATCACCTTCGTTTACGTTCGCTACAGCTTCAGCAGCTGTTTTCGCTACAACTACTTTACCTTTTGCAGCTTTACGACCGATTCCTTGTCCTTTAGCAATTTCTTCACCAACAACGTGGATTTTCATTAAGTTTGTTGTACCAGTTTCAGCAACTGGAACACCAGCAGTAATCACTACAGTATCTCCAAGTCCGATTAGACCTGCATCCATACCTGTTTGAATTGCTGTATCTAACATTTCATCAGTTGAAGCTGCGCGCTTCTCAGCCATAAATGCTTGTACACCCCAAACAAGTGCAAGACGACGTCCTACTTGCTCGTCAGATGTTACAGCTACGATTGGAGATTTTGGACGGTATTTAGAGATCATTTTCGCAGTATATCCACTTTCTGTTGGAGCTACGATTGCAGCTACATCAAGAGCAAGTGCTGTATGTGCAACAGATTGGCTAATTGCATCTGTAATTGTTGGAGTGAACTCTTTAATACGTTTTTTGAACATATCTTCATATTGCAATGATTTTTCAACGCGTACCGCAATGTTAGCCATCATTGTTACTGCTTCTACTGGGTATTGTCCAGCAGCTGTTTCACCTGAAAGCATGATTGCATCTGTACCATCGAAGATTGCGTTAGCTACGTCACTTGCTTCCGCACGAGTTGGACGTGGGTTACGTTGCATAGAATCTAACATTTGTGTCGCAGTAATAACTGGTTTACCTAACACGTTACATTTTTTAATTAGACGTTTTTGTACTAACGGTACTTCTTCCGGTGGAATTTCTACACCCATGTCACCACGAGCTACCATTAAACCGTCAGAAACTTCTAAGATTGAATCGATATTGTCGATACCTTCTTGGTTTTCGATTTTTGGTACGATTTGGATGTATTGAGCGTTATGCTCTTCTAATAATTCACGGATTTCTAATACGTCAGACGCTTTACGTACGAATGAAGCTGCAATGAAATCAACTTTTTGCTCGATACCGAAGATGATATCTTTTACGTCTTTTTCAGTGATACCAGGAAGCTTAATGCTTACGTTTGGTACGTTAACACCTTTTTTATTTTTTACAGTTCCGCTGTTAAGAACTTTTGTACGGATGTTTCCATCAGCTTTTTCGATTACTTCTAGTTCGATAAGACCGTCATCGATTAGAATACGAGAACCTGGGTCTACATCGTCATAAAGACCAGCATAAGATACAGAGA
Source organism: Bacillus sp. AR4-2 (assembly GCF_008274865.1). Taxonomy (NCBI): domain Bacteria; kingdom Bacillati; phylum Bacillota; class Bacilli; order Caryophanales; family Bacillaceae; genus Bacillus; species Bacillus sp. AR4-2. The sequence goes on from NZ_CP031062.1 coordinate 4,375,691, forward strand.
ACTTCTCTGCAGTACCTAATACTTGCTCAGTAGAAAGAACTACTTCTGCACCTGTTACAAGCTCAGCTTGTCCGTCTACGAAGTCGTGAGTACGGATTTCTGGACCTTTTGTATCAAGTAAGATACCAACTGTTTTACCAGTTTTCTTTGAAGCTTCACGAATGTTTTTAATACGAGCTCCGTGCTCTTCATGGCTACCATGAGAGAAGTTTAAACGAGCAACGTTCATACCTGCTTCAATTAATTGCTCTAATTTTTCAATACTTTCACTAGCAGGACCTATTGTACATACAATTTTAGTTTTACGCATATTGCACCTCCGAAAATTATGAAACCGTTCCCAAATATCCGACATTACGCCGATTAGATGGATAATTCTTTAGATAATTGATACATATCTTTATCGATTGTATGCTTTTGAGCTAACGCTTCGATAATATCATGATCAACAAGTTTGTTATCTTGAATACCTACACAACGTCCACCTCTACCAGCAATTAATAATTCAACTGCTCTTGCGCCAAGACGACTTGCTAATACACGGTCTTGTGCACTTGGTGATCCGCCACGTTGTACGTGACCTAATACAGTTACACGAGTATCAAAGTTTGTTGCTTCTTCAATGTGCTTACCGATGTCAATTGCACTTCCAACACCTTCAGCTACAACGATAATACTGTGTTTTTTACCACGTTCACTACCGCGCTTCAGACGAGCGATAACATCATCCATGTCATACTCTTCTTCTGGAATTAAGATTGTTTCTGCACCATCAGCTAAACCAGCCCATAATGCGATATCACCAGCGTGACGTCCCATTACTTCGATAACATATGTACGTTCATGAGATGTAGCTGTGTCACGGATTTTATCAATTGCATCAATAACAGTGTTTAAAGCTGTATCGAAACCAATTGTGAAGTCTGTTCCAGGGATATCATTGTCGATTGTACCTGGTACACCAACACATGGGAATCCTTGTTCAGTTAATTTTTTAGCGCCTTGGTAAGAACCATCTCCACCAATAACAACAAGTCCTTCGATACCATGTTTCTTTAATTGCTCGATACCTTTTAGTCGTACTTCTGGGTCTTTAAACTCAGGACATCTTGCTGTATATAATTTCGTACCACCGCGGTGGATAATATCGCCAACAGAACCAAGTTCTAATTTTTCAATGTGACCAGAAATTAATCCAGCGTATCCATGGTAAATACCATATACTTCAATATCATGGAAAATCGCTTTACGAACAACTGCACGAATGGCAGCATTCATACCAGGTGAATCTCCACCACTTGTTAATACACCAATACGTTTCATTTGTACTCACCTCATAAAGATTATTTGCCTTATAATAAAATAACACGAAAAAATATAAAAACACAATGGAGAAGATGTGTCTTTTCATAATAAAAACGTGCATTCGCGAAGAGGAACGCACGCTTTTCTTATTTTATCCCAATGGAAGCGTTTGAAAACGAAACTTGCCCAATTTTCATATATTTTTCATAACGTTTTTCGATTAATTCATCTTTCGAAATTCCGTTTAATTGTTCAAAAGTTTTTCTAATCATTAAGTCTATATTTTCTGACTGTTTTAAAAGATTACGGTGAGCTCCACCTTTTGCCTCTGGAATAATTTCATCAATTACACCTAATTCTTTCAAATCTGCTGCTGTAATTTTCATTGCTTCTGCAGCTTCCTTTGCTTTTCCTGCATCTTTCCAAAGAATTGCCGCTGCACCCTCTGGTGTAATAACAGAATAAGTGGAATTTTCTAGCATATGAATGTAATCTCCTACTCCAAGACCTAGCGCACCACCACTACCGCCTTCACCGATAACGATACAAATAACTGGTACCGTTAAACCTGCCATCTCAAATAGGTTGCGGGCAATAGCTTCACTTTGTCCACGTTCTTCAGCTGCTTTACCAGGATAAGCTCCCTTCGTATCGATGAAACAAATAATAGGACGATTAAACTTTTCCGCTTGTTTCATGAGACGCAGTGCTTTTCGATATCCTTCTGGATGAGGCATTCCAAAGTTACGGCGAATATTTTCTTTCGTATCTTTTCCGCGCTGATGCCCAATTACAGTTACAGGCATCCCTTTATATTTCGCAATGCCGCCGACAATCGCTGCATCATCGCCAAATAGACGGTCTCCATGACATTCGAAAAAATCAGTAAATAAGTGCTCAATATAATCGAGCGTTGTCGGTCGTTCTGCATGACGAGCAATTTGAACACGGTCCCATACTTTTAGATTGCCGTATATATCTTCCTCTAAATTTTCTAGCTTTTCTTCCAAAATACGAATCTCCTCACTGAAGTCCATCTGGCTGTTTTTCGTATAGTCTTTCAGTTCACGAATCTTATTTCTTAGCTCAACAACTGGTTTTTCAAATTCTAGCTCTGCCATACAGCCAATTCCCCTCCTTGATGAACTTCTAAAATCTTGCGAAGCGATTCTCTCATATCATCACGATGCACCACCGCATCTAATTGACCATGATCTAGTAAGAATTCTGCCGTTTGGAAATCTTCCGGTAGTTTCTCACGCACCGTTTGTTCAATTACACGTCTACCAGCAAATCCGATAAGTGCACCTGGTTCTGCAAGATTATAATCACCAAGTGAAGCGAAACTCGCTGAAACCCCGCCCGTCGTTGGGTGAGTCATAACAGAAATAAATAACCCTCCTGCATTACTATGCTTTTTCAAAGCTACGCTTGTTTTTGCCATTTGCATTAAACTTAATATCCCTTCTTGCATACGGGCACCACCCGAAGCAGTAAAGATAATAAATGGAACTTGTAAGTCGTACGCCTTTTCAACCGCACGGGCGATTTTTTCTCCTACTACAGAGCCCATGCTCCCCATTCGAAAACGAGAATCCATTACTGCAACAACAACAAGCATGTCATCAATTGTTCCTTCACCAGTTACAACCGCTTCGTTCAATTCAGTCTTCTTACGATCGCTCTCTAGTTTCTCTTCATAACCTGGAAACTCGAGTGGATTTAATGAAACCATTTCTTTGTCATACTCACGGAATGACCCTTCGTCCAATATACTATCAAGACGTTCCCATGCATTCATAGGATGATGATATCCACAATTCACACATACTTTTAAATTTTTTAGAAGTTCTTTCGTATACATGATTTTTTTACATTCCGGACATTTTGTCATAACGCCATCTGGTACATCTTTTCGTACTTGTTCTGAAGGTATTGCAGCGTACTTTTTCTTTTTCACGAATAAATCTCTTAGCACAATTTGACCCCCTTCGTTGAGAGCTAAGGTTAGCGTAAGAAGAAAATGGGGCTAACACCAAAGTTTGATGTTAGCCTTATCTTCTCAATCTGTCTAATAACCTCACTCTTTACGTTTAACTTTAACCGCTACGCGGTAGAATGTTTGTCATAACGTGTCATGGTCATTTCGACAAATTTTATACATTACGAGTGAAACTGTATATTCTCTACTAATTCATCGTAAATTTTTAGTGCATCATTTTCTTGTTTTTCTTCCAAAGTAGCATAAAGCTTTCTATACATATCGATAGAATCTCTTGAAACTTTACAAGAAAGAGTTGCTACGTAATCATTTACGATCATCCAAATGCGATATAGTAAATAATTATCGACTTGTTCAATAAGTGTTTTAAAGAACGTTTGATGAAGCGTTGGGATTGAGCTTTCATTTTCTTCAAGTACTTGGTGTAATCTACTTAGTACTTTAGAAAACGTTTCTTTCGGTAAATTACATACAATTCGAATCATATCTTTCTCAAGCAATCGTTTTGTTTGTAATAAATCACGAATTGTTTTCTCATCTTGCAATAAGAACGGAGCAATTAATTGTACAAGACCGTTATCATAAAAGTTTCGAATAAACGTCCCTTCACCACGTCTCGTTTCAATCAATCCTACCAGTTCTAAAGCACGCAATGCTTCTCTTACAGAGGAACGTCCTACGTTTAAGCGTGAACTTAACTCGCGCTCAGACGGCAAACGATCCCCCGCTACCAATCCATCCTCTTCCATAATGGAACGGATTTTTTTTACAATTTCGAGATATACTTTTGTATTTGATGATGTCAATGGAAATTCCTCGCTTATTCTTTACCAATCAGCGCTAATTGTTTTGTTTTTTCAGCGATCTCATTTGGATCTACTTGACGGCGAGCTACTCCTGTCTCCATTGCTGCTTTTGCAACGTAAGCCGCTACTTGAGGCGCTACACGCGCGTCAAATGGTGCTGGAATGATATAGTCTGCATTTAACTCATCTTCTGCTACAAGCTCAGCAATAGCCTGTACAGCTGCCATCTTCATTTCTTCGTTAATTTGTGTCGCATGTACGTCAAGTGCACCGCGGAAAATACCAGGGAACGCCAGTACATTATTTACTTGGTTCGGGAAGTCAGAACGACCTGTTCCAACCACAGCTGCGCCCGCTGCTTTTGCCAATTCTGGCATAATTTCTGGAACTGGATTTGCCATTGCAAAAATAATCGCATTGTCATTCATTGTACGAACCATCTCTTCTGTTAATGCACCTTCTGCAGATACACCAATAAATACGTCCGCACCTTGTACAACATCAGCTAAAGAACCTTCTATACGATTCTTATTTGTATATTTTGCAACTTCATCCTTCACCGGATTCATACCTGTAGGACGACCATCATAGATTGCCCCTTTACGGTCACACATAATAATGTCGCGTACACCATAGCGATATAAAAGTTTAATAATTGCAATACCTGCTGCACCTGCGCCATTTGCGACAACTTTAATGTCAGACATTTTCTTTCCAACTAATTTCAGTGCATTTACAAGACCTGCTACGGTTACGATAGCTGTTCCGTGTTGATCATCATGGAAGATAGGAATATTTGTTTCTTTTTTCAAACGCTCTTCAATAATGAAGCAGTTTGGTGCTGCGATATCTTCTAAGTTAACGCCGCCAAAAGTTGGCTCCATTAATTTTACAGTTTCAACAATTTTATCTACATCGTTTGTATTTAAGGCAATCGGGAATGCATCTACACCAGCAAAGCTCTTGAATAATACAGCTTTACCTTCCATTACTGGAAGAGATGCTTCAGGTCCAATGTTACCAAGACCAAGTACAGCCGTTCCGTCTGTCACAACTGCTACCATATTTCCCTTCATCGTATATTCATATACCTTACTTTTATCGTCATAAATTTCTTTACAAGGTTCTGCAACCCCTGGAGAATATGCAAGACTTAAATCTTTTGCATTTTCTACTTTTACTTTTGATACAGTTTCTAATTTTCCTTGATGCACTTTATGCATGTGAAGTGCTTCTTCACGAAGTGTTGACAAACTATCCACTCTCCTCAAATTATTCTTGCTGATATCAACTTCTCCAAGTGGTCTGACCACGAACACTACTACTATAATAATCGAAGTGTAGGGAAATTGTCCATTATATTTTCACAACTACATTTTCTTCCCCGACAATTTCACGAAGTGCTCCTAAACATTCTTCACTTGGATGAATCGATAAACTCCGAGATAATTGTACCATTTTATGTTCCTTTTCATAATAAATTAGTACTTTCGCAAAACCTGAATAGTCGAACAATATTTTCGTAACCTGATTTAAAAGCTTTTTCTCATACTGAGACGGCAATTTCACGTAAACAGATGCGTCTTTCTTTTCTTCATAAACATCCATTTCCTCTAGCGGATATAGTCCATTTACAATCCATTGCAGCTTATGATTTCTTAGCTCAATCGTACCGTCAACTAAAACAATTGCTCCTTCTTGCAACTTATCCGAGAAATGTATATACGTTTCCGGGAAGAGGACTGCTTCCATTTCATCATTTTGATCACAGAATGTAATAAATGCCATCTTTTGAAACTTTTTCGTACGAATCACTCTCACACTTGTTATATACACAATAGCTCTTTGTACTTTTTTCTTGTGTCGCATCGCCTGAGCGAGAGATGGAATTTCTAATTCTTTTGCTAACTTCACATATTGCGCTGTCGGATAACTTGATAAATAAAAGCCAAGCGCTTCCTTCTCTTTATTTAGTTGTTCAATAAAAGATAACTCTTCTCCTTGTACATATTTTGATTTTGGAACAGCATCTCCTAAATCACGTGCGAGATTCGCGTACTCTAACGCCCCTTTAATACTTTTCCATAAATTCGTTCTCGAAACACCAAAATCGTCAAAACATCCCGACCAGACGAAAGCTTCTAAATTACGCTCCGTTACGAACTTTGACGGCATACGAAGACAAAATTCAAATAAATCTTCGAACATTTTTTTCTCTCGTTCTTCTAATAATGCCGTCACTGTAGCCATTCCAATATTTCGGATCGAAAGTAAACTGTAACGTATCGCATTCCCTTCTATTTGGAAGTTGTAGCCACTCCTCTGAAGAGACGGTGGCAAAACGTGAAAACCTTTCCGCTTCGTTTCTCGTATATACTGTACAATCTTATCTTCATTTCCAATTGCGCTTGATAATAATGCCGTCATAAATTCCAGCGTATAATTCGCTTTCAAATAGGCAAGCTGATATCCGATCATACTGTAAGCTACAGCGTGACTTCGGTTAAAACCGTAATTCGCAAATCTTACAATTAAATCATAAATTTTCTCTGCGGATGTCTCATCATAACCATTTCGCAAACATCCTTGGACGAAATGCTTACGTTCCTGATCTAAAATATCACGATTTTTTTTACTCACCGCACGGCGCAGTAAATCTGCTTCTCCGAGCGAAAAACCAGCTAACTTCGATGCAATTTGCATAATTTGTTCTTGGTATACAATGACGCCGTATGTTCTTTCTAAAATTGGCTTTAAATCCGGATGTAAATATTCAATTTTTCTTTTTCCATGTTTCGATTCAATAAAAGTCGGTATCTGTTCCATCGGTCCTGGTCTGTATAACGAGTTAACAGCTACGATATCTTCAAACTCATTCGGTTTTAACCCGCGAAGTACATTTCGCATACCACCCGACTCAAGCTGGAATACACCTGTTGTATCCCCTCTCCCTAATAATTGGAACGTCTTTTCATCTTGAAGAGGTAAGTTTCTTATATCGATTTCTTTCCCTGTTTTGTTCGCGATAAATTTTATAATATTTTCAAGTAACGTTAAATTACGTAATCCTAAAAAGTCCATCTTAAGCAAACCAAGTTCTTCTAGCGCATCGGCTGGATATTGCGTAACATAAACATCGTTATGTCCTTCTTGAATTGCTACACTTCCTGTTAGCGGTTCTTGACTCATAATAACACCAGCCGCATGAATAGACGTATGACGTGGTAAACCTTCTACACGTTTTGCGATTTCAAATACACGCTCATGCAGAAGATTCCCTTGTATAAACTCACGAAGTGATTGTGATTCTTCATATGCATCTTTTAACGTTATACCAAGCTTTGATGGGATAAGTTTTGAAAATATATCAATATCTCGCGGCGGAAGCCCCATTACGCGGGCAATGTCTCTAATTGCCGCTTTTGCTGCAAGCGTACCAAACGTTACAATTTGCGCAACACGGAGCTGACCGTATTTATCTTTCACATAGCGAATCATCTCATCACGTCTTACGTCTGGAAAATCAATATCAATATCGGGAAGCGTCACACGTTCAGGATTTAAAAACCTTTCAAATAATAGATCGTATTCAATTGGATCAATATCTGTAATTTCTAATACGTATGAAACGAGTGAACCAGCTGCCGATCCACGACCTGGTCCTGTTAGAATATGATTTTCATGTGCATACTTCATAAAATCCCATACGATGAGGAAATAATCACTAAATCCCATACGAGAAATAACATTTAATTCATGATCCAAACGCTTTATATGCACTTCTTTCGGTTCACCATATCGTTTCCGCAAACCTTCTTCACAAACACGACGCAAATATATATCACTCGTTTCATTAGACGGAACAGGAAATTTCGGAAGTTGATTTACATGGAACGGTATTTCTACTTGGCAACGCTCTGCAATTTTTATTGTATTTTGGATTGCTTCCGGCGCGTGGGAAAATAGTGCTTCCATTTCATCCGATGACTTTAAATAATACTGATCTGTTTTCAGCCTCGGCCTATCTGGATCAGTCATTTTCGTTCCACTTTCAACAGATAGTAAACATTCGTGAACAAGCGCGTCACTTTGATTGATATAGCGCACATCGTTTGTTGCAACGACTGGAATATTAACCCTACTAATAAATTCAGGTAGTTTCTCTTGTAAAAGCAACTCATCTTGAATCGCATGATGCTGCAAACTCATATAAAAATGGCCAAACATATTTTGATACGTGCGAGCTACTTCTTCAGCCTGACTCTCATTGTCTTCTAGTAATAATTGCTCAATTTCGCCATCTTTACCTGGTGAAATTGCAATTAATCCTTTCGCATAATGCGCAAGCCACTTCTTAGGAATACCTTCTTTGGACTTTGTCATAATACTGCTAGAAATCTTTAATAAATTTTGGTAGCCTATTTCATTCTCAGCAAGTAATACAAGCGGATAAGACCTTTCTTCTTCTTCACTAAAAATAGAAGCGGTTAATCCAATAACAGGCTGTATACCATGTTTCTTACATGCTTTATAAAACGGAATAACGCCATACATAACATTTTCATCCGTAATAGCCAGCGATGAAAAACCGAGTTCTTTCGCCCTGACTACAAGCTCATCAATTTTACAAGCACTTTTTAATAAACTAAAAACGGTTTGACATTGTAAATGCACAAACTTCACTGTTGTACCCTCTCTTTACCTATTTGACTACTTTTATTATAGGTGATGAGGAAAGCGGAAATCAAAACATACTTCTTATACTTTGTCCATATATATGAAGAAGAAAGGGGAATGACGATGGATGTAAGAGAACATACTTTTTTCTCTCTGCTTATTATTAGTTATTTTATTGCCTTTGGGGTTATACTTGGCGGTTCATTAATTGGTGGATTTGGTGCGTTTCTTATCGGAAAACCAGCTCTAACTTACATTAATCAATTCGCCCAAAATTTAAGAATTTGGGCACTCGTTGCAGCAATCGGCGGAACATTCGATACCTTTTATAGCTTTGAAAGAAGTTTCTTTGGCGGAGATATGAAAGATATCGTAAAGCAAATTCTCCTTATTTTTTTCGCAACTGGTGGTATGCAAACAGGTCTCATTATTATTAAATGGCTAACGCAGGAACATGTATGAGAGTACCAAGTGCCAATACAGCAAAAAGATGGTACTTAGTATTAGCTGGGGCTGCTGTTGGAGGCGTGTTGAGCTGGTTTATTTTTTTGTACATATACGGTGTTTTTCAAGAAGAACAAGCTAGTAAAATAGCAGAACAAAGAGAAATTATAGAAAAACAAGAAGCAAAGCTCCACGTCCTTCTCGAAGATCAAGAAAAATTGAACACTGAAAATAAACGGCTCTTAACCATTCAAGAGATTAAAATAAAACTTATCAATCGAGAAAAATACGATTTAGACAATCTCACACTCGAAAATATGACTACATCTATCCATAATGACCTCCAACATCTTTTAACGAAAAACATTCAAAGTATCGCAAAAAATAAAGACCTACTTAAAAAGGTAATCGAAAATAAAACGTACAAACATTACGATCGGCTATACCGTTTTAAAGTCGATACAATATCTTTTGATACAGTGCTTGAAATTAGCATTACTATAGAGAAAGAAAAATAAAGAAGGAGGGCTTTAGCGCCGCTCCTTCTTTTCGTTCTAACATATAGTCTCTTATTTACAAATCTCACGTAAATCAGCAAAAAGACGATCCGCTTCTTCCCAAGAAGATGCCTTCGCACCAGAAGCCATCGGATGCCCCCCGCCGTTATATTGCATTGCTAATTTGTTTATAACTGGTCCTTTTGAACGAAGACGAACACGAATTACGTCGTCTTCCTCTAAAAATAGAACCCACGCCTTTAATCCATCAATATTGCCAAGCGCTCCAACAACACCAGATGCTTCAGAAGGAAGTACATCAAACTCTTCTAATACTTCTTTCGTTAATTTAATGTAAGCTGCTCCTTCTTCTACCATCGTAAAGTTTTGTAAAATATAACCGTTTAAACGAGCAATTTTTTCTTTTGTCTTATACATCTCATTGTATAAATCTGTGAATTTCACACCCATGTCAACAAGCTCACTTACGTAACGAAGTGTTTTTGCTGTCGTATTCGGGAATAAGAAACGACCTGTATCTCCAACAATTCCTGCTAAAATAAGGCGGGCTGCTTCTTTTGTTATTTTTAATCCTTTATCTTTTCCATAGTTATAAAACTCATAAATCATTTCACTTGTAGAACTCGCTGTCGTATCTACCCACGTAATATCTCCATATGGATCTTCATTTGGATGATGATCAATTTTAATTAACATCTTCCCTTTTGTATAGCGTTGATCGTCAACACGTTCTTGATTCGCAGTATCACAAACAATAACAAGCGCATTTTCGTATACACTATCTTCAATATCATCCATTACTCGTAAGTATGCTAGTGACGGTTCATTGTACCCAACCGTATAAATATTTTTCTCTGGAAACGATTCTTGTAGAATTGTACCAAGACCCCCCTGTGAACCTAACGCATCTGGATCCGGACGCACGTGGCGATGAATAATAATTGTATCAAACTCTTTAATTGCTCCTAAAATTTGCTCATGCATATGTATAATCTCCTTTTTAATCAACTTCTTCACTTTATCCTCCATTATAACGGAAAGTATTTCATACATGCGAACAATTGCTTTATAATAAAAGTTAGAAAGTTTAGATATTTCTTTTTCTTTTCTATTATTTTTCACAAAGCGATGGGAGTGTTCATTATGCCAGTATTAGTCTTCTGTATTATCGTCTCATTTATGTTGTACCTCTTTTACAAAACAAAATACTTTCGTACAAACCGCCCAATGGAGAAAGGTTGGCTCTCAGGAAAATCCGCAATGGCACTCGGTTCATTCGTTTTATTTTTCGGGATAAACCAATTCTTTTTAGAACTTTCAACCGCTCGTATTATCGTTGGTGTTTTATTCGTTCTATTTGGTAGTGCAAGTGTATTTAACGGGTTTCGCCAATACAAACATTTCTTGCCATTAGCAGTTAAAGAAGCTGAAGTCTATGAAGCAACGTAAAAAAGCATCAATATTGTGATGCTTTTTTACGTCCCTTAACTTTCAAAATCATATACGCAACAAACGCAGATGGTATATTAAATGGGTTCCCTTGTACGTGAAAATGTAATTGTTCTTCTCCAAAAGACATTTTTTCATATAGCTCTCGCTGAGATAATCCTGTCTTTTCCTTTTTTTCATGTAAACCTTGTAAATATAAATATTGAATCGGTATCATCACAAGAAAGTAAAATAGTGCGATACTACCAAAAAAGAGTACGGCTGACGACATAATGCATACCACCTCTCACGATTCCATTTTCTTACAATATAATCATAACACAATATACAACTGAATTGAATTATTATTCCGTCTTTTCTCACATTACTTTTCCACTCCATCCCATACATATTTCACTAAAACTCCCATCTAAAATCATGCCTTTCAAATTTAAAACAACAAAAAAAGATGGAACAAATCAAAACGATTTGTTCCATCTTTTTATTTATCGATTAACTGAACCATAAGTAATGCTTTTCCAACAACATTACCTTCATGATGCACCTCTACATCGACCTTACCAAATTTACGTCCAATTTCTAATACTTTCGGATGAACAGATACAACATTATCAATTTGAACCGGCTTTACGAAATAAATCGTTAAGTTTTCAACAATTAAATCGCTTTTCTTTTGCGCACGAATGACGCGATTTGTCGCTTCTGTCACAATTGTTGCAAATACACCGTACGATAACGTCCCGATTGAGTTCGTCATTTGCGGCGTCACCGAAAATTGATATAGATGCTCATTCTTCGCTTCTTTTGGTGTCATAAATTGATTCGTTACAATATCATCAATGGTTTCTCCAACTTGTGGCTGACGTTGAATCATTTGCAGTGCCTGAAGTACATCTTGACGGCTAATAATACCTTGCAGTTTGTTTCCTTCCTCAACGACAGGAAGTAATTCAATTCCTTCCCACACCATCATACGTGCCGCAGCTGCGACAGACATTTTACCGTTCACTGTAATTGGGTGTTTTGTCATTACTTTATCAATTGGTGTTTCTTTCGCTACTCCGATCATATCTTTTGAAGTTACGATTCCTAGTACTTTGTTACTTTCATCGACAATTGGATATCTTCCGTGCATTGTCTCTTCGTTATATGCATGCCATTGCTGTACTGTATCACTCGGCTTTAAATATAACGTTTCTTCAATTGGCGTTAAAATATCTTCAACGAGTACAATTTCTTTCTTAATAAGTTGGTCATAAATTGCACGATTAATTAACGTTGCGACCGTAAATGTATCGTAGCTACTTGAAATGATCGGCAGCTTTAATTCGTCTGCTAATTTCTTCACATGATCTTCCGTATCAAAGCCGCCCGTAATTAATACAGCGGCTCCAGTTTCTAGCGCTAATTCATGTGCATTGGTACGGTTACCAATAATGAGTAAATTCCCAGCTTCTGTATAGCGCATCATCGCTTCTAACTTCATAGCTCCGATTACGAATTTATTTAATGTTTTATGTAGTCCTTCTCTGCCCCCAAGTACTTGACCGTCGACAATGTTAACGACTTCTGCATATGTCAGTTTTTCGATATTCTCTTTCTTCTTTTGTTCAATTCGAATTGTTCCGACACGTTCAATTGTACTAACATATCCTTTATTTTCTGCATCTTTAATTGCACGGTAAGCGGTCCCTTCACTTACACTCAAATCTTTCGCAATTTGTCTTACAGAAATTTTATGGCCTACTGGCAGGCTATTAATATGTTCTAAAATTTGGTTATGCTTGGTAGCCAAATGGTTTCACCATACTTTCTTTTCCCTAAATTCTTCATGTGTTGTACTTTCAGTATACTATATTTTCAAAACTGTTACACTCTCTCTTTGCATACCTGTACTATTTTTTTTATAACAAAATGACTCTTACATTCCACCAGTCATTCTATTACAACAATGTAATGCTATTGTCATCTCATTCGATAGTTCGTCCACTTAATTGCCTATACAATTAAGACAAGAAATAAAACAAAGGAGCGAACACATGATGAAAAAATTTTTAGAGGTTGTAGGTGCTGTATTTTTAGCTTTCGTAGATGGGAAAAAAGTTGCAATGGAATTGAATGAAACACCTGAACAACCACGTACCAAAAGAAAAGAATCACCAAAACAAATACAAGCATTAAAAGCTGTCCTACACACGTAAAAAACCCTTCACTTTTCTTTTCAAATGAAGGGTTTCTTTTCTATAGTGTAATACTTTCTCCAGCTTCTAATACTTTCCCTGTACAATTTTGTAGCTTTTCTACAAATTGATATGGATCTTGTTCAATAACTGGGAACGTATTGTAATGCATCGGTACAACAGTTTTCGCATTAATCCATTTTGCCGCTAGTACAGCATCTTCTGGTCCCATTGTGAAATTATCACCAATTGGTAAAAATGCTAGATCAACTTTATTTAATTCCCCAATTAACTTCATATCAGAGAATAGTGCAGTATCTCCTGCGTGGTATACAGTTTTCTCTTCTGCTGTAAATAAAATACCTGCTGGCATACCTGTATATGTAATCGTCTTATTTTCTTCATCAATATAACTAGAGCCGTGGAATGCTTGTGTAAACTTCACTTTTCCGAAGTCAAATTCATGTGAACCACCAATATGCATCGGGTGTGTATTTACACCTTGCCAACTTAAAAATGTTGCTAGTTCAAATGGCGCTACAACAACTGCATTATTTTTCTTCGCAAGTTCTACTGTATCTCCAACATGATCACCGTGTCCATGCGATAAAAGAATTGCATCCACTTTTACATCTTCAGTTTTTAAATCTGTTTTCGGATTACCTGTTAAAAACGGGTCAATTAAAATAACTTTTCCATTCGCCTCAATTTTCACAACTGAATGTCCATGATAAGATACTTTCATTATTACATTCCTCCCCTGTTCACATTCTCACTTTGTATTCTACATGATTTTTCAATTCCCTGTCTTTTCTAACATCTATTTACTTGTCATAACGCTTTCTTCCGAGTTAAAGTTATATTTGTAATTAAATATCTCGGGGGTGCCAATCGATGAATGCTAGATTAGAAAATTTAATGCAATGGCTAAAAGAAAAAAACGTAGAAGCTGCGTTCTTAACTTCTACACCAAACGTCTTCTACATGACAAACTTCCACTGTGAACCACACGAAAGATTACTTGGTATGTTTGTATTCCAAGAAAAAGAACCTATTTTAATTTGCCCTAAAATGGAAGAAGGTCAAGCACGTAACGCTGGCTGGGCACATGAAATTATCGGATTTACTGATACTGACAGACCATGGGATATGATTGCAAAAGCAATTAAAGACCGCGGCATCAATGCAAATGCAGTTGCAATTGAAAAAGAACATTTAAACGTAGAGCGCTACGAAGAATTAACGAAATTATTCCCAAATGCAGCTTTCAAATCAGCTGAGGAGAAAGTTCGCGAACTTCGTTTAATTAAAGATGAAAAAGAACTTTCTATTTTACGCGAAGCAGCTAAAATGGCGGACTATGCTGTTGAAGTTGGTGTAAATGCAATTAAAGAAGATCGTAGTGAACTAGAAGTATTAGCAATTATTGAACACGAATTAAAAACAAAAGGCATACATAAAATGTCATTTGATACGATGGTATTAGCAGGTGCGAACTCAGCTCTTCCACACGGTATTCCTGGCGCAAACAAAATGAAACGCGGCGATTTCGTACTATTTGATTTAGGCGTAATCATTGATGGTTATTGCTCTGATATTACACGTACAGTAGCATTCGGTGAGATTTCTGAAGAGCAAACTCGTATTTACAACACTGTACTTGCTGGACAACTACAAGCAGTTGAAGCATGTAAACCAGGTGTTACACTTGGCGCAATCGATAATGCTGCTCGTTCTGTTATCACAGATGCAGGTTACGGAGACTTCTTCCCGCACCGACTTGGTCATGGACTTGGAATTAGCGTACACGAATATCCAGATGTAAAAGCTGGTAACGAGTCTCCATTAAAAGAAGGTATGGTCTTCACAATCGAACCTGGTATTTACGTACCAAACGTAGGTGGCGTTCGTATTGAAGATGATATTTACATCACAAAAGACGGATCAGAAATTTTAACGAAATTCCCGAAAGAGTTACAATTTGTAAAATAATAAAAAAGGCAGCGGGAGTGCTGCCTTTTTCTATTTCCCTACTATTTCAAATTTCTCTACAATCATTTTTGCTGGATAACTTTCAAGTATTTGAGAAAACCATACTTTTATTTTATCCCCTGTTTTTAACTGTTTATATGTGTCTTTGTCCTTAAAGCTCAAGACTATATGTGCTGGATGCTCTTTATTCATTTGTTGTTCTATATAATGTTGCAACTCTACTTTTGTTTCAAACGTTTTATCATCGGCAAAAAACACCGTGTCATTTCTTAATATGATATACCCTTCTTTAGGTACTTCTTTTACCGTTACTTGCTCTACTTGTTTTGTATCACACGCTGATAATACGACTAGAAATACACTTAAAAACATAACAATTTTCATATGCCTATTCATTTTTAACTCCTTACTCTAGGCTATTTCAAATTTAGCACCATCTTCTCCTCATACTTATCATCCCATTTAATCACAATCTCTATTGGTTCATCTTTAGAGATAGGCGCGCAACTTACACAAAAAGACTTCATTTCAACCTTTGCTCCTCTATGAACTTCTGACGTTTGTGTCATTGTACTAAAGGCTCCATTAATAGCAATCTCTAAGTTTTTAAATTCTGTCTTTCCATCCCCGCCCTTATATTGAAACGTAAACATCCCATCTTCACTGTCATCCTTAATATGCCCTTTATATTGTCCAGTCCAACTTTTGCTCTCGCTAGAAAAAGTAACATACGAAATGGAACAGCTTCCTAAAAAGAAAATACTAATGAAAAAGAATAATGCTCTCTTCATAATGCCCCCTCCATTCAAATGCACTTATTTATTGTCTATTTCTTCCTCTTATTATATTATAAAAATACAGAATTTTCTAAAATAGGAGGTTTATATGTTACAACAACAGTTAGAAGAAATTCGTAATAATAATTACATACTGGACAACACAATTAACATTGATTCTTTAAGTTCCAATATGCTTGAGCACATCGGTGTTACCGATAGCTATTTAAGAGACAAACTTATTTACTCTACTTTTTATCATCTCATCAAAAAAGACTACATTTCACATACACACTTACAGAAATTATTATTAGAAAGCATTAGTGAAAAATATTTATTGTATAAGATTCATTCGGATGACGAAGATGCCGTATTTACCCGAGCATTTACAACATTATTAATTGCCCTCATTATAGATGCAGATACAAATCATAATTTCTTATCACAGAATGATATTTTAACTGTAAAAGATCAATTAATTCTATATATGAACAACGAGCATGATTTCCGTGGATATGTCCAAGACCACGGCTGGGCACATAGTATCGCTCATGCTTCCGATACATTTGAGGCGCTTGTGAATAGTCCTAAACTGGAAACTTTATATTACGAAGAAATATTACAAACTTTATTAAACAAAGTTTGTGTTCATTCTATTTACTACAAATATGAAGAAGATGAACGTATCGTTTATCCGATTGTCGCAATGCTGCAAAATGACCTAAAGGAAGAAGTACTCATATTAGCCCTTCATGATTTAGTAGCTCAATTACAAGTAAAAAAATCCACGCTACATATTGAATCATACGAATTTTTATACGGAAATATAAAATCTTTCTTACGTAGCTTATTTTTCAGACTACGTACACTTTCCATATGTAAAGAAACCGAATGTGAAATTGAAAAATTGCTACCAGGGCTTCGCCAATATTACTAAAAAAGAAGGCCACTCAAAAAGTGCCTTCTTCTATTTCACTAATATTTAATTGAAATTTCACGATCCAAACCGAGAAAAGGTGGACAAGAAGCGCAAACGCCATACATGCTCCGCTTAAAAAAGTTAGTATAGGATGCGAATACACGTGCCCCAATCCATAGGATACCGCCACGAAAAACATTGTTATGTAAATATAAATTGCTCCATGTATTTGCCTCATATAAACCTCCTTTTCCCATATTATAACATAAATTTTCTGATTATTCACATTAATTACTTGTAATCAATATTTCTCAACTGTTACACCTCTTACAGCAGCCTTAATATACGGTGACCCTTGTAAACTTTGTAAATCCTCTGTTTTTCCTGTTACGAATACACCTTATATTGGTAAGTTTTTTGGTTTTGTGTTTTTTATTTCTTTATCCCGCATTAACGGGCAGTAAGACCCCACATCAAAACTCAGCGGAAGCAAAGAAGTTAGGTTGGGGTCGAACTGCCCGTAAAAGCCCGATTGGTGAGGGCTGATAATCAGTGGGGGATGCCCCCCACTGATTAAAGTTTCACTTTATAGTTTATCCTAAAATATTCTCGATATCCCTCCTTATTTTCACTTAAAGATATCCAAATATAGCTTTTATCAATTTTTTCATAATAAAAAGCACATCCATTTTGATGCGCTTTTCTCTGAAATACTATTCTATTATTTCATCGCTTCCTTCACAACATCTTGAATCATAACAACTTCTGTTTTCATATCAATAGACGGTGCTTCTTCATCGATACATTCATACCAAAACGCTAAGTGCTTTTTATCGATTTCATAATGAGAATTTTCGACAAGAGCCCCGCCTTCTCCTTGCACAGAATACCAATATAAGTACTCTTCTCCATCTCTTATTTCCCGGAAAATTGTCTCAACATACATCTTTTCGTCGTTTAATGTCAAAAGTACTTCTTTCATATTGTCATTAAGAAGTTGCATCCATTCATCTACTCGATGACTCTTACCAGGCTTAACTTTAAATCTCGTTAATTCTACATTCATTTTTCTTCCCCCGTTTTCTTACGTACAAACAAACTATATTCTATTGGATGATAAAAACTTAATTTACTAGCTAATTTTCGCGAAGGAATATTGTCTACATAACAATCCCAGCTCGGTATAATATCATTTTGCATGCAATGTTCAATGAACCGTGTTGCAACAGCTTGAGCTAATCCTTTCCCTTGATACGCTTCATGTGTTGCAATATCTATTTCAGCATAACCATTCCCGCTAAATATTGAGACACATTCAGCTACAATTATCCCATCTTGTTCTATACAAAATCCAAAACCACTATTCAAAAACGTTTCTTTTGATCCCCAATATTCTTTATAGTACTCCTCTTTAAATTCACTGCTTCGCTCTATATCTCTTCTATCAATACGCTTCACTTCATATGTATTTTTGTTAAAATCTCGTTTTCTCTCCTCAAAGGTTACCCTTTGAAATTTCATTCGCGGGATGTTCCGAAGTGTATTACTAAAACGCTCTTCTAACATCATTTCCCACTCTTCACTTGAAGTAAAGAGTGTAAATCTCTTCTCTGTTTTTTCAATAGCCGTTTTTAAATATGAAAATAACTCTTCGTTATAATTTTGATCATCAGTATCACCAAATAAATAATAGATACCGTTAGCTGTAATAATTAATCCTGCTGTTAATTGCCCGTTTACAAAAACCTCACCATCTACCACTTGATCACATACCGCATAAGCAAATGTCATCGTTCTTGTATTACCTTCTAAAACCGGAAGAACTTTTCTATACTCGGCTACAGATAATTTTTTCATAATTGCTCCACTATAATCGTATCAGCCTCTATATGTTCAAAACAAAGATTTACCGTTCTCTTTAATGCTCTCGTTCTATGAATCGTACATGCTGGAATTAAAATAGAATCATTTGGCTTTAAAACCGCCGTTTCTCCATCTTCAAAATCAATAAGTAACTCTCCCTCTAGCACAATAAATAATTCATCCGAATTAGAATGATAGTGCCAATCATATTCACCAGTAAATACAGCGATTCGTAAGCAATGACTGTTTATATTTGAAACGACGAAGTTTTTATGTTGATCTTTAATATCCTTTGTTAATTCTATTAAGTTCACAGTCTCCATCTTTCGTCCCATCCTTTCATTAGTCGTTCTTCTAAAAAACTAACTTAATCTCCACCACCTCCGCAATCTCCTCCACCATCACTTGAGCTACTACAGTCATTGCTACTGTAGTCACCGAATCCACCTGATGAGCTTGAAGCGTATGAAGATTTTTTGCTTCTTTTTCTATCTTTTTTACTTTCATGACTAGGCCATACTTTATCAAATAATATAAAGAATAAGATTCCTTCTACCATAACAAGTAGAACGCCTAAGGTACTTTCAATAACATTGGGGGTTATCCCCAAACTTTTAAATATCCCACATAAATACAAGCAAAAAATCACATACAAGAACATACAAATATACCGAAATGTTTTCTCTATCGTAATGACTACTTTTTGTGAAAAAGGTATGTTCTGTTCCTGTTTTTTCTTTATATACCTTTGTCTCTTTGCCTGTTTTTTCTTCCTCTTTTTGCTCCCCATCGAATCCCCTCTTTTTATTATATAATTCTAAATTATCATAATAAAAATTTTTTTACACCAATAAATAACAATTATTCACATGTTATTTCTCCATATAAAAAAGACCCTCCTCACGAAAAGGAAGGTCTCAAATGTATTTCTATTATGATAAAGCAGGAGCTTTTTCAAGAAGCTCTTTTGCATCAGCGTATTGTAAGCCGTGAGCTTCCGCAACTGCTTCGAATGTTACATAACCATCTAATGTGTTAATACCTTTTAATAATGCAGTGTTGCCTAAGCAAGCTTCTTTGTAGCCCTTGTTAGCAATTTGTACTGCATATGGTACTGTTACGTTTGTTAATGCAAGAGTTGACGTACGTGGAACTGCACCTGGCATATTAGCAACTGCATAATGAACAACGCCATGTTTTTCGTAAGTTGGGTTGTCATGAGTTGTAATACGATCAGTTGTTTCGAAAATACCACCTTGGTCAATCGCGATATCTACAACGACAGAACCTGGTTCCATTGATTGAATCATTTCTTCAGTTACAAGTTTTGGCGCTTTTGCACCCGGAATTAATACCGCTCCAATAACAAGGTCAGATTCTTTAACAGCTTCTGCAATGTTGTATGGATTAGACATTAATGTTTTTACTTGGTTACCGAAAATATCATCTAATTGACGAAGACGTTCTGCACTTAAGTCAATGATTGTTACATCTGCACCTAAACCTACTGCAATCTTAGCTGCGTTTGTACCAGCTTGACCACCGCCGATGATTGTTACTTTGCCGCGTTTTACCCCTGGAACGCCTGCAAGTAAAATACCTTTACCGCCTTTGTTTTTCTCAAGGAATTGTGCACCGATTTGTGCAGACATACGACCAGCCACTTCACTCATAGGTGCAAGTAATGGTAAAGAACGATTGTCTAATTGTACTGTTTCGTATGCGATTGATGCAACTTTGTTATCGATTAATGCTTTCGTTAATTCTGGTTCTGGAGCTAAGTGTAAGTATGTGAATAAGATTAAGCCTTCACGGAAATAGCCGTATTCACTTGCTACTGGCTCTTTTACCTTCATAACCATATCTTGATTCCATGCTTCTTCAGCAGTTTCTACAAGTTTCGCACCCGCTTGTACGTATTCTTCATCTGTAAAGCCAGATCCTAAACCTGCTCCTTTTTGAACAAACACTTCGTGACCATTTTGTACTAAATGTACTGCTCCCGCTGGCGTCATTGCCACACGGTTTTCATTGTTCTTAATTTCTGTTGGAATACCGATACGCATGATTAGTTCCCCCTTGAGTTATGAAATGACCCCTGAATCATTTTTTAAAGCGCTTTCTACGCTCTTATATTTTAACATAATATCTCAATATTTGACAAAAAAATAACACGAGTTTTCCGATAGATTTAATTTTATATTAAAGGACAGTATTATCCGCACCTCTCAGCACAATGGATAAACTGTCCAATTATTCGAAACTTCATCTTATTTTATTCTATCGATGTCTATGAATAACATCCACTGCACCAGTCACTTCAATAATTGTACCGGTAATCATATCGGAATCGTCCTCACATAAAAACGAAATGGTTCTTGCAATATCTTCACCTGTTCCAGATCTACCAATCGGTGTGTTATGCTCTTTCAGCTGACGTGCTTCTTGAATAGTTGCCTCTTTCATATCGCCAATAATATCACCAGGACATACCATGTTCGCAGTGATACCATACT
Organism: Bacillus sp. AR4-2; assembly: GCF_008274865.1. NCBI lineage: Bacteria > Bacillati > Bacillota > Bacilli > Caryophanales > Bacillaceae > Bacillus > Bacillus sp. AR4-2. Next base: position 4,397,138 of record NZ_CP031062.1, read on the forward strand.
CCGCTTCTTCATAAGCAACTGTTTTCGTTAATGAAACAAGTCCTACTTTCGCTGCGGCAAAAGCTGAACGATAAATCCATCCCGGTGCACTATCCGCCCCTTGAAATCCGTAATTAATAATACGGCCAAAGTTCTGTTTTCTCATGACCGGAACGACAAGTTTTAATAAATGAAATACCGCTGTTAAATTTCCCTGAATCATTTCATTCCATTCATCTTCTTCATAATCAACTAACTTTTTTCGTTCAAATACATATGGACCAGCATTATTAATTAAAAAGTCAATTTTGCCAAAACGGCTCATCGCTTCTTCTACTATTTTATGTAAATCTTCCTTTTTCGTGACATCTGCTTGCACGAATTGTAGACGCTCTTCCACATCTTTATATGTTTCTTTCATCGTTTCCATAGCCATGATATCGCTATGGTACGTTACTGTTACTGAATAGCCTTTAGCCAATAACTTTTCTGTTACTTGCTTTCCTAAACCTTTCGTACCGGCTGTAATGAGCGCATGTCTCACAAAACTGCCCCCTTTTAAATTGCTATACTTCATATGTAACAAGTTCTCGCTCCAATTACAACTAAAATGAATTGAAACAGAGTTTTCAAAATTCTGTAACGTTTCTGGCAAGCACGTTACCAAAATTTGTTTTATAATTAAGTTGTAAACAGTTATAAAACAGATTGGGAGGAATTTACTATGAATAATACATATACAAATATTTTAATCGCGGTGGATGGTTCTAAAGAAGCAGAAAAAGCCTTTAAAAAAGCAATTCAAGTCGCAAAGCGCAACAATGCAACATTAACAATTGCTCATATCGTTGATGTAAAAGCATACTCAGCAGTAGAAGCCTATAGCCGTGCAATTGCGGAACGTGCAAATCTATTTGCAGAAGACCTATTAGAAGACTACAAAAAAACTGCGCTTGAAGCTGGTCTTGAAAAAATTGAAACTGTATTAGAATTCGGTAATCCTAAATCAAAAATTTCAAAAGAAATCGCTCCAAACCATAAAGTAGATTTAATTATGTGTGGTGCGACTGGTTTAAATGCTGTTGAGCGTTTCCTAATTGGTAGCGTCTCTGAACATATTATTCGCTATGCGAAATGCGATGTCCTTGTTGTTCGTGGTGATGAAGAGCAAGGTGAGCTTTAATTTATAGATAAAACACCAAGTCCACATAGGCTTGGTGTTTTTCATTTTATAAACTTCACTATAAACACAAGACACGCTACGACAACAACGGTAATTGCCAACACATAAGGCGGAAGAAACTTCAAAGACCATAATGCCATCATAATCGTCGCGATCGTTAAGTACGTTTGCTTTGCACCTTCTATCATTTTTTTACGAAATAAGAAAACATACAAATAACCAATTGGCGGCGTAATAAAGCAAAGAACGTATATGATTTTTGATTTTAAATACCACTTTTGTTCTCCAAGTTTCTTTATATCCCCTTCTATTCTCTTATGCTCTTGTTCTTTCGCTTCTTCTACAAGCGGATTTTCCTCTTCTCCTCGCTTTTCTTTCATATAAGGAAGAAAGTGCATAAAAAAATAGTATGCGAATACGAATGCTCCAAATCCAATATTTACTCTTTCTAATGGAATATGTTCACTAAAAAAAGCAGCAGTAAGCACTAAAGACAAACAGTATGTCATCATCCAAAAGGAACGTTTTCTCTTTTTCCGTTCCATTTCTTTTTTGCCTTGTATATCTTTTCTTTTCGAAAGCCATATAGAAATAAAACAATCTACTACAAATAGAGCAAAAGTAAATATCGCAACGTGTACTGTTTCTAAATCCTTAAATGAAAAGATATTTGGGAATGCAACATGTAATACAATGAATGTGTACAAAATTAGCCCTATAAAATAAATACGTCTCATTTTCCATCCCTTTCTTATTTCCTAACATTACGTTAACATACATTTTTTAGAAATAGACGGACAAAATATATATGTGTAAAAAAGGAGGATGCTATATGGATGATTCTGAACGCATTATTTTAGATGTGAACGGCAAAGAAATTGAAATGCTAGATACGATTCGCACTCATTTTAAAGAGAAGCACGGCGTTGAACTAAGTAATGGTGCATTACTTCGTGATTTGATGGATATTGAGTATATTCGAATTACGGAAGATCGACATAAGTATGATTAAAAGAAAACGACTGCAGGCGAATGCCATCAGTCGTTTTCTTTCTTTATTTAAGCTCTTGATGTTTCCCGCCCATACCACCAGACTCATTGCTATCTTGGTGTACAGTTAGTTTATTTGTTTTCGCATCTTTTAAAACTCTATATGTATATGATTCATTTGGTTCATCTTTAAACTGTACATTCATACCATACGAATCCATTTTGCTATAAAAGGCCGGTTTTATATATAAAATATCACTTTCTTTATATCCTTTATCTTGTAAATGCCACATCGTTGCGATAACCGCTTCTTCTCGCTTTTCTTTTTCACCAACATACATATATTTGTCCAAAAGAAACACTTTAGCATTTGCAATTAAGCTAATTAACAGTACAATGATCAACACTATTTTTTTCATAGACTTCCCCTAAATTGTTATTTTTTACTACATTTTAACTTAAATGCTAGTAAAAAATAAAGTACGCCAGACTTTAATAGACTGGCGTACTTCCCAACTCAACTCTTAATAACTTCTTTCGTTAACCCCTTCGCCTTCTCCAAAGCGTTTTTGATTTGTTCAAACCCAGTCCCGCCAGCACTGTTACGACGCTTTACAGCTGCATATGGTGACAGCACTTCATACAAATCTTCTTCAAATAAGGAGCTCATTTCTTTATATGTTTCAAGAGAGACATCTAATAAATAAATTCCTTTTTGTGTGCAATATAGCACTAACTTTCCAACAATTTCATGAGCTTGACGGAATGGTAGTCCTTTGTTCGCTAAATAGTCAGCAATTTCTGTTGCGTTGGAGAAATCTTGCGTCACAGCTTGCCCCATTTTTTCTTTGTTTACAGTCATCGTTTCAAGCATGCCCGCCATAATATGAAGGCATCCTTCTACTGTTTTAACTGTATCAAACATTCCTTCTTTATCTTCTTGTAAGTCTTTATTGTAAGCGAGCGGTAATCCTTTCATTACTGTGAGTAAACTGAATAAATTACCGTATACTCTGCCTGTTTTACCACGGATTAGTTCCGCCATATCCGGGTTTTTCTTTTGCGGCATAATGCTGCTTCCCGTTGCATATTGATCGCTCATTTCAATAAATTGAAACTCTTGGCTACTCCATAAAATAAGTTCTTCGCAAAAGCGTGATAAGTGCATCATAAGCATAGAGGAGTTACTTAGGAACTCCAGTATGAAATCACGATCGCTTACTGCATCTAAACTATTTTCATAGATTCCATTAAATCCAAGAAGCTCCGCACTATACTCTCGGTCAATGGGGAATGTCGTTCCAGCTAACGCTCCTGCTCCTAATGGCGAAATGTTAATACGTTTTAACGAATCTTCATAACGATTCACATCACGCTCTAACATCCAAAAGTAAGCGAGAATATGATGAGCAAATGAAATCGGCTGAGCACGTTGCAAATGCGTATAGCCAGGCATAATGGTTTCAATATTATTTTCTGCTTGATGAACAAGAACAGTTTGCAATTGCTTTGTAGCTTTTATAATATGTTCTACCTTTTCTTTTAAATACAAATGCATATCTGTCGCTACTTGATCATTACGACTTCGGCCAGTGTGAAGTTTTCCTCCTACTTCGCCAATTTGTTCAATTAACATTTTTTCGATGTTTAAATGAATATCTTCTGCTTCTACTGAAAATTGTAGCTTATTCTCTTTTGCTTCTTTCAATAAATATTGAAGACCTATCTTTATTTTCTCTGCTTCTTCTTGCGTAACGATGCCTTGCTTTGCTAGCATCGTTACGTGTGCCATACTCCCATTTATATCTTGATTTACTAATTGTTGATCGAAGGAGATGGATGCTCCGAACTCTTCAACCCATGCTTCCGCTTCTTCTGTAAAACGTCCGCCCCAAAGTTTGCTCACGCTTCCACCTTCTTTTGATTCACTTGGCTGTATACTTTCGTCGGTAAACCGAATAATGAAATGAATCCAACTGCTGCATCATGATTAAATTCATCTTGAGCAGTATATGTTGCTAATTTTTCATCGTATAAAGAGTATTCAGATTTACGTCCTTCTACAATCGCATGACCTTTAAATAATTTCACACGCACTGTACCTGTTACATTCTTTTGCGTTTCTTGTAAAAATGCATGAAGCGCTTGTTTTAAAGGCGAGAACCATAAACCATTATAAATAAGTTCTGTTATTTTCTGTTCAATCACTGGTTTAAAATGTGCTACTTCTTTTACGTGTGTTAAATCTTCCAACTCTTTATGCGCAGTGATTAACGTCATTGCTGCTGGGCATTCGTATACTTCACGAGATTTAATACCGACAAGACGATTTTCTACGTGATCAATACGTCCAACGCCGTGTTTTCCAGCAAGCGCATTTAACGTTTTAATTAATTCTGCAAGTGAATATGCAGTGCCATTTAAAGTAGTCGGTACGCCTGCTTCAAATCCGATTTCTACAAACTCTGGTTTATTCGGTGTATCTTCTAATGCCAATGTCATCTCATATGCATCTTCTGGCGGCGCTGCCCATGGATCTTCTAAAATTCCACATTCGTTGCTGCGTCCCCATAAGTTTTGATCGATTGAAAACGGGCTATCTAAATTAATCGGAATTGGTACATCGTTTTCTTTTGCATAGGCAATTTCTTCTTCACGTGACCACTTCCATTCACGTACAGGTGCAATCACTTCTAAGTAAGGATTTAATGCTTGAATAGAAACTTCAAAACGAACTTGATCATTTCCTTTCCCTGTACATCCGTGTGCAACTGCAGTTGCGCCTTCTTGTTCTGCGATTTCTACTAATTTCTTCGCAATAAGCGGACGAGATAATGCAGAGACAAGAGGGTATTTCCCTTCGTATAATGTGTGTGCTTGCATCGCCATCAATGCATATTCGTTTGCAAATTCTTCTTGAACATCAATCATATATGATTTAATTGCACCTACTGAAAGTGCCTTTTCTTTTACAAATGCTAAGTCTTTACCTTCCCCTAAGTCTAAACAAAGCGCGATAATATCATAATTCTTCTCTTGTAACCATTTAATTGCAACGGAAGTATCAAGACCTCCGGAATATGCTAATACAACTTTTTTCTTCTCCATTTTGCATCCCCCTAAAGAATAAATATTCATTTTCTTTTATAATAATTCACACTTTACCACCTTTCACAAAATGTATCAAGAGTCATTTTCAAATTTTTTCAAACAATTTCGTCGAACTTCTTTCTGTTTTTATGTACAATATAAGCAGGAAAACGGGGGTGAACTTATGGAAAAGTATTTCTTATACGATGAACATCTAGGAATTGAAATTCCACATTTACAAGAAGACTGGGAAGAAATCCCCGAAAAAATGCAACATGCTATTTTACTAAAATGGGAACAAGTTCGCGGGAAAATTCCTGATCGTATAAAAGAACTTGAGCACTATATTAATACAAAACAATATTATTTAAATAACGAAGAAGACTTCGAAGTTTCTTGTAAACTAAATTCAGAAATTGCCGATCTTGCTTCCATCATTAATGACCTTTGGCTTTGGTATCGACTCACTCAAAATGTATCTGAGGGGAAAGCACACCAATGAAAAAAGCATGCCCCTCAATAACTTTGGGTCATGCTTTTTTTGTCATAACATGATTTACAATATATTTCTTGTGCTGTTTTCGCCAAACATACATCGAATGGACCAACTAATATACTTCTTTCTTTCGGCAACTTTACAAAAGCAACAAGCTCTTCTTCATATTGAATTTTTTTCTGACATGAAATGCATATTAATTCTTTTCTTTTGAACATGTCTTTTAGCATACCTTCACTCTCCCCTTCATCTATCTATATTAATATACTCTCATAACAGTTAAGACTTGTAAAAAAATGACACATTCTGAATCGAATGATTCATATACTATGTACAAAAGGAGGTTTAAAAATTATGCGTGCTTTCGTTATTATCACTTTAACTTTTTTAAGTGCGATTAGTTGGGATGCGTTTTTTAAAGATAAAAGTGATGAAAAGAACACAACGGAATAAAACCCTTTTTTCTTACTTATTGGACAAACCGTTATAAACTGTCCAATCCTCCGAAATAACTTAGGCTTTTCTACAAAAATATTTAAACATAACATTTTTTGTAGATTCCCTCCGTTTATTGTCGGTTTCCATCCGCATACATTTTTTAAAAGTATGATATAATAGTATAAATCTTGAAGGAAGGGATTTTGATATCATGATCGCTCGAAGGAGCATGTGGCATCGTATTGACGAATCATACACGTAGCGTATTTTTCAGCTCAGATACTTTAGTCTAGCGAAAAAAATACGAGAGTGGGGAAATTATGATTGCCCGAAGGATAATTTGGCAAAAAAAAGACTCTTCTTACACATAGCGTTTTGTTTAGGACTTAATTGTTACTAACTAAACAAAACAAAGAAGAGCAGGATTGCTAAATGAAGAATCCTACTCCACGTTTTGTTTAGTCGTTTTAAGACTTAAACTAAAACGAAGGTAGGGAGAATTGATGGACGAGAGGATTATTCGTTATTTCTTCAGCGACATATAGCGTAGTTAGTTTTTTCGTAAACTAACTGAAAGCTACATGTGAGCTCGTAGTTAGTTTACAACACAAAAAGGACTACTAACTACGGAAAGAAGGAATAACGATGAGGAACATCCAAAGTCGGCAAATTATTAAAGAAATTTTTATGGTTTTAATCGGTTCATTTATTTTAGCAGCAGCGCTATATCACATTCACTTCCAAAACCACTTAACAGAAGGTGGCTTTGTAGGAATTGCACTATTCATTCAAAACTTTTATGATATTTCACCATCTATTTCAACTGTATTAATGGATATCCCAATTATTTTACTGTGTGCTTCATTTTTAGGTAGAAAAATGGTTGGCTATTCATTCCTAGGTTCAATTTCATTCGGAGTATTTTATTCCTTTATGGAAAATTATTCTCCATTTACGGTAGATTTATCAAATAACTTATTTATAGCTGCAGTAGTTGGCGGTGCGTTAGCTGGTATTGGACTCGGTTTTATATTGCGATTTGGCGGTGCAACCGGTGGAGACGATATTTTAACAATTGTATTAAGTAAACGAACTCGTTTTACAATTGGGCAAATTTTCTTCGTCTTTGACGCGATTGTTCTTGCGCTTTCATTATATTATTTAAATTGGACAGAAATTGCTTTTACTATTCTTTCGATTGCCGTACAGGCAAAAACATTGGATTTAATTTATTATCCAAAAACAGAAAAAACAGCAGAAAAGCAGCCAGTATCTGTTCCAATGTCTAAAAAACATGCAACAAATTAAAAAAGCGAAAGGCTTCGGCCTCTCGCTTTTTTTATGCTCTTTTTTCTTTCTCGACTATATGGCGCACTTGATAAAATCTATTTGCAAATTCAGTAACGTTTCTTGTTAAACGATAATTCACTGTAGATCCAATTGCCATTCCAATTACCGGTATACCTTGGAATAATTTACGACGAAGAGCATAAATCGAAAATGTCTTCAAAATTTGTTTTAACACAACCTCAGTAGAAGCTGTTTGTAGCACTGCTTCGTCTCCTTCGTAAAAGAACGAATCTTCTTGCTCCAGCTCTTGCAATAAATTGTACCATGCATATTGCTGAAGTCTTCCTGGTAGTAATGACGCATGAAACACCTTTAACGCAAGCATCATTTCATACGGCTTGTTCACATCATGTCCAAATGATGTTGCAATAAGTTGGACTGCCTTCACATTTAACGCGATCATAACCGGAAAATCCGCCGTTAATAATAATAAACCTCCAGCACCTGTTGCCCCACCTTGTACAAATGAATATAGACGATGACGTGCTGTTTGCTGCTCTGCTATGTATGTTAATTGATCAATAGATAATGCTTTCAAATCTTCAAGCTGTTCAATCGATTCATCAAATAACCTTGATGTTCCTAAAATCCGATTACGTGCATCTAACTGTGCTTGTGAACTTTGAATAAATGCATGCAAATGAAAGAGCCATCCATCTGCTTTCGTGAAGAATTCTTTTCGCTTTTTCTCAGGTAATTTCGCAACTGTAGCATGTAACCATTTATCAAACACTTTTTGAAAATCGGTCGCTTCTTGCTCAACTAATTGCGCTTCCCATTCTTTTATATTGTCTAAAATGGCTTGTTCTCGCTTCGATCGCATCGTAACAACCACCTCGTTCGATTTTTTTCTATTGTAACATATTTCTGCTTATTCTTTACAAATATGCTTGTCTATCTTTATTCACATACCATTTTTGAATGGCATAAAATATTAACAAAAAGGATGAGATAAATCACATGAATCTATCCGATATAAAAAAAGAATATAATGCGGTATTCAGCTTAGGACAAAACTGCTGGCCCGCTTGGGCATTATATCAATTAGAATTATCACCATTTTTTGGCGTTATTGATTTTATGCTAAGTCCCTCATTAGAAAAAGTGAATGTATTATTACAAAATCGATTTGACCGCTTTTTAAATTTCGAAAATTTATCCTTCATCTCATTTTGGGATGATGATGCAAAATTAAGATTAAGGGACAACCTTTATGAAATTGACTCCTGTCATGACTTTAAAACAGATGTAAATACACCAACTTCTTGGCCTTCTTATACAGAAATTAAGTTAAACTATGAACATCGTATTAATCGTTTTCTAGCTACAATTGAAACGGCCGAATCCATATTATTTATTCGAACTGGAGGAACATATGAAGAAGCATGTTCCCTAGAACAAAGTTTATCTCAAATCGTTACACATACATTCTCTGTCCTGTTACTAATTCCTGCCGATATACCAACTATCACCCAAGAAGATTGGGGATTACAACGTATTTGCGTTATGAAATGTCCTATTATGGATGTATACCAATACAATGAAGCATTTTGGAAAGACTTATTTGATGGAATTACAATTAGACCGCACACTTAAATACACGATACTTTTATCACACCATACATTATAATCGTCCTTATACAAAACAAATAAGGAGTGATTCTATATGTATCCACGTGCAAAAGCTTTCGGTCTTGCTGTACATCAAGATCGCCTTCTCGTACAAGAATATTATACAGAAGGCGAAATATATTATCGTCCTCTTGGCGGTTCAATTGAACTTGGTGAAAAATCAGCACATACTGTTATTCGGGAGTTTAAAGAAGAGCTTCATACGGAGATAGAAATCACCAATTATTTAGGGTGTTTAGAAAATGTCTTTCATCTCGATGGAGACATTGGTCATGAAATCATTCAACTATATTCTTTGCGTTTATTAGACACGTCACTATATGAAATGAAAATATTAAATATACAAGATGAAGAAACAGTAGCGTATGCGAAATGGATTCCTATTACAGCATTCATTCAGAAAGAAAAAATATTATATCCAGATGGAGTTTTAAAATACATCCAAAAGAAAAAAGACGAAATCCTATAGGATCTCGTCTTTCTTTTCATATATTAACCAATATCTCCAAGACGTAGTACGTCACGAGCAATCATAACTTCTTCGTCAGTTGGAATTACGATAATTTTTACTGGAGAGTGTGGGAAGCTGATGAATGCTTCTTCACCGAATACGTTATTACGTTTTGCATCGAAGTATACGCCCATGTACTCAAGGCCTTCTAATACACGCTCACGAATAATCGCACTGTTTTCACCTACACCAGCTGTGAAGATGATTGCGTCTACACCTTTCATACGAGCAGTGTAAGAACCGATGTATTTGTGGATACGGCTTACGAATACATCAAGTGCTACTTTCGCACGGTGGTCGCCTTCTTCTTCTTTCGCAATGATGTCACGTAGGTCACTAGAGTAACCAGTAAGACCTAACATACCACTCTTCTTGTTTAATACGTTAACTACTTCTTCTACTGTTTGGCCTGTTTTTTCCATGATGTATGGAATTAACGCAGGGTCAAGGTTACCAGAACGTGTACCCATTGTTACACCAGCAAGTGGTGTGAAGCCCATAGAAGTATCGATAGATTTACCGCCTTCTACTGCTGCGATACTTGCACCGTTACCTAAGTGACAAGAAAGTAAGCTTAAGCTTTCAATTGGACGACCTAATAATTCAGCCGCACGCTCAGTTACATATTTATGAGAAGTTCCGTGGAAACCGTATTTACGGATGCCGAATTTTTCATAGTACTCATATGGTAAGCTGTATAGGAATGCAGATTCCGGCATTGTTTGGTGGAATGCTGTATCGAATACTGCTACTGCTGGTACGTTTGGTAATACTTCTTGGAATGCTTTAATACCAACAACGTTTGCTGGGTTATGAAGTGGTGCTAAATCGCTTAATTCTTCGATATCAGCTAATACTTCATCAGTAATTAAAACAGAGTCAGCAAATTTTTCGCCGCCGTGAACAACACGGTGACCGATACCGCCAATCTCATCTAGAGATTTAACGATTCCGTTTTCAGTTAACTTTTTAAGAAGCATATTAACTGCTACTGCGTGATCTGGAATGTTTGTAATTTCTTTTTGTTTTTCGCCATCTACAGTAATAGTGAAGATACTATCTTCTAAACCGATACGTTCTACTAAACCTTTTGTTAATACTGTTTCACTTGGCATTTCAAATAATTGGAATTTTAAGGAAGAGCTTCCTGCGTTAATCGCGATGATTTTTGACATCTAGTCTTTCGCCCCTTTTTCTCTTGGTAGTTGTGTGGATGTTTCCACAAACCGCTCGATTTTATCTGATCAAATTCACTAAATATGAAAACGTTTCATCATTAGCAAATTTTATACTCACGATTTTAATTTAAACATCGTCCGACATATATTTCAAGTGAAAAAATTGTAACACCAAGAAAAAATATATATTACAGATTTCAAAAAAATTCAGTTAAATCTTGTATATATTTAAAAATATGACATATTATATAAAACTGTACTACATAAATCACTAATGCTGTTACATATACCTAGCTTTATTTATGTGTTGCAAACCAAGTATTTAATTGATCCATAATGTCTTCCATCGCCTTCATGTTAGAGAATTTAGGCAACTCCACTAATAACGCCTGTTTTGGCATTGTTACATTAGCGCCTTTCTTTTGGAGAACAAATATACTTTTTGCATTTTTCTCGTTTTTAAACATGGAAACAGGAAGCTGTAATAACCCTTGAATAAAGCATGTTTCTTTAATAAATGCATGTAATTTCGGTGCTTGGTCACTTTCAAAAATGAAGTTTGGTACTAAGAAGAATAAGTAACCGCCCTCTTTCGTATGTTTCACACTTTGTTCAATAAATAAGTGATGGGCATACGACATTCCTTCATCTGCTTTTAATTTATATTCACTTGCACCGATTTCGTTTGGATAATAACCAACTGGCAAGTCTGAAACGACTGCATCAACTGGATCGATATAAAGTGGTGCTAGTCCATCTTGATGGAAGAATTCGATTGCATGCTTTTGTAAATTTGCATTTACTAAAGCAAGTTTAATTAGCACTTCATCCACTTCTACACCAAATCCACTCATTGTTAGTCCTTCTTTAGCGCTATTAAACACTGTAGTCATTAAGTTACCTGTTCCAATTGCAGGATCTAAAACTGTAATTTCATTTTGACCTTGCATAAATTTATGGAATAAGTAACTCATGAACATCCCAACTGCATCAGGTGTCATTTCGTGATTCGCTTGTACGCCTTCTTTCATTCCTTTTAAGATGGCTAACTGAAATGCTTTACGAATTTCTTCACCTTTATATGTTTCTTCATTAAACGTACTATATTCACGATTCAGCCTTTCAATTGCTGATTCGGATAATTCCTCTTGTAAAATCGCTCCCTCAAACAAGTTATCACCTGTTTCTACAAGCGCCTCTAAATATGTTACATCTAATTCTTTACGTAAAACTACCGCAGAAGAATCAAAAATAGAAAATAATGTTTCTACTGTCTGACTCACGTACATTCCTCCTTCTCTCTTTTACACATAACTTATATCATACCACAAAGTGATTTTTTCCAAAAAGAAAAAGCGACCTCCTGTAAAGAGCTCCCCTTTAGTTATATATGATATAACGTTTTTTCTCATATATCGATGCCGTTACAGAGCAATATATGAGAAAAAACGACCTCTTTATAAGAGGTCATTTTCTTCACATTACTTCGCAGATTTAGCTGCTTCTAATGCTGCTTCATAGTTTGGATGGCTTGTACCTTCGCTTACGTATTCTACGTAAACTACTTTGTCATTGCTATCTACTACGAATACTGCACGAGCAAGTAAACGAAGTTCTTTCATTACTAAGCCGTAAGCTTCACCGAATGAAAGGTCGCGGTGGTCAGAAAGTGTTACAACATTTTCTAAACCGTTTGCTGCACACCAGCGTTTTTGAGCGAATGGTAAATCAGCGCTAATTGTTAATACTTTCGCGTTTTCAATACCTGCTGCATCTTGGTTAAAACGACGTGTTTGTGCATCACACACACCTGTGTCGATTGAAGGTACAACACTAATTAATTTCACTTCGCCTTTGTATGTTTCTAAACTTACTGGAGATAAGTCGTTTGCTAATACTTGGAAGTTTGGCGCTTGATCGCCAACTTTAACTTCTGTTCCAACTAAAGTCATTGGATTACCTTTAAAAGTTACGTTTGCCACTTGAAAATCCTCCCTTATTTAAACAAAATATGTACAATGTAAATGATAGTTTGTCCCTATCGATAATGCAAATAAAATCGCTTTATTTACAAAAAAATTAAAGAAGCTAACCTATTGATTAGCTTCTTTATTCGTTAAATTTGAAATTCAGGATCATCTTCTTTTCGTTTATCCATCATTTCTTTCACTTTATCAACAGCTTGTGGCGCTAATTCAATTATCTTATCGATGACGTGTGTTTGTTTATCTAAGTGCAATACTTTCACACCATCTCCATTTATAACAAGAAAGGCAACAGGATTAATAGAAACTCCTCCACCACTTCCCCCGCCAAATGGATGACGGCCTGAATGTTCTACTTTACCAAATTCACTTCCACCAGCAGCAAATCCGAAACTTACTTTCGAAACTGTAAGAATTACGCTTCCATCTGCCGCTTTAATTGGGTCACCAACAATTGTATTTACATCAGTCATTTGTTTTAAATGCTGCATTGCTGTTGTCATTAAACCTTGAATTGGATGGTCCATTCTATATCCCCCCTATGCTTGAACAGATTTTTCTGTCATACCAGATCTTTGTCTTCTCATAAATACGAGTAATTTGACGCCAGTTTTTATAGCGCGGAATATACGAAAAGATGCTGTTAACTCGCATCTTGATGCAAATCCTTTCCCTTGAAAAACTGGGGTAATTTCAAATTCTGGTACGTCGACAATATGCATATATTGTCCGACAACTCCAGCAGCCATACCTTTTGTCCCCCATGCATATCCAGTGACAATTCCAGTACTAGCTGCATCGCCTGCTCCAATTTGTGTATGCCATTTCCAACCATTGATTTTCACTCGTTTGAGAAAATCTTTAACAATAGTATGAACTTCTTGAAGCTTTTTTATCAGTTCACCAATGCTGTCAAGTTGCGCCATAATTTTATTATCGAGTCCGCCGTCCTCTTCAGCTTTTTCGATTTTCTGTCCTGTCTTTTTCTGCTGTTTTTCAATTCTTTCCAACACATCAAATGTATATCGAATCATCCATATTTTCACTTGAAGCAAACATTGCTTTTCCATTTCTGAATATAAAAATGTCACCTTAAGCTTTATTTTCGACAATAGTATAAACAAAATAAAAAGAAGAAGAATTATTATTCCAATTACGAGCCACTTCATACGTATCATCCTTTCACTCCGTACCCATTATCGACAAGTTTATTCATCGTTAAACAGAGTTTTATAAGATTGAATATAAAAATTTTTCTAAAAATAAAAAGGTATTTTGACAATTTATATCGAAATATATTATTTGAACATATCATCAGGGAACGGACTCTAATGATATGTAGCACGAAAAACAGAAAATTTAACTGCAGTGGAGGGATACATAATGGCAGATCGTCGCAATTTATTTTTCTTTTATGGTGATGACAAAGCAACGCTCGTTGAAAAAATGAAACCAATCTATCGTATTTTAGAAGAGAATGGATTTACCATATTAGATCATCCAAAAAATGCAAACGCTATCGTCAGTGTTGGAGATGATGCAACCTTCTTACAAGCCGTTCGTAAAACTGGTTTTAGAGAAGATTGCTTATACGCAGGGATTTCTACGAAAGATGAAATTTCTTTCTACTGCGATTTCCATATTGATCACGTTGATACAGCCCTTCAAGAAATTACAAAAAATGAAATTGAAGTGCGAAAATATCCAACAATTCAGGTAGATGTAGATGGCAGTACATCTTTCCATTGTTTAAATGAGTTCTCATTACGTTCTAGCATTATTAAAACATTCGTTGTAGATGTTCATGTTGATGATTTATATTTCGAAACATTTAGAGGGGACGGTTTAGTAGTTTCTACCCCAACAGGAAGTACTGCTTACAATAAATCATTGCATGGTGCAGTTGTTGACCCGCTTATCCCATGTTTCCAAGTAAGCGAACTAGCATCTTTAAACAACAACACTTACCGTACGCTCGGTTCACCTTTCATTTTAAATCACGAACGTACATTAACTTTAAAACTAAGACCAGACGGTAACGATTATCCTGTTATCGGCATGGATAACGAAGCGCTTAGCATTAAACAAGTGGAAAAAGCTGTTGTACGCTTAAGCGATAAACAAATTAAAACAGTTAAATTAAAAAACAACTCTTTCTGGGAAAAAGTACAGAGAACGTTTTTATAAGATTAAAATAACCGCAGAATTATGGAATTCCATAATTCTGCGGTTATTTATTTCCCCCGATTGGCGCGAACAATAATCTCTTACTATCCGGCCGTTATTCTTGTCAGTTTTTGTTGGTAAGTCGATATATTCCGAAAACCGCTCATATATTTTTACGCATCTTTTCTATAGACAACTTGGCCATCTATTACGGTCATTTCTGCTTGTACTTCTTTTATTTCTTCTGCCTCAATTTCAAAAATATTGCGGTCTAATATTGTAAAATCTGCTTCATATCCTTTTGCAATTTGCCCTCGCTTCGCTTCTTTTCCGATTGCATAGGCACTTCCTGTTGTAAATAAAGAAACAGCCTCATAAACCGTTAATCTTTCCTCAGGCATATAGCATATACCGTCAATAAAACTTCTACGTGTAACAGCGCTATATATGCCTAAAAACGGATTCACTTGTTCAATGGGAGCATCTGAGCCACCGTTGCAGTGTAATCCTGCTTCCAGTAACGTCTTCCAAGCGTACGCATAACGAAGACGGTGCTCGCCTAGTTTTTCAATGACTGACGGAAAATCTGATGAAAGAAAGACTGGCTGTATATCGATAATGGCTTGCAAGTTTTTCATTCTTTCTATCAACTCTTCACGAGCAAGCTGACAATGAATAATACGGTCACGTAACCCTTCTGCTGGTGGATATAATTCGAGTGCATCAATGACATATTCAAGCGATAAGTCACCGATAGTATGAATCGCAACTGGCATATGTAAATCTCGTGCTTTCTTTACTAATTCCGCAAGTTCTTCACGTGAGAAAATCGCAACTCCATTTGTTTCCTTCGCATCTTCATACGGTTCACTTAATAATGCTGTTCTTCCGCCAAAAGAACCGTCAGAGAAAATTTTCATTGCTCCAAATTCAATACAATGTTCATTTTCATATTCTTTTCGTTCATGTGCTACTTCATGGTGAACGAGCAAATGGGCTTTAAATGGCATTTCTTTTATAACGTGAGAAAACGCATTATATGTTTTTCTAAAACCACCATAATAATTTAAATCTTCCGTATGCCCGCCAACAAGTCCGTATTTCCAGCAATCTTTAATCGCTGTTTGCAGAGCTCTTTGTAAATAAGCTTCATCAATTTCTGGCTGAACATGTTTAATTAATTCTTGCCCTTGTTCATATAAAAGCCCTGTTAACTTATTTGATGAATCTCTACCAATTTTCCCGCCTTTTGGATCTTCTGCCTTTTCTGTTATATTCGCTTCTTGCAGTATGTATGAATTTACCCATGTAACGTGACGACAAACTCGCTTTAATAAAATGGGATGTTCTTTCGAAATTTCATCTAAATCACGTGCATGAACATCTTTCGTATCTGTAAAGTTATTTTCATTCCATCCTTCTCCAATAATCCAAGAGCCCTTTGGAGCTTCTTCCACTCGCTTCTGAACAAGAGTAAGCACTTCGCCATAAGATGTACAATTTGATAAATCTAGACGGAGTAATCTCTCTCCATGCCCAATAAGATGCATATGACTATCAACGAGACCTGGGATCATTGTTTTGCCTTTTAAATCGTACAATGTAACCGCGGCATATTGGTTTTCTAACTCTTCTTTACTTCCAACATCAACGATCGTACCGTTTTCAACGTAAACAGCGTCCACTTTTTCATTTTCTTCTCTCACTGTGTAAATGGTGCCGCCATACCAAATTTCTCCCATATATCCCATCTCCTTTATTTTTTATTGTATAAAAAAAAGCACCATTTCAAAACATGGTGCTTTTCTAAAAATTACTTTTGTTCGGTAGTAGATGTTGTAACTTGCCATTCAATATTAAATTTATCTTTTACTTGTCCGTATGCTGGGCTCCAGAATGTTTCTTGAAGTGGCATGATAACTTCTCCACCTTCTTGTAACTTATCGAATACTTCTTTTGCTTTTTCTGCATTACTAATTTGAATTGCGATTGTTACTTGAGATCCGATTGCATGCCCTTGACCTGGGAATGTATCAGAAATCATAAGATCCGTATTACCAACTTTTAAAGTAGCGTGTAAAACGCGCTCTTTCGCTTCAGCTGGAATCGGGTATTCTGGATTTTCAGGCATGTCACCAAAAGTTTGCATGACTTCTACTTTTGCATCTAAAGCCTCTTTATAAAACTGTACAGCTTCTTGCCCACTACCATCTAAAACTAAGTACGGATTAATACCTAAAATCATACGGACACCTCTTTTTTAAATTTATAAAATCGAACTTGTGTTCGTTTTTATTTTATCATTGATTTACATTTCATTCAACTATTTACTTCACTGTTTTCAAAATTATTTTGACGGAATCTCCATCTCTTGTTTTCTAAGTTCAATACGGCGAATTTTTCCAGAAATCGTTTTTGGTAGTTCATCTACAAATTCAATTTTGCGAGGGTATTTATATGGTGCAGTGAGTTCTTTGACGTGTTGTTGGAGTGTTGGAATTAATATTTCTTCGTTCTTTTCTATATTCTCTCTTAATACGATAAATGCCTTCACGACACTTCCACGAATTTCATCAGGACTTGCGACAACTGCACATTCTCTTACGTAAGGATGTTTTACAAGTGCATCCTCTACTTCAAACGGCCCGATTGTATAACCAGAGCTAATAATGATATCATCGCCGCGCCCTTCAAACCAGAAGTAGCCGTCTTCATCTTTCTTCGCTTTATCACCTGTAATATAATAATCACCGCGAAATTGCATCGCTGTACGCTCATCGTCTTTGTAATATTGTTTAAAGAGGGCCGGCGTTTCAATGTGAACTGCAATATCACCAACTTCGCCTACTTTAACTGGAGTACCTTCCTCATTTACGATATCGACATGGTTACCTGGCGTTGGTTTCCCCATTGATCCTGGTCTAATATCCATCCCTTTCATTACACCAACAAGTAATGTGTTTTCCGTTTGCCCATAGCCGTCTCTCACTGTAATATGAAAGTGCTTTTTGAACGTTTCAATGACTTCTCTATTTAACGGCTCACCTGCCGATACAGCGCTATGTAGTGCCTCTAAATTGTACTGGCTTAAATCTTCTACCTTTGCCATTAATCTATACTCAGTCGGTGTACAACAAAGTACATTCACCTTATTATCGTCTAATAAGTTTAGGTACGTTTTCGGTTCAAACTTACCGTGATATACAAACCCTGTTGCCCCTGATCCTAAAGTTGCTAAAAACGGGCTCCAAATCCACTTTTGCCAGCCTGGACTAGCTGTTGCCCATACAATATCATTCTCTTCAATTCCGAGCCAATTTGGAGCGCTCGTACGTAAATGAGCGTATGCCCACGCATGTGTATGAACGACACCTTTTGGATTTCCTGTCGTTCCTGACGTGTAAGATAAAAAGACCATATCTTCTTTATCTGTCTTCGCCATTTCTAACATGTCACTCTCTGTTTCTAACGCTGTTTTTAAATTAATCCATCCATCTACTGACTGCTCGCTCAGGACAAATTTTCGAAGAGATTCCATCGCTTCTATATCATCAAACTGCCTAATATACGGCTCATAGCTTACTATCGCTTTTACTTCTCCATGTCCAATTCGATATTCTATATCTTTTTTACGTAACATTTCCGAGCTTGGAATTACGACAAATCCTGCTTTAATAGCAGCAATATACGTCATGTACGCTTCAATTAAACGCGGCATCATAATGAGAAGCTTGTCCCCTTTTTGCAAACCACTTTTTATAAAAGCGTTTCCAATTTTATTCGCACCTTGCATTAATTCAGCGTATGTAACTTCCCTTCGATTCCCTTTATCATCTTGCCAAATTAAAGCTAACTTCCCTTTATCACCTGTATATTTCTCTATTTCAGAAACTAAATTATAAGACGGTGGCGCCAACAATTCTTCTCGCTTCATAAAATATCCTCCCTTTTCTTTATGCCTCCTTTATATAATAAAGAATTTTCAGTTAATTTTGAACCCTCTTCTTTTGACAAATTTTTCAGTTCTGTCGAATTAGTAAACGAAATTACATCGACTTACCGACAAATAGCGACACAACACAAAAAAAGAAAGAGCGGGAGAACCCGCTCTTTCTAAGCCATCATATGGGATTATTTTTGGTAACCGCCTAATTGTTGCTCAGCTAGTGAAACTAGACGTTTAGTGATTTCACCACCAACAGAACCGTTAGCGCGAGCTGTTGCATCAGCTCCAAGTTGAACACCAAACTCTTGAGCGATTTCGTATTTCATTTGGTCTAATGCTGATTCAGCACCAGGAACCGCTAATTTATTTGTGCTACGTGACATGTTATATCACCTCCTTGTGAGTATAGAGTGTGATAAATAACATGACTTCATACACGTTTTAGATATGGTAATTTATGGTTTTAGAAAAGTTCTTCAAATTTTTCTTCTTCCGCCACTACTTCTACCGTTTGTAATACCATTGTTTCTTTGTTCGCTACAGCTTCATCGATTAATGGTGTGAAATCGTATTTCGCTTCAAAACGATTTGCTTTTTCACGTTTCGGCTTCGTCGCTGGGCTTGCTGGTGTGAATACAGTACAGCAATCTTCATATGGACGAATTGAAATATCATACGTGCCGATTTCTTCAGCGATTTTAATAATCTCTAATTTATCCATCGTAATAAGCGGACGAATAACTGGGTAGTTTGTTACTTCGTTAATCGTATGCATACTATCTAACGTTTGGCTTGCTACTTGTCCAAGACTTTCACCAGTCGTAATTGCAAGTGCGTTACGCTCCTCAGCAATGCGTTCTGTAATACGCATCATCATACGGCGCATAACCGTCATTGAATAGCTAGATGGGATTTCTTTATTAATCGTTTTTTGCACTTCTGTAAACGGAACAAGGTGAAGCGTTACTCGTTTACAATACTTCGTTAACTCTTGTGCTAAATCGATTACTTTTTGTTTTGCACGCTCACTTGTGAAAGGTGGACTATGGAAGTGAACTGCTTCCACAGATACGCCGCGTTTCATCGTTAAGTAAGCTGCTACTGGGCTATCAATACCACCAGAAAGAAGTACCATTACTTTTCCGCCAACGCCAACTGGTAAACCGCCAGCTCCCATACGCTCATCGCACATGATATAGCTATAGCCACTGCGGATCTCTACGCGTACATTTACATCTGGATTATGAACATCTACTGTAATATCTTCTGTATTTTCTAGAATGTGTCCGCCAATCTCAGGTAATAATTCCATCGTTCTCATTGGGAAATGCTTATAAGAACGGTGTACAGTAATTTTAAATGTTTTCACATCACCTTTTACTTGTAAGAAAGCTGCTAATGCACCTTCTTTAATGTCTTCTAATTCTGATGGTACTTTCATCGCTAAGTTAAACTTATGAATACCAAATACATCCTTCAATCTTTCAGAGACTGCTTCATGATCTTCACCATTTAACTGGATGTACATACGATCATGTGTTGCATCGATTTTAATATTTGGGAATTTTTTCAGTTTGAACTTCACGTTATCTTTTAATGTGCTTACAAACTTAGAACGGTTCTTACCTTTTGTCGTCATTTCTCCGTAACGCACTAAAATATATTCATATTTCAACATAATTTCTTTACCTCATCACTTCATATAATTTTGGCATCGTCTCTTTTACAATACCTTCAAATTGTTTTACTTCTTCCATTGTGTTTTCTGGTGCCAAACTAATACGAATAGCGCTTGCAGCTGCTGCATGCGGCACTCCCATTGACACTAACACTCTGCTCACTTCATTTGCTTTTGAAGAACAAGCAGATTTCGTTGACACATATACACCGTGTTCTTCTAAAGCATGAACGACTACTTCTGGTTTTAAACCAACAAATGATACATTTAAAATGTGCGGTGCTGCATATGCAAGCGACGTGTTAATCGTTACATCTTCCATCTCTTTAAAGAAACGAACAAGCTCTGCTTGTAAACTTTGCAAATGAGCTACCTTTTCTTTCACTTGTTCCATTGTCATACGAAGTGCTTTCACCATCGCTACAATGCCAGGTAAATTTTCTGTACCAGAACGATACTTAAGCTCTTGTTGACCACCTGATAAAATCGGATCTAATCTTACGCCATCGCGTACATAAAGAAGACCCGTTCCTTTTACACTGTGGAATTTATGTCCAGATATTGAGCAAAGATCAATATGAGACGCATATAAATCAAGCGGTACTTTCCCTATCCCTTGTACATGATCTACATGGAATCTTATTTTCGGATGATTCGATAATAACGTTCCAATTTCAGCAACGGGCTGAATTGCTCCAGTTTCGTTGTTCACATGAATAATTGACACAAGAATCGTATCTTCACGAAGTGCTCGTTTCACATCTTCTACCGACACAACACCATGCTCGTTAACCGGTAAATATGTTACATCAAACCCGAGTTCTTCTAATTGCTTATATGCCTCAAACACAGACGCGTGTTCAATATTTGTTGTAATGATATGTTTGCCACGCGAACGATTCCTCATCGCTATCCCTTTAATCGCAAGGTTATTCCCTTCCGTTCCACCTGATGTAAAAATAATTTCAGAAGGTTTAACACGAAGAAGCTGCGCTGCAATCGTTCTTGATTGTGTTAATAGACGCTCTGCCTCTCCTCCAAGCGAATGAATAGAAGAAGGATTACCAAAATATTTCCCAGCAACCGTCACGTACGATTGAAGAGCTTCTGGATATGGCTTCGTCGTCGCACTATTATCAAAATAGATCATCGTTCTTCCCCTTTCAGCGCTATCACATCGTATAATCATATCATAAATACGTGTCATTACGCTAAGACTACGCAAAGGTTCCATTTTATCTCGATTGGTGAAGGCTAATAATTGTCGAGGATGCCCTCCTATTACAGTTTCACTTTATCCCGCATGAACGGGCAATAAGACTCTCACCTCAAAATCCAGTTAGAGCAAAGAAGTTAGGTAGGAGTCGGGCTGTCCGTAAATGCCCGATTGGTGAAGGCTAGTAATCAATGGGGATGAATCCTCCTACTGATTACAGTTTCACTTTATTTTGAAACGAATAACCTTGCTGTATTCCGCTATTCATTATAGCAACATCGTCTGCAAAATTACACAAAAAAACAAACCCTTTTATGAAAGGGTTTGTTCATTGTCTACATATTCAGCTATTTTTTGAACAACGCCAGGTTCAAGTTGCTCTAATACTGAAGCCGCTTGTTCTAAAGCTGCATCGTATTGGTATTCACGGAATAATTTCTCAGCATAATTTAAACTTTCTGCTAGGTTTTCATCATGACTACGGTAACGGTTACCGTACTGAATTAATTTTTCCACTAAATATGCTTGTCCAATTAACTCTTCTGTCATTTCAGCCACACCGTTCACAGTTGTGTATGCTTCTTCTAAACTGCTATTTACAGCGTTCATATTTAACGGCTTCACTTCTAATTGTTCATATACAGCTTGCATTGCCATTTGCCCTCTTTTTAAATCTTCCATAATACTCTCTGGAAGACCTGGCAAATTCGACTTTTGCATAAAGCGTTTCGTTTCGAAAATAGTATTTCGCATTTCTTGTAACTTCTCACGTGCTTCAAATTCTTCTTTGCGCATCGCTTGCAGCATTTCTTTATATTCTGCATGAAGTACTTTTAACGTTTCACATTGCTCATAAACCTCTTCTAGTTCCTCACGAATAATAGAGAAGGCAATATCTTGTTCTGCAACGCGTAATTGTAGCATTTCAAAACGTTTCGTTAAAATGTGCATTTGCTTTTCAATTACTTTTTGAGACTCAATGTCTTTATCTTGTAACTGATAGCTTTGTTTCACAAGTTGTGTTTCTGTTTTCGTTTCAATCGTTTCGATACGCATTTCTTCTAAGTCATCGTAAACAGAAAGTGTTTTTTGCTCCACATAATGTCTCGCATGTACTTCTTGTTCCAATTGATCGTAGAAGCCATCTAAACGTGTTTTTAAGTTTTCTACTTTTTCAGCCGCTTCTGTTATATGAAGCTCCTGTATATCCATTAAACATGTTTGTAGTTGTTTCGTCATATCGCGAACTTCTTTAGGGACTTCCAAATAATCTAATACATAACCTTGTCTTACCATATCATTATGTCCGTGTAATAAATCTTCCAGCTGAACTGGTAACGTCGCTTGACACTCTACCAATAAATCTGGAATTTGGTGAATAATGATTTCTAAATCTGCTAAACCTTCTTCCAAACTAATAACAATTTCTCTCGCTTTTAAATAGTCGCCATTGTTTGTTGCTTCTTCAAAGGTTTTAAATTTCTCAGATTCAGCGTCTAGCATCTCTTCGATTTTCTGCTCTGCTGCTCCATACATATGTCTATGAGCAAGAACACTCTTTTTCATACTACGATATGTATCACGTAACCCTTCAATTTCCGAGCTATTTTTCTCATGGCTTTCTAACAATTGCTGTAATTCATTTAAAATGTCAGTAATACGATTATCAGCGTCATCTAAACCACTTATGGATTCGTTCATCGCATGCTTTGCTTTTCGGAAGGAGAATTGCGAGGCGAATTTTCGCGCTTGCGCTAAATCTTTGTCAGCTTTCGGAAGGGTTGTTGATACAATTTCATCCCATTCTTCACGCCATTTACCAAACAGTTCTTCTGTTTGACCCGTCATGTTTAAATCTTTTACCCGTTTTAGTTCATCTGCCACAGGTTTATCTTTTATCTCTTGTTTCCACTGCTCCAGTGCTTCAATATCTTTATATGAACGATTTCTTATCACAAGCTCTATCATGAGCAGCACTAGAATAGAGCTTACTACAATGATAACGATCGTCAGGATAGAATCCATGCAAAAAAGCCTCCTAGTTATATCTCTTTTTTTGTCCGTTCCGTTTATGAAATGGAAGGCATTATGTATAAAAAGGGAATTCCCCTATATTTAACAACTAACAATGTACTAATCATACCATGTAATGGTTTGTTTTTGACCTAGTTTTTTTTAAAATTTCATGTTTCTTTCAATGTGATTGTAATCTTTCTCAATATTCCGCCTACCTCACTCCCTATCCTCAAATGATTGTAATAACAAACAATCTTTCGTATGGGATACGAAATAAATTTTCCGCATGAGTGGTGGTTCAACAGAAATTACATGTACATTTCCTTGCCTTACAGACTGCTCTACTGCCCTTTCTGGAAGTAACGTGATACCAAGGCCAGCTTTTACCATTGCAAGCATCGGTTCTGCGTAAGATGTTTCCACAGCTATAGTTGGTTTTACACCTATTTCATGAAACATGTTCATAATCATTTTCCTTACATCACATATTTCTGGATATACAATTAATTTTTCATTGTGCAGCTCTTCTATTTGAATGACTATCTTCTCTTTGTACGGATGATTATTTGAAACGGCACAAACAATTTTCTCTTGTTGCACTTCTTTTATATACGTAGCACCTTCTACTACTGAATCGATGAACATCGCGTCAATCTCCCGCGCTTTAAATAAATCTCTTAATACTTCCGTATGCCCGATTTGCCATTCCACTTCGAACTCATCACCTAATATATCTTTACATTCTGATATGTAATGCTCCGCTAAACTCGGTAGTATACCAATTGAAAACTTCCGGTTCTCTTGATACCCCCTCATTTCTGTTTTCACTTCATTTATTTGCTCCAAAATCGGTAACATTCTTTTTATAAATAACTCTCCTGCCTCCGTTAACTCTACTCCTTGCGCAGAACGTTTAAGTAAAGTAACCTCTAAATCCGCTTCTAACTTTTGAATTTGTTTACTAAGCGCTGGTTGTGATATATGTAAAATCTTACTTGCCTTTGATAAACTTCGCGTATGCTTCACTTCAATAAACGATCGTACTGCCTCCAAATCCATCGTACACACCTCTAACAAAAAGTTATAACCGTTATAAGAAATCGATATTTCCTCCTATAAACAATTACTCTTTATACTTATTTCATCAACTTACTATAACGAAATGTAAAGGGGAAAGATACTCTTGAACAAAAAACAAATGCTACTCGGATCCTTTCTATGCTTACTCGCCGTCACTGCCTGGGGATTTATGTTTCCTGTAATGGCAAGTGCTCTGCAATTTATCGATCCATTCTTCTTCACAACGCTTCGCTATGGATCAGCAGCTATTATTTTTCTTATTTTGCTATTAATTACTGAAGGAAAGACTTCACTCCGCTTAGAAAAAAGAACACTTTCTCTATTCTTTTACGGGACAGTCGGTTTCGCGGGGTATGGTTTTCTCGTTTTCTACGGACAGCAACTTGCCGGACCTTCCGGAGCAATCCATGCAGCTATGATTCAATCCCTTATGCCACTGATTGCCTTATCACTGCAATGGATAACCCAAAATCGCCGCCCACAAAACTATACATTCCTTTGTATGTTCGTTGCATTACTTGGTGTTATGCTTGTCATTTCAAAAGGAAATATTGAATTACTATTTGGAGCTGCAAGCCACTTATCAACAAATATATTGATGCTATGCGGCGTTACTTGCTGGGTCATTTATACAAACGGGGCTGCTCGTTTTCAATCTTGGTCACCACTTAGGTACACGACATTAACTTGTTTATTTGGCTCCATTTCACTCATCGTTATTGTTACTTTCTTAACGTACACAAATATAGTTACTATGCCGTCACTGCGTACAGTTGTGAGCGTTCGTTTTGAGCTCTTTTATATGTCGATTATCGCAGGCGTTATCGCTGTATTTTGCTGGAATATGGGAAATCGCTATATTTCATCTATTAACGGCATATTATTTATGAATTTAGTTCCTATCCTTGCACTCATTGGTTCTATCTTTCGAGGTTATACAGTCGATAAAATTGAAATCGCTGGAGCTGCATTAACAATTATCGCGCTATTATGTAACAATTTATGGCAAAGAAAAGTAAACATAAAAATCCCCACCTCAGTTCGTTAGGTGGGGATTCTTCACATATGAACAGCTCTTGGCCACTCATGGTACATATTCGCTTTACATAATGCTTGTTCCATCCATTGCTCAATCTCTTTCGTATACATTTCTATGAAAAATGTCTCAGACGGGAAAGAATGGAGTACTTCTGATATATATTGTGGATATAAAAACGGCATACTTATCATACCTTTTAATTGCGTCATAAACATTGTAAATGATACTTTCTGAAATTCTTGTTTCATTTGTCCTTGTCTAATCATTTGTTCTATATAATATCTTTCTTTAGAAAAATAAACGGTCATCACTTCACGAATTAATGTCGTATCAAGCGAAAGCTCTCGGTAGAAGAAACGTGTTAGTTCTCTATTTTCAAATTGATATCGTAAAATCCCGCGCACCATTTGCACCATTACATCTTTAGCCGACAAATACTCTCTCTGTTCAAACGACATTTCAATCACATGAATATATCCTTCTAAAAAATCAGTAATAAGCTGTTCTAATAAACCTTGCTTCCCAGCAAAATAATATGAAATATTCGCTACATTCACATCCGCTCGCTTTGCAATGTCTCGCACCGACGTTCCATCATAACCTTTCGTATTAAACAACGATATTGCCGCATCAATTACTTTTTGTTTCGTCTGCTTCATGCGCTCACTTCCCCTCACTGAACAGCTATAGTTTAAATTTCTTGACTTTTAAGACAAATTCCTTTAATTTTCTATCGACAAAGTCATGTGAAATACATCGTATTTTGCTAATATTTTACACATCTCGATAAAAAAGGAGCTGTTTCCATGTTTACTAAAGAAAGTTATGCAGGATCTCGTGTGCAGCAATATGAGACAGTAATTAAACAACTGGATGCGTTATTAACTGGCGAATCAAACGTAGTCGCAAACTTATCAAATGCTTCCGCATTATTAAACCAATTTTTAGATCGCGTTAATTGGGTTGGCTTTTACGTAACAGAAGGAAATCAGCTTGTCCTTGGACCGTTCCAAGGAATGCCTGCTTGCGTACGCATTCCATTTGGACGAGGCGTTTGCGGCGTAGCAGCTGAAACGAAAACAACACAGCTTGTAGCAGACGTTCACCAATTCCCAGGTCACATCGCTTGCGATAGTGCTTCTAATTCAGAAATCGTTGTACCAATTGTGAAAGAAGGAGCTGTCATTGGTGTACTTGACATTGATAGTCCCGAAAAGAATCGTTTCGATGAAGTAGATCAGCGCTATTTAGAAAAGTTTGTGGAAACACTCCTAAAACATATGTAAAAAGAAAAGAGCGAGTTATCGATTTAGTACGTCCTGTACAAAACCGATAGCTCACTCTTTTTTTATTGATTAACAGTAGATATTTTCTTTAATGCCTGCTCTAAATCAGAAACGATATCCTCCCACGATTCTAAACCGACTGATAAGCGTATTAAATTATCGAAAATGCCCATTTCTTTTCTTAGTTCAGCTGGAATCGCAGCGTGCGTCATCGTTGCTGGATGCTGAATTAACGTTTCTGTATCTCCTAAACTCACCGCAATTGTAATAAAGTGAAGATCATTAATAAACGCTTGCGTCTCTTCTTTTCCGCCTTTTACTGAAAAAGAAATAACACCGCCCCCGCGTTTCATTTGACGAGATGCTAACTCTCCTTCTGGATACCAAACATCTTCTACCGCATCATGTTTTCTTAAGAACGATACAATTTTTTCTGCATTATCACAATGACGATCCATTCTTACTGCTAACGTCTTTAACCCGCGTAATAATAACCATGCATCAAACGGTGCCATAATACCGCCGATATCCTTTCGCATCGGGCGAATCTTTTCAGCTAATGCTTTCGTTTTACAAATCGTTACACCCGCCACAACGTCGCCATGACCACCAATATATTTTGTCGCACTATGCACAACAGCATCACAGCCAAGCTCAAGCGGTCTTTGTAAATAAGGTGAACAAAATGTATTATCAACAATAACAAGTAAACCTTTTCGCTTCGCAACCCGAATCACTTGTTTTAAATCAATTAATTTCATTGTCGGATTAATTGGTGTTTCAACGAAAATAAGCTTTGTATTTGGGCGAATTTTATTTTCAATATCAACCTCTGTCTCCATATCACAAAACGAATGCGTAATCATAAATTTTTCTTCTAACACTTCTAAAAAACCGTACGTGCATCCGTATAATCCATTTGAACAAATAATATGATCTCCAGCCTTTAAAAAACCGATTAAAGTCGCTGAAATAGCTGCCATACCAGATCCGAAGGCAAGTGCCTCTTCTCCTCCTTCTAACACCGCCATACGTTCTTCAAATAATTTCACAGTTGGATTTCCAAGCCGTGAGTAAATATAAGATGGATCCACTCCCGCAAAACTCGCCTCTCCTTGCTGCGCAGTCTCAAATGTAAATGTAGAAGTTTGAAATAAAGGTGGTGTTAAACTTCCTTTATGTTCCTCAGGTGTATAACCGTGATGAATTAACGCTGTCTCCATATGCTTCTTTTTCATAAAAACATCCCCCTTATGTTTTTATTGCCGCATATTCATCCATAAAAATTTGATGAACGTTTTCCTTCATTTTATGTAAGCGTTTTATTTGTGTTTCTATCTCTTCTTCTATATTGTTTTAAATTCCTTCTTATATTAATTTCCAAAATTTTTATGCATAAAACAAAAACGTACTCGCTTGACGAAACTCTGGGTAAAAGATATAATAGCGTTTGTGTAAAATAAAAAGGCAGCCTTGTAATGTGAGTTTATCGTTTGTATTTTGTTCCTCTACGGAGGTGTATCTCGTAACTCCCTGCTGCTGGAGCGAAGGTACATGAAAACAAAATGCCCGTAAATATCGATTACGTCTGTTTTTATTTTACGTAAATAAAAACATTTTTAAAGGAGGAGTCAACTATGGCTCGTTATACAGGTCCAGCTTGGAAACTGTCTCGTCGTCTTGGAATCTCTCTAAGCGGCACAGGAAAAGAATTAGAAAAACGCCCTTACGCACCAGGTCCTCACGGTCCTAACCAACGTAAGAAACTTTCAGAATACGGTTTACAATTACAAGAGAAACAAAAACTTCGTCACATGTACGGCATGACTGAGCGTCAATTCCGTCGCACATTTGACCAAGCAGGTAAAATGCCTGGTAAGCACGGCGAAAACTTCATGATCCTTCTTGAAGCTCGTCTTGACAACTTAGTTTACCGTATGGGCTTAGCTCGCACTCGTCGTGCAGCTCGCCAATTAGTAAACCACGGTCACATCATGGTTGATGGCGCTCGCGTAGATATCCCATCTTACCGTGTAAAACCTGGTCAAACTATCAGCGTTCGCGAAAAATCTAACAGCCTTGTTGTTGTTAAAGAAGCGATCGAAGTTAACAACTTCGTACCAGAATACTTAACTTTCGATGCTGACAAATTAGAAGCTACTTACACTCGTCACGCTGAGCGTTCTGAGTTACCAGCTGAAATCAACGAAGCATTAATCGTAGAGTTCTACTCTCGTTAATCTCGGTACTCTGCAAAGAGTATTATTAAAAGCCTTAGGAACCTTGTTTATCAAGGGGCCTGGGCTTTTTTTATTGAATATAGCCGATTATATGTATAGAAACAGACTAATGTAATAAAATAAAAAAGAACTGCAAGTCTATAGTTAATAAAACTTAACCCTCTCTCTAGAATTTCATTTGTTTTTTATCCACATTAATAAAAACCTCTCCCTTCTTCTAACACTTAAAAACACTACATTCTATCCCATAACTCATTTTTCTTTGCTGTACTCTCCTTTTGTTAACATGATTTTTACAACGTATTTATTTGTACATAATCTATACCTTCCCTTTTTCTATTTACATTCAACCTTAAAAACCCCTTCATTACCAGATCATCCGAATGAGATTAAAAAACTTAATGGACGAGTACCTCTTTAATCGTTAAATCATCAGAATATTACGTTTACAATCCCCCTCTTAAATTGGTATTATTTTCTTGTAAGGGGAGGGAAAGTTCATGTCTTTAAATATGTATCTCGGTGAAGTACAAACTAAAGCAGAGGGTTTTGCAAAGGAAATGTAAAAAGTAACTCTGATTATGGAAAAGGATAAAACTTTACTAACAAACCAAGAAAAAGTAAAAGCGCAACTTGAAAAGGTGTATGCGGAGTCTAAGAAATTACAAGACATTAAACCGCCTAAACAATACGAAAACTTGCAAATGGAATTGAAAAAGTCTTTAATTCTTTATGAGAAGTCAAGGGATAAGATATTAGAATCGGTAGACGAAATAAGTGAGACTAAGGCAGACATTGGTACAAAGAGTCTAAATGAAGCAATGGGGATGTTTGGTAAAGCAATAGACGATATTCGAGCATTAGACGAACAAAGTGTAAGTGAAGTAGAATAATAAATACTAAAGGGGTATGAGAAAATGAAACGTAAACTATTAACTTTAGCGATTCCAATGTTGTTAATAACAGGGGTAGGTTGTGAGTCAAACGATAAAAAGAAAGACGAAGTAATGGAAGCTTCTGTTAAAGAAAACAAGAAAGAAGACTATAATAAGAATGCAACATACTTACTTAAAGATTACACTGAACAAACGGAAGAAATAAAAGACCTTGTAGATAGCAGAAAATCTAATAAGAAGAAGGCTGAAAAGTTAAAAGAGTTATCGAAACCTTATTTCGAATTAATTGATAAGATTGATAAACTAGATTATAAGTTAGCTGAAGACAATAAAACACCGATAAACATAAGTAAAGCAATGTTATTCTCGAAATCAGGGGTAGAAAACATGCAGACAGGTTTAGAAGAGGATGATAAAGATACAATTGAATTCGCTAAAAAGGATTTAGACGAAGCTTCTGAGTTAGTAGACAAAGCAACAAAAGAACTAAGTAAAAAGAAATAACACAAAGGGGTATATGTCAATGAAACGTAAACTATTAACTTCAGCTATGCCTGTTATGTTGTTAGCAGGTTGTACAACAGAGGCATATGGACTTACACAGTCAGAGTTACGAAAAGTGGACAAAGAATATTAATCAAATAAACTAACAATAAATTAGAAGGTCTTTTCATGAGTTGTGGCTTTTATTATGTAATACTTACAGAGTTTCATAGACATTTCACCCCCCTTCATTTTTAAAAAAATAGTGCAACTATTGATGTGTCCCTACGCTACCTACCCTCCCCAGAGGACAAACTTTTTTTGACAGGGGGGACTTAATATTAAAAAGATTAAATCAAAAAAACAGCCTTTGAGATGCCTCACTATGTTCCATACAAATCCTCCTGTTTATAACGGTTTATTTTTATCAATTTATCAGTTCATATTAATTATACTTGTTTCTTCTACAAACCCTCTATTAAATAGCTCACTTACTAAATTTGAATCCTATGCATACAAAAAAGCTACCGAAGACACCAAAACAGTTACTTCGAGTAGCTTTTATTTATATATATTAAAGTTATTTATTTTCCTCTTTTTGAACATATACATAAGCATCTTTCTGCTCTTTATGTATATCAACCTTCGAATTCTCTGCAAGTTGACCCGCGTTTAGCAAAGAAAAAATAATCAACGCTTCTAGTGACATTTCGTTTTACCACTCCTTTCTAATTGTCATACGTTTATCATACCGCTTACATGTGATTTCCGTATGAACTCGAAAAGGAGATTAAAACAAAAAAGCTTTGAGGAATTTCCCCAAAGCTTTTATTTATTAGTAACGAATTAAGAAATATTTCTTCTTACCGCGGCGAATGATTGTGAATTTACCTTCGATGCGGTCGTTTTCTGTTACAACGTAGTCTAATGCTTGTGTACGCTCACCGTTTACGTAGATTGCGCCATTCGTTACATCTTCACGTGCTTGACGTTTTGATGGAGAGATTTTGCTTTCTACAAGTAAGTCGATTAATACTGTATCTTCTGCAGTACGTTCTACAGATGGTACGTCTTTGAATCCTTGTTCGATTTCGCTTGCAGTTAGTTCTGCTACAGAACCACTGAATAATGCAGCTGAAATTTTAATCGCTTGCTCTAATGCTTCTTCGCCGTGAACAAGTTTTGTCATTTCTGCACCTAATGCTTTTTGTGCTGCACGTTTTTCTGGCGCTTCAGCTACTTGCTTTTCAAGCTCAAGAATTTCTTCATGAGATAAGAATGTGAAGTATTTTAAGTATTTAACAACGTCGCGGTCATCTGTGTTAATCCAGAATTGGTAGAACTCGTAAGGAGTCGTTTTCTCTGGGTCTAACCAAATTGCGCCGCCTTCTGTTTTACCAAACTTCGTACCGTCAGATTTAGTAACAAGTGGAATTGTTAAACCGAATGCTTTCGCATCTTCTTCTGATTTACGGATTAATTCAAGACCAGCTGTAATGTTACCCCATTGGTCACTACCACCGATTTGCAGACGGCAATTATGTTGTTGGTATAAGTTTAAGAAGTCGTATGATTGTAAAATCATGTAACTGAACTCAGTGAATGAAATACCAGTTTCTAAACGAGATGCTACCGTATCTTTTGCTAACATATAGTTTAAACCGAAGTTTTTACCAATATCGCGTAAGAATGAAATTACATCTAAGCTACCAAGCCAGTCGTAGTTGTTAGCCATCGTTGCTGGGTTGTCCACGTTTTCAAACTCTAAGAAGTTTGAAAGTTGGTTTTTAATGCTTTCTGTGTAGTAAGCAACTGTATCTTTCGTATTTAATGTACGCTCTGCTTTTTTACCACTTGGGTCACCGATCATACCAGTACCACCGCCAACAAGTGCGATTGGTTGGTGACCAGCTAATTGGAAACGACGTAACATTAATACTGGTAACATATGACCGATGTGTAAGCTATCCGCTGTCGGGTCGAAACCACAGTATAATTTAACGCTTTCTTTTTCTAATAATTGCTCAAGGCCCTCAGCGTCTGTTTGCTGATTAATTAGACCGCGAAATTCAAGATCTTGTAAAATACCCATATCCTACATACTCTCCTTTAAGTTCATTACTGGCGTGAAGGTTAAAAACATAAAAAAATCGCCCCTTCAAATAAGGGACGATTTTGATTATCGCGTTACCACCCTAGTTGCAGACCAAAAAAAGCCTACCACCTTATTTACATAACGGCTTAGCACCGTCTCTTCCCTTTTGAATACAATTCAATCGAAAAAAGATGCTCTAGGGGCGTAATTCGCGATCATCTATGTGCTGATTTTCACCGGCCATCAGCTCTCTAAAACAGGGAAATGATCACTACTTCTCCCTTTCCACGCTCAATTATTCATATACTTTTCTTTATACCATCATTTATATAGGCGTGTCAAATAGAGGTCAGGTTTCCCTTCTTGTCAATCCTTTACAACGTCGCAAAGAGTAATTTATTAGATATAAAAAAGCCTCCCTCATCTATTCTTTCATAAATGTATACAGACGAGGAAGGCACTTCGTTCAAATATTATTTTAGTTTTTTTATAATCTTTGCAGGATTCCCGCCAACTACTACATTATTAGGCACATCTTTCGTTACGACAGCACCAGATGCGATTACCGCATTGTCTCCAATTGTTACACCTGGATTAATAATTGCTCTTCCGCCA
This sequence comes from Bacillus sp. AR4-2, assembly GCF_008274865.1. NCBI lineage: Bacteria > Bacillati > Bacillota > Bacilli > Caryophanales > Bacillaceae > Bacillus > Bacillus sp. AR4-2. Next base: position 4,430,726 of record NZ_CP031062.1, read on the forward strand.
ATCCATACGTTATCGCCAATTGTAACTGGTTTTCCGTATTCTGATCCGCTTATGCGCTCTACTGGATCAAGCGGATGTGTTGCTGTATAAATGTGAACACCTGGAGCTAACATACAGTTCACTCCGATTGTTACCGGGCATACGTCTAAAATCGTACAGTCAAAGTTCGCGTAAAAATTTTCACCGACATGAATGTTATAGCCGTAATCACACCTAAAAGAAGATTCAAGATGAATATTATCTCCTGTCGTTCCGAATAATTCTTTTACGATTTCGCTACGCTCTTTTAATTGCTCTTCTGGCGTATCATTTAATTTTCTCGTTAATATACGTGCTTGCTCTCTTTCTTGTACTAAAACTGGATCAGCCGGTATGTACATTTCTCCTAGTATCATCTTTTCCTTTTCTGTTTTCATCATACTATCCCCTTCAACTTATATATACAAGTTCATGATATCATAAAAAAGAAAGGCCTGAACATTTTTCGTTCAGACCTTTCCCTCTTAATCTTCCATCGTTGATAAGTCACCTGTTGGTAAATTCAGCTCCCACGCTTTTAATACGCGGCGCATAATTTTACCACTTCTCGTTTTCGGTAATTTATCTCTAAATTCAATTTGTCGTGGCGCTGCATGAGCTGCTAGGCCTTTCTTTACAAATTGACGAATTTCTTCTTTTAATTCATCAGATGGTTCGTATCCTGCTCGAAGTGCGATAAATGCTTTAATAATTTCGCCGCGCACCGGATCAGGAATACCAATTACACCAGCTTCTGCAACAGCAGCATGCTCGATTAATTTACTTTCTACTTCAAACGGACCAACGCGCTCACCTGACGTCATAATTACATCGTCGATACGTCCTTGGAACCAGAAGTATCCATCTTCATCCATATAGGCAGAGTCACCTGATACGTACCAATCTCCCGGCATGAAATAAGATTCATATTTTTGCTGGTTATTCCAGATCCCGCGCATCATAGATGGCCAACCTTTCGCAATTGCTAAGTTACCCATTGTGTAAGGAGGCACTTCATTTCCTTCATTATCAACAATCGCTGCTTTCACACCTGGAATTGGTTTACCCATTGAACCTGGACGGATTTCCATACAAGGGTAGTTACAAATTACTTGTCCACCTGTTTCTGTCATCCACCACGTATCATGAATACGAAGTCCAAATGCATTCATACCCCAGCGAATTACTTCTGGATTTAACGGCTCACCAACGCTTAATACATGACGAACTTGTGATAAGTCATATTTTTTAATTGCGTCTTGTCCAGCTCCCATTAACATACGGAATGCTGTTGGGGCGCTGTACCAAACCGTCACACCGTAATCTTGCAGTGCTTCATACCAAGCTTCTGGACTAAAGCGTCCACCTAAAATAACATTTGACGCTCCAACTAACCACGGTGCGAAAATACCGTAAGCTGTTCCAGTTACCCAGCCCGGGTCAGCAGTACACCAATATACATCGTCTTCTTTTAAATCTAATACCCACTTCGCCGTTTGATAGTGCTGAACCATTGCGTTTTGCGCATGAAGCACGCCTTTTGGCTTACCAGTAGAACCAGACGTGTAATGTAGAATCAAACCGTCTTCACGGCCTAACCATTCAATATGTAATTCTTTTGAAGCTTGTTCAAATAACGGATTGAACGCTACCGTTTTACCGCCTTCTTCTACATTATCTCCAACAAGGAAAACTGTTTTTAAAGCCGGTAAATCATTTAATGGTACGCGCTCTAATAATTCAGGCGTTGTAATTAACACCTTTGCTTCGCTATCTTCTAAGCGATCGCGAACTGCGCCTTCCATAAATGCTTCAAATAGCGGTCCAACAATTGCTCCTAATTTCACTGCACCTAAAAGTGCGAAATATAACTCTGGAGAACGTGGCATAAAAATAAAAACGCGATCGCCTTTTTCTACATCGCCATAATTCTTAAGGACGTTTCCTGCTTTATTAGAAAAATCCTTCATTTCCTTAAATGTATATTTCTCTTTTCGCGATCCATCTTGATAATAAAGAGCTACTTTATTCTTTCGATCGGATTTCGCATGCTTATCAATTGCCTCATACGCCATATTTACTCGGCCTGTTTCATTCCAAGTAAAGTTTTTATTAACCTCTTCCCAGTTAAAATTCGCGTATGCCTCATCATAATTCGGCAAATTATTTTCTCCTTTAATGACAGGAAGCGTTTCTACTTTCATACTTTACATCCCCCTCCTATGTATTCTATTATCTATTATAATGACATTATTTAAAATTTTCAGTATATTTGTTGATTTTTAGACAAATTTTTAATGACAAATTTCGATTCACATCGCATATATTATAAAGTACGATATTAATAGATTCACAAACCCTCAAGGTGGTGAGCAATACATTGATTCATAAAAAAATATATAATGCTAGAAACTTAAAAACAGCGAAAGGCACTTTAATTATTGAAGGTCCTGTCTCTACACATAACTTAGAAATGTATGAGTTTCATCCAGACTTAATTGCGTTTCGTCCTGCCGAGCAACAATATAAAGCAATTGTCGAAATTTCTAAATTACCAGAAGCTCGTCTCATTATTGCTAGACATGACCAAACAATTGTTGGATATGTTACATACTTGTATCCTGATCCACTTGAACGATGGTCAGAAGGAAAAATGGAAAACTTAATTGAGCTTGGGGCAATTGAAGTAGTCCCAGCCTTCCGCGGGAGTTCTGTCGGAAAGAACTTACTAGAGGTTTCTATGATGGACGATTATATGGAAGATTACATTATATTGACGACTGAATATTATTGGCACTGGGATTTGAAACAAACAGGATTGAATGTGTGGGAATACCGAAAAGTAATGGAGAAGATGATGAATGCTGGCGGTTTACAATGGATGGCTACAGACGATCCTGAAATTTGTTCACATCCTGCCAACTGTTTAATGGTCCGCATCGGTAAACGCGTTGATACGGATTCTATTCAAGCTTTTGATCGTCTACGTTTTCACAATCGTTTTATGTATTAATAAAGGGGGCAACTGGAATGATTGTAGAAGAAATTATGAATCAAAATGTAGTTACATTACATCCAAACGATACAATCGAAACAGCAATCCGAACGATACGCACGAAAGGCATTCGGCACATTCCAATTGTCGATCAAAATAATCACGTCGTAGGCATTATTTCTGATCGGGATGTAAGAGATGCAAGTCCGTCTATTCTAGATGAACAAGTTTCACTCGATATGCTACAGCAACCTCTCGAACTTATTATGAAACATCCTGTTATGACTTGCCATCCTCTCGATTTCGTTGAGGAAATTGCTACTTTATTTTTTGAAAATAAAATTGGCTGTCTTCCTGTTACAAAGGCCGGGAAGTTAGTTGGAATCATTTCTGAATCTACAGTATTACACACGTTAGTAAAATTAACAGGAGCACATCAACCAAGTTCGCAAATTGAAATTCAAGTAAAAAACGAACCTGGTATTCTTGGAAAAGTCGTTGCTATTTTTAGTGATTTACAAATAAATATCGTGAGTGTTCTCGTCTACCCAGCAAAAGACGAGAATGATAAAGTACTCGTTTTCCGCATTCAAACGATGAATCCTCTAAAAGTGATTGATGCACTTGAAGCAGAAGGCTACCGCGTATTATGGCCAAACATCATGGGGATGCAAGCATGAGTAGCGCGTTTATTTATTCGGATGACTTTCGGGGCTATTCATTTAGCCCTGATCATCCTTTTAACCAACTGCGCGTCACACTTACGTATGATTTATTACAAAAGGGCGGTTTCATCTCTCCCTCTCAAATCATCTCCCCACGAATGGCTACAGATGAAGAGATCGCCTACGTTCATACAGAGGAGTACATAAATGCGGTAAAACGTGCTGGAGAAGGAAAGTTAGAAAAATCAATTGCGATGACATATGGACTCGGAACAGAAGATACACCGATGTTCCCAAATATGCACGAAGCAAGCGCATTGCTCGTTGGTGGTACGTTAACAGCTGTCGATGCTGTTCTTTCCGGAAAAGTAAAACACGCACTTAATTTGGGCGGCGGCTTACATCACGGCTTTCGCGGCAAAGCATCTGGCTTTTGTATTTATAACGACAGTTCTATCGCAATGAAATATATTCAAAAGAAATACGGTTTACGCGTCTTATATATTGATACAGATGCTCATCACGGTGATGGCGTACAGTGGTCGTTTTATGATGACCCTAACGTATGCACAATTTCATTACATGAAACTGGTCGCTATTTATTTCCTGGAACTGGCGCTGTAAATGAACGCGGACAAGGTAATGGCTATAGTTATTCTTTTAACGTTCCACTCGATGCTTTTACAGAAGATGAATCGTTCTTAAAATCATATCGAACTGTTGTAAAGGAAGTTGCAGCGTACTTTAAACCGGATATTATTTTAACGCAAAATGGTGCTGACGCACATTATTATGACCCACTTACACATCTTTGTGCGACAATGAATATTTACCGTGAAATACCGAAGCTCGCTCGTGAAATTGCAAATGAATATTGCGACGGTCGCTGGATCGCTGTCGGTGGCGGTGGCTATGATCACTGGCGCGTCGTTCCAAGAGCTTGGGCACTCATTTGGCTCGAAATGAACAACATCCAAAACATCTCAGGTTATCTCCCTCCAGAATGGATTGAAGCTTGGAAAGGACAAGCAGAAACAGAACTTCCCCTCACATGGGAAGATCCAGACAACATGTATAAACCTATCCCCCGTAAACCAGAAATTGAAGAAAAAAACGCATTAACTGTAGCGAAATCCCTTGAAATTATTCGGAATAATATGACAAAATCTTTGTACTAAACGAAAAGGAGGCTCGTTTTTGAATAGCCTCCTTTTATTTATTGTCGGTTTCTGTCGGTAAGTCGATATATTTTAATAATCGCTGATATATTTCGAAATGCGCCGATATATTCTAATAATCGCTGATATATTTTTATGTACTAATGGATTTTATGAGGAAAGGTCGTGATATTATGTGGATACAACAAATGATCCACACGAAACGTGGCACATTTGAGCTTTTTACTAAAGGCAGTGGCGAACCGCTTTGTATTACACATCACTATTCACAATTCAATGAAACTGGTGATTACTTTGCGGATGTTTTTACTGCTACGCATCGTGTATTTCTCATTAATTTACGAGACGCTGGTAACTCGTTAAAAGCCAATTCAGAAAAAGAATTAAGTATGATTGAAACGATTCACGATTTAGAAGCTATACGAGAAGCTTTACAACTTCCAACATGGCATTTCGCTGGCCATTCAACAGGTGGTATGCTTGGACTTTTATATGCAATTACATATCCACATTCCTTACAATCATTAGTCGTGGTCGGAACCGCAGCAAGTAACTACACCGAAACACCCTTTTGCATTTATCACCCAGCACATCCACAGTTTCATTATATGCAAAAACTCATCGAAAACTTAAAAAACCCTCACCTTACAGATGAAGAACGGAAAGAACTATCTACTAAGAGAACAAAATTATCATTGTATAAACCAGAAAACTACAACTCTTATTTTTGTAAACCAATTAATAAAACAATGTCCGTTAGCCGGATGAATGCTTTCGCCAATGAATATCCTTCATTTGATTTAAGAGAGAATTTACCTTCCATCCAAACAAAGACCCTCATTACATGTGGAAGCCATGATGTACAGTGCCCGATTCAGTATTCTATCGAGATACATGATGGAATACGTAATTCTATCTTCATTCCATTCGAAAATAGCAACCATTATCCTTTTTTAGAAGAAGCTGCTCAGTTTACTTCTACTACTCAAACATTTTATAAATCGTTAGTACCATTATTATTAAGAAAACCTAAACACTGATAAAAAGCTCATAGCCTCTATACGACTATGAGCTTTTTTCAAAAGAAATATTTCACACTAAAAACAACTAAAAAAACAAAAGAAATAACCACTAAACCCACATCAAGTAATACCGACTTTTTATCTCTATCTTTTAAACTTACCTTAGAGCTAGAAATGCTTTTAATTACCCAAAAGATTGCAAAAAAGAACCAACCGAAATGATCATTCGTAGAATCTTCATCATAAAACATTTGTATTGCACCAATAATCAATAAGATAAGTACGATATTAGTTCCAATCTTTAAAGTCTTATTTGATTTATTATCTTTTAATATATCCCCCAACATATAGCTCGCTCCCTATGCTCTCCTCTGTTTTGTTTCTCTTTACATTTTAACACAAATTACCTATTTCTTCCTTTCCATTCGAATAACATACAAAAAACCTGCCAATTACTCGGCAGGTATATTACACGTTAAAACGATAACCAGCTCCCCATACTGTTTCAATATATTGCGGGTGAGCAGGATCTCTTTCAATTTTTTCACGTAGCTTTCTAATGTGGACGACAACAGTGGCTAAATCACCAGCGGAATCTAATCCCCAAATGCGTTCAAATAACTGTTCTTTATTTAATACTTGGTTTGGATGTGTGACAAAGAATGTTAATAAATCAAATTCCTTCGTTGTAAATGCCACTTCTTCATTGTTTATAAAAACTTTCCTCGCTCGTTGATCGATAGAAATTCCGTGAATATATAACGTATCGCGTTGCTTACTTACATTTCCTAATAATCTTTCATAACGAGAAATATGTGCTTTTACTCTTGCGACTAATTCACTCGGGCTAAACGGCTTCGTTATATAATCATCCGCTCCTAATCCGAGTCCGCGAATTTTATCTATATCTTCTTTTTTTGCTGAAACAAGTAGAATCGGAATATCTTTTACAGCACGTATTTGTTTACAAATTTCGAATCCGTTCATTTTCGGAAGCATAATATCTAAAATAATTAAATCATAGTCTTCTTGCAAGGCTGTTTGTAAACCTATTTCTCCTGAATGCTCTACATCAACTTGGAAATCATTAATTTCTAAATAATCTCGCTGTAATTCTGCAATACTTACTTCATCTTCTATTAATAAAATTCTTTTCAATTTACTCACCACATTCCTCTACTTTTTCCAATGAGAAGAAAATGCTTGTGCCTTTACCAAGCTCGCTTTCCGCCCAAATTTCCCCGCCATGTTCTTCAACAATTTGCTTCGCTATTGCTAAACCAAGTCCACTTCCACCTGTGCTAGAATTCCGCGATTGTTCTGCACGATAAAAACGTTCAAAGATATAAGGTAGCGTATCAGATTCTATACCTGATCCATTGTCCATCACTTTCACAATAACTTTATTATTATCACTCGATACTATTACAGTAATTTTCTTCTCTTCTTTATCCATGTATTTCACACTATTATGAATTAAATTTGATATAACTCTATTGATTTTTTCGCAATCAGCCGTTACATATAGTGGTGATGCATGTAATTGTAAGTTAACTTCTATACCTTCTTTACTTAAATCCATTTGCATCTCTTCGATTAACTCTTGCATAAACGTATTCAATTCAACCGTTTCAAACTGAAAGGGAACTCGATTCAAATCGAGCTTTGAGAATAAAAATAATTCATCAATAAGTGTATCCATATGTTTTGCTTTCGTATGGATAGTTGTTAAATACTTATCCATTTTTTCTGGCGTATTTGCTACCCCGTCCTTTATTCCTTCTACATATCCGATAATTGATGTAATCGGTGTTTTTAAGTCATGAGAGATGTTTGAAATAAGCTCTTTTCTATTTTCTTCATACTGTGTTTGCATCTCTATCGATTCTTTTAATCTCTTCCTCATTTCCTCAAATCCTTGATTTAATTGCCCTATTTCATCGTGTGATGTAACTGGTATTTGAAAATCTAAATTTCCTTCTTTAATTTTCTCCGTTGCGCCTTTCAATACAAAAATTGGTTTTATTACACTTCTTGAAACGAGGTAACTTAATAATCCAATGAGTAAAATGGCTAGTAGTAAGAGAGATACAAATAAGATTGGAAATAATTTTTGTGTAAGATCTACAAATGAACTTTGCTTTTTTAATACAAATATACTTCCCTCTTCTTCCTGAGGAAAATAAAAATCAAACTTTACATATCGATAAAATGTATCGCCTAGTTCCGTTGTACCACGACTATTAATATTTGCTGATTCAAATTTCGGAAGGGCTTCTTTTAAAGATACACTTTCAAATACGTTTGAAGCATATGAAAGTGTTTCTCCTTTTCTTACTACTATTTTCACACCCTCTTTTTCTATTGCTGAGACAAACGACTCATCTAACAATTGAGATTGATGCTGTTTGGCTGCTGACTTCAACTCAAGATAGGCATTCTCTTCTTCTGGTGTAAGCGGCTTTTGAATGTAAGAACTTTTATAGAAATTTTTCACTGCTTCCAAGTCACCTGTTATCGAAAAAACGATTAAAAATCCCGCGACTAATATAAGCGTAATAGAAACGAGGATAACAGCAATATAAGAAAATAAAAACCTTGTTTTAATAGACATATCTTAAATCCTCACTTTATCAAACCTTATTATTTATAAGCATAAAAATATATGTTCAATTACTCAAGCGATTTTATAGTAATTTTAGCGCCAGTTTATAAAAATTTAATGTTCCTATTTTACAGTTGAAATTAGGAGGTTGAAATTCCATGTTCAAAAAAACATTCAGTATGATATGTTGCGTAATTTTTTTACAAGGATGCTCGCAAGAACAAGAAGTAAAAAAGGAGATGACAAACATGGAGACTGCACTACTAGCAGCTACTGAAAAAAATGAAACGAATACTGTTATATCTTTACTAAAAAAAGGCGCAAATATAAATGCGACGGATAGTCAAGGACGCACTCCGCTTATGATTGCTACATACAAAAATGATGTAAAAACCGCAAAAGCGCTTATCGAAGCTGGTGCTGACGTAAATATCCAAGATGACATGAAAAACAATCCCTTTCTATACGCCGGTGCGGAAGGTTACTTAGACATTTTAAAGCTAACAATTGATGCTGGTGCAGATCCTACGATTACAAATCGTTACGGCGGAACAGCTCTTATCCCAGCCTCAGAACATGGCTATATTGACGTTATAAAAGAACTCCTCACTCGAACAAATATTGATGTAAATCATGTAAATAACCTGGGATGGACAGCTTTAATGGAAGCCATCGTACTAAGTAACGGAAACGAAACACAGCAACAAGTCATTCGCCTTCTTATTGAGCACGGTGCAGATGTAAATATTCCAGACAATGATGGTGTTACCCCGTTAGAGCATGCTCGCGCTCATCACTTTGAAGAGATAGAGAAGATTTTGTTAGAAGGCCGTAAGTAAAAAGCTAATTTTTGCCTTCCTCCCCCACCCTATGCTACATTTAAGCCGTTACATTAATATTAATAGGGTGGGAATAAAATGAACAAACCTAAAATTGGGATGATTGGACTTGGAAGTATTGCGCAAAAGGCCTATCTTCCAACACTTACAAAAGAAACTGATTGGAATTTTGTAGGGGCGTTTACACCTAACGCAGAGAAAAGAAAACAAGTTTGCCAGCAATACCGAATTCAAGACTTTCATTCTATTGAAATGTTAGCTTCGGAATGCGATGCAATCTTCGTTCATAGTTCAACTGCATCGCATTATGAAATCGTTTCTGAACTTCTAAAAAAAGGGATCGACGTTTATGTTGATAAACCGCTAGCAGCTACAGTGGAACAAGCTGAGCAACTAGTCGAGTTAAGCGAGAAGTATAACCGAAAATTAATGGTCGGATTTAATCGCAGATTCGTTCCTATGTATGTTGCTGCCAAAGAACAGGCTAATGATATTTCATGGATTCGAATTGAAAAGCATCGCACAAATAAAGTCGGGCCATATACGTACGACTTTACTATGTTAGATGATTATTTACACATTGTAGATACTGCTCGCTGGTTAGCTAATGATGACCTTAACGTCGTTCACAATATGATGCAAATCACTGAAAAGAATGAACTTCTTTACGGACATCATACATATACAACTCCAAGTGGACTGTTACTTTCTACTGCAATGCATCGCCATGCCGGTACAAATTTAGAACAAATTGAACTTGTAATGCCAGGGAAAATCATTCGCGTAAGAAATATGAATACATTTGAAATTGAACAGGAAAACTCAGTTTCACAAAGTGGTTCCCCATCATGGGATACGACGTTAAAACAACGTGGTTTTGAAGATGCTGTTCATCATTTTATTGAGTGTGTACAAGGCGATACAAAGCCTGTTGTAGATGGATTAGAAGGATTAAAAACGCAGCAAATGCTACAATCTTTACTAGATGATGTAAACAAAAATTAAAACGGATACATTTTTCAGAATTTACTTTCATTCCCATTCCCTCTTTATTTCTCTCGTAAATTTCTATAGAATATGTTGATAGGAATTATAAATTTCATAATGAATCGTGGAAAGGATGGGATTAACACATGTGGAACGAGTTTAAAAAATTCGCTTTCAAAGGGAATGTCGTTGATTTAGCTGTCGGGGTTGTAATCGGTGCTGCATTCGGTAAAATCGTTAGTTCTTTAGTAAAAGATATCATCACACCATTACTTGGTATGGTATTAGGTGGCGTTGACTTTACAAGTTTACACTTTGGATACGGTAAATCTGCTGTTATGTATGGTAACTTCATCCAAACAATTTTTGACTTCTTAATTATCGCAGCTTCTATCTTTATGTTTGTTAAAGTTTTCAACAAACTAACATCTAAAAAAGAAGAAGAAAAAGAGGAAGAAATTCCAGAGCCAACAAAAGAAGAAGAACTTCTTGGCGAAATTCGTGATTTACTAAAACAGCAAAACTCTTCTAAAGATAGAGCATAATTGAACGGATAAAAAGGCATGTCCCCTTGGGACATGCCTTTTCTATATGCTATAACGTTTCCGAATTCATATGAATAAATAAAATAATACCAGCAACCATAAGTACCATAATGCTACCTGCAAATAGTGTAATACCAATAAACATTAAACTTGTGCTCATATCTACTGATACACTTTCAATAAAAATAGAAATTACATACGTGATAAGGGCAATTCCTGCAAGAATACTTCCTGGAACAAATCGCTTTAAACCATTTTGTTTTAACGTCATATATGCAAAAATAGCAGTCATACAAAGCGTAATTATCCAAAGAACGATCATCTCTTTTCCCCCCTCACAAGCCTTTTCTTTCTATTATACATGACATTGCCCTATAATAGTTAAATTTGCACTTATGTGACATATAACAAGGAATAGTCCCATCTATAGCGAAGGCATTATAACATACACTTATACAATAAGGAGGCTTTCATTTGGAATATACTACTACATGTAAATTAGAGCTATCCGAACGATTCGATTATGTTACGATTGACTTAGACAAACAGTTTTTTTACATCGAAGTTGTAAATTTACAAAGTAATATAACTGTATTAAAAATATCAATTAACTTGCAAAAAGACGAAACGATGGTAGAGGGAAATACAATTCATTATGATACTTTTCACGTAGATGCATTATTACAAGGATTGAAATATGTTGCTCGAACATGTATTGATCATAATTTAAAAAACCAAAAGGAACTGTTCGCATTTCTAGAAGAAAATTAGCTCCAATAAAAAAATGGTTATTTTTTCTTTTTATTGATATAATTGTTATATAGAAATATTCTTTGTAAGGGAGTGTTCATAATGATTTGGATTTCACTAATTGTATTAGCTTATTTCATCATTCTCGTCCCAATACAGTACAACTACATTAAAATGCTCAAAGAAAAACAGAAAAAAATGAGTGTCTCACAAAACGAACTATATGACAACATGTCTTATGAAGAATCCCAAGTACATTACCATTATCAAAGTAACGTATTTACAATACCTGCTTCGCTTGTCGCAAGTATTATTTATAAAGTGAAACATGCTGCATAATATGTACGCTGTAAAATTATTATTTGAGTCCGTTCATTCTGATGAGCCTGATTCTACGAAAATTGATGAGCATTATGAAGAGAATCACGATACACTTTTTGAAGAAAGTATTATTCTTGTTAAAGCAAACATTTTGGAAGAAGCTCATGCACTAGGTGAACAAATCGCTATACAGTCTGAGCATACGTACGATAATAAGTACGGCCAGCAAATAACATGGACGTTTCGAAAACTATTGCATGTGTTTGAATTAGACGATACCCCATTTGAAACCGGAAAAGAATTGTATGCAAGATTTTTACACGTTAAGAAAGACGAAATGGTAAATGCAGTCGTACAAAAATACTATCCTGAATACGAATAAAAGCTCACAGCAATCGCTGTGAGCTTTTTTATACTTACTTCGTTGAATCTCTAAATTGGATACGGTGAGGTAAGATAACAGTGTGATCTTCCACTTTTTCTTTGTTCATATACTTTGTTAATAGACGCATTGCTACTGCACCGATATCATACATCGGTTGAACAACTGTTGAAAGCTGCGGACGAACCATTAATGCAAGGCGTGTATTATCGAAACCAAGTACTTCTACGTCAGTTGGTACGTTTAATCCAGCGTCTTGTGCTGCATGGATTACACCTAGTGCCATTTCATCAGAAGATACGAAGATTGCTGTTGGCTTTTCATCATTGCTCCAAAGCTTTTCGAATGCTTCGATACCTGAGTCATATGTGTAATCTCCATCGATTACAAGATTTTCATCATATGAAATACCTGCTTCTTCTAAAGCTTTTTTGTAACCTTGTAACTTCTTCGCGCTTCCCGCTTTATCAATGAAAGGACCAGAGACGAAACCGATACGTTTATGTCCTTGCTCGATAAAGTGCTTCATTGCATCATAAGCTGCTTGTGTATAATCAATATTTACTGATGGCGTTTCATTTTGCTCATCAAATGATGCTGCTAATACAATTGGTACTGGAGATTTTTTAAATTCTTCAATGTGAATGTCTGTAATATCTTCACCCATGAAAACAATTCCGTCCACTTGTTTTCCAAGCATCGTATTTAATAAATGGAACTCTTTCTCTTTGTTTTGGTCAGAGTTACTTAAAATGATGTTATATTTGTACATTGTTGCGATATCTTCAATTCCACGAGCTAGTTCTGCATAAAACGTATTTGAGATATCAGGAATAATAACACCTACTGTAGTTGTCTTCTTACTTGCTAGTCCACGTGCTACCGCATTTGGGCGGTATCCTAAACGATCAATTGCTTCTAATACTTTCTTTCTTGTTGTAGGCTTTACATTTGGGTTACCGTTCACAACGCGTGATACGGTAGCCATTGAAACGTTCGCTTCACGCGCTACATCATATATTGTTACGTTCATCTCATCGCACACTCCTTCTATTTTTGTTATCTATTTTTATGTATCGGTTACTTGAATGAAAAAAAGACATCAACTCTATTTGCAGATGCCACCAATCGTCCCGAGTTCTTCCTTTTACTAATGATACGATAAAAACGCAGGCTCATACAATATTTTCCCGCAAAAGTTTCGAAAAAATTCGCTTCTTTTCTCGTATTTTCGTATTTTTTATGAAAAAAGGGCATTTTTTGTAAAAAAATAGATGTTTCCTTAGTAGAAATCTTATTTTAAGCAGTACGATAGTAAATGAAATTTATATCGGCGATTTTTCGAATATATCGACTGTAACTCGAAATATATCAGCGATTTTCCAAATATATCGACCGCAACTCTAATTATATCAGCGATTTTTTAAATATATCAACTTACCAACAAAAATCGACAATGACAGTCGCTATACAATAGGAGAAAGCTGTTCCAAAATGCCTTTTTGGAACAGCTCATTAAAAGTTTTTATAATTTACTTCCAAATGATTTTAATTCATTCATAAAATCATTGAACTGCGGTATATTCATTTGTTGCGCTGCATCAGATAAAGCTACAGCTGGATCTGGATGTACTTCAGCCATAATTGCGTCTGCACCAATTGCCATCGCTGCTTTTGCAGTTGGTAAGAGAAGGTCACGTCGCCCTGTAGAATGCGTTACATCGACAACGACAGGTAAATGTGTTTCTTTCTTTAAAATCGGCACAGCGGAAATATCAAGCGTATTACGCGTCGCTCTTTCATACGTGCGAATACCTCGTTCACATAAAATAATGTTCCCATTTCCCTTTGCCATAATATATTCTGCCGCATTAATGAATTCTTCAATCGTTGCTGATAGACCACGTTTTAATAATACTGGTTTATTTACAGCACCAGCTGCCCTTAGCAAATCAAAGTTTTGCATATTGCGAGCGCCAATTTGAATAACATCAACGTAATCTAATGACATCTCAATATCATTCGGATTTAAAATTTCACTAATAACAGCCAAATCATATTCATCTGCTACCTGGCGCAAAATTTGTAATCCCTCTAATCCAAGACCTTGAAAATCATACGGTGAAGTACGTGGTTTGAACGCACCACCACGCATTAATTTCAGACCTTGCCCTTTCATTGCTTCAGCAACTTGACGTACTTGTTCATAACTTTCCACTGCACACGGTCCCATAATAAAATGCTGATTTCCGTCACCAATTTTTTCACCATTAATTTCAACAATCGTATCTTCTGTTTTTTTCTTACGAGAAACAAGTAATGCTTTACGATGATCGTCTTCTTGTAATTCTAAACCAGCTTGAAAAATTTGTTTGAAAATATGTTGTAAAGTCGAAGTTTCAAATGGACCATTATTATTCTCTGCAATTAAATCCAGCATATTTCTTTCACGTACAGGATCAAAACGTTTCACACCTTGTACTTCTTTTAAATTACCAACTTCTTGTACGAGACGACCTCTTTTGTTTAGTAACTCTAATATTTGTAAATTAAGTTGATCAATTTCAGAACGTAAACGACCTAATTGTTGTGATGCCATAAGAAAGCCACCTCTTTCAAATTCCTATATGTTACTTTTTTAAGATAATTTATTATAGCTGATACATATACGATTGTCACACGATATACAGCAAGGAATTACTATCAAAAAACATTATATATTTTCATTTAAAATAAAAAAAAGACAGTTTATATACTGTCTTTTTTTACAAGAAGGAAACAAACGGTTTATCACTGTTTTTCTCTTTTATAATAACGGCCTCAATTTTACTCTCGGACTTGATCTGTAATTGTACTTTCGCATCTTTAGGCAATTTGTCTAACATGCCTTGAGCAGCCAATTGGGTAAGAGCCATTAATTCTGTTTTACCGTTATATTTAATAACAATATTCATATTTAATGTATCCATTTGATCTTTCTTATAAGAAACTTTAGCGTTGACTGGAATAAAATCTCCATTAGAAAAACCTTTTATTTCCTTAGCAAAGTTATTTATTTTTGTATTATCTTCTCCATGTGCTTGTGTAAATTCATCAGAAGGATATGAATACGACTTTTCATCGATCGTACTCCAATTTCCAAGGTTCGTATCATTCTTTTGAACAGTAGCACTAGCAATATACGTACCATTTTTTAAAGAACTTGTACTTTCTTGCTTAAAGATAGCAAACGTAATTGGAGATTTGTTATATTTATCATTTTTGTTAATAGCTTCAATAAGTTGTTTAGCAACTTCAGTCCCTTTAGACATAGCCTCTTCATTCGATACACTTGAAGACATAGCTAAGCCAATCATAACACCAGATAAACTTAATTCATTTGAATTCTGTTTTCCGAAATAGTCTTGTTCTATAATATTCGTCAAAACTGGCGCTTCTACTTTCGCAACTAGTTCATCAATTAGTTTCTCTGGAATATACTGGTTTAATTGCAGTACGTGACTCTCTGTATCAAATTGCTGCGTTGCAATATTTATTAAACCATTTTCATACTCTGCTAAATCTAATTTAGAATTTGTTTTTATATTAGCTGTATTAATAACCTTTTGTTCTTTTAAAGGAATAACAGTTCTATAATAATCTTTAGAAACAGCAGTTCTCGGAATCATACTTTTTTCTTTTGTATCTTTTTGTATAACTTCATCCTTCTTACTAATCGTATTACTATTGTTACTACAAGCTCCCAGTAATAAACTTACGACTGCGAAGGATAATGCCATTTTCTTCATTACTTAAAACCTACTTTCAACAATCTAGTTATTTAGTTTGAACTATTAATAGTGTACCACTAAATATATTTCAACAAAAACAAAAAAAAAGAAGCAAGCACCTTTAGCTTGCTTCTTTTTACTTTATATTCTCTTCTAAAGCATCTTTTTTAATATTCCAATGAGATGTATTCCATACTACCATCCCATCTTTTATGTATAACACTTGCGGTGATTCATGTCTAATACTGTATTGTTCTGCAACACGATTTGACACATCTCTCGCATCTTGTACGTATAAGTAATACGCTGGTACTTCTCTTTCTTCGCTGCAATACGCTTGAAATTCTGTGTATGCACCGTGACTAATTGGGCATGTCGTACTGTGTTTAAAAAGAACATACGGCTCGTTCTTTTCTACTAAGACTTCAAGCTCTTCAATTGTTTCAAGTTTTGTCATATTCATCACGATTCACCTCTCATACGAAATCTAGAGCGTTTCTCTTTCTTTTCAGCTTTTTTCTCAATTCTTTCTAATTTACGCTCTTCTTTTTCAACCTTCTTCTCTTGTCTCGACGCACGGTAATGATTGTATACTTCAATCGCCGCACTGCTCCACTGTACAACTTGCGCTACTTTATCAGCGTTATTTTCAATTTCGTCCGTTACAGAGTCTGATACATTACGAAGCTTCGTATTTAAAGATTGGATTGTCGTTCCAATCCCATCTACACCCGCTACCACTTTATTTAATGACTGTGACTTCTGTTGAATATCATCAGCTAACGCATTCGTTTTATGTAATAATTGCTCTGTCTCTACGCTAATTCCTTGCATTTGTTTTTCTAAACCTTCTAACGTGCTTGCAACGTTTTCTAACGTCTTCTGAACCGATAACAACGTTCTGCATACATACACTACTAATACTGCGAAAGCAACCGCGATAATAGCCGCACTTACATATAAAAGAACTTGCATTTCATCACTTCCTTTATCTTTTTCATACTTTCCCCTATTATACAATCATTTTCCGTTTCATTCTAATCCCTATCTCATCATTAGAATTTTCATACTTATTCGTTAACTGTAACATAAATCATTCAACAAATTCCACTAAGTAGGTTACAATAGGAGAGGATACATAATTAGTAGGGAGGCTTTACATATGAAAGATCCACGTATTGAAAAGTTAGCATACAATTTAATTAACTACTCTATCCGCTTACAAAAAGGTGAAAAAGTATTAATTGAAAACTTTGGCTTACAAAAAGAACTTGTAACTGCACTTGTAAAAGAAGCATATGCAGCTGGTGGTTTCCCATTCGTCTCTTTAAAAGATCATCAAGTAGATCGCTCTTTATTAATGGGTGCTACTGAAGAACATTTCGAACAAATCGCTGCATATGAAGCAAGCGTAATGAAAGACATGGACGCTTATATCGGCCTTCGCTCTGGCGATAATATTAATGAACAAGCTGACGTTCCAAGTGAGCGTATGAAAGTTCATGGCCAAACAGTTGGTAAAAAAGTTCATAGAGACATTCGCGTTCCAAAAACACGCTGGGTTGTTCTTCGCTACCCAAATGCTTCTATGGCACAGCTTGCTAAAATGAGTACAGAAGCTTTCGAAGACTTCTACTTTGAAGTATGTAACTTAGACTACGGTAAAATGGATAAGGCGATGGACAGCCTTGTTACATTAATGAATAAAACAGATAAAGTTCGTTTAACTGGTCCTGGAACTGACTTAACATTCTCTATTAAAGACATTCCAGCAATTAAATGCTCAGGTCATTTAAACATTCCAGACGGTGAAGTATACTCTGCACCAGTTCGTGATTCTGTTAACGGTACAGTTTCTTACAACACACCATCTCCTTACAACGGTTATACATTTGAAAATGTACAACTTAAGTTCGAGAACGGCCAAATCGTTGAAGCAACTGCAAACGATTCAGAACGCATTAACAAAATCTTCGATACAGACGAAGGCGCACGCTACGTTGGTGAGTTCGCAATCGGCGTAAACCCATACATCTTACATCCAATGGGAGACATCCTATTCGATGAAAAAATCGATGGCAGCTTCCACTTCACTCCTGGACAAGCTTACGACGATGCATGGAACGGTAACAACTCGAACATCCACTGGGATTTAGTATGTATCCAACGCCCTGAATACGGCGGCGGCGAAATTTACTTTGACGACGTACTAATCCGTAAAGACGGGCGCTTCGTTGTACCTGAATTAGAAGCTTTAAACCCAGAGAACTTAAAATAATGAAAAACGCTCGGAATTTTCGCCGAGCGTTTTTTTATTATCCTCACTCTATATCGAGCTACTGTTCTTACTTTTTGTTTGCTGAAAATGAAAATAATATAAAAGTGCCACTGCGATAGTACCTATTAATATGGGTACATATAAAGGCAGGTTCCATTTCATATTTACCCTAGTGCAGATAGCAAACACCAGCATAATTTCCAAGCAAAAAAGGTTTTATATATTTCATTTCTTACCTGCCATTTCTATTTTCGCATGTGGATTTTCTTTCTCTATAAGCGCCAAGAATTCATCCATATTTTGCGGCATCGCAACCATATGTACTTTATATGCATTCGTCGTAATTTCAAGAGACTTTCCGACCTGACGTATAATTCTCACATCTTTTAATACAATATCATCATTTAAAATACCGTACTTTAATACGCCATTTTCTACTTTATGTTTTTTAATAAATACTTCCCAAACGATTGGTACATTTACAATGAAGCATAAACCCATCCCAATCAACGCTGACATCCAATGCGCTTTATTAGTGAAAAGCATGACAATTGGATATATAAACATAAAAACTAACGTAAGGCAAACGAAAATGACTACTGACTTACTTCTTTGAATTGGAAAGTTCATACCTACACCCCTAATCCAAATTATACCACTATTTCTATTTTGGTTCATAGAAAAAGGCCATTTCTAAATGACCTTTTACACAATGTACCTATAAAATTTTTTATCTACCTGTAGCACCGGAAAGTTTTTCGGCAACTCGTCTATACTCACACTTTGAAAACCATTCTTTTCATAAAAACGATGTGCCGCTAAAAATTTTACTGTTGTTCCTAAGTAAATATCTTTCAATTTTTTATCCTCAGCCCATGAAATTGCTGTTTGAAGCAACATATGTGATGCGCCCCATTCTTTTCCGCGAAACTCTTTTTGTACGAACATTTTTCTTAGCGCTACTTGATGATTCTCAATATCTAATAAAGCTACTGTTCCAACTACTTTACCATCATAAATTGCTACCCAAAAGTTTCCGTGACCCTTTTGATAGAATGTTTCTATTTCAAGTAAATCAGGTTGCTCTTCTTTCGTAATTGAAACATTATACTCTTTTTGCTGAATATGAACGATAAGATCTACTACTTCCTCTTGAAACGTACCTTCATATGGAACAATACGAATCTTCTCGTTCATCGAATCTCTTTCCATTCTGAAGCTAGTAAACTATATACAGCGATATCATGAAAATGATCATATAGCCATTCTTCATCTCGTAAAATACCATCTAACTTAAATCCTAAACGTTCTGGAATTGCTCGGCTTTTCGCATTTCCAACACCGCACCGAATTTCAATTTTATTCAGCTTTAAATTTTCAAATGCATAGTGAAGTACAGCCTTTACGCTACGCGTCATAATACCTTTCCCGCCAGCATCTTCTGCAAGATAATACCCAAGACTCGTCGCTTTCTTCCCCCAACTCACTGGATGAATGCCTACCATCCCAACGAGCTTTCCTTTGTAACGTATACCACTTTCAAAACCGTCTCCCTCTGCAAACTTCTTTAACCACATCGGAAAAATTTCATCATAAGCATCAGCAGATTTTGTCCCATCTACCCAAGGGAGCCATTTTCGTAAATGATTACGGTTTTGATCTAATAATTGATATAATTCCTCTTTATGATGTTTTTCTAGTAATTGTAGTTCGATTTCGTCATCTACTCGGAGTGTGAACATGTTTTTTAGTCCCCTTTTTAGTTTTCTTATTATTCTAACATTTATATTTCAAAACGCGTACCAATATATCAACGATTTTTGAAATATATCGAACACAACTCCATATATATCGACGTTTCAACATTAATGCACAACCACGACAACATAAAAAAGACGCACAGCCAAGCTATGCGTCTTTTCTATTATTTCTCTGCAACTTGAACTTCTTTTACGTAAGCCGCTTCGAATTTTTGGATGTCACCTGCGCCCATGAAAATTAGAACGCCGTTTTTATGTTTCTTTAATACATCCGTTGTTGTATCTGTAATTAATTCTGCACCGTCAATACGCTTTTGCAGATCTTCGATTGTTAATTCACCTTTGTTTTCACGTGCTGATCCGAAAATATCACATAAGTATACTTGGTCAGCCTTGCTTAGGCTTTCTGCGAACTCATCTAAGAACTTTTCTGTACGTGAGAATGTATGTGGCTGGAATACAGCGACAATTTCACGCTCTGGATGTTTTTGACGAGCAGCTTCAATCGTTGCATTAATCTCTGTCGGATGGTGTGCGTAGTCATCGATGATTACTTGCTCTCCCATCGGCTTTTCATTAAAGCGACGTTTTACGCCTTCAAAAGTTGTTAATTGATGTTTTACTGCTTCTACATCAACATTTTCATAATGGCAAAGCGCGATTACTGCTAACGCATTTAATACGCTGTGATTGCCGTATCCTGTAATTTTGAACGTATCATAGTACGTGTTACGAACGAATACATCAAATATTGTACCATCTGTTCTCTTTTGAATGTTGCGTGCTTGGAAATCATTATCTTCTCCAAATCCATAGAAAATAACAGGTACTTTCGCTTGAATTTTTTGAAGTTCTTCATCATCTCCACATGCAATAATGCCTTTTTTCACTTGCAATGCCATCTCTTGGAATGCACTGAATACATCATTGATGTCTGCAAAATAATCTGGATGATCAAAATCAATATTCGTCATAATTGCATAGTCTGGATTATAAGACAAGAAATGACGACGATACTCACAAGCTTCAAATACAAAATACTTACTATTTTCTACCCCATGCCCTGTTCCATCTCCAATAAGGTAAGATGTTGGGTGTGCACCTTGCATTACATGGGCTAACAAACCTGTTGTTGATGTTTTTCCGTGTGCACCAGTTACAGCAACACTTGTGTATTGGCTCATCAGGTCACCTAAGAAATGATGGTAACGATGGACTGGGATGTTTAATTCTTTTGCTGCTACGATTTCTTCATGCGTATCAGGAAATGCATTTCCTGCAATAATCACTTGTCCTTCTTCTACATTATTCTTATCAAAAGGAAGGATCGAGATACTACGCTTTTCCAACGCTGTTTGTGTAAAGAAACGCTTTTCATAATCAGACCCTTGAACAGTATGCTTCATATCATGAAGAATTTGCGCTAATGAACTCATTCCTGTTCCTTTAATTCCTACAAAATGGTAAACTGTCATCTTAAAGAACCTCCAACATTTCGAACTAATACAACGGCCTATCTATAAGACAGTATATGAATCTTTTCTTATTTTGGTAATCATCATACATTTTTGATGTAGTGAAGTTATTCTTTCCCTTCACTTATCAGGATAAACTCGTACGTACTTCTTTATATGTCCATAATAAGTCCATTATAGCAAAAAAGAAGCCGCTATACTATGATAACAGAAAAACTGATAGGGTCAATCACCTATCAGTTTTTCTCTCTTTTACATCTCTTCTCTTTTTTCTAATTGAACACGCTCTAAACGTGGGTTTGGACGATATTTACGACCAGCTTTTGCTTCTGGTTTCCCATTTAGTTCTACATTATCACCAGTAAAGCCAATATTCATTTTTAATAAGCTACTTCCTACCCCGTATATGTCAACAGGTACGTTTTGAGCTTCAAATTCACGAATACGCTTCTCATCAAATCCACCAGTTACAACGATGTCTACATGCTGGAATCCTTCTTCATCAAGTGCTTTACGAAGTGCGAATACAAGCGATGGGTTTACACCACGTGGATCGAATGTTCCAAGTACTTCTGGGTGGCGAATAAAGTATTGATCAATCATCGTGCGGGACGTATCTACACGTACACCCTTTAATGTTGATCCAAATTCACGCGCTACGCGAAGTGCATCTGTAATGACATCATTGTTGTAATCAATTAATACAACTAATTCATCTTCTGGGAATTTCTTATGATATGCTTTTGCCGCTTCCACAACATCACCATTAAACATTTGAATTAATGCGTGAGGCATCGTCCCCATACCACTTTTGCCCCACCATTCATTCATCGCATGCGTCGCTTGTGCGCTCATACCTCCGATGTATGCTGCATAACCGTCACCAGCTTGTTGTGTATAATGATCATCACGGTCTCCCATGAAAATAACTGGTTTTTCTTTATCTACGCTACGCGCAGCTTGGACAACGTTATATACGTTTGTCGCAACCGATGTACGACGAGCTAAAATCCCATCAATGACACCTTCTAAAAATCCGAAATTTTCATAAGGACCATGAATTGTTAACACTGTTTCAAATGGACTAATTTTATCGCCATCTTTTAAAGAGTTAATCTCAAGTTCCTCAGGATTTTTAGCGAATGTTTGTAGCAATGCAATTACTTCATCCGTTCCGCAAAGAACTGCATTTTCCTTTTGGAAAAATTGCATCGTTACAACACTTTTCGGGCGAAATTCTTCGATGATTTCTCTAGTCTTTAAAAAGTAAACGGCAGAGAACCAACCTTCTCCAACACGTTCGTCAAATTTAAATGTTTTATTTGTTAGTCTATTTATTTCACCTTTTAATTTTAATTCAATTTCTTTCATGTCGCTTTACTCCCTACTTTACTATCCAACATTTTCTCTTAGTATACAGCAAAACCGTTTACTATACATTTGTTTCCTGCATAGCGGCAAATTCATCCTCAGAAATAAGGACATCTCTCGGTTTCGTTCCTCTACCTTCAGAAATAATTCCTTGCGATTCCATCTCTTCAATGAGACGTGCCGCGCGATTATAACCGATGCGGAATTTTCGCTGTACAGAAGATGTGGACGCTCCCCCTTGTTCTACAACAAATTGACATGCATCAAGGAACAATTCGTCTTCCGACTCAGCTTGTTCTGTTTTCGCTAATAAATCCTCTTGCTTAAATAAGTAATTCGGCTTCATTTGCTTTTTCACATGATCAACTGTTTTTTCAATCTCATCATCCGATACATATACACCTTGTACACGAACTGGTTTAGATGTACCGTTCCCTAAGAATAACATATCACCACGGCCAAGTAATTTCTCCGCGCCCCCAATATCAATAATCGTACGCGAATCAACTTGAGATGATACAGTAAACGCAATACGCGTTGGAATGTTTGACTTAATTAAACCTGTAATAACATCTACAGATGGACGCTGCGTCGCTACTAATAAATGAATACCACAAGCACGTGCTTTTTGCGCAATACGACAAATCGCTTCCTCAACATCACCAGGTGCTACCATCATTAAATCGGCTAACTCGTCAATGACAATAACGATATAAGGTAATGTCTCTCCTGGAATTTCTCGCTCACTTACAATCGTATTGTAGCGAGTTAAATCACGAGCACCAGCATGCGCAAACAATTCATAACGGCGTTCCATTTCCTCAACTGCCCATTTTAATGCAGCTGTCGCTGCTTTTACATCCGTAATAACAGGTGCTACAAGATGCGGAACAGAATTGTATGGTGCAAGCTCAACCATCTTCGGATCAATTAACATTAACTTCACTTCATGTGGTTTCGCTTTATATAAAATACTCGTTAAAATCGCGTTAATACACACACTTTTACCTGAACCCGTTGCACCCGCAATAAGTCCGTGCGGCATTTTTCGAATATCCGTTACAATTGGATCCCCTGAAATATCAAGTCCAAGAGCAACAGTAAGCGGTGATTCACTCTTTGTGAATACAGGACTTCTTAAAATTTCGCGAAGAAATACTGGCTTACTTTCTTTATTTGGAACTTCAATTCCAATTGCACTCTTCCCTGGAATCGGTGCTTCAATACGAATATCTTTCGCAGCTAAACTTAACTTAATATCATCACTTAAATTTGTAATTTTATTTACTTTCACACCTGGGTCTGGCTGTACTTCAAAACGAGTTACCGCTGGACCTTGTGATACATTAATAACATGTGCGCCAACGTGAAAATTATTAAACGTTGTATCTAATAATTCTTTCTGCTCCTCTAACCATTCTGTATTATCTAACGCTGATTGCTGTGGAATCGACAACAGCGCTAATGGTGGAACAGTATATGTCGGTGGTGTATGCAATACATTTCGCATATCGTTCTCTCTTTGATTTACAACATATGCTTTCTCTTGTACTTCCGTACTTGAAATTGGCTTTTGTACTTGCTCTACCACTACTTGCTGCATTGGTTGCTCTTCCACTTGTGGTTCTGCTACTACTTGCTGCACTGGGCGTTCTTCCACTTGTGGTTCTGCTACTTGCTGCACTGGGCGCTCTTCCACTTGTGGTTCTACTACCACCTGCTGCACTGGGCGTTCTTCCACTTGTGGTTCTACTACCACCTGCTGCATTGGGTTTTCTTCCACTTGTGGTTCTGCTACTACTTGCTGCACTGGGCGTTCTTCCACTTGTGGTTCCGCTACTACTTGCTGCACTGGGCGTTCTTCCACTTGTGGTTCTACTACCACCTGCTGCATTGGGTTTTCTTCCACTTGTGGTTCTGCTACTACTTGCTGCACTGGGCGTTCTTCCACTTGTGGTTCTGCTACCTCTTGTTGTACTGGCTTATTCTCTACTCGTACATTAGCAGAAGGCTGCATTGCATTTGCTCTAGCTGCATGTCTTTCCATTAATCGTGTTCTATCTTGTTTCAACATAACAACATTAAATGGTACATGGCGCTTTTTCTCACGTTTTGGTTCTTCTTTTTGTACAACTGGTTGCTCTTCTGCGATTGGTGTTTCTTCTACAACTCGTTGCTCTTCTACGACTGGTGTTTCTTCTACAACTCGTTGCTCTTCTACGACTGGCGCTTCTTCTACAACTCGTTGCTCTTCTGCGACCTGTGCTTCTTCTACAACTCGTCTATTTTCCTCTGTTTCTGCAATTAAAACATTCGCAAAGCTTTGAACATCTTTCTTCGTTTGTTCATCAGCCTCAGCAACATGTATGAATTCACTCTTTTGTTCAATTGCTTCCACTTCTTCTAACTCTTCTGCTTCCGCA
The DNA here is from genome assembly GCF_008274865.1 of Bacillus sp. AR4-2. Taxonomy (NCBI): domain Bacteria; kingdom Bacillati; phylum Bacillota; class Bacilli; order Caryophanales; family Bacillaceae; genus Bacillus; species Bacillus sp. AR4-2. The sequence continues at coordinate 4,456,110 of NZ_CP031062.1, forward strand.
ATTACTTCAGCTTCTTCTGACTCTTCTGCTTCCGCAATTACTTCCACTTCTTCTGACTCTTCCGTTTCTGCAATTACTTCAGCTTCTTCTGACTCTTCTGCTTCCGCAATTACTTTCACTTCTTCTGACTCTTCTGCTTCCGCAATTACTTCCACTTCTTCTAGCTCTTTTGCTTCCGCAATTACTTCCACTTCTTCTGACTCTTTTGCTTCCGCAATTACTTCCACTTCTTCTGACTCTTCTGTTTCTGCAATCACTTCTACTTCTTCTGTTTCTGCAATCACTTCTACTTCTTCTGCTTCCGCAATTACTTCCACTTCTTCTGACTCTTCTGTTTCTGCAATTACTTCAGCTTCTTCTGACTCTTCTGCTTCCGCAATTACTTCCACTTCTTCTGACTCTTCTGCTTCCGCAATTACTTCCACTTCTTCTGACTCTTCCGTTTCTGCAATTACTTCCACTTCTTCTAGCTCTTTTGCTTCCGCAATTACTTCCACTTCTTCTGACTCTTCCGTTTCTGTAATTACTTCTACTTTTGACACTTCTTCTGGTATTTCCACAATGATTGTTTCTTCAAGTTTTTCTTCTGCTTTGACAATCACTGATTCTTCTGGAGCTTGCTTTTCTACTTCAATAGTAGGTTGTTTTATTTCTGTGTTACGTTTAATTTCTTCTGATAATATTGTATCCTCGTGCTCTACTTTAGAAGCTACTAATTCTTCTTGTAGATTGTTTTCGTTTAACACCACTACATCTTTTTCTAGCTTAGCACTTTCCATCTGCTCAGCTACTGTTTTATGAAGTAATTCATCCGCTGAAACTTCCTGCGGTGTACTCATTTCTTGAATCACTTCTTTTTCTTCTACTAAAGGCACTTGGCGTTCGATTTCATAACCGTTTTTCTCTAGCCATTGATCAACTACTGACTTTTCTTCCTTTTTATTCTCTTCATATTGTTGCTCTCCTTGCTGGTTAGCAGCTCTATGACTAGAAGAAGTTGGTGCTTGTCCTTCTGAGAAATCAGATAATTTATATCCTTTTTTCTCTAACCATGCATCAACGACTGATTTACCCTCTACAGATATTTCAAGGTCTTCTCTTTCCTTTACTTCCTCCTGCTTTTCTTCCTTTTTCTCTACTGAAGGACGATTATATCCATAAATTGGCGAAATCATTTCTGTTGGACGAAATGGTCTACGGTTACTCTCTTGCGAAGGTGCAGATGCCTTTTTAACGACAGACTCCCGCACCGGTTCATATTGCACTTCCGGCTCTTCATATGTAGAAACTACCTTTTCCACATACGGTCGTCTGCTTCTTTCCACCTTTATTCCTCTTTGGGCAGTAGGTTCTTCATATGTTACTCCTTGAACAGGTTGTTCTTCGAAGCGATTTACTTCGCTTTCATCCTCTTCATCGAACCCATTATCCGGTACTAAAGGAAAACGGCATTTACCTGCATTCCTACTTGCCATTTGTGCTTCTCTTGCTTCAGTGTAGTGGTTTACACGAGGAATTTTCGGCTGACTTTCAATTTGCTTTGGTACTTCTTTATTCATCGCTGTTTGTTCTTCCTCTTTGTTAAACAGCTTTTTCATCCAATCTAACATGCTTACCACTCTTTCTACTAAATAGTAACATCCTTTATTGTATCAGCATTCGGCAAAAAGTGCAGGTAAAATTAAGCATGTCATATTTATCCACAATATTCTAATTTACGAGTGTTTCATATGGAAAAACGCAGCCTTTCATGTAAGACTGCGCTTAAGCTTTACTCTTCCGATATGCACCTATACTATCCGTTACACTTTGCAATAAAGAATTTACATACTGGGGGTCAGATAATTTTTTATCTTCTTCATGGTTTGACATAAACCCAAGTTCTAATAACACACCAGGAACCTTTGCCCAATTAAATCCAGAAAGATCATCCCGAAATTTAATTCCATTTACTTTTACTTGCTGGTTCTCCCTCATTTTATTTATAATCATTTGAGAGATTTGAAGACTTTCCGCATAAATCTCTTTCGTATACGGACTTCCTTCTGCCGGCGTCAATACAGCAAATCCACTTTCGTTTGGATTTTCAGAACCATCTGCATGAAGACGTAAAAATAAATTCGCCTTATGATTATTTGCGAATGTCGCCCGTTCTTTATTACTTATATCAACGTCTTGTGATGTTCTCGTCATTAATACTTGTATCCCTTTTGCTTCAAGCTTTTCTTTTAATAAAAAAGCCATTTCTAATACAAGTACAGCCTCTCTCTTTTTCGTCACAACACCTGTTGTACCGTCTGTCACTTTATATTTTTGCGTTGTTGCCCCTGGTCCAATTGGCTCTAAATTTAAATTCGCTTTTTGTTGATGCCCTGGATCAATAACGACGAGAAACTTCTCTTGTTTTTCATTACTCCCTACTTTTTGTTCATTATTTTGCACTGGTTGCTCAGTTGGCTGCACTGGCGTAGTTTCTTCTTTCTTTTCCTCAGATGATACTTCCTCTTGCTTATGTTCTACTTGCTCATTCGTTTGAATTGCTTGCAATTCTTCGTTTATTTCTTGTTCTTGCTGTTTTTCTACCGGTGCGTCTTCTTTGGTATCTTTGTTTTTCTCTTGTATAGAAGATGTAGTTTCTTTTTTCGGCTGCTCTTGTGAACAACCGGCCATATATATTCCAATGAATGCAATCATGCTCATTATTTTTATATACTTCATACTTCTCTCCCATCACTTTGCACCAGATTCAAAGTTTTTCTTATAATTGCCCTATAATCTCATCCATATTTCCAATATAAACTGGCTGCCATTTTTCTGTACCACGTTCTGCAGTATAAACCGGATAAGCGTCATCATCTATATTTACGAAAACTGGATCGCCCATATCCGTTTCATATCCAATTGTAATCCATCCTTCTTGCCACTTTCCGTTTTCTTCACTTATTAATGAATTTTTATGTTTATCGTATCGGTAACCGATTTGTCCTTTTTCTAATTCACTTTCACTAAACACATATATTTCATAAGTACCTAGCTCAATATCTTGCTGTTTTGAAGTTTCAATTCGTTTTAGAAGTTCTGCGATTTTTATTTGTTGTTTCATACGTCTATCCCCTTCTATTTTTCTAAATTTTAACTAGTTTGTTTATAAAATACAATATAGATTTTAAGAAAAAAGGTGACATCCTTATCATATTAACGATTTTTTAAATATATCTATCACAACTCTACATATATCAACGATTTTTCAAATATATCTATCGTAACTCTACATATATCAACGATTTTTCAAATATATCTATCGTAACTCTACATATATCAACGATTCGACACGGAATATCGAATTACCAACAATGAATGCAAAAAAAAGAGAGGCTGTCCAAAAGGACAACCTCTCTTTTCTTATATCAATTAAAATTTAAACTCTTGTCCAACTTCAAAGCTATCTTCTAATACAAGAATACCTTTTTCTTGTGGAGCATCTGGAAGCTCTAATTCACGTGCAGAGCAGATCATTCCAGAAGAAGGAACACCGCGAAGCTCAGCTGGCTTGATTAACATACCGCTTGGCATTACAGCGCCGATTTTTGCAACGACAACTTTTTGTCCTGCATCAACGTTTGGTGCACCACATACTATTTGTAATGTTTCTGTACCGATTTCTACTTTACAGATGTTTAGCTTGTCAGCATTTGGATGCTTTTCTTTTTCAGCTACATAGCCTACAACAAATTTCGGAGAAAGATCTGCTTCTACTGTTTCTTCAAAGCCATTCTTCGCTAAAATTTCGTTGATTTTCTCTACAAGCTCTTTCGTTAATGTAAGGTTGCCTGTTTCTTTTACTTCTAAGTAAGAAGATGCATTAAAGATGTTGAATCCTGCTGTTACATTGCTTTCACGATCGTATACGCGTGCAACATCTCCTTTGCGATCAAAAGTACGGTTCTCTAAAGTAATATCTTGTAAGGCAACAATTAAAGTGTCACCAATTCCTTCAAGGTTGTAAAAAACGTTCACTTCGTTCATCCTTTCTCTTTTCCATCTGTCTTCTTCCGATTTTTCGCTAAAATAAAGATTGGTTCAAATTCTCCATCTTCATATACGAATGAAAGTGATGTAATCGGAACATGCCCTTCGGCAAAAAATTTCATTGTCATTTGTGCAATAATATCATAACCGATTTCGTTGACGATATCAGCAATAATTAATACATCTTGGTGAGGAACAGCAACAACCATGTCACCAGAAATCTTTTCACGCATCGATTGTAGTAACGATTCGTTTAAAATACGAGTCGCGTCATACCCATCATTTGTGTTTAAAAAGTAGAATGTATTACCCGCTACTGTGTCTTGTTTAAATTCATAACCTAATGAGCGTGCGTTGAATAATGCCATTTCACGCACTTGCTGTTCTGTAAGTTCTAATTTTTGTAATAGACGCTCATCAATTAGTCGATACGTTTTATTCGAATCTAGCGCGTAGTAAATACGTGTTTCCGCCGTATGATCCGTCATAATAAACGGATTTCCTTCTTCTGCTTGTTTCGGGAAAGAAGTAGAGCGAATAACAGGTAAAATTTTCGCTCCGCTATTTTCTTCTTTATGCATCGCAATTAGCGCTTCTTGTACGTAATAAGCAACTTCTTCAATTGCCTTTTCCTTGTTCACTTCCCATTTTGCCACAACTCCTGGAAGCGATACGTTAATACCTTTTTTGGAGTCTTTTTGTTCAATACGTAAAACTTCTTTCTCACTATCATACTGAAAGTCCCATTCTGGGCGAGATAATTTCTTTATTAACTCATCTTTCATCTTTTTACTTGTCATCTTCATCTCTTTTTTCCTCCCTTCCAAAAAAATAACCTCCCCCGCGAAGGTAGAGGTTGTTTTACAATTCAATTGGCAAATTGCCTTATTTTAAACCTTCAATGAACTCTTCGATTTGTTCTTGTGTTTTACGATCTTTGTTTACATAGCGACCAGTTTCTTCACCTTTATTGTACGCTACAAAGCTCGGAATGCCAAATACGTCTAATTTTACACATAGATCAATAAACTCATCACGATCTACATAGTAAAATGAGAAATCACTATATTTCTCTTCTACTTCTGGCATAAATGGATCTACAAAGCGGCAGTCTGGGCACCATTCTGCCGAGAACATAAAGACTACATTCTCTTCATTTTTTAACTGTTGGAATTGCTCCATGCTTTCTAATGACTTCATCTATATTTCCTCCTCTAACGGGTGCATTTTTCATGTTATAATCTTTCTTTTATACTACCATACATCGCGCACGGTGCAAGGTTTATGCTTGCTTTTTGTCATACTTATATTGCCCAACTAACAACTTAACAACGTGTACAAATAATTCCGTGCGGTCAACATAATCATCTGTAAAAATACCGATAGCACCTTCGTGACTACGAATATCTTTTCGCTGCACAAACTCTTCCATCACTTCGCTTAATTCCTTACCATCTTCAAGAGGTGCTAAAAAATCGTCTGGTAACGTAATACGCGCTCCTCCGGCCACAAATACTTTCCCATCCATTGTTGCTAGCGCGCCCCAATTACACATAAATAAACCGTGCTCCGTTTTCATTACGCCGCCTTCTAGCCCAATACCAATTGGAGCTTCTCCTTCCTCTAGCGCTCGCTTCGCTCTATTAATCGCTCCTTGCATCGTCTCTTCATCTGAGAAAGGCTGAGCTGATACTCCTGACGGAACAGAAAGAGATGTAATTTCAGCATCTTTCCAAACCTTCTCCACAGCCCCAACCTTCGTTTTATTCTTTGACCCTACTACTACTTTCATTTCGTTCACCTCTATAAAAATTCATCATTCTATTCTAATATCCACTTCGGCACGAATTAAGTACCAACCACTATCACATACCACCAGGGAATCCCTTCTACCTATAAAAGAAGGTGGCTTTTCACAATATTACTGGTCCTAGACACAAAAACAGGCTTCTTCTTTCTTCCTACGCGCGGTCTTCACACATCATTCGAGCATCCATTAGGCACTGACCGCCACCACACACCGCTGGGTCATCTCTCCTACCTAAAAAAAGAAAGAGCTTTTAGCCCTTTCTTCTACGCATTATTCTTAATTGTCTCTAACGTCGTTTTATCTGTTGTTCTTACAAGCTTCGTAATTAATTCTTTCGCCGCTGCATAATCATCAACATGTAAAATTGAAGCATGTGTATGAACGTAGCGCGCACAAACACCAATTACTGCTGATGGGATACCAGAGTTACTTGTATGTACACGGCCCGCATCTGTACCACCTTGTGAAATAAAGTATTGGTACGGAATGTTGTTTGTTTCTGCTGTATCTAAAATGAATTCGCGTATTCCTCTATGTGTTACCATCGTGCGATCGTAAATACGAAGAAGAGCACCTTTTCCTAATTGACCGAACTGTGTTTTGTCACCAGATGCATCGTTTGCTGGACTTGCATCAAGCGCATAGAAAATATCTGGTTGAATCATATTTGCAGCTGTTTGCGCTCCGCGGAGCCCTACTTCTTCTTGTACAGTAGCACCAGAATATAATGTATTTGGTAATGTTTCATCTTTTAATTCTTTTAATAATTCGATTGCAAGACCACATCCGTAACGGTTGTCCCAAGCTTTCGCCATAATTTTCTTCTCATTTGCCATCGGTGTAAACGGGCAGATTGGCACGATTTGTTGTCCTGGTTTTACACCAATCTCAATCGCATCTTCATAGCTATCTGCACCTATATCAATTAACATATTTTTTATATCCATCGGTTTTGCACGTTGCGCGTCACTTAATAAATGAGGAGGAATAGAACCAACAACCCCAATAACAGGACCATTCTTCGTCATAACTTGTACACGCTGTGCTAATAAAACTTGGCTCCACCAGCCGCCTAACGTTTGAAAACGAAGCATTCCGTTTTTCGTAATTTGCGTAACCATGAAACCTACTTCATCCATATGACCTGCTACAAGAACACGCGGGCCAGTTTCGTCCCCTTTTTTCAGACCAAATACGCTACCTAAACCGTCTTGTACAATTTCATCCGCATATTTGCTTAATTCTTGTTTCATAAAACGGCGTACATCATGTTCAAAACCTGATGCACCTTGTAATTCTGTTAACGTACGAAATAATTGTAATGTCTCTTTATTCACGAAGTCCCCTTCTTTCAAACCTTAGTAGAATACCTCTTTTATTGTAACGAAATTTTCGAAATGTTTCTAGTTTCTTCTTTTTTAGCTGTATTTGCTTTATAATTATTATCGGTACACTATTTTTATTTTATAGAATTGAGGTGAATATATGAGCTGGAAAGGTTTAGTAGCAGGTCTTGGCGTTGGGTTCGCAGCTGGTTATCTCGTTGCAAACAAAGTACAAGAACAATCCCATATTTCTTCAGAAAAAGCATTGAAAATGGTGAAACAAGCATTAAGTCATAAAGGTGAAATTACTGGCTCTTGGGTACATATGGTTCCAGAGACATTTGAAAAATATGATGTCGCATATGAAGTTTATCGCGGCGGTCTTACAACAATGTTAAATGATATACAAGAACGATTTGAATTTTTAGTTGATGCTAAAACAGGTACTGTTTTAGAGGTTATAGCAGCATAAAAAGGAGGGTTCCCATTAGGTGAACCTCTTATTTTTTAATTGTGGGTATTGATTAAAATTATATCAGCGATTTCCCAATTATATCGATTTATCAACAAAACCCGACAATAAAAAAGAGGCTGCTCCAATAAATATGATGGAACAACCTCCTATTTTTATGCTTCTATACTCGTTTTCCGTTCTATTTTTTCTACGATATGCCCTTCCTCATTCCACTTCACAGCGCGATAATATGCATCATGGTAAAACGTAAACCATGCCTCTTTTTCAGCACCATACTTCATCCACTTTTGCTTATTTTCAATCGAGGTCATCGGATAATCATCGTATGCCATTACCCATAATACATTTTGATGCGCATGCGTCGGTAAGAGATCCGCTAAGTGTAGCATCGTTTCCCCTTGACTCTCCAAAGCGATAACTGCATGTCCATCACTATGACCACCCGTACGCGCCATCTTGATTTCATCTGTAATTTCTATTTCTTGCTGGAACGTAACAACTTGATCTACAATTGGCTCCCAATTTTCCTTCCAATATGTATTACGTGATCTAATGTTTGGATTCCTCATTTCATTCCATTCTGTTTCACTTACGTAAACTTTCGCATTTGGAAATGACGGTACAAGGTGATCATCTTCCCATTTTGTTAGACCAGATGCATGATCAAAATGAAGATGTGTCATCAAGACGTAGTCGATATCTTCAGGCTTTAATCCTAATTTTTCTAATGATTCATAAACCGATGATTCTTCTGTTACACCTTGATTTCGTTTCATCTTCTCATTCAACTTACCGTTTCCTATCCCGGAATCAATGAGCATATTTCCATCTTTTGTTTGCAAAAGTAACGGATCTGTTCGTAAATAAATATGATTTGTATCATTATGTTTATATTTACGTGACCAAAGTACTTTCGGCACGACTCCAAACATTGCTCCTCCATCTAAATGTGTATTCCCGCCTTTTAACCACGTTACTTTTATATCTCCAATTTGTAACTGTTCCATTACACATCCCCCTTTTCAATTAATCTTAACATAAAATTCTGATTATTTTAGATGTAAAAAAACCTACGCATTACTGCATAGGCTCTGTACGATATTTTGCTTCAACTCGGTAAATACGATGACCTTTACTAGAGAATTTCTCTTCGTATTCAGTCATGATGTTACCTTCAAAGTCGCTGTTATGAAGATCTAAGCTTAAGTACGTTAGTAACATACCGTACTCAGCCATACTCATAAGAGAATATTCAAATAAACCTTGGTTATCTGTTTTGAAATGAATTTCTCCGCCTTCTACTAACACTTCTTCGTAATTACGTAAAAATGTTTTATACGTTAAACGACGCTTCGTATGACGTTTCTTTGGCCATGGATCTGAGAAGTTTAAATAAACGCGATCAATTTCACCTTTCGCAAAGAAAACTGTTAAATCTTCAGCATCTTTATTAATTAACTTTAAGTTTGGTAATTCTTCTTCAATTAATTTATCAAGTGCATCTACAACAACACTTGTGAATTTTTCAATTCCAATATAATTAATATGTGGATTCGCTTTCGCCATATCATACATGAAGCGGCCACGACCTGTACCTACTTCAATGTGAATTGGTTGTTCGTTTCCAAATACTTCTTTCCAGCTACCAGCGCGCTCCTCTGGGTTTCCGATTACGATATGTGAATATTCATTAATTCGATCCATTGCATACGGTTTATGTCTTAAACGCATAGATGTTTCCCTCTCTTTACATAGCTATTTTAAAGGAATAATTCCTTCTTTCTTTTTTAATCAATCTACCAAACAAAAAACCAAGTACGTACGAGCACTCGGTCCGTTTCTTTCAAGTATAAGATGTACCATTTTGATAAAAACTACATACAGCATTAAACATTCCATGACGAAACAGCTTTTTCTCTTACATTTGAAGAGAAAAACAATCGAAAGGATGATCCGTTCATGCCAATTAATCAACAACATCAATTAGAAGTGCTGAAAGATATTTTAGTCAACCACCAAAGTGATTGCTGCGGGACAGTTTCAGAATGCGAGCAATTAGAGCGCCTCATTCAATCGTTACTCGCAAACGATAATATAAGTAGTGACGCTAAAACAATGCTAAACGATGTATATTCTTATAGTCAATCGGGTAAATCTTCCTCTAATTTGGACAACCATATTTCCAATAATCAAGAACAACTTACTCAGTGGATTGCTGGAATGGACAATTTTTCTTAAGTATCATTCTGAAGCAAGTAGTTGCTGTAAATATTGATGCCAATATTCAGCTTCTGCTTGCTGTTTTTTTGTTGTATGCCATTGAATAGACAAAATCGTTTGTGCTATCACATACCATCTCATACGCCTAAGCAGCGATTCATCCATTTCAATATCATAGTAACCGAGCCACTCACTCCATTCCTGGCGCGGAATGTACCAATATAATAACATACCGAGGTCTAGAGCTGGGTCAGCAATTACAGCTCCATCCCAATCAATTAAAAACAATTCATCTTCATCCGACAATAGCCAGTTGTTATGGTTTACATCACAATGGCATACAACGAATTCATTGTATTCAATAGCTTTTAATGAATCCATTAAATATTGAAGGCCTTGCTGAATTGTTTCATCATCCCTTATATCTCCTCTTAAAACGAGTTGCAGTTGTTGTAATAACTCTTGTGCGTGAAGCGGCTGCTTCCCAAGTCTTTGAATCATCTGTACAAGCGCTTTAGAGGAGTGTATTTTCTTCAAAAGTTTCGCAACACGTTCTAGTTTCATATCCTCTGGCTCTAGCTTCTGTCCCGGAAGCCATTTTTGAGCAGAAATTACATCACCATTCGTTACCCTTCTTGTCCAAAGTAATTTTGGAACAATTCCTTCTGCTGACAATACCGCTAAAAAGGGCGATGTATTCCGCTTTAAAAATAACTTCTGTTGTCCGTTTTGCGCAATATATGCATCGCCCGTTACTCCACCAGCCGGTACAAGACTCCACTCTTTTCCTAATAATTGTTCCAACCATTCCATATTCATTACCCGTTAACAAATCCTTATCTTTTATAGTTATGAAAAGAAAAACCGCAACATTTCTACACATGTTGTGGATTCATATATTTTACTGTAAATGAAAAGAAAAATTAGCCTAAGCCAAAAATCCTCTATTTTATTTTACAAAACCTGTCATAGAATGACAACTTATCAAAATCGTCACCTTTGTCAATTCTACATTTATTACATTCTCATCGTCAAGTAGCGATTTGTCACATTATCGTCAATATATACGTGCTAATTGGAGCGAGCTTAAGTTCCTTTCCTCTAAATGAAGAAATTGGCTCTATTTTCGCTTCGTTTTCGTTTACTAACACATGCCACGTTGCTTCTTTCGGAAGTTGCACAGTTTTAGCTTCTAAACCGCTATTAAATAAGACGATAATCTCTTTCCACGGCCCAAACGTTTCTACATGCTCTAGGTGATATGCAAGTACTTCTGTAGATGTTTGTAAAAAAGTCATATGTTTTTTTATAAGGTCTGCGCTTTGTAATCGGAATGCCCCATGCTCTTTACGAATCGCAATTAAACCTTTTATATAGTTAACGGTCTCTATCTCTTTCTCTTTTTGATCCCAATCTAATTGATTGATCTCATCATTTGCATTATAACTATTTTCATTTCCTTTCTTCGTACGATAAAACTCTTGCCCTGCGTGTAAGAAAGGAATGCCTTGTGAAAGAATAACCATTGCGCTCGCTAACAGGTGACGTTTTTTCAAAATCGTTTCTGATTCTTCATTACTGCGCACTAGTTTATCCCACATCGTCATATTATCATGACATTCTACATAGTTAATGCTTTGCGCTGGCTCTAGAAACAGCCCTGTTTCTTTCATACTTAAAAGACTTCCTGCTGCAATATACTGCAAATGATTACAGTCTACATGCCCACCAAATGCAAAACCACGCTTATTTATATGAAATGTACTCCCTTTTATCCCATCACGAAATTGATCATTAAACTGCGCGATATGTGGCATTTTCTTCGCATTATTTAACGTTGCTTTTTCCTCACGAGGAAGCGGTGTTTGTAAATCCCATCCTTCTCCTAATAACAAAGCATCTCTTTTTATGTTTCGCACTTCTTTTTCTATCATATTCATTGTATCAACATCTAAAATTCCCATTAAGTCGAATCGGAATCCATCGACATTGTATTCAGTAAGCCAATATAAAATAGACTCTACAATGAATTTCCTCATCATTTTCCGTTCAGACGCTATATCATTTCCGACTCCCGTCCCATTAGAAGGCATACCATCTTCACCATGACGAAAATAATATCCTGGAACAAGCTTTTCAAATGATGATAGCTCTCTTTCATAAACATGATTATATACAACATCTATAATCACCCTAATACCTTGTTTATGAAATGTTTCAATTAGTTGTTTGCACTCAACTATCCTGTTATACGGATCAGAGGGGTTTGTAGCATAATATCCTGTTGGTGCATTGTAATATAATGGATTATATCCCCAATTATAGGCGGACGAAGGATTCGCCTCATCTACACCACCGAAACAATATAAAGGTAATAGTTCAACATGTGTAACACCTAAATCTTTTATATGAGACAACCCTGTTAATGTCCCATTCCGTCCTGTTGTTCCCTCTTCCATCAATCCTTTATATGTTCCCTTTTGAATTACTCCACTATTTGGATGTATAGTCGCATCACGAATATGCAGTTCATACAATATGGCATCTGTCATTGATTGTAATGTTGGTAATCCCTCTCGTCTTGTTACATTCGTTTTTTCTAAATTGATAACAACACCATGTTTTCCATTTACCGTCACCGACTTTGCATAAGGATCCACAGCTTCGTTCCATATTAAATTAATACAAACAAGAAATGTATAGCGTGCTCCGTCTAAATCACCTTGTAATGTTTGAATCCAAACTCCGTTTTCTCCCCTGTACATTTCATGATCGGCATATTCTTTATCGCTCTTATAAATTCTTACTTTCGCAAGCCTTGCAGTTGGGGCCCATACTTTAAATGTCGTTTCTTCTTTTTGATAAACAGCACCTAAATCTGTACCTTCGTAATAATACTTTTCATCGAAAATTTTTGTTCGAATAACAGCACCTATTTGTAAATCAGTTTCTTCATTCCGTTCATCTCGTACTGTATAATACTTCCCCACATCTAGCGGCTCTTCTATAAAGCACTCATACTTCGTTGCATCTGGAAGCGCAATCGTATGAGCAATCGGTAAATCTTTCACATTACTTCCTTCTTGCAAACGAAATGTCCGACTTGTTCCATACGCATGTGGGAGCAAAATTGTAATTTTATTCATTTCATCTAAATAGGCATCAAATGGACGTTTTACTTTCAACATAAAAAAATCACCATCATTCTCAAAGTTAAAATAAAGTGAAACTTTAATGAGCGAGAAAATTTCTCCATCCTCACTTATTATTAGCCTTCACCAATTAGGCGAGATAAAATGAGCTGCAAATGATAAGGCTTTTCTTATCAACAAGACTCTATACAGTAACTCCATTCTTCTCTATAGTATATTCACCTGCATAAAAAACGTTTTCAACATTCTATTTTTGTAATTTTATTTCAGCAATCGATTTATACTTCGGGGTTTCTTTCACGTGGGATTCGTATAAAGTAATTGTATCTGCTTGAAATGATATTTCAGGCACTTCTTTTATACTTTCTAAACGAAACTTTTCTTCTCCTATCCATTTACGAGCAACGGTAATATGCGGGTGATATGGGCGTGTTTCTAGAGAAAATCCATTTTCTTCACAAATGGCATGTATTTGCTTTTGCAACTGAAACAAATCGTGATTCTCACTTACCTTCGCCCCAAAAATACGAGGCTGATCTTCCCTACCAAACGTTGAAAAACCTTGTAATGTGAACGATAGTTCTTTTGTTTCTGCAATTGTTTGTAATCCATTCTTTATTCCCTCTAGCTGTTCCTCCGTTGCACTCCCTAAAAATGAAAGGGTAATATGATAGTCTTCTTTATGTACCCATGAACGAAATTGTAATTCCTCTTGCATGTCCTCTTTATAGTTAGACAGCATTTCTTTTATATGATTCGGTAACGTAATTGCGACAAAATAATGCAGTTCCATGTACATCTTCTCCTTCTTTCTATTGTTGCTTTTCTTTCTTATCTCATTCAGGTAAAAAGAAGCCGCTCTCCAAAATAGAGAGCGGACATTATTTATATATCCATTACTTCGCTAATTCATGAATTGCTTGCGCGTAAATTGCTGTTGCTTTTAATAAGTCTTCAATTTCGATATACTCATCTTTTTGATGCGCAAGTTCTTCTTTTCCAGGGAATAGCGGGCCAAATGCCACACCAGCTTTTAATGAACGAGCATAAGTACCGCCGCCGATTGCTAATAGTTCTGCTTTTTCACCTGTTTGTTCTTCATACACACGTTGTAACGTACGGATTAATACGTGATCTTTATCGACGTGATGCGGGCGAGAATTAGAATAGTCAGCCACTTCAAAACCATGCGTACCAACATATGCTTTCAACTTCACAATTGTTTCTTCAAAGTTAGTTGTAACTGGGTAACGTACGTTTAGCCCTAAGTTACCACCGTTTTCTTTCGTATAAGAAATGCGACCGACATTCACTGTTAACGGACCGCTAATTTCATCTTTATAAGCAATAGTAGCTTTTTCACCAAAAATATCACCAGTAAATGTTTCTGTTGCAAATGTCGCAAATGCAGTTGCTTTTCCATCAAGTGAAACTGTAGTTAAGAAGTTTGCTAATAATAAACCTGCATTTTCTCCTTTTTTAGGAGTAGATCCATGCGCTGAAATTCCTTCTATTTGCAACGTCACTGTATTTCCTTCTATAGTCGATTTCCCTATTTTTTTAGCAGTTTGTAAATACTCTTCATATGCTACTGTAAGTGCATTTACATCTTCTCCTGTAATAACCGCTTCTGCAAAATCAGGAACCATATTTAAACGGCGCCCTGAATCAAATGAAACAAGTTCATATGTACCTTTTTTCTCTTCACTACCATTTTGCACAACTTGTATATCAGAAATTCCTTTTTCTGCATTAATAATTGGAAAATCCGCGTCTGGCGCAAAACCGATTGTTGGCATTTCTTCGTTTTTAAAGTAGTGATCTACACATTTCCAATTGCTTTCCTCATCTGTTCCTATAATCATACGAACACGTTTGGAAAGAGGTAAGCCTAATTCTTTCACAATTTTCATCGCATAATATGCTGCCATCGTTGGGCCTTTATCGTCAATTGCACCACGTGCAAAAATCTTTCCGTCGCGAATATCTGCACTATATGCAGGAGTCGTCCAGCCATCTCCTTCTGGTACAACGTCAACGTGACAGAGAATACCTACTAATTCTTCTCCTTGCCCCATTTCAAGATGACCTGCATATCCTTCTAAATTTTTAGAAGTAAAACCTTCAGTTTCTCCTTTATGTAACATGAAAGATAAAGCTTTTTCTACACCTTCACCGAATGGTGCGCCCTCTTTCGCAGATTCTTCTTCCCATACACTTTTAATTTGTAAAAATTGTTGTGTATCACGAATTAAATCATCTTTTCGTTTCGCAACTTCTTCTGTCCAATTAATTGCTGACATCACGCATCCATCCTTCACTATATTGTTTCTTTCATCATAACAAACCGAAATCTCTTATGCCATACACGAAAACTAAATACCGAACAATTGTAATATTTCAGATATTTCTTATTAGTTTTTCTTTTGTTTTTTCAAAAAAATTTGCAGGAATTTGGCGTTTTACGTAGAATTTTATGTGTTAGTTGACTGACCATATATACAATGTCAACTACCAATATTTTTCTATATGAATATTTGTTAAATTTCTGTAAAATTTAAGTAGATTAAAGCATGAATTTTATCATGTAGAGTACAATGGTAGTAACGACCTTCTTTCCTGAATGGGGTCAAAAAAACTAGTAGAGGAGTGGTTTTCTCTTGAAACCTACAACTACTCGTATGCTAACACGCATTAAATCAATTTATATGTACATCAATGAAAACGGAACGGTAACGACGAAAGACCTTGTAGATGAGTTCGGGATCACACCGCGAACGATACAACGTGATCTAAATGTGTTGCAGTTTAATGAACTCGTGTATAGCCCTTGCCGCGGTAAGTGGACAACAACAGGAAAGAAAGTGAGAATGACCTCATAACGAAAAATAATTGTATGGTAAATAAATACATACCCCTTTCTAATAATTAGAAAGGGGTCTTTTCTGCGCCTATAAAGGTACTACTTTTCAGTATCTACTTGATATGTTTTTAACATTTCTACTTCTTCATCTGTTAGCTCTCGGTATTGTCCAAGTTCTAGTTCTTCATCTAATACTAACGGACCCATCTCTGTTCTCTTTAGGTAGACTACTTTTTTTCCTACCGCTTCAAACATACGCTTCACTTGATGGAATTTCCCTTCCGTAATCACAAGCTCAATTTCAGAAATATCATCGCTTTTCAATATTGTAAGTGCACCTGGCTTTGTTTCATAGCCATCGTCTAAAATAACACCTTTAGCAAATTCTTTTACATCCTCTTCTGTTACTACTCCTGCAACGTGTGCATAATATTTTTTCGGCACATGCTTTTTCGGAGATAATAATTGATGTGATAACTTCCCATCATTTGTTATCAATAGGAAGCCTTCCGTATCGATATCAAGTCGTCCAACTGGGAACGGATCAAAGATTGCATCTTCTAATTCTAATAAATCTATTACTGTTTCATGATTATCATCTTCCGTCGCTGAAATAACACCTTGTGGTTTATGCATCATTAAGTAAACAAATTCTTTGTATTCCACAACTTCACCGTGAATCATAACTTCTTGCTCTTCTACATTTACATGAACTTTCGCATCTTTTACTGGCGTTCCATCAATTTTCACAACGCCATCTTTCAATAATTTCTTTACTTCTTTTCTACTTCCATATCCCATATTTGCTAATAATTTATCTAATCTCACGTTTTTCACCTTCTTTATTTATCATAGAAAAGGGGACGTAATTACGCCCCTCTTGATTTCAACTTTATTTTAAATCTACTACCAAGTTTACGTTGAATTTTATCTAATGCTTCTCCACCAAATACTCTTTCAAGTACTCCTGTGCGAATTGCTAACAATCCGTAAACAAGACCGCCAATACCTGCACAAATCGCAACTGTTATAAGAGCACCAATACGGCCATCAGGCGAAATCATGAAGGATAGAATCCATTGTGATAGTTTTACAGCAACGACCATTATAAGTGTCAGTACTGCAATTTGGAATGTTCTTTTATATACAACACCGAATGAATAGTGTGCGTATTTTTTAATTTGTTGATTTGTGTACCAAACAGAAGCTAAGAAACCAACTGCTGTCGCTAGAATTGCTCCTACTGTACCGAAATAACGAATAAAGATTACGTTACATACAAATTTCAAAATAACGCCCATTATAAGCGCAATAATCGCATGCTTCTGCTGGTTAATACCTTGCAGGATTGCCGCTGTTACTGTAAATAAAGCGAATAACAACGCAACTGGTGCATACCACATTAATACTTGTCCACCTAGTGGATCTGAATCGTAAAACGCAGTATAAATTGGATATGCAAGTGAAGAAATACCGACAACTGCTGGCAATGTTAAAAACATATTTGCCTGGAATGTTTGTGTAATTTGTAATTTCAAATAGCGGTATTGTTTTTCAGTAAATGATTTTGTAATTGCTGGTACAAGCGTTAAACTAAACGCTGTTGCAAGTGATACAGGAATCATAATTAACTTATGCGTCCACATTGTGAAAATACCGAGAGCTCGCTCTGCGATATCACCTTGACCAATCGCCTGCATAATTGAGTTAAATGTCAATGTATCAATTTGTTGATATAAAGGAATTGTTAACCCAATTACAACGTAAGGAATCGCATATGCAAATAACTCTTTAAACAATTGAACGGTGCTTACTGTTGATTCTGGTACAGTTTGTTCAATTAAATATTGATCCAAATATTTTTTACGTTTTAGCCAGTACCAAATTAACACACCGAGTGCTCCAACCGCTGAAACGAACGCAGCAAATGTCGCTACTCCAACTGCTGTTGCAACTGTACCGCCAAGTACTTTAATAACGATAAAACTACCTGCTAATAAAAAGACGATACGAATAATTTGTTCAATAATTTGTGAAACGGTAGTTGGTCCCATAGACTGGTGACCTTGGAAATAACCACGAATTAAACTCGCTGCTGGTACAACAATAAGCGCGAAACTTACAAGACGAATGATCGTCGTAACTTCTCCTACATTATTGTGTATACTTTGTTTACCAAGCATCGCTTCTGCAAACAATGGCGCCGTCATGTACAGTACTAGGAACGAAAGAACTCCTGTTACTATCATCATAACCATTCCCGAGCGGAACATTCTCCGGCTCGTTTTATAATCGCCAAGCGCATTATATTTGGAAACAAATTTTGAAACAGCAAGTGGCACACCTGCCGTTGCGATACTTAAAAAGATCGTATATGGAATGTATCCATATGTATAGAGCGTTCCGCCTTCTGTTCCTACTAATGCATGAAACGGAAAGACGTAAATCATGCCTAAGAACTTTACTAAAAATGTCCCTAGCGTAACAATAAGCGTTCCGCGCAGAAATTTCGAATCGGACATACAAAAATCCTCCTACATCTACATAAAGTGAAACTATAATTAGTTGGAGACTTCTCTCCTACTCCTTATTAGTTGAACCATTCGAGCATTTACAGGCTAACAGACTCCCTATTTACTTCTCCTAAATCTTGAGGTTTTAGTCTTATCGCCTACAAATGGCAGGATAGTGCTGAACTCTAACTTTTGTATTGTACCACAATTCTCTCATTAAGCAGTACTTCACTCTATTTTTCTTTTAAGGGAAAACATGCTATTCTTTTAGGCAGGAAATGTAGAAAATGAGGTCGATATATTATGCATTATGATGTTATTGTCATCGGCGGCGGTCCTTCTGGGCTAATGGCTGCAATTGGTGCTGCAGAAGAAGGCGCAAATGTCTTACTTCTTGATAAAGGAAATAAACTTGGGCGTAAACTTGCAATTTCTGGTGGCGGACGCTGTAACGTAACGAACCGTCTACCACTTGATGAAATTGTTAAACATATACCAGGAAACGGTCGCTTCTTATACAGCGCTTTTTCTATTTTTAATAATGAAGATATTATTACATTCTTCGAAAATCTCGGTGTTAAATTGAAAGAAGAAGACCACGGTCGCATGTTCCCTGTGTCAAACAAAGCACAATCTGTTGTAGACGCACTTTTAACACGATTAAAAGACTTAGGTGTAAAAATTCGTACAAATACGCCTGTTGAAACGATTGAATATGAAAATGGTCAAACAAAAGCAGTTATACTGCAAACAGGCGAAGTGTTAGAAACAAATCACGTCGTTATCGCTGTTGGCGGAAAATCAGTTCCTCAAACTGGATCTACTGGAGACGGATATGCTTGGGCTGAAAAAGCGGGTCATACAATCACAGAATTATTCCCAACAGAAGTACCTATCCTTTCAAACGAGCCGTTTATACGTGACCGCTCATTACAAGGTCTTGCTTTACGTGATATAAACTTAAGTGTATTAAACCCGAAAGGAAAAGCTATCATTTCTCACAAAATGGACATGCTCTTCACTCATTTCGGCCTATCTGGACCTGCTGCTCTTCGCTGTAGCCAATTCGTCGTGAAAGCACTGAAAAAGTTTAAAACGAATACAATACAAATGAGTATTGATGCATTGCCAGAGGAAAATAGTGAGCAACTGTTTCAGCGCATGCTGAAACAAATGAAAGAAGATCCAAAAAAAGGAATTAAAAACGTTTTAAAAGGTTATGTTCCTGAACGTTACTTCCTATTCTTATTAGAAAAAAATGAAATTGACGGCAGCGAACAAGCTGGACAAGTTTCTCACGAAAAGATTCGTGCACTTGTGAAAGACTTTAAAGAGTTTACTGTGAATGTAAATGGTACGCAGTCAATTGAAAAAGCATTCGTTACTGGCGGCGGTGTATCCGTGAAAGAAATTAATCCGAAAGAAATGTCTTCTAAATTTACGAACGGCTTATATTTCTGCGGAGAAGTTCTTGATATTCATGGTTATACCGGTGGCTATAATATTACATCAGCCCTTGTTACTGGTAGAATTGCCGGAACGACAGCTGGAGAAAACGCGAAAATGCAGTATTAAAAAAAAGAAACAGGGATTCCTGTTTCTTTTTTTATAGGTACATGAAATTATATGAGCGATTCTGCAACTTATATCGGCGATTTCCCAAATATATCGACTTACCGACAAGAAACGACAAATATAGGCTCCACTTAACTTCCCATTGCTTTT
Organism: Bacillus sp. AR4-2; assembly: GCF_008274865.1. Taxonomy (NCBI): domain Bacteria; kingdom Bacillati; phylum Bacillota; class Bacilli; order Caryophanales; family Bacillaceae; genus Bacillus; species Bacillus sp. AR4-2. The sequence goes on from NZ_CP031062.1 coordinate 4,476,222, forward strand.
TTGTTGCTTTATATACCTTAGTACCTTTATATTTTATATTGTTGAATATTTAAAAAAGGGTAAGGGGAAAAACAAATGAGAAAAAAAGTCATGATGTCTTTAATGTTAATGACGTTTCTTTCTGCGGTAGAAGGAACGATTGTTAGTACAGCAATCCCTCGTATAACGAGTGATTTGTCAGGCGTCGAACTTGTTAGTTGGGTATATGCAATTTATATGCTTGCAACAGCTGTTTCGACTCCAATATACGGAAAGCTCGCTGATTTATTTGGCCGTAAAAAAGTTTTACTGATCGGAGCTACAATCTTTTTAGTCGGTTCTGCACTTTGCGGAGTCGTTACATCGATGGAACAATTAATCTTCTTCCGCGCGCTTCAAGGTATCGGTGCTGGTGCTGTTATGCCAATCACAATGACGATTATTGGAGACTTATATAGCGAAGCGAAAGACCGCGCGAAAGCACAAGGTTGGATGAGTGCCGTTTGGGGTGTATCCGGTGTTATCGGACCGTTAGTAGGTGGATTTTTAGTTGATTCCCTTTCTTGGCGCTATATTTTCTTCCTAAACGTTCCATTCGGAATTATTGCTTGCTTAATGATTGCAATTTACTACAAAGAATCTATTAAACCTGCTAAGCATCATATCGATTATCTTGGTGCAACAGTCTTCTCATTAAGTACAATCGCTCTACTATATGCATTATTAACAGGTAGCAGTAAGCAAAACTGGGGAGACATGACAATTATCGGCCTATTAATCTTTGCCGCTATTTCATTTATTATTTTCTTATTCATCGAGAAGAAATCTCCGGAACCATTAATTCCGCTAGCACTTTTCTCTAACCGTACATTATCTACGATAAATATATTAACTCTTATTGCTGGCGCAATGATTATTAGTATTACAATGTACCTTCCAATTTGGAGCCAAGGTGTATTAGGGAAAAACGCTACAGAAGCTGGACTTATTTTAATGCCAATTCCTGTTATGTGGACATTTGGCGCTATTTTCTCTGGTAACTTAGTAGGCAAATTAAAAACGAAACAAATCATTTTACTTGGAGCTAGCATTTTATCAGTCGCTACGTTCTTATTATTTACACTATCAACAAATTCACCATCGTTCCTTATTTATGTAGCAGTCGGATTATTCGGCTTAGGCATGGGGCTTGTGACACCGATTTACATGGTAACAATTCAAGCAGCCGTACCAGCTCATACACGCGGAACAGCTGTTGGTTTAAACACATTTATTAATACATTTAGTCAAACGTTAGGTGCTGCAATATTCGGTACAATCTTCAATACGATGATTCACGCACGTGGTATTAAAAATCTTGATCTTGTATCTGGTGGACATGGCGGTACTACAGCAAACGTAGTAACCGAATCGCAATCTGCATTAGCATCAAGCGTACACGTCATTTATATGAGCACTTTCGTATTAGCAGTATTTACATTAATTATCGCTTGGCTTTTATTAAAGCCAGCTACACAAACAAGTGAGCAACAATAAAAAAGGATGACCATTTTGGTCATCCTTTTTTATTCTTCATTCTCCACAATATGTTTCAGCATGGATAATTTATTATCCCAAAAACGTTCATAATACGAGAGCCATTGTTGTAATTCTTCTAATGGTTCTGGATGCAAACGATATATCTTCTCTCTTCCGCTTTTTCTTCCACTTACTAAATTCGCTTCTGAAAGAATATGAAGGTGCTTTACAACCGCAGTACGACTCATCGGAAAATGATCCGTTATTTTGGAAATCGGTAACTCTTTGTCACTTAATAACCGTATTACTTCTCGGCGGGTTGGATCAGCAATTGCTTGAAATACATCATATTTCGCTGCTGACGAGGACACTTAGCCTTCGACAACCTTTTTCAGTTTTTCATTTACAATCGCTACCCAACCACCGCTCATTCTATCGCGAATAATAGAGCTCTTCGCATTTGCTTTCGGAAGAATTTCATCAGGATGTTTCCAGCCGCCGTGAATTAACGTAAATTCTGTTTTGTTATCTCCTAAGTCTTTCAAATCAAATGAAACAACCCAGCCATCTGTATCCCATGAGAAAGATAAATGGTTTGGTTCATCAATTTCTAATACTTTACATGGTGATGGCCCAAATGGTGATTGCACATGAAATTCATGTCCTACCTCTAATACAAAATCATTTGGCATAAACCATGACGCAATCCCTTCTGCAGTTGATACTACACTCCATACCTTTTGAATAGACGCGTTAAAAACGATTGTTTGTTTAATATCATTTAATGTATTTTGTTGTTCCATTTTCATTCTCCTTTACTCGGCGTTATAACATAACACCTTTTGGTTATACTTTGATAATATAACACCTTTTAGTTTCATGTCAACGCTAATCCTTTTACTGTTGAGAAATTCTCAACATTTTTTCAACAGGACAAACACCCTCTTAGCATTTCCTCATAATATACTCACAAAGGCAATACAAAATAAAAACTTCTCTCAACATGAAACTCCATCATTCATATTGAAAGAAGCGCCTTACTTATATCATGCGTACTTCGTCTCTCCTCCTTCCCTCAAGGGACAATACGCGAGATATGACAAAGTCAGAAGGAATATGCCCACCATTTGAGTAGGTAGTTATTTCTCTTCTCCTCAACATTTCCTCAGGAGCGAAATGACTACCGACTCACCTTTTTCAAACAAAAATAAAAAGGGGATGAAAGCGATGTTCTATTGCATTAACTGCTCTGATATTCATCATGAAAAACATCCAAATGATAAAGTATTCAAAAACGGTTTTTATATTGATCCATTTTTAGGTGATCGTTATCACCTTGGTATGTGTAAAGATGCCCAAAACCATGAAACAGGGGAGCCTCTTTTAACGACAAAGAAATTAGGCACAACCCAATCTATTATGAACGTATTACCGACACATGTTGTCCCAACATAAAACATAAAAAAGAGCTGGGTGAGCCAGCTCTTTTTTATGCTTTATAAACAATCATTGCTGAAAAACAATAAATTTGGTTTTCATCGTCGTTAATAGAAACACCAACTTGATACTTAATATCTACAAAGTTGCTATCATCAATCTTTTTCAAAAACACATTCACAGCGTCTTCTAAGTCTTTTTCGTGACTTTCATCAAAAACTTTCACACGAATCATGTTAACACCATCCTAGATCGCAGCCCTCCGCCGCTTGATTATTGCCACGGTGCGTATCTATGATGCGATAAAACTTTCCATTCTCATATATATATCCGTCTTCTAACACATATTTTTTATCTTCAGTATAGACATAAAACTTACCTATCATAAATTTACTCGTATATAATTCCAAATAATTTGGTCTAAATTTAGCTACAACTTTATTTGTAATATCAATTTTTATTGTGCGCCCCACCTTCTCTCCCTCCTTTGCAAAGAACGGATTTAGGTATATTGTATTAGCGCTTTTACATTTTATGCTTAAAAATAAGTGGATATGCCTTCTTTCTTCACCTGTACTATTTTTCTAAAAAAATCACTATAAATAAAACCCGAAAAAATACAAAAAAAGCACTTTATCTTATTGACTCGAATATAAATATTATGTTATTATATAAAATTTGACATTTTTACATACGTATGTTATCATTAAAAGTGGTTACCACATATGGAGGTGGATGATTTGTTTCAAATTGGTGATAAAATCGTTTATCCAATGCACGGTGCAGGAATCATCGAAGCAATTGAAGAGAAAGAAATATTAGGTACTTCACGTCAATATTGTGTGATACGCATCATTAGTAAAGATATGCAAGTAATGCTTCCGATGGATCAATTAAAAAAATCAGGTATTCGTTATATCGTTGATCGAGGTACGTTAGATGATATACTTCTTGAATTTCAAAACGGGGAGTCAGACACATCACTCTCATGGAAACAAAGATATACAATGAATATGGAAAAAATGAAAAACGGCAATTTACAAGATAGCGCAGAAGTTGTTCGGGATTTACTTCGCCGCAATAAAGAGAGAACTTTAAATGCGAGTGAAAAACAAATGCTAGATAACGCCCGAAAAATGATGATCAGTGAAGTTGCACTCGTACAAAATGTTTCTGAACATCAAGCAACAGAATTTCTTCAAGATACAATTAATCACTAAATTTAAAATAGCTGGCCGCTATTTTTTTTTGTAAAAAAAGGACGAAGAGTTTTATCTCTTCGTCCTTTTATATTACCCACGCCCAGCTTGAAACGATGGATATAACGTCATTCCACCATCTGCAAATAGCGTAATTCCGGTTACGTAACTCGCCTCTGATGAGGCAAGCCAAGTTGCTACTGCTGCGATTTCTTCAGGTTTTCCAATGTAGCCCATAGGTATCATACTTTCTACGTCAGCACGTTTTTTAGGATCAGCAAACTTTTCTGCATTGATTGGCGTATTAATTGCACCTGGTCCTATATTATTTACTCGAATACCTTTTGGCGCATACTCTAGCGCTAACGTTTCTGTCATCAGTTTAATGCCACCCTTACTTGCTGCATAGTGCACAAATAGTGGCCACGGAATTTTCTCATGAACACTAGACATATTAATGACTGACCCTTTAATATCATGTTCTACAAAATATTTAATCGCTTCACGACTTCCTAAAAAAGCACCTGTTAAATTTGTATTAATTACCCTATTCCAATCTTCAAGCGGCATTTCATGCGACGGTACCGCGTTTTCTATCCCTGCATTATTAATCATAACGTCAAGCGTACCAAACTCTTTCACAGCAGATTGAATGAGATTCACAACATCCGATTCGACGGTTACATCACCTTTTACAGCAATCGCTTCGCCGCCTACCTTTTTAATTTCTTCTAACACATCATTCGCTTCTGATTCTCGTGAGCGATAATTAATAACCACTTTCGCTTTTTCCTTAGCAAACCTCACTCCCATCGCTCTTCCAAGACCAGTTGCTGATCCTGTAATAACGACAACTTTCCCTGCTAAATCACTATACATTTCCATACCTCCTTTAACTTTTGGCTATACCTAACATAATTCCGGCTGCGATAATAAAAACAATACCGACAACGATACCCGTTAATTGACGTTTCGTTTTCTTTTCACCTAATATAAGGATCCCACCAAGCGTGGAAATAATAATTCCCATTTGCGATAGCGAGAAACTTGTTGCTACTCCAACACGCGGCTGCGAAATGAATAAAAACATATTTCCAGCTGCCCAAATTAATCCTGGAATAATATTTCGAATTGCATATTTATTAAATGGATGATGTTTAAAGGTAAGCAAAATCCCACCTAACACCATACCAACTGCTTGTGGCAACAAAGCTGACCAACCATCTACGTTAAATAGTCTAATCACTACTACGTAAACTAAATAGCCGACTGTTGAAATTAATAAAATTACGATACCTCTTTTAAAGTTTGCTGCTTGCTCTGCATTCTTTTCTTCTTCACTTTGAAGCGATGTTAAAATAACACCGATAATAATACAAACGAGCGCTAAAATCCCAAGGACGACCGATATTGTCGTGGACCATTCATGAAATACGATAACGCCAAATAAAGTCGTCGCGACTAATTGAAGTCCTGTTGAAATTGGCATCGTCCTCGAAACACCCATTAAATCAATACTTTTCAATTGATTTGCCTGACCAAGCGCCCAAAATAAACCTGACACAACTCCAACTCCGATAACGGTAGGTGTTAATACTGGCTTCATAAAAATATAAACAACAATTGAGAAAATAAGTGCTCCAAACGTTGTTCCGAGCGTTTGACTATACGGTCCCCCGCCCAGTTTTACATTAAATAGCACAATACTTCCCCAAAATATAGCTGGTAAAATCGCTAAAAATATATCCATCACTCATTACCTTTCTTTACTAAATGCATAGGTTATCACTCTAAGTCATTAGAGTGAGCTTTTATTTTTTCTTTTTCCCGTTCACAAACTTTTTCTGCAATAGCGTCAGAAACATTCTTTTCTCGCTCCACTTTCTTTATCTTTACGTGATCTAAATGGTCTTCCAAAGTAAGCGTAACTTTATCGTTCGGGGGATTATGCGCTCCTTGAAATGTAAGAAATTGTAGCTTCACTTCATACCTAGGAACAAATTCATCTTTCTTGCCGAGACGCTTTATATTTATGACTGAAGCACATTCATATTGATCTTCTGTCACTTGTCTAATAACTGAATAGTACCTATTTGATAATGCACTCTCTAAAAGCTGTTCTCTTGATTCTTTCGCGAAAGAATCACTTGGAGAAGAGAAAAAAGACGCACATAGCATTGTCATAACTACACATATTTTTTTCATAATTCCCTCCTTGTTCTATAGATTAGTGTTCTCAAAACTGCCATAAAAAAACGACTTTCCCTATATAGGAAAGTCGTTTTAATGAATCCAATATTAACCACCGCTCACTGGTGGGATTAGTGCAACAACATCACCAGATTGGACCTTGTCATCTTCATTTGCATATTCTTCATTAATCGCAACCATAATTGGCTCTGAAACTGGTACATTATATTCGTTCGCAACAACATCTTTTAACTGTGCAACCGTAATATTTTCTTTCTCTATTTGTAATTCACTTGTCCCTGCTTCTTCTTGCAAGTGCGCAAATAACAATACTCGAATCATACTTATAGCTCCTTCCCAGGCTCTCCCGCCGGATATGGTGTTTTTTCTAATTGATCACCAATCCATGAGTCACCATCTTCCCAAAACTCCTTTTTCCAAATCGGAACAATTTGTTTTATGCGTTCCATAATATATTCGTTCGCTTCATAAGCCGCTTTACGGTGTGGTGTTGAAACAGCAACAACAACCGCTATATCAGAAATTTGCAACGTACCGATGCGATGTGTAATCGCAACATATGTACCCGGCCATTTCTCTTTCACTTCCAGGCCGATTTTCTCTAGCATCTTTTCTGCCATCGTTTTATAAGCGACATATTCTAAGTATAATGTACGACGCCCTTTCGTAAACTCTCTAACCGTTCCAATAAATGTTGTAACAGCACCGCATTCACGTCGAATTACTTTCTTCGTTACCTCTTCAATCGAGATTTCTGTATCAATTACTTCATAATATGTATTTGTCATTTCGCACTCCTAACCGTTTGTAAAAACCAGTCTATGTACAACTCTTCTTCTGTTATATGAAATACTTTATATTCTTCTCGTATATTTACTGGGACATCATACCACGTAATAACCGCCACTATATTTTCTACTTTATGTAAAAGCTCAGCATCTTCCGCAGAACGAAGTAACACTACTTTCGGGTAGTTCTCTTTTTTATAGCCCTCTATTAAAATTGTATCCACTTTAAAAAACTCATATAAGCGAATAATTTCTTGCAAGGACCATTTCTTTCTTAGTGAAGAAAGTGAAAGTAATCCAGCACCTTCTACACTACTTACGACAGCACCAGCTTTACGGTGTCTTTCGCTATCTTTTTGCGCTACTTCTGGAAAACCTCCGTGCCCGTGATGTTTAATTGTAGCAACTTTCATTTCGCTTTCGGCTAATGCATGCACAATTTTCTCTACAAGTGTCGTTTTTCCGCTATTTTGATACCCTACTATTTGTAAGATTGAAGGGGCTTCGCCCATGGCCACTCACATCCCTCAGAGTGCTCTAACAATAATACGGATACTTTCATTCCGGTCTCAAATCCTCTCGTTCCTCCGGGTAACACGATAAAAGCATTCGCATCTGCAAGTGAAGATACCGCACTCGATTTATCTAAACCAACCGGCATCGCTTGTAACGCCCCATCCACAATTGTTACGTTCGCTCTTACGAAACGAGTAAATGGATTTGGCTTCGGAAAATCTTTTTGTAAAATAGCATCCGCTCTATATACGTGAGGTTCCTTCGCATACAAATACGTTTTTATAATTGGATGCACAAATAATTCAAAGCCTACATAACAAGCAGACGGATTTCCTGATAAACCAAAGAGTAACTTTCCATCAACTTCAGCTACTGTCGTTACACTTCCGGGCCTCATGGCTATCTTATTAAAGAGTACATTTGCCTGTAATCTTTCATAAATAGCTGGTAAGTAGTCATAATCTCCTACTGATACACCGCCTGTTGTAATTAAAATGTCGACCTCATCGATCGCTGATTGAACAGCTGTAAAACATGCATCTAACTCATCCGCGAGTTGACCATAATAACGAACTTTCCCGCCAGCTTTCATAATTTGAGCTGCGATCATATACGAGTTACTATTTCTAATTTTCCCCGGTTCTAACGGCTCATGTACTTCTAATAATTCACTTCCTGTCGTTACAATACCGACAACAGGCTGTTTTACAACTTTCACCGTGCTATATCCAAACGTTGCTAGTAAGGCCGCAACACCTGGATTAATTGCAACACCTTTCTTAACGAGAACTTGATTTTGTTTTATATCTTCTCCTTTAAACGACACATTGTCACCGTTATTAAAAGGGCGTTTTAACTTCATATATGTTTTCCCGTTCTTCTCAAACCCTTCTGTCAGCTCTAGCATTACGACTGCATTGCAATCTTCTGGAATAGCTGCTCCTGTCATAATGCGAATTGCTTCAAAAGCTCCTACTTCCTCTAAAAAAACGGAACCCGCCCCGATTTCTCCTATTACTTCAAATTCAACTGGATTCTCTTGAGTTGCTTCTTTCGTATCTTCTGCTCGAATGGCGAAACCATCGTAAGGGGAACGATCAAAATGAGGAACGTCATGATCTGAGACAACATCTTCCCCGAGAATTCTCCCGTAACTTTCCGTAATAGAAATTTCTTCTACTTCACCATGCTTCGCATATTTCATTACCCGTTCTACTGCCTTAGCAACTTGAATTGGAATTCGTTTTTCTACCATCGTTTCTCACCTCATATTTGCAATTTTTTTTATCTCGATTAAACTTTATATATTCAATAGAAATTACTTCAAGGAGGAATTCCATGTCTTCATTTACACATTTCAATGACCAAGGACGCGCAAAAATGGTTGATATAAGCGACAAAAAAGCAACCGTTCGAACAGCAATTGCGTGCTCTAGCATTGTCGTTACGAAAGAAATTTACGATAAAATCTCTCACAATGAAATTGGGAAAGGTGACGTATTAGCAGTTGCGCAAATCGCAGGCATTATGGCCGCGAAACGTACTTCTGATATTATCCCAATGTGCCATCCTTTATTATTAAAAGGTGTTGACGTTTCTTTCGATTGGAAACAATCAGAAGAACAATATCGTTTACTCATTGAAGTAAAAGTTAAAACAGAAGGTAGCACCGGTGTTGAAATGGAAGCTTTAACAGCTGCTTCCGCTACCGCTCTTACTGTGTATGATATGTGTAAAGCTGTCGATAAAGGTATGATTATCGGCGAAACGTACTTACTTGAAAAAACAGGTGGAAAAAGTGGAGATTATACGAGAAATTCATAATCCTCTCTCCGTTGAGCCTAAAGGGTTTCCTTTAGGTTCAACCTATATATCTTGCATATAAACTTTTCGCTACATTCATATCATTCGTCCCATGAATGAACGCCCTGCCATCTGTAAATAAAACAAAACGATATTCTTCTACCGGAAATGATAATAAATAAGGTGTCGCCTTTATCTCTACGCTTCTTTGTAAGCGTTTTTTAATTTCTTCTAAATTTAAATTCTTCCGCACACCCGGGCGAATTTGTACTGTATTCCGCCCACATAACACTTCTGTTTTCGTTTGTCCTTCAAATGTTAAACTCGGATATGTACGTAACCTTCCGCAAGATAAACAAGTATCTTTTTTCTGCCTATTCACTTTAAATGCCATCTGTTGATTATTCCAAAGATCAAACGATAACATCGTTTCACGAAGCGCACCAAAGTCTTCTACTAATATTTTCAGCGCTTCCGTAATTTGATGCGCAACTACTAATTGTACTGCCGGTTGTATAATACCAGCTGTGTCACATGTTGCACCGCTCGCTGGATGCTCCATTAAACAGCGAAAACACGGTGTTTTCCCTGGTAAAATTGTATACGTTACTCCGTAGCTTCCGACACACCCACCATATATCCACGGAATATTATACTTTTGTGAAATATCATTAATAAGAAGACGCGTTTCAAAATTATCTGTCGCATCTAATATTAAATCTACATCATTCACTAATTCTTCCATTTCTTGCACCGTTACATCCGTCACAACAGGAGTTATTTCCACCTCAGAATTAATCGCTCTTAAATGCTCTGCTGCCGCTACCGCCTTCGGTTTATACTGCTTTGCATCTTCTTCTGTATATAGTTGTTGTCTTTGTAAATTACTCCATTCTACATAATCACGGTCAGCAATCGTTACTTTTCCAACACCTGCTCTAACAATCGCTTCTGCATTTGCCGCACCGAGAGCACCAGCACCAATAATAAGCACATGCTTCTCTCTTATTTTTCTCTGTCCTTCTTCTCCAACACCAGAAAATAATATTTGTCTTGAATATCGCTCCTGCATGCGATAGCCCCCTTTCTTATCCTCCTATATAAGACATTTCGATTTTCGGACGATTTTTTGCACTTTCTTCTGTTCGTTCATCCGAATACCTATCTTTTCTATTCATCCATACATCTTGTATAACACTTAATAACTCCTCATCCGAAAGATTTCCTCTAAGAAGTTCTCTTACATCCAAACCCTCTGTCGCAAATAAGCACGTATAAAACTTTCCATCTGCCGAAATTCTCGCCCTCGTACAAGAGACACAAAATGACTCAGAAACAGATGTAATAAAACCAACTTCAACATTTGTTCCAACGTACCAATATCGCTTCGCAACTTCACCAAAGTAATGCGCTTCGGCTGGCTCAAGTGGATACATCTTATGAATCATCTCAATCAATTCTCGTTTTGTAACGACTTGATCAAAATTCCACCCATTTGTACTACCAACATCCATAAACTCAATAAACCGAAGCGTGATTCCTTGCTCTTTAAAATACGCAGCCATCGGAAGTACTTGATGATCGTTCATCCCTTTTTTTACAACCATATTTACCTTTACTTCCAGCCCCGCCTCTTTAGCTGCTATAATTCCCTTAATTACCGGTTTTGTATTAATATTTCGACCATTAATATTCTTAAATATGTCGTCATCTATTGCATCTAAACTAACATTCACTCTATGTAATCCAGCTTCTTTTAATGCCTTCGCTTGTTTCGTTAAATGTACAGCATTTGTCGTTAACCCTATATCTATTAGCCCATCAATTTTCACAAGACGTGCAATAAGTTTTGTTAAATCTTTACGAAGTAGTGGCTCACCGCCAGTAATTCTAATTTTTCGTACACCGATGTTAACAAATAATTTTGCCAAACGCTCAATTTCATCAAAGGTTAGTAAAAACTCATCTTTCAAAAAAGCATAATCTGGCCCAAATATTTCCGCTGGCATACAATATGTACATCTAAAATTGCAACGATCAATGACAGATATACGTAAATCTTGAAGTGGGCGTCCAAAAAAATCTTTAACCATCTCCTGCATCGCCACCCTCCCTTTCTGCCAAATTTCTTTCTTTTCATTCTATTATAATATATTTTCGAACTGCGATGTTTTTGCTCAAGAGAATAAAGTGAAACTTTAAATAATTAGAGGGGAGCCACTCCCCTGGTTAACGAGGTTTACTTACAAATACAAAGATAAAAAAACCTTGAAACATAAAAGTTTCAAGGTTTTCTGCTTATTAACTTAATCTAATAATAGTTAGGGTAGCCCCTGGCGTTGCTGTAGATAATGTAGCTACTGCAACTACTCCAAATAACTGTAAGCTAACAGCAGCTCCAGCAGGCAAGTTAGCGATTATTGTTGCACTAAATGAACCAGTAGCCACTGTCGGGGCATTTATCGTTCCCGCAAGCGGACTGCCATTTACAGTTATACGAGAACTTACAAGTAAACCTGCCGTTAAATTAATTGTATAGGCTATATAATAGTTTCCTGCATTCGCAACTGTAAATACAGTATTTCCACCACTAACGGTTATTCCTGGGCCAATATTTTGATTGTTCGGTAACGGTACGTTCGTACCCCCTAATAAAACGGAAATAGCGGTTCCTGATGTATTATTCGCAAACGCATACGTTGCAGTTGTACTAACTCCAGTCGCCCCGGTCGCTCCAGTGGCTCCAGCTCCGGTTGGACCTGTATCTCCAGTTGGACCTTGTGAACCGGTTGCTCCTGTAGCTCCCGTTGGACCTTGAATTCCTTGCGAGCCTTGAATTCCTTGTGGACCTGTCGCTCCGGTTGCTCCTGTAACTCCCGTTGGACCTTGAATTCCTTGCGGGCCTTGAATTCCTTGTGGACCTTGAATCCCTTGTGGACCTGTCGCTCCGGTTGCTCCTGTAGCTCCCGTTGGACCTTGAATTCCTTGCGGGCCTTGAATTCCTTGTGGACCTTGTGGGCCGGTCGGACCTATCTCTCCTTGCGGACCTTGGATTCCCTGTGGGCCTTGTGCTCCGGTTGCCCCCGTCGTTCCTTGGATTCCTTGAGGACCTTGTGGACCTTGAATTCCTTGTGGGCCGGTTGGACCTATGTCGCCTTGTGGGCCTTGAATTCCTTGGGGACCTTGTGCTCCAGTTGCCCCCGTTACTCCTTGTATTCCTTGTGGACCTTGAATACCCTGTGGACCGGTTGGACCTATCTCTCCTTGAACACCTTGGATTCCTTGTGGACCCTGTAAACCCGTCACTCCGGTTGCTCCCGTTGCTCCTGTTGCTCCTGTCACTCCAGTTGAGCCTGTCGCCCCGGTATCTCCTGTTACTCCTGTCGCACCTGTTGCTCCTGTCGGGCCAGGTGGTCCACCTGATGGACCTGTCACTCCTGCCGGACCTGATGGCCCCGTTGGGCCGGTCGGTCCTGCTGGGCCTCCTGACGGGCCTGTCACCCCTGTTGGACCGGTTACTCCTGTTGGACCGGTTGATCCTTCTCCCGTCGCTCCGGTTGATCCCGTTTCTCCTGTTGCTCCCGTCGGACCTTGCACTCCTTGAATTCCTTGTGGTCCCTGCACTCCTTGTGCTCCTGTTGCTCCTTGAATCCCTTGTATACCTTGCACTCCTTGTGCGCCCATCGGACCTGTTGGACCAATCGCCCCTTGTATACCTTGCACTCCTTGGGGCCCCTCTGGACCTGTTGCTCCTATTTCCCCTTGTATCCCTTGAATTCCAGTTGCTCCTTGTGCTCCTGTTGCTCCCGTTATCCCTTGCACACCTTGTATTCCCTGTATTCCTTGTGGACCTTGTGGGCCGGTTGCTCCTTGCACTCCTTGAATGCCTTGTATCCCTTGAGGACCCTCAGGACCCGTTGCTCCAACTGGCCCTGGCACACCTTGTATTCCTTGCGGGCCCTGAAGTCCCTCTGGGCCTTCTGGACCTGTTGGACCTATCTCTCCTTGTATCCCTTGGATTCCAGTTGGACCTTGTGGCCCAGTCGGACCTATGTCACCTTGCGGACCTTGGATTCCCTGTGGGCCTTGTGCTCCTGTTCCCCCTGTCGCTCCTTGGATTCCTTGAGAACCTTGTGGGCCTTGAATTCCTTGTGGGCCTGTTGGACCTATGTCGCCTTGTGGGCCTTGAATCCCTTGCGGACCTTGATCTCCAGTGGCCCCCGTTACTCCTTGAATTCCTTGGGGACCTTGAACACCTTGGGGACCCGTCGGACCTATCTCTCCCTGCACACCTTGGATTCCTTGCGGACCTTGTAAACCCGTCACTCCGGTTGCTCCCGTTTCTCCTGTCGCTCCTGTCACTCCAGTTGAGCCCGTCGCCCCGGTATCCCCTGTTACTCCTGTCGCCCCAGTTGCTCCTGTCGGGCCAGGTGGTCCACCAGATGGACCAGTCACTCCCGCCGGACCTGATGGCCCCGTTGGGCCGGTCGGTCCTGCTGGTCCTCCAGATGGTCCTGTTACCCCTGTCGGACCAGTTACTCCTGTTGGGCCTGTAGTGCCTTCTCCTGTCGCCCCAGTTGCTCCCGTATCTCCTGTTGCACCCGTCGGACCTTGAATTCCTTGTATTCCTTGAGCACCTTGCACTCCTTGTGCACCTGTTGGGCCTTGAATCCCTTGTATTCCTTGCACTCCTTGTGCGCCCATTGGACCTGTTGGACCAATCGCCCCTTGAGCACCTTGCACTCCTTGGGGACCCTCTGGACCCGTTGCTCCTATTTCTCCTTGTATACCTTGAATTCCAGTTGCTCCTTGTACTCCTGTTGCTCCCGTTATCCCTTGCACACCTTGAATTCCCTGAATTCCTTGGGGACCTTGTGAGCCTGTTGCTCCTACCGGTCCTTGAATTCCTTGTATCCCCTGTGGCCCCTCTGGACCCGTTACTCCAGCTGGCCCCGGTACTCCTTGTATTCCTTGCGGGCCCTGAAGTCCCTCTGGGCCTTCTGGACCTGTTGGTCCTATATCGCCCATTGGACCTTGTATCCCTTGAACTCCTTGTGGTCCTGTTGCTCCTGATGGCCCTGGTACTCCTTGTATTCCTTGTGGACCTTGATCTCCTGTTGCTCCTGTGGCCCCTTGAGGACCTATAGCCCCCTGTATCCCTTGCGGACCTTGATCTCCTGTTGCTCCCGTTATCCCTTGAATACCTTGAACTCCTTGAATTCCTTGTTCACCAGTTACTCCCGTCGGACCAGGAATACCTTGAATCCCCTGCGGTCCTTCTGAACCTGTTGGGCCAATTGGCCCTTGAATTCCTTGTATTCCTTGCAAGCCCTGTGCTCCCGTACTTCCAGTCGGACCTGTAGTTCCCGTTGCTCCTGTTACCCCTGTACTTCCTGTAGCCCCAGTACTCCCCGTTGCTCCAGTCGCACCTGTACTTCCACTCGGTCCGCCACCCGGACCTGTCGCACCAGTTGGCCCTGTCGGACCAGGAGGTCCTCCAGATGGTCCAGTTATTCCAGTCGGTCCTGTTATTCCTTGACCAGTTGCTCCAGTCGCTCCGGTTGCACCTGTATTTCCACTCGGTCCTTGTGTTCCTTGTATCCCTTGTGCTCCTTGTATTCCTTGTGGACCAGTTGCACCCGGTAACCCTTGGACGCCTTGAATTCCTTGAGGTCCCTCAGGTCCCGTCGCTCCAATTGGCCCCTGTAATCCCTGTATCCCCTGTATACCTTGTGCCCCAGTCGCTCCCGTTGGACCAATCGGACCTTGTAACCCTTGCACACCTTGAGGTCCTGTCGCTCCAGTTTCTCCTTGTGGTCCTCTCAATCCTTGTGGCCCCTGCTGTCCTTCTGGTCCAGTTGCACCTATTGGCCCAACTGATCCTTGTATCCCTTGCACACCTTGAGGTCCTGTCGGGCCCATCTCCCCCATCGGACCTTGTAATCCTCTTGGTCCTTGAGGTCCTGTTGGGCCTTGTGGACCAGTTGGACCAGTAATCCCTATACCTGTAAATCCAGTTGGAACAGGGGGGAAAGTAGGCCCAATAAGTTCGGGTGGAATTCTAAAATTAGAGCTTAACGAATTTTGCTTCCGATTATTATCACGATTCTTCACACTTTCACCACCTACAAACCGTCTTTTTCATAATAAATAAGCCTCTTCTTAATCTATTTACAAAAATAATTTCCAAGACTATTTTTATTTTAAATAATAAAAACTCCCTTAATGCCTTAAGGGAGTCCTGCAATTGAATCCATATTATCTGTATTAGGGACAGCTTGTGCTATACCCGATGCATTTACACTTTGCCCCATATTTGTTCCTGTTACAGTACCAGCAGGAGTGCCTCTTGTATATGTTGTTGTGACAGAATCTCCTGGTTGTAAACAAAGCTTTGTCTCCGTCCCTATTACTGTAACAACATCAATCCAAGTGCATCCCATCGAACCACTATATGATTTCGAAGCAGTAAATGAAGTATCACTCAAATTATCACCGGTAAATATATTTCCAGTATTATTAACAATAACAAATTCTTTTATATGCGCAGGCATAATTACACTCTACCTTTCCTTTATGAACCTAACGTACGTGTACTTGTTGCCAAAGGCGGAAGAAATACCGATGTTCTAATCACCGCTTCTGGCTGCCTTTTTCCATTTAAAAAAATAGCCGCACTCGATCCTCCAGCACCTGCATATACTTTTGCCACAGCTAAAGGCGAGATATCATAACAGTCACCGACATTAACAGCGCCTGTATTATTAATAATTTTCACTTTACGCAAATTAATTCCCATTTCCCCCTCCTCCTTTTTTATACTGTATGCAAAAGAAAAAAACTTGAAACAGACTCGTTTCAAGTTTTTAACTATTAACTATTTCGTTTCACCTTCATATTGAAGCATACCGCCAACCATGTTCACTGTTTTAAACCCTTGCTCATTTAAATAATGACATACATTTTCACTGCGCATTCCTGAACGACAAATAAAGATATATTCATTCTCTTTATTAAAGAAATCTACTTTATGTGGGATATCGCCCATTTTAATATGTACAGCTTCTGGAATCTTTCCTGCCGCTACTTCTTCATCTTCTCTTACGTCTACTAGAAATAACGTTTCTCCATTTTCTAAACGCTCTTGTACCTCTTCTGTAGTAATTGTTTTAACTTCTGTCATATGTAGTTCCTCCTTATATACAATAAAACCTTTAGTTTCTTTTTCACAAACATTCTCTACCAATTTTAGCACGCAAAAGAAAGAACGCAAAGAATCGAAAAACTATTTCTCAATTTTCTCGCAAAACTTATTCTTTACAAACATAACTCTTGCATTGTATCCTCAATATACTTGTCTTATGAAAGGAGCCAATGAAAATGACACTTTCCCTTTTCATAATGGGCATCATTTTCTTAATCGCTGCAATTATTACTCTTAGTATGAAAAATACTAAAAAAATAAAATCACCCCAAGAAATGTCATTCTTATTTCTATTGCTTAGTATCGCATTCTTCGGTATAGCAATTGCCACATATATTTTCCGTCTACAAATCATGTGAAAAAAGGTGCCTACTACAAACATTGCACCTTTTCCCCATCATTTGTCTTCTAAACAAAACTAGATACTTTCCGATTTAAAAATTCATAAACTTTCTTTTCAAATAAATGAATATCAAATGCTCCCGCCATATGCCCATTTATACTTTCTATCTCATACACTTCCGCATACTTCCCTTGTTTTTGCAAAATATCTACCATTTTATAGTTGTAACGAGACGGCTGAAGCAAATCTTGTTTACATGGAATCATAAGTACATTCGCTTCTATGTTAGAAAGAGATTCTTCTAGTGAAGAAAACCCATGTGCAATATCATGCAATAAAACTGCCTTTGCAGTATACATCCATGAATTTGCATCTACTAACTCTATACTTGTATATGTCGCTTTATTTATTTCTTTTTCAAATGATGTTAGTGTAGAAAACTTTTCATAAGGTTCTACCTCTATACTGTTACGAGGAAATGCCATTTCATAAAAATACTCATCAAACGCGTTCATAAACATCATTCTATTTGCTAAATGAAGCCCCTTTATCGGCTGCTCTTCTCCATATTTTCCATCTTTCCAACTTGGATCCAGTTGAATTGCTTCAATCGCATTTTGCGCTACATTTACTGACGTAATAATTGGATTTTGTGGGTTCGTAATAACGCCAATCATCCGCTCTACCATATGTGGATAGTGAACCGCCCATTGTTGTGCAATCATTCCCCCTGCCGACGGTCCAATTACAGCGTGTAACCTTGAAATTCCCATACCTTTTATTAACTCATATTGCATACGAGCTACATCAAGAAATGTAAAAACCGGAAAATCCATAGCATATTCTTCTCCAGTTTCTGGATTAATCGATTTCGGTCCTGTTGTAATCACATATGGATTTCTCACCTGCACATTACAAAGATTATCTGTACATATAACAAAATACTTATTTGTATCAATTGCTTTTCCAGCTCCAATGAGCCCATCCCACCAACCAGACTCCTCATCATGCACTGTATATTTTCCTGCCGCATGACTTGTTGCACTAAAATAATGACAAACCAAAATCACATTTGACCTTTCTCTATTTAAAGTGCCATATGTCTCGTATCCCATTTGAACAGGAATTTCCCTGCCATTTTCAAACGTAAACTCTTTTAAAACAAACTTCTCCTTTTTTACAATTTGCACAGACTCTTCCTCTCCCCGTTATAGTATGAACTGCTTACTAAAGATTTTTTTCTATGCAAACTAATCTCCTTCTTCTTTTCATAAATAAATGAATAATATACAAAATTAGCCACAAAATAGCACTATATTACAAGATTAAAGAGGGCATACACATGATTTGGAATTGGCTACGTAAGAAAAAAAAATCAAATAAACTAGAAGCAAACAAAACAGATAATCAGGAGCAGCATTCTAACAATGCAGAGGATGATAACAAAGAACAGACTAGAAGTATGAAACATAATAAAGGTAAAAATAACGAGCAAAAAGATTCTTCTCAGGATAAGCAACAAAGTGCTAAACAAGAGGATTCCTCTCAGGATAAGCAACAAAGCGCTAAACAGGAGGATTCCTCTCAAGATAAGCAACAAAGTGCTAAACAAGAGGATTCCTCTCAGGATAAGCAGCAAAGTTCTAAACAAGAGGACTCTTCTCAGGATAAGCAGCAAAGTTCTAAACAGGAGGATTCCTCTCAGGATAAGCAGCAAAGTGCTAAACAAGAGGACTCTTCTCAGGATAAGCAACAAAACTCTAAACAGGAGGATTCCTCTCAAGATAAACAACAAGGTGCTAAACAAGAGGATTCCTCTCAGGATAAGCAGCAAAGTGCTAAACAAGAGGACTCTTCTCAGGATAAGCAACAAAACTCTAAACAGGAGGATTCCTCTCAAGATAAACAACAAAGTGCTAAACAAGAGGACTCTTCTCAGGATAAGCAACAAAACTCTAAACAGGAGGATTCCTCTCAAGATAAGCAACAAAGTACTAAACAAGAGGATTCCTCTCAAGATAAACAACAAGGTGCTAAACAAGGTGATTCGTCTCAAGATAAACAACAAAACGCTAAGCAAGATGAACCTTCTCAAAGTAAGCAACAAAACTCTAAAGGTAATAGTATTTATGATTTTACGAAACCAGAAAAAGACCGTATCCATTCTTTACAAAATTTAATAGAGAAGCTGAAAAAATCTAGTGATTTTGTGAATTATCATACATCCGACGATGAAACGATGCCTTATTGGATTTCTTACTATCGTCCTTCGCTTGATGGAGAGAAATTACAAAAATATTTAATGCCTACTCTTTTGGAACGACCTAATGCTTCACTAGAAGAGCTGAAAGAACATATTCCAATGAGCGGCATTACAATTACGAACGACTTACAAAAAATTGAGGATATGGTTTTAAAGGGGCATGCGATTATTCAATTGAATCAGCAAGATCAAAAATGTATGCTTGCAAACATTGCAATTGATAATTATCGTGCACCAACCCCTCCTTTAAACGAATCAACTGTTATTGGTCCGCAAGAAGGTTTCGTAGAGGATATTGATACAAACATTAATTTAGTTCGAAAACGTCTTCCTGTTTTAGATTTACAAACAAAAGAAATGATTATTGGCGAGTTTTCAAAAACAAAAGTTGTCATGATGTATTTAGACAACCTTGCTGAAAAAGATAATGTAGATTTTCTAGAAGAGTCATTACGCGCTCTTGAATATGATCAAATTAATGATAGTGCTTATTTACAAGAATTAATGGGTGAAAAATCGATTTTCCCTCTCTATATCAATACAGAACGTACTGATAGAGTTACAAAAGCACTAATTGATGGAAAAATCGCTATTTTTGTTGATGGTTCTCCAAGTGTTTTACTAACACCCGTATCCTATTTTGATTTTTTCATTTCACCAGAAGACTATAACGTCTCCTGGATGTACGCTACATTTTCAAGGATTTTAAGATTAATTGCCGTTCTATTTTCAATTTGCGCTACACCGTTATACGTTGCAGTTTTAAATTATCATTATGAACTCATTCCAAGTGATTTACTTGAAACTTTAATTTTATCAAGAGCACAAGTACCATTCCCGCCTTTAATTGAAGCACTCTTTTTAGAACTTGCAATCGACTTACTGAGGGAAGCTGGCGCGAGGTTACCGATGAAAGTTGGTCAAACGCTCGGTATTGTAGGCGGTATCGTAATCGGGCAAGCATCGGTACAAGCTGGTTTAACGAGTAACATTTTATTAATTATCGTTGCCTTATCAGCACTCGCTTCCTTTATTACACCTATTTACAAAATGGGTAATGCGGTTCGATTACTACGCTTCCCATTTCTCATATTTGCAGAAATAGGAGGACTTTTCGGGATTTCTCTTGGATTTATCTTCTTATTTACGCATCTATTTAGACTTACTTCTTTACGCAAGCCATACGCTTTGTTCTACCCAACAAGACAACAATCTGTTAAAGATTCTTGGATTCGTTTCCCTTTAACAATGATTGATACAAGAGATGTACAAGCAAGACCACAACATGTAAAAAAAGCTGCGAAAGGAATTTCAACAAAACATAGATCGGATTTTGATGATTAAGAAACGAGGTGCATTGATGAGTAAAGTTCAAGAAAAATATCAAATATCTCCTATCTTTGTTTTCTTCTTAATTCACGGTGCACAGTTTGGTGCTGGAGTTCTCGGATTCGCTCGAATCATCGCAAAGGCCGCTGGATACGACGGATGGATGGGAGTTATAATCACAGGAATTTTCATCCATATTCTTATATGGATGATGTATGTCTTATTAAAAGAAACAAATGGGAATTTAGTTGATTTACATCGGCAAACATTTGGAAAATGGCTAGGAAATGGCATTAGCATCATCTTTATGGCTTATTTTTTAATCGTTAGTATTTCGGTCATCCGAACATATGTTGAAATTATTCAAGTATGGATGTTTCCTACCGCTTCCACCTTTATGTTAACACTCTTTTTATGCTTAGTTAGCTATTACATTATCTCTTCTGGATTTCGTGTAATTACCGGTATTTGCGTCATCTCTGTTGGTGGTACATTAGGATACTTATTTCTAAGCTTATTCGTTTTGAAATATTCACATTGGGATAATTTACTACCTATATTCACACATTCTTTTTCAGACATTTTAAAATCCGCTCAACTGTCAATCTACAGTATGACCGGTTTTGAAATTTACCTCATGGTGTATCCATTTGTGAAAAAGCCTATGCAATCTCATAAATACGCTCAGCTTGGAGCACTATTTTCAAATCTTCTATATCTATTTAGTACCCTTTTAGCCTTTGCATTTTTTAGTGAGAAGCAATTGTTAAAAACAATATGGGCACAACTTTCTATGACCCAAGTCATTCAATTACCATTTATAGAAAGACTCGAATATATTGCAATTTCAGGCTATGCACTCGTTATTATTTCAAGTTTTATCCTCCCTTTATGGGCGTCAATGAGAGGAACTCATGAAATATTTCGTGTAAAACAAAGGGGTGTTTTAATTGCTTTTATCTTTATCACTCTCATTGTTTCGCAACTTTTAACAAACAGACACGATATTAATAACTTTATTAGTAATGTATCAAAAGTTAGTTTTTGGCTCATTTATGTATACATCCCAATCCTATTTATTATTGTGTGGGTGAAAAGAAAATGGAAAAAATCAAAAGCACAAGCAAATTAATACTTATTTCTTGTATAACATTCTTCAGTCTAATTGGATGTTTACAAAAAAATATTATCGATGATGTACAACTTATTCAAGGAACAGTTTTTGATGTCGCAAAAGATAATAAAGTAAAAGTGACATTCGTTTGTCCCATTCAGAAAAAAGGAAATAAAGTTCAAGTTTTTGAAGGCAGTGCAAATGCGGTAAAACAAGTAAAAGCAGACACATCTTTAGAGTCTTCTCAACCATTTGCTAGCGGACAAATGCGTGTCGCTCTATATACAATAAGGCTTGCCAAAAAAGGAATGTCTACTTCATTCGATACATTACTTCGAGATGTGAATATAGGGAACGCTCTATATGCTGCTTTATTAGATGGGAATGGTACTGAACTTTTAAAAGGCAAATATTCGACTTCATACAACGTTGCCATTTATATAAAAAAATTGCTAGAACATAACATGGAGACCGGACCTTTACCAGCGGATAATCTACATATAGGAGCATTTCGCTATTACCAAGAAGGAAAAGACTACTATATTCCCATTCTAAAGAAGCATGGTGATAAAATAAAAATTACCGGAATTGGCCTTTTTAAAAAAGATAAATATATCGGTAAAATTGCGGAAAAAGATATGTTCATATTTAAAGGACTATTAGAGAAACATAAATTAGATTCACATGAATTTAAAACAGATTCTGCGTACGTCATGATTAATAATATTCGTTCTGTTCCAACTTACGATATAAAAATTAAAAACGGAAAGCCTTCTTTTTTCATTCATGTTCATCTTGATGCACGTATTCAAGAACTATCGAAAGCAATTAACTTGGAAAATAACAAGAACACAAAAAACATTGAAAAAAACGTCCAAAAACAATTGGACATACAGGCTTCCAAATTAATTAAGCAGTTTAAATCTTTAGGCGTCGATCCTCTCGGGCTAGGTGCAAAGTATAAGCAACATTATCGCCCATTCAAATTAGAAGAATGGAGACAAATGTATAAAGATGTTCCGGTTCATATAAAATACACCGTAAATATTACAAATTCTGGTGTAATTGAATGAGAAATGATTGAACTCCTCTCTCCAGCATGATACAACGGAGAGAGGAGTTTTTATTTTAGAGAGAGAGAAGATATTTATGGGGGAGCTTATGTCTAAAAAATTAGTAAAGCCTATTTTAAATGGTATTTTATTTCTCGGTGTCTTTTTATTTGCTCATACATACTTAAAAAATGTTTCCTTCACACGTTACTTACTTGTCGTTATACCAATGTTACTGGTCGGTATTTTTGGCATCGATCTTATTTCATCCCTTTTAATAAAAAAAGAAGAATAACGAGCGAACATCTTATTTCGATAAGATGTTCTTTTCATTTCACAATCACCTTATGTTACAATAAACTTCGGCATAACGTAAGAAAGGATGAAACAACATGACAAACGAAAAAGGTTTAGATAAAGGATACGAACTTGTTGCGAAAATGCATGAAGTATTCGGACATCCTGTGACAAATACTCCAACAAAATTAACAGAAGAGCGTGCAAAAATCCGTGCAAGTTTTATGCAGGAAGAGCTAGAAGAATTTCTAGAGGCAACGACTGTTGAAGATCAATACGATGCACTAATTGACCTTATTTACTTTGCATTCGGAACATTTGCCGAAATGGGCGTACGTCCAGATAAAGGATTCGAAATTGTAAATAATGCCAATATGGCAAAACTATTCCCTGATGGGAAGCCTCGATTCCGTGAAGGCGACGGTAAGATTCTAAAGCCAGAAGGCTGGCAAGCACCAGAGCCACAACTTCGTGCTGAAATTGAACGTCAGCGTCAAGAAGCTGAAAAAAACTGCTAGGATTTCCTAGCAGTTTTTTATTATGTCTTTTTTTCTGCAACTCATTAATGTCCCACGTGCCCCGCGTGTCCTGCTGCTCCACTAATACTAGCTGCTCCCGCTGCTGCCCCTGCTCCTCCTGTTCCCATTCCACCTGTCCAAGGAGAAGATTGTTGCTGTTGATACTGTTGGTATTGTTGGTGTTGTTGGTGTTGTTGGTGTTGTTGGTGTTGTTGGTGTTGTTGGCCTTGGTAACCTTGATGACCATGTTGACCTTGGTGACCGTGGTGGCCTTGATGGCCGTGGTGATGTACTTGTTGTTGATGATGTCCATGATGACCGTGGTGGTGATGGTGGCCATGATGACCATGTTGACCTTGGTGGCCATGGTGACCATGTTGATCTTGATGAATTTGATAAAGAACAGCCTGCGGATGTATATGATGGTGGCCGTGGTGATGTACTTGTTGTTGATGATGTCCATGATGACCGTGGTGACCTTGGTGGTGATGGTGGCCATGGTGTCCTTGGTGGTGATGGTGGCCATGATGGCCATGTTGACCTTGGTGGTGATGATGTCCATGATGGCCATGGTGACCTTGATGATGATGGCCATGGTGACCGTAAAAACCTTGTGGATAACCACCTACTCCGCCTGCCACAACACCTACTCCCGGTACCGGAAATCCTGTTTGTACTCCTCCAACGAAAGATGGGAATGTAGTTGGTACGCCTACTGGTACTCCTCCCGCTGCTCCGCCTACAAATGTTGGGATTCCTGTTTGCACTCCAGCTACTGATGATGGAAATCCTCCTGTTAATGTTGGAATTCCAGTTTGTGCTCCAGCTACTGATGTGGAAAATCCTCCAGGTGTTCCACCCATCCAGCTCGGAATTCCGCCATATCCTTGTTGTCCGCCTCCCATTAACATCATTTGTTCATAACTATCCGATCCACCTCCGAAAAAGCCATGTGGTGCATTATTGTCCATCCCTTTCATTCCTTTCACCTCTTCTACTCAATTTAGCCTACCTTTTTTATCATATTTCCTATAGAAAAATAGGTGTTTGTCTGTATTGGAATTCCGCTCTTTTATTTGTACGTATTGGAATAATTGAAAACTTAGACTAGGGTGATCCAGAGATTATTTTCTACACAAAAAAGCTCAGAGTATACATACTCTGAGCTTTTATTTAGAATAAATTAATTTGCAACAACATTAACAAGTTTTCCAGGAACAACAATTACTTTACGAACTGTTTTCCCTTCAATTTGGTCTTGAATTGCTTCAAGTGCAAGTTGTTCCATTTCTTCTTTTGATGCGTCTTTACTCATTGTTAGTTTTGCGCGAACTTTACCCATAACTTGAACAACAATTTCAACTTCATCTTCTACAAGTTTAGACTCATCAAATGTTGGCCAGCTTGCATATGTGATTGTTTCATTGTATCCAAGTTTGCTCCATAGCTCTTCCCCGATATGAGGTGCAACTGGTGCAATCATTTTTACGAAACCTTCTACATATTCTCTTGGAAGTGTTTCAGCTTTGTATGCATCGTTGATGAATACCATCATTTGAGAAATCGCTGTGTTGAAGCGAAGCTCTGCATAGTCTTCTGTTACTTTCTTCACTGTTTGATGGTAAGCTTTTTCAAGCTCTTTATTTGGTGCGTCAGTAATTTTCTCACTTAATTCACCGTTATCTTGAACGAATAGACGCCATACGCGGTCTAGGAAACGACGAGCTCCGTCAAGACCATTTTCAGACCAAGCAATTGAAGCATCTAATGGTCCCATGAACATTTCGTATAGACGAAGTGTATCTGCACCGTGGCTTGCTACGATATCATCAGGATTTACAACGTTACCTTTTGATTTACTCATTTTCTCGTTGTTTTCACCTAGAATCATACCTTGGTTGAATAATTGTTGGAATGGCTCTTTCGTTGGAACTACACCGATATCGTATAATACTTTATGCCAGAAACGAGCATATAGTAAGTGAAGTACGGCATGTTCTGCACCACCGATATAAATATCAACTGGAAGCCATTGTTTTACTTTTTCAGGATCTACAAGTGCTTCGCTATTGTTTGGATCGATGTAACGTAGGTAGTACCAGCAGCTACCAGCCCATTGCGGCATTGTGTTCGTTTCACGACGACCTTTTTTACCAGTCTCAGGATCAACAACATTTACCCACTCGTCAATGTTAGCAAGTGGTGATTCACCTGTACCTGAAGGACGGATGTTTTCTGTTTTCGGAAGAACTAATGGTAATTCCTCTTCTTTCACAGCTGTCATTGTACCATCTTCCCAGTGAATTACTGGAATTGGTTCACCCCAGTAACGTTGACGGCTGAATAACCAGTCACGTAGACGGTACGTTACTTTTTGATTTCCTGCGCTCGTTGCTTCAAGCCATTCAATCATTTTTGCGATTGCTTCTTCTTTATTTAATCCATCAAGGAATGCTGAGTTTACGTGTGCACCATCACCTGTGTACACTTCTTTCGTAATATCTCCGCCTTTTACAACTTCCTTCATTGGAAGATTAAATACTGCTGCGAATTCATAGTCACGCTCATCGTGAGCTGGAACTGCCATTACAGCACCTGTTCCGTAAGTTGCAAGAACATAGTCAGCGATCCAGATTGGTAATTTCTCACCGTTTACTGGGTTAACTGCGTAAGCACCAGTGAATACACCAGTTTTCTCTTTCGCAAGTTCTGTACGCTCTAGGTCACTCTTCATTTTTACAGCGTTAATGTAAGCTTCTACCGCTTCTTTTTGTTCTGCTGTTGTAATTTCTGCAACAAGTGCATGTTCTGGAGCTAGTACACAGTATGTTGCACCAAATAATGTATCAGGGCGCGTTGTGAAAACTGTGAATTTCTCGTCTGTACCATCGATGTTGAAGTGTACTTCTGCACCTTCAGAACGACCGATCCAGTTACGTTGCATATCTTTTAAGCTTTCAGGCCAATCAAGCTCATCTAGATCTTCTAATAGACGATCTCCGTAAGCTGTAATTTTTAACATCCACTGTCTCATCGGACGACGCTCAACTGGATGTCCACCGCGCTCACTCTTACCGTCAATGATTTCTTCGTTTGCAAGTACTGTACCAAGTGCTGGGCACCAGTTTACAGGTACTTCATCAACGTAAGCTAAGCCTTTTTCAAATAGTTTTAGGAAAATCCATTGTGTCCACTTATAGTAGTTTGGGTCTGTTGTATTTACTTCACGGTCCCAATCGTAAGAGAAACCTAATGATTTAATTTGATTACGGAATGTATTAATATTATGCTCTGTAAATTCAGCTGGGCTGTTTCCAGTATCAAGTGCATATTGCTCTGCTGGAAGACCAAATGCATCCCATCCCATTGGATGAAGAACGTTATATCCTTGCATACGCTTCATACGAGATAAAATATCTGTCGCTGTATAACCTTCTGGATGTCCTACGTGTAAGCCTGCACCTGATGGATATGGGAACATATCTAGTGCATAAAATTTTGGTTTTTCTGTCTCATCTGGCGTACGGAATGTTTTATTCTCTTCCCAGTATCCTTGCCACTTCTTCTCAATTTCTTGATGATTAAAGCTCATGAGATACCCTCCTTGAAATTCTATTTATTTTCACCGCCCAAAATACAAAAAACCTCTCATCCCTAGAAAGGGACGAGAGGTTATAGATTCCCGCGGTACCACCCTAAATTAATGTACAAATATACATTCGCTTAGATCCGTAACGTGGATTAACGGCAATTGCTACTATTAGTTTCACAACTGCAACTCAAAGGCGAGTTCATAACGAAACGTGGATTGACTTGCACCGACCGTCAACTCTCTAAACCAGCTTCTATTACTACTACTCCTTCTCACTGTTATTACACATATAAGTTAAGTGAACTATCCTTCACCTAGTATCTCTTAAGAGCTTACTTAAAGCGAGGACTTCTCGGTTAATCGTTACTCTTAATAACTAACGAATTCATCTTAAGACAGCCGAGCTATCTCCCTTGTTCTAAAGGTTGTTTTATTTAAATATATTCTAAAACATGTTACATGTTCCGTCAAACTAAACTGCAATTTTTTCTTCAACTGTTTCTTCTACTTTTACTCGTTTATCATAAATGCTCGTTGCTATAAGCGCTACTACAAGCATTACCATGATTGCTATAAACAATACTTCCATATTGTATAAATCCACAATTGCTCCGCCAACGACCGGTCCGAACATTTTCCCTACAGTCGCCGCACTATTTACGACACCTTGATAAAATCCTAATTTATCTTTTGGTGCAAGTATATTTGCAATCGTTGGAACCGCAGGCCATACAAATAACTCACCAATTGTTAATGTTACCATCGCAACGAGGAACATCGTAAATTGCTGCGCTTGACTTAACACAATGAATGACGCCGCAAAAATGAAGATTCCAATCATAATTTGCTGTTTTAAAGAACGCTTCATCCAACGAATTAGCATACTAACAAGTGGCTGCGCACAAACAATCATCGCTCCGTTTATCGTCCATAATAAACTATAGTGACGAAGGCTAATATTCAATTCTTGCATATGTGTTGCAATCGCTCCTTGCCACTGTACGTATGTAACCCAGCATAAAGCATATGCTATACACACGATAAGAAGTGCTTTAAATCCAGGTGTAAGTGACCACCCTTTTTTCGTTTCGACTTCTTTTTGCACTCCTGGCTCTTTCTTGTCTTCCATACCGCGGAATCCAATAAAAGCAATTAAAAAGAAAACAAAGTATAAAATAAAATTCGCTAAGAAAATATAATCAAAACGATACGATGCAACTAATCCACCACATGCTGTTCCGATCGCAATACCAACATTTTGTCCAACGTACATCGCATTAAATGCCCGTCTTCCGCCTTCTGGCCAAACCGTACCAACCATCGCATACATCGATGGGAAGACCATTCCAGAACCGAAGCCGATTAACGCTAGCCACACAACATATAACGGCCAACCGTGGAAGAACACAAGACCTAAAATCGATACAAGTGTAATCACAATCCCTACTAAAGTTGATTTATAACCGCCCCATTTATCAAATAAAACACCGCCGAGCAAGTTTCCGATTACACCAGTAAGCGAATTGATCATTAATACCATTCCGGCCACAGATAAAGATTTTCCTAGGTGATCATGCAAATAAATTGTATTAAAAGGCCATAAAAAAGAAGCACCCGTGACATTAATAATCATCCCAGCTACTAATAGCCATACTTTCCTTGGCATAGTTTCCCCTCCTATTCTATTTTTTTCGTTCATATATATAACAGTAAAATTGTAGTCGTTTTTAAATAGGAAGGCAACTGATTAATAGTTGATGAAATTCAGATAATGGTTTTGCGATCAATGAAATTATACTGATTGCTTCTTGGATTATATCAGCGATTATTAAAATATATCGACTTACCGACAAAAAATGACAACAGTAACAATGTATAAAGAGGCTGCATGAACTTCATGCAGCCTCTTTATACTATCCAACTTCCTTTTCTCGCTTCGCACGTTCTTTAGCACTCCATTTAAACACCTTATCTAGTAGCGAGTATATTCTCCCAGACTCTTTCGTTAATAATGGTCCTAACGATGCCAATATTAAAACATATAAAGCGGAGAACGGTTTAATCGCTGCCATTAAGCCGCCCGCGATTCCAATATTCGCGACGATAATGGAAAATTCTCCGCGTGATACAAGTGTTAAACCGATATTCGTAGAAGCCTTATGCGATAACCCAGCTTTACGCCCCGCAACCATTCCAGCAGTAAAATTACCGATAAGAGTAATGAAAACTGCTCCTAATGCCAACCACACTGCTCCTCCAAGTGAAAATGGGTCTATACTTAAACCGAAGCTGAAAAAGAATATAGCTCCAAAGAAATCACGAAACGGAACAACGAGCTGTTCAATTCGATCACTATGCTCTGTTTCAGAAAAGACGAGCCCCAATAATAATGCTCCAATCGCCTCCGCGACATGAATCGTTTCTGAAAATCCTGCTACAAAGAACAAAATAGCGAATATTACGATAATAAAAATTTCATTGGACGAAATATCTAACATTTTATTTAAAAATCGTGTAGCTTTTCTAGCAACTACAAAGAATAGTAGCATATACCCTACTGCGATTAAAATAGATGTAAGAGCACCTACAAGTGACGTTGCCCCTCCGAGTACTAATCCTGAAACGACTGATAAATATACGGCTAAAAAGATATCATCAAACATAATGATTCCTAAAATTAGCTCCGTCTCTTTATTACCAGATCTTCTTAAATCAACAATTACTTTCGCAACAATTGCACTCGATGAAATTGTTATAATCCCAGCAATAATTAATGTTTCTAATAAGGGGAAACCCATTATATATCCGTAAATTAAACCTAATATAAAATTAAGCGATATATGAACAGTTCCCCCAAAGGCAATTGATTTTCCTGATTTAATTAATTTTTTAATTGAGAATTCTAAGCCTAAATAGAATAAGAGGAATATAACGCCAACACGGCCGAGGAAGGAAATAACTTCTCCACTTTCAATAAATCTTAAATCGATAAGCCCTAAATCTGGGGCATGGGGCCCCACTAGCATACCAAGTATAATGAGAAACGGAATAATCGAGAACTTTAACTTTGCAGCGAGAATAGCTGCAAAAGCGACTAATACTAACGCAGTTCCAACTTCAAAGATTAAAGTATCCATCGATTATGAATCCCCTCCTACTGAAAGCAACTCATTAATAATTCTTTTTACTTCATGTCTTTCGCCTGATAATACGAGCATATCGCCAGCTTCAATGATAGAATCTGGGCCTGGATTAAAGAACTTCTTCATATTTTTTTTCAAAATGGCAATAATTGTTACGTTATATGTGTTTCGGACATGTAAACTACCAATTGTTTTTTGTACGACTGGTGCATTATTTTCCACCTTAAACCACTCAATTGATAATCCTTCAAAGGCCATTTCAATCGTATCTAAAGCTTGTGGTCTATATACCATTCCGCCCAATATAGCTGCAATTTGTCTCGCTTCGGAATCACGAAGAGAGACGCTTGAAATACTCTCCTCATGATCAGCATCAAAATGGTACATTTCTCTTCGGCCATCATCATGAATAACGATAACCATCTTTTCATTACCTTTTGTAATCACTTCAAACTTACATCCAATACCCGGCAGTTCGCTCTCTCTAATATTCATATTTTCCGCCTCCTAATTTTTTTAGTTACGGCTTTTATAAATCGACATCAATCTCCGTTTTAAAGGTCTCATCCTTTGAGATACCTAAATACTTTAGCGTCTCTGATGGAGTCGCGTGATGAAAATGTTTTTGCAATAGCGCAATCGCTATCCCTCTTTTGTACGCATGAAATCCGAACGTTTTTCGCATTGAATTCGTTCCGATCTTACCAACAACTCCAACTGCTTCTGCAGCATTATGAATTACACGATACGCTTGTTGGCGCGTAATTGAATTTGGCGTTTTATTAGATTGAAATACGTAATTTTCTCTTTTAACGCCAATAGATTGTACGTAATCTAAAAGCGCTTCTTTTACTTTTGTATTTAAATAAATATCTTGTTTAAATTTTTCATCTTTCACAGGAAGAGTATAAAACTCTTTAACAGTCCCGTCTTCATTTAATACATCTTCAAATTTCATGCTAAGTAGTTCTGTAATTTTTAATCCTGTGTTAATTCCAATAACAAATAAAAGATAATCTCGCTGGGAGTGCTCTTTTAAATATTTTTTCATAGCCTCAATTTGGCTTATATCTTTTAATGCCTCTACAACTTCCATACATGTATTCTCCTCATCTTATGAACGGTAATTTTCTCATTATGTTGTCCATTTTACCTTATCATGCTATGAGATTTCCATGTGTTATCCATTATTTTCACAATATACTCAGGTGGTTCTGAAAACTTTCAATGTGGAAACTTACGATTGTATAAATACGTTGCGGTAAAAAATGTGGGGATAAAAGTTCAGCTTCTTTCTACAGATTGGATTCCTCCTTTCCTTATACAGCTACTTCTACTTTTATATTACGTTACTTACTTGCATTATATTATATATTTCAGTAACATTAAAGTGTTTTTTCTGAAAATAATAAAAACCGAGCGTTTTTGCTCGGTTTTTATTATTAATCTTCTTTCGGAAGAACAATTCCTTTATACAATTGAACTGTAATGAAGTAATAAATCGCATAAATAACTACGAAAATTACGATTGGTACCCAAATACGGAAGTACGGATCGATTAAAATAAATCCGAAAATATTCATACCAACTAATACGTGAGCGATACCCACAATTGCTGGGAATAAGAATACTAAGAATAACTCTTTATAAATTGATTTCGTTAATAACTCACGGCGCACACCGATTTTACGGAGCATTTGATAACGCGTAATATCTTTTGATGCACCAGAAAGAATTTTAAACATAAGACAGCTTGCCATCATTGCTAAGAACGCAATTCCAAGGAAGAATCCCATAAACACTGTTCCACTCGCAACGCCGTATAACATGTCGTAAATTTGATATTTACTATTTAATCTTTCAGCTTTTACATTTTTATATTTATCTAGCTGCAACTCGTCAAGTTTTTTCCATTCTTTTGTATATGCTAAGAAATCATCTGCTTTTCCGATAAATGCTATACCTTCTTTACCATTTATCCCATCGTACATTTTTTGATCTACAATTTTAATTGCATGATCTTCGTATATATAATACGGATGAATTGTGCTAAAAGCATCAACCCATTCTTCTGGAAGTTCTTTAGCGTTCGCATCTTTTTCATTCATTTCTCTAGAAACTGCACCTACTGGTAGTTCCTGTGAAACCTTCTTTGTATTCACTAAATCCTTCATCGACTTCATATTTGTCATATCTTTTACGAAAGGACGATTTTTTTCTAAATCTTCTTTTACATAATAAACGTATTTATCATCAACTTTGTAGCGATATTCATTTTTTTCTTTAAATGTAATACCGTCTAAAATTTTCTTTTCTTCAGCTGTAGGATTATGAACAACTGAGTCATAGATTACTAAACCCTCAGACAGTTTGATAGCGTTATTTTTAAACGCCATACCACCTGAAATTGCACCTGCTCCAAGAGCAACTAACATCGCTACTGTAGCAAGAACCTTTGTTAAACTATTAATACGGAAGTTTAATTGTGCAAATGTAAAAGCGTTAAGTCCTTTTTCACTACGCTTTTTATTACTCTTTAACTTTTTAATAAAGACCGGGAGAAGTGATCCAAACAGCATGTAAGTACCAGCTGTCGTTGTAATTAATGCAATAATGATTCCCATTTCTCTTAGTTTTTCCATGTAAATCATTGATGCATAGCCCATTCCTAATAAAATAACCGCAAGGAATGCAACTACACCTGTCATTTTTCCTTTTACTGCAACACGTTCTGTTTGTGCGTCTGCATGTACAAGTTGCAGGACAGAAATACGTGATAATTTAATACTGTTCATAATTGCCGATAATACAAATAGTGCAAAGAAGAAGATGCACGTAACAGTCATAGATGGCAGGTAAAATGCTTTATAGCCTTCACCAGCAAATTCTAATTGTTTCATTAATAATTGACCGATACCTTCTGCAAGTCCTACACCAACTGCAATTCCAATTGCAAGAGACGCGGCGCCTAATACAATTGTCTCAATAAACATAAGTAATGTAACTTTATGCTTTTTTGCTCCTAACATCATATACATACCAAACTCTTTTTGACGAAGAGATAGTAAGAAAGAGTTCGCATACAAAATATAGAAGAACGTTATAATAGCTAGTAAAAATGAACCTGCTTGGAATACAAATCCAATTTGACCAATAGTAGAATTTTCCTTAAGGAAGGCCTCGTTTAACGCTAATGTTTGGAACATATAAAAAATTGAAATGGACATGACAAGACCAACAAGTAAGACGATATAATCTTTTAGCTTACTCTTTAGTCCTGACATGGAAAGTTTGAATAACATGCTCTAGAACCTCCTTTCTTACGCTTTTTGTGTGCCTAAGTCCGCAAGCACATCTAAAATTTCTTTATAAAACTCTTCACGTGTACCGCCGCGGTGAATTTCTTTATATAGCTCACCATCTTGAATGAATAAAATACGCTGACAGTAACTTGCACTGTACGGATCATGTGTAACCATCATAATAGATACGCCTTGATCTTTATTTAAGTTTGTCATCGCATCAAGTAAACTCGTTGCATTTTTAGAATCAAGCGCTCCTGTTGGCTCGTCCCCTAAAATAATTGCAGGCTCATGCACTAAAGCACGCGCTGCTGCCGAACGTTGCTTTTGCCCACCAGATACTTCAGATGGGTACTTTTGAAGTATTTCTGTAATTCCTAACATATCCGCTACTTTCTCGACTTTTGGTCCAATGTTACGTGATGGAACACCTTGCAAGGAAAGTGGAAGTGCAATGTTTTCATAAATAGATAAGTTTTCTAACAAATTAAAATCTTGGAAGATGAATCCTAACTTTTGTGAACGGAAATCAGAAAGCTCACCTTGTTTCATTTTTGTAATATCCGTTCCTGCAATTTCAACAACGCCGCCCGTTGCTTTATCTAACGTTGAAATTACATTTAATAATGTCGTTTTACCAGAACCAGATGGTCCCATAATTCCAACAAACTCACCCTCTTGAATTGAGAATGACACACCTTTTAACGCGTGTGATTGGTTCTCACCTTTTTTACCGTACACTTTTTGAACGTTTTTCACGTCTACAACTGGTTTCGTCATATATATCCTCCTACGCTTGTTTTTCCATTACCTATTTTGCGCCTTTTGGAAGTGAACTGCTATTTGTTAACATTACATTTACCTTACACTTTTGTAATATAAAAAAGGTGTACTTGTAAGCTTGGCTGTTAATACTAGTTCACATTTCGGCATAGTAAATCGGTAAATGAAATTATATCGGCGATTTTCAAAATATATCGGCGCAACTACAAAAGCTGAAAATAAAAATAGGCTGTTCCACAAAAAGAACAGCCCACTTCTCTCTTTATTTCTTTAAAGGTGTTACCGTCCAGTACGTAATAACACGCCAAATCCATTCTAATGGACCCATTTTAAAGATTTTCATCCAAATTACACTAAACACAATTTGAATTGCATAAATTGCGATACATACATATAGCGTCTGCATGTATGTTAAGTTACCTGCAAAGTTAAATACACTACCGGCAATTAAAATCATTGCCGTTTGTCCGATATAATTTGTTAAAGCCATACGACCGTAGTATTTCAATGGTGCTAATAATGTTTGAACTGGTTTTAACTGAAGTAATAAAATTAATGCTCCTACATAGAAAGCTGAAATAATTGGCCCAACAGTAATACCAATTTTCAGAAAATGGCTTGCAGCATCCATTGTTCCGTCTTCATTCATCAATATCATATTTACAAATGGGTCAGCAGGCACGTGTCCATATTGATACCATACAGCTGCCACACTTAAAACAAACATAATGCCTGTAAAAATAGCGACTTGCTTTATGTTTTTTGAAAGATTTTCAAATACACGATATTGTCCTGCAGCAAGACCTAATAAAATTAAACCAAGTGGTAATAGTTCTTTAACACCCATTACACTAAAGGCTATTGTCAAAATAAGACCAATTACTAAGTTCACTTGTTTTTTCGCTTTATAAAACGGTAAAACGATTAATCCGCAAATTGCGTATAACGCTAGTGCTTCTCCAGGCTGAAACATGTAATGAATCAAACCAAAAATAAATAATGCAACTACGCGGCGGAAAAATAGAACATATCCATTTTTCTCTTTCGCAATCGCTCTTGTAATGAAGATATAGAATCCCACTCCAAATAAGAATGAGAAAATCGAGAAGAAACGACCTTCTACAAATAAGTATAGAAACCTTTGATAGCTAGCATCTACTGTATTAGGATCTGGAGTTTTAATATGAAGTAGTGCTAAAATATTTACTAAAATAATCCCCAGTAATGCGAAGCCACGAATGTAATCTAACTCATCAATTCGTTTGTTTGTAATATTGTTCCCCATAAAGCAGCTCCTTGTCCAAAATTTAATCCTCCCTTACTCTACTGGAAAAGTAAGCTTACAACTATCGGCAAACCTTACAGGAATCTTACATTATTGTCATATAACAAAACAAAACCAGGTCATATTGCGACCTGGTTTACTCTGATTGCTTTGATCTTTGAGGTTGTCCTTTTTTACTGTTACGCTGTTTCACTTGAACAATCGGATCAAGTTCATTCGAAAATTCAGCGTTATGTCCATTTTGTGTTTTTTGTTCTGGGTTATTTTGATCTGAACGTTTCGCCATTACATTCACTCCTTATTAGTGCGGTGTAATAATCATTTGATGTTGCAATTGGCGAATTGCCATACGCGCTCTATTTAACTGCTCACGTTGCTCATCATTCGCATGTTGTTGCATCGTTTGTAAATCGTTATATGCTTGTTCTAATTGCAACTGCGCATCCGAATACTCCATCGTATTATAATGCTCTTGTCTCATGCCTTGTTCTAATTGTTCTTTCGCATATTCCACCGCTTGTTCCGCTTGTGTAATATACGATTCAAGTGATTGACGCTCTGCCATAATTGTCCCTCCTTGCTTCAATTCCCCTTTAGTTTGTCCCTTCCTTATGAACCTTATGAGTATGTTATAATGGATTTTGTGTTATTTTGACTCGGCTTAGGAGGGAAAGTAATGAAGGTTCAAAACCCTTTTCCATATACAAACGACAATAAACGTTATCATACATGGAATTACCATTTACGAAATGAATTTGGTGAAAAAATCTTTAAAGTTTCATTAGATGCTGGCTTCGATTGTCCGAACCGTGACGGTACAGTTGCTTATGGCGGTTGTACATTTTGCAGTGCTGCTGGATCTGGTGACTTCGCTGGCGATCGCCGCGATGATGTTATAACGCAATATCATGAAATGAAAGAAAAAATGCGCTCAAAGTGGAAAGACGGAAAATGTATCGCTTATTTCCAAGCGTACACAAATACACATGCACCACTTGAAGTGTTAAAAGAAAAATTCGAACCGCTTCTAGCAGAAAAAGACGTTGTCGGTCTTTCTATCGCAACTCGTCCAGATTGTTTACCGGACGATGTTGTTGAATATTTAGCGGACTTAAATAAACGCACGTACCTTTGGGTTGAACTCGGACTACAGACCGTTCATGAACGTACTGCAAACCTTATTAATCGCGCTCATGATTATCCTTCTTACGTTGAAGGTGTAAATAAATTACGTAAGCATGGCATTCGAGTTTGCTCTCATATTATTAACGGTCTTCCTCTTGAAGATTACGACATGATGATGGAAACAGCTCGTGAAGTAGCGAAACTTGACGTACAAGGAATTAAAATCCACTTACTTCATTTATTAAAAGGAACGCCAATGGTGAAGCAATATGAAAAAGGACAACTCGAATTCCTTTCTCTTGAGGATTACGTAAGCCTCGTTGTTGACCAACTTGAAATTATTCCAGAAGACGTAATTGTGCACCGCATCACAGGTGACGGTCCGCCTGATTTAATGATTGGCCCAATGTGGAGCTTAAATAAATGGGAAGTTTTAAATTCCATCGATGCAGAATTTGTACGCCGCGGAAGCTGGCAAGGAAAATATGCAAATGAGGAGAAACAAAAATGAAATTAGAACGGGTATTACCGTTTGCTCGTACTCTCTTGCAAACGGCAGTAAAAGAAGGCGATTACGCTGTAGATGCAACTTTAGGAAACGGGCATGACACTTGCTTCCTAGCTGAAATCGTTGGAAATAACGGAAAAGTATTTGGATTTGATATTCAAAAAGAGGCGATTGAAAGCTCAACAACTCGTCTAAAAGAAAAAAAACTTTTCGAACGTACTGTTTTAGTTCACGATAGTCACGATACACTTCTATCCATATTACCAGAAGATGCAAAAGGAAAAGTAACAGGTGCAATTTTTAACTTAGGTTACCTTCCTGGCGGAGACAAACATATCGTCACAAAACCGAACTCAACAATCTCGGCGATCGAGCAATTATTAGAAGTAATGGCGCCTGAAGGTATCATCGTCCTTGTCATTTACCACGGACATCCAGAAGGACAAGTAGAACGCGACGCTGTTCTCAAATTTGCCGAAGAACTAGACCAAAAACAAGCTCACGTACTGCGATATGGCTTTATTAACCAGCAAAATAATCCGCCATTTATTGTGGCGATTGAGAAACGATAAAGTGAAACTTTAATCAGTGGGGGGGAATCCCCACTGATTATTAGTTGAACCAATCGGGCATTTATGGGCAGTTTATCTCCCAACTAACTTCTTTGCTCCAGCCGAATTTTAAGGTGGAAGTTTTACTGCCCGTTAATGTGGGGTAATATATCAACGATTTTTCAATTATATCTATCGTAACTCGGGATATATCAACGATTTTTTCGATATATCTATCATAACTTACAATATATCAACGATTTCTCGGATATATCGATTGTTCGACAAAACATAACAAAAAAGACGTGCACTCATTGCACGTCTTTTTTGTTATTCTCCTATATAATGGATGTAAACATTCTTAAAGGAGACGAAACAATGATCGGAATACTAACAGGAATGGGGCCAAAATCAACTTGACCATTCGTCGATACAGTTGTAGCAGGGTGCCAAACAATATACGGAGCAAAGCATGATATGGACTTTCCTCATATGATGATTTACTCGTGCCCAACACCATTTTACATGGATCGCCCTATTGATCACGAAGCGATGAAAAAGGCGATTATTGACGGAGCACAAAAACTTGAAAGTACTGGTGTAGACTTTATCGCTATGCCTTGCAATACAGCCCATCTTTACTTTGAAGAATTACAGCGTTCTCTTTCTATCCCGATTTTACATATAGTCGATGAAACGTTACAAGCAATTCCTAAAAACGTAAAAAGAGTCGCTCTTCTTGCAACGGAAGCAACTGTTCAAGCTGGGATTTACCAAGATGGGATTGCAAAACGTAATATAGAGTACATTCATCATGAAAAATGGCAGGAAATGATTAATCAAATCATTACTTATATTAAATCTGGGGAGGTTAAAGAAGCTCGCGAATTGTGGAATGCGCTCGTTTTACAATTGAGAGAGGAAGTTGATACGGTAATTATCGCATGTACCGATTTGAATGTGGTGGCGAGTGAGGATTTTGTTGATTCCTCTCAATGTCTTGCTGATGCGGTTGTTAGGATGTACTTATCAAATATAAAGAGATCTTCATAAACATAGAAAACACTCCTTCTAAAATGTGTTTTATGTTTAATAAAAATCCCACAAACTTTTAACTTTCTTCACAATTCTTTCAAAGTAATCACACTTAATCTCGCTATATTAAATAAGTAGTTATTCATATAGGGAAGGTTAGGGGAACTGAAAGTATGAAAGTAAATCGTTCGCTTCATTACATTTTTTGGCGTTGGCATTTTTATGCTGGGCTTTTTATTACGCCACTTCTTATTACGTTGTCACTGAGCGGAATTGGGTATTTATTTCGGGAGGAAGTTGAAGATTTCATCTATAAAGATTTATATTTTGGGAAGAGTGCTCAAACAGAATCTATTTCGATGTCTGATTCTATTTCCTTAACAGAGAAAAAATATCCACATTATAGCGTGGCGAAAATTAGTGAGTTTAATGGGGATTATAATACGAGACTTACGATTGCAAATGAGTATACTGGACAACAAAAATATGTGTATTTAGATAGTAATAATCAAATTGTTGGAGATCAAAATGCAAGTGAAACGTTTGCCAATATCATGAGGGAATTACATAGTTCTCTTTTAGTTGGCGGCACTATCGTTAACTATACTGTGGAGCTTGCGGCATGCTGGACAATCTTTTTAATCATAACCGGATTGTACATGAGTATACGCCAATTCAAAAACACACCATCATCCAATAAGCGAGAAAAAGCAAAAAGACGTCATTCTATTATCGGTATTATATTTACAATTCCTCTCTTTCTGCTAGTCGCATCTGGATTGCCATGGTCAGGATTTATGGGGAACCAAATTTATAAAATTGCATCGTCAAATGAATCACTCGGATATCCAAAATTGTACATGGCACCGCCTGAATCAAAGGTAAAAGAATTGCCGTGGGCAACAAGAAAAGAAGCTCCTCCTGAGTCGAATTCAAATGAACCGAAAGCAATTTCTGTCCATGAATTACAAAAAGGAATTGAAATAAAGAAGCCATATGTTATTTCACTACCAGCTGATCAAAAAGGTGTATTCACTGTTTCGAAATCGAGCGGTTCTGGTATTACAGGTATGCATGTTGCACCAAATGAAGAGATAACAGCTTACTTTGACCAATATAGCGGGGAACTCATTTCCAAAACGGACTATCGTGATTATGGATTACTTGCACAATGGTTCACTTACGGTATCCCACTTCATGAAGGACATTTATTCGGATGGCCAAATAAAATATTATGCTTACTAACGACATTATCTCTACTACTTCTCATTTATTACGGAATAAAAATGTGGTTAGCAAGGAAGCCGAAAGGAAAATTAGCAGCACCACCAAAGCAAAGAGATAAGAAAAGCATAATCGTTTTCTTTATCATGATGGTTATACTAGGCGCTGTCATGCCTTTATTCGGGCTATCTGTTTTAGTGATTTTTGCGATTGAACTTCTTATATATGTATTTTCAAAAATACGATCATAATGAAAAGAAAACCACTCTACATGAGTGGTTTTCTTCATCATTGCGCTGTTTTCTTTCGGTACATCTTCCCGTTCCAATAGAAGAATCGTGAAGTGAGGCCTCCGTACTTTACAATGCGCCGTGCCATTTTGTGCATATTCTTTTGTGCTGATACTTTTTGATCTGATAAATAAATACCAAGTAATCCTCGGCTTATAAGGCGATGAAACTTCGCATGAGGCAAATCACCAATGCTCTTCTCTGCTTCTTCTACAAAGTGTTTCATACGATCTAATATTGCTTGCTCGTTTTCATAATAACTACAGAAATTCAAATCCCCGCCGGCGCGGTCTTCTTCTTGATCAATGAAATAATCAAGTAAGATATGAAGTCCTTGTACGTAAGGGAAGTACCCTTGTCTAATTTTCGCAATATCTTCATCATGTAATTCATCATGAAATGCATATGCTACAAGACAGAAAATTCCAAGTGTAGAACCGGCACATGCTGAAAATTCAAACCAACTCATCTCAGGTAAGTTTTCTTTATGTGCTTCAAACCAAGTTTTCAGGCGCGGCTCTCTTTCTTCTAACTTCACGTGTTTATGAATTTGCAAATCACAATAATAACAAGCCAGTTCATGAAGAACAGGAGCAATTTTGTCATAGTGCTTCGTTTTCTTTAAAACATCTTGGCATGTTTCAACAAGTTCATCTAAATAACCACCATCATCTTGATCATCACGATAACGATAATAATTACCGCCACCTTCTACTTCAGGTGATAATGCCATTAACATCGATTCATGCAGTGCGGCAAAATCATTTGGATCAAGTGATGTACTGCGATCACATAAATTATCTAAATAGTCGCTGATCGTTTGATACGCTACGATAAAACGAATACATTCTTCTCGGTGTTCATTTGCTAGCAGAGCTAAAATGCCACCGCCCTCACAATGAAACGTTTTATGCTCAATACTTGCGATTGCCTGACTATGAAGCTCATCATTCGGAATATGGTAGGCACGCTCTTTCCACATCGCTAGCTCATGGTGTACAACCGGAAACACATCACGGTATACTTTCGCCATGAGCGTTATGGGATTACTCGGTACGTTCACTTCTTCCTTCATCTCCTCTATTAAATGTACAAATAATGATTTATTTGTTTGTTTTTACTATATTATTGACATGCATTTCAGTAAATGACTGAATATAACTCAAAATTTCATCACGCTCATACTCATTTAATAACTCGTGATAACAATTCGGCCATTCTTTAAAAGCCTTATCACTTATTTTAACATTATCAAACCAAGTGCGGACACGTGTTTTATCTACAAGTTTATCCTCACAAGCTTGCATTAGCAAGAGCGGAACATCTGGAAAATCATCTATTTTTTTATGAGCAATTTCGATAGACTTAATCAATTCACTATACCAACGTACTGATACTTTGCGCAAGAACAAAGAATCATTCTCCATTGCATCTCTCACTTCGTGGTTACGTGTTGACATTTCCACCGTAAGATTCGTTGCAAATTGCAATTTTGGAGCCACAACATTTAATATTTTTGAAGCAAGTTGAAGCGGAGCAGAGGGTCCAGTCACTACCCCTAAACAAGGCGAACTCAAAATAATACCCTCTACATCTTCTCTCTTCGTTTCTTGCATCATACGAATGACAATAAGACCACCCATACTATGACCGAATAGAAAAATAGGTAACCTATACTTTCTTGCTTCTTTCACCCATAGTTTAATTTCCTCTATGTATTCATCAAATGAATCAATATGTCCTCTATTTCTTGAAGTCGTTCCATGTGACGGAAGATCCCCCATCACGACGTGGTAGCCGATATGATTCCACATTTCCGCAACGGCTTCGTAACGTCCGTGATATTCCATTGCGCCGTGCACAATAACAATGACAGCCTTTGCTTCCTCCGCTTCATAATTCCACATACGGCTCTCCTCCATTTCACTCTTTCTCATAATTTGATACACTAAAACTAGTCTCTAGGAAAGGAAGACTTTACATGATATATCCTTACAAAGAAAAAAAACCGAAAATTGCGAGTAGTGCTTTTATCGCTGACTATGTTACGATTACAGGCGATGTTTACGTTGGCGAGGAATCAAGTATTTGGTTTAATACAGTCATCCGTGGTGATGTGTCACCAACGATCATTGGAGACCGAGTAAATGTACAAGACCAATGTACACTCCACCAAAGCCCTCAGTATCCTCTTATCTTAGAAGATGATGTTACAGTTGGGCATCAAGTTATTTTACATAGTTGTCATATTAAAAAAGATGCTTTAATTGGAATGGGATCCATTATATTAGATGGTGCTGAAATTGGCGAAGGAGCTTTTATCGGCGCTGGAAGCCTCGTTTCACAAGGAAAGAAAATTCCACCAAACACGTTAGCTTTCGGTCGTCCCGCGAAAGTCATTCGTGAATTAACAGCAGAAGACCGTAAAGATATGGAGCGTATTCGCACGCAATACGTTGAAAAAGGTCAATATTATAAATCATTACAGAAGTAAATTTCCGCTGCCATGCGATTGGCAGCTTTTTTTTTATAAAATCTAACTTTTTCTTTACAAAACATTATTACTCCCTCAACAAAATCTTATTAAAATAAAAGCTAATATCTCCATATATATGTAAACGAGGGAGGAGAATTTTCATGAAGGTCAGTGGATTATATAAAATAGAATGTTACATTTTCAAAGGAATTAATCGCTACTTTGATCAAAAAACATTAAATATCTTTTTCAGCAATATTACTCATATCGGTGGCGCGACTTTCTCCATCGCACTCACACTTTTCTTTTTGATTTTCGCAAAGGGAACTTTGCATCAAGCTGCAATTGCAACTGCTATTTCTTTAGCAATTAGCCATATTCCTGTACAAATATTAAAAAGATGGTATCCACGAAAACGTCCTTATTTAACAATTCAGGATGCAAAATATCCAGTCCATCCATTAAAAGACCACTCTTTCCCGTCTGGTCATACAACAGCCGTTTTCTCTGTCTTCATTCCATTTATTTGCTATAATCCAAGCTTACTTGCTTTCCTATTACCGTTAGCATTATGCGTTGGTATTTCACGTATTTATTTAGGACTTCACTATCCGTCAGATGTATTCGTCGGTATGTGCCTTGGCACTTGCTCTGGCATCATCTCTTTTTATCAATTCATCCCACTTTTCACATAAAGGAGTGATATGATGAGAGTCGCCATTTTTACCGATACTTTTACGCCACAAGTTAACGGGGTTGCGAAAACGTTAGAGCGATTAACACGATATTTTCAGAAAGAACAGATCGCCTATTCTGTTTTCGCCCCTCAGCATACAGCTGAAGATAATTTTGTAGCGAATGTGAATAAGATGAGAAGTATCCCGTTAACAATATTATATCCAGAATGTCGTTTTTCTTTTCCTACTCCGCGCATTAAACGGGAACTACTTTCCTTTAAACCTGACATTATTCACATTGCCACACCTTTCAACATGGGACTTTGTGGATTGTATTATGCAAAAAAGTTAAACATCCCAGTTGTCGGTTCTTATCATACTGATTTCGATGCCTATTTACGTTATTACAAAATCGAATTCCTCTCCAATATGCTGTGGAACTATTTAAAATGGTTTCATAGTCATATGCAAAAAAATTTTGTACCCTCTCCTGAAACATTACATCAATTAAAACATAAAGGCTTTCAGGCCCTCTCTATTTGGGGACGTGGTGTAGATTGCAATCTCTTTCATCCATCTTACAATACAGACCTATTCCGAAAAAAATATAATATTACAGCGAAGTACGTCCTTTCCTATGTTGGACGGATTGCTCCTGAGAAAGATATTGATACGTTGCAAAATCTTATCGTTAAATCAGCACATACTCGAAGCGACATTCATTGGCTTATAGCAGGAGACGGTCCTCTAGCAACAAGTTTACGTGAAGCTGTTCCGAAAACAAATATCACTTTTACTGGCTATTTACAAAGTGCAGATTTAGCTGAAGCATATGCTTGTTCTAACATAATGGTATTTCCATCAGCTACTGAAACATTCGGAAATGTCGTACTTGAATCACTCGCATGCGGTACACCTGTTATTGGTGCAAATAGTGGCGGGGTTAAAAATATTATTACAGATGGAAAAACGGGAGTTCTTTGTCCGCCTAAAAATGAAGATGCATTTCTATCATCCATTTATTTTTTATTACAAAATGAAGAAAAACTTGAGCAGATGGGAATAGCAGCTTCATCTTTTGCGAAATCAAAGAGCTGGGATGAGATCTTTCGTAGCTTGCTTAACCAATATGAAGAAGTCCTTCAGCATAACGCATCAGAGTTGCTTGCTTAAATAGAAAAACTCCCTTCAAAAAAACGAAGGG
This sequence comes from Bacillus sp. AR4-2, assembly GCF_008274865.1. Taxonomy (NCBI): domain Bacteria; kingdom Bacillati; phylum Bacillota; class Bacilli; order Caryophanales; family Bacillaceae; genus Bacillus; species Bacillus sp. AR4-2. The sequence goes on from NZ_CP031062.1 coordinate 4,520,988, forward strand.
AGTTTATTACATGGTCATAAATTTTAGTTTAATAAATGATACATAAGGTTAAGTATTGTTTTATTTCTATATTAATTATATCAAAAATAAACATAACTAAACAGACTTGTAATAAAAACCCATAAAAATTAATATATGGTTATACAGTATTTTAACTGTATAATGATTTTAAGAATTCCCCTTAAAATCAACTTACTCACATACCTTTATACAGCAATTGTTCCCCAATTCTGTATATCAAAAAAAACTTTCATTCATTTGAAAGGTCTTTTTGAGCCTGCCCATATTCTTCTTTCGTATTTACATTTATAAACCAATCCGCATTCGCTTGTACATCTTCTCCAGAAACATACTTCACATTACATTGTGATAAAAGCTGCCCCATACTTCTTTTTTCTTCCTGAAGTAAAGCATAAATCTTTTCTTTCACGCGGTTATGATACGCCGCAAGTAGCGGTTGTTTTCTTCCATTAATAATAGGTACAACCGCATCATATTCATTGTTCGTTTGCTCCAGTAAAATGGTAAACCATTCATGCGAAACATTTGGCGCATCGCAAGGCATAATAGCATACCAATCTGCTTCTATGTATTCCATACCTGATACAATGCCGGCAAGCGGTCCATTTCCTTTATAGTGCGGAATGTCTTCTATAACAGGTACTTGTACGAATTGCTCTACTCGCTCTTTTATATCAGTATGGCTAATTACTACAATGTCTTGCAAGGTATTTCCCATCACTTTCACAATATGCTCAACAAAAGTAGTTCCCTTCCAAATTGCTAACGCTTTCGGCTCACCGAATCTACTCGACATACCACCTGCTAATACAATTCCAGCATACTTACTCATTGGCGATGCAGCTCAAATGTAATATGACCTAATTCCGGTAAAATTAATTTATTCATCGCAAGGCGAACCGCTCCGCTAGACCCTGGCATCGAGAAGACTACTTTGCGCCCAATTGTACCACCAATCGCTCTACTTAACATTGCGCTGCTTCCGATATCTTCTAAATAACTAATCATACGGAACAGCTCACCAAATCCAACAATTTCTTTATCTAATAACGCTGATACTGCTTCAATTGTGACATCGCGTTTCGTAATACCAGTACCGCCATTTGTTAATATAACATCTACATCTTCCTTATGATAACCAGCTAACACTGCTTGCTGAATACTTTCTTTATCATCTTTTACAATTTCATAAGAAGTTACTTTATGTCCCGCTTCTTTTAACAATTCATGTAATAGTTGTCCGCTCTTATCTGTTTCTTCCGTACGTGTATCGGAAATCGTCACGATCTTGCAACGCACTTCTTTTGGAGCTTGTTTTTTATGTTCAGTTACACTCATTTTTTATCTTTCCTTTCTTAAAGACTTTTCTTCATTTTATCATACATACCTTTACACAATTATGTATGAAGCCAATCATGCGCCATGATACAATATAAGTATACTAACCCACAAAAAGGAAAGTGCACTTTCTTATACTCCTAGACTACACATCTTTAGCTACTCTTTATATTTTCTACATAATAGAATTCAATTTTAAAACTTGTACTAAAAAATAAATTGGAGGTCTACATAGTATGGAACTTTATAAAAAATTAACAACAACATTTATCCTCTTATTCATCGCTTCAATCACTGTCGGCTTTTCCTTAAAAGGCGCAATTCCATACGCTACATTAGTAAGCATTATATTCGCGACACTATTTTTACTAAGTAGTGCCTTTTGCGCAGGTAAAGCACGTCAAATGAAAGGTTGATTACATATGTTCCAGAAGAAACCAATCCTTTGTAAATCATGTGAAAAGGAAATACAAAAGGAGGACTTACATTGTTTAAATCAAACCGTATCCAGTTACGAAAGTTTTCCGAAGATGATATTCTAACATATTATAAATGGCATAATGATATAGACGTTATGAGTTCAACTACTCTCACTCTTGATAAATATTCCCTTCAAGACACAGAAAAACTTTGCCAGCAATTTATTCATTCTTCGGACTCTAAGAGCTATATCATTGAAGAAAAATCTACGCATCTTTCAATTGGTATTACTTCTTTAATTCATATTGATTCGTATAACCGAAACGCTGAATGTATTATTGATATTGGTAACAAGGATTACTGGGGGCAAGGTTATGGGAAGGAAGCTTTCACCTTATTATTGGATTATGCATTTTTAGAATTAAATTTACATCGCCTTTCTTTACGAGTATTTTCTTTTAACGATAGAGCAATTAAATTATATAAATCACTCGGTTTTCAACATGAAGGAACTTGTAAAGAAGCTATATTCCGCAATGGCAATTGGCATGACATTGAACTCTTCGCTTTATTCCAACGTAATTATAAATAAAAAAAGCTTTGCGCTCACCGCGCAAAGCTTTTTTTCATATATTATAGACCAGCTTGCTCTTTTAAAGCTGCTGCTTTGTCTGTACGTTCCCATGATAGATCTACATCAGTACGTCCGAAGTGGCCGTAAGCTGCTGTTTGTTTGTAAATTGGGCGACGTAAATCTAGCATTTTAATAATACCAGCTGGGCGAAGATCGAAGTTGTTACGAACTAGTTCTACTAATACGTCTTCAGATACTTTACCAGTGCCGAATGTATCAACTGAAATTGATACTGGTTGTGCTACACCGATTGCGTATGCAAGTTGTACTTCTGCTTTTTCAGCAAGACCAGCTGCTACGATGTTTTTCGCAACATAACGAGCTGCATATGCTGCAGAACGGTCAACTTTCGTTGCATCTTTACCAGAGAATGCACCGCCACCGTGGCGAGCGTATCCACCGTAAGTATCAACGATGATTTTACGTCCTGTTAAACCAGCATCACCTTGTGGTCCACCAATTACGAAGCGGCCAGTTGGGTTAATGAAGAATTTCGTTTCTCCATCCATTAATTCTGCTGGTACTACAGCTTTAATTACGTGCTCTTTTAAGTCGCGATCGATTTCTTCCCATGTAACATCTGGGTGATGTTGTGTAGAAATTACGATAGTATCAACACGTACTGGTTTACCATTTTCATCATACTCAACTGTAACTTGCGTTTTTCCATCCGGACGTAGGTATGATAATGTATCATCTTTACGTACTTCAGTTAAACGGCGAGCTAATTTGTGAGCAAGCGAGATTGGAAGTGGCATTAACTCTTGTGTTTCATTACATGCGAAACCAAACATTAAACCTTGGTCTCCTGCACCAATTGCCTCAATCTCAGCGTCAGTCATTTGACCTTCGCGTGCTTCTAGCGCTTGGTCAACACCCATAGCGATGTCAGCAGATTGCTCATCGATAGATGTTAAAACTGCACAAGTTTCTGCATCGAATCCGTATTTTGCGCGTGTGTAACCAATGCCTTGAATTGTTTCACGAACGATTTTTGGAATATCTACGTAAGTAGAAGTCGTAATTTCCCCCGCTACCAATACTAAACCAGTTGTTACAGTTGTTTCACAAGCTACACGTGCATTTGCGTCTTTTGATAAGATCGCATCTAAAATTGAATCAGAAATTTGGTCACAAATTTTATCTGGATGTCCTTCAGTTACAGACTCAGATGTGAACAGATGACGTTTTTTTGTCATGTGGTAAACCTCCCTACAGTAATTGTATATATTGTACGGAACTCATCCTTAATTTGCCACAAACTGCGACATACATTTATTCTCCCACACAAGCATACAGAAAAACCTTTCCTACTTTACATAGAGGAAAGGTTTAATTTGCTACTTGCATACTGCTTTTTGCCCTTCGCTCTTATCGTTCGAGACCTGTAGCCTCGCACAGGTTTTAGCACCTATTCACCTGCATTTATCAATACAAGTGAGGTTGCTGGGCTTCATCGGGCCTGTCCCTCCGCCAGCTCGGGATAAGAGAGTATCCGTCCCAACCTATACTAAAGAAATGATATTCATTTGTCAATTAATATTCACATTTTCCTGAAAGTTTTTCTCAATACGCCTGAAATGAAATATTAATAGGGAAATAATGCATTCACACAAACAAAAAGAAATAAATAGTATACATTATTTATATAATTGTGTTATACTCTTGTTGGGGATTACGAGAAATATTTCATTAAATGAAAAGGATGGTATATAAATATGAGTACTGTGAATGTCCAAATTGGTTTACACGAATTATTGAACGGAAGCAATGCACAGATTCAACTAAGTGTTCCGCAATTAGTGGAAAAAGTATTAATGCGAAATGAAGGGAAATTAACTTCTACTGGTGCCGTTTCTGCTTCAACTGGAAAATATACAGGACGTTCTCCTAAAGATAAATTTATTGTGAAAGAAGCATCGGTTGCTGACAAAATTGCTTGGGGAGCTGTGAACCAACCGATTTCTGAAGAACATTTTAATAAATTATATACTAAAGTTTTAGAATACTTAAAAGAAAAAGAAGAGTTATTCGTCTTCAAAGGATTTGCAGGCGCTGACCGCAATTACCGCCTACCAATTCAAGTTATTAATGAATATGCATGGCACAATTTATTTGTACATCAATTATTCATTCGTCCAACTGAAGAAGAATTAACAACTCATGAGTCAGGGTTCACAATTGTTTCTGCACCGAACTTCAAAGCTGATCCAGCTGTTGACGGTACAAACTCTGAAGCATTCATTATGGTTTCATTCGAAAAACGTATTGTACTAATTGGTGGTACAGAATACGCTGGAGAAATGAAAAAATCAATCTTCTCTATTATGAACTTCTTACTACCTGAACAAGATATTCTTTCTATGCATTGCTCTGCAAACGTAGGTGAAGAAGGCGATGTAGCACTATTCTTCGGTTTATCTGGAACAGGTAAAACAACATTATCTGCTGATCCAAACCGTAAATTAATCGGTGATGATGAGCACGGTTGGTCTGATAACGGTGTATTCAATATTGAAGGCGGTTGCTACGCGAAATGTGTAAACCTTTCTCACGAGAAAGAACCACAAATTTTCGATGCAATCACATTTGGATCTGTTTTAGAAAACGTTATCATTAATGACCAAACGCGTATCGCGGACTACAACGATACTACTTTAACAGAAAATACTCGTGCTGCATACCCTATGCATGCGATCGACAATATCGTACTGCCAAGTGTTGCTGGACACCCAAATACAATTATTTTCTTAACTGCTGATGCATCTGGCGTATTGCCTCCAATCAGTAAGTTATCAAAAGAGCAAGCTATGTATCATTTCTTAAGTGGTTACACTAGTAAACTAGCAGGAACAGAGCGCGGCGTTACTTCTCCGCAAGCTACATTCTCAACTTGCTTCGGTTCACCATTCTTACCACTTGATGCATCTCGCTACGCTGAAATGCTTGGTGAAAAAATCGAGAAACATGATGCGAAAGTATTCTTAGTAAACACTGGCTGGACTGGTGGCGAATACGGCGTTGGTAAACGTATGAACTTAGGTTACACTCGTGCAATGATTCAAGCTGCATTAAACGGTGAACTTGCGAAAACTGAAACAGCTAAACATGATATCTTCGGTCTTGAAGTTCCACTTCACGTACCAGGTGTACCTGACGAAGTGTTAATGCCTGAACAAACTTGGGCTGATAAAGCTGCTTACAAAGCAAAAGCAATCGAACTTGCAAATGAATTCAAAGCTAACTTCAAAAAATTCGACAGCGTATCTGAAGACATTATTAACTTAGGCGGTCCAATCGCTTAAATTAAAACTTTCTGTTGGAATAACCCTTTACTCATATGAATAAGTGTCGTGTAACCGTAAAGTTTCGCGTACTCACCGACAAAACCCAATGCGGCTTAACGGTTACACACACTTACATAAAAAAGAAGCTTACGTGAAAACGTAAGCTTCTTTCTATATCTTATATAAAGTGAAACGCTAATCTCTTCATCTGTGACCTAGATTATAAAATTACAGCTTCGAATATATACATTATATCCCTACTCACTACATCTCTCGGGTTTCACATCGTATGGGGCTAAAAAAGGCCCTGACCGCTTCTATTCGTGACTGGATCATCTATTCCATCTAAAAAGAAGTCTTTTATCTTTTTAGCTCTTTGTTAGTTCTTTCTCATCTTTCATGCTATAGTAACCTAAATTCACAACGATTAAGAAATACCCACCCATAATCCCTACTGCAAATGCCCACATAACCATGTGGTGCTCAATTTCGTACATAATAATAGCACCCAAAATGGCAGCTGCAAAACGGTTAAACATACCGAGTGTCGGTGCTTTCGTCTTCTTTACAATACTATCTCCAAGCTTCTCAATTCTTCTGCCTAAAAGCCAAACGCAATACATACTTACAATAAGCCCAATTCCAGCGCCTAAAAAGTGTGCTGAAAACGGTGTTAACATCCAACCTAGTAACAAAATACCTAGTATATAATACGATTGGATTTTAAATGATCTTAGTGACATACTAATCATGCTGTACCTCTCTTCATTCGTTCTTATCTATCCAACAAAAAATTTCTTTCAAATTCATATTCCTTACATTCATTTCATTCAAATTAAAAACAACATAAACAGTATGTTTATGTTGTTTAAATGTTTTTAGAAAATAATATTATACAAGATTTCAAACATCATATTCTCATATTTTGTGACGGTTTTTCAAACTTTTTTCGTCCATTTATGAAAAAAATGATATCAATCTATGAACATACGGATATGATGTAATAAGCACACAAATAAAGGGGGCGTCTAATGATTTATTTTTTAATGGCTCTCATTCACCTCATTATCCCTGCACTTATTGGACTTTCATTGTATTGGTACACGAAAAATCATAGCATTTTTTACGCTGTCCTCGGTGTTCTTCTTCCAGGTATTATTCTTATTACACTCTTCCGTATTCCATTTTTAAACTTAATTCCACTTATTACTGCTATCTTGTTTCTCATCTTCTTACCAAAAATAAAAAAATAGGAAAGCAGATCATAGGTGATCTGTTTTCCTATTTTGATATAGGTTCCCCTGCAATAGAATGAACTTTTACTTTCTCCGATTTCACAAACCATAGACCGACAAAAATGATAATTCCACCGATGATCTGTTGAAACGATACATATTCATTTGCCCAGACAGCTGCAAATAAAACAGCTACAAGCGGCGTTATATACATATATACCATCGTATGTGACGCCCCAATTTTTTGAACACCAACATACCACATTACTAAACCGAATACTGTTACAAAGAAAATAGAATATAGTAAAGCAAATAGTGTCATTCCGTGAGTAATGTGAAATGGCATGACAAATACATGTGGACCACTTAACAATAATAGCGGAATCGCACCCACTAATGCAGACCATGCAGTAACACGTAATGCTGAATATTTTTTAATTAATGGTCCTGCTAAAACAGGATAAAGCCCCCAGCATATTGATGTAATAAGTCCAATTCCATTGCCATAAAAAGAACTAGTAAGTGAATGTCCTGCTACTAAAACTAAGGCTGCACCAACAAAGGCAGTCATAGAACCGATTAACTTTCGAGAAGAAAACTTTTCTTGTTTCAAGAAAATCGCAAATGCAGTTGTAAAAATAGGTGAAATAGAAATGAGTAAAGAGGCATTTGTAGCGGATGTATATTTGACAGTTTCCATAAATAACGTTTGATACAGTACAATACCTACAACGCTAACGATAATTAATCTAGGTATATCCGTTCGCTCCATATAAACCGACTTTTCAATACAAAAGGTAAGGAGTAACAGAAGCGGTGCCGCCGCCATCATACGAAGTGCAGTAAACTCAATTGCTGTAAATTCTAAAAGTCCATACTTCGCAATTGTATAGTTAATCCCCCAAATAATAACAACACTTAAAATTAATAACTCAATTCCCCATCTTCTCATGCGTATCCCCTCCGCAAAGAAGATTATACAGAAAATTCAATCACATGTACATTTCATTATGTGAAAAAATCTTTTTATTATATGAAACGTTTTGGTAAATGAAATTATATCGGCGATTTTCTGAATATATCGGCGCAACTCCATTTATATCGGCGATTTCCCAAATATATCAGCGCAACTCCATTTATATCAGCGATTTTTTCAATATATCGACTTATCGACAATAATAGCGACTTATAAAATAAAAAAAGTGAGTCCAAAATACATTTTGGACTCACCTTTACTATACTCGAACGTGTAATTTCATATTTGGATTATAAAACTGGCTTGGGCTCTTCAACTGAAAAGTTCCTCCACCTTCATGCCAATCAACCGTTAACTTATCGTCCATAAATACAAGCTTTGTACGATCAGCGATAAAGTTCATTGTGCTTGATTCAATATCCACATCGCGCTCATCTTTCTCTGCTACAGCTACTAAATCGATGATTCCGCTCATAACACAACCGCAACCTTCATTATCATAAAATAACTTTATATATTTCGCTTCACTTGGAATCGTATCCATAATCTTTTTATATGCTGCTTCTGTTACAGTAACGTACATATGTTAATCTTCATCCTCTCTTCTCTTATCATTCATATATTGTATCACCATTTTTCTTAAAAGTTATATACAGAAAATTAAGACTAATATACAATGTATGTGATAAAGTTTCAGCAATCGAGCTTTTATGAGTAGTTCATGCAGGAGAAAGGATGTTTACTATCTGTGTTCAAACTACAACGATATCCCATGTTATTAGGTGTATTTAGTAGTTTCTTCATTTCTAGCGGAATGCTATTACAGCATGTACTTCCCTATTCTCCTTCTATTAGCTGGATTCTAGGTTTTATTTGTTTCCTATCCGCTTCTTATTTTGCTACGAAGAATACAAACAACTCATAAAGCAAGAATCATCTTAAGGAGGATTATCAAACATGCCAGCCTTAAAAAAAATAGAGCAATCACTCGATCACTTATTCCAAATTGAAAAATACGGAAAAGATAGTGCCTTTAGTCGATTTATCCCAGCCGTATATGATCCTATCAAATTTCCTTGGCAACAATTTTTCGAAGCAAATTTTGTAGATTTATTTAACGGCCTTATGATGCACGGATCTGAAAATGTAAACAAAGTATTTTTAGCTGTATTCCCTACAGATGACGTTCTTGAAACATTCATTTCACAATCCACACCCGGTGATTTACTCTTTATGCACCATCCCCTTGTAATGGAGTGCGGTGATCCGCTTGGAAGATCAGGCCGCGGTTTCTTACCAATTCCTGAAAAATATTTGCAAGGAATAAAAGAAAAACAACTTTCTATATATACATGTCACGTACCAATGGATTTTCATCAAACACATGGAACGAGTATTTCAATTGCAAAAGCATTAAACGCTACTGTAGTGGACGACTTTGCATATGGAGGTCCAGAACAAGAACCAGTTGGCCTTATTTGTGAAATAGATGAAACATCAACAGAAGCACTCCAAAAACATCTAAAACAACTCTTCCAAATTCCTTACACAGACTTCGAAGGTAAACGACATGATTCCATCAAAAAAATCGCAATTATCGCTGGATGTGGCGATGTTGTATCTTTAATGAAGGAAGCAGAAGAAAAAGGTGCTGAAGCATATATTACAGGAGAAATCCATTGCCATATCGACAATGATTACGGCAGACATAAATACTCGCTCATTATGGATTATGTAAAAGAAACGAATATGTCTCTAATTGGTGTGTCACACTCTGCCTCTGAATATTTAGTGAAAGAGACATTGATGTATGATTGGTTTAAAGAGAATTTTGATGTGGATGTTATTTTGCTTCCGCAGGAGAAATGGTGGCTCTAACACTATCATTTTTTAAATTTATATACACAATACAATCGACCACAGAAAAATAGATAAATGAGAAAGCACATGTACCTACGTAAATGCTTTCGTTGTGCCGAAAAACGAACCTACTGATAGCACCGACTTTACTGGTGCTACCAGTATTACAGCTGGAAACCTATTTTTTGGGGAGGATACAACCGCTCTTTATATTCATGCTGCAAGTGCTATATATTCTATTTTTCTAATTACTGATATATAGCAATTCATTTCATAAAAAAAGACCCGAAATTCGGGTCAACAAATAGAAATATAAATGAACTACAACAAATAACAGACAAAGCCATTATATATTTTTCATAGTAAAACATCCATTATTTTCTTTTTACACTATCAATATATTATTTTTCGTTATCATCCTCTTTTTTAGAACGTCTACCTAAGAAGAACACAAGAACTAATAATATAATTAGCAGTAGTACTCCGCCGATAATGTAATATAGTGTGTAGTCTTTTTTCGCTTCTACCGCTGTATCATTTAACTTATCAGCTGTCTTGCCTTCAATTGTAAATTTTTTTGTCCATTCCCATTTTTGATCGCCATCAGTAGCTTTCACTTCTACTCGGTACGTTCCTGGATCAAATGCTTTGTTTTCCCAGCTAATAGCGTAATCAAAGTTTGAGTTTGGCGCCATTCTTAAATTTTCTTTTTTCGCTTCAAATAAAACGTCCGTACCTTTTTCTTTATATATCTTTGCATCAACACTTAAATTTTTTAACATTGCTGGCTTTACGTTTTGTAAATTTGCAGTAACGACGTTACGCCCGTTAATTTGTGTTGGCTTTACTTCGTTTAATTTCATGTCTGGTTTTACTTCAGCATCTGTTTCTTTTAAAACAACACCAATTGCGTATGCATATTTATTTTCAATTTGCACACCTTCATCTTTTTTCTTTGCATTCTCATCTTCTTTTTCTTTAAAGTATAAACCACCTAGAATAACACCATCAAACGACTCACTTGGCATTACCAAGTTTATATCAACTGTCACTATGCTGTTAGCTGGGACTTTCGTTTCTTTTGGCATTTTAGCAATTTTAGAAAACGGATATTTCAAAGTAGAATCCGTTTTTGGTTCTACTGTACTATAATCTGTAATACCATTGCTATTCGTAATTGCTGTATTAGCAAACGATTCTACCACAACTTCTTTATTCGTATCATTTTTCATTTGGACTTGAATTGTTTGCTTTTGTCCAGGTTGCATTTTCAAATCAAAGTACGTTTGATTTTTATCAATTTGATTTTCTGGTATAACTGCTGTCACAGCAAATTTCATTTCAGCTGCATATACTGAAAAAGCGTTTATCATGAAGAATGTAATTAATAGTAAGCTAGTAAATAGTTTTTTTACCATCTCTTATGTAGTCCCCTTCATATCCATTTTATAGACAAGAAAGAGATAAGGTTAAAGCCATTCCCTTATCTCTTCTCATTTTCCTCTTTTATCTTAAAATTCCTCTTACCTACATAGGAGCGTCTGTTAGCTCCCAAGTTAGTGAAGTTGTGTATTGTGTTTGTTCTTTTTTCGTTTTACCTGGTACAGATAACTCTACGCTTTGTTTCGCTTCTGTTGCATCTTTACCGAACGTATTTACCCACGTACCCATACCTTGGTTTTCTTTTGCATCGATTAAATCAGATGCTGCACCACTTGGATTTAATGTGATAGATTGTTCTGCTGTTGGTGCATCGCTACCTGCATTTGATTTCAAAGCTGAATTTTTTAATGTTAATGCCGCGCCATCCAACACTTTATCATCTGCAGTTTTGAATTGACCATTTTGTTTTACTGTTAAATGCCATCCTGCATTTGTACCACGGTTATCTGTTACTTGAACGTAGTTTGGCACGTCAATTACAGAACCGTCTACTTTTTTCTTTACTTTATCTAATTCTGCAAAATAGATTTCGTTATTCCCTGATGCTTTTTGTGTTTTAAAGTTGAAGTTAGATACATAATCAATACTTAGTGGACCATCTGTACCTTTTTTATCTGGATCAACTGGATCTACAGTTTCATCTGGATTCTCTGGATTAACAACATCAATTTTATCTGTATTTTTCTCGAATTTAATGAATGCTTTTGAATCTAATTTCCCGCCATCTTTCTCAGCTGCAAATGCAGACGTCCCTACTGATACTGATGATAATGTTACCGCTCCAATTAATGCTAATTTTGCTAGTTTCATAGTTTTATACTCCTTTATTTTTAAAAATTCATTTATTCTTAATTTTCAATCTCACACAACCTTAGTTTGGTGTATCTTCTAAAGTCCAAGTTAGCTCAGCTGAATATTTCGCACCTTTTTCTTTTGCTGTCGTACCTGGTACGAATAAGCTCACACTCTGTTTACCTTGTTCTGCTCCTTTACCGAATGCAGTCGTCCAATCACCCATACCTTTATTCTTTGCGGCAGTAGTAATTTCCACCGCATCTCCACCTGGAGCTAACGTTACTTTATTTTTAAATGTGGTAGGTGCATATTGTGCATCAGTTACAGAATTTACAGCTAGATTACTTAAGCTTAAAGCTGCATTTGTTAACTCACTATTACCACTTTTAAATTGTGCATTTTGCTTTACTTTCAATTTCCATCCTGCATTTGTACCACGGTTATCTGTTACAGATACGAAGTTAGGTACTTCAACTGTTTTGCTCCCTTGTTTCACTTTGTCCAATTTTGCAAAGTACGTTTGATCATTACCAGAGATAACTTGCTCGCCGAAGTGTAAGTTAGAAACGTAGTTAATACTTAATGGACCTTTTGTTCCTTTTTCATGGTCACCAGGGTTCTCTGGTGTAACTTTTTCATTTGGATTTTCTGGATTGTTTGGATCTGTTGTGCTTGTATCTTCAATAAACGTTACATCTGTTTTAGATTTCATATTTGCTTTCTCTTCCGCAAATGCTGAAGTTCCTACTGCTGCAACTGATGTTAATGACACTGCACCGATTAATGCTAATTTTGCTAGTTTCATATGTACCTTCCCCTTTTCTCTGTTTTCATCTATTTTTTATTTTGAATACACTTGCTTTCCCCTAATTCTTTTGAATACATATAGAGATAAAACAATCGAAAACAATCCTATATATTGTTTGAAGTCCCGTGTCTGGCCTCCTGTTTTCGGTAAATATTTATCTCCATTTTTATTTTTATCAACTGTCTCTTTTTTTGTATTTATCTTTGTCGGATCAGTTGATGTATTTGGTGTATAGCTATTCGAAAATGTAATACCTGCTTTTGAATTCGCACTTGTAGCCGTTACTACATTTGCCATAAGAAACGGCACACATATAACTGTGGAAACGATAATACCAACTATTTTTTTCATTACTCTCTCCTTTCTAAAATTTATATATTTCATATATTTTTAGAGAGGAGCATCGGTTAATGTCCATTCTAGCTGTCCGGAATATTTTGTATTTGCTTTGACATTCGGCCCTGGTTTTACTTGTAAATGAATTCCCTCGTTTTCCTTCCAATTTAGTGAAACCTCCTCGTCGTTTTTAGAAGTATACGAGAATGCTTCTATACTAGAAGTACTTAAAGGTGTATCCTTTCCATTTCGTTTGTAAATCAATGCTCCTGTCAATGTGTCATTTTGTGCTGAAGTTAACGGTGTAATTTCCTTTACATATACACTCCATTTTTGCTTTTTAACACGATCATCAGTTACCTTTAAAGAGTTTGAAATCGCCTTCGGTGCGTATGTCGTTGTTTTCGATGGAATTGTTAAATCTCCAAAGGTAATTTCTTTTGGTACGTCTACTAACTTTAAAGTTCCATCAACAACAGTAACTGGAACTTGAATTTCCGCTTGTACACCTTGCTTCGTTTCAATTAAAACCGTTACAGTATGATTCCCTATTATTTTGGTATCCGGAATATTGATTAACTTCACTACTGATATTGGTTTATCTACATCCAAATTCGTATCTACAGATAAATCTGTCACAAATTTAGAAATATCCATTTTTGTTAAATCTGTTCCTTGCACTACTTTTTGTGGGACTGATTTCCCAGTTGGAATACCTTTATACCTTATTTTTGCGATTCCATCTCGATTACTATCTTGCCCATCCTTATCGCCATCTAAATAATTTTTAGCTGACACCGGTATTTCAAGATAACCACCTTTGTAATATTTCATTACATCGGCACCTTTTACAGGAGAACCTGTAATTGTCATCTCGTAAATTTTCCCGTTGAATTCTTCTGTTTTTAGCGCATTTTCTTTCGCAACTGCAGTGACTTTATTGTTTTTCCTATTAATATCAAAGAAGCTACTTACATCATCTCCACTCTCCACATCTTGAATGGAAACATCATTCACAGTAAAATCCTTATTCACTTCACTTTCTAATACAAAAGATTTCGCATAGTGAATATCTTTCGATTGAGCAGGCATATTTTGATATACCTTATAAGAAAGTTGACGGGAATTATCTTCCACAATATCTCCTATTACACTTGGAGCTGGAATTTCAATTTGTGTGATCGCTAATTGGTCGTATGCTACATTAACACCTGAAGCATTTAATCTAACTTCTAGCGGTAATTCTGTTAAATTATCAAATGTAATTGTCATATCTGCTTCTGGAGTAGCTACTGGGCCTGCTGTTCCAGAAAACTCTATTTTATTATTCCCTTTATCTTGATACCTAATTGAACTCGTATCATACACGTATAAATTCGTTAAATGACTACCATCATTACGCAACGTAACATTTTTATAACTATTTATCCTTTTAAAATTCCACATTGCCGTTAATGGTACTTTTTTACTTGTTCCGTGCTCATAAAATTCAAAGGAAGCATTATAAGTTTGTCCTGACCTTCCGTTCCCATATAATTGTAAAAAATTTTTCGCATCACCTTTAGTTATTGGTGTTTTAACATCTACAGATGAAGCTGTCATAGAGTGAATATTAATACGGACATCAATCCATTTCCCTTGATATTCACCAGCTTTTTTTACTAATACGTACTGTTCTCTATTTGAATTTCTAAATGTATATTGACTTTGACCAGTTCTGTCATCGCTACTACCCTTTACCTCATATGTTACTTGTGGGCTCCAAACAAATCTAAAAGCATATTTACCCGAGATAGAAGGCCCTTCACCTGTTCTATTATTTATTACCTTTACATTTGGATATTTAAGAATACTTGTAACAGGACTAGCAGCTAGTAGAGATTGGCTCTTTAATACCTTCTCAGCTTGAATAGCAGGTAATTCCTGATTATTTTCGTTGACCTTATTGCTCTCTTTTAATTCATTTTCCTTTGATACGAGTTCTTCATTAACCTTTTCTTTCGCTAAAGCCTTCGTTTCTTTTGGAATTTCAGCATTAGTAGCATTTATTTCTTGTTTCTTATTTTCTTCCGATACTTTCACTTTTTCACTGATTTCTTTTTTCACAACTTCCTCTGAAACCTTTGGATTTTCATCAGAAATAGCTACATGTAAAGCCTCTTTTTTCTCTCCAACATGCAGAGAAGGAGATTCAATTTTCTTTTCATTCCCTTCAAACTTCACTATCGGTTCAAATTTGTACTCTCCAGATTTTTTCATTTGAATGACTACATATACGTCACCGATAGAATTACTTTGTTCATTCTTTTCAATTTTTACAATGTGATCTTCTGTTACTGAAATGCTTTGAATCGCTTTATTGTTTTCGTTCATTTTTTTTGTTTCTGCTTCATTGAACAGCTGCTCATTAGATAATTTCAGCTCGATATTAGCATCTTGTTTATTTGTATTTGTAATCTTTAATACTACATTTTCATCAACTTTTATTTCTTGTTTATCCATATGAACGATAAAACGTCCTTGCTCGTCGTTTGTAATGGCATAAACTTTTGTTGCAGAGTAGTCTAGCACACCAATTTGTGTAAATAATATTCCTCCAGCGAGAAGTATACGGCCAAATTTCCCTATTTGATTTTGCAATGTACTTCCCTCCCTCACTTTATATGTACAGAATATTTCGAACATTTAATTTGTTATTCAGCTAAATTTACAAATCGTAATGTATATTCCTAGAAAATAAAAAGCCTGGTTGCCTTTTGGATTTTCATACATCACAACATGTGTGAAAATCCAAACTGCAACCAGACTATCATAGTAATTTTCATTACCTTAGACTCTTAGCTTTGCGACCTATTCTTTCAAATAGTGTGCCCATTCATTTTTTCTTTTTGAGACAATAAAAAATCCGGTTGCCCCTTCGATTTTCATACATCTCAACATGTGTGAAAATCCAAACTGCAACCAGACTATCATAGTAATTTTCATTACTTTAGACTCTTAGCTTTGCGACCTATCCTTTCGAATAGTGTGCCAAATATAGGTATTTATTTATCGTGTTTTGAATATACCATTAAAACCCAAAAAAGAAAATAGTTTTTTTAGAAAAAAACTATTAATTTTTATAATCTGAATTTTTCTTAGGAAATCCATATTGAAAACTTTCAACAAACATTTTGATGTTAGAAACACATCATACATTCTTTATCGATAAAATGAGATTTTTACTATACACAAATAGCGAGATAAAATAAAAAAACATCACTTCCAAATAAGTGATGTTTTTTGTAGTTAATGCAGTGGTAACATAACTTCAACCGTCGTTCCAACCCCAACTTCACTTTCAAAACTCATTTTACCGTTGTGGTCTTTAATAATTTTTTCTGTAACTACTAAACCTAGACCAGTTCCTGTTTCTTTCGTTGTATAAAAGGCTTCATTTAACTTTGGAATTTTATCTTTCGGAATGCCGCATCCCTCATCTTTCACTTGAACGATGATTCCATCTTTTACAGTAACTTTAATCGTAATTGTTCCGCCAACTGACATTGCTTCAATTGCATTTTTGATTAAATTAAAAAAGACCTGTTTTAATCGTTTTTCATCACATATAATTGATGGTAAGTCTTTACTGTAAATACCTTGTATGTAGACTCCTTGTTTTAAAGCTGGCTTTTCCATAACTCGAATAACATAAGAGATAATTTCTTGTATGTTATGAGTTTCTGATTCTAGTGATTTAGATTTCTCAAATCCACTAAGTTCTGTAGCAATTATATGAATCCGATCTACTTCTTGTTTCATAATATCACTATAAATTTTATCCTCTGGATGCTTGTCTGCTTGTTTATTCACAAGTTTTTTTAAGTTTGCTAAAGGTCTTCTAATCTTATAACCAATAACCGTTGCCATCTTTCCAACAGCTGCTAGTTTTTCTGTCTGTTTTATTTCTTTGTCCATCATCTCAAGCGTACGAACGTAAGACTGAACCCTTAAAAATATAATCCAACATATGATAGTAAATACGCTATATAATGCCATTGGGATTAAAACGAGAGAAGATTGAATAATGATTCCTGTAAGAGCATACTTTCCGATAAGTATCGCTGGAACTAACCAGAAATATCTTTTATTCACAAAGATTGGTGCAAACAAAATAAAAAATCCTTCTACTATATTTCCACCGTCAAATTCTGCATCGCTACCATAATAAATCATAATGTTATGGATACAATCTAATACATTATAGCCAATTAGAATAATATACTTTACCGCAAAAGCATTCTTCCATTTCATAAAGTATATTCCAATGCAAAACAATACCACCATCAAAAAGTAAAGCCATAAACCTAAACCATCTTCAAACTCTCCTACACCTTCTTGCTCTCCACCGATTAACGGTACGATAAATTCATAGGCAAGATCATATACGAAAAATATAATAAAAAATAAACTTAAAAATGCTTTCAGCGCCTTTATTTCTTCATTTTTAAATATATAGCCTTTATTCATATGGTAACTCCTAGCTTTTCTTCCACTTGGATTTCAGTATTTCCACACTTCCTTGGGAGAATGATGTCTATTCTCGTTCCAGTATCTTTTTCACTTGAAATATGCAACTCACCAAGGTGCTCGGCGACAATTCGATTCGCTACCGTCAGTCCCAGACCAATTTTATCTTGTTTCGTTGTATAAAAGGCCTCTGTAACACGGGGTAAGTTTTCTTGCTTAATACCATGACCATTATCGATCACACTGATCATTACATATTCTTTCCCTTTATTTTCTAATTGTAAATGTAATATGCCACCTTGTCCCATTGCCTCTAAAGCATTTTTTATCGTATATAAAAAGACTCCTCTTATTTTTCGTTCATCACATTCAACTTCTATTGTTTTTTCTTCCACATTAGAAATAAACTGAATGTTTAATTCATCTATTTTTTCATGAAGACTTGTTATTACTTGTAATACAATTTTTCCTACATCATGTTTCTTATAAATAGAAGGTTTGCATGTAGCAACTTCCATTAACTCACTTATCATATTATTCATATTTTCTATTTCAAAAATCATACGTTTATAAATAGGATCCTCTTCATGCTTCTCTCGTTGTAATTGCGTAAATCCTTTTAATGAAGCAAGTGGATTTTTAATTTCATGTCCAACCGTCGCTGCCATTTTTCCGATTACTGCTAATTTTTGTGATTCACTAGCAATCGCAATACTTTCCTTTACAGCTGAAAGATATTGTAAAAATCGGTTTAAAATGATATATGCAGCTATTAACATAAGTGTATACATAATAAGGAACATAAATGCTTTTACTTCCTCTAATACAAATAAATAAATTAAATATTTTCCTACAATAGAGGAAAGTAAAAACACATAGAATTTTTTATTTAAAAATATAGGTACAAAGAAAATGAGAATAATTTCTATTATATTTGTCGCATCAAACGCCGCCTTATTATAAAAAACATACGAAAATATATTAGCGAGTTCTATCCCTATGTATGCAAATATCCATGCATATTTAACAAGGTTTGCCTTCTCTTTTTTCATTAAATATATATTCACGCACAGTATTGCTACTCCGCAAATAACTTGCCATATTATATTGTATCCCTTATCCATTATTGATTTATCTTCTAATACGATTGCATAGAAAATTTGATATACAATAACAATGACATATAACACCCATAAAAGGATTTTTGCATTTCTTTCTTCTTCTTTATATGATAGAAAACTTTCTTTCACTTCAACACCCCTTCAAAATAATATCTCGAAGAATACCATTTATTATAATAAATGATTTTCATAGACAAACAAAGATAAATCGAACATTTGAGGAAAATCGTACCAAAAACACAATATATTTAGACTATATACAGAGCATAAAATCTATGATCATTAATACGTATATTATGGGAGGTGTTTTTTATGGATGGCAAAAAAAATAAAAAGACCGAACAACTCCAATCTTTTACGCGTGAAAACGAAGGAAAGGAAATGACAACAAATACAGGTGTTAAAATTTCAAACAATGAAAACTCTTTAACTGCCAGTGATCGTTTCCGAACGCTTAGGCATAGTGCAGGGAACGCCAAATGGACAGTGGGAAGTAAATTATATTTTCTTAACAAGCTCACCACTCCTTTATGATGGATGATCATTTTCTTAACAAAGTAAGTTCATTTGTCGTAGAATCATATAATCACTTTAAGCCGATTGGCTCCTTCCAAAACGGCTCTTCTATTATTCAATCTTTAAATATCGAAGGAAAGCCTGGTATTTTAATAGAACAAGACCCTACAAGGCTAGCAAATGAATTTATTAAAGCTATGACAAAACAACGCTTTTGGGATAGAGCATATTCATAAAATAGGGGGAAATTTATGTTTGTTACTGTCGAGAAAGATGTGCATATTTTTGTTCAAGACGTTAATCCTGGGCCAGGTAGTAAGACTGTTTTCTTCGTTCACGGATGGCCTTTAAATCATCAAATGTACCAATATCAACTCAATGTTTTACCAGAGCATGGCTTTCGCTGTATCGCCATGGATATACGAGGGAATGGACAATCTGATAAGCCATGGACTGGTTACACGTATGATCGATTAGCGGATGATATCGCAATTGTTCTGGAAGCACTTCAAGTAGAGAACGCTACATTAGTCGGTTTCTCAGTTGGTGGTGCTCTTTCTATTCGCTATATGTCTCGCTATAATGGGCGCCGCATTTCTAAGCTCGCATTAATTGACGCTGTCTCCCCCTCTTTCGTTAAAAATCAAGAGTCCCCTTACGGTGTACCGAAAGAACAAGCAGATGCTCTCATTAATCAAATGTATGCTAATTTACCAAAATTTTTAAATGATGTATCTTTATCCTTTTTTAATAGAAACTTAGGGGCTGCAACCCTTGAATGGTTTTCTTATCTCGGTATGCAGTCCGCTTCTTATGCCCTTATAAAAATTTTACAAGCAGCTGCAAATGAAGATGTAACGAAAGATTTAAATAAAATTAACGTCCCAACAAAAATCTTCCACGGCGTTCACGACCAACTAATTCCTTACAAAAGTGCCGAGCTTACGCAACAACGAATTAAAAATTCTCAGTTACATGCTCTTACAAATAGTGGTCATGGTTCACCAATCGATCAAGCGGATGAATTAAATAAAGAACTGATAAAATTTTTACATGCATAACAACTGCAATACAAGAACGAAAGTTAATACAATCGATTTTTCACAAAACATAAAATTCACATATTTCTCACAAATACACAAATAAAACGATTACATTTTCATATATACTAAATGTACAAGTAATACTCCCTAAACCCAGCTTGTCTGGTTACCCCGTTAAATACTATGAAAAAAGAACTTGTATCGTTATACAAGTTCTTTTTGTTTCTTTTATTTAAAGAGGATATCTTTACTATATTGATTTCCAACGAGTAAATCATATTGAAGCATTTTATATTGCTCTAACATTTCTTTTTGTTTCTTTGTTAAATCATTGATTACTTCTCCATTTTTATCAACTTTTAATTCATCTCTAAGCACTGGTATTTCCTTGTAAAGTTCCGATAAAAATTGATAAAATAAGGATTTATTTAATCCTGCATAATCAAAAATAAGATTAGAAAAATGAATTGGGCTTACTAAACCTAAATTATCATTTGGCATATCAAAGTTTGCATACATTAATAGCGGTGTTTGCGCCATCGCTAAACGTTCATTCGGTGTTTTTTCATTCGTTATATACCCATTTTCTTTATAAAAAGATTTATTTGTTCCTAATGATGGAAGATGATCTCCAAAGAATACTAATAATGTAGGTCTATCAAAATTATCTAGTTGCTCTATTAAATATTGAAGAGCCTCATCTGAACGTCTTAATCCTTCTGTATACGTCTCTAATTCTCCCTTTGATTCTTCATTTTCTAGACCACTAATTTCGATTAGGTTTTCACCAAATCGGCCCTCTGTAAATGGAAAATGATTTTGCATCGTAACTGCATGAATAAATGTAGGTTGTTTTTGTTTCTCTAACTCAGCAATTATCTCTTTACTCATCGCTAAATCACTAATATAATCTCCATCAATATCCACATTTTCCATCGTGTCCTCTGCATTAAACTTATCAAACCCTAACACCTTATATACATCATCACGTTTAAAGAATGTGCGACCAAATGAATGAATTGCACTTGTATAATAACCTTCTTTTTTCAACGCTGTAGGGATTGATGGAATTTCTTTCTTATTTGTAATAACCTGCTGATATGGTATAGAACCTGGCTTTAACAAACTCATTGAATAACTTGTTAATGCCTCAAATTCAACGTTCGCCGTATTCCCCCCAAATGTAGGAGAAATAGTTTGTCCACCAGGAAAGTTTTCTATATAATGATGTAAATTTGGTACAGGATCTTCACTAAAAGAAAGGTTAGTTACTTTCGTCGGATCCCAAAACGATTCACTCATTACAAAAATAATATTCGGTTTTTCTTTTTTATTTTGGCTCCCTATATTTCCACTATATTGTTTTTTTATATCGTTTGCTATTTGAAGCATATTTTCTTTAGAATAATTTTTTGGTTTTTCCATAACTGTTGTATCTAAATTGCTAATAAACCCAAGTACAAAACCATTTGAAGCATAGTTCTCATTTTGATTCCACAAAACAAAATCTACACCTGATTTTTGAAATACTTTATTCATAAATGTATTCGCAAAATTACCATACGCATATAGAACAAAAATAGATCCTACTACTAATAAGGCTCTTATTCCTAGATGAATCTTTACATTTTGAATATACCTTCTCATATATATCCCTGCTACAATACAAGCTACGATACTTACGATAATGACAAAAATATAACTCCAACTAAAATAGTCCATCACCATCGGTATAACAGATTGCATATGCGTAATTTGTGTGAAATCAGAAGGATATAACGGATCACCTCTGAAAATAAGCTTCAAATAATTCACAATACATAAAATGACTAACGTACAGCTCGTTAAAACCATACTTAGAAAAACCTTACCTATTAAATTATATACAAGAATATATATTGCATAAATTACTACAAAACTTAATATAAACTGCATATTATAAAAGTAAATCCAATTCATTGCCTCTATGAAACTCATATTAACTTGCATGACAATATAAAATAACGCTACTGTATGAGCTAGCAAAAATAATATAAAATGCACTCGTAGGGATGCTCTAAGTATAGACATCTCTTTTTTATTGAAATGCGTAATATAAAACGTTATGCCCCATATGAAAATCATCATAACACTTAAAATAAGCTTTTGATTTAAATGATCTTTCATCATGTCTAAATTAAAAACCTTTAAAATCATAAACAGCATAGTTATTACTAATAAAGTCACCATACTACTTATAATGCTAGAAATTAATATATTTCTTTTTGGAAGATGAAAAAGTGTAAAACCAAACTTCAATTCATTCCCTCTTTTCTATGTATTAATTTCACCTCGCATCGAAAAAACTATTTGTATTAAAATAACATATTTCCTATATTTCGTCTGCAAACTTGCTTCTACTATAAATATATTTCCTTAATACTTCCTTAATCAATAGTTAAATTGTGGCATACAAATTACTCATTCTTGAAAAACTTAATTTCAGCACTCCACTTTATGATATAATAACTATTTTTTAGAAATCCTTAATGCTATTAAAGATTCGACATGAAAATACGAAAGAATTAATAAACAAGCGTTGTACGTTTTTAACAACTATTACTATAACGAAAAGAACCCGCCACAAGACAGGTTCTTTTCGTTATTTTATGATAAAAGAGAAGATGATTAGCATGTGTATTATATAAAAGGAAGCAGCCATATTTTCCATACGATACATACGAGTACTGTAACTACAAAATCAAAAAAATCTAATCTCGGGCCTTTTTTTCATATTCATATGTAGCCACATATGAAACCATTTTATTTTTGTATATTTATGGATGTTTTTCTTTACAAATCGGTAAATAAGCATTTGCATAATAAAAAATCCGGCCACAAAAATAAATAATAAGATGAGAAATCCAATCACAAAATTCCTCCTATTTTTGTAGCGTTTTTTCTACTATCCGATTTTTCAAAACCCACTCTTCAAACTGGGCACTTCCAAATTCCCAACTAAGATCGCGAGCATGTACAGAAAAAACGTAATAACCGGCATATTCATCCATAAACCTACCTAACTCTACATCGTCTTTCTGAATACCGTATACTCCAAAATTAAAATACACATCCCATACGTCTTCATTCTTCCTCTTATAAGCAATCGATTCCATATCACATTCTGTCCCGAAATAATCAAGATGTAAATGTACGCTATCATCGTATTCGTACTCCATTTTATCACCCCTTATATTTGTACTTCTTTACCTCCAAAAAAATTCCTGCTATCTACACTCACATATGGGCACTTACCTACATATCATGCTTGTAGAGTGACTTCTGGGAGGTGTTATATAGTGAAAAAATTAATCGCGATTTTTTGCATCATGTTACTAGCTGTTTTTACTTTTGCTGCTTGTAGTAGTAAAAAAGAAAGTACGAAAGAACAAACCCAAAACATTCGCGTCGGCGAAGTTACCCATTCTCTCTTCTATGCCCCATTATATGTCGGGATTGAAAAAGAATTTTTTAAAGATGAAGGACTAAATATTGACCTACAAACAACAGCTGGTGGCGATAAAACGATGACCGCCCTATTATCTGGCGGAATTGATATTGCTCTCGTCGGTTCTGAAACATCTATTTACGTTCATCAACAAGGAGCGAAAGACCCTGTCATTAACTTTGCACAACTTACACAAACAGATGGGACATTTTTAGTTTCACGTAAAAAACTAGACTCTTTTAATTGGAATGACGTAAAAGGTGTTACATTTTTAGGACAGCGTAAAGGCGGCATGCCGCAAATGGTTGGGGAATACGTTTTAAAGAAAAATGGCATTGATCCTCGCAAAGATACGAACTTAATTCAAAATATCGAATTTGCTAATATTGCAAATGCCTTTGCATCTGGTACAGGAGAGTTTGTCCAGCTCTTTGAACCGACTGCAAGCATATTCGAAAAAGAAGGTAAAGGTTATATCGTCGCTTCATTCGGAAATGAATCTGGTACTGTTCCTTATACAACATTCATGGCAAAAGAAAGTTTCTTAAAGAAAGATAAAGCTGCTGCTGAAAAGTTCACACGTGCGCTCTATAAAGCACAGCAATGGGTTGATACACATAGTCCAGAAGAGATTGCTGATGCTGTTTCCCCGCTATTTAAAGACACTTCAAAAGACATTACAGTAAAAGTAATTGAACGGTATAAAAAGCAACATTCTTATGCGACAAATCCACTACTAGATGCGGAAGAATGGAAACAGCTCCAAACGATTATGAAAGACGCTGGTGAATTACAAAAAGAAGTCCCACATGAAGCGCTCGTCAATACAAAAATTGCCGAAAGCGTTATTAAGAAATAGAGGCGAAGTGTATGAGTTTTTTACAAATACGTAACGTTTCTCACTGCTTTTTTGCAAAAGAGAATGCCAAACTTATTCTTGAAGATATGAGCTTACAAGTGGAAGAAGGCGAATTTATTTCTATACTCGGCCCAAGTGGTTGCGGTAAAACAACGCTCCTCTCAATCATTGCTGGGTTACTTGATCCAATTGATGGTATTGTCTTTTTAGATGGTGAACCAATTACAACGAAAACATCATCTATGGGATATATGTTGCAGCAAGATTACTTATTCCCGTGGAAAACGATTGAAGAAAATATTATGCTTGGACTTCATATTCGAAGAATTTATGATGAACAAATGAAAGAACATACTTTAAACCTTTTAAAGCAAGTCGGTCTACATGGGGTAGAAGGACAATATCCTCGTGAACTATCTGGCGGTATGCGTCAACGTGCTGCTCTCGTTCGAACGTTAGCAACTGATCCGAAAATTTTATTACTAGATGAACCATTCTCCGCACTCGATTATCAAACGAAATTAAAACTAGAAGAACTCGTTTTCAACTTACTAAATAAATATAAGAAAACATCACTACTTGTTACTCACGATATTGAAGAGGCGATTGCGATGAGTGATCGTATTTATTTACTTCAAGCGAATCCTGGAAAAATCGCGAAAACCTTTATCGTCCCGGAAAGTATCCGTTCTTTATCACCGTTAGAAGCACGCCATCACTACGATTTCCCAGCCCTCTTTCAAGATATATGGAAGGAGCTGGAACGACTTGGATAATATAAAACAACTACATGAACAATTTCGAAAGAAAGAACGCAGGCGTGCTTGGATTGCTCGCTCACTACAGCTTTTACTACTTATTCTTTTCTTTGCACTATGGGAAATAGCTAGCAAAAAAGAATGGATCGATCCTTTACTCTTTAGTTCTCCTTCGAGTATTTGGGATCTCTTCTTAACGAAATGGATCGACGGTTCACTTTGGGTCCACATATGGACGACATTGCTGGAAACAGGAGTAGGTTTCATTCTCGGAACGGTACTCGGTGCTATTATTGCCACGTTTCTTTGGTGGATGCCACTTCTAGCCCGCGTACTTGATCCTTACCTCGTCGTCCTAAATGCAATGCCAAAAGTTGCACTCGGTCCAATCATCATCGTTATTTTCGGTCCAAACATTTCATCTTCTATCGCAATGGGAGTAATCATTTCCATCATCATTACCATTCTCGTTATTTACAGTGCATTTCAAGAAGTCGATTCTAACTATATAAAAGTGATGGATACATTTGGCGCAAATAAATGGCAATGTTATAAGCAAGTCGTTCTCCCTGCATCCTTTCCAGCAATTATCTCAACGTTAAAAGTAAATGTTGGTTTATCCTGGGTCGGTGTTATTTTCGGAGAACTTCTCGTTTCCAAACAAGGACTTGGCTACTTAATTAGCTACGGATTCCAAGTCTTTAACTTCACACTCGTCTTACTTAGCGTACTACTCACATGTGTTCTTGCAACTCTTATGTATGTATTTGTTGAGGCATTTGAAAAAATTCTAATTGGAAAAAGAAAAAGAAGCTGACTCAAAACAGTGCGCTATAGTCAGCTTCTTTCTTTTACCTTTTATCACACATTTTCGTTTCATTTGTAATGTTTCCATCCGCAACCGTAACTGTATGGAAACAGTCTTTCACACGTACTGTAACGACATTATCTTTTCGATCTATCACATGATAATCATTAAACTTTTCATTCAAAGCACTACGAATTTGCTCCCCTTCAAAAATCGGAAAACCGTGAGACATTACCCAAATGAGACCAGCAACAGCAAGAATCGTTTTCATACGTTTCATTACCTCCTCGAGAGTAAACTTATAGTCCCTACAACACGCGCATTATAATTGTGTCTAAATTGTGACATTTTTATACTAATTCTCTTTTGTGCCTCCAGTTCCTTCTTCTTTTTGATAAAAATACAGAATTTTCAATTTTATCAACATAAAAAAACGCAAAGAATTAAAAATTCTTCACGCTTTTCTTTAACGAAACTATATCGAAAGCATAACTCACATTAGTCTCCACTTTGTTGTTCTATCGTTTTTGAAACATCATATAATCCCGACAGCACTTCCGCTCTCATTTTTACAAGCTCAGGGAACTGATAGAAGAAAGCAATTTTCTTATATTTTAACTCTGTTCCTTCTTTCACCTTTTTTGAATCTTGTAAAATGAACGCTGTAAATGTATCTGCGATATCTTCCGTTACATTTGTTGTTCCATATAGCGATACAAAATCATCATGCTTTTCTTTATAAAATTCAATTTGTGCCTCTTCACTTTCTTCTACTTTCTTTTCTGTCCACTCTTGCTCAATTGGTTTCCAAAATTCATTATAAAATTGGTTAATATACGAAGTTTTTCTCGCACATCCATTTTTCAAGAACACCGTTTTACATTTATTTCGATATGATGAAATGTCTTTCTCTTCATCAAACGCCTCTAAATACTTTCTATCCACTGGTACTTGTTTATGTCCAATCGTTAATACGTGAGCCGTTTCATGAATTAATGTTTTCATCACTTCATCTATATTCACCCCAGAATCCAGCACGTCTAAACTAAGCACCCAATCTCTCGGGTCATCTATACTTGGCATGACATGGGCAACAACGCCATCATAACCATCCGTTATTAGACCAAATCCTGTTATATTCTCACGATATTTCACTGGGACGAGAGTGCGATACATGTCCCATAAGGTTTCATGATACTCTCTATCTTGTCGCTGACTTAACAAATCATCTTTTGCTACTTCGTCATCTGCAAAAACTTTATTCAATCTCTTACGATCCAATTTCTCAAAATAAGGATCTACAATTTCATCATCATCGATATAATAAGAAGCTAAAAAGAAGTAATTGTCATCCTCTTCTTTTTTCTGTTCCGCCTCTTTCATATTCATACTTTCATACTCTTCTATGTCATAATCCTCTACTTTTTCAAGTTCTGAAAGTCCCTCTATCTTTTTATATACTTTTTGTAATGTTTTATCTCCTATTTGCGTGCACTCTTCTTCTGTTTTACAAATTTCTTTTTCTTTTGTAACCTCGATAGTACTATCGCATCCTGCAACTAAACCGCTTGCTATAATACAACACACTAACTTGCCATACAGTTTCTTCATACAATCCCCCATTATTCCATTCTACAAAATATCATAATCATTTTTTTGCGAATATGCGATAATTAATTATAAAAACTGCAAGGAGGCTTCCCATGATTCGTGCAATCCTATTCGACTTAGATGGAACACTATTAGATCGGCGCCAATCTTTAGAACAATTTATTTGTGAGCAATATAATCGCTTCGCCTCACATTTGAAGAGCATAGAGAAATCAGAGTATTGTTCTCGATTTCTTGAACTCGATAATAATGGCTATACGTGGAAGGATAAAGTATATGCTACTCTCCTTTCCGAATACAACATTACTACTTTAACGCAAGAGCAACTACTACACGACTATATTACAAACTTCCAACATCATTGTATTCCTTTCAAAAACACGCATGAACTACTTCAACAGTTAAAACAGCGAAACATTAAAATTGGTATTATCACAAATGGTTTTACTGAATTTCAGATGAGCAACCTTCGAGCACTACATATACATACGTATACAAACACCATTCTCGTTTCAGAAGCTGAAGGAATAAAAAAACCTCACCCTGAAATTTTCGAACGTGCTTTGCAAAGACTAGATGTTAAGGCAGAAGAATGTCTTTATGTTGGAGATCATCCAGAAAACGATGTGCTTGGTTCTGAACAAGTAGGGATTCTTGGTGTTTGGAAAAAAGATTCGTTTTGGGGTGATTTTAAGCATTCACGTATCGTAGATGATTTGTTGGAGGTGCTTTCGTTTTTAGAGGTGGAGATAAAAATACAATAATAGTAATTAAATTATATCAACAATTTTCACAATATATTGATTCACCGACAAAAAATAATAAGAGGAGGCAGTTATTCAAAAACGCCTCCTCTTTCTTTATTATTCATATACTGTAAACTGTGGTTTACTCGGATGATCTTTTACTAGCGCATCATCTGGAAACTTTGAAACTTTTTGATATACGGCAATGTCGCCGATACACCCTGCTGTTAGTAGAATTCCTAAAAATGAGAGTGGCTCCAGATTCATAGCTAATCCCAATACAATTGGCAAAATTCCAGTTGGTAAAAACGGAAGCATTAACACTTTCTTCATTTGCTTTACTGTAACCGCCTGTTTAGAATGAGCATATGCAACACCTAATTTCCAATTAACGCCCCATTTTAGTTCACTCCACGGAACACCTCCGATATAGCGAAAGCCAATTAAATGTATCGCTTCATGAATACAAACGAGAACAATCATTGCGATAATAAAAAGAAACATCGTTAATAATGTAACTTCGACTTGAACCCCACCTGAAAGAAATATATGCAAATAACCAATTCCAAACGACAAAGCAATTATTATAAAAAATAAAGAAAAGTTTAATTTAACCATCGAAACAGTAACAGTCGTTTCTTTTCTTTTATCCATCTTCCCCCTCCTAAAATGTAAATATATCTTTACAAAATTGTATAATATACCCAAAATAATGTAAAGATATATTTACATTTATTCTTACATACAAAAAAAGAAACCGGCTACTTTACTTCGTAAAACAGCCGATTTCTTCTATATGTTTCATCGTACGCGCTAATACGTCATCGCGCATTATAAAGCTAAATTTTCTATTCGTTTTAATGTTGTCAGGAATGTCTTTTAATAAAACAGACCCTTTCGTTTCTTCGTAATGCGTATGCTCTTCTACCGCACTAATTGTTGCAAAATAAATGTTTTTAATGATTATTTTGTCTTTTCCAGATACTTTGTATTGTCCTAAGTAAGTTAAATCAGAAACTATGCCGCCGGTTTCTTCATGAACCTCTCGAACTGCCGCTTCTTCCGGTGTTTCCCCTAGTTCTACTTTACCACCTGGAAATTCAAGACCGCGACGTAAATGATGCGTTAATAACCATTGATCCCCGTACCGGCATACAACCCAAACATGCTTTGGCTCAGGAGAAAATGGATAACGTTCAAACGATAATTGTACAGTGTTGTGGTAATAATCTTTAAATTTGTACATGCCATTACTCCCCTATTGATGGTTACAAGTTTTTCCTACCACAAATTGTAGCATATTCTCGCTTTTCTGCATAATATTATCCAATTACAATCCATTGATTATTCCCATTTGCGCGACTAATTCTTTCGTCTCATGATTTCCTAAATCATAAATCATTTTATATGCTTTTTGTAGTTGTTCATCATATCGGTCATTATTTGAATCGTGATGATACTCAACAAATGGAACGTGGGAGCGTACAAATGACCCTAAATCTTCTACATATGCTTGATCGAAGTGCTCTCTTAATTCCGTAATTTCCTCATCATTTGCGGAAATCTCAAAATTATAAGTATCCGCCGTCTTCACTTGTGAAATTTGACCGTTTCCTATTGATATATAATATGTTTTTTTCGTCTCCATGTAACACCCTTCTTTCATCCTTTTAATTTCTATTGTTTTCATCAATTACAAAATTATGTAAAATAAAGAAAAGGAGGGGTTTTATGTTCAAAATATTAATTATCGGTATTATCATCGTCCTAATCATCCTCGTACTCTCCATCATGACAATTAATAAAGGCTATGCTTATAAACATTCCGTCGATAAACTAGAAGATAATCCTTATACAAAAAAGAATAAGGAGGATTCATAATATGCTTCGTATACTCCGCATCATAGTAGCCCTCACTGTGATCGTTATGTCGGCAATTGGATCATATACAGGTCAAAATAAATTTTTACCTCTTTCATAATTTCTATTAGGGGCTTTAATGTTTCTCATCGCATTTGAACAAATAAAGAAAAAGGAATTAGCAACTGGACTTATTTGTATTATTGCCGGTGCTTTCATTTGGATAGTTCTCATTATTACCTACATAAAATAGAGGAGGTCTTTTATGCTAAAAGGGGGGCGGATTACTTTATCACTTATTGCCTTATCTATAGCAATCTATGGATTTTTTACTGGTAGTAGAGAAATAATGCCTTATATGTTCATCTTTTTAGGAGGTATGGCCCTCACCATAAGTTTAGAGGAAATATTAAAACGACAAACAGGAGGTAGTCTGCTCGCTCTACTAGCAGGGGCCGCTGCTTTATTTATTGGTTTCACAGAGATATTCTAGTAAATGGTCTAAAGGAGGCTATACAATGCTAACTCTAACTATATTACGGATTTTTTTAGCATTTCTCATGCTTCTCTTACTCACTCTAAGCACTTATGTCCATGTTACCGATAATTTTTCACTTCTTCCATACTTACAATTTATTCTCAGTTGTTCCTTTATTCTTCTAGGAATTAATGAATTAAAATCCGGACGAAAATCAATGAGTATCCCGTATTTTTTCGTTTCTGGTCTTATATTCTTCTTCTTAATATCGAACTACTTTCACTACATGTAGAATGAAATTTTGACCAATTTAGCATTTATAATTATTTTCTCTCAGTAACTATGTCTTTCTACTAAGGGGGATTCCATGTTAAAAAACATTCGAATTATAATCGCCACTATCGCTCTTTCTCTCGCCCTATTTAGCTTCTTTGCAAACTTCACTATTCTTTTACCTTACGTGTTTATCCTTTTAAGTATTATGTTTATCCTTTTTGGAATTGATGAAATGAAGAAACAGGAAAAAGCAAAAGCATTTGTTTATTTTCTCGGTTCTGCCTTTGTTTTATATGTTGGAGTATCTAATATATTTTCATAAAAAAGAAGAGTATGGTCGCTCTTAGCACAATAAAAAAACTGCCCTTTCACAGGCAGTTTTCCTTTTTATCCAAACACTTTCTCAAGTTCATCTTTATCTTGGCTTAACCAGAAGTTCATTAAGCGTTGTGCTCCTTCTAAATCGTGAAGCTTCGCTTGACCACATTGTGTTTCATTTGCAGCTGGAATTTCTGTAATTTGAACCGCATCTTTTAATGTTAGTTCTAATAAATCAATAATTTCTCGTACTGTCGGTGTTCCGCTTACTACAAGATAATATCCTGTTTGGCAGCCCATCGGTGAAATATCGATAATATCAAAGTGCGGATAACGATCAATATATTTACGTAAATTAAATGCTAATAAATGTTCTAACGTATGAATAACATCTGGTTTCATTGCTTGTTTATTCGGTTGGCAGAAACGAATATCGAATTTATTTACAATACCGTCACTACCTACATTGTGAACTCCGCAATGTCTTACATAAGGTGCCTTTACAATCGTATGATCTAATTCAAAGCTTTCTACTGATGGCATACAACATCTCTCCCGCTTTTAATTTAATTCCGTTATATCCAATATGATATAACGGAAATGCACATTAGTAAAGTATTATGTACAGTCGTGCTATAATACTTTAAGAATATGCTGAAAAGGAGACCGTTATGAAACAGATTTTTATTGGGATTATACGCTTTTATCAAAAGTTCATTTCTCCGATGACACCACCAACATGCCGTTTTTATCCGACTTGTTCTCATTACGGATTAGAGGCGTTTCAAAAACATGGTGCATTCAAAGGCTTTTGGCTTACTTGTAAGCGTATATTAAAATGTCACCCTTTCCACCCGGGAGGATTTGATCCTGTCCCAGATAAAAAGGATGACAAAGTAAATTCTTAATTGTCGTAACCATTCACAACTAAATCTAATTTTCCTGTTTCAGGATCGATAACAAGACCGTGAACAGGTACTTCTTCTGGAAGTAACGGATGGTTGCGAAGTATCGATACGCTATGTTCTACACTTTCTTCTACACTAGAGAACCCTTGTAGGAATCTTTCTAAATCGATTCCAGAATAACGGAGTGTATCTAATTTCTCATTTGTTATACCGCGCTCTTTCATCTTCTCAATTGTACTGCTTGCCTGAATTTTTGCCATACCGCAATCGTGGTGACCAACTACACAAACTTCATCAGCACCAAGTTCATATACAGCAACTAAAATACTACGCATAATACTTCCGAATGGATGTGAGATAACAGCTCCTGCTACCTTAATAATTTTCACATCACCGTTACGCATATTCATTGCTTTTGGTAATAATTCAACAAGTCGTGTATCCATACAAGAAATAATTACCATTTTTTTATTCGGGAATTTTCCTGTTTCATACTCTTCGTATTTTTTCTCTTCAACAAATTTCTCATTGTACTGCAAAATCTCTTCTAATGACTTCATAGTAAAGGACCCTCTTTTCTCTCGTTTACACTACATAAATAGTGTACCAAAATATGAAAAACTCAAAAAGGATATCGCTTTATAGTAAAAATAAGATATTTTCAGATAATCGACATAATTCTTTCAAAATATACACACAGCTTTGTAACAAGTTTCACATACTTTAAACGTATTTTCACTATAAACTGATTGTAGATAATGTAAAAAAGGAGTGAATATTCATTATGTCCGACGTTCTGTTACTGAGTCGTTTTCAATTTGCAATTACTATTTTTTATCACTTTTTATTTGTACCTTTGACAATCGGACTTGTCATTTTAGTAGCATGTATGGAAACTCAATACGCCCGCACATTGAATCCAACATACCGCAAAATGGCAAATTTCTGGGGTAAATTATTTACAATTAACTTCGTAATGGGGATTATAACCGGGATTACGATGGAATTCCAATTTGGAACAAACTGGTCTGAGTACTCCAAATATATGGGAGACATTTTCGGATCACCTCTCGCAATCGAAGCACTTGTTGCCTTCTTCTTAGAATCTACTTTCATGGGAATATGGTTATTCGGTAAAGACAAAATTTCACCAAAGTTCCGTGCCTTCTGCATGTGGATGGTTGCACTTGGAACAAACATTTCTGCCCTTTGGATTATTACAGCAAACGGCTTTATGCAAAACCCTGTTGGCTACGT
This sequence comes from Bacillus sp. AR4-2, assembly GCF_008274865.1. Taxonomy (NCBI): domain Bacteria; kingdom Bacillati; phylum Bacillota; class Bacilli; order Caryophanales; family Bacillaceae; genus Bacillus; species Bacillus sp. AR4-2. The sequence continues at coordinate 4,554,696 of NZ_CP031062.1, forward strand.
AGTACGTAACGGCCGCGCTGAATTAAATGATTTCTGGGCACTCGTTACGAATCCATACGCTTGGAATATGTTCTTCCATACTGTAGTTGGTTGTTATATTGTTGGTGCTTTCTTCGTTATGGCAATTAGTGCCTATCACTTATTACGTAAAAATGAAGTTGAATTCTTCAAAAAATCATTTAAGTTCGGCTTAATGTTAGGCTTATTCGCCGCAACAATTACACCGTTTATGGGACATCAATCTGGTGTATCAGCGGCTAAATATCAACCCGCAAAAGGAGCTGCGATGGAAGCAGTTTGGGAAACCGGAAAAGGACAAGGCTTCTCAATTGTTCAAATTCCTGATGTAAAAAACGAGAAGAATTTTGAATTCCTTACGATTCCAAAACTCGGAAGCTTCTTCTATACAAACTCATTTGATGGCGAAATTGTTGGTTTAAAGGATATTCCGAAAGATGAACGTCCAAATGTTAACCTCGTGTATTATAGCTTCCGCTTAATGGTTGCACTCGGTATGTTCTTTATGGCATTAACTTGGTATGGCTTCTATTTAAACCGAAAAGGAAAACTAGAAAACTCAAAACGTTATTTAAAAATTACAATATGGTCTGTCTTACTTCCTTATATCGCGATTAACGCAGGATGGATCGTCGCTGAAGTAGGTCGCCAGCCATGGACAGTATATAAACTAATGCGTACAGCAGAATCTGTATCACCTATATCCGTTCCGCAAATTTGGTTCTCATTAATTAGTTTAATTTTGTTCTACACTTTACTTTTAATCGCAGACGTATATTTAATGCTGAAGTTTGCGAAAAAAGGACCTGCCGCATTAGAAGAACCTGCTACTGAGGGAGGTGTGGCTCATGTCTCATGATATGCTTGCAATCATCTGGTTCGGTTTATGGGGCGTGATTTGGACAGTTTACTTCATTCTTGACGGGTATGCACTTGGTAACGGAATGATTTTTCCCTTCGTTACGAAAGATCGACAAGAACGAAATCAATTACAAGAAGCAATTGGCCCGTTCTGGGGCGGTAATGAAGTATGGTTAATTACAGCTGGTGGCGCAACATTTGCTGCCTTCCCAGTCACGTATGCTAATATGTTTAGTTATTTATATACACCGTTATTCTTAGTATTACTTGCACTATTTGCTCGTGCCGCTGGACTGGAATTCATGCATAAAGATGATTCACCAATTTGGCAAAAAACTTGTAAATGGGCATTTGCAATTGGCAGTTTCCTAATCGCCTTCTTATTCGGTGTTACATTCGCTAACTTGTATTACGGACTACAAATCGGAAAAAATGGCTATGAAGGAAATTTACTTAGCTTACTAAACCATTACGGTATATTAGGTGGTCTTTTCTTCACTGCTATATTTGTCGTATCCGGTGCCCTTTGGGTCATGATTAAAACGACTGGTGAAGTATCTGATCGTGCTTATAAAATCGCAAGACCATTTTCAATGGCAGCTGCTATCATTTTAGCTATTTTCTATGTAGCAACTGCTAATAGAACAAACTTATTCCAAAACTTTACAGAATATCCGGTACTATTCATTCTTCCAGTACTTGCAATGCTAATGAGTGTACTCGCACTAATTATGGTGTACAAACATAAAATTGGCCTTGCATTCACATTCGTTTGCCTAACAATCGCAATGTTTATGACAACTGGCTTTGCAGGTATGTTCCCAAGAATGTTACCATCTCGTATTAACGATGCATACAGTACAACGTTATACAACGCAGCTGGTAGTCAATTAAACTTAAAAATTATGTTCTTCGTTGCAATGGTCATGGTACCAATCGTTATTGGATATCAGCTTTGGAGCTACAGTCTTTTTAAAAATAAAATTCATAAAGACTCTGCTAAAGGGTATCACTAAGTTAAAAAAAGACACTTCGTTTGAAGTGTCTTTTTTTTACGTATGATTTTCGATAAGATGTTATATTTCTAATCTAACAACTATACTACAGAAGAATCATTAACAGCTCACAGCTAGATTGTAGCACAGGACAAGTTCATCATTTTATGCAATTTTACATACTGTACTATAAAGTAAACTGTATCCCCTGATCATTCGCATCATTATCCCATACATCAGCTGTACTAATCCCGCTAAACGTTTGTACTTTCATTCCTGTATTTGATGATCCCGATCCATTATAAGCCTTCGTCTTTTCAATCGGCTGTACGTTATATTTGTCACCTACATTAATTGTTCCATTGCAGTTTTCAATAATAACACCTTCCACAACTGCCGGCATTTTGTCACCCACTTTCATTTCTTTACTTTTATTTTATGAAAATCGCCTAGAAAAATAGCATGTTTCAATAAGAAAAAGCACTCAATTTGAGTGCTTTTTCTTTAAGCATAAAGACAAGTTTGGAGACAGTTGACTTCTTCAAAATTTTATTAGGGGTAATATTTTGAAAAAGAAAGCCTTTCATATGTAGGTTAACACCACTGGAATATATAGTAAATTGATAATATTTATACGGAAGATTGCTAATGTTTAGTATAGATAGTTTACACTGTGCTAACAGTGAAAACTATCTATACTAACAAAAAAAGATGCCTTCAAAAAAGACACCTTTCAAAAACAGACACTATAAAACAGAATTATTTATTGTTATACGATTGTTAGATACAAAAAGTAGAGGGAAATGTTTGTATTAAATTCTGCTTTATAAAGTCTGTCTACAACTTATATTGTAATCCTCTTCATTTGAAAAAAAATATAATATGCACAATTGCATACAAAAAGAAAAAGCACTCTACTGAGTGCCTTTTCAACCATTTTACTTTTAATATATCGCTTTGAATATATTGTAACATATGTATCCATATATTTTATTGAGAAAATTCAAAATCCTTTTTCTTTCATTTTCACTTATAAAATCATGTAATATAAAAGGTATGTCAAATTCTTATACAAGTTGAGGTGTACTATATTTATGCTGTATTTTGGAATTATTCCTCTTATATTGTTTATTATTTTTCTTATCTCATATTTAAAAGATCCGCGGAAAATAATAAACGGCTTTTTATTTAATTCCTTTGTCTGTTTTTTCCTTCTTTTTTGTGTGATTATATCTGTGAATTCAAGTAGTGATGTCCTACGCTATATTATAATTTTACCTATTTTAGCACTTCTTATTATGCTTCCTTTCGGTATTGTTGCTTTAATGTTTGGGCTATTTCTTAATGCTAGAATTTTAATGAAGCGAGAAGGAAGACGGTTCACTAACTGTTTAACACTCCTTGCTGCTTTAGGGATGTTATTCTTTATGTTACTCCCTATCATAAATCCAGCAAGTTTGGTCTCATCGCATTTAGAGCCTATTTTCGCAGCTATTTCTCTTATAAGCTTCTATTTCTTTATACACTTATCTAACTTCTTAAGCGCTTATTTTTTATACCAATTTAACAGACCAAGACGTAATCAAGATTTCATTATCGTTCTTGGTAGTGGCTTAATTAATGATAAAGTACCACCCTTACTTGCAAGCCGCATTAATAAAGCTATCGACTTCTATTGGAAACAAGCAGCTGTAAATACACCACCGACAATTATTTTCTCTGGTGGTCAAGGTCCAGATGAAGGTCTTCCAGAGGCAGAAGCAATGCAAAATTATGCTGTTGAAAAAGGAATTCCTCTTGAACATACAGTCCAGGAAAATCGCTCTGTAAACACATATCAAAACATGTTGTTCTCTAAAGAAATTATGGATTCTTTAAAACCTGAAGGTAAATATAAAAGTATTTTTACAACGAATAATTTCCACCTTTTCCGCGCTGGTATATACGCTAGACAAGCTGGTCTTAATAGCCAAGGAATCGGGTCAAAAACTGCATTTTATTACTGGCCTAACGCAATGATTCGTGAATATGTTGCGATTGTCGTAATGGGACGTAAGCGCCATATGAAAATATGTGGAACTATTTTAGGTTTCGCTTTATTCATATCAGTACTTAGTTTTATATTTTCTTAATAGCATCCCATCCTTTGAAAGGATGGGATTTCTTATACTGATTTCAAAAATATTTTAAAGATAATATGGTGATAATATTCCCTGCATACATCCATTAAAGGAGAATTTTTTCAAATTAAATGTTAAAATAAAATTTAGGTGTGAATTACGTAACAAATAAGAAACTAGTTTGAAACGAGGAAATTACATGGAGAAAATTATCAAAAACAAGCCCAATAAGCTAAGAATTGCTTCAAAAGCTTTGATGATTATTATTGGGGCATTTATCACAGCGTACGGATTAGAAGCAGTATTAATTCCAAATAACGTATCAGACGGTGGTGTAACTGGTTTAAGTATCGTTAGTTCAAGATTATTTGGATTGCCATTAGGAGCTCTAATCGCAGTTATTAACATTCCTTTCGTTTGGTTAGGATATAAGCAAATCGGTAAAAGCTTTGCTATTTATTCCATTATCGGGATTGCTTCATTAGCAATAGGTACCGTTGTCATGCACGGAATACCAGCTATTATTGAAGGCGATACATTATTAGTTACAGTTGTTGGTGGTATTATCATCGGTTTTGGTATGGGACTAGCATTACGTAACGGCGGAGCATTAGATGGAATCGATATGCTAGCTGTATTGCTTTCTCGTAAGTTACCATTTGGAACGAGTGACCTTATTTTATTCTTAAACATGTTCGTATTTATTTTCGTATCAACAGTATTCGGCCTGCAAGGAGCTATCCTTTCGGCAATTGCTTACTTTATCGCTTCGAAAGTGATTCATATCGTTGAAGTTGGTTTAAGTGGTTCAAAAGCATTTAAAATTATTACAAAAGAGCCTGAATTAATGGTAGAAACAATTCGCGATCGTTTAGGCCGAAGTGCAACATATAACGAAGTATACGGTGGTTATTCAAGAGAGAAGTTTAAAGAAATTTCCTGTGTAATTAACCGTTTAGAAGAAAGTAAAATGAAAGAACTTATTAATGAAATCGATCCACACGCCTTTATTACAGTTTATGACGTAGCAGAAGTAAAAGGCGGTAATTTCAAGAAACGTGATATTCATTAATCGTTATGAAAAAGAGGGTGTGCCAAAATTTTGGCACACCCTCTTTTTATTATTAAGTTGTTATCGTTGTCAGTTTTTGTCGGTAAGTCGATATATTTCAATAATCGCTGATATATTTTTACTTCCTCCCTTATGCCTAAATCGTACCACCTGAGAGGCATTAATTCCCATAACAAAAAAGACCAAAAAGCAAATTCCACTTTTCGGTCTCTACACTATCTTCTCTTCGTAATTTTTCCTGAACCACCGACCCTCGTTTTCGGAGGAGATGTATTCCTTGGCGGCGTTTTAATAGATGATTTTGGCTTCACATCTGATCCGCTTGAACCGCCTGGTGTTTTTGTAATTTTACCCTTGCTTCCAGTAGAAGGTGGGGGCGTCGTATTACTTCCTTTTTCAGTAATACTTCCCTTATCACCTACTGATGGTTTCGAATCTACATTATCGCCTCGCTTAATGATAGACCCTTTCCCTTCCTTCGTAATTGGAGGTGGGGTTTTCTTTTCTTCTTTCGTAGGTGGTCTCTCTGGAATAACTGGTTTATGATTTTGTCTGTCATTATATCCTCGATAATCACCGTACGATGATTTTCGTGAACCGAATATATCGTTTAATATGCTACCCATAATATATCCTTGCAAGAAGGACGGTTGGTAATTTTGACGGACAAATTCTTTATTACTTATTTCAATTAACGTATCAGATGGTTTCTCTTTATCCTTTTGCAGGTTATAAATCTTATCAGAATAAACGAGGAACATTTGATTTTCGTCTTCTTTAGATGCTTGCTTCGGTTCTCTTTCGTTAATGAGTTCCTTCGCTACTTCAGGAACTGACCGATTGGCGGCCCTATACACGTAAGATTCTTGTTTACCTTCCTTGGCAACAGATTCAAGTGGATAACGGTCTTGAATCGACTTTGTCTGCCCGCCTTGACAACCTGATAAGGCATAACCAGCAACAACAAGTAATATAACGATAGCAAGTATAGGGATCACAAACGATTTAATCATGGTAAACAATCGGTTTGACATGATTACGCCCCCTTACGTTGCTCTTATAATTTGTACATCAGCAGGAATGATTGCTTCTCCCTCATACATCATTGTGCGACCATTTTGCCATTCAATACGCAATAATTTTCGATTATCTGATTGGAATTCCCATATATACTGTTCTTCTGAAGCTGAGAATGGAGTTTTTCCCATCACAACAACACGTCCGTTATATTGTTCTTCCATATGATACTCGGTATCATCCATTTCAATTGTCGTCGGAATTTCATCAATTGAATCTAAGCGACCATCAATTGGTGTATATAATTTGTAATACGTATTTTCACGATCTTCAATTTTTAAATAACGAATGTCTTTCCCGTCTTGCAGTGTTAAAACAATTTCCTTGCGAGAATGCATACTCGTTTTCCCAGTTAATTCGTACATGACTAATGAAACTTCAATCATATCACCAGGAGCTAACGTTAAAAGACTCTTTTCCGGCTTCGGTGGCTCTGGGCTTTTCATTATATTTTTAATTCGTTTAAATAAACTCATGATCTACCCCTCCTTTTCTCTTTATAAACAAGCACCTAAAATAAGTGCACCAACAATATGTAATGATCCAGCTAACATCGCATGTGCAACGCTGCCTTCTTTCGTACCTTCTTCTAAATCTAAGCCAGACATTTTCTTTAACACAAATTCGATAAACATTTCTACCACTAATAAAATAACGAAAGAAACTGCTGATGCAAGTAGCGCTTGCCATAAATCATTTGCTTTCGTTATCGATTGAGATAAAATGTACCCTTGTGCAAATAATTTCATAATAAAACGAGTTGTTACAGCTGTATTTCCATTTTTGATTTCTTTTAAATCATTGTATTTTGTAAAAATCGAATCAACCCACATAATTGCAAATAAAAGTACTGCACTCGCTCCAGTCCATACAAGCATGGCAACTACATTCATCCATGTCATTGCAAAACCTCCTCTAAAATATAATAGAAAACCGACATGAATATATTTAGACATGTCGGTTCATTTGTCTTTATTCTATATTATTTCTCATACTGCTTCATAATACGAGCTAATTCATCGTCAACAGCAGAATTTTTGTTTAAGCTTGCGAATTCATCATCTAATGATTTTTCTTTCTTATAAACTTCACCGCTTGCTTCCGCTTCAGCCTCTAATTGAAGAGCTTTCTCTTCCATACGGCTTAAACCAGCTTTTGCTGAATTTGAATCAAATCCAGACATCGCCTGATTAATATTCTTTTGTGCTTTCGCCGCATTTACACGCGCTACAAGTGTTTCACGTTTATTTTTCAGCTCATTTAATTGCTTACGCATTTCTTCTAGCTTTAGGCGCAGGTTATCAGCAGCAGCTTTATTTTGCTCGTAGCTTGCTTTATACTCATTCATTTTTTGCTCTGCATTTTGTTTTTCTTCTAATGCACGACGCGCAAGATCTAAGTTATTAGCTTGAACAGCCATATGAGCCTGCTCTTCACGTTTTTTCACAAGTGCTTCTTGCTCTTCAAATAATATTTTGAATTTCTTCTCAAGTGCGATTTGAGCTGCTACACTTTTCTCAGCCTCTTGTACATCGGCTTGCATATCGCGTAAATATTGATCAGTCATCTTAACTGGATCTTCCGCTTTTTCAATTAACGAATACACATTTGACATTGTTAAATCTCTTAATCGTTTAAATACAGACATCTAAATTCCTCCTATGATATACCTCATATTTCAAATTCACTACTTGGAAAACTGAAAAATCTCCCTTTACAGTAAAGAATATTCATTTTACAGCCTATGTGTTTATTATAACAAAACTAATATGTCCTTACATGTTATTTCCAAAATACATCCATTATAATATGACATTCTATATACAATATTGTATTTCTAATATATTCTCATTATCCCTCTTTGAAATTAACTTACTTTTGCGCACTTTCACTAAATTACATAAGTGTAATGTTACTGTAAGCTAACTCGATAGTTACGTTTCCATATTTCTTATACACTAATACCAGAAGCAGCAAACAAGCTTCTCGTCATTTCGGAACTAATACAAAAATGTATTTACTATAAAACATATAAAAGGAGAAATCATCATGAAAAAATTAGTAGGAATCGGATTAGCAGCAGCAATTTCATTTGGAGCATTATCAGGTTGTTCTTTATTAGGAGAAAAAGCGAACGGCTTTGTACTGTACGGATCAGAAGAACAAGTTCAGCAAATTACAGATAAAAACAAAAAAGAAGTGAAAGAAAAAGACTTCTATAAAATGAAAATGACAACATTAGATGGTAAAAAAGTTCTTGTAATGGATAAGAAAACTGGTGAAGAACTAGTGAAAAAAGAGTTACTTAGCAAAGTTGATGAAAAAGACAACACGAAACCACTTGATAAATTACCAGCTGTAACAACAGAACAAGGTGTATTATTTGCAAAAGAAAAAGTAGAAAATGCTGCACTTGATGGGGCAAAATTAAAATATGAAGGCAACACAATTATCGGAAGTGGTCGTGCATATACAGATATGTATGCGATTGTTGATGACGCAACTTACAGCAATGTAAAAGGTGATGAAAAATCTGTAGGTGTATTAAAATTTGATAAAGACCCAAGTAAAGAATTCCCTGGTTACAAAGGCGTAGAAGCTTCTCAACTTGTAAAAATTAAAAAGTAAAACAAAAAAGCTTTGCGAAATTCGCAAAGCTTTTTTCTATTTATTATGAGCAATTTGCTCCATATCCGGGCTACAAGTTTGCGACTGACATGACTTATTTAAAGAACATGCTGCGCATTTTCCTTTTTTACTTCTCTTTACAAAATTAACTAACGTATATGCTGCATAACCAAAAATGATAGCTCCAATTATAATATTGACCATCATCACAATACATCTCCTTCTAGAATCCGAGTAAGGATCCAACTTGGTATATAATGAGCGTTAATACATAAGCAACTACGAGTGGATAAACGACTGAAAAAATCGTCCACTTCGCTGATCCTGTTTCACGTTTAATAACAGCTACCGTCGCTAAACACGGAACATATAATAAAATAAAGAACATAAATGCATAAGCTGATAATGCTGTATAATGTGCTCCCATTACATTTCCAAGCACATCTTCTTTAACTGCATAAATAATTGCCATTGTAGAAACGACAACTTCCTTCGCTAAAAATCCTGTTAAAAGGGATGCTGCAGCTTGCCATGTTCCGAAGCCGAGCGGTGCGAATAGTGGTGCGATAAATCCACCAATCATCGCTAAGTAACTGTCTCCCATATCAACACCAAATCCTGATGGACCTGCATAGTTTAATAACCAAATGACAACCGAACCACCAAAGATGAATGTACCAGCTTTACGAACAAATCCTTTCCCTTTCTCCCATGTGCTTAGCCATAATGTTTTTGCTTGTGGCACACGGTAAGGCGGTAATTCAATTACGAAAATAGACTTTTCCGCTTTCAAAATCGTAAGAGACATAATTTTTGTAACTAATAACGCAAGAACAATCCCTGCAACATATAAAGAAAATACAACAGCCGCCTGACTATGCGGGAAAAATACGCCCGCAAATAATGCATATACAGGTAATCGTGCTGAACAAGACATAAATGGTGTTACTAAAATGGTAAGTAAACGTTCTTTTTCCTGTTCAATCGTTCTCGCAGCCATGATACCTGGAACGTTACATCCAAAACCGATAATCATCGGAATAAAAGCTTTTCCGTTTAAGCCGAAAAACTCCATAATTCTATCCATAACAACTGCAATTCGCGCCATATACCCTGAGTCTTCTAATAATGAAATAAAAAAGAATAGTGCAAAGATTTGTGGTACGAATACTAATACAGCACCAACACCGGCAATAATACCTTCTGTAACGAGCGCTTGAATAAAATCAGAAGCTCCAATACTTGTAAGTCCAGCCGTCACCCAATCCGTAAGCTGGCCACCAAAAAACTCATCTAACATATCCGATAAAGGTGTACCAATCCACGTAAACGTAACCTGAAAAATAAAAAACATAACTGCTAAAAAGATTGGAAGTCCTAAAATTTTATGTGTAATTAATCTATCAATTTTTTCTGAAAAAGGAATTTTTCCTTCTTTCTCATGCTTCATAACATTTGTTTTTAACTTTTCAATATACGCTTCACGAGTTTTGTAAATGTGCTCTTCTAACGTACAATCAAGTTTTCCTTCTAAGCGAGATCGAATGGCTATGAGTTCCTTATAAATTGGTAATGCTTTCATTTCTTTTTCTACTACTTCGTTATTGCTTAAAAATTGAAGTGCTAACCATCTCGGATGCTCGTAATTCGCTGTCTCTAAAAAAGCAATTACTTCTCCAATTCCTTCATCCATTTGTACACCATATGAAATAAGAAATGGCTTTTTCTCTTGTTTGTTATTTTCTTTAAGAGTCGTAAGCAGTTCTTCACAGCCTTTTCCACTTCTTGCAACAACAGGAACGACTGTTACACCTAATAGCTCTGATAAACGTTTTACATCAATGACAATTCCTCTTTGCTTCGCCACATCAACCATGTTTAAACCAATTGAGACTGGCTTACCAAATTCAAGTAACTGCAACGTTAAATGCATATTTCTTTCAAACTGCGAGGAATCTACGATATTTAACATATGATTAAATTCTTCTGTTAATAGAAAGTTTGTTACAACACCTTCATCACGTGAAACTGGATTTAAATCATAAACACCTGGTAAATCAATTAATGTTCCTTGTCTATCTTTTAATTTACCAACCTTCTTTTCTACTGTTACACCGCTCCAGTTTCCTACATACTCATAAGAACCAGTAAGTGCATTAAATAATGATGTCTTCCCTGTATTCGGATTCCCTAGCAAAGCTACCTTATTCACGCTAATTCCACCTTTATCATTTTCGCGTCACAATGACGAATACTAATTAACTGTCCACGACACTCCAATGTACAAGGACCTTTGAACATCGCTTTCTGTTTCAGGCGAAGTTCGCTTCCTTCAGCAAGACCGAAAGCAGCTAGTCTACGCTTTAATAGCTGATCTAAAGACTGAATACTTTTTACTAACACTTTCTCTCCAATTTTAATATCTACTAAGCTCATAACCTTCCCCCTCAGAAGAGAATGATAATTATTTTCAAAAAAATTATACCACACCCAATTTCTCTTGTACTATACCCTTTTGCTTCATATTTATTAACATTTCGCTACAATTCTATTTCAATTATTGTCATACTGTATTCGTTTGCCATTCTCATCCATTTCGCTTACAATAAACAATAGCAAATAAAGAATTTCGTTATCACTGGGGGAGCCATGCCGCTGAGAGGGAACACTTCGTTCCGACCCTTCGAACCTGTTAGTTAATGCTAACGCAGGGATTGTGCAAACGTCCGAAATACATACCTCATTTTTATTTACGTATTTCGTATCCTCCTATGATATCTATTCTTTTTTGTATAACTTGGATTTAGGGGGAAACAACATGCGTAACACCAATTTACAAGCGATGATCGAATCTGCTATTCTTGCAGCCTTCGCCATGATTATCGATATTTTACCATTATCACTTAAACTTCCAACAGGCGGTTCTATCTCATTCGCTATGATTCCTATTTTTATTATTGCTTACCGCTGGGGCTTTAAATCAGCTTTCTTAGGCGGTTTAGTTTGGGGACTATTACAAATTGTCGTGGGAGATGCTTATATTTTAACACCTGTTCAAGCATTCATTGAGTACTTCATTGCCTTTGCTTTTATCGGATTTGCTGGCTTATTCTATCGTCCAATTCAAAAAGCACTTTTAACATCCAATGAAAATAGCTTAGAACAATCAAATTTAGGTAACCGTAAAGACAAACCTTCATCAAAACAAAATCAGGGTAAGAAAGTCCTTGCTTATATTATCCTTGCTACATTTATCGGTAGCTTTGCTCGCTATTTCTGCCACTTTATTGCCGGCATTATTTTCTGGGGACAATATGCACCGAAAGGTCAATCAGCTGTGTTATATTCATTAATCGTAAATGGAAGTACAATGCTTGGTTCTTTTATTTTATGTACCGTTTTACTTATATTTTTATTTATCACTTCACCACGATTATTCAAAAGCATCAGTGCTTATCAAATGAATACACAAAAAAAGGGCGCTTAATGAGCGCTCTTTTTTCATATCGTAATATCAATTAAAAATACAATAAATGCGCAAAAGAAAATAAACACCATTATACTTAGCCAATTGCTATGCACGGTTCATCGACTCCTTACATAACCTCATATTCTAAACAAATTATACTGATTAAAAATAAAGATTAGGTAAAGATAATATGAAAATAAATTAAAAAAGCGTAAATCATATTATTTACGCTTTTTTCGGTAAATAGAAGTAAAATAACACACCATCTTCTGTATTTCCTGCCCCATATTCAGTATCATGTAGTTCTAAAATATTCTTTGAAATGGCAAGCCCAAGTCCCGTCCCACCTTGTGAACGCTGACGAGCTGTATCCACTCGATAAAAACGATCCCAAATTTTATCTAATTGTTCTTCTTCAATGTGAGTACCTTTATTTTCAATGCACACTTTTATACGATCCTTCTCATCTATTGTAGAAATAATAATATCTTCTTTATTTGGTGTATAACGTATGGCATTCGTAATGAAATTCACGATGACTTGTTCAATCCGGCCTTGATTTGCAATCACTTCAAATGAACATATATTTTTATGAACACGAAGCTCTTTTTTCTCTATTTCCACAGATAGATGTTCACATATGTCTTCAATTACTGTATCAATATAAAACGAATCCTTTTTCATTTTATATGTACCAGATTCAAATTTAGCTAACTCAAGCATATCCAAAATTAACGTATCCATTTTGTCTACTTCTCTCTCCATTGCCTGAAAATAATACTCTTTTTTATGTTCAGCTACCCCGTCTTTTAAAATAGAAATACAGCTTTTCATAATACTTAGCGGTGTTTTTAATTCATGTGAAACACCAGAAATGAATTCTTTTCGCGTCTTTTCTAACTTTCTTTCCTTTTCAATATCTTCTTCTAACTGCCCAATATGCGAATGGAGTTTATTTGATAGAACATTAATATTTTTCGATAAATCTCCAATTTCATCTTTTGAAGTAATCGGTATTTTTTCTGTAAAATCTAATTGTGCTATTTTCTTCGTCGTATCATTTATTTTTAGTAATGGTTTTGCAATTTGTTTTGAATAATAAAACGAAGCTAAAAAAATAAGAACGACTACAAATGCAATGATATAGATGTAATAATCTTGCACCATTTGTACAGCTTCATCTACAGGCTGTAAAGAAGCCATCGCATAAATATATGTTACTGATCCATCTTTTTCTTTTATTGGTTTCATTAATAATTTATATTTTATATCATTCTTTTCATAGTCCATTGTCTTTGTTGAATACTCTATTTGATTACTCTCTTTTAGTAATACATCCGTTTGAAATTCTTTTATACTATCCAAAAACAAAGTATTTTTATAAATTGGATTTACGAGGCCTTTTACATCTGGAAACTGTACTTTTGTAACAAACCCACCTATATAAGCATCTGGTTCTTGGGCAGCTTGCTCCTGAACAGCCGGCTTCTTTTCCTTACTTACTTGTTCCTCAGCTGCTTTCTTTTTCTCCTCATCTAATTTACTCATTTTCTCCTTAAATGCTTTTTCTAACGGTTTATTAGATCCACTTAAATTCTGCTTAGATAACGAGAAAGAGAATGGAATAAAACTATCTCCTTTTTTCACTCCAGAAAAATAAATTCCTTGGCCTAGAAACTGATCTGATGATTTATTCTCAATCTCTTCTATATTGACGAGATTGCCTAAAGGAATTTTGAATATTTGTTGTCCAAAGCTCTTTTGTTGCCTACGATCTATCGTTACTTCAAAATAAAAATCATCTGCATGTTTTAAATTCCCGTTCTTATCTAATGTCGTAATCCACGTATTATTTTCTCTTAAAAAGTCTTGCTCTAGTTTTTGAATTTCTTCTGCATTTCCTGCATAATTTAAATAATTCTTCTCAAAGGAATTTAAATTTACTTTAATATCTTCCACTTTTCGATTCGCATAATATTGTTTAAAAAATATCGTTTGTCCAATAAATATCGTCGCTAAAATCAACATACATAATGCTGTTGTAAGAGTAAATAATTTTAGTACAATTCCTTTTCTCATATATTCCCCTCAAATTTATAACCAGTTCGTACTACAGTTGTAATGTACTTTGCTTTCTCTCCTAATTTATTTCTTAAATTACGAATATGACTATTCACCGTTCGATCATCACCAGCAAATTCATATCCCCAAATTCTTGAAATGAGTTGCTCTCGCGTTAAAACGATTCCTTGATTTTTCATGAAATACGCTAATATTTCAAATTCTGTATGCGTTAAATTAATATCGGTTCTATCTACCGTAACAGTGCGAGACGGAAAATGAACGTGAATGCCGTGGATTGATAATGTATCATCTTCATTCTCTAAAAGTTGCTTTGTCACTTTTCTGCTTTCTAACAACCTTTTCGCTCTTGCTAATAAAATTGGCGGACTATACGGCTTCGTCACATAATCATCTGCCCCAAGTTCAAAACCAAGTAACGTATCGTCTTCATCTACGCGCGCCGTCAGCATAATAATAGGCACCTCGGACGTCTTTCGAATCCTTCGGCAAACAGACCATCCATCGAGTTCTGGCAACATAATATCTAAAATAACTAAATCAACCTCTTCTTCTTCAAATACAACTAAAGCCTCTTTCCCGTCCCTCGCTTCAAACACTACATATTGCTCACTTAAAAAATAATCTTTTAATATTTCACGTAATATGTCTTCATCTTCAACAATTAAAATATTTTTTGACATAATTTATATATCCCCCTCCCGCTTTCAGAAACTATAATTTCACTTTGAATGACTGCCAATTAACTTCGCCTCGATAATATATCTATCTGGTGCATTCCCTATATAATTAAATGGGTAACAAGTTGTCAGTGTTAATATCGGTTCTTCTTTTTTTATAATAACAGTACGATCATCCGCATGGGTAATCCACGTCTTTTGAATTTCATATGTGTACGTTTTATTATCATACTCTAAAACAAGGGTATCCTTTTCTTTCAACTCTTCTAAATCTGTAAATACAGTATCTCGATGTCCACTCAGTACAGTATGTCCCCCTCCAGATGGAGTTGTCGTTAAATCACTAACGAACATACCCACTCCTTTTTTCAAAGTCGTATCATCTGCTCCCCAATATATAGAAAACTTCTTCTTTATTTTCGGTATGTTTAACATCGCTACCTTTTCTCCTTCTTTATGTTCTGTTTGAGAAGAAGGCACTTGAGAAGTTACAGGTGTTTCATGAGAAAGTTGAGTATCTTGTATATTTTTAAGGCTCTTTATTTCTTCTGCCGTTAATTGCCCAGCAGAGCTTCTTCCTTTATACCATTCCACAGCATAATAGGATCCCATGAATAGCCCTATAGCCATCAATATGATACCGATATAATTGAGTAACTTCATTCTTCATTCCTCCATGCCAAAAATGGTAGGAGTAACCTACCATTTTTAATATATGAAATTATCCCATTCTTTATAGGAAAATATTTTATTTACGCTTTAATCTTATTGCGACGATTCAAACCAAATAATGTACCTACCGCTACAAGACATGCACTTAATCCCATCATTACTACATTATTCGATGCTGTATTTGGTAATTTTTCACCTTGTACAACTGGCTTTGCTACTTCTTTTTTAGCTACTTCATTCTTTTGCTCGGCTTTTATCGCTGCTTCTTTTTTGGCCATATCGTTTTTTAACTGTTCTTGCGCTATTCTCTTTTTCTCTTCTTCACTTTTTTTCTCAGCTTTTATTGCTTCTTCTTTTTTAGCCATATCATTTTTTTCTTGTACTTGTGCCGCTTGCTTTTTCTCTACTTCACTTTTTTGCTGTTCCTTAATTGCTTCTTCTTTTTTAGCTTTATCTTGTTGCACTTGCGCTTCTTCCTTTGTTACTGTTCCAGTATCTGCACTCGCTACTGAAGAATATCCTACTGTTAAAAGTGCCATTGCACAAATTGGTAATAGTCTCTTTTTCATCTTAATTCTCTCCTTATATTTTATTCACATCAACTCGCGCCGGATGTATTACTAGAATAAGCAAGAGATATAAATATAAGATGCAGATGAAATATATTTCATTTAAAGATTTCATTGTAGAAAAAGAAAAAAACATCGCAATATGTACGATGTTTTTTCGGGTGTGTGTCTCAATTATTTACATGTTACTTTCGCGTGATTTGGAAGTAGAACGGGCCGGAGCGATAACTAATTGTCTCGGCTCAGTTTTCTTGAAGTGATTTTTGACGTTACACTTACGACGTTGAACAACCCACGCTTTAATAGGGTTTGTTAAAATAATCTTTTGCTCTTCGTTAGGGGCCTCTTCTTCAAACCTACAACTCTCGCTCCATTTATTCCATTTCATTGTAAATTTAGAAGAAGAATGATCATCTTCACGATCAAACAAGTGCAAAAAATCCATTTTTCCATCTAGCATTACGGTGTTACTAGTCGCTAAAAAAGAAAAGGTCGTCCAACGTTTCTCCATGCCCTCCTACTCCTTTTTCACATATAGAGTGCCTAAAACTTAATTTACCTAAAATATGCTTGCCTTTTACCTTACACCCATAGTTTATCCAAAATGCTATTATGCAACTATCGATTTGCCTTACAACTACCTTACATTTTTGTAAGAAACAAAAAAACCTTCACTCGATATAATGAAGGTTTCTTACTTTTTATCTATATGATCTCTCATATCATCAAGTCCAGCTTCTTTTAGCTGCGACATCATACCGTGCGAAATTGCTCCTAACACTAAAGTCATTCCAATTAATGAAATACGAATCGCAGGTACATCAATTACGTAAGCCAACAGGCCAAGAACAATTGTTAAAAGTAATGCTTTTATAAATGTTACACTTGTGTACTGTTTCTTCTTCATCATATTCACCCTTTATGGAAGCGTTTTCTTAATACACTTAGTATATCATATCATCAGATGATTTTGGCGTTATCTTTGTAAAAAATTACTATCTCCTTTGACTTTTTCTATTCTATCCTTTACAGTCGAAATGTTCGCAAGTTTTACACTGTAGGAGGATTACAATGAATATTGAAATAAAAGACACTTTAATTTCTGAAGAACAATTACAAGCAAAAGTTAAAGAATTAGCACTTCAAATCGAACGTGACTTTGAAGGAGAAGAAATCGTAGTTATCGCAGTATTAAAAGGTTCATTCGTATTTGCTGCTGATTTAATTCGTCACATCAAAAATAATGTAACAATTGACTTTATTTCTGCATCTAGCTACGGAAATCAAACAGAAACAACAGGAAAAGTGAAACTACTAAAAGATATCGACGTAAACATTACTGGAAAAAACGTAATTGTTGTAGAAGATATTATCGATTCTGGTTTAACACTTCATTTCCTAAAAGACCACTTCTTTATGCATAAACCAAAAGCACTCAAGTTCTGTACATTACTTGATAAGCCAGAACGTCGTAAAGTAGACTTAACAGCTGAGTATGTTGGCTTCCAAATTCCAGACGAATTCATCGTTGGATACGGTATCGACTGTGCGGAAAAATATCGTAACTTACCATTCATTGCTTCAGTTGTAACGGAATAAGCGTATAACTTAAAAAATTGATAGTATATAAAATGTATATCGGCGATTTTTTAAATATATCGACTTACCGACAATAATTAACAATGTTAGCATCCAATTAATAGGGAGAAGCTGTTCTAAAATACATAGAAACAGCTCCTTTCTTTCCATTTACAAACTACAGGGAGAGATGAAATATGACAAAGACAAAATTTGAAAAAGTACTCCTCATCGTAAATCCGAAAGCTGGACAAGGTGACTTACATACAAATTTAACGAAAATCGTACCACCTCTTGCCGCAGCTTTTCCTGACTTACATATCCTTCATACGAAAAAGCAAGGTGATGCAACAAAATATTGCCAAGAGTTTGCTAGTAAAGTAGATTTAATTATCGTCTTTGGTGGTGACGGCACTGTATTTGAATGCACAAATGGCTTAGCACCTCTTGAAACTAGACCTACACTTGCAATCATTCCAGGCGGAACTTGCAACGACTTCTCTCGCACACTTGGCGTTCCGCAAAACATTGCAGAAGCGGCAAAGCTTATTACAAAAGAACATATAAAACCAGTTGACGTTGCAAAAGCAAATGGACAACATTTCTTAAACTTCTGGGGGATTGGTCTCGTATCTGAAGTATCAAACAATATCGATGCAGATGAAAAAGCAAAGCTTGGTAAAATCGGTTACTATTTAAGCACAATTCGAACTGTAAAAAATGCTGAAACATTCCCAGTAAAAATTACTTATGACGGACAAGTATATGAAGACGAAGCTGTCCTTGTCATGGTTGGAAATGGTGAATATCTTGGTGGTATTCCATCCTTTATTCCAAACGTAAAATGTGATGACGGAACACTTGATATTTTCGTAGTCAAATCAACAGGTATTCAAGCATTTAAAGATTACATCGGAAAGAAACTATTCGAGGATTCAAATGAAAATGACATCTTCCACGTAAAAGCGAAATCCATTCATATTGAAACGAAAGAAGAAAAAGAAGTAGATACAGATGGAGAAAGTTCGCTTCATACACCTTGTCACATTGAATTATTACCAGGACACTTTACGATGATTTATAATCCTGCGGTTGTGTAAAGAAAAAAACGAGTGCTAGCACTCGTTTTTTTCTCTTCTAATCTAGTTATGTCGTTGAATCATTTCTTGTATTTCTTTAACTCTCTCTAAAGTAATTCCATTTCTTTGTTCGATCGCTAAAGGATGCTCGGTTGGCTCTAATTCAACATACGGTGCCGTTCCAACTTCTCTTATATGTACATTTGTTTTTAAATTTAATGTTTCTGGATAAACTGGTATTTCTACAGATAACCAACCAAAATAAGGATCACTATTTTCTCGGCCTCTCTCATCCCACTTTTCTAATACTTCATCATAACTTTCTTTACTAAGTGATACCCACACAGTCCATATGAAATTTTCGTGGTAGTCAATGATAGGAAGCTCTAAACATCCTCTAATAAAATAATGTTCATCATCCATTACACAAAGATCTGATGTTAAATGGAAGCGTTCCTCTCTTTCATGGGGCGCTACCTCGTAATAATAATATGGTGCTTCACTTCCGTAGCATAGAGGTAGTGCAAAACGATGCATTTGTACTTTTTCTCCGGATTTTCTTCTTCTTTTCATTTGTTATTCTTTCTCCTATCCTTTTCAGTCACAATCAAACTCTATCCAATTTCTCCAATGCGTATTAGCATTTTCATTCACAATAACACTTGGATCTTTCTTCTCTATTGCAGCGGCTACTGATTGGAAGAATTCATTTTCACTTACTTTTTCGTCTTCAACATGTTTCCATTCTTCCGTTTCATACGCTACTTCCCAGTCACCTTCTAAACCGAACTCTTCTAAAATTTCTCCTTTATCCCACCACAATAATTTTTGAACTTCCTCATTAGTAGCAAGCATACGCATGAAGTATGTTGGATAATGCTCTGTCGTTTGTACTTCTATTCCATTATTTATATAATCTTCTTCTGTAAATTCATATTCAAAATGATGCTCGCGAATTTTTAAACTGCCGTTATAAATATTCGGTATAAATTCACCTTCATCATCAAACAACTCATAATCGCCATTATTTAATTGTAAAATGCAATCATCACCCATTGAATGAGTAATTCTATCGCCATATACTTGAATATCATTACATACACCTAATGAACCTACACCAACAATTTGAAACACCATTAGCCAATCCTTAGTATCTTTAAAGAAAAGAGAGAATTTCACTTGTGAAATATCAATATATTCATTATCAAAGGCAGAAAATTCATAGTTACTTTGCTTTTTATCTAATAGTTTTAAAATATCTTTTTGCATATGTATCATCTTCACCCCGATATAAACAAAAATATTTTTTTAATTTCACTAGAGTATAACATAACCATACTTAACTGTGACATTCTAATAACACTACTAAAAAATAGAAGAATGGCTTGTTTGCATACTCTAGTTCTTTTTATGTACAATGAAAGAAAGAAGCACCTTCATATAAGGGAGAGGACAAACTTTGTTCAACCAACAGTTAGTTAATTTACGCATTGATTTTGCATTTAAACAATTGTTTGGTACGAATGGTAGCGAAGATATTCTAATTGCATTTTTAAATGCTATGTTACAAGAGTCTTTAGAGTCGCCCATTGCTTCTCTACAACTAGAAGATCCACATTTACACAGGGAATATGAAGAGGATAAGTTATCTATTTTAGACATTTCAGCGACATTAGACACAGGAACAAAAGTTAATGTAGAAATACAACTCAATAATAATCACGATATGGTTAAACGCAGTTTATATTATTGGGGAAGACTATACACATCTCAACTACAAAAAGGGATGCCCTACAGTGCACTTCACAAAACCATCACCATAAACTTACTAAACTTCGTAATGTTTTCGGAACACCCAGCCTTCCATACAACGAGCATATTATGGAATACACAACAACAAAAAATCCTGAGTGAAGACATAGAAATCCACATTATAGAAATTCCAAAGTTAACTGAACAATGGCATGAAGAAAAAGTAAATCCGTGGAAAGATCCATTTGTTCGTTGGCTTTTATTGCTTTCAGCAAATGAGGATGAGCACTTAACTAAACTATTGGAGGATATTGCTATGAACCAAGACCCTATTTTACAAAAAGCAATAAATAAATGGGAACGTATGAGTCAGGATTCTTCTTTCCGGCAAGCCTATGACGCAAGGGAGAAAGTTTTAATGGATGAAGCAGCAAAATTCGCCCATGCAGAGACAGAAGGAATTAAAAGAGGAATGGAACAAGGAATTAAAAAAGGGCTTGAAAAAGGCATTGAAAAAGGCATTCAACAGGGGAAAATTCAAATGATTAAAAATATGTATGATCTTGGTATACCACTTGAAACGATTGCTAAGGCAAGTAAATTAAGTTTGCATGAGATTGAGCATATTTTAGGACATAAATAGTGATAAAAAAAGAGCTTGAATAGTTTCAAGCTCTTTTTTTATCAAATTTCCTCAATACTATCCAATTGAGTCTTATAACACTCATCACACTCTGACCTAGTAGGAAGAATCCCTCTTTCATCAGGTAATAAAACCCTCAAAACTTCTCGATCCATCTCTACGAAAGACTTCATAATAATGGGATATCCTTCAATAATATTCGTATACTCAATCCCTTGTTCAAACTTTTTTCCGCTCTTTATTTCTTCTATTATGGTACAAAAAACACTATGCGCGACTTCAGGATCCATATTTAATGCTATTTGTAAATCTTGATGATTAAAGTTATCTCTTAGACCATGCGTATGATAATTAGCATGGATGCCATCAATATCTTCTGCTAATATGCTATGCATGTACCATCCATACTCTTGTAGCATATTTTCTTCCCATTCATCTGTATCCTCTTCTAAATCTTCATCAAACAAATTTGGATCATACCACACGTCCTCGTAATCTCCAGCAATTAAAAATCTCCAACCAGGTGGTAACCCTAAATACTTCTTTATTTCAGGTGCCCATTCATCAATATGTTGAATATGTAAAGGAAGAAAGAAATCTTCTTCTGTCCCCATTTCTTCACCAGCCCAAATGTACCAACCTGTCGTTCCGTTTTCTATAGGCATTCGTAACCCATTAATCGGAACAATACCATCTTTCACATTTTGCGCTATTCCTAATTTCAAGTCATTCGGAGATTCTACATACTCCGCTTTATATTTATCACATATACTCCTCTGTTCTTTTATGTATTTTTCCATCCTTTTAGCACACTCCCCAATTTTTGAAAGATAGATTTCTTTGCCGAAGCACTCTCTAACTTCCATACCCCACACGGATTATAAAATGGATCCTCTTGTTCATAACGATTATCTATATAATGAGATAAGAGATACACTGGAGCATCTTCTGTGAAACTAATTGTATCTCCATCTTTCAAATTAGGTTTTTCCAATATATTATGTAGGTTAAAATCATTCAATAAATCTACAGCTACTTCCGGATCTATCCCTCCGTCTAAAACAACGTCTGGTAGATTAAATGCTTGCATTCCACATGAATAATAACCGTCCTCTTCATCTCCAACTAAAGTTACAAGGTGCGAATACATCGGGAAGATTTCCTTATCCTCTGCAAGCTCTTGCCATTCTTCTTTCGAATAAGCCACACCTGCTGTTTCAACTTTTAAAGCAAGTCCACCTGCATTTAAAAGTTCCATTCCTACATCAATTACTTCTTGTAATCTCTCTGTATCGTCAACTTTCGCAATAATATAAACTGTATAAGTATGCTTCTCCAACTCCCGAAGCAATTCTTCATCAAAACGCCCACCACTTGCATAGAAGAAAGCCTCTCTTAAAGAAGAGTCTTGTTCATATATATCTATTTCAAAGCCAATCTCTTTCTCCTTATGGTGTATCACATTTCCTGCTAATATATAGTTACTTTTACTCACAACTTCTTGTATTAATTCTGTTCTATCTTTCCATAAACCAGGTACTCCAATAACGATTTGTGTCTCCATCATATGCACTCCAATTCTCATCTATTTCCAATCTATTCTTTCAATCTTCCAAACTAAATTTGCTGGGATATCTTTCTCTAAAAAGGTTAACATCCATACAGTTTTTCCTTTATCATTCATCAGTAGCACTTTATGGTTTAACTTCCAAGCCACTTCACTAACATGATGAAATATCTTATACATATCTTCTTCTCTAATAAGCTTTTCCTTTTTGATTAACCGCCTCGTTCTATACTCTCTTATTTCTAAGTACACGTCAGCATAAGCCACTTCATGCTGACATGTTATACTACATACATATTTTTTATTCGGACTACTCTTTTTTATATATACGAACTCGTTTCTATAATCCAATTCTAGTATTTTATTCTTCACTTTTTCTAACTCTTCTATATCCCAATCATATTTCACAGCTAAACGCTTCATTTCCGCATGAACGATTTGAAGGGCTAATTCTTTTTTCTCTCTATCTGATAAGTATGGAAAATCCCTCACACTCCCATATTCCACAAAAGCATTCATATATTCAGGAAAAATTCGATATTTCTTCTCCCACTCATCGAGTAATGAAATATCATCCACACAATGAATCAAAATCCCTTTCTCATACCCCATTCTTAACTTTGGCATATGTCGACAATATAAAGAAGTAATACTGCTCGTCTCTTTACCAAAAGAGATGTCTTCATCGTAGTTGCTTGTAGATGTTAACTGTAATGCCTCTATGTTTCTGGTATGCTCTTTTACTTTTAGAAAACTCAATTGTATATCTCTTATAACCGGCATTTGCTCTCTCCTCTTCGCAAGACAACTATGAAATATCTTTGTTAATACGCCTTAATCAATTTCAAGCCAACCCATTCCCATAGAAAGAAATAACAGTCCGATTACAAAAAAGAGACCCCCAGTTAAAAAATAGAACGGCACTCCATGCAATGGATCACTAAATAACTCTATCAAATTTCCAGCTACTACTTTCCATTTCTCTTTCTTTGAATTTTTTTCTTTTAATTCTTTTACAAATCGATAAATACTGAGACTGATCAAAGTGATGCCAATTAATAAACATCCTGCTATGATAAGAATTTCCAAATGTAACACTCCATTTAAATACCATTTTCATGCACACCTCATTTTAACTAAAAAAAGCGAAAGAGAACATAATTTTCACTATGTTCTCTTTCGCTTTTTCAAAAACTGTATACCCTATTTTCATTTACTAACAATCCTAAAATAAGAACGAACCGTTAAGTAATAATAACCAATATAAATAACACTATACACACCGATGCTAATTAGTAACGGAACTGCAATTTCATACGGAATAACTGTCGCTAATCCTTTTAGTGCAAATAAAGTGTGTATTATACCAACTACTAAAGGAATAAAGAAGATAAATCTCATTTGTTTTGCGATTGCCTTTTTCATTTCTTTTTTCGTGACACCGAGTTTTCGAAGGACGATGTAACGCTCTCGATCTATATGTGCTTCTGTCCTCTTTACATCCACAGTTTCTTCATTCTATTATAATTCGTGATGTTCTCTTTAAGTAACAGCATTGAGTATAGATATATTTTCTTAAAAAGAAATTCTATACTCATAAAAAAGCCTGCAGCTGTTACACTGCAGGCTTTCAAATGTTTAATAAATTGATTAAGCTAAATACGCTTGTTGTAACGCCTCTAAACCATCTTTATAAATTCCATAGAATAGATTAATTGCCTCTTCATCAGTAACCTCTACAGGAGTGAAGCTACCAGACCATTCAACTAATGATGTGTTAGCATCTTTCCCTTCTTTAACACGGATTGTAGATAAATAATTAGTTACAGGGAATGGTGCTTGCATAATTGAATATGTGTAGTAACGTTCTTTCTCATTAAATGCTTCTAAACGCTCTACAATCGCATCGCCATCAGGATTAGCTAAATGGCGTACACGTCCGCCTTCAGTTACTTTACTGCTAGGAATATACGGTAACCAATCTGGAAGTGCATCAAAACCTCCGATTAATTTCCATACTTGTTCAGGTGAAGCTGGAATTTGAATAGATGTAATAGTCTTTGCCATGTTAATTACTCTCCTTTTTATTTAACGTTGATTGGTAGTGGTGCATTAGCTGCAACTAGTTTTTGTTCACGCATTTCTTCCCAGAACGCTGCCGGAATCACTGTTTTTAATGCAGCTTGGTCTTCTGCAATTCGTTCCGGTTTACTTGCACCTGGAATAACAGCAGCAACTGCTGGATTAGCCAATGCAAATTGTAAAGCAGCAGCTTTAATACTGATTCCATGACGATCTGCAAGGTTTTTCATTTTATTAACTTTTGCAATGATTTCTGGTGACGCTTTTTGGTATTCGAAGTGAGCTCCTCCAGCAAGAACACCTGAGCTATATGGTCCCCCAACAACAATGTCCATATTGTTTTTTACAGCCGCAGGCATTACGCGTTGTAACGCACGCTCATGGTCTAATAATGAATAGCGACCAGCTAGTAAAGAAACATTTGGTTTTGCTTCTTCTAAGTCCAGCATAAGTTCAATTGATTCTACTTTATTTACTCCAAGGCCCCAGCCTTTAATTACACCTTCATCACGCAATTGAGTAAGTGCACGGAATGCTCCTGTTCGAGCAATTTCAAATTGTGAAATCCACTCATCTCCATAAAAATCTTGTGCTACGTCATGAATATAAACAAAATCTAGACGATCTGTTTTTAAACGTTTTAAACTATCTTCAATAGAACGAAGAGTTGCGTCCGCACTGTAGTCGTTGATAATTTTATTTTTACGACCAAATTCGAACAATCCGCCTTTTTCACCTAAATCACGTGTAGATGGATCTTCCAATTCATCTGAAATAATTCGACCTACTTTTGTACTTAAGAAGTACTCATCACGATTTCTTTTCGATAGTGCTTCACCAAGACGAATCTCTGCTAAACCAGATCCATAAAGTGGAGCTGTATCAAAGTAACGAACACCATTATCCCAAGCAGCATCCACTGTTGCGATTGCTTCTTCTTCCGGAATATTGCGGTACATATTACCTAGTGGTGCCGTACCAAAACCAAGTGTACCTTTTAATAAATCTTTCATTTAAAATCTCCTCCTAAAATCTATTTAAAAATGTTTAATGAATATCAATTAATGTGACAAGGACTGGCCGATCAAAGCACGATAGTTATGAAAAATAACATAGATGCTTTTTAGCTCCTCACTACTCATTTCCCTCTCACGTATGTAATTATGTCTTATCTACAACACAATAAAAAGTACGCACTTTAAAGTGTTATAGCTACAAATAAGTAACAATTTTACGTTTCAACGTATGTAGCTCCAAAATAATTTCATTTAAAATGATTTTATTAAAAAAATACGCTATTTTTGCGGAGGTAACTGTAAAAGTTATTAGTGAGAAATGAAAAATTGTTCTTATTCTTCATTAAAAAAGGCAAAAACGAACCGAAATATGTTCGTTTTTGCCTTTTTACCTTCTCTAAAATATTAAATTACATTTCGAACAAAAAGGCGCAGCATTCCCTTTTCTAATTTTCACATCACATTTTGGGCAATATACATATCGCTCTTCTATCTTTTGTCGTTCTATCATATGTAAGGATACTATTCTCATACTGCACATAATCCCAATCAATATAAGGCTAACAATAAGTAGCATGCCTCTCACTCCTCCCCTCTAAATTTTACCATAAAATAACAAACCCGATTCTCTCATCAAGAATCGGGTTTATATTTACAATCCTAACTTTGCCTTCGCACCTTCAGGAATTTTCTCTATCGTTACTTGCACTTTGTCATGTAAAAACTTCCCTCTTGTAATTACATGCCAATACGAACCTTTCGGTAACTCATCAACCTCACTAATCGTAACTTCTTTTGCCTCACCTTTCTCATCATAAGCTTTCACTGTATACTCACGGCCTTTATTTCCACCTAATTCTTTTCCATCATTATCAATAATTGCGTAATGGTTCTCTAAATCAATAAATGGATTCACTCTATCAATCGTAGCACTCCCATTTAACAAATATGCCGCTCCTGCTATGATGACAAGTAATGATCCTAAAATAAATCTTTTCATCTATATTCCGCCTTTCATTATGTTTTTCTATAAGACCTTTCTAAGTATAGAGAGCATTTCTTAATAAAAACTCGTACGGTTTCTTAACTTTTTCTTAATGTAACAGGGCTTTGCATCAGCACTTCGATAAATAAATCCATATTAATAATAAAAGGAGGCTGCCGCCTCCTTTATTTACTCATCACTGTATTTCTTTTTTGTCTGTAAAAATAAAACACACTCACAATCAATGCAATGCTCCCGCCAAAATACACACCATACTCTATCGCAACTGCTACAATACTTTCAATATGTTGTCCAAATAAAGAACCTAGCACAAAGTAAACGAGTGTCCAAAGAAATCCTGTCGTATAAGAATACAAAGCATACGTCTTAAATGACATGTTATTCATTCCAACTAAATACGGTACAACATGTCTTACAACTGGTATGAAGTAACTTGTAACTAATGCATAATGACCATACTTCTCTACCATCTCTTGCGATTTCACAACATACTTTGCTTTTTTCTTTTTCATTAGCTTATCAAGTACTTTTGTACCAAATATTTTCCCTAATATATAGCCTAAAGAAAGTCCGGACACAACGCCTAAATACGTTAATAAAAACGCAGGAATAACATTTAATATACCTAATGAAGATACAAATCCTCCGCTCATAACAATCATTTCATCTGGAATTGGCATACCGATAATACCTAACCATAAACAGAAAAATAATGCCCAATAACCGTACTGCTCAATATAGGATAATAATTCATGTAATTCCATTATGCATACGCTCTCCTTAGCTCTTTTTTACAGCTAAAGACGTACGCTGGTGGGAAATTGAGCCACACTTTCTCTAGCGTAATTTCAGGAAAGAAGTGCTGTATAAATCCTTTTTTCACAAGTGAATATTGAAATGTAATAAATTCACCATTCTCATGTATCGCTTCCATTACATTGTTTAAAATACGTTTTGAAACTTCTTCTGGTAAAGAAGTAAAAGGTAATCCCGATAAAACGTAATCCACGCATTCTATATGGAACTCTTCCATATACTTCTTTATATTTTCAGCTGAACCGTGCACAACAATGACGTTCTGCTCATCTTTAAATTTTCTCTTTAGCTCTTTGCAAAACACTTCATTAATTTCAATAAGAAGAAATATTGTTTCCTTCTTTTTTCTCTTCATAATCTCTTTCGTAAAGACCCCTGTACCAGGCCCTAACTCTACAATACATTTCGCTTTATTAAAATCAATTACATCGACCATTTTCTTTGCTAATATTTTTGAACTTGGCGCAATTGCACCAGTATGTTTCGGATGTTTCATAAATTCATGTAAGAATGTTATGAGTTGCATATAAACCTCTCCTCATTCGTTCGGTAGTT
Organism: Bacillus sp. AR4-2; assembly: GCF_008274865.1. NCBI lineage: Bacteria > Bacillati > Bacillota > Bacilli > Caryophanales > Bacillaceae > Bacillus > Bacillus sp. AR4-2. The sequence goes on from NZ_CP031062.1 coordinate 4,583,033, forward strand.
TTTAACTTGTGTCTAAGTATAACTATCGTTTCTTAATAAAAATTGAGGAAGTTTCTTAAGATTTTATGAAGAATAAAAAAACAGCTATCGCCTGTAGCGATAGCTGCCCCTTATTACTTCGCACTCACGATCTTATAATAAGAACGAACAGTTAAGAAGTAATATCCAATATAAATAGCGCCGTATACTCCGATACTAATTAGAAGCGGAATCATAATTTCAAATGGTAGTATGTTCCCTAAACCTTTTAATGCAAACAAGCTGTGCAGGATTCCGATTACTAACGGGATTGCAAAGATAAAGCTTACTTGTTTTGCAATAGCTTTTTTCATTTCTTGTTTTGTGACCCCTATTTTGTGAAGTACAACATAACGCTCACGATCAGCACTTGCTTCTGTAAGTTGCTTGAAGTAAATGATTGAGCCTGTCGCTAATAGGAAGACTAATCCTAAGAATAACCCAATAAACATCATTAAGCCTGACGCTTCAAGTTGCATCTGGAATCCTGTATAGAAATCGTTAAATGGCTTTAAAATTTCTGATTCACCAGCTGGCATAATGCTTGCTAATTTTACTGTTAACTCTTTACTATTTCGCTCACCTTTTACATCAATATTTTTTACAGTGCGCGTTTCGTTTACTTGTTTCACTTGCTCATATGTTTTATCCGGAACGATTACAAATAGTTCATTTAAATTTGTAAGGCTTCTATTATTTACACCTTTAATTTTTAATTCTTTCGACTCATTTCCAATAGGAAATACAGCTGTATTTCCTGTATAAAGAGGACCGAACTCAAGTTTCTCAATATATAAGCTATCATATACAAAAGCTTCATTCGCACTTAAATTTACAGGTTCTATATCTAAATGTTTCACAAGTGTATTAAAGCTTGATTGAGCAATAAGCTGGTACTGATTTGTAACGTTATAGTGTGTATTCAGAACTTGATCAGCTCTTTCACCTTTGAATGTTCCTTTCACAGGAATCATTTCAACTTCTGCTTCATATGTGACTGGATGATTATTTTTCTCTCCAGCAAGTATTTCATTTACTTTTTTATCTAATGCTTCATCTTTTTTCTCATAAGAATAACTATACGGCGCAGCCACTTTTGATTGCGTAAATGTGTTGTAATACATCGTAACTGACGTACCAACCGCTGTTAATGTTACCGCACTTAAAATAGCAATTGTCGCAAGTGATTTCGCATTTCCTTTAATACGGTATAGTAACTGAGATGTCGTTACCATATTCATACCGTTATAAAACGATGATTTATTATTTCTTGCACGTTTCAACACGAATACTGTAAAGAACATAAATAGTAAGTACGTACCTAATACTGTCGCCAATAAAATATAAAGTGCAACTGCCATAAAGTCTGCATATTTAACTGCTTTCATGAACATTAATGCTAAGAAATAACCTGAACCAATTAAGACAACTGAAATTAATGCCATAATAACTGATCCTTTTGGCATTGCTTCTCCTTCACGTTCGGCGCGGAAAAGTTCAATTAGCTTAAATCGATAAATTAAACGATATCCTTGAAGTGATGTATATAAAATAATCACAAAGAAAATAAGTGCTGTATCAATAATGGCAGCCATCGGTACTTCAAAATGAACATTTAAGTTTAATCCCATCATGCTTACTAGCAGTTCAAGGAATAATTTTGAAAGGACACTACCAATCGCAATACCGATAATTAAAGACATTAATCCCATTAACATATTTTCATAAAAGAGCATTTTACCAATTTGTCTTTTACGGATACCTAATAACGAATATAAGCCAACTTCTTTTTTACGTTTACGTGTAAAGAAACCGTTCGAATATATAATAAACACTGCTACGAAAATGATAAGCATGACACTTGAAACTTGGAACGCTCCGCTAATTTTTTTTGAAGCTTCTGCAGCTTTTTCCATTTGTGAATTGTATTGCAGTGCTTTAAATGTAAAATAAATAACGATACTAAAAATCATAGATGCAAAATATACAAAGTAGTCTTTAAAGTTCCGCTGTATGTTGCGGAGGGCAATGCTAGATAAGGTCATCAGCCATACCCCCAGAAATAGAAGACATTACATCAACAATTTTTTGGAAGAACTGTTTACGCGTCGATTCACCGCGGTGCAATTCTTTATATAGTTCACCATCTTTAATGAAAATAACTCGTTTACAATAACTTGCTGCAAATGCATCATGCGTTACCATTAAAATTGTTGAGTTATCATATTCATTTAACGACTTCATACTTTCAAGTAAATCTGTTGCTGATTTAGAATCAAGTGCTCCAGTTGGCTCGTCTCCGAAAATCATACTTGGATTTGTAACAATCGCACGTGATGCTGCGCAGCGCTGCTTCTGTCCACCAGATACTTGATATGGGAACTGACTTAAAATATGATCAATACCGAATTTCTTTGAGATTTCAAGAACGCGGCGATCAATCTCACTCGCTTTCACCTTTGATAACGCAAGTGGTAAAGCGATATTCTCTTTCACCGTTAACGTATCTAATAAGTTATAATCTTGGAAAATGAAACCTAAATGATCGCGGCGGAATAACGCTAACTTATCGTCATTCATTTTTACGATATCTTTTCCATCAATTAAAATTTCACCGTTCGTCGCATTATCAATTGTAGAAAGAACGTTTAGTAGAGTCGTCTTACCAGAACCTGAAGGTCCCATAATTCCAACGAACTCACCTTCTTTTACTTGTAAGTTAATACCTTTTAACGCTGCAAATTTATTACCACCCGTGTCATATACTTTTTCAATATTTTTTGCTTCTAGCACTGTTTTCATCTCGACATCCCTCATTTCATCTATTCTCTATTTTCAACTATATACACTCTCTACTCTTGCCACTATCGATGTTTCTTACACAAACATGACAGTTATGTAAGGCACATAAGTAAAGAAATCAAAAAGTTAACGTAATGAATTAAAGTACTTTGTTACTATAACATTGGGATATCATACCATCCATTCATTCTCCTTACAGGAACATTACAATTTTGTAAGGTAAAAAATGCACCTACAAAGTTGTGCACGAAATGTCGGATGGAGCTATTTCGTTCCTGCTATTCTATGTACAGAGGAGGTCATAATATGGATTCACTTAAAAATATGAATGCTGCAATGCGCTATATTGAAGATAACCTTACGAATGAAATTGATTTTAAAGAAGTTGCGAGGCTAGCTCTTTGTTCTGAGTATCACTTTAAAAGAATGTTTTCGTTTTTAGCAGGTATATCACTATCAGAATATATTCGCTGTAGACGTCTTACTCTCGCTGCCTTTGAACTAAAAAACAGCAATGTAAAAGTCATTGATATCGCTATAAAATATGGATACAACTCACCAGATTCATTCGCTCGTGCATTTCAAAACTTGCACGGTATAACACCTTCAGAAGCCCGAAATAGTAGCCATTCTTTGAAGGCTTATTCACCAATGACCTTCCAATTGTCCATTCAAGGAGGAAATGAAATGAACTATCGAATTGAAGAAAAAGAGCCCTTTCGAATTATAGGTATTACAAAACGAGTACCAATCGTTTTTAACGGTGTAAATGAAGAAATTGCTTCTATGTGGAAAAGTTTAAATCCAGAGTCCATTGAAATGTTAAAGTCACTTTCAAACATGGAACCGAATGGAATCATTAGTGCTTCTACTAACTTTTCTGAAGGAAGAATGGAGGAAAAAGGCGAACTCGATCACTACATTGGAGTAGCCACAACGAAAGATTGCCCAGAGCAATTCATACAACTTGAAGTCGCAGCTTCAACATGGGCCATATTTGAAGCTGTCGGTCTATTTCCTGATGCATTACAAAATGTGTGGGGACGTATTTATTCTGAATGGTTCCCTTCTTCGAACTATGAACTAGCGGAAGGACCGGAAATATTGTGGAATGAACAGAAAGATATATCTTCTCCAAACTTTAAAAGTGAAATTTGGATACCGGTTTTGAAGAAGTGATAAAAAAAACAAAGCTGCTCTTCCCTAAAAGGAAAAGCAGCTTTATTTACATTTTCAACTCTTCTTTATAAATACTATATGACTTTATTGTTGATACGATAATGCATATTAATATCATTCCAATCCCTATAAAAATATTAAATGGATCTGGAAGCAAAGCCCCGGCATATATACAAAGTGAACCTATTACAAATACCCTCGAAGCAAATCGGTGTGTTTTCCTCCAAACTACAGGATTTTCTAATGTCCAGTCCATTCGAATGCCTACTAACCCGTTCGGCTTCGTTTGTTGCATGTAATTACCTAGTACAAGAAACAATGTTCCAAGCCCAAAATTAAATGCAATTGAGCCCGATGCAATATAATTAGACGCGGCTAATAGTGCAAATAAGTTACAACCGAATCCTATTAAAAGAATTGCATAATGGATTGCGGAAAGGACTTTAGCATGCTGTTTATACTTATCTTTCGTTACATCAATATACCCAAGAGCTAGCCATATCAAATACAGCAACATCATGCTACCTATTGAAACAGAACTTGCTTCTATTTTAGAAAAATATCCATCTACTACTCCTGCTGCATTATAATGGCGTGGAATTTGTTCTGGTAAATATGGCCATACAATATACCATCCAATTGCAATGCCAATAATTAAACTCCATGGTAATACGTGTCTTTTCATCCTCTCTCCCCCATAATTTTTTATTAGGCCCCTATTTCTTTTTTATAAGCAATATATGAATATCCCATCGTTAATCCTACTGCACCAATAATAATTCCAACCATTACGAAAGATTTCCACGCCACTGGTGCAAAAACACTTAAAATCATAATGATCCCCAATGCAACAAACACCTTTCCGCTAAAACGGTGCGTTTTTCTCCACACTTCTTCGTTACTTAATGTCCACGGTGTTTTTATACCTACAAAGTAGTTTGGTTTACATTGTGGTAAATAGTTTCCGATGACTATAAATAAAATACCAACTAATAATTCCGGCACACGATTAATGAATAAGTTGTATCCTAATCCACTTGTAATAATATCTATATTCCCTACAAATAGTAGCAGTAGTATCCCGTTATTCATCATCATAAAAGCTTTAGAGAACTTCTCGTAATTTGCTTTCTTTGGGTCAATCTTTGGTAACACGTTTAGAAAAATATATAAAACAATCATAATTCCAATCATAGAAACCATTCCATACAATTTAGAAGAATATCCATCTACTTTACCGCCGCTCCAATGCGTTGCAATTGTATCCGGCAAATGTGGCCAAGCAAACGCCCAAGCTAAACAAGTTATAACAATTAATAAGATTGCAAAAAGATGTTTTCTCATTTCTCCTCTTCCCCCTTATTCGTAAATGTAAACACCCAAGTCAATAAATCTTGAAAGACCGTTGTGTTTAAAGAGTACATAACGAATTGCCCTTTCTTTTCATCTTGAATAAGTTCAGCATTTTTAAGTGCATTTAAGTGGTGTGAAATACTTGGTTTTGTCATATTGAAATGTTCAGCAATCTCACCAGCGGTTAGATCGCCTTCTTTTAATAAGTCTAAAATTTTTCGCCTTGTTGGATCTGCTAATGCTTTGAATGCTTGATTCAATGTCTTTCTTCCTTTCGATAATTAGACATTTAGATATTTATCTAAATATTAAACCAATTACCGTTGTTTGTCAATTTCATCCAGCGCCCTTTTTACTTTTCTCACTTTTAACCTATACTGTTTACTAGCTTATCTTTCAACATAATGAAAAGACTTGAAACACATGATACACTATAGCTACAATTGTTTTTTTGAGGAGGAATATACATATGTATAAAATTTTAATCGTTGAAGACGATCCAAATATTTCATCATTACTGCAATCTCACATTCAGAAGTACGGTTATGAGGCTGTGGTAGCGGAGAATTTCGATGATATTATGGAATCGTTTAACGCAGTGAAACCACATCTTGTTTTACTTGATGTAAACTTACCGAAATTCGATGGTTTCTACTGGTGCCGTCAAATTCGTCATGAATCTACTTGTCCAATTATTTTCATTTCAGCGCGTGCTGGTGAGATGGAACAAATTATGGCAATTGAAAGCGGTGCGGATGATTACATTACAAAACCATTCCACTACGACGTTGTAATGGCAAAAATTAAAGGACAATTACGCCGTATTTACGGTGATTATGCACCAAATATTTCTGAACGTATCGTTGAAGTAGAAGGTTTAAAACTATTCCCTGAACGTCCAGAAATTCATTTTGGATCTGAACAAGTTCTTTTAACGAAGAAAGAGGCAATTTTAGCAGAAATGTTATTATCTAAATTCCCTCGTACAGCGAGCCGTGAAGATTTATTAGCTGCGCTTTGGGATGACGAAAGTTTCGTTGAGGAAAATACATTAAACGTAAACATTACACGTCTTCGTAAAAAGTTTAATGAGCTTGGCATTGAGAACTCTATTGAAACAGTACGTGGACTTGGATATCGCTTTAACGCAACTTGGAGTGAATAAGCATGAAGCTATTTTTACGTGATCATTTTGCATTTTTTCTACTGTACGTATTAAACTTCGGTATCATTTTCGTTCTTTATGATGCAGTAGACGGATTTCAAAATAATAAATTTTACTTCGTCGTTTTAAGCCTATACTTATTTATTTGTTTCCTCGCTTATCGTTACGTTCGCAATCGTAGAATGTACCATAGATTAAGTGAGCAACCAGAAAAAATGGAAGATGCGTTTATTGAAAGAGCAACTGCTCCGATGCCTCACGGTGTCAATGAACTCGTACGTACGCAGTACCGTCTATTCCAAAAAGAACTACAATCGTATGAAGTAAAACAACAAGAACATCAATTATTCATTAACCATTGGGTACATCAAATGAAGACACCTGTTTCTGTTATGCAGCTTATGGTGCTAGAAATGGAAGACGAGCATTTAATTCCAAAGTTTAAAAAAGAATTAGAGCGTCTAAACCAAGGGCTTGATATGGCTTTATACATGGCTAGGTTAAATAACTTCCATGAAGATTTCCATGTCGAGACGATTTCATTAAAAGATACGGTAACAAAAAATATTAACGGATTAAAAGAACTATTCATTCGTAATGGTGTCTTCCCTGTTTTAGAAGTCCATTCTGATTTAAAAGTTGCTTCTGATGCGAAATGGCTAAAATTTATCATCTATCAGTTAATGACAAATGCTGTTCGTTACTCTGGGGAACGTGGAAAGAAAGTATTCTTATCTGCTTACCGAAACGGAAAAGATATTATTTTAGAAGTTCGCGATGAAGGTGTTGGTATTCCGCAAGAAGATATTCGAAGAGTATTTGAACCATTTTACACTGGAAAAAACGGTCGCGCATTCGGAGAATCTACTGGTATGGGACTTTATATTGTAAGTAAAATTTGTGATTATTTAGGTCACTCTGTCAAACTAGATTCTGAAGTTGGTAAAGGAACGACGATTAAAGTCATCTTCCACAACGCTGCAAATAATCAAGCAGAACATACAGAGAAGGTGACCGAAGCATGATCGTAACATATGCAAGCAAAATGTATGAGAACTCACTCTCATACATTTTTTGCAATACAACTACTTCTATATCTTCTAGCCGGAGGTATAATCTATGACATTTTGGCAATTTGCATTTAAAAACGTCACGCGCAACTCAAGAGCTTATTTTGCTTACTTTGTAAGTAGCTCCTTTTCCATTGCTGTGTTCTTTTCGTTTGCTGTTTACTTATTCCATCCGAAATTACAAAACTTTGACATGACCTCTGAAATTTCAGGATTAATGATATTTTCAGAAGTTATCATTGTCTTGTTCTCGTTCTTCTTTCTACTTTATTCAATCGGATCGTTTTTAAAAGTTCGGAAAAAGCAATTTGGTGTGTTAACCGTTTTAGGTATATCAAAAAAGCAATTACATCGGCTCATTTTCACTGAAAATATGTTAATTGGTATTTTATCTATCTTTTTCGGCATGCAGTTTGGACTTGTCTTCTCGCAGTTTTTCTTATTAGTAACAGCGAAAATTACACATCTACCAGGGATATATTTATATATCCCTACGAATGCTTTCATTTTAACAATGATTGTGTTTCTTGGTCTCTTTATCGTTGTATCTTCATTTACACCCATGCTAATTCGTACGAAAAAGACAGTAAACCTTTTAAAAACTAATGGTAGGAAACAAAAGGAAAGAAAACCATCCATATTTATCTCTCTATTTGGTGCTATCTGTTTATTAGGTGGTTATATTTTAGCTGGAAACCCTAAATATTTCTTCTCAATAAACTCGCAAGTAGGCGTTATATATATGGTTTCAAGTATTTTCGTCATTCCAACGCTCGTTACAATCGGAACATATTTTTTCTTTTCTCAAATTAGTTTCTTACTTATTTATATTTTAAAGAAAAGAAGAAAGTTTTATATGAAACGGATTAATATGCTGTGGATTTCGGATTTAGCAAGCCGCATCCGAACGAATATTAATATGCTGTTTATTGTAGCGATGCTATCTACAATTGCTTTCACAATGATTACGTTTCTATATGGAGTCGGAAAGTTTACAAAGCTAGAGGTTACGCGAAGTTCACCTTTTCCATTCTCTTATTTTTCTTATGACGCAAATCCTTTTGTGAATGATCATTTAAATTGGCTTGAACAACAATTACGAAAAGAGAATTTCTCTTATAAAAAAATAAAAGCTGATTTATATGAAACACCACTGAAAGAAGATGAAGGCATAACAGCTTATAATGACATATACGCAATAAAACAAAGTGACTATAATAAACTCGCAGCTTCCCTGCAAATGAAACAACTATTCATGAAAGATAATGAAGCATATGTCTTAACAGGTAGCGCTTATGTAACCTTATTCAGCGAGTTTGAGCCAAGCTACAATAGAAAGTCTATTACACTTTCTAGTACAAATACGCAATTACAAGTAAAGGGCTATGAACAAGTAGGGGCCATTCCATCTAACTTTTCATACCAAACTTTAATTTTACCTGACGCTGTTGTAAACAACTTACCAAATACAACAAAACACGTAACAGCGTACAATTATAACGTACAAAATTGGGAAAAGACTTATGAAATTGCTGATGATTTTATGAAAAAAATACAAAGAGATCGACAGAAATTCCAATACGAAGGCCCTCTTATTCGCTCCTATGAATCAGCAGGTTCATTATACAGAATCACATCTGGTAGTGCCGCGTACTTCCTAATCGGGACATTCTTAGGTGTCATTTTCTTTATTGGAGCAGGGAGCGTTCTTTACTTCCGAATGTATACAGATTTAACGAACGAACAAGAAAAGTATGTAGCAATTTCAAAAATTGGGGTAACAGGTGCAGAGATGAAAAGATCTGCAACCATTCAACTTAGCATTTTATTTTTCGTTCCGTACGTTATGGCGTCCATTCATACAATGTTCGCAACAAAAATGCTTCAAGACGTAATTGCCTTATCACTATTCAAAGAAATTTCAGCTGTTCTTATTATTTTTGGCGTAGTTGAAATCGTCTTTTTCTTATTCATTCGTTCCTTTTACATGCAAAAGTTATCAGAGTATACAAATGGTTAAATTTTATGAATGTATTTAGTAGGGGGAAAGGGTATTTCTTATATCCTTTTCCTCTTCATCCTACTAGGAGGCTAGGCAAATGACATTTTGGCAGTTTGCATTTAAAAACGTGACGCGGAACGCCAGAGCTTATTTCGCCTATTTTGTAAGCAGTGCGTTCTCCATTGCAATCTTTTTCTCATTTGCAGTTTATTTATTTCATCCGAAATTGCATATGACAGACGTTAATTATTATCTGAACATATTAATGACAATTTCAGAGGTTGTCATTGTGTTCTTTTCATTTTTCTTTTTACTGTATTCAATCGGGACGTTTTTAAAAGTACGAAAAAAACAGTTCGGGATTTTAACAGTACTTGGCATATCTCAAAAACAATTAAAACGACTCATATTTATAGAAAATATGTTAATTGGTGTTCTTTCTATATTTTTTGGCATTCAACTTGGAGTTGTCTTTTCACAGTTCTTTTTGTTAGTTACCGCCAAAATTACACACGTACCTGGTTTATATTTATATGGGCCTACAAGTGCTATCGTTTTAACTATCATCATCTTTCTTGGGCTCTTCATTCTCGTATCATCTTTTACACCTATGCTCATTCGTACGAGAAAAGCCGTACGTCTTTTAAAAGAAGGAAAGCAACAAAAAGAAAGAAAAGCATCCGTTCTCATCTCTCTATTTGGTGCGATGTGTTTAATATGTGGATATGCGTTAGCCGCAAATCCGCTGTATTTTATGTCGCTAGGTGACATCATTGGGCTTTTATACGCCGTCTCTAGTATATTTGTCATCCCATCGCTTATTGCAGCTGGAACATACTTTTTCTTTTCACAAATTAGTTTTTTACTTATTCGTATTTTAAAAACGCGAAGAAAGTTTTATATGAAACGAATTAATATGCTTTGGATTTCCGATTTAGCATCACGTATTCGGACAAACATCAACATGCTCTTTATTGTAGCGATGCTATCGACGCTCGCTTTTACAATGATTACATTCTTATATGGATTCGGGAAGTTTACAAAGTTTGATGCGATTAGACAAAACCCTTTCCCGTTTACGTATTTATCGCATACTGAAAATACGTTAGCTGATGAACATTTAAACTGGTTAGAGCAGAAATTTAATGAAGAACACTTTACTTACACAAAATTTAAAACGGATATATATGAAGTATCTTCGGCTGAAGATAACACGCAGCTCTATTATGCCATTAAACAAAGTGACTATAATGTACTTGCTAAGGCTTTAAATTGGGAAACGCTCACAGTAAATAAGAATGAATCTTATATTCTTATGAAAGACTTAGATGATCAAGTTATTGGAACACTTCATAATAAAGAACAGAAAAATACTCTTACACTTACTCAAAACAATTTACAACTACAAGTGAAAGAATATAAAAGTTATAGCCCATTCCCAAACAGCTTAATATACAAATTACTCATACTATCTGATGAAAATGTAGAAGCCTTATCCACCGTTTCCAAACAAATGAGTGTATATAACTTCAAAGTTACGGATTGGGAAAAAGCACATAATATCGGTTCATCGTTTATAACAAAAATCGATAACGATAATGCAGCAATTCAAGCAGAGCACCCACCTTTCCATGCAAGTGAAGCGAGCGATTCTCTATATAAGAAAAAACTAAATGTTGCCTCATTCTTCTTAATTGGTACTTTCTTAGGTGTTATTTTCTTTATCGGTGCTGGTAGTGTTCTTTACTTCCGAATGTATACAGATTTAACAAATGAGCAAGAAAAATATATAACGATTACGAAAATTGGCTTAACTGAGACTGAAATGAAACGTTCAGCGACAATTCAGCTTGCGATTCTTTTCTTCGTGCCTTACATTATGGCATCAATCCATACGATGTTTGCGACAAAGATGCTACAAGAAATATTACATCTCTCGTTCTTCGCTGAAATTACAGTCGTACTTATGATTTTTGGAACAGTTGAAATTTTATTTTTCCTTTTAATTCGTTCCTTTTATATGCAAAAATTATCACAACACATTAAGTTTTAAAAAGTAGAAAGGTGATTACTATGGAAGAAGTATTACACATAAAAAACGTCTCAAAAGTATATGAGGGAAAAGTCCCTCATACTGCTTTAAAAAATATAAATTTACACGTGGATAAAGGTGAATTCGTTGCCATTATGGGACCATCTGGTAGCGGGAAATCTACATTTTTAAACGTTATCTCTACAATCGATTCTCCGACTTCTGGTGATGTCGTGATTAACGGAAAAAAACCGCACACATTTCGTAGAGAGAAGTTAGCTATTTTCCGCCGCCAAGAGTTAGGATTTGTTTTCCAAAACTTTAACCTACTAGATACACTAACAATCGGTGAAAATATCGTACTACCTTTAACATTAGATAATGTTCCATTAAAAGAAATGGATGAAAAGCTTGATAACATTTCAAAAAAGCTTGGAATTGATCATATTTTGGACAAGCGTATTTTTGAAGTTTCCGGAGGACAAGCACAGCGTACCGCAGTAGCACGTGCTGTTATTCATCATCCTTCACTTCTACTTGCCGATGAACCGACAGGAAACTTAGATTCAAAAGCGGCAATTGACGTAATGGAGCTATTTACGAAATTAAATAAAGAAGAAGATGCAACGATTTTAATGGTTACGCACGATCCGTTTGCAGCAAGTTATTGTAACCGTGTTATTTTCATTAAAGATGGAGAGCTTTACAATGAACTACACCGCGGATTGTATCGCGAGAAATTTTATCAAGAAATATTAGATGTTTTAGCATTATTAGGAGGAAGACGTGGATGACATTTTGGCAATTCGCATTTAAAAATGTCTCACGTAATTCGAAAGCATATTTCGCCTACTTTGTAAGTAGTGCGTTTTCTATCATGGTTTTCTTTTCATTTACTGTATACGCGTATCACCCGCGCTTACAGAGTGTACAAAGCTTTCAAGATCGGGATCCTCTAATGAATTTAGCTAGTACAGCGCAGCTTGTGATTGTTATGTTCTCGTTCTTCTTTCTCTTATATTCAATTGGAACATTTTTAAATGTACGGAAGCAGCAATTCGGGATACTCACCATTCTCGGTATCTCACAGAGACAATTAAAGAGACTGTTATTTACTGAAAATATGATAATCGGGATATTATCTATCTTTATCGGCATTCAAGGTGGACTTGTATTTTCTAACTTTTTCTTATTAGTCACTTCGAAATTAACAAGTGCGAAAGGTCTCTATTTATATTGGCCAACAGAAGCGATTATCGTTACAACCGTAACGTTTATCATTTTATTTTTAATCGTTTCTACGTTTACACCAATGTTTATTCGTACTCGAAAAACAACGAAGCTTATTAAGGGCGTTAACAAAGAAAAGAGCGAAAAGAAACCATCTATACTCATTTCACTATTTGCTTTAACTTGTTTAGGACTATGTTATTATATTGCCGGTTATCCGCAAGGCTATATAACGGAAAAAAATGCACAAAATGGATCTGTATTCTTAATTATGCTATCTATTTTACCGCTTGTAGTGATTGGGACGTATTTATTTTTTTCACAAACATTTCTTCTCTTTATCTATATTTTAAAGAAACGAAGAAAGTTTTATTTAAAACAAATAAATATGTTATGGATTTCAGATTTAGTTTCTCGTACACGCAGTAATATTAATGTGCTATTTATTGTTTCTATGCTATCTGCACTTGCATTTACAATTATTATCGGGTTATTTGCTGCAAACAATAATACGAAAGCCCCTATACTAGAACGATATCCAATACCATTCACCTATACATCAGAAGGTGTTAATGCATTTGAACAAAAGCATATTACTACGATTGAAACTGAACTTACAAATGCCAATTTTCAATATGACAAATATAAGTTTACCGTTTTAAAAGATACAGCTTCAAAAGAATCAATTGCCATTATGAAAATGAGTGATTATAACGCAATAGCACAGCAATTAAACAGACCAGAAATCACTCTCGATTCTTCACAAGTTTATAATATTTCTCGCTATTCACCAGTGTTATTAAATCTCGTGTCTAACCCATTTGCGAAGCAGAACACGATTACACTTGGCTCTAATAAAAAGGAATTTCAAATTAAAGGTTTTATTAATAGAGGAATTGAGCCTCCCTTTGCATTACCTCACTTAATTGTGATGCAAGATGAAGTAATTGAAAATATGATTCCTCATATTGAAACAATTACAGTCTATAACTACTTCGTGGAAAATTGGGAAAATGCAATTGTCCCAACAAAAAATATATTAAAAAGCTTAAATCATGATGCAGAAACCTTGTATGAAGCACATAAAAATGAAGAAGATTTCATTAAACCATTTTATATTTATACAGCTACGGATGAACTCGTTCATAGTAAAGGAAATGCAGTCGCTCAATTCTTTATTTGGGCATTTCTCGGCTTTATTTTCTTTATCGGAGCAGCTAGTGTTTTATATTTCCGTATGTATAATGACTTAACAACTGAAAGACAAAAGTATATTACGATTACAAAGCTTGGCTTAACTGAATCAGAAATGTTTCGCTCTGCAACGATTCAATTAGGAATTTTATTTTTCGTTCCTTATATCGTTGCTGGTGTTCACACATTATTTGCGGTTAAGTTTTTACAAAGCATGTTTTCTTTCTCCTTATTAAAAGAGACATGTATCGTACTCACCTTTTTCGGGATTATCGAGATCATTTTCTTCTTCTTAATCCGTTCTCTGTACATTAATAAATTATCACAGCATATAAAAATATGAATAAAATGGCCTTGTGCGTATTGCACAAGGCCATTTTCAATAGTTTTTAATAATTAGCAGCAATATCCGCCGTAGCCGCCAGCATAACCGCCATAACCACCATAGCCACAACCGCCGCCTCCGCCGAAGCAGCTAGCACCGATGATAATTAATAAAATAAACAATACGATTAGAAGCGCAAAACCGCCTCCGCAACCATGTCTGCGGTTACAATCATCATGTCTGTGTTCACACTTTTCGCTCATTACCCTATTCCTCCTTTAGTATCATTCATAACAAGTTCACCTTGCTCTAAATGAGGGGATTCCATTTATATTATGTTTTCAGGGCGAATAGGAAGCTTGGCTTACCTAAAAACGGGCTTGTTTCAGAAAATGAGCCTTATCAAGATGTAGGTATAAAACATTTGACATACTAATAATTTCTTACTAATATTTAATTGAACGATCAATCAATTTTTTGATTATACATTCAAATTATATAAATCAGGAGTTGAATAGCGTGACTGATTCTTTTATTGCAGAGGCTAGACGTGAACAAATTATTCTTGCATGTATTGATACATTAGAAGAGGTTGGATATAACAACTTGAGCTTAACGAAGGTGGCAAAAAAGGCTAAGATTAGTACCGGACTTATTTCTTATCATTTTAATGATAAGCTTTACCTTATGAATCGCACATTACAATTTTTAGTTGCCAAGCAACATGAATTTATTAGTAATCGAGTGCTATTAGCTCAATCTGAAATAAATAAACTAGAGGCTTTTATTGAAGCGCATTTGGCTTATCAAGAAACTCATTACAAAAATAATATTGCCTTAATTGAGATTGTCTTTAATGCAAGAAATGAAGAGAACGTTCCTTATTACAGAATCGAAGACGACGAAGAGGAGGATGCTCTTAGAACGATGTTATTAGATATTTTGAAGACTGGTCAACAAAATGGCGTGTTTTCCGATTCTTTCCAAACCGACACATTAGCTTCATTTATTTTAGGAGCAATCGAAGAAAGAATGCTGAAGGCAAATTCATCTATATCCATAGAAAATTACTCAGATGAGCTCATAAAAATGGTGAAGAAACTCACTGTTTAAAACATGCCTTGATTAAAAAAATATATATGAAAGGATGAACTACACATGAAAAAGGCATCTGTCATCGGATTAGGTTTTTTAGAAAAATTACTTGCTATAGTAAGTCCAATCCTTTTAGGCGTTATTGGATATTTTTCACCTAAATTAATAGAGATTATAAAAAGGATTCCTCTCTTTTCTGATTCAAAAATTATAGAACTTTTAAATTTTATTAATCCCTTCTGGCTTCCTATTATCCTCATGCTAATTGGTGTTATTGCAGGAATTTTATTTTCTTTAATTATTTATAGTGAAGCTTTAAAAATGAACATTACTTCGGAAAGCATTCACGTGAATAAGGACGATCAAAAGAAACAAATCACCAGATCAAATGTAAAAGCCGTTTTTGTAGATAAGCGTCAAGTGGTTATCATTGATCAAGAAGACCGAGAATGGTTACGTGAAACATCTGACATTACCCCAAGCAAAATTAAAGATACTTTCTTAATGCACGGCTTCCCCTGGGTGGAACAAGATCCTTATAAACATGAGTATAGCTTATGGAAATTAGAGGATGAGCGATTTAATAAAAGCATAAATACTATTTTGTATGAAAGACGCAATGCCCTTCGAGAAGGAAACTCGAAAAAAAAGAAGCATTTACGCAAAGATTTGAATGAGCTAGGAGTCTTTGTCAAAGACGATGGAGAAGATCAGTATGTCCGTTCTATTAACTAATAGGACAATAGAAAAAAGATATAAAAAGCACCTTGCCCTGTATATTTGTAAGTAACTACGATCAAAAAATAGCAAAGCCCACAGAGAAATTGAATTTCTCCTGTGGGTTTTATTAATTAAAATGGGCTTTTCTCCCTAAAGAAACATATTCAACACAAGCGCAAAACCAAATGCAATAAATGATAACAATGTCTCGAGTACCGTCCACGTTTTAAAAGTTTCCTTCACCGTCAAACCTAAATACTCTTTTACAAGCCAGAACCCTGCATCATTTACGTGAGAAAACATTAATGATCCTGCACCGGTTGCAATAACAAGCAACTCTAAATTCACACCAGACATGTGCTGAATAACTGGTGAAACAATCCCTGCTGCTGTCGTTAATGCTACTGTCGCTGAACCTGTTGCAATTCGAATTAATCCAGCTACCATGAAAGCTAATACAATTGGTGATAACGATATATGTTCTGCCATTTGCGCAATGGCCGTTCCAACGCCACTTTCAATTAATATTTGTTTAAATCCACCGCCTGCACCGATAATTAAAATAATGGAACCGACCGGTAATAAACTTTCGTCTGTTAATTTTTTAATCATCTTTTTATTAATTCCTTGTTTGATACCAAGTAAATAAAATGCTGCGAAACATGAAATAAGTAAGGCGATTACTGGACTTCCTATGAAAACAAAAAATTCAGTCAACTTTTTCGATAATGAAATATATGGTGCAACGACCGATAAAATCATCAATACAACTGGTAATAAAATAATAAAGAATGAAACTTTACGACTCGGTAAATCAGTTGATACAGTCGTAACTCGAATAAGCTCTGGTTCATTTTCAGGTATAACCCTTTTATGTACCCACTTTGCAAATATCGGTCCTGCGATAATGGCTGTTGGTAACGCGATAATTAATGAATATAAAAGTACCTTTCCTAAGTTCGCGTTATAAATACCGATTGCTGTCATCGCCCCTGGATGTGGTGGCACGAGCCCGTGAACAATAGATAATCCTGCAATGACAGGTAACGCAATTAATAATATATTTTGCTTCGTCGTTTTTCGAATGGAAATTACAAGTGGTAATAAAATAACGATCCCCACTTCAAAAAATACTGGAATCCCTATAACAAATCCTGCAAATAACATAGCCCACGGTAGTTTCTTTACACCGAAAAATCGAATAAAGAAATCTGCCACTTGCATGCCGGCCCCTGAATCGGACATCATTTTCCCTAAAATTGTTCCGAGAGCTAAAATACCAACTAAATGCCCTAGTACACTACCAACACCAGTTTCATAGGCAGTCACTATTTTCGTTACATTCAGTCCAGACATGATAGCTAAAAACAAACTCGCAACTGTTAAACTAATAAATGCATGCCATTTCCACCATGATACCCCTAAAATAACAATCGCAATTGCAAGTAACGTGACGATTAATAAGTATATATCCATCTCTCATTCCCCTTACTTTATAAAAAAAGAGGGAAAATCCCCTCTTTTTTATACGTCATAATTCACTACATAATGCTGCATTTCTGTATTGTAGTAGCCTTCGCTATATTCAATTACTTCGCCAACTTCATCGTAAGAATAACGCATGCGTTTTAATAGCGCTGTCCCCTCTTTTTCACCTAGCGCTTCTGCAACGAAACTAGTCGCCAGTCCAACAGCGAATTCATCTCTGAAGTTTTCTAAATGAATACCTCGGTCTTCAACTAAATCATAAAGCGATTGCAAGTCAAAATCCGATAAATCTGAACTTGCCATTCCTGCTGAGAAATAGTGCGTATAATGAATGTACGGTGCATCATTTAACGTATATAAACGTTCAATACGAAAACTCTCCTTACCGAATAATCGAAATGGCACTGTTCCTTCTTCATTCTGCACAATTTCTGCTTTTAGCAATTTCTTCTGTACTTTATATCCTTCTTCCACTAACACTTCAGTAAATTTCTTACCCTTTGACAGTTTTGTCGCAGAAGTATTGCGGATGACTTTCGTTCCTTTACCGCTTTTCTTTTCCAAATATCCTTCTTGAGCGAGTTCTTTAATCGCATTTCGCACTGTAATTTTACTCACTTTGAACTCTTCTTCTAACTGCGGTTCGGAAGGAATATTCGTATGAATCGCATATACACCATGCAATATTCGATCACGAATAATATTTTTTATTTGCAAATATAATGGTCCTTTTTTTCTCGTTACGTTCACCGTTACACCCACTACCTTTCTACATCACCTACTGATGCCGTCATTGCCCGAAGTATATCCTTCTCTGATGACATTGGCGTATCACCGACGATTGTATGTGCTAGCATTCCAGCTGCTGACGCAAATGAAACAGCTTTCTCTGGTGCGAACTCCTTTATCTCGCCATGAATAATTCCGCTCGTATAAGCATCTCCAGCACCTATTCTATCATATACAGAAAACGTAAGTGTTTTTGCAAAAGTGAACGTTCCATCTTTACATATAAACCCGCGAAGCGAATGTGTATTATCACTGTTAATAGAGCGATGAGTACCAGCGATTGTAGCGATATGATACGTTTCAGCTACCCTTGGAATAAGATCAACAAGTTGCGCCTCTCGCTCCGTTTCTTCGGTTTTTATTCCTAAAACAAACATTGCATCTTTTTCGTTCATCATAACGATATCAGCAAGTCCCAGCATTTCTTCATAATGCGGTTTTGCCTGTTCATATCCGTCTTCTCCCCAAAGTGATGGACGATAATTACAATCAAAAACGACGGTTCCTCCGTTTTCTTTAACTGCTCTCGCTAAAGACTTCATATGATGGCGTACCGTATCATTCATCGCAAGTGTAATACCGCAAAAATGAACGATATCAATTTCCTTAGCAATTTCTTCAAATTGGTACATCTCTTCAGACGCCGTATTGAAGCTACTTTCTATTCGATTCGAATACGTAACGCGGCTTGCACGTGCACCGAATCCATTTTCTAAAAAATACATACCTACATATTTACCGCCTCTTGAAACAAGAGAAGTTTGAATCCCTAACTTTTGAATGTAAGATACAGCTGCATCTCCAACCGAATTTTCCGGTAAAGTTGAAATAAGAAGCCCTTCATGCCCTAAGTGAGAAAGTGCCGCTGCAACATTCACACCTGTACCTGAAAATGAGTAATTTAACGTGTTAGCTTGCGACAACAATTCATATCCAGGTACTTGCAGGCGCATCATTACTTCTCCAAACGCTGCAATTTTCTTACGCATATTGATCAACTAGCTTCTTCACGACTGCTAATAATTCGCGAACATCTTCTACTTTCGTATTACCAGTTTCTTTATCAATAATAGAAGAGTACACGTGCGGGATAACTTGCTCTACGTTTGCTTCAAGCGCAATACGTACAATTGTTTCGAAGTTTTCTTTATCAATTCCGCCTGTTGGCTCTAATGCGAATCCTTCTTCCGCACAAGCTTTCGCAACTGCACGATATTCTTCTTCATGAGCTAGCCCTTTCATCGGGAAGTACTTCAATGAATTTCCGCCCATATCACGTACAAGTGCGATCGCTGTTTTAATTGGAACGATTGCTTTTTCTTCTCCAGCCGCACTAATTGGTCCAGTAGAAATATTTACGTAACCTACTTTTCCTGTTGGCGATACTAAACTATTAATCCAGCTATCTTTTTCGCCAAGATTTGCACGTGTCGCTCCAACTGAAGGGAACACTTGGTTAATATGACTGCCAGGATAATGCTTCGCAATTTCAGCGACAACTGCCGCTTGGCGATTATCTCCTGCACCTAGTCCGATTGATACAGCGTCATCAATTTCTTTTCCGTATGCTTTCATCGCTGTAACAGCTTCTTCTACAGTTGCATAATCTTTTGATAAAACACCTACTACTACATATCCTTCTGCTGCTTCAAAAATATCTTTCGCATTTTCTATATTGTTTGCCAATACATTTAATGCTACGCGGCCTTTATAAAAACGTTTTTGAATGTTTGTCATTTTAGTTTCCCCCTACAATTTCTCTCAATTTTTCTTCAATCACATGTATGTCATCACCTTGAAGTGGACGTGGATCAATATCAAAGAATCCTTGTCTTACTCCGTAATCACGTGTATAAATGGCAATTTCCCCTTCGCGTAATGCAGTCACAACATCTTTTGCTGATTTATTTAATTCTTTCTCGTTAATATGAATACGAGCTCGAAAGATTGCTCTTCCAGCTTCATCCTGAACGATCGTTACATTTACACCATTTAATTCTTTTAGCGGCATAAGTACTTGTAGCAATTCTTTTTCTTGCTCGCTCTTATCTTCTTTTACTCCGTACTCATCAAGTGCTTGAAGTAAACCAAAAGTTGTTTCTTTCCCAACTTTCATGCTTCTTCCGATACAATGTAATTGCACTTTCAGCCATTCAATATACTTTCTTTTACCGCCCACAATACCAGAAGTAGGTCCTTCAATTGCCTTTGAACCGCTATAAATAGCAAGATCTGAATACTTCACATATTTTTGAATGTCTTCTTCAGCTGCTGCATCCACGATAAGCGGTACTTTATTTCGCTGCGCAACTTCCCATGCTTCTTCAACAGAAATCATATTTTTTTGCACTGCATGATGTGATTTCACATACAGAATCGCTGCTGTATTTTCACCAATTGCATCTTCAATATGCTCTGCTTTCCCTTCATTTGCATAGCCAACTTCTACAAGTTTACCGCCGCCTAAGTAAATCATCGTTTCAACAGGAGCACCGTATTGAACGTTATGACCTTTTAACATAATCACTTCGTTTTTCGCGATTACTTCTTGATGAAGTCTTTCACTTTTACGGCGATTTCCTTCTGTAACGATACCAGCGATAGAAAGCGCAATTCCGCTCGATGCTGAATTCACAACGACCGCTGCCTCTGAATCTAGAATTCTCGCAATATGGTCTCCTGCTTTATCTACTAAATCAGCAATTTCCACATAATTTTGTCCACCATGTTTCATCGCATCCATTACTGTATCTGTAGGAGCAGATACACCTAAAATACTCATTCTACCGCTCGCATTAATTACTCTTTTTAATCCGTACTTAGCATTCAATGAATGACCCATTAATTACAACCCCTTTCGTATCAATCCTTCTTTCAGCAATGCGCTGATCCCCTTCTGAATCAATTAACGTAACCTTCTCATCTTTAACCGTAAATAAAGTTAAGTTTGCAATATCTCCTTCTTGAATACGGCCAAGCTCTGGTTTCTTAAGCCACTCTGCCGCATTTTTCGTAACCGCATCAATCACTTCTTCTAGCGGATAACCTAAGTAAAGGAATTTCGAAAGAACGTGAGCCATACTATACACTGGACCGTGTATACGGTTCTTTCGGTAAATATCTGTACTAATTGTATGAAAGGCAATACCGTGACGCTTCGCTGCTTCTGCTACTTTAAAAGAAAAACTAGCATTACCGTGACCAACATCTAAATGTACGCCGCGATTCACTGCATCTAGTAACACAGGTAGCGGTTTGCCTTCTTTATCAAATAAATTATTTTCTTTCCCGTTTAAGTAATGTGTAATAACATCATCTTTTTCTAAAAGAGGTACAACTTCCTCAATGCGAGGAGGCGCTGAACCGATATGTACCATAATCGGTAATGATGTTTCACGGGATAAAGAGCGCGCTACATGCAGCGGTTCAATTCCACTATCACAAACGACGCTTTTACTCATTCTCGCCTTTAACCCAACGATTACATCTTTATACTTTTCTACTGCTTCTATCACTTTCTCTTTATCTATCCATTCCATATTGGATAATTCATCAATTCGTTTCAAACCGATGCGAGAAATATTTAAAAAGGCAAATAAATTTGTCTTTGCCTGCTCTCTACTTTGTACTAAATCTGCAATGCGATCAGCACCGCAACTACCCGCATCAACAATTGTCGTTACCCCTTGCTTAACGCCAATTTCATCCACCTCATCGCCATACGGATCAAACTCTGGAAAAGCATGAACGTGTAAATCAATCCAACCACTCGATACGTAAGTACCAGAGTAATCAAGAACCTTTCCACCCTCGCCAGCACCAGCTTTCGTCACCTGTGCGATTTTATTATTTTCAATTACAATGTCAATCTCTTCCCCGTTCACACGTTTCACATTACGTAGTACGAATCGTTCTGTCATTGTATTTCCACCCTTTTCTATAAGAAGCCATAAGAATACGCTTACATTAAAGTTTCATTTTATATCTCTTTCACACGTTTAGCGTAACACAAAAAAAGGGAGAAGTAAATATAACGTTATAATGTTTAAAAGCAAATAAAAAGATGCTCCTACAAAATGCTAATAGTATAGGAAATTATATCAACGATTTTTTGAATATATCTATCATAACTTACAATATATCAACGATTTTTCAATTATATCTATCATAACTTATAATATATTAACGATTCGACAAGGAATATCGATTTACCGACAAAAAACGTCACTTCCTTTCTTATATCAGAAAAGGCTGTCCCAAATGACACAGCCTTTTTCTCTATTCCTGAACCGTCACAATAACCCCATCCATATTGTTCCCGGAAATTTCATACTGCTTGTTTGCTGGAACGTTCACTTTCATATTCTCAGAAACTTTATAATAAGAAACAGTATATTTCTTACCTTCTACTTCAGTTGAAATCTCTTTTTCCTCTTTTAAAAACTCTAAATATTCCTCTAGTGTGAAATTCTTTTTTTGCATAATTGCGCTATGAGGTAAGCCTACATAACGTATATGCCATGGCTCATATTGAATGCCAGTAATGTTACTTTTATTTTTCGGATAACGTAATACAAAGCCATGCTTCCATACGTTCTCTTCAATCCATTTTCCTTCAGGCGCTTTCTCCATTTTCTTTTGAGTAGACCCAATGTCCAGTGATAATCCTAAATTATGTTCACTGTATCCTGCTGGAAGTGCATAATCAGATCCCATTTTTTCATATAGCTGTTTTTGCTCTTGGAAATCTCTATAACCACTACTAATCAAAAAATGGTTAACACTTTCTTTTCCAGCCGCATCGACAACGTTCAAAAACTTTTTCACAACATCCTTTGATAAACGAAGATTTCTATCAAATATTACATAGCCTCTTACTAATTCACTATTATGATTTACATTTATAATATCAGACCTAATACTATCTTTTTTTACTGGATAATCCCTGTTAACTAATAATAAATCGCCCTTATAAATTTGTTCCTTCGTAATCTCTCTCCCCTCGGTGTTTGCCGCCTTTACTAGCTCATCTTTCCCGACAATTTTAACATCGATTTCCTTTTGAAATAACGGTGATATATAAACGCCTACACATACTGTGCATGCTATAAAAAAAGAAATAAATACCCACTTTTTCATTTCTAGTTCCTCCTTAACGTAACTTACGTATAGAATAGAAAAAACTATTAAAATAAAAAGTGGGGTAAAGTTTAAATTTTTATTAAATTGTTACATTCTCGTCTTTTGGCAATCGTACTTCAAATAGCGTTCTAACTACATTGCTCTCAGCAGAAATCGTACCGTTATGTTGCTCGACAATATTTTTCGCAATAAATAGTCCAAGGCCTGTCCCGCCACGGTTCTCTGTTCTCGCTTTATCACCTGTATAAAACATATCAAAAAGATAAGGTAAATCTTCTTCTGGAATGCTATCTCCGTAATTCATAATTTGTACGACAACTTCTCCATTATCAACATACCCATTCATATCAACAAATTGTCCATCATAGCCGTAACGAACGGCATTTGTTAACAAGTTTTCAAATACTCTAGCTAACAATTTTCCATCACCGTGCATCGGTAAATGAGGAGCCACATTCAATCTAGCTTCTAAATGATGTTTTTCTAATAACGGATACAATTCCTCCTCTAACTGTATAAGCAACTCACTTATATCAATCGGCTTTTTATCCAGCTTTAGCATGCCATAATTCATACGTGTAATTTCAAATAGCTCATCAATTAAACTTTCCAGTCTTTGCGATTTCGTATATGCAATTGTGGAGAAATGTTTAATTTGTGCTTTTGTTAAATTTTCATCTTTAAGAATTAAATCTAAATATCCTAACACGGATGTTAATGGTGTTCTTAAATCATGAGCTAAATTCACAACGAGCTGACTTTTACTACTTTCAGCAAAATCTCCTCTTTCAACAGCTTCTTTTAACTTTTCACTTGCAACATTTATTTCACGCGCGATATTTCCAAACTCATCATTTGATGAAACTTGAACTTTATTCGTAAAGTTACCGTTCGCAAGATGATGAATCCCATTAGAAATTTCATCAAAGTATTTTAAATACGGTTTTGTCAAAAAGAAGAAAAAGATAATAGATAACGGAATAAAGAAAATTAAAAAGAAATTAATGTCTCCAAATTCCCTTACCATTGACCTAAATTGTGCTAAAGGCTCTTCGTAGCGAACCATCGTTTTATAATACAGCTGCAATCCTTTATAAATTATATAAGTTACAGTTGCTGCAAGCACCATACTTAACGCAAATAAGGCAATCATTTTAAATCGAAAACTTTTCATCATATTAGCCATTAAAAGTATAACCTACTCCCCACACTGTTTTTATTAATTTATCCTTTCTTTTATCTTCTCCAAGTTTCTTCCGCAACGTACGAATATGTACCATTACTGTATTTCCACCTTCATAATAATCGTCTGCCCATACGTGCTGAAAAATATTTTCCACATTGTACACTTTCTTCGGATGACTCGCTAATAAATATAAAATATCAAACTCTTTCGGCGTTAATTCAATTTGCTCACCATATACATCAACCGTCCTACGCTCGGGATTAATTACGACTCCGCCTATTTCTAAAGCAGATTTACTCTCCGCTACTTTCGGTTGATTTAACGTAAAAAACCTACGCAGTTGTGCATTTACACGTGCAACTAATTCAATCGGTGTGAAAGGCTTCGTCATATAATCATCCGCGCCTAGTACAAGACCTGTCACCTTATCAAAGTCCGAAGTTTTCGCGCTTAAAAAAATAATCGGCATATGATGTTTCGTGCGAATTTGACGCGTCACCTCATACCCATCCATTTTCGGCATCATAATATCTAAAATTACCAAGTCGATTGGCTGCGTTTCAATAATATGAACCGCCTCTTCCCCATCCGCTGCCTTCACAACATGGTACCCTTCTTTTTCTAAATGTATCTCAATTAAATCAGCAATTTCTGCCTCGTCATCCGCTATTAAAATTGAAATGCGCTTCATTTTACTCCCCCTTTTTCATTCCATTTTTATACGCTCGATTGTAAACTAGTCTATCCAATTTGTACAATACAAAAAGGCTACTCGTTAGAGTAACCTTGGTAAATAAAATTATATCAGCGATTTTCTAATTATATCGAACACAACTTGAATTATATCAGCGATTTTCCAATTATATCGACCGTAACTCAAATTATATCAGTAATTATTGAAATATATCGACTTACCGACAATGAACGACAAAATCCTCTCGCTATTTGCGGGCATCCTAATGAAACTTCCATTTACCGCTCAAACACAATCCGCTGCTTCGTAATTTCTTCCAATCTTCCGCGATCTACTTCATACTCAGCATCAACGCTTTGCGGCACCATCACTTTCCCGCCCTCAAGCGTCACTTCCGGCCAAATAATATCCTGCTCCCAATGTCTACTAGAAGCAGATATATCTCCTGGAATCGTAAAGTTAGGCAATGACGCAAGAGCAACATTTTGCGCTCGTGAAATCCCCATTTCTACCATACCACCGCACCAAACGGGTACGTTATGCTCCATACAATAATTATGGATCTGAACCGATTCTGTTAATCCGCCCACTCGCCCTGGTTTAATGTTCACAATTTGGCAGCTACCAAGCGTAATCGCAACGCGTGCATCTTCTAAACTATGAATACTTTCATCTAAACAAATCGGCGTTTCAATTTTCTTTTGCAATTCCGCGTGATCAAGAAAATCGTAATCCGCTAACGGTTGTTCAATCATCATTAATTGGAATTCATCTAGTCGTTTCAGCCTCTCCGTATCCCCTAATGTATATGCTGAATTTGCATCAGCCATTAACGGGATATGCGGAAACTCTTTACGAATTTCTTTCAATAACTCATAATCATGCCCCGGTTTTATTTTTACTTTAAAACGCTCGTATCCTTCTTCCGCGTACTTCTCGATTTGTTTTAACATAACTGGAATCGTATTAAGGCCAATTACAACGCCGACTTCAATTTCAGACTTCGTTCCGCCAAGCAATGTCGCTAACGACTTCTTTTGACGCTTCGCATATAAATCCCAAACAGCCCCCTCTATTCCGGCTTTTGCCATTCGGTTTCTTTTTATATGTTGAAATAGACCCGGTACCTCATTCGGATGAGAAATTTCAGCCTTTAATAAATCAGGTATTAAAAAGTCTTGCAGTATATGCAGCGCTGTCTTCACCGTTTCTTCCGTATACCACGGTTCAGAGAATGCAACGACTTCCCCAAATCCAATGTACCCGTCCGTATCCTCTAATTCAATAACGATACTCTCACGCTTTTCGTAAGTCCCGTAGCTTGCAGCAAACGGGATTACGAGTGGCATTTCCGTTATATACAGTGTCGCTTTTTTTATTTCCACCTACATCTCCTCCACTAATTGTCTTAACTCTCGTCTTAACAATTTTTTCGAAGCGTTACGTGGTAATTCCTCTAAGAAACATGCTTTCTTCGGCACTTTATATTTCGCTAATTTCTCCTCGCAAAAATGAAGAATTTCTTCTTCTGTTACCGCCCCGCTTTTCACAACAAAAGCAGCTGGTACTTGTCCCCATTTATCGTCAGCCATGCCGACAACACCAGCTTCCGCTACTGCCGGATGAGAAAGCAACACTTCTTCAATTTGAGCTGGATATATGTTCTCTCCGCCAGAAATAATTAAATCACTGCGGCGATCTAATACGTATAAAAACCCTTCTTCGTCTAAATAACCGAGGTCGCCAGTATGAAGCCATCCGTTTTGAATAGTCTCTCGCGTCGCATCTTCACGATTAAAGTAACCGCCTGTTACGTTCGGCCCTTTTACTACAATCTCACCTTCCGCAAATGGTGGCACTACTACGCCATCTTTTTCAATACGAAGTTGGCACTGAAATAGTGGTTTTCCAGCTGATCCTACTTTCGTTAACATGTAATCTGCTGATAACGTGCAAATTTGCGAAGACGTTTCTGTCATACCGTACGTTTGATACACAGGGATTCCTTTTTCTACACATGTTTCTAATAACGGTTTCGGCGCTGGTCCTCCGCCAAGTAACATGCATCGTAAAGAAGCTGGGTATGTCCCTTCTCCAAGTCTCTCTAATAAATCTGTTAACATTTTGGATACAACAGAAATAATCGTAACACCTCTCGTTTGAAGTGCTTTATGAATAAAATCAGCATCATATTTCGGAACAAGTAAAATGCGCATGCCGTACATAATGTTTTTCATTAAAAGAGATAGCCCGCCAACATGGAACATCGGCATACAAGCTAACCAGCAATCATCATCACGAAGCCCTAAGTTAAGCGAAGAGCCAACCGCACTTGCCCAATGATTACCGTACGTTAAAATAACGCCTTTCGGTTTTCCTGTCGTCCCAGACGTATAAATGATTGTCATCGCTTCTTCTAAAGAAAACTCTTCTTGTATAGAGGCTTCCTCTTTTGGTCCATTCATCACTTCGGCGAATGAATAAACAGGAACATCTTTAGCATCAAAATCTTGATCCGTTACTAAACAAACAACTTCAGCATCATCCATTTGCCAAAGTAGCTCTTCTCTTGAAAGACGCGTATTTAAAAGCACAGCTACTGCACCTACATAAGATAGGGCGTGAATAACTGTAATCATCTCCATACCATTTTTCATCAGAACAGCCACCTTTTGCCCTCGCTCCACTCCAACATGCGTGAGGTGTTCACAAACAGATACTACTTTTTCATGCAGCTCCATAAAAGTAACTTTCTCTTCCTCTATTTCAATTGCAGTGCGATCTGGTGTTAAAAATGCACGTTGCATTAACCAATTTGGCATCGTCTCCATCATTCATTCTCCTTTCATGAAAGAAAGAGACTTGATATGATATCAAGTCTCTTAGTTGTTTTGTTTCCGGTTTGGTCTTATCCAGCTACAGCAGCTAGAATGCTCGGTGGCTTCACTTCTTCCTACGAGGCAAAAAGCGCCTCTACGTCAGAAGCTCCATCCCCCTCACATTCTGAACGAGCTGCTTTCGCTTTTGGTTTCATCCAGCTACAGCGGCTAGAACAGTCGGTCGTTTCACGCCTTCCTACGAGGCAAAAAGCGCCTCTACGTCAGGAGTTCCAACGCCCTCTTGTTCTAAGCAAGCCGCTTCCGCTTTTGGTTTGATCACGGGAAACGAGGGAATTGACCGAAGTCCGGACTGCGTTTTTCTTTGAATGCGTCGCGGCCTTCTTTTGCTTCGTCAGTTGTGTAGTACAATAACGTTGCATCTCCAGCTAGTTGTTGAATACCAGCTAGACCGTCTGTGTCTGCGTTGAATGCAGCTTTTAGGAAACGAAGTGCCATTGGGCTGTTTGCTAAAATTTCTTGTGCCCATTGTACTGTTTCTGCTTCAAGCTCTTCTAATGGTACTACAGTGTTTACTAAGCCCATATCAAGCGCTTCTTGAGCACTATATTGACGGCATAGGTACCAAATTTCGCGAGCTTTCTTGTGGCCTACCATACGAGCTAAGTAACCAGCTCCGTATCCACCGTCAAAGCTTCCTACTTTAGGACCTGTTTGTCCGAATACAGCGTTGTCTGCAGCGATTGTTAAGTCACATACGATATGAAGTACGTGTCCACCACCGATTGCATAACCTGCTACCATTGCGATAACTGGTTTAGGAATTGCGCGAATTAGACGTTGTAAGTCTAATACGTTTAAACGAGGGATTTGGTCGTCACCTACATATCCACCATGACCGCGAACTTTTTGGTCGCCGCCAGAACAGAATGCACGTCCACCTTCACCTGTTAAAATGATAACGCCAACATTTGCATCATCACGAGCTTGTGCAAAAGCGTCGATTAACTCCATTACCGTTTTAGGACGGAATGCGTTATGTACTTCAGGGCGGTTAATCGAAATCTTTGCGATACCATTGTATGTTGAATAAATAATATCTTCGTAATTGCCTTCTTTTACCCATTCAATAGCCATTACAACTACCTCCTTGTATATTTCTGATCTCCTCTATAAGTGTAACTTCATTCTTAACTGAAAAAAGCATCACTGCATAGTTTTTAGAAATCCCTTTACTATTGTATCAAACTTTTCCGGTTGTTCCACATGAATTGCATGGCCAGCACCATCAATTTTGACAAATTTCGCGTCAGAGATGCATTTTTCAATATTTTTTAATATACGAAAGAACTTTTCATCATACTCTCCGTTCATTAAAAGAACAGGTATTTTTAAGTTTTTCAGCTCATCCCACCATGAAGGCTGAGCCCCCGTTCCCATGCCGCGCAAGCTATTTGCAAGTCCTTTCGGATTGTTAGCAAGTCGTTCTTTTCGCACCGCTTCTTGTACGTTTTTTGCTAAACGTTTTTGCGTTGCAAAAAGCGGAATATTTTCCCACATCGATACAAAACTTTCTATGCCTTCTCGCTCAATTTTATCGGCAAGTCGATCATCTTTTTCACGACGTTCTTTTCTATGTGCTTCGTCTTCGAGCCCAGCTGTACAATTTTCTAATAAAAGAGAGTGTACATAATCTGGATATAGACATGCCATCGTAATCGCCAGTCTTCCTCCCATTGAGTAGCCAAGTATATGTACTTTTTCAATATGAAGGTAATCTAGTAGTTCTTTCATTTGCAATGCCACATTTCGGATATCATAATGCGCAACATCTTCAGGACTCTCCGTCTTTCCGTGTCCAACAAGATCCACTACAATAACTTGAAACTGCTCACTCCATGAAGAGATAAAAGAACGCCACGTTTCCATGCTTCCCGTAAAACCATGAAGAAGTAGAAGTGGTTCCCCGCTTCCGACTACTTCATATTCATACGATACACCTTGCAGCGTTACTTTCATTTTGATTCACCTTGTAAAGATGTAGTAATTACGTCCATCGTTTTTGCCCATAATGTACGGTGCAATGTTAAGTTTTCATCACGATTCGTACAAATTTCCACAACGTGTAAACCTTCTGTCGTCGTTCCTTTTCGAACTTCTTCTCGGAATTGCTCCCAACCATTTACACGGCTAAATGAACCGCCGTACATTTTGACAACATGCTCATAATCAAGTCCAATTGGTGTTCCAAATAATGATTCAAAATGTTCCTTTTTCTCATACTGTGGTAAGAATGAGAAAATACCCCCACCATCATTATTTACAACGACAATTGTTATGTTTAATTCATGTAATTTCGCTGCTAACAGCCCGTTTAAATCGTGATAAAATGATAAATCACCAATTACTAATACAAGTGGATCGCAAATAACGCTTGCTCCTAGAGCTGTCGAAATGATTCCATCAATACCATTTACACCACGGTTTGCCATCACATGGATGTTTTTATCCGATGTGAAGAAGAATGAGTCTGTATCACGAATTGGCATACTATTGCTCGCAAATAACGTTGCGTCTTCTGGTAATACGCGCACAATATCTGTAATAACCTTTCCTTCAAATGCAGTTTCATATGTTTCCATTTCACGAAGCGTTTCCTTCGTTTTTTCGTTTATATGTTGCCACATTAGGGACCAATCATTCTTTTTCATAACTGGCATTTTTTCTATTAATGCCTTGCAGAATTCAATGTCACTTGCTTGCACAACTTCTGTCGCAACAAGAGCTGGATCTCTCCATTGTCCTGATTCATCGACAACGATATGAACTGCTTTTGTTTGTTTTTTTATGAACTGCGTTAATGATTTAGAAACAGGCATACCACCAAAGCGAATTAAAACGTCCGGTTTCCATGTTTCTTTTAACTTTTCATTTCGTAAAAATGTATCATAACAGTCAATTACCATCGTTTTATCGTGGTGTCCGCTACGAATATTAGAAAGTGGGTCTGCTAATATAGGATAGCCAGTTTTTTCAGCTAGTTGCGTTGCAAATATTGCGATTTCTGCATGACTATCATCTCCACAAATAATAAGCCCCTTTTCCATATGTGAAAGGCGCCCTACAAGAGAATCTACATATTCACTCGGCATCACCGCGTTTCCTTGCTGAACTACTCCTGTATATTCACTACGTCCTTTATCCCATAAGCTTTCTAGTGAGAAATCAGGGATAAGTGGCTCGCGAACTGGAAAATTAAGATGAACAGGACCCTGCGGTGCTAAACAAGCATTTGCTACTATACGCTGCGTCGTCATACGAGCGTAATGATACATCGCTTCACTTGCTTCTGGCAGTGCCATCTCTGTAAATTGTTTCACAAAAGTACCGTATAAATTAAATTGATTCATTGCTTGTGGTGCACCCACATCTCTTAATTCATGCGGTCTATCCGCTGTTAAGACGATAAGTGGGACCCTTGAATGAAAAGCTTCACATACAGCTGGATAATAGTTCGCTGCTGCTGTTCCTGACGTACATAATAATGCTACTGGGCGTTTTTTTGCTTTCGCAATACCGAGCGCGAAAAATCCTGCTGATCTTTCATCCACATGTAAATATGTGTTCATTCCTTCGTGTTGTTCCATTAGTAAAGCAATCGGCGTTGACCGTGAGCCTGGACTAATGACAACATCACATACATCTAGACGCGTCAGTTCATCCACGAACGCGCCTAAATAATATGATAATGCTTCTATATGATTGTTCATTTCATTAATTCCTCCAAAGCACCAAGCATCGGTCTAAACTTCAAACTTGTTTCTTCATATTCAAGCTGCGGGATTGAATCAATTACAATACCACAACCGGCAAATAAGGATGCTTTCTCGCCGTTTAATAATCCGCAGCGCAGCGCAACCGCAAATTCACCATTTCCTTCATCATCTATCCAGCCAATCGGTGCACCATACAACCCTCTGTCTAACAATTCAACATCACGGATCAGTTTCATCGCTTCCAAACGAGGTGTCCCGCCAAGAGCTGGTGTTGGATGTAATTCTTCTACCATTGTTAAAAGACTCGCATCGCCTTTTGCTTCTACAGGCGTATATAAGTGAATTAAGTTTTTCGTTGTTAATAAACCTGGGCTTTCCGGAATATTAACGTATTCGCAATGTTCATTTAGTACCGAGCGGATCATGTTAACAACATACCCATGTTCAGCTAAATTCTTTTCATCATGAAGAAGCGCATTACTATTTCGCTTACTTTCTTCTATAGAATGACCATGACCGATTGAACCCGCAAGACACATCGATGTAAATTTCTCATCTTCTTTGCGAATTAATCTCTCAGGCGTCGCTCCTAAGAAGCATGCTCCTTTATAATCAAAAGAAAATACGTAACAATCCGGTTGACCAATGCGAAGTGCTTCTAAAACAAGAGCAGAATCAATCGAATGATTCATCTCTACTTTTAGTTCCCTCGCCAATACAACCTTCTGCACGTTACCCTGCTTCATCTCATCTTGTACTTTTTCAATTGCTTTCATCCAGCCTTTCGGATCCACTTCTACTTTAGAAATAACAGTCAATTTCGATCCGTTTAGCGCACATTTACTCTCTCTCAAAATTTTCTCTTCTAAAGAAATCATTTCGTTATAAAGATTTTCTGCACAATCTGTTGCTGAAACAAATGTATTCATCGTTAACCATGCTTTTTCATTTTTTACAGTTAATAAAAATGCTGGTAGTGAAAATGTCGTATCTTTAAACTCTTTCCATAGGTCCGTTTTCTCTTTTTCTGGATCAAAGGAAAAACCACCAAATAAAAGCGGACCCGTTCCAAATTCATATTCATCTCTTTGGACAAATGCATTCTCTTTTACTTTCTCCCACTCGTCGCGAGCGGTTTGAAAGCGCTTATGAGAAGAATTTGCTATAGTGAAAACAGAGCCAATTCCTGCAAATATTACATGCTGAGCCGGGTCTGCAAAATAACATCTATTTTCGAATGAAATCCTTTTTCCTGCTGCATAGAACAGAAGCGGATCCACCCAGTCTATTTGTTTTACAAAACTAACCAATGTTTTTTCGTTAGTTGCACGCTTGATAGCTGCAATAAGAACTTCTTGCAAGCCTTTTTGTTTCGTTTGAATCACAATTGTCTCCCCCCTATGGGCGAAAAATAGTCATAATTACGCTTGATTTTAAGATACACCTCAAACGAAAGGCCTGTCAACGTTTAGCATTTCTGAGAAATTCACCTTCTCTTCCTAGAAAATAAACGTTGACACTAAATGATGCTTTTTCTACACTTAGTTGTGTACAATATGTGACCAAAGGAGGATTCAACATGGAAATGAACGTCAAAACGAATTCCTCTCCTACGGCGCCAAAGCCAAGTAAGCAAACAGGCTGGCGCATCTGGTGGAGTTTACTACGTCCCCATACATTAACAGCCGCTTTCGTACCTGTTTTCATCGGAACAGCATATTCGATGCAGGTCGGAGGTATAAATCAAATACATCTTCCTCTTTTCCTTATGATGCTTCTTGCTTGTCTTCTCATTCAAGCAGCAACAAACATGTTTAATGAATACTTTGATTATAAAAGAGGACTCGATCACGAAGGTTCAGTTGGTATCGGCGGCGCTATCGTTCGCGATGGCATTCAGCCAAAAACAGTGCTTAACTTAGCATTTGGATTTTTCGGCATCGCAATACTACTAGGTGTTTATATTTGTATGAATTCTAGCTGGTGGCTTGCTGCAATCGGTCTTGTTTGTATGGCCGTTGCTTACCTTTATACAGGTGGCCCACTTCCAATTGCATATACACCATTTGGAGAGTTGACAGCCGGATTATTTATGGGTGTCATTATTATTGGGATTTCATTCTTTATTCAAACTGGAACTGTAACATCAGAAGTCATTTTACTATCTATCCCAAGCTCCATTTTAATTGGCGCCATTTTACTAGCTAATAATATTCGTGACTTGGATGGCGATAAAGAAAACGGTCGTAAAACGTTAGCAATTCTCGTTGGGCGCGAGCGAGCGGTTGGTGTACTTGCTTCGATGTTCATCGTTTCCTACATTTGGACAATTGCTTTAATTATCGTGGGCATCGTATCACCATGGATGCTTATCGTATTTTTAAGTGCACCGAAAGCATTTAAAGCGACGAAAGGCTTTATCGGCAAAAGCATTCCAATAGAAATGGTACCTGCGATGATTGCAACAGCAAAAACAAATACAATCTTCGGTTTCCTAATGGGAATCGGATTATTACTTGGATACTTTCTATAAAAGGAGCTGCTTATGCGGCTCCTTTTTCATATCTGAAATTCATCTCATAATTCCTACTCTCAACGCCCATACTATGTAAAGAAACTGAATTGTAGGAAGGTGGACGACTATGTTAACTCCACAACAAGTAGGTCAATTTAAATCCATTTTAGAAAAACAAAAACAAGAACTAGAGCAAACGATACAAACTCATGAAAATACAGATCGTGCTTCTGAACGTGATTCCGTTGGAGAATTATCTAGCTATGATAACCATCCAGCTGATATGGCTACAGAGCTATATGAACGGGAAAAAGACTTCGGACTTATTGAACTTTGGCATAAACAGCTTGAAGACACGAAACATGCCTTGCAAAAAATAGAAGCGGGTACGTACGGCATTTGCGAAGTGTCTGGCGAAGAAATTCCATTTGAAAGATTGGAAGCAATGCCAACCGCTACAACATGCATCCAGCACGCGACAAATAAGTTAAATATGAATACACGACCAGTTGAAGAAGAAGTGTTGTCTCCTTCTTTCCACAAGCATGATGAGGACCATTCTGTTGAGTACGATGCGGAAGATGCGTGGCAAGATGTCGCAAATTACGGAACATCTGAAACGCCGTCTGATTTAGAAAGACAAGATTCAAAAAACTATAATGGCATGTATGTAAATAGTGAAGAAAACGTAGGCTACGTGGAGGATTTTGAAAACTTTATCGGTACGGATATGTACGGGAAAAACCCACAAGTTTTCGCTACAGAAGAGCATGAAGAATATGAACAAATGCTTGATGATTTTGAAGAACGTACCTTCAAAGGTGAATTATCTTCAAATGAATCTAGTTCCAAAGAATAAAAAAAAGCATTCCGAAAATCGGAATGCTTTTTATCGCTAGCTAATTAGTTTTTTGTAACGTTAGCAGCTTGTGGTCCACGGTTACCTTCAACGATTTCGAAAGAAACTTCTTGACCTTCTTCTAAAGTTTTGAATCCGTCACCTTGGATAGCTGAGAAGTGAACGAATACATCGTCTCCACCTTCAACTTCGATGAAACCGAAACCTTTTTCGCTGTTGAACCATTTAACTTTACCTGTTTGCATGTCATGTACCTCCTAAATAAAAATGAAACTATGAATCCACATGAAAAGGTGGATATAAAGGACATGAATGTATAACAAGCTTACAGCCTTTAATTCAACGTGCTTTATTTCCGTACCACATTATGTAGCTCAATAGTGATTTCACTATATCACGCTATATCCAAAACGTCAAATGAGAACACTTTCATTCCACCATTTTTTTATAATTTTAATATAATGTTGAATTTCCATATTCATATATTATCCCGCCATTTGTGGACAGCTTGATTGGCGGGAGCTGATAATCAGTTTTGGCTGGTTCCACTTTATTTGAAAATTAACAAAACTAAAGTATTCTAATCCTATTAAATTCTGTACAATATAAGTATCTATTACATACGAGGTGAAAAAAATGAGAGCACACGAAATCGAGTATAAGTTATATGGCGATGATATGCAGTTTGTTGAAATTGAGTTAGATCCAGAAGAGAGCGTGATCGCAGAAGCTGGCGCAATGATGATGATGGAAGATTACATAGAAATGGAAACAATCTTCGGTGATGGTTCTGGCCCATCTGGAGGTTTATTCGGAAAATTAATGGGCGCTGGTAAACGTCTCGTTACAGGCGAAAGTATGTTTATGACTGTATTTACAAATACAGGTCACGGCAAGCGCCACGTCTCATTTGCTGCTCCTTATCCTGGTAAAATTATTCCTGTAGATTTAACAGAGTATCAAGGAAAAGTAGTTTG
This sequence comes from Bacillus sp. AR4-2, assembly GCF_008274865.1. NCBI lineage: Bacteria > Bacillati > Bacillota > Bacilli > Caryophanales > Bacillaceae > Bacillus > Bacillus sp. AR4-2. The sequence continues at coordinate 4,619,481 of NZ_CP031062.1, forward strand.
TCAAAAAGATGCCTTTCTTTGTGCCGCAAAAGGTGTTTCCATCGGAATTGAATTTACGAAAAAAATAGGAACTGGTTTCTTCGGTGGTGAAGGTTTCATCATGCAGAAACTTGAAGGTGATGGCCTTGCTTTCATGCACGCAGGTGGAACTGTATATAAACGTGAATTAAAACCTGGTGAGAAACTTCGTATTGATACAGGTTGTCTCGTTGCTATGACAAAAGACATTAACTATGATGTCGAGTTCGTTGGTAAAGTAAAAACAGCTCTATTTGGCGGCGAGGGTTTATTCTTCGCAACATTAGAAGGTCCTGGAACAGTTTGGATTCAGTCCTTAACACTTAGCCGCTTAGCAGCACGCCTTACAAGCCCAGCAGCGCAAAGTACTGGCGAAGGTAGTGTATTAGGTGGACTTGGTCGTTTATTAGATGGGAAAGAGTAAACTGTGCCCTTATGTAGGCATGGCCATCAACTAATAAAATAATAAAATTAAAACACCCTTGCTTGCAGTAATGTAGTGAAAGGGTGTTTTAATTTACGTCTACAAACGAGAAAAAGCAGTTAAAATAAAGTAATAAGGTTTACTTCAGGAAAATAAGGTATATTATATTTGTTGAATAGATTCTCTTTAGAGACAAGAAAAGTAGGTGAACAAAGTGGGAAAATATCAATTGGATTCCAAAAGTCAGGTAGCTGTGGCAAAGTTCCATGAAAAACAGAAACCTGCCAAATTTGATAAAAAGCAGCAACTTGAAAAATTGCGTACGGAATATTTGAAAAAGAAGCAAAAACAAACAGATAAATAATACGTTTTGTTTTTCAAATTTTTCTGTATATAGTGTAAACAAACACAAGAAAATAGGTAAGTTATTCATCGTTCAAATATATACAGGCTATTTTTTCAAACCTCTTACTTATGCAACTAACGCATGCGTCAGTTCATTAAGAATAACTAAAAAAGTCGATTCCTTGAGATGAAAAAGAGTAAACAGTGCCCTTATCAGGCACTGTTTTATTTTGACCTTATAATTTCCTCCACCGATTTAGATAAGCGATACAAGCTATTCCCCACCTCCAAAAGAATGAATCAAGTTCCTCACCGCATATATTAAACTATACCTTTTCTTAAGGAGGGCTACCTTAATGCGTACTCCTTTATCCTTTGATAAAGACACTGCCATACTGTTAGCTTCTTGTTGTGAGTTAACGTATGAACAATATAAACAAAATGGCATTTTCGAGATACCAGATGGTTTTCAATATGTACAAGGGTTTCAAGGAAAGGCCATTCAAACAACAGAATGGTTCGGATTTATATTAGAATCTGAGGATACAATTATTGTTGCCTTCAGAGGCACTCAAACAGACCCCGATTGGATTATTGATTCTCTCGTCAATCAAAAACCTTATCCTTATGCTTTAAATGGCGGAAATGTCCATAACGGTTTTCTCTCTATTTATGAGTCTTGTCGTGATTCTATTATGGATATGCTCGTATCATTGCCAGCACATAAAAAACTGCTAGCTACTGGGCATAGTCTAGGTGGCGCGCTTGCCACATTACACATATTAGATGCACGTATAAATACTGCCTTCGCACAGTATGGACTTTATACATTCGCTTCTCCAAAAGTAGGAGATATCGCTTTTCGAAATTATTATAAATTACAAGTAGCTAGTAGCTTTCGTTTCGTCAACTTGTTCGATGTCGTCCCACTTCTCCCTCCCCGAAACATAAATTTTAATGATCATGATTGGGAGTATGCACACGTCCATCACAACATGACATTTACAAAAAACACAAAATCCATTACAAATAATCATTCCATTACAACATACAAAACATGTCTGACTTCTCATTTTTAACCAGTAAACAATTGGAAATAAAATATTCGTATACTATAATAATGTATGAAGTTATTTTTGGATGAGGGGACCTTACATGTTAAAATTTATCTTCGCATTTTTTCTTATTGTAATTTTTACGGTTACAGGTTTCTTTACATTTTCATACTTTGCGACAGGAGAGTATGATGGGGCAGGTATCATATATACCACTGTTCCATTTCTTTCTTAAGCAAAATAAATAAAACGAGCTTAATTTTATTAAGCCCGTTTTATTTATTAATATCCATTTCGGTTGGTAAATCGATAATATATCTCCCAATATAGCAACCTCTTTAAAACTGTTTAACTGCATTACCAATACCCCAAATTTCATTACTGTACTGCAAAATCGTTCGATCGCTCGCAAAATGACCAGACTGTGCAATATTTAAAATCGACATTTCTAGCCACTTCGTTCGGTTCTCATAAGCTCTACCGACAGCCTCTTGTCTTTCAGCATATGGACCAAAATCTCGCAGAACGAAATATTCATCGTTTTGAATCACGAGAGAATCGTAAATCGCTTCAAATTCAGCTCCCGATTGTGCAAAGAAACCATTTGTTAATTGATCAACTACTTTTTTAATGTGTCTATTGTGGTGATAATAATCACTTGCACGATAGCCACCATTTTGATAGTAATGAAGAACCTCTTCGGCCGTTAAACCGAAAATAAAACAGTTATCATCACCGACCCGGTCTTTTATTTCAACGTTAGCACCGTCTAGCGTTCCGAGTGTAATCGCACCATTCATCATAAATTTCATATTACCTGTTCCCGATGCTTCTTTACTCGCCGTTGAAATTTGTTCACTTACATCCGCCGCTGGGAATATATCTTCCGCTAAAGAAACTCGATAGTTTTCTAGAAAGATAACTTTCATATATTGACTGACATACGGGTCATTATTTACTTTTCTTGCGAGTTCATTTATTAATTTAATAATTTTTTTCGCGTAATAATAGCCAGGTGATGCTTTCGCTCCAAAAATAAAAGTACGCGGATAAAATGTAAAACTAGCATCCTCTTTCAAACGGTTATATAAATATAAAATATGAAGAACATTTAATAATTGTCGTTTATAAGCATGTAATCTTTTCACTTGCACATCAAAAATAGAATTTGGATCAATGGTAATCCCCATTGTATTATGAATACGCTCTGCTAAAATCTCTTTACGCTCTTGTTTTACCTCTGCAAATTTCTCTTGGAAACTCGCATCATATTGAACTAATTGTAGCTCTTGAAGCTTAATCGGTTCTTTCTTCCACTCCGTTCCAATCGCCTCTGAAATGAGATTTGTTAACTGTGGATTTGCTTTCATAAGCCAGCGCCTATGAGCAATTCCATTCGTCTTATTATTAAACTTATCTGGATAAAATTCATAAAACAATCGCATTTCCCGCTGCTTTAATATTTCCGTATGAATTTTTGCTACACCGTTTACGCTATGGCTACCGACAATCGCTAAATGAGCCATTTTCACAAGGTCATGTGCAATAATCGCCATTGCTTCAATACGATCCCACTCATACGGATACTGTTCCCACAGTTCATGACAGAAACGTTCATTAATCTCTTCAATAATCATATAAATTCTCGGTAATAACGGTTTAAAAATGTGAATTGGCCACTTTTCGAGCGCTTCTGATAACGTCGTATGATTCGTATAAGAAATCGTCTGCGTCGTTATGTGCCAAGCTTCTTCCCATGCTAACTTTTCTTCGTCTAGTAAAATACGCATCAGTTCCGGAATTGCTAAAACCGGATGTGTATCGTTAATGTGGATCGCAATTTTTTCATGTAGTTGACGAAGGTCACCATATCTTTCTCTATGCATTCGAACGATATTTTGCAAACTTGCTGATACGAGGAAATACTGTTGTTTTAAACGAAGTATTTTTCCCTCATCATGCGTATCATCTGGATATAAAAACTCCGATACAGCCTCTGTTTCACGCTTATATTTCAAAATATCTTTGCAGTTTTGCGGGAAAGGAACTGGTTCAGCATTCCAAAGTCTAAGTGTATTTACAGTACTCGTCTCATAGCCAACTACCGGCACATCATATGGCACGGCCATAATGACTTCTGCATTTGTATGCCTAAACTCTAAACGTCCGTCAATTTCTAGCGGTTCAACACTGCCGAAATAACTTACTTCTACAGCTTGATCATACCTTCTTACTTCCCATACGTTTTCATGAAGAAGCCACTGTTCTGGAAATTCAACTTGATAACCATCAACAATTTTCTGATCAAACAAACCATGTTTATAACGAATTCCACAGCCGTGTCCTGGTAAGTTTAAAGATGCGAGTGAATCGAGAAAACAGGCTGCTAAGCGTCCAAGCCCACCATTACCAAGGCCTGCATCTGCTTCCACTTCTTCTAACTCTTGTAACGAAATTCCTAGTTCAGATAACCCCTGCTCGCATACATCTCGAATACCTAAATTCAAGATGTTACTTCCAAGCAAACGTCCAAGCAAAAACTCAATAGACAAGTAATACATTTGCTTTTGCTCTCCGGATCGATAACTCTCGTTCGTTGCAATCCATTGACTATTCATATACTCACGTACCATATGGCCGAGCGTATTATATTGATCACGAGTTGTAGAATCTTTAAAACTTTTACCATACATCGTCTCTAACTTTTCTAGAAAAGTTGATTTAAAACTTTCAACATGAGTAAACATTTTTTCACCACCTACATGTTATTCCATGAGACTTTTATACAATTCCTTATAAGCAAGAGCCGATTGCTCCCAGCTATAATCTTCATTCATCGCTTGTTTTACAAGCTGCTCCCACACTGGTTTATCGTGATAGAATTCAATTGCACGATGAATCGTATGTAGCATGTCATGTGCATTAAAATTCGTGAAACTGAAACCATTTCCTTCGCCTGTTTCTTCATCATAAGAATGTACCGTGTCGTTTAACCCACCTGTTTCTCTTACAATTGGAATTGTACCGTATGCTAATGCGATAAGTTGTCCAAGTCCACACGGTTCAAACAGCGATGGCATTAAAAACAAATCGCTTCCCGCATACACTTGGTGAGCTAATTCTTCATTAAATCCGATATAAACTTTTACCTTCTCCGGATACTCATATGCCATCCACTCAAAGAATTGCTCATATTCCGAATCACCTGAACCTAAAATAATACATTGTACATCTTCTTCCATTATTTCGCGGAATACAGTACGTACTAAATCAAGACCTTTTTGCTTCGTTAATCTCGTTACCATTGAAATAATTGGTGTATCCTCTTTTTCTGGCAAACCAAAATAACGCTGCAAGGCGCGTTTATTTTCACTCTTTTCATATAATGACTCTGCATCATACTGGGCCTTAATATACGAATCCGTTTCTGGATTATATACGCTCGTATCAATACCATTTACAATGCCGCTAAGCTTATCATTATATTTTCGCAGTAATCCATCTAACTTCTCACCGAAAAATTTATATTGAATTTCTTCTTTATACGTCGGGCTCACCGCTGTAATTTGATCCGAAGCAATAATACCGCCTTTCATAAAGTTTACGTTTCCATAAAACTCTAGCTGCTCACTATGAAAATATTCATCACCAAGCTCTAACAAGTCGTACATCACTTCAGGAGGAAATACACCTTGGAACTGCAAGTTATGAATCGTATATACCGTTTTAATACGCTCATATAACGGGTTATCTTGATACTTTTCACGAAGTAAGAAATTAACCATAGCCGTATGCCAATCATGGCTATGAAGAACATCCACTTCAAAATCAAGGTGCGGAATACACTCTAACACTGCTTTTGAGAAATAAGAAAAACGCTCTCCGTCATCGTAATGCCCATACAGAGAATCTCTCTTAAAATAATATTCATTATCTATTAAGTAATACGTAATTCCGTCTTGCTCACCTTTTAAAATTCCACAATATTGATTTCTCCACCCAAGAGGGACGTTAATTACTTTATGTAACGTACATCCATCTCTTAACTTTTGCGGAATAAGACTATAATTCGGAAGTATAATACGAACGTCCACTCCTAATTTTTTTAGCTCTTTTGGGAGTGCACCCGCTACATCAGCTAATCCTCCCGATTTCACAAACGGTACACATTCTGATACTGCAAATAAAATATTCACTTGTTGTCCCACTGCGCGAAAAGTTTTTATTACTCCTCTTGCAGCTTCCTCCCTTCGAGTTTTCATTTAAATTAAAACTTTAATCAGTGGAGGAAAAAGCCCCCACTGATTCTTTAGGAATAACTATTAATCGTACTGTTTTGTACGCTTCCTTTTTCTACAACATACGGCTCATCGGCGCTTCCTTTTAATACGACACCGTCGCCAATTTTCACGTCTTTATCAATAATAACACCGTCTATTATACAGTTATCTCCAATTTGGCTCTTTTGCATAATAATACTGTTACGAATACTTGAACCTTTTCCAATTTTAACTGAACGGGAAACAACACTGTTTTCGACTTCCCCTTCAATAATACTGCCATTTGCAATCATTGTATTTTTCACGACTGCACCCTTTAAATAACGAGTTGGTGGCTCATCTTTTACTTTCGTAAAGATCGGTGCTTCTTTCTTAAATAATTGCTTCCAAATAGCAGGTTGCAAAATTTCTAAGCTATGTTTATAGTAACTTTCAATCGAGTCAATAATTGCTACATATCCAGTATGTTCATATGTAGCAATGTGTAATGATTTCCCGCGCTTTTCTCTCACTACATCAAATAAACTGTATTGTTCCACACCTTTATATGACTCAAATAAGTCTAACAATAATTGTTTCTTTAACACGTATGTTTGAAGCGAAACCCCTTCATGGCAAACTTCTGTAATATCAGCTGCCGTATGTATATGTCGCTCTAACACCGCTTGAAAATTTAATGCTGTTACGAGATGGCTATTCGTAATAACAACGTACTCTTCTCTGCTTCTTAGAAAATAATCAATATGTCTTCTAAAGTGTGCAAAAGACCCAAATTCATCTTGGTCACATTGGCAGTTTGGCGGGAATAAAAATAGTCCGTCTCGTTTTCTATCTAAATCCCACTGTTTTCCTGAACCAACATGGTCCATTAACGAACGATTTTTATGGCTTGTAAAAACTGCCACACTATGAATACTAGAATTCACCATATTTGAAAGCATGAAATCAATGAGTCGATAACGGCCCCCAAACGGTAACGCCGCTAGTGAACGATGCCCTGTTACTTTCTTTAAGGAAGGAAAACTTCCCGTTGCATTAATAATTCCTAACATTTTTTCTCCCATTCATTTCATCCCCCTTTTCTATTTCCCTTCAGCAATTAATACTACATCGTCAACATTCTTTTCTGGACGAATGACTGTTCCATCTTCAATAACCATTTCTGATCCAACAATCGCTCTTTCAATCACAACATTTTTACCAATCTTAGCCCCTGGCATAACGACAGAATCAATCACCATACTTCCTTCTTCCACCGTCACTCCTTGGAATAAAACAGAATGCTTCACGTCCCCTTCAATGACGCACCCTTCGTTAATAAGCGATTCTTCTACTTTCGCCTTTTCAGCAATATATTGAGGCGGTTCGTTTGGATTGACAGAGTAAATACGCCAATTACGATCGTTTAAATTCAGTGATGTTTCATCGCGAAGCAAATCCATATTCGCTTCCCATAAGCTCTTCACCGTTCCAACATCTTTCCAATATCCTTCAAACGGATACGCCATTAACTTCTTCCCTTCATCCAATAAAAGCGGAAGTACGTCTTTTCCGAAATCGTTACTAGATTCAGGGTTTCTTGCATCCATCTCTAAATACTCTTTCAAAATTGACCAATTAAAAATATAGATTCCCATTGATGCAAGATTACTTCTTGGAAATTGTGGTTTCTCTTCAAACTCAACAATCTCCATCTCTTCATTCGTATTCATAATGCCAAAGCGACTCGCTTCATCCCAAGGTACTTCAATAACAGAAATGGATACATCCGATTCTTTCTCAATATGGTAATCTAGCATCTTACTGTAATCCATTTTATAAATATGGTCGCCTGATAAAATAAGAACATACTCTGGTTCATATTGACTTAAATAGTTTAAGTTTTGATAAATGGCACTTGCCGTACCTGTATACCACTTAACCCCTGAAGACTCCGCATAAGGAGGTAATACTGTGACTCCACCGTTTACTCGGTCTAAATCCCACGCATTTCCGATTCCGATATAATTATGAAGTTCGAGTGGTTGATATTGCGTTAAAATCCCAACCGTTTCAATACCAGAATTCGCACAGTTACTTAGCGTAAAATCAATAATGCGATATTTACCACCAAATGGAACAGCTGGCTTGGCTAAATTTTTTGTTAATGCACTTAAACGACTACCTTTTCCCCCTGCTAGTAACATTGCTACGCACTTTTGTTTTTGAGCCATCTTGTTTTTTGCTCCCCTTTCTCGTCTTCACTGGTCGTAATATGGATACGCCAAATGGTGGAATTGTAATCTCTACATGTGCTGCTTGATTATGGTACGGTTCTAGAAACGTCTTAAGACGTTTCTTATTCACTTGCCCCGAACCGCCATATTGCTGTGCATCACTGTTTAAAATCTCGTTATAATACTCGAAATCTGGTACACCTACTTTATAGTTTTCATATGTAGCTTTCGTAAAATTACATACGATAACTAACGCATCCTCTTGTTTATCCCCTTGACGGATAAACGAGAAAATACTTTGCTCGTTATTATTAGCATCAATCCACTGAAAACCTTCAGGCGAATGATCAAGCTGCCAAAGTGGTTTTGAGCGCTTATACAATGCTATGAGCTCTTTAAAGTAATCATGCATATAACGATGCATTTCAAAATCATGTAAATTCCAATCTAAATCTTCAAGGTCTTTCCACTCATCAAACTGTCCGAATTCCCCTCCCATGAAAAGTAATTTCTTTCCTGGGTGAGTAAAGAAATATCCATATAATAAACGAAGCTGAGCAAACTTATCCCAGTAATCACCTGGCATTTTATTTAATAACGATTTTTTCCCATGAACGACTTCATCATGAGAAAGCGGTAATATGAAGTTTTCAGAGTACGCATATAGCAAAGAAAACGTCATTTTCTCATGAATGTGTTTCCTATATTCAGGCGCACACTCCATATATTTCAGCACGTCATTCATCCAGCCCATATTCCATTTGTAATTGAATCCAAGCCCACCTTCATACGTTGGAGTTGTTACAAGTGGCCAAGCTGTTGAATCTTCTGCCGTCATAAGAAAATCTTCATCCTCTGCAAACACTGCTTCATTTAACTCTCTTAAAAATGAAACAGCATGCTCATTACTTTGCTCTTGTCCTTCTTTATTCCAGTACAACATGTTCGCAACTGCATCAACTCTGAAACCATCAATATGGAAATATCTCATCCAAAATAACGCATTTGAAATTAAGAAATTACGTACCTCTCTCTTTCCTAAATCAAAATTGACAGTTCCCCATACTGGATTTTCTTGTACATCTTTATCTTTATATTCATAGGTCGGTGTACCATCAAACAAATATAAACCGTGAGCATCTTTACAAAAATGCCCCGGCACCCAATCTAAAATGACACCGATTCCATATTTATGACATTCGTCGACAAAATACATTAAATCATGCGGTGTACCAAATCTACTCGTCGCTGCATAATATCCCGTTCCTTGATATCCCCAAGAACGATCATATGGATGCTCAACAAGCGGCATAATTTCAATATGTGTAAATTGATGTTCCACCACATACGAAATGAGTTCTTCTGCCATTTCCCTGTAAGAGTACAGCGTTCCATCTTCTTTCTTTTTCCAAGAACCAAAATGTAATTCATAAACTGTCATCGCTTCTTTATAAATCGATTTTTTCTTTTTCTTACGAATCCAGTTTTTATCATTCCATTCATATCCCTTTATATCAAAAACTACAGATGCCGTATTCGGTCTTACTTCTGCATATACAGCATACGGATCTGCCTTTAAAATGACGTCACCAGCCAACGTTTCAATCGCATATTTATATATTTCTCCTTCTTCAATATGCGGTATAAACAAGGACCAAATGCCTTCTTCTGTCACTTGTAGCATTTTATGTTGCTCATAATCCCACTCATTAAAATCTCCAACAACACTCATTGCTTTCGCATGAGGAGCCCACACTGTAAATCGTACTCCTTGAATCTCATCTTCCGTCACAACATGTGCGCCAAAGATATTATAACTTTCATAGTACTTTTCTGTATGAAACTCATCTCGTTTCACTTCTTCACAATTTATTACACTCAATATGCTCACCTCACTTAGATGACAGAATTTTTTATACTTTAACTATTTCTGCGAAAAACTGCAATATCCTTGTTAATTTATAAAAAACATTCGTTTTTTTCTTAAAAATGTTAGTTTTCCTTCACATTTCCGTGTAAAATATCGAATTTTGACGAATATTCATTGAAAACGCTTTATTATTCTTCTATATTTTTACCAATTATTTTTTCTCAACCTTTATTTTATTATGTTTATCCTATTTTTCATGCTATTTTTCACTTAAAATCAAAACAAAATAATCTGTCATAAAAAAATGTTTCTCAATATTTTTTGTCACAATTTTATTGAAATGCGAAATTTATAAGCATATACTTGTTCTCAATGAAGAACATCGATCTTTCGTAACCACAATTCATAGCGGACTACTATGTTTACTCGTTTATCCTTGTTGCGAACGGTTGCTATACAAATTTAACTAGGAGGCTTTCTTATGTCATTAAAACAAAAAGTAGGAATGGGAGTTATCACCGCTTCACTTGGCTTATCCCTTACATTCGGCGGTGTATTCGCCTATTTCAGTGATTCAGAAACATCAAGTAACTCATTTCAAGCTGGAACACTAGATCTTTCTATTAATCCAAGTGTAATCGTTAATGTGAAAGATTTAAAACCAGGTGATTTTATTGAAAGGAACTTCAAGCTTGAAAATAAAGGTACATTGGATATCGCAAAAGTAGCACTTGAAACATCATATGAAGTTACAGATGCAAAGCAAAATAATGACGGTGAAGATTTAGGTGATCACATTATCGTCAAGTTTCTAGTAAATGATGGACAGCCATCTAATCCAAACGATGATCATGAGATTTTGTGGGAAACAAAACTATCACAATTAAAAACTATGAAACCTGAAAATGTCGCTACGTCTCTAGAACGTCATAACTTAATAGATGGTATTAAATCTGGTGAAACAGATTACTTACACGTCCTCTTCTCATTTGAAGATAACAACCAAGATCAAAATAAATTTCAAGGTGATTCCCTGCAGCTAAACTGGACATTCCATGCTGAGCAAACACCAGGCGTGGAGAAATAATTTTTAAAATATAAATTATCGGAGGCTTATACATGAAAAAGAAAAATCGTTTTGTTACCGGAATTGTAACGGCTGGCTTTCTGTTTTCAACTGCCCTTCCGTTCAATGTACTTGCTGAAAATCCTATTAACCAAATTGACTCTTCAAACGCCCAGTCTTTACTATCAAAACTTTCTAAAGAACAGCGTCAGGCATTACAAACGTTAGATGCCAATCCTGGCTTTACGATTTCGCCAGATATTAATACAAGTAGTTCTGAACCAGTAAATATCATTGTAGAATTTCAAACTGCGCCAGTAAAAATTAATGAATTAAAACAAAAAGAAAAAGGATTACAGTCTGCTCCTGAAAATATAAAAGCACGTATTGATCAAGAACATGAAGAATTCGAAAAAGGACTAAAACGTCTTTATCAATTCAGCCCATCAGTAAAATCTGGAAACTTCCAGTCTGTACAAATTAAACGTTCTTATAAGCATGCGATAAATGGTGTTGCGCTGACGTTACCGGCAAATACAGTGGAAGAATTGTTACGAATTGGCGTTGTAAAACGCATTTGGAAAGATTACGAAGTGAAATTAAATTTACCAAAACAAGCAGAGCAAAAAGCACCTCAAAAACTAACCGATAGTATTCCACAAATTGGGGTCGATAAGTTACATAGTGAAGGCATTACCGGAAAAGGAATTAAAGTTGGTGTATTAGATACGGGTATTGATTACAATCACCCTGACTTAAAAGACGTATATAAAGGCTATCGCGCAAAACCTGGTGAGGACTCTAGCAAAGTAGACCCAAACTCAGTAAAGGGTTGGGACTTTATTAATAACGATGCAGATCCAATGGAAACTACTTATTCAGAATGGCAACAATCTGGTGCTCCTGAATTTGATAGCCGTGGTTCTTCCTTCTACACCGCCCACGGTACTCACGTAGCAGGTATCGTTTCTGCTCAAAAGAAAAATACATCAGATTCCGCAGTAAAAGGCGTTGCACCTGGCATTGAACTGTATAACTATCGTGTACTCGGTCCATACGGAAGCGGAGATAGTTCTGGTATTATTGCTGCAATCGATAAATCTATTTCTGACGGTATGAATGTTATTAACTTATCGTTAGGTGACGATAGCAACAATCCACTCGATCCAACATCTATCGCTGTTAATAATGCAATGCTTTCAGGCGTTGTTACAGTCGTTGCTGCTGGTAACTCTGGACCAAATCCATCAACACTCGGATCACCAGGTGCTTCTCCATTTGCTATTACGGTTGGAGCAAGTGATAGCTCTATTTCCTTGCCAAAACTATCAGGTCATGCGGGACAATTACAATTTCCTAACTTAATTTTATTCGGCAAAAATTTCACTGATAAAATAGAGGATTTCAAAGGACAATCTCTATCTATTGAATCTGTAGGAATTGGTACGCCTGACGAGTTTAGTAAAAAAGATGTAAAAGGAAAAATCGCTCTCATTGCACGTGGTACACTGTCATTTGATGAAAAAATTGCTAACGCAAAACAAGCTGGCGCAAAGGCCGTTATTATTTATAACAATGTGGACGGAGAAATTCCTTTCTACGTTGGCGAAAGCACAAAATACATTCCAGCATTCCGCCTAACGAAAGAAGACGGTGAAAAACTAAAAGCTCAAATCGAACAAGGTAATACATCCTTTACTTTTGACGAACTTAGTTATATTCAAACAGAAGGCGATCATCTTGCAGACTTTAGCTCACGCGGTCCTGTTACATCAAATGATGATATTAAACCAGATATTACAGCGCCTGGTGTTGCTGTACTTTCAACAGTACCTGAATATATTAATGACCCACAAGAGGGCGAAAACTATGACGTTTCCTATGAGCGTATGCAAGGAACATCTATGGCTTCTCCTCATATCGCGGGCGTTGCTGCTCTTATTTTACAAGAACACCCAGAATACTCTCCATTCGATGTAAAGGCGTCTCTTATGAACACAGCTGATGATTTAAAAGAAAAGTATTCCGTATATGAAGTTGGAGCTGGACGAGTAGATGCATACAACTCCGTTCATACGGAAACAAGTTTTAAAGTGCTAGATACAACAAAAACAGTTGTAAATGATGAAGTAATTGAAGTACCAGAAGAAACCGGATCCATTGCATTCGGGAAGTTCTATCAAAAAGAAGGTGAAGCTCTTGAACAAAAACGAAATATAAAAGTAGCTAATCATAATAAACAAGAGAAGAAAGAATTTAAAACAGAAATTTCTTATACACCAGCTTCTCCTTCCATTAACGACGCTACCGCAAATGGTGTAAAAGTTTCTATTGCAGAAACAATTACTGTTGATGCTGGAAAATCAGATGAGGTTGAAGCAAAAATTAATATTCCAGCTGGCGTGAAGCAAGGCCGATATGAAGGATATATTCATATTACAAATACGAAAAATAAAGAAGAAACGTATCAAATACCATTCTCTATTCGTGTATCAGAGCCTGGTATTGAAAATGCTTTTTTATCAAGAAAAGCCATTTCAACTGATACATCTAAATTCAATCCATATCGTGAATCGTATTTACACGGAGCATTCCAATTAAATAGCGACCTTGAGACGTTAGATCTTATCGTGAAGGATTCAAAAACAAATAAAGCGCTTGGCTTCATTGGAACATTAAACACAAGCGGACTAAAAACGGATGTGTATTACTACTTAGATTCATTCTTTAACGGCAGAGTATATCCTTTCACAAATGATCCTGCAAAACCAATTGGTGATGAGAAAATCGACTTACCAGAAGGCGATTACACAATTGAATTTGTTGGCTATGATAAAGATGGTAAAGCACGTGTGAAAGGTGATTATGTCGTAATTGATAATACACCGCCAGAAGTAAAATTAACTGGATTAAAACCTGGTATTTATGAATTAAATGAAGAAAACTATACAGTAGAAGACGGTAAAAAGGCATTATGGATTAAAGGAAATGTGTATGATTCGAATGTTGACTACTTAAAAGGAAAAGGATTAAACATTACGCAAGAAGCAAACGGAGTGATGTATTATGACTATTCTCCATACTTGCATAAGTTTTTACCTATTAATGCAAACGGTGACTTTAAAGTTGGCATTACTCCTGAATCCTTTAAAGTGGAAGGTCCAATGAACACAGGGGTATATATTTTCGATTATGCAACTGCAGGAGCTGACTATCCAAGCGGTGTAAATAACTATTGGTTTATCCCGCAAGGAGCTCAATATGCGAAAACTAGCTATGATAAAAAAGAAGTATATAAAGGTGATGAATTCACTGTGACGCTAAACGCCAAACATGTGAAACAATTTGTTGCTGGGGAATTTAACGTAAAATTCCTAGAAAAGAACTTCAAATTTGCAAATGCGAAATTGAATCCTGCTTTTGAAAAACTCCTTTCTGAAAAAAGGGTAACAGCAAAAGTAAATGAACCGAAGCTAGAAGCAGGCTCTGTTACAGTTGGCGGTGCTATCGATGACAAAAACTTCGCTGGACTAGATGGTGATTTCCCGTTCATTGATGTAACGTTCAAAGTAGAAAACGATGAGTTTTATGAAGCAAATGCTCAATTAGAGTTACCAGTGTTTGTATACTGGAAACCAGGAGAAACAGAGCCAAATAGAATGCGTGTCCTTCAAGATCAATCATTCTCAGTAATGTCCTTAAACTCACTAGTAGAAGGAAATATTAAGCCTGGTGCATTCTTAAATGAACGTGGATATTTAGATGAAAAGTTCGATTATACAAAGCTTGGCGTAAAAGTATATGCGACTGATTCTTATCGTCATAAGTTTGAAGGCTCACTAGATAAATACGGATACTTCAAACTAAATGGACTTCCAGTTAATAAACGCGACTATAACTTATATGTAGAGGTGCCAGGACATTTAACAAGCCGCCTAACAACGAAACTTGGTACTGAAAAAGACGGTAAGCTGCTTGGCCAATATTATTATGCAAGACCTGACGAAAACCTTGCCGGCGATGTAAATGCTGATAAAGTAATCGATATTAGAGATGCTGAAATTATCGCTAGCAACTATGGTAAAAAAGGACTAACTGTAAAAGACGGAGACCTTAATAAAGATGGGATTGTCGATGAAAAAGATATTCGCTTCGTCGAAAAGAACTTCTTGAAAAAAGGTCCAGATGCATCTAAATCACAAACACCTGTAGAAAAATCCAAAAGCGGTACACTGGCAGATATTTTAAAGAAATTAGGATTAACGCCTAAAAAATGATAAAGTGAAACTTTAATCAGTGTGGGGTGTTCATCCCCCACTGATTATTAGTTGAACCAATCGGGCTTTTACGGGCAGTTGATCACCAAACTAACTTCTTTGCTTTCGCTGCATTTTGAGGTGGGGATCTTACTGCCCGTTAATGCGGGATAATAAAGAGCACTCTACTTAAAGTAGAGTGCTTTTTTCTATAAACGACCCTGATCCAGCAAAAGGGGTATATTGGGGATATACAAGGGAAACCGGAAAAGGAATTTATATTAAATTATATGAATTTAGAGGTAGGAAGCAGTGTCCCGCCCCTGAATGATTTAGCAATTATTATAGTACTGGTGCCATTGTTTCTTTTAATACTTTTACAGAATGAGCGAACTTCGCTTTTTCTTCTTCATTTAACTCAAGCTCTACGATTTCACGTACACCTTCGCGGTTAATTACAGCTGGAACACCTACGTAAGCATCTTTCTCACCGTATTGGCCTTCAAGGTATGCAGATACAGTTAATACGCTGTTCTCGTTGTTTAAGATTGCTTTAGTTACACGAAGTAGTGACATACCGATTCCGTAGTAAGTTGCACCTTTACGCTCGATGATATGGTAAGCTGCATCACGTACATTTTCGAAGATTTTATCTAAGTCTTCTTGTTTGTACTGTTCATTGTTAGCTAAGATTGTTTCTAGTTTTTGTACACCGATAGTAGCGTGGCTCCATACTGGAAGTTCAGTATCACCGTGTTCACCAACGATGTAAGCATGAACGTTGCGTGGATCTACATCTAAGTAGTCACCTAACATGTAACGGAAACGAGCAGAGTCTAAAGTAGTACCAGAACCGATTACGCGCTCTTTCGGTAAACCAGATTCTTTCCAAGTTACGTAAGTTAAAATATCAACTGGGTTAGTTGCGATTAAGAAGATTCCATCGAATCCGCTATCCATAATGCCACGAACGATTTGTTTAAAGATCTTTGTATTTTTCTCAACTAAGTCTAAACGAGTTTCACCTGGCTTTTGTGGTAACCCAGCAGTGATAACAACTAAATCTGCATCTTTACAATCTGCATAGCTACCGCTCCAAACTTTTGTTGGTGATGGAGAGAATGGTACCGCATGGCTTAAGTCCATTGCTTCCCCTTCTGCTTTTGCTTCATTAACATCTACTAATACGAATTCTTCAGCTACACCTTGGTTGATCATTGAGTAAGCGTAACTACAACCTACAGCTCCTGTTCCTACTAATACTACACGATTGATACCTTTTTTCATGGTAATTTCCCCTCTCTATTGTTCACATATATTTTTTATGATTGTTTAAGTAATTAATTAAAATACTAATTTAATGTTGTTTAACTTCTTTACATTCATATTGTAGCACGTATTATTGTGAAAAAGTTCACAAATTATGACCTATTTGTGAACTTTTTCACATAGAGTGTAAAGTTATTAAATCAAGTATGAAATCAATCTCAATGGAGGCGTTTTCTTTAGATTGTGAATAAAAATAATGTGATTTGATTCTTCCCTGCAACTAAATTTACTTTCTATAATCAAAATCCTAATATTCACAAAAAATGTAATCACATTATCACCTCCCTTTTAACCATTACCGTATATTAATAAAAAAATATTAGCTAAAATCATGCATTCTTTTCTAATAATAAACCATTCAATATAAGTGATAGGCTATGCAAAGCTTTAGACAACTGTGCCTCTGCATCTTCAGAATTTGCGATCCAACAAGCGAGATCCACTAGTCCACCATTTATGAACCTTGCTAAAGCTTCACAGTCCGTCTTTTCAATAATACAATTATTCATTAGTTGCTGAAGCATCTCCGCCATCGTCACTAAACATTGTGACTGTGATGATTGATAATAACTAGTTCCTAATACTGCTGGTGCATCACGAAGTACGATTCGCTGAATTTCTGGATTAAGTGCCATCGTTAAATAAGCACGACAGCGCCCAACAAATCCTTCCCATTCCCCTTCCGCCTCATCCGATACTTTCCCTAATTTATTATCCATTTCCATGTCAATTTCTTTTACAACCGCTTCTAACAATCCTTTTTTATCACCAAAATGATGATAAATTGCACCACGGGTTAAACCGACAGATGCTGTAAAATCATCCATAGATGTGTTTACATATCCAATTGTTCCAAAAGCCTCTCTTGCTGCACTCAGCAATTTAGCACGTGTTTCAATAATCATTTCTGCTCTTGTTTTTCTAACCATCTTTTCCTCCTACATCTATTTATTCCCTTTATTCAAAATGAATCCCATTATAGTATCGTTCTCTATGTAAAAGAAGAAATCCTTTGAACGTCAGCCCTCTATCCAGAGATAAAACATTTCAATTGACATACGCACCGTATGTCAATGTTTTCTATCTCACAAGATAATATAACTTCTTACTCATATCCTACATTGACTCACTGCCCCCTTTTTATAGAAGTATTAATGAAACAGAGGAGGAGTTAAAAGAATGAAGAATGTATATGTAAACGTCAAATACTTTGGTGATTATTATGTTTAATTCCTATCGTGAGATTTTCAGTGCTCCTGGTACAAAAGGATTCTCATTAGCAGGATTTATAGCTCGTATGCCCATATCAATGATGGGCATTGGTATTGTTACAATGTTATCTCAATTACGTGGTGACTATTGGCTTGCTGGAGCCGTTGCAGCCACCTTTACATTATCATCAGCTTTACTAGCTCCTCATATCTCTCGTATGGCCGATCATTTAGGGCAATCTCGCATCCTTCTTCCGACTACAGGTATCAGTGTTTTCTTTACGATTCTCTTACTCCTATGTACAAAATATGAAGCGCCTTATTGGACGTTATTTCTATCTGCCTTATGTGCAGGTTGTATGCCAAACATGTCGGCCATGGTACGTGCACGGTGGACTAAACTATACCGTGGATCCCATAAATTGCATACAGCATTCTCATTTGAATCGGTCGTCGACGAAATTTGCTTCATAATTGGTCCTGTGTTATCCGTCAGTTTAAGTGTTATGTTCTTCCCAGAAGCAGGGCCACTTTTATCATCTGTTTTTCTTACAATCGGAGTATGCCTGTTTACCATTCAAAAAAGTACAGAACCGCCCGTACATCCCCACGACATTACAGATAAAGGAACAGTATTTAAAATTGGTTCATTACGAGTACTAGTATTTACACTCATCGCTATAGGTACTATATTTGGCACAATAGATGTAGTTAGTGTAGCTTTTGCTGAGCATCAAGGAAACGCAGTAGCTGCTAGCTTTGTGCTTTCCGTCTATGCAATCGGTTCATGCCTGGCAGGTCTTATTTTCGGTACCCTTAAACTCCGTACTCCACCCTATAATCAATTTTTAATAGCAGTCACACTATCCATGATAACAATGCTGCCACTAGTTTTCGTAAACACTATCGCTTGGCTAATAGTTATTGTTTTCTTTGCAGGGCTATCTGTCGCTCCTACTATGATTATTACTATGGGACTAGTGGAAAAAATCGTACCTGAATCAAAAATAACCGAAGGAATGACTTGGGCAATTACAGGACTTGGTATTGGAGTCTCTCTAGGATCAGCAGTAGCTGGTTTAGTTATTGATACATTTGGAGCTCGTGCAGGGTTTAGTTTGGCTATTATAGCAGGAGGTCTTGCCTTAACTATTGCACTTTTAGGATACAAAACTCTTTACCGCATATAGTCATGCTGTTATGAAACCGGATGGGCATTCAGCAGAGAGTTAAAACATATTCAAAAATAGGATTACCTCTTCTTCTGTATAAGAAAAGGTAATCCTATTTAAATTAATATAACTTTTTTAATTTATTATTTATAATCTGGCATAGCTTTTTCTATATTTATAAACAACAAAAAAGAGATAGCAGATTATGCTATCTCTTTTAGTATGACCCGTACGGGATTCGAACCCGTGTTACCGCCGTGAAAGGGCGGTGTCTTAACCACTTGACCAACGGGCCAGTTCTGGCAGAGAAGAAGGGATTCGAACCCTCGCACCGCGTTCGCGATCTACTCCCTTAGCAGGGGAGCCCCTTGAGCCACTTGGGTACTTCTCTATAAATATGGCTCCGCAGGTAGGACTCGAACCTACGACCGATCGGTTAACAGCCGATAGCTCTACCACTGAGCTACTGCGGAACAATTATGGTGGGCCTAAATGGACTCGAACCATCGACCTCACGCTTATCAGGCGTGCGCTCTAACCAGCTGAGCTATAGGCCCATAATTGAAAAGCGGGTGAAGAGAATCGAACTCTCGACCAGAGCTTGGAAGGCTCTTGTTTTACCACTAAACTACACCCGCATTAAATTGTAAATGGTGAGCCATGAAGGACTCGAACCTTCGACCCTCTGATTAAAAGTCAGATGCTCTACCAACTGAGCTAATGGCTCATTTTGAAAGTGGTGCCGACTAGAGGACTTGAACCCCCAACCTACTGATTACAAGTCAGTTGCTCTACCAATTGAGCTAAGTCGGCTTGCGACTTCAAAATGGTGGCTCGGGACGGAATCGAACCGCCGACACGAGGATTTTCAGTCCTCTGCTCTACCGACTGAGCTACCGAGCCTTTATGTAAAATGGCGGTCCCGACCGGGGTCGAACCGGCGATCTCCTGCGTGACAGGCAGGCATGTTAACCACTACACCACGGGACCATTTGGTTGCGGGGACAGGATTTGAACCTGCGACCTTCGGGTTATGAGCCCGACGAGCTACCGTGCTGCTCCACCCCGCGATGATAAAATATTTACTTTAGAAAAAATGGAGGAGGTAGAGGGATTCGAACCCCCGCGCGACTCTCGCCGCCTGTCGGTTTTCAAGACCGATCCCTTCAGCCGAACTTGGGTATACCTCCGAGATATATACGTCTAATGGTGGACCTTGTAGGACTCGAACCTACGACCGGACGGTTATGAGCCGTCTGCTCTAACCAGCTGAGCTAAAGGTCCTTTATGGTAGCGGCGGAGGGGATCGAACCCCCGACCTCACGGGTATGAACCGTACGCTCTAGCCAGCTGAGCTACACCGCCATAAATGATATTAATATAAATGGAGCCTAGCGGGATCGAACCGCTGACCTCCTGCGTGCAAGGCAGGCGCTCTCCCAGCTGAGCTAAGGCCCCATGTTTTTTAGGAATATCGGGAAGACAGGATTTGAACCTGCGACCCCCTGGTCCCAAACCAGGTGCTCTACCAAGCTGAGCCACTTCCCGTTAATAAAAGCGCGCCCGAGAGGAGTCGAACCCCTAACCTCTTGATCCGTAGTCAAACGCTCTATCCAATTGAGCTACGGGCGCATATGGTGCCGAGGGCGGGGGTCGAACCCGCACGGTGGTCACCCACCGCAGGATTTTAAGTCCTGTGCGTCTGCCTGTTCCGCCACCCCGGCATGTCATATTGAAAATTGGAGCGGAAGACGGGATTCGAACCCGCGACCCCAACCTTGGCAAGGTTGTATTCTACCACTGAACTACTTCCGCAAGACATGTATGAGTTATTTAATTAAAAGTGCGGGTGAAGGGAGTCGAACCCCCACGCCAAAGGCGCCAGATCCTAAGTCTGGTGCGTCTGCCAATTCCGCCACACCCGCATATTAATTTATTTAAGAAAAATGGGGCGACTGATGGGAATCGAACCCACGAATGCCGGAGCCACAATCCGGTGCGTTAACCACTTCGCCACAACCGCCATGATTTCTGGTGCCGACTAGAGGACTTGAACCCCCAACCTACTGATTACAAGTCAGTTGCTCTACCAATTGAGCTAAGTCGGCTAAATGGTGGAGGATGACGGGATCGAACCGCCGACCCCCTGCTTGTAAGGCAGGTGCTCTCCCAGCTGAGCTAATCCTCCATTTGCCTGGCAACGTCCTACTCTCACAGGGACAAGGTCCCAACTACCATCGGCGCTAGAGAGCTTAACTTCCGTGTTCGGTATGGGAACGGGTGTGACCTCTCTGCCATCATTACCAGACTGTATTCATTTAAGACAAGAATTATTGTAACTCATTTACTTTTGAAAGTCAACAAGTTTTTTATATTCTTTCAAAACTAGATAACATTGCTTCATATTATATGGTTAAGTCCTCGATCTATTAGTATTCGTCAGCTCCACATGTCACCATGCTTCCACCTCGAACCTATCAACCTGATCATCTTTCAGGGATCTTACTAGCTTACGCTATGGGAAATCTCATCTTGAGGGGGGCTTCATGCTTAGATGCTTTCAGCACTTATCCCTTCCGCACATAGCTACCCAGCTATGCCCTTGGCAGAACAACTGGTACACCAGCGGTGCGTCCATCCCGGTCCTCTCGTACTAAGGACAGCTCCTCTCAAATTTCCTACGCCCACGACGGATAGGGACCGAACTGTCTCACGACGTTCTGAACCCAGCTCGCGTACCGCTTTAATGGGCGAACAGCCCAACCCTTGGGACCGACTACAGCCCCAGGATGCGATGAGCCGACATCGAGGTGCCAAACCTCCCCGTCGATGTGGACTCTTGGGGGAGATAAGCCTGTTATCCCCGGGGTAGCTTTTATCCGTTGAGCGATGGCCCTTCCATGCGGAACCACCGGATCACTAAGCCCGACTTTCGTCCCTGCTCGACTTGTAGGTCTCGCAGTCAAGCTCCCTTATGCCTTTGCACTCTACGAATGATTTCCAACCATTCTGAGGGAACCTTTGGGCGCCTCCGTTACACTTTAGGAGGCGACCGCCCCAGTCAAACTGCCCACCTGACACTGTCTCCCGGGTCGATAAGACCCGTAGGTTAGAATTTCAATACAGTCAGGGCGGTATCCCACCAGCGCCTCCACCGAAGCTAGCGCTCCGGTTTCAATGGCTCCCGCCTATCCTGTACAAACTGTACCAAAATTCAATATCAGGCTACAGTAAAGCTCCACGGGGTCTTTCCGTCCTGTCGCGGGTAACCTGCATCTTCACAGGTACTATAATTTCACCGAGTCTCTGGTTGAGACAGTGCCCAAATCGTTACACCTTTCGTGCGGGTCGGAACTTACCCGACAAGGAATTTCGCTACCTTAGGACCGTTATAGTTACGGCCGCCGTTTACTGGGGCTTCAGTTCAGAGCTTCGCTTACGCTAACCCCTCTCCTTAACCTTCCAGCACCGGGCAGGTGTCACCCCCTATACTTCGCCTTACGGCTTCGCAGAGAGCTGTGTTTTTGCTAAACAGTCGCTTGGGCCTATTCACTGCGGCTTTCCGTTAAGAAAGCACCCCTTCTCCCGAAGTTACGGGGTCATTTTGCCGAGTTCCTTAACCAGAGTTCTCTCGCACACCTTAGGATTCTCTCCTCGCCTACCTGTGTCGGTTTGCGGTACAGGCACCTTTTATCTCGCTAGAAGCTTTTCTTGGCAGCGGGGAATCAAAGACTTCGCTCCATAAGGAGCTTCCCCATCACAGCTCAGCCTT
Source organism: Bacillus sp. AR4-2 (assembly GCF_008274865.1). Classification (NCBI taxonomy): domain Bacteria; kingdom Bacillati; phylum Bacillota; class Bacilli; order Caryophanales; family Bacillaceae; genus Bacillus; species Bacillus sp. AR4-2. The sequence continues at coordinate 4,642,495 of NZ_CP031062.1, forward strand.
CACGAT